>NZ_CP113910.1:0-4800000 GCF_024701375.2 Streptomyces sp. KMM 9044 | reverse complement strand
CGCAGGGCGGGGGGTCCCCCCTGCGCGAAGGGTCTGGGGGAGGCGTCCGCACCGACTCCGGGCTGAGCGAGGGCACGGAGGTCGGCAGCCTGTACGACCCCATGCTGTCCAAGGTGATCGCGTACGGCCCCGACCGCGCGAGTGCGCTGCGCAGGCTCCGGGCGGCGCTCGCGGAGACGGTGACGCTGGGCGTGCAGACCAACGCCGGGTTCCTGCGGCGGCTGCTCGCACACCCGGCGGTGGTCGGCGGCGACCTGGACACGGGGCTGGTGGAGCGGGAGGCGGAGGGCCTGGTCCCGGCCGACGTACCGGAGGAGGTGTACGAGGCAGCCGCGGCCGTACGTCTGGACGCGCTGCGGCCGCGTGCCGAGGGCTGGACGGACCCGTTCTCGGTGCCGAGCGGCTGGCGTCTGGGGGGGACGCCGAAGCCGGTCGCGTTCCACCTGCGCGTGACGGGACTCGAACCCGTGACCCACAGGGCCCGGGGCACCCACACCGTCACCGACGACCTGGTGTCGGTGACGCTGGACGGTGTCCGGCACACCTTCCACCGCGCCGCCGACTGGCTCGGCCGGGACGGCGACGCCTGGCAGGTGCGCGACCACGACCCGGTCGCCGCGTCCCTCACCCGCGCCGGCCGGGCGGGCGCCGGCTCGCTGACCGCGCCGATGCCCGGCACGGTGACGGTGGTGAAGGTCGCCGTCGGCGACGAGGTGGGCGCGGGCCAGAGCCTGCTGGTGGTGGAGGCGATGAAGATGGAGCACGTCGTCTCCGCCCCGCACGCCGGCACGGTCACCGAACTGGACGTGGCCCCGGGTACGACGGTCGCCATGGACCAGGTGCTGGCGGTCGTCACCCCCGCGGCCACGGGAGAAGAGAGGGCGTGAACGCCATGGAACCGGGCCTGCCCATGACCGTACCGGCAGAGGGCCTGCCCGCGCGGGTGCGGATCCACGAGGTCGGCGCGCGCGACGGACTGCAGAACGAGAAGGCGACCGTGCCGACGGCCGTCAAGGCGGAGTTCATCCGCCGCCTGGCCGGCACGGGCCTGACCACGATCGAGGCGACGAGCTTCGTGCACCCCGAGTGGGTCCCCCGGTTGGCGGACGCCGAGGACCTGTACACGGCGGTGTCCGGCCTGCCGGTGTCGCTGCCGGTCCTGGTGCCCAACGAGCGCGGCCTGGAGCGCGCGCTGGCGCTCGGCGCCCGGCGGGTGGCGGTCTTCGCCAGCGCCACGGAGCCCTTCGCCAAGGCCAACCTCAACCGCACGGTGGACGAGGCGCTGGCGATGTTCGAGCCGGTGGTGACCCGGGCGAAGGACGAGGGCGTCCACGTCCGCGGCTACCTGTCGATGTGCTTCGGCGACCCCTGGCAGGGCGCGGTACCCCTCTCCCAGGTGGTGAGGGTCTGCACGGCCCTGCTCGACATGGGCTGCGACGAGCTGAGCCTGGGCGACACCATCGGGGTGGCGACCCCGGGCCAGGTGACCGCCCTGCTCACCGCGCTCACCGACGCGGGCGTGCCCGTGGGCGCGCTGGGCGTGCACTTCCACGACACCTACGGCCAGGCCCTGTCCAACACGCTGGCCGCGCTCCAGCGGGGCGTCACCACGGTCGACGCCTCCGCCGGCGGACTGGGCGGCTGCCCGTACGCGAAGTCCGCCACCGGCAACCTCGCCACCGAAGACCTCGTGTGGATGCTGCGCGGACTCGGCATCCACACCGGGGTCGACCTCGGCCGTCTCGTCGCCACGAGCGTCTGGATGGCCGCCCACCTGGGCCGACCCAGCCCGTCCCGTACCGTCCGAGCCCTCTCCCACCAGGAGCAGTGAACGACCATGGACCACAGGCTCTCCCCCGAACTGGAAGAACTCCGCCGTACGGTCGAGGAGTTCGCGCACGACGTCGTGGCGCCGAAGATCGGTGACTTCTACGAGCGGCACGAGTTCCCGTACGAGATCGTCCGCGAGATGGGCCGCATGGGCCTGTTCGGCCTGCCGTTCCCGGAGGAGTACGGCGGGATGGGCGGCGACTACTTCGCGCTGGGCGTGGCGCTGGAGGAACTGGCCCGGGTGGACTCGTCGGTGGCGATCACCCTGGAGGCCGGTGTCTCGCTGGGCGCGATGCCGCTGCACCTCTTCGGCACCGAGGAGCAGAAGCGCGCGTGGCTGCCCCGTCTGTGCTCCGGCGAGATCCTGGGCGCGTTCGGCCTGACGGAGCCGGACGGCGGCAGTGACGCGGGCGCGACCCGCACCACGGCCCGCCTGGACGAGACGACGGACGAATGGGTGATCAACGGCACGAAGTGCTTCATCACCAACTCGGGCACGGACATCACGGGCCTGGTCACGGTGACGGCGGTCACCGGCCGGAAGCCGGACGGCAGGCCGCTGATCTCGGCGGTCGTCGTCCCGTCGGGCACCCCGGGCCTCACGGTGGCGGCCCCGTACTCGAAGGTCGGCTGGAACGCCTCGGACACGCGGGAGCTGTCCTTCCAGGACGTCCGCGTCCCGGCCGCGAACCTGCTGGGCGAACAGGGCCGGGGCTACGCCCAGTTCCTGCGCATCCTCGACGAGGGACGGATCGCCATCGCGGCACTGGGCACGGGGCTGGCGCAGGGCTGTGTGGACGAGTCGGTGAGGTACGCGAAGGAGCGGCACGCGTTCGGCCGTCCGATCGGCGCCCACCAGGCCATCCAGTTCAAGATCGCGGACATGGAGATGAAGGCCCACACCTCCCGCCTGGCCTGGCGCGACGCGGCGAGCCGCCTGGTGGCCGGTGAACCCTTCAAGAAGGAGGCGGCGCTGGCCAAGCTGTACTCGTCCACGGTCGCGGTGGACAACGCCCGTGACGCCACCCAGATCCACGGCGGCTACGGCTTCATGAACGAGTACCCGGTGGCCCGCATGTGGCGCGACTCCAAGATCCTGGAGATCGGCGAGGGCACGAGCGAGGTACAGCGGATGCTGATCGCCCGGGAGCTGGGGCTGCCGACGGGCTGACGGACGCGGCGGACGCAACAGGCCGGCGAAGGACCGACGGCTCGGGAGACGGGCGGCCCGGTGACCCCGGCCCGCCCGCTCACCCCCTTCGCCACGGGCGTCGCCGCCGTTCCGGGGGGCGAGGAAGACCAGACTCCCTCTGGACATGTCATGAGGTTAGGCTAACCTAAACCATGCCTCGGATCCGAGGCGCCGCAAGCCTGCACCCCACGGCTCCGTACGCACGAAAGCAGACCCGCCCATGTCGAACGCCAGAACCGCCCGCTTCTCCCGTCGAGGCATCCTCGCCGCCGGTGGCGCCCTCGGACTCGGTGCCGTGCTCGTCGCCTGCGGGGGCGAGGAGACGAAAAGCGGTGACTCGGACGCGTCGGCGGTGGACAAGGGGTCCGGCCCCTGGTCCTTCAAGGACGACCGCGGCACGACGGTGAAGCTGGACAAGGTGCCCGCGAACATCGTCGCGTTCACGGGTGTCGCCGCGGCCCTCCACGACTACGGCGTCGAGGTCAAGGGTGTCTTCGGCCCGACGAGGACCAAGGACGGCAAGGCCGACGTCCAGGCCGGCGACCTGGACATCAGCAAGGTGACCATCCTGGGCAACGTCTGGGACCAGTTCAACGTCGAGAAGTACGCGACCCTCGCCCCCGACGTCCTGCTCACCACCACCTTCGACGACGCGGGCACCCTCTGGTTCGTCCCCGAGACGTCCAAGGACAAGATCGCCAAGCTCGCGCCGAGCGTCGCCATCTCCGTCTACGACCGCCAGCTGACCGCGTCGCTGGAGCGCATGGGGGAGCTGGCCGAGTCGCTGGGCGGCGATATGAAGGCCGCGAAGGTCACCGATGCGAAGAAGCGCTTCGAGGAGGCCTCGGAGCGGCTGCGCCAGGCGGCGAAGGCCAACCCCGACATCAAGGTGATGGCCGGTTCGGCGAGTGCGGAACTGTTCTACGTCTCCGGCACGAACTTCTCGGTCGACCTGGAGTACTACAAGGCCCTCGGCGTGAACTTCGTCGAGCCGACGGAGAAGGCCAAGGAGCCCACCGGCGGCTGGTTCGAGAGCCTGAGCTGGGAGAACGTCGACAAGCACAAGGCCGACCTCATCATCATGGACGACCGCACCTCGGCCATGCAGCCCGCCGACATCACCGAGGCGACCTGGAAGAAGCTGCCCGCGGTCGAGGCAGGCCAGGTCATCGGGCGTTCCGCCGAACCGATCCTGTCCTACGACAAGTGCGTGCCGCAGATCGAGGCCCTCGCCGAGGCCATCGAGAAGGCCGAGAAGGTCAGCTGACCCGTCGTCCGAATCCTCCCGTCCGCCCCGTCACCGGAGCCGTACGTGACCACAGCCGTAGCCGCCCCGTTCCGCTTCTTCTCCCTCCAGGTCGCCGGAACGAGGCGGCTCGGTCCGTCCCTGGTCCGGGTCACCTTCACCGGGACCGATCTGCACGCGTTCCGGTCCGACGGACTGGACCAGTCCCTGTCCCTGTTCCTGCCGCACCCGGGGCAGGAGGAGCCGGTCGTGCCGGTCGGGCTCGGTGACGGGTGGTGGCAGGGCTGGCGCGAACTCCCCGACGACGTCCGCGCGGTGATGCGGTCGTACACCCTGCGGAACCTGCGGACGGACGCCGGCGGCATCCAGGACCCGGCGACCGACGACGAGGCCCGGATCCCTGGTTCGTGCGGGACGCGGGCGGCGGCGCCGGGGCCGTCCAGGACTCCCCCATGGCCTTGGACGGCCCGCGCGACGGCAGCCTCCGCGCCCCCGGCGCCGGACTCCCGCCCGCCGAGCGACCGTACGTGCGGCTCTCGGGCGAGTCCGGCAGCGTGAGGCAGCTGCGGCGGCACTTCGTCGGCGAGTGCGGTCTCGGCCGCCGCCGCGTCACCTTCGCCGGGTACTGGCGCCGCGGCCTGACGGAGGAACAGCTGTGCGAAGAGCGTTGGCGACGAGTCCGGCCGTCCCCCGCCCCACCCCTCGTGACGCAGTGACGACGGTCACCGTGGTAACGGGAATGAAACGCAGACCATTAGGTTAGGCTCACCTAAGTAAAACGGGCCGCACTGCGGCGCGCCCGCTCCCTCCCCGCACCGGACCGTCCCCACCGGAGGCCCCCACATGCGCTCGCACCTGCTCAACGACACCACCGCGGAGCACTATCGCCGCTCCGTGACCGAAGGAGTCGAGCGGGTGGCAGCCAAACTCGCCACCACAGAGCGCCCGTTCACCGGAGTCACGGTCGGCGGCCTCGCCCCCGCCATCGAGCGGATCGATCTCGACCGGCCGCTGCACGACACCACCGCGGCACTGGACGAGTTGGAGGACGTCTACCTCCGGGACGCGATCTACTTCCACCACCCCCGCTACCTCGCCCACCTCAACTGCCCGGTCGTCATCCCGGCCGTGCTCGGCGAGGCCGTGCTCTCCGCCGTCAACTCCTCCCTGGACACCTGGGACCAGTCGGCCGGCGGCACCCTCATCGAGCGGAAACTGATCGACTGGACCGCCGCCCGGATCGGCCTCGGCGCCGCCGCCGACGGGGTGTTCACCTCCGGCGGCACCCAGTCCAACCTCCAGGCGCTGCTGCTGGCCCGCGAGGAGGCGAAGACCCGTGACCTCGGGAAACTGCGCGTCTTCACCTCCGAGGTCAGCCACTTCAGCGTGCAGAAGTCCGCGAAACTGCTCGGCCTCGGACCGGACGCCGTGGTGCCGATCCCCGTCGGCCACGACAAGCGGATGCAGACCGTGGCCCTCGCCCGCGAACTGGCGCGCTGCGCCGACGACGGCCAGGTCCCCATGGCCGTCGTCGCCACCGCCGGCAGCACCGACTTCGGCTCCATCGACCCGCTGCCCGAGATCGCCGGACTGTGCGCGCAGCACGGCGTCTGGATGCACGTGGACGCCGCATACGGCTGCGGGCTGCTCGCCTCGCTGAAGCACCGGGAGCGCATCGACGGCATCGAGCACGCGGACTCGGTCACCGTCGACTACCACAAGTCCTTCTTCCAGCCGGTGAGTTCGTCCGCCGTACTGGTCCGTGACGCGGCCACGCTGCGGCACGCCACCTACCACGCGGAGTACCTCAACCCACGCCGTATGGTGACCGAGCGCATCCCCAACCAGGTCGACAAGTCCCTGCAGACCACCCGCCGTTTCGACGCGCTGAAGCTGTGGATGACGCTGCGTGTGATGGGCGCCGACGGCATCGGCCGGCTCTTCGACGAGGTCTGCGACCTGGCCCGGGACGGCTGGCGGCTGCTCGCCGCCGACCCGCGCTTCGACGTGGTCGTCGAGCCGTCGCTGTCCACGCTCGTCTTCCGGTACGTACCGGCCGCCGTCACCGATCCCGCGAGCATCGACCGCGCCAACCTCTACGCCCGCAAGGCCCTGTTCGCCTCCGGTGACGCGGTCGTCGCGGGCACCAAGGTCGCGGGACGCCACTACCTGAAGTTCACCCTGCTGAACCCCGAGACCACGACGGCCGACATCACCGCCGTCCTCGACCTGATCGCCGGCCACGCCGAGCAGTACCTGGGAGAGCCCCTTGACCGCGTCGCATCCTGAAGCCCCGGAGACCGCCTACGACTTCGTGGGAATCGGTCTCGGCCCCTTCAACCTCGGCCTCGCCTGCCTCACCGAACCCATCGAGGAACTGAGCGGCGTCTTCCTGGAGTCCAAGCCGGACTTCGAGTGGCACGCCGGGATGTTCCTCGACGGCGCCCACCTCCAGACGCCGTTCATGTCGGACCTGGTCACCCTCGCCGACCCGACGTCCCCGTACTCCTTCCTCAACTACCTGAAGGAGAAGGGCCGACTGTACCCGTTCTACATCCGCGAGAACTTCTACCCGCTGCGCGTCGAGTACGACGACTACTGCCGCTGGGCCGCCTCGCAGCTGAGCAGTATCCGCTTCTCCACCAGCGTCACCGAGGTGACGTACGACGAGGCGGACGGCCTGTACGCCGTACGGACCGGGGCGGGCGACACCTACCGCGCCCGGCGGCTGGTGCTCGGCACCGGAACCGTGCCGTTCGTGCCTCAGGTGTGCCGGGGCCTGGGCGGCGACCTGTTCCACAACGCGCAGTACATGCACCGCAAGGCGGAGCTGCAGCGGAAGGAGTCGATCACGGTCGTCGGCAGCGGGCAGAGCGCCGCCGAGATCTACTACGAACTCCTCTCCGAGATCGACGTCCACGGCTACCGGCTCAACTGGGTCACGCGCTCTCCGCGGTTCTTCCCGCTGGAGTACACCAAGCTGACCCTGGAGATGACGTCCCCGGACTACATCGACTACTTCCGCGCACTGCCCGAGGAGACCCGCTACCGGCTGGAGAAGCAGCAGAAGGGTCTGTTCAAGGGCATCAACTCGGAGCTGATCGACGCGATCTTCGACCTGCTGTACCAGAAGAACGTCAGCGGCGGCGGCAGGCCCGTCCCCACCCGGCTGCTCACCAACTCCACGCTGACCGCCGCGCGTCACGAGAACGGCGGGTACACGCTCGGCTTCCACCAGGACGAGCAGGACAAGGACTACGAGATCCGCACCGAGGGCCTGGTGCTGGCCACCGGCTACCACTACGAGCCGCCGGCCTTCCTCGACCCGGTCCGCGCACGCCTCCGCTTCGACGCCCACGGCCGGTTCGACGTGACCCGCAACTACGCCGTCGACGTCACCGGCCGGGGCGTCTTCCTGCAGAACGCGGGCGTCCACACGCACAGCGTCACCAGCCCCGACCTGGGCATGGGCCCCTACCGCAACAGCTGCATCATCCGGGAGCTGCTCGGCACCGAGTACTACCCCGTCGAGAAGTCCGTCGCCTTCCAGGAGTTCACGGTATGAGCACCACCGAGACCGGCCTGCGGACCGCGCTGGGCACCTTCGGGGTCCGCCCGCTCGACCCGCTGAAGGACGCCGAATTGCTGCACGGCTGGG
The DNA here is from genome assembly GCF_024701375.2 of Streptomyces sp. KMM 9044. Classification (NCBI taxonomy): domain Bacteria; kingdom Bacillati; phylum Actinomycetota; class Actinomycetes; order Kitasatosporales; family Streptomycetaceae; genus Streptomyces; species Streptomyces sp. KMM 9044. The sequence goes on along the minus strand of NZ_CP113910.1, from coordinate 4,792,074 downwards.
TCACCCACCCCAAGGCGGCCTTCTGGATGATGCAGGACGCCGGACCGGCGGACGTCGAGCGCGAGTACCTGCGGATCGCGGCCGACGAGCACCACCACGCCCTGCTGGGCCTGCACGACGGCACCCCCGCCTTCCTGATGGAGACGTACGACCCCGCCCACCGCGAACTGGCCGGTCTGTACGAGCCGGAGTCCGGCGACGTCGGCATGCACTTCCTGGTCGCGCCGACCGGCACCCCGCTGCACGGCTTCACCCGGGCCGTGATCACCGCCGTCCTCGCGCACATCTTCGACGACCCGGCGGCCCTGCGGGTCGTCGTCGAACCGGACGTGTCCAACAAGGCGGTCCAGGCCCTGAACGAGGCCGTGGGATTCGTTCCCGTACGCGAGATCGACAAGCCGGAGAAGAAGGCGTTGCTGAGCTTCTGCACCCGTCAGCAGTTCGCCGCGGCCACGGGGGTGAGTGTATGAGCCCCGCCGGCACGAGCCTCGACGACACGAGCCCCACCGGCGCCGTGGACCATCTGACCCCCGAACGCTGGGAGACGGCCAACCGCCTGCTGATCCGCAAGGCGCTCGCGGAGTTCTCCCACGAGCGGCTGCTCGCCCCGGAACCCGCAGGCCCGGATGCGGGGACGGACGCGTACGTCGTCCGCAGCGACGACGGGCTGACCGAGTACCGCTTCACCGCCGTGCGTCGTGCCCTGGACCACTGGCAGGTCACCGCCGGCTCGATCACCCGGCACCGCGGTGGAACCGAACTCCCCCTGACCGCAATGGACTTCTTCGTCGAGCTGAAGAAGTCGCTGGGGCTGAGCGACGAGGTCCTGCCGGTGTACCTGGAGGAGATCTCCTCCACCCTCTCCGGCACCTGCTACAAGCTGGCCAAGCCCGCCGTCACCTCGGCCGAGCTGGTGGACGCCGGTTTCCAGGCCGTCGAGACCGGCATGACCGAGGGCCACCCCTGCTTCGTCGCCAACAACGGGCGGCTCGGCTTCGGCATCCACGAGTACCGGACCTACGCGCCGGAGACGGCGAACCCGGTGCGGCTGGTGTGGCTGGCCGCGCACCGCTCACGGGCGGCGTTCACCGCCGGCGTCGGCATCGAGTACGCGTCGTTCCTGCGGCAGGAGCTGGGCGAGGAGACCGTCCGGCGCTTCCACCGCACGCTCACGGAACAGGGGCTCGACCCGGCCGACTACCTCCTCATCCCCGTCCACCCCTGGCAGTGGTGGAACAAGCTCACCGTCACCTTCGCCGCCGAGGTCGCCCGCCGCCACCTGGTGTGCCTGGGCGAGGGCGACGACGAGTACCTGGCCCAGCAGTCCATCCGCACCTTCTTCAACCGGTCGAACCCCCACAAGCACTATGTGAAGACGGCCCTGTCCGTCCTCAACATGGGCTTCATGCGCGGGCTTTCGGCCGCGTACATGGAGGCCACGCCGGCGATCAACGACTGGCTGGCCCAGCTGATCGACGGCGACCCGGTGCTGCGGTCCACGGGCCTGTCGGTCATCCGGGAGCGGGCGGCGGTCGGTTACCGGCATCTGGAGTACGAGAAGGCCACCGACCGCTACTCGCCGTACCGCAAGATGCTGGCCGCACTGTGGCGGGAGAGCCCGGTGCCGTCGCTGCGCCAGGGCGAGTCCCTCGTCACGATGGCCTCCCTGCTCCACGTGGACCACGAGGGAACGTCCCTCGCGGGCGTGCTGATCGAGCGGTCCGGGCTCACCCCCGTGGAGTGGCTGCGGCACTACCTGCGCGCCTACTACACGCCGTTGCTGCACAGCTTCTACGCCTACGACCTGGTGTACATGCCGCACGGCGAGAACGTGATCCTCGTGCTCGAGGACGGGGTGGTGCGGCGCGCGGTCTACAAGGACATCGCCGAGGAGATCGCGGTGATGGACCCGGACGCGGTGCTGCCGCCGGAGGTCTCCCGCATCCGCGTGGAGGTACCGGAGGACAAGAAGCTGCTGTCGATCCTCACGGACGTCTTCGACTGCTTCTTCCGCTTCCTGGCCGCAGACCTCGCCACCGGGAACGTCCTCACCGAGGACGACTTCTGGCGGACGGTCGCGGAGATCACCCGCGAGTACCAGGCGTCGGTGCCCGAACTCGGCGACAAGTTCGCCCAGTACGACATGTTCGCCCCCGAGTTCGCGCTGTCCTGTCTCAACAGGCTCCAACTACGCGACAACAGGCAGATGGTGGACCTCACGGACCCGTCCGGCGCGCTCCAGCTGGTCGGCACCCTGAAGAACCCCCTCGCCGGGTTCTGACCCGGGAACAGGCGGGCACCCCGGAGTACGGTCCTTCGGGGTGCCCGCCGTCGGTTCGTCCCCGGCCGGCGCCCGCTCATCATGCGCAGACCACCCGTCCACGGATCCGGTGGAACAATCGCCCCATGGCGGAAATCATCCAGAAGGACGGGATCTGGGTCTACGCCGGTGACACCCTGCGGCTGACGCCCGGCCGGGACAGGAATGTCGGGCTGCTCCGCCGGACACTGGGCGAACTGACGGTCCCCCTAAAGGCGTTGGCAGGCATCTCCTTCGAGCAGGGCAGAAAGGCGGGGCGGTTCATCCCGGGCGCGCATACGGGCCTTGGCGGCCAGACACGCGATCAGCGCCGCCCGCTTGTCCTCGGTGTAGTCCTTCAAGGTGGCGGCGTCCTGGGCCTCCGCCTCGCCGGCGAAGTCCGCGACCTTCGTCGAGGCGACCTGCTCCAGCCACTTCGCCGTGTCGCCGAGCCCATCCACCCACTCCAGATGGTCCTTGAGCCGCTTGAAGTGCGACCAGGTCGCCCGGCCCGGGTTCTGCTGGAGCGCGTTGAACAACGTCTTGCGGTCCAGCCCGATCACATCCGGCAGCCCCAGCAGCCGGCGCCGCTCCTCCTCGGCCGTCCGGCCCCGGATTCCGGCCAGGATCTCCTCGTTGACCTGGCCCCGCACCGTGGAGGCCATCGCGTCCAGCGTGGAGAACCGCGGTATCTCCAGATTGGCCTCGACCAGCTTCTCCAGCGCGATGTCGATCAGGTCCGCCGGGTTGTTCTTCGACGACGCCGCCGCCACCCGCATCGTGTCCCCGGCGAGCAAACGTGCGGCCTGGCCGTCATAGCGGACCCCGCACCGCTCACGCACCCACGACCGGTGCCGCTCCGCCGTGCGGCCCGACGCGCACACCGGCAGCGTGCTCTCCGGCAGCTCCACCGCCCGGCGCACGAACTCCACCACCTGCTCCGGCCGTCGTACGCCTTCGGGAAGCACCCCATCGGGGTCGAGCAGGAGTTGTGGCAGAGAGTGCAGTTTGGTGTCACATGATGTGACACCCAGGTTGAGCTGGCCGTTCTCTGTGCCGCGTGGATGAAGTGAGCGACCCTCGGGTGGGGTTCCTGCGTTCGGACTTCGGCAGGAACCTGAGCGCCTCCATCAGGGGACCGGCCTCGTCGACGCCCTCCAGATTGAGGTGTTTGGCCAGACGGCGCAGGGGCTGGTTGATGGTGCGGTAGCGGGCGGTCAGCTCGGCGGCGATGGTCTCGGCCTCCGGGCGGGCGAGTTCGCCGACGGTGCGCGCGGCCTGGTGCAGGGCGGTGATGTCGAGTAGGTCGAAGCCGCCGCGTACGTCCTGCTCGGGCTCGGCGGCATGGCTGAGGGTGATCCACGCCTCGCGCAACATCAGGGCGGCGGAGTCCAGGTCGCCCAGGGTGCGCATGCGCTGCCGGGCGGCCAGGTGCGCGGAGGTGCGGGCCAGGTCGGACATCAGCAGGTCGAAGACCTCGATCGCCTCGTCCGCGGCACGGGTGCGCATCGCGGCGGCGAACGCCACCAGGGTGGCCGTCCTGCGGGGCTCGGCAAGGTCGGCGACCGCGCGGGCGCGCACCTGGGAGGCGTAGCGGGACAGCGCGGTGAGGCGGCCGGCGGGGATCGCGGCCAGGTCCCAGCCGGCGGCGCCGAGCTTGTTCAGTTCGATGAACCGGTCGATGGCCTTGCCCGCGCCGGGACCGGTGATGTCGCGCGGGGAGCGGCGCAGCCGGTCCAGCCTGGAGGTACGGCGGCTGTCCTCGACCGGCAGCAGCGCACTCAGGGCGGCCCGCTGAGCGGCATCCGGCTGGGCGGCCAGCATGCGCCAAGTCTTGCGGTTGGTGCGCTCGCGGACGGAGGGGACCAGGCGTTCGAGGACGGTGGCGCCGGGCAGCAGCACCTTGTTCTCCACCAGGCGCAGGGTCGCGAGGTCGAACAGGGCGATCGGACGCTCGTTGCCCGACCAGCAGCGGTCCCACAGCCAGCGGGCCAGCCTCCACCATGCCTCGCCCTTCAGGTCCCGGTAGCCGTAGGCATCCTTGGACGTCAGGATCACGCGGGCCGGGGCGGGCGGGGAACCCGGTCCCGATACAGAAGGGACGGGAACCATGCGCGGCTACCAGACGTGTGGATGGGTGTACGTTATGTGATTTTCGGGGTCCGGCGGGATGGCCGGCCCGCGCAGGCGAGAAGAAGGGGTGGGGCATGTTGGCGGAGGCTCTGGCCGCGTTGGCGGCGGCGGGCGGCGGTGCGGTGGTCCAGGCCGCGGGCACCGATGCGTGGACGGGGCTGCGGCGCCGGGTGGGAGAGATCTTCGGCCGCGCCGACACCGCACGTGCGGCAGCCGAGCTCGACCGCCTGGATCAGACCGCGCGGGTTGTTCTGGCGCCGGATGCTCCGGCGGATGTGGCCGCGCAGCGGCTGCGGCAGGAAGGCGTGTGGGCCGCGCGGTTCGAGACCCTGCTGGAGGAGCTCGACGAGGCCGGACGGGAGCGCGCCGCCGCCGAACTACGCGAACTGCTGTCCTTCGTCGCCGCTTCGGCCGGTGGCACGGCCGTCGCGACGGGCCGGGCGGTGGCCCGCGACGGGGGCAGTGCGACCAGCGGCATCAAGAATACCGGGGGCGGCCGCCCGGGCCCGGCGCGGGCCGTGCACACCGGGGACGCGGAGGCCACCGGAGCGGGCTCCAGCGCCGTCAGCGGCATCGTCAACGAATAGACCGGCCCTGCCACCACCAGAACTGATCAAGGAAATCCAGGGGGACGGCATGTTCCGATGGCCACGGCGCAAGGACCGCCCCGGCACCAGCACCGCCCCGGCTGCGCCGACGGGCACGTGGCAGGAGGTACTCCACAGCGGGAACGCCACCGTCACCGGCAGCGACCGCGCATTCGTCAACACCGGCATCTACACCTCCACCGTGCAGCTGCCGCCCGACGCACTGCGGCCGCCCGCCGAGGTGGACGCCCCGGCGGGCCTGGACGACCTGCCCTACCGGCCCGGCCTGTTCGTCGGACGCGGCAACGAACTCGACCGCCTCGATGCCGCCCTCGCCACCCCCGGCGCAGCCCTGGTCCAGGCGGTCCACGGGCTCGGCGGGATCGGCAAGAGCGCCCTGGCCGCCCACTGGGCCGCCACCCGCCCCCACGGCCACACCCCGATCCGGTGGATCACTGCCGACAGTCCCGCAGCCATCCAGCAGGGCCTGGCCGACCTCACCACCGCCCTCCAGCCCGCCCTGGCCACCGCCCTGCCGGACCAGGCACTCGCCCAGTGGGGCCTGCAGTGGCTGGCCACCCACACCGGCTGGCTGATCGTCCTGGACAACGTCAACGACCCCGCCCACATCGCCGACCTGATCACCCGCGCCCGAGGCGGACGCTTCCTGATCACCAGCCGCCTCGCCACCATCTGGAGCGACGCGGCCACACTGGTCCGCCTCGACGTCCTCGATGCGACCGAGTCCCTCGCCCTACTCACCCGCATCACCACCACCCAGCACCCCGGACGGGACCTGGACGGCGCCGCCGACCTGTGCGAAGAACTCGGCCACCTCCCCCTTGCCATCGAACAGGCCGCCGCCTACCTCGCCCAGAACCCGCTCACCACCCCCCGCGCCTACCTCAACCTGCTCGCCGAACACCCGGCAGCGATGTACCGCCACGGCGCGGCCACCACCCCCGAACAACGCACCATCGCCCGCATCTGGAACATCACCCTCGACCGCATCACCACCCTCCAACCCCACGCCGCCGACCTGCTACGCACCCTCGCCTGGTACGCCCCCGAGAACATCCCCACCACCCTGCTCGACACCGGCCCCGCCGACCCGCCCACGCGCAACGCCGCGCTCGGCCTGCTCACCGCCTACAGCATGATCACCCCCGACCCCGCCACCGGCACCCTCGCCGTCCACCGGCTCGTCCAGGCCCTCGCCCGCACCCCCGACCCCGACGACCCCCACCGCACCCCCACCCTCATCGACCAAGCCCGCCAACAGGCCACCAACTGCCTGCACACCGCCCTGCCCCCACCTACGACACCCCTGCCACCTGGCCCACCTGGCGCACCCTCCTCCCCCACGTCGACGCCTTCACCGAGCACACCACCCCCGACACCGACACCACAACCACCGTCCGCATCCTCAACGAAACCGGACTCTTCCTCGGCAACCAGGGCCAGCCCGGCCGCACCACCACATACCTCCAACGCGCCCACGCCGACACCGTCCGGGTGCTGGGTGAGGACCACCCCTCCACCCTGACCTCCCGCAACAACCTCGCCGGCGCCTACGAGTCGGCGGGGGATCTGGGGCGGGCGATCCCGCTGTACGAGCAGACCCTCACCGACACCGTCCGGGTGCTGGGTAAGGACCACCCCAACACCCTGGGCTCCCGCAACAACCTCGCCGGCGCCTACCAGGCGGCGGGGGATCTGGGGCGGGCGATCCCGCTGTACGAGCAGACCCTCACCGACACCGTCCGGGTGCTGGGTGAGGACCACCCCTCCACCCTGGGCTCCCGCAACAACCTCGCCGGCGCCTACCAGGCGGCGGGGGATCTGGGGCGGGCGATCCCGCTGTACGAGCAGACCCTCACCGACATGGCGCGGGTGCTGGGTAAGGACCACCCCGACACCCTGACCTCCCGCAACAACCTCGCCTACGCCTACCAGGCGGCGGGGGATCTGGGGCGGGCGATCCCGCTGTACGAGCAGACCCTCACCGACCGCACCCGGGTGCTGGGTAAGGACCACCCCAACACCCTGGGCTCCCGCAACAACCTCGCCGGCGCCTACCAGGCGGCGGGGGATCTGGGGCGGGCGATCCCGCTGTACAAGCAGACCCTCACCGACATGGCGCGGGTGCTGGGTAAGGACCACCCCGACACCCTGACCTCCCGCAACAACCTCGCCGGCGCCTACCAGGCGGCGGGGGATCTGGGGCGGGCGATCCCGCTGTACAAGCAGACCCTCACCGACATGGCGCGGGTGCTGGGCGGCGACCACCCTGTCACCTGCACGACTCGCAACAACCTCGCTTCGGCGTTGGAGAAGCGGGCGGTGGACGGGCCGAAGCACTGGTGACCGGGGTGTCACAAGCATGGATATGACACAGGCCGCCAGCCGTCGGACCGTGATCACATTCCCGCAGGTCGCCTTGTGTCAGAAGCTGGCGCCATAAGGCTTGGTCAAAACCCATGTCACGGCGTCAAGTTGTGGGACAGTCGCGGGACGGATCTCGCATATTGCCGTGTCAGCACAACCGCTCAGGATCTCGACCGGCAGATCGACGCGGTCCGCGATGCGGGAGTCGCCGAGGAGCACATCTACGTCGACAAGCGCACCGGCACGAACATGGACCGCGAAGGCCTGACCGCCCTGCTCGGCTTCGCGCGGCCCGGCGACCGGATCAACGTCCTCACCCTGGACCGGCTCGGCCGCAACATGCGCGAGACCCTCAACCTCGTCCACGACCTCACCGAGCGCGGCATCTTCCTGCGCACCCTCGGCGACAAACTCGCCGTCTACACCAGCGAGCAGGGCCTCGGCACCGACATGGCCATCGCACTGCTGGCGATGTTCGCCCAGATGGAACGGATCTACATGCTGGAGCGCGCCGCCGGCGCCCGCGCCGCCAAGCAGGCCCGCGGACTGCCGACCGGACGCCCAGCGAAGCTCAACGCGACCACCCGCGCCGGAGCCGCCCAGCGGATCAAGGACGGCGCCATCCCCGAACAGGTCGCCGCCGACCTCGGCATCAGCCGCTCCACGCTGTACCGCGAACTACGCAAACACCGAGAGACGACCACCGCGGCGCATGGCGAAAACGAAGACTGACCCGCCCACACAGCCGCAACGAGGTCGGCCAGCTCAACCCAAGTGTCACATCATGCGACGGCAAACTGCACTCGCTGCATGGCTCCTACTCGACCCCGCCCGTCCGCTGATACGACTTCAGCGCGACCAACGGGGCGAGCTGATGCTCGTCGGAGTCCGTGACCTCCTCGACCCAGGCCCGCTCCTCCTCGCCGGGAGTGAAGAACACATGCAGCTCACGCGCGGTGATCAGCCGCTTGAACCGCGGGTACGCGGACCTCTCGATCGAGGTCATCCCCACCCCACTCGACGCCCAGCCCATACGAAGGCGCCTGACGCGCCCGCGCGATCATGTCCGGGCCGCAACACCGAGAAGATCAGAAGCACGGAATCCAGGACGCGCACCGGAGCACGGTGGTAGAGGAACGACAGGCGATCACAGCCCCAAGATCATCCCGTGGCGGCTTTTGGGCTCACCTTGGCTGGACCCCAAACTGGGCGAACTGCACCGCGCCGGGATACTGACGGACGAGGAGTTCACCCAGGCCAAACAGGCGGTCCTCAAGCGCATGCAGCCCGGCGGCGTACCGGGCCGTGCGCCCGGCCGTCCCCCCTGCCCCACTCCGCCTCCCACCCACCCTCGCCACTCTGCCCGGAATCGGGCAGGATTCTTGCGTGAACCCCTCCTTTACCCCAGGATCATCGAGTGCACGACGAACTCGTTGATCATCTGACGCGGTCCTCGCCCCTCAGCCGGGGCGAGGCGCTACGGGTGATCCAGGACGTGCTCGCCTACTTCGACGAGACGACCGAGGACTTCGTCCGTCGCCGCCACCGCGAACTCCAGGCCCAGGGCCTGGTGAACGCGACGATCTTCGAACGGATCGAGGCGGACCTCAGATACCGCGCCGTGGCCCCGCCCGAGCTCTCGCTCCGGCAGCTGCGGCGCATCGTCTACGGCTAGGAAAACATCACACATGTGCGGAATCGTCGGATACATCGGCAGGCGTGAGGTCGCCCCTCTGCTGCTCGAGGGCCTGCAGCGTCTGGAGTACCGGGGCTACGACTCGGCGGGCATCGCCCTCACGTCCCCGAAGGCGACCGGTCTGAAGACGGTCAAGGCCAAGGGCCGGGTGCGTGACCTGGAGGCGAAGGTCCCGGCGCGCTTCAAGGGCACCACGGGCATCGCCCACACCCGCTGGGCCACCCACGGCGCCCCGTCCGACGTGAACGCGCACCCGCACCTGGACGCCGAGGGCAAGGTCGCCGTCGTCCACAACGGCATCATCGACAACGCCGGTGAGCTGCGCCGCAAACTGGAGGCGGACGGCGTCGAGTTCCTCTCCGAGACGGACACCGAGGTCCTCACCCACCTGATCGCCCGCTCGCAGGCCGAGAAGCTGGAGGACAAGGTCCGCGAGACGGTGCGGATCATCGAGGGCACCTACGGCATCGCCGTACTGCACGCCGACTTCCCGGACCGCATCGTGGTGGCCCGCAACGGCTCTCCCGTGGTACTGGGCATCGGAGAGAAGGAGATGTTCGTCGCCTCGGACATAGCCGCCCTGGTCGCGCACACCCGGCAGATCGTCACCCTCGACGACGGCGAGATGGCCACCCTCAAGGCCGACGACTTCCGTACGTACACCACCGAGGGCACCCGCACGACGGCCGAACCGACCACCGTGGAGTGGGAGGCGGCCTCGTACGACATGGGCGGCCACGACACGTACATGCACAAGGAGATCCACGAGCAGGCCGAGGCCGTGGACCGGGTGCTGCGGGGCCGGATCGACGACCGCTTCTCCACCGTGCGCCTCGGCGGCCTGAACCTGGACGCGCGGGAGGCCCGCCAGATCCGCCGGGTGAAGATCCTCGGCTGCGGCACCTCGTACCACGCGGGCATGATCGGCGCCCAGATGATCGAGGAGCTGGCCCGCATCCCGGCCGACGCCGAGCCGGCCTCCGAGTTCCGCTACCGCAACGCGGTCGTCGACCCCGACACGCTGTACGTCGCGGTGTCCCAGTCCGGTGAGACGTACGACGTGCTGGCGGCGGTGCAGGAGCTGAAGCGCAAGGGCGCCCGGGTGCTGGGCGTGGTGAACGTCGTCGGTTCGGCGATCGCCCGTGAGGCGGACGGCGGCATGTACGTGCACGCCGGGCCCGAGGTGTGCGTGGTGTCCACCAAGTGCTTCACCAACACCACGGTCGCCTTCGCCCTCCTCGCCCTGCACCTGGGCCGCACCCGCGACCTGTCGGTGAGCGACGGCAAGCGGATCATCGAGGGGCTGCGCAGGCTCCCGGGGCAGATCTCCGAGATCCTGGATCAGGAGGAGGACATCAGGAAGCTGGCCCTGCAGTACGCCGAGGCCCGCTCGATGCTCTTCATCGGCCGTGTGCGGGGCTACCCGGTGGCCCGCGAGGCGTCCCTGAAGCTGAAGGAGGTCTCCTACATCCACGCGGAGGCCTACCCGGCGTCCGAGCTCAAGCACGGCCCGCTGGCCCTGATCGAGCCCGCGCTGCCGACCGTCGCGATCGTCCCCGACGACGATCTGCTGGAGAAGAACCGCGCGGCCCTGGAGGAGATCAAGGCCCGCAGCGGCCGGATCATGGCCGTCGCCCACCGTGAACAGGAGAAGGCCGACCACACGGTCGTCGTCCCGAAGAACGAGGACGAGCTGGACCCCATCCTCATGGGCATCCCGCTCCAGCTCCTCGCCTACCACACGGCGTTGGCCCTGGGCCGGGACATCGACAAGCCGCGCAACCTCGCCAAGTCGGTCACCGTCGAGTAGGCGGTCACCGTCGAGCGGTCGCGCGGCCGGCCGGCTCCCGACGGCACCAGGCACACCCGCGTGGGCGGGGGCGAGCGCCCTGCCCCGCCCACGCGTCAGGGAATGACCACGACCGGGCGCTGGGCCCGCTTGGCGAGGCGGCCGGCGACGGAGCCGAAGAGCCGGCCGACGAGACCGTGGGTGGAGCCGACGACGATCGCGTCGGCCTCGTACTCCCGGCCGACCTCCTCGAGTTCGTGGCAGATGTCGCCGCCGCGCTCGACCAGGATCCAGGGCACCTCGGTGAGGTAGTCCGCGCAGGCGAGCTCGAGACCGAGGACCTCGGTGCGATGGTCGGGGACGTCGACGAAGACCGGGGGTTCGCAGCCCGCCCACACCGTGGTCGGGAGCCGGTTGGCGACATGGACGATGATCAGTGCGGAGCCGAAGCGCCGGGCCATGCCGATCGCGTACGCGAGGGCGCGCTCACTGGAGGTGGAGCCGTCGAAACCGACGACGACACCGTGCCGGAACGCCGGATCGCACGGCTGGCGCGACTGAGCCGCCCCCAGGGGCTCGGCCCCCACCGGCTCGGCGGCCGTGGGGTCGGCGAGGGGTCGCTTGCGGTCCGCGGGTTCGAGGAATTCGTGACCGGCCATGGCTGTCTCGGCGTTGTGATCCTTGTCAGGAGGGGCGACAGGCTGCGTCGGAGCTGTGTCCGGGAATCATCTTCCCCACCCCCTACCCCCAAGGGTACGGCGGCATTCCTCCTTTGCGCAGATCCCGTCCACGCTGGCCGACGGGTATCCCGGAGCATGCCCGAGCGGGTACCCGTCACGCAATGGTTGCTGCGCTGTACAGACGGTTTGCACAGGACGGGCCCAGCCGTGAGAGTGGGGCGTGCCGGGGTGCCGGCCCCGGTGGTGTGGCGACCGAGGCGCCGCCCACGCCTGAACCCCGCGTGACGCGCCGCACGAAGCACCTGCGCGTCCGGCTCCGGAGCGGGTCCGCCGCACCGACCGCCCCTCCCCGCCCGGCCCGGAAGGGACCTCGCGACGGCCCCGCCGGACCGGTCCCCGGCCCGGCGGGGAGACACCGGTCGCTTGACCGGTTTCCGCGCACGCGACCGCATGTTTTCAGCCAACTTCCGCAACCTGTGCATCAACGGGTGCGACCACCCCCCAACCCTCATTCGACCTGCACGGAAAGGGTCCGGGGGACCCCGGACACCCTACGTGGATTGGCCACCGCGACAAGGCGCACTTCCCTGCACGGCCCACGAGTGCAACCCTTCGTGATCGAATGCTTCACGCCAAGTTACCAAGTCGACAATCCACCGGGGGCTGAACTGGCCACCCGGGCACGACGGGACACAGTAGATTCGATCTTGACTGTCTTACGGCGGGGGACTCGTGCAGGACCGAGGGGAAACGTGCAGGTGCGACACAACCGAGGAGCCGCGACCACCGAGGGGGGCTTAGCAGTATGAGCCACGACTCCACTGCCGCGCCGGAAGCCGCGGCCCGGAAACTCACCGGGCGACGCCGCAAGGAGATCGTCGCGGTGCTGCTGTTCGGCGGCGGTCCCATCTTCGAGAGTTCCATACCGCTGTCGGTGTTCGGGATCGACCGGCAGGACGCCGGCGTACCGCGCTACCGCCTGCTGGTGAGTGCCGGTGAGGACGGCCCGCTGCGGACCACGGGGGGTCTCGAACTCACCGCGCCCCACGGCCTGGAGGCGATTGCGCGGGCGGGCACCGTTGTCGTGCCCGCCTGGCGTTCGATCACCTCGCCGCCACCCCAGGAGGCGCTCGAGGCGCTGCGCCGGGCCCATGAGGAAGGCGCCCGCATCGTCGGGCTGTGCACCGGCGCCTTCGTGCTCGCGGCGGCCGGCCTGCTGGACGGCCGTCCGGCGACCACCCACTGGATGTACGCGCCGACGCTGGCGAAACGCTATCCGTCGGTGCACGTCGATCCGCGGGAACTCTTCGTGGACGACGGCGACGTGCTGACCTCCGCCGGTACGGCGGCCGGAATCGATCTGTGCCTGCACATCGTGCGCACGGACCACGGCAACGAGGCGGCGGGCGCGCTCGCCCGGCGCCTCGTCGTCCCGCCGCGCCGGACGGGTGGTCAGGAACGCTATCTGGACAGGTCTTTACCGGAGGAGATCGGCGCCGACCCGCTCGCCGAGGTCGTCGCCTGGGCGCTGGAGCACCTCCACGAACAGTTCGACGTGGAGACGCTGGCGGCACGCGCGTACATGAGCCGTCGTACGTTCGACCGCCGCTTCCGCTCACTGACCGGCAGCGCTCCGCTGCAGTGGCTGATCACACAGCGGGTGCTGCAGGCCCAGCGTCTGCTGGAGACGTCGGACTACTCGGTGGACGAGGTCGCGGGCCGCTGCGGCTTCCGCTCACCGGTCGCGCTGCGGGGCCACTTCCGGCGTCAGCTGGGTTCGTCCCCGGCCGCCTACCGGGCCGCGTACCGCGCGCGGCGCCCCCATGCGGAACGGCACCAGGACTCCGACGGCCTGACGAGCACCCCGGGAGCCGTCCCGCCCGGGCCGGCGCACCTGCACGGGCACCCGGGCCCTCCCGGCCAGGCGCCCGCCGCGCTGCATCCGGACGCCCCGGTACCGCACCAGTCGCGGCGCGCTGCGGCTGCGAGCGCTCTGGGCGGTCCCTCGCTGGCGGCGTCGGCCTCCTCGGCCGATCCGGCCCGGGAGGCCTACATCCAGGCCCGGGCGAGCGTGCCGGGCCAGCGCAGCGCGCCGTGAGGCGGGCGTGAGGGAGCGTGGGGGACCGGGCGGGCCCGAAGCGGGGCCGCCCGGTCCCCCACGCTCCCTCACGCCGTAAGGTTAGACATATGAACGATCGCATGGTGTGGATCGACTGCGAGATGACCGGCCTCTCGCTGTCCGACGACGCGCTCATCGAGGTGGCCGCCCTCGTCACCGACTCCGAGCTGAACGTGCTCGGCGACGGCGTCGACATCGTCATCCGCCCGCCGGGCGGGGCGGTGGAGACGATGCCGGAGGTGGTGCGTCAGATGCACACCGCGTCCGGGCTGCTCGACGAGCTGGCGGACGGCACGACGCTCGAGGACGCCGAGAAGCGCGTCCTCTCGTACGTGAAGGAGCACGTCAAGGAGCCCGGCAGGGCCCCCCTGTGCGGCAACTCCGTGGGCACGGACCGCGGTTTCCTGCTGCGGGACATGCCGGCCCTCGAGAACTACCTGCACTACCGCATCGTCGACGTGTCCAGCATCAAGGAGCTGTCGCGCCGCTGGTACCCGAGGGCGTACTTCAACAGCCCCGAGAAGAACGGCAACCACCGCGCGCTGGCCGACATCCGCGAGTCCATCGCGGAGCTGCGCTACTACCGCGAGGCCGTCTTCGTCCCCCAGCCGGGCCCCGACTCGGACACCGCGAAGGAGATCGCCGCGAAGCACGTCCTGCCTGCCCGGTAGGCACGCGCCGGGCGCCGTCCGGCGGGCGCCGCGAAACCCTGGCGCGAGCACCCCTTCGGACCCTGTACACTTTTTCTCGGCCGGTCGGGGAAGACCCACTCTCCACCGATGGCGGCCATGGTGGGTGTAGCTCAGCTGGTAGAGCACCTGGTTGTGGTCCAGGATGCCGCGGGTTCAAGTCCCGTCACTCACCCTGAACGATCAAGGGCTGACCTGAGAACACAGGTCAGCCCTTCTTCGTGCCCGGACACCCGCCCCCCCGCCCTCACGGGCACCGATGAGGCCGCGCCGGCAATGACGTAGCGCCGCCCTCGGTCCGGGCCCCGGGCATGCCGAGAAGCGTGGCGCGTACCCGTCGGCGTGCCTTCCCCGCCGCCGCGGACGCCCCGCCCCGGCGGCGCTACGACGACGCGCGCGCCACCAGCTCCGTGGCCAGGACCACCTGACTCCGGTCCAGTTCCCGGGCGGCGGGCGGGCGGCGGTCGGCGACCTCGGTGAGGAGGAGGTCGATCATCCTGCGGCCCATTTCCTCGATGGGCTGGCGCACGCTGGTCAGCGGCGGGTCCATGTGGCGGGCGATGGCGGAGTCGTCGTAGCCGACCAGGGCCACGTCGTCGGGGATACGGCGGCCCGCCTCCCGCAGGGCGTGCCGGGCGCCGGCGGCGGTGACGTCGGAGGCGGCGAAGACCGCGTCCAGGTCCGGGCGGCGCTCCAGCAGCGCAGCCATCGCGCGCCGGCCGCCCTCCTCGGAGAAGTCGCCCGCCTCGATCATCAGGTCGTCCTCGGGGTGGCCCGCGTCGCGCAGGGCGTCGCGGTAGCCGTCGATGCGCCGCTGCGCGCCGTACACGTCGAGGCGGCCGGTGATGTGGGCGATGCGGTGCCGGCCCCGGCCGACGAGGTGCTCGACGGTCTGCCGGGCACCGCCGTAGTTGTCGGAGTCGACCGAGGTCAGCGTCTCCGCGGCGGACCTCGGGCCGCTGATCACCGCCGGGATCTCCAGCTGGGCGAGCATGTCGGGCAGCGGGTCGTCGGCGTGCACGGAGACCAGGAGCACGCCGTCCACCCGGTGCGCGGCCAGGTAGTCGGCGAGGCGCTGTCGCTCGCGGTCACTGCCCGCGAAGATCAGCAGCAGCTGCATCCGGGTGTCGGAGAGCGCCGCCCCCACGCCGCGCAGCATGCCCGAGAAGTACGGCTCGGCGAAGAACCGGGTCTCCGGCTCGGGCACGACCAGCGCTATCGCGTCGGTGCGGTTGGCGGCCAGGGCGCGGGCAGCCGTGTTCGGGACGTAACCGAGCTCCGCCACGGCGGCCTCCACGGCGGCACGGGTGGCGTCGCTCACCCGGGGCGAACCGTTGATCACCCGGGAGACGGTGCCCCGGCCGACACCGGCGCGCACCGCCACCTCTTCGAGGGTGGGGCGGCCTCCGCTGCGGCCCCGCGCTCCGTGGCTTGCCATGTACGCCCCACCTTCCGTCGTATGTCACGCTGGCCTGGAATTTAACAGCCCAGTGAACGGCGGCGCCCCCTGCCAGGGGTACCGTCCGGGGCCCCGGGTCACCCGTCGGCGAGCTTCGGGCCTCCAGTTAACAGCCCGATAACTGAACGCATCTCACCGCGTCTGCTCCCTTGACACCCCCGCCCGGACCCGCAACCCTTCAACACATCACTCGTGGGAGCGCTCCCACGGTACCTGACACATACACAACCCGCACGTTCCCCGCCCGAGCCGCAGCACGAAAACGGGCCCAACAACGCCGTTGGCCGGGGGGTCGGCACGTCAGGGCAACAGGAGGACGCAATGCGAGCACGTACCCTCCCCCTCTCTCGGCAGCGTACGAACGGGGGGAAGCTCTTCACCCGCAAGGCAGTGGCCGTCGCGGCCGTGGTGTCGCTGGGCACGGGGCTGCTGGCCGGCTGCGCCGAAGACGGTGGAGACGGTGGCTCCGACTCCTCGTCGGGCGGCGAGGGCAAGACCACGATCACGCTGGGCCTGTTCGGCACCTTCGGCTTCAAGGAAGCCGGTCTCTACGCCGAGTACGAGAAGCTGAACCCGGACATCAAGATCGCCGAGAACGTTGTCGAGCGCAACGAGAACTACTACCCGGCGCTGCTCAACCACCTCACCACCAACAGCGGCCTGCAGGACGTCCAGGCCGTCGAGGTGGGCAACATCGCGGAGATCGTCGCCACCCAGTCCGACAAGCTCGAGGACCTCTCCAAGGCCGAGGGCGTGAACAAGAGCGACTGGCTCGAGTGGAAGTGGGAGCAGGCCACCACCAAGGACGGCCAGACCGTCGGCCTGGGCACCGACATCGGCCCGATGGCGATCTGCTACCGCAAGGACCTGTTCGAGGAGGCCGGGCTGCCGTCCGACCGCGCGGAGGTCGCCAAGCTGTGGGAGGACGACTGGAAGAAGTTCGTCGAGGTCGGCGAGGACTACCAGAAGAAGGCCCCCGACGGCACGACCTTCCTGGACTCCCCCGGCGGTCTGCTCAACGCGATCCTGAGCAGTGAGGAGGAGAAGTTCTACGACGCCTCCGGCGAGGTCGTCTACAAGACCAACCCGGCCGTCAAGGACGCCTTCGACCTGACCGCCGAGGCCGCCGAGAAGGGCATGATCGGCGCCCAGACGCAGTTCCAGCCGTCCTGGGACCAGACCATCTCCAACAACAAGTTCGCCGCGATGGCCTGCCCGCCGTGGATGCTCGGCTACATCAAGGGCAAGTCGCAGCCCGACGCCGCCGGCAAGTGGGACGTCGCCGTGCCCCCCAAGTCCGGTAACTGGGGCGGCTCCTTCCTGAGCGTGCCCAAGAGCGCCAAGAACGTCGACGAGGCCAAGCGGCTCGTCGCCTGGCTGACCGCTCCCGAGCAGCAGGCCAAGCTGTTCGAGGTGCAGGGCAGCTTCCCGAGCGCCCAGACCGCCTTCGGCAGCCCGGAAGTGACCGGCGCCAAGAACGACATGACCGGTGAAGCCCCGATCGGTGAGATCTTCTCCGAGGCCGCCCAGCAAATCCCCGTCCAGGTGATCGGCCCGAAGGACCAGATCATCCAGCAGGGTCTGACGGACAACGGCGTCATCCTCGTCACCAAGGGCAAGTCCGCCGAGGAAGCCTGGGAGACGGCCACCAAGACCATCGACAACAACCTGGACAAGTGACCTAAATGTCCACCCGCAACGACACCGCCGCGTCCCCCGTCAAGGGGGGCGCGGCCCCGGGCCGCCCGCCCGGGAGCACCGCGCCCGAAAGCCAGGAGGAGCGGCACCGGCGAAAGCTGTCCCGCCGCTGGCAGCGCGACATGCGCTGGAGCCCGTACGCCTTCGTCTCCCCGTTCTTCCTGCTGTTCCTCGCCTTCGGTCTGTTCCCGCTGGTGTACACCGGCTGGGCCTCGCTGCACCAGGTCGAGCTGACCGCCCCGACCGACATGGATTGGGTGGGGCTGCACAACTTCACCCGGATCTTCGACGACGAGTTCTTCTGGAACGCGGCGCAGAACACGCTGACCATCGGCGTCATCGCGACCGTCCCGCAGCTGCTGATGGCGATGGGCATCGCCCACATCCTCAACTACAAGCTGCGTGCCTCGACCTTCTACCGGGTCGCGATGCTCGCGCCGTACGCCACCTCGATCGCCGCCGCCTCCCTGGTGTTCGTGCTGCTCTTCGGGCGTGACTACGGCATGATCAACTGGGCGCTGGACTTCGCCGGGATCGACCCGGTCGACTGGCAGGGCGACAAGTGGCCCTCTCAGTTCGCCGTCTCGACCATCATCATCTGGCGCTGGACGGGATACAACGCGCTGATCTACCTGGCCGCGATGCAGGCGATCCCGCAGGACCTGTACGAGTCCGCGGCGCTGGACGGCGCCAACCGCTGGCAGCAGTTCCTGAACGTGACGCTGCCCTCGCTGCGCCCGACCATCCTGTTCACGGTCGTGGTGTCCACGATCGGGGCGAGCCAGGTCTTCGGCGAGCCGCTGCTGTTCGACGCCAACAAGGGCGCGTCCGGCGGCGCGGAGCACCAGTTCCAGACGCTCGGCCTGTACCTGTACGAGCAGGGCTGGATCAACCAGCACCTGGGCCGCGCCTCGGCGATCGCGTGGATGATGTTCCTGATCCTGATCGTCGTCGGCATCATCAACTACGTCATCTCGCGCCGGCTGCGCGCCAGCAGTTAAGGAGTTGTGGCCGTGACGACGACTGTGACGCCCCCGCCCCCCGAGACCACGCCCGCCCAGGAGCGCAAGCGCTCCCGTCTGCCGAAGTCCGCGCGGGCCGGCGGCACCCTGCACGGCGGTCCGATCGCGTACGCGATCCTGATCGTGTTCACGATCGTCTCGCTGTTCCCGCTGGTGTGGACCGCGATCGCCGCCTCCCGGGACAACCAGCGCCTGGCCGAGACGCCGCCGCCGTTCTGGTTCGGCTCGAACCTGTTCAAGAACCTGGAGCTCGCCTGGACCGACGCCAACCTCGGTGAGGCGTTCCTCAACACCACGATCGTGTCCGGCATTTCGGCGGTCACCGTGGTGACCCTGTCGACGATCGCCGGGTTCGCCTTCGCCAAGCTGCGCTTCAAGGGCCGCAACGCGATGATGCTCATCGTGATCGGCACGATGATGGTGCCGCCGCAACTGAGCGTGATCCCGCTGTACATGATGGTCGCCAAGCTGGACTGGACCGACCAGCTGCAGGCGGTGATCTTCCCGTCGCTGGTGAGCGCGTTCGGTGTGTTCTTCATGCGGCAGTACCTGCTCCAGGCGCTGCCGGACGAGATCATCGAGGCCGCCCGGGTCGACGGCGCGAGCAGCTGGCGCGTGGTCTGGCACGTGGTGTTCCCGGCGGCGCGGCCGGCGATGGCCGTGCTGGGCATGCTGATCTTCGTGCAGACCTGGAACGACTTCCTGTGGCCGTTCCTCGTCCTGACCCAGTCCGGCAACCCGACCGTGCAGGTCGCGGTCGCGGGCCTCGGCCGCGGCTTCACCCCGGACCAGTCCCTGATCATGGCGGGCGCGCTGCTCGGCACGCTGCCGCTGCTGCTGGTCTTCGCGGTCTTCGGCAAGCAGATCGTGGGCGGCATCATGCAGGGCGCGGTCAAGGGCTGACCCGCGAACCTCCCTGCTCCGCACAGCCCTTTCCTCCCGGGGGCCGGGCCACCGACGCCTCGGCCCCTGCTCGTCCCGCTTTCCCCGCTTTTCCCGCTTTTCCCGCTTTCCCACTCCTTCCCCCCTGCTCACTCCGACTCGTAGGTCCGCCACGACCTCCTATGGGAGCGCTTCCATGTCTGACTCCGCAACGCCGGTGACCCCGGCGGCCTTTCCCTCCGCCTTCCTCTGGGGCTCCGCGACCTCCGCGTACCAGATCGAGGGCGCGGTGCGGGAGGACGGACGTACCCCGTCCATCTGGGACACCTTCAGCCACACGCCGGGAAAGACCGCCGGCGGCGACACCGGTGACCTCGCCGTCGACCACTACCACCGCTACCGCGACGACGTGGCGATGATGGCGGACCTGGGGCTGGGCGCCTACCGCTTCTCCATCTCCTGGCCCCGGGTACAGCCGACCGGTCGCGGCCCGGCCGTGCAGCGCGGCCTGGACTTCTACCGCAAGCTGGTCGACGAGCTGCTCGAACACGACATCAAGCCGGCCGTCACCCTCTACCACTGGGACCTGCCGCAGGAGCTGGAGGACGCGGGCGGCTGGCCGGAGCGTGACACCGCCTACCGCTTCGCCGAGTACGCGCAGATCGTCGGTGAGGCGCTCGGCGACCGGGTGGAGCAGTGGATCACGCTCAACGAGCCGTGGTGCAGCGCCTTCCTGGGCTACGCGTCCGGCGTGCACGCCCCCGGCCGTACCGACCCGGCGGCCTCGCTGCGGGCCGCCCACCACCTGAACCTGGCCCACGGGCTGGGCGCCAAGGCGCTGCGGTCGGTGATGCCGGCCCGCAACTCCGTCGCGATCAGCCTCAACTCCTCGGTGGTCCGGCCGCTTTCGCCGAGCGACCCGGCGGACCTCGCGGCGGTGCGCACCATCGACGACCTGGCGAACGGCATCTTCCACGGCCCGATCCTGAAGGGCGCCTACCCCGAGACGCTGCTGGAGGCGACCGCGTCGCTCACCGACTGGTCGCACGTCCAGGGCGGTGACCTGGAGCTGATCCACCAGCCGCTGGACGCGCTGGGCCTCAACTACTACACCCCCTCCCTGGTGTCGGCGGCCGACCCCGACGCGAAGGGGCCGCGGGCGGACGGTCACGGGGAGAGCGAGCACTCGCCGTGGCCCGCCGCGGACCACGTGGCCTTCCACCAGGCGCCGGGCGAGCGCACCGAGATGGGGTGGGCCGTCGACCCGACCGGGTTGCACGACCTGATCATGCGGTACACCCGTGAAGCGCCCGGCCTGCCGCTCTACATCACCGAGAACGGCGCCGCGTACGACGACAAGCCCGGCTCCGACGGCACCGTGCAGGACCCGGAGCGGATCGCCTACCTGCACGGTCACCTCTCCGCGGTCCGCCGGGCCCTCACCGACGGCGCGGACGTGCGCGGCTACTACCTGTGGTCCCTGATGGACAACTTCGAGTGGGCATACGGCTACGAGAAGCGGTTCGGCGCGGTCTACGTCGACTACGCGACCCAGGTCCGGACCCCGAAGGCCAGCGCCCTCTGGTACGGCCGGGCGGCCCGGTCGGGCGCCCTCCCGGAGCCGGACGACAGCTGACCCTCCCGGGAACGGGGGAACGGGGGAACGGGGGAACGGGGGAACGGGGCGCGGTGCCCGAGGGGGAGCATCGCGCCCCACGCGGGCGTTCGCGCCCCGCCCGGGGCGCGTCCGGGGCCGTCTTCCTGCCGGGTGGTTCCCGGACAGGTGCCGGGGCAGGCGCGCGCCCCGGCCGGACGGGTACCGGCCGGACGGGTACCGGCCGGACGGGTACCGGCCGGACGGGTACCGGCCGGGGCGCGCCGGTGTGTTCGCCCGGTCAGCGCCGGAGCGCCGGCACCAGGCGCCCCGGACGACGGCGGCGTACGGTCCCGCGGTGGCCGCGGCCCCGGCCGCGGGGTGCTCCCTCGCGACCGTCCAGCTGGATCCAGATCCGTACCTCGGTCCCGCCGAGCACCGACGAGCCGATGCGGACGTCCCCGCCGGTGGCCTCCGCAAGGCGGCGCACGATGTCCAGGCCGAGTCCGGTGGAGCCGTCGCTGCCGGAGCCCCGGCCGCGGGCCATCGCCCCCTCGGGGTCGGGTATGCCAGGGCCCGCGTCGGAGACGAGCACGATCACCGCGTCCTCGCCGTTGTGCACGTCGACCGCGAAGGCGGTGCCCTCGGCGGTGTGCCGGAACACGTTGCCGAGCAGGGCGTCGAGGGCGGCGGCCAGATCGGCACGGGCCACGGGGATGCGTACGGGGGTGTCGGCGCCGGCCACCCGCCACTTGCGGCCCTCGTCCTCGGCGAGCGCCGACCAGAAGACCATCCGCTCGCGGACCACTTCGGCGGCGTCGCAGCCGGCACCGGGACCGGCGGCGGCCGTCTGCGGTTTGGCGTCCCGCGCGGTGCGGATGATGGTGTCGACCTCGCGCTCCAGCTGTTCCACCGCCGCGCGGGTCTGATCGGCGGCCGGTCCGTCGCCCAGCGAGGCGGCGTTGAGCCGCAGCACGGTCAGCGGGGTACGCAGCCGGTGGGACAGGTCTGCTGCCAGTTCCCGCTCGTTGGCCAGGAGTTGCACGACCTGGTCGGCCATGGAGTTGAACGCCACCGCCGCCAGGCGCAGTTCGGTGGGCCCCTTCTCGGGCACCCGCGCCCCCAGCCGGCCCTCCCCCAGTTCGTGCGCGCCCTCGACCAGGCGCTGCGCGGGCCGCACCATCCGTACGCCCAGTCGGTCGGCGACCGCGACCGAGCCGAGGATCAGGGCGGCGCCGACCGCCGCGAGGACCGCCCAGGCCGTGCCCACCCCGTTGGTGACCTCGGCCTCGGGGACGTACACCTCGACCACGGCGATCTCGCCGCTGCTGAGCGCGACCGGCTGGAGCAGTGCGGAGCCGCCGGGCACCTGGGAGGTGGAGACACGGCCCAGGTTCCGTACCGCCTCGACGTCCTCCGCGGTGGCACGCCGGCGGCCGATGTCGAGGGGTTTGTCACCGTCCGCGGCGGGGATGTGCACGGCCATCCCCGCGTCGGCCCCGCCGGAACCCGCGGAGGCGACGACGCGTTCGAGCTGGTCGCGGTCGGTGGTGATGGACAGCGCGGGGGCGACCGCGGCGGCTTCCCGTTCGGCGTTGGAGAAGGCGCGGTCGCGGGCCATCTCGCGGATGACCAGGCCGAGCGGCACCGCGAAGGCGACCACGACCATCGCGGTCACCGCCACGGACACCTTCACCAGGGCCCACCTCATCGCGGCTGCTCCGCTCCGGGGGCCCGGTCGGCGGGCGGCTCCAGTTTCACGCCGACGCCCCGCAGGGTGTGCAGATAGCGCGGCCGGGCGGCCGTCTCCCCCAGTTTCCGGCGCAGCCAGGACAGATGGACGTCGATGGTCTGGTCGTCACCGTACGACTGCTGCCACACCTCGGCGAGGAGTTCCTTGCGGGCGACGACGACCCCGGGCCGCCCGGCGAGGAAGGCGAGGAGGTCGAACTCGCGCCGGGTCAGATCGAGCCGCGCCCCGTCGAGTTCGGCCTGGCGGCGCAGCGGGTCGACGGTCAGTCCGCCGACCCGGATCACCGGGGACGGCGCGGCCTCCCCCGTGAGGGACCGCGCCCGGCGCAGCACGGCCGCCATGCGGGCCGAGAGGTGTTCCACCGAGAAGGGCTTGGTCAGGTAGTCGTCCGCGCCGGCGTTCAACAGCCGCACGATCTCCGCCTCGTCGTCCCGCGCGGTGGCGATGATCACCGGTACGTCCGTGATGCCGCGCAGCATCTTCAGCGCCTCGGAGCCGTCGAGGTCGGGCAGCCCGAGGTCCAGGATGACGACGTCGAACCGGAAATGGGCGACCTCGCGCAACGCCTCCAGCGCCGTCCCCACACTGCGCACGGTGTGCGTGGCGTCGGTCAACTGCCTTATGAGCGCCGATCGTACGAACTGGTCGTCCTCGACCACGAGAACACTTGCCATGGGCGGCACCGTACGCCATGCCGGGCAGGCCGGTGACGGCCTGTGGACAACTCCGGATCCCGGAGGGAGGGCGACACCCCTGGGGCGGGTGAGGCAGTATGACCGGCGATGCGCAAAGGACTCGTACACCTGATGGCCTGGCTGCTCGCCACGGGCGCGGCGGTCACGCTGTCGTGGTGGGGCGTGCACACCGTGATGGAGGGCACCGCCTACGATCCTCCGCGCGCGCTGCCCGTGATGGCCG
Source organism: Streptomyces sp. KMM 9044 (assembly GCF_024701375.2). Taxonomy (NCBI): domain Bacteria; kingdom Bacillati; phylum Actinomycetota; class Actinomycetes; order Kitasatosporales; family Streptomycetaceae; genus Streptomyces; species Streptomyces sp. KMM 9044. The sequence continues at coordinate 4,768,368 of NZ_CP113910.1, read as the reverse complement.
GGGACGCGACGACGCGGGAGTCGAAGCCGGTGTCGTCCTCGACCCGGCGCCCGTCCGGCGAAGAGGCGCCGAAGAACGCCGAGGAAGGCCGGGGCGACAAGGGCGGTTCGAAGGACAAGGGCGACAGCGAGGGCACGGAGGACGCTGACGCGCAGGCCCCCGAGTCGGCGCAGGAGCCCGGCAGGGCGCCCGCCGCACCCGGCCCGGAACCGGCCGATCCCACGCCGGCCGGCGGCGACCCCGCCCCGGTCGCCTCCGGCGAGGTCAAGGCGTACGACACCGCCGGCGGCCGGGCGGTCTTCGACCTCGGCGAGACGTCCGCGTCACTGGTGTCGGCGACGCCCGGGGCGGGCTGGTCGATGCAGGTGTGGAAGACGGAGTCGTGGATCCGGGTGGAGTTCACGGCCGGCGCGGACCGGGTGTCGGTCTTCTGCACCTGGCACGACGGCCCGCCGCGCGTGGAGATCGGCACCTACTGATCGGCGCCTGCTGATCGGCGCCTGCCGGGTTCAGCGGAACACCGACGCCGGTGGCGCCGGTGAGGCGACCGCCGCCAGGTCGGTGACCGGGGTGGCGCCGCCGGTGAAGTCCCTGAGCTCCGGGCCGTGCTGGACGCGGCCGGGGTGCGGGTCACAGGCGGCGCGGCGGGTCAGTTCGGCGAGCGGGAGGGGCGCGTCGGAGGCGACCAGCACGGCGTTGCCGAAGCGCTTGCCGCGCAGGACCGCCGGGTCGGCGATCAGCGCGAGTTCGGCGAACCGGGCGGCGGCGGTGGCGATCTGGCCGCGCAGATGGGCCAGCGGCGGCCCGTCGGCGAGGTTGGCGGCGTAGACCCCGCCGGGGGCGAGGGCCCTGCGGACGTCGTCCAGGAACTCGGTCGAGGTCAGGTGGGCGGGGGTGCGGGCGCCGCTGAACACGTCGGCGACGACGAGGCCTGCCCCTCCGTCCGCCACCTTCGCGAGCCCTTCGCGGGCGTCCACCGAGCGCACCCTGATCCGCGCTCTGGGGTCCGGCGGCAGCTCCCGGCGGACCAGTCGCACCAGCTTGGCGTCCCGCTCGACGACCTGCTGGGTGGACCGGGGCCGGGTGGCGGCGACGTACCGGGCGAGGGTGAACGCGCCGCCTCCGAGATGCACCGCCTGCAGGGGCCGGCCGGCCGGCGCGACGGTGTCGATGACGTGTCCGAGCCGCCGCTGGTACGCGAAGGAGAGGTACGCGGGATCGTCCAGGTCGACGTACGACTGCGGGGCGTCGTCGATCAGCAGCGTCCACGCCCTCGGGCGCTCCCGGTCGGGGACGAGCCGGGCGGTCCCCCCGTCGACGCTCTCGACGACGACGGCGGCGGCGGCCTGCCCGCGCCCGGAGTTCCTGGTCCTTCCCATGGGGTCATTGTCCCCCGACCGGCACCCGGCACCCGACCCCGCACGGGACCTCTCGCACGGGCACTCCCGCGCGGGCCCCCGCGGCGCCCTCACCGGCAGCTGTTCATCGCGTCGATCAGCCGCTGTGCCTCGCCCAGCGCCTCCCGCAGGGCGGCGGGGTCGGTGGCGAGGCCGACGTCCTCGGGCGGCAGCAGCCAGGCCGATCCCTCCAGCGGCGGCTCGGGGGCGGGCGGCGCGGAGGCCGGGGCCGGCTGCGGCCCGTGGCCGTCGGTCCGTGTGCAGGTGCTGCCGGGCACGTCCCACTCCGCGGCCGTGCCCGAAGGCACCAGGAACCCGAGCGTGCCCCCTCCGTCGTCGTGCAGGACGGGCCCCACCGCGTCGCCCGCCGCCTGTCTCCGGAGGATGTCGATCGCCTCCAGGCCCTGGCGGGCCGGAACCGTCACCACGTCGCAGCAGCCCGGCGGCCCACCGCGCCGCCTTCGGGTTTCACCGCTTTGGCTGGCCACCATCCCGGCCTCCGTCTCTCCGACTCCACCACAACACACTGCCGGGTTCAACGCGTCGGACGGCCAACGGCTACGGCGAAACCTAATAGCACAGAATGGCAGTTCATGGCGGATCACAGACGAGATATCCGCTTTGCGGTCAAACTTTGTGTGGCGGCCCGGTCACAGCAGGTACGTTCTTGCCCGCCGGTACCAGGACCGTGCCCGCGCGGCGCATGGACTCACCATAACGAACCGCAAGGAACCGCCCTGTTGTCCGGCATGGTTCGACGGTTCGCAGAGAGGACCCGGCCATGGCGTCGTCAACGGTGCCCTCGTCCCAGCCCGACCGGCCCCCGCGGCCGAATCCCGTCTTCCGGCAACTGCGCGGACCGCGCTCGCCGGCCGAGTTCGCCGCGGCGGTCCGCCGGGCTGCTCACGAGATCGGCGAGCGGGTCAGCTGTGACGCGCGGTACGTGCACCGGGTGGAGGCGGGCGAGATCCGCTGCCCCAACTACGCCTACGAGCGGGTGTTCCTGCACATGTTCCCCGGCCGGACGCTGACCGACCTGGGCTTCGCGCCCCGTTCCTCGGTCCGCGGACGCCGGGGGCGGGGCGACGGGGGCACCCCCCCGCCCGTCGGGGACCCGGCACTCGTCACGGGTGACACCGGCGGGCCCCCTGAACCGTACGAAACGCGGAACCCGTACCACACGCACCACAACTACGAGGAGAGCGACGTGCTGCGTCGCGCATTCATGACCGGCGGAAGCGCCACGGTGGCCGCCGCCTCGCTGGGCCCGATCGCCCTCGCCCCGGACGCCTCGGCGGCACAGCGCGCCGTGCGCCGCCCGGGCGCGAGCGACGCCGGAGCCCTGGAAGACGCCGTCCGCCACATCCGGCTGCTCGACGACCGGCACGGGGCCGACGGCCTCTACCGGCGGGCCGCCGCACCGCTGCGCGCCGCCTACGCCCTGCTCGACGCCGGCGCGACCCGGCAGCGCACCGTGGACCGGCTGTACGCGGGCGCCGGTGAACTCGCCATCTCGGTGGGCTGGCTGGCACACGACTCGGGCCGCTTCGACGACGCCCGCTCGCACTATGCGGAGGCGCTGGCGACCGCGCGGGTGACGGGGGACCCCGGGCTCGAGGCGCACGCCTTCTGCAACACGGCGTTCCTCGCCCGCGACGCGGGCCGGCCGCGGGAGGCGGTGCGGGCGGCGCAGGCCGCGCAGCGGGCCGCGCGCCCGCTCGGCTCTCCCCATCTGATGTCACTGCTGGCGCTGCGCGAGGCGGGCGGCTGGGCCGGGCTCGCCGACCGGGCGGGCTGCGAACAGGCGCTGGCCCGCGCGCAGGCCTACTTCGACCGCGGGCCCACGCCGGCCGACCCCGAGTGGATGACCTTCTACGGGGAGGCCGAACTGGAGTGCCTGGAGGCGCAGTGCTGGTCCACCCTCGGCGACTGGCCGCGGGCGGCCCGGCACGCGCGGCGGGCGGCGGAGCTCCAGGACCCGCACTTCACCCGCAACATCGCGCTGTACACGGCGGAGCTGGCGGACGACCTGGCACGCGGCGGACTCCCGGACGAAGCGGCCTCGGCCGGGATGCGGGTGCTGGACCTGCTGCCGGAGGTCCAGTCGTGCCGGGTCCGGACGATACTGGCGGGCACCGCCCGCGTCCTGCTCCCGCACCGCCGCGCCTCGGGCGTCTCGGCCTTCCTGGACCGCCACGCCTCACTCCCCCGCGCGGTGTGACCGGCAGGGACCGGGGTCAGCCCGCCAGGTGTCCCAGGTCGTTCCAGCTCTCGACGGCCGGTTCCCCGTACGCCCAGCCCAGGACCGACAGGGAGGTCGGGCTGAGGCGGATGCGGGCGGCGAAGCCGAGCGGCAGCCCCAGCCAGCGGGCACCGATGGAGCGCAGGATGTGCCCGTGGGCGAAGACCAGGACGTCCCGGTCGGCGGAGCGCGCCCAGGTGACCACCTCGTCCGCGCGGGCCGTCACCTCGGCGAGGCTCTCCCCCTCGGGGACACCGTCCCGCCAGATCAGCCAGCCGGGGCGGCCCGCCTGTATCTCCGCGGGGGTCAGGCCCTCGTAGGCGCCGTAGTGCCACTCCATGAGGGTGTCCCAGGGCTGCGCGCGCTCACCGAACCCGGCGAGTTCGCAGGTCTCGCGCGCGCGGGCAAGCGGGCTGGCGCGCACCTCGACGTCCGGCATCCCGTCGTACGGCGGGCGGTGCAGGCGTTCCCCGAGCAGCTTGGCGCCCCGCCGGCCCTCCTCCAGCAGCGGCACGTCGGTCCTGCCGGTGTGCTTGCCGGACAGCGACCACGCCGTCTGTCCGTGCCGGGCCAGCAGCATGCGCGGTGCCATGGGAGACCTTCCGGGAGAAAACGCAGGCGGAACCCCTCCATCATCGCGCACCCTGGTCGCGGGCAACCCGGTGGGCGATCGCGGCGTCTATCAGGGCCGGGGCGCCTCGGCGGGGGCGCGAGCACGCCGTAGAGTGGCCGACCACCATTTGGGCGCCGCGCAGCGACGAGGGGGAGGGCAGTCGGATGCCGCACCGCGAGACACCGGGTACCGAAGGGGCCCCGGCGACCCGGCTGCGCTGGTGGACCGAGCTGCCGCTGATCCTTCTCGTGTACGCCTGCTACTCGGCGGGACGGGTGTTCGTCCGGGGTGACGTCACCGACGCCGTGAACCACGGTCTGGCGATCCTGCGCATCGAACAGGCGCTGCATCTCAACGCCGAGCACCCGCTGAACCGGCTCCTCACCCGCGAACCGTGGCTCGGGATCCCGGCCGACTTCTGGTACGCGTCGCTGCACTACCTGGTGACGCCCGCGCTCCTGGTCTGGCTGTTCCGCTCCCGCGCGGTGCACTTCCGTGCCGCCCGCACCTGGCTGATGACGTCGACGTTCATCGGGCTGATCGGCTTCACCCTGCTGCCCACCTGCCCGCCCCGGCTGCTCGACGCGAGCCACGGCTTCGTCGACACGATGGCCCAGTACAGCTCCTACGGCTGGTGGGCCGGCGAGGCCAGCGCCCCCAGGGGACTGGGCGGCCTGACCAACCAGTACGCGGCGATGCCGAGCCTGCACGTGGGCTGGGCCCTGTGGTGCGGCGTGGTCCTGTGGCGGCACGGCGGTACGCGGTTGGCGAGGACGGCCGGTGTCGTCTACCCACTGGTGACGCTCGTTGTGGTGATGGGCACCGCCAACCACTACTTCCTCGACGCGGTCGCGGGCGCCGCCGTGATGGGCGCCGGACTGCTGCTCACGCCGGTCGTGCTGCGGAACGCGGACCGGGCGAAGGCCGTCGTACTGCCGCGTCTCGCACCGCAGTTCGCACCGCAGTTCGCACCGCAGTTCGCACGACGTTCCGCACCGGCCGAAGTGGCCTCGTCCGTCCCGGGTTCCCCGATTGTCAGTGCCGGATGCCAGACTTCCGCGGGTGAGCAATTTCCACGGCAGTGGCAGCAGCAGCTCGAGCCACGGTTCACCCCCGGAACCGAGCCGGACGTCTCCCCTCCAGCCCGGGGAGAAGACGACCGGACAGCTGCGGTACCGGCTCGCTGAGCTGCGCGGTCCTGGCGTACGGGCCAAGGCGCTGGACGCGCGCGCCCTGGCCGCCCTGGCCGCCAACCCGGGCTGCGAGCGGCGCGCGATCCTCGACGGCGCGGGGGTGGACAAGGCCACGCTCGCGGACGCGCTGGGCTCCCCGTCGGTCTTCGGCCAGTCCCAGTTCGCGTTCGTCCGGGGCAACGCGTTCGAGGCCAGGGTCAAGGCGGACGGCGGCACGGAGTTGCTGCGACTGGTCCACGAGAAGCTGGACCGCTCCGCCGAACCGCCCGCCGCCGTGCGCGTCCCGGACCTGTCCGCGGCGGGCCACGAGGGGCGTCGGGCGCGTACGGAGCTGGCGCTGGGCGAGGCCGTCCGGGCGCCGGGCGAGTGGACGCTGCTCGACCACCCGCTGCTCGCGCTGGACGTCGCGGGTTCGCCGGCGTTCCTGGAGCCGGACGCGGTGGTGGTGCACCCGGACGGCGGTTGGACGGTCGTGGAGATCAAGTCCTTCCCTCTCCTGGACGGTTCGGCCGACCCGGCGAAGGTCGGTGCGGCCTCCCGGCAGGCCGCGGTGTACGTGCTCGCGCTGGAGGAGGTCGCCGCCCGCCTCGCCGCCGCCCCGGACACCGCCGCTCCCCGCGTGCGGCACCGGATTCTGCTGGTGTGTCCCAAGGACTTCTCCAACCTGCCGACCGCGTCCGCCGTGGACGTGCGCAAGCAGCGCGCGGTGACCGCCCGTCAGCTCGCCCGGCTCACCCGGATCGAGAGCATCGCGGACGCGCTCCCCGAGGGCACCTGCTTCGCCCCCGAGCTGCCCCGCGACCGGCTGGCGGCGTCGGTGGAGTCCGTTCCGGCGAGTTACGCGCCGGAGTGCCTGTCCGCGTGCGAGCTGGCCTTCCACTGCCGGGACCGCTCCCGCGCGCAGGACGCGGTGACCGCCCTGGGCCGTCCGGTCCGCGCCGAGTTGGGCGGTCTGACGACGGTCGAGGACGTCCTGGCGGCGTCCCGCGGCGAGCTCGGGGATCCCGACGATCCGACGGTCGCAGCCCTGCGCCGGGCGGCGGCCCTGCGCACGGAGGCCCTCGCCGGCACGGCGGGACCCGTCCGTGCGTCCGTCCGTGCGGAGGTGGCCCCTTGTCGCTGATCGTCACCCTCGCCCGCCTCGAGGCCGTCAGCACCGGCCGCGCCCAGCCCGCCGCCACCGTCCGGCACCGGCATCTGTCCGAGCGGCCCCTGGTGTTCGTGCCGCTGACCACCGCCGGTGAGGCGGGCGCCCCGCTCGGCGCGCTGGTGGGCACCGACCGGGACGCGCCCCGACTGCTGGCCGTACCGCAGCCGCGCGACCGCGACCTCAGGTTCGCGTTCCTGGCCGAACTGGCCGACGTGGTCCTGCCCTACATCGACAACTGCACCGAGGCCGTGGAGGCCGCGGAGCGCAGCGAGACCGACCCGGAGACCGGCAAGCGGGTCAAGGTCGAGGTCGAACTGTGCGCGGACGCACCGCAGCTGATCGTGCCGAGCCGGGCCGGTGTCGACCTCGTACGGCTCCTCGGCCGTTCCACCCGGTTTCGGCGCACGGCGGAGCAGGACCCGGAGGCGCCCTTCCCCGCGCCGCCCCGGGTGCCGTTGCTCGGGCGGTGGCTGACGCACTTCGGGGAGCGGGCCAGGGTGCCCGGATCGTCGTTGCTGGCGGCCATGACCGACCTGCTGGGCCGGCACTGGGCGACCGGGCAGTCCACTCTGGAGGACCAGCACCTGGGGGCGCTGCTCGCGTGGATCGACCCGCCCGCGGGGCGCTCGGGCGCCGAGGCCGCGCGGGAGGCGGAGCTGGCGCGGGACGCCGACGGGCAGTTGCGGTGCCCGCCCGCGGGCCCGGCGACCGACCCGGCCTTCGACAACAGGCTGCTCGCCCCGGCGATCGAGCGGTACGACCGGGCCCGTACGGCGCTCGCCGCCGCGCAGGACGGCCCGGAGGCCGACGAGCGGCTCGGCGCGCTGACGGCGGCGGAGCGGGAGATCCGCGAGTTGGTTCAGAGCCGTACGCGGCCCACCTGGGACGCGGTGTGGCGGGGCCTGGACCTGCTGCGGGCGCTTCCCCGGGGCGCGCGGGTCGAGGAGCGGTGGACGCGCGACCGCTGGTCGTTCACCGGTCACCGGGACCGGGTGCTGGCCGGAGAGCCGCCCCAGCCGCGCCGCGACGACGCGGTGGCCGCGGCCAACAAGCTCGCCACGCGCGAGCGGGAGCAGGCCCGGCTGGAAGCACAGGAGGCCCTCGACGATCCGCTGGTGATGGCGGGCCGGCGGCTGTCCGGGGAGGCGTTCGCGGGCGAGGTCACCGATGTCGTCATGGCGTACAGCGAGAGCAGGCGGCCGAGCCCCCGCCCGCTGGTCACCGTCCGCACGGACGACCGTCCGCACCTGGGCGGGCGGACCCGCGTGTACCGCTCCCTGGGCGGAAAGCCGCAGGCGGCCGAGTTCGTCGCCGCGGAGGAGGACGGGTCCCTGCTCATTCTGCGGATCATGGACAGGATGGGCCGCGGCAAGGAGCCGGAGGAGGGCTCGGTGCCGGAGAGGGGCGACCTCGTCCTCTTCACGCTGTTCGCGCACGAACCGCGCGGCGGGGCGAAGCTGCCCGACCCGGAGGAGACCCCGTGGACGCACGGCGGGCCGCCCGGTGAGGCGGCCGCCACAGCGGAGGCCGCCGACCCGGTGACCGAGGAGGACGTGCTGTGAACCCTCCCCCTCGCGGGCGAGGAGGATTCCCGGCTCACGCCGCCCCTCCGTTCGGCGAACGGCCCGGTCATACGCGATCGGCACCAGCCGGGTTGGCACCAGCCCGGTTTCCCCGGAGATTGGAGCTTGCTGTGCCAGCCTGGTTCTCGCTCAGCACACCGCGATACCACCGTGCGTCGACGAACCGGAACTCCCGGTGACCGCCTCTGTGCGGGAAGCCGGTCCCGACCCCGGCGCAGCCGCCGCCCAAGCCACCGACGCGATCCTGCGCGACACCCTGCACGGCACCGAGCGCGGCGTGGTCGTCGACTCCCCGCCCGGCGCCGGCAAGTCCACGCTCGTGGTCCGCGCGGCGCTGGAACTGGCCGACGCGGGCCGCCCGTTGATGGTGGTGGCGCAGACCAACGCCCAGGTGGACGACCTGGTGCTGCGGCTCGCGGAGAAGAACCCCGGGCTGCCGGTCGGCCGGCTGCACAGCAGTGACACCGATCCGTACGACAAGGCGCTGGACGGGCTGGACAACGTCCGCAAGTCGGCGAAGGCGTCCGACCTCGCGGGGCTCGGCGTGGTCATCTCGACGGCCGCCAAGTGGGCGCACGTCAAGGGCGTCGAGCCGTGGGCGCACGCGATCGTCGACGAGGCATACCAGATGCGCTCGGACGCGCTGCTCGCCGTGGCCGGACTGTTCGAGCGGGCGCTGTTCGTGGGAGATCCGGGGCAGTTGGACCCGTTCTCGATCGTGGGCAGCGAGCAGTGGGCGGGGCTGTCGTACGACCCGTCCGCGTCCGCCGTGACCACACTGCTCGCGCACAATCCCGAGCTGCCGCAGCACCGGCTGCCGGTGTCGTGGCGGCTGCCCGCCTCGGCGGCGCCCCTGGTGTCGGACGCGTTCTATCCGTATACGCCCTTCCGCAGCGGCACCGGCCACGGCGACCGGCGGCTCGCGCTCGGGGTGCCGTCAAACGGTTCGGGGCCCGACCGGGTGATCGACGAGGCCGCCGCGTCGGGCTGGGGGCTGCTGGAGCTGCCCGCCCGGCACACCCCGCGCACGGATCCGGAGGCGGTGCGGGCGCTGGCGCTGGTCGTGCGCCGGCTGCTGGACCGGCAGGGCGCGTCGCTCTCGGAACGGGCCGAGGACGCGGTGCCGCTCACCGCCGACCGGATCGCCGTGGGCACCGCGCACCGCGACCAGGCGGCGGCGGTACGGGCGGCGCTGGCCGGGCTGGGGGCGGCGGACGTCACCGTGGACACGGCGAACCGGCTCCAGGGGCGTGAGTTCGACGTCACGGTGGTGCTGCACCCGTTGTCCGGTCGTCCCGACGCCACGGCCTTCCATCTGGAGACGGGCCGGCTGTGCGTGCTGGCCTCCCGGCACCGGCATGCCTGCATCGTGGTGTGCCGCGCGGGCGTCGACGAGCTGCTGGACGCCTACCCGTCGACGGAACCGGTCCAGCTGGGCACCCTCGTGAAGTTCCCGGACGGCTGGGAGGCCAACCACGCCGTCCTGGCCCACCTCGCACACCACCGAATCACCTGGCAGCCCTGACCACCACCCGGCCGGCACAGCACCCCCAACCCACCGGACGGAGTCCGGCGCACCCCCAAAAGCGGCCGACGGCCACAGCTCGGACAGTCCGCAGACCCACCACGCCGTCCCGGCCCACCTCGCACACCACCGAATCACCTGGCAGCCCTGACCACCACCCGGCCGGCACAGCACCCCCAACCCACCGGACGGAGTCCGGCGCACCCCCAAAAGCGGCCGACGGCCACAGCTCGGACAGTCCGCAGACCCACCACGCCGTCCCGGCCCACCTCGCACACCACCGAATCACCTGGCAGCCCTGACCTCACCGGCCCCGAGGCCCTCTTGCGGGGCGCGCGAGAATGGAAGGAGGCCCGCTCCTCCAGGCGGGTAGAAGCGCCACCATGCACGTATGCACAAGGACGAAGGAGAAGACATGGCGGAGCCCACGCCGCGTCGGGACGAACCGCGGCTACGCCCCGCGCCCCTGCTGTTCGAGCCCACGGCAGCGGCCGCCGACCCGGAGCACTTCTTCGACCTGGAGTCGATCGACGATCCGCGCGTGCTGCTGGAGCGGGCGACGGAGCTGACGCTCGCGTTCCGTGCGGCGGCGGACCGGGCGATGGAGTTCCAGGCGATGGCGGCGGCCCAGCTGGCCGACCCCCGGCACTTCGACCGGCTGACGGCCGCCGACATCGCCGAGCGGGCCGAGTGGACCGAGGACTACGCGAAGAAGATGGTCGAGTTCGGCCGGGACCTGCTGCGCGGGGGCGAGGGCCGGGACCACGTCGACCCCGCGTGAGGGCACCACGCCCTCTGTGACCGCCACCGGGCCTCCCCCGGATTCGCCCGGTCGAACAGATATGGCATATGCCAGGCGGGCACGATACCCCCTCACCGCCTCCCTGTCCCCGGTTCCCGCAACCCTGGGCGGTCGCCCCCTCACCGCCGGTAGACAGACGGCATGAGCAGTGCACGCAAGGCCCCCGACCTCAGCGGCGTCACCGATGCCACGGACATCACCCCGGACGGTGCCGCCTGGCTCGCCTCCGCGGGAACGTATCCGCGCAGCACTCTCTCCCTCTGGGAGGAGCGGCCGGACGCGCCGGTCGTGCTGCCCTGCGGCTCCGTCTTCGACGTGGTGAGCACTCCCTCCACCCTCGGGCGCCGGATGCTGGACCGGATGTGGGACGAGGGGCCTGGCTCCGGCCCGGTGGCCGGGTTCCGCGGCCGGATGCTGCTGTTCGCGGCGCCCGGCACCGCCCAGCGGCTCCCCGCGCTGCTGGAGTCGGAGGAGTGGGACGCCCGCGACAGGGGCCCCGGGGAGGCCGGCCGTACGGGCGGGGTCCCGCCGCTGCTGTGCCACGGCACCGGTGACGCGGTGACCGTGCCGGCCCCGGCTCCCGGCGCCGGCACGGCCGGCTCCGGCTCGCGCTGGCTGGTGGCCCCGGACATACGTCACCCCTGGCTGCCGGGTCCGGAGGTGCTGCTCTGGGCGGTCGTACGAGCGGCCCGCGCGGCCGTGCGGATATCGATTTTTCCTCCCACCGATCAGGGTGCTAATGTCTACGACGTCAGCAGGCGCCGCTAGCTCAGTTGGTTAGAGCAGCTGACTCTTAATCAGCGGGTCCGGGGTTCGAGTCCCTGGCGGCGCACGACACGGAAAGGCCTCTTGCCACGGCAAGGGGCCTTTTACGCGTCTGCGCCTCCGCCGTCGCCCCGGCCCACGCCGATCTGCACCGTCCAGGCCCCCGAGGCGGTACGCCCCTCCACCTCCACCCGTACGCCGTCCCCCGGCACCGTGAAGCTCTCACCGAGGGCGACCGGGGCGTCCGCGAGGGCCGGGTAGACCGAGTCCCTCCAGCAGGCCTCCGTGTGCGGGTGGGCGTCGATCACCTGGACGGGTCCCTCACCGGACCGGGTCGTGCCGTGCACCCGGTACACCAGCACCCCCGACCGGCAGGCCTCCGCGTCGTCGCCGACGGGTGCCCGCACTTCGAAGGCGAGCACGGTGTCCGGGCCGGTGCGCACCAGCGCGAGCTTGGTGCCCCGGCCCAGCCCGAAGGCCGGCGCGCCGGCGGCACCCGTCGTCGGCACCCCGGGCCCCACCGCGAGCGGTTCCAGCGTCAGCCGTACCGGTCCCGTGCCCTGTACGCACCGCACCTGCCGGGGCTCCAGCCAGCCCAGCTTCCATTTGTGCCAGCCGAACAGGTCGGGGGCGAGGGCGAACTGGCTTCCCATCAGGTCCCAGTCACCGACGTGGGTGTCCCAGTCGCCCTTGCCGTCCACGGGCCGGTGGTAGAGGTCGGGGAGGTCGAAGACGTGGCCGGTCTCGTGGGCGAGGACCAGCCGGTCCGGGGGATGCTCCTCGAACACGGTGACGACCCGGCGGATGTCGGTGCCGTCCGCCTGCAGCGGGGTGTCCAGGTTGACGACCTTCGTGGCGTCGGAGTCCACACCGGGGGCGTCCGGGTCGGCGACGAAGTAGACGACGTCGTACCGCGAGAAGTCGACCCGCGGGTCGGCTGCGGCGAGCGCGTCGCGCAGATAGGCGGACCGGTGCCGTGTGGTCCAGTCGCGCTGTACGGCGTACGCGGTGGACGGGCGGGGCATACGGATCCAGTCGCGCAGGGCGTGCGGGCGCAGGGAGAAACTGCCGTAGGAGGCCCGGTGGAAGAAGTCGCTGGTGGCGGGGAAGTGGTCGGCGGTCAGTTCCTCGGGGGTGGTCAGCGGGTGCGAGTCCGGGAAGGACAGGAAGACCATGACCGCGTCCAGCCGGCCGGCCGGCCGGGGGTAGGCGGCGTTCCAGGTGTCGAGGCCCTCCGAGTGGTGCGCGTCGGTGCGGATCAGGGCGCACGGCGCCGCGGAGAACGGCTCGGCGTCGGAGGGGGCGCTCATCACGGAGGTCGCGGCGAGCGCCGACATGGTGGTGCACACGGCCGCCGTGCTGCGCAGCCGGGGGCGCGCCGACGGCCCGCCGGACCACGGCCCCGGCCAGAATCCCGGCCGGCCCGGCCTCTGCAGCCCCGCCCTCAGCCGCTCCGTCACTCCCGGACGGACCCTCAGACGGCCCAACCCCCTCAGAGCCTCACGACCGAGCCCTCTCGGGGGGAGCTGACGCGGCACGGAGACCTCCGGGAGACGGTTCACGGGACACCGCACCCAGCCTGTGGGGATTTACAGTCATATGCCCTTTTTGTCTGCACCAGACGAGTGAGGGGGGCCGGAATCCGTTCACGGACGACACCTCGAACCACTCACGGAACGTCACAACCGGTCGGAGGCCCGAAGAAGTCACCCACCTCCGAGCAGAAACGATCTGGCAGAGATGCGGGACCGTCCTGGACACTGGAGAGTGACTGGAAGGGCTTCAGCAAGGCCTCTATGATCGGCACACTTTCCTGAGACATTCCTGAGGCTTTCCGGCACGGACAGCGATCGAGTGCACGGCGGGAGCGAGCGGTGAGCGGAACGTCCGAAGGGCCGACACCCACAGCGGATCCCAACCGACCGGTCGTCACGGAGAGTGAGATCACCGCCCCACCCCGTACCGGATGTGCCGACCTCCCCCCGCCCCCGTCGTACCGCTCCGTCTTCGCGGCCGCTCCGCTCGCCATGGCCGTGGTGGGCCGTGACGGCAGGGTCATCAGCGCCAACGGCACGCTCGCCGCCCTGCTGGGCCGCCCCCCGGGCACCCTGACCGGTGCGGTCGCCGCCGACCTGGTGGACCTCTCCTCCGACGCCCGCGCCCGGCACGCCTACCGCGACCTGCTGAGCGGGGGGCAGGGCCGGCTGCGCTGCACCCGCCGGCTCAAGCACCCCGAGGGACACTCGCTGTGGGTGCAGGTGTCAGTCGCCCCGCTCCCCCCGGACGAGGGCGCCGCCCCCCGTGAACACGGCGCACACGGCACGCGCGACGGACACGGCGCCCCCGGCGTGCTGCTGTCGGTCGCCGACGTCAGCGCCCGTCACGAACTCCAGTCCCAGCTCAGGCACTTGCAGATGCACGACCCGGTGACCCGGCTGCCCAACCGCACCCTGTTCTTCGAACGGCTGACGGCCGCCCTGGAGGCGGAGCCGTACGAGGAGAACGGCACGGGCCGGATCGGGCTGTGCTCCCTGGACCTCGACGGTTTCAAGGCCATCAACGACGCCCTGGGCCACCGTGTCGGCGACCGGCTGCTGGCCGCCGTCGCCGAACGGCTGACGCTGTGCGCCGAGGACGCGGGCCGGTCCAGGGGCTGCACCCCGCTGGTGGCCCGGCTCGGCGGGGACGAGTTCGCGCTGCTGGTCGAGGACTCCACGGGCACCGAACAGCTCGCCGAGCTCGCCGAGTCGGTGCTCGGCACGATCCAGGACCCGTTCGACGTGGCCGGGCATCGGCTGTCGGTGTCGGCGTCCATCGGCGTGGTCGAACGGCACGCGGCCGGGACCACGCCCACCGGGCTGATGCAGGCCGCCGACACGACCCTGTACTGGGCGAAGGCCGACGGCAAGTCCCGCTGGACGCTGTTCGACCCGGAGCGCAACGCGCACCGTATGACCCGTCAGGCCCTCGCCTCCACGCTGCGTCCCGCCGTCGACCGGGGCGAGTTCGCGCTGGAGTACCAGCCGCTGGTCGGCATGGAGGACGACCGGGTGCACGGGGTGGAGGCCCTGGTCCGCTGGAACCATCCGCAGTTCGGCACGCTGACGCCGAACCGGTTCATCTCCATCGCCGAGGAGGACGGCTCGATCGTCAAGCTCGGCCGCTGGGTGCTGCGCACCGCCTGCAGGCAGGCCCGCAGCTGGCAGACCGAGCATCCCGACGAGCCGCCGATCTTCGTCAGCGTGAACGTCGCGGTCCGTCAGGTCTGGGACTCCGACCTGGTGGCGGACGTCGCCGAGACCCTCAAGGAGACAGGCCTGGCGCCGCAGCTGCTCCAGCTGGAGCTGACCGAGTCCGCGGTGATGGGCTCCTCGGGCCGGCCGCTGCAGGCGCTGACCGCCCTCAGCGACATGGGCGTACGCATCGCCATCGACGACTTCGGCACCGGCTACTCGAACCTGGCCTACCTCAGCCGGCTCCCGGTGTCGGTGCTGAAACTGGACGGCGCCTTCGTCCGCGGCTTCCAGTACGAGGACCGGGCGGCGGCGCCCAGCCCGGCGGACGAGGCCATCGTCGAGGCGATGGTGCAGCTCGCCCACCGGCTGGGGCTGACGGTCACCGCGGAGTGCGTGGAGACCTCGGCGCAGGCCACCCGGCTGCGCCGGATCGGGTGCGACACCGGTCAGGGCTGGCTGTACTCCCGTCCGGTCCCGCCGGACCGCATCTCCGAACTGCTGGGCACCCCGGAGGTTCAGGCGGACGTCGTCGGCGATCCGGTCGTCGGCAACCCGTAGGCGTCCGCGATGAGTTCATAGGACCGCAGGCGTATGTCACCGCTGTGCGCGCTGGTGGTGATCATCAGCTCGTCGGCGCCGGTGCGCTTCTGCAGGTCGTCCAGGCCCGCGCCGACCTCGTCCGGGGTGCCGTGGACGACGTTGGCGTTCCACGAGTCGACGAACTCCTGCTCCATCGGTGAGAACGGGTGCGCCTGTGCCTCCTGCGGGGTGGGGACCAGGCCGGGGCGGCCGGTGCGCAGCCGGACCATGCTGAGCGCGGCGGCCAGGACCTGGCGCCGGGCCTCCTGCTCGTCCTCGGTCGCGAGCGCGGAGACGCCGATCAGGGCGTAGGGCTCGCCGAGGAGGCCGCTCGGGCGGAACGACTCGCGGTAGAGGTCCAGCGCGGGGATCGTGTTCTGCGCCGAGAAGTGGTGGGCGAAGGCGAAGGGCAGGCCGAGCAGGCCGGCCAGCCGGGCGCTGAATCCGGAGGAGCCGAGCAGCCAGACGGGCGGGCGGTGCGGCGACTGCACCCCGCCGGGCGAGGTCGCCTGAACCGGACCGGGGACGGCGTGGATCCGGTGGTAGGGGTGGCCGTCGGGGAAGTCGTCGTCCAGGAAGCGGGTCAGCTCGTCGAGCTGCTGGGGGAAGTCGTCGGTGCCCGAGTGACTGGGGGTCCCCCCTGCTCGAGCGGAGCCGAGAGCTTGGGGGAGGGCGGTGCGGCGCAGGGCGGCGGCGGTGGCGCCGTCGGTGCCGGGGGCGCGGCCGAGGCCGAGGTCGATCCGGCCGGGGGCCATGGCCTCCAGTGTGCCGAACTGCTCGGCGATGACGAGCGGGGCGTGGTGGGGCAGCATCACTCCGCCCGAGCCGAGCCGGATCCGCTCGGTGTACGCGGCGAGGTGGGCCAGGATCACGGCCGGGGACGAGGACGCCACACCCGGCATGGAGTGGTGCTCGGCGACCCAGTAACGGTGGAAGCCTCGCTTCTCGGCGAGCCGGGCGAGCTCCACGCCGGTGCGCAGCGCGTCGGAGGCGGTGTGCCCGGCGCCGACCGTGGCCAGGTCCAGCACGGACAGCGGAACGGGCGCCGAGCCGTGCGTGACGCCTCGTATACCGGCGCCTGCGGTGTCGTCTGCGGCCACGGTGGGGTGCCTCCTGTTTCGAGTGACGTTCGCCGCACCCGTAACAGGAGGCCGTCCCCGCTTATTCCCGGGCGGGACGCTCCCCCGCCCCGCTCACGTCCGTCCGCCCCGCTCACGCCTGCACGATCGGCTCCCGCGTGAACAGGGCGCCCAGGCTCGGGGCGTTCACCCGGCGGTCCGCCAGACGCAGGGCCTCCCAGACGGTGACCTGGTTGGCGGTGAGGACCGGCTTGCCGAGCTCCTTCTCGAGGGCCGGGATGTGGGCGGCCGTGTGCAGGGCGGTGTCGGGGAGCAGGAGGGCCTGGGCGTCCGGGTGGTCGGCCGCGCGGGCGAGGGCGAACAGCTCGGCCTCGCCCCAGGTGCCGACCTCCGCCGCCGTGATGATCCCGGCGCTGGTCACCCCGGTCACCTCCACCCCGTCGGCCGCCAGGAACTCCACGAAGAGCGCGGCCACGTCGTCCGGGTAGGTCGCGCCGACGGCGACCCGCCGCACCCCGATCTCCCGCGCCGCGTGCACGAAGGCGAAGGACGTGGAGGACGCGGGCATGCCCGCCGTACGGGCGAGGGCGCGCACCTGCTCGTGGGCGCCGTCCCAGCCGCGCACGAAGCTGCCGCTGGTGCAGGCCCACACCACGGCGTCGGCGCCGGTGAGCCGCAGTTCCTGGACCCCGGCCGCGAGCCGGTCCGCCGCGCCCATCTCCAGCAGGGCGTCGGCCCGGTGCGCGTCCTCACCGATGTCGGTGTGCGCCAGGTCCACCCGGACGTCGCTGCCCAGCAGTTGCTCGATGCGCGGATAGTCGTCCTCGGCGGAGTGTCCGGGGTAGAGGAATCCCAGTGCGGTCATGTCCAGCCTTTCTGCTGCTTCTCGTCCGGTGTGCCGGGGATGCCCTGCGCCCCCGGCACACCCTGCGCGTCCGGCACGCCGTGCACGCCCCGTACGTCCGACGGCTCCTGGCCTTCCGGCAGTACGGAGCCGGTCGGCACCACCGGCCCGGCGGCCGGCAGTACCGAACCGGCCGCCGGGCCCGGCAGTGTGCTCCCGGCCCCGGTCCCGGTGCGCGCCGACGTGTCGATCAGCGCCTGATACGGTCCCACCGCCCGGGTACCCAGTCGGCGCAACGCTGCCCACATGGTCACCTGGTTGGCCGAGATCACCGGTATGCGCAGTTCCGCCTCCAGCTGTGGAATCACGTCGTAGGTGGGCAGGTTGGTGCAGGACAGGAACAGCGCGTCCGCCGTGCCGAGCCGGCCGCGCACCGCCGCCCGCCGGGCCATGTCGACCACCTCGCGGTAGGTGACCTTCCAGATCTGCCGGGTCAGGCCCATGTAGGCGCAGCCGGTGACCGCGACCCCGGCCTGCGCCACGTACTCCTCCAGCGCCCGGGTCACCGACACGGTGTACGGCGTCACCAGTGCCAGCCGCCGTACGTCCAGCTCCACCAGCGCCTCCAGCAGTGCGCCCGAGGTGGTGACCGAGGGGACCGAGCCGGCCCTGCTCATCGCCTCGCACATGGCGCGCTCGCCCATGACCCCGCCGACGAAACTGCCCGACGTGCAGGCGTACGCGACGGCCTCGGGGGTGACCTCGGTGAGGGTGCTCACGGCGTTCTGGAGGGTCTCGTGCTCGCTGATCATGCGGGCGAGATCCAGGCTCACCTCGACCGGCACGTACGGCGTCCGGGTGACATGCAGGGACACGTCGTCGGGCGTCCACCGCCACAGCTCGCGGTCCAGCGCGAAGTCGAAGGGGGCGACCACACCGACACCGCGCTGCGGGCCTGGTCCGCCGAGGAAGGAGACGTCCATGTCAGCACCGGCCTCACGGTGAGAGACGAGCACGCAACGGTTCGTTCAAACGCCCGTGTTGACGACAGTAGGTTCGGGGTGCCAGCGTGGTCAATCAGCACATCTCAGACTTCCGGCCCTCCCGGGGAAACGGCGGCCATGACCTCCCCCCAGAAGACCCCCTCGACTCCCCCCACGGCCGGCCCCACGACCGCCGTGACCAGCCCCGGCACCGGCTCCGCGGCTCTCCCCACGCTGCTCGTCCTGGACGCCGATCCGCCGCCCCGGCTGGGCCGGCTGGCCGGCAGGGTCCGGATCGAGCACGCGGACGCCTCGACGCTCGCCGGGCGGCTGCCGTCCGCCGACGTACTGCTGGTCTGGGACTTCACCTCGCACGCGGTACGCGCCGCCTGGCCGGGCGGGGGGCCGAGGCCGCGCTGGGTGCACACGGCGAGTGCGGGCGTGGACCATCTGATGTGTCCGGAACTCGCCGCCTCCGACACGGTGGTCACCAACGCGCGCGGGATCTTCGACCGGCCGATCGCCGAGTACGTCGCCGCGCTCGTCCTGGCGATGGCGAAGGACCTGCCGCGGACGCTGGAGTTCCAGCGGGAGCGGACCTGGCGCCACCGCGAGTCGCGCGGGGTCGCCGGGACCCGTGCCTGCGTCGTCGGGTCGGGGCCGATCGGCCGGGCGATCACCGGCACGCTCGAGGCGCTCGGGGTCACCACCGCGCTGGTCGGCCGCAGCGCGCGCGCCGCCTCGCGTGGTGACGGCGTCGGTGCCCCCGCCGCTGCCGTGCACGGCGCCGAGGACCTGGACCGGCTGATCGCCGGCGCGGACTGGGTGATCGCCGCCGCACCCCTGACCGAGCGGACCCGGGGCATGTTCGATGCCCGCCGCTTCGCCCTGATGCAGCCGTCCGCCCACTTCGTCAACATCGGCCGCGGCCCGCTGGTCGTCGAGGACGCGCTCGCCGAGGCGCTCCGCAGCCACCGGATCGCGGGCGCCGCCCTGGACGTCTTCACGTCCGAGCCGCTCGCCCCGGACAACCCGCTGTGGGAGGTGCCGGGGCTGATCGTGTCGCCGCACATGAGCGGGGACACCCTCGGGTGGCGGGACGAACTCGCTTCTCAGTTCGTGGAGTCGTACGAGCTGTGGGCCGCGGGCGAACCGCTGCCGAACGTGGTCGACAAGCAGCGCGGGTATGTACCCGGACACTGACCCACCCGCCGGCCCGCCCGGCCCCCCCCTGACCTCCCGGGAGCGTGGATGACCCAAGGCACCGACCCCAGCACCCTCACGTCCCGCACCGCCGTGCAGCTGCTCGACGGCTACCGCACCGGCGCGTTCGGTCCCGTGGAGGTGACCCGCGCGGCGCTGGAGCGGGCGGAGGCGATCCGGCCCCAGGTGAACGCGTTCGTCCGGCTGCTGTCCGATCAGGCGCTGGAGCAGGCCGCCGCGTCCCAGGAGCGGTGGCGGCGCGGCGAGCCGCGCGGGCTGCTCGACGGGGTGCCGGTCACGGTGAAGGACATCCTGCTGCTGCGCGGCGCCCCGACCCTGCGCGGCTCGCGTGCCGTCGACCCGGCGGGCCCGTGGGAGGAGGACGCGCCGTCGGTGGCGCGGCTGCGGGAGCACGGCGCCGTCTTCCTGGGCAAGACGACGACCCCCGAGTTCGGCTGGAAGGGCGTGACGGACTCCCCGCTCAGCGGTGTCACCGGCAACCCGTACGACCCGGCGCGCACCGCGGGCGGGTCCAGCGGGGGCGCGGCGGCGGCCGTGGCCCTGGGCGCGGGGCCGCTGGCACTGGGGACGGACGGCGGCGGCAGCGTCCGCATCCCGGCGGCGTTCTGCGGGATCTTCGCCCTGAAGCCGACGTACGGGAGGGTACCGCTGTATCCGGCGAGCGCGTTCGGCACACTGGCGCACGTCGGCCCGATGACGCGGGACGCGGCGGACGCGGCGCTGCTGATGGATGTGATCAGTGGGCCGGACTCGCGCGACTGGTCGGCACTGGCACCGGCACCCGTCTCCTTCCGGGAAGGGCTGGACGGCGGGGTGCGGGGGCTGCGGGTGGCGTACTCGCCGTCACTGGGCGGCCAGGTGGCGGTGGTCCCGGAGGTGGCGGCCGCGGTACGGCGGGCGGTGGAGCGCCTCGCCGCGCTCGGTGCGTACGTGGAGGAGACCGACCCGGACTTCTCCGACCCGGCGGACGCCTTCCACACCCTGTGGTTCTCCGGAGCGGCGCGGGTGGTGCAGCACCTCACCCGTGAACAACGGAAGCTGCTGGACCCCGGACTGCAGGAGATCTGCGCGGCCGGGGCGCGCCGGTCGGCGCTGGACTACCTGGCGGCGGTCGACGTCCGGATGGACCTGGGCCGGCGCATGGGCCGCTTCCACGACACCTACGACCTGCTGGTCACCCCGACCGTGCCCCGCACGGCGTTCGAGGCGGGTGTGGAGGCGCCGAAGGGTTCCGGTCACCGGCGGTGGACGGGCTGGACCCCGTTCACCTACCCGTTCAACCTGACGCAGCAGCCCGCGGCGAGTGTCCCCGTGGGCACCGACGCGGCCGGGCTGCCGATCGGCGTCCAGCTCGTGGCCGCCCGCCACGCCGACGCGCTGGTGCTGCGGGCGGCCCACGCGCTGTACGGGTCCGGGGTCACGCCCTCCGGAAGCTGAGGGTCTCCCCCGCCGCTCCGGCGCGCCACAGGTCGTTGCACCCCTCGGCCATCTCCGTGAGGCCCTCGACGACCTGGCCCCAGACGATGCCGGGCACCCAGCCCACGTCGCCGTTCAGCAGCAGGTTGTTGCGTTCGTAGAACAGGGCCAGGTCCACGACCGTGGCACCGGGGCCGACCTCGCGGTCGTAGCCGTAGGCCTTGGTGCCCAGTTCCGCGCCCGCGAAGGAGAAGTAGCAGAGGTCTCCCGGGACGGGCGTGACCGTCGGATTCTCCAGCGGCGGCTCGGCGGGGGCGAACGGCGGGAAGAGCGCGTAGATCTCGTTGCGGGCGTATTTGGCGTGGTAGACGTCGCCGGACAGAGGCAGGGAGTCCCAGACGGCCGCGCAGGTGACCGGTGCCCGGTCGTCGAGCAACCGTGCCGTACAGGTGATTCCGCGTTTGACCAGCGAGACCTCGACGTATCGGTCAATCATGAGACCCATCGTCCCTCACCGGTCAAGACCGCCCGGCCTCCGAAGAGCGCCGAAACTGGCGGGAATACTCGGCATCACTTCGGGTAGCTGCGCCGCCATGGTTCCACCACTGGGAAAACCACTGAGACAACGCGGGGAAGCGTCCGCGTCCGCCGGGCCCTCCCGCCGGTCGCTGCTCGCGGGGGTGGCGGCGCTCGGCGCGCTCGGCGCCGCGGGCTGTTCGCGCGTGCCCACCGAAGCGAGCACGGGCGGCGGTGACCAGCTCGAACGGCTCAAGGCGGCAGGTGTGGTCCGCCTGGGTATCGCCGGCGAGATCCCCTTCGGTTACATCGACAAGGACGGCAACCTGACCGGCGAGGCGCCGGAACTCGCGAAGGTCGTCTTCAAGCGGCTCGGGGTGGACCGGGTCCAGCCCGTCCCCACCGAGTTCGGCTCGCTGATCCCGGGTCTGAACTCGCAGCAGTTCGACATCGTGGCCGCCGGGATGTACATCAATCCCGAGCGCTGCGAGCAGGTCATATTCTCCGACCCCGACTACCAGATGCTCGATTCGTTCATCGTGCGCAAGGGCAACCCGAAGGGGCTGACCAGCTACAAGGACGTCGTCGAGAAGGGGGCGAAGTTCGCCACCGGCACCGGGTACGCGGAGATCGCGTACGCCGTCGAGGCCGGGTACCCGGAGGGCGACATACTCATCGTCCCCGACCAGGTCGCCGGGCTGAACGCCGTGGAGGCCGGCCGGGTCGACGTCTTCGCCGGTACGGCGCTCACCACCCGCGAGGTGGTGAAGAAGTCCGCCAAGGCCGAGGTCACCGAGCCGTTCCAGCCGATCGTCGACGGTGAGCCGCACACCGACGGCGGCGGCTTCGCGTTCCGTCCCGCCGAGACAAATCTGCGGGACGCCTTCAACGCCGAGCTGGCCAAGCTCAAGGAGAGCGGCGAGCTGCTGCGGATCCTGCGGCCGTTCGGCTTCACGGAGGACGAGATGACGGATCTGACCGCGAAGGAGCTGTGCGGCGGATGACCTCAGGACTCTGGGAACTCGTACTCAAGGGCGTCTGGGTCACGATCCAGCTGCTGGTGCTCAGCGCGCTGCTCGCGACCGCGGTCTCCTTCGTGGTCGGCATCGCGCGCACCCACCACTCGAAGTTCGTCCGTTTCCTCGCGGGCCTCTACACCGAGGTGTTCCGCGGCACCTCGGCACTGGTGATGATCTTCTGGGTGTTCTTCGTGCTGCCCCCGGCCTTCGGCTGGCAGCTGGTGCCGCTGTGGGCGGGCACGCTGGCGCTCGGCCTGACCTACGGCGCCTACGGCGCGGAGATCGTGCGCGGTGCGCTGGCCGCCGTCGACCCGGCCCAGGTCGAGGGCGGGATCGCGCTCAGCTTCACACCCGCGCAGCGGATGCGGATGATCATGCTGCCGCAGGCCGTGCCGGAGATGATCCCGCCGTTCTCCAACCTGCTGATCGAGCTGCTCAAAGGCACCGCCCTGGTGTCGATCATGGGCATGGGCGATCTGGCCTTCAGTGGCAACCTGGTGCGCCTGGCACTGCAGGAGAGCGCTGAGATCTACACGTACATCCTGGTCATCTACTTCGTGATCGCCTTCCTGCTCACCCGGGTCATGCGCGGTCTGGAGAAGAAGCTGAAGGCCGGCGTCGGAAAGAAGCCCGTGCCCGATCCCAGGACGGACCTGAAGCGGGCCGAGACGACCAACGTGGGGGGTGTCTGATGGAGTGGGACTGGAGCGCCGTCTCCGAATTCATGCCGTACTTCTGGGACGGCCTGCTGGTCACCCTGCAGATCCTCGTCCTCGGCTCGCTGATCTCGTTCGTCCTCGGCCTGGTGTGGGCCCTGCTGATGCGGGTGCCGTCCCGCTGGGTGACCTGGCCGGTCGGCGGCGTGACGGAGTTCATCCGCAACACCCCGCTGCTGGTGCAGCTGTTCTTCCTGTTCTACGTGCTGCCCGAGTGGGGAGTGACCTTCTCCGCGCTGACCACGGGGGTCGTCGCCATCGGTCTGCACTACTCGACGTACACGATGCAGGTCTACCGCGCGGGCATCGAGGCCGTGCCGGTGGGCCAGTGGGAGGCGGCGACGGCACTGAACCTGCCGCTGCGCCGGACGTGGACCGCGGTGATCCTGCCGCAGGCCGTGCGCAGGGTGGTCCCCGCACTCGGCAACTACGTCATCTCGATGCTGAAGGACACGCCCCTGCTGATGGCGATCACCGTGCTGGAGATGCTCGGTGAGGCCCGCCTGTTCTCCCAGCAGCACTTCCAGTTCACCGAGCCCCTGACGGTGATCGGCTTCGCCTTCATCGTCATCTCCTACCTGGCCTCCCTTGCCCTCCGAGCCCTGGAGCGACGCCTTGTCCACTGACAGCACCCAGCCCGGCCCCCTCCCCGTCGAGCCCGAGAAGACCCCCGAGCCGGACGTCGGCACCACGCGCGCCGCGGCGGGCGCCGGCAGTGAGCTGATCCGGCTGGAGAAGGTCACCAAGCGGTTCGGGCACAACACGGTCCTCGACAACCTCGACTTCTCCGTGGACGCCGGCAAGCACGTCACCCTGATCGGGCCGTCCGGATCGGGCAAGACGACGATCCTGCGGCTGCTGATGACGCTGCTGAAGCCCGAGGAGGGCACGATCACCGTCGACGGGGAGCAGCTGTTCCCCGCGCCGGAGAAGCAGGTCCGCGAGATCCGCAAGAAGATCGGCATGGTCTTCCAGCACTTCAACCTGTTCCCGAACATGACCGTGCTGCGCAACATCACCGAGGCCCCGGTCACCGTGCTCGGCATGTCCAGGGACGAGGCCGAGGAGCGGGCGCGGGAGCTGCTCGAGATGGTCGGGCTGACCGAGCACGTCGGCAAGCACCCCTCGCAGCTGTCCGGCGGCCAGCAGCAGCGGGTGGCGATCGCACGGGCCCTGGCGATGCGGCCGCAGGTGCTGCTCCTCGACGAGGTGACCTCGGCGCTCGACCCGGAGCTGGTCGCGGGCGTCCTGGACGTGCTGCGGGACATCGCCCGTTCCACCGACATCACGATGCTCTGCGTCACCCACGAGATGAACTTCGCCCGGGACATCTCCGACCGCGTCCTGATGTTCGACCAGGGCCGGATCATCGAGTCGGCCCCGCCGGAGAAGCTCTTCAGCGAGCCCGAGCACGACCGGACCCGGGAGTTCCTCAGCGCGGTCCTGTGACCACGGGGTGATGTCCGCGGCGATGTCCGGGCGGCGTGCGGAGCGGTGTCCGGGCAACGCCCGAGGTCCGCACGCCGGGACATCCCCTTGGCACATACCCCTGGACCCGCGCCGCAGTGGGGGGAACCGCGATCTCGTCAACACCCGCCCCGGAACGGCAGCTTGACGGCTGTCGTGGAGAGGGTTCGTCGGCCGGACCACAGCCCCGCCAGCGAGCGCAGGGGAAAACCGTGGCACTGCCGTGTCCTCCCGGGGGACGCCCCCCGGGCCCTCGACCGGCCCTGCTCATGCCCCGCGCACCACATCGAGGCGAGTCGTCATGAGGGGGAAGCCGACCGCTCCGTGCCACCGTGTCCAGGACGCCCCGCGCGTCCTGGACACGGTGGCACGGCACACCACCGGAGTCACCGGTGCCCAGCTCGCCCGCGAGACCGGCCCCGGCCCGGAGCGACTGACCGCGCTCCTGTCGATGCTGCGCCGGGCCGCCGACGCCCTCAACCGCAACGCGGCCCCGGTGCTGCTGCCGCCGGCGATCCAGGTCCTGTCTGGAGTTTCCCGTCGTCGCCCGAAGGGCGGCCGTGCGGCGTCTGGTGCGGTGCACCGGTGTGCGGCCGGGTACGCCCTCGTACCGCGGACGTACCCGGGTGATCCGGCCGTGCGGCGAGGTGCCGTGCCGGACGCCGCACGGCAGACGGGAAACTCCGGACAGGACCCAGGCGCGGGCGGGTCGGGCCGGCGCGCGGTCGGAAGCACCCCTGACAGACGGGTATTATTTTCCGCGTCGCCGACCGCGGAAGCGGACGGCGGGAGTCATGCGCCGCTAGCTCAGTTGGTTAGAGCAGCTGACTCTTAATCAGCGGGTCCGGGGTTCGAGTCCCTGGCGGCGCACACTGAAGGGCCTCTCGTGGGAGCGAGAGGCCCTTTGACGTGCCCGGAAGCGGCGTCAGAAGGTGACGTCCGAGCAGGCGTAGAACGCGTTGCCCGTGTCGGCGACCGACCACACCACGATGATGGCGCGGCGCCCGCTCAGCCCGGCCCGTCCCGCTCCCCGCTCCGGCCCGGTCCAAGCCGCAGACCCTACGGCCCCGCCTCCCCCCACCCCGCGCAGAACGCCACCGTCAGGTCCTTGACCAGCACCTTGCGCTCGCGGTCGTCCAGCTCCACCATGCCCCGCAGGGTCAGCCGGGTCACCGTGTCCTCCACCGAGTCCACGACCGAGGTGAGCACGCTCGCCCGGTGCCGGGCGTCCAGCGCGGCGATCCGGCACCGGTGCATGGCGGCGGCCACCTCGGGGGCGTACTCCACCCGGACCGGCCGCACCGCGAACACCTCGATCCCCACCGGACCGGCGTCCGCCGCGACCAGCCGGGTCAGCGCGTCCTGCGCCGCGCCCGCCGCCCCTCCCGTATCACCCGGCGCCTCCACCGGGACCCGGAGCAGCGCCGCCTCGACGCACTCGCGCACATACGCCTCGTGATCCTCGACGCCCAGCGTGGCCCGCGCGGTGTCCCGCACCCGCCACACGACCAGGACTCTCGTCCGCAGCGCCACCCCGCCGCGGTCGGCCGCCTGCATCGGCCCGCTGCGCCAGTGCCGCAGCCGTACGTCGACCCGGCGACGCAGCAGCAGCGGGTTCACCCACAGCAGGCCGGTGCGCCGGACGGTTCCGCGGTAGCGGCCGAACAGGCCGAGCACCCAGGCCCGCCCGGTCCGGCCGCGGGCCAGCCCGCCGAACCCGAACAGACCGAGCGCCCCGGCCGCCGCGTACGCCGCCCACTGCGCGGGCCCGAGTCCGGCGGCTCCCGCGGCCCCCATGTGCGCCGGAAGCCCGAACGCGGCGGCCGACGACGACGGCAGGACGCCCGCCCACCACGACGTGGCCACGCACCCGGCCGCCCCGCACAACCCGGCCAGCGCCCCCGCGCCCCCGGGCAGCACCCGGGCGGGCCGCTCCACCAGCTCGGGATCGACCCGCGGCACGGACGGCCGGGCCGGTGCGACGGCCGGACGCCGCAGCCGCGGCTGCTCCCCCGTGCCCTGCCGGCGGCCGACGACCGCGGACCGCAACCGCCCCGGCACCGGGTCGGGGCCGTCCCGGAACAGCAGATGGACGGGGATCTCGGTGGTGGCCTCGGTGCGGATCACCCGCGCGGGCCGCTCCGCCGCCGAGCGCTCGCCCCCGGAGTCGGGACGCCCGGAGTCGGGGGTGCGGGAACCAGGGGTGCGGGAACCAGGGGTGCGGGAACCAGGGGTGCGGGGATCAGGAGTGCGGGGATCAGGAGTGTGGGGATCAGGAGTGTGGGGATCAGGAGTGCGAGGGGCGCCGGGAGTGTGGGGATCAGGAGTGTGGGGATCAGGAGTGCGAGGATCAGGAGTGCGAGGGGCGCCGGGAGTGGTCAGGGTCATGCGTACCTCCAGCCTCCGCGCCGGTGCACACGGCCGGGGCACTCACGGTCGCTCTCGGGACCGGCCCCCTCGGACACCGGGGACACCGGGGACACCGTGCGGTCCATGCGAATCCCCTCGCAGTTCCGGCCACCTGTTCGATCGCACACCCCGTGGGACACTTCGCGTTTATACACAGATATCAGCTTCTCAACCGCCCACGAGGCGCGCACTCTGACGGTCCGAACGATGTAAGCGCGCCGGCGCGGGCGACGACGGCGGGCGGAACCGGGAACCCGCCCCGAGCGGCGGTCGAAAGCACCCCGCGGGGTCCGGTAGAATTGCGTCGTCAGTGAGCGCCGCTAGCTCAGTTGGTTAGAGCAGCTGACTCTTAATCAGCGGGTCCGGGGTTCGAGTCCCTGGCGGCGCACCGACAGGACGGGCCCCTCGTGATCGAGGGGCCCGTCGCTTTTGGCCGGAAATCTCCTTGTTCTCATTGAACGGTTCGCCTTCACCGCTCGTATGGAACATGGGCCCCACGCGACCCTCCCAGCGGCCACAATGGGATTGCGTGACGGGTGAGCACCGGATGTCGCACCTTGCGATCATGGTGGAACCTGTACAGCCTGGTCCCTTCACGGTGCCGCGGGTTCGCGGCCGTTGAGGGCCGGAGCCCGGTTGCGGACGGTGCGTGGCGGGGGAACCCGCTCTCCGGGCCATGCCGACGGGGGTGCGCCGTGCAACCGGATGGAGCGCTGTGCCGTGTCTATATGGTGTGGGTGACGTGGTGACAGCGGTCTACCACTGACACGTCCGTGAAGGTCGCGGGGGACCGGAAGCGGGCGGAAGGAAGCGACGAAACACGCGGCTGGACCGTGTGTGGGGGGATGACACTCATGACGTCGACGCCGTCGGGCGCCCAGAGGGACGACGACCCGTCCCAGACCACCCAGCTCAGGGTGCCTGCGCACCGGACCGGAAACACGGGCGCTTTCCGCCGGATCAAGAAGACGCTGCCGAGATACGACTACGAGCACTACAGCCGGCTCTCGGGGCCCCTCACCCAGCCCGACCCGGGCAAGCCGTACCAGGTGCAGTACCGCTCGCTGATCTCGCAGGAGCCGCACCGCATCCGCATCGCGCTGATGCTGGCCGCGGCCCCGCTGCTGTCGGTGGTGCTGCTGGTGTGGCTGCTCCAGCCCTCGCACTGGACGGAGCGCGACTACCCGGCGTTCGACTGGCTGCCCACCCTCGACGTCGTGATGCTCGTCTCGATCGGTCTGATCGAGCTCTTCCGCTGTTTGAACGTGCTGTCCAACGCGCACGCCACGCTGGTCGCCCGCGACCCGGTTCCCGTGGTGCCCGAGACCGGTACCCGGGTCGCCTTCCTCACCTCCTTCGTGCCCGGCAAGGAGCCGCTGGAGATGGTGACGAAGACCCTGGAGGCGGCCGTCAAGATCCGCCACCGGGGCACCATGCACGTCTGGCTGCTCGACGAGGGCGACGACCCCGGGGTGAAGGAGGTCTGCGCGCGCCTCGGTGTGCACCACTTCTCCCGCAAGGGCGTCGCGAAGTGGAACCAGCCCAAGGGCCCGCACCGCGCCAAGACCAAGCACGGCAACTACAACGCCTGGCTCGACGCGCACGGCGACGACTACGAGTTCTTCGCCTCGGTGGACACCGACCACATCCCGCTGCCGAACTACCTGGAGCGGATGCTCGGCTTCTTCCGCGACCCGAACGTCGGCTTCGTCATCGGCCCGCAGGTCTACGGGAACTACGACAACTTCGTCACCAAGGCCGCCGAGTCGCAGCAGTTCCTCTTCCACGCGCTCATCCAGCGGGCCGGCAACCGCTACGGCTCCCCCATGTTCGTCGGCACGTCCAACGCCGTGCGCATCAAGGCGCTCAAGCAGATCGGCGGTCTGTACGACTCGATCACCGAGGACATGGCGACCGGCTTCGAGATGCACCGCGCCAAGAACCCGGCGACGGGCAGGAAGTGGCGCTCGGTCTACACCCCGGACGTGCTGGCGGTCGGCGAGGGCCCCAACGCCTGGACGGACTTCTTCACCCAGCAGATGCGCTGGTCCCGGGGGACGTACGAGACGATCCTCAAGCAGTACTGGAAGGGCTGGTACTCGCTGCCGCCGAGCAAGCTCTTCAACTACACCATGATGATCATCTTCTACCCGATGTCGGCCCTCAACTGGATCCTGGCGGCACTGAGCTGTGCGCTGTTCCTGGGCCTGGGCGCCTCGGGTGTGAACATCGACCCCGCGGTCTGGCTGATGCTCTACGGCAACGCCTCCGCGCTCCAGATCGGCCTCTACATCTGGAACCGCCGCCACAACGTCTCCCCGCACGAGCCGGAGGGCTCCGGCGGTGTGGCCGGTATGGTCATGTCCGCGCTGTCGGCGCCGCTCTACGCGAAGGCGCTGATCGACTCCGTCCTGCGCCGCAAGAGCAAGTTCGTCGTCACGCCCAAGGGCGACTCGGCCAGCCCGGACACCTGGTTCGGCACCTTCCGGTACCACTGGTACTTCATCCTGATCTTCGGCGGCTCCCTCGTCGCCGGCTTCGTCTACGGGCACTCGCACCCGGCGATGGTCGTCTGGGCGACGTTCGCCCTGATGATCACGGCCGCACCCATGTTCGTCTGGCGGCACGGTATGCGCCAGGACAGGAAGAAGCAGCCCGACGCCCATGCGTCGGGCCGGCACCCGGACGACCGGCCGGCGGCGGACTCGCCGAAGGGCTTCGCCCACGAACCGGCGACACAGCAGCTGCAGGTGCTCCCGCGCATCCAGCAGCAGGCACACGCGCAGGGCCGGCAGTACGGGCAGCAGCACGCCGCGCGCGGCCGGCCGGACCGGCCCAGCTGGGCCGCCTCCCACGGCGGACCGGCGGGACCGGGAGAGCCGGAGACCTCCCCGGGACCGGACGGCCCGGGTGGGCCGGGTGGCCCGGACGGCCCGGGTGGGCCGGGTGGGCCGGGTGGAGCGACAGGTGCCGGCAACGGCTCCGGCAACGACCAGACGATGCAGATCGCCCTGGGTGGACTTGGGGGACGTAAGGAATGAACGACCGTGCAGGCCGCCGTCGCGCCCGTCGGATCGCGATAGGCACGGCGGTGGTACTCGCGCTGGCCGGCATGAACGGGCCGTGGCTGTACCGCGAGGGGTCCGAGAAATACCACCAGTACAAGATCAATCAGCCGGAGTACAAGGCGGACAACGGCCGCTGGGAGATCGTCGAGTTCCCGGAGGAGTACCGCCAGAACACCATTCACGCGGCGCTGCTGCGCACCGGCAAGGTGCTGCTCGTCGCGGGTTCCGGCAACGACCAGGACAACTTCGACGCCAAACGGTACGACACCCGCATCTGGGACCCGGTCAAGGGCACCGTCAAGAAGGTGCCGACGCCGACCGACCTGTTCTGCACCGGCCACACCCAGCTCGCCAACGGCAATCTCCTGATCGCCGGCGGCACCAAGCGGTACGAGAAGCTCAAGGGCGACGTGAAGAAGGCCGGCGGCCTGATGATCGTCAACAACGAGAACCCGGACAAGCCGATCACCCTGCCCGCGGGAACCAGGTTCACCGGCAAGGAGAACGGCAAGACCTTCGTCTCGAAGGACCCGGTGCTCGTCCCCCGCGCGGAGAAGAACTTCGACCCGGTGACCGGCGAGTTCCTGGGCAACACCCCGGGCGTCGGCCGGATCTACGTCGAGGCGCAGAAGGAAGGCGCCACGTACGAGACCGGTACGCAGGACAACTACACGGTGGCGGGCCTGAACGGCGCCGACGCCAAGAACACGTACGGCATCGCCGAGAAGCTCGCCCTGGACAAGAAGGACTTCCAGGGCATCAGGGACGCCTTCGAGTTCGATCCGGTGGCGGAGAAGTACATCAAGGTCGACCCGATGAAGGAGGCCCGCTGGTACCCGACGCTCACCACCCTGAGCGACGGAAAGATCCTCAGCGTCTCCGGCCTCGACGACATCGGCCAGCTCGTCCCGGGCAAGAACGAGGTCTACGACCCGAAGACCAAGGAGTGGACCTACACCGAGGAGGTCCGGCAGTTCCCGACCTACCCGGCGCTGTTCCTCATGCAGAACGGCAAGATCTTCTACTCGGGCGCGAACGCCGGCTACGGTCCCGACGACGTGGGCCGCGACCCGGGCGTCTGGGACGTGGAGACCAACAGGTTCACCAAGGTCCCCGGCCTGAGCGACGCAGACATGCTGGAGACGGCGAACACCGTGCTGCTGCCGCCGGCGCAGGACGAGAAGTACATGGTGATCGGCGGCGGCGGGGTCGGCGAGTCCCGGCTGTCCAGTGAGAAGACCCGGATCGTCGACCTCACGGCCGACAACCCGCGCTTCGAGGACGGCCCCTCCATGGACAGGGGCACCCGCTACCCGCAGGCCTCGGTCCTGCCCGACGACAGCGTACTGATCGCGGGCGGCTCGGAGGACTACCGCGGGCGCAGCGACTCCGACATCCTCGAGGCGCGGATCTACGACACGGCCGAGAACGAGCTGAGGCGCGTCGCCGACCCGCTGGTGGGCCGCAACTACCACTCCGGCTCGATCCTGCTGCCCGACGGCCGCGTGATGTTCTTCGGCTCGGACTCCCTCTACGGCGACAAGGCCAACACCAAGCCGGGCGAGTTCGAGCAGCGCATCGAGATCTACACGCCGCCGTACCTCTACGGCGAGAACGAGCAGCCCGACCTGTCGGGCGGCCCGCAGACCATCGAGCACGGCGAGTCCGGCACCTTCACCTCGAAGGACGCCGCCTCGGTCAAGAAGGTCCGGTTGATCCGGCCGAGCGCCTCGACCCACGTCACCGACGTGGACCAGCGTTCCGTCGCCCTGGACTTCGAGGCCGACGGCGACCGGCTGACGGTGACCATGCCCGAGAGCCGGAACCTGGTCCAGGCGGGCTGGTACATGATGTTCGCCACCACCGCGGACGGGACACCGAGCAAGGCACAGTGGGTGCGGGTGCCGTAGCGGCCGGCCGGTCCGCCCGCATGCGTCGAGGGGCGCCCTCCGTGACGGAGGGCGCCCCTCGACGCATGGACGGGGCGCGCGGGTGGGGCGTGCGAGTGGGGCAGGCTCAGTCGCCGGCCTCGGCGAGGCCCACCGCGTAGTCCTCCCACCACTCGCCGGCCTTCGGGCCGCCCTTGCACTCGCCGTCCGACTCGCCGGGCCGCTTCACCCACAGATAGGCGTCCACCAGCGGATCCGCGGTCCTGGTCGTCGGCGCCTCGCCGAGGGCGCGGCCGGGCGGGTTGCACCAGCGCTCGGCCGCGTCGCCCCCGGTGTACGGGCCGTTGCCGTTGCGGCTGGTGTCGATGACGAAGGGCTTGTCGCCGACCTTGGCGGAGAGC
This sequence comes from Streptomyces sp. KMM 9044, assembly GCF_024701375.2. Classification (NCBI taxonomy): domain Bacteria; kingdom Bacillati; phylum Actinomycetota; class Actinomycetes; order Kitasatosporales; family Streptomycetaceae; genus Streptomyces; species Streptomyces sp. KMM 9044. The sequence continues at coordinate 4,736,252 of NZ_CP113910.1, read as the reverse complement.
CGCTTGCCGTAGGCGATGGAGTCCTCGGTGGAGTAGTAGTTGGAGACGTTCACCGAGAAGCCGTCGGCCTGCTCGATACCGGCCCGCCGGAGCGGCTCGGGGATCTGGCCGGGGTCGCCCCAGCCGGCGTTGCCCGCGTCCAGGTACACCGTGGTGTTCTTCAGGCTCTTGAGCTCGGCGACCGCACCGCTGAGGAGGTCGTAGCGCTCCTCGTGGGACTGCTCCGGCGTGCAGCCGTCGACCAGGTGGAGCACCGCGTCGGGCTCCAGGACCACGGTGGCCGCCCGGTCCCCGATGCCCTTGGTCACCTCGTCGATGAAGGCGCGGTAGGCGTTGCCGTCGGCGGCGCCGCCCTGCGAGTACTGGCCGCAGTCGCGGTGCGGGATGTTGTAGAGGACGAGCAGCGCGGTGCGTCCCGCCTTGTCGGCGGCCTCGGTGAACCCGCGGGTCTGCTCCTGCGGGTTCTCCGGGCTGATCCACTCGGCGACGGGCTGCTCCGCTATCTTGCGGATCTGCTCGGCCTCCGCCTTCTTCCCGTCCCCCTCCAGAGAGGCCATCCGCCGCGCGGCCGTCCCCTCCGGGTTGACCCAGAAGGGGCTGGCGCCCTTGGGCTGCTGCGTGATCTCCGCGCCGGCCGCCCTGTCCGAGCCGCCGTCCCCCTCGTCGTCGCCGCCGCCGGAGGAACACGCTGTCATCAGCAGCGCCGCCGCCGCCAGTACCGCTGCCGACGTCCGCCTCCCGGCGAACGCCCCGACCCCCCTGCTGCCGTACATCCAACCCCCCTTGGGTGCACTTGTTCCGTGTGTTCCGAGGTGTTCCGGGTCCCAATCCTGACATACGTCCCGCGGCAGTCATGAGGCCGAGCCGTTCTTGTCCGCGAGCTGTTACTGCCGTCGTACTTTGGTGGGCCACCTGGGGCGATCACCGAACGCGACCGGGAAGGACCTCGGCGTCGGCCGGCCCCAGGGCCGGGCCGGGTGGGCCAGGGCCGGGCCGGGTGGGCCGAGGCCGGGCCGGGGGGGCCAGGTGAGCAGAGTCCGGGCCGAGGCCGGGCCGGGTGGGCCGGGGCCGGGCCGGGTGGGCCGGGGCCGGGCCGGGTGGGCCGAGGCCGGGCCGGGTGGGCCGAGGCCGGGCCGGGGGGGCCGAGGCCGGGCCGGGTGGGCCGAGGCCGGGCCGGGGGGCCGGGTGGGCCGGGGCCGGGCCGGGGGTTCAGGCCGTCGTACCGGTCAGGTACGCGTAGACGACCACGTTGGCCGTGTAGCGCTCGCGTACCGCGTCGAAGGTGCCGCCGCAGGTGACGATGCGCAGTTCGGCCCGGCCGGAGCGGCGGGGCCCGTAGGCCTGCCGGGCGTCGAACCCGTCCCTGGCGATGACCTGGATGTCCTCGACCGTGAACTCGGCGACCCCGGCGTCCTCGCGGACCACCCTGATCTTCTGGCCGGGCCGCAGGGTGCTCACCTTGTAGAACACGGCGGGCCGGGTCTCGGTGTCGACGTGCCCCACGACCAGCGCGGTGCCGGGCGCTCCGGGCGTCACCCCGCCCGCGTACCAGCCGACCACGTCCGGCCGGTCGAACGGCGGCGGGTCGAGGGCGCCCCGCTCGTCCAGGCCTCGGGAGACCACCGGCGCCCGGACGTCCAGGCCGGGAATGTCGAGGCGCCGCGGCTGCGCCTCGCCCAGCGGGCGGTGCGCGGGCGGAAGGTCCACCTGGGGCGGCCGGCCGGCGGCCGCCATGTCGCCGGTGGAGGGTCCGGCCCCGCCGGGGCGCAGACCGGTCACCTCCCGGCCGCACAGCCAGAGCACGAGCAGCAGCACCGCCCAGACCACACCGGTGAGCAGCCGCCCGGGACGTGCCTGGGGAGCCGGGCCTGTCTCGTCGTGACCGGGCACCGTCGGCCGCCTCAGCCGGTCGTTGTTCCGCGTTCCCGTCGTACGCGACCGCGCACGACGGCTCCCGCCGCGGCTGCCGCGAGGAACAACCCGGTCAGCGCCTGCGCGGCGCCCGGCCCGTCCTCGTCGGCGCCGGTGGCGGCCAGCGGGGCGGTACCGCCGCCGCCCGCGTCGACGGGGGCCACGGGCGAAGCGGGCGCGGCCGGCTCGGCGGCCCCCGGCTTCGACGGTTCGGCCGGCTCACTCGTTCCAGCCGGCTCGGTGGGCTGGGTGGGCCGGTTGCGGGCGGGGGCGACCGTGATCGTGCCCTGTCGGGCCCGCTCGCCGCAGCCGACCAGCACCGGGTACGTCCCGGCGGTGAGCGTGGAGCGGACCCGGCTCTCGCCAACGAGTACGCCGTCGGCGACGGTGAGCCGGACCTCGGAGACGAACGCCGAGGACACGGCGACCGCCGTCCGCTCGGCACACTCCGTCACCTCGAGGATGACGTCGGTGCCGGGGGCGGGGGTCGTCGGCGTCACCGAGACACCCGCGTCGCCGTCCACCGCGTACGCGGTGGGGGCGAGCACGGTGACGGCCAGGACTCCGGCACAGAGAGCAACTCGTGGTGAACCCATCGTGGACCTCCAGATACCGGGAGCCTCCCCCGCCGGGCGGGGCACCGCACACCCGGGGGTGCGGTGCCTGCTCCGTACGGGTGACATCGGAGGGGGCGGCTGTGCATAGCATGAGGTCATCCCCCGGTCCACGAGCGGTACACGAACGGTAGGAGTCCCCCTCCATGACAGAGCGCAAGCCCATCGAATCGTGGCTCACCGACATGGACGGGGTGCTGATGCACGAGGGGGTGCCGGTCCCCGGTGCGGACGCCTTCATCCGGAAGCTGCGCGACTCGGGGCGGCCGTTCCTCGTCCTCACCAACAACTCGATCTACACGGCCCGGGACCTGCACGCCCGCCTGAACCGGATCGGGCTCGACGTGCCGGTCGAGAACATCTGGACCTCCGCCCTGGCCACGGCGACGTTCCTGGACACCCAGCACCCCGGTGGTACGGCCTACGTCATCGGCGAGGCCGGTCTGACGACGGCCCTGCACGACGCGGGCTACGTCATGACCGACGCCGACCCCGATTTCGTGATCCTGGGTGAGACGCGTACGTACTCGTTCGAGGCCCTGACGAAGGCCATCCGTCTGATCGACAACGGGGCCCGGTTCATCGCCACCAACCCGGACAGCACCGGACCGTCCCCCCAGGGCGCGTTGCCCGCGACGGGTTCCGTGGCCGCGCTGATCACGAAGGCCACCGGGAAGGAGCCGTACTTCGTCGGCAAGCCGAACCCCCTGATGATGCGCACCGGCCTCAACGTCATCGGAGCACACTCCGAGACCAGCGCCATGATCGGTGACCGGATGGACACGGACGTGCTGGCCGGGCTCGAAGCCGGGATGGAGACCTTCCTCGTCCTCACGGGCCTCACGGCGAAGGGCGACATCGACCAGTACCCCTACCGGCCGACCAGGATCGTGGACTCGATCGCGGACCTGGTGGACCTCGTCTGAGCCGACGTCAGCGGCGCCGCCGCCCCAGCAGTACGGCCACGCTCCCGGCGGCCAGCAGCAGCGCGGTCACCGCCAGGGCCGTGTTCAGCCCTCCGAGCCCGGTGCCGGAGAGCTCGTGGGCGAGGGGGAAGCCACTGCCGCGGGGCGTGGGAGAGGCGGGGTCCGTGCCGTCGGAGCCGGGGTCGTCGGCTTCCGGTGCGGGCTCTGTCCCGGTGCCCGCACCGGCGCCCGTCCTGATGCGGAACCGGTACTCGTCCGACTGTCCGACCCAGTCGCCGTCGTCCTCGTGCCGCTGGACGACGGCGGCCGTGGCGACGACCTCGCCCGCCACGGCGTCGGACGTGAGGGCGAGCCGCAACTTCACGGTGAGCGTCCGGCCGGCCTCGACGGTGAACCCCCCGAAACCCGCGTCGTCGTCGGCGAGGGCACCGACGAGTTCGTCCTCGTCGGTGGTCTCGAAGCGGACGGTGTGCGGCAGTTCCCGGTCCTTTGCGTAGAACTCCAGCACCGGCTGCGAGGCCTGCAGCTCCCGTCTGTCGTCGACGAGCACGACGACCGGGTGGATGCCGGCGCAGGGACGGTCGGTGGTGTTGGTGAGCTCGAGGTACCAGGTGCCGAAGCCGCCCCCGGCCCGGTAGGAGTCGGGGCCGCCGTGGACACGGGTGGTCAGCGGGAAGTCGGACTCGCCCGCGGTGGCACAGGCGGGCGGCGGCGCTTCCGCGTGGGCCTGGGCCGCGCCGGGAAGGATCGCGGCCACCACCGCCAGGAACAGGGACGCGGGCGTGCAGAGTCGCATGCCATGTGGCCTTGCCGTTCGCCCGGCGGGCACCACGGCAGCGCCTCCGATCACCCCCCGCACGGCGGCACGGTTCCCCCCACTCGGCGGAACCCGGCCCGCCCAGCCCTCGTCCGATCCAGCCCGGTGCGGTCCGGTGCGGTCCGGTGCGGTCCGGTGCGGTCCGGTGCGGTCCGGTGCGGTCCAGCCCAGCCCAGTGAGGCCCAGTCCAGCCCAGCCCAGTCCAGCCCAGTCCAGTCCAGCCCAGTCCAGCCCAGTCCAGCCCAGTCCAGCCCGGCCCAGCCCGGCCCAGTGAGGCCCAGTGAGGCCCAGTGAGGCCCAGTGAGGCCCAGTGAGGCCCAGCCCAGCCCAGTGAGGCCCAGTCCAGCCCAGCCCAGTCCAGCCCAGTCCAGCCCAGTCCAGCCCGGCCCAGCCCAGTCCAGCCCGGCCCAGCCCAGTCCAGCCCGGCCCAGCCCAGCCCAGTGCGGTCTGACACAGTCCTCGACGCTCCGCCACGCCCCGTCGCCATCCGCCCCGGTCCGACACGGTCCGACACGGTCCGACACGGACCGACACGGACCGCCCCTATCCGTCGTCCCGTCCGAACACCGGGGCCAGTACACACTGGGCGGCCCCCTCGGCGACCCGTCGCCCGCCGCCGTGCCCGGCGCCCGAGGCGATCCGTACCGGGACGGGGGTGCCCCCGGTGCGCCGCGCGCGGGCCTCCAGGACCTCGCGTACGCCTCGTACGAAGGTCTCCGGGGCCGCCTCGACGATCCGGCCGCCGAGCAGGACGCGGTCGATGTCCAGCAGGCCGACCAGGTTCGCCGCGCCGGCGCCCAGTACCCGCGCGGCCTCGTGCGTGCAGCCCCTGGCCACCGCGTCCAGGCACAGGGCCTCGATGCAGCCCCGGTCACCGCAGCCGCAGGGCGGCCCGTCGAGCTGGAGAACCTGGTGGCCGAACTCCCCCGCCCCGGTCCGTGAACCCCGGTGCACGCTGCCGCCGATCACCAGCCCCGCCCCGAGCCCCGTACCGAGGTGCAGATAGGCGAAGGAGCCGTCCTCGCCTCCGACGGCCAGGCCCAGCGCCGCCGCGTTGGTGTCCTTGTCGACGACGACCGGCACCCCCAGTCGCTGCGACAGCGCGCCCCGCAGCGGATACCCGTCCCATTCGGGGAACCCCGTCACCCGGTGCAGTACGCCCCGGACGTGGTCCAGCGGTCCGGGCAGGGCGATCCCGGCACCGAGGAGGGAGAGGCAGCCGCCTCCGCGTACGGCTGCCCCGTCCCACAGTTCCTCGACAGCTCCCGCCACCCGGGTCAGTACCGCCTCCGCGCCCGCGCCCAGGTCCAGGGGGGTGTTCCGCTCCCCCACGACCGTCCCGTCGAGGTCGACGAGGACGGCCCGCAGTTCGTCCCGGTCCAGGTGCACGCCCACCGCGTGCCCGGCCTCCGGCACCAGGCGCAGTACGGTCCGGGGTTTGCCCCCGGTGGACGCCCGGCGTCCCGCGTCCGCCGCAAGGCCGTCCGCCCGCAGCCGGGCCGTGATCTTGCTGACCGCCTGCGGGGTGAGTCCGGTCCGCTCGGCGAGTTCGAGGCGGCTGATGCCCGCCGCTCCGGCGGTCCGCAGCAGGTCGAGTACGAGCGCGGTGTTGTGGCTGCGCAGGCCGAGCAGGTTGACCCCGCCGCCCGTCATGCCCGCCACACCCGCTGTGCCCGCTCCGTCCGCCCCGCCCCTGCCGTCCGCCCCGCCCCTGCCGTCCGGTCCGCCGTTCGTCCTGTTCACCCGCCCATTCTCTCCCGTGCTTGCACTTTCGCAACAGCGTTGCGAAAGTGGGGCCATGACTGGCACCCCCCTCCGCGTCGGCCTCGTCGGCTACGGCCTCGCGGGCTCCGTGTTCCACGCCCCGCTGATCGCCGCGACCGAGGGCCTCGCCCTCGACACGGTGGTCACCTCGAACCCCGAGCGGCAGCGGCAGGCCCGCGCCGAGTTCCCGGACATCCGTGTCGCGGCCACCCCGGACGAGCTCTTCGGGCGCGCCGGCGAGCTGGACCTGATCGTCATCGCGTCGCCGAACAGGACGCACGTACCGCTCGCCACCGCCGCCCTGCAGGCCGGCCTGCCGGCCGTCGTCGACAAGCCCGTCGCCGGTACGGCCGCCGGGGCCCGCGAGCTGGCGGCACTCGCCGAGGAGCGCGGCCTGCTCCTCTCCGTCTTCCAGAACCGCCGCTGGGACAACGACTTCCTCACCCTGCGCAAGCTGGTGTCCGAGGGCACGCTGGGTGACGTGTACCGGTTCGAGTCCCGCTTCGAGCGCTGGCGGCCGGAGCTCAAGGGCGGCTGGCGGGAGTCCGGCGACCCCACAGACATCGGAGGTCTGCTCTACGACCTCGGCAGCCATGTCGTCGACCAGGCGCTGGTCCTCTTCGGCCCGGTGACCTCCGTGTACGCCGAGACGGACATCCGCCGCGACGGCGCGCGGACGGACGACGACACGTTCCTCGCGCTCACGCACGCGAACGGCGTCCGCTCGCACCTCTACGTCTCCGCGACCACGGCCCAGCTCGGCCCGCGTTTCCGCGTCCTGGGCTCCGGGGCGGGGTACGTCAAGCACGGTCTCGACCCCCAGGAGGCGGCTCTGCGCGAGGGCCTGCGCCCCGACGCCGGTGCCGAGTGGGGCACCGAGCCCGAGGAGCTGTGGGGCCGCGTCGGTTCCGGGGAGTCCCCGGTGACCGGTGGCGGCCGCGTGGAGCCGACCGTGCCCGGCGACTACCCCGCGTACTACACGGCCGTGGCGAAGGCCCTCCTGGAAGGCGGCCCCAACCCGGTGACCGCGCAGGAGGCCGCCGCGGCGCTGGACGTCCTGGAGGCCGCCCGCCGTTCGGCCGACGAGAAGGTGACGGTGACGCTGTGACGCAGCCCGAACCGACCCCCACCGTCGAAGAGCTGGAGGAACAGGAACGCCGTCTGGTCTTCCGCCGGTTCGGCCACGAGGACGCCTGGGCGCTGGGCTCGCTCCTCGTCGGCCTGGCCCGGGAGCGGCAGGCCCCCGTCGCCCTCGACATCCACCGCGCCGGCCAGCAGCTCTTCCACGCGGCACTGCCCGGCTCGACCCCCGACAACGACGCCTGGATCGCCCGCAAGCGGCGGGTCGTCGAGCGGTACGGCTGCGCCTCGTATCTGGTGGGCGCCCGGCACCGCGCCCAGGGCACGACGTTCGAGGAGTCGTCGCGCCTCGACCCCGACACGTACGCGGCACACGGCGGTTCGTTCCCGATCGTCCTCGAGGGCACGGGGGTGATCGGCGCGGTGACGGTCTCCGGTCTTCCCCAGCTCCAGGACCACCTCATGGTGGTGGAGGCCCTGACCCGCTTCCTCGACACCGGCGCCTCCTGACCCGTCCGCCCGCCCGCCCGCGCTCCCCTCCCGCCCCTGGGCCGGAGGGGAGCGCGCGGCTGTGCGGCTACGCTGCGCCGAACACCTGCCGCTGCCGGCCCAGCCCGTCGATCTCCAGCTCCACCACGTCCCCGGCCCGCAGGAACGGCTTCGGCTCCGGCCGGCCCAGCGCCACCCCCGCCGGCGTACCGGTGTTGACGACGTCCCCCGGGTACAGCGTCATGAACCGGCTGACGTACCGCACGACTTCACCCACGGGGAAGATCTGCTCGGCGGTCGTCCCGTCCTGCTTCAACTCGCCGTTGACCCACAGCCGCAGCGCGAGGTTCTGCGGATCGGCGACGTCGTCGGCGGTGACGAGCCACGGTCCGAGCGGGTTGAACGTCTCGCAGTTCTTCCCCTTGTCCCAGGTGCCGCCCCGCTCGATCTGGAACTCCCGCTCGGAGACGTCGTGCGCGACGGCGTACCCGGCGACATGCGCGAGCCCTTCCTCCGCGGACCCGAGGTAGCGCGCCGTACGCCCGATCACGACCGCCAGCTCGACCTCCCAGTCGGTCTTCGTGGACCCGCGCGGCACGAGCACGGTGTCGTGCGGCCCGACGACGGTGTCCGCCGCCTTGAAGAAGATCACCGGCTCGGCGGGCGGCTCGGCCCCCGTCTCACGGGCGTGGTCGTGGTAGTTCAGCCCGATGCAGACGATCTTGCCGATCCTCGCCAGCGGCGGCCCGGTCCGCAGCCCCGTCGCGTCGAGCGCGGGCAGCTCACCGGCGTCGGCGGCGGCCCGGACGCGGTCGAGCGCCGCCCCGTCGGCGAGCAGTGCCCCGTCGATGTCGGCGACGAGACCCGACAGGTCCCGCAGAGTCCCGCCGGCGTCGAGCAGCGCGGGCCGCTCCTGCCCCGCCGTACCGACTCGCAGCAGCTTCATGAGGCGTCTCTCTCCCTGGGTAGCGGGCCCGCCCGACGAAGCGACCCGGATGCGGCGGGCACAGCCATCGGAGGACTGGTCGATCGTCCAAGGCCGACTTCCGGTCCGCAAGACCCCGTTCACGTACTGGACCGGGCCGGGCGTGGGGCCGGGCGTGCGTCACCGATAGAGCACCGCCCGTTCCACCACGCCCCACGCCATGCTGGTGACCACGTACAGCGCGGCGGCCAGCGGCACGACGGCCACGGTGACGAGCGTGAAGAACGACAGGAACGGCATCACCTTGACCACCGCGCCCATCCCCGGCACGGCGACGGGTGCCGCGGCACCGGCGCCCGTACCCGTACCCGCGCCGGTCAAGGCCGAGTTCGCCGCCATCGACCGCTTGGTCAGCCGACAGCTGAAGGCCGCGACCGCCACCACGACCGCGAACAGCCCGACGTACACGAGCCCCGCCCCGCCGAGCAGGCCTCCGTCCCCCAGGGCGTCGGCCCATCGGCCGCCCAACGGCGCGGTGAACAGCTCGTGGCCGAGCAGTTCGTTGGGCCGCCCGCCGATCGTGGTGTTCGAGAACAGGTAGAACAGCAGGAAGAAGGCGGGCAGTTGGAAGAGGCTGGGCAGGACGCCGGCCAGCGGCGACACCTTCTCCCGGGTGTGCAGTTCGAGGAGGGCCCGCTGGAGTTTCTCGGGGCTGCGGCCGTACCGGCGCCGCAACTCGGCGATCTTCGGCTGGAGTTCGGTCCTCGCCTTCTGCCCGCGCGCGGCGGCCCGGGACAGGGGGTGGACGAGGAGTCGTACGAGCGCGGTGAACAGGACGATCGCGGCGGCGGCCGCGGAGAGGCCGAACAACGGCCGGAGCAGGTCGGCCAGGTGCCCGACCAGGCTGGCGAAAACGGACATGGGTGGTGAGCCCTCCGGGGGTCTCGTCGTGCCGGAACGGAAGAACGCGATGACGGCATGACGCCCCGCACGCGGGCACACGCGGCGAAGGGACCGAAGGCCCCGGAAGGACGGGAAGCCCTCACGGACGGCGGATGCGCCGCCCCGCAGCCGGTGTGTGTGCCCTTATGCGGCGGTCGCCGGGAGGCCGTGCCCGGGGGCTCTGGGCCGGGTACGGCCCCTGGCGTCGGGGTCACGCTGCGGCAGGAAGGCGGTACGCCGGTCACGGTCGCGTATCGCCGTACGCACCCGGGTGGGCGGCACGACGGGAGCGCAGCGCGCGAGGACGACGGCGCACACGGTGAGGGTGGCGGCGGCAGCCGTGGTTGCGGCGAGCGCGACGGTGCCGGAGAGTCCGGAGAGACCGTCGGCGGCCGGCAGCACGAGCAGGAGGACCTGGAGCAGCGGGAGCAGCACGGCGACCGCGGCAGAAACGCTGCGCACGTCGCCACGACCGCGCGTCGCGGTACGGATCACTGACGCCCCCTCCCCCTGTCGCCTCGCACCCGACCGGACCAGACACGGTCCGGCCCGCTCCCACCTTGACGTCCGGGACGGGCACAACAGTTCCGTGCGGCTCCGCACTCCTCCGCGCTCCTCCGCGCGGCTCCGGAGGAGCGGCATTCCGCCATCCGCCGCAGCCGCACCGGGAGACGCGCTCCCACCCCCTTCGTACACAGGTTTGGGAAAGGGCTGTGACAACTCTCGACATCCCCACCCCGCACCCCGATGCTTCATCCGACAACGCATGGCATGCACGCGACAGCAACGCATGACCGGCACCACCGCCCGGTGCCGAGTGGAGCGAAGACGCAGAGACGCAGAGTCCTGGAGACGCCATGAACCGGATGATCCGACGCAGAAGCCTGCTCGCCGCGGCCGGCGGGACGGTCCTCGGAAGCGCCCTGGCCACCGGCACCGCCCGCGCGGACGCCACCATCGCCGTCGACCCGTCGGCGGCGTTCGGCACCTGGGAGGGCTGGGGCACCTCGCTGGCCTGGTGGGCGAACGTCTTCGGCGGCCGGGACGACTTCGCCGACCTCTTCTTCACCACCCGCTCCGTCCCGTACGGCGGACGGACACTCCCCGGTCTGGGCCTGAACATCGCCCGCTACAACCTCGGCGCGTGCGGCTGGAACAGCGTCGGCGGCGAGACGATGGTGGAGTCCCCCAACATCCCCGGCTTCAAGCAGATCGAGGGCTACTGGCAGGACTGGAACAACGAGGACCCGGCGTCCTCCGCCTGGAAGTGGACGGCGGACGCCACCCAGCGCGCGATGCTGCTCAAGGCCGTACAGCGGGGCGCGACCACCGAGCTGTTCGCCAACTCCCCGATGTGGTGGATGTGTGCCAACCACAACCCGTCCGGAGCGGCCGGCGGCGGCAACAACCTGCAGTCCTGGAACCACCGTCAGCACGCCTCCCACCTGGCCGCCGTCGCCCTGTACGCCCGGAACAACTGGGGCGTGGACTTCGCGACCGTCGACCCCTTCAACGAGCCGAGCTCCGGCTGGTGGACGGCGACGGGCACGCAGGAGGGCTGTCACATCGACGCACCGACGCAGGCGTCCGTCCTGGCGCACCTGCGCACCGAGCTGGACCGTCGGGGCCTGACCGGCTTGCGCGTCTCGGCCTCGGACGAGACCGGCTACGACCTCGCGCGGACGACGTGGAACTCCTTCGGCTCCTCCACCCGGGCGCTGGTCAGCCAGGTCAACGTGCACGGCTACCAGGGCTCGGGCGGCCGCCGCGACCTGCTGTACACGGACGTCGTGACCAACGGCCGCAAGATCCTGTGGAACTCGGAGACCGGCGACAGCGACGGCACCGGCATGACCATGGCCGGCAACCTCCTGTACGACTTCCGCTGGCTGCACCCGACGGCCTGGTGCTATTGGCAGGTCATGGACCCGTCACCGGGCTGGGCGATGATCGCGTACGACCCGAACACGCTCCAGCCCGGCGCCGTCCAGCCGAAGTACTACGTGATGGCCCAGTTCAGCCGCCACGTCCGCCCCGGCATGACCGTCCTCGGCACGGGGGTGAGCTACGCGGTGGCCGCCCTGGACCGCGCCGCCCGCCGCCTGGTGATCGTCGCGGCGAACACGTCGGCGTCGTCCCAGACCCTGACGTTCGACCTCTCCCGCTTCTCCGTGACGGGCGGCCCGGGCGGCCTGGTCCCGCGCTGGAACACGGTGACGACGGGCGGCGGCGACCTCTACACCGCCCACTCGGACGTCCGCCTGAACGGCACCTCGGTGAGCGTGCCCTTCGCCCCGAAGTCGGTCCAGACCCTGCAACTCGACGGGGTGACGGTGTGACCGGCGCACCCCCGCCGGCCCCTGCCGGTCCTCGCGGCCCGCTCCCGCCCCTTGCCCCCGGTCCCCGGTTCGCCATCGGGAATGCCTCCGGCCTGCGGCCGTCTCCTCCCATGTCACCGGTCGGCAGTACGGTGTCCTCCATGCGCCCCGACACGCCCGCCGAAAACGTCGACCACACCGCCGAAGCGGCACGCCTGGAGCGGACCGCCGACCTGTATCCCCAGGACATCGAAGCCCTGCTGCTGAGGGCCGCCGCCCATCTCGAACTCTCCGGCGACCGCCCCGCCGCGGCCACCCTCTACGACCGGCTGCTGGCCACCGACGCGGAGCTGGAGAACCCGTCCCTGGTCCGCGCACTGAAGGCCTCGAACCTCTGGGAGTACGGCCACGAGGCGGAGGCCCGCGCCATCATCGACGGCATCCGCACCGCGGCCCCGCGCGACCCGGCTCCCTGGGTGATCGTCGCGGAGTCCCTGGAGGCCCACGACGAGCTGGAGCAGGCGCACGAGACGTTCACGGAGGCGGTGGAGCTCCTCCTCACCGACGTGCCGGAGCCTCCGACCGCCACCCACCCGCTCCTCTTCGGCCGCCACCGCGTGCGCAGGATGCTGGGCGCGGCGCACGACGGGTGGGACGCCCTGGCGGACTCCGTGCACACCCTGCCGATCACCCTGGACGAACTCCACGACCCGAAGCGCGTCTGGTCGCTGGGCTCGGAGAACCCGGCGGAGCTGGAGGCGGAGATCACCCGCCTGCGGGCGGAGCTGGGCGCGTACCGGACGGCGCTGTCCCGCCCCTTCCCGGTGGCGGTCCTCCACTGGCCGGCGGACGAACTGACCGAGCTCCTGGAGGCGTGCCCCGCCCTCGCCGCCGAGTACCCGTCGCACGAGGAGCACCTGGCCACGATAGAGACGGCCCTGCGCGAACTGGCCGCCTCGGGCACCCCCAACCTGGGCATCGTCACGGGCACCGTCCCCTCGTACGAGGCCTTCGCCGCGTCCGAGGGCACCACCCCCGACGACACCGACCTCCTCCCCCAGTACGCCACCACGCTGGCGGCCCGCGGCCGCGCCCTCCCGTGGCCCCCGCAGCGGTCGGCCACCTGCTGGTGCGGCTCGGGCCGCACGTACGGGGAATGCCACGGCACGACAGCGGTGTGACGGGGGCGCGGCGCCAGGGAGCTCCCGTCATTGACAGACTTGGTTAATAAGATTAGCTTTTGGTTAATCAGATTAGCCAATTCTGGAGGCCGCCATGCCCGAACACCTTCCCGTCGACGGCGGCACGATCGCTTACGAGGTGACGGGATCCGGCCCGCTGATCGTCCTCGCGCACGGCATGGGCGACAGCCGCGCCGCGTACAGCGCCGTGGTCCCGCAGCTGGTGGCGGCGGGTTACCGGGTCGCCGCGGTCGATCTGCGCGGCTGCGGCGAGTCGAGCGTCGACTGGCCGGCCTGGAGCCGCACCGCCGTCGCCGGCGACCTGCTCGCCGTGATCCGCCACCTGGGCGGGCCGGCCGTACTCGTCGGCCACTCGTTCTCCGGCGGCGCCGCCACCATCGCCGCCGCGCAGGAGCCCTCGCTGGTCACCGCGGTGGTCGAGCTGGCGCCGTTCACCCGGGGGCAGTCGATCCGCCTCGGCGACCTGCGGGTGCGGCGCTTCCGCCGGGGCATGCTGCGGCTGCTCGGCGCGGGCGTCTTCGGCAGCGTGCCGTTGTGGCGCTCGTACCTCGACGTGGCCTACCCCGGCGCGAAGCCGGCCGGCTGGGCCGAGCGGCTCGGCCGCATCGACTCCCTGCTGCGCGAGCCGGGCCGGATGAAGGCCCTGCAGGGCATGGGCCGCAGCGCCCCGACCGACGCCGGCGCACAGCTCGGCAACGTCCGCTGCCCGGTCCTGGTCGTGATGGGCACGCTCGACCCCGACTGGGCCGACCCGCACGCCGAGGGTTCGGCGGTCGTCGGCGCCCTGCCGTCCGGCCTCGGCCGCCTGGAGATGATCGAGGACGCCGGGCACTACCCTCACGACCAGTTCCCCGACCGGGTGGTGTCGCTCGTGCTCGCCTTCCTCCGCTCGGACACCACCCGTGCCTAGGGCCGGCCTGGACCCGGCGGCCGTGGTCGCGGCCGGTGCCGCCCTCGCCGACGAGGTGGGCCTCGCCCACCTGACGATGGGTCTGCTCGCCGAGCGGCTGGGCGTGCGCCCCCCGTCCCTGTACAAGCACGTGGGCGGCCAGGAGGACCTCAACCGGCGCATCGCGGCCCTGGCGTGCGCCGAGGCCGCCGACGCCGTCGGCGACGCGATCCGGGGACACGCGGGCCGCGACGCCCTGACGGCCGCGGCACGCGCCTTCCGCACCTTCGTCCTGGAGCACCCCGGCCGGTACACCGCGACGATCGGCGTGGAACCGTCCGGCCCGGACGACCCGGTCGCCACCGCGGGCCGGCGGCTGCTGGACGCGTTCACGGCGGTCCTGCGCGGCTACGAGATCAAGGAAGCCGACGTGGACCACGCCCTGCGCCTGCTCCGCAGCCTCTTCCACGGCTTCGCCACCTTGCAGGTGGCCAACGGCTTCCAGTGGAGCGCCGACATCGACGAGAGCTTCGAGTGGCTCATCTCCTTCACCGACCGCGGCCTGCGCGCCCTGTGAGAGCGTCCCCGCCGCCACCCCCGTGCCCGGACCGCCGTGGCGCTCGGCCCCGGCGAGCGGCGCCGTCCGGCCTAGGCCTTCCGGCTGCGGAGCGCCGGCTCCCGGGAATACCCCAGGGCCTCCTCGGACGTCTCCAGCGCTTGTTCCCGACGACCGCTCTCCGCCAGGCACGCAGCGTGGTTGTGGACCGCGGTGGCGAGCGCCGGGTGGACCGCGGTGGCGAGCGCCGGAAGGAAGGCGTCACCGTACCGGGCGATGTCCGAGGCCGGTCCGGTACCCACCGCGGCCTGCATGAGGTCCAGCAGCGCGGTCATCTGGAGCCTCAGCGCGTTTCCCGCCGTGTCGTCCAACGCGGGTGGTGCGGCGGCGAGACGACGGGCGAGGTCCCGTCAGCCCGTCCGCGGCCTTCGCTCCTCAACCGGCTCGGGCAGCCCTTGAAGACCGCGGGCCAGTCCGGTGACCGAGGCGACGTAGGTCGCGCGCCGTGCCGCGGCCCCCGTACTGAGCGACCCCAGGGACAACAGGCGTGCCGCTGGTCCGATCCGGTGACCAGCACCACCGACACCGCCGGATCGCCGCCGTCCCGCCATGCCGCCAGCGTGGCCAGCTCCTCCCGCCTGCCGCGGAAGGCGACGGTCTCGGCCGCCGCCGCGAGCAGTGAGCCGGGGGTACGTGCCGTGAGTGGCGTCACGCGACAGCCCAGCGAGCCCGCCGGCTCCACGGGCTCCACCACCGGAGGGCTTCCGGTGTGCTCCTCCACGAGCTCCGCGAAGCGGGCGTCGGTGCAGAACCGCCAGGCCGGCGCGGCCAGCGGGCGCCGGTTCTCGAACTCGCCGACGTCCTCGACCACCACCCCGACGAGCAGATGCCGCCCCGCGCCGTCCCCGCAGAAGACAGCCGTACCGGACGCCTCGGCCCGCGCGCCGCGGGGGCGTGGACGCGGGGCCGTCGTCTGGTCGAGCACCATCGTGTCCAGGACACCCGTGGCCAGCGGCGGCAGCGTCCCGCCCAGTTGTTCCACCTCGCGCCGGCCGTACTCGTCCTCCGCCAGCAGCGGGAAACCCAAGCCCTCGTAGGCCGGGCGGCGGGTACCGACCGTCCTGCCCCAGCGCACCTCTCCCGGGCAGTGCACCGGCTCGGTCAACTCCAGCAGCGCCACGTCGAGAGCACCGTCGAACCCGCCCACCGCCTTGCCCCGTCCGGTATCGGCATCCGCCGTGGGCCAGCACAGCCGTGCCCGGCGACGCGGCGGCTTCTCGTCTGCGCCCGGAGAGCCGATCCACACCGACACGCACGGCAACACACGGTCTTCGCGGAACACCACATGACGCGCGGTCGACACCAGCCTGGGCCCCAGCAGATAGCCCGAGCCGAAACTCTGCTGCACCGACTCCGTGCCGGCCCGTACGTCGACCAGGGCGAGCGGATCCATGCTCAGGCGTCCTCCTCGTCCCACCTCCTCTTCTGGCCCCGGGACACCCTGGCCCTTTCGCCGCCCAGCGCTTCGTCGCGCACGCTCAACCGCAGCAACAGCCGGTGCGTACTGGCTTTCTCGATCTTCGCGTCACCCCCGGCCGAAACGACCCCGAACGTCACCTTCCCCTGTGGGCCCGCGCCCTTCGTCAGCTCGACCTGCAACTCCAGCTCGACTTCGTCGATCTCGAACCGCAACTGCTGGCCGGAGCCCGCGTCCTGCGCCTCTCCCAGCTCCCGCCGCAACTGCTCCACCGCCTGCGCCCGCCCGATGCTCCTCACGCCCGTCCCCTCCCGTCGGCCCCGCCCTCGTGACTCTCCCGAACCAGCCATATCCCACTCAGCACACGTCACTGCCGGTAAACGGGAGGGGTGTTGGTGTACCTATGCCCCGTGGGCGCGGTCCAGGTGCTGACCCCGGTATGCGGATCACGCGTGACCTTCCACCCGGGGTGGTGCGTCTTCAGCCGATGACGCCGACGGCACAACGGCTGAAGGTCTCCGGCACCGTCTGCCCGCCCCGCTCCGGATACCGGTGGTCGAACGGCCGGACATGGTCGAGGTCGCACCGGTGAGCGGGCATCCGGCAGCTGGGGAAGGCGCAGTGCTGATCCCCGGCGATCACGCGCCGCTCGGTCTCGGCCGTCGGGCGGTAGGTCGTCGGGGCGGTCTTGACGAGCAGCCCGGACTTCGGATGCGTCAGCAACCGCCACCAGACGATACCCGGCGCGAGGACGACCTCGCGGGCCTGACCTACCGTGATCGGCCCATGACCCTTCAGCTCCGCCGACCCACCCTCCGAACCCAACAGAACAACGCCCAGACCTCCGTCCGCTTCTCATACCTATCGAGAAGCGGACCCGTCCCGTGTGCCCTTCAGCGCGCCCGACTAGCGCCCTTCTTCTCCCAGTACGTCCGGTGATAGTGGAGGTATTCCTGCCGGACTCGGTGACTGCCCTTCAGGGTGAGCTTCGGCAAGAGCATCGCACCCGACATATCTGCACGCATGACGATAGACCAGCCCTCATCTATCGCGACCGCACCAACATCAAGCCGCACGTGACAATTCGGGCATAAGTGCAGGATGTTGGGCTCGACGTCGGGACCATGATGAGGTTTCCCCAAAGGCCGTATATGGGCGCCCTCGCTATATGTCTTGCCATCTGGCCCGACCAATTGGAGGCCACACAGTTGGCACTTGCCCTCATGGAGGCTCTTGATCCGCTCCGCGGCAGCCGTATCCCGGATCAAGCGGCGCACCCGCATGCTGCGCGATCGCGGGAACTTCTCCCCGCACCGCTGCTCGTCGCGCTGTTGGTCTTGCTCGTCTTCGAGCTCTGCCAGCACATCAACAATACGACGTTCGAGCAGGGTCTGCACTTGCTCCCGATCTAGACGAGTAAGTCGTATGTCTTCAGTGGTCGTAGGCGATCAACGATCGAGTGATCGGTGCGCCGGTCAGGTTGTTCAGCCAGATCGCGGCGGCCATGGCCAGAATGCGCTGGGCGACGCGGACCGCGACGCCCGCGCAGCTGCGCCCTCCGTGGCCCTCCAGGTCGAGCTGGCCTTTGAGGGTGTCGTTGACCGACTCGATCAGCTGGCGGACCTTCTTCAGCATCGGCTCGCCGTACCGGGCCTTCTCGCGCTTGCGGGAGGGCCGCAGCAAGGTGATGCCGTGGTCGGCCAGCAACTGCTCGAAAGCTCGGCCGGCGAAGCCCTTGTCGGAGATGAGCAGGATGCCGTCGTGCTCGGCGACGACGCCTGCTTCGACCTCCAGCATCGCGGCCAGCACCTCGCGTTCGCCGATCTTGGGGTCCGCCAGGGCCCACAGGATCGGCATCCCGGCCGGGGTGCACACGAGGTACAGCCGCAGCCCCCAGAAGAACCGCGAGTGGCTGGCGCAGTAGCCGTATCCGGCCCATCCGGCCAGGTCGGAGCGTTTCACGGTGGGCCGCGACATGCCGCACGGCACCGGGGTGGAGTCCACGATCCAGCAGTCGTCCAGCCAGAAGTCGGACGCCTTCGCGAGCATCCGGACGACCCGCTTGACCAGGCCGAGCGCCGCGCGCAGGCGTTTGTTGTAGCCGGACTGCTGGGGCAGGTACGGAAACATCCCGGCCAGGTGCTTGCGGGCGTAGCGCAGCCAGTGGGCTTCGGAGGTGAATCCGAGCATCGCCTGGGCGACCGCGGCGC
Organism: Streptomyces sp. KMM 9044; assembly: GCF_024701375.2. NCBI lineage: Bacteria > Bacillati > Actinomycetota > Actinomycetes > Kitasatosporales > Streptomycetaceae > Streptomyces > Streptomyces sp. KMM 9044. The sequence continues at coordinate 4,718,132 of NZ_CP113910.1, read as the reverse complement.
ACACCAGCTCGGAGTCGGTCAGCAACGGCGGCCTGCCCAGCCAACGCGGCCCTCCCAACTCGTCGTCGATCTTCACGTACAGTGCGGTGATGAGGGTCTCGAGGTCGTTCGTCACACATCGACCAACGGGACCCTCACCCTTTGCGCTCAACGAGACTTCGGACTTACTCGTCTAGCAAGCGGCGTAGATCAAACTGGCAAATATCAATCGGTGACCCATCAAGGGCCGGACGCTTGGAGGTAGCCGTACGAACATCCGTGATCACATACAGGCCGTCATACCTGTAGGAGTCGAATGGTGAGTACCTCGGGTCTCCCTCGTATCCTCGAATCACGCGTATGGGGTGCCCCCGCTCGTAGCTGAGTCGGAGCGCAGCGTTGTCCTCATACGACCACGACTGGCTTCGGAGTAGCCTGCCACTGGGATCCTTGTCCTTGTTTTTCGAAGCCCCGGTGTACCGGATCCACTCCCAGTGATCTTCGTCGTCCTCATAGCCTCCATGCAGGACTATCGCGTCTCCGACCTTTCTGCCGTCCTGATCCTCAAGCCAGGAGATACCTCGCTGGTTCGTTTGGTGCAGTTTTGCCCGCATTACGTCTAATCTTCGATGGAAGACCGCGCCCACAGGAACACCGTCTACATGCCCGATGACTCGTTCGATTCCCATCCGCCTATATTTGAATGAGGGTGATCGACTTTGTCAACTATACTTTGAGTAAGATGTGCTGAGAGCATCAAGGCCTGCCCCCTCGGACTACCTCTGCTTGGATCGTCAGAGCTCTCTGTTACACAGGAGCTCGCTACCCCGAGCACTCGAAGGAGCCCATATGTCCGAGTTGGAGGATCTGGCCCACCCCGCACCAGGCCTATATGAGCAACTGATCACGCTCCGCTTCGAGCAAAAGCTGGAGGAGCTCTCCCAACTCGGCTGGCACCCGGTAAGCGACGTAGTGGGCCCCGAATCAGCCCCCTACTTGCTTGCACGGCACGTCTCTCAGACTGTGCGCCGCGTTCTGCAGAACCTGCCCGTTGAGGATCGGGTACACGCGGCCAACCACATCTTGGAATCCATTGGCACACTCAAGGGAGCACAGGAGTGGGTGGACCTCGTTGCAGACGGCCCTCGGCAACTCCTGGCGATCACGCAACAGGAAACACCCGGAGTCTTCGCCGTGCGCCCCGGCATCCCTCTCTCCGACACCGCTCTCCTGACGAACTCCCCGGAGGACCCAAGCCTTGGCTTTGAGCTGCGCGCAGAGCTCGCTACCGCTGACCGCGTGGACCTCCTCTGCGCCTTCGTCAAGTGGCACGGACTACGGGTCATCGAGCGATCCTTGCAATCAGCCCACGACCGGGGCGTACCGATACGGGTCTTGACCACCACGTACATCGGCGCCACCGAACGGCGAGCCCTGGACCGCCTGGTCGAAGACTTCAATGCCGAGGTCAAAGTCAACTACGAGACGCGGTCGACCCGACTTCACGCCAAGGCGTGGCTGTTCCAACGAAACAGCGGCTACAACACGGCGTACGTCGGGAGCTCGAATCTATCGAAGGCTGCACTCCTTGACGGACTTGAGTGGAATGTACGCCTTTCCTCCGTAGCCACACCCGAGGTGATGCGGAAGTTCGAGGCAACGTTCGAGTCGTACTGGAACGACCCGTCCTTCGAGACGTACGAGCCACACGCCGATGGCGCTCGCCTTCAGGAAGCACTGGCGGTGGCCGGTGGCGCGCCGTCAGTAGACCGACCTATCACGTTGTCCGGTCTCGAGGTACGGCTGTACCCCTATCAACAGGACATGATCGAGCGCCTTGACGTCGAGCGTGAAGTGCATGATCGCCACCGCAACCTCTTGGTAGCTGCAACAGGCACGGGCAAGACGGTCATGGCCGCCCTGGACTACAAGCGCCTCCGGCAGAAACATGGCCGCGACCTCCGCCTCCTCTTCGTCGCTCACCGCAAAGAAATCTTGCAGCAATCCTTGCGGACCTATCAAGACACCCTGCTCGACGCAAATTTCGGGGAATACCTGCACAGCGGGGAGATTCCGGATCATTGGGCGCATGTCTTCGCAAGCGTCCAGTCACTCAATGCAAGGGCGCTAGGTCGTCTCGCCCCCGGCCACTTCGACGTCATCGTGATCGATGAGTTCCATCACGGGACCTCTCCAACATACCGGAAGATCATTGGACACTTCCAACCCCTAGAACTGCTGGGGCTGACTGCAACGCCCGAACGCATGGATGGCAAGAATATCCAGGATGAGTTCTTCGATGGCCGTATCGCGGCCGAGATGCGCCTGTGGGAAGCACTGGACAACAAGCTTCTGTGCCCCTTCCACTACTTCGGCATCAGCGACAACACCGATCTGAGCTCCGTGGAGTGGAAGCGCGGAGCCTATGACGTGAACGCGCTCAGCAACGTCCTGACAGGCAACAAGGTTCGCGCTGGCCTCGTCGTGAAGGCCGTTGAGGACAAGATTTCGGACCCGGGTCGTATGCGGGCGTTGGGGTTCTGCGTCTCCGTCGCCCATGCTCACTTCATGGCAGACTCCTTCCGTTCCGCAGGTTTTAGCGCCATTGCTGTCTCCGGGGAGACGCCGGCCGACCAGCGTCAGGAAGCTCTCACGGACCTGAAGGCTGGGAAACTGCAGGTGATCTTCTCGGTCGACCTCTTCAACGAAGGCGTCGACCTCCCTGATGTCGACGCCCTGCTCCTGCTCCGCCCCACGTCGAGCGCGACCGTGTTCCTTCAGCAGCTCGGCCGTGGCCTTCGACGCTCTGACAACAAGGCGGTGTTGACAGTCCTGGACTTCATTGGCCAACACCGCAAGGAGTTCCGCTTCGAGCACCAGTTCCGCGCCCTGACGAACCTGACGCGCAAGCGACTGTTGAACCACATCGCTCACGACTTCCCTCAGCTCCCCTCCGGCTGCGAGATCATGCTAGAGGAGAAGGCGAAGCACACCATCATCGCCAATATCAAGGGCCAGCTCAGCGTCAATGTGACCACGCTGGCTCGCGAAGTAACTGACTATGCAGATCCCAGCCTAAGCCGCTACCTGGAAGAGAGCGAGCGGGAGATCAAGGAGGTATACCGAGGAAACGGAAATTCCTGGACCGGGCTGCTCCGCCGTGCCAACTTGATGAACCGCGAGGCGCCCGAGGGAGAGGCCGCACTCCTCAACCGAGTACCCGCCTTTCTCCACGTCGACGACCCGCTGCGCGTGGCCGCATACACGCACATGCTGGAAGATGACGCCCCTGCCTACAGTGACCTTGATGAGCAGGGGAAGGCATACGCACGCATGCTCTTCTTCCAACTATGGCCGCTGGGTGGCGTGACGAGGAAGGGTTTCGCGAGCTACGACGCCGGATTCACTACTCTCCGCAAGCAACATGCTGTCCGCAGCGAGCTGCGCCAGGTGCTGGCGTACAGCCTCGCCCGTACCGAGCACGTACCTATCCCTCTCCTCGACGCAGCTGGCGACCGGGGTGTTCCGCTGACTGTGCATGCCTCCTACAGCCGCGAAGAGATCCTTCCTGCCCTCGGCCAAGCTGATGTCGGAGGCTTCATGCCGGGCGACTTCCGTGAAGGAGTCAGATGGTGCGAGTCCGCAAAGACCGACGCTCTCCTCATCACCCTCGAAAAGGACGAGAAGGACTTTTCGCCGCAGACTCGCTACCACGACTTCGCACTGAGCGAGACACGGTTCCACTGGGAGTCCCAAAACCAGACCTCAGAAACGTCCGCGACCGGGTTGAGATACCGGCATCACGTCGCTCAGGGGAGCCGGGTGTTGCTGTTTGTTCGTCGCTACAAGACTACAGACATCGGCGGCGCTCAGCCGTGGATGCTGCTAGGCCCTGCCGAGTACGAGAAGCACGAGGGCAGCAAGCCAATGGCCATCACTTGGAAGGTGACACACACCATCCCGGCGGACGTGTTGTCGTACGCCAAGGCGGTAGCTGCGGGTTGACCTCCACCTGGAGGAAAGGGCCTCATCTATCTAAGCGGCTCTTCGAAGTTGGTGGGGGTGATCGTCGGCCGACGCGCCTCGGCCGCCCCACGGAGCGCCGCCCGACCAGGACGTTCGACGGGCAGTCGGCGCGTGCCGAGGTGCCGACGGCCGGCGGTACCCCCGTCAAGTTCGAGGACCCATCTAAGCGGCCTCCGCTTCGGCCTCGTAGTGCATCTGAGCCCGGTCCAACACGTCATCCGGGTCCAGTCCGCGCGCGGAGGTCCAGTGCAGCAAGTCAGCGATCAGCTCGATCGCCGATTCCTCCAGCGCTGATTCGCGCCGCCGACCTTCCAGGACGACACCGCCGCGCCCCCGGTAGCTCTCCAGCGTCTCGATAGCACGCTCCACACGGCGGCACGTGGCCTCGGGGCCCAGCTCGATCTCACACCAGACCGCCTTACCGAGCGCCGTGACAACAGTCCCCCAGTCCGCCGCCATGGCGGCGAGAAGATGCAGACCACGCCCACACTCCGCGTCACAGTCGGTGCCGCGCACGGCAGGCAGCGCGCGACTCTTGTCGTGCATCTCGACACGCAGCCGGTCGCACTTCCACTCCAGAATCAGAGTGGCCAATGCGCCCTCACCGACGTGCTTGATGACGTTCGTCGCCAGTTCCGTGACAAGAAGCCCCGTCTCATCGCCGGCCGTGGGCACACCCCACTGGTCGAGTTGTGCGGCAGTGATCCTCCGCAGCAGTTGCACCTCTGCCGGCAACGCGGCAAAGGGCAGGACGCAGCGGCGCTGACGGTTCCCTGCATCGATACCAGGCATGGGCGTTCCTCCCTCCCAGCCACGCTCATGCTGCGCCTGCCGTATCCGTACGGCTGCATTGCGTAGCTGTCTGGATGCGAGAATGACACAGAGAACTCTCACTATGTAACTTCTCATGAACCTCTATCGGGTGAATTTCGTGGTGAGCAAGCCGTCGCGCTGCCTAGCCTGTTCAGGCCCCGAGCGGCTGCGCGGGATTACGCACAGAGGAGCCCCATGCCCGTCAGGACCACCACGCGCCGCCGTCAACTAGGCGCGATGTTGCGCAAGTTGCGCGCTCGCAAGGGAATGACCCTTGAGGAAGCCGGACGGCTGGTAGGCGTATCGAAGGCGACGGTCAGCCGGTACGAGACCCAGGCGGGACCGGTGAAGTGGATCGTCGTCGATGCGCTGTGCCGCGAGTACGGAGCGACGTACACCGAGCGGGAGGCCGTCGTCAGGCTGGCCAAGGACGCCAAGCAGCAGGGCTGGTGGAGTTCGTTCGCCGATTCCATCCCGGAAAGCATGAACCTGCTGCTCACACTGGAGGACGAGGCCGTACGTGAGGACCACTTCTCCTGCGTCTACGTCCCCGGCCTCCTTCAGACTCGCGCCTACAGCACCGCCCTGCAGAAGGCCAACGAGATCCCTCTGGAGCCGGCCGAGATCGAGCGGCTGGTGGACATCCGCATGAAGCGGCAGGAGATCCTCACCCGGCCGAAGCCGCCCCGCCTGTGGGCGATCCTCGACGAGTCCGTGATCCGCAGGGTCGTCGGGTCGCCGGAGGCAATGAAGGAACAGTTGGACCGGCTGCTCAAGGCCAATGAGTCCCCACACATCACGCTTCAGATCCTGCCGTTCTCCAAAGGTGCCCATTCGGCGGCGCTGGGCAGCTTCGTGATCCTCGGGGGCACTGAATCGGCTCTCGACGTGGTCTACGTCGACTTCCACACCGGTTCGCTCTTCCTGGAGCAGGACGAGGAACTGGATCGATACAGACTTGCGTTCGAGTACCTCCGCGCACAAGCGTTGGACATGGAGGCTTCCTCCGCCCTGATCCAACGTGCACGCAAGGAGCTATAAATGTCCGTCGCTCATCAGCCCAGCATCGAGCTGAACTGGTTCAAGTCCTCGTACAGCGGCGGCAACGCGACTGAGTGCCTGGAGTGCGCACATGTCACACATAGCGTGCTCATACGCGACTCCAAGGAGAACGCGGAAGGCCGAGCCGTCTCGGTGAGGCATGAGGCATGGCGTCCGTTCGTACGGGCGATTCGAAACAAGCAAGGCTTCGACGTCGCACTCGGTTCGTGATCCTCTGACAAGCCATGGAGCAGCTCAGAGACCGCTGAGTCACTCTCGAGGCGCAGTCCGGTGTGAGGGACATGAACAGTCGTAGCGTTCACGAACTGAGCTCGTCTGGTTCGTGAACGCCACTCCGCCCCGCCCCATCGGCGGACAGGCACAGACACGGGACTCCACCTCCTGGGCCAACACCATCAACCGGACCAGCAAGGTTTCCTGATGACCATGCTCCGAAGCTCTGCTGGTTCAGGTCCTCCCACAGCGGCAGCAGCGGCAGCAGCGGCACGGAGTACGTCGAGTGTGCGCAGGTCCCAGCCTGCGTGCTGGTACGTCACTCGAAGTGCCGAAGCAGGAAGGTACTTGACCGTCACAAGCAGCGCTTGACAGATGTGATCACGGCGTCGGGACGCCTACGGAAACTCCGGTGCGACGGCTCGCACAGCTCTGCGATCATCCCCGAATGGCGCACAACCTCAAGTCGCTGGTCCTCCGGCACACCCACCGCCTTCCCTCTCCCAGGGGAACCGCCGGGGAAGGAGCCGCAGCTGCGCGGCAGTTCGACGCGGCGCTGACGTCCGCAGGCTTCAAGCTCTCGGCGGAGCTGTTGGAGCGGTTGTCGGGGCTGTCCGAGGCCGCGGTCGTGCACACCGCCAAGCGGACGCTGCGCACCGTGGGCGAGATGGCGGGCGACCATGTCCGGCACAACTCGTACTTCATCGGCTTTCCGGCGAACGTGCCGGACACCGAAGAGTTCTGGATGCGGTGTGTGACGAAGGCGCTCGGCGACGGCACGTCGCGCGAGAACGTGCTGACGCAGCTGGCAGACGGGGTGCTGGACCTGCTCAGCCTTCCCGCGTACGGCCGCTACCAGCACACCTACGAGGAGATGCTCGCGACGCAGGACGAGCTGATCGCCTCGGCGGGCGACCGGGTGACCGTCCTGCATCTCGGGCGGGACCTGGACGACGAACTCACAGGCCCGTACCTGGCTTTGGCGGGCAGCACGACGCCACTGGGCGAGGACCACCTGCACGACCTCAGGATCCTCGCCGAACGGGGCGCGCTCGGCCCCCAGCCGGAGTCGGTCCCGGTCCGGGAGAACCGGGCGGTCGTCAACGGGGCCCGTCTCGCTGTCGGCGCGGACCTCCTGCTGGACACCGTCGTCGATGTGCTGCGGCTGGCCTGCGCACTGTCGGGCGGCGACGTGACGCTGCAGGAGCCGACCCGGTTTCGGGCTCTCTCGCGGCCGGCCCGCCGTGCGCTGCTCGCGGGCCTCGACGCCGTGGTCACGGCGAACCCCGCCAAGCTGGCCGATGTGCACGCGCACCGGGAGGCTTTCAAGCGGCTCGGTGAGCGTCTCCACCCGCACGAGTACTCGCGCTGGCCGCACGCCGCCGACGTGTTCGCCGTAGCGCGGGGCGAGAAGGAGGCGCGGTCCTTCGACAGCCGTGTCGAGGAACTGCTCGACGAGTCCGGCGTCCTCGGTGCGCTGCGGCTGCTGCAGTCGGCTCCCGGCAAGCTGTTCCGCGCCCTGGACTTCCTGCTGCGTATCGCCGTCGGCCAGGAGGAGCGGGACGCGGTGGTGGCCGCCGCGGTGCGGGTCTCTCCCGCGGTCTCCGGCCGGGTCGTGCTTTCGGTCCGCGAGCACTTCCGGAACCGGGAGCGGGAGACCGGCGAACCCCGGGTCTTCGTCAACCGCCGGGGCCGCGGCTGGGTGGCCCCCGACGTCCGGCCGCCGGTCCCCGCCGCCGACCCTGACCGTCTGATCGCCGCCCTCGACGCCGAGATGTGCCGCAGGCTCCCGGTGCCGGGCCGGCTGCTGCTCGACCCGGACGTCCTCGACGTGGCGCTCCCCCTCAGCGGCCGGGCTACCGCGGCCGGGCTCGGCGTCCTGCCTCGAGGTTCGCTCTCGGCGGTCGACGGTGAGCAGCTGCGCTTCTTCGTGTACTGGAAGGAGACCGGGCGCCGGACCGACTACGACCTCTCGGCGCTGCTTCTCGACGCCGACTACAGCACCGACTCCTGGCTCTCCTACACGTCCCTCACCGCTGTCGGGGGCGAGCACTCGGGCGATGTCACCGAGGCGCCCGCCGGGGCCTCGGAATTCATCAGCCTGTCCCTGGACCGGGTACGCGGCGCATTCGTCGTTCCCCAGGTGAACATCTACGCCGGCGAGGGCTTCGAGGAGGTGGAGGAGTCGTTCTTCGGTTTCATGGTGCGCGACGGTGAGCAGAAGGGCCGGCCGTTCGAGCCGCGTACGGTGCGTATGAAGTCGGAGCTCCGCGGGGTGGGCCGAGTGGCGCTGCCACTGGTGTTCCGGCGTGAGGACGACGGCCGGTGGCGCGCGAAGTGGCTGCACCTGTATCTGAAGGGCATCTCGTCGGCCAACCGGGTCGAGGAGAACCGGGTGTCGGTGTCCAGGGTGGTGCGCGCCGTCGTGGAACGCGAGTATCTGACGGCGCGGTACCTGATCGGCCTGATGTCCGGCGGCACCACGGCCGTGGAACTGTGGACCGGCGGGCCGGTCCCGGACGAGCCCGTGGTGTACGTCGGTCTCGAACGTCCCGAAGGGCTGCACCCGGACTCCCGGGTCGTCACCCTCGAGAATCTGCGCGACCTGATCCCGGGCTGAGTGCCGGCGTTGCCCACGGCGAGGCCATGAAGGGGCTTCCTTCTCAATTCCTTTCCTGAACAAGTTCCTTCGCTTTCCTCGCCCTCGACGTCGCTCCGGGCGGCGCCCGCGCTCACCGCGCGAGCGCCGCCCGAGCTGTTTCCAGGGACGGTTCCGCGTAGCCGTGGCCGAAGAGCACGGCGCGCGCCAGCAGCGGAAAGAACCGGCGGGTCCGACGCGGTCCGGCGTCGGCGGCGGGCGGACACAGCCCGATGGTGCGACTGCCGAACCTGCTGATCGCCGCCCGCCAGCAGGTCGGGCGATCTCGTGGACGGCTCCCTCGCCGAGACGGGCCGGTCCGGGCCCCTCCCCTCCCTCCCGGCGCACACGACCCCACTTCGACTCTCCCGGGAGAAGCGGACACAACCTGTCCTCCACACCACGAAGACTCTTGCCATCGGCGGTCACAGGGGCCGCTCGTCCGCAAGGAGTCTGCACGTGTTCTTCGTTCTCGCCGACATCAACTGGCCGGCCGTCGCGATCGCGGCCGTGGCGTCGTTCCTGCTCGCCGGCGTGTGGTTCGCGGTCGTGATCGCCAAGCCGTACGCCGTCGCCCTCGGCCGCGAGGGCGCGGCGGCGCCCGCACCGACGGCGGTCACCACGGCGGGTCCACTGGTGTGTCTCCTCGTCACCGTCCTGACCAGCGCCGTACTCGTCGAGGTACTCGGCATCACGGGTATCGGTGACGCCGTGGCATTCGGGCTCCTCGTCGGCGTCGGTTATCTCGGTGCGATGACCTTCCAGATCGCCATCAACCCGAACTTTCCGCGCCCGCTCTACTACGGCGTCCTCAACGCGCCGTTCTTCGTGATCACGAGTGTGCTCAACAGCGTCGTCCTGGTCGCGATGCGCTAGAAGATCGATTCCGGGCCGAGTCCCTGGACCGGGCCGGGTATCAGCCACGACGGGGGGAGGTGTCGCTGCGGATGGTGACGGTGCACGTGCTTCTGGAATACGGCCGCCACAACGGGCACGCGGACTTTCCGCGACGTGTCGTTTCCCGGTGCGGCACCGCGTCGGCCGGGGTGGCCCGGCAGTACCGCGGTGCGCCGGGCAAGCGGGTCGGCTGCCAGGTCGCGGTCGGTGTGCACGCGGCCACCGGCGGCGGAGCACGCCACCCGCCCTCCCGCCGGCTGCCTTCCCTCAGAGTTCCGGCGAAGCCCCGTTGGGCAGTACAGGCGAATCACAGGACACGCCGGTCAAATTACCCTATATATGACTATAAGACATGTGTTATTCAGTCATGCACTCACCTACGCGGCGCACCTTGCTGGGTGCCTCGATCACGGCCATCGGCGCGGGAGCCCTGGCCGCCTGTTCCGGACCCGGCTCGCACTCCGGGCCCGGCCCCCACCCTGCGTCCGGTTCACCCTCCGGAACCGGCGCCCGCCCGGCGGCCGGGAGCCCCGGCCGCCACGTCGGTGGTTTCGTACCCACGGGCCCCAAGGGGTACGTGAACCCGTCCGATCCCGAGGTCGTCGCCGCCGATAGGAAACGCGGGTCCGGCCCCCTGCGCACGGTCGTGCTGACCGCCACCGAGACGTCCCTCGACCTGGGCGGGCGGGCCGTCAGGTCATGGACGTACGGTGACATGCTGCCCGGCAGGGAGATCCGGGTCACCGCGGGTGACATCCTCAAGCTCACGCTCGTCAACCACCTGCCCGTGGCGACGACACTGCACTCGCACGGTATCCGCCTGCGCTGCGACATGGACGGTGTACCGGGCCTGACCCAGCGCTCCGTCAAGCCCGGTGCGGACTTCACCTACCGCTTCGCCGTGGCACATCCGGGCACGCACTGGCTGCACTCGCACTCGGGAATGCAGCTCGACCGCGGCCTGTACGCCCCGCTGATCGTCGAGGACCCCAAGGAACCACTGTGCTACGACAAGGAGTGGGTCGTCGTCCTGGACGACTGGGTGGACGGCGTGGACGGCTCCACTCCGGACGGCGTGCTCGCGCAGCTGCACAACGGCAGGAACATCCCCATGAACATGGGCGAGTTCACCGCACACGACTCGATGCTCGTCCCCGGCAAGCCCGCCGGCCCCTCCCGCGTCCTGCACAAGGGGCACAGCCGTGTGCTGGACAGCGCGGGCGGCCATGTCGATCACCCCTACTATCTGATCAACGGACGTCTCCCGAAAGCCGCCTCGGTTTTCCGGGCCTGCCCCGGGGACCGGATCCGGTTGCGGATCATCAACGCCGGGAGCGACACGGCCTTCCGGGTCGCGCTCGGCGGCCACGAGATGACCGTGACGCACACGGACGGCTACCCGGTCAAGCACAGGCGGACGGACGCACTGCTGCTGGGCATGGCCGAACGCTACGACGTGCTCGTCACCGCCAAGGACGGGGTGTTCCCACTGGTCGCGCTCGCCGAGGGCAAGAACGCGAGGGCGCTGGCAGTCCTGCGCACCGGCAGCGGAGGCTTCCCCGGATGCTCCGCGCATCCGGACGAACTCGACGGCCGGATCGTGCCGGCCTCACGGTTGGTGCCGGACGAATCGGTGGCCCTCTGCGACCGCACCCCGGACCGCGAGATGCACTTCAGACTGACCGGCAGCATGAAGCAGTTCGACTGGGGCTTCGACCGGCAGCCCTACTCCATCGAGCAACGCCATCCTGTCCGGGAGGGCGAACGGGTCCGCCTGACCTTCACCAACGCCACCGACATGTGGCACCCCCTTCATCTGCACGGTCACACCTTCGCCCTCACCGGCGCCAATGCCGCCGGAGCCCGCAAGGACACCGCCCCGGTACTGCCGCACCGCAAACTCGTCGTCGACTTCAACGCCGACAACCCGGGCCTGTGGATGCTCCACTGCCACAACCAGTACCACTCCGAATCCGGCATGATGACCATCCTCGGCTACCAGAAGTGACGACGGCGGCACCGGTTTTCCTGCCGGCCGCGCGTACCCGGGACGGTCGAGGTCCGCCGACGCGATCCCGGGCCCGCCGGGCCGTTCCACTCGGCGGAACGCTTCGACGAGCGGCTTCGGGGCACGGTTCGGTGCGCGGACTCACCGGTGTTCGCCGCCATGGGGCGGGACCCGTGGTGGTCGGCCTGATGGCGGCGGACGAGGCTGACGGGGCGGCGGTGCCTGTTCCAGGAGTCAGGCCGGCGCTTCCGCCAGAAGTCTGGCGGTCTCGGCGACCAGGGGGTTGTCGGGCGAGGCGTCGGGCTCGGGTTTCGTCGTGAGGACCGCCATGACGAGGGGTGAGCCACCCGGGGGCCAGGTGATGCCCACGTCGTGGTTGGTCCCGTACTTCCCGCCCCCCGTCCTGTCCGCGACGGTCCAGTCGGAGGGCAGGCCGGCTCGCAGTTTCGCGTCACCCGTGGTGTTGTCGAGCAGCCAGCCGGTGAGTCGTTCGCGGTCGTCATCCACGAGTGCGGTGCCGAGAACCAGACGCGCGTAGGTCTGTCCGATGGCGCTCGGGCTGGTGGTGTCGGTCGTACGCCACGGTTCGGCGGAGTTCAGATCGGGCTCCCACCGGTCGAGCCGCGTCGTCCTGTCCCCGGTCGAGCGGCAGAACCGGGTGATCGCGGTGGGACCTCCCACTTCCCGGAGCAGGAGGTTTCCCGCGGCGTTGTCGCTGTGGCAGATCGCGGCAGCGCACAGTTGCGCGACCGTCATGCCGGCGGCGAGGTTCTCCGGCTTTCCGGTGACCGGTGCGTAGCCCGAGTCCGTGACGTCCTTCCCGGTGTACCGGATGCGCCTGGCCAGGAACTCCCCGTCGCGGTCGAGATCACGCAGCACCGCCGCGACGGCCAGCGTCTTGAAGACCGAACAGAGCGGGAAGCGCTCGTTCGCGCGGTACCGCACCGTCCGGCCGGTGGCGGCGTTGCGGGCGTAGACGCCCAGGCGGGCGGAATGCCGCTGTTCGAGGTCTCTCAGCCGGCGCACGATCTCTCTGCCGCTGCCGCTGCCGCTGCCGCTGCTGTTGCCGCTGCCTTTGCCGCTGCTGCCGCCGTCGGGGGGCGCGGCGTGGGTGCCCGCACTCGCGGGCAGGGCGGTGACCAGCGCCGCTCCGGCTCCCCACGTGAGCACCCTGCGCCGGGACGAGGGCTTCCCTGCAGTGGTCAAGATCATCCTTTCTCCGGTCACGGTCCCACCGGTCAAGAACGCCCTTCTGGATCACCTGGTTCCACCGGAGGGGACATTCGCCCCGCGAAGGGATCCGGGGCGAGCCGCCGTCGGAAGGGCCCGGCACGGCCCGCGCTCAGCCTTCCGCCGCCGCGTCCACGTACCCCGTCCTCGCGGTTCACGGCGATCGCGTTCGCGTTCGCGTGGGCGGGGTGGTGGAAGGTCCGGACCGTGCTCGCTCCGTGCTCCCTGACGAACGCCATTCCGAAGGTCTTCACGGCGACCGAGATACCGCGGCCCCGGCAGCCGGCCCGTACACCGGTCATCTCGTTGAGGAGGAAGCCCTCCTGGACCGACGTGGCCGTCATGCCGATCCACTCGTCGCCGTCCAGGGCGATCACGATGCCACGGGGGCGTAGCCGGCGGCCTCGAAGCGCCGTTCGGCGGCCTCGGCGAACGAGTGGAACTCCCCGTGCCCGGGATGTCGGCGGAGCACTCCTTATTCAGTGCGTACAGCGTGCGACGGTGTTCCGTTGTGTCGCCCAGTTCGGCGAGGGTGGTCAGGCGGACGCCGTCCTCGCGGCACCGTGTCACGTACGTCTCGAAGCGGGGTGCGCCGAAGGCCGCGACGTCCAGTTCGCGCTTCACCCGTGGGACGGTCACGTCCCCCCGATCGCCTGCGACACCGTGTAGATCACCAGACCGGCCAGGGAGCCGACGACCGTGCCGTTGATGCGGATGAACTGGAGGTCGCGGCCGATGTTGGCCTCGATCTTCTTCGTCGTGTGCTCGGCGTCCCAGCCCGCCACGGTGTCCGTGATCAGGGAGGTGATCTCCCCCCGGTAGGTGGTGACGACGTACACCGCGGCGCTCTCCAGCCAGCCGTCGGCCTTGCCCTGCAGCCTGGAATCGGCCGACATGCGCGCGCCCAGCGACAGCAGCGAGGCGCGTACGCGCAGCCGCAGCTCGCTGCGCTCGTCCTCCGCCGCGGAGACGATCATGGATCGTACGGCGGTCCACGTGGAGGCGATCAGGTCCTGGACCTCGTCGCGGTCGAGGATCTCGCCCTTGAGGCGTTCGACCCGGGCCCGGGTCTCGGTGTCGGACTGGAGGTCGGAGGCGAAGTCGGTGAGGAAGCGGTCGAGGGCGCCGCGCGCGGGGTGGGCGGGCATGTCGCGCATCTCGGTGACGAAACGCAGCAGTTCCTTGTAGACACGGTCGCCGACCTTGCGGTCCACGAATTTCGGGGTCCAGCCGGGGGCGCCGCCCTGCACGGCGTTCATCACGGAGTCACCGTGCAGCACGAGCCAGTCGTGGGCGCGGGCGACGATGACGTCGACGGCCTTCTTGTGGCCGCCGTCGGCGACGACCTTCTCCAGCATCTTGCCTATGCCGGGCGCGATCTCCTGGGCGTCCGCGCGGCGTGTGATCGCCTCGCCGACCACCGCCTGGACGTCGGAGTCGCGCAGGACGGTCAGCGCGCCGCGCAGGGCGGCCGACAGCTCGGCGGTGACCCGGTCGGCGTGCTCGGGCACCGCCAGCCAGGCACCGAGCCGGCTGCCGATGCCGACGGAGCGCAGCCGCTCGCGGACGACGTCCTCGGAGAGGAAGTTCTCGCCGACGAAGTCGCCCAGGGAGACGCCGAGCTGGTCCTTCTTGGTGGGGATGATCGCGGTGTGCGGGATGCGCAGGCCCAGGGGATGGCGGAACAGGGCGGTCACGGCGAACCAGTCGGCGAGCGCGCCGACCATGCCCGCCTCCGCCGCCGCGGCGACGTAGCCCGCCCAGGCGCCGGCGCCCGTGTGGGACGCCCACTCGGCCAGGACGTACACCACGGCGACGAACAGCAGCAGCCCGGTGGCGATGAGTTTCATCCGGCGCACTCCGCGCCGCTTCTGTTCGTCCGCCGGACTGAACGTCGTCATCGCGCGGTGCGGGACGGCACCGGGGCGGGAGCGGGCCTCCGTACGTCCGCCCCCGGCGGGCGGGGTGCCCGCGTCGCCGGTGTCTTCGGCGGGGGCCGTGTCCGTGGTGGCGCGCGGGGTCCCCGGGGCGCCCGTGGTACCCGTGCCGCCCGTGCCGCCCGGGCCGCCCGGGGTGCCCGTGCTGCCCGGGGCGCCCAGGGTGCCCGTGGCACCCGGGCCGCCCGGGTGCCCGGGCCGCCCGTGCCGCCCGGGCCGCCCGTGCCGCCCGGGCCGCCCGTGCCGCCCGGGCCGCCCGTGCCGCCCGGGGTGCCCGTGCCGCCCGGGCCGCCCGGGCCGCCCGGGGTGCCCGTGCTGCCCGTGCTGCCCGGGGTGCCCGTGCTGCCCGGGGTGCCCGGGGTGCCCGGGGTGCCCGGGGTGCCCGGGGTGCCCGGGGTGCCCGGGCCGCCCGGGGTGCCCGGGCCGCCCGGGGTGCCCGTGCTGCCCGGGGCGCCCAGGGTGCCCGGGGTGCCCGGGGTGTCGGTACCGCTCACCTCTCCCCTCCGCCCGGTCCGCTCGATCGGTTCCATCTGTTCCGCCCCGCTCCGCCCGCTCCGCCCGCTCCGCCTGTCCGGTGATCCTTCACACATTGTCCCTTCCCGGTCGACTCCCGGAACGGAACAGGAGTTCCCGGCGTCTGTCCCCTGGGCGGTCCGGCCGTTACCCGAGGGTGCCCCGAGAGCACCCCGACGAACGCTCCGACCAGGGGTTCGGAGGGAGCCCCGCCCGGACTTTGGGGAGAACTCAGGGAAAATCGGGGGAATCCAGCAGAAGGGTGCCCAGGGTGGGCCTCCGGGGAACGCCAGGGAGATTCCAGGGAGACGCCGGGGTACCCCGGCGGAGCCCGGCGGGTTCCTGGTGAGGTCGTGTCGGACCGTCACCCGTCCATGACGCATCATGGGCTCATCCGTAAGGAGCCTCGGGCTCCGATCCTCCGAGGAGAACAGAAACAGCATGACCGGGGGACATGACGGGGGCGCGGGAGCGCCTCCCACGAAGTACCGCGCCCTGCTCGCCGCGGTGATCGCCGCGATCGTGGCGGTGTCCGCCGCCCTATACGTCGGGGCGTCCGGGCTGTCGTCGGGCCTGCACGGCGACGGCACGAGGGACCGTGACACCCTCGCCGGCGGCCACGACGGGCGCCAGAACCCGGCCGCACCGGCCTTTGCCGGCACCTGGGTCTCCTCCTGGGCGGCCTCCCCGGTCGGCGGCGAGCCCGGTACCGAGATGACCGGCCTCGCGGACCACTCGCTGCGCAACGTCGTGCACACCGGCGTCGGCGGCACCGCCGCCAGGATCACCCTGTCCAACCTCTACGGGCAGTCCCCGCTCACCATCAGCCACGCCTCGATCGCCCTCTCCGCGGGCCGGGGCGGCGCGGCGGCACGCGCCGGCACCCTGCGGCAGGTCACCTTCCGCGGCAACGCCGCCGTCGTCATCCCGCCCGGCGGCCAGGTGACGAGCGACGCCGTACGCATCGCCGTCCCACACGACGGGGACGTGCTGGTCACCACGTACTCCCCCACCGGCTCCGGGCCGGTCACCCGCCACACGTACGCGCGCCAGACCTCGTACGCCGCCGTGGGCGAGCACACCCGGGACACGGCCGGCACCGTGTACACGCAGGAGAGCGCCTACTGGCGCTACCTGACCGCGCTGGACGTGCTGAGCAAGGACGCACAGGGCACCGTCGTCGCCCTCGGCGACTCGCTCACCGACGGCAGCACCTCCACCACCGGCGCCAACAACCGCTGGCCGGACATCCTGTCCGACCGGCTGCGCGAAGCAGCCGCGGCCGGCCGGGACGTACCGCGCTACAGCGTCGTCAACGGGGGCATCAGCGGCAACCGGGTGCTCTCCGACGGCCTCGGCCGCCCCGCGGAGAACACCAGCGCCCTGAACCGCTTCGACCGCGACGTCCTCGGCCGTACGAACGTCGAGGTCGTCGTCGTCCTCCTCGGCGTCAACGACATCCTGCGCGACCCACACCTCGCCGACCCGGACGCGATCGTCGGGGGACTCGGCGCACTCGTCGACCGTGCCCACGCCCGCGGGCTGAAGGTCGTCGGCTCGACCCTGATGCCGTTCGGCGGCCACCGCGGCTACACCGACGCGCGCGAGGGCGTACGGCAGGAGATCAACGCGGAGATCCGCGCGGGTCACGTCTTCGACGCCGTCGTCGACTTCGACCGGGCCCTGCGCGACCCGTACGGCCCGCGCCGACTGCGCCCCGTCTACGACTCGGGCGACCATCTGCACCCGAGCGACCGGGGGTACACCCGGATGGCCGAGGTCTTCGACCTGGACCACCTGAAGGGCGGGGCGCCGGCGAAGCTGTAGGGGGCGGCCGGCCGACCCGGGCCACCGTCTCCGGGTCCCCCGGCCCCACCCCGCTCCGGTCGTGTCAGCGGTCCCGGTCGCGCCGGCGCTCGCCCTGCTCCTCGGCGCGGCGGCCGTGCAGGGAGTCGAAGCCGAGGGAGCCGTGGCCCAGGCCGCCGTGGCCGAAGCCGAGGGAGGCCCGGCGGGACGAGGAGGCGCCCGGCTCGCGGCAGTCCGCGTCACCGCCCCGCACCCCGTCGCAACGGTTCGCCCTGCGCTCCAGCTTCTCGCGGCGACGCTCCTCGCGGAGCCGCTGCTTCTGCGCCCGGGGCAGCTTGCGCCTGACGCCGACACCACCCCAGAAGGCCAGACCCGAGACGATCACACGCGGGGCGCCCGGGTCGCTCCGCACGTTCTCCTCGGGGTGGTCGAAACCGCCCATGATGCCGACGCCGCGGACGACGACCTCGACGCCCGGCGGGACGATGATGTCGACCCCGCCCATGATCGCGACCGCGTTGATCACGATCTCGCGGTCGGCGAAGTCCGCCTCGCGCAGATCGATCTCGCCACCGCCCCAGAAGGCGAAGCAGTTGAACCTCCGCGGCGCCGTCCACCGGCCCTTGCGCTGGAACCCCGACATCACGGCGACGGCCCACGTCGACGGCGTGTCACCGCCGACGCCCACCCGGCTCGCCCAGTCCCCGCCCGGCTCGGGGGACTTGGTCAGGTCGACGACGGGGGCAGACACCCCGGGGGCGGGCAGGTCACGGGTGATCGGCTCGAGTTCCCGGTAGGTCCGCGCCCTGTACGTCGCGTCCAGCCGCTCCTCGAACTCCTCCAAGTCCAGACGCCCCTCGGCGACGGCGTCCTGCAGGACGGCGGCGACCCGCTCGCGGTCGGCATCGGAGGCGCGGAGGTCCGGGACTGCGTCGTCGGTCATACACGGCAGCCTACGAGGTCCCCCGGCCGAGGGCTACGAGACCACCCGCCCGGCGCCCTCGTCCCGGGCGTCGGGCGGGGCTCCTCCGGCGGTCCCTTCCACCCGGTCCACCCGGTCCCTCTGGCCCGCCCGCTCCGCGTACATCTTCGCGATCACGGCCTCGATGTCCGGCTCCCGCACCGAAAGGTCCACCAGCGGGTACTCCGCCGCGATCCGCGCCACCAGCGGAGCCGCCGACTGCGCCGCCGGGAACGCCAGCCACTGCCTCGGCCCCTCCACCCGCACCACCCGCGCGAGGGCCGGCACGTCGATCGGCGGCACCTCCCGTTCCAGGTCCACCACCAGCGTCCGTTCGCTCTCCCCCACCCGGTGCAGGCCGGCGAGCGCACCGTCGTACATCAGGCGGCCGTGGTCGATGACCATCACCCGCGAGCACAACTGCTCGATGTCCTGCAGGTCGTGCGTGGTCAGCAGTACCGTCGTGGCCCGCTCGGCGTTCAGCTCCCGCAGGAAGTCCCGCACCCTGCTCTTGGAGATGACGTCCAGACCGATCGTCGGCTCGTCCAGGTACAGCACCTCCGGATCGTGCAGCAGCGCCGCCGCGATGTCGCCACGCATCCGCTGCCCCAGGGAGAGCTGCCGTACCGGGGTGTCCAACAGGTCGCCCAGGTCGAGGAGTTCGACGAGCCGGTCCAGGTTCGCGCGATAACGGACGTCGGGAATACGGTACATGCGGTGCATCAGCCGGTACGAGTCGAGCAGCGGCAGGTCCCACCACAGCGTCGTCCGCTGCCCGAACACCACCCCTATGCGGTGCGCCAGCCGCATCCGCTCCCGGGTGGGGTCGATGCCGGCCACCCGCAGCCGGCCGCCGCTCGGGGTGAGGATCCCGGTCAGCATCTTGATCGTGGTCGACTTGCCCGCGCCGTTGGGCCCGATGTAGCCGACCATCTCGCCGCGGGCCACGGAGAACGAGAGCGAGTCCACGGCCCGCACCCGCCGCCGCTCCCGCTTCATGAACCCGGTCTTCTTCCGCACGTCGAAGACCTTCTCGACCCGGTCGAGAAGGATGAACTCCCGGTCCTCGCGGCTCCCGTCGTCGCCTTCGCCCTCGTCGTACGCACTGTCGTTGCCCACGGCCCACTAACTCCCTGTACTCCGATACGAACGCAGCCCCGCCCGCCACGCCCACCCGGCCAGCGCGCAGCACACCGCCGCCACGGCCGGCGCCAGGAACGCCGCCCACTCGGGCAGGTCCAGCGGATACGGCCGTCCCCACACGTACGATGCGGGAACCCAGTTGACGAAGGCGAGCGGCAGTACGAACGTCACCCCGCACACCAGCTCCTGCGCGAACAGCACCGGCGGATACTGCAGCATCGTCTGCCCGCCGTAGGTGAACGCGTTCTGCACCTCGGACGCGTCCTGCGCCACGAACTGGACGGCCGCGCCCCCCACGAACACCGCGCAGAAGATCGCCGCGCCGCTGACCACCGTCACCGGCACCAGCAGCAGCTTCAGGACCGTCCAGTCGACGTCGAGCGCGGCGACGGCCCAGCCGAGGACCACCAGCCCCTGCACCATGCGCCCCACGCGGCGCAGGGCGAAGCGGTCCGCGGCGACCTGTGCGAGCACCGGCACCGGCCGCACCAGCAACGTGTCGAGCGTGCCGTCCCGCACCCGGCGCCCCAGCCGGTCCATCGAGCCCAGCGCCAGGTCCGCGATGCCGAACGACACCATGGACAGGCCGTACAGGAAGGCCACCTCGGCCAGGGCATGGCCGGCCAGCACGTCGAGGTGCGAGAACATCAGCGCGATACCGACGAAGTCAAGGCCGGTCACCACGACACCGCCGATGGTCGTCAGTACGAACGACGTCCGGTACACCAGGGTCGAACGAATCCACATCCCCGCGATCAGTCCGTACGCGCGCACCCCCCGCACCGCCCCGGACCACCTGCCGGGCCGCCCGGGACCGGACGCGGACCCGGAAACGGGACTGGAACCGGAAACGGAATCAAATCCTCTGTCCCGCCCGCCGCCCTCAGCCACCCTGGACCACCACCCGCCGCGTCGCCGCCGTCTGCAGCAGCCGTCCCACGGCCAGCAGCGCCACCGCCCACGCGCCCTGGAGCGCGAAGACCCGCAGCACGCTCGTCTCCCCCATCAGGACGTCGGCCGGGCCCTGGAGCAGCGCCGCCCAGGGCAGCATCCGCACGACCTCGCCGAACATGCCCGGGAAGACGTTCAGCGGCAGCACCATGCCCGAGCAGAGCATCCCCACGATCATCAGCATCTGCATCGTCCCCGTGCCGTCCAGCAGCCAGAACGCGCTCAGCGCCACCAGGTAGCGGATCGCGAAACTGACCACCATCGCCAGCACCACCGCCGTCAGGAAGGCGGCCCAGGTCAGCGGATCGTCCGGCAGCGCCACGGGGAAGACCGTCACCCCGAACAGGAAGGGGGCCACGCCCCGCCCCAGGAGCTGGAACACCGAGCGGCCCAGGTCCTGCGCCAGCCACCACCCCTGCAGGTCGGCGGGCCGGTACAGGTCGATCGCGACGGCACCCGTACGGATCCGCTCCATCAGCTCGATCTCGAAGCCGCCGCCCTGAATGGCCAGCGTCGCGTAGAGTGCCTGTCCCAGCCACACGTACGTGACCGCCTGCGCCTGCCCGTACCCCCCGAGGTCCGGCCGCTCGTTCCACAGCGCCAGGTACGTGTACACGAGGATCAGACCGAAGACGGTGTTGGTGAACACCCCGGCCGCCGTCGCCACCCGGTAGGTCGCGTACCGCCGGAAGCCGCCCACCGCGACCGCCGCGTACAACCGGGCCGAGCCTGACCCCACAACCGCCTCCGGTCCTCGCCCCGCCCGGCACACTCGCCCGGCGTACTCGTCCGGCGTCCCCGAAGACGCCCAAGCGCACGAACCTAGTACCGACGGCCGACTCGCTGCCAGGCATTTTCCGGCGCTCCGGGGCCATACGTGTGAGATGCCGTACGGCGGACCGACACGCGCCGCCGACAGGAACGGTTCACCGGATGCGACAGTCTTCTATAAGGGGACGCACCACGCGTACGCGCACGCATCAGGCGTACCGCTTGTTACGGCTGCACCGCCATACCGGCTGCACCGGCCATACCGGCTGTACTGGTTGTATCGGCCGTACCCGCAGGAACAAGGCGAAACAGGAGTCCGTGCACGACATGAGCGACGAGCCGCAGCCACAGCAGCCCGGCCAGGGCTGGGGCCCCCGAGAGCCGAGGCCCGGGCGCACCGGATGGCGCCGGATCGTCCCCACCTGGCGGATGACGCTCAGCGCCTTCCTCCTCTCCGCGCTCCTGCTCCTCGGCGTCTTCCTCCTCGGCTACACCCTCGTGCAGATCCCGCCCGCCAACGCTCTCGCGATCAAGCAGGCCAACGTCTACCTCTACGCCGACGGCTCCGTCATCGCCCGGGACGGCGAGGTCAACCGGGAGAACGTCGGCCTCGGCCGGATCTCGAAGGACGCGCGGCACGCGGTCCTCGCCGCCGAGGACCGCGACTTCTACACCGAGTCCGCCGTCGACCCCCAGGCCATGATCCGCGCCGCCTGGAACACCGCCACCGGCAAGGGCAAGCAGTCCGGCTCTACCATCACCCAGCAGTACGTGAAGAACTACTACCTGCGGCAGGACCAGACCGTCACCCGCAAGGTGAAGGAGTTCTTCATCGCCATCAAGCTGGACCGCGAGCAGAGCAAGGACAAGATCCTCGAGGGCTACCTCAACACCAGCTACTTCGGCCGCAACGCCTACGGCATCCAGGCCGCCGCCCACGCCTACTACGGCGTGGACGCGAAGGACCTCGACGTCGGCCGCGCCGCCTACCTCGCCGCCCTGGTCAACGCCCCCAGCCAGTACGACGTCATCGCCCACCCGGAGAACCGCCCGGCCGCAGAGTCCCGCTGGAACTACGTCCTGGACGGCATGGTCGGGAAGGGCTGGCTGAGCACGACCGAGCGGGCCGGACTGACGTTCCCCACGCCCAAGGGGAACACCGACTCCACCGGCATGTCCGGCCAGCGCGGCTACATCGTGCAGATCATGAAGGACCACCTGACCGGGAACAGGATCGTGGACGAGGAGGAACTCGACGCGGGCGGCTACCGCATCACCACGACCCTGCAGAAGGACAAGCAGGACGCCTTCGTCGAATCCGTCAACGACAACCTGACGGACCGGCTCGACCAGGAGGCACGCGAGGTCGACACGTACGTCCGCGCCGGCGGCACCGCCGTCGAGCCGAAGACCGGCAAGGTCCGCGCGATGTACAACGGCATCGACTACGTCAAGCAGTACACCCCCAACGCCACCCGCAGGGACTACCAGGTCGGCTCCGTCTTCAAGCCGTTCGTGTTCGCCTCGGCCGTCGAGAACGGCTCCAGCACCCAGGACGGCCGCCCCATTACCCCGAACACCGTCTACGACGGCACCAACAAACGGCCCGTCGAGGGCTGGCCCGGCGGCCGCTACGACCCGGCCAACGAGGACGACCGGTCGTACGGCGACATCACCGTCCGCGAGGCCACCGACAAGTCCGTCAACGCCGTCTACGCCCAGATGGCGGTCGATGTCGGCTCCGACAAGGTCCGGCAGACCGCCATCGGCCTCGGCGTCCCCTCCACCACACCCGAACTGACCCCCTCCCCGTCCATCGCCCTCGGCGTCGCCACCGCCAGCACCCTGGACATGGCCGAGGCGTACGCGACCCTCGCCAACCACGGCGTGCACGGCGACGCCGTCCTGATCGAGAAGATCGCCAAGGACGGGAAGGAGACGGTGCCGCTGCCCGAACGAAAGACACGCCGGGCCGTCAGCCGCGAAGCCGCCGACACCACCACCGCCGTCCTGCGCGGCGTCGTCCAGAACGGCACCGCGTCCGCCGCCCTCGGCGCGGGCCGCCCCGCCGCCGGCAAGACCGGCACCGCGGAGGAGGACAAGGCCGCCTGGTTCGCCGGCTACACCCCCGAACTCGCCACCGTCGTCGCGGTCATGGGCCAGAACCCGGTCACCGCCGCACAGGAGAAGCTGTACGGCGCGATGGGCATGCCCCGCGTCAACGGCGGCGGGGTACCCGCCGAGATCTGGGCCCAGTTCACCCGGGACGCGCTGGAGGGCGAACCCGTCAGCGACTTCGACCTCGACCTGCAGGCCGGCGCCGAACGGACCGCGCCGCCCACCGCCGACTCCAGCTCCCGCCCGTCCGCCACCGCCCCGGGCGACGACACGTCCAGGACCCCCGGACAGGACGGAAGCACGAGCCGCGGCCCGGACCCGGGCGACGGCAGCAGCGAGAACGGGGACAACGGAGGCGGGACGAACGACGGCACCAACGGCGGCACCACGGACGGGCCGACCGGCGGCACCACGGGCGACGCGGACAGCGGCGGACCCGGGGAAACCGGCGGGGCGGGCGGAACCGGCGAGGACACCGGCACGGGCGGCCGCGGCGGCCTCACCGGATTCATCCCACGCCCCCGCGGCGACTGACCGACCGCACCACGCGGCTCCCTCGACGTCGGGGCTCAGTGCCCCGACGTCGCCTTCAGCCCCACCACCGCGACCACCAGCAGGCACACGAAGAAGATCCGGGCGGCGGTCACCGGCTCCCCCAGCACCGCCATGCCCAGCACCGCCGCCCCGGCGGCCCCGATCCCCACCCACACGCCGTACGCCGTGCCGATCGGCAGCGTCTTCGCCGCGTACGACAACAGCACCATGCTCGCCACGATGCCGGCACCGGTCAGCAGGCTGGGCACCAGCCGGGTGAACCCCTCGGTGTACTTCATCCCGACCGCCCAGCCCACCTCGAGCAGACCGGCCACGACCAACAGAACCCACGCCACTCCAGGCACCTCCGGAACACGACTCGACACGTCGAAACGGGAGTGCGTCGTCTTTGCCTCACCCCGGTACGGCGCGTCTCGTCGGGGCCCAGTGGGTCCGTCCACTCTAAAACCCCGGCCAGGACGGCCGGAAGGGCTGGTGACCATGGTCACCAGCCCTTCCGCACAGTCTCACCGACCTGCAAGACCTACAGGTACAGGCCCGTCGAGTCCTCCGACCCCTCGAACCGGTCCGCGGCCACCGCGTGCAGATCACGCTCGCGCATGAGCACGTACGCGGTACCCCGCACCTCGACCTCCGCACGGTCTTCCGGGTCGTACAGCACCCGGTCGCCCGGCTCCACCGTCCGGACGTTCTGTCCCACCGCGACGACCTCGGCCCAGGCCAGCCGACGGCCGACCGCCGCCGTCGCGGGAATCAGGATGCCGCCCCCGGACCGCCGCTCGCCCTCGCTCGCGTCCTGCCGCACGAGTACGCGGTCGTGCAGCATCCGGATGGGCAGCTTGTCGTCGTGCCGGGGGGCGTGCTCGTTCTTCTTGGCGCTCACGCCTGAAACCTACCTGCCTACGCCACCGACGTACGCGACCGGGTCCGGATCAGCGCCCGCGCCGACGGGACCCCAGGGCCAGCAGCCCCACCACGCCCACCACCAGGACCGCGGCCGGCACGACCCGCTCGAGCCGCGGCGACCCGTTCACGTCCACGAACTGCGCCTTGACATCGCTCACCACACGATTGGCCCCGACGTACGCCCTGCCGAGCGTGTGATCGACGTTGGACGCGACCCTGGCCTTCGCGTCCCCGACGATCGTCTTCGGATGCACCCGCGCGCCGATCTCGTCCAGGGTCTCGGCCAGCACCGCGCGACGGCGACTGATGTCCGCCTCGATCTGCGCCGGGGTCCTGGTGTCCGCCGTGTCCGCCACCGTGTCGCCTCCGAAATCCGCTGAAACCATAAAAGCCGTACCTGTGCCGGACAGTCTGTCAGCTTCGCGCCGCCCCGCACGGTCAAGGCACCCGGATACCCTCGATCCCGGCATCCGATCCACCCAGCGTGTACGTACGAGGAGACCCGACCGATGAGCGAACGCCTCGAGCCCGGAGACGTGGCCCCCGCCTTCACCCTGACCGACGCGGACGGCACCGACGTGTCCCTGGCCGGCTACAAGGGCCGCAAGGTCATCGTCTACTTCTACCCGGCGGCGCTCACCCCCGGCTGCACCAAGCAGGCCTGCGACTTCACCGACAACCTGGACCTGCTGGCCGGCGCGGGCTACGACGTCGTCGGCATCTCCCCCGACAAGCCCGAGAAGCTCGCCAGGTTCCGCGAGCAGGAATCCCTGAAGGTCACCCTCCTCGCCGACCCGGACAAGCAGGTCCTGGAGGCGTACGGCGCCTTCGGCGAGAAGAAGCTGTACGGCAAGACGGTCGTCGGCGTGATCCGCTCCACGGTCGTCGTCGACGAGGAGGGCAAGGTCGAACGCGCCCTCTACAACGTCAAGGCGACGGGCCACGTGGCCAAGATCATCAGGGACCTGGGCGTCTGAGACGCAGCGCCCGCGAACGGCCCGTACCCACACCCCGGTACGGGCCGTTCCGCATGTCGTGCGTGACCGCCCGGCAAACGGTTCGTCACTCCGTACGAGACCGCGAACGGGTGGCCGGGAACGGAGGGGACTCGAGGGGAGTCGGCGCGTACGCGAAGGAGCGGCTGGAGGAGGCGGCCCGGGGGCGCGGACGTCGCCGGAGGCGTCGGTGCGGCGGGGGGATCCGGAGGGTTCGACGCGGGCGTACGTCCGGGAGCGGACGAAGAGATCGGACGCGGACGTTTCACACGCCGCGGGGGAGCAGATTCCAACCGCGTGTTCTCCGGGACAGGCGCACCGGCGAGGAAGGTCGGACTCCCTTCCCGTGAAGAGTCCTGAAGACTTCCTGGTCCTGCACGGCATCAAGCGCCGCGCGAGAACACCACAACTCCGTCGAGCCCTGAGCGGGATCGGTGCACCCGAACGCTGCGCCGCGTGGTGACGTCGGGCCCGACCGGCGCGGGATGCCGATGATGTCGGAGGTCGGTCACAT
Source organism: Streptomyces sp. KMM 9044 (assembly GCF_024701375.2). NCBI lineage: Bacteria > Bacillati > Actinomycetota > Actinomycetes > Kitasatosporales > Streptomycetaceae > Streptomyces > Streptomyces sp. KMM 9044. The sequence goes on along the minus strand of NZ_CP113910.1, from coordinate 4,692,096 downwards.
CGACGGGGAACGGCGGGACGGCCGGCGTGAGAACTTGCGGTTGCTCCGCCCCGGCTGCCACGCGGTCACCAGCACGTGGTGCAGGGGAGGCGCCAGGCAATGCACGCCCCCCGGTAGCATGAAAGGCACCAGCGGCGGTGGCGCAACGGCGACGCGGCAGACTTAGGATCTGTGGCCCTTGATCGGGCTTGAGGGTTCGAATCCCTTCCGCCGCACACTAAAGGCCTGCGCATCGAAAGACGATGCGCAGGCCGTTGTCATGTGGGCTCAGCCCAGCAGCTCCCGCACCGCCGGTACCAACGCCCGGAAGGCCCTGCCCCGGTGGCTGATGGCGTTCTTCTCGGCGGGGGAGAGCTCCGCGCACGTCCTGTTCTCCCCGTCCGGCTGGAGGATCGGGTCGTAGCCGAAACCGTTCGTGCCGGCCGGGGTGTGGCGCAGGGTGCCCCTCAGCTGGCCTTCGACGACACGCTGCGTGCCGTCGGGGAGGGCGAGGGCGGCGGCGCAGGCGAAGTGGGCGCCGCGGTGGGCGCCGGCGATGTCGGAGAGCTGGGCCAGGAGCAGGTCGAGGTTGGCCCGGTCGTCGCCGTGGCGGCCGGCCCAGCGGGCGGAGAAGATGCCGGGGGCGCCGCCGAGGACGTCGACACAGAGGCCGGAGTCGTCGGCGACGGCGGGGTGGCCGGTGGCACGGGCGAGGGCGTGAGCCTTGAGGAGGGCGTTCTCGGCGAAGGTGGTGCCGGTTTCCTTGACGTCGCCGACGCCGGGGCAGGCGTCGGCGCCGACGAGTTCGTGGGGCAGTCCGGCTTCGGCGAGGATCGACCGGAGTTCGGTGATCTTTCCGGCGTTGCGGGTGGCGAGGATCAGGCGGGTCATGGGGTCCAGTATTCCGGGCCCCCATGGCCGACCCGTCGCCGTTCCCGTCGGCTGCTTTCCGCCGGGTGCTACGGCGTGCAGACCTTGGTCAGTTCACCGGCCGCGTCGGTGACCGGGCTGATGTCGGGGGTGGGGTCGCCGTCCTCGAGGGAGGTGCGGACGTTGCCGACGGCCTTGTCGAGGCCGTCGACGGCCTCGCCGACGTCGGCGTTGTCGGTCTGGTCGCCTATCTCGCCGAGGTTCTGCTCGATGGAGTCGAGGGACTCCTCGAGCTGGGTGGCGTCGTTGGAGGCGTTGTCGACGGCCTGCTGGAGTTCGGTGACGCTGTCGGCGATGGCGTCGGCGGTGCGGACGCAGTCGAGTGCCTTGTCGACGGCGCTGCAGCCGGTGGTGAGTCCGGCGGTGAGCGCGACGGCCGCCAGTGTGGCGGCGACGGTGGTGGTGGTGGTGCGGCGGCGTCGGCGGCTCGCGGCCATGGACGGTCCCTCCCTCGTGGGGCCAGGACGGCCCTCCTCGCTGACCGGGCGCCCGGGGTCGAGTCGGGCGGAGCCGAGTCGATCCGTACGTCCGTGCCCCTGTAGACGCGGGGGTGGCCGGCGCGGTTGCCCGCGTCGGCCACCCCCTTGGTGCGTCTTTTACCTTTCGAGGACGCTATCAAGTGCGGTGCGCTGTGCGGTAGTCAGTGCGGCGCAGCCGGCGACGGCGAGGTCGAGGAGTGCGTTCAGTTCGGTCCGGTCGAAGGGCTGGGCCTCGGCGGTGCCCTGGACTTCGACGAAGCGGCCGTCGCCGGTGCAGACGACGTTCATGTCGGTGTCGGCGCGGACGTCCTCCTCGTAGCAGAGGTCGAGGAGGGGGGCGCCGTCGACGATGCCGACGGAGACGGCGCTGACGGTGCCGGTGAGGGGCTGGCGGCTGGCGCGGATGAGTTTGTTGTCCCTGGACCAGTTGATGGCGTCGGCGAGGGCGACGTAGGCGCCGGTGATGGCCGCGGTGCGGGTGCCGCCGTCGGCCTGGAGGACGTCGCAGTCGAGGACGACGGTGTTCTCACCGAGTTGTTTGCAGTCGATGACGGCGCGCAGGGACCGGCCGATGAGGCGGCTGATCTCGTGGGTGCGTCCGCCGATGCGACCCCGGACGGATTCGCGGTCGCCGCGTGTGTGGGTGGCGCGGGGGAGCATCGAGTACTCGGCGGTCACCCAGCCCTCGCCGCTGCCCTTGCGCCAGCGGGGGACGCCTTCGGTGACGGAGGCGGTGCAGAGGACCTTGGTGTCGCCGAAGGAGACGAGGACGGAGCCTTCGGCGTGCTTGCTCCAGCCGCGGTCGATGGTGACCGGGCGGAGTTGTTCGGGGGTGCGGCCGTCGTTTCGAGACATGGCGTCGAGCCTAGCCGTACAGGGGAGGGGCCCTTTCCCTGTACGGCTAGGCCGCCGCCGGGAAGGGGCCCTGGGGGGCCGGGAGTTCCCGGCCCCCCGGGTGTGCGGTGGTCACATCATGTCTTCGATCTCGGCTGCGATGGGGTCGGCGTCGGTGCCGATGACGACCTGGATGGCGGTGCCCATCTTGACGACGCCGTGGGCGCCGGCGGACTTCAGCGCGGCGTCGTCGACCTTGGCGGGGTCGACGACTTCGGTGCGGAGGCGGGTGATGCAGCCTTCGATCTCTTCGATGTTGCCGATGCCGCCGAGTCCGGCGACGATCTTCTCAGCCTTGGTGGCCATGTTCGCTTCTCCCTGATCCGAACCGCTTTGGTCGCAGTAACCCACAGTTGGCCCATCTTCGCGAGCGGTCGTGCCGTCGGTGCCGAAGGATGACGTCACGGCAGCGGGACCGCCCCCAACTGGTCTACACCACCAGGGGGCCGTCGCCAAAACCCGTCGCAGACGTCTGCCCGTGAAGGGGGCCGGATGAGTACGCGGAGTCCCGCCGGCGCCGAGCCTTCGGTCGGTCCCGTGCGGGAACGCCGGCACCGCTTCTTCCAGGGTCTGCAGAAGATGGGCCGCAGTCTGCAGCTGCCGATCGCGGTGCTGCCGGCGGCGGGCATCCTCAACCGGCTGGGCCAGCCGGACGTGTTCGGGGAGGACGGGCTCGGCTGGACGGACGTCTCCAGGGTGATGGTGGGGGCGGGCGGCGCACTGCTGGACGGTTCGCTGGGGCTGCCGCTGCTGTTCTGCGTGGGGGTGGCCATCGGCATGGCGAAGAAGGCGGACGGATCGACGGCGCTGGCGGCGGTTGCGGGGTTCCTCGTCTACTACAACGTGCTGCGTCAGTTCCCGCAGGACTGCCCGGAGGGCTCCGAGGCGGTTCCGAATGTCGGGTGTCAGGTGACGGACGGGACGGTGACGGCGTTCGAGTACCAGAATCCGGGGGTGTTCGGCGGCATCGTCGTCGGGCTGATGGCGGCGTACTTCTGGCAGCGGTTCCACCGGACGAGGCTGGTGGACTGGCTGGGCTTCTTCAACGGCCGGCGGCTCGTGCCGATCGTCATGGCGTTCGCGGCGATCGTGTTCGCCGCGCTGTGCCTGTGGATCTGGCCGCCGATCGGTGACGCGCTGGAGGGCTTCAGCGACTGGATGGTGGGGCTGGGCGCGTGGGGTGCGGGCGTGTTCGGTGTGGCGAACCGGGCGCTGCTGGTGGTGGGGCTGCACCAGTTCCTGAACGTGCCGGTGTGGTTCCAGTTCGGCAGTTACACCAAGCCGGACGGTTCGGTGGTGCACGGTGACATCAACATGTTCCTGGCGGGTGACCCGGACGCCGGGCAGTTCCTCTCCGGTTTCTTCCCGATCATGATGTTCGCGCTGCCGGCGGCGGCGCTGGCGATCACGCACTGTGCGAGGCCGGCCCGGCGCAAGGAGGTCGGTGGCCTGATGCTGTCGGTGGCGCTGACGTCGTTCGTCACGGGCATCACGGAGCCGATCGAGTACTCGTTCCTGTTCATCGCGCCGGTGCTGTACGCGGTGCACGCGGTGCTGACGGGGGTGTCGATGGCGGTGACGTGGGGGCTCGGGGTGCACGACGGGTTCAGTTTCTCGGCGGGGCTGATCGACTACGTCATCAACTGGAATCTGGCGACGAGGCCGTGGCTGATCGTCCCGATCGGGTTGTGCTTCGCGGGGGCGTACTACGTGATCTTCCGGTTCGCGATCACGAGGTTCGATCTGAAGACTCCGGGCCGCGAGCCCGAGGAGGAGGTCGAGGACACCACCAAGGCGTGAGCGGTCCTCGTCGCCCCCCGGCGACGGCAGCATGACCGGGGCCCCGCAGCCGTCGAGGACGACGGCTGCGGGGCCCCGGTGCGTTCGCCGTGCGTACGTACGTGCGTGCGTGCGTGCGTGCGTGCGAGCGGGGCGGGGTGCGGAAGTTCAGATCACGTACGTCGCGCCGGGCGCCGCGAGTTCCACCGGACCGTCGTAGGCCGTGCGGGCGTCGGCGAGGTTGACCTGCGGGTCGGTCCACGGGGCGATGTGGGTGAGGACCAGCCGGCGGGCACGGGCGCGGGCCGCCGACTCACCCGCCTCGCGGCCGTTGAGATGCAGGTCGGGGATGTTCTCCTTGCCGTCGGTGAACGCGGCCTCGCACAGGAACAGGTCGGTTTCGTGGGCGAGTTCGTCGAGCGCCGTACTCACTCCGGTGTCGCCGGAGTACGTCAGCGACTTCCCTCCGTGCTCGAGACGGATGGCGTACGCCTCCACCGGGTGCGCGACGCGTTCGATGTGCACGACGAACGGGCCGAGCTCGAAGGTGGACGGCTTGACCGTGTGGAAGTCGAAGACCTCGCTCATGGAGGAGGCCGAGGGGGTGTCGGCGTAGGCGGTGGTCAGCCGGTGCTCGGTGCCCTCGGGTCCGTGGACCGGGATCGGGCCGCAGCGGCCTCCGTCGTGCCGGTAGTAGCGCGCCACGAAGTACGCGCACATGTCGATGCAGTGGTCGGCGTGCAGATGGCTGAGGAAGATCGCGTCGAGGTCGTAGAGACCGCAGTGGCGCTGCAGCTCGCCCAGAGCACCGTTGCCCATGTCGAGGAGCAGCCGGAAGCCGTCGGCCTCTACGAGGTAGCTCGAGCAGGCCGATTCCGCGGACGGGAACGACCCCGAGCAGCCGACGACGGTGAGCTTCATGGAGCAGAAACCTCCGCTGGCGGGGTAGTGAAAACGGGGGTCGTGCGGTTCGTCGAGCGTAAGGCGCAAAACCTTCGGTCGCTCCTCCGCCAAAGGCGGTTGTGGGGGAACTCACCTGTGCTGTCACCGGTTCGGCTGGAAGCGGGTCACGTGGGGCGCGCGGGAGGGCGCGCGGGTGCGGCCCGCGCCGGTACCGTCGGGCCATGAACACGTCGTGGTGGCTCGCACTCGTCGCGGTGGTACTGCTCGCACTGGTCGCCGCGCTCGTGGACGGATGGGGCCGGGGACACCGGCCCCGCGTCCGCAGCGCGCCGGCCGGGCCGGAGGCGGTGACGGACGCGGGGGGCGGCCGGCCGCGGCCCGCGGAGATCTGGTGGGCCGACGTGCCCTACGAGGATGTGCCGGAGGCGGGGAACGGGGTGCCGTCGGGGGACGGGGCGTCGAAGGACCGGCCGTGTCTGGTGCTGGCGGTGCGCGGGGAGCGGGCGACCGTCGCGAAGATCACGACCCGCTTCCGGGAGGGCCGCGCCGGTGTGGTCCCGCTGCCCGAGGGGTCCGTCGGGGACGCCCGGGGGCGGGCGAGTTTCCTGGAGACGGACGACCTGCGCGAGGTTCCGGTGCGGAAGTTCCGGCGCCGGGTGGGGGTCGTGGACCCGGCGGTGTGGGACCGGGTCCGGCATCTGGCGAAGTGAGCGCGGCGGCGAACGCGGGACGCGCCCGGAGGAACGGCGAGGGGGCCGGAGTGGATCTCCGGCCCCCTCGTACTGCGCCTGGGTGCGCCTGCTCTCGTGTCACGCCCAGAGCTGGCCCTGGAGCGTTTCGATGGCTTCCTCCGTCGTGGCGGCGGTGTAGACGCCGGTCGACAGGTACTTCCAGCCGCCGTCGGCGACGACGAAGACGACGTCGGCGCTCTCCCCCGCCTTGAGCGCCTTGTTCGCGACGCCGATCGCGGCGTGCAGGGCGGCCCCGGTGGAGACACCGGCGAAGATGCCTTCCCGCTGGAGGAGTTCACGGGTCCGGGTGACGGCGTCGGCGGAGCCGACGGAGAAGCGGGTGGTGAGGACGGAGGCGTCGTACAGCTCGGGGACGAAGCCCTCGTCGAGGTTGCGCAGCCCGTAGACCAGGTCGTCGTAGCGGGGTTCGGCGGCGACGATCCGCACGTCGGGCTTGTGCTCGCGCAGGTAGCGGCCGACGCCCATGAGGGTGCCGGTGGTGCCGAGGCCGGCCACGAAGTGCGTGATCGAGGGCAGGTCGGCGAGAATCTCCGGGCCGGTGGTCGTGTAGTGGGCACCCGCGTTGTCCGGGTTGCCGTACTGGTAGAGCATCACCCAGTCCGGGTGCTCGGCGCCGATCTCCTTGGCGACCCGCACGGCGGTGTTGGAGCCGCCGGCGGCCGGGGAGGAGATGATCTCCGCGCCCCACATGGACAGGAGGTCCCGGCGCTCCTGCGAGGTGTTCTCGGGCATCACGCACACCATGCGGTAGCCCTTGAGCTTGGCGGCCATCGCCAGGGAGATGCCGGTGTTGCCGGACGTCGGCTCCAGGATGGTGCAGCCCGGGGTGAGCCGGCCGTCCTTCTCCGCCTGCTCGATCATGAACATGGCCGGACGGTCCTTGATCGAACCGGTCGGGTTGCGGTCCTCGAGCTTCGCCCAGACACGGACGTCGGCCGACGGCGAGAGCCGCGGCAGGCGCACCAGCGGGGTGTTGCCGACCGCGGCCAGCGGCGAGTCGTAGCGCATCCGGATCAGGCCGTGCCGCCGGCCACGGCCGGCAGGATCGTGATGCTGTCGCCGTCGGTCAGCTTGGTGTCGATGCCGTCGAGGAAGCGGACGTCCTCGTCGTTGAGGTACACGTTGACGAAGCGGCGCAGCTGGTCGCCGTTGGCGTCGTCGACGAGGCGGGCCCGGATGCCGGCATGCCGGGTCTCGAGGTCGGCGAAGAGCTCGGTGAGGGTGTTTCCGGTACCCTCCACCGCCTTCTGACCGTCGGTGTACTGGCGGAGGATGGTCGGGATCCGGACCTCGATGGCCATGGCGGAGGGCTCCTTCGGTGATGTCGTCTGTCGGTGGGCGCGCGGCGGCGCGGGCGGCGCACGGGTGTCCGTGCACGGTGGTGCCGCCGGGCTCACGGGCCGTGCGGCGGGAGGCTCGATGTCAACAGATGGCGCTGGCGAGTCGGCACAGGTCGACGTGCAGCCGCGCCACGAGCAGCTTGCCCGGCGTCTTGTCGCTCACGTCATGGAGAACCATGGGGTCATCGTATCGATTCCCGATGACCGGATCCGAGTGCCGTCTCACACTCCGGAAGACGGGCGACCGGCATGTGGGAAGAGGCTGTTCGGAGCCCGGTCCGCGCCGCTCGCGCGGGGGTCCGGCACGGCTCAGTACGCCTCGACGACCTCGACCTCCTCCTCCGTGACCTCGCCGTCCACGATCCTGAAGGAGCGGAACTGGAAGTCGCCGAGGCCGTCGGTGTCGGCGGTGGAGACCAGGACGTAGTGGGCGCCGGGCTCGCTCGCGAGGGAGATGTCGGTGCGGGAGGGGCGGGCCTCGGTCGCGGTGTGCGAGTGGTAGACGATCACCGGTTCCTCGTCGTTGTCGTCCATCTCGCGGTAGAGCTTGAGCAGGTCCTTCGAGTCGAACTCGTAGAACGTGGGTGAGCGGGCCGCGTTCAGCATGGGCACGAAACGCTCGGGGCGGCCGGAGCCCGCCGGGCCCGCCACCACGCCGCACGCCTCGTCGGGGTGGTCCTCGCGCGCGTGGGCGACGATCCGGTCGTACAGCTCCTGGGTGATGGTCAGCATGAAGCTCAGGATAAGCAGACGGGCCGCTCCGTACCGGGGGGTGGTACGGAGCGGCCCGGATGCCGGACACCTGCGGGTCACCGGCCGGACGGCCAAGGGTCTCCGGCCGGTGGCCTCGGGAGTCAGAGGGCCTTCGCGGTCTCCGTCTCGTCCGCGTCGGGCGCCGGGCCCTCAGCCTGTCCGGCCTTGCGGACCTTGACGTACTCCAGGAAGGAGTTCAGCTCCCGCTTGACCACGGGGGCCAGCAGGTAGAGGCCGATGATGTTGAACACGGAGAGCAGGAAGAGCGCCGAGTCGGCGAGGCTGATCAGGGAGTCGAGGGAGAGCAGGGAGCCCGCGATCACGAACAGGCTCCACACCGCCTTGAAGGTGATCTCGCTGACCTTGCCCCGGCCGAAGAGGTACGCCCAGGCCTTGAGGCCGTAGTAGCCCCAGGTCAGGATCGTGGAGAAGGCGAACAGCAGCACCGCGACCGTCAGCAGGTTCGGGAACCAGGGCAGGACGGTCTCGAAGGCGTCGGAGGTGATGGTGACGCCGCCGATGCTCTCGCCCTCGCGGGCCTCGCCCCAGCTGGCGGGGTTGGCGATGACGATGGTGAGCGCGGTCATGGTGCAGACGACGACCGTGTCGATGAAGGGCTCGAGGAGGGCGACCAGTCCCTCGCTCGCGGGGTGCTTGGTCTTGACCGCGGAGTGGGCGATCGGGGCGGAGCCGAGGCCGGCCTCGTTGGAGAAGGCGGCCCGCTGGAAGCCGACGATCAGGGCACCGATCACACCGCCCGCCACGCCTTCGGCCTCGAAGGCACCCTGGAAGATGGTCCCGATCGCGTCGGGCACCGCGGTGACGTTGGTCAGGATGACGACCAGGCAGGCGACGATGTACATGGCGGCCATCGCCGGGACCAGCCGGCTGGTGACCGAGGCGATGGAGCGGATGCCGCCGAGCAGCACGAGGCCGACCAGGGCGGCGACGACCAGACCGAACAGCACGGCGCCCGCGGAGGAGGCCAGGAAGCCGTCCTCGCCGCCGAAGGTCGAGGAGATCTGGGCGTAGCTCTGGTTGGTCTGGAACAGGTTGCCGCCGAAGAGGCCGAAGAAGAGGATCATGACCGAGGCGAGCACGGCGAGGACCTTGCCGAGCACGGCGCCGCCGCTGCCGAAGCGCTCGGCGAGGCCCTTGGGCAGATAGTGCATGGGCCCGCCGGAGACGGTGCCGTCGGGGTGCTGCTCGCGGTACTTCACGCCGAGGGTGACCTCGACGAACTTGGTCGCCATGCCGAGCAGGCCGCAGAGGATCATCCAGAAGGTGGCGCCGGGACCGCCGATGGAGACGGCGACGGCGACACCGGCGATGTTGCCGAGGCCGACGGTGCCGGAGACGGCCGCGGTCAGCGCCTGGAAGTGGTTGACCTCACCGGGCGAGCCGTCCTCGTCGTACTTGCCGCGTACGACGTCGACGGCGAGCTTGAACTTGCGCACCTGGACCAGGCCGAACCAGCCGGTGAAGACCAGGCCCGCGATCACCAGCCAGGCGACGATGAGCGGAAGGTCGGTGCCACCGACGGAGACCGTGTAGAAGACGATGTCGGCGGCCGTGGTCGCGACGGGATCGAAGAAATCGCCGACGGCGTCGTCGATGGATGTGGTGATGGAGTCGAGTGACATCGAACTACCTCAAGGGGTGGGGATGTGCTGACGTGGTGCAGCAGAGCGGCACGACGTCCGGCACATGACCTGCGGCATGGACGGACGTCGTCCGTTCGGCGACGGAGCACCGGCAGCAACCGGCTTCCCGATCACAGCGGCTTCCCCCGGTCACGGCGAGTCGGCGCCGCAAGCGAGTTGCCAGGTTTTACCACGCCGTTTACACATAGTTGAGTGATGCATGTCACACCAGGTCACTCGAAGGCAGTAACCAGAAGGGTCGGTGACAGGATCGTTATCCGGATTTGAGGATCCCCTGAGCGAACGGATCAGCGGAGGTGTCCGGACATTCGGCACGCCGCTACGGCATGACCGCGGGTTTACGGCATCAGGGTCGATACCAGGGTTTCCTGGAGCCCTCCGAGCCACAGGTAGGCCATCACCATGGGCTTGCGCGGGTCCTCGTCCGGGAGGTGGAAGAGGAGGTCGGTGTCGTCCTCGTCGTCGATCTGCAGCCGGGAACCGATCGCCAGCCGCAGGTCGTTCAGCGCGCCGAGCCACTGCCGGGACTCCTCGGCGGAGAGCTCGAGCACCGCCCCTCCCCCGCCGGCCACGGCGAGCCCGTCCAGGGAGCGGATCACCGCGAGGGCGTTCTCGCGCTTGCCGGCCCGCAGGTCGTTCTCGGTGAAGCGGCGGAACTCCGCGGAGTGCGCCCGCCGTTGCTCGGCGCCCTCGGCCGGGGCGGACGCGCCGGGGTCGCCGTAGGCGTCCGGGAAGAGGCGGCGCAGCACGGGGTCGGCGGGCGGTTCGCTCGGGCCCTCGGCGAAGAGTTCGGCGAGCGGGTCGTCGGGCGCCTGCGCGGCCGGGCCGGGGCCGATCAGCTCCACGAGCTGTACGGCCAGGGAGCGGATGATGGAGATCTCGACGTCGTCGAGGGCGACGGACGCGCCGCCGCCGGGGAGCGGTTCGAAGTGTCCTGACATGGAGGCGATTCGCTACTTCCGGTCCTGCGGGCGGGGGCGGGTCATGGGCGGGCTGCTTCCGGTCCGGCCGGCGGGTCGCTCCCGGGCCGGGCGGCGGGCTACTTCCGGTCCTGCTGGAGCGTGGCCCACAGGCCGTAGCCGTGCATGGCCTGGACGTCGCGTTCCATTTCCTCGCGGGTGCCGCTGGAGACGACGGCCCGGCCCTTGCGGTGGACATCGAGCATGAGCTTGGTGGCCTTGTCCTTGGAGTAGCCGAAGTACGCCTGGAAGACGTACGTCACGTAGCTCATGAGGTTGACCGGGTCGTTGTGGACGAGGGTGATCCAGGGGGCGTCGGGCCCGGGCACGGCGAAGGTCTCTTCCGCCGACTCGGTGCGTTCGATCTCCAGGGGTGCGGGTGACGTCACACTGCCCATGCTGCCACCGGAAGGGGCCGGGAGTACAAACCGGCCCGCGCGGGCCCCCGCGGAGCCCCGCGGACCGGAGACCGGAACTGAAATCGTCAGAACGACGAAAAGGGGGTAGCATCCGTCATATGAACACAGCGGACCTTGGGCTGCCGGTGGCGGTGCCGTCGACGGCGCTCTTCACCGACCACTACGAGCTGACGATGCTGCAGGCCGCCCTGAGCGGTGGCACCGCCGAACGGCGCAGCGTCTTCGAGGTCTTCACCCGGCGCCTGCCGGAGGGCCGCCGCTACGGCGTCGTGGCCGGCACCGGGCGGGTCCTGGACGCGGTGGAGAACTTCCGTTTCGAGGGCCCCGTCCTCGAGTTCCTGCGCGAGAAGAACGTCGTCGACGGGCCGACCCTCGACTGGCTGGCGGACTACCGCTTCTCCGGGGACATCTGGGGCTACCCGGAGGGCGAGGTCTACTTCCCGGGCTCGCCGGTCATGCGCGTCGAGGGCAGCTTCGCGGAGTGCGTGCTGCTGGAGACGGTGATCCTGTCGATCCTCAACCACGACTCGGCGATCGCCGCGGCGGCCTCCCGGATGTCGTCGGCCGCCGGGGGCCGGCCGCTGATCGAGATGGGTGCCCGGCGCACCCACGAACTGGCCGCGGTGGCCGCCTCCCGGGCCGCCTACGTGGGCGGCTTCACCTCCACCTCCGATCTGGCGGCCGGCTTCCGCTACAACATCCCGACCGTGGGCACCTCCGCCCACGCCTTCACCCTGGTGCACGACAGTGAGCGGGACGCCTTCCGCGCGCAGGTGGACTCCCTCGGCGCCGGTACGACGCTCCTGGTGGACACCTACGACGTGGCCGAGGCCGTCCGTACGGCCGTCGAGGTCGCCGGCCCGTCCCTGGGCTCGGTCCGGATCGACTCCGGCGACCTGCTGCTGGTCGCGCACCGGGTTCGCCAGCAGCTGGACGAGCTGGGCGCCACCGGCACGAAGATCACCGTGACCTCGGACCTCGACGAGTACGCCATCGCCTCGCTGGCCGCCGCGCCGGTGGACGCGTACGGCGTCGGCACCCAGCTGGTGACCGGCTCCGGGCATCCGACGGCCTCCATGGTCTACAAGCTGGTCGCCCGCGCCCGGTCCGCCGACGCCGGGGCGCCGCTGGCTCCCGTGGCGAAACGGTCCTCCGGCGGCAAGACGTCCATCGGCGGCCGCAAGTGGGCCGCGCGCCGGCTGGACGGGCACGGCGTCGCCGAGGCCGAGGTGGTCGGCACCGGGCGGCTCCCCGAGGAGCTGGCCGACCGGCAGCTGCTGGTGGAACTGGTCAAGGGCGGCGAGGTGACCGCGACCGCGCGCGAGCCGCTGGACCGGCTCCGCGCACGGCACGCGGCGGCCCGCGCCGGCCTGCCGCTGTCCGCGACCCAGCTGTCCCGCGGGGAACCCGTCATTCCGACGGAGTACCTGCACCTGGGCTCGGGTAGCTAACGGCTGTCCTGGGAACCCGCCCCCTGTCCCCCGTCCGCCCCCTCGACCGACCCCCAGCCGAAGGAATCCGACCATGCGCCGCGCCTTGATCGTCGTTGACGTGCAGAACGACTTCTGCGAGGGGGGCAGCCTCGCCGTGTCCGGCGGTGCGGATGTGGCCGCCGCCATCACCGAGCTGATCGCACGGGTACCGGCCGGGTACCAGCACGTGGTGGCCACCCGCGACCACCACATCGCCCCCGGGGGGCACTTCGCCGACAACCCCGACTTCGTCCGCTCCTGGCCCGCGCACTGCGTCGCCGGGACGGAGGGCGTCGGCTTCCACCCGTACTTCGCCCCCTCGGTCGCCTCCGGCGCGGTCGACGCCGTCTTCGACAAGGGGGCGTACTCGGCGGCGTACAGCGGCTTCGAGGGGGCCGAGGAGAACGGGGTGCCGCTGGCCGACTGGCTGCGCTCCCGGGAGATCGACGAGGTGGACGTGGTGGGCATCGCCACCGACCACTGTGTCCGGGCGACCGCCCTGGACGCGGCCCGCGAGGGCTTCCGCACCCGGGTCCTGCTGGACCTCACCGCGGGCGTGGCGGCCCGGACCACCGAGCGGGCGCTCGAGGAGCTGCGCGGGGCGGGCGTGGAGCTCGCGGGGAAGCCGGTCGTGCAGTGAGCCGGCCCCGTCGGGGCGTACGCGCGGCGGTCCGGCGAGCACGTGTCGGCCGTGCGCCCGGCGGTCGGACAGGTCTCGTCCAGTCACGCCCCGGACGGGCACACGCCGGACGGACGAGCCCCGGACGGACACACCCCGGACGGGCACACGCCGGACGGACACACGCCGGACGGACGAGCCCCGGACGGACGAGCCCCGGACGGACACACGCCGGACGGACGAGCCCCGGACGGACACACGCCGGACGGACGAGCCCCGGACGGACGAGCCCCGGACGGACACACCCCGGACGGACACACCCCGGACGGACACACCCCGGACGGGCACACGCCGGGCGGACGAGCCCCGGACGGGCACACGCCGGGCGGACGAGCCCCGGACGGACACACGCCGGGCGGACGAGCCCCGGACGAGCACACGCCGGGCGGGTCCGGTCAGGCGGGGGCCGCGGGGCGTCTGAGCAGGGCGCGGATCGGGTGCCACAGTTCGACCACCAGGTCGTCGCGACCGGGCAGGCCGGGACCGGGCAGGGCCGTGCTGTCGGGGGCCGTGCGCCATATGAGGCCGTCGGGGTGGTGCAGCACCGCGGTGATCTCGTCGGGGCTCGGCGGGGCCGCGTTGCCTCTCAGGTAGACGGCCCGCAGGCCCAGGTTGCGCAGCCTGGTCAGGGCGCGCGCCCTGTTGCCCGCGTGCACGAGGACGCGCACGGAGCCGGCGGAGCCGGCGGCGGGGCTGGGCAGGTTCAGGGCCACCACCACGGTGCCGTTCGGCAGCTTGCTGAAGCCTCCTGCGGCCATTGAATTCATACCCCCGTCGGACCAGGTGTCAATAAGGACGTCACAGGACGCACCTAAACACGGATCGGCGGCAACCCGCCAGTGGGGTTGCCGCCGATCGCGGTTTGACCTGGTAAGAAGCGGTTTACCTCCCTGCGGGGCTTACCTCGAGGTGGATCGTGGAGCCGTCCCTGGCCTCCTTGGCGATCTTGATCTTCGTGTTGGTGTCAGTGATCTTGACGCCGCCGGTCGGGTTCGTCTCGTCGTAGTAGGTGTGGGCGCGGTCGTTGAAGACCGACACACCCTTCGACGAACGGATCCTGGTCGTGACGTCGTTCTTGTGGAGCGTGAGGCCGTCGGTGCGGTACTTGCTGAAGGCCGAGTCGTACGTCTGGATGCGGTTGCGCATCAGCGTGCCGTCGTCCCACTTCAGCGCGGTCGGGTGCGCGTCGACCGGCAGGACCAGGCCGGTGCCCGGGTGTTCGCTGGTGTTGTTGTCCGCCTGGGAGGTGTCCCACTTCCAGATCAACAGGCCGTTCTGGTACGGGAAGTGCTCCACCCAGTCCGGACGGCTGCCGGCGAAGCCGAAGTTGTACGGGCCGGTCTTGAGGGTCGTGTCGTACGACACGTACTGACGGTTCTCGGCGATGTAGTACTGCGCGTAGTCGTTGGTGAACGACGCGCCGATGCGGGAGAAGCCGTTCGCCGTCCACGCGTCGTCCGCGGTCTCGGCGTTGTCCGTGAACAGCGGGGTGCCGTCCGCGGTCACCGAGATCCGGTCGGCCGCGAAGCCCTTCATCGCCAGGCCGCCGTCGGTCTGGTAGCGGAAGCGCAGGTCGATCTGCCGGCCGGCGTAGGCGTCCAGCGGGTACGCCAGCGGCTTGTAGCCGTCGACCGTGCCGTGCAGGGCCGGCTTGTCGCTGCCGTCGCGCGGGATCGGCTGCCCGTCCACCGTGCCGTCCAGGACGGTCCAGTTGGCGCCGCCGTCGGTGGAGACCTCGGCGTACAGGTAGTCGTAGTTGGCCTCGATCTCGTACCAGCCGTCGAGGGTCAGCTCGGCCGTCGAGGCGCCGGTGAGGTCCACGGAACGGGCCAGCGTGTTCCGCAGGTCGTCACCGCTGCCGCTCCACCACTGCGTCTCGCCCTCGGCGGGGACGACGACCTCGGTGGTGACCGCCTTCTCGGGCAGTTCGACCACGAGGGCCTGCTTGTCCTTGGTGTTGTACTCGGCGTAGCCCAGCTTGTGCTTGGACTTCGTCGCGGCCTTGGCCGTGTCGTAGTC
Organism: Streptomyces sp. KMM 9044; assembly: GCF_024701375.2. Classification (NCBI taxonomy): domain Bacteria; kingdom Bacillati; phylum Actinomycetota; class Actinomycetes; order Kitasatosporales; family Streptomycetaceae; genus Streptomyces; species Streptomyces sp. KMM 9044. The sequence continues at coordinate 4,677,075 of NZ_CP113910.1, read as the reverse complement.
CAGCCAGCCCAGCTGGAGCTTGTCCCAGGCGGTCATGTCGCCGGGCAGGTCGCCGATCTCGGCCTCGCCCCGGCCGAGCCAGGAACCGGAGGACATCAGGGTCCAGAAGCCGGTGGAGTTCTCGCCGCCGGCGGTGTCGTAGTGGTCCGGCAGGCCGAGGTCGTGGCCGTACTCGTGGGCGTAGACGCCGAGCCCGCCGTTCTCCGGCTGGATGGTGTAGTCGCCGACCCAGATGCCGGTGTCGCCGACGGGGGCGCCGCCGAGCTTGTTCTGGTCGGGACCGGTGGCGCCGGCGTCGGTGCCGAAGGCGTACCAGCGGTGGGCCCAGATCGCGTCCTCGCCCTGGGCGCCGCCGCCGGCGGACTCGTCCTCACCGGCGTGCACGACCTGGAAGTGGTCGATGTAGCCGTCGGGCTCGTTGAAGTCGCCGTCGCCGTCGAAGTCGTAGCGGTCCCACTCGTCGAACTCGGCGACCTCGGTCTTGATCTCGGCGTCGGTGGCGCCGGCCGCCCTCTGGTCGGCTACCCATGCGTTCAGACCGTCGCTGACGACGTTCCACACGCTCGAGCAGGTGCTGGCGCCGCAGGCGTTGTTGCCGTAGCGGGCCTCGTTGTAGGGGACCTTGACCCAGTCGGAGACCTGGCCCTCGACCGAGTAGCGGCCCGAGGACTGCTTCTCGAAGTACGTCTTGACCGACTCGACACCCTTACCGGTGCCGAAGTACATGTCCTCGAAGTGCTTCTGGTCGTAGTCCGCCTGCCACGCGGTGGAGTTGTCCACACTGCGGTCCGGCTCGGCTATCCGGTTGTGCAGCGGGCCGGGGGTACCGCCGTAGCGGCTGTCGGTCTCGTCGCCGAACTCGACCAGGATCGTGAAGATCTTGTCGGTCTTCTCCCGGCCGAGCTCGACGTACTTGCCGGTTCCCTTCTTGCCCCTGCCCTTGAGCTCGACGACCTTCGAACCGTCCCGGTCCCTGACCGAGGAGTCGCCGGATATGACCTGCTGCAGCGCCTCCTGGCGCTGGGCGTCCTGTGTCTTGGAGAGCGGTCCCTCGAGGTCGTGCTCGACGTGGTGGTGCTCCGCCGGGTCCTGCCGGTCCACGCTGGCCGGCCGGTCAGCCCCGTCGGCCGTGTCGGCCTGGGCCACGGTGAACGCAGAGCAGGTGGCGGTGACCGCCGCGAGTGCCACGCCTGTCGCGGCCGCTCTGAACGTCCAGGATCTACTGGTCACTTGAGATCTCCTCTGGCGTGCGTGCGCGCGAAGACGGAGTCCGGGTGACGGATGGCCGCGCACACGTGATCAACGCGTGTAGTCAAGTGACCACATTTGACTAAAGGATCAGCAGAAAAAACAGACCTTGACTTGAACAGTTCAACTGCATTATGCGGAGACGGGGTTCGCTTTTCGGACACGGGAGGCCCGTTTCGCCGTCGAGATGACTCCGTGCGCCCCCTGTGCACCGGCCCCGTGGGTCAGGTCACGCTTACTGTGCGTTCCGCTCGGGCACCCTCGCGGTGAGAGTCGCTTGGCGGCCCACCGTTGAGCCGGGGGCACGCCAGGACGACAGCCCCCGACTCACGAGGACACGATGGCCATGCCCCGTCCGACTGTCGCTCAGTTCGCCTACGGTTCGTGCACCGTGGTCCTCTCCGCCTTCGCCCTGCTGCTGTTGTCACAGGCGAGTTCGGGCGTGGGCATCGCGCTCGTCGTCGTCGCGGCGCTCACCCTCGGACTGCTGGTGGCCATGACGGTGCCCCAGCCGAAGTCCCGCCCCGCCCCGGTGCGGCGGCCGGTGCAGCAGGAGCCGGTCCGGGCGACCCTGCCGTCACCGGCGACCGTACCGGCGGCCCGGGAGGCCGTGCGGCAGTCCGTCCGCTAGCGGACGGTTTCCCGACACCGGCCGGTTCCGCGTCACCTGGCACTGACCACGACCGTCTTGGCGGCCTTGTCGTGCAGGCCCTGCTTGTAGGGCTTGTCGAAGAAGCTCCAGCCGCCCGCAATCACGGTCCACACGCAGTCGCAGCAGAACGCGAACGGCACCCACAGCACGAGGGCGCGGACCAGCGACGTCTGCACGGAGGGCGTCGAGCCGTTGGACAGGTCGGCCACCCGCAGCTTCAGCCACTTCTTGCCGAGGGTCTGCCCGGAGCGGGACGTCATGAAGGTGTCGTAGGCGATGTAGAGGACCGCGGCGACGAGGGACTGGACGAAGGACTTGCCCACGTCGACCTCGTCACCGGACATGGTGTACTCGCTCACACCGAACGGCCAGGCGACGAGACCCACCAGGATCATGTCGATGACGCGGGCGAGGGTGCGTCTGCGGCTGTCGGCGAGCGGCGGCATCCCGGCGAGGGGGTTACCGGGGCCGGGACCGTACGGGCTGTCGCCGCCACCACCACCGTAAGGGCCGCCACCGCCGCCGGAGGGGCTTCCCCCTCCGCTGTAGGGGTCGCCACCCTCGCTCCCGTACGGGCCGCCGCCTTGCTGCGGCGGGGGCCGGCTGCCGGGTGGCGGGTGCTTTCTGAACGGGTCGTCGTCCGGCGGCTGCTGACCGGAGCCGGGGGGCGGTTCGGTACTCATGGCCCGAGTCGACCGCGAACCCCCCCGGCCGCGCATCCGGCGAGCCGCCGTCCGGAGTACCGGCGCCGCGGCCACCCGCACGGCCGGTCCGTAGGGGGACCCCCGTGCGGGTCTCCTTGCGCTTCCCCGGGGTTTTGGCCGGGTCAGCCCGCCACGAACGTGTGCGCGGCCTTGTCGTGCCAGCACTGCCGCCACGGCTTGTCGAACAGGCACCACAGGACGCCCACCACACCGACGACGAGCAGTCCGGGGATGCTGTAGACCAGCCAGCGGCGCAGGGCCGCCCCGAACCCGGGCACGTCGTGCCCCTCGATGTCCCGCACCTCCAGGCCCAGCAGCTTCTTCCCCAGGGTGCGGCCCCACTTAGCGGTGGGCAGCACCTCGTAGAGGACCCCGCCCAGGAGGAGGACGGCGAGAACGACGCCCAGGTAGACCGATGTGGTGCCGTCGAGCAGCCACACCCTGACGGTCTCACCGGACAGCTTGGCCGCGTCGATCTTCTCGTCGATGTGGTCCGCCGCCGCGATGCCCAGCGGTACGGCGGCCAGGGTGGTGACACCGCCGAGGACCACGGTGTCCAGCAGCCGCGCGACCAGCCGCTTGCCGAGCGCCGCGGGGCGGGCCGAGGCCTGACGCCTGGCGGCGGCCTGGAAGACGTCCTCGACCGGCGGCTTCCACGGCGCGGCCGGCGGCTCCTCCCCGTCCCCGGGTCGGTGCACCTGTTGTGCCCAGGAAGACTGGCCGCCGCCGTGACCGCTCGACAGGGGCCCGGAGACGGCGGCGGGGGTCGTGGTGGGGGCGGGCCCCGGTGCCGGTGCGGTGGCCGGTGACGGAACGGCCGGGGCCGGGGAGAGCAGCTGCGGCCCGGACGCCGGTGCCACGGGCGGGCTCCCGCTCCCCGCCTGTCCGGAGGCGGTACGCGCGGCGGCCTTCCCCGCCCCGAACCCGGGCCGCCCGGGGGAGGCCGCGCCGGAGCTCCGGCGCGGCCCGACGGCACGGAAGGTCATGGTCCCCTCGTCCCCGACCTCATCGCCGGAAGACGCGGCGGAGGCAGAGGCTCCGTCGGAACCGGCGTCTGCGCTCTGCGACGTGGCCGGCGGCCGGCGGAACACGAACGTGTCGCCCGCGGGCACCGCACCGGCATCCGCACCGCCCGTACCCGCGCCCGCGCCTGTGGACCCGCCTCCCGCCGGGCCGGACACGTGGGCCGTTCTCTGGTCCGCACCCCAGGAGATCCGGTGGTCCTGGTCGCCGCCGAAGCCTGACTGGCGGGAGCGGTCGGCGCCCCACGCCGAGGCGGGCTCGGGCCGGCTGCCGTGCTGCGAATCGGCCGACGAGGGAGGCGGGAAGAAGGGGGAGGACGGGGAGGACGGGGAGGACGGGGACGGGGACGGGGACGCCGAAGGGGAAGGAGACGCTGCTGATGGTGACGGCGACGGTTCGTCGACCGGGTCCTCCTCGAAGAAGTGCGGGCCGGTCTCCTCGATGGTGGGCACCGCCGGGGTGGCCCCGGAGGGCAGCGGCGCACCGCTCGCACCGGCGGCGTCCGCCGGTGCGAGCGGTGCGCCGCTGCCCTCCGGGGCCGGACGGCTGGTACCCGGCACCCAGGAGGCACCGTTCCAGTACCGGACATATCCGGGAATGGACGGGTCCGGGTAGAAGCCTTCACGCGGCGTGTCGTCGCCGGGGGCCGGGGTTGGGGCGCTCATGTCCGTCGTCCCGTATCTGCTCGCGGGTGGGTCGGGGAACCACATTTATCAGACGGGTACGAGCATCAGGGCCCGTCCGGCCGGACCCACCCCTTTCGGGCACCGATGTGCTACTACGAAAAAACTTTTGCGAACCCGCGTAATGTTCCCGGCCTCTCCCCCTCTCTCCCCTGTGACGGCCCCTCGCGGACACGCGTACGGGGGTTCACGAGAGAGAGGACCTGCGCCATGAACATCGTGGTGGAGCGCGAAGTGGAACTGCGGCTCATCCTGTCGCCGGAGCGGGACGTCCCGGTGCGGGCCCGGCTCGGCTACCGCACCGACGACCCCTATGCCGTGCACATCACCTTCCACATCGACTCCGGGCACCCGGTGCACTGGATATTCGCCCGCGAACTGCTGATCGAGGGCGTGTTCCGGCCGTGCGGGTCCGGCGACGTGCGGGTGTGGCCGTCGAAGGCGGAGGGGCGCAGCGTCGTCCTGGTGGCACTGAACTCGCCCGAGGGGCGCGCCCTGCTGGAGGCACCGGCGGCGCAGGTGTCGTCGTGGCTGGAGCGGACGCTGTGGTTGGTGCCGCCGGGCAGCGAGAGCGCGCAGTTCGGTCTCGACGACGAGCTGGCCTCGCTGCTCGCCCCGTGACGGTGTGGGGTGCGGGGATGTGGCGGGGCGGCGGGGCGGCGGGGCGGCGGGGCGGCGGTTCAGAAGAGCTTGCCCGGGTTCAGGAGGTTCAGCGGGTCGAAGGCCTGCTTGACGGCCCGCTGCATCTCCACGCCCACCGGGCCGATCTCGCGGGCCAGCCATTCCTTCTTCAGGACGCCGACGCCGTGTTCGCCGGTGATGGTGCCGCCGAGTTCCAGGCCGAGGGCCATGATCTCGTCGAAGGACTCGCGGGCGCGGCGCGACTCGTCGGGGTCCTGGGCGTCGAAGCAGACGGTCGGGTGGGTGTTGCCGTCCCCCGCGTGGGCGACGACGCCGATGGTGAGCCGGTACTTCTCGGAGATCCGCTCGACGCCGTCGACGAGTTCGCCGAGCCGGGAGCGGGGCACGCACACGTCGTCGATCATCGTGGTGCCCTTGACCGCCTCCAGGGCGACCAGGGACAGGCGCCGGGCGTGGAGCAGCAGTTCGGACTCGGCGACGTCCTCGGCCGGTACGACCCGGGTCGCACCGGCCGCCTCGCACAGCGCGCCGAGGACGGCGAGGTCGGCGGCGGGGTCGGTGGTGTCGAACCCGGCGAGCAGCAGGGCCTCGGTGCTCTCCGGCAGTCCCATCCGGGCCATGTCGTTGACGGCCTTGACCGTCGTACGGTCCATGAGCTCGAGGAGTGAGGGGACGTGCCCGCCGGCCATGATGCGGCACACGGCGTCGCAGGCGGCGGCGCCGGAGGCGAACTCGGCGGCCAGCACCAGCTGCGCGGGCGGTTTGGGCCGCAGGGCGAGGATCGCGCGCACGACGACGCCCAGGGAGCCCTCGGAGCCGACGAACAGGCGGGTCAGGTCGTATCCGGCGACGCCCTTGGCGGTGCGGCGGCCGGTGGACATCAGGCGGCCGTCGGCGAGGACCACGTCGAGGCCGAGCACGTACTCGGCGGTGACGCCGTACTTCACGCAGCACAGTCCACCGGAGGCGGTGCCGATGTTGCCCCCGATGGTGCACGTCTCCCAGCTGGAGGGGTCGGGCGGGTAGCAGAGGCCGTGCTCGCCGACGGCGCGGGAGAGGGTGGCGTTGACGACGCCCGGTTCGACGACGGCGACCCGGTCGACGGGGTTGATCTCCAGGATGGCGTCCATCCTGGTCAGGGAGAGCACGATGCATCCGCCGGTCGCGTTGGCGGCGCCGGACAGGCCGGTGCGGGCGCCCTGCGGGACCACGGGGACGCGCAGGGCGGTGGCGGTGCGCATGACGTGCCGCACCTGTTCGACCGTGCGGGGCAGGACGACCACCGCCGGGGTGCCGGCCGGGCAGAAGCTCGCCATGTCGTGGGCGTAGGAGGCCGTGACGCCGGGGTCGGTGAGGACCGCCCCGGGGGGCAGCCCGTCGAGCAGCCGGTCGACGAGAGGGCCGGCCGCCGCCGTGTCTTCATCGCGTCGCGCTTCGATACGGCTCATGATCACAGCGTGGCAGCCGGGGGCCATCGGTGTGAACCCCGCGTACGTCACCCGGACGTACGGCGTGGTGAGCCGGGGTGTGGTTCGTCGTATCGGCGGATGGTGTGACGCACAGTGTGCGCCATGGACGACAAGCCACAGAAGACCGCGGGCGGAAGACCGCGGGAGACCGGGGGCGGAAGACCGCGGGAGACCGGGGGCGGGGACGAGACCCGCGGGCGGGTGGGGCGTGGGCGCCGGGTGCGGTTCGGTTCGGCGGCCTCCGGGTGTGCCGTGCTCGGCGGGGTGCTGGTGCTGCTGCCGTGGGGTCAGGGGACGGAGGGGCCGCCGGAGCCGGCCCCCGGGGCGCGGGCACAGGCGGCGGTGGCCGGCGGGGTACCGGCGTCGCTGTCCGATCTGGAGGTGCTGGTCGAGGAGCGGGAACAACTGCTGAAGGAGCATCCGAAGGACGCGCGGTCCTGGGCCCTGCTCGGGGCGGCCCAGGTGGAGCAGGGGCGGCGGCTGGCGGACCCCGCGCGGTACTCGCGGGCCGAGCGGGCGCTGCACACCTCGCTGAAGGTACGGCCGCGGGGCAACGCCGAGGCCCTGCGCGGGCTGGCGGTGCTGGCGAACGCGCGCGGTGACCATCCCGCCGCGCTCGAGTGGGGCGAGCGGGCGCTGAAGCTGGAGCCGAAGCAGTGGACGACGTATCCCCCGCTGATCGAGGCGTACACGGGGCTCGGAGACGGCAGGGCGGCGGACAGGATGCTGGACCGGCTGAAGGCGTTGCGGTCGGGCCCGGTCGTCATGGCGCGGGCGGCGGCCGTGTACCGGGACAAGGGCTGGCGGGAGGACGCGGCGGCCCAGCTCGCCGACGCCGTCGCGGCGGCGGGGGAACCGGCCGAGCGCGCGTCGTACCTGGAGCGGGCCGGGCAGCTGGCCTGGGAGCGCGGCGACCGGGAGGACGCCCTGCGGCACTTCCAGGAGGCGGTGCGCATCGACCCGGACCAGCGGGCGGCACAGGCGGGAGGGGGCAGGGCGCTGGCCGCGCTCGGCCGGACCACGGAGGCGCTGAGCGCCTACCGGGGGGCGCTGGCCCGGCAGCCGCTGCCGGAGTACGCGCTGGAACTGGGTGAGCTGTACGAGTCACTGGGGCTGCGGCAGGCCGCCCGGGTCCACTACGGCCTGCTGCGCTCGCGGGTACGGCAGGCCGCCGCCCACGGGGCCGACGGGAACCTGGTCCTCGGCCGGTTCGAGGCGGACCACGGGGACCCCCGGGCCGCGGTGCGGCTGCTGCGTACGGAGTGGGAGCGGCAGCCGTCGACGGCGGTGGCCGACGCGCTGGGCTGGGCACTGCACCGGTCGGGGCGGTCCGAGGAGGCGCTGGAGTTCGCGGTGCGGGCCACGGAGGAGACGCACGGCGGCGGGGTGCGCAGCGCGCTGCACGCCTTCCACCGGGGCATGATCGAGCGCGGGCTGGAGCGGTACGGGCCCGCGCGGCGGCATCTGCGGGAGGCCCTGAGCATCAACCCGTACTTCTCCCCGCTTCGGGTGCCCGAGGCGAAGGCGGCACTGGAACGGCTGGGCGAGCCACCGGTCGGGGACGGGCCACCGGACTGGTCATGAGGAAAACCGGCGAGGACCGGCGAAGACCGGCGAGAACCGGCGAAGACCGGCGAGAACCGGCGAAGACCGGCGAAGACCGGCGAGAACCGGCGAAGACCGGCGAAGACCGGCGAAGACCGGCGAAGGCCGGTGAGGACCGGACACGGACCGGCGGGCACCACCCCGTGTCCGGACCTCGCCGTTGTCGGTCCCGCCGGCACCCCCGCCCGTCACCCGGTCACAGGTTGCCGCGGTGTTCCTGCTCCCGCTCGATGGCCTCGAAGAGTGCCTTGAAGTTGCCCTTGCCGAAGCCCATGGAGCCGTGCCGCTCGATGATCTCGAAGAACACGGTCGGCCGGTCCTGGACCGGCTTGGTGAAGATCTGCAGCAGGTAGCCGTCCTCGTCCCGGTCGGCGAGGATCTTCAGCTCGCGCAGGATGTCGAGCGGCACCCGGGTGTCGCCGACCCACGCGCCGAGGGTGTCGTAGTACGAGTCCGGGGTGTCCAGGAACCGCACACCGGCCGCGCGCATCTGGCGGACCGTGTGCACGATGTCGTTGGTGTTGAGCGCGATGTGCTGGACGCCCGCGCCGCCGTAGAACTCCAGGTACTCGTCGATCTGGGACTTCTTCTTGGCGACGGCGGGCTCGTTGATCGGGAACTTGACCTTGAGCGTGCCGTCGGCGACCACCTTCGACATGAGTGCGCTGTACTCGGTGGCGATGTCGTCGCCCACGAACTCCTTCATGTTCGTGAAGCCCATGACCTTGTTGTAGAAGGCGACCCACTCGTTCATCCGGCCGAGTTCGACGTTGCCGACGCAGTGGTCGACGGCCTGGAAGGAGCGCCGGGCGGGCGGTTCGACCATCGGCTCGGCGGCGACGAAGCCGGGCCGGTAGGGACCGTCGTAGCCGGTGCGCTCGACGAGGGTGTGCCGGGTGCTGCCGTAGGTGGCGATCGCGGCGAGGACGACGGTGCCGTGCTCGTCCTTCAGCTCGTACGGCTCGGCGAGCGGGCGCGCGCCGTGCTCGACGGCGTAGGCGAACGCGGCGCGCGCGTCCGGTACCTCGATGGCGAGGTCGACGACGCCGTCGCCGTGCGCGGCCACGTGGTCGGCGAGGAAGGTGCCCCACTCGGTGGACGGCTTGATCACCGAGGTGAACACGAAGCGGGCGGAGCCGCTCTCCAGGACGTAGCTCGCGGTCTCGCGGCTGCCGTTCTCCGGTCCGGAGTAGGCGACCAGTGTCATGCCGAAGGCGGTGGAGTAGTAGTGCGCCGCCTGCTTGGCGTTGCCCACGGCGAAGACGACCGCGTCCATTCCCTTGACCGGGAAGGGATCGGCCTGCCGGGCGGTCGTGTCGGGAGTGTGGTGTGTGGTCTGCGTCATAGGTGCAGGGTGGGCCAGCTCTGCAAGGTGCGCAATAGTTCGCGTGTCCACTGGGCATTCTGTCCAGTGGAGTGCCGCGATCGGCGGACTTTCTGTACAGGATGACCAGGTGACCGGGTGACCAGGTGACCAGGTGACCGGGTGACCAGGAGGGAGGCCGGTGTGGCGATCGATCGGCTGGACGGCCGGATCATCCTGCTCCTCGCGCGGGAGCCGCGGATCGGGGTGCTGGAGATGTCCCGGCGGCTCGGGGCGGCGCGGGGGACGGTGCAGGCGCGGCTGGACCGGCTTCAGTCGAACGGAGTCATCCGCGGATTCGGCCCCCAGGTGGATCCGGCGGCCCTCGGCTACCCGGTCACGGCGTTCGCGACGCTGGAGATCCGGCAGGGCCAAGGGGCGGATGTCCGGGCGCACTTGTCGACCGTGCCGGAGGTGCTGGAGCTGCACACCACGACCGGCAGCGGGGACATGCTGTGCCGGCTCGTGGCCCGCTCCAACGCCGATCTCCAACGGGTGATCGACCGTGTCGTCGGTTTTGATGGCATCGTCCGGGCCGCCACGGCGATCGTGATGGAGAACCCCGTTCCGCTGCGGATCATCCCGCTGGTGGAGCAGGCCGCGCTCCTCGAACCGCCGGGCGGGGCCCCGGACGGACCGGACTGACCGGACGGGCGTGGCCGAGCTGGGGTGAGGGGACGTGAACTTCTGGGAGTACCTGGGCGACCGCCACCAGCAGTTGCTCGTCGACACGTACCAGCACGCGAGCGTGGTCTTCCAGTGCATGGTGGCGGCGACCGTGATCGGGGTGTTGCTCGGGGTGGCGACGTACCGCAGCGACTGGGCGGGCAACCTGGCCACGACCGCCGCCTCGACCCTGCTGACCATCCCGTCGCTGGCCATGATCGGTCTGCTGATCCCGATCGTGGGGCTCGGGGTGCCGCCGACGGTGATCGCGCTGACGCTCTACGGGCTGCTGCCGATCGTGCGGAACGCGATCGTCGGGCTGCGGGGGGTCGACCCCGCGCTGGTGGACGCGGCCACCGGCATCGGCATGTCGCGCGTGGCCCGGCTGGCGCGGGTGGAGCTGCCGCTGGCCTGGCCGCCGATCCTCACCGGCATCCGGGTCTCCACGCAGATGCTGATGGGCATCGCCGCCATCGCCGCGTACGCCTCCGGTCCCGGCCTGGGCAACCTGATCTTCCGCGGGATCGCCTCGCTGGGCAGCAGCAACGCGCTCAACCAGGTACTCGCGGGCACCTTCCTGATCATCATCCTCGCACTGCTGTTCGACGCCGTGTATGTCCTGGTCGGCCGGCTGACCATCTCCAGGGGGATCCGTGCCTGAGTCACCGGCTCCGAAGGCGCCCGGCGCACCCGGCGCACCCGCCAGCGGGGCCGGCGGACCCACCGGAACAACCGGCGCGACCATCGAGCTGGAGGCCCTCACCAAGCGGTACCCGGGCAGCCCGCAGCCGGCCGTCGACAACGTCAGCATGGAGATCCGGGCGGGCGAGACCGTCATCCTGGTCGGCCCGTCCGGCTGCGGGAAGTCGACCACGCTGAAGATGATCAACCGGCTGATCGAGCCGAGCGGCGGCCGCATCCGCATCGGCGGCGAGGACGTCACCGACATGGACCCGGTGAGACTGCGCCGCAAGGTCGGGTACGCGATCCAGTCCAGCGGACTGTTCCCGCACATGACGGTGGCCCAGAACATCGCGCTGGTGCCGAAGATGCTGCGCTGGCCGGCGGCCCGGGTACGGGCGCGGGTGGAGGAGATGCTGGACCTGGTCGGCCTGGACCCGGGCGAGTTCCACGGCCGCTATCCGCGCCGCCTCTCCGGCGGGCAGCAGCAGCGGGTGGGCGTGGCGCGGGCGCTGGCGGCGGATCCGCCGGTGCTGCTGATGGACGAGCCGTTCGGGGCGGTGGACCCCATCACCCGCGACCACCTCCAGGACGAACTGATCCGGCTGCAGCACGAACTGCACAAGACGATCGTCTTCGTCACCCACGACTTCGACGAGGCGATCAAGCTGGGCGACCGGATCGCGGTGCTGCGGGAGCGCTCGCACATCGCCCAGTTCGACACCCCGGAGGCGATCCTCACCAACCCGGCGGACGACTTCGTGTCCGGCTTCGTCGGCGCCGGGGCCGCGCTGAAGCGGCTGAACCTCACCCGCGTGGGGGACGTGGAGATCACCGACTATCCGACGGTGACCGTCGACGACCCGCTCCAGGAGATCTTCAACCTGCTCCGCTCCAGCGGCTCCAACGAGATCCTGCTGCTCGACCGGCGGCGGCGCCCCTACAAGTGGCTCCGGCGCGGCGACCTGATGCGGGCCAAGGGCTCGCTGGCCCGCGCGGGCACCCTGGTGCACGACACGGTGACCCGGGACGCGACCCTGCGGGACGCGCTGGAGGCGGTGCTGACCGACAGCTCCGGCCGGGTGGCGGTCACCGGTGGGCGCGGCGCGTACGAGGGCGTCGTCGACGTGGAGACGCTGATGAACTCCGTCCACGAACTGCTGGAGGCCGACCGGCTGGGGGCCATGGAGGCCCAGCACGAACCGGAGGGGCGGCGGGCCGTGCGGACGCACGCCGAGCAGGAGGGCGCCGGCGGGGAGGCGGACGCGTGAGCGCCTCTTCACGGCAGCCGCCCGGCGGGCGCCGGCCCCCGGGTGAGCACGAGGCCGCAGGGCTCGCCTTCCGGGACGGGAACGAGAACGAGAACGAGAACGACGAGAACGAGAACGAGGACGACGAGGACGAGGACCACGAGGACCACGAGGACCACGAGGACCACGACGAGGGCCGGGACGACGTCGGGCGCGGAGACGGGACGACGAGGCGGCCGGCCGGGCCCGCGGCGGAGGCCTCCCCGGTGACGTGGCAGAAGCTGACGGTCCTGCCCGTGGTGCTGGTCGTCGTCCTGTTCGCGACCTGGCTGTGGTTCACGCAGGCCGACCTGGACGCGCTGTCCCGAAACGCGCTTTCCGGCGGGCAGGTGACCAAGGCGCTCCGGCAGCACATCGAACTGACCGTGATCTCGACGTTCTTCGTGCTGGTCATCGCGATTCCGCTGGGCATCCTGCTGACCCGGCCGGCGCTGCGCAGGGCGGCCCCGGCCGCGATGGCGTTCGCCAACACGGGCCAGGCGACGCCCGCGATCGGTCTGCTCGCGCTGCTGGTGATCTGGCTGGGCATCGGCCGCCGGGCCGCCCTCGTCGGGATCATCGCCTACGCCGTGCTGCCGGTGCTCTCCAACACCATCGCGGGTCTGCGGGCCAACGACCCGACGCTGCTGGAGGCGGCGCGCGGCATCGGCATGTCCCCGATGGGCGTGCTGAGCCGCGTGGAACTGCCCCTGGCCGTCCCGCTCATCCTCGCCGGAGTGCGTACGGCCCTCGTCCTGAACGTCGGCACCGCCGCCCTGGCGACCTTCGGCGGGGGCGGCGGTCTGGGCGTCCTGATCACCACCGGGATCACCAGCCAGCGGATGCCGGTGCTGATGCTGGGCTCGATCCTCACCGTCTCCCTGGCCCTGCTGGTGGACTGGCTGGCCTCGCTGGCCGAACTGCTGCTGCGGCCGCGGGGGCTGGAGGCGGGCGGATGATGCGGCGCGGGTGTCTGCTGCTCGCCGGGGTGCTGCTGGCGGGAGTCTCCTCCTGCGGGCTGACCAGCGGCTCCCCCATGGTCGACGACGTGGAGCCGGGGTCGATCGGGCGGGGAAAACCGCTCGAGGGTGCGACCCTCACCGTCACGTCGAAGGAGTTCACCGAGCAGCTGATCCTGGGCGCGATCATGGGCATCGCCTTCCAGGCGGCCGGCGCCGAGGTCATCGACCGCACCGGTATCCAGGGCTCGGTCGGCTCCCGGGAGGCGGTCGTGAGCGGGGACGCGGACGCCGGGTACGAGTACACCGGCACGGCGTGGATCACGTACCAGGGCAACAGCAGGCCCCTGCCCGACCCGCGCGAGCAGTGGGAGGCGGTGCGCGAGGCCGACCGGAGGAACGGGGTGACCTGGCTGGAGCCGTCGGAGCTGAACAACACCTACGCCCTGGCCATGAACCAGGCCAACTTCAGGAAGTACGGCACGCGGACACTGTCCGGCGTGGCCGCGCTGGCGAAGTCCGATCCGGCGGCGGTGACCCTGTGTGTGGAGGGCGAGTTCGCCAACCGGGCGGACGGGCTGCCGGGCATGGAGAGGACGTACGGCATGAACCTCGCCGCGGGGAACATCACCCAGATGGACACCGGGATCATCTACACCCAGACGGCCGAGGGCACCTGTACGTACGGCGAGGTCTTCACCACCGACGGGCGGATCAGGTCCATGGACCTGGAGGTGATGGAGGACGACAGGAAGTTCTTCCCCCACTACAACGCGGCGCCGACGGTCAACACCGGCACCCTGAAGGAGTGGCCGGCGATCCCCGAGGTCCTCGACCCGGTCACGGCGAAGCTGGACAACGAGGTGGCGCGGACCCTGAACGCCAGGGTGGACGTGGACGGCGAGGACCCCCACCGGGTGGCGCTGGACTGGATGGTGGACGAGGGGTTCGTCAGGGAGGGGTAGGTGCCGGCCGGGCGGAGGGGCCGCGTCAGCAGCTCGGGACCTTGCCCGCGCCCTTCTCCAGGTTGACGAGGGCGTCGACGGTGGCCTCGAGGGTGGTGACCGGGATCAGGCGCAGGCCGTCGGGGAGTTCGGCCTGGGCGTCGGCGCACTCGGCCTCGGGCACCAGGAAGACGGTCGCGCCGTCCCGCCGGGCGGCCTGCGTCTTCAGCGGCACGCCGCCCACGGCGCCGACCCTGCCCTCGGCGTCGATCGTCCCCGTACCGGCGATGGTCCGGCCGCCGGTGAGGTCGCCGTCGTCGCCGTTCAGCTTGTCGACGATGCCGAGGGAGAAGAGCAGGCCGGCGCTGGGGCCGCCGACGTCGGCGAGCTCCAGGTCGACCTCGACGTCCTTGCCGTCCAGGTCCAGGTAGCCCAGGGCGGCCAGGGTCGCCTCGTCCTGGGACTTGCGCATCTGCTCCTTGTTGTACTGCTCGATCTCCTCGACGTCGTCCCCGCTGGGGTAGACCGAGTCGCGGGGCATGACGGCCCGGCCGGTGCCGAACCACGCGTCGAGGACGTCCGGGAGGCTCACCCGGGTGTCGGGAGAGGTCGCCTCGATCGTCGTCATCCGCAGCTGGCCGGTGGCCTCGCGGGTCGGCGCGCCGGAGATGGTGATGACCGGCGTGCCCCGGTTCTCGCCGAGCACGTCGGCCGTCAGCCCCGGCCGCGCCACCGAGAACGGCAGCGGCGCGAACACCGCCGTGGCCAGCAGGGCGACGACGGGAACGGCGCAGACGGCGAGGGCCCGGGGGCGCGTGAGACGAGAGAGCACGGGATCAATCTAACGTGACGCCCCGTGCCCGCCCCGGCCGCCCGCCCCGGCGTCAGCGCAGTGCATCCGCGACCTCGCGGGCCGCGTCCACGACCCGCGGGCCGACCCGTTCGGGGACCACCTCGGCCAGCATCACCACGCCGACGCTGCCCTCGACGCCGGTGACCCCGAGAAGCGGCGCCGCCGCTCCGCACGCGCCGGCCTCCAGCTCGCCGTGGGTGAGGGTGTATCCGGGGTCGTGGGGCCGTTGCAGGCGGGCCGAGATGATCGCCTTGCCGGCGGCGCCCCGCTCCAGCGGATGCCGGAACCCGGCCCGGTAGGCCACGTGGTAGTCCGTCCACGACGGTTCCACCACGGCGACGGCCAGCGCTTCGGCCCCGTCCACCAGCGTCAGGTGCGCGGTCGCGCCGATGTCCTCCGCCAGCGACCGCAGAGCCGGCATCGCGGCCTCGCGTACGAGCGGATGCACCTGGCGGCCCAGCCGCAGCACTCCGAGCCCGACCCGGGCCCGTCCGCCGAGGTCACGGCGTATGAGCGCGTGCTGTTCCAGTGTGGCGAGCAACCGGTACACAACAGTCCGGTTCACGCCCAGTTTGTGGGATAGCTCGGTGACGGTCAGGCCGTGGTCCGTGTCGGCCAGCAGCTTGAGGACCCGCAGTCCCCGGTCGAGCGTCTGGGAGGTCTCCGCGGTCACGACGCCCACTCCTTCGTGGTCAGGTCGGCGGCCCTCTCACGGCGTATGCGTCACCGAGTCCCGTCGGTGACGCGCTTCAGAGGCCGCCGATCGGCCGGCGGCCCGGCTGTGTCCCGGGCGCAGTCGCTTCACGGCTGCGCTCCGCGGCGGCGCTGCCACGGGGCGTGTGCATAGCGGGACAGTAGCGAGCCGGTTCGGTCAGCGGAAGGCTCCGTCCAGAATCCGGGCACCGGCGATCACGAAGCCGCCCCTTTCGTCCCGCTACGCACAGGGGATGAAGGGAATTCACCGCATGCGGGTGGCCCATTCCTGCACCTTGGCGATCCGCTGGCGCAGCTGTCCCGGCGTGGCCTCGGCGGCGGGCGGTCCGCCGCAGACGCGGCGCAGCTCGGTGTGGATGACACCGTGCGGTTTGCCGCTCTGGTGGACGTAGGCGCCGACCATGTTGTTGAGCTGGCGGCGCAGTTCCATCATCTCCTTGTGGGAGACCACGGGGCGCCGCTCGGCGGGCAGTTCGAGCAGGTCGGCCTCAGTGTCCGGCTTCTTGCGGCTGTGCGCGATCTGCCGCGCCTGCCGCTTCTGCAGCAGCAGCTCCACCTGGTCGGGTTCGAGGAGCCCCGGGATGCCCAGGTAGTCCTGCTCCTCCTCGCTGCCGGGGTGGGCCTGCATGCCGAAGTCGGCGCCGTTGTAGGTGACCCGGTCGAAGACGGCGTCGGACTCCAGCGCCTCGAAGGGCAGCATCTCCTCGCCGGTGTCCTCGTCCTCCTGCCGGTTCGCCTCGTTCATCTCCTTCTCGGACTCGGCGTACGGGTCCTCCTCACCCTCCTTCCTGGGCTTGTCCAGGACGTGGTCGCGCTCGCGTTCCATCTCGTTCGCGAAGCCCAGCAGGTCCGGGACGGTCGGCAGGAACACGGAGGCGGTCTCGCCGCGCCGCCGCGACCGGACGAAACGGCCGACGGCCTGGGCGAAGAACAGCGGGGTGGAGATGGTGGTCGCGTACACGCCCACGGCCAGGCGCGGTACGTCGACGCCCTCGGACACCATGCGGACGGCGACCATCCACCGGTCGTCGCTGCCGCTGAAGTCGTCGATCCGCTTCGAGGCGCCGGTGTCGTCGGACAGGACGACGGTGGCCTTGCTGCCGGTGATCTCGCGGATCAGCTTGGCGTAGGAGCGGGCGGAGTCCTGGTCGGCGGCGATGACGAGGGCGCCGGCGTCCGGGACGGACTTCCTGACCTCGGTCAGCCGCTGGTCCGCGGCGCGCAGCACGGACGGCATCCAGTCGCCGCGCGGGTCGAGGGCGGTGCGCCAGGCCTGGCTGATCGCGTCCTTGGTCATGGGCTCGCCGAGGCGGGCCGCGACCTCGTCGCCGGCCTTGGTTCGCCAGCGCATGTTGCCGCTGTAGGACAGGAAGATGACGGGACGGACGACGCCGTCGGCGAGCGCGGAACCGTACCCGTAGGTGTAGTCGGCGGCCGACCGGCGGATGCCGTCGTCGCCCTCCTCGTACGTCACGAACGGGATGGGGTTGGTGTCGGACCGAAACGGCGTACCGGTGAGCGCGAGCCTGCGGGTGGCCGGCTCGAACGCCTCCAGGCAGGCCTCGCCCCAGGACTTGCTGTCACCGGCGTGGTGGATCTCGTCGAGGATGACGAGGGTCTTGCGCTGCTCGGAGCGGTTGCGGTGCAGCATGGGGCGCACGCCGACACCGGCGTAGGTGACGGCGACGCCGTGGTAGTCCTTGCCGACCGGGCCTGCGCTGTACTCGGGGTCCAGCTTGATCCCGATCCGCGCGGCGGCCTCGGCCCACTGCTTCTTCAGATGCTCGGTGGGCGCGACGACGGTCACCTGCTGCACGACGTGGTGGTGCAGCAGCCAGGAGGCCAGCGTCAGCGCGAAGGTTGTCTTGCCGGCGCCGGGGGTGGCGACCGCCAGGAAGTCGCGGGGCTGCGTCTGTAGGTACCTCTCCATCGCCCCCTGCTGCCAGGCGCGCAGCTTGCCGGCGGTGCCCCAGGGGGCACGGCCGGGAAAGGCCGGGGACAGGTGGTGCGAGGCAGAAGCGGCGGTGGTAGTCACGGTCTCCGTCGAGGGGGTAGAGCGGCTCGGCTGCGGGGGACGGCCGGGCCACCCTATCGATGGCCCGGCGGCGTCAACGCCCGGACTGCGCCAGGGCCACCGAGGATGGGACCGAGGTCACACCACCTGCCCGGCCAGATCCCTCAATGCCGTGGAGATGGCCCTGACCTCGTCCATGCAGCCGGTCGCCACGGCGATGACCAGGCGCTCGGCCGCGTCGGTGTCAGGACGCAACTGCACCTCGTGGCGAAGACCACACCTTCTCCCCGACGCCGCCGTGTGCCCGAGTGGCCAGGGGTTCGTCCGCAAAGCGGACAGCACGGCTTCGATTCCCGCCACGGCCTCCGGACACGGGCGGGGTGTTCCCGGAACGCCCTCTCAGAGCACCCCGCCCGCCTCGTCCTGGAACAGCTCCGTCCAGTAGTGCCAGTCGGCGTCGGTCGTGGTGCCCGTCGGGTCGACGGCGGACAGGACCTGGGTCATCGTCATGGCCAGCTGGTCGTACGTCTCGCTGGTCAGCGCGTGGTCCGACTCCTCGTCGATGGCGTGCTCGCGGTGCAGCAGCCAGAGGGTGAAGGCGAGGGTCGAGACGTCCGTGTTCAGCGGGTGCAGGGCCGAGTCCGGCTCGCTCCAGTTCAGTACCGCGCCGGTGGCGCCGTCGACGACCGGGCCGTTGTCCTCGACCAGACGGCCGAGGCGGATCAGCCGGTCGGCATGGGCGGGCAGGTGGCCGGCCCGGACCGCGCCGGGGGCGTCGTCGCCGTTCTCGTCGTGGTACTCGGCGAGGGTCCGCAGCGGCAGGTCGGTGTCCAGCCGGAACAGGAAGCCGCCCTCGGGCAGGCCCGTCCCGCGCAGGAAGCGGCGGGGCGGCTCGTGCGTCAGCGTCGCGGGGAAGTCGAACTCCTCGAAGCGGACCACACCCCGTCGGCCGACCTCCCGGTCGAGCAGGCGGACCGGGAGGTCGAGGGCGAGTCCCGAGGCCGTGCCCGGACCGGCCACCAGGGCCGGCGGGCGGATCAGCGCGGCCGTCCTCCACAGCGGCGCCGGCTCGCCGTCCGCCCCCTCCTCGAACACCGCGAGCAGCTGCCGCGAGGCCTCCGCCACCGCCTTGGTGCCCCAGCGGCCCGCGTAGGCGGCGAACTGGCCGCGCAGTCCAGCCAGCTCGTCCGTCGCCGCGGCGAACCGCACCAGGGTGGGCAGCGACGGGGCGAGCGGGCGACGGTCCATCAGGTCGGGGCGGCCGGAACACGGATACGGACGCCCCCGTTCCACAAGACGCTCGAACACCCCCGCGCGTTGCCTGCGCACGGAAATCGGCGTGCACGTTCTCCCACCACGACACCGGCCCCGGACGCCACCCCCGGACGCCGACCGCCGGGCGTCAGTCGCCGGACCTGACCAGCCGGTCGCGGCCGCTGGTCACCACCGCTGCCTGCGGGCGGATCGGCAGGCGGTTGACCGGGCGGCCGGTGGCCGCGCGGACGGCGGCGGCGACGGCCGCCGGCGAGGTCACCACCGGCACCGCGCTGACCGCCTTCGCGCCGAACGGCGCGACCACGTCCCGCTCCTCGACCAGCTTCACGATCCGGATGTCGGGCGCGTCCAGGGCGGTCGGCAGGGCGTAGCCGGTGAGGTCGGGGTGGCGGACCAGACCGCGCGGTGTGCGCAGGTTCTCGGTGAGCGCGGCACCCACGCCCTGGGTGACGCCCGCCTCGATCCGGGCGGCCAGCTGGGCCGGGTTCAGCACCCGCCCCACGTCCTGGGCGACGGCCAGTTCCACGACCCGTACGGAGCCGATCTCGATGTCGACGTCGACCACCGCGCGGATCGCGCAGAACGACATCCCGACGAAGGCGTCGCCCTGGCCGGACTCGTCCAGGGGCTCCGTGGGGTGCGGACGGCACTGGGCGGTGGCCCACAGCTCCTTGCCCACCAGCTCCTCGGCGACGGGCGTCGACAGCACGCCGTCGTACGAGGTGATCCGGCCGTCGCTGATCTGGAGCAGCTCGGCGGACATGCCGAACTTGTGGGCCAAGGGCTGGAGGAGCTGGGTACGGACCATCTTCGCCGCGCGCTCCACCGCGCCGCCCGAGACCCAGGTGTGCCGACCGCGGCTGCCCGCGCCCGCCGAGGGCTGGTCGGTGTCCACGGGCGCCACCCGTACCTCGTCGACGCCGAGGATCTCCTGGACGATCTGCCGGGCCAGCGTGGTGAAGCCCTGGCCGGTCTCGACGGCCGCGCACAGCACCGTCGCCACCCCGTCCTGGACCTTCACGGTGGCCGTGGACACCTCGTCCGCGCCCTCGCCGCCGAGCATGTGCACCATGCCCAGGCCGTAGCCCACCCCGCGGCGCACCGCGCCCGGTTCGCCCGCGCCCTCGGGGCCGCCGGGCAGCAGCCACTCGCCCTCGGGGGTGTCCTTGGGCAGCGGCGGCAGCGGGTGGTCCCGCACCGCCTCGAGGAGTTCGGCGACCGGGGCCGGGCAGGTCACGGTCTGGCCGGTGGGCAGGACGTCGCCGGTCGCCATGACGTTGCGCGTGCGCAGCTCGGCCGGGTCGAGGCCGAGCTTCTTGGCCAGCTTGTCCATCTGCGCCTCGTAGGCGGCGCACACCTGCAGGGCGCCCTCGCCGCGCACATGGCCGGAGGGCGGGTTGTTGGTGCGGACCGCCCAGCCCTCGATGAAGGCGTTCGGGACGACGTAGGGGCCGCAGGCGAAGGCGACGGCGGCGGCCAGCGCGTCCGAGGACGTGTCGGCGTAGGCGCCCGCGTCGAGCAGGATCTGCGCCTCGACCTTCACCAGCCTGCCCTCGGCGTCGGCGTGGTGGCGATAGCGCAGCAGGGTGGGGTGCCGGTGGGCGTGGCCGAGGAAGGACTCCTCGCGCGTGGCGGTGAGTTTGACCGGGCAGCCGGTCTTCAGCGCCAGCAGGCCGAGCGGCAGCCGGAAGCTCTGGTCCTCGCGGTCGGCGGTCGCGCCGGGCACCCCGGTGACGACGATCTTCACGCGCTCGGGGTCCAGGTCGAACGCGGCGGCGGCCTCGTCCCGGTCGCCGTGCGGGTCGGTGGAGGCCAGGTACAGCTCCACGCCCCCGTCCGGGCGGGGAACGGCGAGTCCGGCCTCGGCGCCGATGGGCGCGGGGTCCTGGCGGCCGATGCGGTACAGACCGTCGACGACAAGTTCACCGGCCGCGTCCGGGTCGCCGTGGCGCAGCGGGATGTGGCGGATCAGGTTGCCGTCGGGGTGCAGCGGCTCGGCCTCGAAGGCCTGTTCGGGGTCGATCACCGGGTCGAGCACCTCGTACTCGACGATGACGGCGGCGGCGGCCATCCGCGCGGTGTCCGGGTGGTCGGCGGCGACGGCGGCGATGGCCTCGCCGTGGTGGCGTACGACGTCGGAGGCGAAGACCGGGCGGTCGGCCCGGCCGCGCTCGTACACCGGGGTGCCGGGGACGTCCTCGTGGGTGACGACGGCGTGCACGCCGGGCATCTCGCGCGCGTGGGTGGTGTCGATGGACGTGATCCGCGCGTGCGGGTGCGGGGAGCGCAGCACGGCCGCCCACAGCAGGCCCTCGGCCCACAGGTCGGCTGCGTACGGGAAAGTGCCCTCGGTCTTGGCACGGGTGTCGGCGGCCGGCAGCGAGACACCGAGCCCGCGCGGGGGCCCTTCCGTCCCGGCGGCGTCCTCCGTGGTCCGTGCGGCCTGCACGGTGGCGGCCTCGTTGCTCATGCCTGCCCTCCGTCCCGGCCGTGGGGCCGGTCGTGCGGTCCGGGGTCCGTGAAGGCGGCGGGACCGATGCCGCCGGCGCCCGGTCCTGCCTGGTGCGGGATGCGGAACTCGCCCGTCCCACCGCCGGAGCCGCGGTCCGGGCCCGGGTCCGTGTCCGTGTCCCGGCCCTCGTCCTGGTCGGCCTCGGCGTGCGCGGCGAGTTCCTGGCGTTCGGCGACGACCTCCTGGACGGCGTCCACCACGCCCCGGTAGCCGGAGCAGCGGCACAGGTTGCCGCACAGGGCCTGGCGGGCCTCCATCGGGGTGGGCGCCGGGTTGCCCTCCAGCAGGTCGTGCACGGTCATCGCCATGCCCGGTACGCAGAAACCGCACTGGACCGCGCCGCACCGCGCGAGCGCGCGCTGCACGTCCGACGGCCGGCCGTCCTGGGCAAGGCCCTCGACGGTACGGACCTCGCTGCCGGCCGCGGTGACGGCCGGGACCAGACAGGACGCGACGAGCCGGCCGTCGACCTGCACGTTGCAGGCCCCGCACTCGCCCTGCGAGCAGCCGTCCTTGGCGCCGGCGAGACCGAGGCGCTCGCGCAGCACGTAGAGCAGCGACTCACCGATCCAGGCGTCGGTCACGGGCCGGTCAGTGCCGTTGACGCGCAGCACGTAGGAGGCGAGGGGATGATCGTCGTGCGCGGCACCGAGGAGCGGTTCGTGCCCGGGTGACGTGGCGTCGGGTGCGTCGGGGCCGGTACCGGTGCCGGGGGCCGCGGATTCCGTTCCGGCGTCCCCGTCCGGGGCCGTCTCGGTGTGGTCCCTCGCGCTCTCGGGTGCCGCTGCGTCCGAGGGACCTCCCGGGCCCTCCTGGGCGTCGTGCGGGTCCTGGGGCCGCTGGGCGTCCCTGGCGGCCTCGTCGGCCTCCAGAGCCTGCCCGTGCCCGTCGACGGGCCGTGCGGCGTCCTCCGGGCCCGGCTGCGGGTGCTCGCGGAGCTCCGGGGCGGACGGTCCGTCGGCCGACTCCGGGTAGGTCTCGGTGCCGGTCCGCCAGTGGGACTCGGCGGGATCCGGCTGCGGCACCTCGGCCGACCGGGGCGGGGCGTCGTGCCCCGGGGCGGGCCACCCGTCGGGCCGCTCCCGGACGGGGTCGGCGGTGTGCTCCTGGCCGTACGCGGGGGCTCCCCGGCCATGGTCCGCGCGCCGGTCGGTCTCCGGGCCGCCCTGCTCACGGTCCTGCTCACGGCCCTGCTCCCTGTCCTGCTCGCGCTCCCGGCCGGGAGCGGAGTCGGGGTGCTCCGGGTCCACGCCCGGCACTCCGGGTCCCCACGGCTGCCCGATGGCCTGCGTGGCCCAGGGCGCGGAGGCGCCGCCCGGGAGGGTGGGGGGCGGGGTGACCGGCGGGGTGGCGCCCCACTGCTCGGCCAGCGCGGAGGTGGTGAACTCGCCGGACTCGTCCGGGAGGTCGCCGCCGGCGACGGGGATCGACCACTGGCCGGTCACGTCGGAACCCGGTGCCTGTGCCGGGTCGCCGACGCCGGGCGGGTCCTCGAAGTGCCACTGCCCGGAGGCTCCGGGGTCGTACGTGAACCGGTCCTGGCCGCCGTACTGCTGCGCCGCCTGTGCCCCGGGGCCCTCCCCCGCCCGCCCGGCCTGCGAGTCGTGCCACTGGGTGCCGTCGACGGGGGCGCCCGGCACTCCGGTGTCCGGCACCGCCCAGCCGCCGGTGACCGCGGGGTCGGTGCCCGCGGTCGTGGCGGTGATGGACGGCGGCACATAGCCGTGGCCGGGTGCGGCGAGCGGGCTCTCCATCGAGTCCAGCAGGGCGTCGATGCCCCCCTCAGGGAGCTTCACGAAGGCGGTGGCGCCGTCGTCGTAGTCGCCCTGGGGCAGCGGGTCCCAGCGGCTGCCCCCGCCCTGGGACGCGCCGGACGTGCCTTCTCCGCGCTGGTCGTCGGTCACGACAGCGCCCTCCCCAGTGCTCGTCGGGCCAGTGCGGCGACGGTGCGCCGCAGGTGCAGTACCGCGGGCGGCAGCGACGGGACGGAGCCGTCCTCGTCGGGTACCGGATCGGGGATGCAGGCCGCGGCGACGTACTCCCCGAACGCCTTCAGCACCTCCGGCACGAGCGCGCGGTTGTTGTCCCAGTCGATGAGTTGGGCGACCCACTGCTCGGCCTCCAGGGGCCGCAGCGCCATCGGTGCTATGGCGCCCACCGCGCAGCGGACACCGCGCCGGGCGGGGTCGAGGACCAGGGCCACGGAGGCGACCGCGCGGCCGGGGCCGGTGCGGCCGGTGGCCTTCAGGAAGACCTGCGGGGCGTGCAGCAGCGGCACGCGCACGTAGCCGATGAGCTCACCGGCGCGCAGCATGTCCATCCCGGCCAGCAGGTGCGACACCGGGATCTCCCGGCGGGCCCCGCCCTGGCCCGCGATGATCAGCGTCGCCTCGAGCGCGGCCAGCACGGGCAGCGCGTCCCCGGTCGGGGCGGCGGAGGCGATGTTGCCGCCCAGGGTGCCCGCGTTGCGGATGTGCGGCGGTCCGGCGGCCCGCGCGGAGGCGGCGAGCGCCGGGATGAGGGCGGCGAAGTCGGGGCGGCCCATACGGGCGTGGGTGAGGCCGGCGCCGAGCAGCGCGTGGCCGTCCTGGTACTGCCAGCCGCGGATCTCGCTGATCCTGCCGAGGCCGACCAGTGCCGTCGGCCTGAGCTGCCCGGAGTTGACGGCGGCCATCAGATCGGTGCCGCCCGCGACGGGCACGGCGGCGGGCACGGCTGTCAGCGCCGCCACGGCCTCGTCCAGCGTCGTGGGCAGCGTCACGGACTGCGCCGTCTGCGGTGCGTGCGTGCTCAAAACCGACTGCCCCTTCCCGCGGCCCCACCTGGTCCCACCTGTTGCAGCCGTACGGTACGACCTGACAGGGCGGACGGGGCAACTCTGGCACATCTTCGCGAGCGCCGAGGACAGGGGTCCACTAGGAGGCGTTCACCCACCTCGCAGCCCACTTGGCCCGTTTTCACACGCGATCGCCCGTACGCTCGGATGAGAACGGTTCGGCGACCCCTGCCCCTTTTCACCGGACCTGTTCGCAATGGGGCGGACTTCCGCGCACGGCCGGTTCCGGACGCGGCACGTGCCGCCGGCCGGTACGCGCTACCGGTTCGGGGGTGTGCCGTCGACGGGGCGGCCCAGTACTCCGGGGCGCCGCTGCCAGGGCAGCGGTCCGGTGGGCGGGCGGTAGGCGACACCGAGGGCGTCGAGCCGCCGGTAGTGGGCGGTCATCCGGCGCTCGAAGCCGGCGAAGTCCCGCTGCGCGGGGGCGGGCAGCGTGCTCCAGGCGACCTCGGCGAGGGCCACGAGCCGGGGGAAGACCTGGTAGTCCACCCGCTCCTGATTCTCGGTCACCTCGGACCAGGCGTTGGCCTGGGTGCCGAGCACCCGCCCGGCCTCCTCGGGCGTCAGGTCCGCCGGTACGGGCTCGAACCGGTAGACGTCCTCCAAGGTGCGCACGTACCCGATCGGCACCGGCTCCTCGGGGCCCGCGTCCTGCCGGTGGTCCAGGTAGACGTACTGCTTGGGGCACATGACCACGTCGTGTCCCGCGCGGGCGGCGGCGATCCCGCCGGCATAGCCGCGCCAGGAGGACACGGCGGCGCCCGGAGGCAGGCCGCCCTCGAGGATCTCGTCCCAGCCGATCAGCCGGCGCCCGCGCGCGGCGAGCCAGCCGGCGAAGTGCCCGACGAACCAGGACTGGAGGGCGTCCTCATCGGCCAGTCCGAGATCGGCGATCCGCTTCTGCGCGGTGTCCGAGGCACGCCACTGGTCCTTCGGGCATTCGTCGCCGCCGATGTGCACGAACGACGAGAACGACGGGGACGGCGAATACGCGGCGGGACCCGCGGCGTCGGCGGGGAACAGTTCCAGGACTTCCTCGAGAACCCCTTCGTAGAAGCGCAGGGTGGTGTCGGTGGGGGCGAGGACGTTCGGATTGATCCCCCATGTGTCCCAGACGGTCAGCGAGGAGGTGTCGACGACATCGGTGTTGCCGAGTTCCGGATACGCGGCGATGGCGGCCTGCGAGTGGCCGGGCACGTCGATTTCGGGGATGACGGCGATATGCCGCTCGGCCGCGTAGGCGACGATCTCCCGGATGTCGTCCCGCGTGTAGTGACCACCGTGCGGCGTGTCGTTCCACAGGGGCGAGGCGCGGTGGCCGATTTTCGTCCGGGCACGCCAGGAGCCCACCTCCGTCAGCCGCGGGTACCGCTCGATCTCGATGCGCCAGCCCTGGTCGTCCGTCAGGTGGAAATGGAGGACGTTGAGTTTGTGCGCGGCCATCAGGTCGAGAGAACGCAGCACGCCCTCCTTGGGCATGAAGTGCCGGGCGACGTCGAGCATGAGGCCGCGCCAGCGGAAGCGGGGGGCGTCCTCGATCGTGACGTGCGGCACGGCCCAGGCCCGGTCGCGGCCGAGCGGAGCCCTGCGGTACGCGTCGGGGCCGAGGAGCTGCCGCAGCGTCTGGGCACCCCAGAAGACACCGGCCGCGCTGCCACCCTCGATCAGGACGCCGTTCCCGTCGCTGACGAGGCGGTACTCCTCGGGGCCGAGCCCGGTACCGAGCTGGAGCCCGATGCCGTCGCCCTCGGCGTCACCGAGCTCTTGTCCCTCGCGCAACGGCAGGCCGGTGGCCTGCCGGAGCACAGTGCGCAGCCAGTGACCGACGCCCTCCGTCGCGGTGCCGGCGCAGAGCCGGGAGTTCACCGTCAGCCGTACCGCGCCAGAAGCGGCGACGACGCTGCGGGGTGCGGGAATCAGTTCCCCCGGTGATGTCACGTCAGTCCTTCACCGCGCCGCCCAGTCCGGAGACCAGGCGCCGCTGTACGAGTACGAAGAAGACCAGCACCGGAATCGTCATCACCGTGGCCGCCGCCATCACGCCGCCCCGGTCGGGATCGTCCGGTTCGTAGAGGACCGGCAGGGCCCTCGGGAGGGTCGACTGTGAGATGTCGCTGACAATGGAGGACTTGGCGAACAGGAAGTCGTTCCAGGTGGAGATGAGGGAGAACACGCTGGTGGCCGCCAGCCCCGGCAGAACGAGCGGGAAAAGGATCTGCCGCAGGAACCGCGCACGGCTCGCGCCGTCGATGTAGGCGGCCTCCTCCAGCGCGTCGGGAACGGCTTTCACGAACCCCCGAAGTATCCAGATCGCGAACGGCAGCGAGAACGCGATGTGCGGCAGGACCAGCGACCGTAGCATGTTCAACTGGCCCGCGTCCCGCATGAGGAAGAACAACGGGATCGTCAGCGCCCCCACGGGCACCATCTGGGCCACCAGAAACATGATCAGCAGGGTGGTCCGCATACGGAACCGGAACCGTGTGACGGCGGTCGCCGTGAGAAAGGCGACCAGCGCGAAGACGAGCGCCACGGCGACCGCGACGACCACGCTGTTGAGGAAGTACCGGCCGAACTCCTCTTGCCCGAACACGCGCCGGAAGGAATCCAGGGTGGGGGCCGGGGTTCACGGCCGCGGCCGGTCCGACTCGATCTCGCCGGCCGGCTTGAAGGCGCTCAGCACCATCCAGTACAGGGGGGAAGGCCACCACCACCGCGACCGCCAGCGCGGTGGCCTCGGCCGCCAGCCGCCATGGACGCCGGAGGGACCTGCGCGCGGGATTCACCCGGCGCACCCCGTCCTGGCTCACGAGAGTCACCGTTCCTCCCCCTGACGGCGCAGCAGCCGCAGGTACACCAGCGTGACGGCGAGCAGGATCAGCAGCGTCGCCACACCGATCGCGACGCCGAGGCCGTACTGCGAGGACGCGAACGCCTTCTGGTACGCGTAGACGTTGAGGACCAGGTTCTGGCCGGCGATGCCGCCCCCGCCGGTCGTGACGTAGATCTGGGTGAAGACCTTGAAGTCCCGGATCACCGACTGGATGGTGACGACGACCGGGACCGGCCGGAGCATCGGGGCGAGCACCGAGCGCCAGACACGCCCCCGCGAGGCGCCGTCCAGGGCTGCGGCCTCCAGCACCTCGGCGGGCACGGCGCGGATGCCGGCGCAGACGGGGACCGTCACGAACGGGAAGGAGCACCAGACGACTTCGAGGCGAGCCGCTGCATCAGGTCGACGGCGAGGGTGCGGTGCGAGGTCGGCTTTTGGCCTCGTCCCAGTCACCGAACTCCTCGGTGACGTCCGCAAGCCCGCCGTCCCTCACGTGGCCGGCGGTGTCCGTGCTGCCGTACTCGACGAGGTCGGGCGCGGACTTCGGGTCGTTGAAGACGGCCTCGATGCGCCCGGCGCGGGTCTCGACCGGAACGCACTCCACGGTGACCTCGGTGCCGTCGTGCGCCTTCTCTAATCCGGCGACGACGGCCGCGAGGGCGACCAGGAGGACGGACAGCTTCATGAACTGTCTCCTCCGACGAAGTGTTGCAACATGCGCAACGCCGGTTTCGCTGTACACAACAACACCGGAGGCTGGGGACTGGGTGAACGAGCCCACAAGAGATCTCAGCCACTCCGTGGCCGGCTGACGCACTTCGCGCAACGCGCGGGCAGCACAAAGCCCCCCCAGGGACTCTGTTACTCAATTCGAGGGAGGGTCACGCACCGCATCCGGGAGGGGTCGGCCGGGGCCGGACCGCCTCCTCGCGAGACCCGTTCCCTGCGCCCCGCCGACAGGCCGGCGCCCCTCTCCGCAATGGAGCAGCAGAGTCCCCGGGGACTCTGCTGCTCCATTCGGCGAGCGATCACGTGCCATGCTTTCAGGGCTCGGCCGCACCCGGCCTGCCTGCATCTGCGACGCGCTCTGAAGGCCGTATCGGCACGGCGTCATCACGCCGGGTAATTGCGCAGCAGAGTCCCCGGGGCGCGCAAAACGCACCCGGGGGCCGGAGCCCGGCGCGGCTACTTGTCGCCCTCGCCCTTGCCGCCCTTGCCCTTGTCGTCGTCGCCGCCGCTCATGGACTCGTAGATCTCCTTGCACATGGGGCAGACGGGGTACTTCTTCGGGTCGCGGCCGGGCACCCACACCTTGCCGCACAGCGCCACGACGGGCGTGCCGTCGAGGGCGCTCGCCATGATCTTGTCCTTCTGGACGTAGTGGGCGTAGCGCTCGTGGTCGCCGTCACCGTGGGAGGTCTGCGGCGTCGGCTCTACGAGGGTTCCCGTACCAGTCCCGCGCTCGGGCTCAAGAGTGCTCATGCATCAAAGGGTACTGAAGCTCACACACATCAGTTGAGCGAAGGGTCGTCCGGGTAGGTGGCCACCATCGCCAGCCCGCCCCGCTGGCGGCGCAGCACCTCGCGCCAGAGCCGCTCGGGTTCCGGGGACGAGATGTCGCCGGGCTCCGACTCGACGACGTACCAGGCGCCTTCCACCAGTTCGTCCTCCAGCTGGCCGGGGCCCCAGCCCGCGTATCCGGCGAAGATGCGCAGTGAGCCGAGGGCGGCGGCGAGCAGCTCCGGCGGCGCCTCCAGGTCGACCAGCCCGATCGCGCCGTACACCCGGCGCCAGCCCAGCGGCGCGGCCGTGGCGCCCGTCCCGGTCCCGCCGGGGACGACGGCGACGCCGAGGGCCGAGTCCAGCGACACCGGGCCGCCCTGGAAGACGACCCCGGGCTCACCGGCCAGGTCCGCCCAGCCCTCCAGGATGTCGCCCACGCCCACCGGGGTCGGGCGGTTGAGCACGACACCGAGGGACCCCTCCTCGTCGTGGTCGAGGAGGAGCACGACCGCGCGGTCGAAGTTCGGGTCCGCCAGGGCGGGCGTGGCCACGAGCAGCCGCCCTGTGAGCGAGGACACCTCGGTCATGCCAGACATGATCGCGCATCTTTCCCCTCCGTGGGGAGCAATCGGAGTACGGGAGCGGTCGCGGCCGCCCGGCGCGGGAGCGGCCTGGTGAGGCGCCCGCC
This sequence comes from Streptomyces sp. KMM 9044, assembly GCF_024701375.2. Taxonomy (NCBI): domain Bacteria; kingdom Bacillati; phylum Actinomycetota; class Actinomycetes; order Kitasatosporales; family Streptomycetaceae; genus Streptomyces; species Streptomyces sp. KMM 9044. The sequence continues at coordinate 4,647,919 of NZ_CP113910.1, read as the reverse complement.
GGAGCGGGCCGAAGCGACCCGCCGGAGCCCGGCGGGCGTACGGGAGCACCCCCGGCGCACGGTGACTGCGGTGACCCCGGGTGCCCGTACGGAAACTGCCCGTGTTGCGGCGGTCCGGGGCCGGGACCGGGCCGTGCACGGGCTGGTCGAACGGGCGTGGGGGGCGACTACCCTTGCTCTTCTGGCCCCTGCCCCCTCCACGGAACGCGAGATTCATGACCGTCAACGGCACTGAAGACGTACTGCTTGTCCACGGCGGAACCCCGCTGGAGGGGGAGATCCGTGTCCGCGGTGCGAAGAACCTCGTACCGAAGGCCATGGTCGCCGCCCTGCTGGGCAGTGAGCCGAGCCGGCTGGGCAACGTTCCGGACATCCGTGACGTCCGTGTCGTCCGAGGACTGCTCCAGCTGCACGGGGTGACGGTCCGTTCCGGCAACGAGCCCGGTGAACTGGTGCTCGACCCCACACGGGTGGAGAGCGCCAACGTCGCCGACATCGATGCCCACGCGGGTTCGTCCCGCATCCCGATCCTGTTCTGCGGCCCGCTGCTGCACCGTCTCGGGCACGCGTTCATCCCGGGCCTGGGCGGCTGCGACATCGGCGGCCGGCCGATCGACTTCCACTTCGACGTGCTGCGCCAGTTCGGCGCGACGATCGAGAAGCGGGCGGACGGCCAGTACCTGGAGGCCCCGCAGCGGCTGCGGGGCACGAAGATCAAGCTGCCGTACCCGTCCGTCGGCACGACGGAGCAGGTGCTGCTGACGGCGGTCCTCGCGGAGGGCGTCACCGAGCTGTCCAACGCGGCGGTGGAGCCGGAGATCGAGGACCTGATCTGCGTCCTGCAGAAAATGGGCGCGATCATCGCCATGGACACCGACCGGACCATCCGCGTCACCGGTGTGGACAAGCTCGGCGGCTACAACCACCGCGCCCTTCCCGACCGCCTGGAGGCGGCCTCCTGGGCGTCCGCGGCGCTGGCCACCGAGGGGAACATCTACGTCCACGGCGCCCAGCAGCGCTCGATGATGACGTTCCTGAACACCTACCGGAAGGTCGGCGGCGCCTTCGAGATCGACGACAACGGCGTCCGGTTCTGGCATCCGGGCGGCCAGCTCAAGTCGATCGCGCTGGAGACGGACGTCCACCCGGGCTTCCAGACCGACTGGCAGCAGCCGCTGGTCGTCGCCCTGACCCAGGCGACGGGCCTGTCGATCGTCCACGAGACGGTCTACGAGTCCCGGCTCGGCTTCACCTCGGCGCTCAACCAGATGGGTGCGCACATCCAGCTCTACCGCGAGTGCCTGGGCGGCTCCCACTGCCGCTTCGGCCAGCGCAACTTCCTCCACTCGGCCGTCGTCTCGGGCCCGACCCGGCTCCAGGGCGCCGACCTGGTCATCCCCGACCTGCGCGGCGGTTTCTCCTACCTGATCGCCGCCCTCGCCGCCCAGGGCACGTCCCGCGTCCACGGCATCGGCCTGATCAACCGCGGCTACGAGAACTTCATGGACAAGCTGGGGGAGCTGGGGGCGAAGGTCGAACTGCCCGGCAAGGCGCTCGGCTGAGCCCGGCTCACCGGCACCGCCCGCCCGGCCGAGGGCCCGGGGATCGCCCCCCGGGCAGACACAGCACGGACAAGCTGGGGGAGCTGGGGGCGAAGGTCGAACTGCCCGGCAAGGCGCTCGGCTGACCGGAATCAGCCTTGCCACAGGGGCGGCCACTCGATCGGGTGGCCGCCCCTGTGGCGTCGCTGTGCGTCGTACGCCGTCCCGGGACGTACGAACGGCGGGGTTACTTGCCCTTGGCGGCTTCCTTGAGCTTCGAGCCCGCAGAGACCTTCACGCTGTAGCCGGCCGGGATCTGGATCGGCTCACCGGTCTGCGGGTTGCGCGCGGTGCGAGCGGCACGGTGGGTGCGCTCGAAGGTCAGAAAACCGGGGATGGTGACCTTCTCGTCCCCCTTGGAGACGATGTCGCCGACGATGTCGGCGAACGCGGCCAGCACGGCGTCGGCATCCTTGCGGGTCACCTCGGCGCGGTCGGCCAGCGCGGCCACCAGCTCACTGCGGTTCATGTTGTTACTCCCGTGTTCTTCTTGCCGTTGAGGCGTGCCACGCGGCAGGGCCGCACTTTTGGGGCACGACCAAGCCGATGCTGCCAGGGTCCTCGGTGAGTCCCCCGGACCCGGGTACTTACTCGGGCCCGCACGCCCCTGGAGGTGCTGCCCCCTGGACGTGGTCCTGGTGGAGCATCCTGCCTCTACCTGCGGCGGTAAAGCCAATCCGGCACTCGCAGGAGCCGCGATACCACCCAGGAGTCACCCGTGGGAGTCACCCGGGAGGCGCCCACGGCCCGACGACGGTAACGCTGCGTCCGCTGCCGGCAGCGGACTGCGGAGGCCGGGGGTCCGAGTCACGGCCGCCACCATAAGGGGCGGCCACACGTCACGGGTTCCACGGCGCGCCGTTCGCACACCTCCCGTGGTGATGGTCACAGCCGCGGCAGGGCTCTTAGGGCCCTGTCTGGAGTTTCCCGCGGCCGTGCGGTGTCTGGCACGGCACCTCGCCGCACGGCCGAATCACCCAGGTACGTCCCCCCGTACGAGGGCGATCCGGCCGCACCCCGATGCACCGCACCAGACACCGCACGGCCGCCCTGGGGACGACGGCGGGAAACTCCAGACAGGACCTAGGCGAGGGCGGCCGGGACCTCCGTGCTCTTCGCGGCCTCCCGGACCGCGCCGGCGACCGCGCCCGCGACCTTGTCGTTGAACACGCTGGGGACGATGTAGTTCGGGTTCAGCTCGTCCTCGGTGACCACGTCGGCCAGGGCCTTGGCGGCGGCGAGCATCATGTCGGTGTTGACGGTGCGGGACTGGGCGTCCAGCAGACCGCGGAAGACACCCGGGAAGACCAGCACGTTGTTGATCTGGTTCGGGAAGTCGGAGCGGCCGGTGGCGACCACGGCCGCGGTCCGGCGGGCGATGCCCGGGTCCACCTCGGGGTCGGGGTTCGCGAGCGCGAAGACGATCGCGCCGTCGGCCATCGCGGCGACGTCGTCGCCGTCGAGGACGTTCGGGGCGGAGACGCCGATGAAGACGTCCGCGCCGCGCACGGCCTCCTTCAGCGTGCCGGTCAGGTTCTCCGGGTTGGTGTTGTGGCCGATCCAGCACAGCGGGGAGTCGGCGGGGGCGTCCACCAGGTCCGCGCGGCCCGCGTGCACCACACCGTGGATGTCGGCCACGACGGCGTTCTTCACACCGGCCGCGATGAGCAGCTTGAGGATGGCCGTGCCGGCCGCGCCGGCGCCGGACATGACGACGCGGATGTCCTCCATCACCTTGCCGGTGACCCGCAGCGCGTTGGTCAGGGCCGCGAGGACGACGATCGCGGTGCCGTGCTGGTCGTCGTGGAAGACGGGGATGTCGAGGGCCTCGCGCAGCCGGGCCTCGATCTCGAAGCAGCGCGGCGCGGAGATGTCCTCCAGGTTGATGCCGGCGAAGCCCGGGGCGATCGCCTTGACGATCTCGACGATCGCGTCGGTGTCCTGCGTGTCGAGGCACAGCGGCCAGGCGTCGATCCCGGCGAACCGCTTGAACAGGGCGGCCTTGCCCTCCATCACCGGCAGGGCGGCCTTCGGGCCGATGTTGCCCAGCCCCAGCACGGCGGAACCGTCCGTCACGACCGCAACGGAGTTGCGCTTGATGGTGAGGCGGCGGGCGTCCTCGGGGTTCTCGGCGATGGCCATGCAGACGCGGGCCACACCCGGCGTGTAGACCATGGAGAGGTCGTCACGGTTGCGGATGGGGTGCTTGGACTGCATCTCGATCTTGCCGCCGAGGTGCATCAGGAACGTACGGTCCGAGACCTTGCCGAGGCTGACGCCCTCGACGCCGCGGAGCTTCTCGACGATCTCGTCGGCGTGCCCGGTGGAGGTGGCCGCGATGGTGACGTCGATACGGAGTTTCTCGTGGCCGGACGCGGTGACGTCGAGGCCGGTGACCGTTCCGCCGGAGGATTCCACGGCGGTGGTGAGTTGAGAGACGGAGGCTCCGCTCGCCGGCACCTCCAGCCGGATGGTCATCGAGTAGGAGACGCTGGGCGCCGTTGCCATGGCCGACTTCCTCTGCTTTCACCGTGTAGCTGCTTTGTCCCATCCGATCGTCGCACCTACCGCCGAGTACGTGGTAGCCGCATCCGATTGCGAACGTTTTGGCCGCACGAGAAACGGGTAACGGCGAAAACTTCCGGAAAGGCTGCTCCACCATACGAGAAATCGAGGGCCGTTCGTCAGCCTCCCACCTCCCGTGAGTCAACACGAGAGGCCCATGCCACCCGGAAGTGGCATGGGCCTCTCGTGTTGTTCAGTGACACCGGCCCGCCATGCTCGCCTCGCGGCAAGTGGTCGCTCGTAGCGACGAAGGTTGGGCCCGGGGGCTTGGATCGGGCCGGTGTCACCTGCCAGGCTAACAAACGGATGCCGTAAGACCATTCCCGCGGCCGGGTCATTCACCGGCGGATCGCGGTTCCGGCCCCGGCCGGGGCCGGATCAGTCCCGCAGCAGGTCCGGGACGCCCGCCGCGTCCGGCTCGTCGCGGTCGGCCGAGACGACGGTGAGCTGCTGGGTGGCGCGGGTCAGGGCGACGTACAGGACGCGCAGGCCGGCCGGGGACTCGTCGGCGATCTCGGCCGGGGAGACGACGATCGTCGCGTCGTACTCCAGGCCCTTCGCCTCCAGGCTGCCGAGGGCGACGGCCCGGTCGCCGAGCCCGTCCAGCCAGCGCCGTGCCTCCTCGCGGCGCTGCATGGCGACGACCACACCGACCGTCCCGTCGACCCGCTCCAGCAGCCGGGCCGTCTCCGCGCGCACGGTCTCGGCCAGGACCGAGCCGGGTCCGGACGGGCCGGCGGTCACGAAGCGGGGTTCGACGCCGGTGGAGCGCACCGCCCTCGGCGAGGTGGACCCGGGCATGGCGAGCGCGAGCACCTTGGCGGCGAGGTCGGCGATCTCGGCCGGGTTGCGGTAGTTCACGGTGAGCTCGAAGCGGCGGCGGGGCCTGCTGCCGAGGGCCTCGTCGCGGGCCTGGGCGGCCTCGTCGGGGTCGGACCAGGACGACTGGGCGGGGTCGCCGACGACCGTCCAGGTGGCGTGCCGGCCGCGCCGGCCGACCATGCGCCACTGCAGAGGGGTGAGGTCCTGGGCCTCGTCGACGATGACATGGGCGTACTCGGTGCGTTCCTGGGCGAGGCGTTCGGCCCGCTCGCGCTGCGACTCCTCGCGCACCGGCATCAGCTCCTCGAGGCCGGTGAGCTGGTCCAGCGGGTCCAGCTCACGCTTGCGCCGGGGGCGGGAGGGGGTGCCGAGGACGGCCTGGAGTTCGTCGAGTAGCGCGATGTCGTGCACCGAGCGGCCGTCCCGCCGCAGGGAGCGGGCGACCTTGCGGACCTCGCCCGGGTTGAGGACGCGCCGGGCCCAGCGGCCGAGGCGGCGCTCGTCGGCCATGGCGTCCAGCACGGCGGCCGGGGTCAGTTCGGGCCACCACGCGTCGAAGAAGGCGAGGAAGGCGTCCTCGGTGGTGACGTCGTCGTCGAAGGAGGAGCGCAGTTCGGCGGCCAGCTCCGGGTTGGCGTGCCGGTCGCCCGCGCCGGAGCGCTCCCACAGGGCGTCGAGCAGCAGTTTGCGGGCGCGGGGGCGCAGCAGGTTCACCGGGGCGGTGCCGCCGAGGGCGGTGTGGCGGACGGCCGCCAGCTCGTCGGCGTCCAGTTCGAGCCGCCGGCCGAAGGCGACGACGCGCAGCCGGGCCGGCGTGCCGCCGTTCTCCAGGGCACCGCGCGCGGCCTTGCGGATCACCCCGAGCATGCGGGAGGAGCCCTTGGCGCGGGCCACCGCCGGGGCGTCGTACAGGGTGGCCTCGGCGCCGTCGACCAGGGAGCCGATGGCACGGACGGCGACCTGGCCCTCCTCGCCGAGGGAGGGCAGGACGCCCTCGGTGTAGGCGACCAGGAGCGGTGTGGGCGAGACGACCAGGATGCCGCCCGCGTACCGGCGCCGGTCCTGGTAGAGCAGGTAGGCCGCGCGGTGCAGGGCGACGGCGGTCTTGCCGGTGCCGGGGCCGCCCTCGACGTGGGTCACGGAGGCGGCGGGGGCGCGGATCACCAGGTCCTGCTCGGCCTGGATGGAGGCGACGATGTCCCGCATGCTGTGCGTCCGGGCCTGGCCGAGCGCGGCCATCAGGGCGCCGTCACCGATGACGGGCAGCTCGTGGCCGTCCAGGGAGGCCGACAGCTCGGGGCGCATCAGGTCGTCCTCGACACCGAGGACCCGGCGGCCCTTGGAGCGGATGACGCGGCGGCGCACCACCCGGCCGGGGTCGACCGGGGTGGACCGGTAGAACGGGGCGGCGGCGGGCGCCCGCCAGTCGATGACCAGCGGGGTGTAGTCCTCGTCGAGGACGCCGATGCGGCCGATGTGCAGCGTCTCGGCGATGTCGGCGGTGTTGTCGGGGCGGACGGCACCGTCGGCGGGCTCGACGGCGGTGTAGGCGCCGTCGGGTCCCTTCTTGCCGTCCTTGCCGAGGAGCAGGTCGATCCGGCCGAAGAGAAAGTCCTCGAACTCGTTGTTCAGCCGGTTGAGGTGGACGCCGGCCCGGAAGACCTGGGCGTCCCGTTCGGCGAGTGCGCCGGGCGTGCCGACCTGGCCGCGCCGGGCGGCGTCATGCATGAGGAACTCGGCCTCGTGGATCTTCTCCTCGAGCCGTCGGTACACCCGGTCGAGGTGTTCCTGTTCGACACTGATCTCCCGGTCACGAGTGGATTCGTGAACCGGATCGACCGCGGTTTCCTGCTGAGCCTGAGCGGCCACCGGGCCCCCTTCTGACGTGCTGGGCAGCCGTCAACCGTACGCGAAGGGGACCTGTGAGGCTATGCGTCGACCTCGACGAGCTTCTCGCCGTCGAAGGTCACGATCTCGAAGCTGTCGATCTCGTCGGGGTCCAGCGAGGCGCCGCCCTGGACGTGGAGCGGCTGCTTGGCCTTGTCCGACTTGGCGTCCGGCAGGCCGTAGCCCCACTCCGGGACGGTCCAGGAGGTCGCGGTCTCCCGCTCGCCGTTCTTGCCGACGACGACCAGGGCGCACTTCTCGGGGCCCTTGACGTTACTGATCTGCGCGGCGAGGCCGGTGCCCCAGTCCTTCTCCTGGAACGCCACGGTCACGGAGACCTTGGTGCCCGGGTCGGTGGCCGTGAGCTTGTCGGGGATCTGGTCGAAGACGTCCTTCGCCGGGTCGGCGGAGAGGGTCTGGTTGGTGTTGCCACCCCGGCTGCCGCTGTCGCCCCCGCCGTTCGCCGCGACGGCGACGAAGGGGCCGCTGACGATCAGGGCGCCCGCGGCGGCGACCATGTAGAAGTTGCGGCGGCGCTTCTTGGCGCGGCGCTCGGCGACCTCGTCGACCAGCTTCTCCACCACGCGTGGCGCCGGCTTGGCCGACAGCGACTCACCGAGCGACGGCGTGCCGGTGCCGGGCAGGTCCGCGAGGGCGGCCAGCATCGGTTCCATACCGGCGAGTTCGTCGAGCTGCTGGGCGCACCACTCGCAGCCTGCGAGGTGCGACTCGAACGCGGTCGCCTCGGCATCGTCGAGGATGCCGAGAGCATAGGCACCGACGGTCTCGTGCTCGTTCGGCACCGGTGATCCCTGCATGGCACCAGACATACCCGTACCGCCCGCTCCGAATCCCCCGTACACACTCATCACGCCGTCACCCCCCGCTCCTCCAGAGCCAGCTTCATCGAACGCAGGGCGTAGAACACCCGGGAACGGACCGTGCCGCTGGGTATCCCGAGGGTCTCGGCCGCCTCGTTCACGGTACGTCCCTTGAAGTACGTCTCGACGAGCACCTCCCGGTGGGCAGGGGTCAGGTCGTCGAGTGCGTCCGACAGCGTCATCAGCCACAGCGCCTTGTCGATCTCGTCCTCCGCGGGGATGACCTCCAGCGGCGACGGATCGACCTCCTGCGGCCGGGCCTGCCGGCTGCGGTGGCCGTCGATGACGATGCGCCGGGCGACCGTCACCAGCCAGGGGCGTACCGATCCGGTCGCCCGATTGAGCTGACCGGCGTTCTTCCAGGCACGGATGAGCGTCTCCTGCACGACGTCCTCGGCTCGCTGCCGGTCTCCGGCGACCAGCCGCAGGACGTAGGCGAGAAGAGGCCCGGCGTGCTCTCGATACAGCGCACGCATCAACTCCTCATCAGGTTCATTCGACGAGGACGGGGACATGCGATGTCGGGCCCTCGCTCCGCGTTCATTGGCCACGGCCGCATCCTTGCGCACGCCCACCTCCGGTGTCCCGGGGATCCCCCCCGTCGGTCGCTCCACATCGGGTACGGAGGCGGGGCTCCGGATGTTCAACGTGAGGCGTCGTTTTCCCGGGGACCGTGGTGAAGACCGGGACATGGGAGCACATTTCCCCCGCTCCTTTTTCACATTTCCACCACAGACGGAGGGGCGGCGCGGCTGCCCGTGCCGGGCGGAGAGCAAACGGAGTGTTAGCGATGTCACACGGCCGCGGAGTCGGGGACGGGTCAGACTCGGGAGAGGGCGGCGGCCCTGCGGCGGTGGCGGGCCACTCGTTCGCGGTTTCCGCAGACCTCGCTGGAGCACCAGCGCCTGCGGCGGCCCCGTGAGGTGTCCAGGTACACGATCGGGCAGTGGTCGCCCTCGCACTGCCGCAGGCACCCGCGCGCGAGCGGGTCGGTGAGCAGGTCCACGGCGTCCCGGGCGATCGCCGCGAGCAGCGCGGCGCAGCCGGGCGGCGCCTCCAGCCGCCGTACCAGTGTCCCGTCACCGCCGGGGACCGCGCGCGGGGTGGGGGGCGCGGCGCGGGCGGTCTCGTTGACGCGGGCGAGCGCGAGGTCGTAGGCCACGCCGCCGGGCGCCGGGCGGCCGTGCACCAGACGGGCGAGATGGCCGCGCAGTTCACGGAAGGCGGCCGGCCAGGTGCCGTCGGCGTGGGTGAGCGGCGTGCCGGCCGGGACGAGGCCGGAGCCGGTGATCCAGGCGCTCAGCACGCCGACGGAGCCGAGCCGTTCCTCGGGATGCGTGGTCGCGAGGAGGTCCAGACAGATCCGCCCGGTGTCGAACCGCAGCTCGTGGGGCGCCGTGACCGTACCCAGTGCCATGTGCCTGTCACCGCCTAGGGTTCACCCCGGTCGAGTGGGGGCCGGGGCGGTGCGAGTGAGGGATCTGTTCCGGGAATCCGCTCCCTCTACAGTGCCCGCCCGCTCCCCCGCCCGGAACCCCCTGGCCAAGAACCCCTCACTCGGGGCGCCCGGCCCGAGCGTCCCGGCCCGGGGCCGGCTCCGTTCAGGCGTCCCCGTACTTGGCGTCCGCCTGGGGGTCCAGGGCGAGGCGGTAGCCGCGTTTGACGACCGTCTGGATCAGCCTGGGCGCGCCGAGGGCGGCGCGCAGGCGGGCCATCGCGGTCTCCACCGCGTGCTCGTCACGGCCGGTGCCCGGCAGCGCGCGCAGCAGGTCCGCGCGGGCGACGACCCAGCCGGGGCGGCGGGCCAGCGCCCGCAGCAGTGACATGCCCGCGGGCGGTACGGGACGCAGCTCGCCGTCCACCACGACGGCGTGCCCGCGGATCTCCATCCGGTGCCCGGCGACCGGCAGCGAGCGGGCCCGGCCGGGCAGTTCCCGGCAGAGCAGTTGGACGAGGGGGCCGAGCCGGAAGCGTTCCGGCTGGACCGTGTCGATGCCCCGGGCCTGCAACGGCAGCGCGGTGACCGGGCCGACGCAGGCGGGCAAGACGTCGTGGCCGAGGGCGGCGAGGACGTCGTCGAGCAGACCGCGCTCCGTGGCGCGGGACAGCAGGGACGCGGCGGCGGGCGCGCTGGTGAAGGTGACCGCGTCCAGGGTCCGGGCGACGGTGGCGTCGAGGAGCCGGTCGAGGGGGGTGATGTCCTCCGGCGGCATCCACCGGTAGACGGGCACCCCCACCACGTCCGCTCCCGCGGCCCGCAGCGACTCCACGAACCCGGGCAGCGGTTCGCCGTGCAGCTGGAGGGCGATCCGCAGTCCGTCGACGCCCTCCTCCAGAAGCCGGTCGAGGACCTCGGCCATCGACTCCGACGAAGGCGACCACTCCTCCGTCAGCCCGGCCGCCCGGATCGCGCCCTTGACCTTCGGTCCGCGGGCCAGGATCCGCACCCCGCGCAGCCGCGCCAGCAGAGCGTCGCCGAGCCCCCAGCCGTCGGCGGCCTCGACCCAGCCGCGGAAGCCGATCGCCGTCGTGGCGACCGCGATGTCCGGGGCCTGTCCGATGACCTCCTTGGTGGCGGCCAGCAGTTCGCTGTCGTCGGCGAGCTGCACGATCCGCAGCGCCGGGCCGTGCAGGACGGCACCGCCACGTCGCTGGAGCAAGGTGCCCAGCTCGTCGGCCCGGCGAGCGGCGGTCACCCCCACGGTGAAGCCCGCGAGCGGCCCGTGGCCGGAGGTCTGCTCCATGGGCGGCCCCGTGGGCCGGTCGGGGTTCTGCTGTTCGTCGTGCATGGCTCTCGTCCCGCTCTCGTCCCGCACTCGAGTCGGTGTACCGCGTTTCGGTGTGCTGCCTGAGGCACGGCTCGTCCTCATGCCGGCCGAGCCTGTCAATGCTCCATGACAGGCTCGGTTCGGCTTCGTGTCGCCAGTGTTACGTCACACCTGGGCGTAGCTGAGCTGCGCCTTGTCCTCCGCAATGACCGTCGTGGAGGCCGGCCGGGCCGGGCGGCGAAGGTATACGGCCCAGGTGACCACCAGGCAGACCGCGTAGAAGGCCAGGAAGGCGACGAACGCGCCGGTGCCGGAACCGTAGGAGAGGAAGGACTGGCGGAAGGCGAGGTTGATGCCGACGCCACCGAGCGCGCCCACCGCGCCGATCAGCCCCATGGAGGCCCCGGACAGCCTGCGCCCGTACGCAGCCGCCTCCTCACCACTCAGCCCCCGGGCCAGCGCCTTGGCCTGGAAGATGCCCGGGATCATCTTGTACGTCGAGCCGTTGCCGAGGCCGGTGAGCACGAACAGCACCACGAAGGCCACGGTGAACAGCGCCAGTGACTTCTGCATGGAGGCGACGATCAGCACCCCGGTCGCCACGCCCATGCCGACGAAGTTCCACAGCGTGATCCGCGAGCCGCCGTACCGGTCGGCGAGCCATCCGCCCACCGGGCGGATCAGGGAGCCGAGCAGCGGGCCGATGAAGGTGACGTACGCGGCCTCGAGCGGCGTGCGGTCGAACTGGTTCTGCAGCACCTGCCCGAAGGCGAAGCTGTAGCCGATGAACGAGCCGAAGGTGCCGATGTAGAGGAAGGACATGATCCAGGTGTGCGCGTCCCGGGCGGCGTCCTTGGCCGCACCGGTGTCGTTGCGTACCGAGGCGAGGTTGTCCATGTACAGCGCGGCGAGCACGGCGGCCACGACGATCAGCGGGATGTAGAGGCCGAGCAGCACCCGGGGCCCGCCGCCCGCCCCGATGATCGCGAGGGCGGCGAGCTGGATCACCGGGACGCCGATGTTGCCGCCGCCGGCGTTCAGGCCGAGCGCCCAGCCCTTCCTCCGCAGCGGGAAGAAGGCGTTGATGTTGGTCATGGAGGAGGCGAAGTTGCCGCCGCCGATGCCGGCCAGCAGGCCGACCAGCAGGAAGGTGGAGAAGGACGTCCCCGGCTCCATCACGGTGAACGCGGCGACCGTGGGCACGAGCAGCAGCGCGGCGGAGGCGATCGTCCAGTTGCGTCCGCCGAACACCGCGACGGCGAAGGTGTACGGGACCCGGACCACGGCGCCGACCAGCGTCACCATGGACGTCAGCAGGAACTTGTCGGCCGGGGTCAGCCCGTACTCCGGGCCCATGAAGAGCACCAGCACGGACCACATCGTCCACACCGAGAACCCGATGTGTTCGGACAGCACCGAGAAGAGGAGGTTCCGGCGGGCGATCGGCTCCCCGGTCCGGTTCCAGAACGTCTCGTCCTCGGGATCCCAGTGCTGGATCCAGCGGCCGCCCCTGCTCGGGGGCGGCGACGGTGCGGGGACCTGACCAGGGGCTGTCATGACGCCTCCACTGTTCTCCGGGGTGGTGCGGACGGATGCCGCGAGGGCCCGGGGGCCCGGGGCCTGGTCCCGAAGGTAGGGAAGGAGCGTTTCCGGTCTGTGGCTGTGGGTGACCGCTGGGGAACGTTGCTCTCACCCCGGGCCGGGGCGGGGTGAGAGGAGTCCGGTACCGGGCGGACACCACACCGTGAGGTCGGCGCTGCGGAGGCTGCCCGTAGGGGTTGTGCCGGGGGTACGGCGGCTGGACCGGCTGCCCGTACGGCGGCTGCGGCTGGGCGTGGGGACCACCGGGCACCGGGGGCTGCTGCGGAGGCCCGTACGGGGCGGGCGCGGTCGGCGTGCCGTGGGCGGCGGGGGCGGGCTGGGCGTAGGAGCCCGGGGCCTGCCGGGCGTACGGCACGGGGCCGCACCCGGGGCGCCGCCCGACCAGGACGTTCGACGGGCAGTCGGCGCGTGCCGAGGTGCCGAGGTGCCGACGGTCGGCGGTACCCCCGTCAAGTTCGAAGACCCACCAATTGGAGACCTTACCCTCCTCCCCGTACACCCTTGCGGAAATCCCCACAAGAGATCCACCTCACCTGACGTGCTTTCAAATGATCTTCACAAGGGGGTGCTTGTGCGCAAAACCGCGCCGTCCGTGGCGGCCGTGGTCAGCCTCTCGCTGCTGTTTCCGCAGCAGGCGTTAGCCGCAGAAGCCGTCGACCAACCGCTGGCTGAAGGAACGATTCAAGATGCCGGCCCCGGTCTACACCTCTCCGAGACCCCGTCCTTCGAGATCGCTGAGACCGATGTACCCAGCGTTCTCATCAACCGCAGGCACTCGGTGAGAGCTCAGGCCGACGGTGTCGTCTCGCCTTCGGTACGGCACCCGCCTCCGGCCCCGCGGCACCGGGACCATCTGCCGAAAGCGGTGACTCCAGCAGGTGAGGCAGGTCATGCCGGGAGAAGGCCGCCGGGCCTCTGAGGTGGAACTGTCCGGGACCGCGGCCGACGCCTTTCTTGACGGCGGGGCCCGCGCGCACGGACGACCGCGCCAAGGACCAGCCACGCCCTCACGACACCCCGCGGTCCCCCATCGCCTCGGGAGTCGCGCCCCGCACCCACGCACCCCGCACCCATGATCCCGTCACGCCCGAATCGCGCCCTACCCCGCACCGCCGGCCGCCCCCACGCTCACACCCATGAGGGAACCACACGAACCGACCGTCGTTCCGCCCCCCGGCCCCGACGCCCACCGCCACGCACCCGCCACCGCACGACCGTGGGAGAACATCGACCGCGCCCAGGCCGCCCTGGACGGCGCCACCGGCCCTGAACCACCCCGCCCGCCCCTCTGCCCCCACTGCGGCCTGGCCGGCGAACGCCGCCGCACCTACACCGGCCGGCACGTCCTCCTCGAGCCCGGCTTCACCCTGCCCGCCCACCTCGTGCCCGGCGGACACCGCTGGCACCTCGGCACCGACGGCACCGCCTGGAACGGCGGCCTGGACGAACCCCTGCCCGGCGCCACCTGCCGCGTCCCCCACCGGCTCGCCTGTCCCGGCCTGGCCCTGGACGAGATCCGTCCGTGGCGGTGGCTGGAGACGGTCCGGCGGTTCAACACGGAGCGGGCACGCCGGAAGGCGGGTGAGCAGGGTTTCCCGGAGACGCTGCCCGACGCGGGCTGACCACCGCGGACATCTCTGTTTCCACCCGGGCCGTCAGGCCCGGCCGGAACACGTAACGGGTTGCCGGCACCCCTTCGACGAGACCTGCGCCGACTTGGACCGCAGGCCCGGCGCCCTCGCCGACGCTGTCGCCGAAGAAGGCGGAGTCCCGGGAAGAGGGGGTCGTCGTCAGCCCCGGCGGGCTGCGCGGCGGCCGGGCCCCTTTCCGGACGAGACCTGCGCCGACTTGGACCGCAGGCCCGGCGCCCTCGCCGACGCTGTCGCCGAAGAAGGCGGAGTCCCGGGAAGAGGGGGTCGTCGTCAGCCCCGGCGGGCTGCGCGGCGGCCGGGCCCCTTTCCGGCGGAGCGCTTCGCGCCGTTCGGCCACAGGCGGGGCCTGCGCTTGGCCGCGAGGTCCTCGACCCAGCCGACCGCGAGCACCGTCAGGCCGATGAGCGGCCAGATCAGGGCGAACATCCAGAGGGTGTACGTGCTGGTGACGGCATCCGCCCCGCGCTCGCTCTGCAGGAACGGGAGCCGGTACAGCAGGTCGATGATCGGGACGGTCGCCATGATCAGCATGTTGTGCCACAGGTAGATGGTGACCGCCCGGTTGTTGGAGAGGGTCACCAGCTTGTCCCACTGCGCCAGGCGGCCGGGCAGTTCCCGCCACGACGGGGAGTACTGGAGCAGGATCACGACGAACCCGAACGACCAGGTCGCCTGGGCCAGCGGAATGTCGTTGAGGTCCCAGCCGTCGGGGCCCAGGTGGTTCGACGCCCACCACAGGCCGAAGGCCATCACCAGCGACGCGCAGGAGACCGAGACGTACCGCGGGATCCGCTGCAGCATGCCGTCCTGGTGGGCGAAGCCCAGCACCCAGCAACTGCCGTAGACCGCGAAGTCGGTGACCGCGTTGCCCGTTTCACCGGGGATGGTCACCAGGCCCGTGCCGACGACCGCCGTCAGGCCCAGCGGTGCGAGCAGGGTCGGCCAGGGGGCCCGGCGGAACGCCCACAGCAGCAGCGGCGAGGCGATCACGAACCACAGATAGGCGCGCAGGTACCACAGCGGGCCCGCGGCCTGCACCGCCCAGGCGTCGTCCAGCAGGCCCGACGGGGAGCCGAGCTCCCAGGGATAGGGCGGAGCACCGATCGGGACGATGTAGTTGAACAGCCCGATCAGGCCCCAGGAACCGTCGTCCTTCGCCGGGTTCCAGCCGTTCGCGAACATCATCGCCAGCACGACCACGGCGAACGCCCACATGGGCGGCAGGAGACGGCGGACCCGGCTGCGGATCACGCTCCCCGCCGGACGCTTCAGCGAACGCGCCATCAGCGAACCCGCCAGCGCGAACATCACGCCCATCGACGGGAACAGCACGGTCAGCCAGGCCCAGCCGAACAGGTGGTAGACGATCACGCGGACCAGGGCGAGCGAGCGCAGCAGGTCGAGGTACCGGTCACGGCCGGGCTTCGCCGGGGCGGCCGGGGCGCCGGGGTCCGGTACGGGCGCGGTCGTGCGCGGTCGCGGGACCGCGAGCGGCGTTTCCGGGACGCCGTGCGCGTCTCCCGTGCGCCCGGTTCCGTACGGGCCGGCCGGTTCCGGCACCTGCCCCGTACCGGTCGTGTAGCCGTGGGTCATGCCACGGGCCTCCGATCGTCGTCGGTCCGCGCGTTCTGGCGCGGCACCGAGCCGCCGGGCGCCTCGACGACGCCGGTGCGCCGCAGCTTCTGCCAGCGCAGACGGCCGCCGGTGAGCGCGGTGATCCAGGACTGGAGCAGCACGACATACATGAGCTGGCGGTAGAGGATCTGCTGCAGCGGCAGCGAGACGAGATGGGTCATGCGTTCGCGGTCGAGCCGGAAGGCGAAGGCCGCGCAGGCCGCCTGGATGGCCAGGACGCCCAGCCACGCCACGATCGTCTTCTCGGTCGGGCCGAAGACGAGGCCGTAGAGCAGGAAGACGTCGATCAGGGGGGCCAGCAGCGGGGCCACGATCATGAACAGGGAGACGAAGGGCAGGCCCACGCGGCCGAAGCGGCCCGAGGGGCCCTTCTCGATCACGGAGCGGCGGTGCTTCCAGATGGCCTGCATGGTGCCGTACGACCAGCGGTAGCGCTGGGACCACAGCTGCTGGACCGTCTCCGGGGCCTCGGTCCAGGCCCGGGCGTTCTCGGCGTAGACCACGCGCCAGCCGGCGCGGTGCAGCGCCATGGTGACGTCGGTGTCCTCGGCGAGCGTGTCGTCGCTCATGCCGCCGATCGGCACGAGTGCCGAGCGGCGGAAGGCGCCGACGGCACCCGGGATCGTCGGCATGCAGCCGAGGACGTCGTACATGCGGCGGTCCAGGTTGAAGCCCATCACGTACTCGATGTGCTGCCAGGCGCCGATGAGGCTGTCCTTGTTGCCGACCTTCGCGTTGCCCGCCACGGCTCCCACCCTCGGGTCGCCGAAGGGCTGGACGAGTTCGCGGACGGTGGACGGCTCGAAGACCGTGTCGCCGTCCATCATCACGACGATGTCGTACCGGGCGTTGGCCAGGCCCCGGTTGAGGGCGGCCGGTTTGCCCGCGTTGAGCTGGCGGATCACCCGGACGTTGGGCAGGCCCATGGCCTCGACGATGCGGGCCGTTCCGTCGCTGGAACCGTCGTCGATGACCAGGACCTCGACGGGGTGGTCGCTGTCCATCAGGGAACGGACGGTGTTCTCGATGCACTTGGCCTCGTTGTAGGCCGGGACCAGCACCGTCACCGGTTCGGTGACCGGCGGACCCCAGCTGAAGTCCTTGCGGCGGACCCGGCGGGCGTGGACGGCGGAGAGAAGGAGCATCAGCACGAAGCGGGCGATGACCAGGGTGCCGATGACCGCCAGGCCCACCACCAGGCCGCCGGTGATCTTCTCGGAGGCCTGGACCAGGAAGATCCACGCCTTGCCCTTCCACAGTTCGGCGCCGGTCACCGGGGTCATCGCGCCGGGCGCGTCCAGGGCCTCGGTGAGGTTGTCGAACTCGTAGCCCCGCTCCTTCAGATCGGGCAGGAACCTGTCCAGCGCCGCGACGGTCTGGCTGCGGTCGCCACCGGAGTCGTGCATCAGGACGATGGCGCCCTCGCCGTCCTCGGGCGTGGCACGGCGGATGATCTCGTCGGCCCCGGGCCGCTGCCAGTCCTCGCTGTCGGTGTTGTTGACAACGGTGATGTACCCGAGGCTGCCGATGTACTCGGTGACCGGCCAGGACTTGTTGTCCATGGCGGCGGAGAAGGAGGAGTACGGCGGACGGAAGAGCGAGGTGCGCACCCCGGCCGCGCCGGTGAGCGCCAGCTGGTTCTGCGACAGCTCCCAGTCGATGCGCTCCCTGGACTGGAGGGAGAGGTCGGGGTGGTTGAACGTGTGCAGGCCGAGCTCGTGCCCCTCGTCGACCATACGCTGGACGAGGTCCGGGTGGCGGGAGGCCATGGTGCCGGTGACGAAGAAGACCGCGTGCGCGTCGTGCTTCTTCAGTACGTCCAGCACACGCGGCGTCCAGACCGGGTCCGGGCCGTCGTCGAAGGTGAGGACCAGCCGGCGGTCGGGCACGCTCAGGGTCTCGGCGCGCCCCTCCCGGGCGTCGATGACCGGGCCGCCCTCCAGGATCTTCTTCGGCACCCGGTCGGTGGCGGCGGGCGGCTGGACGCGGTGGTCGGCGAGGATCTCGCTGTGCGTGTACCCGCGCAGCATGAGCATCGCCGCCAGGGCGACGAGGACGAGCAGCGGAAGCAGCAGACGCAGGGGCAGACGGCGACGCCGGGAGCCGCCTCGGGCTCTGGTCGCGGACCCGGGGCGGCGGGAGTGGGAGGCCATCAGAGAGCGTGCTCCGGGGACGGTGCGGTGGGGGCGGTGGACGGGGCGGGCTGTGCGGTGGGGTTCTCGGCGGCCACGGTCGGCGGGGCCTGGGGCGCCTGGGCGACCGTGTCGGTGTCCGCGGGTTCCTCGTCGCCGGGATTTTCCTCGGTGGGGGGCGTGTCCGGATCGGTGCCGGTGCCGCCGGACGAGGCCGGCGGGTCCGCGGTTTCCGTCTCGGCCGGGGGGTCGGCCGGCTCGGTCGTGGCGGAGCCGCCGGTGCCGGTGCCCGGCTCCGGGGCGGTCCCGGTCGGCGTCGACGACGGCTCGGCGGTCTCACCGGACTCGGCCTCGGGGGCCACCACGCCGCCCGCGGGGACGCCGGCGTCGGGCGAGGCGGGGGCGTCGGGGGCGCCCGCGGTCGGCTCGGTGCCCGGGGTGGACTCGGCACTGGGCGACGCGTCCGGCTCGGCGGGCCGCGGCGAGGTCTCGACCTTCCCGGCGGGCTGCTCCTTCCCCTGGCCGGGCACGGGCATCCAGGGGGCGGTGGAGTTGCCGGACATCAGCGTGGCGACGATCACGGCGGCGTACCCGGCGCAGGCCAGGCCGACGGCCAGGCCGATCCGGCGGTAGAGGCGGCTGCGGCGGCCCGACTCGTCGACGAACACGGGTCCGTCCGCGGCGTCGAGGCCCGCGCCGCCGCGGTGCCCGCCCGGCGTTGCCCGCAGCACGCCGTCGCCGAACTGCACGGCGTCGAGCTGGACCGTCACCTCGTGCGGGTCGTGGGTGTGCTCGGTCGCATCGGCGTCCGCGACTACGGATGCGGCTGCGGCTGCGACCACGGCTGTCTCCGTGACTGCGGGCACCGGCCTGGTGGGCGCGGGGGCGAGCGCGGTCGCCTCGGCTCCCTCCTGCCAGGAGTCGCGCAGGGGAGTACGGGGCGACGCGGGGACCTGGGTGGAGAGGCGCGCGGTGGAGCCGGTGTCCCCGGTGGAGGGGGGTGCGGGGGTGGTACGGGCGGAGAAGGGCGCCCCGGGCTTCTCGAACCTCTCGGTCCGGTCGAACCCACCGCCCCCCTCGGCCGGAGTACGGGGCCCGATGCGCAGCGCCCTGGTCTCTTCGGGGTCCTCGAAGGCCGGGGGCGTCGGGGCGGCCTGCTCCGGCCCGCGCTGTGCGGGCATCCTGCTCGTGCCGCCCGGCGGGGGCGTTGCGCTCATCGTGGTCGTCCTGGCCTTCGCGTCGTCCGGGGCGACCCGGTGCTCCGGGTCGCCCCGGTCGTCCGGGCCGGCCGCGTGGGGTGTGCCGGGGGTTCTCCTCACCGCGGTGGCGTCGTCCGCCCCGGCGGCACGGGCGGTGCGGCCGGGCACGTCCCGGGAGAACCACGTTCCCCGGTCGGTGGCAGAACCGCCGGGGGCGGGCCGGGTGTCCCCGGTCGGGGCGGCTTCGGCCTCGGCCTCGGACCGTTCAGGTTGGGTGTTTTCTCGCCACTTCTCCACGCGCACGCTCTTTCCCCCACGGGACTGTTCCGGGTGCGCGTACGGCCTGGGCATGCGCCGCCGACCATGGCCCCCACCCGCTCCGAGCGCCCCGTTTATCACACTGTGCTCAAGCATCGAATGTAGCGTACGCGGAGGTCCCGTGTTCCCCGGGTGTGGATTCGTGTCAGGCGTGAGACATCACGGAGAACTCATGACATCGAGATCCCTGTCCGAAACCCACCCCTTCGCGGGCCGTCGCAACCAGCCCTCTTCCGCGGCGATTTCGGCCGCCGCACCACGAAGTCCCTCCAGAGCGGAATGAATCATTCCTTTTCGCCACACCAGTGACACAGGGGACAGCGGAACGGGGTCGACCAGCGGGCGCAGCACCATCGAAGGCAGCGGCGGGAAGTCCACCACGGCGAGGACCGGATGCCCGGTACGGGCCACGATCCGCTGGAACTCCTCCTCACCGACGGCCAGGGGCGCGGGCGGCGCGACGTCGATGCCCCTCCCCTCGAACAGCAGCCTCGCGAGGTCGGTCCACTCGGGCGTGCGCGGATTGCCCGCCCCGGCGTACACGGTCTCGCCGGCCAGCGCGTCGAGCGGCACCCGGTCCAGGGCGGCCAGCCGGTGGCCCTCGGGAAGGATCACCGCCATCGGCTCGTAGCGTACGGGCTGCTGGTCGAGCCCGGCCTTCATCGCCTCGGGGAGCCCCGCGAACCGTCCGAACGACGCGTCGAGCCGCCCCGCGGTCAGCTCGCCCGCGGCCCAGGTCAGTCCGCTCTCGTAGCGGGCCATCAGCTCGTGACCGGGGAGGAGTTCGCGGGCCCGGTGCAGGACGCGGCGCCCGGTGGCCAGTCCCGGGGAGTTGAGGTCCACCAGCAGCGGCCGGGCCTGTCCGGCGGCGGCGAGCAGGTCGTCCTGCGCGGCCAGGGCCCGGCGGGCGTACGGCGGCAGGCGCTCGCCGTCGGGGGTGAGCGCCACCTGCCGGGTGGTCCGTACGAACAGTTCGCTGCCCAGCTCCCGTTCCAGCCGCCGCACGTCGCGGCTCAGCGCCTGCTGGGCGACGTAGAGGCGCAGCGCGGCACGGGTGAAGTGCAGTTCCTCGGCGACAGTGACGAAGGCGTGCAGGAGCCGGGGGTCGAGGTGGGCGGGAGCGGGCATCCCGTGAACCTACAACGCGGATGCGTGAATCGGTACCGGGAAGGTGTTGGACCGGCGGCGCGGGCCCGGGCGACGGTGGGGCCATGCCGCAACCGACCTTCCACAGGCGCCCTCCGGCCTCCCGGGACACCCCTCTGTTCACGGTCACCGCCGACACCCTGGTCGCCGTCGACTTCTCGCCGCGGGGCCGAAAGGACGACGGCCGCGCCCGGCGGCGGAGCCCGTACCGCAGCCTCTTCGCGCTGTCCGGCGCCCGCGCGTTCACGGCCTGGAACCTTGTCGCCCGGCTCCCGATGGGCATGTTCAGCGTGAGTGCGGTCATGATGATCGCCGTGACACGGGGTTCGTACGCCCTGGCCGGCGCGGTCGTCGCGACCGGGCTCGCGGTGACAGCGGTGGCCGCCCCCTGGATCGCGCGGCTGGTCGACCGGTACGGGCAAGCCCGTGTCGCCCTGCCTTCGACGGTGTTCGCCGTGCTCGGCTCTCTCGCGCTGCTGCTCTGCGTGCGCCACGGCACCCCGGACTGGACCCTGTTCGCCGCCCACGCCGCCACCGCCACGACGCCGAACACCGGCGGGATGTCCCGGGCCCGCTGGGCGCACCTGCTGCGGGGCCGTCCCGGGGCCGCCGGGGCGCTGCACACCGCGAACTCCTTCGAGCAGGCCGCGGACGAGCTGTGCTACATGCTCGGGCCGGTGCTCGCGGCCTTCCTCTGCACGGCGCTCTTCCCGGAGGCGGGCACGCTGGTGGGGGCGGTGCTGCTGCTGACGGGTGTGACACTGTTCACCGCCCAGCGCTCCACCGAGCCGCCGGCCGGAGGCCACGCACCGGGCGGCCGGGCTCCCTTCCGCGCCCCCGGGATGCGCCCGCTGCTCGTCGTCTGTTTCGCGACCGGCGCGGTGTTCGGCGCGATGGAGGTCGTCACCATCGCGTTCACGGACGCCCAGGGGCACCGCCCGGCGGCCGGCGCGGTGCTCGCCCTCCAGGCGGCCGGCTCCTTCGCGGCGGGGCTCGCGTACGGGGCGATGCGCCCGGCGGGGTCCGCGTGGTCCCGGCTGCCGTGGTGCCTGGCGGCGATGACCGCCCTGATGGCGCTGCCGCTGCTCGCGGCTTCCCTCACCGGCTCGCTCGTCCTGCTGGCGGGCACGCTCCTGCCGGCCGGGATGGCCACGGCGCCGACGATGGTCACGGCGATGACCCTGGTCCAGTGCTGCACCCCCGAGGGCCGGCTGAACGAGGGCATGACCCTCGCGGTGACCGGCCTGCTCGGCGGGATCGCCTGCGGCAGCGCGGCCGGCGGCTGGACGGTGGAGCACGTCTCGGCGGCAGCCGGGTACGGGGTCCCGGTGGCGGCGGCCACGACGGCCCTGCTGACCGCACTCGTCCTGCTCGGCCCCTCGGGGCCCCGCCCGTTCGAGGCACCGTCCCCGGCTCGCCCGGGTGCCTGAGGCCGGCGCCCCGCCCTCCCCTTCTCCCCCTCCCTCACCGGCCGGGGCACCTCCCGACCAGCCCCTTCGGCACCGTTCGACCCGGTCCGTGGTTCGAGCCGTCGAACCGCTCCACCGATTCCCGCGCACCCCATTGACGGCTCCGTGGCCCGCACATACCTTCACCCGTCGAAGCCTTCGGCACTCCCTCGCCCCGACACCCCCTCCCGCTGCGGCACCCGGTTCCAGTGAAGGACCTCCGATGGTGAAGATCACGGACGTGGCCCGGCGCGCCGGGGTCTCCCCCAGCACGGTGTCGTACGCGCTCAGCGGCAAGCGGCCGATCTCCGACGAGACCCGGCGCCGCGTCCAGGCCGCCGTCCGCGAACTGGGCTACCGCCCGCACGCCCGTGGCGCGGCCGGGGCCGGATCGCGCGTGCTGGCGCTGGCGGTGCCGATGCGTTCCGGCGTCCACGTGCCGGTGGTGACGCAGTTCGCGGTGGCGGTGGCCACCGCCGCCCGCGCCCACGACCACGACGTACTGCTGCTCACCCAGGGGGAGGGCGTGGAGGGCATCCGGCGGGTGGCGGAGACGGGGCCGGCGGACGGGCTGGTGGTGATGGACGTACAGCTCCAGGATCCCCGGCTGCCGTTACTGCGCGCGCTGCCCCTGCCGTCCGTACTGATCGGCGTCCCGGCCGAACCGGACGGGCTGACCTGTGTGGACCTGGACTTCGGTGCGGCGGGTGAGCTGTGCGTGGACCATCTGGTGCGGCTCGGGCACCGGACGGTGGCGCTGGTCGGCTCGCCGCCGGAGGTGTACGTCCGGCGCACCGCGTTCGCCCGCCGGCTCGTGCAGGGCTTCACGGCCGCGGCGGACCGGCACCGGATCGGCTCCACGGTGCACCCGTGCGCACCGGGCCGGGGCGCGGCCCGCGTGATCGCCGAGCGGCTGCTGCGCGAGCAGCCCACGCTGACCGGGGTGGTGGTGCACAACGAGCCGCTGATCGACCCGCTGATCGACGCCTTCGCGGAACTCGGGGTACGCATCCCCGACGACCTCTCCCTCACCGCCGTCTGCCCGGCGCCGGCCGCCGCCTCGGCCCGTGTCCCGCTCACCTCGGTCACCGTGCCCTCCGCCGAGCTGGGCACCCGCGCGGTGCACCTGCTGGTACGGAAGATGTCCGGCGTCCCGGCGCCTGCGGTCACCCTGCTCGCGCCCCGCCTGACGGAACGCGCCAGCACGGGCCCGCGCCCGGCCTGACCCGCCCGGCCGAGTCCCTTTGTACGGCCGCATGACACAGGCCCCGCCGCTGATGCGACGGGGCCTGTGCCCACATGGGGCAAGTGGAGATGGCGGGAATCGAACCCGCGTCCAACGGTGCGGAATCAGGGCTTCTCCGTGTGCAGTCCGCTGTGCTTTTCTCAGCCCCGGAGATCACGCGGACAAGTCTCCGACGGGCTCAGTCACTGTTGGGTTTCCCTCTTCACCCCGTGACCGGGATCAAGGTTTAGTCCCCTAAATGATGCCAGGATCCGGGTCGGGAACACTCCCGGGCTGACACTCCCTTTGGTAGGGGAGCCGCTGCTCGCTACCTGAAGATCAGGCAGCGAGGGCGAGCTCGCCCTGGGAGATGGATCGCTTGGAATTGGCGATTATTTTTTCGGCCTGTGGTTTACGAGATCATGGCCGCTTCCTCGACACGCTTCCCCTGCTTCGACAGCCGCTGTCGAAACCGATCATCCCCATGTTCTTTTCTCAAGGTGTGCACCCGCTGTGAGGTGCGATCCCCATCGTACGTGACCAACGTGGGTCGGTGCCAGCGTATTCCCGCGCCGCCGGTCCGGGGCCGCTCAGGCAGGACCGCTCGGGCAGGACCGCTCAGGCCGGCCCTACGACCGCTGCTTGCGGCGGACCGCCGAGATCGCCCGCTCGGTCTCGCGCCGGTCCTGCTTCTCCCGGAGCGTCTGGCGCTTGTCGTACTCCTTCTTGCCCTTCGCCAGCGCGATCTCCACCTTCGCACGGCCGTCCTTGAAGTACAGGGCGAGCGGCACGATGGTGTGTCCCGTCTCCTGGGACTTGGACTCCAGCTTGTCGATCTCCTCGCGGTGCAGCAGCAGCTTGCGCTTGCGCCGCGCGCTGTGGTTGGTCCAGGTGCCCTGGCTGTACTCGGGGACGTGCACGTTGTGCAGCCACGCCTCGTTGCCGTCCAGCTGGACGAAGCCGTCCGCCAGCGACGCCCTGCCCTGGCGCAGCGACTTCACCTCGGTCCCGGTGAGGACCAGGCCGGCCTCGTAGGTGTCGATGATGAGGTAGTCGTGCCGCGCCTTCTTGTTCTGCGCGATCAGCTTGCGCCCTTTTTCCTTAGCCATAGTGCCGCCCATTTTGGCACTACGGAGGGGGTGGGCGGAAAGCCGATTTCGGCAGCCGTCTGCCGGCCCTGCTACCGGCCGAGTCCGGCGAGGACCGTGCCCGCCCGCTCGAGGGCCTGCTCCTCGGCCTCCAGGTCGGGGGTGATGCCCTGGCCGTCGACGCCCCGGCCGGACGGGGTCCGGTAGTGGCCCACGGTCAGTTCGGCGACCGAACCGTCGGGCAGCCTGCCGGGCATCTGCACCGCGCCCTTGCCGAAGGTGCGGGAGCCCACGACGACCGCCCGTCCGCGGTCCTGGAGGGCGCCGGTGAGCAGCTCGGCCGCGCTCATCGTCCCGCCGTCGACGAGCACGACCAGGGGCCTGACCGTGTCGCCGCCGGGCTCGGCGTGCAGGGCGCGCTGCTCGCCCTCCACGTCGTACGTGGCGACCAGGCCGCCGTCGAGGAAGGCCGAGGCCGCGGCGACCGCCTCGGCGACCAGGCCGCCGGAGTTGCCGCGCAGGTCGAGGACGATGCCCGCGTCGGCCGGGGCCCGGCGCACGGCAGCCCGGACCTCGTCGCCGGAGCCCTTGGTGAAGGCGGTGACCTTGACGACGGTGGTCCCGCCGGGAAGTTCGTCGACGGTGACGGCGTCGCGGGAGAGCCGGGCCCTGCGCAGGGTCTCGCTCCACGCGCGCCTGCCGCGCTCCAGGCCCAGGCGGACGGTGGTACCGGCGGATTCGTCCGTGTCCTCGCCGCGCAATAAGGAGACGACCTCGGTGACGGGCCGCCCGTCGACCGTCGTGCCGTCGACGCTGCGCAGCCGGTCGCCCGCGCGGATGCCTGCGTCGGCCGCGGGGGTGTCGCTGCCCACCCTGGTCACCTCGATGCGGCCGGACCGTTCCCGGGCCCACAGGCCGACGCCGGTGTAACTGCCGTCGAGTGCGTCCTCGAACTCCTCGTACTCGCCCGGGGAGTAGACGGCGCCCCACCGGTCCCCGCTGCGGCTGACGGCGCGCCGCGCGGCCTCCACGGGGGACGTGCCGGCAGCCATGGCCTCCTCGGCCGCCTCGGCGACCTCGGCGTGGCGGTCGACGGGGGCGGCCGACGGGGCACTGTCCGCGGCGGGCTTCCGGTCGGCCGGTGCGGGCAGGTTGCCGGTGGCCGCGCCGGCCACGAGCACACCGGCGAACACCAAGGTCAGGGCGCCCCCTCGGCGGATCCGACGGGGCTCGCAGAACAGGGCACGACCTGACATGCCGGTGAGTCTAGGACAGCACGAAGGGGCGCACGGCCGGTTGCCCGTACGCCCCTCTTGGCAAGAGTCACACCTTCAGGTACTTGCGCAGCGCGAAGAAAGCGGCCAGGGCCGGCATCAGCAGACTGGTGGCGAGGATCAGCGGAAGCTTCGTCAGCACCGCGTCCCAGCCGATGAAGTTGATCAGGTTCAGCTTCTCCGACAGCGCCAGTCCGTTGTCGATGATGAAGTACCGGCCCACCAGCAGGAACCCGCAGGCGAGGGTGCCGCCGATGAGTCCGGCGACCGCGGCCTCGGCGATGAACGGCGCCTGGATGTAGAAGCCCGAGGCGCCCACCAGCCGCATGATCCCGGTCTCGCGCCGACGGCTGAACGCCGAGACACGCACCGTGTTGACGATCAGCATGAGGGCGACGACCAGCATGAGGGCCATCACCGCGCGGGCGGCCCAGTTCATACCGTTCAGCAGACCGAAGAGGTTGTCCAGGATGCCCTTCTGGTCCTGCACGGACTGCACCCCGTCCCGCCCGTCGAAGGCGGTCGCGACGACCTCGTACTTCTCCGGGTCCTTGAGCTTGATGCGGTACGACTCCTGCATCTGGTCCGGCGTGAGGGAGCTGGCCAGCGGGGAGTCGCCGAACTGCTCCTTGTAGTGCTTGTACGCCGCGTCCTGGGACTCGTGGGTGACCGAGTCGACGACCGACATCTTCTTCAGGTCGCCCTTGATCTGCCCCTTCTGGTCCTCGGTCACCGCCCCCTTGGCGCAGTTGGGGTCGGACTCGGCGTCACTCTTGTTGCACAGGAAGATGGAGACGTTGACCTTGTCGTACCAGTAGCCCTTCATGCTGGTGACCTGGTCGCTCATCAGGAGCGAGGCACCGAACAGGGCGAGCGACAGGGCGACGGAGACGACGACGGCGAAGGTCATCGTCAGATTGCGGCGGAGACCGACACCGATCTCCGACAGAACGAACTGGGCGCGCATGGCGTGGGGTTAAGCCTTTCCGTTCCTCGTCAGTGCTGGTAGCCGTAGACGCCGCGCGCCTGGTCACGGACGAGGCGGCCCTTCTCCAGCTCGATGACGCGCTTGCGCATCTGGTCCACGATGTTCTGGTCGTGCGTCGCCATCACCACGGTGGTGCCCGTCCGGTTGATCCGGTCGAGCAGCTTCATGATGCCCACCGAGGTCTGCGGGTCGAGGTTGCCGGTGGGCTCGTCGCAGATGAGCAGCTTGGGCCGGTTGACGAAGGCCCGCGCGATGGCGACGCGCTGCTGCTCACCGCCGGAGAGCTCGCCGGGCATCCGGTCCTCCTTGCCGCCGAGCCCGACGAGGTCGAGCACCTGCGGCACGGACTTGCGGATCTCGCCGCGGGACTTACCGATGACCTCCTGCGCGAAGGCGACGTTCTCGGCGACCGTCTTGTTGGGCAGCAGACGGAAGTCCTGGAAGACCGTCCCCAGCTGGCGCCGGACCTGCGGCACCTTCCAGTTGGAGACGCGTGCGAGGTCCTTGCCCAGGACGTGCACCTGCCCGTGGCTGACCCGCTCCTCGCGGAGGATCAGCCGCAGGAAGGTGGACTTGCCGGAGCCCGAGGACCCCACGAGGAACACGAACTCGCCCTTCTCGACCTCCAGGGTGACGTCCCGGAGGGCTGGACGGTTCTGTTTGGGGTAGGCCTTGGAGACGTTGTCGAATCGGATCACTGGTGCACCACGGGTCGCCGGGGGTAGATGTGCGTGACCTTACGCGAACCGGAAGGCCGCCCGCAGTCACCGGCCGGGGTTGCGTGACACTTGCGCGCTATATGCCGGATGTACTCCCGTCCGGTGCACAGGAACCGGGCGGGGAACGGGCGGGACGGGGCCGAGTGCGGGCAGGGTACGGAGGGCCGCGCCGATTCCCGCGGAACCTGGCACAGTGGGAGGGGAACGTTCGCGTCGTCGCGGGCGTTGTACCGACCGGAACCGGCGCGAGGAGGGCGAGCGCATGACGTATGACCGACTGGTGTGCGCCAACTGCGCCGCACCCGTGAGCGAGGGCCGGTGCCCGGTGTGTCGCGCGAACCGTGAGCGGCTGCAGCAGGTGAACTTCTTCGCGGGTCTGAACCCGACGGCACTGATCGCGCTGCTGGTGGTACTGGTCGCGGCGATGGCGCTGCTCGCCCACCAGACCGCCTGACGGAACAGGGCACGGACGGCCGAGGGGCCCGGAGCGGCGAATGCGGACGCTGTTGGTTGATTCGGGTCTTGTCGCTTCGCTCCGCCGACTTGGTCGGCGGGGCGAAGTGCTGCGAAGTGGCTGGTGCGGGTGCGGGCTCGTGGTCGTCCGGTGAGGTGGGCGTCAGTGCGGGCGAGGTTGATCGCGGCGCCGGTCAGCTGGTGCTGGAGGCTCGTCTTCGCCACATGCGTGGAGTCCGTACGAGCCCGACCGGCGGTCTTGAGCAGCGCCCTCTCCCGAGCGGCGGCCAGGATGCCGTCCAGCACCCGCCTGCCCGCCCCCGCTTCGATGAGCCTGTCCCGGAACTCCGACAGCACCGAGAAGTCGAAGCCCGGATCGGCCAGTTCCAACGCGAGGGCGTATTCGGAGTCGATCCTCGCCCGCACCGCCTCCGCGGCCTGCCGGTCGGTGAGCCCTTCGACGAACTGCAACACCAGCACCAACGCGAGGCGCCCCGGTGACCAGGAGGGCTTTCCCCGCGCCGGGAAGAGGTCCGCGAACTCCTCGTCGGTGAACAGCGGGCCCAGCTCGTCCCGGACACGGATCGCCAGCCCCCTTGGGGAACGCGGCCCTGGCCCCCCGCACCGTCTCCCCCGGAATCTCCCCCGGCCCCTTCGGCTGCACAGACATCGACACCCACCCCATACGACAACGTCGGCTCCCAAGACCACAACCGGGTCTTGGGAGCCGACGTCACGCACGGGCCCGAATGAACCAACAGCGTCCGGCGAATGCGCTCCGGGCCCCTCGATTCCCGCCCCGCCGCACGTACGGTGTGTACGCGCGGCGTCACCTTCAGGCAGCGGCACCCGAGCGGTTGCCCACGAAACGCGGCAGCACGCGGAAGCCGACGCCGCCGGCGATCATCGTGGCGGCGCCGATCATCAGGAAGGTCATCTCGGCGGCACCGGTCTCGGCGAGCTCCTTGCCGCTGCCCTGGGCCGACGGGGCGGGCTCGTCGCCCGTCTCGGTGAGGGCCGAGGAGCCCTCCTCCTGGGTAGAGGCGCCGGAACCGCCGGCCGGGTCGGCTGCGTTGCCGCCGCCGTCGCCCTTGCCGTCACCGCCCGGGGTGGTCGGGACCTCGGTGGGCTCGTTCGGCTCGACGGGCTCTTCCCCGCCGGGCTCCCCCTCACTGGGCTCCCCCTCGCCGGGCTCCCCCTCACTGGGCTCCCCCTCGCCGGGCTCCCCCTCACTGGGCTCCCCCTCGCCGGGCTCCCCCTCACAGTCCGGAGTGACCACGATGTCGCAGATGGGGTCCTCGTCGGCCTGGGCCACGCCCGTCACCATCAGCGATGCACCCGCGGCGACCACTGCGCCGGCTGCGATGCGTGCGACGCGAATCCGCGTCTTCTTCGTCATATGCGTGCTACCCCCAGTAGCTGATCGTCCATAAGGCTGCGCTCGGGGCCGTGATCAACAGGGCCGACCGCCTCGGCGAGCCCCCCGGTTCACGTGCGCCCCAG
Organism: Streptomyces sp. KMM 9044; assembly: GCF_024701375.2. Lineage (NCBI taxonomy): Bacteria > Bacillati > Actinomycetota > Actinomycetes > Kitasatosporales > Streptomycetaceae > Streptomyces > Streptomyces sp. KMM 9044. Next base: position 4,619,013 of record NZ_CP113910.1, on the reverse strand, counting down.
AGATACGCATGCCGCGCCTCACTTTTCCCACTTTTCAAATGAACGTCAAGGCCGTTGCGTGCGCGATGTCCAAGTAAAAGCGCTTTGCCGAGAGTTGAAGCTGTAATTGTGATGTAAAACCCTGACACCCCCGACGTACAAAAGGTAACTGCCGCCCCAGAGGCGGCAGTTACCTTGTCGACAAAGCACTGTTCGCGCGCGGGGCTACTTCTCCCGCTGCTTGCGCCAGCGAATTCCGGCCTCCAGGAAGCCCTCGATCTCGCCGTTGAACACGGACTCGGGGTTTCCGACCTCGTGCTCCGTACGCAGGTCCTTGACCATCTGGTAGGGGTGCAGCACGTACGAACGCATCTGGTTGCCCCAGGAGTTGCCGCCGTCGCCCTTGAGTGCGTTCATCTTGGCCTGCTCCTCCTGGCGGCGCCGCTCCAGCAGCTTGGCCTGCAGGACGTTCATCGCGGTCGCCTTGTTCTGGATCTGCGAGCGCTCGTTCTGGCAGGAGACCACGATGCCGGTGGGGAGGTGGGTCAGCCGCACCGCGGAGTCGGTGGTGTTCACGCCCTGGCCGCCGGGCCCGGACGACCGGTACACGTCCACCCTCAGTTCGGACTCGTCGATCTCGACGTGGTCGGTCTGCTCGACGACGGGCAGCACCTCGACGCCCGCGAACGAGGTCTGGCGCCGGCCCTGGTTGTCGAAGGGTGAGATGCGCACCAGCCGGTGGGTGCCCTGCTCGACCGAGAGGGTGCCGTAGGCGTACGGCACCTGCACAGCGAAGGTGGTCGACTTGATGCCGGCCTCCTCCGCGTACGACGTCTCGTAGATCTCGGTCTTGTAGCCGTGCTGCTCGGCCCACCGCAGGTACATGCGCTGGAGTTTCTCCGCGAAGTCCGCGGCGTCGACGCCGCCGGCCTCCGCGCGGATGTTGACGAGCGCCTCACGCGCGTCGTACTCGCCGGACAGGAGGGTACGGACCTCCATCTCGTCGAGAGCCTTGCGGACGTTGGTCAGCTCGGCCTCGGCCTCCGCACGGGTGTCCGGGTCGTCCTCCTCCTCGGCCATCTCGAAGAGCACGGCGAGATCGTCGATCCGCCCGCGCAGCGTCTCGGCCTTCCTGACCTCGGCCTGGAGGTGGGAGAGCTTGCTGGTGATCTTCTGCGCCGCATCCGGGTCGTCCCACAGAGAGGGAGCGGCCGCCTGCTCCTCGAGCACGGCGATGTCTGCCCTCAGCTTGTCGAGGTCCAGAACGGCCTCGATCGACTCCATGGTCGAGGAGAGGGACTTGAGCTCTTCGGAAACATCGACGACTGCCACACCCCCAGCGTAACGGCTCGCCCGAGCACCCCATGCCGGACGCCCGCCCGCGTGGCCTGTCACGGACGTCGGGGCAGGTCAGGGCGGCGGGGCGGAGGTGGGGCGTGGCGGAGGCGGAGGTCAGGGCGTGGCGGGGGCCGAGTTGTTCGAGTCGCGCGGATCCGCTCCGGGCCCGTCGTCCGAGGTGGCCAGCCAGACGCCCGCGCCGACGGCGGCCAGCAGGGTCACCGCCAGCGCGGTCAGAGTCAGCCGGCGCCGCCGGGCGATCGCGCGGTTGCGGGCCGAGCCGGGACGGCGGGCGCCGCTGGCACGGGGCGCGCGGGCCGTGCCGCGGGCGCCTCCGGCCAGCTCGTCCGGGGCCGGCACCCGCATCGACGTATGGGTGTCCCGGTTGGAATCGGCCGGTTTCGCGCCCGGCACCAGCGGAACGGCGCCGCGCCGTCGCGCGGGCTCCCCGGGGGCCGGCGCCGGAGCGGAGGGCCGGGTGTCCTCGTCCTCCCGCTCCGTCGGCTCGGTGCCCGGCTCGTCCACGTCCAGCGGCGGCACCCCGGCCAGCAGGGGCAGCAGCTCCCGCAGCCGCGTCCCGAGCTCCGAGGCCCGCAGCCGCGAGGCCGGCGCCTTGGCCAGGCACTGCACGAGCAGTTGCCCCAGCTCGTCGGGAATGCCGGGGAGCGGGACGACCGACTCGGTGACATGGCGGCGGAGCACCGCTCCGGGATGTCCGCCGCCGAACGGCGTGAAGCCCGCGAGCAGCTCGTACAGGACCGTGGCGAGGGCGTAGATGTCGACCGCCGCGCGCGGCGGCAGACCCTCCACGATCTCCGGAGCCAGGTAGTCCGGCGTTCCGATGATCTTCGTGGCGCGGGTGCGGCGCGGGGTGTCGATGAGCTTGGCCACACCGAAGTCGGTCAGCAGCGCGCGGTGCGAGCCGCCGGGGCCGAGCGGGCCCTGCATGTCCAGCAGGACGTTCTCCGGCTTGACGTCCCGGTGCACGACCCCCGCCGCGTGCGCCGCCGCCAGGCCGTCCGCGACGTCGGCGACGATCGCCACGGCGGCCTCCGGGGCGAGCCTGCGCTCGCGGTCGAGGCGGGTACGCAGGTCCGTACCGCGGACCAGGTCCATGACCAGCGCGAGATCGTTGCCGTCGACCACCAGGTCGCGCACCGCGACGACGTGCGGATGCTCCAGACCGAGCAGCGCCGTCCGCTCCTGCACGAAGCGTCCGACGAGTTCCTGGTCCGAGGAGAGGTCCTCGCGCAGCAGTTTGATGGCGACGGGCCCCTCCGGCCCCTCGCCGAGCCACACCGTGCCGGCGCTGCCCCGGCCGAGGACCTGGTGGGCGGTGTACCGGCTGCCGATCTTCCGTGCCAAGACTGCTCCTACCGACGCGTGTTGCCGCCAAAGCTACGCGCCCCGGAAACCAACCTTCACCGGGGATCCGCAAATCACCCACCGGGTGTCGACAAATCGGCAAACCGGCCGGACGCGCCCCGGCCGTCGTCAGCGCCGGACTACTGCGACGGGTCGGCCCCGGAACCGCCCAGGTCCTGGAACCAGTCCACCGTGTTGCCGAACCAGTCGGTGAGCTGGTCCCAGTAGCTCTTGCCGCTGCCGATCCAGTCCTGCAGCGGGCTCAGCTCCCAGATCAGCCAGCTCGCGACGACCAGGATGACGATCGTGAACAGGCAGCCCTTCAGGCAGCCGAGACCGGGGATGCGCATCGGGTTCGCACCGCGCTGCCGGGGCTCACGCGCGGAGCGCCGCGGCTCCGGCGGCGGGGTGTACCGCTGCGGCTCCGGCTGTCGCGACCGCTGGGGTCGCGGCTGCGGGGGCGGGGCGTACTGCTGAGGCTGCGGTGCCTGCCGGTACGGCTGCGGCCGGCCGTAGTCGGGGCCGGGCCGCGGGCGGCGCTGCGGCGGCTGTTGCGGCTGCTGCTGCGGCCGGGCGACCTGCCGCTGGGGGCGGCGGCGCAGCGGGTCCTCACCCGGGTCGACGTACTGGACCTGGGTCTGATCGTTGCGGTCGCGGGCCGCGCGCATCTGGTTCTGCCAGGGATGCGGGTCGTCGGGGCCGGGCCGTCCCTGGCCGTCCTGGCCGGGCGGACCGGGCGGTACCGGGGGCATGACGGCGGTCGGGTCGGCGGAGCCGGAGGAACCGCCCGCGCCCGCTCCGGCGTTGGGGCCGGTCTGCGGCAGGACGCTGGTCGCGCCGTTGGGGTCGTACGCGCCCTGGGTGTGCGGCAGCACCTGCGTCGGGTCGGCGGAGCCGGGCGCGCCGGGGGTACCGGGCACGGAGGCGGGCGCCGGGTCGGGCATGAGGAGCACGCCGACGTTCTCGGCGGCGGAGATCTGCGCGGAGTTCACGTGCACGCCGATGCCGTCGGCGACGACCCGCAGGCCGCGCGCGAGGTTCTCGGCGCTGGGCCGCCGCTCGGGGTTCTTGCTGAGGCAGCGCTCCATGACCGTCCAGAGCGGGTCCGGAACCGTGGAGGGACGGCGCGGTTCGGCGCTCAGGTGCTGGTGCAGCACCTCGAGGGCGGAGCCGCCGGAGAACGGCGGGTGGCCGGTCACCAACTCGTACAGCAGGATGCCGGCGCCGTAGATGTCGACGGCGGAGGTCTGCGGGCGGCCCTCGGCGGACTCCGGCGCGATGTACGCGGGCGTGCCGACGAACTCGTGGGTGCGGGTCAGCCCCGGGGAGTCGGCCAGCCGGGCGATGCCGAAGTCGGTCAGCATCGGGTGCAGCTCGCCACCCCCCTGCTTGAGCAGCACGTTGGCGGGCTTCAGGTCGCGGTGCACCACGCCGTCGGCGTGGCTGGCGGCGAGGGCGTCGGCGATCTGGGCGGTCGTGAGAGCGGCGGCGACGGGCGTGAAGGGGCCGTTCTCGCGCAGGTAACGGTGCAGGTCAGGGCCCTCGACGAGGTCCATGACCAGCGCCAGCAGATCACCCTCGACGACCAGGTCGCGGACCCGGACGATGTTGGGGTGGGTCAGTCTGAGCAGGACGGCGCGTTCCCTCAGGAAACGCATCACGACGTCCGCGTCGTTCGCAAGCTCCTCCTTGAGGACCTTGATCGCGACGGTCTCTCCCGGCTGACCGGGCACTGCCGCCTCGGCCCCCGCGGTCTCCCGCTGGCGGGCTCGCCAGACGGTGCCCGTGGCGCCGCGTCCGATCGGCTCCTCGAGCAGGTACTTGCTGCCTACCGGCCGCACGTCATGTGCTCCCTGCTGCTTGCTTGGCTGGCGTACACCGTGATGCGTCGTGCTCGGAAATGTTCCGCCCCACTGTAATGCCGCAGCACGGGACACCGGCCTGACACCGTCGACGACTTCCTTCCCTGTTCCTTCCCCCGCCCCTGGGCGGGCCCCGTGCGGGCCCGCCCAGGGGCGGGGGACACGTGTGGAGAAAGACGCTCGCCCCGGTCCCTCGGTTGCCAATGGCCGGAGGTGACCGGTCTCAAGTGGCGATGGAACGATCATTCACGACGCATTGGTCAGGCACTTTTGAGGGCAGAGCCGACCAATCAAGATCATTTGATGCGGGAAGGCGGGCGCATTGTCGGTGACAGGTGCGAGGATGCGGGGAGTACTGGCCGTACGTGCGCGTGTGGTGGTGGGGGAAATCCGCGGTGGGGGACCGCGGGGTGGTTCCGTCCTCCGTACCGCGGGCGCTCGCGCAGAAGGGACCGCTCACGGCGATGCAGATCCGGCTGACCGTGGTAGATCCGCTGGGCCCGCCCTCCCCCGCGCGGGGCCATGTGCTCGTCACCGCCCCCGCCGGTACGGCCCTGGCGGCGGTGGCCACCGCTCTGGTCTCCGCGGTCTCCGGCGGCGACAGCTCCTCCGGTTCCTCCGGCGCCCCGGTGCTGTACGCCGGTGACCAGCGGCTGGACGCCCAGCGCTGCACGCTCGGCGAGCCTCCCCTGATCGACGGCGCGGTGCTGGCCGTGGGCGCCCCGGGCGAGCCCGAGCCGCATCCCGAGCTGGACGATGCCCCGACCAGGCTCCATGTCGTCGCCGGTCCCGACGCGGGCGGCGTCCATCTGCTGCACGGCGGCGAGATCCGCATCGGCCGCTCGGCCGACGCCGATGTGCCGCTCGACGACCCGGACGTCTCCCGGCTGCACTGCGCGGTGACGGTCGGCCCGGACGGCAGGGTCTCGGTCGCCGACCTCGGCTCCACCAACGGCACGACCCTGGACGGCCGGCGGGTGGGCTCCCGCCCGGTCGGTCTGGCACCGGGCACGCTGCTGCGGATCGGTGAGTCGGCCCTACGGCTCACCCCGGCCGCGGGGCCGGGGGCGCGGGCATGGACGACGCCGGACGGCGAGGGGCATGTCCGCGTGCCGGAGCCGCCCACAGGGCCGTCCGCCAAGCCGCCCTCGGGGGCGGAGTCGGCGGCCGTGCGCCCGCCGGACGGCCCGACGCACCACGCCCACGGTTCCGGGCCGGCCCGGACCACAGAGGAGACCCCGCCGGTATTCGGCCAGGGCGGCGCCCTGGGGGCCGAGAACCGCGGGACGGGCGGTCCGGGTTCGGCCTACGGCTCGGGCTCGGGCTCGGGTTCGGGTTCGGGTTCGGGTTCGGGCTCGGGCTCGGGCTCGGGCTCGGGCTCGGGCTCGGGCTCGGGCTCGGGCTCGGGCTCGGGCTCGGGCTCGGGCTACGGCACCACTTCCGGCTCCCCTTCGGACACGGATCCAGGTTCAAGCTCCGGCTTCAGTTCGGATTCGGCCTACGGCTCGGATTCGGGCTACGGCCCCGGCTCCCGTTCGGGTTCCGGCTCCCCTTCGGACACGGATCCAGGTTCAAGCTCCGGCTTCAGTTCGGATTCGGCCTACGGCTCGGATTCGGGCTACGGCCCCGGCTCCCGTTCGGGTTCCGGCTCCCTTTCGGACACGGATCCAGGTTCAAGCTCCGGCTTCAGTTCGGATTCGGCCTACGGCTCGGATTCGGGCTACGGCCCCGGCTCCCGTTCGGGCACGGGCTCAAGCTCGGGTGTCGGTCTCGGTTCCGAGACCGACACCGGAACCGGTCGCAACAGCGGAAGTGGCAGGCGTACGGTCCACGTGGCTTCCCGGGGCGACGTGCCGCAGGTCCCCAAGGGGCGCCGGGTCTCGCAGCCGAGGCCGGCCGGCGGCGGGTCCGGCCAGGCGTACGGGGCGGAGACCGGCACCCACGCGGGCGGTACCGGCGCGCCCGCCGGGTCCGGTGCCGACGGCGGGCTCGCCGCCCGGTCCGTCTCTCCCGGGGACCGGCCCGCCGACGGCCACCAGGACACGCAGGTACGCGGCACCGATCCGTCCGACGCCGACCTCGCGCCGCAGCCCTCCCGCGGACGCCGGCGCGGCGGGCTCTCGGCGTGGGCACGCCGGCTGGCCGGGGGGCGGCCGGAGCCGGAGAACACCGGACCGGACCCGTACGGCGAGGACGCGGGCGGTGCCCTCCCCGCCGAGCCGGCCGTCGCCGCAGCCGGACAGCCCGAGACCTGGCCCGATCCCGCCGCCCTGCTGCTGACCGCCCTGGGCCCCGGCCCCCGCCTGTGGGAGCGCGGGCCCGGCCACCCGGAGGCGCTCGCGATACGCCTCGGCACGGCCGACCGGGCGGTGCCCGGCGGCTCGGGCCTGCTGCCCGCCGTACCGGTGACGTCGGGGCTGCGCGAGGTGGGCTCGCTGGGCCTGGCCGGTCCGCGCGAGCGGCTCACCGGACTGGCCCGCGCGGTACTGGCCCAGCTCGCCGCGCTGCACTCCCCCGACGCGCTCGAGATCGTCCTGATCACCGCCGACCGCTCCCGCACCCTGGAGGAGCGCACCGCGGAATGGGCCTGGCTGGGCTGGCTGCCGCACGTGCGGCCGGGGCACGGGCAGAACTGCCGGCTGCTTCTCGCCCACGACCGTGAACAGGCGGCGGCCCGCGCGGAGGAACTGCTGCGCCGTCTGGAGGACCACGACCACGCGGCTCGCACCTCCCCCGCCCCGGCCTCCCCGTCCGCCCCCTCCACCTCGTCCGCCCTCCTCATCCCCGAGCAGCCCCGGGCTTCCGGGCCCGACCGGGGCGCCCCCCGGCTCGCCTCCCGGACCCGGGACGACAGCGTCGGCGCCGGTGACGGTGCGGCGGGCGGCTTCGCCGGGCCGTACACCGTGGTCGTCGTGGACGGTGACCCCGGGGACCCCGAGGTGCGCGCCGCGATGGCACGGCTGGCGGTGGAGGGGCCCCGGGCCGGAATCCACCTGGTGTGTCTCGCCGGGACGGCCGCCGCCTCGGCCTCCTCCCCGGTGACGAAGACATATGAGGCGGCCTGCGCGGTGACGCCCGCGTTCCGGGAGTGCGGTGCCGTCGCCCTGCTCAGCGGGGACGTGGCGACCACCCTGCGGCTGCTGCGGGTGGCCGTCACCGGCTCGGGGACTGCGCCGGGCCCGGTCGGCCACGGCACGGTGGCCACGGTCGACGCGGTCTCCCCCGCGTGGGCCGAGCGGTTCGCGCGGGCCCTGGCACCTTTGCGCACGGCGGCGGGCGTCCCCGGTACACGGCACACGCGCGTGTCGGCGCCGCTGCCCCAGTCGGCTCGGCTGCTGGACGAGTTAGGGCTGGCCCGCGCCACCCCGGCCTCGTTGATGGCCCGTTGGGCGGACTCGGCCGACGACAAGGAGCGGCTCGGCGGCCGGGTGTGCGCGGTGCTGGGCGCCGGACCGCGCGGCCCGGTGTCCGCCGACCTCGTGTCCGACGGACCGCATCTGCTGGTGGAGGGCCCGCCCGGCAGCGGCCGTACGGAACTGCTCCGGGCCGTCGTCGCCTCCCTGGCCGCCGCCGAACGGCCGGACCGGCTGGGCATCGTGCTGGTGGACGGCCGCGCCGGCACCACGGGCGGCAGACAGGGTGGCGGGCAGAACAGCGGGCACGGCGGCGGGCAGGGCGACGGACTGCGCGTGTGTACGGACGTACCGCACGTCACCACGCATCTCAGCGCCAACGATCCGGTGCGAATGCGGGAGTTCGCCCAGTCGCTGAGCGCCGAGCTGAAGCGGCGTGCCGAACTGCTCGGCCGGTCGGACTTCGTGGAGTGGCACACCGGGCGCGAACTGGCGGACCATATGGTCGCCCAGGGCACGGCCGCGCCCCGCGCCCCCACGACCGCCGGCGGCGAGCACCCTGGGGACCTGGACTCCCCGCCCGGCTCCACGCTGCGGCTGCGGCCCGGCGCCGCCCGGCGCCGGGCCGGGACCCCGCCGCCGCTGCCCCGGCTGATCGTGGTCGTGGACGACCTGGACGCGCTGGTCTCCCCCGCGCTCGGTTCACCGGGGCGGCCGGCCGCCGGGTCGGTGCTGCGGGCGCTGGATGCGGTGGCGCGGGAGGGTGAGCGGCTGGGCGTGCACCTGGTGTCGGCCACCGGTCCCTGCGCCCGTACGGCGGAGACCGAGCCGGTGCGCCGCGCGGCCCTGCGCGTGACGCTCGACGCGCCCGCGCCGGGCCGCGGGGCCGCCTCCTCGTTCGAGCCGAACCCGGAGAGCGGGGACGGACCGGCGCCGGGCCGGGGGCGTCTGGCCCACGTGGACGGCCGGGTCACCGTGTTCCAGGGCGGGCGGGTGACCGGGCGTATCCCGCGCACGGCGACGCTGCGGCCCACGGTCGTGCCGCTGGAGTGGCACCGCATGGGTGATCCGCCGGCCCGCCGCCCGGTCAGGGAACTCGGCAACGGCCCGACCGACCTGGCACTGCTCGCCAGCGCGCTGGAACGCGCGGCCCGCGAGGTCGCGGCCACCGAGGTGCCGTCGCTGCTTTGACCCGCTCCCGGACTCTGCTGCGCAATTACCCGGCGTGATGACGCCGTGCCGATACGGCCTTCAGAGCGCGTCGCAGATGCAGGCAGGCCGGGCGCGGCCGAGCCCTGAAAGCATGGCACGTGATCGCTCGCCGAATTGAGCAGCAGAGTCCTCCCGGACTCTGCTGCTCAATTCGGGGGAGGGTCACGCACCGCGTCCGGGAGGGGCCGGCCGGGGCCGGACCGCTTCCTCGCGAGGCCCGTTCCCTGCGCCCCGTCGACGGGCCGGCGTCACTCTCCGCAATGGAGCAACAGAGTCCTCCCGGGGAACTGTACGCCCGGCTTCCCGGCCGTACAGCCCTCCCACCAGCCCCACCCGCAGAACTCCATAACACCCGCAACGCCTCTGTTTCCCATGGCCCTTGAGGTCGTACAGCCTGCCTCGACGGGTCCGGCCGGGACTCCTCCACCCCGGAGAGTCACGACGCGGTCACGATCTCGGACTTGACACGAGACGCGCTCTTGCCGCCCACGACCTCCCGGGCGTACACCAGAGCGCACGGGACAGCGCTCGACGTTCGACGAGGTACGAAGAACGGGGCAGTGATGCGCAGGACGAGCAGGATCATCCGGGCACGCAGGTCGTCCGGCACACCCACGGCAACGGCAACTCCCCGCACCCGCAGGGCCGTCAGGGCGGCGGCGGCAGTGGTCGCGGGCGTGCTCGCGGTCTCGCTCACCGCGTGCGGGGGCGACGACGACGGCAGCGAGGAGTCGGGCGGCGGCACCGACGGGACCGCCTCCACCGTCACCCTCCCCCGGCTCGACGGCCGGAGCCTCGAGGTCGCCGCCGTGTGGACCGGCACCGAACAGGACAACTTCAAGAAGGTTCTCGCGGAGTTCGAGCAGCGCACCGGCGCGAAGGTGACGTTCGTTCCCGCCCAGGACCCCATCGTCAACTTCCTGGGTTCGAAGATCGCGGGTGGCGCCCCGCCCGACGTGGCGCTGCTGCCGCAGCCGGGCGCCGTCAAGCAGGCCGTGGAGAAGGGCTGGGCCAAGCCGCTGGGCGCCGAGGCGCGGGCGGAGCTCAAGAAGAACTACTCGCAGGGCTGGCAGGACATCGGTTCGGTCGACGGCACGCCGTACGGCGTCTACTACAAGGCCGCCAACAAGTCGCTGATCTGGTACAACGCCCAGGTCTTCGAGAACGCGGGCGCGAGCGAGCCGACGACCTGGCAGGACCTGCTCACCACGGCGCAGACCGTCTACGACTCCGGTGTCACCCCGTTCTCGGTCGGCGGCGCCGACGGCTGGACGCTCACCGACTGGTTCGAGAACGTCTACCTCTCCCAGGCGGGCCCGGAGAAGTACGACCAGCTCGCCGCGCACGAGATCAAGTGGACGGACCCGTCCGTGAAGGACGCGCTGACCACGCTGGCGGAGATCTGGGGCAAGCCGGACTACCTCGCGGGCGGCCCGGACGGCGCGCTGCAGACCGAGTTCCCGGCCTCCGTGACGCAGACCTTCACCGGTGGCGACCAGCCCAAGGCGGGCATGGTCTACGAGGGCGACTTCGTCCAGGTGAACATCGGCGAGACCGAGGCCCGGGTCGGCACGGACGCGAAGGTGTTCCCGTTCCCCTCGGTCGGTGACAGCCCGCCCGTGGTGTCCGGCGGCGACGCGGCCGTGATCCTCGAGGACTCGAAGGCGGCGCAGGCGCTGGCGACGTTTCTCGCCTCCCCGGACGCCGCCGGTATCCAGGCGAAGCTGGGCGGCTACCTCTCGCCGAACAGGAACGTGCCGAACTCGGCGTATCCGAACGAGGTGCAGCGGAAGATGGCCCAGGCGCTCGTCGACGCCGGGGACGACTTCCGTTTCGACATGTCCGACCAGGCCCCGCAGGCCTTCGGCGGCACTCCCGGCAAGGGCGAGTGGAAGGCGCTCCAGGACTTCCTGAAGAACCCGAAGGACATCGCGGGCGCCCAGCGGCAGCTGGAGGCCGACGCGGCCGCGGCGTACGGGAACTGAGCCGGCGATGGCGTCGGACACGGCGGCGGGGCCCTCCGGGGCCCCTGCTGCTCCCCAGCCGCGCAGGAGCGTCACCGGCACCCGCACAACCGTGGCGGCGCTGTTCCTGCTGCCCGCGCTGCTGCTGCTCGGTGCGCTCGTGGTCTACCCGATCGGGTACTCCGTCGTCCGCAGCTTCTACGACCAGTCCGGCGACGGATTCGCCGGATTCGACAACTACCGGGCCCTGTTCACCGACGACGGCATCCGCACCGCCCTGAAGAACAACGTCGTCTGGGTGGTGTTCGCGCCGACGGTCGCCACCGCGCTCGGCCTGATCTTCGCGGTGCTGACCGAACGGATCCGCTGGGGAACGGCGTTCAAGCTGGTCGTCTTCATGCCGATGGCGATCTCGATGCTGGCCGCGGGCATCATCTTCCGTCTGGTGTACGACCAGGACCCGGACAAGGGCGTGGCGAACGCGGTGTGGGTGGGCGTGCACGACACCTTCGCCCAGTCGTCGGCGTATCCGAAGGCCCACCCCGGCCGTGAGTCGCCGCTGGAGGCGGCCGGCGGCGGCGCCTTCGTCACCAGGGCAACGGTGAACGTCGGTGAGACCGTCACGCTGCCGCTGGTCGGTGTCGCCCCGGACCTGATCCCCGACGACGCCGAGCGGGCGGCGGCGCCGAAGCCGGAGGCGGACCGGATCACCGGCACGACCTGGCAGGACTTCACCCGCGGCAAGGGCGTCGGCACGCTGAACGGTGTCGACGCGGACGAGCTGGGCTATCCCGGCATGAGAATCGAGGCGGTCAGGGACGGCACGGTGGTGGAGACGGCCACGGCGGGCGCCGACGGCACGTTCTCCCTGTCGGCGAAGGCGGACGGCGCACAGCTCCGGCTGCCGGCGAGCAACTTCCAGGAGCCGTACAACGGCCTGGACTGGCTGGGCCCGTCGCTGGTCACACCGGCCGTCATCGGCTCGTACATCTGGATGTGGGCGGGCTTCGCGATGGTGCTGATCGCGGCCGGGCTCGCGGGCATGCCGCGGGAACTGCTGGAGGCCGCGCGGGTCGACGGCGCCAACGAGTGGCAGGTGTTCCGGCGGATCACGGTGCCGATGCTGGCGCCGGTGCTCGCGGTGGTCACCGTCACTCTGATGATCAATGTGCTCAAGGTGTTCGACCTGGTGTTCATCATCGCGCCCGGCTCCTCCCAGGACGACGCGAACGTTCTCGCGCTGGAGCTGTACCGCAAGGGCTTCTCCGAGGACCAGCCGGGCATCGCCAGCGCGATCGCGGTGTTCCTGCTGCTTCTGGTGATCCCGGTGATGTGGTTCAACGTGCGGCGGCTGAGGCGGGAGGTACGGCGATGAGCGCGGACGCCGGCAGGGTGACCGGGGCGGCCCCGCCGCCTGTCGGCGCCGTCAAGGCCGAGCGGTCACTGGGTTCGAGGCTCGGCGAGTGGGTGAGCGGCGGACTGGTCCGCGTCTTCCTGATCGTCGTCGGCCTGTTCTGGCTGGTCCCGACGATCGGTCTGCTGCTGGCCAGTCTGCGCACCCCGCGGGACATGGCCGCCGACGGCTGGTGGACGGTGTTCACCGAGCCGTCGCAGCTCACCTTCGGCGCTTACGAGACCCTGCTGGAGAACGACGACATCACCGGCTCCCTGGTGAACACGGTGTACATCACCGTCCCGGCGACGGTGCTGGTGGTGGTGATCGGCTCGCTGGCCGGATACGCCTTCGCCTGGATGGAGTTCCCGGGCCGGGACTGGTGGTTCCTGGGCGTGGTGGGGCTGTTGGTGGTGCCGGTGCAGGTGGCGTTGATCCCGATCGCCGAACTCTTCGGCGCCATCGGTGTCTTCGGCTCGATCGCCGGCGTGATCCTGTTCCACGTCGGCTTCGGTCTGCCGTTCGCGGTGTTCCTGCTGCGCAACTTCTTCGCGGAGATCCCGAAGGAGTTGCTGGAGGCGGCCCGGCTGGACGGAGCCGGTGAACTGCGCCTGTTCGCACGGGTGGTGATGCCGCTGGGCGGACCGGCGATCGCCTCGCTGGGCATCTTCCAGTTCCTGTGGGTGTGGAACGACATGCTGATCGCGCTGATCTTCACGGACTCCGGGAGCCAGCCGATCACAGTCGCGCTGCAGACGCAGGTACGGCAGTTCGGCAACAACATCGACGTGCTGGCGCCGGGCGCGTTCATCTCGATGGTGATCCCGCTGGCCGTGTTCTTCGCCTTCCAGCGGCAGTTCGTCTCCGGCGTGATGGCGGGCGCGGTGAAGTGACGTACCGCGCAGGGGCCCGGACGCGTCGTACGCGCCGGGGCCCGAAGCGGGGCCGGGAGCGGTGCCGTGGACTACTCGATGACGAGCTCGACCGGGATGTTGCCGCGGGTGGCGTTGGAGTAGGGGCAGACCTGGTGGGCCTGCTCGACCAGCTTGCGTCCGGTCTCCTGGTCCACGGCGTCGGGCAGTTCGACGCGCAGCGTCACGGCGAGCGCGAAGCCCTCGCCGTGCTTGCCGATGCCGACCTCGGCGGTCACCGCGGCCTCGCTGACGTCCACCTTGGCGGCCCGGCCGACCAGGCCGAGGGCGCTGCCGAAGCAGGCCGCGTAACCGGCGGCGAACAGCTGCTCCGGGTTGGTGCCCTCGCCGTTGCCGCCCAGCTCCACGGGGGCGCTGAGGCCGAGGTCCAGCTTGCCGTCGGAGGTGACGGCGCGGCCGTCGCGGCCGTGGGTGGCGGTGGCGACAGCGGTGTAGAGCGCGTCCATGGGAACCCTTCCCTCTCGAGTGGTGGTCGTGCGGCGGCCGGTCCGTCGGTGGTCCCGGCCTCCACACGATCCCAAGCAAAGCACACAACTAAATTGCGCACAACTAAATGGCTCGAAAGAGTTACCCTGGAGTCATGACACCGACCCCGAACCCCGGACCGGCCCCGGAGTCGACCGCCCGGCCACCCGGGCCCGCCGGCGACTGGCTCCGCCTCGACCAGCAGATCTGCTTCTCCCTGCAGTCCGCCTCCCGCGCCTTCAACGGCGTGTACCGCGTGGTCCTCAAGGACCTCGGCCTCACCTACCCGCAGTACCTGGTGATGCTGGTCCTCTGGGAGCACGGCACGCTGCCCGTCAAGACGCTCGGCGAGCACCTGCGGCTCGACTCCGGCACGCTGTCCCCGCTGCTCAAGCGACTGGAGGCGGCGGGCCTGGTCCACAGGGAGCGTAGCGCGCGCGACGAGCGCTCGGTGGAGGTGCGGCCCACCGAGAAGGGTGTCGCGCTGCGCGAGCGTGCCCTCGACGTCCCGCGCCGGATCGCCACCGCGACCGGCTCCGGGTTCGACGAGATCGAGGATCTGAGGGCCCGTCTGGACCGGCTCACCACCGCACTGGACACGGCGGCGGCGAACGGCGCCTAGGATCCTGACGTACGGCGGGGGCCGGACGCACGGTGGAGACCGACCACCCACCGCACCGCCCCGGGGCCAACGACGAGGGGACGGCCACACATGACCTGGTTGATCACCGGCGGCGCCGGTTACATCGGGGCGCACGTCGTACGCGTGATGACCGAGGCGGGGGAACGGGCGGTGGTGTACGACGACCTGTCCACCGGCATCCCCGACCGCGTGCCGGACGGCATACCGCTGGTGGTCGGCTCGGTCCTGGACGGCGAGCGGGTGGCACGCGCCCTCGCCGACCACGAGGTCACCGGCGTCGTGCACCTGGCGGCGAAGAAGCAGGTGGGCGAGTCGGTGGGACATCCCCTGCACTACTACCGGGAGAACGTCGAGGGCCTGCGTGTCCTGCTGGAGGCGGTGACGGCGGCCGACGCGACGTCGTCCTTCGTGTTCTCGTCGTCGGCGGCGGTGTACGGCACGCCGCCCTCCGGCGCCGGGCTGGTCACCGAGGACACCCCCTGCCTGCCGATGTCCCCCTACGGCGAGACGAAGCTGGCCGGCGAGTGGCTGGTCCGCGCCACGGGCCGGGCGGCAGGCCTGTCCACGGCCTGCCTGCGCTACTTCAACGTGGCGGGCGCCGCGCGCCCGGAGCTCGCCGACACGGGCGTCCACAACCTCGTCCCCATGGTCTTCGAGAAGCTGACCGCGAACGAGCCCCCGCAGGTGTTCGGCGACGACTATCCGACCCCGGACGGCACCTGCGTCCGCGACTACATCCACGTCGTCGACCTGGCCGAGGCGCACGTGGCGGCGGCACGCGCGCTGCGCACCGCACCCGGCCGGGACCTCATCCTCAACGTCGGCCGCGGCGAGGGCGTCTCGGTCCGGGACATGATCGACCGCATCAACACCCTCACCGGCCACGGCCTCCGGCCCACGATCGCCCCCCGCCGCCCCGGCGACCCGGCGAGCGTCGTCGCCTCGTCCGACCGCGCCGCCACCGAACTCGGCTGGAAGGCCCGCCACAGCGTCGACGACATGATCACCTCGGCCTGGTCGGGCTGGCAGCGCCTGCACCACGGGGCCTGACCACGTCCTGCCCTACAGCGCCCTGAGCGCCGCCGTCGTCGCCCTCGCCAGTGCTGCCAGGTGGCCCTTCGGGAGTTTCGGGTTGCGGATGACCACCGAGCGCCAGTACAGCGGGCCCGAGATCAGGTCGAGGGCCAGGGCGTGGTCGACGCCGGGGCGCATCTCGCCCCGCTCCTGCGCCGCCGCGACGACGCCCTTGGCGACCCCGTCCTGGCCCTCCCGCAGCGCCTTCTGCAGCGCCTCGGCGATGTCGGGGTTGCGGGCGGCCTCGGCCTGGAGGTCGGGGAGGATCTGCGAGGCGACGGGGTGGCGCAGGGCGCGCGAGGTGACCTCGTACAGCAGCCGCAGGTCACCCTCCAGGGAGCCGGTGTCCGGCGCGGGAAGGCCCTGTACGGCGATCGCCGAGACCAGGTCCAGGACCAGGTGCAGTTTGGAACGCCAGCGGCGGTACACGGCGGTCTTGCCGACGCCCGCGCGGCGTGCGATGCCCTCGATGGACATCCGCGCGTAGCCGACGGCCGCGAGTTCCTCGAAGACGGCCGCCCTGATCGCCTCCGTCACGTCCTCGCGCAGTACGGCCGCCCCGGCGGGAGCCCTGCGGCGCGGAGGCGGCTGGGGCTCCTCGGCGTTCGTCGTCATGCGGACCAGCATAGGGCGTGACGACGATACGGACCCGTTCCGACGACGGCACGTACACCGATCCATCACAGCCAGGCACGGGAGCGGGTTCGGATCGGCCCGGCCGACCCTGGGCCGTCACGACGAAACGGTTGCGTTCCAACGCACGTTCGGCCTACGCTCACGTTGCGACGATACGGTGCCGTCCCGACGTAGGTGAACGCGCGACGACGCGCGGGGAAACACCGGGCGGAACCCGGCACCGCACCACCCCGCCGTCTCCCCCAACCCCCCCTAGCGAAAGCAGCGGATGTGAGTCAGGTCCTCCACACACCGCCTCCCGCACCGGTCCACCCGGCCGCCGAGGACGACCTCCCCGCCCTCGCCGCCCGCCACGGCCTCACGGTCAGTGGCGCCCGCCCCACCCTGCCCGCCTACGTCCGCGAACTGTGGGCACGCCGGCACTTCATCCTCGCCTTCTCCCGGGCGAAGCTGACCGCGCAGTACAGCCAGGCCAAGCTCGGCCAGCTGTGGCAGGTGGCCACGCCGCTGCTGAACGCGGCCGTGTACTTCTTCATCTTCGGCCTGCTGCTGGGCGCCCGCCGGGGCATCCCGAGCGACGTCTACGTCCCGTTCCTGGTGACGGGCGTGTTCGTGTTCACGTTCACGCAGAGCTCGGTCCTCGCCGGGGTGCGTGCCATCTCCGGCAACCTCGGCCTGGTGCGGGCTCTGCACTTCCCGCGGGCCTCCCTGCCCGTCTCCTTCGCGCTGCAGCAGCTCCAGCAACTGCTGTACGCGATGATCGTCCTGGTCGTCGTGGTGATGGCGTTCGGCAGCATGCCGGCACTGTCCTGGCTGCTGGTCGTCCCCGCGCTGCTGCTCCAGTTCGTCTTCAACACCGGCCTCGCACTCGTCTTCGCGCGCCTGGGCAGCAGGACCCCGGACCTGGCCCAGCTGATGCCGTTCGTGCTGCGCACCTGGATGTACGCCTCGGGCGTCATGTTCAGCATCCCGGCGATGCTCGCCGACAAGGACGTCCCCCACTGGCTCGCCGACGTCCTGCAGCTGAACCCGGCCGCGGTCTACATGGACCTGGTCCGCTTCGCGCTGATCGACGGTTACGGCTCCTCGTACCTGCCGCCGCACGTGTGGGCGTTCGCGGTGGGGTGGGCACTGCTGGCCGGGGTGATCGGTTTCGTGTACTTCTGGAAGGCTGAGGAGACCTACGGCCGTGGCTGACAACACCGACGAGAAGATCCCCACCGTCGTCGCCGACGGCGTCGACATCGTCTACCGGGTCAACGGCACCGGCGCCGGACGCGGCAGCGCCACCGCCGCCCTCAACCGCATCGTGCGCCGCCGCAAGACCGAGAAGGCCTCCGGTGTGCGCAAGGTCCACGCGGTGCGCAACGTGTCCTTCGTCGCCTACCGGGGCGAGGCCATCGGCCTCATCGGCACCAACGGCTCGGGCAAGTCGACCCTGCTCAAGGCCGTCGCCGGACTGCTCCCGGTGGAGAACGGCCGGATCTACACCGACGGCCAGCCCTCCCTCCTCGGCGTCAACGCCGCCCTAATGAACGACCTCACCGGCGAGCGCAACGTCATGCTGGGCGGGCTCGCGATGGGCATGTCCCGCGAGCAGGTCCGGGAGCGCTACCAGGAGATCGTCGACTTCTCCGGCATCAACGAGAAGGGCGACTTCATCACCCTGCCGATGCGCACCTACTCCTCCGGCATGGCCGCCCGGCTGCGCTTCTCCATCGCCGCCGCGAAGGACCACGACGTCCTCCTGGTCGACGAGGCGCTGGCCACCGGCGACCGGTCCTTCCAGAAGCGTTCCGAGGGCCGCATCCGCGAGCTGCGCCGGCACGCCGGGACGGTGTTCCTGGTCAGCCACAGCAACAAGTCCATCCGCGACACCTGCGACCGCGTGCTGTGGCTGGAGCGCGGCGAACTGCGCATGGACGGCCCGACGGACGAGGTCCTCAAGGAGTACGAGAAGTTTACCGGCGGCCCGGACAAGGCCCGCAAGCCCGCCCCGAAGCCGAAGACGAAGCCGAAGCCGGAGACGGACCCCCAGCCCGTTTCAAAGCCCGCCTGAGCACCGGCAACCGCAACGCCGCGGGGGCGGCCCCGGACACGATGGTCCGGGGCCGCCCCCGCGGGCTGTGAGCCGTGGGCGGGCGGGCGCGTGCTGCCTTACGAGTGCGAGCGCAGCAGCGTCCGCATCGTCCGCATCGCCACCGACAGGTTCGCCAGGTCGAAGGTGTCCGAGCTCTGGATCTCGTCCAGGGTGGTGCGGGCCCGGCCGATGATGGCCTCGTTCTTCGCCTCCCACACCTTGAACCGCTGCTCCGGTGTCGCCGTGCCGTTGCCCGCCGCGAGCACGTCGGCCGTGAGCGCCGAGTGCGCCGCGTAGAGGTCCTCCCGGATCGCCGCGCGGGCCATGGACTGCCAGCGGTCGGCGCGGGGCAGCTCGCTGATCCTGTCCATCAGCTGGGTGATGCGCAGCCGGTCGGCGAGGTCGTAGTACACCTCGCCGACGTCCAGCGGATCCTTGCCCATGCGGTCGGCCACCGAGACGATGTCGATCGCCGCGAACGCGGAGGAGAACCCGGCCACACGGGTGGCGAGTTCCGACGGGACGCCGACGCCCGTCAGCTCGTCGTGTATCTTCTGGAACCACTTCAGGTCCGCGCCGCGCAGCAGCTTCGGCAGCTGCGACCAGACCAGCTCGACGCGCTCGGCGAAGAACGTCACCGTCTCCTCGAGCTCCAGCGGCTGCGGCCGGTTGTTCAGCAGCCAGCGCGTGCCGCGCTCCACCAGCCGGCGCGAGTGCAGCCTGATCCGGGTCTGGACGTCCGCCGCGACCGACGTGTCGAGGGCCTCGACCCCGTCCCACACCGTGGCGGCACGGAAGATCGCGCGGGCCGCGGTCTGGGCCCGGACGATCTCCTCGAGCGAGGCACCGGTCTCCTCCCGCATCCGGTGCAGATACGTCGTACCGCCCGTGTTGACCGTGTCGTTGACCAGGACGGTCGTGGTGATCTCGCGGCGCAGCGGGTGCGCGTCGATCCGGTCGGGGAACTGCTCGCGCAGCGGGGCCGGGAAGTAGGAGTGCAGCAGCACCTTGAGATACGGGTCGTCGGGCAGTGAGGTGCGCAGCAGTTCGTCGGCGACCGTGATCTTCGTGTACGCCATCAGCACGGCCGTCTCCGGACCGGTCAGGCCCTGCCCGGCGCTCAGCCGCTCGCGGATCTGGCGGTCGGCGGGCAGGAACTCCAGGGCCCGGTCGAGGTGGCCCTCGCGCACCAGGTGCTTCATGAAGCGCTGCTGGGCGTGGAGCATGTCCTTCGACTGGGCCAGGGCGTTGGCGATGGCGGTGTTCTGCGCGTAGTTGGCGCGCAGCACCATCCCGCCGACCTCGTCGGTCATCGAGGCGAGCAGCCTGTTGCGCTGCTTGACCGTCATGTCGCCGTCCGTGACCAGGGTGTTGAGCAGGATCTTGATGTTCACCTCGTGGTCGGAGGTGTCCACGCCGGCGCTGTTGTCGATGGCGTCGGTGTTGATCCGGCCGCCGTTCAGCGCGAACTCGATCCGGCCGAGCTGGGTCATGCCCAGGTTGCCGCCCTCGCCGACGACGTCGACCCGCAGGTCCTTGCCGTCGACGCGGATGGGATCGTTGGCCTTGTCGCCGACGTCGGCGCTGGACTCGCTCGCCGCCTTGACGTACGTGCCGATGCCGCCGTTCCACAGCAGGTCCACCGGCGCCTTGAGGATGGCCTTCATCAGGTCCGCCGGGGTCATCTTGGTGACTCCGGACTCGATGCCGAGGGCCTCGCGGATCTGCGTGTTGACCGGGATGGACTTGGCGCTGCGCGGGAACACGCCGCCGCCGGCCGACAGCAGGCCGGTGTCGTAGTCCTCCCAGGAGCTGCGCGGCAGGTCGAACAGGCGGCGGCGCTCGGCGTACGAGGCGGCCGCGTCCGGGGCGGGGTCGATGAAGATGTGCCGGTGGTCGAAGGCGGCGACCAGCCGGATGTGCTCGCTGAGCAGCATGCCGTTGCCGAAGACGTCGCCGGACATGTCGCCGATGCCGACGACCGTGAAGTCCTGGCTCTGGGTGTCCACGCCCAGTTCCCGGAAGTGGCGCTTGACGGACTCCCAGGCGCCACGGGCCGTGATGCCCATGCCCTTGTGGTCGTATCCGGCGCTGCCGCCGGAGGCGAAGGCGTCGCCGAGCCAGAAGTCGTAGGCCTCGGCGACCTCGTTGGCGGTGTCGGAGAACCTGGCGGTGCCCTTGTCGGCCGCGACGACGAGATAGGTGTCGTCCCCGTCGTGCCGGACGACGTCCACCGGGGGCACGACCTCGCCGGCCACCATGTTGTCGGTGATGTCGAGCAGCGCCGAGATGAACGTCCTGTACGCGGCGACACCCTCGGCCATCCAGGCGTCACGGTCCACGGACGGGTCCGGCAGCTGTTTGGCGACGAAGCCGCCCTTCGCGCCGACCGGCACGATGACGGTGTTCTTCACCATCTGCGCCTTGACCAGACCCAGGATCTCGGTGCGGAAGTCCTCCCGGCGGTCCGACCAGCGCAGGCCTCCGCGGGCGACCTTGCCGAACCGCAGGTGCACGCCCTCGACCCGCGGCGAGTACACCCAGATCTCGAACGCCGGACGCGGCGCCGGCAGGTCGGGCATGGCCTGCGGGTCGAACTTCATGGAGACGTAGTCGTGCGGGTGACCGCCGTTCGTCCCCTGGAAGAAGTTGGTGCGCAGCGTCGCCTTGATCACCGTGAGGAAGGCGCGCAGGATGCGGTCCTCGTCGAGCGAGGCGACCTGGTCGAGGGCGGCGTCGAGCTCCTCCAGCAGCGCGTCCACCAGCTCGAACCCGGCGCCCTGCCGCTCCGGCGCCATCCGCGCCTCGAAGAGGGAGACGAGCAGCCGGGTGGTGTGGACGTTGTTGCGGAGGGTGTCCTCCATGTAGTCCTGGCTGAAGGTGGAACCCGCCTGGCGCAGGTACTTGGCGTACGCGCGCAGCACCGTCGCCTGCCGCCAGGTGAGCCCGGCGCTCAGCACGAGGGTGTTGAAGCCGTCGTTCTCCGCCTTGCCGGTCCAGGTCGCCGCGAAGGCGTCCTGGAACCGCTCACGGGCGTCGTCGCCGAGGTAGTCGGCGCCGCCGGGGGCCCTGGGCAGCCGCAGCCCGAAGTCGTAGATCCAGGCCACGCTGCGGTCGGAGCAGCGCAGCTCGTAGGGCCGCTCGTCGACGACCTCGACGCCGAGCCGCTGGAGCACGGGCAGCACGGCGGAGAGGGAGACGGCCTCACCCTTGCGGTAGATCTTGAAGCGGCGCTCCTCGGGGGACGCGCCCACCGGCTCGTACAGGCTGAACTCGAAGTTCTTCTCGTCGTCGAGCTGTTCGAGCCGTACCAGGTCGGCGACGGCGCCGCGCGGGGTGTGGTCGGCCTTGTACCCCTCGGCGAAGGCGCCCGAGTAGCGGCGCAGCAGTTCGGCGGCGCGCTCCTCGCCCAGTTCGGCGGTGAGGGCCTCGCCGAAGCCGTCGGCCCAGGAGCGGGCGGCCTCGACGAGCCGGGCCTCGATGCGCTCGCGGTCGTGGTCGGAGAGCTGAGGCAGCTCGGTGCCCTGCGGGACGCGGACCACGAAGTGCAGCCGGGAGAGGATCGACTCGGTGTTCCAGGCGGTGAAGTCGACACTGATGCCGCCGAGCTCCTCCTTGAGGATGTCGATGATCCTCAGCCGCACACCGGTGGTGTAGCGGTCGCGCGGGAGGTAGACGAGGGCGGAGTAGTAGCGCCCGTACTCGTCCTGGCGCAGGTAGAGCCTGAGGCGTCGGCGCTCCTGGAGGTAGAGCACCGAGGTGGCGATGGCCCGGAGCTCGTCGGTCGGGGTCTGGAAGAGCTCGTCGCGCGGGTAGGTCTCCAGGATCTGCAGCAGGTCGCGTCCGTCGTGGCTGTGCGGCGAGAAGCCGGCGCGTTCGAGGACCTCCTCGACCTTGCGGCGGATCACCGGGACCCGGCGGACGGACTCGGTGTAGGCGGCGGAGGAGAACAACCCGAGGAAGCGGCGCTCGCCGACGACGTTGCCGTCCGCGTCGAACTTCTTGACGCCGATGTAGTCCAGGTAGGACGGCCGGTGCACGGTGGCCCGGCTGTTGGCCTTGGTCAGGACGAGCAGCTTGTGCTCGCGCGCCTTGGCGCGGGCGTCGGCGGGCAGCCGCTCGAAGGACGGGCTGACCGGGTGGCCGTCGTCGGTGAGATGGTGCGGGTCGGAGCGCAGTATGCCGAGGCCGGTGCCGGGGACGGCGGCCAGCGAGTCGTCGTCGCGCAGCTGGTACTCGCGGTAGCCGAGGAAGGTGAAGTGGTCGTCGGCGAGCCAGCGCAGCAGTTCCCGGGCCTCCTCCACCTGCCCGCCCGGCACGTCGGCGGGGACGGGTTCGTCCGGCAGGCCGTCGGCCAGCAGGGTCGCCGCCTGCCGCATCTTGCCCCAGTCCTCGACGGCCTCGCGGACGTCGGACAGGACGCGCAGCAGGTCGACGGTGATCTGTTTGAGGTCCCCGCGGTCGGTCTCCCGGTCGGTCTCGACGTGGATCCAGGACTCGACATGGGCGTCGTGCGGCAGCCCGCCCCCGGCGGGTTCGGCGCGCACCTCGATCAGCTTGCCGGTGAGGTCGCGGCGCACCACCACCTGCGGGTGGATGACGACGTGGATGCCGCGGCCCTGCCGGGTCAGCTCGTTGGTGACGGAGTCCACGAGGAAGGGCATGTCGTCCGTGACCACCTCGACGACGGAGTGGCTGCACGTCCAGCCGTTCTCCTCGACGGTCGGGGTGTGGACCCGGACGCTGGCCGTGCCCTGGGGACGGTTCTCGGCCAGCCGGAAGTGGGAGACGGCGGCTCCGAAGACGTCGACCGGGTCGCGGCCGACAAGGTCCTCCGGGGCGGTGTGCAGGTAGTAGCGCTGGAGGAACGCGAGCACGGTGTCCCGGTCGGGCATGCCCTTGTCCGTCGTCCCGGCCGGCAGTTTCCCCCCGGCCGGGCTGTTCTCAGCTACCCGGGCAGCCTTTTCGAGCAGCTCGGCCTTTGCTTCGTCCAGCTTGGTCTGCATTGTCCTCTGGCTCCTGTCGCGCGCCGTTGCGTGACGTAGAAGGAAGTACGGTCTCTGCCCCCGCGGTGCGGTGGTACGTGGCGGGGTGTCCGCTCCGTACCGACGCTATGCCGCAGGACGAGACGAGCGGGGGCCTCTCTGCCCATTTCGACGCGCCCGACGGGTGTGACACTGCTCTCGGCGACGGTTGAACCCGGGGGATGCGGCACGTCCCGGAGACCCTCCGGGTCCCGTCCCGCCCGCGAGAACCAGCGAGCGCCGCCCGGCCACGGATGTCGTCCGTGCTCGCCGGGCGCACAGCAGGGACGACAAGGCCCCCGCGAGCTATCGCGCTGATCACGCCACCCAGGCTATCGCCCCTCGCGGGGGACCCGTCATGAGCCGTATGTGTACAAAACAGGGGGTGGAACTTTGACGTTCTGCACAGTGCGCGCCCGGTGTCACCGGATCGCCCTCCGTCCGTTTCCCGCCCGCCGTCCGCCCCTTACCGTGACGCCCGGCACCCGGTTCAGCTCGCCAGGCGTTCCGCTTCCTCGACGGCCTCCGCCAGCGTGTCCACCACCGGCACCCCCACCCTCTCGAGGCTCGCTCTGCTGTGCGAACCACCGGTGTAGAGCACGGCTGACGCCCCCACGTGCCGTGCGGCCAGCGCGTCGTCGGCGGCGTCACCGATCACCACCGTGCGCGCCGGGTCCACGCCGGACAGCGTGCCGAGGTGCCGCACCATGTGCTCGGACTTGCCGCCACCGGACGGTCCGGTCCGCCCGTCGACGCGTATGAAGTGCGGCTCGATGCCGAAGCCCCGGACCAGGGGCACCAGGTCCTCGTGGCCGTACATGCTGAGGATCGACTGGCTGCGCCCCGCCGACGTCCATCCGGCCAGCAGCTCCGCCGCGCCCTCGGTGAGCGCGCACCGCACCCGGTGCTCGGTGTAGTACCGGTGGAAGGTCACGTCCATCAGCTCCCACTCGGTCTCGGTGGGCAGCCGCCCCATCAGCCGCTCGTAGAACTTCGGCACCGGCACGCAGTACAGCTCCCGGTACCGCTCCGGCGTGAGCGGCTCCAGTCCCAGCTCGGCGAAGGCCGCGTTCGTCGCCCCGATGACCGCGTCGACGTCGTGGAACAGCGTGCCGTTCCAGTCCCAGACGATGTGCGCGTCCCTGTGCAACCCCATGGAAAGAACGTACCCGCCGCCACTGACATCGGGGAGAACAGCAGGTCGGCTCCGTATCCGACGACCACAAGCACGACGCCGAACCCGACGGCGAACCCGGTGTCCCGCCCGAGGACCCCGGCCCGCGCACCCTGTCCCGGCCCTTCGGGCAGGTGGCCCGGACGACCCACGCACTCCACCACCGCGGGACCGGTCGCACCGGCCCCGCCCCCCCGGGCACCGGGCCCTGGACAACCGCCGGTCCGCAGCCCGCCCAGGAGTCGCGGGCCCGTCCCGGGCCCCCGCCCCGCCGGCGTGCTCCACGGCCCGCACGGGCCCGCCCCTCGCTGTTGCGCCTAGGCCGTCGGCCCCACCAGGTTCGGGATCTCCTGCGTGGCGTACCACAGCAGTGCGTGGTCCTCCGCCCCGTCCACGGCGGACTGTGCGTCGGCGTCCCCGGCGTCCGCCGTGGGCAGGGCCTGCGCGGCGGACGTCACGTCCGGCTCCGCGTCCGCCTCGTCCACGTGCACCGCCGCCGCCCGGTCCAGCCGTACGGGCCCGTCGACCCGCAGCTCACCGGGGCCGGCAGCGACGGCCGAGGCCGCCCGGTCGGGTACGTCCACGGCGACCACGACCCTGCGCCGCGGGGCGCCGGCGTCCGCCGCCAGCAGCCGTAGCGAGGCCAGCGCGGCACGGCCCAGCGCCGCGTACTCCAGTTCCTCGAGGTCCTCGGAGCGGTACCACTCGCGCAGCGCGGGCGTCACGCCGTAGGCGGGGAACGGCCCCGCGCCCAGCTCTCCCGTCCGGTACGCCTCGGCGAGGCCGGAGAGGGTCAGGGGGACGTAGACGCGCATGTCGGCCGCTTTCGTGGTCGGGGGTCCGCCGGGGACCGCGGGGCACCTCGGGGAGAGGAGCGGCCGCATCCGGCCAGGTGGGCCCTCAGGATACGTGCGGGCGTCCCCCATCGGGTTGCCGCCCATCCCCTCGACGGCGTCCACTCCGGGCCCGGAACTCACCCGGCCCGCCCGCTCCCGTACAGGGTCGACCGGGTGTCGTTCACTCGGATAAGTGAACCCTCCGACCGCCCCGACACGGCTCACGGCTCCTTGCCGCCACCCTCCGCCGCCCCGTAGAAGATCACCACCACGAAGTTACTGCCTGGTATCGCCCCGGCCCCCGGCCGGCGGCGCTGCCCGGCCCGTTGAACGGGGTCCCATGAACAAGGTCATGACCAGAGCTCAGCGCCGCACCGGCACGCGCCCTCCCGGACGCCGCGACACGCGCCGCCCGAACGGCACCACCCCGCCGCGCATCCCCGCCGGAGGCACCGCCCCCGCCCCTCCGCACGGCGAGGACCGCCCCTCTCCCCCGCCCCGCGCCACTTCCACCCGCCCCGCCGACAACCGCCCGCCGTCCTTCGCCACGACAGCCCCGGCGACACCCGGACGCCCTCGTCGCCTGCCGCTGCCACGGCCCGCCGACCCCGCGCAGGAGGCGTCCGTGCGCGCCGTGAGGACCGTCCCCGCCCGCGCTCCGCATCGGCCCGCCACGCCCCGGCCCCCGCACCTCGCCGCCGCTCCCGCGCCGGCCGTCGGCCCTGTGCCGGCCGTCGGCCCTGTGCCGGCCGTCGGCCCTGTGCCGGAGCCGGCTCCCGCCGCCTCCCGGGTGTCCGTCCAGACCCCCCGCCGGCCCGTCCCGCAGCCCCGCCCCACCGACCACTTCGCCGAGTTGCTCCTCGCCGTCCTGAGCGGTCAGCGGCCCGTCCACTCCATGCTCCGGCACACCGCGGGCCGCGCCTACGACGAGCTGGCGGACCTCGCCGAGCGCGGTCCGCTGCGCACCCGCGGTGCCCGCCCGGTCGTGCGCGACATCGGCTACTACGTCCCCCGCGAGGGTGCCCTCGAGGTGTTCGCCCGGATCGGCGCGGGCGACAGGCTGCGGGCCATGGCCTTCCGCCTCGAACAGGGCAACGACCTGCGCTGGCGCTGCACCGCCGTGGAGCTGGGCGGCCCCCGCCCGGCCCCGCACGGCCACTGAGCCCCGTACACCCCCGCCCGGCCCCGTACGACGCCCGAGGGCCGGGCACCCCTGGGGTGCCCGGCCCTCGGCCGCGGCCCGTCTCTCCACCGGCAGCTCACGCCTCCGGTGGAGCCGCGGTCACTTCTTGCGGCGGCGTCCGCCCCGCGCCTGCTTGCGGCGCTCGGCGCGCGTGAGGCCGTCGGCCTCGGAGCGCACCGGCTCGTCCTCGGCGAACTCACCCTCGACGGTGCCGCCCTCGCCGTCCACCGTCGGCGCGGAGAAGTGCAGGTTCCGCCGCTGCGGGGCGTCGAGCCCCTTGGCGCGGATCTCCGGCCGGGCGCCCGCCTGCGCGGGCACCGCGTCCTGCGCGGCCGGCTCCGGCCCGGCGTCCTCGACCAGGACCTCCTCGACCTGCTGTTCGACCTGGACCTCCAGGTTGAACAGGTAACCGACGGACTCCTCCTTGATGCCGTCCATCATCGCGGTGAACATGTCGAAGCCCTCGCGCTGGTACTCGACCAGGGGGTCCTTCTGCGCCATCGCGCGCAGGCCGATGCCCTCCTGGAGGTAGTCCATCTCGTAGAGGTGCTCGCGCCACTTGCGGTCCAGGACCGACAGCACGACCCGGCGCTCCAGCTCACGCATGATCTCCGAGCCGAGCTGCGCCTCACGCTGCTCGTACTGCTCGCGGATGTCGTCCTTGACCGTGTCGCCGATGTACTCCGCCGTCAGTCCGGCCCGGTCGCCGGCCTCCTCCTCCAGCGCCTCGACCGTGATCCTGACCGGGTAGAGCTGCTTGAAGGCGCCCCACAGCCGGTCCAGGTCCCAGTCCTCGGGGAAGCCCTCGGCCGTCTCCGCCTGGACGTAGGCGTCGATGGTGTCGTCCATGAAGTGGTGGATCTGCTCCTGCAGGTCCTCGCCCTCCAGGACACGGCGCCGCTCGCCGTAGATGACCTCGCGCTGGCGGTTGAGAACCTCGTCGTACTTCAGAACGTTCTTACGGGTCTCGAAGTTCTGCGTCTCGACCTGCGACTGGGCCGACGCGATCGCGCGCGTGACCATCTTGTTCTCGATCGGCACGTCGTCCGGCACGTTCGCCATGGACATCACGCGCTCGACCATCTGGGCCTTGAACAGGCGCATCAGGTCGTCACCGAGCGAGAGGTAGAAGCGGGACTCGCCGGGGTCGCCCTGACGGCCGGAACGGCCGCGCAGCTGGTTGTCGATCCGCCGCGACTCGTGGCGCTCGGTGCCGAGTACGTAGAGACCACCGAGCCGCTCGACCTCATCCTTCTCGGCCTTGACCGCGTCCTCGGCCCGCGCGAGCGCCTCCGGCAGGGCGTGTGCCCACTCCTCGATGTGCTCCTCGGGGTCGAGGCCGCGCTGGCGCAGCTCCGCCTCGGCGAGGTCCTCGGGGTTGCCGCCCAGCTTGATGTCCGTACCACGGCCGGCCATGTTGGTCGCCACGGTGACGGCGCCCCTGCGGCCGGCCTGGGCGACGATCGTCGCCTCACGGTCGTGGTGCTTGGCGTTCAGCACCTCGTGCTGGATGCCGCGCTTGCTGAGCTGCTGCGAGAGGTACTCGGACTTCTCCACCGAGGTGGTGCCGACCAGGATCGGCTGGCCCTTGCCGTGCTTCTCCTCGATGTCGTCGACGACGGCCTCGAACTTGGCGACCTCGGTGCGGTAGATCAGGTCCGCCTGGTCCATGCGGATCATGTCCCGGTTGGTCGGGATGGGGACCACGCCGAGCTTGTAGATCTGGTGGAACTCGGCGGCCTCGGTCATCGCCGTACCGGTCATGCCGGACAGGCCCGGCTGTTCCTTGTCGTCGTGGTCGCGGCGCTTGTAGAGGCGGAAGAAGTTCTGGAGGGTGATGGTGGCGAGCGTCTGGTTCTCGTCCTTGATCGGCACCCCCTCCTTCGCCTCGATCGCCTGGTGCATGCCCTCGTTGTAGCGGCGGCCCGCGAGGATACGGCCGGTGTGCTCGTCGACGATCATGACCTCGTCGTCGATGATCACGTAGTCCTTGTCGCTCTTGAAGAGCTCCTTCGCCTTGATGGCGTTGTTCAGGTAGCCCACCAGCGGGGTGTTGACCGACTCGTAGAGGTTGTCGATGCCCAGCCAGTCCTCGACCTTGGCGACTCCGGACTCGTGGATGGCGACCGTGCGCTTCTTCTCGTCGACCTCGTAGTCGCCGGTCTCCTCGATGCCCTTGAGCGGGTTGCCGGCCTCGCCGCGCTTGAGGCGCTTGACCAGCTTGGCGAAGTCTCCGTACCACTTGGTGGCCTGGTCGGCCGGGCCGGAGATGATCAGCGGCGTGCGGGCCTCGTCGATGAGGATCGAGTCGACCTCGTCGACGATGGCGAAGTTGTGGCCGCGCTGGACCAGTTCCTCCTTGGACCACGCCATGTTGTCGCGCAGGTAGTCGAAGCCGAACTCGTTGTTCGTGCCGTAGGTGATGTCGTAGCCGTACTGCTCGCGGCGCTGGGCCGGAGTCATGTTGGCCAGGATGCAGCCGACGTCCAGGCCCAGGAACTTGTGGACGCGGCCCATCATCTCGGAATCGCGCTCGGCCAGGTAGTCGTTGACCGTGATGATGTGGACACCCTTGCCCGACAGGGCGTTCAGATACGCCGGCAGCGTGCCGACGAGGGTCTTGCCCTCACCGGTCTTCATCTCGGCCACGTATCCCATGTGCAGGGCGGCGCCGCCCATGATCTGCACGTCGTAGTGCCGCTGGCCCAGGACGCGTTTGGCGGCCTCACGGACGGTGGCGAAGGCTTCGGGGAGCAGGTCGTCCAGGCTCTCACCGTCGGCATACCGCTGCTTGTACTCATCGGTGAGGGCCCGCAGCTCGGCGTCGGAGAGGTCGACGAAGTCCTCTTCGATGGAGTTGACCTGGCCCGCGATGCGGTGCAGCTTGCGCAGGATCTTGCCTTCGCCTGCACGCATGATCTTGGAGAGGACGGACACGGGGGGTGGTCTCCTTGCCGGTCGGGCCTGGGACGGTCGGTTTCCGTTTCACTGCTGAGCAACGGCCATCGTATGCGAGGACCCCACCACGCCGGGAGGCCTGCCGTGACGGTGGCCGCGCACAGCGTCGTATCTGTTTCACGGCTGCTCCGAAGAGACAACGTCCGGCCGCTGCGGATGGTGCCGCCCCACCCGTCGAATTGTGCGAAGGGTGATCGTTTCCTCACGTACCGCAAAGGGTTGGCGCCGCGCTCTCCTCCGTGAGCAGAATCGGCCGATGGACCCCGTCACCCTCACCACGGACCGTCTCCTGCTGCGCACGGTCGGCCCGCAGGACACCGACGCCGTGTACGCCGCCTGCCAGGACGCCGACGTCCAGCGCTGGACCACGGTTCCCTCCCCGTACCTTCCCGAGCACGCGCGGGGCTTCACGGAGCAGATGGCCCCGGACGGCTGGGCGAACGGTTCGATGTTCACCTTCGGCGCCTTCCTCCCCTCCGGAGAGCTCACCGGCATGCTCGGCATCACCATGCGGTCCCTGGGGGTGGGGGAGATCGGCTACTGGGGCGTCAAGGAGCACCGCGGCCACGGCTACGTCACCGAGGCAGCGGTCGCCGTTTCACGGTGGGCCTTCACGAAGATCTCCGTCCACCGCGTGGAATGGCGCGCCGAGGTCGGCAACCGGGCCTCCCGCGCGGTGGCGGAACGGGCGGGCTTCGTCGTCGAGGGAACCCTGCGCTCCGCGCTCAACAACAAGGGGGTGCTGCGCGACTGCTGGATCGGCTCCCTGCTCCCGTGCGACCTGGGCCTTGCGGCGACGGCCCCGTACCTGCCCGCCGCGGAGTACCTGCCCGCCGCGGAGTAGCGGCCCACCGGTCCCAGGGCCGCCCTCCGGCTCGCCGGGCGGCTCCGGCTACGAGGCCGCCCGGTCCCTCGTCGGCAACATCGGCAAGCAGGCCGTCCACGAGGCCTTCGCCGCCCTCTCGTCGACCCGCCGGAAACGGGCCCATTGCACCGGCCCCGTACGTACCGGGCGGCCTGTACGGGTTCGACCGGGACCCTTCCCCACCGGCCCCCGTCCCCTCCCGGCGATACTCCCGGCCCTCAGCCCGGCTCATCCCCGGCCGGCCATCGACACACCCCGATGCCTGTTCCGCGAAGACCTGGCCTGCGGTTCCTGCCGAGAACCACGGCAGGACGGGCCGGCAGAGCGTCAGTCACTGCCCGAGCCACGGCCACCGGATCCCGAGTGTCAGCATCGATGTCAGTGCCGCCCTCTATCGTGCGGACGTATGACGCCCCTCCCTCGTCCGTCCACGGACCTCTCGGCGGCCGAGGCCCGCCGCATCGCCCTGCGCGCCCAGGGCTTCCTGGGTGCCCCCGACCGCCGCTCCGGTGTCCGGGGAGTCCTGCGTCACCTGGGCGCGGTACAGCTCGACACCATCTCGGTCCTCGCCCGCTCCCACGAGCTGATCCCCTACGCCCGCCTCGGCGCCGTCGGCCGGGCGACGGTCGAGGACGCGTACTGGAAGTCCGGCTCCCAGCCGCCGCGCGCGTTCGAGTACTGGTCGCACGCGGCCTGCCTGCTGCCGGTCGAGGAGTGGCCGCACTTCGCCTTCCGCCGCCGCGCCTACCGCGCCCGCCCGCACTGGAACCACGACCTCCCCGACGGCGTCTACGACCAGGTCGTCAAGCAGCTCCGTGCCCAGGGCCCGCTCACGGCCACCGATCTGGGCGGCGCGAAGCGCACCAGCGAGTGGTGGGACTGGTCCGGCGCCAAGGTCGCCGTCGAGCGGGCCCTGATGTACGGCGAGGTGGTGTGCGTCGAGCGCCGCGGCTGGAAGCGGGTCTACGACCTCGCCGAGCGCGCGATCCCGGACGCTCTGCTGCACGACGGGCTGGACGACGCCGAGTGCCTGCGCCGCCTGGTCCGCCTGGCCGGCAAGTCCCTCGGCGTGGGCACCCGCGCCGACCTCGCCGACTACCACCGGCTCAAGGCCGAGCAGGTCGACGCGGTGATCGCCGACTCAGGTCTGGTACCGGTCGCGGTCGAAGGCTGGTCCAAGCCGGCCTGGGCCGATCCCGAGGCCCTCGCCACGCCTCCGCGCGGACGCCACCGTACGACGCTGCTGTCCCCGTTCGACTCCCTGGTCTGGGAGCGGGCGCGCACCGAGCGGATCTTCGGCTTCACCCACCGCCTGGAGGCCTACGTGCCGAAGCAGAAGCGGGTGCACGGCTATTTCGCGATGCCCGTGCTCGCCGGCGGCCGGCTCGTCGGCCGCGTCGACCCGGCCCGCGAGGGCCGCACCCTGGTGGCCAGACAGCTCACGCTGGACGGCCCCAAAGCGGTGCCGGCGGTCGCACAAGCTCTGGTCGAGGCCGCGGGCTGGGTGGACTGCACGGACGTCCGCGTGGAGCGGGTCGAGTCGCCGGAGCTGCGCGAGCCGCTCACCCGTGAGCTGTCGCGCGCCCTCGCCTGACTCCGCTCAGCGGATCTCGAGGATCTTCTCCCGCATCGCGTAGACCACCGCTTCCATCCTGGAGTGCAGCTGCAGCTTCTCCAGGATGTTGCGCACATGGTTCTTCACGGTGTTCTCCGAGATGAACAGCTCCTTGGCGATGTCGCGGTTGTTCATCCCCGTGGCGACGAGCTTGAGCACTTCGAGTTCACGGTCCGTCAGCCGGGGCGCGGGCACCAGCCGGCGCTCGTCGGTGCGCTGGACCATCGACTTGAACTCGGTGAGCAGCTTCGACGCCATGGACGGGCTGATCTGCGACTGTCCGTCGGCCACCGCGCGGATGGCAGTGGCCACCTCGTCCGTGGAGATCTCCTTGAGGAGGTAACCGGTCGCGCCCGCCTTGATGGCATCGTAGAGGTCCGCCTCCTCGTCGCTGATCGTCAGCATGATGATCTTCGCGCTGGGGGCGACCTCCTTGATGGAGGTGCACGCCTCGATACCGCCCCGCTTGGGCATCCGCACATCCATCAGGACGATGTCCGGCAGAAGGTCGGCGGCCTTCTCCACGGCCTCCGCTCCGTCTCCCGCCTCGCCGACGACCTGGATGTCCTCCTCGGCCGCGAGCACGATCTCCAGACCGCGGCGGAAGAGCGCGTGGTCGTCCACCACGAGGACTCTGATCGGCTCCGGCTCCTTCGCCGGCTCGTCGGCCGGTTCCCCGTATCTGGAGCGCGCGTCCGGTCCCCTGCCGGTGTCGCCGTCGTCGGAGTCCTCTCCACGCATCGGTCCGAAGCTGTCCGCCATCGTTCCTCCCCCTGAAGGCTGTGGCCTGTGGTCCTGAGCCATCACCAACCCAAGGCAACAACCCACCGTCTGGGCCGTTGCCGCCATGATTCCATGCCCGGACGGTACGGGGGTGACAGCTCGGGGTGCGAAGTGGTCGCACACCGGTGCCCCTGGGGGGCGCACATGCGCGCACCAGGGGCACCGGTCCAGCTGCGACCCGGCCCGGTCAGCCGCCGAGCGTCCCGCCCGCCCCAGGAGCATGCGGCTGCGTGACCATGGTGTCCGTGCTGAGGTGGATCACGCCGTAGTCGTAGGCGTGCCGTCGGTAGACGACACTGGGTTCCTTGGTCTCGGAGTCGACGAACAGATAGAAGTCGTGCCCGACCAGTTCCATCTCGTAGAGCGCCTGATCCAGGGTCATGGGGGCGGCCACGTGGGTCTTCTCGCGGACGACGAGGGGGCCTTCGCCCTGTACCTCCAACGAGCCGATCTTCTTGGTGGGGACGGCTTCCTGCTTCTCCTGGAGGGACAGTGCCCCCGTTCCGTTGAGTGTCGCCGCGTCGGGGACGTGGGCGGGCACCTCCGCTGCCGAGATCCTGCGCGCGCCGCGCCGTGAGTAACGCTTGTCGTGCTGCTTGCGCAGTCGGGCGTCCAGCTTCTCCGCTGCCAGGTCGAGCGCCGCGTACGGGTCGCTCGCCGCTGCCTCCGCCCTGATCACCGGACCGCGGGAGTGGAGCGTGATCTCCACCCGGTCGCTACGGTCGGCCTGTCGGGGGTTGGGCTCCTTGGACACCTCGACGTCGAGGCTGATCACCTTGCCGTCGAGCTTCTGGATCTTCTCCAGCTTCAGCTTCTCGGCCACGTGCTTCCGGAACCGCTCGGGCACCTCGGTCTTGCGGCCCTTGACGACGATGTCCACGCAGAACTCCGTTCCCGGATCACTCCGCCTCAGTGCGGAGCGTCTCCCTTTTGCACCAGGCTCCGGTCGGCCCCGGAACCTCTGACTCGGTGACTTCCACCTCCTCCCCCAGGAGCGAGATCCCCAGTCCGTCGGCCCGGGTGATTACGAAAAACCCATAGCACGGCATTCGGGTTCGAGAGGTGTGGCCTGCGGCTTTTCCTCGCAACCGAAACATATCTCGCCCGGACGGATGTCGTCACCCTCTTCTACCGGGTACCTCCGTTCAGGTGAATTCATGCTCTCACTACCTGCAACGATGTAACTCCCCCATCAGTTCCGGTTCATTTCGAAAGAATCCGGTGAAGCCGCAACAACCGCAGCGCACTTCACGTCAATGGGCCAGTCGGCCCTGTCCGCGTCCGCTGTACCCACTGATCCGCCGGACCGCCGGCCCGCCCTCTGGTGAGCCGACCCGTTTCGCTGTTCTCCACACCTTTCCCAGGTCTCGCCTCTGTACACGGACGCGGACGCCGAAATACTCGAATCGGCCCTGAGATCCACTTGCGCCCGCCCCTGCGTCCCCGCTCCCGCGGGTGCCTCTGTTGTACGCGCCCCCGCGCACGTCCCGGCAGGCCGCGCGTGAACCATCGCCCGGTCCGTCGCGTCCGGTGCCCGCAGCGCGGTCCGCACCGCGCGCGCGGCCTCCGCCAACGACGCCCCGGTGGTCATCAGGTCGTCCACGAGGACGACCTGCCCCTCGCGCAGCAGTCGGGCACAGCCCGGCGCCACCACCAGCGCACCGGCGAGGTTGGCCCACCGCTCCCGGGCGTCGAGACCCGACTGGTCGGCCACGCCCCGCCGCTGCCGCAACGCGGGAAGCACCGAGGCGGGTACCCCCTGCCGGCGCAGCGCACCCGCCGCCGCCCGGGCGATCCGCAGAGCGGGGTCATGGCCACGGGCCCGCACGGCCCGCCGCGCGGACGGCATGGGCACCAGCAGCACCGTGCCCCGGTCTCCGTGGAGCGGCCCCGGCCCCAAGGGCTCTCCGGAGCCCGGCCGCACCGCCCCCCGCAGTCCCGTGCTCACGGCTTTCGCCAGAGCTTCGCCCAGCGGCCGGGACAGGGCCAGGGCTCCCCGTTCCTTGTGGGCCAGCAGCATGGCGCGCACCTCGTCCGCGTACCGGGCGGCTGCGTGCGTCACCGGCAGCCCGGCAGGCTCCGGCTCCGGCCGCACCCGGCGAGGCGCGGCACCGCTCAGCGCCGTACGGCACCGGTCGCACAGCACCGTAAGAGGCCTGCCGCATCCGCCGCACTCGGCCGGAAGCACCAGGTCGGTGAGGTCCTGCCACCAGCCCCGCATGGCCCCACTGTGCCAAGGCACACCGCGCCCGGCCACCCCTGTGGAAAACTCCGCCCGGCTCGCCCGGCACACCCTTCACCCGACCGGCGAAACCCCGGCCCTGCCCGGCGTCCGCCGGGTGAGCGCTCATCCCGGATAGACCGGAGCGGTCCCCTCCGTCACCTTCTGCCACTGGGCCCCCGACGGCAGTCGGACGATCCCGTCCACCGAGTGGGCCACCAGCGGCACCTCCTCGTCGGCGGACGCGGTGACCGCCTCGACTCCTGTGAGGGCTGCGGGCTGCGAGACCTCCGGTACGGAACCGTCGACCTCGATGTACCTCATCTGCTCCACCCCGCCCTCCTCGCTCCCGACCACGACGAGCCGGCTGTCACCGGTCCACGACATGGCGGTGACCTTCTCCAACCCGGGTGTCGCGGCCCTCAGCTGCAGCACGGTGACGGTGGGCCGCGCGCCTGTCTTCTCGGCCGGTCCGGCCGGCCCCGCCTGCCCGTCCGTCCCGCTCCGCTCGATCCGTCCGATCATCAGGGAGCGCCGGTCGCCCTTGGCCACCACGAGCGCGATCCTGACCCCGTCGGCGGCCACCCGGACCGACTGGATGCTTCCGTCCAGGCCCGGAGTACGCACCTCCAGCGGCTCGCCCCCGCCCTCATCGAGCAGGAACAGCCCCGGGTCGGCTGGATCGCGGTCGGCCACCCACAGGCCGCCCTGCGCGTCCCAGCTGGGCGCGGTCAGCCGGTCGTCCTCGGATTCGCCCCTGCTGCTCAGCACGGGCTCCCCGAGCGAACCGCCCGGCACGACCGAGCCGACGTACAACGACTCCCCGTCGAGGGCGACCCCGGCCGCCGTGCGTTCGTCCCGCGAGACGGCCACCGACCGCAGCGAGGTCTCGCCCTCGCCGAGCGCGCCGGGCACCGGGTCCGGCTGGGTGGCGTTGCTGCCGGCGGGGATCCGCACCAGCCGGTGGTCCTCGTCGATGAAGTACAGGTAGTCGGGGCTGTGCAGCGAGCCCCGGTCGGCCACGGTCCCGGTCGCCTCCTGGGGGAGCGAGCACAGCCGCTTCCCGCCGGCCCGCAGCTCGACCTCGTCCACGGCGGGGCTGAGATTGCGCAGCGTGAACAGCAGTTGGGCGGCCATCTCCTTGCACCGCTTGGCACCGGTGCCGGCCGCCCTGTCGTTGAGCGGCACGGTCAGCTTGCCGTGGTCGTCCGCCGTCAGCGGCCCGGCGTCCTCGTGCAGTGCCGCGCCCGCGGGGAAGCTCGACCTGACGACCGGGTCGAGCCAGGCCGTGGGCCCGCCCAGGAGCGAACGCACCATCTGGGTGGTGGGCTCCACATGGCTGCGGACGTACACCGGGTCGGCGACCGCCATCGGCGGTCCGTCCACGGCGGCCCTCAAGGTGTTCGAGGCGAAGTAGTACTTGCTGACGGACATGTAGTTGCGCTGGAAGTCCGACTTTCCCATGACGACGCCCTGCGGGACCCCGTCGATGCGCCACTGCCCGCTCTTCGCGTCCCGCGTGAGATGCACGAGCTTGCTGTACGCCCCGGTGGCGGACGCGTACGCCTGCTGCGTGTCCACGGTGGCGACCTTCTCGCCGGTCAGCGTGAAGGAGACCGCGCCGGTGTCCTCCCAGCCCGGCCGGTCGGCCTGCGCACCCGGCCCGTCCGCCAGCACCGTGGTGGACAGCTCGGGCTTCCAGGCCTCGGCCGCCTCGGTGGTCAGATACTGGCGCGCGGTCCTGTAGTCCGGATCGTCACTGGTCAGCGCTTCCAGGAAGCCCTGCACGATCTGTGCGGGCGACGCGTCCTCGCTCGGCGGCATCGCGAACACCCGCACCTGCGCGTCCTGCCGGGGCGTGGACTCCACTCCCCGCAGATCCCCGCTGTCGGGCATCGAGGCGCACCCTGCCAGCAGTACGGCACCGCTGGTGACGTACGCGATCATCCGTGCCGGCGTCCTTCGGCCGCGCCCTGCGCGCTCACCGTCCACGTGAAGCCTCCCCCTGCCTGTCCCCGAGGCCGTCGAGCCCCTCCAGGCCGTCCGGTTCGTCCACGTCACCGGCGGCGTCGTCCGCGGTGGCACCGGCACCCGCGCCGGCAGACTCCGCATCTCGCGTGGCCGGCCCCGCCGGCTCCCCCTGGCGCGGCGCGCCGTCTGCCGGCCGTGACACCACACGCGCGCCGTTGCCGGGCAGTGCCGTCGGATCGGCCGTGGGTGTCGCGGCGGCCGACAGCGGGGCGAGCGGATCACGGGCCGCGCGGGCGCAGCCCTCGGTGTCCGCGGGCGGCGCGGGCAGGGTGGCCCGCTTCTCGCCGTCCCCGCCGCCGTGCGGCAGACCGGCGGCGTCGAGTCCGTGGTTGCGCCGCGAGTCCCTGGGTTCCAGCGGTATCGGGGAGCCCCTCAGCGGCTCGTCCGCCGTCCGCGGCAGCGTCAGCCGGAACTGCGAGCCGCCGCCCGGCTCACCCCAGGCCTGGAGCCAGCCGCCGTGCAGCCGCGCGTCCTCCAGCGCGATGGACAGCCCCAGCCCGGTACCACCGGTGGTCCGCGCGCGCGCCGGGTCCGCCCGCCAGAAGCGGCTGAAGACCCGGGTCGCCTCACCGGGCTTGAGCCCGACACCGTAGTCCCGCACGGCGATGGCCACCGCCCCGCCCGCCGCGGCGAGCTTGACGACGACGTCCTTGCCGTCGCCGTGCTCCACGGCGTTGACGACGAGGTTGCGCAGGACGCGCTCCACCCGCCGGGCGTCGGCCTCGGCGACGACGGGCTGCTGGTCGCCGACCACCTTGATCCGCGTGCCCTTGCGCTCGGCGAGCGGCTCGGCCCCGCCGACCACGCGCCGTACGACGATCCGCAGGTCGACCGGCTCCGCCTCCAGGGCCGCCGCTCCCGCGTCGAAACGGCTGATCTCCAGCAGGTCCGAGAGCAGCGACTCGAACCGGTCGATCTGGTCGGCGAGCAGCTCGGCCGACCGTGCGGTCACCGGATCGAAGTCCTCACGCGCCTCATGGATGACGTCCGCCGCCATCCGTACGGTCGTCAGCGGTGTCCGCAGCTCGTGGGACACGTCCGACACGAACCGGCGCTGCATCCGCGACAGCTCCTCGAGTTGGTTGATCTTCAGCTGGAGGTTCTGCGCCATCTTGTTGAAGGCCTCGCCGAGCCGCGCGATGTCGTCCTCGCCGGTGACCTTCATCCGCTCCTGGAGCCGCCCGGCGGACAGCCGCTCGGCGATCCCGGCCGCCATCCGCACCGGCGTCACGACCTGCCGCACCACAAGCCAGGCGATCGCCCCGAGGAGGACGACGACGAACAGCCCGGCGGTCGCCAGCGTGCCCTTGACCAGACTCAGCGACTTCTCCTCCTGCGACAGCGGGAAGAGGTAGTACAGCTGGTACGGATCACCGTTGGGGTCGTTGACCTGCTTGCCGATGACCAGACCGGGCTGGGAGTCCGCGCCGTCGCTGTAGACGATCCGCGTGTACCGCTGCATCGCCCCCGTGCTGGTGTCGATCCGGGCCCGCAGGTCACCGGGCACGCTCTGGGCCGGATCGACGTGCCCGGAGGCGCGCGGCCCCCGCCCGCCGCCGCTCTCGTCACCCATGGGCAGGGTGACCACGTCGAAGGCTCCCTGGCCGCCGCTGGAGAGCGACTCCACGAGATCGCTCATCCACTGGATGACGCTCTGCGAGGACCCGTCCACCGCGGACGGGTCCTCGACCGTGCCGCTCTCGGCCTCGTCGGCCTGCTGCTTGGCCACCGCGAACCCGCCGGTGGCCTGGCTCTGGGACGCCTTCACCTTGGCGTCCAGCAGGCCGTTGCGCACCTGGCCGATGACGACGAGGCCCAGCAGCAAAACCACACCCAGCGACATCAGCAGAGTGGTGACGACGACCTTGAGCTGGATGTTGCGCCGCCACAGCCGTATGACGGGCAGCAGCGGCCGGTGCACCCAGCGCACGAACAGGCGGATGACCGGGCTGCCCTGGACTCCGCCCTGGAGCAACACGCCCTCCAGGAGGCGCCCCCAGCGGGAACGCCTCGGGGCGCGGCCCTCGGACGTCCGGCCGACAGGCCGCTCCGGTCGGTCCCCGGACCGGCCGGAGCCCGAAGCGGCACTGTCACCGGACATGTCAGCTCGGCCCTGCCTTGTAGCCGACCCCACGGACGGTCACCACGATCTCCGGCCTCTCCGGGTCCTTCTCGACCTTGGAGCGCAGCCGCTGGACATGGACGTTCACCAGCCGGGTGTCGGCCGCGTGGCGATACCCCCAGACCTGCTCGAGGAGCACCTCACGTGTGAACACCTGCCACGGCTTGCGGGCCAGCGCGACCAGCAGGTCGAACTCCAGGGGGGTCAGCGCGATCGACTGTCCCTCCCGCTTCACCGAGTGCCCGGCCACGTCGATCACCAGGTCGCCGATGGCGAGCTGTTCCGGCGCGGGCTCCTCCGACCTGCGCAGCCGTGCCCGGATCCGGGCGACCAGTTCCTTCGGCTTGAACGGCTTGACAATGTAGTCGTCGGCGCCGGACTCCAGCCCCACCACGACATCGACGGTGTCGCTCTTCGCCGTGAGCATCACGATCGGCACCCCGGACTCCGCCCTGATCAGGCGGCACACCTCGATGCCGTCCCGGCCGGGCAGCATCAGATCCAGCAGCACCAGATCGGGCTTGGCCTCACGGAAAGCGGCCAGCGCCTTGTCGCCGTCGGCTACGAAAAACGGCTCAAAACCTTCACCACGCAGCACAATGCCGAGCATCTCGGCCAGTGCGGTGTCGTCGTCGACGACAAGGACTCGTCCCTTCATAAACGACATCATCCCATTAGCTATTCGTGACCTGGCGTGACCTGGCACACAACTCGGCCAGGGCCTCTGCCGTCACGGGTGAGACGGCACCTTCCTCCGTGACGATCGCCGTGACCAGCTCTGGTGGTGTCACGTCGAACGCCGGGTTGTACGCCTGGGTCCCCAGGGGTGCCACAAGAATCCCGCCTCCCGCTTCGGTTCCGGCCACCGGCACCTGCGGTGCCGTGACCTCGGTCACTTCATGTCCAGGGCGCTGCTCGATCTCGATGGACGCCCCGTCCGGTGTCTGGGCATCGACCGTCGTCACCGGTGCCACCACTATGAACGGCACATGGTGGTATCGCGCGAGCACCGCGAGCGGATAGCTCCCCACCTTGTTCGCCACCGAGCCGTCGGCCGCGATGCGGTCCGCCCCTATCACCACCGCGTCCACCTCGCCCGCCGCGAACAGCGATCCCGCCGCACTGTCGGTGAGCAGCGTGTACGCCATGCCGCTATGGGCGGCCTCGTATGCCGTCAGGCGAGCACCTTGCAGCAAGGGACGCGTTTCGTCCACCCACAGCCGCCTGAGCCGGCCCGACCGGTGCGCCGCCAGCGCCACCGCGAACGCCGTGCCCTCTCCGCCCGACACCAGCGAACCGGTGTTGCAGTGGGTGAGGATCCGGTGCCTGCCGCCGGGCATCAGCTCGTCCAGCAGTGCCAGCCCGTGCCCGGCCATCCGGGCGCTGGCCTCGGCATCCTCCCGGTGCAGCTGCCGTGCCGCGGCCAGCGCCGCCCCGGCCGCCTCCTGGAGATCACCGCCGCGGGCGAGGACGTCCCGGTAGGCGTCCAGGGCCCGGCGTACCCCCACCCCGAGGTTCACCGCGGTGGGCCGGGCGCCCTCCAGCGCGGTCGCGGCGCCGTCCACGTCGAAGCCCCGTGCGGCGGCGAGAGCGACGCCGTACGCCCCCGCGATGCCCAGCAGCGGCGCACCGCGCACGGCGAGCGAGCCGATCGCCTCCACGAGCGCGGGGACGTCCGTGCAGACGGACTCGACCTCCTCGGCCGGCAGTCTGGTCTGGTCGAGGAGCACCAGAACGGGCCCTTCCGGTAGTTCCTCCCAACGGATCACCGGGATCTCGGTCGGCCGCTTGTGGTCGCCGCTGTGTGCGTACTGATCAGCCATGCGGCCAGTCTGCCCCCTGGGACGCGGACCATTGAAGGCACAGCCCTCACCTCGGCCGGTCCGTCGCCGACCACCCCATGGCACGATGGCAGCGAACCTGCCTCCGCGGCCGCGGACGCGCACCGTGAAGGAGCGACGATGAACGACACTCCGGGCTGGGCTTCGCCCGGATCCGCCCCGTCCGAAGGGCAGGGACCGGACGCGTCCGGACCTGCCGAGCCCGCAGACCGCCCGAACCCCGAGCAGCCCGCCCCGCAGGGTCCGGGCTGGTCGAAGGAGCAGCCGCCGAGCCAGTGGTCCGCACCCACAGACCGGCCCGGCGCCCCGGGCCCCGGCCAGGCGCCCCCGCCGGGCTGGGGCGCCCCGCCCCCGGCCGGGCCCGGCCACCACGGACCCGGTGGCCACGGCGGCGGGTACGCAGGCCCTGGCGGCTACGGTGGTCACGGCTCCTGGGGAGGAGGCTGGGGCGGTCCCCCGCCCGCGGCCAAACCCGGTGTGATCCCGCTCCGCCCGCTCGGCGTGGGCGAGATCCTCGACGGCGCGGTCTCCACCATGCGCACCCACTGGCGCACCGTCCTCGGCATCGCGCTGACCGTCGCCGTCCTCACCGAGATCGTCGCCGTCCTCGTCCAGGGGTTCTTCCTGGACGGCTCCAGCGCCGCGGCCCTCGGCGATCCGAGCGCGACCCTCGACGAGCTGACCGCCGCCATGGGCGACTCCCTGCTCAACAGCGGGGTGATCTTCGTGGTCACCCTGATCGGCACCGTCGCCGCCACCGCCCTGCTCACCACCGTCACCAGCCGCGCCGTGCTCGGCGTGTCGGTCACCGCCGCCGAGGCCTGGCGCGACGCCCGCCCCCAGATCCTGAGGCTGTTCGGCCTGATCTGCCTGCTGCTGCTCATCACCGTGCTCGTCATCGCGGTGGGCGCGGTACCCGGCTTCGTCATGGCCGCCACGGTCGGTGGTGGAGGCGCGGTGGCACTCACCGTCCTGGGCATCATCGGCGCCGGCCTCGTCACCCTGTGGCTGATGATCCGCTACTCGCTGGCCTCGCCCACGCTGATGCTGGAGAAGCAGGGCGTCTTCAAGGCGCTGGGCCGGTCCGCGAAGCTGGTGCGCGGCTCCTGGTGGAGGATCTTCGGCATCCAACTGCTCGCGACGATCATCGCGAACGTCGTCGCGTCGATCATCATCATCCCCTTCACCTTCGTCGCCGCGGCCTTCACCGGCGACGGCGTCACCGGCTTCCTCAACAGCGCCGGCGGCGACATCGGCTGGACGTTCCTCATCATCACCGGAGTCGGTGCGGTCATCGGCGCCATGATCACGTACCCGATCACGGCCGGCGTCACCGTGCTCCTCTACATCGACCAGCGCATCCGCCGCGAGGCCCTCGACCTCGAACTGGGTCGCGCCGCCGGCGTCCGGGGTTACGGGCCCGGCACCGTCCCGGGGAGCTGACAGGGTGCACACCGCGGGGGGAGTGCTCACCGTGCTCACATCGGCGCCGACGCTGCCCGAAGCCGCCGGCAGCACAGTCCTGGCGCTGCCGCGCGGTGACGGCGGGCCGCCCGTCACCCTCCCGCGCGACCCCGCACGGGAGGCTGCCCGGCGCGAACTGTCCAAGCAGATGTACCACGAGAACGACCCCAGTTGGTTCCAGCGAGCCCTGGACGCCTTCTGGGAGTGGGTCGGCAAGCTGTTCGACGTCGCCTCCACCGCCGCGCCCGGCGGCACACTCGGGCTGATCGTCGTCGCCGTCGCCGTGCTTGCCGTCCTGGGTGTCCTGGGGTGGCGCCTGGGCACCCCACGCCGCCGGCCGGCCTCCGCGCCCGTCCTGTTCGACGACCGCCCCCGCAGCGCCGCCGAACACCGCGCGGCCGCCGAGGCACACGCAGCCCAGGCCCACTGGAACCAGGCCGTCCAGGAGCGCATGCGCGCCCTCGTCCGCGCCCTGGAGGAACGCGCCCTGCTCGACCTCCACCCCGGCCGCACCGCCGACGAGGCCGCCGCGGAGGCCGGCCGCGCCCTGCCCGCCCACACCGGCCGACTGCACACCGCGGCCCGGAGCTTCGACGACGTGGCATACGGCGGCCGCACCGCGACGGAGGAGTCGTACCGGCAGCTCACCGAACTCGACCGCGACCTGGAACGGACCAAACCCCGGCTCGCGAGCACCTCCGCCGGCAACCAGAACCACAGCGACACGGGCGACGACGCCCGCCAGGGAGCCGCCGGATGACGACCGAGGTCCCGCTCCCCTCCACCTCGGCCTCGCCCACCGCCCGCCAGGTGTGGACCCGCGCGCGAGGCGTCGCCCTCGCGCTCGCGCTGCTGGCCGTGGCGGCCGTCGTCATCGCCGTGGTGCGCTCCGACGCCCGCCACGGCGAACTCGACCCGCGCTCCGCCGACCCCTACGGCAGCCGTGCGGTCGCCGAACTCCTCGCCGACCGCGGCGTGGACACGCGCGTGGTCACCACCCTGGAAGAGGCGTCCGCCGCCGCGAACCCGGACACGACCCTCCTGGTGGCTGTCCCCGACCTCCTGACACACCGCCAGCAGTCGCTGCTGCACTCCGAGTTCGCCGACTCCGGCAGCCGCACCGTCCTGGTCTCCGCCGGCAGCACGTCCGTCGACCGGCTCGCCCCGGGCGTCATCGCCGACCCGGCCACCAGCTTCGGCTCGACCCTCGACCCGGTCTGCGACCTGCCCGCCGCCGTCCGCGCGGGCTCCGCCGACACGGGCGGCCTGCGCTACACCACCGCCCATCTCGGCGCCGACGAGTGCTACCCCAGCGAGCGCCTGGCCACCCTGCTGCGCATCCCGGCGGCCACCGGAGGCGGCGACACGGTCCTCCTCGGAGCCCCCGACATCCTTCTCAACGACCGCCTCGACGAGCACGGCAACGCCTCGCTCGCCCTCCAGCTCCTCGGCTCCCGTCCGCATCTCGTCTGGTACCTCCCCTCGCTCACCGACGCCTCCGCCGCATCCGAAGAGGGCCGACGCAGCCTCTTCAACCTGCTTCCCTCCGGTTGGCTCTGGGGCACCGCGCAGCTCTTCGTCGCGGCAGCCCTGGCCGCCCTGTGGCGGGCACGCCGGCTCGGCCCGCTCGTCCCCGAAAGACTCCCCGTCGCGATCCGCGCCTCCGAGACCGTCGAAGGCCGCGCCCGCCTCTACCGCAAGGCGAATGCCCGCGACCGCGCGGCCACCGCTCTGCGCTCCACCACCCGCACGCGCCTCGCCCCTCTCGTAGGTGTCCCCGTGTCCCAGGCGCACACGCCCGAGACCCTGCTTCCCTCCCTGTCCACCCGCCTCCACGGCGACGGGCAGTCCCTGCGCGATCTCCTGTTCGGCCCGCCGCCCGGCGACGACGCAGCCCTGATCACCCTCGCCGACCGACTCGACGCCCTCGAAAGAGAGGTACGCCGTCCATGATGGACCCGACCACTGACAACGCCGCGCACACCGGGGACCCGGCCGCCGCCCGTGCCTCCCTGGAAGCCCTGCGCGCCGAGATCGCCAAAGCCGTGGTCGGCCAGGACCCCGCTGTCACCGGACTCGCCGTCGCCCTGCTGTGCCGCGGACACGTCCTCCTCGAAGGCGTCCCCGGGGTCGCCAAGACCCTGCTCGTCCGCACCCTCGCCGCGGCCCTCGACCTCGACACCAAGCGCGTCCAGTTCACCCCCGACCTGATGCCGAGCGACGTCACCGGCTCCCTGGTCTACGACGCACGGACCTCCGGGTTCTCCTTCCAGCCCG
Source organism: Streptomyces sp. KMM 9044 (assembly GCF_024701375.2). NCBI lineage: Bacteria > Bacillati > Actinomycetota > Actinomycetes > Kitasatosporales > Streptomycetaceae > Streptomyces > Streptomyces sp. KMM 9044. Next base: position 4,574,323 of record NZ_CP113910.1, on the reverse strand, counting down.
GCCCCGTCTTCACCAATCTCCTCCTCGCGGACGAGATCAACCGCACTCCCCCGAAGACCCAGGCATCCCTGCTGGAAGCCATGGAGGAGCGCCAGGTCACCGTCGACGGCACCTCCCGCCCCCTCCCCGACCCCTTCCTGGTCGCCGCCACCCAGAACCCCGTCGAGTACGAGGGCACCTACCCCCTCCCCGAGGCCCAGCTCGACCGCTTCCTCCTCAAACTCACGATCCCGCTGCCCTCACGCCAGGACGAGATCAACGTGCTCACCCGCCACACCGAGGGCTTCAACCCCCACGACCTGCGCGCCGCCGGCGTACGCCCCGTCGCCACCGCCGCCGATCTGGAAACCGCCCGCGCCGCGGTGGCGAAGACGACGGTGTCCCCCGAGATCACCGCCTACGTCGTCGACATCTGCCGCGCCACGCGCGAGTCGCCGTCCCTCGCCCTCGGCGTCTCCCCCCGAGGAGCCACCGCCCTCCTGTCCACCGCCCGCGCCTGGGCCTGGCTGACCGGACGCGACTACGTCATCCCCGACGACGTCAAGGCCCTCGCCCTCCCCACCCTCCGCCATCGCGTCCAGCTGCGCCCGGAAGCCGAGATGGAAGGCGTCACGACCGACTCGGTCATCAACGCGGTCCTCGCCCACGTCCCCGTCCCCCGCTGATGGCCCTCACCGGACGCGCCGCTCTCCTGGCTGCACTCGGCTCTCTCCCCGTCGGTCTCTCGGAGCCGGGCTGGGCGGGCCTGCTCGCCGTCAACGCCCCCCTGGCGGTGGCCTGTGCCTGCGACTTCGCCCTGGCCGCCCCCGTGCGCCGGCTCGGCCTCAGCCGCTCCGGCGACACCTCCGTACGCCTGGGCGACAGCGCCGACATCACCCTGACGGTCACCAACACGTCCCGCCGCCCGCTCCGGGCCCGTATCCGTGACGCCTGGCCCCCCAGCAGCTGGCAGCCCGGCACCGAGGTGGCAGCCTCCCGGCACCGCCTCACGGTCCCCGCGGGCGAACGCCGACGCGTCACCACCCGGCTGCGCCCTACCCGCCGCGGCGACCGTCTGGCCGACCGTGTCACCGTCCGGTCCTACGGTCCGCTCGGTCTCTTCGCACGCCAGGGCACCCATGACGTCCCCTGGACGGTCCGTGTGCTGCCGCCGTTCACCAGCCGCAAACACCTGCCCTCCAAACTGGCCCGGCTGCGCGAACTGGACGGCCGCACCAGCGTCCTCACCCGCGGCGAGGGCACGGAGTTCGACAGCCTGCGGGCATACGTCCCCGGCGACGACACCCGCTCCATCGACTGGCGTGCCACAGCCCGGCAGTCCGCCGTAGCGGTACGCACCTGGCGCCCCGAACGCGACCGGCACATCCTGTTGGTCCTCGACACCGGCCGCACCTCCGCGGGCCGGGTCGGCGACATCCCCCGCCTGGACGCATCCATGGACGCGGCCCTGCTCCTCGCGGCCCTCGCCTCCCGGGCCGGCGACCGCGTCGACCTCGTCGCCCACGACCGCCGCCTCCGCGCCCTCGTCCAGGGCCGCTCGGCAGGCGACCTCCTCCCTTCCCTGGTCAACGCCATGGCCATCCTCGAACCGGAGCTCGTCGAAACCGACGCCCGAAGCCTGGCGTCCACAGCCCTGCGCACAGCCCCTCGCCGCTCCCTGATCGTCCTTTTCACGACGCTCGACGCGGCCCCCGTCGAGGAGGGCCTGCTCCCCGTACTGGCCCAGCTCACCCAGCGCCACACAGTCCTGCTCGCCTCGGTCGCCGACCCGTACCTGGCACGGATGTCCCACGCCCGCGGAAACACCGAAGCCGTGTACGAGGCCGCGGCAGCAGCCCAGGCCCGGACGGAACGCGACCGCACCGCGGAACAGCTCCGCCACCACGGCGTCACAGTCGTCGAAGCAACCCCGGACGACCTGGCACCGACCCTGGCAGACGCCTACCTCGCCTTGAAGGCAGCGGGACGCCTCTGAGGGAAGAGGGAAAGAACGACAAGAAGAAAGGGGAGAGCGGCCCGGCCGGCCACAGGGTCCCTAAACGCGGGAAGCCCCGTGCCGAAGGGCACGGGGCTTCCCGTCAAAGATTGTTCGGCGGCGTCCTACTCTCCCACAGGGTCCCCCCTGCAGTACCATCGGCGCGGTAGGGCTTAGCTTCCGGGTTCGGAATGTAACCGGGCGTTTCCCCTACGCTATGACCACCGAAACACTATGAAACAGACAACCGCACCGCCCACCACCGCATACCGGTGACGACGGGGTCGTTCGTGGTTTCAGAACCAACACAGTGGACGCGAGCAACTGAGGACAAGCCCTCGGCCTATTAGTACCGGTCAACTCCACACGTTGCCGTGCTTCCATATCCGGCCTATCAACCCAGTCGTCTACTGGGAGCCTTACCCTCTCCAGGAGGTGGGAGTCCTCATCTCGAAGCAGGCTTCCCGCTTAGATGCTTTCAGCGGTTATCCCTCCCGAACGTAGCCAACCAGCCATGCCCTTGGCAGGACAACTGGCACACCAGAGGTTCGTCCGTCCCGGTCCTCTCGTACTAGGGACAGCCCTTCTCAAGACTCCTACGCGCACAGCGGATAGGGACCGAACTGTCTCACGACGTTCTAAACCCAGCTCGCGTACCGCTTTAATGGGCGAACAGCCCAACCCTTGGGACCGACTCCAGCCCCAGGATGCGACGAGCCGACATCGAGGTGCCAAACCATCCCGTCGATATGGACTCTTGGGGAAGATCAGCCTGTTATCCCCGGGGTACCTTTTATCCGTTGAGCGACGGCGCTTCCACAAGCCACCGCCGGATCACTAGTCCCGACTTTCGTCCCTGCTCGACCCGTCGGTCTCACAGTCAAGCTCCCTTGTGCACTTACACTCAACACCTGATTACCAACCAGGCTGAGGGAACCTTTGGGCGCCTCCGTTACTCTTTAGGAGGCAACCGCCCCAGTTAAACTACCCATCAGACACTGTCCCTGATCCGGATCACGGACCCAGGTTAGACATCCAGCACGACCAGACTGGTATTTCAACGACGACTCCACCACCACTGGCGTGACAGCTTCACAGTCTCCCAGCTATCCTACACAAGCCGAACCGAACACCAATATCAAACTGTAGTAAAGGTCCCGGGGTCTTTCCGTCCTGCTGCGCGAAACGAGCATCTTTACTCGTAGTGCAATTTCACCGGGCCTATGGTTGAGACAGTCGAGAAGTCGTTACGCCATTCGTGCAGGTCGGAACTTACCCGACAAGGAATTTCGCTACCTTAGGATGGTTATAGTTACCACCGCCGTTTACTGGCGCTTAAGTTCTCAGCTTCGCCACCCCGAAGAATGACTAACCGGTCCCCTTAACGTTCCAGCACCGGGCAGGCGTCAGTCCGTATACATCGCCTTACGGCTTCGCACGGACCTGTGTTTTTAGTAAACAGTCGCTTCTCGCTGGTCTCTGCGGCCACACCCAGCTCAGAGGGAAAACCCCATCACCGGACATGGCCCCCCTTCTCCCGAAGTTACGGGGGCATTTTGCCGAGTTCCTTAACCATAGTTCACCCGAACGCCTCGGTATTCTCTACCTGACCACCTGAGTCGGTTTAGGGTACGGGCCGCCATAAAACTCGCTAGAGGCTTTTCTCGACAGCATAGGATCATCCACTTCACCACAATCGGCTCGGCATCAGGTCTCAGCCCCGTGTGCGACGGATTTACCTACCGCACGGCCTACACCCTTACCCCGGGACAACCACCGCCCGGGCTGGACTACCTTCCTGCGTCACCCCATCACTCACCTACTGACCGCTTGGACCGGCGGCTCCACCACTTTCCCTTCCCCGAAGGGTCCGGAACGGCTTCACGGCCTTAGCATCACGATGCTCGATGTTTGACGCTTCACAGCGGGTACCGGAATATCAACCGGTTATCCATCGACTACGCCTGTCGGCCTCGCCTTAGGTCCCGACTTACCCTGGGCAGATCAGCTTGACCCAGGAACCCTTAGTCAATCGGCGCACACGTTTCTCACGTGTGTATCGCTACTCATGCCTGCATTCTCACTCGTGAACCGTCCACAACTCGCTTCCGCGGCTGCTTCACCCGGCACACGACGCTCCCCTACCCATCACGATCCCCGTTGGGGGCACATATCGCAATGACACGACTTCGGCGGTACGCTTGAGCCCCGCTACATTGTCGGCGCGGAATCACTAGACCAGTGAGCTATTACGCACTCTTTCAAGGATGGCTGCTTCTAAGCCAACCTCCTGGTTGTCTGTGCGACTCCACATCCTTTCCCACTTAGCGTACGCTTGGGGGCCTTAGTCGATGCTCTGGGCTGTTTCCCTCTCGACCATGGAGCTTATCCCCCACAGTCTCACTGCCGCGCTCTCACTTACCGGCATTCGGAGTTTGGCTAAGGTCAGTAACCCGGTAGGGCCCATCGCCTATCCAGTGCTCTACCTCCGGCAAGAAACACACGACGCTGCACCTAAATGCATTTCGGGGAGAACCAGCTATCACGGAGTTTGATTGGCCTTTCACCCCTAACCACAGGTCATCCCCCAGGTTTTCAACCCTGGTGGGTTCGGTCCTCCACGAAGTCTTACCTCCGCTTCAACCTGCCCATGGCTAGATCACTCCGCTTCGGGTCTTGAGCATGCTACTGAAACGCCCTGTTCGGACTCGCTTTCGCTACGGCTTCCCCACCCGGGTTAACCTCGCAACACACCGCAAACTCGCAGGCTCATTCTTCAAAAGGCACGCAGTCACGACGTCGAGTGCACGCACTCGACGCGACGCTCCCACGGCTTGTAGGCACACGGTTTCAGGTACTATTTCACTCCGCTCCCGCGGTACTTTTCACCATTCCCTCACGGTACTATCCGCTATCGGTCACCAGGGAATATTTAGGCTTAGCGGGTGGTCCCGCCAGATTCACACGGGATTTCTCGGGCCCCGTGCTACTTGGGTGTCTCTCCAACGAGCCGCTGACGTTTCGACTACGGGGTCTTACCCTCTACGCCGGACCTTTCGCATGTCCTTCGCCTACATCAACGGTTTCTGACTCGCCCTGTTGCCGGCAGACAACAGAAGAGAGATCCCACAACCCCGCATGCGCAACCCCTGCCGGGTCTCACACACATACGGTTTAGCCTCATCCGGTTTCGCTCGCCACTACTCCCGGAATCACGGTTGTTTTCTCTTCCTGCGGGTACTGAGATGTTTCACTTCCCCGCGTTCCCTCCACATACCCTATGTGTTCAGGTATGGGTGACAGCCCATGACGACTGCCGGGTTTCCCCATTCGGACACCCCCGGATCAAAGCCTGGTTGACGACTCCCCGGGGCCTATCGTGGCCTCCCACGTCCTTCATCGGTTCCTGGTGCCAAGGCATCCACCGTGCGCCCTTAAAAACTTGGCCACAGATGCTCGCGTCCACTGTGCAGTTCTCAAACAACGACCAACCACCCACCACCCCCGGCAACAACCGGAGTTCACTGGGGCCGGCATCCAGAGGGATCATTCCCTCAGACACCCAACAGCGTGCCCGGCACCCTCTGCCGCTCCCCCGACGTTCCACACCCCTGCGGGCAGTACTGGAAGGAGAAAACAACCAAGAGCACCGACTAATCAACGTTCCACCCATGAGCAACCAGCACCGGACACGCGCCGGTGTACTGGCCCCTGGACCACCGGGCAAGCCCGGCGGCCTGGAAGTGCTCCTTAGAAAGGAGGTGATCCAGCCGCACCTTCCGGTACGGCTACCTTGTTACGACTTCGTCCCAATCGCCAGTCCCACCTTCGACAGCTCCCTCCCCACAAGGGGGTTGGGCCACCGGCTTCGGGTGTTACCGACTTTCGTGACGTGACGGGCGGTGTGTACAAGGCCCGGGAACGTATTCACCGCAGCAATGCTGATCTGCGATTACTAGCAACTCCGACTTCATGGGGTCGAGTTGCAGACCCCAATCCGAACTGAGACCGGCTTTTTGAGATTCGCTCCACCTCACGGCATCGCAGCTCATTGTACCGGCCATTGTAGCACGTGTGCAGCCCAAGACATAAGGGGCATGATGACTTGACGTCGTCCCCACCTTCCTCCGAGTTGACCCCGGCGGTCTCCTGTGAGTCCCCATCACCCCGAAGGGCATGCTGGCAACACAGAACAAGGGTTGCGCTCGTTGCGGGACTTAACCCAACATCTCACGACACGAGCTGACGACAGCCATGCACCACCTGTACACCGACCACAAGGGGGGCACTATCTCTAATGCTTTCCGGTGTATGTCAAGCCTTGGTAAGGTTCTTCGCGTTGCGTCGAATTAAGCCACATGCTCCGCTGCTTGTGCGGGCCCCCGTCAATTCCTTTGAGTTTTAGCCTTGCGGCCGTACTCCCCAGGCGGGGAACTTAATGCGTTAGCTGCGGCACCGACGACGTGGAATGTCGCCAACACCTAGTTCCCACCGTTTACGGCGTGGACTACCAGGGTATCTAATCCTGTTCGCTCCCCACGCTTTCGCTCCTCAGCGTCAGTAATGGCCCAGAGATCCGCCTTCGCCACCGGTGTTCCTCCTGATATCTGCGCATTTCACCGCTACACCAGGAATTCCGATCTCCCCTACCACACTCTAGCCTGCCCGTATCGACTGCAGACCCGGGGTTAAGCCCCGGGCTTTCACAATCGACGCGACAAGCCGCCTACGAGCTCTTTACGCCCAATAATTCCGGACAACGCTCGCGCCCTACGTATTACCGCGGCTGCTGGCACGTAGTTAGCCGGCGCTTCTTCTGCAGGTACCGTCACTTTCGCTTCTTCCCTGCTGAAAGAGGTTTACAACCCGAAGGCCGTCATCCCTCACGCGGCGTCGCTGCATCAGGCTTTCGCCCATTGTGCAATATTCCCCACTGCTGCCTCCCGTAGGAGTCTGGGCCGTGTCTCAGTCCCAGTGTGGCCGGTCGCCCTCTCAGGCCGGCTACCCGTCGTCGCCTTGGTGAGCCATTACCTCACCAACAAGCTGATAGGCCGCGGGCTCATCCCTCACCGCCGGAGCTTTTAACCCCCACCCATGCGAGTGGAAGTGTTATCCGGTATTAGACCCCGTTTCCAGGGCTTGTCCCAGAGTGAAGGGCAGATTGCCCACGTGTTACTCACCCGTTCGCCACTAATCCCCACCGAAGTGGTTCATCGTTCGACTTGCATGTGTTAAGCACGCCGCCAGCGTTCGTCCTGAGCCAGGATCAAACTCTCCGTGAATGCTCTCCCGTAACCGGGAAGGACACATCACGAGAGCGGAACAGTCGAGCGGAACAGGCCCGACCGTTCACAGCGTCCTCGCTGTGTTTTCTTCAAAGGAACCTCGTCCCGGCCGAACGGCCGAGGACGGGGTATCAACATATCTGGCGTTGATTTTTGGCACGCTGTTGAGTTCTCAAGGAACGGACGCTTCCTTCGTACTCACCCTCTCGGGCTTTCCTCCGGGCGCTTCCCTTCGATCCTGCGTCCCCGACTCTACCAGATCTTTCCGATCCGATTTCCTCGGGCCTTCCGCTTTCCAGGCTCCCGCTTTCGCGTTCCCCTTTCCGGCGGATCCGACTTTATCAGAGATTCCGGGTCGGACTGACCGACCGGATTTTTCCGATTCATCGGGAGGGGCTTCGTCGAATTCTGAAATCTCGAGAAGCAGTCAGATGATCACCGTTGCCACTGCGGGGCACAGCCCAGTTCCAGGCAACTGTTCAAATCTACCTCCCCGCACGGTTCGTGTCAACGGTTCCTGCGGGGCGAAGAGGAGACTAGCAGCTGAACGGAGCTCCACGCACCTCAGGCGGCCGTCGGCACGACGGCGCTGCGTTCGGCCGTCTCCAGGTCACCGGTCTCACCGGCCCGCGCCGCGCGTCCGCCCAGGACATAGACGTAGGCCAGGAAGGCCAGCTCCGCGACGACTCCGATGGTGATGCGGGCCCAGGTGGGAAGGCCGGACGGGGTGACGAAGCCTTCGATCGCGCCGGAGACGAAAAGGACCAGCGCGAGGCCGATCGCCATGGCCAACGCTGCCCGGCCCTCCTCCGCGAGGGCTCTGCGCCGCGGGCGTGTCCCGGGGTCGATGAGAGTCCAGCCGAGGCGCAGGCCGGTGCCGGCGGCGACGAAGACCGCGGTCAGCTCGAGGAGGCCATGGGGCAGCACGAGGCCGAGAAAGGTGTCGAGCCTCCCCGCGGAGGCCATCAGTCCGAAGCCGACCCCCAGGTTGAGCATGTTCGTGAAGAGGACCCAGATGACCGGCAGGCCCAGGAAGACACCCAGGATCAGGCAGAGGGCAGCGGCCCACGCGTTGTTCGTCCAGACCTGGGCGGCGAACGAGGCCGCGGGGTTGCTGGAGTAGTACGTCTCGTACTGGCCGCCGGGGCGGGTGAGCTCGCGCAGCTCGGCGGGTGCGGCAAGGGATGCCTGGACTTCGGGATGGGTACCGATCCACCAGCCGAGGAGGGCCGCGACCGCGGTGGACAGGAGCGCGGTGGGCACCCACCAGTGGCGTGCCCGGTACACGGCGGCCGGGAAGCTGTGCGAGAGGAAGTGGGTGACGTCTCTCCAGGACGCGCGACGGGTCCCCGTCACGGCGCCACGCGCGCGTGCCACCAGTTGGCTGAGCCTCCCCGTCAGCTGCGGGTCGGGGGCTGCGGACTGGACCAGCGAAAGGTGCGTGGCCGTGCGCTGGTAGAGGAGGACGAGTTCGTCGGCCTCGGCGCCGGTCAGCCGACGCTGGCGCCGGAGCAGGGCGTCGAGGCGGTCCCACTCCGCGCGGTGGGCGGAGACGAAGACGTCCAGGTCCATCGGTGTGCCTGCTCCTCGGCTGTTCGTCGGCTCCCGCCGCGATTCTTCGTCGGCCGCACGGACCGGCCGGCTTGGGGATACGGGATGATCGGCTGGTCGTACTGCGGTGCGATGTGTCACCAGCTTGGCAGACTGGCGGTGTTCCGGGCAGGGGAAGGAAGGGCGGGCGGACGTGAGTGAGCTGGTGACGGGCGAGGCTGTGGCGTTGGAGCTGCGCCCCGCGAAGCTGCCCAGCAGAGCACTGGCCGTGCTGCTCGATCTGGCCGCGGCCATGACGGTCTATGTCGTGGTGACCATCGCACTGGTGGCTTCGACGTCTTCCCTGGACCAGGCGGCGCAGACGGCGATCTTCCTCGCGGCCTTTCTGTTGTTGCTGGTGGGCGGGCCGATCGCAGTGGAGACCCTCACCCATGGTCGATCGCTCGGGAAGATGGCCTGCGGCCTGCGGGTGGTGCGGGACGACGGTGGGCCGATCCGTTTCCGGCACGCGCTGGTGCGGGGACTGATCGGAGTGATCGAGATCCTGATGACGATGGGCGTCATCGCGTGCATCGCCTCGCTCGTGTCGTCGCGGGGGCGGCGGCTCGGGGACGTGTTCGCCGGGACCCTCGTCGTTCGGGAGAGGCTGCCGGTCGGGCCCGTGGGCTCGGTGCCACCGCCTCCGCCCTGGCTGGCCGGCCGGTTCTCGGGGCTCGATCTGTCCGCGGTGCCGGAGGGGCTGTGGCTCGCCGTACGCCAGTACCTGACGCGGATGCGGCAGCTGGACCCGCAGGTGGGGCAGGCGATGGCGGAGCGGCTGGCGGCGGATCTGGCGGACCGGACGGGGGCGCCGGTGCCTCAGGGCGTGCCGGCGGCGGCGTATCTGTCGGCAGTGGTGCAGGAGCGGCAGGCCCGGGATGCGCGGCGTGCCTTCGGGCAAGGTGTCGGTGGAGCGGCGGCCATGGGCGGCGGGCCGGTCGGCGCATTCGGACCGGCAGGTCCGTACGCCCCGCCGCCCGTCGATCGGGCAGCTCCACCGACCGCATACCCCTCCACCCCCGCTTCTCCGGCTGCTCCGGCTGCTCCGGCTTCCCCGGCTGCTCCGGCCGCTCCCCCGCCTGCGGCCGAGGGGCCGTCGACCGGGTTCGTTCCGCCGGCGTAGGGCGTACGGCGTTTTCGGGGCGGGCGCCCGGGGTGGGGGGATCAGTCGAGCGCCGAGGGGGGTGACTCGAGGTCCTCGAGTTCGATGCCGGGGGCCGCGAGGACCACGTCCCCGGAGAGGTGCACGGTGTGCTGCTCGCCCGTGTCCAAGGCTGTGACCTGGTATGCGTCCACGGTCAGGGGTCCGTTGTCAGTGGCGTGTGCTTCTCTTTCCACCAAGGTCCAGGACTGGTCCACGGTGAGCGGGGCGAGCACTGGGTCCGTGAAGGCGACGAGGCGCACGCGAGTGGCCGGGGCGGAGGGGGTGAGGCGCAGAAGACGGGCGGTGGCGATGAGGAACGCGGGTGAGGAGCCGGTGAAGGCGTGGGCGCGCGCATTGCCCTCGGTCGCGTGGGTTCCGGTGGGGTCGGTACGGACCCAGGTGACTCCGTCGAGGGCGGCGGCGCGGACCTGCCAGCTCGCGGCATGCAGTTCGAGTCGGATGGGCCGGCCGAGTTCGTCGAGGGCCAGGTCGGCCGAGCCCAGGTGATCGCCGGACGGGGCGGTGAGCTGGGAGACGTAGCGCCAGCCGGAAGGACCGGGGGCGCAGTGGAAGTGTTCTTCGGCGAGGAGGGTGTGATCGTGCGGATCGTGGAGCGAATAGCGGCCGCGGGGCATGGGGGTCCTGGGTCTTGACGGGCGGGCCGGTCCGTCCGGTCGCTGGCCGGCCAACGGGACAGGCCCCCGTCACGGGGGTGCGGGGGCCTGTCCCGGGTGGTCCCGCCGTCGATGAGCGCGCCGGCGCACGGGCGCGCTCACCGTGGCGGGAGCCTCGGCCCGGTGGGCGTCGGCTCGGGCGCCGGGCTCAGTAGCGGTAGTGGTCCGACTTGTACGGACCCTCGACCGTCACACCGATGTACTCGGCCTGCTCGGGACGGAGGGTGGTCAGTTTCACGCCGAGCGCGTCGAGGTGGAGCCGGGCCACCTTCTCGTCCAGGTGCTTGGGCAGCACGTAGACGCCGGTCGGGTATTCGTCGGGCTTGGTGAACAGCTCGATCTGGGCCAGGGTCTGGTCCGCGAAGGAGTTGGACATCACGAACGACGGGTGGCCGGTGGCGTTGCCCAGGTTCAGCAGGCGGCCCTCGGAGAGGACGATGAGGACCTTGCCATCGGGGTAGGTCCAGGTGTGTACCTGCGGCTTGATCTCGTCCTTGACGATGCCGGGGGTCCGGGCAAGGCCGGCCATGTCGATCTCGTTGTCGAAGTGGCCGATGTTGCCGACGATGGCCTGGTGCTTCATCTTGGCCATGTCCGAGGCCATGATGATGTCCTTGTTGCCGGTTGTGGTGACGAAGATGTCGGCCTTGTCGACGACCTCGTCCAGCGTCGTGACCTGGTAGCCGTCCATCGCCGCCTGCAGGGCGCAGATCGGGTCGATCTCAGTGATGATCACGCGGGCGCCCTGGCCGCGCAGGGACTCCGCGCATCCCTTGCCGACGTCGCCGTAGCCGCAGACGACCGCGGTCTTGCCGCCGATCAGGGTGTCGGTGGCACGGTTGAGGCCGTCGACGAGGGAGTGGCGGCAGCCGTACTTGTTGTCGAACTTCGACTTGGTGACGGCGTCGTTGACGTTGATCGCCGGGAACAGGAGGGTGCCGTCGCGGTGCATCTCGTACAGGCGGTGGACGCCGGTCGTGGTCTCCTCGGTCACGCCGCGGATCTCGGACGCCAGCTGGGTCCACTTCTGCGGACTCTCGCTCACCGTGCGGGTGAGGAGTTCGAGGATGACGCGGTGCTCGTCGGACTCGGCGGTGTCGACCGGGGGGACCTTGCCGTCCTTCTCGTACTCGACGCCCTTGTGGACCAGGAGGGTGGCGTCACCGCCGTCGTCCAGGATCATGTTCGGGCCGCCGGTGGAGGTGCCCGGCCAGGTCAGTGCCTGCTCGGTGCACCACCAGTACTCCTCCAGCGTTTCGCCCTTCCAGGCGAAGACGGGGATGCCCTGCGGGTTCTCGGGCGTGCCGTTCGGGCCGACGGCGATGGCGGCCGCGGCGTGGTCCTGGGTGGAGAAGATGTTGCAGGACGCCCAGCGGACCTGAGCGCCGAGGGCGGTCAGGGTCTCGATGAGGACGGCGGTCTGCACGGTCATGTGCAGGGAACCGGTGACACGGGCGCCGGCCAGGGGCTGTGCCTCGGCGTATTCCTTGCGGATCGCCATCAGGCCCGGCATCTCGTGCTCGGCCAGAGTGATCTCCTTGCGGCCGAAGGCGGCCAGGGAGAGATCGGCGACCTTGAAGTCCTGTCGGGTGTCGACAGTCGTCATGGAGAGCTGCTCCTCGGGGTGTGGGTCGAGGTGGGTACGGCTGTTCTGCGCGGCGGCGGACACAGGAGTGCCCGGGGAGGGCACAGGCATGCCCCGCGTGCGCGCAGCGCAGTCCGTCGGAGGCCCTCTCTCCCTCGGCCGGTCCGCAGGGGAACCGCCCGACCGCCATCAGCAGCGACGTCTGGCTCCCTCCCAAGCTACACCGCCGGGCGGGGCCGTCCCCAGCCGGTTGCCGAACACATCAGGCCGAACACGGAGGGCGATGACACGTGGGGCGGCGAACGGCAGGCAACGGCGGGCAACCGTGGTGAACAGCGCGGAACGGACACGACCACCGGGGCCGGGGGTCGTCACCGGTCGGTGGTCGTGGCCGATCAGGGGGTGCGCCGTCCGGCAGGGCCGGACGGGCGCGGGCTCAGTGCTCCGTCGGTGCGGGGCCTCCGGGGCTGGCTGCGGCGTCGGCGCCCCTGGCGGCCTCGGTCTCGCTGTAGATGTCGGGCTCCAGGTAGATCACACGGGCGATCGGGACGGCCTCGCGGATGCGGGACTCGGCGGCGTCGATGGCGGCGGCGATCTCCGTGGCCGTGTCGTCGTGCCGTACGGCGATCTTCGCGGCGACCAGCAGTTCCTCGGGGCCGATGTGGAGGGTCCGCATGTGGATGATGCGGGTGACGGTGTCACCGTCGACGACGGCGGCCTCGATCTTCCGGGTCTCCTCGGCGCCCGCGGCCTCGCCGAGCAGCAGCGACTTCGTCTCGAGTGCGAGGACCACGGCGATCAGGATCAGCAGGACGCCGATGCAGAGGGTGCCGATGCCGTCCCAGACGCTGTCGCCGGTGAGCAGTGCCATGCCGACACCGCCGAGGGCGAGGACGAGGCCGACGAGGGCGCCGAGGTCCTCCAGGAGGACGACCGGCAGCTCGGGAGCCTTGGCGTGGCGGACGAACTCCTTCCAGGAGCGCTCGCCGCGTACCGCGTTGGACTCCTTGATGGCCGTGCGGAAGGAGAAGGTCTCGGCGATGATCGCGAAGACCAGGACGCCGACCGGCCAGTACCAGTGGTCCAGGTCGTGCGGGTCCTTGATCTTCTCGTAGCCCTCGTAGAGGGCGAACAGGCCGCCGACCGAGAACAGCACGATGGAGACGAGGAAGGCGTAGATGTAGCGCTCGCGACCGTAGCCGAAGGGGTGCTGCGGAGTGGCCTGCCGCTTGGCCCGCTTGCCGCCGACCAGCAGCAGGGCCTGATTGCTGGCATCGGCGACGGAGTGCACGGATTCGGCGAGCATCGACGAGGAGCCGCTGAAGAGATACGCCACGAACTTCGCTACCGCGATCGCGGCGTTGGCGGCGAGTGCCGCAACGATCGCCTTGGTGCCGCCTGACGCGCTCATGTGTACGCGTTGTCCCTTCGTACGCCGTTGACGGGCCCGGGCCGGCGTCTTCGTACGCCGCCCGGGGTGCTGGCCGTCCTGTAACGGGGGGACATTGTTGCAGCCCGATCGGGATGCGGTGTGTCAGAGCGTCGTCGTCGGCCGGTCAGACGACGACCGTGGCCCTGAACAGGGTTCCGGTACCGGACACTTCGGCCTTTTCGCCTGCGGGAACGAACACGGAGGTGCCCGGGGACAGTTCGTGCTCGCCCGCGCGTGGGGAGCCGGTGGTGCAGAGCAGGATCTGGGGGGCGGCCCGCGTGAGGTCGCGGGTGGTGCCGCCCGGGGGCAGGACGTACCGGGAGAGCCTGAACTCGTCGACGGGGGTGTCGTAGAGCTCCTCGCCGTCGGGTGCGGCCTCCGGGCGCAGCACTCCGGGGTCACCGGCCTCGAAGCGGACGATGCGCAGGAGTTCGGGGACGTCGACGTGCTTGGGGGTCAGTCCGCAGCGCAGCACGTTGTCGGAGTTGGCCATGATCTCGACGCCGAGGCCGTTCAGGTAGGCGTGCGGGACGCCGGCGCCGAGGTAGAGGGCCTCGCCGGGCTGGAGCCGGACGTAGTTGAGGAGCATCGCGGCGATGACGCCGGGGTCGCCCGGGTAGTGGTGGGCGATGGCGGCGTACGGGGTGTGGTCGCCGCCGAGGCGGTCGCAGGCGGCGGTCGCCTCGGTGACGGTGCGGGCCATCTCGTCGCGGTCGGCGGTGAGGATCGCGGTGAGGACCTCACGCAGGGCCGCTTGCTCGGGGTGCGCGTGCAGCAGGTCGACGTACGGCTTGAGGGAGTCCACGCCGAGGGCGTCGAGCAGTCCCGCGGCCCGCAGCGGGGGGCGGAAGCCGCAGAGGCCGTCGAAGTCGGTAAGGGCGCAGATCAGTTCGGGCTTGTGGCTGGCGTCCTTGTAGGTGCGGTGCGGGGCGCCGGCGGGGACGCCGCGTCGCTCCTCGTCCGCGTATCCGGCCTTCGCCTGGTCCAGGTCGGGGTGGACCTGGAGGGACAGGGGTGCGCCGGCGGCGAGGAGCTTGAGGAGGAAGGGCAGGCGCGGGCCGAACTTCGCGACCGAGGCCGCGCCGAGCTCCCGCTCCGGGTCGGCGTCGATGACCTCGGCGAGTGTGCCCCGGCCGGTGCGCGAGGGCGCGCCGGGGTGAGCGCCCATCCACATCTCCGCCTGCGGCTCGCCGGTCGGTTCGACGCCGAGGAGCTGGGCGATGGCGGTGGTGGAACCCCAGGCGTAGGGACGGACGGTGTTGTCGAGGCGGTCCATGGGGTTCTCTCCGGGTCGTTCGGCAGGGTCTCGGCGGAGGACGGCGGGGCGGCGTGCGCGGTGGTACGTGCGTGCGCGGTGGTACGTGCGTGCGCGGCAGACCCGGCGCCCTCAGAAGTCCTGGTCAGAACATCCGCGCCGACCCTGTCCCCCCGCATGATCAGGCTCTCGAGGTGAGCGCCAGGTAAACGGCTGCGAAATCCGTGACGGCGATCAGTTCGGCGAGGGTCTCCAGTTCGCCGCCCTCCTCCGGTTCCAGTTCGCTGATCGGTGTGTCGTGGCCGAGGGCCAGCTCACGGGCGGCCGGGGCCGCGGTGAGGCCGCCGATCGGGCGGTCGCGGAGCAGCACCACGCGCGCGTGGAGGGCGGGAGTCTCCTCCACGCGGTCGCGGAAGAAGTCGTCCGGGTCGGCGCGGCCGGCGAGCGGGCCTGCCAGCAGGGCACTGTGCGAGCCGAGTGCCTCGGGGAGTTCGGCGACGACGGCGGGGGCGCCGGACAGTTCCGCGAGTGCGGCGGCGAAGCGGCGGCCCGCCGGGCCGGCCGAGGCGCCCTCGGTCCACACGACGGGGAGCGCGTCGGCGAGTTCGGCGGCCAGGGTCTTGGCGGGGTTGCTGTAGGTGGCGATGGCCGGGCCACAGCGTTCGGCCATGCGGTCGAGGCGGTCGGCGACCTTCTCCAGGACCTCCGGCGGGGCGGTGAGCAGGCCGGCGCGGTCCAGGAGCGCGAGCAGCGGGGTGAGCAGCGCCCACAGGACTCCGGGGGCGGAGGCGGCGGGCTCCTCGTCCTGCTCGTAGGACGCGATCGCCATGGGGACGAACAGGCTGTGGGAGCTGCTGACCGTCTCGGCGAGCGGGGTCCGGGCGGGGGCCACGGCGACGACGGTGCAGCCGCGGCGGTAGGCCTGCTCGGCGAGCAGGGACAGGCCCGGCTCGGTGCCGTCCGGGGTGGCGATCAGGAGCAGGTCCACGGAGCCGGCCCAGCCGGGCAGCTCCCAGCGCAGCGCGCCCGCGGCGGGGGCCACGCCGGTGGGTGCGAGCCGGGTGACGGGGCTGCCGGCGCCGGCGAGCGTGCCGAGGAGGTCGGCGGTCTGGGTGGCGGCCGCGCCGGGGCCCGCGATGAGGACGGCGCGGGGACGGCCGTCCGGTTTGAGGTCGTGGACACCGGCCTCGGCGGCGTACCGCGCGGCGGTGCGGACACGGGCGCCCGCCTCGGCCGCGCCGCGGAGCAGTCCGCGGCGGTCGGCCTCGGCGAGGCCCTCCGGTGAGTCCAGCAGCGATTCGTCGAGCATGGGGCGGCAGTCTCCGATCGGCGGGGCGTCGGTACGCGGGGCGGCGGATCCGCTGGTGCGCAGGGCCGCCGGATCGTCGCTTACGCGGGGCGGCGGGCCTCGTCGACGAGGAGGACGGGGATTCCGTCGCGGACCGGATACGCCAGGCCGCACTCCTGGCCGGTGCAGATCAGCTCGTTGTCCTGCTCCTTGAGGGAGGAATGGCAGGCCGGGCAGGCGAGGATCTCCAGGAGGCCGGTTTCCAGCGGCATGGGGTGGGTTCCCTTCGGGGCGGGCGTTTGCGGATGTGCCTGGTCAGGGTACCGCCGGTGGGGGCACTGCGGGCGGGCGGCGGGGGGTGTGCCCGGCGCCCCGGTCCGGCGAGGGGTGCGGTGGCCGCCGGCGCACCCCCTGACGTGCCCGTCCGTGAGAGCCGGCCCCGGGCCGCGGGCCTTCGGGCGCGGGCCCGCCCGGCGCGGACCGTCGCGGTTTCGGGCCGGAAGCCCTCTGACACGGTGCCCGGGACCGCTGGGGTCTGTCCGGCGGGTCGAGCCGGAGGTGACCGGCGGCGTCTTCCCGGCGGGGTGAGCGGGGTCCGGTGCGTGCGACCGCAGGGCGGAGGAGTGCGTCGACGCGACGGGCCCCTGCCGCACACGGGCCCCGGCGACCCGGCCGCCGTCCCGACCAGCCGCACGGGACGGACGTGTGACGGGCCGTACGGGGCTCTGCCGCACACGGGCCCCGGCGACCCGGCCGCCGTCCCGACCAGCCGCACGGGACGGACGTGTGACGGGCCGTACGGGCCCCTGCCGCACACGGGCCCCGGCGACCCGGCCGCCGTCCCGACCAGCCGCACGGGACGGACGTGTGACGGGCCGTACGGGGCTCTGCGCCGGCCGCGGGGCCGGCCCCGGCTCCGCCTCGGGTGTCAGCCTCTGATGATGGCCAGGGCCTCGTCGCGGATTCTGGCCATGGTGGCCTGGTCGCGGGCCTCCGCGTTCAGGCGGAGGAGGGGTTCCGTGTTGGAGGGGCGGACGTTGAACCACCAGTCGGCCGCGGTGACGGTGAGACCGTCCAGTTCGTCCAGGGCGATGCCGTCACGGTCCTCGTACGCGGCCCTGATCGCGGTGAGACGGGCCGCCTGGTCGTCGACCGTCGAGTTGATCTCGCCGGATCCCGCGTAGCGGTCGTACTGGTCGACCAGGGCGGACAGGGTGCCCTGCTGGCCGCCGAGGGCGGCGAGGACGTGCAGGGCGGCGAGCATGCCCGTGTCGGCGTTCCAGAAGTCGCGGAAGTAGTAGTGCGCCGAGTGCTCGCCGCCGAAGATCGCGCCGCTGGTGGCCATCTCGGCCTTGATGAAGGAGTGGCCGACGCGGGTGCGTACCGGCGTGCCGCCGTTCTCCTCGACGACCTCCGGCACCGACCAGGAGGTGATCAGGTTGTGGATGACCGTGCCCTCGCCGCCGTTGCGGGCGAGTTCGCGGGAGGCGACCAGGGCGGTGATCGCGGACGGGGAGACCGGCTCCCCGCGCTCGTCGACGACGAAGCAGCGGTCGGCGTCGCCGTCGAAGGCCAGGCCGAGGTCGGCCCCCTCCTCACGGACCCGCCGCTGCAGGTCCACGAGGTTGGCCGGGTCGAGCGGGTTGGCCTCGTGGTGGGGGAAGGTCCCGTCGAGTTCGAAGTACATCGGGACGACGGTGAGCGGCAGGCCGGCCAGGACGGTGGGGACGGTGTGCCCGCCCATGCCGTTGCCCGCGTCGACGACGACCTTCAGGGGCCGGACGGAGACCAGGTCGACGAGGGAGCGCAGGTGTGCCGCGTAGTCGTCCAGCGTCTCGCGCCGGGTGACGGTTCCCGCCGTGGCGGCCGGCTCGGGGGCGCCCGACTCGCTCCACTTCTCGACGAGTTCGCGGATCTCGGTCAGGCCGGTGTCCTGGCCGACCGGCGCGGCGCCCGCACGGCACAGCTTGATGCCGTTGTAGCGGGCCGGGTTGTGCGAGGCGGTGAACATCGCGCCGGGCAGGTCCAGTGTGCCCGAGGCGTAGTAGAGCTGGTCCGTGGAGCAGAGGCCGATCTCGGTCACGTCGACGCCCTGTGCCGCGGCGCCGCGGGCGAAGGCGCCCGACAGGCCGGGCGAGGAGGGCCTCATGTCGTGCCCGGTGACGATGGCGCTCGCGCCGGTCACCCGCGCGAAGGCGGCACCGAAGAGTTCGGCCAGGGACTCGTCCCACTGGTCGGGGACGACCCCGCGTACGTCGTACGCCTTCACGATCTGTGACAGATCAGCAGCCACGGCCAGCCCTTCCGGAGGTCCTGTCGGTCACCACAAACTACCCGCAGAGGGTGACACTGCGCTGCGGGCGGTCCATGGTGAGCGACGGACGCGGGGCAGGGCAGCATCCGTCCGAGGACGAAGGCGCTCTGCCCCGCCACGATCAGGCATGGGCGTGCGGGGCCCTGCTTTCGGGACGGGCGGGGCCGGAGGGAAGGAAGGTAAGGAAGGTAAGGAGCGGCATACCCGGACAACCGACGCGGCCATGTGAACGGCCCCGCAGGCGAGGGCTGTTCACGGAGCAGGTGTCAGCGCCGGCGCACGTCGTCCGGCGTCAGCTCTCGGGAGAGCGGAGCACGCGCAGGTGGCCGCGCCGCGCGACTTCCATCGGGTCCGCGCCGCGCCCGCCGCCGGCCGCCCGTTCCTGGGGCCGGGCCGCTTCGCGCACCGCGTCCGCGAGCGCTTCGAGATCGTCCCCGCTGGGCCGCGCCGGGGCCGAACCGTCGAGTAGACGGACGACCTCCCAGCCGCGCGGTGCGGTGAGGCGCTCGGAGTGCTCGGCGCACAGGTCGTAGCAGTGGGGTTCGGCGTAGGTGGCGAGCGGACCGAGGACCGCGGTCGAGTCGGCGTAGACGTACGTCAGCGTCGCGACGGCGGGACGGCCGCAGGCGGTGCGCGAACAGCGACGTACAGGGCTCACGATGTTGGACGGTACCGCACTCCTGAGCGGGCCGCGATGACTCCCCGTCCGCGCACTCCCCCGTGTCGTGGCCGGAAATACCCCACACGCCCCCGCCGGCACACGCCTTTGACCTGCTCCGACACTCGCATTCGGAACATCCTCGGATTCCGCCCCGGTCACCACTTGGTACAAATACTGTCGAATGCCTTGAGATCACCGATGCGTGAACGATGTGGAATCCAGTCGAACCTTGGCCGGAACGGTCGTACGAGGGCGCTGTGGGGGAACCGGGATCCGAAACGGGCCGGGCCCCGTGCGAGACCGGGGCCCGGAAGCCGTGCGGGGGCCGGGCGCGTCGGACCGGCGGAGACTACGCTTCACCGTGATGGACACCCCTGTGACGCCCCGTGCCGCCGACCGCGGGCCCCGCCGTCGTGATCGCCACGGTCGGGGCATGCGCGGGCCGATCGCGCCTCCCCAGGTGCCGCTCGCCGCCAGCCGCGCGGAGACGTTCGCGGATCTGGTGCAGGACTCCGTGGAGCGGCTGGAGCGGCGGTGGCCGCAGCTGGCCGACATCGACTTCCTCGTGCTGGAGGTCCCGCGCCTGGACGCGCCCGGAGCGGGATGGAGCGACGAGCCGGTGCCGCTGGGCGGCACCGTGCCGAACCGCGAGGGGCGCCCCGCGCGGGTCGTGATCTATCGCCGGCCGGTGGAGATCCGCACCAAGGGGCGCGACGAGCGGGCGGCGCTGGTCCACGAGGTCGTCGTGGAGCAGGTCGCCGAGCTGCTGGGACTGACGCCGGAGACCGTGGATCCCCGGTACGGCGAGGACTGAAGGCCGAAGGCCTGCCTGCGGCCCCTACTTCTGCAGGACCGACAGGTCCTCCTCCGTCTGCGGCACCGCCACCATGCCCCGGTCGTCGGGGAGGGTCTGGACCGTGAAGGCCGGGACGCCGTCCTTCGTGGCGGTGAGGGTCCGTGAGGCGTAGACAGGTGTGTCGTCCGACTCGGGCTCGACCGTCAGCGCGTACGTGCCCTCGACGTCGTCCGGAACCGGAACCTCGATGTTCCGGGTGGTACCGGCCTTGAGCGTGTACGTCTCGGTCACCGGCGTACCTCCCTCGCTGCCCCCGGAGACGGTGACCTTGACCTTGGCGGCACCCTCGGGCGCGGTCACGGCGAGGGTGCTGCCCTTGGCCGTGTTGTCGACGGACGTCGCCCGCACCCCGACCTCACGGGCCGCCGGGACGAAGGCCGACTCCTGACTGCCCCCCTTGCCACGCAGCACCCGGACGGCCGCCACGACGGGCACCGGGCCGTCCGTCGGCGTGAGGACCAGGGAGCCCGCCTCGCCACGCGTGACGTCGCCGAGGTCGACGGCGGTCGTCATGCCGCCCTTCACGTGCACCGTCTCGTTGCCGGCCGGTGTGATCAGCCCGGAGGGCGACGCGAGCTGCACCTTCAGGTCGGCGTCGACAGTGCCGGGGGTGAAGGCGATCAGGCGTACGGCGGTGGCGTCCTCGGGAATGCCGGGCAGGACGAGGCTGCCCGCCGGGTCGGCCGACGCGGCCAGCCAGTCACCGCCGAGAGAGTCGTCCAGGGCCTGTACGGCCGCGCCGACCCGCCCGCTGCGGACGACGACATGGACCGTCGCATCGGTCTGCTCCTCGTCGGTGAGCGTGGACAGCAGCACCGGTTCGGAGGAGTGCGGCCTGACCGTGACGCCCTCTCCCACCGTGGTCTCGAGGGCGCCGTCCTTGCCGTAGACCTCGATGTCCACGACGGCGGCGGAGTCGTCGGGGTTGGTCAGGTGGACGTAGTCGGTGCGCTCGGCCGCGGTGCTCGCGCCGGGGAACCAGAACTCCGTGTCCGGGGCGGAACAGTTGACGCCCTGCAGCCCCCGACCGGTGCCCGCGGCGACCTCGGTGGTCTGCTGCACGGTCCAGCCGGGGGCGAAGCGGCCCTCGGCGGTACCGGCGAGCGCGGGTGCCTCGCCTCCGGGAACATCCACGGTGACCGGCTTGCCGGGCTCCTCCTTGTGCTCCAGCACCGGCTTCCCGGGCTTCGCGGACTCGGTGTCCTTCTCCCCGCCGCCGTCCTCTGCTCCCTCCGCAACCTCTTCGTCCGCGCCTTCCGCGCCTTCCCCGCCTTCCCCGCCTTCCTCGCTTTCCGCGCTTTCCGCGCTTTCCTCCGCGGGTCGTCCCGTGGCGGCCGGCTGGAGCTGGGCGCTGCCCTCGCTCTCCGTGCCCTTCGTGACAGGCGTGAAGGACGTGTACGTCGTCTCGGCGAGGTCGGAGCCGCTGGGCGCCGGACACAACAGGCTCGAGCGTTCCACGGGCAGGTGGGCCGCCGCCGTCGCGACACCGTCGTCCACGGCCGTGGGGTCCGGCGCGGTCAGGACGGCGAAGCCGGTGACGGCGGCGAGTGCGGTGGCCCCCGCGATCAGGGACAGGGTGGTGCGGTTCACTGCTGGCTCCCGTCGGGACGCTCACTGCCCGGCTGGGGGCGGTGCGGCTGCTCGGAGTCGTACGACGCGTCGTAGCCCCGCGCGTAGGTCTGGTCGTAGCCGTCGTAACCCTCGTGGCCCTGCCCGTACGCCGACGGGTCGTACGCGCTCGGGTCGTACTGCGGCTGCTGGGGCGCGCCGTCGTAGGCGTACGGGTCGTACCGACCACCCCGGCCGGCCTGGTACGGGTCCGCCTGGTACGGCTGTCCGTAGCCGTCCGTCGCGTACTGCTGGCGCTGCTCCTGTTGCGACGGCGGCTGCTGCTGTCCCTGCGGGTACGGGGCGGCGGCGGTGTAGGCGCCGTCGTACCCGGGGTTCGGATCCGGTTCCGGGTAGCTCGACGTGTCCCATTCGTCGTAGGGCCGCTGCTGCGGGACGGCCGCGGGAGCCGGCTCCCGCGGGACGTCGAACTCGTCGTCCGCCCTCTCGGTCACGCCGTCGTCCGCGCCTGCTTCCCCGGCGGCGACCGCGGCTTCCGCATCCGCCTGGGCGCGCAGGCGTCGGGCGCGGCGGCCGTCGCCGGCGAGCGCCTCGGCGGGGACGGCCGGCTCCTCGGGCAGGTCGTCGTCGACGTCGCGGCGCCGGCCGGGCAGCGCGAGCACGACGAGGACGACGGCGAGCAGCCCCTGTGCCCACAGCCACACGGTGTGGGTGACCGGGTCCTCGTAGGTGACGGCCAGCTGTCCGCCGACGGCCGGGAGCCGGAAGCCCTGGGCCCAGCCGTCGACCGTGGTACCGGTCAGCGGTTTGCCGTCGAGGGTGGCGGTCCATCCCTCGGCCGCGGCGTCGGCCAGGCGCAGGACGCGCCCCTCGGCGCCGTCGGGGATCTCGGTGCTGATCCCGACCGGTCCGGCGGCCACGGCCTGTGGCTCGCCCTCGCCGCCCTTCCCGGGGACGATGGTCGCGCGGGCCACGTTCTGGTCGACGCGCCACAGCGCACCGCCCGCCTGCTGGCTGAGCCGGGTCAGGCCGGGCGTGGCGTCCAGCACGCGGGTGACCTCGCGGGGCGCGCCCGGGTGGACGAGGACGTAGCGCACCGCGAATCCGCCGAGCTGGTCGGCCTGGTCGGCGCCGGAGCCGGCGACGAGATGGGCGACGATCTTGTCGAGCCCGGTGTTCACACCGCTCGCGGCGGCGATCTCGGCGTCACCCATGCGGGCACCGGAGCCGCGGACCAGTGCGTAGTCGACGCGGGCGGCGGAGCCGCTGTCGAGGACGAGGGTGCGGGCCTGGTCGCGGGTGCCGCTCTCCTCAGCGACGAACGCGGGCACCTGCACGGGGTCGCGCCGCTCGAGCGGTCCGTCGGCGCCGCGGAGCACCCAGCCGGCGGCGGCCAGCAGCGGGCCGACCGCGCAGGCGAGGGCGACCAGCACGGCGACCGGCTGGCGCCAGCCGAAGCTCTGCTCGGCGACGCGCGCGCGGGCTCCGTCGGCGCCGAGCGTGGCCGCGGCCAGCAGGGCGATGCCGTAGACGAGAGTCGCGGGCCCCGCCCAGGTGGAGCCGTTGGACAGGACCGCGAAGACGAGTCCGACCAGGGCGGCCGTCCAGGCGGCGCGGATGGCGAGGAGGCGCTCGGAGCGGAGCAGGGCCGCGAGGGCGGCGAGCACGATGCCG
The DNA here is from genome assembly GCF_024701375.2 of Streptomyces sp. KMM 9044. Taxonomy (NCBI): domain Bacteria; kingdom Bacillati; phylum Actinomycetota; class Actinomycetes; order Kitasatosporales; family Streptomycetaceae; genus Streptomyces; species Streptomyces sp. KMM 9044. The sequence continues at coordinate 4,551,021 of NZ_CP113910.1, read as the reverse complement.
ACGAGCACCGGTCCGCCGACCGCGCCGGGACCGCCGGGGCTCGCGCCGAGCAGGTCGAGGGCGGAGGCGGCGGAGGCGCCGTACTCCAGGCCCGCCTCCTGGAAGAAGCCGAGCGGGAGCAGCGACAGCGACCAGGGGGCGAGGACCAGCAGCGGAGTGCCGAGCTGGGCCAGGAAGCGGAGTCCGTGGGCCAGGAGGTCGGACCTGCGCAGAGCGAGGACGCCGAGGCCGAGGAACAGGGCGATGGGCCACACGATCGGGGTGAACGCGGTGGCGAGGGTGAGCAACAGCGCGTACGCCCAGGTCGCGCGCCAACTGCCCCGGACGCCGGGGTCGCCGGTGAGTCCGCTCGCGGCGATGCCCGCACGGGCGATCAGCGGCAGCAGCACGGCGAGGACGGCGGTGCCGATCCGGCCGCCGGCGAGGGCGCCCGCGACAGCGGGCAGGAAGGCGTAGGCGACGGCGGCCCAGGCGCGCAGCAGCCGGGACTCGACGAGCGGGCGGGAGGCGAAGTAGGCGGTGAGGCCGGCCAGCGGCACCGAGCCGATGAGCAGGACCGTCACGGCGAGCCCGGTCGAGCCGAGCATCAGGGTGGCCAGGGACGCCACGAGGGCGAGGTAGGGCGGTGCGGAGCCGGTGCCGCCGGCGCCCACCGCGTGCCAGGCGTCCGTGTAGCGCGCCCACAGATCGCCGGAGCCTGCGGGAGCGGGCAGCAGGGCGCCGCCCGCGAGCGCGCCGCTGCCGAGGAGGGTGCGGCAGGCCGCGAGGGAGACGAGCAGCAGGAGCAGGAAGAGCACCGGGCCGGGCTTGCGGGCGATCCGCTTGAGCCGGGCGAACCGCTCGACCTCGATGAAGTCGGCGTCGTCCCCGCCGGGTCCGGACTCGACGGCGCCGCCGTGCCGTCCGGCACCGGTGGTGATCTCGGGGTCGGAGCGGCCGACGAGGCTGCTCGCGGCCTGTTCGACGGTGACGCGGACGGTCGCGCCGGGGGGCGGGAACAGCGCCCGCAGTTCGCCCTTGTCGATCTGCGGGCTGCCGCGGCGGCGCCGTCCGGCGAGGATGCGTTCGGGCCGCAGCAGGGTGCCGACGAGGCCGCGTATCTCGTCGACGGCCTGCCCGGGGACCTTCCCGACGAGGTAGGCGAAGGTCCGCAGCACGGTGCCGAGGACGAGCCGCAACAGCACCCAGGGCAGCGCCGCGGTACGGGTGTTGACGAGCAGGGTGTGGACGGCGCCCGCCTTGTCCACCTTGTGCGGGGAGGCGGCGGTGCGGCCCACGCAGTCGACGGCGCGGCGCTCGCGGGAGGCGGCCTCGGCGTGCCGTACGACCGCGTCGGGGGCGACGAGCACACGGTGTCCCGCCGCGTGCGCGCGCCAGCACAGGTCGACGTCGTCCCGCATCAGCGGCAGGTGCCGGTCGAATCCGCCGAGTTCGTCGAAGACGTCGCGGCGGATCAGCATGCCGGCGGTGGACACCGACAGGACGGACCGGACCTGGTCGTGCTGTCCCTGGTCCTGTTCACGGCGGTCCAGGCCGGTCCAGCGGCGGCCGGAGTCGGCGATGGAGACGCCGACCTCCAGCAGTTGCCTGCGGTCGTACCAGCCGCGGAGCTTGGGGCCGACGACGGCGACGTCGTCCCGGCCGAGTTCGTACTCGTTCTCCACGACGCCCAGCAGCCGGGCCAGCGCGTCGGGTTCGGGGGCGCAGTCGTCGTGCAGCAGCCACAGCCACTGCACCGGTTCCCCGTGCGGGAGGTCGGGCAGGTCGTACGCGTCGTCGTGCCAGCTGCGCGTGACCGGGTCCCAGCCGCTGGGCCGCTTCAGGTAGGGCAGGTCGTCCGGGGTGAGGTCCGGCGCGGCACGGTGGCACTCCTCGACGGCCTGGCCGAAGCCGGTGCGCCGGGCGAGGTGCAGGACGTGGTCGTCGCCGAGGGCTTCGGTGACCAGTCGGGCGGAGTCGTCCGCACTGCCGGTGTCGGCGCCCATGGCGAACTGGACGGGGCGTTCCTGGCCGAGTAGCCCGGCCAGCGCGTCGGGCAGCCAGCGGGCTCCGTCGTGGGAGACGAGGACCGCGGTCACCACATGACGCGGGAACTCTGGTGCGGCAGCGGCGTCTTGGCGGGCTGCCGGGTGACTGTGCACGGACATCGAGGTACGGGCCCCGGTTCAGTGGACTGTGGGGGACGCCCGTGCCCGGTGGGGGCGGCGTGGCGTCTCGGACGAGCGACCACACTATCGGCTGGGCAGCAAGACGGCCCGCCACCTGTGGACAACCCGCACGTGACGGGCCACGAGCGAACCATGCGCACACTCCGGCCATCTGGCGCACGAACGGACAACGCGCGCATACGGGCGTGATGTGCGCTGCGTGCCACCCCTCAGACGGCGGCCTTCTTCAGCCGGCGGCGCTCCCGCTCGGACAGACCGCCCCAGATGCCGAAGCGCTCGTCGTTGGCAAGGGCGTATTCGAGACACTCGGAGCGGACTTCACAGGCGAGGCAGACCTTCTTGGCCTCCCGGGTGGAGCCACCCTTCTCGGGAAAGAACGACTCGGGGTCGGTCTGGGCGCACAGCGCGCGCTCCTGCCAGCCGAGCTCCTCGTCCGCGTCGTCGACCAGCAGTTGCTGCACCAGCTCCGTCATGTGCGCCCCTCGTCCGTCTTTCACGTCCCCGTGATGCTGCCGTTACCGATTCCGGCCGAACGACACGAGTGAAATTACAAGTGCGCCGATCCGGGCGAGTCAAGCCGAGATCTGCTATTGGCCCCCTTATTCACTCTGCGGAACCAAGCGCAAGCCGAAAGTGTTCAAATCGCCATAAATATTGACACACTGATGGACCCTCAGGCCAACCCGCCCCGCGCGGAGCCTCCGCAAAGGAGGACGCCCGGGCGATCGGCCCCGCTGGCCCACTCACGCCACAGCGGCCCGGATCACATTCGGATCACAGGACTGCAACGGCACTTGCGCGCCCGACCGTGTGCCCCTTGTGTCCCCGGAACCCCGTGAGCAAACCTTTCGCCTTGCGGGTGAACCTGATGGGGTGAACCGTGTCCCACGATCCGGGCATCGAGTTGACACCGGAGATCTGAACCGTTGTCCTTGTGGACATGCTCGCGAACCTGGCACTCGCCTCGACCCGCTCCACCGGGTCCCTCGGTGCTGCCCTCGCTCGCTGTAGCTGTCGCTGTTCCGGTTGTTGAGCCCAACGCGCTCCGGCCCTCCTTCGAGTCACCCTCGACTCGACCGCTGTCTCCTCCGCTCCCATCAGGGCACTTTCCGCCGCCGTCCGTGACCCGGACATACGCGGCACGTCGTCTGTGACAGGCCGGTTCTCCGCACGGCCCCGCCGACGGCCGCACCCTCTGCCTCCCGATTGTTTTCCCGCCGCTCCCACCCTCCCCACCCTTCCCGACCGCTTCTCCGCCGAGGAACCACCGCATCCATGAACAGCGACAGTGACCTCCAGATCGCCGGCGACATCCTCGAAGTACCGCACCTCCTGCAGGCCCCGCGCGAGCACCCGGCGACCGTCGCCGAGTTCGTCGGCCTGGCCCGCTCGCTCGCCGCCGACCGGTCCCAGTGGGAGCACCTGGTGCGGTACGACGCGCGCAGCCGCTGGTACCACCGGCTGCGCGCCGTTCCCCGGGCTCCCGGCTCCGCCCGAGCAAAGGAGCCCCTCATCGGCTACGAGGTGTGGCTGCTGTCCTGGGTGCCCGGACAGGGCAGCGGACTGCACGACCACGGCCGTTCCTTCGGCATCCTGACCGTCCTGGACGGCTCCCTCACCGAGCGCGCCGAACGCGGCACACGCACGCTGACGACGGGCACCGAGCGGGTGTTCGCGCCGGGCTACGCGCACGAGGTCGCCAACGACACGCTGGAGCCGGCGGTCAGCCTGCACGTGTACTACCCGGGCCTGACCGAGATGCCGATGCACCCGACCGCCCTGCACTGCGAGGCGCGGGCGGAGCCCCGGACGCCGGACGCCCGGCACGTCGCCCCGCACGCCCCCGCCCGGCCGCCCGTGTGACGGACCGGCCTGCACGGTGCCACGTCCCTCCCGGCGACTGACAGACTGTTTCCCATGCGCATTGTGGTTCTGGCAGGCGGCATCGGCGGTGCCCGTTTCCTGCGTGGTCTGAAGCGGGCCGTGCCGGACGCGGACATCACGGTCATCGGCAACACCGGGGACGACATCCACCTCTTCGGGCTGAAGGTCTGCCCGGACCTCGACACGGTGATGTACACCCTCGGCGGCGGCATCGACGAGGAGCGGGGCTGGGGGCGGACCGACGAGAGCTTCCGGCTCAAGGAGGAGCTGGCGGCGTACGGCGTCGGCCCGGGGTGGTTCGGGCTCGGCGACCGGGACTTCGCCACGCACATCGTGCGGACGCAGATGCTCGCCGCCGGCTATCCGCTGAGCGCGGTGACCCAGGCCCTCTGTGAGCGCTGGCAGCCGGGCGTCCGGCTGATCCCGATGACCGACGACCGCGTCGAGACGCATGTCGCCGTCACCCTGCCCGACGGCGACCCGGCAGCGGGTCCGTCGGCCGGGTCCGGGACCGGGGAGAACCCGCCGGATTCCACGGCAGGCTCCGCACCGGGTTCCGGTACGCGCCGGGCCGTCCACTTCCAGGAGTACTGGGTGCGACTGCGGGCGTCGGTCCCGGCCGAGGCGGTCGTGCCGGTCGGCGCGGAGCAGGCGAAGCCGGCGCCGGGGGTGCTGGAGGCGATCGCCGCGGCCGACGTGATCCTCTTCCCGCCGTCCAACCCGGTCGTCTCCGTCGGCACGATCCTCTCCGTACCCGGCATCCGGGAGGCGATCGCCGAGGCGGGCGCGCCGGTGGTCGGCCTGTCGCCGATCGTCGGCGACGCGCCCGTACACGGCATGGCCGACAAGGTGCTCGCGGCGGTGGGCGTGGAATCCACGGCGCGGGCGGTGGCCGAGCACTACGGCTCGGGCCTGCTGGACGGCTGGCTGGTCGACACGGTCGACGCCGCTGGTGCGGAGCACGTCGAGGAGGTGGGCATCCGCTGCCGGGCCGTACCCCTGATGATGACCGACGCCGACGCCACCGCGCGGATGGCCCGGGAGGCGCTCGCTCTGGCGGAGGAGGTGCGGGCGGTTTGAACGGCGCACGTGCGCAGGACGGCGTACCCGGGGGTGGCGCGGCGTCCGGCGGCTACCGGGTGTGGGCCGTCGCGGGGCTGCCCGAGGTCCGGCAGGGGGACGATCTCGCGAAGCTGATCGCGGCCGCGGAGCCGGGGCTGGCCGACGGGGATGTGCTGCTCGTCACCTCCAAGATCGTCTCCAAGGCGGAGGGCCGGATGCGGGAAGCAGCCGACCGGGAGGCCGCGATCGACGCGGAGACGGTACGGGTGGTGGCCCGGCGCGGCCCTCTGCGCATCGTCGAGAACCGGCAGGGCCTCGTCATGGCCGCGGCCGGGGTCGACGCCTCCAACACGCCCCCCGGCACGGTGCTGTTGCTCCCCGAGGATCCGGACGCGTCCGCGCGGGCGATCCGCGAGGGCCTGCGGGACGCCCTCGGGGTCACGGTCGGCGTGCTGGTCACCGACACCTTCGGGCGCCCCTGGCGGGCGGGACTGACGGACGTCGCGATCGGCGCCGCAGGCATCCATGTCCTGGACGACCTGCGCGGTGGAACGGACGCGTACGGCAATCCGCTGGGCGCCACCGTGGTCGCCTCCGCCGACGAACTCGCCGCGGCGGGCGACCTGGTCAAGGGCAAGGCCGCGGGCCTGCCGGTGGCCGTCGTACGCGGGCTGCCCGCCCTGGTGGCGGCCGACGGCGAGCATGCCGGGGGTGCACGGGCCATGGTCCGCGACTCCCGCGACGACATGTTCCGGCTCGGTACGTCGGAGGCGGTACGGCAGGCGGTGACCCAGCGCCGCACGGTGCGGGCCTTCACCGACGAGCCGGTCGACCCGGGGGCGGTGCACCGCGCGGTGGCCGCGGCCGTGACGGCTCCGGCCCCGCACCACACCACCCCGTGGCGGTTCGTCCTGCTGGAGTCGCAGGACTCCCGGACCCGGCTGCTCGACGCGATGCGGGACGCCTGGATCGCGGACCTGCGCCGGGACGGCAAGTCGGAGGAGTCCGTCGCCAAGCGGGTCCGCCGCGGCGATGTCCTGCGCACCGCGCCCTGCCTGGTCGTGCCCTGCCTGGTCATGGAGGGCTCGCACACCTACGGGGACGCGCGGCGGGACGGTGCGGAGCGGGAGATGTTCGTGGTCGCGACGGGTGCCGGCGTGCAGAACTTCCTGGTCGCCCTGGCCGGTGAGCGGCTGGGCTCGGCCTGGGTGTCATCGACGATGTTCTGCCGGGACGTGGTCCGCGAGGTCCTGGACCTGCCGACGGGCTGGGACCCGATGGGCGCGGTGGCGGTGGGCCACCCCGCCGGGGAGCCCCGGCCGCGGTCGGAACGGGACGCGGACGCGTTCATCGCCGTGCGATGAACGGACGGCGATGAGCCGGACGGGACGCGCGGGGCACCTACCCTCGTAAGCACCCCGCCTTCCCCCGCCTCCGCACCATTCCCCCTTCGCCCCTACCCCCCGGGATCCCTCCGTGGCAGGACGCTTCGCTCCCCGGCCCACCCCCCGGCCTGTTCCCCGTCCCGCTCGTACGACCGTGCGGGACGGGCGGGCCGTCGAGCCTGCGGGGGTGCCGCGGCAGGCACCGGCCCCGGCCGTCCCGCCCTTGGTCCGGACGTGGGTACCGGACGGACCGCTGGACCTCGGGCTGGTCCTCGGGCCGCTGCGGCGCGGGGCCGCGGACCCGACGTTCCGCACGCTGCCGGACGGTTCCGTGTGGCGGACGAGCCTGACACCCGCCGGGCCGGGCACGCTGCGGGTGACGCGCTACGGCGGCGAGGTGCGGGGCGAGGCGTGGGGTCCGGGGGCCGGGTGGTTCCTGGACCGGTTGCCCGACCTGCTCGGCGCCGCCGACGACCCGGCCGCGTTCGTCCCCCGGCACAAACTGCTGGCGCTCACCCGGCACCACCGGCCTGGGCTGCGGCTGGCCCGGACCGGGCTGGTGCTGGAGTCGTTGATCCCGTCGGTCCTGGAGCAGAAGGTCACCACCGGTGAGGCGTACCGGGCGTGGCGGCTGCTGGTCCAGAAGTACGGAGGGCCGGCCCCCGGGCCCTCACCCGAGCGGATGGCGGTGATGCCGTCGCCCCGGACCTGGGCGCTGATCCCCTCCTGGGAGTGGCACCGGGCCGGTGTCGACGACAAGCGTGCGTCCGCGGTGCTGCGGGCGGTGCGGGTCGCGGCGCGGCTGGAGGAGGCGGCCGGGATGACTCCGGCGGCGGCGAGGAGACGACTGGAGCTGGTGCCGGGCATCGGGCCGTGGACGTCGGCGGAGACGGTGCAGCGCACTCACGGCGCGCCGGACGAGGTGACCACGGGGGACCTGCATCTGCCGGGCATCGTGGGGTGGGCGCTGGCCGGGAACCGGGACGCGGACGACGCGGTGATGCTGGAACTGCTGGAGCCGTATGCCGGTCAGCGGCACCGGGCGGCGCGGCTGATCCTGCTGAGCGGACGGACGCCGGCACGGCGGGCACCGAAAATGCCCCGCTGGGACATCGGACGGCTGTGAGGCCCGGGCCCCTCAGCCGTCCGATCCCCCTGCCCCTGCCTCCTACCCCCTGTCGCCTGTCACCTGTCGCCTGTCACCTGTCACCTGCCCACGCCTCGGCTACTCGTCCGAGGAGAACCGCACCGACCCCGCCGGGATCCGCGCGTCGCACCAGACCCTGACCCCGTCCCGGAGTTCGTTGCGGGCGCCGACGACCGCGCCGTCGCCTATCACCGTCCCGGTGAGGACCGACCGCTCCCCCACCCACGCACCCGTGCCGATCAGTGAGTCGGTGACGACCGCGCCGGGTTCGATGACCGCGCCCGGCAGGATCGTGCTGCCGAAGACGCGCGCGCCCTCCGCCACGAACGCGCCCTCGCCCACCACGGTCCCGCCCGCCAGCTTGGCGTCCGGTGCCACCCTCGCCGTCGGCAGGACCAGCCGGTCGCCGCCGCGCCCCGGGACCGCCGGGGACGGGGCGCGGCCCAGTACCAGGTCCGCGGAACCCCGGACGAAGGCCGCCGGGGTGCCGAGGTCCAGCCAGTACGTGGAGTCGACCAGGCCCTGGAGATGGGCTCCGGCCGTCAGCAGCCCCGGGAACGTCTCCCGCTCCACCGACACCGGCCGGCCCGTGGGGATCGTGTCGATGACCGAGCGGCGGAAGACATACGCCCCCGCGTTGATCTGGTCGGTGACGATCTCCTCGGGTGTCTGCGGTTTCTCCAGGAACGCCAGGACGCGGCCCGTGTCGCCGGTGGGGACCAGGCCGTACGCCCTCGGGTCCGTCACCTTCGTCAGGTGCAGCGAGACGTCGGCGCCCGTCGTCTCGTGGGTGTGTACCAGCGCCCGGATGTCCAGGCCCGTGAGGATGTCGCCGTTGAAGATCAGCACCGGTTCGTCGGGGCCGGAGTGCAGCCGGGAGGCGACGTTGCGGATGGCACCGCCGGTGCCGAGCGGCTCCTCCTCCGTCACGTACTCGATGTGCAGCCCCAGCGACGCCCCGTCGCCGAAGTACGGCTCGAAGACCTCGGCCAGATAGGACGTGGCCAGGACGACGTGCTCGACGCCCGCCGCTCTCGCTCTCGCCAGCTGGTGCGTGAGGAAGGGCACTCCGGCCGCCCGGACCATGGGCTTCGGTGTGCGCACCGTGAGCGGGCGCAACCGTGTGCCCTTGCCGCCGACCAGGAGGATCGCTTCTGTCACCTGTCGTCTCTGCTTCCTGCCGGGGCCGGCCGAACTGTCTTTCGGCCGGCCAGTGTGTGCAGACCGTCGCACGGCGGTTTCGACGGCGGTGTCTCCGGCAGCAGGGAACGCGGGCCAGGCGGTCCGCCGCTCTCAGCGGCCCTGGTAACCGGCCGCCGCGGAGCGGACGACGCCGAGCTTGTCGTAGAACTTCCCCCCTGGGCACACGGTGTTGAGCCCGTCCCGGTGACCGGAGATCACGTTCAGTCGCACCTCCGTGCCTTTTGCGTAGAGATTGCCACCGTCGGACGTCAGGTATGTCTTCGCGCTCGGATCCATACCGTGCAGTCCGAGCTTCCAGGCGGTGAGCTGGGCGACGCCCGTCACCGGGGCGGTCGGCGGACTCGTGGTGTCGAAGGTGCCGAGAACCGCCACGCCCATGGTGCTGTTGTTGAATCCCAGAGTGTGGGAGCCCAGGACCGGGTGGGCCACTCCCCCGGCCCGCCCCTCGTAGATCTTCCCGCACTTGTCGACGAGGAAGTTGTAGCCGATGTCCCGCCAGCCCATGCTCCCCGTGTGGTAGCGGTAGATACTGCGGATGACGGAAGGAGCCTCTGCGCACGTGTAGTTGTTGCCGGAGTCACTGTGGTGCACGAAGGCCGCGCCCACCTTGTCGGTGTACACGAACGTCTTCTCCCGCAGGCTCTCGTCCGCGCCCCACCCGCTGCGCGTGACGATGTCGGGCCGTGGGCCGATGTGCGGATCCGTCTGCTGTCCGGCCGTTCCGGTGCCGCGCAGGACGTGGTACTCCTCCTCGGTCTCCGCCCGGGTCAGCGCCGGGATCCCGGTGGCCCCCAGGGGCACGAGCGGGGCGTTGGCGGCGGAGGCGGCGGTCGCCTCGGCACTCATCGCACCGGTTCGGGGAGCCTCCGCCGCGGGGCCCGCCGGGCCGTCGGCGGGGTTCTCGTCGGGGCTCTCGGCAGTGCCGTCCTCGGGCGGGGCGTCCTCCCCCGGGTCGACGAGTTCGAGGCGCATCCCGGGCGGGAGGAGCGGGGCGGGCTTCCCGGCGCCTTCCTGGCCCCCTTCCCCGGCGGGGGAGCCGGTGGGCTCGGAACCGGCCTTCGGCTCCGCGTCCGGTCCGGTCTCCGCCCGGACCCGGATCTCCACGCCGTCCGACCCGCCCACCCACAGCGGTGCGGTGGCACCGCGGACCCGGCCCGAGGCACGTTCCGCGGTCCCGGGGTCGGCCGCGTGGTCGGCGTTGCGGGTCTCGACGTCCTGCCAGCCGGACCATGCGCCGGTGTCCGCCGCGCGGGCGCGGACCTGGACCCGGCCGTGGAGTTCGGCGTCGGGGTCGTCCCAGACGACGCCGACGAGGGAGAAGTGCCGTACGGACCGCGGGGCCAGGCCGAACGTGGCGGCGCCGGCGGCACGGTCGGGTTCGAGGGGCTGCAGGGGCAGCGACTGGGTGCTGCCGGGGGTACCGGACCCGGTCGTCATCGCCGCGCGGGTGACCGCCGGCGCCGTCCGGCCCGGGCCCGCGTCCGCTGCGACGGCGGGCGGGGCGAGAGGCAGGGCAAGTACGGCCGCGCAGGTGACGCCGACGGAGGAAGCAAGAGTTCTACGCATGCCCCTGAGCTTGGACATAATCATACAAATCTGTCCATCGGGGAATTGACGGGCCGTCGGGGCCCGTTCCGCCGAACCGGTGCCCCGGGCACCCGGTGCGCGGGGCCGCCTCCGCGTACGCTTGCGCGGATGAACGCCACCGACCGCACCCCCGCCGACCTGCTGGGTTCCGCACTCGCCGCGGACCCGGGACGCCCCCTGGTGACCTTCTACGACGACGCCACGGGCGAACGCGTCGAATTGTCCGTGGCCACCTTCGCCAATTGGGTGGCCAAGACCGCGAACCTGCTGCAGGACGAACTGGCCTCCGAGCCCGGTGACCGCGTGGCGCTGCTGCTGCCCGCGCACTGGCAGACCGCCGTGTGGCTGCTGGCCTGCGCGTCGGTGGGCGTGGTCGCGGACGTGTCCGGCGACCCGGCGGCAGCCGATGTCGTGGTGAGCGGGCCGGACGCGCTGGAGACCGCGCGGGCCTGCTCGGGCGCACGGGTCGCGCTGGCCCTCAGGCCGCTCGGCGGACGGTTCCCGCAACCTCCGGAGGGCTTCGCCGACTACGCCGTGGAGGTCCCGGGACAGGGCGACCGGTTCGCGCCGTACACGCCGGTCGACTCCGAGGCACCGGCGCTGATCGTGGCGGGCCGGGAGCTCACCGGGGCCGAGGTGGTGCAGCGGGCCCGCGCGGAGGCGACGGACCTCGGGCTGACCGGACCGGCCTCGCGCATCCTGTCGGGGCTGCCGTACGACACGTGGGAGGGTCTTCACGCGGGCCTGTACGGACCGCTGGCGACCGGCGGTTCGGTGGTGCTGTGCCGGAACCTGGACCGGCTCGGAGGCGACGCCCTGGACAAGCGGGTCGAGAGCGAGCGGGTCACCGTCATCGCCCGCTGACGGCCGCCCCGCTCTCGCCCTCCGCCCCCACCCCGGCCCGGAGCGGTCGCTCGAACCGGCCCCGCCGGGCAGTCCCCCTCAGCCGCGTCCCGTCCCCCGTTCGGATGCGCAGCGCCCGCCCCCGCCGCGCATCCGGGTCATCGTCGTATCAGCGGCACGCCACTCCCCGACGCCTGTATGTCCGTATCCCACCCTGTATGTCCGTACGTCGTCCCGCGGTTTCGCATGCCGCCGCAAGCCGTCCCGTACGCCGTGAGGGGGTGAACCGGTCATGAGCGACACCGCAGGCACGTCCCCCGCGGACCCGGCGGGCGGGGGTGCCCTCGGACCGGGGGCGGGAGCCTCGGCCAGCGGGGCGGGGCTGCCGCGGCACAGGCGACGGCGGTGGATGCTGGGCGCCGGGCTCGGTGGCGCGGCCCTGCTCGTCGTGGCCGCCGGGGCCGGGTGGGCGGTGTACGCGAAGCTCGACGGGAACATCACGCCGGACGAGGCGGCCGCGGCCGAGCTGGCGCGGTTCGAGAAGGAACGGCCGACCGCACTGGTCAGGGACGCCCGGAACATCCTGCTGATCGGCTCGGACTCACGCTCCGGGGAGGAGAACACCCGCTACGGCCGGGACCCGGGGACGGAGCGGTCCGACACCGCGATCCTGCTGCACCTGTCGGCGGGCCGGGGCAGCGCCACCGCGGTGTCCCTGCCCCGGGACCTGATGGTGGACGTGCCGGGCTGTCTGCGCCGGGACGGCGGTCGCGCCGAGCCCGTGTTCGCGATGTTCAACCAGGCCTTCGAGTGGGGCGGTTCCGCCTGCGCGATCCGTACCGTGGAGAAACTCACCGGCATTCGCGTGGACCATCACATCGTCGTGGACTTCCAGGGCTTCAAGGAGATGGTCGAGGCGGTCGACGGCGTCGAGGTGTGCCTGCGTGAACCCATTGACGACAAGGCGGCCAAACTGAAACTGCCCGCGGGCCGGGTGACGCTGGACGGGGAACAGGCCCTCGGCTATGTCCGCGCCCGCAAGTCCCTCGGTGACGGAAGCGATACACACCGTATGGAACGTCAGCAGCGGTTCCTCGGGGCGCTCGTCAACAAGGCGAGCGGCAATGACGTTCTGCTGAATCCGGCCAAGCTGTATCCCGTTCTGAATGCGGCCACTTCGGCGCTGACGACCGACCCGGGACTGGCGAGTCTGCGGGGTTTGTACGAACTCGTCCGCGGAGTCCGTGACATTCCCACGGAACGCGTGCAATTCCTCACCGTCCCCCGGGAGCCGTATACGAACGACGCCAATCGGGACCAGCTTTCACAGCCCGAGGCGGAGGAACTGTTCGAGCGGCTGCGCAGGGACGCGTCGGTCTCGGTCGCACAGGACGGGATGCACGGCACCGTCGCGGAATCCGGATCCGGCGCGCCACCCGGAAAACCGGACGGCGAAAGCACGGAGAGTGACGCGGAGGTCACTCGAAATGAGCCCGGAGAGCAACCGGAGGAAGCGGCCGAAGCGGCCTCTCCCGCGCCGACATTCTCCGGGAACACGGCCGCCGAGGACGCCTGCACGTAAAGCCGACTCCCAGGCGACTCCCCAACCGTGAAGCTACGTCAAGAGATATGCACGAATTGCCCAGTTGTGGGGATGCGGAATGCGCTACCGGCCTCGCCGGAGGCCGTTCCGTGCCGTTAGTGTGTGCGCTCCCGGTGCACGTATTCCTGAGATTCAACCCTTCAGGCGCGCACCGAGGACCGACCGAGCGCCTGGGAGGGGAAAGGCGCCGCGTGGCACCGACGGAGGATTCAAACGACCGTGGACGCGCAAGGCCGTGGGCGGGGCAACGACATCGACCCCGCAGACCAGTGGGTGCTCAACCCGGACACCGGTGATTACGAACTGCGACTGAACAGTTCCGCACCGCAGTCACCGATCCCCTCCCCCCGCAGACCGCGTTCCTCCGGTGCGGGTCCGGGTGGCGGCGCGGGGGCGGGCAAGGGCTCCGGCGCGGGGGCGCCGCGCGGCCGCAGAGCGGCCGAACCCGGGACGACCGAGCGCGGAACACCCGGGCGCGAGGAGCCGCCACCGGGCAGGCGCCGCGGTGCGCCGGAGGAGCCACCACCGGGCAGGCGCCGCGGTGCGCCGGAGGAGCCGCCACCGGGCAGGCGCGGGCGCCGGCCGGTGAAGAAGTCGAAGACCAAGAAGGCCCTGCGGTGGACCGGCGGGACGACGGCGTTCGTGGTGTTCGCCACCGCCCTGGGCGGATATCTGTACCTGGATCACCTCAACGACAACATCAACGCCGTCTCCGACGACGGCGCGAGCACCGGTGGCTTCCAGAAGGACAAGGCCATCAACATCCTGCTGATCGGTACCGACAAGCGCACCGGCGAGGGCAACGAGAGCTACGGCGACGCGGGCAGCGCGGGTCATGCCGACACCACGCTCCTGCTGCACGTCTCCAAGGACCGCACGAACGCGACCGCGCTCAGCATCCCGCGCGACCTCATAGTCGACATCCCCGACTGCCCCACGCAGCTGGAGGACGGGACGGAGAAGGTCATCCCGGGCTCCGCCGGGGCCCGCTTCAACACCAGCCTCGGCCAGAGCGACCGTACGCCGAGCTGCACCATGCGGACCGTCACCGAGCTGACCGGGATCACGCCGGACAACTTCATGGTGGCCGACTTCAACGCGGTCAAGACGCTCACCACGGCGGTCGGCGGAGTCGAGGTCTGTCTCGCCCAGGACGTCAACGACAAGGATTCCAAGCTCAATCTGCCCGCCGGGACGCACACCATCGAGGGCGAGGAGGCCCTGGCGTTCGTCCGTACCCGCCACGCCTGGGGCAACCAGGGCGACCTCGACCGCATCAAGGTGCAGCAGCAGTTCCTCGGCGCGCTGATGAGGCAGCTGAAGTCCAGCGACACGCTCACCAGCCCGTCGAAGATGATCAAGCTGGCGGAGGCGGGCACCGAGGCACTCACCGTCGACTCCCAACTGGACAGCATCAACAAGCTGAAGGACCTCGGTCTGGAGCTGGGCAAGCTCAACACCAAGAACCTGACCTTCACCACGCTGCCGGTGGTCGACAACCCCGCGGAGGCGGTGAGGGCGACCGTCGTCGTGGACGAGTCCAAGGCCCCGGAGATCTTCGACCTGATCAAGAACGACGTGTCGTTCACCGAGGTCAAGGAGCAGGAGAAGAAGGAGAAGGCCGCCGTCGCCGCCCGCCTCGAGGGCACCAGGGCAGCGGCCTCCGAGGTGCGGGTGCAGGTCCTCAACGGCGGCGCCCCGGCGGGCAGCGCCCAGGAGATGCTCACCTGGCTCCAGGTGGAGGAGGGCGTCAGCAAGTCGGAGAACGCCGGCAACGCCCCGGAGACACTGAAGAAGACCACCCTCGAGTACGCGCCCGACCAGGCCGACCAGGCCCGCCGCCTCGCCGACCTCCTCGGCCTGTCCGGCTCGGGGATGAAGCCCGGCGAGAGCGTCACCAACTCCCAGGGGGCGCCCGCGATGACGCTGACCCTCGGCGAGGACTTCAAGGGCGCGGGCGTCTCTCTCACCACTCCGTCCAAGGCGCCGGACGACATCGAGAAGTCCACGGCGGACAAGGTCGAGTGCGCGGAGTGACACGACACACGGCGTCGGTGCGCGCCCGCAGGGCACGCACCCTGCGGAGGGGGTGACCCATGGCGCCATTTCCCCACCCAATAGGGCGATTTGCCCCTTTTCGTGAACGAGGAATTCGTCACTGAGGCCCCGTTCCGCTCAGGTCGGCGGCTAATGTGAACGCTCCAGTGCCCCGGCCGCGAGAGCCGTTCCGGCGTCGCGCGCACGGTGGTGACCAGTACGCGCGGACACCCTCCGGAGGGGGGAGGGTGCCGTGTGGCCCCGACGGAGGATCGGACGAGCGTGGACGCGCAGAGCCGTGGGCGGGCGGACAGGGTCGACCCCGCAGACCAATGGGTACTCAATCCGGCCACCGGTGAATACGAACTGCAACTGGGTCCTTCCACACCGCAGTCGTCCTTCGCCGGACCCCGCAGAACCTCCCCGCACACCACGAACCGTCCGGGCGGCACGGACCACTCCTACGGTGCCGTGCCCGGCAGCCCTCCGCGGGCACCCGGCCATGAGGTCCCGCCACCACGACGGCGCGGCACGCCCGAGCCGCCTCCCGGACAGCGCGGGGGCCGGCCGGGGCCGCGCAGGCCCAAGGCGAGGAAGGCCCTGCTGTGGATCGGCGGGACGATGGCGTTCGTGGTGCTCGCCACCGGTACGGTCGGCTACGTCTATCTGAAGCATCTCGAGGGCAACGTCGACACGACCGACGTCGGCGACGCGGGCTCGGGCAACTTCAGCAAGGACGAGGCCTTCAACATCCTCGTCCTCGGCACCGACAGGCGCACCGGATCGGGCAACGACGGCTACGGGGACGCCGGCAGCGTGGGGCATGCCGACACCACGATTCTGCTGCACGTCTCCAAGGACCGTACGAACGCGACCGCGCTCAGCATCCCGCGCGACCTCATAGTCGACATCCCCGACTGCCCCACGCAGTTGGAGGACGGGACGGAGAAGGTCGTCCCCGGGCTGCGGGGCGCCCGCTTCAACCGGAGCCTCGGTGAGGGCGGCCGGGACCCGGGCTGCGCGATGCGCACGGTGCAGGAGGCCACCGGTATCAGGCCCGACCACTTCATGATGGCCGACTTCAACGCGGTCAAGACACTCACCTCGGCGGTCGGCGGCGTCGACGTGTGCCTGGAACACGCGGTGGACGACAAGCAGTCGAAGCTGAAGCTGCCCGCGGGCGAGTCGAAGGTGGAGGGCGAACAGGCCCTCGCCTTCGTCCGGACCCGGCACAGTTTCGGCAACGAGGGCGACCTCGACCGGATCAAGGTGCAGCAGCACTTCCTGGCCTCGCTGATGCGCAAGATGTCCTCCGGCGACACCCTCACCAGCCCCACCAAGCTGGTGAAACTGGCCGAGGCCGCCACCGAGGCGCTGACCGTGGACACCGGCATCGGCAGCGTGAGCACGCTCAAGGACGTCGCCCTGGAGCTGAAGAAGGTCCCGCCGAAGAACATCTCGTTCACCACGGTGCCGGTGCGTGACAACCCCGCGGAGGCGGTGAGGGCGACCGTCGTCATGGACGAGTCCAGGGCGCCGCAGTTGTTCGCAGCGATCGCCGGCGACGTGTCGCTGACCGAGGTCGAGAAGAAGCGGGAGAGGAAGGAGAAGGCCGCCGTCGCCGCCCGCCTCGAGGGCACCAGGGCAGCGGCCTCCGAGGTGCGGGTGCAGGTCCTCAACGGCGGCGCCCCGGCGGGCAGCGCCCAGGAGATGCTCACCTGGCTCCAGGTGGAGGAGGGCGTCAGCAAGTCGGAGAACGCCGGCAACGCCCCGGAGACACTGAAGAAGACCACCCTCGAGTACGCGCCCGACCAGGCCGACCAGGCCCGCCGCCTCGCCGACCTCCTCGGCCTGTCCGGCTCGGGGATGAAGCCCGGCGAGAGCGTCACCAACTCCCAGGGGGCGCCCGCGATGACGCTGACCCTCGGCGAGGACTTCAAGGGCGCCGGATCGCGGCCCGACGGTTCCGCGGCGGGGGCCGTGGACGTGGAGAAGTCCACGGCCGACAAGGTCGGATGCGCGACCTGACGCTCGGCCGATCCGTGTTCGGGGACTCGTGCGTGGCTCCTCAGAAGTTGTTGACGTGGAATTGCGTTCCCGGGGCAACTGACTGGCCTGTCGTGCGTCTAACACAACGCAGAACAGGCCAGTTCCATGACGCGAGGAGTACCAGGGGTGGGGAGGGCGACCGAAGTGACGCAGCGCGCCGCGCGGAAGACGCTCCGCGACGACCGGCGTGACCCGGGCCCGGACGACGGTCCCTCCGGCGTCCCGGCCGACGGCGACGGCGGACACGCGGCGGGCGGTGACGGCAGCGGCGAGACACCCGCGTCGGACGGTGACGACGGCGGCATACCCGCGTCCGGCGCCGACGCTCCCGCTTCCGGCAAAGGCGGCGGCCGTCGCCCGCGGCGCCGGATGCTCACATGGGTCGCGGCGGCCCTCTCCCTGCTCCTCCTCGGATCGGCCGGGGCCGGCTACGTCTACTACCGGCAGCTGAACGGCAACATCAAGCAGGATCCCCTGAACCTGGGCGACGGCAAGGTCGCCGAACCCACGCCGAACGCCGCCGGGCAGACCCCGCTGAACATCCTGCTGATCGGCTCCGACGCCCGGGACAGCAAGGAGAACCAGGAACTCGGCGGCGCCCGCGAGACGTTCGGCTCCACCCCGCTGGCCGATGTGCAGATGCTGCTGCACCTGTCCGCCGACCGGACCAACATGTCCGTGGTCAGCATGCCCCGCGACACCCTCGTCCGGATCCCGAAGTGCACCGACCCCGAGGACGGGACGGTGTACGAGGCGAGCAACGGGCGGACGATGACCAACCAGAGCCTCGGACACGGCGGTCCGGGCTGCACCGTGGCCACCTGGCAGGAGCTCACCGGCATCCACATCGACCACTTCGTCATGGTCGACTTCGCCGGGGTGGTCTCCATGGCCGACGCCGTCGGCGGCGTCCCCGTGTGCGTGGACGCCAACATCCTCTCGCGCGACAGCCGGGGCCATGGCTCCGGTCTGAAGCTGCCCGAGGGCACCCACCCGGTCAAGGGCGAGCAGGCCCTCCAGTGGCTGCGTACGCGCTACGGCTTCGAGGACGGCAGCGACCTCGCCCGCGCCAAGGCGCAGCACATGTACATGAACTCGCTGGCCCGCGAGCTGCGTGAGAACGCCACCCTGAGCAGCCCCAACAAGCTGCGCAGGCTGGCCGAGGAGGCTACCCGGGCGCTCACCGTCGACCCCGGCCTCGACACCGTCAAGAAGCTGTACGACCTCAGCAACGAGCTGCGCAAGGTGAAGCCGGAGCGCATCACCATGACCACGATGCCCAACCGGTACGTGGGTGCCCGCGTGGAGCCGACCGAGGACGCCGACCAGCTGTTCCGGCTGGTCCGCGACGACATCGCCCTGGACGGCAGGGACGAGAAGCCGACGCAGGCCGAGGCGGAGGCCGAGAAGGAGGCCGAGGAAGAGAAGGAGGCCGCATCCGCCGAACCGGCCGCCCCCGACGCAGAGATCGCGGTCCAGGTCGTCAACGGCACCCGCACCGACACCCTCGCCGCGGCGTCCGGCCGCGCGAGCGCCGTGGCAGGACTCCTGCACGAGAAAGGGTTCACCGGCGCGTCCGCCGACACCGCCGGCTCCCTGAACGAGCAGCTGACACTGGTGCGCTACCCGAGCGCCGACCTGGAGAGCAACGCCCTGCGCGTCGCCGAGTCGCTGGGCGTTCCGGAGAGTTCGGTGCGCCGGTCCACCGACGTCTCGGGTGTCACGCTCGTCGTCGGCGCCGACTGGCGCGAGGGAACGGCGTACGAGGCACCCGAACAGGACGACACGACCCCCGAGTCGGCCGAGGCCCTCAACGGGGCGGACGACTCCGCCTGCATGAAGGTCGACCCGAACTACACCTGGTCCTGACGGGAGCCGGGGATCACCGCGCGCCCCCGGACCGGGTGCGCCGTTCGTCCTGTGGTGCTCATGGGACAGGGGGCGTAGGACTGAAGGACGGGGGTCGGCCCGCGGCCTCCGCCGTTCTCCCTGGGAGGAATCATGACCCGGTCTGCCGCCGCGTCCCCCCTGAGCAAGGAGATGCAGGACTGCGTCCAGGTGTGCATGGACTGCCACAGCACGTGCGAGGAGACCATGAGCTCCTGTCTGCGGATGGGTGGCCAGGCCCCCGCGCAGATCGTGGGAGCCCTCATGGACTGCGCCGACATGACCAGCATGTGCGCCGACATGATGATGCGCCGCTCGCCGCTGGCCGCCGAGATGTGCGCGATGTGCGCCACGGCCTGTGACCTGTGTGCCGAGGCGTGCATGTCCATGCCGGACGACGCGCAGATGATGCGCTGCGCGGAGTCCTGCCGTCGCTGCGCGGAGTCCTGCCGCGCCATGGCGGGCGCCACGATGTGACGCCGGCCGTCCACACCGGCGCCGGAGGAGGCCGGACGCCGAACACGTTCGAGGGCGCCCCGTGGGGTGCCCTCGGCCGTTCGGCCGTCCCTCCTGCCCGTCGTCGGCACTGTGGGGCTCAGTCGCCCTTGACGGTGACCTTCTCGTCGTTCTTCAGCTCGTCCACCAGCTGCTTGACCTTCGCCTCGTCCCAGAGCAGGTTGCCGCCGGAGGAGCCCGCGAGAGGCATGTTCAGGGAGGTGCCGTCGCCGCCGCTGACGCCCTTCATCGACCAGAACATGTCGGCCAGGCCGAACAGGCCCATGTCCTCGTCGACGATCAGCGAGTCCAGGCCCGCGCCCATGGTCGGGTACAGCTTGAACGGGTTCAGGACCGTGCCCGGCGTCGCCACCTGGTTCGCGAGGGCGGAGAGGAACTTCTGCTGGTTCTTCGTACGGTCCAGGTCGGAGCCGGGCAGCGCGTACCGGGTACGGACGAAGGCGAGGGCCTCCTCACCGTTGAGCGTCTGCCTGCCCTTCTTGAGGTCGGCGCCGGACTTGGTGTCCTTGATGTCCTGCGGGATGTCCATCTCCACGCCGCCGACCGCGTCCACGATGTTCGCGAAGCCGGCGAAACCGATCTCCACGTAGTGGTCGATGCGCAGGCCGGTGTTGAACTCGACGGTGCGGACCAGGAGTTCGGGGCCGTCCTCCGCGTAGGCGGCGTTCAGCTTCACCTGCCGGCCCGTGCCTTGGTACGTCTTGCCGGACTCGGAGCCCTTGAAGGTGGGTATCTCCACGTTCGAGTCGCGGGGCAGCGAGACCAGGGTGGGGCCGTTGCTTCCGGTGTGCAGGATCATCATGGAGTCCGTGCGCTTGCCCTCGGCGGACCCGGTGCGCAGGTTCTTCCTCTGCTCGTCGGTCAGCCCGGCCCGGCTGTCGGAGCCGACGATCAGGTAGTTCGTGCCCTCGCCCGCCTCCGGCCGGTCCAGCACGATCGACAGGTCGACCTCGCGGTTGAGCTTCGAGTCGGCCCAGAAGTAGGTGCCCACGGTCGTCACGACCAGCACGACCGCGACCGTGAGCGCCGTCGCCCTGATCCGGCGGCGCCAGTTCGGCGCGGGACTCTGCGCGTACCGGCCGTCGCCGCCCGGCCCTCCGGGGCCGCCGTAGCCGCCCCCGCCGGGGGAGCCGTAGACCTGGCCCGTGTTGTAGCCGTTGTCGTAGCCGCCGTGCCCGCGGCCGTCCACGTACGACGGCTGCTGCGGCACTCCGCCGCCGTGCGCCCCCTGGCCGGGCGGGGCCGCCTGGCCGCGGCGGACCTGGCGCATGACACGGGCGCTCTCGGGCTGTGCGCTCGCGCTCCCCTGTCCGTAGCGGGGGCCGCGGTTGTCGTCGGACCAGGCCTCGGGCCAATCATTCATGCGCAATAGTGTGCAGGTCCGGGCTGTGCGCCGTACCGGTCCTCGGAAAATAGGAGCAGCGCTGTTGCGAAGCTGACACAAATTCCCGGGATGCGGCCTCGGCATAAGGTGGAGGCCATGACAGATCAGGCCCCAGCCCCACCCACGGAGAGTCCCGGCATACCCGACATCCCGGGCAAGCCCGTCTCGGCGTCGCGGACGACCCTCAGCCACATCATGACCCACAGCGACACCAACCTCCTGGGTACGGTGCACGGCGGCGTGATCATGAAACTCGTCGACGACGCGGCGGGCGCGGTCGCCGGACGGCACTCCGGAGGGCCCGCCGTCACCGCGTCGATGGACGAGATGGCCTTCCTCGAACCGGTCCGGGTCGGCGACCTGGTCCATGTGAAGGCACAGGTCAACTGGACCGGCCGGACGTCCATGGAGGTCGGCGTGCGGGTCCTGGCCGAGCGGTGGAACGAGTCCGCCCCGGCCACCCAGGTCGGCTCGGCGTATCTCGTCTTCGCGGCCGTCGACGCCGACGGCAGGCCGCGCCGCGTGCCTCAGGTGATACCGGAGAGCGAGCGGGACCGTCGCCGCAACCAAGAGGCCCAGATCCGCCGCACCCACCGCCTGGCCCGCCGCCGGGCGATCGTGGAACTGCGCGAGAAGCGGGCGGCGGACGGGATCGAGGACTGACCCCGCCCGTCCCCCCGCGCGGCGGGGCTACGAGCAGCCCACCTCGTCGCCCCGCACCACCCCGAACTCGTCCTTCCCCGGGTCCTCCGGCCGGACCTTGCGGACCTTCTCGAAGTCGCCGCCGGCGATCACCTTCAGAGTGGCGCCCTGGCCGTTCACCGCACGCAGCTCGCTGCCCGGCAGGGCGGCGGCGAGGGACTTCGCTGAGCGGTCCCAGCGCGGGTCGTAGGCGACGACGGTCCGCTCCACGGAGCGGTCCGCCGCGTTGACCGGAACGTTGGTGGTGTTGAAACCGGTGGCCGCGAGGGCCGCGTCCACACGGCGGCCCAGGCCCTTCGTTCCCGTGCCGTTCTCGACCTGGACGCGGATCTGCCGGGGATCCACCGGGACGCGCCGCGCCGCGTCGGGCGACGACTGCGCGGAGAGCGGTTCGTCCTCGCGCAGCGCCCGAAAGATGTTCTCGGACTTCTCGGGGTCCCACTTCACCGTCGACCCGATGCCCTTGACCGTGTGGCCCGCCTTGCCGAGCGGCACGGTGGTGAACTCCGACGAGGCCGGCGAGAAGGCCCGCATCGCCCGTCCCAGGTCCAGCATCTCGTCGGTGCCGAAACCCTTGTCGGCGCGGACCGAGCCGAGCACCGCGCGGGTCACGTCCCGGAACATCATCGGGTTCAGCAGGATCCCGGAGGACGTCGCCCGGTCCACCAGGGCCGCCAGGAAGTGCTGCTGGCGCTTGATCCTGCCGAGGTCGGCCGCACCGTCGACGTGCCGGGCGCGTACGTACTTCAGTGCCTCGCCGCCCTTGAGGACGTGCCGGCCGGCGGGCAGGTCGAGGCCGGTGTGGCTGTCCTTCAAGGGCTCGCCGGTGCACAGCTCGACTCCGCCGACCACGTCCACGGTCTTCATGAAGCTGGTGAAATCCAGCTCCAGGTAGTGGTCGATCTTCACCCGGGTCATCTTCTCCACCGTGCGCACGGTCAGCTGCGGCCCGCCCTCCGCGTACGCCGCGTTGAGCTTGACGGGGTGCCCCTCGTGCTCCTCACCGCTCACCTGGTCGGTGTGCGCGGGCGTCATGGCGTACGAGTCGCGCGGCAGGCTGACGACGCTGGCACGCTCCCGGTCCTCCGAGATGTGCACGATCATGATCGTGTCGGTGCAGTTGCAGGACGTCCCGCCGAGCCGGTACCTCCGCCGCTCCCGGGCTTCGAGCTTCTCTCGTCCGTCCGTGCCGACGAGCAGGATGTTCATGCCGTGCCCCGCCTCGGGGCGGTTCTTCATGTCCCGGAACGGGTCGACCCGGTCGATTCCCTTGTCGAGGCTGCTGACCACCGCGTGTCCGATCCCGGCGGAGGCGAGCACCAGGACCGACAGTGCGGTCACCGCCCGCGCGCCCCAGCGAGGCCTCCGACGCCCCGGTGGCCGCGGGCCGCCTTCCCGTGGCGGCTGCGGTCGGCGCTGCGGCGCGGTGCGGGGCCGGGGGGACCGTGACGAGGCGGGCAAGAGGGACACCTCCGGACGAGGGCCGTACGAGGGGATGCGGGAGGGGACGGGACAGAGGGCACGTGCGGGACATACAGGGCGTACAGGGTCGTACACGGAATCCTGGACACCGTAGGCCGATACGATCTGCGGCCCGGCGCAGCCGCACCCGGCGCGCACAGCACTGTCCCCCGTTCGCGGTAACGTGAGGCCCCTATGAACGCCAATCCCGACGTGCGGCTCCCCGCCGTTTCCGTGATCATGCCCGTGCTCGACGAGGAGCGGCACCTGCGTGGCGCCGTCCACGCGATCCTCGCCCAGGAGTACGCCGGCGAGATGGAGGTCGTGATCGCCCTCGGTCCCTCCACGGACCGCACGGACGAGATCGCCGCCGAGCTCGTGGCCGAGGACCCGCGGGTGCACACCGTGCCCAACCCCACCGGCCGCACCCCGGCCGCCCTCAACGCGGCGATCGGGGCCTCGCGCCATCCGGTCGTGGTCCGTGTCGACGGGCACGGGATCCTCTCCCCGGGCTACATCGCCACCGCGGTACGGCTCCTGGAGGAGACCGGCGCGCAGAACGTCGGCGGCATCATGCACGCCGAGGGCGAGAACGGCTGGGAGCACGCGGTCGCGGCCGCGATGACGTCCCGGATAGGTGTCGGCAACGCGGCCTTCCACACCGGCGGCACGGCGGGCGAGGCCGAGACCGTCTACCTCGGGGTGTTCCGGCGCGAGGCGCTGGAGCGACAGGGCGGCTACAACGTGGAGTTCGTCCGCGCCCAGGACTGGGAGCTGAACTTCCGCATCCGTGAGGCCGGCGGGCTGATCTGGTTCTCGCCGGAGCTGAAGGTGTCGTACCGGCCCCGGCCGAGCATGCGGGCGCTGGCCAAGCAGTACAAGGACTACGGCCGCTGGCGGCACGTCGTCGCCCGCTACCACTCGGGGTCCATCAACCTGCGCTACCTGGCCCCGCCGGCCGCGGTGTGCACGATCGCGGCCGGGATCCTGGTCGGCGGTCTGCTCACCCCGTGGGGCTTCGCCGTGCCCGGCGGCTACCTCGCCGCGATCGTGCTCGGCTCGATACCGGCGGGCAGGGGGCTCCCACCGAAGGCACGCCTGCAGATCCCGGTGGCGCTGGCCACCATGCACATGTCCTGGGGCTGGGGCTTCCTGACCAGCCCCCGCTCCCTCGCGAAGAAGGTCATCGCCTCCCGCCGCCCCGCGGTCCACGCGGACGCGGACGCGGACACCCCGGCATGACGGAGGAAGGGCGTCCGGGTACGCGCACCCGGACGCCCTTCGTGTGTCCGTGCTCCGGGGTTACGGCAGGTTCCTGGCCATCACGATCCGCTGGACCTGGTTCGTGCCTTCGTAGATCTGTGTGATCTTCGCGTCGCGCATCATGCGCTCGACCGGGTAGTCGCGGGTGTAGCCGTAGCCGCCGAGGAGCTGGACGGCGTCCGTGGTGACCTCCATGGCCACGTCGGAGGCGAAGCACTTGGCGGCGGCGCCCTGGAAGGTGAGGTCCCCCTCTGCCCCTCCGGCGGCCACGCGCTCGGACTTGGCGGCGGCGGCGTAGGTGAGCTGGCGGGCGGCCTCGATCTTCATGGCCATGTCGGCGAGCATGAACTGGACGCCCTGGAAGTCGGCGATCGGCCTGCCGAACTGCTTGCGCTCCTTGACGTAGCCCTGGGCGTAGTCGAGGGCGCCCTGGGCGATGCCCAGGGCCTGGGCGGCGATGGTGATGCGGGTGTGGTCCAGGGTCTTCATCGCGGTGGCGAAGCCGGTGCCCTCCTCGCCGATCATGCGGTCGGCGGGGATGCGGACGTCGTCCAGGTAGACCTCGCGGGTCGGGGAGCCCTTGATGCCGAGCTTCCTCTCGGGGGCACCGAAGGAGACGCCCGCGTCGGACTTCTCGACGACGAAGGCGGAGATGCCCTTGGAGCGCTTGGCGGGGTCGGTGACCGCCATGACCGTGTAGTACTCGGACTCGCCGGCGTTGGTGATCCAGCGCTTCACGCCGTTGAGGACGTAGGTGTCGCCGTCGCGGACCGCCCTGGTCTTCATGCCGGCCGCGTCGGAACCGGCGTCCGGTTCGGAGAGGCAGTACGAGAACATGCCCTCGCCCTTGGCGAGCGGGGCCAGGTACTTCTTCTTCAGCGCCTCGGAGCCGGAGAGGATCACCGGCAGCGAGCCGAGCTTGTTCACGGCCGGGATGAGGGAGGAGGAGGCGCAGACGCGGGCCACCTCCTCGATCACGATGACGGTGGCGAGCGCGTCGGCGCCCGCTCCGCCGTACTCCTCGGGCACGTGCACCGCGTGCAGGTCGTTCGCGAGGAGCGCGGCGAGCGCCTCCCGCGGGAAGCGCGCCTCCTCGTCCACCGCCGCGGCGTACGGCGCGATCTTCGCCTCGGCCAGCGAGCGGACGGCGTCACGGAGCATGTCGTGCTCCGCGGACGGGCGGTACAGGTCGAAATCAGCCGATCCGGCCAAGGTCTCTCACTCCAAAGACGACGAGGTGCGACGAGGTGCGACGTGGTGCGAGGAGGGCGACGCCCCGATGACGCTAACTACTGTTAAGTAACTCCCATTTTAGGACTCCTGCCCCCGCGGCAGCACGTGAGTTTGGTGACAGCGGGACGGTCACGGGGCCGCAACGAGCGGTGACGAGCGGGATCGCCCCGTGCGGCGCGCCCGGCGGCCCCGGATATGCTCAGCCCGCACTGGCTTCCGTACACCCCTGGAGCACGCATGGCCCTCAAGATCACCGTGATCGGCACCGGTTATCTCGGTGCGACCCACGCGGCGGCCATGGCGGAGCTCGGGTTCGAGGTGCTGGGCCTCGATGTCGTCCCGGAGAAGATCGACATGCTCCGGCGGGGCGAGGTCCCGATGTACGAACCGGGACTCGAGGAGCTGCTGCGCCGTCACGTGGCCGGGATCGAGGGATCCACCGGCCGGCTGCGGTTCACCATGGACTGGGCCGAGGCCGGCGCGTTCGGCGACCTCCACTTCGTCTGCGTGAACACTCCGCAGCGGCACGGCGAGTATGCCTGCGACATGTCGTACGTCGACTCCGCGATCGCCTCGCTGGCTCCGCACCTCACCGGTCCCGCGCTGGTCGTCGGCAAGTCGACGGTGCCCGTGGGCTCGGCCGACCGGCTGGCGGCCTACCTGGCCGGGCACGCGCCGGCCGGTGAGGAAGCCGAACTGGCCTGGAACCCGGAGTTCCTGCGCGAGGGCTTCGCCGTCCAGGACACGCTGCACCCGGACCGGGTCGTGGTGGGCGTCAGGAGCGAGCGGGCCGAGAAGCTGCTGCGGGAGGTGTACGCCACGCCGGTCGCCGAGGGCACCCCGTTCATGGTGACCGACTTCCCGACCGCAGAGCTGGTGAAGACCTCCGCGAACTCCTTCCTCGCCACCAAGATCTCCTTCATCAACGCCATGGCCGAGCTGTGCGAGGCCACCGGCGCCGACGTGGCCAAGCTGGCGGAGGCCATCGGCTACGACGACCGCATCGGCCCGAAGTTCCTGCGCGCCGGGATCGGCTTCGGCGGCGGGTGCCTGCCGAAGGACATCCGGGCGTTCATGGCGCGCGCCGGTGAGCTGGGCGCGGACCAGGCGCTGACCTTCCTGCGGGAGATCGACTCGATCAACATGCGCCAGCGCGGCCGCATGGTGGAGCTGACCCGGCAGGCGCTGGGCGACGGGGCGTTCCTGGGCAAGCGGGTCGCGGTCCTCGGCGCCACCTTCAAGCCGGACTCGGACGACGTACGGGACTCCCCTGCGTTGAACGTCGCGGGCCAGATACACCTCCAGGGCGGCCAGGTCACCGTGTACGACCCGAAGGGCATGGACAACGCCCGGCGCCTCTTCCCCACCCTCGGGTACGCGGACTCGGCACTCGACGCGGTGCGGGGCGCGGACGTGGTGCTGCATCTGACGGAGTGGCGGGAGTTCCGCGAGCTGGACCCGGCGGCGCTGGGCGAGGTCGCGGCCCGGCGGCTGGTCCTGGACGGGCGCAACGCGCTCGACGCCGAGGCGTGGCGCCGGGCCGGATGGCGCTACCGCGCGATGGGACGCCCCGGCGCCTGACGCAACGGGTGACGCCGGTTCGGCCGAGGCTCAGTCGGCCGAACCGGCGTCTGCTTGCATTCTGCACCACGGGGCGGGTCCGGCGGGGTCGCTGTGACGCCTACGACTCTCTCGGCTGCGACTGAGACCGCGGCAGCTTCGAGCGATCGAGGGCCAGGGCGGCTGGGTGGACCTCCGGGTGCCCGGCGGGCCGACACTCGCGGTCCAGGAGGCCCCCGGTCACCTACCGCCGCGTCGGCCTGCGCCGGCACTCACAGCAGTTCCACCTCGACCTGACCGTCGGGGACCTGGACGCCGCCGAGAAGGAGGCCCTGGCGCTCGGTGCGAAGCGGACCCGTTCGCGCAGCGCCCAGGGCAGGTCGTTGTGCCCGTCCCCGACGGGGAACTCGGCAAGCAGCGCGCGGGCCTCGTCGAGAGACGTGGACGTCACGGGGCTCACGTCCCGAAGCCGAAGCCGTTGCCGGAGCCCTCGGCCCTGGCGCGCAGGCGTTTGCCCTTCTCCGTGGCCTGGTCGTTCAGCTCCTGCTGGAACTCCCGCATCCGGCCGAGGAGCTCCTCGTCGTGGGCGGCGAGGATCCGGGCCGCGAGCAGTCCCGCGTTGCGGGCGCCCCCCACCGAGACGGTGGCGACCGGGACGCCGGCCGGCATCTGCACGATGGAAAGCAGGCTGTCCATGCCGTCGAGGTGCTTCAGCGGCACGGGGACACCGATGACGGGCAGCGGGGTGACCGAAGCGAGCATGCCGGGCAGATGGGCGGCACCGCCCGCACCCGCGATGATCACCTTCAGCCCGCGGTCCGCGGCCTGCTCGCCGTACCCGATCATCTCGCGGGGCATGCGGTGCGCGGAGACGACGTCGACCTCGTGGTCGATCTCGAACTCGCCGAGGGCCTTGGCGGCGGCCTCCATGACGGGCCAGTCGGAGTCCGAACCCATGACGATGCCGACTACGGGGCTGGGGCTCATTCGGTGATCGTGCCTCTCAGGTAGCCGGCTGCGTGGCGGGCGCGCTCCAGCACGTCGTCCAGGTCGTCGCCGTAGGTGTTGACGTGGCCGACCTTACGGCCGGGCTTCACGTCCTTGCCGTACATGTGGATCCTCAGCCGGGGGTCGCGGGCCATGCAGTGCAGGTACGCGGAGTACATGTCGGGATAGTCGCCGCCCAGGACGTTGACCATCACCGTCCACTTCGCGCGCGGGCGGGGGTCGCCGAGCGGGAGGTCGAGGACGGCGCGGACGTGGTTGGCGAACTGCGAGGTGATCGCGCCGTCCATGGACCAGTGGCCGGAGTTGTGCGGGCGCATCGCGAGCTCGTTGACGAGGATGCGGCCGTCACGGGTCTGGAACAGCTCCACGGCGAGATGGCCGACGACGCCGAGTTCCTTGGCGATGTTCAGCGCCATTTCCTCGGCGCGCAGGGCGAGGCCCTCGTCCAGACCGGGCGCGGGCGCGACGACCGTGTCGCAGACGCCGTTCACCTGCTGCGACTCGACGACCGGGTAGGCGACGGCCTGGCCGTGCGGGGAGCGGACCACGTTGGCGGCCAGCTCGCGCACGAAGTCGACCTTCTCCTCGGCCAGCACCGGGACCCCGGCCCGAAACGGCTCGGCGGCCTCCTCGGCCGAGTCGACGACCCACACGCCCTTGCCGTCGTAGCCGCCGCGGACGGTCTTGAGGACGACCGGGAAGCCCTCGCCCTCGGCCGCGAACGCGGCCACGTCCTGGGGGTCCGTGACGATGCGGTGCCGCGGGCAGGGCACACCGATCGCGTCGAGCCGGGCGCGCATCACCCCCTTGTCCTGGGCGTGCACCAGCGCCTCGGGGCCGGGGCGGACGGGGATGCCGTCCGCCTCCAGGGCCCGGAGGTGCTCGGTGGGCACATGTTCGTGATCGAAGGTGATCACGTCGCAGCCGCGGGCGAACGCGCGCAGCGTGTCCAGGTCGCGGTAGTCGCCGACGACGGCATCGCCGACGACCTGCGCCGCGGAATCCTGCGGAGTGTCACTGAGGAGCTTGAACCTGATGCCGAGCGGGATGCCCGCCTCGTGTGTCATACGAGCGAGCTGGCCCCCGCCGACCATGCCGACTACCGGGAACGTCACGCCCCCAGGATATCGGTCGAGCCATGGTGGCCGATTCCACGGTCGTTCCCGGCCGCTCCTGGACCGTTCCCGGACGGTCTGTGGCCCCGGCGTCCGCCCGAGGGAGGATCGCGCGGACGGATGGTTAGCATGGTCTGGTTGACGCCACCTCGGCGCTCCTACGACGCCACTCCACGGACGGGGGCCGGCACGACCATGGGACGCGGTTCCTCGGGGCCTTCGACGGGCGCCCCGGCCCCGCGCGGCTCCATACGGCAGCGCCTCGACCGGCTCGTCCGCGAAGCCGTGAAGTTCGGCGCGGTCGGCGGGGCGGGGCTGCTGGTCAATCTCCTCGTGTTCAACCTGGTCCGGCAGGTGACCGATCTCCCGGTGGTGCGGGCGAGCGTCGTCGCGACCGTCGTCGCGATCGTCTTCAACTACCTGGGCTTCCGCTACTTCACCTACCGGGACCGCGACAAGTCCGGGCGCACCAAGGAGATGTCGCTGTTCCTGCTGTTCAGCGCGGTCGGCCTGGTGATCGAGAACGGCCTTCTGTACGCGGCGACCTACGGATTCGGCTGGGACAGCCCGCTGCAGAGCAACATCTTCAAGTTCCTCGGCATCGGAGTCGCCACCCTGTTCCGGTTCTGGTCCTACCGCAGCTGGGTGTTCCGCGCGCTGCCCGGGGCCGCGGCACCGGCGTCGGGTCCCGTCGCGGAGAGCGGGCACGAGGCCTCGGGGCCGCCCTCCCGGCAGCGCGTGCCGTAGACACCGGGCCCGGGCCGGTGCCGGTACGTGCGCCGGCTTCCTCCCTGCTCAGCGCACCGTGTGGCGGTTGTCGTCCCGGGATTTCTGCGGCGGGGTGCGGGACAGGAACAGGCCGAAGACCGCGGGCTTCGCCTGGAGCATCTCCAGGCGACCGCCGTCCGCCTCGGCGAGGTCGCGGGCGACCGCGAGGCCGATGCCGGTGGAGTTGTGGCCGCTGATCGCGCGCTCGAAGATGCGGGCGCCCAGGTCGGTGGGGACTCCCGGTCCCTCGTCCGTGACCTCGATGACGACCTGGTTCCCGGTGACCCGGGTGCGCAGGGCGACCGTGCCGCCCCCGTGCATGAGGGAGTTCTCGATCAGCGCGGCCAGCACCTGGGCGACAGCGCCCGGCGTGCCGACGGCCCGTAGGTGCCGCTTGCCGGAGGTGACGATCGCGCGGCCGGCGCTGCGGTAGGCGGGGCGCCACTCCGCGAGCTGCTGCTGGATCACCTCGTCCAGGTCGAAAGTGACGGCCGAACCGGTCCGCGGGTCGCGGGAGTTGGTCAGCAGCCGCTCCACCACGTCCGTCAGCCGCTCCACCTGCGCCAGCGCGATCGTCGCCTCGTCCTTCACCGTCTCGGGGTCGTCGGTGAGAGTGATCTCCTCCAGCCGCATGGACAGCGCGGTGAGCGGGGTGCGCAGCTGGTGGGAGGCGTCGGCGGCCAGGCGCCGCTCGGCGGTCAGCATGCGGGCGATGCGCTCGGCGGAGGAGTCCAGTACGTCCGCGACCCGGTCCAGCTCGGGGACGCCGTACCGCCGGTGGCGGGGGCGCGGGTCGCCCGAGCCGAGGCGCTCGGCGGTCTCCGCGAGGTCGGTCAGCGGGGAGGCGAGCCGGTTGGCCTGGCGGACCGCCAGCAGTACCGCCGCGATCACCGCCAGCAACGCCACCAGTCCGATGATCAGCAGCGTGCGGCCGACCTCCCGGGTCACCGAGGAGCTCGGCTCCTGGACGGTGACCGTCTCGCCCTCCTCGCCGGACGCCGAGGCACCGATGACCTCGCCCTGCGGCTTCTCCCCGATCTCGACGGGCTCCCTGCCGGGCAGGCGGACGACGACGTAGCGGTCCTCGGTGACCTGGTCCCTGAGGACCCCGGCGGTGACCTTCTCCTCGAGGAGCAGCCTGCTGTCGACGATGCTGGCGAGCCGTACCGCCTCGGACTCGACCCGCTCCCTGGCGCTTTCGGTGATCGTACGGGTCTCCACGATCACCAGGGACACGCCGAACACGGCGATCACGACGAGCACCACGGCGAGTGTGGACTGGATCAGTCGGCGGCGCATGTCCTCATATCCGAACCGGCGGAATCACGACGTACAGGGGGGTCAGCTCTTCTCGAAGCGGAATCCCACGCCCCGCACGGTCGCGATGTAGCGGGGGTTGGCCGCATCGTCGCCGAGTTTCTTGCGCAGCCAGGAGATGTGCATGTCGAGGGTCTTGGTGGACGACCACCAGGTGGTGTCCCAGACCTCGCGCATCAGCTGGTCGCGGGTGACGACCCGGCCCGCGTCCCGGACCAGGACCCGCAGCAGGTCGAACTCCTTTGCGGTGAGCTGGAGTTCCTCCTCGCCCATCCATGCCCGGTGCGACTCGACGTCGATGCGCACCCCGTGCGTCGCCGGCGGCTGCTGCGGTTCGGCGGCGCCGCGCCGCAGCAGGGCCCGCACCCGGGCGAGCAGTTCGGCGAGCCTGAACGGCTTGGTGACGTAGTCGTCGGCACCGGCGTCCAGACCGACGACGGTGTCGACCTCGTCGGCGCGCGCGGTAAGGATCAGGATCGGGACCGCGTGACCGTCGGAACGCAGCCGACGGGCGACCTCCAGGCCGTCCATGCCCGGCAGTCCGAGGTCCAGCACCACCAGGTCGATGCTGCCCTGCAGGCCTGCGTCGAGCGCGCTGGGTCCGTCCTCACGCACCTCCACCTCGTACCCCTCCCGGCGCAGGGCGCGGGCCAGGGGCTCCGAGATGGACGCGTCGTCCTCGGCGAGCAGTACACGGGTCATGGACTGATGGTAGTCCCGTACCGACACGGCCCGGGGTGTGATCACCTGCACCGGTTCTTACCCGGAGCACACCGGATTCTCACGCCGGTACCCGCGTGCCGCACCTGGAGGTGTGGGGTGCGATCGTGGAAAGAACCTTCGAACGGGTGACCAGAGCTCCCCGAAACCTGTGATCCCTGTCTCATGTCCTTCCATTTCGGTCACCGTCCTGCCGTATGGTGAATCAACGCCTGTTGCACCACGGGGACCTTCGGCGCATGTGATGCCGAAGGTCCCCGTCCGTGTGCGGGCCGGTCCTGTGCCGGCCTCTCCCGGCCGACTCCCGCCGGCCCCGGAAGGAACGACCTGCGGCCGGGCCTCGGTGCGCATGGACGCGCGGAGAGGCGTGGATCCCGGTGGTCGCCGTCCGCCGCTCCGTGATCCGGGGCGGACTCCCCAGGGGCGTGGGGGTGGACGGTGGGGCCCGCCGGTGCCGGCCAGCCCCCACCGGGCGCGTACACACTCACGCGACGCGTCCCGACCCACAAGGAACGACCATGGCGTCCAGCCTGACGAAGGACTCGGTCCCGCCGGGAACCCCCGGCTCCGGGAAGACCTTCTTCGGCCACCCCCGCGGACTGGCCACTCTCTTCATGACCGAGATGTGGGAGCGGTTCTCCTACTACGGCATGAGGGCTCTGCTCCCGCTGTACCTCGTCGCCCCGGGCGGCATGGGCCTGAACGCCGGTGCGGCGACGGCCATCTACTCGGTGTACCTGTCGCTGGTGTACCTGCTCACGATGCCGGGCGGCTGGTTCGGCGACCGGGTGCTGGGACCGCGCAAGACCGTCGCCGTCGCCGGCGCGGTCATCATGCTCGGCCACCTGACACTGGCCCTGCCGTCCGCCGGCACCTTCTACGCGGGTCTCGGCCTGGTCGCGATCGGCTCCGGCCTCCTCAAGGCCAACATCTCCACGATGGTCGGCCAGTTGTACGACGGTCCGGACGACCCGCGTCGCGACGGCGGCTTCACCGTCTTCTACATGGGCATCAACCTCGGCGCCTTCGCCGCGCCGCTGATCATCGGCACCGTCGGCGAGAGCGTCAACTGGCACCTGGGCTTCGCGCTCGCCGCCGTCGGCATGGGGCTGGGTGTGCTCCAGTTCCTGCTGGGCAGCCGTCACCTCGCCGCGCACTCCGGCGTCGTGCCCAAGCCCCTGTCCGCCGCGGAGAAGTCCACCACACTGCGCAAGGCCGCCCTCTGGGCCGGCATCGCCGTCGTCGCCTACGCCGTCATCGGCTTCTCCGGCACCTACACGCTGAACTGGATCCTGGTCCCGCTGACGCTGCTCGGCGTGATCGTCCCGGTGCTGGTGCTGGTGCGGATCAAGCGTGACCGGGACCTGGACCGGGACGAGCAGTCGAAGATGTCCGCGTACATCTGGTTCTTCGTGGCCGCGGCCGTGTTCTGGATGATCTACGACCAGGGCGGCTCGACCCTGTCGATCTTCGCCGACGCGTCGGCCGACAACAGCGTCCTCGGCTGGGAGTTCCCGGTCTCCTGGTACCAGTCGGTCAACCCGGTCCTGATCATGGCGCTGGCCCCGGTCTTCGCCTGGTTCTGGCTGGCACTGAACCGGCGCGGCAAGGAGCCCAGCACGATCGTGAAGTTCGGCTCCGGCCTGGTGCTGGTCGGCGCGTCCTTCTTCCTGTTCCTCGTTCCGCTGTCGATCGCCGAGGGCGGTCACAAGGCGGCGGCGGCCTGGCTGGTGGCGATCTACTTCACGCAGACCGTCGGTGAGCTGCTGCTCTCCCCGGTCGGCCTGTCGGTCACCACGAAGATGGCGCCCGCGAAGTACGCCTCGCAGATGATGGGTGTCTGGTTCCTGGCCGTCACCGCCGGTGACGCCACGACCGGCCTGCTCTCCCTCGCCGGTGTCGACCTGAACAGGCCGGGCGTCGTCGCGATGGAGGCTGCCCTCGCGGTGGTCGCCGGTGTCGCGGTGTGGAGGTACCGCAGCAAGGTCAAGGCACTGATGGGCAGCGTCCGCTGAGGCCATGACCCGGGCGGCTCACCACAGGCCGCGCCCATGGGCGGAGGGCCCCGCGTCCGCGTACGCCGACACACACGCGGACGCGGGGCCCTCCGGGCGGACTCGCCGTGGCGGGCGCGGGCGGACTCGCCGTGGCGGGCGCGGGCGGACTCGCCGTGGCGGGCGCGGGCGGACTCGCCGTGGTCACGAGGCGGGATCCGGAGCCCGCGCCGCGTCGGTGGCGGTGACGGTGGCGGCCCGGTTCGCGAGGACGACGCGGCCGTCGGCACGGTGGTCGGGGGCGTACGTGGCCCACCACGACCGGTCCCGCGCGGAGGACTTGTCCGGCGGACGGCCCGGGAGGCTGCTCCCTCCCACCCTTCCTGACGTCACATCGGGTTCGACGGCCCGCCGGGGTGCGCCGGGGGCCAGAAGAAGGAGGACACAGCGCGGGCCGGATCCGTGGGACTCCGGCGGGCGGTGGTGTGGGGGTGAGCGGCACCGCGGGGGGGGGCACCGCGGGGGGGCACCGCCGGTCAGGCGGGCGCCCCGAGTTCCGCCCACACGGTCTTGCCCGCGACGCCGGGGGTGCGTAGGACACCCCAGTCCAGACAGAGACGCTGCACGATAAACATGCCGTGCCCGCCGGGCCGCCCCGCCTGGTGCGGGGTACGCGGTGCCGGCTGACCGGTGCCGCGGTCGGTGACCTCGAGCCGGATCACCTTGTTGTCGCAAGCGATGCTCAACCGGTCCGGCCCTTCGGCGTGCAGGCACGCGTTGGTGACCAGTTCGGACACGACGAGCAGGACGTCCTCGGCGGCGGCCCTCCGGTCGGCGGCGGGCAGCCAGCCCCACGCGTGCAGGGCCTGGCGGGTGAAGTCGCGGGCGAGGGGAACGACACCGCTCTGGTCCTCGAAACTCAGCCGGCGGACCTTACGCCCTCCCCCCGACGAACCGGACAACCCCGATGCCTCCGGGACGGACGCCACGGTGGACTGCGCGGCCGACGGGGGCGAGGCCACGCCCCCGTCGGCCGCGCTCGCCGTCGGCGCGCTGCCCCCGGGTACCCCGGAGGCACCGCCGGGTTCCGGACCGCGGTCGCCCGGCAGGTGGGGCCGGGTGGTGCTCATCAGCGCTTCACCTCACCGATTCACCAGTTCACCATTCGAAAAAATCCGTACTCACTCGGTCACGCGGTGCGGGATCGCCCAGTTCTCGGCATCCCCGGGACCACAACAGCAGACACGTTCAGCTTTCCTTCTGCCCGAAGTGACCAAAGGAACACCCATACGTTCGCACAAGAGAGGCTCAACGATGAGGGAGTACCCGGAAAAGGGCTCGCGGGGAAACCCGGGGAGCGACGTGTCGCTCGACGCACCGGAGGGGGAACGCCCGCCCCCCGGACCCGCCGCGGGGCGGCACCGACCTGCCCGCGCGGTCATCCGGATTCGTCGGCCAGAGCCGCCTCGAGGCTGTCGTGGACGGTGAACACCGCGTCCGCTCCCGTGATCTCAAACACGCGCGCGACCACGGACTGCATTCCCGCGAGATGCACCCCGCCACCGGCCGCCTCGGCCTTCAACCTGGCACCGAGCAGCACATTGAGTCCGGTGGAGTCGCAGAACCCCAGGCCGGAGCAGTCGATGACAAGCCGCTTGAATCCCTTGGCGAGGCATTTCTCCAGTGGCTCGCGCAACAGATCGGCGGTGTGATGATCCAACTCACCCGCCGGGGCCACGACGACGCTGGGGCCCTCTTCCCGCACGTCGACCAGAAGCCGGCCCGACTGTGCACTGCCGACCGTCCCGCGGTCCATGCCGTCTCTCTCTCCCACCGGTCGTGGCTGCTACTGACGCTGTCGAACATTACGCCTTTCCGGCGCGCTTCGACAGCCGAACAATCGCCCCCAAACGGACATATGCCAACAGAACTTACTTGCGGTGAGCTTGTGAAAGCGGGTAGGGCTAGGAGGGACACGTACTCGACACGGCCGGCTTTGGAGGCGCCGCACACCGCAGTGCACGTAACGGCATCGGCAGCCATAAGCCGAGAACGTTGGAGGACATCATGTCACCCCGGCTCGACGCATCGCCTGCCCAGGAAGCGACGTCGGCACTCCCTCCGGAACATCTGGTTCCCATCGAGCAGGACGACGTGGATGTCGTCCCGGACCACGATCTGCTCGTCGGACTCCCGGAGATCCCCCCTTTTGACGAGGTGGGCCCGGTCGACGCGCGGGCGTTGTCCAAGACCCTCTTCGAGCGGCTGGAGTCGCTGGAGGAAGGCACCCACGAGTATTCGTACGTACGCAACACGCTCGTCGAGCTGAACCTGGCCCTGGTCAAGTTCGCCGCCTCCCGCTTCCGCTCGCGCAGCGAGCCGATGGAAGACATCATCCAGGTCGGCACCGTCGGTCTGATCAAGGCGATCGACCGCTTCGAGCTTTCACGCGGTGTGGAGTTCCCCACCTTCGCGATGCCGACCATCATCGGTGAGATCAAGCGCTTCTTCCGTGACACCTCGTGGTCCGTGCGCGTACCGCGCCGGCTGCAGGAGCTGCGGCTCGACCTGGTCAAGGCCGGTGACGAGCTGGCCCAGCAACTCGACCGGTCCCCGACGGTGGGCGAACTGGCCGAGCGGCTGGGCATCTCCAAGGACGAGGTCGTCGAGGGCATGGCGGCGTCGAACGCCTACACCGCCTCCTCGCTCGACGCCCAGCCGGAGGAGGACGACTCCGAGGGCGCGCTGGCGGACCGGATCGGTTACGAGGACCACGGGCTCGAAGGAATCGAGTACGTCGAGTCGTTGAAGCCGCTGATCGCCGAACTGTCACCGCGCGACCGGAAGATCCTCTCGCTGCGCTTCGTGGCAGGCATGACCCAGTCGGAGATCGGCGAGGAACTGGGTATTTCACAGATGCACGTGTCACGCCTGCTGTCACGCACCCTGGTACGGCTGCGCAAGGGGCTGACCATCGAGGAATGACGGGCGGCCGCGTCCTGCACCCCGCACGGTCGACACAGGACACGGCCCGCACGGACGACTCGCACGGCATGCCCTGCACGTTGCGCCGCGCACTCCGCCGGCGCCGGACGCCCTCCCCGGGTGCCACCGGACACCGGCCGGGTACGGGGCGCAACGCGTTTCCCGCCGCCGGCCGCCGATCCGGGTGCGCGGAGGGGGAGGGGGGCGCGCGAAGGAGAGGGCTCGCGGACGGCTCAGAGTGCGCGGACGCCTCGCCGCCACACGCCCGCGACCAGTGGGACACCGGGGCGGTAGGCCAGGTGGACGTGGCTCGGGGCGTCGAGGAGGACGAGGTCGGCACGGGCGCCGGGGGTGATGCGGCCGATGTCGGTGCGGCGCAGGGCCGCCGCACCGCCCGCGGTGGCCGACCAGAGCGCCTCGTCGGGCGTCATGCCCATGTCCCGCACGGCGAGGGCCACGCAGAACGGCACCGAGGACGTGAAGGACGACCCCGGGTTGCAGTCCGTGGACAGCGCGACGGTGACACCCGCGTCGAGCAGCCGGCGGGCGTCCGGCCAGGCGGCCCGGGTGGAGAACTCGGCGCCCGGCAGCAGGGTCGCGACCGTGCGGCTGTGGGCGAGGGCGTCCACGTCGGCGTCGGTGAGATGCGTGCAGTGGTCGGCACTGGCCGCGTCGAGTTCGACGGCGAGCTGCACGCCGGGGCCGTGGGAGAGCTGGTTGGCGTGGATGCGCGGGTGCAGGCCCCTGGCCCGACCGGCGGTGAGAACGGCGCGCGCCTGGTCGCCGTCGAAGGCGCCCCGCTCGCAGAAGACGTCGATCCAGCGGGCGTGCGGCGCGCAGGCGTCCAACATCTTCCCGGTGACCAGGTCCACGTAGCCGGCCGGGTCGTCGGCGTACTCGGGGGCAGGGATGTGGGCGCCGAGGTAGGTGACCTCGTCGGTGTGGCGGGCGGCCAGCCGCAGCGCGCGGGCCTCGTCCTCGGTGGTCAGGCCGTAGCCGGACTTGGTTTCGATGGTCGTGGTGCCCTGCCGCAGCGCCTCGGCGAGGAAACGCGTCAGGTTCGCCTCGAGTTCCGCGTCGCTCGCGGCCCGGGTGGCGGCGACGGTGGTGCGGATACCGCCCGCACGGTAGGGGCGGCCGGACATCCGGGCGTTGAACTCGTCGGTGCGGTCGCCCGCGAAGACCAGGTGGGAGTGCGAGTCGACGAAGCCCGGGACCACCGCCCGGCCTTCGGCGTCGACCCGGTTGTCGGTGGCGGGTGCTGTGTTCGATTCGCCGGTCCACACGACGCGGTCGCCGTCGATGACCACGGCCGCGTCCCGGACCAGCCCGAGAGGAGACGCTCCCCCTCCGCGGGAGGGATCGTTGGTGACCAGCGTGGCGATGTCGACGATGGCGGTGCTGCTCATGGCGTCCTCGTGGATGGCGGGGGCGGGTACGGGGCTGCGGTGGCCGGTCCTCGGACGCCCGGCGTTCCGGCCGGCGGCGTTCAGGACCTCAGTGCCTCGACAGCACGCGCGAGGGCGTGCGGCACATCGGGGACGAGGGTGTGCGTCCCGTCGCGTACGACGTGCCGTCCCGCCACGACCGTGTGCCGTACGTCGGCCGCTGTCGCGGCGAACACGGCGGTCTCGGCGCCGAGCCGGGGCCGTGGCCCCGCTGTTCTGACCGAGTCCAGGGTGAGGGTGGTCAGGTCGGCGGGGGCGCCGGGTTCGATGGTGCCCGCCCTGTCCCAGCCGAGGGCGGCGTGCCCGTCGGCGGTGGCGGCCCTGAGCAGGGCGTTCGCCGTCCAGTGACCACGGGTGCGGGTGCGCAGGCGCTCGTCCAGTTCCAGGGCGCGCGCCTCCTCCAGCAGGTCGATGACGGCGTGGCTGTCCGAGCCGAGGGAGAGCGGGGAGCCCCGGCGCTGCAGGGCGGCCGCGGGACCGATGCCGTCGGCGAGGTCGCGTTCGGTGGTGGGGCACATGCAGGTGCCGGTGCCACTGTCGCCGATGAGCGCGATGTCCTGGCCGGTGAGGTGGGTGCTGTGGATGCCCGTGGTGCGCGGCCCGAGCACGCCGTGGTCGGCGAGCAGGCGGGCCGGGGTGCGGCCGTGCGCCTCCTGGCAGGCCTCGTTCTCGGCGGTCTGCTCCGACAGATGCACGTGCAGCGGAACCCGCCGCTCCTGCGCCCAGCGGGCCACGGTCGCCAGCTCCCGGGCGGGCACGGCCCGTACGGAGTGGATGGCGGCACCGATCCGCGCGTGATCCTGTTCCTCGAGAAGGGAACAGCGTTCGGCCCAGGCCTCGGCCGTGCCGTCGGAGAAGCGGCGTTGGTGGGCGGTGGGCGGCTCGCCGAAGCCGGCGGACAGGTAGGCGGTGTCGAGGAGGGTGATGCGGATGCCGGCCTCGGCGGCGGCCATGACGAGGGCCTCGCCCATGGCGTTGGGGTCGGCGTACGGGGTGCCGCCGGGGGCGTGGTGCAGGTAGTGGAACTCGCCGACGGCGGTGATGCCGGCGAGCGCCATCTCCGCGTACACGGCGCGTGCGAGCCGGTGGTAGGTCTCGGGGGTCAGTCGGTCGGCGACCGAGTACATCACCTCGCGCCAGGTCCAGAAGGTGCCGACGCCGGCCTGGACGGTGCCGCGCAGAGCGCGGTGGAAGGCGTGCGAGTGGGCGTTGGCCAGCCCGGGGAGGGTCAGACCGCGCAGGATCTCGGCCCCGGGGGGCGGGGCGGGGACGTCCGTGGTGACGGCGGTGATGCGGCCGTCACCACGGACGTCGCCGGCGCCGCGGACACCGACGGT
The DNA here is from genome assembly GCF_024701375.2 of Streptomyces sp. KMM 9044. NCBI lineage: Bacteria > Bacillati > Actinomycetota > Actinomycetes > Kitasatosporales > Streptomycetaceae > Streptomyces > Streptomyces sp. KMM 9044. The sequence continues at coordinate 4,511,355 of NZ_CP113910.1, read as the reverse complement.
CACGGTCACGCCCGGCTCGACCCGGTCGCCGAGCCAGGCGTGCTCCAGCCAGTACGTCCGCCCGGTGGCCGTGGGGGACGGCGGGGTGGAGGCGGCGGGGACAGCGGTCGTGGTGGCCATGCCCGTCGGGCCGGCCGTGGCGCTCGCCGTGGTGCCGCTGTCCTGTGTCACCCGCACACCAGTCCCTCCAGTACGTCGGCGAGTGCGGCCGCCCCGGCCAGGCAGTCGTCCTCGGCCGCGTACTCGGCGGGGGAGTGCGAGACGCCCGTGGGGTTGCGCACGAACAGCATGGCGGTCGGAATGCTCGCGGAGAGGATCCCGGCGTCGTGTCCGGCGCCCGTGCCGAGGACGGGGATCCGGGCCGGTGTCTGCCCGTCGTCCGCCTCCCGGCCCAGGATGCGGGCGAGTTCGTCGCGCAGGGCGTGGTCGAAGTCGACGACGGGTGTGCGGGACTCGCGGACCACGTCCAGGTCCACGCCGTGGGCAGCGGCGTGGTCGCGGGCCGCCTTCTCCACCCCGGCGACCACAATGTCCAGACTCATCTGGTCGGCGGCACGGGAGTCGAGCCAGCCGCGTACCAGGGAGGGGATGGCGTTGACGCCGTTCGGCTCGACGGCGATCTTGCCGAAGGTGGCGACGGCACCGGCGAGTTCGGCCTCGCGGCGGGCGGCGAGGACGGTCTCGGCGTAGGGCAGCATGGGGTCGCGGCGGTCGGCGAGGCGGGTGGTGCCGGCGTGGTTGGCCTCGCCGCGGAAGTCGAACCGCCAGCGGCCGTGCGGCCAGATGGCACTGGCGATGCCGACCCGGTCGCCGGACAGGTCGAGGGCACGGCCCTGTTCGACGTGCAGTTCGACGAAGGCGCCGATGCGGGCGAGTCGTTCGGGGTCGGCGCCGATGGCGTCGGGGTCGTGTCCGGCGGCCTCCATCGCCCGGGGCAGGGTGATCCCGTCGCCGTCGGTGAGGCGGTGCGCCCGGTCGCGGGTGAGCTGTCCGGCGGTGAGCCGCGAGCCGACGCAGGCAAGCCCGAAGCGGGCGCCCTCCTCGTCACCGAAGTTGACGACGCCCAGGGGGCGGGGGAAAGGGTCCCGGTCCCGGATTCGCCGCCGGGTGCCCTCCTCCTCTCTCCGGCGCAGTTCGTCGAGGGCCGCGAAGGCGGAGACCACGCCGAGGGGGCCGTCGAAGGCTCCGCCGTCCGGCACGGAGTCCAGGTGGGACCCGGTGACGACGGCGTCCCCGTCGGCGGGGTCCCCGAGCCAGGCCCACTGGTTCCCGTTCCGGTCCACGTCGAGCCGCAGTCCACGCCGTTCCGCCTGCGCGGCGAACCAGTCCCGGCATTCGGCGTCGGCACCGGTCCAGGCATGGCGCCGGTAGCCGCCGGAGCCGGGGTGGCGGCCGAGAGGGAGCAGCTCACGCCACATCTCCTGGAAGGTGGGGGGCGCGGAGGGCTCGGAGGGCTCGGTCACGCTCCCTCACCCTCGCGCCCCTCGCGCCCCTCGCGCATCGGTACCCGTACGCCCCGCTCCGAGGCGACCGAGTCCGCGAGTTCGTAACCGGCGTCCACGTGGCGGACGACGCCCATGCCGGGGTCGTTGGTCAGGACCCGCCGGATCTTCTCGCCGGCGAGCTTCGTGCCGTCGGCGACCGTCACCTGGCCCGCGTGCAGGGAGCGGCCCATGCCGACGCCGCCGCCGTGGTGGACGGAGACCCAGGAAGCCCCGGACGCCACGTTCACCATGGCGTTGAGCAGCGGCCAGTCGGCGATCGCGTCGGAGCCGTCGAGCATGTTCTCGGTCTCGCGGTACGGGGAGGCGACGGAGCCGCAGTCGAGGTGGTCGCGGCCGATGACGACGGGGGCCGACAGTTCCCCGGAGGCGACCATGTCGTTGAACCGCTCGCCTGCCCTGTCCCGCTCGCCGTATCCGAGCCAGCAGATGCGCGCGGGCAGGCCCTGGAAGCGGACCCGCTCCCCGGCCAGGCGCATCCAGCGGGTGAGGGACGCGTGCTGCGGTGACTCGGCCTCGGGAAAGAGGTCGAGGACGGCCCGGTCGGTCTTCGCGATGTCGGCGGGGTCGCCGGACAGGGCGGCCCAGCGGAAGGGGCCCCTGCCCTCGCAGAACAGCGGGCGGATGTAGGCGGGGACGAAGCCGGGGAAGGCGAAGGCCCGTTCGTATCCAGCGGTTTGAGCCTCGCCCCGGAGGGAGTTGCCGTAGTCGAAGACCTCGGCCCCGGCGTCCATGAAGCCGACCATCGCCTCGACGTGCCGGGCCATGGACTGGCGGGCGCGGGCGGTGAAACCGGCCGGGTCCTTGGCGGCGGCGTCGGCCATGTCCTCGAAGGCGACTCCGGTGGGCAGGTAGGCCAGCGGGTCGTGGGCGGAGGTCTGGTCGGTGACGATGTCGACGGGGACGCTCATGGCGAGCAGCTGCGGGACCGCGTCGGCAGCGTTGCCGAGGACGCCGACGGACAGCGGGCGGCGGGCGTCACGGGCCTCGGTGGCCAGGCGGAGGGCGTGGTCGAGGGAGTCGGCCTTCACGTCCAGGTAGCGGTGTTCGATCCGGCGGTCGATGGCGCGCGGGTCGCAGTCGACGCAGATCGCGACGCCGTCGTTCATGGTGACGGCGAGCGGCTGGGCGCCGCCCATGCCGCCCAGCCCCGCGGTCAGGGTGATGGTCCCGGCGAGGGTGCCGCCGAACTTCTTCGCGGCGACGGCGGCGAACGTCTCGTAGGTGCCCTGGAGGATGCCCTGGGTGCCGATGTAGATCCAGGAGCCGGCGGTCATCTGCCCGTACATGGTCAGACCGAGGGCTTCCAGGCGGCGGAACTCCTCCCAGTTGGCCCAGTCGCCGACGAGGTTGGAGTTGGCGATGAGGACGCGTGGGGCCCATTCGTGGGTCTGCATGACGCCGACGGGGCGGCCGGACTGGACGAGCATCGTCTCGTCCTGCTTGAGGGTTCTCAGGGTGTGGACCATGGCGTCGAAGGAGCGCCAGTCGCGGGCCGCCTTGCCGGTGCCGCCGTAGACGACGAGCCGGCCGGGGTGCTCGGCGACCTCGGGGTCGAGGTTGTTCTGCAGCATGCGCAGGGCGGCCTCCTGGGGCCAGCCCAGGGTGCTCATCTCCGTGCCGCGCGGGGCACGGACCGGCGGGCGGGGTTCTGACATGGTCTGCCTCCTGATGGCGGGCTCCCGCACTTACTGCAGTTATTCACACCTTCACAGAATGAATAGGGTCAGTCAATGCATGCGGCGGTGCCGGCACGGGGTGCCCGACGGTGCTTGGCTGAGGACATGGGCGCCGACATGAGCACGGGCACAGGCAGCGACAGGGACACGGGCACGGGAGACGACGGCGGGGCGCCGGAGACGGGCCGCGGCGAGCACGACGTGCGGGCGGCGGGGGCCGGGCGGGCGTCCCGGCGGGACGCGGCGGTGCGGGCCGCCGTGGTGCAGGGACTGCTCGGTCCCGGTCATCCTCTGGTGGCGCTGCTCGACGTCACGGGCATCCGGGAGTCGGCGGCCGAGCTGCGGGAGGCCTTCGCGGCGGTGACACCGTCCGGCACCCCCGTGCTGCACGCCTTCGCGGTGAAGGCGACCCCGCTGATACCGGTACTGCGGCTGCTGCGCACGGAGGGCATCGGGGCCGAGGTCGCCAGCTTCGGCGAGCTGGCCCTGGCGCGGGCGGCGGGGGTGCCGCCGGCGTGGACGGTGCTGGACTCGCCCGCCAAGACTCCGGCCGAGCTGCGGGAGGCACTGGCGCTGGGCATCGCCGTCAACGCGGACAATCCGCAGGAGCTGGCGCGCATCGACGCCCTGATGGCCGACTCCCCGACACGGCCGGCCGGTTTCCGCTCCCCCCTCGGCATCCGGGTGAACCCGCAGGTCGGCGGTGGCACCATCGAGGCGCTGGCCACCGCCACGGCGACCTCGAAGTTCGGTGTGGCACTGCGCGACGAGGGGGCGCGGGAATGGGTCGTGCGGACGTATCTCGACCGGCCGTGGCTGACCCGGCTGCACACGCACACCGGCTCCCAGGGCATCGCCCTGCCCCTGATGGCCAGGGGCGTGGCCCAGACGTACGCCCTGGCCGAGGAGATCAACCGGCGCGCGGGGCGACAGCAGGTCGACACCGTCGACATCGGTGGCGGGCTGCCGGTGAACTTCACCTCCGACGCGACCGATCCGACGTACGCGCGGTACGCGCGGCTGCTGGAGGAGACCGTGCCGGGGCTGTTCGACGGGCGGTACGGGCTGGTCACCGAGTTCGGACGGTCGCTGCTGGCGAAACACGGCACGGTCGTCGCCCGGGTGGAGTACGCCAAGAGCGCCGGGGGGCGTCCGGTCGCGGTGACGCACGCGGGCGTGCAGGTGGCCACACGGACGGTGTACGCCCCGGGGGCGTGGCCGCTCAGGATCGCCGCGTACGACGCCGAGGGGTGGCCGAAGGAGGGCCCGGCGGTGGTGCAGGACGTGGCGGGGCCGGCCTGCTTCGCGGGCGACCTGCTCGCCCGGGGGCAGCCGCTGCCGCTGCTGGAGCAGGGCGACCACGCGGCGGCGCTGGACACGGGCGCGTACTGCTTCGCCCACCACTACGGGTACAACTCACTTCCCCGCCCGGCCGTCCACGGCTTCACCGCCGCCGGCTCCGGGCAGGTCACGTTCGCGCTCGTGCGCCCGGCCCAGACCGTCGAGGAGATCGTGGCCGAATCGGGTGGTGCCCACCCCGACGCCCTGACCACCTGACCACCGGGCCGGGCCGGGCCGGGCCGGGTCAGGTCAGGTCAGGTCAGGGCCGAGGCCCGGCGGCGGGCGCCGCCCGGGGTCGCGTCGCCCGCCGCGATGCCTGTGGTGCGGTAGCCCTTGACCGCCTTGCCGGCCGGACTGCCCGCGCCGCCGCTCAGCCAGTCGACGCGGACCCACAGAAGGACCTCGTCCGCCTGCTCCAGACGGCCGATCCAGGACGCCTTCAGCCACAGGCCCGCACCACACCCGGCGAGCAGCAGACCTCCCGCCGCGGGCACCGCGAACCCGCTGCCCAGGGCGGCGAGGAAGGCCAGCAGCAGCCACCAGCGGTGCCGGCGTCGCCAGTTGCGCACGCTGACCGCGCGGTCCCGGAGCACGTCGTGCTGGCCCGCCCGCACCGCCGGCCGGGCCAGCTCGCGGTACCGCCCGCGCCGTACGTACGCCACCACGGCCATGGCCACGAGGAACAGCGCGGCCCCGGCCAGCACACCGATCCGGCGGCCGGTCAGTCCCGGCACCAGCACGCCGGTGCCCGCCGCGGCCACGCCCAGCCATCCCAGTGGCGCCGCCCCGGCCCGCACGACCACGGCAACCCGAGCCAGCCCTTGTCCTCCGCGCATCACGTCCAGCCTCCCGTCCCACTGCAGTGGAGCGTCCGTAGGGTACGGAGCGCAGATTAGTGAATCGAGGTGAGAGAAATCTGAGATACCGCGCCAAGAACGGCGCCTCGCGCCGTCACTCCACGAACAGGCCGCGCGTCGCCGCCTTCGTGTCGAACTCCTCCAGGCGGGCCTGGGCGTCGGGCAGGTCGTCGCACATCGCCTCCAGCAGCACCCGGCCCAGCAGCATCGGCGCGCACGCCGTGTCGAAGGCGAGCCCGGTGCCGACGGCGGCGGGCAGCAGCAGGTCGGAGAACTTGGCGACCGGCGCGAAGGCGGAGTCGGCGACGGTGACGACGGTCAGCCCCGTCTCCTTGGCGTGGGTGAGGGCATCGACGGCCTCCCGGGGATGCCGGGGCAGCGCGAAGCAGAGCAGGGCTCCGGCTCCGGCCGCCACGGCGGCGTCGATGCGGTCGTGGAGCATGGTGCCGCCCTCGTCGAGCAGCCGTACGTCGGGGTGGACCTTGGAGGCGAAGTAGGCGAAGCCGTGGGCCTGTGCCGCCGCCGCGCGCAGCCCGAGCACGGGCAGCGGCCGGCTGCCCGCGAGGATCCGTCCCGCCCGCCGGACCGGCTCCGGATCGGCGAGCACCTCGGCCAGGTGCCGCAGGTTCCCGATCTCGGCCTCGACGGCCTGCTGGTACTCGTTGTACGACCCGGCGTCCGGCGCCGGCGGTCCGAAGGGCACGACCTCGCGCAGATGCCGCCGCAGGGCGGGATAGCCGTCGAAGCCGAGGGCGACCGCGAACCGGGTCACGGAGGGCTGGCTGACGCCGGCCAGTTCGGCCAGTTCCACGCTGGACAGGAACGGCACGTCGGCGGCGCGCCGCACCATGCTGTGCGCGATGCGCCGCTGCGTCGGCGTCAGCCGGTGCCCCTCGAACAGCGCCTGCAGGCGCGCGGCAGGCCCTTCGGTGACGCTCATGACGTGGCTCCCCCTCGACCTGTTCACCGGCTCCGGTCCCCCGGCCGCCCACACGGCCTATTCACCCACGGTGCTTCCTGCATGCCGTTATACAGGCGAACGCGGGGCGCGCACGACCGGGAGCGGGCAGACCCCCCGCCGGCAAGGGGGGTCATCCCCCGTGCCCCGGGCGGCCGGGCTGTCTACCGTGGTCCGTATGACCGGAATGGATGCACGGGACACCGATCTGAAGAAGGAACTCAACGCCACCCTGCGGGCCCGCGGGGAACTGGGCGACGAGTACGAGTCCGCGCTGGTCGACTCGTTCCTGGAGAAGGTCGACCAGCGTATCGACGGTGCGGTGGAGCGCCGGGTGCGCCGGCAGCTCGCCGAACAGCAGATGACGGTGGCCCGGGACTCCCGGTCGCCGAAGGCCACGGACACCTGGGGTGAGCGGTTCGGCTTCGGGATCGTCTCCCTGGTCCTGGCGGTGCCGCTGTCCGCGATCGGCGGCGGCGTGGCCCATCTGCCCGGCCTGCTGGCCGCCTGGCTGGGCATCGTCGGCGTGAACGTCGTCCAGGCGGCCCGCACCGACCCGGGCCTGTTCGGTCGCCGCGGGCACCGGCGGCAGGACGACGCCTGGGAGGACTGAGCACCCGGGGGCCGGGACGGAGGGCCGGGCGCGGAGTACCGAGCACGGGCGGCCGGACGGAATCGCGGGACGGGGTTGACGCGGGGACCACCGCACCCCCGTTACCGGGGGGCGGGACGACGGTGGTCCCCGCGTGGCGACGCGGGCCGGCCGGGCCGGGTTGCGCGTCTGGCGTCCATGGAGGTCCGGGAGCCGCTCCGGAGGTCCTGTGACGCCGTTCCCTGTCGGCCGGGAAGGGGAGCCGCTCCCTGCCCGCCGACAACGACCAATCTGCCGGACCGGTGTTAAGCGAGTGCTGCGCGCACGTGACGCCCGCGTACCACTTCCGCGAAGTCCACGAAGATCACGTGCGGCCCGGCTCCCGTCGTTCGCGGCCGGTTCGCTCCCGGCCGGTGGGCGCCAGCCGCCCGTGAACGTCCCGCCCGCCGGCCGCCCGTCTCCGCGCCCGTCACGCGCCGACGTTCACCTGCCGACGGTCACCTGCCGTCCTTGGCGAGGAAGGAGAGCAGGTCCTGGCGGCTGACCACACCGGTCGGCCTGCCCTCGACCAGGACGATCGCCGCATCGGCCCTGCCCAGCACGGCCATCAGGTCCGCGACCGGCTCACCGGAGCCGACCTGCGGCAGCGGGGCGGACATGTGCTTCTCCAGCGGGTCGTCGAGCGAGGCGTTCTTGCTGAACAACGCGTCGAGCAGTGCCCGTTCCACCACCGAGCCGACGACCTCGGCCGCCATCACGTCCGGGTGCCCGGCGCCCGGTTTGACGACCGGCATCTGCGAGACGCCGTACTCGCGCAGCACCTCGATGGCCTGCCCGACGGTCTCGTCGGGGTGCATGTGCACGAGGGACGGCATGTGGCCGCCCTCCTTGTGGTCGAGGACGGCGCTGACACGCGCGCTCGGGCCGGCATCCTCGAGGAAGCCGTAGTCGGCCATCCACTCGTCGTTGAAGATCTTGCTGAGGTAGCCGCGTCCGCTGTCCGGGAGCAGCACCACCACGACGTCGTCCTCGCCGAGCCGCTCGGCGACCCGCAGCGCCGCGACGACGGCCATGCCGCACGATCCGCCGACGAGCAGGCCCTCCTCCTTCGCGAGACGCCGGGTCATCTGGAAGGAGTCCTTGTCGGACACGGGGACGATCTCGTCCGCGACGGTCCGGTCGTAGGCGGTCGGCCAGAAGTCCTCGCCGACGCCCTCCACCAGGTAGGGCCGCCCGGAGCCGCCGGAGTAGACGGAGCCCTCGGGGTCGGCGCCGACGACCTGGACGCGGCCGTCGCTGACGTCCTTGAGGTAGCGCCCGGTCCCGGAGATGGTGCCGCCGGTGCCGACGCCGGTCACGAAGTGGGTGATCTTCCCCTCGGTCTGCTCCCACAGCTCCGGGCCGGTGGACTCGTAGTGGCTGAGCGGGTTGTTGGGGTTGGAGTACTGGTCCGGCTTCCAGGCCCCCGGTGTCTCACGGACCAGCCGGTCGGAGACGTTGTAGTACGAGTCGGGGTGCCCGGGGTCCACCGCGGTCGGACAGACGACCACTTCGGCCCCGTACGCCCGCAGCACGTTGATCTTGTCCAGGGAGACCTTGTCGGGGCACACGAAGATGCACTTGTACCCCTTCTGCTGGGCCACGATGGCCAGGCCCACACCGGTGTTGCCGCTGGTCGGCTCGACGATGGTGCCGCCCGGACGCAGCTCTCCGCTCTTCTCCGCCGCCTCGATCATGCGCAGGGCGATGCGGTCCTTCACCGATCCGCCGGGGTTGAAGTACTCCACCTTGGCCAGGACGGTCGCCCTGATGCCGTGGGTGACGTTGTTGAGCCTCACGAGCGGGGTGTTGCCGACGAGGCTGATCATCGAGTCGTGGAATTGCACCGTTGTCTCCGGATGCTGCAAAAGGTGTGGTTGAAGTGGTGATGCCAGCCTAGGGCCTGCTCCGGACCCTGTCCGTGACCCCGGACCCGGACCCACCACCGCACCCCGGGCCGCCCCGTCCCGGACCGGCCCTCCCCGGCCGTTCACCCACCGCGAAGATTTGATCACGTTCCGTACGGGGCAAGCAGTGGGTGTGCGGCGGTGAGGCCGGACAGCGGTACGGCTCGGAGGAGGTGGCGGCGGGGCATGACGAGGATGTCGCGGGCAAGGGTGGCCCGGCGGATCGCGGCCGGTGCCGCGTACGGCGGCGGGGGCATCGGCCTGGCCGGTGCGGCCGGCGTCGGGCTGCTGCTGGCCGAGGTCCGGCTGGCGCGGCGCCGCGTGGGCAACGGCAGGAGCCCGGACGTACCGAACGCGGACGGGCTGTACGGCGCCGCCTACACGGTGCCCGGGCAGCCGGCACTGCGGCTGACGATGCTGGGCGACTCCACGGCCGCCGGCCAGGGCGTGCACCGGGCCGGTCAGACCCCGGGCGCGCTGCTGGCGGCGGGGGTCGCGGCGGTCGCGGAGCGGCCGGTGGGGCTGAGCACGGTGGCGACGCCCGGGGCCTGTTCCGACGATCTGGACCGGCAGGTGAAGCGGGCCCTGGCGGACCCGGCCCGGGTGCCCGACATCTGCGTGATCATGATCGGCGCCAACGACGTCACGCACCGCATGCCGCCCGCGCTCTCCGTGCGTCACCTGTCGGCGGCGGTGCGCCGGCTGCGTACGGCGGGTGCGGAGGTCGTCGTGGGCACCTGTCCCGACCTGGGCACGATCGAGCCGGTCCAGCAGCCTCTGCGCTGGCTGGCCCGGAGGACCTCCCGGCAACTGGCGGCGGCCCAGACGATCGGCGCGGTCGAGCAGGGCGGGCGCACGGTGTCGCTGGGCGACCTGCTCGGCCCCGAGTTCGCCGCGAACCCCCGCGAGCTCTTCGGCCCCGACAGCTACCACCCCTCCGCCGAGGGGTACGCCACAACGGCCATGGCCATCCTGCCGACGGTCTGCGCCGTGCTCGGCCTGTGGCCGGCCCAGGACGAGCGGCCCGACGCGGCCCGCCGCGAGGGCTTCCTCCCCGTCGCCCGGGCCGCGGCCGAGGCCGCCTCGGAGGCGGGCACCGAGGTCGCCGCGGCCATGCCCACGGGGCCGAGGGGCCCCTGGGCCCTCCTCAAGCGCCGCAAGCGCCGCCGGGTGCGGGAGCCGGAGGCCGGGGCGCGGTCCGCCCTGGCGGAGGAACCCCCGAAAGGCACGGGATCCGGAGGAACCCAGACCAAAGCAAGCGCTTAGTAAACTGCGGCCAGTGTCACACCGCGCGCCCCGTGACCCCGCCGCTACGTCCGGGTAACTTCCCCTGCAGTCCTGTCCGACCACCCGGTGCGCCCTCCCCCCGCCCGACCACCGCCCCTCAACGAGGCGCTACGCGCCACCCCTTCCGTCAGGAGCCGTAATGCCCGAAGCCGTGATCGTCTCTGCCGCCCGTTCCCCCATCGGCCGCGCCTTCAAGGGCTCCCTCAAGGAGGTGCGTCCGGACGACCTGACCGCCTCGATCATCCAGGCCGCCCTCGCCAAGGTCCCCGGGCTGGACCCCGGGGACATCGACGACCTGATGCTCGGCTGCGGCCTCCCCGGCGGCGAGCAGGGCAACAACCTCGGCCGCATCGTCGCCGTGCAGATGGGGATGGACCACCTCCCCGGCTGCACCGTCACGCGCTACTGCTCGTCGTCCCTGCAGACCTCCCGCATGGCGCTGCACGCCATCAAGGCCGGTGAGGGCGACGTCTTCATCTCGGCCGGCGTCGAGACGGTCTCCCGGTTCGCGAAGGGCAACTCCGACAGCCTGCCCGACACCCGCAACCCCTTCTTCGCCGAGGCCGAGGCCCGTACCGCCGCCGTCGCGGAGCAGGAGGGCACCACCTGGCACGACCCGCGTGAGGACGGCCTCGTCCCGGACGCCTACATCGCGATGGGCCAGACCGCCGAGAACCTGGCGCGCCTGAAGGGCGTCACCCGCCAGGACATGGACGAGTTCGGCGTCCGCTCGCAGAACCTGGCCGAGGAAGCCATCAAGAACGGCTTCTGGGAGCGCGAGATCACCCCGGTGACACTGCCCGACGGCACGGTCGTCGCCAAGGACGACGGCCCGCGCGCCGGCGTCACCCTGGAGGGCGTCTCGGGCCTCAAGCCCGTCTTCCGCCCCGACGGCATGGTCACCGCCGCCAACTGCTGCCCGCTCAACGACGGTGCCGCGGCCCTCGTCGTCATGAGCGACACCAAGGCCCGCGAGCTGGGCCTGACCCCGCTCGCCCGGATCGTCTCCACCGGCGTCTCCGGCCTCTCCCCCGAGATCATGGGTCTCGGCCCGGTCGAGGCGTCCCGGCAGGCGCTGCACCGCGCCGGCCTCACCATCGACGACATCGACCTGGTCGAGATCAACGAGGCGTTCGCCGCGCAGGTCATCCCCTCCTACCGCGAGCTCGGCATCCCGCTGGAGAAGCTGAACGTCAACGGCGGCGCGATCGCCGTCGGCCACCCGTTCGGCATGACCGGCGCACGCATCACCGCCACACTCATCAACTCCCTCCAGTTCCACGACAAGCAGTTCGGCCTGGAGACGATGTGCGTGGGCGGCGGCCAGGGTATGGCCATGGTCGTCGAGCGCCTCAGCTGACCGAGTCGGACACTCCCGCCACGAGAGCGCACAGAGTAGCCGGAAGGAGACAGCCGGTGAACCCTTGGCCCGGAACCCCCGAACCACCGGGGTTCCGGGCCGTTCCGTGACCCAATCTCCCCCAGGATGTGACCTATCTCCCCCACCGTGGAGATTCACGCAGGTCAAAGCCCTGCCCCTACCCGGCCCGGAAACCACACTCTGTCCGTTTCGTGACGTTACGCACTGACAGATGGTTAGTCCGCCCTTCAAGCTGATGTAGGAAGTCGGGGGTCGACTTTGAACCGGGAGTACGTCAGTGAGCGCCATGCCGATCGCCCTGTTGGTCACCACGGCCGCCACCGGCGCCGTGGGCGTCGCTGTCCTGCGCAGCATTCTGGTGCTGCGCAGGCAGGTCGCGGCCCTGCACGCCGAGCTGGTCAAGGACCGCGCCGCCGCCACGCGCGCGCTCCTGCCCGCAGCCCGCTCCGCCCACGCCGACGAGATACGCGCGGCCGTGGCCGAGGCGCTCGCGGAGGAGCGGGAGCGGGAGCTCGCCGAGGCGCGGGCGTTCTGGGCCGCCCAGGAGGCGCGTGACGTCCCCGACGCACCGTCCCTGCTGGGCCTGGCCGACAGTGAGCTGTTCATGCCGCGGCAGGCCGACTTCGTGGGTCTGGAGCCGGTGGCCGAGCCGGGCGCCGACGCCGACGAGTACGCCCCGAAGGATTCCGTCCAGGGCGTTACGCCCACCGAGTCCCCGGAACTGGCGGCGGCCCGCCGTCGGCACCCTTCGCACCCGGACTTCGTCCCGAACCCGTCGCCGGTCGTGAACGACCACGAGCGCACCGTCTCCACGCTGGAGGAGCTGGCCTCCTCCGAGGTGGAACTGACCGACGTCCGCCCCGGCCCGCTGGGCACACTGGACGTCTACGTCTTCGCCGACGGCACCACGCTGTGCATGACGCCGGGGCACCGGGAGACCGCCGAACGGCTGGCCGCGACCCTGCGCGAGGGCCGGAGCCCGTTCCTGCTGGGCGGTTCCGGCGTCTCGGGCGCGTACACGCTGACCTTCGCCTGCGGCGAGGAGAACATCTACATCCTGGCGGACCGCGTCATCGCGTCCCTCTGAGCCGTCCGCTCCGCCCTGTCCGCTCCGGTCTGCCGCCCGGCCTCCGGTCCAGGCCCCTCCCCGCGCCGGCGTGTACCCGGGCCGCTTGCGGCCCTACACCCCGGCGCGTTTCTGCGCCTCCTCCACGAGCCGCAGCGCCTCCGCGACCTCGCCCTCGTCCTCCAGGACGAGCGCCAGGTCGTGGCCGGCGACGGTGACCTGGTCGGCGGCGGCGAACATGCCCGCGTCGGGCATCTCGCGGGGCTCGGTGCCCGGCTCCTCCACACGCTGGGTCCGCAACGCCAGTTCCCTGGCCAGGGCGAGCGCCTCGGCGGCGGCCCCCCGCTGCAGCCGGCTCTGCGGCGCGGCCCGCAGGCGGTCGGCGAAATGATCCACGGCACGGGTGAGAGGCGTCGTATCAACCACGCGGTGAGCGTACGCGGCACGGCAGGACTGTTGCCAACGGACGAACGCTCAGGCACGGTGATCTGAAGGACCGGCTCACACCCCTGCGCTGGAGGCGCCGATGTCCCAAGTCCTCTCCGAGGAGACCCACCGCAACCTGCTCGCCCGCATCCCGCACTGCACCGGTCGTGAGGTCTCCGACTGGCTGCGCACCGTCGAAGAGGAAGGCCCCTCGCTCTTCCGCTTCGAGGAGAAAGTCAGCTGGCTCCGCCACGAGTACGACCTGGCGTACGGCCATGCCAAGGCGATCGTCCACGAGTACGACCTGAGAAGGGCCGCGCGCCATCTGCGCTGAGTCCACACCCCGCCCGCCGTCCACGCCCCCTTCCCGTCCGCACCACGGCGAAGGGCCCCGGGTGAACCCGGGGCCCTTGCGTGCGTACCTGTGGATCAGACGCGTCGAGCGCCGATCACCGGACGCTAATCACCGCTGTTGAGGATCGCGATGATCCTCAGGAACTCCAGGTAGAGCCAGACCAGCGTCAGCGTGAGGCCGAAGGCAGCGAGCCAGGCCTCCTCGCGCGGGGCGCCGTAGGCGAGGCCGTCCTCGACCTGCTTGAAGTCCAGGGCGAGGAAGCAGGCACCGAGGATGATGCCGACGACACCGAAGATGATGCCGAGCGGGCCGCTGCGGAAGCCGAGACCGTCACCGCCGCCGAACACCGCGAACAGCAGGTTCACGGACATCAGCAGGATGAAGCCGAGCGCGGCCGCCATCACGAAGCCGTAGAAGCGGCGGTTGACGCGGATCCAGCCCGCCCTGTACGCCACCAGCACACCGACGAAGACCGCCATGGTGCCGAGCACGGCCTGCATGGCCGCGCCGTCGGCGATGCGGTTGTCGACGACGCTGGAGATGACGCCGAGGAAGACACCCTCGAACGCGGCGTACGTCAGGATCAGCGCGGGTGCAGCCTTGCGCTTGAAGGCCTGCACGAAGCCCAGCACCATGGCGATCAGCGCGGCGCCGATGCCGATGCCGTAGGACCGGCCGAGGTTGGCGTCGTCCACGGGCAGCAGGGCCCAGGCGAGCGCGGCGAAGACGACGAGCACGCCGAGCGTGGTGCCCGTGCGCATGACGACGTCGTCGATGGTCATCCGGTCGGCAGCGGCGGGCGCCTGCGGCGGCGCGCCGTGCTGCACGTCCTGCTGACCGTACGGGGTCTGCGCGTAGGGGTTCTGCGCGTACGGGTCGCCGGCGGGCTGCGCGTACGGGTTGCCCTGCGTGGCGACAGCGGGACCCCCGGCCTGCGGCGCGGTGTTGAAGCCCGCGTAGCCGTTGTCGCGGCTGAACCCCCGTCGCGAGAAGACCGGGTTTCTGCTCCTCATTTCACTCCTCCATGGCCACACAGCATGGCCTTGGGCTCAAGAGTAATAGGTAAGCAAAGGAATGACCCTAATGCTTGGGGAGGATCTTTCCCTTGTCGTGCTGCACAACACGCTACGCGACCATGTGATTCCCTTCACCGCAGCGACCGAACCATGACCGACCTGGAACCTGCCCGGGATCGGTCGGAGATCACCCCCCGGCCGCCCCGCCTGCGGCGAGGTCCCCGTCGGCGCCTTCCCGGCCCCGGCACCGATCCCCCTCCTCGATGCCTCCCTCGACGATCACGTGCCGGCCGGAGACGTCCAGGGCCGGCCCCGGCACCGGGGTGCGCACGGGCGCCGCACCGCTTCGGCCCTTGCCGTGCCCTCCCAGCACCAGGGCTGATCCCCAGCCCCAGAGCCCTCCGTCGGTGTCGATGGCCAGGCCGGTGAACCCGAAGGACGCGATACGGCGAATCGGGGGAAGCCCGCGCACCCGGGCCGGCTTCGCCGACACGTGGTCACCGGTGAGTCGTCGTGCTCACGAGCGGGTGCGCGACCGTACGCGAGTACGTGTCCCGGCCCGTCGGCACCGCCCTGCCCCGGCACTCCTGGTGCAACCGCACCGGGGACGTCGACCACGCTCGTGGCGTTCCGCTTCCTGGTGTTCAGCACGCCCGCACACGCATCCGGCGCCTCATGAGCAAGCCCTTCGGCGCCGCGCCGTCGGGTGCGAACACCTCGTCGCCCCGCGGGCGGTGGCAACTGCCGGATCAGGAGTTGCGGCAACGGTGGTGCCCGGAGCCGGACTTGAACCGGCACGCCCCCGACAGGGGCAGCGAGGTTTAAGCTCGCCGTGTCTGCATTCCACCATCCGGGCAGGCCATGGGCTCCGCGTGGGCCCTTCGACCCTATCGGGACCCCTCCCCCGAACTGCGGGGTGGTGGACCGATGTTGTCTTATTTTATTGGCGCCTGAGGGAGCATCAGACCAGAGACATCGCCATCAGCACATGCCACCAGCCTTGCGTGCGGGGGCAGGCCGCGCGTACGGAATGACGGAATTTCACCGTCCGAACAAGGGCGCTCCACCCGTTCCCACCACATCCACCACGCAGTGGGACTCCGCTCGGCACGAAGGCGCTCCCCCGGAACCGGTGACTCCTCCCCGCTCCGGGCCCGCCGTCATCCCCAGGTATGACGGCGGCCACCGGAGTCCGCCCCGAGTCGCCCACCGGAACCGGAGCAGCGGGTGACTACACGGCGGCGGGCGGGCGCAACGATGGAGACCGTCCCGTTCCTGTGAAACGCCGTACCGTCAGGAGTGCTCATCCCGTGACCACCACACCCATCGCCGACCGGACCACCGCCGTGGCCGCACGTGCCACGGAGCTGTCGAAGATCTACGGCCAGGGCGAGACCCGGGTGGTCGCCCTCGACCAGGTCTCCGTGGACTTCCGGCAGGCCGAGTTCACCGCGATCATGGGCCCCTCCGGCTCCGGCAAGTCCACGCTGATGCACTGCGTGGCCGGGCTCGACACCTTCTCGGCCGGTTCCGTGCGCATCGGCGACACCGAACTGGGCTCCCTCAAGGACAAGCAGCTGACCAAGCTGCGCCGGGACAAGATCGGCTTCATCTTCCAGGCGTTCAACCTGCTGCCGACCCTGACGGCCCTGGAGAACATCACCCTCCCGATGGACATCGCGGGGCGCAAGCCGGACAAGCAGTGGCTCGACACCGTGATCCGGATGATCGGGCTGTCCGACCGGCTGAGCCACCGGCCCTCGCAGCTGTCAGGCGGTCAGCAGCAGCGCGTCGCCGTGGCACGTGCGCTCGCCTCCCGGCCCGAGATCATCTTCGGCGACGAACCCACCGGCAACCTCGACTCCCGTTCCGGCGCCGAGGTACTCGGCTTCCTGCGCAACTCCGTGCGCGAGCTGGGGCAGACGGTGGTCATGGTGACCCACGACCCGGTCGCCGCGGCCTACGCGGACCGGGTGGTCTTCCTCGCGGACGGCAGGATCGTGGACGAGGTGTACGGACCGACGGCCGACTCGGTGCTCGACCGCATGAAGCAGTTCGACGCCAAGGGCCGCACCAGCTGAGGTGCTGTCACCCCTCGTGGTGACGCGACCCCGCCCCTGCTGACGTCCCGCACCCCCCCCACCCGTACGACTGGACTCGAGAAGACACCCATGTTCCGTACCGCCTTGCGCAACGTGTTCGCGCACAAGGCCCGGCTCCTGATGACCGTGCTCGCCGTGATGCTCGGCGTGGCCTTCGTGTCGGGAACCCTGGTCTTCACCAACACCATCTCCGACGCCCTCCAGAAGAGCTCCGCCAAGGGCTTCGACCACGTGGACGTCGCCGTCACCCCCGGCTGGAAGGACGCCGAGGGCGACAAGCTCGGTGAGGCCCACGAGCTGACCCCGGCCATGGTCGAGGACAGTGCCCGGGTGCCCGGCGCCGCACGGGCCATCGGGGTCGTCACCGGGTTCACCGCCATGGCCGACCGGGACGGCAGGCTGATCGGCGACGGCTTCCAGTCGCAGGGCGGCAACTACTGGGGCACCGACGACCCCCGCTACCCGCTGACCGAAGGGAACGCCCCGAAGGGCCCGGACGAGGTCCTCATCGACGCCGAGACCGCGAAGCGCACCGGCTACCAGGTCGGTGACACCGTACGGATGTCGGTCGACGGCCCCGTCCTCGAACCGGTCGTCACCGGCGTCTTCACCACCGACGACGGCAATGTCGCGGCCGGCGGCAGCCTCGCGCTGTTCGACACGACGACCGCGCAGAAGCTGTTCGGCAAGGAGGACACGTTCGACGAGATCGCCGTCAAGGCGAAGGACGGCGTCTCCGGCGCCGCGCTGCGGGCGGAGCTGGACAGGGCGCTGCCGGCCGGCGCCGTGGAGACCACCACCGGCACCGAGCTCGCCGAGCACCAGGCGAGCATGATCGCCGCCTCGACGGAGGAGATGAAGCAGAGCCTGCTGGTGTTCGCCGGCGTCGCCCTGTTCGTCGGCACGTTCATCATCGCCAACACCTTCACCATGCTGGTCGCCCAGCGCACCCGGGAGCTGGCGCTGATGCGCGCGGTCGGCGCCTCCCGTCGGCAGGTCACCCGGTCGGTGCTGCTCGAGGCCTTCGTGGTGGGCGCGGTGGCCGCCGTGGCCGGACTGCTCACCGGTATCGGCATCGGGGCCGGGCTGCGGGCCCTGATGGGGACGTTCGACGCGTCCGTGCCCGCCGGACCGCTGGTCGTCACTCCGGGCACCGTCGGCACCGCGTTCGCGGTCGGCATCCTGATCACCATGCTCGCCGCCTGGCTGCCCGGCCGCCGGGCCGCGAAGATCCCGCCGGTGGCGGCGATGAGCTCCGTGCACGCCAAGGCGACGACCAGGTCGCTCGTCCTGCGCAACACACTGGGCGCGCTCGTCTCGGGCGCCGGCGTCGCGGTGGTCCTCGCGGCCACGACGATGAGCGGCACGGACGGCCAGGCCCCCATGGGCATCGGCGCGGTGCTGCTGATCATCGGCGTGTTCGTCCTGACCCCGCTGCTGTCCCGCCCGCTGATCGCCGCCGCGGCACCGGTGCTGCGCGTCTTCGGGGTGTCCGGGAAGCTGGCCCGGCAGAACTCGGTGCGCGACCCGCGCCGTACGGCCGCGACCGCGTCCGCGCTGATGATCGGACTGACCCTGATCACCGGCATGACGGTGGTGGCGGGCAGCCTGCAGAACGCCATCGACAAGATGGCCACCTCCTCGATCGAGGCCGACTACGTGGTGTCGATGGCGAACGGCAACTGGCTGTCGCCGGACGTCGAGCGGACCCTGACGCAGTCCGACGGCGTCACCGCCACCAGCCCGCTGCGCAACGCGGCCGTCCGCCTCGACGGCGGGACCGACTTCGTCACCGGCGTCGACGGCGCCTCGATCGGCGAGCTGACCGACTTCCCGGTCCTCGACGGCGCCTTCGAGGTGGCCGGCACGCGGATCGTCGTCGACCAGGAGACGGCCGAGGGGTACGGCTGGAAGGCCGGTTCGCGCTTCGCCCTCACCTACGAGGACGGCGAGAAGCAGGAGCTGACGGTCGCCGGTGTCTACGAGGGCAACAAGATGTTCCGCGGCATCATGCTCGACACCGCGACCCTCGCCCCGCACCAGTCGGACGAACCGGCCGACATGCAGGTCATGGTGAAGACCTCCGGCGGCGCCTCCGACGCGGCGAAGGACGGGCTGGTGGAGGCCCTCGGCACCAACCCCGGAATCAAGGTGAAGGACAAGAAGGACATCTCCAACGAGCTGGCGTCCACGCTCACGCTGGTGCTGAACATGGTCTACGGGCTGCTGGCGATGGCCGTGCTGGTCGCGGTCCTCGGGGTCGTCAACACCCTGGCCATGTCGGTGTTCGAGCGTTCCCGGGAGATCGGCATGCTCCGCGCGATCGGCCTGGACCGCAAGGGAGTCAAGCGGATGGTCCGCCTGGAGTCCCTGGTGATCTCCCTGTTCGGCGGGGTGCTCGGCATCGGCCTCGGCGTGTTCTTCGGCTGGGCGGCCGGCCGGCTGGTGGACTCCGCGGTGGCGACGTACGAACTGATCCTCCCCTGGGACCGGCTGGCGGTCTTCCTGCTGCTGTCCGGCGCCGTGGGCGTCCTCGCGGCACTGTGGCCGGCCCGGCGGGCGGCCCGGCTGAACGTGCTCGGGTCGATCAAGGCCGAGTAGCCGTCGGCGGCCGGGTGGTGAAGCAGTACGGAAGACGGGGCGCGGGCCCTGTTCCGGTGGCCGGAGCCGGTTCGGCGTCGGTCGTCGGAACAGGGCCCTTCGTCGTGCCGAGGGCGGGAGACGGGCGGGGGGCGGGTGCCGCCCCGTCAGTTCCAGGTGCGGGCGCGCAGGGGGAGCCCGGAGGCGCCGGATCCGGGGGTCTTCACGGCCAGGACCTGGTTGACACCGAGGCGGTTGCGTTCGAAGGCGAGCGCGGAGGCGGCCATGTACAGCCGCCAGACGCGGGCGCGGCCGGGCCCCGCGAGGGAGACCGCCCGGTCCCAGTCGGCCTCCAGGTTCGCCACCCAGCGGCGCAGGGTGAGGGCGTAGTGCTCGCGGATCGACTCGACGTCGCGCGTCTCCAGGCCGGCCCGCTCCAGCAGGGACACGGTGGTGCCCACGAGGGCGAGTTCGCCGTCGGGGAAGACGTACGCGTCGATGAACGGGGTCAGTTCGTACTCCGTCTCGTCCCGCTGCGGGCGGCGCGCGATCTGGTGGTTCAGCAGCCGTCCGCCGGGCTTCAGGAGACGGTGCAGAGCGGTGGCGTACTCCAGATAGCGCGGGGAGCCGACGTGTTCGGCCATGCCGATCGAGGAGATGGCGTCGTAGGGACCGTCCGTGACGTCACGGTAGTCCTGGACACGGATCTCGACGCGGTCGGTGAGCCCTTCTTCGGCGACGCGCTTGCGTGCGTACCCGGCCTGCTGCTGGGAGAGGGTGACGCCGACGACGCTCACTCCGTGCTCGCGGGCGGCGTGGACCGCCATGGAGCCCCAGCCGCAGCCGACGTCCAGGAGCCGCTGTCCGGACGTCAGGGCAAGTTTGCGGCAGACGAGTTCGAGCTTGTCGTGCTGGGCCTGTTCGAGGGTGGCCCGCGGGGGCGGGGCGGGCCAGTAGGCGCAGGAGTACACCATGGACGGACCGAGGACGATCTCGTAGAAGTCGTTGCCGACGTCGTAGTGGTGGCTGATGGCGCGCCGGTCGCTGCGCTTGGTGTGGAGACCTCGGCGGGGCCTGCGGACCTCCTCCGGGGGCGGGCCGGGCGGCAGCGGCGGACCGGCCAGCGCGACGAGGCCGCGGACGGCGGAGCGGACGCCCGGGTCGCGCAGGGACCGGGCGAGGGTGGGAGCGTCCTCGCCACGCTGCCAGACGAGGCCGGAGATGGCCTCGAGGGCGGTGTACAGGTCGCCCTCGAGGCCGAGGTCGCCGGCCACCCAGGCGCGGGCGAGGCCGAGTTCGCCCGGCTTCCACAGCAGGCGGCGCAGGGCACGGCGGTTGCGTACGACGAGGACCGGGGCGCCCGGCGGACCGGCCTGCGATCCGTCCCAGGCACGGATACGCAGCGGGAGGGGCGCGCCCACCACCTGTTCGACAAGGCTCTTCAGCCGCGGAGCGGCGTCTCTCATGGTGTACACCTCCGATAGAGCCGTCCCCTGCTCGAGCGAGGTCGGGAGCCTGGGGAGGGGAAATCCCGGAATGTCGTCACCAAGAAAACACCTGCGGGGCGCATGGCACCCCCCGGCGCGCGTCATGGGTGGGCAAAACGCCGGAAAGGGCCGCCCGCACCACGGATGGCGGGCGGCCCTTTCGAGGAGCCGAAGACGGCCCGGCCGATGGCCTGCCGCTTCCGACGGGCGGGCCGTCGGGTCGGGCGGGCCGGGGGCACCGACCGGGCACGGGCCTGAAGGGGTCTGCCGGTCGGGTGGCCTGCGGCCGGGAAGCCTGCGGTCAGGAGGCCTTGGCCTTCTCGCTCTCGGCCTTCTCGGCCGGGACCGGCTTGGCGGCCGCGGGCAGCGGCGCCGGCTTCGCGGCCTCGTAGAACTCCTCGCGCGGGGACTGGATCGCACCCAGCGAGACGACCTCGCGCTTGAGGAACACGGCGAGCGTCCAGTCGGCGAAGACGCGGATCTTGCGGTTCCAGGTCGGCATCGCGAGACCGTGGTAGCCACGGTGCATGTACCAGGCGAGACGACCCTTGAGCTTGATCTTCATCTTGCCCATGACGATCATCGCGACGCCCTTGTGCAGGCCGAGGCCCGCCACCGCGCCCTTGTTGGCGTGGCTGTAGTCCTTCTGCGGGAAGCCCCGCATCCCGGAGACCACGTTGTCGCCGAGGACCTTGGCCTGGCGCAGCGCGTGCTGGGCGTTCGGCGGGCACCAGGCGTTCTCGTTGCCGGCCTTGCGGCCCACGAGGTCCGGCACCTGGGCGTTGTCGCCCGCGGCCCAGATGTAGTCGGTACCGGTGACCTGCAGGGTCGACCGGGTGTCGACGTGGCCGCGCGGGCCCAGCGGCAGGCCGAAGCGGGCCAGTGCCGGGTTCGGCTTGACACCCGCCGTCCACACGATCGTGTGGGAGTCGACCTCGAGGCCGTTCTTCAGCACGACGTGGCCGTCGACGCAGGAGTCCATGGAGGTGGAGAGATAGACCTCGACACCGCGGCTCTCGAGGTGCTCCTTGCCGTACGCACCGAGCTTGGGACCCACCTCGGGGAGGATCTTGTCGGCGGCGTCGACGAGGATGAAGCGCATGTCCTCGCGGGACACGTTCCTGTAGTACTTGGCCGCGTCCCGGGCCATGTCCTCGACCTCGCCGATGGTCTCCGCACCCGCGAAGCCACCGCCGACGAAGACGAAGGTGAGCGCCTTGCGGCGGATCTCCTCGTCCGTGGTGGAGTCGGCCTTGTCGAGCTGCTCGAGGACGTGGTTGCGCAGGCCGATGGCCTCCTCGATGCCCTTCATGCCGATGCCCTGCTCGGCGAGGCCGGGGATCGGGAAGGTGCGGGAGACCGCGCCGAGCGCGATGACCAGGTAGTCGAAGGGCAGCTCGTAGGCCTCGCCGACGAGCGGCGCGATCGTGGCGACCTTGCGGTCCTGGTCGATGGTGGTGACCCGGCCGGTGAGAACCTCCGCCTTGGGGAGCACGCGTCGCAGGGGGACGACGACGTGCCGCGGGGAGATGTTG
Source organism: Streptomyces sp. KMM 9044 (assembly GCF_024701375.2). Lineage (NCBI taxonomy): Bacteria > Bacillati > Actinomycetota > Actinomycetes > Kitasatosporales > Streptomycetaceae > Streptomyces > Streptomyces sp. KMM 9044. The sequence goes on along the minus strand of NZ_CP113910.1, from coordinate 4,489,245 downwards.
CCGGCGGCGGCTTCGGGGAGGAAGGGCTGGTAGGTCATGTACGACCGCGGGTCGACGACGGTGACGGTCGCCTCGCCGTAACGCATCTTCTTCTGGATGCGCCGAGCTGCGTACAGGCCTACGTACCCACCGCCTACTACGAGGATCCTGGGACGCTCCGTGGTGCTCATGCCATCGAGTATCCACCCGCCCCGGGGGGTGGGCTCGTGCGCCCCTTCACAAGCTCGGACAGCGGTCGTGTTACACTTCCCGGCCTTTGTGATCAAGTCCATGCCGGAATCCGGGAACCAGGGCCGCACGCGACCCGTTGTCAATGCCGCGTGAGCTGCCTCTCTTCGATCCCGAGGCCACCGTGAGACCCCTGCGGAGAATCGGCGGCGACCTCCCGAGGACCTCTCGCCCGCACCTCCTGAACACGTTCAAAGCAGCCCAGGGGGCCCGAAAGGGTCAACCGGACTCAGTTCTTCGGCCTACCGGGCCCATTTCCTTGTGAAGAACTTCACGAACTTTCCCGCCGGCACCCCTCGGAAGGGCCCGACAGGCCCTTCCGATCACTGCTCAAAGTGTGTTCGCGCCGCTCAGCGGAGCGCTGCTCGTCAGTGGCAACGGACCAGGCGATCCCGTCCAGGATGTCGTGCTCGCTGACGACGACCTCCTTCGCGCCGGCGCGTTCCATGAGGGAGAGCAGGACGAGGGCGCCCGCTCCGATGACATCGACCCGGCCCGGGTGCATGGAGGGGATCGCCGCGCGTTCGGCGTGAGTGGCGTGGAGCAGGCGGTCGGTGATCTCACGGACGCGTTCCAGGGTGACCCGGGAGTGGTGGATCGCCGTCGAGTCGTACGCGGGGAGGTCCTGGGCGATCGCCGACACGGTCGTGACCGAACCGGCCAGGCCGACCAGGGTGCGGGCCTCGCGCAGCGGAACCGTCCGCTCGGCCTGGTCGAGGGCCGCCTCGATGTCGGCCCGCATCGCCGCGATCCGCTCCTCGGACGGCGGGTCCTGCACCGTCCCGTCCCGCAGCAGGTGCCGCTCGGTCATCCGTACGCAGCCCACGTCGACGGACCGGGCGGCCCGTACGTGGTCGTCGCCCACGACGAACTCGGTGGAGCCGCCGCCGATGTCCACGACCAGGAACGGGCGGTGCAGGTCCGCACGGCCCGTCAGTTCCCTGGTCGCGCCGGTGAAGGAGAACTCGGCCTCCTCGTCGCCCGTGATGACCTCGGGCTCCACGCCGAGGATGTCCAGCACCCCGCGCACGAACTCGTCGCGGTTCTCGGCGTCGCGGGAGGCGGAGGTGGCGACGAAGCGGACACGCTGCGCGCCGTGCTCCTTGATGGCCCGGGCGTACGCGCGGCAGGCGGCGAACGTCCGCTCCAGCGCCTCGGGGGAGAGCCGTCCGGTGCGGTCGACGCCCTGGCCGAGCCGAACGACCGTCATGCGCCGGTCCAGGTCGACGAGTTCACCCGTGAGCGGATCGGCGTCGGCCACCAGGAGCCGGATCGAGTTGGTACCGCAGTCGATGGCGGCGACACGGGTCATCGGTCGTTCTCCTCGATCGGCTTGGCTGCGAAGTAGCCGCCGTCCGAGCTCTCCACCTGCCGCCCCTCGCCGGCGGGCGGCTCGGCGACCGTCACGCACGGGCCCTTGCTCCACCACTGGGGCAGCATCGCGAGCGCCTCGTCGCCCAGCGGGTTGACGCCGGGGCCGGCGGCCAGCGAGTGGGCGACCAGGACGTGCAGGCACTTCACCCGGTCCGGCATCCCGCCGGCGCTCGGGAAGTTCTTCAGTTCCTCGATCTCGTCGCGGCGCCGGACGTAGTCCTCATGCGCCGCGCGGTACGCGGCCGCCAGCACCGGGTCCGCCGCCAGCCGCTCCGTCATCTCCTTCATCACGCCGTTCGCCTCCAGCGTCCCGATCGCCGAGGCGGCCCGGGGGCAGGTGAGGTAGTACAGCGTCGGGAAGGGAGTGCCGTCGGGCAGCCTCGGCGCGGTCTCGACGACGTCCGGCTGCCCGCAGGGGCAGCGGTGCGCGATGGCACGCAGCCCGCGCGGGGGCCGCCCGAGCTGCTGCTCGAACGCCTCGACGTCCGCGTCGGTGGGGTCGGTGCGCGGGGTCGTGGGCAGATCGAACAACGCCAGCGCTGAGCGCTGCCCTTGAGGAGTGGTGGCCGGGCGGCGGGCGGGAGTGTCCATACCTGTCTCTCTGCGGTGCTCGTGGGTAGTAAGGCTACGGTCCCGGCGCCGGACTCATCGCCCGGCCGCGTCGGACCTGTCGACGCCGTCCCAGACGTTCGCGTACCAGGGGCGGTCGGCCGATCCACGGTCGGCGCGCGGCTGCTCGGCCGCGCCCGGGTCGATCACGATGTAGCCGGTCTCGCCGGGCATGACGTAGTGCAGCCGGGCGCGGACCTGCTGCTCGGCGTAGGCGTCGTCCTGCCAGCGCGCCTTCAGGTCGCGCAGCCGTTCGACCCGCTGTCTGGCCGCGTCCTGCTCCCGCTGGAGGTCGGCGATGTCGGCACGCTGGGACACGTACTGCCGCATGGGATAGGCGAGGGCCACGACCATCGAGCAGACGACCAAGGCGAGCAGCGCGGCCCGGCCGGTCAGCCGGGAGCGGCGGGCCTGGCGCTTGGTCTGCGAGCGGTAGACCCGGGCGGCGGTCTGCTCGCCGATCAGCCGGATCCTGGTCGCGGTGGAGAACCGGTCCCGGTCCTTCACGGCCATCTCCCCGCCTCCCGTTCCCCTGTCATACGCGCGTACGTCCCCGGACACGGTACGGGACCGCGTCCGGGGACGTACGGACGACCGGCCAGGACACGACGACCTCGGTCGTCACCCGGCACGGGCCGTCGGGTCGGCAGACCAGCAGACCAGCAGACCAGCAGACCAGCAGATCAGCCCTTGAACCGCGGGAAGGCGCTGCGGCCGGCGTACACCGCGGCGTCGTCGAGGATCTCCTCGATGCGCAGCAGCTGGTTGTACTTGGCGACGCGCTCGGAACGGGCCGGGGCACCGGTCTTGATCTGGCCGCAGTTGGTGGCGACGGCCAGGTCGGCGATGGTGACGTCCTCGGTCTCGCCGGAGCGGTGCGACATCATGCACTTGAAGCCGTTGCGCTGGGCCAGCTCGACGGCGTCCAGGGTCTCGGTCAGCGAACCGATCTGGTTCACCTTGACCAGCAGGGCGTTGGCCGCGCTCTCCTCGATGCCGCGGGCCAGGCGCTCCGGGTTGGTGACGAACAGGTCGTCGCCGACGATCTGGACCTTGTCGCCGAGCTTGTCGGTGAGGGCCTTCCAGCCGTCCCAGTCGTCCTCGAACAGCGGGTCCTCGATGGAGACCAGCGGGTACGCGGCGACCAGCTCGGCGTAGTACTCCGTCATCTCGGCGGCGGAGCGCTCCTTGCCCTCGAAGACGTACGTGCCGTCCTTGTAGAACTCGGAGGCGGCGACGTCGAGCGCGAGGGCGATCTGCTCGCCGGGGGTGTAACCGGCTTCCTTGACGGCCTCAAGGATGAGGTCGAGGGCCTCGCGGTTGGAGCCGAGGTTCGGGGCGAAGCCGCCCTCGTCGCCGAGGCCGGTGGACAGGCCGCGGCCCTTCAGCACCTTCTTCAGCGTGTGGTAGACCTCGGTGCCCCAGCGCAGGGCCTCGGAGAAGGACTCCGCGCCGATCGGGGCGATCATGAACTCCTGGATGTCCACATTGGAGTCCGCGTGCGAACCGCCGTTGAGGATGTTCATCATCGGCACCGGCAGCAGGTGCGCGTTGGGGCCGCCGAGGTAGCGGAAGAGGGGGAGGTCGCTGGCCTCGGAGGCGGCGTGGGCGACGGCCAGGGAGACGCCGAGGATGGCGTTGGCGCCGAGGGAGCCCTTGTTGTCGGTGGCGTCCAGGTCGAACATCGCCTGGTCGATCAGGCGCTGCTCGGTGGCGTCGTAGCCGACGAGCTCCGGGCCGATCTGCTCGATGACGGCCAGGACGGCCTTCTCGACACCCTTGCCCTGGTAACGGTCGGGGTCTCCGTCACGGAGTTCGATGGCCTCGAAGGCGCCGGTGGAGGCGCCGGACGGGACGGCGGCACGACCCGTACTGCCGTCGTCGAGGCCGACCTCGACCTCGACCGTGGGGTTACCTCGGGAGTCCAGGATTTCCCGGGCTACGACGACGTCGATGGACGGCACGAGCATCTCCTTCATGGATGTGACGTGGTTCAGCGGGGCCACGGGGGCCCTGCGGACCCGAGCCTATCCGGCCCGGGGCGATCGGCCATCCGGTCGGCCGCTTCGCGGACAGAACCGAGAGTAAATTGTTTCCGAACGGAACAAAGGCGTTTCCGGGAAACCCGGGAACGGGAGGCCCGGTCCGGCCACGGAAAAGCCCCGCCCCGGCGCGTACGGGGGGAGACGCGCCGGAGCGGGGCAGACCTTCGCGGGAACGGGGCCCGGACCCGCGGCCGGCGTCCTACTTCAGGTGCAGCTGCTGGCCCGGGTAGATGAGGTCGGCGTCCTCGACGATGTCGTCGTTCAGCTCGAACAGCTTGCCCCAGCCGCCCTTGACGTCGCGCTCCGCGGCGATCGAGCTGAGGGTGTCGCCCTTGACGACCTTGTACTCGCCGTCGCCCTTCTCGACCTTCTTGCCGGTCGGGGTGGTGACGGTCTTCTTGGCGGCCGGACGCTCGTCGGAGCGGGAGGCCTTCTGCTCGGCGGAACGCTCGGGAGCGGCCTCGGTGCTCTGCTTCTGGGACTCCTGCTCCGGGGACTGCTGCCGGGAGCCCTGCGAGGAGCCGCCGCCCTGGTCGCCCGAGCCCCCGGCGGAACCGCCACCGGTGTAGGCGGCGCTGGACAGGCCCTTGCCGCAGACCGGCCAGGCACCCTTGCCCTGGCCCGCGAGAACCTTCTCGGCGATCTCGATCTGCTGGGCCTTGCTGGCCTGGTCGGCGGTGGCGGCGTACTTCGTGCCGCCGTAGCCGGCCCAGGTGGAGCCGGAGAACTGCAGGCCGCCGTAGTAGCCGTTACCGGTGTTGATCGACCAGTTGCCACCGGACTCGCACTGGGCGACGGTGTCCCACTCGGCGGCGGTGGCGGCGGAGGCACTGCCGGCCGCCATCAGCGGGGCGGCGACGGCGGCACCGGTGACACCGGCGACGGCGATGGCACGGGTGGCCTTGGACGGACGACGGTGCTTGCCCTTGCTGGAAAACAGCATGGATGGATCCCCTCACCGACGCCTACGAGGTGAGCTGTCGGGTTCGGGCCGGTTGGGTTGCCCGGCCGCGTTCCCTTGCGGGACGCGGCTTCACCCCGAGCCGCATCCGGCGTACTTCACCGGATCCGGCGCCTACCTTGGGTCCCCCGCTCCTGCCTACGGCGCATGACGCGACGACTGTTCCCGTGCGGCCACTGGCAGGATTCGGCGTGGTGGCAGCCGGGGCCCGCGATGGCGAGCGATCACGACCGTAGACACGCCCTCGGCGGATTATCAAAGACGATCAGGGCTTCTGAGACCTATCTCTCATCATCTTTAAATCGGACATTCATCCTGAAGCGCGACTCTCCACCCCCGCCACCGACACGCTTTTCCGCACGCCGGTCCACTCGCCACCCGGCCGGCACGCCACCATCGCCCGGTCGGCGCACGGCCGACGCCCGAGCGGTCGGCCGCAGCTGTCGAAATGTCACCTTTCACATGATTCGCATCCAGGTGCGAGCCCCTAACCGAAAAGGGTGGGATTCGGGGCGGCGACACCCTCGGCCCCGTCGCCCCCGCCGTACTGGGCGAGCCATCCGCCGCCGAGAGCAAGGGAGTCGGAGGCGACCGAGGGGCCGCTCGCGGAGCCCGAGCCGGAGTCGCTCGACGGGGAGGAGCCGTCGAGGCCGCGTGTGAAGCCGAGACCGCCGCGCGAGGCATGCCGCCCCGAGGATCCGGCGTCACGGTCCGCGCGCGCTTCCTCCTCGGCGCCGGCGCCGCGGTGACGGCCGCCGCCGGAGTCCTCGCCGTCGGCCGATTCCGAAGCGTCGGCCTTCTGCCCCGACTTGTCCGAGTCGTCGTCCTTGACGGAGGGAGAAGCAGCGGAAGAGGCCTCCGCTCCTCCTTCCTTCTTCTGGCCGTCCGCGGCAGCTTCGTCGCCCTCGTCGCCCTTCGCGTCCGACGAGGAGCCGGCGGACTGGGACGGCGACGGAGTGGCGGACCTTTCGGAGCCGGACGCGCCCGGTGAGCCGCCCTCCACGCCGGTGCCGGCATCGAGCACGGACGCGTCCCGGTCCAGGCCCCCCAGCAGGCCGCAGGCTCTCCACACGCCGACACCCTGGTCGGCGAGGATCTTCTCGGCCACGGCTATCTGCTGGCCGCGGCTGGCCTGGTCGGCGCTGGTCGCGTAGTCGAGGCCGCCGTAGGCCTCCCAGTCCTCCTGGGTCAACTGCAGGCCGCCGTAGTAACCGTTGCCGGAGTTCTGGCTCCAAGAGCCGCCCGACTCGCACTCGGCCACCCGGTCCCAGGTCGAACCGTCGGCAGCACTGGCGGCGCCGGCTCCGAGGAGGGGGATCGCGATGGCCGAGCCGGTCACTCCGGCCGCGACGAGAAGAGCCGGAGCCTGGCGGGGGCGACGGTGACGACCGTTCCCGGAGAGCATGCGGAAACCTTTCGCAGGACAACAGTTACTCGCACGGCGTTTCGCCTGTGACGTTCGAAAAAGCGAGACGCCGCGCTTGAGGGGTGAACGTATAGGCAGTCGAACGTCTGTCACAAGTTCATGCCGTGCAGATCACATGAAGATCACAAAGTTGAGTGGGTGTCACCTTCACAGCCGTCCTGCCAACGGTCAACGGACCGTGCTCGAGGGGCCCTGACGGTCACGTGCGCCGTGGCCGACGGACACGCCCAGGGCTTTCCCGGATCTCTTCCGGAAGACCGTCCGGGGCATTTCGGAATGTGTCCTGGTACGCCGCCCCGTTCGCAACATCACATCGAGGGCGGGGTGAATTTCACCGGCAGCGTGCGCAGTCCGCGCATGATGAGGCCGCCGCGCCAGCGCAGTTCGGCCGGGTCCGCCGCGAGTTCGAGGTCCGGCAGCCGGGTCAGCAGTGTGGCGAGCGCGGTCTGGCCCTCCAGGCGGGCCAGCGGAGCGCCGAGGCAGTAGTGGATGCCGTGGCCGTACCCCAGATGCTGGTTGTCGCGCCGTGCGAGATCGAGTGCGTCGGGGTCGGCGAACCGCTCCGGATCACGGTCCGCGGCGGCCAGGACGACGAGGACCGGGTCGCCTGCGGAGATGTGCTGCCCGCCGAGGGCGAGCGCCTCGGTGGCGAACCGCCAGGTGGCCAGTTCCACGGGCCCGTCGTGGCGCAGGAGTTCCTCCACTCCGGTCTCCAGCAGCCCGCGCTCCCCGGCGGCGAGGGACTTCTGCAGGCGCTCGCGCTGCCCCGGGTGGGTGAGGAGGGCGTAGGTGCCGTTGCCGATGAGGTTGACGGTGGTCTCGAAGCCGGCGAACAGCAGGATGAACGCCATGGCGGCGGCCTCGTTCTCGGTGAGGTGCTCGCCGTGGTCGGAGGCGCGGATCAGGCCGGAGATGAGGTCCTCGCCGGGGGCGGGTTCGACAGGCAGTGCCTCGCGCTTGCGGTGGATCAGGTCGGCCAGGTAGCCGCGCATCTTCTTCACCGACCGGGCGACACCGCCCCTGGGGCCGCCCGCGTGCCGGATCATCATGCCTGCCCAGTCGCGGAAGTCGTCCTGGTCCTCCCTCGGAACGCCGAGCAGGTCGCAGATGGCGTAGATGGGGAGCGGGAAGGCGAAGTCGTGGATGAGGTCGGCGGAGCCGCCCTCCGCGAACCGGTCGATGAGCCCGTCGGTGAGCTCCTGCACCCGGGGCGCGAACTCGGCGACCCTGCGCGGTGTGAACGCCTTGCTGACCAGCCTGCGCAGCCGGGTGTGGTCCGGCGGGTCGATGTTGAGCAGATGCGTCATCAGCTCGGCCTTGCGCTCACCGGGGATACCGGTCCTGCCCCTGGCGTGGGCGGGCTCGTCGTGGTGCGCCGGGTTCTTCGAGAGGCGGGGGTCGGCGAGCGTCTGCTTGGCGTCGGCGTACCGGGTGACCAGCCAGGCCTCCACCCCGCTGGGCAGCCGCGTCCGGTGCACGGGCGCGTGCTCCCTCAGCCAGGCGTACGCGGGGTAGGGGTCGCTCGCGAACTCCCAGGTGAAGAGTTCGGGGGCGCCGTTCTCGGGCCGGGGCTGGTGCTGGTCGGTCACCGCTCGACCGTATCCGGCGGCACGCGGGCAGGCACGCCCTCCTCCCCGCTGCGGTACCCGGCGGAACCGGGGGCCGCGCCCTGCTTACTCCCCCACGCCCTCGGCGGCCCGTATCGCGTCCCGGTAGGCCCGGGCGGCCGCGCGCAGCGCCGCTTCCGGGTCGACGCCCTCCGCCTCGGCCCGCGCCGCGAGGCCGAGCAGTTCGTAGCCGATGCCCTCCGCCCGGGGCAGGGGGACGTCCAGGCCCCTCGTGCGGACGCGGGAGGCGAGTGTGGCGGCGAGGGCCAGTCCCGGCTGGCCGAGAGGGACGCCCTCGGTGACCGAGGTGCGCCGCTTCTCGACCGCCTTGGTACGCAGCCAGTGCTCCTTGACCTCCTCGGGGGTGGTCGCCGTCTCGTCGCCGAAGACGTGGGGATGGCGGTGGATGAGCTTGGCGACGATGCCGCCGGCCACGTCGTCGACGGAGAAGGGCTCCTCGGGGTGCTCCTCGGCTATCCGGGCGTGGAAGACGACCTGGAGGAGGACGTCGCCCAGTTCCTCACGCAGTTCGTCCCGGCCGCCCTCCTCGATCGCCTCGACGAGTTCGTAGGCCTCCTCCATGCCGTACTTCACCAGGCCCTCGTGGGTCTGCCGGGAGGACCAGGGGCACTCGGCGCGGATGCGGTCCATGACCTGGACGAGGTCGAGCAGGCGGGCACCCGGCAGGTCGTAGGAGGCGGGAAGCAGTTCCAGTTCCGGCATCGGGACGCGGCCGGCACCGGCGAGGCGGGCCAGGCCGTCGGTCAGGGCCGGCTCGCCCTCGCCGGTCGCCACGACCACCACCGTGCGCCCACCGGTGCAGGCGTCCACCAGCTCCCCGGCGGCCGGTGACGTCTCCTTGACCGGTATGCCCGCCTCCCGGAGATACGGCAGCTGCGGATGGGCACCGTCCGCGCACAGCACCGTGTCGGCCGCGCGCAGGGTCTGCCAGGCGGGCCAGGACAGCAGGCCGGGCGCGACGCGGTGGCTGGTGGTGAGCAGGACGATGCGGCCGGTCGGGGCCGCGGAGGGTGCCGCGGGGCTGGTTGCGTTCACGATCCGAAACTAACCCATGGCGCCGCCGGCCTCCGAAGGTTGTCCACAGAGGGCCGGCGCGGTGTGACAATAGGCCTGGCTGGTCAGGCGACCGGCTGGGCTGCGGCTTCCCCCGTGACGTCCCGTACCCACGGGGTCCTGGCGTCGACGCGGCTGCTCTTCTCGTCGTCCCAGGTGCCGTAGCGGGGGTTGAGGTTGACGTCGAGCTCCTTGCTCGCCTCGGACAGGGCCTGCCAGAACTCGGGTCTGCTGGTGTCGGTGCCGAGCCGCTGCGCGAGCTTCTGGGCCTGGAGCTGCAGGCGGAGGTTGTCGTCGAGCCGCTCCGGCGGGATGCCGTACTGCTGCAGCCAGGCCGTCTCCAGCGCCTCGGCCCCGCCGGCCTGTTCCTCCAGACCGGAGCGCATCTCCTGAACCTCCTTGGGGGTGACCGTCACACCGGCGTCGCCCGCGGCGCGCTCCAGCACCCGGTCCAGGACCATGCCCTGCAGGGTGTCGCGGGTGAGGCTGCCGGTGCGGGCGACGGCCTGCTTGTACTGGGCCTCGTCCGGCACCGCCTCCCGCTGGGCCGCGCGGATCTCGCCGACCCGGCTCTCCAGTTGCGACACCGTGATCCGCTGGCCGCCCACGACGGCCGCCGCCCCGGGACGGGCGTCGTTTCCGCAGGCGGTGAGCAGGGGGGCCGCCGCGGTGAGGGCGACGGTGAGGAGGAGCGCGGTGCGGCGACGGCGGTGCAAGGAAACCTCCTGGGGAAGCTTGTGCGGCGGTGCACAAAGTCCTGCGGTGATCGATGGTAGGCAGCGGCCGAGCTCTGGCCAACCCATTCGACCAACGATTCACCAGGACTTCCGGCACCGCCGCGCGCCCACCGGTCCGCCCGGGCGGCGGAAAAGGGCGTCCTGCCCCGCTATCCGCGCACCTGTCCCAGCCACTGCAGGGTCCGGCGGATCTCCTCGGCGAGCGGATGGCCGGGGCCCTGGGAGCGCTCCACGTCGTGCAGCAGCCGGGCCAGGGTCTCGTGCGCGGCCGGGCGGTCGCCGAGGGCCAGCAGGAGGTGGCCGATGCGGCGGCGGACGTCATGGGCGAGCTGCGGGTCACCCGCGGCCACGTACCGGTTCTCGTAGTACGGCAGCAGCGCCCGGTACGCGGAGAGCGCCGCCGCCGGCTGGCCGAGCTGCTCCAGGCACTGGGCGGCCTCGTAGCGGTAGCGCAGGGACTGCGGGTCGGCCTGGCCCGCCTCGGTGGCGCGTTCGTCGGCGAGGCGGCGCAGTTCGGGCAGCGCGCGCCGGTACTGGCCGTCGTCCAGGAGGGTGGCCGCGTACTGCTTGCGCAGGGTGCGGACGACCGGGGAGCGCTCGCCGTGCTGTTCGGCGGCGACGGGCAGGATGCCGCCGAGGACGTCCACGGCCTGGGTGATGCAGCCCTCGCCGAGCAGCCGCTTGACCTCGTCCACGGCCGCGGCGACGTCGGCCTTCCCCGCGACGGGCGCGAGCGGTGCGGCGGGGGCGGGCCGGGGCGCGGGGGTGCGCGCACGGTCCGGCCAGGGGGCGTGCGGACGCAGAAAGGGGCGCGTGGGGTCGAGGGGCGCTCCGGTGGGTGTGCCCCTCGACGGCAGCAGCAGCGACAGGTGCTCGTAGACCTCCTGGGCGGAGGCGGGGCGGTGCTGCGGGTCCTTGGCGAGCAGACGCAGGACCAGCGCCTCCAGGGCCTCGGGGACCTCCTGGCGGACCTGGCGCACCGGCTGCGGCGCCTCGTAGAGGTGCCGGTGCAGCACGCCGAGCGCCGTCGAGCCCGCGAAGGGCACATCACCGCTGAGCAGTTCGTGCAGCAGCACGCCGAGCGCGTACAGGTCCGTGTACGGTCCGACCACGCCGCCCATCGCCTGCTCCGGGGCCATGTAGGCGGGCGAGCCGATGGGCGAACCGGTGTGGGTCAGGCGCGTGGTGTCGCTGTCCATGACGGAGGCGACGCCCAGGTCGAGCACCGTGACGGTACCGTCCTGCCTCACCATCACGTTGCGCGGTTTGAGGTCACGGTGGACGATCGGCACGGCGTGCACCGCGCTCAGCGCGGCACACAGCTGCGCGGCCACCGCCACCGCCCACTGCCACGGGTACGGGGCGTGCTCGGCGAGGTGGTCGCCGAGGTCGGCGCCGTCGACGTGCTGCATGACGAGGAACAGTTCGTCGCCCTCGCTGCCCGCGTCGTGCACGGTGACCAGGCCGGGATGATCGACCTGCGCGGTCACCCGGCACTCACGCACGAAGCGGCGGCGCAGTTCGTCGGCCTCCTGGCCGGCCACCTTGTCCGGGCGCAGCAGCTTCACCGCGACCCGCCGGTCCAGCCGCTTGTCGTAGGCCGTCCAGACCTGCCCCATGCCGCCCTGCCCGATGAGCGTGGACAGCTCGTAGCGGCCGGCGACGACCCGTCCCGCCGTCACCCTCACCTGCCCCCCTGCTTGTTGCCGTCGCCCCGGCCGCCGTCGCTTCTGCGCAGGTAGTCGCTGAGCTCGTCGAGTTCGGCGCGCACCTGGTCGATCCGGGCCGGCCCGGGCTGCTGCGGCGACTGGGCCGGAGGTACCGGGGTGGGGGCCCCGTCGTGGTGCGGCACGGGCGGCCGGGGCATCTGCGGGGGCATGTTGGGCCGGGGCTGCGGCACCGGTGTGTGCGTGTACGGCGGCGTGGGCTGCGGGTAGCCGTAGGGGGCGGGGGCGCCGCCGTGCGCGTGCATCGTCGTGGCGTGGGGCGACGGGATGCCGTGCACCCCGTAATGGAGCAGCCGTTGGTGGTGGCGGATGTCCACGGTCAGGTAGTACACGGCCGCGCCTGCGCCCAGGAGCAGGAGACCGAAGAGGGCGACATCGGTCCGGGGGTCCGACTCCGGGAGCGAGCCGATCACCATCAGCAGGAAGAGGGAGAGCGGCAGGCTCACCCAGGCCATCAGCCAGTCGGGGAGGCGGCCCCGCAGGACCGCGACCCGGAACAGCGGCACGCAGGCCAGCAGCCCGCACGACAGGACGCCGGCGGCGGCGATCAGCACGCGCAGGGAGATGACCGTTGCCGTACTGCGCTGGGGCGGCGCCGCGCCGTGGCCGTACATGACTGCTCCTGGACCGGTGTAGCCGATGGGACGAGTGGTGCGAGTAGTACGAGGGGTACGAGCGCGCAAGTGACACGCGTGGTACGGGTGGTACGGGTGGTACGGGTGGGCGAAACCGCGCGAGCGGAAGGCGCCGGGAAGTCCGAGCGTATAGGCCGATGGGGACAACCGGTCCCGGTGTGTACCGAACCGTTGCCGACCGTTGCCGGCCGTTGCCGTCAGGGCGGTCAGCCGCCGCACTGCCGCAGCATCATCTCCTTGTCGTCGGCGGTCACCGGCATCTCGTACTTGACGGCGACCTGGGCGAAGCGGACCGCGTACGCGTACCGGACCCGTTTGCTGGGCGGCAGCCAGGCCGCGGGCCCCGAGTCGCCCTTGGAGGAGTTGGCGCCGCCGTCGACCGGGAGGCCGGGTGACCGGACGCCAGCAAGGATGCCGTGGAGTGATCCAACTCCCTTTGGGCGACTTCCGTCGAGGAGACCAGCCGCAGCGCCTGAACCACGTTCCCAGGGCCAGGATTGGTGGCCAGCAGCCGGAGCAGGTGGTCGAAGACGCTCCCGTACTGCCAGATCGGCCTGGGCTCGGAGCCGTACGCCCCGGCGAGCGCGATGCCGAGGTCCGCGATGAAGGCAGCGTCCCCTTGCGCCAGACGCCGGTCGGCCACCTGCCAGACGTCGGTGACGCTCTTCAGGCCCGGCGGCTCCGTCACGATCTTCTGTACGCGATCAGCCACGGCAACGGAGCATAGGCGTCCCGCAGCGCGGAAGCCACGGCATTTCCCCAGGTCATCGCAGCCCTCTCAGTCCCCACACTGCTTGAGCATCATTTCCTTGTCCGAGGCCGTCACTGGGAGCTCATATTTTTCCGCGACCTGCGCGAACCGCACCACGTAAGAGCACCGGATCGCCTTGTTCGACGGCAGCCAGGACGCCGGCCCGGAGTCACTCTTGGCGGAGTTCGCGGATCCCGAAACCGGCAGGAGGTTCAGCACGTCGTTGGCCAGCCGCTGCCGCTTCTCCTTGCTCCAGCGGGAGGCGCCCATCTGCCAGCTGTACGAGAGCGGCACCACGTGGTCTATCTGGACCTCGGCGGCTTTCGCCTTTTTCCAGGCGATGTCCTTGCCCGTGTACGGGTCGTACACGTCCATCGAGACGACCACGCAGTCGGAACCGGTACGGAACTCGACGTTGCGCCCGTGGAGTTTCAGCAAGTCGTTCCGCGTGTCGCAACCGTTGCGGGCGAACGGCACTCCGTCGGCCGTGTCCTTCCAGGCGTAGCCGAACTCGTCGCGGTCGTAACCCGTCTTCGGCCCGCGCCCCTTGGTTCGCACCGTCTCGATGAGTGCACGCCCGTCGGCCCGGTCCGCCTCCCCGGTCAGCGGGGTGAGGCCCGGTTCGGTGCCGTCCGGGTTGTCCAGGGGGCTGACGGCGCGTCCGTCCGGCGCCTGCGCCGCGCCGCCGCTCTCGGCGGGAGAACCGCTCCCCTCCTCCAGGACCTCGCAGCCGGCGAGGAGCAGTACGGCGGCCAGCGCCGCCACTCCCGCGCGTCCCGCCGCGCCCCGCGTCCCGCCTCGTGCCGCGCACGCCGAGAACGTCGTCGAGTACCGCCCCACGGCGCACCACCCCTTTGTCCCTCTGCACCCGTCCCCGAACGGCCGGATCGCACCTGGTCCCACCGTAGCCAGAGAGAGGTCCAGACCACATCGGTGCAAATCGAGCATCAAGGGATGATTCCGCGTAGGGTCGGTGCTGAGTCACCCGGGAAGGAGCTCCGGATGGGCATCCTCGACAAGTTCAAGAGCAACCGCTCGGTGCAGGACAAGGCGAAGAAGGCCTCCGACGCGGCGGAGAAGGAGATCAACAAGAGGACCGGCGGCAAGCACGAGAGCCAGGTCGACGCCGGACAGCGGCAGGCCGAGAAACGGTTCGGCCTGCACCGCGACCGGGGCCGCCACGACCAGGCGTAGACCCCGGGTCTCCTCGCTCAGCCGTCCGCCCTCACGTCACCGGAACCCGACGTGCCCCAGGACCGGGAACTGCCCACGGACCCCCTTCCCGTGGGCGGTTTCGCGGGTCCGCCGTTTCGTGTGTCCGCCGTTTCGTGTGTCCGGGGCCCGGAACGGGGCGGGGCCGGTCACGACCCCAGGACCGACGTCAGGAACTCCCCGACCCACGCCAGCAGCTCCCGGCCGACCAGCGGCTTCCCGCCCACCTTCGCGGTCTTCGGACGGGGCACCAGCACCTGGTGCGCGGTCGGTTTGATGACCGTGCCCGGGTAGAGCCGTTTGAGACGGAGTTCCTGGGACTCCCGCAACTCCACCGGCGCGAAACGGATGTTGTTGCCCTGCAGGACGATCTCGCCGACACCGCACGCGCGGGCGAGCATGCGCAGCCCCGCCACCAGCAGCAGGTTCTCCACCGGCTCCGGCAACGTGCCGTAGCGGTCGACGAGTTCCTCGCGCACCGCCGTGACGTCCTCCTCCTTGTCGGCGGCGGCGATCGCCCGGTACGCCTGCAGACGCAGCCGCTCGCCGGGCGCGTAGTCGTGCGGGACGTGCGCGTCGACGGGCAGCTCGATCTTGACCTCGAGCGGCGGCTCCTCCTGGATCCCGCCGGTCTCCAGCTGGCGCCGGTAGTCCGCGACGGCCTCGCCGACCATCCGGACGTACAGGTCGAAGCCGACGCCCGCGATGTGGCCCGACTGCTCGCCGCCGAGCAGGTTTCCGGCGCCGCGGATCTCCAGGTCCTTCATCGCCACGTACATGCCCGCGCCCATCTCGGTGTGCTGGGCGATCGTCGCGAGGCGCTCGTGCGCGGTCTCCGTCAGCGGCTTCTCCGGCGGGTACAGGAAGTACGCGTAACCGCGGTCCCGCCCGCGGCCGACCCGGCCGCGCAGCTGGTGCAGCTGGCTCAGGCCGAAGTTGTCGCCGCGTTCCACGATCAGGGTGTTGGCGTTGGAGATGTCGATGCCGGACTCGACGATCGTCGTCGACACCAGCACGTCGAACTTCCTCTCCCAGAAGTCGACGACGACCTGCTCCAGCGCCGACTCCGACATCTGTCCGTGGGCGGTCGCGATGCGCGCCTCGGGCACGATCTCGCGCAGCCGGGCCGCCGCGCGGTCGATCGACTCGACCCGGTTGTGGATGTAGAAGACCTGCCCCTCGCGCAGCAGTTCACGGCGGACGGCCGCGCCGATCTGCCGCTGGTCGTACGGGCCGACGAAAGTGAGCACCGGGTGGCGCTCCTCCGGCGGCGTGGTGATCGTCGACATCTCACGGATGCCGGTGACCGCCATCTCCAGGGTGCGCGGGATCGGGGTGGCGGACATGGTCAGCACGTCGACGTTGGCGCGCAGCTTCTTCAGCTGCTCCTTGTGCTCGACGCCGAACCGCTGCTCCTCGTCGACGATGACCAGGCCCAGGTCCTTGAACTTCGTCTCCGAGGAGAACAGCCGGTGGGTGCCGATGACGACGTCCACCGAGCCGTCCTTCAGCCCCTCGAGGACCGCCTTCGCCTCCGTGTCGCTCTGGAACCGGGACAGCGCCCGCACGTTCACCGGGAACTGCGCGTACCGGTCGCCGAAGGTCCCGAAGTGCTGCTGCACCAGCAGCGTCGTGGGGACGAGGACGGCGACCTGCTTGCCGTCCTGCACCGCCTTGAACGCGGCCCGCACCGCGATCTCCGTCTTGCCGTAGCCGACGTCGCCGCAGATCAGCCGGTCCATGGGGACCGTCTTCTCCATGTCCTCCTTGACCTCGGCGATGGTGGTGAGCTGGTCGGGCGTCTCCGCGTACGGGAAGGCGTCCTCCAGCTCGCGCTGCCAGGGCGTGTCCCCGCCGAAGGCGTGCCCGGGGGCTGCCATGCGCGCGCTGTACAGCTTGATCAGGTCGGCGGCGATCTCCTTGACGGCCTTCTTGGCGCGGGCCTTCGTCTTGGTCCAGTCGGCGCCGCCGAGACGGTGCAGGGTGGGCGCCTCGCCGCCGACGTACTTGGTGATCTGCTCCAGCTGGTCGGTGGGAATGTAGAGGCGGTCGCCGGGCTGGCCGCGCTTGGCGGGGGCGTACTCCACCACCAGGTACTCGCGGGTCGCGCCCTGCACGGTGCGCTGCACCATCTCGATGTAGCGGCCGACGCCGTGCTGCTCGTGGACGATGTGGTCGCCCGGCTCCAGGGTGAGCGGGTCGATGGTCTTGCGGCGCCGGGCCGGCATCCGGGCGCCCTCACGGCCGGACGCCTTCTGGCCGGACAGGTCGGTCTCGGTGAGCACGGCCAGTCCGAGCACCGGGTCGACGAAGCCGTTGTCGATGGAACCGCAGGCGACGTGGACGACGGCCGGGGCGATCTCGCCGAGCTCGCCCGTCCCCGCCTTCCCGTCGGCCGCCCCGGCCAGGCGGGCCGGGATGCCCTCGCCGCCCAGCACCTCCACGGTGCGGGCTGCCGGGCCGTGGCCCTCGGTGACGAACACCGTGCGCCAGCCGTCGGCCAGCCAGCTCTTGGTGTCGGCGAGCGCCCGCGCGGTGTCGCCCCGGTAGGCCTCCGGGGCGCGCATGCCGAGCTTGAGGGTGTCCGAGCCCTCCGCCCCGCCGCCGGCCCCGGCACTGCCGCCGTCGGACGCGAACGACTCGTCGGCGGCGAACGGCGACACCGACCACCACATCATCTCCAGCTCGCGGGCCCGTTCACGGATGTCCGCGATGGACCGCAGGGAGGCCGCGCCGACGTCGATCGGCGCCTCGCCGCCCCCTGCGGTGGCCGCCCAGGACGCCTGCAGGAACTCCTGCGAGGTCGCCACCAGGTCCGAGGCGCGGGTGCGCACCCGCTCCGGGTCGCACACGACGCCCATGCTGCCCTCGGGCAGGACGTCGAGGAGCAGTTCCATGTCGTCGACCAGAACCGGCGCGAGGGACTCCATGCCCTCCACCGCGATCCCCTCGGCGATCTTCCCGAGCAGCTCGCCCAGCTCCGGGTGCCGCTCGGCCAGCACCCGCGCACGCTCCCGTACGTCCTCGGTGAGCAGCAGCTCACGGCAGGGCGGGGCCCACAGGCCGTGCTCGGCCACCTCCAGGGAGCGCTGGTCGGCGACCTTGAAGTAACGGATCTCCTCGATGTCGTCGCCCCAGAACTCCACCCGGAGGGGGTGTTCCTCGGTGGGCGGGAACACGTCGAGGATGCCGCCGCGTACGGCGAACTCGCCGCGCTTCTCGACCAGCTCCACGCGCGCGTACGCGGCGGCGGCGAGCGCCTCGACCGTCTCGTTCAGATCGGCGCTCCCTCCGGTCCGCAGCGCGACCGGCTCCAGCTCGCCCAGACCCTTGACCTGTGGCTGGAGCACGGACCGTACGGGCGCGACGACGACCGACACCGGGCCCGTCTCCGGGTCGTCGGCGCGGGGGTGCGCCAGCCGGCGCAGCACGGCCAGCCGGCGTCCCACGGTGTCGCTGCGCGGGCTCAGCCGCTCGTGCGGCAGCGTCTCCCAGGACGGGTACTCCACGACCTCCTCGGGCGGGAGCATGGAGCGCAGGGCCGCCGCCAGGTCCTCGGCCTCCCGGCCGGTCGCCGTCACGGCCAGCACCGTACGGCCGGTCTCCCGGGCGAGGGCGGCGACCGCGAACGGACGGGCGGCGGAGGGGCCGACCAGGTCGACGTGCATGCGGTTGCCGTCGGCAGCCGCCGAGATCGCTTCCGCGAGGGCGGTGTCCTTGACGACGGCGTCCAACAGACCGTGCAGGCTCATTCGGAGCGGCTTCCCTTACGGAGAGGTGTGCAACACGACGGGCCCGGCACGCGCCGCGGGCCGGGGGTCTCCAGCGTACGACGACCGAGCCCGGCCCGCGGCGCGTGCCGGGCCCGTCCGGCTGCGGGCGGACGACGGACGGCAGGCGAGCGGCCCTCGTCGAGCCGCCCGTGTCGTCACAACCGGTAGATCGTCGACCCGGTCGTGACTATGGAAAGTTACGGCGATGTGCTCCTCTCCTCGGCACGCGACAACGAACGGGCACGTCTGGGCGGGCTCACCCGGGCCCTGGACCCTGTCTCCTTCCAAACCCTGCACGACCTCGGGGTCGAGCCCGGCTGGCGCTGCCTCGACGTCGGAGCGGGAACCGGTACCGTCAACTCCTGGCTGAGCCGGACCGTCCACGGGCCGGTCACCGCGCTCGACCGCGACAGCACGTTCCTGACGCGGAAGCGGTCGCACCTCGATGTCGTGCACGCCGACGTCAACGACACCGGCTTCCCTCCGGGCGAGTTCGACCTCGTCCACGCCAGGCTGCTGGTGAGGCACCTGCGGCAGCGGGAGGAACTGCTGCCCCGCATGCTGTCCTGGGTGCGGCCGGGCGGGCTGCTGGACCTCACCGACGGTGTCGCCCTGCATCCCGAGCAGTACCACCACCCCGCCTACCGGAAGGTGATGACGGGACACTTCCTTATGATGGCGAACGTGATCGGCAGCGACCTCCACTTCGCCTCCCGGTACCCGCGGATCCTCACGGACCTCGGACTGGCCAAGGTCGGTCTGCTCGCACACCATCCGATCATCGGGATGAATCCGGGGTTCGGCACCTTCGTCGCGCACACGCGCGAGCAGTGCGAGATCCACCTGCTGGCCGACGAGGTGCCCATGGCCACACTGGACGAGGCCATCGCCCACGTGCGCCGGCCCTCGACCCGGGAGATGTTCATCGCGATGCTGACGGCATGGGGCCGCAGACCGCACGAGGCCGCCCGGTAGGCCCGCACCGCTCCCGCGCACCCCTCCCGCGCTCCCCTGTGCTCCACCGCGCTCCGGAACGAGTCCTTCCGCATCCAGCGAAAGCAGGCCGCGTATCAGATGGCCACAGCTCCTCCTCACGCTCCACCCCCGGTCCCGCGCATGCTCCCGCGCCCGGTCCCGACCGGAGCATCGCCGAGTTCGCCTCGGCCCGCACGCGCATGCTCCTGGCGAGCGACGGCCTGACGACCGTCCTGCTCGAAGCGGTGGTGAAGGCACCCCTGCACGTCCGGATCACCCACACCGCCCGGCTGTCCACGCACGCCCTCGACGACTCCGCCCCCCGGTCCCGCGCCCGGTCCCGACCGGAGCATCGCCGAGTTCGCCTCGGCCCGCACGCGCATGCTCCTGGCGAGCGACGGCCTGACGACCGTCCTGCTCGAAGCGGTGGTGAAGGCACCCCTGCACGTCCGGATCACCCACACCGCCCGGCTGTCCACGCACGCCCTCGACGACTCCGCCCCCCGGGCGACGCTGGGTCTCGAGGCGGGCCGGCCGTGCCTGCTGCGCCGGACCCGGCTGGTCACGCCCACCGGTGTGCCCGTCTCCGCCAGCGTCGTGGTCGTCGCGGCCGGCCGCGACGCGGACGGGGACGGGGACGCGGCGATGCCGGCCCCGCGGCCCCTGGGGTACGCGCTGGCAGGCCGGGGCGGCCGGCCGGAGCGGCGGCTGCTCCACGTCGGCCGTGCCGCCTGGCCCGAGGCACCGGACGAGGCCTGCGCGTCGAAGACGTACGTGAGGTGCGACGCGGCCGGACCGCTGGTCTTCGTACGGGAGACGTTCAATCCCGCCTACTTTCCCGCCGGCACCGACGGGGCGGCCATCCCGTGCGAGGTGTGCGCCGGCGCGTAGGACCGGGGCCGGACGCCGTCGCCGTCACGTGGCCCCCGGGCGCCCCCGGCTCCCGCACGCGCGAAGCCACCCGGCGCCGGTGGCCCTCCTGGGCTCCCCGGCACCGGGCGTTCCCCCGCAACCCCCGTGTGCGGTGGCCGGTCGCGGCCGCGGCTACTCCGTGGCGATCGCGTTCAGGACGTTCATCCGGCCCGCCCGGAACGCCGGGACCAGAGCCGCGAACAGCCCCACGAACGCCGAGCCGATGAACACACCGGTGATCGTCGGCCACGGGATCTCGAGGACCTTCAGGCCCTCCAGCGCGAGGAGCTGCTGGGCGGTGGCGCCCCAGCCCATGCCGAGCCCCAGGCCCAGCAGGGCACCGAAAAGGGCGATGACGACCGACTCCAGGCGGATCATGCGGCGCAGCTGGCGGCGCGAGAGGCCGATGGCCCGCATCAGGCCGATCTCCCTCGTCCGCTCGACCACCGACAGGGCCAGGGTGTTCACCACACCCAGGATCGCGACGACGATCGCCAGGGCCAGCAGGCCGTAGATCATGTTCAGCAGCTGGCCGATCTGGTCCTTGAGCGCTTCCTTGTAGTCGGTCCGGTCGCGCACGGTGTACTGCGGGTAGTCGTGCAGCGAGTCCTTCAGCGCCGTGTACGCGGCCTCCTGCTGTCCCTCCTTCGCCGTGGCGAAGAGCAGTATGTCCAGCGGCATCCGGTCGGCCGGGACGTACCTCGCGAGGGTCTCGATCGACGTGTACATCGCACCCGCGTCGACCACGGCCTCACTGCTGGTGATCGCCCGGACGGTCAGCGTGCCGGTCTCCCCGTCCCTGAACGTGACGTCGATCGTCGAGCCGAGGCCGATGCCGTGGTCCTCGGCGAACTTCTCGTGGACGGACATCGAGTCGGGCCGGTAGGCGTCGGAGAGCTTCCCCTCCACCGTCTCCACCCGCAGGTCGGTGGCGTACGTCGGGTCGGCCGCGGTGATCGCGGTGTCCTCGAGCCGCTTTCCGTCGGGCGTGGTGAAGTCCGCCTCGGTCCACTTGTACTCGGTGACGCGCTCCAGCCCCGGGGTCTCCTGCACCGCCTTCACCGCCTGCGGGGTGAGCAGCTGACCGCTGTCGGGCTGGATGATGAAGTCCGTGCCGACGATCCTGTCGAGCTCGTCGGTGGCGGAGGCCACCATGGACGAGCCGACCACCGACAGGCACGCCACCAGGGCCAGCCCGATCATCAGCGCGGCACCGGTGGCGCCGGTGCGGCGCGGGTTGCGCAGGGCGTTGCGCTCGGCCATCCGCCCCACGGGACCGAAGACCCGCAGCACGACGACGCCCAGCACCCGGACCACACCGCCGGCGAGCAGCGGGCCGACGAGCACGAACCCGACCAGCGAGAGCACCACCCCCAGGCCGAGCCACATCGAGCCCTCGGTGGCCTTGTCCGCCGCCGAGGCGAGGTACAGCGCGAGCGCGCCGACCGCGGTCAGGAGCGTGCCGACGCCACCCCTGATCCAGCCGGCCCTGGCGTCCGCGGGGGCACCCGCGTCACGCAGGGCGGCCATCGGGGAGATCTTCCCGGCCCGCCGCGCGGGCAGGTAGGCGGCCAGAACGGTGACGACGACACCGAGGAGCAGCCCGACCACCGGGGTCGTCCAGGCGACCGTGAGGTCGTCGGTGGACAGCTCCATGCCGACCGCGCCCATGAGCTTCATCAGCCCGACCGCGAGCCCGACGCCCGCGGCCACCCCGAGCAGCGACCCGACGACGCCCAGGAGCAGCGCCTCGATCAGCACCGAACGGTTGACCTGCTTGCGGGAGGAGCCGATGGCCCGCATCAGGCCGATCTCCCGGGTGCGCTGGGCGACCAGCATGGAGAACGTGTTGATGATCAGGAAGATGCCGACGAGGAACGCGATCCCGGCGAAGCCGAGCATCGCGTACTTCATGACGCTCATGAAGCCCTCGACGTCCTGCTGGCCGGCCTCCACGCTCTCCTCGGCGGTCAGCACCTTGTAGTCGCCGCCCAGAGCGGCCACGACGTTCTTCTTCAGCCGGTCGTCGCTGACACCGTCGGCGGCCGTGGCGTTGACGTTGGTGAAGACGCCGCTCTCACCGATCAGGGCCTGCTGGGCGGTCTTCGTGTCCAGGAAGAAGATCGCGGCACCGGGGTTGGTGACGGTGAAGTCGGTGATGCCGGAGATCTTCGCGGCGTGCGTGCCGACCACGCTGATGACACTGATCTCGTCACCGAGCTCCAGGCGGTGCTTGTCGGCGGTGTCGGCGTCCACCATGACCTGGTCGGGGCCCTCGGGCGCCGCACCGGAGGTGATCTTCATGGTGCGGGCGTCGTTGGCGGTCCAGCTGCCGACGATGGTCGGGCCGCCGCTGGTGGGCGAGAGGCTCTCCCTGTCGCCGTCGACGACGGTCAGCGCGGTGGAGTGCAACGCCCCCTCGGCCGACTTCACCCCGTCCACGTCCCGCACCCGGGCGAGCACGGACTCGGGGATGACCGGCGGCTTGCCGGTGTCGGAGGTGGTCTCGCCGCCGTCGGAGGCGTCCTTGGCGCTGACCGTGACGTCCGACGCCGTGGCCGCGAACAGCTTGTCGAACGTCGTCGACATCGTGTCCGTGAACACCAGCGTCCCGGACACGAACGCCACCGACAGCAGCACCGCCACCGCCGACAGCGCCATCCGCCCCTTGTGTGCGAGGAAGTTGCGCATCGAGGTCTTCAGGACAGTCATGACGTACGCCCCCGGGCGTCGAAGTCCTTCATGCGGTCCAGGACCTGCTCGGCCGTCGGCTTGTGCATCTCGTCGACGATGCGGCCGTCGGCGAGATACAGCACCCGGTCCGCGTAGGAGGCGGCGACCGGGTCGTGCGTGACCATCACGATGGTCTGGCCCAGGTCGTCGACCGAGCGGCGCAGGAAGCCGAGGACCTCGGCACCCGCACGCGAGTCGAGGTTTCCGGTCGGCTCGTCACCGAAGATGATCTCCGGCCGGGCGGCCAGGGCCCGCGCCACCGCCACCCGTTGCTGCTGCCCGCCGGAGAGCTGGGTGGGCCGGTGCTTCAGCCGGTCGGACAGTCCGACGGTCTCCACCACCCGGTCCAGCCACGGCCGGTCCGGCTTGCGGCCGGCGATGTCCATGGGAAGCGTGATGTTCTCGATCGCGTTCAGCGTCGGCAGCAGGTTGAACGCCTGGAAGATGAACCCGATCCGGTCCCGGCGCAGCCGCGTCAGCTTCTTGTCCTTCAGCCCGGTGATCTCCGTCTCGTCCAGGTGGATCTGCCCGCTGGTCACCGTGTCGAGCCCGGCCAGACAGTGCATCAGCGTGGACTTGCCGGACCCCGACGGACCCATGATCGCGGTGAACCGGCCGCGGGCGATGTCCACGTCCACGTGGTCCAGGGCGACGACACGGGTTTCCCCGGACCCGTACGCCTTCACGACCTGCCGCGCCCGCGCGGCAACGGCCGTACGCCCACCAGTTCCTCCGGGCTTGGGAATGGTCACAGCCGATGTCACGGTAAGTCTCCTGTATCGCTCAGCAAGTGGGAAAACGGTGCCCGCGCGACCGCCGTCATGCCCGACGGCCGCTCCGTGCGTGTTCGTTCGACGTGATGCAGTCTGGCGGCGGGGAAGCCTGAGCGCCCTGGTGCCCGGCGCAGTCTTCCTCTGGGGAAAACCCCACCCTCCGGTGGTGTGCCCCGCCACCCCCAGCGGCGTAAAGCCAGGTTAAGGACCGACCCCGCCCCGTCTCGTCCTCCGCCGGTACGAGCCCTCCCCGAGCCGTAGTACGGAGGTACCCCTAGGGGCTCTCCACCGGCAGGCGGAGTACTTCTCGGGGTACCTCCTCCTGAGGTCCCGGTCATCCTTCCCCCTCCCGCAACGTCAGGGTCAAGTACCGGACCGGTGAACGGGGATGAGGGAGGCGGCCACGGAGCCGGGGCACACGGACAGAGGCCGGGGCCGGCCGGATACGCGTATCCGGCCGGCCCCGGCCTCCCACCTCGCCCTCCGCCTCAGCGGCGGGGACGGGAACGACGGCTCAGAGCAGCCCGTCCCACATCTGCTCCAGCAGCACCGACCACCAGCTCTCCGGCGAACCGAGCGCCGCGGGATCCAGCGCCGCCAGCTGCGTCTGGAAGTCGACGGTCCAGCGGCCCGCCTGCTCCTGGTTCAGCCCGAACCGCAGCCGCCACATCCGCCCCAGCAACGCCAGACAGCGTGCGAACTCCGGCAGCCCCGTGTTCACGAACTGCGGCGGCACGGGCGCGCCCCCCGGGCCCGCCTCCACCGGCACCGCGACGATGTTCGCCGTGCCGTACTGGACACAGATCGCCTTGCCGAAGTCGCTGCCCACGACGAGGTACGAGCCCGCGTCCGACGCCGGCTGCACCCCCCGCTCCGCGGCCAGCTCCGCCAGCGTCGGCACCGGACGGCCCGGCTGGGCCTGCGCCCAGAAGAACGGGCCCATGTCCAGCGGCAGCCCGGCCGCCACCAGCGTGTGCGCCACCACCGGCGGCACACCCTGCCGGGACACCGCCTGCTGCTCGAACCGGAACACCCCCGGCCCGAACGCCCCCGCCAGCTCCTGCCCGATGGCCTCCGGCGGAAGCGGCGGCGCAGGCTGCACCGGGGGCAGCGGCGCGCGCACCGGAGCCGGCCGGGCGGGCCCGTCCGCCACCTGGTGCAATTCACCCTGATGGACGAGCAGTTGCTGCATTCCCTGCTGCCGGCTCGCATGATCCGTGCCGTACGGCGCGATGTTCGTGATCCGTGCCTGCGGCCACTGCTCCCTGATCATCCGCGCACAGTAGGCGCCCGGCAGCTCGCACGACTCCAGCTCCGTGTGCAGCTCCAGCACCTGGCCCGGAGGCACGTTCATCGCCCGCAGCTCGTGGAAGACCTGCCACTCCGGATGCGGCGTGCCCGGCGCCGAACGCCGGATCAGCTGCTGCTCGGAACCGTCCTGCGCGCGGTAGCGCAGCACGGCCTGATAGCCGGGACCGACCGTCGGCTGCCCGACCGGCTGCGACGGATAGCCGTACGCCGGCGGCCGGCCTGGCCCGGACACACCCGGCGGCACCGCACCCGGCATCCCCGGCGGGGCGGGAGGCGGCGGCACACCCGGACCGCCGGGGACCGACGGCGGAGGAGGTGTACCGGGCCCACCGACCGGGGGCCCCGCCAGCACCGTCTCCGCGTGATGCACGGGAGCACCCGGAGCGCCGGGCGGGCCGGGAGGCGGGGGGGTACCGGCACCCGGCCGGCCGGGGTCGGCGAACATCGTCGCGGCGTGATGGACACCGCCGGGCGGCGTGCCCGGGGCACCCGGGGCAGGCGTCGAGGCCCCGGACGGCTGCGGACCGCCCGGGCCCGCCGGCCCTCCCCGGCCGTCGAAACCGCCGAGGCCGTGGGACCCCGAGGACGACACCATCTGCGTCGGCACGTACCCGCCCGCCGGACCACCCGGCGCGCCGGCACCCGAGGGGGGCGACGGCGGAGGCGTACCCCCCGGCCGCACACCCGGCATCCCCGGGGCGCCCGGCGGAGGCGGCGGCGGGCCCGTGGGGCGGCGCGGGGGCGCCGCCCCACGGGTCGCGGCGTCGGCTATGTCCGCGGCGTTCTGCGCCGGCGCACCCGGTGCAGCTGTCCCCGCGTCCGGCGGAGTCTGCGCGTCCGCGTCCTGCAACGCCGGCGTCAGCGCCGTCGGCGGCAGCCGGCTGCCTCCCGACATCAGCGCCGTGGGAGCGTCCGACGCCGACGCCGGGGGCGGCAGCGTCCCGTCGTCGGACTGGCTCAGCGGCGGCGCGAACACGGTGACCGGCAGCGGCACCGAACCGTCCTCACCGGCGTCGGCGTTCGTGTCCGTACCGGCCCACGGCGTCGCCCCGGCCGGAGTGCCCGCACCGGCCCCCGCCGGGGAGTCGCCCCCACCGGCAGCGGGCCAGGCGGCACCGCTCCCGGGCGCCACCGGCGCACCCGGCGCACCCGGCGCCGCAGTACCGGCGGCGGCCCCGGACCCGGCCGTACCCGCCGAACCGCCCGACGTCTCCCCCCGCCGGTCCGGGATCCCCAGCCGGTCCGCCGCCGCCGGTGCTGCGGCACCGCTCCCGGGCGCCACCGGCGCACCCGGCGCCGCAGTACCGGCGGCGGCCCCGGACCCGGCCGTACCCGCCGAACCGCCCGACGTCTCCCCCCGCCGGTCCGCCGCCTCCTGCAGCCACTCCGGCGGACTCAGCAGGAACGACGTCTGGTTCAGGTCCACCCGTGCCGGAGCCGCCGGTGCCGGCCCGTCCGTCTCGTCCGTACGGGCGTACTCCTCCTCGTACCGGCGGATCACCTCGCCCACCGCCAGCGCGGGCCACAGCGTCGCCTCACCGCTGTCCCGGGCGATCACCAGCCGCTGACCACCACCGTCCGAACGCGGCCCGTCCTCGCGGTCCTCCGCCCACACCACGAACCCGAGGCCGAACTCCCGCACCCGCACCTCACGGTGCTGGTACGACGGCACCTCCCCGTTGACCCACTCCTCCGCACGCTCCTGCGCCTGCGCGAACGTCACCATCGCCGGACCTCACTCCCCCGCAGCAACCGGAACGACCTGCGCGAAGCCGCCGTCCACCATCAGATTCGCCACCGTCTCCAGCTCCGGCGGCGATCCCGCCAGACGGGCCAGGAACGCGTCGAAGTCGTCCCCGCACGGCAGCAGCAGCCGCTCCACCCGCTCCGCCGGCGGCCACGACGGATCCACGTCCCGCGCGTCGTCGTAGGCGCAGAACCACACCGAACCGACCCGGTCGCCCCGCACCTTCACCGCCAGCAGACCTCCCTGGACGAACCCGACGGCCAGGTAGTCCTTGGTCAGGTGATCGCGCAGACACTTGTTGATGTACACCAGGTCGTTGACCGCGGCCTCGTCCCGCACCGTGAAGAACGGCTGGTCGACCAGCAGGCCCAGTTCGGCGTCCAGTGCCGTGCCCACCGGCGCGCAACCGCCCGCCGCCTTCAGGAACGACCGGTACGCGCCGGGCAGCCGGTAGCCGAGATCCTCCTCGACGTTCAGCACCTGCGCCTCGGTCACCCCGAGCCCCGACTTCGGCAGCCGGAAATGCGCCGGACGCGTCTCCTGCAGCGGCCGCGTGCCTCGCTTCTCCTGGTCCACGCCCGACGTCACCACACCACCGTGGTGCCGCAGCAGCGCCTTCACCTCGACCGGCACCAGTTCCAGCCGCCGTGACGCCACCGCGTGATGCCACGTCCAGCCGTGCGGCGTCGCCACCGCGGGCACCGTGCCCCACAGCTCGTGACCGGTCGCCGCCAGCGCCGCGTTCGCCGACACGTAGTCCGTCAGCCGCAGCTCGTCGACACCGAAACCCTCCGGAGGCTCCGCGATCTCCGCCATCGCACGCGCGTACGGCGAGAAATCGGGGTACCCACGCTCGTCCACCCGTACCCCTCTCGGGTGACGGGCCGCCCGCACCGGATCCGGGAAGTGCACGACCTGTCCGGCGTAGGCCGCATTCGGCGGCACGGCTCTCTGTCCGAGCCGACCTGTCGTCATGGCGGTTGCCCCCTGCGGCACTCTGTACGACCCGCACCGACCACCAGCGTGCCGTCACGGAACGTATTCGACTGTCACGTCTGTCTCGACTGCTTGCCGCCACCACTCCCACCGGCGCCCCGCGCGCCGTCCGCACGGATCACCGCAGGAATCGCGACACCAACAGCCTATGCGGTACGACGGCACCGGTCACCGGGCACCGGCCGTCCACCCGTCCGCTTCCGTGACCAAACGTCACCCTCCGGTGACAGCTCGCCCAAACCTGGGCGTGTCGCCCCGCCCCAGCTTCCCCATCAGCCACGCCATTTGGCACGCTGTGAGCTGCCGGGGGATGTACGGGAGGGGAAGGCGATCATGAACATGACTCAAACTGGGGCACCGGCAGAACACTCCGCCGACCCGCGCAGCGGCGACCCCCGCATCGGCTGGAGCAGCACCGACGCCGCCCGCACCCCCCTCCTCCTCCACCGCCGCGACGGCATCCTGCCCACCATCGCCGCCGCCCTCTCCATCCGCGGCGCCACCCTCACCGGCACCGCCGCCCGCGCCGACACACCCCCCGAACTGCACCCCCTCGTCCAAGACTTCCTCGACACCCTCACCAGCGGCCAACGCGACCGCTTCGCCGGCCGCTGCGCCGAGACGATCCTCCTCTCCCGGCACCTCACCGCCGCCGACACCGCACGCAGCAAGCGCGCCGCACGCAAACCCATGACCAACGGCGAAGCGCGCAAAGCACTCAGACACGCCAAACTCACCGCCCGCCACATCCGCGAGGACGGCGACCCCCTGCACGGCAGTTACGCCGCCCCCTGCCGCGCCTGCAGCGCGCTCACCGCCCACTTCGGCGTCCGCATCGTCGCCCCCCGGATGAACCCACCCGGTGAGTGATTCCGCACGCCCGATCCGTACCCACCCCTGACACACGCACCCACCACCCCGGCCGGCCCCCACGCCCCACCGGCCGCACCACCACCACGACGGACGAACGGCAGATGCGCACCGACCACGCCCCCTCCCCCAACCACCCGGCCCCACCCGAACCGGGGGGAATCTCACACCGCTTCCCCGACGCCGTCGCCACCGCCCTGCGCACCGCCGGCTGGCAACCAGGACACTGGGACATCAGACAAGCCGAAATCTGGGCCGACACCCTGCGCGACCACACCTCGCCCGCAGGACACCGCCACACGGTCTTCCCCGCCGCCGTCGAGGCCTGGGCAGAATTCGGCGGACTCCACATCACCCCCACCGGCCCCGGCCGCCAACTCGCCCCCTCCACCCTCCACCTCGATCCCCTCCACGGCCTCCACATGGCCCGCACACTCGGCGACCTCGGCCGCGCACTCGACACCGACGTCTGCCCCGTCGGCGCCGACCCCGACACCCACACCCTCGTCGCCATCGACACCGAAGGCCGCGTCTACGCCCTCGACCACACCGGCGACTGGTACCTCGGCCACCACATCGACCAGGGCCTCACCACCCTCGTCTCCGGCACCGAACCCACCCGCCTCACCACAGGCTGACCGGCCACCCCGCCCGCCGGACACCCGGCCGCCGTTCGCCGGCTGCCGGGCACCAGTCGCCGTTGCCGGACGCCGGTCCCGGACGTCGCCCGCCCTACGACGCCGGAATCACCGCCGACACCCGGAAACCCCCCGCCTCCGTCGGCCCCGAGACGAACACCCCACCCAGCGCCGACACCCGCTCCTTCATCCCCACCAGACCGTTCCCACCCGACGGCAACCGCGCCGACGACCCCGCCTGCGGCGGCGGCCCGTTCTCCACCTGCATCGCGATCTCCGACACCCGATGCGCCAGCCGCACATACGTCTTCGCCCCCGGCGCGTGCTTGTGCACATTCGTCAGCGCCTCCTGCACCACCCGGTACGCCGTCGACTCCACCTCCCCCGCGTACGACCGGCCCTCCCCCTCCACCCGCAGGGCCACCACCATCCCCGCAGCCGCCGACTGCCCCACCAGCTCGTCTATCTCCGAGAGACTCGGCCCCTCACCCCCACCGGGCCGCTCCTCACTCACCGCCCGCGACGCCGCCGCGGCCGCCGCCACGCCCACCGCCGCCAACGGCACCGAGACCCCCGCGCCCCGCTGCGCACCGTCCCCGCCGGAGCGCAGCACCCCGAGCATCTCCCGCAGCTCCGTCAACGCCTGCCGGCCCATGTCCCCCACCAACGCGGCGTTCTTCACCGCCTTCTCCGGATCCTTCCGCGCCACCGCCTGCAACGCCGCCGCATGCACCACCATCAGACTCACCCGATGCGCGACCACGTCATGCATCTCCCGCGCGATCCGCGTCCGCTCCTCGTTGCGCGCCCACTCGGCCCGCTCCTCGGCCCGCTCCGCCAGCAACTGAAGCTCCCGCTCCAGACTGTCCGCCCGCTCCCGCAGACTCTCCATCAACCGCCGCCGCGCCCCCACGTACAGCCCCAGCAGCACCGGCGGCGCGGTCAGCCCCACCGACGTCGTGATCGACGCGAACGGAACGAACCAGTCCCCCAGCTCCAACTCCCCCCGCGCCATGTCCTGGCGCACCCGCACCAACGTCGCGATGAACGTCCCCACCAGCGACATCCCCGCCAGCGACACGGTGATCCGGCGCGGCAACTCCGACGCCGCCAGCGTGTACAGACCCACCAGGCCCATCAGAAAGCCCATCTGTGCCGGCGTGATGGCGATCACCACCAGCACCACGGCGATCGGCCAGTGCCGCCGCACCACCAGCACCGACCCCGCCAGCAACCCGAACAGCACCCCCACGGCCACCGGAATCCCCGCGTCCCGCGCGAACGGAATCCCCTCCAGCCCGCACTCCAGCGCGGACACCACCGCAAGGCTCACATCCAGCACGGCACTACGCCGTCTGCCCCACCACCACGGCCCTCCACGGGCCGTCACATGGTCTTCCCCCGTCGTGGTCATGCCTCCACCCTAAAGGCGCCCGGTGCCGGATTTCCGGGGACTTTCCCCGACTGGCCCCCGCCACATCCCGTGACCGTTCAGATGCGATACACCCCGAAATCCCCCGAACTACCGAACCGTACGCCGTTCGACCCGGAAGCCCACATTCCGCCCGAATGGTACGCCTGCGGCACACGCACCGGGCGGGCGCACCCGCCCCGAAGGCCCCGACGGCACTTGGGCGGCCCCGTTCCGAGGCGGCACGCGAGAACGCGGGCGGCCCCGTCAGGGGCGCCTCGTGACCGAAGTCCTCAAGGGTGCCGACCCGTACCGTCGCATCGAAGGCTCTTGGTACGGCATAGTGTTGGGTGCCGACTCGACAGCCCCACCGGATGTCCGGTCGGCTCGAGCTCCGTCCCCCATGGTGTAACCAGGCAGCACTGAGGGTTTTGGTCCCTTAAGTTCAGGTTCAAATCCTGATGGGGGAGCTCCTCGCGTGCGGGCCCCGACCTCCAGGTCGGGGCCCGCACCCATGTCCCCCCACACCCACCCCGGTATCCTGCGGATGTCCCCCCTCCCCCTTACAGCCGAAGGGCATCCTTGTGAGCGCCAATCGCCCGGCAGCCGTCGTCGTTCTCGCAGCGGGCGAGGGCACCCGTATGAAGTCGGCCACTCCGAAGGTCCTGCACGACATCTGCGGCCGTTCCCTGGTGGGTCACGTGCTGGCCGCCTCCGGTGAGCTGGAGCCGGAGAACCTGGTCGTCGTCGTGGGGCACGCACGCGAGCAGGTGATCGCGCACCTCGCCGAGGTCGCCCCCGACGTACGTGCCGCCGTCCAGGCGGAGCAGAACGGCACCGGGCACGCGGTGCGGAGGGGGCTGGAGGAGCTGGGCGGCTCCGTGGACGGGACCGTGGTGGTGGTCTGCGGTGACACTCCGCTGCTGACCGGTGAGACGTTGCGGCGGCTGTCGGCCACGCATTCCGCGGACGGGAACGCGGTGACGGTGCTGACGGCCGAGGTGCCCGACGCGACGGGGTACGGGCGGATCGTGCGGGACGCGGCCTCGGGTGCGGTGACGGCGATCGTGGAGCACAAGGACGCGTCCGAGGAGCAGCGGGCGATCCGGGAGATCAATTCGGGTGTGTTCGCGTTCGACGGCGTGTTGTTGGCGGATGCGTTGAAGAGGGTGCGGACGGACAACAGTCAGGGTGAGGAGTACCTGACGGACGTGCTGGGGATTCTGCGTGGGGCGGGGCACCGGGTGGGTGCGTCGGTGGCGGGCGACCACCGGGAGATCGCGGGAATCAACAACCGGGTGCAGTTGTCCCAGGCGCGGCGGATCCTCAACGACCGGCTGCTGACCGCTGCCATGCTCTCCGGGGTCACGGTCGTCGACCCCGCCACGACGTGGGTGGACGTCACGGTGACGTTCGGGCGGGACGTGGTGGTGCACCCGGGGACGCAGCTGCACGGCGCGACGCATCTCGCCGAGGGGTGCGAGGTGGGGCCGAACGCACGGCTGACGGACACCCGGGTGGGGGCCGGCGCGAGGGTGGACAACACGGTGGCGTCGGGTGCGGAGGTCGGCCCGGAGGCTTCGGTGGGTCCGTTCGCGTACCTGCGTCCGGGGACGCGGCTGGGCCGCAAGGGAAAGATCGGCACGTACGTGGAGACGAAGAACGCGTCGATCGGCGAGGGGACGAAGATTCCGCATCTGTCGTACGTGGGGGACGCGACGATCGGCGATTTCTCGAACATCGGTGCGGCGAGCGTGTTCGTGAACTACGACGGGCAGGACAAATATCACACGACGGTCGGGTCGCACTGCCGGACCGGGGCGGACAACATGTTCGTGGCACCTGTCACCGTCGGGGACGGTGCTTACACTGCCGCCGGCTCTGCGATCACGAAGGACGTACCGCCCGGCTCGCTGGCTGTGGCCCGGGGCCAACAGCGGAACATCGAGGGCTGGGTGGCTCGCAAGCGTCCGGGGAGCGCTGCCGCGAGGGCCGCGGAGGAGGCTGCCCGGGAGTCGGCCGGGCAGGATTGACCGGAAAGCGGTGCGCCAGAGTCGTCGTATCGTGATAAGTGCACATCCGCACCCCATCAGGTGAGATGACCTTTCGTGTGCCGCCTGAGCGGTCCGGGGGATCTCTCGCCGTCGAGCCGCGAGTTTCTGCGACACCTCTGAGGAGATAGTGCTGTGACCGGGATCAAGACGACCGGCCAGAAGAAGATGATGTTCTTCTCCGGCCGCGCCCACCCCGAGCTTGCCGAGGAGGTCGCCCGCGTACTGGGTGTCGGGGTGGTGCCGACGAGGGCCTTCGACTTCGCCAACGGCGAGATCTATGTGCGGTACGAGGAGTCGGCCCGTGGGGCGGACTGTTTCCTGATCCAGAGCCACACGGCGCCGATCAACAAGTGGATCATGGAGCAGTTGATCATGATCGACGCGTTGAAGCGTGCGTCGGCAAGGTCGATCACCGTCATCGTGCCGTTCTACGGTTACGCGCGGCAGGACAAGAAGCACCGTGGGCGTGAACCGATCTCGGCGCGCCTGATCGCGGACCTGATGAAGACCGCGGGGGCGACCCGGGTACTGACGGTGGATCTGCACACGGACCAGATCCAGGGCTTCTTCGACGGTCCGGTGGATCACCTGTTCGCGCTGCCGCTGCTGGCGGACTACGTGGGCACGAAGGTGGACCGGGAGAAGCTGACGGTGGTGTCGCCGGACGCGGGGCGCGTGCGGGTGGCGGACCGCTGGTGCGACCGTCTGGGTGCGCCGCTGGCGATCGTGCACAAGCGGCGGGACAAGGACGTGGCGAATCAGGTCACGGTCCACGAGGTGGTCGGCGAGGTGAAGGGCCGCGTGTGCGTCCTGGTGGACGACATGATCGACACGGGTGGCACGATCTGCGCCGCGGCGGACGCGTTGTTCGCGCACGGTGCGGAGGACGTGATCGTGACGGCGACGCACGGCGTGCTGTCGGGTCCGGCGGCGGACCGGCTGAAGAACTCGCGGGTGAGCGAGTTCGTGTTCACGGACACGCTGCCGACGCCGGGTGAGCTGAGCGGCGACCTGGACAAGATCACGGTGCTGTCGATCGCGCCGACGATCGCGAGTGCGGTGCGCGAGGTGTTCGAGGACGGTTCGGTGACGAGCCTGTTCGACGAGCGGTAAGGGTTCCGCTCCGGGTTCCGCCGGCGCCCCGGCTGATCGTTTTGGGTAGGGCCCCCCTCTCCGAGTAGACTGCTCCAGTTGCTCGGCGAGGGAGGCCGTACCGCTTCGTGAGGGGCGGAGTACGGCGGTCCGTTATCGACGCGCTCTTCGTAGCAGGCCGTTCGTGGCCGGGTGACCTTCCCCAAGCTCCACGGAGCGGGGGTATCCCCAACGGTTTCTGACTTCGAGGAGTGGTGAGCATGTCCGAGGTGAAGCTGCACGCGGAGACGCGGCGCGAGTTCGGCAAGGGTGCGGCGCGTCGTATCCGTCGTGAGGGCAAGGTTCCGGGCGTGGTGTACGAGCGTGGCCTCGAGCCGCTGCACGTGACGCTGCCGGGCCACGAGCTGCTGCTGGCGCTGCGTACGCCGAACGTGCTGATCAATCTGGCCGTCGACGGTGAGGGCAGCCAGCTGGCGATCCCGAAGGCCGTGCAGCGTGACGCGATCAAGGGTTTCCTGGAGCACGTCGACCTGCTGAAGGTGAAGAGCGGCGAGAAGGTCACCGTCGAGATCTTCGTGAACACCGAGGGTGAGCTGGCACCGGGCGGCAACCTGCTGGAGCACGTCCTGTCCGCGCTGCCGGTCGAGACCGAGGCGACGCACATCCCGGAGGGCGTGACCATCTCGATCGAGGGCCTGACGGCCGGTGACGCGGTGCTCGCCAAGGACGTGAAGCTGCCGGCCGGTACGACGCTGGCGGTGGACGAGGACACCGTGGTGCTGCAGGTCCTGTCCGCGCAGGCCGAGGAGTCCGCGGAGGGTGACGGGGACGAGGCCGCCGAGGCCTGATCCTCCTCGTAGTCTTCGCTACGCGGTCTCCACTGCGCGTCGGCCGCTGTCCCCGTGCCGGGGGCAGCGGCCGACGCGCGCACGGGGACGGGACCGAGGACGAGACGCGGACGCGGACGCGGGACGAAGGAGACATCGACGTGACGACCGATGCGGCGGCTGTCTGGCTGGTTGCGGGGCTGGGCAATCCGGGGCCGGAGTACGCCGGGAACCGGCACAACGTGGGGTTCATGGTGGCGGACCTGCTGGCGGAGCGGATCTCGGGCCGCTTCAAGCGGGCCGGAAAGGCGCAGGCGCAGGTCGTGGAGGGCCGGATCGGGCCGCCGGGGCCGGCGAACCGGCGGGTGATCCTGGCGAAGCCGACGTCGTTCATGAATCTGTCGGGCGGGCCGGTGAACGCGCTGCGGGAGTTCTACAAGGTGCCGGTGGCGCAGGTGGTGGCGGTCCACGACGAGCTGGACATCGAGTACGGGACGCTGCGGCTGAAGCTGGGGGGCGGCGACAACGGCCACAACGGGCTGAAGTCGATGACGAAGGCGTTCGGTGCGGACTACCACCGGGTGCGGTTCGGGATCGGGCGTCCGCCGGGGCGGATGCCGGTGGCGGACTACGTGCTGCGGGACTTCTCGTCGGCGGAGCGCAAGGAGCTGGACTACTTCGTGGACCGGGCGGCGGACGCGGTGGAGTGTCTGGTGATCGACGGTCTGGAGCGGGCGCAGGGTACGTACAACTCCTGAGACCTGCCGCCTGCGCAGGCCCGTGGATCAGGAGGGCGGGGCCGCCGGGAACCGGGCCGGTTCCCCGAGGACCGAGGCGGCCCTGTCCGCATCCGCCAGGCGGACGGCCAGCGTGGCGGTGGCGAGGCGTTCCGGCGCGGACGCGGTGGAGTGTCTGGTGATCGACGGTCTGGAGCGGGCGCAGGGTACGTACAACTCCTGAGACCTGCCGCCTGCGCAGGCCCGTGGATCAGGAGGGCGGGGCCGCCGGGAACCGGGCCGGTTCCCCGAGGACCGAGGCGGCCCTGTCCGCATCCGCCAGGCGGACGGCCAGCGTGGCGGTGGCGAGGCGTTCCGGCAGGGCGGCGCCGAACTTCAGCCCCCGCACTGCACGCGGATCCACGGAGGGCAGGCTGAGCTGCTGCGCCGCCCGGGCCTTGGCCTGCTTCCATTCGGTGGCTGTCAGGTCTTCCCGGAGGCGGATGCAGGCGTCCGTGGGGTATTGGAGGGGGTCGGCGATCTCGCTGAGAGTGGCCGCGAGCGTGGCGTTCGCCCGTTGTCCGGCCCAGGTCCACCAGCGCACGCCGGTGTCGCGACCGCCACGGACGACGACGGTTCCGCCCGGGTGCACGCGTTCCACGGCGTTTTCGCGGGCTGCGGCCAGGGCGTCGTGCGCGCGGCGTGTCAGGGTCACGGGCGGATCGGTGCCGAGCAGGACTTCGCGAACGCCGCGTGTGAGTGCGTACGAGGCTCCCCGGGCGAAGCCCGCTCCGGCCCACCGCGCCTTGCCTCCGCTCTCCACGGGCTCGACGAAGCACCGGCGCCTGGACCAGTCGATGTAGGTGACCTGCCAGCTGCGTCCCGCCAGCAGGAGGCGTCGTGGTCCGGCCACTTTCTCGGTCAGCAGGGCCGGGTCGGTCGATCCGATCTCCTTACGGCCGAAGAGCACGGTGAACTCCGGTGCCGCGGTGAACACCGCCGTCAGGTCCATGAAGTGGCGGTAGCCGAAGCGCTGCTCCGCTTCGGGACCGATGAACAGCATGCCGCCGTCTCGTTCCAAGTAGCCCTCGCCGATCAGATGTTTCACGATCGGTTCGGCCGGGGGCCCGAAGGGGCCCAGTCCGCCCCACCATTCCTGCCAGAGGTGTTCCCCGACGGTCTTCTCCTGCAGACAGAGGGCGAGTACCTGCTGGGCGACGATGTGCCGGGGTTCGGGTGGGGCCACCACTGGTTCGACCCAGCCCCGTGACCACTGCAGGAGCAAGGCCGCGGCGGTGAGCAGGCCGTCCTCGTCGAGGGTGAGGAAGAGGCAGTTGCGGGTGGATCCCGGCCGTCTGCCGGTCCGGCCCAGGCGTTGGAGGAAGGACGCCACGGTGGACGGGGCGTCGATCTGGACGACGCGGTCGAGGTCGCCCACGTCGATGCCGAGTTCGAGGGTGCTGGTGGAGACGATGACGCAGTCGCGCGCCTCACCGAACGCTTCCTCGGCGCGTCGGCGCTCGTCGGCCGCGAGGGAGGCGTGCGAGAGGAACGTGGTCACGCCCTTGGCGCGCAGGCATTCGCCGAGCTTCTCGACGTGCCGTCGAGTCTCGCAGAAGACCAGGCGTTTCTCTCCTCGATGGAGTGCGGCGATGACGGCGGCGGCGTTCTCCAGGGAGCCCACGTAGTCGAGCTGGATGTCTCCGGGCGGCGGGAGAGCGGCCGCCGGGGCGGAGCGGCTGACGTCGACCACCTGTGAGGGCCGTTTCCCGGCACCGGAACCCTGCAGCCAGGCCAGGAGCTGCGGGGGGTTGCCCACAGTCGCGGAGAGGCCGATCCGCTGCACCGGGCAGCCGGCGACCCGCTCCAGGCGCTCCAGCACGGCGAGGAGGTGCCAGCCCCGGTCGTCGCCCGCGAAGGCATGGACCTCGTCCACGACGACCGCCCGCAGTCCCGAGAAGAAGACACGGTGATCGACGTGTGCGCTGACCAGCATCGCTTCCAGCGATTCCGGCGTGGTCAGCAGGATGTCGGGCCGCTCCCACAGAATGCGTTTGCGTCGGGTCTGTGAGACGTCGCCGTGCCAGAGAGCCGCGGAGCGTCCGAGCCAGGAGGTGTAGCTCTCCAGGCGCGGCAGCAGGTTGTTGAGCAGTGCCTTGAGCGGACACACGTAGAGGATCGAGGTCCCCGTCCACCGTGCCCGGGCCATTTTCGACAGCAGTGGGAAGGCTGCGGCTTCGGTCTTGCCGCCGGCGGTGGGGGCGAGGAGCAGCGTGTCCGTGCCGTCCATGAGCGGATGGACGGCGGCCTTCTGGAGGGGCCGCAGATCGGGCCAGCCGAGGGTGTTGGCGATGTGGTGCAGGACGACGGGGTGAAGCCGGTCGACCGCGTCCGGGGTGTCGCCGGCGTTCACGGGCACCTCACAGAGGGAGTTCGATGTCGTCGGCCGAGCCTGCCGCGGCGTTCCTCTCGGTGCCGGTGAGCTCGGTGCCCGTGACCGTGAGCGCGTAGTGTTTGCGCGGATCGAAGTCCTCGAACTGTTCCACGCGGTCGAGGACGTCGCCCACGAGCTTCTTGAGGAAGAGCCTCGGTGCGATGCCGACTCTGCCGCCGAGGCTTCCTGCCACGGCGCGCGCGAGGTCGGTCACGTAGGAGTCGTCAACGACGCTCCGTACCCGTTCGGCTGTTTTTCCTTCGGTTCCCGAGGCATGGATGTCCCGGACCCTGCCGCCGAGTTCGGTCAGGGATTCCACGGTGAAGCCGGGGAGCCTGAGCTGCACGGCGCGCGGGTTGTCGAACCGGGCGTCGGTGGTGAAGTCGGTGGCCAGGCGCTGCGCGAGCGGCGCCAGTCGCTGGACGCCCTGCGGTCCCTCGAAGAAGGCGGGGGTGCCGGTGATGAAGAGGTAAAGACCGGGGAACCGTCCGGAGTGCACCTCGTCGATGAGCTGGCGCAGTGCGTTGAGTGCCTTGTCCCGGGCGTCCGAGCGGACTCGCTGCAGGGTCTCGACCTCGTCGAGGACCAGGAGCAGCCCGGGGTGGCCGGAGTCCTTGAGGACGGTCAGCAGGCCCTGGAGGAAGCCGAGTGCTCCAAAGTGGTCCAGGTCGCCTCGGACGCCCGCACTTCTGCGGGCCGCCGCGGCGACGTGGGGCTGCCCGCCGAGCCAGGCGAGGACGGAGTCGGCGGTGGCGTCGTCGCCCGCGTCCTGGGCGCGCCGGTAGCCGCGCAGGGCGGTGGCGAAGGCCGGTGCGACGCGGGATACCTCGGCGAGGCGGGCGGTGAGAAGGCCGTCCACGGCCTGTGGCAGTTCGTCGTCGGTGGCGCCGGCGGCGAGTGCGTCCTCCTCCAGGGCGTAGAACCAGGCATCGACGACCAGTCGGAAGGCGCTGGGCGGGAAGGTGCTGGTGGCGAGGCGTTCGGTGAGCCGCCGGTACACCGTCTCCAGTTTGTGCAGGGGGGTCTCGTTCTCGGAGACCTGTACTTCGGCGACGGCGAAGTTACGTTGCTTGGCGCGTTCGGCGAGCCAGCGGGTGAAGAAGGTCTTGCCCGAGCCGTATTCACCCCGTACGGCCTTGAAGACGGCCGACCCGGTGGCGACCGCGTCGAGTTCCGCGTCGACGGCGGTCTCGAACCGGCCGAGGCCGACCGCGAGGACCCCGAGCCCGGTCTCGGGTACGGCGCCCCGGCGCAGGGCGTCGATCAGTCGCATGCGGCGTTCGGGGCTGATGCCCTGGGGTGTCACGTCCGTGCTCCGCCCGTCGTGTCGAGGCGGAACTGCCGTCGCAGCAACGGTAC
Source organism: Streptomyces sp. KMM 9044 (assembly GCF_024701375.2). Lineage (NCBI taxonomy): Bacteria > Bacillati > Actinomycetota > Actinomycetes > Kitasatosporales > Streptomycetaceae > Streptomyces > Streptomyces sp. KMM 9044. The sequence goes on along the minus strand of NZ_CP113910.1, from coordinate 4,450,238 downwards.
GTCGAGCCGGAGGGAGCGTCCGTTGTCGGTGAGGGTGAGGACCTCCGCCTGGTCGTAGTTGAGTACGCGTTGCAGTGTGGCGGCGAAGCCCGCGGCGCGCGTGGCGCGTTTCCCGGCCCGTTCCGCGACCACGGTGATCGGCAGGATTCCGTGGGCGTCGACGAGGGCCTGGACGGCCTGTGCGACGGTGTCGAATTCCTCGGGACGCGGCAGTGAGCCGAGTTGGGCGCTCATGATGTCGGATGCGTGCAGTGCCGCGGTGAGCTGTTCGGCGGCCGAGGCGGGGGCGGGTGGGGGAGGCGGTGCGGCCGTCCCGGTCGGCTCGGCCGTGCTGATCTCGTCGAAGGACAGCAGCGCTCCCTGACCGGTTTCGTGCTCGGCGACCTGCTGCTCTTCCGCTTTCTTCCGCAGATCGGCGGCCGTGGGGGTGCGCCTGGCCGACGGTGTGACGGCCGGTGTCTGCGGGGACGGGGCCGGTACGCCGGGAACGGTGTCCTCTTTCAGGGACCACCAGGAGGGCCGCTGGGGGCCGAGTTCCCTCCACCCCTTGGGCACGGATGCGCCGTGGGGGACGAAGGCCAGCACCGGGATGGCGGCTTCGGCAAGGGCGACACCGCCGTGGTAGCCGGCCTGCCGGTTTCCGTAGCGCAGCCCGGTGTCCCACAGGGCGGTGATGCGTTGTCCTTCGGCGACGACGCGCCGTCCGGTGAGGACGGTTTCGCCGCGGCCCGCGGGTGTGGTGCCTCTGCGGTGCCGTGCGGAGAGGGCGTCGGGGACGTTCTCCTTGTCGGTGCCGTGGTCGATGACGTGTCCGTGATCGGCGGTGACGACCAGGGCGCGGCCGGTGGTGCGGGCCTGGGCCAGCAGTTGCTCCATGCCGAGAAGTTCGTTCAGCTGCCAGTGGGACGTCGCCCGGTCCTCGCCGAGGCGGTCGTCGATGGTGTTGACGACGACGGCGACGTGGGTGTCGGGGTCGGCGAGTGCCTCGGCGAGTTCACTGCCGAGGGCGTGTCCCGCGTCTCCCCGAAGGCCGGCCTTGTGGAAGAGCCGGACGTCGGCTCCGCCCCAGAAACGGTGTGCCGCGAAGCGTCTGCGTTCCTCCTGCTGGTCGATCTCGGTGAGTTCGCCGGCGAAGAGGGAGCCGCGGGAGGCGCGGGTGATCGTGGGCAGTGCGGCGAGCATGCCGCGCCGTCGCCGGTCTCCCGCGGTGTCGGCCACGGGGTCGTACTCCGCCCAGGACCGGGTGCGCAGTTGTTCGGCGAGGGCGGCGGCCACGGCGGCGCTCGCCCCGTCGAGGACGACGAGGAGGAGTGGCGGGTTTCCGGCGCTCGACGGGCGGGCGGGTTTGACGACCGGGGCGAGGACGCGGCGGGCGAAGTCCTCCACGACGAGGGCGTCGCGCGGTGCGGCGCCGCTGCGGGTCTCCTCGGCGAGGCGGGTGGCGAACGCCTCGTCGAGGGTGTGCCGTCGGGCCTGTACGGCGGTGCTCAGTGCGGCGAGGGCGCCGGGCAGTTCCGGGTGGGTGTGGTCGCCGTCGGTGATCCAGCCGTGGGCGAGGTCGACCCATCCGTACGTGGTGATGTGCTGCTGCACCGCCCCGGCCGCGGTGGTGAACGCGGTGGCCGAGGGCTGGGCGAGCCAGTGGACGAGCCGCTGCGCCATGCGGATCCGGGTCATCGTCGCGCGGTGGCTCGCGAGCCGGGACAGCTCGTGGCCGGTCAGGTGCTCGACGGTGTGTTTCAGGTCGCGGATGCGCCGCTCGGCCGGCCCCTTGCCCGGACTGGAGGGGACGCAGGCGGTGAGGGCACGGGCGACGGCTCCGTAGCGCGCCCGCTGCCCGGTTTCGAGCAGGTCGCTGGCGGCGGCCGCGTCTTCTGCTCCCATGTCGCGGATGAGGGCGTCGGCGCGGGCCATGAGGGCGCGGGGGTCGGGCCCCGGAAGCACCGGTTCGTCCTCGGTCACGTCCGCGGAGCGGGCGGTCAGCAGGACCCGGACGTAGTCCTCGGTCTCGGCGCCGAAGGCGGCGAAGCTGTCGTCGTCGAGTCGCCGGCCGTCGAACTTCAGTTCCGCGCGGCCACGGGCACGGTCCACGCCTCTGGGCGCCTTCTCGCCCCAGAGAGCGGCGCACACCAATCCCATGGGCACCGCGTCCGCACCGTTGCCCGCCTCGAAGAGCGCGAACAGGGCGGTGAGCGCCTGGTGTGACCGAAGGCCCACCCGGTCGGGGTCGGCGAGCCAGGATGCGAGTCCGCGTCGTTCCTGGTCGCGCAGCGAGGCGACGCGTTCGACCGCGCCGGGGGCGAGAGACCAGGCCAATAGGGCGTGCAGGTCGAGCCGGTCGGGGTCGAGGCGATGGGCGGCGGTGGAGAGCCGCCCGGCGGCGAGCCTGGACAGGGCGGTGTCGCGGGAGAGGATCGTGCCCGGGGTCTTGGGCCAGCTCTCCTGCCCTGCGGCATCGATGAGGGCTTCGGCGGCCCAGTTCTCGGCAGTCAGGCGGGGGTCGAGGTCCACGGCGCAGAAGAGGCGGCGGACGACGGCCCAGGACTCTATGGGGTAGACGCGGTTGCGGTAGACCCGGGCGAGGAGACCGGGGCCGAGGCCGGCTTCTTCCACGTCGGTGAGGACGGCGAGTACGTCCCGCTCACCGGTGTCGCTCCGGTCCCATGCGGCGAGCGTGTCCAGCACGGCCAGCGGTGAGACGGCGGTGGCGATGTGTGCGGTCCGGCCGCCGCCGAGCGGCAGCAGGCGGGGCCCGTTCCAGTGCGGTTCGGCACGGATGAGGACGATGCGGGGCTCGCCCTCCGTGAAGGAACGGGCTTCCAGGACCTGGACGACCGCGGCGGGGTGGGCGGGCCTGGGCCGGGACCGCCCGGTGCTGGGACCGGGCGGCGGGGCGGTGGTGCTGTTCGTGCTCACGGCTGGTCGATCACCTGCCACGTGACCTGGATACGGACATGCGGGTGGGTCTCGGCCACGTCTGCGAGTTCCGCCTGCAGCCGGTCGACGGCGTCCACGGCTTCCGCTTCGTACTGTCCGTACGGCTGCTCGGGGACGGTGGCGGACGCACCGTTGCCGTTGCGGCCCGGGGTGCCGTGGTCGTCCAGGGGGAACCGCTTGGGGGCGGGCACCGGCGCGGGGCCGGGCTGCGGGGTGGCGGGGGGTGCGGGCGGCGGGGTCTGTGCGGCGTTGGCGCGGCGCAGGATCGCGGTGAGCTCCCTGGTCGCCTTCTCCAGGGCGGTGCCGAGGACGGCCGTGTTCTCGTCCGCCCGTGCGGTGCCGTGCAGGGAGTCGAGTACGGCACGGGTCTCGGTGGCGTACGGTTCGCGCACGTCACGGGCCATGTCGTAGACGCTGGACCAGGGGACCCCTGCCAGCGCGCTGATGACGGCGGGCGCACTGGACAGGGACGTGCCGATCCGCTCCTGTCCGGCCCGGTCGCCGGTGTCGGCACCGGCGAGGAGGGTGACGACGGAGAGCGGGTCGTGCCGGTCGGCCTCGGCGAGGTCGTCCACGAGGACGGCCGCCCGGCGCGCGGTGCCGAGGCGGCCCTCGTCGTCGTCGGTGTCCAGGCCGAGGTAACCGGCGTGCGTCTCCAGCTCGTCGACGAGTTTCCGGGCCGCGGTGCGCAGCTGTGCGGCGCGCGCCCGGACGCGGTCGCTGAACTCGGCGATGATGCGGGCCCGGCGCATCGGCGACAGCGGGGCTTCGCCGAAGACGAGTGCCGCGCGTTCGACTGCCTCGTTCCACGCCTCCTCGGTGGGGCGTTCCTGGGCCCGCAGGCGGTAGACGGTTTTGAGGGCGGTGGGGTCGGCGACCTCGACGGGCCTGTCGTGGTAGGTCCACACCCGGTCGGTGCGCTCGGCGTAGGCGCACAGCACCAGGTTGGCGAGAGTGGGCTCGAGACCGTACGGGAGCGGCTTGTCGATCCAGTCGAGGAGGGTGGGGACGGGGATGTCCTGGTCGTCGTAGGCGGTGCCTGCCTTCTGCCCGAAGTGTTCCTCCCAGTGCCGGCCGAGCTGGAAGCGGGCCTCGAACATGGTGCCCAGCTTCAGGCCCTTCTGACTCTACGGGGCGATCCGCCGCCACACCGTTTTGGTCATGATCGCCCTTGCGGTGTGCTCGGTCACCGCCGCCGGGGCCCGGCCCCGGACCGACACCCAGGCCAGGCCGCCGACCCACCCCGACGACATCCCACCCGTCGACCCCGGACACGTCCCGCTGACCGTCGCCGCGATCAAGAACCTGCTCGGCGCCCTGAATCCCCGTCAGGCCACGCTCGAGCACCGGATCCGCTGGCAGAACTGGCGCGACCGGCACCGCGCCAGAGCTCGCCGGCATCACCGCAGAACCCGCCTCCGACGCCCCATCGAGAACCCATACCCGCAGGTCAAGTAACGAAGTGCGGCTGCCGTACCAGGAAACGTGTGCCCCAATCAGGATCCCTGAAGTCATGAACAATACCAGTTCCACCATCTCCCAGCTCTTCGTGGAGGCGCCAAAAGTCAATCAGCCTCTTGGCGCCCTCGTTAGAAAGCGGGATTTGATACAGAGGGTTATGATTGACATCGAAAAGCATTCATCCGACTTGCGATGATCCAATCTCACCGAAAGCTGAGGGGCCTCGCGTTTTCCGGACAGTGAGCTGACCGTCTATTTCACGCGGCTATGTGCAACTCCGTGTATTCGGCGTGGACTTCTCGCGGCGGGCGGTAACCAACAGCCGAGTGGAGGCGCTTGTGATTGTACCAGAGTTCGATGTATCGAGTGATGTCCTGTCGGGCGGCCTCTCGGGGCAGGTAAGTCACGCGGGAAACCCGCTCGTTCTTCAAGGCCCCGAAGAACGATTCTGCCATGGCGTTGTCGAAGCAGACCCCGGTACGCCCGGAAGATCTGCGGAGCCTGAACCGCTTCAGCGTCGCCGCGAACTCTGCTGACATGTAGTTCGACCCGCGATCGGAGTGAAATATCGCGCCGTCGGCGAGTTTCCTGTTCCGTGCCGCGTTGCGAATTGCCTGGGATATGAGGGGAGTTTGATAGTGGTCGTCCATCGCGTAGCCGATGACTTCCTTCGTGCAGCAGTCGATGACGGTCGCGAGATACAGCCACCCTTCTCCGGTCTTGATGTAAGTGATGTCGCCGACGAGTTTCTCGCCGGGGGCGTCGGCGGTGAAGTTGCGGCCGACGAGATCCGGCACGGCGCCCGCGGCGGCCTTGGTGAGCGACCACCGCTTCGGCTTCGGCTGGCAGGGCACCAGGCCCAGTTCACGCATCAGCATACGGATCAGCTCCAGGCCGGCGGTGTGGCCCCAGCGGGCGAGCTGGGCGTGGATGCGCCGGTAGCCGTAGGTGCTGTCGGACATGTCGAATGCCTTCTTGATGAGCAGTTTCAGTTCCTCGCGCCGCTGGACCGTCGCAGAATTGGGACGGTTCCGCCATTCGTAATAGCCAGACTTGGACACGCCGAGCCGTTCACACATGAACTCGACGGAATACGCGCACTCCGCTGTGCCGAGCCGCATCGTTTCGATGAACTCGTACTTGCTCGCTACCGGGGATCCTTCGCGAAGTACGCTGCGGCTTTTTTCAAGAAGGAGACTTCCGCCTCCAGTTCACGGATGCGCCGGTCCTGTTCCTTCAAGCGCGCCCGCTCATCGAGCGTCAACGGTGCACCGGCAGCTGGCTCGTTCCGTTTCTGGTGTTTCTTCACCCAGCCCCGGAGTGTCTCCGAGTTCAATTCGAGCTCGCGGGCCGTCTCCGAGATGGTCTTGCTGGACCGGAGTGCCATCTGGACGGCTTCCTCACGAAACTCCGGGGTGTACTTGCTGGGTGGCGCCACTTCGAACTTCCTCATTTCCTTGACAGAACAACCCTATTGGGTCCCTGTCCGGAAACTCCGGGGCACCTCAATGCCGTTGTCGACGAAGTACCGCACCGCATCGATCATTTCGCGGTGGCAGAAACCCTCCGGGTTGCCCCCGCGGCCACATAGCCAGCCCGGCACAGGCATCACCCGCCGGACGATCTGCCATTCCTCGTCCGTCAGATCGGTCGCGTAGACGCGGGCCCGCAGCGGCCGGTCCCCGGCATTGCCGTACAAGTGAGCGAGGCAGTCACACTCCGCGGCGAACCGCAGGTCGGGCAACGGACGATCGGACAGGACGACGGTAGCGTTCTGCATGACGGGGCTTTGTTCCTCGCGTGGCTGGCTTAGACAACCGACACGCTATGAACAGGGCCCCGTCCTCATGCCCACTCCCGGACTCCGTCACCTGATCCAGGACACCGTACGGGACGCCATCGAACACCCGACGGTTGAGAAACAGCTAGTGAGGACTCCCCCGACGGAGCTGGCCAGACGATTGTCGGCACCGGCCGGGGCCGGTTCCCGCTCGCCGATGGGTGCTCGCCCCGCGCACGACGTGGCAGGCGCGGCGTCTGGCCGCCGACTTCGGTGAGGGGATGGACGCCCGGACCGCGTGGGTGATGGCGCGGCTGGCCCGCCACCCCGAAGAAAGCGGCTTCGCCATGGTCCACCTGAACGACGAACACCGCACCCCGGACTGAGGGGAGCGCGGGGTCAGGCGCTGGCCTCGGGCTCATGGAACTCCGACCACCCGGTTCCCTCGCCGGTGTCGGGCACAGGGTGGTCGTCGGTGGCCCAGAGCGCACGACCGAGAAAGTAAATGGCGATCATGCCCGCGAAGTCACGTACCGGCGGCGCTGTGCTGTGAGCGTGCGGTTTCTACGGTGACGGGTGTGTTCGGGCAGGCGTCGGCGAGCTCCTCGAGGGCGGTCTGTTCGGCGGGGTCGATGGCGAGTTGCCACCGGGTCTTGATGGTGACCCAGTCGGTGTAGTACTGGCAGCGGTAGGTCTCGGCCGGGGGCTGCCAGGTGGCGGGATCCTGATCGGCCTTGGACCGGTTGGAGCGGGCGGTGACGGCGATGAGGGCCCGCTGGTCGTCGAGGTCGTTGGCGTAGGCCTCGCGCTCGGCTGCCGTCCAGGTGCCGGCGCCGGAGTCCCAGGCTTCGGCCAAGGGGACGAGGTGGTCGATGTCGAGGCCGCGGGCGCCGTTGACGTAGGTGTCGTCGTAGGGGCTGTACCAGGTGCCGCCGGTCAGCGTGCAGCGCCCGGACTGTTCGGGCGCGTTGACGGCCTCTTCGAGGAGGACTTCGTTGCGGGTGCTGCAGCCGTCCTTGCCGGCGTCGACCCAGTCACCATCCCTCCGAGCGTCGACGGTTGCCCTCACACAGAGGGTCTGCCGTGGTGCCCACGGCAGACCCTCTGTCCTGATAGGGACGCGTCAGCGGTCGTGCTGACCCATCGGGTTCGAGTTGGCCTTCGCCTTACCGAGCCTGCGCCACAGGTCCCATGCAAAGCTCAGGCTTCCGAAGCCGAATAGCCAGGCGAGGTGGTCCCCTGTCAGGGCCATGGCGATGCACATCCCGGCCAGGGTCACACATGCGAGTGCTTCAGCCGCGGCCATCAGACGACCAGAGGTCGTCATCATCGGTTGCTCTTCAGGGTTCACGGAGTCAGCACCTAAGTCCTCCAGACCGTGGGGGGTATAGGATAGGGCCTTCCTCCCCATCTGCTCCTGGCCCAGCCTCCCCGCAGGACGGCGCAGCTCTTGGTGAAGCTGTAGATGTAGCCAGCCGAAGTGGCAACGTACCAAGAGTAGTAGCGCGCGGCGTTGACGGCATGCTTCCAGTTGCCGGGGACATAGTCCTTCACGATACCGAGCAAACCGGCAGCTGCTGCCGCTCCCGCGGCCAGCCGCCCCGTCTCTCTGCGTGTGAACTTGACTTGCACCCAGTAATACTGGATGGGTGTGGCTCCTTTGGAGGGACAGGCTGAGCTGGGCATTTGCCGGTTGGGCTCGACTGCCGGTCGTGGAGATCCTTTCGGAACCAGCAGGTCACGCCCGCGCGTCGCATCAAGATCGACAGCGCGGAGGGTGCCGGTCACCGCGTGACCCGCTGTCGTGGTCGAGTCGATCACTCGGGCGTGCCTCAAGCCGCAGTTCACGCAGCTAGGGCCGTCCCTCCAAAGGAGCCACACCCATACTGGATGGGCGACCACCACGGGTTCTTCCAGTAGCTGTAGCGGAAGGTTCCGTTGAGGTCGTAGCAGTTGACGGGGTCGCCCACGCAGTATTCGTACGCGTTGGCGTTGCCTCCAAAGACCGGGTCGGTCGACAGAAAGCGTCCGGTCGCGGGGTTGTAGAGCCGGACGCCCATGAGGCTGAGGCCGGTGACCGTCTCGCTGGAGCGCTGCTTGGTGCCGAGCCAGTTGTAGCGGGTGGGGGACTGGCCGGTCCTGGGTTTGCCGTACTCGTCGCTGTCCAGTGCCATCGGAGCCTGGGACGTGTCCAGCGGGAGCTGGAGGGCGACATCGCCGTGGATGGTGCTGAGTTGCAGCACAGTCCCGCCGGTCTGGCCAGTGATGGCGCCGAGGTCGCCGGAGAGCGAGTCGACGTTGCGGCTGATCTCTCCGGTGGTCGTGTTCTCGACGATCCAGCGTGGTGCGTCGTCGTCACCGCCGTAGTGGTTCACCTTGGACCCGGTCTGGGTCCAGGTGCTGCCGCTGCCCGACTCCGTCGTCCACGACCGCAGACGCAGGTTCGCGTCCAGCTGCCACGTCTGCCGCCTGCCGTCGGCGGTCTGCTGGTAGACGAGGTCGTTAGCGTAATAGCCGATTGTGCCCTCTCCGGGCAGGGCCGTGGTGCGGCCGAAGGCGTCGTAGGTGTAGCCGCTGTCTACGAGGCGGTCGCCGCTGTCGTAGGTGCTGGCCACGGTTGTGCCGCCGCTGGTCGGGCAGTCCATGCCCGGCGCGCTGGTGGCCGTGGTCAGCGACTTGCGGTTTGCGCGTGCGTCGAAGGTGTAGGACCGCCGGGTGCAGATCGTCGCCGACGTGTCCTGGACCTCGGCCAGTCGGCCGACTGCGTCGTAGCGGTGCGTCTGGTCCGACCACCCGGCGTGCGAGGTGGCCTGGCCGTGCACCGACGAGGTGACCGTGTCGGAGTACACCAGCGTGCCGTCTGAGTCACGCGTGTAGGCGCGTTCGGTGATCTCGCCCGCGGGGTTCCTCCCCACGTTCAGGCTGTATCCGCCGGGCAGTTTCTCGGTGCTCGGGATTCCATCCGCGTCGTACGTGGCCTGGAAGGCGCCCGCGACCGAGTCCGTGGCTTTGGTCGCCAGGCCCCGCGGCTCAACCGCCGTGTCGTACGCGTATGTGACGGTCGACGGTGAATTGTCCGTAGTCTTGACGGGGCGGTCGAGCAGGTCGTACTCGGCCCTGGTGGTCCCGCCGTCGGCATCCGTGTAGGAGATCTGGCGGCCGAGGGTGTCGTACGTCTTGGTGATGGTGCCGGCTGTGGTCGAGCTGCTCGTCAGCGCGCGGCCGGTGGTGCTGTCGTAGTCGATGGTGGTGGTCGGGACAGCCTGCCCCGTGCCGCCGGTCACGATTGCGGTGGTCGGGCGGCCGGCACCGTCGTATGTGGTGCTGCTGGTCCGGGTGACGCCGTTGGCGGTGGCGATCTCCACCGTGGTGTTGCCCCACGAGTCGTACTCATAGGTGTTAGTGGGCAGTTGGGTGGGATTGCTGCCGCCGCCGGTGATGGCCCCGGCCGGGCCGGTGGAGCAGAGCAGGTCGGCCCACTCCGGGCGGCCGGCGCAGGTGCCGCTGCCGGCGGCGGACCAGTAGGTGGTCACCTGGGTCGCGGCATCGGTGCCGCTGGCCCCAGGCAGCTGTTCTTTGGTAATCCGTCCCTGGGTGTCATATCCCCTCACCGTGGTCAGAGCCAGCCCGTTCGGGTCCTGGATCGTCTTGACCGGCTGTCCCTTGGCCCAGTCGTGAACGGTCCGCGTGACCCGGGTCTCGCCGTGGACGGTGGGGTGCTCCCGGACCTGGGCGCCGACCGTCGTCTCGGTGATCTGATCCTTGATCTTGGCGGTGCCGTCTGTGGGACGGTCTTCGTCGTACTCGTTGACCGTTCAGGTGCGGGCGGTGACCGAGGAGTCGGCCGAAACGAGGGTAGTCGTACCAGACTTCAGGTCTGTGGTGAGGTTGATCCGGTGCAGCGATCCGAACCTCTCCAGCTCGCGCGTGCCGGTGTCGTTATAGACGGTCCGCGTGGCGAGCAGGTCCGCGCGTTCAGCGCTGGTGAGCTGGGCGATGCCGAGGTCCGCCTGGGCCGCCTTGTCGGCAGTGGCAAGCCCCAGGGCGACGGCCCGGTTGGCCGCGGTCAGTTCGCGCACCGTGTTACCCGCCCGGTCGTACTCCGTGGTCGTGATGTGTCCACCTGGAGACGCGGAGTTGACCTCGCGGCCGGAGACGCCCAGGTAATGGATCTTGGCGCGTGCGTAGGAGCCGCTGGTGAGGTCACTGCCCGAATGCGAGGTCGGCGTGGCGTCGGCCGGGAACACGGCGGTGGCATCGGTCGGTGCGTCGGTCTGGCTCCACGCCTTCACGTCCGAGGCACCCATCTTGTAGGGGGCCGCGGTGCCGGTGAGCGGGACGTCGTAGACGACGGTGGTGGCCGCGGTCCCCTCGACCGTGTTCGTGGTGCCCTGCTTCAGTGCCGGACGGTTCGCCTTGAGCAGCATGCCCTCACCGGCGGCCGCGGCCGAACCAGCTTTGCCATAGGTGAAGGTCCACGGCTGGTCGGTGGACATTCTGTAGGACGTGACACGGCCCGCTGCGTCGTACGCGTACTGAGTTTGCGTCGACTGCGCCAGGCGGGGGTTCCACGCCTGGCGCAGACGGCCTTCGGCGTCATAGCGGTAGGTGGCCACGGCCCTCGCGGTCGCAGAGGAACCTCCCTTGCCAGTGGCATAGAGCAGGACCTCCTTGACCTGTCCCGCGTAGTCGCCAAAGGAGTCGAGCGTGGCCGTGGTGGAGGTGGCGTAGACAAACTCCAGCACCCGGCAGCCCTTGGTGGTCGGAGTCGTGTTATAGGTCGCCGCGGACACCGCCGAGGTTGGGGCGATGATCCGCTTGGGACGAGCCAGCTTCGCCCCGCTCACCGTCACCGCCTCGGAGACCACTGTGGTCGTGGAGTTGGACAGCCCGTCCAGCAGAGTGCTGGAGACCTGCCAGGTGGTGGCGTCGGTGTCGGGCTTGGCGAACTCCGTCACCACGCCTTGATTGTCGGTGAGTGTGAAGGACCCAGTGGTGCTGCCCTTGAGGGTGAGGTGCTCCGCGCCGGGCTCGGGAACCCAGCCGGTCTTGGCCGCGTTGGCGGTGAAGTGGATTTCGCTGTCGTCGGCAGTGACGACGGCTACGGCGGTGGCGGAGATCTGCTTCAGATGGGAGTAGTCAGAGTCGGTCAGTTCCGCTGTCGTGCCGGCTACCCACTCCTTGCCGAAGATCGCCGCTTGGCCCTCCTGCTTTGCCCCTGCGTCGGGCGTGCGGGAGGAGGCGGTGCGGTTCACTCCTATGCCGTAGTAGGAGGTGTCCGCCTCATCGATCGAATAGGTGCCCGTGAGCAGGTTCACGGAGCCGGGACCGATCTCCTGCGTGGCGGCGCCATCGGCGCTGCGGTCGACGACGACGGTCAGCGGCTCAGTGCTGCCCGAGGCACTGTTGGGGCCGGTGAAGTCGGCCTTGATCTGCACCGAGCCGTCGGGGTCGACGGTGCTGGTGGCGTTCCACACCAGCTGTGCGTTCTTACCGTTGGTCAGCGCCACGGGCCAGGCGGTGAGGGCGTTGCCGTTGGCGGTGACGTCCCCGACGGGGATCTTCACCCAGCCGTCGGCCTCGGAGCGGCGCCAGGAGAAGGAGACCTTGTCGTACTTGCTCGCGTCGGCTTCGGCGACCAGCGGCAGGCGGCGGGTAGTGCGCTCGCCGCCGGAGGGCTGGAGGAAGCCGCCGGGACCGGCGTGGAAGGTGTACTCGATCGCTTCAGACTTGTTGTCCGCCTTGTCCGCAGCGCGCACCTGCAGGGTGTGGGTGCCGTCCTTCGGCGGAGTGATGGAGATGGCCTTGGCGGCACTGGAGCCGCTGGTGGTGACCTTGGTCCAGGCGACGCCGTCCAGCGACCACTCCAGCCAGTGGTGGTCGCTGCCGGAGGGCGGGGTGGCGGTGAAGGTGCCCGCCTGGCCGGCGCCCTTGACCCAGGCGTTCGACGGGTAGTCCGTCGAGGTGACCTTCGAGGGCGCGGAGGGCGCCTTGGTGTCAACGGCAAACGTCTTCCACGCTGACCAGCCGGCGTTGTAGTGCGTGCCGTCGTACGGGCTGGTGCGGAACTTGTACGTCTTGCCGTCGGTCAGGACCCCGGTTGGGACGGTCACCGAGGCGACCTGCCCGGAGGGCACGTACTTGGAGACGATGACGTCGCCGACCTGGGTGTTGGTGGCGTTGTCGAAGATCTGGAAGGTGCCGTTGACCTTGTCACCGTCGGCGTCGATGAACGTGTCCCGCAGCATCGGCGTAGTGGTGTTGACCACGTACTCGCCGCTGTAGGAGAAGTACGGCGGGCCGGCCTCCTGCTTGGTGCCGGTACGCGGCCGGTAGTTGTAGGTGACCACCAGCTTCGGTGGGTTCGTGGCAGCGTTGGCGGAGTTGACGCGCTTCCACTGCGCCGCAACCGACTCGTCGGTGGCGCGGATGCCCATATGGCCGCGGGTGGCCTTGGCCGAGGCCCACTCCTGCGCCAGCGTGGTCACGTCGGCGTTGATCCAGCCGTCGGGCTGGCTGGTGCACGAGGTGTTGCCGCGGGTCTCGGTGGAGGTGGCCTTCTTCGCCGTCATGACCGGCCGGTTGGTCCACCGGCTGGAGGTGGATGCCGCGGGCGAGGACCACACCTCCCACGGGTACGCCTTGCAGTCGGCGTTGTTGCCGGAGTGGAAGTTCCACAGGCTCAGCTTGGCGTCCAGGACGAGGGCGTCCTGGACGGGGGTGGTGTTCCAGGTGATGAAGGACTGCGCAGTGCGGGGGGGTGCCGTCGGCGTTCGTGGTCCCCGGGTTGCCGAAGTCCAGTTCGACGTCGGTGGACCAGTCGACGGTCGTGCCCTGCTGGACGTAGGTGTCGAAGACGTTGCCCAGCGAGGAGGTCGAGGGGTCGACCGTCACCGGGTACTTCGTCTCCGGGTCGGCGAGGAACTCCGCGTCCGGGGTGATCACCAGGTCGACGGAGGAACCTTTCTGTACCACCTTCATGCCGACCCGGGCCTGGTGGGTGTGTTCACCGGATCTCTTGTCGACGGTGGAGTCCCACATCACCGGCGCGGGCATCACTGCCTGCTTCTTGCCCTTTTTGTCGGTGAACTGGACGCTGCCGTCGCCAAGTTGCTTGGCCTTCAGGCCCTTGGCCTTCAGCGGCAGTGTGTAGGAGTAGTCATTGGAAGCGGGGCGCTTCTTGATCTCGACGAACTGCTCGAAGCCGGTGCGGGTGGCCTCGATGACGACGTCCGCGTCGGGCAGGGCCTCGGGGTAGACCGCCCGGGTTCCGTCAAGTTCGGGCTTGGGCAGCCCGCCCTTCCACTGCAGGGTGATCTGCCGGTCGCCCTCGCCGAGGGTGACCAGGTCGGTGGCCTTGGCCTCGCGCGCGGCCTTCAGCGAGGCCGCCGGCGTGCCGGACTTGCCCGCCATCTGCAGGCCGCGCGGGTGAGCCTTGGGTTCGACCGTGCCGTCCGTGCTCCGCTCCAGGTCGAGGTCGACTTCGCGCCACTTTCCGGTGGCGCCGTCCTCGAACCGGATGGGTCCGGCGGTGAGTTCGGTGGTGAGCGAGCCGTTCTTGTTCACCCACGTCGTGGAGGTCTCGGTGCGCTCGGACAGCGCCTCGACCCGCTTCCCGGACAGTCGGGCGGCCACCCGGGCGGACGGGATGTCGGCGGCTTGCGTGGCTGCCGCCTTCTGCTGCGGCGCGTCAGAGGCTTGCGAGGGGGCGGCAGCTGCCGCATAGGTCCCTTCCAGCAACGTGACGGCCAATCAGGTGAGTGACGGGGCTGGCGCGGACTGTGAGGCATGAGTCAGTGAGGACCGACCATCCCCTTCTTGACAGCTGACACGAAGGACGCCCAGCCCTCGACCTCGAAGAGGATGGCTGGCCCTTGAGGGCGCTTGCTGTCACGGACAGGCATCAAGCCAGGGAAGCCTTCTGCGATCTCGACGCAGTTGCCCCCTTCACCGTTGGTGTATGACGACTTGCGCCATACCGCGTTACTCAGGTCGAGCGGGGTGGTCATGGTTTCGACAAGTCCTCCGCCACCGATTCGATCAAAGTGAGAGACGCCCCCGGCGGCAATGCGGCGGCCCTGGCCAGATCGTATGACGTTTGGTATCGCTCAACCAGTGCCAGGTCGTCAATGAGTTGGCCACTGTGTGGGCCCTCTACGTAGGCAACGGGTGGTGCGCCCCTGAAGGTCATGAGAGACACCACCCCCATCATGAAGGTGTGAGGCCCCGCCTCGTATGGATGGACCTGGATCAACACGCCACGGGTACCAGCGAGCTTCGCAAGCCAGGCCAACTGCTCAGCCATGACGTCCGTTCCTCCAACTGGCACACGCAGGGCTGCCTCGTGAACGATCTCCCACAGCAGAGGTCCTGCGGAATCGTCCAAAATCCGTTGACGCTCGACTCGGGCGCGTACGTACCCCTCCACCTCATCCTCTGACGCGTAAGGCAGCGTGGCCCGCGTCAACGCCCGCGCGTACCCCTCCGTCTGCAACAACCCCGGCACCAGCATCGGCGCGTACTCGCTGATCGTCTTGGCCCGTGTCTCCAGCTCCGCCGCGTCCGCGAAGTAGTCGGCGTGCTTGGACTTGCGGGCCAGTTCGCACAGTCGCTGGAAGTGCTCGCCGGTGCCCAGGACGTCGTCGAGGAGCCGGGACAGGTCCGGCTGCGGACGCCTCGTCGCAGACTCGAACTGGCCGATGTACGTACCCGAGCAGAACACCCGCTCACCGAGCTGGTCCTGCGAGAGGCCGGCGGCCTCTCGGACCCGCCGGAGTTCGCTGCCGAAGAAGGTTCGCGGCGAAGCGTACGGGTCCAGGTCCTGGTTGCGGTTCTGTCGGCCTGCCATCGGCGGTGCCCCCTTGCGATGTTCTCTGTGCGCGCCCGCCGGTTCCGCGGGGCCAAGTGCCGCTCACTGCCCGCAACCGCGTTGCTGGCACGCGACCTCTACCGAGCGTAGTCCCACAAGAGCATGCTGTGAGCATGAACAGCAGCAATCACCCCTCCCCCACCCGAACCGAACGCACGAACCCGACCGTCCCGTTCGCCTATCCGTTCCCGGACAACCCCCTCGCCTCCGCGCTCGCCGTCTCCGACGAGCTCAGCGCCGCCCTCGCCCTGCATGGCATCATCCTGCCGTCTCTCGGGCCGGAGTTGGCGTCCTGCACGACGTCCACCGTGCACCGTCCGCTCCTGGAGCTGGGCCGGGTGAATCTGTCCACGGCCCATCGCCTGACCGCCGTGCTCACCAACGCGGCAGACGTGCTCAAGGCAACGGCTCGCCCGAGCAGCGCTGACGACAACCGAACCGACAGCGGCACGAACCGGTGACCGCACCCCCACCCGGCCCCCTCCCGAACCCGCACACAACCACCCCGCCCTCACCACCCGCCGGAACGATCGTCATCGAGGAGTACACAGGCCGGGCCGGGATCGTCATGGACCACGTCGGCCCCTACCTCCAGCTACGGCCGGTCGGCGGCGGCCGGGAGTGGGACGCGGACCCGGCACAGGTCCGACCCGCCTCCCCCGCCGAGCGGCTGCACGCCTCCGTGGCCGCCGCCAATGCCCAGAGCCGGGCCCTCCCGCCGGACCCGGCGGGGCGAATCTGAGCGGGGAAAGCGGAGAAGCGGGAGAGGACGAGCAGGCGGCCGGCCACGCGTCAGGCCGCCTGCTCCTCCCCCGGGTCGTTGACGACCCACGCGTGATTGAGGGTGATCCACTCCTCGCGGTCCTCGATCGACACGGTCACGTCGTCCAGCCGCGGCCCGGCGAAGACGCGCTGCCAGGCGCGCTGCATCTCCTTCAGGTCGGGGAACCGCTTGCGGTGGTCGCGGTGCAGGGCACACTCGAAGAACTCGGTGAGGCCGTCCCGGAGGGCCGAGTCGAAGGCCTCGGAGGCGATCCTGGGGGGGTGCGGCTCTTCTTCAGTGAGCTGGTGATGCCGTGCGCCGTTGCCGTTCGTGCGCGGA
Source organism: Streptomyces sp. KMM 9044 (assembly GCF_024701375.2). NCBI lineage: Bacteria > Bacillati > Actinomycetota > Actinomycetes > Kitasatosporales > Streptomycetaceae > Streptomyces > Streptomyces sp. KMM 9044. Next base: position 4,434,089 of record NZ_CP113910.1, on the reverse strand, counting down.
CGGCGGATCGTCGTGTCCTGAGACGTGGTCTTGGAGGCGGCGATGGTGTCGTGGCTGGAGGAGCTCGATCGGCGGGAGGCTGCCGCGCGGGAGGAAATCGCCGAACTGCGCTCCCAGATCGCAGAGTTGACCAGGCGAGTTGCTGACCGGGAGGAGAGGCTGTCCCGGCTGGAGATCACCCGGGAGACGATGACGGAGATCCTGTCCGGCGACGGGGCGGTGAGGGTGTCCGTGGACGAGGCCGCGGGGGAAGTGCCGGTGGAGGGGAGCGGGGCGGGATCGCCGGTCGGGGTGCGGCTGGTGCCGCAGTGGGAGCCGGGGCTTGAGGCGGATGTGCTGCCGCGCTCGTACCGGGACGTCGTCGAGGTGTTGCAGGACGCGGTGCATCCGATGCGGGCGCATCATCTGTGCGCCGCGCTGGGGTTGTCGACGGACAAGAACAAGGTGGAGGGGTTCCGTTCGAAGCTGAAACGGCTGGTGGAGCGGGGCTGGCTGGCCGAGGACGAGCCGGGCCTGTTCGCGTGGGGCGGCGCGCGGAGGGCGGGAGCGGGTGCGCCGGAGCGGGAAGCCGCGGCCGACGGGCGGCGTCGCGCCGGTGTGGGGCCGGGCTCTCGTCCCTAGCGTCGATGGTGCCAACCGAATTCGCCACTGTCCGAGGACGAGAGCCCGATGAACGCAGCGTATGAAACGGCCGCGGCGGCTGACCCCTTTGCCCGCGTGTTTTCTTCCCTCACTTTGCTGACCACCCGCCTCTCCGGCCCTGAAGCACTCACCGCGACGCATGAACAGGTGGAGGCCGACGTCGAAGCGGGCTCCCGGGAGCTGGGGCGACTGCTCCTGCAGGCCCATCTCCAGTGGCGGGCCCGCCACGAAGAGGACCACCTGTCCGCCCTCGGTCCGCGGGAGCGGGCTGCGCTCGCCGGCGGCCGGAGCCGGCTGGAGAAGGGCCACCGGCGGCAACTGGCCACCGTGCTGGGGCCGGTGACCGTGACCCGGTGCGCCCTGCGCGGCGCGGGCATGACCAACCTCTACCCCGCCGACGCCATGCTGGGCCTGCCCCACGGCCGGCACAGTCTGGGACTGCGCCGCCTCGCGGTCCTCGAAGCGGTCCGTAGTTCCTACGACACCGCGCTGGAAGCGATCGACCGCGGCTGCGGGGGCCGGGTGGTGGGCAAACGCCAGGTGGAGGATCTGGTGCGGGCCGCGGCCGTGGACGTCGCCGCGTTCTATACGGCCCGCACCCCCGCGCCGGCCCCGGCCGGGACGCTGCTGGTGCTCAGTGTCGACCAGAAGGGAATCGTGATGCGCCCGGGCCACCTGCGCGAGGCCACCGCGAAGGCCGCCGCCAGGGCCCGGCGCACCTTCCGCACCCGGCTCGCGGCCGGGGAGAAGTCCTGCCGCAAAAGGATGGCCACCCTCGCCGTCGTCCACGACGCCGAGCCTGCCGTCCGCCGCCCGCACGACGTCATCGCCCCGCCCGGCGGCCGCACCGGCCACCGCACCGTCCGCAAAGGACCCACCGCGCGGGCGAAATGGCTCACCGCCTCCGTCCGCGAGGACGCCGAAACCGTCATCGCCGCCGCGTTCGACCAGGCCGAAGCCCGCGACCCCGAGCACAGGCGGACCTGGGTCGTACTGATCGACGGCGCCACCCACCAGCGGGAGCTGATCCAGGCCGAGGCCGCCCGCCGCAATGTCACGATCCACATCGTCCTCGACATCGTCCACGTGATCGAGAAGCTGTGGGCAGCCGCTCGCTGTTTCCACACCGCCACCGATCCCGCCACCGAGGACTGGGTCGGCAGCAAGGCCGCCCGGATCCTGGCCGGCGACGCCCCCGGCGCCGCCCACGACATCCGCGCCGAAGCCGACCGCCACCACCTCAGCGACGACCAGCGCGCCGCCGCGGACAAAGCCTGCCGATACCTGGACAACAACGCCGACTTCGTCCACTACGACCAGGCCCTGGCCGCCGGCTGGCCGATCGCCAGCGGCGCCGTCGAAGGAGCAGCCCGCCATCTGGTCGCCGACAGACTCGACATCACCGGCAGCAGGTGGACCGTCCCCGGCGCCGAAGCCGTCCTCACCCTCCGCGCCGTCATCAGCAACGGCGACTTCCCCGACTACTGGATCTTCCACACGCGGAAGGAGCACGAACGACTCCATCCCTTACCCGACCAGCACATATACGCACTTCAAGCCTGACTCGGGATCTCACTCAGACAGAGCCACACCCATCCTGGGGTGGGGCCACTTCTTGGGGTCGGTCTGGCGCGCGAGGACGGAGCCGTCGCCCCACTGGGGCAGTTCCCCGGAGGCCATCTCGTGGAGGGTGACGGCCAGGGCGTACCACTCGGCATGGGCGTCGTATCGGCCCCGGGTGATGTTCTCGACGAACGGGTCGAGGTAGCCCTCGGTGCCGGCCCGGACGGCGTCCACGTCGAGGCCGGCGAGGGAGAAGTCGAAGAGGACCAGTTGCCGGGTGCCGTTGGGGCGGACCCGGATGGCGATGTTGTCGGGCTTGAGGTCGCGGTGCCACACGCCTTCGCCGTCGAGGAAGTCGACGGCGGCGAAGAGGTAGGTGGAGTAGGTCTCCAGCTGGTCGGTGAGGAGCGGGCCCCGCTCGCGCAGCTGGCGGGCGACGGTGCGGTCGCCGGCGTGGTCGAGGACGAGGACGGTGCGCGGGCCGATGCGGATCGGCTCGGACAGGGCCGGGTGGATGACCTTGGAGTCGTTGCGCAGCTTGGACAGGACGTCGGCCTCGCGGCGCAGCGCCTCGGCGTACTTGTCCTTGCGGGCGATCTTGAGGACGACCGGCGCCTTGTCGCGTTCGAGGTCCTCGGCGAGCAGGGCGCGGGAGGTGGAGCCCTGGCCCAGGCTGCGCTTGATGCGGAAGCGGCGGCCGACGACGTCGCCCGGGGCGGCCTCCAGCGGGTCGCCCTCCTCGCCCGGGGTTTCCGGGGTCGGTTGCGGCTCGGGCCTCGCGGGCCTGAGTCCCTGTTCGACGACGTCGAGCCACTCCAGGAACTCCGCGGCGGTGCGGGTCGAAGGCCGTGGCGTCCAGGATGATCTGGTCGACGTCCTTGGTCAGGCCGTCGGCCACGGCGGAGGGCACGAGCCCGCGTCCCTGTTCGAGCCTGGCGCCCAGTTCCGCCTGGCTGCTCGCGGAGGGTTTGCCGGTGAAGATCAGATAGCCGAGTACGCCCAGCCCGAAGACGTCGAGGGCGGTGGGGTCCGGGGACTTCGCGGTCACCTCGGGGGCGAGATAGGGGTCGGCGGCCTCGGAGACGTACGCGGCGAGGTTGTTCGACGGGATGATCTCGTGTCCGCTGCTCAGGGAGGAGCCGGAGCCTCCCGCGACACCCTGGGGGCGGGGATGGCGGACCGCCGTCTGCCATTCGGCGATCTGGAGAACCGGGTTGAGCCAGCGGTCCTCGTCGCTGCCGGTTCCGGTGCGCGGGCCGGGCAGCACGTGGACGGCGCGGGCGTGCAGGGCGCGGTGGAAGAGGAGGTGGCGGTGCGCGTAGTGGACGGTCTCGGCCAGGCGGCGCAGGAGGGCGGCCCGTGCCTGGGCGTCCAGCTTCGCGCCGTACTGGAGGAGGTAGTCGTCCAGGCGGAGCGTGCGCGGGTCGTAGGCGTACAGCAGGGCGGGGCCGGCGCTGTGGCCGTTCTCGTCGAAGTTCTCCAGGGCGACCAGGCCCGGGTGTCTGAGGCCTTCCAGTGCGCGTGCCTCGCGCTCGGCGGTGTGGCTGATGGACTCGCGGGCCTGCCGGTCCGCTCCGCGTTCGCGCAGGTAGATGCGTACGCGGCGGGTCTTGCTCAGGGAGTCGTGACGGCCGAGGTAGTCGGCCCAGTTCGGCCCGGTGTCGAAAGGGGTGCGGTCCAGGCGGTAGGTGCCGACGTGGAACTCGGCATCGGAACGGCCGATGCCGACCTCGGCCAGGAGCTTGCCCAGCCCGCGGGAGAACTCGCGGTCGACGCCCGACTTGACGTCACGCGCGGGACGCTGGAGTTCGGCGAGGACGTCGCCCAGCCCGCTGTGCCCGGCTTTGCCGAAGACGCCCGCCAGGTCGCTGGGCGCGAGCCGGATGCGCAGACCGGGGTCGGTGAAGAAGATCAGTTCCTGGATGTAGGGGACGTGACGCCGGGGGTCGGTCTTCCGCAGGGCGTCCCTGAGCAGGCCCTTGAGCTCCTTCGCCTTCTGGTTGGCGAGGTGGCGGGGGTTGCGGTGGAGGCGGGTGCGGTCGCCGGGGAGGGTCTGCACCCAGCTCGCTCCCGAGGAGGTGACCGTGCCCTGCCAGTTCTTCAGTTCCACCAGGAAGAGACCGGCCGGAGCGGCGACCAGCAGGTCGACCTCGCGGACGTGGCCGCTGTGGGCGGTGAAGGTGAAGTTCGACCAGGCGCGGTAGGGCTCGGTGTCCGGGAGCCTCTCCTTGAGATACAGCAGTCCGCTGCGCTCGTGCTGGAACTGCGACTCGGTGACAGTGGTCCACCTGCCGTCTCGCATGACCGCGACGCCCCTTTCCGTATCTCGCTGTCTCGTCTGTTTCCCTGCCGGTGGCCGGATCACAGCAGGTGGTCCAGCCTATCGACCATGCCCGACGGGCCAGAAGTATGCCCCGGTCGGCTGTGGACGAACGACCGCAACAGATCATCTGTTGGCGCTCTGCCCCTCATCCGCCCGGGGCCCTGACCTAGGGTTGGGGCCATGCCGTCGTACAAGCTCTCAGAGGTGACCGTAGAGGGATACGCCTCCATCCGATCCAGCACGCTGAAGCTGGGCGAGGGCGTGACCGTACTGGTCGGTGCCAACGGTGCGGGCAAGAGCAACGTCGTCGGCGCACTCGAACTGCTGGGGTGGATGGCGGACGGCGACCTGGCGCTCCAGGCGGGCATCCACGGTGGCGCCCAGGCCCTGCAGTTCGCGGGACGCGGCACCGGGAAAGGCATCCGGCTCAAGGTCTGTGCTCCCCCGTATCGGTATGAGGCGCACCTCGTCCCTGCGGCGAACGACAACTTCGTCTTCGCCGAGGAGAAGGGGCACTTCCACGAGCCGGGTCCCGGTCTCCCGATGGAGGAGAGCTTCGGCCGTGGACACCGCGAATCACTGCTGCGGCAGAAGGAGGAGGAGCAGCTCTCCCGCCTGGCGGGCCCGGTGCGGCACATCCTCGCCGGCTGCCGTGTCTTCCACTTCCAGGACACCAGTCGTGAGGCGCCGGTCAAGCAGTTCGGGTACGAGGCGGACAACGAGGCGCTGCGCCCGGACGCGGCGAACCTTGCGGCCTTCCTGTTGCGGCTGCGCGAGGGTGAACCCAAGTCCTATCGGCGCATTGTGCGGGCCATCAAGTCCGTGGCGCCGTTCTTCCGGGACTTCCTGCTGAAGGAGGAGCCGGGCGGGAGGATCCGCCTGCGCTGGATGCAGGAGGGGGTCGACGCAGTGTTTCCCGCGGAGGCGCTCTCGGACGGCACCTTGCGCTACATCTGCCTGTGCGTCCTGCTCCTCCAGCCCGACCCGCCGGCCCTCTTCACACTCGACGAGCCGGAACTCGGGCTGCACCCCTACGCAATCGTCCAGCTGGCGGACATGCTCCGGTCGGCCGCCGTACGCAGTCAGATTGTGATCGCCACACAGTCCGTGACCCTGCTGAACCAGTTCTCACTCGACGACATCGTGGTGGTGGAGCGCGAGGACGGAGCGACGGAGCTACGGCGTCCGGATCCCGAGGAACTCCAGGGATGGCTGGAGGACTACTCCCTCGGGGAGCTGTGGGAGAAGAACGTACTCGGTGGCAGGCCCTCGCCGGAACTGCCGTTGCGGGGCCGCCCGGAATGATCATGGTGGGGGTGCTGTGCGAGGGTCAGACCGAGGAGAACATGGTCAACGACTTCCTCGCGCCCGAACTGGCGGAGTACGGCATCTGCCTGGTGCCGACCATCCTGATGACCCGGATGCCGGCGGGCGGTGCAGCGGGCAAGGGCGGGGTCAGCAAGTGGGCGAAGATCGAGAGAGACCTGCGCAAGTTACTGGCCGGCACTCATTGGGCAGCGGTCACCACGCTTCTTGATTACTACGGCCTCCCTCAGGACAGTCCGGGGATGTCGGACCGGCCGGGCGGCTCGCCCGTGGGCAAGGTGACGCATGTCGAGCGGCGCCTCGCGGAACACGTCGGCCATCCTCGTTTTCTTCCCCATGTCGTCCTGCACGAGACGGAGACCTGGGTCTTCGCGGCGGCGGAACAGCTCGGGGACTGGGCCGACGACCCGGCTCTGGCCCATGAGCTCAAGCGCCAGGCCGACAAGGCCGGGGGACCCGAGAAGGTGAACGACAAGCCCGAGACAGCTCCCTCCAAGCGGATCCTCAAGCTGTACCCGAGGTATGTGAAAACACAGGACGGCCCGGTGGCGGTGATGGACCTGGGTCTGGCCGCTCTGCGAGCCGCCTGTCCCCATTTCGACGAGTGGATCGCGAAGTTGCTGGCCCTCACGCCGCGCTGATGTGCGCGTGTGCGGACCCCGCACGGAGTTGACCGACCGCAAGGGCATGGCCAAGGATCTCGGCCATGCCTTCTGCCGTCTCGTCCTCCCGGGGTCCGTCCGCCGCGCTGCGCTTCGGCCGGTTCGCGGTGATGGGCACGGTCGCCGTGCTGATCCTGGTCGCGGGTGTGTGGGGGTCGTGGGGTACGGCGCAGTACGCGATGCTGACGAAGGGGCGCGAGCAGGGCACGGTCGCGGTGACGTCCTGCGGTGGGCGGACCTGTACGGGGGCGTACACGCCGTCGTCGCCGGGGTCGCAGCCGCGGGCCGAGGTCGTTCTGGAGAACAACGCGGCCGTGGCGGAGGGGCGGACGTACACCGTCGTCGTGAAGCCGGACGGCAACGAGGTGGTCCGTTCCGGTTCCGCGGGGGTTCTCCACGCGTGGGTGCCGCTGGGCGGGGCGCTGATGCTGGCGTCGGTGGTGGTGGCGGGCGGGTTGCTGCGGACGCGGGTGGCGTGGGTGATGGGGTTGTCGGGGGTGTCACTGGTGACGGCGGCGTTCCTGGTGGTGTGAGGAACACGGAGGTGCCCCCGGGCCGTACGGCCCGGGGGCACCTCCGTCGTGCCGCCTTGTCGGCTGTGTCGTGTCGCCGGGGTCAGCCGGTGTTGCGCAGGCCCGCCGCCACACCGTTGACGGTCAGCAGCAGGGCGCGGGCGAGCAGCGGGTCGGCCGGGTCACCGGCGGCGGCCGCGTCGCGCTGGCGCTTGAGGAGGGCGACCTGGAGGTAGGAGATGGGGTCGAGGTAGGCGTCGCGGATGGTGAGGGTCTGCTTGAGGGCCGGTGTGCCGTCCAGGAGTCCGGGCTCGCCGGTGACGCGGAGGACTTCGGCGACGGTGAGCTCGTGCTCGGCCCTGATCGCGTCGAAGACGTGGCCCAGCTCGTCGGGGACGAGGGTGTCGACGTAGTGCTGGGCGATCCTGAGGTCGGTCTTGGCGAGGGTCATCTCGACGTTGGAGATGAAGTTGCGGAAGAAGTGCCACTGCTCGTGCATCTCGTCGAGCACGGTGTCGAGGCCGGCCTCGCGCAGGGCCTTGAGGCCGGAGCCGACGCCGTACCAGCCGGGGACGATCTGGCGGGACTGGGTCCAGCCGAACACCCAGGGGATGGCGCGCAGTCCGTCGAGCGAGACGCCGGAGCCGGGGCGGCGGGAGGGCCGTGAGCCCAGGTGCAGGTCGGCGAGCTGGTCGACCGGCGTGGAGGCCAGGAAGTACGTCGGCAGGTCGGGGTCCTCGACGAGCTTGCGGTAGGCGTCGTGGGCGGCGTCGGAGACGACGTCCATGGCGGCGTCCCAGCGGGCGAGTGCCTCGTCGGACTGGCGGGGTGCGGTGTGCAGGGCGGACGCCTGGAGGGTGGCGGCGACGGACAGCTCCAGGTTCTCCCGGGCGAGTGCCGGGATGAGGTACTTGTCGGAGATGACCTCGCCCTGTTCGGTGACCTTGATCTCGCCTTCGAGGGTGCCCCAGGGCTGGGCGAGGATGGCGTCGTGGGTGGGGCCGCCGCCGCGGCCGACGGTGCCGCCGCGGCCGTGGAAGAGGCGCAGGCGTACGCCGTAGCGGTGGGCGACGTCGCGCAGCCGGCGCTGGGCGCGGTGGATCTCCCACTGGCTGGTGGTGATACCGCCGAACTTGGAGGAGTCGGAGTAGCCGAGCATCACTTCCTGGACGTCGTCCCGCAGCGCGACGAGGCGCCGGTAGGACGGGTCGGAGAGCATGTCCTCGAGGATGGTGTCGGCGGCCTTGAGTTCGTCCGTCGTCTCCAGGAGGGGGACGATGCCGACCTTCGCCCAGCCGGCGTGGAGGTCGATCAGTCCGGCCTCCCGTGCGAGGAGGGCGGCGGCGAAGACGTCGTCGGCGCCCTGGCACATGGAGATGATGTAGGACTCGATGACTTCGGGACCGAAGATCTCGAGGGCGCGCTTGGCGGTCTGGAAGACACCGAGGGTCTTCTCGCCGGCCGCGTCGACGGGTGCGGGGGTGGGGGCGAGGGGCCTGCGCGAGCGGAGTTCCCTGGCGAGGAGCTTGGTGCGGTACTCGCGGGGCATGTCGGTGTAGCGCCAGGATTCCTCGCCGAGCCGGTCGAACAGCTGGCCGAGGGCGTGGTGGTGGGCGTCGGCGTGTTCGCGCAGGTCGAGGGTGGCGAGCTGGAGGCCGAAGGCGGCGAGGGTACGGATGGTGCGGGCGAGGCGGCCGTCGGCGAAGAGGCCGCCGCGGTGTTCGCGCAGGGAGGCCTGGATGATCCGCAGGTCGGCGAGGAGCTGGCCGGTGCCGAGGTAGTCACGGCCGGGCTGGTGGGGGGTGTCCTGCGCGAGGCGCTGCTTGGTGTTCTCGAGCTTCTGGCGGATGCAGGTGGCCTTGAGCCGGTAGGGCTCCTCGGCGTTGAGGCGCTTGTAGCGGGGGCTGATCTCGGGGAGGTTGTCGAGGTCGGCCTGCAGGGAGGTCAGCAGTTCCTCGGTGGCACCGGCGTAGCGGATGGAGCTGGAGAGGAATCCGCGGAGTTCGTCGATCATCTCCAGGGCGTCGTTGATGCCGTGTTCGTGCTGGAGGATGAGGACGTCCCAGGTGACCTGGGGGGTGACGTTGGGGTTGCCGTCGCGGTCGCCACCGATCCAGGTGCCGAAGGTGAGGGGGCGGGTGTCGTCGGGGAGGGTGACGCCGACGCGTGCGAGTTCGGCGGTGAGGTCCTCGAGGACGTCGCCGACGGCGCCGGCGTGGAGTTCGTCGAGGTAGTAGACGGCGTTGCGGGCCTCGTCGGCGGGTTCGGGACGGACGACGCGCAGTTCGTCGGTCTGCCAGACGAGGTCGATGTTCTCGGCCAGGCGGGTGTCGAGGCGGCGCCGGTCGCTCTCGATGACGGGGGTGTCGAGGAGGGCGGCGATGCGGCGCAGCTTGTTGAGGACGGAGCGGCGTGCGGCCTCGGTGGGGTGGGCGGTGAAGACCGGGCGGACGTTGAGGTGCCGCGCGGTTTCGCTCAGATGCTCGGGATCGGCGTCCTTGAGGCGGTCGGCGGTGCGGGCGAGCAGTCCGCCTTCGGTGGCGCGGCGGGCGCGCAGTTCGCGGCCGCGGTGCACCTGCTCGGTGACGTTCGCCAGGTGGAAGTAGGTGGAGAAGGCGCGGACCAGCTTGGCGGCGGTGTCGAGTTCGGTGCCGCGCAGCAGTTCGGCTGCGGCCTCGCCGTCCTCGCGGGTCAGTCGGCGGACCTTCTCGACGAGGTCGAGGAGTTCGGGGCCGTCCTGGCGGACGAGGGTCTCTCCGAGGAGGTCACCCAGTCGGCGGATGTCGGCCCGCAGTTCGCTGCTCGTGGTCGCCGTGGACACGGCCTGGTCGTCGGCACTGCTCACAGGTGCGGCTCCTTGCAGTGTTGAAGCTGGTCTGGAGGGCCCGGACGGCGTCTCCGGGCGGCTGGCGCCGCATACGGGCCGGACATCCGGGAAGTAGGTACTCAGAGCGGACCGCGCTGTCCGACCGGTTTCCAGGATAGGCGGCGGCCGGAACGCGCAGGCTCGTGGGCTCTTGCCGCCGGGCCGCGCACTGCCATACTTACGATGCCGTAGGTTACGGTCCCGTAGGAAGTGCCGCTCGGTTCCAGGGGCCCGGCACCACCCTCAGCCCTCATATCCCACAGGGGACACGTATGACCTCACGTCCTGACGTCATTGACGAAGCCTCGAAGGAGCCGCTCGCCTCCGGCCCCGGAGCCGGCGCCGGTTCCGCAGCCGTCCCTTCCGCCACACTGGGCGGGGAGCGCAAGCGTTCGATCGAGCAGATCACGCTGCTGGCCTTCATCATCGTTCCGTTCCTGGCGGTGCTGGCGGCGGTACCGCTGGCCTGGGGCTGGGGGGTGAGCTGGCTGGATCTCGGGCTGCTGGTGTTCTTCTACTTCCTCGGCTGCCACGGCATCACCGTCGGTTTCCACCGTCATTTCACGCATGGTTCGTTCAAGGCGAAGCGGCCGCTGAAGATCGCGCTGGCGGTGGCGGGTTCGATGGCGGTGGAGGGACCGCTGGTGCGGTGGGTGGCGGACCACCGCAAGCACCACAAGTTCTCGGACGCGGAGGGCGACCCGCACTCGCCGTGGCGGTACGGGGAGTCGCTGCCGGCGCTGATGAAGGGCCTGTGGTGGGCTCATCTCGGCTGGATGTTCGACGAGGAGCAGACTCCGCAGGACAAGTACGCGCCGGATCTGATCAGGGACCGGACGCTGCGCGCGATCTCCCGCCAGTTCCTGCTGTGGGCGGGGGTGTCGCTGGCGCTGCCGGCGCTGATCGGCGGTCTGGTGACGATGTCCTGGTGGGGTGCGTTCACGGGCTTCTTCTGGGGGTCACTCGTCCGGGTGGCGTTGTTGCACCATGTGACGTGGTCGATCAACTCGATCTGCCATGCGGTGGGCAAGCGGCCGTTCAGGTCGCGGGACCGTTCGGGCAACGTGTGGTGGCTGGCGGTACTGTCCTGCGGCGAGTCGTGGCACAACCTGCACCACGCCGATCCGACGTCCGCGCGGCACGGTGTGGAGCGGGGACAGATCGATTCGAGTGCCCGGCTGATCCGCTGGTCCGAGAAGCTGGGCTGGGCGTACGACGTGCGCTGGCCGTCACGCTCGCGTATCGATTCGCGTCGTGACACCGGGGAAGACGGCTCCCGGCGCGGGCGGGAGTCGGCCGAGGCGGCATGATGGTCGCCGTGGCGACCGACTCCAGCAGCACCCCGAGCAATGACAGGCCGCGGCGTGCCCGCCGCACCCGGATGACCGGCGCGGAGCGCCGTCAGCAACTGCTGGAGATCGGCCGCACCCTGTTCGCCGAGAAGGGCTTCGAGGGCACGTCGGTGGAGGAGATCGCGGCGAAGGCCGGGGTCTCCAAGCCCGTGGTGTACGAGCACTTCGGCGGCAAGGAGGGCCTGTACGCGGTGGTGGTGGACCGCGAGATGCGGCGTCTGCTGGACATGGTGACGGGTTCGCTGACCGCGGGTCATCCGCGGGAGCTGTGCGAGCAGGCGGCGTTCGCCCTGCTGGACTACATCGAGGAGTACACGGACGGGTTCCGCATCCTGGTCCGTGACTCCCCGATCCCGCAGTCGACCGGCACCTTCGCCTCCCTCATCTCGGACATCGCCACGCAGGTGGAGGACATCCTGGGCCGCGAGTTCAAGAACCGCGGCTTCGATTCGAAGCTGGCTCCGCTGTACGCACAGGCGCTGGTCGGGATGGTGGCGCTGACCGGCCAGTGGTGGCTGGACGTCCGCAAGCCGAAGAAGGCGGAGGTGGCCGCGCACCTGGTCAACCTGGCCTGGCACGGCCTGGACGGCCTGAAGCAGAAGCCCCGGCTGATCGGGCACCGGAAGAACTAGGACATTCATGCAGCCGCTCCGGGGAATCACGGAAGGCGAGGGTGCCGCCGGGCGCGAGACCCGCCATCCAGTCCGCGAACCGGTCCGCGTGTCCGGGGATCCGGTGCAGGGCTGCGTTGCTGACGATCAGGTCGTACGGCCCGGCCCGGGCGCCCAGGTGCGGACGTCGGCGCGGGCGAAGCCGATCCGGCCGCCGCCGGGGGTGGGGCCCGCGTGGCCGGCATCCGCCGTACCGAGCATCTCGGGCGAGTGGTCGTAGCCGGCGACGCGGGCGAGCGGCCGGCGCTCGGCGAGCAGCGCGGTGACGTGGCCGGTGCCGCAGCCGAGGTCGGCGGTGCGGGGCGGATCGCCGGGGAGTGCGGGGACACGGGCGAGGAGGTCGAGGAGGTCGAGGAAGGGGCGGGCACGGTGACCGGTACGCCGCAGGTACGGGGCGGGGTCCCAGAGGGGGCCGGTGGCCACGGGCGCGGAGCGCCTCCTCGCACTCGGGGCAGCCTGCGGACAGGTACCCACACCCTCCACACCCTAACTCGACATCAAGAAGTTTGACATCAAGAGACTTCACATCGACACAACCATTACACTGATCGCCATGGAGGACGAGGTCGATCGGCTGGTCGCAGCATGGCGCCGGGAGCGCCCGGACCTCGACGTGGAACCGCTCGAGGTGCTCAGCCGGGTGAGCAGGCTCGCCCGGCACCTGGACCGGGCTCGCAGACTGGCCTTCGCCGAGCACGGTCTGGAGCCCTGGGAGTTCGACGTCCTGACCGCGCTGCGCCGCGCGGGCGCCCCCTACCAGCTCTCGCCGGGGCAGCTCCTCACGCAGACGCTGGTCACCTCGGGCACGATGACCAACCGTATCGACCGCCTGACCACGAAGGGTCTGGTGGAGCGCCTGCCCGACCCCAGCGACCGGCGCGGGGTCCTGGTCCGCCTCACGGACGAGGGCCGCGACCGCGGCGACCAGGCACTGGCCGGACTGCTGGCGCAGGAGCGGGCGATCCTCGCCGAACTCCCCAGCGCCCAACGCGCCGAACTGGCGGGCCTGCTACGCCAGCTGACCGCCCCGTTCGACAACATCCCCGGTTAGGTCGGCGGGCCCGACACCCGCCCGCCGGGCGAGGGCGACGGCGGCCAGGGTGGAGTGCACGCCCAGTTTGCCGAGCACGTTCTGCATGTGCGTCCGGACGGTGTGCGGGGACAGGTACAGGCGCTCGGCGACGGCCTTGCGCCCCAGGCCCGCGACCATGCACCGCAGCACCTCCCGCTCGCGCGGGGTCAGGGACTCCACAAGCCGCTCGCTCTCGGTGCGGTGCTTGCGGGCTGCGGTGAGTTCACGCAGCACACCGGTGAGCAGGGCGGGCGGCAGATGCGTCTCGTCGCGCAGCACGCCCCGGACGACGGTGAGCAGCCGGCTCAGCGAGCAGTCCTTGGCGACCCAGCCGCCGGCGCCGGCCTGGAGGGCGAGCGCCGCGCGGCGCGGATCGTCCTTCTCGGCGAGCACGACGATCCGTACCTGCGGGTGGACCGAACGCACCCCGGTGACCAGGGACATCCCGTCGACCAGGCCGTCCTCGTCGCCCGCCTGGACGGGTACGGCGGACCGGCCGGCCGGTACCCTGCCCCCCAGGTCGGCGTCGACGAGCAGGACGTCGAACCGCCGCCCCTCGCCGGCGGCCCGTTCCAGGCAGCGCAGTGCGGCCGGGCCGCTGCCCGCCGCGGACACCTCGACGTCCGGCTCGGCGGCCAGGGCCGCGGCGAGCGACTCGGCGAAGATGCGGTGGTCGTCGACGACCAGGACTCGGACACGTTGCATGAAACCCCCTCCCCCGTGCTCTCCGCAGAGCAGGGGACTACCTCTGGCGTCGGAGGACGACACCAGCACCGGGGCGGGCCGCCGGGAACCGCCCGGCCGCCGCCGCACGTCCCCACCGCCCCGCCCCGGATCGCGTACCCGGGTGTCCCGCCCCTGAACGGCGCCGACCCCACCGGCGTTGCCCATCAGAGTACGGACGGGGGCCGGGAGCGGAAGGCTCTTTGCAGAACTTGCGCCCCTGCGCGTTTATGGTGAGCCGCATGTTTCGTCTGGAGACAGAAGTCGACAAGGCCCGACGTGATCTGCTCCGCAGTCGACTGCGGGACACCAACACGGCGGCGTCCTCGGTCCTGCGGGCGCTGCGCGGCACCTCACAGGAACGCGACTCCCCTTTGCACGTGTGGGCATCGGACCCGGACGGTGGTCTCGCGGGCGGCCTGGTCGGCCACACCTGGGCGGCCTGGCTGCACGTGACGTACCTGTGGGTCGACGAACGCCACCGCGGAGCGGGCCTCGGCACCCTCCTGCTCACCGAGGCGGAACGCCTCGCCACGGCCCGCGGCTGCCGCTCCTCCCGCGTGGAGACCTGGGACTTCCAGGCCCCGGAGTTCTACCGACGCCACGGCTACAAGGTGGTCTGCGTGATCCCGGACTACCCGCCGGGCATCACGGAGTACACCCTGGTCAAGCGGCTGGGGTGAGACGTCGGGGCTCGTCGGACCGTCCGGGCTCCGAACCGCTGGGGCGGGACCGGTCAGAGACCGTCGAGCGCTTCCGAGGTGACGTCGATGTCGCTGTCGTACGGCGCACCGAGTTCGAGCAGTTCACGCCGGGTGCCTGTCAGGTCGTAGGCCTTGGTCACCGGGTCGAGTTCGTGGACCCGGACGACCGGGTGCCGGTCCGCACCGCCCGTGTCGGCCAGCCGGAAGTGCGGGATGCCCGCGGCGGCGTACTTGCGCGGCTTGGTGTCGCGGTCACGAGCCTCTGAATCCGGGGAGATCACTTCGACGGCGAGCAGGACGTCCGTGGCCTGGAAACGGGTCTGTTCCCTGCCGGTGACGGCCCCGGCGCGCACTACGGAGATGTCGGGTTCCGGTCCGTCGCGGCGGTCTAGGACGATGGTCCCCCCGGACGACCTTCCTGTCCCTGGGAACCGTGCGGCGCAGACCGCCACCAAAAGGCCGACACGGTGCTGTGGGAATACCACTGCGGACTCACGAAAACCAGGCTCTCGTCGATCAGCCCGGTGTGCGGCGGGAGGGCGTCCACGGTGTATCCGTCCCGGGGCGGCACCGGCCGGCGGCAGCCGGGCTCTGCGGTCGGCTCGGCGAGGGGCTCGGCGGTCATGGTTCCTCCCACGGGGAGGGACTCTCGGCCTGCCCGCCCACGGTAGCCGCCGGTTTCGTTGATCGTCATCACAAAGGGTGACGACAGGGGCCGCGGGGCGGTCCCCGGACGGAAACGCGCCCTGATGGCCTCGCGCCTACGAGTACCGTGAAACAGGCATCGCGAAAGAGGGCCGCAACCGTCGCCGAGAGGCAAACGGCCCGCAGGGCTGCCCGGACGTCCCGACGCCCGAACCCGGCCCGGTCCGCGTCGCTCTCGTGTCGCCCATGTGCTTCGCGGCCGGTGACGCCGGGGCCCGACCGGCACCACCGGCCCGCTTCAGCGCACCCGTCGCGCCCCCGCCGAAGGCACCGCCTCGAAGACCCGGGGGGGCTTGAAGCCCGCGGTCGTGAAGGCGCCCTCGACCGACTTCGTGATGGCCGGGACGTCGGCCTCCTCGGCCAGGACGATGGCCGAGCCGCCGAAGCCGCCGCCGGTCATGCGGGCGCCGAGGGCGCCGGAGGCGACGGCCGTGTCGACGACCAGGTCGAGTTCCGGGCAGGAGACGCGGAAGTCGTCGCGCAGCGAGGCGTGGCCCGCGACGAGGACCGGGCCGATGGCGCGGGTGTCGCCCGCTTCCAGGAGGGCGACGACCCGCTCGACCCGCTCGGCCTCCGTCACCACGTGCCGGACCAGGCGGCGCACCTCGTCCTCGCCGTCGCCCAGCCGCTCCAGCACCGCGTCGAGGTCGGCGTACGGGACGTCCCGCAGGGCGTCGACACCCAGGAGGGCGGCGCCCTTCTCGCAGCCGGCGCGGCGCTTGCCGTACTCGCCCTCGCTGTGGCTGTGCTTGACCCGGGTGTCGACCACCAGCAGGCGCATGCCCTCGGCGGCGAGGTCGAAGGGGATCTGGCGCTGGGAGAGGTCGCGGGTGTCGAGGAACAGGGCGTGCCCGCTCTCGCAGCAGGCGGACGCCGTCTGGTCCATGATGCCGACGGGGGCGCCGACGTACACGTTCTCCGCGCGCTGGCACAGGCGGGCCAGCTGCCAGCCTCGCAGGTCCAGTGCGTACAGGTCGTTGAGAGCCAGGGCGACGACGACCTCCAGGGCCGCCGAGGAGGACAGACCGGCGCCGGCCGGGACCGCCGAGGCGAGGTGGATGTCCGCGCCGGTCACGGCGTGGCCGGCCTCGCGCAGGGCCCAGACCACGCCCGCCGGGTAAGCGGTCCAGTTCTTGTCCGCGCCGGGGGTCAGGGAGTCCACCGTCAGTTCCACGACCGGCGCCGCCACCTCGGCGGAGTGCAGGCGCAGGACGCCGTCGTCGCGCCGGGAGACCGCCGCGACAGCGGTGTGCGGCAGGGCGAACGGCATGACGAAGCCGTCGTTGTAGTCGGTGTGCTCGCCGATGAGGTTGACCCGGCCCGGTGCCGCCCAGACCCCCTGCGGCTCGGCCCCGTACAGCTCCCGGAAGCGCTCGCCGACCGCTCCCGCGACCGCCTCACCGGCGATGGACTCGCTCATGCCCTGACCTGACCCTTCGTCGTACCGAACGTCCTGAACATCCCGAACGTCCTGTTACTGCTTGCTCTGCTGCCGCCGCTGCGCGAACTCCCACGCGTCCGCGACGATTCCGGCGAGGTCCGGGCGGGTGGGCTTCCAGCCCAGCTTCTCGTGGGCCGCGGCGGCCGACGCCACCAGGACCGCCGGGTCGCCGCCCCGGCGGGGGGCCACGATCTCGGGGACCGGGTGGCCGGTGACCCGGCGGACCGTCTCGATCACCTCGCGGACGGAGAAGCCGCTGCCGTTGCCGAGGTTGCAGACGAGGTGTTCGCCGGGGGCCGCCGCGGTCAGGGCCAGCAGGTGGGCCTCGGCCAGGTCGGCGACGTGGATGTAGTCGCGTACGCAGGTGCCGTCCGGCGTCGGGTAGTCGTCGCCGTAGACGCTGATCGCCTCGCGGCGGCCCCGGGCGACCTGGAGGACGAGCGGGATCAGGTGGGACTCGGGATCGTGCCGCTCCCCGTACTGTCCGTACGCGCCGGCCACGTTGAAGTAGCGCAGCGAGACCGCGCCCAGGCCGTGGGCCGCCGCCTCGCCGGTGATCATGTGGTCGACGGCGAGCTTGGTGGCACCGTAGGGGTTGGTGGGGCTGGTCGGGGCGGACTCGACGATCGGGACCTGCTCGGGCTCGCCGTAGGTGGCCGCCGTGGAGGAGAACACCAGCCGGCGCACCCCCGCCCCGCGCATGGCGCCGAGCAGGGCCATGGTGCCGCCGACGTTGTTCTCCCAGTACTTCTCGGGCTTCACGACGGACTCGCCGACCTGGGAGTACGCGGCGAAGTGCAGCACGCCGTCGAAGGAGGGGTCCAGCCACGCCGCCGCGTCACGGATGTCGCCCTCGACGAGGGAAGCACCGGCCGGGACGGCCTCGCGTACGCCGGTGGAGAGGTTGTCCAGGACGACGACCTCGTGGCCCGCCTCCAGCAGGTGCTGGGCGACGACACTTCCGACGTAACCCGCGCCACCGGTGACCAGGTACTTCCCGCTCATGAACTCGCTACCTCTCGCAGTCGCTCGGCCGCGCGCTCCGGCGGCACGTCGTTGATGAACACGTTCATGCCGGATTCGGAGCCCGCGAGGAACTTCAGCTTGCCGGATGTGCGGCGAATGGTGAAAAGCTCGAGGTGGAGCGCGAAGTCGTCGCGCGTGACCCCGTCGAACTCCTCCAGCGCGCCGAACGGGGCCTGGTGCCAGGCCGCGATGTACGGGGTCACAGGCTCGCCCTCGCCGAAGATCCGGTCGAACCGTCGCAACAGTTCCAGATAGACCCGGGGAAACTCTGTGCGTGCCGCCTCGTCGAGCCCCAGCAGGTCGGGGACCCGGCGCTTGGGATACAGGTGGACCTCGTAGGGCCAGTGCGCGGCGTACGGCACGTAGGCGGCCCAGTGGTCGCCCTCCAGGACGACCCGCTCCCCCGCCAGTTCCTCCGCCAGGACGGTGTCGAACAGGTTCGCCCCGCCGGATGCCTCCTTGTGTGCGGCCACTTGGCGGAGCATCAGGGCGGTACGGGGGGTGGTGAAGGGGTAGGCGTAGATCTGCCCGTGCGGGTGCTGGAGAGTGACGCCGATCTCGGCCCCCCGGTTCTCGAAGCAGAACACCTGGTCGACGGAGGGCAGATGGGACAGCTCCGACGTCCTGTCCGTCCACGCGTCCAGGACCAGGCGTACCTGCTCCTCGTCCAGGGAGCCGAAGGAGGCGTTGTGGTCGGAGGTGAAGCAGACGACCTCACAGCGGCCGGAGTCGCCGGCCAGGGAGGGGAAGCGGTTCTCGAAGACCACGACGTCGTACGAGGAGTCGGGGATCTCGCTGAGCCGGTCACCCTCGGAGGGGCACAGGGGGCATTCGTCGGCCGGCGGGTGGTAGATACGGCCCTGGCGGTGGGAAGCGACGGCCACGGAGTCGCCGAGCAGCGGGTCGCGGCGGATCTCGGACGTCGTGACGGTGGCGTCCAGCGGGCGGCGGTCGGCCGCGTCGCGCACGGCGTCGTCGCTGAGGTCGTAGTAGATGAGTTCGCGACCGTCGGCCAGCCGGGTCGAGGTCTTCTTCACGCCGGACGCTCCATTCGAGCTGTTCGCCGCGCCGTCTTCGCCGCGCCGTCATCACATATCTTCGCACACTTCCAACAGAAATCAACATACCAAAACATGACTCACCTGGGCGGTCCGCATCACAATCAAACAAAGAGCATCAGTGGGCGTGTTCAATCACTGAACACGGAGGCATTAGGTTCCGCGACGTATCGGTTCGCGCAACGAAGCGAGTACTCATGCAGACCCCCACAGATCTGACTGCACACCTGAATATTTCCGCCGGACCCGCCGACACCGTCGGCACGTTCCACCTCGCCGCCGAGCTGCGGCTGCCCACCAACTGGCTCGACTACACGATCCTCGGGATCTACTTCGTCGTCGTCCTCGGCATCGGCTTCGCGGCCCGCAGGTCCGTGAAGACCAGCCTCGACTTCTTCCTGTCCGGCCGGTCCCTGCCCGCCTGGGTCACCGGCCTGGCGTTCGTCGCCGCCAACCTGGGCGCCACCGAGATCCTGGGCATGGCCGCCAACAGCGCGCAGTACGGCGTCTACACCACGCACTGGTACTGGATCGGCGCCATCCCGGCGATGGTCTTCCTCGGCCTGGTGATGATGCCGTTCTACTACGGCTCCAAGGTCCGCTCGGTCCCCGAGTTCCTGCTGCTGCGCTTCGACAAGGCGGCCCACCTGCTCAGCTCGCTGCTGTTCGCCTGCGCGTCCATCCTCATCGCCGGCGTCAACCTCTACGCGCTGGCGATCGTGGTCGAGGCGCTGCTGGGCTGGCCGCAGTGGGTGGCCATCGTGGTCGCGGGCTTCTTCGTGCTCGCGTACATCACCCTCGGCGGCCTGTCCTCGGCCATCTACAACGAGGTGCTGCAGTTCTTCGTCATCCTCGCCGCGCTCATCCCGATCACCGTGCTCGGGCTGAAGAGCGTGGGCGGCTGGGACGGTCTGTCCGCCTCCCTCACCGAGTCCCGCGGCGCCGACTTCATGACTTCCTGGGGCGGCACCGGCATCGGCAGCGACAACCCGCTCGGGGCCAACTGGCTGACCATCGTCCTCGGCCTCGGCTTCGTCCTGTCCTTCGGCTACTGGACGACCAACTTCGCCGAGGTGCAGCGCGCCCTGTCCGCGAAGAACCTCTCCGCGGCCCGGCGCACCCCGCTCATCGCCGCGTTCCCGAAGATCTTCATCGTCTTCCTGGTGATGATCCCCGGCCTGGTCGCGGCCGTCCTGGTACCGCAGATCGGCACCCCCGACTCCGATCTCCAGTACAACGACGCCATCCCGTACCTCATGGAACAGCTGCTGCCCAACGGTGTCCTGGGCATCGCGGTGACCGGTCTGCTGGCGGCGTTCATGGCGGGCATGGCGGCCAACATCTCGGCCTTCAACACGGTCTTCACCACCGACATCTGGGCACGGTACGTGGTGAAGGACCGCGAGGACGCGTACTACGTCCGCTTCGGCCGGCTGATCACCGTGGTCGGGGTCCTGGCATCGATCGGCACGGCCTTCCTCGCCTCGTCGTTCTCGAACATCATGAGCTACCTCCAGACCCTGTTCTCCTTCTTCAACGTGCCGATGTTCGTGGTCTTCATCATCGGCATGTTCTGGAAGCGTGCGTCGATGAGGTCCGGCTTCTGGGGCCTGCTCGCCGGCACCACCGCCGCGATGGTCAACTACTTCGTCCTCTACGAGCAGGGCATCGTCGGCATCCCCACCGACCAGGGCGCCAACTTCGTCTCCGCGATCGCCGGCTTCGTCGCCGGCGCGGTGGTGATGGTCGCGGTGTCACTGTTCACCGCGCCCAAGCCGGCCGAGGACCTCCAGGGCCTGGTCTACGGCACCACCTCGCCCGGCATGGCCGAGCCGCCCGCCGAGGGCGACGACGCCTGGTACCGCAAGCCGGCGCTGCTCGGCTGGAGCGCGGTGATCCTGGCGGCAGCCTGCTACATCCCGTTCTCGTTCTGATCGCGGGAGGATTGAGAGACCATGTCCGAACACCATTCCGAGCAGCACCGTCCCCGGTCCTCCCGGTCCGGGCCCCACCCCGAATCCTCGTCGTCCGCGCACGCGGCGCACTATTCGGACAAGGACCTCCAGGAGGAGGTCTCCGAACTGCGGACCAAGTCCGCGACCGCGGCCCGCCTCTTCGACATCCGCCGCCTGATCGGCGCCCTGTTCGTGGTGTACGGCGTCATCGTCACGATCGCGGGCATCACCGCGTCCGACGCGGACATCGACAAGGCCGCGGGCGTCAACATCAACCTGTGGACCGGTCTGGGCATGCTGGCCCTGGGCCTGTTCTTCCTCGTCTGGCTGAAACTGCGGCCCATCGCTCCGCCGACGCCGGACGTCACGGACGCCGTGCAAGAGAAACAGCGGGGCGACTGAGCACCCGCAGCACGCGGCGGGGCGCTCGCGGGGCGGGGTGACCGTGGTACCGGCAGCACACAGGCGCCGGTACCGCGGCCCCCGGCCCCGCGAGCGCGTTCACTCCGCGGAGGACGACGCCTGACGCACCGGGCCCGCCCGGTCCAGCAGACCCGTCCGGGCGGCCAGCGCCGCCGCCTCCAGCCTGGAGCCCACGTCGAGTTTCATCAGGACGCGCTGCACATGCGTACGCGCCGTGGACGGGGCTATACCCATGCCCGCCGCGATCAGCCGGGTGTCCTCGCCTTCGGCGACCCGGAGCAGGACCTCCACCTCCCGCGGGGTGAGCATCCTCAGCAGCCGCTGGCCCTCGTCGTCCGGCTGGACCGCCGGGTTCAGCAGCTCGCCGAACGCGCCCTGCAGCAGTTGCGGCGCCACTGCGGCCTCCCCCGCCCGCGCCTTCATGATCGCCCGTTCGACGCCTTCGATGCGCTCGTCGTGCCGGACATAGCCGGACGCGCCCGCCGCGAACGCCGCCGCGATCCCGCGAGGACTGGGCACCGGGCCCAGCACCAGCACCGCCACCTGCGGCCGCTCCCGTTTGACCTTCACCACCGGGTCGAAGATCCCGGGCTCCGCCGGAGCCGCCGTCCCCAGCAGGCACACCTCCGGCGCTCTGCTGATCACCAGATCCGCCGCTCCCGCCACGGGTGCCGCCGCGGCCAGTACCCGGTGCCCCCGCAGCTTCAGCGCCGAGGCCAACGCCTCCGCGAGCAGCCGGTGGTCGTCGACCACCATCAACCGCACGCCCATCGATCATCCCCCCAAACCGCGAGCGCACCCCCGTGCGCCGCCTCCCCGGTCCCGGAAGCTACACGCTTGTTCGACGTTGCGCTCCCCCTACCGGCGAGAATCGCCCCGGATCGCCGAAATTCTCGTATTCGACGGCGGTGAGCACCTGTTGAGCGCTACGCGTACGGCCCCGCCCCTGTGTCATGGGCGGGGCCGTACGGGCAGGCCTCACGAGCGGACCGGCGCGGACCGGGCCGGAGAACGGTCAGCCGGTGCCGAAAGCGACCGCCAGGTACTTCTTGTCGCCCGAGGACGACTCACTGGCGTACACGTCCGACATGTACAGGCGGCCCCGCGAGTACAGGATCTCCGAGTACTCGGGCGACATCCGCGTCTCCACGTCCCGTACGGACTCCGTCGCCGGGTTCTCCAGCAGCTTGGTCTCCTTGAAGGAACCGCCGTCGATGCCGACGATCTGCCCGCCCCTGTCGTAGGGGGGACGCTTGTACGCGATGACGCTGCCGCCGTCCATGCGCAGCGGGACGATCGTGTAGCCGTCGCCCGCGTCGGCGCGCTGGCCGGTCTGCTTGCCGGTGGACAGGTCGAAGACCACCACCTCGTTGGTCTGGCTGTACTCGCCCGTGCCGTCGTGCTCCTCGGTCGCGATGTACAGGCGGTCGTTGCCGACGGTCAGGCCGGTGCAGTGCTCGATCTTGGTGATGCCGTCGCAGCGGGCCGCGTACTCCTCACCGGGCGCGGAGATACGGGTCCGCAGTTCGCCGCTCTTGTTGTCGATGGAGAAGAAGTCCGAGATGCCGCTGCCGTCACCGGCGGAGTCGCCGACGTCGGCGGCCACGACCAGCGGGTCGGTGGACACCACGGCCGCGTACTCGATGCCCTCGGACATCTTGTACTCCGAGATCACCTTCCCGTCCTTCCGGTCGATGGTCTGGATGTGCAGCTGCCGCTGGTCGTACGAACCGCACTTGCGCACCGCGACCATCTTCGGGCCGCCGCCGTAGCCGGAGTCGTAGCAGGCGTCGGACGTCTTGGGTGTCCACAGGGACTTGCCGGAGGTGATGTCCCAGGCGGCACCGCCGCTGGTGCTGCCCGCCGCGACGGTGTTCCCGCTGACGGTGACGTTGTTGAAGCTGATCTCCTGGGTGCCGGACTTGGCCGTCCCGGACCACAGCTTCTCGCCGGTGGCGAGGTCGAAGGCCGCGACCTGCGTGCATCTCTGCGGATCGGTCTTGGTCGGCATCTTCGGCTTGTAGATGATCGCCGTCGTGCCGTCCTCGGTGGCGTGGTCGCTGGCCTCGCACACCGGTCCGGGCAGGTCGAGCGTCCACAGCTCGCTGCCCTTGGCTGCGTCGTACCCGACGACCTCGGCGACGCCGCTCTTGGCGTACACCTGGTCGGTCAGCCAGGAGCCGGAGGTGACGATGGTCGTGGTGTCCTTCGGGACCTTCGGCGCCGGCACCTGGAAGAGGACCTTGGCGGAGGGGTCTGCCGGGGCCTTCTCGTCGCCGCCGGTAGTGGTGTCACTGCCGGAGCCGCCGCCCTCGGCGCCCTTCGTGTCGCCGCCGTCGCCCGAGTTCGCCGTGTTCTTCCTGTCGTCGTCGCTGGACGAGGCGTACCAGACACCGCCGCCGACGATCAGGGCGATGGCCACGACCGCCGCCACGATGATCGCCAGCTGCGCGTTGATCTTCCGCCCGCCGCCGGGCCGGCCGGGCTGCGGCTGCATCGGCATGGTCGGCTGCTGAGAGCCGCCGTGGCCGTGCTGACCGTAGGGCTGCTGGGGATGGCCGTAGGCTCCGGGCTGACCGGGCTGCGGCTGACCCGGGTACCCGTAACCGGCCGGGGGCTGCTGCGGGTAGCCGTACCCGGGCAGCGGCTGGGGATGGCCGTACGCTCCGGGCTGACCGGGCTGCGGCTGACCCGGGTACCCGTAACCGGCCGGGGGCTGCTGCGGGTAGCCGTACCCGGGCGGCGGCTGCGGACCGCCCGGCGCCGGAGCGGCCGGCGGCGGCGTCTGCGAGGGCTGGGGCGCCTGCGGGTAGCCGTAGCCCGGCTCCGGGGTCTTGGTGAGGTCGGGCCCGCCCGGTGCGGCCGACGGCTGCTGCTCCGGCGGCGTCTGCGGGTGGGGCGCCTGGGACGGCTCGGGCGGCGGGCCGAAGCCCGGCTGGGCCTGCGGGACCGCGGAAGCCTGCGAAGCCGACGGCCCGGACTGCTGCCCCTGCTCCGGCTGCTCGGGCTGCTCGGGCCGGGACGGCTCGGGCGGCGGGCCGAAGCCCGGCTGGTTGGGCGGCTGGGGCGGCTGCGTCATGACGTGGATACCTCGAATGACTCGGCGAGGACGAAGGGGACGGGCGGCGGCGGGAAAGGGACCGGAAGGGGCGAGAGCGCCGGCCGGCCGGGGCCGGCGCGCCTCGCCGCTGCTGCGCGCCTCACTTGCCGTAGGCGAGCATCAGCTTCTCCTTCGCCTCGTCGTTGCCGGTCAGCCGGTTCGTCGAGATGTAGAAGCGGCCGTCGACCCAGTCGATCGACTTGCTGAAGAAGCTGTTCTCGATGGACGCGGTGCCCTGCGGGTTCCGCAGCAGCGTGACCGGTTCGTGGCTGCTGCCCGCGGTCGGGACGGAGACGACCCGGCCGCCCCCGTCGTACGACGGCTCCACGTAGGCGACGAGGTTGCCGCCCCCGGCCTTCATGGGCACCATCGAGTCCGCCGCGGGGGACTTCACCCGCCACTTCTCCTTGCCGGTGGCGAGGCTGATCGCGACGATCTCGTTGGCCCCGGTGGTCGCCTCGGTGGGCAGGTAGAGGGTGTCCCCCTCGACGACGACGCCCTCGCAGCCCTGGAGGTCACGGGCGAGGATGGCCCAGCCGCAGTCGGCGGAGAAGTCCTCGTCGACGTCGACCTGGGAACGGATCGAGCCGTCGGCGCCGAGCGTGGAGATGTTCCACGCCTTCTTGTCCTCGTTGGTGCTGTAGATGACCACCGGGTCGACGGAGTAGGCGCGCGAGACGCGCCAGCCCTTGTCGAACTCCTGGGTCCACTTGACCTTGCCGGTCTTCGGGTCGAGCTCCCGGACCTCGTCGTGCTCGTTGTCACCGCCGACGCCGCAGGACGCGACCTGGATCAGCCGCTCACCGCCCGCGAACCCGGCGGGGAAGCAGGCCTCGCCGTACTTCTTCTTGTCGTACATCTTGTCGCCGGACGTCACGTCGAACGCGGTGCCGGACTGCGAGCGGCCCACCATCAGCGTGTCGCCGCTGAGGGTCATCTCGATGGAGAGCGCGGAGTCGAACAGCGCGCCGTCGGCGACCTTCTGCGTCCAGCCCTTCTCACCGGTGTCGAGGTCGACGAGCTGGAGCTGGTTGCACTGGGCGCGGTCGCTGCCGCCGCTCATGTACGCGACGACGACCTTGTCGTCGGCCGTCTTCTCCGAGGTGACCGCACAGATCTTCTGCGGGAAGACCACGGGTTCCCAGGTCGGCTTGCCGTCGGCGACGTTGTAGGCGGAGAGCTCCTTGTAGGCCGCCTTCACCGCCGTCCTGTCGGTGATCCACATGCCGGGGGCGTCGGCTCCGGAACCGGGCGCGTCGGGCGCCTCCTTGTACCAGAGCACCTTGGCCTCGCCGGACTTGCGGCCCGCGTTGAGGTCCTCGGGGTCCGAGCCGCCGTCGCCCTCGCCGTCGCCCGGATTGGCCGGGGCGCCGGACGGCCGGGGCTTGGGGTCGTCGCCGGTCTGCCGGGCGACGGGCTTCCCGCTCTCCTCGTCGTCGCCGGAGACCGCCCAGACAGTGCCGCCGACGACCAGCAGCGCCGCCACCGCGGCACCGATGATCATGACGGGCTTGCCCTTGAAGGGATTGCCGGAACCGGGGCCGGGCGGCGGGGTGCCGGGCCCGCCCGGGAACTGCGGCTGCGGATAGCCGTACCCCGGCTGCTGCCCGTACGGTCCGGGCTGCTGCGGCGGACCGTAGGGGCCGGGTGCGTACGGTCCGGGGGCGTACGGCCCCGGCTGCTGCCCGTACGGTCCCGGCTGCTGCGCAGGCGGGACCTGCTGCGGGTAGCCGTACCCCGGCTGCGGCGGTTGACCGGACGGTGCGCCCTGCGGGGGCGGCGGAGTCTGGGGCGGGCCCTGCGGAGGCGGCGGAGTCGGAGCCCCGAAACCACCACCCGACGCGGGCGGGTCCTGCGGTGCTCCGAAGCCACCCTGCGGCGGCTGACTGGGCGGCTGAGCCATCAGCGTGTTCCCCCTTGCTCACTGACTTTTCGCCACACCCTGAGGTACGTGAGGTTCCCAGAGTCGTATGCACGCGGTTCTTGCTCTTCTCGGACGGGGTCTTTCTATCACCCGGGACCGACAGGTCACCGGGCCCCGTCCACCCCTGTTCCCAAGGAAGAACCGGCCTGTGATGCCCTCGTTACGCGCCTCCACTCCCCCTTCACCCACCGCACGCCCCGCGCTCGGGGGTGAGCGGGGGCGTACGGGCGCCTGTACCGGGTGTGGGGGCGCGAGTGGGGTGGGTCCGGAGGTCAGGCGTCCTCGGCGAGTTCCAGCCACCTCAGTTCGAGCTCGTCCCGCTGCCCCGCCATCTCCCGCAGTTCGGCGTCGAGTTGGGCCACCCTGGTGAAGTCCGTGGCGTTCTCGGCGATCGCGGCGTGCAGCTTGGCCTCCTTCTCGGAGACCTTGTCGAGCTGTCGTTCGATCTTCTGCAGTTCCTTCTTGGCGGCGCGCGCGTCGGCGGCGCTCTTCTCGGGAACGGCGTCCGCGGCCGGCTTCGCCGACGAGGCGGCGGAGGTGGCGGCCGTCTCCTCCATCTTCCTGCGCCGCTCCAGGTACTCGTCGATACCGCGGGGCAGCATCCGCAGGGCGCCGTCGCCGAGCAGGGCGAACACCCGGTCGGTGGTGCGCTCGACGAAGAACCGGTCGTGGGAGATCACGATCATCGAGCCGGGCCAGCCGTCGAGGACGTCCTCGAGCTGGGTGAGGGTCTCGATGTCGAGGTCGTTGGTGGGTTCGTCGAGGAGGAGGACGTTGGGTTCGTCCATGAGCAGCCGCAGCAGTTGGAGCCGCCGCCGCTCACCGCCGGACAGGTCGCCCACGGGCGTCCACTGCTTGTCCTTGTTGAAGCCGAACGTCTCGCACAGCTGCCCGGCGGTCATCTCACGCCCCTTGCCCAGGTCGACGCGCTCCCGGACCGCCTGCACGGCCTGGAGCACCCGCCAGGCGGGGTCGAGCTCGGCGACCTCCTGGGAGAGGTAGGCGAGCTTGACCGTCTTGCCGACGTGGACCCGCCCCGCCACAGGCTGGATCTCGCCCTCACTGCGGGCGGCCTCGGTCAGCGCCCGCAGCAGGGACGTCTTCCCCGCGCCGTTGACGCCGACCAGGCCGATCCGGTCACCGGGGCCGAGCTGCCAGGTGAGGTGCTCGATCAGCACCTTGGGCCCGGCCTGGACGGTGACGTCCTCCAGGTCGAAGACCGTCTTGCCGAGCCGGGAGGAGGCGAACTTCATCAGCTCACTGCTGTCCCGGGGCGGCGGGACGTCCTTGATCAGCTCGTTGGCGGCCTCGACGCGGAAGCGCGGCTTGGACGTCCGCGCGGGTGCCCCGCGGCGCAGCCAGGCCAGCTCCTTGCGGACCAGGTTCTGCCGCTTGACCTCCTCGGTGGCGGCGATGCGCTCCCGCTCCGCGCGGGCGAAGACGTAGTCGGAGTAGCCGCCCTCGTATTCGTACACGTCGCCGCGCTGCACGTCCCACATGCGGGTGCAGACCTGGTCGAGGAACCAGCGGTCGTGGGTGACGCAGACGAGGGCGGAGCGCCGCTCCCGCAGGTGCCGGGCGAGCCAGGCGATGCCCTCCACGTCGAGGTGGTTGGTGGGCTCGTCGAGGACGACCAGGTCCTGGTCGTCGATGAGAAGCTTGGCGAGCGCGATCCGGCGCCGCTCGCCACCGGAGAGCGGTCCGATGACGGTGTCCAGGCCCTTGGGGAACCCCGGCAGGTCGAGCCCGCCGAACAGGCCGGTCAGGACGTCCCTGACCTTGGCGTTGCCCGCCCACTCGTGGTCGGCCATATCGCCGATGACCTCGTGCCGGACGGTGGCCCCGGGGTCGAGGGAGTCGTGCTGGGTCAGCACGCCGAGCCGCAGCCCGCCGGAGTGCGTGACCCGCCCGGTGTCCGCCTCCTCCAGCTTGGCGAGCATCCGGATCAGGGTGGTCTTGCCGTCGCCGTTGCGCCCGACGACACCGATGCGGTCCCCCTCCGAGACGCCCAGGGAGATGCCGTCGAGGAGGGCACGGGTGCCGTACACCTTGCTGACGTTCTCGACATTGACCAGATTGACGGCCATTACGCTCCTGCCTGGGGGGTCGATCAGCTGTCCAGCGTAGGCCCTGGCGGACAGCGGGCGGGACGCGAGAGAGTCGTCACTCTTTGTGATGACATGATCGGAAACGGGCGGCTACCGTGGGGGCAGGCAGCAGGATCCCGTCCATGGGAGGAACCACGACCGCCGAGTCCGTGGAGCACCGCCACCACTGGCCGGTGCCGCCCGTGGGCGGATACACCGTGGACGACCTGTTCACACTGCCGGATCTCCCGCCGCACACCGAGCTGATCGACGGGAGTCTGGTTTTTGTGAGTCCGCAACGGGAGTTCCCCCCCCCTTGCGGGGTCTTCGAACTTGATGGGGGTACCGCCGACCGTCGGCACCTCGGCACGCGCCGACTGCCCGTCGAACGTCCTGGTCGGGCGGCGCTCCGTGGGGCGGCCGAGGCGCGTCGGCCGACGATCACCCCCCACCCACTTCGAAGAGCCCCCTTGCGATGGACGTGCTGGTGTACGGGCTGCGCAGCATCGCGCCGCCGGAGCTGAGTGTCCGCCGGGAAGTGACCATGCTCATCGATCGTCACAACGGCCCCGAGCCGGATGTCGTCGTTCTCCGGAAGGAAGCCACGGGCATTGACCGGACCAGGTACACGACCGCAGACGTCCTGCTCGCCGTCGAGGTCGTCTCCCCCGACTCGGAGTCCCGTGACCGCACGACGAAGCCGCAGAAGTACGCCGCCGCCGGAATCCCGAACTTCTGGCGCGTGGAGCAGGGCGGAATCAGCGGCAGCCCCGCCATCCATGTCTACGAACTCGACCCACTCACCAAGGCCTACGTGCACATGGGCATGCACCGCGACCGGGTCAAGGTCGACCACCCGTACGCCATCGACATCGACCTGGCCGCCATCACCGAGCTCTGAACCGGGCCCTCACACCACCGTCGCCCCCGGCACCGGCCCCGACGCCGTGCGCACCGTGCGGCAGGTGCCGGAGTCGCCCAGCGCGTCCGAGATCGCCTCCGCCGACTCCGCGTCCCGGGCGAGGAAGGCCGTGGTCGGCCCCGAGCCCGAGACCAGCGTGGCCAGCGCACCTGCCGCACGTCCCGCCGCCAGGGTGTCGGCCAGCTCGGGGAACAGCGACAGCGCCGCGGGCTGGAGATCGTTGGAGACCGCGGCGGCGAGCGCCTCGGGATCGCCCTTGGCGAGGGCGTCGAGCAGGTCCTGCGAGGCCACGGGCTCGGGGACGTCCCGGCCCTCGGAGAGCCGGTCGAACTCCCGGAAGACCGCCGGGGTGGACAGCCCACGCCGGGCCATCGCGAAGACCCAGTGGAAGGTGCCGCCGACCTCCAGCTCCGTCAGCTTCTCGCCCCGCCCGGTGCCCAGCGCCGCCCCGCCGACCAGCGCGAACGGCACGTCGCTGCCCAGCTCGACGCAGATGTCGAGCAGTTCCCGCCGTGAGGCGCCGGTTCCCCACAGCGCGTCGCAGGCCAGCAGGGCGCCGGCGCCGTCCGCGCTGCCGCCCGCCATGCCGCCGGCGACGGGGATGTCCTTGGTGATGTGGAGGCGCACGTCGGCGTCCCGGCCGTAGCGCCCGGCGAGCGCGAGGGCCGCGCGGGCGGCGAGGTTCGTACGGTCCAGGGGCACCTCGGCGGCGTCCGGCCCCTCGCAGGTGACGCGCAGGCCGTCGGCGGACGGCGTGACGGTGACCTCGTCGTGGAGGCCGACCGCGAGGAACACGTTGGCCAGGTCGTGGAAGCCGTCGGGGCGGGCCGCGCCGACCGCGAGCTGGACGTTGACCTTGGCGGGCACGCGGACGGTGACGCTCACGCGACGGGCTCCTTGGACGGCTCGGGCTCCTTGGACTGCTTGTGCTCGGCGATGCGCGCGAACTCCTCGACGGTCAGGGACTCGCCGCGAGCCTGCGGCGACACCCCGGCGGCGACCAGCACGGTCTCCGCCGCCGCGGCCGAGCCCGCCCATCCGGCGAGGGCCGCCCGCAGGGTCTTGCGGCGCTGGGCGAAGGCCGCGTCGACGACGGCGAAGACCTCGCGCCGGGTGGCGGTGGTCCTCGGCGGCTCGTCGCGGCGGACGAGGGAGACCAGGCCGCTGTCGACGTTGGGCGCCGGCCAGAACACGCTCCGCCCGATGGCACCGGACCGCTTGACCTCGGCGTACCAGTTGGCCTTGACCGAGGGCACGCCGTACACCTTCGAGCCGGGCGGGGCGGCGAGCCGGTCGGCGACCTCGGCCTGGACCATGACGAGGGTGCGCTCGATGCTCGGGAAGGTCTCGAGCATGTGCAGCAGTACCGGGACGGCCACGTTGTAGGGCAGGTTGGCGACCAGCGCGGTCGGGGCGGGGCCCGGCAGCTCGGTGACCCGCATCGCGTCGCAGTGGACCAGCGCGAACCGGTCGGCGCGCTGCGGCACCCGGACCGCGACGGTCGCGGGCAGCGCGGCGGCCAGGACGTCGTCGATCTCGACGGCGGTGACCCGGTCGGCGGCCTCCAGCAGCGCCAGGGTGAGCGAGCCGAGCCCCGGGCCGACCTCGACGACCACGTCGTCGGGGCGGACCTCGGCGGTACGCACGATACGGCGGACCGTGTTCGCGTCGATCACGAAGTTCTGGCCGCGCTGCTTGGTGGGCCGTACGCCGAGCGCGGCCGCGAGTTCGCGGACGTCGGCGGGGCCCAGGAGGGCGTCGGGGGTGGGGCTCGTCACGGGACAAGGGTACGGGGCGCGGGACCCCGCAGGTCACGCCTGTGGATAACCGAAGGCCCGTGCCGTGTTCGCCGCGAGGGCCGTGGCGAGGGTGTCCTCGTCCGTGCCGCGTACGGCCGCCATGGCGCGCACGGTGACGGGCACCAGGTACGGGGCATGGGGCCGGCCGCGGTAGGGCACCGGTGTCAGGAACGGGGCGTCCGTCTCCACCAGGAGGAGCTCCGGCGGGGCGACGGCGAGGGCGTCGCGCAGGTTCTGGGCGTTCTTGAAGGTGACGTTGCCGGCGAACGACATGAAGTACCCGGCGCGGGCGCAGATCTCCGCCATCTCCGCGTCCCCCGAGTAGCAGTGGAAGACGGTGCGCTCCGGCGCGCCCTCCTCCTTGAGCACGCGTAGTACGTCGGCGTGGGCGTCGCGGTCGTGGATGACCAGGGCCTTGCCGTGCCGCTTGGCGATCTCGATGTGGGCCCGGAAGGACCGCTCCTGCGCCTCCTTGCCTTCGGGTCCGGTGCGGAAGTAGTCGAGTCCGGTCTCGCCGACGCCCTTGACCCGGGGCAGCGCGGCCAGCCGGTCGATCTCGGCGAGTGCCTCGTCCAGGGCCGCGTCCCCGCCCGGCTCCCGCGCGCCCTGCCGGGACCAGCCATCGGGGTCTCCGTGCACGATGCGGGGAGCCTCGTTCGGGTGCAGGGCGACGGTCGCGTGCACGCTCTCGTACGCGGCGGCCGTGTCCGCGGCCCAGCGCGAGCCCGCGAGGTCGCAGCCGACCTGGACCACCGTCGTCACACCCACCGCCGCGGCCTTGGCGAGCCCTTCCTCCACCGTGCCGGACTGCATGTCGAGGTGGGTGTGCGAGTCTGCGACCGGTACCCGCAGCGGCTCCGGAAGCGGCGGGGCGGCGTTCCGGTCGGAGGCGCCGGAAGTCTTCGAAGGCATGCCCCGATCCTACGGAAGGCCGCGGACGCACCGTCCGGACCCGAGGCGACGCGGGCGGCGGTCCGGCTCGGGAGGCGGTCGCCGCCAGGCACACCGTCCCCGCCCGAGGGAGCACGGGACCGTATCGGCCTGCGGCTCCACCGCCCGGCCGCGAGCCGAGGCCGCCCCGCCGCGCGCCACCGCTCCACCGTCACCCCGCCGTGCGCCACCGCCGCCCCGCGACGAGGAAGCAGGCCTCCGGCGGTGCCGACCGCCCCGGCTCACCCCGCGGAGCGCTTCGCCGCCACCACCGCGTCGAAGACCTCCCGCTTGGGCACCCCCGCCTCCACGGCGACCGCCGCGATGGCCTCCTTGCGCCGCTCCCCCGCCTCCTCGCGCACCCGTACCCGGCGCACCAGTTCGGCGGCGTCCACTTCCTCGGGCCCGCGGTCCGGGGCGCCCTCGACGACGACGGTGATCTCGCCGCGTACGCCCTCGGCCGCCCATGCGGCCAGCTCGGCCAGGGGACCGCGCCTGACCTCCTCGTACGTCTTGGTCAGCTCACGGCAGACGGCGGCGCGGCGTTCCGTGCCGAACACCTCGGCCATCGCGGCGAGGGTGGCGTCGAGCCGGTGCGGGGACTCGAAGTAGACGAGGGTGCGCCGCTCCCCGGCGACCTCCCGCAGCCGCCCCAGCCGTTCCCCTGCCTTGCGGGGCAGGAACCCCTCGAAGCAGAACCGGTCCACGGGCAGCCCCGACAGGGCGAGCGCGGTGAGTACGGCGGACGGTCCGGGCACGGCGGTGACCTTGATGTCCCGCTCGACGGCGGCGGCGACCAGCCGGTAGCCGGGGTCGGACACGGACGGCATCCCGGCGTCCGTCACGAGCAGCACGCGGGCGCCGCCCGCCAGCTCCTCGACCAGTTCGGGCGTACGGGCGGACTCGTTGCCCTCGAAGTAGGAGAGGACCCGCCCCTTGGGGGTGACGCCGAGTGCCTGGGTCAGCCGCCGCAGCCGCCGGGTGTCCTCGGCGGCGACGACGTCGGCGCCGGCCAGCTCCTCGGCGAGCCGGGGCGGGGCGTCGGAGACGTCGCCGATGGGGGTGCCTGCGAGTACGAGGATTCCGGTCACGCCTGTCATCCTCCCAGCACCGGCGTCCCCACAGGAACGGCCCGTACCCGCACCCGGCGTGCCCCTCCCCTGGCCTCCGCGGCCGGGCACACCTGGGGCATACCGGGCCCATCCCTCCCATGCACGGGACGTGCACAGCGCCGTTCCCTACGATGGCGCGGTGACGAGTACCGCGTCCTCCACGGACACCCGGCAGGAACAGCCGCCGCAGGACCAGCAACCGCTGTGGCAGCAGCGGCTGAGCCGTTTCGGTTACACGGCGAGGTCCGGGGGCGACGTCCGCGACCGCTTGGTCCCGCCGTACACGAAGCCGTCCGGCAGGATGTGGACGGCGCTCGGGGTACCGCCGGCGCTCGGCGAGAGGATCACCCGCTGGTCGGGCTGGGGCGGTCCGCTGCTGGTCACGCTGGTGGCGGGGGTGCTGCGCTTCTGGAACCTGGGCAGCCCCAGGAAGGTGATATTCGACGAGACGTACTACGCGAAGGACGCGTGGGCACTGGTCCACCGCGGCTTCGAGGTCAACTGGGACAAGAACGCCGACAGCCTGGTCCTCTCTTCCGGCGGGGACGTCTCCCTCCCGATCGAAGCGGCGTACGTGGTGCATCCGCCGGTCGGGAAGTACGTCATCGGGCTGGGCGAGCTGATGTTCGGGTTCGACCCGTTCGGCTGGCGGTTCATGACGGCGCTGCTCGGCACGCTGTCGGTGCTGATGCTGTGCCGGATCGGCCGGCGTCTGTTCCGTTCGACGTTCCTCGGGTGCCTGGCGGGCGCGCTGATGGCGGTGGACGGGCTGCACTTCGTGATGAGCCGCACCGCGCTGCTCGACGGGGTGCTGATGTTCTTCGTACTGGCGGCCTTCGGCTGCCTGGTCGTCGACCGGGACCGGGCGCGGGAGAGACTCGCGGCCGCGCTGCCCGTGGGCACCGACGGCAGGACCCTGCCGGACGCGCACGTCGCCGGGACCGCGCGACCGGGCCTGCGGCCGTGGCGGCTGGCGGCGGGGCTGATGATGGGCCTGGCGTTCGCCACGAAGTGGAACGGCCTGTACATCATGGCCGCGTTCTGTGTGATGTCGGTGCTGTGGGACGTCGGTTCCCGCCGGACCGCGGGCGCCCACCACCCGGTCCGGGCCGTCGTGCGGCGCGACCTGGGCTGGGCGTTCCTGTCCACGGTCCCCGTCGCCCTGGCCGCCTACGTCACGTCCTGGACCGGCTGGTTCCTCTCCGCCGACGACGGCAGCGGCGGCTACTACCGCGACTGGGCGGTGACCGACGGCAAGGACAGCTCCTGGTCGTGGCTGTTCCCCGACTGGTGGCGCAGCTTCTGGCACTACGAGACCCAGGTGTACGAGTTCCACGTCGGCCTGTCCTCGCCGCACCCCTACGAGTCCAACCCGTGGAGCTGGATCGTCGAGGGCCGCCCCGTCTCGTTCTTCTACGAGTCCCCGGCGCCCGGCGCGGAGGGCTGCCCGGCCGACGCGGCCGAGAAGTGCGCCAGCGAGGTGCTGGCCCTGGGCACGCCCCTGCTGTGGTGGGTGGGCTGCTTCGCGCTCCTCTACGTCCTGTGGCGCTGGTTCTTCCGCCGCGACTGGCGGGCGGGCGCCATCGCCTGCGGTATCGCGGCCGGCTATCTGCCCTGGTTCTTCTACCAGGAGCGCACGATCTTCTTCTTCTACTCCGTCGTCTTCCTCCCCTTCCTGTGCCTGGCGGTGGCGATGCTCCTGGGCGCGCTCGTCGGCCCGCCCCGGGCAGGCGACACCCGCCGCGTGGCAGGTGCCACGGCAGCGGGTGTCCTGACCCTCCTGATCGTCTGGAACTTCATCTACTTCTGGCCGATCCACACGGGCACACCGATCCCGATCGAGGACTGGCGGGCGCGGATGTGGCTGGACACGTGGGTCTGACCCGCTTGCCCCCGGAGGTAAGGCTGTGGCGGTGGCACCGTTGAACCCCGGGGGCCTGTTCCCCGGCGAGGGGCTGATGCCGCGCAAGAACGCCAACGCCGTCATCGGCGTCCGGGAGGCGGGGCTGTCCCGGTTCGCCCTCGCCGGTCTGACGGGGGCGGTGGGGATGCGCGGGAGGAGGCCATCGGTGGCCGCGTCCGTCTGACGAACCGCCGGCTCGTGTTCAGGTCCCACGGCGTCAACCGCGTGCGGGGCGCGTTCAGTGTCTTCCTGCCCTCCGCCGAGAAGGTCACGAACACGTCGTCCGGGATCACCCGCCGGGTCACGGTCTCCACGGCGATGCAGGATTTCACGTTCGTCGTCTGGGGCGTTCCCAGGCTCGCGACACCGTCGACCGGTCCCGCGCCGGGTTCGACGACGCGCACCTGCGCGAGCTGGCCGGCCTCGTTCTGGCCGAGCCCCGGAAGGTCGGCGAAGGCCTTCGGGGCTCCGCCCGTCGTGAACCCCTCGGCGCCGGCCTGGACTCCGCACACGGCCGGGGCGACGACTTCTCGACGATCGCGGCAGCCCTCAGCCGAAGGATCGACCCCCGATCCGCCTCCACGGAGGTGACCGGAGCCCTGCAGGTCGTCGACCTCCTCACCCGCGCCGCCGGCCGGCACCCGCTCCGGCCCTGGCCCCGGGCGCCGGCGGCGGGTCCGTGCGCGCCGGCCTTCGCAGCGCCTGAAGAGGGCTACGGGGCGGGGCGTACGGGGCACTCGGAGGATGAACGCCCCTTCATCCGTTCGAGGACGGGTCGACCGAGGACAGATGTCGGTCCGGCCCGATCTCCTTTCGGACAACAAAGGGCAACTGCCGTCCACGCCGTCACTCCTTGTGCGTAGAGTACTCACTCGCCGAACTTTCTGAACACGTTCAGAAGACGTGGGGGGTGCGGCGGGGGAGGGGAAGCGCCCGATGGGCAAGGGGGTCAAGGCGGCCGTCGTCGGCGGTGTGTTCGCGGTGATGGTGGGTGGGGCCGGGTACGGGGTCCACAACATCGTGTCGGCGGTGAACGGCGACGGGGGCGACGGGGGCGACGGCGGTTCGGACGCGGCCGTGACGAAGAAGTCCGGGCCGCCGGACAAGGGGGAGGTCGAGAAGGTGAGCGCGGCGTTCTTCGCGGCCTGGGAGAAGGGTCAGGCGACGCAGGCGGCGACGCACACGGACAACGCCGGGGGCGCCGCCCCGCTGCTGGCGGCCTACGGCGAGGACGCCCACATAGCCGATGTCGAGATCACGCCCGGCACGGTCTCCGGCACCACCGTGCCGTTCCGCGTGAAGGCGACCGTCTCGTACGACGGGAAGTCCGAACCGCTCGCCTACAGCAGCGAGTTGACTGTGGTGCGCGGGCAGACCACCGGGCGGGCGCTGGTCGACTGGGAGCCGTCCGTCGTGCACCCTGAACTCGGGGACGGCGACACCCTGGTCACCGGGGAGGCCGCGCAGCCGCCGATCGAGGCCGTGGACCGGGACGGCACGGTACTGACGGAGGACGACCACCCCTCCCTCGGACCGGTCCTCGACACGCTGCGCGAGAAGTACGGCGACAAGGCGGGCGGCACCCCCGGCATCGAGCTGACGATCCGGCACGCCGAAGGCGCCGCCGGTGAGGCGGGTGCCGCCGACTCCACGCTGGTGACCCTCGCGAAGGGCGAGCCCGGCAAGCTGCGCACGACGCTCAGCGCGGGCGTGCAGGCCGCCGCCGAGAAGGCGGTGAAAGAGTTCGCCGAGTCGTCGGTGGTCGCCGTGCAGCCGAGCACCGGCGAGGTGCTGGCCGTGGCCAACCACCGCGAGGACGGGTTCGACGCGGCGTTCCAGGGCCGGGTCGCCCCCGGCTCCACCATGAAGATCATCACCGCGGCCATGCTCATCGACAACGGCGTGGCCTCGATGAACGGCCCGGCGCCCTGCCCGCCCACCGCGACCTGGCAGAGCCAGACCTTCAACAACCTCACCGGCATGGAGCCGAACGAGGGCGCCACCCTCGCCAACAGCTTCCTGCGTTCCTGCAACACGGCCTTCATCAAGCTCATCGACGAGCACCCGCTGACCGACGCCTCGCTCACCCAGGAGGCGCAGGAGCGGTTCGGGCTCGGCCGGGACGACTGGGCGACCGGCGTCGTCTCCTTCGACGGCAGCGTCCCCTCGGTCAGCGGCCCGGACCGCGCGGCGAACGCCATCGGCCAGGGCCAGGTGCAGATGAACCCGCTGAACATGGCGTCGGTGACGGCCACCGCCATCACCGGCACCTTCCGCCAGCCCCACCTCGTCTCCCCGGAGCTCGACGGCCGGCAACTGGCGCAGGCCAAGGGCCTGTCGGCCGACACCGCGAGTCAGTTGAAGCAGATGATGCGCCTGACGGCCACGCAGGGCACCGCCGCGCGGGCGATGGCCGGGCTCGGCGGCGACATCGGCGCGAAGACCGGCTCCGCCGAGGTCGACGGCAACGCCATCTCCGACAGCTGGTTCACCGGCTTCCGGGGCGACATCGCGGCGGCGGCCATGACCCAGCAGGGCGGCCACGGCGGCGACGCGGCCGGCCCGATTGTCGCAGCTGTGCTACGAGCGGGCGGCTGACCGCGACGCGCGGAAGGCGGGACTCTAGGCTGGTGGCCGTCATGGACATGTGAGCGCCGTACGAACACCGGGCCGGTAGACGGTATGGCTATCCGTCTGCCGGCCTGTCAGCTCGACGGATACGGACTTTGCGGAGGATCGGACAGCAGTGGGCAGCAGAAAGCGCGTCGCCGAGCGACGGAAGACCAACCCCGCCGTACTCGGCGGAGTGATCGCCGTCGTCGTCGGAGGTGCCGGATTCGGCGCCTACGCGCTGTTCGCGGGCGGGCCCGGCTCCGGGGGCGACACCCGGGCGGCCGCCACCCAGCAGGCCAGGGCCAAGAGCGGCCCGCTGTCCGCCGCCGAGGTCACCACCGCGGCCGACCGTTTCCTCACCGCCTGGCAGCAGGGAGAGGTCGGCGCGGCCTCCGACGCCACCGACGATCCGGAGGCGGCAGCCGCCCTGCTCACCGGCTACGCCAAGGACGCCCGCGTCGAGGACGTCACCCTCACCGCCGGCGCCCGCACCGGCACCGAGGTCCCGTTCTCCGTCAAGGGCACGGTGGCCTACGAGGAGATCACCGAGCCGCTGGCGTACGACAGCAGGCTGACCGTCGTACGCCGGGACGGGGACGGCGAACCGCGGGTCGCGTGGCAGCCCGCGGTCGTGCACCCCGACCTCAAGGACGGCGACAAGCTGGTCACCGGGAAGACCGACACGCCGCCGATCAGGGCGCTGGACCGGGACGGCGACGAGCTGACCACCAAGGACTACCCGTCCCTGGGCCCGGTCCTCGACGGGCTGCGCGAGAAGTACGGGAAAACGGCGGGCGGCGAGGCCGGCATCGAGCTGCGGGTCGTCCGCGGCGAGGAGTCCAGGAGGGCGAAGGCCGCCGACAAGACCGTGCTGGAGGTGAGCGAGGGCACCCCCGGGACGGTGCAGACCACGCTGGACCCGGCCTTCCAGGCGGCGGCCGAGGAGCAGGTGGCCAAGAAGGCCAAGTCGTCGGTGGTGCTGATGCGGCCGTCG
Organism: Streptomyces sp. KMM 9044; assembly: GCF_024701375.2. Taxonomy (NCBI): domain Bacteria; kingdom Bacillati; phylum Actinomycetota; class Actinomycetes; order Kitasatosporales; family Streptomycetaceae; genus Streptomyces; species Streptomyces sp. KMM 9044. Next base: position 4,395,681 of record NZ_CP113910.1, on the reverse strand, counting down.
ACCGGCGAGATCCTCGCCGCCGCAAACGCCTCGCGCGGGTTCAACACCGCGTTCCAGGGTTCGCTGGCCCCGGGTTCGACGATGAAGGTGCTCACCGCCTCGCTGCTCATCGAGAAGGGCCTCGCGTCCATCGACGAGAAGCACCCGTGCCCGAAGTACTCCAGCTACGGCGGCTGGAAGTTCCAGAACCTCGACAAGTTCGAGATCAAGGGCGGCACGTTCCGCGACAGTTTCGGCGCCTCCTGCAACACCGCCTTCATCAGCCAGGCGTCCGAGCTGAAGGACGACGACCTGACCAGGCAGGCGCGGGAGGTCTTCGGGCTCTCGCGCAACGACTGGCAGATCGGTGTCCCGTCCTTCGACGGCTCGGTGCCGGTGCAGAAGGACGCCCCCATGGCGGCCTCCCTGATCGGGCAGGGCGGGGTCCGGATGAACCCGCTGAACATGGCGTCGGTGTCGGCGACCGTCAAGGCGGGCGAGTTCCATCAGCCGTACCTGGTGTCGCCGGCGGTGGACGGCCGGAAGCCGGCCACCGCCTCGCGCACCATGTCGGCCGGGACGGTGACGCAGCTGCGGCAGCTGATGTCCTACACGGCGACCAGCGGCACCGCGGCGGAGGCGATGGCCGGGGTCGGCGGCGACAAGGGCGCGAAGACCGGCTCGGCCGAGGTCGACGGGCAGAAGAAACCCAACGGCTGGTTCACCGCGTACCGCGGGGACCTCGCCGCGGCGGCTGTCGTACAGGCGGCCGGCCACGGCGGCTCGACGGCGGGCCCGCTCGTGGCGAGCCTGCTGAAGCTCGGCGACTGACCGGTCCGGGTGCGGCCCCGCGGCCCTCGAAGCGGCCGTCCGTCAGTGCGGGACCGGTTCGGCGGCTGCCGCGGCCACGTGCGCACGGCGCAGGAACCGCGTCAGGGCCTTCGTCTCGAACTGCACCATGAACACCCCCTGCGCCGAGTGGAACTCCACGACCACCTGCACCCGGCCGCACGGCCACACCTGCACGTCACCGCTGCCCGCGGGGGCGCGCAGCCCTCGTTCGAGCAACTCCCGGCGCAGGCTCCACTCGTGGCCGGCGGGGCCGGAAAGAGTCACCCGCACGGCCCGGGGGTCGCGCCCGGGGTCGTAGCTCAGCCTCACCGGCACCGTCCGGCCCACGGACTGCGGGGCGTCCGCGTCCGCGACGAGCTGGGCGCGTGCGTACTGTTCGACTACGTTCATCGGTGGCCCCTCAGGGTGCACTACCTGCACGAAAGCCGCATACCCGCCCCTGCCTCCAATATCGCACAGATTACGGAATACGACTCTCCGTAGGTGAACGGCGGCCGGATCGCGGTCACGGGTACCCGGTCGCGCCCGGCCGCCCGACCGTCCTCCCCGGGTGAGGAATCCCAGACGGGGAGCCGCCGTTGCGTCTCATGTCACGGGCGAGTGCACCGGGCGGCGGGCAGAAGCACAGGGGACGGCACGGAAAGGACCGACGGACGTGGGCATCGAGGTGCACGGCACGGTGAGCGGGGGCTTCGAGCCGGTCAGGGAGGCGTTCGCAGGGAACTTCGGGCACCTCGGCGAGCAGGGCGCGGCCGTCGCCGTGTACCGGGACGGACGGCGGGTCGTCGATCTGTGGGCCGGCGCGAAGAACGCCGGCGGTAGTGCCGGCGGTCAGGGTGCCGGTCCCGAGCCGTGGGAGCGGGGCACGGCCCAGCTCGTCCGCTCGGCGACCAAGGGCGTCGCCGCCGCCGTGCCCCTGCTGCTGCACCAGTACGGCGAACTGGACCTGGACGCTCCGGTCGGCCACTACTGGCCCGAGTTCAAGGCCCGGGGCAAGGAAGGGGTCCTCGTCCGGCACGTCCTGAACCACCGGGCCGGGCTCCCGCTCCTGGACCGCCCGCTCACTCCGCGGGAGGCGCTCGACCCGCTGCGGGGCGCCGAGGCCGTCGCCGCCCAGGCACCCGTGTGGGAGCCGGGCACAGACCACGGCTACCACCCCCTCACCTACGGCTGGTTGCTCGACGAGCTGGTACGACGCGTGACGGGCGGCCGGGGCGCCGGTGAGTGGATCGCGGGGCGGATCGCCGCTCCCCTGGGGCTGGACTTCTGGCTGGGCCTGCCGGACGCGGAGACCGGCCGGGTGGGGAGGGCCGGCCCGGTCCAGGGCCCCGAGCCGTCCGGCGCGCTGCGCGCCCGCCCCAAGCGCTCGGTCACCGAGGCCTCCAAGGACCCCGGCTCCGTCACCCGCCGGGCCTTCGCCGCGATCGACCCGTTCCCGGACCACAACGACCCGGAGTTCCGCGCGGTGCCCCACCCCGCCACCAACGGCATCGCGACGGCGGACGGCCTGGCCCGCTTCTACGCCGCGCTCATCGGGCAGGTCGACGGCGTACGCCTCTTCGATGCGGCCACCGTCGAACGCGCCCGCGCCGAGGAGTCGGCGGGCCCGGACCGCGTCCTGATCGTCGGCACCCGCTTCGGCCTGGGCTACATGCTGCACGGGAGCGCGTCGCCCTTGCTGACCCCGGGCTCCTTCGGCCACCCCGGCCGCGGCGGCTCCCTCGGTTTCGCCGACCCGGACACGGGCATCGCCTTCGGCTACGTCACCAACGGCTTCCGCACCACGGTGACCTCGGATCCCCGCGCCCAGTCCCTGGTGCGGGCGGTACGCTCCGTCGTCCTCGGCCGGCCCGTGCACCACCGCTGAGACGTGGTGACTCGGGCGCCGTGGCTCAGACGTGGATCGGGTGCGAGGTCCGCCCCGACATCGCGTCGATCTCGTCGTGCGCCTTGGTCAGCAGCTGCATCGTGAGCTCGTTGAGCGCCCTGGCACCGGCGACCTCCTCCCCGACCCTGGGCTGGTTCTCGTCGACCCGGTGCCGGCTCGCGTGCCCGTGGCCCCGTATCTCGGTCCCGTCGGGCAAGCGCACCATGGCCACCGCCCGCGTGTGCTGGTCGTCCTCCATGAACTCCATCTCGACATGCCACCCCACCGTGGTGCGCATGGTGTCCGTCATGACGATCACCTCCGGAATACCTAGTTCCAGGGTGCGCCCCGCACCGGCCCGCCGCACCTGCCCGCCGAACGGCACGTCCGGGGAGACCCGTCGGCCCCTCCCCACGAGCGGGCCCCGGGCAGCCCGCATGCCCTCCTCGACGCGCAGCATCAGCCCGGTCCCGACGACCAGCAGCCCGGCCGCGGCGGTGCGCGGGACGCCGAAGCGCTCCTCGAGGAACAGGGCCCCGATCGCGGCACCGGCGAGGACCGAGGACTCCCCCCGGGGTGACGGCCGGCAGGGTTCTGCAGGTCTGACCCCACAGGACGGCACAGGCACCCCGGGTCACTTCACGACATGTGCAGGGAACAGCGCCCACGGCATGCGGGCACCGGCGAGGTGCGAGGCGTACTCGCACAGGGCCGTGACTCTGTCGCTCCATTGCGGAGAGTGACGCCGGCCCGTCGACGGGGCGCAGGGAACGGGCCTCGCGAGGAAGCGGTCCGGCCCCGGCCGGCCCCTCCCGGACGCGGTGCGTGACCCTCCCCCGAATTGAGCAACAGAGTCGGCCGTGACTCTGCTGCGCAATTACCCGGCGTGATGACGCCGTGCCGATACGGCCTTCAGAGCGCGTCGCAGATGCAGGCAGGCCGGGCGCGGCCGAGCCCTGAAAGCACGGCACGTGATCGCTCGCCGAATGGAGCAGCAGAGTCGGCCGTCCGGGCAAAGACGGAGGCCGGTGAGGGCTCCCCGTCCCCACGGGGCCCTCACCGGCTGGTGCTGCGGTGCGGTACGGCTGTCAGACGCGGGCCAGGTCCCGGTCGTCGTCCGGGCTGCCGCCCTTCTCCTCCGCGTCGGCGCGCAGGCCCTCGCCCTCGACGTCCACGTTGGGCAGGACGCGGTCCAGCCACTTCGGGAGCCACCAGGCCTTCTTGCCCAGCAGGGCCAGTACCGCCGGCACGAGCGCCATGCGGACGACGAACGCGTCGAAGAAGACGGCGATGGCGAGACCGAAGCCGATCATCTTGACCATCGCCTCGCTGGAGCCGATGAAGCCGGCGAAGACCGCCATCATGATCACCGCGGCCGCGCTCACCACACGGGCGCCGTGCCGGAAGCCGGTCACCACGGCCTGGCCGGGCTTCTCACCGTGGACGTAGGCCTCGCGCATCCGGGTCACGAGGAACACCTCGTAGTCCATGGCCAGTCCGAAGACCACGCCGACCATGAAGATCGGCATCATCGACATGACCGGGCCGGTCTCCTCCACGCCCATCAGGCCGGACAGCCAGCCCCACTGGAAGACCGCGACCACGGCGCCCAGCGCGGCCATCACCGAGAGGAGGAAGCCGAGGGCCGCCTTCAGCGGGACCAGGATCGACCGGAAGACCACGATCAGCAGCAGGAACGCCAGGCCCACCACCAGGGTCAGGTACGGGAGCAGCGCGTCGTTGAGCTTCTGCGACACGTCGATGTTCATCGCCGTGGCACCGGTGACCAGGACGTCCGCGTCGGTGTCGGCCCTGACGTCCGCCCCTGCGTCCCGGATGTCGTGCACCAGGTCCTCGGTGGCGACGGACGAGGGCTTCGAGTCCGGGACGACGGTGATCGTCGCCGTGTCGCCGGCCTTGTTGGGTGCCGCGGGGCTCACCGAGACGGCGCCGTCGAGCGCCTTGATGTCGTCGCCGGCCTGCTGGAAGACGGCGTCCGGGTCGTCGCTGCTCTTGGCGTCGACCACGACGACGAGCGGGCCGTTGAATCCGGGGCCGAAGCCTTCGGAGAGCAGGTCGTAGGCGCGACGCTGGGTGGTGGACGTCGGCTGCGAGCCGTCGTCGGGCAGGCCCAGCTCGAGGGAGGACGCCGGTATGGCCGCCGCACCGAGGCCGACGACGCCGAGCAGGAGGACGCCCACGGGGCGCCGGACGACGAAGCTCGCCCAGCGGGTGCCCAGGTTCGGACGCTGCGCCTGCCCCTGCGGATTCCTCTCCTCGTTCTTGTTTTCGTTCTTGTTTTCGTTCTCGTTCCTGCGCGGCTTGCCCTTCTCGCCGGCCGCGCGGACCCTGCGGCCCGCGTAGCCGAGCAGTGCCGGAACCATGGTGAGGGCGATCAGGACGGCGATGGCGACCGTGCCGGCGGCGGCGATGCCCATCTTGGTCAGCATCGGGATGTTGACGACCGACAGGCCGACGAGGGCGATGACGACCGTGAGGCCGGCGAAGACGACCGCGGACCCCGCGGTGCCGACGGCGCGGCCCGCCGCGTCCTCGCGTTCCCGGCCCTCGGCCAGTTCGGCGCGGTAGCGGGAGACGATGAACAGCGCGTAGTCGATGCCGACGGCGAGGCCGATCATCATGGCCAGGATGGACGTGGTCGAGCCGAGTTCGAGCGTCGAGGCCAGCGCGGTGATGCTCGCGACGCCGATGCCGACCCCGATCAGCGCGGTGAGCAGCGGCAGGCCCGCCGCGACCAGCGAGCCGAAGGTGATGACCAGGACGACCGCGGCGACACCGATGCCGATGATCTCGGCGGCACCGGTCGCCGGGACGGCCTGGAGCGCGTCACCGCCGACCTCCACGGTCAGGCCGGTGTCCCGGGCGCTCTCGGCGGAGTCCTCGAGGGAGTCGCGCGAGGACTCCTCCAGCTCCATGCCGGAGACCTGGTAGGTCACCGAGGCGTAGGCGACGGTGCCGTCCTTGCTGACGCCTCCGCCCGCGTACGGGTCGGTGACACGGGCGACCTCGGAGCCGTCGGCGAGTTCCTCGACGGTGTCCTGGACGGTCGCCTTGTGGTCGGCGTCGGTCATCTTCTCGCCGGCGGGTGCCTTGAAGACGACACGTGCGGTCGCTCCGTCGGCACTGCTCCCGGGGAAACGCTCCTCCAGCACGTCGAAGGCCTTCTGGGCCTCGGTGCCGGGGATGGAGAACGAACTGTTGCCGGCGACGGGGGCACCGGCAGCGCCGGCGCCGGCGAGCGCCAGCAGCGCCACCCAGAACAGGGCTGCGAAGTGCCGTCGCCTGAAGGCGAAGCGGCCGAGTCGATAGAGCAAAGTGGCCACGAGGGAGTACTCCCGGTCAGGTCGTGGGTGGTCCAGGGCAGGGGAGACAGGCCCGACGACGTGAGCGGTTGCGTCCGTCAGGAGACAGGGGTGGTACTGGTGGTGCTCGCCGACCGGCGGGGTCCGGTCAGCGAGGGGACACGCCGAGGGCGGGGAGCACCACGGCGTCGATGTACGAGGTGAGGAAGTCCCGCGTGGGCGGCAGGTCGTCCATCAGCGTCCGTGTGGCGAACGCGCCGACGAGCATGTGCACGATGTAGGCCAGCGCCGGGTTGTCCGGGCGGACCTCACCTCGCTCGACCGCGCGCCGGACGATTCGCTGGAACTTATCGACCTCGGGCTCCACTAGCAGGTCCTTGAAGGCCCGCCGCAGGTCGTCGTTCGTGTGCATCGCCATGGCGAGCGCCCGCATCAGGGCGGCGTTCTGTTCCATGACGCAGTCGTCCTCGCAGCCCATGATGCCGTGCAGATCGCCCCGCAGGGAACCGGTGTCGAGGCCGCCGACGATGCCGGGCTTCTGATGCCGCATGGCTCTGACCACCAGTTCGGCCTTGCCGCCCCACTGGCGGTAGAGCGTGGCCTTGCTGGACCGGGTGCGGGCGGCCACGGCGTCCATGGTGAGTGCGTCGTATCCGACCTCGCGAAGCAGGTCGAGTACGGCCGCGTACAACTCGGTCTCGCGCTCGGGGGTGATCCGGCTGCGCCGCACGGTCGCGACCTCGGTCATCCCACTCACCTTCCCACGTCCTCGCCCCCCTCAGGGGTGTCGCCGCGTCACACGGCACGCGTCCGTACACATGGTGCCGTACGTCCGCCGTCGCGTACGCGGATTCGTACGCGATCTCCTGTCTGACGAATGTACCCGAGACCTCAAGAGTACGAAACCGTTTCGTACGTGTGCTGGGTCACGTCCGGGAGAACCGCCGCGCCCCCGCACGAGTTGCTGCGGCCCGTCCTCCGGAAAAGCATGGGGTGGTGAGCTATTTGCGCCTGCCGCACCTCAACGGGGACCTGCTGTGCTTCGTGGCCGAGGACGACCTCTGGCTCGCCCCGCTCAACGCCCCGGGCGGCCGGGCCTGGCGGCTCACCGTCGACCGCACCAGACTCGGCCACCCCCGCTTCTCCCCCGACGGCCGCCACATCGCGTACACGAGCTGGCGCAGCCTCGCCCCCGAGGTCCACCTGGTCCCGGTGGACGGCGGGCCCGGACGCCGGCTCACCTACTGGGGCAGCTCCGACACCCGGGTCTGCGGCTGGGCTCCCCGGAACGGGAACACGGACGCCGAGATCCTCGCCGTCGCCTCGCACGGTGAGCCGTTCTCGTACTTCACCTGGGCCTACAAGCTCTCCCCCGACGGCAGTCCCGGCCGCAAACTGCCCTGGGGCCCGGTGACCGACCTCCAGGTCGCCGACATCGGCGGGGAACGGCAGACCCTGCTGCTCACCGGCACCGCACCGCACGAACCGGCCTCCTGGAAGCGGTACCGGGGCGGGGCGACGGGCAGGCTGTGGCTGCACGGACGGCGCCTGCTCTGCGGGAGCGGGGAAACCGGCAAAGGCGGCGGCGCCGAAGACGTCGACGGGCATCTGCACTCCCCGATGTTCGTCGGCGGCCGGGTCGCCTTCCTCTCCGACCACGAGGGCGTCGGCAACCTGTACTCCGTGGCGTACGACGGCTCCGACCTGCGCCGTCACACCGATCACGACGCGTTCTACGCCCGCCACGCGTCCAGTGACGGCACCCGGGTCGTCTACCAGTGCGCCAGTGACCTGTGGATCGTCGACGACCTGTCCCCGGGCTCGGTGCCGCGCCGGCTCGGCATCGCACTGAGCGGGCCGCGCGCGGGGCGGCGCCGCTACCAGGTGCCCGCCGCCCACCACCTGGACGGCATCTCCGTGGACGAGACGGGCCGGGCCAGCGCCGTCATCGTACGCGGCAGCCTGTACTGGCTCACCCACCGCGACGGCCCCGCCCGCACCCTCACGGACACCCCGGGCGTACGGGTGCGGCTGCCGGAGATGCTCGGCGCGGGCGGGCGGGTGGCGTACGTGACGGACGCCAACGGCGAGGACGCCGTCGAGATCGCCTCCCTGCCCCGGGCCAGCGGCCACCGCCCCGCCCGGCGGCTGGCCTCGGGGGAGCTGGGCCGGGTGCTGGAGATGGTCGCCGACCCGGACGGCGGGCGGCTGGCCGTCGCCTCCCACGACGGACGTCTGCTGCTCGTCGACACCGGCGAGGAGGCGGGGGAGGCCCAGGAGGCAGGGGAGTCCGAGGGTGGCGGTGAGAGCACCGATGACGACGGCGGCGCGGGCTCCGGAGAAAGTTCCGGCGCCGCCCCCGGCCCCCGGGTCACCGAGCTGATCCGGTCCGTCAACGGCCCGGTGCGCGACCTCGCGTTCTCACCCGACGGCGGGTGGCTCACCTGGTCGCACCCCGGCATCGGGCGGTCGCTGCGGCAGATCAAACTGGCCCGGATGAAGGACCGGTTGGTCATCGACGTCACCAACGGCCGCTTCGAGGACGAGAATCCGGTCTTCACCCGGGACGGCCGCTACCTCGCCTTCCTGTCCTGGCGCGGCTTCGACCCGGTGTACGACGTGCACACCGGCGACCTGTCCTTCCCGCTGGGCTGCCGCCCGTACCTGGTGCCGCTGTCGTCGGCGACCCTCTCCCCCTTCGCCCTCAGCCCCGAGGGCCGGCCGGCCGCCGGGGGCCTCGACCCGGTGGAGGCCGACGACACCGGGGACGCCGGCGACAGCGGGGCGGTGACCGTCGAGACCGAGGGCCTGGAGAACCGGGTCACCCCCTTCCCGGTCGCCGCCTCGAAATACTCTGCGCTGCACCCGGTCGCGGGCGGCGGACTGGTCTGGCTGCGCTGGCCGATCTCGGGCGCGCTCGGCGAGACCTTCGCCAACCCGGACGACACCAGCGGCCGGCCGACGCTGGAGCACTTCGGCATCAGCCGGGCGAAGAAGTCCGAACTCGTGGAGCACCTCGACTTCTTCGCGGTCAGCGGCGACGGCACCCGGCTGGTCGTCGCGGACGAGGGCGAGCCGCGCGCGGTGCCCGCGAACGAGCCGGGCGACAGCGACTCCACCGTGTGGATCGACGTCCGCCGCATCCTGCACGAGGCCGATCCCGGGGCCGAGTGGCGACAGGCGTACGAAGAGGCGGGGCGGCTGACCCGGTCCTACTTCTGGGAACCCGGCATGTGCGGCATCGACTGGGACGCGGTGCTCGCCCAGTACCGTCCGCTGGTCGAACGGGTCGCCTCTCCCGACGAGTTCGCGGACCTGCTGCGCGAACTCCTCGGTGAACTCGGCACGTCCCACGCCTACGTCACCGCCGCCCGCCGCAACGAGGGCCCGCCGCACTACCAGCGCCGCCAGGGCTTCCTCGGCACCAACCTCGTTCTCCGTGACGGTGGTTGGACAGTCAGGCGGATCCTCCCCGGCGACTCCTCCGACTCCCGGGCCCGCTCCCCGCTGGCCGGCACCGGCATCCGCGAGGGCGCCGTCCTCACCCATGTCGACGGCCGCCCGGTGGACCCGGTCACCGGGCCCTACCCGCTGCTCGCGGGGGCGGGCGGTACGACGGTGGAGCTGACGTTCACCCCCGCCGAGGGCGCCGGCCCGCCCCGCAGGGTCGCCGTGGTCCCGCTGATCGACGAGCGCCCGCTGCGCTACCAGGACTGGGTGGCCAAACGGCGTTTGGTGGTGAGGAAGTTGAGCGGCGGCCGGTGCGGCTACCTGCACATCCCCGACATGGGCGGCTCGGGCTGGGCCCAGTTCAACCGCGACCTGCGCATGGAGGTGTCCCGCCCGGCCCTGATCGTGGACGTGCGCGGCAACGCCGGCGGCCACATCAGCGAACTCGTCGTGGAGACCCTGACCCGCACCATCCTCGGCTGGGACCTCACCCGCGACGCGCAGCCCGTGTCGTACGCGGCCAACGCCCCGCGCGGGCCGGTGGTCGCCCTGGCGGACGAGGCGACCAGCTCCGACGGCGACATGATCACGGCCGCGTTCAAGCTGCTGGAACTGGGGCCGGTGGTCGGGCAGCGCACCTGGGGCGGCGTCGTCGGCATGACCGGCCGGCACCGGCTGGGGGACGGCACGGTGATCACGGTGCCGATGAACGCGGCCTGGTTCGACGCGTACGGCTGGTCGGTGGAGAACAAGGGCGTCGCTCCCGACCTGGAGGCACTGCGCACCCCGCTGGACTGGGCGGAGGGCCGGCACGCCGTACTGGACGACGCGGTCCGACTGGCCCTGGAGCTCCTGGATTCCGAGCCCCCGGCCACGCCCCCGACCTACAGCGACGTCCCCGACCGCTCCCGCCCGAAGCTGCCGCCGAGGATGTACGAGGGCTGATCGGACACGGCACGAAAGGGGCGCCCCCGGGGGAGGAGACGCCCCTTCTCGGTTCAGCTCAGCTCAGTTCACGAGGTCAGGACTGGCGGCGCTGTTCGCGACGCTCGTCGGACTCCTGCTGCAGCCGGCGCTGCTGGGGGTTGTCCGGTTCCTCCTCGCGACCGCGGCCGCGGTTCTGGTGCTGCTCCCCGGCCTCGCCCATCTTCTGCTTGGCCTGGTCCTTCATCCGCTCGGACTTCTCCTGGAACTGGTCCTTCATACCCATGTGGGTTCACTCCCGTTGGGGTGTGGGGGCTGTTGCCCGACCAGATTCACACGGGCCATCACCCTGCGCACGTCGATCAGTCACGCAGCGTGGTCCGGTGCTGTTCCGAGCCCGGTCCGGTGCTGTTCGTCGGCGGTGCCGCCGGCCCCGACCAGCCCCGTCCGCATGCCGGCGAGCCGGTCCGAGAACCGCCGCACCTCCCGCTGACCGACGGTCCCGATCATTCCGGGCAGGTATCCGCGTACGCCCTGCATCCCGCGCAGCCACCACTGCCCGTACACATGGCTGGAGCGCCGTTCGATCCCGGCGACGAGTCGGTCCACCGCGGGGCCCAACGGGTACGTCTTGTTCGCCGGCCACGGCAGTCGCTGCCGCAGCTCCCGCAGCACCGTGTCCTGGTCGGCCCCGCGCACCATGTCCGTGTCGGTCCACGACAGATAGCCGACGCCGACCCGCACACCCCGGTGTCCGACCTCGGCGCGCAGGCTGTGCGCGTACGCCTCCACACCGGACTTGGACGCGCAGTACGCGGTCATCATCGGGGCCGGGGTGATCGCGGCGAGCGAGGCGATCTGGAGCAGGTAGCCGCGGCTCTCGGTCAGCAGCGGCAGGAACGCGCGGGCGGTGACGGCCGACCCGATCAGGTTGACCTCGATGACCCGCCGCCAGGCCTCCGGGTCGGAGTCGGCGAACGGACCGCCGTTCGCCACACCGGCGTTGGCGACGACCATGTCGACCCGCCCGAAGCGCTCCTTCACCTCCGCCGCGACCCGGGTCATCGCCTCGTGGTCGGTGACGTCGGCGTACCAGTGGTCGCTCTCGCTGTGCAGCCTCGCCGAGACCTGCTTGAGTCCGTCCGGCTCCAGCCCGACCAGCGCCACCTTCACCCCCCGCGCGGACAGCTTGCGGGCAAGCAGCTCCCCGACCCCGCGCGCCGCTCCGGTGACGACGGCGACCTGGCCTTCGAGACGGCCCCCGGTCATGCGCTGTCCACTCATGCGCTCTCCTCGGCAGGTGCGGCGGGTACGACGGGTACAGCAGGCGCGGCAGACACGATCGGTACAGCAGGCGCGGCAGACACGATCGGTACAGCAGGCGCGGCAGACACGATCGGTACAGCAGGCGCGGCAGACACGGTCAGTACAGCAGGCGCGGCAGACACGATCGGTACAGCAGGCGCGGCAGACACGATCGGTACAGCAGGCGCGGCAGGCAGGTGGGCGGCGGCGAGTTCCCGGATCCGCGCGGTGACCAGGCCGGGCGCCTCCACGGGTGTCATGTGGCCGACGCCGGGCAGTTCGGTGAGCCCGAGGCAGTGCGGCAGCTCGGCGGCGATCGCCCGCGCGTGCACCGGCGGGGTGAGCCGGTCCGCGGTGCCGACGACGACGGCCGCGGGCACCCGCAACTCCCTCACGGCGTGGCCGAGATCGAGCAGGCCGAGCACGTGCGACCAGGAGTGGCGGACCGTGCGCGGGCAGGCGTGCACGATACGGGCACACGCCTCGACCATGTGCGGCGTCGAACCGGGCCCCATCGTCGCGTACCTGAGGATGCGGCGGGCGGCCGGTGTGACGGGCCCGAGCGGGACCCGGGAGCCGAGGACACGCCGGGTCAGCCAGTTCCGTACCCGTCCCGGCCGGATCGGCAGCACCGTCGACCCGGCGATCAGCCGTGAACTGCCGGTACTGCACAGCAGGACGGCCCCCGCGTGCTCGACGAAGGCGGGCCGGGCGGACGCGGCCACGACCGTCATGCCGCCCATGGAGTGCCCTGCGATCACGGCCTGCTGGCCGGGTGCGAGCGTGGCGGCCAGGACGGCTTCCAGGTCGTCGGCGAGGGTGTCGGTGGTGCAGTTCCGGCTCGCGGGGGTACGTCCGTGACCGCGCTGGTCGTAGGCGATCACCCGGTGGTCGGTGGCGAGTTCGCGGATCTGGGCCGCCCAGAAGGCGGTCGAGCAGGCCCAGCCGTGGGCGAGGACGACCGCGGGCGCCCCGTCGGGCCCGTGCGCCTCGGCGTGCAGCCGGGTGCCGTCGGCGGAGACGGCGGTGAGTTCGCGGGCGGGGACGGGTGGGGCGTAGGGGCCCGCGGAGACGTGCGCCGGCCGGCTCACGCGACCACCCCGGCGCTCTCGTGGGGCGCGGCCCTCTTCCCGGGCGCCGCCCGCAGGACGGCGTACTCCGCGAGGTCCACGCGCCGGGTGGCCCGCCGGAACTCGGCGGTGGTACCCGGCCAGACGGTGGTGTTGCGGCCATTGGCGTCCAGGTACCAACTGGTGCAGCCACCGGTGTTCCACACCGTGCGCTTCATCCGCTCCTGCACCCGGCGGTTCCAGCCGCGGACGGCACCGGGACGCGCGTCGAGGGCGACCCGGCCGCCGAGGACGTCGAGTTGGCGGAGGTAGTCGGCCAGGTAGTTCAGCTGGGACTCGATCATGAGGATCATGGAGGAGTTCCCGAGGCCGGTGTTGGGCCCGATGAGCGTCATGAAGTTGGGGAACCCGGCGGCCGCGGCACCGCGCAGCGCCTCCATGCCGCCCGTCCAGGTCTCGGCGAGGCTCTTCCCCTGCGCGCCGACGACCCGCTCGGCGATGGGCATGTCGGTGACGTGGAACCCGGTTCCGAACACGATCGCGTCGACCTCGGCCTCGGTCCCGTCGGCCGCCACGACGGTCGACCCACGGACCTCGCCCAGCCCTCCGTCGACGACGTCGACGTTGGGCTGCGCGATCGCCGGATAGTACGTACTGGACAGCAGGATGCGCTTGCAGCCGATGCGGTAGTGGGGGGTGAGCCGGGCACGCAGGGCGGGGTCCTTGACGGCACGGGCCATGTTGCGCTTGGCCAGTTGCTCCGCGAAGCCCAGCGCGCCCGGGTGCCTGGTGAACGCCTGGACCTGCAACTCCCTTACGCCCCAGAGCAGTCCGCGGCGCAGCTGGGTGGTGAAGGGCAGCGCCCGGTGCAGGGCCCGTTCGGCTCCGCCGATGGGCCGGTCGACGCGGGGCAGGACCCAGGGCGGGGTGCGCTGGAAGAGGGTGAGGCGGGAGACGAGCGGCTGGACGGCCGGCACGATCTGGATCGCCGACGCGCCCGTGCCGACCATGGCGACCCGCTTGCCGCGCAGGTCGTATCCGTGGTCCCAGCGGGCGGAGTGGAAGACCTTGCCGGGAAAGGCGTCGAGTCCCGGGATGCCGGGGACCTTGGGCTCCGACAGCGGCCCGGTGGCGGACACGACCACATCGGCGCTGAGGTTGCCGCTGCTGGTCTCGATGTCCCAGCGCAGCCGTTCCGTGTTCCACACCATCCGCTTCACCTCCGAGTCGAAGCGGATGTGCGGGCGCAGCCCGAAGACGTCGGTGACGTGTTCGAGGTAGGCGCGGATGTGTTCCTGCCCGGAGAAGGAGCGCGGCCAGTCGGGGTGGGGCGCGAAGGAGAACGAGTACAGATGCGAGGGCACGTCGCACGCGCACCCCGGATAGCTGTTGTCCCGCCAGGTCCCGCCGACGGACCCGGCCCGCTCCAGGACGACGAAGTCGGTGACCCCTTCGCGCCTCAGCCGCACGGCGGCCCCCAGCCCGCCGAACCCGGACCCGATCACCGCGACCCGTACGTGTTCGTGCTCGTGTTCGTGCTCGTGTTCGTGCTCGGCCATCCCGAAGCCTCCAGCTCTTGCCCACCACAGAGAACCTTGCCAGTGACCACTGGCGCAATGGGGAGGGTAGAGCAGTCGGCTACTGACGGGCAGGGGGCACGCAGGAAAAAAGTTACCGCCGGTACGCCTTCGGGGGCCGCGTTCGTCGGGCACACGTGGGTTCGACAGCAGGGCCTAGGCTGCTGATGTGGCAGAGGAAGCGGAACCCAGGGGCGAGCGGCGCGAGTACCGCATGGAGGAACTGGCCCGCCTGGCCGGCATCACGGTGCGCACGCTGCGCTTCTACCGCGAACGCAAGCTGATGCCGCCGCCCCGCCGTGAGGGCCGCATAGCCTGGTACGACGACCATCACCTGACCCGGCTGCGCACGATCACGGCGCTGCTGGAACGCGGTCACACCCTGAACGGCATAGCGGAACTCGCCGAGGCCTTCGACCACGGTCGCGACGTCGGCGAACTCCTCGGCATGGACACCCCCACCGAGGAAACACCGGTCCGCCTCACCCCCGAGGAACTCGCCGACTGCTTCGCGGGCGACGTGACCCCGGAGAACCTGGCCGCCGCGATGGACCTCGGTTACCTCGGCACGGACGGCGGGGAGATCGTCCACATCAGCCGCCGCCTGCTGGACGTCTCGTCCGCCCTGGTCCGCGAGGGCATCCCGCTCGCGGAGGTGCTGCGCGCGGGCCGCGAGGTCCGTACCCACACCGAGGCCATGGCCGGCCTCTTCGCCGAGCTGATCGTGCGCCACGCCCCCGAGGAGGCCGTGCAGCGCCTGCGCCCCCTGGCCCGCAGCGTGGTCGACGCCGAACTCTCCCTGGCGATGGACCGCCGGCTGCGCAAACGGGGCTGACCGCGGGCGGCCCCGCCCCCTGGGCCGGTCAGTCGCCGGCGAGCTCCGCCTGCCAGAGGGAGCTGGTGCGGTAGTGGTTGTCGTACTGCGCGGAGCCGGCCTTGATGTCCTCGACGGAGGCCTCCCCCCGATGGACGCGCTCCAGCAGCCGGTAGTAGTCGAAGCGGTCCATACCGGGGGTGAAGGCGACCAGCACGTCGGCCTCCTCCCCCCGGGCCGGAGCGAAGGCGTGCAGCAACCGCGGCGGCACCGTCACGAAGTCGCCGGGCTCCAGGGTGACGATCCGGTCACCCAGCAGCACCCGCAGACTGCCTCCGAGCACGAAGAACATCTCGGTCGCCTCGGTGTGGAAGTGGACGGGGGCGCCCGGAGAACCCCTGCGCAGACTGGCCCGGTTGGCCGTCAACGCCCCCTGGGTCTGGGCGGAGTCGGCGAGGAGCGTGATGAGACCGGTGGGCCCGTCCTGCAACGTCTCGGCGGAACCGGCACGGACGAGGACGGGGCGGGCGGACGCGTTCATGAGGTTCTCCCCGGATGCGATCAGATCGGTGCAACCACGGAGGGGCGGGCCCGCGCGGGTTGCCCCGGGCCGTGTCCGGTCCCCGGCCCCGCGCCGGTCCCCGTCCCTCCTGACCACCACGCTATGCACTCGAAAGACCCCGTGTAGGGTGCATTTCCGTGGCTGATTCATGGGTCAATCCGGCCGAACGCATCGGCAGCGACCTGCACTTGGACCTGAACCCGGAGATGGCCAAAGGCGGTGGCCGCCGCGCCGCGCTCGGTCGCGCGCTGCGCGAGGCGATAGGGAGCGGGCGGCTGGCACCGGGCACCCGGCTCCCTCCTTACCGGTCGCTCGCCGCCGACCTCGGGCTGGCCCGCAACACCGTCGCCGAGACCTACGGCGAACTCGTCGCCGAGGGCTGGCTGGTCGCCCGACAGGGGTCGGGGACGCGGGTGGCGCCCAGAGCGAAGCCGGTCGGTTCCCCCCGCGTGCCCAAACCGATGCCGGCACGTGCGGAACCACCCGCCCACAACCTGCGGCAGGGCCTGCCGGATGCCGCCTCCTTCCCCCGTACCGCCTGGCTGGCTGCCGCGCGGCGGGCACTGAACGCGGCGCCCAACGACGCGTTCGGGCCCGGTGACCCCCGCGGCCGGCCCGAGCTGCGACGCGCCCTGGCCGGATACCTGTCACGCGCGCGAGGCGTGCGCACCAGCCCCGAGACGATCGTCGTGTGCTCCGGTGTCGCGCCCGCCCTGCGGCTTCTCTTCGGCGGGAAGGTGCTGCGCGGCCCTCTGGCGGTGGAGTCCTACGGTCTGCCGTTCCACCGGTCGATCCTGCGGGCCGCACGCGTCCGGACCGTTCCCCTGACACTGGATGAGCACGGGGCGCGCGCCACGGAACTGTTCGCGCTGAAGGGCGCACGGGCGACGCTGCTCACCCCCGCCCATCAGTTCCCCACGGGAGGACCGCTCCACCCCGAGCGGCGGGCCGCCGCCGTGGACTGGGCTCGCGGGAACGAGGGTGTGCTGCTGGAGGACGACTACGACGGGGAATTCCGCTACGACCGGGAGCCGGTGGGCTCCGTCCAGGGTCTCGATCCGCAGCGTGTCGTGTACCTGGGCTCGCTCAGCAAGAGCCTCTCCCCCGCGTTGAGGCTGGGGTGGATGGTACTGCCGGACCACCTGGTGGAGCCCGTCCTGCGCGTCAAGGGTGAGCGCGAGGCGTGGGCCGGCGTCACGGACCAGTTGACACTCGCCGATCTCATCGAGTCGGGCCATTACGACCGGCACATCCGCCGGACCCGGCAACGTTACCGGGACCGCAGGGACCGTCTCGTCGCGCTTCTCGCCCGCCGGGCGCCGCACATCACGCTCACGGGCGTCGCCGCCGGGCTGCACGCGGTGCTGAGCCTGCCGCCCGGCACCGAACGCCCGGTGACCAGGGCCGCGGCCTGGCAGCACATCGCCGTGGACGGGCTCGCCGGCTTCCGGCACCCGGCCGCCAGCATGCCCGCGCACGACGGCCTGGTCGTCGGCTACGCCGCACCTCCCGACCACGGTTTCGAAGCGGCGCTCGACGCCCTCTGCGGCGTTCTGCCTCCACCGCCCGACAGGGACTGACGGCCACGTGGGCAGGGACGGGCGGGGCCGTTCGTGAGTACCGCTCCGGGCGCCGGCATGATGGATCGCGGCGGAAGCTGTGATCTTCCTCAGCACCCTGTACGCGCTCCCGCAGGACGTGCGGCGCCTCTGCACGATGACGACGGCCTGACCAGCGGCGCGATTTCGACCGCGCCTTTGGCCGTTCGCTCCTGTCCGCCTCTGACGGACGCGCCACTCCTGCTCCGGGTGACTGGCGAGACCCCCGGTCGGTGAACACGCGCCACCTCGGCGTGCGGGTTCATCAGTCCCGAGGCCGGAAGACCACCGTCACCGGCGCGTGGTCCGACCAGCGTTCGGCGTGCGTGGCCGCGCGTTCCACGTAGCCCTCGACCGCGCGGGCGGCGAGCCCGGGGGTGGCCACGGCGAGGTCGATGCGCCACCCCGCGTCGTTGTCGAAAGCCCGCCCCCGGTACGACCACCACGAGTACGGTCCCTCGGCCTCCGGATGCAGCGCCCGAACGACGTCCACGTACCCGCCGTCGGCCGGGTCGAGGACCCGTCCCAGCCACTCCCGCTCCTCCGGCAGGAACCCGGAGTTCTTGGTGTTGCCGCGCCAGTTCTTCAGGTCGGCCCGCTCGTGCGCGATGTTCCAGTCCCCGCAGACGACGACCTCCCGCCCCTCGGCAGCGGCCCGCTCCCTCAGCCCTTTCAGGTACGCGAGGAACTCCCCCATGAAGCGGAGCTTCTCGTCCTGCCGCTCGGTACCGACCTCGCCGGAGGGCAGGTACAGGGACGCGACGGTGACCCCGGGGAGGTCCACCTCCACGTACCGCCCACTGCCGTCGAACTCGACCGACCCGAAGCCGACCTGGACGCGATCGGGCTCACGCCGCGTGTACAGCGAAACTCCGGCGCGCCCCTTCGCGGCGGCGGGCGCGTGCACCACGTGCCACCCCTCGGGTTCCCGGACGTGCCCGGGCAACTGCTCCGGCTCCGCGCGCACCTCCTGCAGGCACACCGTGTCGGCGGAGGTCCCGGCCAGCCACTCCACGAAGCCCTTCTCGGCGGCGGCACGCAGTCCGTTGACGTTGACGGAGGTCACAGTGAGCATCAGGGCACGATACCGGCACACTGGACGGGGCCCGAAAACGGATCCCTCCCACCTATCGGATTGATATACTTTACTTCGCATGAATATCCGCCGTGTCTCCTACGACCACCCCGACGCCGTCAAGCTGAACGACGAGGTCCAGGCCGAGTACCACGTCCGCTACGGCGACGGCGGCGACGCCACCCCCATGGACCCGGCGCACTTCCAGCCGCCGAACGGCATCTACCTGGTCGCCTACGACGAGAACGACACCCCCGTCGCCTCCGGCGGCTGGCGCGTCCAGAACGCCAACGGCGAGGGCAACCTCGACGGGGACGCCGAACTGAAGCGGATGTACGTGATCGAGCAGATGCGCGGCCGGGGCCTGGCCCGCCGCGTCCTGGCCGCCCTGGAGGAGGACGCCCGCACGGCCGGCCGCCTGCGCATGGTCCTGGAAACGGGCACCAAGCAGCCGGAAGCCATCGCCCTGTACACCTCCAGCGGCTACGAGCCCTGCGAGAAGTTCGGCCACTACCGCTTCCACGAGTCGAGCCGCTGCTACGCGAAGGCCCTGTAGCAGCGGGACACCGCCTGCTGGAGCCTGTCCGGCGGATCATGCCGAAGACGTGGGGACCGGCCCGCTGAAGCTTCACGTTCTCCGAAACGCCTGATCCGTACGAGGCGGCCCCTGCCGCAGCCGAGACGGAACGGAACGACACCGCCACGCCCTTGCATGATCAAGATCTGTCCGGGTTCATCGGGTGAGGTCGAGGGCGGCCAGGGGCCTGTGGCAGTCGCGGGCGGTGTGGCGTAGAGCGGCGGCGATGTTGATGTGGCCGTCCTGGCGGTGGACGCCGATGGCGAGGTTGCGCAGGCCGGCCATGACGCGTGGGAGGCGGCCGGCGTGAATCTTGGAGTCGTCCTCGCGGAACGTGCGGTCGCGGACGTGATGCAGAAGATTTTCGATCTTCCAGTGCCCTCTGATCCAGTCGGCGAGCCGGGCGCCGCTGGCGGTGCCGGGCGGCAGGCTGGTGATCAGGTAGACGCGCTCGATGGTCAGCTTGCCGCTGGTGAAGTCCTTCCTCCGGCGGACGACTTGGAGGGCCTGCTTGGCGTCGGGGTAGTCGAGGTGGGCGAAGGCAGCGGTCTTCAGCCGCCGGATCTCCAGGCGGTGGTGGGCCCGGGTGCGGTCGTAGTGGTCGAGCGCGATCTCGCGCCGGGGCAGATGGCGGACGCGGTCGAACAGACCGGGGTGGTTGGCCTTGACCTGGGCGATGTGGTGGGCACCGCGGGCGCGGAGGTAGCTGCCGTGGGCGTGCTGGGTGTGCAGGGCGTCGGCGGTGATGACCGTGCCGGTCAGGTCGATGGTGGACAGCAGGGGCTGGAAGGCGGGGATCTCGTTGCTCTTGTCGGCGACCTGACGCTGGGCCAGGACGTGGCCCGCGTGGTCCATCGCGGCCGGCAGGGTGATGTGCGTGGTGGTGACGGTGCGTGAGCCGCGCAGGGCCTTGCCGTCGACCGCGATCGCCCTCAGCTCGGGACCGGCCGGGGTGGCGCGGGAGGCGAGGAAGGCTCCGATCGCCTGGCCCAGGGCGTCGCCGTCGAGCTGGACGAGGAGACGGCGCAGGATGTGGGGGTGCGGCACGGACACGGTGCCGGTCAGCGGGTCGACGGGGAAACCGAGAGCCCGGCAGGCCCATCCGGGCGCGTCGCTGATCCATTCTGTGATCGCGGTGAACGAACGGGCGCCGGCCAGGACACTCGCTGCGGCCGCGGCGACCAGGGCCGGCAGCGAGTAGCGGCGGCCCCGGACGCCTCGTGGATCGGGAAGCAGATCCAAAAATCCGGACAGGCGGACCGCGTCCGCCAGAGGGGCCGGTGCGGGAGTCTGGGCCAGTTGGTCCAGCGCGGTGGGCATGGGGGAAGATGCAGGAGCAGGCACGGACTCGCCAAGTGTTCATGGGACTTCGACACTCACATGATCACCGAGACCGTGCCTGCACTGCGTTTGCCCCTGCCCGAACCGGGATGTCCGCCCCAGGGCCGGACCAGCCCGACGTTCCGGACCGATCGCGATCATGCAACAGCCCCTGGTGGTTCACGAGCTAGCAACAACGGGCGGCCGAGACTCGAGTGAATGGTCGATCGACGGTGACAACCTCAGGGTGAGTTCGTCATTCGATCGTGGCATCCGAATCTCCGCATTCCATTTGTCGCATTTACGGGTCGTAGTGTTCCCCGTGCCACCCCAATTGGCATCAACTACCCGAGCCTCAGGGGCACACGTCGGGCCCATATCGAGCTGCGACGAGTCAGAACACACTGGAGGAAACTCATGGGAATTCCCGGGCGCAAGGCTGTCGCAGTGGCAGCTGTCGCGTTGACCGCACTCGGTGTAGCGAGTGGTGCCAGTGCATCCGCGACCACCTCGTCCGGGTGCGAGGGCGGCGCGGCTGAATGCTCTTCCTTGCGGCCGACCTTGTTGTCGGCCAGCCAAGCATCGATCAACATCACGCAGATGCAGTTGGAGAACCTGAACGCGACCGCACTCGACGCTCATACCGGCCAGCCCCTGGCTGGGCAGAGGGTGCAGTTCTACACCACCGGCGGTCGCCTCCTCGGCAGTGCCTATACCAACGCCGAAGGCATTGCTTCGATCACCAGTCCGGAGAACTTCGGCCCTGGAACCGTTCAAGAGCTGCTGAGTGGCTACGACGCAGTCATGATCGGTGACGGTGTCCACGCACCGGCTACCGCACACGGTGCGATCACTATTGGCACTGACTGCGGAGGCGGCGCCGGTGGTGGGCGGCCAGGCGGCGGAGGAGGCGGTGCGGGCGGTGGTGGCAATGGTGGAGGCGGGAGCGGTGGCAGTACGGGAGGCGGCACTGCTGGGCGTCGCGGATAGGGACGGCAGCCTTCACAAGGCCGTTGAACAAACTGAGATGATCTAGAAAAGCGTCTGCTGCCTCGAGGCGCCGAGTCTCCGGAGCCCAACGCTCCACAGCGGGATAGGTGACACCTCGGACATCTTCATCAAAGATGCTTGAATGCCAGATTCGCTCGAGTAGGCGGATCCGGCTATTGCATGGTCTTGTGGGTTTCGAGTGGTGACAGCAGCCCCTCCACCTGGCCGCCCCGCCCCCGAACTCCCTACGCTCGCCCCCATGCCTTCAACTGACGTGAGCGTCCGCACTCTCGACGGCCTCCACCTGGCGGGCACCTTGGTCACGCCGGAGCAACCAACCCCCCAAGCTGTGGTGCTCGTCCACGGTGGAGGCGTCACCTGAAGTTCCACCCTGTGCCTGGACAGCGGGTGTTTACGCTGCGGGGGTGAGGTCTTGCGTCGCCAGGGCTCTGGTTTCGAGTGGGGTGACGTAGCCGTACTCGGGGTGCTTGCGCAAGCGGGTGCGGTTGTACTCGACCTCGATGAAGTGCAAGACATCGGCCCGGGCGGTTTCATGGGACTCCCAGACCGTGGTGCCGCTCTCCGCCTTCAGCAGACCGAAGAAACTCCCGGCGGCGGCTTTATCGCAACATGACCCTGTTCGTCCCATGCTCTGCCTCAGGCCCAACTCCTGTATCAGGGCTCGGTGTTCACGTGATGTGTATTCCGAGCCACGGTCCGAGTGCGTGATGCAGCCTTCCTTCAGTCCGCCTCGGGCGGCGGCCATCCGCAGGGCGTCGACGACGAGACAGGCCCGGTGGTGGTCGGCCATCGCGTACCCGATCACCTCGCGTGTGGCCAGGTCGAGGACCGTCGCGAGATACCACCGGCCGGCCAGTGCGGCCAGTGCGGGTAGGTAGGTAGGTAGGTAGGTAGGTAGGTAGGTAGGTAGGTAGGTAGGTGATGTCGGACACCAGCTTCGTGCCGGGCTCGGCGGCGGTGAAGTCCCGGCCGACCAAGTCCGGCGACGGTGCCGCCTTGGTGTCGGCCTTCGTCAGGCTGCGACGCCGACGGCGGGTGATACCGCGAATGCCCCGCTCCCGCATGATCCGCTCGACCTTCTTCCGGTTGAGCCGCCGCCCGTCGCGTCGCAGGACCGCGGCCACCCGCGGGGAACCGTAGGCACCACGTGATCCGGCATGGATCCGCCGGATCTCCGCAGCGAGCTCGTCCTCGACCTCCACCCGGACCAGGGCAGCCTCCCGGCCCGCCAGATACGCGTAACAGGCCGAGCGGCCCACCTTCAGCGCCCGGCACAGCAACGACACGCTGTAGCCGCCGGGATTGTCCGCGCCGGCCTTCTCCGCGTCGATGAACCGGTAGCGCGCGGCTACTTCGTCTTCTGCTGCGCGAAGAAGGCCGTCGCTTTTCGGGGTCCCGGTAGTTCTCGCGGAAAAACCAACGGAGTAGCGCCTGAGCTGCGGAGATGCCGGGTTACGCGGTGCCCTCGGGCTGGCTGGGGACGTTGCTGAGATGGCGGTAGATGGTGGGGCGGGCGACGCCGAATTCGTCGGCGATCTGCTGGACGGTGTAGTCGCCGGAGTCGTACATCTCGCGGGCGAGCTTGACCTGGCGGGGGCCGAGTTTGGGTTTCTGGCCGCCGGTGCGGCCGCGGGCGCGGGCGGCGGCCAGGCCGTCCCTGGTGCGTTCGGACATCAGGGCGTGCTCGAACTCGGCGATGGCGCCGAGGATCTGGAAGAACATGCGGCCGAGGGCGGTGGAGGTGTCGATGCCCTGGTCGAGGACGACCAGGTCGACGCCGCGGGCCTGGAGGTCCTTGGAGAGGTCGATGAGGTTCTCCAGGGAGCGGCCGAGCCGGTCGAGCTTGGTGACGACGAGCTGGTCGCCTTCGCGGGCGATGAGGAGGGCCTTGTCGAGTTCGGGGCGGCGGGCGAGCTTTCCGGATGCCTTGTCGGTGAAGACCTTCTCGCAGCCGGCCGTGCGGAGGGCGTCCTCCTGGGCTTCGGGGTGCTGGTCGCGGGTGCTGACGCGGGCGACGCCGATTCTCATCGCCGGAGTGTATCGCGAAGGGGGTTGTGCGTTACATAGGCGCGGACACGGCATGCGTGTCAGTCGTGGCCTGCGGAAACACCTTGACGATCTTTGTGTCTCATGAACGATCGTTACCCGACAGCCCGGGTGCCCTCTCCGCCTCCTTCCGCCAGTGGGCCAGGTTGTTCCGGATGATCGGCACGTGGGGATGGTCGGCGCCCAACGCCCGCACCATGTGCTCAAGGAGTTGCTCGGTCACGGTGACAGCCCCGGCCGCATCCCCTGCCTGGCCTCGCATGGTGGCGAGGTTGCCCCGGGCGGTGAGGGTGGCGGGGGCATCGGGGCCCAGCACCCCCACCATGTGCTCCAGCAGCTCGGCGAAGGCCTCCGCGGCACCCGCCGCATCCCCCGCCTCCCCCCGCCAGGTGGCGAGGTTGCCCCGGGTGGTGAGGGTGGCGGGGGCATCGGGGCCCAGCACCCGGATGCGGTCGGCCAGCAGCTCGGCGAAGGCCTCCGCGGCACCCGCCGCATCCCCCGCCTCCCCCCGCCAGGTGGCGAGGTTGTTCCGGGTGGTGAGGGTGGCGGGGGCATCGGGGCCCAGCACCCGGATGCGGTCGGCCAGCAGCTCGGCGAAGGCCTCCGCGGCACCCGCCGCATCCCCCGCCTCCCCCCGCCAGGTGGCGAGGTTGTTCCGGGTGGTGAGGGTGGCGGGGGCATCGGGGCCCAGCACCCGGATGCGGTCGGCCAGCAGCTCGGCGAAGGCCTCCGCGGCACCCGCCGCATCCCCCGCCTCCCCCCGCATGGTGGCGAGGTTGTTCCGGGCGGTGAGGGTGTCGGGGGCATCGGGGCCGAGGTGGTGGCGGGTGGTTTCGGTGAGGTGCTGGAAGTGGTCGCGGGCGGCGGTGACCTGGCCGGTCTCGCCGAGGCTGCGGCCGGTGCGGTACAGCACCGCGTGCGCGTCCGGCCGGTACAGGGCCTGCCCTGCGTGGCCGGCCAGGGCGGTGGTGTTGGCGCGGAAGGTCTGGGCGAGGGCGGCGTCGCGTTCGATCTCGGGCCAGACGGCGATGAGGGCGTCGGCGGCGGCGCGGGCGGTGATGTCGTGCTGGTGGGGGGTGAGGGTGTCGCGTGTGGTGCGCTGGATGAGCTGGTGGACGCGGACAGCCCGGTGGGGGGCCTGCCGATCGTGGTCGACGAGGCTGAGCCGGTGCAGGGCGCTCAGGGCCCGTACGGCGTCCCGGGCGGAGACCGGGTCCGGTTCTCCGGCGTGCTCCGGGCCGGTGCGGGTGCGGTGTGCGGTGAGGTGGGCGAGGGCGGGGGCGCTGGTCAGGACGTCCTGGGGGATGCCGTTGGCGTCGAGGAGAGAGGTCAGTTGCAGCATCGGGCGAGCCAGGCCAGCCGGGCGTAGTTCGTCAGCGCGATCGATGGACAGGGACCAGGCGGCGGCCAGGGGCAGGGCCTGGTCGTCGGGCAGGGCGTCGGGGGCGGCGTCGGCGAGGGTGGTGGTGCGGTCGGCCAGCAGCTGGCGGTAGCCGGCCACACTCTCGCCGGTGTCGATGAGGTAGGCGGCGGCCTGGGCGAGAGCCAGCGGCAGGCGCCCCAGGTCTTCGGCGAGAGCGGTCAGCTCGTCGGCGGATTCGTCGTGGCCGTGTCCGGTCAGGGAGGCGGTGAGGTAGGTGAGGGCTTCGGCCTCGGTGAACAGGCCGACCTCGATGGTGCGGCGGCCGTGGGCGGCGAGGGCGGCGTCCCGGCGGCGGGTGGTGACCAGGGTGCGGCCGTGGGGGCTGTCGGGTGGCCACAGGCCTTTCAGGTCGTCGGGGTCGGCGACGTCGTCCAGGACGATCAGCCACCGGCACGGCTTCGCTGCGGCCTTGGGGGTGAGCCAGGCCAGGAAGGCGCGGGCGGCCTGCTCCACATCGCCCGGGTCGGCCCGGCACAACTCGATGCCGGCCTGGGCGTAGCCGGTCACGATGGGGGAGCGGGCGCTCGCGGTGACCCACACCAGGACATCCAGGCCGCCAGCTGGGCTGTCGTCGTTCCAGGCGGTGCGGGCGTAGTCGGCGGCCAGCTGAGTCTTGCCCACGCCGCCCATGCCGGTCAGCAGCTGGGTCAGCACGGCGGTGCCGCCGCCGTCGACCTTCGTGCGCAGCCGGTCCGCCTCGGCGCGCTGCTGGTAGGACCGTGCCGCGGGAGGGATGAGGCCGACCTGGTGCGGCCAGGGGGCCGGTTCCTGAGGGGCGCGCTGCTGCATGGCCAGCGTGCCGATGGACAGGTTTCCGGTGTTGGCGACTGCGCCCCCGGTGGCGGTCGCGTGCCCGGTGTCGGACAGGTGTACGGAGGCGGGGAAGGCAGGACCACTTCCCGGGGCCGGGCCGCGGTAGCCGGTCACGGACGTGCCGCCACCGGAGGCCTCGGCGTTGCCGGTGCCCGTCACGGTCACGGACGGCTCGGGCTCCTCGTCCCACGTCTTGCGTGGTGCTTTCGCCATGGGTGTGCGGGTCCTAGTTCGAGTAGTCGATGCCGGAGACGGAGCCCTCGCCGCTGGCCTCTCCCGTTCGCTCGGCCGTGGCCGAGCCCTTACCGCGGCCGCCAGGCCGCTTGATGCCGGTGACACCACCGCGGGTGGCTTTCCCGGTCCGGGTGGCCTTGTCTTTGGGGCCGGCCGGGGACGGGCGCTGGAACAGGGCCCAGACCAGGGCGGCGATGCCGACGGCGGCCTGGATGGAGGCCCCGGCCAGCTGGCCGGCATCGGGGCTGTCCAGCAGCCAGATCAGCGGCGTGGAGACGATCCCCACCACCGCCAGCACCAGGACCGCGGGCTTCCGCCTCTGCGTCATGCCGGCCCTCCCCCTTCGTCATGTGGCGGCCCGCCGGATCTGGCTGACGCTCCGCCAATTGCTGTGGTCTCGCGATTTTTTCGTGTGAAACATGAAACGCGTCCCGCGTCAGCGTGGTTCCGGGGCCTCTCCGGCGGGATCAGCGCGGTCTGCGCCGGTGCGCAGGGGGCGGTGGCCGTGCTCGTCGAGCTGGGCGAGTTCGCGGTCGTAGTCGACGGTGATGGAGCCGTAGTAGTTGACCGCGGAGCTGCGGGCCGGGGAGATGTGCGCCAGGACCTCGGCGTCCACCTCGCGGCCGGCCCTGCGCAGTTCATCGACGGCCAGGCCGAGGTAGGTGGTGTGCCAGCAGATGACCGTGTTCGTCGCGACGGTCAGGCACCAGGCCTGCTCGTTCTGCTGCTCGGGCCGGCGGCGGGTGACCTTGCCCTCACGGGCGTAGTGGAGCCGGCGGCGCAGGGCGTGGATGGACTCGCCCTTGTTGAGCTGCCGCGCGATCTTGCGACGGTAGGACTCGATGGACAAGTACTTTGCGGCGTAGATCGTCCGCCTGATCGCCCCGTACTCCTTCAGCGCTGCGGCGAGCGCGTTCTGCCGTGAGGATGCGGACAGCTTGCCGACGATCAGGGAGGCGGTGGCGTGCCCGTACTTCAGCGACCCCGCGAGCCGCAGCAGATCGTCCCAGCGCGCTGCCACGAGGTCGAGGTTGGCCTTCTTCGTCAGCAGCGGCCCCGCTGCCGGGAACCGCTCCTCGTAGTCGTTCCTCGCGCCCATCCGGTAGAGGGTGATCTTGCCGAGGTCGCGGATGCGGGGAGAGAGCTGCTTGCCCACGAGATCGAAGAGCGCGAAGTTGACCAGGGTGACGCCGTGCGTGTCCGTGGCGTGCTCGGTGATCGGCAGGTCGGTGGCGTTGCCGAGGATCTCGTCCAGCACGTAGTGCGCCTCGCGGTGGGTGGCCACGATCACCCTGGTGCCGAAGGTGGAGTGCTGGTCGCTGACGTGGGTGTAGGTGGAGATGCCCTCGGCGACGAAGTACTTGTTCAGGTGCCGCGCGGTGATCGACTTCCCCCGGGTGGGGAACCGCTGCCCGTCCGACGAGGACAGGGTGCCGGAGCCGAACATCGCGGTCATCGGCAGGGCGTGGTGGTAGTTGACCAGGCAGATGTTCGCCTCCCGCAGCGTCTCCTCGCGGATGTACCACTCCGCCGTCCAGGCCAGCACGTCGTACGGGATTCCGCAGGAGGCGGCCATCCCGTGCAGCCCGAGATTCGTGGACAGCCCGATCAGGCAGGCGATCAGGTTGCGCTTGAGCTGCGGGGAGCGGGTCTGTTTGCCGCCGGCGTGGGTGAAGCAGTCCAGGAAGCGGGTGTGCCGGTCCATCTCCACCAGCAGCGAGGCGATCGGCACGTTCGGCAGCATCCGCTCCAGCTCCGCGTGCAGGTCCTCGGCCTCGGACGGGATGTCCTCCGCGCTCAGCGGGGAGATGACCAGTTCCCCGTCGTCGCCCAGACGGACCGGCCCGTCACCCTTCCTCAGGGTGCTCTCCAGGTCGGCAAGGGCGTCGTCGAGTTCGTCCATCACCAGTGGCAGGGCCTGGGAGGCGTCGGGGCTCTTGCCGACCAGGCGGCAGAACTCCGTGCGGTGCGACTCCCACTGGGCAGGGGTGAACAGGTAGGCGGCCGGGTTGTCGTAGCGGCGCGAACCTGGCACGTACACGTCCCCGCTGCGCAGGCCGTCGCGCAGCGCGAGCAGCGTGCACAGCTCCCAGTAGTGCCGGTAGGCGGTCGCGTCCCCCTTCGCGGCGGCCTCGTCGAGGTAGCCCTGCCAGCGCGCCGGCACGAACAGCGTCGGGGCACCATGGGGGACGTTGCGGGTGCCGGTGGCATTCAGCTCCCGCAGGATCTCCAGCGCCTCGATCAGCGGCTTCGCCTCGGTCCCGCCGGCGAACCTCACCGCCTCCAACACCTT
The DNA here is from genome assembly GCF_024701375.2 of Streptomyces sp. KMM 9044. Classification (NCBI taxonomy): domain Bacteria; kingdom Bacillati; phylum Actinomycetota; class Actinomycetes; order Kitasatosporales; family Streptomycetaceae; genus Streptomyces; species Streptomyces sp. KMM 9044. Next base: position 4,367,568 of record NZ_CP113910.1, on the reverse strand, counting down.
GGGCGCGAACTGCCGGATGTAGGTGTAGGAGCCCTCCAGCAGCCGCAGATGCCCGTGATCCCTCGGCAGCCGCACGGCGGCCCCGGCGTGCGCGGTGCGGATGCGGTCCATGCCGATCTTCTCGCGCAGCAGCGTGCCGACGTCCTCGTCGGGGATGCCGGTGTCGGCGAGCACGGGCAGGATCTCATCGAGGAGGGTGAGCCGATCCTCCGACAGCCTGGCCCGCTCGGCGAGCGCGTCGCGCAGCTTGAACCGGGCGCGGGACTCCGAACCGGACAGGGTCTGGTCGAACAGCTGCACCACGCAGTCCAGGACATCGACGGCGGACTGCGCGAGCAGCGTGAGCAGGATCGGGTGACGCCGGTTCGGCTCGCGCCGCACCAGGGCCTGCGCGGTTAGCCGTCGCCCGATCTGGGCCAGGTGGCGGCGCCGTTCCGCGGGCAGCCCGGACAGGTCCAGTGTGTCCGCACCCAACCCCCGCAGGAACTTCAGCTTCTCGACCTCGCCGCCCACACTGTTCGGCGACGCCTGCACCGGTCCGGTCACCAGCCAGTGCAGCCGCGAGGACTTCAGCTCCGGCTCGACGACCAGCAGCCCCTCCAGCCCCGGCACGCGCCCGGCATCCAGCAGGTGGGCCACACGAGCGTGGGTCTCGCGCTCGGCGGCCCGGCGGGCGGTCGCGACCCTCTCCAGCAGCGAGACCACGCCCGGCCGGATCACCTTCGCCGACCGCAGGTACTCACACCCCAGCCTAAACAGCAGACTCGGCGAGTCGTGCTCCATCGCGCGGGCCAGCAGGAACTCGTCCAGCTCCTCCAGCTCCAGCACCTTCGCCGCACGCCACCCCAGATATCCCGCCACCTGACGCAGATGGTCTGTACGCGTCTGCCCACGGGACACCCCGTAGCCGCGCAGCACCTCGACCGGCAGGCCAAGCTGCCTCGCCAGCCGCCCCACCGCCGCCGGCGGCGCAGAGGGAACCTCGTCCGGGACAAACCCCAGCCACGGCAGCGTGCACAACTGCACCGCGGCGCCGAGAACCGTCTGGGGACGCAGAAACTTCCGCAGGAACGCCTCATCCGCCGGAGTGAGGGTGAAGTAGCGGATCAGCTCGTCCTTGCCGATCGCCGGGAAGGACCGCAACCCCTCCAGCTCCTCATCGGAGAACACCCGCGTGGCCATCCGCCCTCCCGCCCCATCAGACCATCAGCCCGGACGGCCACCCCTCTCTGTCATTCTTGGGCGGTCAGCCGAGACAGAAAAACGCCCCCCGCTCCGAAGAGCCGGGGGCCACCTGCTGGGGTCAGATCCAGGTGACCTGGAGGACGTAGCCGCACTCGAACCGGGGGACGATCAGGAAGACGAACATGCCTCCGGGGACATCCACGGTTTCGCTCTTCGGCCCCATGCCTTCGTACCTCGTGCCGTCGAGGTAGAGAGCTTCAGCGGCGCGGATCAACTCGTCGGCTTTCTTCTCGACCTCGGCAATGAAGGCCGGCGGAGCTCCGCCCGCCACGTACTCCTCGCCAGGGTCGTACTCCCATCTCCAGGTCACTCGGACACCGCCTTGTACGCGGCGCGGATGATGTCGCCGGAGATCCTTACGTAGCGGCGGCTTTCTTCAAGAGTCTCGGCGGCGTTGGCCATGTACTCGGCGCGGCGCAGCTCACGCACCGCCTCGGGAAACCGCTCGATTTCGATGTTGGCGGCCCACGCGATCATGAAGAGCTGGAGGGGCTTGATGCTGCTCTGCTCGATGGCGGCGGCGACGGCCTTGCGCTGATCGGCGTCCATTTCCGGCAGCCGCTCCGGCGCGATGGCGGCAAGGGCGGCCCGGAGGGCCTCGGGGGTCCGCGCGGGGCGCGGGATCAGCTCTGTGCCGTGGTCGCGCTGTGTGCTCACGATGTCCTCCAAGGGATGCCCCGGCCAGCATATCCAGCCGGGGCACACGCATCAGATGTCGTAGTCCAGCCCCTTCTCGCGGCGGATCATCCGCCAGGCCGCCGTAGGGGACGATCTGCCGCGAGGAAGCCGTACTTCCTGACGTAGTCGTTGAGGTCGGCGCGGAAGCCCTCCGCCGTCTCCGGGTCGTCCTCGTCGTCGCTGTCGAGCAGCGCGGTGAAGCGGGCGACGGCGAGGGCAAGCAGAAGGCACCACCGGCCATGCGGCCGACTTGCCGCTACGCCGTCACTCCCTGTTCCTGTCGGCCGCCATGATCCCGACGCATTCTTCGAGCGCGGCGTGCAACGGCGTGACGAAGGCGGCGAGTTCGGCGTCCGACGCCTTCCCCGCCTCCAGTACGGCGCCGACGACCATCACCAGGACAGCGGCGGCCTTCAGCGCGTGCGCGTCGGCCAGCTCCTCAAGGAGGCCACCGGGGCGTGTGACCGCCAGGGCCTCCTTGCCGGTGGCCGGGTCGAGGCCGAGGCTGCGCAGACGCGGCGTACGCGTGCTCATACGGCGACCTCCCACGGAACCGCAACGTAGTCCTGACCCAGCGTCGCCAGGACCGCCGCCCGGCGCCGGTCATGTTCGTCCCGCTCGCGTTCCCACTCGACGACATACGAGCGGACCAGGGGCATGGCGTCGACGGTGATGACGTCCGCCGGGTGCAGGCACGTGATCACGGGTGCGGGTTCCGGAGCGGGCGGACAGGAGATGGGGGGCAGTGGTGGCGGCGCTGCGGCGCGATGGGCACCGCGGGCGGGCAGGAACAGGGCCAGAATCGCGGCCAGTAGGCTGCGCATAGGTCGACTCCCAATCAGTCGGCTCAGCCCCGGCGTGGAAGCTCTGAACCTTCCTGCCGGGGCGTCTTTGTTCCCTCCGAAGACTCTGCTGCGCAATTACCCGGCGTGATGACGCCGTGCCGATACGGCCTTCAGAGCGCGTCGCAGATGCAGGCAGGCCGGGCGCGGCCGAGCCCTGAAAACATGGCACGTGATCGCTCGCCGAATTGAGCAGCAGAGTCTCCGAACCCTACTCTCATGAGAGTCGTGATGAGTAGTGGTGGGTAGTAGTGGTGGGTAGTAGTACTAGGTAATGCGTAGTGGAGAGTGGCGCTCTACGGTCAAAACGTGGACACGATCAGCCCTGACTCGCCGCAGTACGTGTATGAGCAGCTGGCCGCGATCATTGAGCGGAAGATCCGCTCCGGTGAGTACGCGCCCGGTACCCGGCTGCCGGGAGAACTGACGATGACGCACGACTACAAAGTCGGTCCGGGTACCGTCCGCCGTGCTCTGGACATTCTTCGGGACCGAGGGCTGGTGGTGACTGTGCGCGCCCGGGGTTCGTTCGTGGCCGACCCGCTGCCACCCTTCCCCGAAACCCCCGAGCCCTCCGCGTAGCCGAAGCCGCGCTCCCCTACAGGCCGCCGCCGTGCCGTACGCGGACGAATACCTCGGCTGCCTGGCCGGAGGGCTCATCCGCGACAGGACGCCCCCACGAACTGAGTCGGCGGGGGCGGATCCGCTTCAGCGTTGCTACTTCACATCTTTTGCCAGGACGGCGACGGCGACCTTGCCCACCACCGTCGTCAGGACGTAGTTCGTCGAGCTGCTGAAAGCGACACCTACACCGGCTGGGATCGCCTTGGCCGCCGCCTTCTGGGTGAAGGTGATGGATGCCCGCTTGAACAACTGCTTGATCGTGACCAAGGCGGGCCCTCTGAGGTACTGGTAGACCAGCTTCTCGGCGATCTTCTGGACCGCCGCCTTGCCGCCCTTCGTCGCCATCTGTTCAGCCGAACCCGCCAACGCGATCGTGAAGGCGAGGTGCTTCTTGTCCTCCGCGCTCATCTCGGTCTCGTACACCTCAACCAGGCACATGCACATGTCGATCTGGAGCTTGAGTGCCGCGGCGATGTCGGTGACACCGCCGCCCAGGACTGCGACCGCCGTACCGACGCCCGGAATCACGCTCGGGACTGCGGTGACCGCCCCAGCGGCTGCGGAAAGTTTGGAGTACCGGCCAACGATCTTGTTGGCGACCCGGCGCTTGTCCTCCAGGCTCTCGGGCTCCCGCTTGAACTTGGCCTCGAAGGTCGCGCGGTAACCGTCCACGAGCGTAGTGGCGGCCTCCGGCGTGATGGCGATCCCCTCGACGACCTTCTGGAGCCGAGACGCCTCGGGCTCGTCCGTCGCGTGTTCCATAGTGTCCCTCCCAATTCGTCGCCCCCATGAAGATGGACGACTTGCACTGCGCACAGACTTGATGCACTGCAAGGTGCCCCGGCCGGCCCATCCGGGGGCAAGCCCCCGCGCTGCTCACCCCGCCAACCGGCCCACCGTCGCACCCCCCGACCTTCCCATCGACGAACGCCCTAAGTGCTGTCGCCAGTCCTCTGTCACGGTGCAGGCACACGTCATGCCCCGTACGCGACAGGAACTGCCCTGGCAGACACCTTCCTGGGCCTTGGCTTACCAGACACTGCGCGCACACATCGAGGGCGGCAACGGGCGACTGAAATCTGTCGACTCCGCCTTGCATGCCCGTGAGAGACGTCAGCCGCGAGGCCGCGTCGCGCAGACTCTCCTGTCCGCCATCACCGTCATGGTGCACAACATCAAGGAACTTGAGCAGTACCTGGTCGCCAGCAAGATGAGTCCCGTCACCGGCCTCGACCTCGGGCCGAGCGAAGTCCTCCCGCCCTACCCGACGGCTGAAGAGCCAATCACGCCCCGCCCCCGGGTGTTGAGCCGCAGCCCCTGACCGGGCAGACACCCCGTAATTGAAGATCGACACGTCGCGAGACTGCAGGAGCCTGACTCCACGCCTGCGGTCCCTGCGGCATGCCCGCATCTCTATCCCCGGTCCGTTCCGACGCGGTTCGCCGCGCTTCCCGGCGGCCCGCCAGGCCGACTTTCACACAATTAGAGGCCCAATCGACGAGATCCCGATCCGACGGTGACCGTCGGATCGGGATCTCGTGAACAGTTCGCAGGCGAACCCACGAACGGCCCATGGTGGACCTGTGGGGATTTGAACCCCAGACCCCCTCGATGCGAACGAGGTGCGCTACCAGACTGCGCCACAGGCCCTTGCAACGAGAGAAACCTTAGCACCCCGATCGGGGTGCTCGGAAATCCGTTGCCGACGGGGGGTACCTGCGGTTTCGGGAGGTCATTCGTTGGCTGCGCGAGGGCGGTCGCCGTCCTCGTACTGGTCGAACAGCGGGGTGCGTCCGCGCTCGCGGGCCCGGCGGGCCGAGACCTCCGTGGGGCCCCCCTCGCGCGAGCGCCTTCGCGCGGGGGGAAGGGCGCCGGTGCGGCCGGGGTCGTCCGGGTGGCCGTCCTCGCCGGTCCCCGCGCCCTCCGGGTCCGCGTCGTCGGACGCGTCGGCCTCCTCCGGGCCCGGGGCCATGGAACCCGAGCGGGCCGAACTCCAGGTGTCCGGGGCGCCGAGGTCCACGCCGCTGGTGGCGCGCGGGGCGACCGGGGCGGTCACGTACGTGGGCAGCGGGACCGGGACCGGGTCCCAGCTGTCGCCGCCCTGGCCGGGGCGCCGCTGGCGCTCGCGCTGCTGGTCGACCCACTCGGCGTGGTCGGTCTGCTCCACGAGGGCCCGCCGGTCGGCGGCCAGCGCGGAGAGACCGGGGTCGGTGGCGTGGTTCACGCCCGCCTCGAAGCCCTGCCCCGGGCCCTCCGGTTCGTCGGTGTCCGTGTCGACGGCGGACGGGCGGTGGCGCGGACGGCGTTCGCGCCCACGCAGCCGCTGCGCCGCGGCCTCGGCCTGGCGGCGGTCCATCTGGTACGCGAACCGGCGGTGCTCCTGGGAGCGCAGGTACGCGATGTAGACGCTCAGCAGCACGGCCGGCACCCCGGGCGCCCACAGGAACGCGAGGCCGCCGACCGCCGCGACGACCGCGCCGAGGGTGAAGACGACGAAGAGCAGGGTGGTGGTGCGTCGACGGCGTGCGAGCACCTTCGAGCGCCGGGCGCGTGCCGCGGCGGCCTGCGCCGCCGCGGACTGCCGGGCAGGGGACCCGCCGGGTCCGGCGGGCCGTGCCCTCCGGGGGGCCTGTTCGCGACGGGCGGACGGGACGCGCTCGCGTGCGGGACGGGCTCCGGGGCCGGGTCCGTGGCCGGGGCCGCGCCGGTCCGGCCGCTGCGCGGGCTGCTGCTCCCGTACGGGCGCCTGCACCTGCGGGCGGGTCTGGGACACGGCGAAGGCCCGGACGTCCACCGAATCGGTGACCGCGTCCGGGTCGTGGGCTCCCTGCTCCTCCTCGTCGGTGGAGCGCGCCCGCAGGTCCCTGGCGTACCGGCGCTCCATGCCCGCCCGTCCGGACAACAGACGGATGGCCGTGCTGAAGCGTTCCGTCGGACGGGCTTCGTTCAGCTCGTCCTGCCTACGGAGCCACATCGGCACCAAGTAGGCGGCCCAGGCCCCGACGATGACTGCGTAGATGAGGCCGCTGCTGCTCACGCCTCACACGGTAGAGGGGTTCAGGTGGGGCCATCCGCCAATTGAGTCGGTGTGTCGCACGATCCGGCTGATATCTCGAACTTTTTTGGATCGATGTGATCAGCAGACCACTCGAGACATGAAATTCTCCGCCTCCACCGACTTCGGAGGGTCGCCAGGCGGTCACCGGATGGCCTAATTCGAACGTTTATTCAATTACCAGGGCCGTGCGGGATTCCGGGGTTACGCCACCCGTCCTCCGGCCGCTCACGCCGGGAGCGTTCCCGCTGCCAGCGGCCGAGCAACCCCTCGGGCACTTCTTCCGCTGTGAGCGCGAAGACGAGATGGTCGCGCCAGGCTCCGTCGATGTGCAGATAACGCGGGCGTAGTCCTTCCTCACGGAATCCGAGTTTCTCCACGACCCGTCGGCTGGGCACGTTCTCGGGGCGAATGCACACCTCGACGCGGTGCAGCCCGACCGTACGGAAACAGTGGTCCACGGCCATCGCCACGGCCGTCGGCATGACTCCGCGGCCGGCCACCGCCTCGTCCACCCAGTAGCCGACGTGGCCCGAGCACATCGAGCCCCAGGTGATCCCGGCGACCGTCAACTGGCCTACCAGACACCCCTGGTACTCGATGACGAACGGCAGCATCCGGCCCGCGTGCGCCTCGGCCCTCAGGTGACGGGCCATCTGGCGGTAGGTCGGCCGGTGCACGACCGGGCCTGCGGGGGCGGGCGGCGGGATGGTCGCCTCCCAGGGCCGCAGCCAGTCACGGTTGCGGCGGTTGACCTCGCGCCAGGCCCGCTGGTCGCGCAGCTTTATGGGCCTCAGGACGACATCGCCGGCCGTCAGCTCCACGGGCCAGGCCGGGCCGTTCAGCTCGCACCCCCGCCACTGGCCCCCGGCCCGGGATGGTCACCGCCGCGCAGTTGGTCGACCGCGTGTTTCAGCAGCGGCTCCAGTACTGCGAGGCCGTCCTTCACTCCGCCGCGGGACCCCGGCAGGTTGACGATCAGGGTCCCGCTCTCCGCGACCCCCGCGACACCCCGGGAGAGGGCGGCCGTCGGCACCTTGTCCCGGCCGTACGCCCGGATGGCCTCCGCGATACCGGGCACCTCGTGGACGATCACCGCGCGGGTCGCCTCGGGGGTGCGGTCGGTGGGCGAGATGCCGGTGCCGCCGGTGGTCACGATGACGTCGTACCCCGCCTCGGTGCCCGCGCGCAGCGCGGTCTGGACCGGGTCGCCGTCCCGGACCACCCGGGGGCCGTCGACGGCGAAGCCGAAGCGCCGCAGACCCTCGGCGACCAGCGGGCCGCCCGTGTCCTCGTAGACGCGGGCGGCGGCCCGGTTGGAGGCGGTGACCACCAGCGCGCTGTACGGCGCGAGCAGTGCGCCCCCGACGGATGCGTCGAGTGTCATGCCCTGCTCCAGTCGCCCGACTTGCCGCCCGTCTTCTCCTCCACCCGCACGTCCGTGATGACCGCCTTCTTGTCGACCGCCTTGACCATGTCGATCACGGTGAGCGCGGCGACGGAGACCGCGGTGAGCGCCTCCATCTCGACGCCCGTGCGGTCCGTCGTCCTCACGGTGGCCGTGATCTCCACGGCGTCGTCCGCGACCGACAGGTCCAGTTTCGCACCGGACACCGCCACGGGGTGGCACAGCGGGATCAGGTCGGGGGTGCGTTTGGCGCCCATGATGCCCGCGATCCGCGCGGTGGCCAGGGCGTCTCCCTTGGGGACCCCCTCGCCTCGCAGCAGTTCGATCACGCGGGGGGAGACCAGGACCCGGCCGGTGGCGCGGGCGGTGCGCGCGGTGACGTCCTTGCCGGAGACGTCGACCATACGGGCGGCGCCCGCCTCGTCGAGGTGCGTCAGACGGCTCTGGTCGGTCAGGCGGCGCTGGTCGGTGGGTCCGGGGGTCTCCCCCGGGGAAGGCACGGTCATGAGTGTGGCGCTCCCGGTCCGGGCCCGCCGCGGTGCGGCGCACGGGCCTGCTGTGCGCGACACGGTACCGCCAACCCGTTCGGGTCAGCCGAGCAGGATCACCTCGACGTCGGCGCCGGAGACGACGGACTCGGTCTCCTCGGGGACGACGATCAGCGCGTTCGCCTGGGCGAGGGCGGCCACCAGGTGGGATCCGGCACCGCCGACCGGGGCCACCTCGCCGTCGGCGTACCGTCCGCGCAGGAACTGGCGGCGGCCCTTCGGGGAGCTCAGCGCACCGCCCGCGGTGAGGGTGGCGCGCTTTCTCGGCCGGTGGACGTCCTTGAGGCCCATCAGGGTGCGGATGGCGGGGCGGGCGAACAGCTCGAAGGAGACGTACGAGGAGACCGGGTTGCCGGGGAGGGCCAGCAGCGGGGTGTGGTCGGGTCCGATGGAGCCGAAGCCCTGGGGCTTGCCGGGCTGCATGGCGAGCTTGCGGAAGTCGATGCCGCTGCCCGGCTCGTCCTCGTCGCCGACGGACGACAGCGCCTCCCTGACGACGTCGTACGCCCCGACGCTCACCCCGCCGGTGGTGACCATCAGGTCGGCGCGCACCAGCTGGTCCTCGATGGTGTCCCGCAGGGTGTCGACGTCGTCGGAGACGGCCCCCACGCGGTAGGCGATGGCGCCGGCGTCGCGGGCGCAGGCGGTGAGGGAGAAGCTGTTGGAGTCGTAGATCTGACCGGCACTCAGCTTCCTCTCCGGCTGGACGAGTTCACTGCCGGTGGACATCACCACCACGCGCGGGCGCGGGCGCACGCGTACCGTGCCGCGGCCGATCGCGGCCAGGAGGGAGATCTGCGGCGGGCCGAGGACGGTGCCGGCCTCCAGTGCGCGGTCTCCGGCCCGTACGTCGCTGCCCTTGGCACGCACGTGCGCGCGTGCCTCGGCCGGGCGGTACACGAGCACCTGCCCGGTGTCCCCCTCGGGGGCCGAACTGCGGGCCCGCATCGCGGCGACCGGGCCCTCGCCGAGCCCGCCGTCGGTCCACTCGACGGGGACGACGGTCTCGGCGCCGGGCGGGAGCGGGGCGCCGGTCATGATGCGCACGGCCTGGCCGGGACCGACCTGGAGCAGGTCGGCCTGGCCTGCCGCGACGTCACCGACGACCTCGAGGGCCGCCGGGTACTGCTCGCTCGCGCCCGCGACATCCACGACCCGTACCGCGTACCCGTCCATGGAGCTGTTGTCGAACGGCGGCAGGGACAGCGGCACCGTGACGTCGTCGACCAGGACGCAGCCCTGGGCGTCGAGGAGGTTCAGCTCGATGGGTTCCAGGGGGCGGACGGCGGCGAGGATGTCGTCCAGGTGCTCGTCCACCGACCAGAGGTGGTCCGGGCCTGCGGTGCGGGGCGCGGCGGTGCTCAAGGCTGCTGCATCTCCTCGGTGACATAACGGCGGAGCCAGGTCCGGAAGTCCGGTCCCAGGTCTTCACGTTCGCACGCGAGCCGGACAATGGCACGCAGGTAGTCGCCCCGGTCGCCGGTGTCATAACGGCGTCCCTCGAAGACCACGCCGTGCACCGGGCCGCCGACCTTTTCGTCGGCGGCGAGCTGCTGGAGAGCGTCGGTGAGCTGGATCTCGCCGCCGCGGCCCGGCTCGGTCTTCCGCAGTATCTCGAAGACGTGCGGGTCGAGGACGTAGCGGCCGATGATGGCGTAGTTGGAGGGCGCGTCGGCCGGTTCGGGCTTCTCGACCAGGCCGCTGACCCGGACCACGTCGAAGTCGGCGGTGGCCTCGACGGCGGCGGAGCCGTAGAGGTGGATCTGTTCCGGGGCGACCTCCATGAGCGCGACGACGCTGCCGCCGTGCTGCTCCTGGACCTCGATCATGCGCTGGAGCAGGAGGTCGCGCGGGTCGATCAGGTCGTCGCCCAGGAGGACGGCGAAAGGTTCGTCGCCGACGTGCGGGGCGGCGCACAGGACGGCGTGGCCGAGGCCCTTGGGGTCGCCCTGACGGACGTAGTGCATCGTCGCGAGGTCACTGGATTCCTGGACCTTGGCGAGGCGGGCGGCGTCACCCTTCCTGTTGAGGGCGGACTCCAGTTCGTAGTTGCGGTCGAAATGGTCCTCCAGGGGGCGCTTGTTGCGTCCCGTCACCATGAGGACGTCGTCGAGACCGGCGGCGGCGGCCTCTTCGACCACGTACTGGATCGCCGGCTTGTCGACGACCGGCAACATCTCCTTGGGAGTGGCTTTGGTGGCCGGCAGGAACCGGGTGCCGAGGCCCGCTGCGGGGATGACAGCCTTGGTGATCCGAGGGTGCGACTGAATCATGCCCGCCACCATATCCGCTGCCTTCGCAGGGAATATGGAGCTCCGCACACTTAAATCTCATATGAGCATATTGGAACGGTACGGGGACAGAGTTGAGACAGAACGAACGCGCGAACGATTATGCCAAGCGGGCGTTGCGACAGGAAATCCTCCTGGCAAGGGGAAGGTTGACGGCGGGTGACGTATGGGAGTGCGCGACCGCGCTGGCCGACCGTGCGCTCGGGCTGCCCGAACTGGCGCACGCGCGCACGGTGGCGGCCTACGTCTCCGTCGGGAGTGAACCCGGCACGCTCGCGCTCCTCGACGCCCTGCGCGCGCGGGGCGTACGCGTGCTGCTGCCGGCCCTGCTCCCCGACAACGACCTGGACTGGGGCGCGTACACCGGCGAGGAATCCCTCGCACACGTGCGGCACGGCGGCGGACGGCTGACGCTGCTGGAACCGTCCGGGGAGCGCCTCGGCCCGGACGCCGTCACCGGGGCGGACGTGGTGCTGCTGCCGGGCCTGGCCGTCGACGCGCGCGGGATGCGGCTGGGACGCGGCGGGGGCTCGTACGACCGGGTGCTGGCCCGGCTGGAACGCACGGGCGCGCACCCGGCGCTGGTGGTGCTGCTGTACGGCACGGAGGTCGTCGAGCGGGTTCCCGAGGAGCCGCACGACCATCCGGTGCACGCGGTGGTGACGCCCTCGGGGGTACGGCGGTTCGGCTGAGCCGGTGCACGCTGACACGAGAAGCGGCCTCCACGCGTGTGTGGAGGCCGCTTCTCGTGTCAGCGGTGGCCGTTGCTCACGGCTTGAGCAGCAGGGTGTCCTCGGTGCTCTCCTCGACCGCCTTCTCCGAGAAGGACCACTCGAGCAGTTCGCCCTCTGCCCACGCGTCGGTCTGGTCGACGTAGTGGGCGCTGTAGGCGTGTCCGGAGGCGCCGGTGAGGTTGATCCACCGCGACTTGTCGAGGTCGCCGAGGTTGACCACCATCCGCATCGACGGCACCCACACCACCCCGTAGCCGCCGGCGGCGTTCCAGCCGGTGGCGTTGACCGTGGCCTCGCCGCCACCGAGCTTCCAGGGGCCCCGGTTGAGGGCGTACTGCACGAAGCCGGGGCCGGAGGTGCCCAGGGTCTGGTTCTTCAGGAACAGGCGGTGCAGCCGGCCCCAGCTCCAGGTGTCGATGTCCTTGCCGAGCTTGGCGGTGAGTTCCCACCGCGCGTCGATCAGGGCGCGCCCGAACAGCTCGTCACGGTTCCCCGCGGGGGGGCGGGTGCCCGACTTCGGGGTCGTCCACCAGTCGCTGTCCTCGTCCTCCATCAGCGTGCGGACCACCTCGAACCAGCGGTCGCCGCCGTCGGGCTGGGCCTGGTCCGCCTCGCGCAGACCGCACTCGCGGACCTTGACGCGCTCCTCGGCGGGCCCGGTCGGGTTGACCGGGTCGACCCACAGGCACTGACCCTTGACCCGCAGTTCCTTGGGCAGCTTGTGGCCGAAGGCGAGCTTGAGGATGTTGCGCCAGACGGAGTTGAAGTAGGCGGCCGCCGCCGAGTCGGCGTTCTGGGTGTAGTCCCAGCCCTCCAGCAGCTTCTGCGCCTCGCGCACGTCCGGGTCGTCGACGTCGATCTTGAGCAGCTCGGGCACGAGCAGTTTGGCTATGCCGCTGCTGTTGTCGAGCTGCATCTGCCGCATGTCGTCGGTGGAGATCTTGCCCCCGTCCTTGATCTTCGACTGGATCAGGTCGTCGATCCGCTGGCTGCGGGCGCCGTAGCCCCAGTCGGTGGTCAGGGTGTACGGGTACGTGTCGGGGTCGACGACGGCCTGGTTGGCGGTGACGATGTAACCGCGGTCGGGGTCGAACTCGTAGGGCAGTTCGTCCTGCTCGATCCAGCCGGTCCATTCGTAGTCGGGGTTCCAGCCCGGCGCGGGGATGGAGCCGTCGTGGTCCTCCGCGCGGGTGGGGATCCTTCCGGGCAGGGTGTAGCCGATGTGGCCCTCGGTGTCCGCGTAGACGAGGTTCTGCGAGGGCACCTCGAACAGGGCGGCCGCCTCGCGGAAGCCGTCCCAGTCCTTCGCGCGGTTGATCGCGAAGACGGAGTCCATCGTGCGGCCGGCGTCCAGCGCGGTCCAGCGCAGGGAGACGCCGTAGCCGTCTCCCCGGTCGGGTGCGGCGGATTCGACAGTGGCCTTCTTGCCGGTCCGCACCAGGTCCTTGGACCGGTCGGAGAGCAGCGGACCGTTGTTGGTCTCCCGGACGACGATCTTCTGCGAGGCGCCGCCGGCGACCTTGATGGTCTCCTCGCGGGTCGTGAAAGGCACCACCTTGCCGTCGTACTGGTAGCCCTCGCCGGTGATCTTCTCCAGGTAGAGGTCGGTGACGTCGACCCCGGAGTTGGTCAGGCCCCAGGCGATGTCCTGGTTGTGGCCGATTATGACACCGGGCAGGCCCGCGAAGGTGTAGCCGGAGACGTCGTACTGGCACTCGGCGGAGACGCTGCGGCAGTGCAGGCCCATCTGGTACCAGACGGACGGCAGTGCGGGCGACAGGTGCGGGTCGTTGGCCAGCAGGGGCTCACCGGTGATGGTGTGCTCCCCGGAGACGACCCAGGAGTTGGAGCCGATGCCGTCGCCGTTGACACCGACGGCGGTCGGGAGGTCCTGCAGGACCTGCTGGAGACCCGTCAGCTGGCTCTCCAGGCTGCCCGCGGTGCCCGCGGCGCCGTCCGCGGTGCCTCCCGCCCCGGACGCGCCCTCCACGCCGGTGCCGGGGTCCACCGTGCCGGTTCCGGGGTCCACCGTGCCGGTTCCGGGGTCCACCGTGCCGGCACCGGTGCCCGTGCCGTCCCCGGTCCCGGTCCCGGTGCCGTCGCCCGTGCCGCTCCCGCCGCTGCCCGACTCGTAGGTGCCGGTGAGCTCGTCGTACTGGCCCTCCTGCACCACCGGCTTGTTCCGGCTGTACGGGTACGCCGGGTACAGGTCGGCGATCTGCTCCGGGCCGAGGCGGCTGGTCATCAGGGCGCGGTCGATCTCGTCCTGCATGTTGCCGCGCAGGTCCCAGGCCATCGCCTTCAGCCAGGCCAGGGAGTCCACCGGTGTCCAGGCGCCGGGCTTGTAGTCGTTGGTGAAGCCCAGGGCCGCGTACTCCAGGGAGATCGCGGCACCGTCCTTGCCCTTCAGGTAGGCGTTGACGCCCTTGGCGTAGGCGTCGAGGTACTTCTTCGTCGCCGGGGAAAGCGTCTTCTCGTACTCCTCCCGGGCGATCCGGTCCCAGCCCAGGGTGCGCAGGAACTCGTCGGTCTCGACCTGGCTCTCGCCGAACATCTCCGACAGGCGTCCGGAGGTCATGTGCCGGCGGACGTCCATCTCGTAGAACCGGTCCTGCGCCTGGACGTAGCCCTGTGCCATGAACAGGTCCTCGTCGGAGGAGGCGTAGATCTGCGGGATCCCGTGGTCGTCACGCTGCACGTCGACGGTGCCCGACAGGCCCTCGAGGGTGATCGAGCCCTTGGTCTGCGGGAAGGAGGCACGCACGGTGCCGACCGACCAGTACGCCCCGTAGACGGCACCGCCGATCAGCGCCAGCACCAGGACGAAGACGATCAGACGGGCTTTGCGCCCCTTTCTCCTGCCGGACGTGCCGGGCTGCTGACCCGTGGAGGCGGTGGTATTGGGGGGCATCGCTGTCCTTGCTGTCCTTACGCGAGCGGCAGGGCGGGCTGTGCTTTTAACTGAGCGCTGGAGCAACGATAGGCGCAGGGCCCTGCGCCACTTGACGCGGAGTCGGATACCACCCTGGACGGGCGTTCGATGATGCCAGGAGCGCACGTCAAGAAAGCGTCAAGAGTTAGGTAAGGTAACGAAGTAGTTCGCCGTGAACGTGCCGGTCAACCCGGGCCCCGGACCGGAGCCCGGCGCACCGCGCGGGTGCCAGGGAAGGGAACGGCCACGACTGTCCACCACCTCAACCAGCTCCTGCTCGTCTGCTCGCTGGTCCTGCTCGTCGCCGTCGTGGCGGTCCGGATCTCCTCGCGCAGCGGGCTCCCCAGCCTGCTCGTGTACCTGGGCATCGGTATCGCCATGGGCCAGGACGGCATCGGCGGCATCCACTTCGACAACGCCGAGCTGACTCAGGTCATCGGGTACGGGGCCCTGGTCGTGATCCTGGCCGAGGGCGGTCTGGGCACCAAGTGGACGGAGATCCGACCCGTCCTGCCCGCCTCCGCCGTCCTCGCGACCGTCGGCGTCGCGGCGAGCGTCGGTGTCACCGCGTCGGCCGCGCACTTCCTGATCGGGCTGGAGTGGCGGCAGGCGCTGATCATCGGCGCGGTGGTGTCCTCGACCGACGCGGCGGCCGTCTTCTCCGTACTGCGGCGCATCCCGCTCCCCGGACGGGTGACGGGCACGCTGGAGGCCGAGTCCGGCTTCAACGACGCCCCCGTGGTCATCCTGGTGCTCGCCTTCTCCACGGCAGGCCCGATCGAGCACTGGTACGTCCTGCTCGGCGAGATCGCCCTGGAGCTGGCCATCGGCGCCGTCATCGGACTCGCCGTGGGCCGGCTGGGCTCCCTGGGGCTCAGGCACGTGGCACTGCCCGCCTCGGGTCTCTACCCCATCGCCGTCATGGCCATCGCCACCACCGCCTACGCGGCGGGCGCCATGGCCCACGGCAGCGGCTTCCTCGCCGTCTACCTCGCCTCGATGGTGCTGGGCAACGCCGGGCTGCCGCACTGGCCCGCCACGCGCGGGTTCGCCGAAGGGCTCGGCTGGCTCGCCCAGATCGGCATGTTCGTCCTGCTCGGCCTGCTGGTCTCCCCGCACGAGCTGGGTGACGACATCGTGCCCGCACTGATCATCGGGCTGGTGCTGACCATGGTGGCCCGCCCGCTGAGCGTCGTGCTGTGCCTGGTGCCGTTCCGGGTGCCCTGGCAGGAGCAGGCGCTGATGTCCTGGGCCGGGCTGCGCGGCGCCGTGCCCATCATCCTGGCGACGATTCCGATGGTCCAGGGCGTTCCCGGCAGCCGGTCGATCTTCAACATCGTCTTCATCCTTGTCGTCGTCTACACCCTCGTCCAGGGACCGACGCTGCCGTGGCTGGCCCGCACGCTGCGGCTCGGCGAGAGCGCGGAGGCCGCCGACCTGGGCATCGAGTCGGCGCCCCTGGAGCGGCTGCGCGGACATCTGCTGTCGGTCGACGTCCCGGAGGGATCGAGAATGCACGGCGTGGAGGTCGGCGAGCTGCGGCTGCCGGAGGGGGCTGCTGTCACGCTCGTCGTGCGTGGGGGCACCTCGTTCGTTCCGGGACCGACGACGATCCTGCGGCGCGGGGACGAACTGCTCGTCGTCGCCACCGACCCGGTCCGGGACGCGGTCGAACGCCGGCTCCGCGCGGTGGGCCGCGGCGGCAAACTGGCCGGCTGGCTGGGGGCGGACGGGGCGAGGCCCGGGGGCGACCGGAGGAGCGGAGGCGGGGGCTGAAACGTCACTTCCGGCGTCGTTCGCGCGGGTCGGGCACAACCCGTCATTCACAGGGCCGCAGCACTCCTGCGCCCACTTTCACAGGATCACAAGCGCCTGGCGCCTGTGTATACCTGGGACCGCCTGTACCATGCAAGCGATACCCAGATCGAACCAACTCTGCCTGACGCAGAGCTGGCGCGACCGTATGGCGGCCGGCACGCCCTGAGCTGTGGCACCGGCATCTACCGCAGTCAGCGCAAGAGGACAGCTCTCGGCGCGCCCGACACCAGGGACCCCCGCGCCACCAGGCGGCAGAAAGGCACGGGCCGTGGCATCCACGGTCACCACGTCGAAGGACCCTGCGGCCACCTCCCGTCCGGGATACGGCCGACTGCTGCGCACGCGCGGCGCCTGGACGTTCCTGCTCCCCGGCTTCGCGGCACGCCAGCCGTTCGCGATGCTCACCCTCTCCATCGTGCTGCTGGTGCAGCACACCACCGGTTCGTACGGCGCGGCCGGCGCCGTCGCGGCGGTCACCGGCGTCGCCATGGCCGTGTTCGCGCCCTACAGCGGCCGGCTCGCCGACCGCCACGGACAGCGCGCCGTCCTCGTCCCCGGTGTCCTGGTACACACCCTGTCCGGGCTGACCCTGACCGCGCTGGCGCTGAACGGCGCCCCGCTGTGGACGTTGTTCGCCGCCGCCGTGCCCACCGGCGCCTCGGTGCCCCAGGTCGGGCCCATGGTGCGCGCCCGCTGGGGCGTCAAGCTCAAGAACTCCCCGCTGATGACCACGGCGGCGGCCTTCGAGTCCGTCACCGACGAGCTGACCTTCGTCGTCGGGCCGCTGCTGGCCACCGCCCTGTGCACGGCCGTGGACCCGGCGGCGGGCCTGGTGGCCGAGGCCGCGCTGACCCTGACCGGCGGTCTGCTGTTCGCCGCTCAGAAGGGCACACAGCCCGAGGTGGCCGCCCGCGGGCACGCGCGCGTGGAGCACGCTTTTGCGCTGCGCGTCCCCGGGGTGCGCGTCCTGATCGTCATCTTCCTGGGCATCGGGTCCGTCTTCGGCGGCATGCAGGTGTCGCTGGCCGCGTACACCGAGTCGATCGGCGAACCCGGGCTGAACGGCATCCTGTACGGCGTCTTCGCCGCGGGAAACATGCTCTCCGGCATCGCCTGCGGCGCCATCGCCTGGAAGACCGCCCCCCAGCGGCGCCTGGTCATCGGGTACGCGGCGCTCGCGGTGACCGCCTCCGCCCTGTGGACCGCCCACTCCGCGCTGCTCCTCGCCGGTCTCGGTCTCCTGGTCGGCATGTGCATCGCACCCGCCCTGATCACCGGGTACACGCTGGTCGACGACCTGGTCCCGGCCGGTTCCCGTACCGAGGCCTTCACCTGGCTGACCGGCGCGGTGGCCCTCGGCCAGGCGACCGCGGTCACGGTCTCCGGGCAACTGGAGGACAGCCTCTGGACCGGCGCCGGGTTCCTGGTGCCGATGGGCGGCACCGTGCTCGCCCTGGTGACGCTGCTGGCCCTGCGGTCACGGCTGGCGCCGCCCCGGACGACCCGCGAGGTCACGCGCGGCGCGGCCCGGCGCGACCCCGTCGGGGTCAGTGAGATGTGACGCATCGGCAGGCCGTCGCGAAGGGCGCCGGGCAGGCCCCTTTCCAGGCCCGCCCGCGCGCACGCGTGGGGTGGTGGCGGCTCCCCGGAGATGGCTCCCGCCTGCGAAGACACGCTCGAGGACGCGTCCGGGGTCCGCGCGGAGCACGGGCCGGGCACACGCGAAGGCCCGTCCTCACGGCGGTCACGCTCCCGCCGCCACCGCGGCGGGGTGACGTGCGTTACGCCGACCACTTGCGGCACGGGTTACCATTGACGATCGTTAGCACTCATCGAGTGAGAGTGCCAGGAGGAAGACAGTGCCCACCTATCAGTACCAGTGCACCGAGTGCGGCGAGGGCCTCGAGGCGGTGCAGAAGTTCACCGATGACGCTCTTACCGAGTGCCCGAACTGCCAGGGTCGCCTGAAGAAGGTGTTCTCGGCGGTCGGCATCGTCTTCAAGGGCTCCGGTTTCTACCGCAACGACAGCCGCGGTTCCTCGTCGAGCAGCGCCACGGCGTCGAAGACGGCCGGTTCGTCGACGGGTTCGTCTTCGTCTTCGTCCTCCGAGCCCTCCTCGTCCTCCTCTGCTTCGTCCTCCTCGGGCTCCGGCTCGAACCCGGGCTCCGGCTCGTCGTCCGGATCCGGCAGTGCCGGCAGCAGCACCGCCGGCAGCACAGCCGCCTGAGGCCGGATCCTTGCGCGCCGCCTGAGGCCGAATTCCCCTGCGGGACCCCGTCGTCGTACGACGACGGGGTCCTCGGCGTTTCCGGGGCCGGTTAGGGTGCGGAGCATGGCGAACAAGGCGAACGTCGAGATCGGCGTGATCGGCGGCTCCGGTTTCTACTCCTTCCTCGACGACGTGACCGAGGTTCAGGTGGACACCCCGTACGGGGCGCCCAGTGACTCCCTCTTCCTCGGTGAACTGGCCGGCCGGCGGGTCGCTTTCCTCCCCCGGCACGGGCGCGGTCACCATCTGCCGCCCCATCGGATCAACTACCGGGCCAACCTGTGGGCGCTCAGGTCGGTCGGCGCGCGCCAGGTGCTCGGGCCGTGCGCGGTGGGCGGGCTGCGGCCCGCGTACGGGCCGGGGACACTGCTGGTCCCGGACCAGCTCGTGGATCGTACGAAGTCCCGGGCGAACACCTACTTCGACGGGCTGCCCCGGCCCGACGGCACCGTCCCGAACGTCGCGCACGTGTCGTTGGCCGACCCCTACTGCCCTGTCGGCCGGGCAGCCGCCCTGAAGTCGGCGCGCGGGCGGGACTGGGAGCCGGTGGACGGCGGCACGCTGGTCGTGGTCGAGGGACCTCGGTTCTCCACCCGCGCCGAGTCGTTGTGGCACCAGGCGCAGGGCTGGTCGGTGGTGGGCATGACCGGCCACCCCGAGACGGCGCTCGCCCGTGAACTGGAGCTCTGCTACACGTCCCTGGCCCTGGTCACCGACCTCGACGCCGGTGCCGAGACCGGCGAGGGCGTCTCGCACGACGAGGTGCTGCGGGTGTTCGCGGACAACGTGGACCGGTTGCGGAACGTGCTTTTCGACACGGTGGCGGCGCTGCCGGCGACGGAGGGACGGGACTGCCCGTGCGCCTCGGCGCTGGGCGGGGTGGATCCGGGGTTCGCTCTGCCGTAGGGCCGACGGGGGGGGCAGCCGTCGCGGGGCTCGCGGCGCGGCGCACGTTCGGGTGAGGAAGTTTTCCACAGGCTGTGGTCTGTCCACAGGCTCCGACGGAGAACGGCGGGAAGCCCCATCGTGGGGTCCGCAAGCCGTTCCCTCGTCGCAGGTGGTGGTCCCGTGCAGTTTCCTCCGTCCCTCCCCTCCGTTTCTCCGTCTCCCTCCCCCGCGCCCCCTTTCTCCCGCCCCGCCGTTGTCCCGCACCCGCCCGGAGCCGGTGTCCCGCCGCGTTGCGAGGTGCCGCACTTCGCGCCGGTGCGGGTACGGGGCGGGCTTCTTCGGTCGGCTCGGCTGGTCCGGCACCGGAGGCGGGCAGCGGCGGTCGGGCTCGTCGTCACGGCGGTGGCGCTGGTGGCGGCGGGCCCCCGGGACGCGGACCGGCCGCGCGGGCATCCCGACGGCGCTTCGAGCACCCACGCCGGGCCGGCGTCCACGGGAGACCGTGCCGTACGGGCGCAGCGCGCGGGAGCGCGGGTCACGGCGCCGGTGCGGATCGCCGACGCGGCCACCGTGCGGCTGCTGAGGCCGGGCGACCGGGTCGATGTCGTCGCTGCCGGGGAGCGGGGGACGGACGGTGGGGCCCGGGTGGTCGCCCGTGGGGCGCGGGTCGCCGAGGTGCCGAAACCACTGGAGGACACGGGCACGGGCGGGGCGCTGGTGGTGCTGTCGGTTCCGCGCGCCACCGCGG
The DNA here is from genome assembly GCF_024701375.2 of Streptomyces sp. KMM 9044. Classification (NCBI taxonomy): domain Bacteria; kingdom Bacillati; phylum Actinomycetota; class Actinomycetes; order Kitasatosporales; family Streptomycetaceae; genus Streptomyces; species Streptomyces sp. KMM 9044. The sequence goes on along the minus strand of NZ_CP113910.1, from coordinate 4,347,487 downwards.
CCGGCCTCGCCGGCGCGAGCACCACCTCACAACTGGCGGTGACCCTGTGGTGAGCCGGCCCTTCTCGGCCGATGGCGCGGGGCCCGTGTCGAGTGCCTCGTTCAAGGGACCCAACCGCACGGTTCGGCGGAGCTCTGACGTAGGTTGCGGAGCGTTTGGTTCCCGGCGTCACACATACGAAAGGAAGCCCCGGGGTGAGCGAGAAGAACGAAACCAGCATCTGGCAGGGCTTCAAGGCCTTCCTGATGCGGGGGAACGTCATCGACCTGGCTGTGGCCGTGGTCATCGGCGCCGCCTTCACCAACATCGTCAACGCGGTGGTGAAAGGGATGATCAATCCGCTGGTCGGCGCTTTCGGCACGCAGAACCTGGACACCTACAGCTCGTGCCTGAAGGGCCCCTGCACGGGCACCGGCGACGCCGCGACGGGCGTCAGGATTCTGTGGGGTTCGGTCCTCGGCGCGACGCTCCAGTTCGTGGTCACGGCCGCGGTCGTCTACTTCCTGATGGTGATGCCCATGGCCCGGTACCTGGCCCGGGTCGAGGCCCGCAGGAAGGCGAAGGAGGACACGCAGGAGATCATCGAGATATCCGAGCTCGAAGTACTCAAGGAGATCCGCGACGAGCTGGTGGCACAGCGCGGCCCGCGGCGCGACGAGGGCGCGGGACGTGGTGACGGCCCGGGGTACGGCGAGCGATAGCCGGCACCGGCCCGCACGGCACCCGGGTCAGATGTGGTGGGGCGGTTTCTCGTCGAGGAAGCGCTTCAGATCCGACGCGCTGTCGCCGGACGGGCGGTCGCCCCACCCCCGGTCGGTGTCGTCTGCGGACGGCTGGTCCAGCGGATCGTCGAAGACCAGCTCGGGTTCCGGCTCGCGCGGCCGGGGATCGGGGACAGTGCTCATACGCCCAGAGTACGGCCCCGGTGGAACCTTCCCCGGCCGGCGGCTTCTCCCTCGGCTCCCCGCCGGTACCTTCTCGCCGGTGCCTTCTCGCCGGTGCCTTCTCCCCGGTGCCTTCTCCCCGGTTGCTCCCGGTGGCGGCTCCCCGCTCCGACGGCGACCGCGCGAGACTGACGCCATGACTGTTGACGCTCTGACCGATGTGGCCGGTGTGCGGGTGGGACACGCGACCCGTACCGGCGACGGCCTGCTCACCGGCACCACGGTGGTGCTCGCGCCCGAGGGCGGGGCCGTGGCCGCCGTGGATGTGCGCGGCGGCGGTCCCGGTACGAAGGAGACCGACGCGCTCGATCCCCGCAACCTCGTGCAGCGGGTCGAGGCTCTCGTCCTGACCGGTGGCAGCGCCTACGGACTGGACGCGGCGTCAGGGGTGATGGCCTGGCTGGAGGAGCAGGGGCGCGGGGTGCGCGTCGGCCCGGATCCCGCGCATGTGGTGCCGGTGGTACCGGCCGCGTGCGTCTTCGACCTGGGCCGGGGCGGGGACTTCGGGGCCCGGCCGGACGCGTCCACCGGGCGTGCGGCGGTCGAGTCGGCCGCGGCGACCTCGCCGGGGGCGCGGGTGCCGGAGGGGTGCGTGGGCGCCGGTACGGGGGCCGTCGTCGGAGCGGTGAAGGGCGGAATCGGCACCGCGAGCACGGTGCTGGACTCGGGGATCACGGTGGCCGCGCTGGTGGTGGCCAACGCGGCGGGGTCGGCGCTGGACCCGGAAACCGGAATCCTGTACGGGGAGTTCTTCCAGGGCGGCCGGGTGCGTCATCCGGACGCGGAGGTGCACGCGGCGGCGGTCCGGCGGCTCTCCGGCATCGCGGAGCAGAACGGGCCGCAGCCGCTCAACACCACGCTCGCGGTGGTCGCCACCGACGCGGACCTGTCCAAGGCGCAGGCGCAGAAGCTGGCGGGCACCGCGCACGACGGCATCGCGCGGGCGGTGCGGCCGGTGCACCTGCTCAACGACGGGGACACGGTGTTCACCCTCGCCACAGGCGCCCGCCCGCTCGACGCCGCGAACCCGCTCGCCCTGAACGAGATCCTCGCTGCGGGCGCCGACTTGGTCACCCGGGCGATCGTACGGGCCCTGCGCGCAGCCGAGTCGGTGGACGGGCCGGGCGGAACCTGGCCGTCGCACGAGGAGTTGTACGGATAGGGGAAGGGAGGCGGCACGGACGACCGTTCGGACAGGCGTACGGAAAGTCGTATGACGAACCGGGCGGGGAGGCGTGTGGCGCGCCGGCCGGGGAAGCGTAGGGGAGTCGGGCGGGTCGGCGGGATGTCCGATGAGCGGAGAAAGCCGACCGCTGAGCAGAGTGCGTGACCGGCGGCCGACGGGTCGGCGGCGAGCGGCAGGGGTGGCGTCTGAACAGGGAGTACGGGTGCCCGGCGGGGACGGACGGGAATTCTTCGCGCGGTCCGTCCGTTGCGATGCCGTACGTTTTCTCAGTTCCCGGACATGATGTCCGCCCGAGGGGCTACGGTATGCACCCACTAGGTGACATGCAGCGACGCCGGGAGGAACCTTGAGCGTTCCGCACGAGACGGCAGCGCACGAACCAGCCGACTCGCCCGAGTCTCCTGAGGAGCATCTCGCGCGACTGCTCGGCCGTGCCCTGAACTCCTTCGAACTGCCCGACGAGGCAGTACGCCTGCTCGACTGCGCGCTGGCCCACGACAGTTCGCTGCACTCCGCGCACCACAGCGCCGGTCTGCACCGCGAGACGTACCGGCACGCCTGGCTGCTCGCCGACGGCTCGGCGCTCACGCTCTGGGAACTGGCCCACAACACGACTCCGGGCGGCGAGCCGCAGCACGAGGTGTACATGGACGAGGAGGAGCTGGGCGTCGCCACAGCCCGGCTGCCGCTGCCGCCGGAGACCCCGGACTTCGAACTGCCGGTGGTGATGCAGCTGTCCCAGATTCCCGCGCCCCGGCCCGTCTACGTCCCCGACGGTTCGGCGGACCACGCGCGCCGCCTACTGCGCCGGGCGGAGAACACGGACCGTCCGGGTCCCGGGACGGCCGCGCTGCTGACCACCGCGTCCGCCCACCAGATCACCCAGGCCTTCGGCCGCCCGTCCACCGTGGGCGGCCCCGGTCGCCCGGGACCGTCCTTCTCGCTGTACGAGCACGCGTTCCTGCTGCGGGACGGTGCGGAGGTCTCCCTCTGGGAGGTGGAGCACACGGCCACTCCCGACGGGCGGCACATGTGCGAGGTGTACCTCACCGAGGACGCCGCCCGTGAGGCGATGGAGCGTCGCGCGGCACAGGTGCGCTGACCACCAGGACCCGGCCCCCCGGCCCGTGACCCGTGATCCGCCGTCATCGTGTTTCCCGGCCACCGGTGAAGCGCCGGACCAGGGCGGCGAACGCCTCGCGTTCGGCCTGGGTGAGCCGCACCTGCTCCGCCGACGAGCCCGTCCGCCGCTGACGCGGAATCGTCCGGAGTGCCCGCGCCTCCTGCGGCCCCGGAACGCCGCGCCCCGGCTTCGGCTTCCGATGCGGGCGAGGGCCGACGTCCCCGCCCCGCCCTCCCACCCCTCCGGGCACCCACTGTGCTCCCGCTCGGGCCAGCGTCCGCACCCGCAAGCCGACGCCACCTCCCCGCACCCGCCTGTGGTCCCGGCGCAGGACACCGGCCAGGCCCGCCGTGCAGGCCGCGGCCACCAGGGTGAGGACGGTGGCGCCCGTCACTCTCAAGATCGAGTCGCGCTCAGGCATGCGCCCAGTACACCTCACGGTCCGGGACTTTGGTCCCGGACCGTGAGGAACGTGATCTATATCGCAGTTGAGCCATTTGGCTGCGAAAGCCTCACCTGTTCACATTGGGGCGTTTCGCCAACCCTGCCGCCCCGTCCGCTGTCCGCGGCCGTTACCCGCTTCCGCGCTGCCCCCGCTTCCGTGCCGCCCGTTCCCGCGTCACGCGGCGACCGGCTGCTTCGATTCCGCCACCGGGGCCGCCGAGCTCTCGCCGCCGGGCGCGCCGTCCGCTCCCGGAACCGGCTTGCGCAGGCCCTTCAGGACGATCACCAGGGCCGCCGTGACACAGACGCCCGCCGCGATGGCGATCAGGTAGAGCAGCGGGTTGCCGATCAGCGGGACCACGAAGATGCCGCCGTGCGGCGCGCGCAGGGTGGCGCCGAAGGCCATCGACAGGGCACCGGTGACGGCGCCGCCCACCATCGAGGCGGGGATCACGCGCAGCGGGTCGGCCGCCGCGAACGGGATCGCGCCCTCGGAGATGAAGGAGGCTCCCAGGACCCAGGCGGCCTTGCCGTTCTCCCGCTCGGTCCGGTTGAAGAGCTTGCCGCGGACCGTGGTGGCCAGGGCCATCGCCAGCGGCGGAACCATGCCGGCCGCCATCACCGCGGCCATGATCTTCATCGCCGAGTCGCTGGGGCTCGCGACCGCGATACCGGCCGTGGCGAAGGTGTACGCGACCTTGTTGACAGGGCCGCCGAGGTCGAAGCACATCATCAGGCCGAGCAGGGTGCCCAGCAGGATGGCGTTGGTGCCGGTGAGACCGTTCAGCCAGTCCGTCATGGCCTTCTGCGCCTCGGCGATCGGCTTTCCGATCACCACGAACATCAGGAAGCCGACCACCGCCGAGGAGACCAGCGGGATCACCACCACCGGCATGATGCCGCGCAGCGCCACCGGGATGCGCACCCGCTGGATCGCCAGCACGACCGCACCGGCGATCAGACCGGACACGAGGCCGCCGAGGAAACCGGCGTTGACGGTGAGGGAGATCGCACCGCCGACGAAGCCGGGCACAAGTCCGGGCCGGTCGGCCATGCCGTACGCGATGTAGCCGGCCAGGACCGGGACGAGGAACCCGAAGGCGACACCGCCGATCTGGAAGAGCAGGGCGCCCCAGCTGTCGGCCTGGGCCCACGCGAAGTATTCCGTCACCGACGGCGCCTCGTTGATCTCATAGCCGCCGATCGCGAAGCCGAGGGCGATGAGGAGACCGCCCGCCGCGACGAACGGGACCATGTAACTGACGCCGGACATGAGCCACTTGCGCAGCTTGGTGCCGTAGCCCTCACCAGGTTCGCCGGCGCGGTCCACGGGGCTGTCACCGGGTGCGGCAGCCGCGGTGGCCTCGCCGCGCTCGGCCTTGCCGCGGACCTCGTCGATCAGCTCGGCGGGACGGTTGATGCCCGCCTTGACGCCGGTGTCGACGGTCGGCTTGCCCGCGAAGCGTTCCTTCTCCCGGACGGGCACGTCGTGGGCGAAGATCACACCGTCCGCCGCCGCGATCACGGCCGGGTCGAGCCGGGTGAAGCCTGCCGAGCCCTGCGGCTCGACCGCGATCTCGACGCCCGCTTCCCGGCCGGCGTTCTCCAGCGACTCCGCCGCCATGTACGTATGGGCGATGCCGGTGGGACAAGAGGTGACGGCGACGATCCGGAAGAGGCGCGCGCTCTCGCCGGACGCACCCGCACCGGACGTCCCCGCGTCCCGGGTGCCGTCGCCCGTGGTGCCCGTGGCGGCGCCGGCGGAGGCCGCCACCGGCGCCGCCACGGAGTCCGTGGAGTCCGTGGAGTCCGTGGAGTCCGTGGAGTCCGTGGAGTCCGTGGAGTCCGTGGAGTCCGTGGAGTCCGTGGAGTCCGTGGAGTCCGTGGAGTCCGTGGAGTCCGTGGAGTCCGTGGAGTCCGTGGAGTCCGTGGACCCTGCGGGGCTGTCGGAGGCCCCCGGGCCGGACGCGTCAGCCGTGTCCACCGCGTCAGCGGCGGCGGCCGCGGTCCCGGCGGGGGCCGGCTGATCGTCCCCGCGGATGAGCGCAGCGGCGCGCTCGGCGTCGCCGACCGCGCGGAGCCCGTCGGTGAACTCTGCGTTCATCAGTTTCCGGGCCAGCGAGGAGAGGATCGTCAGATGCGCGTCGTCCGCGCCAGCCGGAGCGGCGATCAGGAAGATCAGGTCGGCGGGCCCGTCCGCAGCACCGAAGTCGATCCCGGCGGCGCTGCGCCCGAAGCCCAGCGTCGGCTCGGTGACGTGCTCGCTGCGGCAGTGCGGGATGCCGATGCCGCCGTCGAGGCCGGTGGGCATCTGGGCCTCACGGGCGGCCACATCGGCGAGGAAGCCCCCCAGGTCGGTCACCCGGCCCAGGGTCACCATCCGCTCGGCGAGGGCTTGCGCCGCCGCTTCCTTGGTGTCGGCGGACAGGTCGAGGTCGACCAGATCCGCGGTGATCATCTCGCTCATCGCGGGCTCCTTCGCACGCGTATCGCCCTTGACATGAGGTGGGCGGAAGGGTGAACGGGGACGGTGGTTCGGTGGGGGATTGTGGGGACAGTGGTGGGGGTGGTGGGGGTAGTGGAGGTATTGGGGGTGTGGGGAATGGAGGTGACCGAGGGGGCGGTAAGGGCTGACGGGGCCTCATGAACATCGGTGCTCATGTCACCGGCTCCTTCAGTACGCGGTCCACCGGCACCGTGACCGTGACCGTGACCGCAGCCGGGTCCAGGTCGCCCGGCGTGGGCATCACGCTGCCGGGAGTCTGGACGGCGGCCGCTCCGTGGGCGAGCGCCGAGGCGAGCGCCTCCGGTCCGTGCCCGCCGGCGATGAGGAAGCCTGCGAGCGAGGAGTCGCCCGCTCCCACATTGCTGCGGACCACGTCCACCCGGGCGGAGCCGAACCAGGCGCCGTGCTCGTCGACGAGTACCTGCCCGTCTGCGCCCAGGCTGGCGAGCACGGCACGGGCGCCCATCCCGCGCAGTTCCTCGGCCGCCTTCACCGCGTCGCCCACGGTGGTCAGCGGGCACCCGACGGCCTCGGCGAGTTCCTCGGCGTTCGGCTTCACCACGTCGGGCCGCTCGCGCAGCGCCGCGGCCAGCGCCGGTCCGGAGGTGTCCAGGGCGATACGTGCGCCCGCGGAGTGCGCCCGCGCGACCAGATCGGCGTACCAGGAGGGTGCGAGGCCCCGCGGCAGGCTTCCGCAGCAGGCGATCCAGTCGGCGCCACGTGACTGCCGGCGGACCGTTTCCAGGAGCAGTTCCTGCTCGGCCTCGGTCAGCTCCGGGCCGGGCGCGTTGATCTTCGTCAGGACGCCGTCCGCCTCGGCGAGCGAGATGTTGGAACGGGTGGCTCCGGCCACCGGCACCGGAGCGACCTCGATGCCCTGCGCGTCCAGCAGTCCGGCGACCACGGCGCCCGGCGCGCCGCCCAGCGGCAGCACGGCCACGGTGCGCCGGCCGGCCGCAGCGACGGCACGGGAGACGTTGACGCCCTTGCCGCCCGGGTCCACGCGCTCGCCGGTGGCCCGGTTGACCTCGCCGCGCTCCAGCGCGGGAATCTCGTACGTACGGTCCAGGGACGGGTTGGGAGTGACGGTGAGGATCATGCACGCACTACTTCCGTGCCGCCGCGCTCGATCGCGAGGGCGTCTTCGGGGCTCAGCCCGCTGTCGGTGATCAGCAGGTCCACGTCGTTCAGGGCGCCGAAGCGGGCGAAGTGCTCCTGGCCGTGCTTGGAGGAGTCGGCGAGCAGCACCACCCGGCGGGCGGCCGCCATGGCCGCGCGCTTCACCGCCGCCTCGGCGAGGTCGGGCGTGGTCAGACCGTGTTCGGCGGAGAAGCCGTTGGCCGCGACGAACAGCACGTCCGCGCGGATCTCTCCGTACGCGCGCAGCGCCCAGGCGTCCACGGCGGCCCGGGTGCGGTGCCGTACGCGGCCTCCGACCAGGTGCAGCTGGACACCGGGATGGTCCGCGAGCCGGGCCGCGATGGGCAGGCTGTGGGTGACGACGGTGAGTGAGGACTCCGCAGGCAGGGCGGCGGCGAGCAGGGCCACCGTCGAGCCGGCGTCGACGATCGTCGTGCCGTCGTTCGGAAGTTCCGCGAGGGCGGCCCTGGCGATACGGTCCTTCTCACCCGCGGCCGTGGTCTCGCGCTCGGCGAGGTCGGGCTCGAAGTCGAGGCGCCCGACCGGGATCGCCCCGCCGTGCACCCTGCGGACGACTCCCGCTCGATCGAGGGACTTCAGATCCCTGCGGATCGTCTCCGCCGTCACCTGGAACTGCTCGGCCAGCGAGACCACATCCACCCGGCCGCTGTCCCGGGCCAGCCGCAGGATCTCCTGCTGCCGCTCTGGTGCGTACATGCCCACTCACCTCCGAACCATGCCCGAACGTGTGGTTTCCTCTCGAAGATTATGCCGGATCGCCCAATAAGTAAACGGGAACAGACCCAACCAGGCACGAACGGGCGTGAACGGGCATACGGTGTGTCCGTTTCCTCCTTCTTCTCCACGGCCAGCACAGCCGGAGTTCAGACAGGACACGGGTGCGGACGCCCCTCCCCGCCATCGGCGAGCCCGCCTCCTCCGGCGACGCGGGCCGCGCGGGCAACACGGGTGACGGGAGGGGGCGGGGACCGGGCGGCAGCCCCGGTTCGGACGCCCTGCAGCCGCCAGGAGGCCGTCAGGAGGCCGTCAGGAGGCCGTCAGGTCGCCCCACGGGAAGTGACGCAGGGCCGCGAGGTTGGCCACGGCCAGCTCCGCCGGCCCCTGCGGGCCCTCGCCCGGACCGTCGCCCCCGCCCAGCCCACCACGGCCGCGCGGAGGGCGGCCATCGCGACGGCGGCGGCGAAACGCAGCCGCGCGTCCGCGGCGGCGTCGGGGGCGCCGACGGTCCGCTCGGCGTGCCCGGCATCGCTGTCGGCCGCCGGGGCGGCCGGCGCCCACGCCGCCAGCACCTCCGCCAGTGCGCGCTCCGATGTCTGGCAGACCTCCGCCCACACCCTGCGCAGGGAGGGATTCGAGTGGGCCAGGCGGACCAGGGTGCGCACCCACACCCAGGAATCCGCCGACACTCCCGCACCCGGCCTCAGCATGGACCGCGTGGCGTCCTCCAGGGCCTGTGGTACGGACGTCCCGGGCGGCGCAGCCCGCACCGCCTCCACCCAGCGCCGGGCGACGGCCTCGTAGAGCGGGGCGACGGCTTCCTCCTTGGCGGCGAAATACCGGTAGAAGGTGCGCGGGGCGATGCCCGCCGCCTGCGCGATGTCCTCGGTACGGGTGGCCTTCAGGCCCTGGCGGACGAAGAGACCGGCCGCCGCGTGGGCGATCTCCATACGGGTTTCGGCTTTGCGCCGCTCGGTGGGTGACTCTGCTGCTCAATTCGGCGAGCGATCACGTGCCGTGCTTTCAGGGCTCGGCCGCGCCCGGCCTGCCTGCATCTGCGACGCGCTCTGAAGGCCGTATCGGCACGGCGTCATCACGCCGGGTAATTGCGCAGCAGAGTCCTCGGTCAGTGAGCCCGGAGGAGACGGCGGGACGATGTTGCTGCTCACGCCCGGCAGGCTATGCCCATGTGACACAGTCTGCCATCTGGCGGGCCACCCCGGGGTTCAGGTTCGGGGTGGCCCGCTCTCCCGTCCCGCACAGGGGAAAGCCGGGTCCGGCACCCGGGGGGGGGTGCCGGACCCGGCTTGGGAAGTCCCGGCGCCGGGGGGGTGGTGCGACGGGACGTGGCTCGGGAGGGTCGTCCAGGGGACGGTGCCCGGGGTCCCGGGGTATCCGGACTTCCGGCATACCCCGGCCCCACAACTTCCGGGCTCTGCATTCTTGTTCCCTGGTCCAGCGGATCGAAGCAGTGACAGGACGTCATATTTGCGCCGTATTTCACCACCGGGCGCCCCAAGGGCCCTGCACCTGAACCGGGCCGACCCGGCGCCGACTCTACGCCGCCGCGTCGAACCCGGTGCCGCGGGCCAGCTTCTTCAGTTCCATCAGCGCGTGCTTCTCTATCTGCCGGATCCGCTCGCGGGTCAGGCCGTGCTGTTTGCCGACCTCCGTCAGGGTGCGCTCCCTGCCGTCCTCGATGCCGTAGCGCATCTTGATGATCGAGGCCGTGCGCTGGTCGAGGCGGCCGATGAGGTCGTCCAGTTCCTCACTGCGCAGCAGCGTCAGCACCGACTGCTCCGGCGACACCGCGGAGGTGTCCTCGAGGAGGTCGCCGAACTGGGTCTCGCCCTCGTCGTCCACCGACATGTTCAGCGAGACCGGGTCGCGGGCCCAGTCGAGCACGTCCGTCACGCGCTCCGGTGTGGAACCGAGCTCGGCGGCGATCTCCACGGGCTCCGGGTCCCGCCCGTGCTCACGGTTGAACTCGCGCTGCACGCGCCGGATCCGGCCCAGTTCCTCCACCAGGTGGACGGGCAGACGGATGGTGCGGGACTGGTCGGCTATCGACCGTGTGATGGCCTGACGGATCCACCAGGTGGCGTAGGTCGAGAACTTGAAGCCCTTGCGGTAGTCGAACTTCTCGACCGCGCGCACCAGGCCGGCGTTACCCTCCTGGATCAGGTCGAGCAGGGGCAGGCCGCTGCGCGGGTAGCGGCGGGCCACCGCGACGACCAGGCGGAGGTTGGAGCGGATGAAGACGTCCTTGGCCCGCTCGCTCGCGTCGTACAGCGCCTGGAGTTCCTCGGTGGTGGCACCCGGCTTGTTCTCCTCGGCGCCGTCGAGGATCTGCCGCGCGAACACACCCGCTTCGATGATCTGGGACAGCTCGACCTCCTTGGCGGCGTCGAGCAGCGGCGTGCGCGCGATCTCGTCGAGGTACATGCCGACCAGGTCGCGGTCGGCGATCTCGCCACGATGGGCGCGAACACTGCTTGCCGAGTCGGCCGTCTCGCCGGAGGCGGACTTACGACGGGCGACGGCACGGGTTGCCATGCTTGCTCCCTTACGATGATGAGGTCAGCGGGCGGTTCTGCGGAGGCCTGGCATATACGGCAGGGTCCCGGTCTCTCACTTCGGACTCTGCCCGGGTGCCCGGCATCTGCTGGAAACAACGACTGGAATCAGGACAGAATTCCCCCACCCGTCCCCCGAATTTTCTGATCATGCAGTATCCTGTCGGGCCGCAGGGGGTCAAGATGTCGTCGGATTACGCGAAGGTCCAGGTCGGGCCAGGGGCCGAGGGCGATCTGGCAGCGCTCACCGATCTGTACAACCAGTAGGTGCGCGAGACGCCCATCACCTTCGACACCGCGGCCCTCACCCCTGACGAGTGCCGCCCATGGCTGCTCTCCCACCCTGTAGACGGCCCGTACCGCCTGACGGTTGCCACGGCCACGCCTGCGGTCACGGCCACGCCTGTGGCCGTTGGCGCGGCAACGGCCACTGCCGCGAACACCGAGCGGATCCTCGGCCACGCCACCTCCGGCCCCTTCCGGGCGAAGCCCGCCTACGCGACATCGGTGGAGACGACGGTCTACGTCACCCCGGACACCGGGGGCCGCGGAATCGGCAGCCTGCTCTACACAGCCCTGTTCGAGGCCCTGGCGGGCGAGGACCTGCACCGCGCCTACGCGGGCATCGCCCAGCCGAACGAGGCCTCCACGCGGCTGCACCAGCGCTTCGGCTTCCGGCCCACGGGCACGTTCCGCGAGGTGGGACGCAAGTTCGACCGCTCCTGGGACGTGGCCTGGTACGAGAAGGAGCTGTAGCCGCCGGCGGTCACCGGGCCCCGGGAGGCCGGTACCCCTCAAAGAGTTCAGCCGAACTGCACCGATCGCTTGGCCATCCCCAGCCAGAACCCGTCGATCACCGACCGCTGCGTGTCCAGGTCGCCGGCGGCGTCGGCCGCGCCCATGGTGACGAAGAGCGGTGCGAAGTGTTCGGTGCGCGGGTGGGCGAGCATGCCCGCCGGGGACCTGCGGGCGAAGTCGAGCAGTCCGTCCACGTCACCGGTGTTCAGCGCGCGGCGCCCCCAGTCGTCGAACTCGGCCGACCACCTGGGGATGCCGCCCTGCCGCAGCGCGGCCAGGTTGTGGGTGAAGAATCCGGAGCCGATGATCAGCACGCCCTCGTCGCGCAGCGGCGCGAGCCTGCGTCCGATGTCCATCAGCTTCACCGGATCCAGGGTCGGCATGGAGACCTGGAGCACCGGGATGTCGGCCTCGGGGAACATCTCGACCAGCGGGACGTAGGCACCGTGGTCCAGCCCCCGGTCGGGAACGTCCTGCACCGGGACGCCGGGGGCACGCAGCAGTTTGCGTACGGAGGCGGCGAGCACGGGAGCGCCGGGGGCACCGTACTTCACCTGGTAGTAGTGCTCGGGGAAGCCCCAGAAGTCGTAGACGAGCGGAACCGTCGCGGTGGCACCGAGGGCGAGCGGGGCCTCCTCCCAGTGGGCGGAGACGACGAGGATCGCCTTCGGGCGGGGCAGTCCGGCGGACCAGGCGGCCAGCTCGCCGGGCCAGACGGGGTCGTCGGCCAGGGGCGGGGCGCCGTGACTGAGGTACAGCGCGGGCATGCGTTCCCGAGTGGCGGCGGTCATGGCTGCGACTCCTTCCGGCGATCGGTACGGATCCGGCTGGTGGGGCGACCGAAGGTTTTACTTGAAAAGTCAACCTCCAACCTGGACCCTACCGCGATTTTATTTAATATTAAATAAGAAGGGTCGTAGAGTGGACCTCATGACGACGGCACCCACTTCCGCAGCGGCGCCGGGCCCGGAACCCGGACCGGCAGACACCGACGAACCCCGTTGGCTCAGCGCCGGGGAACAGCGCGTCTGGCGCTCGTACATCGAGGCCAGCACCCTCCTGGAGGATCACCTCGACCGCCAGCTCCAGCGGGACGCGGGCATGCCTCACCTCTACTACGGCCTGCTGGTCAAGCTCGCCGAGGCACCGGAGCGGCGGCTGCGGATGACCGAGCTCGCGATGCTGGCGAAGATCACCCGCTCCCGGCTCTCGCACGCCGTGGCCCGCCTGGAGAAGAACGGCTGGGTGCGCCGCGAGGAGTGCCCGTCCGACAAGCGGGGCCAGTTCGCCGTCCTGACTGACGACGGTTACGAGGTGCTGCGCCGCAACGCGCCGGGGCACGTGGAGGCCGTACGGCAGGCGCTCTTCGACCGGCTCACCCCCGAACAGCAGAAGTCCCTCGGCGAGATCATGCAGATCGTCGCCGAGGGACTCCAGCCCAGCGAAGCGGGTGCGGACCTGCCCTGGCTCCGCTGAGCGCGAAGCCGGGGCAGGCCCTGGAAGCCGTACGGACGAGGCGTCCCCTCCCCGGCCGTACGGGTGACCGGTGACCCGAAGGCGTGCCGGTCAGTGGGCGATGGCCGGCACCGGCATCTCCTCCTGGGCTGCCCCGGCACCCTCACCGGAGGAGCCGGTGACCGTGGTCCCCGGACGGCCGGCGTTGACGAAGGTCAGGGCGATGGCCGCGGCCGCGACGAGGATTCCGACGGCGAACCAGATCGCGCTGGTGTAGCCCTGCACCATGCCCTCGAGCTGCACCAGCCGCTGCTGGGACCGGCTCGTGGCGCCGCCGAGGTGATCGGCGACGTAGGACGTGGTGGCCGAGGCCGCGATCGTGTTCAGCAGGGCCGTACCGATCGCGCCGCCCACCTGCTGCGAGGTGTTGACCATCGCGGAGGCGACACCGGAGTCCCGGGGCTCGACGCCCTGGGTGGCCAGCGACATGGCCGGCATGAACGCCGTGCCCATGCCGAGGCCGAGCAGCAGCATGCCGGGCAGCAGCACGGCGGTGTAGGAGGTGCCGACCCCCAGCCGGGTCAGTATCAGCATGCCGAGCGCGGCGACCAGGAACCCGGGGCCCATCAGCAGCCGGGGCGCGACCCGGGTCATCAGCCGGGCGCCGATCTGGGTGGAACCCGTGATCATGCCCACGATCATGGGCAGGAACGCGAACCCGGTCTTCACCGGCGAGTAGTTCTGCACGATCTGCAGGTAGTACGTGAGGAAGAGGAACAGGCCGAACATCGCGATGATCGCCAGCCCCAGCGAGAGGTAGACCCCGCCGCGGTTGCGTTCGGTGACCACGCGCAGCGGCAGCAGCGGCGCCTTGACCCTGGACTCGACCACGACGAATGCCAGGAGCAGGACGGCCGACGCGACGAACATGCCGACCGTCAGCGAGTCGCCCCAGCCCTCGGACTCGGCGCGGGTGAAGCCGTAGACGAGCGCGACCAGACCGAGGGTGGACAGCACCACGCCGGGGATGTCCAGCGGCGAACGGTTGCGGCTGCCCTGCGGCTCACGGATGACGAAGTACGCGCCGATCGCGGCGACGACGGCGAACGGGATGTTCACGAAGAACGTCCAGCGCCAGTTCAGGTACTCGGTGAGGAAGCCACCGAGTATCAGGCCGACGGCGCCACCGCCGCCGGCGATCGCACCGTAGATGCCGAACGCCTTGGCGCGCTCCTTGCCGTCGGTGAACATCACCGCGAGCAGGGACAGCGCGGCCGGCGCGAGCAGCGCGCCGAACACGCCCTGCAGGGCGCGGGCACCGAACATCATGGCCTCGTTGGTGGCGGCGCCGCCCAGCGCGGAGGCCGCCGCGAAGCCGCCCAGACCGAGCACGAAGGCCCGCTTGCGGCCCCACAGGTCGGCTATCCGCCCGCCGAAGAGCAGCAGTCCGCCGAAGGCGAGGGCGTAGGCGGTGACGACCCACTGCCGGTTGCCGTCGGAGATGCCCAGGTCCTGCTGGGCGGAGGGCAGGGCGATGTTCACGATGGTGGCGTCCAGGACGACCATCAGCTGGGCGAGCGCGATGAAGACGAGCGCCTTCCAGCGGTTGGTATCCGGTACGCCGTTGGCATCCGGTTTACCGGGAGCCTTCGAGGCTGTTTCAGACATGGGGGTACCCACTTCGGGACTTCGGGACTTCAGGACGGAAGAATTCAGGGTTCTCAACGAAAAAACGGTGTCGTCAGGGAACGACTCGCCCACGGGACGGCCGCTGGGATGTCTGTCGGGGTGGTCAGATCTCGGTCAGGGATCGTTCGGACTGTTCAGGTCGTTCAGCGGATCGTTCAGTTCGCGCGCAGGTCCTCCACGGTGACGGCCTCGCCCGGCAGGGAACTGCGGGCCGGGGCCCGCATTCCGTCCAGGAACAGCTGAAGATGGCGGTGGACGAACCGGTCGGCGTTCGCGCATCCCGTGCCGGCCGGCGGCCGGCTGAGCTGGGCGATGCCGACCAGCAGATCACCGAGGTCCACGTCGTCACGGAGCTGACCGGACGCCTTGGCGCGGCCCATCATCCGTGCGACGAGCGCCTCGAGACGTACACGCGCGGCCTCCAGATCGGGGGGGTGCTGATCGAAGGCGGCGGAGAGCATCGGGCACAGCGCACTGAGCCGCTCCTCGGCGGCGGCGTGCGCGAATCGCTCCAGCGCCCCGAAGGCATTCCCGGCCCCGGCGAGCAGTTGCTCGGCCACCTCCGACGTACGGTCCATCACGGAGCACACGACCTCGCGCGCCAGCGCTTCGCGGTCGGGGAAGTTGCGGTACACCGTGGCATTGCCCACGCCGGCCCGGCGGGCGATCTCGTCGAACGGCACGTCGGCACCGCACTCGACGAACATCTCCCGGGCGGCGGTGACGATCCGCTCCCGGTTGCGCAGGGCGTCGGCGCGGGGCCGGGACACCTTGCGCGACGCGGAAGCGACGGTCTGCACGATGCCCTCCTGGGTCACTGTCACTGCTGCTGGTCCTGCTGTTGGCGCCGCTGTCGCGATCCGGGGAAGAAGTCCCCGTTTCACGCGAACACAGGGTCTAAACGGGGAAGCAGTCCCCGGTTATTTCCCTCCAATGGCAGCTTCTGTGGTGACCTGAGTCACATTCCCCGCGTGTCTGTCGGAGCTCTCGCACGATCGGCCCCTCCAGCGCGCGCCCACGCACCCCTCGACGGAGGGTGATCAAGAGGGTGCAGCCAAAGACCGGGGGCTGCCGTGTGAAGCGGAGGTTCCCCGCATGCAGCCGCAGTCGACCAGCAGCCGGATATCCCCGCGCCGGCTGGCCGCTCTGGCGTCCCTGACCGCCCTGACCCTCGCCGTCGCCCCCTCGGCCGGCAACGGCCACCTCTCCCCTTACCTCTCGGCTCCCGGCGCCGGACCGAGCGCCCTGTCCCGCTCCTCCGCGCACGGCCCCTGCATGATCGGCAGCGCCCACGAGGTCCAGATGTCGGAGGGAATCCCCACGATCGCCGGGTACGCCCGCTCCACCGGCACCGTCCGCGCCCTCACCCTCACGGTCGACTTCTCGGACGCCCCCGGCGAGGGCAGGGCCCTCGACCGTTACCGGGAGTTCTTCCCGCAGACCCAGCGGTGGTTCCGGACCAGCTCGTACGGCCGCCTCGACTACCGCCCCGAGATGCCGGTCCCGGCCTGGCTGCGGATGCCCAAGTCGTTCCAGGAGTACGGCATAGAGCGAGGCACCCCCTTCGACCCCGGCTACCGCGAGCTGGTCGACGACCTCGTGGCCGCGGCGGACCCGAAGGTCGACTTCCGTGCGTACGACCTGGTGAACGTACTGATGACCCCGAACGCGGGCCCCTCCGCCCTGGAGACGGTCCTGTCCGTCACCTTCGCCGGCAACACGGAGGCCCCGACCGCGGACGGCGTCCCCGTCGCCAACGCGTCGTTCGTCTACTCCCGCCAGGACGACGGTTCCGGCTCCCTGGACCGCACCGGCTACCGCGTCCTCCCGCACGAGAACGGCCACATCTTCGGCCTGCCCGACCTCTACACCGCCGAGGGCGGCGGTGCCGTGGGCCACTGGGACATCATGAGCGAGGACTGGGGCGCCAACAACGACCTGCTCGGCTGGCACAAGTGGAAACTGGGCTGGCTGGACGCCCCCCAGGTGCACTGCGCGGCGGGCACGGGCACACAGGAGTACGCCCTGACGCCGCTGGCCGAGCGGGGCGGCCCCAAGCTCGTCTTCCTCCCGCTGGACGCGCGTTCCGGATACGCCGTCGAGTTCCGCACCCGAGCCGGCAACGACGAGGCGGTGTGCCGGCCCGGCCTCCTCGTCTACAAGGTCGACGCGGACGTCGACACCGGCATGGGACCGATCACGGTCTTCGACTCCCGTCCGGAGAGCGGCGGTTGCACGCGCAGCCCCAACGTCCACGCGGAACTCTCCGACGCCCCCTTCGCTCCCGGCGAGACCTTCGTCGACCGCGAGGCGGGAATCCGGGTGACGGTGCTGGGGACGAAGGGTCCGGACCCGGGCCCGGACTCCGGTGCGGACGCGGCACCGGCCGCGGGGGCCGTCTCGGACTCGGACGTGCCGGTGTACCGGGTGCGGATCACCCGGACCTGAGCCGGAACCTTTCGGCCGGCAGAGTTCGGTCCGCAGAGTTCGGCCGGTCAGGCGCTCGCGGTGCGCGGGCATTCCCCCTCCTGATGCACCCGCCCACGCCCCCTCACCCCCGCCCACTCCGGCACCGGACCTCCACCCGCTACACTGACGCAGGCGCGCTCCAACAGAGGTTCTGCCTCTGCCTTCGTAGCTCAGGGGATAGAGCACCGCTCTCCTAAAGCGGGTGTCGCAGGTTCGAATCCTGCCGGGGGCACCATGTAGTACCGCTCTGAACTGGGGTTTATCCCCCAGGGAGGGGCCCTACTCGGCCTCGGACGTCTCGTCCGGGGCCGTTTGCGTGAGCGCTGCGTGAGCGGATGGGGCGGCAGCCCCCGAAATTTCCCCCAACCGATCAGCATCATCCGGCACGTCGCGAGGGGCGCGCGCACGCGGGACGAGACGGGCAGCGGCCTCGGCGATCGCGAGATCCGCTTTGGGGAGCAGGCTCGTGTCCCTAGTTTTCCACTACGGAGGCCGCCAGTACGGACCCGCCCGGCCAGGGCGCCCCGGAGGAGGCCGGTCAAGGTGTTGACCATGGCGCATCGGAAGGGAGCCCGCAGGCGACCATTGAGGACGCCGTCGCCGAGGTGCTGAAGGCGAGGGACGCGGAGGCCGCGGCACTGGAGCAGCTGCGGGCGGCCCTGCGCGGCGCGTACACCCCGGGCAACGGTCGCGAGCCGCCCCGGCGATGTCCCGGCCGCTGGTGCTGCGCGCCATCGGCGAGACACGCAATCCGCCCGAAGGGTGATCTTCCGGCGAACCCCCGGAAAAGCGACCCGCGGAGCAGGGGTGTGCGCGGCCGATCTCGGGGGCGCCGGGGTGACGGGATCTCCGGATGCCCGACAGGCCGCCAGCGGCCGCACAGGGTTTTTCGATCTTGAGAATGGGGCCTGTCGGGTGCTGCGAGCCTCAGCGCGCCCACCTCCGGCCTCGGATCTACCCTGGAGGTGGATGGATTCCCTGCCGGCCCCTGCGAGCCCAGGTGAGCCGAATGAACACGTTGCCTAAAGCCAGCGACGTCACCCCGGGGAAGGCCCTGAACGTCGCCCTGGAACATCGCCAAGCGCTCGCCAGCGAATACAAGGTGGAGCGTCTTCTGGATTCCGGCGAGAGGCTTCTCGACTGGATTGAGGACGTCGTAGTTCATGCGGATAGGCAATTCGTTGCCGCGTACCCGAACACCCTCTCAGAAGGCGAGGGAAGTAGACATGACCCTGGCGCGGCTCCACTTCTGATACAACATGCGGCACTTTCCTGCGACTTGGCTTTCGCGGCACTCATGGATGGCCACACAGAGAGAGCGAAACACTTTCTGGGAAGGGCTGGAACTGAGCCAGGTGATGTTTCAGAGAGAGTGCGCGAGTATGCCGCGTCGGACACTCAGCCCTGCCTCCCCCACAGGGAGCTGGTCCCAGGGGGAGTCTGCCGGAGACCTCCCTGCCCCAAGGATTGAGGGGCGACGGTCATGCGCTTCGCCGCGGAGTGGTTCTCGGTCGGGGGACACCCCGTGATGGGTTGGGTGCTCGTGGGATGCATGGCCGTCGTCGGGCTGATGTGGCTGGCCGCCATCGTTCTTTGCCTGAATCTATACGGCGTGCGCCCGAACAAGATCCACCAGGCGACGCTGGTAAGTCGGGCAACACTGTCGCATGGAAGAGAAAGCCGCGAGCTGCAGGAACAGGTTCACGCCGCCTTCGGTGAATCCGCGAAGCGGCGGATGGAAAGTTCGGCGCTGATGGGGGCCATCGCGGTCGCCACCTGGTCTGTCCTCTTCATCGAGCGGAGGCCGAATTCTCCGGCAGCGGACCTTTCAGGCATCAGTTTGGGGCTCCTGTTTCTGGGCGGTTTCTCCCTCATCGCCGGGCGGTTCTTCTTCCGGGGCGAGAAAACCCAATTCGGCATGCTGGCGCGGTCGGCGGCATTCTATATGGGCTGCAACGCGCTTCTTCTGTCGTTCTGTGCCATCGTCATCGACCTCATCGCAGACGGGTTCGTGCAGGGCCTCGCGCTGGTAGTGGCCGTAGCTGCGGCGGTGCGCGACTTTTGGGACTCGGGCCAGGAACTGCGCTGGGTGCGGAGATACCGAAGCGAGCAGCGTGCACCGGCGCCGACCGCGGAGCAGCCGGACGTCGCGCGCGGCTGGCTTCCGGTGGCGGTCGGAGTGTGGGTCGGGTACGGGGTGGGTCGGCGGATCCAGAGGCTCCGGGCCGGGTCAGCGAAGTCGGTCGGGGCAGGTAATGCGGAACGTGAGCCGGACGGTTAGCCGCTGCTCACCGGGCCGTGTCGCGTGGTGAGGGTGTCCTTACCTCCTATTCGTGGAACGATCAGCACCATCCGGCACGTCGCGAGGGGCGCGTGCACGCGGGACGAGACGGGCCGCAGCCTCGGCGATCGCAAGATCCGCCTCGGGAAGCAGACTCGTGTACGTGTCCGCTGTGATGGTGATCGAGGAGTGGCCGAGCATCTCCTGGATGTCCTTCAGATCGGCGCCGGCCGCATGGGCGAGGGTCGCCGCGCCGTGACGCAGATCGTGGAGCCGGACCGGCGGAAGGCCGATCTCCTCGTACAGCTCGATGAAGCGGCGGGTGACGTTGGCGGGGTGGAGCAGTTCCCCGTTCTCGCGCGTGAAGACGCGGCCGGTCTCCACCCAGGCGGTCCCCCACTTCTCACGCTCCTCGTCCTGCCGAGCGCGGTGCCGGCGCAGGACCTCGACCGTGTCAGCGTCCAGGGCGATGGTGCGCGCACCCGCGTCGGTCTTGGGGTCGTCCTCGTAGACCTCCCAGCCGTCGACGACGAGCTGCTTGGCGACGGTGATGAGACCCGCGTCCAGGTGGGTGTCGGTCCACTTCTGCCCACACGCCTCCCCACGCCGGAGCCCGCGGAACGCGATCAGGTGGAACAGGGCGTACAGGCGGTCGTCCGCCGCGTGGTCGAGGAAGAGGCCGGTGTGCTCCGGCGTCCAGACCATGACGGACGAGGACTTCTCGCCGGTGCGCTGCCAGTGCAAGACCCGTTCCTCGGTCCACACGAGCGCCTTGGGCCGCTTGCCCGATTCCAGTTCGACGTGAGCGGCCGGATTGAAGGTGATCATCTGCTGCGCGATCGCGGAGTTCAGAGCGGCGCGCAGGGTGGAGCGGACGCGCTGGCGCGTCGCCGGCCCGACGATGCGGCGGTACGGCTCCATGTCGGCGATGGCCGCCTTCATCGCCTTGCGGCGAGCGCGCGGCTCGCGCCCCTTCCACGGGACCCGGGCCAGCTCTTCGAACGCCTTGCGCCGGGCGGCGTTGCCCTCGGCGATCTCGACGTTGTCCTCCGCGATGGCCTCGAACATCTCCGAGAGATGAGAGACGCGAAGGCGGTCGAGTCGCAGGTGACCGATGCGCGGCTTGAGGTGGACGCGGATGTTGCTCTCGTCGCGGCTGATGGCGCTCTGCCGCCCCTTCTTGCCGGCCAGCCACATGTCCAGCCACTCACCGACGGTGAGCCTGCTGATCAGGTCCAGGCCGTGGCTGAGGCGGCGCCGGGTCGACTCGATGTTCGGCAGCGGCGCCTTCTCGGCGGCCACGGTCTCCAGAAGCTCGGCGATCCGGGCCAGGGCCTCGGCGTCGTCGGACTCGGCGAGCCCCAGGAGGGCCCGCACGTGGTCGAGATCGGCCTGAGCCTCCTTGAGGGTCTCGTAGCCGGCGCGGCTGAAGGAGCGGCGGGTGCCGTCCTCACGAGGGGGAAGCTCCTGGCTTATGGAGTAGGAGCCGTGCTTGCGGCTGGAGAGCTTGGGGCAGTTCTTGCCGAGCGGCTTGCCGGTCTTGGGGTCGCGGCAGTAGCAACGGCGGTGGGTGGAGGACTCTGCTGCTCAATTCGAGGGATGGTCACGCACCGCATCCGAGAGGGGCCGGACCGCCTCCTCGCGAGGCCCGTTCCACGCGCCCCGTCGACGGGCCGGCGTCACTCTCCGCAATTGAGCAACAGAGTCGTGGAGCCCTTCAAAGACGTTCCTCCGGGGTGGGGTCGGTTTCGGGTTCGGGCGGGTCGACGTCGTTCAGCGCGCGTGGCAGGTCGGGTGGAGTGGCGCCCTCTTCGCGGAGTTCGCGGCGGAGATGGCGGAGGTTGTACTTGGCGGAGATGGCCTGGTCGGCGTAGGCGGTCCGCTTGCGTTCGGCTTCCTCCCGCTGGGCGCGGCTGGTGGCCTGCTTGGCCGCGAAGCGAGCGTTCTCCTCCTCTTCGAGGGCGGCGAGCGCGGTGCGGACGAGGCTGGCGTGGCGTTCGAAGTCGGGGACGAGGCCGGCGTCATGCCCGGGCACTTCTGTCTCGCCGGTGAAGCGCCGCAGGGCGTCCCAGGTGGGCACCAGCCTCTGGAAGGGGAGTTCCTGGGTCTCCTCGACGTAGCCGACGGGGAAGATCAGGTGGGCCGGGTACGTCTCCAGGGCGGCGGCCAGGACGATGACGTCCACCAGGGGGAGGACGGCGCGGCGGCCGGACTCCATGTTGGCGATCACGTTCCGCGGGATGGGGTGCCCCAGCTCCTCGCAGCGGTCCGCCAGGTCCTGTGCGCTCCACCCCATCTCCTTCCTTCTCCGCCGGACTTCTCCGGCGACGTTGGCCTTGACCCGGTCCACCCACTCGGGGAAGTCGTCCGCTTCATCGTCCACATCGCGTTATGTCATGCAGACACATTAGCTTCCCCATCATGGTTCTTGCTGGCCTGGAGCCGGACGCGGGAGTCGTGTTCGCCGAGGGCTGTGACGAGAGGGGGCGCCGCGTGCGCGACGACATCGTGGAAACCGGCCCGAAGGGCATGAGTCGGGAGGAGCTGTTGGCCCTGCCGGTGGCCGTTGACCTGGACACGGGCAACCGCGCGCTGGGTCTCGGGCGGAGCAAGGGCTACGAGCTGGCGAAGCGGGGCGAGTACCCGTGCAAGGTCCTGCGGCTGGGAAACGCGTACCGCGTGGTGACGGCCGACCTGCTCGACCTGTTGGGACTGGCAGCTTGAGAGCGGAGAAAGGTAGCAGACGGTTCTGCGCTGAGCTGACACAGAATCGCTGGACTGTCGCCGGGGGTGGACGTACGGTTCGTGGTCCCTCGCGGCGGCCTGCTGCCCGCGAGAAGGAGAAGGGCCCCCGGCGGTGGAACGCCGGAGGCCCGAGCAACCCCGAACGGCCCTGGAAGAACCAACCCGGCGGCACGGGCGTGCGAGCCCGCCACCGCCAGACGAGGAGCTGCCCCGTGGAACATCCCGAAACCCAGCCCTATTCCGCCCCCGACAAGCGCGAATGGCCGCCGACCGCTGTCCCGGGCAAGCCCGGTGAGTACACCGGTCGGCCTTCTGCCGCCGACGTCACCGAGGACGTACGGGAGGACGAGCCCGTGGAGGAGAAGGCCCCCGAGCCGACCATCGGATCGGCTCTCCTGGACGAACTGCGTCGGCAGATAGCGAAGTTCGTGATCCTCCCCTCGCCGGAGGCGCTGGACGCCGTCACGCTGTGGGTGGCGGCCACGCACCTGCAGACGGCGTGGCAGCACGCCCCGCGCCTCGCGGTCGTCGCCCCCGCGAAGCGGTGCGGGAAGTCTCGGCTCCTGGACGTGGTCACCGAGACCGTCCACGACCCACTGATCACGGTCAACGCCTC
Source organism: Streptomyces sp. KMM 9044 (assembly GCF_024701375.2). NCBI lineage: Bacteria > Bacillati > Actinomycetota > Actinomycetes > Kitasatosporales > Streptomycetaceae > Streptomyces > Streptomyces sp. KMM 9044. The sequence continues at coordinate 4,324,777 of NZ_CP113910.1, read as the reverse complement.
CGCCGCCGCCGTGTTCCGGTCGATCACCGAGAACCCGCCGACCCTGCTGGTCGACGAGGCCGACACCCTCTTCGGATCGGCGAAGGTCGCGGAGAAGAACGAGGAGATGCGCGGCCTGCTCAACGCCGGCCACCAGCGCAACCGGCCCACCCTGCGGGTCTCCGGCCCGAACCACGAGGTGTCGAAGTTCCCGACCTTCGCCATGGCAGCCCTCGCCGGGATCGGCGACCTGCCCGACACGATCATGGACCGCTCGGTCGTGATCCGGATGCGACGGCGCAGGCCGGGCGAGAAGGTCGCCGAGTTCCGCACCGTACGGGACACCACCACCCTGCACGCCGTACGAGACCGACTCGTGGAGTGGCTGGCACCGCTGCATGCCACCGCGATGGACCTCACCCCGACGATGCCGGTCGAGGACCGGGCCGCCGACACCTGGGAGCCGCTGGTCGCCGTCGCCGACCTCGCCGGCGGCGCCTGGCCCGAGGCCGCGCGTGCCGCCTGCCTGGCGATGACGAGGCACGAGGCCGAGCAGGACCAGGACAACAGCGCCCTGAACCTCCGGCTCCTGGCCGACATCCGCCGCGTCTTCGCCGCCGAAGGTAATCCGGCCCTGCTCCGTACCGGCCGCCTGCTCGGCATCCTCAACGAGGACACCGAGTCGCCCTGGCCGGAGTACAAGGACAAGGGCCTGACCCCACGCGGCCTCCAGCTTCTGCTGAAGGACTACGGGATCAGCGCGTCCAGCCACCGCTTCCCCGACGGCTTCCAAGCCAGGGGCTTCGCGCGTGAGCAGTTCGCCGACGCCTGGAACCGGTACTGCCCCGAGCCCGCACCGGCCACCGAGCCGCTGCTCCTGCCAGGACCCACGACCGGCGCCTGACCCGCCACGACCCGTCCCGACCCGTCGCCGTGCAGGTCAGGGCCGGGACGGGTCACCCGCCCGTGACGGGTCGACCCGATGTCGCCGCCCCGACCCGTACCCGCCCTGACCAGGCACGCGACGGGTCGCGACAGGTCACCCGCCACGCTCCCCGACGAGCCCGGCAGCCACGCCCTTCCCCACCTGGAGACCACTCCCTTGCATTTCCCTGCCCCAAGCACCCCGGCAGCGATACGCAGCATCCGCGCCCGCATCGCGCCGCTCACCTCGGCCGCCGGGGACCAGACCCTCACACAGCACGGCGATCCTGACGAAGCTCGCCGAGCACCCGCACCCGCACCCGCTGGGGGTCGTCGCGTGAACCGCACGGGACGCTTCGCCCTCGTCATCGGCCTGGTGGCCGTCGTCCTCATGGCCTTCCGGGTCTCGTGGAACGCGCTGTCCGACGTGGCCCGCGCCATCGGCGCCGACTCCACCGCTGCCTTTCTCTACCCGATCGTGGTCGACGGGCTGATGGCCCTCGCCCTGATCGCCACGCTCGTGCTGACCGGTGCCGATCGGAAGTTCGCGCTGCGGTTCCTGGCGACCTACACGATCGCGAGCCTCCTGCTGAACTACGTGCACGGCCTCGTACCGGCCCTGCACACCGACTCGATCCAGTGGGGCCGACTGACCGACTTGAACTACGCGAACTGGGCCCTCGTGCTGCTGGCGACCTCGCTCCCGGTCGGGTCGATCTACTTCGGGTCGGACCTCGTGGCCAAGGTGCTGCACCACAACACCGAGTCGGCCGACTCCCCCGAAACGGCCTCTGCCCAGTCGGCCGGCGAACAGGTCCCGCAGTCGACGCCTGACCGGGCCGAATCGGTTCCCGAGCAGCTGACCGAGTCGACCCCCGTGAAGGCCACCGAGGCACCCGACCTGGGGCCGGCCAAGGGAGACGAGTCGGCCCCCGCGGCCCGGCCTCCCCGGTCGGCCACCGTGGCGGAGTCGACCGGAGCCACCCGCCGTCGAGCGACCGGCCAGGTCCCCGCCGCCAAGTCGACTACCGACCACACCGGCATCACGCCCGAACTCCTCGACCGGGCCCGACTCCTGACCGCCGACTGGCCCGACGAACAGCTCACCGCCGTGGGACTGCGTACCGAACTACGGATCGGCCAGAAGCCCTCCCGGCTCCTGCGCGACCAACTGCAGGCCGACCGCACCCGTCAAGTCCAACCCGTCACGGACAACGCCTTCGAAGCCGGGTCACTCGACGAAGCCGCCTCCCCCGCGCGCACCGTCTGACCCCGCCCTTCGGCGCATCCCGTGTACCCGTGCAACCGAGCACGGGGACACGGGGGCCTCACACAGCCAAGCACCCAGCACCTCACGGAGAACCGACCCCATGCAGGACCCACACCGCGAACTCCCCACCACCCAGCAGGAGACGACCACCGGCCTCAACCGCGCAGCAAGTTGTCGGGTAAGGAGTCCTTACCCGGCCTCCGCCCCAGGGGAGGCGGAGGCATCCGGCGCCGAGGGGGCACCGGGGTCGGCCGGCCCGGGGGAGCCGACTCGGGGAAAAGCCCCACAGCCGCCCATGCCGCGCCGCCGCCTTCGCGAACCCACGCTGCGCGAGAAGCGCGTCCACCCCCGCTACAGCGACGACGAGTTCGCCCTCCTCGCGAACGCCGCCGCTCTCAGCCGCATGCCCGTCGGTGGATATGTCGCCGAAACTTCGCTGGCCGCCGCCCGTGCGGATGACCCCACCGCCGCGGTGGCCGATTACCGGGCCATGGTCAAGGCGCTGATGGCGGCCAACGGGCAGCTCGGCAAGATCGGCGGCAACCTCAACCAGCTCGCATGGCACCTCAACAAGGACGGCGCATGGCCCGCACTGGACCTCGTGCAAAAGCTGCTGGGCCGGGTCGAAGCGTCGATCACCGATGTGGACATGGCCATCGCTCAGGTGACCTCAGGGCGCTGAGCACGTGATTCCGAAGATCATCCTTGGCAAGGGTGCCCGCGCCACCCGTCGTCTCATCGGCTACCTCTACGGTCCGGGCAGTGCCAACGAGCACGCCGACCCGCACCTCGTCGCGTCCTGGAACGGCTTCGCACCCGACCCGGGTCGCAGCCCCCACCGCAACCCCAGGGACGTCGAGGACCAGCTCGCCGCGCAGCTCGACCAGCCCGTGAAGATGCTCGGCGACAAGGCCCCGGAGACCACGGTGTGGCACTGCCCGGTCCGTGCCGCGCCCGAGGACCCGATCCTGACCGACGCCCAGTGGGCGGACATCGCCCGCCGGATCGTGGCCGCCGCCGGCATCGCCCCCGAAGGCGACGAGGAAGCCTGCCGCTGGGTCGCCGTCCGCCACGCAGACGACCACATCCACATCGCCGCCACCCTCGTACGCCAGGACAGCCGCCGCCCCCGCCGCGACCACGACATCCGCGCCGTCCAACGCGAAGCCCGCAAGATCGAAACTGACCTCGGCCTGCGCCGCCTCAACCCCGGCGACGGCACCGCCGCCAAACGCCCCACCAGCAAGGAGCACTTCAAGGCCAAGCGCCAGGGCCAGGACACCACCACCCGCGAGATCCTGCGCACGCGCGTACGGCGAGCGATGGCCGCCGCGTCCACCGAGACCGAGTTCTTCGCCCTGCTGGAAGCGACCGGCGTCGCAGTGCGGCCCAAGACCGGACCGTCCGGCGACGTCCTCGGCTACAGCGTCGCCCTGCCCGGCGACCTCAACAAGCACGGCGAACTGGTGTGGTTCTCCGGCTCCACCCTCGCCGGCGACCTCTCCCTGCCCAAGGTCCGCCACCGCCTCACCGCCACCGCCCCCGAACCGGCCAGCGTCCGCCCGGCCGACCCCTGGCACCAGGCCACCGCCGCCACCGAACGCATCCCCCACCACCTCACCCACGGAGACGACCCCATCGCCCAAGGCCAGCTCGTCGCCCTCGGCGAAGCCCTCGACCTGCTCCCCCTCACCGCACCGGCCGCCGTGAGGAGCGAGCTCGAACGCGCCGCCGCCCTCTTCGAGCGCGCCACCCGCTCCCGCATCACCGCCGACCTCGACAGCACCCGCGCCTTGCGCCGCAGCGTCCAGACGATCCTGCGCACCCCCGCCGCGACTCGCGACGGAGCCGGGCTGGCGATGCTGCTGGACGCCGCCCTCATCGCCGTGGCGTTCGCGAGGCACTGGCACCGCGCCCACCAGCACGCCCAACAGGAGGCAGCAGCCCAGCAGACGCTCGTCCACCTCCAGACGGTGTACGCCCAGGTCGCCGTCCCGGTCCTGGACGACCTCGCCCGCCGCACCCCCGGCATCCAGACCAAGCAGCGCTACGCCCGCCACCTCCAGCAGACCGTCCCCGAGCACGCCGACCGCATCCTGAAGGACCCCGCTTGGGACGCCCTCACCACGACCCTCGCCGACGCGGAGACAGCCGGCCACAACCCGGCCACCCTCCTTGATCAGGCCCTCGGTCAACGCACCCTCGACGACGCCCGCAGCCCCGCCCGCGCCCTGACCTGGCGCGTCCACCGCCTCGGGCAACGCCATGCACCCAGCCCTCTCGCCCAGGCAGCCATGGCCCGCAGCACCACACGGCTCCCTGCCACCCCGGTCCGCCCGCCGGCGGCCACACCGACCGCCGTACAGCAGCCGCAGGTGCGGCGGCGTTGACCGACCCTCGTGTTCCCCGAGGGAACAGGGAAAGCGTTCCCTCGGGGAACACCCGATTCGTTCCTTCGGGGAACGGGCGCGTCCCACCGAGACAGACCAATGATCCTTGTGCGTCTGCACGGCCGACTCCCGTATCGTCGCCAGGGTGACCGACGCGAACGTGGCGGACAGGACGCACCTCCCCGCAGACGATCTTGCCGAGCTGATCCGGGCATACGACATCGACGAAGTACTGGACCGACAGCACCTGGCCGATGGCCTCATGAACGTGAACTGGCGGCTGGACACCCGGGCCGGGAGGTTCGCCCTCAAGCGGGTCACGGACGTGCCGCTCAATCGACTGCGTCGCAACCTCGCGGTCCTTCCCGTCCTGGCTTCGTACGGCGTTCCCGTATGTGCCCCGCTCCCCACCGTCCACGGCGATGTGATCGCCGAGGTTCGCGGTGGCGTCTACTGCCTCTTTCCCTGGTCGGCAGGGGAACACGTTCGCGGAACCGACCTGTCGCTGACGCAGACGTACAAGCTCGGCACACACCTCGCGGGACTCCATACGGCACTCGGCCGTGCTGTCGATGAGGCCGGGATGCCCGCAGTGCCGGCCTCGGTCACCGCTGAGGTGACCGAGGCCAGCCGAGCCGTCCAGAAGGCTGACCGGCTTGCCGGAGCCGTGTCGGCCCGGGGCGCAGGCGACGCTTTCGACAGGGCCGCGGAGACTGCCCTCGAAGAGCGCAAGATCCTCCTCGACAAGCACGCCCACCTGCGCCCCGAGGGAGACACCCCTGCGGGCCCGCATGGCTGGACGCACGGTGACTTCCAGTACCGGAACCTCCTCTGGGCGGACGGCGAACTGGTTGCCGTCCTGGACTGGGATCGGCTGGGAGTCCGCCCGCACGCGGAAGAAGTCGTTCGTACGGCGCAGGTGCAGTTCGGGGTGGAGGGCGTCTTCGACCTGGAGCGGGTGTCGGCGTTCGTGGCCGGCTACCGGTCGGTGATCCCGTTGGAACCGGCCGCATTGCTCGACGCCGCGCGACGACTGTGGTGGAAGCGGATGACGGACTTCTGGCAGCTCGAGTTCCACTACGACCGGGGCGACCACTCCTGCGACGAGCTGTTCGTCGCCGACGAGGCGCTTCTTCACTGGTGGACGGAGCGGCTCGACGCGGTGGAGCGGGCATTCACCGGATCTGCCTAGATCCCCAGCTCCCGAAGCTCGGGCAGGCACGGTCGCGTGAACGTGACCGCCTCACGCCGGGCCCTCATACCCAGCGCCTCGTGGTCCGCCTCCCGGATCGCGCTTGCCCACCTGTCGGGGCCGGCTGTGCTCGGCAGAACGATTCCGGCGTCGCCGATGGCTTCGGGGATGCCGCCCCGGTCGGTCCCGATGCTCGGGACGCCGTGGAGCCCGGCCTCGACGATCACGCGGGGGAAAGCGTCTTCCACGGTGGATGGGACCAGCAGCAGGCGATGGCTGCGGTACAGAGGCCCCATGTCGTACACGCGGGGCACGTACGTCACGTTCGGGTAAGCGGCGAAGTCGGCGGCCGTATCCCACCAGCCTTCGACCAAGGTGAAGTGCTGTTCCGGCATGAGCCGGAAGAGTCGGTGCAGTAGCTCGGATCCCTTGGCGGGGATGGGATTGATCATGAGTACGGACGCGGTGCGGCCCTCGCCAGAGTCCTCCCCGGTCAGCGCGAACGGCGGGTACATCACGGCGAGGCGAGTGCCAGGCGTGTGGGGTGCGCGTGCCCGGACGAACTCCGACATGGCGAGGCCGTAGTGCGGTCGGCCGGCGAGGACCCCCAGGCCGGTGGCGGAAACGGAGTGCAGGAGGCCAGCGACGAGCGCGGTCGGTCTGGCCTGCGCGGCGAGCTGCGCCGAGCCCTCCTGCGAGGTGAACACGGCATCGGGGCGGAGATCTCCCAGGAGGCTGCCCAGCGCGTGCTCCACGTTGTTCTGCATGAACGCCGCACACTCGACCCCGTTCCACCGGTAGCGCAGGGCGCCGCCCGCCTCGTCGTACGGGACGCCATGCGTATCCAGGTGGGCGCGCATCGCGGGGAGCTGGGTGGCTCCGTTCCAGGGGGCCTCGTGCGAGCCGAGATAGTTGACGTGCCAGCCGGCGGCGGCAAGTTCCTCGGCGAGGAGCTGCTGGGTAACCTCGGCGCCGCCGATGAGGAACGGGGGCGGGGTGCGGCGCCAGGCGAACAGGGCGGTGGGCATCTTCCTTCACCTCGCCCAGAAGGTGACGAGGGCTTCCACGGCCTGGGCGACGTCGTCCGGGCCGACGTCAGCGGCCAGGACCGTGAGCTCTCGTGTCACGGGCCGACGGGGTGCGTGAACGAAGTAGTCGCGGGCGTGGTGGAGGAAGCCGGGCTCGTGGAGGAAGTACTCGGACTCGGCGGCGGTGTGGCCGGCGGTCTTCCGGCGGAGGTGGAGCGCCTCGGCCGGTACGTCGAGGTAGAGGGTGTGGTCGGGGCGCAGGAAGGAAGGCGTCTTGAGGCGGTCGCGGAGCTGGTGGTGGACGCCGTACCCGAACAGGGCGTCCAGGGCGTACGCGTGGGCGAGGAGGGTGTCCACGGACCGGTCGAGGATGACGAACTGCCTGCCGCTCGCGGCGGCCTCGGCGACGCGGGTCGCCTCGATCTCCATGAACCTCTCGAAGGAGGCGAGTTGGGCAGCCGCCGAGTCGGTCCGGGCCGGAGGAATGTCGGCGCGGTGGGCGATGTGCTTGACGTAGCAGTCGGAGACGAACGCCCGCGAGCCGAGGGCGGTGCTGCGGAGGTGGCGTATCGCCGTGGACTTGCCGGCGTAGGAGGGTCCCTCCAAGGCGATGATCAGCACGTCGACTCCTCCGTCCTGTAGAAGCGTTCGGCGTAGAGGCCGTGCCCGTCGACGAGGTCGGCCGCCGTGGTGAAGGCGTATCGGATCGGCCGGTACATCTTCCGAGCCGGGTGCATCTGCGAGCCGTGCATCCGCAGGACGGTGACCTTGTCCAGGACGGTGTCGGTGATATCGACCAGCTCGGGCCACATCGTCGCCCCCGTACGGGTACGGAACAGGTGCTGGTCGCAGCTAGCGAGCGCGTACGTCGACCAGAACGCGAGGTCCTCCCAGAACCAGGTGCAGCCGAGGCGGACGGCCGCCTCGTGGACGAGGAGGTGGTCGGGGTGGCGGGTGACGGCGGCGGGGGCGAGGAGCTCGGCGTCGGGGTGGAGCACGGCAATCCGGCGCAGCTCCTCGGTGACCCGGTCGAGCAGCTCGGGGTCGTAGGGCTTGTACGGCGGCTCGGCGTCCTTGTGGCCGAGGAGGTGCCGGCGGGCGGCGAACGGCGCGAGCGCGGCGGCACCCTCCCGGTCGCGCAGCTCGGACACGGTGTCGACGTCGGCGTACGTGGCCTCCAGGGCGGGGTGCACGCTCCGGGACCGGGTGAAGACGCTGACCACGGTCAGCGGTCGGGGGCGGGCGAGGAAGGTTCCCGAGGCCGACAGGGCGAAGTCGTCGTGATGGGGTTCGATGACGAGGACCGGGCGGCCGGCGGGGGTGCGCGCCTCGATGTAGTACGGGACGCGGGTGTGGGGTGCGGTCACCTCTAGGACGCGGTGGTCGTGGTTCCGGTGGCGGGCGGCGAGCTGCTGGGTGTGCGTCTGGTGGGCGCGGTGGAGGTCGTCAGGGAAGGTGTAGATGCCCTGCCCGTCCGGCACCGGCAGGTCGACCAGGAACTGGGGCTGCACAGGAGTCTCCTTCGTCATCGCACGGTCGTCTCGTACCAGTGACGCCACATGCGGGGCGACCGGAGGCGCAGGCGGGCGGTCACGGGGTTCTGCCACCAGAGCATCCGCAGGCTCGACCACTGGTCGTAGCGGCGGGTCGACGGGCGCACGCGCAGCTCGTCGAGGATGTTCACGGGCCGGTCGGTGGCCTGGCCGTGGGCGGTGAGGCGGGCGAAGAACTCCACGTCCTCGCTCATGAACAGGTCGCCCCGGTACCCACCGATGTGGTGGAAGGCGTCGGCGGTGCAGAACTGGTTGACGCCCTGGGCCCCGCCGCGCCGGGTGCGGTAGTGATCCCAGTACGCGCACAGCAGGCGGGCGCCGAGCCGTTCCGGGGTGTAGAGCGGCGGGATGGCGCCGCCGACGGCCCCGGCGTCCATGGCGGCAGCAGCAGCGGTGACCGCCTCCAGGGGCAGGGCCACGTCCGCGTCGGTGAAGAAGAGCCGGCCGCTGCGGGCGGCTGCCGCTCCTGTGTTGCGGACCCGGCCGATGTTGCGGACGGACTCGGTGACGACGCGAACGCCGAAGGAGGAGGCCATGTCGGCGGTGGCGTCGGTGCTGGCGTTGTCGACGACGACCACCTCTCCCGTACGGCCGGTGATCTCCTCCCAGCGGGTGAGTGAGGCGAGGACGGAGGGCAGGTAGCGGGGCAGGTAGGCGGCCTCGTTGAAGGCCGGGATCACTACCGACAGGGCGGGGGTGCTCATCAGCGCGTCCTTTCCGGGCGGCGCGTACGGAAGAGGTGCGGGGTCCGTCGGCTGAGGTCGTCCAGGCGGCGGGACCACAAGACGCGGTCGTCGCCAGGGGACGAGTGCGCCCAGGAGCGCAGGGTGTGGAAGACGGCCCAGGCACCCAACAGGTGGTGATCGAGGGCAAGGGGGTAAGCGTCGGTGACCGTGCGGGCCCGGAGAGTCGAGAGGGCGTCGGTCATGACGAGGGTCTGGGCGACGTCGGATTCGCGGGGACCGGCTGCGGCGTCGGTGAAGTCGACCAGGTGGCGGATGGCCCGGGGACCGGCGATCACGACGTTGTCGCCGTGTAGGTCGCCGTGGCACCACACGGGCGCCGTGTGGACGGCGTCGGCGATGGCGGCCAGCGCGGGCGCGATGCGGTCGAGGCTGCTGGGCGGGCAGCGGCGGCCCAGTGAGGTGACCTGCTCGTGGAGGGGCCGGCGCGGGGCCCACGGCCGGACGGGGGCCCGGTGCAGGCGGCCGAGCAGGCCGGCCAGGTCTTTCAGAGCTCGCTCGTCGGAGATCCGGCCGGAGCGCATGGCGCTGCCGAGGGTGAGGGGGCCGAGGTCGGCGGTGACAAGGGCGGTCGCCTCGTGGCCTGGAACGTGCCCGTAGCCGATGAGGGCCGGTACGGGGACGTGGTCGGCCACGGCCCGGATGGCAGCGCTCTCCGTGATCGCGTTGCGGCGTGCGGTCGCCGCGTACAGCTTGATCACGACACCGCGTCCGTCGGCTAGGCCCGCCCGGTACACGACGGTGCGCGTACGTGCGGACAGCCGGCGGGCGGTACGGGCCGGTACCCCAGTCAGGGCGAGGGCAGCGCGCGAGACAGCGGGCGGTACCCCCGCACTCACCGCGCACCCCCCGGTTCCACCCCGATGGCACCCAGACGCCGGACGTGACGCATGACCCTTTCCAGGTGCCGCCGGTATTCGACGACTTCCTCCGTGACGGGGCAGTCGGCCTGCCACGGCTTCTTGGGACCGACGAAGTGCACGAGGGCGGCAGCCGGATCGGGCTTCGGCGACCGCGTGACAACCCGGCGCACCCAGTTCCCGCGTTCCAGGAATCGGCCGACCTCGAACCGGTTGAAACCACCGGCCACCGGGCGCACTCGGCCGGATCGCAGAAGCCACAGGTTCAGGCCGTCCTGATCGTTGTGGAGGATGTGGCGCCGGGCGTGGATCAGGGCCTGCTCGACGCCTCGGCGGATGCGGGGCATGTGGTCGGTGTGGGTCCAGAGCATGCCCGCGTTGAAGTACGGGCGTCCGCGCAGGTGGGGCCAGCGCTCGGCGGCTCCGGGCAGCGCCGGGCACTCACCGACGGCCGGGTTGAACTCGTCCCGCACGGCGCCGGTCTCGTTCGACGCGAGGGAGCCGAGCGGCTCGCTCACGTCTCCGCGTACGAGCACGTCGGCGTCCACGTAGATCAGGTAGGGGCGGCGGACGAAGCTCGGCGTGAACTCGAACCTCAGATAGGTGGTGACGGTGATGTACGAGGCGTCTGCCATGCGCGAGGAGCGCAGAGGGGCGCATCGACGGAGGTCGAAGGAGCCGAAGCCGGCCCGCTTGGCGAGGTGGGCGAGGAGGAGGGCCTGCGATGGGGCCAGGTCGAGGGTGAGCACCCGTACGGCAGCTTCGCGGCGGGCCGCCGGGGTGAGGCTGTCGGCCAGGCCGGCGAGGGCGGCGAGGCCGGGGACGAGGTACTGCTGGTCGATACAGAGGCCGAACGCGTACACGGCGACTTCGCCTTTCGGGCGTGGTGCACGGGCGTGACGGAAGGGTCGGCAGCGAGCGCGGTCGCTCACGGCGTGTCCGTGGCTTCGGAGCGGGCGAGGATTTCGAGGCTGTCGGGGTCGTCGGTCTCCCAGTGGGGGCCACCGCCGGTCGGCGGCCGCAGCACCCACACGGTGCCGCCGGCGCGGACGTCGGTGACGATCGCCCGCCGTCCGCCGCCGTCCCGAACGAGGTCACCGACCCAGGCGCGCCGGGCGCTCACGAGCCGTCCTCCTCGTACGTGCCTGTCTGCGTGAACCAGCCGGAGGCGGCGTCCGCGATGTCGCGGCGACGACGGGCCTGGCCGGGGGTTCGACGGGTCGGGGTACCGCTCGACGCGTCCGCGAGGAACCCTCCCCGGTCGCGGAGGAGAACGCCGAGAGCCGCGAACTGGGCGGCGTCGGCGGCGACATGCGTCAGACCGCTGACGACGACACCTCGGATCATTCCGGCGGACAGGGCGGCCGTGACGGCCTGCCAGCCCGGCCGCTCCATGAGCGGCAGCGCCGGGTCGGGGTCGGACCAGACGCCGGCGACGTGCCAGTGCCGGTCGTCGGCGTAGTAGCGGCCACGCTCCTCGCTCTCACCGAGGGCGGTGGAGGTGGTGGCGCAGGAGTAGACGGCGACGGGTACGTGCCCGAGGCTGCCGGGCGGGTTGGTCGGCATGCCCACAAGGCTGCTGGGCTGCGGAGTCGGGGCCCAGGCACGGCCCGTCGCAGTGGAGAGACTCCGTATCCGGTCGGACCGCCACGCCGCGTGGCAGCGGAAGCAGGGTCGCCCGAAGGTGTGCCACGTCCCGTAGCAGTCGCGCTGATGTCGCGCCCGTACCTACCACGGGCCGTGGTACTTCGGCTCGTAGGTCAGCGCACTCCGAGGGGTACGCCCGCGGAGTTCGCCAGTCCTCGCAGTCGGTTGATGGACACCCCGGCGAGCCTGCTGATGATGACGCCGGGAAGCATCTGGTGACGCACCCATCCTGGGGCCATCGCGCAGACGGCCTGGAGGGTGTCGGCTGCGGCCTCCCACCGACGGCATTCGACCTGGGTGAGCGCTACGTCCAGGCCGTAGCGGGCCCGAGTGGCCAGGGGCACCGTGTCGTCCAGGCGAACGGTGTCCATGAGCCGCAGCGCTCCAGCCGTGTCGCCGAGGGCAACGGCGATACTCATGGCCTGCGTTGCGGCGTACATCGGTCCGTACGGCTGGGCGTGCGCGCCACGGGCATGTTCGTCCCCGATTCGGGCGGCGACGGCGTGCGCCTGGGAGAGGTATTCGCGGGCGTTGTCCGAGCTCGCACCGCCTCGGGACGCGGCGACGGCGGCGTTCGTGACGAGCTGCCCGTACACGCTCAGCCGGTCCGGGTCGTGCTCGCTCATCTTGGGCTCGATCCGGTCGGCTTGTGCTGCGGCAAGGAGGAAGCCCTGCTTGGTCCGGCCGTCGCGGAGGTTGACCCACGCGGTGGTGGCGGCAAGGTGCGCGTCACGGAGATCGTCTCCGCCCTGCACGGCGATCTGGCGTCCGTACGTCAGCGCCGCATACGCCAGATCTCGTGATCCGAGCACGTTAGCGGCCATGCCCGCCGTCTGAAAGGTGTCGATGAAGACGCCGGCGGCGGCCTCCCGCTCGTCGAGGCTGGCCATGTCGAACCTGGCCCGCGCCTCGGGAAGGAGCCGCCCAAGGAGAGTGCCGAGTTCGGTGTACCGGCCTCCCCAGTACGCGGCGTCCGCGCGACGGACGACGGCGCGGAGCTCTTCGACGGTGCCTGGCTCGACATCAGCGGGGATGCCGATGGCCGCGTCGTGGGTGGCTGCGGAGACCAGGCGTAACGCGGCCCGCTCGTCGCGGTCCATGGACCGCCGTGGCGCCTGCTGACCGAGAAGCACGGCGATGTCCGTGCCGAGCGCGTCGGCGATCGACAGCAGGGACGGCAGGGAAGCCGTTCCGCCGCGTTCGAGCTTGCAGACCACGCCGACGGACACGCCGGCCGCCTCCGCCAACTGCTCCTGTGTCATGCCGCCGCGCAGCGCCTTCAAGCGCTCAGAGGTGGTGTACTCCGACCACTGCATGCTTCAGACCTCCGCGTGATGGGCCCCACACGGACAGTACTGGCTGGAGCAGTGGAGCCGACAGCCTTTGATCAGAACGCAGTTGGGTTCACGCAGCGAGCACCGCTGTGACGCCGAGGAGGGCCTCCAGCTCGGTCACGGCTTCATCCTCGTCCGTGACGTGGACCGTGGCGATGCCCAGATCGGCGGCCGGCGGGAGGTTCACCGCGTGATCGTCCACGAACACGCACCGCTCGGGGGGCAGTCCGATCCGCTCCAGGGCGAGTTCGTAGATCGCCGGATCGGGCTTGGCCATCCCAACCAGCTCGGAGACGACGTGCACGTCGAACAGGTCCCAGATGCCGACGTGTTCGTACGGGTTGAACGGGTCGAGGCCGAAGCTGTTGGACAGCAGGGCAAGCCGGTGGCCGGCGGCACGCGCGGAACGCGCGAGCGCGACCATCCGACGGGCCACAGGCACCCGGGCCCAGGCCCGCCCCATCAGGTTCACCGGATCCACGTGCGCACCCAACAGCGCGGCCGTGCCCTCGTTCCACTCGGCCTGCCCGATCTCCCCGATCTCCAGAGCCGCGTACAGACGCCGGCCCTCAGGGTGATCGTTGAGAGTGCTGCGCCACGCGCCCGGAGCCAGCCCTTCCGACACGCACCAGGCGCGGTGGACATCGATCGGGCTGGCAGTAAGCACCCCGGCGAAGTCGAGGATCAGGCCGCGCCTGTCGGCGACATCAGTCCTGTGCGGCATCCGGTGATCGTTCCTTCCCTGATGGGTTCTCTCGGCGACGCTACCGCGCACTGACCACACGGACGGGCGAAGCCTTCCTCACCGATTCGCGCGAGCATCTGGCGGTCCGACCTGAAGGAACGCCTGGGCTGAGGGACGCTCGGTAGCAGCCGCAGGCCATTCATCCGCGTACCCGACGATCAGATAGGCGGAGCCCGCCTCCTGGACCAGGCCACCGACAGCCTCGCCCTGATCGCCAACCTCCTCGAGCACGGAGAAATACCCCCAGTAAGAGGATGTCTCACGTGGTGGGTCTGCGAGCTGCAGCAGCATGTCTGCTTGTGGGTGCCAATCTGTCGCAGTGGCTGGTTCCTGATGGCCCGTGGGGACTGGTCGCCCCGTTGTTGCCGCCGTTCCCGTCCCGCCCGCAGGGCGGTGGGACCGCTCCGCGTGATGAGCGGGCCGTGTTCACGGCGATGGTGTACGTCCTGATCAGCGGGTGTGCCTGGCGGCACCCGACCGAGACGTTCGGCGTCGCGCCCGCCACCGCGCACTGCCGGTTCACCGTGTGGACGAAGGCGGGTCTGTGGCGCCGACTGCACCGCGTGGTCCTAAATGAACTCGGCGCCCAGGGTGGACTGGACTGGGCCTCACCCCTTACCGGCCAGTAGTTGATCAGTTCCCCTGCGTTGCCGCACTGAGGGCCGATACCCTCATACATCCGCACATCGATGTGCGCAGAGGCGCGGGAGTTGGCGTGAATCTGAGCAAGGGAACTCGAGTACTGCAGAGCCGATACGAGCTCCTCGAAAGGGTCGTCCGAGGAAGGCCCGGCGAGGAAAACCAATCTGGAGAAGCAGAGAACTGGCTCGCCCTTGGAGAATATGGGCAGGAATTTCTGCTAAAGATCTGGCCGCACAGTAAAGACGATCCCGATGTCTCGGATATGAATCGAGCGTTGTGGGACGCCGAGCTACGAACCCTGTACCGAGCATGTAGCTCCCCAGGAGCTGAGCGATCCTTGCTGGTCCTCAGAGAGGCCGGCGTCGACAAAGAACTCGGGATCCTAGTAATGGCCCTCGAGGCGCCAGGATATTCCTGCCTCGCCGTCGAACTCGCCGAAAATCGCAGCTCCCATCACTGGCTGACCAACGAGAACGTTGAGTCGCGTCGCGACCTGTGGAATGGCCTGAAGGGACTCGCTGACGGCCTCAACCTCCTCCACGAGCAGCAGGTGCTGCACACTGGCGTCTCGGCGGAAAGTGTCTTCCTTGACCCTGCGCAGGGATCCGACTCGCTGCGGCTCGGCGGATTCGAGTGGAGCATGCGCGTTGGCTCCGGCTCTGCGCGCCCGATGTCGGCGCACTGGGGCACGCCGCCCGAGACCATGGGTGGCCCGCACCAGGTGTTTGGCCCGGACGGAGACTGGTTCGGTTTTGGGATTCTAGCGGCACGATGCCTGCTATCTATCGAGCACCTCAACAACAATTCACCAACGCTCCAAGCGCGCTACAAACAAGTCCTGAACAAGATCGACAAATCGAGAGATCTACTGACGGACCTGGAGCGCGACTTCCTTCTGCGCCTGGTGGCGGAATCCCCGCTGGACCGGATGACACGGTACGAGGATATCGCGGTACGCATCGAAGATATCGTAAGCCGACTAGGACGATCGTCAGCGCCCAATGAATGGGACGACAGCTACGTCTTGATGATCGACCCTAAGAACACCCAGGTGACTGACTCCGCAATGGCCGCGGGGCTGCGCAGGGAACTCAGCCTTGGCCCAACTGAGATGTTCAACCCGCGGGACGCCATGCATACCGCCGCTCTGACCCGGTTCGTGCAGCAAGATCTAAACAGCCAAGGGGCCCGTCTGTACGCGGTCCGTAATCAGCATTTTTTCATGCTCCTCGGGGACAGGCTGCAGCTTCGTATAGGCCAGTACCGAGATCGAGACTTGGGCGCCGGCGAAACCGAAGCCACCTGGAAACACGCCCGCGTCCTTGGCGTGGGAGAACTGCGTGGGGCGTCCGATGACGCCGTGTCCGTTCTTCCGCCGGGCAGCGTCACTGTGCTGAACATCCTCCAGAACCTTCGCCGGACCGAGCCCACGTTGCTACAGAACGCATCGAGTTGGGAGCGCCGCCTCCCCAAGGTGGACAAGGCAGCCAAGCAACGGGCGGAGCTCGAAAAGTTCTGCGCGTTCGTCCGGGTAACCAACCAGATCGAGCTCCTTTTTTCGAGACGCCGAGCTCTTCGCGTACCGCATCGTGGACCGCACCGTCACCGACAGCGGCAAGGAAGAGATCACTATCGAAGAGTTGGAGCGCCTACGAGAAGTTCCTACCTTCCTCCAAGTAGACGGCGGGCTAGTCGAGTTCCTCCAGCGCGAACGCGAAAACTCTTCTAAGACCGACGCCGGACTCGTCGTCCTGACGAGCCTCAACCAAGACTCTTTGAGCTCACCTCCGGACGAGCTCTCCTCTACCTGGAACATCACTCAAGTTGACGTGGCCCGCAGACGAGCCAAGCTGACCCGGCAGCACGTAGCGGCGCAGATGACGGAGGTGCCTGATCACGGAATCCTCCGCAGCCACGGCATGGAGGGGCAGATCAAGCTAATCAAGCGGCGCAAGGAGGCCATTGACCGACTCCCCAGTCACACATACCTATTGCGCAGCCTGGCCAACCCTGGCGAGGTCTTTATGGACACGGGCGACGTAAAGTCACCGGTTGCCCTCGATCCCGCCAAGCTCGATCAGTCCAAACGATCTGTCATCCAGGACATCCTCCGGGTCCGCCCCATCTACGCGCTCCAGGGGCCTCCCGGAACAGGGAAGACCACCATGGTGGCCTGGCTGCTGCGGCAGATTCTCGACGAAGATCCAGTCGCACAGATCCTTATTACGGCCCAAGCTCATGGAGCCGTCGATGTGCTGTGGTCGAAGGTCAAGGAGGAAGCGTTCCGTGACGTCCGCGAGGAGCGCCAACCGCTGGCGGTTCGGCTGGGACGTAGGTCAGTAGAAGGAGCCACGGAGCAGGAGGGCTCAGTCGACGAGGTCGTCGGCAAGACCTTGAGCAGCGCGGTCCGTCGCCTTCTGATGGCGCCAGACCGCAGCGCCGTACAGAGCGATTGGCTGACCGCATGCCGTGACATGCAGGCCGAGCTGGCTGTACCCGAGCCAGGAACCCTTCTCCCAGACTTTCGTCAGCTCGTCAAGCGGGGAGCAAACCTGACCTTCTGCACTACGAGTGCTGGAGAGCTGGAGGGGCTCTCGTCGGAGTTGAGCTTCGACTGGTCAATCGTCGAGGAATCCGGGAAGGTCCATGGATTCGACCTGGCACTCCCCCTTCAAGCAGGCCACCGGTGGCTACTGATCGGCGATCAGAAGCAACTTCCTCCGTATCGCGACAAGGACTACCTCGATGCAGTTAACCACCTGGATCGGGTCGTCGATGCGCTGGACTCTCTACCCGACGGCGGAGCACGTCTACTGGACCGTGAGTTCGTGCGAATGTGGCGGGAATGGGACGAGGCCGATCGCGATGAATTCATCGCCTACTCCCGGGAATGGCTCAAAGTCTTCAAGACGATCTTCGAGAACTGCGCCTATGCACAAGGCGGCCGAGGGGAGCATGAGCCTGTATTGACCGGTAAGACTGAGCAGGACGCCGCCATGGCGGGCATGCTCGCGGTACAGCACCGGATGCACTCGGACATCGGCACACTAATCTCGGAAGCATATTATGACGGCGAGCTGACCAACGCCGACAGGACAAAACGCACGTCGGGTCAGACCGGCGAACTGGACCACCCGTTCATCACACCCGCCGGGATCGCTGGAAAGGCGATCGTGTGGATCGACACCCCCTGGAGTACCGCAGGCGAGGGCGCGGGCGAGTGGGGAGCACCCACCGGAGGCAAGCAGGTACCCCGGTACATCAACCCGGCGGAAGCCCATGCGCTATTCCGTTTCCTCGAAGAGCTGAATGTCGACCCGGCTGCTGTTGTGAAGGAGGCTCTCAAGGTCACGGTGCTCTCGCCCTACAGCCAGCAGGTCGGCTACTTGGAGCGCAATCTGTCGTCATGCCAGCTCCCTGCCGGGGTACGGTTTGCGGAGCGGGCCCGACGAGGTGGTGGGCGACCTCGCTCAGGTGCTTTCACCGTGGACTCGTTCCAAGGTGATCAGTCAGACATCATCGCCGTCAGCCTGGTCCGAAACAATCAGGCCCCCGGGCATCTCCGAGGTCAGGGGATGGGGTTCCTGCAGGATGCACCTCGCCTCAATGTTCTTCTCTCGAGAGCAGAACGACTGCTCGTACTTGTCGGTTCTTGGAATTTCTTCCAGAAGCAAACAGAGCTGATCGAGCTGGATGAGCAAGAAAAAGAGCTTTGGCACTGGAAAAAGGTGCTGACTACACTAGAAGCATGGGAGGCGGACGGGCGAATGTTGCGACTCCCTGCTGATCTGCGAGGGTATCAAGAACCCACTATTCGGGAAGTGCTCGGCAACCGCCACGGGAGTGCACAGTGATTCTGCTCGTTCCGGTAAGCCGCTTCCATGTCACTTATGAGGTGGGTGTCGGGCGACCTTATTCGAGACTCGAGGAACTCGTATGCCGCTTGATCGCCGAAGCCGACCAGCCGGTCACGCTGACTCAGTTGCGTGAGACGTTCCAGGTCCACGATCGCCTCCTGATCGAGAGCGCGGTCACCCTCGTCCGCGCCGGTTGGGTGGCGATGGATCTCGGGGTGGGGCTCGTTGTCACAGAACAGGGTCGGCAAACCCTCAGTGAAGGAGGCAGACCGCACAGTACAGTCGTACGCAAGGCGCACACGAGCCTCTACATGGAGCGCGTGTGCGGGTTCCTGGAACGCGAAACGCAGTCCAGGCTCAATGTGCGGACACTGCGGGACCTTAGGTCCGTGATGAGCCCTACTGACCTGGAGCGTTCCCTGGTGACCGTACGCAACCCCCGCAACAGCTTGTCCATTGGACAGGCCCAAGGACTGTTGCCGCATCGGGCAGGCGAGTGGATCCGATGGGTAGCCGAGCCTCAGATGCGCACCAAGGCCAACGAGTTCGTGCCAGTCGCCGTTGATCTCCCTTCACGCAATGTGACCGGCCTGCCTAGGTCCTGGGAGCCGCTGTTGTCTGACGCACTACTACGTGAAGCCGAGGAGCGGATCGAGGAGATGCGTGAGTTCTCGCACGACGAGATCTCACGGCTGATCTCCCGTCAGCCCAATGCTAAGCCGAAGCGCAGTCCCACTTCGCCGAGCGCTGAGCTCGCTCTGCTGCCGGGGAGCACGACCCTGCTTCAGAGCACGGACGACTTCCTAACAGCCATGCACCGAGCCGTCGAGCAAGCCGAGACCTCCATCCTCATCATGACCCCCGAGATCGACTCGGTAGGCGTGAGAACATGGGAGCCCCGGCTCAGAGCCGCGTTGGAACGAGGTGTGCGCATCGACGTGCTCTGGGGAACCACGCAGACTGATAACGGAGATGCGCTGGCTAACCTGAAGCGCATTGCTTCACAAACTGCACATGGTTCTGTCAGGTCTCTACGTTTCAACGACCGGCCCGCCAGAACGATGAGCCGCATCGTCATAGCGGACAACAAGGCCGAGCACGGCAACAGTAACTGCACGGCCGTCTTGGGTGGCCTCCCTGTGCTGAACTCACAAGAACCAGCGGATTGCCTACTTCCCGGGCTGCTCACGTCCGACCCGGGAGTCATCGCACAACTCGCGCGCGCGGCTGCCGGGTGGTGGGCGGAGACTCCGGGGCAGGAGTTCTCGGCGGCGATCGATCGGTGGCGGAGCCTGGCGTCCCGTTGGGACGAGAGCACGAGATCCCCCCTCGGCCATCACCTCACAGCTCAGCGTGCCGATCGGGTGAGCGCCCCAGAGGGCTGCACCTCGGCGCGGGTGGTCCTCGACGCCGACTGCGCGGTGCTGGACGCCGAATCCGTCACGCCGGCAGCGGGACAGGATGTGATTCTCCGCGCCTACCGGTCCCTTAGTGCCAACAGCGAGGGCAAGCTGGGACACGATGATTCGGTGGCCCTCCGGGGCGCCGTGGCGTTGTGCCTGCGCGGCTATCACCCTGCGTAGGGCCCTACCTCGAGGCGGTGCATTCGCCTGCCGCGGGTGCGACGCGGGTGCACCGCTCCCGGGCTCATTCGATATGACGACCCGTGGGATTCCAGCACAGGCGTGAGCGATGCGTGAGCGGACGGCGAAACACAAGCCGCCACGCAGGGGATTGCGCATCAAGCCGCGTGGCGCTGATCAGGCAGAAGAGCACCACGCGGCAATGCTCAGCACCGTCCGGCACGGATTCGATCCCACTCCTAAAGCGGGTGTCGCAGGTTCGAATCCTGCCGGGGGCACAAGCGAAAAGGCCACCTAGGAACGTTCCTAGGTGGCCTTTGACATCCACTCCTGACATCAACGGCGGCGGTCACTCACGGCCAGGACGCCTCTTGAGCAGCCGGTCCATGTGGCTGATCGCCTCGCGCTGCGTGTCCTGGACGACGTGCGTATAGACATCCATCGTGATGCTGATCTGGCTATGCCCGAGGATCTCCATCACGACGCGAGGAGCCACCCCGGCCGCGGTCAGGATCGTGGCACAACCGTGCCGAGCATCGTGCAGGCGGATCACCCGGAGGCCCGCAGTTTCGGCAACCCGAGTGAAGGAGCGGTAGACGTTCCGGGGCTCCACCGGACGACCGGTGCGCGTGACGAAAACATGCCCGCCTTCCTGCCAGTTCGATCCTGACCCTTCGCGATGCAGTAGTGAAGGGAGCGACTCCGGGGTCGAGGGAGTACGAGGAGGCGTGGCGGTCAATCCATGCAAGTCGCCGGGCTGTACGAGAGGCGATGCGAGACACCATTCTTCGAGCTTGAGTCCAGGGCCTGCCTCACTCCGCACTGCGGTACAGCAGCGAAGTACAGCAACCGCCCCGACCCCTGGCGACTGGCACGCACCACAAGCGACCTCTCGACCAGTACACGAGACCTAAGCAACCGCCCTGCCCGTAGTTCGCATCGAGGGGCGGTTGTCTCGTATTCACAGCATCAGCCAAGCCAGGGGTGTGATATTGAGTCTTTCCCAGTAAGCATCCGTCGCTCGCTGTGATCGCGAAGCTGACGCTGCGGCCCGTGCGGTCCCCAAGTCCGGGCAGGAGCAAGGCCCCTGGTAGGAACGATCTTGCGACGGATTGTTCTGACCGAGGGGCCTCACGTGTCGATCAGTGTCACATACACCGCCGTGCTCGATGTGAAGCGGTCCACCGCCGAGCACCTGGCCCGGCTGCTGCGCGATCACCGCATCGTGTCCGGAACCCGCAGGGGCAGGCGTGCGCTGGGCTGCTTCCGCCAGGCGGTGCTCGTTCTGCGCTGGTTCATCGACGGCACCCGCCTTTCCCAACTTGCCTGCGACAACGGCGTGTCGACCTCCACCGCCTACCGCTACCTCCACGAGGGGCTGACCGTTCTGGCGGCCGGGGCACCGGACCTCGCGACCGCGCTGGAGCGTGCGAAAGCGGCCGGGCTGACACATCTGAACCTCGACGGGACCGTCATCCGTACCGACCGCGTCGCCGCCCCCGGCCCCAACGGCGCAGACCTCTGGTGGTCCGGAAAACACCGGCACCATGGAGGGAACGTGCAGGTCATCGCCACCCCGGACGGCTGGCCGATCTGGGTCTCACCGGTCCGCCCCGGCCGAGAGCACGACACCACCTGCGCCCGCCACCACGGGCTGGTCGACGCCCTCAACCGCATCGCCGCCGAACTGGACATGCCGACCCTGGTCGACCTCGGCTACGAGAACGCCGGCGACGGCTTCCGCCACCCGTACAAGAAGCCCGCCGGAGGCGAGCTGACCGAGGCCCAGCAGACCTACAACAAGGTCATCCGCGGCATCCATGGTGTCTGCGAGCGCGCCAACTCCCTGCTCAAGACCACCTTCAAGGCCCTGCGCAGGGTCAGCCTCGACCCCAGCCGCATCACGAAGATCGCCGCAGCAGCCCTCGTCCTGCTCCAACTCGAGTACGACCGCACCATCTGAACTGAACGATCACACAACGCCATGATCCATTACTGACAAAGACTCACTGGCAGAGCGCTGAGCTGAGCCCGGCACTGCTGCTGGGTTCCGCGCTGCTTGTGTCCGTGGCGTTCCTCTGTCGTTTGCCTCCTCGCCCCAACCGGGACTTCACGTCTGAGAGCGTGCGAGAAAGGGTGATGACTATGGTCGCTGCCTGGTTGGTTGCTAGCCGCAGCACGATTGCTGGCATCTGCGAAGGGATGATTGGTGGGGTCCTCCTCACCTACCTGACGGGCGCAGCAGTGGCGGGCTGAGTCCAGCGCCCCGTTAGCGGGTGACATGGACTGCGGGCGACGGGCGAGGGATCTGACATCCATCACTGACATCAACAGCGGTGGACCTCGTCGGTCGTGCCTGGTCCTTCACGGAGCAGGCAGCCTTGAGAGTGCGGGGCCGCGCGGCGCTCCGGCCGAACTCCTAAAGCGGGTGTCGTAGGTTCGAATCCTGCCGGGGGCACAACGTGTTACCGCTCTGACCTGGGGTTTCTTCCCAGGGAGGGCTCTTAATCGGCCTCGGACTCCTCGTGCGGGGCCGTTTGCGTGAGCGGACGGATCGCCGGGCTCCGGTATTTCCGCTTAAAGATCAGCACCATCCGGCACACACTTCGGCCGGGATCCTCCGCGTCGTCAGGCTCGGGCTCCGCTTCGGGTACGGCGTTCTCGGAGAGGTCTTCTCGGAGACCTCCTCCAAGATTCGGATGCGGTCAGGAACCGCAGCACCCGGCCGGACACCTATCAGGCTGACACGGAGTCGACGCGGGCTCCCGCGGCTGTTCCCGGCCGGCGTCATACCGGGCCGAGTTGACAGTCGATGCGGCTGATCAGCTCGGTGCGACGGGCGCGCAACTCGGCCGGGGCACACGTGACGGCAATCCGGTGGGCTTCGACCAAGGGGCCGAGCTCTGGCGGGGGCTCGACCACACCGGAGAAGAGCGGCGCCACCCACGCGGCTGTCGGCGCCTGCGCTTCCGCTCCGCCCGGCGAGACGGCCGGGGCGGGCGGGAGGTGGCCAGCCTGTCCGTGAAACATGCGGGCCGTGAGGATGGCCGCCTCCCAGACGCGCATGCTCTCCAGGCGTACTTGCGAGGCCAGTTCATCGCGTACCGCGCACAGGTCGCTCCAGGCCCGCTCATGCTCGCGCAGGGCATTGCCGACTCGCCGTACCAGCCAGGCATACGTCAGCCTGGCTCGCAGGAGGCCATGGCGGGCCTCGGCCGCGCTGTCCGCGTAGGGGTTGTGGGCGACGACCTTCATCGCAATGGCAGTGATCGCGAGCACCAGCATTAGCACGGCGACCCAGCCGGGCGCGTAGCGGGCACCCTTGATCTCCTCCATTCCCGTGTCACGGGCCCTCAGTACCGCCCACATGGTGACCGTGGACAACACTGCGGCCAGGTAGAGGACGGGCAGGGCGAGCGAACCGAGCAAGGACAGTCCCGGGCGGCGGTCGCGGAGAGCGTGCAGCCACTCGCGTATCCGGTGCAGCGGGGCCGCGATCGCGTGGCCGGACAGCATCAGGGCCAGGGCCAGGACGACACCGGGCAGGAAGGAGACCGTCTGCTCGACCAGCGAGTCCGCCTCCTCGCTGGTGGTGAGGTACTGGAAGACCCGCATGAAATACCACGCGTCGAACAGGGCCATGGCGGCGACGACCGGCCAGCGCAGGACCCGTATCCACATTTCGCGGCGGCGCCTGTCGTGGGCCCCGTCTTCCGCGTGGCGGTGTTCGACTGCCTCCTGGGCTGCCCTGGTCGTCCGGAGAGAGCCAGCGGCCTCGAAACGAGCCAGTGACTGGACCGCCTCCTCGGTCCGCGCGTGGGCGTCGATGGTACGGGCCCGGACTGCGGCGAGTTGCTCGCGGTTGTGGCCCACGAGTTCGGCAACCTCACGAGCCGCGCGCAACAGCATCCGCATCTCGCCGTTGTCCAGGTGCTCCGGGTCCCGTTCGGGACCATGCTCTGCGCTTTTCACCAGGTGCCGGATGTCGCATCCACAGCCGTGGTGGCACGGGATGCCTCGATGGTTCTGGGACATGGACGACGTCCTTTTCTGCGATGTGCTTCTCGAAGGCTGCGGGCGGCGCCGGGGTGATCAGCCGCGCACCGTCACGGCGATTTCTACGCGGCGGTTGCACGCCATGGCCGCGTAGTCCGGTATGCCATCGTGGTACTCAGGGGTGCAGCTGGGCCGGTCGTCGGAGTACCCATGGGCGGACGCCACCGTGATCCCTCGCTCGGCGAGGGCGGCCCGGACGGCCTGTGCCCGGGCCAGCGAGAGTTGCCTACCGCGCTGTTCGCTGCCGCGTGAGTCGGTGTGGCCGGAGACTGCGACCGAGACAGGGTGGAGGTCGGTGATTCGGCGGGCGGCGTCGTCCAGCGCGCTCTGTGCCGACCGGGACAGCTCCGCCCGATCGGACGCGAACAGGACGGAGCCGGGCAGGATAATCGTGGTGTTCCGCCCGGACTGCTGCTCAGCGACGGCGGGGAAGGTCACCTCCGGTTCCAGCTTCCCGGCCAGGGTGTTCTTTCCTGCCGGGCGGACACGGGCGGTGGCGGTCACGTCGCAGGAAGAGGCGCCAGTCGCGTCGCACAAACTGGTCCAGAATGTGATCAGCCAGGCGGTCTGCGGAGAGGACGGTGCCTTGCCCCGGGCGGCGTGGCCGATGCCGACGAGGTTCACCTCGGTGCCCGTCAGGTCGGGCAGTTCGCCTGCCTCGCGACAGCGCTCCACCGTCGCCTTAATCTCCGCCGTGCCGTCGAACCCGGCGCTGCGCAGGTCAGCGCAGCCGGTGTTCGTCAGCCCGTCGGTCGCCACGACGATCCTGCGGCGGCCGCCCTGCGAGCCGAGTTGGTCGTCGGCCGCGGCGAGCGCACCGAGCACATCGGTTCGGCCGGTGCTCGGCGCTTCGGCGGCCAACTGCCGCAGCCGCTGTTCCAGACAGCCGCGCCGACCGCTCCGCCGGTCCTTCTTCAGCGTGTCATTGCCCTTCACGGGGGCGACGAACGCGCGGTCCACCTCCCAACTGACGGTGGCCCGGGTGCCGTCGAAGCCGGCGGCGGACAGGGTCCCGCCCTCCCACGCCGCGGGCGCGAGTTCCCGAGCAGCCAGCAGAGTGGTCGTCCAATCCGGTACCCGACCCCCCAGCCGGGTGGTCCGGTCCGGCCGGGCGGACGGACTGCGGTCCACGAGCACGATGGTCTGCCGTCCAGTGTTGTCCGCGCCGTCGGAGCCGCGGTCCAGCCAGGCGCAGGGCTGCGCTTCGGGCGTGTCGAACGCGCTGCAACCACTGCCCGCCACGACGGCGGTCAGCGCGCACGCCGCAGCGATGAGCCGGCTGGAGCGTGTTTGAGTCAAGAGGCTCACTGGGGTCTCCAAAGTAGGAAAATGCATATTTGTGACTGTTCTCCGGCGAAACGAGGGGAGTTACTGGAAGTCATCGACCATTCGGTGCCAGGAGGTCCTCCGTGCCCAGTTCCGCTCCGTCCGCCGAAAGCGCCACCGCAGGAGAGGAGACAGGCGCCGACCTCCAGTCGGGGCTGACCGTTTACACGTCACTCCAAGCGTCGGCCCAGTTCGCCGACACCAAGGTCGGCATCCTCGGTGCCGTTCAAGCGGGGCTGATGGCCTCGGCCGTACCGCAAGGTGGCGTAGTGCGCGAGGCGTGGGAGCGGGGCGGGCCCGGTGCGTGGGTCACGCCCGTCCTGCTGTTGCTGCACGTGGCAGCGTTCCTGCCTGCCGTGTACTGCGTGGTCCAGGCTCTCCGCCCCCGCCTGGGGCCGCCGCCCACCCCGAACAGGTTCAGTCTGCCGTTGCTGGCCACCGCCGATGGCACCCCTCCGCCGGCGGACAAGGACAGCGAACGCAAGGAGATCTGGCAGCTGATCCCGGTGCTCGCCCAAGTGGTGATGGCCAAGCACCGATACATCGCCAGGGGCGTTGTCTGGACGGGGCTGTTGGCGGTTACGGTCGGGCTCTCCTTCCTCACCGGTCCACTGCTGGCCTGATCCACGCGCGCCGTTGCCTCAGTCCCGGGCCGGCCGGACTCGGGGGAGCGGCTCCGCCAGCTCTCGTTCGGAGTCCAGCTCGCCCGGCAGAGGCAGGCCGAACAACCGCATCGCATGGCCGAGTTGATGCTCGCTGGTGGCGACGAACTCGAAGAGATCCTGCGCCTGATACGCCTTCGACTGCTTCTCCAAAAGCTTGACGAACCCGTCGACCTGGTTCTGTCGCTGCCGGAACATGTCACCGACCTCGGTGGCCGCCTTGTCCGGTTGCTCGGCCAACAGCACTGCCCATGGTGTGAGCCAGGCGAGCGCGTCGCCGTTCTGCCGCACCCCTGCCAACCCGCCGGCGAGGAATGCCCGCCACTTCTCGGCGACCTCGCTCAGCAGCTGTACCTGGAGCGCCGACTTCGCGTACCGGTGCTCGATGTCCTGGAGTTCCAGGGCCGCCTTGCGCTGCTGTTCCAGTACCTCCGGCGCGGGCTGGAGGTAGGCGACGGTACGACAACTCACCAGCCCGTTCTCGAAGCATTCCCCCTCCCGCAGGCGGTCGTTGACGGCGAGCTCGGCCTCCTCGGCACGGAACGGCTCGTAACGACGGGCGATGTCACGGACTCGCTCCGTGAGCAGCTGGGGCATGACCGCCTCATAGCCGTCGACGGCACGGCCGAGCGTCTCCTGGTCGAGGCGCCCCTCGGCGCACCAGTCGCAGCGGATTTCGACCTGGAAGCCGAACCCGTCACCCTTGGCAGGGGTTTCGAACCTGACGGTCGAGTTGCGATGCACCGACACGATCTCCGGCACGTCCACCGTCACGGCCTCGAAGGGCACCCTTTGCTCCGGTCGGCCGTCGAACAGACCTCGCAGCCAGGCGAACGGGTCACGACGCGATGTTCTGATCACATCGACCACCTCTCCTCCAGAAGGGACTTGATATGTACGGCCGTGTCGCCGTCGGGGAGTTGATGACCCCACAACCGCAGGTGGAACAGCAGCCGCTCACACAGCCGGTCGCCCTCAACGCCCGGCTCGGGTAGCTCGGCCAAGAACTCGGCCACTAGCTCGTCGAGGCCTGGTTCGTCCCCGGCCCGCTCCACCCACAGCCTCATGCAGTTCCAGCCGCACTGGCGGTGAGTACGGCTGGTGCTGAGCAGGGTCCGTCGGCTCAGGAGCAGCAGGTGCTCACGAGGCCCCGGCTCTTCCAGGAAGGCGGTGACCGCTCGCTCGCCACGGAATCTGCTGAGCCCCTGGAGGCACTTCGCCGCATCGTCGCGCAGCCAGTGGCGTGACGAGGCCGACCACTTGGCCAGCCTCTCCAGGACCTGGGCTCGTGATCCGGCCGCGTAGATCTCCCGTACCGCGGCCCACACGCTCTTCGTCCCCGCCCCAGCGATCCGCTCCAGACTGCTCAGTGCCTCTGCGGGGAACATCGCACCGATCCGAGTGCCGTAAGCGACTTGGGCGCACGCCTGGAAGTCGCGGCGCTGGGACCAGCGCGACAGCAGACGCTGAACCCGGGGGGCGAGCAGCGGATCGGTCACCGCTCGTTCCAGTGCCCAGGCCGCCGCGAGCCGCCGCCGGTCGGCGTGTTCCCCTCGTTCGGATGCCCAACGTACGAGCAGTTCCTCGTGTACGTACGCCCAGTCGAAGGTCGCCAGCAGACCGACCGTCTGAGCGGCAGCCACCCGGATGTCCTCCTCGCCCCGGACCACGAGGCTGTCCAGCCACTCCAGCAGGGGGCCATGTGCCCCACTGTGGTCATGCCACAGCACCTCCAGGACCGCCCCACCGAGACCGCGCTGGCTGACCCGCACCAGGCACTCCGGGTGCCGGGCCCCGACCGGTTGCCCGGTCCGGTCGGTGAACTCCACGTCGGAGTGGTCGAGCCAGTCCCGCACGCTCTCCTCGAACAGCGGCATCGCCGGGACCGAGGAGGGTGAGCGCACCCCGTGCAGCAGCTCCGCGAGCCGGTGGGACTCCCGGCTGACCCGGCTCAGCGTCGTCCCGTCGAGCACCACACTGGCCAGCAGGAACGCGTGCGACCACAGGGACAACTGCTGCCTTCCGGCCCCGTCGGCCGCATTCTTCCGCGGCGGTCCGAGGAGCCTCACCGCTTTGGCCCGCAGCTCGGCTCCCAGCCCCTGCACGATCTGGTCGACGTCGTCGCCGTCGCGCGCCCGCCGCACCAGTTGACCGGCCAGGCCGGCAACCTCGGCCATGGACCTGCGTCCGCGCAAGTCTTCCCGTAGGCCCTCGTGCTCCAACAGTTTGCGGCAGTCCAGCGGCCGGTCGGCGAGCAGCACCGTCAGATGCCGCTCCAGCACCTGAAACGGCATCACGTCCGCCACCTCGTGCTCGACCACGTGCCCGGTCAGACCTCCGACCGGCACGTGGTCGTCGACGATGATCACCAGTGGGGAACGGCCGTACGTCGCTGCTCGCAGCCGTATGAGCAACTGCGGGCGGAGTTCGTTCGCCCACTCCGTGCCGTCGCCCTCGATGACGTGGCCCCGGCTCGGCTGAAGGCCTCTTTCGTCCGTCACCAGCCGACGCACGCCCGCCTCGGAGTCCAGGACAACGACGCCGGTGTCCATCGCCTGCCGCACGGCGAGCAGTGCCGTGGTGTAACGCCCCGAGCCGGGGGCCCCACGCAGCACCGCGATCCCGTGTCTGGTCAGGTGGTCGACCAGAGCGGTGTGCGTGGCCGGTGCCACGTACAGCTCGCGCAGCCGGTCCAGGTCGTCCTCCGGGACCCGGCCGTCGACAGGGTCGACGGCCGGGGTGCTGTAGTAGTTCTTGTAGATCGTCCCGGCCGCGTCACCGCTGCCGAAGCCGACGGCTCTCGCCTCGACTCCCCCGTCGACGACGGTCTGCGCCAGGCCCCGTTCCCGCAACTGCCGGATGTGATCGATCTGTTCGTCGGTGGTCTCCGTGTCGGCGGGTGTGGACGCGGCCGCCTCCACATCGGCGGACGGCTCAGCCGGAAGCGGGTCCATGCGTTCGCTCATGGGTTCGGTCTTGTCGTCCATGTCTCACGCACCATCACCCGTAGTACTTCTTGTGCATGGTCCTGGCCGCGTCGCCACTGCCGAAGTGGAAGACGCCGCCCTTGTTCTTCTTCACCACATTGGTGGGCGCGGGGGTCGCGGCCTCCTCCGGCTCCGGGTCGGCCACGAGCGGCTCCAGCTCCTCCCGGCCGTGCTCCGGTACGTGGATCCAGCCGTAGCCGCTGAACTCCTTCTGGTGAACGTGCACCCTGACGTACCGACTCGGATCCAGGCCCTGGCCCTCGCCTCGGAGCCGGACCACGTCCTGGTAGATCCGGTCGGAGACGATCAACGCGAGATCGGTCGAGCCGAGAGCCTCCAGCACCCGCTTCAGCTGGGGCGCGTTGAGATAGCGGGCCACGGAGACGGGGGCGGGCCCGCTGTAGCCGAGAGCGGCCGTGCGGGCCACGCCGAAGTCGATGGCGAGCCGGAGCCTCATCCGCTCTTCTTCGGCGCGGTTGGCGTTGCGCTCGCCGAGCCGGACGGCCAGGTTCCGTACAAAGCCGCCGAGTACCACCGGTTCCTGGGTTTCGAGCGGCAGGACGGCGAATTCCTGATCGCCTTGCGGCTGACGTTCCCAGGCCGTGCGGTCCAGGCCGCTGAGCACCGCCGCCTCTTCCAGCACCCGCACCAGGTCGGTTTGGAAGGCCTCCTGGCTCGGGGTGTCGAGGCGGCTGTACTTCTCCACGTCGGCAGCCATGCACAGATGCCGCGTGATGATCTCCTGCGAATGTGATTGCGATGTCATGGACTCGGTCACCCATCTGCCTTGGTCGAGCGAGGTCGGGCGTCAACTGTGCGCCCGGAGGCGGGGAAACCCGAGTGGGTCGTAGAAATACGGTTTTCGGCAGGCGGTGCGGGCGACGCCCCTGTTACGGAACGGCCGCGGGCAGCTGGGCGATTTCCCGCAGCTGATTCAGGTCGAGGACAGTGGTACGGCGGTAGCCGGTGGTGATGAGTTCGTCTCTGCGCAGTTCGGCGAGCGCCTTGTGGATGGTGACCTCCGCCGAGCCGGTGAGCGCGGCCAGCTCCGGCTGGGTGAGGTCGACCCCTATGACCAGCCCACGCGGCACCGGATGCCCGTACGAGGTCGCCAGCTCGGCGAGCACGCGGGCAAGACGCACCTTGACCGGATACCCCCCGAACTCCACTCGCCGTTGGTTCGACCAGCGCAGCCGCTGCACGACGATCCTGTTGACCGCACGCGCCGCCTCGGGGTGGGATTCGAGGAAGGACCGGAGGTCGGACTCGCGAACGATGCTGGCGACGATCTCTCCGCAGGCGGTGACCGTGGCCGACCTCGGCGCGCCGTCGTCCATGGCGGCCATCTCGCCGACTATGTCCCCTCCGACCCGGATGGCGAGCAACGCCTCGTGGCCATTGTCCAGGCGAGCGGTGACCTTGACGAATCCGGAGCGCAAGAGCACCACATGGTTGGAGAAGTCACCCTCACGGATCAGGATCTCTTCGGGTAGATAACGGCAGCGGGTACCGATCCTGAGCAGCTTGGTACGGACGGGCTCCGACAGACCACCGAGGAAGCTGCGGGCAGGCCACCCTTCCGGGCCCTGGGATGCGGACTGCGGCGTCAAGGGCACTTCTCTCCTTCTCCGCACCAACTTTGATCTGCTTCTGATCCATGCGAATCAGCTGTTCCAGAGAAGCAGTTGTCAGAGGACCAGGGCAGAGTGCGCGGAGGGCTCACTTGATGCGCTGGGCGCATGCCAGGGGCGCACACCAGATCGATGAGCGCCCATGCAGCAGCCTCGGCTACCGCTGTCCCGCCGAGCACGAGGCCGCACTCTTAGCCTGACCACAACAAGGATGTCTGGCGGAACAAGCTCACTCCTCTACGGCTATACGAGCAGTCGGATCCTCTCGGACAGGTGCTCGAAGCTGCACGGATTCGGCACACATGAGGCCGGGAAACCCCGCGAACACGTGAGAACTATGGAGGGGTGTTTCCCCAGGCCAGGCACCCTTTCGGTGACGTTTCCGCAGGTCACAGCCCCGCCCCGGGAAAACTCCTAAAGCGGGTGTCGCAGGTTCGAATCCTGCCGGGGGCACAGCAAAACGCCGGGTCAGAGGCCCTTCCGTCCGACGGACGGAAGGGCCTTCGTACGCGCAGCACACATATGGCACACATGCGGCTGCGGGCAGAGGTGGGGAGCTGTGCGAGATGCCCGCGAAGAACGAGTTGTCCCGGCGCCGGTACGAGAAGTTGGCCGACCGGCTGGAGTCGTTGATGCGGGTCGCTCTGAAGCCGCAGTACGAGGGGTATTTCGGACAGCTGGTCCTGGACAGCGACGACCTCGCGGAGATGGGCGACCTCAAGGACGTTCGGCAGGCGGCGCGGGAGGCCGGCCAGCGTCTGGGCTGGAAGACCGCCACTCGCCTCGTCGGTGGCCGGCTCTTCGTGCTCGACGAGCGGTCAGTGCCTGAGCACATCGAGGCGCTGGCCGAGGACGAGACCGCTGCCGCGATGGACCGGGCCCGGCGGGATGGCCGCCGGCCGAGGCTGCTCTGACCCGGAAAGACCGGAAGGCCGCCCCCACCGGTTCCATACCAGTGACGGCGGCCCCCTCCGTTTGCCGTTTCTCGGCACGGATCAGACCCACATCACGCCGAGTCCTCCTCCTGGGCGGCCACCGCCTCGGCGGCCTGGCGGGCCTTCCGCTCGGCCTCCTCCAGCCTGATCTGCGCCTCGGCCAACTGCTTGGCACGCCGCTTGTGCATCTTCTTCGAGACCTCGTCGAGACGGTCCGGGAAGAGGTGCCCGTACGTGTCCAGGGTCAGCGTCGCCGACTTGTGGCCCAGCATCGTCTGGACGACGTTGACGTCCGCACCGCTGGCGATGGCGAGCGAGGCGGCCGTGTGGCGCAGTTTGTGCGGGGTGACCTTGAGGTGCCCCGGTCCGGCTTTCACGACCGCCGGCGCGAAGAGCCGCTGCCGGAAGTTGCGGGCCCGCAGCGGTCCGCCCTGCGGGGCGGTGAACAGGAGCTCGTCCTCGTCCCGCCCCTCGACGTGGGGCTTCAGCTCCTCCGCCAGGAATCTCGGGATCGGTACGGACCGGCGTTCGTGGTTCTTGGGCATGCCTCGCCGGACCGGTTGCAGGACTTCCTGGCCCGTGCGTCCTGAGAGGCCGACGAACTGCGCGACCGGGTGCGGGAGTTCGTGGTGAACTCGCTGCGGGACCAGGATGCCGTGCTGACCGCGGACGAGACCGGTGACATCAAGAAGGGCACCCAGAGTGCCGGGGTGGCCCGCCAGTACACCGGCGTCACCGGACAGGTCGAGAACGCCCAGGTCAGCTTCCACTTGTCCTACGGGTCCTCGCGCGGGCGGGCGATCATCGACCGTGAGCTGTATGCAGGGCAGCACTGGGCGGGCCGCAGTGAGGAACACCGCCGGCGCTGCGGGGAGGCCGGGGTGCCCGAGGAACGGGCCCGCACCGTGGTGACCAAGCCGGAGCCGGCCCGGCGCGTGGCCGGGCGCGCTCTCGCGGCGGGGGTGGCCTTCACCTACTTCCTGGCCGACGAGCTCTGCGGCGGCTCACGGTCCCTGCGCGCCTGGCTGGAGGAACACCAGGTCCGCTGGGTCTCCTGGTACCGGCAGACCACCGTGTGCATGCTCGCCCTGGCCTTCCTCACCGGCGTGCGGAGTCGACGCATACGCCCTCACCACGCCACCCCGTGAACCCACCGGCCCGACCGACGAGCAGGAGGAGGCCGTCGTCCCACTGTCCCTGAACGAGATCCGCCGCATGTACGACCGGATCGTCCTGGCACCCGCCCGCACCGCCAGGACCTGGCTCGCCCTGCACTGGAACCGCCGGCGCCGACGGCGCCAGACCAGGGCCCGCATCAGCCACTACCGCCAACGAGACCACTCACCGTGACAACACCGGCTGTAGTACCGGGTGGAGGGCGGCATCCCGCGCACCCCTGCTCTTCGGAGCCGGCTTCTTCGAGGAGTCAAGCCACGCCACACAGAGCGTGGCATACTCGAAGTATGGCAACCCGGAAGATCACCATCACCGTGTCGGAAGAGCTGGTGGAATCGATCAAGGAGCGCGTCGACGCACGCGGGGTGTCCGGCTACATCGCGGCCGCCGCCGCTCACCAGGACGCCATGGACCGACTGCGCGAGTTGGCCGACCGGCTCGAGGAAGAGCACGGCGCCGTGACGGACGACGAGCAGCAGGCAGCGCTGGAGCGCATCGCCGCCATCGACGGCTGGCATGACGAGCAGCGATCGGCTTCGGACGAGGCCGCGTGAGCCGCACCGCCCGAGCGAAGCTGCACCGGCCGCGCCAGCGCGTCTTCGTGTTCGACTCCGAAGCCCTCTCCAAGGCAGTCCAGGGCGACCGGGAGATGGCCGCGCTGATCAAGACGGCCCCGCGGCTCGACATCCCGATCGTCACCTCGGCGCTCACGACCCTGGAGGCATGGGACCCACGCGAAGCGTCGCGGCAGGCACTGTGGAACTGGACCCTGTCCCGGATCCGCATCGTGCACACGGACGACCAGGTGATCGCCATGGCACGCGGCATGCTGAAGGCGGCCGGCTTGCACGGGCACAAGTACGCCGTCGACGCCGTTCTGGCGGCTGTAGCCGGGCGAGAAGCCGCACAGGGAGCCGAGGCAACCGTCTTCACCTCCGACACCGACGACATGAACCGACTCCTCGCAGGCCACTCCGTGCGAGTCGAGAAGGTCTGACGGGACACCCGCACCTCACTCCGGCCGCTCGCCGGGCTCCAGACAACCCATGGCCTTCGCCGGACAGCACACTGAATCGCCCCGGGTTCGGTAGAGGCTTCAGATTGTGGTTGTGAGCTGGGGTTGTGCGAGTTCTGTGTAGTAGTTGGTCTCGTACTCGACAGGTGGAACGTGGCCTATCTCACCGTGGAGTCGGCGGTGGTCCACCGGATGTCCGGCCGTATGCCGGACTCGTGGGGGATCCCGCAGCGTCAAGCCGCTTCGGCCGGGATTTGTCCGGCTTGGATGGCCTCGACCAGGGCCTGGTGATCCTTCTCGTTCTGGTCCGCGTACAACTCGGCGAACGTCGCCAGCGCACGGTCGAAGACATCGCCGCCGCCCAGGTACGCGGCGATCGCGATGCGGTCCCCGGAACGGGCATGGGCGCGGGCCAGCGTGGCACCGCACAGCCGGCCGAACAGGCCCATCCGCTTGGGTGACATGCTCTCGGCCACAGCGATGCCTTTCCAGTCGCGCAGCTGGCGTACGTAGAAGTCCCGCCGCTTGCCGTCGATGCCCTGGACGCGCTCCCAGCCCAGGAAGATGTCGCTGGTGGCCTGCATGAGCCGTTGGCCGACGACGACACGCTCGCCCTGCGTGCTGAACGCGCTGCCTCCGACGTAAGGCGCCAGAACCGACTCCTCGGCCTCCTTGGCCTGGAGGAACAGGGGATCCTCGTCGTCCTTGCCGAGCAGCAGGATGATCCAGCAACGGGTTCCCACACTGCCCACGCCGACGACCTTGCGGGCGATGCCGGCAAGGCGATAGCTCTCCAGCAGGAACCGGCGGTCCGGCTGCAGGGTCCGGCCGTAGCGCTCGATCAGCCGGCTGATCTCCTGCTCCAGCCGACCGCGTTCAGCGTCCGGCAGCAGGTCCTGGAGCCGGACCAGCAGGGGAGGATCGGAAGCGATCTGACGCCTTCCGTCGATGACATGCGTGAGCTTGTCGAAGACCTGCAGTGTGTCGTGCGCACGGGCTCGCTCCCGGGTGCGTTCCCAGCGATCGCGCTGCTCGGCGCTCAGTACCGGGGCGAACTGTTCCTGCAGCTCGTCCGCGTCGAAGTGGGAGTACCAGACGTCTAGATTGCCCAGTCCGGCATAGCTCCGCATGCGCTCGCGGTAGGACCGCACGGTCTCCCGCACCACCGACACCCGCTCCTTGGAACCGAAGCCGTTCGCCCGGCCCGCGATGACCAGACTGGCCGACAGCCGCTTGACGTCCCACTCCCACGGTCCGGGCAGCGTCTCGTCGAAGTCGTTGATGTCGAACATCAGCCGGCGTTCCGGAGAGGCCAGCAACCGAAAGTTCAGCATGTGCGCGTCCCCGCAGCACTGCACCCTGAGCCCGGTGCGCGGCGCCTCCGCGAGGTCCGCGGCCATGATGGCGGCGGCCCCGCGATAGAAACGGAACGGCGCCTCGCTCATCCTGCCGTAGCGGATCGGCACGAGTTCCGGCACTCGCGTCGCGGACTGCTTCTCGATGATCTCCACCGGGTCCGGGCGCTTCGGCGGGGGCATGAACTCGGCGTGGCTGGAACGGGGCGCGTCGACGCGTGCTGCCTTGCCGCGGGCAACCCGCTCATGCGGGGTGAGGTGCCGTGTCTCGTCGCCAGAGAGATGGTTGTCGTTCATTGTGGACGCTCCAGGATGTGGTGGCCGACGCGCAGGCGTCGGCCATGACCGTCTGGAGCGGATCGTGCTCCGCTGCCCGGGACGAAGTTCGCGCCGACGGCATGGGGTCGCCGGAGTCGTGAGCCTTGCCGTTGACGTCGAGTGCGGGCCCGACCAGGTGGCTGCCACCGCGGACGGTGCTTGTTCCGACCCCGTCGGACCCCGTCGGATGAGATGGACGCATCCACTTACAACCTAACTCCGGGCGGTGCTCCAGACGACTTGGACCACCCTGGCCGCCGCACATTCAGGGAGCCAGGTGCGGGTCCGCCGTTGGATGGTGGCGTCATGATCCCGCGGCACGACCATCCCCATCCGGAGAGGCTTCGCTGCGGCGGGCGATCCGCTCGGCGCCGCACGATGACTGCGGCGAGCAGACGGACGGAGGTCTCCCGGCGAGCTCACGGCTGCTGCCGGCCCGCCCTCGGTTCCTGCCCCGGGTCCGTGGCGGGAGAAGGCGTGAGCTTCGCCGTCGCGACGTACGAGACCACGACCGCGACGATCACCAGCGGCATGACGGTGAGCCCCTGTGCCCCGACCAGCAGGGTGGCGAGCAGGACGGAGACCAGCGGGAGTCTCAGCATGGCGGCGCTCATCGCTCCGATACCCATCGCGAACCCCGCGACCAGGGTCAGTCCCGGCAGGTGGGAGAACAGGATGCCGCCCGCCGCTCCCACGAACATCGCGGGAAAGATGGGGCCTCCTCTGAAACTGCTCAGTGATGCGCAATAGGCCAGGCCCTTGCACACGACCAGCAGCGACAGCGCTCCCACCGAATACGCGGCGCTGTGTGTGAGAAGGGGATCCAGCGCCGTCTGCCCCGAATACAGCACATCGGTCGCCGGTTTGCCGGTGCCCTCCGCGTAGCCGATCGCCAGCCCCGCCACGACCAGGCCCATGACCACCGTGGTCGGCACCCGGCGCCTCTCGACGTGCACCCTGAACCGGACGGCGAGCCATCGGATTCCCACGCCCACGAGTGCGGCCGACAGACCGATGACCAGAGCCCAGCCGAATTCCGCCGCTGTCGGGTGCGTGGCCTCGGGTACGTCGTGCAGTGCCAGCGAGTAGGTGCCCAGCCCTGTCCAGCTTCCCAGCCCGACGAAGATGAGTGCACCGATGCCCGCGGCCAGCAGGCCGGGCACCAACACCAGCGCCATCGTCGGCCCACCCAGCCCTGAGGCTTCCATCAGGAGGAATGCTCCGAGCAGCGGTGATCCCAGCAGCGAGCTGACGGCCGCGAAACTGCCCGCCGCGCCCAGCACCGCGCTCACCTGCTCCGGCGGGTCCCGTTTGATCATCCGCACGGCGCCGGCGGCGAGCCCGCCGCCGAGCGCCAGGAGCGGTGCCTCGGGACCGAGGACGGCAGCGAAGCAGAGCGTCGCCAGGGCGGCGAGAAAGATGCCGGGCAGCTCGATGGGCGAGGGCGGGCCGGCGGTCTTGAACCCGGCCGTCGGCTCATGCCCGCCGTGCCCCGGCAGGTACTGAATCGTCAGTCCGGCAAGCAGTCCCCCCACAGCGAGCAGCGGCAGTGGCCACCACGGTGGGGTTCCGTCGAACCCCAGCGACTTGGGCAGATCCGTGTAGACCAGTGGCTGAATCTCACCGACCAGCGCAAGGAAGCCGAACGCCGCCGCGGACACCGGCACGCCGATCAGCGCGGCCGTCACCAACAACACCAGGTATGCGCGGCTCCGCAGAAGCGTCAGGGGGTCCTGGGGTGACGCGGCCTCGGATCCAGTCCTGGCGACCGGCATGCACACTGCCTCCTCGCGATGCGGACCTCGCCTGTGGTCTCATCGGCCGAATTCAGCGAACCCGGAACGCCCCGCCGCCTGCTGCGAGCGGCGCGGTTGCGAGCCTGGCACGCCGTTGACCGGCGGGCATTTCAACGCCGCCCATGCGGGTGACTCTGACGCGTCACCCTTGCTCAACCGGATTCCTCCGCGCCCGGTGGCTCGCCGGAGCCGGCCGACCGGGCGTCTTCTGCGACCCGGACAGCGCCGAGGAGGACCCGCGCGATCATTCCCACCAGCATCACGTCGGCCAGCATCTGCATCATGGTCAGGGCTTCGGCGTAGTCGGGCCTTGCCCTTTTTGATCATGTGAGGCCCAGAAGGGTGAGGGCGCGATTTTGGTCCCGGGCTGTCCGGCGGAGGCCGGCTGCGATGTTGCGGACGCCGGCTAGGCGGAGGGCTCCGATCGCAAGGTTTCTGCAGGTCGCCATCGCCCGGGGTGCGTTCCCGGTACGCAGTTGTGAGGCGTCCTCGGTGAGGGTGACGTCTCTGACGTGGTGCAGGGCCTCGACCGTCCAGTGCCCGCGGACCAGTTGGGCGAGCCGGGCGGGTGGGACCTGTTCCGCGGCGAGGCTGGTGACCGCGTAGACGGTCCTGAGACTGATCTTTCCCGTCTTGCGGTGGACGCGGCGGCGAACGATCTGGACGGCCTGGCGGGCACCGGGGAAGAGCAGGTTGTTGACCGTGCAGACCTTCAGCCTGCAAATCTCGGAGCATTCGTGACCGGGCGCGCACGTCCGGTCACGGAGCGGGACCTGCTTCCAGGGAAGGGACTTCAACTGCGTGCAGAACTTCTTCGTGTTGCGCTTCACGATCACGATGCAGTGGGCGCCCCGCCCGCGCAGATAGGTGGCGTGGTCGTGCTGGGTGTGCATGGCGTCGCTGGTCACGACGGTGCCGGACAGGTCGGGCAGCGTGTCCAGGAGGGGCTGGAACCGCGTGATCTCGTTGGTTTCCTCCCCGACGTCCATCTGCGCGAGGACCAGGCCGCTGGTGTGGTCGCAGGCGGCCAGGAGATGGATTTTCCGGCCCTTCGCGCGGGCGGCACCCCGCAGCGACTTCCCGTCGACGGCCAGTCCTCGCAAACCGCCCGCGTCCTTCTGCCGGTCGGTGAGCCAGGCTCCGACGGCCCGGTCCAAGGCGTCTGTGTCGGTCCTGGCCAGGAGCCTGCGGATCGTTGATTCCACAGGCCAGGAGCGTTTCGGGAAGATTGGGTCGACGCGGATGCCGAGCCGCTCGAGGAGTTCCGCCGGGGTGTCGGCCACCCATTCACTCACGGCCAGCAGCGGCCTCGCGCCGGCGAGGACCGCGCAGGCGGTCGGGACCAGCACCGTGACGAGTGGATGCCGACCCCGCGGGGATCACGCGGGCCGGGGACCTGCGCAAGGCGTTCCAGCAGGCCGGGGATCTCCCCGGGTGCAGCTCCCGGGTGGGGGCCGAGTTGGTCAAAGGCGGGAGAGAACAGAGATGATGCGTCGACAGGCACTGGCTTCCCAGGATCACAGAGCGTAGAGAACTCCATGATCACAGGTGTCCGTGCCTGTTCTGCATCGAACCCCGCCCAACCTGGTCATCTGTCAGGAAGCGGACGTCAGCCGACTACGCCGAAGCCCTGGCGGGCCCCTCTCCGCGGTCGGCCTTCACCTGCTTCACCACCCGCGCAGCCCTTCCGGACCCACGCCCAGATCCCTCGCGACCTCGGTGACCGTCTTCACCGAGGACAACGCCAAGGCGACCGCGTCCCGCTTGAACTCGGCCGTGCACCGCTTACTCATGATGCTGCTACTCACTACCTGTGACTACTTCCTCCCGGACATCCGTCCCAGTATCAAGCTGTCCGGCCAGCAGGGGGAACCTCAGTCCGGCTGGGGGATACGCGCCCGCACGCGCGGCGGCGCTCGCGGACGGCCACCCGGTGCAGACCACGACCGCCCGCCACAGCCGGCTCGTCGCCGAGCCGCACCAGTCCGCCTCGGCGCCATCCACGGACTCGGCTCCATCGGACCGGGCACTGTTGCACCGTTCCCACCGCCCCCGCGGCGACCACCGACTCTGCTGCTCAATTCGAGGGATGGTCGTCACGCACCGCACATCCGGGAGGGGCCGGCCGGGGCCGGACCGCCTCCTCGCGAGACCCGTTCCCTGCGCCCCGCCGACAGGCCGGCGTCACTCTCCGCAATGGAGCAACAGAGTCACCACCGGATCCAAAGCCGCCTGCGACAAGCCGTTCGGCCGCCGGCCCGGGGACGCGTTCAAGGTGAGTGACGAGGAGCCGGCCGCGGAGGACTACGGGGTGCGCGCGGGCTCCGGTACGGGTGGTACGTGAGCAGGTCCCCGTACCGGCTGCTGCGGCCCGGGTACGGCGGGGGCGAACAGCCAGCCGGTGGAGGGCCGGGTCAGCGGACGGACCAGGTGGCGCACCGGCGGGGACCCGAGCACCGTCGTCAGCAGAACCGCGCACAGCACCAGACCAACGATCTCGGCCGGGGTGTTCACCCGTGCTATCAAGCCCATTTCCCGGACCGGCAGTATGAACAGCGGGTGCAGTAGGTAGATCGTGAACCCGCCGGCGCCCACCGTGGTGACCAGCGGCAGCCGCCGCCGGGGCATCAGCCGCAGCAGACAGAGCACCAGGGCCGCGGCCGTGGCCAGCACCAGCAGCCGGACGCCCCAGGCCCACTCCAGGCTCAGCGGATCGGCGGCGGAGTAGGAATGGCGCATGGAAAGCCAGTTGCCCTTGATGTCCCTGTGCCACAGCCATCCCACGACGCAGGAGGCAAGGATCCCGGCGACCGCCGCGAACAGGCTCCACCGGCTGGTGAACCAGGTGCTCAGGAAGCCCTGGCCGATCCGCCAGCCGAGATAGAACAGCGGAAGGTAGACGAGCGTGCGGCTCGCCGAGAAGGCCAGCCCGAACTCCTCGACGTACCCCACGGCGAGGGCGACGCCGGTGGTGACGAGCAGCGGGTGACGCAGCTGGACCACCAACGGCAGTAGCAGCCGCCAGAAGAAGAGGGACATCAGGAACCACAGGGTCCACGGCAGTTGGACGACGTGCACGATGAACTCGTCGCCCAGCCAGTGCTTCTCCAGCGAGTAGAGCAAGCTGAACACGAGGGCGGGCAGCACGATGTTCTGCAGCAGGGTGCGCAGGGAACGGGGGCCGAGCGGTCCCGCACTGCTGAACACACCGGCCAACATGACGAAGGCAGGCACCCGGAAGGCCCAGCTGGCGATGTGGAAGGAGTGCAGTGCGTCCTCTCGCGCCAGGAGGCTGCCGCCGGTGTGCAGAATCACGATCAGCAAGGCGGAGAGGAACCGGGTGTTGTCCCACCACGGATTCCTGGCCCGGCCCGCCCCGCCGACGCGGTCACCGGAGACAGTGGCGGCACGCCTCGGGAGTGGCTTGCCCCTCATGACGGCGGACTCCTGACAGCGGCTCGGCAGCGGAATTGGCCGCCGTACCGGTGCTCGACTTGACGGGGCTGGGCACACCGTGCCGATCTCCGTGGAAGGCTTGGTTGCCGGCTCGGGTTCATACAGTGAACTCCACATGCACATCAGGAGCCCTGACGCACCTCTCGCCGGCGTTCCCGCCGCACTGCCCGCCCCGCTCGTATCCTCGTTTCCACGGAGTCCGCCCACCGAGGGGCCGGACCGCCTGCACACACCACGTACAGCGCTCCCTGCGAGAAGGGCAAGCGGGGCTCCCCTCCCCACTCCCGACGCATGCCTCTCGCCTCACGGCGCCCTTGGCGAGCGGGCCGCGCACCCAGAGCCATTCGCCGCCACGCCCGGTCTGCCGTCAGGTGACGTCGGCGTCATGGACACGACGGATCCGCTCGCCGGCCGAGCCGCCGGGCTTCCGCAACGACGGACCGACAGGCCGACAGGCCGACAGGCCGACAGGCCGACAGACCGACAGACCGACAGACCGACGATGGCCATGCCCGGTTCCGGCCGTGGAGGCCGACGTGTCGCCCGTGTGCCGCAGCCGGGGAAGTGCGGGTCCCGGGGCGGGACAGCGTCCGTGGCCGCATGCCGGGGGAAGGGTGTCTCCCTTGCGGCCATCGCCTCTGCTCCCCGGAGACGGCTGCCCCGGGCCGCCGCGCCCTGACCGGTCAGCACCCGCCTGCCGGTTCGGAGGTCTGGCAGATGTTGTTGATGAACCTGTTGTCCTTCCCCTCGGCGTCGCGGGTGGCCAGGTCCGCCGGGAGGTTGCCCAGCACGAGGTTGTCACGGACCACGTTCCGCTCGTTGGGGACGCCGTCCAAGCTGCCGAACACGATGATCCCGCCGGAGTACGGGGAGTCGCCCACGTTGTCGCGGACCGCGTTCTGCGTCACCAGCACCTCCTCCGCGCCGACGAGGACGATGCCGACCCCCTGGAGGTGGGGCAGGCGCGCGGTGGCGGGGCAGGATGTGTTGTTCTCGTAGACCGCGTTGCGGCGGACGGTCAGGTCGCCCACCGCGCGCGGCAGCACGACGAAGACACCCGCACAGTTCCCGGCGACGACGTTGTGCTCGACGGTGAGGTTCCTGAGCCGACGGGTGGTCATGCCGATCCGGTTGCCGGTCAGGCGGTTGCCGCTGATCACCGTGCCACGGGTGTCGAGGGTCTCGCTCTCCGCGTCAGCCTCGAACACGTTGGCGGTGTACAGCCCGGCGTCGCCGTTGCCGCTTGCGGTGTTGTGGCGGAACGAGGCGCTGGTGGAGCGGTCCTGCGCGATGCCCCATTGGCCGTTGTCCCGGGCGGTCACCCGGTGGACCTCCAGCCGGTCGGTGCGCGTGGCCAGGACACCGCTCTTCTTGAACCCTTCGACGGTCAGTGACCGGATCCGCACCCCGGTGACGGGTTGTGCGTCCGTGCCGGTGACACAGACGCCGTTCCCCGCCTCCGCGCACGCACTCCGTGCCTCCTCGTCCGTTCCGGGCACGATCACGGTCTGCTCGTCCGCGCCCCGGAGGGTCAGCGGCTTCGTGATCGTGACGCTTCCGCGATAGGTGCCCCGCGTCAGGACGATGGTGGCTCCGGGTGCGGCCGCGTCGACGGCCTTCTGGATGGACTGGCCCGGACGGACCACCTGCTCGGGTCCGCTGCGGGCGAAGGCGGCCGGAGCAAGGGCTCCCATGCCGGCGACGAGGGGTGCGATGGCGCAAATGACGCCTGTGACCTGGCATTTCCTCATGAGCTCGACGTTATGGGCCACCTCGCAGCACCGCCACTCTTGGCAACCATATGGATATGGAAAGTCACCGATCGGGCTTGTTCCCCGCCTCTGCCCCCGGCCGTCGGGCCGGGGGCAGAGGCGCGGCAGGAGCCGCCCCGAACCGGGTGGCAGGTCGTGCCGCACGGTGCTGATCAGGTGGAAGAGCACCGCGCGGCGCAGCCGGGCGCCACTCGTCGGAGATTCGTCGGCCCGATCAGGGTTGTCCGGTGCCGGTTTCGGCCTTGCGCAGCATCTGGGCCGGCAGCAGGGCGCCTCCGGTCGCCGCCCCCACCGCCCCCACCGCCGTCAGAACGGACCCGATCAGGACCACGAACATGACGGGCGACTTCGCCATCGCCCGCGGGTCGAGCTTGCGGAGGGCGTCGGGCAGCGACTTGACCAGCTGCTTCGGGTCGAAGACGCCCGCGCCGACACGGCCCTGGCCGGACGTGGGACCGGTGGGTACGTCGTTGTGCGGCGCCCGGGCCGGGGGGGGACATCGGGTCCTCGTGCTGGTGCGTGTCGGTGGTCATGACGCCAGTCCCTCCGCGAGGGGGCCCAGCGCAAGCGCCGGGAAGTAGGTCAGACCGGTGGTGATCAGGGCCACCCCCACCAGCAGCCCGGTGAACAGGGGTTTCTCGGTGCGCAGGGTTCCCGCGGTGGTCGGAGCCGGCTTCTGCTCCGCCAGGGATCCCGCCAGCGCCAGGACGAACACCATCGGCAGGAAGCGGCCGAGCAGCATCGCGATGCCGAGCCTGGTGTTGAACCACTGGGTGTCCGCGTTCAGACCGGCGAAGGCGGAGCCGTTGTTGTTCGAGGCGGAGGTGTAGGCGTACAGGATCTCGGGGAAACCGTGCGGCCCGCTGTGGGTCATCGAGTTCGCCGGAGTGGACAGCGCCATCGGCGCGGCGGTGAAGGTCAGTACCAGGGCCGGGGTGATCAGGATGTGGCAGGCGACGAACTTGATCTCACGGGTGCCGGTCCTCCTGCAGAGGTACTCGGAGGTGCGGCCGACCATCAGGCCGACGCTGAACACCGCCATGACCGCCATGACCGCCATGACCGCCATGACGAGCATGCCGTAGAGGCCGGAGCCGACGCCGCCGGGCGCGATCTCTCCGAGCATCGTGCCGAGCATCGTGATACCGCCGCCGAGGCCGGTGAAGGAGGAGTGGAAGGAGTCCACCGTACCCGTGGAGGTCAGCGTGGTGGCCACCGCGAAGATCGAGGAATAGCGGCCGGAGCCCGGGGCAAACGGGTCCGTGTATGACTCATGCGGGTGACGGTAGAAGGGAAACCTCCGATGCTCATGGCACACCCGGACGTGCTGGAAAACCTGATCGAGCAGTACGAGACGCTGCGCATGGTGCACACCGAGACCGGCGGCGAGGAAGCACGCCGGCGCATGGAGGACGTCGCCTACACCCTGTGCGTGTCCACCGGTACCCGTGACATCGGCTCCGCCCTCATCGCCGCTCGCCGCAGGCTGACCGCGGCCCGTACCGCCGACGGCTCTCTCGTCGTCACCTGACTGCTCCCGCTCCGCACCCGCCGGACCGGTAGCCCTGTCACCGAGAGCCGCCCGTGGACGCGGTCCGGAGGGCAGTGATCCGCCTGGTGATCATGCAGATCCCGGGAACACCTCGGTAACGGTTGCGAGTTGATCGCTCGAGAGGGGACCGGGCCGTCGACCGGAAGTCCGGTCGACGGCCTCCAGGACCTGTCCCGCGACCGTCCCGCTGTCGGCCTCCACCGGTCCGAATCGTCGCACTCACAGCCGGAGCCGGGGATTCGCGGGGCGTCGAGGTCTGGACGACATTATATCTGCACCCGCGGAGTGAGAGTTCTACGGAACCGTGCGGGCAGTTTCCTTGCAGCAACGAACAGAGCGGAATTGTCCAGCGCACACCGACTGCCACATCGTGCTACTGTCGATCCCAGTTGCAGTTGTGGTTCCCGAAATTCCAAATTCTCCTCAGTCGGCTTCTGCGCCACTGGAAGTGTTTTTTGGCACCGGTCTTTGTTCCGGCGGGTTGATCATTGCGGCGACACGGTGTCCGCACAGTGCGGGCACCGATTCACTGCTCCCGAAGGAGAACAAGACATGGCTACTGGCACTGTGAAGTGGTTCAACGCGGAAAAGGGCTTCGGCTTCATCGAGCAGGACGGCGGCGGCGCCGACGTGTTCGCCCACTACTCGAACATCGCCGCCCAGGGGTTCCGCGAGCTGCTCGAAGGCCAGAAGGTGAGCTTCGACATCGCGCAGGGCCAGAAGGGCCCGACGGCGGAGAACATCGTTCCCGCCTGACGCCGGCGCACACCGTACAGTTGGGGCCCGCAGCCTTCGGGGTGCGGGCCCCAACTGTACGCACTTCCCGCAGCGTTTTCGCCTGCGGGACAACCGCGAGGAATCGCAGAACTGCGCATACGGATCACCTTCAGAGGGGCACCAGAACGCGGCCCCGCTATTGCTCTGCAGCGCACGATTGATTCATTTTTTCATTCCATCCGGCCTGTTCTTGCAATTCTCCATGCCGCTCATCGCTGCGGGAATTCCTTGATATGTGCCGTATCGAGGAAGGTCCCCCATGAACCGCACACGCACGA
Source organism: Streptomyces sp. KMM 9044 (assembly GCF_024701375.2). NCBI lineage: Bacteria > Bacillati > Actinomycetota > Actinomycetes > Kitasatosporales > Streptomycetaceae > Streptomyces > Streptomyces sp. KMM 9044. The sequence continues at coordinate 4,279,938 of NZ_CP113910.1, read as the reverse complement.
ACGACCGATTCCCCCGCACCCGTACGGGCGGCGCCGATCCGGGGAGGAGCGGCAAACGGTTCGGCTCATCGGTCCCGGGCCGCTCCGGCGGGCCGGTCCGCTCCGGCGGTCACAGCCGTCGGCCCTCCGCGTTGTCGGGTGAGTTCGCTCTCCCCCGGACGATCACCCCGGCGCTTCCCGCCGTGGCGGGCTTCGCCGACCTCGACATGCCCGCGGAGCTGCTGGCCGCGCTCGGCGCGGAGGGCGTGAGCGTACCGTTCCCGATCCAGGCCGCGACGCTGCCGAACTCCCTCGCCGGCCGCGACGTCCTCGGCCGGGGGCGCACCGGTTCCGGCAAGACCCTCGCCTTCGGGCTGGCCCTGCTGGCCCGTACGGCCGGCCGGCGCGCCGAGGCCCGGCAGCCGCTGGGGCTGGTCCTCGTACCGACGCGTGAGCTGGCGCAGCAGGTCACCGACGCGCTCACTCCGTATGCCCGCTCCGTGAGGCTGCGCCTGGCCACGGTCGTGGGAGGGATGCCGATCGGCAGGCAGGCCCACGCGCTGCGCGGCGGCGTCGAGGTCGTCGTCGCCACCCCCGGACGTCTCAAGGACCTCATCGACCGCGGCGACTGCCGACTGGACCAGGTTTCCGTCACCGTCCTCGACGAGGCGGACCAGATGGCCGACATGGGCTTCATGCCGCAGGTCACGGCCCTGCTCGACCAGGTCCGCCCCGAGGGCCAGCGCATGCTGTTCTCCGCCACGCTCGACCGCAACGTCGATCTGCTCGTGCGCCGCTACCTGAACGACCCCGTCGTGCACTCCGTCGATCCGTCGGCCGGCGCGGTCACGACGATGGAGCACCACGTGCTCCACGTCCACGGCGCCGACAAACACGCGGCCACCACCGAGATCGCCGCACGCGACGGCCGCGTGCTCATGTTCCTGGACACCAAGCACGCCGTCGACCGCCTGACCGAGCACCTCCTGAACAGCGGGGTACGGGCCGCCGCCCTGCACGGAGGCAAGTCGCAGCCGCAGCGCACCCGTACGCTGAAGCAGTTCAAGGACGGGCACGTCAGCGTGCTGGTGGCGACCAACGTCGCCGCGCGCGGCATCCACGTCGACAGCCTCGACCTCGTCGTCAACGTCGATCCTCCGACGGACCACAAGGACTACCTCCACCGCGGCGGCCGCACCGCCCGCGCCGGGGAGTCCGGCAGCGTGGTCACCCTGGTCACCCCGAACCAGCGCCGCGCCATGACCCGCCTCATGGTGACGGCCGGCATCGTCCCGCAGACGACCCAGGTCCGCGCCGGCACGGAGGCCCTGCACCGCATCACCGGCGCCCAGGCCCCCTCCGGCATCCCGGTCGTCATCACCGCGCCGGTGGCCGAACGCCCCAAGCGCCGCTCCACCCGCGGCCGGCGCCGCCCGGCTTCGGCCACCCGGCGCGCGCCCGCACGGCAGTCCGTCTCCGACGCGGCAGCCTAGGCCCCCGTCGTCCCGATCAGGAAGCCGGCCCATCTCCGCAGGAGGCATCTCTTGACGCTGGTCCAGACACGGTCCCGCTCCCCGCACACCAGCTCCGTGCACCGGACAGCGGCCGATGCTGTGGACGCGGCCGGTCCTCAGGTCTGGGACGGCATGACCGTCGAGGTGGCGCTGTCCGTCATGGCCGCCGCCCGTACGGGGCATCTCCTCGTCCGTGACGAGGACGGCCGGTGCACCGGCCTGGTCACCCGGGCCCGGCTCATCGCCGTGCGGGACAGTACCGGGTACACGGACCGGGTCCGCCTGCGCGACGTCGCCGACGGCGGCGGGCCCGTCACCTCGCCGCCGACCACGGCGGCCGGAGCCGGGCACGCCGTGCCGCGGCGTCTGCCCGGTGCCCGTCCCGTGGCCGACGAACACGGCAACGTCCCGGGCGCCCTCGGCCGCTCCCGCTGAACCGCTTCACCGGGTCGGCTCTCTCCCCTTCTTCTCCTTGTGAGGCATCATGCGTTGTGTCATCGCACGCTTTCCGTTCGAGCTCACCAAGAACGGTGTGCTGGAATCGATGAAGGGCGTCAAGCCCGAGCCGGTCGTAGGCGACTCCGTGATCATCGGGCGTCGCCACTACCCCGCCAAGCAGGTCGGCCAGGTCATCACCCACCAGGACCGCCGCGATTTCAGCGCCGGTGAGGTCCTCCGGGCCATGGCCCAGCTTGGCTTCACCTGCCGCACCGCCGCCCCCCAGGCCGCGCCCGCGAGGACCGTGGATCCGCTCCAGCGGGCTTCCGCGATGCTCGGCGCCCCCCTGTCCGTCTGACCGGCGGGACAGACGCGAGCAGGCACCGGTACAGCCGCCAGGACAGCAGTGGTGGCTGTACCGGTGCCTGCTTGTTTTCCCGGTCTCGTCAGGCGTCGGGCGGCTGCCCTGTCCAGAACCACTCCTGCGGGTGACCTGCGCAACAGGGGGCTGCCGCTCCGGAGACCGCCCGGCAGCCCGGGCTCCTCGTCTCCTCGTCTCCTCGGACTGCCGTACCGGGCCGGGCGACGACGTCCGGCCTGATCGGCTGCCGGTTACGGACCAGGTGGTTCACCTCCCGCTGTGGAGGTGCGGGTCAGGCGTCCGTCGTGTGGTCGGCCCCCACATCACCGCGTCGCAGTTCGGCGTTGATGCGCTGGGCCTCTTCGAGCTGGTCTTCCAGGATGATGATGCGGCACGCGGCCTCGATGGACGTGCCCTGGTCGACCATCTCGCGGGCGCGGGCGGCGATACGCAACTGGTAGCGGGAGTAGCGACGGTGACCGCCCTCGGAGCGCAGGGGCGTGATCAGCCTGGCTTCACCAAGGGTCCGCAGGAAGGCGGGCGTGGTGCCGAGCATCTCCGCCGCTCGCCCCATGGTGTAAGCGGGGTAGTCGTCGTCGTCGATTCGGTCGAGCGGTGTGTCTGCGGTCATCTGCACCTCTGATGGGGGAATGCGTCGAGGGGCCTTGGTGCCGTACGGCACCAAGGCCCCGAGGGATTTCTAACACCATCGACCGGCTTCTTGCCATGCCGGCCTTCTGTTTCCGCGCCGGCCCCCGTCGGGGGGCGGAGAATGCGGGGATCGCGGATGCGTGACCGTGGGACCACCTTCCGTTCCGGGGCCTGCGGTACCCGGGCGAACCGTTCTCGCCCGGGCGATCCTGATGGCGTCGCCCTCCTTCTTTCTTCTGACGGGCCTCTTGGTGCTGCCCGGTACTGCGGATTCTGCGTACGGCTGGTGACCCTCATGCGGCCACCGAGCCCGGCGGTCAGCGAGGGGACCCCAAGCGGACTCCGGCCCCGCCGCTCCACCGCCGTGCTATTACCTCTGTTCTTCGTGCGGGCAGTTCGTGTCTGCCACGCCCCACCGACTTCCTGGCTACAACAGAGACACTAACTCCTCAACGGCCGCATGTCTACATCAGCCACAACAGATTTCAGCCCGTTCGAGTGAAAGGTTCCCCACCGGGGTCCATCAGCCGCAGCCGCCCGCCTCCGGCTGGAGCGGGGACGGGCGGTGCCTGGCTGCGCCGCGTGACACCCCTTCCTCCTGAAGCGGGGGCGCGGATTCGCATCCCGTGGCGCGCACATGAGGGGAGGAGGGCCGGGGTAACTGGTCAGCTCTGCCGCCTCCGGACCGTGTGAAAGGTGACCGTGCCCGCATTCCTGAACGAGCTGTGGCCACTGGGCTGGAGCATCGCCGTCTTCGTCCTGGCCACGAGCGTCACCGTGGTGTGCAGTGTCCGGCTCGCGAGCGTGGGCGACGTACTGGCCGACCGGACAGGGTGGGGCGAGGCGTTCTTCGGCGCCGTACTGTTCGGGCTGGTCACCTCGATGTCCGGGATCGTGATGACGGCGGTCAGCGCGGCCTCGGACCAACCGCAGCTCGCGTACAGCAACGCCGTGGGCGGCATCGCCGCGCAGACCGTGGCGATCGCGGTGGCCGACGCGTTCCACCGGGAGGCCAACCTGGAGCACGCTGCCGCCTCGTTGCAGAACATGATGTTCGGCTGCCTGCTGATCGTGCTGCTGGGCATCGCGCTGATGGCCACGTTCAGTCCGGACGTGACCGTGCTGGGGGTCCACCCCGCGTCCGTCGCCATGGTGGCTCTGTACTGGGGCGGCCTGCGGCTCATACGCGGGCAGGGGTCTCCCATGTGGCGAGCCGTGCGCACCACGGACACGCTGGCGGACGTCCCCGACGGCGATGCCGACGACGAGGCCGTGACCTCCCACAGCACCCGGCGGTTGTGGACGGAGTTCACGGCCGCCGCGGTGATCGTCGCGGTCGGCGGGTGGGCCGTGGCCCGCGCCGCGGAGAGCCTCACGGAGCACACCGGTCTGAGCGCGGGTCTCGTCGGCGCGGTCTTCATGGGGGTGGTCAACGCGCTGCCGGAGACGGTCACGTCCATCGCCGCCGTACGCCGTGGGGCCGTGACCCTGGCCATCGCCGCCATCATCGGCGGCAACTGCCTCGACGCGCTCAACCTGGTCGTGGGCGACATCGCCTACGGAGGAGGTTCGCTCTTCCACGCCGCCGCCCCGCAGGAGCTGTTCCTCACCAGCGGCTCACTGGTGATGACAACTGTCCTCCTCAGCGGCCTGCTCGTCCGCCAGCGGGCCAACTGGCTGCGCGTGGGATTCGACGGTGTCCTGCTCCTGGCTGTCTACCTCGGCATTGTCACCGTCCTCGCCGTCTAGGCCCGGCACCACGGCTCGGCACAGCACCTCCGTAGCCCTCGCCCCTCGCCCCCGGGGCCCGAAGCGCAGGGCGACACCCCAGCGCTTCGGGCCCGGAGGTGCTTCGCCACGGGCGGCCGATGCCCGTGGCCGTGTGGCGTGCCCGTCCGACTCCGAAGCCGCCGGGAGGTCAGGTATCCGCTGCCACCCTCACCGATCGGTCGGGGCTTCGGCGGAGCGCGCGGTCTCCCTTCGGCCGACCATGTCGTTCCACCAGCCGAACCGGTCCGGCGCCGGAACCGCGTCGGTGCCCGTCGTCACCACCGGCCCCATCGCCGTACTGCTCCGCTTCGCCGCCCCCTGAAGGGTGGACATACAGCAAGGAAGCGGACAGGAGGAGTTGGCCGAGAAGGGCGTTCCGCCCGGAGCAAGGGCTTGCCGCCTTGCGCCATAGTGTGTGCCGGTGGAGACGGAACACCGGTGCGACAGAAGGGCGTTCAGCCGGAGGGCCATCGCAGCCGGTTGCGCGGCACCCTGGCCACAGGCACCGGTGAGGTGTTCGCGGTGGGGCCGGTGGCCTGGGTCCGGCGCATCGGCTCGTGGACGGTCACCGACGGCTACCGCCCCTTCCGCTCCGGTACCTACGAGCTGCACCGGGGGCGCGGAAGCGTCCACGTCACCAGCCCCGACCCCGTCACACGGTCCGCCATACCCGAAATCACATAGGGCTGACACGGCATGGGTTCGTCCCTCCCGCCGGTATCCGCCAGTCCGCATGACCAGTTCAGACCCACATCAAGAAAGGTAGGACCTCATGACCACCGACGAGATCCGCAAGGCCCGTCACCAGCTCGTCCTCCACCACTTCCGGGACGAGGTCCGCCAGGAGTGGGACGACGTCCTGTCGACATTCCCGCACCCGCACTACGAACTCATCCCGACCATGCAGGTCCATGACGGCGACACCGCCGTGCGGGCCTACTATCACGACAGCCGGGTCGCCTTCCCCGACCAGGACCACGAGATCATCGCCATACGGCACAGCGACGACGCCGTGATCACCGAGTTCTGGCTGCTCGGCACCCACCTCGGCCCGCTCGGCGCCATACCGCCCACGGGCAGCCGCTTCCGGGTGCGCATGACGGCGTACTTCATCTTCGACGCCGATGAGAACCTCGTCTGCGAGCGCGTCTACTTCGACAGCCTGACCATGCTCAAGCAGCTCATCGGCGGCCTGAACATGAGGAACCCCCGGAACTGGCTCCTGGCGGCACGCTGCCTCAAGGGCCTCCTCGCCATGTCCGGTGACGAGCCCCACCCCACGCTCGTCAACACCACTCCCCCTGCCTCTGAAGCCAGTTCGAGTTGAGCGCCTCTCAGGCGGCGCCCGGTTCACCTCCGGAGTTCGCCGCCTTCGTCCGCGCCCAGAAGGAAGACCAGGGGTTCCTGTAGCGCCTGGCACTGCGCTGCGTGTACGTGCTCCGGCGATGGCTGGAACACGCACTTCGGTTACCGGGTTCGCCGCCAACCAACAGGCGAGGCCGGTGAGTTCGCCTAGGTTGGACCCACTGGTCACGCTCACCACAGGAGGCTCAGCCGTGTCGGAGGACACTACTCAGGACAGCGCCGGTTTCGAGACGCGTGCCCGTATCGATACGACGAAGCCGCACTCGGCGCGGTTCTGGAACTACTTCGTCGGTGGCAAGGACCACTACGAGATCGACCGGGAGATCGGGGACCAGATCAAGGGCATCTTCCCCGGGCTGGTCGACGTGGCACTCACCAGTCGGCGGTTCCTCGGGCGGGCCGTCACCCATCTGGCCGAGGAGCAGGGGGTGCGACAGTTTCTGGACATCGGTACGGGCCTGCCGACCGCCGACAACACACATCAGGTGGCACAACGCGTCGCTCCGGACGCGCGGATCGTGTACGTCGACAACGACCCGATCGTGCTGACGCACGCCAACGCCCTGCTGACCAGTACCCCCGAGGGCCGCACCGACTATCTGGACGCCGATCTCTACGACCCCGAGTCCGTCCTGCGGGCCGCCGCCGGGACGCTGGACCTGTCCCGCCCCGTCGCCCTGATCATCCTCAACACGCTCGGCCACGTCGCCGACTACGAGCAGGCCCGTGAAGTGGTGAGCCGGCTCATGGCGGTTCTCCCCTCGGGCAGTTACCTCGTGATCAGCGACAGTACGGCGACGAGCGAGGGCATGATCGCCGCGTCGAACGCGTACAACTCGAGCGGCGCCGTGCCGTACTACGTGCGCGAGGTCGAGGAGATCGCCGGATTCTTCGACGGCCTCGAACTGGTCGAACCGGGTGTCGTACGGGTCCCGGAGTGGCGGCCCGAGGCCGGGACACCGGGCGAGGACGACGGGAAGGCCGTGGACGCCTACGGCGGAGTGGCCCGCAAGCCGTAGGCGGCCCGGCCGACGCGAGGGCGGGGAAGCCGACGCGTGCCGGCTCCCCGCTCTCCTTCCCTTCCCTTCCTCCGGGACCGCTGGGGGGGCGGGCCGACGGCCGGGACGACCGACGCCGGGCAACGGTGCGTCCTGTCGTGGAGTTAGCATCCGGTCATGACGACTGTAGAGACCAACGGTTCTTCTCCCCTCGATGTCGAGATCGGTGCTCTGAGCGGCGGTCCCGCCGGGCTGGCGCGGTATGCGGGTCAGGTCGTGCTCGTCGTGAACGTGGCCTCCCGGTGCGGGCTGACCCCGCAGTACGCCGGACTGGAGCGCCTGCACGAGCAGTACGCGGCGAAGGGCTTCACGCTGCTCGGCGTGCCCTGCAACCAGTTCATGGGGCAGGAGCCCGGCACCTCGGAGGAGATCGCCGAGTTCTGCTCCGCCACGTACGGCGTGACCTTCCCCATGACCGAGAAGGTCGACGTCAACGGGGAGGGACGGCACGCGCTGTACGAGCGGCTGGTCGGCTTCGCCGACTCCGAGGGGCACAGCGGGGACATCCGCTGGAACTTCGAGAAGTTCCTGATCGGGCGGGACGGCAAGGTCGTCGCCCGTTTCTCGCCGCAGACCGAGCCGGAGTCGGCAGAGGTCGTGGCGGCGGTCGAGGGTGCGCTCGGCTAAAACTCTGCTGCCCGATTCGGGGGAGGGTCACGCACCGCATCCGAGAGGGGCCCGCCGGGGCCGGACCGCCTCCTCGCGAGACCCGTTCCCTGCGCCCCGCCGACAGGCCGGCGTCCCTCTCCGCAATGGAGCAACAGAGTCGGCTAGCTCCGTCCTCCGCAGGTCACCCGTTCGGGAAGATCAACTGATCACAGCTGGTCAGCCACCGATCAGCGCAGCGGTCCGCGGTGCAGAACCCGCCGAAGCACGATCGCTTCAGGACCGTGATCCAGCCCGGAGGCTGTGCAAAAGAGTGACCCGCGGAGGAGGGAGCTAGGACTCTGCTGCTCAATTCGGCGAGCGATCACGTGCCATGCTTTCAGGGCTCGGCCGCGCCCGGCCTGCCTGCATCTGCGACGCGCTCTGAAGGCCGTATCGGCACGGCGTCATCACGCCGGGTAATTGCGCAGCAGAGTCAGCTAGCCGGGCAAAGCTCCCTCGAGGAGAGCGGCCCCGTCCACGGTGGCCTCGGGTCCGCCGGGGTGTTGACCTTGCCCCTGGGGCAGGGGGGAGCGTTCGTGTCGCCGGGCGGAAGGGCTGCCCGGCGGCGGAGGACGGCACGGTGGACGAGGAACTGCTCGGCACCGGCGCGTTCGCGGCGCGGGCGCGTCTGCCGGCCAAGGCGTCGCGGTTGTACGACCGGCTGGGCTGCTGGTTCCGGCGCGGGGCGACGAGGTCACCGGGTACCGGTTCTGCCGGTCCCGCCGAGGCGTGCCGGTCGCCGACGAGGCGGCGGCGCGGGCCTGAGCCGATACGCAGGGGCGGGCCCGTGGGACGGCGGTGCGGGTGGAGCCGGCCCAGCGGCCGGCCCGCACCCGGATCACCAAGGCGCGGGGGGCTCATCCGCAGATTCTGGCCGCGTTCGAGGCCGTGGAGCAGTGGATGGCGGCCGGGGGGCTGACGGCCGCACGGCCCTGCCGGGAGGTGTACTTCGCGGACTGGGGCGCCGCGGGGGCCGAGGACCCGGTGTGCGGCGTGGCGTTCCCGGTGCGGTAGCGGCGTAGCCGCGGTCGCGGGACGCGGGCACGGGCCGAGCCCTCTCGGCAAGGACGGCGATCTCGTCGAGAGGGCTCCTCAGCCGTGCGGTCGTGCTGGGACCGGGCTTGTGACGGGGTCCTGGGACGGGCTTGCGCTGATGCCGCCGGCAGGTGTCCCGTCGTAGGGGCGGGGCTGCTGGCGGCCCGCTGTACGTCCCTGTGCGGTCCGGCCTTCTCAGTCCTTCACCGAGGCCACGAAAGCGCCCCACGCGTCCGTGGGGAAGGCCAGCTTCGGCCCCTCGGGGACCTTGGTGTCCCCGAGCTCCAGTGCCTCCTCGGTGGTCGACCTGACCATCACGCACGCGCCGTTGTTGTTGGTGTAGGAGGACGTCGTCCACGTTTCCGTGGTGCCCAGACGAATTGCCATGTTCGCTCCGTAGCGGGTTGCTGAGTCGGTGTCACCGGACTGCGCGTCCGGCAGGGACCCGCAGAACGGATTGCGCCAACCTTCACTGACGGTTGGCGTGATCGACGCTACTCGCCAACATCCTTTTTCGGAGCAGCCATTCACTCGACCGGGGGCATATTCCAGGAGATACTTCCAGCCAGGCATGTCAGCGGTGTACAATTCCGCCCTTTTGCCTGCCGGGACCTCAGCGCGCGTACTCCTTCGCAACCCGCTCGACCAGCTGACGGGACTGCTCCACGTTCAGGGACTGGGCCCTCAGGTGCTCGTACATCACGGTGTACTTCTGCACGTCGTGCGGCTTCTCCAGGTACAGGTCGCTGGTCACGCCCTCGATGTACACGACACTCGAATCGGCCGCGTCCGCGAACTCCAGGATGGAGTACTGGCCGTTGATGCCGGAGTGCGCGCCGACCTCGAACGGCAGGACCTGCACGGTGATGTGCGGCTGCTGCGACAACTCCATGACGTGTTCCAGCTGTTCACGCATGACCTGTCGGCTTCCGACGACCCGGCGCAACGACGCCTCGTCCAGCACCACCCACAGTCGCAGCGGGTCCGTCCCGGCGGTGATGCGGCTCTGCCGGCACAGGCGGACCTCGACCCGCTTGCCGTTGTCCTGCTCGGACGACTCCGGCGAACCGCCCCGGACGATCGCCTCGGCATACGCGCGGGTCTGCAACAGGCCGGTGATGATCTGCGGTTCGTAGACCCTGAGCGACTCCGCGTCCGTCTCCAGACCGATGTAGACGCTGTACGGGATGTCACCGAAGGCGTGCCACCAGCCCTGCTGGCGCGAGTCCTTGGCCATCTGCATCAGCGACTCGACGATCCGCTGGTCCTCGACCTCGTAGACGCCGCAGAGGTCGCGGACGTCCCGCTGGCTGATGCTGCGCCGGCCGTTCTCCAGCCGGCTGATCTTCGACTGCGACACCAGCAGGCGCTCCGCCACCTCCTCCGCCGTCATGCCCTTGAGCTCACGGAGCCTGCGCAGCTCCTGGCCCAGCCGGCGCCGCCTGACGGTGGGATTGACGTTGGACGCCACGGGACGTGCACCTCCGGCTGCGTGCCTCGCACTTACTCGTACTTGCCACTTTGCGTATCTGGTGTTGAGCAGACTGCCACCAAGGCGCTTCCTGCCGCTGGGAAACAGCGGATATCCCGCGGGTACAGCCCGGTCCGGGGGCGCCGGCGGCACGGAACCGTGCGAAGTCGGTACGGTGGCGGGTTTCCGGCACGCCGAGCGGGGCGGAGAGAGTGCGCGCACTCTCTCCGCCCCGCTCGGACAGCGGCTCCCGTGACCGGGTCTGTGGTGCCGTGGCCGGTCAGTGGCCCTAGTGGGCCACTGCGCGCGCCATGGATCCGTGGCGCGGTTGGGCCGGAACGCCACGGGCGGGTTCCGGTCCGCCCCTGCCGCCGACGGTGGCGGCCTGACGGCCTCCTGCCGGGGCCGGGTTGCGGCGCGGCTGGGCCGCCACGCCGTTCTGCACGTCCATCACGGCGTGCGCCACCAGGCCGCCCATCGGGTCGTGCCGGATCAGGTCCCGCAACCGGGAACGCGAGGAGCGACCCTCGTTCCCCGGGTACAGGTGCTTGCCGAGGCCCACGGCATGCGCCAGTGCGGCGAGCGCCGCGGTCCGTGGGTCCGGTGGCACGCCGGTACGGATCGCGGAGTCCAGCCGGGCCCTGATCTCCCGGCTGATCTCGGTGTCCGTCGCCTGGTAGCGAGTCGTCGGCAGCACCCCGCACATCTGACCGGCCACGGCATGCACCATGCCGCACCGCTCCAGATACGAGAGGTAGGTCTGGCGGAGCCCCAGTCGCGGCCCGCCAATCCAGTTGACCGCCCGGACCGGAGCGCCGCGCCTTCGCAGCAGCTCCAACGCGCAGTCCAATGTCGGATCTCCAGTCGGCCGTGGTACCACCACGGCGATACGATCCCCGTCTGGGGCTATCCGTCCGGCCAGCGCCAGCTCCACTAGCTGTGCTCCGGCCAGACCGAGGTCGAGCGACTGCGGCTGTGCAGTGGTACCCGTGGTCGGGTCCAACGCCAGCAGCAGAAGCTCTTCCGGAAGTGTTCTGCGGCTCCTGCCCATCCATGCCTCCCCGCGTGGATGAATGACAGGGTGACCCCTCTCACATTGGTCTGTCGAGAGCACGTGACTGGTTTGTAAGGGAACCGATAGGTATGTCGTTCTCGTCTACCGCGTGGGGGAAGTCCGCAGACAGGACACTGGCAGATGGTTCGGACAGGGCTGCGGAGCGCTGTCGCGGGCGGCGGAACGGGTTCACGGTTCGGTTGGCGTACGCGCGACGCGCGGCGCATGGAGGAGGCATCGGTGGCGGGCGAGTCCCCCGACAGGTCGAAGCAGCGCGAGTCGTCGGAAGAAGCGACGGCGGGGAGCGCGGGCCCGGTTCCCGGAGCCAGGAGCGAGGGGGGCTCCGCCGGGAAGCGGGACCCCCGGCTGGGGGTGCCCCGGAACGTTTCGACGTCGGATTCATCCACGTCGTCGAAGTCTGCGAGGGAGCGCGGGGGTGTGGACACGGCCACCCGGGTGCTTTCGGTGAGCGGCGCGCAGACCGACGACGAGGAGGCCCCCGACTCCGCCGGGGACGGGGAGGGGACGTCCGACCGGCGTGACGATTCCGCGGCGAACGGCGAGGAGGAGCCGTTGGATGCCGTCGTCGCGGCGTGGGTACGGTCGGCGGACGAGGTGGATCAGGGCGGGAACCGCGAGGACGCCGAGGGCGCCCAGGAGGCCGAGGACGCCGGCGACGGCGACACGGGCGCCAGGAGCGGCCCGAAGGACGGCAGGGACGGCAGCGCGAGCCGGGACGGGGGCGCCGGCGGGGCTTCCGAGCGCGGATCCGCAGACGGCGCCGACGCGCCCGAGGGGTCCGACGAGACCGACGGTTCCGACGCGGAGGGCGAGCGGGAGCCCGCGTCCGAGCCGGAGGCGGAGGCCGACGCCGGCGCAGCCCCCGTCGCCGACACCACCGACGACGCCCCGGACGCCGACGAGGACGCCTCCCAGGCCGCCGCTGACGCCTCCCCCGAGGACGACGTCTCCCCCACGGCCGAGGACGGCAACGACAGCGACAGGGGCACCACGGACGCAGCCCCCGGGCCGACGTCCGGACCCGAGGCCGATGCCACCCCCGAGCCGAGCGCGGACCAGGCCGACGACACCGACACCGACGACGGCCGCGACGGCCGCGACGGCCGCGACGGCACCGGCGACGCCGAGTCCCCCACCGATCAGCCCACCGCCGTCTTCAAGGCCCCGCGTCCCCCGGCGCCCGCCGTCGACCAGCCCACCACCATGCTCAAGCTGAGCGACGCGGCCGAGGACGCCGGCACGACCGACGAGGCCGGACCCGGGTCCACGTCGGCCTCCACGGCCGCACCCGAGTCGGATTCCAAGTCCGACTCCCGGCGCGCCGGCACGTTCGTGCCGCTCAAGGACCTGGACGACCCCGAGACCCGTAAGCCCTCGAAGCTGTCGAAGGGCGGGGACTCCGCCACCACCGCGCTGCGGCTGCCACCTTCGGCTCAGGCACGGCCGTCCGCGCCGTCCGCGCCCCCGGCCGACAGCACCCGCCACGTCCCGCAGGTCGGGCCGGAGCTGACGCGGCAGCAGCCGCTGCCGCCCAAGCCGCCGCTGGATCTGCTGGCCGAGCTGACCAACACCCCGCCGCCGCCGGACACCCCGCTGCGCACGACCTGGCGGCGGGTCAAGATCTGGACGCCGCTGGTCGCGCTTCTGGTGATCGTCTTCGCGGTCGTGCAGAACATGCGTGCGCTCCCCGCTCCCACACTCGAACTGACCGCAGAGGACAGTTACACCTTCGACGGCGGCAAGGTCGACATCCCGTGGCCGGCCGACGGGCAGGCCGCGCTGGACGTGCAGGGCATCGGTACCTTCGGCTCCTCAGGTGAGCAGAAGCCCGTGCCGATCGCCAGTGTCGCCAAGGTCATGACCACGTATCTGATCCTGCGCGAGCACCCGCTCAAGAGCGGCGCCGAGGGTCCGACGATCGGTATCGACGACGCCGCGGAGGAGCAGTCCGACGCCGGGCAGGAGTCGACCGTGAACGTGACCGCCGGTGACGAGATCTCACAGCGGGAGGCACTGGAGGCCGTGCTGATCGCGTCCGCGAACAACGTGGCGCGGCTGGTGGCCCGCTGGGACGCGGGGTCCGAGAAGGCGTTCGTCGAGAAGATGAACAAGACCGCCGCGGACCTCGGCATGACCAACACGACGTACACGGACCCCTCAGGCCTGAACGACACGACGGTGAGCACGGCCGTGGACCAGGTGAAGCTGGCCAGGGCGGCGATGAAGCAGCCCGCCTTCCGTGAGATCGCCGCGATGATGTCGTACGACGACTACAAGGGTGTCAACCACCCGAACTGGAACCAGTTGGTGGGGTCCAACGGCGTCGTCGGCATCAAGACCGGAACGACCACCTCGGCTCTCGGCAACCTCGTCTTCGCCGCGAAGAAGGACGTCGACGGCGAGACCCGGACCATCGTCGGTGCCGTGGTGCGCCAGCCCGCGGGCGGCGCCGACAACACGATCCTGGCCGGTGCGCTCTCCGCGGGCGACCAGCTGATCCGGGCGGCGCAGGAGGCACTCGAGTCGGCGACGGTCCTGAAGAAGGACAGCGTCGTCGGGTACGTGGACGACGGGCTGGGCGGCCGGACGCCCGTCGTCCTCACCGAGGACGTCGAGGCCGCCGGCTGGTCGGGGCTGGAGGTGAAGCTGACGTTCGCCGGGGAGGAGGTGCCGCACCAGGCGAAGGCCGGTACGGAGGTGGGCTCGCTCACCGTGGGCGACGGCACGGACAGCGGCGCCGTCAAGGTCCCGGTCGCTCTCCAGGAGGACCTCGTGGAACCGGGCTTCACGGCCAAGCTCACGCGCGTGAGCTGATCGTCGACGCTCGACGGCGAACGGCGGGCATCGCATCCCGCCGGCCGGTGCCCACCGCGGGCGACGGTCGGCGGGGTGCGTGCTAGCGTCGCGAAACGGGCGGGCCGCCGGTGATCGCACCGCTACCGTGACCGCACCACGACCACGCACCACGCACCACGACCACGCGCTACGACGACGCGAACACGAAGACGCCATACGGGGAGTGCCTTCAGGTGGCCACTGCGGAGCCGACACACGCAGACGACGCCGGTCCGGGCCCGGAGTCCGGCCCGCGAATACCCCTGCCGGAAGCCGACGACCAGCCGCCGGGCGCCCTCGTCTCCCCCCGCGCTTCCCGCCCCGAGGCCGTCGTTCTGGCCGTGCGTGCCCGGATGCTGCGGTATCCGGTGCTGTCCGTCACCGCGCTCGCCGGTGCGCTGCACGTCGCCTGGTTCTTCACGTTCGCGAACAGTGGTGGTGACCTCGCGGCGCAGGACGCCTGGGCCGAGTTCGTCGGCCGGCACCCCGACTCCGCGTACAACATGGCCTGGTACGGCGGGATGCACGCGGTGTCGTACAGCGTGGTGTCGCCGTATCTGATGTCGGCCCTCGGTGTGCGGACGACGATGATGCTCGCGGGGACGGTGTCGGCCGCGCTGCTGACGATGCTGCTGATCCGCAGCCGGGCGGTGCGCAACCCGCTGTGGGCCGCGCTCGCGGGTGTGTTCGGGCTGCTGGGCAACGCGGCTTCGGGGCGGGTGACGTTCGGGCTGGGCATGATGTTCGGGCTGGCCGCGGTCGCCGTCGTGTTCTGCTGGCCGTACCGCTGGCGCTACAAGCGCTGGGCGAAGGCCCTGTGCGCGGCGCCGCTGGCGGCGCTGGCCACGATGTCCTCGCCGGTCGCGGGCCTGTTCGTGGGGCTGGTGGCGGTGGCGCTGTTCCTGCAGAAACGGCGGCCGGGGGCGTGGGCGCTGGGGCTGGGGCCGACCGCGGTGGTGGCGGTGTCGGCCTGGCTGTTCCCGTTCTCGGGGACGCAGCCGATGGGGTTCGGTTCGGTCGTCCTGCCCCTGGTCTTCTCCGTGCTGGTGTGCGTCCTGGTGCCCCGGAAGTGGATCACGGTCCGGATCACGGCCGCGGTGTACGGGCTGGGCGTGGTGCTGGTCTGGCTGGTGAGTTCGCAGATCGGTTCCAACATCACGCGGCTGGCGATGCTGTTCGCCGGGGTGGCGCTGGTGGCGGCGCTGCCGTTCGCCGTGCCGCGGAGCCGCAGGTGGTACGCGATCGTCGTGGCGTTCGTCGGGTTCGTCGGATGGATCGGCTTCAAGTCGGTCGACGACGTCGTGCACACGACGCCGACCGCGTCCTGGGCGCGGGAGCTCGCGCCGCTGGTGAACGAGCTCCAGGAGGTCGGCGCCGACAAGGGGCGGGTGGAGGTCGTCCCGGCGCGTTCGCACCGCGAGGCCTCGGCGCTCGCGCCGTACGTCAACCTGGCGCGGGGCTGGAACCGGCAGGCCGACATGGAGCGCAACCCTCTCTTCTACGACGACACCCTCAACTCGGCGAACTATCACGAGTGGCTGAAGCGGTGGGCGGTGCACTTCGTGGTGCTGCCGAAGGACGAGCCGGACGGTGACGGCAGTAAGCGGGAGCGGGAACTGGTGCAGCGGGGGCTGCCGTATCTCCAGCAGATCTGGGGCGACGCCAACTGGCAGCTGTTCGCGGTGAACGACCCGACCTCACTGGCCGAGCCGAACGCGGTCGTGGAGCGGGCCAGCCAGAGCGAGATGACGATGCGGGTCGGGAGGGCGGGCCGGGTCGTCGTGCGCATCCCGTACTCGCCGTGGCTGAGCATCGTCGACGCGGACGGCAACAAACTGGAGGGCCCGCAGGAGACGGAGGAGTCCAGGAGCCGTTCCGACGGCACCGTCGACGGGGGCGGGGACGACCGGCCGAAGACGTACGACAACCTCAACGGCTGTCTGATGGAGACAGAAGAGGACGAGAACGGCGACAAGTGGACCGTGCTGCTCGCGCCGGAGCCGGGCACGTACCGGCTGGCGGCGCCGTACGACGTGCAGCGGGGCACGCCCTGCCCGGCGGAACTGCGCTGACCGGCTGACGCAGCGGGTCCGAGGACCGACCGGCGCCTTACCGGATCCGGTGGACACCGTGCCGCCGCACCGGACGTGACGGGGCTCGTCTGCGCGGGTGCGCTCACGCGCCGGACACAGCGATCTCCACCCCACTCGGGCATTCAACATCATGAACACCGGTCATCAGCGTGAACATTTTTGCGCGCTCTTGACCCTCCCCATCATTGTCATGCCCACATCTGTACATTCACGATGAGCGGGCACTTCGCGCCCTGCCGCACAAGCACCTCGGACCCACCGCAGACCTACCCCGCTCGGGCGAAGTGTCAACCAGCTGAGCGGAGTTCACAAGGCGGACCCTGGAAGGGGGGACATGAACAGTCTCGACTGGGCGGTGCTCATCGGCTACTTCGCGGTGATGGTCGCCATCGGTGTCTGGTCGCACAAGCGGGTGGGCGACGTCAGCGACTTCTTCACGGCCGGGGGAAAGATGCCCTGGTGGCTTTCGGGCATCTCCCACCACATGTCGGGCTACAGCGCGGTGATGTTCACCGGCTACGCCGGCATCGCGTACACGTACGGCGTGACGTCCTTCGTCACCTGGTCCTTCCCCATCGCCCTCGGTATCGCCATCGGGTCGAAGCTGTTCGCCCCGCGGATCAACCGGCTGCGCTCCCGGCTCCATGTGGCGTCCCCGCTGGAGTACCTCAAGAACCGTTACGACCTGAAGACCCAGCAGGCGCTGGCCTGGTCCGGCATGCTGCTGAAGATCGTGGACGTGGGCGCGAAGTGGGCGGCGATCGCCACGCTGCTGGCGGTGTTCACCGGCGTCTCGCTCAACGAGGGCATCCTCATCACCGGCGTGGTCACGGCGATCTACTGCACCATCGGCGGCCTGTGGGCGGACGCACTGACGGAGTTGGGACAGTTCATCATCCAACTGCTTGCCGGTCTCGCCATGTTCTTCGCCGTGGTGGTCGAACTCGGTGACCACGGAGGCTTCTTCGGTGTGTGGGACGAGCCGGAGCTCCAGGGTCATGCGGAGCCGCTGGTCGGGCCGTACGGCACGATCTTCCTGCTGGCGTTCCTGTTCATCAAGCTCTTCGAGTACAACGGCGGCATGCTCAACCAGGCCCAGCGGTACATGGCCACGGCCACACCCCGCGAGGCGGAGCGCTCGGCGCGGCTCTCGGCGGCGCTGTGGCTGGTCTGGCCGCTGGTGCTGTTCTTCCCGATGTGGATGTCGCCGCTGCTGGTGGAGTCCCAGAAGGCGGACGGCTCCGACTCGTACGCGCTGATGACCGAACAACTGCTGCCACACGGCCTGCTGGGCCTGGTCATCGTCGGCTTCTTCTCCCACACGATGGCGATGTGCTCCTCGGACGCCAACGCCATCGCGGCCGTGTTCACCCGGGACGTCGCCCCGGTGCTGTCGGCGAGGGCGCGGCGCTGGAACGACCGGACGGGGCTGCTCGCGGCCCGGGTGACGACCGTGGTCTTCCTCGGCCTGTCCATGGCGGTGGCGACACAGGTCGACTCGCCCACCTTCAAGGACATCATCACCGTGGTCATCAAATGGGTGGCCGGCCTGATGGGGCCGATCGCCATCCCGATGATGCTGGGTCTGCTGCGGCCGTTCCGCCGCTCGGGCCCGACCGCGGCGCTCACCAGCTGGTCCATGGGCCTGCTGGCCTTCTGGCTGGTCAACTACCCCGTCCACTGGGCCGTCGAGGGGGGCGTGTCCCTGGAGTACCAGGTCTCGATCCCGCTCGCCGTCTCACTGATCCTGTACGTCCTGGTCGGCTACGCGAAGCCGGAGGACACCCCGGAACGGATGGCGGTCATCGAGCGCATCAACACCGACGGTGACGACTCCGCCGCGGCGGCGGTGCCTGCGCAGTCCGGAGCCCCGGACGCGGCACCCGCCCGGACGACGGACTAGGACCGCCCGCCACCGGCCACGGGCGTCCGGGAAGTCATGGGCGTCACCCGGTCAGGGAGCCGCCCGCCCCTCTCGGATAGCGCGCCATCCAGGCCGGGGACGACCCGGCCGGCCCGTGCAGGGCGGGACCCTGGGTCATCTCCATGGCGAAGTCGTCGGCGAGTTCCAGCAGCGTGGGACGGCCCTCCAGTTCGGCCAGCCAGGCCGGCGGGAGGGCCGTTTCGCCGTAAAGGGCCCCCAGCAGCCCGCCGGTCAGCGCACCGGCCGCCGCGCTGGGCCCGTCCTGGTTGACGGCGAGGCACAGCCCGTGCCGTATGTCCTCCCCCACCAGCGCGCAGTACACGGCGACGGCGACGAGCCCCTCGGCGTCCCCGGCCCCGCTCAGCCGGGTCACCCGCTCCGGTGTCGGCATCCCCTGCCGCACGGCACCCAGGGCGTGCTGCAGGGCGTCCGACACGGGCTGGTGCCCCGGCCGTGCGGCCAGCAGAGCGAGTGCCCGCTGCACCGCCGTGTCGAGGGTCTCGCCCCGGGCCAGCCCGTGCACGATCACCACGTACGCGCCGGCCGCGAGGTAGGCGGTCGGATGACCGTGGGTCTGTGCCGCGCACTCCACGGCGAGCTGGGCGACGAGCTGCGGCTCCCAGCCGACGAGCAGCCCGAAGGGCGCCGACCGGGCCGCCGCCTCGGGGCCCGCCTCACCCGGGTTCTTGGGCTCCTCGGGCGTGCCCATCCTCTCGTCCCCCAGCCCGATCAGCAGCGCGCGGGCCGGGTCGCGGCGGGCGTAGAGCCACTCCTCACGGGCGAGCCACCCGTCCTCCTTGCGGCGCTCGTCGGGCCCCCAGTCCCGCTGGGTGGTGGCCCAGCGCAGATACGCGCGGTGCAGGTCGGTCGGCGGGTGCCAGGCACCGGTGTCGCGCCGCACCTGGGCGCGGATCAGGCCGTCCACGGAGAACAGGGTCATCTGGGTGAGATGGGTGACGGCACCGCGCCGTCCGTGGGCGGGGGCGAGCCCGGTGATCCCGGCGGCACCGTGCGCCCGGCGGATCGCGTCGACGCCCTGGCCGTCCACGGGCGCGCCCAGCGCGTCCCCGAGGGCCACCCCGAGCAGTGTCCCGCGCACCCGGCTGCGGAAGTCCTGCTGCTCGCGGCGCCCCCACACGGGTCCGCCAGTCGCGTCCACCCAGACCTCCCGGACACCGTGCGTACGTGCGACGCCAAGCACTGTATGCGAACAGGGGCGGTCGGATCAGGATCGGCTCAGGGCACGGAGAGGTATGGGAGCGGTGACCGAAGTGACCGGTCCGACCCCACCTGGTCACCTACGCCCGGCCTCGTCCAGACGGCGTCGGACCTCGTCACGCCGCGCCCGCGCCCACTCGTACGACGGGCTCAGTTCCAGAGCACGGTCCAGGTCCCGTAGCGCCCGGCCGTAGCGCCCGGCCGTGGCGGCCGAGTCGGGAGAGGGCCACGCCCCTGCTCGCGTACCCGGGGTCCACGGCCAGGACCAGGGCCTGGCCGTGGTGGGCGAGGGCCTCCTCGTCACGGCCGGCGGCACGGAGGGCGTCGCCGCGTTCGCAGTGGGGGTCCACGCATGGCTGTCGGCCGCCCGTGACGCCGATCCGCCCGTGATCACCTCCGCCGTGGTGCTGGTCGAGGTGGTCCATCCGAAGATCAACGATGCGGCGCCGCGGTGGACGCTCCCACGTGTACGCGTGGAACCGGTCGCCCAGGCGCTCGCCCAGTCCGCCGCCGCTCTGCTGCGTGCCGCCGGCCTTCACGACCACAAGTACGCCGTCGACGCCATGCTCTGCGCGACCGCCCTGCGGCATCCCGGCCGGGTGACCATCCTGACCTCCGACGTGGAGGACATCGGCCTGCTCTCTGCCGGGCATCCACGTGGGGTGGCCGAGACGGTCTGACCTCACACGGTTATTCGACGACCCGCACCGGCGTCCCCGCCGTGCCGAAGGTCCACAGGACCTCGCCGTCGTCCTTGGCCACGCGGATACCGCCGGTCTGGCGGCCTTCGGCGGGCGGGGGCGAGGAGCCGTCGACGGCGTGGGAGAAGGCGATGGAGACGCCGGACTTCACGGCGAAGTAGATGACGTGCTCGACCTCCACACCGTCACTGCCGGTCGTGGCCCCGGTGCGGGTGCCGATCGTGTACGTACCGGGGTCGGGGTCGACCGTCCCCGGCCAGACCTCGAAGGAGCGGCGCGGGGCGTCGCTGGCGTCGACCAGCCACACCTGCTGCGCGTCGAGGGAGTAGACGATACGGCGACCGGTGCCGGAGTCCGCCGGGACCGCCTCCGCCCCGGTCTCCTTCTCCTCCGGTTCGGCGGACGGTTTCGCGTCCGCCGTCGCCGGCGCGCTCGGGCGGCTCGTGGACGCGGTGGGCTTCGTCCCCTGGTCCGCCTGGACGCCCAGGACCGCCACTACGGCTAGCGCCCCCGTGGTCAGCCCGGTCACCCAGGCCCACGAAGGAAGACGGGCAGGCACCGGTACGCATCTCCTAGGTCGGGCGGAGTTCCGACCCCTGGCGTCGGGGACACCGAGGGTCAGATCATCCTACTGCCCGGCCTGCCCAGCTCGGTCTCTCCCCCGGCCCCTCAGTCCAGCACCGGCAGCAGTTCCGGCAGGTGGCCGTCCGACGCCTCGGCCGCCCGTTGCCGTTCCTCCGGGACCTCTCCGTACAGGGTGGTGCGGGGCCTGGCCGGGCGGCCCGCCGCCTCCGCCACCGCGATCAGGTCCTTGACCGACTTGTACGAGCCGTAGGAGGAGCCCGCCATGCGGGAGATGGTCTCCTCCATCAGCGTGCCGCCCAGGTCGTTGGCGCCGGAACGGAGCATCTCCGCCGCACCCTCCGCGCCCAGTTTGACCCAGCTGGTCTGGATGTTGGGGACGTGGGGGTGGAGGAGGAGACGGGCCATCGCCGTGACCGCGCGGTTGTCGCGGGCCGTCGGGCCGGGGCGGGCGATGCCGGCCAGGTAGACGGGGGCGTTGGTGTGGATGAAGGGAAGGGTGACGAACTCCGTGAAGCCGCCGGTACGTTGCTGGATACCGGCGAGGGTGCGCAGGTGTCCGAGCCAGTGGCGGGGCTGGTCCACGTGGCCGTACATCATCGTGGACGAGGAACGGATGCCCAGGTCGTGGGCCGTTTCGATGACCTCGGTCCAGGTGGCCGCCGGCAGCTTGCCCTTGGTGAGGATCCAGCGGACCTCGTCGTCGAGGATCTCCGCCGCCGTACCGGGGACGGTGTCCAGGCCGGCCTCCTTGGCGGCGGTCAGCCATTCGCGGATCGACAGGCCGGTGCGGGTGGCGCCGTTGACCACCTCCATCGGGGAGAAGGCGTGCACGTGCATGCCGGGGACGCGTTCCTTCACCGCCTTCGCGATGTCGAAGTACGCCGTGCCGGGCAGGTCGGGGTGGATGCCGCCCTGCATGCAGACCTCCACCGCGCCCACCTCCCAAGCCTGTTGGGCACGGTCGGCCACCTGGTCCAGGGAGAGCGTGTACGCGTCGGCGTCCGTGCGGCGCTGCGCGAAGGCGCAGAAACGACAGCCCGTGTAACAGACGTTGGTGAAGTTGATGTTGCGGGTGACGATGTAGGTGACGTCGTCGCCGACCGCCGACTTCCGTACGTCGTCCGCGATCCGGCACAGGGCGTCCAGCGCGGGGCCGTCGGCGTGCAGCAGGGCGAGGGCCTCGTCGTCGGTGAGCCGGGTCGGGTCGCCGGCCGCCGTCGCGAGGGCCTGGCGTACGTCGGTGCCGATGCGCTCGGGCCGCATGCCGGGGGCGGCGGCCTCGCGCAGTGCGCCCCAGTCGCCGTACACCTCGTCGAAGTCGTCACGGCGGTCGCCGGTGCGGCCCTCGGTGTCGATGGTGCGGTGCAGGTCGGTACGGCCGGTGGCGGTGAATGCCTCGTCCGGCTCCTGCCAGGGCAGCCCCTCGGGGAGGGCACCGGAGCGCGCCAGGCCCGTGGCCGGGTCGGCGAGCGCCGCCACGTGCGGGCGCAGCCGCGGGTCCAGCCAGGGCTCGCCACGCCGGACGAACTCCGGGTAGACGCAGAGGCGTTCCCTCAGTTCGAAGCCGGCCGCGCGGGACCTCTCGGCGAGTTCGTCGATCTGCGGCCAGGGGCGTTCGGGGTTCACGTGGTCGATGGTGAGCGGGGAGACGCCACCCCAGTCGTCGATGCCTGCGGCGATCAGCCGCTCGTACTCGGAGTCGACCAGGTTGGGCGGGGCCTGGATGCAGGCGCGGGGACCGAGGACGTGCCGGGCGACGGCGACCGCGGCGATCAGGGCGTCGAGTTCCGCGTCCGGCATGCCGCGCATCGCGGTGTCCGGCTTGGCGCGGAAGTTCTGGATGATCAGTTCCTGGATGCCGTGATGGGCCCGGGAGACCTTCCGCAGCGCGAAGAGGGACGCGGCGCGCTCCTCGTACGTCTCGCCGATGCCGATGAGGATGCCCGAGGTGAAGGGAACCGAGGAGCGGCCGGCGTCCTCCAGGACGCGCAGTCGGACGGCGGGTTCCTTGTCCGGGGAGCCGTGGTGCGGGCCGCCGGGCTCGGACCACAGGCGGGTCGCGGTGGTCTCCAGCATCATGCCCATGGACGGCGCGACGGGCTTGAGGCGCTGGAAGTCGGTCCAGGTCAGCACGCCCGGGTTGAGGTGCGGGAGGAGCCCCGTCTCCTCCAGGATGCGCACGGAGACGGCGCGGACGTACGCGATCGTGTCGTCGTAGCCGTGCGCCTCGAGCCATTCGCGCGCCTCGGGCCAGCGGTCCTCGGGCTTGTCGCCGAGGGTGATCAGGGCTTCCTTGCAGCCGGCGGCGGCGCCCTTGCGGGCGACGTCGAGCACCTCGTCCGGCGACATGAACATCCCGTGCCCGGCGCGGCGCAGTCTGCCGGGCACGGTGACGAACGTGCAGTAGTGGCACTTGTCCCGGCACAGCCGGGTCAGCGGGATGAAGACGCTCTTCGAGTACGTGATCACTCCGGGCCGGCCCGCGGCCAGGAGGCCCGCGTCCCGGACCCGGGCGGCCGAGGCGGACAGGTCCTCCAACTGCTCACCGCGTGCCCGGAGCAGGACGGCCGCCTCGGCGACGTCGAGGGACACCCCGTCCCTCGCCCGTTTGAGGGCGCGACGCATGGAGTTCTCGGTCGGGCCGGTTCCGGAGGTCGCGGATGCCGATGTCGTCATTCCTCGAGGATACGTTCGGGGTGATCAGGACATAGAGGGCCGGTCCGGGGGCCGGGGGGTGCCGGGTGAGCACCCGGCGGGGTGCCCGGAAGGTGCTCACCGGGCGCCCTCATCGGGCGTCGGTGACGTACGGCTGGTACGCGTCCAGCGCCCGCAGCACCCCCGCCTCCTCCTCCGGCGGCAGTTGCACCACGACCTCGTCGATCCCCAGGTCGGCGTAGTGGGCGAGCTTCCCCGGGCTGGGCCGGACCGCGTACGGGACGACCTGGAGGGCACCGGGGTCGCGGCCGGCGTCGGCCCAGGCGGTGCGCAGCGCGGGCAGGGACTCGGACAGGCCGCGCCCGCCGATCGGCAGCCAGCCGTCGGCGTACGCGCAGATGTGCGTGAACAGTTTCGGGCCTGCCGCCCCTCCGACCAGGGTGCGCGGCCCGACGACCGGGCCCCGCGGCTTCTGGACCGGCTTGGGGTACACGAAGCTGGCCCGGACACTGCCGAACTCGCCTTCGTACGGGGTCGGTTCCTCCGACCACAGGGCCTGCATCAGGCCCATCCGGTCCCGGACCAGATCGCGCCGGGTATGCCACTGCACGCCGTGGTCGGCGGCCTCCTCGACGTTCCAGCCGAAGCCGACTCCGAGGGTGAACCGGCCGTCGGAGAGGTGGTCGAGGGTCGCGATCTGCTTGGCCAGGTCGATCGGGTCGTGCTGCGCGGCGAGCGTGATGCCGGTGCCGATGCCGATCCGCCCGGTGACGGCCGCGGCCTGCCCGAGCGCGACGAACGGGTCCAGGGTGCGGGTGTACTCCCGGGGCAGCTCGGCGCCCGCCGGGTACGGGGTGGTCCGTTCGACGGGGATGTGCGTGTGCTCGGGCAGGTACAGCCCGGCATACCCGCGCTGTTCCAGCTCACGGGCGAGCCGGGTGGGGGTGATCGTCTCGTCGGTGAGGAAGATCGTGACGGCGATGCGCATGAGCGGCCTTTCGTACGCGGACGACGGAGTCATCAATACCCGGGCCCGGAGCATCTGTCCATACCGACCAGTCGGAACCGACTCCGGCGTCAGGAAGGGCGACCAGTAGGCTCCCCCTCGAATCCGCCGATTCCCTTTCCTGGCAAGGTAGTTCACCGCACCGCGCGAGGGCTTCACCGCACCGCACCACACCACACCGCGCCCCCGCCCTGGCCGCGTTCGCGGACCCGGGCCGCCGGCAGCCCCCGGCGGAAGTACGACGGCGGGCCTGGACGCCCGGGGCCGTGGACCATCACGGCGGGCACAAACGCAGGGCGGTCACCGGCCCCCGGCGCACCGTCCGTGCGGCACACGTGCGCACGTGTGCGCAGAAGGTGGGGGGGGGACTCGCGGACCGTGCGCGCCCGTGTGATCGCCGTCTCGCACGACTGCCGCATCCGTCACGGACAAGGCAGACTGGCGTGGTTGTTGAGGATGTATAGGGAGACTGCATGGACGGCGCACCGCGCGTACCGGAGCAGCGGCGTCCCGGTTCGCCGGCGGAGCCACCGGCGTCGCCGGCGTCGCGGGAGTCACGGGAGTCACGGGAACGGCTGGAGCCGCCCGAGTCGCCCGCCCCGCCGGTGCTGCGCTTCAGCGTGCTCGGCCCGGTGCGCGCCTGGCGTGACGGGGAGCCCGTCGGCACCGGCAGTCCGCAGCAACGCGCTCTGTTCGCAGCCCTGTTGCTCCGCGGCGGACGTACGGCGACGGCGGCCGAGCTGATCGACGCCCTGTGGGGCGACAAGCCCCCCTCACAGGCCCTGGCCGCGGTCCGTACGTACGCGTCCCGGCTGCGGAAGACGCTGGGGTCCGGCGTTCTGGTCAGCGAGTCCGGTGGGTACGCGGTGCGCGGGACGGGCGAGGGCGCGCTGGATGTCGGGGTGGCGCGGGGGCTGGCCGCCGACGCCGAGCGGGCGAGGAACGCCGGGGACCTGCACACGGCCCGTACGCTCCTGGACCGCGCCCTCGCGCTGTGGGACGGCGAGACGCTGGCGGGCGTACCGGGCCCGTACGCACAGGCGCAGCGGGTGCGGCTGGAGGAGTGGCGGCTCCAACTCTCGGAGACGCGGCTGGACATGGACCTGGAGCAGGGCTGCCACACGGAGGCCGTCTCGGAGCTGACGGCGCTCACGGCGGCGCACCCGCTGCGCGAACGCCTGCGCGAGCTGCTGATGCTGGCGCTGTACCGCAGCGGCCGCCAGGCGGAGGCGCTGGCGGTGTACGCGGACACCCGCCGGCTGCTCGCCGACGAGCTGGGCGTGGACCCGCGCCCCGGCCTCCAGGAGCTCCAGCAGCGCATCCTCCGGGCGGACCCCCAGCTGGCGGAGCCCTCCTCCCCCGCGCCGCCCGAACCGGCCGCCTCCCCCGTCCGTCCCGCACAACTCCCCGCTAATGTGCCCGACTTCACCGGCCGCTCGTCCTTCGTACGCGAACTCGGCGCGATCCTCGCCTCGGCCGAGGGCCGGGTGATGGCGGTGTCCGCGCTGGCCGGGATAGGCGGCGTCGGCAAGACGACGCTCGCCGTGCACGTCGCCCACCAGGCGCGGGCCGTCTTCCCCGACGGCCAGCTGTACGTCGACCTCCAGGGCGCGGGCTCCCGGGCGGCCGAGCCGGAGACGGTCCTCGGCGCCTTCCTGCGCGCCCTCGGCACTCCGGAGGCGGCCGTGCCGGACTCGCTGGAGGAGCGGGCGGCGCTGTACCGTTCCGCGCTGGACGGCCGCAGAGTGCTGGTGCTGCTGGACAACGCGCGCGACGCGGCCCAGGTACGGCCCCTGCTGCCGGGCACGGAGGGCTGCGCGGCCCTGGTGACGTCCCGGGTGCGGATGGTGGACCTGGCCGGCGCCCACCTGGTCGACCTGGACGTGATGTCCCCGGACGAGGCGCTGGCCCTGTTCACGAGGGTCGTGGGCGAGGAGCGGGTCGCGTCGGAGCGCGAGGCCGCACTGGACGTCGTCGCGGCGTGCGGGTTCCTCCCGCTGGCCATCCGCATCGCGGCCTCCCGTCTCGCGGCCCGCCGCACCTGGACCGTGTCCGTGCTGACGGCCAAGCTCGCCGACGAGCGCCGCCGCCTGGACGAACTGCAGGCGGGCGACCTCGCGGTGAAGGCCACCTTCGAACTCGGCTACGGCCAGCTGGAGCCCGCCCAGGCCCGCGCCTTCCGCCTGCTCGGCCTGGCCGACGGCCCCGACATCTCCCTGGCGGCGGCCGCGGCCGTCCTGGACCTCCCGGCCGACGACACGGAGGACCTGCTGGAGTCCCTGGTGGACACCTCCCTGCTGGAGTCCGCCGCGCCCGGCCGTTACCGCCTGCACGACCTGGTCCGCCTCTACGCGCGCGCCTGCGCCGAACGCGACGAGCGGCCCCCGGGCGAACGCGCCGCGGCCCTCTCCCGCCTGCTGGACTTCTACCTGGCGACGGCGGCGGGCGTGTACGCACTCGAGCGGCCGGGGGACCGGCTGGCCGACCATCTGGCCGCCACCGACCACCCCGGACTGCGCTTCCCCGACCGCAGGGCGGCGCGGGACTGGCTCTACACCGAGGCGAACTGCCTGCTGTCCTTCGCCCGCCAGTGCGCCGACCTGCCGGACACGCTGCGCCGGAGCATCGACCTGCTGTGGGCCGCCGTGGACCTGTCGGAGTCGGGGGCCAACTCCAAGGAGTACGAGGCCACCGCGCGTACCCTTCTCGACGCCGCCCGGAAGGCCGGTGTCGCGCGGGTGGAGGCACGGGCGCTGATGACGCTGGCGCACGCGCACCTCGACGGCGGCCGGTTCGACCTGGCCGACGAGGAGGCCGATCAGGTCGTCCGGCTGGCCCGGCGGGCCGACGACCTGCTGCCCGTGTGCTGGGCCCACAACGCCCGCGGAGTGATCGCCCTCTACCAGGGCCGCACCGAGGCCGGCGAGGAGCATCTGACCCACGCCATCGCGCACTTCCGGACGCTGCGCGACCGCCCCGGTGAGGCGAGCGCGCTCTGCAACCTCTCACGGGTCCGGCTCGCCGCCGGCAGCACCGACAGCGCCGTGGCGCTCGCCCAGGAGGGCATGGAGATCTACGACGCCATGGGCAACTCCCTGCGCGGCGCGAACGGCCGCTACGCCCTCGGCATGGCCCTCACCCAGAGCCACCGGCTCGTCGACGCGGCCGACCGGCTCCTGGAGGCGCTGGAGGTCTTCCGCGACAGCCGGCAGCGGCTGTGGGAGGGCATGACCCTGTTCCGCCTGGCGGAGGTCGACCTCGCCGGGCAGCGGTACGCCCAGGGCGCGGCGAACGCCGAGCTGGCACTGACGGTGCTGCGCGGCATCGGTGGTGAGTGGCGGCGCGGCAACGTCCTGACCGTCCTGGGCCACGCCCTCACCGGCGTCGGCCACACGGGCCGCGCCCGCGTCTGCTGGGAGGAGGCGGTCCGTATCTACGAGGCGCTCGGGTCACCGGAGGCGGCAGCGGTACGGGCCCTGCTGACGCCGGTCGAGGCGGCCTGAGGGCGGCACGGCGGGGAGGCCGCGGGCTGTGTCGATGCCCGTCGTCGCGGCGTTCATCGTTCGTTTATCGCCGGGCGGGACGATGGACCCAGTCGATCCGTCGCGTCGGGGGGCAGGCGGGTCGTCAGGAGAGGTCACAGCACAGGCCCGTCAGGGCCGAGCGGCCGAAACGGCCCGTCCGGTCACCCTCGGGGGAGTGCCCGGACGGGCCGGACGGCAGGAACACCACACAGGGGAGCAGGAAGAATCATGAGCGACGAGCAGGTCGTCAAGCCGCAGGGCGACATCCACGCCACCTCGGAGCCGCTCGGCACCAAGGCCCAGGACGGCAAGAGTGAGGACGGCGGCGCCACCGCCCAGGGCGACATCCACGCCACGGACGAGCCGCTGGAGACCAAGGACATCCACGCCACGTCGGAGCCTTTCAGACCGACCCGGTAGGCGGACTCTGCTGCTCCATTGCGGAGAGTGACGCCGGCCCGTCGACGGGGCGCAGGGAACGGGCCTCGCGAGGAAGCGGTCCGGCCCCGGCCGGCCCCTCTCGGACGCGGTGCGTGACCCTCCCCCGAATTGAGCAACAGAGTCCAGGCGGACCGCACAGCACGGGAAACGGATGGGCCGCGACGGCACGGAGGGGGAGCCGTCGCGGCCCGTCCGCCTGCCCGGAAACAGCGGGCGGGCCGGCCCCGGCTCTCCCCCCTCAGCCCGCTCCTCGGCACCCTCCCGGTCCCGACGCGTGGCGGGACAGCGTCGGAGCACGGCCGTTCGCGGCGCCGCACGCGGAGGTACGGGCGCCCGGACAGTCCCCCAGTCCCTCAACGACGGGCGACGGCGGTCCCCCGCCACACGGAGCGGCCGACGGGCGGGACGTCCGGAGCACGGCGCCGACCGCCTTCGCCGGTGCCCCCGTCCGTGCTTGCGGACCTCCGGACCACCAGACCCCAGACCCCCGGAGCCTGTGCCGGAAACGACCGCCGGGCGCTCCCGCTCCGGGATGCGCCTGCCGCCCCGGATCGCGGGCGGCAGGCGGCGGCCGTGGCGGGGTGGGTACCCGCCGGGTCCCGCGCTCCGGGGGCGTGATCCGGGCGACCATCGCGCGCCCGGCCCCGGGGCGGCCGTCACGTCGTCCGGGCCGTCCCCTTCTCCGCGTCCAGGGCGTAGACGCAACGGTCCTTGCTGCAGGCGTAGACGACCCCGTCCCGGACGACCGGGGAGCCGGTGATCTCGCCGCCGGTCGCGAGTTTCCATCTCAGCCGGCCGTCGTCGGACTTCAGGGTGTAGAGGAGATGGTCGGTGGAGCCGAAGTGGATCCGGCCCTCGGCGACCGCGGGGGCGCCCACGATGTCGCCGCCGGACTGGAAGCGCCACTTGGGCGTGCCGGTGACGGCGTCCAGGGTGTAGAGGCCCTTGCCGCTGCCGACGTGGACGTGCCCGGCGGCGGCCAGGACCGGCTCCACGGAGGAGCGGGCCTCGGTGGCGATGCGCCAGCGGTCGCGACCGTCGGTGGCGTCGAGGGCGTAGACCGTGCCGAGGTAGTCGGCGAGGTACACACCGCCGCCGGCGACGGCCGGGCCGGGGACGAAGGCGGGCGGTGAGAGGAAGACCGCGGGGGCCTCGAAGTGCCAGCGGACGTGCCCGCCGGCGATGTCCAGGGCCAGGACGCGGGTGCCCGCGCAGACGTACACGTATCCGTCGGGCGCGGGGGCGAGGCGGACCGGGACACCGCCGCAGGAGGCCGCGTCGCCGATGGGGTACGACCAGCGCTCCTCGCCCGTGCGCGCGTCCAGGGCGCGCAGGCGGGCGTCCTGCCAGACGTAGACCGTGCCGTCGTGGACGGCGGGGCCGGCCTCCGGGGACTCGAAGTCGGTCTGGCAGCCGGTGACCTCCCACAGCTTCTGGCCGGTGGACGCCTCCCAGCCCTGCACGCCGCCGCCGCGGGTGCCGGTGACGACGGTGCCGCGGTCGGCCTGGAGCGAGTACACCCAGGCGTCCGTGGACAGCCGCCACAGGTCGCCGCCCTCACGGGCGTCCAGGGCGAACAGGGTGGGGCCGTCGGAGGCATGGATCCGGCCGTCGGCGACCGCCATCGACCAGGCGACGTCCCGGGTCTTGAACCGGCGGCGGCCGGTGGCCACGTCGAGGGCGTGCACCTCGAAGGAGGTGACGTAGACGAGGTCACCGGCGACGGACGGGATGCCCCATACGTCGTTGGACATCCGGAAGCGCCACGGCCGCCAGCCGCTCGGCTGCTCCGGCGCCCCGGGAGGCGTCCCGCCCGGGGCGGGGTCGTCCCCGTTGACGCCGGGGCGGGGCTTGGACCAGGAGGCGGCGAGGGCGGCCTCCGGCGGGGGCGCCTTGACGGCGGCGGCGCGTGTGTCGGCTACGCGCGGGCCGGGACCGATGGGCACCGCGGCACCGGCCAGCCGGACCGGGCCCGTGTCGGGGGCGGCGCCGGCCGGCACCGGCGGCCGGGGCGGGGGCGGCGGGATGACGGGGTCGACCGGGGGCGGGGGCGGCACCGCGGGCCGGCCGCCACCGACGCTGCGGCCCGGGACGGGGGCGGGACGGGCGGGCGGACGCCCGTTGCGACGGCCCTCGATCAGGCTCACCGCCCGCTCGGGCAGCCACGCGGAGGCCGTACCGCTGTCGTCGGAGCCGGAGCCGAACAGGTGCGGGGCGAGCTGGGACTGGAGGTCGGCGGGGCTGGGCCGGGCCGGCGCGTCCATCTGCATGCAGGATTCGATCAACGGACGCAGCTCGTCCGGGAGACCGTCCAGGTCCGGGCCCTCACGCAGCAGCATGAAGACCGTCTCGACCGGGTTCGCGCCGTGGAACGGGGCGTGTCCGGTGGCCGCGAAGACCAGGGTGGACCCGAGGGAGAACACGTCGCTGGCACCGGTGACGCTGCGGGAGTCCTTGGCCTGCTCGGGAGACATGTAGGCGGGGGTGCCGACGGCGACGTTCGTCATCGTCAGGCGGGTGTTCGACACACCGGAGGCGATCCCGAAGTCGATCACCCGCGGGCCGTCCTCGACGACGAGGACGTTCGACGGCTTGAGGTCGCGGTGGACGAGCCCGGCTCCGTGGATCGAGTGCAGCGCCTCCGCCACTCCGGCCGCCAGCCAGCGCACCGCCTGGGCCGGCATCGGCCCGCACTCGTTCACTATTTCCTCGAGCGAGGGCGCGGGGACGTACGCGGTGGCCAGCCACGGCACGGCGGCGCGCGGATCGGCGTCCACCACGGCCGCGGTGTAGAAACCGGAGACGGCCCGGGCCGCCTCCACCTCGCGTGTGAAGCGGACGCGGAACAACTGGTCCTCGGCCAGCTCGGTGCGGACCGTCTTGATCGCCACGCGCCGGCCGGACGCCGACCGCGCGAGATAGACCAGCCCCATGCCGCCGGCACCCAGCCGTCCCAGCACCTCGAACGGCCCAATACGCCGCGGATCGTGCTGCGTCAGCTGATCCACCACTTTGCCTGCCACCTCCCCGTGCGAATCGCGCCACCACCTGTGCGCGACCGAAGTGCAGCGTCTCACCACCGCAGCCCCGTGGCGGCACGCACCCCGATTCTTCCTGTCCGGGGCCCTGGTTGCGAACCCGGCGACATAAGGGGTGTCCGGTGTCATATGCAAAGCAATGGGGCGGACAAGGGGCAGGGTGGGCGGCCGAAGGACCACCCCGGGAACCGCTCAGCGGGACAGCAGGGCGAAGGAGGCGCCCTGGTCGTCGGTGACCACGGCCACCGTGCCGTACGACGTCTCGAAGGGCGGCACCTGGACGCGGCCGCCGAGCCGGGTCACGTCCGCCATGGCGGCCTCGGGGTCCTCGACGGCGAAGTGCACGAGGAAATGGGGCGGCATCTCGGCCGGGAAGACGTCAAGGACCGGGGCACGGCCGAAGTCGGGCTCGGCGTTCCTCCCGAACAGGGCGTCATGGAAGAGGGCACCGTAGAAGGCGTTGGCCGCCTCGGCGTTCCGGGTGTAGAGCTCGACCCAGGCGAAGGCGCCCCGCTCGTGCCGGCGGCCGAAGCCGGGTCGTTCACCGGCCTGCCACAGGGAGAAGACGGCACCCTCGGGGTCCGTGACGAGCGCGGTGACACCGAGTCCGCCGACCGCGCGCGGCGCCGAGACGAGTTGCCCGCCCGCCGCGAGAATCCGCCGGCACAGCGTCTCGGCGTCCGGGGTCGCGAAGGACACCGTCCATACGGTGGGGAGCCGGCCGTCCGTCTTGTGCGCGAGGGACGCCACCGGCTTGCCGCCGAGCAGGGCCCGCACCGTCCCCAGGGGCGGCGAGGGGCGCACGGACCGCGCGGGGCGCGTGGCCGGTGAGGGCCACTCGGGCTGCTCCGACTGATCCTGGAACGTCCATTCGAAGAGTTCGCCGTAGAACCGCTTGCCCGCCTCCACGTCGGGAAGCTGCGCGTCCACCCAGCACGGGGTGCCCTCCGTGTACTCCGATGCCCTGTTTTCGGCCATGCCGTCAAAGTAGCGGCGCCGCACGCACCGCGCAGACCAGGCACACCCGGCGCGGACACACCTCACACCCCATTTGCAGTCGGCCGAATCGCGCTCCCATCACCCCTCGGTAAGCTGACGTCATGACAGGACAAGTGCGTACCGTCGACGGCCGCGTGGCCGGCCGGCGAGGGCAGGCGACCCGGCAGAAGCTGCTCGACTGCCTCAGCGAGATGCTCAGCTCCTCCCCCTACCGGGATGTCAAAGTCATCGATGTCGCCCGGAAGGCGGGGACCTCTCCCGCGACCTTTTATCAGTACTTCCCCGACGTCGAGGGCGCCGTCCTGGAAATCGCGGAGCACATGGCCTCCGGGGGCGCCGAGTTGACGGAGCTGATCGAGGGCCGGTCCTGGGTCGGCAAGGCCGGCTGGCAGACCGCGCAGGAACTCGTGGACGGCTTCCTGGACTTCTGGAAGCGCAACGACGCGATCCTGCGTGTCGTCGATCTCGGTGCCGCCGAGGGCGACAAGCGCTTCTACAAGATCCGCATGAAGATCCTCAACTCGGTGAACAGCTCCCTGGCGGACGCCGTCGCCGAGTTGCAGGCCAAGGGACGGGTCGACAAGGACGTCAGTCCCGCCGCGATGGCCGGGTCCCTGGTCACCATGCTCGCGGCCGCCGCCTCGCACCAGAAAGGTTTCACCTCCTGGGGTGTGAAGCAGGCGGAACTCAAGCCCAGCCTGGCCCTGTTGGTGTACCTGGGCGTCACCGGCAAGAAGCCGACCAAGTGAGCGGGACGCCCCGAGCCCTTTCCTCTCATCCCTCACTTGCCCCACGTCCTGTCCGGCAGGCGGTGGTCCACTCCGGTGGACCACCGCCTGCCGCTTTTCCGGCCGCTCGGCCGGGCCGCCCCGCGCACCGGGGCCACGCACACACGGGCCACGGACGCCGCCCTCTCCCCTCACACCCTCCTCCGACCACCCGCCGTGGCAGGCGGCTTGACCGACGAGGGCACCGACGGGTGTGACCGCCAAGGCAGTCGTGGCAGCCGGACCGCCGGCACCGTGCCCGACGCCCTCGCCGGTGACACGAGCGGAGGCGAGAGGTCCATACCGGGAAAAGGGAACACGGCCGCGCGCGCTCCCGTTGAGCACTCCGTAGGCCGGCCGACGATCCGCCCGCGCGGATGCGGGCCGGTCCGCGCACGAGCACGCCCGAGTGACACCCCAGCAACCACGGCAGCCCGCACGCCGCAGACGTCGCAGGAGGAACCCGGAATGGCCCTGACCCGAGAAGAGCGCGAACAGTTCCTGGCCGAGCCCCATGTCGCCGCGATCGCCGTCGACTCGGGTGAGGGGCGCGCGCCCCTCACCGTGCCGATCTGGTACCAGTACGCGCCCGGCGAAGACGTATGGATCATGACGGGACTGGACTCCCGCAAGAACCGGCTGATCGGTGCGGCGGGCCGGTTCTCCCTCATGGTCGACCGCCTCGACCCCACCATCCGCTACGTCTCGGTCGAGGGGCCGGTCGTCGAGACCACCCCGGCGACCGTCGAGCAGCTGCGGGAGCTCGCTTCCCGCTACCTCCCGGCCGACAAGGTCGAGGGCTATGTCGCCTTCGCCTGGAAGGACCACGGCGAGCAGGTCGTCGTGCGCATGCGGCCCGAGCGCTGGGTGTCGTCCGACCTCGGATCCGTGTGAGAGCGGATCCGGACGACGGTCCGCACGGCGGTACGACGACGCGAGGGACAGGAACAACCGAGGCATGGGAACCGATCTTCACGAGCTGCTGAGGGCGCTTCGGGTGTGGGACCCGGAGGCCACCGAACTTCCGGTGCTCGACCCGGCCGCCGCCCCCGCCGAACCGCTGCCGCTGTTCACGCGGTGGTTCGCCGAGGCGGTGGCGGCCGGCCAGCCCGAACCGCACACCATGTCGCTCGCCACGGCGGACGCGGAAGGGCTGCCCGACGTACGGATCGTGGTACTGCACGGCGCGGACGCGGACGGCTGGTCCTTCGCGACTCACACCCACAGCCGCAAGGGCGGCCACCTCGCCGCCCGCCCGTACGCGGCACTGGCCTTCTACTGGCCGGTGCTGGGCCGCCAGGTCCGGGTCCGCGGGCCCGTCGTCACCGCCCCGGCCGAGGAGGCGCGCGCCGATCTGCGCGCCCACTCGACCGGGGCGCTGGCCTCCGCTCTCACCGGCCGCCAGAGCGAGCCACTCGGCTCCCCCGAGGAGCTGGCCCGCGCCTCACAGGCCGCCTGGGAGCTGGCGCGGCGGGAGCCGGACACCCCGGCTCCGTCCTGGACCCTGTACCGCCTGCGCCCGGACGAGGTGGAGTTCTTCCAGGGCGACTCCCTCCGCCGTCACACCCGTCTGCGCTACCGCCGGTCGCCGCGGGAGAAGTGGGCCAGGGAACTCCTCTGGCCGTGAGGAAGCGGTAACGGCGGCGCGAGGCCGGACGGTTCGGGCCGGGGCGCATCACGCAGGGTGCCCCCTTCACATCCGGGCGCCCTATGTCACCGGCCCCACCCGAATCCCGCAGACGTGATCAATCCGCAACCAATTCCGGTCTTGACCGAGACCCATCAAGCATGTGTGGGATTACGCTCGCGCTCATGGCCGACTCCACCACCTCCCCGAGCCCCGCGGCACCGCACCAGGAGGACCGTCCCGTCTATGTCATCGGCGGTGGTCCCGGCGGACTCGCCGTCGCGTACGCGCTGCGCGCCCGGGGCGTGCGGGCCGTCGTCCTGGAGCGGTCGGACCGCGTGGGCGCGTCCTGGCGGCACCACTACGACCGGCTGCGACTGCACACGACCCGGCGCCTGTCCGCGCTGCCCGGCCTGCCGATACCGCGGCGGTTCGGACGGTGGGTCGCCCGCGACGACATGGTCCGGTACCTGGAGAAGTACGCCGAGCACCACCGCCTGGAGATCGTCACCGGGGTCGAGGTCTCCCGCATCGAGCGCACCGCCGACGGCACCGGCTGGCTGCTGCATGCCACCGGGGGCCGCGAGCTGACCGGCGTCGCGGTCGTGGTCGCGACGGGCTTCAACCACACACCCCGGCTGCCCGACTGGCCCGGACTGGACGCCTACACCGGCACGTTCCTGCACGCCCGCGAGTACCGCAACGCGCAGCCCTTCGCCGGCCAGGACGTCCTCGTCGCGGGAGTCGGCAACACAGGCGCGGAGATAGCCGTCGACCTGGTGGAGGGCGGCGCCTCCCGGGTACGGCTGTCGGTCCGTACCGCCCCGCACCTCGTGCGCCGCTCGACCGCGGGCTGGCCCGCCCAGAACTCGGCCGTCCTGGTGCGCCGGCTGCCGGTGGGGCTCGTCGACCGGCTGTGCCGAATACAGGCCGGGGTGACGATGCCGGACCTCTCCGCCCAGGGCCTGCCGCGCCCGGACAGCGGCCTCTACAGCAGGGTGCTGGAAGGCGCCGTTCCCGTGCAGGACGTCGGCCTGGTCGACGCCGTGCGCAAGGGCACGGTGGAGATCGTGGCCGCCGTCGAGGGTTTCGAGGACGGGAAGGTCGTCCTCGCCGACGGCAACCGCGTCGGCCCGGACGCGGTGATCGCAGCCACCGGGTACACGCGCGCCCTGGAAGGTCTCGTCGGCCACCTCGACGTCCTCGACGACCGGGGCAGACCCCTCGCCCGCGGCGCCGCCACCCCGCCCGACGCCCCCGGCCTGTACTTCACCGGCTTCACCAACCCCATCAGCGGCAACCTCCGTGAACTGGCCATCGACGCGGAGAAGATCGCCAAGGCACTGACCCGCCGCGGGGCTCCGGGCGTCTCCCGGCTCCCCGGGTGAGAACCACCGCCTCCGGTACCGGTCCGGGCGGCCCCCTGTCGGTCCGCCTGCCGACACGGCTCGGCGTACCGGGCGGCGTACCGCCGGGGGAGGAGGAGCCGTAGCGGTGGGAGCGGACATGCCGCAGGACCGGAGCCGGAATCCGGAAAAGTTGTCCACACCCTGTGGAGGAACCGGCCGCCGCGCGCTTCCGGGCCCGCCCCCGCGGAGCGCGGGAAGACGGCGTCGGCGATGACGGCGGTGCGGTGCCGCGCGTCCCGAGCGCACGGCACCACACCGCCTTCCGACTCCGGCGCTCCCTCCCGGCTCCCCTCGGCCACGAGAGAAGCGGCACCGGAATCACGACCCACACTCGCCGAGGGCTCCCGTCGTCGAAGTCCTCGGCGTCCCCTCGCAGCGAATCGCTGACAAACAGCGTGATCACGCGGTCACGACACGTCAACGTCGTTTCGGTGGGATATGAATGAATCTGTGACATATGCCCGGTTATTCGGTGCCACGCGCGGAAGCACACCCGGCGCACCGGCTCACATCCCTGTCCGTACGACCGTCCGGCCGTGCACCGGTGCACCGGTGCACTCCCACAACCGCGCCCGTCGGGCCCCCGGGGCCCGGCTCCCTACACCGCCTCGTACGCGAAGCCGCCCCAGGTCGGGGCCGCGGCCTCCCGGGCCGCCGCACAGCGGTCGAGTTCGCACCAGATACGCTTGCCGGCGCCGTCGGTGCTCCAGCCCCAGCGGTCGGCCAGGCCGTCGACGAGGGCGAGGCCGCGCCCGCCGGTCGCGTCGCCGCCCACGCAGCGCGGCACCGGCGCCCTGGCACTCCGGTCGGCGACCTCGAGTCGGACGGTGGCCTCCCCGGCCACCGGACCCGGCAGGGAGAGTCTCAGTACGGCCGGACAGCCGGTGTGCACCACGGCGTTGGTGACGAGTTCCGAGACGAGCAGGATCAGCGTCTCGGCGAGCGGCTCGTCGGCCGCGATCCCCGAACCGGCCAGACGTGAACGGGTCCACCGACGGGCCCGTCCCACCTCAGCGGGGTCGGGCCGGATCTCCAACTGCACTTGAAGCACCTGCACCGCTCACACCATCCGAACCGGCGGACACTTGGATTCGCGCCTCACGAGGGCCACGATCGTAGCCATTCTCTGCATGGCCTGGACAACGGCCGGGACAGGGATCACGGAACGTGAACCCCTTGCGGGACAGCATGGTTGACGTACAGTCACATCAACAAGCGCTTCGGGCATATTCCAGCGCGAAGGAGTACCCGTGCGGCATACTGTGCGACGCCCACCCCGGCGAGTCGAACAGGGGGTGGCAGTCGGTCTGACAGCACGACGAACGGCGGCAGGCACCGGCCGTTCCGGACTCGCCTCGGGGGCGACTCCGGTGCGGTGCGTGCTCACAACCACTCGCATCCCACACAAGGTACCGGAGTGGACAGCCGACTCCGGGCTGTGACAAGTCACGCGCAGGACACAACCCGGTCTCAACGCTCCGTGATCTCCGGATGCCACGATCCGTGACATCCGCGCGGGGCGGCCCACGACGCCGCGGGCACAAACAACGCCACAGACAGGGGACGGTGCGGACGGTCTTCGGCGGGCCGTTCGGCGGAGAGCAGCCGGGCCACCGCCCGGAAGCTCCCGGCCGGCCGGCCGAACTGTTCACGGGGCCCGGCGTGTTGCACCGCCGGCTCGCACGCGGTCGTGGCGGGCCCGGCTGTTCGGCCGCGGTGACGGGGACGGCGGCCCTGCCGCCGTCCCCGTCACCGCGGCGACCGTGCGAGCTTCGGGAGCGTTACTCGGGCACGGTGAAGTAGCGGGCGAAGGCGCTCACGATCTCTTCCTCGCCGATCCTGCCGTCGCCGTCCGTGTCCAGCGTGGCGGCGGTGGACCCGGCCAGTTCCCCGGGGACGCCGAGCACCTTCAGGACGCGGGCGGTCTCCTCGACGCCCACCGTGCCGTCGCCGTCGCCGCCACCGCCGGCCACGGCGAGGGCCGCATGCAGGAAGGGACGGGCGATCTCGGCGAACCGGTCCGGGGTGTCCCGCAGGCGCTTGACCGCGCCGTTCACGAACTCCTCGCGTGTGATGCGCTGGTCGCCGTCGCGGTCGGCGATGCCCGCCATGCCCTGCCAGAAGGCCTCGGCGCCGCCGTACAGCGCCTGGCCCCGGTCGGACCGGGCCCGGGTGCCGAACTCGGCGAGGAGCACCTTGGCCGCTCCGCTGAAGTCCTCGCGGTCGATGTAGCCGTTGCCGTCCTGGTCGAAGGTGGCGAAGCGGGCCGCGATCCTGCGCTCGTACTCGCTGGTGACCATGTCTCTTTCAGGCCGCCTTAGGTCAGTGGGGTCCCAGTGGGATCGTCTCGCTCGGAGCGTACGACGTGCGGTGCCTTCCGTGGGCCCGGAAACGACGCTCGTGCCGGATCCGGGTCCGGGTCAGGCCGACAGCGGGCGCGAGTCCCCGTCCACCGCGGACGGGACGTCCGGGTGGACGTCGAAGAGCCGGCGCACCCCGAGCGCGCCGAGCACCCGGTTGACGTGACTGCCCTCGGCAGCACCCTCGGCGGGGAGGATCAGCCGCAGGCTGCCCTGGCAGGAACGGAGCAGCCGGCGGGTGGCGATGAGCACTCCCACACCGCTGGAGTCGCAGAACCACACCTCGGAGAGATCGAGGACAAGGCGGTGTCTGCCGTCGGCCACGACATCGTGCACGCGCTGGCGCAGCACCGGCGAGGTCACCAGGTCCAGTTCGCCCGACACCTGGAGCACGGCCCAGTCGCCCTGCTCTCCGTCGGTCACGTTGAAGGTCACCACCACGCCCTTCGCTCGCCGAAACGGAAGAACCACCTACGCTTCCTTTCAGCGCGGCTGCCCACCGGCCGTGCCCTGAAACACGGCCCAGGAAACGGTAACCGAACAGAAAAGGCTTGTTTCAGTCGACTTTGTCCTCATTCAATCGGTTCCGATCAGCGAAAGGCTGGGGAGGCACGCACACCGGACGATCCGGTGTGCGTGCCGGCGGCCCTTTACCACCTGGGGCCCGGCAGGGGGCGCGCATTACCGCAAAGGGGCGTGCGAGCCCGTATGTGCCCACTACATTCGTGGGGTCGGCGGGCGCCCGCCGGACCGGGCACGCCCGCCCCGGGACGCCGGGAAAGGAGCAGGGGGTGAAGGAGCCTCATGACACAACAGGACGTACCGCTCCGCTGGGACCGCACGATGCAGCAGCGGCTCGCCCGCGGAGAGGCCGCCGCGCTCGGTGAGCTCTACGACCGGTTCGCCTCCCTCGTGCACGGCCTCGCCCACCGCGTCCTCGGGGACGAGGACGCCTCGGACACCGTCACGCGCGACGTCTTCGCCCACGTCTGGGAACATCCGGACGCCTACGACCCCCAGCAGGGCCCGCTGCGCACATGGATCGCCGCGCTGACGCACGGGCTGTCCGTCGAGCGGCTGCGCGCCAGCGGGACCGCCGCGCTCGCCCGGGACGGCGCCGGCAGCGCGGAGGGCCTGGAGCACCAGGTGCGCCACGCCTCGGTGGCCGCCCGCGCGGACTACATCGTGCACGCCATGCCGGTGCCGCTGCGGGCAGCACTGGAGCTGGCGTACTTCCAGCGCCGGGACTACCAGCAGACCGCCGCCGACCTCGGCGTCACCGAGGACGAGGCCCGCCGCCGCCTCCGGCTGGGCCTCCAGCTGCTGGCCACGGCCCGCGACGCCGAGGACCCGGGCGCACCGCCCGGCATCGGGGGTGCGGCGTGAGCGACGACCGTTTCAAGCCGTACGACGACCATGAACACGAGCCCGAGCGTGAGCAGAAGGAGCAGGAGAAGGAGCCGGAGGGGGGCGGGGAGCCCCACGGCGACACGGACGCGGGCCCACGCGCGGGCTCGGGGACCGGGGCGGACGGTACGCCCGAGCGGGACGTTCCGGGCAGCCAGGAGAGGGCCGCCGGATCCGGCCGCCCCGCCCGTGTACCGCCACGCACCTCCGTCGAGGACCCCGGACAGCACCTGCCCGCGGTGGCACCGGAACCGGAGTCTCTGACGCTGGAGCACCGGGTGCTGAAGTCACTGCTG
Organism: Streptomyces sp. KMM 9044; assembly: GCF_024701375.2. Lineage (NCBI taxonomy): Bacteria > Bacillati > Actinomycetota > Actinomycetes > Kitasatosporales > Streptomycetaceae > Streptomyces > Streptomyces sp. KMM 9044. Next base: position 4,239,688 of record NZ_CP113910.1, on the reverse strand, counting down.
GGCGCGTGGGCGCTGGCCGCCTGTGCACCGGAGGAGGCGACGGCCGTCGAGGAGCACCTCTGCGGCTGCGGGGCCTGCGCCGAGGAGGCGCTGCGCCTTCGGGACGCCGTCGGGCTGCTGCAGCGGTCCGAGAGCCTCGACCTGGGCCCGGGGCTGCGCACCCGCGTCCTGGAGTCCTGCCTCAAGCGGCGCCCGCCGCGCGTTCCGGTGCCGGACTGGGCCGCCGCCTACGAGGCCGAGACGGCCCGGCTGGACGCGCTGCTCCAGGACTTCGGCGACACCGAGTGGCACGCACCCGTGCGGCTGCGCTGGTACGAGGCCGACGAGGCGGTCACCCGCCGCACCACCATCGCCGGGGTCATCGCGCATCTGATGGCGGTCGACGGGCTGGTCGCGACCGCCCTCGGCCTGGCCGACCCGCTCGGCGACCTCGCGCCCGGGCAGGCCACTCCGTCGGCCCGCACCGAGGCGTTCTGGCGCGGCGCCCGCCACCCGCCGACCCGCTCCGTGCGGGCGCCCTGGCGCGCGCAGAGCCACGACCTGGTACGGACGGTGTCCTTCACGGACCACAGCGCGGGGCGGATGCCGGTCTCGTACGGCGGCTACGAGCTGCCGCTGCACGACGCGATGCTGGACCGCGCCTTCGAGTGCTGGGTGCACGGGGAGGACATCGCCGAGGCGGTGGACTATCCGTACGAGCCGCCGACCGGACGGCATCTGCACGGCATGGTCGACCTGGCCGCGCGGATGCTGCCGGCCGTCCTCGAAGCCCGCCGGCAGGCCGGTCAGGAGGTCTCCACCGGGCGGCGGCTGGTCGCGGCCGGGGCGCCGGGGCGGAGCCTGCGGCTGGAGATCGAGGGGTCCGGCGGCGGGGAGTGGCTGATCCCGCTGGACTCCCCGGCGGCCAAGGGGTCCGCGGAGCACGAGGTGGCCCACATCGCGCTCGACGGCTCGGAGTTCTGCCGCCTGGCCGCGGGCCATGTGTCTCCGCAGGAAGCGGCGGCCGGGCAGGTCGGGGACAAGGCTGCCATCCGGGACGTCCTGCTGGCGGCGGCCTCGATGAGCCGGATCTAGAGCCTGCCCGGAACCGGGGCTCGTCCGGTGACCGGGGCTCGTCCGGTGACCGGGGCTCGTCGGTGACCGGGGCTCGTCGGTGACCGGGGCTCGTCCGGTGACCGGGGCTCGTCGGTGACCGGGGCTCGTCCGGTGACCGGGGCTCGTCGGTGACCGGGGCTCGTCGGTGACCGGGGCTCGTCCGGTGACCGGGGCTCTTCGGTGACCGGGGCTCGTCCGGTGGATCGTGCCGGACGGGCCCGGCCCTGCCCCCGCGTCGTCCGCGTTGCCGGCGGTTCAGGCGAAGACGACCGTCCGGCGCCCGTTCAGCAGGATGCGGCGCTCCGCGTGCCACTTCACGGCACGGGCGAGCGCCTGGCACTCGACGTCGCGGCCGACGGCGACGAGCTGGTCGGGGGTGACGTCGTGCGCCACCCGCTCGACCTCCTGCTCGATGATCGGGCCCTCGTCGAGGTCGGCGGTGACGTAGTGCGCGGTGGCACCGATCAGCTTCACGCCCCGGGCGTGCGCCTGGTGGTACGGCTTCGCGCCCTTGAAGCTCGGCAGGAAGGAGTGGTGGATGTTGATGATCTGCCCGGAGAGCTGCTTGCACAGGTCGTCCGAGAGGACCTGCATGTAGCGGGCGAGCACGACGAGTTCGACGCCGTCCTCGCGCACGATCTCCAGCAGCCTCGCCTCGGCCTGGACCTTGGTGTCCTTCGTCACCGGAATGTGATGGAAGGGGATGTTGTACGAAGCCACCAGCTCGGCGAAATCGGTGTGGTTGGACACCACCGAGGCGATCTCCACCGGCAGCGCACCGGTCCGGGCGCGGAACAGCAGGTCGTTCAGGCAGTGGCCGAACCTGCTGACCATCAGGACGATGCGCATCTTCTTGTCGGCGCGGTTTATCCGCCAGTCCATCCTGAACGCGTCACCGATCGCCGTGAAGCTCGCCCGCAGCTTCTCCACGGTCACCGGGGCCGCCGCGGAGAAGTGGACCCGCATGAAGAAGAGCCCGGTGTCGTGGTCGCCGAACTGCTGGCTGTCCTCGATGTTGCAGCCGGTCATGAACAGGTAGCTCGACACGGCGTGCACGATGCCCTGCTTGTCGGGGCAGGACAGGGTCAGGACGTACTGGTCGACGGGGGCCTCTGCTCGGGTGGGCTGCTCACTCATGCGGAAAAGGGTCCCATACGCGGATCCCGGCCGTGCGGCCGTTCCGCTACGCGGACCGGGTCAGGATGCTCAGCACCTCGAGGCTCTGCGGCGGGGTGTCGGGCTCCTCCCCGTCACTGGTCGCCAGCCGTACGTGCGCGTCCCGCGCGGCGCGCACCGCGTCCGGCCACCCCTCGTGCGCGAGGTAGGCGGTGACGGGCGCGTCCGGACCGACCTGGTGCATGATCCGCAGCACGCGCAGCACCGCGGTGTCCACGAGCGCCGCCTCCTGGGAGTCGCGGAAGATCGTGCCCACGTACTTCTCGGCGGACCAGTTGTCCAGCCAGGTGTCCTCGACCAGCCGGTAGACCGCGTCGGTGACGTCGCCGTAGCCGTCCACACCCGCCAGCCAGACGCCGTGCTGGAACCCGGGGTCGGAAAGCATGTGCAGCGCGGAGCGCACGTTGCTGCGCCAGCGCCACCATGGCATGTCGTTGAGTGGCATGCCGCCCATGGTGAGGGAGCGACGGCCGCGACGGGAAGAGTTCTCCGAACCTTGCACGGTCGTCGATCGTACGTTTCGCCTCGCCACCGGTCACACCGGACCCGGCAATTCACCTCCACGTCACTTTCCGTTGATGACAGGTCACCCACCGGTTGACGGTGGGGGGCAATCGTGCGTGAACATGACCGGCAGTCCACGCAACCACAGCCGCAGCCACTCCCTCCCCCGCCGCAGCCCCCGGCCGTCCAGAGCCGGCACCCTGGCCGCGGGCGCGCTGACGGCGACGATGCTGACCGCCGGATGCGGAGCCGTCCCCGGCCCGGGAGGCACCGACGACGAACCGATCACCGTCATGACCTGGGCACCCGAGAGGACCAGCGCCACCAACAAGCCCGGCATGCCCGCTTTCGCGCGGGCGTACGCGAGCTGGGTGAACGCCGGGGGCGGCATCAACGGCCGCGAGCTCGACGTGATCACCTGCAACGAGCACAACGACAGCGTGTCCGCCTCGCGGTGCGCCCGGACCGCGGTCAAGGAGAACGTCGTCGCGGTGGTCGGCTCGTACAGCCAGCACGCCGACGCGTTCCTGCCGACCCTCGAGGGTGCCGGCATCCCGTACATAGGCGGCTACGGCATCACCACCGACGAGTTCACCAGCCCGCTGTCCTATCCCGTCAACGGCGGCCAGCCGGCGCTGCTGGCGGGCCTCGGCCTCGCCCTCGCCGACGCCTGCGGGCCGGTCACCCTGATCCGGCCTGACACCATCACGGGCGACCAGCTGCCCCCGCTGCTCGACTCGGGCCTGTCCGCGGGCGGCCACGAGCCGACCGCGGACCAGCGGGCGGCGGAGGAGGCCACCGAGTACGGCGGGCAGGCGAAGCGGGCCCTGGAGACCAGCACCGCCGACCCGGAGGGCGAGGGCTGCGTGGTGCCCGCGCTCGGCGACCGCACCAGCACCTTCATGGACTCCTTCCGCCGCGCCCGCGCCGACTACCCGGACGTGCGCACCGCGACCGTGCTGGGCAGCGTCGACCAGACGACGATCAACGCGACCGGCGGGGCGTCGGGTCCGTACGAGGGGTCGTACGTCACCGGCTGGTACCCGGCGTCGAGCGACGAGCTCTGGGACCCGATGAAGGAGGTCATCAAGAAGGAGGCGTTCGGCGACAACCGGATCGACCCCGCCGACGCCGGTGTGCAGACCACCTGGATCGCCTACACGGTGTTCCGGCAGGTCGTCGAGTCGCTCGGCGACGGCGAGGTCGGCGCCGACACCGTGACCCGGACGCTGGACGACGGACTGAAGGTCGAGACGGGCGGGCTCACCCCCACCCTGCGCTGGCAGTTCCAGGACAAGCTGGCCGCCGTCGGCTTCCCCCGGCTGGTCAACGCCAACGTGACCTTCCAGGAGGTCGAGGACGGCCGGCTCGTGTCCGGCCGCGACGGCTTCATCGACGTGACGGACACCCTGCAGGACGCCGATCTGGCCTGACGCACGGGCAGGACGCCCACCCGGCCGGAGCCGGGCCGGTCACAGCTGGGTCGGCTGCCGTTCGGTCAGGCCGTGCTGCCTGGCGATCGCGTTCCACAGCTCGGCGGCCCTGGTCTTCTCGGCGGTCGCGGTGCCACTGGCCTTGTTGGCGGCCTCGGTCTCGCCGGTCGAACGGGCCTGGCCCTTCTTGCAGCCCTTCTCGCCCGCGGTCTGGTCGGCCCAGGCCGCGTAGTGGTTGTCGGCCGACGCCGACGCCTGCCACGCCTTGGTGAGTGCGGTGGTCAGCGCCGCGTGCTCGGGCAGTTCGTCCACCGAGAGCGTGGTCAGGTCGGTGACGAGCTGGTTGCGCTGTCCGGCCGCGTCCCGCAGGTCCTTGGCCGCCTGCTGGAGGTCCTTGCAGACCTTCACGTCCTCCACCGCGTTGATCACGGCGGACCGGCTGTCGCCGCTGTGGGCCAGCAGCTTGTCCAGCTCGACGGCCTGCTGCCGGACCGGGTCGACGGACGGCTCGGCCGACGGCTCGGCCGACGGCGCCTCGCTCGCGGGCGTGGCGGCGGAGACCGCCCGGCTGCTGTCGCCGTCGTCGTCCCCGCCGCCGAGCAGGGCGCCCGCCCCGACGCCGAGCACGACGAGACCGACGCCGACCGCCGCGATCAGCGGCACCTTCGAACCCGTACGGCCGCCCCGGCCGCCCCTGCCTCCGCCCTCGTTCTGACGGGCGGCACGCCGGCCACCGCCGGTGCCGTGTCCGGCCTGCGGAGGGGCGGAAGGCCGCTGGTGCTCGACACGGGGCATCTGCTGGGTGGACCCGGCCGGGTCCTCGCCGCCGGAGGCGCGGAAGAGGTTGTCGAACTCGGCGGGCGGCTGCCGGTTCCCCTCGTCGGCGGGCAGACCGGCGGGAGTACCGGGCGCGGCGACGTACGGCGTGCCCTGGGGCCGGTCGGTCACCGGTGCCATGAACTGGGTGGCCTCGGCGTCGGGGTTGCCCGCGGGCGGTGGCGGCCCGCCGGCCCGGCCGGCCCCGCCCTGGGCGGGCAGACCCAGGTACCGGGTCGCTTCGGAGTCGTGTGCGGCGGGCATCTCGGGAGGCAGCGCTCCCGGGCCCACCGGGGGTATGAACTGGGTCGCGCCCTCGTCCGCGGGGGCGGCGGGCACCGGCGGCATGAACTGGGTGGCCCCTTCCGACCCGTCGGGCGGCGTGCCCGCCCCGCCGGAGCCGTACGCGCCGTACCCGAAACCCTGCTGCGGCGGCGGAGCGTCTTCGCCCTGCTGCCCGTAACCGTCCGTCTCCCCCGGGGCGGAGCCGTGGGCCTCACCGCTCCCGTGTCCGCCGTGGCCGGGTTCCCGGCCGGTGGCCTGCGGCGGCATCGGCGCGGAAGGGCCGCCGGCGTTCGGGGCGTACGTCGGAGCGTACGAGGAGGGGGCACCGTGAGTCCCGCCGTGGGCCGGGCCCTGTGTGCCCCAGGGCGCCGGTTCCTGCGTGCCCCACTGCTGGGCGGGCGGGGACGACTGCCATTCCTGGCCGGACTGCGGCCGCGACGCGGGCGCGGGCGGCGTCTGCTGCTCGGGCCCCCACGGCGTGCCCCAGGTCTGGCCGCCGGCCGGTCCGGTCCCGCCGGGCGCCCGTCCGCCCGGCGGGACCGGACCGGCCGGGGTACCCGTCATGCCCGGCAGCAAGGGCCCGCCGCCGTCGGAGGGCAGCACGATGCCTTCGCGCGCGGGGCGCGCCGAGGGCTCCTCGCCCTGTCCACTCTGCGTCACCGGGACTCCTACCCATGGGGAACCTTGTGGATCGTCGGCTCACGCTACCGGGTCCCCGGAGCCCGGTGCCACGCAGCACAGGACCTGATCTCATGCCCTGTGAGCGCGGTAACAAAACCGGGTCACCGCACACTGCTCACGTCGCCTCCTCCGCCCCGTTCCCGTGTCGGCCCCGCGCTGCCCGCACGTTCACCCGTCACCGGCCGCCGAGTTCACCCGACGACCGGCCTCCGGCCACACCCCTGCGGTGCCCCACCGGTCCCGTACAGCCGCCCCGCCGTGCTCACGCCACCGCGGGCAGGGCCGTGCGCGCGCCGAACTCCCGTACCACCGCCTCCCCCTGATACGGCTCCAACTGCTGCTGGAAGTCCTCCAGGTACTCGGCTCCCCGGTCGGACCTGAGCCCGTCGAGCAGTTCCACCGCCTTCAGGCCCGTGCTGCAGGCCTGTTCGACCTCCCGCTGCTGCACCTGCGCCGTGGCGAGCAGCACATAGCCGATCGCCCGGCGCCGCGCCCGCGACTCGGGATGCCCGTCCAGCGACTCGCGCGCGTACCGCGCGGTGGCCTCGGCCTGGCCCAGGTCCCGGTGACAGTGCGCCAACTCGTCGGCCAGGTAGGCCGTGTCGAAGTGTGTGATCCACACGGGATCGTCCCCCGAGGCCTGATCGGCCGCCTCCATGGCGCTGATCGCGCGCCCGGCCGCTTCCTGCGCGGCGTACGTGTCACCCATCAGCGCGTGCCCGCGTGCCTCCGCGGCCCGGAACATGGCCTCCGCACGGGGGGTCGCCCGTCCGCGCGCGCCTTCCTGGGCCGCCCGCGCCAACTGCGCGATCTCGCGCGGGTTTCCGAGCTGCGCGGCCAGATGGCTCATGGAGGCGGCGAGCACGTACCCGCCGTACCCCCGGTCGCCGGCCGCCTGGGCCAGCCGCAGCGCCTGGACGTAGTAGCGCTGGGCGAGGCCCGGTTGCCCGGTGTCGACGGCCATGTACCCAGCCAGTTCGGTCAGTCGGGCGACCGCCGCGAACAGCTCGCGCCCGACGGCCTCCCGGTACGATCCGGCGAGCAGCCCGGAGACGACGCTGTTGAGGTAGTGCACGACGACCGGGCGCACATGCCCGCTGCCGTACTGGTGGTCCAGGTCCACCAGGGACTGCGTCATGGCCCGTACGGCCGCCACGTCGGAGCGGCCGACCCGCGGCCCGGCCGAGCGCGCGACCTGCGGGTCGGGGGCGGTGATCAGCCAGTCCCGGCTCGGCTCCACCAGCGCGGACGCGGCGACGGGGGAGCCGGACAGGAAGTCCCGTCGGCCCACGTCGCTGCGCCACAGCTCGCAGACCTGCTCTATGGCCCCCAGTACCGTCGGCGAGAACTGGAGACCGACACCCGACGCGAGGTTCTTGCCGTTGGCCATGCCGATCTCGTCGATCGTGACCGTACGGCCCAGCTTGCGCCCGAGCGCCTCCGCGATGATCACCGGTGCCCGGCCCCGCGGCTGCTGTCCGCGCAGCCAGCGGGCCACCGACGTCTTGTCGTACCGCAGGTCGAGGCCGTGTTCGGCACCGCACATGTTGACTCTGCGGGCCAGCCCGGCGTTGGAGCACCCGGCTTCCTGGATGAGCGCCTGCAGTCGTTCGTTCGGCTGCCGCGCGACGAGAGGCCTTGCGGCCATGGCATACCCCCTGAGGCTGCGGTGCCTGCCCGCGCACCGAGTTGACGTGTCTTCGGCGGCCGAGCCCGCCCGTCCCCTGACAACTCCCCTCGTGAAGGGGCGAAAGTTCCGGCCGGGAAGATCAATGCCCCGCCGAGGTGCCGAAGATGCGAGGCATGTACGAATTGACGAGGTAACAGCGGATGTCGGCCCCGTCCTGACCACCCACCCTTGGCTACCCACCCGCGGGCACCGATCCCCACGCGCGCCCCCGCACATGCACCCATGCGCCCCGACCACGGGCAGGTGCCCCTCCCCCGCGCACGGGCACGGGCGTAACCCCTGGTGGCGGACGTAGTTGTGTTCACCGTGGAAGAGACGATCCCCGGGACCGATGCCGGACAGATCCCGAAGCAGCACGGGGAAACCCTGCTGGACACCGCGGTTCGCTATACCGAGGAGCGACACTGGGACGTGTTTCCGGGCACCTGGCTGGAGGCTGTCGCCGGGGTGCACCGCTGCTCGTGCGGTGTCGTCGAGTGCCCGGCACCCGGCGCACACCCGGCGCGCTCCGACTGGGCGGGCCAGGCGACCGGCAGTGCGAGCGCCGTCCGCCGCATGTGGCAGATGCGGCCGACGGCCTCGATCCTGCTGCCCACCGGCCACTCCTTCGACACGATCTCCGTTCCCGAGACGGCCGGGTTCCTGGCACTGGCCCGGATGGAGCGGATGGAACTGGCGCTCGGTCCGGTGACCCTGACGCCCGCCCGGCGCATGGAGTTCTTCGTGCTCCCCGGCGCCGCCGCGAAGGCGCCGGCCCTGATCCGTTCCCTGGGCTGGTCGCTGTCCCCGCTCGATCTGACCGTGCGGGGTGAGGGGATGTACGTGGCGGCCCCGCCCACGCGGTTCGGGTCCAAGGGGGCCGTGCAGTGGGCCAGCAGACCCACACCTGCGAACCGGTGGCTGCCGGACGCCGCGGAGCTGATCCCGCCGCTGGCGTACGCGTGCGGCCGCGACCGGCAGGACCGGCAGGACCGCCAGGACCGCCAGGACCGCCGGGACCGCCGGGACCGCCGGGACCGCCGGGATCAGCGGAAGCGGTAGGAACGGTGGAAGCGGTGGCGCACGCGGCGGGAGAGGGTCGCGGCGCGCACGACTCGTCCCCCCGTCCTCGGCCTGTGCCGCGCGGCCCCGAGCACGGCACCGCCTGCCGGAGATCCTCACGACGGTCAGCAAGGGCTGAGGGCGCCCACCGGGCGGCACGGGAACGGGGTGCGGCCGGGGTGGCTCCGGGTGGCCGGCGGGGAAACGGGCACGGGGCCGTGGGCGCGGAACGGGCATGCACGGCATGCGGCGGCCTGCGGTCGTCTGCGGCCCACCACCACGCGGTGGAGACGCCCGGGAGCTGAGCGGGGGACACGGACCCGCCGGGCGGGGCGCGGACCGGGGCGGCGCCGGGCGGCCTGGCCGACGAGCCGCGAGGCGGACTTCCCGCGGACGCGTCGGCATCGACGGCCGGATACGGGACGGCGTACACGGCACCCACGGCAGGCAGGCAGGCGGCACACCGCCTCGGGCCGACACAGCACCGGAACCGGGCGGGGACACGGGCCCGCCGGGCGGGGCGGGCACGCGGCGGGCCTGCCGGCACGGGGCCTGTGACCCGCGGCGGCGTACGCGGCACGGCCTGTGGACCCGGCGAGGGCCGGGGACGCCCGGGGCTCAGGTGTCCCGGAGGGTGTCCAGGAAGGGTTCGATGGCCGTGCGCCAGGCGTCGGGCTGGTCGTAGTGGACGAGGTGGCCGGCGTCGGCCACCTCCGCGTACCGGCCGCGGGGCAGGACACGGACCATCTCCTGGGCCTCCGCACGGCCCAGTTCGCTGTCGAGGCCGCGGACCACCAAGGTCGGGCACCGCACCTGGGCCAGCTCCTCCCAGTGCGCGTCGTACACCCAGGTCTCGCGGGAACGGAGCATCTGGCCGGGGTCGAAGACCGGCCGCCAGCCGTCCGGGGACTCGGCCATCACCTCGGCGTAGAACTCGCCGCGGGCCGGGTTCGGACGCTCCACCCACGGGTCGTCCTCGACGAACCACTTGCGGACGTCGGCGAGCGTGGCGAAGGGGACGGGCCAGGCCTTGAACCACTGCGCCCATTCGCGCTGCGAGGCGGCCCCGAGCGCGGAGGCCCGCATGTCACAGATGATCGCCCCGCGCACCAGGTCGGGTCGTTTGGCGGCCAACTGCCAGGCGGTGAGCGCGCCCATGCCGTGGCCGACGAGGACGGCCGGGCCGAGGCCCAGCTGTTCGAGGGCCGCCTCGGTGTCGTCGACGTAGGCGTCCCGGGTGAACGAGGCCTGCGCGGGCTTGTCGCTGCGACCGTGGCCACGCTGGTCGAGGGCGACCGCCCGGTACCGCGCGGAGAGCCAGCGGGCGGTGGACGCCCAGTGCGAGGCGCGGCCCATGAGCCCGTGGAGTAACAGCACGCTCGTGCGCTCCGCCGGGTCGCTGCCGGTCTTGGGCGGGTCGCCGAACTCCCAGGCGGCGAGACGTATGCCGTCCGCCCCCGTCACGTCGATGCGTCGCGCCATCGTCTTGGCACCCCCAGCTCGCTGCCTGCCGTGCTGCTTGCCCTGCCTGCTGTTGCCGCCCCACAGACTATCGAATGCGCTTTCGAGAATGCGGTTCCAGTCGCCAATACCCCTCGTTCGAGTGACCCTGTTCGAGGATTGGTCGCCACGGCCGGGGGGAGATCTTCAACGAGGGGGGCGGACCACTCGGGGAAACCGGTCCGCAGGGGATGACCCTGGGAGCTCGGGGCTCCGGGTCAGCACAGGGGAGGACAGGCCCCGGCGCCGTGCGGCGCCGGGGCTCCTCACGTGGTCACGGCACATCCTCCCGCCCCTCCCCGGCCGGATGGCAGCGCTGCCGGCCCGGCCAAGAGCCCCTCAGGCCATATGCCTCACGCGCCAGCCTCGCACGCGAACCGGGCGAGCGCTGCGCTTCGACGCACTCGGTCCCGGATTCGGCGCGATCGCACCGGCTCCGCACCTTCCTTCCACGCCGGTCGAGTCGACCGGACACAGACACGGATACAACTACGGCTTGGCGACGAACACGTGCGAGGCGATGTCCTTCTCCAGCTCGGCCGCCTCACCACTGCTGCCCACGAGCACACCGCCCGCCGACTCCGTCACGCTGACCACCGAACCGGGCTGGACGCCCGCCCGGCGCAGCGTGTACATCAGCTGCGCGTCCGTCTGGATCGGCTCGCCGATACGGCGCACCACGACCGTCTTGCCCTCGAGGCCGGGGTCGAGTTCGGCCAGGGACACCATGCCCTCGTCCAGGAACGGGTCGGCGCCGTCCTTCTCGCCCAGCTCCTCCAGGCCCGGGATCGGGTTGCCGTAGGGCGACTCGGTGGGGTGCCGCAGCAGCTCCAGCACGCGGCGCTCGACGGCCTCGCTCATCACGTGCTCCCAGCGGCAGGCCTCGGCGTGCACCTGCTCCCACTCCAGGCCGATCACGTCGACGAGCAGGCACTCGGCGAGGCGGTGCTTGCGCATCACGCGGGTGGCGAGCCGGCGGCCCTCGTCGGTGAACTCCAGGTGGCGGTCGGCCGCGACGGACACCAGGCCGTCGCGCTCCATCCGCGCCACCGTCTGGCTGACCGTCGGCCCGCTCTGGTCGAGCCGCTCCGCGATCCGGGCGCGCATGGGGACCACGCCTTCCTCTTCCAGCTCGAGGATGGTGCGGAGATACATCTCCGTAGTGTCGATCAGTCCGGACATACGTGCCCCTCGATGAGATCTGCGATTGGCTCTGCCGGAGGCTGGACGGCTCATCCGGCGCATGCGCTGGCCCTGAACCCAATTCTGACGCATGGCGCCGACAATCGGGGCGCACCGTGGAAACGAAGGGTATGCGCGGGGTGGTACAGGGGGGGTGCAGGACCGCCGCGAAGGGCTTCCCGGACCCTCGGGCCGTCATATTGACACGGCGCTGGTCCGGACCGCACGGTGATCGGCAGCAGTCCACCCCGAAGGGATGCCGCATGAGCGACCGCACGCCGGCCGGCCGGTTCCTCGACGCCGCGATCGACCTGCTGCACCGGGTCCGCGACGAGGAGGCCGACTCCGTCGCGGCCTCGGGCACCCTGCTCGCCGACACGGTCTCGGGCGGCGGACGCCTCTTCGTCTTCGGCGCCGGCCACTCCTCGCTCGCCGCGCAGGACGTCGTCTACCGCGCGGGCGGACTCGCCCTGATGAACCTGCTGGCCGTCCCGGGCGTCGTCGGCGTCGACGTCATGCCGGCCACCCTCGGCTCGGCCCTCGAACGCGTCGACGGGCTCGCGGGCGCCGTGCTCGACTCGTCCCCGGCCCGCGCGGGCGACGCGCTGGTGATCGTCTCCCTGTCCGGGCGCAACGCGCTGCCCGTGGAGATGGCCATGAACGCCCGCGCCCTGGGTCTGAAGGTCATCGGCGTGACCTCGGTGGCGTACGCGACAAGGACGACGTCCCGGCACGCGTCGGGGACCTACCTCAAGGACCACTGCGATCTCGTCCTGGACTCCAAGATCGCGGTCGGTGACGCGGAGCTGACCCTGGACAACGTCCCCGCCCCCTTCGCCCCCGCCTCCACCGTCGTCACCGCGGCCCTCCTCCAGGCGGTCATGGCCACCGCGGCCGCCACCCTGGCCGACCGCGGCATCGAGCCGCCCCTCCTGCGCTCCGGCAACGTCGACGGCGGCCACGACTGGAACGGCCGCATCCTGGAGCAGTACGCCGACCGGATCTTCTACCGGCACTGAATTCCGGCGCTGAAGCCCGGCACCGGGCCCCGCCGTCACTCCGGCTGCCCGGTCACTCCCGCCAGGTCCAGGGCCGTGGCGATGCGGAGGGCCACGTCCTCCGCGTACATCGCGTCGGGGCGTTCGAAGGCGTTGCGTCCCGGGCCGCGCAGAAACGTCACGGCACCGAGCGTCCGTCCGCGGCTGCGCAGCACCGTGCACAGGGCGTGCGCCGCGTCCGCGGGCCACTGCCGGGACACCGCCCACGCGCGCGCCTCCGGTGCCGTCACCGCCCCCGAGTCGGCCCGTACGGAACCGGCCCGCTCGACACACCGCAGGGCGGGGTGGCCCGGGCCGTACCGCACCGGCAGCCCCGCCTGCCCGGCGAGCCGGCTCGGTCCCGGCGCCCCGGACGGCGTGGCCGCGATCCGCACCAGCCGGACCCGGCCCGCGCTCTCCGCGCCCTCCGCCTCGTCGGCCGCGTCGGCCGCGTCGGCCGCCCGGTCCGCCACACGGTCGATCAGCGCGTGGTCGGCGAATCCGGCGAGCGCGAAGTCCAGATGGACGGTGACGGCCTCGGCCGGGTCCTCGCACTCGGCCGCCGCCCGCGCCGCCCGGTGCAGCTGCTGCGCCCGGAACCGCACCAGCGACGCCTCCTGCTCGCTCTGCCGGGCCTCGGTCACGTCCTGGAACAGCCAGCCCGCACCGAGCGGCACCGGCTCCTCCGCCAGCGGCGACGCCAGCCGCACGAAGCCGCACCGCCAGCACCGCCGCCGTTCGCCCTTCGGCTCCCGCACACTTACCCAGATCTCGGCGGGCGCGGGCGGAGCACCCTCCGCCAGCACATGGGTGAGCGCGCTCTCCAGCTCCTCCACCCCCTGCGCCAGCAGCTCCCCGAGCGGCCGCCCCAGCACGGAGGTGCGCCCGGTGCCGAGCGCCTTCGCCGCGTGCGCGTTCACCACGGTGGGCCGCAGGTCGGCGTCCACGAGGACGACGCCCCAGCTCGCCTCCTCCAGCAGCGCCTCGCTCAGCGCGATCGACCGTTCCAGGTCGATCTGCGTGTGCACCTCGCTGAACGCGCAGTACACACCCGCCGGCTTCCCGTCGGGCCCGCGTACGGCCGCGGACTGGGTCCGCACCAGCACCCGGCCGCCGTCCTTGGTCAGCAGCGCGAACTCGTGCACCTGCCGGCCCGAGGCCTCCATGGCCGACGTCAGCCGGGCCTCCACCTCCGCCGCGTCCGCGCCGCGCACCGCCCATCCGGCGAAGCCCCGCCGGCCCACGGCCTCGGCCGCGGTCCACCCGAGGATGCGCTCGGCCTCGCGGTTCCAGTGCGTCACCACCGCGTCCGCGTCGAAGGCGCACAGGGCGGCGTCCATGCCGTCCAGCAACGCGGCCAGCAGATCGGAACCGCCCGGACTCTCCCGCCCGGGCTCGTCGGGCCCCACTTCGTCAGTGGTCCCACTACGTCGGGAAGCACTCACCTGGACCCCCTGCAGCTGCGTCCTACGTACGGCACGTCGGTCCACCCACTTGCCATCATTCAACTTGAACGTGACTCAGCGCACACCGGGTTCCCGCAACATTGAGGGAATCGTTGTACCCCACCGGCATTTCGCGCCCGTTTCCGCTCGGCAGCCGCTCGGCCGCCGCTCCCCCGCCGGGCGTCCACCTCGATCTCGATCCTCGTCCGCGGGTCGGCGAGCCCGCACACCTGCGTGGTGGCCGCGGGGCGGGTCCCGCCGAAGCAGCCCTCGGCACCGGCCGTCACGGCTCGGCCCGGAGTCCTCCCGCGCGGGCAGCGGGCACCGCACCCGCAGCACCACTGCGGGAAGGTGCGCCCCGCCCCGTCCGGGGCCGCCCCGAGGTTCCGCCGGCATTGCCCGGTCTGGTCGACCACGTCGTCGGGGATCGTCATGGTGGCGCAGTCGAACCCGGTGGTCCCACACGTACGCCCGGTCCCCGTCCGCCATGACCCGCGCGCAGCCGATCCGCTCCTCGGACACCGCCCCGCCCTCGATCGCCCGCCGCCCCGTGTCTCCCGTCCGCCGCACGGCAGGTGACCAGCGGCGACACGGCCGACGGTCAGTATCTCGAAAAAGCGGTTGATCGGACGGCGGGGCGTTTCCTAGGGTGGTGGCATTCCGGAAAGGAGGTGGTTCGGCAGATGTACGCATACCGGACGGAAGAGGTGGCTGCGGGCCAGTAGCCCGTCGCCGTACTCGGTTCGGCGCCGGACCAGCGTGTGCGTGAGGCACGCAGCCGGCCCAATCCAACGCAGTCGCCCGACCCGCGAGTCGCCGGTACGTCCGGCCGGCCCCTCCTCTGGAGGACCAGGCTCGCGGGTCGTCTGCGTTTCCGTGCCTTTCCGGAAGCCCGCTCTCAGGCCCGGCCGGCCATGTCCGCGTACCCCTCGATCTCGTGCGGGTCGCGGCTGCCGGGGCCTGTGTAGTGGGCGGAGGGGCGGACCAGGCGGCCGGTGCGCTTCTGCTCGAGGATGTGGGCCGACCAGCCCGCGGTACGGGCACAGGTGAACATCGAGGTGAACATGTGGGCCGGCACCTCGGCGAAGTCCAGGACGATGGCGGCCCAGAACTCGACGTTGGTGGCCAGGACGCGGTCGGGACGGCGTGCGTGGAGCTCGGCCAGGGCGGCCTTCTCCAGCGCCTCGGCGACCTCGAAGCGCGGGGCACCGAGATCGCGGGCGGTGCGGCGCAGCACACGGGCGCGGGGGTCCTCGGCGCGGTAGACGCGGTGGCCGAAGCCCATGAGGCGTTCGCCCCGGTCGAGCGCACCCTTCACATACGCCTCGGCGTCCCCGGTGCGTTCGATCTCCTCGATCATGCCGAGGACGCGCGAGGGCGCGCCGCCGTGCAGGGGACCCGACATGGCACCGACGGCACCCGAGAGGGCCGCGGCCACGTCCGCGCCGGTGGAGGCGATGACGCGGGCCGTGAAGGTGGAGGCGTTCATGCCGTGCTCGGCGGCGGAGGTCCAGTACGCGTCGACGGCGGCGACGTGCCTGGGGTCGGGTTCACCGCGCCAG
This sequence comes from Streptomyces sp. KMM 9044, assembly GCF_024701375.2. Classification (NCBI taxonomy): domain Bacteria; kingdom Bacillati; phylum Actinomycetota; class Actinomycetes; order Kitasatosporales; family Streptomycetaceae; genus Streptomyces; species Streptomyces sp. KMM 9044. Next base: position 4,224,241 of record NZ_CP113910.1, on the reverse strand, counting down.
CGGATCATGAAGCGTTCGACGACGGACCGCGCCCTGTCTATCTCGCTCTGCGGGACCATGGGCAGGCCCTGGCCGCGCGCGGACTGGGCGACGTAGGAGAGGGCCATGACGGCGGCCCGCGCGAGGTCGTCGCGGGCCTGCTCGGCATCGATGTCGAGGAGCGGTTTCAGGCCCCAGACCGGTGCCAGCATGGCGAGCGCGGACTGGACGTCGACACGGACGTCACCGGAGTGGACGGGGATCGGGAAGGGCTCGGCGGGCGGCAGACCGGGGTTGAAGGCGCCGTCGACGAGAAGGCCCCAGACGTTCCCGAAGGAGACGTGCCCGACCAGGTTCTCGATGTCGACGCCCCGGTACCGGAGTGCACCGCCCTCCTTGTCCGGTTCGGCGATCTCCGTTTCGAACGCGACGACTCCTTCGAGCCCGGGTACGAAGTCGGACATCAGGCGGCTCCTCATGATGATGGGCGGCGGATGGCCGTGTGGGTGGGACGGCCACGCGCCGGCCGGTCGGTGAGTCGGCCGGTCGGTGACCGGTCGGTCTGCTGAGGTGAGTGCGCGTCCGGTGGATCCACGGTCGTCATCGCGAGGACTCGCGGTCCGGGACGTCACCCCTGTGATGCCCGGTCGACGGCCACCCAACCGGAGCAGTTGCCCAGCAACGATATCCCTGAGTGCCAGTTTTGGGGAGTGCTTGCGGCACTCAGTGCCACTGAACTCCGGGCGGCCCCCCGCGCGTGCGCGCCCTACGGGCCCTGCCCGTACGGACCTGCGGACTCACCGCCCACGGGGTCCGCTCATGCGGCAGGATGACCATGTGACCGCCCGAGACTCCGTTCCCTTCGATCCCGCCTCGATGCGCAAGCAGTACCGGGCCGAGGGGCTTTCCGAGACCGACCTGGCCGCCACCCCCGTCGAGCAGTTCGCGCGCTGGTTCAGGCAGGCGGCGACGGACGGCGGCCTGTTCGAGCCGAACGCGATGGTCGTGTCCACGGCGGATACGCAGGGCCGGCCCAGCTCCCGCACGGTGCTGCTGAAGCACTTCGACGAGCGGGGGTTCGTGTTCTACACGAACTACGACTCCCGCAAGGGGCGCGAACTGACCGCCAACCCGCACGTCTCGCTGCTGTTCCCATGGCATCCGATGGCCCGGCAGGTCATCGTCACCGGCGTCGCGCGGCGCACCGGCCGGGACGAGACGGCCGCCTACTTCCGCACCCGCCCGCGCGGCTCGCAGCTGGGCGCGTGGGCGAGCGGCCAGTCGTCGGTACTGGCCGGCCGTACGGGCCTGGACGCGACGTACGCGGAGTTGGCGGCCCGGTACCCGGAGGGCGAGCAGGTGCCGGTCCCGCCGCACTGGGGCGGCTTCCGGGTGGCCCCGCGGGCGGTCGAGTTCTGGCAGGGCCGCGAGAACCGCCTCCACGACCGCCTGCGCTACACGGCCCGGCCGGACGCCGGCTGGACGGTGGAGCGGCTGAGCCCGTGAGCGCGTGAGCGGAGCCGCGGACCACCGTGGGGCCCCTGCCCGGCCGGCCCCGTCCGCGGCGCTTCGCCCCGGTGCCTCAGTCCAGCACCTCGTCCAGCAGTGTCGCCCACTGTCGCACCACCCGCCCGCGCCGGGCCGCGTCGTCGGTGAGGAGGGTGGCGAGACCCAGGCCGCGGGCCATGTCGAGGAGTCCCTGGACACTCTCGCGGACGCCGGGGCGGGTCTCGTCGGCGGCGAGGAGGTCCACGGCGACGCGGTGGCTCTCGCGTCCGATGCGGGACTCGAGCTCGGTCACACGGGGCCGCAGCTGCTCCTCGTTGGAGGCGGCGACCCACAGGTGGAGGGCGGCGCGGAACAGGGGCCCGGTGTAGAGGTCGACCAGCGCGGTGACCACCGCGCGGCGGTCGCCGGCGGCCGTGCCGTCGGGGAAGAGGGCGCGCAGGGCGGTGGAACGTTCCTCGGCGACGTATTCGACGGCGGCCGTGAAGAGGTCCTCGCGGGTCGGGAAGTGGTGCTGGGCCGCTCCCCGTGAGACGCCCGCGCGTTCGGCGACGACGAGGACCGTGGAGCCCGCCCAGCCGCGTTCGGCGAGGCAGGCCACGGCGGCTTCCAGGAGCCGTTGCCGGGTGACCCTGCTGCGGTCCTGCTTGGGGACGCGCTCGGCACGGTCACTGCGGTCGCTGCGGTCGGTCGTGCTCACACCGCCCATTGCGGGTCCCGTCGTTCGAGGAAGGCCGTCATCCCCTCACGTGCGGTGGCGGAGGCGAAGAGACGGGCCGAGAGCGCGGTCAGGTCGGCGGCGTCCCGGTCGAAGGTCTCCAGCACCCTAGCCGTGAGCAGCCGCTTCGTCTCGGCCAGGGCCTCGGGTGCGGCCCGGCGCAGCCCGTCGAGGACCGGGGCGAGGACCTCGTCGACGTCCTTGCCCGACGCGGTGAGCAGGCCGGTGCGGACGGCCTCCGCGGCGTCGAGGCGCTCCCCGGTGAGGTAGTAGCGGGCCAGCGCGCGCGGGTCGGTGCGGGGCAGCAGCGGCAGGGAGACGACGGCCGGGGCGACCCCGATGTGGACCTCGGTGAAGGCGAATGTGGCCGTGTCCGAGGCAGCGGCGACGTCGCAGGCGCCGAGCAGGCCGAGGCCGCCCGCGCGGACGTGCCCGGTGACCCGCGCGACGACCGGTTTCGGGAGTTCGACGAGCTGCCGCAACAGCCCGGTCAGCGCCTGCGGGGCCGGCGGATGGCGCAGGTCCGCGCCCGCGCTGAAGGTGTTCCCGGTGTGCGTGAGCACGACCGCGCGGACGTCCCCGTCCTCGCCGGCGTCGGTGAGCGCGTCGGCCAGCTCGGTGACGAGGGCGGCGGACAGGGCGTTGCGGCGCTCGGGGGCGTCGAGGCTGAGGGTCTCGACGCCCCGCGCGCGCGTGCGGCCGATCAGGGTCACGAGGGCTCCTTGGACTGTGCCCGCAGCTCGCGGCGCAGGATCTTCCCGGAGGCCGCGCGGGGGACGGCGTCGATGAACGTGACGTGGCGGACCCGCTTGTACGGGGCGACGTGTTCGGCGACGTACATCATGACCTCGCTCCGAGAGAGCCCGGGGGCGGACGGCCCGCGGACGACGTGGGCGTGCGGGACCTCGTTGCCGTCGTCGTCGTAGACGCCGACGACGGCGGCGTCGGCGATGCCGGGGTGGGTCAGGAGCAGCGCCTCGAGTTCGGCAGGGGCGACCTGGAAGCCCTTGTACTTGATGAGTTCCTTGACCCGGTCGACGACGAACAGCCACCCTCCCCCACCGTCGACGTACCCGACGTCGCCGGTGTGCAGCCAGCCGTCCTCGTCGATCATCGCGGCGGTGGCGTCGGGGCGGCCGAGGTAGCCCTTCATGACCTGGGGGCCGCGGATGAGGATCTCCCCGGACTCACCGGGGCCGAGGTCCCTGGCCGGGTCGTCGAGGGCGACGATGCGCATCTCGGTGCCGGCGACGAGCTTGCCGACGGTGCCGGGTGGAGCGTCGGCCATGGCGTCCAGGGGGACGACGTGGGTGGCCGGCGACAGTTCCGTCATGCCGTACGCCTGGCCGACGGGCGGCAGGCCGAGCCGCTGCGAGCAGGCGGCGGCGAGGCTCGCGTCCAGGGGAGCGGCGGCGCTGATGACGTGCTTCAGGGAGCTGAGGTCGTACTCGGCGACCAGGGGGTGCTTGGCGAGGGCCAGGACGATGGGCGGGGCCACGTACAGGGCGGTGATGCGGTGATTCTGGATGGCCGCCAGGAACGTCTCCAGGTCGAAGCGCGGCAGGACGACGACGGTGGCGCCCTGGCGCAGGGGTGCGTTCATCAGGGCCGTCAGACCGTAGATGTGGAAGAACGGCAGCACGGCGAGGACGCGGTCGCCGGGGCCGGCGGTGATCAGCGGTTCGAGCTGGGCGAGGTTGGTGGCGATCTGGCGGTGCGTGAGCATCACGCCCTTGGGGGTGCCGGTGGTGCCGGAGGAGTACGGCAGGGTGGCGACGTCCTCGGCGGGGTCGATGGCGACCTGCGGCTCGGGGGCGGTGGAGGCCAGCATGTCGATCAGGGACCGGTGGCCGGGCGCGCTGTCGCAGACGAGGATCTCCTCGACGCCGCCCGCGAGTTCGGCCGCCCTGCGCGCGGTGTGGAGCAGCGGTGACACGGTGACGATCCAGCGGGCCCCGGAGTCCGCCAGTTGCCTGCCGAACTCCTCGGCGGTGGCGAGCGGATGGATGGTGGTGACCGAGGCACCCGCGCGGGTGGCCGCGTAGAAGGCGAGGGGGAAGACGACCGTGTTGGGACTGTGCAGGGCGAGCACGTCACCCTTGCGCACGCCCGCCTCCGCGAGGGCGGCGGCCACACGTCGGTGGAACCGGTCCGCCTGCTCGTACGTGAGGGTGGTGCCGTCGGTGCCGTCGATGAGTGCCGGGGTGCTCCCGAACTCGGCGGCGCGCGCGAACACAGCTTCGTGAATGGGGAGTTCGACGGGCGTAACATCTGCGTACTCGCTTCGGAACATGGTTCCTCCAAGACGTCCCGGTGTCCTGCGCCTGGAATTCCCAGGTAGTTCTGGCTGAGTTGCGGACGGTCAACATGCTTGTCCGGCGAACGGAGTTCGGCCGCCAGGACGAGGTGGATCCATCGCCGGACCACTGGCGCGGGACACTAGTACGACTTGGGCAGGCCCAGGGTCTGGTGGGAGACGTAGTTGAGAATCATCTCCCGGCTCACCGGGGCGATACGGGACACGCGCGCGGCGGTTGCCAACGAGGCAAGGCCGAACTCACGCGTGAGGCCGTTTCCGCCGAGGGTGTGCACGGCTTGGTCGACGGCCTTCACGCAGGCCTCGGCAGCGGCGTACTTGGCCATGTTGGCGGCCTCGCCCGCGCCCGCGTCGTCGCCGGCGTCGTAGAGGTGGGCGGCCTTCTGCATCATCAGGCGGGCCAGTTCGAGCTCGATGTGCGCCTGGGCGAGAGGGTGCGCGATGGCCTGGTGCGCACCGATGGGCGCCTTCCACACCGTGCGCTCACGCGCGTACTCGACAGCGCGGGCGAGCGCGTAACGGCCCATGCCGATCGCGAAAGCGGCGGTCATGATGCGTTCGGGATTGAGGCCGGCGAAGAGCTGGAGCAGTCCGGCGTCCTCTCCCCCACCGACGAGTGCGTCGGCGGGCAGGTGTACGTCGTCGAGGGTCAACTCGAACTGCTTCTCGGCGGCGTGGAGTTCCATGTCGATCTGACGGCGCTCGAAGCCGGGGGTGTCGCGGGGGACGATGAACAGGCAGGGCTTGAGACGTCCGGTGCGGGCGTCTTCGGTGCGGCCGACGACGAGGGTGGCGTCGGCGACGTCGACGCCACTGATGAAGACCTTGCGGCCGGTGAGCAGCCAGTCACCGGTGCCGGGGTCGCGCCGCGCGGTGGTGGTGATGCGGTGGGAGTTGGACCCGGCGTCGGGTTCGGTGATGCCGAAGGCCATGATGCGGGTGCCGTCGGCGAGACCCGGCAGCCACTCCCGTTTCTGTTCCCCGGTGCCGAAACGGGCGATGACGGTGCCGCAGATGGCGGGCGAGACGACCAGCAGCAGGAGCGGGCAGCCGGCGGCGCCGAGCTCTTCGAGGACGATGGAGAGTTCCGCGATGCCGCCGCCTCCGCCTCCGTGCTCCTCGGGGAGGTTGACGCCGAGGTAGCCGAGCTCGGCGGCCTCCGACCAGAGTTCGGCGGGGTGGTTGCCTTCGGCGACTGTGCGGGTGAGGTAGGCGCGGCCGTAGCGGTTGCCGAGTGCGGCGACGGCTTCCCGGAGCGCCTTGTGCTCTTCGGATTCCATGAGGGTGGTCATGCGTCTCCTTCGGCTGCGGGCGGTGTGTGACCGGTCGCGCTCACGCGGCGGATCCGCATGTCGGGCAGGCCCCGGGGGGCGTCCGTCTCCACGACGGCCAGAAGGGCACCGACCTCCACCTGCTGTCCCGGTTGTGCGTGCAGGGCGCTCAGCGTCCCCGTGACCGGCGCCGTGATTCTGTGCTGCATCTTCATCGCCTCCAGCCAGAGCAGGGGCTCTCCGGCCCGTACGGCGGCTCCCTCGGTCAGGCCGTCGGCGACGCGGACGACCGTGCCCGGCATGGGGGCCAGGAGGGAGCCGGGGGCGGGCTGGGCAGTGGGGTCGGGAAAACGCGGCAGGGCGGTGAGGGCGGTGCCGTCGACCCACACCCGGTCGCCGTAGCGGCTGACCTCGAAGCGGCGCCGGACGCCGTCGACTTCGAGGACGACGAGACCGGCGTCGGCACGCACCACCCGCGCCCCGTCCGCCACGAACCCGTCCCGTGTGTACCGGTAACGGACCTCGTGCTCCTCGCCCGCCACGGCGTACCGCTTGGCCTGCGGCTGCGAGGGCAGGTTGCGCCAGCCGCCGAACCGGGACCGGCCGTGGGCGTCGGCGAGCGCGGCGGCGAGCGGAGCGTACGGGTCGGGGGCCGGTGCGGTCAGCCCGGACAGGTGACGGTCGTAGAAGCCGGTGTCCATGCGGCCGTCGGTGAACTCCGGGTGCCGCAGGGAGCGGACGAGCAGGTCCCGGTTGGTGACGGGGCCGTGGACCGCCGCCCGCTCCAGGGCGGCGGCCAGCTTGCGGACGGCCTCCGCGCGGGTGGGGGCGTGGGCGACGACCTTGGCGATCATCGGGTCGTAGTGGACGCCGATGTCGTCGCCGTCGGTGAACCCGGTGTCCAGGCGGACCTCGCCGGGGACGGCGAGGCGGTGCAGGCGGCCGGTCTGCGGCGCCCAGTCGTGGGCGGGGTCCTCGGCGTACAGGCGGGCCTCCACGGCGTGACCGCGCACGGGGGGCGGGTCGTCCCCGAGGGCGTGTCCCTCGGCGACGCGGATCTGCTCGGCGACGAGGTCGAGGCCGAACACGGCCTCCGTGACCGGGTGTTCCACCTGGAGCCGGGTGTTCATCTCCAGGAAGTGCGCCCGGCCCCCGGCGACGAGGAACTCGACGGTCCCGGCGCCGGTGTAGCCCACCGCGCGGGCTGCGTGTACGGCGACGGTGTGCAGTTCCTCGGTGAGTTCGCCGGTCAGACCGGGTGCCGGCGCCTCCTCGATCACCTTCTGGTGGCGGCGCTGCAGGGAGCAGTCCCGGGTGCCGAGCGCCCACACCGTGCCGTGCGTGTCGGCGAGGACCTGCACCTCCACGTGCCGGCCCTCCTCCACGTACGGCTCGACGAACACCTCGCCGTCGCCGAAGGCGCTCGCGGCCTCCGTGCGCGCGGCGGCCAGTTCGGCGTCCAGGTCGGCGAGGCTCCGTACGACGCGCATTCCGCGTCCGCCGCCGCCCGCCGCCGCCTTCACCAGGACCGGCAGGTCGGCCTCGGTGACCTCGCGCAGGGGCGCGACGCCCATGAGTTCCTTGGCACGTGTCTTGGACGCCATCGCCTCGATGGCGTCCGGGGGCGGTCCGATCCACACCAGGCCGGCGTCGCGTACGGCGCGCGCGAAGCCTGCGTTCTCGGAGAGGAAGCCGTAGCCGGGGTGCACGGCGTCCGCACCGGCCGCGAGCGCGGCCTTCACGATCAGGTCGCCGCGCAGGTACGTGTCGGCGGGCGCCGCCCCCGGAAGGCGTACGGCCTCGTCCGCGACGCGCGCGTGCAGCGCGTTCGCGTCGGCGTCCGAGTGCACGGCCACCGTCCGGATGCCGAGTTCGCCGCAGGTGCGGGCGATCCGGCAGGCGATCTCGCCCCGGTTGGCGACGAGGACAGTACTGATCACCATGTTCCCCTCACATCCGGAAGACGCCGAAGCCACCGCGCACGCCCTGGTAGGGCGCCGTGTGGACGGCCGACAGGCACAGGCCGAGGACGGTGCGGGTGTCGCGGGGGTCGATGACGCCGTCGTCGTACAGCCGCCCCGACAGGAACACGGGCAGCGACTCGGACTCGATCTGCTGCTCGACCATGGCGCGCAGTGCCGCGTCCGCCTCGTCGTCGTACGGCCGTCCCTTCGCCGCCGCGGACTGGCGGGCGACGATGGACAGCACCCCGGCGAGCTGCTGGGGGCCCATGACGGCGGACTTGGCACCGGGCCAGGCGAACAGGAACCGCGGGTCGTACGCCCGCCCGCACATGCCGTAGTGCCCGGCGCCGTAGGAGGCGCCCATGAGCACGGACAGGTGGGGGACCTTCGAGTTGCCGACCGCGTTGATCATCATGGCACCGTGCTTGATGATGCCGCCCTGTTCGTACTCCTTGCCGACCATGTAGCCGGTGGTGTTGTGCAGGAAGAGCAGCGGGATGTCGCGCTGGTTGGCGAGCTGGATGAACTGGGCGGCCTTCTGCGACTCCTCGCTGAACAGCACCCCCTGGGCGTTCGCGAGGATGCCGACCGGATAGCCGTGCAGGGTGGCCCAGCCGGTGGTCAGGCTGGTGCCGTACAGCGGTTTGAACGCGTCGAAGTCGGAGCCGTCGACGATCCGCGCGATCACCTCGCGCGGGTCGAAGGGGGTCCTCAGATCGCCGGGCACGACGCCCAGGAGTTCTTCCGGGTCGTACTTGGGCGGCTCGGCCGGCCCTGGATCGGGGTACGCCTTGCGGTGGCCCAGGCGGGCCACGATCCGCCGGGCCTGGCGCAGGGCGTCCGGCTCGTCGACGGCGAAGTGGTCGGCGAGGCCCGACACGCGCGCGTGCATCTCGGCGCCGCCCAGGGACTCGTCGTCGCTCTCCTCCCCGGTGGCCATCCTCACCAGCGGCGGGCCGCCGAGAAACACCTTCGCCCGCTCCTTGACCATGATCACGTGGTCGGACATGCCGGGGATGTACGCGCCTCCGGCGGTGGAGTTGCCGAAGACGACGGCGACGGTCGGGATGCCGGCCGCCGACAGCCGGGTGAGGTCGCGGAAGATGGCTCCGCCCGGGATGAAGATCTCCTTCTGGGACGGCAGGTCGGCGCCGCCGGACTCCACCAGGCTGATCACGGGCAGCCGGTTGGCGAGCGCGATGTCGTTGGCGCGCAGGGCCTTCTTCAGGCTCCACGGGTTGCTGGCGCCGCCGCGCACCGTCGGGTCGTTGGCCGTGATCAGACACTCCACGCCCTCGACGACCCCGATCCCGGTGACCAGGGACGCGCCGACCGTGTACTCGCTGCCCCAGGCCGCCAGCGGGGACAGTTCCAGGAACGGGGTGTCGGGATCGAGGAGCAGTTCGACGCGTTCGCGGGCGAGCAGCTTGCCGCGCGCGCGGTGCCGGTCGACGTACTTCTCGCCGCCGCCCGCGAGGGCCTTGGCGTGTTCGGTGCCGAGTGCGGCGAGCTTGCCGAGCATGGTCTCGCGGTGGGCCCGGTAGTCGGGGCCCGCCGTGTCCAGGGCGGATGCGAGGACGGTCACAGGAGGGCCTCCGGGATGTCCAGGTGGCGGGAGCGCAGCCATTCGCCGAGCGCCTTGGCCTGCGGGTCGAAACGGGCCTGCGCGGCGACGCCCTCGCCGAGGATGCCCTCGACGACGAAGTTCAGGGCGCGCAGGCGGGGCAGGGCATGCCGGGTGACGAGCAGGCCGGCGGCCTCGGGGACCAGCTCGCGCAGCCGCTCGACGGTCAGTTCGTGCGCGAGCCACCGCCAGGCGTCGTCGCTCCTGACCCACACCCCGACGTGGGCGTTGCCGCCCTTGTCCCCGCTGCGGGCACCGGCGAGGAGCCCGAGCGGGACGCGCCTGGTGACCCCTGCGGGCAGCGGCTCGGGAAGCTGTGGCTGGGGCACCTCCTCGAGTACGGCCGTCTCCCGCGCAGGAGCCACGGAAAGGCGGCGTCCGTCATGGAGGACGGCCGCATGGCCGACGGCACCATGGGGGACGTACACATCCTCGAAGACCCCGTAGGGCGCGCCCTTTCCCGGTGGCGCCACCACATGGAATCCGGGGTAGCTGGCCAGCGCCAGCTCGACGGCGGCCCCGCTCAGCGCCCGTCCGACCGCGTCCTGCCCCGGGTCCCGCACGACGAGCCGCAGCAGCGCGCTCGCGGTCTCCTCCGTACCGGCGTCGGCCCGGTCGGTACGTACGAGCTCCCAGCGCACCTCGGCGGGCGGCGACGTGGCGAGCGCGCCGGTCATCTGTCTCTTCACGAGGTCCGCCTTGGCCTCGATGCCGAGCCCGGTGAGGACGAACACGACCTCGTTGCGGAATCCGCCGAGCCGGTTGAGCCCGACCTTGAGCGTGGGCGGCGGCGCCTCCCCCCGCACCCCCTCGATCCGCACCCGGTCGGGCCCCTCCCGGCCGATCCGTACGGTGTCCAGCCGCGCGGTGACGTCGGGCCCGGCGTACCGGGCGCCGCCGGTCTCGTAGAGCAGCTGCGCGGTGACGGTGCCGATGTCGACGAAGCCGCCGGTGCCGGGATGCTTGGTGATGACGCTGCTGCCGTCCTCGTGCACCTCGGCGAGCGGGAAGCCGGGCCGCAGGAGGTCGCCGGGGGGCCGCTCCTCGAAGAAGGCGTAGTTGCCGCCGGTGGCCTGGGTCCCGCACTCCAGCACGTGCCCGGTGACGACGGCCCCCGCGAGCCGGTCGTAATCGGTCGGCGCCCACCCGAAGTGGGCGGCGGCGGGCCCGGTGACGAGGGCCGCGTCGGTGACCCGCCCCGTGACGACGACATCGGCGCCCTCGCGCAGACAGGCGGCGATGCCGAAGCCTCCGAGGTAGGCGTGCGCGGCGAGGCTCCCCGGGTACCGGCCGGTGAGGTCGTCGCCCTCGACGTGCGCGACCCGCACCGGGATCCCGAGCCGCCCGGCCAGCTCCCGTACCGCGCCGGCGAGTCCTGCGGGGTTGATCCCACCGGCGTTGGCGACGATGCGCACCCCCCGTTCGTGGGCGAGGCCGAGGCACTCCTCCAGCTGCCGCAGGAAGGTGCGGGCGTACCCGGCTGAGGGGTCCTTGAGCCGGTCGCGGGCGAGGATGAGCATGGTCAGCTCGGCGAGATAGTCCCCGGTGAGGACGTCGAGCTCACCGCCGGTGAGCATCTCGCGCAGGGCGTCGAAGCGGTCCCCGTAGAAGCCGGAGACGTTGCCGATGCGCAGGTCCGCCGTCACGGGGTGTGCCCCTGGCCGCCCCTGCCCTCCTCCTTCGGCGGACGTCCGCCCCCGGGCGGCCCGGCGAAGGCCTGGGCGATGTCGAGCCAGCGGTCGGCGTCGGGCCCGTCGGCGGTGAGGGCGAGATCGGCGCGGTGGGCGCGCCGGGTGACCAGGAGACAGAAGTCGAGCGCCGGCCCGGTGACCCGCTGCGGGGCGTCCTCGGGCCCGTAACCCCACAGCTCGCCGCCCGCGCTCTCCGGTGCGACGAGTTCGACGCGGAAGGGCTCGGCGGGCGGGGTGAGGCCATGGACTCCGTAGGCGAAGTCCCGGGTCCGCACCCCGAGCCGGGCCACGTGTCTCAGCCGCCCGGTGGGTGGCCGCGCCACACCGGTCGCGTCCGCGATGTCGAGCCCGTGGGCCCAGGTCTCCATGAGCCGGGCCGTCGCCATGGAGGCCGCCGCCATAGGGGGCCCGTACCAGGGGAAGCGGGCCCCGGGCGGCGCCGAGCGCAGCGCCTTCTCCAGCGCCGCACGCCCCTCGCGCCACCGCGCGAGCAGTTCGGTGGGCGCGAGCCGGGCATATTCCTCGGCCCCCTCGTCGACGAAGGCGTGCGGGGCGGCGAGCGCCCGCTCCACCAGCCCACGGAACCCCTCCGGGTCCGTGACGGCGAGCAGCGCCGACCGGTCGGTCCAGGCGAGGTGGGCGATCTGATGAGTGACGCTCCACCCGGCGGCGGGCGTCGCCAGCCCCCACCCCTCGGGCCCGAGCCGGGCCACGAGCCGGTCGGCCTCCTCGCTCTCCTCACGCAGATCGTCGATCACGGACGACGGATCGGACACGATGGCGCTCCCCTCGGGGCACGACGGTGTGCGGCGCGGTTGCGTGGAGCATGGCAGCGGACCGAGAAACAAGCAAGCGTGCTTGCATGAATTGTGCGGCCGCTCTCCACGCGCCGTGTGCGCGGGGATCGCCACGGCCCGGGTGCGAAGACCGCGTCGGTGAGGTCGCGTTCCAGGGTGGCCCCCTGGAAGCCGTAGGTGCGGACCGAGGGGATCTTCAGGATCAGGCAGAAGCGTTCGGTGGAGGAGACGGCGTCCGCTATCCGGCGGTACGAGTGGCGGAGGAAGTATGCGGCGGCGTGGTGGGTGACGGCGCTCTGCCCGCAGATGAGGATGACGGGACGGGACCCTCCCGGAGCGGTGAACTTCGCGAGCAGCGCGTACCCCTGGTTCTCGCGGTCCCGGTGGCAGAACTCACCGCCCGCCTCGATGGCCGGCGGATGGTCCGGGTGGGTGTAGGGAGGGAACGTGACGCCGGGGAGGCTGTGGGCGAGATGGCCCGCGCTCCGCACGTTCGAGCCGAGCGGGCCCCCTATGCAGAACTCCGGCTTGTTCCCGTTGCTGCCCCGGAGGTCGTCGCCGCGGACGGTCTCGACCTCGCACTCCAGACTGTGGCTGAGGACGGCTGCCTCGATCATCGCCTGCACATCGTAGTGAGGGGTGGTGCCCGGAGCGCCGTACTTGTTGTTCATCACGATCAGGCGGGTGTCGCCGGGGCGGGCGCCGACGACGCGCATCCGCGCCCGGAGGCCCCGGCCGTGTCTGCCGCGCTGCCACAGCCACACCGCTCAGGCCGTTCAGGCCGTTCAGGCAACTGGCCAGCAGTTCCAGCACGACATCGCCGATCGCCCCGGCCAGCATGGTGTTCTCCCGTCCTCCCGGTAAGTGCACCGTGCCCATCCGGGTGTGCCACCCCCTTCCGCCGGCTTGCGCCGAATGAGGTCGCGGATCTCGGACATGGCGATGACCAGGAGCTGCTCCCCGAAGAGGGTCATCGAATCGCCTCCCGCGGCATCCCCGGATGCCGGACCGCCGGATGCCGTGTCACCCGCGGGAGGACCGCCCGTCGCCGGGTCCCCCGCCGTCAGCGGCTCCGCGGGGCCGGAAGTCCCCGGTACGGGGCCGGGGGAGCCGCCGGCACCTCCCTCGGGAGCGTCGGGACCGTCGCGGCCGGGCGCGTCGGACACGTCAGGTGCGCCGGGTGCGCCGGGTGCGCCGGGTGCGCCGGGCAGGGGGAGCAGGGCGTAGGCGGGCGGCCTCGGAGTGGCCCTCCCGCCCGCTCTGGAATCCCGGCGTGTCCACCGGCGGTTCAGGAGTGAAGGGACGAGGCGGGGTGGGGAGGGGCATGGGACCGGTGCGGCGCGGGCAGCCGGCGAGGTGCGCGCGACCGCGTCGCTTCCCCGCGCCCGCGCCGGGGCGGCCGCATCGGCCTGCGCGGACTGTCAGGGAAGCGGGTCGGGCGTGACCTGCCAGATGGCGCCAGGCTCCGAGCGGGGCGTGATCATCCAGAGGAACCCTCTGGTACCGGAGCGCCCCGCCCCGTCGCCGCGATCGTCAGGAATCGTCCCCCGGCACCTTCGCCCGCCCCCGTCCCACCTGGGTCCGTACCGCGCCCATGCTCGCCGCGACGACCAGGGCGATGGCGGCGGCCTCGGTGAGGGTGAGGGCCTGGCTGAGGACGAGGAAGCCGGCGGTCGCGGCGATGGCCGGTTCCAGGCTCATCAGGATGGCGAACGTGGAGGCGGGCAGGCGGCGCAGGGCGAGCAGTTCCAGGGTGTACGGGAGGACGGAGGAGAGCACCGCGACCGCCGCGCCCAGGGCGAGGATCGTCGGATCGAGGAGCTTCGTACCGGACTCGGCGATGCCCAGCGGCAGGAACAGGACCGCCGCCACCGCCATGGCCAGGGCGAGCCCGTCGGCCTGGGGGAAGCGGCGTCCGGTCCGCGCGCTGAAGACGATGTAGGCCGCCCACATGACACCGGCGCCCAGGGCGAACGCGGCGCCCAGGGGGTCGAGACTGTCGAAGCCCTTGCCGCCGAGCAGGACGACGCCGGCGAGGGCGAGTCCGGCCCACAGGAGGTTGATCGCGCGGCGGGAGGCCAGGACGGAGAGGGCGAGCGGGCCGAGCACCTCCAGGGTGACCGCCGCGCCGAGGGGGATGCGGGCGGCGGCCTGGTAGAAGAGGCCGTTCATCCCGGCCAGGGCGATGCCGAAGGCGATCACCGTGGTCCAGTCGGCACGCGAGTGCCCGCGCAGCCGGGGCCGGCACACCACCAGCAGCACGACCGCGGCCACCAGCAGCCGCAGCGTCACGACGCCGAGCGCACCGGCCCTCGGCATCAGCGTCACCGCGAGCGCCCCGCCGAACTGCACGGATATCCCCCCGGCGAGCACCAGCCCGACCGGCCCCAGGGAGCCGCGCCCGCGCGGGGCGCCCGCCGCTTCCGGCGCACACCCCGGAGCCGCCCCGGGGACGGCGGCCGGGGTGGACGGGCTGGCAGCACTCGACGTCGTCACGGCGCCTTCCTCGGGCTGGGCGAAGGGAGCGGAGGGCCCCTTCGGCAACGTTGCATCGCGGTGGACTTCCCGGTCCAGGGCATGACCATGGTCAGCACCGTGACACGCCCACGTACCTGACGATGCGTCCCCCGCCCCGCCCGGGTCAACTCCGTCCGTCATGCGGACCGAGTACCTCCGGGGCATCGGGGAGCAGCCGGGGCGGGGCGGGAAGGAGAAGTCACTTGGCGACGACGACGTAGCGGGTGTCCTCGTCCTCCTCGTCCTCCTCGTCCTCCTCGTCGCCCTTCTCCTGTCCGGACAGGTCCACCCGTACGCCCGCCGGTTCGAGGGCCTCCCGGACCCGCAGCACCATGGCGTCGCCGAGGTGGTGGTGCAGGTCGAGAGCGCGCAGGTGGGTGAGCGGCTGACCGCTCAGCAGGGCCGCGGCACCCTCGTCGCCGAGCGCGCCCGTCGACAGCCGGAGGGACACGAGCCGGGCCACCGCCGGAGCGTGTGCCACCGGGCGGAGACGCCCCGTCCGGGAGGTTCCGGCCGAGGCGTCGGAGGTGTCGACGGGCGAGGGGCGGGCACCAGGGCGGGTACCGTCCCCACCGGCGAAGCCCTTCTCCGCCCCGCTCCTACCTCCCGAGGCCCCGTGCGACGACTTCTTGCCCGTCTCTGGCGGCTTCTGCGCCCCGTTCAGAGCCGCGTCATGTGGTTCCTGAACGCCAAGTTCGTGGTCGGGGTGACCGGCGTCGTGCGCGACGACGAGGGGCGGGTCCTGCTGCTCCGGCACCGGATGTGGCCACCGGGCCGCCAGTGGGGCCTGCCGAGCGGCTTCGCGCACAGGGACGAGGACTTCCGGCAGACCGTGGTGCGCGAGGTCAAGGAGGAGACCAACCTCGACGTGGAGGCGGGCCGCCTCGTGATGCTGAACAGCGGTTTCCGCACCCGCCTGGAAGTGGCCTACGAGGCCCGCCTGCTGGGCGGCGAGCTGCGCATCGACCCCTTCGAGATCCTGGAGGCGCGCTGGTGCCGCCCGGACGACCTGCCCGAGGACATCCAGCCGGTGTGCCTGCCGCTGGTACGGGGCGAGACCACGCCCTGACGGCCGCCGTCGTGCCCACCGCACCGGCTCGTCCGAGCACTCCCGGGACGGACCGGCCGCGAGTGCTCACGGTTTTTCCTCCAGTGCCTCCGCCAGCACCTCCGCCAGGTGCCTGCCCCGCACCCCCGCCAGTTGCTCCAGCTGCGTCCGGCACGAGTAGCCGTCAGCCAGGATCACCGTCCCGTCCGGTGCCTCCCGTACCGAGGGCAGGAGCTGATCCTCCGCGCAGGCCACGGACACCTCGTAGTGGCCCTCCTCGAAGCCGAAGTTGCCCGCCAGGCCGCAGCAGCCGCCGGACAGTCCGCCGGTGAGGCCGGCGGCCTCGCGCAGGCGGCGGTCGGGGCCCTCGCCCAGGACCGCGTGCTGGTGGCAGTGGGTCTGGCCGGTGATGGGGCGGCTCAGGTCCGGCGGGGTCCAGTCGGGGGCGTACTGCTCCAGGGTCTCCGCGAAGGTGCGGACCCGCGCGGCGAGCCGTGCCGCGCGGGGGTCGTCGTGCAGCAGTTCCGGTGCGTCCGTGCGCAGGGCCGCCGCGCAGCTCGGTTCCAGGACGACGACCGGGGCGTCCGTGGCCAGGACCGGCTCCATGAGGTCGAGGGTGCGGCGCAGCACCGCGCGGGCCCGGTCGAGCTGGCCCGTGGAGATGTACGTCAGCCCGCAGCAGACCCGGCCCCTGCGGGCCACCAGCAGCCGGAGCGCCGACCGTGAGCGGCCGTCCCCCACCGGGCGCCCGTCCGGTCGCAGCGTCGGAGGCAGGGACACCCGCAGACCCGCCGCCTCCAGGACCCGTACGGCGGCCCGGCCCACGGAGGGCGAGAGGTGCTCGCTGAAGGTGTCCGGCCACAGGACCACCAGGGTTCCGTCGCCGCCGGGAGACACGGCGGTTCCTCCTGGGGACACGGCGGTTCCCCGCCCCCGCCACCACCGCGTGAACGTCTCCCCTGCCACGCGCGGGATCTCCCGCTCCCCCGCGATCCCGCCCAGCCGCTTCGCCACCCGGGCGAGCGGGCCCACCGAGGCCAGGACGTTGACCACCCCCGCCGACCTGGTCCGCGCCACCCAGCCCAGCCACACCGGCAGCCGTCCCATCGCGTAGTGCGCGGCCGGGCGGCGACGGCCGGCGTAGTGGTGGTGGAGGAACTCAGCCTTGTAGGTGGCCATGTCGACCCCGACCGGGCAGTCCGAGCGGCAGCCCTTGCAGGACAGGCACAGGTCCAGCGCGTCCCGCACCTCCGCGGAGCGCCAGCCGTCGGTCACCAGCTCGCCGGCGAGCATCTCGTGCAGCAGGCGGGCCCGGCCGCGCGTGGAGTGCTCCTCCTCGCCCGTCGCCCGGAAGGAGGGGCACATCACCGCCGGCCCCGACGCCGAGGCCGTACGGCACTTGGCGACGCCCACGCAGCGGCGGACGGCCGCCGAGAAGTCACCGCCGTCGGCCGGATACCCGAAGGCGACGTCGACCGGCTCCCTCGGCAGGACGGAGAAGCGGAGGTTCGCGTCCAGGGGATGGGGGCGCACCAGCATCCCCGGGTTGAGCAGGTCGTCCGGGTCCCAGACGCCCTTCACCCGCTCGAAGAGGGCCACCATGTCCGGGCCGTACATGCGCGGCAGCAGTTCGGCGCGCGCCTGCCCGTCGCCGTGTTCGCCGGAGAGCGATCCGCCGTGGGCGACGACCAGGTCGGCGAGTTCCCCGGAGAAGCTCCGGAAACGGGTGATGCCCGGCGTGGTCAGCAGGTCGAAGTCGATCCGGACGTGGATGCAGCCGTCCCCGAAGTGCCCGTACGGGGCGCCGCGCAGCCCGTGGGCTGCCAGCAGGCCGCGGAAGTCCCGCAGGTAGGCACCGAGCCGGGCGGGCGGCACCGCGCAGTCCTCCCAGCCGGGCCAGGCCTCGGTCCCGTCCGGCATCCGGGTCGCCGTGCCGCTCGCGTCCTCCCGGATGCGCCACAGCGTGCGCTGCCGGGCCGGGCCGGTGACCACGAGGGAGTCCGAGACGTCCGCCGCGCGGACGATCCTCTCCGCACGCGCGCGTGCCTCCCCTTCCGTGTCCCCGCCGGTCTCCACGAACAGCCAGGCTCCCCCGCGCGGGAGGTCCGCCGCGGACGGCACCAGGTCGGCCGCCATGCCCTCCACGGTCAGCGGCCCGTGCTCCAGCAGTCCGGCCGCCGCCTCGGCGGCCCCGGTCTCGTCGGCGTACGCCAGCACGGCGAGCGCACGCGCGCGGGGCGCCCGTACGAGGTCCACGACCGCTTCCGTCAGTACGCCCAGCGTGCCCTCCGAGCCGCAGAGGGAGCGGGCGACGTCGGCACCGTTCTCGGGCAGCAGGGCGTCCAGGGCGTATCCGGAGATACGGCGGGGCAGCTCGGGGAAACCGGTGCGCAGGCGGGCCGGTTCGCCGCCGACCAGTTCCCGCAGTCCCTCCGGCGCCCCGGCCCATCCCCGGCCGGGGCGCAGTCGCTCGCCCCGCGGGGTGACGACCGACAGCTCGCGGACGCTGTCCGCCGTCGTGCCCCAGGCGACGGAGTGCGAGCCGCAGGAGTTGTTGCCGATCATGCCGCCGAGGGTGCAGCGGCTGTGGGTGGAGGGGTCGGGGCCGAAGCGCAGACCGTGCGGGGCGGCGGCCTCCTGGAGCCGGTCGAGGACGAGGCCGGGCTGGACGACGGCCGTGCGCGTCTTCGGGTCGAGGCTCAGCAGACGGTTCATGTGCCGTGTGAAATCGAGCACCACGCCGAAACCGGTCGCCTGCCCCGCGATCGACGTGCCGCCGCCGCGCGGCACCACGGGGACTCCGTGCGCCCTGCACACCGCCAGGGCCGCCGCCACGTCGTCGGCGTCCCTCGGGGACACGACACCCAGCGGCACCCGGCGGTAGTTGGAGGCGTCCATGGTAGTGAGCGCCCTCGCGGTGGTGCCGAAATCCACCTCGCCACGCACGTCCGCGCGCAGCCCGGCCCGCAGTTCCCGGAGATCCGTCATGCCTTCAGGATGCCCCCGTAAGGGCGGCCCCGCGGTGACCGCGCGGCGTACCGCGCGGCCCGCCGGCCGACGGCGCGCTTGTCCCGAGGTCGGGTCAAATCCTGGAAACGGAACAGGAGTGTTCCCAAATGGATCACGAACTCCCCTATAGTGACCGCGGGTTGTGCACCCGTGACGGCTCCTGTTCGTACAGTGGCGTTCGAGCGGGGCCGGGCAGTCGAGCACGTGGACGGCCGCTCGCGTGCGGCCGAGCACGTGGTCGGGCGGCTACACGGGCGAGCGGATGCCCGGCGACCCGGGTGCCGGAGGCCGTGTGCTGCCGGAACCGCCGAACCGCCCGAAGGCCGCGCAGGCCGAACGGCACACGACCACGAACGGACCGCGGACCGACCGAGGACCCGACCGAGGACCTGACTGATGACCTCCCCCCTGCTCCCCGGCGACCGGCCCACGCCCCGTAGCCTGCTGCCCGTCCCCCTGCTTACCCTGGTGCTCGCCGCGGGCACGGTCGCCGTCGCGGTGACGCTGGGACCGGAACCCGCACGCGGCGCCGTCGGGACGACCGGGACGGTGGCGGCCCTGCTGCTGTGTGCGGCGGTCACCTGGGCCACCCACGCCGTCCTGTCCGCGCGAGCGCTCCGCACGCGGCTGGGAACGGCCCACGCGGACGTCGACCGGCTGATCCAGGAACGCACCCGGCAGGCCGAGGAGTACCGCCGCCAGCACGAGCGGCTGACCGGCGAACTGACCCGGGAACGGGCCCGCCTGTCGGCCGAACTGGACCAGGAGCGGGCCCACCTCGCACAGTCCCTGGCCGCGGAACGCGATCGACTGAACGAACACCACGACATCGCCACCGCCCGGTTGGCGCAGGATCACGCCGCCGAGCGGGCACGGCTCACCGACGACCACATCGCCGAACGGGCCCGGCTCACCGGGCAGCACACCGCCGAGATCACCCGGCTCACGGACGACCACGCGGCCTCGCTCGCGAGGCTCGCCGACGAGCACGCCGGGGAACTGCGCCGACGCGAGGAGGAACACGCCGCCCACACCGCCGCGTTGTTTCAGGAGCACTCCGCCGAGCGCGACCGGCTCCGCGAGGAACGTGACCGGCTGGGCGAGGAGCGGGAGCGGCTGTCCCGGGACCGGGAACGCCACATCGACGAGAACGCCCGGCTCGCCGTCCGGCTGCGCGAGGCCAACAGCGCCCGCGCGGCCGCACTGTCCGCGACCGCCAACGCGGCCGGCCGGATGCAGGCCCTGTCCACCGGCATGCTCGCGGACCTGCGCGCGATGGAGGACAAGCACCACGACGAGGAGATCCTCGCCGACCTCCTCCACCTCGACCACCGCACCGCGCAGGCGGGCCGGCTCGCCGACTCCGTCGCCGTCCTCACCGGCGCCCGCTCCGGGCGCCGCTGGGCCCGGCCGATCAGCATGGAGTCGATCCTGCGCGGCGCCATGGGCCGGATCAGCGGCTACCGGCGGGTCCGCGTCCACTCCGCCACCGACGTCGCCGTCGCCGGGCACGCCGCCGAGGGCGTGATGCACGCGCTCGCCGAACTCCTCGACAACGCGGCCAACTTCTCGCCGCCGACCGCCGAGGTCCACGTCTACGTGGAGGAGGTGCCGGCCGGGGTCATCGTCTCGGTCGAGGACAGCGGGCTCGTCATGGGCGAGGCCCAGCTGCGGCGCGCCGAACGCGCGGTCGCCGGCGAGACGGCCGGGCTCGGCGGCCTCACCGGCACACGGCTCGGTCTGGCCGTGGTGGGCCGGCTGTCCCGGCGGTACGGACTCCGGGTCTCGTACCGCCCCTCGGCCCGCGGCGGCACGGGCGTCCTGGTGCTCGTACCGCAGGACCTCCTCGTACAGCAGGACGCGCCCAAGCCCTCGCTCCCCCGCACGACGGTCCCGGCGGCCCGTACCGCCACGGCGGCCACCACCGGCAGCGGCACCCCGTCCGGCACCGCGACGCACACCCGGTCCGCCCAGCCGCCCACCGCCGCCGGGCCGGAGACCCCCGTGGCCGGGCAGCCGCGGACTCCGACGGCCACGGGCCCCGGGCCCTCCACCGCGGACGGCCTACCGCAGCGCCGTCGCGCCCAGCCGGCCGGCACACCGGCGGCCCACCCCGCCGACGGGACGGCCCCGGAGACGGACCGCAGCACCCCGCGCGAGGGGCCCGGCACCCAGGAGGTCCGGGACGTCCGGGACACGCACGCCGTGCCCCGGACCGAGACGGACCGGGAGGCGCCCGGTCCCTCCTCCACGCCCAGCCACTCGTACGCGGCGTCCCGCGCGGCGGCCGACCTCGACCCCGACCCGGTGCCCACCCACGAGTCCCCGGGCACCGGCAAGGCCACCGGCGCCGGCGCGGACACGGCCGAACCCCCGCTCGTCCTCCCCCGTCGCAGCCGCGGCCGGGCCCTCGCCGAGGCCGAGCGCGCCCGCTCCCAAAGCCGTACCGCCTCCCCGCGCCAGGCGCCGCCCAGCGCCGAGGAGACGAAGGCCCGCACGGCCCGCTTCAGCAGCTTCCGCCAGGCCGTACGCGCCACCCCCGCACACGGCACGGCCACGCATGCCACGGTCCCGGACGCAGCCCCGGGAACCGAAGCCGTCGAAGCCACCGGAGACGCCCCGTCCGGGGCCACCCCGCACGCCACCCCCACCACTCCCGCGACCCCGGAAGGCGACACCACCTCATGACCGGCACGACGACCGCCGACGAGAAGCTCACCTGGCTGATAGAGGGCCTGCTGGAGCGCACGCCGGGCGCGCGGCACGCGCTCGTCCTGTCCAGGGACGGCCTGAAACTGTGCCGCAGCCCCGAACTCTCCGCCGACCAGGCCGACCAGCTCGCCGCGATCGCCGCGGGCATCCAGTCGTTGTCGCACGGCGCGTCCGTGGAGTTCGGCGACGGCAGCGGAGGCGTCCGCTCGGCGATGACCGAGTTCTACGGCGGCGTGCTGTTCATCGTGGAGGCCGGCCAGGGCGCGCATCTGGCCCTGGTCACCAGCGAGGACGCCGACGCCGGGCTCATCGGGCACAACATGAGCGAGCTCGTGGAGCAACTCGGGGACCACCTGACCGCTCCCCCGCGCAGCTCATGAGCAGGCCGGGCAGGGACGACGCACCCGATCGTCTGTACACCGTCACAGGCGGGCGCAGCCGGTCCGGGGCCGACAACCCCTTCGACCTGGTCACCCTGGTCGTCGCCGAGTGCGATCCGGTGCCCGGCATGCAGTCCGAGCACGCCGCGATCCTGCGGCTGACCGAACGGCCCACGGCGGTCGTGGAGATCGCGGCCGAGCTGAAGCTGCCGGTGAGCATCACCCGCGTCCTGCTCGCCGACCTCCAGGCGTCGGGTCGCGTCAGCGCCCGTCACCCCCGCAAGGCGGCCCTACCCGACCCCGACATCCTGGAGCAGGTGCTCGTTGGACTCCGCAACCTCTGAGACGTGTACGCCGTCCGAGACACGTACGCCGCTGGGCGCGTCGGCCGACAACGGCCTCAAGATCGTGGTCGTGGGCGGCTTCGGTGCCGGCAAGACGACGATGGTCCGCTCGGTGAGCGAGATACGTCCGCTCAGCACCGAGGAGACGATGACCAGGGCCGGAGAGGCCGTCGACGACATCAGCGCGGTGAGCGGCAAGACCGCGACCACCGTGGCGTTCGACTTCGGCCGCATCACCCTGGACCGGCACAACGTGCTGTACCTGTTCGGGGCACCGGGGCAGGAGCGCTTCTGGTTCCTGTGGGACCGGCTGTTCTCGGGCACGCTGGGCGCGGTCGTCCTGGTCGACACCCGGCGCATCGACGACTCCTGGTACGCCATCGACCGGCTGGAGAAGCACGGCACGCCGTTCATCGTGGCCTGCAACGACTTCGGCGGTCCCGCCTTCGCCCCGCAGCAGATCCGCGAGGCACTCGACCTCGACCCGCACGTACCGCTGGTCACCTGCGACGCGCGGTCCCGGGAGTCCAGCAAGCTGGTGCTGATCACGCTGGTGGAGCACGTCCAGGCCCTCTACGCCGACCAGGCCCGAGTCTCCCGTCAGGAGCTGGTGTGAGCCCTGCCTCCGTCCCCAACGTCGTCCACTTCGGCGGCCCCCTGCTCCAGAACGACCCGGCCGGGGCGTACCGGAAGATGCGGCGCGAGCACGGCAGCGTGGTCCCGGTGCTGCTCGACGGCGGCGTACCGGCCTGGCTGGTGCTCGGCTACCGCGAACTGCACCAGATCACCGGGGACCCGGTGCTGTTCAGCCGCGACTCCGAGCTGTGGAACCAGTGGGACGTCATCCCCGACGACTGGCCGCTGCTTCCGATGATCGGCCGTAAGCAGCCCTCCATCCTCTACACCGTCGGCGAGCGGCACCGCGAGCGGGCCGGGATGCTGGCCCACGCGCTGGAAGCGGTGGACCCGTTCGAACTGCGCGGGTACACGGAGAGGTTCGCCGACGAACTGATCGACGGCATCTGTCCCCAGGGCTTTGCCGACATCATCGGCGAGTTCGCGATGCTGCTGCCGGTACGCGTCCTGGCCCGGCTCTACGGCTTCTCCGACGAGCAGGGGCCGGCGCTCGTCACCGCCCTCAACGACATGATCGACGGGCGGGAGCGGGCGCTGGCGGGGCAGACCCACCTGTTCACGTCGATGACCGAACTGGTCACCGCGCGCAGGAAGGAACCCGCCGAGGACGTGGCGTCGCGGATGCTCGCCGACGCCTCCGGGTTCACCGACGAGGAGATCGTCCAGGACCTGATGGTGATGATGGCGGCCGGGCACCAGCCGACCGCCGACTGGATCGGCAACTCCCTGCACCTGATGCTGACGGACCAGCGGTTCGCCGCGTCCCTGTTCGGCGGCCGCAACAGCGTCGCCGAGGCGATGAACGAGGTGCTGTGGGAGGACACTCCCTCGCAGAACGTGGCCGGCCGCTGGGCCTCCCGCGACACCCTGCTGGGCGGCCGCCGCATCCGCGCCGGCGACCTGGTGCTCCTGGGTCTCCAGGGCGCCAACTCCGACCCCCAGGTGCGGCCCGACGGTTCGGCCCTGACCGGCGGGAACAGCGCGCACTTCTCCTTCGGCCACGGGGAGCACCGGTGCCCGTTCCCGGCACAGGAGATCGCCGAGGTGATCGCGCGGACCGGCATCGAGGTGGTCCTGGACCGGCTGCCGGACATCGACCTCACGGTGCCGGCCGCGTCCCTGACCCGCCGCCCGTCGCCGTGGCTGCGCGGGCTGTCCGAACTCCCGGTCACGTTCACACCCACTCCCGCCCATGGAGGCTCGCACCTATGACGGCTGGTACGGACACACAGACACCCGCGCCCGGCACCGGGGGGAACCCGATCCCCCTGGACCCGTTCGTCACCGACCTCGACGCGGAGAGCGCGGCGTTACGGGCCGCGGGCCCCCTCGCCCGGGTGGTGCTGCCGGGCGACGTGCCGGTGTGGGCGGTCACGCACCACGCCGAGGCGAAGAAACTGCTCACCGACCCCCGGGTGGTGAAGGACATCGGCGTCTGGGGCGCCTGGCAGCGCGGCGAGATCGCGAACGACTGGCCGCTGATCGGACTGGCGAACCCGGGCCGCTCCATGCTGACCGTGGACGGCGCCGACCACCGCCGCCTGCGCACCCTGGTCGCCCAGGCGCTCACCGTGCGCCGGGTGGAGCGGATGCGCGAGCGGATCACGGAGCTGACCGAGGGCCTGCTGGACCGGGTGGCGAAGGAGCGGGGCCCGACGGTCGACCTGAAGGCCCTGTTCGCCTACCCGCTGCCGATGTACGTGGTCGCCGACCTGATGGGGCTCGCCGAGGAGCGGCTGCCGCGGCTGAAGGAACTGTTCGAGAAGTTCTTCTCGACGCAGACCCCGCCCGAGGAGGTCGTCGCGACACTGACCGAACTGGCGCAGGTCATGACGGAGACGGTCGCGCACAAGCGGGAGAACCCCGGCGACGACCTGACGTCCGCGCTCATCGCGGCGTCCGAGAACGGCGACCGGCTCACCGACCAGGAGATCGTCTCCACGCTCCAGCTGATGATCGCGGCCGGTCACGAGACGACGATCTCGCTCATCGTCAACGCGGTGGTCAACCTCTCCCTCCACCCCGAGCAGCGGGCCCGGGTGCTGTCCGGCGAGGTGGACTGGTCGGCGGTGGTCGAGGAGACCCTGCGGTACTCCACGCCCACCTCCCACGTACTGATCCGCTTCGCCACCGAGGACGTACCGGTCGGCGACGCCGTCCTCCCGGCCGGGGAGGCGCTGATCGTGTCGTACGCCGCGATCGGCCGGGACGAGCGGGCGCACGGCCCGAGCGCCGGCGTCTTCGACATCACCCGCGAGAGCGCCAACCGGCACATCGCCTTCGGACACGGCCCGCACGTGTGCCCCGGCGCGGCCCTGTCCCGTCTGGAGGCGGGCGTGGCCCTGCCGGCCCTGTACGCGCGCTTCCCGAAGCTGGACCTGGCCGTCGGGGCGGAGAAACTGCGCAACAAGCCGATGGTCACGCAGAACGACCTGTACGAGCTTCCGGTCACGCTGGGCTGACCCGCCCGGGGCCGCACCGCTGGACGGACGTTTCCCGCCCGTCCAGCGGTGCGACCGCCCCTCGGATCCGCGTCTCAGCCGACGGACGAGGTTTCACCGGGGTTTCCCGGAGCCGCTAGGCTCCCGTCGTGGCTGAGATCCGGATTCCTGCTGACATCAAGCCCGCCGACGGTCGTTTCGGTGCGGGTCCCTCCAAGGTGCGGACACAGGCGCTGGACGCGCTGGCCGCGACCGGCACGTCCCTGATGGGCACCTCCCACCGCCAGGCCCCGGTGAAGAACCTGGTCGGCGAGGTGCGCGAGGGCGTCCGCGAGCTGTTCCGGCTCCCCGACGGCTACGAGGTCGTTCTCGGCAACGGCGGCTCCACCGCGTTCTGGGACGTCGCGGCCCACGGCCTGATCGAGAACAGGTCGCAGCACCTCGCCTTCGGCGAGTTCAGCTCCAAGTTCGCCCAGGCGGCCAGGCTCGCCCCGTGGCTCGCCGAGCCGACCGTCGTCGCCGCCGACCCGGGCACGCACCCCACGCCCGCCGCCGAGGCCGGCGTGGACGTCTACGCGTTCACGCACAACGAGACCTCCACCGGCGTCGCCATGCCGATCGAGCGGGTGCCCGGCGCCGACGAGGGCTCCCTGGTCCTCGTGGACGCGACCAGCGGCGCCGGCGGCCTGCCCGTGGACATCGCCGAGACGGACGTCTACTACTTCGCCCCGCAGAAGTCCTTCGCCTCCGACGGCGGCCTGTGGATCGGCGTGTTCTCCCCGGCCGCGATCGAGCGTGCCGAGCGGATCCACGCGTCCGGCCGCCACGTCCCGGAGTTCTTCTCGCTGCCCACGGCGATCGACAACTCCCGCAAGAACCAGACGTACAACACCCCGGCGCTGGCCACCCTGTTCCTGCTGAACGAGCAGCTGAAGTGGCTCAACGGCCAGGGCGGCCTGGACTTCGCCACCGGCCGCACCAAGGACTCGTCGACCCGCCTGTACGGCTGGGCCGAGGAGTCGAAGTTCGCGACCCCGTTCGTCACCGACCCGGCGAAGCGCTCCCAGGTCATCGGCACCATCGACTTCACGGACGAGATCGACGCCGCCGCGGTCGCCAAGGTGCTGCGCGCCAACGGCGTCGTCGACACCGAGCCGTACCGCAAGCTCGGCCGCAACCAGCTCCGCGTGGCGATGTTCCCGGCGGTCGACCCGGCGGACGTCGAGGCCCTGACGAAGTGCGTCGACTATGTGATCGGACAGCTGTAGCCGTTCCCCGGCACAACGACGCAGGGCGCCCGGCGGTGATCCGCCGGGCGCCCTGCGTGTACCCGATGCCTACGCGAACTGGCGGAGAAAAGCCTGCCAGCTCTCGCGGGAGACGGTGAGCAGGGGGCCGCCTTCACACTGCTTGCTGTCACGGACGGCCGGGCCGCCTGGGGCCGTTTCGGCGACCTCGACGCAGTTGCTCTCCGCCTGGGAGTAGGACGACTTCCGGAAGGGGCCTATAACCTCGGTCACGATGCGTCTTCCTTCAAACTCCGCAGTAGGCTCCGGATGAGCCTCGCGCTCGCGTCCGGCGCCAGTGCCGACGATCGTAGTAGGTCGTACATATTGGCGTAAGCGGTGAGGTCTTCCGAACCCTCGAGGACCGGCGTCCCTCTCAGGTTCTCCAGGGCCACCGCTTCCACCACCGGCTCGGAGTCGAAGCTGAACGTGGAAAAGGCAGACGTCACCGCTCCGAGCACGCCCGTACTGGACGGCAGCACCTGCACGGTGACGTTCTTCCGCTGGGCGATCTCCAGGATCGCCGCGAGTTGCTCCCGATGAATCTCGACGCGCACCAGCGGACGTGCGACGACTGACTCCCAGAGGATGGCGGAGTAGGTTGCCCCACCCTCCTCGATCTTCGACTGCCGTGCCTCCCGGACCTTCAGCAACTGGGCAACCCGGTCCGGGGCGATGTAGTTGGGGCTTCCCGCCGTGATCTCCTCGGCATAAGCCGGGGTCTGCAAGAGCCCTGGGACGAGCACCGGTTGCCACTCCCGGATGTACGTCGCGTCGTCCTCCAGCGCGATGTGGTCGAGGTAGTCCGGGCGCAGGTGCGCCGCGTGCTCCAGCCACCAGCCCTGTTCCTTGGAGTGCTTGGCCAACTCCTCGAGTTTCGCTCGCGCTTCCGGGTCCGTGACACCGTACGCGTCCAGCAGCAGCCGCACCTCGATGACGCGCGCGGTGACGTGTCCGGTCTCAAGTCGGCTGACTCTGGCCTGGCTTGACGCGATGACCTCGGCGGCCTGCGGCTGGTCGAGCTTGGTGGCCAGCCGGTACTGCCTCAGCGCCGTACCCAGGCGCCTGCTGCGCACCGTCGGCCGTCCACCTGCGGGCATGAGACCTCCCTCATCCGAACGCAACGATGCCACACGGGCCGTCAGCTCCGAAATTCCATCACTCGATCGAGTGGACAACTGAATGCATTCACTTGAGAGCATTGCATCCGCCCTGATTTCAGCCCTACCTTCACGCCATGCCCTCAACCGACACCTTCCGCATCCCCAAGCACAGGTGACACGTGTCAGCGGCTCGGCGGCGTTTACGCGAAGCCCTCGCGGACTGGGGCGTCGCGGAGGAACTCACGGACACCGTCGTCCTGCTGACGAGCGAGCTGGTCACGAACGCCGTGCTCCACTGCCGTGTCTCCTGCGCGCAGGTCCGCGTCACCCTCACCCTGGACGGAGCCGAACTGGTCCTCGAGGTCACCGACCCCGACCGGGACCGGCTCCCCCGGCCGCACCGCCCGGCACCCGGCGGAGAAGGCGGACGCGGACTGACCCTCGTGGAGGCGCTGGCCGACGCGTGGGGATGCCGGCAGGAGCCGTACACGAAGTGCGCGTGGGCCCGCTTCACACTCCCGGAGACAACGAGGGCTCATGCTCCGGCGACTTCTTGACGCACTCCCCCGTCGGCGCTCCCGGAGCGCGCCGCTGAACGAGGTGAACGACCGGGACCCCGTGGATGAATCCAGTGGGGGCTGTGGCGAAGTCCTACCGGCGGTTGTCACAGCACTGGCTTCCCGAGCACGGTACCGATGGCATCGTGTGGCTCGACACGGATGGTGCCTGGAAACGCAGAAACCCCCGGCACACCGGGGGACTATGAGAGCAAGATCCTTTGAGTGCTCTCCAGAGAACGCATAGGACCTTGCCTGCCCAGCGTCGCGCCACCTGAGCCAGACAGCAAGCCATCCAGCCACCGTGTGGACACGTGACCGAAAGCTCCCCCTCCGTGAGGACCACTTTCCCCGTAGAGCCGGAAATCCGCAGGTGGAAGCACCAGCTGCCCCATACAGGCAGCGTATCGGCGACGGGTGAATCGGACCTTTCCTGGAACTCACGCCCCCTGGCATCAGTCGTACGGCCTGCGTCGGCAGGAAACCCGGCACCGTGTACGGAATACTGTGCCGGGTCCTGATCAGACGTCGCTCACGTCGCCTCGCAGCTCACGCCCGGTACGCTCCCGCCGCCGGGTGTCCCCCCGAAGCCGAAGCTCGCCGACGCACCCGCCGCGAGCGCTCCGTTGTGTCCGGCGTTGACGGCGGTGACCGTCGCCCCGGACTGGGTGTAGGAGGCGTTCCACATGCTGGTGACCCGCCGGCTCCCGCTCCAGGTCCACGTCACCTTCCAGGAACTCAGCGGCAAGGTCCCGGTGTTGGTGACCTTCACCTCGGCGTTGAAGCCGCCGCCCCAGTCGCTGCTGACGGTGTAGGCGGCGGCGCACTCGGCCCCGTCACCGGGGTCGCCGGGGTCACCCGGATCGCCGGGGTCGCCCGCCGCGAATCCCGGCGCCTTGATGCCCGCGAGGTACCCGTCCTTCACCGTGTCCACGGTCGTCCAGTCGTCCTTGAGGATCCCGCCGGTGTCACCGGAGTTGGGGTTCCAGGACCAGAAGGTCCAGTGGAAGCTGTCGGCCCCGTGCTCCGAGGTGGACCGCAGGTACGACACCAGTGCGGACAGCCACCGCTGGTCCACGCCCGACTGGAGGGTCGTGCCGAACTCGCCGAGCCAGACGGGGGCGATGTCCTGCTTGAAGACGTAGCCCCAGTACCTGTCCCAGATCCCCGGCATGTTGGCGGGGAAGGAGGGGTCGCCGAACCAGGGCTGCTGGGCCACGCTGGTGGCGTAGTCGTGGGCGGAGTAGACGAGCCGGTCCGGCACGTCCAGGCGGACCGGGTGCTCGGCGACGCCCATCAGGTTGCCGCCCCACCAGCCGTTGACCCCGTTGTACGACTGCACGCCCTCGACGAAGACCAGCAGTTCGGGGTTGACGGACAGCACCGCGTTACCGGCCCGCTCGGCGGCCAGCCGCCAGTCGCGCGCCGTGTCGCCGCAGCCCCAGCAGGCGGGGTCGCGGGGCTCGTTGTGCAGGTCGATGCCGATGACGGTCGGGTCGCCTGCGTAACGGGCGGCGAGTGCCTTGAGGTTGGTGATCCACGTCGCCTCGGGGACCGCGTCGGTGTACCAGAGCGCGGACTGGGCTGCCGCGTCCGGACGGTGCCGGTCGAGCACGATCTTCAGGCCCGCCCGCCCCGCGTGCGCCACGATCCGGTCCAGCACCTGGAGCGAGGTCAGGCCCCGCAGGTCGGTGTTGATGCCGTCGTGGCTGATGCTGTCGGGCAGGGTGCCCGGCCTGAGGATGTCGTCGCTGTAGGGGACGCGGACGGTGTTGTAGCCGAGGGACCTGATCTGGTCGAGCATGCCCTTGTAGTCGCGGGCCCACAGGCCGTGGGCCACGTGGACGTCGGTCTCGAAGCCGAACCAGTTGATGCCGGCGAGGCGTACGGGCTGCCCGGACGCGTCCAGGATCCGACGGCCGTCGGTGTGCCAGTACCCTTCACCGGCCGCCGCCGTACGGGCCGTGCCGTCGCCCGGCTCCGCCGCGCCGGCCGACTGCACACCCGCCAGCGGTAACAGGAACGCCGCCACGGCCACGCACAGCACTCTTCGCAAGCTGCGGAACATGTCGCTGCTTCCTCTCGGAGGGGCGGGCCCGGAACGAATGGGAGCGCTCCCACTACCCCGCGTCCTCCATGCAAGCCATGCCACATGAACACGTCAAGAAGGCGGACGGTATTCACCTCTCGAACACCGCCCGCCCCGTGTCCGCCTCATGCCCGCGTCACACCCGGTCAGCCGCTCACCGGCTGAGCCGCTGGAACCTCCGCACCGCGAGCGGCAGGAAGACCGCCGTCAGGACGAGCGGCCACACCCCCGCCATCAGCAGCGCGTGCTGTTCGACCCAGGAGTCGCCGCCGCCGACCGGCGTACCGCCGCCATCCGTGGCTGCTGGAGGTCAACCAGTCCCGCCCGATCCTCGGCCCGAGCGCGCTCGACGGCATGGAGAAGGTACTCACCCGGATCAAGCCGATGAACCTGTCCGACCCCGAACTGGTGTCGGCGATCGTCATGATCGACGGATACGTCGTCGGTGCCGCCCGCACCCAGCTGTACGGGGCGGAGGCCGAGCACCGCTCGGGAGTGACGGACGCGCAGTTCTGGGAGGCACAGCGGCCGGCCCTGGAGAAGGCCATGCTCAGCGGACGCTACCCCGTCCTGGCCTCGCTCTCCGAGGACACCTTCGGCTCCGACTTCGACCACTTCGAGTTCGGACTGCAACGCATCCTGGACGGCCTGGAAGTCCTCGTGACCGCCCGCACCGCGAAGGGCGCCCCGCCGTCCGCCCCGGCGGCCGGGCCGGACCGGTCAGCTCCGCCGGAACAGCCGGCGTAGCCCGAGCAGGACGGCCCCCACGACGACCACCCCGACCACCCCGACCCCGAGCCCGTCCCCACCGGCCCCGTCCTCCCCGTCCGCCGCCGAGCCCCCGCCCCCGGACGACTCCCCGCCCCCACCACCGGCGCCGCCGCCGGGCACCTCCCGGGACTCGACCGGGCTCTGTTCGCCCTCGCTCCCGTACATCAGCCGGGAGCCGTCGGCGGAGTAGCTGACGGACTCGCCCTGCCCCGCGAGCGGCACGCTGAGCCGCCCCTTGCGCTCGATCTTCCCGTCCGTGGCGTCGTCCCAGGCGTACTGGATGCCGCCGAAGTACGACCGGACGGCGAGTTCCCGGCCGTCGGGGGAGAAGGCGGCGTCGGTGGCCCACAGGTCGACGGGGGCGACCGGCCGGAAGACGTTGCCACCCGAGGCGGAGAGCTCGGCGGGCCCTTCGTACAGGTGCCCGCCCTCCTCCTTCTTGTCGACGATGTAGACGCGCCCGGTCTTCGGGTGCACGACGAGGGACTCGGCGTCGCGGGCCCCGTCGGAGTACGTGACGACGTACTGCGTGGCCCGCACGGTCTGGTCCCGCAGCTCCTTCGGCTCGGGCAGCTCGTAGATCCACACGTGGGGCCAGGTGCCGCCGAGGTTGTCGCCGATGTCCCCGACGAAGATCCGGTTGTCCGGCCCGATGGAGATGCCCTCGACGTCCCGGGGACTGCCGACCCCGGTGAAGGTGATCCGGGCGACGGTCTCGCCGGTCGCGCTGTCGACGGCGTAGAGGTGGGCGCCGTCGTCGCTGTCGTTGTGGGTCCAGTAGACGCCCTGGTGGAGCCGGGAGGCGGCGAGCCCGCTGGACTCGGTGATCCGCGGGTCCCGGATCGTGAAGGACTCGTTCCCGGCACCCACGTCGTCGCCGTCGGCGGCGGAGGCGGGTGCGGCACCCGCCCCGAGGAGGAGGGTCGCGGCGAGCAGTGCGAAGGGTCGGCGCATGACCCAAGACTGCCACCACGCCGCGCAGTTCACTGCGGGGGACCAGGCGGTCCGCGGCGGAGGACCAGGCGGTCCGCGGCGGAGGACCGAGCGGTCCGCGCCGGGGGACCGAGCGGTCCGCGCCGGGGGACCGAGCGGTCCACGGCGGGTGGCCGGACTCACATCGCGGTGGCGGGGCGGATCATCCATGATGATCCGATGCTCAGGTTCATGCCCGTCGGCGACTCGATGACCATCGGGAGCGCGGGTGAACACACCTGGCGCTACCGCCTGTGGCAGCACCTGTGCGCGGAGTACGGCGGCCCGTTCACCCTCGTCGGCCCGCGCGAGACGCTGCACGACCAGCAGACGGACGCCCCCACGTCGTACGCCTACGCCGACCCGGACTTCCCGCGCGGGCACCTGGCCGGCTGGGGCGAGGGCTGGCACCACATGGCACCGCTGATCGGCGAGGCCGTCCGGACCCTGCGCGCCGACGTCCTCCTGGTCTCCCTGGGCCTGATCGACCTCGGCTTCTACACGAACGCCGAACAGACCGCGGACAACGTCGCCTCCTTCGTCGCCGAGGCACGGACGGCCAACCGGCGCGTCCGCCTGGTCCTGCTCCCGGTGATCCCCAACATCCGGGCGGAGGCCGACCCGGACTTCGCCGCCCAGGTCACCCGCTTCAACGAACTCCTGGCGAAGGCGGCCGCCGACCTCGACACCCCGGCCTCCCCCGTCCTGCTGGCCACCCTCCCGTCCGCGTACGACATCCACACCGACACGTACGACGGCACCCATCCCAACGCGAACGGCGAACACAGGATCGCGGAGGCCTTCGCGGAGGCGATGCACCGGGGCTGGGAGCTGGGCGGGCCGTACACCGCGGCGTAGCCGCCGCCAGGGAAGACCCGGCACCTGCGCACAGCCCCATGTCCCGACCACCGTGCGTATCGTTGTACCGCGCGGCCGCACTCGTCCATGGGGCGGCCGGGGAGGAGTGCCACGATGACCGTCGTAGACGACAGGATCGCCATGGCCGACGCCAACACGCAGCGCTTGGACGAGTGGTT
This sequence comes from Streptomyces sp. KMM 9044, assembly GCF_024701375.2. Classification (NCBI taxonomy): domain Bacteria; kingdom Bacillati; phylum Actinomycetota; class Actinomycetes; order Kitasatosporales; family Streptomycetaceae; genus Streptomyces; species Streptomyces sp. KMM 9044. The sequence goes on along the minus strand of NZ_CP113910.1, from coordinate 4,191,472 downwards.
CGAGCGGCTGGAGCGGATGCCCGTCCCCGAAGGATTCAGGGTCGAGATCGTCGGGGGCAACGTCTACATGACACCGCAGCGGGACACTCACTGGGGGATCACCTTCAAGATCGCAAGGGCTGTCGAAGACCGGTTCGGGAAGGGTGCCAAGGTCTTCTCGGACGTCCGCATCGACTTCCCGGGGCACGAGAACGGCCTCTGTCCCGACGTGGCCGTGCTCCGAGCCTCCGCCGAGAAGGACGACGAGGGCCGCTGGCGGTACGAGGATGTCGAGTGCGTCTTCGAGGTCATCTCCGAGGGCACGGCCGCCAACGACTACGGTCCGAAGAAGGCCGCCTACGCGACCGCCGGGCTCCCTCTCTACGTCATCGCCGACCCGTACCAGGGACGGTGCTACGTCTACACCGACCCCAAGAACGGCGACTACGTCACGAGGACGAGGGTGGACTTCGGCGACACCGTCGACCTGACGGGCACCGTGGCCGACCTGACCCTCGGGACCGACGACTTCCCCCGCGACTGATCCCGCTCCCCCGCCCCGGCCCGCTTGCCTGGAGGGCACTCCAGGACGTTGGCTTGGGGCATGAAGTACACGCAGCTGGGACGCACGGGACTCAAGGTCGGCCGGCTCGTCCTCGGGACGATGAACTTCGGTCCGCAGACCGACGAGGCCGACGGCCACGCCATCATGGACGCGGCGCTGGACGCCGGCGTCAACCTCTTCGACACCGCCAATCAGCAATTTTGATGCCGAACTGCATCGTAGCGTGTCACCAGCGCGCATGTGGCACCACGGAGAGCGCCGACCGCCACCCCCAAATCGCCCTGCACGCAGAGCAGGAGGCAGCGGTCCACATGCAGATTTGTTACTTCACCATGCGAAAGCTTCGGGGGACGGTCCCGGCCCCGGGAAGATCTCGTCGAGAGCCACAAGGAGCTCCGCGCCCAGGTCCAGATCGAGGGCGCGCAGCGCTGAGTCAAGCTGCTCCTGCGTGCGTGGGCCGACGATCGGTCCTGTCACGCCGGGACGGGTGAGCAGCCAGGCCAGGGCGGCCTCGCCTGGTTCGATGCCGTGCTTGTCGAGCAGGTTCTCGTACGCCTGGATCTGCTCGCGCGTGCGGGCGTCCTTGAGGGCGTCGGCGGCCCGTCCGCTCGCCCGGCGCCCCTCCGTGGCCTCCTTCTTGAGGACTCCGCCGAGCAGCCCGCCGTGCAGCGGCGACCACGGGATGACCCCGAGGCCGTAGTCCTGCGCGGCAGGAATGACCTCCATCTCGGCGCGGCGCTCGGCGAGGTTGTAGAGGCACTGCTCGCTGACGAGCCCGACCCGGCCGTGTGTCTTCGCGTTCTCGTTGGCCTGGGCGATCTTGTAGCCGGGGAAGTTCGAGGAACCGGCGTAAAGGATCTTCCCTTGTTGGACCAAGACGTCGATCGCCTGCCAGATCTCCTCGAACGGCGCCGAACGGTCGATGTGATGGAACTGGTAGACGTCGATGTAGTCGGTCTGGAGCCGCTTGAGGGAAGCGTCCACGGCACGGCGGATGTTCACGGCGCTGAGCCGGTCATGGTTGGGCCAGGCCGGTCCGTCGGCGCCCATGTTCCCGTAGACCTTGGTGGCCAGGACCGTCTTGTCACGACGCCCGCCGCCCTTGGCGAACCAGGTACCGACGATCTCCTCGGTGCGCCCCTTGTTCTCACCCCACCCGTACACATTTGCAGTGTCAACGAAATTCAGCCCCGCATCGAGCGCCGCATCCATGATGGTGTGGCTGGTGGCTTCATCCGTCTGAGGCCCGAAGTTCATCGTGCCGAGCACGATGCGACTGACCTTGAGTCCGGTACGTCCCAGCTGCGTGTATTCCATGGTCGCCAAGCGAACCCCTTCGAGTCCACTCCACGCAAGACGTCCGGCGGGCGGCGGGTACGCCTGCCTCAGACGCCCTCGCCGATGCGCCGGTACAGCGTGACGCGTGAGACGCCCAGGGCCCTGGCGATGGCGTTGACGCTCTCGCCCTTGGCCCGTCTGGCGCGGGCGACCGTGAGCATGTCGTCGTTCATGACAGCGGGCCGTCCACCGGTACGCCCCTGCGCCCTGGCCGCGTCCAGCCCGGCGCGGGTGCGCTCCTTGATGAGGCTGCGCTCGAACTCTGCCATCGCTCCGACGACCTGGAGCATGAGGCGGCCGTCGGCCGTGCCTGGGTCGGTGTTGGCCAGTGCACCCGTGAGCACCTTGAAGCCGATGTCCCGCTCTCGAAGGGTGTCGACCATGGACACGAGGTCGATGAGCGACCGAGCGAAGCGGTCCAGCTTCCACACACACAGGCTGTCGCCGGCACGGGCGTAGTCGAGTGCTGCGTGCAGCTCTGGCCGATCGGTGTTCTTGCCGCTCGCCTTGTCCTCGAAGATGCGGGCGCAGCCTGCGTCAGCGAGCGCGTCACGCTGGAGCTGCGCCTCTTGGTCGCCGGTGGAGACGCGGGCGTACCCGATGAGCTGGCCAGTGTTCATGTTCGCCGTCACAGCCGAGACAATCTCAGCTTGACTCTGACGCGTAAATAACTGCAGGTGGGTGCTCTCTCGGACAGGGGTATCGGCCCGGTCGGAGTCGTCTCCGCCGGGCTTCGGACATGCTCGTTCATCCAGCGGCGTCCATCGGGTCGAGGGTGACGCGGTAGCCGAGTTCGTTCAGCCGGGAGACGGCTCGGCGTGCGGCCCGCTCGGGATCTCGTTGGGTGAAGTAGCTGCCGCCGAGCTCGTGGTAGGGCACGTTGTCGTTGAGCATGTGCCAGATCGCGGTGATGATCGAGTGCTCGACGGCGACCAGCGCCTTGATCGGGCCGCGGCGAGCGGTCAGCCGCTTGTAGCGTGCCTGCAGGAAGGAGTCCTTGGTCCGTGCCGCTCCGAATGCGGCCATCCCCAGTGCCCCGGCGAGTGTCGGGAACATCCTGTTCTGGGGTGTTGATCTGGAGGGTGGGCCCGGGAAGCAGGTGAACACGGCACCTGTGGATCATGGAGTTCTCTCCGCTTCAAGATCCACGAAGGTGCCGTGTTCGTTCCTCCATCATCCCCTGTCGCTGCCCCCGCTTGCGCGGTGCCCCGCCTGGAAGCCCTCGGCGAGGGAGCCGCCAAGGACCAAGTCCGTGACCTGATCGTCGAGTTCGAGTCGGTCACCGATCCGAGAGGGGCGCGCGGGGTGCGCTACCGGCTCTCCTCGCTGCTGGCCCTGATGGTCTGCGCTATGACCCCGTCCGGACACGACTCGATCACCGCGGCGGCGAAGTGGTGCCGACGCGCGACGCCGGAGGAACTGGCCGCCTTCGGCCTGCCCTACCACCCGCTCCTCGGCCGCTACCGGGTGCCGAGCGAGAAGACCCTGCGCAGCGTCCTGGGACGCCTGGATCCCGGCGAGATCAGCGCGGCGGCCTATGGCTACCTTCGGCCCCTGCTGTCCCCACGGCCCCGCCGGCCGGAACCGGTCATGCCCGACGGCGGCACCGAGCGCGAACAGCGCCGGGCCCACCGGACAGCCGCCCACGCCGATCCGGTACGCATCCGGCGGCGGGCGATCGCGGTGGACGGCAAGTGCCTGCGCGGCGCCCGCCGCCCGGACGGCAGCCGGGTCTTCGTCCTGTCCGCCGTCCGCCACGGCGACGGCGTCACGCTCGCCTCCCGCGAGATCGGCGCGAAGACCAACGAAATCCCCGAGTTCGCACCCCTCCTCGACGGAATCGACGACGCAGATCTCGCGGGGACGATCGTCACCGCCGATGCACTCCACGCCCCACGCGACCACGCCACCTACCTGCACGAACGCGGCGCCCACTACCTGCTGACCATCAAGAACAACCAACGCGCACAAGCCCGTCAGCTCCACGCCCTGCCCTGGAAGAAGATCCCCGTGATCCACCGCGACGACGCCCGGGGCCACGGCCGACACGAGCAGCTGCTCGTGCAGGTCGTCACCGTCGACGGCCTGCTCTTCCCCCACGCGGCCCAGGTCCTGCGCATCCAGCGCAGACGCCGCCTCTACAGGGGCGAAGAAGTGGTCCAGCGAGACCGTCTACGCCATCACCGACCTGCCCGCCGAGGAAGCGAACGCCGCCGAGATCGCGTCCTGGGCTCGCGGGCACTGGACCGCGGAAAACACCGTCCACTGGTGCCGCGATGCCACCTTCAACGAGGACAAGTCCCAGGTCAGGACCCACAACACGCCCGCCGTACTCGCAGCCCTCCGCGACCTGATCCGCAGCACACTCAAGCTCGCGGGTTACATCAACACCGCCGCCGGACGACGAGCCCACACCGAACGCCCCCGCGCCCTCGCCCTCTACGGCATCACATGATCAAACCGGACGATCCAGGCACTCGCCGGGGCCCTGGCACTGGGGATGGCCGCATTCGGAGCGGCACGGACCAAGGACTCCTTCCTGCAGGCACGCTACAAGCGGCTGACCGCTCGCCGCGGCCCGATCAAGGCGCTGGTCGCCGTCGAGCACTCGATCATCACCGCGATCTGGCACATGCTCAACGACAACGTGCCCTACCACGAGCTCGGCGGCAGCTACTTCACCCAACGAGATCCCGAGCGGGCCGCACGCCGAGCCGTCTCCCGGCTGAACGAACTCGGCTACCGCGTCACCCTCGACCCGATGGACGCCGCTGGATGAACGAGCATGTCCGAAGCCCGGCGGAGACGACTCCGACCGGGCCGATACCCCTGTCCGAGAGAGCACCCACCTGCAGTTATTTACGCGTCAGAGTCAAGCTCAGAACTCGTCTCAATACGTCAAGCTTGGGGCGGGGGGTTTCGAGACGGGTTTTGAACAGCGCTGGGCTCCCTTCTGGGATGCCTGATACCTCGTCTCGCAAACCTTGGTTTCTGAGACACCCGTTTCTGAATCACGCGCTGCGCCCTGTCGGTCGCGGTGGCAACCGACGTACGCCGTCTGCCTGTACGTCGCTGTGATCTCGCGGGCCCGCTGGTAGCGAAGCCTGCCAGCCGCTCGCGCGGACGCAGCACGAGCCAGCCTTGGCGATGAGGGAAGGGGGTATATCCCCCGGAGGGGTCTTTACCCGACCGCCGAGTCTTACCGGCCGAGATCGCGCCACGGTTTCAGGGTTGATCAAGCTCTCACGGCATTGCGCAGGAACATTCCCACCATGGCTTCCATGTGCACTGCTGCGCCCTCGACTTCGGGCCAGATCTCTTCTGTAAGCACATCTCGTGGCGTCCGGAGAATTTCGACGCTCCATCTGGCCGACAGCCGCAAGACCTCATTCACGGCTTCGAGGAACTCCTCATACACAAAGTTAACCCCACTCTCCTCCTCCCATGACGACACTGCGGCGCGAAATCGGAGGCGCTGATCCGCGAGCCGGTCGGCGTGCATCCGTGCGTCGTGCCGCAGTTGTTGAAGCTCATGCGCAGCACCGGGGGGATCAGCCTCTCTCGCTGCGTAGTTCCAGACCTTTTTGACAGTCTCGGAGAGGCGCACCATGTTCACATACATCTCGCTGGCGGCGCGTCGACGCGGAGAGTCCGTCTGGTGCTCGACAGAGATCGAGTACTTGTCGCCGAATACCGTCTCTTCCATCGTCTGGCGATCGGCGTTGAACTGAACTCCTACGTGCTGACCCTGCTGGTCGAAGCTGCTTTCATCCACCGAGCGCCCCAAGCATTGCGGCGATCTGACTCCCGATTCCCGTGGCCAGGCTGCCCATCTCAAGCACTCGCCGCAGCCGCCCTCCCGTCTCAGCGGTGTCGCCAGACGCTGCTGCATCGCGCGCGGCTACCAGCTCCGCCTGCACTTCGGGAGGCAAGGGTGGCTCCGTCTGGTGAGCCTGCGCCAGAACATTTTCCACCCCAGCAGCAATGTCGGCCATCGAGGCCAACGATCCAACGGTCATGTTCTCAGCGTTGTGCTGAACGCCGACAGTCTGGTTGTGCTGGTTGAAGGTTGCCACGCGGTCACGGTACGGCGCACGCGGCACTCTGAGCAACGCGTTCACAGTCTCAACTTTCGTACCCTGCTGCCTCGTTCGAGTAGGAGTGGCGGCGGGCCAAGGGGCCATTCCCCGAGGGGCGCTGTCGCGCCCTACAGCCGTTTTACTGTCGAGCCGCACAAGCTCTGTCGGCCCCGAAAGGGGCCGCACATCCGTCAGCCGTCTTCCGATGCGGCGGCCTTCCGGCCGCCCCTGCTGCTTACCTCTTCGTCGTTGCACGGCTTCTGGCTTCGCAGTTCGCCAGAGGTCTGCGTGCTGGTCGGCCGCAGTTCGCCAGAGGTCAGACGGCTGACGTACTTACGTAAGTGAAGTGAGGAGCGAGGCTTGCCAAGCGGAGCGAGGTAGCTGGTGGTGATGACGCTTCCTGTAAGGGGGAGCCGTCACCACCACCAGCGCTCAGGCCGTGGCGGCAGGCTTTCGGACCCAGCGTCCGCCGACACGCTCCAGCCAGTCCCTGAGCTTCGGCCGTACAGTCTCGTCGCCCTTCGGCTTCGTCAGTCTTCGCTGCGAATCGCTGCCATGTTGCGTACGCGCTGCTTGAAGTCCATCGGGATCAGAACCTGAACCCGTCCGACGGGGTGCTGCCACATGCCGTCATGGCCGTCGACGGACATGAGCTGCGCGGCCGTCATCCCCTGAATCGGCTCGGAGTGGATGACGGCCTTGGCCCCTGCGGCACGGAGCTCCTTTCCCTTCTCGTGCTGGGTCGACAGCTTGCTCCACCGCTCCCGGTAGGTCTCTCCCGTTGGGATCTCCTCCCAGGTGTCCGGTCGTGTGGGCTGTGCGATGAGCTGCTGGCGTCGCGCGTCCAGCCGTTTGTACGTCTCGCGGTACTCCTGCTTGCCCAGCTCGCTGGAGTAGAGGCCCGCCTCGCGGTCTTCCCGCAGGTCCGCCAGGGCACGGTTCACTTCCTCGATGTCGCGCGTGTAGTCCACCCCCGGCCGGAAGACCTTCCGGACGATCTCGACGTCCCCTGCGGCGAGGAGGAACGCCTTCTCCACGGCGTCCTCCAGCGTGTGAGCCGCAATGCCCTTGCTTCCGGTCGGGCACGGCTTGTGGGTGGTCCGCGAGGCGCAGCGGTAGTAGGGCCAGTTACGGCCGGGGCCGAGATACGCGGGTTCCCCACAGGTGCAGAACGCAACCCGGAGCAGGGGTGAGCCGCCCTTGCGGTTTCCGTTGCGCTGACTGGTGTTCTCGTCCAGCTTCTTGTTGGCCAACTCCCACTCCTCCTGCGTGATCAAGGGCTCCGCGCGCTGAAGAGGCTGGCCATCGGCGTCCCGGACGACTCGGGTCCGCTTCACCTTCTTCCCGTCAACCATCACTTCCTCAGTCACTTCCATCTGCCCCAGGACACAGCGGGAGCGCACGACCTTGGACGTGTTCGCGGCAGTCCAGCGGCTCCCCTTCGGGGTCTTGCCGCTCCGGATCATCTGGGCGTCCAGGGACGTCGGAGTCTTGGACGTGTCCTCGTTGAGCCATCGCGCGATGCTGTTCGCCGACTCGCCCTCGATGAGACGGCGAACGATCTCGCGGAGCGTCCCGGCCGTGTCCGTTCCGTAGTCGTCCGGCACCAGCTTCCACCCCTCGCCGGTCTCCTGCTTCTCCTCGCGGTACCCGTATGGTGTGCGGCCACCTCGCCAACGCCCCTCCTTCACCAAGTGGTTGTAGGACGACTTGGCCCGCGCCTTGATGGCCTCAAGTTCCCCCTCCGCGAAGGACGCGATCAGGCTCAGGAGGAGCTTCCCCATCTGTGTGTTGAGGTTGATCCCGTCCTCGACGGTCGCTACCTCCTTGGCGTTCTTCTCGCACCACTCCAGGAGGGTGTGCACGTGCAGCACGCGCCGCGAGAGGCGGTCGATCTTCAGCGCGCAGAGGATGTCGTACTCATCGGCGCGCGACTCCTCCATCGCGATCCTGTGCTCGATCGCGCTGACCTCCTTTCCGATGGTCGAAGGCAGCCACTTGCCGAACTCCGGGCGCTTCCACGGCTCCACCCCGCCAGACACGTCGATGTCCTCGACCCATCCCACGACGACATGCCCCTCCTGGTCGGCCCATCGCTGGATGGACCGACGCTGCCGCTCCGGCGATGTGGTCTCGTCCGACACCCTCGACAGACGGACCACACCCAGAACTCTCGCCATGCTCGTTCCCCCTCTCCCCTGCAGCACGCATCGTGCACAAGGGGTGACGTTATGTGGTTCGGATCATGGCGTCAAAATTGATCTTTGGACAAAGCCAACGTCTACGGGTGGGGCGAGAACAAGGGCCGCACCGAGGAGATCATCGACAACTGGTTCGCCCAGGGCGGCGGGCGGCGCGACAAGGTCGTGCTCGCCACCAAGGTGTACGGGAACATGGGCGCCGACGGCGAGGCGTGGCCCAACCACGACAAGCTGTCCGCCCTGAACATCCGGCGTGCCGTGGACGCCTCGCTGAAGCGGTTGCAGACCGACCACATCGACCTGTACCAGTTCCACCACATCGACCGCAGCACGTCGTTCGACGAGATCTGGCAGGCCGTCGACGTCCTGGTCCAGCAGGGGAAGGTCCTCTACGCCGGGTCGTCCAACTTCCCCGGCTACAAGATCGCCCAGGCGAACGAGACCGCGGCCCGGCGCGGCGGGACCATCGGCCTGGTCAGCGAGCAGTGCCTCTACAACCTCGCCGAGCGCCGGGCCGAGATGGAGGTCATCCCGGCCGCGCGGGAGTACGGGCTCGGGGTCATCCCCTGGTCGCCGCTGCAGGGCGGGCTGCTCGGCGGTGTGATCAGGAAGCAGGTCGAGGGCGGACGCCGCGCCTCCGGACGGGCCGCCGACACCCTCGCCGACCCGGCGGGCCGCGCCCGGATCCAGGCGTACGAGGACCTGCTCGACCAGCACGGCATCGAGCCCGGCGAGGCGGCCCTGGCCTGGCTGCTCACCCGTCCCGGGGTGACCGGCCCGATCGTCGGTCCGCGCACCGCCGGGCAGCTGGAATCGGCGCTGCGGGCGGTCGAGCTGGAACTGGGCGAGGAGCTGCTGGCCTCACTGGACGAGATCTTCCCCGGCCCGGGCCCGTCCCCGGAGGCCTTCGCCTGGTAGGACGGCAGCCACAGCGGTGGTGGCGTCGGCGCGAGGATCGGGTTCTATCCTCCGAGCGCCGACGCCAGCGCCACCATGACGAACATCAGTACGAGCGCACCGGCCATGATCCGGTTCCGGGTTTTCGGGTCCACGTCGTCGAGCCTAACCGGCCGACCCGAGCGGGCAGCGCGCGACCACCTCGTAACGGGGCTGCTCGCCCGGTACGCCCGACCTCGGCAGGTGGCTGCGCACCAGCGCCACCTCGCCCACGGTCCAGGAGCGGCTCCGGAACCCGGCGAGCGCCCGCAGGCACGGCTGCACGTCGACGCCGGTGCCGCTGCGGGCCAGCGTCAGGTGGGCCTCGTAGCGGCGGTGCTCCTCCCTCTCGACGCCCGCCTTCCGCCCCGCCGCCCCGGCGCGCTCGGCGAGCAGGCGCAGGGTCCGCAGGTCACCGTCCGCCCCGGCCCACACCGCCCTCCCGTGCCCGAAGTGGCCACCCCCGCTCAGCGCCAGCTCGAACGGCCCGGTCCGCGCCGCCGCCCGTTCCAGGCGCGCCGTCAGCCCGGGCACGAGAGCGTCGTCGACCTCGCCGTAGAAGGCGAGCGTGAAGTGCCGGCCGGGAGGGCCGGTCCAGCGCAGCCCCTCGGCACCGGGGAGCCCTCGCAACACCTCGACCTCGGCGGCGAGCTCACGGGACACGTCGTCGGGGGGCAGCAGGGCGGCGAAGAGTCTCATGCGTCCAGTCTCCCGGTGGAACGCGTGTACGCCCGTGTGCGTCCTGGTCACCGTGCGTATCGTTGTACCGCGCGGCTGCACTCGTCCGGAGCACAGCCGGGGAGGAGCGCCACGATGACCGTCCTTGCAGACAGGATCGAGATGGCCGAAAGCACCGGCGACCTCACGCTCGACGCGATGTTCGAGTGGCTGGAGAAGATGCCCGTCCCCGAGGGATACAAGACCGAGATCGTCGGGGGGCACATCTTCATGACGCCGCAGCGGAACACCCACTGGGACATCATCCTGGACATCGTTGAGCAACTGCGCGCCACGTACCCGCGCAAGCGCGTCAAATCCGACCTCCGTATGGACTACCCGGGACGCCTCAACGGGTTCGCGTCCGATGTGGTGGCCCTCGCGGACGGCGCCCAGCAGGGTGTCAAGGGCCGCTGGCGTCACGAGGACGTCGAGTTCATCGCCGAGGTGATCTCCAAGGACACCGCGGGCAACGACTACGGCCCGAAGAAGGACACCTACGCCACCGCCGGCGTACCGGTGTACCTGACCGTGGACCCGTACACCGGCGAGTGGCACCTGCACACGCAGCCGAAGGACGGGAAGTACCACGTCGACGTCACCTTCGACTTCGGCGAGGAGATCGACCTGACCCGGACGGCCGTCGGCCTCGTCCTCAGGACCGACGGGTTCCCCCGCGACTGACCGCCCCTCCCGGCCGCCCGCGTCCGCTCCGTCGGCCCCGTCACCCCACCGGCGTCAGTGCCTTCTGCCGTTCCCGCGGCACGAACCGCATCCGGGGATGCCCGCCGTGCCAGCCGACCGTCAGGCGCAGGTTGCCGACGCGGGCCAGGATCAGGCCGATCACGGCGGCGGCGAGGGCCGCGACCGCACCGCCCGCCGCAAGGCCGACGCGGGCTCCGTGGGTGTCGGTGATCCAGCCGACGATCGGAGCGCCGACGGGCGCGCCGCCGAGGAAGACCATCATGTAGAGGGCCATGACGCGACCGCGTACGGCCGGGTCGGTGGCCATCTGGATGCTGGTGTTGACGGTGACGTTGACCGTCATCGCGACCAGGCCGATCGGGACCATGAGCAGGGCGAACAGCCACAGGGCGGGTGCCCCGGCGGCGACGATCTCCAGTCCGCCGAAGGCCAGCGCGGCCAGGATCAGCAGCCGCAGGCGGGCCGTGCCGCGCCGGGCGGCCAGCAGGGCGCCGGCCACCGAGCCGACCGCCATCAGCGTGTTGAACAGGCTGTACGCGCCCGCGCCCCCGTCGAAGACGTCGTCGGCGAAGGCCGAGAGGTAGACGGGGAAGTTGAAGGCGAAGGTGCCGATGAACCCCACCAGGACGATCGGCCAGAGCAGCTCGGGCCGGCCCGCGACGTAGCGCAGCCCCTCCCGCAGCTGCCCCTTGCCGCGCGGGGACGGCGTGACGGCGTGCAGTTCACGGGAGCGCATCATCAGCAGGCCGGCGATCGGCGCGACGAAGGACACGCCGTTGAGGAAGAATGCCCAGCCCGTGCCGACGCCGGTGATCAGCACACCCGCGACGGCGGGGCCGACCAGCCGGGCGGACTGGAAGTTCGCGGAGTTCAGGCTGACCGCGTTCTGCAGCCGGCCGGGGCCGACGAGTTCCGCGACGAAGGACTGGCGGGCCGGGTTGTCGAGCACCGTGGCCAGGCCGGCGACGAAGGCGGCGACGTAGACGTGCCAGATCTGGACGTGGCCGGTGAGCGTGAGGGCGGCCAGTGCCAGCGAGGTGAGGGCCATCGCGGACTGGGTGAACAGGAGTGTGGGGCGTTTACGCAACCGGTCGACGAGGACGCCGCCGTACAGGCCGAACAGCAGCATCGGCAGGAACTGCAGGGCCGTGGTGATGCCGACGGCGGCCGAGGAGCCGGTGAGGGTGAGCACCAGCCAGTCCTGGGCGATGCGCTGCATCCAGGTGCCGGTGTTGGAGACGACCTGGCCGGCGAAGAACAGGCGGTAGTTCCTGACCTTCAGAGAAGAGAACATCCCGGCCTTGCGGGGCTTGTCTCCCCTGACGTCGGTGCCGGTGTGAGTACCGGTGCCGGTTTCGGTGTCGCGGGCGGTCTGGTTGTCGTCGTGGTCCGGTGCGGGGACGGAGTCTGCTCCGGGTCCCGTACTCAAGGTTCGCCTCCTGGTGACAGCCGCTGTTGCTTCGTACCTCGTACCTCGTACCTCGTGCCCCGTGTCTCGCCGGTGCCTCACCGCGCGCCCCGGTCACCGCGCACCTCGCGCGCCTAGACGTGCGCGAGCTTCTCCAGGACGGGGGCGGCGGCACGGAGCTTCGCCCATTCGTCCTCGTCGAGTTCCTCGGCCAGGGTGGCCAGGAAGACGTTCCGCTTGCGGCGGCTCTCGTCCAGCATTGCCTCGGCCTGTTCGGTCTGCGTGACGACCTTCTGGCGCCGGTCGTCGGGGTGCGGCTCCAGCCGGACCAGACCCTTGCCCTCCAACAGCGCAACGATGCGGGTCATCGAGGGCGGCTGGACATGTTCCCTGCGGGCGAGCTCGCCCGGGGTGGCCCGGCCGCACCGGGCCAGGGTGCCCAGCACCGACATCTCGGTGGGACTGAGCGACTCGTCGACGCGCTGGTGCTTGAGCCGACGGGACAGTCGCATCACGGCGGATCGAAGGGCGTTCACGGCGGCTGCGTCGTCGCCATGGCTGAGGTCCGACATGTTGCTTAGCGTAACTCATTACTCTCGCTAAAGGACCACCCTTGACACACTCGGATTGTGCGGGCACCCGTGGCATCGGCCCCCCGCGCGCCGGAACACCGGGGCGGACCACGAGGCCGAATTACTCACTCGAATCACTCATACGGGTGGCCTCGGTGTGGAAGCGCGCACGCCGGGCCGGGATGCGCGGCAACGCTCATGCCCATGGGCACCGACGTACTCAGCCTGCGCATGGACCACGAGCTGCTCGAGCGGCTCCGGCAACATGCCGCCAGACGCGGAATGAGCGTCCAGGACTATGTCGTCCAGACGCTCACTCGCGATGACTTCGACCAGCGGTTCCAGACCGCCGTCGAGGAGACGGAGAAGTTCTACGACGTCACCTGAGCCGCACCCCTTCTCCCACGAAACCCGCTCAGGTCAGGCCCAGCGCCGGCATCAGGTAGTAGAAGGCGAACACCGCCGACACCACGTACATCGCCGCCGGCACCCCCTTGGCGCGCCCGGCCGCCAGGCGCAGCACCACGAAGGTGATGAAGCCCATGCCGATGCCGTTGGTGATCGAGTAGGTGAACGGCATCATCACCATGGTCACGAAGGCCGGGATGGCGATGGTGTGATCCGCCCAGTCGATCTCCCTGACCGAGCCCGCCAGGATCAGGAAGCCGACCGCGAGCAGCGCCGGGGTCGCCGCCTGCGACGGGACCATGGTGGCGACGGGCGTGAGGAACAGCGCGACGGCGAAGAGCGCACCGGTGACGACGTTGGCGAAGCCGGTGCGCGCACCCTCGCCGACACCGGCCGTGGACTCCACGAAGGCGGTGGTGGCGGAGGCGGAGGAGGCGCCACCCGCGGCGACCGCGACGCCGTCGATGAAGAGGACCTTGTTGATGCCGGGCATCTGGCCCTGGGCGTCGGTCAGCCTGGCCTCGTCGGAGACACCCATGATCGTGCCCATGGCGTCGAAGAAGCACGACAGCAGCACGGTGAAGACGAACAGGACGCCGGTCAGCACACCGACCTGCTCGAAGCCGCCGAACAGGCTGACCTCGCCGATCAGGCCGAAGTCGGGGGTGGCGACCGGGTTGCCGGGCCAGGCCGGGGCCGTCAGACCCCAGGAGGGGACGTCGGCCACCGCTTCGATGACCACGGCGAGAACGGTCATCACGACGATCGAGATGAGGATCGCGCCGGGCACCTTGCGCATGATCAGCGCCAGCGTGAGCAGCGCGCCGAGGACGAAGACGAGAACCGGCCAGCCGGTGAGGTGACCGCCGGCGCCGAGCTGCATCGGCACGGTGGTGTTCGCGGCGTCCGGCATGCGGGAGACGAAGCCGGAGTCGACGAGACCGATCATCATGATGAACAGGCCGATACCGATGGCGATGGCCTTGCGCAGACCGTACGGGACGGCGTTCATCACGCGCTCGCGCAGACCGGTGGCGACCAGCAGCATGACGACGAAACCGGCCAGCACGACCATGCCCATGGCGTCCGGCCAGGACATCCGGGGGGCGAGCTGGAGCGCGACGACCGAGTTCACGCCGAGGCCGGCGGCCAGCGCGATCGGCACGTTGCCGATGACGCCCATGAGCAGCGTGGTGAACGCCGCCGTCAGGGCGGTCGCGGTGACCAGCTGACCGTTGTCGAGCTGGTTGCCGTACAGGTCCGTCGAGCTGCCCAGGATGATCGGGTTCAGCACGATGATGTAGGCCATCGCGAAGAAGGTGGCGAATCCGCCACGGATCTCGCGGGGCAGGGAGCTGCCCCGCTCGGAGATCCTGAAGTAGCGGTCGAGTGCGCCGTGGCCGGGGCCGGACCCCGGCTGATCGGGCATCGGAGCCTTGGCGGGGGCCGACGTGAGCATGCGGAAACCTCATCGCCGGCGGACTTCCCCAAGGCCCTTTGGCGTTTTCTACGAACAGAAGTGGCCAGAAACAAACGGATTCAGTATGAACACATAATGACGCCTTCGCTATCTCCGCGCGTAGACCAAAGCGGGTGGCGTGCCGCGGACGCGGCGGACGTCACACCCCCGCTCCTCGTAAGCTGTCCGCATGGCCGCTTTCCTCTCGGGTCTCTCCGACATCGTCAAGGGGACCCCCAAGCACGAGGCGCCGGAGCCCCTTGAGGGTCCCGTGGTCGCCACCGTCGCCGGCGGCACGATCATCTGGTTCGCCCTCTTCCTGGTGCAACTGCCGTTCTACGGCTGGTTCGACGACCACGGCCACACCTGGTGGCTGTGGACCTGTCTGGCCGGCGGCGGCCTCGGTTTCATCGGCATCTGGTACGTCCGCCGACGCGAGAGCGCGATCAGGCACGCTCGGGCCGCACAGGCAGCCGGGAACGGGGCCGCCCCGGAGGCCGAACCACTCCGCGCCCCCTCCTCCTCCCCCTCCTCCCCCTCCTCCCCGACTTCCCCGACTTCCCCGACTTCCCCGACTTCCCCGACCGACTGACGTCGCCGCCGGCCGGACGTCTCCGTACGTCCCTGCCGGTCCGGCGAACCGACCGGCCGACCGGCCGCCCGCGACTCCCGTACGACCACGGTGCCACCACCGTCCTCCTCCGGTCGGATCTTCCGCGCAACGGGTGGGTGGGGCCGTGCCCGCGCACGTACCGTCGTCCGCATGACGCATCTCGACGCGGACCCTCAGTCCGATGCCGTGCATCCCGGCACCCGCACGTCACCGGTGACCGGCCTGACCTCCGCCGAGGTGGCTCAGCGGGTGGCCCTCGGGCAGGTCAACGACGTGCCGGTGCGCAGCAGCCGGTCGCTGACCGAGATCGTCCGCGCGAACGTCCTCACCCGGTTCAACGCGATCATCGGCATCCTCTGGGTGATCATGCTGGGCGTCGCGCCCATCCAGGACAGCCTGTTCGGCTTCGTGATCCTCGCCAACACCGGAATCGGCATCATCCAGGAGTGGCGGGCGAAGAAGACCCTGGACTCCCTGGCCGTGATCGGCGAGGCGCGGCCGACGGTGCGCCGGGACGGGGCGAGCGCCGGGATCGGCACCGCACAGATCGTGCTGGACGACCTGATCGAGATCGGGTCGGGCGACAAGATCGTCGTCGACGGTGTGTGCGCGGAGGCCGACGCGCTGGAGATCGACGAGTCACTGCTCACCGGAGAGGCCGACCCCGTCGTCAAGCGGCCGGGGGACCGGGTCATGTCCGGCAGCTTCGTGGTCGCGGGCGGCGGAGCCTTCCAGGCGACGAGGGTGGGGCGCGAGGCGTACGCGGCGCAGCTCGCCGAGGAGGCGTCCCGGTTCACGCTGGTCCACTCCGAGCTGCGCTCGGGCATCTCCACGATCCTCAAGTACGTGACGTGGATGATGATCCCGACCGCGACCGGGCTGATCATCAGCCAGTTGTTCGTCAAGGACAACGAGTGGAAGGACTCCATCGCCCGCACGGTCGGCGGGATCGTGCCGATGGTCCCCGAAGGGCTGGTGCTCCTCACCTCGGTGGCCTTCGCGATCGGGGTCGTCCGGCTCGGCCGCAAGCAGTGCCTGGTGCAGGAGCTGCCCGCGATCGAGGGGCTGGCCCGCGTCGACACGGTCTGCCTGGACAAGACCGGCACCCTCACCGAGGGCGGCATGGACGTCACGGAGCTGCACCTGCTCGACGACGCCAACGGCGGCGCCCCCGAAAGCGGCGGCAGCAACGGCCGCGACAGCGACGAGGCGTACGTGCGGAAGGTGCTCGGCGCACTCTGCGTCTCCGACCCGCGTCCGAACGCCTCGCTCCGGGCGGTCGCCGACGCCTACCCCGACGCCGGTGACTGGCGGCGCGTCGGCGCCCTGCCCTTCTCCTCCGCCCGCAAGTACAGCGGTGCCGCCTTCACCGAGGGCGACGGGACCACGTCCGTCTGGCTGCTCGGCGCACCCGACGTGCTGCTCGACGCCGGCGATCCGGCCCTGGCCCGCACGGGACGGCTGAACGAGCAGGGCCTGCGGGTGCTGCTCCTCGCCCGCGGCCAGCGCGGCCTGGACGACCCCGAGGTCGCCGTCGGGGTCCGCCCCACCGCGCTGGTGGTGCTGGAACAGCGGCTGCGGCCGGACGCGGCGGACACGCTGGCGTACTTCGCCGAGCAGGACGTCGACGCCAAGGTCGTCTCGGGCGACAACGCGGTGTCGGTCGGCGCGGTCGCCGGGAAGCTCGGGCTGGCGGGGACCGTCGTCGACGCGCGCGGGCTGCCCGCCGGCCGGGACGCGATGGCCGGGGCGCTCGACGAGGGCACGGTGTTCGGGCGGGTCACCCCGCAGCAGAAGCGGGACATGGTGGGCGCGCTCCAGTCCCGCGGGCACACGGTCGCGATGACCGGCGACGGGGTGAACGACGTGCTGGCCCTGAAGGACGCCGACATCGGGGTGGCGATGGGCTCCGGCTCGGAGGCCACGCGGGCGGTCGCGCAGATCGTGCTGCTCAACAACAGTTTCGCCACGCTGCCGTCGGTGGTGGCGGAGGGGCGGCGGGTGATCGGCAACATCACCCGGGTCGCGACGCTGTTCCTGGTGAAGACCGTCTACTCGGTGCTGCTCGCGGTGCTGGTGGTGTGCTCGCAGGTGGAATACCCGTTCCTGCCGCGCCACCTGACGCTGCTGTCCACGCTCACCATCGGCGTCCCGGCGTTCTTCCTGGCCCTGGCCCCGAACAAGGAACGGGCGCGGCCGAACTTCGTACGACGGGTCATGCGGTACGCGGTCCCGGGCGGCGTGCTGGCCGCGCTGGCGACGTTCACCACCTACCTGATCGCCCGCCACCACTACAGCGGTGAGGGGGCCCTGGCCCTGGACGCGGAGACGAGCGCGGCGACGCTGACGCTGTTCCTGATCTCGATCTGGGTGCTGGCGATCATCGCCCGCCCGTACACGTGGTGGCGGATCGCCCTGGTGGCGACGATGGCCGCCGGGTTCCTGCTGGTGCTGGCCGTGCCGTGGCTCCAGGAGTTCTTCGCGCTGAAGCTGGTCGGGATGACGATGCCGTGGGTCGCGGTCGGCATCGCGGTGGTGGCGGCGGCCACCCTGGAGTTCCTGTGGAGGTGGATGGACCGCCGCTTTCCCGCTTAGCGCTCGGCTTCACGAGTGAACGTCGGGGGCGTGTTGCTTGGGGGACATCCGCGCCCCGGTGAGGGCTGGTCGCGCCCACGCGGCGGAGCCGCACACCGACACGGCCCCTCGCCCCTTGGGGCGTGACTGCGGTGAACGCGCGACCAGCAGAGCCCGCGTCCTACCGCACGTCGACGAAGTCGCCCGCCGCGGTGACCGGGGCGGTGCTCGTGATGCCGGCGTACTTGAAGCGGAAGTAGCCGTCGGTGGCGGCCGTGACGGTCGTCTTCAGGGCGCCGCCCGCGGCGGTCTTGACGCCCTTGACGTTCGTGTAGGTGCTGGTGCCCGACGTGCGGAACTGCAGCGCCACGGACTGGCCGCTGGGCAGGCCGGAGTAGGAGCCGGTCTCCCAGTTGGCGCGGCTCAGCTTACCGGTGACCGTGATCGTCTTGCCCTTCTTCACCGGCTCCGGGGAGGCGTTGACGGTCAGCCTGGAGTAGCGCTGGACCAGGGTGGAGCCGAGGCCGCCCTCGTCGGCGAACTTTTCCGTGACGTAGTCGAGGGCCAGTGCGCCGCCCTTCCAGGTGCCGGCGTCGGAGTTGATCAGCTCTCCGTAGGCCGGGTAGATGTCGATCTTGCCCGAGCAGTTGGCGGTGGTCGACGAGGTCGCGGCGCAGGTCGCCGCGTAGTCGCCGAGCAGGAGGTTGACCGGGGCGTCGTAGGAACCCTTGTAGATGTAGGGGCCGGTCGCGAAGTCCTCGGACTTGGTGTCGACACCGGCACCGTGCTTGATCTTGTAGGTCACCGTGGTGGAGACCTTGTTCGTGGTGCCGACCTTGACCGTCTTGGCGATCTTGAAGTCCGAGAAGGAGACGTCGAGGTCGCCGACGGCGGCGGCGCCGAACGCGGACCGGGCGGCGGGCGCGCCGTGCGAGGCGGCGAAGGCGGCGGCCTCCTCACGGAACGAGGGACCGTCGGCCTGCGCGGCCGGGACGGTGAGGGCGGACAGGGCCAGGGCGCCGGAGAGTGCGGCGACGGTGGCACGAATACGCATGCGTTCCCCATGTGGAGAAAGGGGCCCTGGTGGACGCCGGAATTCACGGGTACGTCACCCAACGGCTCGTCGTCACACCCGGGACCCGAATGACCATGGAGTCTGTTGACTCACGTGATCAGATACGGAACAACAGCGAATGGTTGTACGAGAGATGAAAAATACGTGCGGGACATTTCAAAATCGGCGTCCTGACCGGCAGGCCCTCGCCCTCACAGCTCGTCCGCGTCGCACGGCCGGAAGCCGGACGGGCACGGTGACCTCCTGATGATCCTGCGCGGGAACAAGGCCGGAGGCTCCCAGTCCCGGTCGCGGAGAAGAGAACTGGCGGCCCAGCTGTCCACCCCCGTGCGCACCTTCATGGCGACCGAGGCGGGCAGCGCGGGCCTGCTCCTGGCCGCTGTGGCGGTGGCCCTGATCTGGGCGAACTCACCCTGGTCGGAGGCGTACACCTCCCTCTGGCACACCGACCTTTCGCTCTCCCTCGGTGACGCCCGTCTGTCGATGGACCTCGGGCACTGGGTCAACGACGGGCTGATGGCCCTCTTCTTCTTCGTCATCGGCCTGGAGGTCCGCTACGAGGTCTCCGTGGGCGAGCTGAACAGCCGCCGCAGGCTCATGCTCCCGGGCCTCGCCGGAACCGGCGGCATGCTCGTGCCCGTCCTGCTGTATCTGGCGATCACGCCCGGGGGCGACGCCGCCACGGGCTGGGGTGTGGTCATCGGCACCGACACGGCGTTCATGCTGGGCGCGCTCGCCGTGGTGGGCCCGCGCTTCGTCACGCAGTTGCGCGTCTTCCTGCTGGCCGTCACCGTCATCGACGACATCGTGGCCGTCACCGTGATCGGCGTGGTCTACTCCGACAGCATCAGCGTGCCGGAACTGGTCGCCGCGCTCGCCCTGGGCGTGGCGCTGTCCGCGCTGACCCGCTTCAACGTCTGGCGGGCCGCTCCGTACGTCCTGATCGTCCTGGTGATGTGGCTCGCCACCCTCCAGGCCGGCCTGCACGCCTCCATCGCCGGCATGCTCGGCGGTCTCCTGATCCCCGCCACGAACCCGTCGCGCGAAGGGGTGGAGCAGGCCACGCGGCTCTTCCGCGCCTTCCGCCAGTCCCCCCTCGCGGACGTCGGCAGGACCGCGCACCAGGGGCTCCGGCAGGCCGTCTCGGTCAACGAGCGCCTCCAGACGGCGCTCCACCCCTGGTCCAGCTACGTCATCGTCCCGGTGTTCGCACTGGCCAACGCCGGTGTCGACCTGCGCGGCGGCGTCCTGACCGACGCCCTGACCTCCTCCCTCACCTGGGCCGTGGCCGTCGGTCTCGTCGTCGGAAAGCCGGCCGGCATCTGGGCCGGCGCCCGCCTCGGCACCCGGGTGGGCCTCGGTCAGCTGCCGACCGGTGTGGGGCAGGGCCATGTGCTGGGCGGGGGCGCCCTGTCCGGGATCGGCTTCACCGTCTCCCTGCTGATCGCCGGGCTCGCCTTCGACGACCCGGTGGTGCGCGCCGAGGCCACCGTCGGCGTGCTGCTGGCGGCCGTGCTCGCCGCCACCCTCGGCTGGCTCGTGTTCCGCCTGGCCGCCGTCCTGCGCGGCCAGACCGACGCGGACCTGCCCCGCTACCTGGACCGCCCGGTCGACCCGGAGACGGACCACGTCTACGGACCCCCCGGGGCGCCGCTGACCCTCGTCGAGTACGGCGACTACGAGTGCCCCTTCTGCGCACGCGCCACCGGCGTGACCCAGGAACTGCGGCAACGGTTCGGCCACCGGTTCCGCTACGTCTTCCGCCACCTGCCGCTGCCCGACGTGCACCCGCACTCCGAACTCGCCGCGCGGGCGGCCGTCGCCGCCGACGCGCAGGGGCACTTCTGGGACATGCACATCCTGCTCTTCGAGCACCAGGACGAGCTCGAGTACGAGGACGTCGCCGGCTACGCCGCCGAGCTCGGGCTCGACGTCGAGAGGTTCCTCCGCGACCTCCACGACGAGCGGACCGCCGCCAGGGTGCGGACGGACGCCGCCAGTGCCGAGGCCAGCGGTGCCCGCGGGACCCCGACGTTCTTCGTCGGCAACCGCCGGCACACCGGCCCGTACGACGCGGAGACGCTCGCCCGCGAGCTGGAGGCGTACGCGGCGGAGTCCGACGCCCGGACGCCCACGAAGTAACCGGCGGTTCCGTGGGGGGGCCGGTGTTCCGGCCCCCCCCACACACCCCACACCCGTCAGTCGAACCAGCGGTCCCGGGCCAGTTCCTCGGCCCTGGACGGGTCCTCCAGCAGCGCCGCGACCTCGAACCGGCGCGGCCACTGCCGGGCCGCCCAGGCCAGCCCGGCGGCGACGCCCTCCAGGGTGGCGGCGTGCAGCACACCGTCACGGGTCAGCCGCCAGTCGATCTCCACATCGTCCACG
Source organism: Streptomyces sp. KMM 9044 (assembly GCF_024701375.2). NCBI lineage: Bacteria > Bacillati > Actinomycetota > Actinomycetes > Kitasatosporales > Streptomycetaceae > Streptomyces > Streptomyces sp. KMM 9044. The sequence continues at coordinate 4,170,458 of NZ_CP113910.1, read as the reverse complement.
AGGAGCTCCTCGTGCTCGACGTACGTGCCCGGGGTGCCCGCCCCGAGCAGCACCCGCACCGGCTGCGGTACGTCGTGCTCGGTGCCCTCGGTGTCGACGTCGCCGGTGACGGACTCGCTCAGCCGCCGCACCTGGAACAGCTCGGCCAGCTCGGCGGCTCGCGAGGGGCACACGGGCAGCAGGGCCACACCCCCGGTGAACGGCAGCAGGTCGGGCGAGTCGACGACCACCGCATCCGCCGCGTCCACCACCTCGACCCGGCCGTCGGCCACCGCGCGCACCCTGTCCGGCAGGGTCACCTGCTCCGGGTCCAGGTCGGCCAGCGCCCCGTAGAGGGCGTGCAGCTGGCCGGCGGTGACCTCCCGGTCGGGGTCGGCCAGGCGGTCGAGGAGCTCGGCGGCGCCGCCCGGTTCGTCGAGCAGCGCGGACACGGACGTACGGACGCCGAGGGCCCGCAGCACCTGCTCGTCGTCGAAACCGGTGGCGTCGGCCTCGTCGTACAGGCCGCGCAGCAGCGGATCGCTCCCGGCGGCGCGCAGCCCGGCCGGGCGGCGGCCGCCGAGCACCGGGTGCCCGCGCAGCCACCACGCGGTGTAGGGGCGTACGACCTCGTGGGTGCCGTCGGGCAGCAGGACGCGGACCGGCTGGGTGAGGGCGTCGCGCAGCGGCGGACGGGCGAGCAGGGCGAGGGCGCGGGGCCACTGGTCGTCGTCGACGAGGTCGAGGTCGCGGACGGCTACGAGTTCGGTCGCGACGGGGGGCACGGGACTGTCGGGGAAGCGGTCGAGAACGTCCTCGCTCCACACGTCCACGGCATCCAGCAGGCCCACGTCGTCGGGCTCGGCGAAGTCCCCTTCACGGGGCTCGAGTTCGTCCGGGTCGAGGACGACGTCGGTGGCACGGACGAGCACGAAGTCGACCAGCACACCACAGGCGGCGAGCGGCCCCTCACCCCATCGCTCAGCCAACTCGGTTTCCACTGCTGCGATTTCTCCCTCCCTCATCACCTGGGCGAACGGGCCTCCGGGGAAGACCAGTTCGCAGGCCGGGGAGAGTTCGCCGTCCTCGTCGGGGAGGGCGAGGGCACCCAGCCAGGGCTCGTCGCCCGGTTCGAGACCGGAATCGCGCACCAGCCCGAGTACGGTGTCGGCGAGTTCGTCGGCGTCGGGCGCCTCGTCTTCCCAGTTCAGGGCGGGCTCGTCGTCGAGGGAGGCGGCGACGGCGGCCCGCACCTGCGGGGTGGTGAGCACCGCCCGCGGGGTCGCCGGGAGGGCGCCGAGCTTCTCCAGGAGGGGGTGCGCGGCGTCCGGGTGGGCGACCTTGAGGCCGAGCCGGGCCAGCGTCGCGGGGTCGATCCGGGCGGCCTCGGCGCCGGGCAGCAGGACCTGACGGGGGCCGAGGGTGGTGCGTCCGTCGGCCAGCGGCACCGGCAGCCCGGAGAGCCGGTCCGGATCGACCCCGGCGAGGCTCTCGTACAGCCGCCGCCACCAGTCGGGCGACTTCTCGAGCCCGGCGAGCCGGTCGACGGCGTCGGTCAGCGGAACCCGGGCCACCCCGAGCGTGCGCAGCTCGGACCGCCGCTCGAGCCCTGCGGGGAGCAGAGTCGGAAGCACTTCGGCAAGAACCCGCACGGTCTCGACGCCCGCCCCCTCGACGACTTCGGCGTCCCGGGGCCGCAGCGACTCGGGCAGGTCGGACTCCTCGTCCTGTGATCCCGCTTCCAGCGCGGGCGGCAGGAAGGAGGTCCGCGGCAGCCGTGCGAGCACCGCCTGCCGCAGCGCCCCGTCCAGCTCGCCCTTGCCGAGCGGGCCGGGCACGAGGTCGATGATCCCGGCGGTCACCGGGCGCCAGTCGGCGAGGAGCCCGGTGTAGGCGTCGGCGGCGCGCTCCACCAGGAAGTCGGTGAGCGGCCCGGGGGCAGTGTGCCGGCGGGTGGAGTCCAGCGGGAAGGAGGCGATGAGCAGGGCGGGCACGCCGAGCGGCTCGTCGCTGGGGGTGGGTGCGTGCACGACGGGGCTGGTCCGGGGCCGGGCGGGAGTGCCGTCGGCGTCGACCGGAACGGCCCAGGTCACCGACCAGTGCGGTCGCAGCCGCTCCTCGACGGGCCGGTCGGCGAGCAGGTCCGAGGTGAGCGGCCCGTGCGCGGCGGCGGTGCGCCACCGGGTGGTCCCCTCCCGCGAGTCCTCGACGACGGTGAGGTCACCCTCGGCCCGGCGGGTCACGGTACGGGGCGCGTCGTCGCCGATCTCGACGACGACGTCCTCCAGCCCCGGCAGTGCGAGCAGCAGGGCGTCGTCGACGGCGTGCAGCAGCCGCTCCGCGAGATCGGCGGCGGCGGTGTCGCGCAGTGGCAGGATGACGGCGGTGTCGTACGGGTCCGGTGCGGTCCCCTCGGCGGGGAAGGGCAGCCGCAGCAACGGCACATGACCGTCCCGCCGCCGGATCTCGTCACCGAGCCCGGCGCTGCCCCCGGCGCTCTCCCCGGCCAGCCCCCGCGCCTCGGCGAGCGACCAGCGCACCCCGCCGTGCCGCCCGACGACGGCGGGCTCGTCGGTGACGGCGAGCACGGCGGTGAAGCCGACCCCGAACCGCCCGACCGCCCGGTCGGGTGCGTCCCGCTTCGCGGAGGCACGCAGCGTGGACAGCGACTCGACCCCGGCCGCGTCCAGTGGAGCCCCGGTGTTGGCGGCGACGAGCACCCCGTCGCGCAACGTGAGCCGAAGCCGCCCCGGCACTCCGGCGCGGGCGGCGGCGTCGGCGGCGTTCTGCGCCAGCTCGACGACGAGGCGGTCCCGGTACCCGCCGAGGACGAGATCCTCCTCGGCGTTGGCGTCCTCACGGAACCGCGCGGGACCGGCGGCCCAGGCGTCCAGCACCCCGCGCCGCAGACGCGCCGTACCGAACGGGTCCGCGCCCTCGTCCGCAGGCCGTACGAACATGCTCACGTTGGTCTCTCCTCGTCGGCCGTCATCGGCGTGAGCCCGAAGGTACCGCCCCACCGGCAGTGGCCGGGGCGAGAGACCCGAGGAACCCGGCATGTCCGCTGAACACCGAAGGCCTCGGCGCGGACGGAGACGAAGTCCCAGCGGCGGGTCTTCACTTCGTCCCCTTCGCGCAACGGGCCGCCGCCCGGCACAGGATCTCCCGCTCGCGTTCCCCTCCCCTTCTCGGCCTTGCGCAGCCGGCCGTTCCCCGCCCGCAGCCGCAGCGACCGGGCCAGTTCCCCCTCCCGGCTCTCCCCGGTCCGGTCGCTGCGGCTGCGGCCCGCTTGCTCGTCGCCCTGGCGCACCCGGCTCCGCAAGGCCCCGCCGGTCCCCCCGGCATCCGCCGCGACCGCCGGGTACCTGCGTTTCCCGCCCGCAGCGCGGTACAACACCACCACATCGTTCCCGAACTCCTCCCGACACGGAGACTGACGTCCCACCAGGGCACCCTTCCTCGGATCAACAAGATCCATTGCCGGAGTGCCCACACCGCCGGGGGCACCTCAAGCCCGGTACGCCCCCTACGAGTGACCCAGGTCCGCCGAAGCCGAGTCCTCCGCCGCCGGAACCGAGCCCGAGTCGGGGGCCGGGCGGAGCGGGAACGGGTCGACGCGGGTCTCGTCGATCCTCGGCGGAGCGGGCTGCGGCGGACTGGGCATGACCGCGGCCTCGGAGTGGCCGCCGCAGCCGTACGCCAGAGAGACCACGCGGCCGTCGGCCGGGGAGAACTCGTTGGCGCACACGCCGAAGGCCTGGCCCAGGGAACCGCCGATGCGGGCGAGGAAGCCGCAGCTCACGCAGGAGGCGGGCGCCGCCTGCGCCATCGGGGTCTTGGCGCCGAATGCCTCCTCCCAGCGGTCGGCGGCGATGTGCAGGCCGTAGCGGGACAGGACCCGGGCGCGGCGCATACCGAGTTCCTCGGCGACCGACGCGATCGAGCCGCGGGCGGGTGCGATCGTCAGGTCGGCCGGGGAGCCCCCGGCGATCTCGGCGTCCTCCGCCTCCACCAGCTCGGCGAGTTCCCCGGTGACCGAGGCGGCCGCGGCGACCGTCGAGTTCGGGGCCGGCTCGTCCTCACCCGAGTAGCCGGGCTCCAGCCGCAGATCCTCGGCGTCGGTGGGCAGCAGGTCGCCGGGGCCCATGTCGCCGGGGCGCAGTCGCTCGCTCCACGGCACCCACTCCGGTGCGAGCAGTGCGTCGGGGCCGGGCAGCAGGACCGCCTCGTCCACCGTGACGAGCTTGGCGCGGGAGGCGCGGGCGACGGTGACCGCCCAGCGCCAGCCCCGGTAGCCGAGCTCACGGCAGGCGAAGAAGTGGGTGACGACCCGGTCACCCTCGGAGACGAGCCCCTCGTGCTCGCCGACGACCCCGGGCGCGGCGGCCTCCTCGGCGGCGGCACGGGCGAGGTCGACCGCCTCGGCGCACAGGCGGTCGGGGGTGCGGCTTCGCGTTGTCGCTGCGCTCACAGGTATCGCTTCTCTCCTACGCCGTCTCACGTGTGCGCCACTCCCAGCGCGGGGGCGGACGGAGCGGACCGGAGGACCGCGTCGACGTCCGCGCCGATTCGTGCTCGGGCGCGCCTCCATCCATTCTGCGGGATGGCTGAGATACGCACGCTACCTTCTCGCGTGCGTATGGCCTACACCGACGGTGGTTCTCGGGCCGTCGCGCGCCGGAATCCGTCCCGTCCCCCCGTCGCCCCCGCCATGCCCACGAGATCCTCGACACCCACGCACAACGCCCTTGCCGCACCGCGTGGCGGACGGTCGACGGGCCCCTCGCCACCGGGGCGTTCCGCCGGACAGCGGCACGTGCCGGAGCCGTCACCACGGTTACGGCACTACGTACCGCCATATCGGGGCACTATGAACGTCGTGGCTACCGCTAGGACACCCCAGGGCGCCACCGGGACCGGTGAGACCGACGGGGTCAAGGTGAAGGGTCCGAAAAAGGGCCGAGGCGTCGGGGCCAGCCGGGCCGGCGGCCCGCTGCGCGCGCTCGGGCGCGGTCTGCGCCTCCCGGTGACCGGGACCGCGCGCGGAATCCGCCGGGCCACCCACGCGCACGGCGCCGGCGAGTCCGGCCTCGGCAAACTGATCGAACTGCACGGGGTGAACGGCGCCGGCGACGTCATGATCACCGTCGCCCTCGCGTCCACCGTCTTCTTCTCCGTGCCGACGGACGAGGCCCGCGGCCGGGTCGCCCTCTACCTCGCCATCACGATGGCCCCGTTCACGCTCCTGGCCCCGGTGGTCGGCCCGCTCCTGGACCGCCTCCCGCACGGCCGCCGGGCCGCGATGGCGGGCGCGATGCTCGCCCGCGCGATCCTCGCCCTGGTGCTGTCCGGAGCGGTCGTCACCGGCGGCATCCAGCTGTATCCGGCCGCCCTCGGCGTGCTGGTCTCCTCGAAGGCGTACGGGGTGGTCAGAAGCGCCGTCGTGCCGCGGCTGCTGCCACCCGCGTTCTCGCTCGTGAAGGCCAACTCGCGGGTCACCCTCGGCGGCCTGCTGGCCACCGGCATCGCGGCGCCGATCGGCGCGGGCCTCCACCAGATCGGGCCACGCTGGCCGCTGTACGGGGCGTTCGTCCTGTTCGTCACGGGGGCGGTGCTGTCGTTCACGCTGCCGTCGAAGGTGGACTCCGCGAAGGGGGAGGACACGGCGCTGCTCGCGGCGGACGAGGAGCATCTGCACGGCCCGCACCTCAAGCCGGTCAAGCGGCCCGGCCTGCGCACGGTCGGCCCGGCCGTCACCCACGCACTGGCCGCCAACGCGTCCATCCGCTGTCTGACCGGGTTCCTGATCTTCTTCCTCGCGTTCCTGCTGCGCGAGCATCCGATGAGCGGGCAGAGCGCCGCCGTGTCCCTGGCCGTCGTGGGAGTGGCGGCGGGCGCGGGCAACGCGCTCGGTACGGCCGTCGGGGCCTCGCTGAGATCCCGCGCGCCGGAGATCATCATCGTGACGGTGGTGGCCTGTGTGGCCGTTGCGGCGATCACCGCGGCGGCGCTGTTCGGCGCGGTCGTGATCGCCTGCCTGGCCGGGATCGCCGGGTTCGCGCAGGCGCTCGCCAAACTCTCCCTGGACGCGCTGATCCAGCGGGACGTGCCCGAACTGGTCCGTACGTCGGCGTTCGCGCGCTCCGAGACGCTGCTCCAGATGTCGTGGGTGCTGGGCGGGTCGATCGGCATCGCGATGCCGCTGATCGGGTCGCTGGGCCTGGCGGTGGGCGCCGCGATCGTCGCCACGGGCTGGCTGACCACCGTCCGCGGCCTGATCGGCTCGGCCCGGCACGGCAAAGGCAGCGGACGCGCGCGGGTGGCGTGAGCCCGGCCGGCATACGGCAGGGGCGGACGTCCGGGTGACACGGCCCCCAGCAGCGGCACCCGCACCGGCCCCCCTGACCTGCCCCGCCCTGCCCTGCGACGGCTCACGCACACTGGTGGCGTGGACCCGGCCGGCATACGGCAGGGGCGGACATCCGGGTGACACGGCCCCCAGCAGCGGCACCCGCACCGGCCCCCCTGACCTGCCCCGCCCTGCCCTGCGACGGCTCACGCACACTGGTGGCGTGGACCCGGCCGGCATACGGCAGGGGCGGACATCCGGGTGACACGGCCCCCAGCAGCGGCACCCGCACCGGCCCCCGGCCCGCATCCGCCGGACCGGTCCCTGCCCTGCTCCCGGAAAGGCTCGCGCGCGAGTGGCGTAACGCTCCGGCCACGCCGTACCCCCACGTGGGGAACGGGTGGGGCGTGCCCGATAGCCTTTCGCCCATGACCACGTTGCCTCGCGGCGCAGCCGCTCCGAGTGCCCGCGCCGTGCGACGCCGCCGTGCCGTCGCCACCGTCGGCGCCGTATCCGCCGGACTGCTCGTCCTGTCGGCCTGTGACAAGCCGACGGCGATGTCCACCCTCACCGTCGGCAGCTCCTCGGTGAGCTCCGAGGCGACCTGCGGTGGCAAGGGCGAGGCCTTGAAGACCGCCGACCTCTCCAAGTGCCTCCAGAACAAGGACGTCGAGGAGATCACGGTCGACCCGGACGAGACCGTGCGCTTCGGTGTCGACCCGGAGGTCGCCGACAAGGGCTGGACGATCCTGATGAACGGTCAGCCGCTGACCGACTCCAGCACCAAGACCTACCGCACCATCCCCGGCAGCGTGTTCTTCAATGCCCAGTACGGCGCCCAGGGCGACTCGACCCTGGTGTCGGTCAAGGAGGGCGAGAACGACGCCACGGGCCTGTGGAGCTTCCGGCTGAAGAAGGACGCCTGATCATCCCGGGAAACGGCCCGAGCGGCCCCGGTCCGTCCGCCTGCCCCGGGCCCCCCGCCCGTACGGGGCCGGGGGCCCGGGGCAGGGTCCTCGTGGCCACCGCTGTCCCCGCCGAGCGGGACGCGGTGGCCGGGGCGTTCCCGGGGGCCGTGCGCGAGGTCGCGCTGCCCGGGGCGGCCGGGGCGGCCGTGGTCGGGATCGCCGACGGCCCCGACGTCCTCGCCGCCGGTGTCGGACCGGCCCTCGCCGCCGCCTCCACGGCCACCGCCCTCACCGCCGCCGCCCTGTCGGGCCGCCCCTACGACGTCGTCGTCTCCGCCGGGATCGCCGGCGGTTTCGCGCCGCACGCGCCCGTCGGCTCGCTCGTCGTCGCCGACGAGATCACCGCCGCCGACCTGGGCGCCGAGACGGCGGACGGCTTCCTGCCGGTGACCGCACTCGGCTTCGGCACCGTCACCCACCTGCCCCCCGCCGCCCTGGTCCGAGGCGCGGCCGCCGCGGCCGGTGCCCTCACCGGCGCCGTTCTCACCGTGTCGACGGTGACCGGTACCGCGGCCCGCGCCGCACACCTCAAAGACCGGCACCCCCGCGCGCTCGCCGAGGCCATGGAGGGCTTCGGGGTCGCCGAGGCCGCCGCCGCGCACGGCGTGCCCGTGCTGGAGATCCGGGCGGTGTCGAACCCCGTGGGCCCGCGCGACCGCGACGCCTGGCGCATCGGCGACGCCCTGACCGCCCTCACCGAGGGGTTCGGGAAGCTCGCGCCCGTCCTGGAGAGTTGGAACCCGCATGACCACTGAACCCCGTAACCCCAGCGAGTCCGGCGAGTCCGGCGAGTCCGGCGAGCGTGGGTCCGTGACCGACGGCCGCCCGCTCGGCATCGCGTACTCCCCCTGCCCCAACGACACCTTCGTCTTCGACGCCCTCGCGCACGGCCGCGTCCCCGGCGCGCCCGCGCTCGACGTCACCTTCGCCGACATCGACATCACCAACGGCATGGCCGAGCGCGGCGAGCTCGACGTGCTGAAGGTGTCGTACGCGGCCCTCCCCTACGTCCTCGACGAGTACGCCCTGCTGCCCTGCGGGGGCGCGCTCGGCCGGGGCTGCGGCCCACTGGTGCTGACGCGGCAGGAGGAGGGGACGGACCTCAGCGGCCGTACGGTCGCGGTGCCGAGCGAGAAGTCGACGGCGTACCTGCTCTTCCGCCTCTGGGCGGCGGACACCCTGCCCGGCCCGGTCGGCGAGATCGTCGTCATGCCGTTCCACGAGATCATGCCGGCCGTGCGGGACGGGAAGGTCGACGCGGGACTCGTGATCCACGAGGCGCGCTTCACGTACCGGAACTACGGGCTGCGCAAGCTCGCCGACATGGGCGAGCACTGGGAGCGGACGACCGGGCTGCCGATCCCGCTCGGCGCGATCATCGCCAAGCGGTCCCTCGGAACGGCGACCCTGACCCGGCTCGCCGACTCGGTCCGCACCTCCGTACGGGCCGCCTGGGAGGACCCCGAGGCGACCCGCCCGTACGTCATGGAGCACGCCCAGGAGATGGACCCGGCCGTCGCCGACCAGCACATCGGCCTGTACGTCAACGAGTTCACCGCCGACCTCGGCGAGGACGGCTACGCGGCGGTGCGGGGCCTGCTGACACGGGCGGCGGCCGAGGGACTGGTCCCGCCCCTCGGCCCGGACGCACTGCGGTTCCCGTAGGCACGGGCGCGGACGGTCAAGGGCCGGCCCTCCCCTCCCGGTGGCTCAAGGGTTTCTGCTGGTGACGTGGAGTCCGGGAGGTGCCTGGACTCCGCGTCCTGGGCAGGTCGAGCCCGGGTCGGACGGGCAGCGGCTGCCGGACCGGACCGCGGTCGGGTTGCCGGCGCGTGCGTTCCCACCGGAGTGGGTGGATCGGGTGGTGGCTCGGCGCGGGCGAAAGGGGCGGCGCAGTCGGCTGCTCCCGCCGCGGGCGGTGGTCTGTTCCGTGCCGGCGGCACGGACCTGCTGTGACGAATCCGCCCCCACCAGGTGCCGCCGGTGCGTGAGGAACTTCCCGACGGCTCGTACCGGTCGGAGACGGTCGGCGGGCACGTCCGGCGTCTCCTCGCTCCCGCGCGAAACGGCGGAGGACGACACCGCCGGCCACACGACACCACCGGTCACCGGGCGACCAGTCGGCTGCCCTGCTCAGCCCTCCCCGCAGAGGAGCCGCATCCGCAAACGACCCGATGATGTCGCCCGCCTCGTCCCGCACGTCGTAGACGGCGCCGGCGTCGAGGATCTGGCGGGCCTCGAAGCTGCACAGGACGTGGTCCTTGGACTCGTCGGTGTAGATGTTCACCTTTTCCTTGAGTGTCGCCCATTCCTGCTGGGCGAAGGCGACGACCTCGTCCCCGGAGCCGTCCGGACGGGCCACGGTCACCACGTACCGGTTGGCCATGAGGGCCGTTCTCTGCCGGACGTCGAACCGCTCGTGTGCCTGCAGTTGCGCGTTGTCCACGTGGTGTCTCCCGCTCGTCGTCTCTTGCCCGGCCCGGTCGTGCGCTGCTGGGCGTTGCGCCTGCTCTGCTGAACCATCGTCACCGCGGCGGCCGAGAGCAGTCCCCGGAAGTCGCGGTCCGCCGCGACCAACGGCGACGGCTCGGGCGTCCGCGGCAGCGCCTGCCCCGACCGTGGTGGTGGTGGTGACCGGCCGTCGGCGTCACCTTCCGCGGGATGAGGAACCGCTGGTGGAACTGCTGGGGAACTGCTGAGGGCCCACATCGCTCTCGGGGGTGTTCGTGCGGTCCGTCCCGACGCTGCCGGTCGGCCGATGCGCCGTGCTGCCGCCGTCGGTCGTTCCCCGCACGGCCGGACGATGCGACTTTCGTCGGACACCGGTGCGACGAACGGATGCTTCAAGCAAGGGCGTTGACACCTACCGTTGGCGTGTGAATGTGACGATGACGGCCCGCGACATCTGGAAACACCTGGTCGTGGCGGACATGTGGTCCCGGCGGCAGATCGTCGCCGAGGTGGTCCTGGCTCTGGTGGTGGCCCTGTCGGCGGCGCTGGGCGCACGGGGCGACGGCGCGCTGTGGATGGCCGTCGTGGCAGTGGCCGCCGCTGTGATGTCTCTGCTGCGACGGGTGTTCCCGGCGAGCGTGCTGGTGTTCACGGGCGCGGTCACCGGCCTGCTCAGCGGTTTCTGGGTTCTGTTGACGGTCACGGGCTGGTCGGCGGGCCCGAGGGTCGCGGCGCCGCGGCGGGCGCTCGCGTCGTTCGCGGCCTCGTACGTGCTCTATGCGGGGCTGTCCGTCCAGCAGGAGATGTCCGCCCTGTCCGTGTCCGCCCTGTCCGCGCTGCACGTGCTGCACGTGCTGCTGTTCGCCACGCTCGCGTTCCTGGCGACGGCCGTCGTGCCCGGCCTCGCCGGCCGCTACCGCACCCAACGACGCACGCTCCTGCACGCGCTGCATGAGCACAACGCCCAACTGCTGCGTGAACGCGAGATGATCGCGTCCCACGCGCGCTTGCGGGAGCGGCAGCGGATAGCCCAGGACATGCACGACAGCCTCGGCCACCAGTTGGCGCTGATCGCCGTGCACACGGGCGCGCTGGAGGTGGACCGGGATCTGACGAGCAGACAGCACGAGGCGGTCGGGGTGCTGCGGGAGGCGGCCAGGGCGGCGATGCACGAACTGCGCGAGGCCGTCGGCATCCTGCGCGACGGTACGCAGGCGCAGGAGCGCGAGGACGACGCGGAGCCCGCGGCCCGGGGCGTGGCGGGGATCGACGGCCTGGTGGAGGCGTCGCGGGGCGCGGGGGCGGCCGTGGAACTGCGGCGCACGGGCGAGGCACGGCCGCTGGCTCCCGCCGCGGACCATGCGGCGTACAGGATCGTGCAGGAGGCGTTGACCAACGCGTTGAAGCACGCACCGGGGACCTCGATCGTCGTGGAACTGCGATACGAGCCGGACTCGCTGGTGGCCGAGGTCGCCAACGGGCCGGTACCCGCGACGGCCGGTGGTGAGCGGATCGTGGTGAGCGGAGGGCAGGGGCTGACCGGGCTGGAGGAGCGGGCCCGGCTGGTCGGCGGCATGGTGCACGCCGGGCCGGCGGCCGACGGCGGTTTCCGGGTCGCGGGCGTACTGCCGTACGGGTCCCGGCGGCCGCACGCGCCGGACGGCGGCCCGGGTCGGGCAGGCTCGGGGTGGGCCGCAACGACATTCGTCGATGCGGAGAACGACTTCCGGGGGCAGAGCGACGGGGCGCTGTCCGGCGACGGTGGAGCGGTCATCGACTGGTCCGGTCCGCCGGACAGGCAGAAGGAGCTCGACATCGCCATGGGAAGCAGGAAGAAGGGCCTCGTGATCGGGTGCGGCAGCGCACTGCTGGTTGCCGTCGCTCTCGGGGCGCTGGCCGTCGTGGGGATCCGCGAGCTGATGGAGGAGAGCGGCAGGGCCATGATCGAACCGTCGGTCTACCACTCGGTGCGGGTCGGCGATGCCGAGTCGGCCGTGCGGGGTGAGCTGCCGGACGGTGAGTCGTTCCTGACCGAGGGTCTGGACGGCGGAGGGCCCGCGAAGCCGAAGGGCGCGGCATGCCTGGTCCTCCTGTCGACGGAGATGCCGGACGGTCTGGACGAGGAGCTAGTCTTCCGCTTCTGCTTCCGGGACGGGGAGCTGGTCCAGAAGCGGTCCTACATGGTCAAGACATAGTCCCGGGACGTGAGTTGCCTTGAGTATGGTTGAGTGTTCGACCGCCGCGCCGTTCGGAGACGCGACGCGGCGGTTGTCTTGCTCATTGTCGCCGGAAGCCTTGCGGGAGAGCTGTGATCAGGGTCCTCGTCGCGGACGACGAACCGCTCATCCGGGCAGGCATTCGGATGATCCTTACCTCCGCCGAGGACATCGACGTCGTGGCGGAGGCCGGCAACGGCCGCGAGGCGGTCGATCTGGTCCGGGCACACGCCGTCGACGTGGCCCTGCTCGACATCCAGATGCCCGTGCTGGACGGGTTGTCCGCACTGGCCGAGATGCGGCGGGCCGCGCCGTCCGTCCGGCCGCTGATCCTGACGACCTTCGGCGAACGGGAGAACGTGCTGCGCGCACTGAGCCATGGCGGCGCCGGATTCCTCCTGAAGGACTCGGCGCCCGACGAGCTGATCCAGGCGGTGCGGGCGGCCGCGGCCGGAGACGCGTATCTGTCGCCGGCCGCCACACGGCACGTGGTCGACTCGCTCGCGTCGGGGCAGGCCGCGGCGCGCGGTGAGGCAGCGCGGCGGCGTCTGGAGACGCTGACCGAGCGGGAGCTCGAGGTGCTCGGACTGCTCGGCGAGGGGCTGTCCAACGCCGACGCCGGCGAGCGGATCCATGTGAGCGAGGCGACGGTGAAGACGTATGTCAGCCGGATCCTGACGAAGTTGCGGTGCGCGAACCGGGTGCAGGCGGCGCTGCTGGCACGGGACGCGGGGCTGGGGCCCACGTCCTGATCCGCCGGCGCGGGTCGGAGTGGATCCTCCGAGCCCGGTGGGCAGCCGTCGCTGGACGGAGGCCCGCAGAGCGCGCGTCGATGCGTCAAGGTCGCGTGTCGCAGAGCCGCCCACCGGGCCGGTGGGCGGCCCGGGGCCAGGCACGGCGCAGGTGGGCCCGGCGTGTGCCGGCCGACGCCGTACGGGCGCTGCGCCGCCACACCGTGGACAGTACGAAGGGCTCGTCCCGTCCACACCGGAAGATCGTAGACAGCCGACACCTGACACCTGCTGAACGTCACCGCTGCTCATGATCACATCGTCGGCACGAAGCGGACCACCACCCTCGGCGGCGGCAGCAGCCGATTGCGCCGCCCGCACCGAGCCACCATCCGACCCACCGACTCCGGTGGAAACGTACGCGTCGGCAGCCCGACCGCGATCCGGTCCGGCAACCGCTCGTCCGGCTCGGGCCCGACCTGGCCGGGGCACGGCGTCCAGGCACCGCCTGGACGCCACGTCACCAGCAGGGATCTAAGTCACCGGCATGAGGGAGGGCTAGACGTCCAACTGGTCCGCGACGGCGCGCAGAAGGCCGGCGATCTGCTTCCCGGAGGTGCGCTCCGGATAGCGGCCCCTCTCCAGCATCGGCGTGATGTTCTCCAGCAGGGTCGTCAGGTCCTGGACGATGGAGGCCAGCTCGTCGGGCTTCTTGCGCTGGGCCGCCGCGACCGACGGGGTCGGGTCGATGACGGTCAGGGACAGGGCCTGGTCACCGCGCTGCCCGGCGACCACGCCGAACTCGACGCGCTGGCCCGGCTTGAGCGTCTCGAGGCCGGCGGGGAGCACCGAGGAATGGACGAAGACGTCCCCGCCGTCGTCACGGGAGAGAAAGCCGAAGCCCTTCTCACTGTTGAACCATTTGACTTTGCCGGTGGGCACGACCGTCCTCGTCCTCGTACTCGTCGGAAAACTGCTTCTGAAACGGCTCTTGATAGCGCTCAGGCGGGTCCCGGTGACCCGCCGCAACCAAGGCTAGTGGTCTTCGGGCCGGTGACAAGACGTCGCCGGGTTGTTCCCTCGCGCCAGGAACTACCCTGGTCGGGTGGCTGACAAAACCCAAGCGAATTCCCCGGCTCCCGGAGACGGCCTGGTCCGTGCCGGCGGCATCGTCTTCATCATCGGCGCTGTGGCCACTCTGGTCACGGTGGCACCGCTGTTCCTCAAAATCGACGCCTTTCCGACGTACATGTTCGTACTGAGCATGCTCATGGGCGTCGGATTCCTGATGGCGGGCGTCGGCGTGCTGCGTTCGGCCGCGGCGGGACGCCGTCAGGCCCGCGCCGCCGCGAAGCAGGCCTAGCCCCAAGGCCGTGAAGTTAAGGCTCAGGCTGGGTTGTCCAGAGGGCCGTAAGCTCCGTTTTCGCCGGACATGAGGAGCGGAGCCCCGGTAGAACTGGCAGTCGACCAAGACAAGCCGTTCACAAAGACCGGAGGCTCCGCTGTCCGGACAGTCTGCCATCACACGTGTCGTCACGGTGGCTGGAGGCCGGTTTGCGCCCGGTCATCTCGGTGAGCTCACCCAACTCCTACCTTTCGAGATGGTCGACGAGGCCCTGCGCGCGACAGGGAGAGTCCAGGCCCGGCTGCGGGATCTGCCCTCCCGGGTCGTGGTCTATCTGACCCTGGCCGCGTGCCTGTTCCCGGAGGCGGGATACCCCGGCGTGTGGCGCAAGCTCACAGGCGCGCTGGCCGGCCTGCCCCTCGCCGCGCCCTCGGCGAGCGCGCTGGCCCAGGCCCGCCGACGCGTCGGAGCGAAGCCGCTGCGGTGGCTGTTCGACCTGCTGCGCGGCCCGGCCGCCGGCATCGGCACCGCCGGTGTGTGGTGGCGCGGGCTGCCGGTGGTCGCGCTCGACGGCACCATCCTGACCGTGCCCGACACCCCCGCCGTCCTGACGAGGTTCAGCAAGCAAGCGGGCAACCACGGCGGGACCGGATACCCGCAGGTCCGCCTGCTCGCCCTGGTCGCCTGCGGCACCCGCACCCTCATCGACGCGGTCTTCGGCCCCACCACCGCGGGCGAGACCACCTACGCACCACGCCTGCTGCCCAGCCTGCGTCCCGGGATGATCCTGCTCGCCGACCGCAACTTCGCCGCCCAGAAGCTGGTGGCCGACATCGCCGCCACCGGTGCCGGTGTCCTGGTCCGGCTCAAGAACGGCCGCAGAATGCCCGTCCTGACCCGCTACCGGGACGGCTCCTACCTCTCCATGCTCGGCCCCACATGCGTGCGCGTCGTCGACTGCGAGATCACCATCACCACCGCCGCCGGGAAGCACACCGGCCTCTACCGGCTCGCCACCACCCTGCTCGACCACCACCGCCACCCGGCAGCCGAACTCGCCACCCTGTACCACCAGCACTGGGAGATCGAAACCGCCTACCTGGAACTGAAGTCGACCATCCTCGGCAGCCGCGTCCTGCGGGCCCGCACACCCGAGGGCATCGACCAGGAGATCTACGCCCTGCTCGTGGTCTACCAGCTACTGCGCACCGCAATGGCCGACGCCACCAGCACCCGGCCAGGCACCGATCCAGACCGCGCCGGCTTCTCCATCGCGTGGCAGGCCGCCCGCGACCAGGTCATCCTGGCCGCAGGCGTCATCGCCGACACCGTCATCGACCTCGCAGGCACCATCGGCCGACACGTCCTGGCCGGCCTGCTTCCCGCACGGCGACTGCGAGTCAGCCCCCGCATCGTCAAACGCGCCATCTCGAAGTACCAGGCGCGAGGGCCCCGCATCGACCGGACCAACTACAAGGCCACCACCGGCATCGAAATCCTGGCACCTGCAGGCCCTTGACAACCTGACCCAGCCGCAAACTTCACGGCCTTGCCGCTAGCTCCGTCCTCCGCAGGTCACCCGTTCGGGAAGATCAACTGATCACAGCTGGTCAGCCACCGATCAGCGCAGCGGTCCGCGGTGCAGAACCCGCCGAAGCACGATCGCTTCAGGACCGCGATCCAGCCCGGAGGCTGTGCAAAAGAGTGACCCGCGGAGGATGGAGCTAGCCCTGCAACGCCAGGTTGGCAAGCCCGCCTTCACCGACACCGATCGCGCCGTACTGGCCGCGGGCGACGCCGCGTGTGAGAGCGTGACGGACGCGTGCGGCCTGCTGGTCTCGCGCGGGCTCCGCTGACGGAAACGGACCGCCTGTGGCCCGCGCACGGGTGCGGGCCACAGGCGGACGTGCGCTCGTCGGGCGGCACGTCGGGCGACGGCCCGGAGCGCGAGACCCGGGCCGTCGCTCTTGACGGTGCCCTGACCTCACCGTTTCGGTGGGGCTGGGGCCGGGCACGCGCCGCCACGCATCAGGCCCGGGTTCCGGCCGCGTGGGCCGAGAACCAGCGGGGGAACTCGGTCAGGTCGGTGAGGACGACGTCCGCGCCGGCCTCCCGCAGTTCCGCGGGGTCGCAGGGGCCGGTGGCGACGGCGACGGACAGTGCGCCGGCGGTCCGCGCGCCGCGTACGTCACCCACGTGGTCGCCGACGTACACGCCCGCGCCGTGCTCGCGCAGCGCCGGCGCCTTCTGCTCGGCCCACAGGTTGCCGACCACGGCGTCCGGCTCGATGCCGAGGTGGGCCAGGTGCAGTTTGGCGTTCGGCTCGTACTTCGCGGTGACGACGACGGCGCGCCCGCCCGCCTCGCGCACGGCGGCCATGGCCTCGCGGGCGCCGGGCAGCGCGGGCGTGGCGGCGATGGCGTACGTCGGGTACATCGCCCGGTACAGGTCGGCCACCTCGTCGACCCGGTCGGCCGGGAACCAGTTGATCAGCTCGTCCGCGAGGGGCGGTCCCAGCCGGGTGACGGCGAGATCGGCGTCGATGTGGGTCCCGGTCCGCTCGGAGAGTGCCTGGTAACAGGCGCGGATACCGGGTCGGGAGTCGATGAGCGTCATGTCGAGGTCGAAGCCGACGGTGGGCGGGAGCGCGGTCGTGGAGGCCATACCCACCATTGTGCCCAGCGCACGCAAACAACCGACCGGCCCCGGCCCCGAGGTCTGTCCGGCAGGTCGGGGCGGAGGAAACCGGCGGCGGCTGTCCAGCCCGGGTGAGCGGGGTCTGGCCCGTGCGGCTGCGAGGCCGAGGAGGGAGGTGACGCCATGGGGGTTCCTCCCGCTCGAGCGGGAGCTGGCCGGGGGGCGGCGTGGGACGGCCCAACGCCACCGGAGGACCCCCTGGCCGAAGAGCTCGGGAGGGGAGGGCGTGCGGGACGACCTCGTCTCTCCAGGACGATCCGCCGGACAGGTCCAGGGCCTGCTGTGAAAGGGGCGTCGTCGCCCGCGGGGCGGCCGCGCGGCGCCATGGAGGTCTCCTGCCCGGGCCAGGCCGAGAGCTCGGGGAGCGTGCTCCCGGCGCGCCGCCCGGAAACCCTCCCGCCGGGCGGGCGTACCCGGGCTTCCGGGCGGCGCGGGTGCGGCGAGCGTGACGCCTGTCGGGCGTCGCACGGCAGGCGTCACGCTCGCCACCGGGCCTAGCGGGGACGCTGGGAGCGCCAGGTCAGGAACAGGGCCGAGGCGACGGCGGCGGCCCTGACCACCCAGGGCCAGGTCTCCTGGACGGCCTCGTCCAGGGCTCCGTCGGCGATGGGGGTGCCCCAGCGTCCCCCGGTCCTGCCCCAGAGCCAGGTGGCTCCGCCCGCGATCGCGAGACCGGGCAGGACGAGGACCGCCCACTTGATCTCGGCCTGGCTGAGGCGGCGCGAGGCGGAGACGATGACCCAGCCGAGGAGCAGGGCGAACCAGTTGCCGAGCACGGCGCCCACGACCAGCAGGCCCGCGGCGACCAGGAGCAGGGGGTTGCTCCGGCCGCCGGACGGGAGGCGCGGAAGCCGGCACCGGAAGGCGGACCCGGTCTTCTCCTTCGCGTTCCCGGCCTCGACGACGACGGGGGCGGGGGCGTTTCCGCGCGGTCCGTCCGGCCGCCTGTCGGCGCCCGGGGCGTCGTCCGTGGCCGGCGGGGCCTTGAGCAGTTCGGGGATCTCCACGCCGCCGACAAAGCCGGGGACCTCGTCGCCGACGCCGAAGGGGCTGCTGTCCGTCCGCCACCAGTCGGGCTGCGTGGCGCTGTCGCCGAGTTCGTCCATCCCGGCCCGGTGCGGCGCGGACGGTCCGGAGGGAGGGGCAGGGGTGGCGGGCGGGCCGTCGGCCGGACGGGGGCGGGGGACGGCCCTGCGCAGGACGCTCTTCGCCCGCCGACCGCGGTCGCCGACCCGCTGGACGGGGACCGCGGCGGGGGCCGGCACGGGCTTGCTCGGGGTGGCGCCCCCGTTCCCCTCCGTGCCGAAAGCCGCCTCCTCGGTGCCGGAGGTGCTGTCGGAGGTACCGCCGGACGTCCTGGAAGAGGCCGCCGTCACGACCTCGTCCGGGGTGCCCATGCGGGAGATGATGCGGCGCACAGCCGCCGGGGAGTCGACCACGGCCTTCGCCCGGCGCCGGTCGATCTCGTCCCGCAGCCCGGCGACCAGACGCATGCGGGTCGCCGACGGCAGCTGCCGCTGCTGGGCCACGTCGCCGACGCGGCTCAGATACTCGTAGACGACTTGGTCACTCTCGATACCCACGAAGTCCCCTCCGGGGCGGATGCGTTGGCGGACGACGTCGCACGACGGTACCGCGAGTCCGGCCGGCCGGCCCAACTCCACGCACCCCACCGGCGGATCCACCCGCTACGGTGATGCGGATGAGCACCGAGGAGAAGCCCGTGGCGGCCCCCCGATCCCTCGCGGAGGCGCTCCGGGCACGGGACGACGCCGGGCTTGCCGCGCTCCTGCGCAGCCGGCCGGATCTCGTCACGCCCGTGCCCACCGACCTCACCCAGCTGGCCACCCGGGCCGGTATGCGCGCCTCGGTCGTCCGCGCCCTGGAGCGGCTGGACCGGTTCACGATGCAGACCGCGCAGGCGCTGGCCGTGGCGGCGGATCCGGCGCCGTACGGCGAACTGCTCGGGCTGCTCGCGGGCGACGAGGGCGACCCGGCGGTGTCCGCCGCGCTGCCGGGCGCCGTGCGGACGCTGCGCGAGCAGGCGCTGGTGTGGGGCGACGACGACCGGCTGCGGCTGGTCCGTACGGCCCGGGAGCTGCTCTCCCCGTCCCCGCAGCACCCTTCGCCGACGGGCCTCGGCCCGACCGTGCGGGAGGCGACGGCCGGGATGTCCCCGGGGCGGATCCAGGAGATCGTCACGACGGTCGGGCTGCCCTCCACGCACGACTCGGTCTCCGCCGTGGCGGCGCTGACCGGGCTGTTCACGGACCGGGTGCGGATGGCGGCGCTGCTGGCCGAGATGCCGCCGGAGTCGGTGGAGGTGCTGGAGCGGCTGGTCTGGGGGCCGCCCTACGGTCAGGTCACCGCCGATCCGGCGACCCGGCTGCGCCGGCTGCTGGACCGCGGCCTGCTGCTGCCGACCGCTCCCGGGACGGTCGTCCTGCCGCGGGAGGTGGCGCTGCATCTGCGCGGCGGGCGGGCGCACCGGATGACGGAGCCGGTGCCGCCGCCGGTCGGGGCCGCGGCCACGCACCCTCCACAGGTGGTGGACGCGACGGCGGCCGGGCAGGCGTACACGGCACTGGCGACCGTCGAGGAGCTGCTGAAGGACTGGGACGGGGGTGGCCCGGCGGTACTGCGGTCCGGCGGGCTGAGCCTGCGGGACCTGAAGCGGACCGCCGTCGCCCTGGACGTGCCCGAGACGGTCGCCGCGTTCTGGGTCGAACTGGCGTATGTGACCGGGCTGGTGGCCTCCGACGGTGAGGCCGACGAGCGGTACGCGGCGACCCCGGCGTACGACCCCTGGCTCGAGCGGCCCGCCGCCGAGCGCTGGACGACGCTCGCCACGGCGTGGCTGGCGGCGACCCGGACGCCGGGACTGGTGGGCGGACGGGACGCGAAGGACCACACCCTTGCGGCACTGGGTCCGGGGCTCGACCGGTCGGCGGCGCCCGAGGTGCGGCGCCGGGTGCTGGCGCTGCTGGCGGGGCTGCCGGAGGGGGCGGCGCCGGACTCCGGGTCGGTGTCGGAGCGACTGCGGTGGGAGCGTCCGCCACGCCCGGCGGGCGGCGCGGCCGGTTCCGGTTCCGTCGGAGGGGGTTCGGGCGAGGACGAGGATCTGCGCTCGCGGCTCGCCCGGTGGACGCTGGCCGAGGCCGAGATGCTGGGCATCACCGGCCGCGGCGCACTGTCCGCGCACGGACGGGCCCTCCTCGGGTTGCCCGCGCCGAAGGCACGGGCGGGGCGGACGGCCCCCGCGCCGGAGTCGGGCTCGGGGCCGCAGTCGCAGTCGGGATCCGCGTCGGAGTCGGAATCGACGGGTCCGGGCGATCGTCTCCCCGTCCACCACCACCACCGGTCGTCCGTCCCGCACCCGGACTCCCCCGCCTCGCCCTCGCTCTCCCCCGCCCTCACCTCCGCCGAGCAGGCCGCCACATCCTCCTCCGCCGCCCGGCTGCTCGCCCCACTGCTGCCCGAACCGCTGGACCACGTCCTGCTCCAGGCCGACCTGACGGCGGTCGCGCCCGGCCCGCTCCAGCGGCCGCTCGCGGACATGCTGGGGGTGCTGGCGGACGTGGAGTCGAAGGGCGGGGCGACCGTCTACCGGTTCACGCCGGGCTCGGTACGCCGCGCCCTGGACGCCGGCCGGGCCGCCGCCGACCTGCACGCCTTCCTCGCCGCGCACTCCCGTACGCCGGTGCCTCAGCCGCTGACGTACCTGATCGACGACGTGGCACGCCGACACGGGCATCTGCGGGTGGGCGCCGCCTCCGCCTACGTGCGCTGCGACGACGACGCGATGCTGAACGAGATCCTCGCCGACAAGCGGGCCGCCGGACTGGGCCTGCGCCGGCTCGCGCCGACCGTGCTGGCCGCGCAGGCCGATCCGGCCGGCCTGCTGGAGGGACTGCGCCGGATGGGGTTCGCGCCGGCCGCCGAGTCCGCCGAGGGCGATGTCCTGATCACCCGCGCCGACGCCCTCCGCACCCCTCCGCGCACGGCACCCGAGCCGGTCCCGGAGGGGCCGCCGGTGCCCGACGACACCCTCCTCACGGCGGCGGTCCGCGCCGTCCGCGCCGGCGACCTCGCCGCCACGGCCCCGCGCAGGGCCACGGCCGGGGAGACGGACGGTCCCGGGGCGGGGAGCGGTGCGCTGCCGCGCACCGGGGCCGCCGAGACCCTCGCCACCCTGCAGGCCGCCGTCCTCACCGGCGAGGCACTGTGGATCGGCTACGTCAACGCCGAGGGCACCGCCAGCCGGCGCGTCATCGCACCGGTCCGCGTCGAGGGCGGCTTCGTCACCGCGTACGACCACACGGCCGACGAGGTGTGGACGTACCCGCTGCACCGGATCACCGGGGTCGCGGAACTGGCGGACGACGAGAGCTGAAGCCCGCTCCGCCCCCGCCCCCCCGGGCGGCGGGCGATCAGGCAAACTGGACGTTTGGCCGTGCTGTGCCCGTGCCGAGCCCGTCACAGAAAGGCAGCCGCGCGTGAATGGTCCGCTCATCGTCTATACGATCAGTCGCGATGCACACACTAGCGGATAGGTCCGAGCTGTGGAGCGGTCTGCCTGGTCGGTGTCCAAACCGCGCAGGTTGCTACTTCCCGACCTAGGCACTCCACACCCGCCCCACGACCTGGGTACCGTCAAGGGGACAAGCCCTGATGGATGGAGCACGATTCCTCGCCGCCCGCTGGAACGCCGGCGCCTCACCCCTAGGGGGGCGCGCTGATGCTGGAAGAAGCCGAAGAGACGGCCGTCGCGCACGGCTCCGCCTCGGCATGACGCAAGCCGACCTCGCTGCCGCCCTGGGCAAGACACAGGGCTGGGTGTCCAAGATGGAACGCGGGCACATCGAACTCGACCGCGTCGGCCTGCTCAACCTGCTCGCCTCGGAACTGCACGTACACCCGAACGACCTGATCGGGCGTCCGTACAACAGCACCACCCCAGCCGAGAATCAATGGCAGGTGTCTGCCGCCGCAATCATGCGCGAGCTGCGCCGTTACGACCTCGCTCCCGTCTTCGACGGAACCCCCCGCCCAGCCGGTCAGCTGTGGCAGGAAACGACCCGCCTTGGGTGTGGCTCCTTTGGAGGGACGGCCCTAGCTGCGTGAACTGCGGCTTGAGGCACGCCCGAGTGATCGACTCGACCACGACAGCGGGTCACGCGGTGACCGGCACCCTCCGCGCTGTCGATCTTGATGCGACGCGCGGGCGTGACCTGCTGGTTCCGAAAGGATCTCCACGACCGGCAGTCGAGCCCAACCGGCAAATGCCCAGCTCAGCCTGTCCCTCCAAAGGAGCCACACCCAAGCGCGATGCCGTGTACGACCCGCGTGCACAGCAAGCCACCATGGCGGTGACCGTCCACTACGAGGACGGCGGCGTCTGCGAGTCGATGCTCGTCCTCACCCCTGCGCAAGTAGAGCTGTACTACAACCAGCTCGGCCGCACGATCAAGGCGAGGGAATCGGCTCAGGATCGTCGGCGGTGAGCCGGGACGTGCTGACGCTCGCCCCACCGACCTCTGCACGTTCCTTCGTTCGACCCCCCGTCGCATTCCGCTGCGAAGTCACCGCCTACGACGTCAGCGGCTCCCGCGAGGTCTTGCTCACTACCTGTCGCGGCCGTTCCCCACGCCTCGCGGCACGGTGGCTGAGAGCGTCCGCGCACCGTTTCGCGCGTCTGCTGTCCCCGGGCTTCGAGGCCCCGGGTCTGCGTGACGCACCGCTCCTCCTTGCGGGCCCCGAAGTCCCGCGTCCTGATGTCGCGTTACGTGCGTGGGCGGACAACGATGCGGCGTACGAGCAAGCCCTTCGAGCCCTCGCAGCAGGCCGCGTCTTCGTGTTCGCCGTGGCGGACTACGACGCTCGGTACTGCCTCCGCGTGTACCCGCTGCCGACTCGCCGGCCTCGCCTTCCTCAGCATCCTGCCCTGGCCGGGGAGCTTCTCCACCCCTCGGTGAGGGCGGACCGTCACAGACGTCCCCGCGGGCGTCGTCCGACCCGATGACTCCCACCCCCGCGTCATTTCCGGTTCCCCCCGGCGCGGGGGCGGGTCCACCACGCAATCGCACTGAACCGCTGAACGCACACCCGCCGCTCTGCGGCGCTGTCCTGCCCATCTACCGAGGGGAAGACGCGGTGACCATCTATCCCGTATCGCCGAACACCGTGCTCGCCAACGCGCTGACGAATGCTGAGGACCTGTTGAGGCCGCACATCGCCCAGGTGGTTCCGGAGCGCATCGTGTTCGTGGTGGGAACGCAGATCAACGGAGCACCGCACGTCGGCACGTCGCTGGTTCAGTCGCTCACGTTCGCCATGACGGCCCGGATCCGGGACAGGTTCGGCGTACCGGCTGAAGTCCAGTTCGGCGCACTCGACAACGCCCCGTACGCCATCGTGACCGACAAGGAGACCGGTCACCGCTACCAGCGGGCCTACGCCCACGTCCTGGGCGAGGTGGGCATCGCTGACCAGGTCGACAAGCTGTACCGCCCGCTGTTCACCGCGCTGTCCGAGCGCCTGGACGTGCCGTACTCCGTCGAGACCTACAGCCAGCAGCAGGCAGGCGAGCACTTCCGCCGTACCTGGCTGCTCCTGCTGCCCCGCCTGGACGCCGCACGCTGGCACCTGTCTCCGTCGTCCGGCGTGCCACACGTTCGTGTTCCCTGCCCTCGCCCTGGCTGCGGGTGGGCCGAGAAGTACGCCGAGCGCACCCACGTCCGTGACGACGGTTTCGAGCGGGCAACCATCTCGGCTGTGTGCCTGCACCACGGCGAATACGAGGTCGTCATCGAACCCCTGAGCGGTGCCTACCTCGACCTCGCCACGCTGTACCGGAACCTCGTCAAGGAACTGGCGGTCGTTGGAGCGCGAGGCACGCTGTACGTCATGGTCAAGGGCAGCGACTGGATGCCCGGCTGTCTTCTCGTCGACGGCGCCCTACAGGCCGTGGGTCTCACTCGCGGACAGATGACCGCCCGGCTCTTCTGCCCCCAGGTCGTCACGGACACGGGCGCGAAGCTGTCCACGTCCCTCATCCGCGAGGGGCGCGCGCCCTTGCCCGGCGGTGCGGCCCCGTGGATGCTCGACACCCGCGAGTGGCCCGGCTCGTTGGGAGAGTACGTCGATCGTCTTCTCGGTCTGACCGACGTGCTACTCGCCGACCCACGCCACTTCTTCCGCTCGTACTCGGCCGGTGAACTCGGCCAGCTCATGTCCGCTGCAACAGCAAGGAGCGTTCCCGCCCCATGACTGAGACTGCCGCCGCGCGCGTCCGTGAACTGAACCTCTATCGGCGTTACTTCGACCTGGTCGCCGCTGGTCAGAAGACGATCGAGGTGCGGGTGAAGTACCCCCACCTCGAAGACCTGGCCGCTGGAGACATCATCCGCTTCCGCATCAAGGGCACCGACGAGACGTGTGACGTCCTGGTGAAGCGGGTCACGGAGTACAAGTCGTTCGAGGAACTGCTTGACGGGGAGGGCCCGGCGAACGTCAACCCGGCCTCCCCCCGCGAGCAGCAGCTCGCCAACATCCGCGATATCTACCCGGCGGAGAAGGAAGCGCTCGGCGCGCTCGCCATCGAAATCGAGCTGCCGCCCCGGTAAGCCCGCCGCACGGCCCCCGCCCCCCGAGGGGACTGCTTGCGGCTTCCTGGCGTCCACCGCTCGTGCCCGTGCTGCGGGCGGCGGACACCCACAAGAAGAGACCGGACCACCCCTCAGCCTGGACAGCGATCCGGGGTGGTCCGGACTTGGAATCTCTGGTCAGGACCCCGGTGCCGATGGTACCGGGGCGGTCGGCGTGCTCGAACGCGGGTGCGGCTGGGGAGTGTTCACTGAACGGCGGATCCGATGATCGAGGAGACGCCAGATGGGCGACATCACCATCGAGCGGATACCGGGCAGCGAGCCGGTGGTGGCCGTGCCGGCGAGTGATGAGCAGTTGGTTGCGATGCTCGTGGACCGGGCCCGCAGCGAGGGGCTGCAGCCGGCTGGGGAGGGCGGGCTGCTCCAGCAGTTGACCGAGCGGGTCCTGGAGTCCGCTCTGGAGGGCGGGATCACCGATCGCCTCGGCCACGAGAAGCACGACGCCGGGGGCCGGGGCGGCGGCAACTCCCGCAGCGGGACCCGGGCGAAGACGGTGCCGACCGATGTCGGCCCGGTCGGGGTGGAGGTCCCCCGGGATGTGGCGGGGGCGTTCGGGCCGGCCATCGTCAAGAAGCGGCAGCGGTGCCTGTCCGGCGTGGACGGGATGGTGTTGTCTTTGTCCGTGAAGGGGACTCTGCTGCGCAATTACCCGGCGTGATGACGCCGTGCCGATACGGCCTTCAGAGCGCGTCGCAGATGCAGGCAGGCCGGGCGCGGCCGAGCCCTGAAAGCACGGCACGTGATCGCTCGCCGAATTGAGCAGCAGAGTCGAAGGGGCTGACGCGCGGTGAGATCTCCGCGCGCCTGGCCGAGGTCTACGGCGCGAGCGTGTCCAAGGCCACGGTTTCCACGATCACGGGCAAGGTGATGGACGGGATGGCGGAATGGTCCAACCGGCCGCCGGACCGCGTCTGTCCGGTGCTGTTCGTGGACGCGATCGACGTGAGGATCCGGGACGGGCAGGTGGCGAACCGTCCGATCTACGTTGTGATGGTGGTCACGGCCGAGGGGCACCGGGGCATCCTGGGGATCTGGGCCGGTGACGGAGGCGAGGGCGCGAAGTGCTGGCTGAGCGTGTTCACGGACCTCGAGGACAGGGGTGTTGACGACGTCCTGATGCTGGTCTGCGACGGGCTGAAGGGCCTGCCCGAGGCCGTGGAGACACTCTGGCCTCGAACGGTTGTCCGGACTTGCGTCGTTCACCTGCTGAGGAACAGCTTCCGGCATGCGGCCCATCAGGACCGGGACAGGATGGCCAGGGCGCTCAAGCCCGTCCACACGGCCCCGAACGAGGCCGCCGCGACCGGGCGGTTCAGCGAGTTCCAGGAAGCCTGGGGCAAGAAGTATCCGGCGGTCATCCGGCTCTGGGAGAACGCCTGGGCCGAGTTCGTCCCCTTCCTCTCCTTCGACGTCGAGATCCGCGAGGTGATCTGCTCGACGAACGCGATCGAGTCCGTCAACGCCCGCATCCGCAAGGCCGTCCGCGCCCGCGGCCACTTCCCCTTCCCCGACGGGGCCGCGGCCCTCAAGTGCGTCTACACGGCGCTGATGAGCCTGGACCCGGGCGGCAAGGGCCGCAAGCGGTGGACCATGCGCTGGAAGGCGCCACTCCACGCCTGCCAGACCGCTTTCGAGGGCCGGCTCACCCCGGCCAACAACTGAACCTCAACAACCAAGATCAGCAGTTAAATTGACACACCCGTTACGCCCCTATAGGGGCACTTACTGACTATTCGAACCCAGCACGCTTCCCGCTTGCTGCAGTCCTGCGGCATGAGCTGAGAGTTCGGTGCAGGTCAGCACAGGGGTATCTGTGCTCGGTGTGGGGCGCCGGCCCATGCCGTCGATGAATGTCTGGTCAGGAGATGTCCTGGGGGCCATCGATGAATTAGCGGGTTGCTTGGGGTAGTTGGGCTCGTTGGTGTGGTATGAGGCGCTTTGATGGATTGACGGGGTCGTTACGGGCGAAGCTTGAGGCGGTGACGCCGTATCTGAACGAGCGGCAGCGCCGGATCCTCTACGGCGCGGAGGCGCGGCAGCTGGGGCATGGTGGGATCACTGCGGTGGCGCGAGCCGCGGGGGTCTCGAAGGGCTGTGTCAGCCGGGGCCTGGCCGAACTCGACGCCGACGCGGAGCCGGACGGGCGGGTACGACGGCCGGGAGCGGGCCGCCCGGCCCTGGCGGACAAGGACCCGGGCCTGGTGCCGGCCCTGCTGGAGCTGGTCGAGGACAACACGCAGGGCGCCCCGATGAGGCCGCTGCCGTGGACGACGATGTCGTTGCGCCGCCTGGCGGACGAGCTCGCCGCCCAGGGCAGGAAGGTGGGCCGCGACACCGTCGCGGCCCTGCTGAAGGCGGCCGGGTTCAGCCTGCGCGGCAACGCGCGGGTCCTGGCCGGCAGCCACCACCCGGATCGGGACGCGCAGTTCGAACACCTCAACGCCACGGTGGCCGACTTCCTGAAGGCCGGTGACCCGGTGATCAGCATGGACACCAAGAAGAAGGAGCAGATCGGGCTGTTCGCCCGGCCCGGTCGGGAGTGGGCCCCGCCCGGCGCTCCGGTCAAGGTCCTCGACCACGACTTCCCCTCCCACGCCACCGGCACCGCGATCCCGTACGGCATCTACGACCTGGCCCGCAACACCGGCTTCGTCGTGGTGGGCACCGATCACGACACCGCCGCCTTCGCCGTGGCCAGCCTGCGCCGCTGGTGGACCGAGGAGGGCCGGGCAGCATACCCGCACGCGAAACGACTGTTGATCACCGCGGACGGCGGCGGCTCCAACAGCTCCCGCGCCAAGGCGTGGAAGGCCAACCTCGCCGTTCTCGCCACCGAGACCGGCCTTCAGATCAGCGTGTGCCACCTGCCTCCCGGGACTTCGAAGTGGAACCGGGTCGAGCACCGCCTGTTCTCCTTCATCTCCCTCAACTGGCGCGCCCACCCGCTGACCAGCTACGAAACCGTCCTGAACCTCATCTCGGCGACCACCACCCGCACCGGACTGACCGTGACCGCCCGCCTGGACACCGGCAACTATCCCACCGGAATCGAGATCAGCGAACAGCACGCAGCCGCCCTCACGATCCGCCCCGACGACTTCCACGGGGAGTGGAACTACACGATCCCGCCCCAGCCCGGCATCCCCGACGTCCCCCTCCACCCGCCCGGCCCCAGATCCCACCCCCGCACCGCGCACACCTTCGGCGCAGCCCTGGCCACCCACCCCCTCTTGACCGGCCTCGAGCGCCACGACCTGGACGATCTCACCGCCGGCGTCCGCGACCGGTTGGACACCCTGCCGTCCAAGGAGCGGCCCCGGCACCGCAAGATGACCACGGAGAACATCATCTGGGCCGCCGTCCTCGACCAACGCGGCCTGTCCTGCTCGCTGATCTCCTACCTCTTCCGCATCGGGGAGAACCAGATGAGATGCCTGATCAAGCAGGTCCGACCGCACCTCGAGGACCTCGGCCACCACTCCGAACCCATCCCCGCCCGGCTGGTCGACCCCAGCGACCTCGCCAACTACGTCATGCACGCGACAGCCGCAGACCGTGAACGAGAAACGCCCCACTAATTCATCGACGGCCCCAAGTAGACTGGACCCGTCGATGAACAAGTGACCTGCTTCCAGCGCCTTGTGGCGATCCGGCCAGTAATGTGACCTTGTGGAACACGCTACTTATTCTCCGCCGGTCTCAGACTGTCCGCTCTGAGAGGGCGTTTGATTTAGATGAATTGCCCTCTGACTACTGGAAGTATCCCCAGCCCTGGTTGGCATCGCCGCTGTCGCAGGTGAACTGGGCGGCCTGCGCGCCGTTGGCGGTGCTGGCGCGGTCGATGCCCAGGCACTTGCCGCTCTTGCGGTTGCGCAGTTCGAAGGTGTACTCGTCGCGGGCGACTTGCTTCCAGTCCTGGTTTTGGTCGCCGGCCGGGTTTGCGATGATGGCGGCCGCGCCGTTGGCGGTGCTGGCGCGGTCGATGCCCAGGTTGAGGCCGTTGTAGTTCTCGAAGGTGAGGAAGTCGCCGAACTCGTGCCGCTCCCACACCTGCGTCAAGGAGCTGGAGTTGAAGGGCTGCTGAACGACCTTGGTGCCGTTGGCGGAGCTGCCGCCTAAGGGCTGGAGGAACTTCCCGGACTTCTTGTTCGCGATTCCGTATTGCGCGGCAGCCAGGGACTTGCCATCTGCGGATGCAGCCCTGACGTCCCGAAGCGCCACGGGCTTCATTTCACGGTTGTTCGACGGCTGGGTGTCCGCGATGGCGGGACTGGCCAGCGCCATCAGCGTTCCGGCCAGAGCGGCCACGAGAACCTTCTTGGGGCATCTGATACGCATGCTTTGTCTTCTTGCTGTGGGTGCCCTAGGTGTTACCGAGAGCACTCAATCAGGCTTGGCGACGATCTCGCTAGAGCGTTCGATCATCTCGACTGAAATCGCTTTCCTGACAAGGTCGGACTCGTGCGTCGAAGGCGGCGCCCTGCGTAGCGCCGACCAGGCGTTCCGCTCGGAGTGGGTGCTACTGGACTCGGCATTTCGGCCGACGGTTCCCTGGATCCACCCGCACCGGGCGCGGTCGTCGGGTCTTGCTTCGGGCCCGCGACACCAGGTCGCGTGCGCCTGATCATTCGCCCGACGCTCAGGTGAACACCCGAGAGGTGCCGCACGTGAACATGGGCATGGAACCCCCCACCCCAACTTCTCCGGCAGAGGGTCGATCACTCTCCGTGCCTTCACAGTTACCCTCAACTGTCGGGCCGGTCCGTGCGTCCCGTTTGAGCTGGCTGGACGCGTTACGCGGTATCGCGGCGCTCGTCGTGGTCTTCGACCACTCCTCGTACTCCTTCATGGCCGAATTCCGGCGGGAGCTGATGCTGGAGTTCAACACCAGCCGGTACGGCATCATGGTGTTCTTCCTCGTGAGCGGCTACATCATCCCCGCCTCCCTCGAACGACGAGGAAGCATCCGAACTTTCTGGATCGGGCGGATCTTCCGCATCTACCCGCTGTGGGCAGCCGTCGCTGGGGCCGTTCTCACGGCCCATCTGTTCGGCATCGCCGAGATTCGGGACTTCGGCGGGGAGAGCACTGCTGCAGTCGTCGTCGCCCATGTCACCCTGTTCCAGGAACTGCTGGGCACTCCCAACCTTCTCCTTATCCTATGGACGCTCTCGTATGAGATGGCTTTCTACCTGCTGGTCGTTGCCCTCTTCTCGGTCCGTCTTCACCAGCAGTCAGCCACGTTCGCCGTCGCGTTGGCGGCACTCGCCGCCATCAGTGTGGCGGCAGGGGCGGCACTACCTGTTTCTGCTCTGTCCGGGGCGGTAGGCGTCGTCCCGCTGGTAGCTATTGCTGCGATCACCATGGCGGCCGCTATCGGCTGCGCAAGCGCACAACCTCCCGTACTCCGTGTGCTCGGAGCGGTATTGGGAGGCATGCTGGCACTCGTACTAGTCACGTGCAATGGTACGGTCCCCATGTGGGAGGGGCTGGTGATCCTTTCCGTGATGTTCCTCGGCACAGCCGTCTACCGGGCCGAACGCCGTCAGAGCCACTGGCGACGCACAGTCGGCGCCGCCGCCGTGGTGGTGGCCTGCGCTGTGGGGAGCGCATATCGATACGGTGGAGGATCCAACTTCACCCGGCACGGTTGGATCGTGGCGTTCCTGCTGGCAGTGGCCACGTTCGGTATCGGACTGGCATTACGGCGCCGACGGATACCGCGGTGGCTGATCGGCCTGGGAACGATCAGCTACTCGGTCTACATGGTGCACCCCGTGTTGCTGGCGGTGTCCGATGGCACGATCGGGCGCTGGGAGCGGGACAATCTCGTGCTGGAAGTTGCGTTCTATGTCGTCCTGTTGCCGGTGAGCGTGTTGACCTACCGGTACATCGAAACACCAGGCCAGGCGTGGGGCCGGAGGCTGGCACGCCGCATCCAGGCCCAACGGGCGGACTCTGGTCACCGGGGTGCTGGATTACCCACGGGCCACACGCCACCCCGAGCAGATGAAGGGCTGGGGCCTAGGTGCGGCGAACTCGATCGTGATCACAGCCGCCAAGACCACGAAGGGAAGTCACCGCGCGACACTGAGGACGCCTAGTCTCGCGCTTTCATGAAGCGGACCGTCCGGCAGGTGGTCAACTCAGCAGAAAGCGCACCTGAGCAGCAAGAATGCGTCGGGGCGATCTCCCCAATGTGGGTGCCGACCTGCTCGGAGGCGGTGTCGAAAACGACTTGGAGGGCCCTGGAAGGCTGCGGCGAACTTGGCCGACGCCCGCCCCACGCGCGGCAGAGTCTTCAGCTTCTCATCCCGCTTCGCACGCGCCAGCAGCTTCGTCGCGATCAGATTTCCACCAGTTCCAACGCGTCATCGACCGCCCACATCGTCAGGTAGACCGCGGTCACCAACAGCGTCGCGAGCCTGCGGGAGGACTTGAAGTCAGCTCCTCACCGCCGACCGGTCTCGGGTCTGGTCGCCGCGTACCCGGTACACGCCCGGAGCCACCTCGTCGGACTCTTCGACGACACGCAATGCCAAGTAGGCAGGCCAACGGGTGTTTGCATCCCAGATCAATCCGACCGGAAGGCGGACGCCCGCAGCAGATCCGAGTTGCGCGCCGGCATCGTCTGCGTCGCGAGCGCGCACAGGGGCCTGGAAGGTCGCGCCGATTCCCATCGCGGGGCCTGGTGGGCGGATTGCCGCCCAGACGCTCGATTCCGTCGGGGGTGGCGGCGTAGCACGTCTCGGTGTCGTTGTTGCCGCCGCCGGCGACGACCAGCACGGTCGCCGTCTCGTACGGGCTTGAACGCAGACAGCAACGCCCCCACCTGGCGGACGAGGTGGGGGCGTCGCTGCGTGCGTCCGGTGACGTCGGCGTCAGCCCTGGCTGTCAGCCGCCTCGGTCTCCCGTTCGCTCTCCTTCGCCTCTGCCGCCCGCCGCATGTGCCCCTCCTCGCCGAAGTACACCGACAGACGCGACGTGTCCAGCTTCTTCCCGCCACGCCGCGCGGGTGCCACCTTCACGTAGCCGCCCGCGTTCAACAGCAGATCTCGCTTACCGGCCACGTCCGAGCGCTTCCACTGCTCGGCGTGCGTCTCTCCGGTCGGCTCCGCCTTCACGCCGCCCGGCTTCGCCGTTCGCTGTCTCTCCTTCAAGGTCGCCAGTCGCTCTTCCAGCTTGGCGTACTGCTCCGCGTACCGGATCGCTCCGTCGTCGCCTCTGAACAGGCCCCGGTCATAGCGATCCTTTTGCAGGTCGGCCAACGCTTCCTCGGCCTGCCTGATCTGCGGGCGGAAGTCCTCGCCCGCCTCCTGGACCATCCGCATCACGAAAAGGTGCCCGTACTTCGCGAGGAACTGCTCGGTGACGTGTTCCTCGGTGGTCACCCCCGCCACGGTCGGCCCGTAGCACTTCACGCCCGGCTTCTCCTCCCCCTTGGCCGCCCGCTGGCGGTACTTCAGAGGGCCGATGCACCGGTACCGAAGCTGACCGTTGCGCCCGCTGAAGGTGTACATGCGCTCGCCGCAGACACCGCAGTGCATGATGCCGCGCAGCAGCGACGTCCCCTCCCGGCGCTTCTCACCGGGGTTGGCCCGGCGCTCCAACTCGTCCTGGAGCGCCTGCCATGTGTCCGTGTCGAGGATCGGCGGGCGGTTGACCAGCGGCAGACCGTCCGTCCGCAGGATCGGCTTTCCGTCCTCGATGACCTGGCCGAGCAACTGGGGGTTGCCCAGCATGCTACGCAGCGTCGTCGTGTACCACTGCTTGGAGTCGCTGCGCTTGCCCGTGGTCTGGCGTGAGGTGTGGCCGGGTGACGGGACGCCCTCCTTGTTGAGGTCGTTGATGATCTGCATGAGCGAGTCCTTGGCCAGGACCCGTTCCACGATCCGCTTGATCGTCTTGGCCTCGTCCTCGTTGACCGCGAGGACCTTGCCCGCCCCGTTGGGGTTGGGGACGACCATGTACCCGTACGGGACCCGACCGCCGGTGTAGCGGCCCTCGCGGCGCAGGTGCTCGTGCGCGCTGGACACCCGCATGCCGATGGTGTCGGACTCCAGCTCGGCGAAGACCGCGATCACCTTCGCCATGGCCCGGCCCATGGACGACGTGAGGTCGAGCGGCTCCGTCGCCGACGCGAGCGCAACGCTCTGGTGCTCGGCGAGTCGCATGATCTCCGCGAAGTCGACCGTCGAGCGCGCAAGGCGGTCGATCTTGAAGAACACGATCACATCCAGCTCGGCGAGCCTGGTCAGGATGCGTTGCAGCCCCGGCCGGTCGAGCCCGCGTGAGAAGCCCGAGACATCGATGTCCTCCTCGGCGGCCACGACCTCCCAGCCGCGTGCCTCGCACAGCGCTTCACAGGCCGCGCGCTGGCGTTCCGGCGAAGTCGTCTCGTCGGTTTCGCGTGATAGGCGAACATAGATAGCGGCGCGCATCCCCGGCGCGCTGGCCGGGACGCCCTTCCGGCGTCGGGCACGGGGCATAGCCCGTGCTGTGACAGGCGTTGGTTCTGTCATGAGACGACCTTATCTCGGAGGTATGTGTGTCCTGCCTAATCGTCCAGTCCGACAAGACGCTTCTCCTGGAAGTCGACCACGAGCAGGCCGGTGAGTGCCGTCGTGCCGTCGCCCCGTTCGCCGAGCTGGAGCGGGCACCGGAACACGTCCACACCTACCGGGTGACCCCGCTCGGCCTGTGGAACGCGCGGGCCGCCGGACACGACGCCGAGCAGGTCGTGGACGCGCTGGTGAAGTACAGCCGCTACCCCGTGCCGCACGCGCTGCTCGTCGACATCGCCGAGACGATGGACCGCTACGGCCGGCTCAGCCTGCTCAAGCACCCGGTGCACGGCCTCGTGCTGACCAGCACCGACCGGCCCGTCCTGGAGGAGGTGCTGCGCTCCAAGCGGATCGCCCCGCTGGTCGGCGCCCGCGTCGACCCGGACACCGTCGCCGTGCACCCCTCGGAGCGCGGACAGATCAAGCAGGTGCTGCTGAAGCTGGGCTGGCCCGCCGAGGACCTCGCCGGGTACGTGGACGGCGAGGCGCACGAGATCGAGCTGCGCGAGGAGGGGTGGGCGCTGCGCCCCTACCAGAAGCAGGCCGTGGAGAACTTCTGGCACGGCGGCTCCGGCGTGGTCGTCCTGCCCTGCGGCGCGGGCAAGACGCTGGTCGGTGCCGGTTCGATGGCGCAGGCGAAGTCGACCACGCTGATCCTGGTCACCAACACGGTCTCGGCCCGCCAGTGGAAGCACGAGCTGGTGAAGCGGACCTCGCTGACCGAGGAGGAGATCGGCGAGTACAGCGGGACGCGCAAGGAGATCCGGCCCGTCACCATCGCCACGTACCAGGTGCTGACGACCCGCCGCAAGGGCGTCTACCCGCACCTGGAGCTGTTCGACTCCCGGGACTGGGGCCTGATCCTCTACGACGAGGTGCACCTGCTGCCCGCCCCCGTCTTCAAGTTCACGGCGGACCTCCAGGCCCGCCGGCGGCTGGGCCTGACGGCCACGCTCGTACGGGAGGACGGCCGCGAGTCGGACGTGTTCTCGCTGATCGGGCCGAAGCGGTTCGACGCGCCGTGGAAGGAGATCGAGGCGCAGGGCTACATCGCGCCCGCCGACTGCGTCGAGGTCCGGGTCAACCTCACCGGCTCCGAGCGGATCGCGTACGCCACCGCGGAGACCGAGGAGAAGTACCGCTTCTGCGCGACGACCGCGACCAAGCGGAAGGTGACGGAGGCGATCGTCCGGCGGTTCGCGGGACAGCAGATCCTCGTCATCGGGCAGTACATCGACCAGCTGGACGAGCTGGGCGAGCACCTGAACGCGCCCGTGATCAAGGGGGAGACGTCGAACGCGCAGCGGGAGAAGCTGTTCGACGCGTTCCGGCAGGGCGAGATCAGCGTCCTGGTCGTCTCCAAGGTCGCGAACTTCTCGATCGACCTGCCGGAGGCGACCGTGGCCATCCAGGTGTCGGGCACCTTCGGGTCCCGGCAGGAGGAGGCCCAGCGGCTGGGCCGGGTGCTGCGCCCCAAGGCGGACGGCCACCAGGCCCACTTCTACTCCGTCGTCGCCCGCGACACCATCGACCAGGACTTCGCAGCCCACCGCCAGCGGTTCCTGGCGGAGCAGGGGTACGGGTACCGGATCATGGACGCGGACGAGCTGCTCGCGGAGAACTAGGCCCTGTCTGGCGTTTCCCGCTGCCGTGCGTCGTCTGGCACGGCACCTCGCCGCACGGCCGAATCACCCAGGTACGTCCAGTACGAGAGCGGGGGCGCGAAGTGGTTCCGGTTCACGGAACCAGTCGAGCCGCGTGACCGGGAGCCGGGCATCGGTCCACGTACTCAGACGGGCGGGTGCGGGTTGCTCACTCCAGCACCCGAACGGACGCGTGTCGGTTGCCCGGTCGGCGGACCGCCGATGGTATGACAGCGGGTCTGCTGCCGTGGGCCCGTCTCCCGGTTGCCGCGAGGGAAGGGCCTGCCCATGTCACGGACCGTCACACGGATACCGCTCACCAGGGCCGCGGGGGCGGCGGCCGGGGCGCTGGTGCTGCTGCTCGGGGCGGCCGGGCCGACGGCCGCGGGCGGACCGGGCGGCGGGGGCGGCGGGGACGTGGTACTGCGGTGGCAGGACTGCCGGGACGTGACGCAGACCGGGTTCGAGTGCGCGGTGGCGAACGTGCCCCTGGACCACGCCCGCCCCGGGGGCCGCACCATCGGGCTGGCGGTGATCAGACACCGCGCCACGGCTCCGGGGAAGCGGGTCGGCACGCTGTTCTTCAACCCCGGTGGTCCGGGCGGCCCCGGCACCGTCGGCCTCCCGGGGCTGTACGACAAGTTCCCGGACGAACTGCGGGACCGCTACGACATCGTCAGTTGGGACCCCCGCGGCGTCGGCCGGAGCACGGCCGTACGCTGCTTCGGCACCGCCGGGGAGGCCGCCGACTGGCAGGCGGACCTCCCGCCGTTCCCGGTGGGCGAGCAGGCGCAGCAGGCGTACGTCGCCGCGTACGCCGATCTCGCGGAGCGCTGCGCGCAGAGCGATCCGCAGTTGCTGCGCCGCGTCTCGACCGCCGACACCGCCCGCGACCTGGACCTGCTGCGCGCCGCGGTCGGCGAGGAGCGACTGCACTACTGGGGCGTCTCGTACGGCACCCTCCTCGGCGCGACCTACGCGAACCTGTTCCCCGAACGGGCCGGACGGCTCCTCCTCGACGGGAACGTGGACCCGCTCGCCTGGGTGGGCCAGGCAGACGCCGTGTCGGCCGCGGCGGCCGTGGACAAGACGGCGGGCAAGGCCGGTGCGGTGAGCGAGGCCGGCCCGTCGGCCGGGCTGAACACCTTCCTGCGGCTCGGCTCCCACCTCGGGTCGGCCGACACGCTCGCGCAGTTCCTCGACCACTGCGGGCGCGCGCCCGTGACCGGCTGCGTCTTCTCGGCGGGCAGCCCGGCGGCCACCCGCGACAAGTACGACACCCTCATGGCGCGCCTCGCCCGGCGTCCGGCGGGCGACCCGACGTTCGCGAGGGCGGTGAGCGAGGTGCGCGGCGGGCTCTACACCGTGCACCCCGGCTGGGCCGGGGTCGCCGACCTGCTGCAGACGCTGTGGAGCGGCCGGCCGCTCGTTCCGCTCAGCGATCCGGCGGGCCCGGCACGCTATCCGGGCTTCGAACAGCCGCTCGCGGTGCTGTGCGCGGAGAGCCCCAACCCACGGTCGCCGCTGCTCTACCCGGGGCTGGAGGAACGGGCGGTGGCACAGGCGGGGGCGCTGGCCCGCTGGTGGGTGTGGGCCAACGAGCCGTGCGCCACCTGGCCGGCCCGCGCCGCCGCCCCGTACACCGGCCCGTGGGACGGGGCGACCGCCCATCCGGTGCTGGTGGTGAACACGGCCCACGACCCGTCCACCCCCTACGCGGCGGGCGTGAGCACGGCCAGGGAACTGCGCAACGCGCGGCTGCTGACGGTCGACGGATACGGCCACACCGCGCTGGATAACCCGAGCGCGTGCGTGGGGCGGCACGCGGTGCGCTACTTCCTCACGGGAGCGCTGCCGCCGGAGGGTGCGCGGTGCACGCAGGATCTCCCGCCGTTCGTCGAACGGATCCCCGGGACGCCGTCGGGGCGGGACCCCGAGGCCGCGCCGGAGCCGGCAGCGGCGGGCGCGCCGTCCGGGCTCCTGCCGCCGGCCGGGGACGCGGACGCGGCACTGCCGTACGGCCGCTGGCCCCTGGACGTCGTCGCCGGTCTGCTTCCTGCGGGGGACCGCCGCACAGCTCCCTGACCCGGGGCCGGGGCCGGGCACTGTGCGGTCAGCGGCGACGGACGCCCGCCTCCTCGTTGTACTCACCGAGGACGGCGACCGAGAAGAGACTCTCGGCGAAGATCCGGACCGCGCGCAGGGCGTTGCCGACACGGTGCGGGGAGTGGGGGACGGAGCCGGTGGCGGTGGCGCCATGGGGAGCGCCCTGGTCACGGGCCCGGTTGCCTGGGATGAAGGTCGCTGTGCTCATGTGTCCAGCGTGCGCCATATCACCCGTTCGGGGCATCGGCCGTGGGGCCCGACTTCGGGTTCCGTCGCGTACGCCCTGAGACGCACGGTGTCCCCTTCGAGGAGGACCCGCGCCCCCGAGAGCCCCCTGAGACCCCGAGGACCACGGAACACCGCGCATTCATTGATCGTTCGCCCTGCGTGCGGGGGTCGACTAGAATCTCCCGCTCGTCCCGGCCGCTGGAACGGTAGCCGACCGGGGCCCCCGCCTCCCTCGCCGGAGTGCCGCCGCCCGGACGGAAACCGGGCGGTCCGCCATGCCGTGATCACGCGGCATCACCGCCCGCACCAGCCGGAGGCAGACCCGTGCCCGCGCACGTCCCCGAACCCGTCGCCACAGCCACGCCCACCACCGACACCACAGACCCCCTGGCCCGCGAGCGCGCCCGCCTCACCGCGTCGCGCACCGCCCTGCGCGCGATGCGCGCGGATGTCGAGGCCCTCGACATCCGCGATGTCACCGCGAACTGGGTCAACGCGCAGATCCTGGAGCGGCAGATCGGGAACCGCATCAAGGCGCTGGCCGATCTCAGCGACACCCCTCTGTTCTTCGGCCGCCTCGACTACCTGCACGCTCCGGGCGCCGAGGAGGCGGAAGGGGCGGAAGGGACGGAAGGGGAGCGTTTCTACATCGGGCGCCGGCATGTGCACGACGCCGACGGCGACCCGATGGTGATCGACTGGCGTGCGCCGGTCTCGCAGCCGTTCTACCGGGCGTCGAAGAAGGACCCGATGGACGTCGCGCTGCGCCGCCGCTTCGGCTACACCGGCGGCGGCCTCACGGCGTACGAGGACGAGCACCTGTCCGACCCCGCGGAGGCGGTCGTCACCAGCAGGCTGCTCCAGCAGGAGATCGAACGCCCGCGCGTCGGCCCGATGCGCGACATCGTCGCCACGATCCAGCCCGAGCAGGACGAGATCGTACGGTCCGGCCTGGCGGGCAGCGTCTGCGTGCAGGGCGGCCCCGGCACCGGGAAGACGGCCGTGGGCCTGCACCGGGTCGCCTACCTCCTGTACGCCCACCGCGAGCGGCTGGCCCGCACCGGCACCCTGGTCGTCGGCCCGAACCGGTCCTTCCTGCACTACATCGAGCAGGTACTGCCCGCGCTGGGCGAACTGGCGGTCGGACAGGCGACGGTGGACGACCTGGTGGCCCATGTCGAGGTGCGCGGGACGGACGACGCGCGGACCGCGCTCGTCAAGGGCGACGCGAGGATGGCCGAGGTCCTGCGCCGGGCCCTCTACGCGCACGTGACCCTGCCCACCGAGCCGGTCGTCGTCGTGCGCGGCTCGCGCCGCTGGCGGGTGGCGGCGTACGAGCTGGAGGAACTGGTCCGCCAGTTGCTCGACCGGGACATCCGCTACGGCGCCGCCCGTGAGGCCCTGCCGCAGCGCATCGCGCACGCCGTGCTGGTGCAGATGGAGCGGGCCGGGGAGGCGCCGGACGACCGGGTGCAGGACACGG
Source organism: Streptomyces sp. KMM 9044 (assembly GCF_024701375.2). Classification (NCBI taxonomy): domain Bacteria; kingdom Bacillati; phylum Actinomycetota; class Actinomycetes; order Kitasatosporales; family Streptomycetaceae; genus Streptomyces; species Streptomyces sp. KMM 9044. The sequence goes on along the minus strand of NZ_CP113910.1, from coordinate 4,132,031 downwards.
TGGCCCGCAACGGCGCGGTGAAGGCGGCGGTGAAGGCTCTCTGGCCGGCCGTCGACCCGGCGAAGCTCGTCCTGCGCCTGCTGGCGGACCCGGAGTTCCTGGCCGAGCACGCGGCCGGACTGCTCGACGAGGGCGAGCAGAAGGCGGTCCTCCGGACGAAGCCGGCACGGTCGGTGAAGTCCGCGACGTGGTCGGCGGCGGACGCGGTACTGATCGACGAGGCCACCGACCTGATCCGGCGCACCCCGTCCCTCGGGCACGTGGTGCTCGACGAGGCGCAGGACCTCTCGCCCATGCAGTACCGGGCGGTGGGCCGGCGCTGCACGACCGGTTCGGTGACCGTCCTCGGCGACCTGGCCCAGGGCACCACGCCGTGGGCGACCCGGAGCTGGGGGGAGGCGCTGGGCCACCTGGGCAAGCGGGACGCGGTGGTGGAGGAGCTGACCGCCGGTTTCCGCGTCCCGACGGACGTGATCGCGTACGCATCCCGGCTGCTCCCGCACATCGCGCCGGGGCTGGCGCCGGTGGCGTCGGTCCGTGACGCCCCGGGCCTGTTCGCCGTCCGGCCGGCCGACGGAACCGACGACGTGCTCGGGGCCTGCCGCGAACTGCTGGCCCACGAGGGCTCGGTCGGCCTGATCACCGCCGACGCCCGGATCCCGGGGTGGGCGAAGGCCCTCACGGAGGCGGGCGTCGGTTACGTCGCGCCGGGCGAGGAGACGACGTACGACACCCGGCTCGCCCTGGTCCCGGCGTCGCTGGCGAAGGGCCTGGAGTACGACTACGTGGTCCTGGACGAGCCGCGCGCCGTGGTCGACGGCGAGCCCGACGAACGCACGGGGCTGCGCCGCCTGTACGTGGCACTGACCCGAGCGGTCTCGGGCCTGATCGTGACGCATGCGGCGCCCCTGCCGGAGCAGCTGCTGCCGAACTGAGCCGATCCGGCGGAACGGCGTCAGCCCCCGTCGACCGCCTCCCCGGCCGTCCCGTCCACCACTCGGCGCCACTGCGCGACGGCTTCCGCCGAGACGGGCCCGGTCCATCCGCCGGGCCGGGCCGCGCCCCCGATGTGAAAGGCGTGGGCCCCGGCGGTGAGCAGCGCGGGAACGTGCTCCAGCCGCAGACCGCCGCCGACGAGCAGTTGCTGTTGGTACCCGGGCTCGTCCCCTCGCCCGCGCCGGGCCTCGGCGAGCAGGGTGGGCAGCCCGTCGGCCACGCCGCCGGGCGCGCCGGCCGTGAGGTAGGTGTCGAGGCCGGGCAGCCCGTCGAGCTGTTTGCGGAGGACGTCGCGGTCGGCGGCGCGGTCGATGGCGCGGTGGAAGGTCCACGGGCAGCCGTCCAGCGCCCCGACGACCCGTTCCACGGCGTCCAGGTCCACCCGGCCGTCACGGCCGAGGAACCCGAGGACGAACTCCTCGGCCCCGGCGTCCCGCATCTCCCGTGCCGCGCCCACCAGCCGGCCGAGGTCACCGGCGGCGAACCCGTCGGCGAGGCGCAGCATCACCCGCAGCGGGACGCCGACGGCGGCGCGGACGGCGGCGACGGTGGCGGCGGACGGGGTGAGCCCGTCGGCCGCCATGTCGGTGACCAGCTCGAGCCGGTCCGCACCTCCCGCCCGCGCGGCAACGGCGTCCTCGACGTCGAGGGCAATCACCTCCAGGACGGCACGCTTGGTCATGGAACCCCATTCCTCGGCATCAAGGGCACGGATCGACGACTGGAGACCTAGAGGTCTAGTCCAATCCAGCCTACGCCCGCCGACCGGGAATCCGCGCCCCCACACCCCGAGGCCGGTCTCACCCCCCGAAGATGTTCAGCTCCGCGGCCTCCGCTCCGGCCAGCTCGTGCCAGGCCCCGTCCACCGAGCGTCCCGCGTACAGTCGCACCAGCGTCGCCCCGACCCCGATGTACCGCGCCGGAGGCCGCCCCCGGAGACTTTCCCGAGCCGCAACGGCTCATCGGCGTCGTCGAGATCGGCGTGCGGCGGCAGATGCCCCGTCCGGCCCGTGACGTGGGCCAGCAGACCGAGCGCGCACGGCAGCCCGGCCCCCGCGTACGCCCCGGGCTCCCCGAGGACCCCGGAGCCGAGCGGCCGAGGTCTCTGGCTGGCGGCCTGTCTGACGAGCCGGACGGACGTCGGGCCGCGCGGAGGCGGCGGCCCCGGCAAGCCGACCGCGACGTATCGTGGGCATGTTCAGACCCGCTGCGACCCCGGCTTCGAGACCTCCCTCGCCGAGGGCGTCGAACCGGCTCGTGCGCTGAAGCCGGAGAACCCCCGTTGACCGAGCCGACGGCCGTCGTGGAGATCACGCACACCGCACGCAAGCGCCTCGGCCCGCTGGGCCCCGCCGCCGGGGCGGTCGTCGGGGCGTGGCGTGCGGAGCTGGAACGGAAGCAGCAGCCGGGCCGTCGCGTCCGCGTACTCGACCAGGGCGCGGAGGACTGGGCGACACGTGTCGAAGCCCGTGCGGACTGCCCCGCCCTGTCCGTGATGTACGTTCGTCTTCCGCACCCGGCTCCTCCGACCTGCGCCATCGTGTCGGTCGTACCGGACGACACGGGGGACGAGGATGACAAGGCCTGACGAGCGAGCGGGCGCGAGCCGCATACCCACCGAACGCCTTGTCCTGGTGAGTTTCACTCCCGCGGTCGCGTCGGATCTGTCGACGGGCGGCGACGGCGGCTTCGCGTGGGTCGGCTCCGGTCCCGCCGACGGCACCCGGGTGGGCGCCGGGATGATGGTCGAGCAGTACGAGCAAGGGGAGTTTCAGCCGGAGTGGGCCCCGTACGTCCTGGTCCGGCGGGAGGACGACCTCGCCGTGGGCGCGATGGGATTCCACAGCGCTCCGGACCCCGACGGACGCGTGGAGATCGGCTACGACCTCGTCGAGGGAGCCCGCGGCCACGGCTACGCCACCGAGGCGCTGCGCGCCCTGTCGGCGTGGGCGCTGGCGCAGGACGGGGTCCTGACCGTCACCGCCGTCGTCGACCGTGCCAACACGCCCTCGCAGAACGTCGTCACCCGCGCCGGATTCACCCGGACCGCCGAGCCCGGGGGCGAGGGCGAGGGCGAGTACGTCTACGAGCTGCGCCGCTGAAGCGCGCCCCCGCGCACCGCGCTCTTGCGCACCCTGAGCCCCGCCCCGTACAGCAGCCGCACCACCTCACGGCTGCCGACCTCCATCGCTCCCGCCCGCACGACGTCCGCGTACCGGTGCTGGGGGATGTCGTAGTGGTCGCGTTCGAAGGCGCGGCGGGGGACGCCGAGGGCGGCGGCGAAGGCGTGCAGTTCGTCGTAGGAGATGTCGCTGACCAGGTGGGACCAGAGGCAGCCGTGTCCCGGCCAGGCGGGCGGGTCGATGTACACCGTCACGCCTGGACCGCCCCGCTCAGCGAGCCCACCGCCGCTACCCTCACACCCGCCTGATGGCACACCCAGTGCGGGTCGGGGCCCAGCTCCGGTTCGACCTCCAGCGCGTGCGGGTCGCCGGAGCCGCACACCGGGCACAGCGGCCAGCGGCCGTACCGCTCCAGCAGGGCGTCCTGGACGTCCTGGGCGACCAGGCCGGCCACGAACCCGGCCCCCTCCGGCCACTGTTCGACCCACCAGCGGCGCTGCGCCACGGACTCCTCGACGAGGGAGACGATCTCCGCCTCGGCGACCTCGTGCGCGACCAGGTCGGCGAGGACGAGGGCACGTGCCGCGTGCAGCGCCTGCTCCAAGGGGCTGACGGGGTCGGCGGGGGTGCCGTCGGGATCGTCGTGGGGGTTCATGCCCCCTATTGTGCGCACTCTTGACCGCGCCACCGAAACGAAAATACCTTTCGAAGGTGACCCGAGTCGTGAAGGAAATTTTTACTCCGCCCGCTCCCGCCGCCCTCGCGGCCAAGGTGCGGACGCTGGCGCCGTCGATGACCCCCTCCATGCAGCGGGTCGCCGAGGCCGTCGCGGGCGACCCGGCCGGCTGCGCGGCCCTCACGGTCACCGGTCTCGCCGAACTCACCGGCACCAGCGAGGCCACCGTCGTGCGCACCTCCCGTCTGCTCGGCTACCCCGGCTACCGCGACCTGCGTCTCGCCCTCGCCGGGCTCGCCGCCCAGCAGGAGGCCGGGCGCGCCCCCGCCATCACCACCGACATCGCGGTGGAGGACCCCCTCGCCGACGTCGTCGCCAAGCTCGCCCACGACGAGCAGCAGACCCTCGCCGACACGGCCGCCGGACTGGACACCGTCCAGCTCGGCGCGGCCGTCACCGCCCTGGCCGGCGCCCGCCGGACGGACGTGTACGGCATCGGCGCCTCCGGCCTGGTCGCCCAGGACCTCACCCAGAAACTGCTGCGCATAGGACTGATAGCGCACGCCCCCGGTGACCCGCACCTCGCCGTGACCAACGCGGTGCAGCTGCGCGCCGGTGACGTGGCCGTCGCCATCACGCACTCCGGGTCCACCGGCGACGTCATCGAACCGCTCCGGGTCGCCTTCGAGAGCGGGGCGACGACCATCGCGGTCACCGGCCGTCCGGACGGACCCGTCACCCAGTACGCCGACCACGTACTGACCACGTCCACGGCCCGCGAGAGCGAGCTGCGCCCGGCCGCGATGTCCTCCCGGACCAGTCAGCTCCTCGTGGTGGACTGCCTGTTCGTGGGCGTCGCCCAGCGCACCTACGCGTCGGCGGCGCCTTCGCTGGCCGCTTCGTACAAGGCGTTGGCGCACCGGCACCGGGCAGCGCGCAGGGGGCCGTAGCCGGATCGTCGTGGAGATCCGCCGGTGGTCTGTGGCTGATCGCGCAGTTCCCCGGGCCCCCGAGGCAGACCGCCCAACCTCCTGACCGGAAAGACCCGCCATGACTTCCGCCTCCCACCACCGCGGTCTCCGCGCCGAGTTGGAGACCCTGACCACCGAGGCGTTCCGGCCGGAGCTGGCGGACGTCGACCGGCTGCCCACCCTCGGCATCGCCCGGCTGATGAACGGCGAGGACGCCACCGTCGCCGCCGCCGTGGCCGAGCAGCTGCCCCGGATCGCCGCCGCGATCGACGCCGTGGCCGACCGGATGGCCCGGGGCGGCCGGCTGGTCTACGCGGGCGCGGGCACCGCCGGCCGGCTGGGCGTCCTGGACGCCTCCGAGTGCCCGCCGACCTTCAACACCGACCCCGGCCAGGTCGTCGGTCTGATCGCGGGCGGCCCCGGTGCCCTGGTCACGTCGGTCGAGGGCGCCGAGGACTCCGCGGAACTGGCCGCGGCCGACCTGGACGCGCTGGCGTTGACCGCCGACGACACGGTGGTCGGCGTCTCCGCCTCCGGGCGCACCCCGTACGCCGTCGGCGCCGTCACGCACGCCCGCGCGCGGGGCGCCCTGACGGTGGGTCTCGCCTGCAACGCGGGCAGCCCGCTCGCCGCGTCGGCCGGGCACGGCATCGAGGTCGTCGTCGGCCCGGAGCTGCTGACCGGCTCCACCCGCCTCAAGGCCGGCACCGCCCAGAAGCTCGTCCTCAACATGATCTCGACGATCACGATGATCCGGCTGGGCAAGACGTACGGGAACCTGATGGTCGACGTACGGGCCTCCAACGAGAAGCTGCGGGCCCGATCCCGCCGTATCGTCGCCCTCGCGACGGGGGCGGCGGACTCCGACGTCGAGCGTGCGCTGGCCGCCACGGACGGCGAGGTGAAGAACGCCGTCCTGGTCCTGCTGGCCGGCGTGGACGGCCCGACCGCGGCCCGCCTCCTCGGCGGCTCGCACGGCCACCTGCGCGCCGCGCTGGCACAGGCACCGGACCCGCAGGACGCCACTGGCTGACCCGGGCGGGCCCGGGCCCGGACCCGCCGCACCCGGGACTGGGATACTGGACCCGCCCACCCCACCCCGGAGGCGACCATGAACCACGCGCAGCTCACCGCCCTGGGCCGCGCCCTGCGCGTCCTCGGCGAGCACGGCGAGGCCCTGACAGGCGACACGCCGGACGCCAAACTGCATGAGGTCCGGGCGGATCTGAAGCGTGCGCTGGACCAGCTGGAGGAGAGCGTCAGCACGGCCGCGCCCAGCACGCGCTGCTCCGAGCACCCCACCGGCCCGGTCGACAAGAGCGCCCCCGACCTGTGCCTGCTGTGCGAGACCCGGCGCCGTACGGCCCGCCGCGCCGAGTTCAGCGGGCCGGCGCCCCAGCACGCACCGACCGGGCCCGCCCCGTCCCGGTACGGAACGCACGGCGACCGCCCCCAGCCCCAGCAGCGCTGGCTGCCGGAGCTGTGGAACGGTCGGGCGTGGCAGTTGTGCGGCACCCCGCGCCGGGACCGCCGCGAGGCCGAACTGTTCATCGCGGCCGAGCGGCGCGGGCCCCGGGCGGCCACGGCGTACCGGCTCGTGCACGAGTTCACCGACTACGAGGTACTGCGCGTGTGGGGAACACCGGTGCGCGCCGACACCGAACCGATGAGGAACCTGTAGCCCCGTCCTTTCGGTGCCTACGCCTTGGTGGTCGAAACCGCGGCCGGCTCGCCCGCGATCGAGTCCTCCGCGCTCGCCGCGGCCGGACCCGCCGGCCGCTGGTGCGGGATGAGGGCCGCCACGACGAACCCGACGAGCGCGGCACCGGAGCCGAGCGCCAGCACCAGGCCGGACGGGGCCATGACCAGGCCGGCCGTCAGCAGCGACTTGCCCAGGCCGTAGCCGGTCTGCTCCGGCAGCTGGAGGAGCTGCGGGATGACCAGGGACACGGAGAACACCGCGAAGCCGATCGCCACCGAGGCGGCGTCGGTCACCAGCACCCGGGGGCGGTCCGAAACCCGCAGGTCCACCAGCGGCTCGGTGACGCGCAGTTCGAAGAAGCCCCAGGCGGCCAGGACGACGACGGCCGCCGCGAACAGGCCGAGCGTGGTGCCGCTTCCCCGGCCCCGGCCGGCTCCCTTGGAGATCCCGAGCAGCAGGCACATCAGGCCGGCGGCCATCCCGATCGCGCCGGGCAGGTCGAACCGGCCGCCGGTGCGCACCTTCGGCTCCGGTACGGGGACCGCCACCAGGGCGAGCGCGACGACGCCGAGGGCTGCGGAGGTCCAGAACAGCGCGTGCCAGTCGAAGGTGTCGGCGATGAGCGCGGTGGCGGGCCGGGCGAGTGCGTCGGACATGGGGGAGTTCTCCGTGGCGGCTCGCATCTGCTTGACTCGGGCACCCTTATAGACATTGATTGACTTAAGCAAAGTAAAATCGGGGGAGCGCAGGACCGGGGGCGGACGACAGCCCCCCGTCCGTCGCGGCGGCGAGCCGCCGGCGCCACCCCGCCCCGCAGGGCCTCACGGGTGACGCCGGCGGACCGGCGTGGTCAGCTCAGCGTCTTCAGCGACGCCGCGTCGTACAGTTCGAGTTCGCCGAAGCGTCCGCCGAGGACCTTCGCCGCCCAGTCCGGGTCCTGGAGCACCGCGCGCCCCACGGCGACGAGGTCGAACTCGTCACGCTCCAGCCGGTCGAGCAGGTTGTCGAGGCTGCCCAGCTCCGCCCCCTTCCCCCGGAACGCGTCCAGGAAGTCCCCGTTCAGGCCGACCGAACCGACGGTGATGGCGGGCTTGCCGGTCAGCTTCTTCGTCCAGCCGGCCAGGTTCAGGTCCGACCCCCCGAACTCCGGGACCCAGTACCGGCGGGTGGAGGCGTGGAAGGCGTCAACACCGGCCGCCGCGAGCGGGGCGAGGATCGCCTCGAGCTCCTCGGGGGTCTCGGCAAGGCGGGAGTCGTAGGCGTCCTGCTTCCACTGCGAGTAACGGAAGATGACCGGGAACCTGGGCGAGACCCGCTCACGGACCGCCGCGACGATCTCCGTCGCGAACTTCGCCCGCGCCACCGGGTCGCCGCCGTAGGCGTCGGTGCGGCGGTTGGTGCCGGCCCACAGGAACTGGTCGATGAGGTAGCCGTGGGCGCCGTGCAGCTCCACGCCGTCGAAGCCGATGCGCTCGGCGTCCGCCGCGGCCTGCGCGAACGCCTCGACCACCGCGTCGATGTCGGCCTGCGTCATGGCCTTGCCCGCACCCTCGGTGCCGTCCGTGCGCACGCCGGACGGGCCGACCACCGGTGCCTGCGGATACGGCGCCTGCCCCTGCTCGCGGACCATGCCGATGTGCCACAGCTGCGGCACGATCGTACCGCCCGCCGCGTGCACCGCGTCGGCGACCTTCGCCCAGCCGGCCAGCTGCTCCTCCCCGTGGAACCGCGGCACCCGGTCGCTCTGTCCGGCCGACTCGTGGCCCACGTACGTGCCCTCGGTGACGATCAGCCCCACACCGGCGGCAGCCCTGCGGGAGTAGTACGACACCACGTCCTCGCCGGGAACACCGCCCGGCGAGAACATCCGGGTCATCGGCGCCATCGCGATGCGGTTCGGCACGGTCAGGCCGTTGATCGAGACCGGCCGGGACAGAATGTCCGAAGCTCGGGTGGCGGCCGTGGAGGTGGCGACGGTCATATGAGGGCTCCCTGTTGGATGTACCAGTCGGTATGTGCGCGTGCATTCACTGCACTCCAGCGGCAACCGACAGGAGCCGAAAACCATTCCACCCATTCGGCCCACCCCCTGTGACCTCCGACACACCGGCCCGGGGGCTCAAGCCCCGGGCTCCGCTCCCGAGAACGCCCGAGGGCGGCACCCCCTGCCAAAAACAGGGGGTGCCGCCCTCGGTACCGGCGGACCGGGTCCGAACCTGAGGTGAGTCAGGCTCAGAAGTCCATGTCACCGCCCGGCATGCCGCCCGGAGCGGCCGCGGCGGCCTTCTCCGGCTTGTCGGCGATGACGGCCTCGGTGGTCAGGAACAGCGCGGCGATCGACGCGGCGTTCTGCAGCGCGGAACGCGTCACCTTGGCCGGGTCGATGATGCCTTCCTTGACCAGGTCGACGTACTCGCCGGTCGCGGCGTTCAGACCGTGGCCCGGAGTGAGGTTGCGCACCTTCTCCACCACGACACCGCCCTCGAGGCCGGCGTTGACGGCGATCTGCTTCAGCGGGGCCTCGAGCGCGAGCTTCACGGCCTGGGCGCCGGTCGCCTCGTCACCCTCGAGCTCCAGCTTCTCGAACACCGAGGAGGCCTGGAGGAGTGCCACACCACCACCGGCGACGATGCCCTCCTCGACGGCCGCCTTCGCGTTGCGAACGGCGTCCTCGATACGGTGCTTGCGCTCCTTGAGCTCGACCTCGGTGGCGGCACCGGCCTTGATGACCGCGACACCGCCGGCGAGCTTCGCCAGGCGCTCCTGCAGCTTCTCGCGGTCGTAGTCCGAGTCGCTGTTCTCGATCTCGGCACGGATCTGGTTCACGCGGCCCTGGACCTGGTCGGCCGAGCCGGCACCGTCGACGATGGTGGTCTCGTCCTTGGTGATGACGACCTTGCGGGCCCTGCCCAGAAGGTCGACCGTGGCGTTCTCCAGCTTGAGGCCGACCTCCTCGGAGATGACCTCGCCACCGGTGAGGACGGCGATGTCGCCGAGCATGGCCTTGCGGCGGTCACCGAAGCCCGGGGCCTTGACGGCGACGGACTTGAAGGTGCCACGGATCTTGTTGACGACCAGGGTCGACAGGGCCTCGCCCTCGACGTCCTCGGCGATGATCAGCAGCGGCTTGCCCGACTGCATGACCTTCTCCAGGAGCGGCAGCAGGTCCTTGACGTTGCCGATCTTGGAGTTGGCGATCAGGATGTACGGGTCGTCGAGCGACGCCTCCATACGCTCCATGTCGGTGGCGAAGTACGCCGAGATGTAGCCCTTGTCGAAGCGCATACCCTCGGTGAGCTCCAGCTCCAGACCGAAGGTCTGGGACTCCTCGACGGTGATGACGCCTTCCTTGCCGACCTTGTCCATCGCCTCGGCGATGAGCTCGCCGATCTGGGTGTCGGCGGCGGAGATGGAGGCCGTGGAGGCGATCTGCTCCTTGGTCTCGACGTCCTTCGCCTGCTCCAGCAGGGCACCGGAGACGGCCTCGACGGCCTTCTCGATACCGCGCTTGAGGGCCATGGGGTTGGCGCCGGCGGCTACGTTGCGCAGGCCCTCCTTGACCAGGGCCTGGGCGAGAACGGTCGCGGTGGTCGTACCGTCACCGGCGACGTCGTCCGTCTTCTTGGCGACTTCCTTGACCAGCTCGGCGCCGATCTTCTCGTACGGGTCCTCGAGCTCGATCTCCTTGGCGATGGACACACCATCGTTGGTGATCGTGGGGGCGCCCCACTTCTTCTCGAGGACGACGTTGCGGCCCTTGGGGCCGAGCGTCACCTTGACGGCGTCCGCGAGCTGGTTCATGCCGCGCTCGAGGCCGCGCCGCGCCTCCTCGTCGAACGCGATGATCTTGGCCATGTGAAGTGGTCCCTCCAGGACTGGGGGTGATGACTCCAGGACCGCGCCCGCGCCCGCGACGGACGGCTCACAGACCCGGCGGTTCCTTGCCCCACCGGCCTGCGGGCCTCACCGACCCGGTCCTACGTTGTCACTCTCACCTTCAGAGTGCTAACGCAATAATTAGCACTCGACCCATGCGAGTGCAAGCGCCTTCGGGGATCGGCGGGGGGACTCAGCCACCCGCGAACACCCGGACGGGACGGACGGCGGGCGGACGATCGGACGAACTGCCGGCAGAGGGTCGGCAGGCGGCGGGGAGCGGCGCGCGGGGCGCGGGGCAGCCGGAGGGACGGCGCGGGCAAGGCGAAGGGCCCGTACCCCGGGTGACCCCGGAGGCACGAGCCCTTCGTCGGCAGGAAAATTCTTGTGGTTGCTGGTAGCGCGTTCAGGCGGTGACCCGAACCATGTCGGCCTGCGGGCCCTTCTGGCCCTGCGAGATCTCGAACTCGACCCGCTGGCCCTCTTCAAGGGTGCGGTAGCCGTCCATCTGGATCGCGCTGTAGTGGACGAAAACATCCGCACCACCGTCGACCGCGATGAAGCCGTACCCCTTCTCCGCGTTGAACCACTTGACGGTGCCCTGAGCCATGCCCAACTCCCCTATTACTGGCCCTTGCACAGATCCGCACTTCGCGGATCCGGGTCAGACCTCACTCCCCAAACGGTTGGGGGCGTGCGCCGGAACGCGTCGACCGCGGCTGAATGTATCTGCCCAACTGCCCTCTGCAACAGGTCAGTCGGACGAGAAATATCGACGCCGCCGGTCCGGAATGCGACGGTAATTCGTCCGATTTCAGGGCAAGTCACACCGGACAAAACCCGCAAATGCGGCAGGACGGGCCCGAACTTTGGCTGTATCCAGTCGGGTGAGCGGCAGGAATTAATGGTTCCCGACAAGGGGGCCGGGACCGCTTTCCCCAACCCTATCGCGTTCAATCCCACGGAATTGCCCCCTCCGTTTCCCTCACGGAGGGGGCAGTCCGATAAACGCACGGTAAGGGAAGTTACCGATGGTAATGATCGGCTGGCGTCAGCCGCCGGCGACGGCCGGGATGATCGACACACCCGCACCGTCCGGCGTCGCGGTCTGCAGGCCCTGCTCGAAGCGGACGTCGTCGTCGTTGACGTAGACGTTGACGAAGCGGCGCAGCTTGCCCTGGTCGTCGAGGACGCGGGCGGCGATCCCGGTGTGGTTCTTCTCCAGGTCCGCGATGACGTCGCCGAGGGTGGCGCCCTGGGCGTCGACCTCGGCCTTGCCGCCGGTGTAGGTGCGCAGGATGGTGGGGATGCGAACGGTCACGCTCATGAGCTGAGGCCAGCCTCTCGGAAGGAGTCCAGGTTCGGGCGGATGGTCGCGGTCAGACCGGTGTCGGCCACCGCGTCCAGCGTCTTGAGGCCGTCGCCGGTGTTGAGGACGACAGTGGTCAGGGACGGGTCCAGGTCGCCGTTCTCGATCAGCTTCTTCGTGACGCCGACGGTCACGCCGCCCGCGGTCTCCGCGAAGACGCCCTCGGTCCGGGCGAGCAGCCTGATGGCCTCCACGACCTGCTCGTCCGTCACGTCCTCCACGGCGCCGCCGGTGCGGCGCGCGATGTCCAGGACGTACGGGCCGTCGGCGGGGTTGCCGATGGCGAGCGACTTGGCGATGGTCTTCGGCTTCTGCGGCCGGACGACGTCGTGGCCCGCCTTGTACGCGGTCGACACCGGCGAGCAGCCCTCGGCCTGGGCGCCGAAGATCTTGTACGGCCTGTCCTCGACGAGGCCGAGCCCGATCAGCTCGCGCAGCCCCTTGTCTATCTTCGTGAGCTGCGAGCCGGAGGCGATCGGGACGACGATCTGGTCGGGCAGCCGCCAGCCGAGCTGCTCGCAGATCTCGTACGCGAGGGTCTTGGAGCCCTCGGCGTAGTAGGGCCGCAGGTTGACGTTGACGAAGCCCCAGCCCTCGCCGGCCGGGTCGCCGATCAGCTCGGAGCAGAAGCGGTTCACGTCGTCGTAGTTGCCCTCGATGCCGACGAGCTCACCGCCGTAGACGGCGGCCATGACGACCTTGCCCTGCTCCAGGTCGTGCGGGATGAACACGCAGGAGCGCAGTCCGGCACGGGCGGCGGCGGCGCCGACGGCGCCGGCGAGGTTGCCCGTGGAGGAGCAGGAGAGGGTGGTGAAGCCGAAGGCGCGGGCGGCCTCCAGGGCCTGGGCGACGACCCGGTCCTTGAAGGAGTGCGTCGGGTTGCCGGAGTCGTCCTTGACGTACAGGCCACCGGTGACGCCGAGCTCGCGGGCGAGGTTGTCGGCCCGGACGAGCCTGGTCCAGCCCGGGTTGATGTTCGGCTTGGTCGCCACGTCGGCGGGGACGGGCAGCAGGGGCGCGTAGCGCCAGATGGTCGCGGGACCCGCCTCGATGCGCCGGCGCAGTTCCTCGGTGTCGTAGGCCGAGAAGTCGTAGGCGATCTCCAGCGGGCCGAAACACTCCTCGCAGGCGAAGACGGGGCCGAGCGGTACGCGGTGGCCGCACTCGCGGCAGGACAGCGCGGCGGCGGGACCGAGATCGACGGAGGGTGCGGCCGAACCGGAGCGCCCGGCGGATCCGGCGGGTTCGGTGGTGCTTGTGACGGTCTGCACAGCCATGTGAGGCGAGGCCCTTTCTCCTCATCTTCCTCACGACGCATCTCGCCGTGAGACGGATTTGGCACCTTCCCTAGCCGGGAGCCTCGCGAGAACGATCGGCGACACGTGCGCGATCCACTGCGCGGCACGCTGCTGGACCGTCGATCGGCGGTGATCTACGAGAACCGGCTGGAGGGTTGCCGGGGCTTCATCGGGCCGTTTCCCTCTGCCCCTCTGGATGAGCTGTATGCGGTTGTGTGTCGTGCGGTGGCGCGCCGCGGACGAAGGGGGCACGACCCCGGCATGCAAAGGTCATCCGCGTTGTTCAAGACTGTAACCGAAGGCCAGGACGGTGGAGAGTACGCGTCCGAACCGCGAGATGGATCACCGGTGTATGGATCACAGAGATGAGGAGCCGCTGACCGTGCTGGAAGAAGTCGAGCGCTGGCTGGCCCAGCGCTCCTGGTCCGTGACCGACCGACCGGTGCAACGCCTCCTGGCCGCGAAACGCGCCACGGGACAGACGGTGAGCGTGGTGCTGCCCGCGCTCAACGAGGAGGCGACGGTCGGGGAGATCGTCACGACGATCCGGGACGACCTGATGCTGCGGGTCCCGCTGGTCGACGAGATCGTGGTCGTGGACTCCGGCTCGACCGACCGCACGGCCCGGGCGGCCGCGGTGGCGGGCGCGACCGTGGTGCACCGGGACACGATCCTGCCCCGCATACCCGCCGTGCCCGGCAAGGGCGAGGTGCTGTGGCGCTCCCTGCTGGTCACCCGGGGGGACGTCGTCTGCTTCGTCGACGCGGACCTCAGGGAGTTCTCCGCCGACTTCGTCACCGGCATCGTCGGCCCCCTGCTCACGGAACCGGACGTGCAACTGGTGAAGGCCATGTACGACCGGCCCCTGGGCGACGCCGCCGGCCAGGGCGGCCGGGTCACCGAACTGATGGCGCGCCCGCTGCTCAACCTGCACTGGCCGCGGCTGGCCGGCTTCGTGCAGCCGCTGAGCGGCGAGTACGCGGCCCGCCGCTCGCTCCTGGAGCGGCTGCCCTTCCCCGTCGGCTACGGCGTCGAGCTGGGCATGCTGGTCGATTCCCTGCACCTGGTGGGCCTGGACGCCCTCGCGCAGGTCGACGTCGGCGTGCGCAGACACCGTCACCAGGACGGCCGGGCCCTCGGCCGCATGGCCGCCGCGATCTACCGCACCGCCCATCTCCGGCTGGCCCGCAGCCACCTCCTGCACCCCGCTCTCACCCAGTTCGAACGCACCGGCACCGGCTTCGAGCCCCGCACCCACCCGGTGGACACCCAGGAGCGCCCCCCGATGACGGAAATAGCCGAGTACCGGTCCCGCCGGGTGGCCTGACCACGACGGACCGCGGCCTCTGCCGCAGCTCTTGACCTGGTTTTCCGGGGGCGTCCGGTCGTATACGGCCGATCCGCTGGTCCGTGTACGGCTGATCCGTACGTTTGAGCGTTTCAAAGGCGGGCTAGGTTGAGGTTTATGGCTCCCATGCAGGCTGGTCAGGACACTCGGAACGCTCGGGTGCTGGTCGCGTCGAACCGCGGCCCCGTTTCGTACACGGCGGGCGAGGACGGCTCGCTGCACGCGAGGCGGGGCGGCGGCGGGCTGGTGTCCGGGCTGTCGGCCATCGGGTCCGACGCGGACGCGCTGTGGGTGTGCTCGGCGCTCTCCGACGGCGACCGCGAGGCCGTGCGGCGCGGGGTCGGCGAGGACGGCGTACGGATGCTGGACATCCCCGCGGACGTGCACGCCGACGCGTACAACGGCATCGCGAACTCGGTGCTGTGGTTCGTGCACCACATGCTGTACCAGACACCGCTGGAACCCGTCTTCGACACGGAGTTCCGCCGGCAGTGGGCGGCATACGAGGCCTACAACCGGGCGTTCGCCGAGGCGCTGGCCGAGGAGGCGGCGCGGGGGGCCGCGGTGGTGGTGCAGGACTACCACCTGACGCTGGTCCCGGGGCTGCTGCGGGAGCTCCGTCCCGATCTGCGCATCGGTCACTTCTCGCACACGCCGTGGGCGCCGCCGGAGTACTTCCGGATGCTGCCCGACGACATCGCCGGGCAGGTGTTGCGCGGGATGCTGGGCGCGGACCGGCTCGGCTTCCTGACCCGGCGCTGGGCGGACGCGTTCACCGCGTGCTGCGAGCGGTTCGCCGACGGGCTCGGGGAGACCACGATCGGGGTGCACGGACTGGGCGCCGACGCGGACTTCCTGCGCGGCCGGGCGCACGAGGCGGACGTCGAGGAGCGGATCGCCGTGCTCCGCGAGGAGATCGGCACGGCTCCCGGCGGGACCGCGCGCAAGGCAGTCGTCCGGGTCGACCGGACCGAGCTGTCGAAGAACATCGTGCGCGGCCTGCTCGCGTACCGGCAGTTCCTCGACGACCACCCCGAGTGGCGCGAACGGGTCGTGCACGTCGCCTTCGCCTACCCCTCCCGGCAGGACCTCGCCGTGTACCGCGACTACACGGCCGAGGTGCAGCGGGTCGCCGACGAGATCAACGAGCGGTACGGGACACCGGGCTGGCGTCCGGTCGTCCTGCACGTCAAGGACGACTTCGCGCGCTCCCTGGCCGCGTACCGGCTGGCCGACGTGGCGCTGGTCAACCCCATCCGGGACGGGATGAACCTGGTCGCCAAGGAGATCCCGCTCCTGTCCGAAGGGGGCTGCGCGCTGGTGCTGTCCCGGGAGGCGGGCGCGTACGAGGAGCTGGGCGAGGACGCGATCACCGTCAACCCGTACGACGTGGTCGACACGGCGCGGGCCCTGCACGAGGGACTCATGATGCGCCCGGAGGAGCGGACCGAGCGCGCCAAGCGCCTGGCCGACGCGGCGACCGCGCTGCCGCCGCAGCAGTGGTTCCTGGAGCAGCTGAACGCCCTGCGGGACGGAAGCTGAAGCCTGCCGCTCCCCTCGGCGTTCCTGGACGGCCGGTCACGCATGCGTGGGGGCGGGTGGACGTGGATAGGTTGACGGTATGGGCAGCTCCAAGGACTCCACGGACCCGAACGCCACACACTCCGACGACTCCGGCACCCTGCCGGTGCCCGCCACGCGGGCCGGACGGGAAGGGCTCGACGCGCTGCTCGCGCGGCCGGGCAAGGCGCTGGTCGCGCTCGACTTCGACGGGACGCTCGCGCCGATCGTGCCCGACCCCGAGCAGGCCCGTGCCCATCCCGGCGCGGTGCGCGCGCTCGCCGCGCTCGCCCCGGAGGTGGCCTCCGTGGCGGTGATCACCGGCCGGCCGCCCGCGGTGGCGGTACGGCACGGTGGCTTCGCGGACGTTCCCGGCCTGGAGCACCTCGTCGTCCTCGGCCACTACGGCACCGAGCGCTGGAACGCCGCCACCGGTGACGTCACCGCGCCCGCCCCGCACCCCGGGGTCGCCGCCGTGCGCGCGGAACTGCCGGGGCTGCTCGACCGGGCCGGTGCCCCGGAGGGCACCTGGACCGAGGAGAAGGGCCGCGCGGTGGCCGTCCACACCCGCAGGACCGCCGACCCCCAGGCCGCCCTGGAGGCGCTGCGCGAGCCGCTGACCGGCCTGGCGCAGCGGCACGGTCTGGTCGTCGAGCCCGGCCGGATGGTCCTGGAGCTGCGTCCGCCCGGCATGGACAAGGGCGTCGCCCTGGCGGAGTACGCCCGTGGGATCGGCGCCGGGAGCGTCCTGTACGCCGGGGACGACCTGGGCGACCTCCCCGCCTACGCCGCCGTCGACAAGCTCCGTTCGGACGGCGTTCCCGGGCTGCTGGTGTGCAGCGGCAGCGACGAGGTCACGGAACTGCGGGAACGCGCGGACGTGGTGGTCGACGGTCCCGAGGGGGTCGTACACCTGCTCGAGGCACTGGCGCGGGCCCTGCCCCCACGGACCGACATGACCGGCTGACGCCGCCGCCGATGCCGACCGCCAGGCGCCAACGGCCCGCGTTCAGCACTCCGCCCTGCGAGAACGCGCGGACGTGGGGGCCGGCCGGCTCTGCCCTCCCGCGTTCCGTCAGCGTTGCGTGCGGCGGGACTCGCGGACGCGTCTGAGCCGGTTCACGGTGACCGGGTCGTGGGCCAGGGCGCGGGGGTCGTCGAGCAGGGCGTTGAGGAGCTGGTAGTAGCGCACCGGGGCCAGGCCCAGCTCCTCGCGGATCGCCCGCTCCTTCGCGCCGGGGCCGAGGAAGCCGCGGCGCTCCAACGCGATGATGCCCCGCTCTCGCCGCGCCAACAGCTCCTGCTCCGGTTCCTGCTCCGGTTCCTGTTCCTCGTCCGTGCTTCGGCCCTGGTCCATACCCGCACGGTAGCCCCCGCCACCGACAGCCGGGGCGCGGCAGGGGCCACGGGCCGACGTGCCCTACCGCGCACTCTCCGCGCGTGTGGCGGTCGCCTGGAGCAGGGCCAGGACTCCCTCGGGGCTGCCGCTCGGGGCCACGGCCTTGCCGATCCGCTGCTTGACGGCCGCGTTGACGTCGGCCCAGGAGGTGTTGCCGACCGGGTAGAGCTCCGCGGTCGCCAGCTGGTCGAGGAAGGGCCGGAGCTTCCTGTCCTCCGCGGACGCGTCCATCACGCGGGACGCGGAGGTGGTGACCGGCAGCAGGTCGTACGCGCGGGAGAAGCCGAGCACGTGCTCCTCGCTGTAGACGAAGTCGAGGAAGTCGCCGATCTCGTCGCGGTGACCGCTCTTGTTGAAGGCCATCATCCAGTCGACGACGCCGAGCGTGGCCGGGCTCTCTCCGTCGGCCCCCGATGTCGGCGCGGTGCCGAACTCCACGCCCTTCTGCTCGGCCATGCCGACCAGCGACGGATGGCCGTTCAGCATGCCGACGTCACCGGCGGCGAAGGCGGCGAAGGCGTCAGCGCGGTCGAGTTCGCCGGGCGCGACGGGACCGGTCAGGCCCTTGCCGACCAGCTCGTCCTTCAGCCAGGTGACGGTTTCGGTGTTCTGCGCGGAGTCGAAGGCGTAGGCGCCCATGGTGTCGGTGTAGCCGCCCTTGCCGCTGAGCAGCCACTGCATGGTCTCGGCCTGCGCCTCCTCCGGGCCGAGGGGCAGCGCGTAGGGGTACTTCACGCCCTCCTCCTTCAGGACCTCGGCGTTCGCGGCGAGTTCGGCCCAGGTCTGCGGCGGGGTGAGGCCGGCGTCCTCGAACAGGGCCTTGTTGTAGAACAGCACGCGTGTGGAGGCGGCGAACGGCATGCCGTACTGCACGCCGTTGACCTGGCCCGCGGTGGCCAGCTGCGCGACGAAGTCGGCCTGCACGGGGATGGAGAGCACGTCGTCGGCCTTGTGGAGCAGCCCGTCGGCGGCGTAGTCGGCGTACGCGCCGATCTGGGCCATGTCCGGCGGGTCGTCCGCCTCGACCCGCTCCCTGACCTTGCGGTCGACGTCGTTCCAGGAGTGGACGGTGACGTCGATCGTCACGCCCGGGTGTCCGGCCTCGTACTGCTCCGTCAGCGCGGCCCAGTACTTCTTCGTGCTGTTGTCCACGCCGGTGCCGTAGTCGGCGGCGACCAGCTCCAGGGTGACATCGGAGGAGCCTCCGCCGACACCGCATCCGCCGAGGACCCCCGTCAGTCCCAGTGCGGACACCGCCGCGATCGTCCTGGCCAAGACCCGCCGCTGCACTGCTGCTCTCTCCTGCTCCGGCGCTCCGCGCCATCCGTTCCGAAACTTTTCTAACTTTTCCGATAATCGGATCAAGGTCTACACCACGTGAGTGGACTAGACCTCTTGCGGGTCCCGGGGTCACACTGTCCCCCGTGGAACATGTCATCGCCCTCGATGTGGGCGGCACCGGGATGAAGGCCGCCCTGGTCGGAGCGGACGGCACGCTGCTGCACCGGGACCGCCGGGCCACCGCGCGCGGCCCGAAGGCGGCCGTGGCCGGGATCCTGGACTTCGCCGCCGATCTGCGCGCACACGGCGCCGAGCACCTCGGCGAGCCCGCGTCCGCCGCCGGCCTCGCCGTTCCCGGCATCGTCGACGAGACGCGGGGCGTCGCCGTCTACTCCGCCAACCTCGGCTGGCGCGACCTCCCGCTGCGGGCGCTGCTCGCACAGCGGCTCGGCGGCATCCCGGTCGCCCTCGGCCACGACGTGCGCACCGGCGGGCTCGCCGAGGGCCGCATCGGGGCGGGCCGGGGTGCCGACCGGTTCCTGTTCGTGCCGCTGGGCACCGGCATCGCGGGCGCCATCGGCATCGACGGCCGGGTGGAGGCAGGTGCGCACGGCTTCGCGGGCGAGATCGGTCACATCGTCGTACGGCCCGGCGGCGTCCCCTGTCCGTGCGGTCAGCGCGGCTGCCTGGAGCGGTACGCCTCCGCGGCGGCGGTCGGCGACGCGTGGGCGGCGGCCTGCGGCAACCCGGACGCGGACGCGGCCCACTGTGCCGGGGCCGTGGAGTCGGGCGACGTACGGGCCCGGAAGGTCTGGCAGGAGGCGGTCGACGCGCTCGCCGACGGGCTGGTCACCGCGCTCACCCTGCTGGACCCCCGCACCCTGATCATCGGTGGCGGGCTGGCCCAGGCCGGGGAAACCTTGTTCACACCGCTGCGGGAGGCCGTCCGGCGACGGGTCACCTTCCAGAAACTGCCGTCCCTGGTCCCCGCCGCCCTCGGGGACACCGCCGGATGCCTGGGCGCGGGCCTCCTCGCCCGGAATCTCCTCACCGCCGCCCCCTCGGCCGACTCCTCCACGGCCCCCTCGGCCGACTCCTCTCCCTACCCTTCGGAGGTAACCACCTGATGGCCCCCACCAAGGTTCTCGCCGGTGCCCGGGTGGTTCTGCCCACCGGGACCGTGGACAACGGCCGCGTGACCGTCGAGGGCACCCGGATCGTCGCCACGGCGCCCGCGGACACCTCCTCCGCCGCTCCCGGGACCCCCGAGAACGCCGAGACGCTCGACCTGAGCGGGCACTGGCTGGTGCCCGGCTTCGTCGACCTCCACAACCACGGCGGCGGCGGCGCGTCCTTCACCTCCGGCACGGTCGACGAGGTCCTCAAGGGCATCCACACCCACCGCCTGCACGGCACCACCACCCTGCTCGCCTCGACCGTCACCGGCGACCTGGACTTCCTCGCCCGGCGCGCGGGACAGCTCGCGGAACTGGCCGAACAGGGCGACATCGCCGGCGTCCACTTCGAGGGGCCGTTCATCTCGCCGTGCCGCAAGGGAGCGCACTCCCAGGAGCTGTTGCGCGAGCCCGACCCGGCGGAGGTCCGCAAACTGATCGACGCCGCCCACGGCCGGGCCAGGATGCTCACCCTGGCCACCGAACTGCCGGGCGGCCTCGACTCCGTACGCCTGCTGGCCGAGCAGGGCGTGATCGCGGCCGTCGGCCACACGGACGCGACGTACGAGCAGACCGTGGCCGCCATCGACGCGGGCGCCACCGTCGCGACCCACCTCTTCAACGCCATGCCGGCGCTCGGCCACCGCGCCCCCGGCCCGGTCACCGCCCTGCTGGAGGACGAGCGGGTCACGGTCGAACTGATCAACGACGGCACCCATCTGCACCCGGCCGCCCTCCGCCTGGCGTTCCACCACGCGGGCCCCGCACGGGTGGCGTTCGTCACGGACGCGATGGACGCGGCCGGTTTCGGCGACGGCCGCTACATGCTCGGCCCGCTGGAGGTCGAGGTCGCTCACGGGGTGGCCCGGCTGGTGGAGGGCGGCTCCATCGCGGGCTCGACGCTCACCCTGGACCGCGCCCTGAAGCGGGCGGTGACCGTCGACGGGCTGCCCGTCGAGCACGCGGTCGCCGCCCTGTCCGCCACCCCTGCCCGGCTGCTGGGCATGGACGACCGGATCGGCTCCCTGGAACCCGGGAAGGACGCCGACCTCGTGGTCCTCGGCGCGGACTTCACCCTCAAGGGCGTGATGCGCCAGGGTGAATGGGTGGTCTTCCCCCAACTGGGCTGATCCGCCCCGCCGGGCCCGACGCACCGGTCGGCCCTCCGGCGGGTGAGGCCGGCAGGGCGGCTCTGCCGGCGGCGACCGTACTGGCCCCCACGGCAGGCGAGTTCGGCCACAAGACCTACGGGCGCCTGCCGCCCCGGACGGTGGTCACGAGCAGGACCGGGCGGCCCGGGGCCTGTCCTGGAGACAGGGGAGGATTCCGCCCCGGCCGGCGGGCCTCACTTCTTGACCTGGCCTTCCTTCAGCGACAGCTGGTCCAGCAGGACGTTGCACTTGTCGCCGTCGGCACAGGAGACCGAAAGGGTGTTGGTGCCCTTGTTGAGCGTGGGCCACGCGAAGGTCTGGGTCCAGCCCTTCGCGAAGTCACCGTCCTTGGCACGGGCGAAGTTGTCCATGTTGAGCTTGGAGCCGAACTCCTTGCCATTGACGGTGAGCGTCATCGACTGGGGGTCGTCGGTGGTGCTGTAGCGCACGAAGACGGTGTACGTGCCGTCCTTCGGAATGCCGTCGACCGTCCAGGTGACCGAGGAACCCGGATTGTTGAGGTTCGTCACGTAGACGCCGCCGTCGGACTGCGCACCCGCTACGTCCTGCGCGAGGGCCGCGGTACCGCCCAGACGCAGCGCCTTGGCGTCGATCGTCGGCAACTCGGCCGCTTCCTCTTCCTCTTCCTCTTCCCCGCCCGCCGAGGGGCTGCTCTCCCCGGTGGGCGAGGACTGGGTCGGCGTCGAGTCGGCCTGGTTCTCGCCCTTGTCGTCCTCGTCGTCGCCGCCGACCATCGCCACGCCGATGCCGACGACCACCGCGGCGACCACCGCGACGGCACCGATGAGCAGGCCCTTGGTGTTCGGGCCGCGGCCCCTGCCACCACCACGACCACCGTGACCGCCACGGTTGCCGGGCAGCTGCGAGGAGCCGCCGGGCAGCATCTCCGGTGCCGCGTAGTTCGCGTTCGGCTGGCCGTACGTCCCCTGCTGCTGCCCCTGCGCCGCAGGGCCCTGCTGGCCGTACTGACGCGTGCCGACCGCCCGCACCCGGTTGACCGAGTTCGGGTAGCCGTAGCCCCCGGACGGCGGCTGTGCTCCGTTGGCCTGCCCGTCGGCGTAGAGGTAGCCGAACGGGTCGTCGTCCTCGGGCGTGCTCGCGCCGTTGCTGCCGGGCGTCATCCCTTGGTACTCCTAGCTGCGGATCGGATGCGGTACGGGTGGTGAGAAGAGCGAGCCTACCCGCTGCGGGTGGCCCGAACGGGTGGATCCGACCGCGTCAACCGGCTGACCTGTGGTTCATCCCGCCCGTCGATGCTGTTTGGGACGAGATCGTTTCTCGACGTACATCCGCTCGTCGGCGGACTTCAGCACTTCGTCCGCCGTCATCCCGCAGTGGGCCCATCCGATACCGAAGCTGGCGCCGACCCGCACGGCCCGGCCCTCGGCCCGGATGGGCTGGATGATCTCGTTGCGCAGCCGTACGGCGAGGTCCTGGGCATCGGCCCGGCCGAGCCCGTTGGCGAGGATCACGAACTCGTCGCCGCCGAGCCGGGCGACGGTGTCGCCGTCCCGGACGCCGTTGCTGAGCCGGCGGGCGACCTCTATGAGCACCGCGTCGCCCGCGTTGTGCCCGAACCGGTCGTTGATCGACTTGAAGCCGTCGAGGTCGCAGAAGAGCACCGCGAGGCCCTTGGCGCCGTCGTCGCGGTCGCCGTCGGGAGCGATGGCGTGCACATGATGGTCGTAGCCCTCGAACCCCTCCGCCTCGGGCGGGAAGTCGAAGTCGTGACCGCGGTCGAAGGCGGGCGGACCGTAGGCGGCGTCCTGGGAGGCGAAGGACTCGAAGCCGGCCATGGCCTCGTCGACCGCGGCCGGCAGCACCGACGGGCGCTGCCGGCACAGGCGGGCGGAGAGCCGGGCGCGCAGTTCGGCGGAGTTCGGCAGGCCGGTGAGAGAGTCGTGGGAGGCACGGTGCGCGAGGTGCAGCTCGCGGCGCTTGCGGTCCTCTATGTCCTCGACGTGGCTGAGCAGGAAGCGCGGCCCGTCGGCCGCGTCGGCCACGACGGAGTTGCGCAGGGACACCCACACGTAGGTGCGGTCCCGGCGGGCCAGCCGCAGCTCGGCGCGGCCGCCCTCGGCGGAGGTCCGCAGCAGCGTGCCGATGTCCTCGGGGTGCACGAGGTCGGAGAAGGAGTAGCGGCGCATCGCGGAGGCGGGGCGGCCGAGCAGCCGGCACAACGCGTCGTTGGTGCGCAGGATGCGGCCGTGCTGGTCGCCGCCCATCTCGGCGACGGCCATGCCGGACGGGGCGTACTCGAAGGCCTGCCGGAAGCTCTCCTCACTGGCGCGCAGGGCCTGCTGCTCGCGCTCCAGGCGCACCAGGGCGCGCTGCATGTTGGAGCGCAGGCGGGCGTTACTGATCGCGATGGCGGCCTGGAAGGCGTACATCTGGAGTGCTTCGCGGCCCCAGGCGCCGGGCAGCCGGCCGTTGCGCGGGCGGTCCACGGAGAGCACGCCGACCAGTTCCCCGGCCCCGCCGCCCTGCGGGCCGGGGGCGTACATCGGGGCGAAGAGCCGGTCGGAGGGGTGCCACTCGTCCTCGAAGCGCGGGGCGGGGCCGTCGGTGTACCACTGCGGGACGTCGTCGTCGTCGAGGACCCAGCCCTCGGTGTGCGGAATGAAGATCAGGTCGCCCCAGCTCTCCCCCATGGAGAGGCGGCGCTCCCAGGACTCGCGCGAGCCGACGCGGCCGGTGATGAGGGCTTCCGCGGCCGCGTTGCCCGAGAAGGCGGCGACGACCAGGTCGCCGTCGGGACGCACGAGGTTGACGCAGGCCAGTTCGTACCCGAGGGCGTCGACGACCCCGTCGGCGACGGTCTGGAGGGTGTCGGCCAGGCTGCGGGCCGTGTTCATGTCGGCCATGCCCTGGTGCAGTTGCCGCAGGGAAGCAAGGCGGACGTAGGGCTCCGACTCGGCCTCCATGCTCACCCTCCCCCGGGACCTCGCGGCGAATCAAACGTTCTCATCGGCGTATCGTCCTGGCATTCTCCCTGCCACTGAATCACAGCGCGCTGCCCACCCGGTACACAGGGTCAACAATTATCATCCCTTGTGACTCAAGTCACAACCAAACGTGAACAATTGGGAGACCTTTCCGCGGTTTCTCCGGTTCTTCACCGTAAATGCCGAATGCGCAGCATGCGCCGCATGTGAATTCCGCGCCCCTTCCGCGGGATTCGGTCCGTGGCTGCCGGCCCGCGCCCGTGGAACGGAGGGGTCCGCCGCTGGTCCTAGGTCCCCGCTCGGGCGGAGGCCCGATGCGGTGCGTACGGAGCGGAGACTAGCGTTTCCGGTGTGCCGAACACTCCCGTACCCCCGTCCGCGATCACCACTGTGCCCACCGCCCGGCATGCTGAGGGGGTGAGCAACGACGAGTTCCGTGCAGCCATGTCCCGTCTGGCCGCCGGTGTGGTCCTGGTGACCGCGCAGGAGCCGCCGCTGGATCCGGACGACCCGCGGGCACCTGCCGGCGAGGACGTCGGCATGACCGCGACCGCGTTCCTGTCGGTGTCCCTGGATCCACCATTGGTACTGGTCAGCCTGCGCGAGGGCTCTCGCATGGACGACCTGCTCGACGAGCAGCCGCTGTGGTCGGTGTCGGTCCTGTCCGGGAGCCAGCGGCACATCGCGGGCCGCTTCGCGATGAAGGGCCGGATCAGCGACCGTCTCCTCTTCGAGGACATCCCGTACGTGCGGGGCGAGTACAGCGGCGCCCCCCTGGTCGGCGGCGCCCTCGCCACCCTGGAGTGCCGCACCGAGCAGCGGGTGCCGGCCGGCGACCACACCCTGGTGATCGGCCGCGTCCTGACGGCGGACGTACCCAGTGCGGACGGCGGGCCGCTGGCCTACTTCCGGGGCCGCTACCGGCACCTGGACTGAGCCGCCCGAGCGTTTCCCGGGGCCCTCCCCCGACGCCTCCCGAACTTCCCGAACCGGGAATTCCTTTTGCCGAACGGGAATTGCGAACCCACGCTGCCCGGGTGACGAATACCACAACTCCCCGCTTCGAAGAGATCACCTCGAAGAACCTCGACGCCGCCCTCGGCACACGCGTCCGCCCCGACCAGGAGTTCGCGGTCGCCCCGGTCGCGGAGTCCCTCGCCGAGGCATACGTCCACCCCGGCCCCGCCCGGCCCCGCCCGGCCCCGCCCGGCCCCGCCTGATCGTGGACGGTGACCGCGCGGTCGGCTTCCTGATGGCCTTCCTCGACATCGACTGGCACGACGACGGCGGCAGCGTCGTCCGCTCGGGCCTGTGGCGGCTGAACGGTGGGGGTGTCCTCCCGGCTCGAGCGCGGTCGAGAGTTGGGGGAGGCCGAGGAGCAGGGCAAGGGCTACGGCCGCTTCGCCGTGGAGTCGGTCGCCGCCCGGATCCGCGCCCGGGGCGGCAAGGAGTGCTACGTCACCTGGCACCCCGGCGAGAACGGCCCGGAGAACTTCTACCTCGGTCTGGGCTTCCGCAGGAACGGGGAGGTCGTCGAGGGGGAGCTGGTCGGGGCACTGGGCCCGCCCGGCCGGCCACCGCCGATCCCCGTCACCGCCCCGCATGGATCACCGGATCCCGCACGAAACACCTCTGCATCGCGCGGAACGCCGGATCCCGCCCGGCCATCTCCTGTCCCCGCGGGAAGCGGGACGCTCCGCCCCGCGTCGTGGGTCACCCCTGTCCCGCCCGGAGCACCTGTGCCCTGCGCGGATCGTCCCCCGCGCCCGCGCGGGTCACCCCCAGTCCCGCGCGGAGCGCCCCCGCTTCGTCTCCGAGCGCTGCTTCTTCTCCCGCAGCCGGCGTTCGTTGATGCCGCGCGGGATGCGGGTCGGCCTGCGGGGCCGGGGCGGGGGCGCGGTGGCCTCGGCGAGGAGCGCCGCGAGGCGCACGGCCGCGGTCTCCCGGTTACGCCACTGGGAGCGGTGCTCGGAGGCCCGGACGGTGACGACACCGTCGGACAGCCGCCCCGCCAGCCGCTCCAGCGCCCGCTGCTTCCACACCTCGGGCAGCGCCTGGGTGGCGGCGAGGTCGAAACGCAGCTCGACCTGCGAGTCGGTGGTGTTCACATGCTGCCCTCCGGGCCCCGAGGAGCGCGAGAAACGCCACAGGAGCTCGGCCTCGGGCAGGAGGACGGAGCCGCGGATGACACGAGGACCGGACATGCCGCCCATGGTCCCGCCCCTGACCGGTCCGCGTCACCCGAATATCCCGGGTAAAGAAAGTAAAGCCACCTGGAACCCCGCGTGCTCCTCTCGCGTTCAAGGAGGTAGCTGTAGCTTCGTAGCCGTACGTACACGAGGGAAGGGACTCCCAACAATGGCTGTAAGCCTGTCCAAGGGTGGCAATGTCTCGCTCACCAAGGAGGCTCCGGGCCTGACCGCCGTCACCGTGGGCCTCGGCTGGGACGTCCGCACCACCACCGGCACGGACTTCGACCTCGACGCCTCCGCGATCGCGGTCAACCCGCAGAGCAAGGTGTACTCGGAGGGTCACTTCGTCTTCTTCAACAACAAGCAGACCCCGGACAGCACCATCGTCCACACCGGTGACAACCGCACCGGTGAGGGCGAGGGCGACGACGAGCAGATCAACGTCAACCT
Source organism: Streptomyces sp. KMM 9044 (assembly GCF_024701375.2). Taxonomy (NCBI): domain Bacteria; kingdom Bacillati; phylum Actinomycetota; class Actinomycetes; order Kitasatosporales; family Streptomycetaceae; genus Streptomyces; species Streptomyces sp. KMM 9044. The sequence continues at coordinate 4,105,498 of NZ_CP113910.1, read as the reverse complement.
GGCCGGTCTCCCGGCGGACGTCGACAAGATCGTTTTCCCGGTCTCGATCTATGACGCCGAGAACCGCAGCCAGAACTTCGGCCAGGTGCGCAACGCGTACATCCGCATCCTCAACCAGGCCGGCGGCGCCGAGATCGCCCGCTACGACCTGTCCGAGGACGCGGCCACCGAGACCGCCATGGTCTTCGGCGAGCTGTACCGCAACGGCGCCGAGTGGAAGTTCCGCGCCGTCGGCCAGGGCTACGCCTCGGGCCTGACGGGCATCGCCCAGGACTTCGGCGTCAACGTCTGACGGACGACGCCCCCGCGCATGCGCTTCCGGAGCCCCCGGCCCGCCTCCCCGGCGGCCGGGGGCTCCGGCATGGGTGCGGGCGCGGGCGCGGGCCTGGCCCAGGGCTCGGTCTACGGCTCAGAGGGGCGTGCGGGCTTCCCCTCCCCGTACAGCCAGTCCGACCAGACTCTGTCGAAGTCCTCGTCCGGGGCCGCCTTCTCCACGTACGACGTGAAGTCGCCGGTGTCCGCGGTGCCGTGGCGGTGGTCCTCCGCCCAGCCGCGCAGGAGGGTGCGGAAGGCGTCGTCGCCGACCGTCTGCCGGATCCTGTGCAGGACCATCGCGCCGCGCTGGTAGACGGGGACCCCGGAGATGTGCGCCGCGTCGGGCGGCCTCGCGGGCGGGAACGACCAGATCGCCTCGTTCGTCGCCGCGTCGGAGAAGTACGTCCCGGCGTACATCGTGTCGAAGGTCTCCTGAGCGGTGCCGCCCCCGTGCTCCTCCCTCCACAGCCACTCCGCGTAGACGGCGAACCCCTCGTTGAGCCACATGTCCCGCCAGGTCCTCGGTGTGACGGAGTCGCCGTACCACTGGTGGGCCAGTTCGTGGACCAGGAGCAGTGTGTCGGGCGCGCCGGGGAACAGAGGCCGGTTCTGGGTCTCCAGGGCATACCCGGCGTCCTCGGGACGCTCGACGACCGCCCCCGCGGAGGAGAAGGGGTACGGGCCGAACCAGCCCTCCGCCCACTCCACGACGTCCGGGATCCGTGCCAGCACCTCACGGCTCGCCGCCGCCTGCCGCGGGTCGACGAAGGTGTGGACGGGAAGGCCGCCGGCGGTCGTGGTGCGGCCGGCCTCGTACCGGCCGACGGCGAGCACGGCGAGGTAGCTCGCCATCGGCTCGGTGGTACGCCAGGTGAAGGCCGTCCGGTCCCCCGTCGTCCGCTCCCCCGCGGGCTCGCCGTTGGACACCGCCCGCAGGCCCTTCGGCACCGTCGCCGTGACGGTGTACGTCGCCTTGTCGGAGGGATGGTGGTTGCCGGGGAACCACGTCATCGAGCCCGTCGGCTGGCCCAGTGCCACCGCCCCGTCCGCGGTGCGCAGCCAGCCCTCCTCGGAGCCGTCCGGGTCGGTGACGGTCACCGGGGCGCCGGAGTAACGGACGGCCACCCGGAACGTCCGGTCCCTCTCCAGCCCCTCCGGCGGCCGGACGGTCAGCTCCTGGCCGGCGCGCCGCCAGCGGGCGGCGGTGCCGTCGACGGTGACCCGCTCGACGTCCAGCCCTTCGAGGTCCAGGTTCAGCGCGGTCAGGTCCCCGGTCGCGCGGGCGGTGATCGTCGCGGTGCCGGTGAGATGGTGGGCGGCCGGGTCGTAGGCCAGGTCGAGCGCGTAGTGGGAGACGTCGTACCCACCGTTGCCGGCCTTGGGGAAGTACGGGTCGCCCACACCGGCACTGCCCGGACCACCGGTGCCCCCGGGCCCGCCGGACGCACCGTCCGCGCACCCGGCCGCCGTCACCGCCACGAGGACGCAGGCGACGGCTGCAGGCGGGCGGGGGCGGCGGGGGTCACGGGGACGGGGACGGGAGCGGAGGCGCACCCCGCAATTCTAGGAAGAACCCGGCCGCACGCCACGGAACGGCCCCGGCCGCCCGGAAGTCGTCGGGTCCCCCTCCCCCGGACCGTCCGCCGCCGTCCGCCCACCGCCTTCGCCGTGACACCATCACCTCCGTGCTCGACATCGGCTACGCCCTCTCCAACCGCTTCCCCGACCCCCCGCAGACCGACTACCGCCGTGCGGACGTCCACGCCCTGCGGTACGACCTCTTCTGCGGTGACGTCTACCTCGCCGACACCAAGGAGGAGCGGGAACTGTCCACAGCCTGGGGATGGGTGCCGGTGCTCGACTTCGCCTGGGCGCTGTGCGACATCGTGGAACGCGTCGACCAGGACCCGGCGGGCTCCCGCGCCTCCCGCCCCCAGTACGCAGAACTGGACTTCACCGAATCCACCGACCGGCTGCTCTTCGAACGCCGCTTCGGCTGGGTGGACATCGAGGCCGAGTGGCTGCCGGCGGCCGAACCGCCGCTGGCCTTCTCCCATGCCGAACTCCGCCGCGAGGCCCGTGACTTCCTGCACGACCTGCTTGCCGACCTGACCGACCTGCACGAGGACCTGGGCGAGAACCCGGCAGTCTGGGCCCTCCAGGCCCGCTACCCGCGTCTGAAGTGACCCACCGTGCCCCTCACCCCTCCACCCGGATCCCCAGCTCCCCCGCCAGCACCGGCGCCAGATCCAGCAGCTGCCCCGTACTGATCACCGCCCCCGCCAGCCGGTCCACCCCCCGGACGATCTCCAGCGAGACGGCACCGCGCAGATCGACGTCCGCCAGCGTGGCCCCACTGAGATCGGCGCCCTTCAGCGCGCAGTCCACGAACTCCACCCGCTCCAGCCTCGCCCCGCCGAAGTCCGGCTCGACCAGGACACAGCTCTCGAAGACGACGTCCCTGAGCCGCGCGGACCGCAGATTCAGGAAGTCGATCTTCCCTCCCCGGACCAGCACCCGCTCCAGCTCCGCCCCGTGCAGCTGAGTCCCGCCGAGACGCGCGTCCGTCAGCTCGACGTCGCGCAGCGTCGCCCCGGAGAGGTCCGTACCCACACCCCGCACACCGGCAAGGGCCGAGTCCAGCACCCGGGCCTTGGACAGCCGCGTCGCGTCCAGCACGCACCCCGCCAGCGCGCAGTCCATGAACCGCGCCCCCGCGCCGTCCTCCCCCGCGAGGCTCGCCTCCCGGAACTCCAGACCGTCGTAGTCCCCGTCAGGCTCCAATCCACCACCCTCGTACCGCTCCAGCACCGGCAGCCGCACCTCCGGACGCCGCGCGCCCTTCACCCCCGTACCGCCCGCCGACTCCGCTCGCCTCACCATGCCCCCATCCTGCACTCCCCTACGGACAATCGGCCTGACCTGCGACGACCTCGGACGTGTCACATCCTGGGGCCATGGGCCGTCGTAGCCACGAGCGACCGGAACCACCGGAGACGGGACCGTCTCCGAAACCGCCGGGCGCGACCCCGGCCGAGGGAGAACCCAGCCATGCACCGCGTCACCGTCGGCGGCGGCGGCTTCGCCGGGCTGACCGCGGCCGTCACCGCCGCCGAGGCAGGCGCCCAGGTCACCCTCCACGAAGCGCATCACCCCCTCGGCGGCTGCGCCCGTACCGCCGACGCCCCCTCGAACCCAAGGACCAACGAGGGCCCCCACGCTCTCTACAACGGCGGCCCGCACTGGTCCTGGCTCCGGCAACGCGACCTCATCGGCCCCCTCGCGCCCCTCCCGCCCCTGGAAGCCGCCCGCCTCCGGCTCCGCCACCACGGCACGCTGCACCGCGTCCCGCCCCTCGCCATGCTGAAGCTGCCGCGCCGCGCCCGTGCCCACGCCCCCGTCGACACCGACCTCCGTACCTGGGGTCTCCTTCAACAGCGCCCTCACCGCTGGCTCCCTCGCCCTCGGCCGTCGCGAGTTCGACCTCAAGCGAGCCTGAGGTCGAACAGCGGACCCCGCCCCGGCACCCACCACGCCCTGGAGAGCCGGCACACCGCCGGAAAGGCCGTACCGCAGTCCTGCGCGATCCCTGAGCGGCCTCCCACCGGCTACCGTGCGTGCCATGATGATCGATGTCCCCGAGGAACTCGCCGCGGCACAGGAGAAGTTCAACGGGAAGGCGGGCCGCGCCTTCATCGCCCGGCTGCCCGGTCTGGCCGTCGCCCTCCTGGAGCGCTGGGACCTGCGCGTCACCGGCGCGCCGATGCATGGCGTGAGCGCCCTGGTTCTCCCCGTCGATCGCGCGGACGGCACACCGGCCGTGCTGAAGCTCCAGATCCTGGACGAGGAGAGCGAGGGCGAACCAGTCGCCCTGCGGATCTGGGACGGCGACGGAGCGGTCCGCCTGCTGGACCACGACGCGTCCACCGGCGCCATGCTCCTGGAACGTCTCGACCCCTCCCGGATGCTCTCCCACCTCCCGGACGCCCACGAGGCCGTCCTGGTGATCGCCCGCCTCCTCGCCCGTCTCACCTCCACCCCCGCCCCGGCGGACATGCGCCGCCTCGGCGACATCGCCGGGGCCATGCTGGAGCAGACCCCCCGGGCCCTGGACCGCGTCCCGGACCCGGCGGCCCGCCGCACCGTCGCCCACTGCGCGGCGGCCCTGCGGGAGGTCGTGGACGATCCCGGTGACCGCCTCCTGCACTGGGACCTGCACGAGGAGAACGTCCTGGCCGGCGACCGTGCCGACTGGCTCGCCATCGACCCCAAGCCGCTGGCCGGCGACCCCGGCTTCGACCTCTGGCCGGCCCTGGACAACCGCTTCGACGCCGACGACGTCCGCTGGCGCTTCGACGCGATGACCGACGTCCTCGGCCTGGACCGCGAGCGGGCACGCGCGTGGACGTACGGGCGGCTGCTGCAGAACTGCCTCTGGGACATCGAGGAAGGCCGCCCCCTGGACGAGCGCCAGCTGGAGATCGCCCGCCGCCTGGGCACCCGGACCCCGTGAAAAAAACCGGGCCGGAGAAATCCGGCCCGGGAGCTGGAGCCCTCTGCCGGATTCGAACCGACGACCTACGCATTACAAGGCAACGCCGTTGCGTTACAAGGGCTGACACGATCATGATCGTGGATGTCAGCGCCTGACGCGGCATCCTGTCTTGCGAGGTCAGAGACGTGCGTCCGTGGATCCCATGGCACCCAGTCCGCCGGGTGCCGCGCCATCCGTTCACGCATCGCTCACGCGCTCCGTCACGCCGCCCGGCCTGGGAGTGGTATGCCTCGGCCATCACTGTGAGCTGCCGACTCATACCGCCGTAGCGGAGCACTGGCCGATCGTGGCGTTCCGTAGGACGTCGGTCCGGACGGCTCGTGAGCTGCCTGCCGTCCCTCGGGGCCGGCCCACTCGGGGTAGGCCGCCGGCCCGGCGTCCGGCCACGGTCAGACTCAGCAGAGGCGTGTTCCGGTCATCGGTTCCGGAAGTCGGCGTGTCGGTATCACCATCCAGTACACGGACGTAGACGAGCGGTACACCCTCGCCGGCAGCCCCGTTTCGGTGTCGGCGGAGGACCTGGCCCCCTGCACAGGCAGATCCTGGAGCAGGTCCGCCGCGGTGGTGGCGCCGATGCACAGGACTGAACGGGCGAAGCCCTTCAGACAGCCGGTCAGGGAGCGCCTCCCCCCTTCCGGGTGGCACGCCTGCGCCTTCACCCCGGGCCCAGCAGGACGTTACGTACCGAGTGCCAGCCGGATCCGTGGGCGGACTTGCGCAGGCGCATGCCTGTGTCCTGTATCCCGAAACCGGTCCGATCGTGGTTGTTTGGGGGCATGATCGGCAAAGTCCGCACCCGTGTCCTGCCGGCCTCCCAGCGCCGCTCACTGGACGAGTTGACCGAGGATCTGGACTTGTCGTCCGGGGACACCACGTCCAAGCGTTCGGCCTTCTGGACGATGCTGACGCTGTCGTCGGTCATCGCGTCCGGCGGCGTGCTCACGGACTCGACGGCCACCGTGATCGGCGCGATGATCATCGCGCCGCTGTCCACGCCCATCATGGGCATCGCTCTGGGGTCGGTGAAGCGCCGCCGCACCGGATCGGCCAGGGTCGTCCTCCTCGCGTGCCTGCTGGTGACCGCGGTCGGGATGGCCATGTCGGCGGCCCTCCCCAGTGACTACGACCTGCTGTCCAACAGCCAGATCTCGTCGCGGACGTCGCCGGGCCTGATGGACCTGATCGCCGCCCTGGCGACCGGATTCGCCGGCGCGGTGGCACTGGCCCGCCGGGACGTCGCCGCCGTACTGCCCGGAGTCGCGATCGCCATCTCCCTCGTCCCGCCCCTGGTGGTGGCAGGGGTGTGTCTGGGGAAGCTGTCGGGATGGCTGGCGCTGGGCGCGCTGGCGCTGTTCGTGTCGAACCTCTTCGCCCTGGTCTTCGCCGGCATGGTGGTCTTCGCCTCACTCGGCTACGGCGCGGAGGCCGACAGGTCAGCCGGACGGCCCGCCCGCAGGGCATATGCGGCCATGACCTTGCTGTTCGCCGTCGTGCTCGTTCCGCTGACGGCCAACACCGTGGTCACGCTCCTGCTCGACACGTGGACCGGCCGGACGAAGGACGCGGCACAGCAGTGGCTTGCCGACGTGCCGGGCGCGTTCGTCACGAGTGTGGATGCGACGTCCCGGACGATGTACGTCCATGTCCGCAGCCCCGGAGACCTCCCGCCGGTGGAGTTTCTGCTCGACCGGCTCGAAGGGCGGATCCCGGACGGTATCCCCGTCGTGGTGGACACGTCGCGTGGTCGGCGCATCGACGCCGGTGTGGTCGGCGGCTGAACACCGCGCCCCGGGCCGTCCCACATCGCCTGCCAGGGCACGACGGTCGTGTCCCGCCCGGCACTCCGGCTCGCGCGGTGGGACGACATCGTCCAGCCACAGGGCATCGTGTCGGACCGTCAGGGGAACATCTGGGTCGCCACCGGCGGTGGCCGGAGCGTGACCCGGATCCCCGAGGGGAACCCGCGGGGGCCCGGAGCATCGCCCCCGGGGCGACAGTCTGATCAAGCCGTCCGGCGTCACTGTGGACACCCGGGGACGCGCCTGGGTGACCGGCAACGGAAACGACAGCGTCATGCTGCTGTCCCCGCAGGGCACACCCCTGCGCTCGATCACCGGCAGCAAGATCAAACGCCCCATGGGCATCCCCTCCGACAGCCTGGGCAACGTCTGGGTCGCCAACGGCGGCGCGGTGGTCGCACCCGGTGAGGGCACCACGCCCGCCATGGTCGCCGAGGCGATCGAGGACCTCGTCACCCGGCACGTCGACGCCTCCGTCACCATGGTCCGTCCCGACGGCACCACCCCCGCCAAGCCGTTCGTCAACGACGGACTGTTCCTGCCCCGGGGCATCGCCGTCGACGGCAACGACACCGTCTGGGTGGCGAACTTCGGCGGCCACCGCCTGGCCAGCCTGTGCGGCGCCCGCCACTCCGCCGGCCCGCCCGGACTCCACACGGGCGACCCGATCTCACCGGCCGGCACCGGCTGCACCAGCGACGGACTGCAACGCAACACCGCCGTCCAGATCGACCCCTCCGGCAACGTCTGGCTGACCAACAACTGGCGGACCGTACCGCTGCAGACCAACCCCGGCGGCCACGAGATGGTCGTGTTCATCGGACTCGCCGCTCCCGTGCGCACCCCACTGCTTCGAGGTCCTCGATCCGAGGCTCATCCGCGAGTTCACGGTCGACGGCGCGGCGTGGGGAGTCGTCCCGCACGACCAGGACGCGGACTTCGTCGTCGTCCTGCAGGACCTGTCGACCGTGCCCGGGGTACGGGAGCTGCAGGGCAGCCGTCCCCTGGTGCTCAGCGCGTCCGCGCGGGAGACTGGTGCAGAAGCTGGCTGGGCGGTTCGGCGCGCTCGGCCTCGACCCGCGCGGCCCGGTCGCCGCCCCGGACGGGACGGTCGTGGACGTGGTCGATCCGGACGGGATCGTCCTGCGTGTCCGGCATGTGACGAGCCCCGCCGGACACCGGTTTCCAGGGGGTGGCGTACGACGCCGACGGCACGGTCACAGGCACCTACGCCACTCCGGCCCTCGACGTGCCCACTCCCTGATCGGCGCCGCCGGACGGCACCGACTCACAGGTCAATGCCGGTCGCGGGCCCGACGACAGTGGAGTTTCGTGGTTCACGTCCTCGAACACCGGTAGACCGTCCACCAAGGGGTGCGTCCCACCGCGGCCCAGAGCCCGGGCGGTTGCTCCGGACGGCGACCCGGTCGGTGGCGCAGGCGCAGCGGCAGCCGGTGGGCGAGGCTGCCGGGTGGCCCGGGCAACCGCGATCAGAGGGCCTGCCGCTGCCGGGGCCGTGCCGCCCGCCGGGTAGCCGCTTGTGACGGTGCGACATCGGCAGCACCCCGGATGCCGATGCGGGGAGCCCGTCCCGGAGCCGTCTGACGGCCGCGGGGCGGCGCCCGTATCCTGGCCCCGTCCGTCCAGCCCTCCTGCAGCCCGCTTCCCCGCCCTTCCGCGCGCCGGTCACGGACGACGCGTGACCACTGACGGGACACCACGTGACCACCGACCAGCCGGCCACGCCACTGGCTCCCCACCCGGCCGCCGAGATGCCGGGGCGGCGCGACTGGTGGCCGGCCCTGTGCAGGACACCAGCCGCCCTGTGGAGGGAGGACGCGACGGACTGGGCTGCCGCGCTGACCTACTACGCGGTGCTCACCGTCTTCCCCACCCTGCTGGTGGCGCTCTCGCTGCTCGGGATCACCGGCAGCCCGGGAGCCGGTCACCTTGTCGACCAGGTGACCGCCGTCGTCCCGGCGGGGGCGCGCCCCGCCGTCCTGGGCGCACTGGAGAGCATGACGGACCAGCAGACCCCGGCCCGGCTGCTGGCCGCCTTCGGCACTGTCGGCGCCCTGTGGTCGGCCTCCAGCTACCTGAGTGTCTTCCGCCGCGCAGTGCACGCCATGAACGGTCTCCAGGACCGCCGCCCGCTGTGGAAGAAGGCCCCGCTCACCGTGCTCACCGCGCTCACGCTGCTGGCGCTGCTCGTCTCCAGCGTGCTGGCTCTGGTCCTCACCGGTGACGCGGCCCGCACCGCCGGCCGGATCATGAGAGTGGACGGCGCCGCCGTCACAGCGTGGAACATCCTGAAGTGGCCGCTGCTGGCGTGCCTGGCCACCGTCCTGGTCCTGGTGCTGTTCCGCTCCGGCCAGGCCACCGCCTACGGCCTGCGACACCGGGCCGTCGGCGGCATGCTCGCCGTCGTCCTGTGGCTCCTGGCGTCCGCGGGCTTCACCCTGTATTCCACCAACTACGCGGGCACCTACGACCGTCTGTACGGGTCCCTCGCGGGCATCGTCGTCTTCCTCGTCTGGCTGTGGATATCCAACCTCGCCCTCCTCGCCGGAGCCCAGTTCAACGCCGAGCTCGCCGCGCTCCGCCACACCCGACCAGTGCCTTCCGACCGCGCCTGACGGCCCCGCGCAGGCGCCTTTCGGCCCTGTACGTCCCACCGGCCCGGGCACGTTGCCCGACCGGTCGGGCAAGGGCTCGTGGGCGCCGAACCCCCTCCGGCCCGTTGCCGCACCAGCGGCGCGGTGGACCCGGTACTGTCGTACTGCCCTGATGCCCGGGCGCCAGCTGCAGAGAGCCCCTCGACGGACGGGCCGAGCGCCCGGCACTCAGTCTCACGTCGGCCGGCCGAAGGAGCCGTATGCGCCCGTGGTTTCGCCGAATACCGACCGTCCTCGGGTACGCCACCGCCGTCCTGGCCGTCGCCGCCCTGTCCATGTGGCTGTCAGTGCGTGTCACCCCCCTGCAGACGGCCACCCCGGCCGGCCAGACCGTGCAGGTGGGCGCGGCCTCACCGGACCTGAGGCTGTCCGGGCCGGGGGAACTGGACCTCTTCGGCCAGGTGATCCCCACCCGGCCCCACTTCGAGGGGCCCATCCGTCCGCGGCTGAAACTGACCAGCATCGCCCTGAACGCCCAGGCAAGGGCTCTCACCCAGCCGGGAGGTGCCCAGGCCGCCGGAGCCGACCTGAGCCGGCAGCTCACCTCCGCCTGGACGCGCTACCTGCTGTGGGAAACACTCATCGCCGCGGGATTCGCGGCGATGATCGCTGTCACCGTGGCGAGCATCCGCCGCTCCAGCCGCACGACGACGCTGTGGACGCTCGGCATCGCCGTCGCAGGCGTGTGCGCCGTCAACGCCCTCGGCGTCTACCTCCTCGCCTCCGCGACCCCCCAGGCACTGCGGCAGGTCCGCGGCATCGAGGACCTTGTGGGACCGAGCACGCCCACCCCTGTGACAGCCGTCGGCGCGCCAGCCCGGCCGGGGGTGCAGGCCGTGGTCCTCGGAGACTCGACCGCCGCCGCGATCGGCAACGCCCCCCTGGACAACCCCACCGCCGCCGACAAGGCATGCGGACGCAGCAAGGACGCCTACGCGGTGTATCTCGCCGCCGCCAACAACTGGAACACCCTCAACCTGGCCTGCAGCGGCGCCACCATCCGCGAGGGCCTGCTCGGCTCCCAGCAACGCGGCACCACCCGGGTGCCGCCCCAGCTCTCGGCCGCGACGGGGGCCACCAAAGCCTCGGTGATCATCGTCAGCATCGGCGCCAACGACATCCACTGGTCCACGCTGACCGCGCTCTGCGCCGCGGCGGACGCCTGCGACGACCGGGCGTCCACCGCCTATTTCCAGCAGCAGATCGCCGGATTCACCACCGCCTACTACGATCTGCTCCACAGTCTCGCCGCGCTGCCCCAGCACCCCCGGGTACTGATCAACGAGTACTACAACCCCTTCGGTGAGAACGTCGACTGTCTCAAGGACCAGAACATCACCCCCGCCAAGGCCAAGGTCCTCGAATCCCGCCTGGACGAACTCAACTCCGTACTGCGTCAGGGCGCGCAGACCTTCAACTTCACCGCCGTCCCCCAGCACTTCGACGGCCACCGCCTCTGCAGCGACCAGCCGTTCGTACAGGGACCGGACGCGAACGCGCCCCTGCACCCCAACGCCGCGGGCGAACTCGCCATCGCCCTCGCCGACCAGCAGGCACTCTCACGCGCCCCCACACCCGCGCCCACAGCGCAGCACACACCGTAGCCGCCACCGCGCGCACCACCCGTGCCACCGCGGCCCACCAGGCCGTCAGCGCGCGGCACGACCCGAGCCGCTGGGGGAGATTCCGCGCCCCTGCCCAGGAGTCAACGGGCCATTGTCTATTCTGGTCAGGCTTGGGAGGATCCAAGCGACTACTCATGGGGATACCGCGCGACCCACACGGTCCCGCGGCCCGGGGGCGGCGCACGCCGCAGACAGAGGGCGCCCGCCGTGTTCCATACCTATCTGCTGCCGGTCCAGGCAGCAGTGACACTGTTCCCCCTGATCACCGCGCTGATCATGGTGCCTGCCGCTGTCCACGGCTATCGTCGGCGCGGCCGGGCCGGCGGCTGGCCGGTTGTCGTCTTCTACAGTTTCGTGTTCTACCTGCTCGCGGCTCTGCTGCAGACCGTCATGCCGCTGCCCGCCCGCACCAGCGCCTTCTGCTCCACCACCCGCTACGCGCAGAGCCCGCAGCTCGAACCCCTCGACTTCTACACCCGCGTCGCTTCCGCGTCCGGCGGTGACTGGTCGGTGAGCACCCTGGCCGGCCTGGCCGTGACCTGGACCACCGTGCTCAACGCGGTGCTGCTCCTGCCACTCGGCGTCTACCTGCGCTACTACCTGCGCCACAAACTGCTTACCGCGACCGCTCTGGCCTTCGCCACCTCCCTGTTCTTCGAAATGACCCAGTACACCGGCCTGTGGTTCGTCTACGCCTGCCCCTACCGACAGTTCAACGTGGACGATCTGACCCTCAACACCGCCGGCGCGGTCCTGGGCTGGCTCGTGGCCGGGCCACTCACCCGCTTGCTCCCCGCCAACGACCCGGACCACGAGCGCGCCCGCTACAGCCGGCGCGTCACCTTCACCCGCCGCCTTCTGGCCTTTGTCACCGATCTGGCCGGGTGGCTGATCACATGGACCCTGATCAACGGCCTCCTGGCAGTGGCCACCGACGTACCCACCGGCCGCCGCTACGCGTTCGTCCTCGGCAGCGTCCTCGGCCTGCTCTGGTTCTGGCTGGTGCCCGCCTTCACCGCTTCCAGCCCCGGCAAACGGGCCGTACGGCTGCGCATCATCCGTCCGGACGGCAGCCGCGCCGGCTTCGCCCGCATCACCGTGCGCACCTGGGCCGCCCACGCTCCGCTCGCCCTGATCTGGCTCTCGGCCGCCCAGTACACCCGCGACGCCCTCCTCCCCGCCCCCGCCGGTCCACTCGTCCCGTACGCCGCCGCCCTCACCGCCGCCGTCCTGTGGGGCTGGACCCCGCTGACAGCCCTGCTGCGCCGCAACAGCCACCCACCGCACGAACGCTGGTCCGGCACCGTCAACCAAGCCGTCGAAGACCCCCCACGCGACCCCGTCCTCGGCGCACCGCCGATCCCCCCGCAGGCCGTTCTCACAGCGGGACCCGAAGACCTGCCCGCCCCGGTCCCGGCCACGCACTCCCCGCCCGACGGACACGGCGCGGCACGAGACCGTCCCAGCGATCGGACCAGCACACCTCACGGCAGTGACGTCGGCGACCCGGTCTGACCGAGAACAGCCGTCACTGACGCATGAAGACCTCATGAGGCCGGTCACGTTGTGCCGCGCACCTCGTCCGTCGGCGCCCGGGCACGTCTCCCACCCCTCGGGACTCGGCCGTCCGTCGGCACGGGTGGGGCACGCGCGAGATCGGTGGAAGCAGGGTGCCGGGGCTCTCTGGACAGGCGTCTGTCCCGGGGAGATCCTGTTCAGAGAAGGTGGCGGCACGTCCCCACCCCGAGGCGGAGGTGCCTGCAGTGGACTGGTGGGTCCGGCTCGTCGTCGTCGTGGTTCTTCTCGCGGCCGGTACCGGGATCCTCGCGGGTATCCAGACCAGACGACGCCGCGGTGGCGCGATCGTCGTGCGGCGCACCCGTCCGAAGGGGAAGGGAGAAGCCGCGTGAACGCGTTGATGCTGGCCTCGGACATCACCAGGCGTCCTGTGGTGACGCTCGGCGGTGAGGCCGTGGCCCAGGTGAAGGATGTCGTCTTCGACGGTCATGCGGGCCAGGTCTCGGGCTTCACCCTCAGTGGACGGGGCCTGTTCTCCGGCCCCCTGCGCCAGGCGCTGCCCTGGGAGGCGGTGACGAGCCTCGGCCCTCATGCCGTGATGATCCGCGACGAAACGGCGTTCGAGTCCCGCGACGAGGTGGCCGACTCCGCCGAGGCAGCACACGGTAACGTCCTGGGGGCACGGGTCCTGACAGACACCGGCACAGACCTCGGCCACGTCACCGACGTCGTGATCGAGGTGACGACGGCCCAGGCACTGGTCGCGGGGTACGAGATCACCCCGGCCAAGGCCCTCAGCCACCACGGGCGGACCGCGTTCATCCCCCTGGTCAGGACCATCGCCGTCTCCGGCGAAGCGCTTGTCGTCCCAGCCGCAGTGGCCGAATTCATGACCGGCGACCTGCCCTCCCTCGAAAAGGCCATCCCGGAGTTCCGCAGCCGCATGAGCGGAAGAGAGGCGTGATGCTGCTCTCCGAGATCACGGACCGCCCGGTGATGGACACCGACACGGCCCAGAGCATCGGCCAGGTCGACAGCCTGGTCGTCACACCCCACCCACCCCACATCGCCGCCCTGCGTCTGAAGAAGACCAAGGGTGGCGGCACCCTGCTGACCTGGCAAAACGTACACGCCATCGGCCCTGACGCGATCATGGCCCGCGCCAACGCCCGAGCAGGCACCACCGAGGACATCACCGAGCAAGCCGCCGCGTGCCGCAACCTCCCGGGCCGCCGCGTCCTGTCAGAACGAGGCACCGAGATCGGCCTCCTCCAGGACATCGACTTCGACCCCGAATCCGGTCAGGTCCTGGGCCTGCTCACCTCGTCCGGCACCCTTCCTGGCCAGGGGCTGCTCGGCATAGGCTCCTACGCCGTGGTCGTCCAAGGGACCTAGGAGTACGGAACGTGACCTTCTGTCCGGCTTGTGATCGCTCGTTGGAGTGACATTGGGGTAGTTCGGCTGCCACCCTCACTGCGCCCCACCTGAAGTTGCCCGGACCGGACAGTCCGCGGTGCCCTGGTGGGACGTCAGTCTCCGTGTCCGGAGGAGTTCGGGAATGTCAATCCCCTGGTTTCGTAGAGACCTCTTCTATGCGGCCTGACGCCTCTGGGCACTCTGGTCGCGTGCTTCGATGATGATCCGTTCGAACTCTTGCGGCGGCACCCCGCCGGCCGCGCTGTGCCTCCGGCACGGGTTGTAGAACCCGGTGATCCAGGTAGCGATCTTCAGTCGAGCCTCTGTCCGGGTCTCGAATTGGTGCCGGTGAATGTACTCGACCTTGATCAGCGAGTTGAACGATTCCGCGGCGGCGTTGTCCAGGGCTGACCCCACTCGCCCCATGGACTGCACCACGCCCAGCCGGTCACACAGGGTGTCGTACGCCTCGGACGTGTACTCGCTGCCCCTGTCGCTGTGAAAGATCGTTCCCTCCACCTGACCACCCCGTATCGCGGCTGCCATCTTCAAGGACGCGCCGACCAGAGCCGCGTCGTGGTTCTCGCCCATCGCGTAGCCGAGGCAACGGCGAGAGAACGCGTCGATGACCGTGGCCAGGTAGATCTTGCCCTCACCGGTCGCAATCTCGGTCATGTCGCCGTACCAGAGCACGTCCGGAGTGACCGCTTCGAACCGGCGGTGCACCAGGTCAGGAGCCGCTTTCCGCTTGCCCTGCCAGGTCAGCGACCTGCGTCGACGCGGAAGCTTGCGGCCCTGCAGGCCGAGCTCGGCCATGATCTCCGCGACGGTGTCCACCGAAACCTTCCAGCCCCCTGCCCACAGGTCCAGCGTGATCCGCGGTGAGCCGTAGGTCTCACCGGACTTCCGGAAGAAGTACACGATCTTCTCCCCCAGCTCCGCGCGTCCGACCTCGCGCCATGTGGGCTCGTCCGGGCGCCGGCGCCACTTGCAGAACCATGCCTCGCTCACCCCGACCACCCGGCAGATCACCCGGTGCGGGACGTCGTGCTCGACCCTCTGGCCACCGATGAAGGCGACCAGCGCCTCCGGGATGTGCTCGGTCACTTCACCCAGAGGGCCCTGCATCGCTTGAAGACATCACGCTCCGTCCCCAGCCCCCGGATCCGCTTGTTCTTCTCGCTCATCTCGCGTCGCAGCCGATCCAGCTCCGCGCGCTCGGCCTCCCGCAGACGCCCGCCAGGCACAGTCGACGCGGGCGGCGCGGGCGGCGCGGGCCGGTCCGACGACGTCGTCCCGTTGCGGCGCCAGCGCGAGACCCAACTGTGCAGGGTGCCCGGGTTGATCCCCAGCTCCTCGGCCACATCCCCGACCGGCTTCCCCGTCTCGACCACGATGCGGACGGCGCCCTCACGGAACTCGGCGTCGTACAGCGGCTTCTTCTTGGACCCCATGAACCCCAACTTCCCCTGCAATCACGGGCTCTACGCCACGAGGGGATAGTCACTTGCGAGCCCGCTCGGCCCGCACCCAGCTCCGCAGCGTCTCCCGGCTGATCCCCAGATCCTTGCCGACGCCCTCGAACGTGTTCTTCGGGTCCGACAGGTACAGCGCGACAGCGTCCGCCTTGAACTCCGCCGAATACACCTTCACCACCATGCGTCACACCTCTTCCTCCGGCCCCTCAAGGCCCAGTGTCCAAGGTGTCCACGCTCAGGGGGAAAAGCCCGGCCGGAGGAAGGCCAAGCGCGCCGAGAAGACCCCGGCTGAGGGCAGGAAGAAGGCCCGGCGGAAGAAGCCCAGGAAGTAGGGCCGAATCCTCCTCCGCTCACGCATCGCTCACGCAAGCCACCCCGCGGCACCCGGGCCGTGTGACGTGTCATACCCCCGAGCAACACAAAAGGCCAGGTCACGGGCTATGTGACCTGGCCTTTTCCGGAGCCCCCTGTCGGATTCGAACCGACGACCTACGCATTACAAGTCCTGGCTAGAGCATGCCAGGTGGTTCCAGCCGCTGCTTCGGCGTCCAGAACCACCTGATCAGGGCAGGTGCTGAGTGATGCACAGTCCGATCCGTGACGGTCCTTGCCGCGCCGTCCGCTCACGCAGCGCTCACACGGCACGGGTCCCTTCCACGCCACAGTGGACGGCACTTCGCCCCGGAGTTCGGGAGACGTGAAGCCGACGGCGGTAACCGATCAGTAGACGTGGCGTGTCGGCGTAGCTCTGGCACGCCACGTCTACCGACCACCAGGCCGTCTTCACGGCCACCGCCCGTTCTCACATCTCAGCGGAACGCAACGACGCTGCCACCGATGAACGCCGCCGCACCAATGATTGCAAACCCTACGCCCAGAATGCGTGCCAGGATCTGTGTCTCCTTTTCGCCGCGAGGAGAAAACCCTGACATTGAGCGCATCTTGTTCACAACATCAGGCTTTGCCGCATTGACCAGAAACCAGACACCGACCACGAGGAAGAAGAGTCCGGCGCTGAAGAGCAGGAGCAGTTGCCCCCATTGAAAGCTCTTCCTTGGCAAGGTCGGTCACTTTTCCTCCAGAGATATGCGAATCACCATTCACCGATCCATGTATAGGCCGGTCCGCCCGAAACGTCGGCAACGAAGACGTCGGCGCCGACTCCGAGCTCGAATTCGCCCACCAACGTTCCGTCCGCAGTGCGGGCACCACCCGTACACCAGGCCGCACGTCCGCTGATAGGAGCGCCCACGCTGACCTCGGCACCGGCTCCCCACGCGCGCAGATCATAGTTGCCCGCGTTGCTCCAGTAACGGTCGAGGGTATGCCTGCTCCTGGACTACCGATAGAGGGGCCGAGGGAACCGGCGAAACCAACCTCGTACCCCTGCGAGGTTTGCATCACCATGAAGCAGCCGCGCGCCGAGAACCCGAATCCGGCGGACGCACTGCCGTTGATACAGGCACCCTGCGTCCTGTCGTATCCCGTCAAATCGGCGAGCATACCACCCAAAATTTCGCTGTTCGACGAAAGAGCCTTGTGGATGACACCTCCAACAAAATCCTCTACCGGGCTGGGGCCTTTCTTGGGTTTTAATACGGAAGGTGTCTTCTTCAGCCAGCCCTTGGGGGCGGGTGTCGAGGGCAGGGTGAGGTTGCGGCTGCCCGGGATGCCTCCGAGGCCGGTAGGCTTCATGCCCTTGACGAGCGGGGGACGCGATCCACAGCGGCAGGCGCGGACCGGCCCTTCACCACTGCTGCTGGTGGCCTTCTTCTTGCCACTGCTGACCGGAATGCCGCCCCGACACGTGATGCCATACTTCTGCGGCTCGTTGCACTCGGGGACGCCGAGGCCGGAGGGGTCGGCGACGGTTGCCGGGTTCTGGACCGCGTAGCTGTAGCCGTTGAGGGTCTGCCCCACACCCGTCTGCAGGAGTGGATCGACGCTGATGAACTGGCCGGTTTCGGCGTCGTACTGACGAGCGTCGACGTGGGTGAGCCCCGTACCGGTATCGGTGGTCTTGCCGAGGAAGCCCTTGTCGTCGGGCCACGCCGACCCGGTGACGCTACCCCTCGGTGCGCCGAACGGGGTCGTGTAGCGCCGAGAGAACGCCTGGTCCGTGGCGTCGATGGCCAGGGTTGCCGTGCCGTGCTGATCGGTGACGAGATAGCTGAGCTCGTTGCTGCCGCTCTCGTTGGAACGGACGGCGACGGTCAGGCCGCCGGAGCCGTAGTGGCGCTGGGCCCAGGTGCTGCCGCCTGCCCGCACATGCAGCTCCGTCGCCCCCACATAGAGGATGCGTTCCCCACCCTCGGTACTGCGGATGAGGAGGGTTCCGTCAGCCCCGTACAGGTAG
This sequence comes from Streptomyces sp. KMM 9044, assembly GCF_024701375.2. Lineage (NCBI taxonomy): Bacteria > Bacillati > Actinomycetota > Actinomycetes > Kitasatosporales > Streptomycetaceae > Streptomyces > Streptomyces sp. KMM 9044. The sequence goes on along the minus strand of NZ_CP113910.1, from coordinate 4,087,761 downwards.
TCACTGGTCTTGCCGCTCTCGGTCAGGCTTGTCAGCTTGCCCTCGTCGGACCATTCGAGGTCCTGGGTGGCGGTGCCGTCAGGCCGGCTGGTGGTGTTGCCGGTGCTGTCGAAGTCGAATGAAGCAACGTGTTACTTCTTTACGGACGGTAAGAGCCTGGTGATCATGGGCTCTGGAGTTCGAGGGGCTGATTCTGAGGCTCGGCAGGCATGAGAAGGGGCCCCCTGGAGAGTTTTTCGTTGCCACGAACAACCCCGGAGGGCCCCGTGCCCTAGGGCGCACGTCCCGTCTACTGGAAGATCCCCATCACGGAGACCGCAAATTCCACGAATACGGCCACTCCGAGAATTCCCCCCAAAATCCTCAGGAGTGTCGGACTGAAGCCGGGTCCGGGAGCGAATGGGCCATGATTCATGGCAAACCGATGGATGCGATATGCGACATCATGCACATTCAAGGCGATCCCGAGGCAGATCACCACAAACACCCCTGACCATAGCGCACCTAGATAATCTCCCGCACTACCGGACGCGATAATGAATTCACCAGTCGACAACATTCACATTTCCAATCGGCAACACCATGCGGAAATACCGTATCTCACCCCCTATCCCCTCGCGAATGTGGGACTCATTCGCGAGGGGACAGGGGGTGAACGTCCCCAGGCTTCGGATCCTCTAATCCCAAAATGTCACGAAATCGGCGACCTCTCCTACGACGGTGTCCACACGGACGATGTGTGTGTAGCCCGACCCGAAGCTGCCGCCCAGACCTGCCTGGGGACCTGCGCTAAAGATGACGCTGTGGACGATATCGCCTCTGCTGTTCCTGGTCCCGTAGGTTCCGCGATGTGCGAGGGAGACTGGCCCGAGGGTTCCATTGAAACCCCCCGCCTCGCCGCGGACCTGATCAATGGAGTCAGCGTTGCTCCACACGAGGTCACCGGTGAAGCCGAGGCCTGCCTCTGGCCCGGACAGATCTTCTCTCGTCCAGGTGAACGCGTAGTCGTCTCCGACCCGCATCAAACAGGCGGTTCTTCCCTTTCCTGCCCCGGCCATAATGCTTCCGCTCCCGCAGATTCCGACGGTGTCGCTGTACGACAGGAAGTAGTCCAGGCCCTTCTCGAACCAGCCCTTGTTGGCCTCGGCCTTCGGCTTGGGCCCGGGGTTGGGCGGAGGCGGGGTGGTCTTCAGCCAGCCCTTGGGGGCGGGTGTCGAGGGCAGGGTGAGGTTGCGGCTGCCCGGGATGCCTCCGAGGCCGGTAGGCTTCATGCCCTTGACGAGCGGGGGACGCGATCCACAGCGGCAGGCGCGGACCGGCCCTTCACCACTGCTGCTGGTGGCCTTCTTCTTGCCACTGCTGACCGGAATGCCGCCCCGACACGTGATGCCATACTTCTGCGGCTCGTTGCACTCGGGGACGCCGAGGCCGGAGGGGTCGGCGACGGTTGCCGGGTTCTGGACCGCGTAGCTGTAGCCGTTGAGGGTCTGCCCCACACCCGTCTGCAGGAGTGGATCGACGCTGATGAACTGGCCGATTTCGGCGTCGTACTGACGAGCGTCGACGTGGGTGAGCCCCGTACCGGTATCGGTGGTCTTGCCGAGGAAGCCCTTGTCGTCGGGCCACGCCGACCCGGTGACGCTACCCCTCGGTGCGCCGAACGGGGTCGTGTAGCGCCGAGAGAACGCCTGGTCCGTGGCGTCGATGGCCAGGGTTGCCGTGCCGTGCTGATCGGTGACGAGATAGCTGAGCTCGTTGCTGCCGCTCTCGTTGGAACGGACGGCGACGGTCAGGCCGCCGGAGCCGTAGTGGCGCTGGGCCCAGGTGCTGCCGCCTGCCCGCACATGCAGCTCCGTCGCCCCCACATAGAGGATGCGTTCCCCACCCTCGGTACTGCGGATGAGGAGGGTTCCGTCAGCCCCGTACAGGTAGTCACTGGTCTTGCCGCTCTCGGTCAGGCTTGTCAGCTTGCCCTCGTCGGACCATTCGAGGTCCTGGGTGGCGGTGCCGTCAGGCCGGCTGGTGGTGTTGCCGGTGCTGTCGAAGTCGAACGCGCGGTCCGGGGCGGTGCAGTCCGCCTTTGTGCTGGTGCCGGTCAGGGCGTGGGGCTGGTCGTCCCTCTCGTAGCAGTAGGTCGTGGTGGTGTTTCCAGTGATGGTGTGGGCGGTCTCCGTGGTGCGCTGGCCAGCGTCGTTGTAGGTGTAGCTGGTCCAGTACGGGGCCCTGCCGTCCAGGCTGGTCGCGCTGCGGGGATCGGAGCACTTCTGCGAGGCGGGCGTCCACGCCTCGGTCAGGCGCCGGTGGCCGTCGTAGGCGAAGCACTGGGTCTCCGCCGCTGCGGTGCCGCCGAGGGTGCTGGTGTCGGCAACGGACGTGACGTTGCCCGCCTGGTCGTAGGAGTAGACGAGGTTCTGCAGCTTGTAGGGGTGGGTCTGGTCCGTGACGTGACTGCCGAGGAGGCGGCCGGTGCCCTTCTCCCAGGTGTTGGCGACGTACGCCTTCTTGTGCTCCTCGGTGTTCGCGGTGCCGAGCACGAGTTGCTGGGCCTGGCCGAGGGCGGAGTAGTCCACGTCGAGCAGGTAGCCGGTGCTGCCGCCGATGGAGATGACCTGACCGAGGCTGGTGTAGCCGTAGTCGACAATCTCCGAGGGCAGACCGCCGAGCGCGGGTTCCTTGGTGCTCTGCAGCGTGCCGTCGATGTTGTAGCGGTTCTCGAACTCCAGGGTGGCCGGCGCGCCCGCCGTGACGAGCGGGTCGGAGCCCGGCAGGGTCAGTTCGGTGGTGGTGGGCCGAGACAGACTGTCGTAGCCGGTGACGACCTTGCTGTACGCCTTGCCGGTCTTGCCACCGATGTAGCGGGTGCTCGCGTCCGGCAGACCCTTGAGAAGGGTGTCGTAGGTGAAGGCAGTCAGCTGGTTGGCGTCGGTCTTCGAGCCCGTCCAGGTGCCGGTGATGCGGCCGAGTACGTCATAGCCGGTGATGACGCTCTTGCCGCGGGAGTCGGTGGCCTTGGTGAGTCGGTCCAGCTTGTCGTAGGCCATCCGGGTCAGGCCCTTGTCGGGATCGTCCGCGCTGGTCTTGCGGCCGAACAGGTCGTAGCCGTACGTCCACTGCGCTCCGTCGGGCCCGGTGACCCGGGACTTCTGGTCGTCCAGCATGTACTGGAACTTGGTGGAGGTGTACGAGGCCGTCCCCGAGCCGCCGCCGAACTGGGGGTCGGTCGGGCTGGTGCCCGCGTACTGGCGGGTCTCGCCGGTACGGCCGCGGGCGTCGATGAGGGTGCGGGTGGCCGAGCCGCCCTGGAGGGCGGTGGTCGCGGTGGAGTCACCGGTGTAGCTGGTGGTGGTCGACCACTTCTTCACCCCGTACACATACAGGGTGCTGGTGGTCGGTCGCTCCGCACCGTCGTGCACCGTCTCGGTCTGCGCGGGCGCCTCGCCGTGCTCCGCACGTGTGTAGGTGCCGTTCGGTGTGGACGTGCTGTCGAAGATGTCCTCGTACTTCTCGTAGGCCAGACCGCGTGTGTCGTAGCGGGTGTCGGTGAGTACCCGGCCGCCGAGCGGGGTGGGGGCCTGGTTCTGCAGCGGCCGCATCATCGAGTCGTACAGCTCGTAGCTGGTGTTGTACGTCTCGCCGTCCTTCTTCAGGGTCGAGGTGGATACCCAAGACGGCTCGCTGTTGTTGATCCGGTACGTGTAGGTGGTGTTCGCGCTGTAGCCGGCGGCCTTGTTGCGGTTGGGCAGCCAGACCGCGGTCAGGCGGCCGAGGGCGTCGTAGGTGGACTCGGTCTTCTTCAGGTTGGCGTCGTACACGCGCAGGGCCTGGCCGTGCCTGGGGTCCAGGAAACTGGTCGTCCTGTGGCCCTCGGGGTTCGTGACGATCGTCTTGGTCAACGGGCCTACGGTGGTAGGGGTGTAGGCGGTGGTGGTGATGTTGCCGTCGGCATCGGCGACGTCGACGGGACGGCCGAGGACGTCGTACGTGGTGGTCGTCGTGGCCTGCCAGCCCGAGGCCGGACGCAGCCCGTCCGGGCCCGCCGTTGTGCCGTATCCGGTGGCACGACCAGTCCAGGTGGCCGCACCCTTGGTGGGCTTCTGGGAGGCCGACCACGTCGTGGCGGAGGGGTTGTCGTAGACGGTGGCGGTGTCGGACAGGACGTCGCCACGGGCATCCGAGTTCGCCGGCAGGCTCAGACTGGTGTCGACAACCGAACAGGACTGCCCGACCGTACGGGTACGGGAGACGAGGTCGTTGATGCCGACCGCGTCGTTGCGCGCGTACCACGTGCGGGTGCAGGTCTGGTCGCCGCTCTTGCCGACCTCACCGGAGTCGTCGACGGTGACGGGCATGCCGTAGTCGTCGTAGGTGGTGGCGATCGCGCGGGCACGCCAGGTGCTCGCGGCGGACAGATACGTATGGAGGGTCGACTTGGCCGTACGGACGTAGCGGGCCACGTGGTCGGCGGCGCCGGGCGCGCTCTGGCGGGTGGTCTCCTTCGACCATGGATCGGTCACCTCGACGGTGATCGGGGTCGAGCCGTTATAGGTGACGTGCTCGCGCCGTATGCCCCGGTACTGGTCGCTGTCGGTAATGCTCGCGATGCCGATGGACGGGGAGGTCAGCGGGGCGACGGAGACCGAACGGGTAGTGCCGTCCTTCCTCTTGTCGCCGTGCATGCCCTGCATGTAGAGAGAGACCGTCTTGGAGCGGGTGGTGTCCTCGGCGCCGGTATGGACGGTGACCTGACGGTAGCCGCGCCAGTCGGACCAGGTGCGTTCGTCCTTGGGGGTGAAGGGGTCGTCGCTGTGGTGCCAGGCGGCGCCGCTGTAGTCGTAGGCGTACTCGACCGCGTCATTGTCGCCCGCCGGGTCCGAGACGACGACGGCCTCCACCCGGTACTTGTGGAACCAGTCCACTGACGCCTCGTCGGAGCCGTTGATGTTCCAGTACTGCGGGAAGCAGGAGCGAGTGTTGGTGTCTTCGGCGGCGCCCATCACCTCATTGCGCACGCACTCCGGCGAGGACAGGGTCACCGTGGTGATCGAGCCGGTCTCCGAGGTGACCGTGGAGATACGGGGCCGGGTCAGCGGCAAGATGTCGTCGGTGCCGTCCACCCGGTTCTCCCGCCACTGGTAGGTGAACGACACGGGGTTGAGGGCGATGGGAGTACCACCGGCCTTGCCGGTCCGCTTGATCGACTTCAGGGTCAGGACATGGTCGGAGGTGTCACCGATGTCCCCTCCGTCCAGGTACTCCTGAGTGAAGTCCCAGGAGTCCACTGGGTCGTGGGCGCCGGTGGCGGCGTTCCACGAGAAGGAGTCGATGCCGGTCAGGCGCTTGCGAGAGAAGAACGACGGGCCGGTGCCCAAGCAGTCGTCGTCGCCGTCGGTGCAGATGGCGTCGAAGGGGACGTCGGGCCAGTTCTTGGCGGTGTCCTTGGTCAGTGACGAGCAGTCCGAGACGGTGCACCGTTCGGCGTGGCTGAAGGTGACCTTGGCGTCCGCGTCGTCGGTGAACAGCGCGCCCTTGCGCAGCCCGTACTTGATCTCCTTCAGGTAGCCGCCGCGGGTGTAGGAGGCGTTGGCGGTGGTGGCCTTGTTCTTCTTGTAGTGGTTGGTCTCCTTGGCGTACCAGTACGTGGAGGCGTTTCCGTGGGTGTCCTCGACGTAGTCGAGATTCCACCGCCATGCCTGGGTCGCCGACCGCTCGCCGAAGGTGTCGCCGTTGGCGTGGCCGGGTTCGCCGGAGTCGTCGCCGAAGACGGGCACCGTCCAGACGGAGTTGGTGCGCTGGTCGGTGGCGCCGTCGAGCTTGTTCAGGCCGAAGACGTACTTGGTGCCGTCGCCGGTGATGACGGTCCAGTACTCGCCGTTGCCGTCGCCATTGTCGGCACCCGTGGAGCGGGTCACGGTCGATGCGTCATCGTTCTCCAGCCGCCAGGTGCTCTCCCAGTCCCCGGACTTCTTCACCAGGCGGGTCGCCTTGCCGTTCAGGACCAGCTGCGCGTTGTCGTACTTCCAGCACCGGTCATGGACGTCGTCGTGACCGTCGTCTTCACAGGAGCCGTAGGACCGCTCGATGTAGGACTCGGTCAGACCGAAGCCCTCACCGACCGCGCTGCCCTGGTTGTTGGTGGTGGCGGTACGGCCGTCGACGCCGCCCGAGTCGTACGACAGGGACAGCTCCGGCGTCGGACCGGACGCCGCAGGCGGCATGTTGAAGTCGTAGTTCCAGCTGAACGAAGCGGAGTTGTCCCCAGCTTCCCAGGACGAGGATTCCGAGAGTTCGGTGGCCGAGTAGTCACCGGTGCCCGACGGAGACTCGCCCGCCCCCGGGGCAGCCGCGGTCACGGCGAACACCGATGTGTCCGCGGAAGCCACGCGGGCCAGCCGGGACGGAGGGCCGTCGCCGGCCTCGGCCAGCGGCACGGAGGCCGTGATCGTCTGATGGGCAAGGTCGTTGTCGGACTTGACCGGCGTGGTGGTGCGGCAAGCGGCCTTCTCCGGTGTGTCCAACGCACAGTCGGGAAGGCGTACCAGACGCAGCCGGGAGGCCCAACCGCCTCCGACTGCCGAGGCGAAACCGCCGTAGTCGATGCCGAGTTCGGCCTTTCCTGCCTCGTCCGCCTCGACAGTCAGCAGCACACCGGTGATACCGGCCTTTCTGGCGGCTTTCTGGCCGAGGACCGTGATCCGTGCCGTGGTGCCGGGTTCGGCGCTGTTCTTGCCTCCGGCCGGAGCGATGCTGACGGGAAGGCCGCCGGGCTTCGCCCGGCCGCGCTTGCCGGTGTCCAGTTCGACGCGCGCGTCACCCTGCTCGGGCCAAGCCGCTTCCCGCTCTGTCCGGGCCTTTCGGGCACGCTCGGTGTCGGCCTTCTTCTCCTTGGCGACTTTCGCGCGAGCCTTCTTCGCTCCGGGACTTTCGATCTCCCTGACCTTGCTCACACGCTGATTGGGGGTGTCTGGGCGCCCAAGCCCTTTGTCCGAGGCCTGGGCTGCCGGGGCCACCAGTCCTGTCGGGGCCATGAGGGACAGGGCCAGGACCGTCACGACAGCCCCGACGCTCCGTCTTCTCCTGCCCTGCACCCTCTTTGATGCACCTATGCCAAAAGCCATGATTATCCGTTTCTGCCCCGTTTATTCCGGATCCGTGAAAGTCTGCGAGTGGTGTGCTGTGTCAGTCACCCACGCGGGCTTCGATCTGCTCCGAGCTCGCCATAGCCCCGGCCCACAGACGGGCTTCGGAGACCCGGGCGGGCAGGTAGTGCTGCCATGCGCCGCTGGTGAAGCCCTTACCGATAGCGAAGTCCCCGGTGCCCAGCTGGACGGTGAACGCCTTCGCGTCGCCGTTCTGCCCATAGCCGAGATAGAGGCTGATCGTGCCGTACAGCGAGTCGTAGATGCCGGTCAGCCGCACCTGGCTGTCCAGAGCCGCCACTTCGTCGGAAACCACCGATGAGAAGGTGCCATCAGCGTTCAGTCGGCCGAAATGCCAGACGCCCACCGGGATCGTGGTCTCCTCCAGCGTTTCCTCGTCCAGGACGGTGTCCTTGCCGGTCAGCTCATACCAGAGACCCCAGGCCGAGCCGTCTTCCGTACGCTGGCCCAGGACCTGGCCGGTGTACCCGATGTCCTTGCTCAGCAACTTCGCGGAGTCCAGCTCGACGAGCGTGGACACGGTGAAAGGGGCATGGTCGTACACCAGCGGACCCGGGGCCGTGGCCGCGTCGTCCACTCCGTCCAGGACGATTACCTCGTCGCTGATGGCGGCGCCGCTGTTCAGTGTCAGGCTCCGGCCGTAGCCGGATGTGGTGTCCGCGACAGTCGTTCCGCTTCCCCGAGCAGCGTTCCAGTCAGCCACCAGCTCGACGCCGGCGAAGTTCTCCGAGACCAGCAGCCGTGTCTCGTCCGCGATCTCCTCGTGGGTCAGGACCCTTTGCCAGACGGCGACTTCGTCGATCGAGCCGGGGAAGTAGTACGTGGCGTTGCCGCTCGGAAATTTGTAACGGCCGAACTGCAGCCCTCCGTCGGACGCCAAAGAGCCCGCGTCGGTCGTAAGGGACTGGCCCTGCCGACGGCCGTCCACGTAGAAAATCAGCTCCTCCGTGGCAGGGTCGTAGCTGCCTGCCAGATGGGTCCATACACCCGTCTGGGCGGGGTAGGCGGAATACCTCCCCCAGAGAGTGGAGCCGTCCTGGTCGCGCACGCCGAAGTACCACTTCTTCACATCGGCCAGGTACCAGAGCATGAACGTGTTGCCCCCTCCCCCGGGCTGCGCGAGCACGGAGGCGTTCTTGCCGCCCTCGTCGAGCCGCGCCCAGGCGGAGACCGTGTAGGCCGAGCGGGTCTCCAGCACCGGCTCGCTGGTCTCCGCGTAGGCGGTGCTGCCGTTCAGCGACAGTCCCTTGTCCGTGATCATTTCCTCCAGGGGCTGCCCCTCGGCGTCGTGCGTGACCAGTCCACGCCGTCCTCGGTCATCGCGTAGGGCACCGCCGCCCAGAACCGCGTCGTCGTTGCCGTCGGCAGTAGCCGAGTCGACGGCGACTCCACTCGCCTCGTCGAAGTGCCAGCGGCCGACCGGCCCCTCACCCGCGGCAACGAGGAAGTCGACCACGCCCTGAGCACCCCAGCGCCCGACATCGTCCTTCGCGCGCACGTGCACCCTGTGGGTGCCGGAACGTGAGGGAGTGATGTCTCTGGTCACTGTCGAGCCGCTGATCGCGGTCGACCAGGAGTCCGCCGAAGACAGCTTGTACTGGTAGGCGACGTTGTTCGCGTCCCCGGTGGCGGGCGCGAACGTGAAGGTTGCCTTCTGCCCGGGACCACCGCCCGCCTGGCATGCCGTATCGGTGCAGGCCGAATAGGGGCTACCCACAGTGATCTTCGGCGCATCGGGGGCGGTCGGGTCGACCTTGAAGTAGCACCAGCCGGTCGTCGAGGCGTTCGACGGCCCCGACAGATGACTGCTGCCGCCGTTGTAGTACGAGCGAACCCACGCCCGGTACCGGTACAACTTCCCCTCGGTCAGAGTCGACCAGGACATGGTCAACTTCACCCCGTCGCCCACATACCCGGACGAGGGCCGCAGGTCCCCGTTGCCGGCCGTGGTGTCCGACCATGTGCCGTCGCTGTTCTTGTGGTCGACGTCGAAGTAGACGCGCAGCTGGGCGTCCTTCTCGCCGCCCGGCTTGGTCTGGGTGGTCGCCGCCAAGGCCGGCGTCGGATCGGAGACGATCGCCGGGTCCGACGCGCTGGTCTCGCACACCGTGCCCGAGCCGGTCACCAGGCCGATGCCGGTGGGCTTGTCCGGCAGGCCGACGAAGTCGACGGCGAGGACGGCGTCGTTCTTGAACCGCTTCCACGCCGAGGTGTCCGTCTCATCTTTGGCCTTGAGCATCAGCGTGAGCCGGGAGAACTTGCCCGCCGCGAAGTTCCGCACCGTCGGGGTGAGGTTCTCGTCCGACTCGGCCGGGTTGTCGTTGAACTCGATCGGCGCGTCCGGCGAGTTCGGGTCGCACAGTGAACCCCGGCCTGCCGAGACATGCCGGTCGCCCATCAGGTCCAAATGCTTGGGACGCGAGGACCACGTCGTGGACGAGGAGATGTTGTTCGTACGCACCAGGTCCACCCAGCGAGGGTCGCACTGGAACGCCCACGGCTCGGTCACCCGGAACGTGGCATCCAGGACGTGCTTACCCTTCAGGCTGGCGGGCGAGAACTCGAAGTACAGACGCTGCACATAGCCCGGGCCACAGTAGTAACCGTTCCAGGTACCGCACTTGCCGACACCCTTGCCCAGACCGTCACTGCCGTTACCCCAGCCGTACGACTCATAGCCGTCGCTGCGCAGCAGCGTGCGCTCCGACTCGCCCCAGGTCACCGTCGGATCGATGTACAGCGGAAACGCCGACGGCTCCGTCCCGGTGAGCATCTCCGCATCTGGGACCACCGTCAGCGCGGTGTCGGAGACCTTTACGTCCATGGTGATGACGTTGTCTCCCGCGCCGGGTTCAGTGCCCTCCACGGAAGACGCACCGATCTCGGCGGGATCCGAGCCGTCAGCATCTGTGGGATCCACCGGGGCTGCTGGCAGGGACCTGGCTTGCGCATCGGGCACCGCGCCGGCGGAGTCCCACATCTGGGCGGGCGGGGCCCGGAAGACCCGGTTGCCGTCGTCGTCGACCGCGGTCAGGTTGCCCGCTTTGCCCTTAAGAATGACTCTGCTGCGCAATTACCCGGCGTGATGACGCCGTGCCGATACGGCCTTCAGAGCGCGTCGCAGATGCAGGCAGGCCGGGCGCGGCCGAGCCCTGAAAGCACGGCACGTGATCGCTCGCCGAATTGAGCAGCAGAGTCAAGAATGTCCAGGCTAGTGGTCTTCAGGGAGTAGTCGATCTGTTGAAGTTCTTTCGAGGCCGCGGCCTCGGGTGTCTTGACCACCAGCACGTGGCGGAAGCCCTCCACCGAGGCGGTGATCCTCAGGTCGACGCCCGGCAACACCTCCGGGTACAGCGCGCTGGCCCCGTCCAACTCGGGCTTGGGAAGTTTGCCCGGCCAACCCAGTTGCAGAGACCGTCCCTGCTCGGAAATCTTGATGAGCCGCCCGGCGTCCCCGCCCCCCGGAGAACTCCATCTCCACCGCCGCCGCCTTCGGCGCCACCGTCCCGTCGTCGCGGGCCTCCAAAGTGGCGTCCGGTGCCTGCCATCCCCCGCCGGAAGTGGGCACCCGCACGGGGACCGCGGACTCCTCCAGCGTGAACGTGAATCCGTCCGGGTTGGCGTACACCGTCGTACGCTCCGTCCGCTCACCGGTCACCTCGACCCGTTGCCCCGACTCCTGGGCTTCGGCGAGCGCCTTCTGTCCTTCCGACAGCGGAGGCTGCGCTTCGTCGGCCACTGCAGGCGGGGCCGACACCAGCCCCAGTGTGGTCACCACCGCCAGGACCACCGCCCCAGTCATACGGGACACCGGTCTCCCGTCCGCGCCGTCGGCGCGGCGTCCCCGTCTCAAACTCACAACCCACCCCAGAAATTGAACAAGAAATGATCTTTACCGGGGGCAACCATTGCCATGTACACGAGATAACGAACATCGCGTGATGCAACTGTGACTGTTGAGGTCAAGTCTTCACATCCGGCATCCCTCCGACCACCAGGGGGAAGCCATCGGCCGCGTTCTGCGTACACCACCGTGCCCAGCTGGAGACCAGGGCGCCACAGGCAGTCTCCTGTACCTGCACGATCAGAAGCGGGGCACGGGCAAATCCGCTCACGCCCAGTCCTGAGAACGGGACCGCGAGGTCTACCGGTGATGCCATTGACGCCGATCGGCGAGGGTTCCCGTGGCTCCTGGCTGTGGTGTCTGAGGTGCACAACCTGCAGCCCGGGGGCTAGCCATGGTGGATCGTCGACGAGCGGCTTCGGCTCTGCGGTTGGGTACAGGGTTGCGACTCGTGTGTTGGATGCGCGCCATCAGAACGCGGGCAGGACGGTGGGCAGTGGTCAGCTCACGCTGCGCCGCTGCCTCCTTGAGCAGCTCGTGCGGTTGATGCCCAAGGGCTTCGGCGTCGCTGAGCGCGGTTGCGAGGGCCGGCCAAGCGTCGTCAGCCAAGATGCGTTCGGCGTGGTCTGGGACAGCGGCCCATACATCATGAGCAAAACTGCGGCATGTGTGCTCCTTGAGGCGCCGACGCGTTAGTTCCTCCTGTACTGGGACGAGGGCCTGATCGCTGGCGGTCTGAAGATGCTGGACCGCCTGCCGAGCGGCCTCGGCCTGCTGCGCGTGCTGCTTTACGTCGTGCCACCGGGCGGCGACGATCGTGGCCCATACCAGGGCTGCAGTGAGCGCGGCCAGTACGCTGCCGTCGGGGCCGGTGGCGGTGTGGGCGATGTCACGGGCGGCTTTGCGCAGGGCGTGGGCGGCCTGGTTCTCGGCGCGGATCTGGGAACGCTGAGCGCGGGCGAACGCTCGTGAGGCCGCTCGCAGTTCCGCGTGGAGGTGGGCTGGGGATTTCTGGGCGACTACTTCCATCAGCTCGCCGAGGGCGGTGACGTGGGCCTGGGCATGGCTGTCGTCGGCCATGCCGGTGTGGAGAGTGTCGAGGGCGTCGGTGGCCTGGTGCCAGGGGGTGGTGGGGCGGTCGCGGCGGGCGGTGGGGTGCTCCTCCGGGGCGGTGGTTTCGAGGCGGGCCTTGAGCTTGGGGAGGGTGAGGTCGGGGGCGATCTTTCCGCCGGGGTGGAAGATCTGTTCGCCGTCCTTGTTGAGGTCGCCGGGGCGGCCGACGGCGTAGCCGAGGAGGTCTCCGGACGGTCCGCGGCGGGGTTTGACCGCGATGCCGTCGGCCTGGAGGTAGGCGAGGAGTTCCTCGGCGCTGCTGGCGTGGGGGATGGTGGCGCGGATGCGGTCCTGGAGCCATGCGCGGCTGGTCTGCTGCCAGCCGAGGCGCTGGGCCTTGTGCATCTCGGCCTGGGTGGGCCGAGATCCGGCGGTGCGGTCGCCCTTGTTCAGCCGGCGCAGGCCGTAGTCCTTCTCGATCTGGCGGCAGGCGTCGCCCACCCGGATGCCGCTGTCGTGGAGCCTGGGGCGGCGGCCTTCTTCGCGAACGGTGGTGGCGAGGATGTGGATGTGGTCGTCTGCGTGGCGGACGGCGATCCAGCGGCAGCCAAGGTCGTCGCCGACCGGGGCGATGCCGACGGCTTCGACGATGCGCTGGGCGATCTCGCCCCATTCGGCGTCGGAGAGGTGGCGGTCCTCGGGGGCGGTGCGCACGGGGCAGTGCCAGACGTGGTCGGTGACCTTCTTGCCAAACTCGCTGTTGCGGAGCCGTACGGGCGCGTCGAGGTGGCGGGCGAGCTGGGTGAGGGTGGCGTCCTGGTCGCGGCCGGGGTCGGGCATGCCGAGCATGGCGAAGCCGGCGACGATGTGCGGGTCGGTGTGCTCGTCGTGGCGGCCGGGGCCGTAGAGGTAGGCGAGCAGGCCGCGGGTGTTGGACCCGGCCGGCTTGATGGCGGCGATCACGCGGCTTGGTCCTTCCTGGATTCGGTGGGCTCTCGCAGGGCCTTGGCCATCAACTCCAGCAGGCGGTGGAGCTCGTCGAGGCGCAGGCGGATGTCGGGCGGGGTGAGGTCGCTGTTCAGGGCGCGGGCGATCTGGTTGACGTTGACGCCGATGCGGTTGAGTTCGCGCAGCACCTGGGCGCGGAACATGTGGGTGCGGCGGCGGTCCTCGGACAGTGGCAGGTTCGCGGTGAACCGGCCGGTGATGAAGGCGAGGACGATGTCGGCGGCGAAGCCGGATTCCCCCTTGTAGCCGTGCTCGGCGGCGTCCTCCTGGAGGCAGGCGTGCTCGTCGCCGGTGAACCGCAGCGGGCCGACGCGGACGGTCCGCTTGGTGCCGGTGAAGCGGCGGATCGTCGGCTGGACGCTCTGCACCGCTCGCTCGCCGGCGTCGGGTGCAGGTTGGAGGATCTGCTGCTGGACGGCGTGCAGCTCGTCCGGGTCGGGGCTGCCCTCGGCCCCGACCCCCTCGTCCGGCGCCCCTGGCGCCGGGCCTCCTCCGCCACCCCCGGGGCGGAGATCCCCGAAGACCGGCCTTGAGTCGGACTCGGGATACTACTGGCTCCGCCAGGGGCAGCCCGTCCGAACGCCTGCCGCAAACGCCCCAGCAGCGCAGAGGACTTCGCCAGCAACGGCAGTACGCCGGGGTTGTGATCGGAGTGGAGCGGGTCGTGCGTCATGGATGTTCTCTCCAGAAAGGGACAGGGAGGGCATGCGGGTCGACGGGAAGATCTGATGGAGTTCGAGCACCCACCACCCCATCCACAGGTGTGGACAATCACGCGATGCGCGGGGCGGGGGCCGACAGGCCGGGTGGCCGGAAAGGGTTCCGGCCACCCGGCAGGAGTTCCGGTCAGCTGTTGGCCGGATCGGACTCGGCGGAGGCTTCGCGCTCGGCTCTGAGAATGGCCATCACCTCGGTCAGCCGCTTGCTGCCGATCGTCAGCCCCTTGTCCTCAACTGCCGTTCGGACGAAGGCCCGGGTGAGCTTGCCCTGCTCAGCGGCAGCAGTCCGGCCGATCTCCACGAGTACCTCGAGTGGGGCGCCGGGTGGACGGCCACCGCGCGGCTTGCCCTCTGCGGCCTCGGCGGGCGGTTCCGGAGGCTGGACGGATACGGCGGCCGGTGGCTCAGTGGCCTGGCCGGACTCAACCAGTGGCTCGGCAGGCCGGACGCGCTCGACCGGAGCCTCGGCAGACCGGCCGACTGCGGTGGCCGACTGCTCGGTGGGCCGGCCGGATGGGGTGGCCGGTGGTTCCGACACCTGCGCGGAACCAGGGCCCGAGGGGTCGACAGGCTGCTCGACGAGCTGGTGGATCTGCCGCATCAGCACGCCGAAGGCCACCATCGCGGCGGCCGGGGGAACCGCGGCGACCACATAGTCGAGGAACGGGACGGTGCGGGCGTTGCCCGTACCGTTGACCCCGGCGACGTTCAGCACGATGGAGCCGACCGATCCGATGGCGGTCACGGCGATGGCCCATCGGTCGGTGACGCGGCGCAGGGCCGCGCGGAGCATGAGCAGCTCCCCCGCGACGATGAACGCGTCCAGGGTCGCCGGCCACGCCCAACGGCGGATCGGTGACGTTCCCAGCCCGTGCCGGCCGGCGACGTCGGCCAGGTGCGCGTAGGAGAGCCAGAACGCTCCGGCGGTCAGGGCGACGATGACGATGCCGGCCATGACGAGCGCGTATCGCTCGGCATCGTGCTTGGTCATCGTCGGCTGTCCTTTGTCCGACCGGTCCTCCGGCGACTGGTGGTGCGGTGGATGAGAGAGGGGAAGAGGCCTCAAACGGGGTACTCCTGTGGTTTCGGCGTGGTGCGTCTTTGCCGTCTTGGCCGTTGCAAGCGCAGGTCAGGGCGGGTACGGCAGCGACCTCGGTCTTCCGTCTCGGCGGGTGGTGTCGGAGTCTTCGGCCCGGACGCGAGGGGGCTCAGGTGGTTCGTCGCGTCTGAGCCCGTCGCGGAGTGGCCGTGCCCCGGGTCGAGACGGTGGCGTTGCGTCTTCCGTCTCGGTGGGCAGAGCTGTGACCTGCGTTGATACGGCAAGGACGCCTGGGACGTCGCAAGACGGACCGGGACGGCGTCTTGGGCGGGCGACGCGCTGGTCGTGAGCGTGTTGCCGTCTCGGCCCTGGTTGCCGTCTTGCCTGGAGGCCGTGTGACCTGCGAGGTCACGGCAGGGACGGCAAGGACGGCAACCGGGGAGTGCGGGGCTCAGCCCTCGCAGGGGACGGGGGCGGCGTCGACGGGGTGGACGGTGGGGCAGTACCGGCGCCAGGCGTCGAGGAACCTGTTGCGCATGTAACCCTTGCGCTGCGTCCGGTCGGCCATGCGCACGTTGCCGGACGTGATGCCGAACTCGCGCAGCATCCTGCCCAGTTCGCGGGCCGTCAGCCCGCCACGTCCCCACTCCGACCACGGAGCCTCGGGGTCCTGGCGCAGGTGGTGGAGGAGTTCCTCGGTGGACAGGCTGTCCACCTCGCGCTGGGCGACGAAGACGCGGCGGATGTCGGCGAGGATCCGTGCCCCGCTGGGGTGATCCTCCTCGGCTGCCACTTCGGCGGCGACCATTCTCGTGCACGCGGCTCGCGCCAGGCGGGGCCAGCGCCCGCCTGCCAGGTCGGCGACGATGACCAGGGGTTCCCAGGTGTCGGCGGCGCGGTCCTCGACCGGCATGTCCGGCTCCAACCCCGCGGCCTCATCGAGGAGCGGCCTGGCCCACGCGGCGATGCGGTCACGCAGATCGTGCAGGGCCGGGATGTCACGGCGGGAGCGGAAGGGCTTGACCTTCTCCCCCTCGGCCCGGCGCCGCATGCGGATCACGGCTGCCCGGTCCATGATCGTGTCGGGCAGGTCGCCGATCCCCGCGATGGCCGCCATGGCGAAGGTGGCGAAGCGGTGCGGGGTGTGGTCGTTGCCGACGACCCGGGTCACGTACCGGTTGCGCTGGTGACCGGCGTTGAGCAGGCCGCGCATCTCCTCGTTCTTCTCCGCCTGCTTCGGGGTGCCGAAGATGGTGTCCGCCTCGTCGACCAGGAGCGTGGGCGGCTGCTCCTCGGTGATCGAGCGGAAGATCGCCGCGGGTGTGGTGTTGATGGTAAGCATCGGCTCGTGGACCGTCTCGGTCAGCACGTCCAGCAGCCGGGACTTGCCGCACCGCTTCGCCGGCCCCACCACCGCCAGGCGGGGAGCGTGCTGCCACGCGGGCTGCAGGTGCGTCGCCGCCACCCACAGCGTGACCGCGTCCAGAGCCTCCGGCGAGGGCAGGATCACGAACTTGGCTATCTGCTGCCGCAGTTCGTCCAGCAGTGCCGACCCGTGGGTCGGCTCGAGGTCCAGTATCGAGGTCTCGGCCGTCTCGGCCGACGACGTTTCCTCGGATTCGCGCCGACCGGGGTTGCCCGGCACCGCGACCGGCGGCCAGGCGACGGCACCGGGTGCGGAATAGGGCGCGGGTGTCTCGGGTTCCACTGGGCGGCTCCTCTTCTTGCGTCGCCGGGCGTGCAGGCCCGGCGGGCGCGGGTCGTTCGCGGGGATGCGGGCGATGGAGTGTGCTGGTTGGGCCTCCGGCGTTGGCGCGCCGGGGGCTCACCCGTTTCTCGTGGGCTGTCGGCCACGGGCGGGGAACAGGGACAGTACGTCCACGCCTGGCGACAGTCCAGCGCTTCTGTGTCAGCTCAGCGCAGAACCGACTGCTACGCTGCCGCTCCTTCACGCCGCCAGCCCGAGCAGCTCCAGCAGATCCGCGGTCACCACCCGATAGGCGTTGCCCAGCCGCAGCACCTTGCACGGGTACTCGCCCCGCTTCGCCAGCTCGTACCCCTTGCTCCGCCCCAGCCCCAGGGCTCGATTGCCTGTATCCAGGTCAACGGCCACGGGGAGGGCGAGCAACTCCTCCCGGCTCATCCCCTTCGATCGTCCGGCCGTCGCGTCGTCGCGCATGCAGTGCGCCCCTTTCGGTACAGCCCTCGGCGAACGTGCCCATCACGTCCGGCTCCAGGCGTCCACCAACCAGGATGACCAAGCTAATGTGTCTCTATGACACAACGCGGTATGGATGCTGATGAGGACGACGACGTCCCGGAGTGGGCGGACCGGATCAAGGCCAACGTGGCCGGCGAAGTCCGCCGGAGAAGGAGGGAGAAAGGGTGGAGCGCGCAAGACCTGGCGGACCAGTGCGAGCGGCTGGGGCATCCCATCCCGCGCAACGTGATCGCCAACATGGAGTCCGGACGCCGGGCCAACCTTCCGCTGGTGGACGTGATGGTCCTGGCCACCGCCCTGGAGACGTACCCGGTCTGCCTCATCTTCCCGGTCGGCTACGTCGAAGAGACCCAGGAACTTCCGTTCCGGGACCTCGTGCCCACCTGGGACGCCCTACGACGCTTTACCGGTGAGCAGGAGGTGCCCGGTCACGACGCGGGCCTGGTCCCCGACTTCGAGCATCACGCCAGCCTCGTACGCACCGCCCTCGCCGCGCTCGAAGAGGAAGAACGGGTGCGGTTCGCCGCCAAGGCAGCCACCAGCCGCGCCCAGCAGGAAGAAGCCGAGCGCAAGCGGATCGAGTACGCCGACCAGGCCATCTCCGCCAAGTACACCCTCCGCCATCTCCGCCGCGAACTCCGCGAGGAGGGAGCCAGCCCGCCCGACCTGCCACCCGCACTGGGCGACCTCGATCCGCCCGAAACCAAACTCAACACCACCCTGGAGGAACGCCTTTGAAGGGCTCCACCTACCGCCGCTGCTCCTGCCGCGACCCGAAGACCGGCAAGGAGCTCGGCTTCTCCTGCCCGAAGCGGAACAGCAGGAACCACTGCACCTACTCCATACGCCAGGAGCTGCCGCCACGCGAGGACGGCAGCAGGCGCTCCTTCGCCCGTGGTGGGTACGGCAGTCTCAAGGCGGCCCAGGCCGACCTCGACCACGTACGCGCGCTTCTGGGCCTCGCCGAGTCGGACGACCCCGAGGGCGTGCAGCTGATCGCCGAGATGCTGTCCGAGGTCAGCCGTGCCAAGCTGCCCTTCCCCGATGTGGAGGAGACGAGGCGGCGACTCAACGCCGGCCAGGACCTCGTGGGCAGCCTCACCGTGGGCGAGTGGCTGGACCGGTGGCTCGCGGGCAAGCGCATCCGGAAGTCGGGCATCAGCCGCTACGAGACCGACGTTCGCGTGCACCTCAAGCCCCACATCGGCGACCGAAGGCTCGACCGGCTGCGCGTGAGCCACCTCAGCGAGATGTTCACCGCCATCACCGACGCCAACGCCGAGATCCTGGAGCAGAACGCCCAGCGGCGTGCGGCGGTCGAGGAATTGGCGGCCGTGCCCTGGAAGGGCGTGGAGAACCGGGCTCGCCGCAAGGCGATGAAGGCGGCGATCGACGCGATGCCGCCCTTCCGCCGCGTCACCGGGCCGTCCACGCGTCAGCACATCAAGGCCACCCTCCGCGCCGCCCTGAACGACGCGATCGGCCAGCAGATCATCACGTTCAACCCGGCGGCCCACGTCGAGATCGACCCGGTCCGCAAGCCGAAGGCCCTGGTGTGGACGGACGAGCGGGTCGCCCGGTGGCAGCAGACCGGCGAGAAGCCCTCCCCCGTCATGGTCTGGACACCGGAACAGACCGGTGCCTTCCTTGACTTCGTGGCCGAGGACCGGCTGTACGCCATGTGGCACCTGATCGCCTTCCGCGGCCTGCGGCGCGGTGAAGCGTGCGGTCAGCCCTGGTCGGAGACCAACCTCGACGGGCGCTCCCTCACGGTCACCGGCCAGCTCGTGCAAGACGGGTGGGGCGTGGAAGCGTCGGAGCCGAAGACCGACAGCGGCTTCCGCGTCGTCGCCCTGGACGACGACACCGTCGGCGTCCTGGAGCGGCACCACAAGCAGCAGGAGGTCGACCGCGCGGAGTGGGGCTCGGCCTGGGTGAACACCGGGCTCGTCTTCACCCAGGAGGACGGCT
Organism: Streptomyces sp. KMM 9044; assembly: GCF_024701375.2. Lineage (NCBI taxonomy): Bacteria > Bacillati > Actinomycetota > Actinomycetes > Kitasatosporales > Streptomycetaceae > Streptomyces > Streptomyces sp. KMM 9044. Next base: position 4,068,749 of record NZ_CP113910.1, on the reverse strand, counting down.
CCTGGCTCCACCCCGGCAAGGTCACCGACCTCTTCGATCGTCTCGTCGCCGCCTCCGGCCTCCCGCCGATCCGGCTGCACGACCTCCGGCACGGCGCGGCCACCCTCATGCTCGCCGCCGGCATCGATGTCAAGATCGTGTCGGACACCCTCGGGCACAGCGACACCCGCATCACGCGGGACATCTACCAGAGCGTCCTGCCCCACGTCGGCAGGAGCGCCGCCGAGGCCACCGCCAAGCTGGTCCCGCTCCAGCGCAAGGCGAAGGCAGAGGAAGCCGCCCGCCAAGCGGAGAAGGTCCGGAGGAAGGCCAAGCGCGCCGAGAAGACCCCGGCTGAGGGCAGGAAGAAGGCCCGGCGGAAGAAGCCCAGGAAGTAGGGCCGAATCCTCCTCCGCTCACGCATCGCTCACGCAAGCCACCCCGCGGCACCCGGGCCGTGTGACGTGTCATACCCCCGAGCAACACAAAAGGCCAGGTCACGGGCTATGTGACCTGGCCTTTTCCGGAGCCCCCTGTCGGATTCGAACCGACGACCTACGCATTACAAGTGCGTTGCTCTGGCCATCTGAGCTAAGGAGGCGCCGCGCACACGCGGAGCGCGCGAAGGCGGGTCCACTGTACACAGAGCCGGTTTCGCCCGGCCACGCGCTTTGAGTGCCGCCGCGCTCACTCCGGTCCGTACGCGAAGGTGTACGGCACCTTCGTCTCCCCGTGCCGGTAGGTGAACTCGCCGGTGCCGCGCAGCCCGGCCAGTTCCCCGGTGCCCGAGCCCTCGACGACCTCGAAGGAACAGTGGACGCTCCCGTCGGGGGTGAAGCGCCCCCGCTCCTCGACGACGAAGGTGCCCTCACGGCCGTCGACACGGCCGCGGACGAGTTCCATCCCCGCGAAGGAGCCGGTCGTGCCGGTCAGGTAGGAGATCGCGTAGTCGCAGGTCGTGGACTCGGCCTCGATGCCCCCCGTGAAGGCGTTGGTGACGGTGGCGTGCGCGAGCCGGGGCAGGGTGTTCTCCGGGCCCACGGGGACCTCCTTCCAGTCGGCGAAGGTGAAGTGGCCGGTGGTCCGGGTGGTGGGCATGGATGTGCTCCTTCGGTCGTGCCGCCGGCGAGGGCTGTCCCGCGCCGGCGGCACGACCATCCTGGGAGCCGTACCTGACACCCTCTGTCAGGTACGGCCGGGACGCGGGAGAATGCGCCCCGTGCGTGCCGACCGGCTTCTCTCCCTGCTCCTGCTGCTGCAGAACCGCGGCCGGATGACCGCCCCCGAACTCGCGGCGGAGCTCGAGGTGTCGGTGCGCACCGTCTACCGGGACGTCGAGGCGCTCGGCGCGTCCGGGGTGCCGGTGCGGGCGGAGCGCGGACCCGAGGGCGGCTACCGCCTGATGGACGGGTACCGCACCCGGCTGACCGGGCTGACGGACGCGGAGGCCGGTTCGCTGTTCCTGGCCGGGCTGCCGGGGCCGGCCAGGGAGTTGGGACTGGGCGCTGTCCTGGCGAGCGCCCAGCTGAAGGTGGAGGCCGCGCTGCCGGGCGAACTGGCCGGACGGGCACGGCAGGTGCGCGAGCGGTTCCATCTGGACGCGCCGGCGTGGTTCCGGGGCGCCGACCCCGTGCCGCTCCTGGAGTCCGTCGCGCGGGCGGTGTGGGAGCGGCGGGTGCTGCGCACCCACTACCGGCGCTGGCGCGGCGAGGTCCGCCGGGAGGTGCGCCCGCTGGGTCTCGTACTGAAGGGCGGCATCTGGTACCTGGTGGCGCTGGCGGAGGACGCCGTGCGCACGTACCGGGTGTCGCGTTTCCAGGCGGTGGAGGAGACAGGCGACCTGTTCACCCGTCCCGCCGGGTTCGATCTCGCCGCGTACTGGGCGGAGTCCTCCCGGCAGCTGGAGGCTGCCCTGTACCAGGGCACGGCCCGGCTGCGGCTCTCGCCGCGCGGGCAGAAGCTGCTGCCGATGCAGTTCGGGGCGGCGGGCGCCCGGGCGCTCGCGGACCCGGGGCCGCCGGACGGTGAGGGGTGGGTCGAGGTGCGGCTGTCCGTCGAGTCGGAGGCGATCGCGACCGGCGACCTGCTCCGGCTCGGCACCGAGGCGGAGGTGCTCGGCCCGGCGGAGCTGCGACGGGCGGTCGCGGCGGCCGTGGCGGTACTGGCGGACCGGTATGCGACCGACGGGTGATCCCGGGCCCGACCGGACGGCATTCGAAAGTTTCCGCGAAGTTCACAGGGCCGCGGGTACTGACAGACAGGTGAACGCCAGGTACCGTCCTGTGCCAGTTCACCCTTGTGGACTGCACCACACGGAACCACAACGGAACATCCCGTCGTGGCACCACCTTCCTACTCGGATCGTCCGGCACGTTCCTGCCGGTAGAAGGGGGCCCCTCACCATGGCCACTGTCACGTTCGACAAGGCGACCCGGATCTACCCCGGTTCGACCAAGCCCGCCGTGGACGCGCTGGAGATCGACATCGAGGACGGGGAGTTCCTCGTGCTCGTCGGCCCGTCCGGCTGCGGCAAGTCCACCTCGCTCCGCATGCTGGCGGGGCTCGAGGACGTGAACGACGGCGCCATCCGCATCGGTGAGCGCGACGTCACGCACCTGCCGCCGAAGGACCGGGACATCGCCATGGTGTTCCAGAACTACGCCCTGTACCCGCACATGACGGTCGCCGACAACATGGGCTTCGCGCTCAAGATCGCCGGCGTCAACAAGGCGGAGATCCGGAAGAAGGTCGAGGAGGCCGCAAAGATCCTCGACCTGACGGAGTACCTGGACCGCAAGCCGAAGGCGCTCTCCGGCGGTCAGCGCCAGCGTGTCGCCATGGGCCGCGCGATCGTGCGTGAACCGCAGGTGTTCCTCATGGACGAGCCGCTGTCCAACCTGGACGCCAAGCTCCGTGTGTCCACCCGTACGCAGATCGCCTCGCTGCAGCGCCGCCTGGGCATCACCACCGTCTACGTCACCCACGACCAGGTCGAGGCGCTGACCATGGGCGACCGTGTGGCGGTCCTCAAGGACGGTCTGCTCCAGCAGGTCGACACCCCGCGCAACATGTACGACAGGCCCGCCAACCTCTTCGTGGCCGGCTTCATCGGTTCCCCGGCGATGAACCTCGTCGAGGTGCCGATCGCCGACGGCGGCGTGAAGTTCGGCAACTCGGTGGTCCCGATGGACCGTGACGTGCTGGCCGCCGCCACCGACAAGACCGTGACCGTCGGCGTCCGTCCCGAGCACTTCGACGTGGCCGGTGCCGAGTCCGGCCTGGGCCTCGCGGTCACCGTCAACGTGGTGGAGGAGCTGGGCTCCGACGCGTTCGTGTACGGCACCGCCAAGGTCGGCGACGAGTCCAAGGAACTCGTCGTCCGCGTCGGCGGCCGCAACGTGCCGGAGAAGGGCAGCACGCTGCACGTCGTGCCGCGGCCCGGCGAGAGCCACGTGTTCTCGACGTCGTCGGGCGCACGCCTGTCCGACTGAGCCGGGCGTCGTCGCCTCCGAAACACGACGGCCCGGGTAATTCACCCGAGTTGATGAAGAGGGCCCCGCAGCACACTGCGGGGCCCTCTTCGTTGCGTCTCCCACGGCGGCAAACACCCTGCCATACGCGTCATTTCAACCATCGCGCGTCAACGCGCTACCCGCGAATCTTCCCCGTCATGTCACCCGAACCGGTGACTGAATGCCTCCATGCCATTACCAGACGCTACCCTCACACGCGTGAAGCACTCCACTAACCCTCAGACGCGACGCGGCCGGGGCCCCGCCCGCCGGGTCGGCCGCACCCTCGCCTTCGTCCTGCCCGTCGTCCTGGTGTTCTCCGGGACTCTCGCGGTCGCCCAGGTCAACTGGTCGGGGAGCCCTTCGAGTCCGGTCCTCGCCGCCGCCGACACCGCCGTGTCCGACGCCTCCTCGTCCCACGCGTCCTCGCGCGCCGCCGAGCGGGCCCCGCACGAGGTCCTGCGGGAGACGCTCCTGGTCGAGTTGCAGGAGGAGAACCCAGGCGTCGCCCTCACCCACCTCCAGCAGGCGGTGAACGACCGCCCGTCGCTGGCGCGGCACTGTACGTCGATCGCGCGTGCCCTCGGCAAGGCGGCGGTCCGGATGTACGGCCCCACCCAGGCCCAGTCCTACTCCCGTCCGGTCTGCGACACCTCCTTCGCCTCGGGGGTGCTCACCGCCCACGGCTGAGCCCGCGCCCACTACTCAGCCAGGCTTGCGGCTTGCGGCTTGCGGCTTCCGACTTGCGGCTTCCGGCCGGTCCTCCGCTCGGCTCTCGGCCGGGCCCCGTCCGCCCCCTGGGCCGGACTCGGTCAGCCCCGGGGCGTCCCCTGCCCCGGTGCCCTCGGTCCTGCCTTCCGGGCGCCGCGTAGGGTGCGCTCATGACTCATCCGAGTGCCGCGTCGCGCCCCGTTCAAGCCGTCGTCCTGGCCGGCGGCCAAGGCTCCCGGCTTCGTCCCTACACCGACGACCGGCCCAAGCCGATGGTCGAGATTCCCGGTACGGGGACCCCGATCATCGGCCATCAGCTCTCCTGGCTCGCCGAGGAGGGTGTGACGGATGTCGTCGTCTCCTGCGGTCATCTCGCCGAGGTGCTGCAGGAGTGGCTGGAGTCCACCGATCTGCCGCTCTCCGTCACCACCGTCGTCGAGACGGAGCCGCTCGGCCGGGGCGGCGGTCTGAGGTACGCCGCAGCCCGGCTGCCGCACCCGGACCAGCCCTGGTACGCGACGAACGGCGACATCTGGACCCGTTTCTCGCTGCGCGACATGGCGGACTTCCACACCGAGCGGGGCGCCGTCGCGACCCTCGCCCTGGCCCGCCCGCGCATTCCGTGGGGGGCGGTGCAGACCGACGGGTTCGGTCACATCACCGACTTCATCGAGTCGCCGCCGTCGACGTTCGAGATCAACGCGGGCGTGTACGTCTTCTCCCCCGGGTTCGCCGCTCTGCTGCCGGAGCGCGGCGACCACGAGCGCACCACGTTCCCACGGCTGGCCCGTGAGCGTCGACTGGCCGGGTTCCCGGTTCCGCAGGGCTCCTACTGGCGGGCGATCGACACCGCGAAGGACCTGACGGAGGCGGCGAAGGAACTGGCCTCCCAGAGCCGCTGAGTCCCAGCCCTCCACGACGACGGGGTCCCGCACGGCAGTGCCGTGCGGGACCCCGTCGTCGTGGTGACTGCGCCTGTCCTGATGTACGCGGCGGCCTGACGGCCTACCCCAGCAACCCGCCCACGAGCCGACCGGGCTCCTCGGACGCCGGGCCCTCGTCCCCTCCGCCGTCGCTCGGGACGCCTCCGCCGCCGCTTCCCGTGGTGCCGCCGCTCGAGGTGGGGCCGGAGCTGGTGCTCGGGGCCTGCTCCACCGGGGACGACTGCTGGGGCGGGGCCTCACCGATGGTGCCCTGGGTCTGGCTGGGCGCGCCGGTGACACCGCCGCCGGTGTCGCTGGCCGCGCCGGGGGTGGTGGTGCCGGCGGACGGATCGGCGCCGTCGGCTCCGGACGTGGCGCCCCGGGTGGGCGGAGTGGAGGCGGACGGAGTCTCCTTCCGGGGTTCGCCGGGCTCCTTCGGAAGCGGGGAGCCGGGGAGTTCGTTGCGCGGGGCCTCTCCGGGGCCGGGGACGATTACGCGGTCGGCGTCCCGCACGGCACCCCCGAGCAGCGAGCCGATGAGCAGGGTGAGTCCGCAGACGACGACGGTGACGAGGGCACCGCGGCGCAGCACGTAGCGGCGCAGGTCCCGGATGGCGGAGCCGGGTCCGAGGCGGCGCCAGGCACGGGCGGCGAGGCGGCCGTCGACGGAGTAGACGGGAGCGCCGGCGATGATCAGCGGGGACCATGCGGCGAGGTAGATGATGTCGGGCGTGTCGTAGGCGGGGACGCTCTTCCAGCTGACGGTGACCAGCAGCGCGGCGGAGAGCAGGGCCCCGATGGCGGCGCCGACGCGCTGCCAGCAGCCGAGGATGGTGAGGACGCCGACGATCACCTGGAGGAAGGCGACGACGAGGCCGGCGCCGATGGGGTGCTCGAGAGCGAACTGCTGGAGCGGCTGGGCGACGTCCCAGGGGTGCAGGGTCGTGAGCCACTTCACCATGGAGCCGCGCTCGCCGCCGTCGAAGTAGAGCGGGTCGCAGAGTTTGCCCATGCCGGCGTAGATGGAGATGAAGCCGAGGAAGAGGCGCAGCGGAAGCAGGACGCCCCCGAGGTTCATCCGGCGGCCGGGGTAGTAGGCGTGCCGGGCCGGGTCGTCGCCGTGGCGCCGGGCGCGGAGGCCGCCGGTGCCAGGGCCGGTGGCGGTCCGGTGGCCGTCGGCGTCCCCGTACTCGCCGCCTTCGTCGCCCTGTTCGCCGTACCCCTGGTGGCCGTAACCGTTCTCGTCGTAGCCCTGGCCGCCGTACGCCGGTTCGTCGTAGGCGCTGCCGACGGTGCGCATGGGGGGCAGCAGGGGCTGCCGGCCGCCGTGGGTGCGCTGGGGGCCGATGACGGGGGTCTCGGGAGTCTGGGCCGCCGGGTCCTCGGCGTAGCCGTAACCGTCGCCGACGTGGGGGATGACCTGGGTGGTGCCGGCGTCGGCGAGCGGTTCGTCGGCGTGGTGGAGGCCTTCGTGCCGCACAGCCTGGAGGAGTCGGTGCGCGCCGGTGTCGTCGGGGGCCGAGCGGCCGCTCCAGACGACGGGAGGCCGCCGGGCCGCGGTCCGGCCCGGGGTGCCCACGGTGGTGACGACGGGGATGCGGGCCGTGTCCTCGGCCGCGATCAGGTGCCGTGCGATCCGCGAGGACTGGACGCGTCGGTTCGAGACGCCCAGCTGCACGCGGAAGCTGACGTGATTGACGATGACCTGCGCCGGATCGCTCGGCACCTTCACCATGCTCAGCGCGGGAGCGTCGTCGAGTCCTGACGAGCGGTCCCCCGTGGGCGTGCGGGGTGTTCTGGTGTCCACACTCATCTAACCGAGTGACGTGACGTTAGGACACTGCTTTGACGCACCGGATGTGTCCGGACCGCGTCAAGCATGTCCCCCACCTGTCCGGACTACACGGAATACCCCGTACGAGTGAAGTTGTCGGACATCCGTTCAGGCGCGGCGGCGTGCCGCCTCGTACAGCACGACTCCCGCCGCGACACCGGCGTTCAGGGACTCGGTGCCCCCCGGCATCGGGATCCGCACCCGGAAGTCGCAGGTTTCGCCGACGAGTCGGGACAGCCCCTTGCCCTCACTGCCGACGACGATCACGACGGGACCGGCCAGCGCCTGCAGTTCGCCGATCTCGGCCTCTCCGTCGGCGGACAGCCCGACGATCGCGATCCCCGCCTTCTTGTACGCCTCCAGGGTCCGCGTCAGGTTGGTGGCACGCGCGACGGGCGTACGAGCGGCTGCACCGGCGGACGTCTTCCAGGCACCGGCGGTCATTCCGGCGGCACGCCGCTCGGGGACGACGACGCCGTGGCCGCCGAAGGCGGAGACGGAGCGGACGACAGCGCCGAGGTTGCGCGGATCGGTGACGCCGTCGAGGGCGACGATCAGCGGGTCCTGGCCCTCGTCGTGGGCGCCCGCTACGAGGTCCTCGGGGTGCGCGTACTCGTAGGGCGGGACCTGGAGGACCAGGCCCTGGTGGTTCAGGCCGTTGGTCATCCGGTCGAGTTCGGGACGGGGCGCCTCCATGAGGTTGATGCCGCCGCGCTCGGCCACGAGCTGGAGCGCCTCGCGCACCCGCTCGTCGTTGTCGATGAACTGCTGGACGTACAGCGTGGAGGCGGGCACGCCTTCCCGCAGCGCCTCGACGACGGGGTTACGCCCGACGACGAGTTCGGAGGTCGAACGGCCACCGCCGCGCCGCTGAGGGGTGCGTCCGACGGCCCGGCGGGTCTTCGCCTGGGCGATGCGCTGCTTGGCGTGTCCCTTGCGCATCTCGGCGGGGGGCGTGGGTCCCTTGCCCTCCAGGCCCCGGCGTCGCTGGCCGCCACTGCCGACCTGCGCGCCCTTCTTGCCGGACATGCGGCGGTTGTTCGCGGCCATGATGTACCCGTCTCCATGAAGTCGTGCGTGCGTACGGATCTGCGTACCCACGTCGGTGTCGCGTGTATCGCGTCGGTGTGCTGGTGTGTCGGTGTGTCGGTGTTACGTCTATGCAGTGTGCCGCCCGGAGGCCCGGGCGGCACACTCGATCTTGCGGCTGTGCCGCGGTCGTGTGTCGGCGTCAGCGCGGGCCGAGGCTCCAGCGGGGTCCCTGCGGGCCGTCCTCGATGACCAGTCCGGACTGGCCGAGCTGGTCGCGGATGGCGTCCGCGGTAGACCAGTCCTTGCGGGCACGGGCGGCCTCGCGCTGGTCGAGGACCATGCGGACGAGGGTGTCGACGACGCCGTGCAGATCGTCGCCGCGGCCGGCGCCGCCGGCCCAGTGCGCGTCCAGGGGGTCCAGGCCGAGGACGGCGAGCATGGCGCGCACCTCGGCGAGGCGGGCGACGGCCGCTTCCTTGTCGTCGGCGGCCAGTGCGCTGTTGCCCTGCCGGACGGTGGTGTGGAGCACCGCCAGGGCCTGCGGCACGCCGAGGTCGTCGTCCATGGCCTCGGCGAAGGCGAACGGCACCTCGGCCGCCGGCTCGACGGCGCCCGCGGTGCCGGTCAGCTCACCGACCCGCTGGATGAAGCCCTCGATCCGCGCGAACGCGGACTCCGCCTCGCGCAGAGCCTCCTCGCTGTACTCGATCATCGAGCGGTAGTGCGGGGTGCCGAGGTAGTAGCGGAGCACGATGGGCCGCCGGCGCTTGACCATCTCGCCGACGAGCACCGAGTTGCCGAGCGACTTCGACATCTTCTCGCCGCTCATGGTGACCCAGGCGTTGTGCACCCAGTACCGGGCGAACTCGTCGCCGTAGGCCTTGGCCTGGGCGATCTCGTTCTCGTGGTGTGGGAAGACCAGGTCGAGGCCGCCGCCGTGGATGTCGAAGGCGGTGCCGAGGTACTTGTGCGCCATCGCCGAGCACTCGAGGTGCCAGCCGGGGCGCCCGCGGCCCCACGGTGACTCCCAGCTCGGCTCGCCTGGCTTGGCCGCCTTCCACATGGCGAAGTCGCGCGGGTCGCGCTTGCCGGTCTCGCCCTCGCCCGACGGCTGGAGAAGGTTGTCGAGCTCCTGGTTGGACAGCCCCAGGTACTCGGGGAACGAGGTGACGGCGAAGTAGACGTTGCCGTCGGCGTCGTAGGCGTGGCCGCGCTCGATGAGGCCGCGCATCATCTCGACCATCTCGGTGATGTGGCCGGTGGCGCGCGGCTCGTAGGTCGGGGGGAGGCAGCCGAGGGCCCGGTAGCCGTCGGTGAAGGCACGCTCGTTCTCGTAGCCGATGGACCACCAGGGGCGGTCCTGCTCCGCGGACTTCGCGATGATCTTGTCGTCGATGTCCGTGACGTTGCGGATGAACGTCGTCCGCAGGCCGCGGTACTCGAACCAGCGGCGCATGATGTCGAAGTTCAGCCCCGAGCGGATGTGCCCGATGTGCGGTGCCGCCTGCACGGTGGCACCGCACAGGTAGATCGAGACACAACCCGGCTGGAGCGGGGTGAAGTCACGAATCTGCCGGGCGCTGGTGTCGTACAGGCGAATAGTCACCCCTCCAGGGTAGTCGGCCCGGGGCGGTGCCTCGCGCCCCTTCCCGCTGTGCCCGCCCGGCGTTTCGGTCGCTCCGGATCCGCGCGGGCGACTGCCCCGGTCGACGCGTACGGCGACCCGGGTCCGCACGAACGGCGACCCCGGTCCACACGAACGACGACCCCGATCCACACGGACAACCATCCGATCCACACGGACAACCATCCGATCCACACGGACAACCATCCGATCCACACGGACGGCAGCCCCGACCTACACGGATGACCGTCTCCAGCCCACACGGACAGCCGCCACAGCCGCACGAACGACCGCCCCGACCCACACGAACGACGACCCCGACCCACACGGACAGCCGCCCCGGCCCACACGGATGACCGTCTCCAGCCCACACGGACAGCCGCCACAGCCGCACGAACGACCGCCCCGACCCACACGAACGACGACCCCGACCCACACGGACAGCCGCCCCGGCCCACACGGATGACCGTCTCCAGCCCACACGGACAGCCGCCACAGCCGCACGAACGACCGCCCCGACCCACACGAACGACGACCCCGACCCACACGGACAGCCGCCCCGGCCCACACGGATGACCGTCTCCAGCCCACACGGACAGCCGCCACAGCCGCACGAACGACCGCCCCGGTCTGCACGGACGGGGACCCCGGTCCGCGCGGGCGACGGTTCCGCGGTCCGAGCGGTCGGCGGCCCTGTCCCGCCCGGAGGACGGTCAGTCCCGGTCAGTCCCGGTCGGTCCGGACGACGAGGGCGGTGGCGACAGCCATCAGTCCTTCGCCTCGGCCCGGGAAGCCGAGTCCGTCGGTGGTGGCGCCGGAGACCGACACAGGTGCCCCGGCGGCCTCGGAGAGGATCTTCTGGGCCTCGTCCCGGCGCTTGCCGATCTTGGGACGGTCGCCGACGACCTGCACCGCCACGTTGCCGATCCGGAACCCGGCCGCCCGGACGATCCCTGCGGCCTCGGTCAGCAGGGTCACGCCGGAGGCTCCGGACCACTCGGGGCGCCCGGTGCCGAAGTGCTGTCCCAGGTCGCCGAGGCCGGCGGCGGAGAACAGGGCGTTGCAGGCGGCGTGCGCCACGACGTCGGCGTCGGAGTGCCCGGTGAGTCCGGGCCCCTGGCCCTCCCACTTCAGACCGGCGCACCACAGCTCCCGGCCGTCCTCGAAGGCGTGGATGTCGGTCCCGATGCCGACCTGCGGAAGGACGGCCTGCGGCTCAGAAGCCATCGTTGAGCCTCCTGCGGGCGAGGACCGCCTCGGCGAGGACGAGGTCGAGGGGGCGGGTGACCTTGAACGCCTCCTCGTGGCCGGGCACGGTGACGACGTTCAGGCCCAGTTGCTCGACCATGCTCGCGTCGTCGGTGACGTTGTCGGTCACCGTCCCGTGCGCGCGCACCAGCGCGGCCCGGTCGAAGCCCTGCGGGGTCTGCACGGCGCGCAGCAGGGACCGGTCGGGGGTGGCGACCACGGGCTCCGGTTCGCCGGGGACTGCGGCGGGCTCGACCTGCTTGACGGTGTCGGCGAGCGGCAGCGCCGGGACCACGGCGGGGGCGCCGTCGCGGACGGCCTCGACGACGGCGTCCACGGTGTCGACGGGGACCAGCGGGCGGGCCGCGTCGTGCACCAGGACGATGTCGAAGCCGGGCGGCAGCGCGTCGAGGCCGAGTTTCACGGACTCCTGGCGGGTCTGTCCGCCGGGGACGACGACGAAATCGGTGCGGTCGGGCAGCGAGTGCGCGTCGAGCAGCGTCTTGACCTCCGCGGCGCCCTCGGGCGGGGCCACGACGACGACCAGGGAGACGGCTCGGGAATCGGCCATCGCGCGAATCGCGTGGATGAGCATGGGTGTGCCGCCCAGGGTGCGGAGCGCCTTGGGCGCGCCCGGGCCGAGGCGCACACCCCGGCCGGCGGCCGGGATCACGGCCGCCGTGCGGGCGGTCGGGCGGCCGGACGCGGGCTGTGCCGGCGGCTGCGGGAGGGGAGCGTCAGACATTGGTTCCTGTCAGGTTTGTGTGCTCGGGCCGGGTGGGTATGGCCTGGGCGTAGCCCCTGCTCGTGGAGTGGGGGCAGTGCCGGGCATACCGCCTTGACCAGCCCCTTCCGTGACTCTGGTCGGGTCGACCGCCCGGGCCCGGCACAGTGCGGGGAAGCTCGGCGGGTGCGAAGCGTACGGGCTGCGCGGTATACGGACGGTGTCCGGATGCGGACATGCCGCAGCGCCCGGCGACTTCACACACGTCATCGGGCACCACGGCATTTCGGTGTGCTGGTCCTCGGAGCGCACGTGGAATTCGGCGTGCCACCGAGCACCGGGCGACGAAGCTCCGTCCGTGCCCCGCCTGCTGCCTTCGTCGCCTCAGGAGGCGAGAACCTCGTCGAGGAGAGCTTCGGCCTTGTCCTCGTTGGTCTTCTCCGCGAGAGCGAGCTCGCTGACCAGAATCTGGCGCGCCTTGGCGAGCATCCGCTTCTCACCGGCGGAGAGTCCGCGCTCACGCTCACGACGCCACAGGTCACGCACGACTTCCGCGACCTTGATGACATCGCCCGAGGCGAGCTTCTCCAGGTTTGCCTTGTACCGGCGGGACCAGTTCGTGGGCTCCTCGGCATACGGTGCGCGCAGCACCTCGAAGACCCGGTCCAGCCCGTCCTGACCGACCACATCACGCACGCCGACGAACTCCGCATTGTCCGCTGGCACACGTACCGTCAGGTCACCCTGGGCGACCTTCAGCACCAAGTAGGTCTTGTCCACGCCTTTGATCTGGCGAGTTTCGATAGCCTCGATCAGCGCGGCCCCGTGATGGGGATAGACCACGGTGTCGCCAACCTTGAACGTCATGTGACAGGTACCCCTTCCGTGGCTATCAAGGGTAACACGGATACGGCGTGTTCTGAATGGCGTTTTCGCAGGTCAGGGCCATTCTCAGGGCTTGACAACAGCATCAGGAACGTGCTTCGACCATCGAGCGGAGGCAGGTATTCGCAGGTCGGAGGGGCCCTCCGGGGCGAGCGAAACGCGTACGTTACACGCATCCAGAGCCTCTCACCGACACCCATACGTCCCCGTATGTCCGACTCCAAGTGCGCGAGTTCCGCTACTCCGTTCGGTGCGGGCGGCCGGGTTCCGGTCGAATCCAAAATTGATCACGCGCCCCCCGGACGCGCCGCCGGTGATCAATTTCCCGACCACCTGCCGTATTTTCCGGCCCGGCCCCGCATTCCTTCACGGAATATGTGCCGCACCGAGGGGCGGACACCCCCGGCCGTACTTATGCGAATGCGGGAGGAACATCCGGCCGAAGCAACCCGCGGGTCACTGACGCGAGTCGGCGACAGGCGTCACGCGCGGACATCACAGCCGACGTCCATGCGGACTCGCGCTCGCTCGTCCCCGACCGGGCGTCCCGCTCGGGGACCGCACGCGGCCGAGGGCGTCCGCGGTGCCCGTGCGCGTCGTCCGGGGTGATTCAGGGTGAACAGTGGACGCCGCGGGGAGGGTCGGGTGCGGGCGTACGAGAGCGGCTCGATAACCTGAGGCCGCTGGCAGACACGCACTGGCAGCGACTGACAGACACTCAGGGCGGCTGACCGGTCGCCCCCGCTCGCTCGAGTCAAGGAGTTGCCGCCGCCGTGAGCAGCAGCCTTCGACGCGGCGCCATCGCCGCCGCCATCGCTTTCTCGATCGCCCCGCTCTCCGCGTGCGCGGCCGGCAACAACGCCCAGACCCTGCAGGTCCAGCCGGACAACGCCGCGACGACCGTCGGCGTCATCAAGGTCCAGAACGCCATCGTCGTCACCCAGCCGGACCGCGAGTCCACGGGCCCGGCCGTCGTCTCCGCGACCCTGTTCAACGAGGGCACCACGGACCAGACGCTGGAGTCGGTCGCCCTTCCCGGCACCGGCAAGACCGCGGAGCTCTCCCCCGCCGAGGGCGGCAGCCTGACCGTCCCGGCCGGCGGCCGGCTCATCCTCGGTGGCGCGGGCAACGCCTCGGCCGTGCTGCCCAGCAGCCGCGAGGCCGTCCAGGACGGCAACGCGCAGCCGGTCACGTTCACCTTCAGCGAGACCGGTGACGTGAGCCTGCGCGCCCTCGTCCACCCGGCCGAGGGCTTCTTCAACGACTGGGGCCCGAGCGACATCCCGACCGCGCCGGAGGCCTCGGCCGAGCCGTCACCGGAAGCCACCGACGAGGCCGAGGGCTCGCCGAGCGCAACCGACGGGGCTGAGGAGACCGAGGAGACCGGGGGCTCCACCGACGCGACGGACGACCCCGAGGGCACCCCGACCGACGCCGCCTCGGCCAGCCAGCCGGCCGGCGACTGAGCGGCAGCGGCAGCGGCAGCGCGCATACACGCGCACGCACTGAGTACGCCGGTGGGCGGGACCCTGCGCGGGTCCCGCCCACCGGCGTACTCAGTGACCGGGTGCCGGGCGACGGACGAAGGCGGCCCGGCCCCGGGGTCCGGCTACGGCTCGAACTTGTAGCCGAGCCCGCGGACCGTCACCAGGTAGCGCGGCGCGCCCGGGTCCGGCTCGATCTTGGCGCGCAGCCGCTTGACGTGGACGTCGAGGGTCTTGGTGTCGCCCACGTAGTCGGCGCCCCAGACCCGGTCGATGAGCTGCATCCGGGTCAGCACGCGCCCGGCGTTGCGCAGCAGCATCTCCAGCAGGTCGAACTCCTTCAGCGGCAGATCGACCTTGGTGCCGCTCACGGTGACCACGTGCCGGTCGACGTCCATGCGGACGGGACCGGCCTCCAGGGCTGCGGGGGCGACCTCCTCGGGCTCGCCCCTGCGGCGCAGCACGGCGCGGATACGGGCGACCAGTTCGCGCGAGGAGAACGGCTTGGTGACGTAGTCGTCGGCCCCTATCTCCAGGCCCACCACCTTGTCGATCTCACTGTCCTTGGCGGTCACCATGATGACGGGGACGTTGGAACGGCCGCGCAGCTGACGGCACACCTCGGTGCCCGGCAGGCCGGGCAGCATCAGGTCGAGGAGAACGAGGTCGGCGCCGTTGCGCTCGAACTCGTCGAGGCCGTCGGGCCCGGTGGCCGCCACGGCGACCTCAAAGCCCTCCTTGCGGAGCATGTACGACAGGGCGTCGGAGAAGGACTCCTCGTCCTCGACGACGAGCACTCGGGTCACGGAAGGACCTCCGGGGAGGGAAGCGTTTCGTACGCGGATGGGTCGGGGGAGTGGGGGGAGGAGGTGGACCGTCCGGTCTCGGCGTTGAGGCCTTCGGGTTCGTCCTGGTGGGACGGCTGGGGTGTGCGGTCGGGGGCGGGGGCCTCGGGAAGCCGCAGGGTGAAGGTGGAGCCCTGGCCTTCGGCGCTCCACACGGTGACTTCCCCGCCGTGCGAGGCAGCCACGTGCTTCACGATCGCGAGGCCGAGACCCGTACCGCCCGTGGCACGGGAGCGGGCCGGGTCGACCCGGTAGAAGCGCTCGAAGACGCGCTCCTTCTCCTTCTCCGAGATGCCGATGCCCTGGTCGGTCACGGCGATCTCGATCATGTCCCCGCCCGGGTGGCCGGCCCTGCGGGCCGCTATGCCGACCCGTGTACGGGCGGGTGAGTAGTTGACGGCGTTCTCGACGAGGTTACCGAGGGCGGCGGCGAGCTGGCCCCGGTTACCCCAGATGCGCAGGTCGCCGGTGGCGGTCGATTCCGCCCTGAGCCCGGGCTCGCCCTGATCGGCGCCTTCGGGCATCCACACGTTCGAGGCCATGGTGATCTGTTTGGTGCCCGCCGCATGCCGGCAGCGGTCGACGGCCTCCGCGACGAGGTCCTCCACGCGGACGGGTTCGGCGTCCTCGAGCGGGTCGTCGTTCTGGACCCGGGAGAGGTCGATGAGTTCCTGCACCAGGTTGGTGAGGCGGGTGGCCTCGCCCTGCATGCGGCCGGCGAAACGCTCGACGGCCTGGGGGTCGTCGGAGGCGTCCATGACGGCTTCGGAGAGCAGGGAGAGCGCGCCGACCGGAGTCTTCAGTTCATGGCTGACGTTGGCGACGAAGTCGCGCCGTACCGCCTCTATCCGGCGGGCCTCGGTGAGGTCCTCCACAAGCAGCAGGACGAGGCGGGAGCCGAGGGGGGCCACCCGCGCGGAGACGGCGAGGGCCTCGCCGCGTCCGGTACCGCGGCGGGGCAGGTCCAGTTCGACCTGCCGTATCTCGCCGTCGCGCCGGGTGTCGCGGGCCATCTGCAGCATGGGGTCCACGGCGAGCTTCCCCCCGCGGACCAGCCCGAGGGCGTACGCGGCGGAGCTGGCCTTGACCACGCCGTCCGCCTCGTCCAGGACGACGGCGGAGGAACGCAGTACGGACAGCACCGTGTCCACGCCCGGCGGCAGCACCGGGTCCGTGTGCAGCGAGGAACGAGTGGGGCGTCTCTGTTCGCGCTCGCTGAAGCGGAACGCCAGCACGGCGATGACGCCGGTGAGCACTCCGGCGATCGCTGCCACTGCGGCGACCGCCGCGTTCACGTCCATGTGTCCAGGTTAGGCATGCGCCGACCGGTGACCACAGCCACAGGACGGCAAGCTCGAACACTCGTCGCCCAGAGTTCACCTCGGAGCCAGGGATGATTCATGTGAGGGGCCGGATTCGGACGCGTAGGGGACGGAACGTGAAAGCGTGGGGTTCGCACCGTCGGTCGCGCGGGGTTCGCGCTGTCGGCTGCGTGGCGGGGTAAATGCCCCGAAACTCCCACGGGAGCCCCGGCTCCCGAAACCCCTTCGGACGCAGGAGAGGAACCCTGATGCGGGACGCGTACCACGAGGAACTGGATTCGATCGGCGACGGTCTGGTGGAGATGGCCCGACTGGTCGGGTCGGCGATCGGACGCGCCACGACGGCCATCCTCGACGCCGATCTGAAGCTGGCCGAGAACGTGATCGAGGCCGACCAGAGGGTCGACGAGCTCCAGCACGAGCTGGAGGCCCTGGCCATAGCCCTGCTGGCACGCCAGCAGCCGGTGGCGACCGACCTGCGGATCGTCGTCACCTCGCTGCGGATGTCGGCCGATCTGGAGCGCTCCGGCGACCTGGCACAGCACGTGGCGAAGCTCGCGCGGCTGCGGTACCCGGAGCGTGCCGTTCCGCACGACCTGCACGCGACCATTCTGGAGATGGGCCAGCTCGCCCAGCGCCTGATGGCCAAGGCGGCCGAGGTGATCATCACCAAGGACGTCGACCTGGCGCTCCAGCTGGAGCAGGACGACGACGAGATGGACCTGCTGCACCGCGCGCTCTTCCAGCACCTGATGGACGACCGTTGGAAGCACGGCATCGAGACGGCCGTGGACGTGACGCTGCTGGGCCGCTACTACGAGCGCTACGCCGACCACGCGGTCTCGGTCGCCAAGCGGGTCGTCTACCTGGTCACCGGCGAGCACGCGGACGAGCTCCAGTCGGACATCCAGCCCGGCATCCAGGCCACGTCGGCGAAGGACGTCTGACCGGACGGCACAGAGAACACGGAGAACACGGCCAGCACGGACAGCACGGGGAATCGGCCAGGGGCGTGCGCGAGTGCCAATGCGCCGTTGATGCGCCGTTGATACGCCCGGTGGAGCGGGCGTCCAATGGGCACAGGCACCAGTCCTCGAGGAGGGACCCATGGCCGATTCACCCGGCTCCACCGGCACGACGCCCGATCCCACGCGGGAGCGCGAGACCGAGCAGCCGGCCGAGATCAGGAGCCTGACCCTGATCGCCGCGTGCGGCTGCGGCTCGGGCTGCGGTTGCGGCTGCCAGTCGGGCAGCCCCTGCCAGTGCGGCTGAGCCAGCCGCACCCTGTTCGCGCTGCCGCACTGTTCGCGCTTGTCCGCATGCACCCACGCCGAGGGCCCCGGCGGCCGGACGGCGACGGCGTCCTTCTGCCGTCGCCGTCCGGCCGACGCGGCCCTCGGCATCCCGGCCCCGGGAGGACTCAGGCGGCGCCGACCTCCGACCGCCCTTCACTCGAACGGGCGGGTGCGGGGGAGGCAGTGACAGGAGCGGCGATCGCGGCCCCGGCCGGAACACGTCGTATCAGCAGCCCGTACCCGAGCCCCGCCACCGTGCCGACGACGGCGCACACGCCCCAGAGCCACTCCGCGCCGTACCGGTCGATGACGAACCCCGACATCAGCGGGGCGACGAGCGCGGCGACGGCCCAGGACATGGTGTACATGCCCTGGTAGCGCCCGCGCCCGTGGGCCGGTGACAGCTGGACGACGAGCCCGGTCTGGGTGGGCGCGTTAACGATCTCGGCGAGCGTCCACACGCAGACGGTGAGCGCGAAGACGCCGACCGACCCGGCGAAGGCGGTGAGGCCGAAGCCGTACCCGGCGAGCAGGGACGAGACCACCAGCAGGCGACCGGGATCGCGGTGTTCGATGAACCGGGTGACCGGGATCTGCAGGACGACGATGAGGACACCGTTGACCGCGACGGCCATGCCGTAGTCGGCCGGCGTGAACCCGGCCGCGCCCATCGCGACGGGCAGTCCGACGGCCCCCTGCTGGAAGATCAGCGCGACGAGGAAGGACAGCCCGACGACGCCCATGAACCGCCCGTCGCGGAGCACGGTCCCGAGCCCCACAGCCTCCTCCCGCTCCGCCTCGGCGCTCCGCACGGGCTTCGACTCGGGCAGCTTCACGAAGACGACGATCGCGCAGACCATGGTCATCACGGCCTCGAGGAGGAAACCGGCGGCGTAGCTGTGCTCGGCGATGAAGCCGGCGGCCGTGGTGGAGACGGCGAACCCGAGGTTGATGGCCCAGTAGTTGAGGGAGAAAGCGCGGATGCGGTCCTCGGGCCGGACGATGTCGGCCATCATCGCCTGGGCGGCGGGCCGGGAGGCGTTGGAGGCCATGCCGACGAGGAAGGCGACGGCGGCGATGGCGACGGGGTCGCGCACGAAGCCGAGCAGGGCGACGCACACCGCGGTGGAGGCCTGCGCGACCAGCAGGGTGGGCCGCCGCCCGAGCCGGTCGGTCATCACTCCGGCGCCCAGGGACGACACCACCCCGCCGAGGCCGTGCAGGGCGGCGACGAGACCGGCGTAGGTGGCGGAGTAACCGCGGTCGAGGGTGAGGTAGAGCGCCATGAAGGTGGCGACGAAGGCGCCGAGGCGGTTGACGAGGGTGCTGGTCCACAACCACCAGAAGGCGGGCGGCAGCCCGGACACGGTCTCCCGGACCACCTTCCGAGCACGCATGGCGGACATCCTGGAACCCCCCGAATGTAAGCACCTGAACCGACAGGCACATATTACGAAGGCCGATGACCCGCTCACCACCCGATTAACGGACCCCGCCCACCCGCCCCGACGGCCCGACGGCCCGACGGCCCACCACTCACCCACCGGACGGGGGCGGCGGCCCACCCAGGGCTTCGATTACGCTCGGGCCCATGGCCGACGCACCGTACAAGCTGATCCTCCTCCGCCACGGCGAGAGCGAGTGGAACGCGAAGAACCTGTTCACCGGCTGGGTGGACGTCAACCTCACCGAGAAGGGCGAGAAGGAGGCGGTCCGCGGCGGTGAGCTGCTGACGGACGCCGGCCTGCTGCCCGACGTACTCCACACGTCGCTCCAGAAGCGTGCCATCCGCACCGCCCAGCTGGCGCTGGAGTCCGCCGACCGCCTGTGGATCCCGGTGAACCGCAGCTGGCGCCTCAACGAGCGTCACTACGGCGCCCTCCAGGGCAAGGACAAGGCACAGACCCTCGCGGAGTTCGGCGAGGAGCAGTTCATGCTGTGGCGCCGCTCCTACGACACCCCGCCGCCCCCGCTGGACACCGACGCCGAGTACTCCCAGTTCGACGACCCGCGCTACGCCACCCTCCCGCCGGAACTGCGCCCGCGCACGGAGTGCCTGAAGGACGTCGTCGTCCGCATGCTGCCGTACTGGTTCGACAGCATCGTCCCCGACCTCCTGACCGGCCGCACGGTCCTGGTCGCCGCCCACGGCAACAGCCTGCGCGCCCTGGTCAAGCACCTCGACGGTGTCTCCGACGCCGACATCGCGGGCCTGAACATCCCGACGGGCATCCCCCTGTCCTACGAACTCGACGCCGACTTCAAGCCGCTCAACCCGGGCGGCACCTACCTCGACCCGGACGCGGCAGCAGCGGCCATCGAGGCGGTCAAGAACCAGGGCAAGAAGAAGTAGCTTTCGTGATCACGCCTCCGGCCTGCGCTCACGGCGCGGGTCGGGGGCGTTTTCACGGCCGGGGCCCTCTGCGGGCCCTCGATACCCCGGCTCTTACGGCCGGAGTGCCAGGCCGAGCTCCCCCTGGACACGGTTTTGGCTACTGGACAGACTCTGTTGCTCCATTGCGGAGAGTGACGCCGCCCCGTCGACGGGGCGCAGGGAACGGGCCTCGCGAGGAGGCGGTCCGGCGCCCCGGCCGGCCCCTCTCGGACGCGGTGCGTGCCCCTCCCCCGAATAGAGCAGCAGAGTCTGGACATGAAGTGCGCCCACCCCTTCGACGTCAGCCCCGGACCGGAGTGCTCCAGGTACTCGTCGACGGCCTTGAAGCCCTCTCCCGCGTCCGAAGGCCGCCCGCCGTGCGGTGCTTCCGGCCGTGTCCCGCGAACCGGGCGCACGCATGTCGCGTGAGCGGGTGTCCGGAGGGCGTCTGCCCGAGCGCCGGTCTTTCCCCCCCCCCGGCCGGTCCGGGCCGGCGGATCAAGGCCCCAGGGGCGTCCTGTCCGGCCTGGACCACCGTGTCCCTGAGCGTGGCTCCAGAACGCGTCTCCGGGGCGAGCCCGGGGGGGCACCGGGAGATGGCATTCCGCAACAGGTCCACCGCATACGAGACGACCTCGGCCTCTTGGGGCGACGACCACAAACACGGGAGCAGTGCATTGCATTTGCGCAACTTTCGTTCATGCAAGTAATCCACCCGTAGCGGAAGAACGATCGGTGAGGTGAAATCCTTGAACGGATTCGTCGGGCGTCGCACAGAACTCGGTCTTCTGGATGACCTGCTGGCCCCCGTGCGAACCGGGTGGCCGTGGCGGGCGGCCCGGTCGCGCCGTGCTGATCCGGGGGCGGCGGCGCGTCGGCAAATCCCGGCTCGTGGAAGAGTTCCTGGAACGCACCGGGCTTCCCCATGTCTTCTTCACCGCAGTCGGCGGCTCGAAGGCCGAGGACCTTGCAGGCTTCGCCGCCGAGCTCGCCGCCTCTCCGCTCCCGGACGCCGGCCGGATCGCGGACTTCGCCACCCCGCAGACCTGGGACGCGGCCATGAGCCTGCTCGCCAGTGTCCTGCCTCAGGACACGCCCCGCGTGGTCGTGCTCGACGAGATGCCCCACCTCGTACGCGACGACCCCGCTTTCGAGGGCGCGCTGCAGAAGGTCTTCGACCGGACGTTGTCCAGGCTCCCCGTACTACTCGTCCTCATCGGCTCGGACATCGCGATGATGGAGCAGCTGAACACCTACGGTCACCCCTTCCACCAGCGCGGCACCGAGGTGGTCGTGTCTCCGCTCAATCCGGCCGAGGTCGCCGCCGTGCTCGGCCTCCCGCCGGCTGAGGCGTTCGACGCCTTTCTTGTCTCCGGCGGTCTCCCGCTCGTCCTTGAAGAACGGCCTCCGGGTGCCACCCTCTGGGACTACCTGGAGCAGGCACGGGTCCGTCCGACATCCGCCCTCCTCGTCAGCGGCGAGCGCACTCCGGCCGCCGAGTTCCCCACCGAGGCACAGGCACGCACCGTGCTGAGCGCCATCGGACACGGGGAACGCACCTTCACCCTCATCGGTCGGGCAGTCGGCGACCTCAATCCAGGCTCCGTGAAACGATCCCTGGAGTTCCTCACCAGCCGACGCATGGTGGCGACCGGTCTTCCGCTGTCCACCAGGCCGAGCCGCGAGAGCCGCTACAGCATCGCCGACCCATACCTGCGCTTCTGGCTCTCCTTCGTCGGACCCGGCATCCCCATGATCGAGCGCGGGCGTGGAGACCGTGTACTCGAGTCGATCCGCACCAGCTGGACGTCCTGGCGGGGCCGCGCCGTCGAACCTGTGATCCGCGAGGCCCTGTGGCGCCTGACCGACGACCGGCTGCCCGAGGCCACCCACGTGATCGGCGGCTACTGGACCCGCACCAACGACCCCGAAATCGACCTCGTCGGCGCCGACCGCTCCCCCATCGCCAAGAAGATCACCCTCGTCGGATCCATCAAGTGGCTGGAGAACAAGCCCTTCGACAACCGCGACCTCGCCCGCCTCGTCAGCCACCGCTCACACCTGCCCGGCACCGACAGCTCCACCCCTCTGCTCGCCGTCGCCCGCAGCGGAAGCAGCGCCGGCGGCATCCTCAGCCTCACCCCCGAGGACCTCATCACCGCTTGGGCGTGACACTCCCAGGGCCGTTCACCGGCAGTCACCACGTTCGTGCCCCGTCCGTGCCCTTCAGAGCGGCAACCAGCGGTCGATCACGACACTGGCAAACCAAGGCGATCGCAACCTCCAGCGACATCAGTGCAGTTCACAGCGTATACAGATGGGGGCAGATGGGGCAGCACCGGTGGTTCCCAAACTCAGGGCGCGAGTTCGCTTCTCGTCACCTCACGCCCGATGACCTCATCACCGCTTGGCCGTGACGCTCGGGACTCGTCGCTGTGCCTGGTGCGGTGGACGGCGGGTCCCGCTGCCTCCTCCCTTCCGGGCGACGTCCGGTGGTGGTCCGGTGTGTCGTCGCGCATGCCCGCCGCGCCGGCGGGTACGACCCCTCCGGGACGAGGGGCATCGCGGAAGCGGCCGAGGAACGAGGGGTGTCGGAAGTGATTCGAAAGCTGCAGGCGGTCGCGCTGGACTGCGCCGATCCGGTACGGCTCGCCGGGTTCTACGCGGATCTGCTCGGTGGCCGGGTGGTCGCGGACCCTGAGGATCCCGGCTGGGTCGAGGTGCACGGGTTCGAGGGGACACCTCTGGCCTGCCAGCGGGTGGACGGCTACCGACCGCCCGAATGGCCCGGCCAGGAGCGCCCGCAGCAGATGCACCTGGACTTCGACGTGGACGACCTCGACGGGGAGGAGAAGCGGGCGCTCACCCTCGGCGCGACCGTGCTGGAGCGGACGGACCAGCTCCGCCCCGGGGCCAACTGGCGGGTCTACGCGGACCCGGCCGGCCATCCGTTCTGCCTCTGCCTCCACTGACACCGAGTCCATCGGGCCCGCTGTGCCGGCCCGATGGCTGTCCCTGCCCGCACAGGCGCTACGAGCGCAGAGCCGAGCGCTTCCGGCCTTCGCCGGCATGGCCGACGCCCTCGTCCGCTACCGCCGCTACGCCGACCGAGCCGACTTCTTATTCGTTTGCCGCAGGCCGGCCCGGCCGGATGGGAAGCCTGCGTGCTGAAGGGCAACAGGGTCGCCCCGAGGGCCCCGGTACGAGGACGACATCCCGGTCCTGCGGACCGAGTTGTACGACGCCGTGGTCAACTCCTCGCGAGCCGGAGGCCGGCCGTGGCGGCCGGTCACGCCGGGTGCGAAGGACCCGCGGCTCGTGGTGGACGACGAGGAGCAGGGGCACGTCCCGTTCTCGGTGGTGGAGCCGGACGGCGGCACACTGGCCGGCACCGCGACCCTGTGGGGCATCGACAACCACAACCGGTCCGCGCACATCGGGCTGGGGCTGCTGCCGTCCTCGCGCGGCAAGGGCTACGGCACCGACGTGGTCGCGGTGCTGTGCCACTACGGTTTCGTCGTGCGCGGTCTGCAGCGGCTGCAGACCGCGACGCTGTCGGGCAACACCGCAATGCTGCGCTCCGCCGAGCGCAACGGCTTCGTCCGCGAGGGCGTGCTGCGCTCCTCGGCCTGGGTGATGGGCGAGTTTCTGGACGAGGTGCTGCTCGGACTCCTCGTCCAGGGCTGGAGGCCGGACGCGAAGGGCTGGGCTGCCGTCCGTCCGTAGAACTCGTCGAGGCCGGTGAACAGGACGCGGTCGTCGTTGCGTGCCGCTTCGGCGCGCAACGCTTCACCGAAGCCTGCGGCGCTGAAGCAGGCGAGCGCGCACCGCGTGGTGTCCATGGCTCGGCCGGCGAGGAGTTCCCGTGCCCGGGCGAGACGCTCCCGGTGGCTCATCCCCATGACCGTGTCCCACTTCGCCCCGCCGAGCAGGTGCACCGCCGGCTTCCTGTCGCCGGACCCGGGTTCGGCCACGGCGACACCGCCCCGGATCTGCCTCCGTGCGGCCTGGCCGGTCACCACGCCGCCACCGACCTGGCCCAACACGGAGTCGAGCAGGGGCCGCCCGGGTCCAAGGACGTCCTCCCGGCACACGGCCTCGAAGTGGGGCCCGGCGGCCTGAGCCGCGAAGCGCTCCGCCGACTGTGCCCATACGTCCTACGCCTGGCCGGCCTCCAGGCGGGCCCAGGGCCGCATCACGGCCTCGTAGAAATTGATCAGTGGCTCGGTGATGCGGTACTGGGGCTTCCCGGCCCTGAAGACCTCCGTTTCCCGCAACTGACCGTGCAACCGTTGCTGGTCGCCCCGGCCGGGGTTCTCTTCTCACCGCTGCGGCGTGGGCGTCTGCGGGGCGTGGCCCGGTCGCCGGTCGCCGGTCGGAGCCACTCGTGTCAGTGGCCGAGGGCGTTCTTCAGCTGCTTCTTGGTCATCGAGGAGCGGCCGTGGATGTTGCGCTTCCTGGCCTCCTGGTACAGCTGGTCCTTGGTCGGTCCTTCCGCGCCGCTGTGCGAGCGTCGTCCACCGCGCTCGTAGGCCGACTTCGGGTCCTGTGTGGAGGCTTTGCTCGCGGTCCTGGACTCGCCCGACCTGGCCCGCTCCTTGTTGACCGTCCGGGCCGCGATCTCCTCGGCCCGCTTCGGCGACTCGCCGCGGTCCTCGGTGCTCTCCTTGATGTGCTCGTACTGACGTTCGCGCTTGGCGTTGGATCCGGCCGGCATGCTGCTTCTCCCTGTCTCGCGCCGTCGCTGGCTCGCGGCCCCGCGGTCCCGCCCGGCCGGCGTCAGGCCGGGGCTGGGGCCGTCGGGGTGGACGGGTTCCCCGCGGCGGCCCGCCCGAACAGGCGGCGGCGATCGCCGTGAGCTGCTGCAGACCACACGCGAGTGACCGGTACACCGTCGACTCCACCAGCACCACTGCGGCCCACGGCGCCACGAACGCCATCGGCGCCTCGAGCCACCAGCCCACCACCGCCCACACCACCCAGGCGGCCAGCCCCCCTTGCCCCCTTGCCCCCTTGCCCCCCTTGCCCGCCTGCACCGCCAGATCCCGCTCGCGGCCCGGCCCTTCCCAGGCCCGCCGTACCGCCGATACGGCGGTCCCGGCCCAGCGTCGGACAGCCCTGTCCGCCCCGTGCATCCACCCCGTGGAACAGCAGGTGCCACCCCAGGGACGAGACTCACCCACACAGAAGAGAAGCCCGAAAAGATCGGTATGTCCGCCCTCATGCATAGGCGGCGGTGAGCCGGATACCCGTGAGGGATGGCGCGGACAGTGGGATGGCACAGGAAACACGACGGGCAGACCTCTGCGGAGAGCCGTGAGGCCGGGAGCCGCCGGGTGGAGGACCGCCGGGCGGGACGCGCTCCTGACGCCGGGCCCGACGAACGGGTGGAGGAGCGGGCCCCGGACAGTCCGACGGACCTGCCCGCACGCTCCTGGATGGCGGTCCTGAAAGGCACGCTGAAGGAGTTCAAGAAGGACGAGCTGGCCGACCGGGCCGCCGCGCTGACCTACTACTCGATCCTGGCGCTGTTCCCCGCGCTGCTGGCGCTGGTGTCGCTGCTGGGGATCGTCGGGCAGTCGGCCACGCAGACGGTTCTGGACAACATCGGGCAGCTCGCGCCGGGCGCGGTTCAGGACGTCCTGCGTACCGCGGTGCAGCAGATGGAGGGCCAGAGCGGGATCGGCTCGATCGTGGCGATCGTGGGTCTGGTGCTGGCGGTGTGGTCGGCTTCGGGCTATGTCGCCGCGTTCATCCGCAGTGCCAATGCCGTCTACGACGTCCCAGAGGGCCGTCCGGTGTGGAAGGTGCTGCCGGTACGGGTCGGTGTGACCGTGGTGCTGATGGTGATGGCTGTGATCAGTTCGCTGATCGTGGTGTTCACCGGCAGCCTGGCCCAGCAGGTCGGCAGCGCGCTCGGGATCGGTGACACGGCGCTGACCGTCTGGTCGATCGCGAAGTGGCCGGTGCTGTTGCTCCTGGTCACCATCATGATCGCGATCCTGTACTGGGCCACCCCGAACGCGAAGGTCCGCGGCTTCCGCTGGCTCACACCGGGCAGCTTCCTGGCCCTGCTGATCTGGATGATCGCCTCGGCCGGGTTCGCCGTGTACGTGGCGAACTTCGGCTCGTACAACAAGACCTACGGCACGTTCGCCGGTGTGATCATCTTCCTGGTGTGGCTGTGGATCACCAACCTGGCCATCCTGCTCGGCCTGGAGTTCGACGCGGAGCTGGCCCGCCAGCGCGCCGTCGCCGGTGGCCATCCGGCCCGGGAGGAGCCCTACGTCCAGCCGCGCGACACCAGGAAGTGGGACGAGGAGGACCACCGCCGCCTCGGAAACGGAGAACCGCGCGCGGGCCGTCCGGAGGAACGGCCCGACACCCAGCGATGACCCCCGGGATCCCGAAGGTCCTCAGGCTCTCCGGCACGGCCCCGATCACCACACGACGGCGTCGTCCGTCGGCTGCTGCCAGTACGTGGCCTCGGGCGAGTCGTCGACGTACGCACCCTCGGCGGGCAACGCGGGGTTGGCACCCTCACCGACGCTCTCGTTGCCGGACGGGCCACGGAAGTAGACGGCCAGGGACTTTTCCCCGTGCGAGAGGCCGCGGGGCTGCGCTGGCCGCGCATCCCGCCCATCTCGTAAGGGCGTTCAGCGGCGCCTACGGTATCGCCCCGCACCAGTACCTGATGTCCCGCCGGGTGGGCCGGGCCCGCCGGCTGCTGCTCGAGGGGCGGACGCCGAGTGAGGTCGCGGTGGCCACCGGTTTCTACGACCAGGCCCACCTCACACGGCATTTCCGGAAACTGGCCGGCGTCCCGCCGGGCCGTCACCGCGGGGGCCGGTAGCCCCTCCTGAAGCGAGGCACCGGCCTCCGGCCGGCCGGACAGCGGCTGTACAGCCGCGTCACGTCAGTCACGTCACGTCGACGTAGTCGCCCGCCGCCGTCACCCCGCCCGTCGTGGACGTCTCGCCGAACGTCCAGCGCCAATAACCGTCGGTGGCGGCCTTCACGGTGGTCCTCAGGGAGCCCGTGGAGTTCGCCCGCACGGTCTTGACCGTGGTGCAGGTGCTGGTGCCCGCCTGGCGGAACTGCAGCTTGGCCGGCTTGGAGCCGTAGCCGACGTACGCGTGCTGCACCCGGTCGGCACGCGTCAGCTTGCCCGTCACCGTGAGCGTCTTGTTCTTGGCGACCGGCTCCGGGGAGGCGTTGACCGTGGCCCGCGCGGCGCGTTTGACCTGGACCGTACCGAAACCGGTCAGGTCCTCCTCGGCCTTGAGCTTGTCGTCGGGGGTCCGGAGGCGGACGTTGACAGCGATCTTCCACGTGGTGGCGTCGTTGTGGGAGTCCAGGGTCCAGGGGGGCCGATGTAGAGCTCGCCCTCGACGTCCGCCGCGCGGGGTGTGTCGTCGTGGTAGATGACGAAGCCCGTGTAGACGCCGCCCCTGTCCCGGGCCTTGACGGCCGTGGTGTCGTGGTGTCGTGGTACAGGTACGGGAAGGCGGTGATGTCACCGGAGGTGTGGCCCACGGGCCAGGTCATGCGGAAGCTGACGCCTGGGTTCTTCTCCCCGGGAACGCCCACGATGACGGGCTTGCCCTTGTTCACGACCATGTCCGTCACCGTGACGCCGGTGTCGGCCGCGTGCGCGGACGGGGCGGCGAACGCCCCGAGGGCGAGCGCTCCCGTGAGCACGGCCACGGGCGCGGATCTGCCGGTGCGCATGCACGTCCTCTTCATGCGGGGACCCTGACCGACAGGGTCCGGATCGCGGCAGATTAACAGCACATTCCCGTACATCCGTTCGGAATTCCGCGGTGACCTGCGCGGTCGTCACCCCTCCGGGGACCGCTCGATCAGCCGGGCGAACGCGTCGAGGTTCCGGGTCGACTCGCCGCGCGACACCCGCCAGGCGTGCTCCTTGCGGATCGCGGTGGCGAACCCGAGCTCCAGGAGGGTGTTGAAGCTGCCGTCGGCCGCCTCCAGGACCTGGCCCAGCAGCCGGTCGACCTCGTCGGGGGTGACGGCGGCCAGCGGGAAGCGCCCGGTGACGTAGATGTCGCCGAGCGGGTCCACGGCGTAACCCACGCCGTACAGCTTGAGGTTGCGCTCGAGGAGCCAGCGGTGGACGCCTGCCTCGTTCTCGTCGGGGTGACGGACGACGAAGGCGTTGAGGGAGAGCGAGTGGCGGCCGACGATGAGGGAGACCGTCGTGGACAGCTTGCGGGTGCCGGGCAGCTTCACGACGTACGTGCCGGGCGCGGGGCTCTCCCAGTCGAGCTCGGCGTCCTTCAGCACGCCCTCGACGACCTGCGCCGCCCCCTGCTCCGCTTCCGCCGCCCTGTCAGCCATGGTGCGAGCGTACGTGACGGCGGTGCGCCTGCGTCGCGGCCGTGTAGACGTCGGCCGTGGCGGCGGCCGACCTGTCCCAGCCGAAGGACAGGGCGTGCCGGGCGGCGGCGGCGCCCATCCGGTCGACGAGGTGCGGCGCGTCGGCGAGCTCGCGCAGCACACGCGCGTACGCGCGCGGGTCGTGGCCCTGGACGAGGAAACCGGTGTCCCCGTCCCGTACGGCCACCGGCAGTCCGCCGACCGAGGCCGCGAGCACCGGCGTGCCGGCCGCCTGCGCCTCTATGGCGACCAGACCGAAGGACTCGCTGTAGGAGGGCATGACGAGGACGGAAGCGGCCCGGAACCAGTCGGCGAGCTGCTCCTGCCCGACCGGCGGACAGAACCGCACGACGTCGGCGATGCCCAGGCGGGCGGCGAGTTTCTGCAGCCCTTCGGGCTTGGCGAGGCCGCTTCCGCTGGGGCCGCCGACGACGGGGACGCAGATCCTCGAGCGCAGCCCGGGACGCTCACCGAGCAGGACGGCCACCGCGCGGAGCAGCACGTCCGGAGCCTTGAGGGGCTGGATGCGGCCCGCGAAGAGCGGAATCAGGGCGTCCTGGGGCAGCCCGAGGCGGGCGCGGGCCGCGGCCCTTCCGTCGGCGGGGCGGAACCGGGAGAGGTTGACGCCGGGGTGGACGACGGCGACCTTGTCCCGCCCCGCCGCGTAGTGCCGGACGAGTTCGTCCGCCTCCTCGGCGGTGTTGGCGATCAGCCGGTCCGCGGCGGCGACGATCTGGGTCTCACCGATGACGCGGGCGGCCGGTTCGGGGGTGTCGCCGGCGGCGAGGTTGGCGTTCTTGACCTTGGCCATGGTGTGCATGGCGTGCACCAGGGGAACGCCCCAGCGCTGGGCGGCGAGCCAGCCGACGTGGCCGGAGAGCCAGTAGTGGGAGTGGACCAGGTCGTAGTGGCCGGGACGGTGGCCGGCCCACGCCTGCATCACACCGTGCGTGAAGGCGCACAGCTGGGCCGGCAGCTCCTCCTTGGCGAGGCCCTCGTAGGGACCGGCGTCGACGTGCCGGACGAGGACACCGGGCGCCAGGTCGACGGTGGGCGGGAGGGCGGCGGCGGTCGCGCGCGTGAAGATCTCGACCTCGATGTTGATCGCGGCGAGGCGCTGGGCGAGCTCCACGATGTAGACGTTCATGCCGCCGGCGTCGCCGGTGCCCGGCTGGTGGAGCGGTGAGGTGTGCACGGAGAGCATCGCCACACGGCGGGGCCTGCGGTGCAGTCGCAGCCGTGGGGGTGTGGCGGGGGAACGCCGCCCGAGCCTGGCCGTGTACTGGCTCACGTGCCGGTCCTCCTCGCTGCGGGCATGGCGTGCGGGGGCGTGCGGAGCCCTCCAGCCGTCCAACACCAAAGGCGGGTGTCCCCATTTCCGGACGGCCTCCCCGGATCGCGTTTTTACCGAACCATTACCGAGCATCGCTCAACCGTTCGAGTGCAAGGTGCGTTACAGGGAAAGGGCCTGTCCGCGCGGACAGCGGCTCCCGTCGGTGCCCCGTCGGGCCCGTTCGAGTCCGTTCGAGTCCGTTCGGTGCCGATCCGGTCCTGTTCCGGTCCTGTTCCGGGTAGCCGCATACCCTCGTACGCATGACCGCCCGCGCCGCCTCCCTCCACCGCTCTCGACTCCGCTCGAGCGGGGGGACCCCCATGAACGGGGCGCCCCCCGTCGTGGGCGCGGTGACGCGTGGAACGACCAACCCGAACCGCCTGCGCCGCATGGACCGCTGGATCGCGGCCACGCACGGCGCCGAACTGCGCCGTGCGGAGACCCCCCTCGCCGTCGACCTCGGCTACGGCGCCGCCCCCTGGACAGCGGTCGAACTGCTGCACCGCCTCCGCACCGCGGCCCCCCGCGCGCGCGTGGTGGGCGTCGAGATCGAACCGGCCCGGGTCGCGGCGGCCCGCCCCCACGAGCGGGAGGGGCTGTCCTTCCGGCACGGCGGCTTCGAGATCCCGCTCCCCGGCCGGCCGACGCTGGTCCGCGCGGCGAACGTCCTGCGCCAGTACGACGAGGCCGAGGTCGCCGCCGTCTGGCAGCGGCTGTGCGCGCGGCTCGCCCCGGCCGCCCCGGAGCGGGGCTCACGCGGAGGACTGCTGATCGAGGGGACCTGCGACGAGGTCGGGCGGCGACACGTATGGGTCGCCCTCGGCCCCGAGGGGCCGCGCACGGTCACGTTCGCGACCCGCCTCGGCTCCCTGGAACGCCCCTCCGACCTGGCGGAACGCCTGCCGAAGGCGCTCATCCACCGCAACGTCCCCGGCGAGCCGGTGCACGCCTTCCTGCGCGACTTCGACCGCGCCTGGGCGGCAGCGGCACCCTACGCCTCGTACGGCGCCCGCCAGCGCTGGATCCGTACGGTGCGGGACCTCTCGGCCGACTGGCCGGTGACGGACGGCCCGGCACGGTGGCGGCAGGGCGAAGTCACGGTGCGGTGGGAGGCCTTGGCACCGCGGGGGTGAGGCGGCACTCCGATGCCCCCTGCCCCCTGCCCCCGGACCGGCGCCGGGAACGGTCGCCGCGAGTCGTTCGTCCCATCGACGGGCCGGTCGCCATGGCGAGGAGAGGGGGAGGGGAAGTGTCACCTCTGGTCACTTCCCAGGCCGGCGTGGCGACATCCCCCCGACGACGGGATGTCGCTGACGGTTGATCAGCTCGGGGGCGGGGCCATGGGGACGGACAGGCGCACTCTGACGGCGACGGCGGTGACCGTGGTCTGCGCGATCACCGTGCTGGCGGCACCGGGCGCGGCGTTCGCGGCCCCCACTCCCCCGCCGTCCCCCGGTCCGAGCACGAGCGCCGGAGCGGACCCGGGCGCGGCCCCGTCCAAGGATCTCGAAGCCGTACGCAAGGAGCTCGACACGCTCTACCGCGCGACGGCCGTCGCCACCGAGGAGTACGACGCCGCCGAGGAGAAGACGAAGCAGCAGTCCGCCGAGATCGTCGAGCTGGCCGAGAAGACCGTCAAGGGCCGGGAGAAGCTCGACGACCTGAAGGCCCGCGCGGGCGCGTCGGCCGCTTCCCAGTACCGCGGCGGCGGACTCCCGCCCGAGGCCCGTCTGATGCTGAGCGACACCCCGCAGAACTTCCTCGTCGACGCGGGCCGGATACGTCAGGGCCAGCGCGCGGCCAAGAACCTGCTCGGTGAGATGAAGCGTACGCAGGAGGACCTGGAGCAGTACGCGGAGGACGCCGAGGCCCAGTGGCGGAAGCTGGAGACGGGTCGCGAGGCGAAGGCCAAGGCGCAGAAGAGGATCGAGAAGCAGATCGCGGCGGCCGAGAAGGTCGAGTCCGATCTGGAGCAGGAGGAGAAGGAGAAGGAGAAGGAGAAGGAGAAGGAGAAGGAGAAGGAGAAGGAGAAGGAGCGCCTGGCCGAACTGGAACGTCGGGCCGCGCGGAGGGCCCAGGCCGCCTGGCTGAAGTCCGGCGCCCTCGACGGCGCCGCGGCCGAGGCGACCGGGCAGGGCGAGAAGGCCGTCGCGTACGCCACCGCGCGGATCGGCAAGCCGTACGTGTGGGGTGCCGAGGGCCCGAAGGGGTACGCCTCTCGGGGCTGACCTCACAGGCGTGGACACCCGCCGGGCAGGGCATTCCGCGCACCTCGCAGGAGCAGTGGCGGCAGCTGCCGCGCGTGGCCGTCGGGGACATGCGGCCGGGCGACCTCATCATCTACTGGGACGACGCCAGCCATGTCGGCATGTACATCGGCGACGGCTCCATGGTGCACGCCCCGCGCCCGGGACGGACGGTGACGACCGCCGGCGCCGGTTCGATGCCGGTCCTCGGGGTGGTACGCCCGGGCGGGACCGACAGCGGAGGCGAAGCGACGCCGGGGACGCGGGCCGAGTGACCCGGGGCCGGCCCTCCCGCCCCCTCCGCCCGGTCCGCCCCGGACTGCTCCGGCCCACCCGCCCAACACCCCCGTGACCTGGACCACGTGACCCGGCCCACGTGACGGGCCCCGCCAAACCCCCGCGCACGTGACGTTCGTCATTCGGGATGCATCCTCGACGCCTGTCCAAATGCCGCCCATAACGCGGCATATGACACCGGCGGATGGCCGAACGGCGTGCTCCACGCCATTCCGCTGCGGCGCCGACACCCGCTATCGTCCCCGCTGGAAAAGAGCACCCCTGCTCGCAGGCAGTTCGTGAGCACGGGGGACGGGCCGAGACCCCGCGCCCCCACCACGCCCTCGGGGGGAGGGAAGGAACCCGAAACGATGCCCGTGCCCATACCGCGGCAGCGAACGCTCCCGGCCGCGGAAAGCGGTCAGGCGCACGCCGCACCCATGAACAGCGGCCCCACCGACGGCACCCCGGCGGCCGGGACCACGGTCCCACGCCCCGCGGAGCACACCGCGGACAGCGCCACCACCCCCACCGACACCGAGAACCACACGGAGAAGGCCAGGACCAGGATTACACCGGACAGCGCCGGGGCGACCTCGACCGCCCCCACCAACCTCACCCTGCTGCTGATCGAGGACGACCCGGCAGGCTCGCCGATCGTGCCCGCGCTGCTCGACCGGAGCGGCAGGCCGGTCCGCGTCCGCACCGCCCGCAACCTCACCGAGGCCGAGCGGCTGCTGACCGACGACGTCCACTGCATCCTGCTGGACCTCGCCCTGCCCGCACCCGGCGGCCGGGCGGCGAACGGCGCCGGCAACAGCGACGGCAGCGCCGGCGGTGCGGGGGACGACGAGCTCGCCGTGCTCAAGCACGTGCTGGAGCTCGCGCCCCGGCACGCCGTTCTCGCGCTGACCGCGTCCGGCGACGCCGAGCGGGGCGCCGAAGCGGTACGCGTGGGCGCACAGGACTACCTCTTCCGCGACGAGCTGGACGGCCGGCTGCTGAGCAGGGCGATCCGGTACGCGGTGGAGCGGAAGCGCTCCGACTCGGCCGAGCGCCGGCTCGCCGAGGGCAGGCTGCACGCCCGGGAGAACCGCCGGCTGGAACGCGGGCTGTTGCCGACGCCGCTCCTGACCGGCTCCCCGCTCCACTTCGCCGCCCGCTACCGTCCGGGCCGCTCACGCGCTCTGCTCGGCGGCGACTTCTACGACGTCGTCCGCACCCCGGACGGCACCGTGCACGCCATGATCGGCGACGTCTGCGGTCACGGCCCGGACGAGGCAGCCCTCGGCGTGGAGCTGCGGATCGCCTGGCGCGCGCTGACGCTCGCGGGCCTGTGCGGGGACGAGCTGCTGGGCACGCTGCAGCAGGTGCTGGAACACGAGCGCGCGGACGACGAGATCTTCGCGACCCTCTGCGCGGTGGACATCTCCCCCGACGGCCGGGAGGCGGGCCTGTGGCTGGCGGGCCATCCGGCACCGCTGCTCGCCCGCCCGGGACACCCCGCGCGACTGCTGCCGTACGACGACAACGGCCCCGCGCTCGGACTGCTGCCCGGCACCTATTGGCCGCGTGCGCAGGTGGAACTGGGTGCCGAGTGGAGCCTGATGCTCTACACCGACGGCCTCATCGAGGGCCGCGTCGGCGACACCGGGGAACGGCTCGGCCAGGACGGCATGGTCGGCATGGTCCGCCGTCGGCTCACCGACGGCCTGCGCGGCGAGGAACTGCTTCAGGCGGCGGTCGACGAGGTCCGCGACCTCAACGGCGGCGAGCTGACCGACGACGTGGCGGTACTCCTCCTGGACCGGGTACCCCAGCCGCAGCCGCGTCCCCAGCCGTAACCTCAGTCGTGGCCGCAGCCGCTGCTCCCCGTGCGGTCCGTCCTACCGTCCGCCGTTGTACGGACCGTACGGGCCGTCGCTGCTGGATCCCCTGCGGCTGCGCCCGCCGCCGGAGAGGCCGCGCAGGGCGGGACGGACGTCGACCATGTAGACGATGGTCGCGATCAGTCCGATGATCGGCAGGAACGACAGGATGTTGAAGATCAGGTTCACCACGAAGGCGAGCCCGAGGATGATCAGCCAGAACGGCTTGGTCTTCTTGTCCGCCGCACGGTAGGCGTCCTCACGCCGGGTGGCCGCGTCGATCAGCGCGAATCCGCTGAAAACGATCAGGGCCGCGCTCAGCAGCCACATGAACCCAGCGAAGCCCTGCATCAGCACAACGTCCACCACCCGATTCGGCTTGTCCTTACGCGGTTCACCGTACCCACAACCGCCGGCCGGCTATCCGTAGAACGGGCCGGACACCACAAGAGTGCCCGGCCCGTCCAGGTTCCCCCACGGCTCACCTCTGCGGTTCCGCCCGCGCCTACTCGGCGGGCGGCGTCGTCTTCTTGGCCGTGGGCTTGCGCACCGGCGCCTTCTTGGCGGCGGGCCTCTTCGTCTCGGCGGACACGGAGGGAGCCGGGACGGTCTTCTCGTCCTTGGCGTCCTTGGCGTCCTTGGCGTCCTTGGCGTCCTTGGCGTCCTTGGCGTCCTTGGCGTCCTTGGCGTCCGTGAACTCGACGGCCTCGAGCTTCGGCTTGGGCTCGCTCTTCGGCTCGACGGCGACGGCGATGTCCTCGATGCCCTCGGCGGCCTCGCCGCGCCAGGTCCGCACGGTCTGCTCGCCGTGCTCGGCGACCTTCTCGTAGGTCTCCCGGGCCTTGACGGCGTACTCGGCGGCGACGCCGACGCCGCGCAGGGCGAGGTCCTGAGCGCTCTCGCCGAACTTCTTCAGGTCCGTGTCGAGCGAGCCGAAGAACTCTCCGACCTTGGCCTGGACGGTCTCCTGCGTCTCCTTGACCCTGATGGTCGCCTTCTCCTGCACGGCCTTCGGGTCGGTCTGGCGGACGGCCTCGATGCGCGAAGGAGCCTCGGCACGGATCTGCTCCACCAGCCCCGGCACCTTCCTGGCCTGCTGCAGGGCGAGGTCGGCGGTGCCGGCGGCGAAGTAGAGGGGGGTCGGGTGGCTGAAGGTCTTGCGCAGGTCGTCGGTGATGGCCATGGTGGGGGTCCTCCCGGATTCGTTTTCGGCTGAGGGTCTGTGTGATCCGCGGCGGCGGCCGGTGCCCTGGTCCGGCTCAGCCGGCCGTCTGCTGCGGATCGGTGTCACTGCCGCCGGCCGTACGGGGGCGGCGCTCGGCGGACGTACCGCCCCTGCGGGCGGAGGGAGCCCGGCGCCTGGCGGACGCACCGCCACCGCCCTGACGCCCTCGCCTCATCCCGGCACCACCCACGGAACCGTCCGGAACCTCCCGGACCTCGGCTGCCTGAGCGGTACCGGCACCACTGGTGCTGCCCGTCGTCTCACCGTCCTCGGGACCCGCAAACCCGTTCTCCTTGCGGAAGGACTCATAGATCTGGAGGAGCACCTGTTTCTGACGCTCGGTCAGGGTGAGGTCGGCGAGGATGACGGCCCGTGTCTCCACGTCGTCACGGTCCCGCTCGGCGTCGAGGATGCCGGCGCGCACGTACAGTGTTTCGGCGGAGATCCGCAACGCCTTGGCGACCTGCTGCAGCACCTCCGCGCTCGGCTTGCGCAGCCCGCGCTCGATCTGGCTCAGATATGGATTGGACACCCCGGCGGCATCGGCGAGCTGCCGCAGCGACAACTGCGCGTTGCGCCGCTGTTCCCGCAGATACTCACCGAGATTGCCGACGTTGAGTGATGCCATGCCTCCACCCTGCCCCACTACGCTAACTATTGCAAGCAGTCGCTTGCAATAGTGCACCATGCCGTGCTGCGGCTGAGCGCGCCACTTGACCACTGCTGTCCGTTCCCGGTCTATCTGCGGTTTCCCGCCGAGTCTGCGATGTGGAGTGAACGAGTCCCGGGCGACCTGCGCAGCAAGCTGCCCCAGCCGGGCCACTGCCCGCGACGTTCGTCCGCGACACAGCGGTGCCCTGTCTACTGAGGGGCCTCGCGTTTTCCGGACAGTGAGCTGACCGTCTATTTCACGCGGCTATGTGCAACTCCGTGTATTCGGCGTGGACTTCTCGCGGCGGGCGGTAACCAACAGCCGAGTGGAGGCGCTTGCGATTGTACCAGAGTTCGATGTATCGAGTGATGTCCTGTCGGGCGGCCTCTCGGGTCAGGTAAGTCACGCGGGAAACCCGCTCGTTCTTCAAGGCCCCGAAGAACGATTCTGCCATGGCGTTGTCGAAGCAGACCCCGGTACGCCCGGAAGATCTGCGGAGCCTGAACCGCTTCAGCGTCGCCGCGAACTCTGCTGACATGTAGTTCGACCCGCGATCGGAGTGAAATATCGCGCCGTCGGCGAGTTTCCTGTTCCGTGCCGCGTTGCGAATTGCCTGGGATATGAGGGGAGTTTGATAGTGGTCGTCCATCGCGTAGCCGATGACTTCCTTCGTGCAGCAGTCGATGACGGTCGCGAGATACAGCCACCCTTCTCCGGTCTTGATGTAAGTGATGTCGCCGACGAGTTTCTCGCCGGGGGCGTCGGCGGTGAAGTTGCGGCCGACGAGATCCGGCACGGCGCCCGCGGCGGCCTTGGTGAGCGACCACCGCTTCGGCTTCGGCTGGCAGGGCACCAGGCCCAGTTCACGCATCAGCATACGGATCAGCTCCAGGCCGGCGGTGTGGCCCCAGCGGGCGAGCTGGGCGTGGATGCGCCGGTAGCCGTAGGTGCTGTCGGACATGTCGAATGCCTTCTTGATGAGCAGTTTCAGTTCCTCGCGCCGCTGGACCGTCGCAGAATTGGGACGGTTCCGCCATTCGTAATAGCCAGACTTGGACACGCCGAGCCGTTCACACATGAACTCGACGGAATACGCGCACTCCGCTGTGCCGAGCCGCATCGTTTCGATGAACTCGTACTTGCTCGCTACCGGGGATCCTTCGCGAAGTACGCTGCGGCTTTTTCAAGAAGGAGACTTCCGCCTCCAGTTCACGGATGCGCCGGTCCTGTTCCTTCAAGCGCGCCCGCTCATCGAGCGTCAACGGTGCACCGGCAGCTGGCTCGTTCCGTTTCTGGTGTTTCTTCACCCAGCCCCGGAGTGTCTCCGAGTTCAATTCGAGCTCGCGGGCCGTCTCCGAGATGGTCTTGCTGGACCGGAGTGCCATCTGGACGGCTTCCTCACGAAACTCCGGGGTGTACTTGCTGGGTGGCGCCACTTCGAACTTCCTCATTTCCTTGACAGAACAACCCTATTGGGTCCCTGTCCGGAAACTCCGGGGCACCTCAGGTGAAGGTCTACGGCGTAACCGTGGCGATGCCGCAGGGGCATAGCCGGACACCTAACCCATCGATCGATCAGCGGTGAACGTGGGAACCGTCCGCGATCCGCTCCCGACCCGAGTCGCCTCCAGCAGCACGGAACGGGATAGGCGCGTTGCCCGCCGAAGGACGTGGACGGGGCGGAGCCGCCGTAGTACTCCGAGGCCGGGAAAGCCGGCCGCACGGGGAAGGGCGGCAGCGTGACAGACAAGGAGAGGACTGCAATGTCCGAAGATGCCCTGGTGAACACCGGGGCCGGGATGGCCGCCGCTTGGCGGCCGGGTGTCCCGGTACGGAAGATGCAGCTCAAGTTGCACCAGTGGGCGCGGGCAGATGTCTCGCGCCGATTCGATGATCTGTACAACCTGGTCTACGATCCGGGGTTCCTGATCGATGCCTGGCACAGGGTCGCGGGCAACACCGGGGCGAAGACGGCTGGGATCGACGGGCTGACCGTGGCCGCGATCGAATCCGGGCCGGGAGTACAGCCGTTCCTGATGGACATCAGGGACGAGCTCAAGGCGCGGACCTACCGGCCCGCGCCGGTGCGGCGCACCCAGATCCCCAAGTCCAACGGGAAGATGCGTGATCTTGGCATTCCGACCGTGAAGGACCGGGTCGTGCAAGCCGCACCGAAGGCGGTCCTGGAGCCCATCTTCGAGGCCGACTTCCTGCCGGTCTCCTACGGGTTCCGGCCGGGCCGCCGAGCCCATGACGCCATCGCGGAGATTGTGTATCTGGCCCGCCGGGGCTACTCCGTAGTCCTGGAAGCCGACATCGAGGCGTGTTTCGACAACATCGATCACGTCGCCCTGATGGACCGGCTACGGGCCAGGATCTCTGACAAGCGCGTCCTGGCGCTGGTGAAGGCGTTCTTGAAGGCCGGGGTCATGCACCACGGCATCGCCAAGGACACCCCCACCGGCACTCCCCAGGGCGGGATCCTCTCCCCGCTGCCGGCCAACATCGCTCTGACGGCACTGGACAAGCACTTCCACGTCCAGTGGCACACCCGGATGGGCACCAGCTGGCAGCGCGAGAAGCGACGCAAGACTGGAACGGGAAACTGGAGATTGGTCCGCTACGCGGACGACTTCGTCGTCCTCGTTAGCGGCCCGGCCCACCGGGCCGAGGCCCTGCGCGAGCAGGTCGCCGAGGTCCTGGCCCCGATCGGACTGCGGCTTTCACCGGAGAAGACCCGTGTGGTCCACATCGATGACGGCTTCGACTTTCTCGGCCACCACATCCGCCGCCAGCGGAAACGCGGCACGAACAAGCTCGTCGTCTATACCCGGCCCTCGAAGAAGGCCATCAAGGCCGTCAAGGACCGAGTCTCGGAACGGACCTACAGACACACCCAGAATCAGAGTCTGGCCACCCTCCTGGAGGGCCTGAACCGGACGATGACCGGGTGGGCGACCTACTTCCGACACGGCACGGCGAAGCGGACATTCAACGCGGTCGACCACCACGCGTGGCACCGCGTCGCGATCTGGCTCCGCCGCAAACACGGCATCCCCAGCAGCCAGTTGAAGGGATTCTGTGACCAGGGATGGAGGTTCGCCGACAGCGGCACCGTGTTCCTCGGCGCATCCAGCGTCATGATCGAACGCTACCGCTACCGCGGAGCTCGGATCCCGACTCCGTGGACCATCGAACCGGCAGCCAACAACGGCTGACCGCTGGGCAAGCCACGTGGAGAGCCGGATGCGTGGCCAACACGCACGTCCGGTTCGGGTCGGCGGCCCAGAGAAACGGAACGGCAGCAATGCCGCCACCGCGCTCTGGGCCGACCGCACATGGTCAATCACCGGTTCGGTCCACGCCGCATCAGAAGTCACCAGGAGAGTGCCAGGTCCGTTGTGATGGTTTCCCAGAGGGCGTCGAACCACTTCTGGGATTCCTCCACGAACGCCTGGTCCCGCTGGCCGGCCTGCTTGGTGAACGAGAAGAGCAGGGACTGGGAGCCGAGGGCGTCGTACATGTCCAGGGTCTGGGTGCCCCACTCCTCCTCGCGTCTGGCCAGCAGGTAGTAACCGAGCAGCGCCTCCTGCCCGTTGAGCAGGTAGAGCTTCATCGGCGGGGTGAAGGGCAGGGCGCGGAACCTGACGTGGACGTCGATGCCGTGGGTGTGACGGACGGACTGCAGGTTGTGCTGGAGCACCCGGGCCTGGGCGTTGCGCATCTGCAGCCACCGCTCGTGCACCGGGTCGCCGTCGGCGACATCGGCGACATCGGCGACCAGGACGGGGAAGGCCAGGTTGATGGTCCGGGACGGCAAAAGGACGCGGAACTCGATCGACTCGGGACGGAGTCTGCCCTCGTGGATCAGCCGGACGGGTTCACCGACGGCGACCATCAGCGTCTCGGACGTGTGGGACACCACGTCGATGCGGACGTGCGCCGCGTGGAAGGCGTCGGTGAGGCGGGGGGCAAGGCCCACCATGGTCGGCTGGGGCTCGCCGGACGCCGGGGCCGGTTCGGCGATCCGGGGCGGGCTGCCCTTGCTGACGTTGCTCAGCAGGCCGTCGTCGGCGAGGACGCGCAGTGCCTGGCGGACGACGCCGCGTTCCACGCCGAACTCCTCGGCGAGTTCGGCCTGGGTGGGCAGACGTTCACCGGCCCTGAGCTCCCCGGCGCGGATACGTTCGCGCAGGATGTCGGCGATCTGCTGGGGCGAGTTCCTGCCGTTGCCGTTCACTGCGACGTTCTCCTGGGTCACGACCAAACGCTACAACTATGATCCACCTATGGGGAGTTGTTTGAAAGTTGTTTACAAGCACCCGCCAAGTGGGGACAACCTAGCTAGAGTTGGTTGCCAACTCGACCAAGTTGGCGGAAGTTCCGCTTCCGTCAACAGGGAAGCACGAAATAGCACGAAGGGGGAAATCGTGCCAGTCCTCACTCTCATCTCCGCGGTCCTCGTCGTCACCCTCGAGCAGTACGTCGAATGGAAGTACGGCATCGCCGGCATCATCGGCCTGCTGCTGCTCACCGTCGGCATCAAGGCCAACAGCCCGGGGGTCAGCTCCGCCGGGGCCGTCCTGCTCGCGCTGCTGGTGACACGGCCCGCGCTCTGATCCCACCGCAGCTGCCGAGCCCCCGCCCACGGGGGCGGGGGGACGTCAGCCCGTGAGCAGCAGCTCCGAACTGATCGTCTCCCACAGCGCGTCGAACCACAGCCGGGACTGCGCCACGAAGGCGCTGTCCCGCATCCCGGCGCCCCGCTCGAACGCGAACAGCGCGGAGCGGGTGCCCTGCGTGTCGTACGTCTGGACGTTCTCCTGGCCGATCTGTGCCTCGCTGCGGGCCAGCGTGTAGTAGGCGAACAGTGCCTCCGCGCCGTTCAGCAGGTACAGCTTCATCGGCGGGGTGAAGGGCAGCGCCCGGAAGGAGACCCGCACGTCGATGCCGTGGGTGGCGCGCAGGGCGAGCAGACCGTGCCGGAGCACCTGCCCCTGGGCATTGCGCATCGACAGCCACCGCTCGTGCACGGGGTCGTCGCCACGGCCTCCCCGGCGACCGCCGCCCCGGTTTCCGCTCCGGTTGTCGTCCGGGTCCTTCACCGACACCGGGAAGGCGAGGTCGATGTTCCTGCCGGGCAGCAGGACGCGGACGTCGACCTTGACCGGTTTCATCCGTCCGGCATGGATCCGGCGCAGCGGTTCGCCGATGGCGAGGGTGAGGGATATCGCGGTCAGGCAGACGGCGTCGATCTCGACGTGTTCGGCCTCGAAGGCGGCGGCGATACGGGGTGCGAGGGCCGCCGTCGTGGGCCGGGGCAGCGCTTCCGGGCCGGTCGGCGCGTCGCCGGGACGGTCGGCGACGGTCGCCGGGGCACCCTTGGCGACGTTGGTGAGCAACTGCTCGGACTGCAGGATGCGCAGCGCCTGGCGTACGGCACCGCGCTCGACGCCGAACTCGTCCGCGAGCTTCGCCTGAGTGGGCATGCGCTGGCCAGGTCGCAGCTCTCCGGACCTGATCCGGGCGCGCAGCTCGTCGGCCACCTCGCGATGTGTCCTCTGTGGCCTCTTCTGTCCAGCGGCGGTGGCGTATTCCGGGTCCACGCCGAAACCCTACAACTTCTCGCCATCTTTCGGCAGTTCATCAAAAGGTGGTTATGAGCCGCATCCAAGCGGAGATAACTTAAGAGAAGTTGGTCACCAACTTGAGCAACATGGTTGATTTTTCGAGGAGGTTGGCCATCAGCGTGACAGTGGGGGCCACTCCTCGAGCCGCCGACCGGGCTTCCCTTCCGGAGGGGAGCCGGGAACCCGGTCGGTCAGCACCACCACAACCACAACTGAACAGCAAGAACCGCAAGAGCCACTACGGATGACACGAAGACAGCCACAGCCACGGGTGCCCCGGCACCCGCCGGACGAGAGGGAGGAGGGAGCACACCGCCGACGGAGCGCGGCAGCGGCAGCGGCAGCGGCAGCGCTCAGAAGATGTCCGGGCACCACGGTCGCCTGGACGTATACAGCAGGGCGTCGGCCTCACGGGCGGCGCCCGCTCGTTCTTCACGGACGCGGCCCAGCGCCGCCAGCCGCACCGCCGACTCGTCGCCCAGCCACAGCGGCGCCAGCTCGGCCACGTCCAGGGTCAGATCGGCGTCATCGGTGGTCGCCGCGCAGGTCCCGGTGCCATCCTTCGACGCCTGAAGCCGGTAGCGCCCGCCGGCCGCCCCCACACCGTCGACCACCTCCAGCACCAGCGATCCGGCCGCCTCGTACGTCCGGGCCTCCAGCGCCCGTACGACGTCCAGGACCCGCACCCACAGCCAGTCCGCCTGCGTCGTCACGGCGGCGGCGCGCGGGTCCGGCAGGAGGAGCGGGAGCAGGTCGTCCGGGGCCCGCCAGCCGCTTTTCACCTTCACGACCCAGTCGATCGAGCACAGGTAGCGCCACAGCGCCCGCTCCGCGGCCGGGCTCACCGCGAGCAGCCAGTTCACCCGCACCGTGTTCAACGGCTGCTTGGAGTCGCCCCACGTGTCGTCCGCGGCGTAGGAGACCATGCCCTCGACCTCGCCGCCCGCCGAGCGGTACACGGCGAAGAAGGGCTCGTTCCACGTCGGGGGGAAGCGCACGGCGCCGGTGGCGGTCTTCCACCACACATCGGTCCGGCTGACCGCACCCGGTTGCAGCGCGCGCAGCCGCTCGTGCAGGTCCGGGCCCAGCTTGCGCACGTCCTCCGCGTCCACGAGGTCGACACGTCCGCCGTCCTCCGGGTGGGACCGGCGCGGGTCGAGACCGGTGCGCGGGACGTCGACGGTCCACTCGGTGGACCAGGTGGCGGGGCCGAAGCCGTAGCGGCCGTAGATCGGGTACTCGGCGGCGATGAGGGTCGCGACGACGTCCCCGCGCTCCTTCGCGGCGGCGAGGTCCTGCGCCATCATGCGGGTGAGCAGCCCCCGCCTGCGGTGCGTGGGAGTCACACTGACGTTCGTGATCGCGTCGGCGGGCACGGTGGCCCCGCCGACCGCGGTGATTTCCTGCGCGAACGAACGGAACGTCGCGACACAGCGGCCACCGTCGAAGGCCCCCAGCAACCGGCCCGGCGTGAAGTACAGGCGGCGCCGCGTGTCGAGGTCCTCCTCGCAGGAAGTGGGCTCCCGCAGGAACCCGGTGTTCAGGGCCCGGTTCCAGTCGGCGAACTCGGTCTTTGTGATCGGGCGTACCTCGATGTCGGTGCGAGGCGTTCCGGCGCTGGGGGTCATGCCTTCACGGTAGATCGGCCCCGAAGGAGGTGTCGCGCGCTTTTCCGACCGCCCACGGCCCGACCACCGCGTGCGGGCCGTCCGCCCGGCACCACGCCCCGCCCGCCTCACACCAGCAGGTCGTCGACCTGGGCCTCCCCCTCGCGGTACCGGCGCGTGATCTCCGCGCTGCAGTCGTCGGCGGTGCGCTGCAGGCCCTGCCGGCTCCGGGACACCCGCTGCTCGCAGCGCACCAGCCGCCCCATCGCGGCGATCAGCTCCCCGTCCGTACGCGCGCCCAGGTCCGAGAGCTCGACCTCGGCGAGCATCTC
The DNA here is from genome assembly GCF_024701375.2 of Streptomyces sp. KMM 9044. Taxonomy (NCBI): domain Bacteria; kingdom Bacillati; phylum Actinomycetota; class Actinomycetes; order Kitasatosporales; family Streptomycetaceae; genus Streptomyces; species Streptomyces sp. KMM 9044. Next base: position 4,025,391 of record NZ_CP113910.1, on the reverse strand, counting down.
CGCCGCCAGCCGCCGGTACCGCTCGCTCTGCGGCGTCCCCAGGGTCACATGACGGGCGGACGAACGCTGGCGGGCCGGGGTGTCCCGCAGGATCTCCGCGAGCCGCTCCACCACGGACGCCTCACCCGGCGCGGCGACCGAGGCCGCGTCCGCCGGTACACGACGGGCCAGTTCCGCCCGCAAGATGTCGATCCGCCCCTGGAGCAGCCGCCGCACATAGCTGAGGTCGGCCTCGTCGCGCTGGGCGTCCCGGCGCAGGGTACGCAGGTCGGGCAGGCTGCGGACGGCCAGGGCGGGCTCGGGGCCCGGGTGTTCCTCGGCCAGCGCCGGGCTGTCGGTGCGCTGTGCGGGCGGGCGGTGGAACTCGCGTTCCCCCACCCCCGCCCGGGCCGACGGGACGGGTCCGGACTGCTGCCCGGTTCCTGGTGTGCTCATGTGCCTCAACCGTCCCCTCGACCGGTGTGTGTCAGCATCGTGCCACCCTTGGTGCCCGCTATGTGGCCGAGTGCCCACGATCCGCCCCAGATGGGAGCCAAGGAGTAAAAAAATAGCCCGCCCGGGGCCCCGCGCGGACCATCGTCAGTCATCTGTTCGCCGACCGGCATGATGGACGTATGCGTGCAGTGGTGCAGAGGGTGGACGGCGCGAGCGTCGTCGTGGACGGCGAGACGGTGGGGGCGATCGAGGGCGAGGGACTGTGCGTCCTGGTCGGCGTCACCCATGAGGACACCAAGGAGAAGGCGGCACAGCTCGCCCGCAAGCTCTGGTCGGTGCGGATGCTCCAGGACGAGAAGTCGTGCAGCGACCTCGACGCCCCCCTCCTGGTGATCAGCCAGTTCACTCTCTACGGCGACGCACGCAAGGGCCGCCGCCCCACCTGGAACGCCGCCGCCCCCGGGGACGTGGCCGAACCGCTGGTGGACGAGGTGGTCGCCCGGCTGCGTTCGTTGGGCGCAACGGTGGCGACGGGCCGCTTCGGCGCGCGGATGCGGGTGTCGCTGACCAACGACGGCCCGTTCACCGTCCTCCTCGAGATCTGACCCCTGTCATGTCCGACGTGGGTCAGGACTCGACCACGGTCTCCTGGGCCGCCGCCGTGTCCCCGGCCATCAGACGGGCGTCGACCGGAACGTTCCGCTTGACCAGCGCGAGGGCGACCGGGCCCAGTTCGTGGTGGCGTGCGGACGTGGTGACGAAGCCGATCCGGCGGCCGTCCGGGCCGTCGTCGGCGAGCCGGAGGTCGGTGCCGGCCGGCGGCAGGTGGACCTCGCTGCCGTCCAGGTGCAGGAAGACCATCCGGCGCGGCGGCTTCCCCAGGTTCTGGACCCGGGCGACCGTCTCCTGGCCCCGGTAGCAGCCCTTCTGCAGATGCACCGCGCCACCGATCCAGCCCAGCTCGTGCGGGATGGTGCGGTGGTCCGTCTCGAAACCGAGCCGGGGACGGTGCTGCTCGACCCGCAGCGCCTCGTGGGCGAGGAGACCGGCGGGCGGCCCGGCCTTCTGGGCGTACGACTCCAGGTCGGCGCCGGGCAGGAACAGGTCACGGCCGTACGGCGTCTCGCGGACGGCGACGCCCTCGGGCACCTCCGCGATGGAACCGGCGGGCAGGTGCACCACCGCGAAGTCGGCGGTGCGGTCGGCGACCTCGACCCGGTAGAAGAACTTCATCGACTCCAGATAGGCGATCAGCGCCTCCTGAGTGCCGGGCTCGACATGGGCCCAGACCGTCTCACCGTCGTCGACGAGGTAGAGCGCGTGCTCGATGTGGCCGTTCGCGGAGAGGACCAGCGCCTCGGTGGCCCGGTGCGGCGGAAGGTCGCTGACGTGCTGGGTGAGCAGCAGATGCAGCCAGCTCAGCCGCTGCGGCCCGGAGACGGTGACGACCCCGCGATGGGACAGGTCGACGAAGCCGGTGCCTTCCGCGAGGGCACGCTGCTCGCGGAACAGGTCGCCGTAGTGGGCGGCGACGCCTTCATCCACGCCCTCGGCGGGAACGGCACCGGGCAGGGTCAGCAGGGGGCTTTTCATACTCCTAGCCTACGACTCGGTCGTTGAACCCTTCAGGGAACAGTCCTTGCAACGGCCGAAGATCGCGAAGTGCTTCATGTCGGTGTCGAAACCGAAGGTGTCGCGCAGCTTCGCCGTGAACTCGGCGGCCACCTGCACGTCCGCCTCGATGACCTCGGTGCAGTCCCGGCAGACGAGGTGGAGGTGGTGGTGCCGGTCCGCGAGGTGGTAGGTCGGAGCGCCGTGCCCGAGGTGGGCGTGACTGACCAGACCCAGCTCCTCCAGGAGCTCCAGGGTGCGGTAGACGGTCGAGATGTTGACCCCCGACGCCGTTCTCCGCACTTCCACGAGAATGTCGTCGGGGGTCGCGTGCTCAAGCGTGTCGACGGCTTCGAGCACGAGCTGTCGCTGCGGCGTCAGCCGGTAGCCGCGCTGCCTGAGATCGCTCTTCCAGTCGGTGCTCACCACACCACGAGTCTAGGGCCTGCCGACGGCCTGCCATCCGGATCGTGCCGGGCTCGCGGGCCCCGGCTTCCGGAGCCGGAGGGCTCACCTGAAGAAGGCGATCCCGTCGTCCGGCATGTCGTCGGGCAGGGCCTTGGCCCAGCGCTCGACGTCCTCGGGAGTGACGACCTTCTTCAGCTGCGCCGACATGTAGGGGCGCAGCTCGACCTCGGGGGTCTGCTTCTCGCCGACCCACATCAGGTCGCTCTTGACGTAGCCGTACAGCCGCTTGCCGCCGCTGTAGGGCCGGGAGGCCGCGGTGCGCGCCACGGCGTCCGTCACCAGGTCGATCTGCGGCTTCTGGTGGGCCAGCTCGCCGTACCAGATCTCGATGACGCCGTCGTCGCGGGTCATCGTGACCTCGACCTTGCGCTGGGCATCGATCCGCCAGAAGCCGTGCTCGGACTCGAGCGGCCGGGCCTTGCCGCCGTCCTCGTCGAGCACCCAGGTACGGGAGGAGTACTCCAGGAAGTCCCGGCCGTCGTGGGTGAAGGAGACCTCCTGCCCGACGTTGCACTTCTCGGCGCCGGGGAAGTCGTGCACACCTGCGCCCGCCCAGTCGCCCAGCAGAAAGGCGAGCGGTACGAGGTCCTTGTGGAGGTCGGACGGGATCTCGATCATCAGTGACAGTTCCTGGAGTGGGCGGTCAGCGCTGACCCTGGTACAGCTTCTTCACGGCGAGCCCGGCGAAGGCGAGAACGCCGACGGCGACCAGGACCAGCAGGGCTTCGTAGAAGAGAACCACGGGATGCTCCTTGAGCGGGGTGCGGTGCATGACGTGTGCACAGGGCAGCCCCCAGCTTACGCGGCCGGACCCCGGCCCCGTCGTGCACCCACCCGGCGGTGGGGGTGGCGGTCGGGACCTGCGGTCACCCGGCGGCGGGCTCGCGGGTACGGAGGGACGAGGGTGACTACGATGCGCGCATGGCGAAGAAGCTCGTGCTCAAGGTGACCGCGGGGGCCGATGCTCCCGAGCGCTGCTCGCAGGCGTTCACGGTGGCGGCGGTGGCGGTGGCCAGCGGGGTGGAGGTCTCGCTGTGGCTCACCGGTGAGTCGGCGTGGTTCGCGCTGCCGGGCAGGGCCGCGGAGTTCGAGCTGCCGCACGCGGCGCCGCTGCCCGACCTGCTGGACTCGATCGTCGCGGGGGGCCGTCTCACCCTGTGCACCCAGTGCGCGGCGCGCCGGGACATCACGGAGAGGGACGTCATCGCGGGCGTGCGCATCGCGGGCGCGCAGGTGTTCGTCCAGGAGGCACTGGCGGACGACACGCAGGCCCTCGTCTACTGACCGGACCGCGTCCACAGGCAGAAGGGGTGTCCCGAGGGGTCGAGCAGGACGCGTACGTCGTCCTGGGGCTGCTGCTCGGTGAGCCGGGCGCCCTCGGCCACGGCCCGCGCGGCCTGTGCCGCCAGGTCGTCGACCTCGATGTCGAGGTGCAGCATCATCTGCTGGTCGCCCGGATTCCTGGTCGGCCACACGGGCGGCGCGTACGCGGGTTCCGTCTCGAAGGCCAGTGCCGTCCCCTCCGTGCCGGGGGGCGGGCCGATGAGGACCCAGTGCGGTTCCTCGGCACGCACCTCGTAACCCAGCAGCCGTAGGTAGAAACCGGCGAGTTCGTGGGCATCGTGCGCGTCGAGCACGACGGTGGACAGCTTCGTCGGGGGCATGGCCACTGTTCTAGCGCGGCCGTTTCTTCCCGTCCAGCTCGTCCCACCACGCGTCGGACTCGGGGTCGCCCGAGGGGTCGTCCCACCAGCGGTCATCGGGGCCGCGCCGGTTGGCGACCACGGCGGCGAACGGCGGGATGACCATGGCCACCACGCACATGCCCACGGCCACCGGCACCGACCAGAGCCGCACGACACCGCAGGCCAGGAGGAACAGCGTGATGCACGTGCCCATCATGACGAAGTAGACATGCCGCCTGCGCGCGTACATGTTCCCAGCGTAGAACCGGGTCCGCGGGAGTGCAGGCACGCAGGTGTGCCGAAGGGCCACGTCCCCGGTGCCGGGGTCCGGCCTCCGTGGAACGCGGCCCTTCGGCGAGCCCTCACACCGCGATGGCGACCTCGGCCAGCCCGCCCTGCCGGGCGACGACCGTGCGGTCCGCGGTACCGCCTGGCACCAGGGCGCGGACGGTCCAGGTGCCCTCCGCCGCGTAGAAGCGGAACTGCCCGGTGGCGGAGGTCGGGACCTCCGCGGTGAACTCTCCGGTCGAGTCCAGCAGACGGACGTAGCCCGTCACCGGCTCGCCGTCACGGGTCACATGACCCTGGATGGTGGTCTCGCCGGGCTTGATCGTCGAGGCGTCCGGGCCACCGGCCTTCGCACCGCACATGGCGTACTCCTGAACTGGTCTAGTGGTCTGGTCGAGGTCGTGCTCCGGGTGAGGCCTACTTGCCGGAGCCGAGTTCGATCGGCACGCCGACGAGGGAGCCGTACTCGGTCCAGGAGCCGTCGTAGTTCTTGACGTTCTCCACGCCCAGCAGCTCGTGCAGCACGAACCAGGTCAGCGCGGAGCGCTCACCGATGCGGCACAGGGCGATGGTGTCCTTGGAGAGGTCGACCTGCTCGTCCTCATAGAGGGCCTTGAGCTCCTCGTCGGACTTGAAGGTGCCGTCGTCGTTGGCGTTCTTCGACCACGGGATGTTGCGGGAGCTCGGCACGTGGCCGGGGCGCTGCGACTGCTCCTGCGGCAGATGGGCCGGCGCGAGCAGCTTGCCGCTGAACTCGTCGGGCGAGCGCACGTCGACGATGTTCTGCGCGCCGATGGCGGCGACGACGTCGTCACGGTAGGCGCGGATGGACTGGTCCTGCGGCTTGGCCTTGTAGTCCGTCTTCGCGCGCTCGGGGACCTCGTCGCCGGGGACCAGCTCGCGGGCGTCCAGCTCCCACTTCTTGCGGCCGCCGTCGAGGAGCCTGACGTTCTCGTGGCCGTACAGCTTGAAGTACCAGTACGCGTACGAGGCGAACCAGTTGTTGTTGCCGCCGTAGAGGACCACCGTGTGGTCGTTGGAGACGCCCTTCTCCGACAGGAGCTTCTCGAAGCCCGCCCGGTCGACGAAGTCACGGCGGACCGGGTCCTGGAGGTCCTTGGTCCAGTCGATCCGGATGGCGTTCCTGATGTGGTTCTTCTCGTACGCGGTGGTGTCCTCGTCCACCTCGACGAGGGCGATCTTCGGGTCGTCCAGGTGCTCCTCGACCCAGTCTGCGTCGACCAGTACGTCGTTACGGCTCATGCTCTGTCTCCTCCGGGGCAGTTGCGGCAGGGCGTGCGAGGGCGAGGGTGCGCGGCCGCTCCGACGGGAGCGGGCGCACGGATACACCTCGGCGGGGCGAGGCGGGGATGCGGACGGCGGGGCGTCCGCTCAGAAAGGCCGACAGAGCATGGCGGCCACGCGGCAGAGGTCCACTGCCCGCCGCTTCGTGAGATCCGCTTGTCCCCGCGCTCGGAGGACGCTCGTCTGACACTGCATGCTGTCGATCGTAAGGAGGGCAGGGCGGGCATGTCACCGCCGTATCACATACTGAGAAAAGATTGTCCGCGATGCGGGAGCACGGGAGCGCCGAGCCCGCCGCCCGCCGCCCCGGACCCGACCGCTCCCCCTCCCGCGGCTGCTCTACGGACCCCCCTGTCTCACCTGTCGGACATCCGGGGTCCACCGGACCCCGCCGACCCGGCCGTCCGCCTACCCGGCGAGCCGGACGTCGGAGCCCTGCACGGTGATGTCGACGCCGGACTTCCCCGCCTCGACCCTGTCGAGCTTGATCCCGCCGGGCAGGCCGTCGATCTTCTGTTCGAAGTCGGTGATCTCCCGTACCCGCGCCTCGGCCATCTCGACGCCGCCGAACGACGGCAGGGAGTCCGCCTGGACCCGCACGGTGTCGCCGTCCACGACCGTCACGGAGCTGAGGACGGTGACCGGCTCGGGCAGCTTGGTGCCGAGCACGGTGGCCTCCACCGCTATCGTGATCTTCCCGTTGCCGCCGTCGGTCAGGCCGACGACGGAGGCGGTGACCCCGGGGCCCACGTCCGTGGACTCGGACTTGGCGGTCCTGAGCAGCTCGTCGTAGGTCACGCTCGCGGTGCCGGTCGCGTCGGCGGCGGTGGCGGAGCCGAAGTCGCCGGAGAACTCGACACCCTTCATGTCGGCGCGCAGATCGTCGATCCGGATGTTCTGTCCGCCGTCGCCGGTGCCGGCCTCGTACTCGTCGATCCCTATCTGCACCTCGTCGAGGGAGCCGCCGGCGATCTGGGTGAGGAAGGGGAAACCGTGGATGGACACGTCGGGGGTGGTGCTGAGGTTCTCCCTCGACTTGAGCCGGTCGGCCACCTCGCCCTCCGCGAAGTTGACCGCGAGGCGGTCCACGATCACGAAGATGCCGCCCAGTATCACGACGATGATCAGCAGTATTCGCAGTGCGCGCATGCGGTTGAGTCCCCACCTAGTGCGTTTCGACGGCAGTCCTCCGACAACCGGGCCGACAACCGGGCAGCCGTCCTGCGCGAGAGTAACCCTCCCGGCCGGGAGAACCCCGGGATTGTCGATCACCTGTGACAGGCACCCGCCAGGGGCACCCGTCACAGGTACCGCTCACCACGTCAGCCGGCCAGGCGGCCCAGTACGTACACCGCCGGTGCCGCCGCGGCCAGGGGCAGCGCCACTCCGGCCGTGAAGTGGACGAACCGGGACGGGTAATCGTAGCTCGCGGCACGGTGGCCGATCAGGGCGCAGACCGCCGTGCCCGCGCCGACCAGCGCGCCCGAGGCGCCGAACCCCGTCATCCCGCCGACCAGCGCACCCGCACCGGCCGCCACAAGCAGCGCCGCCACCACGGACGCCGGCGTCGGCAAGGGCAGCGCCCGTGCCACGACCGCCGCCGCCACGGCGGCCCCGCCGACGGTCACCGCGTCGGCGTCGGCCGCCAGGTGGCCGCTCGCCACGATCGCCAGCGCGGCCGCGGTGACCGTCGCCGTCAGGCCGTACATCCGCTCGTCGGGATCGGCGTGCGACCGGAGCTGGAGCACCAGCGACAGCAGCACCCACACGCCGAGCGTGCCGAGAAGGGCCGTCGGCGACCGGTCGGACGCGAGCAGCGCCACGTCCGCGACCAGCGCCCCGAGGAAACCCAGCGCGATGCCCTGCCGCGCGGGCCACATGCCGTTCAGCCGGAACCAGCCGGCCGCGGTGAGCCCTTGGAGGGCCACCAGCGGTACGAGCAGGGCGTACGTGCCCAGTGCCGCCCCGCCGGCGAGCAGCAGCCCCAGCAGCGCGGTGAGCGCCGCCGGCTGCATGCCGGGCTCGATGACCGGCGAACGCCCCTCCGCGCGGGCGCGCTGCGCGTCCGTGACCCGGGTGTTCCCGGCGAGGGTGGCGGGCCCGTACCCGGGACCGCCCGGGGCGCCGGGAGCGGGGGTGGACGTGGGATGGGCAGGGGGAGGGGAAGCGTCGGGGACCGGGGGTGCGGCAGGCGGGGCGGAGGCGCCGATCGGCGTCCCGTGGGTGGAAGCCACCCCGTACCCCGCGTACACCGCGGGCCCGCTCGGCATGCCGCCGTCACCCCGACCCGCGTATCCGGGATGTCCCGGAGGGGCCTGCTGGGCCTGCGGAGCGGCAGGGGACTGCGGAACCTGTCCGGTCTGTGGGGGCAGGTACGACGTCTCCTCCGCGGCCGTCGGCGGGACCGGCGGCTGCATCCGCGTCTCCCATGTCTGCCCCTGCCACTGCTGCGTGTACTGCTGGGCGGCGTGCGGATCGTCGTACGCCTGCTGCCCACCGGGCCACGCCTGCGCCTGCCCCTGCTGCACCTGATCCTCGGGACGCTGATGCCGATGCCGGGGCCGGCCGTAGGGGTCGTAGCCCTCGTGGCCCTCGTGGCCCTCGTGGCCCTCTCGGCGTCCGTCGTACCCGTCGTAGCCCTGATACGGCTGGTTGGTCATCGCTCACCCTCCTGCGAACGGCGGGAGCACCTCGACCGTGCCGCCGTCGGCCAGCCGTACCGTCTCATGTTCGCGGGTGCCCACGGGGTCGCTGTCGACGAGGAACGAGCATCGCCGCAGGACACGTGCGAGTTCGCCGGGGTGTCGCTCACGTGCCGCGGCGAGCGCGTCGGCGAGCGTGACCGCCTCGTACGACTCCTCGGCCGCCCCGGCCGCGGCCTTGGCGGCGGCCCAGTACCGCACCGTGACCTTTGCCATCAACAGGTTCCTCATCGTTCGACAGTGGACACGGTCAGGCTAGCCCGCCCGGGCCACCGCCCGGTCACCTATCCGGTGCAGCAGGCCGTCGGGGGCCGCGTTCTCCGCGTGGCCCATGCCCGGCTCCACCCACAGCTCCCCGTGCTCGCCGGCCGCAGCCGCCAGCATGCGCGGATGGTCGAGCGGGAAGTAGCCGTCCCGGTCGCCGTGCACGACCAGCAGCGGCGTCGGCGCGATCCTCGGCACCGCCTCGACCGGGGACAGCGGTACGGGGTCCCCGGCCCGGTGGTGGATCCGGGTCCGCAGCCCGTAGCGCCCCACGAGCCGGCCCGAGGGCCGGGTCACCAGCCAGTGCAGCCGCCGCATCGGAGCCGTACCCCGGTAGAACCACCGGGCCGGGCCGCTCACCGACACCACGGCATCCGGACCACCGGTACCGGTGCCCGCGAAGAGTCCTCCGTCCCCCTCCTCCTCCCCCTCCCCGCACAACGCCGCGTGCCGCAGCACCACCGAGCCGCCCATCGAGAACCCGACCCTCGCCACGCGCGCGTGCCCCAGTTCCCGGGCCCAGGAGACCGCCGCCGCCAGGTCCAGCACCTCACGGTCCCCGACCGTGGACCGCCCGCCCGAGGCGCCGTGCCCGCGGAAGGAGAAGGTGACGACGGCCCCGTACCGGGCGAACACGCCCGCAACCCGCCGTACATGTGGCCGGTCCGCATCCCCCGTGAACCCGTGCGCGATCACGAACACGAGGTCACGGGAAGGCGGCCGTGGGTCGTCCTCCACGATCACCTTTTCGGGCACCGCCGGGTTGTATACGGAATTGATTCGCACCCCGTCCGCCGTGTGCAAAAACGTCCGGAAAGACATACCGCCACCTGTGACTTCGCGCGTCACACCACGTGTCCTGGCATGCGGCCCCTTGAGGGAAAACGCCACACGACCTGCCGAACCGGTGCCCATGTCGGCTATTCTCCTGGGGAGAGGACTCGGGCAGTGAAGCCCCCGGGTCCTTTTGTGCTTTCGGAAGCGTTGTATACGGCGCGGGAAACCGCCGGTGTACGGGCCGTCGAAACGCACGAAGCAGTGCCGTAAACGTCCTCGCAGGGACCGAGGAGGAACCAGACGTTATGGGCGAGCGAACCGTGCACGTACGAATGACGGCCCGGTCGTGGGCAGCACCACGGCCCGACCACCGGGGCCGGGACCGCGTCCTCGACGGACTCGACGGATACAACGGATACAACGGAGGGGTGCGATGAGTTCACTGCTCCTGCTGACCAACGCCCTCCAGCCGTCGGCGGAGGTACTCCCCGCCCTCGGCCTGCTGCTCCATCATGTGCGCGTGGCCCCCGCCGAGGGCCCCGCCCTGGTCGACACCCCCGGCGCCGACGTCATCCTCGTCGACGGCCGGCGCGACCTCCCGCAGGTCCGCAACCTGTGCCAGCTGCTGCGCTCCACGGGCCCCGGCTGCCCCCTCGTCCTCGTGGTGACCGAGGGCGGCCTCGCCGCCGTCACCGCGGAGTGGGGCATCGACGACGTCCTCCTCGACACCGCCGGACCGGCGGAGGTGGAGGCCCGGCTGCGGCTCGCCATGGGCCGGCAGCAGATCGTCAGCGACGACTCCCCCATGGAGATCCGCAACGGCGACCTGTCCGTCGACGAGGCGACCTACAGCGCCAAGCTCAAAGGCCGCGTCCTCGATCTCACGTTCAAGGAGTTCGAGCTCCTGAAGTACCTCGCCCAGCACCCCGGCCGGGTCTTCACCCGCGCCCAGCTCCTGCAGGAGGTCTGGGGCTATGACTACTTCGGCGGCACCCGGACGGTCGACGTCCACGTGCGGCGGCTGCGCGCCAAGCTCGGCCCCGAGCACGAGTCGCTGATCGGCACCGTGCGGAACGTGGGTTATCGATTCGTTACGCCGGAGAAGGTCGAGCGGGCCGCCGAGGAAGCGAAGGCCAAGGCCGGCCGGCAGGAGGCCGGGGCCGACCGCCAAAAGGCGGCGGATGCGGACGAGACGGCCGCCCTGGACGCCACCGAGGCACCGACCCAGGCGTGAACGGCGCCCGCACGAGCGCCGCGCCCGCACACGCGAGCCGTTTCCGTGCTGTTCACAAGGTCGTTCACGCTCTGCCCCAGCCGGTTATATCCGCGTAGACTCCGCGCGTGGCCAAGGTGACTAGGGATGACGTGGCTCGGCTGGCGGGTACCTCCACCGCCGTCGTCAGCTATGTCATCAACAACGGACCGCGGCCGGTCGCCCCGGCCACGCGCGAACGCGTACTCGCCGCGATCAAGGAACTGGGGTACCGCCCGGACCGGGTCGCCCAGGCGATGGCGTCGCGGCGGACGGACCTCATAGGCCTGATCGTGCCGGACGCGCGCCAGCCCTTCTTCGGGGAGATGGCGCACGCGGTCGAACAGGCGGCGTCCGAGCGCGGGAAAATGGTGCTCGTCGGGAACTCCGACTACGTCGGCGAGCGCGAGGTCCACTACCTGCGGGCGTTCCTCGGCATGCGCGTCTCCGGACTGATCCTGGTCAGCCACGCGCTGAACGACCTGGCCGCCGCGGAGATAGACGCCTGGGACGCCCGGGTCGTCCTGCTGCACGAGCGGCCCGAGGCCATCGACGACGTCGCCGTCGTCACCAACGACCTCGGGGGCGCCCAGCTCGCCGTCCGCCACCTGCTGGAACACGGCAACGCCTACGTGGCCTGTGTCGGCGGCACCGCCGAGACCCCCTCCGTCGGCGACCCGGTCTCCGACCACGTCGAGGGCTGGCGGCGGGCCATGAAGGACGCCGGCATCCCGACCGAGGGCCGCCTCTTCGAGGCCCCGTACAACCGCTACGACGCCTACCGCGTCGGGCTCGACATCCTCTCCGGGCCCGACCGCCCGCCCGCGGTCTTCTGCTCCACCGACGACCAGGCGGTCGGCGTACTGCGCGCGGCCCGTGAGCTGCGCATCGACGTGCCCGGCGAGCTGGCGGTCGTCGGGTTCGACGACATCAAGGAGGCGGGGCTCACGGACCCGCCGATGACGACGGTCGCCTCCGACCGCTCGGGGATGGCGCGCGAGGCGGTCGACCTCGTCCTCGACGACGGGCTGCGGGTGGCCGGCTCGCAGCGCGAGCGGCTGAAGATCTTCCCGTCCGAACTGGTGATCCGCCGCTCCTGCGGCTGCGGATAGCACCAAACTCCGCACTCCGGACCCGGTGGGAGGAGGGCGGCCTCGCCGCCTTCATATCGGGCATACGAGGTTCTGTCGGGCTTCTCAGCGGGCACTCAGGGTGCTCTCATCGTCGGGCACCAGGCTCGTCGGCATGACCGAGAGCCTTCGCCGCAGCAGCGAGTACGAGAGCCCCCAGACGGGCGGCCCCCAGCCCTACTCCTCCCCCGCGAACCCGGAGTGGCCGGCCCCGCCGGCGTACGCACCGGACCGGCAGACGACCCCGACGGACCCGGCCGGTCCCGGGGACCCCGCGTCCCTGACGGACCCGACGGCCCCGACGGGTCCCGAGGGCTCGACCCACGCGGCCGACCCGGCCGCCCCGAGGCCCCGCCGGAAGCGGAACCGGGGCCCGGTCGCGCTGCTCGCCGCCGTGGCGATCGTCGCGGCGGCCGTGGGCGGCGGCACCGCCTACGGCATCCAGGAGCTGGCCGGCAGCGGCAGCGGCACCGTCACGTCCGCCGACTCGACCAGCACCAGCGTGGTGCCGGTCGGCCAGAAGGGCACGGTGTCCGGCGTCGCCGAGGCGGTCGGCCCGAGCATCGTCGAGATCAACGCCGAGTCCAACGCGGGGTCGTCCACCGGATCCGGCGTGATCATCACGGACGACGGCGAGATCATCACCAACCACCACGTCGTCAGCGGTGCCTCCTCGGTCGAGGTGCAGACCAGTGACGGCAAGACGTACGCCGCGGACGTCGTCGGCACGGAGAGCTCGAAGGACCTCGCGCTGATCAAGCTCCGGGACGCCTCGGGCCTGACGGCGGCCACCCTCGGCGACTCCGACGGGGTGCAGGTCGGCGACGAGGTCGTGGCGATCGGCTCCCCCGGGGGCCTGACCGGCACCGTCACCAGCGGCATCGTCTCGGCGCTCGACCGCGACGTGACCGTCTCCACGGACGAGAGCCGGGGGCAGCGACAGCAGCAGGGGCAGCCCGGCGGCGGTTGGCCGTTCGAGTTCGGCGGCCAGGAGTTCAACGGCGACACCGGCGGCTCCACGACGACGTACAGGGCGATCCAGACCGACGCGTCCCTGAACCCCGGGAACTCCGGCGGCGCGCTGATCGACATGAACGGCGACATCATCGGCATCAACTCCGCGATGTACTCGTCGAGCGGCAGCGACTCCTCGGCCGACGCCGGCAGCGTGGGCCTGGGCTTCGCCATCCCGGTCGACACGGTCAAGGCGGACCTGGCGGACCTGCGGTCCGGCGCCACGGACTGACGCGTCACACACCCGGCCGACGAGATTCTCACCCGCGGAGTCCTCCATGACCGCGCAGACCACTCAGATCAAACAGATCAAACAGATCAAACAGGTCGCCCACCGGGCCCCCGGCGCCGGCCCGGCCGGTCTCCCGCCCGCCCTGGAGGGCGCGGGCGAACTGCACGCGCCGGTACGGCGGGCCCCGGAGGCCGTCCCGGAGGCGGCCCCGGCCACGATCCGCCGCAGGACCGCCAGCGGACGCGGACGCCGTACCGCGCGCGGCTGATCCCCACCGCCCCCGCCGCCCCCACCGGATCACGGCCGGCCCGCGGGGGACCGTACCTCTCCGCGCCCCGGACAGTCGTGCGAGCCTGGGATCCTGAGAGCCCGGCGAGCCCCCGGCCGCACTCCCCTCCCATTCCGGCACACCGGCAGACCAGAGGAACCACGACCCCATGAGCCCCGCAGAAGGCGACCGTGCCCCCCAGCGCATCCTGATCGTCGACGACGAGCCGGCGGTGCGCGAAGCGCTCCAGCGCAGCCTCGCCTTCGAGGGGTACGGCACCGAGGTCGCCGTCGACGGTGCGGACGCCTTGGAGAAGGCTGCGGAGTACCGGCCCGACCTGGTCGTCCTCGACATCCAGATGCCCCGGATGGACGGACTGACCGCCGCTCGCCGCATCCGTGCCACCGGCGACACCACGCCCCTCCTGATGCTGACCGCCCGGGACACGGTCGGCGACCGGGTGACGGGACTGGACGCCGGGGCGGACGACTACCTGGTCAAGCCGTTCGAGCTGGACGAGCTGTTCGCCCGGATCCGCGCGCTGTTGCGCCGTAGCTCGTACGCGGCCGCCGTGGCCGGTGCCGACGAGGAGAACGAGGTCCTCACCTTCGCCGACCTGAGCATGGACCTGTCGACCCGCGAGGTGACGCGGGGTGCGCGTCAGGTGGAGCTGACCCGTACGGAGTTCACGCTGCTGGAGATGTTCATGGCGCACCCGCGCCAGGTACTCACGCGGGAGCAGATCCTGAAGGCGGTCTGGGGCTTCGACTTCGAGCCGTCGTCGAACTCCCTCGACGTGTACGTCATGTACCTGCGCCGCAAGACCGAGGCGGGCGGCGAGCCGCGTCTGGTGCACACGGTGAGGGGCGTCGGTTACGCCCTGCGTCAGGGCGGCACGGAGTGAACAGGCTGGCCCGCAGGTTCCGTTCGCTCCCGATCCGGGCGCGGCTGTCGCTGCTGGTGGCGGCGGCGGTGGCGTTCGCGGTGGCGGCGGTGTCGGTGACGTGCTGGTTCATCGTGCAGGGGAAGCTGTACGAGCAGCTCGACAGCGACCTGAAGCAGGCGACGGTGCTCCAGGGGCCGCAGCGGGTCGACGAGATCCGCAGCGCGCTCAGCAACTGCACGGACACGCCCCGGGACAGCAGGGGCGGCGGCTTCGGAGAGACGTTCTCCCAGGTGGTCAGGGAGGACGGCACCGTCTGCCTGTTCCCCAGCTCGTCGGGCAGGATCAAGGTCACCTCGTCGGACCAGGACGTCATCGCGAGCGCCGGGGACGGCTCCACGGGCCGCTACCGCGACGGCACCGACCAGGACGGCGCCGAGGTACGCGTGCTGACCCTGCCGCTGGTGATCAACGACCCCAGCGCGCTGACCAGTTCGCAGGCCGCCGTCCTCGTCGCCGTACCGCTCAAGGGCACCGAGGAGACACTCGACGACCTCGCGCTGATCCTGCTCCTCGTCTCCGGCGTGGGCGTCCTGGGCGCCGCCGCCGCCGGCCTCGCGGTCGCCCGCGCCGGCCTGCGCCCCGTGGACGAACTCACCGAGGCCGTGGAGGAGGTGGCCCGCACCGAGGACCTGGGCATCCGCATCCCCGTGGCGGACGACGCCGAGGACGAGGTCGCCCGCCTCTCCCGCTCCTTCAACTCCATGACGTCCGCCCTCGCCAGCTCCCGCGACCTGCAGCAGCAGCTCATCGCGGACGCCGGCCACGAACTGCGCACCCCGCTCACCTCCCTGCGCACCAACATCGAACTCCTCACCCGCAGCGAGGAGACGGGCCGCCCGCTGCCCGCCGGGGACCGCAAGGCGCTGCTCGCCTCGGTCAAGGCACAGATGACCGAACTGGCCGCGCTCATCGGTGACCTGCAGGAACTGTCCCGGCCGGACACCGGGCAGCACGAGGGACGTGCGCAGATCGTCGCCTGGCAGGACGCCGTGGAGTCGGCGCTGCGCCGCGCCCGGCTGCGCGGACCGGAGCTGACCATCACGGCGGACGTCCGGCCCTGGTACGTCCGTGCGGAGCCCTCCACACTCGAGCGGGCCGTGGTCAACATCCTCGACAACGCGGTGAAGTTCAGTCCTCAGGGCGGCACGGTCGAGGTCCGCCTCGCCGACGGCGTCCTCACCGTCCGCGACCAC
Source organism: Streptomyces sp. KMM 9044 (assembly GCF_024701375.2). Lineage (NCBI taxonomy): Bacteria > Bacillati > Actinomycetota > Actinomycetes > Kitasatosporales > Streptomycetaceae > Streptomyces > Streptomyces sp. KMM 9044. The sequence continues at coordinate 4,009,821 of NZ_CP113910.1, read as the reverse complement.
GGGCCGGGCATCCCCGCCGACGAACTTCCCTACGTCTTCGACCGTTTCTGGCGCTCCCCGACCGCCCGCGCGCTCCCCGGTTCGGGCCTCGGCCTGTCCATCGTGGCCCGCACGGTCCAGCAGGCGGGCGGCGAGGTCGCCCTGACCCGCGCCGGGGACGGCGCCGGAGGCACCACGGCCACGATCCGCCTCCCCGGAGCCCCGACCCCGCCCCCCGAGGTGCCGTAGCCGACGGGAGGGGGCGGCAGCCTTCCGGTGCCCGACGGCGACCGACCGGCGACTCATCCCCCCAAAAAACGGATCGCCGTATGAGCGAGCACCCCGGCAGGCCCCGGCCCCACCGCGCCGGAGGGCCCCTCGCGATCGCACTCCCGCCGGCCCCGGCCGCCGCCGTCCGGCCCACGGTGCCGCCCCGGGCACGGCCGCCGGCCGCAACGGCTTCCTGATCGCCGACTCCACGGTCAACGGCGACGTCCCGGACCGCACCTTCCACCCGGGCCGCCCCCGGCACGCGGGCGGCGACGCCTTCTCGACCCGCAGACCACGGTCCGCGACACCCATCTCGGCGCCGCGGTCCGCACCGCGCCCTGGACCGACGTGAGCGGCTTCTCCTGGAAGGACGACCGCTTCGCCGAGTATTCGCCGAGTACAGGAACACAGGGCCCGGCGCGGGCGCCACCTGTCCGCGCCATCTTTTACCGCACTCCGCGCGGCCGTCTGGGCCTCACCCTCTCTGCCGAGCAGGCCGGCCACCTCGCCGCTCACCTGGCCGGGCCCGGCCACTCCCCCTCCGACGTCATCGCGGACCACGACACCGCCACCGCCTTCGCCGAGGCGTGGCAGCAGCACACGGGCGCAGTGCCGGAACCCTTCTGGCGGACTCGTCTCTACCGTCTCGGCACGCTCACCCCACCGAGGCCGCGCCCAGAAGGCCGGGGTCGCATCGCGGGCGAGAAGGACCGTGAGCAAGTCGTCCGCCGGTGCCGTGGGTTCTGCGTCGACGTCGGGGAGCAGCCTTCCATCGACTTGATCGACTCCGGCTCCTGGGCCGACTCGCGCTTCGGCGACAGACACTTCACGTCCGGGGAGACCCCGGACGGCACTCCCGTCTCCGTGGCGGCCACGACCTCGATCACCGGCGGCATGGTCCGGGTGGACCCCGTCCGCACCCCGGCCCACCTCCGGGGCCGCGGCCACGCGGGTGCCGTGACGGTCGAGGTGAGCCGTGCCGCGCTGGCCGCGGGCGCGACGGACGTCGTCCTGTTCACGAACCCGGCCAACCCCACCAGCAACGTCCTCCACCAGCGGATCGGATACGTCCCCGTCACCGACTTCGCCGGGTACAAGTTCTCCTACGACGCACCGGAGGCCGGTTGAGAACACGACTGGAGCCGGAGCCGGTTGTCGCTGCTCGCCGACGACGTCCAGGCGGAGCAGCTGGACTCGGGCGAGCGGGTGCTCGCGGATGCCGGAGCCGTGTTCGGTGATCCGGGGGCCGGTGAGCGGGCGGTGCTTCTCGCGCCGACCAGGGCGACGGAATCGCTGGGGGACGTACTCCGTGTCGCGGTCGGCCGGGGAGCACGCGTCGGGGCAGGTGGCAGGCGACACGCACGGCCGAAGCCGCCCGGCGCCCCTCGCGTTCTACCGTGGACCTCCGGCGTACAGGTCACACCCCGGCCGGAGAGAAGGAGCCGACCATGGCCCACGAGGTGGATCCGAACTCCTGCGAGAAGACACCCGAGGCGATCCGGGACGCCCTGCAACGGCGCCGGGACTGGCTGCAGGCCTTCGAGCAGGAGTGGCTGAGCGCTGCCGCCGACTTCGACCAGCCGGCACTCGACGCCGCCGTCGACAAGTGGTTCCCGTTCGCCTGCGCCTGCGCCACACCGGGGTATCTCGAGGACGTCGAGCACACCGTCGAGCGCATGGCCAAGGACGACACCGAGGGTCTCCTGTTCCGTGACGCGGACGGCCGCGCCTACGACGCGGACGGCCGGTCCGTCAATGCGGGAGAGCTCCGGTGAGTGCCTACGTCATCCGGTACGTGGACCGCGCGGCACAGCGGAAGGCCGCGTTACCGGCCTCCCGGCGGACCTCGCTCGAGAACCTCGAGAAGCTGCTCGTTCTCAACCCGTTCGGACCGCCTGCGGTCAGCAATCGGGACAACAGCTGGTCCGCGGGCTTCCAGAACGGCTTCGTCACCTACGTCGTGTCCAACCGCCACGTCGTCATCAACGTCATCGACCTGGTCGCCGTCTGACCGCTCGGACGGGGCGTGGGCAGGAAGGCGGACAGGAAGAAGGGGCCCGGCGTCGGCAGGCCTCGCAAGGCTGCCGGAGGCACCGGGCCCCCTCCTCGGGAAACGTCCGTCGGCTACTGCACGATCGTGATGCGGTCCGCCGCCGGCGGTGCGATCGGGTTCGTCGCCGAGGAGTTGGCCGTCAGGTACTGCTCCAGGGCCGTCAGGTCGTCCTCGCCGACCAGGTCGTCCGTGCCCTCGCCGAGGGTGGTGAAGCCGTCGCCGCCGCCCGCGAGGAAGCTGTTCGTGGCCACGCGGTAGGTGGCGGCCTCGTCGATCGGCTCGCCGTTCAGCCTGATGGAGTCCGTGACCACCCGGTCCGCGCCGGACTCGGTCAGGTCCAGGGTGTAGGTCAGGCCGGCGGAGATCTGGAGGATCTTCGTCGAGGCCTCGTTCGCGCCGCTCACCTGCTCCCTGAGGACCTGGACCAACTGTGCGCCGGTGAAGTCCTGGAGGTTGACCGTGTTGGCGAAGGGCTGGACGGTGAAGCCCTCGGCGTAGGTGACCACGCCGTCGCCCTCGCTCGCGCTCGCCGCGTGGGTGAGGGACGCGCGGATGCCGCCCGGGTTCATCAGGGCCAGGTCGGTCTCCGGGTCCAGCGTCCTGCCGTACTCCAACTGGGCGTCGGCGATCAGGTCGCCGAGCGGGGACTCGGTGCCGTCCTTGACGATGTCACCGGAGATGTGTCCGATCGCGCGGTTGCCGATGGGGGCGGCGAGGGTGTCCCACTTGGCGATCAGCCGGGTCATGTCCGGTGCCGTGGGGACGTCCCGCGTCACCACGTGGTTCGCCGACTCCACGGCCGTACGGGCGATGTCACCCGTACGGCGGTCGTACGTCAGCGTCGTGTCCGTGTAGAGGCGACCGAAGGACGCGGCCGAGGTGACCATGCGGGGCTTGCCCGCCGGGTCCGGGATCGTGCAGACGTACGCCGCGTGGGTGTGGCCGGTGACCAGCGCGTCCACCTGGGGCGACACGTTCTCGGCGATGTCCGCGATCGGGCCGGAGACGCCGTCGCCCGCACCCGGGGAGTCGCAGTCGTAGTTGTAGGAGGACGAGGCGGGGAAGCCGCCCTCATGGACCAGGGCGACGATCGACTTCACGCCCTGGCGCTGGAGCTCCTTGGCGTACCTGTTGATGGTGTCGACCTCGTCCTTGAAGGACAGGCCCTTGACGCCCTCGGCGGACACGATGTCCGGGGTGCCCTCCAGCGTCACACCGATGAAGCCGACCTTGACGCCGTTCTGCTTCCACACCCAGTACGGCTTGAGGACGGGCCTGCCCGTCCTCTCGTCCAGGACGTTGGCCGCCAGGTAGGGGAAGTCGGCGCCCTTGAACTTCTTGTCCGTGTAGCAGCCGTCGGTGGGGTGGCAGCCGCCGTTCTGCAGCCGGGCCAGTTCCTGGGCGCCCTCGTCGAACTCGTGGTTGCCGACGGACGTGACGTCGAGGTCGAGCTTGTTCAGCGCCTCGATGGTGGGTTCGTCGTGGAACAGGCCCGAGAGCAGCGGAGACGCGCCGACCATGTCGCCGCCGGCCGCGGTCACGGAGTACCGGTTGCCCTTGCGGGCCTTGCGCAGGTGGGTGGCGAGGTACTCGACACCGCCCGCGTCGATGGTCTCCGTCGTGCCGTCCTCGTGGAGGTGGGTGACCCGGCCCGAGGAGCCCGTCGGGGGTTCGAGGTTGCCGTGCAGGTCGTTGAAGGACAGCAGCTGCACGTCCTGGTAGCGGCCCTTGTCGCCCTTTCCGCCCTTGTGGCCCTCGTGGTGGCCGTGCGACGTGCCGCCCTTGCCCCCGCCGGCACTCGCCGCACCGGCGGGCAGGGCAGCCGCGGTCAGCGCGCCGACGGTGAGCACACCGGCCGCGGTCGCGAGAAGGCGGTTCGTACGGCGTCTGCGCCGGTGCACCGACGAGGCCGAGGAGTCGGGTGTGGCTGGCATGTGCCCCCCAGTGGGTCTGCGTGAGCGTTCACGGGTGTGCGTGTACGTGGTTCGGGATGCGTCCGGGGTGGTCGGGGCCGGTCTGCGTGCATACAGGCGGGACCCCCGCGAGGCGCGCCGACCGCCCCGCAGCCTAAAGTCAACGCGCGTAGCGCGACAGGGGTTTCGCGGTTACATCCTGGTTATGTTTCGCTCCGTCGCTGGTTGCCGGACCCGATCGGCCGTCACGGTGCGCTCCGTGTCCCGTCCGTTTTCGGCGGGCTCCGCTTACCCTCGTACGCATGACCAGCGACGACATCGCACGCTCCGGCCGCACCCGCTCGCTTCGGACGTACGCCGCGCTCTCCCCGGATCAGGTCGAGACGGTCCTCGCCCTGCTGGACGAGGCCGCCGGGACCGACGGACAGCAGGCGGTGTCCGAGCAGGGGCGGTTGCAGTTGCGCGGCGGGGAGCGGGCGGGCGTCTCGCACCTGCTGCTCTTCCTGACAGGCGGAGACGACGAGGCCGGCGAGGGTGAACTCGTCGGCTACGCCCAACTGGAGGACACCGACCCGGTCGAGCCCCCGGCCGCCGAACTCGTCGTGCACCCGTCGCACCGGGGGCAGGGGCACGGGCGGGCGCTCGGGTCCGCGCTGCTCGCCGCCTCCGGCAAGCGGCTGCGCGTCTGGGCGCACGGCGGCCACTCCGCCGCCCGGCACCTCGCCCAGGTCCTCGGGCTCGCCCTGTTCCGCGAACTGCGTCAGATGCGTCGGCCGTTGGCCGACCTGAACCTGCCCGACCCGGTGCTCCCCGAAGGAGTGACCGTGCGCGCCTTCGTCCCCGGTCAGGACGACGCCGCCTGGCTCGCGCTGAACGCCGCCGCGTTCGCCCACCACCCCGAACAGGGCTCCCTGGCCCAGCGCGACCTCGACGACCGCAAGGCCGAGCCGTGGTTCGACCCCGAGGGCTTCTTCCTCGCCGAGCGGGACGGCCGCCTCGTCGGCTTCCACTGGACCAAGGTGCACCGGACGGAGGGCCTCGGCGAGGTGTACGTCCTCGGGGTGAGCCCGCAGGCCCAGGGCTGCGGGCTCGGCAAGTCCCTCACGACGGTCGGGCTGCGGCACCTTGCGGGGCTGGGGCTGCCCACCGCGATGTTGTACGTCGACGCCGGCAACAAGGCGGCGGTGGCCGTCTACGAGCGGCTGGGTTTCCTGACCCACGAGACGGACCTCATGTACCGCACCGAGACCTGAGGACCCGGGAGAACCTGAGAGGGCGCGCCCGGGCCGGTCGGCGCCCGGACAGGTCGACCGGCCTTGCTCCACCAGGTGTTCATGCCGTGGCGGCAGGCTCCGCGGCTTCCACGGTGACGGGCGCCGGGGCTGCGGCCGGAGTGGTGGAGGGAGTCGGGAGACGGGACGAGGGGAACCGCGATCCGGCGGGGGCGGCACGAGCCCTCGCCGGGGCCGGCCCCGGTCTCGCCGGGGCCGGAGGCCGCGGCTCAGGACCTCAGCGGCCAGTGAGCCGCTCTTCCCCTCCACCTCCGTACCGGTTCCGCCCCGCACACCGCCCACACCGTCAGGGCCACGCACAGCAGCACCGTCCACCGGTCGTGGGCGGCAGCCCACCGACGCCACCGAGGGTGAGCAGGTAGCCGTCCTCCAGGGTGGGTGCGAGGAGGTCGGCGCCGTGGGGCGGATCTCCCACGGTGCGGAAGGTGCCCGAGCCCGTGCGCCATCCCACCCGCGCGCCGGGGGCGCGTTCGGCGCTGCTCCACACCCGTCCGTCGGCCTGTGCGGTCAGTTCGGCGGGGGTGCCGTCGAAGCGGACGCTGCCGGCGGCCATGACCACCACCCGGCTGCAGAGCATCGCCGCGTCCTCGGTCTGTCGGGTGGACAGGAGCACGGTCCGCCCCTCCCCGGCCCGAGCGATCGGCTCGCGGAACCGCATGCGCTGTTCGGGGTCCAGTCCGACGGTCGACTCGTCGAGGACGAGGAAGGCGGGGTCGCCGACCAGGGCCGCGGCGAAGGCGGTCCGCTGGCGCGTCCCGCCGGACAGCTTCCGCAGCCGCCTGCCGCGTACGTCGGTGAGCCCGACCTCGTCCAGCAGGTGCCGCACCTCGCGGTGCCGGGCTGTGCGGTCGGTCAGCTCCTCGAGGAGCGCCACGTAGTCGACGAACCCGAAGGCGGTGAAGCCGGGAGGGAGACCGGGTGCCTGCGGCAGGTAGCCGAGGCGGCGCCGGACCTCCTGGCGGCCGCGCGAGGTGTCGGGGGCGTGGCCGAGCACCGTGAACGCGCCCCGGCCGGGCGGTACGGCGGTGGCGAGCACCCTCAGCAGGGTGGTCTTGCCCGCGCCGTTGGGCCCGAGCAGCCCGGTGGCACCGGTGGACAGCCGCAGCGACACGTCGTCGAGGGCCCGGGTGCCACCGAAGCGGAGACTCAGCCCGGAGGCGGAGACGGTCGGGGTCATGCAGAACTCCCGTACAGGTCGTGGAACAAGCAGAAAAAGAGATGAAATGGAGAAGACGAGGCGCCACAGACGATGAAGGCGGACGGCCAAGGCGGCCTTCCGACCGCGCCGGCGCCGCCCGTGCCGCCCGCCCGGCTGAGGCCGAAGCGGTCGCGGAGCTGGAAGAGCAGCCCGGCGGCGAGGACGGCGACCGGCGCCGACACCCCCTGCCCGGCGGCGGTGAACGGGGCGAGCTGGTCAGTCACGGCGTCCCGGCCCGCCCGCGCGACGAGCAGCAGCGCGGCCCAGTCCCCTTCCCGTCACCCGGCGCACGCGGTCGTCCCCAGGGGCACCCGGCCGGAGTGACACCTCACCAGCGTGCGGGGGCCGGGCGCGCGCGCTGGGGCGGGCGCCTCCGGGCGCCCGCCCCGACCCCCGCGGGACGCCCCCCGCTATCCCTCACGTCATGTCTCCGTAACCAGTGATTCAGACAGTCTTGCGACGCTCGGCGCATGAATCCCGCCGCGCCAGAGCCGCCGCCCCGCAGGGGGAACGGGGACGCCCCACGGGCACGATCACTCCCGCCCGCGCACTCCGACGCGCTTGCGAGGCCCGTGGCGCGGAACAATGGGTTCATGAGCCAGTCGAACGCCGCAGGTGGCGCCAAAGCCCAGGGCCAGGTACAACACGCGCAGCCCTCCGTGGGCTCGATCGCCGCCCACCGGCCGCACACCGTGGCCGGGACGGTCTCCGACCTGGAACCCGACATCGACTCGGATCTCGACGTCTACGAGGAGGCGGACACGGGCGGCGAGCCGCTGCCCCAGGGCAGGTTCCTCGACCGGGAGCGCAGCTGGCTGGCGTTCAACGAGCGGGTCCTGGAGCTCGCCGAGGACCCGGCCACACCCCTCCTCGAGCGGGCCAACTTCCTCGCGATCTTCGCCAGCAACCTGGACGAGTTCTTCATGGTCCGGGTGGCCGGCCTGAAGCGCCGTATCGCCACCGGTGTCGCCACGCGCTCCGCGTCCGGCCTCCAGCCGCGCGAGGTGCTGGAGATGATCTGGGCCCGTTCGCGCGAGCTGATGGCGCGACACGCCGCCTGCTTCCACGAGGACGTCCTCCCCGGGCTGGCGGACGCGGGTATCCACCTGGTCCGCTGGAGCGAGCTGACGGAGAAGGAGCAGGCCCGCCTGTTCACCCTCTTCCGGCACCAGATCTTCCCCGTGCTGACCCCCCTGGCGGTCGACCCGGCGCACCCCTTCCCGTACATATCGGGCCTGTCGCTGAACCTGGCCGTGATCGTGCGCAACCCGGTCACCGGTCACCGGCACTTCGCCCGGGTGAAGGTGCCGCCGCTGCTGTCCCGTTTCCTGGAGAGCTCCCCGGGCCGTTACGTCCCTGTCGAGGACGTCATCGCGGCCCACCTGGAGGAGTTGTTCCCGGGCATGGAGGTGCTCCAGCACCACGCCTTCCGGCTCACCCGCAACGAGGACCTGGAGGTCGAGGAGGACGACACCGAGAACCTGCTCCAGGCCCTGGAGAAGGAGCTCATGCGGCGTCGCTTCGGGCCGCCGGTGCGTCTGGAGGTCGAGGAGAACATCGACCGTGACGTCCTGGACCTCCTGGTGCGCGAGCTGAAGATCGGCGAGGCCGAGGTGTACCCGCTGCCAGGGCCGCTCGACCTCACCGGTCTCTTCCGGGTCCACGGAATCGACCGGCCGGAGCTGAAGTACCGGTCGTTCATCGCCGGCACGCACCGCGATCTCGCCGAGGTCGAGTCGGCGTCCGCGGCGGACGTCTTCGCCGCGCTGCGCAGCCGGGACGTCCTGCTGCACCACCCGTACGACTCGTTCTCCACGTCCGTGCAGGCCTTCCTGGAGCAGGCGGCGGCCGACCCGGACGTCCTCGCGATCAAGCAGACCCTGTACCGGACGTCCGGCGACTCCCCGATCGTCGACGCGCTCATCGACGCGGCCGAGTCCGGCAAGCAGGTCCTCGTCCTGGTCGAGATCAAGGCCCGCTTCGACGAGTCCGCCAACATCAAGTGGGCACGCAAGCTGGAGGAGTCCGGCTGCCACGTCGTGTACGGCCTGGTGGGCCTGAAGACCCACTGCAAGCTGTCCCTGGTGGTCCGCCAGGAGGGCGAGACGCTCCGGCGCTACAGCCACGTCGGCACCGGCAACTACCACCCGAAGACGGCCCGGTTGTACGAGGACCTCGGCCTGCTCACCGCCGACCCGCAGGTCGGCGCGGACCTCTCGGACCTGTTCAACCGCCTCTCCGGCTACTCGCGCCGCGAGACGTACCGACGGCTGCTGGTCGCCCCCAAGTCCCTGCGCGACGGGCTGGTCTCCCGGATCAACAAGGAGGCCCAGCACCACCGCGCCGGACGCCCCGCGTACGTCCGCATCAAGGTCAACTCGATGGTGGACGAGGCGATCATCGACGCCCTGTACCGGGCCTCGCAGGCGGGCGTTCCGGTGGACGTGTGGGTGCGCGGCATCTGCGCGATCCGGCCGGGCGTCGAGGGGCTGTCGGAGAACATCCGGGTCCGTTCCGTCCTCGGCCGCTTCCTCGAACACTCCCGCGTCTTCTCCTTCGGCAACGGTGGCGAGCCCGAGGTGTGGTTCGGCAGCGCGGACATGATGCACCGCAATCTGGACCGCCGTATCGAGGCGCTGGTCAGGGTCGTCGACCCCGCCCACCGGGCATCCCTGAACCGGCTGCTGGAGTCCGGCATGTCCGACCGCACCACGTCCTGGCACCTCGGCCCGGACGGCGAGTGGACCCGGCACGCGACGGACACGGACGGCCAGCCCCTACGACATGTCCAGGAGATGCTCACAGACGCCCGGAGGCGCCGGCGTGGCACAGCAACACCTTGACCCGACGGACCCGGTGACCGGCTCGAAACCCGGCCCGACGACCGGCCCGACGACCGGTCCGGTGTCCGCGGAGGCCCTGGCGGTCTACCTGCGGGACCAGGCCACCGAGTTCCTCCGCGCGCTGCGCCTCCACCGGGAGGCGGGGGCGGGCGCGGCCTCGGGGGATTCCGTCGAAGCGGCGCTCGCGCTGCGCCGCTCGGCCCGCCGGATCAGCGGCAGCCTGCACACCTTCCAGGCGGTCCTGGACCCCGGCTGGTCCGAGGCGATGCGCCCGGAGCTGGCCTGGGTATCCGGCACCCTGGCCCTGGAACACGCCTGCTCGGCGCGGTTGGAGCGCCTGCTCCAGGCGCTGTACCGGCTGTCCGGCACGGCGACGCTCCCGGCCCAGGGAGCGGCCGGGACCGGTCCGGCGGGCGGAGCCGCCCGGTCCTCCGCCCCGGCCGCCGTCGCCGCCAGGGGTGATACCGCCTCGCTCGCCACCGGAACCGGCTCCATCGGAGCCGGAACCACCACCCCCGAGCGCGGCAGCCTCACCGTGGGTGCCGCCAAGGCCGGCGCTCTCCTGGACCGGCAGCTCACCCTGGCCCGGACCCGGGCGCACTCCACAGCGCTCCAGGCCCTCGGCTCCTCCCGGTTCCACGCGGTGGCCGACAAGGTCGCCGTGCTGGCCAGCGAGGTTCCGCTGGTCCCGGGCGCCGGTGCCGCCGATCTGCGTCCGCCCGCCGAGGCCGCGCGGGAGCGGCTGGCCGACGCCGTCGCGGCGCTGCCCCTGCTCACCGCGGGGAGCCCGTACAACGCGGAGGCGCTGGTCCACGGGCTGTCCCCGGATCTGGCCCCGCATCCGCAGGACGCCCCCTGGCACCAGGTCCGTCTGCTCCTGCGCCTGCACCGGTACGCCCGCGAGGCGCTGCACCACACCGCCGCCGACGCGGACGGCTCCACCTCGGTCCCGGCGTCCACCGCCGCCACCCCGCCCCCCGACGTCCGTCTGCTCGCCACCGGCGAGGCCCTCGACCGGCACCGGGACGCGTCCGAGGCGGCGGCGGCCGCGGCGCACGCCGCCAGGACCCCGCGTATCGCCCCGGCCACGGCGTACGCGCTCGGGGTGCTCCACGCGGACCAGCGGCACGAGGTGGAGGCGGCGCGGTACGCGTTCCAGCGCGGCTGGCACAAGGATGTCCTCGGCTCGCCATAGGGAGGTTCCGGTGGGCTCGACCCCGTCCGACCACGGTTTCGGCCACGGCGCAGGCCGCGCCTCCCGCGCACCCGGCCGACCCGGTCGCCTGACCGTCCAGGCGGCCGGCTGTGTCCTGTGGCGCCGTTCCCCGGTCACGTGCACGCTCGAACTGTGTCTCGTCCACCGGCCCAAGTACGACGACTGGTCCTGGCCCAAGGGAAAGCTGAAGCGCGGCGAGGACGCGCTCGCCGGTGCACTGCGCGAGGTCGCCGAGGAGACGGGCCACTCGGCCGTGGCGACGGCCGAACTCCCGTCGGCGCACTATCTGGCGAACGGCCGCCCCAAGCACGTCCGCTACTGGGCCGCCGAGGCGGTCTCCGGTGCGTTCACGCCCAACGACGAAGTGGACCGTGTCCTGTGGCTCCCCCCGCACATGGCCCGCGGCCGGCTCACCGAGCCGAGGGACGCGGACCTGGTGGACGCCCTGCTCGCCACCTTCCGCGCGTCGTCGGCGACACCCGCGCGGATACCGGGCGGGAACGTGCCCACCGCTCCGTTCCCGCCCGGTATCCGCCCGTGTCCTTGACGTAAGCGTTCCGTTACCTCACCGCACCGTCCATAGGGGTTCACCTTCCGTTCATTTGCGACCGTGGGGTGCTTCACCTGTTCTGCCTAATTTCGGTCGTACGGGATGCGAAGCGCCTGCCGAACGGGCACTCGCACCACCCGGACTCCGACTTAAGACTTCGCACGCCGCCGGAATTCAGGACGGCGGCACCTGGAAGGAACTCAAGTGAAGCTTCAGCGCAAGAACCGGCGGGCCCTCGCTCTCGGTGCTCTCGCCGTGTCCGGCGCCCTGGCCCTCACGGCGTGCGGCTCGGACGACACCAGCGGCGGCGACAGCGGGACCGCCGACAGCTCGGCCACGGCGCAGGCCGGCAACATCGACTGCACCGACGCCGCCGGCCAGCTCCAGGCCTCCGGCTCGTCCGCGCAGAAGAACGCGATCGACGCCTGGGTCAAGAACTACGCGGCCGCCTGCAAGGACGCGCAGATCAACTACCGTCCCGACGGTTCCGGTGCCGGTATCACCGCGTTCCTCCAGGGTCAGACCGCGTTCGCCGGTTCCGACTCGGCGCTCAAGCCGGAGGAGATCGAGGACTCCAAGGAGGTCTGCGCCGACGGTCAGGCCATCGACCTGCCGATGGTCGGCGGTCCGATCGCCGTCGGCTTCAACGTCCCGGGTGTCGACACGCTCGTCCTGGACGCGGCGACCCTCTCGGAGATCTTCGACAGCAAGATCACCAACTGGAACGACGAGAAGATCGCGAAGCTGAACCCCGACGCGGAGCTTCCCGACCTGAAGATCCAGGCCTTCCACCGCTCGGACGAGTCCGGCACCACGGACAACTTCACCAAGTACCTGAAGGCCGCCTCGCCCGACGCCTGGCCCTACGAGCCCGGCAAGTCGTGGGAGGCCAAGGGCGGCCAGTCCGCCCAGGGCTCCTCCGGTGTGGCGCAGCAGGTGAAGCAGACCTCGGGTGCGATCTCGTACTTCGAGCTCTCCTACGCCAAGGACGGCATCACGACCGTCGATGTGAAGACCGAGGCCGCCGAGCCGGTCGAGGCCACGATCGAGAACGCCACGGCCGCCATCGGCGCCGCCAAGGTCGTCGGCACCGGCAAGGACCTCGCGCTGGAGCTGGACTACACCCCGGACGCCGAGGGTGCCTACCCGCTCGTCCTGGTGACGTACGAGATCGCCTGCGACAAGGGCAACAAGGCGGAGTCCCTGCCCGCCATGAAGTCCTTCCTGAACTACATGGCCTCCGAGGACGGTCAGGGCCTGCTGGCGGACGCCGGCTACGCCCCGATGCCCGAGGAGATCATCACCAAGGTTCGCGAGACCATCACGAGCCTGAGCTGACCCGAGTGCGGCCCGGCCCCGGAACCCGGGGCCGGGCCGCACCGTCCGGTGCACCGCCGCCAGGGGCCCCCGACCAGCGGGAGGCCCCGCAGACCGGAGACCCCGATGGACACATCCACACAGCAGACCGCTCCACCCCCCGTCCCCCCGCCGCCCACGACGGAACAGAAGCGTGCCGCACGCGGCGCCACCCGTCCCGGCGACCGGATCTTCCTCGGGCTCTCCCGGGGGTCCGGCATCCTCGTCCTGGTGATCATGGCCGCGATCGCGGCCTTCCTCACCTACCGCACCGTTCTCGCGCTGAGTGAGAACGAGGCCAACTTCTTCACCTCGTTCGACTGGAACCCCAGCGGCAGCCCGCCGGAGTTCGGCATCGCGGTCCTGGTCTACGGCACCGTCGTGTCCTCGATCATCGCCATGGTCATCGCGGTCCCGGTCTCGGTGGGCATCGCGCTGTTCATCACGCACTACGCCCCGCGCAGGTTCGGCGGCACCATCGCATACGTGATCGACCTGCTCGCCGCCGTGCCCTCCATCGTCTACGGCCTGTGGGGCGCCCTCGTCCTGGTGCCGCACATGGACGGCCTCTACGGCTGGCTGGACGACTACCTCGGCTGGACCGGGCTCTTCGAGTGGAACGGTGGCGCCGCGCGCTCGCTGTTCACCGTCGGCATCCTGCTCGCCCTGATGATTCTTCCGATCATCACCAGCGTCAGCCGTGAGGTCTTCCGGCAGGCGCCGCAGATGCACCAGGAGGCCGCTCTCGCCCTGGGTGCCACCCGCTGGGAGGTCATCCGCATGTCGGTGATCCCCTTCGGCCGCTCCGGCGTGATCTCCGCCTCGATGCTGGGCCTCGGCCGCGCGCTCGGCGAGACGATGGCCGTGGCCATGGTGCTCTCGCCGTCCTTCGACATCAACGCCAGCCTGCTCGACCCGGGCGGCGGCACGTTCGCGCAGAACATCGCCAGCAAGTTCAACGAGGCCACCGTGATGGGCCGGGACGCGCTGATCGCGTCCGGTCTGGTGCTCTTCGTGATCACCCTGCTGGTCAACGGCGGCGCCCGCCTGATCATCGCCCGTCGCAAGGAGTACTCGGGGGCCAACGCATGAGCCACGCAACGATCACCCCCAAGTCCGCGCACTCCCTGCACGGCGCCCGGCTCCCCAAGTGGTTCGCCTGGGCCGTCGCGGCGGGATCCGTCGCCCTGGGCCTCGGCATCAGCACCGTGGCCGGCCTGGACAGCAGCGTCCAGTGGGCGCTGATCGCCGCGGTCCTCTTCGTCCTCGGCTCCTACGCCGTCTCGGCCACGGTCGAGGGCAGGCGCCAGGCCAAGGACCGCACCGCGACCAGCCTGGTCTGGGTCGCCTTCCTGATCGCCGTCATCCCGTTGGCCTCCCTCATCTGGGAGACCCTCAAGCGCGGTGTGAAGGTCCTCGACGGCTACTTCCTCACCCACTCCATGGGCGTCGTCGCCGACAGCGAGCCGGGCGGCGGCATCTACCACGCCATGCTCGGCACCCTGGAGCAGGTCGGCATAGCCGCGCTGATCTCGGTCCCGGTCGGTGTGCTGACCGCGATCTACCTGGTCGAGTACGGCCGGGGCAAGCTCGCCAAGGCCGTCACCTTCTTCGTCGACGTCATGACGGGTATCCCGTCCATCGTCGCCGGTCTGTTCATCCTCAGTCTGTGGATCGTGATCCTGGGCATGGGCTACTCCGGCTTCGCCGGGTCGCTCGCCCTGTGCATCCTGATGATCCCGGTGGTCGTCCGCTCCACGGAGGAGATGCTCAAGCTCGTCCCGAACGAGCTGCGCGAGGCGTCCCTCGCGCTCGGCATCCCGAAGTGGCGCACCATCCTGAAGGTCGTCCTGCCCACGTCCCTCGGTGGCATCACCACCGGTGTCATGCTGGCCGTCGCCCGCATCACCGGTGAGACCGCCCCCGTGCTGCTGCTGGTCTGGGGTACGAGCGTGATCAACGCCAACCCCTTCTCCGACCCGCAGGCGTCACTGCCGATGTACATCTACCTGCAGTACGCCAACAGCGGCGGCTCCGGCGCGGCCTACGACCGCGCCTGGGCGGCGGCCCTGACGCTCATCGCGTTCATCATGATCCTCAACCTCGTGGCCCGCGGCATCGCCCGCTGGAAGGCCCCGCAGACCGGTCGCTGACGCGGCCCACCGGCGATTCGGACCCGAAAGAAGCAGTGATCCACATGGCCAAGCGCATCGATATCAGCGGCCTCAACGCCTACTACAGCTCCTTCCTCGCCATCGAGGACATCTCGATGACCGTCGAACCCCGCTCCGTGACGGCCTTCATCGGCCCGTCCGGCTGCGGCAAGTCGACCTTCCTGCGCACGCTCAACCGCATGCACGAGGTCACGCCCGGCGGCAGGGTCGAGGGCAAGGTCATGCTCGACGACGAGAACCTCTACGGTCCCGGCATCGACCCGGTCGCCGTGCGGCGCGAGGTCGGCATGGTCTTCCAGCGCCCCAACCCGTTCCCCACCATGTCGGTCTACGACAACGTGGCGGCCGGGCTGCGGCTGAACGGCAAGTACAGGAAGTCCGAGCTGGACGGCGTCGTCGAGAAGTCCCTCAGGGGCGCCAACCTCTGGAACGAGGTCAAGGACCGTCTGAACAAGCCCGGCTCGGGCCTCTCCGGCGGTCAGCAGCAGCGTCTGTGCATCGCCCGCGCGATCGCGGTCGAGCCGAAGGTGCTCCTGATGGACGAGCCCTGCTCCGCCCTGGACCCGATCTCCACCCTCGCCATCGAGGACCTGATCGGTGAGCTCAAGGAGCAGTTCACGATCGTCATCGTGACGCACAACATGCAGCAGGCCGCGCGCGTCTCGGACCGCACGGCGTTCTTCAACCTGGCGGCCGTGGGCCAGCCGGGCAAGCTGATCGAGATCGACGACACGGAGCGCATCTTCTCCAACCCGTCGGTCCAGGCCACCGAGGACTACATCTCCGGCCGCTTCGGCTGATCCGAACCCCTCGCGGTGCTGCATGGCGGTGCCACCGCGAGGACGCAGAAGGGGCCCGCCCCCACTACCGGGGCGGGCCCCTTCGTCTGCCCCTACGGTGCCGGGCGCCGGATGCCGTGCCGGGGGCGCCCCGGACGCCACGCACCGAGCACCACACACCAGGTTCCACACACCACACCGGGTTCCGGGCACCACGCACCGGGCACCAGGTGTCAGGTTCCGGGCACCACGCGCCAGGTGTCACGTGTCAGATGCCGATGCCGGCACCGGCTACAGGAACGCCAGGTACACGAGCCCGTACGAGACCGCCGCCACCAGGGCCGCCGCGGGCATCGTGATGAACCAGCCCAGGATGATGTTCTTGGCGACGCCCCAGCGCACCGCGTTCACCCGCTTCGTCGCGCCGACACCCATGATCGCCGAAGTGATCACGTGCGTCGTCGAGATCGGCGCGTGGAACAGGTACGCCGACCCGAACATGATCGTCGCGCCGGTGGCCTCGGCCGCGAAGCCCTGCGGCGGGTCCAGCTCGATGATCTTCCGCCCGAGGGTCCGCATGATGCGCCAGCCACCGGCGTAGGTGCCCGCCGACAGCATCAGCGCGCAGGCGATCTTCACCCACACCGGGATCGGGTCGCTGTACTCCTCGACATCGGCGATGACGAGCGCCATCACCACGATGCCCATGGTCTTCTGCGCGTCCTGCAGACCGTGGCCGAGCGCCATGCCGGCCGCCGACACCGTCTGCGCGATGCGGAAGCCCCGCTTGGCCTTGTGCGGGTTGGAGTTCCGGAAGATCCACATGATCGCGGTCATGACCAGGTAACCCGCGAGCAGGCCCACGATCGGCGAGACGAACATCGGGATGACGATCTTCTCGAGCACCCCGCTCCAGTACACCGTCGTCCCGCCGGCCAGCGCCGCTCCGACCATGCCGCCGAACAGGGCGTGCGAGGAGGAGGACGGCAGGCCGAAGTACCAGGTGATGAGGTTCCAGGTGATCGCGCCGACCAGCGCCGCGAACAGGATCCCCATCCCCTTCGAGCCCTCGGGGGTCTGGATCAGCCCCTCGCTGACGGTCTTGGCGACCTCGGAGCCCAGGAAGGCGCCGGCCAGGTTCATGACGGCGGCCATGGCGAGCGCCGCGCGCGGGGTGAGCGCACGGGTCGACACCGAGGTGGCGATGGCGTTCGCCGAGTCGTGGAAGCCGTTCGTGTACGTGAAGAAGAGCGCGACCCCGATGGTCACGACCAGAGCGAAGGTGTCCATGGACGGTTTCAGGACTCCTTGACGGCGATGGTCTCCACCGTGTTCGCCACGTGCTCGAAGGCGTCGGCCGCCTCCTCGAGGACATCCACGATCTGCTTCAGCTTGAGCACCTCGATGGCGTCGTACTTGCCGCTGAAGAGGTGGGCCAGCAGTTTGCGGTGGATCTGGTCGGCCTGGTTCTCCAGGCGGTTGACCTCGATCCAGTACTCGGTGAGGTGGTCCATGGTGCGCAGGTTCGGCATGGCCTCGGCCGTGAGCTCGGCGGCCCGCGCGAGGACCTCGATCTGCTGGTCGACGCCCTTGGGCAGCTCCTCGACGTTGTAGAGGACGACCAGGTCGACGGCCTCCTCCATGAAGTCCATGATGTCGTCGAGGGACGAGGCGAGGGAGTAGATGTCCTCGCGGTCGAAGGGCGTGATGAACGAGGAGTTCAGCTGGTGGAAGATCGCATGGGTGGCGTCGTCACCCGCGTGTTCCGCGGCCCGCATACGCTCGGCGATCTCGCCCCGGGCAGGGGTGTCCGCCCCGAGCAGTTCCATGAGGAGTTTCGAGCCCGTGACGATGTTGTCCGCGGATGCGGCGAACATGTCGTAGAAGCTCGTCTCCCTGGGGGTCAGACGAAAGCGCACGTGGGGTCCTCGGGGTGCATCGGTTCGGTGTGGCTGATGCTAGGCGCACCATCCAGCCACGGCTACGGGCCGCCCACCAGTGTCACCCATCAGGCAGGGCGACGGACACGGGGGCGGTCCGACGGCTGCGCCACGGCCGGCGCCGGCGGTACCGGCCGCAGTGCCCATACCCGGCAAAGTTCGGTACGATATACCCACCAGGGGTATATGTCGCCCGCCATTGCACCAGGAGGACGCGATGACGACCACCGAGGCCGGCGCGGACGCGTCCTCCTCTCCGGACGCGACGGACGGGACGAGCGTGAAGGACGTGACGGAAGTAACGGCCGCAACGGGAGCGAAAGACGCCCCCTCGACCGCCACGGCGGTCGGGGTCGTGACCGACCACGACCGGGGCATCCACGGCTACCACCACGAGAAGCAGGAACACCTCAAGCGCCTGCGCCGCATCGAGGGCCAGATCCGGGGCCTGCAGCGGATGGTCGACGAGGACGTCTACTGCATCGACATACTCACCCAGGTGTCCGCCTCCACCAAGGCCCTGCAGTCCTTCGCGCTGCAACTGCTGGAGGAGCACCTGCGCCACTGCGTCGCGGACGCGGCCGTCAAGGGCGGCGACGAGATCGACGCCAAGGTCAGGGAAGCCACCCAGGCCATCGCCCGCATGCTCCGCACCTGACCCCTACGGGCGTGCCCCGGCCGCCGTCTCCGCACGCACCTCGGCCACGCGCAGCACCTGGTCGATGCTCTCCAGACTGAGCGGCCCCTGGGCGGCGGAGGCGGCGATGATCAGCTCCCCGCACAGCTCGATCTCGGCGAGGGCCACATGGTCCTGAACCAAACCACCCCCGAGCGGAGCCACGCACGTCACCTCATCCATACGGTCATAAGGTCAGAGGCTTCCTAGGGTAGGCAGCATCCGACTCCCCGCGCATGGCACATAAGGGCTAGTTCACGCCGGTCAATCCCGGCCCGCGCCCCGGCCCACGCCCCCCACTACTCGGCCGGCTCCTCGCCCGGCTCCTCGCCCGGCTGCTGGGCGATCCGCCCCACGTAGATGTCACCGGTCTCCGGGAGGCGTACGTCGGCGGGGGTGCCGAAGGCGTAGAGCAGGGTGGTGGAGGCGACCGCGACCGGGGCGGACTCCTCGTTGTTCACAAAGCTGAAGCGGTGGCGGACCTTGCGGATGCGTCCCTGGTCGTCGAGGTAGACGTCGAAGGGGACCTCGGCGGTGGCGAACCCGTTCGCCGCCGCGCCGAGCGGCCCCTTGTTCGCCTCCGAGGCGGCCTGTGCGGCCTCGTGCAGATCCGCGGTGCCACGGTAGTGCCGCACCGCGGCACCCGCGAGTTCCGTCCTGCCCACGTACGTCGCCGTCCGCGCGCCGCGCAGCAGCTCGGCGGCGGTGAACGGGTCGGTGGCGCCGCCGGTGACGAGGTTCCCGTCGGACAGGGTCCCGGTGTCCACCCGCACCCACTTGTCCGCGGGCACCCCGGCGCCCCGGTTCTTCATGAACAGCGCGCCCGGCGCGAGCAGTTCGGTGATGGGCCGGCGCACCGGCGCACCGGACGGGTCCTGCGGCAGCAGCACCTTCAGCCGGCCGATCCGCTTCCGGTAGTCGTAGACGCCCTCGCCGCGGATGGTCACGCGGGTGCCGCCGGTGGCCATCTCCATCGACGTACGCGCCTTGGAGCTGCCCGCGCCCACCAGCGCGTCCGCGGCCCCCCGCACCACCACCGCCGCCTCACCGCCGGCCGTGTCGCCGTCCCCGCCGCGACCGCACCCCGAGACACCACCGAGGGCCAGCCCGCCGGCCACACCGAGCGCAACGACCGCATCACAGATCCGCGTACGCTGCGGTTGCCGTCCAGCCATGGCCCGCCTACCCCCGCTCCATCCGACACGGGCTAACCCTTTTTCAAGGTCAACGACCGGTAGGGAACCCCGTCACGGACCTGGTCACGCGGACACGCCCGGACGGTACCGTGGTGGCGTGGAAGAGCAGGACGACACGGAGCACCCCCAGGAGCACCGGATCACCACCGCTGAACTGGGACCTTTCTGCTTCGCCCGCTGCAGTTGCGGCTGGCGCGGCCCCGCGCGAAGGGCCAGAAGCCTGGCCCGCGCCGAGGGCCAGAAACACGCGATGGGGTGACCTTCCCGGGAATCCACCCGGGAAGGTCACCCCATCGGTCTGCCGCCCGCGGTCTGCGGCCTGCGTCCGTGCCGCGCGGTCTACGCCGCCAGGTCCCGCCCGCCCACCTCAGACGACCGCGCCTCACCGGGAATCACCCGTGCCCGGGCCTGCCGTCCTTTGATCAGCCACGCCCCCCGCCGCGACTGCTCGACCGCCCTCATCAACGGCGTCAGCAGCGCCATCGCGGGCGGCGACAGCAACAGGGCGACGGCCGTGCCGAGCGCGAGACCGCCCACGACGTCGGTCGGGTAGTGCACACCCATGTAGACCCGGATGAACCCGCCCAACACCCCGATCACCAGGGCGACGAGCCCGAGCCGCCGGTTGGCCAGGAACAACCCCACCGCCAGCGCCATGGTGAGCGTCGCATGGTCGCTGACGAACGAGAAGTCGGTCTTGCCGTCGACCAGGACCTCGAGTCCCTCATGGTCGTAGAACGGCCTGCGCCGCTCCACGAACCCGCGTATCGGCACGTTCACCAGGACCGCGACGCCCGCCGCGAGGGGAGCCCACACCAGGGCCGCCACGGTCGGGGCCGCGTCCTCGCCACCCCGCCGTCTGACGCCCCACCAGCACCACACCACCAGCCCCAGCAGGGCGAACAGCAGGCCGAACTCGCCCATGAAACCCATGATTCCATCGACCCACGGGGGTGCGGCCTTCGCCAGGCCATTGATGTCGTAAAGCAGGTCGACGTCGGGATTCGACCCGGAGTCGGCGAGTCCAGCCATGGTGCTGCGGCTCCTTCGTCGTTTTGTCTCGGCGCACAGGGCGATACGCCGCTCCGCCACCCCCGTGGTGTGTAGGTCCGCTGACTGTTCGGGCTACGACAACAGGAACGCACGACCCTTGCCCGTACGTTCCAACATCCACTGAATGAGTACGCAGACGTTATCGAAGAGAGATGCGTCTTCGCAGCTCAGGGGGTGGGTTCGCCAGACGCTCAGACTGTCGTGGGGAGCGCTTTCGCGCCATCTTCGGTGACGCGAGTGGCACCGAGGTAGTCAGGTGTGTCGATCGGGTCGAACCGGATCACAGCGCCCGGACGGGGCGCGTTGATCATGTACCCACCTCCGACATAAATGCCCACATGCCGGATGGCCCGCGCATTGGTGAGGTCGTCCGAGAAGAAGACCAGATCGCCGGGAAGCAATTCCTCCCGCGCGGGATGCGGTCCCGCGTTGTACTGGTCGTTGGCCACCCGCGGGAGCGTGATCCCCACACTCTCGTACGCGGCCTTCGTCAGCCCCGAGCAGTCGAAGCGTCCTCCCTGGTCAGCGGTGCCGTTACCACCCCAGAGATAGAGTGTGCCGAGCTTCTCCTGCGCGTAGCCGATGGCTCCGGCCGCCTGCTCGGACGGGTCGACCCGGCCGACCGGCGCGGCGAAACTCTTCTCCAGGGAGAGGATGCGCTTGACGTAGTTCTGCGTCTCCTCGTACGGCGGCACACCGCTGTACTTGATGACCGCATAGGCCCCCGCGTTGTAGGAGGCCAGCATGTTTTCGGTCGGATTCCCCGGGACGTCCTTCACGTAGCCCGCGAGGGCGCAGTCGTACGTCGCCGCCGACGGAATCGCGTCGTTCGGGTCCCACACGTCCCGGTCGCCGTCGCCGTCCCCGTCGACACCGTGGGTGGCCCAGGTGCCGGGGATGAACTGGGCGATGCCCTGCGCCGCCGCGTGGCTCTGCGCCTTCGGGTTGAACCCGCTCTCCTGGTACAACTGGGCGGCGAGCAGCGCCGGGTTGATGGCCGGGCAGAGGTTGCCCCAGGTCGCCACGAGCTTCTGGTACTCGGCCGGCACCGCGCCCTTCGCCAGCGTCTTGGCGGCCCCGCCGCCGGCCCCGCCGGCGAGGTTCCCCGCGACGACGTAGACCCCGACGGCAAGCAGCATGACGAAGGCGATCGCCGAGCTTCCCGCGACCCCCACCGCGATCCAGGCCTTACGCACCGTCAACCGCCCCTCGCCGTCCAGAAGTACGCCGCCCACTGCCCACGTCCGTGGTCAGTGTAGAGGCGGACGCCCCCCTCCGGAGTGATCATGTGAGGGGAGCAACGGACGCGCCGCGCGGGCCGGAACGCACCACGGGGTACGGCGTCAACCGCCGCACTCCGCCCACAGGCCCCTCCCTCCCCCACGGCCCACGCCCCACACGGACACACAGGCCCGCACCAACGGCAGCCCCCGCCCGTTCTCGGACTCGTCCGGTGGGGCGGCGAGCGGTGTGGTGCCGACGAAGCCGGGCGGCACCCGCGGGTCCGTGTCCCACACCCCGACCCGCAGCCGCCCCGCCTCGGCGGCCCGCAGCCGCAGCGCGTAGGGCCCGGTGGTGTGCGGATGGGCGTTGGCCAGCAACTCCGCGGCCGGCGGAGCGATACGCACCACCACGCCCGATGCCTTCATGACCCTTGTCCAGTCACTCAAGGAGGAACGGGAGGTGACGGCCGGTCGGCCATCCGCCATCGAGGTGGCCCTCGGCGACGGCAACACGGTCCGTATCCGTGCCGCCGCGGCCCCGGGCACCGCCGTCACGACGGACCGGCGCAGGTGGGACACGTTCGTCCGGGGTGTGCGTGCGGGTGAGTTCGACCATTTCTCGGTCCGAACGTGATACACAGAGTGATGATACGCCTCCTCACCCACCGACCCGCGCCCGTTCCGGGGACCGGCGCGCGCCGGTGACAGCGGTTATTCATACAAAACCTGCCAACTAATGACGCCGAGTCGGCATGCGGCGGCGCCATCGTCGGCGACAATGGGCCCTGACCTCTGCGCCAGCAGAGGCCTGGAACGACCCGACAGGGGCGGTGACTTACATGTTCTTCGCGGCCGACGAGGGAGACATCAACACCATCATCGGTGGGATCGCTCCCGACTGGGGTCCTTTCGGCAGCCTGGGCAACGAGGCCAAAGTCATGATCGAAGTGGTCATGGCGCTCGCCATCCTGATCTGCCTCGGCATCGCCATCTGGGGCGCGGCGAAGCAGCGCATCGGTGCGACGGCGCTGCGGGACACGTTCAGCGCGGAGCAGGGCAAAGGTCTGATCATCGCCGGGCTCACGGGCGTGTTCATCATCGGTTCACTGGGCACGGTGTTCACCATCGTGTACGGAATGGCCGTTTAGGGCCCCGCCCCGTGCGTCCGACCGGGTACGCCCAGCCTCCCCTCCCCTCCACCCCACCCGCCCGTCGCGCCCACCGCCCGAGGTTGCGTTTCCCTGATGTCGACTCATAACACCGCGCCCGCGCGGGGACCAGCACGGCTACCGTCGTACCAGGAGTACGCGGAGTACGAGGTGTTTCCGCACGACGCTGAGGGGGCGCAGGCGGTATGAGTCTCGGGGACGAGTACGAGAGCACCGGCGGGTACGGCGGATCGGGCCAGACCCGTACCCGCATGCCGGACAGCGGCGGCCCGCACGGCGGCGGACGCAGAGGCGGCGGCCGTACGTCGTCCCGGAGCCTGGTCACGGTGGTCGGCGTGGTGGTGCTCCTGATCGCCGCGATCGCCTTCGCGAACCGTGGAGGAGGCGATTCCGCATCGGGTGAGGGCGACGACTCCCCGAAGGCGGAGGCGACGGCCCCCTCGGGAGAGAAGCCGGTCCGGTCGGTGAACGCCGGCATCCCCTCAGGCTTCGCCCGGGACCGCCAGGGAGCGGAGAGCGCGGCGGCGAACTACGCGGTGGCGCTGGGGTCGGCTGAGATGTTCAACAAGGGGAAGCGCGACGCCATTCTGAACTCGGTCCTCGTCCCCGCACGGGTTGCGGACTTCGGAGCCACACTCGACAAGGCGTACACGCCGGAGTTCAACCAGAATGTGGGTCTGAACGAGGACGGCACGACGCCCGAGGGCTACACGTTCGTCTCGCGTACAAGCCCGATGGGTACCAAGGTCATCGAGGCCTCCGACAACGCCGCGACGGTCGAAGTCTGGTGCAGCGGCCTCCTCGGCCTTGCGGGCGAGAGCTCCACCAACCCGGTCATCAACAGCTGGTTCACCATCACTGTTCAGCTCGAGTGGACCAACGGCGACTGGAAGATCGTGACTCACTCTCAGAAGGACGGCCCGACGCCGGTTCCCGGCGATGAGCGGGCCTCCAGTGCCGAAGAGATGGCGAAGGCCGTCGAGGAGTACGGAGGGTTCACGTATGCCCGCTAATCGTCGCCTGTTCAAGCTGGCCGGTATCGCTGCGGCCGTACAGGTATCAGCCGTCCTTTTCGCCACCCGGGCCATGGCAGCGCCCACCCCCACGCCCACTCCTGAGGAGAGCAACAATCCCTGCGACCTGATCCACGGCCCCGCCAAGGAGCGCTGCGAGCAAGGCAATGGCGCAGCCTCCGGCGACTCCGGCGGAGCCGGCACCCTCGACAGCCCCGCCTCCGCCCTCGACCCCCTCGCCTCCCTGGCCCAGGGCTGCGCCGACGCCGCCTCCTGGACGATCAAGAAGCTCAGCGCCGCCGTCGACGAGACCGCGGCCGTGGACTTCACCAACCCGACGTTCCTCAAGCAGTACGCGGTCGTCTTCGCCGCGTCGACGATCCTGACGCTGCTGCTGTGGCTGATGGCGGTCGCCAAGCGGGCCGTGCGGGGTGTCCCCCTCACGACGGCCCTGTCCGAGGCGATCGGCTTCCTGTGGCTGACGGTGCTGGCCTCGGCGTTCACCCCGCTGATCCTCTACACGATCGTGTCGGCCACGGACGGCATCACGGACGTGCTGGCGAACGCGACCGGCGACCAGACGAACACGTTCTTCGGCACGTTCGCCGGCGCCCTGGAGAAGGGCGCGGACATCGGCGGCGGCCCGATCATGCTGATCGTCGTCTCGCTGGTGTCGATCGTCGCGGCCGGGGTGCTGTGGCTGGAGCTGGTCATCCGCGCGGCGCTGCTCTACGTGGGCGCGCTGCTGGGCACGGTCGTGTACGCGGGTCTGGTCGACAAGAACCTGTGGGGCCATGTCCGGCGCTGGGCGGGCATCATGATCGCGGTGATCCTGGTGAAGCCGGTCATCGTCATAGTGCTGGGCCTGGCGGGGGCGCTGTCCAACGAGGACGGTCCGGACGCGTTCTCGGCCGTGGTGTCCGGCCTGGCGATCATCCTGCTGGCCATCTTCGCCAGCGCGATGATCTACCGCTTCGTGCCGGGCTTCGGAGACGAGATCGCGAACTCGCGCAGCAACCGCCTCATGCAGGGTGCCGAAGGCAAGGCCGCGGCGGTCATGGCCTCCCCGGCGACGATGGTCGCGCAGGGCATCAAGACCCACAGCACGCGCGCCGACAGCAACGGCGGCGGGGGCGGCCAGTCCTCCGGCGGTGCCCGCCCGTCCAACCCCGTCTCCGGCGGAGTCGCCGCGCACAGCGCGCGCACCTCGAACAGCGGCGGCGGAGCCGTCCCCTCCGCCGCACCCGCCCCCCGCCAGGGCGGCCCGGTGAGCACGCCCCACGGGAACCGCAACAGCAACAGCACGGGAGGTGAAGGGCGTTGACGACCGAAGCCCATATGTCCCATCCGGTCACGCCCCGCCGTACGTATCTGATCGGCCGCGCCCGGCCGAACGCGATCGTCGGCCGCAATCGCGAGACCGGTGAGATCGCGCTGATCGTCGTGGGCGCGTTCTTCGGCATGATGGCCGGTCTGCTCGTCCCCGTCCTGACCCTGCGGATCGTGCTGCTCACGGGCCTCCCGATGATCGCCCTGGCGGCCGTGTACGTCCCCTACAGGGGCCGCACCTTCTACAAGTGGTTCGAGATCAACCGCAGTTACAAGCGGACCCTGCGCCAGGGCACGACGTACCGCTCGGGCGTCGTCGAAGCCGGCACCCGGCTCGACGGCCGGGAGATCGAGATCGGCCCGCCGCCGGGGATCGGCCGGATCACCTGGCTCGCCGCCCCGTTCGGGCCCGACGAGATCGCCGTGCAGCTGCACGCGGACCGCAAGACGGTGACCGCCGCCATCGAGATCGAGGGCCCCGGCGTGGGCCTGCGTGACTCGGAGGACCAGGAGGCGCTCGTCGACCGCTTCGGCACGTTGCTCAAGCACGTGGCCAACGGCGACGGCTTCGTCACCCGCATCCAGATGCTCGCCCGCACGCTGCCCGCCGACCCCGACGCGCACGCCAAGGACGTCTCACAGCGCGGCGACGACCAGGCGCCGCCGTGGCTCCAGCAGTCCTACGACCAGCTGCAGTCGATGGTGTCGACCAGCAGCGAGCAGCACCGCGCGTACCTCGTCGCCTGTATGCACTTCAACCGCGACCTGGCCGCCGAGGCCAACGCGATGGCGCGCGCGATGCGCACCCAGGGGCGCGGCAAGGTGGACCGGGACGCCGGGCTGGCCGTCGTCATGGCCCGTGAGCTGACCGACATCTGCTCCCGGCTCCAGGAGGCCGACATCCGCGTCCGGCAGCCGCTCGGCCAGAGCCGCCTGTCCTCGCTGATCCACTCCATGTACGACCCGGACCACCCGATCGACCACATCCAGGCGATGACCAAGCGCAACGCCTGGCCGGCCGAGCTCGACGCCATGGAGCCCACCTACCTCCAGGCCAAGACCCGCGAGTCCTCCACCCGCGCCCCCTGGTGCCACGCCACGGCCTGGGTGAAGGAGTGGCCGATGACCCCGGTGGGCGTCAACTTCCTGGCGCCGCTCCTGGTCCACACCCCGGACGTGATCCGCACGGTCGCCGTGACGATGGACCTCGAGCCCACCGAGGTCGCCATCGAGCGCATGCTGACGGAGAAGACCAACGACGAGGCCGAGGCCTCGCGCGCCGCGAAGATGAACCGCACGGTCGACCCGCGCGACATCGCCGCCCACGGCCGTCTCGACCAGCGCGGCGAGGACCTCGCCAGCGGCGCGGCCGGCGTCAACCTCGTCGGCTACATCACCGTCTCCTCCCGCACCCCCGAGGCGCTGGCCCGCGACAAGCGGACCATCAGGGCGTCGGCGGGAAAGTCGTACCTGAAGCTGGAGTGGTGCGACCGCGAGCACCACCGCGCCTTCGTGAACACACTCCCGTTCGCCACCGGCATTCGAAGGTAGGGGCTGAGTTCTGATGCGGGATCCGCTGTCCGTCGTCACCGACGCCTTCACGTCGTTCCTGTTCGGCAAGGTCGAGACGACACGGCTGCCGGTACGCACCTCCACGGGCCAGGCGCAGGCCGTCTACCTCCCGACCGCCGCCCCCGGCCTCGGCGACTCCGGCGTCATCATCGGCCGCGAGGTCTACTCCGGCAAGGGCTACATCTACGACCCGTTCCAGCTCTACGGCCAGCAGCTCCCCGCGCCGCACTGGCTGGTCCTCGGCGAGTCCGGCAACGGCAAGTCGGCGCTGGAGAAGACGTACGTCATGCGCCAGCTGCGCTTCCGCGACCGCCAGGTCGTCGTCCTGGACGCACAGGGCGAGGACGGCGTCGGCGAGTGGAACCTCATCGCGCAGGAACTCGGCATCACTCCCATCCGGCTGGACCCGAGGGCCGCCCTGGACCACGGCATCCGCCTCAACCCGCTCGACCCGTCGATCACCACGACCGGCCAGCTCGCCCTGCTGCGCACCATCATCGAGGTCGCGATGGGGCACGGCCTGGACGAGCGCGCCGGCTTCGCGCTCAAGGTCGCGCACGCCTTCGTCACCGAGACGATCGTCGAACGCCAGCCGGTCCTCACCGACATCGTCGAGCGCCTGCGCCACCCCGAGGCGGAGTCGGCGGAAGCGATGAACGTCGCCATAGACGACGTGCGGGCCTGGGGCCTGGACGTCGCCCTGGTGCTCGACCGGCTCGTCGACGGTGACCTGCGCGGCATGTTCGACGGCCCGACGACGGTCGGCATCGACCTGGACGCGCCGCTGATCGTCTTCGACCTGTCCCACATCGACCGCAACTCCATCGCCATGCCGATCCTGATGGCGATCGTCGGCGTCTGGCTGGAACACACCTGGATCCGCCCCGACCGCAAGAAGCGCATCTTCCTGGTCGAGGAGGCCTGGCACATCATCAACAGCCCTTTTGTGGCGCAGCTGTTCCAGCGGCTGCTCAAGTTCGGGCGACGGCTCGGCCTGTCGTTCGTCGCGGTCGTCCACCACCTGTCCGACGTGGTGGACGGGGCGGCGGCGAAGGAGGCGGCGGCCATCCTCAAGATGGCGTCGACCCGGACCATCTACGCCCAGAAGGCCGACGAGGCACGGGCGACGGGCAGAGTGCTGGGCCTGCCCCGGTGGGCGGTGGAGATCATCCCCTCGCTCACCCCGGGCATCGCGGTCTGGGACGTCAACGGCAATGTGCAGGTGGTCAAACACCTCATCACCGAGACGGAGCGCCCGCTGGTCTTCACCGACCGCGCGATGACCGAGTCCTCCGTCGACTTCCTCGCCGCCGACGACGCCCTGCGCGCCGCCGAGCTGGAGGCGGAGCAACGGGCGGCGGCCTTCGTGGAACAGCACGTCGGCGACTCCGAGTCGACGGTGGCGTAGGGGAAGGGAACCGACGTGAGACCGGACGGTCACGGCGGCGGACAGGGTCAGGCGCGGGACGGCCGGGGCGGCGTCCCGGACGGGCTGCTGGTCGGGCTGCTCGCGTTCCTGCTCGGCATCACCCTGCTGGTGTGGACGGCCACGGGCCTCGCGAGCCTCTTCGCCCGCGGCTCCTGGCCGTCCGGTGTCACCTTCACCCGCACCCCGGTCGCCATACGCCACCTCGTCTCCCAGCCCCACGACGTCCCGGACGCCTGGCCGGACACCCCGGCCTCCGCCCTCCCGGGATACGGGCTGTTCTGGGGCCTGCTCATCGGCCAGCTGATGCTGCTGGTCGTCCTCACCGTCTTCGTCCTGGGCACGGTGGCCCGGTGGCGGGCGGTACGGGCCCGGCAGAAGGCCGAGCGGGCGGCGGGGCACGCGGCCCCGACGGCGAAGCCGGAACCTTCGCCGGAGCCGGCCCAGCACGAGGTACCGACCCCGAGAACGGCACCCGATCCCGTACGGGGACGGGAAACGGAACCGCTCCCGGCCACGACCCCACCGCAGGAGGCCGAACCCGCCCCCACCGAAGCCCTCCCGCCGCTGGGGGACCCGGCCCCGTCGGCCCTCGCGGTCCGCCCCTCGCCCTCCGACCCGGTGGTCTACGGCCCCCCGGACGCCCGTCGCACCGCCGCCGCCGCGGCCGTACGGGACGCGGAGGGCCCCGCTCTCGTCCTCACCTCGAACCCCGCCCTCTGGGAGGAGACGAAGGACGCGCGGGCCAAGCTCGGCCCCATCCACCTCTACGACCCGACCCACCTCTGCGACACCCCGGCCCGCCTCCACTGGTCGCCCACCAGCGGCTGCGAGGCCAAGGACACGGCCGTCGCGCGCGCCGCCGCCCTGCTGGCCCCGGTCCTCCCCGCCTCCCGCCTCGACCAGGCCGTCAGCGACACCGCCCAGACCCTCCTGCGCTGCTACCTGCACGCCGCCGCCATCGACGGCCGTACCGTCCGCCACGTCCACCGCTGGGCACAGGGCACCCAGGTCCAGGAGGCGGTGCGCATCCTGCGCACCAGCCCGAAGGCGGCCCCGGGCGCCGCCGGCGAACTGGAGTCGACGCTCACCGCGTACCCGGAACGCCGGGACATCGCGCAGCAACTGACGACGCGTGCGCTGTCGGCCCTGTCGACGGTCAACGTCCGCGAGGCCTGCACGCCCGACCGAACTGATGCGCTCGCCCTGGATTCCTTCGTCCACGAAGGGGGCACGCTCTATGTGGTGGGCGAGTCCATCGAGGATCCCCGCACCCGCCCGGGTGCGATGCCGTTGCTGACGGCCCTCACCGCAAGCGTGGTCGAGCACGGCCGGCGCATGGCCGAACGGTCATCCTCCGGTCGGCTCGACCCACCATTCACGCTGGTCCTGGACGACGTGGCGGCCGTGGCCCCGCTCCCCCAGCTCCCGGACCTGCTCGCCACCGGCCCGGAGCGGGGCATGCCCGCCCTGGCCCTCCTCCGCTCCCGCGAACAGTCCCGGGCCCGCTGGCCGCACGACGGCCTCGGCCTCTACCTCGGGACGGGCAGGCGCGTAGGTTGAGGTGTCGCGTATTCGCCGCCGACGCGGCCGGAAGTCGCCCTGTGCGCCTGCCGCCGTATTGGGTCCTGTGGGGGTCCGTTCATCGCTCCGGCTCCTGTCGGGTGTTGGGCCGTGGGAAGCGATGGAGGATCAGGCGCAGGGTGGGGAGTTGATCGGCCGGGGCGAAGGCCGGGTCGGTGGCGGCGCTGGTGTAGAGAGCGGCGATGAGTGCCATGCCCCAGGCTGCGGTGTCGTCCGGGTTCGAGCCGTCCCCAGCCGAGCGGGCTCCAGACGAGGGCTCCCAGTCCCTGGTCGAGCCCGAGGGGCATCAGCTCCCCTTCGTAGTCGTGGCCGACGAGGGAGGAGTGGACCTGATGGGCGACATAGCGCGGGTGGCCGTATCTCTCCGCGCTCGCGAGGGACTTCATCGCCTGCCAGCCGGAGAAGTTGGAGATGCCGGGTAGCGGACCTTCCCTGCCCGTACGAGATCGTCGAGCGTGGACAGGACTTCGTCGACCGGTGTGCCGGCGTCGAAGGCGTGCAGGTGGAACAGGTCGATGCAGTCGGTACCGAGCCGACGCAGGGCGTCCTCGCACGCGGTGGTCAGGCGCGAACGGAAGGAGCCGGCGTCGCCCGGGCCGTCGTCCATCGGCAGGCCGGTCTTGGTGGACACGATCGCCTGGTCCCTGCGGCCTCTGATCGCCTCGCCCGGCACCTCCTCGGAGGCCCCGCTGGAATAGACGTCGGCGGTGTCGGAGATCGTGATCCCGGCGTCGAGGCAGATCTCCACGAGACGGCATGCTTCTTGCGCGTCGGGTCTTGCCCCAGGCGCCGAACAGCGGTCTGTGGCCGCCGAAGGTGCCGGTGCCGAAGCTCAGTGCGGGGACCTTGAGGCCTGATGCGCCCAGCCGACTGTATTCCATGGCTGTTCCTCCAGGCCGTCGACCGGGGCGAGGCGCCCGAGGGCACCGATGCCCACGAGGTGATCCGCGCCGTCTCCGCCCCCCTCCACTACCGCCTGCTGACCAGCAGCCGCCTCGACGAGGCCGCCGCGGACCAGGCCGCCGAGGCCGCGGTGGCTGCGACACGTGCAGGAGCGTACCTGCGGGGCGACGGAGGTCGCGAGTGACCGGCTTTCCCGCAGGAACGGCGTGGGGGCGGATACGCCCGCACGCTCGAGAGTCACGTATGCGCCGTGGCCGTCGACTGATCACCGCCGGGCGGCGGCACGGTGGGCTTCAACAGCACGGACTTCTCCGCCGGCACGGTGGGCTTCTACTTCGGCGAGCCAGTGCCCCAGAGGGCCGCCTGCGCCGTACAGCGGACGGCACGGGCGACCCCTTGACCACTCCGAGTACCGACACCCTGACGCGTTGTCAGTGGCATCTGTCAGCATGTGCTGCTGTGCGGGGAGTTGTGACGAGAGGGAGGCTCGTATGCCGTGGGTACGGTCGTACGTGTGCTCGGACGGGACACCGGTTCGCGGTCATACGCGGTGGGCTCCGGGCGCCAGACGGGAAACAACGATCTTCGGTTTCGTGGCCGTGGCCGTGGCCGGGCTGGGCCACGGCACCCTCTCTGCCGGGGAGGACGAGGCCCCGTCGCCGAAGTCGACGGGGCGGTATCCGATCCGGTTCGACCACGCCCCTGCCGTGCGGGCGCCGGAGCCCCGTCCGTCGGTGTCGTACCCCATCCGGTGGGAGTGGTGACCCGGCACCGGCCGCCGGCTCGGCGGCGTACGAGGCGACCGAGCCGGCGGCAGCAGCAGCGGGACGCGCAACTGCTCGTCTTCGCCGTGGTGGCGGTTGCCGCCATCGGCCTGGTGGTGATGGCGGTCAACTGGCTGCTGGCGCACTGGTGGGTCCTCGTCGTGGTCCTGGTGCTCGCCGTGCTGGCCGGTGGGGGTTGGCTGTACGGCCGGCAGCAACGGGTGCGGTGGGAGGCGGTGCGGGCGCGGGGCCTGCGCTACGGGCTTCCTCAGCTGGACGCGCTGCACCACACGCGGTTCGAGGACGCGGTACGGGAGCTGATGCAGCGTGACGGCTGCCGGGACGCACGGCGGGTCGGGGGCCGCGGGGACCTGGGCGCGGACGTGAAGGCCACCGATCCGTTCGGGCGGCGCTGGGTGATCCAGTGCAAGCACCGCCGTGACGGCGTTCGGGGTTCGGCGGTGGGGACGCCGGATCTGCAGGTACTCAACGGCACGGCCCGGCAGGTACACGGGGCCGACGTCGCGGTGATCGTCACGAACGGCCGGGTGACCGGTCCCGCGGTGACGTTCGCCGGACAGCAGCGACTGCACGTCGTCGACCGCCAGACGCTGGCCGTGTGGGCGTCGGGCTCGCGTCCACTGTGGGAGCTGCTGCGGGCGGTTCCGCCCCCGCGTCGCCCGACCCCTCTGAGCTGAAGAGGTCAGGTCCGTACGGGCCTGCAGCCGGCCGCGGGTTCCGCTTCGGCGACTGCCGCCGAACGGTCGGGGACCGCAAACGAACACCACTGGAGATCCAGGCGGTATGCACACCCCACGGGACAGGCATACGCCGGATGGCGCTCGGCAGCCGGTTCGACGTGGGAGGTTCCACGACCGACGGCCGCATCGAGGCCGTGCTCCACGGCCACAACGAGTACATGCTCGCCGGGCTGGTCGAATGGCTCAAGGCGACCGGCCCTCCGGGTGCCCGAGACCACCTGGCCTCGGTCTGGCCTCGATCGGCAACGCGCTCGTCGAACGATACGGCTGACCGCGAACCGGCGGAGACCTGCACGCTTCTCGAAGCGGACGAGACAGAGTTTCGAGGTCCGTTCCGGCAGACGCCCGGTCACGACGCCGACGGGTCCGCCGGCCTGGCTCGCTGCGGGTGGACCGTCTCGTGCCGGACCAGCATCGCCACGCACTCGGCGATCTTCCGGGTGCGCGTCTCGGCCCGCTTGACGGCATCGACCCGGTTGATGAGGGCGAAGCGGTTGGTCCTGGTGAGCACCTCGAACATCGCCTGCGCCGCTGGGTCGGCGGCGATCGCGGCTCGCAGGTCGGCCGGCACCTCCGCTTCCGATGACGGCGCATAGGCGGCCGTCCACCGCCCGTCGGCCTTCGCGGCGTCCACCGCGGCGCGGCCGGCGGGCAGCATCAGACCGGCCGCCTCCAACCGGGCCACGTTGGCGACGTTGCGCTGGGACCAGACGCTACGGGGCCGGCGCGGGGTGAGCCGCCTCCAGGAACTCTCCTCGTCACGCTTGCGGGCCTGCCCGTCGATCCAGCCGAAGCACAGTGCCTCGTCGACCGCCTGCTGCCAGGTCAGCGTGGTGACGGAGCCGCCTTTCCTGGTCAGGGCGAGCCACACGCCAGGAGAGGCGGTGTGGTTGTCCAGCAGCCACGCGCGCAGCGCCGCACCGTCAGCAACGATCAACTCATCCAGCTCGGTTCCGGTCACCAGCGCAGGTTAGTTGGTGCCGCGACCCGACGTGTGACCTGTCCTGCTGCCGGACCGGGCGACGACGTCTGTGGACCGGCTCTTCGCACACTCTGACCGCGTGCTGCTCAGCCCCCGGCTCCGCCTTCAGGTGCCCTGAGGGTCCTCGTCCTCGCCGAGGCGTTGGTCGAGGTCGTTCGCCCACTGGCGGGCCCATGTCCTGAGCTGCGTGATCTGCTCCCCGGTGAGGTCGTAGGCGGCGAACTCCTCGTCGTCGTACCACTCGGCGCCCGCCAGGCGGTCACTCGGGTCCTCGCGGCGGAACTCGTCGCGGCCGTGCCGTTCGCCCAGCCGCTCGAGCACGGTGACCGTGTGGTGGGCGGAGGCGGCATGGACGTCGATCAGGTCGCGGACCGCGCCGCGGTCGGCGAGGGCACGGACCTTGGTCCCGATCACGTCGTCGAGGGCGAGGACCGGGCCGTATGCGGTGGTGAGCGGCGCGGCCCACAGGTTCTCCTTGAGGACATCCACCGCGCAGTCCTCGCCGGTGTCCGGGGCGGTGTCCGGGTCGGCCGCGAGGTGGCGGGCCGACAGCGGGTCGACGCCGATCACCGTCACGCGCCAGCCCCGCTCCGTCAGGGCCCGGCGCAGCTGCTCGGCGATGTCCGCCATGGGGGCGGGGTTCTCCGTGGCGACGTCGAGGTCCTGACTGAGCCGGTTCACCAGCCCGTGTGCCTGGACGGCGTATCCGCCGGTGATGACCAGCGGATAGGGCGTGCCGATGGTGAGGACGTCCGGCGGGAGACGGCGGTGCAGGCCGCTGAGGTTCACGCGGCGGCGGACGCCTCACGGGCGAGCTCGGGGAAGGCGTCCTCCCACACGTCGCGGATGTGCCTGCTGACCAGGGTGCGCAGCGCCGGCCACTGGGATGCGAGCAGGTCCCGGTTCAGGAAGACAAGGAGGTCCTGGCGCCGGCCCTCGGCCAGAACGGTCCGGTAGAAGCTCATCCGCTGACGCGGCCGGTCGAGGTCGTACGCGCGCAGGCCGGACCAGGCGACGTGCAGCGGGAGCTCGACCTGCCCGTGTGCCGGTCCGGTCAACTCGTCCAGCCCGTCGGGCAGGCGGCTCGCGTACCGGGCGCGCAGCACGTCTGCGGCGGACGGTTCGAGCGAGCGGGAGTGCTGCGGATCCATACCCCGCCTTATCCCTCGGCTGCACGTGTCCGTCGAAGACCGGGCGAGAACCGGCATCGGACACCGAACGCCGGGCTCGGCAGGGGTGCCGGGTCCGCGGCAGCGCGGCGACATGTGCGTGCCGCCCAGCCGGCCAGGGCCCTTCGGTGCGTGACCGCGTTCCGCGTCTGTCGGTTGCCCACGTTCGCAGCCAGGAGCCCGGCTCCGGGCGCGGTGGTGTGTGCTCCGTCGCGAGCGACGCTGTGGGTGGCGGTGGGCGGCGGGGCGTGACGAGGAGGCGGGGCGTTGCTATGTCACCTCGCCGGCACCCGTGACCATGCGGACGAGGGCGTCGACGAGTTCGCCGGCGGTGGTGTGCCACTTGTCCGTGTCGAGGTGGCCGCTGAGCTCCATGCCCGCGATGCCGTGGGCGCTGGTCAGCAGCACGGCTCCGTAGTGCCGTGCGTTCCGCTCTCCCACGAGGGCGGCGACGATGTCCAGGAACTCGTCCTGGAAGCGCTCGGCCGCGCGGTCGGCCACGGCCGGGTCGCCTTCCGGCCCGCACAGCTGACGCCGGATGCGGTCCATCCCGTCACCGAGTTGCCCGGGGAGGTTCGCGCGCCGCCTGAACAACACCTGGTACAGGTGCGGCTGGTCCCGGCCGACGTCGATGAGGGCGTGGAGAGCGCCGCGCAGCTTCTCGGAGGCGGACAGGGCCGGGTCGGTCCGCAGGGTGTGCACCCGGTCGCCGATCCGTTCCCAGCCTTCGGCCGCGACGGAGGTGAGCAGGCTGTCCTTGCCCGTGAAGTGCCGGTACGGCGCTCCCCGGGTCACGCCTGCCCGCGCGCCCACCTCGCGCAAGGTGACCGCTTCGGTGCCGCCGAGGTCGAGGAGTTCGGCGGCCGCGTCGAGCAGGGCACGGCGGGTGGCGGCGGCGGACTCCGCGCGGGTGGTCATGGCACCCATCTTACAGTTGACGATGTCATCTGGACCAGTACAGTAGCCAAGGTGACAACG
Organism: Streptomyces sp. KMM 9044; assembly: GCF_024701375.2. Classification (NCBI taxonomy): domain Bacteria; kingdom Bacillati; phylum Actinomycetota; class Actinomycetes; order Kitasatosporales; family Streptomycetaceae; genus Streptomyces; species Streptomyces sp. KMM 9044. Next base: position 3,974,460 of record NZ_CP113910.1, on the reverse strand, counting down.
TCATCTGAAGCCCAGAAGCTGATCGTCGTGACCGGAGCCTCCACGGGCATGGGCGCGTCGGCCGCCCGCGAACTGGCTCGCCGGGGCTTTCACGTCCTGGCCGGCGTGCGACGCAACCGTGACGCCGACGCCGTCCGATCGACCGGCATCGAGCCGGTCATCCTCGACATCACCAAGTCCGAGCAGGTGGAGGCACTCGCCGCGCGGGTCGCCGACGACCCGCGCGCCCTGCACGCGCTCGTCAACAACGCCGGCGTCCAGGTGAACGCCCCGGTCGAAACCCTGCCGATGACGGAGTGGCGGCGGGTCTTCGAAGTCAACCTGTTCGGCCACATCGCCGTCACTCAGGCGCTCCTCCCCGCACTGCTGCGCAGCAAGGGCCGCGTGATCAACATCAGCTCGGTCGGCGGCACGGCCGCCATGGCCACATACGGCGCCTACGCGGGCGCGAAGTTCGCCCTGGAGGCGGTCAGCGACTCACTCCGCCGGGAGGTCGCGCCGCTGGGCGTACAGGTGGTGGTGATCCAGCCCGGCGGCGTCCGCACGGAGCTGGCCGCCCGCGGGGTCGAGGCGGCGAACGAAATGGCCGTCCGGATGACGCCGGAGCAGGACGAGCGCTACGGCAGCCTGGTCCGGGCGAACAACGAACTGATGGTCACGGGCACTGCATCGGGCCTGACCGCCGACGCCGCCGCCCTGGTCATCGCGAAGGCCGTGACAACCCGCAAGCCGCGCACCCGCTACACCGCCGGCCGGGACGCCGCCCTGATCACCCGCCTGGTCCGGATCCTGCCCGACCGCACACTCGACCGCGTCCTCGCCGCCAACCTGCGCCGCCACCACCCGAAGGGAGCCGTCGGCTGACGAGGACTCCGCGAACGGCTCCGCCCCCTGTGGTGCGGCCACCGGTGAGAAGACCGGCCTCGGGACTGGCGGACTCTCGTCATCACATGCCGCCGGTTCCCAGCGGAACCCGACCTGGCGGTGACCGTGTGTGATCCCCAACGGCGTATCGGCTCCAGGTCCCGCCGGCTTCGGTGACCAGGCGGGTGGCGGTCTCGTCGTGACAGCCGAGTGCCTTCGCGATGACGGGGGCCGGGGCTCGGAGGACGAGCTGACGGAGCGCGGAGGTTCTGCCGCGCTGCGGAGGGACGCCGATCTCGCGCAGGTGGACTCGAAGGCCGACCGGGTTCACGGGCCGTCCGGGCTGACGGCCGGGGAAGAGCCACGGTGAGCTTCTGCTGTTGGCGCAGAGCGGCGTCAGCAGGCGTCAGGAGCCTCACGCAAGCGGGCGGGCACCGCGCAGGAACTGCTCGACGGCGGTCTCCACCAGCCCGTCGAGCAGTTCCGGCCGGACGATGTTGCCGTTGGTGATCGAAGCGATGCCCTGGAGGGTCGCGAACAGGACGATCCCGATCCGCTCGGGTTCGCCCGCCTGGAGCGCCCCCTGCTCCTGGCCCTGGACGATCAGGGCGTTCATGAGCCCGAACGGCGCCTCCGCCGCCTTGAAGATCCGCTCCGCACCCGGCCGGTGCTTGCTGGTGTACATCAGCTCGAGGAGCGCCGCGTTCTCGGTGGCGAAGCGGGTGTAGGCCGTCATGGCGGCCCGTACGCGCGAGGGGAAGTCCTCGTCCGGGCCCGCCGGCGCGGCGCGCAGCACCGTGTCCAGCCGGGCGAACCCGTCCTCGGCGAGCGCGTCGAGCAGTGCCTGGCGGTCCGGGAAGTGCCGGCGCGGCGCGGCGTGGCTGACGCCGACTTCCCGGGCCAGGTCGCGCAGCGACAGCTGGTCCGCGCCACGCTCCCGCAGGCCGCGCGCGGCCGCGTCGAGCAGGGCGGCCCGGAGGTTGCCGTGATGGTAGGGCCTCTCTTCGGTGGCGTCCGCGATCGCGTCTGGCATGGCCCCACCCTAACAGCGTGTATCCATTGACTACTTTGTTGTCGGAGTCTACTTTGTAGCTCATGGCAACATCAGCGTTTTCCACCGCGGACATTCCGTCCATGACGGGCCGCACGATCGTCGTCACCGGCGCGAACAGCGGGATCGGCCGCGTCGCCGCCCGCGTCCTCGCCGCCAAGGGGGCGCGCGTCGTGTTCGCCGTACGCGACGCCGGAAAAGGGCGTGAGGCAGCCGCCGGGGTGTCCGGCCACACCGAGGTCCGCCGGCTCGACCTCGCCGACCTCTCCTCGGTCCGCGCGTTCGCCGAGGACTTCACCGACCCCGTCGACGTACTGATCAACAACGCGGGCGTGATGATCCCGCCGTTCTCCCGCACGGCCGACGGCTTCGAGCTGCAGTTCGGCACCAACCACCTGGGGCACTTCGCGCTCACGAACCTCCTCCTGCCACAGATCCGGGAGCGGGTCGTCACTCTCTCGTCCAACGGCCACAAGATGGGCTCGATCGACTTCGACGACCTCAACTGGGAGCACAGGCCGTACCGGGCGATGTCCGCGTACGCGCAGTCCAAACTCGCCAACCTGCTGTTCACCTCGGAACTCCAGCGCCGGCTCACCGAGGCCGGCTCCCCCGTGATCGCCACCGCCGCGCACCCGGGTCTGGCGGCCACCAACCTGCTGAGGTACGACGGCCGGGGACGTGTCCGCCACCGCGTGAAGACCGCGGTGGCGGGCCTCCTCACACAGAGCGAGGACGCCGGCGCCCTCCCCACCCTCTACGCAGCCGTCGCGGACGTCCCTGGCAACAGCTACGCGGGGCCGAGCGGCTTCATGGAGGGCCGCGGCGCCCCGGAACTGGTCGGCCGCTCGGCGAAGGCGCAGGACGCCGAGGTGGCCCGCCGCCTGTGGAAGGTTTCCGAAGACCTGACGGGAGTCGTCTTCCCCCGCTCCGCTCTCCGGGCCGACTGATCCGTGCCGACGGTGGCCGTCTCGGCACCAGGGCCGGTGCCGCTCAGCGCCCGACGACCATCTCGATCTCGCGCTCGTCCGGCTTCCCCTCCAACGGCACGGTCGCCCCGCTCTCGGTGAATCCCGCCTTTCGGTAGAAGCCGAGAGCGCGCCCGTTGTCGGGGGGCACGATGAGCCGCACCCGCTCCGCCCCCACGCCACCGTCGACCGCACCCGCGTCCTCACGACGTTCGACCTCGACGAGGAAACGGGCTCGAGGGACTGCATCCAGGCAGTGACCCCGGCGTACGACGTCAAGCTGGTGGAGCCGTCATAAAACCGACCCTAAACGCGGGAAGCCCCGTGCCGAAGGGCACGGGGCTTCCCGTCAAAGATTGTTCGGCGGCGTCCTACTCTCCCACAGGGTCCCCCCTGCAGTACCATCGGCGCGGTAGGGCTTAGCTTCCGGGTTCGGAATGTAACCGGGCGTTTCCCCCACGCTATGACCACCGAAACACTATGAAACAGACAACCGCACCGCCCACCACCGCATACCGGTGACGACGGGGTCGTTCGTGGTTTCAGAACCAACACAGTGGACGCGAGCAACTGAGGACAAGCCCTCGGCCTATTAGTACCGGTCAACTCCACACGTTGCCGTGCTTCCATATCCGGCCTATCAACCCAGTCGTCTACTGGGAGCCTTACCCTCTCCAGGAGGTGGGAGTCCTCATCTCGAAGCAGGCTTCCCGCTTAGATGCTTTCAGCGGTTATCCCTCCCGAACGTAGCCAACCAGCCATGCCCTTGGCAGGACAACTGGCACACCAGAGGTTCGTCCGTCCCGGTCCTCTCGTACTAGGGACAGCCCTTCTCAAGACTCCTACGCGCACAGCGGATAGGGACCGAACTGTCTCACGACGTTCTAAACCCAGCTCGCGTACCGCTTTAATGGGCGAACAGCCCAACCCTTGGGACCGACTCCAGCCCCAGGATGCGACGAGCCGACATCGAGGTGCCAAACCATCCCGTCGATATGGACTCTTGGGGAAGATCAGCCTGTTATCCCCGGGGTACCTTTTATCCGTTGAGCGACGGCGCTTCCACAAGCCACCGCCGGATCACTAGTCCCGACTTTCGTCCCTGCTCGACCCGTCGGTCTCACAGTCAAGCTCCCTTGTGCACTTACACTCAACACCTGATTACCAACCAGGCTGAGGGAACCTTTGGGCGCCTCCGTTACTCTTTAGGAGGCAACCGCCCCAGTTAAACTACCCATCAGACACTGTCCCTGATCCGGATCACGGACCCAGGTTAGACATCCAGCACGACCAGACTGGTATTTCAACGACGACTCCACCACCACTGGCGTGACAGCTTCACAGTCTCCCAGCTATCCTACACAAGCCGAACCGAACACCAATATCAAACTGTAGTAAAGGTCCCGGGGTCTTTCCGTCCTGCTGCGCGAAACGAGCATCTTTACTCGTAGTGCAATTTCACCGGGCCTATGGTTGAGACAGTCGAGAAGTCGTTACGCCATTCGTGCAGGTCGGAACTTACCCGACAAGGAATTTCGCTACCTTAGGATGGTTATAGTTACCACCGCCGTTTACTGGCGCTTAAGTTCTCAGCTTCGCCACCCCGAAGAATGACTAACCGGTCCCCTTAACGTTCCAGCACCGGGCAGGCGTCAGTCCGTATACATCGCCTTACGGCTTCGCACGGACCTGTGTTTTTAGTAAACAGTCGCTTCTCGCTGGTCTCTGCGGCCACACCCAGCTCAGAGGGAAAACCCCATCACCGGACATGGCCCCCCTTCTCCCGAAGTTACGGGGGCATTTTGCCGAGTTCCTTAACCATAGTTCACCCGAACGCCTCGGTATTCTCTACCTGACCACCTGAGTCGGTTTAGGGTACGGGCCGCCATAAAACTCGCTAGAGGCTTTTCTCGACAGCATAGGATCATCCACTTCACCACAATCGGCTCGGCATCAGGTCTCAGCCCCGTGTGCGACGGATTTACCTACCGCACGGCCTACACCCTTACCCCGGGACAACCACCGCCCGGGCTGGACTACCTTCCTGCGTCACCCCATCACTCACCTACTGACCGCTTGGACCGGCGGCTCCACCACTTTCCCTTCCCCGAAGGGTCCGGAACGGCTTCACGGCCTTAGCATCACGATGCTCGATGTTTGACGCTTCACAGCGGGTACCGGAATATCAACCGGTTATCCATCGACTACGCCTGTCGGCCTCGCCTTAGGTCCCGACTTACCCTGGGCAGATCAGCTTGACCCAGGAACCCTTAGTCAATCGGCGCACACGTTTCTCACGTGTGTATCGCTACTCATGCCTGCATTCTCACTCGTGAACCGTCCACAACTCGCTTCCGCGGCTGCTTCACCCGGCACACGACGCTCCCCTACCCATCACGATCCCCGTTGGGGGCACATATCGCAATGACACGACTTCGGCGGTACGCTTGAGCCCCGCTACATTGTCGGCGCGGAATCACTAGACCAGTGAGCTATTACGCACTCTTTCAAGGATGGCTGCTTCTAAGCCAACCTCCTGGTTGTCTGTGCGACTCCACATCCTTTCCCACTTAGCGTACGCTTGGGGGCCTTAGTCGATGCTCTGGGCTGTTTCCCTCTCGACCATGGAGCTTATCCCCCACAGTCTCACTGCCGCGCTCTCACTTACCGGCATTCGGAGTTTGGCTAAGGTCAGTAACCCGGTAGGGCCCATCGCCTATCCAGTGCTCTACCTCCGGCAAGAAACACACGACGCTGCACCTAAATGCATTTCGGGAGAACCAGCTATCACGGAGTTTGATTGGCCTTTCACCCCTAACCACAGGTCATCCCCCAGGTTTTCAACCCTGGTGGGTTCGGTCCTCCACGAAGTCTTACCTCCGCTTCAACCTGCCCATGGCTAGATCACTCCGCTTCGGGTCTTGAGCATGCTACTGAAACGCCCTGTTCGGACTCGCTTTCGCTACGGCTTCCCCACCCGGGTTAACCTCGCAACACACCGCAAACTCGCAGGCTCATTCTTCAAAAGGCACGCAGTCACGACGCCGAGTGCACGCACTCGACGCGACGCTCCCACGGCTTGTAGGCACACGGTTTCAGGTACTATTTCACTCCGCTCCCGCGGTACTTTTCACCATTCCCTCACGGTACTATCCGCTATCGGTCACCAGGGAATATTTAGGCTTAGCGGGTGGTCCCGCCAGATTCACACGGGATTTCTCGGGCCCCGTGCTACTTGGGTGTCTCTCCAACGAGCCGCTGACGTTTCGACTACGGGGTCTTACCCTCTACGCCGGACCTTTCGCATGTCCTTCGCCTACATCAACGGTTTCTGACTCGCCCTGTTGCCGGCAGACAACAGAAGAGAGATCCCACAACCCCGCATGCGCAACCCCTGCCGGGTCTCACACACATACGGTTTAGCCTCATCCGGTTTCGCTCGCCACTACTCCCGGAATCACGGTTGTTTTCTCTTCCTGCGGGTACTGAGATGTTTCACTTCCCCGCGTTCCCTCCACATACCCTATGTGTTCAGGTATGGGTGACAGCCCATGACGACTGCCGGGTTTCCCCATTCGGACACCCCCGGATCAAAGCCTGGTTGACGACTCCCCGGGGCCTATCGTGGCCTCCCACGTCCTTCATCGGTTCCTGGTGCCAAGGCATCCACCGTGCGCCCTTAAAAACTTGGCCACAGATGCTCGCGTCCACTGTGCAGTTCTCAAACAACGACCAACCACCCACCACCCCCGGCAACAACCGGAGTTCACTGGGGCCGGCATCCAGAGGGATCATTCCCTCAGACACCCAACAGCGTGCCCGGCACCCTCTGCCGCTCCCCCGACGTTCCACACCCCTGCGGGCAGTACTGGAAGAAGAAAACAACCAAGAGCACCGACTAATCAACGTTCCACCCATGAGCAACCAGCACCGGACACGCGCCGGTGTACTGGCCCCTGGACCACCGGGCAAGCCCGGCAGCCTGGAAGTGCTCCTTAGAAAGGAGGTGATCCAGCCGCACCTTCCGGTACGGCTACCTTGTTACGACTTCGTCCCAATCGCCAGTCCCACCTTCGACAGCTCCCTCCCCACAAGGGGGTTGGGCCACCGGCTTCGGGTGTTACCGACTTTCGTGACGTGACGGGCGGTGTGTACAAGGCCCGGGAACGTATTCACCGCAGCAATGCTGATCTGCGATTACTAGCAACTCCGACTTCATGGGGTCGAGTTGCAGACCCCAATCCGAACTGAGACCGGCTTTTTGAGATTCGCTCCACCTCACGGCATCGCAGCTCATTGTACCGGCCATTGTAGCACGTGTGCAGCCCAAGACATAAGGGGCATGATGACTTGACGTCGTCCCCACCTTCCTCCGAGTTGACCCCGGCGGTCTCCTGTGAGTCCCCATCACCCCGAAGGGCATGCTGGCAACACAGAACAAGGGTTGCGCTCGTTGCGGGACTTAACCCAACATCTCACGACACGAGCTGACGACAGCCATGCACCACCTGTACACCGACCACAAGGGGGGCACTATCTCTAATGCTTTCCGGTGTATGTCAAGCCTTGGTAAGGTTCTTCGCGTTGCGTCGAATTAAGCCACATGCTCCGCTGCTTGTGCGGGCCCCCGTCAATTCCTTTGAGTTTTAGCCTTGCGGCCGTACTCCCCAGGCGGGGAACTTAATGCGTTAGCTGCGGCACCGACGACGTGGAATGTCGCCAACACCTAGTTCCCACCGTTTACGGCGTGGACTACCAGGGTATCTAATCCTGTTCGCTCCCCACGCTTTCGCTCCTCAGCGTCAGTAATGGCCCAGAGATCCGCCTTCGCCACCGGTGTTCCTCCTGATATCTGCGCATTTCACCGCTACACCAGGAATTCCGATCTCCCCTACCACACTCTAGCCTGCCCGTATCGACTGCAGACCCGGGGTTAAGCCCCGGGCTTTCACAATCGACGCGACAAGCCGCCTACGAGCTCTTTACGCCCAATAATTCCGGACAACGCTCGCGCCCTACGTATTACCGCGGCTGCTGGCACGTAGTTAGCCGGCGCTTCTTCTGCAGGTACCGTCACTTTCGCTTCTTCCCTGCTGAAAGAGGTTTACAACCCGAAGGCCGTCATCCCTCACGCGGCGTCGCTGCATCAGGCTTTCGCCCATTGTGCAATATTCCCCACTGCTGCCTCCCGTAGGAGTCTGGGCCGTGTCTCAGTCCCAGTGTGGCCGGTCGCCCTCTCAGGCCGGCTACCCGTCGTCGCCTTGGTGAGCCATTACCTCACCAACAAGCTGATAGGCCGCGGGCTCATCCCTCACCGCCGGAGCTTTTAACCCCCACCCATGCGAGTGGAAGTGTTATCCGGTATTAGACCCCGTTTCCAGGGCTTGTCCCAGAGTGAAGGGCAGATTGCCCACGTGTTACTCACCCGTTCGCCACTAATCCCCACCGAAGTGGTTCATCGTTCGACTTGCATGTGTTAAGCACGCCGCCAGCGTTCGTCCTGAGCCAGGATCAAACTCTCCGTGAATGCTCTCCCGTAACCGGGAAGGACACATCACGAGAGCGGAACAGTCGAGCGGAACAGGCCCGACCGTTCACAGCGTCCTCGCTGTGTTTTCTTCAAAGGAACCTCGTCCCGGCCGAACGGCCGAGGACGGGGTATCAACATATCTGGCGTTGATTTTTGGCACGCTGTTGAGTTCTCAAGGAACGGACGCTTCCTTCGTACTCACCCTCTCGGGCTTTCCTCCGGGCGCTTCCCTTCGGTCCTGCGTCCCCGACTCTACCAGATCTTTCCGATCCGATTTCCTCGGGCCTTCCGCTTTCCAGGCTCCCGCTTTCGCGTTCCCCTTTCCGGCGGATCCGACTCTATCAGATCTTTTTCTTCGACCTGACCCCCGGTCAGCGGGGTTCGCCTTTCCGGCCCTTGGGCCGTTCCGACGTCTCAAACCTTAGCGGACCTGCTCGCCGCTTCTCAAATCGGAGCTGTTCGGATCCGATTCGAGCAGCGACGTCCCGTGCGAATTGAATTCGGACATGCCGATAGTCGTCCGCTGGAGAGGTCGTGCCGGGGTTTTGAGTGCCGCTTTCGCGGCGGAAGCGCCGCCGAAGAACCGTTACGTCCCGATGGCAACTCGAAGAACTCTACGGATCGGGGAAAGGGAAGTCAAGCGACCTCTGTCAAGATCTTTTCGGCCGTTCGTGGCCCGCGGCCGTCAGTCCAGATCGGTGAGGCGCCCGCCGGCGTCGGGCTGGGCGTCCTCCACCCTGCGCAGAAGGCGGGTGAGCACCTCACCCAGGGCGATCCGCTCCTCCGAGGAGAGGTCCTGGAGCAGGTCCTCCTCGAAACCCGCCGCCATGCGCATCACCTCGAGCCACTTCTCGCGGCCGGCGGATGTCGCCTCGACGATGACCCGCACGCGGTTCGTCTCGTCCCGTTCCCGGTTGACGAGTCCCTCCGCCACCATGCGGTCGATCCGGTGGGTCATGGCGGCCGGCGTGAGTCCGAGGCGCTTGGCGAGATCACTGGGACCCATGCGGTACGGGGCGCCGGCCAGGACGAGGACCTTGAGGACCTCCCAGTCGGCATTGGTGATGCCGAGCTCGGCGATCTGGCGGCCGTAGGCGACGTTCATGCGGCGGTTCAGCCGGGACAGCGCGTTGACGATCTTCTCGACCTGGGGGTCGAGGTCCTGGAACTCGCGCTGGTACGCGGCGATCTGCTCTTCGAGTGTCGGCTCGTTGAGGCCGGAGGTCTCGCCCATGGCCGCAGTATGGCACGCCACTCTTCACCTCGAAGCCCTTCGCATTGAAGTTGTTCGACGTGTACTCTTCACCTTCGAACTTTAGTCTTTAAGTCTTCACTCCTAACTTCCGAAAGAGGTGAACGTGACCAGGGCGATGGGCGCTGCGATGCGCCGGATCCACGTGGGCAACGCACTCAGTGCGTTCGGGCTCGGCTTCACCGTCCCCTACCTGTACGTCTATGTGGCGCAGGTACGAGGGCTCGGGGCCATGACCGCGGGGCTCGTGCTCGCCGTGTTCGCGGTGGCGGCGCTGATCGTGCTGCCGTTCGCCGGGCGTGCCATCGTCCGGCGGGGTCCGCTGCCGGTGCTGCGCGTCGCCCTGGTCACGGCCGCCGCCGGGGCGCTGAGCCTGGGCCTGTCGAGCGGCGCGTCGAGCGTGCTGGTGTCGGCGGCGGCGCTCGGGGCCGGGCAGGCCGTGATGCAGCCGGCACTGGCGACGATGATCGTGGACTGCTCCACGGCTCAGACCCGGTCGCGTGCGTTCGCCATGCAGTTCTTCCTGCAGAACCTCGGGCTCGGGGTCGGCGGTCTCATCGGAGGACACCTCGTCGACACGAGCAGAGCCTCCTCCTTCACCGTGCTGTTCTCGATCGAGGCGGCGATGTTCCTGCTGCTGGTCGTGGTGATGGCGACGGTGCGGATGCCGCGTTCGCCGCATGTCGAGGGCGCACCGGCTCCGTCGGCCAGGGGCAGTTGGAGACAGTTGAGGGGCAACCGCGCCATGGTGCAGCTGTGTGTGCTGGGCTTCGTACTGTTCTTCGCCTGCTACGGGCAGTTCGAGTCGGGGCTGAGCGCGTACGGGGTCGAGGCGGCCGGCATCTCGACGTCGACGCTGGGGACGGCGCTGGCGGCGAACACGCTGGCCATCGTGCTCGCACAGTTCGTGGTGCTGCGGTTCGTGGAGCGCCGCAGCCGCACGCGCGTGATCGCGTCGGTGGGGCTGCTCTGGGCCGTGGCGTGGGCCGTGGCCGGGTACGCGGGCCTCGGGAACGGCAGCCAGGCGATGGCGACCGCCGCCTTCGTCTCGACGTACGCCCTGTTCGGGCTCGGTGAGTCGATGCTGTCGCCGACGCTCGCGCCACTGGTCGCGGATCTCGCGCCGGAAGGACTGGCGGGGCAGTACAACTCGGCGTTCGCCCTGGTGAAGCAGCTCGCGCTGGCCCTCGGGCCGGCGGTGGGCGGGCCGATGGGAGCCTCGCTGCACGGGCCGTACATCGTGGTCTTCGTGCTGTTCTCGCTGGCGATCACCGTGCTCGCGCTGCGGCTGGGCCGACAGCTCACGGAGGTGCAGGACCGGCCGTCGACGGCGCGGAGCCTGGTCGTCGCCCAGGGCGGTACCGCACCGGCGGGCCAGTCCCCGGCGCACGCCTGAGAGCAACGACCCCGCACAGCGTTCCGCTCGCTACCGGGCGACCGGTTTCGGCAGGGCGAACTCGCACCAGACGGACTTGCCGCCGCCCGGGGTACGCCGGCTTCCCCAGTTGGAGGCGATCGTCGCGACGATGGCGATGCCCCGGCCGGACTCGTCGACGGGTTCCGCGCGGCGGCGACTCGGCAGGTGGTCGTCGCCGTCAGTGACCTCGACGATCAGCCGGCGGTCGGTGCGGCGCAGCCGCAGCCGCATGGGCGGGATGCCGTGCTGGAGGGAGTTGGCGACCAGTTCGCTGGTGGCCAGGACGCCCAGATCGTGCAGGTCGGTGGGGAAGCGCCAGCTGGTGAGCACGCCGGAGGCGAAGGCACGCGCGCGTGGAGCCGCTTCGACACCGCCCAGCAGGTCCAGGGCGGCGTTGTGGAACAGCTCGCTCTCCGGTCCCTCGCGGGCGGGGTGCTGGAGCACCAGTACGGCGACGTCGTCGTCGTGCTCCGGGGTCACGCCCGCCGAGCGGACCAGGCGGTCGCAGATCACCTGAGGGGTGCCGGTCGCGCCGGCCAGGGCGCTCTCCAGGGCGGCGATGCCCTCGTCGAGGTCCTCGTTGCGGCGCTCCACCAGGCCGTCCGTGTAGAGGACGGCGGTGGAGCCGGGGGCCAGGGGGATCGAGCCGGAGGAGTGCATCCAGCCGCCGGTGCCGAGCGGGGGGCCGGTGGGCTCGTCGGCGCGCTGGACGGTGCCGTGCTCGTCGCGGACCAGGATGGGCAGGTGGCCGGCGGAGGCGTAGACGAGGGTGCCCTCGTTGGGGTCGTGGATGGCGTACGCGCAGGTGGCGATCTGGTTGGCGTCGATCTCCATGGCGAGGCCGTCGAGCAGTTGGAGGATCTCGTGCGGGGGCAGGTCGAGGCGGGCGTAGGCGCGCACCGCCGTACGGAGCTGGCCCATGACGGCCGCCGCGCGCACGCCCCGGCCCATGACGTCGCCGATGACCAGGGCGGTGCGCCCGCCGCCGAGGGTGATCACGTCGTACCAGTCGCCGCCGACGGCGGCCTCGGTGCCGCCGGGGTGGTAGGTGGCGGCGATCCGCAGGTCGTCGGGTTCCTCGAGCTCCTGCGGGAGCAGGGAGCGCTGGAGGGTGACGGCGGTCTCGCGCTGGCGGCGCTCGCTCGCGCGCAGACGTTCGGCGGCCTCGGCGTGGTCGGTGACGTCGGTGGCGAAAACCAGCACACCACTGCCGTCACCCTGGGTGACCGGGGTGCAGGTGAAGGTGTAGGAGCGGCCGTCGGGGGCCTTGCGGGACTTGACCGTGCGGGACTTTCCGCTGCGCAGGACCTGGTCGAGGAGGGGCAGCAGGCCGAGTTCGTCGAGCTCCGGGAGCGCTCCCCGCGCGGGGGTGCCGACCGGGCGGGTGCCGAAGCGGGCCGTATAGGCGTCGTTGACGTAGGCGATGCGGTGGTCCGGACCGTGCACCAGGGCGACGAGGGAGGGGACGTGGTCGAGGACCTCGCGCACCCTGAGGTCGTCGACGGCGGGCACGGGCCGTGAATCCTCGATGAGTTGTTCGGCGCGGGCCGTGGGCACGGAGCCCTCTCCCCGCCGGTCCGGAGAGACCGCGTGCTCGCTGCGCTCTGCGGCGCGGCGCTGCGTTCCGGGGAGCCGGGCGCTCCAGCGGGTGAAGTTCACGAATCCTTGCCTCGTGTTAGTTGTCGGCGGCCGGGAAACGGGACCGGCCGGGGGCCCCTGGGCCGCACCGCGAACAGGCAGGAGCCCGCCCTCGGTGGTGGACCAGTCTGGCAGGCTGCCGACCGGGCCGACATCCGTCAGACGTCGGGCCGGTCCGTGGAGTTCCTGGGTGCGCTCAGGACGACCCCTTCGGGTTGTCCGGGGGGTCCTGAGAAGGCTTTCCACCGGCCGCGAGTTCGAACTCGGCCCGCGGGTGTTCGAGTGAACCCAGGGAGACGATCTCCCGTTTGAAGAGCCCGGCGAGGGTCCATTCGGCGGCCACGCGTGCCTTGCGGTTGAAGGTCGGGACGCGGCTCAGGTGGTAGGTGCGGTGCATGAGCCAGGCGGGGTAGCCCTTGATCTTGCGCCCGTAGACGTGGGCTACGCCCTTGTGCAGCCCCAGGGAGGCGACCGACCCGGCGTACGAGTGGGCGTACGTCCGAAGGGGTTCGCCGCGCAGGGAGTGCGCGATGTTGTCGGCGAGGACCTTCGCCTGGCGCAGCGCGTGCTGGGCGTTGGGGGCGCATTCCCGGCCGGGTTCCCCTGCGGTGGCGTCGGGGACGGCGGCGGCGTCGCCCGCGGCCCACGCGTGCGGGGCGCCCTCGACGGCGAGTTCGCCGGTGCACCGCAACCGTCCGCGTTCGTCGCGCGCCAGGTCGGTGGCAGCGAGGAGGGGATGCGGTTTGACGCCGGCGGTCCACACGACGGTGCGGGTGGGGAAGCGGGCGCCGTCACTGAGCACGGCGACGCGGTCGGCGCAGGACTCCAGGCGGGTTTCCAGGCGTACGTCGATGTTGCGGCGGCGCAGTTCGCTGACCGTGTAGCGGCCCATGTCCTCGCCGACCTCGGGCAGGATGCGGTCCGAAGCCTCGACGAGGATCCACTTCATGTCCTCGGGGCGGAGGTTGTGGTAGTACCGCGTGGCGTAGCGGGCCATGTCCTCCAGCTCGCCGAGCGCCTCGACGCCCGCGTAGCCGCCGCCGACGAAGACGAAGGTGAGGGCGGCGTCGCGGATCGCGGGGTCGCGGGTGGAAGAGGCGATGTCCATCTGTTCGAGGACGTGGTTGCGCAGCCCGATGGCCTCCTCGAGGGTCTTGAAGCCGATGGCGTGGTCGGCGAGACCGGGGACCGGCAGGGTGCGCGAGACGGAGCCGGGCGCGAGGACGAGTTCGTCGTACACCACCGCGCGGCCGCCGCCCTTCCCGCCGCTGCTGCCCGCCTCGTCGTCGGCGAGGGTGGTGACGGTGGCGACGCGTGCGGCGTGGTCGATGGCGGAGGCCTCGCCGATGAGGATGTGGCACCGGTCCAGGACACGACGCAGCGGTACGACGACGTGGCGAGGAGAGATGGCACCGGCGGCGGCCTCGGGGAGGAACGGCTGGTACGTCATGTACGGATCGGGGGTGACGACGGTGATCTCGGCCGCGCCCCGGGCGATCTCCCGTTTCAGCTTCCGCTGCAGGCGCAGGGCCGTGTACATCCCGACGTAACCGCCGCCGACAACGAGAATGCGCGCACGTTCCTTCACCATCCCATGACGCACCCGCCGCTCGCGTTTGTCCACAGCCCCGACGAATTGTGTGACTGGAGGCCGTGAGCGCGCCGAGCGGCCCCGATCGCCCGCACGGACGGCGTGTGCGCAGGTCAGCTGTGCTTCTCCGGTGCTTGCCCCGGGGTACATACGGGATCAATGTGCCCCGTACTCCGATCGGGGGGCGCTCCGTGCGGAACCTACCCCTTCTGAATTGACCCCCTCTCAACTATGTTCGTACGTCGACGGGGTGTAGGGGGATGCGCTCATTCGGGTCCGCGACAGGCGGATCCGGCCACCGGGCATGTTCCTCGAGCCCCGGCCATCTGTGGCGGGGAGTCTCCGGGGGGAGACGTCATCACCGGGGGAATACGTATGCATGTTCAGGATTCTCATTGGCCGTCCGCGTCCACCGTGGCGCCCGGCACCGCGCTGAGCGCGTCGCCGGGCCACGGACGCGGGGGAGGACCGCGCACGACACCGCTGCGCGTGGACGCGCAGCGCAATCTGGAGCACGTGCTGCGTGCGGCACGCGAGGTCTTCGGCGAGCTGGGTTACGGCGCGCCGATGGAGGACGTGGCGCGCCGGGCCCGCGTCGGTGTGGGCACGGTGTACCGGCGCTTCCCGAGCAAGGAGGTCCTGGTGCGGCGGATAGCCGAGGAGGAGACCTCCCGGCTGACCGACCAGGCGCGGACGGCGCTCGGTCAGGAGGACGAGCCGTGGTCGGCGCTGTCCCGCTTCCTTCGCACGTCGGTCGCCTCGGGCGCCGGGCGGCTGCTGCCGCCGCAGGTGCTGCGGGTGGGCGTGGCGGACGAGCACGACCACGCGCGCGTGCCGCAGCAGCGGTCGCAGCCGGCCGGCGCCGAGCTGCGGCTGGTTCCCGAGGAGGGACCGGCCTCCGCCGGGGAGGACGACGCAGGTGCGGCGCAGCTTCTCGATGTCGTCGGCCGGCTCGTGGAGCGGGCCCGTGGGGCGGGCGCGCTGCGTCCGGACGTGTCGGTGTCGGACGTGCTCCTGGTGATCGCCACCGCCGCGCCCTCGCTGCCGGACCCTGCCCAGCAGGCGGCGGCCTCGGCCCGGCTGCTGGACATCCTGTTGGAGGGCCTGCGCTCGCGCCCGGCGTGAGGGTGCGCGCGGCCGGCGGGGCCCGTCCGCACCGGACGGGCCCCGCCCTTCTTCCGAACAGGTGACTGTCCACACTCCTGTGCGACAGAAACCCCTCGGACAGGTAGAGGGGGCGTCCTGGGCCGTTCTGACCAAAAGCCAGTATGACATTATGACCTGTGGTCAGGACTGATGGTGCAGGTGGCGGGGGCTTCCGCGATGAGCGTTGACGGGCGGGACGAGTCGTACGGCGACGACGCCCCCGGGGAACAGAGCCCACCGCAGGTACCGGGACAGGAATGGCGCGCGAGCGTGCCCCCCGACGGCAGGGACGCCCCGGACGCCGTTGTCCCCGCCCAGCGCGACCGGCGTGAGGAGGGCGTCCCACTGCCCCCGCGCGAACTGCCGCCGTCCGACGCCGACCTCGTCGCCCGGCTCCGCGCGGGGGACGACTCGGCGTACGAGGAGCTGTACCGACGTCACGCGGACGCGGTGCGCCGGTACGCCCGTACCTGCTGCCGGGACGCCCACACCGCGGACGACCTGACCGCCGAGGTCTTCGCCGGCGTGCTCCAGGCGGTGCGCGGCGGCTCGGGCCCCGAGCACGCCGTACGCGCGTACCTGCTCACCTCCGTACGACGGGTGGCGGCATCCTGGACGCAGTCGGCGAAGCGCGAGCAACTGGTCGACGACTTCGCGGCCTTCGCCGCCCAGGCCGCGAGCCTGCCGACCGCCTCCGACGCCGGCACCCTGGAACTGGGCGCCGACGTAAGGACGATGCACGAGGCTGAACAGTCCTTGGCCATGCAGGCGTTCAGGTCGCTGCCGGAACGCTGGCAGGCGGTGCTGTGGCACACCGAGGTCGAGGACGAGTCGCCGAGCACGGTCGCCACGCTCTTCGGCCTGGACGCCAACGGCACCCGCGTCCTGGCCAGTCGCGCGCGCGAGGGCCTGAAGCAGGCGTACCTCCAGGCGCACGTCAGCGCCACCCTCACCGAGGACGAGGAGTGCGCCCGCTACGCCGACCAGCTCGGCGCGTACGCGCGCGGACGGCTGCGCACCCGTGCCGAACGGGGACTGCGGCGGCACCTGGACGAATGCGCGCGGTGCCGGCTGGCGGCCGTCCAGGTCCAGGAAGTCGCCGGCGGCATCCCTGCCCTGGTGCCCGTCGCCGTCATCGGCTGGTTCGGCGCCGCCGGATACGCCAAGGTGGCCGGTCTCCTCGCCGGAGGAACGGCCGCAGCCGGAGCGGCGGGCGGGGCGGCCTCCGGTACCGGTGGCTCGGGCGGGGCGGCCTCGGAAGGCCTGACCGCACCGGTGAAGGCGGGCCTGGCGGCCGGCGTGGTCGTGGTCGCGACGGCGGCGGCCATCGCCTTCGCCCTCTCGGGCGACGAGAAGCTTCCCGAGGAGCCGAAGGCCGCCCCGCCCGCCTCGTCGTCCGTGGTCCGCGAGGAAGCCCCGTCACCCCGGACGAAGGCCCCGGAACCGGCACCACCACTCCCCGCTCCGGCCTCCGCGCCGCCCGCACCGCCCGCACCGCCCGCACCGACTACCGCCCTGAAATCCGCACAGGCCCCGGCCCCGGCCTCCAAGCCGCCCTCGCCCCCCACATCCACGCCGCTCCCGAAACCCACGCCAACACCCACGCCAACACCCACGCCGCCCCCACGCCGACTCCGCCCCCGCCCGTGCCCCCACCCGTGCCGGCAGTCCACCAATGGAGCGAGCTCACCTACGACGTCAGCGGCGACGGCGACGCCCCCGAAATGCGCATCGGCGAGAGCGGCTGGGTCTGGCAGAGGTCGACCCTGTCCGTCGCCCGCCGGAGCTACTCCCCCGGCGTGACGGTCCACGGCCGCTCCTCCGTCACCATCGACCTGAACCGCCCGTGCAGCGCCTACGACGCGATGGTCGGTGTGGACGACCTGACGATGAGGCTGGGCAAGGTCACCTTCTCCGTCCACGCGGACGGCGTCCCCCTGTGGAACTCCGGCCGGATCAAGGGCGGCGACCCGGCGGTCCCGGTCCACGTGGACCTGACGGGCCGCAAGACCGTACGCCTGGTGGTGGAACCCCACAGCCACTTCGACAGCCTGGTCCTGGCCGACTGGGTCCAGTCCCGCTTCACCTGCACGTAGGTCCAACGGCCGGTTCAGCCGCGTACGGCTGCCAGGCCCAGTGGCCCACCGGCCTCACCACTGCGCGCGGCGTGCGGTCCCACCGGCCGGTGGGCAGACATCAGCCGCCCACGGCGGGAGCGCGACGGAGTGGGGTGTCCGCCCGCAGCGACCGGCGCGTCGACTCCGGTGCCCGCGCAGTCACCCGATTCCGCGCCGGACCGAGGACGGGCACCCCGCCCCGGCGCCGGCCCACAACGCACCGCAGGCGCCACACGCGCCCCCACCGAAGCCGCAGAGGCACCGCAGGCATACGCCCCACCGGCCGGCACGACTCCACGACCGCACCCGAACCAGACCTGTCCAGGCGACGCAGGCACCCGCGCCGCAGGCCCAGGCCCCCGTTCAAGCCCCGCGCGCCAACGCCCCCCGTTCCGGTGCGATCCCCCCGGGTACCGCCCGCTGCCGCCCGGGCGTCCCCGTCCAGCAGGTCCCCCGGCGCGCCAGCAGCCGCCGCAGCCAGAGCTCCAGCGCGACCAGATCCGCGAGCCCGTCCAGCGGCAGCGGTTCCCCCTCGGCGGCGGCCCGCAGCGCCTTGCGCACCACGCGGGCCTCGACCAGCCCCGCCTCCGCGAGCAGCGGCGTGTCGAACAACGTCATCAGGGTGTCCGCGGCGACCCGCAACCCGATCCGCGTCGCGGCGGCGGTGTTCGCCTGGGTCGGCGCCCCCCACCCGGCGGGCAGGTCCCGTACGCCCGCGCCTTCGAGCACGGTCCGCAGGACGGAGGCCCGCGCCCCCGGCTTCACCCGCAGCGCCTCGGGCAGCGCCCGGCACGCGCGGACGACCTGGTTGTCGAGGAACGGTGTGTGCAGCCGCTGGAAGCGGATCTCCGCGGCCTGCTCCAGTACCCGTACACCGGCCGCGTGCCGGGCCAGTGCCGCGCGCGCGCGGAAGTCGCCGGGCCGCTGCCCCGGCCCCACGTCGGACCGGCGGGTGGACGCCTGGAGGCGAACCGATACTTCAGCGAGCGCCTCGCCGGTCAGCCAGCGCGCCGCCGGCCCGGGTCTTCCCCAGGTCAGCAGGGCCAGCGAGGCGCCCGCCGCACCCCAGGGGACCCCGTCGTCCAACTGGTGGCGCAGCAGCTGATCCGCGAGGGTCTCGAGCCCCGTGCGGTACGGCGTACGGGCCAGGCGCCGGGCCGCGGCGTACACGCGCGCGGGCACCATCACGGACCCGTCGGCCTTCGCCAGCGCGGCGACGGGCCGCACGAGATGGCGCCGCTTGCGGTCCATGAGGAGGTCGGCGAGGCGCGCGGGATGCGCGTCGAGCACCTGCCGGGCCCCGTACCCCGTGAAGTGGTCGGCACTGCCCGCGGCCAGCCGTGCCCGATGCCGGGCGGCGGTGACCAGGGAGGGGGCCGGCTCGTCCGTGAGCGGCCCGTCGAGGCCGGCGTACGGCAGGGTGTCCTCACCGCCGGGGACGACCACGTGGTGCAGCCGGGGGTTGGCGGCCAGCGCCCCGGCGCGCGCCATCTCGTCCTCCCGCCCGCCGTGGGGTCCGCCGGCCGAACCGCTTCCCGTACCGCCACTCGCGCCGCCGGAGCCCCCCGCGAGATCGTTGAAGGTCACGGCGAGCAGCCGTTCCCCCGCGCCCGTGCCGTGCCCCAGCACGGTCCCCGGCATGCCCGGCAGCCCGGCGGCGAGCAGCGCCAGCGTCCCGGAGGCGGGCCCGCCGGAGAGGTCGGCCCCGATCCCGGGCACCGGCATTCCGCGCGCCGCGCGCCGTTCGGCGGGGCCCATGCCCGGCACGGGGCCGGGATCGATGTCGGCGCCTGGGACGTGCCGGGGCGCGGCGAGCCGGGTGCGGACGGCCTCGATCAGCGCGTCCCGGACGGCGTCCACCGCGCGGTCCGGGTCGGCGGTCGGCGCGGCGACGGCGAGCGAGACGACGGGCTCGTACCCGGCGATCTCGCGCGCCCCGGCTCGCAGGATCAGCGCGTGCCCCGGCGGAACACGCTTCACGCCGTCGTACGGGGTGGAGTCGTGGAGCGCGGCCGGCACATCGGGGGTGGCCAGGAGCGCGGCGAGGTGGCCGAAGTCGAGGTTGGCCTCGACGAGGTCGGCGAGCGGCAGCGCGGCGGTCGCGTACGCGGTGCCGCCCTCCCAGGGGGTGTGGAACACCGGCCGGGCGCCCGCGAGGTCGCCGCAGACGGTGACCCTGCGGCCCACCTGCACGACGGCGGTGTAGCTGCCCGGCCAGGCGGTCAGGTGGCGCAGCGCGCCGCCGCGCGCGGCGAACAGGGCGACGCGCAACTGTTCGTCGGTGGCGCCGCAGGTGCCGAGGACGGCGATCCGGGTGTCGGCGTCGCCGGTCACCACCCGCACCTCGTCGGGGCGCCAGTCACCGACCGCCCACAGCGGATCGGGGTCGCCCCACAGCGGGTGGGAACCCACCGGTTGCAGCGTCTCGCCGTCGGAGCCGAACGCCGGGGCGCCCGCGGTGGCGCTGCTCCATCCCACCAACCACCGCATCGACGCCTCCACAGGCTGTGGACAACCGGTGCACCGTACGCACCGGTTCACCCATGCTGCCACGACGGAGGCGCCCAGGAGGGGTGCCGGTACCGCATGCACTCCGTCGGATGCGCCCCGGCGGATACTTCTCTCCCCTTCCGAACACCCGCCCGAGGCAAGGAGATCGTTCGCCTGCGAACACGCACCCGCCGGCACCGCCGCGACGCGAATGCGCCCCCAGTGCGCCCCAAGAACTCCTAACGCGCCCTCAAATTCCATGGCGGACACGCTGAAAGACCCGGAACAGCGGGATCGATTTTCAGCCAATTCGGAGATGTGAGAGCAACCTCGAACACGCTCCGTACAGGCTCTGCGCACCGCCCGGCGGTCGCGCGGTCCGGGAGACGGAGTGCGCCTCCCGGACCGTTCCGCCGCCCGCGGGGATGAAGGCGGCGGTGTCCCCCAGCCCGCTGGATCCAGTACAGCGGGCCGACCCACGCACGGACCATGGAACCGCTCCCGCGATGGCCGGAGTAGAGCGCACGCACGGGCGCACGGCCACACGCCGGGAGCATGCCGCAACTACGCGTATCGGACCCGTACTTCAGTACGGACCACAATCCCGCCATCCGGAAGAATGCCCCTTAACGCTTGGGATGCGGCGAACTACGCTGGGTTTACGAATGCCGCGCGGTTATGCCAGGGCGGCAGCCGTCTGTGGCGAGGGGTGGCGCATGTCCAGGGAGCTACGCGGGCCGAACGAAAAGCTCGGCACCGTCCTCGCCCTCGCGGGTATCTCCAACGCGGGCCTCGCCCGGCGCGTCAACGACCTTGGCGCGCAACGCGGGCTGACCCTGCGCTACGACAAGACGTCGGTGGCGCGCTGGGTGTCGAAGGGCATGGTGCCGCAGGGTGCGGCACCGCACCTGATCGCCGCCGCCATCGGCCAGAAGCTCGGCCGCCCGGTGCCGCTCCACGAGATAGGCCTGGCGGACGCGGATCCCGCGCCCGAAGTCGGCCTGGCCTTCCCCCGGGACGTCGCACAGGCGGTGAAGTCCGCCACCGAGTTGTACCGGCTGGACCTGGCCGGCCGCCGCGCGGGATCCGGCGGCATCTGGCAGTCGCTCGCCGGATCGTTCGCGGTGAGCGCATACGCAACGCCTGCCTCGCGCTGGCTGATAACCCCGGCCGACAGTTCGGTCGCGCGCGAGGCGAGCCCCACGGAGGGCTCCGGCGCACCGGTCAGAGTCGGCCACAGCGATGTGCGCAAGCTGCGTGAGGCCGCCGAGGACGCGCGCCGCTGGGACTCCAAGTACGGCGGCGGCGACTGGCGTTCGTCGATGGTCCCCGAGTGCCTGCGGGTGGAGGCCGCACCCCTGCTGCTCGGCTCGTACGCGGACGACGTGGGCCGTTCGCTGTTCGGCGCCTCGGCCGAACTCACCCGGCTGGCCGGCTGGATGGCCTTCGACACCGGCCAGCAGGAGGCCGCACAGCGCTACTACATCCAGGCCCTGCGCCTGGCCCGCGCGGCGGCCGACGTCCCGCTGGGGGGATACGTCCTGGCCTCCATGTCCCTCCAGGCCACCTATCGCGGCTTCGGGGACGAGGGCGTCGACCTCGCCCAGGCCGCGCTGGAGCGCAACCGCGGCCTGGCCACGGCCCGCACCATGAGCTTCTTCCGGCTCGTGGAGGCACGCGCGCACGCACGCGCGGGCGACGCCCCGGCGGCCGGCGCGGCCCTGAAGGCGGCCGAGGGCTGGCTGGAACGTTCCCGCCCCGGCGACAGCGACCCGGTCTGGCTGGGCTTCTACTCCTACGACCGCTTCGCCGCCGACGCCGCAGAGTGCTACCGCGACCTGAAGGCGCCCCGCCAGGTCCGCCGCTTCACCGAGCAGGCGCTGTCGCGGCCGACGGAGGAGTTCGTCCGCTCGCACGGGCTGCGGCTCGTCGTCTCGGCGGTCGCCGAATTGGAGTCGGGCAACCTGGACGCCGCCTGTGAGCAGGGTGTGCGCGCGGTGGAGGTGGCCGGCCGCATCTCGTCCGCGCGCACCACGGAGTACGTCAGGGACCTCCTGCACCGCCTGGAGCCCTACGGCGACGAACCCCGCGTGGTCGAACTGCGCGAGCGCGCCCGGCCGCTGCTGATGACTCCCGCCTGACCCCGGCCGCCACCCCGACCGCCCCGTGTCGGCAGCCCGCGGCAGACCCTTGCCGCTGTGGGGTTTACGGGCGTTGTCAGTGGCGCAGTGCACTATCGGGACCAGGAGGTGGTGCGGGTGGCGCGGCGTGCGTACGACTGCGATGTGCTGGTGATCGGCGGCGGCATCGTCGGCCTGTCGACGGCGTACGCGATCACCCGCGCGGCGCCGGGCACGCGGGTCACGGTGCTGGAGAAGGAGTCCGGCCCCGCCCGGCACCAGACGGGCCGCAACAGCGGCGTCATCCACAGCGGCATCTACTACCGCCCCGGCTCCCTGAAGGCGCGGTACGCGGTGCGGGGCGCGGCCGAGATGGTCAAGTTCTGCGCGGAGTACGACATCCCGCACGCGGTGACGGGCAAGCTGATCGTCGCCACCGACCGGGACGAGCTTCCCCGCCTGCACGCCCTGGTCCAGCGCGGCCGGGAGAACGGCCTGACGGTCCGTGAACTGGGTGCCGCGCAGATCGCCGCGTACGAGCCGGAGGTCGAGGGCCTGGCCGCCATACACGTCGGCACCACCGGCATCTGCGACTACGCGGCGGTGGCCCGTCGGCTGGCGTCCGCGTCCGGCGCGGAGATCCGCTACGGCGCGCGGGTCACCCGCGTCGACCGCCGCGCGGACCTGGGCGTGGCCGCCCTGACCGCCGCCGGGGACGTCGTGCGCAGCCGGGTACTGGTGAACTGCGCGGGTCTGCACTGCGACGAGATCGCCCGCCTCACCGGCGACGACCCCGGCATGCGCATCGTGCCGTTCCGCGGCGAGTACTACGAGCTGGCCCGCCCGGAGCTGGTCCGCGGCCTGGTCTATCCGGTGCCCGATCCGGCGTTCCCGTTCCTCGGCGTCCACCTCACGCGCGGCGTCGACGGTGGCGTCCACGTCGGGCCCAACGCCGTACCGGCCCTGGCGCGCGAGGGCTACGACTGGCGTACGGTCCACCCGCGCGAGCTGGCCGCCACGCTGGCCTGGCCGGGTTCCCGGCACCTGGCCCGCCACCACTGGCGGTACGGCACCGGCGAGCTGCACCGTTCCCTGTCCCGGCGGGCCTTCACCGAGGCGGTCCGCCGGCTCGTGCCCGCGGTCCGGGAGGCCGACCTGGTGCCGGCCCCGGCGGGCGTACGGGCCCAGGCGGTCCTGCGCGACGGCACCCTGGCAGACGACTTCCTGATCCAGGAGACACCCCACGCGGTCCACGTCCTCAACGCCCCCTCGCCCGCGGCGACGGCGTCCCTGCCCATCGGGCGCGAGGTCGCCCGCCGGGCCCTGACCACCCTGGCCGCCCCGGACGGCGTACCCCGCTGAGGCAACCGCCCCCACCCGCCCCCGTCACCCACGGGACGACCACGGACCTGGGACCGCTCGGGACCGGCCCCACACCCGGCTCCCGGAACGCCGACGGCACCCCTGCCCGTCAGCCGCGAGGCCGCCCGCCACACCCTGACCACCCCGGACGGCGTACCCCGCCGAAGCAACCGCCCCCACCCGCCCCCGTCACCCACGGGACGACCACGGACCTGGGACCGCTCGGGACCGGCCGCACGGCCGATCCCGGAACCGACCGCGGAGCCCCCGCGCAACCCCCGTAAAATCGACAGCACTGTGTCTGACTCCGTAAACACCCCCGAAGTCCCCGCCCCGCACGCCGGGCACACGCCCGGCGTGTCGGTCCGCCGTACCCGGGAGAAGGGCGAGCCCCGCTTCCCGGACGGACCGAAGGCCGATCCCGCCGGGTCGCATTTCGAGCGCCGGATCCGGAGTTTCCAGCCACGCCGGAGCCGGGTCACCGCCGGGCAGGCGGACGCGTTGCAGCGGCTGTGGCCCCGGTGGGGCTTCGACGTCGACGGCAGGCGGCGCCTCGACCTCGCCGCCTTCTTCGGCAACGACCGCCCGGTCGTCCTCGAGATCGGCTTCGGCATGGGCGAGGCGACCGCGCGCATGGCCGCCGCCGACCCGGGCACCAACATCCTCGCCGTGGACGTCCACACCCCCGGCCAGGGCCATCTGCTCGGCCTCGCCGACCAGCACGGCCTGGACAACGTCCGCGTCGGCAACGGCGACGCGATCATCCTGCTGCGCGAGATGCTCACCCCCGACGC
Organism: Streptomyces sp. KMM 9044; assembly: GCF_024701375.2. Taxonomy (NCBI): domain Bacteria; kingdom Bacillati; phylum Actinomycetota; class Actinomycetes; order Kitasatosporales; family Streptomycetaceae; genus Streptomyces; species Streptomyces sp. KMM 9044. The sequence continues at coordinate 3,950,120 of NZ_CP113910.1, read as the reverse complement.
GCTGGGCGGGCTGCGCGTCTACTTCCCCGACCCCTGGCCGAAGAAGCGGCACCACAAGCGCCGGCTGATCCAACCCGCCTTCCTCGACCTCGCCGCGACCCGCCTCGCACCGGGCGCGCTCCTGCACTGCGCCACCGACTGGGAGCCGTATGCCGAGCAGATGCTCGAGGTGCTGACCGCGCACCCCGGCTTCGAGAACACCGCGGCGGACGGCGGTTTCGCGCCGCGTCCGGAGTCCCGGCCACTGACCCGTTTCGAGGGGCAGGGGCTGGACAAGGGCCATGTGGTGAACGACCTGCTCTTCCGCCGCGTACAGCACCTCGACCAGCCCGACCGGAACGCCGTCGGCGCCTGAGCCCACCCGGCGGTCCTGCGGGCAGCGCCGTTCCCTCGTTAGGGTCAATGCTGTGGCCATCAGCCGTCCGTACCCGACCCGGCCCGGCGGGTCCCCCGGTCCCGCAGGACCGGAGGACGGGTCCGCCCCGCGGCACGCGCACTGGTGGCAGCGGCCCTGGGTGCGGTACGGGGCGCTGACCGCCCTCCTTGCGCTCTCGGGCCTGGTCATCCTGGGCCTGGTCCGCGAGCAGACCGGCACGGAGGGCTTCCTGGCCGGGCTCGGCCTCGCCGTGCTGCCGGTGCCGCTGCTCGTTGCCGCCTTCCGCTGGCTGGAGCGCGTCGCGCCGGGCCCGTGGCGCAACCTCGTCTTCGCCTTCGCCTGGGGCGCCTGCGCCGCCGCGCTCATGGCGCTCGTCGCCAACAGTTTCGCCACACGGTGGATAGCGACGGAGACGGCCGACCCGTCCCGCGCGGACGCGCTCGGCGCGACCGTGATAGCCCCGGTCGTGGAGGAGTCCGTGAAGGCCGCCGCCGTCCTGCTGGTCTTCCTGTTCTGCAGACGCGACTTCACCGGAGTCCTCGACGGCGTGGTGATAGCCGGGGTCACCGCCACCGGCTTCGCCTTCACCGAGAACATCCTCTACCTCGGTACCGCCTTCGGCACCGACCAGCTCACCGGCGGCAGCGGCGTCTCCTCCGTCACCGCGGCGACGTTCTTCGTCCGCGTCGTCATGTCGCCCTTCGCACACCCGCTCTTCACGGTCCTCACCGGCATCGGCTTCGGAATGGCCGCGCTCGCCGCCCGGCGGCGCCGCCCGGTGCGCGTCCTGCTCCCGCTCGGCGGCCTGCTGCTCGCGATGGGCGTGCACGCCCTGTGGAACGCCTCCTCGGCCCTCGGCGGGTACGGCTTCTTCGCCGTGTACGCGGCGTTCATGGTGCCGTCGTTCGGCCTGCTGACCTGGCTGGTGGTGTGGACCCGGCAGCGCGAGCTGCGGACCGTACGGGAGGAACTGCCCGCGTACGTCAGGGCCGGCTGGCTGACCCCCGCACAGCCCTACGCGCTCGGCTCGATGCGGGCCCGGCGCATCGCCCGGCGGTACGCGCACCGGCACGGCGGCCGGGCCGCTGCCCGCGCGGTGGCGCAGTACGGGGCGTACGCGACATCGCTGGCGTTCCTGCGGCACCGGGGGCGCCGCGGCCGCGCGGACGCGGACTTCGTCGTACGGGAGCACGAACTGCTGCGCGAGATGTGGCACCGCCGCGACACGGCCCGCCCGGCCCTGGAGCACGCGGCCCGAGCCACCGCGCCGCCCGCCCCGCCCTGGCCGGTGTACGGGCCGTACGGGCCGTACGGGCCGTACGGGCCGTACGGCCCGTACAAAGGGTACGGCGCCGTGGACCCCGGCCACCCGGCGTCCGGGCCGAACCCGTACGCGTACCGCCCCTGAAACGCCGGACCGGCAGTCCTGACGTCGGGGGGTCGTCGTCAGGACTGCCGGGGCTGTGGCTGCGTGGGGTGCAGGGCGCGAAGACCGGCCGGGGCCGGGGTCTCAGACGGTGAGGCCCTTCGACTGCATCCAGGCCATCGGGTCGATGCCCGAGGCGGAACCGGCCGGGTGCACCTCCATGTGGAGGTGGGCCCCGGTCACGTTGCCGGTGGCGCCGACGCGGCCGATCACATCGCCGGTGTTGACCTGCTGGCCGACACTGACACTGATGGAGGACTGGTGGGCGTACCAGATCTCGGTGCCGTCGTCGAGGGTCAGCACGGTCTTGTAGCCGTACGAGCCGTCCCAGCCGGCGGAGGTGATCGTGCCGGTGTGGACGGCCTTGAGCAGGGTGCCGGTGGGGGCGGCGAGATCCAGGCCCGTGTGCTGGCCGGAGGACCAGTAGGCGCCGGCCTGACCGAAGGTCGAGGAGATGGTGTACGAGGAGGTGGGCAGCGTGTACTGCCTGGCCAGTTCGGCGAGACGCTCGGCCTCGGCCTTCTTCGCGGCCTCCTCCTCCGCCTCCTTCTTCGCGGCGGCGGCCTTCTCCTCGGCCTCCTTCTTCGCGGCGGCGGCCTTCTCCTCGGCCTCCTTCTCCGCCTTCGCGGCGGCCTCGGCGGCGGCCTTGTCCTCGGCCTGGCTCTGCTGTTGCTCGACCTGCGCCATGATCCGGGCGCGCAGCACCTCGCCGGCGTCGGAGGCACTGCCCTGCTCGGCCTCGTCGGCGACCGCACCGATGCTGCTGAGCGGGGTGGCGGAGCCCTCAGGGGTTTCCTCGTCGGAGATGAGGGAACCAACAGAGGGAAGGTCCGGCACGGAGATGGAGACCGGCGGCTTGCCGGTCTGGGCGCTGGCCATGCCGCCACCGGCGACAGCGGCTATGACACCGACGCCCAGAACGGTGGAGCTACGGGCGAGGCCTCCGCCGCGCTGCTTGCCGACACGATGCCGGCCGCGCACGGGACGAACGGACTCCTCGGTGGGGTTCCACTCCTCGAAGGGGCCCTCGTCGGCGCGGATGCCGCCGTAGCCGAAGGTGTCGCTGTCGCGCCGGCTCGGCGTGAAGGGGGCCTCGGGGGCAGGCCGGTTGGACGCCACGTGGGGCGCACTCCTTTCCTTCCTTCTCGCCTACCGGGTTAGCTGACGGGTTCGGAGCAGGAAGGTCTCCTACGCGCGTATACCGCCCGTGTCTCCACGGGCGCATCCGTGCGATTCACCCCAAGATGTTGGTTCCCCGGTTCCCTTGCGGGATTCGGCGCGTGCGCACGGAGCCGACTCGTGTGACGGCTGGGACGACCGCGCTGCGTTATCGAACGTTAATAGACGCGAGGGCCGTATTCCAAGCCGTTCTTCTTGATCGTTAACGATTCCCGCACGGACTTAAGCGCCACGGATGGCCAAAACCGGGCGAGTCGACTTCACCGTCCTCGTCACACTCGGGCTGACGATGCGTCAGTTGTCATGCGCAACGAGGCGACCCGGTCACCTGGGGTGACATCTGCGCGGAACCACCCCGGGACGCGCTCCCGAAACGGGACGGACGCAAACGGCCGAGGGCCGGAACCCCTTCGGATTCCGGCCCTCGGCCTTCAGTAGCGGGGACAGGATTTGAACCTGCGACCTCTGGGTTATGAGCCCAGCGAGCTACCGAGCTGCTCCACCCCGCGTCGTTGTGTTCACCAGCATACGGCATCCGCGGGACACTCCGCACACGGGTTGCCGCCGCCCCGCGTCACCCGCCGATCAGATGGCCGTTCGGCGCCTCGGCGGCCTCCTCGTGCTCCGGCAGAACGACGACCAGGGCGCCCTCCGCGGTCAGCACCCCGCTGCCGTCGGCGCCCGTCACGAAGGTGTCCGGCTCCCGCCACGCGGTGACCACCCGCCGTACCCCCGCGTCCAGGATCAGCCGGGCACAGGACACCGGGCGGGAGGCGCGGCGGGCGCAGGGTTCCAGACTGGAGTACATGGTGGCGGTCGTGAGCCGCGGGTCCGCAGGGTCGATCCTGGCGAGGGCGGCCTCCTCGGCGTGCACCACCGGATCGCCGCCCTCGCGGGAATGGCCCCGTGCCAGCTCGGTGCCGTCGGCCGCGACGACCACCGCGCCCACGCTGAACGCCGTCTTCGAGGGCGGGCACCGCCTTGCCCGTTCACAGGCGAGAGCCAGCCAGTGGTGGTCGGCGGCGACGGGGAGCGGGCCGGCGCCGGGGGCGGTGGGCTCGTAGCGCATGAGGACGACGTCGCCGATCGGCCGGGTCTCCAGCAGTCGCAGCCGGCCGCCCTGGTAGGTCCCGGGCCCGAAGAGGCGGGCGGCGTCCGGGTCGCCGACGAAGAGCGGGGCGAGGACCAGTTGGAGCTCGTCGGCGAGACCCTGGGTGAGGAGCTGGGTGTGGATCAGGCCGCCGCCCTCGACCATGAGCCGCCGTACGCCGTACACGTCGTACAGGTGCGTCAGAAGGCGGCGCCAGTCGAGCTCGGCGCCGAGTGGCACGACGTCGGCGGCGAGACCGTGGGCGCGGGCGCGTTCGGCGCCCTTGCCGGTCGTGTAGAGGACCTTCGCGCCACCGGTGTGCCAGAACCGCGCCGCCGGGTCCAGGTCGCCCGAGCCACTGACGGTGACCTTCAGCGGGTAGGCGGGCCTGCCCCCGGCGGTCCGGGCGGCACGCCGCTCGGGCGCGTTGACCAGCAGCCGGGGGTTGTCGGCCCGGATCGTGCCGGCACCGACCAGGATCGCGTCCGCCGACGCCCGTACCTCGTCGACCCGGTCGAAGTCCTCCGGGCCGGACAGCAGCAGCCGCTCGGGACCGGTGTCGTCGAGATACCCGTCGAGCGAGACGGCGGCGGACAGCAGGACGTACGGGTGCGGCATCGACGGTGCTCCTGACGGGGACGGCGGACGGGGCGGGGCGGGACCGGCCCGGGTGAAGAGAGTCTTGCACCCGGTGTGTTCCCGCGCGGGGGGAAGCCGTACGGTGTGCCACCGCCACGTGGCGCGAGACCGTACGGCGTGGAAACGCGCGGCGCCCCCGCCGCACCCGGCAACCGGCCCGTGATGAGGGCCCTTCCCCACACCTCATGGGTGTCGTCCGCCACCCCGTTTGGGTGGTGTCACGGATGGCGGGCGCCCGGGGCCGGATATGAGCGTGGAGGAACACCGGGCCCCGGCCCCGGCACACACCGGCCGGGGCCGCTCCGCACCCGGGAACGTACCGACCGCGGCCCCGCGCGGCGAAGAACCCCCACCGACACGAAGGGGCAGTCCCCACTCGGGTCGGTCGAGCAGATCCCGCTCCGTCCCCGTGCTGTGGAAGGTGGTGACCCGTGGGACATGCCGACACTCTGCTCGCCATGGGCGGCGCGTTCCTCGCCGCAGCGTTCCTCGCCCGCCTCGGCAGCCGGATCGGGCTCCCGACGATCCCCGTCCCCCTGTTCATGCTCGCCGGCATTCTGCTCGGCCCGCACACACCGGGGCTGGTCCTGGTCGGGGACGCCCACGACTTCTCGATGCTGTCGGCGCTCGGTCTCGTCCTGCTGCTCTTCTACCTCGGCCTGGAGTTCCACCTCGACGACCTGAGACGAGGCGGCAAACAGCTCATCAGCGCCGGTGGCATCTACCTGGCGCTCAACGTCGGCGCCGGGCTGGGATTCGGGTTCGCCCTCGGCCGGGGAACGCGGGAGGCCCTGGTGCTCGCCGGGGTGCTCGGCATCTCGTCCTGCGCGATCGTCACGAAGATCCTCATCGAGCTGGGTCACATCAGCCGGCCCGAGACCCGGCTCCTCCTCGGTGTCACCGTCGTGGCCGCCATGGCCACCGGCGCGGGGCTCGACGACCGGCTCACGCCGTTCATCGCCGGATACGTCCTCGTCCTCGCCGTGCTCGGCCCGGTGCTCGCCCAGCAGTCCCGTCTGCTCGCGCACGCCCTGCGCGCCGCCCAGGCACGGCTGCCCGACTGCGGCTCCTCCCGGGACGCCGGGCCCGGTCCGGGCGCCGGTCCCTCATCGGGCACGGGGCTCCCCCCGGGCCTGGACGCAGCCCCCGACGGAAACCCGGACGCCGGACCCGTGCCCGGACGGGAGCCCGCCGAAGCCGAGCGCTAGGGCCCCGGCCGCCGGGCCCCGGAGAACAGAAGCGCCCGGTCAGGGTTCGATCAGTCCCACCCGGATGGCGTACCGGGTGAGTTCCAGCCGGTCCTTCAGGTCGAGTTTGGCCGGCAGGATCGCGCGGTGGCGCTCCACGGTCTTGGGGCTGATGACGAGGAGGTCGGCGATCTGCTGCGAGGTGTTCCCCTCGGCGACCAGCTTGAGGATCTCCTCCTCGCGGTCGGTGATGGCCTTGGCGGGCAGGTTCCGGCCGTCCCGGGCGAGCTCGAGGTAGTTGCGGATGAGGGCGTTGACGGCGCCCGGGCAGAGGAACGGCTCGCCTCGCATGGTGGCCCGGCAGGCTTCCACCAGGTCGCGGTCGGCGACCCGCTCGAGCTGGAGCAGGACGGCGGTGAGGCTCTGGCCGACCTCGTCGTGCAGCTCCTGGGCGGTCCGGCGGCGTTCGTCCTCCTGCGCGGACAGCGCGCGGGCGCTGCTCGCGGCGCGTTCGTCCTCGAGCCGGTCGAGCATCGTGTTGTACGTACTGATCAGCTCGGCGATCTCCCCGCGCCCGGTGACCTCGGGGCGCGGTCCGGAGCGGAGCAGATCGGTGGTGGACATGGCGCGGGTGACGCGCTGGAGCGGGGCGAGGCCGACGCGCAGCAGCAGCACGTTCGCACCGAGCATGGCGGCCAGTCCCACGGTGAGCACGAACGCCTCGGTGAGCAGGACCGGAGTGGAGACGGTGACCGGTCCGAGCAGCAGGACGGTGGCCACGATCAGCACGACAGCGTTCAGCAGGAAGATCCGCCAGAACAGTGGCACCCGCTACCACCTCCTCACCGGCTCGTCCGGAACCGGCCGTCTTCGTACGGCCGTCCTGCTGTGCTTGTGCCCCGGCACGGCCGCGGTGCTGTCCCGATGCCGCCCTGGTCTTTCCCCGGTACCGCCGTGACCCGGCCCTGCGCCGGGTACTGCCGGACAGGGCCCTGTCCGGCAGGCATGCAGCCCGGCGCGGCCCCGCTGCCGTGGGCTGCCGTGGGCTGCCGTGGGCTGCCGTGGGCTGCCGTGGGCTGCCGTGCCGCGGAGCTGTGGACGGCCCCCGTGACCGGGGGCGCGGGCACGGGCACGGGCCGCCGGGACCCAGCGTGAGCGCCGACCCGGCGGATCGCCATCCGTGACAGTCCCCATTTTTCCCGTGGGTGTGCGGTGCCCGGCCGGTCCGTATACAGCCCGGGCCCCGCGAAGATGAGGACTGCCCCTGATGGTCCCGGGGCCCCGGGACAGGTGATCCTTGAAGTGGCATCAGGCCCGTGCACGCCGAACGGCCCCCTGCCGGACGGGTGATGACCTCGGCGCACGGGCAAACTCCCAAGGTCGGCCCGGTGGTGGAGTGCCGAGTTCTCGAGAGCCGTCGGTTCACTTCTTCGCTCCGGGCGTCGGTGCCCACGACCGTCGACGCCCGGAGGCGCTGCTTCGGAGGTGGCGGCCGGCCGTCTCACCGCGCTGCCACCCTCCGGGAAGGAGGAGACGTGCCCCAGTCCGACGACAAGCGCCTCGTCGATCTCACGGCCCGAATCGAGCAGGACGACCCGCGTTTCGCACGCTCCATGTCCAGCGGGCGGCCCACCCGGCCCCGCGAGTACCGACGCGCACGCGCCTGGTGGGTGCTGGGGGCCGGCCTCGTCCTGCTGACCACCGGTCTGATCGTGCCCGACGGGCTGCTCATCGCGACAGGTCTGGTGCTCAGCGGAATCGGCGTGCAGTTGTTCGACCCGTACCCGCCGCAGGGGGGCGGCCCGGAGCGGCAGTCGGCCCGCTGAGAGCGTGGGCCTAGGGGATCGTTCCACCTCCACACGCGCCGCTTCGTCATGTCGTGCGACGTTCTTCCCGACGCACCCCGGTTTGAGGTGCGCTAAAATTTTTATCAAGCGCTTACGCTCTATTGAGCAGCGTTCTGCTCTTTCGTCGAGTGGTGAACTCTGCACGTTGAGTGCTGGGCACCGAGTGCGCCGCGTCCTGGGTGCCGCGTACCGATTGCCGAGCGTCGCCGACCGGTTGAACCGATGAGAAGAAGAACGGGGGCGTGGGATGGGTCGGGTGATCTCCGTACGTGTCGACAACGCCGCCCGCGACGGCGTCCCGGATATCGGTGGCGCCCTCTGCCGCCCGAGCAGCGGCCCAAGGCGCTGAAGCACCCTTCACCAGCCTCGAACACCGTCGGCTCCCAGCCCGGCAGCAGCCCACGCCGCGCCCCCGCTCCCCCGGCCCGCCCGGTCCGGGGCACTGCGGGCACTCCCGCCCCGTAGGGGCACTCCCGGCTCGCCCCCGTCACCCGTAGCCAGGGGGCCCTGCCCCCCACCCCAAAAGCCCTTCCCCAGACACCGCACCCGCCGTCCCGGCACCCGCTCATCAGGCACAGACGCCGACACCGCACCGATCCACGGAGGTCAGACGCCCGTGCACGACACCACCACCATGCTCATCGAACTCGGAGCGATCATCCTCGCCCTCGGGCTGTTGGGCCGTCTCGCCGGACGGGTGGGCTTCTCCCCCATACCTCTCTATCTCCTCGCGGGGCTCGCCTTCGGCCACGGCGGCATCCTGCCCCTGCAGGCCAGCGAGGAGTTCGTCGCCACGGGCGCCGAGATCGGTGTCATCCTGCTGCTGCTGATGCTCGGGCTGGAGTACAGCGCGTCGAGCCTCGTCACCACCCTCAAGACCCAGTACCCCTCGGGCGCCGTCGACTTCGTCCTCAACGCCGCCCCCGGCGCCGTCACCGCGCTGCTCCTGGGCTGGGGGCCGGTCGCCGCCGTCGCCCTCGCCGGAGTCACCTGGATCTCCTCCTCCGGGGTCATCGCCAAGGTGCTCGGCGACCTCGGGCGCACGGGCAACCGTGAGACGCCGGTCATCCTGTGCGTCCTGGTCATGGAAGACCTCGCCATGGCCGTCTACCTCCCGGTCCTCGCCGCCCTGCTGACCGGGGCGAGTCTCGCGGGCGGCAGCATCACCCTGCTGATCTCCCTGGGAACCGTCGGCGCCGTCTTCTACGTCGCCCTGCGCCACGGACGCATCATCAGCCGCGCGGTCTCCTCCGACAACCCCGAGATGCTGCTGCTGGCGGTGCTGGGGCTGACCCTGCTGGTCGCGGGGGTCGCCCAGCACCTCCAGGTGTCGGCCGCGGTGGGCGCGTTCCTGGTCGGCATCGCCCTGTCCGAAGAGGTCGCCGAGGGCGCGCACGGTCTGCTGTCCCCGCTGCGGGACCTGTTCGCGGCGGTGTTCTTCGTCTTCTTCGGGCTGCACACCGACCCGTCCGCCATCCCGCCGGTGCTGCTCCCGGCGCTCGCCCTGGCCGTCGTCACCATGCTGACGAAGATCGCCACCGGCTGGTGGGCCGCCCGCCGCGCGGGCATCCCGTCCAAGGGCCGCTGGCGGACCGGCGGCGCTCTGGTGGCGCGCGGCGAGTTCTCGATCGTCATCGCCGGTCTCGCCGTCGGCACGGAGCCCCGGATCGGCCCGCTGGCCACGGCGTACGTCCTGCTCCTGGTCGTCCTCGGCCCCCTCAGCGCCCGCTGGACCGAACCGCTGGCCACCCGCCTCACCCGCCGCCGCTCGCCGGACACACCGCAGACCACCCCGGCCGACCGGTCGGAACCGGCCCACGCGAGCGGCTGACCGCCGACACGGTGCAGGGCCGGACAACCCGCCCGTGGACGTCCCGACCGTCGGGACGAGGCACCACGACCCCGCCGCCCTCGCACCCCGGCCCTCATCGACCGGCCACCGGAATCCGGCCATCGGCACCCGATCCCCCGGCCTGGCGGCCCCGACGGTGCGAAAATCAGCCCGGTCACGCACTCCTCGCCCGCCGGGGCTCAAGCGCGCCCACCACCGGCTGCCCCCACCTGCCGGGCCGGCGCCGGGGAGCGCCGGAAGGGGAGCGTCAGCATGGTCGAGTGGGTCGCCCTCGGCACCGGTCCGCAGCCGGTGCCCCAGCCCGTCGCCACCCCACTGGTGTGGACCGGTGCCTTCGGCGGCGCGTTGGCGGTGGTGGTCCTGCTCCACACGGTGGCGGGCCCGGGCCACCCCGGGCTCGCCCTGGCGGCCCTGTCCCTGCTCGCCGCCGGCCTCGGCGGGTGCGCGCGGTTCACCGCGGCCCCCGGCACGGCGCTCCTGTGCTGGCTGTTCCTCAACGGCCTGACCATACCGCCCGCCGGCGCCCTCACCTGGACCGGCTCCAGGGACACGCTCTGGCTCGGCTGCCTCCTCGCGGCCACCGTCGCCGGCACGACCGCCGCCCGCCTCACTCACGCCCGCGCGGCCTACCGCCGCCTCACGGCGTGACCGGAACGGGAAGTCACGGGCGCCCGGACCTCGTTGAAGAACGCACCTTCCTGCCCCCGTAGCTCAGCTGTCACAGCGAACGGTCGGGCGGTGTCTTGAGGTCGACCCACTGGAAACGGTCGAACCCCTGAGACGACGGAGACACCATGACTGAGAACACCCATGTGGTCGTGATCGGCGGCGGATACGCCGGCGTCATGGCGGCCAATCGCCTGACGCGGCGCGACGACGTAGCAGTGACCCTGATCAACCCGCGCCCGGACTTCGTCGAACGGATCCGCCTGCACCAGCTGGTGGGCGGGTCCCACGACGCGGTCGTCGACTACCGGGACGTCCTGGCCGACGGCGTCCGGCTGGTGGTCGACACCGTGACCCGGATCGACACCGCCGGGCGCGGCGTGGCGTTGGCGACCGGCGGCACGGTCGGCTACGACCACCTGATCTACGCGGTGGGCAGCGGCAACGCCGGCCCGGCTGTGCCCGGAGCGGCCGAGTTCGCGTACCCGATCGCCACCCTGGAGGCGGCAAAGCGGCTGCGGCCGGTCATCACCGCCGCTCCCGCGACGGCCGCGGTGACGGTGGTCGGGGCCGGTCCGACCGGCATCGAGACCGCCGCCGAACTGGCGGAGGCCGGCCGCGCCGTGACCCTGGTGTGCGGTGAGGTACTCGGCCCCTACTTGCACCCTCGGGGCCGGCGGTCGGTGGCCCGGCGGCTGGCGGCACTCGGGGCGACCGTACTCGAAGGCCCGGACGCGAGGGTGACGGCGGTGACGCGCGACACCGTACGGCTCGGCGACGGCCGGGAGCTGCCGAGCGAGGTGACCGTCTGGACCACCGGATTCGCCGTACCGGACCTGGCAGCCCGCAGCGGGCTGAGCACCGACGCCGTGGGCCGACTGCTCACCGACGAGACCCTGACGTGCGTGGACGACGCGCGCATCGTCGCGGCCGGGGACTCGGCGTCACCGTCGAACCTGCCGCTGCGGATGAGCTGCCAGGCCGCGATGCCGCTGGGCGCACGGGCGGCCGACACGGTGCTGAGCCGTATCGCGGGAGAGCAGCCGTCCCCCCTCAACCAGGTGTTCGCCGGCCAGTGCATCAGCCTGGGCCGACGCGACGGCATCTTCCAGTTCGCCCACAGGTACGACGTCGCGATGTGGCTCCACATCGACGGCCGCCCCGGCGCGAAGCTCAAGGAGCTCGGGTTCAAGGGGATCGTGAAGCACCTGTCCGACGAGGCACGCAGGCCCGGCTCGTACAAGCTGCACCGCGTCCCGGGAGGCCCCAGGCGCCGGCAACTGCTGGAGACCGGGCCCGGCAGGACACCGGCCTCACGCCAGAACGAACCCGCCTGAACGGCTTTCCCTCCTCCGAACACCGCAGCGCCCCGAGCGTGTTCAACCGGTCGGGGCGCTGCACAGCAGGTCGGAGAAGGTTTCCCTCCCCTGCCTCGGTAGGCCCTGTGGGACTCGAACCCACAACCAATGGATTAAAAGTCCACTGCTCTGCCAATTGAGCTAAGGGCCCCAGGCGATGTCGCCCCCACGAGCATAGCGGGACGTGGGCGCGGTGTTGATCGGGTATCGGTGTGGCAGACCCGGACGTGTTCCGTCCGTATGCGGCAGGGCCCGCACGACGGATGTCGTACGGGCCCTGCCACGTCAGTCCGGTGTACCGGAATCAGCCGTTGCGCTTCCAGCGCGGCTTGTCCTCGCGGCGGCCGAAGGAGCCGCCGCGGTGCTCGTCACGACGGCCGTACGGGCGGTCGTGGGAGGCGCCGGAGCGGAAGCCGGGGCGGTCGCCCTGACGGTCGCGGTTGAACGGGCGGTCGCTGCCACGGTGGCCGGGACGCTCGCCTCGGTCACGGTCACGGTCGCGGTTGAAGCCACCACGGTCGTCACGACGCTCGAACGAACGGCCACCACGGTCACCACCACGGTCGCCACGGTCGTCGCGACGGAAGCCGGGACGCTCGCCTCGGTCACGGTCACGGTCACGGTCACGGTTGAAGCCACCACGGTCGTCACGACGCTCGAACGAACGGCCACCACGGTCACCACCACGGTCGCCACGGTCGCCACGGTCGTCGCGACGGAAGCCGGGACGCTCGCCTCGGTCACGGTCACGGTTGAAGCCACCACGGTCGTCACGACGCTCGAACGAACGGCCACCACGGTCACCACCACGGTCGCCACGGTCGTCGCGACGGAAGCCGGGACGCTCGCCTCGGTCACGGTCACGGTTGAAGCCACCACGGTCGTCACGACGCTCGAACGAACGGCCACCACGGTCACCACCACGGTCGCCACGGTCGTCGCGACGGAAGCCGTCCCGGCGCTCGGGGCGCTCGGTGTCGCGCGCGGTCGGCTGCTCCGGCAGCGAGACCTCGGCCTGGGCCGACGCCTCGGTGGCCGCCCCGGTGGCCGCCCCGGCCACCGCCGCCTCCGGGTCCTCGCCGCGCTCGCGGGCGGCCCTGGCAACCAGCCGGTCCGCCTCGCCGCGCAGCTCGGACGCCCGGCGCTGCGCCCGCTCCAGCTCCTTGGTGAGCTGGGTGACCTCACGCTCGGCCTGCTGTGCCGCGTTGCCCGCCGACTCGGCCTGGACCTCGGTCATCGACCGGGCGCCGGTGATCTCGGCGACCTCCGAGTCGAAGGCCGCGCCGCCCTGGATGATGTGACGCGTGGCGTCCACGCCCGCATCCTCCATCAACCGGAAGATCTGGCGCCGCTGGTGCGGCAGGGACAGCGACACGACGGTGCCGGTGCGACCGGCCCGCGCCGTACGGCCGGCCCGGTGCAGGTAGTCCTTGTGGTCGCCGGCCGGGTCCACGTTCAGCACCAGGTCGATGCCGTCGACGTGGATACCGCGCGCGGCGACGTCCGTGGCGACGAGGACGTTGACGTAGCCGTCCTTGAAGTCGGCAAGCGTCCGGGTGCGCGCGCCCTGCGTCATACCGCCGTGCAGAGCCTCGGCCTTGGCACCCGCGTCGCGCAGCTGCTCGGCGACCCGGTCCGCGCCCAGCTGGGTGCGGACGAAGATGATGGTGCGGCCCTTACGGGAGGCGATGGCTGCGGTGACCGGCGCCTTGTCCTTGGGCTTCACGACCAGGATGTGGTGCGACATCGTCGTGACGGCGCCCTGGGCTGCGTCGACCTCGTGGTGGACCGGGTCCTTCAGGTACCGGTCCACGAGCGTCTTGATCTCGTTCTCCATGGTCGCGGAGAACAGCATCCGCTGACCGCCCGCCGGGATCTGGTCGAGCAGCTCGGTGACCTCGGGCAGGAAGCCCAGGTCGGACATCTGGTCGGCCTCGTCGAGGACGGCGATCTGCACGTTCTCCAGGGAGCACGCGCCGCGGTTGATGATGTCGCGCAGGCGGCCGGGGGTGGCCACCAGGACGTCCACACCGCGCTCGAGGGCGTAGATCTGGTTGCCCATGGAGGTGCCGCCGCAGACGACCTTCATCTTCAGCCCGAGGACGTCCCCGTACGGCTGGAGTGCGTCAGCCACCTGCATGGCGAGCTCACGCGTCGGCGTCATGATGACGGCGCGCGGCTTGTGCTTCTCGGTCCGGCCGCCGGCCAGCGTGGCCAGAGTCGGCAGACCGAAGGAGAGGGTCTTGCCGGAGCCGGTGCGGCCACGGCCGAGGATGTCCTTGCCTTCCAGGGCGTCCGGGATGGTCGCCGCCTGGATCGGGAAGGGGCTGGTCACGCCGTTCTGCGCGAGCTTGCGCACGATGCCCTCGGGAAGACCGAGGGTGGCGAAGGTGATCTCGGGGGTGCTGTCGGTGTCGCTGTCGGCCTCGGCGTCGACGTCGGCGATGACGTCGGCGATGTCGGCGATGTCGGCGATGACAGCAGTGGCGTCGGTGTCCTCGGTGTCCTCGGGCACGACGACGTGATCAGTACTGGCGATGGGCATACGAATGCGAAACCTTCCGGAGTCTCTTCGGCACGCGCCCGTCAACTCCGTGATTCGCAATCGCAATATGACCGCCTCTATGCGGTCCACCACGGTAAGGGGAGAGTACGCGCCACACGGCGCGCTCTGCAGTGGCGCCGGGCAAATAGGATCAAACGATCTGCCACCATACGCACTCTGTCCCATCGAAAGCAAACCGGCAGGTCAGACAGAGGGCGGGGGAAAGGCAGCGAAACAGGTCCCGGTCTCTAGACGGGTGCCCCGGACTCCGGCGCGGGCACCCGGTGCACCCGTTGGGTTTCCGGTGGCTCGTGCGCCGACGAGGACGGCTCCGCGGCCGTCGGCTCGGGCGGGACCGTGGGCTCGGGCGGGGCCGTGGGCTCGGGCGGGGCCGTGGGCTCGGGCGGCACCTGCGTGGGCTCCGGCCCGGTCGGTTCCGGCGGTTCCGGCGGTTCCGGCGGTTCCGGCGGGCTGTCGGGGGTCGGCCCCGCCGACCCGCCGTCGGCCGGCACCGGTCCGCTCGCCCCCGGGGAGGGCGACGCCTCGGCGACGGACGAGGCTCCCGTCCCGCCCTTCCTCCGTTCACCCTGCTCGGCCCTCTTGCCGCCGCCCGCGCGGCGCCCGCTCCCGTCCTCGGCCGCCGCGGCACCGTGACCGCCACCGCCGCCCGGCACCGCGGGCCTCCCGTCGGGCGCCTCACCGCCCGAACGGCCCGAGGAGTGCGGCGGCTCGGCCCTGCCCGCCCCGTCCCCACCAACACTCATACAGTCGGCGACAGCGGAGACGGCCACGACGGTGGCAGCCAGGCGGACAGGTACGTACAGGGAGCGCACGAGGCCACCTCCGATTGCGATACTGGGTCTACATGCCCAACTCCCTCCGCCCGCAAGAGGACACGCCAGCAACCCGTCAGCAGCACACCAGTGACAGACAGGTGACCTGCTGTTGACCTGTTCCCCGGGCTGAAAGCCCCTGGAGCCCGGCCCTGGTCCCGCTCCCGAGCTCACAGCAGACGCGCGGCCCTCGAGACCGGACCCCGCCGCGCACTCACCCCGCGGCCCACGGGGGCCGCGTACACCTCCGCTCCGCACGATCGTCCCTGACAATGGTCCTGTGCTGGAGATGACGCGTGACAGGTTCGAAGAACTGGTGAGCGAGGCCCTGGACCAGATCCCGCCGGAGCTGGCGCGGGTCATGGACAACGTGGCCGTGTTCGTGGAGGACGAACCGCCCGCCGACGATCCGGAGCTGCTGGGCCTGTACGAGGGGACTCCGCTCACGGAACGCGGGGAGTGGTACGCCGGGGTCCTCCCCGACCGCATCACGATCTACATGGGCCCGACCCTGCGCTACTGCGAGACGGCGGAAGACGTGGTGGACGAGGTGGCCGTGACGGTTGTCCACGAGGTGGCACACCACTTCGGCATCGAGGACGCGCGGCTCCACGAACTGGGCTGGGGCTGATCCGCACGACCATACGCCCCGGGACGCCCCGGACGGCCCGTACCAGCACCGACGACGTCCAGCCGCTGCTGCGTCCTTCGGCCGCGCCTTCTCCGGCGCAGATCCGTTGTCGGCCATGACTCATCCGTACGAGTCCCGCCGGGCGCCCCGCATATCCGACGCGCCGCATGGGCATACGGGACCAATGGCACGCGTCCCCGCCGCAGTCGGGACCCTCCGGCACCGCATCCGAAGGGTCCCGCGAGCTCTCACCCGCCGTCACCGCTCCCGTCGCCCGACCGCCCCGGCGGCGGCCGTCACCACCACCCTCGCCGCCCGGCCTGCCCACCCCTACAAGCGCGTCGTGGGGCTCCTCGCCGTCGTCCTGCTGGGCGCCTGGCTCGGCCTGCTGATCGTGGGCAACGTGCGCGTTCCCGTCGGCCCCATGGACACGACCATGACCCTGCGCCCGTCGCTCACGGGCGGCACGAAGATCAACGTCTCTCCCCTGGGTGCCCTCGAACTCGACAGCCACCACGCCCCCGTCCGCCTCGACGTCAACGTCGACCAGCTCGACCCCGCCCGCTCCCAGGCCCTCGTCGACCACCCCGAGCGCCTCTCCGGGCTCCAGGACGAAGTCACCCAGGACATCGCCCGCGGCACCGCCGACCTCGCCGTGCGCTCCGTCGTCGCCGTCGTCACCGGCGCCACCGCCCTCGGCCTCGCCGTCTACCGCCGCCCGCGCCGGGCCCTGGCCGCGGGCGGCCTCGCCCTCACCCTGCTGGCCGCGTCCGGCGGCACCGCGTACACCTCCTGGAACCCGGACTCCGTCCTCGAGCCCAGGTTCTCCGGCCTGCTCTCCTCGGCGCCCTCCCTGGTCGGCAACGCCCGCAGCATCGTCACGGAGTTCGACGTCTACCAGAAGGAGCTGGCCCGCCTGGTCACCAACGTGACGAAGCTCTACGACGCCACCTCCACACTCCCCGCCTACCAGTCCGACCCGACCACCCTCCGGGTCCTGCACGTCTCCGACATCCACCTCAACCCCGCGAGCTGGGCGATCATCGCCTCACTCGTCGAGCAGTACCGGGTGAACGTCATCGTCGACTCCGGCGACACCATGGACCACGGCACCGCCGCCGAGAACGGCTTCCTCGACCCCGTCGAGAACCTCGGCGCCCCCTATGTCTGGGTCCGCGGCAACCACGACTCGGCCCTCACCCAGCGCTACCTGGAAGGTCTCGACAACGTCCACGTCCTGGACGACGGCCGGGCCAGGACGGTCGCCGGCCTGCGCTTCGCCGGCATCGGTGACCCGCAGTTCACCCCGGACCGCTCCAGGAAGCCCGGCGCCGAGCAGTCCCAGGAACTCGCGGGCGCCCGCCTGGCCTCCGCCCTGCGCGACCAGCGGGCCGCCGGCACCCCGGTCGACGTCGCCGTCGCCCATGAGCCGTCGGCGGCCCGCGAGGTCGACGGCACAGTGCCCCTCGTCCTGGCCGGGCACATCCACCGCCAGGAGACGGAGGTCATGAAGTACGGCACCAGGCTCCGCGTCGAAGGCTCCACCGGCGGTGGCGGACTGCGCGCCGTCGAGGGCAAGCACCCCGACCCCATCGAGGCCTCGATCCTCTACTTCGACCGCGACACCCGCCGCCTCCAGGCCTGGGACGCGATCCGGCTGGGCGGCCTGGGCCTGACCACGGCAGAGGTCAGCCGGCATCTCCCGGAGGAGAACCAACCGGGCGCGTCCCCGTCCGGTTCACCCTCCCCGCCCCCCACCCGGCTCCCCTCCCCCACCTCCTCGGCACCCACCCCGTAAACCGTTTTGGCGATCCCTCCCGGCATCACATATGCTTCGGACGTCCCCGACGCGCTGAGAAGCGCCCAGGCGGGCCGATAGCCCTCATCGTCTAGCGGCCTAGGACGCCGCCCTTTCAAGGCGGTAGCACGGGTTCGAATCCCGTTGGGGGCACGTATCACCCTGTGCGACACTGTCGTACAGAGCTTGGTCCTGTGGAGCAGTTTGGAGTGCTCGCCACCCTGTCAAGGTGGAGGCCGCGGGTTCAAATCCCGTCAGGACCGCTGAGGTTTCACGTGAAACCTCGTGGCTGGGTAGCTCAGTTGGTACGAGCGATCGCCTGAAAAGCGATAGGTCGCCGGTTCGACCCCGGCCCCAGCCACAACAGACACCCCCTCCGGAATTCTGGAGGGGGTGCTCTCATGCGCCCACTCCCCCCTCTCACTCCGACGCCCGGGACAAAACCGTTCGCCACGGATTTCCCGAGGATGAGATCCTGGTTCCCGTATGTCCACGCACCCTGCCTCCGCCCCCTCCTCCGGCGCCTCCGCCAACGCCTCCTCAGGCGCCCCGGCCTTCGGCGCTCTCGCCTCTCGCCTGACCGAGCTCTCGCTGCGCGACACGCAGCGGCTCGGGCGCAGGCTCGAGGGCGCGCGCAAGATCCGCAAGCCGGAGGCCAAGGCCGCTGTGCTCGGCGAGATCGAGGCGGAGGTCTCCAGGGCCGAGGAGCGGATGGCCAGGCGTCGGGCGCGGGTACCGGCGGTCACGTATCCGCAGCAGTTGCCGGTCAGCCAGAAGAAGGACGAGATCGCCGAGGCGATCCGCGATCACCAGGTGGTGATCGTCGCGGGTGAGACGGGTTCCGGCAAGACGACGCAGATCCCGAAGATCTGCATGGAACTGGGCCGGGGCGTCCGGGGGATGATCGGGCACACCCAGCCCCGCCGGATCGCCGCCCGCACGGTGGCGGAGCGGATCGCGGAGGAGCTGGACACCCCGCTCGGGAAGGCCGTCGGCTGGAAGGTGCGGTTCACCGACCAGGTGAGTCCGGACGCCACCTTCGTGAAACTGATGACCGACGGCATCCTGCTCGCCGAGATCCAGACGGACCGTGAGCTGCGCGCCTACGACACGATCATCATCGACGAGGCCCACGAGCGGTCGCTGAACATCGACTTCCTGCTCGGCTATCTCGCCCAGCTGTTGCCCAGGCGCCCGGACCTGAAGGTCGTCATCACGTCGGCCACCATCGACCCGGAGCGGTTCTCGCGGCACTTCGGCGATGCTCCTGTCGTCGAGGTCAGCGGCCGTACGTATCCCGTCGAGGTGCGTTACCGGCCGTTGCTCGAGGAGGACTCGGAGGACTCCGACCGCGATCAGATCACCGCGATCACGGACGCGGTCGAGGAGCTGATGGCCGAGGGGCCCGGCGACATCCTGGTCTTCCTCTCCGGCGAGCGGGAGATCCGGGACACGGCGGACGCGCTGACGAGGAAGGCCTACCCCCGCGCCGGAGGCGCCGACTGGCACAGCACCGAGGTGCTGCCGCTCTACGCGCGGCTCTCGCACACCGAGCAGCACCGTGTCTTCCAGCAGCACAGCGGCCGCAGGATCGTTCTGGCGACGAACGTCGCGGAGACGTCGCTGACGGTGCCGGGCATCAAGTACGTCATCGACCCCGGGTTCGCGCGGATCTCCCGCTACAGCCACCGGACCAAGGTGCAGCGGCTGCCGATCGAGCCGGTGTCGCAGGCCAGCGCCAACCAGCGCAAGGGCCGCTGCGGGCGCACGTCGGACGGCATTTGCATCCGGCTGTACAGCGAGGACGACTTCGAGACCCGTCCGGAGTTCACGGACGCGGAGATCCTCCGTACCAACCTGGCCTCGGTCATCCTGCAGATGACCGCGGCGGGCCTCGGCGAGATCGAGAAGTTCCCCTTCATCGACCCGCCGGACCACCGGAACATCCGTGACGGCGTGCAACTGCTCCAGGAACTGAACGCGCTGGACGCGACGCAGAAGGACCCCCGCAAGCGGCTGACGGAGACCGGACGGAAACTGGCCCAGCTGCCGGTCGACCCGCGGCTGGCGCGCATGGTGCTGGAGGCGGACCGCAACGGGTGTGTCCGCGAGGTCATGGTGATCGTGGCGGCGCTGTCCATCCAGGACCCGCGCGAGCGGCCGGCCGACAAGCAGACCCAGGCGGACCAGCAGCATGCCCGGTTCCGGGACGAGACCAGCGACTTCCTCGCCTACCTCAACCTGTGGCGCTACGTGCGGGAGCAGCAGAGGGAGCGCGGCTCCTCGTCCTTCCGGCGCATGTGCAAGCAGGAGTACCTGAACTTCCTGCGGATCCGCGAGTGGCAGGACATCTACACACAGCTGCGCACGGTCGCCAAGCAGATGGGTATCCACCTCAACGAGGAGGACGCCCCCGAGGACCGCATCCACGTCTCGCTGCTCGCGGGCCTGCTCTCCCACGTCGGGATGAAGGACGTGAAGGAGTCGAAGGACTCCGGCCAGACCGCCCGCAAGGACGGGAGCGGGCGCAAGGACGGCGGCGGGCGCAACGAGTACGTGGGCGCGCGCAACGCCAAGTTCGCGATCTTCCCGGGTTCGACGCTGTTCAAGAAGCCGCCACGGTTCGTGATGTCGGCGGAACTGGTCGAGACGTCCCGGCTGTGGGCGCGGGTCAACGCGAGGGTCGAGCCGGAGTGGGTCGAGCCGCTCGCAGAGCACCTGCTGAAGCGCACGTACAGCGAGCCGCACTGGGAGAAGGACCAGGCCGCGGTGATGGCGTACGAGAAGGTCACGCTGTACGGCGTACCGATCGTCGCCCAGCGGAAGGTGAACTACGGCCGGATCGACGCCGAGGTCTCCCGCGAACTGTTCATCCGCAACGCGCTGGTCGAGGGCGACTGGCGCACGCACCACAAGTTCTTCGCGGACAACCGCAGGCTGCTCACCGAGGTCGAGGAACTGGAGCACCGGGCACGGCGCCGCAACATCCTGGTCGACGACGAGACCCTGTTCGACTTCTACGACCAGCGGGTGCCCGGCCACGTCGTGTCGGGGGCGCACTTCGACTCGTGGTGGAAGCACAAACGCCACGAGCAGCCGGACTTCCTCGACTTCGAGCGCGAGATGCTCATCCGCGAGTCGGCTCAGGCCGTCACCAAGGCCGACTATCCGGACTCCTGGCAGCAGGGCGCCCTCACGTTCCGGGTGACGTACCAGTTCGAGCCGGGTGCGGACGCGGACGGGGTGACGGTCCATGTGCCGCTCCAGGTGCTCAACCAGGTCACGGGCGAGGGCTTCGACTGGCAGATCCCGGGTCTGCGGGAGGAGGTCGTCACGGAGCTGATCCGTTCCCTCCCCAAACCGGTCCGCCGCAACTACGTGCCGGCGCCGAACTACGCGAAGGCGTTCCTGGAGCGGGCGGTGCCCCTCCAGGAGCCGCTGACCACGACGATGACCCGCGAGCTGAAGCGGATGGTCGGGGTGCCGTTCGACGCGGACGACTTCGACTGGTCCAAGGTCCCCGACCATGTGAAGGTCACCTTCCGGATCGTCGACGAGCGGCGCCGGAAGATCGCCGAGGGCAAGGACCTGGAGGCGCTCCGGCTCCGGCTGAAGCCGAAGGCCCGCCAGGCACTCTCCCTGGCGGCGGCGGCCACGGCCCAGCGCGAGGGCGGTGAGTCGCTGGAGCGGACGGGTCTGGCCGACTGGACCGTCGGCACGCTGACCCGTGTCTTCGAGACGCGGCGGGCCGGTCAGCCGGTGAAGGCGTTCCCCGCGCTGGTCGACGACGGCGACACGGTCTCCGTACGGCTCTTCGACACGGAGGCGGAGCAGCAGCCGGCGATGTGGAAGGGCACGCGTCGCCTGATCCTGCGCAATATCCCGGTGAACCCTGCGAAGTTCGCATCCGAGAAGTTGACGAACGCCCAGAAGCTCGCCCTGTCGGCGCATCCGCACGGTTCCGTCCAGGCACTGTTCGACGACTGCGCGATGGCGGCGGCGGACCGGCTGATCGCGGACTTCGGCGGGCCTGTGTGGGACGAGGAGTCGTACCGCAAGCTGTACGACAAGGTGCGCGCCGAGATCGTCGACACGACCGTCCGCACGGTGGGGCAGGTGCAGCAGGTCCTGGCCGCCTGGCAGGCCTGCGAGCGCCGGCTGAAGGGCGTACGCAGCCCCGTGCTGCTGGCCAACCTCCAGGACGTACGCGCGCAGTTGGACGCCCTGGTGAAGCCGGGGTTCGTGACGGAGACGGGGCTGCGGCGGCTGCCGGACCTGATGCGGTACCTGGTGGCCGTGGACCGCCGCCTCCAGCAGATGCCGACGAACGTCCAGCGGGACACGACCCGTATGGAGAAGGTCCACGAGATGCGGGACGAGTACGCCTGGCTGCTGGAACAGATGCCGCAGGGGCGGCCGGTGCCGCAGCAGGTGCTGGACATCCGCTGGATGATCGAGGAGCTCCGGGTCAGCTACTTCGCCCACGCGCTGGGCACCGCGTACCCGGTCTCGGACAAGCGGATCGTGAAGGCGATCGATGCCGCCGTTCCGTGACGCGGGCGGTACGCAGGGTGAGTTCGACCGGTGGGCCACCGCTCCTGTACAGTCTCTTTTCGCAGCGCAAGGCAGCCATCACGCTGCGAAGCCTGGTCCTGTGGAGCAGTTTGGAGTGCTCGCCACCCTGTCAAGGTGGAGGCCGCGGGTTCAAATCCCGTCAGGACCGCATCAACGAGAAGGGTCCCGCCCACCAGCGGGGCCCTTCTCGCATCCCCGCCACCCCGCCAGGACGAAGGCCGCGCGCGGCGCAGCCGCGATCGGGTACGACGGATCCCGTCAGGACCGCTTCACCGAAGGGGCTCCGTCGCAACGACAGAGCCCCTTCGCCTGCCCGTCCCGTCCCGTCCCTCACGCCGCCCCGCCGAGGCGGAGGCCGCGCCCGCCACTCCACGCCCCCTCACCGGGCGGCTGAGGGCCTTTCAGGTGGCCCGGGGGATTCGGGGAGGCCGCGTTCCGTTTCGCTCGCCCCTGGGGCTTCCCGGCGCGGGCCCCCGGCGTCTTGACGAGGCGGGCTCTCCCCGGTACCTCAGACAGCAGGGCCGCTCTCGGTGCGGCCGCTGGAGGTGGCACATGCCGGCATCGGCCGGGCACGAGACGCGGGCACTGCTCCGCGCACATCTGTCGGCCGCCTCGGCGTTCGGGCACCACACCCGCCGCCGTCCGGCCTGCCACCGCCTGTTGCGCCTGGCGGAGGACTCCGCGCCCCGCCCCTCCGAAGCCTCCGAACGACCCGCACGCCCCGCCGGGCCCACGGGGCCGGCCGAGCCCACGGAGCTCCCCCCGGAACGTGTCGGCGGCGAGGGCGTATCCACCGCCTAGCCCAGCCGCCCCGGGCTCCCCAGCTCCCGGGCCCTGTCCCCGAGTTGCTTCACATCGGGCCCATCCACCGCCGCTTTAGCGCACACGCCGGCGACCCGGCAAGGCAACCGGTGTGTGACGGGTATCACCGCATGAGTTTCGGAAAGTTCGGTACGTACCCGTCGCCTACACCAAGTCAATTTAATATGTGCAATTGCACTACCGTCGGAGGTCCACCCGAATCCCCGTGCGGGTGACCTCACAGCTACCCCCCAGGGCCCGACAGGCCCGCGCACGGACCCCGCACAGACCCGCCCGGAAAGCACCGCACCGGCACACCGCCGACAGCCCCCGGAGACACAAGATCGCGCCGGACTCGGCGGAGTCCGGCGCGATCGACGACGTACCCGGTTCAGTCGCCTGGAAAGCTCTGATCGGTTCGGGCGAGGGTCCTGTTGGGGCAGTTCCCGCGTCGTGTGGAGCTGTGGGCCCGAACACCTCGGCCAGTTGGGGGACCAGCCGGTTCGTCCGGGTTATTCAGTTGTGTCAGGCCTCGCTGCGCTGCTGCGGAATGCCCGCGAGCAGAGCGCGGACCTCGGCTTCGCGGTAGCGGCGATGCCCGCCGAGCGTGCGGATCGACGTGAGCTTGCCGGCCTTCGCCCAACGCGTGACCGTCTTCGGGTCGACGCGGAACATGGTGGCTACCTCAGCCGGGGTCAGCAGCGGCTCGGCATCAGGGGTGCGAGCGGTCATGAGCGGCCTCCTCGGGAGAACCGAACCTTCTCGGTTCTTTCCTCTAAATTCTGCACCTTGACCCGCGTTGCCCGAAATGGCGGACGCGGGTCGAGTCGGTTATAGGACGAACGGCTTGTCCTCGGCACTACAACTACACCATCCGTCCAGCCGCGTCGGCCAAACCGATGGAATTGCCCTCCCAGGTGTTCATCAGCCGCGGAAGCCGATGGACCATGCCATAGCGGACAGTCACGCGGTTGTGACGATCAGTCACAACCGCGATCGGGAGTCACCGGACCCCCCGAAGCGTGCAATGCCGAGATTCCGCCCATAGTCGAGCATAATGGGACGGAGGAGCCCTCCCCGGACTCCTTGTCTTATTTTGGCACGAGGGTGGGCAAGTGGCGCAAGGCCTACGTACGTGCGGTCCGTCACGCTTGACCGGCTTGGGGCATACGCCCGGATCGACGCCTACGTCCGTTGTCGGGTCCCGGTTGACCACGCCTCAGGGCGACGACAAAACCCCAAGAAGGGCATTTGGTCAAACGCCAGTTCGTTATGCGGCCGCGACGCGTCATCCCTCCGCGGCCAGGCGTCAGTTGGCCGACCTCAGTTCCCGGACCGAGCGCCAGCGCTCCACCAGCCGCCCGTAGGCCTCCCCCGCGGTCACCCCGTCCCCGCGGCGCAGCGCCGCGATCCCCTCGGCCACGTCCGCCGCGGAGTGGTCGTCCTCCAGCGCGCCGACCGGCAGGGCGTGCACCAGGCCGCCGTAGTCCAGTTCGACCAGTGAACGCGGATGGAACTCCTCCAGCCAGCGCCCCACATCCACCAGGCCGTCGATCAGCGGCCCCTCGTCCATGGCGGTCCTCAGCGCCCTCAGCCCGCGCGCCACCCGCCGCCGCGCCTCGACCATGGGCGTGCGGTAGCGCAGTACGGGGGCCTCGCCTGCGGAGCTCGTGGAGCCGGCGGGTCCCGGGGAGCCCCGGGAGCCCTTGTCGTACTCGCGCTCCTCGTCCGAGACCAGTACGAACCAGTTGATCGGCACCTGCCAGGTCGCGGTGCGGATCCACGGCCGGGCGTCGGGGTGGGCGGTCAGCCAGCGCTCGTAGTCCTCGGCGGCCTGGCGCCGTACGAACGGGGGCAGAAGCGCGTCCAGGACCGGCAGGGGAAAGTCCTCGGCGAGTTCCCCCAGGGCCTGCCAGCCGCGCAGCCGGGTACGCCAGGGGCAGACGCGGACCGTGCCGTCGACCTCCAGCACGAACGCGTCGTCGCTCTCCCGCACCGGAACCGGGACCGGCGGGGTCGGCACGACGTCGGCCAGGGACCGGCGCAGTTCGTCCTGATAGGAGGGAAGGTCGGGGCGGCGGGCGTAACGGGCCCAGTGACCGCGCTCCGGCTCGGGGAAGGCGGTCAGTGGTTCGTACACGCGCAGGTAGGCCGCGTAGGGGACGACCACCGAGGAGACCTTGGGCACGCCTGCTCCCTCCCCCGCGCACCGGCGCGAAAACCTGCGGGCCCGCCCACGGGCGCGCGGGCGGCGGACGGACGGCTCGCACGTACGGGTAATCCACGCGAATCGTCGCACGCCCTTCCTCCGGGACGAGGTACGCGGAGGTGATCCTGGACACGGTTCCGTCCCCGCGGGCGGCAGGCTCTAACCTCGTGCGCACAGCCTCCGCCACCGCCCCCACAGCCACAAGCGCGGGGGAGTTTCGGGAACTGTGTCCGCCCGCCGCTACTTACTCAGGAGTCACCACCGTGACCGACGTATCTGACGGCGTCCTGCACACCCTGTTCCATTCGGACCAGGGCGGTCACGAGCACGTTGTGCTCTGCCAGGACCGTGCCAGTGGCCTCAAGGCCGTCATCGCCCTCCACTCCACCGCCCTGGGCCCCGCCCTCGGTGGTACGCGCTTCTACCCGTACACGTCCGAGGGGGAGGCCGTCGCCGACGCGCTGAACCTCGCGCGCGGAATGTCGTACAAGAACGCCATGGCCGGTCTCGACCACGGCGGCGGCAAGGCCGTGATCATCGGCGATCCCGAGACGGTCAAGACCGAGGAGCTGCTGCTCGCCTACGGCCGGTTCGTCGCCTCTCTGGGCGGCCGGTACGTCACCGCCTGCGACGTCGGCACCTACGTCGCCGACATGGACGTCGTGGCCCGCGAGTGCCGCTGGACCACCGGCCGCTCCCCCGAGAACGGCGGCGCCGGCGACTCGTCCGTGCTCACCGCGTTCGGCGTCTACCAGGGGATGCGGGCCTCGGCCCAGCACCTGTGGGGCGACCCGTCGCTGCGTGACCGCAAGGTCGGTGTGGCGGGCGTCGGCAAGGTCGGCCACCACCTGGTGGAACACCTGCGCGAGGAGGGCGCCGAGGTCGTGATCACCGACGTGCGCGAGGACGCCGTGCGACGGATCCTGGACCGGCACCCGCAGGGCGTGACGGCCGTCGCCGACACAGAGGCGCTGATCCGCGCCGAGGGCCTGGACGTGTACGCCCCGTGCGCGCTGGGCGGCGCGCTGAACGACGACAGCGTGCCGGTGCTGACCGCCGCGGTGGTCTGCGGTGCCGCCAACAACCAGCTCGCCCACCCGGGCGTCGAGAAGGACCTCGCCGACCGCGGGATCCTCTACGCACCGGACTACGTGGTGAACGCCGGCGGGGTCATCCAGGTCGCCGACGAGCTGCACGGTTTCGCCTTCGACCGGTGCAGGGCGAAGGCGGCGAAGATCTTCGACACCACGCTCGCCATCTTCGCACGTGCGAATTCGGACGGGATTCCGCCGGCTGCGGCGGCCGACCGGATCGCCGAACAGCGGATGGCCGAGGCGCGCGCGCCACGCTGAGCGGCGTCCGGGCCCACAGCTGTCCGGTCTCGAACATCTCCGGGTACAACGTCTCGCCGACCTGCGGTGACCGGACTTGAGTGAGACACCCTGCCTGTCCGGCGTCCCGGAGAAGTCCGGGCAGTCGTTCGTGTGACGGGTCGGCCAGGAACAGTCGCTGCGCTCGCGACCAGCGCGAATGTCGAGAGGTGCCCGGACTTGTGCGGGACGCCCGGCCGAATGCCCGGAGATCTCTGAGACTGCCCGGACATCACGGACACCGGACAACAGCGGGCCCGTCCGGGCCGTGTACGAGGCGTGTGCGAGGCGTGTGCGAGGCACGTCCGGGCCATGTACGCGACACGTGCGGGACGCGTACGGCACACCTGCGGGACGCGCGCACAGCGCGCACGAACGCGTGTGGGGCGCATTCGGGGGGGGGCGGGCCGGTGAGTCCGCCCCCGCACGCTGTCCGCACATTTGGCCGGTACCCGCGGAGGGGCACTTCGAGAGAACTCTCACTTCTCCCGGCGGGTCGCCCCTGGTCAAGTGCTTGAAATTGCACTTGACCAGGGAGAACAGGGTGCTTCGGGGGCCCCGGGCGAGGGCGCGGCATGCGGGCGACGTACCGTATGGGCGTGGGCTCAGGTACCGTGGGAGCCCTACGGACCGGCCTCTCCATGGAGAGTCCGTGCCGGACCATGAACGCGTGTCAAGACTCTGGGGCCGTCGAGCCCCGTCGTTGAGGGGGTCGAGCCATGGGGCGCGGCCGGGCCAAGGCCAAGCAGACGAAGGTCGCCCGCCAGCTGAAGTACAACAGCGGTGGGACGGACCTCGCACGCCTGGCCGAGGAGCTGGGTGCATCGCCTTCGAACACGTCACCGAATGTCATCGGTGACCCTGTGGAGGACGATGAGCAGGACGACGACCTGTACGCACGATACGCCGACCTCTATGAGGACGACGACGATGGCGGGGACGGCCAGTCCTCACCACAGCGTCGTGGCGCTTGACCCTGCACTGAATCATCAGCCCGGTCGGTGACTCCGGTCACCGACCGGGTTCTGTACTGCCCGCCCGCGCGGGCCGCCGTCGTGCCGGGTGGGCTCGGCATGCCCGGGTGCCCCTCGCATGCTCCGCACACCCGGCTCGCTCAGCCCGCGTAGTCCCCCACCAGTTCCGCTCCTGTCGTCCGGTCGCCACGGCCGGTGATCTCGCCGGCCACCCAGGCGTCCAGTCCACGGTCGGCCAGGGCCGTCAGCGCCACGTCCGTGGACTCCTGCGGCACGATCGCGATCATGCCGACGCCCATGTTGAGGGTCCGCTCCAGTTCCAGGCGCTCGACCGAACCGGTCCGGCCGACGAGGTCGAAGACCGGGCCCGGGGTCCAGGTGGAGCGGTCCACGACCGCGTGCAGCCCGTCGGGGACGACACGGGCCAGGTTGGCCGCGAGGCCGCCGCCGGTGACGTGGCTGAAGGCGTGCACCTCGGTGACGGAGGTCAGGGCCAGGCAGTCCAGCGAGTAGATCCGGGTGGGCTCCAGGAGCTCCTCGCCGAGGGTGCGGCCCAGGTCGTCGACGTGGCTCTCCAGAGCGAGTCCGGCCTGGTTCAGCAGGACGTGCCGGACCAGCGAGTACCCGTTCGAGTGGAGTCCGGACGCGGCCATGGCGACGACCGTGTCACCCTCGCGGATACGGTCCGCGCCGAGCAGCCGGTCGGCCTCCACGACGCCCGTACCGGCGCCGGCGACGTCGAAGTCGTCCTCGCCCAGCAGGCCCGGGTGCTCGGCCGTCTCACCGCCGACCAGGGCGCAGCCGGCCAGCACACAGCCCTCCGCGATGCCCTTGACGATCGCGGCGACCCGCTCGGGGTGGACCTTGCCGACGCAGATGTAGTCGGTCATGAACAGCGGCTCGGCACCGCACACCACGATGTCGTCCATCACCATGGCGACCAGGTCGTGGCCGATGGTGTCGTAGACGCCCATCCGGCGGGCGATGTCGACCTTGGTGCCGACACCGTCCGTGGCGGAGGCGAGCAGGGGGCGCTCGTAGTTCTTCAGCGCGGAGACGTCGAAGAGACCGGCAAAGCCGCCGAGGCCGCCGAGGACCTCGGGGCGCCGGGTCTTCTTCACCCACTCCTTCATGAGCTCGACCGCGTGGTCGCCCGCGTCGATGTCGACGCCCGCGTTCTTGTACGACGCCGCGGCGTGGCCGGCGCCAGTGTTCTCAGACATGACGGGGGGAGCCTTCGTCTCGTTACGGCAGGGCAAGGACTTACGGACGGCGGATCGCGTCGACCGCGGCCGGTGCGGCCGTGCCGGCGGCCAGCTCGGTCTCCAGCAGCCGCTTGCCGAGGAGCTCGGGGTCGGGCAGATCCATCGGGTACTCGCCGTCGAAGCAGGCGCGGCACAGGTCCGGCTTGGCGATGGTCGTCGCCTCGATCATGCCGTCGATGGAGATGTACGCCAGGGAGTCGGCGCCCAGCGTCACACCGATCTCCTCGATGGACATGCCATTGGCGATGAGCTCCGCGCGGGTCGCGAAGTCGATGCCGAAGAAGCAGGGCCACTTCACGGGCGGCGAGGAGATCCGGATGTGGACCTCGGCGGCGCCCGCCTCGCGGAGCATGCGGACCAGGGCGCGCTGGGTGTTGCCGCGCACGATCGAGTCGTCGACGACGACCAGGCGCTTGCCCTTGATGACTTCCTTGAGCGGGTTCAGCTTCAGGCGGATGCCGAGCTGCCGGATGGTCTGCGAGGGCTGGATGAACGTCCGCCCGACATACGCGTTCTTGACCAGGCCGGCGCCGAAGGGGATGCCGGACGCCTCCGCGTAGCCGATGGCGGCCGGGGTGCCGGACTCCGGCGTCGCTATCACCAGGTCGGCCTCGGCGGGCGCCTCCTCGGCGAGGCGGCGGCCCATCTCGACGCGCGACAGATAGACGTTGCGTCCGGCGATGTCGGTGTCCGGGCGGGCCAGGTACACGTACTCGAAGACACAGCCCTTGGGCTTCGCGTCCGCGAATCGTGAGGAGCGCAGGCCGTTCTCGTCGATGGCGACGAACTCGCCCGGCTCGATCTCGCGCACATAGCTGGCGCCGCAGATGTCGAGGGCGGCGGACTCGGAGGCGATGACCCAGCCGCGCTCCAGACGGCCGAGGACCAGCGGACGGATGCCCTGCGGGTCGCGGGCCGCGTACAGCGTGTTCTCGTCCATGAAGACGAGGCTGAAGGCACCCTTGACCTGTGGGAGGACCACGTGCGCGGCCTGCTCCACGGTCACCGGTTCGCCGTCGGCGGCACGCTGGCCGGCCAGCAGGGCGGTGATCAGGTCGGTGTCGTTGGTGGCCGCCGCCCTGAGGGCGCGACCGTTCTCCTTGGGGAGTTCGGCGGCCAGCTCGGCGAGCTCCGCCGTGTTGACCAGGTTGCCGTTGTGGCCGAGCGCGATCGATCCCTGCGCAGTGGCGCGGAAGGTGGGCTGGGCGTTCTCCCACACGGAGGCGCCGGTGGTCGAGTAGCGGGCGTGACCGACCGCGATATGACCCTGGAGCGAACCGAGCGAGGTCTCGTCGAAGACCTGGGACACCAGGCCCATGTCCTTGAAGACGAGGATCTGGGAGCCGTTGCTGACCGCGATACCCGCGGATTCCTGGCCCCGATGCTGGAGGGCGTAGAGCCCGAAGTACGTGAGCTTGGCGACCTCTTCGCCCGGAGCCCAGACGCCGAAGACGCCGCAGGCGTCCTGGGGGCCCTTCTCTCCGGGGAGCAGGTCGTGGTTGAGTCGTCCGTCACCACGTGGCACGCCACCGAGTGTAGGCGAGGTCGAGTGCTGGTCCGAATTGGGTACGCGGCCTCAGTTGTGGATCATCCGGCGGCGAAGGCCTCGACGGTCGTTCCGTTTTCGCTGGTCAGCGTCACGTTCTGATGGTCTGTCCGATAGCCGGGCAGGGTGTCGAAAAGCCGCAGCAGCCGCTTCTCGGCCTTGATGAGTGAGTCTTCGCACACCATTCGGGTCGTGGTGGGCGTGTTGACGGTGATACGGCCATCGCGGACGGTGGCGTCGGCGTTCATCTTGTTGCAGCCGGGGCTTCCGGAGACGGGGCCCTCCTTCTCGTCGAAGGTGAGGTGCACGCGGCCCGCGGCGTCGGGGGACGTGATCTTCCACGTGGTGCCGTGCAGGAGGCTGTCCGCGCCGCCGTCGCCTCAACTCATCAACGGCAGATACGGTCCGAGGTCCGCCCGCTCCCCGCTCGCGCCGACCGTGCCGTCGGCCACCGCGTCCTGCCACGTCGTGCGCCCGGTGGCCAGGCGGATCCAGGTCAGCGGGTCGGTCTCGACGACGTTGGGCGGGGTGCCCCGGGTGTGCCTCGGCCCCTCCACGCACTGGACGACCGCGTACGGCGGGATCCGCACCTCCGTCGAGCCGCCGGGCGCCTTCGCGGCGAGCGTGTCGGCCAGCATCCGGGTGCACGCGGCCAGGGCCTGACGGTCGTGGGGGATGTCCAGGCCGGGCACGGCGGCGCCCAGGTCGTCGGTGTGGACGACGAGCTCGA
This sequence comes from Streptomyces sp. KMM 9044, assembly GCF_024701375.2. NCBI lineage: Bacteria > Bacillati > Actinomycetota > Actinomycetes > Kitasatosporales > Streptomycetaceae > Streptomyces > Streptomyces sp. KMM 9044. The sequence goes on along the minus strand of NZ_CP113910.1, from coordinate 3,919,223 downwards.
CGGCGCGGGTGACCAGGTGGTCGGTGAGGGTCACGGCGCCGGCGCGCATCGCGAGGACGCGGGTGTACGGGGCGGCGTCGAGGTGCCGGGCCAGGTCCTCCCCGGTGCGGGCGAGGAGTGCGTCGAGGTCGGGGGTCGCCCCGGCGAGGTCCCGGGAGCCCTCGGCGACGGCACCGGCGTGGGCGGCGGTCGCGGAGGGGTAGTCCAGCAGCGCGAGTCCGGGCTTCGCCGGTTCGTCCCGCTCCAGGGCCCGGCCGACACCCGCGACGGTCAGGGCCAGGTGCGCGATCAGGTCCCGCACGGTCCAGTCGCCGAGGCGGGTGGGCAGCGCGAGCTGCTCGGGGGTGAGGGTCCGAACGGCCGCGCGGACGTTCTCGAACTGGGCCAGTACGGCGGCTCGGGTCCTGGCGGGGTCGTAGGAGCGGGTGCGCTTCTTGGCCGGGGGCATGGCGGCAGCCTATGCGGGGGCCGCCGACGCCGGTTCGGGGACGTCGAACACCTCGCCGCCCCGGGGGACGCCGATGCCGCGCCATGCGAACGGGACGCCCCGCGCGATGTCCGGGTCGGGGCCGTCCATCAGCTGGAAGTGCAGGTGCGGCTCGGAGGAGTTGCCCGAATTGCCGCAGCGGGCGAGCACCTGTCCGGCCCGCACCCTGTCGCCCTCGCGGACGGTGAACGAGCCGCGCCGCACGTGCGCGTAGGCGGCATACGTCCCGTCGCCGAGGTCCAGCACCAGGTGGTTGCCGACGATCCGGTGGACCCCGCCCATCTCACGCACCGAGCCCTCGACGAGCATCAGGTACAGCAGCCCGGGCAGCGAGGTGCGGCTGAGGTGGTCGCGCTGCCCGTCCGAGACCCGGACGACCGTGGCGTCGGCGACCGCGCGCAGGGGAGCGCCGTACGCGGGGAAGGCGGCGGGGCGGCGGGCGAGCGGCCACAGCAGGGAGAACGCGGGCCGGGCGCCCGGCCCGGGCTCGGCGACGATGTCGATGGCGTACGTCTGGCCGTAGGCGTGGGTGCCGTGGCTCGGGGTGCGGTCGGCCGGGCTGTTCAGCGCGGACCAGCGGCCGGTCACCGGCGGATCGACCTCGACCGGTTCACGCGCGACGCGCGGGTGGTCCGGGGCACCGCCGCCCCACCGGTTGACCACGGTGATCAGGACGTAGGCGAGGAGCAGCGGCAGCAGGTTCCACAGGACCGGGTATCCCCAGCCGAGGCAGATGTGGGCGATCATCAGGGCGATGAAGCCCAGCTGCAGACCGCGGAAGGTCGTCATGGCGAGTTTGCGTGCGGACAAGGTTCCCCCTGATCGTCGTGGGTGTGGTGATCGGCCCCGGTCAGGTCAGTGCAGCGGACAGCAGCACCAGCAGCGGTACGACCCGGCCCGCCGGCACCTCGTGGCGGCCCCGGCCGGTGGTGTGCAGCCAGCCGGCACCGGTGAGCCGGCTCAGGTGGTGGTAGATCTGGCCGGTCGTGCCGACGCCGTCCAGCTCCGCGAGTTCGGCGGCGGTGCGCCGGCCGCCGAGGATCTCGCGGAGCAGCCGCAGCCGGACCGGGTGGCCGAGGGCGGCGAGCGGCTCGGCGGCGGCCGGCCAGTCCTCGTCCAGCAGTCCTCCGGTGAGAGAGCCGTCCTGCCACTCGTACTGTTCATTGGTCGGCAGCCGGACCAAGCCGGTGAACAGCACGCCCCCGTCGGCCGCCCCCAGCTCGGCGAGCTGGTTCTTCAGCCCTTCCAGCGCCCAGAAGCCGCCCTCCCCCGGGCGGCGGGCGCCGAGACGCGCCGTTTCCGCCGTTTCCGCCGTCTCCAGTGCGGCGAGCCGGCGTTCGAGGGCGGCGACACGTTCTTCGAGTTCCACGATTTCGAGATTACGTAACTACGCAATCACGCGCAACGCCTTCCGGCGGCGGACCCGCTCAACGCCGAAGCCCCCGCCCTGACCCGGGCGGGGGCTTCGTACGGAAGGGGCGTGCCGGAAAGGCGGAAGGGCGGGAGCCGGTCAGGCCAGCAGCGCCGGGATCGTCGCCTCGTGGGTCTCGCGCAGTTCCGCGAGGGGGAGCGTGAACTCGCCCTGGAGCTCCACCGTGTCCCCGTCGACGACGCCGACGCGCGTCGCCGGGAGGCCGCGGACACCGCACATGTCGGTGAAGCGCATCTCCTCCGAGCGCGGCACGGCGACGACCGCGCGGCCGGCCGACTCGGAGAACAGGAGGGTGAACGCGTCCAGCCCGTCCGGTACGACGAGCCGCGCGCCCTTGCCGCCCAGCAGCGCCGACTCGACCACGGCCTGGACCAGACCTCCGTCGGACAGGTCGTGTGCGGAGTCGATCATGCCGTCGCGGGACGCGGAGATCAGGATCTCGGCGAGCAGCCGCTCGCGCTCCAGGTCGACCTTGGGCGGCAGGCCGCCGAGGTGGTCGTGGATCACCTGGGACCAGGCCGAGCCGCCGAACTCCTCACGCGTGTCGCCGAGGAGGTAGAGCAGCTGACCCTCCTCCCGGAAGGCGACCGGCGTGCGCCGGGCCACGTCGTCGATGACGCCGAGGACCGCGACCACCGGGGTCGGGTGGATGGCGGCCTCACCGGTCTGGTTGTAGAGCGAGACGTTGCCGCCGGTCACCGGGGTGCCGAGCTGCAGGCAGCCGTCGGCGAGACCGCGGACGGCCTCGGCGAACTGCCACATGACGGCCGGGTCCTCGGGCGAGCCGAAGTTCAGGCAGTCGGAGACGGCGAGGGGCTTCGCGCCGGTCGTCGCCACGTTCCGGTACGCCTCGGCGAGCGCCAGCTGCGCACCCGTGTACGGGTCCAGCTTGGCGTACCGGCCGTTGCCGTCGGTGGCGATGGCGACGCCGAGGCCGGTCTTCTCGTCGACGCGGATCATGCCGGAGTCCTCGGGCTGGGCGAGGACGGTGTTGCCCTGGACGAAGTGGTCGTACTGCTGGGTGATCCACTGCTTCGAGGCCTGGTTGGGCGAGCCCACCAGCTTCAGGACCTGGTCCCTCAGCTCCTCGGAGGTCGCCGGGCGGGGCAGCTTGCCGGCGTCGTCGGCCTGGAGCGCGTCCTGCCACTCGGGACGCGCGTAGGGGCGCTCGTAGACCGGGCCGTCGTGGGCTACGGTGCGCGGGTCGACGTCGACGATCCTGCCACCGTGCCAGTAGATCTCCAGGCGGTCGCCGTCGGTGACCTCGCCGATGACGGTGGCGATGACGTCCCACTTCTCGCAGATCTCGAGGAAGCGGTCGACCTTCTCCGGCTCGACCACCGCGCACATGCGTTCCTGCGACTCGCTCATGAGGATTTCCTCGGGAGACAGGGTCGAGTCGCGCAGGGGTACCTCGTCGAGGGTGACGCGCATACCGCCGGAGCCGTTGGAGGCCAGCTCGGAGGTGGCGCAGGAGAGGCCTGCGGCGCCCAGGTCCTGGATGCCGACGACCAGCTTCTCGCGGAACGCCTCCAGGGTGCACTCGATGAGGAGCTTCTCCTGGAAGGGATCGCCGACCTGCACGGCGGGGCGTTTGGAGGGCTTCGCGTCGTCGAAGGTCTCGCTCGCCAGGATGGAGGCGCCGCCGATGCCGTCGCCGCCGGTCCTGGCCCCGTACAGGATGACCTTGTTGCCCGCGCCGGACGCCTTGGCGAGGTGGATGTCCTCGTGCCGCATGACACCGATGGCGCCGGCGTTGACCAGCGGGTTGCCCTGGTAGCAGGAGTCGAAGACGACCTCGCCCCCGATGTTCGGCAGGCCCAGGCAGTTGCCGTAGCCGCCGATGCCGGCGACGACGCCGGGCAGGACGCGCTTGGTGTCCGGGTGGTCGGCTGCCCCGAAGCGCAGCGGGTCCACGACGGCGACCGGGCGGGCGCCCATCGCGATGATGTCGCGGACGATGCCGCCGACACCGGTCGCGGCGCCCTGGTAGGGCTCGACGTAGGACGGGTGGTTGTGCGACTCGACCTTGAAGGTCACCGCGTAGCCCTGGCCGACGTCGACGACACCGGCGTTCTCACCGATGCCGACGAGCATCGCGTCGGACTGCGGGGCCTTCTCGCCGAACTGGCGGAGGTGGACCTTGGAGGACTTGTACGAGCAGTGCTCGGACCACATCACCGAGTACATGGCGAGCTCGGCACCGGTCGGGCGACGGCCGAGGATCTCCACCACCCGCTCGTACTCGTCCTTTTTGAGACCGAGTTCGGCCCAGGGCAACTCGACGTCGGGGGTCTTCGCCGCGTGCTCGACCGTGTCCAGAGGCGTCCGGCTCATGCGTTGACCAGCTTCTTGAGGATCGAGGTGAAGAACGGGAGGCCGTCGGTGCGGCCGGTGCCGATCAGCGGCTCGACGGCGTGCTCGGGGTGCGGCATCAGACCGACGACGTTGCCCGCCGCGTTGGCGATGCCGGCGATGTCGTTGAGCGAGCCGTTGGGGTTGCCGTCACCGTCGGCGGCTTCGCCGTCGGTGACGTAGCGGAAGGCGACGCGGCCCTCGGCCTCGAGCTCGTCCAGCGTGCGCGCGTCGGCGACGTAACGGCCGTCCATGTTCTTCAGCGGGATGCTGATCTCCTGCCCGGCGGTGTAGTCACCGGTCCAGGCGGTGTCCGCGTTCTCCACCCGCAACTTCTGGTCACGGCAGATGAAGTGCAGGTGGTCGTTGCCCAGCATGCCGCCGGGGAGCAGGTGCGCCTCGGTGAGGATCTGGAAGCCGTTGCAGATGCCGAGGACGGGCAGTCCCGCCTTCGCCTGCTCGATGACGGTGTCCATCACCGGCGAGAAACGGGCGATGGCCCCGGCGCGCAGGTAGTCGCCGTAGGAGAATCCGCCGCAGAGCACCACGGCGTCGACCTGGTGAAGGTCCTTGTCCTTGTGCCACAGGGCGACCGGCTCGGCGCCCGCGAGCCGGATCGCGCGCCGGCTGTCACGGTCGTCGAGGCTGCCCGGGAAAGTGACGACGCCAATACGAGCGGTCACTTCACGGCCTCCGCGACTTCTTCGACCCTGACGGTGAAGTCCTCGATCACGGTGTTGGCGAGGAAGGATTCCGCAAGATCGTGGATGCGGGCGAGCGCGGCCTCGTCGACCGGCCCGTCAACTTCCAGTTCGAATCGCTTTCCCTGGCGAACGTCCGAGATCCCTTCGAATCCCAGCCGCGGCAGTGCGCGCTGCACCGCCTGGCCCTGGGGGTCGAGGATCTCCGGCTTGAGCATGACGTCGACTACGACGCGTGCCACTGGCACTCCCGGTGTGTGGTGCTGAGCAGGTTCCTTCAGACTACCCGCACAAAATTTCTACGCGAGTAGAGTTGGAGGAATCTACGTGACCCCGATCACGATTCGGCATCTTGGGGAGGCCTCCGGGAAAAAATCCGGGAAAGATCCGCGTTCCGTCGCGTATCCCTATTGCGCGCAGGACACGCGGACAGATTTAGTCGAGCTTCACAATGCAATGCCGGGCACTGTACAAATGAATTGTCATTAGCAGGTACTTTGCCCGATTACAGGCGGACAGCCGACATCTCAGCGACGCCCCGGCACGTCATCACGGACGTCAACAGAGGTGTCGCACGAAGGGACCGATATTCGTGGCGCAGAAGGTCGTGGTCACTCTCTTTGACGACATCGACGGCTCGGAAGCGGCGGAAACGATCGCCTTCGGACTCGACGGCAAGTCGTACGAGATCGACCTGAACGAAGACAACGCCGACGGGCTGCGGACGGCGCTCGCACCCTACGTGGAGGCCGGCCGCAAGCGTTCCCGCTCGGGGCGGACCTACAAGCAGACGGAGGTCGCCCCCGATCCGGCGGCCGTGCGCGCCTGGGCCCGGTCGAACCGGATGGACGTCCCCGCACGCGGGCGGATCCCCAAGCGGGTCTACGAGGCGTTCGCCGCGGCGCGGTGAGCACCCCGCGGACCGGGCCGTGATCGCCTCCGGCGGTCGGGGCCGGCTCCGGCGGTCGGGCTCGGCCCGGACAGGTGTGCCAGAAACCCGGCGGTCATCGACCCCTCGGAACAGCCGACTTGCGCAGCACCCCCGCTGATCAGCTAGAGTCTGGAGCACGCCGAGGGGCAAGGCCGAAAGGCCCGGCTCACGGAGTACATGCGGGTGTAGTTCAGTAGTAGAACATCCCCCTTCCAGGGGGAAGGCGCAGTGTGCAATTCCTGTCACCCGCTCTGCGCAGTCGTACCGGTCGGCCAAGTCGATCAGGTAGGCTGGTGCTCGCACCGATCGGTGAAAGCCGGTCGGAGGCAATGCGGACGTAGCTCAGCTGGTAGAGCGCAACCTTGCCAAGGTTGAGGTCGCGAGTTCGAACCTCGTCGTCCGCTCGGGAGTCAGACCCCGGTCCAATGGACCGGGGTCTTTTCGTGTGCCCCAGACCCGAGTCCTCCGTGCTCCCGGCAGTGCAGGCCGTCTGACATTTGTCATCCCGGGTGATGACAGCGCGCACTGCTGTCCGGCCCGTACGGGCGGAATGGTCGAAGCATGCGAGCAAACGGACACGAACACGTGATTGAGGTCACCGACCTGCGCCGTGTGTACGGGGGCGGGTTCGAGGCCGTGCGCGGGGTCAGCTTCTCCGCACGGCGGGGGGAGGTCTTCGCGCTGCTGGGCACCAACGGCGCGGGCAAGACCTCCACCCTCGAACTGCTGGAGGGCCTCGCGGCACCGACGGGCGGGCAGGTCAGGATCTTCGGGCACGACCCCTACACCGACCGCACCGCCGTACGGCCCCACACCGGCGTGATGCTCCAGGAAGGCGGCTTCCCGTCCGACCTGACCGTCATGGAGACCGCGCGGATGTGGGCCGGCGCCGTCAGCGGGGCCCGTCCGCCGCAGGAGGTGCTGCCGCTGGTCGGACTGGGCGGCAAGGGCGACGTACGGGTCAAGCAGCTGTCCGGGGGTGAGCGGCGCCGTCTGGACCTGGCCCTCGCGCTGCTCGGCGACCCCGAGGTGCTGTTCCTCGACGAGCCGACCACCGGTCTGGACGCCGAAGGGCGCCGCGACACCTGGCGGTTGGTACGGGAGCTGCGTGACAACGGCACCACCGTACTGCTGACCACCCACTACCTGGAGGAGGCCGAGGCGCTGGCCGACCACCTCGCGATCATGCACAAGGGACGCATCGCCACCACCGGCACACCCGCCGAGGTGACCGCCGCGCAGCCGTCCCGGATCACCTTCGAACTGCCCCAGGGCTGCTTCCCCGGCGACCTGCCGCCGCTTGACGAGCTGGGCGTGAGCGGACACGAGCTGGACGGACGGACCGTCAAGCTGCACACCCGTGAGCTGCAACGGTCGGCGACCCGCCTGCTGGTGTGGGCCGAGCAGTCCGGAATGGAACTGAAGAGGCTGGACGTGCGCTCGGCGTCGCTGGAGGAGGCGTTCCTGGGCATCGCCCACGACGTCTCCGCGCGTGACCACGCGCACGAAGCCTCGGCCGGCAAGGCGTCCACCACCGGAAAGGAGTACGCGGTATGAGCGGCACGGTCACACCGCCCAAGGGGGCGGCCAAGGGAACACACGTCAGGAGCACGGCGGTCAGCACCCCCGTGGGACGTGTACGGGCCCTCGCCCGCGCCGAGCTGACGCTGCTGGGGCGCAGCAAGGGCACGCTCTTCGCCGCGCTGTTCGTCCCGGTGGTGGTGCCGTTCAGCCTCCGCACCGCGGCCGACGAGATGGACCTCGCCGGGGCGGGTCTGAGCGTCGGCACCCTGATCGTGCCCGCCGCGATCGGCTTCTCCCTGCTGTTCGCCGTCTACGCGGCGCTCGTCGGCGTCTTCGTCACCCGGCGCGAGGAACTCGTGCTGAAGCGGCTGCGCACCGGAGAACTGCGGGACGCCGAGATCCTGACCGCGTCCTCGCTGCCGTCCGGCGCGATCGGGCTGGCGCAGTCGCTGCTGCTGGCAGTGGGCTGCGCACTGCTCATGGACATGGCCGCACCGCAGGCCGTCCATCTGGCCGTCCTGGGACTGCTGCTGGGGCTGGTGCTGAGCGCGGGACTCGCCGCCGTCACCGCGAGTTTCACCCGGACCGCCGAGAGCGCGCAGGTCACCTCGATGCCGGTGATCCTGGTCTCGGTGCTCGCCTCCGGCATGACCGTCCCGCTGGAGATCCTGCCCGACCGGCTGGCCTCCATCTGCGCACTGCTGCCCTTCACTCCGGTCATGACCCTGGTGCGCGGCGGCTTCACCGGAAACCTGTCCGGCTCCGAGACGCTGTTCGCCCTGACGACCGGTGTGGCCTGGACGCTGGTGTCGGTGTTTGCTGTACGCCGGTGGTTCCGCTGGGAACCGCGACGCTGAGGCACGCGGGCGCGAAGTACGCGGGCGCGAGGGCGGACCGGAGAGCGGGGCGGGCGAGGACATGGGCAGACCGGGCGAGGACATCCGCAGGCCGGGTCGCTGGTGGCGGCGTAAGAGCACCCCGGCGAAGGTCGAGGCGTACACGCGGTGGTCGTTCCACTTCATGGTGCTGGTCGAGTTCGTGACGGCCGGCGGGCAGCTCCTCGGACTGCTCGCGCGGGAGGAGCACCCCGGGCCGGGGCCGACGGCCGTGCTGATGCTCCTCGTCGCCGGGCACTGCGTACTCGGCGGTGTGCTCGCCTCGCGGGCGCTGGACTGGCAGCGCGGGCGGCGGGCGAAGCCGGTACGGCTGCTGTGGGCTCTCGGCGCCGTCACCGCCGCCGTCGCGGCGACGGCCGTCTCGCTCGTCGACCACGGCCGGGCGGGCCAGGACGCCGACGGGGCGCTCCTCATGGCCTTCGTGATCGTCCTGGCCTTCGGCGCGGGAACGACCACGCTCGGCCTGCGCGACCGACGGGGGACGCTCGCCTGCGCGGCGGGCTTCGCGGCGGGCTCGGGAGCGGCGGCCTTCGCCTCCGGCATGGCCGCCCCCGGCGCACTGATCATCGCGGGGGTGGTCCTGCTCAGCACCGGGTTCGTCACCTCCACCCACCTCCTCTCGCTCTGGCTGCTCAACGTCGTCCACGAACTCGACGAGGCCCGCGAGACCCGTACCCGGCTCGCCGTCGCGGAGGAGCGGCTGCGGTTCGGGCGGGACCTGCACGACGTCATGGGCCGCAACCTCGCCGTGATCGCGCTCAAGAGCGAGCTGGCCGTCCAGTTGGCCCAGCGCGAACGGCCTGAGGCGGTCACGCAGATGGTCGAGGTGCAGCGGCTGGCCCACGAGACCCAGCGGGAGGTGCGTGAGGTGGTACGCGGCTACCGCGAGGCCGATCTGAACAGCGAACTCGCGGGCGCGAAGGGAGTGCTGACCGCGGCCGGCATCGACTGCGCGGTCACCGGCCCCGCGGTCGGGCTCCCGCCACAGGTGCAGTCCGCGCTGGGCTGGGTGGTACGGGAGGCGGCGACCAATGTGCTGCGGCACGGCGACGCGCGGCAATGCGCGGTGGAGGTAAGAGCGCTGGAGGGGCGTGCGGTGCTGACGGTGGACAACGACGGGGTGCCGGACGGCGCCGACGGGCCCGGCCGGGGCTCCGGTCTCGTCGGGCTGCGCGAGCGGCTGGCGGAGATCGGCGGCACGCTGCGGGCCGGACCGACCGGGGACGGGCGGTTCCTGCTGACGGCGGAGGTGCCGTCGTCCGCGCCCGCAGGGGCGGGAGCCGGGGCGGGGCCGAGGGCCGGGGCGGTGGCGTCGAGGGCCGCCGAACCCCCCGTGCCTACGGGTCTTGGGGCGCAGACCACGGCACCCGTCTCCGCGGACTCCGGAAACGAGGTCACCCCATGACGCCGACACCGCCCGGACCCGTCCGGCTGCTGCTCGCCGACGACGAGCATCTGATCCGGGGGGCACTCGCCACCCTGTTGTCCCTGGAGGACGACCTCGTGATCGTCGCCGAGGCGGCCTCCGGACCGGAGGCGCTGGCGATGGCGCGTGCGCACACCCCCGACGTCGCGGTACTGGATCTGCAGATGCCCGGCGCGGACGGTGTGAAGGTCGCCGCCTCACTGCGGGCGGAACTCCCCGGCTGCCGCGTGCTGATCGTGACCAGTCACGGGCGTCCCGGACATCTGAAGCGGGCCCTCGCGGCGGGGGTGCGCGGCTTCGTCCCCAAGACCGTCAGCGCACAGCACCTCGCGGAGATCATCCGCACCGTCCACGCGGGAAACCGTTACGTGGATCCCGAGTTGGCAGCCGACGCGATCGCCGCCGGCGACTCACCTCTGACCGCGCGTGAGGCCGAGGTGCTGGAACTCGCGGCCGACGGGGCGCCCGTGGCCGAGATCGCGGAGCGGGCCGCGCTGTCCCAGGGGACCGTGCGGAACTACCTGTCGTCCGCCGCCACGAAACTCGGTGCGGAGAACCGTCACGCCGCAGTGCGGCTCGCGCGCGAGCGGGGTTGGGTATAGTTGCTCTCGCGCCACGGCGCATGCGGACGTAGCTCAGCTGGTAGAGCGCAACCTTGCCAAGGTTGAGGTCGCGAGTTCGAACCTCGTCGTCCGCTCGGGAATCAGACCCCGGTCCGACGGACCGGGGTCTTCCTCGTGTGCGCCCGGCGCGGACGCCGGGCACTGAGGCCCGGCTCGCACAGGTACGGCCTCAGCTCCAGGGGACGCCCGTCAGACGCTCGTACGCCTCCACGTACTTCGCCCGGGTCGCGTCCACGACGTGCTGCGGCAGCGCCGGCGGGGGCTGCTCACCCGCCCGGTCCCAGCCCGACTCGGCGGAGGTCAGCCAGTCCCGCACGTACTGCTTGTCGTACGACGGCTGCGCGTGGCCCGGCTCCCACTGCTCGGCCGGCCAGAAGCGGGAGGAGTCCGGGGTGAGCACCTCGTCCGCGACGACCAGCGTGTCGCCGTCGAACCCGAACTCGAACTTGGTGTCCGCGAGGATGATCCCCCGTTTCCGGGCGATGTCGCGGGCCCGGGTGTACGTGGCGAGGGTGGCCTGCCGCAACTGCGCCGCGGTGTCGGCACCGACCTGGCGGGCGACCTCCTCGTAGGAGACGTTCTCGTCGTGCTCACCGACTGCGGCCTTGGTGGCCGGGGTGAAGATCGGGGCGGGCAGTTCCGATCCGTCCACCAGCCCCTCGGGGAGCGCGAGGCCGCAGACCGTACGGGACTCCTGGTACTCGGCGAGGCCCGAGCCGGTGAGGTAGCCGCGGGCCACGCACTCCACAGGGGCCATCCGCAGCGACTTGCAGACGAGGGTGCGGCCCTCCCAGTCGGCGGGGACGCCCGCGGGGAGCTCGGTACTCAGGACGTGGTGCGGCACCAGGTCGGCGAGCTGGTCGAACCACCAGAGGGAGAGCCGGGTGAGGACCCTGCCCTTGTCCGGGATCTCGGTCGGCAGCACCCAGTCGTAGGCGGAGATGCGGTCACTGGCGACCATCACGAGGTCACCCGCCTCGTTCCGGTACAGCTCGCGCACCTTTCCGGTGTGCAGATGCACCAGACCCGGAACCTGGATCGGCTCGGGCTTCTCGACGAATCCGGACACGGTTCCTCCGCGTGTTTCGGAACAACGGACAGGGCGCCCGCGGGGCTCGCACGGGATGGGTGGGAGACGGCGGACTAATGCCTCCGATTGTCCCGCACGCACGGCCGCGCCCGCTGGTCGGGGCCGGACGGCGGGCGGCCGGGTCAGTCGTTCTTGCAGATGCGGTCGAGGAGGTTGGCGGTGGCGCGCTGGATGCGCGGGTCGGTCCGGCCGGGGCGGCCCAGGGCCGGGGACCAGGTGAGCGTGCCCGACGCGAAGACCCAGGCACCGGAGGGCGCCCGGTAGAGCGAGGTCTCCTGGTGCCGTCCGGCCCCCGCCCGGTCGGTGTACGGGGAGTGCGCGAGCAGTACCCGCTCCTCGTGCTCGGGCAGCGGGGTGCGCGGGAAGTAACGGTCGGCCCCTCCGGCGACCAGCCCTTCGATCCCGTCGCCCTCGAAGGCCCCGGTCCCCTCCCACAGCCAGTGACCGGCATTGCGCACGATGAGCGGGTGCGGCTCGGGGACCTGACCGGCGTACTGGACGCCGATCAGCTGCTGCTCCGCGCGGTCCGTCTCCCGCCACAGCGCCGGTCTGCCCGGTGCCCTGCGGTCCGGTGCTCCAGGGCCCGGGGTTCTGCGGTCCGGGCTCCGGCGTCCGCCGCTGCGGCAGGTCAGCAGGCGGTCGGGGACTCCGGACGGAGAGGGTGCGAGTTCCACCCGCCCGTACAGGGTCCGGGCGGAGAGGAAGACGAGGGAGGTGCCGTACGCGCGGGCGTCTTCCGCGGCGCCGCGCATGGCCCGGGACCAGTACGCGTCGGGGCCGGGGAAGACCAGGCCCTTGTACCGGGTGGGGTCGACCCGGCCGGCGTGCAGGTCACGGGCGTCTGCGTAGGCGAGGTCGTAGCCGTAGCGCTCGGCCCAGCGGATGACGTCGTAGGCGTGACCGGCGTACTCGGGCAGACCGGCACCCGCGTACGGGCGGTCGAAGGAGACGGTGGTCGCGATGCGGGCGCCGGCGTCGGCGTCGGTCGTGCCCGTCCCGTCGGCTTCCGGGTAGCGGTTGTGGAGCTGCCAGGTGATGTCGGGCAGGACGACGAGCAGGTCGGCCGGGCGGTGGTCGCGGACCGTGAAGGGGATCTGGGAGCGGTGGCGGCCGTCGGCGGTGGTCAGGACGGCCACATGGGCGCCGGTGCTCCAGTCCGACGGGACCGGCAGCCGCCAGGACAGCCACCAGTGGTGGCAGGAGACCGTCCGGTCGGCGGTGAGCGGTGAGGGCTGCGCGATGCCGGCGAGCCGGGGGCCGGACATGATCCGGGTGGCGCCCCGCCCGTCGTAGTGGCCGATGCGGTGGACCTCGACGCGGAACTCCTGGGGCGGGTCGACGGTGACGTGGAAGTCGATGGCCTCTCCGGGTGCCACCCCGCCGGTGGAGCTGAACCCCTCGATCCGGCGATGCCCCTGCTGCGCACCCATGGTCGCTCCCCTCCCGCAGGCCCCGTTGCAGCGGTCAGCAATGTGCTTGTCGTATGTCGCAAGCCCTGGCAAAGGAGCGCGACCAGCCCAAGCACATCACATTACGCACGCGTCGCGTCACCCTTCGTCGCGAACCGGCCAAAAGCGGAAGGTCCAGCTCCGGTGGTGGTGGGGAGCGGGAGCCGGCTCTTCCTCTCGTCCTGCTCAGACCAGCCGGACCGGCTTCTCCGGGCGTATGCCCTGCCGGGTCAGCCACAGGCGGAGGGCCGCGGGGTCCCCGTCCTCGATCAGCTTCATGACCTGGGCGGGCAGGCCCGTGACGCGTGCGCCGCCCACGAGGAGGGCCGGTCCGTCGAGCCAGTCGAGCCCGGGCGTCGCGCCCGCGGTGTCCATGGCCGCGCAGCAGACCATCGCCGTGATGTGGTCGGCGAGCAGTTCGCGACCGGTGCGCGGAGGCTGGAGGGGGAGCAGGGGCAGCGCCCGGTCGTCCCAGAGGGAGGAGGGACCGATGGACGCGGACGTCAGGGCCGGGGCAATCGGAGCCGCCGGGGCCGACGCGGCCCGCGCGGTGGCCGCCGCGTCCTCGCGGGCCACTTCGGCACTGATACGGGCGGCCAGGGCGACGCTGCGCGGGGTGGTGCCGGCGAGGTCTTCGGCACCGTCCGAGTCCGCTCCGGCGACGAGGGCGGCTTCCCGGTCCCCGCGTGCCCCGTGCTCTCCGTGTGCGGGCGGGATCGCGTGCGGCGGGGGTTTTGCGCGGGAGTCCGGTCCCCGGCCCGGTCCCGGGCGCGGTTTTGGACCGGGGTCCGTCAGGTGGTCGAGGACACGGGAGAGCGTCGGGCCCTCGGAACCCGGGCTGTCCGCGCCGGCGGCGGAGCGTACGCCGAGGGCGTCCAGGACGCGGTGGAGGCGGGCCGCGTCCGTACGCCACTTGCGGTCGACGACCTCCTCCGGGTAGTCGCCCCAGTGGACCGGCGACCAGTCCGGCCCGCGCCCGGCGGGACCGCCGTAAAAGAGCCGGGCGGCGAGGAGGGAGGTGGCCTCGTCCACCGCGCCGGGCTCCTCCAGCAGATCGCAGGCGGGCCGCTCGCCGAGACGGGAGGCGAATCCCTCGGCCAGCCGGTCCCGGCGGGACAGCTCGGTGAGCGCGGCCACCACCCCCACATTGAGCCGCGAGGGCCAACAGCCCATCCGCCAGGCGGGCAGCGCGACCCGGGTGAGCAGCCGGTCCCAGCCCGCGTACGCCAGTCCCACCTGCTCCTGGGCGACGATCCGCAGCCCGTGGTCCACCGCCTGGGCACGCTCGGCCGCCGCCGCGGCGACCCCACGCTCCATCTCGGCCGCGTGGCCCCGGCAACTGCGCAGCAGTACCCGCGCGACCCAGCCGAGGCCCACGAACACCGCGCGGAACACCGGCCCGCGGCGGTGCTCCGAGGTCACCGCCACCGCCGCGTCGAGACCGCGGACGAAGCGCCGGGCGGCGGCTATGTCCGGATGCGCCGAAGGCCCCGTACCGGCGACGACCGGCGCGAGGACCGCGCGCAGCTCGCCCACCCGCATCCACCACAGGAACGGGGAGCCGATCACCAGCACGGGTGCGGCGACCGCCCGGCGGCGCGGATGCCGGCCCACGCCCGCCATGTCGTCGTGCTCCTCGGCGGACGGGGGGCTGCCGTGCGCCGGGTGCGTGCGGTCCTCCAGCCAGCTGTCGCAGTCGGGGGTGAGCGCTATCGCGGACGGGGCGGGGACGCCCAGCCGGTCGGCGAGGTCGCGCACCATCCGGTACAGGTCCGGTGCGGTCTCCTCGGCGATCGCGACCGTCGGAGTCATCGCGGGCCGGGCTCGGGCGACGACCAGGGCGACCCCGGCGGCGGCGAACAGGGCCAGCACGGCGAGCGGCGTGAGCGTCCAGCGGGCGAGGTCCCAGCCGGCGCCGGTGAAATGGCCGGTGGGGACACCGACGAGCAGGATCACGGCGGCCGCCGCGGGCAGCAGGGCGACGGCCAGTGCCCTGCCGCGCAGGCGCAGCACCGCGAGCGCCCGTGAACGCGCGGTCTGCGTGCTCGCCCCACTGCCCATGCCGCCTCCGCTCATGACCCGCCTCACCCCCCTCCCGACGGTCCTGACGCTGTCCCGGCGTTGTCCACTCCCCCACTGTGGCACCCGTCACTGACATCGCAATGCCGGTGGGCCAAGTGCCGGAACGCTTGCGCGGCACCCTAGTTGGGGCTCCGGCCCTCGTCAGCCGGATACCGCATCGGTCACTCGATGGAATGACTTGGGGGAAAGGCGGACGGGGGAGGGCAAGGATCGGGCCCCGGA
Organism: Streptomyces sp. KMM 9044; assembly: GCF_024701375.2. Taxonomy (NCBI): domain Bacteria; kingdom Bacillati; phylum Actinomycetota; class Actinomycetes; order Kitasatosporales; family Streptomycetaceae; genus Streptomyces; species Streptomyces sp. KMM 9044. Next base: position 3,904,006 of record NZ_CP113910.1, on the reverse strand, counting down.
TCCTGAGACGGATCCGGGGCCCCGGGGGTCCCGTGCCGTTCGTGACGCGGTCCGACGGCGCATGCCCGGCCGACCTGCGCCGGGCCTGCACAGCAACGCTTACACGCCCTGTGCCGCCTGCTCCGCCCGGGCGACCTTCGCCTCCTCGGCCGCTTCCGCGGCGATGTCCGTACGGTGCTGGGAACCGTCGAGACGGATGCGGGCGACCGCGCGGTAGGCACGGTCGCGGGCCTCGGTGAGGTCCTCGCCGGTCGCCGTGACGGACAGCACCCGACCGCCCGCGCTGACGGTCGTGTCGCCCTCGCGCCTCGTCCCCGCGTGCAGCACGTACGCGTGCGGGGCGTCCTGCGCGGCGACCTCGTCCAGGCCGGTGACGGGGTCGCCGGTGCGCGGGGTGCCGGGGTAGTTGTGCGAGGCGACGACGACCGTGACGGCGGCGTCGTCGCTCCAGCGCAGCGGCTCGAGATCGGCGAGATTGCCGGTGGCGGCGGCCATCAGCACCCCGGCCAGCGGGGTCTTCAGACGGGCCAGCACGACCTGCGTCTCGGGGTCGCCGAAGCGGGCGTTGAACTCGATCACGCGGACACCGCGCGAGGTGATCGCGAGACCGGCGTAGAGCAGACCGGAGAACGGGGTTCCGCGCCGCCGCAACTCGTCGACGGTCGGCTGGAGCACCGACTGCACGACCTCGTCGACCAGCTTCGGATCGGCCCACGGCAGCGGGGAGTACGCTCCCATGCCGCCGGTGTTGGGGCCCGCGTCGCCGTCCAGCGCGCGCTTGAAGTCCTGGGCGGGCCTCAGGGGCACCACGGTCACGCCGTCGGTCACGGCGAAGAGGGAGACCTCGGGGCCGTCCAGGTACTCCTCGATGACAACCCGCTTGCAGGCACCGGCGTGTGCCTTGGCCTCCTCGATGTCGTCGGTGACGACCACACCCTTGCCTGCGGCGAGCCCGTCGTCCTTGACGACGTACGGCGCACCGAAGGCGTCGAGGGCGGCGGCGGCCTCCTCGGGAGTCGTACAGACGTACGAACGCGCGGTGGGTACGTCGGCTCCCGCCATGACGTCCTTCGCGAAGGCCTTGGAGCCCTCGAGCTGCGCGGCCTCCTTCGAGGGGCCGAAGGCGGGGATGCCCACGTCACGCACGGCGTCGGCGACACCGGCGGCGAGGGGAGCCTCCGGGCCGACCACCACAAGGTCCGTGGCGAGCCGTGCGGCCAGCGCGGACACGGCCGCGCCGTCCAGGGCGTCGACCTGGTGCAGTTCGGCGACCTCGGCGATACCGGCGTTGCCGGGGGCGCAGTACAGCGCGGTGACGTCGGGATCGAGGGACAGGGAACGGCACAGGGCGTGTTCGCGGGCACCGCTGCCGATGACGAGGACCTTCACGGGCTCAGCCTAACGGGATCCGGCGGGTTCGCTTTGTGCGGGCTTCCGAAGGACGAGGGTGAACCGGCTCGTGGTTTCCTCCAGCCCGGAAGGCCACCGGCGGGCCCGGCCCGAGTCGCCGAGCCGCTTCACCCGCTCATCCGCTCATCCGTTCACTCGTTCACTCGTTCGTGATCTCCTCGACCACTGTCGCGCCCAGCTCCCGGACGATCAGTTCCTTCCCGGAGAGGGCGGACTCGTCCAGGTCGGGGTCGTCGTCCTCCGGGACGTCGTCCTCGGGGGAGACGGGGGGCGGTGGCTCCGGGGCGCAGGGCCGGGGCGCCGCGGCGGGAGCCGGTGCGGAGGCGGCTGCCGGGGCGCCGCCCGACCGCGCGGAGGCGGAAGGACCCGACGGGGCAGCCGGACCAGAGGGGCCCGAAGGGTTCGGGGGAGCCGCCTGCTGGGAGGCGTCGGGGCGCTGACCGGCACCGGCACCCGCGCCCCCGTACCCGCCGCCCGCGCTTCCGGCACCGTACCCCGCACCGCCCCCGCCGCCGCCGAGGCCGCCACCCGGGGCCGGGGCCGCCGCACCGCCCCCGGAGGGGTCGATCACGGCCTCGATCTTCCACTGCACGTGGAACTGCTCGGCCAGGGCCTGGCGCAGCACGTCCTCGCTGCCACTGCTCAGGAAGTTGTCCCGCGCGCCGGAGTTCACGAAGCCGATCCGGAGGGTCGTCCCGTCGAACCCGGTCACCTGGGCGTTCTGGCTGAGCAGGATCCAGGTGAAGCGACGCCGGTTCTTGACCGTCTCCAGGATGTTCGGCCAGATCGTCCGTGGGTCGAGTCCGCCGCCGCCCCCGGGGGGCGCGGAGGCCGGCGGGTGCGGGGACGTGGACGCGGGTGCGGCCGCCGGCGTGCCGGGGGCACTCAGAGCGGCGGCCGCAGAGGCCGGAGCCCGCCCTCCTCCCGCCACGGCAGCCGTGGGCCAGCCACCGGGCCGTCGCCCGCTTCCGGCGGATGCGGCGGCGGGCCAGGCGCCGGGAGCGGGCGCACTGGGCGCGGGCGGCGCAGGCTCGCTCGATGCCGCGGCCGGAGCCGGAGCAGCCGCCGGAGCCGTTGCGGGCTGCTGAGACTGAGGCTGATCCGATGTCGGTACCGGCGCTCCCTGCCCCCGTACCGCCGCCCGAGCCGCGGCCGGACCGCCCCCCGGCGGAACCGGCGCCTGCGGCGGGCCCTCCTGGGCGGCCGGCGGGACCGGAGCCCTCACACCACCGCCGTGCCCCCCCACGTGCCCCTCGCCCCCGGGCGCATACCCCATGGCGGGCACGCCCGCTGCCGCGCCGCCCGCCGAGAAGTCCACGCCCCGCTCGATCCGGTCCAGGCGGGCCATGACCGACCGCTCGTCGCCGTACGCGGCGGGCAGCAGCACGCGCGCGCAGATCAGCTCGAGCTGGAGCCGGGGCGAGGTGGCGCCCCGCATCTCGGTGAGCCCCTCGTTGACGAGGTCGGCGGCACGGCTCAGCTCGGCAGCGCCGAAGACGCCGGCCTGGGCCTGCATCCGCTCGACGACATCGGCGGGACAGTCGATGAGCCCCTTCTCGGCGGCGTCCGGAACCGCGGCGAGAATCACCAGGTCCCGGAGCCGCTCGAGCAGGTCGGTGACGAACCGGCGTGGGTCATTGCCCCCCTCGATCACACGGTCGACGACCTCGAAGGCCGCGGCACCGTCCCCCGTGGCGAAGGCCTCGACCACGGAGTCGAGCAGTGAGCCGTCCGTGTATCCGAGCAGGGAGGTGGCCATGGCGTACGTCACACCGTCGGGCCCCGAGCTGGCGAGCAGCTGGTCCATGACGGACATCGAGTCACGCACGGACCCGGCGCCGGCCCGCACGACGAGAGGCAGCACCCCGTCCTCGACGGGACTCTCCTCCCGCCGGCACACCTCACCGAGGTAGTCCCTCAGGACCCCGGGCGGCACCAGCCGGAACGGATAGTGGTGGGTACGCGACCGGATCGTCCCGATGACCTTCTCGGGCTCGGTGGTCGCGAAGATGAACTTGAGGTGCTCCGGGGGCTCCTCGACGACCTTGAGCAGGGCGTTGAAGCCCTGCGGGGAGACCATGTGGGCCTCATCGATGATGTAGATCTTGTACCGGCTGCCCGCGGGCCCGAAGAACGCCTTTTCCCGCAGGTCACGGGCGTCGTCCACACCACCGTGGGACGCGGCGTCGATCTCGATGACGTCGATCGAACCGGGCCCGCCCCGCGCGAGGTCCTGACAGGACTGGCACTGACCGCACGGCGTCGGCGTGGGTCCCTGCTCGCAGTTCAGGCACCGGGCGAGGATGCGCGCGCTGGTCGTCTTGCCGCAGCCGCGCGGTCCGCTGAACAGGTACGCGTGATTGACCCGGTTGTTCCGCAGCGCCTGCTGCAACGGGTCGGTGACATGCTCCTGCCCGATGACCTCGGCGAACGACTCCGGGCGATAACGGCGGTACAGCGCGAGAGACGACACGTCTACGAGGTTATAGGCGCCCGCCGACAACCCACCCCGCCCGCGGTCCCGCGCCGACGATCCGGACACCGGGAACGCGAACGCCCCCCACGCACCCGCCAGAGCCGACCTACCCTTGCTGCCTTCCGGCCCTGGGGGAGTTCAGTCAGATAGCGCCGCGTGAGGGGCTGCGCAAAGGCTACCCCATGTCGCGGGGTGGGAACGAGTTCGCGAGCACCACCCTCGGTCATGTAATGTTCCCGGCGGAGGATTCGCCTAGAGGCCTAGGGCGCACGCTTGGAAAGCGTGTTGGGGGCAACCCCTCACGAGTTCGAATCTCGTATCCTCCGCCATTGCTCTCACCGGGCAATACGTCGAAGGCCCCCGCAGCTTGCTGCGGGGGCCTTCGACGTATGTGGTCTCAGTTTTGGTCTCAGTTGCGCAGGGCGGCCAGCTGCGGGACCTCAACCAAGACGGCCCGGCCAGGCACAACTGCGTCATAGCATCAGGACGGCTCACGCCCACGGCAGCAGCGGTTCCACGTCCACCCCGGAGGTTCAGCTTCATGGTCCCCAGTGACGCAGGCCATGCAATCGACCGGTTGCGCAAGCACTTGACCGGTGTGAAGTTCCCCCACTGAAGTGGACAACTTTCCGCACCCGAGCTGACGGACCGGCCGGCACCGGCTGAGCCCGCCCCGGCCGGGCACGACCGGCCCCGCCGAGGCATACGCGTCTCCCTCGCGGAGGCCCGCCGCCTGTTCAACCTCATCGGCCGCCCCCTCCACGAGATCCAAAATGCTCTGCGCCGGTCAAGCGGCGGTCGGAGCCAGGGTCAGCAGGTTGCCCATCGCCGCCAGGACGGACGGCTCGACGCGGTAGTAGACCCAGGTGCCGCGCCGTTCGGAGGTGAGCAGGCCGGCCTCCTTGAGCTTCTTCAGGTGATGGGAGACGGTGGGCTGGGAGACTCCGACGTCGGAGATGTCGCACACGCACGCCTCGCCGCCCTCGTGCGAGGCCACCGCCGAGAACAGCCGCAGCCGGACCGGATCGCCCAGGGCCTTGAACATCCGGGCGGCCGTCTCCGCCTCCTCCGCGGTGAACGGGCGCTCGGCGAGCGGCGGGCAGCACGGTACCGCCACTTGGCCGTCGACGGGTTCCAGCAGCGGCAGCACCTTCGCATTCGACATACATCTATGTTGACATACGCCGAAGCAGGGGGCGAGAGCGAGCGACATGGATTCGATAAACGTCTATGTTGACGCTTGTCGAATCCAGTGTCATGCTGGCCGTGCAAGCCATCGACACATGTCGAAGCAAAGGGGAACCCCATGGCCGTGTCCATCAACAGCGTGCCCGCCGCCGGGCGGCTGCCCGTCGTGGTCGTCGGAGCCGGCCCCGTCGGCCTGGCCGCCGCTGCCCACCTCGTCGAGCGGGACATCGAACCGCTGGTGCTGGAAGCCGGGCCGTCGGCCGGCACCGCCGTCCGCGGGTGGGCACACGTGCGCCTGTTCTCCCCCTGGGCAGAGGTCACCGACCCCGCCGCCGAGAAGCTGCTCGCCCCGACCGGCTGGGCCCGTCCCGACGGCACCGCCTACCCCACCGGCGGCGACTGGGCCGAGCAGTACCTCCAGCCGCTCGCCGACGTCCTCGGCGACAAGGTGCGCTACGGTGCGACCGTGACCGGCGTGGCCCGCGCGGGGCGCGACCGCATCGTCGACTCGGGCCGGGACGAGCAGCCCTTCACCGTACACATCCGGTCCGCGGGGGGCCGGGAGGAGCGGATCACCGCCCGCGCCGTCATCGACGCTTCCGGCACCTGGTCCACCCCCGGTCCGATGGGCGCCGACGGCCTGCCCGCCCTCGGTGAGAAGTCGGCGGCCGACCGCGTCTCCTACCGTGTCCCCGACCTCACCGACCCCGCCGTCCGCGCGCGTTACGCGGGCAGGCGCACCGCGGTCGTCGGCTCCGGCGCCTCCGCCTTCACCGCCCTGGCCCACCTCGCGGACCTGGCCGGGGACGAGCCGGGCACGCACGCGGTGTGGGTCCTGCGGCGCGGGATCACCGGCTCCACGTACGGCGGCGGCGAGGCCGACCAACTGCCCGCCCGCGGCGCACTCGGCCTGCGCGCCGCGGCGGCGGTCGAGAACGGATACGCGAGCGCGGCCACCGGCTTCCGCACCGAGTCCGTCGAGCGCGAGGGTGACATCGGCAGCGACGGGCGGCTGGTCCTGGTCGCCGAGGACGGCCGCCGTCTCGGCCCCGTCGACGAGATCATCGTCCTGACCGGTTTCCGGCCGGACCTGTCCTTCCTCTCCGAACTCCGCCTCGGCCTCGACGAACGCCTCCAGGCCCCGACCGCCCTCGCTCCGCTCATCGACCCCAACGTCCACTCCTGCGGCACCGTCTACCCGCACGGCGTGAACGAGTTGTCCCACCCGGAACAGGGCGTCCACCTGGTCGGGATGAAGTCCTACGGCCGCGCCCCGACCTTCCTGGCGATGACCGGATACGAGCAGGTCCGCTCCGTCACCGCGGCCATCGCCGGTGACCGCGAGGCCGCCGAGCGCGTGGAACTGACCCTGCCGGAGACCGGAGTGTGCGGCGGCGCAGGCCTGTTCGACGACCCCGACGCCGCCCGGACCGGCGAGGGCGGCGAGGGCGGCGAGGCAGGAGGCTGCTGTGCGGCCCCCGCACCCCTGCAGATCGGCGTCGGCGCCCCGGCCTCCTCCGGCGGCTGCTGAACCGCCGGCCCGCCCCTTCCGATTCCGCCAGGAGGTACGCCATGTCCCGAGTGCAACTCGCTCTCCGTGTCCCGGATCTCGACGCGTCCGTCGCCTTCTACAGCAGGCTGTTCGGTACCGAGCCCGCCAAACTCCGGGACGGCTACGCCAACTTCGCCGTCACCGAGCCCCCGCTCAAGCTCGTCCTGATCGAAGGCGCGCCGGGCGAGGTGACGCGTATGGACCACCTCGGCGTCGAGGTCGACAGCACAGGGGCCGTCCACGCCGCCACCGCCCGGCTGGGTGAGGCCGGCCTGACCACGGACGTGGAGAACGACACCACGTGCTGCTACGCCCTCCAGGACAAGGTCTGGGTGCACGGCCCCGGCGGGGAACCCTGGGAGGTGTACGTCGTCAGGGCCGACGCCGGCTCCCTGGCCAAGCAGCAGGGCAGCACCTGCTGCACCGGCCCCGCAGAAGCCGACGTCACCGTCGCTGCGACAAAGCCGTCCGACGCGGGCGGCTGCTGCTGACTCCGCACAAGCCGCTGCTGCTCCTGTACGCGCCCGGCCGGCCATCTCTCCGAAGCCCGCGTCCTGCGGCAGGTCGCGGTAGCGGCGAGCAGCATGCGGGGTGACGAGCCGCCCGCCGGGCTCGGGAACCCCGCGGGCCCCAGCCGACGGACGAGCGGACCGGTTTCCCACCTGTGTTACCGTGAAGAGTTGCAGTTTTGGTTACAGAGGCTTGTGAGTGCTCTTCCGACCTTCCGTCGACGAGCACTCTTTTTCGTGCCCTGAGGGCTTCGCGGCTCTCCGGGAGGATTACGGCCGGGCGAATCATTGTTGCGACGACGGGTCCCACAAGGTGTGGGTCCCGGGCACTGCCCTCAAGGAGATTCAGCATGGCATCTGGCACCGTGAAGTGGTTCAACTCGGAAAAGGGCTTCGGCTTCATCGAGCAGGACGGCGGCGGCCCCGACGTTTTCGCCCACTACTCGAACATCGCCAGCTCCGGTTTCCGTGAGCTTCAGGAAGGCCAGAAGGTTACCTTCGACGTCACGCAGGGCCAGAAGGGCCCGCAGGCCGAGAACATCGTTCCCGCCTGACCCGTACGCTGACACCGGCTTCGGCGTCCGACGCCGAAGCCGACACGCAGTGCGTGGCCGGGACCCCGCACCCCTTGGCGCGGGGCCCCGGCCCACTGCGTTCCCCGGCCCGGCAACGAAGCCGACGCCGTACCCGTGCTCGCGGCCCGCAACACGCGGCTGCCTGCCGCTGCTCCGCTGCGTCCACCGGTCGGCGTCCGCCGACCCACCGATGCCGTGATGCACTGATCCACCGTTTTTCGGCTCATTCTTGCGAATTCTCATGCGGCCAGTACCTCGCCGTCGGGAGGAATTCCTCGATACGTGCCGCATCGAGGAAGGTTCCGCATGAACCGCAACCACACAGCTCGTTCGAACAACGGCACCGGCAACTCCGGCTCGTCCCGGTCCCGTACGGACAAGGCCGCGGGTTCCGGCCGGGGCGGCCGCTTCCGTTCCCAGGGGGCGGGTGGCCGCCAGGGCGCTCCGTCCCGCGGCGGAGCCAAGGGCGGACGCGGAGGTCGTCCCGCCGCGTCCGGCGGGGAGTTCGCGCCGCCGGTCACTCTCACCCCGGCGTTGCCGCCGGTCGGGACGTTCACCGAACTCGACATGCCCGAGCAGCTGTTGACCGCCCTGAACACCGAGGGTATGACCACCCCGTTCCCGATCCAGGCCGCGACGCTGCCGAACTCGCTGGCCGGCCGGGACGTACTGGGCCGCGGGCGTACCGGCTCGGGCAAGACGCTCGCCTTCGGCCTGGCGATGCTGGCGCGCACCGGCGGGCAGCGGGCCGAGCCCCGGTACCCGCTGGCGCTCGTCCTCGTTCCCACCCGGGAGCTGGCCCAGCAGGTCACCGACGCTCTCACCCCCTACGCTCGCGCGCTGCGCCTGCGGATCGCCACGGTGGTCGGCGGCGTGTCGATCGGCCGTCAGGTGAGCGCCCTGCGCGGCGGTGCGGAGGTCGTCGTCGCGACGCCCGGCCGGCTCAAGGACCTCATAGACCGGGACGACTGCCGCCTGGACCAGGTCGCCATCACCGTCCTGGACGAGGCCGACCAGATGGCCGACATGGGCTTCATGCCGCAGGTGACCGCCCTGCTCGACCGGGTGCGCCCCGGCGGCCAGCGCATGCTGTTCTCCGCCACGCTGGACCGCAACGTCGACCGCCTGGTGCGCACCTACCTCCACGACCCCGTCGTCCACTCCGTCGACCCGTCCGCGGGCGCGGTCACCACGATGGATCACCACCTGCTGCACGTGGACGATGACGACAAGCACGCCACCGCGACGGAGATCGCCGCCCGCGACGGACGCGTGATCATGTTCCTGGACACCAAGCACGCCGCCGACCGGCTGGCCAAGAAGCTCCTGGCCGTCGGTGTGCGGGCCTCGGCCCTGCACGGCGGGAAGTCCCAGTCCCAGCGGACCCGGACCCTGACCCAGTTCAAGGACGGCCACGTCACGGTCCTGGTGGCCACCAACGTCGCGGCCCGCGGCATCCACGTGGACAACCTGGACCTCGTCGTCAACGTCGACCCGCCCAGCGACCACAAGGACTACCTGCACCGCGGCGGACGCACCGCCCGCGCCGGGGAGTCCGGCACCGTCGTCACACTGGTCCTGCCGCACCAGCGCCGGGAGATGAGCCGCCTGATGGCCGACGCCGGCATCACCCCGCAGACCACCCGGGTACGTCCGGGCGAGGACGAACTGAACCGCATCACCGGGGCCCAGGCTCCGTCGGGCGTGCCCGTCGTCCTCACTCCGCCGCCCGCCCAGAACCAGCCCGCCCGCACGGGTTCCCCGTCCCGGAGCCGGCGCAGCCGCCGCCCCGGGCAGACGGCCCGCCGCAGCGCGGCCGGCAACGCGGCCGGCAAGAGGAAGAGCGGCCGCTGAAGGATCACCGGGAGGGCGCCGGGGCGGTGCCGCGCAGGTCGGCGTCGTACACCGTGCGGTAGTCCGGGACGACGGTGCGGGTCGTGGGGGACGCCTGGGCGACCTGCGTGAGGAGGGCCGTCCAGGTTCATCGCAGGATCGCGTACGGGGGAACCGCTCAGCGGCACCTCGAAGTTGTCCCAGTGGACGGGGACGACGGCACCGGGGCCGTCCAGCGCCCGCATCCACCGGGGTACGTACTGGTGGGTGGCCGTGCCCGCGGGCACGGCCACCCTCGCGAGGTCGGGACGCAGCCCCCGCACCGCCCGCTCGCAGAAGTCGCTGGCACCCATGAGGAAAGCCGACGGGCCGCCCCGGCCCGCGGTCACCCGGAAGGCGAGGGTGTCGCCCTCCGGCAGGTCCGAGATGGTTCTCGGGGCCTTCGCGGGGCGGGAGTCCAGCGTGCCGGGGGCGAAGTAGGCGCACTTCTCGTTGCGGCTGTGCAGGCTCGGCACGACCTCGACGACGATCCCGCCGAAGTCCAGCAGCTCGCCGCCCTTCACCACGGAGATCTGCCCCGCGTCGACTCCCAGGGCGACCAGCAGGTGGTATGTGGTCTCGGCGCCGACGACGTGGGCGCCGGTGGTCCGGGCGATGTACGGCACGTCGCCGAGGTGGTCCCCGTGGGAGTGGCTGACCAGGACGAGTTCGGGGCGGCCGATGTGCGCGTCGACGACCTCCGGCAGGGTCCGCAGGCGGGTCCCCGGGTCGAAGGCGCCGTCGAAGAGGCCCGTGGGGAAACGGGTGAGGTACGGATCGAAGAGCACGGTCCGGTCACCGACGTCGATGCGCCAGCCGGCCGTGCCGAGCCAGCGGAAGGATGCCGCGCCGGCGGTGACAGCCGTGGCAGGGGTAACCGTGGCGGCGGTGGCGGTCGCGGCCGGGATCAGGGGAGCGGTCGCGCCGAGTGCGGCACCGCGCAGCACCGTACGACGGTCGAGGCCCGCGAAACGTGTTTCCTTCGAGGAGCAGGTACGGCTGCTCTCCTCCGGCGGGCTGGACGTCGGACTCGTGCACCATCCGGTCGACGCGACCGAACTGCGGCTCGGCCCCGAGGTCTCGCTGGACCTGGGGGCCGTCCTGCCGCGTACGTCACCGCTGGCCCGGCTGCCGGAAGTGGCACTCGGCGAGCTCTCCGGGCACGACCTGGTGCTCTTCCCCCGAGCACAGGCGCCCGGCTGGTACGACCGGATCCTCGAGGTGTGCCGCGCGGAGGGCTTCGTACCCGGCCGGGTCCGGCACGCGTCGAACCCCGAGTTCCTGCTCACGCTGGTGACGGCGGGGCACGGTGTCGCCTTCGACCAGGGTCCGGTGGCCCGCAAGGAACCCCGCGTCGCCTGGCGGCCCCTGGCCGGCCGGCCCCTCACCCAGCGCGTCGGCGGCGCCTGGCCCACCGGCCGCGGAGCACACCCGGCCGCCGGCCGCTTCGCCGGCCTCGCGGCCGACGTCCTGGCCCGCGACCACACCGCGGCCACCCGCCGCTCCCCCGCCCCACGGCCACCGGACGGCTCCCCGCGGCCGTGGTCGGTGGTGTACGGCTGACCGTGTCGACCGTGCGGCACGTCTCCACGTGCCGTCGGCCGGTCACGGTCGGGGTCCGCCCCACCCGTCGAAGTCGATTCCCGAGAAGTCACGTCCCTGCAGCACCGGGCCGTTCACCGTGCCGCCGCTGATGGTGTTGACCGTCCCACCGTCCCCCGTCCGCAGAGCTTGCGCCTGCTGGTGCCATTGCGCCAACGAGCCCCGGAAGGCGGGGTCGTGCTCGGCGCGGAGCGCGAGGGCGTCCCGCAGGGAGCGAGCCCGTCCGGGGTCCTGCGGATCCCGGGTGAACAAGGCAAGCTCGGCCTCGCCCGTCGCCGTGGGGACGATGCCGCCCTCTTCGGCGTCGTCGGCCTCACACCCTCTTCCCACCAGGTCCGTCAACCCCGTCCACAGCTGCCTTCCCGCCTCACCGGCCGCTCCGGTCGCGAGGGCGACCAGCAGTCCCACGGAGATCGGATCCACGGCGACCTCAACCCCTTCCACTCCCAGGCGACATGGGAAGCAGTCAAAGCGCCGCCCTTCCCCGCACACAAGCACCATTCAGGCAATGTCCTGAACGCTCGCCCCGCCCACGGAGGCGCGTACGGGTGCGCGCCCCCGTGTGCCGGTGCCGGGTCGCAGGTTCGCGGACCGGCACCTCGCCCGGCGGTCAGCCGGCCGTCACGGGCCCCACCGTGTCCCTCAGCACAACGTACCCCATACAGACGAATGTTGTTGCGAAAGCAACATACAGACGGAACGTGGCGCGCTTACGCCTGCGGGGTCCGCCGGGGCCGTTTTCATCTTGCACGTGAAACACTTACTCTTTTCCCCTTTGGCCGTAAAGTTTCTGGAGTGAGGGTGGCCCCCGCCGCACCCTGTCGTGCCGTGTTTCCGCAGCCGTGCGACCTCTTGCCGGAGTCACCGCCATCACTGCGCCGGATATTCATAGCCGGATTCCCGCTCTCGCGCAATTCGGCTCACTGTCACAGCGTCCGTGGCGCGGTCGCTCCGTGCCCGGCGGGCCGCGCCCAATGGGCGACTTCCCTCTGGCCCGCAACCGGCAATGGCGGCAGACTACGCTCCGCGGGCGCCGAGCCGGCGGCGCGCCTGCCCCAGCGCGCGCGACGCGCGCTCCTCCTCGGCACGGGCACCGATGCCACGGCCGACCGACAGACTGTCCTCCAGGTGGCCGACGGCCCGTGCCAGGTCCCCCAGGTCCTGCTCCGCCAGCGCCAAGTCGTAGAGGATGTCGGCTTCTTCACGTGCGGCTTGCACCCGGCGCGCCAAGGCGAGAGCGGCGACATGCGCGGGCAGGGCCCGCTCGGGGCGACCGGCCGCGCGATGGGCCGCACCCGTTCCACTGAGAGCGATCGCCTCTCCCCGCAGGTCTCCTATGCTCCGCAGCACCCGCAGGGCGCTTTCGTAGAGCGCGAGGGCCTCTTCGGCGAGGGCAGGAGATCTCCTTTCCTCCCCGAGAATGGTCAGAACGCTCGCCAGATTCATGTGGAGCGTGGCGTGATCCCCCTTGCTCCCCATCCCCGCAGCCACGCTTATCGCCTCTCGGTAGGTTCTCTCCGCGGCTTCTGGATCACCCATTCTCTGCTGCAGTTCCCCTATATTATTCAGCGTGCGATATCTCCCCCGGTCGTCTCCGACGCCGGCGAAACCGGAAAGGGCGGACCGGAAAGATTCCATCGCTTCCCGATTCTGTCCCATGTGGAGCTCGGTGATGCCCAGGAGATTATGACTGCGCGCCACATGCAAAAGGTTTCCTATTTTCAACTGAAAAGGAAGAGTCCTCTTCAACAGGGACTGCGCCAGCCCGTACTGCCCCGTCTGCCACAACGGCATCGCCAGCTGGCGCACGCACTCACCCTCGAGTTCGGGGTCCTGGAGGGCGCGTGCCACGCCCAGCGCCTCGCGGGCCGCCTCCAGGGCCTCCCCGGACCGGCCTCCGTGCGTGTGCACGACGCCGAGGTCGAGCAGGGCCCGCGCCCGCGCCGGATCGTCACCGACCGCCTTCCAGTGCGTGACGGCCCGGCGCAACAACGGTTCGGCCAGGGAGAGGTACCCCTCCATGTCGAGAAACCCTGCCAATACGTGCACTGTCTGAGCCAGTTGATGTTCGGAACCGTATTGACGCGTCCAGTCCAGCGCGTCCAGCAGATTGGCGCTCTCGGTGATCAGCCATTGCTCGGCCGCATGGGGAGTGGATATCTGCGGCCCCTGCGTGACAGAAACACCGATGGTGTCCATGCCGATGCGGGAGCGGTACGGATAGGCCAGTCGGTCGGCACGGTCCGCGACGCGCACATAGTGATCCACCAGAGCACGTACCGCTTCCCGGGAATCAGCCTCCGTATCCATGTCCGATTCGGTCCCGGACAGTGATCGCGTGAACACCCGAAGAAGATCATGCATGGCGAAACGGTGCGGGGAAGGCTCGGAAACGAGGTGGCGGGTGAGGAGTTCCTCCAGGATGCGCTCGGCCACGTCGACGGTGAGACCGGTCAGCGCCGCCACCGCGTACGGCCCGAACTCCGCCCCGAAGTGCAGGCCGGCCCTGCGGAACCCCAGCCGCTGCAAGGAGTCCAGCGAACGGTACGAGAGCGCGAACACGTGCGTGATCGACCGTTCACCGTCACGGATCTCGGACAGCCGTCCGTCCCCGCTGCCACCGGTCAACTGTCCGAGCAGGTCGGACGTACTCCATGAAGGACGGGCGAGAAGGCGGCTCGCGGCGATCTCGATCGCCAGGGGTAATCGGCCGCAGATACGGACGATCTCCTCGATGTCGGACGTCCGGGTGTCGCGTCGCTCGCCGAGCCGCTGTTCGAAGAGGGCGACCGCGTCGCCGCGCGGCAGCACGTCCAGGGACACCGGTCGTACGCCCGGAAGCCCGGGGAGGCGGTGTCGGCTGGTCACGACGACCGCCGTCGGGGACGCCCCGGGAAGGAGCGGCCGTACCTGCGCGGCACCGGCCGCGTCGTCCAGGATCACCATCATGCGGCGCTCCCGCACCCTGGTGCGCCAGAGCGCGACCAGTTCGTCGAGGCTCTGCGGGAGTTCCTTGGCGTCCATGCCGATCAGGCGCAGGAGTTCGGCCAGCGCACGCTCGGGGGCCAGTGCGGACCGGTCCACGGCATGTCCGCCGAGGTTCAGGAAGAGGCGCCCGTCCGGAAACCGGTCTCGTAGTGCGTGCGCCGCGTGGACGGCAAGCGCCGTCTTGCCGACGCCCCCCATTCCGTCGATCGCCTCAACGGTGACCACCGCGCCCGGTGTACCGCTTCCCTCCCGGAGGGCGGAGGTGAACCGCTGCAGCTCGTCGCGCCGCCCGACCCAGGGGACGTCGCGCGGCAGATTGTCCGGCGTGGGAGCGAGGGCAGGGGCGGAGGCCGCGGGCGCGGCAGGAGGACTGCCGTCCGGACGGGGCGGGACGTGCCCGCCGGTTCCGGTGTGCTCCAGCAGCGCCGCCGCCGGGGCCCCGGCCAGAATTCCCTGCTGGACCCGGTGCAGCCGGCGTCCTGCGTCGATGCCGATGTCGCGGACGACCCGTTGCCGTGTCCGCTGCAGCAGTCTCGTCGCCTCGGCCGTGCGGCTGCTGCCGTGGAGCGCGAGCGCCAGCTGCTCGACCAGAGCCTCGTCGACCGGGTGTTCCCCGGCCAGGGGCAGCAGTACCTGCGCCGCCTCGGCGAACCTGCCTGCCCTGGCGAGTATCTCGGCCCGGGTCTTGGCCGCGGCCAGGTTCTTCTCCCCTAGGGCGGCACGCAGCTGTCCGGCCCAGGGAGCCACGATCCCGGCGAGAGGTTCCCCGCGCCAGAGTTCGTCCGCCCGGTCGAGGAGGCGCAGGGCCTCCTCGTCGTCGGCGCCGGTCAGGGAACGGGCCCGGTCGACGCAGCTCGTGTAGCGGCGCAGGTCCACACACCCCGGGTCGATGTTCAGGACATAGGAGTTGGTACGGCTGACGATCTCAGGAGCGTCCGTACCCATGATCCGCAGGGCCCTGCGGATGCGCGACACATGGGCGTGCAGGGCCTCCCTGGCCTTGACCGGCGGATCCTCGCCCCAGATCCGGCGGATCAGGGTGTCGACGCCCACGGTCCGGCCGGCGTCCCAGGCGAGGACGGCCAGGGCGAGGCGGGTCTTGGTGGAACCGAGATCACTGCTTCGGCCGGCGGCCCGCACTTCGACCGGTCCCGAGAGTCGAACCGAGATCTTCACCAGCGCCCTCCCGCCGGTACCGCCTCCCCCTGCCGGACTTCAAGGGTGTCATGGGCTCACCGAAAGAGACCGCCTGGTGACCTTATATGTCCAGAATTGAACGACTGCGCCATGGCCTTGTTCAGTCACTCCCCGGAGTGGGGAGGGGTTCTTCAGCACACCGCGGCGCACAACGCCGCCGTGCATACGCCGAAGAGGCGCTCATCCGGCGGCGGAAGGAGCCACCCACATGCCAGTCCCCCAGTCCGGCAGAGCGGCGGCGCTGTCGTCGGCCATGGCCGCGTGCGCGGCCGACCGGGAGACACCGGCATGGCGCGAACTGACCCACGCCGTACGAGCCGCGGTCCGGGCGGAGCGAGCGAGGGGACGGACCGTGGCTCCGGCATCGGATCAGACCGTGGCCCTGCTCTGGTCCCTGGTGGCGCCGGACACGGCTCCCACGGTGCTGCAGCGACTGGCCGCGCGGCTGGACGACCTGGCTTCGCGTGACCCCGACACGGAAAGGGCTCTGACGGACTGGTTACGACGCCACCCTCCCGCCCCGGCCGGTTCCGGTCCCGCCAACGTCATCGGCGGGACGGCCGTACTGCACGGCCCGAGCGTGCAGGCCCGGGACATCCACGGCGGTGTCCACATCCACCAGACTCCCGGACCGGCCGCTGCCTCCCGTCAACCGCTGCCCGTCCCACGGCAGCTGCCTCCGTCGAACAGGCACTTCCTGGACCGCGAGGACGACAGGCGTGCCCTGGACGACCTGCTGGCCCGGCGTTCCCCGCATGCCTCCCCCCTCGTGGTGGTCAGCGGATTCGCCGGTGTCGGAAAGACCGCCCTCGTCTCGCGCTGGCTGCACCAGCACGAGAGCCGATTTCCCGACGGCCACCTGTACGCCGACCTGGGTGGGCACGCCGACGACAAAGACCCCGGTCCCCTCGCACCCGCCACCGTCCTGGAGGGGTTCCTCTTCGCCCTCGGGGCCCGCTCGGTCCCTGCCACCACCACACAGCGGTCGGCGCTGTGGCGTTCGGTGACCTCGGGACTGAGACTGGCCGTCTTCCTGGACAACGCCTTCACGGCGGCCCAGGTGCGCCCTCTCCTGCTCGGTTCACCCGCCGGGCTCACCGTGGTGACCGCCAGAAGCCACCTCACCGGACTGCGCGTCGACGGTGCGGCCGTACACCACCTGGACGCCCTCCCACCGGAGTCGGCCGTCGAACTCCTCGCCCTCGGCGGTGGCCGGCGCGTCGCGCACGAGCCCGCCGCCGCGCGCGACGTGGTGACGCTGTGCGGACGGTTGCCGCTCGCCGTCGCCCTGGCATCCGCCCAGCTCGCCGTCCGCCCCCACCGTTCCGTGTCCGCCCTCGCCGAGAGCCTTGCCCGGGGCGAGGGACCACTCGACGCGCTGCACATCGAGGGAGAACCCGTGATGCGTACGGCGTTGGACACCTCGTACGGCCTGCTGCCCGACGACGGCGCGACACTCTACCGGCGGATGGGACTGCTGCCCACGGACCGCTACGACCACTTCATGCTGACCGCGGTCGCCGACGACGCGATCACCGCCGGCGCGGCCGTCGACGCCCTCGTGGAGGCGAGTCTCCTGGAGGAGACTCGCCCGGGAACGTACCGCTTCCACGACCTGGTCCGCCCGCATGCCCGTCGCCTCGGCGAGGAGGAAGAGGCGGAGAACACCGGGCGGCGTGGACGCACGCTGCGCCGGTTCGTGGACTGGTGCCTCGCCACCGCGACCGTCGCGGAGGGCATGCTCACCCCCAGCCACCGCATGGCGCATCCGGACGGAGCTCCCGACGCCGAGCGGGCCGTCGCCCCTACTCCGCTCGCCGGCCCGGAGGAAGCACTGGCCTGGCTCGACACGCATCGAGGCAGTCTGATGGGCGCCGTACGGCACTGCGCCCGAGTGGGGTGGGACACCTCCTGCTGGCGGTTGACGGACCGGGCATGGCCGCTCTTCCTGCGGCTGCGGCCCTCCGAGATGTGGATCGAGGCGCACCGCCTCGGCCTCGACGCGGCACGCCGGAGCGGGTCCAGGCAAGGCGAGGGCCGCATGCTGACCTCCGGCGCGATCGGCCTGCGCGACGCCGGGCAGTACGACGAAGCGGCCGACTGGTACCGGCAGGCGCTCGATCACGCCACCGCGGACGGTGACCTACGGCAACAGGCCCAGGCCGTCAACGGGCTCGGGCACATCGGCCTGCTGACCGAGCGGCTCGAAGAGGCACAGGCGCACTTCGAACACGCACTGCGGCTGCGGGAGTCGATCGGCTACCGGCGGGGAGCCGCGCTCTCCCGCATGCGTCTCGGTGAAACCGCCCTGGCGGGCAACGCCTTCGGCGCGGCCGCCGGGCATCTGAGACAGGCGTACACCGAGCTGGAGTCTCTGGAAGAGGACTACGAGGCGACTCGTGCACTGGCGCTCCTCGGCCATGTCCTGGTCGAGGGCCGGAACCAGGACGAAGGCACCCGGCGACTGCGCGAGGCACTGGCGAGGTTCCGTGCGGGCGGCACCCGGTCCCGGCACTGGGAGGGGCGCTCCCTGGAATGGCTCGGCCGGGCCGCGGAGTCCCGGGGCGACACGGAGGAAGCAGACCTCTGTTACGAGGCCGCCCGCGACCTCTTCCGGCGAGTGAGCCCCGGGGACGCCGAACGCGTCGAAGCCCGGCTGCGGCACCTGTGACCGTGCCGCAGCCGGTGTGTTCCGCCCGGACGGTCAACGGGCTCCGTACGGCCGCACGGAGCGCAGGGCCCGCAGCGACCCTCCCGCCGCGGACCAGGCGTGCACGGCCGACGCGGCGACATGCGGCGGGGCGGGAAAGCAGCCCACTTCCGACGCCGGACCCCACTCCGCTCCCGCTTCTGCCCCCTGCCGCGCATGCCCCACACTGCCGGCCACGTCCCGTACGCCGATCACACAGCCCCCGTCGCCGTCGGGCACGGCGGCGACGAGGCACCCCGGATGGCGGACGAGCAAGTGGCTCACACGTTGGCGGGCCGCCGCCCCAGGCAGCGGCGTCGGGCTCACGAGCACATCGGCGCACTCCGCCAGACCCGCCGCGCACGGAGCGTCGGGGTCGGCCCGCAGATGCACGTCGCACGCCGCACCCCGGCCCGGCAGATGCGGCAGATGCGGCAGATGCGGATACGCGTGCGGGCTCGGGAGCCAGTGGCCCGAAACCACGGGGACCAAAAAATCGAGACGGACCAGGACCCCCACCCGTCCCGAGGCCGACGGCCGCCAGGAGACGGACGCGGGAACGGAGACCGGAAGCAGCCGGGCGTCGGTACGCGGTCCGGCACAAGCCCGTGCCGTTCCCAGACGCACGGTCGCCCACACGGGCTGCGGAGCCTCTCTTGTGTCGGTTTCCACCGCTACGCCACCCCCGTGTCGGCGGCCCACCGCTCCAGCGGCGGCGGCAGCGGCGGTGGAGGGACCGCGGGCGGGCAGGCCGGCTCGCCCAGCTCCAGCAGCCGGTAGAGGACCGAGCGCATGCGCCGGTGGAACTGGCCCGGCGCCGAGGACAGGAGGGCGGCCACGTGGTCGTACTGCCCCGGACGGTGCTGCCGCGTCGCGTAGTCCAACTGGTCGGCCAGTGGATGGGCGGGGGACACCACGGGTGCGACGGCTGCCAGCCGTGCCGCCGGGGAGTAGGCGGCGATCTCCCTCCTCGGGCCGGCGGTGAGCAGCAGGGCGGCCTCCGTCAGGGTGCCGTATGCGGTGAGCGAGCCGTGATCGCCGATGATCCAGTCCGCCGCGATCAGCAGCGCCTGCCAGTCCGCTTCCGGAGGCACCGTCGCGATCCCGCGGGCACGGCAGCCGGCGAGCCAGCTGTGCACCTGCCATGTTCCGTGACCTGCGAAGACGTTCGGATGGACCAGCAGTGCCACACGGTAGCCGCCTCCGGGCAGTTGGCTCAGCAGTTGCGGCAGCAGGGCGTCGAGCCGACCGAAGGTGGAGGCGGGGCCCCAGGTGGAGGCGACGGCCACGAGCCGCTGCCCGGCCTCGATGCCCAGCGCCCGGCGGTACTGCTCCCGCCGGGGCATGCCGACCGTGATCCGGTCGACGCACGGGTCGCCCACCACGTGGGCGACCGGCAGGGCTTCAGGGCAGGAACGCGTCAGTTCCGCCACGTCGCGCTCGTGCGCGTAGACGATCGCGGCCGGGCCCACCCGTCCGTCGTGTACGAGGTGCTGACGACTCAGCATCCCCGGTGACCGCCTCTCCCCCCGGGCCAGGGACGCGGTGTCGGTGAGCAGCTTGATGTGACCGGCCCCGTGCGAGATGCGTACGACCGGAGTCCGCAGCTCGTGCACGCCCCGCGAGCCGGCGGTCAACGCCAGGTCGAACTCGGCGTGCAGGGCCTCCTCCCAGGGCACGGTGACAATGCCGAGGCTCTGCAGGTACTGCGGAACACCGGCGCCGAAGGCGTGCGGGGCGGCGGTGAAGACCACCTGGATGCGGAGGTCGGCCGCCAGCAGGCCGAAGACCTCCCGTAGCCGCTGACCGAACGTGACCGTGTGGACGACCACCAGAACCCGTTTGCAGTCCTGTACGGTCAGCCAGTGCCCTTGCTCGATCAGCGCTGATTTCGTGGTTCCGACAGACACAACGGTCCCCCATGATTCGTCGGCTGCGCACAGCAGTCGACAGGTGGGTTCCCGTCGCGGACGGCACTTTCCTTGCAGCCACCTTGCAACACCCTTGCGGCACGGCCGCGGACATCCGGGGAAGTCGCCAAGAGCTGTGCCGTCGCCGCCTCCGCGCTGAACCGCCGCCGTTCCGCCTGCCCCCCGCCCCCCCCGCCCGTACCGTCCGGTCGGCACACCACCAGCATCAGGAGGATCAGGACGAAGCCGGACATCCCCTGCGGCACCCCCCGGCGGCGCAGCCCGAGGGCAAGGGGTACGTACGGTCCGGCCCCGGCGGTGAGGGCGAGCGCGGGGCGCACACCGTCGGCGCGCTCACTGTGGGCCCACGCCGTGCAGGGCGACGTACAGACCCACGCCTGCCCACGCCTTTGGGCAGCGCAGCAGTTCGTACGCCGTGAACGCGCTCGCCACCAGGGCGGCGAACGCCCCGGGCCGCCGCCGCAGCGGCAGGGGCGCCCGCAGGCCCAGCGTCACCAGCACGCCCAGCGCGTCGTACGGGCGGTACGCCAGGGCGCCGCACTCCGCGCCGAGCGGAGCCGGCACCGGCGCGCCCCACCGCCGGGACGAGCGGAACGGCACCCACTGCGCCACGCGCCGTCACGTCCGGCGCACGCCATCGCGCCCCGGCAATCCGCCCTCGTGCCACCGGCGATGACACCACCGCCTCGGCCACGCGCCGAGCCTGGCCCGCGCTTTTCGGCGCCCTGTGGGCGATGGACGGCATCGGACCGCCCGTCACATTACCGGGCCGTAATCTTTCCACCGCTACCACGAGTAACTTGCTGAGGGGTAGGTTCAGCCCGAACCACTTCCGAGCGGTGCGGGAAAGCCCGCGGGACACGTGTGCCCCACCTCGCCGCCGGACCGCCGTGCCGTCGCAACTCCACAGCCCCAACACCCCACAGCTCAGCCCCACAGGTCCCCAGCTTCGCCACCGCGCCTCCCTGTCCGGGCCGATCACGGGACGCCCCGGCACGGAGGCCGCTTCCTGACCGCCGCCGCACAGAGGGTTGCCCTGCCCGCACGCCCGCGCACCAGGCTTCTGGCCACCGCCGTCACCGCCGCCGCCGTCACCGCCGCCGCCGGCCTCGGCGCCCAAGCCGTCGCGGCCACCCCGCCGTGGCGACGGACGAGGTCGTGTCCCGGGGTGTCGCGATCCCCGCGTTCTACACCCCGGCCGACGCGCTGGGCTGGTCGCTCAACGGCTTCCTCCCGTCCGACCCGGCCCTGAGGCCCATCGCCGAGGCGCACCTGAACGCGGCCGGCAAGGCGGTGCCCGCCGGCCTCTCGACGATGTGCGTCGGCGACGCCCTCCTCGGCTACGGATTCACCAAGAGCACCAGGTGGACCAGGTGGACCAGGTGGACCAGGGACGGAAAGCCCCTCGGCGACATCGTCGCCGCCACGCCCGCGCTCCGGACCTTCCTGGACAAACAGCCCATCGGTACGATGAAGCCGTCCGGTCCCGTCCGCCTGGCCACCGGCGTCAGCGACGACCTCGTGCCGCACGGGCAGGCCCGTGACCTCGCCGTCGACTGGTGTGCCAAGGGCGCCGACGTCATGTACAAGGCCGTCGTCCTCCCCAACGTCGGCAGCGCGCTGCTCAACCACTTCGCTGCGCTGCTGACCGGCCAGGGCGACGCCGTGGACTGGCTGACCGACCGGCTGTCCGGCAAGCGGACCGTGTCCAACTGCCGGACCGTGCCCCTGCAGCCCTGACAACCGGCCCCGGCAGGGGAACCGTCCCAGGTCCGCGACGGTTCCCGGTAGGGAGACGGAAACCGCCGCTTTCCGGGCGTGCCCCCGTCGCGGGGCCCGGTGGCCGCCACGTCGAAGTGATCCGGACCCGCGTCACCCTGCCGGACCGGGGCTCGGCTACGCTGTTCGACCATGTCGCACCCTGACGATCTGCTTGTCGCCATCGCCTCGATGGTCGAGTCGGACCAGGACAGCCAGATGCCACTGACCGTGGTGATCCCCGGCGCCGTCATCACCGGACGGCTGGCCCCCGAGGCCCTGTGGCGGGAGCGCGTGGCGGAGGTGCTGCGCGACTCCGCGCGGCTCGGCCACTTCGCCGTCCCGTTCGCGGAGGCCGGCCGGGGCAGAGAGCCGTCGCACCCCTCCCACCTGCACTTCCACGTCGCCCGGATTCTCCAGGGGAGCTACGGCATCCCGGACACGGGAGGCATGTACCGCGTGGCGCTCGCCGACGTGAGCGCCTGGACGGTGGGCGACATCGGGTACTCCGACCAGCAGTGAAAGGGCCGGCGACGGCCCTTTCCGCCCCTACGGCGTGAGGCCGATCGACTCGCAGGCCGCCCGGTACTGCGCCGTACAGATGTCCTCGACGTCGTAGACGCCGTCCCGGAGCACCGTGTCCTCGACGTCGTCCTGCGTCAGGACGACCACCGGCACCGGCATCGCCGGGATGTCCTTCTGCGTCGGGCTGTCGACCCGTTCACCGGTCAGCGAGTCGAACTGGATGTCCCGCCCCTGGACCCTGGCCACCGCCATCTCGGCAGCGCCGTCGGCCTCCAGCAGGAACGGCTTGTACACCGTCATGTA
The DNA here is from genome assembly GCF_024701375.2 of Streptomyces sp. KMM 9044. NCBI lineage: Bacteria > Bacillati > Actinomycetota > Actinomycetes > Kitasatosporales > Streptomycetaceae > Streptomyces > Streptomyces sp. KMM 9044. The sequence goes on along the minus strand of NZ_CP113910.1, from coordinate 3,881,431 downwards.
CTGCGTGCCCGCGAGGATCCGTTCCTGGATGAGGGGACGGTCGAACTTCTCGAAGCGCGCCGTGTCCCTGTCGGGGAGGAGGAGGCCCACGGTGATGTCGTTGCGGTGACTCGGCGACGCGGAGTCACCCTCTGCGCCGATGGCGTCGAGCGCACCGCACGCGGAGAGGGAGAGCACCGACAGGGCCGCGAGGACGGCTGTCGGAGCGGTGGTGCCACGAGGCACCCGGGTCGTGCGGCGTGCGGGAGTGGTGGTGCTGTGAGTGCTGCGGGTACGCGTGCGGGTGGTCCAGGGGTTCACAAGGTGCCTTCCAAGCGAGAGTGCAGCGTGGCGACCAAGTGATGGGCAAGCCAACGCCGCACGGCCCGGCAGCGTCAACCCGCGCCTTACACGGGAACAGCCCTGTCGTTTCCGGTTCTTGAGTATCCTCCGCCGGTTCCGATTTCTGGTCGGGACAGCCCAAATCGACTCCGCGAACAGCACTCAACCACCTTTGACTCAGAAGATTTTGACTGCACGACATTCAATCGGGGCCGCCCTGCGCACCGGCTGACGCACATACTCACGGTATTCACGCGAAGCGGTCAGAGAATGTGCGCAGAGGTGACACACGGGCTGCACACAGCGGCTCGTGTGTGTCGTCGGCGTTACTGTCCCTGCCTCACCCGCTCCCACCGCGCGACGCGAACGGGCCGTCCCCGGCCCGGCGGGTGCCTGCCTGCCAACCGGGAAGACGGCTCTTCGAAGTGGGTGGGGGTGATCGTCGGCCGACGCGCCTCGGCCGCCCCACGGAGCGCCGCCCGACCAGGACGTTCGACGGGCAGTCGGCGCGTGCCGAGGTGCCGACGGCCGGCGGTACCCCCATCGAGTTCGAAGACCCGGGAAGACAGCGGATGGACTACTGCTCCACGTGTCGTCGGCATCCGAACGGCGCCCTCGTGTGCCCCGGATGCGGCGCCCACGCCCCCGGCATCGCGCCGCGCGTCATCGGCGCTCGCACCGTCCCGGATGCGGCGCCCACGCCCCCGGCATCGCGCCGCGCGTCATCGGCGCTCGCACCGTCCCGGACGCGGCGACCTCGACCACACCCATGGCGGGCTTCCGCGCGACGGCCGGTACGGCAGTCCGTGGGGGGCACGGCCGGAGCCGGAGTCAGGGGAGGAGAAGGGCGGGCCGGGCCCGAGCGTGGACGCCCCTGGCCCGGTGTCCGGATCCGCGTCCGCGTCCGCGTCCGCGATATCCGCGTCCGCGGGACGGGCGGCACGGCGGAGGCAGTCGGCCCGCGGGAAGAAGACCCAGCGTCGTGCCCTGGTCGCCACCGCGGTGGCCTTCGTCGGTGGTGGACTCATCCTCGCCTCGACGGGCCGGGGTTCCGGCGACCGCGCCCAGGCCGCCACGGCGCCCGAGGTGTCCGGCATGGGCGGCACGGACGGGCCCGCGGGCCAGGACGACGGCCCGGCGCCCTCTGCGGGCCCGCCGGGCACGCAGCGCTCCGAGGACCGGCCCGCGCAGCCTGCCCCGGACGGCGACACGCACCGGCGGTCGACCGACACCCCGTCGGCGCCCACCACTGCGTCGGGCGCCCGGCCGGGCGGCGCCACCGACGCCCCCGCGCCGCGGACCACACCCTCGTCCGACGGCTCGGGCGGCCAGGACGGCTCGGAATCCAACGGTTCCGGCTCCGCCACGGCGGCCCGCCCGACGACCCCACCTGCGGATTCCTCCGGCAACGGCGGCAGCAGCGGCGGCGGCGGCGGCGGCGGCGGCTCGGACAGTCAGGGCGGCTCGCAACCCGCCGCCCCGCTCCCTCGGCGCCCACGCCGGAGTCACCGGGCTCGTCCGGCTCAGGTTCCGATTCCGGTTCCGGCGCCGGCGCCGGCTCCGAGCTCTGCCTCCCGGTGATCCGCCTCGGCTGACGGCCACCCGGGCGGCGGATCTTCGTACGCAGCCGGCGCGGGCGGAGGAATTCGCCCCCACATGCGCGAACGCGTCGGCCGAAGCGAACGGTCCGGGACAGGCCGGATGACGGGCCGGACGGGTGAAGAAGGAAAAGACGGGCCCCACCCACAGCTCACCGCATCCGTCCGGAACGACGGCAACGACCGCCCCGCCCACGCATCACGCCGGTGCTGCGGGACAATCGGGGCATGAGCATCGTCAAGATCAACGTACTCACGGTCCCGGAAGAGCAGCGGGAGACGCTGGAGAAGCGGTTCGCCGCACGGGCGGGCGCGGTGGAGGGTTCGGACGGATTCGAGTGGTTCGAGCTGCTCCGTCCGGTGGAAGGCACCGACACCTACCTCGTCTACACCCGCTGGCGGACCGAGGAGGACTTCCAGGCCTGGACGGCCGGCCGCGGCCAGGCCACGCACGGCGGTGGTGGCGGTGCGCAGGGCGACCGCCCGAAGCCCGCGGCCACCGACGCGACGCTGTGGTCGTTCGAGGTGGTCCAGCAGACCGGCCCCAAGCAGGCCTGACCACGACAACAGGCACAGCACGGAGCAGGGGCCCCGCACCGATGTGCGGGGCCCCTGCTTCAATCCCTGCGTACTCGCGTACTACGGGTCAGGCGGGAACGATGTTCTCGGCCTGCGGGCCCTTCTGGCCCTGCGTGACGTCGAAGGTCACCTTCTGGCCTTCCTGGAGCTCACGGAAGCCCGAGGTGGCAATGTTCGAGTAGTGAGCGAAGACGTCGGCGCCGCCGCCGTCCTGCTCGATGAAGCCGAAGCCCTTTTCCGAGTTGAACCACTTCACGGTACCGGTGGCCATATCAAATCTCCTGAGACAGTGCTGGGAAAACGCACTTTACGAATTCCCTCATCGTCGCGATGATCACCTGCCCGGAGAATCCGGTAGCAAACTGGCAACCACAACTGCAACTGACGTCAGCCTAGCACGGAACATATCCACGGCAAGCGAGGAAAATCACTGAGGAAAAGCATGGTCAACGCGTTTGAAGAAAGAGATTTCCACGACGGAAGCCATATTCCTGTTCCGGCGACGACAGATTTTCACTGGTGCCGGCGCACGGCATGCTCGCTCCGTCGGCGCAGTTCCTCGTAGTCCCGCTCGATCCGCTCCAGCCGCTCCTCCAGGCCGATGATGCGGCACGCGGCCTCGACCGGGGTCCCCTGGTCGACGAGTTCGCGCGCCCTGGCGGCGAGCTTCAGCTGATGGCGCGAGTAACGGCGGTGACCGCCATCCGAACGCATCGGGGCGATCAGCCCCGTCCCGCCCAGGGCACGGAGGAAGGCGGGCGTCGCTCCGACCAGTTCGGCGGCCCTGCCCATGGTGTAGGCCGGGAAATGATCGTCGTCGAGCCGGTCGGCGACGGGGAGCCGGTCATCCACCGGCTGCCGGGTACCGGCATACGGCTGACTCTCCGAGAGCATGCGCACCTTCCTGCGGACCACCACGGGGACGGGCTCCCCACACAGGAATTCTAATGGCCTCGGCGGAAAAACTACCGCGGCCCGAACAGGTCTCCCCATCGAACGACGTAACGGAGACGGGCGGTGCCGGGGGGCGGCAGGGCGGGTGACGCGGGGGCCGCGACGGGCGGCACGGGGGCCGCGTGACGCCGGGGCACGAGATCGGGTGAGCACCGGCACGGGACCGGCGGCACGGGACCGGCGGCACGGGCGCCGAACTGCACACGCGGGGACGCAACGGCCCGTCCCGGCCTTCCCTCCGGCCGCAATCTGTCACGGCGCGGAAAGCCGCGCCCACCGGGGCGGCCGAACGGGAGGACCACACGAAGTAACTGGACATTTCATGCGCTTTATCTCATTTCATCGGCCATAATCAGAACATGAGTACGGCAACGTATGAACTGCTGGCTGCAGGTCAGCACGTACTGAATCTGCTCGCGGCCTTCGTCGGTGGGCTGGTCGTGGCCGGCGCGTTGATCTGGGCCGTACGCGTCGGGATGAAGGTCATGGACCAGGAGGAACTCCGCCCCCGCCCCGAGGAACAGCCGTGCCTGCCGGAGAGCGGCGCGGTCCACGAGATGCGGGAGATGCGGGAGCCGGACGAGATGCCGATGGCACCGAGAAACGGCGAACGGCTCATGCCCTACCAGCTCCATCACTCCTCCACCAGAACGGGGAAGGACCAGCGACGGAAGCGCTGGCTGCCCGGATCGAGCGGGGCGTTCGGCAGTGGAGGCCCGGGACACGTGTGACCGGCGCGCGTCGCTCGATGACGTCGCTCCGGAGGGCGGGTGCGGGAGAACAGCGGACGGACCCCGTCCTGCCCCGATGCTCCCGGCGGCGGGGGTCCGGCGGCTTCAGCGGGTTCCGCGGCTGCCCGCCTCGACGGTCTCCAGGTAGAGCTTCACGTAGCGCGGGACGTCCACGTCCAGCCCCACGTCCACGAGGGCCTGCTCGCGCGTGCCCGCGCGGAGTTCGGACTCGCCGACGCGGGAGCGGCGGTCGACCACCGTCTGGCCGCGGGCCGGGCCGGGGGCCAGGGAGACCTCGACGGGGAGCCGGTGGGTGGCCAGGCCCTCCGGGTCGACGACCGCGCACAGCGCGCCCGCGTCGCCGAGCCCGCCCGCCGTCTCGTCGGGGCCGTCGGCGTGGACGGCGGTGGCGTGGACGGCGGTGCCGCCGTCGGTGGTGCCCGGGGCCGCGGGGTGGTGGGCGAGCAGGTCACCGGCCAGGCGGGAGCCCGGTTCGGGGCTCGCGCGCAGCCTGTGCACCTCGGCCGCCGAAACGACGACCCGGTTGAACACGTCCAGGCCGTACATCGTGATCGGCACCCCGGCGGTGAGCAGGATCGCGGCGGCCTCAGGGTCGTGCCAGACGTTGAACTCGGCGACCGGGGTGGCGTTGCCGGCACCAGCCGCGCCGCCCATGAACACGATCCGCTCGATGTTGCGGGTGACCTCGGGGTGTGTCCGCAGCAGCAGGGCGATGTTGGTCGGCGGAGCGATGGGCACCAGGGTGACCGGGCGCGGGGAGGCGAGGATCTCGTGGCGCAGCAGGGTCACCGCGTCCACGTCGGCCGGGGTGCGCCGCGGGGCGGGCAGACCCAGGTCGCCCATTCCGTCGCGGCCGTGGACGTGGGCCGCGGAGCGAGAGGTTTCGAGCAGCGGGCGCTCGGCGCCCCGCGCAACGGGCACGGCGGGTGCCCCCGCCGTCTCCAGCACGGTGAGGGTGTTGCGTACGACGCCGTCCACGTCCGTGTTGCCGGCCACGCAGGTCACCGCGCGCAGGTCGATCCCGGGGTGGCGGACGGCAAACAGCAGGGCGAGGGCGTCGTCGACACCCGTGTCGCAGTCGATGATCACCGGAATGGGCAGACCGTTCGGCACGGCGAGGACTCCTTGGGGGCGGGCGGGGACGAGGACATCTTCCCCGGTCGTCCTCACCCGGACGGACCGCCGCGCTGGTGGGGCGGGCGGCGCGGTGTTGTCGTATGAGCACGTGTCTCCGCCCGGGACCGTTCCGGATCCGGAACGGTCCCGGGCGGCCAGTTGCACGGCCAGCCGCAGCCACATTCCCAGTCCGGCTCCACCAGGAGGCACCCCGATGACGCACGCCCCGGCCGCCGCCCGCGCCCTTCTCGCCTCGGTGCTGTCGGTGTCCGCGCTGCTGACCACGGCAGCCTGTTCCGTCCTCGGTGACGACACGGCCGGCCCTGCGGATCCGGCGTCCGCCTCGGTCACCGTTCCCGCCCCGCCCTCCGCCTCACCGGCCGCCGAACCGTCCTCGTCGGCGGCGCCCGACCCCGGGCTGAGCGAGGAGCAGCTGCAGGCCGCGCTGATCACGGAGACGGACCTGGGGCAGCCCTGGGTGCCGACGCGGGGCGTGGCGACCTGGCGGGACTCGCTGCTCAAGTCGAGCACGAAGGACGCCGACTGCCGGCGTCTGCTCGACGTCCTCTACACCGAGGAGCTGTTCGGCACGTCGGCCGGACCGCGGGCCGTGGTCGCTCTGGACGACGCCTACAGCGGCGCCCAACTGCGGTACCAGGTGGCCGCGTACCGGCCCGCCGAGGTGGACCGCGCGCTGCGGTGGCTGGACGGACTGCCCGAGAAGTGCGGGGAGTTCACCGCCACGGCCAAGAAGGACGGTGTCCAGAAGGTCGAGGTCGACGCGCTGGCGCTGCCGGATACCGGGGACGCCCGGCAGGCGCTGCGGATCACCATGACCGGTGAGACACCCGACCGCCAACTGACGCGTCTCACCATGGACCTGGCGGTGGTCCGGGTCGGCGAGGAGACCATCACCCTCACCAACGGCGGCTTCGGCGACGTCGCGTCCGAAGTCACCCAGGTGGTAGTGGAGTTCGGCACCGACCGGCTGACGGAGATCCAGAAGCAGGGCAGGGTGCGGGTCTGACCTCCACGGGTCCCGTCGTCATGGGCCCGCCGGCACGCGGCCGGCCGTCACGTCATGCGGTCCACGGCCCGCTTGGCCTCGAGCAGGCCGGTTCCGGTCGCCTCGCGGTAGGCCTTGACCGCCTGGACCGTCTTGACCTCCCGCGCGAGCGCGACGATCCCGTGCTCGCCCGGGATCTCCTCGCGCAGGTCCAAGTGCTCCACCAACAGGTCGAGTTTGGTTTCAAGGCGCGCGATGGCGCGCTCGGCCCGGGAGACGTCGTTCTGGACGGTCAGAATTCCGAGGATCACGAGGGAGACGAGGAAGGGCACGGCCATGTCCGTGGTCGGCACGCGTAGGGAATCCGGCGGGGCTCGCCCATCCTCGCCTTCGGATCCGGCCCGCTCTCCTTTTTTGTGCCCCTTGCCGTTCGAGTCCGGCAGCCCCTAGGTTCATCCGCGGATTCATCCCGCCCAACCCGTACCCGTCGCTGTTGCGAGGTTGCTGTGCCGGAACGCATCCGCACCACCGTGCGTTACGTGAGAGGCCTCGTCGCGGCTGTCGCCGCGGTCACCGCACTGGTCCTGGCAGCCAACGCAGGTCCGGCCGGGGCCACTCACCCCCAGGAGCCGGACCACCGCACCACAGGTCCGGTGGAATCCGCCGTCCGCCAGGCCCTGTCGCCCAGGCCCTGTCGCTGTCGCTCTCCCTCCCGCCTCGCGACGGGAGGGAGGGGACAGGGCCTAGCCCCATCCTCCGCAGGTCACCCGTTCGGGGAGATCAACTGATCACAGCTGGTCGGCCACCGATCAGCGCAGCGGTCTGCGTTGCAGAACCCGCCGAAGCACGATCGCTTCAGGACCGTGATCAAGCCCGGAGGCTGTGCAAAGGAGTGACCCGCGGAGGACGGACCTAGCGCGGGAGCGCCTTGCGCAGGGCTTTGTCCAGTTGCTCGGCCAGGACCTCGTCCGACGGCGCGCCGTCGCCGTGCAGCGGGCCGAGCCGCGTGATGAACGTCTGGGTGAACGCGCCGTACAACGGGGTCCTCGGCCGGTGGACCGCCTTCCGCAGGGCGGGCAGGAGGATGTCGCGGGCGTAGGCAGGACGGCCGCCCGCGTCCCGCGGGACCGGGTCGGCCCCCTCGCCCGTGGGGGACACCGAGGGCCCGGGACCGACGACGGTGCACCGCTCGCCGCCCTCATAGGCCGAGGCGCGGGTCGCCGCGAAGCCCGCCTCCAGCAGGCAGCGCTCGCTCTCCTTCCCGGTGAGGAACCGGATCAGCTCGGCCGCCTTGCTCTTGCGCTGCGACACACCGGTGACCGCGAGGTTCTGCCCGCCGAGCACCGCCCGGCCGGGCAGCGGGGCGACGCCGAGCCGGCCCTCGGAGAAGGTCCGGTACAGCGTGCGGTACTCCGACGGCCAGTGGCGCAGGAACGCGGTGCGGCCCTCGGCGAAGTCGCTCAGGGACGCGTCCTCGTCGGAAGAATGGGCGTCCTGGAGGGTGTACGCCGTCTCGGTGCGGCGCCGCAGCTCCGCGATCCCGTCGGTCAGCTCGTCGACGTCGCCGGTGTAGCGGCCCTTCTCGTCGACCAGCTCGAGGCCCGGCACCGCGGACGCGAACGCCTCCACCGCGTTGACCGTACGGCCCTCGTAGGCGGCGAGCTGAGTGGTCCAGCCCTTCTCGTAGGCGTCCGGGACCGACTCGGCGTCCAGGGCCTCGACGAGACCCCGCAGCTCGTTCCATTTGAGGTCGCTGCCGAGGTCGAGGCGCTCGACCCCGGCCCGCTTCAGGTAGTCGCGCCGGTAGTACAGCAGGCCGACGTCACTGTTGAACGGCACCGCGTACACCTCCCCGTCCCACCAGGCCGTGCCGGCCACGGAGGGGATGATGTCGGCGTCGACCAGGTTCCGGGGCAGCGGTTCGATCAGGTCCGCGGTGGCGAACTCCGGCACCCAGGTCACGTCTAGGTTGACCACGTCGTAGGCGGCGCTGCGGGACTGCAGGGCGCCGAGCAGCTGGCTGCGCTGTTCGTCGGCGCTGCCGGGAAGCTCGACCAGGCGGGCCCGGAAGCCGGAGTTCCCTCGCTGCTCACGGAGGTTCCAGGCGTCGATGAGCTGCTGGCGTATGCCGTTCTTGCCGGTGACGTCCCGGCCGCTGGCGACCACGATGTGGCCGGTCACGTCGCCCGGGGCGGCGGACCCGGCGGCGGTGCCGCCGGGTCCGCCGTCGTCCGTGCCGCGGGTGCCTCCACCGGTACAGGCGGCGCAGACGACCAGCAGCAGGGCGAGCAGCAGGACCGCCGGCCCGGCGGTGGGCGTGCGGGGCCTGGTCATCATTCCTCCCCCGTTCCGGTGCGGGCGACCTCGTCGCGCAGGGCCGTGCCGGGATCGTCGCCGCTGTCCAGGCAGCGCCCGCCGCTCGCGTCGGCGATCCTGCGGTCCGGCCGGTCCGGGTCGCAGCCGCCGTTCGTCAGGGACACCACGGTCACCGGTACGTCGGACGTCCGCGCTCCGGAGAGGATGTCGTCCAGACGGTCCCGGGAGAGCTGGTCGCTGTCCTCACCGTCGGTGAGGTACACGATCATCCGCGGCCTGCTGTCCGTCCCGGACGGTTCCAGCGTGTCGAACGCGTCGTCCAGGGCGTCGCGCGGGTCGGCCTCGGCGTCCCGGACCCGGGCGCGGGCGTCGAGGGTGCGCTCGGCGTCGGCCCGCCGGTGCGGGCCGAGCCTCAGCAGCGTCTCGTACGGCCGGTCACCGGTGTCCGCCACCGCCCACACGCCGTACTCGTCCTGTCCGCCGAGGCCTCCCAGTGACTGCTTCAGCAGTCCGGGGCCGCCGCTCGGCCCCTCCCAGAGGTCCGTCATCGAACCGGAGCTGTCCAGCAGATAGAGCACCCGCCCCGGGCCACCCGCCTCCTTGTACTTCTGCAGGGCCGCCTCCATCGCGTCCCGGCTGGCGCCCCGTTCGAGCACGGAGGGCGCGGCCAGAACGCCGTCGACCTCGGTGTCCTGGTCCATCAGCTCCCACTTGTACGGACGGCGGAAGCCCTCCCTGGCGAACACCGCTTCGCCCTGCTCGCCGCTCAGCCAGTTCTGGAAGGCGGCGACCGACGCGTCACGGGCCTCCTCGTCCCGGTCCGCGCCCTGCCAGCGGACCCGTACGAACACCGGCGTCACACCGGGGACGTCCATGGGGTACTGGGCCATGCGGGGGGTGCGCGTGGTGCTGTCGCAGCCGACACCGCTGCGCATCAGGAACTCGGGGACCAGGGCGGCCGTGTGGTCGTCCACCTCCTCGTCGTCGGGCAGGGTGCACAGCAGCTCGGCGGCGGTGGGAGAGGGCGGGCCCGGCTGGGAGACCAGGCGTTCGGCGGTGCCGACGGGTACGTCTGAGCCGTACAGACCGATCGTGGCGAGCAGTCCGGCGTCGGTGAACTCCGGGTCGGGGCGCCGTACCACGGCCTTCTCGTCACGCTCGACCAACAGTTCGATCATGCGAGTCAGAGACAGACCGGTGCGGCCCTCCAGGTCCTCGGCCGCGATGGCCTGCGGGACGGCCAGCACGACCGGGGAGTAGGCGAGCGGCTCGTCGGCGGCCTCCGGCACGGCCACCGCGTCGGTGTCCTGGCCCTCCACGACCCGGGCGACGTCGGCACGGGAGGCGGGGATCCAGATGTCCGGCTGCGGCCCGATGTCCCGCTGCGGGTTGAAGCGGGCGGTGTCCACGTCGTGCGGCTCCTGCCAGGCGTCGCTCTGCTTGCGCAGCGCGGTGACCACGTCGGAGGAACCGGCGCTGTAGACGGTGATGCCGGTGCGGCGGCAACCGTCGTCCAGGGTGTTCGCCGCCGAGGTCAGATGGGCGTCGGCGGCGGCGCGGATCGTCGGCTCCAGGTCCGGATCGGTCAGGACGCGCAGTTCCAGCGGCGGAGCGCAACCGGTGGCAGCGTCACCGCCCCGGAGGTGCCCGACGAGCCCGATGACGCCGTAGGTGCCGGCGGTGAGGAGGCCGAGGGAGAGGAGAGCGAGCAGGAGGACGGTCCAGGGGGTGCCCCAGCGGCCCCAGCGGCCCCACCAGCCGGTCCTGCCCGTTCCGCCCGCCCGTCGGTCCGTCCGGTCCCTCCCCGGGAGGCTGCGGAGGCGGTCGAGGAGCCGGACCGTGAGCGGGGCCCGTGGTGGGCCGGCGGCGTCGGCCATGGGTACGGGGGAGGGGACGGGGACAGGCGTATCCGGGTCCGCGCCGGTTCTTCCCGGGTGCGGGTGCGGGTCCGGGGACGCTTCCGGGAGTTTCCCGGGGAAGCTCTTCGCGAGGTGCTCCGCCGAGCTCCTCGGCGTCTTCCGCTCCGGCGCACGCGGCCTCGCCGCCAGCAGGACGTCCTCGCCGGGTTCCGCGCGCCACTGCGGCTCCCACGCGTCGCCGCGCACGGTGCTGAGGCCGCGGGCGGCCATCCGTTCCCGCATCCGCTCGGAGAGGTCCAGGAAACCCGTCCCGCCCTCCTCGTCGAGCAGCCGGACGAGTTCGGCGGTGTACGGCGTCGGTGTCCGCGGATCGCCCGCGTCGATACGGTGGTTGGCCTGGACGCTCATCATCAGCAGCAGGCGGTGCTTGTCGCTCAGGGTCTCCCGGATCCAGGCGGCGTTGCCCGCGAAGCAGCAGTCCAGGATCACCACGATCCGCCGGGCCGGGCTGGTCGCCAGCATCGTCAGCACGGTGGTGAAGGGCTCCGCGCCCGGGAACACCGCGTGCCCGCCGGCGACCACGCTCGCGTTGCGCATCTGCAGGAACAACTCGTCGCCCGCGCTGGGGATGGCGCCGTGCCCGGCGAAGTAGAGCAGCAGTGCCCCCTCCGCCTCCGCGGTGGCCGAGAGCAGCGCCCGCTCGAAGTGTTCCAGGGACGGTGAACGGGCGACCGTGATCTCGTGCTCGCCGAACACCCCTCCACGCGTCAGCACTTCACGCAGGCGGTTCACGTTGTGCTTGACCGCCGGGAGGTCGCCGGGCACACCGTGCGGCGGCTCCGTCAGGTCGTACTCGGACACGCCGACCAACAGCGCCCTGTTGGACAGACCCCGCGGGTCGAGACGGATCACCGGCCTACCTGTCGTCGAGGTTCACCGGCTCGACTCTGCCCTGGGGCGGTTCGCCGGCCTCGACGTCGTGCCGGTTGGCCCGCCAGGCCGACACGGCCCTCTTGACCTGCTCGAGCAGCTCCGTGGCGATCGCGCCCGCCCCCGCGCCGACGATCAGGACGACGATGTCCATCCCGAGACCCATCGGGGCGCCGGACTCGTCCGTCCTCGGCCGCTCCTGGATCTGCAGATCGCCCGCGCGCACCCGTTCGTCGAGTGGTTTCTCCCGCTCCAGCCACTTGCGCAGCGCACCGATGTCGCTCGCGCTCGCGGTACTGTCCAGCCGGATTCGAATGCCCTGGTTGGCCACACCATCCCCCTCAGCCATAACTCACCATCATGACACCGCTGTTGCCTCACGGGGAGGGGTCGGCAACGGTTGTGTCCTCCCGGACGGAAGCGGAAGGGCAGGGGCAGGGGCTGGGGCAGGTCCGGTCGGGTGCCGGTTCAGTTCTGCGTCTGCAACTGGCTCAGCTGCCGCCGCACATGGTCCAGGGCGCCTTCCCGCCGTCCGGGCACGTGGCTGCGCAGCTCCGCGAGCAGCAGGCCGAGTTCACGGGCCCGTACCGGGTCGGCGATCCGGCCCCACTGGTGGTGCGCCCGGTCCACGGCCGTCTCGACGGCGGAAGCGTCCACCGCCTGACCGGTGTTGAGGCGTGCGGCGGCCACGGCCAGCCAGACGTGGCAGCTGAGCGCCGCGTCCCCGGCCAGCATCGCCAGATCCGCGCGGACCTCGGCCCAGTGCAGCGCCTCCTCGGAGGCGGGCCCGTGGGTGAGGGCGGCGTTCTGCTCGTGCCGCGCGGCGAGCGCGTGGGCGTCGGCGTGGCGGCCGGCCCGCACGGCCTCCGTGATGACCGTGTGCGGGCCCCCCGGCACGGGTCCGGGTCCACGCCGTGCCAGGACGAGTCCGGGGTGCGCGCCCTCGGCGGCGACCCGGACCAGCGCCTGCTGGTGCAACTCCTCGTCCGACGGGCGCACTCCGCTGCGCAGCAGCGTCGCGACCGCCTTCATGTACGCCGGTTCCGCGACCGTACGACGGGGGGAGCGGGAGGGCGGCGGCGCGATGCGGCCGTAGACGGCGGTGTCACGGCCCGCGTCGAGCGCGGCCGGCGATGAGACCGGAACCGCCCCCGGTGTACCCGGCGGCTGCGAGGTGCCCAGCGCCTGCCAGGTCTCCTGGTCCGCGTGCAGGTCGAGGAACAGCGTCGTGACGCCCGGGGGGCGCAGTCGCAGCTCGTCCCGGAACCAGTGCCACGGGAACGCCGTGTAGCGCACGGTCGACGTGGTGGTGCGGGCCAGCGCCAGATGCGGCAGGCTCTGGCGGCGGTCGAGCAGCAGCTGCCCCGCGACGTACAGGATCAGCGGCCCGGGGACGGTCGCGGCGGCGCGCAGCCGGGTCAGGACCGCCTGCGGCTCCAGCGGGTCGGCGAGCTCGACGACGTTCGCGGTGTCCGTGCCGGACAGGACGGCGGGCGGTACGGCGGCCAGGACGGGGAGCACGGACGCCGCGTCCACCAGCCGGCCTCTCCCCAACGGCGAGGCAGCCACCAGCAGTACGGTGCCGGGTGTGGCCCCGGACTTGCTTCCGGGTGCGGTCCCGGGCATGTTGCCTCCCCTGTCGATCACGACCCAGAACAGCACCGTAACCGCTATGGCTCCCCCAGGGGGCCTCGGATCAGTGAACGTCCCCCTTCGCGGCGTTCGCCCCCGGCCTGCCGGTCCGGCGCACGGCGAAGGCCGTGGTGTCGTCGTCCAGGTGACCTCCGCTGTGCCGGAGCGTCCCGTCCCGTACGACGACCGCCAGCCGGGCCGGTTCGGCGGCGCGCGCGTCCCGCGCGACCGCCCGCGCCACGTCCTCGGCGAGCGGGTAGAACGTCCCGTCGGCGTCGCGCGCCTCGGTCACTCCGTCGGTGACCACCAGCAGCGTCTCGTCGGCGGCCAGCGGCAGCCGGTACACGCGCACCGGTGCGGGATCCAGCTCGCGCAGGCCCAGTGGGAGTCCGCCGGTCACCGGCAGCGGCCGTACGCCACCGGGGCCGACGACCAGCGGCGGTTCATGACCGAAGACCACGGCCTCCACCGTCCCGAAACCCGCTGGACCACAACCCGCCGCGCCCGGCCGGTCCGACGGGAAGCCCAGCAGCACGGCGGTGGCGAAACGGTCGCCCTCGGCCCGGTCGAGGGCCGCAGTGTAGTTCCGGTGCCGCAGCATCCGCTCCTCCAGGCGGGCGGCCACGTCCGCCAGTTCCGGCTCGTGGTAGCCCGCCTCACGGAACGTGCCGAGCAGCGCCGCCGCCGTCTCCACCGCGCCCAGCCCTTTGCCCTGCACGTCCCCGACCAGGACCCGGGTGCCGTTCGGGCCCGGCTGGATGTCGTAGAAGTCGCCGCCGACCCGGGCACCGGCGTCCGCGGCCAGGTACACGCCGGCGTGCTCCAGACCGCCCCAGGACGTCGGCAGGGGGCGCAGCACCGTCCGGCGGACCGTGTCGGCGACGTCCCGCATGTGCAGCGCGCGCCGTTCGCCGCGCACCCGGACCGCGCACGCCAGCGTCGCCAGGACCCCGCCGACGGCGACGAGGATGAAGTCGGGCAGCCCTGTCTGGAACTGGCGCGGCCAGGCGTTGTCCGCGATCGTGAACGTGATGATCGAGAGCACCCCGAACACGGCCGTGCCCCACACCCCGCAGATCGCGGCCGCGATGCCCGGGACCAGCACGATCCAGGAGACGATCCGGAACTCGCCGGTGGTGTGGTAGTCGACCACGGCGATGGCGACCAGCAGCAGAAACGGCGGAACCCACGCGACACTGCGCCCGCGCACATGCAGCATCTCGTGCCGGTGCATGACGTCGCGGCGGCCGGCCCGGGGGTACCGCCGGTCGAGCGGGCCGAGTCCGCTGCTGCCCTGGCGCACCGCCCCAGCGAAACACGCGGGCGCACGGCCCGCATCCGTTCGGTACGGCATGCGGGGCGGGCCGGGGAAAGGAAGTGGGACGAGGCGGGATGGGGGGACGAGACGTGACAAGTCGCGGCGATACGGGACAAGGCATGGCGAGACGGGACGCGGGGACGCGGGGACGCGGGGACGCGGGGACGCGGGGACGCGGGGACGCGGGGACGCGGGGACGCGGGGACGCGGGGACGCGGGGACGCGGGGACGCGGGGACGCGGGGACGCGGGGACGCGGGGACGCGGGGACGCGGGGACGCGGGGACGCGGGGACGCGGGGACGCGGGGAGAAATCCAACGTACGTCCGAGCGGCCGAGTTGCCGGGCGACCCGCGCAGGTGTGCGCTGGAGGCGGGGGCGAGGAGAGAGGAGTTACTCATGGCTCATGCGGCACCCAGACCCCGGATCGCATCCAGGCGGCCGGGCGGCATCCGCGTCTTCGGCGAGCGGGCCCATGCCCGGGCCAAGCTGGCGGTGCCCGTCGCCATCGGGCTCGTCTACGGCTACTGGGCGGCGGCCAACCGGCGCGAGGGCGGTCCCCTCACCGGCTGGAACATTCTGTTCGGCCTCCTCACCGCGCTGGCGTTCGCCGTCCTGTGCATGGCCCTGCTGAGCGTCGCGCCGAGGCTGCGGCGCGAGGAGCACGCCGTGCTGTGGGGCGCGTTCTGCGGCGCAGCGGTCGGCTTCCTGGTCAACCAGGCCGATACGAGCGTGCTGCGGTCGGCGGCGCTGGGCCTGGCCGTTGCGGCGGGCGTCTTCGCCTTCCTGTTCTACCGGTACTACACGCACGAGGACGCGCAGGGGCGCCCCATCGAATGACGCGACCGCCCCTTTGGCCCGACGGGCGACTCTTCTGCTCAATTCGGCGAGCGATCACGTGCCGTGCTTTCAGGGCTCGGCCGCGCCCGGCCTGCCTGCATCTGCGACGCGCTCTGAAGGCCGTATCGGCACGGCGTCATCACGCCGGGTAATCGCGCAGCAGAGTCACGGGCGCAGGGCGGGCATCCGGGGTCCTCCGGGTGGCCCCGGTAGTCCGGATGCCCGCCCTGCGTTCGCGTGTGCGTCGCCCCGCGCCTTGCCTGAGGGGGTGCCGCCCCACGCCGTACCACCCCGACCGCCGGAACCGCCCGTGCCGTCCCGCCGCGAGGGAGCGCTCACGCGCCTGCGCAACGCCCTGTCGGCGACGCTCGTCGTCCTGGCGTGCCTGCTCGTGCCCTGCGGCGCGCTCGCGGCCTGGGCGGTGCACTCGGTGGCCGACACCGGACGGTACGTCGGCGCCGTGGCACCGCTGTCCGCCGACCCCGCCGTGCGCGACGCGGTCGCCGACACCGTGGGGGACGGGGCCGTGCGGGAGCTGGACGCGAGGCCGACGCGCGACCTGGCCCGGCCGTTCGTACGGGACGCGGTCCGCTCGTTCACCCGCACCGAGGCGTTCGACACCGCGTGGGAGGCGGCGAACCGGGCCGTGCACGACGCGGTCCTGCGTGCCCTGCGCGACGGCCGGGCGGCCCCCGGCCCGGTCACCGTCGACCTCGCGCCCGTCACCGCCGAGGTGAAGCGGCGGCTCGTCGCCGACCGCATGCCGTTCGCCGACCGCATCCCGGTCGAACACACCCGGGTCGCGGTGGTGCCGGCGACGGAGGTGGCCGGGCTCCGGGCGGGGTACCGGCTGATGGACGCCGCCGCCTTCTGGCTGCCCCTCGCGGCCGTCGTCCTGGCCGTCGCCGGGATCGCCGTCGCCGTCCGCCGTCGTCGGACGCTCGCCGCGACCGGGCTCGGCATCGCCCTGGGCGGCGGCCTGCTCGCCGTCGCCGTCGTGGTCGGCCGCCGGCTCACCCTGGCCGACGTGCCCGAACCGGTCCACCGCCCCGCCGCAGGCGTGGTCTACGACACCCTCACCGCCACGCTGCGCACCACGTCCTGGACGCTGCTCGCCCTGGGCCTGACGGTGGCACTCGCCTGCCTGCTGACCGGACTCCATGGGCGCGGGCCCACCTCGGTACGGCGTGGACGGACAGGGCGTTCGCGGACCCACCGGGCAAAGGCCCGGACCGGCGCCGAGGCACCGTCACCGGCGTCACCGTCGTCACCGGCCTGTGACGAGGCGGGGAACGGACCGCCGCAACCTCCCGCCGTCGACCCTCGTCTTTGAGGGAGGATCTGACTCTGCTGCTCAATTCGAGGGATGGTCACGCACCGCATCCGAGAGGGGCCGGACCGCCTCCTCGCGAGGCCCGTTCCACGCGCCCCGTCGAGGGGCCGGCGTCACTCTCCGCAATTGAGCAACAGAGTCGGATCTTCACGGACCGATCCACCACGAGCGGAAGGCCGGACGTTGGACACTGCGACTGTCGGAACGGCCGAGTGGGCGGGCACCGGGGAAGAGCCCGGCCGCCGTAGCGCGAAGCGGCGGTTCGGCAGCTGGTCGGCGGCGCTGCTCTTCACCGGGGTGAGCGTGGTCGTCGGCTGCCGGGCCGTCGGCACCGACGCGGTCACCCCCGTGCCCCAGCTGCTCGCGTTCCTGCCCTGGCTCCTCGCACCGACCGCCCTCGGGCTGCTGTTCACCCTGCTCGCCCGGCGGTGGACCGGCGCGGTGTGGGGCGTCGTCCTGCTCGGGCTGCTGGCCTGGTTCATCGAGCCGTACGGGAGGGCCGCCGCGCCCGTCGGGCCGCCCGTCGCCGAGTTCCGGGTGATGACGTCCAACGTGGAGTTCGGCCGGGCCACCGACGGACTGGTCGACGCGGTGCGCCGGCTGAAGCCGGACGTGGTGTTCGTTCAGGAGTGCGAGTACACCTGCGAGGCGCGGCTGCGTCGGGACCTGACGTCGGACCATCCGCACCGCCGGGCCGTGGAGGGCGGCGGCTCCGAGGGCTCCGTCATCCTCAGCCGCTTCCCGCTCAAGGGCACCGACGGCGTCCCCGGCAGCAGCATGGGCATGCCGGGAGCCGTCGCCGACATCGACGGGCACGCCGTACGGCTCCAGCTCGCCCACCCCATGCCGCCGATCCCCGGCCAGGTGGACGTCTGGGAGCGGGAGCTCGGCCGGCTGCGCGACGTCGTCACCGCCGACCCTACGGCCCCCGTGGTGCTCGCCGGGGACTTCAACGCCTCCCAGGACCACGCTGCCTTCCGGCGCCTCCTCGACTCCGGACTCAGCGACGCCGCGCGGCTGGGGGGCGCCCACCGGGTCCCGACCTGGCCGGCCGGGACCGCGCCGAGGTTCGGCGCCCAGATCGACCATGTACTGGTGTCCCCGCAGTTCGCCGCGGACCGGCCCCGCTTCCTCGACCTTCCCGACACCGACCACCGCACCCTGGTCGTCGACCTCGCACTGCACCATGACGGCTGACCGCGCCGCACCGTCCTGCCGCCCCGGACACGGCGGACGGGGCGCGGCCTCCCCGCAGGGAGCCGCACCCCGTCCGTGACCTGTTCCGCAACCGATCCCGTCATCGACGACGAACCCGGAACCGGTTGTCCGGACCCGTCTCCCCGACGGGTGACGAACGGATGACGTCAGACGCCGATGTCCCGGCCGTCCTTGCGCCACACGGCGACCACGGCGGGCCGGGGGTACGTGCCGGGGCCGTCGGGCCAGGTGCTGCCCGGGTTCTCCGCCGACGCGCCGTCCACCTCGCCCGGGTGCTGCACGGCGACGAGCACCCGCCGGTCCTGGACGACCGGGCCACAGGTCTCCGCGCCCCTGGGCACGGTGAGGAACTGCTTCAGCTCACCGCGGCGGTCACCGCGCGTGGCGACGCCGAAGAGTCCGTCGTGCGAGCCGAGGGCGGCGCCGTCGGTGGAGATCCACAGGTTGCCGTGGTCGTCGAAGGCGACGTTGTCCGGGCAGGAGATCGGGCTCACGGAGTCCTTCGGGAAGCCCGCGAAGTACGTCGCCGGGTCCTGCGGGTCGCCCGCGACCAGGAACAGCGACCAGGCGAACCGGGTGCTCTCCGGCCGGTTCCAGCGTTCGGTCAGCTCGAGGACGTGGCCGTGCTTGTTGGCGTTGCGCGGGTTGGCCTCGTCCGCCCTGGGGTTCGAGCCGACACCGCGGTTGGTGTTGTTGGTCAGCGCGACGTAGACCTTGCCGGTGACCGGGTTGGGCTCGACGTCCTCGGGGCGGTCCATCTTGGTGGCGCCCACCGTGTCGCCGGCGATGCGCGTGAAGACGAAGACCTCCTCGGCGGTCATGCCGTCGATGTGCGAGACGGCACCCTTGGCGGTGGCGGTGGCCAGGGGGATCCACTGGCCGCTGCCGTCGAACTCGCCGTCCTTCGGGAGCTTGCCGGTGCCGTCGATCTCGATGGCGGGCGAGTCACCGGTGATCCTGGCGACGTAGAGCGTGCCCTCGTCGAGCAGCGTGAGGTTGTGCTCGCGCGCGGCGCGGCTGTTGCCGTGCTTCATCCGCTTGCTGCCGACGAACTTGTAGAGGTAGTCGAACCGCTCGTCGTCACCGGAGTACACGACCGGACGGCCGTCGTGCGTCAGGCGTACGGTCGCGCCCTCGTGCTTGAAGCGGCCGAGCGCGGTGCGCTTGCGCGGGACGGAGTCCGGGTCGTAGGGGTCGAGTTCGACGACGTAGCCGAACCGGTGCGCCTCGTTGGGCTCCTGGGCGAGGTCGAACCGCTTGTCGAACCGCTCCCACTTGCGCCCGGTGGCGCCGGTGCCGATGCCGTACCGCTTGTCGGTCGCGCCGCTGCCGTTGGCGAAGTACTGGTTGAAGTTCTCCTCACCGTGCAGGGTCGTGCCCCACGGGGTGGTGCCGCCGGCGCAGTTGTTGAGGGTGCCGAGCACCTTGCGGCCGCTCGGGTCGGCGGAGGTCTTCACCAGGTCGGACCCGGCGACGGGGCCGGTCAGCCGGAACTCGGAGGTGGCGGTGAGCCGCCGGTTGAGGTGGTGCCGGGTGACGGGCGTGAGCTTGCCGCTCCTGCGGTCCTCCTCGACGACGACGACACCCAGACCGTGCGCGGCCCAGCCGATCTCCACCTGCTCACGGGTGGGGTTGTCGGAGTCGTAACCGCGGAACATCAGGACCTCGTCGCTGTACTCGTGGTTGGCCACGAGCAGCTGCCGGTCACGCTCGCCCTTGAGGGGGAGCAGCGCGAGGAAGTCGACGTTGTACCCGAACTGCCCGGCCTGCGCCTCGGCCGTCTGGTTCTCCGGGTCGAAGGCGGGCGCGCCGCGCAGGATGGGCTCACCCCAGCGGATGACGACGTTCTGGCCGTAGCCCTCCGGCACGGTGACTGCGTCGGCGGTGTTGGGCGCGACGGGCGTGAACCGCAGACCGCGGGCACCCTTCGGCTTCTGGTTCCCGTGACTGTTTCCGTTCCCGTGTCCCCCCTTGCCGGCGGCGGGGGCCGCCTGGGCCTCGGGGGCACCGGCGAGGTTGACCGCGCCGGCGCCGGCCGCGACGACCGTGACAGCGGCGGCGGCCCGCATCATCGACCGGCGGCTGAGGGCGTCGGAGATGACGTCACCGACGTATTCGTTGGTGCTGGTGTTGGGCACCTCGTGGAAGCAGGCGTCACCACACCGGAAACGACAGGTCAGGGCGGACCGGCCGCCAGGGTGCGAACGGGACGGCGTCCCGATCAACGGAAGCAGCTTGCGCACGTGTTCTCTCCTTGGATACGCGGGGTGTCAGCGTGACCGTAGGAGTACATATGTGCGGCAGCCGGGCGCCAGGGTGAACGGAAAGTGAACCTGCGGCAGAACAAACGGGGTTGCCGATATCGCTGCATGATCATCCACAGGGCCGAATGGCGCCCTTGACACCCTGCCCAAGATCACCCACAAGGGCCGCTAACCTTACGTGTCCGTCCTGGCCAGGGATCCACGGGCTACAACTCACGCGAAGGGTTGCGCACATGGGCATTCTCACTCTCCTGCGGAACGCGTTCGGCCGGTCACGCAAAGCGAGCACGACGGAGGCAGAGGGTGCGGCGCCGGTCGCCGAAACGGACGGCGTGGAACAATCCGCCCGTCCGGACGCCGCGACCGCGGCCACCCCGACGCCGCCCGAACCGACCGACGAGTCCACGGCGGCCGAGGCTTCGGCCCCGCGACTCCCGTCCCCCTCCCCCGAACCGACGCCGGAGGCCACCACGGCCTCCGTCCCGGAACCCCGCAGCGACGAACACGACCTCGTCTCAGCGGCCTTCAACGACGTCACGCCCCCCACCCCCACCTCCCCCACCCCGGAAGCGGAGCCGACCCCCGAGCCCGCAGCCGAAAAGCCCGAGGCAGAGCCGAAGGCAGCAACGCCCTCCGAGGCCCCGCAGCCAGAGATCAAACCCACCAACGAGGCCGAAGCCGACCCCGAGCCCGACGCCAAGACGGAAGCCGGCCCCGACCCCAAGCCGGAACCCACACCCGAGCCGACGTCCGAATCGGTGCCCCAGGCCGCCCCCGAGCCCAAGCCGACGCCCAAGCCGACGCCCAAGCCGACGCCGGAGGCGCAGCCGCAGCCCACGGTCGCCGACGGCGACACCAAGCCCGGCCCCAAGCCCGAACCCAAGCCGGAACCCACACCCGAGCCGACGTCCGAATCGGTGCCCCAGGCCGCCCCCGAGCCCAAGCCGACGCCCAAGCCGACGCCGGAGGCGCAGCCGCAGCCCGCGGTCGCCGACGGCGACACCAAGCCCGGCCCCAAGCCGGAACCCACACCCGAGCCGACGTCCGAATCGGTGCCCCAGGCCGCCCCCGAGCCCAAGCCGACGCCCAAGCCGACGCCGGAGGCGCAGCCGCAGCCCACGGTCGCCGACGGCGACACCAAGCCCGGCCCCAAGCCCGAACCCAAGCCGGAACCCACACCCGAGCCGACGTCCGAATCGGTGCCCCAGGCCGCCCCCGAGCCCAAGCCGACGCCGGAGGCACAGCCGCAGCCCGCGGTCGCCGACGGCGAGGACACCCCGCAGGGGCCACCCGCACCCGACAACGAGACCCGCACGGGTGGTCCGGGTGGGAACACCACCGAGGCCGAAGGCGAAGCCGAGGCCGAGGTTCCCCCCACCGCGCCGGAGGCGATCCGCACCGCCTACGAAGCAGCCGCCGCAGCCCTCGCGGAGCACAACCTCACCGGCACCCGCGCCCGCGTCTACCTCGTCCTCGACCGCTCCGCGTCGATGCGCCCGTACTACAAGGACGGCTCCGCGCAGGCCCTCGCCGAGCAGACCCTCGCTCTCGCCGCTCACCTCGACGCGGATCCCGAGTCCGCCACGGTCAAGGTCGTCTTCTTCTCCACCGAGGTCGACGGGACCGGCGAGCTGACCCTCGCCGACCACGAGAACAAGATCGACACCCTGCACGCGTCTCTCGGCCGTATGGGCCGGACCAGTTACCACGCGGCGGTGGCCGAGGTCCTCGCCCTGCACGACAAGGCGGCACCGGGCGCGCCCGCCCTGGTGGTGTTCCAGACGGACGGTGCCCCCGACGCGAAGACCCCCGCGACCCAGTCCCTCACGGAGGCCGCGAAGACCCACCCCTCCGTCTTCTTCTCGTTCGTCGCCTTCGGCGACCCGGAGAGCAAGGCGTTCGACTACCTCCGCAAGCTGAAGGCGCCGAACACGGCCCACTTCCTCGCCGGCGAGTCCCCGCTGGAACTCACCGACAAGGAGCTCTACAAGGCAGTGCTGAAGTCCTGGCGCCCGTAACCACGGCTCCGCTCCACAGCTGGACCCACCGCTGCAACCCGTGGCTGCGGCCCACAGCCGCAACCGCCCCCGGGCATCCCACGCCGCCCGCTTCTCATCCCATAAAACGAGAAGCGAGCGGCGTACCCGTGTCGGCTACGATTTGAAGGTTCCGTACGTTTCAACCCGGGAGCAGCCTCCGATGGCTCGACACCTCATCACCAGCGCCCTTCCGTACATCAACGGGATCAAGCACCTGGGCAACATGGTGGGGTCCATGCTCCCGGCGGACGTCTACTCCCGTTACCTGCGCCGGCGCGGCCACGACGTCCTGTACATCTGCGCGACGGACGAGCACGGCACCCCGGCCGAGCTGGCCGCGAAGGAGCAGGGCCTGCCCGTCGACGTGTTCTGCGCGCAGGCGCACGACGCGCAGAAGGCGGTCTACGACGGCTTCGCCCTCGCCTTCGACCACTTCGGCCGCAGTTCCTCGCAGCAGAACGTGGAGATCACGCAGCACTTCGCCCGCCGCCTCCGGGAGAACGGGTTCATCGAGGAGCGCGCGATCCGCCAGGTCTACAGCCCGGCCGACGGCCGCTTCCTCCCGGACCGCTACGTGGAGGGCACCTGCCCGCACTGCGGTTACGACAAGGCACGCGGCGACCAGTGCGAGAACTGCACCCGCGTGCTGGACCCGACCGACCTGATCGACCCGCGGTCGGCGATCTCCGGCTCCACGGAGCTGGAGGTCCGCGAGACCAAGCACCTCTTCCTCCTCCAGTCGAAGCTCCAGCACGAGGTCGAGGAGTGGGTGGCCCGGCACGAGGAGGAGTGGCCGCAGCTGGCCGCGTCCATCGCGCGCAAGTGGCTGACCGAGGGCCTGCACGACCGTGCGATCACCCGCGACCTGGACTGGGGTGTCCCCGTGCCGGCCGACACCTGGCCAGAGCTGGCGGCCGAGGGCAAGGTCTTCTACGTCTGGTTCGACGCCCCGATCGAGTACATCGCCGCGACGAAGGAGTGGGCGGACTCCGCGCCCGACGGTGAGACGCGCGACTGGAAGTCGTGGTGGTACGAGGCGGACGACACCGTGCGCTACACGGAGTTCATGGCGAAGGACAACGTCCCGTTCCACACGGTGATGTTCCCGGCCACGCAGCTGGGTGTCCGCGAGCCGTGGAAGAAGGTCGACTACGTCAAGGCCTTCAACTGGCTGACGTACTACGGCGGCAAGTTCTCCACCTCGCAGAAGCGCGGTGTCTTCACCGACCAGGCGCTGGACATCCTCCCGGCCGACTACTGGCGGTACTTCCTGATCGCCAACGCGCCGGAGTCGGACGACGCGTCGTTCACCTGGGAGCACTTCACCGCCACGGTGAACAAGGATCTGGCCGACACCCTGGGCAACTTCGTCAACCGCGTCCTGTCCTTCTCGAAGAAGCGCTTCGGCGAGGAGGTCCCGGCGGGCGGCGAGCCCGGCGAGGCCGAGAGCAGGCTCGGGGAGGAGATCACGTCGCTCCTCGCGGAGTACGAGTCCCAGATGGAGGCGCTGCAGTTCCGCAAGGCGGCGGCCGCGCTGCGCGCCCTGTGGTCCGCGGGCAACTCCTACCTGGAGGAGAAGGCCCCCTGGCTGGAGATCAAGACCGACCAGGACGCCGCCGCCCTCACGCTGCGTACGGCGATGAACCTGATCCGCCTGTACGCGGTGGTGTCGGAGCCGTTCATCCCGTCGACGTCGGCGGCGATGCGCCAGGTCTTCACCCTGCCCGGTGACACCGCGACCTGGGCCGGCACCGAGGAGACCCGCACGCTCGCCTCGGTCCCCGCCGGCACCCCCTTCACCGTCCCGCCGGTCCTGTTCGCCAAGCTGACGGACGACGACCTGGAGGCGTACAAGGAGCGCTTCGGCGGCGAGCCGCAGCCCGCGTAACGACCCCGCACCATCGACGTCAGGGCCCGGGAACAGAGGTTCCCGGGCCCTGACGCGTTCGATAGCGTCTCGGGGAGATCACTTCACGCAGGGGGAGCATCCATGGCACTGTTCGGCAACGCGCACAGCATCGACCCGTCGCAGGCGCAGCAGGAGTACGCCCGCCTCCTGGGCCACGGCGAGCAGGTGCACGCCGCCTACCTGCTGATCCGCGACACCATCCTCTTCACCGACCGCCGGCTGATCATGATCGACAAGCAGGGCATCACCGGCAAGAAGACCGAGTACCACTCCATCCCGTACCGCAGCATCACCCACTTCGCCGTCGAGACGGCCGGCACCTTCGACCTCGACGCCGAACTCAAGATCTGGATCTCCGGCACGCCCACCCCGGTGCAGAAGACCTTCACCAAGGGCGTCGACATCTACGAGGTCCAGGCCATCCTCACCCAGTTCGTGGCCCGCTGACCCATACTGAGCCCGACGGCCGAAGACATCTTCGCGAACGAGTAGTCACGGCTGACGGAGGGACCTCCCTGCTCCATCGGCCGGGGATGCGCGTCAACGGACTGCCCGACGGGAAGGACCCCTCGCCATCCGAAGAAAGTGCGTCTCCGGCACGCGGATACCTGGAGGTACGACTATGACCGGTGGCATCTGGCGCGAGCGCGGGCGCGCGCTCCTTCGAGACGACCCGGCCGGGGCCAAGCGCGCCGCGCGTCTCCTTGATGAGTTGGGCACCGGGGACCGGGAGGACGACGAGGAGATCGAGGCGGGCCATCACGCGAGCTGCTGGCGGCGGCACAGGAGTACGCCCCGGACGTCCGGCTCGACGAGGAGCCGCGGCTCCGGCTGACCGGACCGAACGCCGACGGCAGCGCTCTCCCCTTCCAACGGGGTGACGCGTCGCCTGATGAAGGCGGCTGATCGGGTTCCGCACGGAAGTCCGTACCCGCTGCCGGTGACCGCCCCTCGTCAGGCATCGTGACCCAGCGACCTCTCGCCGGCCCGGATTCCGAGCCCGGCCCCGCCTCGGGTGGGTCGGTGCTGTCCACGCCCACCCCGCAGCAGCTGCGCGACCGGCTCGCCGAGCTGGTCGCGCACGACCTCCGGGGACCCACCGGGGACAAGCCGGGGCACCTGACGCGAGCCCGGTGAAAAGGCCCGGCCACAAAGGGCCCGGAAGCGCCGAACGCTTCCGGGCCCTTCGCTGCTGCGCGGGTTACTTCGCCTGCGGCTTGCGTACCGAGAGGTGCAGTTCCTTCAGGCGGGCCTCGTCCAGCTCGGTCGGGGCGCCCATCATCAGGTCCTGGGCGTTGCCGTTGAGCGGGAAGGCGATGGTCTCGCGGATGTTGGGCTCGTCGGCGAGGAGCATGACGATGCGGTCGACACCGGGCGCGATGCCGCCGTGCGGCGGGGCGCCGAAGCGGAACGCGCGGAGCATGCCGGCGAACTTCTCCTCGACCGTCTCACGGTCGTAGCCCGCGATCTCGAAGGCCTTGATCATGATGTCCGGCTCGTGGTTCCGGATCGCGCCGGAGGACAGCTCGACGCCGTTGCACACGATGTCGTACTGCCAGCCCAGGATGTCCAGCGGGTCCTGGGTCTCCAGGGCCTCCAGGCCGCCCTGCGGCATCGAGAACGGGTTGTGGGAGAAGTCGATCGCGCCGGTGTCCGGGTCCTTCTCGTACATCGGGAAGTCGACGATCCAGCAGAAGCGGAAGACGTCCTCCTCGAACTGCCCGGCCCGCTTGGCGGCCTCGACGCGGACCGCGCCCATGATCTTCGAGACCTCGTCGAACTCGCCCGCGCCGAAGAACACCGCGTGGCCGGGGGCCAGCGAGAGCCGCTTGGTCAGCTCGGCGACGTTCTCCTCGGTGAGGAACTTCGCGATCGGGCCGGTCAGCGAGCCGTCCTCGGCCACCCGCACCCACGCCAGGCCCTTCGCGCCCTGCGCGACCGCGTAGTCACCGAGCTGGTCGAAGAACTTGCGCGGCTGGCCGGAGACGTCCGGCACCGGCAGCGCGCGCACGTGCTTGCCGGCGAACGCCTTGAACTCCGAGCCCTCGAAGACGTCGGTGATGTCGACGAGCTCCGGCTTGGCGCGCAGGTCCGGCTTGTCGGAGCCGTACTTCAGCATCGCCTCGCGGAACGGGATCCGCGGGAACGGGGACGTCACATGGCGACCGTTGCCGAACTCCTCGAACAGCTCGGTCATCAGCTTCTCGATCGGCTGGAAGACGTCCTCCTGCTCGACGAAGCTCATCTCCACGTCGAGCTGGTAGAACTCGCCCGGCGAGCGGTCCGCGCGGGCGTCCTCGTCGCGGAAGCAGGGCGCGATCTGAAAGTAGCGGTCGAAGCCGGAGACCATCAGCAGCTGCTTGAACTGCTGCGGAGCCTGCGGCAGCGCGTAGAACCTGCCCGCGTTGAGACGCGACGGGACGACGAAGTCGCGGGCGCCCTCGGGGGAGGTGGCGCTGAGGATCGGCGTCGCCATCTCGTTGAAGCCCAGCGCCGTCATCTTGTGACGGATGGCCGAGATCACCGACGTCCGCAGCAGGATGTTGCGGTGCATGCGCTCGCGGCGCAGGTCCAGGAAGCGGTACTCCAGGCGCCGCTCCTCGTTGACCCCGTCCTCGGCGTTGATCGTGAAGGGGAGCGGGGCCGCCGCGCCCAGCACCTCGACCTCGCCGACCTCGACCTCGACCTCGCCGGTCGGCAGCTCGGGGTTGACGTTCTCCGCGCCGCGGGAGACGACCTTGCCGTCGATCCGGACGACGGTCTCCTTGGAGAGCCGGTCCAGGGCCTCGTAGGCGGGCGTACCGGGACGGGCCACGAGCTGCGTGATGCCGTAGTGATCGCGCAGATCGATGAAGAGGATGCCGCCCAGGTCGCGCCGATTGTGCAGCCAGCCGCTCAACCGGACGTCGGTGCCGACGTCAGAGGCGCGGAGCTCGCCGCAGGTGTGGGACCTGTACCGATGCATCGTCGTTCATCCAGCCTTCGCGGATCGGGGTCTTGGTGTCGGGGTCGTTGTTTCACGTGAAACTCCCTCAAGCCTACCGGCCGGTCCAAGATCGCCGCCCCAGGCTTATCGGCCGGCCCCGCGGGCACCGCCGGTGGCACCTTCATCCCAGGTCTTCATAAAGTGGGGCAATGCGCACTGGTGAGCCCCTGCCTTCCATGAGGGACGTCCTCGCCCTCGTCGAGACCGGAAGATGGCACTGGGACACGGCAGCCGGGCTGGTGACGGTCGACGAGGTCTCGGCACGGCTCCTGGAGTTGCCCGCCGAGCAGGTCACCCTCACGGAGGCCCAGGTGCGGGCACGACTCCACCCGGTCGACTGGAACGAGATCACCGGCGTGGTCCAGCTCGCCGTCGCCGAAGGCACCCTTGCCGAGGTGCGCATCCGGATCATGGACGACCAGGGGCGGGTCGTACGGGTGGTACGCAGCCGCTCCAAGCCGACCTTCGACCCCCTGCGCAAGGCGTACCTGCTCACAGGCACCCTTCAGGAGGTCACCGATCCGGCACCCGGTACCCCCGCCGACCGCAGCGCGGTCACCGGCGACTGGCGCCGGTCCCGGGAGGCGTTCCTGCTGGACGCGGGCAGGGCGCTGGCCGAGGCGCGCTCGACCCAGGAGGTACTGCGGGTCGCGGCGAACCTCTCGATGCCGGGCTTCTCACCGGCCGGACTCGCGGTGTACGGCGTGACGGGCGACCAGCTCACCGTCGTCGGCCACCACGGACCGGAGCCCGGCTCCGAAGGCCCGTACTCCATGCCCCTGGACACGGCCTTCCCTGCCGCCGAGGTGGCCCGGACGGGCCGCGCGATCTATGTATCCAGCCCACAGCAGTACCGGGCCCGCTACCCCCTCACCTGGCCGCTGGCCGAACGCTTCGACCACCAGTCCTGGGCCTTCCTGCCGCTGACGGCGTCCGGCCGCACGATGGGCACCTGGATGGCGGTCTTCGCTCACCCGGTCGCCTTCACCCCCGACGAGCGGTCGGTGCTGACCACCGTGGCGCGGATGCTGGCCCAGGCGCTGACCCGAGCGGGCACCGCCGAGAGCGAGCGGGCCCTCACCAACGACCTGCAGCGCTCGATGCTGCCCAGGCTCGGCCCGCAGCGCATCCCGGGGATGAGCGTCGCCGCCCGGTACGTCCCCACCGGCGGCGGCCTCCAGGTCGGCGGCGACTGGTACGACGTGATCACGCTGCCGAACGAACGGTTCGCCCTGGTCATCGGGGATGTGCAGGGCCACGATGTACGGGCCGCCGGACTCATGGGCCAGCTGCGCATAGCCCTGCGGGCGTACGCCTCCGAGGGACACCGGCCCGACGCCGTGCTCTCCCGCGCCTCCCGCTTCCTGTACGGGATCAACGAGGCGGACCCTGCCGATCCGCGCTACGCGACATGCCTGTACGTCGAGGTGGACCCCACCGGCGGGGTGCTGGACATCGCCCGCGCGGGACACCACGATCCCGCGGTCCGCATGCCCGACGCGACCGTGCTGACCCGGCAGACGGCGGGCGGGGTCCCCCTGGGCATCACTCCGGACGCCGACTACCCCACCACCCGCATGGTCCTGGAGCCCGGCGAAACCATGCTGGTCTGCACGGACGGCCTGATCGAGACCGGCGGCCACGACCTGGACACCGGCTGGCGGCGGCTGCGCACCGTCCTCGAACGCCACCGGGGCAGCTTGGAGGAACTGGCCGACGCCCTGGTGCAGGCGGTCCACGGCCCCTCCTCGCACCACACCACCGGCCCCCTGACCGACCGCCGCGAGGACGACATCGCGCTGCTGCTGCTCACCCGGCAGGCCGAGGGCCTCGGCGCCGGTCCGGGCACGGTACGGCGGGCGCTGCGCCGCACCATGCTGACGGTGGAGCAGTCCGAGCCGGAACGGGTCGCGGAGGCCCGGCAGCACCTGCGCGAGCTGCTGCACGACTGGTGCTCGCCGGACCAGGTCGACTCGGCGGTCCTGCTCCTGTCGGAGGTACTCACCAACGTCCTCGTGCACACCGACACCGACGCACTCCTCCAAGCCGAGGTCGTCGGCGGGCCCGAAGGACGCCGGATGCACATCGAGGTCACCGACGGAGGCGCCGACCTCCCGCACATCCGCGCACCGGGCGAGCTGGCGTCCTCCGGTCGCGGCCTGCTCCTGATCGAACTCCTGGCCCACTCCTGGGGCGTCGCCCCGCGCGGCCAGGGCAAGAGCATCTGGTTCGAACTGGATGAATCGGACAACCCGCCGGACGGGACCGACGAGACCGCCGCCTCGGCGCCCCACCAGGACCGCAAGCCCCACGAGGACCGCACCGCCCCGTGAAAGCCCTCACCGTCACCGTCCGCCGCCGCGGCAGCCGCAGGAGCGCCCACCGAGCAGGGCGGGCAGTACGGGAAGCACCGTCGCCCGTAACGGTACGCAGAGCCGGGAACGGCCGGTGGCCCCGCCCGGGACCGGACGGGGCCACCACACACCAGGCGGGTCAGGACTCCTGCGGTCCCGATGCCGACATGCCGTGCACGGCCGGAACGGTGCCCAGGCGGCCCTTCTGGAAGTCGTCGAAGGCCTGCTGGAGCTCCTCGCGGGTGTTCATCACGAACGGACCGTAGTGGGCCATCGGCTCGCGGATCGGGAGGCCGCCGAGCAGGACGACGTCCAGGTCCGGCGTGTTCGAGTCCTGCCTCTCGTCCGCGCGGACGGTCAGTGAGCCACCGGCGCCGAAGACGGC
Source organism: Streptomyces sp. KMM 9044 (assembly GCF_024701375.2). Classification (NCBI taxonomy): domain Bacteria; kingdom Bacillati; phylum Actinomycetota; class Actinomycetes; order Kitasatosporales; family Streptomycetaceae; genus Streptomyces; species Streptomyces sp. KMM 9044. The sequence goes on along the minus strand of NZ_CP113910.1, from coordinate 3,851,723 downwards.
CGTCTGCCCCATGTGGACCGGACGGCGGTCGGTGCCGACCGTGCCGCGGCCGGCCATCACGTAGGCGAGGCCGTTGAAGGCCTCGCGCCAGGGCAGGGTGATCTCGGCGCCCGGTGCCAGTGTCGCGTGGATCATCGTGATCGGCGTGTGCGTGATGCCGGGGCCCTCGTGACCGTCCAGCTCACCGGCGATGACGCGAAGGAGCGCGCCGCCGTCGGGGGAGGTGAGCAGTTGGACGCTGCCGCTGCGGATGTCCTGGTAGCGCGGCGCCGTCATCTTGTCCTTGGCCGGCAGGTTCACCCACAGCTGGAGGCCGTGGAACAGCCCGCCGGACACGACCAGGTGCTCCGGCGGCGCCTCGATGTGCAGCAAACCCGCGCCCGCCGTCATCCACTGGGTGTCGCCGTTGGTGATGGTGCCGCCGCCGCCCTGGCTGTCCTGGTGGTCGAAGATGCCGTCGACGATGTAGGTGACGGTCTCGAAGCCGCGGTGCGGATGCCAAGGGGTCCCTTTGGGCTCTCCTGGCGCGTAGTCCACCTCACCCATCTGGTCCATCATGATGAACGGGTCGAGATGGCGGTAGTTGATCCCGGCGAACGCCCGGCGCACCGGGAAGCCCTCGCCCTCGAAACCGCTCGGCGCGGTGGTGACGGTGAGCACGGGGCGTACCGCGGCGTCGGCCGGAGCGGCCACACGGGGGAGCGTCAGCAGGTCCTCGACGGTCACTGCAGGCATGTCGGTGCCTCTCTCGTACGGTCATTTTAGTTTAACATTGAACTTCCTGTCACTCCCAACAGAGAAAGCCCGGAAGGCATTCCCTCCGGACTCGGCGGGTTCCTCGACGGGCGGCGACCACCCGCCCGCCACGCGACGTCCAGAACCCCAAGATCTTCACGAGTCTTCCAGACCGGGCAGGGGGCCGAGACCCGAATCCCCCGTCCGCAGCCTCCCGAGGCAGAACACCTAGCCGTACATGCGCCGCATCGCGAACTCGACCATCTGCTCCACGGCCTTCGCGTCGAACACCATCCGGTGCTCGCCCTCCATGTCCAGCACGAAGCCGTAGCCGGTCGGCAGCAGGTCGATCACCTCGGCGCCGGTGATCACGAAGTACTTGGACTCCTTGCCCGCGTACCGCCGCAGCTCCTTCAGCGAGGTGAACATCGGGATCACCGGCTGCTGGGTGCTGTGCAGGGCGAGGAAGCCCGGGTTGTCGCCGCGCGGGCAGTACACCTTGGACGTCGCGAAGACCTGCTGGAAGTCCTCGGCGGTCACCTGGCCCGTGGTGAAGGCGCGCACCGCGTCCGCGAGCGACGGTGCGGACGGCTCCGGATACAGCGGCTGCTGCTGTTGCTGCTGCCCATAGCCGCCCGGCATCTGCTGCTGCGGCGGGGCATACCCCTGCTGTGCCCCTACGTTCTGGTCGTAGCCGTACATGCGCGCAAGCGTACCGAGAGCGCCGCGGGGCCGGGCGGAGTACGGGCGGGTAGGGACGGACGGGGGAGAACAGAGGCGGAACCGCGGATCTCGTCACACATGACCGGATCGGGCTTGCTTCTTATTACTGACGGGTAGCATCATCGTAGCTACTTGTTGGTATGCAAACCTGTGCGAGGAACCAAGTGCCTCGCCGTTCTCTCTACGGACCGGGAGCCGTCACCATGGGGCACTACAAGTCCAATCTCCGCGACATCGAGTTCAACCTGTTCGAGGTACTCGGGCGCGACAAGCTGTACGGCACCGGACCGTTCGAAGAGATGGATGTCGACACCGCGAAGAGCGTCCTCGACGAGCTGACCCGCCTCGCGGAGAACGAGCTGGCCGAGTCCTTCGCCGACGCCGACCGCAACCCGCCGGTCTTCGACCCGGAGACCAGCACCGCACCGGTTCCCGCGTCCTTCAAGAAGAGCTACCAGGCCTTCATGGACTCCGAGTACTGGCGTCTGGGCCTGCCCGAGGCCATCGGCGGCACGACGACTCCCCCATCGCTGATCTGGGCGTACGCCGAGCTGATCCTGGGCGCCAACCCGGCCGTGTGGATGTACTCCTCCGGCCCCGCCTTCGCCGGAATCCTGTACGACGAGGGCAACGACGCGCAGAAGAAGACCGCGCAGATCGCCGTCGAGCGGCAGTGGGGCTCCACCATGGTCCTCACCGAGCCGGACGCCGGCTCGGACGTGGGCGCCGGCCGCACCAGGGCCGTGGAGCAGGAGGACGGCTCCTGGCACATCGAGGGCGTGAAGCGGTTCATCACCTCGGGTGAGCACGACATGTCGGAGAACATCCTCCACTACGTGCTCGCGCGTCCCGAGGGCGCCGGACCCGGCACCAAGGGCCTGTCCCTCTTCCTCGTTCCGAAGTACCTCTTCGACGCCGAGAGCGGCGAGCCGGGCGAGCGCAACGGCGTGTACGCCACGAACGTCGAGCACAAGATGGGCCTGAAGGCGTCCAACACCTGCGAGATGACCTTCGGTGACCGGCACCCCGCCAAGGGCTGGCTGATCGGCGACAAGCACGACGGCATCCGCCAGATGTTCCGCATCATCGAGTTCGCCCGCATGATGGTCGGCACGAAGGCGATCTCCACCCTCTCCACCGGCTACCTCAACGCGCTGGAGTACGCCAAGGAGCGCGTCCAGGGCCCGGACCTCGCGAACTTCATGGACAAGTCCGCCCCCAAGGTCACCGTCACCCACCACCCCGACGTACGCCGCTCGCTGATGACGCAGAAGGCGTACGCGGAGGGCATGCGCGCGCTCGTCCTGCACACCGCCTCGGTGCAGGACACGATCGCGGTCAAGGCGGCGGCCGGCGAGGACACCTCGGCCGAGCACGCGCTCAACGACCTGCTCCTGCCCATCGTCAAGGGCTACGGCTCCGAGAAGGGCTACGAGCAGCTCGCCCAGTCGCTGCAGACCTTCGGCGGCTCGGGCTTCCTGCAGGAGTACCCGATCGAGCAGTACATCCGCGACTCCAAGATCGACACCCTGTACGAGGGCACCACCGCGATCCAGGGCCAGGACTACTTCTTCCGGAAGATCGTCCGCAACCAGGGCGCGGCCCTGAACTCGGTCGCCGAGGACATCAAGCAGTTCCTCGCCCTCGGCACCGGCGGTGAGGAACTGGCGGGCGCCCGCGAGCACCTGTCCAAGGCCACCGTCGAGCTGGAGGCCATCGTCGGCCTGATGCTCACCGACCTCGCGGCCACCGAACAGGACGTCAAGAACATCTACAAGGTGGGTCTGAACACCACCCGCCTGCTGATGGCCTCCGGCGACGTCATCGTCGGCTACCTGCTCCTGCGGGGGGCCGCGGTCGCCGCCGGCAAGCTCCAGACGGCCTCCGGCAAGGACGTCCCCTTCTACACCGGCAAGATCGCCGCGGCGAGGTTCTTCGCGGCCAACGTGCTCCCCGGCGTCACCCTGGCCCGCAAGGTCGCCGAGGGCGTCGAGCTGGACCTGATGGAGCTGGACGAGGCGGCCTTCTAGGACGTCCCCGGACCTCCCGGCACGGGATCGGAGGAGATCCCGTCCGAGATTCCCTCCGAGACCGTCCGGGAACCGTCCGAGCCCGTACGAGGGCCCGCTTCCGCACAGGGAAGCGGGCCCTCGCCCTCGTTAAGGTTGAACCCATGAGCGAACCCCCCCGCTTCGACCGCGGCCACACCGACGACCTGATGACCTTCCTCGCCGCCTCACCCACGCCTTACCACGCGGTGGCGAACGCCGCCGAGCGGCTGGAGAAGGCAGGCTTCCGGCAGGTCGTGGAGACGGACGCCTGGGACGGGACGGCCGGCGGCAGGTACGTACTGCGCGGCGGCGCGATCGTCGCCTGGTACGCGCCCGAGGGCGCGGCCCCCCACACGCCGTTCCGGATCGTCGGCGCCCACACCGACTCCCCCAACCTGCGGGTGAAGCCACGGCCCGACAGCGGGACACAGGGCTGGCGCCAGGTGGCCGTGGAGATCTACGGCGGCCCGCTGCTCAACTCCTGGCTCGACCGCGACCTGGGCCTGGCCGGCCGGCTGTCCCTGCGGGACGGATCGACCCGGCTGGTGAACGTCGACCGTCCGCTGCTGCGTGTCCCGCAGCTCGCCGTCCACCTGGACCGCTCGGTCAACGCCGACGGCCTCAAGCTCGACAAGCAGCGCCACATGCAGCCGGTCTGGGGCCTGGGTGAGGACGTGCGCGACGGCGACCTCATCGCCTTCCTGGAGGACACCGCCGGGGTCCCGTCCGGCGAGGTCACCGGCTGGGACCTGATGGTGCACTCCGTGGAACCGCCGGCGTACCTGGGCCGCGACGAGGAACTGCTGGCCGGCCCGCGCATGGACAACCTGCTGTCCGTGCACGCCGGAACGGCCGCGCTGACGGCGTCCGCCGCGGCCGGGGCGGATCTGCCCCACATCCCCGTCCTCGCCGCCTTCGACCACGAGGAGAACGGCTCCCAGTCCGACACCGGTGCGGACGGACCGCTGCTCGGCGGCGTGCTGGAACGCTCGGTGTTCGCCCGCGGCGGCTCGTACGAGGACCGGGCGCGCGCCTTCGCCGGCACCGTCTGTCTCTCCTCGGACACCGGACACGCCGTCCACCCCAACTACGCGGAGCGGCACGACCCCACGCACCACCCGCGCGTCGACAGCGGCCCGATCCTCAAGGTCAACGTCAACAACCGCTACGCCACGGACGGTTCGGGCCGGTCCGTGTTCGCGGCGGCCTGCGAGGAGGCGGGTGTGCCCTTCCAGTCGTTCGTCTCCAACAACTCCATGCCGTGCGGCACCACCATCGGTCCGATCACCGCGGCCCGGCACGGCATCAGGACCGTCGACATCGGCGTGGCCATCCTGTCGATGCACAGCGCGCGCGAACTGTGCGGAGCGAAGGACCCGTTCCTGCTGGCGAACGCACTGACGGCGTTCTTGAACAGCTAGAGCGGGCCGACCTCCTGCCGGACGCCCGCCTCCTCCGGCAGGAGGTCAACTCGCCTCCGACGCATGAGTGATGACTGCCCGGGTACCCGGAAGCAACCGGAAGGACCGGGGAAGAGCCGGAAGCACCGGCCAGGAAGGCGGCACTCATGGGACTCGGAGGGTGCATCATCCTGATCGCCGCAGGGGCGATCCTCACCTTCGCGACCGACTGGGACATGCAGGGGGTCAACCTTGACCTGGTCGGCATCATCCTCATGATCGTCGGCCTGATCGGTGTGGCGACCTTCAGCAGCATCGCGCGGCGCAGGCGCATCGTCGTACCGCCCGCCACACCGGTCGTCGACGACACCCGTCCGCGCAGCCGCGACGGTTACAGCGACGGGTACGGGGTCTGACGGGGCGTCGGGCCCGGCCCGGGCCCCGGCAATCGGCCCAGCGGCGGCGTCGGCACACGGGAGAGAGGGCACCCCTGGTGTCACGAGATTCCTCGTACGCGACCGGATCCTCGGGATCGGTGACGACTACTGGATCGAGGACGACCGGGGCAACAAGATCTTCCTCGTCGACGGCAAGGCCATGCGACTGCGGGACACGTTCGAACTGAAGGACGTCCAGGGCCGCGTCCTCATCGACATCCGCAAGAAGATGTTCGCCCTGCGCGACACCATGGTGATCGAGCGGGACGGCGAGGATCTGGCGACGACGAGGATCTGGCGACGATCCGGCGCAAGCGGCTCTCCCTGCCGCGCAACCACTACCGGGTCGCCCTGAGGGACGGCACCGAGCTGGACGTCAGCGGCAAGATCCTCGACCGTGAGTTCGCCGTGGAATACGACGGTGAGCTGCTCGCCGTGGTCTCACGGCGCTGGCGGCACATTCGGGAGACGTACGGCGTCGACGTCGTACGGGACGACGCGGACCCGGCGCTGCTGATCGCGGTGGGAACGGATCGTGAACGTCGTCCCGATCGACGCCACCGACCTCGCGGACTGGGCCGTACGCCTGTACGGCGAGTATCTCCGCCGCCCCGACCTCATCCGGCTGGCCACCTGGGCACGCCCGGAGCGACGCCCGGCCGGCCACCTGGTCGACGACCCCGACCGCCTCGACGACCGCAAACTGCGCGCCGTCGCCGAGGCCCAGGCCGTCGGCCTGGTACGCCACGGAGACCCGTTCGACGTGATGTCCATGGTTGTCGCCATGTCGATGGCGTGGTCACCGGTCAGCAATGTCTACGCGGCGACCGCGCAGGAGCCCCCCGAACTGCACGAGCAGCGTCGCGCCCTGCTCCGTGAGCGTGTTCACCGCGCCATGACGGCCGACGGGTGGCCCTCAGCAGTACCGGGGCGCGGGCTCAGCGGTGCGGGCGGTCCAGGCCGAGGACGCGGTCCTTGAGGGCCGGGAACCGGTCGCGGGTCTTCGCGACCTCTGCCGGGTCGAAGTCGACCGTGAGGACCTGCTCGCCCGGGCCCGCCTCGGCCAGCACCTCTCCCCACGGGTCGACCACGATCGAGTGACCCGCCTGCGGAACTCCGGCGTGGGTCCCGGCCGTTCCGCACGCGAGGACGAACGCCTGGTTCTCCACGGCGCGCGCCTGCGCCAGCAGCGTCCAGTGGGACCGGCGGCGGTCCGGCCAGCCCGCCGGGACGACGAGCGTCTCGGCCCCGGCGTCGACCAGACCGCGGAAGAGTTCGGGGAAGCGGAGGTCGTAGCAGGTCGCCACACCGAGCGTGGTGTGCGGCAGCTCCACCGTCACCAGCGCGTCGCCCGCACTCATCAGCACGGCCTCGCCCTCGTCGAAGCCGAAGCGGTGGATCTTGCGGTAGACGGCGGCCAGGTCGCCGGCGGGGGAGAAGACGAGCGAGGTGTTGTGGAGCGGCCCGTCACCCACCGGGGGAGCGCCGCCGGCGGGGCCCCGCTCCGGGACGGATCCCGCGTGCAGCCATACGCCCGCGTCGCGCGCGGCCGCGGCCATCGCCTCGCGGGTCGGCCCGTCGAGGGCTTCCGCCTCGTGCGCGAAGTCCTCGTAGGCGAACGCGCCGGTCGTCCACAGTTCCGGCAGGACGACGAGGTCGGCTCCGGCCTGCTCCCGCACCAGAGCGGCGACCCTGCGCCGACGGGATTCGACCGATTCACCCTCGTTCACGGCGACTTGGAGCAACGAAGCGCGCACAATACCACCGTCCTGGCATTCGACTCGTCGGCACGGCCTACGATCGTCACACGAAAGCACTGCCGGGGTGCCTCACCGCAGCGTAACTTGGGGGCCCTCCCGGTTCGAGCGTAGCCGAGAACCGGGGGAGTCCCGAGACGCCCGCCGAGTGCAGCCACCACCCACTGGCACCGCCGCCGCAACCGCCCGTGTACCGACCGCCGAGGGGTCCCGTTCCGTGAGTCTGCATCCCACCCTCCAGCCCTACGCCGACGCCTGGAACCACTCCGTCGAGGCGATATCCGAGCTGGTGCAGCCGCTCGTGGAGGCCGACTGGAACCGGCGGACGCCGTGCCCGGGGTGGTCGGTCCGCGATGTGGTCTCCCATGTCATCGGACTGGACACCGAGATGCTGGGCGACCCCCGCCCCATCCACACCCTGCCGCGCGACCTGTTCCACGTCACCAACGACCGGCAGCGCTACGCGGAGATCCAGGTCGACGTGCGCCGCCACCACACGGCACCGGAGATGACCTCCGAGCTGGAGTACGTCGTCATCCGCCGCAGCCGCCAGCTGCGGAACGAGTCGCGTGAGCCGGGCAGAACGGTGCGCGGCCCGCTCGGTTCGGAGCTCACGCTGGAGGAGTCCATGCTCCGGCACGCGTTCGACGTGTGGGTGCACGAGCAGGACCTGCGGACGGCCCTCGGCCGCCCCGGCAACCTCGACTCCCCCGGCGCGCACATCGCCCGCGACGTGCTGCTCGCCGAGCTGCCGCGGGTGGTCGCCGAGAAGGCCCAGGCACCGCGCAGCTCGGCCGTGGTCATCGACGTCCACGGCCCCGTGGAGTTCCTGCGCACCGTCCGCGTCGACATCCAGGGCCGCGGCACGCTGGAGACCGCCCCGGCCCTCGGCCCGGCCGTCACCCTCGTCCTCGACTGGGAGACGTACGTCCGCCTGGCCTGCGGCCGGGTGACGCCGGACGCGATGTCGGGCCGGGTGAAGACGGAGGGCGACCCGGACCTGGCGGCGGCGATCCTGCGCCACTTCGCGGTGACGCCCTAGGTGTACCGGTGTGGGCAGCGGGAGGCGCGGGTGCGATGGCCGGCACCCGGCGCTCCCGCCCCGGGCACTCCCGCGTCCCTACACCGGCACGTGCACGCTCTCCACCCGGCTGGCGACCAGCCGTTCCCGTTCCCTGCGCGCCGCCTGCCCGCGCAGCCGCAGGATCTGGGTGAGCCCGAGGGCCTGGAGGACGAAGACCGCGGTGAAGGCGACGCCGTAGTCCCCGCCGGTCGCGTCCAGCAGGACGCCGACGGCGAACAGGGTGGTCATGGACGCGATGAAACCGCCCATGTTGGTGATGCCGGACGCCGTGCCCTGCCGTTCCGGCGGGTTCACCGGACGGGAGAAGTCGAAGCCGATCATCGAGGCCGGTCCGCAGGCGCCCAGCACCGTGCACAGCATCACGAGCAGCCACATCGGCGCCGTCTCGGCCGGGTAGGCCAGCGTGGCGGCCCACAGCAGGGCCGTCGCCCCCACCGTCCCGAGGGCCAGCGGCAGCCGCGCGCCGTGATGACGCCCGATGACCTGGCCGTAGGCCAGTCCGAAGACCATGTTGGACAGCACCACGAGGGTGAGCAGCTCACCGGCGGCGGCCCGGGACAGCCCCTGCTCCTCGACGAGGTACGGCATGCCCCACAGCAGCAGGAACACCATCGCCGGGAACTGCGTCGTGAAGTGCACCCACATCCCGAGCCGGGTCCCCGGTTCGCGCCAGGAGGCGGCGATCTGCCGGCGTACGTAGGCGGCGCCCCGGTGCGGGACGGGTCCGGGCTCGTGGCCCTCGGGGTGGTCCTTCAGGAACAGGACGAGCAGGACGAACACCGCGACACCGGCGAGCGCGCTGCCCCCGAAGGCGGCCGTCCAGCCGACGCCGTGCAGCAGCCGGGCCAGGACCAGGGTGGAGACGAGGTTGCCCGCCATGCCGGCCAGCCCGGCGAACTGCCCGATCAGCGGCCCGCGCCGGGCCGGGAACCACCGGCCGCCCAGCCGCAGCACGCTGATGAACGTCATGGCGTCCCCGCAGCCGAGCAGGGCGCGGGAGGCGAGCGCCATGCCGTACGACGGGGAGAGGGCGAAGCCGAGCTGCCCGACGGTGAACAGCACGACGCCGATGCCCAGCACCTTCTTGGTGCCGAGCCGGTCGACGAGCAGGCCGACGGGTATCTGCATGCCCGCGTAGACCAGCAGCTGGAGGATGGAGAAGGTGGACAGGGCGGAGGCGTTGACGCCGAAGCGGTCGGCCGCGTCGAGGCCGGCCACGCCCAGGGACGTACGGAAGGTGACGGCGACGAAGTAGACCGAGACGCCGATCCCCCACATCACCAGGGCGCGCCGCCCGCCCGGGGGGTCCACGGGCAGGGCACCCGCAACTCCGGTACCGCTCATCGCACTTCTCCCCGGGCCAGGTGGGAGAACCAGCCGACGTGCCGGCCCACGACCTCGGCGGCCGCGTCCGGGTCCCCCGAGCGCAGCGCCTCGAGGATCTCCCGGTGCTCGGAGAGGGTCTTGGCGATGCGGTCGGGGTGCGAGTGCATGACGGCTACTCCCATGCGCAGCTGACGGTCGCGGAGCTGGTCGTAGAGACGGGAGAGGATCTCGTTGCCGCCGCTGCGGACGATCTCGGCGTGGAAACAGCGGTCGGTGACGGACGCGGCGGCGAAGTCACCGGCGGTGGCCTGCTCCTTCTGCCGGGCGAGCAGGGCCTCCAGCCGCTCGATGAGCCCCGGGGACGCGGGGACGGCCTTGCGCACCGCGTGCTCCTCGACGAGCAGCCGGGTCTCGACGACGTCGGCGATCTCCTGCGCGGAGACGGGCAGAACGAGGGCGCCCTTCTTCGGGTAGAGCCGGATCAGCCCCTCGGCCTCCAGCCGCAGCAGCGCCTCGCGCACCGGTGTGCGCGAGACCCCGACGGCGTCAGCCAGCTCCCCCTCGGTCAGCAGCGTGCCGCCCTCGTAACGGCGCTCCAGGACACCCTGTTTGACATGGGCGTAGACGCGATCGGCGGCGGGGGGTTGCTTCACGGGGACCGAACTCATGCCGACAGGATAGATACAACACGTACGCATGGACGCATCCGTCCGTCATCCGGACCGGCCGCGCGGGCGGTTCACGCGAGACCGAAGGCCTGGGACATCCAGGTCAGATCGTGCGTCAAGCCTTCGTCGGCCTTGACGGGTGGCTGACGTTCCCCGAGCTGCGGGGCCGGTTCGAAGGCTTCGCCCGGCTCCCGTACGGCCGGGCCCGCGCGCTGCTCGACAGAGCACACCGCCGTACGCGGGGCGGGCCGGGACCGGTACGAGTACCGCCACTCCGGCCCGCCGCCACCTCGGCGGGGCGGGGGAGGGCGAGCAGCAGTCCGGGGCCCCGGCACGACGAACCGCGCCCCGTCCACGATGCGAACCCCGAAAGCAGTCCCGGCCTTCCCGTACAACCATCCGCGCCGGGTGTGCGTCAGACTCGTGCGGCCCCTCCGGGTCGCGCCTCAAGTCGGCCACAACAACGGGACATTCGACGCAATCGGGGTATTCAGTTGAACATCGGCATTCAAGGCATCCGGGTCCGCAGAGCCGTCGGCGTCGCGGTGACCACCGGCGCCGTGCTGGCCTCCGGCACCCTCTGCGCGGCACCCGCGCAGGCCGCCACCGTGCCCACGATCGCCGCCAAGGGCGGCTTCGTGATGAACAACGCGAACGGCAAGTCCCTCTACACCAAGGCCGCGGACACCCGGCGTTCGACCGGTTCCACGACGAAGATCATGGCCGCGAAGGTCGTGCTCGCGCAGAAGAACCTGAACCTGGACGCCAAGGTCACGATCCAGATGGCCTACAGCGACTACATCGTGGCGAACAACGCGTCGTCCGCACGACTGATCGTCGGCGACAAGGTCACCGTGCGCCAACTGCTGTACGGCCTGATGCTGCCGTCCGGCTGCGACGCGGCGTACGCGCTGGCCGACAAGTTCGGCACCGGCTCGACTCGGGCCGCGCGCGTGAAGTCCTTCATCGGCAAGATGAACGCCGACGCGAGGAAACTGGGCCTGAAGAACACCAACTTCGACTCGTTCGACGGCATCGGCAAGGGCAAGAACTACTCCACGCCGCGCGACCTGACGAAGATCGCCAGCAGCGCGATGAAGAGCGCCGACTTCCGCGCGATCGTCAGGACGAAGAAGTACACGGCGAAGACCGTCACGAAGACGGGCAGCACCCGCACGATGGCGCCGTGGACCAACACCAACGGGCTGCTGAGCAGTTACAGCGGCACGACCGGCGTGAAGACCGGCTCGGGCCCGGAGGCCAAGTACTGCCTGGTCTTCGCCGCGACGCGCAACGGCAAGACGGTCATCGGCACGGTCCTGGCCTCGACGGGGTCCGTCCAGCGCGAAACGGACACCAAGAAGATCATGAACTACGGCTTCGGCAAGATCTGATCCTCTCGAAGGTACGAAGGTACGAAGTTACGCGGGTCGTCACGGGGCTCACCGATCCCGGTGGGCCCCTTTCCCATGCCTGGATGCCCCCGTCCAACTGGAAGCGCACAACCTCCGACTGGACGGGGAACCGGTCGGCGGGCAGCGCGAACCGATCGCGTTGCACAGGGAGACGCCGGCCACGCGACAGGCCGCCCTCGCCGTGCAACAGGCCGCGGTCCGGGCGATGGAACGTATCGCAGACCGGTTCGACACCCTCGTCCTCGAACGTCGGACGCTCCATGGCCACCTCACCGCGCTGCCCACCACCGAGTCGGTGCTGGCCGACTGGCGGCAACGGTTGTCCGTGACCGGGGACGTGTGGGCGGTGGCCGTGGTGATCGCCCCGGTGCTCGTCGAAGAGGGTGAGCTGCGCGAGCCGCTGGAGTCGATCGCCGCCCGTACGGGGATCCCCGTACGCCGTGTCAATGAATGCCTCCGGCTGCTGTGCAAGCACGCCTGCACTCGCTCGCGGGGCGGGGCCGGGCCGGGACGGCGCTCCGGTGTACGTGCTCCATCAGGTCTGGGCCCGGACACGGCAGGAGGGGCGCCGCAACTCCGACTCGCGGCGCCCCTCCTGTGACGAACCTATTCGGTTCCTGGCCCTCACGCCCAGGACATCAACCGCTTCGGCTGTTCCAGGATCGCCGCCACGTCGGCCAGGACCTTGGAGCCCAGTTCGCCGTCGACCAGGCGGTGGTCGAAGCTCAGGGCCAGGGTCGTGACCTGACGGGGTTTCACCTTTCCCTTGTGGACCCACGGCTGGAGCTTGATCGCACCGACCGCGAGGATCGCGGACTCGCCGGGGTTGAGGATCGGCGTGCCCGTGTCGACGCCGAAGACGCCGACGTTGGTGATCGTCACCGTGCCCGACTGCATCGCGGCCGGGGACGTCCTGCCCTCCTTGGCCGTGGACACCAGCTCGCCCAGGGAGTCGGCGAGCTGGGGCAGCGTCTTGGTGTGCGCGTCCTTGATGTTCGGGACGACCAGACCGCGCGGGGTGGCCGCCGCGATGCCCAGGTTGACGTAGTGCTTGACCACGATCTCCTGGGCCGTCTCGTCCCAGGACGCGTTGACGTCCGGGTTGCGCCTGATCGCGACCAGCAAAGCCTTGGCGATCAGCAGGAGCGGATTCACCCGCAGGCCCGCGAACTCCTTGTCCTGCTTCAGCTCCTCGACCAGCTTCATCGTCCGCGTCACGTCCACCGTCACGAACTCCGTGACATGCGGCGCCGTGAACGCCGAGCCGACCATCGCCGCCGCCGTCGCCCTGCGGACGCCCTTGACCGGGATGCGGGTCTCGCGAGCGGTGTCGTACGACGCGGGAGCCGGCACGGAGGCGGGAGCGGCGGGGACTGCCGGGGCGGGTGCCCCGGGCTCCGGTGCCGTGGGACCGGCCCCGGTGGCGGCCACCGCCGCGTGGACGTCCTCGCGGGTGATGACGCCGTCCGGGCCGCTCGGGGTGACCGTCGCCAGGTCGACGCCGAGGTCCTTCGCCAGCTTGCGCACCGGCGGCTTCGCCAGCGGGCGCTGCCCTCCGGCGACCGGTGCGGGCTCAGGAGCGGGAGCGGGCTCGGGTGCCGGTACGGGTACCGCCGCGTGGCCGTTCAGTTCCGCCGGTACGGCGGAGGCTGCCGCCTGCTGGGCGGGGAGGTCCGGGGCGGCCTTGCGGGGGCGGCGTCGCGTGGAGGACGTCGCCACGCCGTAGCCGACCAGTACGGGCTGGCGGCCCGAGCCGACCGCCGCCGTCGGCCCGGCTTCAGCCGGCCGCTCGGCGGCGGCCGGGGTTTCGGCGGCCGGCTCGGCGGGGGTCTTCGGGGCCGCGCCCCCCGAGACGTCCACCGCGATGATGGAGGTGCCCACGTCCACCGTGGTGCCCTCGGGGAAGTGCAGTGCGCGGACCACCCCGTCATAGGGGATGGGAAGCTCCACGGCCGCCTTCGCCGTCTCGACCTCGCACACCACCTGGCCGTCGGTGACCGTGTCACCGGGCTGGACGTACCACTTGAGGATCTCGGCCTCGGTCAGTCCCTCGCCCACGTCGGGCATCCTGAACTCACGCACGGGCGTCTGTGTCGTCGTCATGGCTCTCTCCCCCTCTCAGTACGCCAGCGAGCGGTCGACGGCGTCCAGCACCCGGTCCAGGTCCGGGAGGTAGGACTCCTCCAGGCGGGCCGGCGGGTACGGGGCGTGGTATCCGCCCACCCGAAGGACCGGGGCCTCCAGGTGGTAGAAGCAGCGCTCCGTGATCCGCGCGGCGATCTCCGCGCCCGAACCGAAGAACACCGGTGCCTCGTGGACGACGACCAGACGACGGGTCTTCTCCACCGACGCCTGGATCGAGTCGAAGTCGAGCGGGGAGACCGAGCGCAGGTCCAGCACCTCCAGGGAGCGGCCCTCCCCGGCGGCCGCGTCCGCGACCTCCTGGCAGAGCTTCACCATCGGGCCGTACGCCACCAGCGTCAGGTCGGTGCCCTCGCGGACCACGCGCGCGGTGTGCAGCGGGCCGGGGATCGCCTCGGTGTTGACTTCGGCCTTGTCCCAGTAGCGCCGCTTGGGCTCGAAGAAGATCACCGGGTCGTCGCTCCGGACGGCCTGCTGCATCATCCAGTACGCGTCCGACGCGTTCGACGGCGAGACCACCTTCAGGCCCGCCACATGCGCGAACAGCGACTCCGGGGACTCGGAGTGGTGCTCCACCGCACCGATGCCGCCGCCGTAGGGGATGCGCACGACGACCGGGAGCTTCACCTTGCCCAGCGACCGCGCGTGCATCTTCGCGAGCTGCGTGACGATCTGGTCGTACGCCGGGAACACGAAACCGTCGAACTGGATCTCGACCACCGGACGGTAGCCGCGCAGGGCGAGGCCGATCGCGGTGCCGACGATGCCCGACTCGGCGAGCGGGGTGTCGATGACGCGGCTCTCGCCGAAGTCCTTCTGCAGTCCGTCCGTCACCCGGAACACACCGCCGAGCTTGCCGACGTCCTCACCCATGACGAGGACCTTGGGGTCCTCCTCCAGGGCGCGGCGCAGCGATTCGTTGATCGCCTTGGCCAGAGCCGTCTTCTCCGCCATGTCACTTACCCCCGTCTGCGTCCGCGAACGACGCCTGGTACGCGGCGAACTCGGCCCGCTCCTCGTCGACGAGGGCGTGTCCGTCCGCGTAGACGTTCTCGAAGATGGCGAAGTGGTCGGGGTCCTTCATGGCGCGGACCGCTTCGCGCACTCGTTTGCCCAACGTCTCGCTCTCGGTCTCCAGTTCCGCGAAGAATCCCTCGTCCGTGTGGTGTGCGGACTCCAGGTAACGGCGAAGGCGCAGGATCGGGTCCTTGGCCTCCCAGGAAACCCGTTCCTCGTCGTGGCGGTAGCGGGTGGGGTCGTCGGAGGTGGTGTGGGCACCCATGCGGTAGGTGAACGCCTCGATCAGTGTCGGCCCCTCACCTGCGCGGGCCCGCTCCAGCGCCCACCGGGTCACGGCGAGGTTCGCCAGCACGTCGTTGCCGTCCACCCGTACGCCCGGGAAGCCGAAGCCCTGCGCACGCTGGTACAGCGGAACGCGGGACTGCTTCTCGGTCGGCTCGGAGATCGCCCACTGGTTGTTCTGGCAGAAGAACACCACCGGGGCGTTGTAGACCGCGGAGAAGGTGAAGGCCTCGGCCACGTCGCCCTGGCTGGAGGCGCCGTCGCCGAAGTAGGCGATCACCGCGCTGTCCGTGCCGTCCTTGGCGACACCCATCGCGTAGCCCGTGGCGTGCAGCGCCTGGGAGCCGATGACGATCGTGTACAGGTGGAAGTTGTTGCCGTTCGGGTCCCAGCCGCCGTTGTTGACGCCGCGGAACATGCCGAGCAGGTTGGTCGGATCCACCCCGCGGCACCAGGCGACGCCGTGCTCGCGGTAGGTCGGGAAGACGTAGTCGTCGTCGCGCAGCGCGCGCCCGGAGCCGATCTGCGCCGCCTCCTGGCCCAGCAGCGAGGCCCACAGGCCCAGCTCGCCCTGGCGCTGGAGCGCGGTGGCCTCGGCGTCGAAGCGACGGGTGAGCACCATGTCGCGGTACAGGCCGCGGAAATCCTCCGGGGTGACGCCGGAGACGTACTGGTCGAACTCGGCGTTCTCGACCCGCTCGCCCTCGGGCGTCAGCAGCTGGAGGAGGCCGGGTTCGGCGACGCTCTGCGGCTTCGCGCCGCCGGTCCTCCCGGCCGCCGGGGCCTTCTTGGCGACGGTGGCCTTCTTCACCGTGGACGCCTTCTTGGCGGGGGTCGCCTTCTTGGCGGGGGTCGCCTTCTTCGCCGGGGTCGCCTTCTTGGCGGTGGTGCCGGTGGTGTCGGTAGTGCGCTTGGTGCCGGTGGCGCCGGCATCGCTTCCGGCGCCGCGTCGCGGTGTGCGCGCGGCAGTACTCTCCACGGTCACGTGTGCTCCTCCGTCGGTCCGACCCCCGGGGTTGCCGGCAGGTCTGGGGTCCCCCTCCAGCGCGTCGAGGCCTGGGGGAGGCTCACCTCTTCTCGACCACGGGCACGGGGTGGGTGCCGCCCGGCCGGGAACAGGCGTGACAGGTGCCCCGGCGAGCGACCTGCAAATAGCACGTTACCCAGTGCGCCACATTTCTGTGAAACCCTTCCTGACCTGCGATTTTGCTTGGATTTCCAAGTAAATCGGAAAGGCGGGAAAGGCGCGCTGGTCACAGCCTTGCAGGAGGCCGGAGCACCGGCACGTTATCCCGGAGACCCCGGACACGGGAAGGGTCGTGTCCCGCGCCCGGGCACCCGCCCGGCGGCAGATCGAGCACACAGTGCGACCGGAAATGACTTAATGCGACAACGCCCAGCTCACGGCCTCGCGCGGTGCCCTAGCATCTGGCGCGTGTCGTGCTTACGTGTACCACCCCCTGTTCCTTGCACGCCCCCTCTGGGCGCCCTGCTGCGCAGGTATTCCGCCGGTTCCGCGGTGACCTGCGAACCCGTCGACGAAGGGCTGCTCAACCGCGGCTACCGCCTGCGGACGACCCACGGCCGCTACTTCCTCAAGCATCACTTCGACCCCGAGACCGCGGATCCGGCCGCGATCGTCCGCCAGCACCGGGCCACCCGGAGCCTGGCCGAACTGGGCGTGCCGGTGGCCCCGCCGCTGCCCGCCCGGGACGGGCGCACGGTCGCCGTGGTCGGCGGCCACGCGTACGCCCTGCACCCCTGGATCGACGGTCGGCACCGGCACGGCGGGCAGCTCACACCGGGGCAGTGCGCACGGCTCGGGGCACTGCTCGGGGCAGTGCACGCCGGTCTGGAACGCGTCATGCCGGCCCACGCGCGAACCCACGGCGCTCCGGCGGAGAGCGCCGATCCGGCCGGCACCCTCACCCTCATCGACGACCTGCTCGGCCGCGTCCGCCGGCACCGTCCCGTCGACTCCTTCGACGCCCTCGCCCGCCGCCGGCTCCTGGAACGGCGGACCCTCCTGGAGCGGCACGCCGACCGGCGTCCTCCGCGCGGGGGCGCGGTGGGGTGGGTGCACGGCGACTTCCACCCGTTCAACGTGCTGTACCGGGGGGACGCGCCCGCGGCGATCGTCGACTGGGACCGGCTCGGTGTGCGGCCCCGCGCGGAGGAGGCCGTGCGCGCCGCGGCGATCTTCTTCGTCCGGCCCTCGGGCACCCTCGACCTGCCCCGCGTACGGTCCTACGCCCGCGCGTACCGGCGCGGCGCGGAAGCCACGCCCGCCCAACTCGCCGCGGCGGTGCACCGGGTGTGGTGGGAACGACTCAACGACTTCTGGATGCTCCGCTGGCACTACGAGCGCGGCGACACCCGCGCGGATCCCCAGTTCCCGGCCACGGCCGCGCTGGTGGTGTGGTGGACCCGGGAGTACGACGCGGTGCGCGCGGCGTTCACCGCGTGAGGCGGGTGCCCGGCGGCCCGTTCACGACGTCACCCCGCGCGGACGCGCTCCGCGCGGGGTGGGGCGGCGGGCTCTGGGCCCGCCTCGTGGTCCGTGACCGGTGGTCAGCCGCCGGTGATCCCGCCGTCGACCGCACCGCCCTCACCGCCGCCGTCGGCCGCACCGCCCTCACCGCCGCCGTCGGCCGCACCGCCCTCACTGCCGCCCGTCTCCGGCGGCTCCTCGGTCTCGGTCTCGGTCGGCGTCGTCGGGACGTCCGTCGGGTCGCCCGTCGGCTCCTCTGTCTCCGTCTCGCTCTGCGTCGGTGTCGGAGCCGGGTCGTACGACGGGACGTAGCCACCACCACCGGAACCGCTGCCGGTGCCGGTGTCCGTGTTCGGCGCCTCCGGCTCCTCGGTCTCGGTCTCGGTCTCGGTCGGCGTCTCACTGGGCTTCTCCTCCTCGGTGGTCTGCGAGGAGGAAGGCGACTCGGTCGGGTTCTTGTCACCCTCGCTGTCGCCGCCGCTCAGCGCCAGCGCGACACCCGCGACGACGGCGATCACCGCGAGCACCGCGAGGATCCACAGCTTGCCGCGGCCGTCGCCCCGGTTGTCGCCGCCCTCGAAGCCGCCGTCGTCCCCTCCGCCGTACCGGTTGGGCAGGATCGGCTTCGGGATGGCCGCGGTACCGGAGGCGTCCGGGTGCGGCATCGCGGCCGTGCCCGCGAAACCCGCCGCCGGGGTGTGCCGGCCGTCGTGCATGTCGACCGGGCCGGTGTTCCAGGTGCCCGTGTGGCCGCCCTGGTCGTAGAGCATCTGCAGCCCGTACTGGACCAGTCCGCGCATCTCCTCGGCCGTCTGGAACCGGTCGTCCGGATCCTTGGCGAGTGAGCGCATGACAAGCCCGTCAAGCTCCGGCGGACTGCCGTCCGAGGCCTCCGACGGGGGCGTGGGGGTGTCCTGCACGTGCTGGTAGACCACGGACAGCGGCGTCTCGCCCGTGAACGGGGGCCGCAGTGCCAGGAGTTCGTACAGCATGCAGCCGGTCGCATACAGGTCGGACCGGTGGTCGACGGCCTTGCCGAGCGCCTGCTCGGGCGAGAGGTACTGCGGGGTGCCCATGACCATGCCGGTCTGCGTCATCGTCGTGGACGCGCCGTGCAGCGCGCGGGCGATGCCGAAGTCCATCACCTTCACGGCACCGTTGTGCGTGATGATGACGTTGGCGGGCTTGATGTCGCGGTGCACGATGCCGTGCTGGTGCGAGTAGGCCAGCGCCTCCAGGACGCCGGAGACGATGATCAGCGCCTGTTCGGGACCGGGCGCCTCGGCGTTGAGCAGGAGATCGCGAATCGTGCGGCCCTCGACGATCTCCATGACGATGTACGGCACGGACTGGCCGCCCACGACGTCCTCACCGGAGTCGTACACGGCGACGATCGCGTGGTGGTTGAGACCGGCCACCGACTGCGCCTCGCGGGTGAACCGCGCTTTGGAGATCGGGTCCTCGGCGAGATCGGCGCGCAGCAGTTTGACGGCGACCGTACGTCCGAGGCGCACGTCCTCGGCGGCGAACACCTCGGCCATGCCGCCCCGGCCGAGTCTGTGCGTCAGCCGGTAACGGCCGTCGCCCACAAGTCCGCCGTTACCCCAGTTGTCCGGCGCGTCCGACATGCCGCCGCCAGTCGCCTCGGGGTCGGACGGGCCCTGGGCGCGCTGCTGCTGTGCCATCAGTCCTCGCCGTCGTTTCTGCCCGCGGTGCGCGCGGTGTTGTCACGGTCTCCGTCGGCCACGCTACAGCCTCCGCGCCGACCTCCGGTCCGGGACGGGATGCCCGGACCGGCACGAGACGGACCGGCCATGAAACCCGTAGTCCGTATCGTCGTGCAAATTCTGTACGCCGGGTGGCGGCCCGGGCTCCCGCCCCCTGTAACGCTTCCGCGACTCTTCTGTCCCGTACGGTCACGGAACGGGCCCCACGCTTGACGTGTCCGTGGCCTCGGGCAGACTTGGCCGGGAATAGCGCATGGGATCTACGAGGAATCGGTCGCCGACGGCAGCGCCGGAGAGGCTACGGGGGACGCGGAACATGAGCCAGGACGGCGCACAGGACCACAACGCGGGGCGGGCGCTCGCAGGCGGCCGCTACCAACTTCGGGACCTGCTCGGCCAGGGCGGCATGGCCTCGGTCCACCTCGCGTACGACAGCGTGCTCGACCGTCAGGTCGCGATCAAGACCTTGCACACGGAACTCGGCAGGGAACAGGCCTTCCGCGAACGCTTCCGCCGCGAGGCCCAGTCCGTGGCGAAGCTCACGCACACCAACATCGTCTCGGTGTTCGACACCGGCGAGGACGATGTGGAGGGCATGCTGACGCCGTACATCGTCATGGAGTACGTCGAGGGCCGCCCGCTCGGCTCCGTGCTCGACGAGGACGTGCGGCAGCAGGGCGCGATGCCCGCCGACAAGGCACTGAAGATCACCGCGGACGTGCTGGCCGCCCTGGAGATCAGCCACGAGATGGGCCTGGTCCACCGGGACATCAAGCCGGGCAACGTGATGACGGCCAAGCGCGGCGTGGTCAAGGTGATGGACTTCGGCATCGCCCGCGCCATGCAGTCCGGCGTGACGTCGATGACGCAGACCGGCATGGTCGTCGGCACCCCGCAGTACCTCTCGCCCGAGCAGGCGCTCGGGCGGGGCGTCGATGCCCGCTCCGACCTGTACTCGGTCGGCATCATGCTCTTCCAGCTGGTCACCGGACGGCTTCCGTTCGACGCCGACTCGCCGCTGGCCATCGCGTACGCGCACGTACAGGAGGAGCCGCCGCTCGCCTCCTCGGTCAACCGCGCGCTGCCCCCGGCCGTGGACGCGCTGATCGCCCGCGCGCTGAAGAAGAACCCGAACGAGCGCTTCCCCAGCGCCGAGGCCATGCGCGGCGAGTGCCTGCGGGTGAGCCGGTCCTTCCAGGCGGCCCCGCCGAGCATCGTCCCCGGAGCGCACGGGCAGAGCGGCGCGGGCGTCGGCTCCGCGGTGTTCCCGCCCATCGACCAGTCGGCGCAGGCGGCCCCGGGCAGCGTCCAGACCCCGTACGCACCGGTCCCGCCCCAGCACCACACCCCGAACCCGTACGGCGCCCCGGCCCCCTCGGCGTACGGCTATCCGCAGCAGGGCGCCCCGCAGGCTGGCTACGCGACACCCCATTCCCCTTACGGCGCGCAGCAGGGCGGTCCGTCGACGCCGCCGCCGTACAACCTGACGCCCCGGGCTTCGGGCTCGGGCGGACCGGGCGGCGGCAGGAACAACAAGCCGGTGATCATCGGCTCGATCGCCGTGTCCGTCCTCGCCGTCGGCGGCCTGCTCGCGGCCCTGCTGGCCAACGGCGGCGGTGACGAGGACAACAGGGGCGGCGACCCGGGCGTCGGCGCTTCGGTGTCGGCGTCCAAGGTGTCCGGCCACCGCGGGCCCGACACGACGAAGACGATCGACCCGGAGGAGTGCACGGACCCGCAGGAGTCCTACAACGACGAGGACAAGGTCCAGGTCCCGAAGCTGAAGTTCAAGTACATCAGGTCGGTCAAGGAGTGCTTCCAGGCCGCCGGCTGGGACCTCGAGGTGCGCACCGTCGACGAGAACACCTACGGCGAAGGCGCGGTCATGAACCAGTTCCCCGCCGCCGGCACGGACGTCGACCCCGAGGACATGCCCAAGATCCAGCTCGACGTCTCCACGGGCAACCCGCCGAACGCCTGAGTACACAAGGACGTACGAAAGGGGCCCGGCTTCGGTGCCGGGCCCCTTTGGCTTGTTCCTGCCGCAGCGGGGCGGGAACGCGGACGACTACAGGTAGGGGCCGCCCGAGCGGCCGCCCATCGGGGGGTCCTCGTGGCCGCCGTCACCGACACCCGGCGGAAGGGCCCGGCGCATCTGCTCCAGCTGGGCGCGCGCGGCCATCTGCTGGGCGAAGAGGGTGGTCTGGATGCCGTGGAAGAGGCCCTCCAGCCAGCCCACCAACTGGGCCTGCGCGATCCTCAGTTCGGCGTCGCTCGGGGTCGCCTCGTCCGTGAAGGGGAGCGAGAGCCGCTCCAGCTCCTCGACCAGTTGGGGCGCGAGCCCGTCCTCCAGCTCCTTCACCGAGCTGGCGTGGATCTCCTTGAGCCGGACCCTGCTGGCCTCGTCCAGAGGAGCCGCGCGCACCTCCTCCAGCAGCTGCTTGATCATGCTGCCGATCCGCATGACCTTCGCGGGCTGCTCCACCTGATCCGTCACCGGGACCTCGCGGGAGTCCTCGTCCCCGTCCCCGGTGCCCCCACCGAGCGCCATGCCGTCCTGGCCGACGACCAGAACCTGCGGATTGTCCGGCGACCGTTCATTCCTCGGCATCTCCATACGACCATTCTCTCGCACACCCGCCGCACACCTCCGAGGCCCCCTGACCGCCCCCGGGCCGCTCCCCCGGCCGCCCCCCTGAGTGGAGGAATCCGAAATGCCGGGTGCACACGGTAATGCGAGCCTGTGGGGGTCCATCCGGCCCATCTTGCCGACGGTGCGAACGGGCACCGGCCGGCGCGGGAGGTCACCTCGTGACTTCATGGCTACGTGTAACGGGGGCGACGGGGGCGGGGCTCGCCCTGCGAGCGGGTGTCGTGCTCGGGGTGATGACGGGGGCGGGGGTGATGATGCCGTACAGCCCTGTCGCGGCGTCCTTCGGTACGTCGGTGGCGTACGGAGCCGACGGGGCGGCGGGCGGGCGCCAGGAGGTGCTGGGCGGGCCGCCCGACGCGCCTTCCCACGCGACCACGCGCCCTTCCTCCGCCTCCTCCGTTCCCCCGCCCTTCCGCTCGGCTCCCGCTTCGGCCGAGAAGCCGTCGCTCTCGCCCTCCGCGGAACCCTCCAGGGCCGGCAGCCGCCCCGGGGAAGGACGGAAGCGGCCGGGGCGGGAGGTGCCCGCAGCGGAGGAACAAAGCGAGAGGCCCGAGAGTCCCCGAGAGGCCGGGAAGGCCGGCCCGTGGGACGGACGGGACGACGGACCGGGCGACGGCGGACGCGACACCGGCGACGGTGTGAGCGGCGTCCCCGAGAACCCGGGCAAGGCCCATGCCGACGCGGCGGACACCGGGTCCGCCCCGGACGCGGCCCAGTCCCGGGAGACCTCCCCCGTGGTGCCCTCCGAGGTGTCGCGGCAGCCTGCGGCGAACGCCGCCACCGGCACCGGGCGCTCCGCCGAGCCCATGCTGCGCATCCTGCCGCTGGGCAGCGGACTCGTCCTGATGGGGCTCGGGCTGGGGCTGGCGTTCGCGGGCCTCAGGTTGCGGCGGAGCTGAGGCCCGGGGCCCACGGACATCCGGCATCCGGCATCCGGCATCCGGCAGTCCTACGGCGCGATCAGCAGCACCTTGCCGATGTGGCTGCTGGCCTCCACGACCCGGTGGGCGGCGGCCGCGTCCGGCATCGGGATCTCACGGTCGACGACGGGGCGGACATGGCCGCCGTCGACCAGCGGCCAGACGTGTTCCCGTACGGCCGCGACGATCGCCGCCTTCTCCGCCGGCGGCCGGGCGCGCAGCGAGGTCGCGCTGACGGCGGCGCGCTTGCTCAGGAGGGCGCCGATGTTCAGCTCGCCCCTGGCACCACCCTGCAGGCCGATGATCGCGAGCCGACCGTTGACGGCGAGGGCCTTGACGTTGCGGTCCAGGTACTTGGCACCCATGTTGTCGAGGATGACGTCCGCGCCGGCGCCGTCGGTGGCCTGCTCCAGCTCGGCCACGAAGTCCTGCTCGCGGTAGTTGACCAGGATGTCGGCGCCCAGCTCGGCGCAGCGCTCCAGCTTCTCCTTCGTACCGGCCGTGACGGCGACCTTGGCGCCGACGGCCTTGGCGAGCTGGATCGCCAAGGTGCCGATGCCGCTGGAGCCGCCGTGCACGAGCAGTGTCTCGCCGGGGCGGAGATGGGACACCATGAAGACGTTCGACCAGACCGTGCAGACGACCTCCGGGAGTGCCGCCGCCTGCTTGGGGTCGAGCCCCTTGGGGACGGGAAGCAGCTGGCCCACCGGGACGGCGACCCGCTCCGCGTAGCCGCCGCCCGCGAGCAGCGCGCACACCTCGTCACCGACCGCCCACCCGGTCACCCCGGGACCGAGTGCGGTGATCCGGCCGGAGCACTCCAGGCCGGGGTAGGGGGAGGCACCGGGCGGGGGGTCGTAGAAACCCTGTCGCTGCATGATGTCGGCACGGTTGACGGCGCCGGCCACCACCTCTACCAGCACTTCGCCCTCGCCGGGAACGGGATCGGGGACCTTCTCCCACACCAGCGCCTCGGGCCCACCGGGTTCGGGAATCGTGATCGCATACATGAGAACGACGCTACCCCTGGCCGGACCGTGGGCGGCTCAGGTGCGAGGGCGGGTCTGGGTCCGGCCCGGGGCCGGCCTGGGTCCATGGACGGGGGCGGGGTCCGTCGTTGGACCGGTTCGCGGGAAAACCATGTGCGGGAGCGATGAATTTGCGCGACGGTGAAGGTCTCTCCCTGCGTAGCCCCAGCACCTGGAAGCACATGGAAGGACCCGAAGCATGAGTACGCAGACGTCCGGCCTGGCGATCGAGACCGCCGGCCTGGTCAAGACCTTCGGTGAGACCCGGGCCGTCGACGGGGTCGACCTCGCCGTACCGGCCGGGACGGTGTACGGCGTCCTCGGACCGAACGGCGCCGGCAAGACCACCACCGTGAAGATGCTCGCCACCCTGCTGAGGCCGGACGGCGGCGACGCCCGTGTCTTCGGCCATGACATCGTGCGCGAGGCCGACACGGTGCGCGGCCTGGTGAGCCTCACCGGGCAGTACGCGTCCGTGGACGAGGACCTCACCGGTGCCGAGAACCTGATTCTGCTGGCCCGGCTGCTCGGCCACCACAAACCGGCCGCCCGCACCCGTGCCGCCCAGCTCCTGGAGGCGTTCGGCCTGACGGACGCGGCGGCGAAGCAGGTCAAGCACTACTCGGGCGGCATGCGGCGCCGTATCGACATCGCCGCGTCCATCCTCAACACCCCCGACCTGCTGTTCCTCGACGAGCCGACGACCGGCCTGGACCCGCGCAGCCGCAACCAGGTGTGGGACATCGTGCGCGCGGTGGTCGCCCAGGGCACGACCGTGCTGCTGACCACGCAGTACCTGGACGAGGCCGACCAGCTGGCGTCCCGGATCGCCGTCATCGACCGCGGGAAGGTGATCGCCGAGGGCACCAAGGGCGAACTGAAGGCCTCCGTCGGCGCCGGCACCGTCCATCTGCGGCTGCGCGATCCGGATCAACGGCCGCTCGCCGCGGATCTGCTGCGCCGCCTGCTCGACGTGACGGTGCAGCCCGAGCCCGACCCGGTGACGCTCACCGCCCGCCTGGGCGCGGCCGCGAGCCAGGACACCGCCGCCGAACAGGCCGCCCGCGCCCTGAACGAACTGGCCGCGGCCGGCGTCACCGTCGACAACTTCTCGCTCGGCCAGCCGAGCCTGGACGAGGTGTTCCTCGCCCTCACCGGCCACGACACCCAGACCGGCTCCGCCGACTCCCACAACCCGAAGGACGAGGTGGCGGCATGAGTACCGTGACGACGACCACCGAAAGCACAGAACTCGCCCCGGTCCGCACCGACTCCCTCGCCGAGCTGCTGGTCGCCAAGGAGCGTCCGCCACGGCCCAGCGCGTGGTCGGCCTCCCTGACCTTCGGCTGGCGCGCGATCCTCAAGATCAAGCATGTGCCGGAGCAGCTCTTCGACGTCACCGCGTTCCCGATCATGATGGTGCTGATGTACACGTACCTCTTCGGCGGGGCGCTGGCCGGTTCGCCGACGGAGTACATCCAGTTCCTGCTGCCGGGCATCCTGGTGATGTCGGTCGTGATGATCACGATGTACACCGGTGTCTCGGTCAACACGGACATCGAGAAGGGCGTCTTCGACCGGTTCCGCACCCTGCCGATCTGGCGGCCCTCGACGATGGTCGGCTATCTGCTCGGCGACGCCCTGCGCTACACCATCGCGTCCGTCGTGATGCTCACCGTGGGCATCATCCTCGGCTACCGGCCGGACGGCGGGGTCGCCGGTGTACTCGCCGGGATCGCGCTGCTGGTGGTCTTCGCGTTCGCGTTCTCGTGGATCTGGACGATGTTCGGGCTGATGCTGCGCACCGAGAAGTCGGTGATGGGCGTCAGCATGATGGTGATCTTCCCGCTCACCTTCCTGTCCAACGTCTTCGTCGACCCAGGCACCATGCCGGGCTGGCTCCAGGCCTTCGTCAACAACAGTCCTGTCACGCACCTCGCGTCCGCGGTGCGCGAACTGATGGCGGGGGACTGGCCGGCCGACGAGGTCGCCTGGTCGCTGGGGTGGTCCGCCCTGTTCGTCCTGGTCTTCGGGCCGGTCACGATGCGGCTCTACAACCGCAAGTGACGCGGACCGGCGAGGCGGGCGGAAACGCGGAGTCCCCGGGCCGGGTGCCCGGGGACTCCGCGTTGTTCCTCGCGGCCTCTTGTGATCTCTCGTGTTTCTCGTAACGTCCCGGCGGCGTCAGTCGTGGAGCGGACGGATGTCGGGGGTGACCGGGGTGCCCGGCGTCGCCCGCACGATGGTGATCAGCCGGTCCGTCAGCTCGAGCGTCCCGACGTGCTCGTCGTCGTAGCCGAGCACCCGGTGCCCTCGGAGAACGCTCACCACCAGATCGTCGATCTGCCGCGGCGATTTGCCCACCTCGGCCTTTATGACCGGCCGTTCTATCATGTCGAGACCGGTGCCCTGCTGGATGAGGTCCTCCATCACCCTGCCGGCCGCGGGGCTGAGCACGGACAGACCGAGCAGCCGGCCGGCCGCGCTGGCACTGGTGATGACCGCGTCGGCACCCGACTGCTTCAGCAGCGGGGCGTTCTCCTCCTCGCGCACCGCGACCACGATCTTCGCGCCGCGGTTGAGCTGACGGGCCGTCAGTGTCACCAGCACGGCGGTGTCGTCGCGCTGCGTGGCGATGATGATCTGCTTCGCCCGGTAGGCCTCGGCCCGCTTCAGCACCTCGCTGCGCGTCGCATCCCCTATGACACCCGCGTATCCGTCGGCCGCGGCGGCCTCGATCGCCTTGCTGCTCGGGTCGACGACCACGACCTGCTCCTTGCGGAGCCCCGTCGCGCAGACGGTCTTGATCGCGGACCTGCCCTTCGTGCCGAACCCGACGACGACGGTGTGATCACGCAACGTGGACCTCCAGCGGTTCAGTCGCCACTCCTCCCGCGTGCGTTCGGTGAGGGCTTCGAGGGTGGTGCCGACCAGGATGATCAGGAACATCACACGCAACGGCGTGATGACGAGGATGTTGGTCAGCCGGGCGGCGTCACTGACCGGGGTGATGTCGCCGTACCCCGTGGTGGAGAGCGTGACGGTCGCGTAGTAGAAGGCATCGAGGAAGTCGAGAGGGCCGTCGGAGTTGTCGGTGTAGCCGTCGCGGTCGATGTACACGATCAACGCCGTGACCACGAGGAGGAGCAACGCCATGGACAGCCGCTTGGTGACCTGGCGGATCGGGTGCTCGACCACCTTCCTCGGCAGCTTCACCCGATGGGTCACCAGATGCTCGTCCGCCTGGCGGGCAATGGCGTCCTGGCCCGGAAGTTTCACGTGAAACACACCCCGATTCCTCCGGACGCCCAGGGCAGGTCGAGCAGTTCCGCCTCCTGACCGGGTCGCGTACCACCCGGGGGGACGACGGCGAGGGCGTCGGCCGCCGCGATGCCGCGCAGCATGGCCGGACCGTTGTAGTGCAACGGCCCGGCCACGTCACCGCGCAGGACGACCGGGATGAGCCGGGTGTCGTGTGGATGCCCGTGGACGGCGTCCCGCAGCGGCATCGTGTACGGCTCGGGTGCCGGGCGGGCCGCGAGAGTCCGCAGCAAGGGCTCGGCGAGCGTGAGCAGCCCGGAAACCGCGGCGAGGGGGTTGCCCGGCAGACCGACGAGGTACTGGTTCTCCTTGGTGCGGGCCAGGAGCATGGGGTGGCCGGGGCGCACCTCGACTCCGTCCACGAGGAGTTCGGCGTCGATGCGGCGCAGCGTCGGGTGAACGTGGTCGACCGGGCCCGCGGCGGTGCCTCCGGTGGTGACGACGACGTCGGCGTCGGACTTCGTGATCGCCTTGTGCAGCGTCCGCGCGTCGTCGCGGACCCGGCGGACGGCGGTGACCTCGGCGCCGAGTGCGCGCAGCCAGGGCGGCAGCATCGGGCCGAGGGCGTCCCGGATCAGTCCGTCGTGCGGAAGGCCTCCGGTGAGCAGTTCGTCACCGAGTACGAGGACTTCGACGCGGGGGCGGGGGAGAGCGCTGAGCGTGTCGTATCCGGCAGCCGCGGCGAGGCCCAGCACGGCCGGGGTCACCAGGGTGCCGACGGACAGCAACTGGTCGCCGCTGCGGCACTCCTGACCGCGGGGGCGGATGTCCTGCCCGTGCGCGACTGCGGAGGCGGGCCCGGCGTGGGGTGCGCCCCCTGACCGGGTTGCGGTGGCGGCTCGGAGCCGGATGGCGTGCAGCCGGCCGTTGTCGTCCGTGCGGCCGTGTTCGCTGCGCAGGACGGCGGTGGTGTCCGGGGGGACGCGGGCCCCGGTGGCGATACGGACGGCTTCACCGTCGGTGAGCGGCGGGTGCTCGGCGTACCCGGCGAGGACGTCTTTCTCCCGTACGGCCCAGGGCCCGGGGCCGGAGACCGCCCAGCCGTCCATGGCCGAGGTGTCGAAGGACGGCAGGTCGGTGAGGGCCGTGAGAGGGGCGGCGAGGGTGAGACCGAGGGCGGCGTCGAGCGGCACGGGGACCGGGGTGCGGTGGGTGGACCGGCTGCCGGTGCCCTGGCGTGCCGCACGCTCGGCGACGTCACGGGCCTCGGTCCACGAAAGGGAGTGGCGCGGGTGGTGACGGGTGGCGGGGCTCGGACCGTCCGCGGCGGGCCGGGTTCCGCCCCTGCGGGGGGAGCGTGCGTGCGCGGGGCCACCGGAGGTACGGCCGGAGGTGTCGTTCACGAGGGCGAGAGCTTCCTCGACGTCGAGGTCGTCGGAATCCTCGGCGTCGTCGGTGGTCCCGGTGTCCTTGTCGGCCCGGGCATCGGGCGTGTTCATTCGGCGTCCGGGCGCGCACCGGGGGCTGCGTCGGCGGCGGAGGCGTCGGGCTGCTTGTCTGCGGGCTGCGCGGACGCGGCGTCGGTGGTGTCCTCGTCGGCCCAGCGGACGGCGAGGGCGGCGGCCTTGCGCGCGGCCTCGGCGACGGCCTCCCGGTCACCGCCCGCGCGGGCCGCCGCGTAGCCGACGAGGAAGGTGGTCAGCGGCGCCGCCGGCCTGGCCACACCGTGGGCGGCGTCACGGGCGAGGTCGAGGAGGAGGCCGGTGTCGACGTCCAGCTCGATGCCCAGCTCGTCCTTGACTGCGGAAATCCATTCATCCAACACGTGTCCATGCTCCCTGATGCGTGCTCTGGCGGCGGCGATGTCGTCCCAGGTGTCGCAGTCGAACGATGCCTCCGGGCCGTGGATTCGGGTGAGGTCGAGCGAGCCGGTCAGCCGGCGCAGAGGCAGCCCGGCCAACGCGCCGTGGCGCTCGGTGAGCGCGGCCAGTCCGCGGCGCAGGGCAGCCGTCCGGTACGCGGCCACGAGCGGCTGGTCCCGGCCGTCGCCGTCGGTCAGCAGAACCCCGTCGGCCGTACTCGTGCGCAGGGTGGTCAGCAGCTCGTCGACCGTGGGGCCGTCGAGGAACGGCAGGTCGGCGGAGAGCAGTACGGCATACTGAGCGGTGCTCAGCCGGAGCCCCGCGTCGAGCGCGGCGAGCGGTCCGCCGCCCGGCGGCTCCTCACGGGTCCAGGACACGGGCCGGGAGGTGGGCCGGGGGTCGGCCACGACCACGGTGGTGCGGGCGCCGGAGCAGGCGGCCAGCACCCGGTCGAGCAGTGCCCGGCCGCCCACCCGCACCCCGGGCTTGTCCGCGCCCCCGAGCCTCCGGGCACCGCCACCGGCCAGCACGAGGGCGTCGTGGACGAGGGGCGCGGCGGGTGTGGGGAACGGCGAGTGCGCGGCGGATTCGTCGTACGCGGCGGGTGCCGCCCGGCCCGGCTCGGGGTCGCGGTCACGGGTGCGGTCGCCAGCGGCTCCGGGGGCACCCGGGAGCTCGTACTCGGTCACCCCCCGAGTATGCGTGCCCCCGCGATCACAGGGAACGCGGGGGCACGGACAACGCGGTCGGACGGAAAAGACGTCACAGCGTGCGCAGCAGCACCGCCGGTTGCTCCACACAGTCCGCCACGTACCGCAGGAAGCCGCCCGCCGTGCCGCCGTCACAGACCCGGTGGTCGAAGGTGAGCGAGAGCTGCACGACCTGCCGCACCGCCAACTCGCCCTCGTGCACCCACGGCTTGGGGACGATGCGGCCGACGCCGAGCATGGCGGCCTCGGGGTGGTTGATGATCGGGGTGGAGCCGTCGACGCCGAAGACGCCGTAGTTGTTCAGCGTGAACGTGCCGCCGGTGAGTTCCGCCGGCGGCAGCGTTCCCGTGCGGGCCGCCTCGGTCAGCCGGGCGAACTCCGCCGTCAGCGACTCCGCGTTGCGCGTGTGCGCGTCCCGGACGACGGGGACGACGAGCCCGCGCTCGGTCTGCGCGGCGAAGCCGAGATGCACGGCCCTGTGCTGGACGACCTCCCTGGCCGTCATGTCCACGGAGGAGTTGAGCTCGGGGAAGCGGGTCAGCGCGGCGGTGCAGATCCGGGCCAGCAGAGCGAGCACGGAGATCTTCGGCCCGCCGGCCGCGGGGCTCTGCGGGCGTTCCTCGGCGAAACGCCGCATCGCGTCCCGCGCCCGCATCAGCTCGGTCGCGTCGGCGTCCACCCAACAGGTCGCGTCGGGGATCTCGGTGCGGCTGCGGGACAGCTTGCCGGCCATGACACCGCGGACGCCCTTGAGGGGGATACGGGCGGATTCCGAGGCAGTCGGGACTCCGACCGCCGGCGTGTACACCTGCGACGGTGCCGGTTCCTGTGCCGGTGTCCGCGGCGCGCGCGGCTCGGTGGAGGGTGTGGGCGTCCGGTCCTTGTCCCTGCCCGACTGCGTTCCGGCGGCCCGGAGGGCGTACTCCACGTCCGCCCGCAGGATCAGCCCCTCGGGCCCGGAACCGGACATCTCGCGCAGATCCAGACCATGCTGCCGGGCCAGTCGGCGCACCAGCGGCGAGATCACGGGTACCGGCCCGTCCACCGCCCCGGCGGCCGTACGGGCCTGCCGGGCAGCGGGTGCCTGTCCTTCGGCGGCGGTCCAACCGTTCGCCGTGGCCGGGGAGGAAGCGGTGGAAGCGGCGGGCGACGCCGGCGCGCTCGGCGCCGGCCGGCCCGGCCGCGCCCTGCGCCGCCGGGCCGGTGCCTCCGACGTTCCGTAACCGACCAGCACGTTGCCGGACCCCGCCGGCTGCGGGCCCTTTGCGCGGGAAACCGCCGCACGCGGGGCATCGGCGGGAGAGCCGTCCGTCGTGGAAGGCGTCTCCCGCGCCGGACGGCCGTCCTCGTCGGCCGGGCCGCCCACCGCGACCGTGATCAGCGGGGCGCCCACCGGCACCTCGGCGCCCTCGTCGCCGAAGCGGGCGGTGACCACGCCCCCGTACGGGCAGGGCACGTCCACCATCGCCTTGGCCGTCTCGACCTCGACGACCGGCTGGTCGACGGCGACGACCTCGCCGACCTCGACCAGCCAGCGCACGATCTCCGCCCCGGTGAGCCCCTCACCGAGGTCGGGCAGCTTGAACTCCAGCACCTCTGCCATCAGCTTTCGGCCTCCCACTGCAGACGCCCCACGGCATCCAGGATCCGGTCCACGCCGGGCAGGTGGTGACGCTCCAGCATCGGCGGCGGATACGGGAGGTCGAACCCTGCCACACGCAGCACCGGTGCCTCCAGACGGTGGAAGCAGCGCTCCGTGACCCGGGCCGCGATCTCCCCGCCGGGACCGCCGAAACCGCCCGACTCGTGGACGACGACCGCACGTCCCGTCCGCCGCACCGAGGCGCACACCGTCGCGTCGTCGAACGGCACCAGCGAGCGCAGATCGACGACCTCCAGGTCCCAGCCCTCGGCGCGGGCCGCCTCGGCCGCCTCCACGCAGACGGGAAGGGACGGCCCGTACGTGATGAGCGTGGCGCTCCGGCCGGAGCGCCGTACCACCGCACGGCCCAAGGGTTCGACGGCCGTCGGCTGCTCCGGGTTCCAGGAGTCCTTCGACCAGTACAGGCGCTTGGGCTCGAGGAGAACGACCGGGTCGTCGGAGGCGATGGCGGCCCGCAGCAGCCCGTAGGCGTCCGGGACGGTCGCGGGCGTGACGACATGAAGCCCGGGAGTCGCCATGTAGTACGCCTCGGAGGAGTCGCTGTGGTGCTCGACGCCGCCGATGCCACCCCCGTAGGGGATGCGGATGGTGAGCGGCAGGGGCATCCTGCCACGCGTGCGGTTGCGCATCCTGGCGACGTGCGACACCAACTGCTCGAACGCCGGGTAGGCGAACGCGTCGAACTGCATCTCCACGACCGGCCGCAGCCCGTACATCGCCATGCCGACGGCTGTCCCGAGGATGCCCGCCTCGGCCAGCGGGGTGTCCGTGCAGCGGTCCTCGCCGAACTCCTCGGCGAGTCCGTCGGTGATCCGGAAGACACCGCCGAGGGTGCCGACGTCCTCGCCCATCACGTGCACGGAGGGGTCCGCGGCCATCGCGTCGCGCAGCGCGCGGGTGAGCGCCTGTGCCATGGTGGCCGGTTTGGCGGCGACGGTGGTCATCGCTGCGTGCCCCCCGGCTCGGTCCCGGAACCGGGCGCGGCTTCGGCTTCGGCTTCGGCCGCCAGCTCGGCCCGCAGCTGCTCCCGTTGTTCCAGCAGCTGGGGCGTGGGCTCGGCGTAGACGTGGGTGAACAGGTCCATGGGGTCGAGCACCGGGTCCTGGTTCATGCGCGCCCGCAGGTCGGCGGCCATGGTCTCGGCGTCCTGACGGACGGCGGCGAGACGGTCGTCGTCGAGCAGGCCGCGGCGGGTCAGTTCCTGTCCGAGGAGCGTGACGGGGTCGTGCTCCCGCCAGGTCTCCACCTCGGCGTCGCCCCGGTAGCGGCTCGCGTCGTCGGCGTTGGTGTGCGCCTCCACGCGGTAGGTGACCGCCTCGACCAGGGTCGGGCCGCCTCCCGCGCGCGCGTGGTGCACGGCGTCGGCCAGGACCTCGTGCACGGCGGCCGCGTCGTTGCCGTCGACCAGTCGGCCGGGCATCCCGTAGCCGACGGCCTTGTGTGCCAGCGACGGGGCCGCGGTCTGTTTGGCAAGCGGGACGGAGATCGCGAAGCCGTTGTTCTGGACGAGGAAGACGACCGGTGCCCGCCACACGGCGGCGAAGTTCAGTGCCTCGTGGAAGTCGCCCTCGCTGGTCCCGCCGTCGCCGACCATCGCCAGCGCGACCACGTCGTCGCCCTTGAGGCGGGCGGCGTGCGCGAGTCCGACGGCATGCGGCAACTGGGTGGCCAGCGGCGTGCTCAACGGCGCGACCCGGTGCTCGTAGGGGTCGTAGCCGGTGTGCCGGTCACCGCGCAGGAGGGTGAGGGTCTCGACGGGGTCCACCCCGCGCGCGACGACGGCGAGCGTGTCGCGGTAGCTCGGGAAGAGCCAGTCCTGTTCCTTCAGGACCAGCGCGGCGGCGACCTCGCAGGCCTCCTGACCGGTGCTGGAGGGGTAGACCGCGAGACGGCCCTGCTTGGTGAGCGCGGTGGCCTGCGCGTTGTAGCGGCGGCCCTTCACCAGCTCCGCGTACAGCCGGCGCAGCAGCTCCGGGTCGGCCGCGTCGGCCCGCTCGGTGCCGAGCACGCGGTACGGCTCCGGGTCGGGCAGCAGCGGCGCGGGGTCGGTACGTGGCTGCCAGGCGGGCGGCGGGGTCGGCCGGTACGCGCCCCGCTGCTCCATGACCGTCATGACGGCACCTCCTCGTGGGAGTCGCTTGGTGGGGTGCGGCGTCTGTGACGCGCCCCACCAACCGATTGTTCGGTCGCCGGCACATTTTGGCTACGGGTGGTACCAGGCTGTGGACAAACGGTTCTCCACAGCCTGAGATGGACGCAGTACGTCCAAGGCGGAGAGGCGGGGCCGGGTGTCGTCTGAACAAATGGCCGAGAGTGCCGGGGGTCCGGAGGGGAGCGGGCCGGTGCCGCCCGCGCGTCCTCTGGACGCCATAGACCAGGACATCCTGCGCATGCTCCAGGCGGACGGCCGCGCCTCCGTCCGGTCCGTCGCCGACCGGGTCCACGTCTCCCGCGCGAACGCCTACGCCCGGATCAACCGGCTCGTCGAGGACGGCGTCATCCGGGGCTTCGGGGCTCGCGTCGACCACGAACGGGCCGGTCACGGCACCTCCGCGTACATCACCCTGAAAATCGTCCAGAACACCTGGCGCACGGTTCGCGAGCAGCTCCGGCAGCTCCCCGGCGCCTCCCACATCGCCCTGGTGGGCGGCGACTTCGACGTACTGCTCCTGGTGCACACCCCGGACAACCGGGCGTTGCGGGAACTGGTGCTGACCCGGCTCCAGGCGATCCCCGAGGTGCTCAGCACACGCACCCTGCTGGTGTTCGAGGAGGAGGACCTGGAGCCGCAGGGGTGAACCGCCGGACCGGCCCTCCCGGAGCCCGTCCTAGCCCGCCTTGCGCAGCCCTCCGAAGGCCAGCCGGACCACCGCGTCGGTCACCTCGCGCTCGCTCATGCCGCGCCCGTCGGGCCGGTACCACTCGACGAGCGAGTTGATCATTCCGAAGACCAGCCTGGTCACCAGGCGCACCTCGATGTCGCCCCGCACGTCCCCGTCGGCCGCCGCGGCTCTCAACAGCGCC
Source organism: Streptomyces sp. KMM 9044 (assembly GCF_024701375.2). Lineage (NCBI taxonomy): Bacteria > Bacillati > Actinomycetota > Actinomycetes > Kitasatosporales > Streptomycetaceae > Streptomyces > Streptomyces sp. KMM 9044. The sequence goes on along the minus strand of NZ_CP113910.1, from coordinate 3,817,344 downwards.
GCCACCCGGTGGTCGAACTCGCGGCGCCGCTCCAGGGCCCACCGCTCGGTGCCCGTGTTGCCGCGCACGCGCAGCAGCAGCGTCACGTACGGCAGCTCCGCGATCAGGACCTCGACCATGCGCCGTACGACGTACTCCAGGCGCTCGGCGGCACGCCCCACACGCGCGTACTCCTCGTCGAGGATGCCGAAGAGGCCGTCCAGCGCCCGGGTCACCGCGCGCCGCAACAGCTCCTCCTTGCCCGCCACGTGGTGGTAGATCGACGACTTGGAGATACCTGCGGCCTGGGAGAGATGCTCCATGGAGGTGCCGTCGTAGCCACGCTCGTTGAACACCCGGACGGCGACGGAGAGCAGGGATTCCGGGGTGTACGTGTCGCGTCTCGCGGTGGTCACGGGGTGTCCTCCCGCTTCTCGGTGGCGCACGCGTGCCGGTAGAGCGCGAGGGAGGGCGCGTAGCGGCCGGACGGATCGCGCTCGTGCAGGTCGTCGAGGAGGGAACCGGCCCAGCCGCGGCCGAGGCGGCGACTCCACTCGAAGGGCCCCAAAGGGTAGTTGACACCCAGGCGCATCGCGGTGTCGATGTCCTCCTCGGTGGCCACCCCCTTGGCGACGGCGTCGTACGCCAGGTCGATGATCCGCGCCACCGTGCGCGCGACGATCATGCCGGGGACGTCCCCGATGACGCTGACCTTCTTCCCGAGCGCCTGGAACAGTCCGGTGGCCTCGGCGACGGTCCGCGCGGAGGTGTCCTGGGAGTGGGACAGGGCGATGCGCGTGGCCCCGCGGTAGTCGGGTGAGAGGTCGAAGTAGACGACGTCGCGGTACTCCACGGAGGTCTGGCCGTCGGCGAGCGCCAGTTGGCCGCCGCTGGGCAGCACCAGGCGGGTGCCGTTGTCCTCGTCCTCCGCGCGGACCTGGATTCCGGCCTCGCGGATCAGGGCGAGCAGGTCCGAGGCGGGCCCCAGATCACCCTCGGCGACCACGTACGCGGGTGCCCCGGCCTGCTCCGCGGTGCGCGGCTCGGGACGCTCGGCGCCGTCCGCGTAGCCGTACCAGCCCCGGCCGCTCTTGCGGCCGAGGCGGCCGGACTCGACCAGCCGGCGCTGGGCGAGCGAGGGTGTGAAGCGCACGTCCTGGAAGAAGGCCTGCCACACCGAGTGGGTGACGGACTCGTTGACGTCCTGCCCGATGAGGTCGGTCAGTTCGAAGGCGCCCATGCGGAAGCCGCCGGACTCGCGCAGCACCGCGTCGATCGTGGCCGGATCGGCCCCCTGGGACTCGTACACCGTGAAGGCCTCGGCGTAGAAGGGCCGGGCGATGCGGTTGACGACGAAGCCGGGGGTGTCGGCGCAGGCGACCGGCGTCTTGCCCCAGGCGCGGGCCGTCTCGTACGCGCGCGTGGCGCAGGTGGCGTCGGTGGCGAAGCCGGAGACGACCTCGACGAGCGGCAGCAGCGGCGCCGGGTTGAAGAAGTGCAGCCCCACGAAGCGGCCGGGGAGGCGCAGGGCGCCGCCGACGGCGGTGACCGACAGGGAGGAGGTGTTGGTGGCGAGCAGGCAGTCGTCGGAGACGACGTCCTCCAGCGCGCGGAACAGCTCCTGTTTGACGTCCAGGCGCTCCAGGACGGCCTCGACGGCCAGGGCGCAGTCGGCGAGTCCTGTGAGGTCGTCGGCGGGCAGCAGGCGGTCGCGGGCGGCGTCCCGGTCGGCGGTGGTGAGCCGCCCCTTCGCCACGAGCCGGTCGAGCCGGGCCACGATCCCCTCGGCGGCTTCCCGTCCCCGGCCGGGGACGGCGTCGTACAGCCGCACGGGATGACCCGCGGTCAGTGCGACCTGGGCGATGCCCTGGCCCATGGTGCCCGTGCCGACGACGGCCACGGGGCTGCTGAGGTCGAGTGCTGTCATGTGCGCGATCCTCCCGCACGGGCTTGTCCACAGATGCGGCGGACCTCTTGTCCCGACCGATCGTTCGGTTACTCTAACTCCGACCGTCCGACTTCCGACATCTCCTGCCCCGACGCCCTCCGCTTTGGCTTTGGCGTCGTCGGCTTCCGCCCCCTGCCCCCTGCCCCCTGCTTCCTGCTTCCTGCTTCCTGCTTCCTGCCCAAGGCTTTGCCCGGTCCCCGAACTCGACGAGGAGTTGGTCCCCGATGACCGCCGAGAACACCGCGCAGCAGCTGACCGCCCAGCACCGGCCCACCCTGGACCGGGCGCTGGAAGCGATCCGCACGCGCGCGTACTGGTCCCCGCACCCCGAGCACCCCAAGGCCTACGGGGAGAACGGCAGCATGGACCCAGCGGCGGGCCAGGCCGCCTTCGACGCGCTGCTCGGCACCCGCCTCGACCTCGGCCAGCCCGGCACCGACGACTGGGTGGGCGGCGAGACCTCCCCGTACGGCATCGAGCTGGGCGTCAGCTACCCGCACGCGGACCTCGACGTGCTGCTGCCCGCCATGCGGGCCGGGATGCGGACCTGGCGGGACGCGGGCGCCGAGACCCGCGCGGTGGTCTGCCTGGAGATCCTCAAGCGGATCAGCGACCGGACGCCCGAGTTCGCCCACGCCGTCATGCACACCTCCGGCCAGGCGTTCATGATGGCGTTCCAAGCGGGCGGCCCGCACGCGCAGGACCGCGGCATGGAGGCGGTGGCGTACGCGTACGCCGAGCAGGTGCGCACCCCCACCGCCGCGGAGTGGACCAAACCGCAGGGCAAGCGCGACCCGCTGGCGCTGACCAAGCAGTTCACGCCGGTCCCGCGCGGCATCGGTCTGGTCATCGGCTGCAACACCTTCCCGACATGGAACGGCTATCCGGGCCTGTTCGCCTCCCTCGCCACCGGCAACGCGGTCCTGGTCAAGCCGCATCCCCGCGCGGTGCTGCCGCTCGCCCTCACCGTGCAGGTCGCGCGCCAGGTGCTCACCGAGGCCGGCTTCGACCCGAACCTGGTGGCGCTGGCCGCCGAGCGGCCCGGCGAGGGCATCGCCAGGACCCTGGCCACACGTCCGGAGATCCGGATCGTCGACTACACCGGCTCCACGGAGTTCGGCGACTGGCTGGAGGCCAACGCCCGCCAGGCGCAGGTGTACACGGAGAAGGCCGGCGTCAACACGGTGATCGTGGAGTCGACCGGGAACTACCGGGGCATGCTCGCCAACCTGGCGTTCTCCCTGTCGCTCTACAGCGGCCAGATGTGCACCACCCCGCAGAACCTGCTGATCCCGCGCGACGGCATCACCACCGACCAGGGCCCCAAGTCCTTCGACGAGGTCGTCGCCGACCTGGCGCAGGCGGTCGACGGCCTGCTCGGCGACGACACGCGCGCGAACGCCCTGCTGGGCGCGATCGTCAACCCCGATGTCAGGGCCCGCCTGGAAGCCGCCGCCGGGCTCGGCGAGGTCGCCCTCGCCTCCCGCGGGATCACCCACCCGGAGTTCCCGGACGCGGTGGTCCGTACGCCGGTGATCGTGAAGCTCGACGGTGCGAAGCCGGACGGCGAGGCCGCCTGCATGAACGAGTGCTTCGGACCGGTCTCCTTCGCCGTCGCCGTCGACTCCGCGTCCGACGCGGCGAAGCTGCTGCGGCGCACCGTCCGTGAGAGGGGCGCGATGACCGTCGGCGCGTACACGACCTCCCCGGAGTTCGAGGAGACGGTACGGGAGGTCTGCCTGGAGGAGGCCGCCCAGCTCTCCCTCAACCTCACCGGCGGGGTGTACGTCAACCAGACGGCCGCCTTCTCCGACTTCCACGGCTCCGGCGGCAACCCGGCGGCCAACGCGGCCCTCACCGACACCGCCTTCGTGGCCAACCGCTTCCGGGTGATCGAGGTGCGCCGGGAGGCATGAGCCCTCCTCGTGGGCCCGTGTTCTTACGCGGGAGCACCACCAGGTGCGCCCCCGGTGGCGCTCCAGTGGTACAGCGTCATGGCCACGCTGGTCGCGAGGTTGTAGCTGGAGACCTGGGGGCGCATCGGCAGCGCCACCAGATGGTCGGCACGCGCGCGCAGCTCGGACGAGAGCCCGCTGCGCTCCGAGCCGAAGGCGAGCAGCGCGTCGTCCGGAAGTTCCAGCGCGCGGATGTCCTCGCCCTCCGGATCGAGTGCGAACACCGGGCCGCCGGGCAGTTCGCCGACGGCCAGCCGCTCCACGGCGGTCGCGAAGTGCAGCCCGGCCCCGCCGCGCACGACGGTGGGGTGCCAGGGGTCGAGGGTGCCGGTGGTGACGACCCCGGTCGCCCCGAAACCGGCGGCCAGCCGGATCACGGCGCCCGCGTTGCCGAGGTTGCGCGGCTGGTCCAGGACCACCACGGGGGCGGTGCGCGGGGTGTGCGCCAGCCTCTCCAGGTTGCCCGCGCGGAAGGGGCGTACGGCGAGGGCGGCGACGGCGGTGGGATGCGGGCGCGGCACGAGCGAGGCGTACGCCTCGTACGGCACCTCGGCCAGCAGCACCGCCAGCGCCTCCCGGACGTCCGGGGCCAGCTCGTCGGCGAGGGCGAGCGCGGCGGCCCGGTCCGCGGTGACCGCCATCTCGACGTCGGCGCCGAAGCGTACGGCGTGTTTGAGGGCGTGGAAGCCGTCGAGCAGGACAGCGCCCCCGCTCCGCCGGTGCCAGTGGGTCACGGTGGTGGTTTCCTGGGCAGGAGGCGCAGGAGGCGCAGGAGGCACGGAGGTGCCCTCGGGGGCGGTGTCGCGGTCGGGGGCTGCCATGACGTGCAGCCTACGGGCGCGTGCCGGGTGCTTTCCCGGGCGCGGGGACGGCGGGCCCTTGACCGGCCCGATCCACCGGCTCCTCCGGCTCCATCCGGCCCACCCGATCCACCGGCTCTCCCGGGCTTCCGGCCCTGGGTGCGGGCACCGGCGCACCACCCGAGTGCCTGCGCGTGCGCGGCGGTATCCGGAGTACCGGGCTGCGTACCCACGCGCAGAGGCGCGTGAAGACGTGGCCCAGGCGGCACAGGAACGACGTCGGCAGGAAGACGGCGTCGGCCGCGATCATCGCCAGGGAGAAGAACGGCAGCCCCAGGGCGACGGCGATCACCGCGTGCTCGGTGACCATGAGCGCCAGGAGCACGTTCTTGACCCGCCGGTTGAACAGGGTGAACGGGAAGGCCACCTGTACGGCGACCGTTCCGTAGGTCACCAGCATCACCAGGGTGCCGCTGGCGGTCAGCAGGTCACCGAGGGCCGGCCAGGGGGAAAAGTACTCCAGGTGCAGCGGGTAGTGCACCGCGGTGCCGTCCTGCCAGCGGGAGCCCTGGATCTTGTACCAGCCGGCCGTGGCGTAGATCAGACAGGCCTCGGCCATGATCACCAGCAGGGCGCCGTTGTGCACGATGTTGGTGACGACGTCCAGCAGGGCGCGTGGCTGCGGGGTCCTCGCACAGCGCCCCACCAGCCACCACAGCGCCTGCGCCAGCCATACGGCCCACAGCAGCGTCGGCACGAACCAGTCGCCGTCCATCCGCCCGGCCAGGGTCGCCAGGAGCAGCAGGAAACCCAGCACCCCCCACAGCGCGGGGCCTGTCCGGTCCTGCGGCCGCTCTCCACGCGCGCGTGCCTCGTCCGTGCGCCGGGCGCGCCGCGCGTCCAGGGACCACACCTGGCCGCAGCGCGTGAACACGAGGTAGACCGCCATCAGGTGCAGGACGTTGTCGCCGCCGTCGCCCATGAAGACGCTGCGGTTCTGCAGCGACAGCACGCCCACCATGAACAGCACCGACATGGTGCGGGTACGCCAGCCCAGCAGCAGCAGGACGCTCCACACCGCCGCGAGCAGGTAGAGGGCCTCGAACCAGCCCTGGTTGTTTGACCACAGCAGCGCGGTGAAGGCTCCGTTGGACCCGACGAGCTGATCGGCGAGGTCCCAGGCCCACGGGCCGTCGGGCCCGTACAGCTCCTGGCGGTGGGGGAACTCGCGCAGCAGGAACAGGAGCCAGGTCGCGCTGAACCCGATCCGGATCACCGCGGTCTGGTGAGGGCCGAGGGCCGCATCGGTGACCCGTGCGACGGCACCGGAGACCTTGGTCGAGAAGCGGTTCACCCGGTACCTCCCCCAGCCTCGTCCTCCGGCACCGGCCACCAGGGCAGCGTGCGGTACACCGGCTTCGTGGAGACCTCCTCCTCGCTCCACTCGGGCGGCGGCACATCGGCCGTGCGGGAGCGGACCTGGATCCGGTCGACGACACCGCCCGGCCCGGCCGCGGCCGACCGGTCGAGCCGCATCACCATGATCCGGCGCAGATACGACTCGGCCAGCGTGCCGCGCATCCCCACCGGCCGGTCCGCACCGTCGTGCGTGGCGACGAAGAAGTCCCAGGCGCGGCGCAGCTCGTTCTGCTGGGTGTGGCTGGGCAGGAGGTTGCCGTCGATGGCCCGGCCGTCCTCGGCGGACAGGTCGTACCAGCCGGTGGTCCGCACTCCCCCGGCCGGCGTCAGCACCTCGGCACGGACCTGGACGGAGATGTTCTGTTGCAACGGGTTCGGCGCGAACAGCTTCCAGTTCTGCTCGAACTCCGGGTAGATCCAGTCATCGACCGCCTCGGCGTGCTCCTTGGAGACCGTGTTCGCAGGCGCTACGTGCAGGAACGCCATGCCTATGTGCACACAGACGACGACCGCGACGACCCCGAGCGCCACGACGGCAACGATCCGGTGGCGGAGCGGGAGGGCGGCCACGCCGGTACGGGATCCGGGGGGCGGGGGGTCCGCGTCCGGGGCCGGAGGGGCGTTCGAGTGCCGGGGGTCCTCCTGGGCAGCGGGCCCCTCCGGTGCGGGAGCACGCGGGGCGAGAGGCTGTGCGGGAGGGGGCGCGGGAGAGGGCGGATCCGGGGGCGGTGCAGGGGCAGGACAGCCCGGCGCGCCCGGCCCGGTCCGCCCGTGCCGGGCCTGCGAGTCCTCGTCGTACGCGTCCATCCCGCCCCGTTCCCACAGTTCCGGTCCGGATCCCGGTCCGGATCCCGGTCGATCACCGCCACCGTGCGGCGTGCGAGAGCGTCGTGCCGCCCGCACACCGCTTCGCAACGTCGCACGGGAACGGTACTCAGCACCGGCCGTCCCGGCACAGTCCCGGCGGTCCGCGCACTCCGCGGCCGTCACCACATCCACGGCCGGGTCCGGTCGGGCCCGGGTTGTCCACGGACAGCCCGCCCCGACGATCCCGCGCGCAGGTTTTCCACAGCTGTTGACACCTCGCGGCGCCCGTCTCACCATGGAATCGCACGAACCGAACGATCGGTCGGGAGCGTGTTCCGGGAAGAACCCGGGAGAACCCAGGCCGAGAAGAACCCAGGTCGAAGGGGACCTCATGGCGACAGCAGTCGACAGCGTCGGCGCCGACGCGGGTGACAGCGCGCGCGGCGGCGCGGAGTACGAGCGCGCCTTCGACGCGGCCGTCGCCGCCGAAGAGCGGATCGAACCGCGCGACTGGATGCCCGACGCCTACCGCGCCACGCTCGTCCGGCAGATCGCCCAGCACGCGCACTCCGAGATCATCGGCATGCAGCCGGAGGCCAACTGGATCACCCGCGCGCCCTCGCTGCGCCGCAAGGCGATCCTCATGGCCAAGGTGCAGGACGAGGCGGGGCACGGCCTGTATCTCTACAGCGCCGCCGAAACCCTCGGGACGGGGCGCGAGGAGCTGCTGGACAAGTTGCACTCCGGCCGCCAGAAGTACTCCTCGATCTTCAACTACCCCACGCTGACCTGGGCCGACGTCGGCGCGATCGGCTGGCTGGTGGACGGCGCCGCGATCACCAACCAGGTGCCCCTGTGCCGTTGCTCGTACGGCCCGTACGCGCGCGCGATGGTGCGCATCTGCAAGGAGGAGTCCTTCCACCAGCGCCAGGGTTACGAGCTGCTGCTGGCCCTGAGCCGCGGCACCCCGGAGCAGCACGCGATGGCGCAGGACGCGGTGGACCGCTGGTGGTGGCCGTCGCTGATGATGTTCGGCCCGCCCGACAACGAGTCCCAGCACTCCGCGCAGTCGATGGCCTGGAAGATCAAACGGCATTCCAACGACGAGCTGCGGCAGCGCTTCGTCGACATCTGCGTCCCCCAGGCCGAGTCGCTCGGCCTCACCCTCCCCGACCCGGACCTGCGATGGAACGAGGAACAGGGACAGCACGACTTCGGCCCGATCGACTGGACGGAGTTCCGGGACGTCCTGGGGGGCAACGGTCCGTGCAACGAGGAGCGGCTGACCCGGCGCAGGCGTGCCCACGAGGAGGGCGCCTGGGTCAGGGAGTCGGCGGCCTCCTACGCGGCCAAGCACACCACCGGTGAGACAGGAGCGACCCACGGATGACCGACACCGACTGGCCCCTGTGGGAGGTCTTCGTGCGCTCGCGCCGGGGACTGTCCCACACCCATGCCGGCAGCCTGCACGCCCCGGACGCGGAGCTGGCTCTGCGCAACGCCCGCGATCTGTACACCCGCCGCGGCGAGGGCGTCTCGATCTGGGTCGTGCCGTCGTCCACGATCACCGCCTCCTCACCCGACGAGAAGGACCCGTTCTTCGAGCCGGCCGCCGACAAGCCCTACCGGCACCCGACGTTCTACGAGATCCCCGAGGGGGTGCGCCACCTGTGACGACGACACCCCGCTCCGGCACCCGTGCACCCGCCCAGGACACCGTCCTCACGGTGGCCGCACTCGCCCTCGGCGACGATGCCCTGGTGCTCTCCCACCGTCTGGGCGAGTGGGCCGGCCACGCCCCCGTGCTGGAGGAGGAGGTCGCCCTCGCCAACATCGCGCTGGACCTGCTGGGCCAGGCCCGCGTGCTGCTGTCGATGGCGGGCGACGAGGACGAACTGGCGTTCCTCCGCGAGGAGCGCGCCTTCCGCAACCTCCAGCTGGTCGAGCAGCCGAACGGCGACTTCGCCCACACCATCGCCCGCCAGTTGTACTTCTCCGCCTACCAGTACCTCCTGCACACCGGACTCGCCGCCGGGGACGGCCCGCTGGCGCCGCTGGCCGGCAAGGCCGTCAAGGAGGTCGCCTACCACCGCGACCACGCCGAGCAGTGGACCCTGCGGCTCGGCGACGGCACCGACACCGGCCACGCCCGGATGCAGCGGGCCGTGGACGCGCTGTGGCAGTACACCGGCGAGATGTTCCAGCCGGTCGAGGGCCTCGGCGTCGACTGGTCTGGCCTGGAGGCGGCCTGGCTGGAGCGGATCACGCAGGTACTGGGCCGGGCCACCCTCACCGTGCCCGACAGCCCGCGCGCGGGTGCGTGGGCGGCCGGTGCCGGACGCCAGGGGCTGCACACCGAGTCCTTCGGTCGCATGCTCGCCGAGATGCAGCACCTGCACCGAAGCCACCCGGGGGCGACATGGTGACCCCGGCGGCCCTCACTCCACTCGAGGCGGAACTGCTCGAACTGGCCGGTTCGGTACCCGACCCCGAACTGCCCGTGCTGACCCTGCGCGAGCTGGGCGTGGTGCGCGCGGTGCACGCGCGCGGTACGGACACCGTCGAGGTCGAGCTGACCCCCACGTACACGGGGTGTCCGGCCGTCGAGGCGATGTCGGCGGACATAGCGCGGGTGCTGCGTGAGCACGGGGTGCGCGAGGTCACCGTCCGCAGAGTGCTCGCACCCGCTTGGTCGACCGACGACATCACCGACGAAGGGCGCCGCAAGCTGCGGGAGTTCGGCATCGCCCCACCGCGCGTACGGCCGGCTTCGGGAGCGGTCGCGGTGGACCTCGGGCCGACCCGCACGCGTACCCGTGAGCCGTGGGCGAACGGGACGCCCGAGCCCATGTCCGAGGAGGCACCCGCCGAGGCGTCCGGGCCCGTGCGGTGCCCGCACTGCGGCTCCGCCGGCACCGAGCTGCTCAGCCGCTTCTCGTCCACCGCCTGCAAGGCGCTGCGCCGGTGCCTGGACTGCCGTGAACCGTTCGACCACTTCAAGGAGTTGTGATGGCGCGCTTCCACCGGCTCCGGGTGGCCGCCGTCGACCGGCTCACCGACGACTCCGTCGCCCTCACCCTCAGCGTCCCGCCGGACCTGCGTGAGGAGTACCGCTACGCTCCCGGCCAGCACCTGGCCCTGCGGCGCAGGGCCGACGGCGAGGACATCCGGCGCACCTACTCGATCTGCTCCCCGGCACCCGAAGGTGAGGGGCCCGGTACGTTGCGCGTGGGGGTACGTCTGGTCGAGGGCGGCGCCTTCTCGCCGTACGCCCTGAAGGAGGTCGGCGTCGGGGACGAGCTGGAGGTGATGACCCCGGCGGGCCGGTTCACCCTCCCGCCCGCACCCGGCCGGTACGCGGCGATCGTCGGCGGGAGCGGCATCACCCCGGTGCTCTCCATCGTCTCGACCCTTCTGGAGCGCGAGCCCGGAGCCCGGTTCTGTCTGATCCGCAGTGACCGGACGGCCGCCTCGACGATGTTCCTGGAGGAGGTCGCCGACCTGAAGGACCGCTACCCCGACCGGTTCCAGCTGGTGCCGGTGCTCTCGCGGGAGGAGCAGCAGGCGGGCCTGCCGTCCGGACGGCTCGACCAGGAGCGGCTCGCCGCCCTGCTGCCGGCCCTGCTGCCGGTGGGGCAGGTGGACGGCTGGTTCCTGTGCGGCCCGTACGGGCTGGTCGAGGAGGCCGAGCGGGCCCTGCGCGGTCTCGGTGTGGCGCGCTCCCGCATCCACGAGGAGATCTTCCACGTGGACACCGGCTCCCCGGCCGCCCCCACGGCGCCGGCCCCCGCCCACAGCACGGTCACCGCCCTGCTCGACGGACGCGGCGGCACCTGGCCCGTCCGGGAGGGCGAGTCCCTGCTGGAGACGGTGCTGCGCAACCGCCCCGAGGCCCCCTACGCCTGCAAGGGCGGGGTGTGCGGAACGTGTCGCGCCTTCCTCGTCTCGGGCGAGGTGCGGATGAACCGCAACTTCGCGCTGGAGTCGGAGGAGACCGAGGCGGGTTACGTCCTGGCCTGCCAGTCGCGTCCGGTGACGGAAAGGGTGGAGCTGGACTTCGACCGGTGACGGCGGCACGCACCCCTCCCGCAGACACTGCGCCGCCCCGCCCCGGGGCCCCTGCGACGCCGTTCGGTCGGATCGGCTCCGGGGCACCAGGGGGGCCTGCGGGACTCCGGGCGTGGAGCTCCCGCCCTGCCGGGCACCGGGGATGCCGCCGTCGCCGGGATCCGCGCGGCGGAAGGGGTCCGGCGGGCCGTGCGGCCCGCACGGGGATCCGGCACCGACGCGGACCGCCCAACGGCACCGATACCACGCCCGGTCAGGCATCCGGAGCTCCCGCCCGGCCAGGCGCCGGGATGGCGTCCCGCCAGGTGGGGCAGGGGATCAGGACCTCGGAATCCACAGGCCGGGGACGGCGGTCCCGCCGGTTCGGGTGTTCAACCCGCCCCGACGCGACACTTCTCGGGCTGCCGCCTTCACGAAGGCCGCCACGGGCCTCGTACCGGAACGCGAGCGCTTGATCCCCTGCCCCACGCCGTGGGACACGACCGGCGCCGGCACACGAGGAGACCCTGGGAGACCTGCCTGCGTCACGTCCGCCGGGCTGAAACCGATGAAGCGGCGGTGGTGGCCGTGGCGGCGACCGTCACCTCCACGAGGCCCGATGCGCGGCCCGCGACGGCCGCCTGCCCCTCCCTGTACTACAGGACGTGTCCGGGCTGTCCGTCGTCGGTGACGACGGGGCGTCCTTCGGATTCCCACACCTGCATGCCGCCGTCCACGTTCACGGCGTCGATGCCCTGCTGGACCAGATACATCGTGACCTGAGCCGAACGCCCGCCGGAACGGCAGATCACGTGCACCCGGCCGTCCTGCGGGGCCGCCTCGGTCAGCTCGCCGTAACGGGCGACGAATTCGCTGATCGGGATGTGCAGCGCCCCTTCGGCACGACCGGACGCCCACTCGTCGCTCTCGCGGACGTCCAGCAGGAAGTCGTCGTCCTTGAGGTCACAGACCCGGACCGTGGGCACCCCAGTCGCAAAACTCATGCCCCCGACGCTACCGGAAGCCCCGGGCCGGGGCCCACGCCCACGGGACCGGCAGCTCAGCCCTCGAGCGCCTCCAGGGCCGCCAGTTCCGCTTCGCGCTCGGCCACCTGGGCCCGCAGTTGTTCGGCGATCTCCTCCAGGAGGCGGTCCGGGTCGTCGGGGGCCAGCCGGAGCATCGATCCGATGGCACCCTCCTCGAGCTCCTTCGCGACCAGGGTGAGCAGTTCCTTGCGCCGGGCAAGCCATTCGAGCCGGGCGTAGAGCTCTTCGCCGGCGCTCGGGGCCTGCTCCTTCAGCTTGGGGCCCGCCGCCCATTCGGCGGTGAGCTCCCGCAGCTCGGCCTCGCTGCCGCGGGCGTAGGCGGCGTTGACGCGGGTGATGAACTCCTCACGGCGCTGGCGTTCCGCCTCTTCCTGCGCCAGATCCGGGTGAGCCCTGCGGGCGAGGTCTCGGTAGAGCCTGCGCGCCTCCTCGCTGGGCCGCACCCGCTCCGGTGGCCGGACGGGCTGGTCGGTGAGCATGGCCGCGGCCTCGGGGAAGAGACCGTTGCCGTCCATCCAGCCGCCCAGCAGTTCCTCCACACCGGGAATCGGCTGCAGCCGGGAGCGCGCGTCGTCGGCCAGCAGGCGGTCCTCGGAGTCACCGCTGCGGGTGGCCTTGGCCTCCAGGATGCGGGTGTCCAGCTCCTCGAGACGGGCGTACACGGGGCCGAGCCGCTGCTCGTGCAACCGGGAGAAGTTCTCGACCTCGATGCGGAAGGTGTCCACCGCGATCTCGAACTCGATCAGCGCCCGCTCCGCGGCCCGCACGGCCTGCTCCAGCCGCGCCTCGGGCCGCTGCTGCGCACCACCGTCGGCCGCCACCTGCTCCGCGCCGGTGCCGCCGCTGCCCTGCTCACCCTCCGAGGTCGTCACCCGGACAGCGTAGGCCACGACCGCGGCCCCCGGCCTCCGGCCCTCTGTCCCCTGTCTCCACCCCGCCTCCCGACAGCCGTCTCCGTCCCGGCCGACCGGGGTCATGGCCCCACCGGTTCCACCCACACCCCGACCCGATCGGCCCCGACGCCGTGCCCCGGCACCGGGCCGCCGCCGCCACCGCCCCCGCCCTGCATGCCCACCGGCTTGCCCAGCAGCCACCCGAGCACCCGCGGGACCCGCGGAACCCATCGAGTCGCTCCTGCCCCCGAAGCTCCCGCAGATCCACGTCGAAGCCGATCGCGTCCACCGGCCAGAAACGGAAGATCGCCGGCGCATCGGCAGTCGGCCACGCCCGCAGGCCCGGGCACTCCGCGTCGGCCGGACGGGACAGCGCAGCCTCCGCCCGCAAAACCGGCAGCACCGTCCCGCCTTCGGCGTACCCGCGGTCCCCGCCACGCGCGACGACGAGATCGAGAACCGCCTGCCAGGCCTGCGCCGAGGCATCGGGAACACACAGGTCCGGCAGCGCCCCCACCGGGTCCGGGTCGAAGAAGCACGAGACGTCGTCCCGCGACAGATCAGCCACCGGGAAGCCGCCGGAGACGGTGAGACGGTGAGACGGTGAGACGGTGTTCAGACCCCCGTCTCGGCAGCGATCCGGCCCGACCGGACCGCTGCCACCAGGTCCGCGTGGTCCGCCTCCGTGCGGTCGGCGTAGCGGAAGGCGAAGTCGCCCATGGCCTCGTCGAGTTCGTCGTTCTTGCCGCAGTAGCCCGAGATCAGACGGGGGTCGGCACTGTGGGAGTGGGCGCGGGCCAGGAGGGCGCCGGTCATCCGGGCGTAGTCGTCGACCTCGTCGGCGGAGAGGGCCACCGGGTCGACGCTGCCCTTGCGGTTGCGGAACTGCCGTACCTGGAAGGGCCGCCCGTCGACGGTCGTCCAGCCCAGCAGGTTGTCGCTGACCACCTGCACCCGCTTCTGGCCCAGGACCACGCGCCGGCCCTCGTGGTCGGCGTCGGGGACGTCGAAGCCGGCTGTCAGCAGGTGCGGCACCAGCGCCGAGGCTCGGGCCTCCTTCACCTGGAGGACGAGGGGCTCGCCCCGGTGGTCGAGGAGCAGCACGACGTACGAGCGGGTGCCCACGCTGCCCGTACCGACGACGCGGAACGCCACGTCCTGCACCGCGTGCCGGGCCAGCAGCGGAAGCCGGTCGGGCTGGAGGGTGCCGACGTACTGCTCCAGGGAGATGGCCACCGCGAGGGCCTCGGCGTCGGGCACACGGCGCAGCACCGGCGGGGCGTCGACGAAGCGGCGCCCGCCGTCCTCCACGGCCACGGTGGACTTGGCCGCGAAGCGGCCGCTGGTGTTGGCGCGGGCCTTCGCGTAGACCCGCTCCAGCGTGCCGAGCAGATCGTGGGCGTCGGTGTGGGAGACCAGTTCCTCGTCGGCGATGGCGTTCCACGCGTCCAGCACCGGCATCTTCGCCAGCAGCCGCATCGTGCGACGGTAGGCGCCCACCGTGTCACGGGCGGCCTTGCGGCAGGTGTCCTCGTCCGCGCCGACCTCCCGTCCCGCGAGCACCAGCGAGGTGGCGAGCCGCTTGAGGTCCCACTCCCAGGGGCCCCACACCGTCTCGTCGAAGTCGTTCAGATCGATGACCAGCCCGCCGCGCGCGTCGCCGTACAGACCGAAGTTCGCCGCGTGCGCATCGCCGCAGAGCTGCGTGCGGATCCGCGTCATGGGGGTGCGGGCCAGGTCGTGGCCCATCAGGCCCGCCGATCCGCGCAGGAAGGCGAACGGTGTCGCCGCCATCCGGCCCACCCGTATCGGCGTCAGCTCGGGCAGCCGGCCACGACTGGATTCCTCGACCGCGCTGACCGCGTCCGGGCGCGAGGGGTCCAGGCCGAGAGCGGAATGCGCACTGCGCGGCACCAGCCGGCGCAGGGCCTTGCCGTCCTCCTTGGCCGAGCCCTCGGGCGGCCACGCCGCGAAACCCGGTACGCGCGGCAGCCGCCGCGCCTCCCCGGCAGCTGGCTCCGGCTCCGCCCGCTCCGCCGCCCGGCCCGCCCCGGCCCCGCCGGCATCCACCTCGGTCATCACAACCGCCTCCCCGTACGCCCACAGGTACGCCCGTACCCACACGTCGGCCGGCCGCACGCGAACGACGATCCGGCCGTCGGCCCGCCTCGAAGCCGACACGGACACCGGCGCAGGCCACGACATCAACCGTGCCGACCGTACAACCTGGTGGCCGAAACACATCAGGCCCTGTGGACAGCTCCGGGGCTGTGGACAACATCGTCACCCACGCGCACCCCCTGCCACCACCTGGGCGGCGCCCGCCTGTCCCGCCCGCTATCCCGCTCCCTCCTCGGCCACACTTCCCGTGGCCGGTTCCAGTCTCCCTTCCGCGAGGACCCGCCGGCCGCGGTCCGCCGAGATGTCCAACCGGGCCAGCACCGCCGGCACCGCGACGCCCGGCAGCATGTGCTGGAACAGCACCACGACCCGGTGCTCCAGGTCCTGCCGCTGACAGCGCAGCTGTGAGCGGGGCTGCACTCCCGAGAAGCTCGCGACCAGCAGTTCCGCCGTCTCCGTCACCTCGACGTGCGGCAGCAGCTCGCCCCCGCCTTTGCCCCGGCCAGGCTCCGGGCGACCTGGTCGATCCACATCCGGAACGCCGGAGTCCGGTCTGGTCCCAACGCCCCCCGTTCCAGGGCCAGTCCGACACTGGCGCGCACCAGCGGGTCCGTACACAGCCGCAGGGCCAGCACCAGACCGGAGTCGACGAGCTCCTGGAGCTTGCTGGACCGGGGCGGCAGAGCGACCGCCGGCTCCTCCTTGGAGCCGAAGTGGAAGTACGGCGCACCCTTGGTCACCCCGGCCCGGTCCAGGACCTCGCCGACGGTCGCCGAGGTGTAACCACGTTCGTCGAAGACGGCCGCCGCCGCGTCCACAATGGTCCGCCGGGTGCGGATCGCACGCTCCTGTCGCGCCATCGGACGCCTCCTGATCTCTGTGGATCTCTGTAGGCCTCTGTGGATCTCTGTAGGCCTCTGTAGGTCCCGTGGGGCTCGTGGATCGCCGTGAAGTAGCCAGGCGGGAGCAACTCGGTCGCCCTACCGCCGCACCGCACCGCGTTCGAACGCGCGCGGGCCGTGGGTTCGACCCCCAACAATGTGGATCACCCTTGAAAGGACCGGCTCGCCCGTACCTTAGGGCGAAGTCGACCGGATCCAGACCTTCTGTCCGGAGGGTTCCTCACTGCATCACCTCGGCATGCTCACCGTCGACCACTGGTTCAAGGACGACACCCTCTGGGACGCCCTGGGCTGCTCCCCGGGTGAGCCCTTCCTCCGCGCGTTCCCGCACGCAGCCCCCTGGTACCGGTCGTTCACCACCGCCCCCTGACCGACCGCCACCGCGGCCGCCACGCCCACCCGCCCCTGAGCCCGCACCCCGAGGCCAAACCGACCCGTCGGTTTGGCTCTCGCGACAGACGTTCGACAGGCATTCGACACCGCCCCGTGAGCCACGAGGCCACTCGGTCGCACCCTCGAACCCCGACCACCCCACAACCCTCGCCACGACTGCGGAACGTGGCGGCACTCGCACACCTGGTTACCGCGCACTCAGAAGGATCATGAGATGTTCCTCACACGGTCCGAGTCCGTCCCCACCCCGCCCTCATCCCGCCGCACCTGGTCCGGGCATGCGAAACGGGCGGCATCCGAGAGGGATGCCGCCCGTTCGACGGTGTGCGCGAGGGGGGAGTTGAACCCCCACGCCCTTGCGGGCACTGGAACCTGAATCCAGCGCGTCTGCCTATTCCGCCACCCGCGCATTGGGTGTGTCGTCAGGCTCTTCCCCGTGGGGTCCGACGCCCTCCGACTCCTGAACATTAGCACGCTGGTCGGGGTGGGTTCACATCCCTTTCCCCCGCCCCGGCCCCGCCCGCGCTGAGCAGCACCGCTGCCCGTGAGCAGCCCACGAGCGGCCGGTGAGCAGCCTTCAAGCCGCACACCGGCTGCCCTCGAAGCACCCTCCGACCACCCCCGACCACCCCCGCGCCGTCCCACCGCCCCGCCCCTTATCGCTCCCACTCAACCCCGAGAACCGATCGGGAACCGGCGAGAACCGCTTCACGTATCAACCTCGTACCGGTACCCCCCGTCTCCCCAGGTGCCGGGCGGAGTGCGCAGCCGGGTGCGGGACACTGGTCCGCGGCCCCCTCTACGATCCATGGCGGGGACTCGCACAAGCACGGCCGAAGGAGTTCGGAGGAGAGCCCCGAGGAACCCGCCGGGCGTCGACACCCGTCGGCCGGGCGGGCAGGGGGAACCAGCCGATCGACCAGGGCGTGGATACGATCAGTAAGCAGTACCAGTTATGCGGTGCACGCGGCAGCGCACCGGGCAGTAGACGCAGTAGAAGTAGCAGTGGAAGACAGGGCAGTACACAGGACGGCAACGACGGAGGAGGTGCCCCATGGGAGTCCTGAAGAAGTTCGAGCAGCGACTCGAAGGCCTGGTCAACGGCACCTTTGCCAAGGTGTTCAAGTCCGAGGTGCAGCCCGTGGAGATCGCGGGAGCTCTCCAGCGGGAGTGCGACAACAACGCGACCATCTGGAACCGCGACCGCACCGTCGTCCCCAACGACTTCATCGTCGAGCTGAGCACCCCCGACTTCGAGCGGCTCAGCCCGTACTCCGGGCAGCTCGGAGACGAACTCGCCGACATGGTGCGCGACTACGCCAAGCAGCAGCGCTACACCTTTATGGGCCCCATCAAGGTGCACCTGGAGAAGGCGGACGACCTCGACACCGGTCTGTACCGGGTGCGCAGCCGTACGCTCGCCTCCTCCAGCAGCCAGGCGGGCCCCGGCGGACCCGGCACGGGCGGCCCGCCCCCCGGCGGACCCGGCGGCTACGGTTATCCGCCCGCCGGCCCCGCGGCCGGCTCCCCGCCCATGCCGGCCGCGCCGCCGCCCGGCGGTTACGGCTACCCACAACAGCCCGCGGGCGGCCAGCGACCCCCCGCCGCACCCGCGTCAGCCGGACGCACCCGGCACTGGATCGAGATCAACGGCAACCGCCACCAGATCTCCAACGCGACACTCGTACTGGGCCGCAGCACCGAGGCCGACGTGCGGATCGACGACCCCGGCGTCTCCCGCAGGCACTGCGAGATCCGGACCGGAACGCCCTCGACGATCCAGGATCTCGGATCCACCAACGGCATCGTGGTGGACGGACAGCACACCACCCGCGCTACGCTCCGCGACGGCTCGCGGATCGTCGTGGGCAGCACCACCATCATTTACCGGCAAGCCGAAGGGTGAAGCGGGGGCAATGTCAGAGCTGACCCTCACGGTCATGCGGCTGGGTTTCCTGGCCGTTCTGTGGCTGTTCGTGATCGTGGCCGTGCAGGTCATCCGTAGTGACCTGTTCGGCACGCGGGTCACCCAGCGCGGGGCACGCCGGGAGGCCGCCCGGCCGCAACAGAGCGCACGGCAGGCACCACCGCCGCAGCGCCAGCAGTCCGGGGGCGGCCGCCGCGGCCGCAACGCCCCCACCAAGCTGGTCGTGACCGAGGGCACCCTCACGGGCACCACCGTCGCGCTCCAGGGCCAGACCATCACGCTGGGCCGGGCACACGACAGCACGATCGTGCTGGACGACGACTACGCCTCCAGCCGCCATGCCCGGATCTACCCGGACCGCGACGGCCAGTGGATCGTCGAGGACCTGGGTTCCACGAACGGCACCTATCTGGACCGGTCCAGGCTGACGACCCCCACACCGATCGGACCGGGTTCCCCGATCCGCATCGGCAAGACCGTCATCGAG
Organism: Streptomyces sp. KMM 9044; assembly: GCF_024701375.2. NCBI lineage: Bacteria > Bacillati > Actinomycetota > Actinomycetes > Kitasatosporales > Streptomycetaceae > Streptomyces > Streptomyces sp. KMM 9044. The sequence goes on along the minus strand of NZ_CP113910.1, from coordinate 3,798,620 downwards.
CTGCGGAAGTAGTACGACAATGAGCGAGCGGAGCGAGCACGCAGTGGGGGCCCCCACCCCGGGCCCCGGCGCGCTCCCGACCGGAGGGTGGGCAGTGTGGCTCGACACGACCGGCTGTACCCGGAGCCGACGGGCGAGGTGCGCATGAGTCTGTCCCTGCGCTTCGCCGCCGGATCGCACAAGGGGATGATCCGCGAGGGCAACGAGGACTCCGGTTACGCCGGTCCCCGCCTGCTCGCCATCGCCGACGGCATGGGCGGGGCCGCGGCCGGCGAGGTCGCCTCCTCCGAGGCCATCTCCACCATCGTCTCGCTCGACGACGACGTACCCGGCTCCGACCTGCTCACCTCCCTCGGCTCGGCCGTACAGCGCGCCAACGACCAGCTGCGCATGATGGTCGAGGAGGACCCCCAGCTCGAGGGCATGGGTACCACCCTGACCGCGCTGCTGTGGACCGGCCAGCGCCTCGGCATGGTCCACGTCGGCGACTCCAGGGCCTACCTGCTGCGTGACGGCGTCCTCACCCAGATCACCCAGGACCACACCTGGGTGCAGCGGCTGGTGGACGAGGGCCGGATCACCCAGGAGGAGGCGACCACCCACCCGCAGCGGTCCCTGCTCATGCGGGCCCTCGGCAGCGGCGACCACGTCGAACCCGACCTGTCGATCCGCGAGGTCCGGGCGGGCGACCGGTACCTGATCTGCTCCGACGGCCTGTCCGGCGTGGTCTCCCACCAGACCATGGAGGAGGCCCTCGCCGGCTACCAGGGCCCCGAGGACACCGTCCAGAACCTGATCGAGCTGGCACTGCGCGGCGGCGGCCCGGACAACATCACCGTGATCATCGCCGACGTCCTCGACCTCGACACCGGCGACACCCTGGCCGGCCAGCTGTCCGACGCCCCGGTCGTGGTCGGCGCCGTCGCCGAGAACCAGAACCAGCCCAGCGACAGCAGCGCCATGCAGACCCCGGCCGGCCGCGCCGCCGGACTCGGCCGCAGACGCGGCCAGGGCGGCGGCGGGGACGGCGAGGGTGAGTTCGGCCCGCCCGGCAGCGGCGGCGACGTCACCGGCTTCATCCAGACCGACGGCTTCGGCTACGACGAGGACACCTTCGTCAAACCCCGCAAGAGCCGCCGGTGGCTCAAACTCTCCTTCTTCGGCCTGCTCGCCCTCGCCGTCATCGGCGGCGGCGTCTACAGCGGCTGGCGCTGGACACAGACCCAGTACTACGTCGGCACCAACGGCGAACACGTCGCGCTCTACCAGGGCATCAGCCAGGACCTGGCCTGGGTCTCGCTCTCGAAGGTCGAGAAGGACCACCCCGAGATCGAACTCAAGTACCTGCCGCCCTACCAGCGGGAGCTGGTCGAGGCGACCATCGCCGAGGGCGACCTGCACGGCGCCCGGACGAAGATCGACGAACTCGCGGTACAGGCCTCCGCGTGCAGGAAGGAAGCCGAGCGCCGCGCCACCGACAGCAAGAACAGCGCGAAGACCGGCGAGGGCGAGGCCGGAGGCACCACGGGAACCACACCCGCCTCTTTCACGTCCAAGGCCACGCCGACGCCGACCCCCTCGGGTTCGACCGAGGCACCGCAGCAGTCCACGCCCCCGTCCGCACCTACTCCCAGCCCCGGCCCCAGCCTCTCGGAGGAGGAGCAGAAGGTCGTCTCGCTGTGCGGTAAGCAGTAGGCAAGCCGTGAGAGGCCCTGTCACACGATGAGCAGTACTACCAATCCATCGGCGCAGCACACGTCCACGATCGGTGCGATCGGGGCGCCGAGCCGGCGCAACACCGAGCTCGCGCTGCTCGTCTTCGCCGTCGTCATCCCGGTCTTCGCCTACGCCAACGTCGGGCTGGCCCTCAACGACGAGATCCCGGCCGGCCTGCTGAGCTACGGCCTGGGCCTCGGCCTGATGGCCGGCATCGGCCACCTCGTCGTACGGAAGTTCGCACCGTACGCGGACCCGCTGATGCTGCCGCTGGCCACCCTGCTCAACGGGCTCGGACTCGTCGCCATCTGGCGGCTCGACCAGTCCGAACTCCTCCAGGGAATCAAGCAGGCGGGCACCGCCGCACCCCGGCAGCTGCTCTACACCGCCATGGGCATCGGCCTGTTCGTCGCCGTGCTGGTCTTCCTCAAGGACCACCGCGTCCTGCAGCGCTACACCTACATCTCGATGCTCGGTGCGCTGGTCCTCCTGCTGCTGCCGCTGGTGCCCGGCCTCGGCCAGAACATCTACGGCGCCAAGATCTGGATCAAGGTCGGCAGCTTCTCCATCCAGCCCGGCGAGTTCGCCAAGATCGTCCTGGCGATCTTCTTCGCCGGCTACCTGATGGTGAAGCGCGACGCGCTCGCCCTGGCCAGCCGCCGCTTCATGGGGCTGTACCTGCCGCGCGGACGCGACCTCGGCCCGATCCTCGTCGTCTGGGCGATGTCGATCCTCATCCTCATCTTCGAAACCGACCTCGGCACCTCGCTGCTGTTCTTCGGCATGTTCGTGATCATGCTGTACGTCGCCACCGAACGCACCAGCTGGATCGTCTTCGGCCTGCTGATGTCCGCCGTCGGCGCCGTCGGCGTGGCCAGCTTCGAACCCCACATCCAGCAGCGCGTCGACGCCTGGCTCGACCCGATGAAGGAGTACACCCTCAGCCGGGAAGGCGTCGTCGGCCACTCCGAACAGGCCATGCAGGCACTGTGGGCCTTCGGCTCCGGCGGCACCCTCGGCACCGGCTGGGGCCAGGGCCACTCCGACCTCATCCGGTTCGCCGCCAACTCCGACTTCATCCTCGCCACCTTCGGCGAGGAACTCGGCCTGGCCGGCGTCATGGCCCTGCTCCTGCTCTACGCACTGATCGTGGAACGCGGCGTGCGCACCGCCCTCGCCGCCCGCGACCCCTTCGGCAAACTGCTCGCCATCGGCCTGTCCGGCGCCTTCGCGCTCCAGGTCTTCGTCGTCGCCGGCGGCGTCATGGGCCTGATCCCGCTGACCGGTATGACGATGCCGTTCCTGGCGTACGGCGGTTCGTCCGTCATCGCCAACTGGGCACTGATCGGCATCCTGCTGAGAATCAGCGACACGGCCAGACGCCCCGCCCCCGCCCCCGCCGCCAACCCCGACGCCGAGATGACCCAGGTGGTCCGCCCGTGAACAAGCCCCTGCGCCGAATCGCGATCTTCTGCGGCCTCCTCATCCTCACGCTCCTCATCCGCGACAACTGGCTCCAGTACGTCCAGGCCGACGAGCTGAGGACCGACGAGCACAACCGCCGGGTCGCCATCGAGCGGTACGCGTCACCGCGCGGCAACATCATCGTCGGCGGCGAACCGATCACCGGACACGCCACCACCAAGGGCGACTTCAAGTACAAGCGCACCTACAAGGACGGCGCCATGTGGGCGCCGGTCACCGGCTTCGTCTCCCAGGCCTTCGGCGCCAACCAGCTGGAGTCCATCGAGGACGGCATCCTCACCGGCAACGACGACCGCCTGTTCTTCCGCAACACGCTCGACATGCTGACGGGCAAGAACAAGGAGGGCGGCAACGTCGTCACCACTCTCAACGCCGACGCGCAGAAGGCCGCCTACGAGGGACTGAAGAAGCAGGGCGGCAAGGGCTCCGTCGTCGCCATCGAACCCTCCACCGGCAAGATCCTCTCGCTCGCCTCCTTCCCCTCCTACGACCCGTCCACGATCGCCGGCGACGGCGCCGAGGACGCCGAGGCGTGGCAGAAGCTGCAGAAGAAGGACAACGACGACGACCCGATGCTGAACCGGGCCCTGCGCGAGGTCTACCCGCCCGGCTCCACCTTCAAGGTCCTCACCGCGGCCGCCGCCCTGGAGGAGGGCCTGTACGAGAGCGCGGACGACAAGACCGACACTCCCCTGCCGTGGGTCATGCCGGGCACCACGACCGAGCTCAAGAACGACGGCGACCTCCCCTGCGAGGACGCCACCCTCCGCGAAGCACTCCGCGTCTCCTGCAACACCGTCTTCGGCAAGATCGGCGCCGACCTCGGCAACGACACGATGCTCGAGTACGCCAAGAAGTTCGGCTTCACCGAGGAGCAGTTCACCCCGGTCCGCTCCAGCTCCTCGATCTTCTCCGACGACATGAACGAGTCGCAGACCGCGCTCTCCTCCATCGGCCAGTTCAACACCGCCGCCACTCCACTGCAGATGGCCATGGTCACCGCCGCCATCGCCAACGACGGCACCCTGATGCAGCCCTACATGGTCGACGAACTCCAGGCCCCGAGCCTCGACACCATCGAGAAGGTGGACCCGGAGGAGCTGAGCAAGCCGATGTCGGCGGAGAACGCCCAGATCCTCCAGTCGATGATGGAGACCGTCGTCTCCGAGGGCACCGGCTCCAACGCGCAGATCGACGGCGTCACGGTGGGCGGCAAGACGGGTACCGCCCAGCACGGTGTGGACAACAGCGAGAACCCCTACGCGTGGTTCATCTCCTACGCCAAGGGTGAGGACGGCACCTCGCCGGTGGCCGTCGCCGTGATCATCGAGGACGACAACGCCGTACGGGGCGACATCTCCGGTGGTGGCCTCGCGGCCCCGATCGCGAAGAGCGTGATGGAGGCGGTCGTCAAGGGCAAGCAGTGACCCCGATCACGTCCGCTGCCCATAGGTGCACGTAGCGGTACCGGTCCTGTATCGGCTGCGGTACTTGGCCAGGTCACACAAAGCGAGCCGGGTACGGTAGGCCCGGACGGCAGCCTCCGGTCGCACGAACGTGCCGGCCGGGACCGACGGAGAGGGCTGGTAGGTAGCTATGGAAGAGCCGCGTCGCCTCGGCGGCCGGTACGAACTGGGCCAGGTGCTCGGCCGCGGAGGCATGGCAGAGGTCTACCTCGCCCATGACACCCGCCTCGGCCGCACCGTTGCAGTGAAGACGCTCCGCGCCGACCTCGCGCGCGACCCGTCCTTCCAGGCCCGGTTCCGCCGGGAGGCCCAGTCGGCCGCCTCGCTCAACCATCCCGCGATCGTCGCGGTCTACGACACGGGCGAGGACTACATCGACGGGGTCTCCATCCCGTACATCGTCATGGAGTACGTCGACGGCTCCACGCTCCGTGAACTCCTGCACAGCGGCCGCAAGCTGCTGCCGGAGCGGACGCTGGAGATGACCATCGGCATCCTCCAGGCCCTGGAGTACTCGCACCGGGCCGGCATCGTCCACCGCGACATCAAGCCCGCGAACGTCATGCTGACGCGCAACGGCCAGGTCAAGGTCATGGACTTCGGCATCGCCCGCGCCATGGGCGACTCCGGCATGACGATGACGCAGACCTCGGCGGTCATCGGCACCGCGCAGTACCTCTCGCCGGAGCAGGCCAAGGGCGAACAGGTCGACGCCCGCTCCGACCTGTACTCCACCGGCTGTCTGCTGTACGAACTCCTGACCGTCCGACCGCCGTTCGTCGGCGACTCCCCGGTCGCGGTCGCCTACCAGCACGTCCGGGAGGAACCGCAGGCTCCGAGCGTCTTCGACCCCGAGGTCACGCCCGAGATAGACGCGATCACGCTGAAGGCGCTCGTCAAGGACCCCGACTACCGCTACCAGTCGGCCGACGAGATGCGCGCCGACATCGAGGCCTACCTCGACGGCCAGCCCGTTGCCGCCGCCACGATGGGCGCGGCCGGCTACGGCGGCTACCCCGACAACCAGCCGACGACGGCCCTGCGCTCGGACTCCGGCGCCGCGACGTCGATGCTGCCCCCCATGAACCCGGACGACGGCGGCTACGGCTACGACGACCGTCCCGGCCGGCGCCGCCAGCAGAAGAAGAACAACAACAACACCTCGACGATCCTGCTGGTCGCGGCAGGCGTCCTGGTCCTGATCGGCGCCATCCTCATCGGCCGCTGGGCCTTCTCCGGCAACGGAGGCGTGGGCAACGACAACGTCGCGGTCCCGAACTTCGTCGGCACGACCAAGGCAGCCGCGGAGAAACAGGCCACCAACACGGACCTGGTCCTGGCGTTCACCTCGAAACCCTGCGAGGACCAGACCAAGGGCAACATCTGCAGCCAGGACATCGATCCGGGCACCGACGTCAAGAAGGAGTCCACCGTCAGCCTCGTGGTGTCCACCGGGGCGCCCAAGGTGGCGGTGCCGAGCGTCGTCGGCGACAACGTCGACGACGCCACGGCGGAGCTGGAGGGCGACGAGTACGCCTTCGTCGTCAAGACGGAGGAGAAGGAGTCCTCGGAGACAGCGGGCACCGTCCTCGAACAGGACCCGGCTCTCGGCGAGGAGGTCGAGAAGGGCACCACCGTCACCCTCACCGTCGCCAAGGCGGTAGCCAGGTCGACGGTCCCGGACGTCCTCGGCAGGACGTGCGACGACGCCAAGGCCCAGATGACCGACAACGACCTGGTGGGCGCCTGCACCGAGCAGGAGGTCGACGACCAGAACCAGGTCGGCAAGGTCATCTCGACCACGCCGGGCGCCAACCAGCAGGTCGACAAGAACTCCCAGGTGCAGATCGTCGTCGGCAAGGCCAAGGCGAACGAGAAGGTCACCGTCCCGAACGTCAACGGCCAGAACCTGAAGGACGCCCAGAAGTTGCTCCAGGACGCCGGACTGGCGGTCGGCGAGATCAAGGGCTCGCAGGACCCCAACTCCCGCGTCATCGGCGCCGACCCGGGCCAGGGCAACCAGATCGACAAGGGTAAGGCGGTCAGCCTCTTCACCCTGGACCAGGGCGGCAACAACGGCGGCAACAACGGCGGCGGCCTCTTCGGCGGCCTCACCGGCGGCAACGAGGACGACTGACCCGCCTCCGGCACCCCGGACACGACGGAGCCCCGGCGCCCTCTTGGAGGGGACCGGGGCTCCGTCATGGGTCCCGGCCTGAACACGCGTCCCCACTTCGCTCGCTCCTTCGCCTTCCACCGCTCGTTGATCGGGTGGGGTGAGGCGTCCGAGTTCTGCTCCGACCACGAGAACCGAAGGAGCAGAAGGTGATCGAGGAATCGGTACTGCTGGAATCACAGACGCTGCGCAGCAGTGTGCTGGACCGCACGGACACGCTCGGGAAGGACAAGGCCCTGTCACCGCTGCCGGACGGGATGCCTGTGACGACGGCGGTGATGGCGGCGTACTGGCGAGGGTGGCGGCGTACTTCGGGGTAAGCCGCAAGGCCATCGAGTCACTGGTGTTCGATCACCGGGAGGAAACGGCTGCCAACGGGTACCGCGTATTGGCAGGTACGGTACAGAACCGACCTCCTTCAAGGAGGTCAGTGGGATCCGGTCGCGCCCCCGGTCCCTCGCCCTCCACTCCCGCCGTGCCGTCCTCAACGTCGCCATGCTGCTCCGTGACAGCGAAGTAGCACGTCAGGTGCGTGCCTACCTCCTGGACCTGGAGTACCTGGCCCGCACACAGCCTAGAGAAAGTTGCGGCTGCGGGCCTTCACCATGTCAGGCGACCGAGATACTCGAAGTAACTCTGTCGCCTCAGCGCAGTTCCTCCGGCGGCGTCCGGTCCTCGTCGACCTTCTCCGTGCGGACCAGTTCGCCCCAGACGACGTAGCGGTACTTGCTGGTGTACAACGGCGTGCAGGTCGTCAGGGTGATGTAGTGGCCGGCCTTCTTGCGGCCGGACTCCTCGGGCACCTTCGCAAGGACGTCCACGTTGTACTTCGAGGTCTCGGGAAGGGTCGCGTACGTCTTGTAGACGTACCAGGTGTCCTTCGTCTCGAAGATGATCGGGTCACCGTCCTTGATCTTGTGGATGTCGTGGAACTTGGCCCCGTGACCGTCCCGGTGTGCGGCCAGCGAGAAGTTGCCCTTCTTGCCGGACGTCGGCAGGGTCGCCTTCACGGGGTCGGTGTAGTAGCCGGCGACGCCGTCGTTGAGCACCTTCGTCGTGGTGCCCTTCTCGATCAGAATGCCGTCACCCATCGCGGGCACGTGCAGGAAGCCGATGCCGTTCTTGCTGTCGTAGGAGGCGGGGCCGTCACCAGTGCCGTCGCCGCCGGGCCCCTGGGCCCAGTTGTCGCGCACCTTGTCCGCCTGCTTCCCCGCCTCGCGGTCGGCGAGCACGTTCGTCCACCACAGTGAGTAGACGACGAACAGGCCGAGCACCAGGCCCGCGGTGATGAGGAGTTCCCCGAGGGCGCCGGCCAGCATCGCGCCCGGCCCCATACGGCGGCGGGCCGGAGGCGACGGTGACGCGGGCCCGGCGGTGTGCTCTTCGGTGTCGTCGGCGGTCGCTGCCACGTTTCCTCTGCCCTTAACTGACGAGCGCATCCGGCTTGCCCTTGCTGCGCGGCCGTTCCTCGTCCATTTTGCCCCAGACGATCATGCGGTACTTGCTGGTGAACTCCGGCGTGCAGGTGGTCAGCGTGATGTAGCGGCCCGGCTCGGTGAAGCCCGACTCCTTCGGAACCGGTTCGAGGACGCTCACGTTGCTCGGCGGTGTCACCGGCAGGATCGACGCCATCTTGTAGACGAAGTACGTGTCCTGCGTCTCCACGACGATCGGATCGCCCGGCTCCAGCCGGTTGATGTACCGGAACGGCTCCCCGTGCGTGTTGCGGTGTCCCGCGACCCCGAAGTTGCCCTCCTTGTCGTCGGGCATCGCCGTCTTCAGGGCGCCCTCCGCGTAGTGACCCACCATTCCCCGGTCGAGCACCTTCTTGCTGTCGATGCCCTCGGCGATCGGCACCACCACGTCCAGCCGTGGAATGTGCAGCAGCGCGAAACCCTGCCCCGGCTCGAACGCGCCCGGCTTGCGCTCTCCGTTGGCCCAGTCGCTCTGGAGATCGCTGGCCTCCCGGCCGGCCTGTGCCTGCGCGCGCACGTTCGTCCACCACAACTGGTAGGTGACGAACAGCAGCATCAGCACACCACAGGTGATGAACACCTCGCCGATCCCCCGGCTCGCGACGGCGGCGGGACTGGCCTTCCGCTCCCGGGCCCGCCGCCGCGCCTCCACGCGCGAGAGCGGCGCCCGGGGCCCGCTACGGCTCTGCGGGGCATCGCGGACCTCGGGGGGACTGTTCGTCCCGCCACGGCGCCCCTGGCGCCTCTTGGCGGCCTTCCTGCGATCCGCCCGGCCCCCGGCAGCCACCGGGGACTCCCTGTGCTGCGGCGGCGGATCAGGGATCCGCAGCGCCATCGTCTCCTCGTCGACGGGCGGCAGGTACGCGCCCTCGTCGACGGGCGGCAGGTACACGGTGCTGTCCTCGGCCCCGGCCGCACCGCTGCCGACCGAGCCTGGGCCGGCCGAGCCCGCGCCGCCGTAGGAGTAGGCGCCCTGCTGGGTGGTGTCGTACCAGTCGCCGTCCCCGAGCGTGCCGGGTGCCCCGTACGGCTGCTGCTGCCCGTACGAGGTCCCCTGTTCGCCGCCGGTGCCGTACGAGGAGCCGTCCGTGAAGGACTCCCCGTGCCCGGCACCGGACTCGCGCTCGGGGCGCAGCGCGGTCACGCCGGCGACCTGCCCACCACCGGGGCGAGCCCCGCCGATCTCGCCGGCGCTCCCTCGTCCCCGCACTCCACCAGCCAGTTGGCCAGCATCCGGTGCCCATGCTCGGTGAGCACGGATTCGGGGTGGAACTGCACACCTTCGACACGCACTTCACGGTGGCGCAGACCCATCACGATGCCGTCCGGCGTCCGGGCCGTCACTTCCAGCTCCTTCGGCACGGTGTCCGGCTCGGCGGCCAGCGAGTGATAGCGCGTCGCCGTGAACGGCGACGGCAGGCCCGCGAACACACCCTGGCCCTCGTGCTCGACCCGCGAGGTCTTTCCGTGCAGCAACTCGGGCGCACGGTCCACGACACCGCCGTAGGCCACCTGCATGGACTGCATGCCGAGGCAGACACCGAAAACGGGCACCCCGGTCGACGCGCAGTGCCGCACCATGTCCACACAGACCCCGGCCTGCTCGGGAGTGCCGGGCCCCGGGGACAGCAGAACGCCGTCGAAACCGTCCTGCGCATGCGCCGTCGACACCTCGTCGTTGCGCAGGACCTCACACTCGGCGCCCAGTTGGTACAGGTACTGGACCAGGTTGAAGACGAAGCTGTCGTAGTTGTCGACCACGAGAATGCGCGCGCTCACTGGTTGTCCACCGTCACATCGTTGAAGGGCAGCAGCGGCTCGGCCCAGGGAAAGACGTACTGGAAGAGGACATAGACCACAGCGATGATCAGCACGAGCGAGATGAGTGCCCGCACCCATCCGTTCCCCGGCAGATGCCGCCAGATCCAGCTGTACATGCCGTCCCTTCCGTCGCACCACGGCACCAGACCCACGCCGTACGTCACCAGACTAACGGCGCAACGCCTCCGGTTTCCCGGCCTCCACAGGCTGTGTGGAGGCCGGATACGCCCAGACGACCAACAGGTGGCTGCGCCCCCGTCCCGGTTCGCACGTCGTCAGCGTCAGACAGCGACCCGGACGCGTGTACCCGGAAGTACGTGGCACAGGGTCGATTACCTCGATGTCCGTCAGCACCGTTTTGTACGGGCCCCGGTCGATCCGGTACGTGGACCAGGTCGTCCCGTTGGTCAGCACCACCGCGTCACCCCGCCTGAGCCGGGGAAAGTCCTTGAACGGGTCACCATGGGTGCCCGGTGGCAGGCGACGGCGAAGTTTCCCTCACGGGCCCGGCTGCGCGGTGTTCGCGTAGCGTCCGAGCCCCTTCTTCAGGGTCCCGGTCTCCGTGCCTTCGAGCACGGGCTTGTTCCACGTGAAACCAAGACGCGGGATGTACATGATCGCGAAAGGCTTTCCGTGACGTACGGCTTCGGCTCCAAAGAGCCCGCAGGGGCAGCGCCGGCACCGGACCTCGCGGTGGGCACGGGCGAGGACGTGGCGGTCGGCACGGGCGCTCCCGCTCGCCCACAGGTCCTCGAGGCGAGCGATCCGGTCATTCATGACCTGGCCGGCCCTGGCCCCGGTCCGGAAGAGGACGTAGACGACGAAGAGCATGATCAGGGTGCCGACGGTGATGCGCAGTTCGCGACGGCCCTGACGATCACACACCGGCGGCCCCGGCCTCGCCCCGGCCTCGCCCCCGGTCCCCGTCCCGGTCCGGAATCCGCCCCCCGGGGCTCTATCCCACAGGCTTCGCGTAGTGCAGGTCCACGGTGCCCGAGTAGCCGGGCAGCGTCACCGGCCCGTCGTCCTCCACCTTCCAGCCGAGCCCGTAGACGTTGACGTACACCATGTAGTTCTGGACCGACGGGGAGGCCGCGAGCGCGTTCTTCAGCTTCTCCGGGTCACCGACCGCCGTGATCTTGTACGGCGGCGAGTAGACACGGCCCTGGAGGATCAGGGTGTTGCCCACACAGCGCACCGCGCTGGTGGAGATCAGCCGCTGGTCCATGACCTTGATGCCCTCGGCGCCGCCCTGCCACATCGCGTTCACCACGGCCTGGAGGTCCTGCTGGTGGATGACCAGATAGTCGGGCTCCGGCTCGGGGTATCCGGGAAGCTTGGCGGTAGCGTCCGGCGGGGCATCGTCGAGTGTGACCGTGACGGCCTCGCCCTCGAGTTCCCGCGTCCCCGCGCGGCGTTCCAGGCCGGCGAGTTCGTCGTCCTCCGCCACGCTCCTGCCGGAGTCGCGCTCGGCGAGGGACTCGACGTCCCCGCGCAGGGCCCCGTTGGACTCCTCCAGCTCACCGTTCTTGTGGCTGCGCTCGTGAATGAGGTCGGACAGCTTCAGCAGGGAATCGTCCGTGCGGATGTTGGTCCCCTTCGCCGTGTTGAAGCTGGTGAAGAAGAGCAGACCCGCGAGGGCGAAGACACCCGCGGTGAAAATCCGGACAGGCCGGAAGCGCCGTCGGCGGACAGGGCTGGATTCCCTCCCGGGGAAGTCGGCAGAATTGCTCAACGTACCCTTATCTCCTTCGGCGCCGCGGAAGGACTACGCTAACGGACGCCCGGGGGAGCGCCCGGAGCCCCCTTCCAAACGCCCCGAGCCCGACCCAGTTCCCTGCGCGGCCACGCAGCGCATCGACAGGAGAGACCCTCGTGCCGAAGTCACGTATCCGCAAGAAGGCCGACTACACGCCGCCTGCGGCGAAGCAGACGACCGCTCTCAAGCTGACCAGCCGTGCCTGGGTCGCGCCGGTGATGCTGACCCTGTTCCTGATCGGTCTGGCCTGGATCGTCGTTTTCTACGTCACCGACGGCGAGCTGCCCATCGATGCCCTGGGCAACTGGAACATCGTGGTGGGCTTCGGCTTCATCGCCGCCGGATTCGGCGTCTCCACGCAGTGGAAGTAACGTCCGGCAGCCCGTCGCCCACTGGACCAGGCCCTGCTCCGAGCTGCACGGCAGCTCGGAGCAGGGATGCCGCCAGCTCTGGGCAGGATTATCCACCGAGTTATCCACAGGCGTTTCCACAGCGTGGGGAAAAGAAACCACGATCTGTGGATAACCCCTCGAACGTTGACGCCGGTACGACAGAAGCACCGGTAACCGAATACTCGTTCGCACGCCTCTGAGCTGGGGAAATAACGGGCAGCGACATCGTGTACCGACGCCCTCGGACAGTGTGCACAAGATCCGCCACACGCTGTGGACAACCCGCACTCAGACGAGTTGGGCCGTCCTCACCAGGGTCATCAGCACGACCGCGGCGAGAACCAGTGCACAGGTGCCGTACTGGATCAGCGCCCGCCGCTCACGCGGGGCATGGACCATGGCGTACCCGATCACGACACCGGCGACGAGCCCTCCGATGTGGGCCTGCCAGGCGATGTTGCTCCAGCTGAAGGTAAAGATCAAGTTGATCACCAGCAGTGCGATGATCGGCCGCATGTCGTAGTTGAGCCGGCGCACCAGGACCGCGGTTGCGCCGAACAGCCCGAAGATGGCACCGGAGGCACCGAGCGAGGCCGTGGTCCCCGAGGCCAGCAGATAGGTCAGCGCACTGCCCGCCAGACCCGAGATCAGATAGAGCGCGAGATAGCGGACTCGGCCCAGGGCCTGCTCGAGCGGACCACCGAGCCACCACAGACTGAGCATGTTGAAGGCGATGTGCCAGATCGCCTCGTGAGTGAACATCGAGGTGACCAGGCGGTACCACTCACCCTCGGCGACGCCCTGGGAGGGATTGAAGAGCACCGGGGGCCAGACCCCGATCAGCACGAGATGGCCCAGCAGCGACGACCAGACATGCACCGCGACGAACACCGCGGCATTGGTTCCGAGAAGGATCTTGGTGACCAGCCGGGAGTCCGCGGCGATGGTGCCGCCCGCGATCGTGCGGGGCATGGAGGCCGTGGGCGCGTGGCCGGTACCCGAACCGCCGCGGACACATTCGGGGCACTGGAACCCGACCGAGGCGCTGATCATGCACTCGGGGCAGATCGGGCGCTCACAGCGGGTGCAGCGGATGCCGGTCTCACGGTCCGGGTGGCGATAGCAGACGAGGACGCCGTGGGCGTCCTGCGAGCTGCCGGCAGCCTGGTCGTCCATGGGATCCCCTAGGTCGTGTGGAAAAAGCCCCGCCCCGCCCCTCCTTACGGATGAGCGGGGCGTTTGGTTCCCTCTGGGGGCTTGCGCACTCCTCGGGGACAGGGCCGTCCTCAGCCCTCGGGGGCGTCCTCAGCCCTCGCGGATCTCGACCGACTCGATGACGACGTCATTGAGCGGACGGTCGGTGCGCGGGTTGGTCTGCACGGCCGCGATGGTGTCGATCACCTTCTGGCTCGCGGCGTCGGTGACCTCGCCGAAGATGGTGTGCTTGCGGTTCAGCCACGCCGTTGGAGAGACGGTGATGAAGAACTGCGAGCCGTTGGTGCCCGGGCCCGCGTTGGCCATCGCCAGCAGGTAGGGCTTGTCGAAGCGCAGGTCCGGGTGGAACTCGTCCTCGAACTCGTAGCCGGGACCGCCGGTGCCGTTGCCCAGCGGGTCCCCGCCCTGAATCATGAAGCCACTGATCACCCGGTGGAAGACCGTGCCGTCGTAGAGCTTGGCCGTGGACTTCGCCCCGGTTTCCGGGTGCGTCCACTCCCGCTCGCCCTTGGCGAGCTCGACGAAGTTCTTGACGGTGATCGGTGCCTGGTTCGCGAAGAGCCGGACCTCGATGTCGCCGTTGTTGGTCTTCAGGGTGGCGTAGAGCTGGTCAGCCACGGTGTGCCTTCCGTTGTCTTTCCGTAACGCCCTGATCCTCGCACGGACGGGGCGCGCAGTCGCCCGACGCCCTTGCACAGGGGGCGACAGAGCCGAACGGCTTGCGGAAACCGGGTGAGTGCCGCCGCGACAAGGGCACTCGGCAGCGATCCGTGGCATGGTCGACGACTGGCCGACGTTCCCCGTATTCATCCGCTATTGCACTCGGTCAACGCCATCGGAACCCGTATGCCCGCCCGCACATGCCCAACGGCGAAGCGGGAGGCATGATCCGTAAAAGGGTGGACAGTCGAAAAACGTACGCCACCGAGGAGGAGGAACCGTGACCCGCATCGAAAGCGTGCGCACTGCGACTGATTCGGCGAAGGACAGCGTGCTGCACGCCGCGGACGTGGTGGCGCCCTACGCCGACACGGCCAAGGTGAAGGCCGCGCAGTGCGCGCAGGAGGCACGCGTACGGCTGGCCCCCAAGGTGTCGCGGGCCGCAGGGCACGCCCTCGTCCAGTACGGCGCCCATGTCCAGCCGTACGTGGAGCAGGCCCGTACCCATGTGCCACCGAAGGCCGACCTGGCCGCTCATGAGGCCGCCGCCCGGACCCGTAAGGCCGCCCAGCAGGCGGCGGAATACTCCCGGCCGAGGCTCGAGCAGGCCAGGGCCGCCGCCGGGCCGGCGAAGGAGCAGGCGGCGGCGCGCAGCGCGGCGGCGCTGGCTGCCCTGCGCGGTCAGGTCTCGGCCCAGCAGATCCAGAAGCTGGTCCGCAAGCAGCGGCGGCGCGCGAAAGCCGGCCGTGCCGCGAAGGTGGTCTTTGTTCTGGGTGCCGTCGCAGGTGGCGCCTTCGCCGCCTGGAAGTGGTGGGACAAGCAGGCCAACCCGGACTGGCTGGTGGAACCGCCGCCCGCGACCGATGTCCAGGAGTCCGGCACGCTGGCGTCGGTGGACGGCAGCCGCGGGTCCACGCTCGACCTCGAGGTCCGGGCGAAGGAGGACGAGGAAGAGGCCACCAAGCGCGACGAGCAGCCCTAGGTCTGTCCGCGCGGCGGCCCCGCCAGCCTGCGGTGTCAACAGCCCGGTGGGTCAGAAGACTTCAACGTCTTCTGACCCACCGGGCTGTTTCACGTGAAACAGCTCCCGGGCCGGGAACGGGAGCCGGGCACGAGCGCCGGAAGGCGGATGCCGGACAACGGGTGCCGATACGCAAAAACCCCTCCCTCTGCGTTTCCGCAGGTGGGAGGGGTTTCCTTGTGGAGCCTAGGGGAGTCGAACCCCTGACATCTGCCATGCAAAGACAGCGCTCTACCAACTGAGCTAAGGCCCCGCGAACAATGCGTCCACCAGGAAGAAGGACATCCGGGCGGGCGCCGGACACCAGAGTACCGGGTCACCCGGGGGGTTCCGCAAAAAGGATTGGGGTCCCCGTGACCGACCACTCTCCGTAAGATGCTCGACGTGGTTCGCTGGAGCGAACCACGGTTCTTGGGGAAGCGATGGGGAGACGCAATGGACGCCGCACAGCAGGAAGCCACCGCAAGAGCGCGGGAACTGCAGCGGAACTGGTACGGGGAGCCACTGGGGGCGCTCTTCCGTAAGCTCATAGACGATCTCGGCCTCAACCAGGCTCGTCTCGCGGGGGTACTGGGACTGTCCGCTCCGATGCTGTCGCAGCTGATGAGCGGTCAGCGTGCGAAGATCGGCAACCCCGCGGTGGTCCAGCGGGTGCAGCTGCTGCAGGACCTGGCGGGACAGGTCGCGGACGGAAGCGTCAGCGCGGCCGAGGCCGCCGAGCGCATGGAGGAGATCAAGAAGTCGCAGGGCGGCTCGGTACTCAGCAACACCACACAGACGACGAGCGGTTCGGGGGCGCCCACGGTCAGACGGGTGGTACGCGAGATCCAGTCGCTGCTGCGCTCGGTGGCGGCCGCCGGTGACATCATCGATGCCGCCGACACCCTCGCCCCGACCCACCCCGAGCTGGCAGAGTTCCTCCGGGTCTACGGCGCCGGCCGGACTTCCGACGCGGTCACGCACTACCAGTCCCACCAGAGCTGACGGCCCGGCCGCCGGGGAGGGCCGGCGGCCGAGGACACGGAGGGCGCCGGGGAGGAGTCGAACCGCTTGTCATGGGGGAGGCAGCCGAGGGGGAGAGATCGGTGTGAGGCAGAAGGGGTAGGGCAGGGCCAGGCACGGCACCGCCGGGGGAGGAGCGACGCACAGCCATGGGTGAGGTCTTTGCCGGCCGGTACGAACTGGTCGACCCGATCGGGCGCGGAGGTGTCGGTGCCGTCTGGCGTGCTTGGGACCACCGTCGTCGTCGCTACGCGGCCGCCAAGGTCCTGCTGCAGAGCGATGCCCACTCCCTGCTCCGCTTCGTGCGCGAGCAGGCTCTGCGGATCGACCACCCCCATGTGCTCGCCCCGACCAGCTGGGCCGCCGACGACGACAAGGTCCTGTTCACCATGGACCTGGTCACCGGCGGTTCACTGGTCCACCTCGTTGGCGACTACGGTCCCCTGCCGCCGGTGTTCGTCAGCACTCTGCTCGACCAGCTCCTGGCGGGACTCGCCGCGGTACACACGGAGGGCGTCGTGCATCGCGACATCAAGCCCGCCAACATCCTCCTGGAGGCCACCGGTACGGGCACGCCACGGCTGCGGCTGTCCGACTTCGGCATCGCCATGCGGCTCGGAGAGCCCCGCCTGACCGAGACCGACCTGGTGGTGGGCACGCCCGGCTATCTCGCGCCGGAGCAGATCATGGGCTCCGAACCGGACTTTCCTGCGGACCTGTTCGCCGTGGGTCTGGTCGCACTGTACCTGCTGGAGGGCGTCAAACCGGACGCCAAGGCCCTCATCCAGTATTTCGCCGAACACGGGACGCCCGGGGCGCCCCAGGGCATCCCCGAGCCGCTGTGGCAGGTCGTGGCCACACTGCTGCAGCCGGACCCGCAGGCGCGGTTCCGTACGGCCACGGGGGCGCGCAAGGCCCTGGCGGCGGCCAGGGAGCTGCTCACGAAGCCCGGTCCCGACGACGAGATGATCGAGGTCTTCGACCAACTCGGCCCTCTCCCGGCTGGTTTCGGCCCCGACGGCCCCCTGAAGGCGGCGGCGGGTGTGCGCTCGGGCGGGGGCAGGGGCCGTCCCGGAGCGGAAGGGCTCCGTCCGCAGGACGAGGAGACGGGCCTCCGGGGGGACGCCGGACCAGTCGGGCACGGACCAGTCGGGCCCGGACCGGCAGACCTCAGGTCGGCGGACGCCGGGCCGGCAGGCCCGGTGCTCCGGCCCTTCGGCGGAGGCGACAGCACCCCGGCGTCACCGGATTCGTCCTCCATGGACGGCGGCACCGCCCCCACCGACCCGCGCCAGAGCATCTCTCCGGAACCACGTTCCGTCCCCCGCGCCCCCCGGACACCCGCCTCCGACTCCAGCGCCGTCCCCCCTCCTGCACCGTCCGTCCCACCGCAGCCACCCTCCATGTCGGACACCGGCAGTTTCCCTCTCCCCCCTCCGCAGGCCACGGTCACACCGTCCCCCGCACCCGCTCCGCCGCACCACGCGCACACACCACCGCCACCACCGGTGCAGGCACCGTTACCGGCGCGGTCTCGGGCACCCGGGCAGCACCAGTCGCCGTACCACGCGCAGCCCCAGGTCGCCCGCGCCGGCCAGCTCGGCCGCATGTCCCGCGCATCCCCTCACGACCCCACTCGCCCGCTGCTTTCCCCCCATCCCCAGCCGTCGGCGCGCCACCGCCCCGCGTCGCACCGGGACGACCCCTCCACGGCCGAATACACCACCGGAGTCACCGAGGCTCCGTCTCCGGGCAGGGCAGGACCACGGCACGGAGCGAGCAGCCGACGCCGGCGCCGCCCCGGCCCGCCCGCGCAGGTAGCCGTCGCTCTCCTGTTCCTGGCCCTGGCCTGCTACGCCGTGGGGTTCTGGGCGCTCACCAGGATCTGATCATCCCTCACAGCCGCCCCGGGGACAGCCCTGCCCATGGACTGTGCCTCCCGGCGCCATGGACACTCCCCCACGTCCTCGGCTTCGGTCGGGCAGGAGGACCCCCCATGACGCCACGAGGCCCGCCCTGCGGGCGGACGACGGGAATGTGATGACAGGACCTAATGCGGGGAGACCGTCCTCCTTCGAGCCACCACCGTCCACACGCCGAGGCCCACCAGTAGTGCGCTGCCGGTGCCGATACCGCCCACCGCGAGCGCCGTCATCGCGGTGTCGTCCCCCTGTCCCGGACCCGCCGCCTGCCCGCCCGCCGCTGCCTCGCGGTCCTCCTCGCCCACCGCGAAGACGTCCGACGGTACGGACTCCCCCGCGTACCCGGGCCCGCCCTGTGCCGTCCCGCTCACGCGTACCCGCAGCGTCAGCGGGACGGGCCCGTCACCGAAGTCGTCCGCGACCTTCTCCGCGAGGTGCGCGACGAGGTAGTACGAGCCGGCGAAGCGCATCGCCGCGACCTGGCTGTTGGGGGCGTGGCGATTGGCGTACGCAACGGGGGGCAGCGGGGCGAGGCTGTCCGACTTCTGCCTGCCGTCGTATCCGACACCCACATCCGCGACATGCCCGCGTACGGGGTTGTAGAGGTCCAGGTCCAGGGCGGCGGGAACGAATCCGGTACCGTCCGAGCTCGAACTGCCCATTTCGACGGATGCGTTGAACTGCCGGCCCCAGCCGACCGGAACCTTGTAGAAGAGCGTTTGGCCAGGCCGGATGTCGTCCCGCCAGGCTCCCTCTCCGAGTGGGGTGGCTTCGGCGAAACCGGCGCCGCCGGCGCGCCGTCGGGCTTCTCCGGCGACGGGCTCGGGCGAGGCGGAGTTCCACGTGTCCGGCGCGGTCGTCGCCCCGGCCTGCGCCGGCCGCGGTTCCGAGACGGTGGTGAGCTCCAGCTCCCAGGTGTCGGGAGAGGCACCCTTCCCGTCCGGATCCGCGCGTTCGACGGCCACGTAGTACGTGCCGGCGTCCTTGCAGAGGGACCGCCTGGGGGAGATCTCGCGCGCGGCCCACGCGGCGACCGGGTGTGGACTGGCGGCGGCGCCGAAGGTCGCCGTGTCCACATCGCAGGAGCGGCCGTCACCGTCCTGTACGGACACTTTGACGCCGTCGATGACGGCGGCGGTGCCGCCCTCCGGCGGGACGGCGGTGGCGGAGACGTAGACGTTCGAGGTGTCGTCGAGTTCCAGACGGTAGTGGACCGGGCCACCCGCCGGGAGGGTGCTCCGGTAGGTGCGGCCGGCCTCCAGCTGTACGGCGTCCGCGGTGCTCAGAGCTCCTTCGGCCCGCGGCGCACCCTCGTCGAAGGCATACATCCCAGGAGCCCCGGCGGCAACCGCCTCCTGCCCCGTGGGCAGGCCCGGCATCCCCGTCAGCAGCACTGCCGCGAGCGCCGCCGCTCCGGAGCGTCCGGCGGTGGAGGCCCGGCCGCTCCTCCCCGCCCGTGCACGCCGCCCCCACGCAGTACACCGCCGCGCCCTCACACGCCACTCCTCGTCGTCGCCGGATGTCGCACCGTGACCATCCTGCCCCGCGGACAAGGGGCGTCGGCAAGGCCCCACGACACACAAAACCCCGACCGCGAGCGCGGCCGGGGTCTGTTCAGCGTCGTATGTCGGTACTCACGAACCCGTGGGCACGGAGTCAGTCGCCTCCGTCCACAGATCCTGCTCGGCGCGATCCGCCTGGATCTGGCGGTACACGAGGAGCCCGCCGATGGCGGCCAGTGCGACCAGGAGAAGCTTCTTCACCGCGCTACCTCGTCTTTCTTGACGTAGGGGACCTCTGGCGCCCGACTATACACACCGGCCGAGACCGATCGGTGACCTGTGTCGGCCCGCCAACTCCCCTCCTGCGCTGCGCAGTAGAAGCGGGGAAACCCGACCGGACCGGAGGGTGACCACCTCTGCACGGTCGGCGATTTCCTCCACCTCTCTCCGCGATCTTCCGCTTTTCACCCCTCTTGCGCCCATCCGGGTGGTGTTCATCTGAACATCGACGCGCCACGGGCGCAGGTCCACCACTTCGAAGCCCGCATACACATCATGAGGAAAGTACGCAAATCGCCCGACCTGAAAGTGAGAGGCCAATGGCCCGGAACAAGGTCATGAAGCTGTGGACCGCCCTCGTCACCGCCTTCCTCGCGCTGTGCACGGCGCTCGGACTCGTCACCACGACCGCCTCGGCCGCCGTACCCCGGCCCGAGACGGCGCGCAACAGCGAGAGCGCCCCGGACACGACGGCGCCGGCGGCGTCCACCCGGCCCTGGTCCCATGCGGCGGCCCTGCCTCCCACGATGAAACAGCGCATCCGCGCGGAGGCCCACGGCGCATCCCCCAGCTGCCGCAGCCGCCGTCTCACGAACCCGGCCCCGGCCTCCGCCCCGGCCGCCTCCACGAACTGCTCCGACGACGGCACCACGTCCCCCGCAGAACCCCCCAGGGGCCACCTCCCGCTCCAGCGCTGAGCCCCGGAGCCCACAGCCCTCCCTCCCGTGCCGTTCCGGCTCCCCCGAAGTACCGGCGAACTCGCGTACAGCCCCAACGGCACGCGGAGGACAGCCCGGCCGCTCGAACCCGAGCAGCCGGGCCTTCCTCATGTCCCCACGCTCACACCCACCGGATGCCTCAGAGCCGAAGACACCAGCACACTCACCAGCCGCAGACAGCGAAGGGCACGAAGCGAGGCGTCCAAGCCACGTCCCACGGCAGAACGGGCCGGGGAAAACGAACCCAGGCGAAACAGAACCACCACAACGCCCTCACGGCCACACCGGCCGATGCCGACCACGCATGCCCCCACCCACTACTGAACACGCCTCCCCAGCCACACCGCACACGGCACGGGCGACGGCAAGCCCCGGACACGACAGCCCCGGAGACGCGGAGAACCCCCGGCCGTATCGACCGGGGGTCTCGCGATGATCTGTGGGGCTAACAGGATTTGAACCTGTGGCCTCATCCTTATCAGGGATGCGCTCTAACCAACTGAGCTATAGCCCCGCCGCGCTCTGCGGTGTATATCCCGCGCGCTGACTCCTGAAGATTAGCGCACGACCGGGGCAGTCCCAAAATCGATTGCCGGAAGGCCGTCGGAGCAGGCGGAAAGGCGCTGAGCGCCGCTCACTCGTCCTCGGCCAGCGTCAGCTCGACACCGCCCACGAAACCCGCGGAGAGGTTGTAGATGAACGCGCCGAGAGTCGCCAGGGCCGTCGCCAGGACGACGTCGATGACCGCGATGACCGTCGTGAACAGCAGCACGTTGGGCAGCGACAGGAACGACTGGAGATCGAAGCCGTTCGACTCGTTGGAGCCGGTCGCCTCGGAGATGGTGCCACCGACGGTGGAGAAGACACCCATCGCGTCCATGACCATCCACAGCACCGCGGACGCGACGATCGTGCAGATACCCAGGGCGATGGAGAGCAGGAAGCTGACCTTCATCACCGACCAGGGGTCGGCCTTGGCCACCCGTAGGCGTGCCTTGCGTACGCGCGGTGTGGTGCGCGCCCCGGTACGCGGACGGCGTACCGCGCCGGTCTGGCCCTCTGCCGTGCCCGCCTGTGCCGGGTAGGCCTGCGGCGGGTGGTACGGCCCCGCCTGCTGTTGCGGCTGCCGTTCCCCCGGCAGCGGTGAGGCCGCGTGAGCAGCGGCGCCCTGTCCGGGCGCGCTCTGCCGCTGGCCTCGGGTGTCCGTCACGGTTCCCCCCTGGGATCCATGTCTGTCGGACGAAGGCAAGTCCTTGCCGGGCGACTTGATCGCTTTCAGGTTGGTCGTGTGCGGATCCGTAGCCCGCGCGGCAGAGCCACGGCCACCGCCGTCCGCACCCGTACTGGTACCGGTCGGTCCGGCGCCCGTGGCTCCGCTCACGCTGACTCACTCCTCGTGCTACTCGGCCGAGGGCACCTCACCCTCGTCCGTGCCGGTGGTCACGGCACCTTCATCGGTCTCGTCCACGGCCACGTCGCCGTCGACTTCCTCCGCCTCGCGTCCCGCCTCGGCGTTACGGGCGATGCCGACCACGGCATCGCGCTTGCCCAGATTGATCAGTTGGACGCCCATGGTGTCACGGCCCGTCTCCCTGACCCCGCTGACTCGCGTACGAATCACACCGCCCGACAGCGTGATGGCGAGGATCTCGTCGCTCTCCTCGACCACCAACGCACCGACGAGAGTTCCACGATCCTCGACGATCTTGGCGGCCTTGATTCCGAGGCCGCCGCGACCCTGGACGCGGTACTCGTCGACAGCGGTCCGCTTCGCGTACCCGCCGTCTGTGGCAGTGAACACGAACGTACCGGGTCGAACAACATTCATCGAGAGCAGTTCGTCCCCTTCGCGGAAACTCATGCCCTTTACACCCGAAGTCGCACGGCCCATGGGCCGCAAAGTTTCGTCGGTCGCGGTGAACCGGATCGACTGCGCCTTCTTGCTGATCAGTAGTAGATCATCATCTGACGAAACGAGTTCGGCTCCGATCAGCTCGTCGTCCGAACCGTCTTCCTGCTCCCGCAGGTTGATCGCGATCACACCACCCGAGCGCGGCGAATCATAGTCCTTCAACGACGTCTTCTTCACCAGGCCCGCCTTCGTGGCAAGGACCAGGTAGGGCACCGCCTCGTAGTCGCGGATCGCGAGGATCTGGGCGATCGCCTCGTCCGGCTGGAAGGCCAGCAGGTTCGCCACGTGCTGGCCGCGCGCGTCCCGGCCGGCATCGGGCAGCTCGTACGCCTTCGCCCGGTAGACCCGGCCCTTGTTGGTGAAGAACAGCAGCCAGTGGTGCGTGGTGGACACGAAGAAGTGGTTGACGATGTCGTCTTCCTTGAGCTTCGCGCCCCGCACGCCCTTGCCGCCTCGCTTCTGGGCCCGGTAGTCGTCGGTCTTGGTGCGCTTGATGTAGCCACCGCGCGTGACCGTGACGACGATGTCCTCCTCGGCGATCAGGTCCTCGATGGACATGTCGCCCTCATAGGGGATCAGCTTCGTCTTGCGGTCGTCACCGTACTTCTCGACCAGTGCGGCCAGTTCCGCGCTGACGATCCCGCGCTGGCGGGCCGGGGAGGCGAGGATCTCGTTGTACCCGTTGATCTTCGTCTGGAGTTCGTCGTGCTCCTGGACGATCTTCTGGCGTTCCAGTGCCGCCAGTCGGCGGAGCTGCATCTCCAGGATCGCGTTGGCCTGGATCTCGTCGATCTCCAGGAGGCCCATCAGGCCTCCGCGCGCGATCTCGGCGGTGTCGCTGCGCCGGATCAGCGCGATGACCTCGTCGATGGCGTCCAGGGCCTTCAGCAGGCCCCGCAGGATGTGGGCCCGTTCCTCGGCCTTGCGCAGCCTGAAGCGCGTACGGCGGACGATGACCTCGAGCTGGTGGTTCACCCAGTGGCGGATGAACGCGTCCAGGGAGAGCGTGCGGGGCACTCCGTCGACCAGGGCCAGCATGTTGGCGCCGAAGTTGGTCTGCAGGTCGGTGTGCTTGTAGAGGTTGTTCAGGACGACCTTGGCGACCGCGTCCCGCTTGAGCACGATGACCAGGCGCTGGCCGGTACGGGACGACGTCTCGTCGCGGACGTCCGCGATGCCGCCGACCTTGCCGTCCTTCACCAGGTCGGCGATCTTCTGCGCGAGGTTGTCGGGGTTGGTCTGGTACGGCAGCTCGGTGACCACCAGGCACTGGCGGTTCTGGATCTCCTCGACCGCGACCACCGCGCGCATGGTGATCGAGCCGCGACCCGTCCGGTACGCCTCCTCGATGCCCTTGCGGCCCACCACCAGGGCGCCGGTCGGGAAGTCGGGGCCCTTGATCCGCTCGATGAGCGCGTCGAGCAGTTCCTCGTTCGACGCCTCGTGGTGCTCCAGGTACCACTGGGCGCCGGCCGCGACCTCGCGCAGGTTGTGCGGCGGGATGTTGGTCGCCATGCCGACCGCGATGCCGGCCGATCCGTTGATCAGCAGGTTCGGGAAGCGAGCCGGCAGGACGGTCGGCTCCTGGGAGCGGCCGTCGTAGTTGTCCGTGAAGTCGACGGTCTCCTCGTCGATGTCGCGGACCATCTCCATCGACAGCGGCGCCATCTTGCACTCGGTGTACCGCATGGCCGCGGCGGGGTCGTTGCCCGGGGAGCCGAAATTGCCGTTGGAGTCCACCAGAGGCATCCTCATCGACCACGACTGCGCGAGGCGGACCAGCGCGTCGTAGATCGAGGAGTCGCCGTGCGGGTGGTAGTTGCCCATGACGTCGCCGACGACGCGCGCGCACTTGTAGAAGCCGCGCTCGGGCCGGTATCCGCCGTCGTACATGGCGTACAGCACACGGCGGTGGACGGGCTTGAGGCCGTCACGGACGTCCGGCAGCGCGCGCGAGACGATGACGGACATCGCGTAGTCGAGGTACGAACGCTGCATCTCCGTCTCGAGCCCGACGGGCTCGACGCGCAGGGCGGGGCCGTCCTCTTCGGGCGTGACGGGAGTGTTCTCGTCGGTCATTGCTGGTGAAGATCCTTCCTGGTGCGGTCAGCTGAGACCGACTCAGATGTCGAGGAAGCGGACGTCCTTGGCATTGCGCTGGATGAACTGGCGACGGGCCTCCACGTCCTCACCCATGAGGACGGAGAACAGGTCGTCGGCCTGCGCGGCGTCGTCCAGGGTGACCTGGCCGAGGACGCGGTGCTCCTGGTCCATCGTGGTGATGCGCAGTTCCTCGGCGTTCATCTCGCCGAGACCCTTGAAACGCTGGACGGAGTCCTCACGGATACGCTTGCCGGCCTGGCGGCCCAGTTCGATCAGCGCGTCGCGCTCGCGGTCGGAGTACGCGTACTCGAAGTCGTCCCGGCCCCACTTGATCTTGTAGAGCGGAGGACGGGAAAGGAACACGTGCCCGGCCTCGACCAGCGGCCGCATGAAGCGGAACAGGAACGTCAGCAGCAGGGTGTTGATGTGCTGGCCGTCGACGTCGGCGTCCGCCATCAGGATGATCTTGTGATAGCGGAGCTTCTCGATGTCGAAGTCCTCGTGCACACCGGTACCGAACGCGGAGATCATCGCCTGGATCTCCTGGTTCTGCAGGATCCGGTCGATGCGCGCCTTCTCGACGTTGAGGATCTTGCCCCGGATCGGGAGGATCGCCTGGTACTGCGGGTTCCGGCCGGATTTGGCCGAACCGCCGGCGGAGTCACCCTCGACGATGAAGATCTCGCACTTGACGGGGTCGTTCGACTGGCAGTCCGAGAGCTTGCCCGGCAGGGACGCCGACTCCAGCAGGCCCTTGCGACGGGTCAGGTCGCGGGCCTTGCGGGCCGCCACACGCGCGGTGGCCGCCGCGATGCCCTTGCGGATGATGTCCGCGGCCTCGTTGGGATTGCGGTCCAGCCAGTCCGCCAGGTGCTCGTAGACGACCTTCTGGACGAAGGTCTTCACCTCGGTGTTGCCGAGTTTGGTCTTGGTCTGACCCTCGAACTGGGGCTCGCTCAGCTTGACCGAGATGATCGCGGTCAAACCCTCGCGGATGTCGTCGCCCGTGAGGTTGTCGTCCTTCTCCCGCAGCAGCCTCTTGTCGCGCGCGTACTTGTTGATGAGCGAGGTGAGCGCCGCGCGGAAGCCCTCTTCGTGCGTACCGCCCTCATGGGTGTGGATGATGTTGGCGAAGGAGTAGACGCCCTCGGTGTAGCCGCTGTTCCACTGCATGGCGACCTCGAGGGACAGGAGCTTGTCCTTGTCCTCGGCCTCGAGGTCGATCACGGTGGGGTGCACCACGTCGCCCTTGCGCGAGTTGAGGTACTTCACGAAGTCGACGATGCCGCCCTCGTAGTGGTATGAGACGGCCTTGACCTGGTCTTTCTCATCCTCGCCCGCCTCGTCCGCCCCGGCGGTCGCCTTCGCCGACTCGCGCTCGTCGGTGAGGTTGATCCGCAGTCCCTTGTTGAGGAACGCCATCTCCTGGAAACGCCGCGACAACGTCTCGAAGGAGTACTCGGTGGTCTCGAAGATGTCCGCGTCGGCCCAGAAGGTGACCGTGGTCCCGGTCTCGTCCGTGGCCTCCTGCCGGACCAGTGGGGCCGTGGGAACACCCATCTTGTAGTCCTGCGTCCAGCGGTGACCGTCGCGCTTGATCTCCACGGAGACCCTGCTCGACAGGGCGTTCACCACGGAGACACCGACGCCGTGCAGGCCGCCGGAGACCGCGTATCCGCCGCCGCCGAACTTGCCACCCGCGTGCAGCACGGTCAGCACGACCTCGACGGCCGGCTTGTTCTCCGAGGGGACGATGTCCACCGGGATGCCGCGGCCGTTGTCGACGACCCGGACACCGCCGTCGGCCAGGACCGTCACATCGATCGTGTCCGCGTGCCCGGCCAGGGCCTCGTCGACGGAGTTGTCGACCACCTCCTGCACCAGGTGGTGCAGCCCTCGTTCACCGGTCGAGCCGATGTACATACCGGGTCGCTTGCGGACCGCGTCCAGACCCTCGAGGACGGTGATGGCACTGGCGTCGTACAGGGCGGTGATCTCGCCGTTGAGGGCGGTCGCCTCGTTCTGTACGCCGGTGTCGGTGGACGGGATGTTCTCGTTGGGGTTGCCGGAATCGGCCACGAAGCGCCCTTTCTGGCACACCACGAGCCAGGCTCGGCGGCGGGTTGCCGGAGCGGCTGCGGCATGTTGCGTTGATAAGCCTTGATCAGCGTTGCTCAGCTTTTCCCGGGCGGTCCCCACGATCGGGGCGGGATTGCTTCCAGTCTACCGGTAGCGCGGACATCGATGGGGGTTTGCCGGTACCTGAGTCCGCATGTGCCGCCCTCAACCGGTCTCGCCCGACTCCCGATATGCGGATGGGGGCTCCAAGAGGCTCACGAGGGCGCTCAGCGCTTCCGGCCGTCCACCCTTGGCTACTTACGAGTCAGGTGGCGATCCGGCTCCCGGTCCAGGGGCCCGACGAAAGGGACACCCCCCGGACCGGACACGCCCCCGGAAGCCCTTGATGTGACGTCGGTCACCACGCCGGGGAAGGCCTGGAAAACAGCCCTGAACGGGCCTCGGTCACCCGTACGTGTCGCCGGGGCCGGTGCTCCCGGGGGCGCGCAACGGGCCGTAACGGCGGGCCGGACCGCCCGGTCCGTTGACCTTGATCAGCCTCACCGTGCCGTGCCCCAGATCCTCGTTCAGCCGGGCGACCAGGGTCGGAGCGAGCAGCCTCAGATTCGTCGCCCACGCGGTGGAGTCGCAGCGCACGACCAGCACCCGCTCGTCCTCGTCGTAACGCTCCGGCTCGCAGTGCTTGGCCACGTCCTCACCGACGATCTCCGGCCAGCGCCCCATCACACCGCCCACCGCGGCCGGCGCCTCCCAGCCGCGCTCGGTGAGCAGCCGGTTGATCGCCGCGCCGAGCGCCATGGGATCGCGCCGGTCCCCGCGCGCGCCCGAGCGCAGACCACCGTGCCGTGCCTGCTTCTTCTGCTGCGCCACGTCCCCACGCGCGCGTGCCGCCTCCTTTGCCGCACGCAGCGCCACGCGCGCGAGGTCGACACCCGAGGACTCGGGGGTCTCTTTCCGAGCTCCCGCGGGGAGGCCCTCGGGCCCGCTCATACCCGTTCCACCGTTCCCTCGGCCACAGCGAACCGCGTCCCCGACAGCACACGGGGGACGTCGTCGTCGACGGCCGCGGTCACCAGCACCTGCTCGCCGGGCGCGACCAGCTCGGCGAGGCGCTCACGGCGGCGGGTGTCCAGTTCGGCGAAGACGTCGTCGAGGACCAGCACCGGCTCGTTGCCCTCGGCACGCAGCAGGTCGTAGGAGGCCAGGCGCAGGGCCAGCGCGTAGGACCAGGATTCGCCGTGGGAGGCATAGCCCTTGGCCGGCAACCGGCCCAGATTGAGCAGCAGATCGTCGCGGTGCGGACCGACCAGGGTGACGCCCCGCTCGACCTCCTGCTTGCGCGCCTCGGCGAGCGCGGCCGACATCTGCTCGAACAGGCCCTCGCGCGTGTGCGCCTCACCGGGTGCCGACGGCTTGTACTCCAACGCGACGGGACCACCGCCCGGCGCGAGCTGTTCGTACGCCTTGTCGGCGAGTGGCTGGATCGCGGCGATCAGATCCAGCCGCTGGGCCAGCAGTTCGGCACCCACACGCGCGAGGTGCTGGTCCCAGACGTCGAGGGTGGACAGGTCCGTGGTGCGCCCGCCGTGGCGGCGGGCCAGCGCGGCCGACTTCAGCAGCGTGTTGCGCTGTTTGAGGACACGGTCGTAATCGGAGCGGACTCCGGCCATGCGCGGGGAGCGGGCGGTGATCAGCTCGTCCAGGAACCGACGCCGCTCGCCGGGATCGCCCTTGACCAGGGCAAGGTCCTCGGGCGCGAACAGGACCGTGCGGACTATCCCCAGCACGTCCCGGGGCCTGACCTGCGAGGACCTGTTGATCCGGGCGCGGTTGGCGCGGCCCGGGTTCAGCTCCAGCTCGACGAGCTGCTGCCGCTCGCCCTGCCGGACCTGGGCCCGGATGATCGCACGGTCGGCACCCATGCGGACCAGCGGGGTGTCGGAGGCGACACGGTGGCTGCCGAGGGTGGCGAGATAGCCGACCGCCTCGACGAGGTTCGTCTTGCCCTGCCCGTTGGGGCCGACGAAGGCCGTGACCCCCGGGTCGAGCGGGACCTCGACCCGGGGATAGGACCGGAAATCGGCCAGCGACAGATGCGTGACATGCATGATCGTTCGCCGACCTCCTCCGGCGTTATGAACCGTCGTATGGTCCTGTGGTCCTGTGGACGGCAGCCCCGGAACGACCCTGACCGTTCGGGCCCGTGGCTGCTCCGACTGCTCGGTGGGCTACTTCTCCACGGGCTGCCCCTCTGCGGGTTACTTCTTCTCGACCGCGTGGCCGCCGAACTGGTTGCGCAGCGCCGCGATCATCTTCATCTGCGGCGAGTCCTCCTGGCGGGAGGAGAACCGCGCGAACAGCGACGCGGTGATCGCCGGCAGCGGGACCGCGTTGTCGATCGCGGCCTCCACGGTCCAGCGTCCCTCACCGGAGTCCTGCGCGTATCCCCGGAGGTTCTCCAGGTGCTCGTCCTCGTGCAGCGCGTTCACCGCGAGGTCGAGCAGCCAGGAGCGGATGACCGTGCCCTCCTGCCAGGAGCGGAAGACCTCCCGGACATCGGTCACCGAGTCGACCTTCTCCAGCAGCTCCCAGCCCTCGGCGTAAGCCTGCATCATCGCGTACTCGATGCCGTTGTGGACCATCTTGGCGAAGTGGCCGGCGCCGACCTTGCCGGCGTGCACCGAGCCGAAGTCGCCCTCGGGCTTCAGGGCGTCGAAAACCGGCTGCACCTTGGCTACGTGCTCCTTGTCACCGCCGTACATCAGCGCATAGCCGTTCTCCAGGCCCCAGACGCCGCCGGAGACACCGCAGTCGACGAAGCCTATGCCCTTGGCCGCCAGCTCCCCGGCGTGCTTCTCGTCGTCGGTCCAGCGGGAGTTGCCGCCGTCCACGACGACATCGCCGGGCTGCAGCAGCACCGCGAGCTCGTCGACGATCGACTGGGTGGCCTCGCCTGCCGGGACCATCACCCAGACCACACGCGGGCCCTCGAGCTTGCCCACAAGCTCTTCCAGGCTGTGGACATCGGCGAGGTCCGGGTTGCGGTCGTATCCGAGGACGGTGTGGCCCGCGCGGCGAATCCGCTCGCGCATGTTGCCGCCCATCTTGCCGAGGCCGACGAGACCGAGCTCCATCAGTTGTGTTCCTTAGGTTGCGACGTGGCGTGGCGGCACGAGCGTGCCGTGGCACTTACGTACCGCCCCGACCCTAAACCCGGGCGCTCACGCACATCTGTGGGCATACGCGCTCAGGCGTACGCCCTCACCTGCGGTTTCACCTGCGCCGGCCGGCCGGCCGTCTTCCTGCTGTTTCCTGCCCCTTCCGGGCCCGGTGCGATCCGGTCATCCACACTCCCGGTCCGGTGTTCACCGGGCCCGCAAGGACTGTGCACACCTGTGGACCGATGTGGGCGGCCTCGGGCAGGCGGTGCGGCTCAGCCGCTGAGCCGCACCGGCATGATCAGGTACTTGTAGGCGTCGTCCGCCTCCGCGTCCACCGCGGGCCTGCCGCTGAGCAGCGCGGGCTTGGTGGACGTGGTGAACGACAGCTGGGCCACCGGGGAGTCGATGGCGCTCAGGCCGTCCAGCAGGAACGTGGGGTTGAAGGCGATCGAGATGTCGTCGCCCTCCAGCTGGGCGTCGACCCTTTCCACAGCCTGTGCGTCGTCGCT
This sequence comes from Streptomyces sp. KMM 9044, assembly GCF_024701375.2. Classification (NCBI taxonomy): domain Bacteria; kingdom Bacillati; phylum Actinomycetota; class Actinomycetes; order Kitasatosporales; family Streptomycetaceae; genus Streptomyces; species Streptomyces sp. KMM 9044. The sequence continues at coordinate 3,768,246 of NZ_CP113910.1, read as the reverse complement.
GGAACCGGCCTCCAGGATGAGCACGCCCTGCTCGAAGCTCAGCCGCACCGGGGTGTTGCGCTCGGCGACCAGGGCCACACGTTTGACGGCCTCCACGAAGGGGGCGGTCTCGATGACGGCGACACTGTTGAACTCGGTCGGGAACAGCGTGCGGTACTTCGGGAGGTCACCCTCCAGCAGCCGCGTGGTCGTGCGTCGGCCTGCGCCTTCGAATCCGATCAGGCCCTCCCCCGCACCCGAGCCGGACAGCGCCAGGATCACCTGGTCGCCACTGGTCAGCGCCTTGGCGGTGTCCAGAAGCGTCTTGGCGGGCACCAGCGCGACGGCCGAGGCCTCCGGGTCCTCCGGCTTCCACAGGAACTCCCGGACCGCGAAGCGGTAGCGGTCGGTGGAGGCCAGCGTCACCGTGTCGCCCTCGATCTCGATGCGGACACCGGTCAGGACGGGCAGGGTGTCGTCGCGGCCTGCCGCGATGGCGACCTGCTGCACGGCGGACGCGAAGACCTCGCCGGGGACCGTGCCCGTCGCGTTCGGCATCTGGGGCAGGGCCGGGTACTCCTCCACCGGCAGCGTGTGGAGCGTGAACCGCGAGGAGCCGCAGATTACCGTCGCCCGTACACCGTCTGTGGAAATCTCCACCGGCCGGTTCGGGAGGGCTCGGGAGATGTCGGCGAGCAGCCGGCCCGAGACGAGGACCGTGCCCTCCTCCTCGACCTCCGCCTCCACCGAGACCCGCGCGGAGACCTCGTAGTCGAAGCTGGACAGACTCAGCCGTCCCGCCTCGGCCTTCAGCAGCAGGCCTGCGAGGACCGGCGCCGGCGGACGGGCCGGGAGGCTGCGCGCCGCCCAGGCCACTGCCTCCGCGAGTACGTCGCGTTCCACCCGGATCTTCACCGTAAGCCGCCTCCTGCTGTTGCCGGCGTTCTCGCGCCCTGCTTCGCCTTCGTCATCTGACTCGGTGTCGTCGGCCTCTGGGAGGGGAAGGACACCGGGAACAGTCTGACGCACCGCACTGACAGTAGATGCCCCTCGGGGTCAAGTCGTGACGAGGGGCAGTCGGCGGCGAAGCGGCGAGTTGTGCACAGGACCCTCTTCGAAACGGATTCCTCACTCTCTCTAGTTGGGAGTAGTAGTAGGGCCTGTGGATACCGTGGATAACCTCGTTTTCCCAGCTCAGGGCCAAGATTTTGTCCACTGCCCCTGTGGGCGGAGCCGGTGGACAACTCGGGGTTTCTGTGGAGAACAGAAAGTTCTGCACACTCCGTGCACAGGTCGGACCGAGTTGTCCCCAGCTCCATCCCCAGGTTTGCCGGTCTTTCCCACAGGCTCCCTCGGCACCTTGGTGTGACGCCTTTCACTCGACCCGGTGAGGGGCCGCGTCGCGTTGCCGAACAGTGGACAGGCGTGTGGAGAAGCGCATGATCGCTGGGGACGAGGGGGCTCACCCTGTGGATTGCCTGTGGAAAACTTTATGCACAGGCTGTGGATCATCACTCTGTCCACACCCTGTGGGGATCGATTGTCCACAAATCCACAGACGGTTGACCTGGTCCTATCGTCCTCCGTCTGGCAGCCCTGTGGACAGGATCGGGATAACTTTGCGGTCCCCAGGATGTGGAGGGAAAAAACTTGACGAATCTGTGGAGGAAGGCCGTAACCCGACGCCGAAATCGAACGGCGGACGGGGTCCCGAAGACGGCGCGACCGACGGCCTGACCGAGACTCGGCGCGACCGACGGCCTGACCGGGACTCGGCGCGAGGATGGCGGAGGGGCTCGGCTGCGGGCGTACGAGGAAGGGCGTCCCCGGACCACATCCGGGGACGCCCTTCCTCGTACGCCTGAATGCCTCTGAAGAGGCCAAGCCCGCCTCGGGGGGAGGGGGAGGGGGAGGGGGAGGGAGTCGCCGGCCGCTATGAACGGGCACTGGACTCCCTCGTGCCGCGACGGGCACTCTGTGAGTGTCTAGCCGGCCTTGATGCGGTTGGTGAGTTCGGTGACCTGGTTGTAGATGGAGCGCCGCTCCGCCATCAGATTGCGGATCTTCCGGTCCGCGTGCATCACCGTCGTATGGTCACGGCCGCCGAACAATGCGCCGATCTTCGGCAGCGACAGGTCGGTCAGTTCACGGCACAGGTACATCGCGATCTGCCGTGCGGTCACCAGTGCGCGCCCGCGCGAGGTGCCACAAAGGTCCTCGACCGTGAGCCCGAAGTAGTCGGCGGTCGCGCCCATGATGGCTGTCGAGGTGATCTCCGGCGCGGAGTCGTCCCCGCCGGGCATCAGGTCCTTCAGAACGATCTCGGTCAGCCCGAGGTCCACCGGCTGCCGGTTGAGCGAGGCGAAGGCCGTCACCCGGATCAGCGCGCCCTCCAGCTCACGGATGTTCCGCGAGATCCGGGAGGCGATGAACTCCAGTACCTCCGGCGGGGCGTTGAGCTGCTCCTGCACCGCCTTCTTGCGCAGGATCGCGATCCGCGTCTCCAGCTCCGGCGGCTGGACGTCGGTGATCAGACCCCATTCGAAACGGTTGCGCAGCCGGTCCTCCAGCGTCACCAGCTGCTTGGGCGGCCGGTCACTGGAGAGCACGATCTGCTTGTTGGCGTTGTGCAGCGTGTTGAAGGTGTGGAAGAACTCCTCCTGTGTCGACTCCTTGTCCGCGAGGAACTGGATGTCGTCGACCAGCAGGATGTCCATCTCCCGGTACCGCTTGCGGAAGCTGTCGCCCTTGCCGTCGCGGATGGAGTTGATGAACTCGTTGGTGAACTCCTCCGAGCTCACGTATCGCACCCGGGTGCCGGGATAGAGACTGCGCGCGTAGTGACCGATCGCGTGCAGCAGGTGCGTTTTTCCGAGTCCGGACTCGCCGTAGATGAAGAGAGGGTTGTACGCCTTCGCGGGGGCTTCGGCCACCGCCACCGCCGCCGCGTGCGCGAAGCGGTTGGAGGCGCCGATGACGAACGTGTCGAAAAGGTACTTCGGGTTCAGCCGGGCGGTCGGTTCACCGGGACCGGTTGCCGGCGCGGGCTGCGCGGCCAACGGGCCGGGTGCACCACTGGCGGGCAGGTTCGGGCCGACGGGGCCGCCGCGATGGACGTGTCCCGTGCCGGAGGGAGGCTTCGGCGGCTCGCGCCGGACTGCGTCGCGCTGGTCGTGGTCCTTGCGGTCGTACTCCGCGCGTGAGGTCTCGTAGTCGGAGCGCTGCTGGTCGTAGGACGGGCGCTCCATCGGCTGCGGACGGTAGTCCTGTGGGGGCGCGCCACCGTAGCCGTCCTGGGAGCCGTACCTCTCCTGGGACGGTGAGGCGTACGGATCCCCGTCCGGGAAACCGAGGCGCTGCTGCTGCCAGCTGTATTCGTCCTGTGCTGGGCGGGGCCAGGAGCCGGGTTCCGGGCGTTGGTACTCCGAGGGGTAGGCCGGACGGGCGGTGGGGAGCTGGTTGCCCGGCGGCCCGGGACGGTGGTCGGCGCGGCGTCGGCCGTAGCCCTCGTAGCTGTCGTAATCGTCGTACTGTTCGCGCTCCTGACGTTCCTGGCGCTCCTGTCTGTCCGGACGGTCCTGCCGGAGCTCGGGTTCCTCGTAGCGCTGCTGGGGGCGGGGGGCCAGCGGGGTCGGAGGCTCTCCCGCGGAGTCGTCGACGGTGATGGCGATGCGGATGGGGCGCCCGCACTCGCGGCTCAGGCTCTCGCTGACGACCGGTGCCAGACGGCCTTCGAGCACGCCCTTGGCGAACTCGTTCGGCACGGCGAGCAGGGCGGTGTCGGCGACCAGCGCCAGCGGCTGGCAGCGCCGGATCCAGTGTTCGTCCTTCCCCTCCACTCCCTGGCCCCGGCCCTCTCCCAGGAGCTGCTCCAGTACGCGTGGCCACACTGCGGCAAGATCGGCAGGTACGTCAGCCACAGGGCACGCTCTCTCGCAGGTCCCTCGAACGTGTGGTTCAGGGACGGGGTGGGTTCTAAGGGGGGTGCTGGAGGGACAAAGGAACGAAGCGGAGTTCAGCCACGGTAGTCAGGGCGGCCGGTACGGTTCAAGTTGTTGTCCCCAGCCTGTGGACAAGTGTCTCCCGGCAACGGCTGGTTTGACCGGACGGCGCAGCCGCGCGTACCGTGACGAGGTCGAGTTGTCGATGGCTGCTGCCGCCTGCCTCCGATGGGCACAGATCGCGCAAGATGATCGGTCAGCGGTGCACTCGGGCGTAACGCGAGCTACTCGTGGGCGCACGGTGACAGCCAGGACGGCACCCCGCAATCTACGAACTCTTTCTGGAGCCCCCGAGTGAGCAAGCGCACCTTCCAGCCGAACAACCGTCGTCGCGCCAAGACCCACGGCTTCCGGCTGCGTATGCGCACCCGTGCCGGCCGCGCGATCCTCGCGTCCCGCCGTGGCAAGGGTCGCACCCGTCTGTCCGCCTGATCCTGATCAGGTCATGACGTCGTGCTGCCCACCGAGAACCGGCTGAGGCGGCGCGAGGACTTCGCGACCGCGGTACGACGGGGGCGCCGGGCCGGACGCCGGTACCTCGTCGTGCACCTACGCAGCGGTGTCACGGACCCGCATGCGCCTGGGGAGAACGATGCCCCGACGCGTGCGGGTTTCGTCGTAAGCAAGGCGGTGGGCGGCGCGGTCATGCGGAACAAGGTGAAGCGCAGGCTTCGCCACCTGATGCGCGATCGAGTCGCCCTGCTGCCCCCCGGTAGCCTGGTAGTCGTACGAGCGCTGCCCGGAGCGGGTGACGCCGACCATGCACAACTGGCCCAAGACCTGGATGCCGCTCTTCAGCGGTTGCTGGGAGGGGGCGCGCGATGAAGTACCCGCTGCTGGTTCTGATCAAGCTCTATCAGTGGACGATCAGTCCTCTGCTCGGGCCTGTATGCAAGTACTACCCGTCGTGTTCCCACTACGGCTACACGGCCATCGACCGGCACGGTGCCATCAAGGGCGCAGCACTCACGGCCTGGCGCATCCTGCGGTGCAATCCGTGGTCGCTGGGCGGCGTGGACCATGTCCCGCCGCGCAAGCGCCCGAGGTGGCACGAAATGCTGCGTAACGCCTGGCGTGCACGCAAGGGCGGGCCCGCCTCCGCCGAACCGGCCACCGAAGGACGGATCTCTCCTGTGAGTCCGGGCTCTTCGAGTCCGGCCGCAGAGACCTCGCCCCATGCCCAAGGAGCATGATTAGTGGACACGATTGCCAGCCTCTTCAGCTTCATCACGACACCTGTCTCCTGGGTCATCGTCCAGTTCCACAGCGTGTACGGGGCCATCTTCGGCCCGGACACCGGATGGGCCTGGGGCCTGTCCATCGTGTCCCTGGTGATTCTGATCCGTATCTGCCTGATCCCGCTCTTCGTGAAGCAGATCAAGGCGACGCGCGCGATGCAGACGCTCCAGCCGGAGATGAAGAAGATCCAGGAGCGTTACAAGAACGACAAGCAGCGCCAGTCCGAAGAGATGATGAAGCTGTACAAGGATGCGGGCACCAACCCGCTCTCCTCGTGCCTTCCCATCCTGGCGCAGTCACCGTTCTTCTTCGCCCTGTACCACGTGCTCAACAGCATCGCGTCCAACGACACCGTCGGCGTGATCAACGAGCGTCTGCTGGAAAGCGCGCAGAAGGCGCACATTTTCGGCGCCCCGCTCGCGGCGAAGTTCACGGACAACGCGGACAAGGTCGAGGCCCTCAACGCCTCCCTGACCGATGTGCGCATCGTCACGGCGCTCATGATCGTGTTGATGTCCCTGTCGCAGTTCTACACGCAGCGTCAGCTGATGACGAAGAACGTCGACACCACGGTGAAGACGCCGTTCATGCAGCAGCAGAAGATGCTGATGTACGTCTTCCCCGTCATCTTCGCCGTCTTCGGTATCAACTTCCCCGTCGGTGTCCTCGTCTACTGGCTGACCACCAACGTGTGGACCATGGGCCAGCAGATGTACGTCATCCACAACAACCCGACGCCGGGTTCCAAGGCACAGGCCGCGTACCTGGAGCGCTTCTCCAAGACCCTCACCCGGCACGGCAAGACTCGTAACCGCCGTGAGCGGGCCATCGTCAAGGCCATCGTCGCCAAGGGCCGGGACCGTAACGAGTACGAGCGCAAGTTCATCAACGGGCTGAACAAGGCGGGGCTCGCGGCCCAGACCGACGGCGCGGTGGGCAAGAGCGACGCCACGGCCGTCGCCCAGGCGGAGGACGGTGCCCCGACCACGGCCCAGGCTGCCAAGCGGCAGCAGCCCAGGCGGCAGAGCAAGTCCCAGCGCCAGGGGGGTGCGGCGAAGGCAGCCGGTGAGTCCCCCTCGCTGACCAAGGCCGAGGAACCCAAGGACGACGACGTCAAGCCCGCCGCTGCCAAGAAGGGCAATGCGAAGCCCGGCGGAAGCACCCGCAGCAAGGCCCAGTCCGGACAGCGCAAGGGCCCGCAGCGGCCCAAGTCCCCGTCCAAGAAGTAAGAAGGAGTCCATCCCGTGACGGAAGGCACCACCTCCGCCGCTGCCGAGGGCGCAGACACCCTGACCCGCTTGGAGCAGGAGGGCGAGATCGCAGCGGACTATCTGGAGGGTCTGCTCGACATCGCCGACCTCGACGGTGACATCGACATGGACGTCGAGGCCGATCGTGCCTCTGTCTCGATCATCAGCGACTCATCCGGCCGTGACCTGCAGAAGCTGGTCGGTCGTGACGGTGAGGTACTCGAAGCACTCCAGGAGCTCACACGCCTGGCCGTGCACCGTGAGACTGGTGACCGCAGTCGGCTGATGCTCGACATCGCGGAATACCGTGCCAAGAAGCGGACCGAGCTGTCCGAGCTCGGCGCGAAGGCGTCCGCCGAGGCCAGGAGCAGCGGTGAGCCCGTGAAGCTCGACCCGATGACGCCGTTCGAGCGCAAGGTCGTGCATGACGCGGTCAAGGCCGCCGGCCTGAGCAGTGAGTCCGAGGGCGAGGAGCCGCAGCGCTTCGTTGTCGTGCTTCCCGCCTGAGCGGTTCCACGTTCCACCGGCCCCGTCTGTTGCGCAGACGGGGCCGAATTTTGTCAGCCTGATAGTTCTGTGGTGTCGGCCCGTGCGTCGGCACCATACGGAAGGACGGTCCACTGTGACGGAGGCAGCAGAGCTTCCCCCCGCGCCCGAGCAGGCTCGTGAAGTGTTCGGTGATCGCTTTGCGGACGCGGTGCGTTACGCGGAGCTGCTTGCTGAGGCAGGCGTGCAGCGTGGTCTGATCGGTCCTCGGGAGGTGCCTCGGCTGTGGGAGCGGCATCTGCTGAACTGCGCGGTACTCTCGGAGGCCGTTCCCGAGGGCGTGACGGTGTGCGATGTCGGTTCAGGCGCCGGCCTGCCCGGCATTCCTTTGGCTCTGGTCCGGGAGGACCTCAAGATCACGCTATTGGAACCGCTGCTGAGGCGTACCACCTTCCTGACCGAAGTCGTGGAGCTGCTGGGGCTGGATCACGTGACGGTCGTCCGTGGGCGGGCGGAGGAGGTCATGGGAACGTTGCCTCCGGTGCATGTGGTGACCGCACGGGCTGTGGCACCGCTTGACCGTCTTGCCACGTGGGGCATCCCTTTGTTGCGGCCCTACGGAGAGATGCTCGCACTCAAGGGTGATGCTGCCGAGGAGGAGCTGAAAAGCGCGACCGTTGCTCTGAACAAGCTCGGCGCGGTGGCGACATCGGTCGTGCATGTGGGTGAGGGCGTGGTGGCTCCGATGTCCACGGTAGTGCGGGTCGAGGTCGGGGAAAGCCCCGGAGGTGTGCGCTTCGCGGCGAAGCGTGCTAAGGCCGCCCGCACGGGGCGTGTACGGCGCCGGCGCGGATAATGGGTACGCGCGTCTTGTGGCGGGACGGCTGACTGCCAGGCATACGCTCTGAGGGGGCAGACGTACTCCACACAAGCTGCCGAACCTCCGTGTGCCGGAGTGTCGCGGCAGTGCAGCCCCGGCTGCTGTGCATCGTGTTTCACGTGAAACGTCGCTCCCTGCTGCATGGCATCATCAGTCGCGGTCGCGCCGCGGCCGAACCCCGCGACCGTAAGCCTCTCGGTTCACTCGGAGAGGGTCCTGTTCCCGACGAGAGTTCATCCCCCTCGGGGGGTACGGAGTTGTCCACAGAGGGGGATTTCTCCACAGAACGTAAGGCCTCACTGGTTCACGACCCCGAAGACATGGGAGGCTCTGTTCATTGCGAGCCTGAAGTCGAGGAGAGTGAATCGTTGCGGTCCGACGCCAACATCGCGGGACCGATGACCGACCCGGTCCCCGGCCCCCGTACCGAATCGATGGGGGCGGATGTTTCACGTGAAACACCGCCTCCGATGGACGACACTCCCATCGGTCGTGCTGCCCAGCTGGCGGTGGACGCGCTGGGCCGCGCGGGCGAGGGACTGCCGCGACCCGAACAGACACGCCTCATGGTGGTCGCCAACCAGAAGGGTGGTGTCGGCAAGACGACGACGACCGTCAACCTTGCCGCGTCGCTCGCACTCCACGGCGCTCGGGTCCTGGTAATCGACCTCGACCCTCAGGGCAACGCATCCACCGCCCTGGGGATCGACCACCACGCCGAGGTTCCCTCCATCTACGACGTGTTGGTCGAGAGTAGGCCGCTGGCGGAAGTGGTCCAGCCGGTCCCTGACGTGGAGGGTCTTTTCTGCGCACCCGCCACGATCGATCTTGCCGGTGCGGAGATCGAGCTGGTGTCCCTGGTGGCACGTGAGAGTCGGCTGCAGCGTGCGATCCAGGCCTACGAGCAGCCTCTGGACTATGTCCTCATCGACTGCCCTCCGTCGCTCGGCCTGCTGACGGTCAATGCGCTGGTGGCAGGTCAGGAGGTTCTGATCCCGATTCAGTGCGAGTACTACGCGCTGGAAGGACTGGGGCAACTGCTCCGCAATGTCGATCTGGTGCGGGGGCATCTCAACCCCTCCCTGCATGTATCGACGATCCTGCTCACCATGTACGACGGTCGGACGCGGCTCGCGTCCCAGGTCGCGGACGAGGTGCGCAGCCACTTCGGTGAAGAGGTGCTGCGGACGAGTATTCCCCGCTCCGTACGCATCTCGGAGGCACCGAGCTATGGGCAGACGGTACTGACCTACGATCCTGGATCGAGCGGCGCCCTCTCCTATCTTGAGGCGGCACGAGAGATTGCGTTGAGGGGCGTAGGTGTCAGTTATGACGCATCGAACGCGCACATCGACGCGCAGCAGAATGATCCGAGCACGGTGGAGGGCGTCCAGTGAGTGAGCGACGGAGAGGGTTGGGTCGTGGTCTTGGTGCACTGATCCCTGCTGCCCCGACAGAGAAGATGGTCGCCCCGACCGTGACGGGAGGCGCCGGGCCCGCGTCTCCCGCCGGCTCGCCGGTGGTCTCGAATGAGCGCGGGGTGGCCGCTGCGAAGCTGGCAGGGCTGTCTCCTGTTTCACGTGAAACAGAGGAGTCCTCGACCCAGGGCGCAGCGGAGACGCTCATGTCTCCTCCCCCGGGGGCACACTTCGCTGAGATCCCCCTCGAGTCCATCAAACCGAACCCGCGTCAACCCCGAGCGGTCTTCGACGAGGACGCGCTGGCCGAGCTTGTCACGTCCATCAAGGAGGTCGGCCTCCTCCAGCCCGTTGTCGTACGGCAGGTCGGGCCGGCGCACTACGAGCTCATCATGGGTGAGCGTCGCTGGCGAGCCTGCCGCCTGGCGGGGCTCGAAGCCATCCCGGCGATCGTGCGGGCCACGGAGGACGAGAAGCTCCTTCTGGACGCCCTTCTGGAGAACCTGCACCGGGCCCAGTTGAACCCGCTGGAAGAGGCAGCTGCTTACGACCAGTTGCTCAAGGACTTCAGCTGCACCCACGATCAGCTGGCGGACCGCATCGGCCGCTCCCGCCCGCAGGTGTCCAACACTCTGCGTTTGCTGAAGCTCCCGCCAAGGGTCCAGAGCCGGGTGGCTGCCGGAGTGCTCTCCGCCGGGCATGCGCGGGCCCTGCTCTCCGTCGAGGATTCCGAGGAGCAGGACAGGCTGGCCCATCGGATCGTGGCCGAAGGGCTCTCGGTGCGGGCTGTCGAGGAGATCGTCACCCTGATGGGGGCAGGCCCGCAGAGGGCACCGCGCTCCAAGGGGCCGAGGGCGGGCGCTCTGGTGTCACCGGCGCTGTCAGATCTGGCTACGCGTCTCTCGGATCGCTTCGAGACGCGGGTGAAGGTCGACCTGGGGCAGAAGAAGGGAAAGATCACCGTAGAGTTCGCCTCCATGGAGGATCTCGAGCGCATCCTCGGCACGCTTGCTCCCGATGAGGGGCCGGTTCTGCAGAAGAGTCTCGTGGACGACGACGTCGCAGAGAGCGGTTCCTGAGGCATCGGCGCATCGGCTCGGTCAGCCGAACAGCTGACCGGAGGCGGATCATGTCTGGTATGTGACGGATAATGGTCCGCCTTTTGCTTTTTGCCGGTATCGATGGAATCGCTTCGTGGATACGATGCATTCATATACGGAGCGATTCACCGGCCGTACCTCTGAATCTCTGAGCGCAAGGCAGGGGCCATGAGAATGATGAGCCGCACTGGACTGGTGAGAACAGGGCTGGTGGTTGCTGTCTTCGGTGGGTTCATCGGCAGTCTGCTCAAAGAGTGGCACGCTCTGAGGACCGTCCGCGACGCAGCAGGCGAAGGAAGCGGGGCACAGGCTTCATGGGGCGTCGGCTCGTACCGCTCACGCTGGACAACCTTCAGGACCTTCCCCAGGCCTGTCGCTCATGTGTCTTCTGGGAGCTCAACCCCGTCAGCGGTGAGGCAGCGGTAAAGGCGGGCACGTCGGTGGCCGAGAAGGAGTCGTGGATCTCTGCTGTCCTACTGGACTGGGGATCGTGTGGAAGAGTCGTCTATGTGGATGACACCCCTGTGGGTTTCGTTCTCTACGCCCCGCCCGCCTATGTACCGCGTGCCACGGCCTTTCCCACGAGCCCCGTGTCGCCCGATGCGGTGCAGTTGATGACCGCGTTCATCGCGCCGGGCTATCAGGGGCAAGGGCTGGGGCGGGTGATGGTGCAGACGATGGCGAAGGACTTGTTGCGGCGTGGGTTCAAAGCGATCGAAGCCTTCGGTGACGCGCGCTGGAAGGCGCCGGCCTGCGTGCTGCCCGCTGACCATCTCCTGGCAGTGGGATTCAAGACGGTCCGTCAGCACCCCACGTATCCCCGGCTCAGGCTGGAACTGCGGACGACGCTCTCATGGAAGGACGATGTCGAGATGGCGTTGGATCGCCTGCTTGGAGCTGTCCAGAAAGAACCAGCGTTGCGCCCTCTCTGACGGGGCTGGTCATACGAAGGGCCGCCCCACTGTGGGGCGGCCCTTCGCGTTTCACGTGAAACATGCGCCACCGGTCAGGCGGCCGGTGATCATTCAGCGATGAAGTCCTCGAGGTCGCGGACGATCGCGTTCTTCGGCTTGGCGCCGACGATGGTCTTGGCGACCTCGCCCCCCTGGTAGACGTTCAGGGTCGGGATGGACATGACGCCGTACTTGGCGGCCGTACCCGGGTTCTCGTCGATGTTCAGCTTGACGACCTCGATCTTGTCCCCGTACTCCGAGGCAATTGCCTCGAGGGAAGGAGCGATCTGGCGGCACGGACCGCACCAGGCGGCCCAGAAGTCCACCAGGACAGGCTTGTCGTTCTTGAGGACGTCCTCGTCGAAGGAATCGTCCGTCACGTTCTTCAGGGTGCCGGCCACGGCGGGCTCCTTAACTGGTTGATGCGTGGGGCGGGTGGGGGGTCAGACAGTGGTCTTCTCGGGCTCGGCCTGCTTCTCGTCGGAGAGAGCGGCTAGGAACCTCTCGGCGTCGAGCGCGGCGGCACAGCCCGTACCGGCCGCGGTGATCGCCTGGCGGTATGTGTGGTCGACCACGTCACCGGCGCCGAACACGCCGGTGAGGTTCGTACGTGTCGACGGCGCTTCGACCTTCAGGTAGCCCTCGGCGTCCAGCTCCAGCTGGCTCTTGAAGAGCTCCGTGCGAGGGTCGTGCCCGATAGCGATGAACAGACCGGTCACCGCCAGATCCGAAAGTTCACCGGTCTTGACGTTCCGCAGCTTCAGACCCGAGAGTTTCTGGTCACCCTGGACCTCAGCGACCTCGCTGTCCCAGACGAACGAGATCTTCGGGTCGGCGATGGCGCGCTCCTGCATCGCCTTCGAGGCCCGCAGGGTGTCGCGGCGGTGGACGATCGTGACGGATTTGGCGAACCGGGAGAGGAAGGTGGCCTCCTCCATCGCGGTGTCGCCGCCGCCGATGACGGCGATGTCCTGGTCCTTGAAGAAGAAGCCGTCACACGTAGCACACCAGGAGACGCCGCGGCCGGAGAGGGCATCCTCGTTCGGCAGACCGAGCTTGCGGTGCTGCGAGCCAGTGGTGACGATGACGGCCTTCGCCTTGTGGACCGTGCCTGCGGTGTCCGTGACGGTCTTGATCTCGCCGGTCAGGTCGACGGAGACCACATCGTCCGGAATGAGCTCGGCACCAAAGCGTTCTGCCTGGGCGCGCATGTTGTCCATGAGCTCGGGGCCCATGATGCCGTCCTGGAAACCTGGGAAGTTTTCGACATCGGTCGTGTTCATCAGCGCGCCACCGGCGGTGACGGCGCCCTCGAACACCAGAGGCTTCAGCGACGCACGGGCGGTGTAGAGCGCCGCGGTATATCCGGCCGGCCCCGAACCGATGATGATCACGTTACGGACGTCGCTCACGGCTTGGTTCCTCGTCTCTGGTCTGTGTCATCCGACCGGTGGGAGTTTCTGTCTGAACTCTCACCTCACTCAACGGATCCTACGGGGCGCGCATTCCCGCTGTGCCCGAGTACACGGACGGGGTCCGCGGGCAGGCACGGGAGGCGCACAGGGCAGGGGACACCACACAGGGTGCGGGTGAAGTGTCGGCCGTCAAGCGCGTGTATAGGAGTGCTTCAGCAGAATCCTCGCCGCGGAGGCGGAGGCGGGACGGGAGACACAGGCGGTATCGACGATGTAGGCGGTCACCCGGGTGTCGTCGGAGGGATCGGCAAGCACCACCAGCAGGGCCTCCCGCCCCTTGTAGGTGCCTTCCTCCGTGGCGAGGGCGGCGTCATCGTGGCCGATCCCCTTGCGAATGCATTCCGGAACCACGGACCTGAGCACCCTGGGGCTGGTGGCCGAACCGGGCGCCGACTCGAGGCCGAAGGTCTGCAGGCTGTTGGAGGGGGCGGTCTGCATCTGGCCCTGTGCGAGGAGAGCGGAGACCCGCTCCTCCAGCTTTCCCTCGGAGAAGGTGTCTGCGGCGGCTGTCTGTCGACTGTCTCCCGAGTCCTCGTTCTCGGACGACAGGAATACCGTGCCGAGTCCCAGAGCCGCAACGGTGAACACCGTTCCCAGCACAGCGGCCCGACGGCGTCCACGGTGCATGCGGCCCTTACGGCCCGGGCCGGTACTGGAGGGCCGAGGGTGCCCAGTGGGGCGGTCCGCCGCCGCCGCTGTTTCACGCGGTACCGATGTTTCACGTGAAACATGTGCACGGTCTTCGTCGGAAAGGGCAGGAGAAGTGTCGACCGGTTCTGCGCCGACCGGTTCGGTGATGATCTGGGGCTCCGTCACTGTGGCGTGGAGCCGTGCCTCTGCGGCGAGCGCGGCATCGATACGACTCGCCGTCTCGGCCGGCATACGGGGTGGACTCGGCATTGTGCCGAGCAGCCCCCGGATCTCCGCCAGTGAGGCGCGGACGTCCGCGCAGATCTCGCACTCGTCCAGGTGCCGGCGCACAGCGGTGTCCCGTGCGGGTGACAGAAGTCCCTCGGCGAGGTCGGAGATCTCCTCGACGCCTGGGTGCTCCGTCATGTCTGTCGTCGAGGTCACGCTCGCCCACCTCCGCCCTTCACTGCCGCTGAGTCACTCGGTCCTGTATCCGGCGGATCCGCTCGACGCGGTTCCGCTGCGGGTGGGACGGATGCTCCCCGCGTCCGGTTCCGCTCCTTGCCACGCTTCCCGCCGTCACCGCTGCCGTCCGGTCGTAGATGATGCAGAAGTGGCAGGAGTCTGGCTCTGCCCCGGGCGCAGCGGCTCTTCACCGTCCCGGCGGGTACGTCAAGGATGCGGGCGGCCTCGGCCACCGGGTATCCCTGCATGTCCACAAGGACGAGTGCCGCCCGCTGATCGGGCGGGAGTGTTCCCATCGCTTCGATGAGCTGGCGGTGCAGATCGTTCCGTTCCGCGGGAGCCGAAGCGGACTCGTGTGGCTCCAGCAGCTGCTCCAGGCGCTCGGTATCGTCGACGGGGGAGGTCTTCCGGGACGCAGCCTTGCGCGCACGATCCAGGCAGGCGTTCACCGTGATTCGGTGCAGCCACGTCGTGACGGCCGACTGGCCCCGGAAGGTGTGGGCGGCCCGGTAGGCGGAGACAAGGGCGTCCTGAACCGCATCAGCGGCTTCCTCACGGTCCCCCAGTGTCCGCAGGGCTACCGCCCACAGGCGGTCACGGTGACGACGGACGAGCTCACCGAAGGCGTCCTTGTCCCCCGAGATATGGGATGCCAGGAGTTCGGCGTCTGAGCGATCAGCTCGGCGCGACTCATTGTCCACACAGATTCCCCGCGTCCTTGGGGAGGCAGCCATGGCGCTGCTGCCCAACTCGTAATCCTGACCGACAGAATGGCACACAGTGGGTCGGGATGTAACGGGGCGGGGAGGGATTCACCCCACACTGCACCAATTACGCATGGAGAGCAGATCCACCTAAAAGTGCCGACAAAGGCACGCCGTGGCCGGTGAGCGAGAACTCTTGCATTTCTTGCAAATCAAGATCGAATGCGGATATTCATATTCCGCTGGTCGATTCTTTTGCAATCTCCGACTTTTTGCGTGTGCGGATCTTATCGTGATGAGGGGGAATGGAACGCCGTGTCATCGCTGCGGTCGTGACCGTCTCCGCAGTGTTTTCCGTTGCCGTCTGCTGATTCGGCAACCGCGTACCGCAACTGCCCGAGTGACGGTCGCTTCCTGGTGCTTTATTGCAGTCTCCGCCTCGCTTCTCGCTTGCCCGGCAGGCGACGTCAATGCTGCGGTTTTCTTCAGTAGTGATCAAAGTGGCGCCTGTGGCTTCCTTCGCTGGTGTGGCGCCGGGACGTTCAATGACGTGAAGCAACTGGAATCCGCCTACAACGGCGCTTCCTTCTGCTTCACTGGTGGCGGATCGATCGCAACTGTGGGGCTTGGCGCCGAGTTGGCGATATCTGCGGCGGGCGGCGGTTTCTCGCCCGTCGGTCGTTTGTGTGTGAGAAGTGGGAGATGTGTCAGTTAAACGACGACCGGACCGAAGCCGATGGCGACTCGAAAGCTGCTCGCCGAAGGAATTCGAATAATGGCGGTCCGCAGGTCCCAGTAACCGCAGACCGCGCGGTCCACCGAGTTCAGCTGCTCACCTTGACGTCCACGACCCTGCCGCGCCATTTCCCGTCGTCCGCCTGTACCGGCAGCTCAGTCAGCCAGACCAGCAAGTACCGGGACTTGAGTGCTTCTTCGGGCTTGAGGGCGACACTGTTGCCAGACCCTTGGGCGACCTTGGCAAATCCGTCCAAGGACGCCGGTTGCCCTCCTGCGTTGCTGGAAGCCGCACGCAGCTCGACCGAGGTGTCCCCTACGAAGGAAACGGTGACTTCGCCGACTTCCTGGACCTTGCCGAGGTCCAGGACGACACCAACCCCGGGCTTGAGGCGGCCGAAGTCCGAACTCAGGTAGAAGTCGGTCTGCCAGTACGTACCGGGAGCGTCGTCATAGACCTTCGCCACATCGGCCGGCTTCTCGGAACCGTCACCCATGGGGTCGAAGTCGTCAGCACTCGTGATGGTTATGGGTCGAGCCGGCTCGGGTGTGCTGCTGCTCTTGTCGTCCTCGTCCGTCGTGTGGGTCTTGTTCGTGTCGTCCGCCTTGCCGCCCTGTTCCATGAGGGCGTCCGCCAGCTGCCAGCTGCCCAGGCCGAGCGCGGCGATCAGCAGGGCCGAGACGGCCCACTTCAGTGCCTTGCCCGTGCGGCTCTGCAGTGGGGGAGGCGGAGCCTGCACAGGCTGGGTGGCGCCGGGATGCGGCGCGGGGCGGCCGTACGTGCCCTGCTGGTAGGTCGTGCGCTGGTACTCGGGCGGAGTGGTGAACGCGGGCTCCGGCGGGCGGATGCGGGGCATCTCGCCGATCGCCTTCACCAGTTCCTCCGGGGTGGTGCACGGCGACTCGTGACGCGAGGCGGTGGCCCCGTCGTTGACGAGCGCCCGCATCGCAAGCTCGGACAGGCCGCGGTGGACGCCGGCCCGCACCTGGTCCGGTGGGATCAGACCGATGTCCTTCGGCAGACCGGACATGCCGTAGGCGTCGCTCTCGTACGGCCAGCGTTGGGTGAGAGCGGCGTAGAGGAGGGCACCGATGGACTCGGTGTCGGTGCGCTGCGGGGCGTCGGAGCTGACACCGCGCAGCGCCGCGTTCACGGTGAGGCCGCGGATGCGCCACTGACCGGTCGAAGTGCGCAGTACGGCGTTGGGGTTCAGACGCAGATGGGCGAGCCCCTCACGGTGCGCCGCGGCCATGGCGGAGGAGATCTGACTGACCATCTGGTAGGCGTCGTAGGCCTCCAGCGGTCCGGCCGCCAGGAGGGCGGTCAACTCGGTGGCGTCGGGAAGCCACTCGTGGACGACGTAGACGACGTCGTCCTCCTCCACGGCGTCCAGGACCTGGACGAAGCGCGGGTCGCCCAGCAGGGCGGAGGAACGGGCCGCGGCCAGGACGGAGCGGGCGCGCGAGTGATCCGCGGGCAGGATGTGCACGCCGACGGCGCGGCGGAGTTTCTCGTCCACGGCACGCCAACTGCTGAACCCGTCCAGACGGGTGACGCACTCTTCGAGGCGGTAGCGTCTGGCGAGCTTGTGACCGCTGTGCAGTTCGAGCGGCGGTGTCTTCCCGGGACCGTCGGTCCCGGCGTTCTCCTGTGCCGCGTCGCTGTCCGTGTCCTGCTCCCGGTTCTTGGCCACCCCGTCGGCCGTGGACTGGTCCGCCTGCGCGGTCAGCGACTGGTCGTCGCTGTTGTCTGCCACGTCGACGGCAGCTGTGCTCCGTTCCGCCACCGTCGTTCCCTGCCTCCCCATCCATGTACGCGTCGGGCGACGGCCCGTGCGTGCCGTCCGACGCCGAAACCAATTGTGCCCACAGTCCGCCGGTATGCACGACACACAAGGGCCGACGATGGTTGTGCGCCTACCCGGGCCTCAGCGTCCCAGGCGTCCGCGGACCATACCGACCAGCGAGTTGACCTCCACGATGCGCATCCGGCGCGCGGCGACGAAGAAGACACCGAGCAGCACGGCTCCACCGGCCACCAGTGCGGTGAAGGAACCGACGACGCCCTGACCGAGGGTGTGTCCGATCCTGTAGCAGATCGCGCCGGCGAGCAGCGCGGCCGGAACCGAGGCGATGCACAGCCGGGCGTACGTCCGCAGGACCCGAGCGCCGTCCAGGTCTCCGCCCAGCTTCGTGCGCAGCCGCCGCCAGGCGATACCGACGCCGGTCGCGTAGGCCACGCCGTACGAGGCGGCCATGCCGACCACCGCCCAACGGGCCGGGAGAACGAAGAAGCAGACCGCCGAGGCGACCGCGTTGACCGCGGCAACGATGACCGTGTTGTAGAAGGGAGTTCGGGTGTCCTCGTAGGCGTAGAAGGCACGCAGGACGACGTACTGCACGGAGTAGGGAATCAGGCCGAGGCCGAAGGCCATCAGCATGTATCCCATGTTGGTCGCTTCACTGATGCCCGAGGAGCCGAAGATCAGGGTGCACATCGGGATGCCGAGCGCGATGAAGCCGAAGGCGATCGGCACGATCGCGACGGCCGTGGTGCGCAGGCCCTGGGAGATGTCGTCCCGGACGGCGCCGCCGTCGTCCTCTGCCGCCGAGCGGGAGATACGGGGCAGCAGGGCGGCCATCAGGGAGACGGTGATGATGGCCTGCGGCAGGCCCCAGATCAGCTGGGCGTTGGCATAGGCGGCGAAACCGGTGCCTTGGACGTCGGAGTCCAGACCTGCAGCGGTGGACAGCTGGGTCACGACCAGCGCGCCCGCCTGGTTGGCGAGCACGAACAGGATGGTCCACTTGGCGAGCATCGCCGCCTTGCCAAGCCCGTGGCCCTTCCAGTCGAAGCGCAGACGGATGCTGAATCCCGTCTCGCGCAGGTACGGGATCATGGCCAGAGCCTGGACGACGAGGCCGAGCAGGACACCGATGCCGAGGAGACGCTGGCCCTCCGGCGGGATGCTCGTGACGGACATCCGTGAGTCGGCTGCGGTGCCGTAGACGTAGATGAACGTACCGAGGGTCACGATGATGACGATGTTGTTGAGGACCGGGGTCCACATCATCGCGCCGAACCGGCCGCGCGCGTTCAGGATCTGCCCCATCACCACGTGCACGCCCATGAAGAAGATCGAGGGCAGGAAGTAGCGGGTGAAGGTGACGGCGACCTCGTTGGCCGAAGGGTCGGAGGCGACCGGGTTCGACAGCGCCCTTACGAGAAGCGGTGCGGCGAGCCACGCGACGGCGGTCAGTGCGGCCAGGGCCGCCATCACGAGGGTGAGCAACCGGTTGGCGTACGCGACGCCACCGTCGGCGTCGTCCTTCATGGAACGGACGAGCTGCGGCACGAAGACGGAGTTGAGGCCACCGCCGACGGTGAGGATGTAGATCATGGTCGGCAACTGGTACGCGACCTGGAACGAGTCGCCGAGAAGGCCCAGACCGAGAGCCGAGACGATCAGTGCGGACCGGATGAAGCCTGTGAGGCGGGACACCATCGTGCCCGCCGCCATCACGGCGCTGGACTTCAGCAGCCCTCCGGCCCGGCCGCCCTTCTTCGAGGGGGCCGCGGGAGCCGGTTCCGGCACGGGAGCCTCGGCGACCGAGGGGGGCGTGGCGCCCGCGTAGTGACCGGGGGCCGCAGAGGCCGGGCCGGGCACGGAAGCGGACTCGTATGGCTGCCTGTCGGCCACCGGCTGGTGGCCGGGGTGCCCGCTGTCCTGTTGCTCGGGATGCCCCCCGTCGTACGGTCCGGCATGCCCGCTGCCCTGCTGCTGGTCCCGGAAGAGATGGGCGAAGGCGTCCGGCTCGTGACGCTGGTCCCCGGCTTGACCGACCAGGTCGTCCACGCCGACGAACTGCGTCGTGCGCGGGTCGTCCCCGTACGGGAGGTGCTGTGTCGGACCGTCCGGCTCCGGAGCGGGGGTCTGTGCCCAGATCCTTGGGTCGGGCGCGTACGGCGACCGGGGCGGCTGCCCGTACAACGGCTGCTGAGGGGGGTATGTGCCCGTCGGGGGCGGGGGGTGTGCCGCGCGGTCGTACAGGGCCTCGGAGACCGGGTCCTGGGCGGCGATGTCCTGTGCCCGGTAGGGGTCCTGGTCGTAGGCGTCCCGGAGGTACATGTCGGCGGGCGGCTGCGGCGCCTGGTCGTGACCGGGTGGCGGACCCCCCTGGGGGCCCGACTCGGGACGGCCCGAGTTGCCCGCGGCATGGCCGCGGTCACCGTCGTACGGCGCGTTCATGGTTATCCCACCTCATCGTCCCGGGCCCACCGGCCACGACATCCTCAACGGTCCACTCTCTCACCCGTGCCGGACGGGCCTGCGTTTTCCGGTTCGGTGTCCGGTACCGGGTCACTCGGCTGCTCTGGGTCGTCCGTCCCGGAGCCGGCTTCCGGCTTCTTCGTCTCCGGGCCGTTCTCCGGCTTCTTGGCAGGACCTTCCGCGGTGGTGTCCGGGATTTGCGGGTCGTCGCCGCCCTCGTCCTCGGCGTGGTTCTGTTCCCGGATCTCCTGGGCCTCTCGGGCCGCGGCACGCTTGCGCTGCGTGTACATCCGGAAACCGGCGAGGACGAGCAGCAGCACACCGCCGCCGATGACCAGCATCACCGTGGCGGTGATCTCGGTGACCTTGACGTCGAACGTGACCGGCTCGCCGTACTTCTCGCCGTCCTGCGTGTACAGCTGGGCGATCACCGTCGCGCGGCCGTTGGCGTTGGCGGACGTGGTGAATTTCACTGACTGGCTGTGCCCGCCGGAGACGGCGACCGGCTGTTCCTCGTAGGCGTCCCCGCCGATCTCGAGGCGGGTGGGGTTGGTCGAGGTGAGCCGCAGCGTCAGGTTCTCTACCCCCTGCACCAGGTTGTTCTGGACGGTTACGGGGATCGTGGCGCTGCGGCCGGAGAGCTTCGTCTCCGATTTTTCGATCAGCTTCACCTGGTCGAGGAGCCCGTCGAGGTACACCTCGACGCCGCTGCGGTAGGTGGCCGCCTCGGCGATCCGGCCACGCCAGGAGACGGACATCCCGCGGTTCAGGGCCCGGCCGAACGGGGTCACGACCCGGGACGGGTCCGAGAGGATCACCTTGAACTTGTCGAGCTTGTCCTGCGTCCTCGCGATCTGCTCGAACGCGGACCGTGGCAGCTCCTGCTTGCGCAGCGAGGAGGGGTAAGAGGAGGCCGCGGGCACCTCGGTGGTGGCGGCAGGGTCCGGCTCGGCCTTCGCCGCAGCGGTGAGATCCTCGGGCTCGGACCAGTTCCCGTCCTGGACGGCCTTCAGGGCCTCGGCCATCGTCTGGGCCTGGCTGGCCGTGGGGGTGCGCTGGGGAGCGACGACGACGTTGCGCTGACGGCTGGTCTGGAGGCCCAGCGTCAGGCTCTGGGCCAGGAACCGCTGGACGGCGAGCGTGGCCGTGGAGGCCTCGGTCATGTCGCCCTGGAACACGGTGGACAGCCGGGAGTCCGCTACGACCGCCGTGGTGCCGCCGCCGATGGGACGGGCGGCCGAGGGCGTGTACGACAGGTCCCCGGTCTCCCGGAAGCTGTCGCTGCGGGCGATCACCTTGTCGGCGCCGGCGGAGGTGGCGACCTTGACGATGGGGGGGTCCACCGCGCCGTTGACGGGCCAGGCGAAGTCCGTGGTCGGTTTCACGTGGAGGATCGGCTCCACCGTGTTGACGACGACGTCCGTGGCCTCCTTGAGATGACTCAGGGAGCCGGTGACCGAGGTGCCGTTGTGGGCGAGGGAGGCCAGATCCGGGTCGCCGAAGGGCAGCGCGACGACCTCTCTGCCCTTCACCGCGCTCTGTACGTCGGCGAGCCACCGCTTGGCGGTGTCCTGATGGCCGCCGGGCGTGGTGGTGTCATCCTCGCCCTGGACCTCGTAGCTCTCGGTCATGGCGTCGACGGATGCCAGCAGATCCGGATCGATCACCCAGGTGACGTCGAGGTTCTTGCCCAGCGCCACCATCCGGTCCAGACGGCCGCCCGGGGAGATCTCCTTGGCCAGGACGTCGTCACGGAGGACCGGGGTCTGCTGCTCGTTGGAACCTGTCTCCGCCATCGTGTGGACCGTGGAGATCAGCGGCCACAGAAACGTCGTGCTCATCCTCGTGTCGTCTTCGTCGGGCTGCCATGGCAGGAGCGTCCGCCGGACACCGAGGGTCTGTTCCCAGGGCCGCGCGGCGGTCTGTCCGGAGAGGACCACGGCCACCTGGTAGACGCCGTCCTCCCCGAGGTCCAGCTCGTCGACCGGGACGGAGAGGCTGAAGCGTTGCGAGACGCCGGGCGTGAGCTCGGCGTACCTCTGGGCGTACTTGTCGTCGCTCTCCGGGCCGATGGCGCCCTGGACGTCGTCGCTGTTCCGGGCGACGCTGTCGATCCCGGAACGCGTGTTCAGTAGAGGGCCCACCCGCAGACCGACGTGGGCGTCGGTGACCGCTTGCTTGCCCTTGTTGGTCACCGTGCCGGACACCGTGACGGTGTCGTCCTCACCGGGGACGCTGGGCGTGAGCGCGTTCACGGAGACGGAGACCGAGCCCACGTCGGTGGCAGACCGTGCGGTGCTCCCCGCGGCGGCGGTCGCAGGCGCCATGGCGGGAATCTGAAGCAGACCCGCCAGCAGGGGGACTCCGGCGAACAGGGTGCCGGTGCGCCGCAGCCAGCGGCGGGCAGGTGAGGGACTCATCCCCTGGAAGTCTGCCGCCTCGGCCACGCGCTCGCCCGTCCCTATCGTCGTCAGTGGTCGTCGGATGTGCGTCCACGCATGGTAACGATGCCCCGTGAGGCTGAGTGCCGCGGACCGGTCTGCAAGATCGGGTCGGCCATCGCGCTGTCCTGTATGTGGCCGTATCGGCGGAGCGCTTGCCGAGAGTGGACGCAGGTCCTGTGCGGGGACTGTGGGAGCCTGCGCGGCAGATCAATGGGGGAGGCTTTGGTCGCCCGGGCCACGTACCCTTTTCTGTTGTGCCGAATGCCAACGAACAAACCAGTGCCCTGAGCCAGGTGCAGGACCGAGCGGTGAACGAACTGCTGCGAGTCGCCCCGGTCGCCGACGACCTCGCCCGCCGCTTCCAGGAGGCCGGGTTCTCACTTGCTCTGGTTGGAGGCTCGGTCCGGGATGCGCTGCTCGGTCGGCTCGGGAACGACCTGGACTTCACCACCGACGCCCGCCCGCAGGACGTTCTGAAGATCATCCGTCCATGGGCGGACGCGGTCTGGGAGGTAGGCATCGCCTTCGGCACTGTCGGAGCCCAGAAGGAGGCCCGTGTCGGAGACGCTGATCGAAGCTTTCAGATCGAGGTGACGACCTACCGCTCGGAGGCGTACGACCGCATGTCACGCAAGCCCGAGGTGGCGTACGGCGACTCCATCGAGGAGGACCTCGTCCGCCGTGACTTCACCGTGAACGCGATGGCCGTCGGACTGCCTGAGAAGGAGTTCATCGATCCGTACGGCGGTCTGGACGATCTCGCGACAGGCGTGCTGCGTACGCCGGGCACCCCCGAGGCGTCCTTCTCGGACGATCCGCTGCGGATGATGCGGGCCGCGCGTTTTGCCGCTCAGCTCGATTTCGAGGTGGCTCCCGAGGTGGTCGCGGCTGTGCAGGAGATGGCCGGACGTATCGAGATCGTCTCCGCCGAGAGGGTACGGGACGAGCTGAACAAGCTGGTTCTGTCCGCTCATCCCCGCAAGGGACTGACCTTGCTCGTCGACACCGGGCTCGCCGACCATGTGCTGCCCGAGTTGCCGGCCCTGCGTCTGGAGAGCGATGAGCACCACCGGCACAAGGACGTCTACGAGCACACACTGATCGTTCTGGAACAGGCGATGGCCCTGGAGGAGGAAGGCCCCGACCTGACCCTCCGCCTGGCGGCACTGCTGCACGACATCGGGAAGCCGCGCACGCGCCGTTTCGAGAACGACGGCCGGGTCTCGTTCCACCACCACGAGGTGGTGGGGGCGAAGATGACGAAGAAGCGTCTGACAACCCTCAAGTACTCCAACGAACTGGTCAGGGACATCTCGCGCCTGGTGGAACTCCACCTGCGGTTCCATGGTTACGGCATGGGAGAGTGGACGGACTCCGCTGTCCGTCGCTATGTCCGCGACGCGGGGCCGCTCCTGAGTCGGCTCCACAAGCTGACCCGCTCGGACTGCACGACGCGCAACCGTCGCAGGGCAGCAGCCCTCTCGCGCGCGTACGACGGTCTGGAGGAGCGGATCGCCAGGCTTCAGGAACAGGAGGAGCTCGACGCCATCCGTCCGGACCTCGACGGGAACCAGATCATGAAGGTCCTCGGAGTCGGTCCTGGGCCGGCTGTCGGTCAGGCGTACAAGCACCTGCTGGAACTGCGACTGGAGAACGGGCCGATGGAGTGCGACGCAGCCGTGGCGGCCCTCAAGGAGTGGTGGGCTGGGCAGCAGCAAGGCTGAGAACGCGAAACGGGGTCATGTTTCACGTGAAACATGACCCCGTTCGGGATGTATGGGGGGGCGGTGTTTCGCGTGAAACACCGCCCCCGTGTGTCGCCTTACTTCTTGTGGTCCTTCAGACAGAGCAGGAAGTCAGTGCCGTCATCGCTCTGGGTGTACATGTACTGGAAGTTCTTGGCCTCGGCCTCGCACTTGCTGGATGCCGGAGTGCCGGAGAGGAATGAGCCGTCGATCTTGGCCAGCACCTCGTACTGGGCGTCCGAGGAACTGCAGTCGACGACCTCGAGGTCGGGATTGTCGTCACTGGTGCTGTCGCGGTGCATGCAGTCGCCGACTGCCGCGGTGTGGGCGTCGTCCCGGCTGGCGAGGAAACCGCCGATGGCCACAGCGGCGACCACCGCGACGATGACGATGTTCTTGATCGTCTTGAAGCCGATCTTGCGGCGTGGCTGCTCCGGCGGTACGGGGCGCCCTGCGGGGGAAACCAGGCTGACCGGCCTGCTGGGGAAAGCCCGGCTGACCCTGGGTGAACGGGTTGCCCCGAGGTGGCGGGGCGGCTACTTGGAGGTCCCCCTGGAACGCGATCGTGTGGCGTGAATGGCTCGCTGATAAGACGTATGTAAGTTACCGGGCACCACTGACAGCGCCACACGATCAGAGGACTCTGTGGCATTGATGTGACACTTACTGACGCTCAAAACGGCCGATAGTCATAGCTACTGCCCCGTAGATAACGGCGATTGTCACCACCAGGGGGACCGATCGACCGTCCGGTGGCAGCATCAGGGCGGCCACGGCGGCGGCACCGACGAAGGCCACGTTGAACAGGACGTCGTAGAGAGAGAAGATCCGGCCACGGAAGGCGTCGTCGACGGAGGACTGAACGATGGTGTCCGTGGCGATCTTCGCGCCCTGGGTGGTCAGGCCAAGAACGAATGCCCCGAGCAGCAGGGGGCCACTGGCGAAGGGCAGACCGAGCGCGGGTTCCAGGACTGCGGCAGCCGCCGAACACAGCATGATCCAGCGGCCCGGCCCGAACCGTCCCGCGGCCCAGGGGGTCACGACGGCCGCGACGAAGAAACCGGCGCCGGACACGCCCAATGCCAGGCCCAGCAAGGCGAGTCCCCCCTCCGTCGTGTCGGTCAGGGCGTGCCGGCACAGCATCAGCAGCATGACGAGCATGGCGCCGTAGCAGAACCTCATCAGAGACATCGCGGTAAGCGCCCAGGCGGCCTCCCTGCGCGAGGGCGCCGCCAGATGGCGCAGACCTGCCAGCAGATCGCGAGCGGTGCCGGTGAGCGCCGCGGTCAGCCGCGTCTGCACCAGCGCCCGTTCGGGGCCCAACAGTTCCTTTCCCATGCGCAGCGATGCCAGAGCCGCACACAGGTACAGCGCCGAGCCCACGAGTACCACGGCCGCGTCCGATTCGGAGACGGCCAGGCGTACGAGGAAGGCGAGTCCGCCGCCCGCGGTCGCGGCGAGCGTTCCGGCGGTCGGGGAGAGGGAATTGGCGATGACCAGCCGCTCGGAGTCCACCACGCGCGGCAGCGCGGCGGAGAGGCCGGCGAGGACGAAGCGGTTGACAGCTGTTACGCACAGGGCGGAGGCGAAGAGCAGCCGGTCCGGGACCTGGCCGAGAATCAGGACAGCGGTCACCGAGGCCATCAGTGCGCGCAGCAGGTTGCCGTACAGGAAGACCTGGCGGCGGCGCCAGAGGTCGAGCAGTGCCCCGGCGAAAGGGCCGACCAGGGAGTAGGGAAGCAGCAGGACCGCCATCGCGGAGGCGATCGCCGCGGCCGACGTCTGCTTCTCCGGTGAGAAGACCACGTAGGAGGCGAGTGCGACCTGAAAGACGCCGTCGGCGCCCTGGGAGAGCAGTCGGACGGCGAGCAGGCGCCTGAAGCCCTGGAAACGCAGCAGGACGCGCAGGTCACGGACGACGGCCATGGGGCACAGCCTCACATACGGAGAGGGTCCCCGGGACATGCGTCCGGGGACCCTCGATCACCCGCAGGGGAGGCAAGGTCCTCACCCGAAGGAGCGGGGTCCTAGCGTTCGACCTCGCCCTGGATGAACTTCTCGACGTTCAGACGAGCCTCGTCGTCGAAGTACTGCACCGGAGGGGACTTCATGAAGTACGAGGAGGCCGACAGGATGGGGCCGCCGATGCCGCGGTCCTTGGCGATCTTCGCGGCACGCAGGGCGTCGATGATGACGCCGGCGGAGTTCGGGGAGTCCCAGACCTCGAGCTTGTACTCCAGGCTCAGCGGAACGTCACCGAACGCGCGGCCCTCGAGGCGCACGTAGGCCCACTTGCGGTCGTCCAGCCACGGAACGTAGTCGGACGGGCCGATGTGGACGTTCCTCTCGCCGAGGTCCCGGTCGGGGATCTGGGAGGTGACGGCCTGCGTCTTGGAGATCTTCTTGGACTCCAGACGCTCCCGCTCGAGCATGTTCTTGAAGTCCATGTTGCCGCCGACGTTCAGCTGCATCGTGCGGTCCAGGACGACACCGCGGTCCTCGAAAAGCTTCGCCATGACACGGTGCGTGATGGTGGCACCGACCTGGGACTTGATGTCGTCACCGACGATCGGCACACCGGCCTCGGCGAACTTGTCCGCCCACTCCTTGGTGCCGGCGATGAACACCGGGAGGGCGTTGACGAAGGCGACCTTGGCGTCGATGGCGCACTGGGCGTAGAACTTCGCCGCGTCCTCGGAACCGACGGGCAGATAGCAGACCAGGACGTCGACCTGCTTGTCCTTGAGGACCTGGACGACGTCGACCGGCTCCTCGGCCGACTCCTCGATGGTGGCCTGGTAGTACTTTCCGAGGCCGTCGAGGGTGTGGCCGCGCTGGACCGTCACACCGGTGCTGGGGACGTCGCAGATCTTGATGGTGTTGTTCTCGGAGGCGCCGATGGCGTCAGCGAGGTCGAGACCGACCTTCTTGGCGTCCACGTCGAAAGCGGCGACGAACTCGACGTCGCTGACGTGGTAGTCGCCGAACCGGACGTGCATCAGGCCCGGCACCTTGGACGCCTCGTCGGCATCCTTGTAGTACTCGACGCCCTGTACCAGTGACGCGGCGCAGTTGCCCACGCCGACGACGGCTACGCGAACCGAACCCATTCCGGTTGCTCCCTATGTGTACGAGTGAGGCCCTGAATGGGACTCACGTGGCGGTGTCGTCGGGCGAACCGGTCCGGGGTGTGTCCCCGGACCGGGGCAGGTCGCCCGACGCTCCAGATGTGGTGTCCTGTCGAGGGGGCGCCCCTGAGGCAGGGCCCTTCAGGTCCCGCCCGGCCCGCTCGCTCTCGATGAGCTCGTTCAGCCAGCGCACTTCCCGCTCCACGGACTCCATTCCGTGGCGCTGGAGCTCAAGCGTGTAGTCGTCCAGACGCTCCCGGGTGCGCGCCAGTGAGGCACGCATTTTCTCCAGGCGCTCCTCCAGCCGGCTGCGGCGGCCTTCCAGTACACGCATGCGCACGTCGCGTGAAGTCTGTCCGAAGAAGGCGAACCGCGCGGCGAAGGTCTCGTCCTCGTACGCGTCGGGGCCCGTCTGGGAGAGCAGCTGTTCGAAATGCTCCTTGCCGTCGGCCGTCAACCTGTAGACGATCTTGGCGCGGCGGCCCGTGAGAGGAGCGGCGAGGGCGTCCTCGGTAGTGTTCCCCGGCTCCTCGATCAACCAGCCGTTGGTGACCAGCGTCTTGAGGCAGGGGTAGAGCGTCCCGTAGCTGAAGGCACGGAACACACCCAGTGATGTGTTGAGTCGTTTGCGCAGCTCGTAGCCGTGCATCGGAGACTCGCGGAGCAGGCCGAGTACGGCGAACTCGAGGATCCCGGAACGCCGGCCCATCGTCGCCTCCTCTCTGCCGCGGTCGTGCGGTGACGGCCTTGTGTGGCTCATCGCCACCCTTATGCCGAGCTGATGTATCGACTCGATACATCATGACGATAGAACGGCGTTTCGGCTGGGACAAGAGGGGGTGTGGTGAACGGGATCACATCATCGATTCAATGCGAGCAAGTTGCCTGATTTGAGATGAACTTCTGTGCTCGGCGGGTTTTGGCGGTGCGTAGTCTGTGCGCCATGCGCAACACCGGGAACCAAGTGACGCCCGGGGGCGTCCCCGTCCCTGGTGCAGTACGGGATGAATGCGGAACCCACCGCATCCGTACTTCGGGGGGACCGGAAACCAGCTGCCGTTTCCAGGCGCGCGAGATGCGCCTGCCCGAGGAGTAGTCGTTCGATGAGCGAGCACCGTCGCAAACCGCCGCAGCCGCAGGGAGGCGGACGTGCCGCGGCCCGACGCGGCCAGTCCGGCTCGTCCTCCGGCCGCCGCGCGGCACCGCGAGGCGCCACCGGGTCTCCGTCCGATTCCTATGGGTCGGACTCGGGTGGTGAGGGCCACACCTATGGAAGCCGCGCCGAAGCACGACGCGCGGCACAGAGAGGCGGGGGCCGCCGGGCAGGCTCCACCGGCCCTGGCCGGGTCCGTGCTGCGCCTACCGGCAAGAAGCGGATCATCGATTATCCGCGCCACGACAAGTACGGCTGGCGTCGCTGGATGCCGTCCTGGAAGTTCGTCGCCGGGCTGTGCATCGCGTTCTTCGGCAGCACGGTGGCCGCCGCGGGGATCGGGTACGCGCTGGTGAGCGTGCCCGTCGTCGCCGAGACCGCCACGGCGCAGAACAACGTCTACTACTGGTCCGACGGCAAGCAGATGGTCGCCACGGGTGGTGAGCGCAACCGCCAGATCGTCAATCTCGAGCAGATCCCCAAGGCGATGCAGTACGCGGTCATCTCTCAGGAGAACAAGACCTTCTACGACGACAGCGGCATCGATCCCCGGGGTATCGCCCGCGCCGTGTTCAACATGGCCAGGGGCGGCGACACGCAGGGTGGATCCACGATCACCCAGCAGTACGTGAAGAACGCCATGCTGGACGACCAGTCGCAGACGTTCACCCGCAAGTTCAAAGAGATCTTCGTCTCGGTCAAGGTGGGTGCCACCGAGGACAAGGACGACATCCTCGAGGGTTACCTGAACTCGGCGTACTACGGCCGTGGCGCCTACGGGATCCAGGCCGCCGCCCGCGCGTACTTCGACAAGGACGCACTCGAGCTCAACGAGGGCGAGTGCGCCTTCCTGTCGTCGGTCCTCAAGGGCGCCACCTACTACGATCCGGCTGGCTCGACCTCCATCGACCCGGTCGGCGCCACCCCCGAGGCCAACAAGAAGCGTGCCCTGACCCAGATGCAGGACACGCTGGACAAGATGGTCGAGTACGGGCATCTGGATCCCACGACCAGGGCCAAGCACACCAAGCTGCCCAAGGTGCAGAACCCCCGGTCGAACACCGCGCTGAGCGGGCAGATCGGTTACCTCGTGGACCTCGCCAAGGCGTACATCGTCAACAACAGCGAGGAAACCGGGATCACCGCCAACCAGCTGGAACAGGGCGGCTACTCGATCCACACGACCTTCGACAGGAAGAAGGTCGAGGAGCTCGAGAAGGCGGTCCAGAAGGTCTACAAGGAGAACATCAAGCCCGAGGAACGCCCGGAGGACACCCACGTCCAGTTCGGCGGGGCTTCGGTGAACCCGGCGACCGGTGCGATCGAGGCCATCTACGGCGGTACCGACGCGACCAAGCACTTCACCAACAACGCCGACTCGACCGGTGCCCAGGTGGGCTCGACGTTCAAGCCGTACGTGCTGGCGGCTGCCATGAAGTGGGGCGTCCGGGACCCCGACGGAGACCCGGTACAGGCCCAGGACGAGCGTACGCAGGTTTCCGAGAAGAGCCTGTACAGCGGTAAGAACAAGCTCAAGATCAAGGAATACGACGGTTCGGTCTGGCAGAACGAGAAGGGCGAGCAGTGGGAGCAGGTCAACGACGGCGACGAGACCTACGGCACCGCTCCCGACTACAAGATCGATCTTCGTGAGGCGATGAGGGAGTCGGTGAACTCCTCCTTCGTCCAGCTCGGCGTGGATGTCGGCCTCGACAAGGTGAAGGCCTCCGCGGTGGACTCCGGACTTCTGGAGAGCAGCCTCGCCGGGACGAACTACCCGTCCTTCTCCCTCGGCACCTCAAACCCCAGTGCGATCCGCATGGCGGGTTCGTACGCCACCTTCGCGGCCAGTGGCGAGCAGCGCGATCCGTTCTCCGTCAAGAAGGTGACGAGCAAGGACGGCACGGTCTACACGCACAAGACCCAGACCGAGCAGGCGTTCACCGCCCTGGTCGCCGACAACGTCACGGACGTTCTGAAGACCGTCGTCGAGGAGGGAACCGGCACCAACGCCCAGTTGGAAGGGCGCGAGGTGGCCGGAAAGACAGGTACCACGGACGGCAACAAGTCTGCCTGGTTCGTCGGCTACACCCCGCAGCTGTCCACCGCGATCAGCATGTTCCGGTACCCCGATGACGAGACCATCAAGAACCGCCAGTTCCTGGAGATGTACGGAACAGGTGACCAGGAAAGTATCCATGGTGCCTCGTTCCCGTCCGAGATCTGGGCGGACTACATGGAGGACGCGCTGAAGGGCCAGAAGCCGGAGCCCTTCCCGACGCCGGAACCCATCGGCGAGATCGTCAACGACACTCCGTCGCCGACCGCCACTCCCTCGCCCACCGAGACCGAGGAGGAGACTCCGTCGGCGTCTCCTACCACCTCGGAGTCGGAGCCTGAGCCCAGCGACCCCACTCCGACCGAGACCGATACCTGTCGCCCCTTCGACTTCAACTGCGAGGAGGAGGGAGAAGACACAGGTGGTACCGGGTCGGGTGGCGCGGACGCCGGCGGGACGGACGGTGGGGCAACCAGCTCACCGACGGCTTCGGAATCGGAGGAGGAAGACGACAGCCGAGGCAACGGCAACGGTAACGGCAGCCTTCTCGGAGGACCGGCCGGTTAGGCGTCTTTTCAACCGAATTAGGTGTTTCACGTGAAACGCGGGCCGCCGTACCTCTCGGGTACGGCGGCCCTCGGCATTGGCCCCGGCACGTACGGCAGGATGTGCGGTATGCCCAGTGGAGAATCGATGCAAGCGAGCGCCCACGAGCCGGAACTGGTGGAACCGACCCGGGAGGACAAGGTCGCCAAGGCCGGCAGTGAGCTGATCGGCGGTCCGCTCGGGAGGCGTGCCCTGCTGGGGGCGTCCTGGTGGACCCCGGTCCGGGTGATCGCGCTTGTGGCGATCGGTATGTTCACCCTCGGCCTGGTCCAGAAAGCGCCCTGCTACAACGGCGCGTGGTTCTTCGGCGCCGGCTCCCAGTACACCCACGCGTGCTACTCGGACATCCCGCACCTCTACCAGGGGCGGGGCTTCGCCGACGGCCTCGTCCCGTACTTCGATCAGCTTCCCGGCGACATGCAGTACCTCGAATACCCGGTGCTGACCGGTGTGTTCATGGAGGTCGCGTCCTGGCTCACACCCGGCAGCGGGAGCATCCAGGACCAGGAGCAGTGGTACTGGATGGTCAACGCAGGGATGCTCATGGTGTGCGCGGCGATCATCGCCGTCTGTGTGACCCGCACACACGCCCGGCGACCCTGGGACGGTCTGCTGGTCGCCCTGGCGCCTGCCTTCGTCCTGACCGCGACGATCAACTGGGACCTGCTGGCGGTCGCACTGACGGCCGCCGCGATGCTCATGTGGTCGCGTAGCCGGTCTCTCGCCTTCGGAGTCCTCCTGGGCCTGGCCACGGCCGCCAAGCTCTACCCCATGCTCCTCCTGGGGCCGCTGCTGGTCCTGTGCTGGCGTGCGGGACGCTGGCGGGAGTTCGGGAAGGCCCTGGGCGGTGCCGTCGTCGCCTGGGCCGTGGTGAACGGGCCGGTGATGTTCTTCGCCTTTGACGGCTGGTCGAAGTTCTACATCTTCAGCCAGGAGCGGGGCGTCGACTTCGGGTCCTTCTGGCTGATCATCGCCCAGAACTCGTCCGACCCGCTCAGCACCGAGACCGTCAACACCCTTGCCACACTGCTGATGCTGCTGTGCTGTGTGGGTGTCGCGGCGCTGGCTCTCGCGGGCCCCCGCCGACCGCGCTTCGCGCAGCTCGCCTTCCTGATCGTCGCGGCGTTCATCCTCACCAACAAGGTCTACTCGCCCCAGTACGTCCTGTGGCTGGTGCCCCTGGCCGCCCTGGCCCGGCCGAAGTGGCGGGACTTCCTGATCTGGCAGGCCTGCGAGGTGGCCTACTTCCTCGGCATCTGGATGTACCTCGCCTACACGACCAGTGGAGACGCACACAAGGGACTGCCCGCCGACGGCTACCACTGGACCATCGTCCTGCATCTGCTCGGGACGCTCTATCTGTGCGTCATGATCGTGCGCGACATCCTGATGCCGGAGCGGGACCCGGTGCGGCAGTCCGGTGACGACGACCCCTCGGGCGGGGTGCTGGACGGAGCGGAGGACGCCTTCGTGCTCGGCCCCGCTGCTCGGCCCGCTCGGGACACCGCGCACTCCGACGGTCCGCGGGCCGAGTGGGGCAAGGCCGGCGCCACAGGTGGTTCACTCTGAGCGAACGGCCAGCGGACGGGCGGGCAGCCGGAAAGGCGACCGGTTCGGTGGCAGATCACCCCGGATGCTGGTGAGAAGCAGGGGAAGGGCCGTGCACGGGAGCACCGTGCACGGCCCTTCTCGTTGTGCCGACCCCTGCTCAGGCGCCGCCTCTGTTGTCGTCCCCGCCCGCTCCGTCTTCGCCGTGCCGCGTACCGTTCAGCGGTCCAGGGCCCGGTCGAACTGCGTGGTGGTGTGCCGCAGGTGGGCCACCAACTCCTCACCGACCTGCGGTTCCGGTGCCTCCACGGGCACGAACAGAATCGACACCTGCATGTGCGGCGGTTCGGCGAACCAGCGCTGCTTCCCGGCCCAGACGAAGGGGGAGAGGTTCCTGTTCACCGTGGCCAGTCCGGCACGGGCAACGCCCTTGGCACGCGGCATGACGCCGTGCAGAGCCTTGGGGGCCTCCAGACCCACCCCGTGCGACGTACCGCCCGCCACGACCACCAGGAAGCCGTCGGAGGCGGCCTTCTGCTGCCGGTATCCGAACCTCTCGCCCTTGGCTATGCGCGTGACATCCAGGACGGCACCGCGGTACTCGGTGGCCTCGTGGTCCCCCAGCCACAGCCGCGTACCGATCCGGGCGCGGAACCGCGTCTGAGGGAACTGCTGCTGCAGCCGGGCGAGTTCCTCGGCCTTGAGGTGGCTGACGAACATGGTGTGCAGCGGAAGACGGGCTGCCCGCAGCCGGTCCATCCAGCCGATGACCTCCTCGACGGCGTCCGAGCCGTCGGTGCGGTCCAGGGGCAGGTGGATCGCGAAACCCTCGAGCCGGACGTTCTCTATGGCGGAGTGCAACTGGGGCAGATCCTGCTCGCTGACGCCGTGCCGCTTCATCGAGGACATCACCTCGATGACCACCCGGGCGCCGACCAGGCCGTACACACCGTCGATCGACGAAACCGAGCGGACGACCCGGTCGGGGAGGGGGACGGGCTCCTCGCCGCGCCGGTACGGCGTCAGCACGAGCAGATCGCCGCCGAACCAGTCCTTGATCCGCGCGGCCTCGTACGTCGTGCCGACAGCGAGGACGTCCGAGCCCAGCCGGGTGGCCTCCTCGGCCAGCCGCTCGTGCCCGAAGCCGTAGCCGTTGCCCTTGCAGACTGGGACGAGCCCCGGGAACTGCTGCTGCATGTGCTTGTGATGCGCCCGCCAGCGCGCGGTGTCGACGTAGAGCGTGAGCGCCATGGCCGGACCTGGAACCTTTCTCGTGGCTGTGGTGTGTCGGAGGGAGCCGGGATCAGCGGCGCGACATGTAGATGTCGAGCGCCTTGTGGAGCAGCTTGTTCAGCGGGAAGTCCCACTCACCGAGGTATTCGGCGGCCTGGCCGCCCGTGCCGACCTTGAACTGGATCAGGCCGAAGAGGTGGTCGGTCTCGTCCAGCGAGTCGGAGATGCCACGCAGGTCGTAGACGGTGGCGCCGAGCGCGTAGGCGTCGCGCAGCATCCGCCACTGCATCGCGTTCGAGGGACGGACCTCACGGCCGATGTTGTCGGAGGCGCCGTAGGAGTACCAGACGTGACCTCCGACGATCAGCATCGTCGCCGCCGACAGGTTGACGCCGTTGTGCCGGGCGAAATACAGCCGCATGCGGTTGGGGTCCTCGGTGTTGAGGGCGGTCCACATGCGCTGGAAGTACGACAGCGGACGTGGCCGGAAATGGTCGCGCACGGCGGTGATCTCGTACAGTCGCTGCCACTCGTCCAGGTCGTCGTAACCGCCCTGGACGACCTCGACACCGGCCTTCTCGGCCTTCTTGATGTTACGGCGCCACAGCTGGTTGAAGTTCTTGTGGACCTCTTCCAGGGAGCGGTTCGCCAGCGGCACCTGGTAGACGTAGCGGGGCTGTACGTCGCCGAAGCCGGCCCCGCCGTCCTCGCCCTGCTGCCATCCCATACGGCGCAGCTTGTCGGAGACCTCGAAGGCACGGGACTCGATGAAGTCGGCCTCCAGATCGCGCAGACGCTTCACGTCCGGATCCTGGATCCCCTTCTTGATGGTCGTCGCCTCCCAGCGCCGGATGATCACCGGCGGGCCCATCTTCACCGAGAACGCGCCCTGCTGCTTCAGATGCGCGAGCATCGGCTCGATCCACTCCTGAAGATTTGGCGCGAACCAGTTGATGACCGGGCCTTCGGGAAGATAGGCCAGGTAGCGCTTGATCTTGGGGAGTTGCCGGTAGAGGACGAGGCCTGCGCCGACGATCTCACCGGTCCGGTCGTCGAACCAGCCGAGGTTCTCCGCGCGCCACTCAGCCTTGACGTCCGACCAGGCAGGGACCTGCATGTGGCTCGCCGACGGCAGGCTCTGGATGTAGGCCAGATGCTGCTCTCGGCTGATGGTCCTCAGGGTCAGGCTCATTCGGGGCGCTCCTCGGGCTGGTGTGTCCCCATGGGTTCAGGGGCTCCGGCTCTCGCGCGAAGCCTACTGCGCCGTGGGGGCGCCCCGGTTGGGCACACGGGACCTGCGCCCCGGCCCGTCACGGCCGGGGCGCTCCACGGTATGCGGGAGGAGACGCCCGACGGAATGGTCCGCCGGACAGGCCCTAGTCGACGACCCCGCCGAACAGGCCGCCGTGCGACATGCCGAGGAAGAAACCGATCGCTGCGGCGCCCAGTCCCAGGATCAGGCCGAAGCGCTCCCGCGTCGTCTCCGAGATCCACTGGCCGTACGCGCCGGTGAGGATGCCCACCAGGCCGGTCCAGGAGCTGAGCAGGTGCAGGTGGTGGAACATCGCGGTGACGAGAGACGTGACCCCCAGCACCAGGGTCACCGCGAGCAGGGTGTCCTGGACAGGGTGGGGTTTGCCGTCCGTGGCGAAAAGGCCTCCGGCGGTGTTGGGTCGCAATGCCTGTGCCATGGGGCACCTCCTGCGAAAGACGGCGCATCGTAGCGCCATACACCCCCGATGTGTACAGACTGACGGGCTTGCGGGACGGATTTCAACCGGAAGCCGCTGTGCGGGTACTCTGTACCGTCTGCACCGGTGTCTGTTCGGGCAGATCCAGTTACGTTCAGGACAGGGTCACAGGCCCGCCCCGGCCGACCTGGAGAAACCGCCGCTCGACCTCGATTGTCAGTGGCGGCTGTTCTACTGACAGGCATCGTTGCGCAACGCATCACGACCCTCCTGCCACGGAACGACCGTGGCCGCTGAGTCCAAAGGAGGTGGGTTCCACATGCGTCACTACGAGGTGATGGTCATCCTCGACCCCGATCTCGAGGAGCGTGCTGTCTCCCCGCTGATCGAGAACTTCCTCTCTGTCGTCCGTGACGGCGGCGGAAAGGTCGAGAAGGTCGACACCTGGGGCCGTCGTCGTCTCTCGTACGAGATCAAGAAGAAGCCCGAGGGCATCTACTCGGTCATCGACCTCCAGGCCGAGCCTGCGGTCGTCAAGGAGCTCGACCGCCAGATGAACCTGAACGAGTCGGTCCTCCGGACCAAGGTCCTCCGCCCCGAGAACCACTGAGCCTTTTCGCTCAGCTGGTCTCGGGATCCGAGTAGCAGTACAAGCAGCCAGCAGCAAACCCGCCGAGAGGTTCCCCCATGGCAGGCGAGACCGTCATCACGGTCGTCGGCAACCTTGTCGATGACCCCGAGCTGCGCTTCACCCCGTCCGGTGCGGCCGTCGCGAAGTTCCGTGTCGCATCGACTCCCCGCACCTTCGACCGCCAGACGAACGAGTGGAAGGACGGCGAAAGCCTGTTCCTGACCTGCTCGGTCTGGCGTCAGGCGGCGGAGAACGTCGCCGAGTCGCTCCAGCGAGGCATGCGCGTCGTCGTGCAGGGCCGGCTGAAGCAGCGGTCCTACGAGGACCGGGAGGGCGTCAAGCGTACGGTCTACGAACTGGACGTCGAGGAAGTCGGCGCCAGCCTGCGCAACGCCACGGCCAAGGTCACCAAGACCACCGGCCGCGGTGGCCAGGGTGGTTACGGCGGTGGCGGCGGCCAGGGTGGCGGCGGCTGGGGCGGAAGCCCCGGTGGTGGCCAGCAGGGCGGCGGCACTCCGGCCGACGACCCCTGGGCATCCGGCGCTCCTGCCGGTGGCCAGCAGGGCGGCGGCCAGGGTGGCGGCGGCTGGGGCGGAGGCTCCAGCGGCAGCGGCAGCGGCAGTGGTGGCGGCTACTCGGACGAGCCCCCCTTCTAGGTGGGGCCGCACCACACTTCTTGATCACACAGGAGATACATCATGGCGAAGCCGCCTGTGCGCAAGCCGAAGAAGAAGGTCTGCGCATTCTGCAAGGACAAGGTCACGTACGTGGACTACAAGGACACGAACATGCTGCGGAAGTTCATTTCCGACCGCGGCAAGATCCGTGCCCGTCGTGTGACCGGCAACTGCACCCAGCACCAGCGTGACGTCGCCACGGCCGTCAAGAACAGCCGTGAGATGGCGCTGCTGCCCTACACCTCCACCGCGCGATAAGGGAAGGGTGACCGACTCATGAAGATCATCCTCACCCACGAGGTCTCCGGCCTCGGTGCCGCGGGTGACGTCGTCGACGTCAAGGACGGTTACGCTCGCAACTACCTGGTTCCGCGGAAGCTCGCGATCCGCTGGACCAAGGGTGGCGAGAAGGACGTCGAGCAGATCCGTCGCGCTCGCAAGATCCACGAGATCCAGACCATCGAGCAGGCCAACCAGGTGAAGGCTCAGCTCGAGGGCGTCAAGGTTCGCCTCGCGGTCCGCTCTGGCAACGCCGGTCGTCTCTTCGGTTCCGTCACGCCGGCCGACATCGCTTCCGCGATCAAGGCCGCTGGCGGTCCCCAGGTCGACAAGCGTCGCATCGAGCTCGGTGCGCCGATCAAGACCCTCGGCGCCCACGAGACGTTCGTGCGTCTGCACCCCGAGGTCGCCGCCAAGGTCGACCTCGAGGTTGTCCCGGAGTAAGTCTGTTCGTTGTAGCAGTGGGATGGGGTCGCGCCTTTCAGGGGGCGGCCCCATCGCCGTTTCACGTGAAACGCGGGGTTCCACGTGAAACAGTCAGCGTGTGGCGCCGGTGACGACCCAGCGGCCCGAGCGGGTCCGGAACCACAGGGACAGCAGCCGAACGCTCATCATGAGCGCCATCGTGCCCCACAGCGCGGTGAGCCCACCTCCGAACACCGGGACCAGTAGAGCGAACGGAGTGAAGACCGCCAGGGTGATCAGCATCGCCCATGCCAGATACGGCCCGTCGCCCGCACCCATCAGCACCCCGTCCAGAACGAAGACGATGCCGGAGATCGGCTGGGACAACGCGACGATCACCAGAGTCGGCAGCGCCGTGTCCATGACCGTGGAATCGCTGGTGAACAGAGGCAGGAAGACTGGCCGGGTGAGCACCACGAGTACTCCGAGGACGGCCCCGACCGCGAAGCCCCACTCCACCATGCGACGGCACACCTGGCGGGCGCTCTGGGCATCCCCAGCTCCCAGGTAGCGGCCGATGATGGCCTGCCCGGCGATCGCTATGGCGTCCAGCGCGAAGGCGAGCAGGCTCCACAGGGAGAGGACGATCTGGTGAGCCGCGATGTCGGAATCCCCCATTCGGGCGGCGACGGCGGTGGCGATCATCAGGATGGCCCTGAGTGAGAGGGTCCGTACCAGCAAGGGTGCGCCGGCCTGGGCAGAGGATCTGATCCCCGTGAGGTCCGGGCGTAGCGAGGCGCCGTGCTTGCGCGCGCCCCTCAGCACCACGATCAGATAGACAGCGGCCATGCCCCACTGGGCGATGAACGTGCCCCAGGCGGAGCCCGCGATACCGAAACCGGCGCCGTAGACGAGCGCGACATTGAGAACGCCGTTGGCGGCGAAACCGCCGACGGCGACGTAGAGGGGGGTCCTGGTGTCCTGCAGTCCGCGGAGAACACCGGTCGAGGCGAGCACAATCAGCATGGCTGGTATGCCGAGGGAGGAAATACGCAGGTAAGTGATCGCATAGGGGGTCGCGGTGTCCGAGGCGCCGAACAGATCCACAAGGGCGGGCGCCGTGGGCAGGACCACGGCGACGACACCGGCACCGAGGAAGAGGGCAAGCCAGATTCCGTGTATGCCCTGACGGACGGCTGAGGGGAGGTCGCCGGCACCTACTCGACGGGCGACGGCGGCCGTGGTGGCGTAGGCGAGGAAGACAAAGACACTGACGGCGGTCATCAGGAGGGCCGAGGCGACGCCGAGTCCGGCGAGCTGCGCTGTGCCGAGACGGCCGACGATGGCGCTGTCTGCCATGACGAAGAGGGGTTCGGCGACGAGGGCGCCGAAGGCCGGTACGGCCAGCATGACGATCTCGCGGTCGTGCTGCCGTCGGACGGCTCGAGGGCGCGCGGGGGCCTGTGTCATGTGCACCAATCTAATCGTCCACAGGTAAGAGATGCAATGCTCTATAGACCCTTACGTGATGGCGCAGGGTGTGTGCTTGCATACGGCACCTGAAGAGAACTTGGGCCGATAGGGAAAGTTTTTGTTCTGCACAGGCGGTGGACGATGAAATGCCAGGTCAGGTCCCTTGTCGCGGATCGATGTGGGTCTTGTTCACAGGGCTGTCCACCGGGTCGTGCACAGGTTTGGTGGACTTCTCCACAGCATTGGGCCGGTCGTCCACATGGCCTGTGGATAACCAGATTGGCTGACGGTGCGGAGGGGCCTACGGTGGTCCGGCACATGCTCCGTCCGCCGGTTTCCAAAAGGTCGCAAAACCGGCGCGTGGCAACCGGAGTCGGGCGTCCTATTTGTCAGTGCCGTGCCGTAGAAAAAGAGGGGCATGGCGAGGTCCGCTCGGCGGACGGGAGGAGGTGGCTCGGTGAGCATTTCCGAGCCCTTGGACGACCCGTGGGCCGACAGTGGACCCAGTGATCGGCTGCCCGCCTCCCGGCGCCGTGAGGACGGGGGACGGGGCCGCGACGAGCAACACGACCGCGGCCGTGACTCCGGCGGATGGGAGGGCACGGGCTCCGCCTTCGAGCGGGTGCCCCCGCAGGACCTCGAGGCCGAGCAGTCCGTTCTGGGCGGCATGCTGCTGTCCAAGGACGCCATCGCCGATGTCGTCGAGATCCTCAAGGGCCACGACTTCTACAAACCGGCTCACGAAACCGTCTACACGGCCATCCTCGACGTCTATGCGAAGGGCGAGCCGGCCGACCCCATCACGATCGCCGCGGAGCTGACCAAACGCGGTGAGATCAACAAGGTGGGCGGGGCCTCGTATCTGCACACCCTCGTCCAGACGGTGCCCACGGCGGCCAACGCGGCGTACTACGCGGAGATCGTGCACGAGCGCGCCGTGCTGCGCCGCCTGGTCGAAGCCGGTACGCGCATCACCCAGATGGGGTATGCGGCCGACGACGACGTCGACGAGATCGTCAATCGTGCGCAGGCCGAAATCTACGCCGTCACCGAACAGCGCACCAGTGAGGACTACCTCCCGCTCGGCGACATCATGGAGGGCGCGCTCGACGAGATCGAGGCGATCGGTTCGCGCAGCGGTGAGATGACCGGTGTGCCCACGGGGTTCACGGACTTCGACTCGCTCACCAATGGGCTGCATCCAGGGCAGATGATCGTCATTGCCGCGCGCCCCGCGATGGGCAAGTCGACGCTCGCGCTGGACTTCGCCCGTGCCGCGTCCATCAAGCACAACCTGCCGAGTGTGGTCTTCTCACTCGAGATGGGGCGCAACGAGATCGCGATGCGCCTGCTGTCCGCCGAGGCCAGGGTCGCTCTGCACCACATGCGGTCCGGCACGATGACCGACGAGGACTGGACCCGCCTCGCACGCCGGATGCCGGACGTTTCGGCGGCGCCGCTCTACATCGACGACTCCCCGAACCTGTCGATGATGGAGATCCGCGCCAAGTGCCGTCGGCTGAAGCAGCGTAACGACCTGAGGCTGGTCGTCATCGACTACCTCCAGCTGATGCAGTCCGGCGGTTCCAAGCGGGCGGAGAGCCGTCAGCAGGAGGTCTCGGACATGTCCCGTAACCTCAAGCTGCTCGCCAAGGAACTGGAACTCCCGGTCATCGCGCTCTCCCAGCTCAACCGTGGCCCCGAGCAGCGAACCGACAAGAAGCCGATGGTCTCCGACCTGCGTGAGTCGGGTTCCATCGAGCAGGACGCAGACATGGTCATCCTGTTGCACCGCGAGGACGCGTACGAGAAGGAGTCCCCGCGCGCGGGCGAGGCCGACCTGATCGTGGCCAAGCACCGAAACGGCCCGACGGCG
Source organism: Streptomyces sp. KMM 9044 (assembly GCF_024701375.2). NCBI lineage: Bacteria > Bacillati > Actinomycetota > Actinomycetes > Kitasatosporales > Streptomycetaceae > Streptomyces > Streptomyces sp. KMM 9044. The sequence goes on along the minus strand of NZ_CP113910.1, from coordinate 3,727,712 downwards.
ACCATCACGGTCGCCTTCCAGGGCCACTACTCCCGCTTCGTGGACATGGCGCAGACCTGACCGGCTCCCTTGTGGGTTCTCGGTTTCCGCGTCATTTTCTCCGTCGTCGTGTCATGACGATGGCACTTCTGACACCCGCTGGAGAAGCACAGTTCAGGGGCGTCACCCGATCAGGTGACGCCCCTGAACTGTGCCTCCTTGCGGTACGTGCTTGATGCCACTCTCCTCGTGTCGCGCTGAGCGGCCGACAGGGGGTGGAACGTGGAGACCGGACCGGCTGAGGGTGTGACAGTGAGCCGCCGTCGTGCCGATGGGGGTGTTGAGGAGGACCGCCCCTGGGAGGGTGTGGATATCTCCCGGCTGTCGCAGGCATCGCCGTGGCGTACGTTCCGCTGGTACAGCGGGCAGCGGCACTACTCGGGTACGTACTGGTCGGCGACGGTACGCGACCACGTGATCTATGAGTCGAGACTGGAGCTTGCACGGCTACTGTTCGCCGACTTCGACCCGTCAGTACGGCACATCGTGGCCCAGCCCTTCCTGCTGAAGGCACGGGTGCAAGGCAAAGTCCGTAAGCACATCCCCGACGGGTGTGGCTCCTTTGGAGGGACAGGCTGAGCTGGGCATTTGCCGGTTGGGCTCGACTGCCGGTCGTGGAGATCCTTTCGGAACCAGCAGGTCACGCCCGCGCGTCGCATCAAGATCGACAGCGCGGAGGGTGCCGGTCACCGCGTGACCCGCTGTCGTGGTCGAGTCGATCACTCGGGCGTGCCTCAAGCCGCAGTTCACGCAGCTAGGGCCGTCCCTCCAAAGGAGCCACACCCATCCCCGACTACCTGCTGCTGACGCGGGCGGGGCCACTGGTCGTCGATGTGAAGCCGAGTCGCCGACTGGAGAACCCGGAGGTGGCCTTCACCTTCGCCTGGACACGCCAGGTCGTGCAGGACCGCGGGTGGGGGTATCAGGTGCTGAGCGAACCGGAACCGGCGTTGCTGGAGAACGTGCGATTCCTCGCCGGATACCGCCGTGACTGGCTTTTCCCCGCTGACCTGCTGGAAGCGGCCGATGGGGCCATCGTGGACGGGATGGCCCTTGGGGAGGCTATCGGCGCTGTGGGCGGGTTTGCCCCGGAGCTCGTTCGAGCCGGGGTCTTCCACCTGCTGTGGTCAGGACGGTTCACGACGGACCTTCGGCAACCGTTGGCTCCTGCACATGTGCTGTGGAGGCCGGCGTGAGTGGGGCCGGCACCCGGGTGGGCATCGGCAGCCACTTCCGTTACGACGGCGAGACTGTCGAGGTGGTGGAGACGGCCGCGACCGCAGCGGGCAACGAGGTGGTCCTCAAGAACGCTCGCGGAGGACTGCTGCGGATCAGCCTGAAGGAACTGCTCTTCTCCGACCGGGCAGCAATCATTCCTGCTCAGGACGGCCCCAGGGCCACCGACGAGGAGGAACTCGCAGGGGTCGTGCTGGGGCAGCTGTCGGAGGCGCAACGACAGCAGGTGATCGAGCAGGCAGAGCACGTCCGGGAGGTGCTGACAGGCTTCCGCTCCGGGAGTCGTGAACTGCCCCGCGACGGGGAGCCGCGCCCGCAGTTCGCACCGGACCTTCCCCTGGACGCCCGATATGCCGCCAAGGCGGTCGAACTCGGCGTCGCGGACCGCACGGTGCGACGGTGGGCGGCGGCATACCAGCGTGGCGGCGAGGCAAGGCTGGCGCCGCGGACACGGCCGGGGAAGTCTGCTGCTGACCGGGTCGACGAGCGGTGGGTCGAGACCGCGCTGGAGGTGATGGTCGAGCACACCGATGCCTCGAAGCCGTCGCGCAAGATGGTGATCGACCGCACCAGGGCCCGCGTCATTGCCCGCTATGGACCCGAGGTGGTGAGACTGCCGAGCCGAGCGGTCGCCTACCGGGTGCTGGCAGAGCTGGAGCGTCGGCATCCGCTGTTCCGGCTGAGTACGAAGCGGAACCGGGACATCGCTGACCGGCCGGAGGGACCTTACGGGAAGTTGCGGCCGACCAGGCCGGGTGAGTACCTGCTGATGGACTCCACGCGGCTTGATGTGTTCGCGTTCGATCCGCTCACGCTGCGGTGGGTGCAGGCCGAGCTCTCGGTGGGGATGGATTGGTACACCCGCTGTATCACCGGGATCAGGGTGACGCCGGTCTCGACGAAGGCCGTGGACGTGGCAGCGGTGCTCTTCCAGTCCTTCCGCCCCCGGCCGTTCGGGAAGGACTGGCCGCGCGGGGCGGTCTGGCCTGAGCACGGCATCCCGCGCACCGCGCTGGTCGACGTCGCCGTCGAGGGGATTGGCCTTGCCTCGCCACCGACCGTCCCGGAGACGCTGGTGGTCGACCACGGCAAGGTCTACGTCTCGGACCATCTCAGCAGCGTCTGCCGCCGGATGGGCATCTCCATCCAGCCGGCCCGGCTGCGCACAGGACGGGACAAGGGGCCGGTGGAGCGGTTTTTCCGCACCCTGCGTGAGGATCTGCTGCAAGCTCTGCCCGGCTACAAGGGCCCGGACATCCACTCCCGCGGCGAGGATCCGGAGGCAGACGCGTTCTTCTTCTTGGATGAGCTGGAAGAAATCATCCGAGAGTGGACCGCGACGACATTTCACTGTCGACCGCACTCTGGTCTCGTTGACCCGGGGTTGCCGGGGCTACGGATGTCGCCAGCGCAGATGTTCGAACACGGCATGGCGAGGGCCGGCTACGTCGAGGTGCCCCGCGACCGGGATCTCGCCTTCGAGTTCCTGCCCACGAAGTGGCGCACGATCCAGCACTACGGCGTCGAGATCGACGGCCGTCGCTACCGCGGCCCGGGTCTGCCGCCGCCTGGTTCGAAGAGCCCCTACACCTGGCGGGGCAAGCACGAGCACTGGCCGTTCCAGGTCAACCCCGATGACATCACGAAGATCTACTTCCGGGACTTGGAGAGGGTCTGGCACGCCCTGGAGTGGGAACACGCGCCGACGGCGGGAATGCCGCTGAGCGAGGAGGCCTTGGCCTTCGCCAGGAAGCTCGCGGTGAGGAAGTACGCCTACCCCGACGACCGTCTCGCGGTTGCCGACTTGCTGGAGCGCTGGAACGCGGGGCTGGGCAGCACGCCGGCCGAGCGACGCATGGCGCTTCGGCTCTCTCGCGAGCAGGCCATCGAGCTGCCGGACGTCGGAAGCCAGACAGCCGTGACCCTTCCCTCGGTACGCCGTGCGCTGGGCGAGGAAGGTGACGCGCCGCAGGCCGGGCCGGAAGAGGCCGACGAAGCGGAGGGCGGAGACGACGACCCCACCGACTTCGAGGACCTGGCGGACGACGACGAGTTCTACGCGACCGCGCTGAAGGATGCCGATGAGTAACCGCCGCACGCCCGAGGCCGCCGATGAGCTGAGGACGCGGCTGGACCGTCTCACGCTCTCGCGTCAGGAAGGGTTCAAGCGCATGGCCGAGGCGCTACCGAGGCCCCGGCCCGAGCTACTGACCCGCCGGCAGCTGAAGGCGTTGAGCGACGCGGCCCGGATCGAGTACGACCGTCTCCGCCGCAAGTGGCACGCGAACCTCGGCCCGCTCCAGACCCCGCAGATGGCCGCACTCCACGAGGACCTGTGGGACATCGTCAACAGCAACGACCAGGACGGCGACAAGGTCAAGGGAGCCATCGCCCTTGACGCCTTCCCAGGCCTGGGCAAGACCACCGCCGTGCTGTCGTTCGCCAAGAAGTTCCACCGCCAGCGGATCTCCGAGGAAGGCGCTTTCACCGAAGAAGGCTGGGACCGGATGCCGATCGGGTGTGGCTCCTTTGGAGGGACAGGCTGAGCTGGGCATTTGCCGGTTGGGCTCGACTGCCGGTCGTGGAGATCCTTTCGGAACCAGCAGGTCACGCCCGCGCGTCGCATCAAGATCGACAGCGCGGAGGGTGCCGGTCACCGCGTGACCCGCTGTCGTGGTCGAGTCGATCACTCGGGCGTGCCTCAAGCCGCAGTTCACGCAGCTAGGGCCGTCCCTCCAAAGGAGCCACACCCAACCTGGTCTCCCGCACCCGCACCGTCGGCCAGGCCTGCTCCGTCCTCGACACCGCACTCAGCCTTCCCAGCACCTCCACAACGCGCGGCGACTGAGGTGCCCCGGAGTTTCCGGACAGGGACCCAAAGGGTTGTTCTGTCAAGGAAATGAGGAAGTTCGAAGTGGCGCCACCCAGCAAGTACACCCCGGAGTTTCGTGAGGAAGCCGTCCAGATGGCACTCCGGTCCAGCAAGACCATCTCGGAGACGGCCCGCGAGCTCGAATTGAACTCGGAGACACTCCGGGGCTGGGTGAAGAAACACCAGAAACGGAACGAGCCAGCTGCCGGTGCACCGTTGACGCTCGATGAGCGGGCGCGCTTGAAGGAACAGGACCGGCGCATCCGTGAACTGGAGGCGGAAGTCTCCTTCTTGAAAAAAGCCGCAGCGTACTTCGCGAAGGATCCCCGGTAGCGAGCAAGTACGAGTTCATCGAAACGATGCGGCTCGGCACAGCGGAGTGCGCGTATTCCGTCGAGTTCATGTGTGAACGGCTCGGCGTGTCCAAGTCTGGCTATTACCACGGCCCCGGCGTAGTTCTCCCTTGAGTTGTTCTGCCCCGGTTTGATGTGGCTGGTTGCAGGACGAGCGCGACTTCTGATGATCTTTCAGGTCTCTACGCCAAAAGATCGTCACAGGAGTCGCGCTCGTGCCCGTATCTTCGCCGATCCCCCCTGCCGTTGGCCAACTCGCCGACCTCGCCCTGTGGGAGGCCGAGCTCGCCACCGGCCCTGCGGCAGTGGAGTCCAAGCTGGTCAGCAGGTTGCGGCAGGTCCCGGACCTGCGCGCGAAGCGTGGCCGACGCCACGCCCTCGCGGTGATCCTGACACTGACCGCGTGCGCGACGCTGGTGATCGGCGGCGACTCGATCGCCGCGATCTGGCAGTGGGCGACCCGTGCCCCGCAAGCGAAACTGGCCCGCATCGGTGCCCGGTACGACCCGCTGGCCGGCCGCTACCTCGTGCCGAGCGAGCGCACCTTCCGGCGAGTGCTCGCCCATCTGGACGCCGACGCCCTGGACGCCGTGACCTGCGAATACACCACAGACCTCGCGCGCGGCACCGTCCCCGCGCCCGAGATCCCCGCCACCCCGGGACCGGTGGAACGCGAACAGCGCCGCGCCGCTCAACGCTCAGCCGAGCACCCGGTGCCGGACGGGCTGCTGCCGACCGCCGCCCTGGACGGCAAGGCCCTGGCCGGCGCCCGCACCGAGAGCGGACGGGTCTTCCTGGTCGGCGCGATCGACCACACCAGCGGCGCGGTCCTGGGCCAGAGGCAGGTCCCCGACAAGCGCGGCGAGGGCGAGGCCGCACGGGCCCTGCTCACCCGACTCGACCTGCCCGGAAGGGTGTTCACCCTGGACGCGCTGCACACCACGAAGAAGACCGCCCGCCTGATCACAGGCCCTCTCCACAGCCACTACGTCCTGATCCTCAAGGGCAACCAGCCCCTCGCCCACGCCGCCGCCCAGGCGCTGCTGACCGGCGCGGACGCCGACTTCACCGAGACCACCGCGATCGACGACGACCGCGGCCACGGCCGCACCGAACGCCGCACCCTGCGCACCGCACCCGCCGACGACACCCTGTTCCCCGGCGCATCCCAGGTCTTCCGCCTCCGCCGCGACACCGGCAACCTCGACGACGAATGGACCAGCAAGGAGATCGTCTTCGGCGTCACCAGCCTGCCGCCCGACCTCGCCGGCCCCGCTCACCTCAACCACTACGAGAGAACCCACTGGACTGTGGAAAACAAGATCCACTGGGTGCGGGACGTCACCTTCCGAGAAGACAACTCCCAGCTCAGGACCGGTACAGCACCCCGAGCCCTGGCCGGCTTCCGCAACCTGGCGATCAGCACCATCCGCCTCGCCGGACGCGCCAACATCGCCCACGCCCGCCGCGACCTCCTCCGCCACGAAGACGCCTTCGCCGTCTACGGCATCTGACCAACCACCACGGGACCGGACATCACACAACTACGCCGGGGCCGTGGGTCTGCCGACGGAGTCGGTGGACCGTTTCGCTTTCGGTGACTGAGCTTGTTCTTTTTCTTCCGGCCTCGAACGGTGTCTCGAACTGAGTCGCTCACCTAGGGATTCGCCGGACGCGGGGGCGGCCTTCGTCTGATTATGTGCTCCGACCAAGGTGCACTGACCAAGACGAAGGCCGTGAGGGTGAGTCTGCTGCCTGATGCCGTACGGAGGGAAGCGTTCGCGGAAGCGTCACGCTTCTGGGGAGAGTTCTACGAGTGTCTGACCGCCCGGCGGGATGAGTTGTTCGAGCTGGCGGACGCGGTGCTGTGTGCCGACGGTGCGGTGAAGTCCCCGGTGGACCTGACACTGTTGCCCGAACATCGTCGTGGACACGGAGCGATGTACGGCGGCCTGAACCACGGCCGCATCGACACCGATCGGCTGCGGACGGTGCTGGCCGGGCTGTCGCTGCCGCGTTTCGACGGCGGGCGCCTGGTGCTGGCGGTCGACGTGTCATCGTGGCTTCGCTCGGACGCGCCGTGCTCGGCGGAACGGCTGTTCTGCCACGTCTACGGCCGTGCGAAGACGGCGTCGCAGTTCATTCCGGGCTGGCCCTACTCCTTCGTCGCCGTGCTGGAGCCGGGCGCCACGTCCTGGACCGCGATCCTGGACGCGGTCCGGCTCGGACCGGTGGACGACGCGACCGCGGTCACCGCCGCCCAGCTGCGAGGAGTCGTCGAGCGGCTCATCACCGCGGGCCAGTGGCAGAACGGGGACCCGCATATCGTGATCGTCAGCGACGTCGGCTATGACGTCACCCGCCTGGCGTGGGTCCTGCGCGATCTGCCGGTCGAGCTGGTCGGCCGGGTCCGCTCCGACCGCGTCATGCGGCTGCCGAAGCCGCCCCGCCGGCCGGGGACGAACGGCAGGCCGCCCAAGCACGGACCGGAGTTCCGCTTCACCAAGCCGGAGACCTGGCCCGAGCCCGCGATCACCACCGTCACCGACACCACCAACTACGGCAAGGCCGAAACACAGGCATGGGACCGAGTCCACCCAAGGCTCACCCACCGCTCGTCCTGGCTCGACCACGACGGTGAACTACCCCTGGTTGAGGGCACGTTGGTCCGGCTGAAGGTCGAGCACCTGTCAAAGGAACGAGACGCTCCGCCGGTGTGGTTATGGTCCTCGAAGACCGGCGCCACCCCGGACGATGTGGACCGTTTCTGGCAGGCATTTCTCCGTCGCTTCGATCTGGAGCACACCTTCCGCTTCGCGAAGCAGACCCTCGGCTGGACCACCCCGAAACTCCGTACTCCCGAGGCGGCGGACCACTGGACCTGGATCCTGATCGTCGCTCACACCCAGCTCCGGCTCGCCCGCCCTCTCGCCGAAGACCTCCGCCGGCCCTGGGAGAGACCCACCGCCTCGGACCGGCTCAGCCCGGCCCGGGTCCGCCGGGGGTTCAGGAACATCCGCGCTCACCTCGCCTGCCCGGCCCGCGTTCCCAAACCCCGCGGCGCCGGCCCCGGACGACCCTCCGGCGCCAAGAACAGACACCAGGCACCCCGCTACGACGTCGGCAAAACCGTCAAACGCCCCGAGACCCTCAAGGCCATCGGCAAGCCCGGAAGATCTTGGTAGATAAAGAACAAGCTTGGGCAAGGCGTACGAACCGCTGAACTACGGTTTCACCTTGGGGCGCCTCCGGGGCCGCAGTGCACTGCGAGGGCCGGCCGGGCCCGTATCCAGGCAGTGCGCCCGGCCGGTCCGGGCGCAGGTGCCCTTGTGGGAGGCAGCCGCCTCCGGCAGACAAACACGATTGGCCCCTTCAGCGGACTGCACGCGTATCCCGGCAGGCGTTGTGGGAGTTGATCACGGTATGAAGAAGTCATCCTCCCGCATCCTCGCCATCGCCGCGCTCACCACCGGTGCAGCCCTCGCCTCCGCGGCCCCCGCGCAGGCCGGTATCATCGACGGCACCCTCAACAACGTCTCCGCCCTGGCTTCCGGCAACCCCCTGGGCGCGCTCCTCAACGGCGCCCTTCCGGACGAGTCGAACAACAACGCGAACACGAAAACGTCAGGCAAGGAGAACAACAGCACCAACTGAACACCCGCACGCCCCCGGGCCCCACACCCACCGCTACGGAGAGCTGCCGCAAGCACCTGCCCGGGCCGCCCCGGCTTCACCACGACGACGAATGCGTGACCCTGAAACTGGCCGACGAAGACCGCCAGGACGGAGAACCGCTCCCGGCGGCACTCGCCATGGCCGACAACCAGCAGATGCACCCACGCTTCCCCCGCCGTCGGGTCTGTACGGTGAGCGGTGTAACTCCCGAGCTGGAAGCGACAGTTGATGACTGACGTGGCGAGTGACATCAAGGCCGGGGAGGCCGTGGTGAGTGGGACGGGTGCCGTGGATGACGGGCTGGTTGCCGAGCTGGTGGCCCGGGCCCAGGCCGGTGGGGTGAAGCTCACCGGGGAGGGCGGCCTGCTGCAGCAGCTGACCAAGCGGGTGCTGGAGTCCGCGCTGGAGGGCGAGCTCACCGACCATCTGGGCCATGAGCCCGGTGAGCGGGCCGAAGGCGGCCGGGAGAACTACCGCAACGGGCGCCGGTCGAAGACGGTGATCACCGAGTCGGGGCCGGTCGAGATCGCGGTGCCGCGGGACCGGGCCGGGTCGTTCGAACCGCAGCTGGTCAAGAAGCGGCAGCGCCGGCTGGGCGGGGTGGACGAAATGGTCCTGTCCCTGTCGGCGAAAGGGCTGACGCACGGGGAGATCTCCGCGCATCTCGCCGAGGTCTACGGGGCGGAGATCTCCAAGTCCACCATCTCCACGATCACCGACAGTGTGATGGCCGGCATGGCCGAATGGCAGAACCGTCCGCTGGACAGCGTCTACCCGGTCGTCTTCATCGACTGCGTGAACGTGAAGGTCAGGGACGGGCAGGTCGCCAACCGGCCGGTCTACATGGCGGTGGCGGTCACCGCCGAGGGGCACCGGGACATCCTGGGCCTGTGGATCGGTGACGGCGGTGAGGGCGCGAAGTACTGGCTCCAGGTCCTGACCGAGATCAAGAACCGCGGCGCGGCCGACGTCCTGATGCTCGTCTGCGACGGCCTGACCGGGCTCCCGGACGCCGTGAACACCGTCTGGCCTGTGACGATCGTCCAGACCTGCGTCGTTCACCTGCTGCGGAACAGCTTCCGATACGCGGCCCGGCAGGACTGGGAGAAGATCGCGAAGGCGCTCCGGCCCGTCTACACCGCGCCGAGCGAAGACGCCGCCCTGGAGCGGTTCGTGGAGTTCACCGACGCCTGGGGCGGGAAGTATCCGGCGATCGTCCGGCTCTGGGAAAGCGCGTGGGCGGAGTTCGTACCCTTCCTCCAGTTCGACGTCGAGATCCGGAAGATCGTCTGCACCACCAACGCGATCGAGAGCATCAACGCACGGATCCGCAAGGCCGTGAGGGCCCGGGGACACTTCCCCACCGACCAGGCCGCGCTCAAGTGCGTCTACCTGGCCGTCATGAGCCTGGACCCGACCGGCACCGGACGCAAACGCTGGACCATGCGCTGGAAGGCCGCGCTCCAAGCCTTCGACATCACCTTCGACGGCCGGCTCACCGCCGGACGCCGCTGAAGAAATCCGACCGAGTTCCACCGTTTGCTACACAGACCCACTGATGGTGGACGGGCGACGCAAGTCCGTCCAGGCCATGGCCGCTCGGCTGCCGGATGGCAACGAGCAGAACCTGCAGCAGTTCGTGAACCAGTCGACCTGGGATCCGGTGCCGGTCCGGCGGCGGATCGCGCAGCGGATGGTGCCGCTGATCGGCCCGGATGCCTGGGCGGTCGACGACGTGTCGTTTCCCAAGGACGGGAAGATGTCGGTCGCTGTCGCGCACCAGTACTGCGGGGCCCTGGGCAAGCAGGCGAACTGTCAGGTGGCGGTCAGCGTGCACGCGGTCACCGATACCGCCTCCGTCCCGCTTCAGTGGCGGCTGTTCCTGCCCAGGGAGTGGGACAGCGACGCCGAACGCCGGCGTCGCTGCCGGGTGCCCGATGAGGTCGGGCACCGGGAGAAGTGGCGCCTGGCCCTGGACACCTTCGACGGGCTGGCGGGGTGGGGTCCGGTGCCGCCGGTGGTGGTGGCCGACGCCGGCTACGGACAGAACGCCGACTTCCGCGACGGCCTGAGCCGGCGGGACATCGGCTATGTCGTGGCCATCCGTTCGGACGTGACCGTGCACCCGCACGACGCGCGGCCCACCGCCCCGGCATGGTCCGGCAACGGCCGCAGGCCGCAGCCCCGCTACCGGGACAAGCCCTCCCCTGTGTCCGTTTTGGCCACAGGTCACGGGCGGCAGGCGTTCACCGAGGTCACCTGGCGCGAAGGCTCCCGCGGGCCGATGCGCTCGCGTTTCCTGGCACTGCGGGTGCGGCCGGGTGGGGTCCGGTCCCGCCGCCTGGCCCAGGCCGCCGCCACCGCCGAACACGGCCACCGGCGCGGTCACCCTCCAGGACCCCGACCGCCTGCGGTGGCTGCTGCCGCCGGCCCTGTCCGACCTGCTGGACGTCGTCATCACCCGCCAGGAAACCCGGCCCAAACCGGCCCCCGACGGCCTTCACGCCGCCCTGAGCCGACTGGACGTTCCACCGGAGCGCGCCGTGTTCGTCGGGGACAGCCCCACCGACATGACCGCGGCCCGCGCCGCCGGAGTCGTCGCGCTCGGAGCCGTGTGGGGCTGGCACCCTCCCGCAGCCCTGCGCGCCGCCGGGGCCGATCACCTCCTGCCCGAGCCCGCCAGTATCGGGTCGTCCCTGCTGCACCACTTGCCCCTAATCGGCAGCACGTGACCCAACCAGACCACTACAGTGGAGGGGCGCCCCTACGGGCGCCCCTTTGCACTTCTGCACTCAAGAGGACACAGGCGAATGCGCGTGATGCGGCGACGAGCACCCGGCGTCGAGCTGGAGCACTGAGGAACCCGTTTCTCAGCCCCGACTCGCGGTCCGGCTCGGCGCGCACCCCATCACCCCGCCACCCGACTTTCCGGACCTCTGAGAGATACCCCTGATGCCTGTACCGCCCACCAGCGGCCGCCTGCAATGGACCGACGTCCCCACCCCCCTGCGCGCCCGCCTCGAGGACGCCCTGGGCGCACCCGTCACCGACACGGTCACCCCCGGCGGTGGCTTCGGCCACCAGCTCGCCGCCGCGCTCACCCTGGCCGACGGCCGCCGGGCCTTCGTCAAAGCAGCCCCCGACGACGACCCGCTGACCGCCGCCAACCTCCATGAGGCCGCTGTCCTCGCCTCGCTGCCACCCGGCGCCCCGGCCCCGGCCCTGCTCGGCATCCACCGCGCCGCCCACTGGACCGCCGTCGTCATCGCCCACCTGAACGGCCCGCACCCCGACTTCTCCCCGGACTCCGGCGACGCCGAACAGACCTGGGCCCTGCTGGACAAGCTCACCTCCAGCCCCGCCCCGGCCTCCTACGCGGCAGCAGTGAACAGCACACCCTCCACCACGGTGGCCCTGCACGGCTGGAACGCCCTGCTCGCCGACCCGCCGGCCGACCTTGCCCCCGCCGCCCGCGACCGCCTGGAGCAGCTCGCCGAACTCGAGGCGGCCTGGCCCGCCCTCGCCCACGGCGACCGCATCGTCCACGGCGACCTGCGCGCCGACAACATGGTCCGCGACCACCACCTCGGAGTGACCTTCGTGGACTGGGCACACGCCACCACCGGCCCGGCCTGCATCGACGCCGCCTCCCTCGCCCCGCAGCTCATCCTCGCCGGACACACGCCCGCAGACGTCGCCCGCCTGCTCCGCGACCACCCCGCCACCGCCAGCAGCCCCGACACCACCACAGCGTTCCTCGTCGCACTCACCGGCCACTGGCACCGCAACGCCCGCAAGCCCGTACCCCCCGGCGCCCCAGGACTGCGCGCCTACCAGCACCGCGCTGCGGCCGCCGGCCTCTCGCTCCTTGGCTACCGCTTGAGTTGAAACCGCAGCTGTCTCGCTCGTGTCCGTGGCTGGTACGGCCCGTCCAGGCGCTGAAAGTCGGTTTCGCGAGCAGCCTGGGTGGCTCTGTCCACGAGAAGAACGGGCAGCACTTCGTCACTGGATCGGGAGGCACGAAGCCACCGGCCTCGAGACGGATTGTTCATGAGTTTGCTGAACAAACGCTGTCGAGAGAGTCGTGAACAAAGCCACCTGGGAGAGCGGGCTTCGCCCGGTACCGGCACCCAGTTCACGCGCACGCGCTCATTGCATCAGGGTACGCAGCGAGGCCCCGCTCCGGACCTCCGAGCGGGGCCTCACCACGACGACAGCAGTGCTAGTCGGACAGACCCTTCACCATCCTGAGCTTGTCGAACTGCCCGTCCTTGTCCGTCCACCCCAGGCCGTGGATGGTCTTGGCCATCAACAGCACGGTGTAGTCGTTCTCCGAGAGCGGCTCGCATGCCTCCGGCCGACTCTTACCGCCCTCCTTGGTCTTCTTCTCCACCGTGTCAGCCGCGTCCTTGGCCACTCCCTCGTACCCCGTGCGGACCATGTCTGCCAGCGTCGTGTCGAGTGCGTCGACCCGCTTCTCCGCTTCGCTGACGGTCGGCGTGTCTGCGGAGTCGCCTCCGGTCCGCTCCGTGAGCGCGGTGGCGCAGTCTTCGGCTTTATCGCCGGAGGACTTCGAGCAGCCGACCGCGGCCCCTACGAGCAGGCAGGCGGCGGCGAGCAGGATGGTGGTGCGGCGCATGGTTCCCCCCAAGGCGCGGATGTTGCCGTGTGCGGGAGCGTAACTGTCAGCCGCACCGCCATGCTCGTCAAACGGATGTGTTGGCTGCGGCAGCGTCCCCATCACACCGGTGCCTCTTCCCCCAAGGACTTTGATGCTGTCCGGTCTGCTGTGCCCTGGCACGAGAATGGCGAGCACGCCCTTGCAGATCACATGTCGGGCCGCTGACGCAGATGGGTGCGGATCCTTTCCAGGGATGGTTGAGCTGGGGTTTCGCTGATCCGGGTGTGGGTGGGGTGGCGGCTTGTCTACCGTGGCGGTAGAGGAGGCGGTGCCGGATGGGCTCGTTGATCGGTGAGCTGGAGGAACGCCAGGCGGCGGTGCGGTTGCGGGTGGAGGAACTCGAGCGGGAGGTGGCCGCGTTGACCGTTCGGCTGGAGGCCGAGCGGGGCCGGCTGGATCGGCTGACGGTGACGCGGGAGACTCTGGAGGAACTCGCGGCCGAGGGAGTGGCCCTCGAAGTGGCCCGGCCGCCGGCGGAGACCTTGCCGGTGGGCGGGGGCCGGGTGGTGGGGGTGCAGACCGTGACCTTCTGGCGGGAGGGATGACCAGCGTGGATCTCCCGCCGGTCTACCGCGACATCGTGGACGTGATCGACGACGCGCCGGGGGCGGTGCAGGCGAAGCAGATCGTGCCCAGGATCGGGCTGCCCGCCCAGACCTCGAAGATCGAGGCGACACGGTCGAAGCTGAAGAGGCTGGTTGAGCGGGGCTGGCTGGCCGAACAGGCGCCGGGGCAGTTCACCATCTCGGCCCACCGGGCGGCAGCCGGCTCGGTGAGGTAGGTCAACTCCCGGTGTTCAAGGGGCTCTTCTCCCTACATTCGTAGGTGCGAACCGAAACGAACATCAGGAAGAAGAGCCCGGATGGAACGCTACGGCACCAGCGATGTCCCCGACCCGTTTGCCTGCTCGATGGAGGCGGTGAAGTCGCTGGCAGCACGGCTGTCGGCGCGTGAGACCGCCGAGCTGGACCACGCCGCGGTGGAGCGTCTGATCGAGGTCGACGGCAGGGAGATCCTGCGCCGCTTCTTCCAGGACCACCTCGATCTGCGCGCGGTCCGCGAAGAACAGCACCCGCCGCCGGAGCCGGTCCTCGGTGCGGACGGAGAGAGGCGACCGTACCGCGAGCGGGGACACGAACGGCAGCTGACCTGTCTGTTCGGAAAGGTGACCGTGACCCGGTGCGCCTGGCGGAGCCGGGGGCGGGCCAATGCGCACCCGGCGGACGCGCGGTTGTCGCTGCCGCACGGCCGGTACAGTCACGGCATCAAACGCCTCGCTGTCCGCGAAGCGGTCCGCTCCTCCTACGACCAGGCCGTCTCGGCGGTCACCGACCGGTGCGGGAAGGTCCTGGGCAAGCGACGGGCCGAATCCCTGGTCGTTGAGGCCGCCGTCGACATCGACGCCTTCTACCACCACAAGATCGCCCCCGCGTGCACGGCCGACATGCCCCTGGTCATCCAGGTCGACGGCAAGGGTGTGGTGATGCGGCCCGAAGCGTTGCGCGAGGCCACCCGGCGGGCCGCCGAGGCCAAGAAGCGCCGCGGCCGACGGGCCCGGCTCGCGCCGGGTGAGAAACCGGACAGGAAACGGATGGCGACGATCGCCTGCGTCCACGACACCGTCCCCGCCGTGCGTCGTCCGCACGACATCGTCCACCCGCCGGGCGGCCGCAGCGGCCTGCGCACGCCCACCCAGTCCCGGCCCGAAGGCGGTCAACCGGTGGTGCACCGCCTCGCTCATCCACGACCCGGCCGACGTGATCGCCGAGGCGTTCACCCAGGCCGCCGACCGCGACCGGGGCCACCTGCGGCCCTGGCTCGTCCTCGTCGACGGCGCCCACCACCAACTCGATCTGGTCGAGGCCGAGGCACGGCGGCGCAAGGCGACGATCCACGTCCTGATCGACTTCGTGCATGTCGCGGAATACCTCTGGACGGCCGCCCACGCCTTCCACCCGGTCGGCAGCGAGGCCGCGGAGACCTTCGCCGCGGAGAAACTCACCGCGATCCTGCACGGACACGCCGCCCGCGTCACCCGCGAGATGACCACGCAGGCCGAGAAAGACCAGCTCACCGGCTCCAAGCGCGAGGCCGTCGGCACCTGTGTCCGCTACCTGACCGGGCACCTCGCCCGACTCCGCTACGACATCGCGCTGAAGAACGGGTGGCCGATCGCGACCGGTTCCGTCGAGGGAGCCTGCCGCCACCTCATCGGTGACCGCCTCGACATCACCGGCGCCCGCTGGGGCCTCGACAGCGCCGAAGCCGTACTCAAACTCCGCGCCGTCCACGCCAACGGAGACCTCGACGACTACCTCGCCTACCACCACACCCGCGAGCACCAGCGCACCTACCCCGAACAGCGGGATTACCAACTCGGAGCCTGATCAACGACCTTCCCCCAGAAGGATCCGCACCCATGCCGATCTGCCGTGTCGGGCTCACCGCGAACACCGGGATGCGTGACTTCAACCGCGGCATCCTGGAGTTCTACGCTCACCCCGGCCGCTTCCGCGGCACCGCTGCCGACTTCGGCTACCGAGCCCTGGACTGCGTGCTCTCCAGCGGAGCGGAGCTTGTCATCATTGACGACCTGCACTTCCTGAAGTTCCGGGACCGAAATGGTGCCGAGATCAGCAACCACTTCAAGTACATCGCCAACGAGTTCCCCGTCACCCTGCTGCTGATCGGCGTCGGGCTGGCCAAGCGTGGGCTGTTCGACGAAGGAGAAGACTTCGAGGACGCGGCGATCGCCCAGACCGGACGCCGCACCACCCGGCTGGGCATGAAACCGTTCACCATCGACACCGAGAAGGGGCGTCGCGACTGGCGTGACCTGCTGCTGGCCATCGAACAGCGCGTCGTGCTGGCCGACAAGACTCCGGGGATGATCGCGGACGAGCTGTCCGACTACCTCTTCGCTCGCAGCACCGGACACATTGGCTCGCTCATGACCGTGCTCAACCGCGGCTGCCAGAAAGCCGTACGCACCGGCGCCGAGCGCCTGGACGAGGAGCTGCTGAACACCGTCAAGAATGACGCCGCTTCCGAGCGGGCCCGCCGGGAGCTGGAAGCGGCTTTCGCCAGCGGCCGGCGCACCAGCCGCCCCCGCAAGCGGGCGGCATGAGCATTCCGCGCACTCTTCCCCTGCGCTTCGAGCCGCTGCCTGGGGAGGCGCTGGACTCGTGGTTCGAAGCGCTCGCACACCGCCTGCACACCCCGCTCGGCGAGCTGCTGCCGCAACTCGGCCTGCCGAGGCCCGAACACCGAAGGCGGACCCAGGACATCCCCACCGAGTGGACAGTGATGCTCAGGCCGCACGAGACCGAGGCGATCGCCGCAGTGTGTCGGATCGCCCCGGATGCCATCGCCGCGATGACGCTCGCCGCCTATGACGGACGGGCCGTGTTCATCGACTCAGACACCCGCCACGTCAAGCGCCGTCTGCTCTGGGGACGGGGCCGAGGCTCCCGATACTGCCCACCGTGCTTGGCCGAGACCGGTGGGCGCTGGCGGCTGGAGTGGCGCCTGGGCTGGTCGTTCGCCTGCATGCGGCACCACTGCCTCCTGCAGGATGCCTGCCCCGCTTGCGGACGATCACAGCGGGATACACCTCACCCCCGCCTCCTGGCAGTCCATCCAGGCCACTGCCCCCACGCACGGCCGGTGGACGACCCAGAGCCGCAACGAGTACGCGGACACCGCCGCCCGCGTTGCGGCGCCGACCTGCGCGACGCCCCGGTCCTCACGCTGTCCGAAGAGCACCCCACTCTGGCCGCCCAGCAGCACGTCTTCGACCTCATCGCCTCCGGCACCGCGTCCTTCGGCACCTACGCCAACCATCCGGTCCCGGCCGCATCAGCCCTGGCCGACCTGCGTGCGATCGCGGGACGGGCTCTGGCCGACACCAGTGCAAGGCAGTTGGCCCGACGCCTGCCCGACGATCTTCTTGCCGCCTACCGCCAAGCCCGCGCCCAAGAACCCGTCCCGCGCGGCCCCGCCCTGGCCGATGCCCGGCCAGGGTTCATGGCCCCCTCCCAGGCCGCGGTCGCCGCAGCCGGAGTCACCGCCGCCGTCGAGATCCTTACCGCACCCGATATCCGTCAGGCCGCCGAGCGGATGCGCTGGCTGACCACCGAGGCCCGCGAGCGTGACGTGACCGTGACCGCCAGCACCCTCAGCAAGTGGGGAAGCGGAACCAGCCCCGTCCTGCTCGCCACCCAACTCGTCTCCCTTGAGGAGGACTTCCGTCCCAGCGATCGTCTGCGCTACCGCACTGCCGGCCCGCTTGCCTCCTACCCGGACCGCTCGGGCGAGCGTGTCGACAAGCTCGCCCGCAGCACACCTGGCCTGCTCTGGCCGGCCTGGGCGGCTCGCCTATCGCCCGGAGGGACCTGGGATCGATTCCTGCGGCCGGCGTTCTCGGCCTGCGTGCTGATCACCGGCATCCGCATCGAGATCGACACCGTCGCCGCCGAGCTCGGCAAAGCCATCGACCCGGACAACATCAGCCGCATCCTCCAGGTTCTGGAGGACACCCCGAGCTGGCCGCAGATCGCAGCGGCGCTGACCCGGCTGGCCGACCACCTCGCGCGGAATCCACCCCCCATTGACTACCGGCACCGCCGCAGCCTCGACTACACCGGACTGCTGCCGGACGAGCAGTGGGAGGACATCTGTCGCGCCACCGGAGCCTTCCGCGGGTCTTCGAATTTAGTCGGGGAGGGCCGCCCGTGACCTGTACCGCCGGTTGCCGAGAGTGACCGTCGTGGGTGCGTGAGGGGTGAACGCAGACCGCCCGCGCTGCTTGTGGATCATGACTGGTGTCTAGACAGCCGATCTTCAAACAGACACGGGCGGCATGGGCCACGATACCGGCGCGACGGCGCTGTTCGATCTGGAGGGGGTCGCGGTGGCCGAGGTCGTCCGCGACGAGGACGGGATACGTACGGTGCGTCTGGTGACCACGGCCCCGGCGGCGCGGGCCTGCCCGGCGTGCGGGACCTTCGCCACCCGGGTCAAGGAACGGGCCGTGACGCGGCCTCGTGACCTCGCCCATGGCGGTGGCGCGGTACGGATCCGCTGGCACAAACGGCGCTGGCAGTGTCGTGAAGATGCCTGTGAGCGGGGCTCGTTCACCGAACAGATTCCCCAGATACCCGCACGGATGCGGCTCACCGAGCGGCTGCGGACCGCGTGCGGGCAGGCCGTGGCCGACGGCGGACGCACCGTGGTGCAGACCGGCCGCGACCTGGGGCCGTCCTGGCCGGTCGTCATGCGCGCCACCCGCACCTACGCCGAGCGCCACCTGCCCGCCGCACTGCCGACGACCGAGGCGATCGGGATCGACGAGACGAGGCGGGGCAAGCCGGTATGGAAGCAGAACCCGGACACGGAGAAGTGGGAGCTGGTCGCGGATGCCTGGCACATCGGCTTCGTCGACGCGATCGGCGGACGCGGCCTGTTCGGCCAGGTCGAGGGCCGCAACGCGGACTCGGTCGCCGACTGGCTCAGCGCCCAGCCCGCCGCCTGGCGCGAACACGTGCGCTACGTCGCCATCGACCTGTGCGCCACCTTCCGCGCCGCAATCCACCGCGCCCTGCCCCACGCCACCGTCGTCATCGACTGCTTCCACATCGTGCAACTCGCCCAGCGCCACCTCGCCGACCTGCGCCGACGCCTCACCTGGAAACAGCACGGCCGCCGGGCCCGCAAGGAGACAGCGTCTACACCGTCCGCAAACTCCTGCGCCGCAACAAGGAAGACCTCACCGGAGAACAACTCGCCCTGCTCAAGGTCGAGTTGGAGTACATGGGCACCTACGGCCGTCAGATCTACGCGGCCTGGCAGGCCAAGGAACTCCTGCGTGACCTCCTCGGCCTGGCCGTCCACCGCACCCACGTCACCCCCGACCGCTCCGCGATCTCCGCAGCCCGCCACCGCTTCAACGCCCACGTCGCCGACCACGCCCACCTGCCCGAACTCGTCACCCTCGCCGAAACCGTCGATCAGTGGTGGAACGGCATCGAGGCATACGTCCTGACCGGGATCACGAACGCCGCCAGCGAGGGCAACAACCGCGTCATCAAGCTCGACGCGCGATGCGCCTTCGGCTATCGCAACCGCGCCAACCAACGCCTACGGTCACTCTGCGCGACCACGAGACGAGCCCGCCGCGAGGGGGTCCCCGACTAACTTCGAAGACCCAAGATGGCCGGGGCCACCACTAACCCGGTATCATGGCCTGGTGATCGCATGGGTGCGCTGTTACTGGGATGAGGAAGACACCTGGTTCTACTTCGAGGTCGACGCCGAAGGCTGGGTCACACGGCAGGTCGAACTCCAAGGTCCGGAGCTGACACCGATCGCAGCCGCCTCCCTGAGCGAATGGCAGCAGGCCCATGACGTCGGCCGCCTCGATGAGTACGACAGCAGGTTCGGGATCACTGCCGAGCTGCCCGTCTCGGAATGGGAAGGCCACGACCCCGAACAACTCACCTTCGAGGAGTTCGAGGATGTCTGGGGCTCTGCCCGTCAGCAGATCGCATCCCGGCCCAGCTGACCTCTCGGCGCCGCACTGGTGTGAAGATCGTGGAACTCCAGCGCGACCCGTCGGTAAGATGAACCTCGGCATCGACGTTGCAGACCTCCTCGATCGCCTCGTCCGGTTCCACGAGGAAGAGCACCTGGAAGCCGGCGGCCCGACCCCGGTAATAGGGAGCCTCCCAGCCGGCATCAGAAGCCCGACCCTCAGACGCCGGGCCCGCCTGTTGCGGCATCGACGCCGTCACTGAAGCTCCTCACCCGGCGGTATGAAGGCGTCGGCGCTGTCGGCGTCCTCCACATGCCCCTGAGCATCGACCGTGATGGCAGTCGCCCGGCCCTGCGAAGTGATCAACCAGGCCAGCACCTGCTCCGTGAGAGGTGATCCACCCGGCCCTTCATCCGTCCAGTGTGCCCGCCATCCCCCACCGGGTATCGCGGCAACGACCTGATCGGCCCGCTCCAAGTGGGAGAAGTCCACGTAGTCCGTGACCTGGCGCAGTGCCCCTCGCTGCGGGTCGACCACCAAGGCTGTCCCGGTTGCGGGATCCCATCCCTCCACACGCACCATGCGACCGATCTCGGTCTCAGTGCCATTGAAGATGGCGGTCCATCCGGTCTGATTGAAGTATCGGAGTTGCATGGCGTCATGATCCCGGAGGTCCGGCGAACTGCTCGACCTCCGTGTCGTGGAAGCCGTGGTTATCAAGAAACCGGCAGGCCGGTGATGCTGATGACAAAGACCCGACGGACTGTGGAAGCGGACCCAGACATTCTGTAGGGCTCACGGAGCTTGTGACCGACCGGCGGGCAGCCGGGCCAGCGTTGCTGCCACAGATCTGTCAGAAGCACCCGCACATCTCCAGTTAGTGGAGCCGCGACTGGCTCCCCGAGCAGGGGAGGCCGCCGAGCAGGTGGGCGAGAGCGCGGTCAGTGGATTTGATGCTTTTCTATGCTGGTGCCCACGTTCACTCGTTGGGGGACTCCGTTGCCGGTGGGATACCGCACCGCCAGCAGCCGTTCGCGTGGTCGTCCTGGCAGACGTAGCCGATGGCACCA
Organism: Streptomyces sp. KMM 9044; assembly: GCF_024701375.2. Classification (NCBI taxonomy): domain Bacteria; kingdom Bacillati; phylum Actinomycetota; class Actinomycetes; order Kitasatosporales; family Streptomycetaceae; genus Streptomyces; species Streptomyces sp. KMM 9044. The sequence continues at coordinate 3,707,254 of NZ_CP113910.1, read as the reverse complement.
TCCACGCACCATTCGGCGGCCTCCTCGGACAGCAGGTCAGGCCCGGCATGGAGCAGCCGACGAAATTCCGTGGTGTCCGCAATGTCGGCCGGGCGGTTGGTGAACCACTCGTCGAACCAAGGCTCGTCCCGGTGCAGGCGCCAGTGCGCATTCTCCCGGTCGTCGACAGCCGTAAGGAACCGATCGACGATGCGCCCCCAACTCGGTGCTCCGAACCAGCCGTTGTCGGACGCACAGAAGGATTCGATCAGGGTTCGCAGGCCGAACTCCTTCTCGCGAAGGCAGTACCTTCGCCCCCATGAGATCGCGACCTGTGCCATCTCCGCGAGTTCTTCTCGCGGATCAACCTCGTGCGCCGGGTCGTCAGGGTTGTGGCAGGCCAGCCCGAGCTCGAGTACGGACTGCCCTGTCGGTAGAACCCGGGACGGGTTGACGATCGCGAGACTGAGACCGATCCAGTCGACATGGTCGAACGACAGCATCGAGCGCACGAGTCGGGTGGTTGCCGTGTTGATCCGCATCATTGTGCCGTCGTGGAGCGGACTCTTCCCGGCATGCCAGTTCTCGACGGGTGTGTTGCGCCACACGGCGAGCGTGATGCGGGTGGCAGCGAGCCACAGCAGGGCGTCGTCGTCGAGGTGCCCGAACCGCTTGGCACACTCCTGGGCGCCGTAGGTGATCAACTCTTCCGGTTTCGGCCACCTGTGGCTGTCGGGCCCTTCAGGCCCTTCAGGCGCGTACTCATAGTCGTCGGCGTACTCGTCGAGGATCGCGCTCAACTCGGTTGCGCTGTAAGCCTCGCTGTACTCGGAGCTGTCCGGCTCCTCGACGGTGTACATGTCGTGGTCCCATGACACATACACGTCGTCCCAGAGCACGACGTCGTCGCACTCGCTGGCGTTGTCCGTCACAACCGGCCTGATGGTGATCGGGGCAGTACGCCCGTCGGTTCGCTCGCCGTCCTTCTTGGCGGCCCATGCGGTGATGATCCCGAGCGGCTTCGGAAGGAGAGGGCCGACCTCGGTGATGCTGAACGGCTCGTCGTCGTCATCGGTGTCGAACCGGCTGTTGACGAACGCGACCGCCTCGGAGGGCGTGCTGACGATGGACTGGGTACCACTCTGGTTGTCAACCACTCGCCACAACGCGCTGTTCTTCACGATGCTCTCCGATCGCGGTGAATGCGCCCGGGGCGGGTGCGATGCACCGGGTCGCTCGATACTGACTCCGATTAGGTACTCAAAGGGGCCGGGCTGACAGGCTGCACTCGTGGCCCTCAACGATGCCTGGACGCTGGTTGGGCCGAAACCACCCCCGAGCAGACCAGGGAGGCTGCCGTTTTCCGGTGCTGGCGGCCTCGGGACCGGCCCCATCCCGCCGCACTCTAAGCGCAGGGTCTGACATCCGGACCGGGCAGCAGGTTCATGCGGTCGACAATGAGCGCATGGACGTCCCTGAGTTGCTCGAAGCAGCTTTCCTGTTGGTTCCGGAAGAGACCGCCACCGAGAATGACATCACGGTGGGAGACGTCTGGGACTACCTCGTTCACGACGAGTGGGAGATCGCCCTGGGTCTGCTGGAGGAGTTTGGGGAGGCTCACTCGCTCCCTTTGGCTTTCTGGGAGGAGCTAGCCGAAGCGGCTGATCAGCTTCAGCTGGAGCGGAGTGCGGCTTGGTGCCATTGGCGATGCTCCGAGTTCCGCAACGGCGTGATCAGGGCGGATTTGACGCTCCGCCCTGCCGCCGAGGCGCGACGCACGACGCCAATCTCCGGCGCGGGTGTTCTGCGGCCCATGTGGGACATCGGTCTCCTCTCACCCGCCGGCGGACGTGCGGTCAGCATCGCTGGGCTCTGGGTTGAGAACATGCCCGTGCTAAAGCCCGGCGGGCGAGCCACGGTTCGCCTTGTGCCCCTCACTCCCTCCCACTGGACGCACGTCCAGCCCGGCCAGCAGATCACCATGCATGAGGACCGAGCCGTGGCTGGCACCGCAGTCATCCTGGAGGTTTGCCTCCCCGCCACCGTCATGCCCGCGCGATGACATGAACTGCTTGCCGGTGCACGTATCTCCGTACGTGGTGGTGCACTCAGACGGGACGCGGACAAGCGGTGCAGCCGGCTGGGCAGTCTGAGGAAATGACATCGATCTGAGACAGCCGCCTGCCGACACGTCGTGAGACTGGAGGGGAACGTCCAGGTCATAGCGTCGGCGCATGACACCGAAAGTGAGAACCTACATCCCTGTGGGATCCCAGATCCCGTGTCCTTTTCCCACTGGTGATGTCCCAGGGCCCCGGCGTTTGCCCGGCTCGTCCGAACTTGGGTTGATTGATGCCTGCGGTGGACCCCGGAAGTAGGCGAACACGGCCCCTGCGGATCATGGAGTTCTCTACGCTTCAAGATCCATGAAGGTGCCGTGTTCGTCCCACCATCATCCCCCCTCACTCCTCCCGTCTGTCCCTCCCTCTGCCTGTCCCTCCCCCGTCTGTCCCTCCCCCGTCTGTCCCTCCCTCTGCCTGTCCCTCCCCCCGTCTGTCCCTCCCCCGTCTGTCCCTCCCCCCCGTCTGTCCCTCCTCCCGTCTGGAAGCCCTGGGTGCGGAGGTCGCGCGGGATCAAGTCCGCAGCCCGGTAGCCGAGTTCGAGTCGCTCACCGGTCCGCGCGGAGCCGGCGGGGTGCGCTACCGGCTCTCCTCCCTGCTCGCCCTGGTGGTCTGCGCGATGACACCCGCGGGCCACGACTCGATCACCGCCGCGGCAGAGTGGTGCCGGCGTGCGGCCCCGAGGAACCGGCCGCCTCCGGCCTGCCCTACCACCCGCTCCAGGGCCGCTTCCGGGTGCCGGGCGAGAAGACCCTGCGCAGCGTGCTGGGGCGCCTCGATCCGGCCGAGCTCAACGCGGCCGGGTTCACCTACCTGAAATCCCTGCTCCCCGACAAGGGCGCGACTCCCCCGCCGCTGATGCCGGACGGCGGCCAGGAGCGGGAACAGCGCCGGGCCCACCAGGCTGCCACCCAGGCCGATCCGGTGCGCCGCAGGCGCCGGGCGATCACGGTGGACGGCAAGTGCCTGCGCGGTGCACGACGCCCTGACGGCAGCCGGGTTCTCGTGCTGTCCGCGGTCCGCCACGGCGACGGCATCACCCTCGCCCCGCGTGAGACCGGCGCGAAGACGAACGAGATTCCCGCGTTCGCGCCGCTGCTCGACCAGGTCGACGACATGGACCTCGCCGGGGCTGTCATCACCGCCGATGCTCTCCACGCCCAGCACGCCCAGCACGCCCACGCCGTCTACCTGCGCGAACGCGGCGCCCACTACCTCCTCACGATCAAGAACAACCAGCATGGTCAGGCCCGCCAGCTCCACCGGCTGCCCTGGAAGGAGGTGCCCGTGATCCACCGGGACGACGCCCGCGGCCACAGCCGCCACGAGCAGCGCCCGGTGCAGGTAGTCACCGTTGACGGCCTGCTCTTCCCGCACGCCCGCCAGGTCCTGCGCATCCAGCGCAGGCGCCGCCTGTACGGGGCGAAGAAGTGGTCCAGCGAGACCGTCTACGCCATCACCGACCTGCCCGCCGAGCAGGCCGACGCGGCCGAGGCCGCCGCCTGGGCCCGCGGCCACTGGACCGTGGAGAACACCGTCCACTGGGTGCGCAATGTTGTCTGTGGCGAGGACAAGTCCCAGGTCAGGACACGTAATACGCCCGCCGTACTCGCCGCTGTCCGCGACCTGATCCGCAGCGCGCTCAAGCTCGCCGGGTACGTCAACACCGCCGCCGGACGCCGAGCCCACACCGAACGCCACCGCGTCCTCGCCCTCTACGGCATCACATGATCAACCCGGATATCCGAGGCAAACGCCGAGGCCCTGGGGCACACCCGCCCCGAACTCGCGCAGCTGGCAGCTCAGGCCAGCAAGGCACCGGAAATCCTCCGTCCTGCCTTCACGGGGCCAGGCGCATGGGACCGCCTCCGCGAGTTCGCTGCCCTGTCGCGCTACCGCACACTCAAGGAAGCCGCCGAAGCACTCGGAACCCATCACACGGCCCTGATCACGAGAGTCGGAAGACTGTGTCGCGAGATCGGACACCCACTCCTCATCCGTGCAACCACGGCGTCACCAATGAAATTGACCCCGATCGGCGAAGCCGTAGTCGCAGCGATCCATGCGGCGGCAGAACCAGGACTTGTCCCGCCGATCATGTGACCAGTCCGTGTCGGGACGCCGCACACGGGACAGCAGAGATCGCGGGGGATGTCGTCGGCGGCCGCGGCGCATATCTCAAGATCTTCCATGGCGATACCTTGCGCAGATTACGCAGACAGCAGGCATGCTCCGGAGCGGTCGGCTCATGCCGCTACAGACGCCTTCAGCGTCTCCACCGTGCGTACCAGCGGGGCCAGGTCGGGGTTCTTCGCCGCTGCGTCGAGCGCCTCGCGCAATGCGGAGTCGTTGGTCGGCCGCGCCTCCTCAAGAAGGGCGAGGCCGGCGGGCGTGACGTTGGTGTAGATGCCGCGCCGGTCCGTAGGGCAGAGGTAGCGTTCCAGCAGGCCACGGTCCTCGAGCCGGGTCACCAGGCGAGTGGTGGCGCTCTGGCTGAGCACGACCGCGTCTGCTACCTGTTTCATCTGCAGATGCCCCCCGTCGCCGTCGTGCTGTCGGCTCAGCACGTCGAGCAGGAAGTACTCCCGCACGCTCAGATCGTGCCGGGCCTGGAGGCCCCGCTCGATGTGGGCCTCGACCCTCCCGTGCAGCAGGGAGAGGGCGCACCAACCCTGCGCAAGGGCGGTGAGTGCGGGGTCCGTGGCTGTCATTGGCGTTTCCCTCCGTCCAGGAGCTGCTGGAACCAGGGTAGAGCAACATCGAAAGAGACTGCGCTCGCGTTTATGCCGCGCTTGAAATTATTGCATGAGTACGCAAAGTGATACTGCAATCTTTCGGGAAGGGCTGTCTCCTCATGTCTCTTGCGCTTCTGGCCCTAGCGACGGTGATTGTCAAGTCAAATGAGACGTATTGCGAGCTATGAGGCTTGTTGTTCGGGTAGGCGTCGTTTCGCGGGATCGTTGATCCACGCCTGGCGGGGTATCTCGGGCGGTCGGGGGCGGCGGGTGAAGCGTTCGGGGTGCTGTTCGTACGCCTTGGCCAGGGTGACGGCCCGCTGGTCGCGGATCTCGTCAGCGGTGCCGAAATGGACGGAGGCCGGGATGTTTCACCTCACGGTGACAGGGAGGGGCTGGCGGATCACGTTCGGGCTCGTCGCCGTGCTCGGTGTCATCGGACCGGCCGGTATCGCCGGGCTCGTTCCCGACCTTCCCGCACCCGAGGGGGTACGGGTGCGTCACGAACTGGCTGCCTTCAGGAACGTCCAGGTACTGCTCGCCATGGCGATGACCGTCCTTGGATTCGGCGGTGTCTTCGCGGCCATCACCTACATCGCGCCGATGACGACGCAGGTGACCGGCTTCGCGGACGGATCGGGCACCTGGCTGCTGGTCCTCTTCGGTCTCGGCATGGTCGGGGGCAACCTCGTCGGCGGCAGGTATGCGGACCGCGCTCTGATGCCCTTGCTGTACGTGTCCCCGGGTGCTCTCTCCGTCGTCCTCGCGCTCTTCACCCTGACCGCGCACCACAAGGTCCTGGCGGCCGTCACGATCGTTCTGATCGGCGGCCTGGGCTTCGCCACCGTTCCGCCTCTGCAGAAGTGTGTTCTCGACCAGGCCCACGGCACCCCCACGCTGGCCTCGGCCGTGAACATCGGCGCCTTCAACCTCGGCAACGCCCTGTCCGCTTGGCTCGGCGGCCTGGTGATCGCGGCCGGTCTCGGTTACACCGCGCCCACCTGGGTCGGTGCCGTTCTTGCCGCGAGCGCCCTGGTGCTGGCCTTCGTCTCCGCTGCCCTCGACCGTCGCGGCAAGGCCTTGGGCATCGTGACGGTCAGTCAGGCTTCTGCCGAGCGGCAGACCGCGGTCCGCCACTGACCGGGGCGCCTGTGGGCACAGAGACCGGGGCCGCCTCCATCCCCTCCGTCGGATCTCTTTGCCGCCACAGTCGGTATTGCCTTCACCCTCCCGCACCACTTCCATCACGGACCTCACCGCTTCAAACGGCATCGCCACTGCACACCACACACCGAGGAGCACCTCTTCATGAACACCAGCACAGCTGTCACCCCACTCACCACCGCCGACGCCGAAGCCCTCGTCATGGCCGCACGACAGGCCGCCGAGGTCGCCGGGGTCGCGGTCAGCACGACCGTCCTGGACGCGGGCGGGCATCTGCTCGCCTTCCGGCGGGACGACCGCGCCGCGCTGATCTCCGGCGAGACCAGCACCCGCAAGGCGTACACCGCTCTTCAGGTGAACGCGCCCACAGCCCACCTCGTCGACGCCGTACAGCCCGGAGGGCTCTTCCACACCCTGCCCACCGCACTGGAGCGGCCGTTGCTGTTCATCGCCGGGGGCGTGCCCGTCCAGCGTGGCGGCCGTCCGATCGGCGCGATCGACGTCGGCGGAGGCACGCCGGAGCAGAATCACTCCTTCGCCACGACCGCCGTGGAGGCTCTCGCCTGAACAGCGTGTCCCAGACGCGTACGCCGGTTCCCGGCACCTGCGGGAACCGGCGTCGTCGTGTCCGGACGGCGTCAGCCGGCCGCGACGGTCACAGGGGCGAACCGTCTGGTCCAGTCGCCGGGCAGGTCCGTGCTCCCGTACGTCATCACCGCGTTGAAGGTGATGGACCCCAGACCGTGCTCCTTCGCCCAGGTAAGCAGCTCTTCGTGCCGCACGTCGATGTCGGTGCGCAGCGGCCGGTCGGTGTGGGCGGCGAGCGAGGCGATGAGCGCCTTGGCCGCAGAGGTGTCGCGGGCGATCAGGGGGCCCACGACATGAGTGTCCATGTTGGGCCACGCAGCGGCGTAGCCGACGATCCGGCCGTCCTTCTCGGCCACACGCAGCTGGTCGGCGAATGCGGGGAGCCGGGCGACGATGTGTGTGCGGTCCGCTCCGAACACGTCCTGGTCGAGCCGCAGGAGGGTGGGCAGGTCCCCGGCGGTCGCGGTTCGAGTGGACATCCCGGCCCCCGGTTCGCCCGCGCCCGGGACGAAGTGCCCGTGGAGCATCTCCGCCCGGCCGGTGACCTTGAAACCGAGCTCCTCATAGAGCGGGAGGCCGTTCGACGTCGCGTGCAGTGTCAGCGGCGTGGAGCCCATCGCCGAGATCACGTGGTGCATCAGCCGACGTCCGACGCCCTGCCGGGCATGCCGTTCCGCGACCAGAACCATGCCGATGGCGCCGAGTGTGGGCTGTTCCTGGGGTCCGTACTCGGTGACGACGCAGGCGGTGACCAGCCCGCCGTCGGGGGCGTCGATGCCGTAGCCCTTCCCGGCGGAGAGGAGGAATCTCCACTTGTGCTCTTCGCGTGGCCACCCCCGGTCCTCGGACAAGTCGGCGCAGGCCGAGAGATCGCGGAGCGTCAGGCGGCGGATGGGCAGAGAAACAGGGTGAGGTGTCGGCACGCAGGTCAGGCTGTCCGACGTCGGCTGTCGGCGTCCACTTGTTTCCGAAGATCGATGCGACCTTTCGGTCACACCGAGGCCGATACGAGATGCAGTTGTCAGCCGGGGATGTTTCACGTGAAACGCTTGAAACCGATGAATTCGCCAGAGGGGATCAGTCCAGGTCGGGAGCGTGCAGGGCGCGCACACCCTCGATGTTGCCGTCCAGGTAGTGCCGCAGCGACAACGGGACGAGGTGGACGGAAGCGATGCCCACGCGAGTGAACGGCACGCGGACGATCTGGTACTCGCCGGCGGGCTCGTCGACCTCCGGGCCGTGCCGCAACGACGGGTCCATGGAATCGAGGTGGCAGACGAAGAAGTGCTGCACTTTCACGCCGGTGGCGCCGCCGTCCGCGCCGATGTGTTCCACCGTGTCGACGAAACAGGGCACCACATCACTGATCTTGGCGCCGAGCTCCTCGTACACCTCTCGGTGGAGAGCATCGACGACGGTCGAGTCCTCCGGCTCCACACCACCGCCCGGGGTGATCCAGTAGGAATCCACGCCGGGCTTGGTGCGCTTGATCAGGATCAGATGGTCGCCGTCCAGCAGAACGGCTCGAGCAGTGCGCTTGACCACGGGTCGGACGGTCATGGAGGAAATCTGGCCCAGCTCGTTCCACGTGAAACATCACGACACATCACCGGCGGGATTTCCGGCGTGGGCGGTACGGCCGGAGGGTCAGCACCAGTCGGTGGCCGCCTCCTGCAGCGCCTCATGGGCGCGTGTGACATGCGGCATGGTCAGGGTGCCGTTCCGGACCACCAGGAAGTATGTACGTAACGGTGGCACTGCGGGCTCGTGCAGGGCGGTGACCTCCCCCCGTTCGAGTGCGGCCGCGCACAGATACCGGGGCAGTACGGCCAGCCCGGCCCCTGCGACGGCGCAGGCCAGCACCGCGCGTAGATCCGGGACGACGACAGTGCCCGCGGTGGCAGGCCGGGAGTCGAAGACGGAGGCCCAGTATCGGGAGACGAGGGGGAGCGACTCATGCACCTCGATCACCGGGATCTGTTCCAGAGCGGATACCCCCGTGGGGTGAACCCTGCCGGAGTCGACCCGCTCGGTCCAGCGGGGCGCGGCGACGAGGACGTGTTCCTCGTCGCAGAGCGGAGTCGCCGAGAGTAGTGCGCCGCGTGGTCGGACCGTACTGATGGCCAGATCGTGTCGCCCGGCGGCCAGCCCTTCCAGCGTCTCCTCGGCGGTTCCGAAGGATACGCGTAGGGTGAGACTCTGGCCGCCTCCGCGGGGCAGCGTGGTGAGCACGGGCACCGCCCGCTCGGAGGTGAACTCCAAGGGCCCCGCCAGGTGCAGCGTCCGTGAGGAGGAGCCCTCGTCGAGCCCGGTTTCGGTGATCTCCACCAGGGCGTCGAGATGAGGTGCGGCTTTGTGGGCGAGCTCGTCCCCGATGGTCGTGGGTGTCACGCCACGGGCCTGCCGCAGGAACAACGGCCGCCCCAGTTGCCGCTCCAGGGTCCGGATCTGTGAGGTCACAGCCGGCTGGGAGAGGCCGAGCAGGGCGGCGGCACGGGTGAAGGACCCGGCTCGGTGCACGGTCACGAAGGTCCGCAGCAAGGCTAGATCCACAGCACACCCTCCCGTTTGTCGGCCCTGCTGCCGATCCGGCATAACTATAAATATGTCGATAGGTTACTGCCATTACAGTGATTGGACACTGACATAGAGTCAACTAGCCTTGGTCGCACGGTTCTTCGCGTGCGAAGAACCGGGGCGGTCCGAGCCGCGAGGGGGGGAGACTCGGACCGTCCGTCGTTCGAGCCGGGTTCCTGGTACCACGCCCGGACGGACCGGTCAGCCGGCCGACTCGGTGAGTGCGCGCAATACGTCCGCCACCAGATCGGCAGGGTCCTCGGCGCCGACGGACAAGCGGACGAACCCCTCCGGTACCGCGTCTCCGCCCCAACGACCCCGTCGTTCGGCTGTGGACCGTACACCGCCGAAGCTCGTCGCGTCGTCCACGAGCCGCAGCTCGTCGAGGAACCGGTCCGCACGCGCGCGTGAGGGCAGCGTGAAGGACACCACGCATCCGTAGCGCCTCATCTGCTGTGAGGCGATCTTGTGCGAGGGGTCGTCCGGGAGTCCCGGATAGCGCAACCCCGTCACCTCCGGCCGTTCCCGAAGAGCCTGGGCCAGCGTCAGTGCCGTGGCGTTCTGCCGGTCGACCCGCAACTGGAGCGTGGCGATCGAACGGTGTGCGAGCCAGGCCTCCATGGGCCCCGTAATGGCGCCGGCGACCTTGCGCCAGCGGCGTACCGAGGCCATCGCCTCGGCGTCGCGGCCGGCGACGTATCCCAGGAGGATGTCGCCGTGCCCGGTGAGCTGCTTGGTACCGCTGGCCACGGTGAAGTCGGCACCCAGCTCCAGGGGGCGCTGGCCGAGCGGCGTCGCGAGGGTGTTGTCGACGGAGACCAGCGCACCCCGCGCGTGCGCCGCCTTGGCCAGCCGCCGCACATCGCACACGTCGAGCCCGGGGTTGGAGGGGGTCTCGATCCACAACAGCCTCGCGCCGTCGAGAAGATCGAGTTGGGCGTCGCCGCCGGTCGGAGCGGTGCGTACCTCGATGCCGTAGGCCTCCAGCTGGGTGCGTACCAGAGGCAGTGCCTGATAGCCGTCGTTCGGCAGGACGGCAACGTCCCCGGCGCGGAGCTGGGAGAAGAGCACCGAGGAGATCGCGGCCATGCCCGAGGGGAACACCAGGGTTTCGACGCCGTCCTGTCCCGGTGCCTCCAGCTCTCCGATGGCCCGCTCCAGCAGCGTCCAGGTCGGGTTCTCGTCCCTGCCGTAGGTGTAGGGGCCGGCGGGGTCGCCGGGCAGGTGGAAGTGGGCGGCGAAGACGGGACCGGGCAGAGTCGGCTCGTGCTTGACCGGCTCGGGCAGCCCCGCCCGCACCGCGCGCGTGCCGTCACCGGGAGACGCTTCCCCCGCACTCACCCCGTAGCCGCTGTCCTTTGCCGGATCGCTCATACCGCCCGTCCTTCCGCTTGCTCACGTATCGAGGAGAGCAGCCCGGTGCTCGCCGCCTCCAGCATCTCAAGACACGCGTGGAAGCCGTCGGTTTCCCCGTAGTAAGGGTCGGGCACGTTGAGATCGTCGCCCGCTCCGGGGTCGTACGAGCGCAGAAGGCGTACCTTGCCCGCGTCCTGCTGGGTGGGGGCCAGACGGCGCAGGGTCCTCAGATGGCTCACGTCGAGGGCGATGACCAGATCGAGGCGGGCGAACCAGGACGGGGCGAACCGCCGGGCGGTGTGTTCGGCGGTGTAGCCGTTCTCCTCAAGGACGGCCACCGCTCGGGGATCGGCGCCGTCGCCCGCGTGCCAGCCGTCGGTGCCGGCGCTGTCGGCCTCGACCAGGCCGTCGAGGCCCGCCTCGACGATGCGCGCGCGGAAGACGGATTCGGCCATCGGGGATCGGCAGATGTTGCCGGTGCAGACGAAACAGACGCGGTAGGGCATGCTGCTCAGTCCCCGTCGGGCAGGACGACGTTGAGGGCCCAGGAGACGACCGAGACGACCAGACCGCCCAGCACGGCCGTCCAGAAGCCCTCCACATGGAAGCTCAGGTCGACCACGTCGGCGAGCCAGGAGGTGAGCAGCAGCATCAGAGCGTTCACCACCAGCGTGAACAGCCCGAGGGTCAGGATGAGAAGTGGGAGACTGAGGAGCTGCACGAGTGGCTTGACCAGTGAGTTCACTACGCCGAAGATCAACGCGACGAGTATGAGGGTACCGATCTCCTTGCCCGTGCTGTCGCCGGACAGGGTGATCTTGTCGATCAGCCACACCGCGACCGCGAGGGCCGCGGCGTTGGCGATCGTCTTGACTACGAAATTCTTCATGTGTCTGATCGTGGCAGACAGGACCGGATGTGAGCAGTGAGGCAGGGGCGGACAAGGCTATGAAGGCATTCCGGCTGGACGAACTGGAGGCCGAACGCGCCGCCAACGAGGGCGCCTACCTCCAGTTCCTGCGTGAGCGGAACATGTCGGTCGGTCTGTACGCCCTGGAGGCGGGCGGGCAGGATCCGCAGCAGCCGCACGGCCAGGACGAGGTGTACTTCGTCGTCAGCGGCAGGGCGGCCATCACCGTCGGCACGGAGACCACGCAGGTGGCCCGCGGCAGCGTCGTGTACGTGCCGGCCGGGGTCGCGCACAAGTTCCACCACATCAGTGAGGATCTGAGGGTCCTGGTGGTGTTCTCTCCGCCCGAGGGCTGAGCTGCGGTCTCCGGGTTCCCTAGGGGACCGCTCAGGGGAGGACAAGGGGGTCCGAGGCCCCCGGCAGGGCTCCTGCCGCCCTAGCATCGAGTGCAGGACATCATTCACGCGACCCGGTATGAGACGGGCGGAGCAGGTAAGGACGAAGGCGATGCGAGAGATCTTCATGGGACTGCCGTGGTGGGTGAAGTGGATCGCGGTGCCCGTCATCGCCCTGGTGGTGTTCGGCGGCCTGATAGCCAGTGTGGTCGGCTTCGTGATCGGACTGCTCTTCAAGGTGCTGGTCTTCGTTGCCCTGGTTGGCGGACTCATCTACGTGGTAAGGAAGTTCACGTCGAGTTCGACGTCGCGCGGCGACTGATGAGCCCCACAGGAAGCCGGTGAAGCGGTAACGGCCGGCGCCGGTTCCCTCTGGTGGGGGAAGTTTCCCGGACGGACCGTCTGTCTGCGGTGACAGGCGGTTAGAGTCCGGAAAGCCATGCGGGGACAACCCCCGCGAGCGGCGTACACCCCCACCCCGTGTCCCCCCCCCGCACGGGCTGCCCCCTCGCTCCGGGAGTGACCCTTGGCCACGGCTGCCACCGTCCCCGCACATCTGTCCGCCGTTCCCTGCCAGCCCCGTGCACGGGCGGCGTCCGAGCCGGCGCCCACCGCGACCCTCATCGGCTCGGTGCAGCGCGCGATGCGTCTGCTGGAGTTCGTCGCGGGACACGAGTACGGGGCCCCGGCCAAACAGCTGGCCCGCGAGACGGGGCTGGCGCTTCCCACGGCCTACCACCTGCTGCGCACCCTGGTGCATGAGGGCTATCTGCGCCGCGACAAGGGACTGTTCTTCCTCGGTGACGCGGCCGAGCGGCTGACCAGTACCGGAGCCCCGCAGAAACGTCGCAGCACGGTCGTCGACGCGCTCGCGCGCTGGCGTGACGCAATCGGGGCTCCCGTGTACTACGCGGTGTACCACGAGGGCGAGATCGACCTGGTGTGCGTCTCCGACACCCCGGGTCATCCCGCGGTCCAGGAACGGGCAGACTTCCGGGCGACCGGTCACGCGCACGCCATCGGACAGTGCCTGCTCTCCCAGCTCGACGAGGCCGCCCGCCGGGACCACCTCGACCGCTACCCCGTGCAGCCCGTCACGCCGTACACCGTGCGCGACGGGCACAGCCTGCTCCGGCGCCTGGAGCGGACGCGTCGCATGGAGCCGGTGTTCGCGCGTCAGGAGTACGCGCTGGGTACGGTGTGCGCGGCCGTCCCCATCACAGCCGGTACCACGGCCGCGACGGTCGCCGTCTCTCTACCGGTCCATCAGGTCCACCGGCTGCATCCTGCCGTCCAGCAGTTGCAGACGGAAGTGGGCCGACTGCTGGGGCCGTTGGCGCTCTCTATCAGTATCTGAAAAATCACTCCTTGTGGCATATTGTGCACGTTGAGTAATATTCGCCTAGTGTCAGGGGCCCATTCCCGGCCGGTCCGTAGCGAATGACGGGGTAGGCGATGCGCGAGTCCGTGCAGGCAGAGGTCATGATGAGCTTTCTCGTGTCGGAGGAGCTGTCCTTCCGTATTCCGGTGGAGCTCCGCTACGACACCTGTGATCCCTACGCCGTACGGCTGACCTTCCATCTTCCCGGTGACGCACCGGTGACCTGGGCGTTCGGTCGGGAGCTACTGATCGACGGCGTGGGCAGACCATGCGGCGAGGGCGACGTACGCGTATCGCCGGTCGATCCCGACGCCCTGGGCGAGGTGCTGATCCGCCTCCAGGTCGGCGGCGACCACGCGCTGTTCCGCTCATCGACGGCTCCGCTCGTGGCCTTCCTCGACCGCACGGACAAGTTGGTGCCCCTGGGGCAGGAGGGGGCGCTCGCCGACTTCGACGCCCACCTCGACGACGCGCTGGACCGCATCCTGGCGGAGCGGAGCGCCGGGTGAAGCGCTCCGCCACCGGGTAGCCGGTGGCGGACTGGCCGGCCCGTAGCGGGTGACCGGTGGCCGGCTGTCGGAGGCTGCTTGCCGGGGGAGGGACCGCGGACGGTCACGGGCCGACGGCACGGCCCGGCGCAGCGGGTCAGCGCTTGCGGCGTCGGCCCCGCCCGCCGCGTGCCGGAGCCGCCCGGATGCCCTCCCCGGCCGCCTGTGCCGTCGAACGGTCGGCCGAGACCACCAGGGCGGCCAGCGCCGTGGTGACCGGCACCGAGGCGACCAGACCGATCGATCCGATCAGCGTACGCACGATCTCCTCCGCCACCAGCTCGCTGTTGGCGACCGTCCCCACACTGCTCTGCGCAATGGAGAACAGCAGCAGCAAGGGCAGGGCGGCGCCCGCGTAGGCGAGGACCAAGGTGTTGACGACGGACGCGATGTGGTCACGGCCGATGCGGATGCCCGCGCGATACAGCCCGCGCCGGCCCATCGACGGGTTGGCCTCGTGCAGTTCCCAGACGGCCGACGTCTGCGTGACCGTCACGTCGTCGAGGACACCGAGCGATCCGATGATGACGCCGGCCAGCAGCAGACCGCTCATGTCGATGTCGGGGTATAGACCGTGGATCAGACCGGTGTTGTCGTCGGTGTCGCCGGTCAGCGCTGCCCAGCTGATGAAGACCGAGCCCAGAATGCCGATCAGCAGCAACGAGATCAGGGTTCCGATCACCGCCACGGAGGTGCGTGCCGACAGTCCGTGGCAGAGGTACAGGGCTTGCAGCATGATGGCGCTCGCCCCCACCACCGCCACGGCCAGAGGGTTCGATCCCTGCAGGATCGCGGGCAGGATGAAGAAGTTCAGCACCAGGAAGCTGACCGCCAACGCGATCAGTGCCATCACACCGCGCAGCCGTCCGACGGCCACGACGGCGACCGCGAAGATGCCGGCGAGCAGGGCCAGCGGCACGCGCCGGTTCACATCGGCGACCGAGTACTGGAGGTCCTCGGGTGCGGAGGGCTCGTAGGCGACCACGACCTCCTGACCTTCGCTCAGTTGCCGTGACTGGTCCGGCTGCACGATCTCGGTGAAGGTGCGGCCCGCATCGTCGCCGGTGTCGACCCGGACCGTCGCCTTCTTGCACGTGCCGTCCGCCTGCTGCTGTGCGGAGGACCCCTCGGCCGTCGAGGTGTCGCCGGTCGGGACGCCTCCGGACGCGTTGACGGACGAACAGCTCACCTCGTCCACCTTGGTGACCGTGGCCTGCTGCGTCTGCCGGTCGAAGCCGACGCCGGTGCGTTCGTGGCCGGGTGTGCCACCCGGCCACAGCACCGTGAGACCGATCAGCACCGCAGCGCCGAACGGGATGAGGACTGCCGCGATGACCTTGCGCAGGTGCTTCGAGACAGGGGCGGCCGGGCCATGGCTGTGACTGTGCCCGTGCCCGCCATCGGAGCCCGGACTGTGCTGGTGCCCGCCGTCGCCCGGAGGCGGACCGTTGTGCCCACCGCCCGAGTTCGGGCCGCCACCGGAGTTCGAGCCACGCCCGCGGCCCCCGCCACCGAGGTCCTGGCTGTGGTCATGACCAGGTCCGTGATCCTGGCCACGGGCTCGACCCTGGCTTTGCCCTCCTCGTCCCTGCCTCGGCTCGTGACCCGGGCCCCGGCCGGGCAGGTGGCTCTGTGCCGCCGGTGCTTCGCCGGGACCGTGCCCGAACCAGTCTCCGGAACCGGGACCGTCTTCCTGGCCGTCCCCGGAACTCAGGCCGTGGTCGGGCGCGGGCCCTCTGCCACGGTCGCCGCCGAGTCGGGCGCCGGAGCCGCGGGGTGGTTCGGGTGGCGGGTACGGGGGAGGTTGCGTCGAGGTCACCGCCCGATCATCGCAAGAACAACGAGGGCCCTCTGTTCACCGCGCCAGAATTCCCGCTAGCGTGGAGGTACCTTTCTGTACACGCGGGAGCTCGGAGCACCGGGCTGAGAGGACGCTGACCTCCGTCCCAACGATGTTTCACACGAAACATCACTGTTGTTCGAGTGATGTTTCACACGGAACGCCGACGGACGGAAGCCGCTGCGTCGACCGCTGAACCTGTTACCGGGTAATGCCGGCGTAGGGAGTAGGTCTCATGACCAACAAGGACGCACGCACGCCTGCCTCCACCCAGGATCCGACGGAAGCGTCGGTGCGGGAGGAGGCCGGGAAGTCCATCGGCTGGCACAAGGCGTACGTCGAGGGCACACGCCCCGATCTGAGGGTGCCGGTCCGCCAGGTGCACCTCACCAACGGGCAGTCGGTCACGCTGTACGACACATCGGGCCCCTACACCGACCCCTTGGTCGACACCGATGTGCGCAGAGGGCTGGCGCCGTTGCGGGAGAACTGGATCATTACGCGGGGTGACACCGAGGAGTACGCGGGTCGTCCGGTCCGCCCCGAGGACGATGGGATCAAGCACACCTCGCCACGCGGTGGGTTGCGCAATCTCGACGCGGTGTTCCCCGGCCGGCCCCGTCAGCCGCGCCGGGGCCGCGCGGGCGGGGCGGTCACACAGTTGGCGTACGCACGCCGCGGCGAGATCACGCCCGAGATGGAGTACGTGGCCATCCGGGAGAACGTTTCGCCGGAGGTTGTGCGGGAGGAGATCGCGGCAGGCCGCGCGGTGCTGCCCGCCAATGTCAACCATCCGGAGATCGAGCCGATGATCATCGGCAAGCGGTTCCTGGTGAAGGTCAACGCCAACATCGGCAACTCCGCGGTGACCTCCTCCATCGAGGAGGAGGTGGAGAAAATGACCTGGGCGACCCGATGGGGTGCCGACACGGTCATGGACCTGTCCACCGGCCGCAACATCCACACCACCCGGGAGTGGGTACTGCGCAACTCCCCCGTCCCCATCGGTACGGTGCCGCTTTACCAGGCGCTGGAGAAGGTCGACGGCAGGGCCGAAGAACTGACCTGGGAGATCTACAAGGACACGGTCGTCGAGCAGGCCGAACAGGGCGTGGACTACATGACGGTCCACGCGGGCGTACGGCTGGCGTATGTGCCGCTCACCGCCCACCGCAAGACGGGCATCGTCTCGCGCGGCGGCTCGATCATGGCCGCGTGGTGCCTGGCACATCACAAGGAGTCGTTTCTGTACGAGAACTTCGAGGAACTCTGCGAAATCCTTGCGGCGTACGACGTCACCTACTCGCTCGGTGACGGTCTCCGGCCGGGCTCGATCGCCGACGCCAACGACGAGGCCCAGTTCGCGGAGTTGCGCACGCTCGGGGAACTCAACCGGGTCGCCAGGCGTCTGGACGTGCAGACCATGATCGAGGGACCAGGACATGTCCCGATGCACAAGATCAAGGAGAACGTCGAACTTCAGCAGGAGATCTGTGATGAAGCCCCGTTCTATACGCTCGGCCCGCTGACGACGGACGTCGCGCCCGCGTACGACCACATCACCTCCGGCATCGGTGCGGCGATGATCGCCTGGTGGGGTACGGCGATGCTCTGCTACGTCACGCCCAAGGAGCACCTGGGCCTGCCCGACCGTGACGACGTCAAGACCGGCGTCATCACCTACAAGATCGCTGCCCATGCCGCCGACCTCGCCAAGGGGCATCCGGGGGCGCAGGAGTGGGACGACGCTCTGTCCGACGCGCGCTTCGAGTTCCGGTGGGAGGACCAGTTCAACCTGGCCCTCGACCCGGACACGGCACGAGAGTTCCACGACGAGACCCTTCCGGCGGAGCCCGCGAAGACGGCGCACTTCTGCTCGATGTGCGGGCCGAAGTTCTGCTCCATGAAGATCAGCCGGAGTATCACGGAGCGGTTCGGCGGGACCTCGGCGGAGAGCGCGTCGGCCGAGGAGATCGCCGAGGGGATGCTGCGGAAGTCGAAGGAGTTCGCAGAGACAGGCAACCGGGTGTATCTGCCGTTGACGGACTGAGACGGACAAAACGAGCGAGCGGACCGGAAGGGCGAGGGGGCGGGCCGTTCGGGTCCGCCCCCCTCCCCTCCCGGGAGGACGGGTCGGCAGACTGGATGCCATGACAGCGAGATCAATGAGCAAAGGGTCCAACCTTCCCGTCGACGCCCAGGCGGTGCACGTCGAGCTCGCTTGGGCGGCCGGAGCCGGTGTGCCTGACATCGACGCGTCGGCTCTGCTGCTCACGGAGGCCGGGCGGGTGCGGGACGACGGTGACTTCGTCTTCTACAACCAGCCGCGGCACACCTCCGACGCCGTGACACACCTGGGGAAGCGGAGCGCCGCCGGCGCCGCGACCGACACGATCGAGGTGGACCTGCGCCTGCTGGAACCGGCCGTCGAGCGGATCGTGCTGTGCGCGTCGTCCGACGGCGGGACGTTCGGTCAGGTGCCGGGACTGGTGCTCAGGCTGCTCGACGCCGGTACGGGGGCCGAGATCACCCGGTTCGACATGGTGGCCGGGACGGAGACCGCGTTCATCGGGGGCGAGCTGTACCGGCGCCAGGGAAAATGGAAGTTCCGTGCGGTGGGGCAGGGGTACGCCTCGGGGCTCGCCGGGCTGGCCACCGACTTCGGTATCACCGTGGACGACGCTTCCCCGGCGGCAGCGGCCTCCGCGACGGCTGACGGCTCCACCACGGCACCCGGTGCGACGAGGCCTCCTGCCGCGCCCGCGGTGCCGTCGGTCCCACCCGCGGTATCCACCATCCCGCTCCCGCCCCGGTCCTCGGTCGCGCCCGCCGCCCCCGCCCCGGGGCCCTCTGTTCCGCCCTCCGCCCCGTCGGCTGCTCCGCGGCTCGCCAAGGGCGAGGAGCGGCTGCCGGTGGACATGCGCACGCGGCTGTCGCTGCGCAAGGAGCAGGTGGCAGTCAGTCTGCGTAAGCACGGGGCCACCGGGGTCACAGCGCGCGTCATCCTCGTACTGGACGCCTCCGGTTCCATGTCCTTCCTGTACTCCAAGGGAGTCGTGGCGGACGTCGTCGAACGTATGGCCGCAGTCGCGGCGCAACTGGACGACGACGGTGAAATGCAGGCCTGGACGTTCGCCTCGAACCCGGCGCGGCTGCCGGACCTGATCCTGGGCGGGTTGCCCGAATGGCTCCGGCTGCACGTACGGGTGGGGGAGATGAGCCTCTTCCGGCGCGGGCGGAAGAAGGGGCTGGACCCGAGCCAGGTCGACATGCGGGAGGTCGGTATCCAGAACGAGGAGCAGAAGGTCATCGCCGAGATCCGCTCGTTCGTCAGGCACAACCCCGCAGCGGCCCCGACGCTCGTGCTGTTCTTCTCCGACGGCGGTGTCTACCGGAACGCGGAGATCGAGCGGGAGCTCCGGGAAGCGGTGGAGGAACCGATCTTCTGGCAGTTCGTGGGCCTCGGCCGGGCGAACTACGGTGTGCTGGAGCGGTTCGACACGCTGCCCGGACGCCTTGTCGACAACGTCGGGTTCTTTGCCGTCGACGACATCGGCACCGTGCCGGACCCGGAGTTGTACGACCGCTTGCTGTCCGAGTTCCCTCAGTGGATCACCGCAGCGGTCCGGGCGGGCGTTCTCCGTTCCTGACAGCCATGGCCCAGGCCGGTAAGGGCACAGGACGGCGCGCCGGGCACCCGGCTCACGCCCCTCGGCGCGGAGCCTCGGGAACGGGCTCCGCCGGTGGGGGAGCGTGAGCCGACGGCCGGGCCGTCCGAATACCGTGGTCCATCCGGCAGGCTCATCCGGCTCATCCGGCTCATCCGGCTCATCCGGCTATTCCGGCTTGTGCTCCGGCCCTCCGAAGTCCGGGCTGGTGTAGTCGGGGCTCGAGTAGCTCGGCCGTCGCCCGCGGTTCGCACCCTCACCGGGGCTGGTGAATCCTGGTCGGTCGTAACCGAGATGCGGGATACGGCCGGCCGGTTCGGCCGGTGCCGCACAGTGCAGTGCGGCCGCCGTACCCGGGTCGGCGAGTGCGTCCCGCAGGAACGGGACGATCCCCCGTTCCAGCAGTGCCTCGTGCCAGGCTTCCCTGGCCAGGGTCATCTCCTTGTCGGCTTCGCCGTACGGTCCGCTTCGGGCCAAGGGCTTGTTGCGCAGTGCGGTGAGCAGGAGGCCCACCGCGGCGACCAGGATGGCGACCACGGTCACGGCGCCGAATGTCCAGCCGGTGGTGAGCATGGTCCGGGCGAAGGCCGCGCTGGGGTCGAGCATGCGCAGGACGTAACCGACCAGCAGGAATATCGCGGCCGCGGTTCCGGCCAGAACAGGCGCCAGAACGGCGACGACGGCGACGGCACCCGCGCCGGCGGTCTCGGCGGCCTCTCCCATGGTCGTGGCGATTCCCGCCGTGCCCGGCTCCGGCTCCGAGGAGCCGGACGCGCGTGTGGGCGGAGTGGACGATGCCGGCGGCCGGCGCAGTTCCTCGCGGACCTTGGAGTAGTGCCGGTACTCGGTCGCCGCGGCCGCCGTGACGACCGCGGTGGCGTTGAGCGCCATCGTGCGCAGTTGTTCGGAGGTGAGCCGCTGTCCGACAGTGGCCAGTTCCGGGCGTTGTGGTGCGGAGCGCAGCACCTCGTCGAGGATCCGCACGTAATCCTGGCGGTCCTCGGTCAACAGATGCTGCGGAACGCTGTTCATGTGCATCCCCCGATGCTCCGTAGGGCTTGTGGCTCGGCATGCTGACGAGCCGTCGGGCAGAAACGGAGGGGAGCCTGCTACGGATAAGCCGATGGTAGAGCGCCGACGGTGCGCCGTGACAGGGGGTTTACCGAAATGGGCCTCGGTCCGGTGCCGGGCCGGGCCGGGGGGGCCGGGCCCGGCAACCGTTCACTTCGCGAGCGGCAGTTGCTGGACCAGCAGCTTTCCGGCCATCGTCACGCCACCGTCCATCGCGATGGCCAGTCCCTCGGCGTAGACGTGCGGACCCTCGACGACGGGACCGTTGTCGTCCTCGTCGTCCTCGGAGCCCACTTCGCCCAGCAGATACGGAATGGGGCTGTGACCGTGAACGACCCGGGTGCCGCCATACGTATCCAACAGGGAGCGCACCGCTTCGGCACCGCCCTCGTCGCGGAAGGAGAACCGCTTGGTGAACTTGCGGAACAGGTCCCAGACCTCGTCGGCGTCGTTGCGGGTGATCGTCTCGCGGACGGTGTCGTTGACTTCCTCGATGGAGCGGCCGTAGTCGAGATAGGCGGTGGTGTCGGAATGCAGCAGCAGGTGGTCGTCGACGGCTTCGACGGCGTCCAGGCGGGCCATCCACTGCAGGTGGTGGTCCTGGAGGCGGTCCATATCGGTCTTCTGCCCACCGTTGAGCAGCCAGGCGGCCTGGAAGGTGGCGGTGCCCGCGCCGGAGTTGACGGGGGTGTCGCCGAACCGCTTGGCGCCGAGCAGCAGCAGTTCGTGATTGCCCATCAGGGCCTTGCAGTAGCCGCCGGCCGCGGCGGCCTCGGCGGACAGCCGCATCACGAGGTCGATGACGCCGATGCCGTCCGGGCCGCGGTCGGTGAAGTCGCCGAGGAACCACAGCCGCGCGGGGCCGGCGCACCACTGGCCCGCGGAGTCGACGAGGCCCTGCTCCTGGAGGGCGGCCACCAGCTCGTCGAGGTAGCCGTGGACGTCACCGACCACGTAGAGCGGGCCGGGCCCGGTGGCGGGCTGTGGTGCGGGTACGGACGCGGGGTCGACGGTCACCTGCACAGTGTCACCCCGATTGATGACCGGGAGGTCCCGTTGCGTGGGCGTGTATCCCTCCGGGTGGCTCGCCTCGGAGGGCGGGGCCACATCGCCGGGGTGCATGCTGTGGGCGTACGGACCGGTCTCGTGGACGTAAGCGGGTACCCGGAAGTCGCGCACCGTCGCTGTGCGCTCCGCCTCGGGTTTCTGACCGGCCCCCTGAGTCATCGACCCCTCCACCATCAAGCCGCAACTGCACCGCGTCGGACTGCCTGGTCGCAGCGGCCCGCGGTGTCGTGGGCCCATCATAGGAATGTGGATCGCGTCGTGTGATGACCCAGGGGTGGTGAATCGGGGCACGACTCCGGTTCACCGCGGCTTTTTTCCTGATTGGTCAGGTCTTCGGCCCGCCCGGAAGCCGTTCGGCGGCGCGGGCTCCTCACGGGACCGCGGTCGCCGCCTTCGGGAGGCCGGCCTGTTTCCTGCGGAGGAGGGTTCCGAGGAAGGCCGGAGGAGCGGCTGGGGAAAACCGCAGGAAGGCCGCTGGAGTGCGGCGCCGCACTCCAGCGGAAAGCCAATGGCTCCACCCTTCCGGAAGCCGCTGCCGCCGCCTCCCTCTCCGCCCGCTGCCGAGCCCCGCGCTCCGTCACGTCCGCTCCGGTGACCGCGGCGGGCTGACCGTCGTGCGCGGCGGGCGGCGCTGCGACGAGGTGCGCACGATCAGCTCGGTGGGTATGACCTGCGCCACCGTGTGCCCGGAGGCGACGCCCTCGATCGCGTCGATGAGCAGCTGGATCACCGCCGTGCCGATGCGGCGCGGTTTGAGCGAGAGCGTGGTGAGGGGCGGCTCGGTGTTGGCGTAGACGGCCGACTCGCTGCAGCAGACCAGCAGCAGGTCGTCCGGGACGCGCAGGCCGTAGCGGCGTGCGGCGGCGAGCAGGTCGGTGCCGTTCGGATCGAACAGGCCGTAGACGGCGTCAGGGCGGTCGGGACGGGCGAGCAGCCGGTCGGCGGCGACGGTGCCCGCACACGGATCGTGCGCCGGGTAGGCCTCGTACACCGGCTCCTGGCCGACGCGTTCGCACCAGCGCAGATACGCGGTGGTCGACAGGTGGGTGTATGTGTCGGTCGTGGTTCCGGTCAGCAGGCCGATGCGGCGGGCGCCGGCGTCGGCCAGGTGGTCGAGGATTCCGAGGACCGCCGCTTCGTGGTCGTTGTCCACCCAGGCCGTGACCGGGAGCGAGCCGGCCGGGCGGCCGTCGGAGACGACCGGTAAACCCTGCCGGACCAGTTCGCTGACGACCGGGTCCTGGTCCGAGGGGTCGATGACGACCGTGCCGTCCAGAGCGACGTTGGACCACACGTCGTGGCGGGAGGTCGCGGGGAGGATCACGAGGGCGTAGCCGCGGGCCAGCGCGGCGGAGGTGGCGGCGCGCGCCATCTCGGCGAAGTACGCGAACTCGGTGAAGGTGAAAGGTTCTTCCCCGTACGTGGTCACGGTCAGGCCGATGAGCCCCGACTTGCCGGTACGGAGCGTACGGGCGGCAGCCGAGGGACGGTAGCCCAGTCTGTCGGCGACCTCGCGGACGTGGCGCCGGGTGGCGTCCGGGAGTCTGCCCTTGCCGTTGAGGGCATCGGAGACGGTCGTGATGGATACTCCGGCTGCGGCGGCCACGTCCCTGATGCCCGCCCGGCCCGGCCTGCTGCTTCGGCGTGAGGTTTCCGCGCGGCTCACCTGGTGCTTCCCTGCTGCTGTCATGGCGAGCCGATAGTAGGGCTCATGCGGTGGGGTAGGGCGGACGCATATGCACGCATTGACAGGCACGTTTCTGCATGATCATTGAGTAGTAATCTCCTTGGAAAGCAAGGAGGTTGAACGTCCCAATGCCAAGACCTGGCGTATCGGCGCATGTGAGCCTGTCGAGGGGGCGATGTTGCGAAGAGGTCTCAACTCACCTGCACGAGGGATGCGCGCCACGGCGCGAGCCACCGGCGCGTAGATATATGTGAGGCGCGCCCCTTGCGTGGACGCCCTTTGTGCGCCTTCGTAGGGTGATACCCCTGTTGCCGAAGGAACCGATGTGGCTCAGGGGGCTGATCGTTCCGACGGTTCTCGTAAGGTCGCCCCGCCCCTCGGTGCCCATGCCGACGCGGACCACGACGTACCCGCCGACACGCACGCCGGGCCGCACCATGACCCGAACCCCGGCAGGCCCGTCCGTGCCGTCGCTGTACGCGTCTACGCAGTGACGCCGAATCCTCTTAAGGTGAGCAGCATTGGATGTCGGCGGCGGTCAAGGGCCGCCGGTCTTCGGAGGAGGACTGCGGTGAGCGAGACGAGCCCCAAGCTGCGCGCCGAGCTGGAGGGTATTCCCACGTACAGGCCGGGCAAGCCGGCGGCGGCCGGGGGCCCGGTGGCCTACAAGCTGTCCTCCAACGAGAACCCCTATCCACCCCTGCCGGGGGTGATGGAGGCCGTGACGTCCGCGGCGTCCGCCTTCAACCGCTACCCCGACATGGCCTGTACGTCTCTGATGGCGGAGCTGTCCGAGCGTTTCGCCGTCCCGGTCTCCCATCTGGCCACCGGCACCGGCTCGGTCGGCGTCGCCCAGCAGTTGCTGCAGGCCACCTCGGGCCCCGGCGACGAGGTGATCTACGCGTGGCGCTCGTTCGAGGCGTACCCGATCATCACCAGGATCAGCGGTGCCACCGCCGTGCAGGTGCCGCTGACACCGGGCGATGTGCACGACCTGGACGCGATGGCCGGGGCGATCACCGAACGGACCCGGCTGGTCTTCGTCTGCAACCCCAACAACCCGACCGGCACGGCGGTGCGGCGGGCGGAGCTGAAGCGTTTTCTCGACCGGGTGCCCCGTGATGTCCTGGTGGTGATCGACGAGGCGTACCGCGAGTTCATCCGCGACCCCGAGGTCCCGGACGGTGTGGAGTTCTACCGGGATCGGCCCAACGTCTGTGTCCTGCGGACCTTCTCCAAGGCCTACGGTCTGGCGGGGCTGCGGGTCGGCTTCGCGATCGCCCATGAGCCGGTGGCCGCGGCGCTGCGCAAGACAGCGGTGCCGTTCGGTGTGAGCCAGGTCGCACAGGACGCCGCGATCGCCTCGCTGCGTGCCGAGGACGAGCTCATCGGGCGGGTCGGTTCGCTGGTATGTGAGCGCAACCGTGTCGTGGAGGCGCTGCGCGCCCAGGACTGGAAGGTTCCCGAGACCCAGGCCAACTTCGTGTGGCTGCGGCTGGGGGAGCGCGCGACGGCGTTCGCGCAGGCGTGCGAGCAGGCAGGGGTGGTCGTCAGGCCCTTCCCCGGTGAGGGCGTGCGGGTAACGGTCGGCGAGGCCGAGGCGAACGACATCTTCCTGAAGGTGACGGAAGCCTTCCGCAAGAAGCTGTAGCGGCACACGGTCGGGAGCAGGTTCAGGAGTGCCGGGCGACCCGTCGCCCGGCACTCCTGTGCCTCCGCCGTCGCCGAGAAGGGGGTGACGTCACAGGGGACCCCCCTTCCAGAGGTGAAAAGCGGTAGGTCATAATTGCTTGTGAATGTGAACGCGTTCACAAGCGCATCCTGTTCCCTCCGGGATGTGGGGGCGAACAGGATTAAAAGGTCGTTGTGACCACGGCGATGTAAGGAGCGGCGACGTGGACCTGGCTCTGGCGCCGGAGACACTGGCGCGGTGGCAGTTCGGTATCACCACCGTCTATCACTTCCTCTTCGTTCCTCTGACGATCTCGCTGGCCGCTCTCACGGCCGGGCTGGAGACCGCCTGGGTGCGCACCGGGAAGGAGAAGTACCTCGGGGCGACGAAGTTCTGGGGAAAGCTCTTCCTGATCAACATCGCGATGGGGGTGGTCACCGGCATCGTGCAGGAGTTCCAGTTCGGCATGAACTGGTCCGACTACTCGCGGTTCGTCGGTGACGTCTTCGGCGCCCCGCTCGCCTTCGAGGCCTTGGTCGCCTTCTTCTTCGAGTCCACTTTCATCGGCCTGTGGATCTTCGGCTGGGACAAGTTGCCCAAGAAGATCCACCTGGCCTGCATCTGGATGGTCTCCCTCGGCACGCTGCTGTCGGCGTACTTCATCCTGGCGGCCAACTCCTGGATGCAGCACCCGGTCGGCTACCGGATCAACGAGGAGAAGGGGCGGGCGGAACTCACCGACTTCTGGTTGGTGCTCACCCAGAACACCACGCTCAACCAGGTCTTCCACAGCTTCTCGGCGTCCGCGCTGACCGGCGGCGCCTTCATGGTCGGCATCGCAGCCTTCCACCTGATGCGCAAGAAGCACATCCCGGTGATGCGGACGTCGCTCAGGCTCGGGCTGGTCACCATGGCGGTCGGAGGCATGTTCACCGCGATCAGCGGAGACACCCTCGGCAAGGTCATGTACGAGCAGCAGCCCATGAAGATGGCCGCCGCCGAGGCGCTGTGGGAGGGCGAGAACCCGGCGCCGTTCTCCGTGTTCGCATACGGCGACGTCGACAAGGGGCACAACGAGGTCGCCCTGGAGATACCCGGGCTGCTGTCCTTCCTCGCCCACGGCGACTTCGATTCGTACGTGCCCGGCATCAACGACACCAATGAAGCCCTGCGAGAGCAGTTCGGCCCCGGTGACTACAAGCCCATCGTGCCGGTCGCCTACTGGGGCTTCCGCTGGATGATCGGCTTCGGCATGGCCTCCTTCTCGCTCGCGCTGCTGGGGCTCTGGCTCACGAGGAAGAGGTTCCTGGTGCCTTCAGCCCTGCGCAGCGGGGAGGACGAGGTGCCGCACCTGGTGCTGCTGAAGAAGCCGCTGGGCGCGAGGCTCACCCGGCTGTACTGGCTCCTGGCGCTCTGGACCATGGCCTTCCCTCTGATAGCCAATGCCTGGGGCTGGATATTCACCGAGATGGGCCGGCAGCCCTGGGTCGTCTACGGCGTGATGCAGACCCGGCACGCGGTCTCCCCCGGAGTGTCCCAGGCCGAGGTCGTCATCTCGATGACCGTCTTCACCCTGCTGTACGCCGCTCTGGCCGTGGTGGAGGTCAAGCTGCTCGCCAAGTACGTCAAGGCGGGCCCGCCCGAACTCACCGAGGCCGATCTCAACCCGCCCACCAAGATCGGTGGCGATCTCCGGGACGCCGACAAGCCGATGGCCTTCTCGTACTAGGCCCGAGGGAGCCACAGAGTCATGGAACTGCACAACGTCTGGTTCGTTCTGATCGCCTTCCTGTGGATCGGCTACTTCTTCCTGGAGGGCTTCGACTTCGGAATCGGGATCCTCACCCGGCTGCTCGCCCGTGACCGCGCCGAGAAGCGGGTGCTGATCAACACCATCGGCCCCGTCTGGGACGGTAACGAGGTGTGGCTGCTCACGGCCGGCGGCGCTACCTTCGCGGCCTTCCCCGAGTGGTACGCCACGCTCTTCTCCGGCTTCTACCTGCCGCTGCTGGTCATCCTGGTCTGCCTGATCATCCGTGGTGTCGCCTTCGAGTACCGGGTCAAGCGGCCCGAGGAGCGCTGGCAGCGCAACTGGGAGACGGCGATCTTCTGGACCTCGCTCATCCCCGCGTTCCTCTGGGGTGTGGCGTTCGGCAACATCGTGCGTGGAGTGAAGCTCGACGCCGAGTTCGAGTACGTGGGCAACGTGTGGGACCTGCTCAACCCGTACGCGCTGCTGGGCGGTCTGGTCACGCTGACGCTCTTCACATTCCACGGAGCCGTGTTCGCCGCACTCAAGACCGTCGGCGACATCCGGGGCCGGGCCCGGCAGACGGCCCTGCGAACGGGACTGATCGCCGCTGCCCTCGCGCTGGCCTTCCTGGTGTGGACGCAGATCGAGCGCGGTGACGGCGCGAGCCTGGTCGCGATGGTCGTCGCGGTGGCGGCCCTGGTCGCCGCGCTGGTGGCGAACCAGGCAGAGCGCGAGGGATGGTCGTTCGCCCTGTCCGGTGTCACCATCGTGGCCGCCGTGACGATGCTCTTCCTGACGCTCTTCCCGAACGTCATGCCGTCCACACTGGACGCGGACTGGAGTCTCACCGTCACCAACGCCTCCTCCAGCAACTACACATTGACGATCATGACCTGGCTCACGGTGATCGCTGCGCCGCTCGTCATGGTCTACCAGGGCTGGACGTACTGGGTCTTCCGCAAGCGGATCGGCACCCAGCACATCGCCGATCCCGTGCACTGAGGTGTGTTTCACGTGAAACCAATCGATCCGCGGCTGCTCCGCTACGCTCGCGCCACACGGCTCTTCCTGGTGGCGGTGGTCGCCCTGGGTGTCGTCGGCGCGGTGCTGGTGATCGCCCAGGCCACGCTCATCGCCGAGGTGGTGGTGGGTTCCTTCCAGCACGGCATGGCCGTGGCAGACCTCGGCACTCCCCTGGTGCTTCTGGCCTGTGTCGCGGTCGGCCGTGCCCTGGTCGGCTGGCTCACCGAGCTGGCCGCGCACCGGGCGAGTGCGGCGGTCAAGTCGGAGCTTCGAGGCCGGCTGCTGGAGCGGGCGACGACGCTCGGCCCGGGGTGGCTGACCGGGCAGCGGACCGGCTCCCTGGTCGCCCTGGCGACCCGCGGGGTCGACGCACTCGACGGCTACTTCTCCCGCTACCTGCCCCAGTTGGGGCTCGCGGTGGTCGTTCCGGTCGCGGTGCTGGCGCGGATCGTCACCGAGGACTGGGTCTCGGCGGCGATCATCGTCGTCACCCTGCCGCTCATCCCGGCCTTCATGATGCTGATCGGCTGGGTCACCCAGTCCCGGATGGACCGGCAGTGGGAGCTGCTGTCCCGACTGTCCGGCCACTTCCTGGACGTCGTGGCCGGGCTGCCGACGCTGAAGGTGTTCGGACGGGCCAAGGCGCAGGCGGAGTCGATCCGGCGGATCACCGCCGAGTACCGCAGGGCGACCATGCGGACCCTGCGGATTGCCTTCATCTCCTCCTTCGCGCTGGAACTCCTCGCCACTGTCTCGGTGGCACTGGTCGCCGTGACGATCGGCATGCGGCTCGTGTACGGCGACATGGACCTGTCCATCGGCCTGCTCATCCTGATCCTCGCGCCCGAGGCCTATCTGCCCCTGCGTCAGGTCGGCACGCAGTACCACGCGGCGGCGGAGGGACTGGCCGCCGCAGAGGAAATCTTCGAGGTCCTGGAGACACCCGTTCCGGCACCGGGGGCCGCGGCGGTGCCGTCGGGTGCCCTGTCCTTCGAGGGTGTGACCGTCCGCTATCCCGGACGGTCGTCGGACGCCGTGTCGGGCGTGTCGTTCTCCGTCGAACCCGGGGAGACGGTCGCGCTCGTCGGGCCGAGCGGGACGGGCAAGTCGACGCTGCTGAACGTGCTGCTGAACTTCGTACGGCCGACCGAGGGGCGGGCCCGGATCGGGGGGGCCGATCTCACCGGTATCGATCCGGCCCAGTGGCACAGCCAGGTGGCCTGGGTGCCGCAGCGACCACACCTGTACGCCGGGACGGTCGCCGAGAACGTACGCCTGGCCCGGCCCGACGCGGACGACGACATCGTCCGCCGGGCCCTGCGGGACGCGGGTGCCTTGGAGTTCGTGGACGAGTTGCCCGAGGGAACCGACACGGTGCTGGGCGAGGACGGGGCGGGACTGTCCGCGGGACAGCGGCAACGGCTCGCGCTCGCCCGTGCGTTCCTCGCGGACCGGCCCGTGCTGCTGCTCGACGAGCCGACGGCCGCACTGGACGGTGCCACCGAGGCCGGGGTCGTGGCGGCGGTACGGCGCCTGGCGGCCGGCCGGACGGTACTGCTGGTGGTGCACCGTCCGGCGCTGCTCGCGGTGGCGGACCGCGTGGTGCGGCTGACCGAACCCGCGCCCGGTGACCGGCCGCAGCCCGAGCACGGTGACGCCCTCCCCGGTGCCGGCCGGGAACGGGCGGATGTCCAGCCCGCACTCGACTGGGAGCAGGCGGAGAAGGCCGAGCCCGCCGACTCCGAGAGCTCGGCACCGACCGGGCCGGTCGCGGCGGCCGGAGCGGGGGGCGCGCTGGCCCGCGTCCGTGCCATGTCCGGCGCCCACCGGGGGCGGCTCACGCTCGCGCTGCTGCTCGGCAGCCTCGCGCTGGGCAGCGCCGTGGGCCTCATGGCGACATCCGGGTATCTCATCTCCCGGGCCTCGCAGCAGCCGCCCGTGATGTACCTGATGCTCGCCGTCACGGCGACCCGGGCCTTCGGTATCGGGCGGGCCGTGTTCCGGTACGCCGAGCGGCTCGTGTCGCACGAAGCGGTGCTGCGGATGCTGGCCGACACCAGGGTCGCGGTGTACCGGCGGCTGGAGCGGCTGGCGCCCGCCGGACTGCGCGGGGCCCGCCGGGGCGATCTGCTCTCCCGATTGGTCGCCGATGTGGACGAACTCCAGGACTACTGGCTGCGCTGGCTGCTGCCGGCCGGTACAGCGGTGGCCGTTTCGGCCCTGTCCGTCGGCTTCACGGCCTGGCTGCTCCCCGAGGCCGGTGCCGTCCTCGCGGTCGGGCTGCTCGTGGCGGGGGCGGGTCTGCCACTCCTCACGGACGCGGTGGCCCGGCGTGCGGAGCGCAGACTGGCGCCCGCCCGCGGAGTCCTCGCGACCCAGGTCACCGATTTGCTCACCGGCACCGGGGAGCTGACGGTCGCCGGGGCCCTGCCCGCGCGGACCGCCGAAACCCGGCGGGCCGACGGCGTGCTCACCCGGATCGCCTCGCGCGCCGCCACCGCCACCGCTCTCGGCGACGGTCTCAGCGCACTCGTCTCGGGCCTGACCGTCACGGCCGCGGCCGTCGTCGGCATCCAGGCGGTGACCGCCGGCCGGCTGGACGGAGTGGCACTGGCCGTCGTCGTCCTCACTCCGCTCGCGGCCTTCGAGGCCGTACTCGGGCTGCCGCTCGCCGTGCAGTACCGGCAGAGGGTGCGCAAGAGCGCCGAGCGCGTGTACGAGGTGCTGGACGCCCCGGTGCCCGTACAGGAGCCGGAGCAACTCCGGCAGGCGCCCGCGTCGCCGTTCCCGCTCGTGGTCAAAGGGCTGGAGGCCCGGCACGCCGGGCAGGAACGGGACGCGCTCGCCGGGCTGGACCTGAGGCTGGAGCAGGGCCGCAGGATCGCGGTGATCGGTCCGTCCGGCTCCGGCAAGACGACGCTCGCACAGGTGCTGCTGCGGTTCCTGGACCCCGGCGCCGGTTCGTACACGCTGGCCGGTGTGGACGCGTACGCCCTGGACGGCGACGACGTACGAGGGCTGGTCGGGCTGTGCGCGCAGGACGCTCACCTCTTCGACAGCTCCGTACGCGAGAACCTGCTGCTCGCCCAGCGCGAGGCCACAGAGGAAGAGCTGCGCGACGCGCTCGCCCGTGCCCGGCTGCTGGAGTGGGCCGACAGCCTGCCCGACGGCCTGGACACACTCGTCGGCGAGCACGGGGCGCGGCTCTCCGGCGGCCAGCGGCAACGGCTGGCGCTGGCCAGGGCGCTGCTCGCGGACTTCCCCGTCCTGGTGCTGGACGAGCCTGCGGAGCACCTCGACCTGCCGACCGCCGACGCCCTCACCGCCGACCTGCTCGCCGCCACCGAGGGCCGTACGACACTGCTGATCACCCACCGGCTGGCCGGGCTCGAGGCGGTGGACGAGGTGATCGTGCTGGATGAGGGGCGTGTGGTGCAGCGCGGGGCGTACGAGGAACTTGCTTCCACCGCAGGGCCGTTGCGGCGGATGGCGCGGCGCGAGGCCGAGTCGGACCGGCTGGTGGAGCTGGTGGAGGTGGACTGACCGGGTGCGGGGGACGGGCATGCGGCACGGGACGCGTACGCCCGGTACGGGCGTACGTGACGGAAGGATGCCTGACACCCTGTCAACCACTCCCCTTTGTAGCTCTGTTCGGCGGTATCGCTGGTCCATCCGGGTCGTCCGGTCCCCCAGGCGTACGACGTGAACAGGGCCGTGGGCCGGGGTGGGGACCAGGATCGCTGTCATGCGTCTCACTCGCCGTCATCCGCTGCTCGTCGCGGTACCGTTGTGCGCGCTCGCCGTGCTCGCCGCCCGGCCCACCGACGGTGGGGGCGACGGTCCGCATGCTCCTGGTCACGGTCCTGAGTCCGGGATCAGCGCACAGGTGGCGCGGCTCTACGAGGACGCGGCCGCGGCGACACTGAAGTACGAGACGGGCCGGCGCGAGGCCGACCGGCAGCGGACCGAGGTGCGACGGCTGGAGAAGCTGCGCGACCGGAAGCGACAGGACGCCGAGGTCCTGCGCGACGACCTCGGTCGTATCGCACGGTCCCAGTACCGCAGCGGCGGCGGACTGCCGCTGACCGCGCACATGATCCTCGCGGACGACCCGGAGGAAGTGATGCGTGGTCAGCGTGCCCTGTGGAAGGCGAACCTGGCTCTCGACAGGGCGATCGGGAAGAACGCGCGGGCCGAGGCCCGGCTCGCCCGCGCCGAGGCGAAGGCGGCGGGGGCGTGGAAGTCGCTGGAGAAACGGAACAAGGAACTCGCCGACCTCAAGAGCGGCATCGAGCAGAAGCTGGAGGCAGCTCGGTGGCAGCTCCAGGGTCAGGCGGACGCCTCGGTGGCGGCCGGTTCCTGCCGTGGTGCGGTGCGGCTCGATCAGCCGGAGACCATGTTCGCCGACTCCTGGGTGGCGCCGGTGGAGACCTACGCGCTGTCCGCTTCCTACGGGAGTGGTGGTGCACGCTGGGCGAGCCGGCACACCGGCCAGGACTTCGCGGTGCCGATCGGCACGCCGGTGCGGTCCGTGGGCGCGGGCAGGGTGGTGAAGGTGTCCTGCGGAGGGGTGTTCGGTATCGAGATCGTGGTCGAACACGTGGGTGGTTATTACACGCAGTACGCTCACCTGGCCGCCGTCGCCGTGGACCAGGGCGAGCGCGTCTCGCCCGGCCAGTGGATCGGCCAGTCCGGGACCAGCGGAAACTCCACCGGGCCGCACCTGCATTTCGAGGTGCGGGTCACGCCCGAGATGGGCGCGGCGGTGAACCCGGTGTCGTGGCTGGCACAACGAGGGGTGAGCCTCTGAGCGGGCACCGGGCCCGGTCCACTCCGCCGGTCGTGCCTGGCCCGGTCGAGGGGGTGGACCGGGGTGGATCCATCCGGGTGCCCGGATCCGCTCAGGGCAGCTGGGCCAGCATCTGTTCGATCACCACGGCCACGCCGTCCTCGTTGTTGGCGACCGTGTGCCCCGAGGCGGCGGCGAGGACGTCCGGGTGGGCGTTGCCCATCGCATAGGAACGGCCCGCCCAGGTCAGCATCTCGATGTCGTTGGGCATGTCACCGAACGCCACGACCTCCTCGTGAGGGATCCCGCGCTCGGCACAGCACAGGGCGAGCGTGCTGGCCTTCGACACGTCGGGTCCGCTGATCTCCAGCAGGGCGCTGGGGCTGGAGCGGGTGACGTTGGCGCAGGTGCCGATGGCCAGCCGGGCCAGCGTGAGGAACGCGTCGGGGTCGAGTTCGGGGTGGTGCGCGAGGATCTTGAGCACCGGCTCGGCGGCGGCGGCGCCGTCGGGTGCCAGCAGCTCCTCGGCCTGGGCACGGATGTCCGGGATCTCCCTGTGCAGCTTCGGATACGCCGGCTCCTGGTGGAAGCCGTAGGTCTGCTCGACGGCGTACACGGTGCCCGGCGCCGCCTGGCGCAGCAGGCGCACCGCGTCCAGCGCGTTCTGCCGGGCCAGCTCGCGCACCTTCACGAAGCGGTGGGCACCGGGGCCGCCGTGCAGGTCGACGAGGGCGGCACCGTTGCCGCAGATGGCGAGCCCGTGGCCGTGGACGTGGTCGCTGACGACGTCCATCCAGCGGGCCGGGCGGCCGGTGACGAAGAAGACCTCGATGCCCGCCTTCTCGGCGGCGGCCAGTGCGGCGACCGTGCGGGGGGACACCGACTTGTCGTCGCGCAGCAGGGTGCCGTCGAGGTCGGTGGCGATGAGCCGCGGCGGGGTGAGAGGGCTGCCTCCCCGCCCGAGCGAGGTCGAGAACGGGGGGGAGCCCGGGGTGTCGGGCTGTGCGGTCGCTGAGGTCACCCGGCCATTGTCCCGTATGGGTCCGCACGGGTGTGCGGCACTCCGCACGTGTGAGTGATGACCGCTCTTGGTGAGCGGCCCGCTCGGCCCAGCTGGGTCGGCGCCTCCATGGCGATCCGCTCGAAGGCCTTCTGGTCCGCCGCGAGATCCGAGTCGGGGCACCTCAGTCCGCTACGCCCCCGGAACGGTGGGCAAGGCCCGGCTCGTCGGCCACTTCCTCGACGAGCACCTGCGAGCCCACCCCGCCCACACCACCGTCAGGCTGCGGTCCGGCGACAAGATCGGCGTCACCACCAGTGGCGTCATCCAGCGCTACCAGTACCTCTTCGGCGAGTGGGAGCCGAACCTGAGCGCCTTCCTCCGCGACCGGCTCCGCCCCGGAGACACCTTCATCGACGTCGGCGCCCACCGAGGTGCCTTCAGCCTCCTTGCCTCCCACGCCGTCGGCCCCCACGGGCACGTCATCGTCGTGGAACCCTCCCCGCGGTTCCACGACGACCTGACCGCCGCGATCACTGCCAACCGCCGGACCAACATCCAGTCGATCCGATCGGCAGTCTCCGACCCCCACGGCAGGCAGACCCTGTACCTGGAGGACCCCGCCAACCTCGGCCACACCACCGCCGTGCGGCCCCGCCACGTCCACATGACCTTCAACGTACAGACCGCGCCCCTGGCCGGCCTCATCAGCAGCGCCCGGTTCGCTACCACTCGGATCATCAAGATCGGCGTCGAAGGCGCCGAAGCAGCAGCCGTCCGCGGACTCCTACCGGCGTTCGCGCACTTGCCGGACGACGCGGAACTTGTCGTGGAGGTCACCCCTCGGCTCTTGGCCAAGCAGGGCGAAAGCGCCACCGGGATCATCGACATCCTGAGCCAGAACGGCTTCCATGCGTACACGCTCACCAATGACTACGACCCGACCACCTGTCCCAGGACCATGCGGCACCCACAGCCGCCCGTTCGATGCACCAAGGTCCCCCGAGGAGATGACCGACCTGGTGTTCTCGCGGACCGATGCGGACCACCTCGCGTCGGGGCGTTGAAGGCGCCCGCGCTCCAAGGGGGAGCTGGCACCCCGGATGCTCGCACGCCCCCGCCGAATCCGAAGCACGTCGACAAGGAGCGGACACGGTGAGCGACAACAGCGTGATGAACAGTCGCAATGCGGTCTGCGTGATCGTCCACGACAAGAACACCGACACGGTCGCATCCCTGCTCTATGGAGCCCGTAGCTGGTCCCCGAAACCGGTCTGGACCCTTCCCGGCGGCAAGGCCGAACCCGGCGAACCCCTCGACGAAGCCGCTGCCCGCGAACTCAAGGAGGAGACGGGCCTTCTCGTCGACCCGGCCAACCTTTCACTCGTCCACGTCGTTCACGTCGAGCAGGGCTGGGACCGGTCTGGGCAGTTCGTGCTCTTCGCCTTCGCCACCGACACCTGGACTGGTGAACTGACCAACACCGAACCGGACAAGCACCTCGCAGTCCAGTGGCTCGCGGCCGAACGCCTCCCCGAGCCCGCGTTTCCGACGGCCGCACAAGCCCTGGCTGCGTACAGGGATGGCGGCCCGTCCTTCTCCCGCTACGGATGGCCGACCACCATCACACGAACTGAATCGTCTCGCTGTTCTGGACGGCCCGGCGGCCGCACGGCACCGCGCCTGATCAGTGGGGACTCGCCTACGTCGAGCCCCGACCAGGAACGCGCTCGACGTAGGCTCACCGGCATGAGCCTGCGCCTGAGCACCGTGATCCTTCCTGTCGACCGCTGGCACGAGGGAGGTCGCGCCAAGTGGCAGCGCGCCGAGGAACTCGGCTTCCACGCCGCGTACACCTACGACCACCTCTCCTGGCGCAGCTTCCGCGACGGCCCGTGGTTCGGTGCCCTTCCCACCCTCACCGCCGCCGCCACGGCTACGGACCGCTTGCGCCTGGGCACCTTGGTTACGTCGCCAAACTTCAGGCACCCAGTGACGCTCGCCAAGGAACTGATCTCGCTCGACGACATCTCCGGCGGGCGGGTCACCCTCGGCATCGGCGCCGGCGGCAACGGCTTC
Source organism: Streptomyces sp. KMM 9044 (assembly GCF_024701375.2). Lineage (NCBI taxonomy): Bacteria > Bacillati > Actinomycetota > Actinomycetes > Kitasatosporales > Streptomycetaceae > Streptomyces > Streptomyces sp. KMM 9044. Next base: position 3,671,851 of record NZ_CP113910.1, on the reverse strand, counting down.
GACGCCACCGCGCTCGGCCAGGAGGCGTGGACACCGAAGGAGCGGGCAGACCGGTTCGGCGAGTTCGTGCCGCTGCTCGACCGTCTACTCACCGAGGGCGTGGTCTCACAGAAGGGCGACTTCTACACCGCCGAGGAGGCCCGCAACCTCCCCGGCTGCGTACAGCGCCCCCGACTGCCGTTCGCGGTGGCGGCGACCGGCCCACGCGGCCTGAAGCTCGCTGCGCGACATGGGCAGGCGTGGGTGACGACGGGTGACCCGAAGCTGTACGAGGAGGGGACACCGGAGCAGTCGGTCGAGGCACTGCGCGGGCAGATCGAAAGGCTCGGCAAGGCGTGCGCCGAGGCCGACCGAGACGTGGCCGACCTAGACAAAATCCTGCTCCACGGCTTCACCCCCGACCAGAACAGGCCGCTGGAATCCGTGGACGCCTTCGTCGACTTCGCCGGCCGCCACCAAGAGCTCGGCTTCACCGAGATGGTGATCCACTGGCCGATCCCCGACTCGGGCTTTGCGGCTGGCAAGGCAGTCTTCGAGCAGATCGCCACAGAAGCGGTCGCCCAGCTCGGCTGAACGCCGACGATCGACGGGCGGTCCGGGGACGCTGACCACCATCGTCAATAGGGCTTGATCTCTCCCCTTTCCTGTGAGAGCCCGCAAGGCTTTGCGCACAGCGATGACTCTGTTGCCCCATTGCGGAGAGTGACGCCGGCCCGTCGACGGGGCGCAGGGAACGGGCCTCGCGAGGAAGCGGTCCAGCCCCGGCCGGCCCCTCCCGGATGCGGTGCGTGACCCTCCCCCGAATTGAGCGACAGCAACTCAGCACGGCTTCGCCGTGCGCCGGGGGCACAGTAAATGGGTCGGCGTGCGCCGTGCGCGGTCCTGACCGCCCTGTCGCGGGAACGATCGCGTCGGGACAGTGGAACTGCTCGTTCCGGACGAGACCGACGACTCTGTGATGCCTCCGAGCTCGCACGACAGCATGGTACTGAGGGCCGTCCACGGGAACCGTGGAGTGTTGCCATGAGCACGCGCGTCAGATTCTGCGCACTGCCTTGGCCCTCCCGGAACGGCACCGCGAAGCGACAACCGAACAGAAGCGGAGCCGTGGCCATGGACGTCCTTCACGAACGCTGCGCCGGCATCGACATCAGCAAGCGGGACGCCAAGGTGTGCGTGCGCACCCCCAGCCCCAGACGCAAAGGGACGTTCACCCAGCAGACCACGACCTTCGGCGCTACCACCAACGCCATCCTCGACCTGCGCGAACACCTCCTCGGCGCGGACGTCACCCTGGTGGTGATGGAGGCAACCGGCGACTACTGGAAGCCCTTCTACTACCTGCTGATCGAGGAACTGAACGTCATCCTGGTCAACGCCCGTCAGGTGAAGAACCTGCCCGGCCGCAAGACCGACGTCTCCGACGCCGCCTGGCTGGCCCAACTCGGCTCCCACGGCTTGGTGCGGGCCTCGTTCGTGCCTCCACAGCCCGTACGCGAGCTGAGGGATCTCACCCGGGCCCGCACCCAGCTCACCCGCGAACGCGCCCAGGTCGTGCAGCGCCTGGAGAAGCTGCTGGAAGATGCCGGCATCAAGCTCTCCGCCGTCGTCTCCGACCTGATGGGAGTCTCCGGCCGCGCCATGCTCCAGGCCCTGATCGACGGGCAGCGTGATCCGCAGGTCCTCGCCGACCTCGCCAAGCGCCGCATGCGTAGCAAGATTCCCGAGCTGACCCAGGCGCTGACCGGCCGCTTCCGCGAACACCACGCCTTCCTGACCCGCCTCTATCTCGACCAGTACGACCACCTGTCCGGTGCCGTCAACCAGCTGACGGCCCGCATCGAGGAGGCGATGACCCCTTTTCGCCCGGCGCTGGACCTGCTGGACACGATCCCGGGAGTGAACCGGGCGGTGGCGGAAGTGATCGTGGCCGAGACCGGGGGTGACATGGCCCGGTTCCCCTCGGCCAAGCACCTGGCCTCCTGGGCCGGGCTGTGTCCGGGACACCACGAATCGGCCGGCCGGGTCCGCAGTACCCGGGTCCGGCCCGGCAACCCCTACCTGAAAGGGGCACTGGGGATGGCCGCATTCGGAGCGGCACGGACCAAGGACTCCTTCCTGCAGGCACGCTACAAGCGGCTGACCGCTCGCCGCGGCCCGATCAAGGCGCTGGTCGCCGTCGAGCACTCGATCATCACCGCGATCTGGCACATGCTCAACGACAACGTGCCCTACCACGAGCTCGGCGGCAGCTACTTCACCCAACGAGATCCCGAGCGGGCCGCACGCCGAGCCGTCTCCCGGCTGAACGAACTCGGCTACCGCGTCACCCTCGACCCGATGGACGCCGCTGGATGAACGAGCATGTCCGAAGCCCGGCGGAGACGACTCCGACCGGGCCGATACCCCTGTCCGAGAGAGCACCCACCTGCAGTTATTTACGCGTCAGAGTCAGCGATGAGGTGTTGGGGGAGAAAAGACGATGCCGTCGGCAAATCCGACACGGGGCGGTTCACAGCCCCCTGGTGGGGGATCCCCTACGGGCACGTACAACTCCAGGCGGACGCGAAGACAGCTCTCCGGTCTGACGACCCGCGTGGCGAGGGTCACTAACGTCGGGGGTGTGACTGTGATCGCGACCGAAAGCCTGAGCAAGCGGTTCCCCAGGGTGACCGCGCTTGACCGGCTCTCCATGGATGTCGGACCCGGTGTGACCGGGCTCGTCGGGGCCAACGGAGCCGGCAAGTCCACGTTGATCAAGATCCTTCTTGGTCTGTCCCCCGCGACGGAGGGCCGCGCCGAAGTGCTCGGCCTCGACGTCGCGACCAAGGGCGCCGCCATCCGGGAGCGGGTCGGCTACATGCCGGAGCACGACTGCCTGCCGCCTGACGTCTCGGCCACCGAGTTCGTGGTCCACATGGCACGGATGTCGGGCCTGCCGCCCACCGCAGCGCGGGAGCGCACCGCGGACACCCTGCGTCACGTCGGCCTGTACGAGGAGCGCTACCGCCCCATGGGCGGCTACTCGACGGGCATGAAGCAGCGTGTGAAGCTCGCGCAGGCCCTGGTGCACGACCCGGACCTGGTCTTCCTGGACGAACCGACCAACGGTCTCGACCCCGTCGGCCGCGACGAGATGCTCGGTCTGATCCGTCGTATCCATACCGACTTCGGGATCTCGGTCCTGGTCACCTCCCACCTTCTGGGCGAACTCGAGCGCACCTGTGACCACGTGGTCGTCGTGGACGGCGGCAAGCTGTTGCGCTCCAGCTCCACCACGGACTTCACCCAGATCACGACGGCCCTCGCGATCGAGGTCACCGACACCGACGAGCACCCCGACGGCACCCGCGCGGTGCGTGACGCGCTCCACGCGCGCGGAGTGACGGTCCAGGACGGCAGCGGACTTCCGGGCTCCGGACACGTCCTCCTTCTCACCGCCCAGGGGGAGGAGACCTACGACCTGGTGCGGGACGTGATCGCCGACCTCGGACTCGGCCTGGTGCGTATGGAACAGCGCCGCCACCACATTGCCGAGGTCTTCACGAACGACACGAACGACACGAACGACACGAACGCCGACACAGGCACGGACACAGGGACAGCCAAAGGCACCGGGGCCGACGGCGGCAACGGCGAGCAGCGGAAGGAGGCGGTCGGCCATGGCGGTTGAGCAGCCCCTGCGGACACCCGCACCGACGCCGGGTGACCAGACCCGGATCCACAACATCGGCTACCGCTCCTACGACGGACCCCGTCTCGGACGCTCCTACGCCAGGCTCTCGCTGTACTCGCAGTCCCTGCGCGGCTCCTATGGACTCGGACTTTCGGCGAAGTCCAAGGTGCTGCCGATGCTGCTGTTCGTGGTGATGTGCGTGCCCGCCGCCATCATGGTCGCCGTCGCGGTCGCCACGAACGTCAAGGAACTGCCCGTCGACTACACGCGCTACGCGATCATCATGCAGGCGGTCATCAGCCTGTACGTCGCCGCTCAGGCGCCCCAATCCGTCTCGCGCGACCTGCGCTTCAAGACGGTTCCCCTGTACTTCTCGCGGCCCATCGAGACCACGGACTACGTGCGCGCCAAGTTCGCGGCACTGGCCTCGGCCCTGTTCATCCTGACCGCCGTTCCCCTGCTCGTGCTCTATGTGGGCGCGCTGCTGGCCGAGCTCGATTTCACCGACCAGACCAAGGGATTCGCGCAGGGGCTCGTCTCCGTGGCACTGCTCTCACTGCTCTTCGCAGGCATCGGCCTCGTCATCGCGGCGGTCACCCCGCGCCGCGGCTTCGGCATCGCCGCCGTGATCGCCGTCCTGACCATCTCCTACGGCGCGGTCTCCATCCTCCAGGCGATCGCGGACGTCCAGGACAGCTCCGGTTCGATCGCCTGGATCGGGCTGTTCTCGCCGATCACCCTCATCGACGGTGTGCAGTCCGCCTTCCTGGGCGCGAGCAGCACCTTCCCGGGCGGAACCGGACCGTCGAACGGCGAGGGCGTGGTGTACGTCCTCTTCACCCTCGGCCTGATCGCGGCCTGCTACGGCCTTCTGACGCGCCGCTACCGGAAGGTGGGCCTGTGACCACGCTCTCCATCGACCACGTCTCCCGCTGGTTCGGCAACGTGGTCGCCGTCAACGACATCACCATGACCATCGGCCCCGGCGTCACCGGCCTCCTCGGCCCCAACGGAGCCGGAAAGTCCACCCTCATCAACATGATGGGCGGCTTCCTCGCCCCCTCCACCGGCACCGTCACCCTCGACGGCGAGGCCGTGTGGCGCAACGAGAAGATCTACCGGCACATCGGCATCGTCCCCGAGCGCGAGGGGATGTACGACTTCCTCACCGGCCGCGAGTTCGTCGTCGCCAACGCCGAGCTGCACGGACTGGGCGCCAAGGCGGCCCAGCGGGCCCTGGCGACGGTCGAGATGGAGTACGCGCAGGATCGTAAGATCGCGACGTACTCCAAGGGCATGCGGCAGCGAGTGAAGATGGCCTCCGCGCTCGTCCACGAGCCGTCCCTGCTCCTGCTGGACGAACCGTTCAACGGCATGGACCCGCGCCAGCGCATGCAGCTGATGGACCTGCTGCGGCGTATGGGCGACGAGGGCCGCACCGTGCTGTTCTCGTCGCACATCCTCGAAGAGGTCGAGCAGCTCGCCTGGCACATCGAGGTCGTCGTCGCCGGCCGGCACGCGGCCAGCGGCGACTTCCGCAAGATCCGCCGCCTGATGACGGACCGCCCGCACCGCTACCTGGTGCGCTCCAGCGACGACCGCGCCCTCGCGGCCGCGCTGATCGCCGACCCGTCCACGTCCGGCATCGAGGTCGACCACAGCGAGGGCGTCCTGCGGATCCAGGCCGTCGACTTCGCCCGCTTCACGTCCCTGCTACCCAGGGTCGCGAAGGAACACGGCATCCGCCTGCTCACGGTCTCGCCGTCCGACGAGTCCCTCGAGTCCGTCTTCTCGTATCTCGTCGCGGCGTAGGAGGCCGAACCATGTACGACCCCACAGTCGCCCGACTCACCTACCGGGCCCTGCTCGGCCGTCGCAGGGCCCTCATCCTGGGCGCCCTGCCCCTGCTGCTGATCGCGATCTCCCTGGCGGTGCGCGCCCTCGCCGGTGCCGACGACCAGACCGCGGCCGACGTGCTCGGCGGACTGGCGCTCGCCACCATGGTGCCGATCATCGGTGTCATCGCCGGCACCGGCGCCATGGGCCCCGAGATCGACGACGGCTCGGTGATGTACCTGCTGGCCAAGCCGATCAAGCGGTCCACGATCATCTTCACCAAGCTGATCGTGGCGATCGCCGTGACGATGGTCTTCTCGGCGGTGCCCACCCTGATCGCCGGCTTCATCCTCAACGGCAACGGCCAGCAGGTCGCCGTCGCCTACACGGTGGCCGTGCTGGTCGCCTCCATCGCGTACGCGGCGCTCTTCCTGCTGCTCGGTACGGTCTCCCGGCACGCGGTGGTGTTCGGGCTGGTCTACGCGCTGGTCTGGGAGGCCCTGTTCGGCTCCCTGGTGCCCGGCGCCCGCACGCTGAGCGTCCAGCAGTGGTCGCTCGCGGTGGCCCAGAAGGTCTCCGGGGGCGACCTGGTCACCTCGGACGTCGGTCTGACGACCGCGACGGTCCTGCTGGTCGTCGTCACCGTCCTGGCCACCTGGTACGCCGGCCAGAAGCTGCGCACGCTGACGCTCGCCGGAGAGGAGTGACCTCACCTCGTTCCGCCCCCTGTTCCACTCCGGCACACCGGGCGCAGGGGGACACCGAGGGCTACGGCTCCTGATCCGGCGAAAGGGCCGATCGCGAGGGCGGACGGGACGTTCGGGCACGGCGAACGACGGAAGCACGAGAGCGACGACCGGCCCGGCCCCGGCCCGGCGACCCGCTCTGTCCCCGACCTGGCGATCGGGCCGGGGACACCGGGGCCGGGGCAGTGACTCCACCACCCCGGACGACGTGGCTCTGGACGACGCCCTCATCCACGCCGCCGAGACCGCCGAGCCGTCTGCCCGTGCCCGCATGCTGACCGAACGCTGGCGGCACGAGGAGCCGGAGCCGCGGCCCTGGCGCTCCGACGAGCCGCCGACAGGATGGTTCTTCAGCAAGGCACGCCGACGCGGGTGGCGGCACCGGCGGGGGTGAACGGGGTGGCGCAGGGCCCCGTGGCTCCGGGCTCTCGGCCCCGTGTTTTTGGCACACTCCGTCGGCCGGGCCCGGCCGGGCCTTAAATGAGTGGCATCCAACTCGCCCGGCGGGCAGAGTGGTTGTGTCCGCATCGCCGGGAACGCCCGGTGCCGTGATCCGGGAGAGGAGCGGGACGATGTCCATGCACGGCAGTACGTCCAGCTCCTGCCAGGGCAGCCGACGGCGGGCTCCGGAGTAGTTCCTGCTCCGTCGCCGAGTCCGCCCCACGGGGAGCTGCCCGGGGCGGCCGCTTCGAGCACGCGCATCAGCCGCGTGGGCCGCCCACCCGGAGGATTGGCCGAGAGGTAAGGCACCGGCTTGCTGAGCCGAGGTCGGGCGAAAGTCCGCGCACGTTCGATCCGTGCATCCTCCGCACGACGTTGAACCCGCGAAGGCTCGTTGAGCGCGGGCCTTCGCGGGTTCAGGCCCCTCGGCCGAGCAACCGCTCCAGCACCACCGCGATCCCGTCCTCCTCGTTGGAGGACGTCACCTCGTCGGCCACCGCCCGCAGTTCCTGGTGGGCGTTGGCCATGGCGGCGCTGTACGCGGACCAAGCGAACATCGGGATGTCGTTGGGCATGTCGCCGAAGGCGATCGTGCCCGCGGCCTTCGCCCCGAGCCGGCGAGCGGCCAGGGACAGCCCGGTGGCCTTGGACAGGCCGAGGGGAAGCAGTTCGACGATGCCTTCGCCCGCCATGGCGACGGTGACGAAACCGCCCGCGGTACGGGTGGCCACCTCGGTGAGTTCGTCGTCGGTGAGTGCCGGGTGCTGGATGTACAGCTTGTTCAGGGGAGCCGCCCACAGGTCCGCCGCGTCCGTGAGCGGCGCCGAGGGCAGCCTGCCCGTCACCTCGTAGCCGGGGCCGACCAGTACCTCGCCGTCCAGACCGTCGCGGCTCGCGGCCAGGTGCAGCGGACCTACCTCCGCCTCGATCTTGGCCAGCGCCACTGAGGCCAGCTGCCGGTCCAGGGTCACCGACGTGAGCAGCCTGTGCGCCCCGGCGTCGTACACCTGGGCGCCCTGGCCGCAGACGGCGAGCCCTTGGTAGCCGAGGTCGTCGAGGATGGGCCGGGTCCAGGGAACCGCGCGGCCGGTGACGACGATGTGGGCGGCGCCCGCCGCGGTGACGGCGGCGAGCGCGTCCCGGGTGCGTTCGGAGACCGAGTGGTCCTCACGCAGCAGTGTGCCGTCGAGGTCGGTGGCGACGAGCTGGTACGGGAACGCCGCGCTCACTTGGTGACCGGTTCCAGGAGCTCCCGGCCGCCCAGGTACGGACGCAGCACTTCAGGGACCCGCACCGAACCGTCGGCCTGCTGGTGGTTCTCCAGGACGGCCACGATCGTGCGCGGTACGGCGCACAGGGTGCCGTTGAGCGTTGCCAGCGGACGCACCTGCTTGCCGTCCCGCACGCGGATCTGGAGCCGACGGGACTGGTACTCGGTGCAGTCCGAGGTCGAGGTCAGCTCGCGGTACTTGCCCTGGGTCGGGATCCACGCCTCGCAGTCGTACTTCCGCGCGGCGGAGGAACCCAGGTCGCCCGAGGCGACGTCGATCACGCGGAACGGCAGCTCCAGCGACGTCAGCCACTGCTTCTCCCACTCCAGCAGCCGCTGGTGCTCCTCCTGCGAGTCCTCCGGAGCGACGTAGGAGAACATCTCGACCTTGTCGAACTGGTGTACGCGGAAGATGCCGCGGGTGTCCTTGCCGTGGGAGCCGGCCTCGCGCCGGAAGCAGGGTGAGAAGCCCGCGTACCGGAGGGGCAGCCGGTCGGCGTCGATGATCTCGTCCATGTGGTAGGCGGCGAGCGGCACCTCGGACGTGCCGACCAGGTAGAGGTCGTCCTTCTCGAGGTGGTAGACGTCCTGGGCCGCTTGGCCGAGGAAGCCGGTGCCCGCCATGGACTGGGGCCGGACCAGGGCCGGGGTCAGCATCGGGGTGAAGCCGGCCGCGGTCGCCTGGGCGATCGCGGCGTTCACCAGCGCCAGCTCGAGCAGGGCGCCGACGCCGGTCAGAAAGTAGAAGCGCGACCCGGAGACCTTGGCGCCGCGCTCGACGTCGATGGCGCCGAGGAGCTGGCCGAGCTCCAGGTGGTCCTTGGGCTCGAAGCCCTCGGCGCCGAAGTCACGTGCGGTGCCGTGCGTTTCCAGCGTGACGAAGTCCTCCTCGCCGCCGACCGGGACGTCGGGGTGGACGAGGTTGCTCAGCCTGCCCAGAAGCTCCTGCGTCTCGGCCGCCGCCGTGTCCCGTTCCGCGTCGGCAGCCTTGACGTCGGCCGCGAGTGTGCCGGCCTTTTTCAGCAGCTCGGCCTTCTCGTCGCCGGCAGCCTTGGGGATGAGCTTGCCGAGTGCCTTCTGTCCGGCGCGCAGCTCGTCGAAGCGGACGCCGGACGACCTGCGCCGTTCGTCGGCGGACAGGAGGGAGTCGACGAGCGCGACGTCCTCTCCACGGGCGCGCTGCGAAGCACGCACACGGTCGGGGTCCTCACGGAGCAGGCGAAGGTCAATCACGCGGTCAAGGCTACCGGTGCGGGGGGACGCCCCACGACTCACTATTCCACCGGAGTCACTCGCCGACCGTTATGAGTGAATTGCCCCCTGTATCCGTAAGGGTTGATTCGAGGCCCCCATGAAGTGCCTCAGGGTCGGCTCGAGGTCAACGGGAGTGATCCCCTCCCGGAAAAAAAGGGGGGCGGTCCGCGGGCTGCCCGTTGGCTGCAATCCCTTACGGGAGTCGGTGAGCGGCACCCGTTTATCCACAGGCATCCAGGGGCTTCCGAAAGTTATCCACAGGGTGTGAAGAAAATCTGTGGATTTCGGAATCGGTCACTCCGAAGCGCGCGGCTGGGGGTGAGGATTCCCGTCGCGAACTCCCCTTACCTCCACTTTTGGGTAGAAAGGGGTCACTCTGGAGGATTGGCTAAAGGGGAAGGGCGAACGAAGGGTGATCCCCGGGTGAGTGGGTGCGACCAGGAGCAGTGGAGGGATTTGTCGATGAACCCGCACCATGCTGTCGACTTGTCCCCAGGTCGAGAAGTGGGCCTGTGGATAACTTCTGTGGATAACGAAAATCGGAAGATAAGACTGATAGGGGTTGGCCGCAAGCGACCCAGGGCCGCCCACGACCGATCCCTCACCCGGCCTTCGGGCTCTCAGAACCGGCCGTCCTGGCAGCGGGCCACCCAGTCCGCCGCGGAGGCGAATTCGTCGTCCGAGGTCCCGGGCTGGAGATCCCGTCCCTTCGCCGGCCCTGCATCCGCACGTGGGTACGAACCGAGGAAGCGCACCTGGAGGCAGACCCGCTTGAGACCCATCAGCGTCTCGGCCACCCTGCGGTCCGAGACATGGCCCTCGGCATCGATGCAGAAGCAGTAATTGCCGATACCGGCACCGGTGGGCCGGGACTGGAGCAGCATGAGGTTGACGCCGCGCGTGGCGAACTCGCCCAGCAGATCGCGCAGGCCACCGGGGTGGTCGTCGCGTTGCCACAGCACGATGGACGTCTTGTCCGCGCCGGTGGGCGCGGCGGGCCGCGCGGGCCGTCCGACCAGGACGAAGCGGGTCTGGGCGTTCTCCGCGTCGTGGATTCCGGTCTCCAGGGCCTCCAGCCCGTACCGGGCCGCCGCGAACTCGCCGGCGAAGGCCGCGTCGTACCGGCCCTCCTGCACCAGTCGGGCCCCGTCCGCGTTGGAGGCGGCCGATTCCCAGACGACGTCCGGGAGGTGCTTCTTCATCCAGTTGCGGACCTGCGGCTGGGCGGCGGGGTGGGCGGTGACGGTCTTGATCTCCGACAGCCTGGTGCCGGGGCGGACGAGCAGCGCGAAGGTGATCGACAGCAGCACCTCGCGGTAGATGGTCAGCGGGGTGCCCGCGACCAGTTCGTCGAGAGTGGTGGTGATGCCGCCCTCGACGGAGTTCTCGATGGGGACGAAAGCGGCCTCGGCCTCCCCTGCGCGCACCGCGTCGAGCGCGGACTGCACGGACACGTACGGGATCAGTTCCCGGGTGGCCGCCTCCGGGAGAGTGCGCAGGGCGACTTCGGTGAAGGTGCCCTCGGGGCCGAGATACGCGTAGCTCGCTGGCATGACCTCACCCTAATGGGCCCACCGCCGGAGGTGCCCTCGGACGCCCGCCCAGGAGTGGCGCCACGGGGTGGCATGCACGTGACACGGGCGACCTCAGCCCTCCAGCAGCCGTTGCCCCACATACTCGCCCTCTGCCGCGCCGCCCGGCGCCGCGAACAGTCCGCTCGCCTCGTGCCGGAGGAACGGCGTCAGCGCGTCGCCCCGGTCGAGCTTGCGCTGCACCGGAACGAAGCCGCGCAGAGGGTCGGCCTGCCAGCAGACGAACAGCAGACCCGCGTCGGGCACGCCGTCCGGGTCCATGCCGTCGTGGTACGAGAGGGGGCGCCGGAGCATCGCCGCACCGCCGTTCTGGTCGGGGCGGGTGATCCGGGCGTGGGCGTTGACGGGAACCACCAGATTTCCCGCGGAGTCCGTTTTCTCCAGGTCTATTTCGGACGTCTCGGTGCCTCCGGACAGTGGCGCTCCGTCGGACCTGCGGCGCCCGACGACGGCCTCCTGCTCCGTGACCGCGAGCTTGTCCCAGTCGTCGAGCAGCATGCGGATGCGGCGGACGACCACGTAGGAGCCGTGCGCCATCCAGGCGGGGTCACCGTTCGCCGGTACGAAGATCCGTTGGTCGAAGTCGGATTCGGACGGCTTGGGGTTGCGGGTGCCGTCGATCTGGCCCATCAGGTTGCGTGCGGTCATCGGGCGGGCGGTGGCGCCGGGTGAGCGGTTGAACCCGTTCATCTGCCAGCGCACCCTGGCCGCGGAACCGGCGCCCTTCTGCACGGCGCGCAGTGCGTGGAAGGCGACCAGGGCGTCATGGGCACCGATCTGCACCCACAGGTCGCCGTTGCTGCGAGCCTTGTCGAGGTGGTCGGAGGAGAAGTCGGGCAGCGGGTCCAGGGCCGGCGGACGCTGCTTCTCCAGTCCGGTACGCGCGAAGAAGCTGTGACCGAAGCCGAAGGTGAGGGTCAGTGAGGAGGGCCCGGCGTCTTGGGCCACACCGGTGTCCCCATCGGCGCTCGGTTCACCTGCCATGAGCCGTCGGGCCGTGTCCGACCAGCGGCGCAGCAGGGCAGCCGCTTCCTTGCGCCCGGCGCCCGGCGCGAGGTCGAAGGCGATGAGATGACCGCGGGCCGGGAGCCCGTCGGTGATGCCGGGCTGATGTTTCCCGTGAAACATCGCCCGGCCCTCGCCTACGGAGGTCAGCGGGATGACCTCGGCGGGCGCGGCGGGCGCGGCGGCGGCGTAGCCCACCGCACCGCCTGCGGCACCGAGCACGATTCCGGTGGCCCCGGCGGTGCCGAGCAGGCGGCGCCGAGAGATGCCCTCCCGGTCGGCGGGCGCGGCGGTGCCTTCCCGGGATTCTGGCGCCGCAGGGGTGCGGGCCTCCGGAATGGACTGGTCAGCCATGGTGGTTCAGCCGATCTGTGCGTTCTTGGAGACGGTCACCTGGTCGATGTCGGAGGTCCGTACGGTCACCTCGACCGTCCAGTCTCCTGCCATGGGGATCTGCACCCCGCTCGCCGACCAGCGTCCGGTGGCGAGGTGGTCGGGAACGACGGGCAGCGGTCCGATGTCTTTCGCTTCGAGAGTGAAGGCGACTTTGAGCTCGGGGACGTCGAAGACCTTGCCGTCGATCCGCTCCACATAGACGTGCATGTCGTTGGCGCCCACGCGTGCGGGGTCCAGGTCGATGGTGACGACGCCCTTGCCGTCCTTGCCGCCGGTGTCGAAGGGCATGTTCAGGGTCACCGCACCGGTTCCCTGGGCGGGCGTGGCCGAGGGCGACGACGTGGCCGAGGGCGACGAGGCGGCCGATGCTGCCTCCTGTTCCGTGCGCCCCGGTTCGGTCTGCGTGAGCACGGTGGTGATCGCGAGCAGGACGACGGCGATACCGGCCTCGGCGAACACGGAGCGACGCAGCCCGAAGCGGTTCGGGTCGGAGTCCCGCAGCCGCTTCTGCCGGGCGGTCGCCACGGCGGCCCGCTGTCGGGCGAGTTGCGCGGCCCGCACGGAGTCCCCGCCGGCCTTCGCCCCGGCGCCGGACTCCTCCGAATGAACCTCTGCAGGCCCCGTGCCGTCCGCGGCCTTCCCCCGTTCCACCTCGGTGTCGGTGTCGGTGTCGGTGTCGGTGTCGGAGACAGGGACGCCCTTCTCCGTACCGGTCACCCCGCCCTTCGCGGCTGACACCCCCGCCATGGTTTCCTTCGGCTCCTCCCGGCGTGACACCGGCGTACCGGGCTCCGCCAGTCGCGCCGTCCACCGCCGGGAGGCGTACGCGATCCCGACCATGACCACCACGAGCCCGATCTTGGCGAGGAGCAACTGCCCGTACAGGGTGTCGGTGAATGCCGACCAGGAGCCGAGCTGCCGCCAGCTCTGGTAGGTCCCGGTGACGACCAGTGTGACCACACTGCCGAACGCGAGCCGAGAGAACCGCCGGACGGCGGCCACGTCGACCGCGGTCTCGGCAGGGGCCCGGTAGAGCGCGACGAGCAGGGCGGTGAGCCCGCCGAGCCAGGCGGCGACGGCCAGCAGGTGGACGACGTCGACCGGCATCGCGATGCCCGGCTGGACCCCTTGGGACGCGTGCTCGGACATGGCCCAGCTCGCGGCGAGCCCGGCCGACACGACCGTCCCGCCGATCGCGAGCCCGAAGGACAGGTCCCGCGTCTCCTCGTCGCTGCGCTGGTACTGGGCGGCACCGAAGAGCACCGCGATGAACAGCGCCGCCGCGGCGAGCAGCAGCAGCCGTGACACGAGGGCCGCGCCGGTCTTGGTCTGCAGTACCTCGCTGAGCAGCGTCAGGTCGAAGACGTCGGCGACCTTCCCGGAACTCGTGTAGGAACCGCGCAGGAGCAGCAGCGCGAGGGTGGCCGCGGTGAGCGTGAGCCACCCGGAGACGACCAGCCACTGCACCGCCCGTACGCCGGAGCCGTGCCGCCAGCAGGCGAGCACGAAGGCGGCCCCGCCGACCATGACCACGAACCCGGCGTACGACAGGTACCGCCCGATGCTGTACAGCGAGCCGACCAGTCCGTCGTCGGAGGCCTGGGCGGTGGCCTCGACGGAGGTCTCCGAGGGGGCCCCGACGGAGAAGGTGAAGGCACCGGCGACGGGATGGCTGTCCGCGGACACCACCTGGTAGGTGACGGTGTAGGTGCCGTCGGGAAGACCACCGAGCAGCCGCACGGTGTACGTGGTGCCGCTCGCGTCGGCCGGGCCGCCCTTGTCGACCCGCTCGCCCCTGGGGTCGAGGACGCGCAGGGCGTCTTCGCTCACCGCGACCGGTTCGGAGAAGGTGAGTGAGACCTGGGCGGGGGCCTGGTCGACCACCGTCCCCTGCTGGGGATCGCTGCCGGTCAGCGCGGCGTGCGCGGAGGCGGGAGCGGCCCCGGCGAGGAGCGCGCCGGTGACGGCCAGGAACAGCAGCACCAGGATCCGGGCGCGGGGGGCGATGGTCTGGGTCACAGGGGTTTCTCCCTTAGTGTCCGTGCTTCGGGGTGTAGGTGGCAGGCTGCACCGGAATCTCGACCGTGACGGGGGCGGAGTGGGCGAAGCGCAGCTCGACGGAGACCTTCTGACCCTGCTTCGGCTGCTGTTTCAGCTGCTCGAACATCAGATGACTGCCGCCGCTCTCGAGTACGAGGCTGCCGTGGGCCGGGATGTCGAGCGCGTCGGCCTCCTGCATGGCCCCGTCGACGGTCTCGTGCACGGTGACGTGGTCGGCGGCGTCACTGCTGACCGAGGTCAGCTGGTCGGCCGCGCCGCCCTTGTTGCTGATGACGAGAAAGCCGGCCGCCATGTCCGACACCGGCTGCGGCATGTACGCGGAGCCGACGGACAGGTCCGCCTCGCCGTCCGAGCCCGAGCTCTCCGAGTCCGAGCCGCCGCAGCCGGCCAGGGTCAGCACCCCGGTGAGGGCCACTGCCGCGAGGCCGTGCGGCCTCCCGAGGAGCTGTCTCCCAGACAGCTGCCTTTCCGCGGGCCGCTTCCGGGCAAGCCGATTCACGGGTTCTCACCCTTGATGATCTCGGGGAGGTCCGCGGTGTAGTCCTCGACGGTGGCGTCCTCGCCGTAGAGGAGGTAGCCGCCGTCGGTCTTCGGGGAGAAGGCGATGACCTGGGTGCCGTGGTCGGAGACGACCTGGCCCTTGTCGTCCTTGCGCGGCGCGTCGATCGAGATGCCCAGGGTGCGGGCGCCGGCCTGGATCGTGTCGAAGTCGCCGGTCAGGCCGACGGCCTGGGAGTCGATGCCCTTGAGCCACTTGCCGAGCTCGGCGGAGGTGTCCCGCTCGGGGTCGGTGGTGACGAACACGATCCGCAGTTCGTCCTGCTGGTCCCGGGGCAGCTGCTTCTTGGCCACCGCGAGGTTGTTCATGGTCAGCGGGCAGACGTCGGGGCAGTGTGTGTAACCGAAGTAGACCACTGTGGGCTTGCCGGCGGTCTCCGCGCGGAAGTCGTACTCCTTGCCCTGCGTGTCGGTGAGGACGAGGTCAGGCTTTTCGAACGGGTTGTCGAGGACTGTGGCGGCCTTCTCCGCGCCGGCCTCCTCGGAGACCATGGCGATGGGGCTGTCGCTGTCGCTGTCGCCGCTGCCGCAGGCGGAGAGGGTCAGGGTGGCGGCGAGCAGGGCCGCCGCCGCGAGGGTCTTCTTGCGCATGATGAGGTCCAGAAGGTAGGTACTCCGGCGCGCACCGGGGTTCCACGGGGCCGTGGGCGGCCCCGGTGCGCGCCGTTGAACAGGGGGAGGGATCAGGCGTCGGCGCGCCTGCGTCCGGCGAGTACGCCGTAGGCGACGCCCGCGGCGCCGACCACGATGCCGACGATGCCCAGGACCCGGGCGGTGGTGTCCGTGCTGTCGGCGTCGGAGCCGGTCTCCGCGGAGGCGTTCTCGGTGGTCTCGTCGGCCTTGGCGTCGTCGGCCTCACCGTCCGACGCACCGTGCGCGTGACCGTCGGCGGAGGCCTCGGCCAGGGCGAGCACGGGGGCCGGGAAGTCGGGCTCCTCCTGACCCTCCTGAGGCACCTCGATCCAGCGGACGACCTCCTTGTTGGAGTACGTCTGCAGCGCCTTGAAGACCAGTTCGTCGGCGTCCTCGGGCAAGGTGCCGACGGACACCGGGAACTTCTGGAAGAAGCCCGGCTCGATGCCGTCGTCGTCGGCGGCGGTCCAGGTGACCTTGGTGACGGCCTCGTCGATCTTCTTGCCGTGCATCTCCAGCGGCTTGTCCAGCGTGGACTTGGTGACCTTGATGTCCCAGCCGTCGACCGGCTGCGGCATCACGGAGGCCAGCGGGTGGTCGGTGGGGAACGTCACCTCGAGCTTGGTCGTCGACGCGTTGTCGCGCTCGTTGGGGACCTTGAAGTCCACGACCGCGTAACCGCCCTTGGCCGCCTCGCCCTCGGGCTGCACGCTGACGTGCGCGATGGCGGGGGCGGACAAGGTGAGGACGGCGACGCCGGCGACAGCGCCGACGGCGGCGATACGGGAAGCCTTCATGGCAGGAGCACTCCGCTTCGGTTGGGTTTTGCTGACGGTGAGGGATCCGCGTACGGGCGTACGTCCCCGCCGGTCGTCGGCGGCCGGGCCGCAGCCGGCCCGCTCGTGCGAAAGAAGCACGAGCGAAGCAAGCGGGAAGTGCGCGGGAACACGCGGGGAACGCGCGGGGAAGCTGACGCACGCGCGCGTGCCGGACCGCACGCCGGCGCCCCTCTCCCGCCCGGAGGCCCGGCGGTGTGGAGTGGTGGCCCGGTCGCGTCAGGCGGCGAGGGCGAGTGCGGTACCGGCCGGGGGCGGGCCCCGGCGGATCACCGTGTGCTGGAGTGCGGTGATCCGGGGCGTGGGCGCTGCGGGCGGTACGGAGCGCAGTCGGCGCGGGGCCGCTCGCGGGGCCCCCGGGAGACCCGCGCGCAGGGCAAGTACCAGGGCGAGCGCCGCGCGCAGGGACCGTACGAGGGTGCCCTCGGCGACGCCGTGCGCCGACAGTTCGGTGAGCCGCAGCAATGCCAGGTCGCCGCGGCGCATCAGCCAGCCGGTGGCGAGCGCCGCGAGGACGTGCACGAGCAGCATCGGCAGGGACGGCAGCAGCGGCATCGCCGCGCCCGTGGCCGAAGGGTCCGCGGCCAGGGACAGGAAGCCCTCCTGGCTGTGTCCGGCGTGGGTCCCGCCGACTGCGCTCTCCGTACCGGTCGTGCCGGTCTTCCCGGGGTGGATCCGGGCGTCGGTGAGGATGCGCTGCGCCTGTGCGGGGCTGATGGCCGCAGTGCCGGCACCGCACATCAGCCGGGCTGCCTGCTCGATCAGCGAGGCGTCGGACACGGAACCGGCCACGGAGGACGACGCGGCCGACGAGACGTTCGCGGGGGCCGTGGCGCCGTGCTGGCCGATGCCGAACACGGTGTGCAGCACCACCTGGCCGACCGCCAGCAGGGCGGCGATACCGGGCAGGGACCGCGCGCGTCCGGCGAGCGGCAGCGTGGCCACGAACATTCCGAGGAACCCGACGCCCAGCGTCCACAGCGGAACGGCGGCGTGGGAGGCGAGTGTGTGACCTGCCCCGGCCAGCACGACACAGACCGCGGCGAGCACCGCGGCCCGCGGCATCCGGAGCCCGCGTCCGGAGCGCATCGTGTGCGGGTGGGGAGCAGTCATGGCGGGCTCATCATCGCACTGGGCCTCCAGCCGCCGTACGGCAGGTCCGCAAGGAGAGCTACAACCGGAAGGTCACCTCTGTGGCAGGGCGTCCCATATACACCGGCCGACCTCATGACGCACCCACCATATGGGGGTTATCACGTCAGCGGGACGCTTACAAGCGGGTACGCAGGGCAATAGGTAACGGTATGTCGAGCCGCGGCCAGGAGGCTGGAGCATGAGCATCTGGTGGTCACTCCATCTGCGCCGTGATGCTGCGAGCGTGCCGCTCGCGCGTCGCCTCCTTCTCGGCGCGATGGAGACCGCGGGCGTCGACCCCGACATCTCCTACGACCTCTCCGTCGCCCTCACCGAGGCCTGTGCGAACGCCGTCGAGCACGGTGGGGGCACCGTCCGGGGCGGGTGTGCGGAGGCGTACCGGGTGACCGCCTATCTCGAGGGTGAGAAGTGCCGTATCGAGGTCGCCGACGCGGGCCCCGGCTTTCCCGCCGTGGCCGGCGGCCGCGCCCATCCGCCGGTCCGCCCCGCGCCGTACGACGCGGAGCACGGCCGCGGCCTCTGCCTCATCCAGGAGCTCGCCGACCACGTCCACATCGGCAACAAGCCCGACCGGGGCGGCGCCGTGGTGAGTTTCGACAAGATCCTCAAATGGCGGAAGGGCGCGCCGCTGGTGGCGGTGTGACCCCGCCACCCGCTCGCACCGAACCTCCGTCGCACTGCGGCCGGGCACCTCTTCCGGGTGCCCGGCCGCAGTGCGCGTACGCGCATCAGCTCATGCTCGATCACTCCATCACTCGAGCGGTTCGTCAGCACCTGGAGAACCTCTCGAGCCGTGATCAGCCCTTGAGAGCCGCCATCCACGCCTCGACCTCGTCCGAGCGCCTGGGCAGTGCGGCGGAGAGGTTCCGGTTGCCGTTCTCGGTCACCAGGATGTCGTCCTCGATGCGGACGCCGATGCCCCGGTACTCCTCGGGGACAGTCAGGTCGTCGGCCTGGAAGTACAGACCCGGTTCGACTGTGAGCACCATGCCCGGCTCCAGGGTGCCGTCGACGTACGTCTCGGTGCGCGCGGCGGCGCAGTCGTGGACGTCCAGACCGAGCATGTGGCCGGTGCCGTGCAGCGTCCAACGGCGCTGCAGACCCAGCTCCAGCACCCGCTCCACCGGGCCCTCGGCCAGACCCCACTCGACGAGCCGCTCGGCCAGGACCCGCTGGGCGGCGTCGTGGAAGGCGCGGTACTTGGCGCCGGGCCTCACGGCCGCGATACCGGCCTCCTGGGCGTCGTACACGGCGTCGTAGATCTTCTTCTGCAGCGTGCTGTACGTGCCGTCGATCGGCAGCGTGCGCGTGACGTCCGCCGTGTAGTACGTGTGTGTCTCCACGCCGGCGTCGAGCAGCAGCAGGTCGCCGGAGCGGACCGGGCCGTCGTTGCGCACCCAGTGCAGGGTGGTGGCGTGCGGGCCGGCGGCGCAGATGGAGCCGTAGCCGACGTCGTTGCCCTCGATCCGCGCGCGCAGGAAGAACGTGCCCTCGATGTAGCGCTCGCTGGTGGCCTCGGCTTTGTCGAGGACCTTCACGACGTCCTCGAAGCCGCGCACGGTGGAGTCGACGGCCTTCTGCAGCTCGCCGATCTCGAAGGCGTCCTTGACCAGCCGAGCCTCGGAGAGGAAGACCCGCAGCTCCTCGTCGCGCTCGGCGGTGACCTTGTCGGTCAGCGCCGCCTCGATGCCGACGTCGTGGCCCCGCACGACGCGCACCGGGCCGTTGGCCTCGCGCAGGGCGCCGGCCAGTTCGCGCACGTCGGCGGCGGGGATGCCGTACCGCTTCTCGGCCTCGGTGAGGGAGTGGCGGCGGCCGACCCACAGCTCGCCCTGGCCGTCCAGCCAGAACTCGCCGTTCTCGCGGTTCGAGCGCGGGAGGAGATAGATCGTCTCCCGGTGGCCGTCGGCCGTCGGCTCCAGGACGAGGACGCCGTCCTCGGTCTGGTTGCCGGTGAGGTACGTGTACTCGACCGACGCGCGGAAGGCGTACTCGGTGTCGTTGGACCGCGTCTTCAGGTTGCCCGCGGGGACGACCAGGCGCTCGCCCGGGAAGCGCGCGGACAGCGCGGCACGGCGGGCGGCGGTCTCCGTGGCCTGGGGGATCGGCTCGAGACCGTGCAGTTCGGTGTCGGCCCAGCCGCTCTTCATGCTCTCGGCCAGCTCGTCGGACACACCGGGGTAGAGGCCGTTCTTGCGCTGCTTGACGGGCTCTTCCTCAACACTCTCGGGGCCCGCCGCGGCTTTTGGACCTTCGGGGCCTGTCGTCCCGGCGGCCTCGTCGAACGCGGTCGGGAACTCTTCTGCCACAGCGGTCATCCTCCTCGGTAAGGCTCTGGGCCTCCCCCAGGGTGTCGGTTTCGTCCGAGCCGGGGGTCTCCCCCATCGTACGGTTACCGGCGAAACGGTCACCCGGGGGAAGGACCTGTTACCAAGGGCGCGCGGGGGGCGACGGAAACGGGTACGGGAGCGGGCACGGGCACGGACATGGGCATGGGCATGGGCATGGGGACGAGTACAGAAACGGGCACCGAGTCGGCCGCGAACCGATGCCGCGAACCGATGCCGCGAAACGGGGTGCTTCGAACCGGCACCTTCCTGACTGTCCGGTTCCTGCCCGCGCGGCATCGTCCCCTTCCCGCCCCGCCTTGCGCGGTGCGGCTACTCGAACCGTGCGGCCAGCAGGACGACGTCCTCCGCGGAGTCCGTCGTCCGAGCACCCACGGGCAGCACGGTGCGCAGAATGTGGTCGGCGATCGCGCCCGGGTCGCGGCGCAGCGCCTGGGGCACCCCGGCGGCAGCCGCGTGCAGCCGGGCGAAGGCGCGGTCGGTGGGGTCACCGGTGCGGTGCAGCAGCCCGTCGGTGTAGAGCAGGACCGTCTCTCCCGGTTCCGCGTGAACCTCCACGCTCGGCGCCTCCCAGCAGGCGAGCATGCCCAGGGGGGCCGAGACCGACGTCTCCACGAACTCCGTACGGCGCTCGCCGAGCAACAGCGGCGGACTGTGACCGGCACCGGCCAGCGTGATCCTGCGCAGCGTGGGTTCGCAGTAACCGAACAGCGCGGTGGCCGACCGGGCGGGTTCGGTGACTCTCAGCAGCAGTTCCAGGTCGGACAGGACGGCGACCGGGTCCTCGCCTTCCATCACGGCGTAGGCGCGCAGGGCCGCCCGCAACCGCCCCATCGCGGCGACCGCGCTCGGCCCGGCCCCGGTGACCGACCCCACGGCGAGGCCGAGGGCGGCGTCCGGCAGTGGCAGCGCGTCGTACCAGTCGCCGCCGCCGTGCGGGGAGGCGCGGTGCCGGGCGGCGAGCTGGACGCCGGGGATCCGGGGCAGGCGCGAGGGGAGGAGTTCCTCGTACATGGTGGCCATGGACGCACGCGTGCGCTCGAGTTCCAGGAGGCGGGCGAGATGCTCGGCGGCGTAACGGGCGTAGAGGCCGACGAGGTGCCGCTGGCGTTCTGACGGTTCGGCGGGTTCGTCGTAGAGCCACACCGCGGCGCCCAGGCGACGCGCCGCCTCCGCTGTCCGTGTGGCGTCCGTGCCTGCCGGGGCCTCGGGGGTGAGGGGCAGCGTGTAGCTCGCGGCGTAGCCGAGGCGGGCGGCGACCTCGCGGTGTCGGGGGTCGAGTCCCTTCTCGGCGAGCAGGTCGGGTACGGCGATGCCGTCGTCGGCACCGGGCGGCAGTCCGTCGAGGATCCTTCCGTACGGCACCGCGCTGCGCGGGATCGTCTCGATGTGGCCGAGATCCGCGCGGGTCAGGCCGAGACCGATTGTGGTGGCCGGTCCGCGACCGTCGGCGGGTTCCAGGACCACGAGACCGCGTCGGGCGCCCACCAGGGCGGCACCGGCGCGCAGCAGTTCCCGGAGCGCCTCGTCGAGGGAGCTCGTGCGGGCCAGGTGCGCGGTCAGCTCATGGAGGGTCGTGAGATCGGAGACCCATCCCGCGAGTCGGTCCTGCGGGAGCACGCCCGGTGCGTTCTGGGGGTTTGTCGGGGCAGCCGGAGAGGTACCCGTAGCAGCGGACGCGACAGTCTGTGCGGGGGCTGGAACTGTTGAATCGATTCCAGCCACTTTCGCAGGGTGCGGGGCGTTCATGGTGTCCGGCTTTCCTGCCGGTACGAACTGTTCAAAAGCATCGCAAGCCCTCATGTCGTTCTGCGTCGCCGGCAGTGTCTCCACATGTGCACGTTCTCGTGAGGAGGTGCACAGCATTGTCCTGCGGGGATTACTGGTGTCCGTGGGGCTGGAGGGAGTCCGGAAAGACTTCACTCCCGCCCTCTTGCCGATAAGGTAACTTGGCTTGAAACTGCCTCAAGGGGAGGTTGATTGCGGTCGACTGGGCTCGCTCGACGGAGCGTCACAGCGGTCGTGATGGGTACGTACTCGGAGAAAGCCAGGGGTGGTTGGGATCACCCGGGAACCTGGCGACGGATCCGGGCGTCTTAACCACCGACGACCGTGCCCCATCCTCCCGTGGCGGAGGCGGAGAGAAACACGCGCGACGGTAAACGCCAGACTTCGCCACCCCCACGCCACCCCCGTGCTTCCGGTCGACGCAGTATGGGTGGTGCGGCCGCGGAGGCAGTCCTTGTTCGGCCCGTAGGGGCTCCCTTTGCCCGGTGCAGGGGTGCGATGCGCCGACAGGTACGCGCAGCAGGTACGCACAGTGCAGTGATCGACACATGTTGTGATGTGGACCACGGTGTTGCCAGGCGTGCAACGGAAAGGAACGAGCGCTCATGCGCGAGATCCTCGGAAGGCGACGCAGGCTCCTGTTCCAGCGAGGCGACAGGGGGCCCCAGCTGATCGAAGCGGCCCTGACCTTCGCCTCGGACTGGCAGTGGCCGGTACTCCCGGGTGTGGCGACGGATCCGCAGGGCGGGTCCCGCTGCGGCTGCCCGGACCCCGAATGCACGGTGCCGGGCGCGCATCCCTTCGACCCCGGGCTCCTCGCCGCCACCACCGACGCGCGCATGGTGCGCTGGTGGTGGGGCAACCGGCCCACGGCGCCCATCGTCCTGGCCACGGGGGGCAGGGCTCCCTGCGCGGTCTCCCTGCCCGCTGCGCCGGCCGCCCGCGCCCTGGTCGCCCTCGACCGGCTCGGCATACGGCTCGGCCCGGTCGTCGCCTCGGCGGACCGTTGGGCGATCCTGGTCAAGCCGTACTCCCTGGAGCAGTTGGGCGAGCTGCTGTACGCCAAGGACTTCGTCCCCGGCTCGCTCCGCTTCCACGGCGAGGGCGGCTACCTCGCCCTGCCCCCGTCCGTCACCGGCCTGGGCGATGTCCGCTGGGAGCGCGCGCCGCTGCCCGGCTCGGCCTCGCCCTGGGTTCCCGACGTCGAGGCCGTGGTGGACGCCGTGGTGGAGGCCCTCACCGGTACGGGCGTGAGCGCGCCCGAGATGTAGTGGCTGCCGACGAGCGCGTGGTCCGGTTACTTCCTGTCGCCGCGCGCGGCATCCGGTGGCTTTGTCGTCCCCATGGACTCTGTTGCTCAATTGCGGAGAGTGACGCCGGCCTGTCGGCGGGGCGCAGGGAACGGGCCTCGCGGGGAGGCGGTCCGGCGCCCCGGCCGGCCCCTCTCGGATGCGGTGCGTGACCCTCCCTCGAATTGAGCAGCAGAGTCCCCATGGTTTCCGGCGGAGCCTCGGCGGGATGGCCTCTCGCGGCACTGCGCGTGTGGGGCGCGCAGTCACCGATCTCGCCGACCAGGCCGTACGAGGGCCGTCGGCCGCCGTCGCGCTGCCGACCTGCGCTCCGGGAGCAGCTGTCCGGGGGAAACCGGTGGCTGAGGCACGACCGCGTTGCGTGAAGAAGCGCGGCCAAGCGAAGACCCGGTTGCTGGCGACGGGGGATGCACCAGCAACCGGGCTACTGGAACGGTAACAAGAGATCGGCTGTTAGCAAATTCGATCTCAGCTTTTCCGGTCACCGACTGGCTTGTCTCCACCGGGAGTTGTGGATGAAGACGGTCACGTGGACCGGGCGGTCGGCGCGACCGGGGAGTGTGCTCGCGCCTCAGCTGAGGGTGACCTGGCGGTTGGTCAGGCCGCCGCGCGCACGGCGCTCGTCGCCGGTGAGCGGGGCGTCGGTGGCCAGGGCCGCGGCGAGGCGCTCGGCGAACTCGGCCGCCGGCTTCTCCACGTCCTCGGCCCCGACCCCGCTGGGCAGGTCCCAGACTGGGACGGTCAGTCCGTGGGCGCGGAAGGAGCCCACGAGACGGGTCCCCTCGCCGAGAGAGGAGCGGCCTGCCGCGTGCAGTCGCGCCAAGGCGTCCAGAAGTTGCTCCTCGGGGTGCGGCATGACCCACCGCAGATGGTTCTTCTCGGGCGTCTCGCACCAGTACGCGGAGTCCACGCCCGAGAGCTTGACGGTCGGGATGGCCGCCGCGTTGGCCCGCTCCAGGGAGGCGGTCACGTCCGGGGTGGCGGTCTCCGGGTCGGGGACCCAGAACTCGAAGCCGCTGTGCACCACCGGCTCGAACGTGCCCTCGGGGTCGAGGATGTCCTGCAGCCGGGGCCCCTCGGCCGGAGCGCGGCGGGCCTGCACCGGTGTGCCCGGAGCGGCGGTGAGCGCCCGCCGCAGGGTGTCGGCGAGGTCGCGGCTGATGTCACCGGACGAGGTGTCGTTCTGCAGGCCGAGGAGGACCGAACCGTCGTCACGGCGCAGCGCGGGCCAGGCCATCGGCAGCACGGTGGCCAGGGTGACCGACGGGACGCCGTCGGGCAGGCCGTCCTTGAGGGGCAGTTCGACGGTGGCCGCAGGCACCAGTTCACGCAGTGCCACCCAGTCGCACTCGCCCGGCACTCCCTCGAACGGGCGCTGCACCAGTTCGGTCACGGCGTGTGCGGCGGCACGGCCGTGGCAGGCCTTGTAGCGGCGTCCGCTGCCGCAGGGGCAGGGCTCGCGGGCGCCGACGACCGGAAAGTTCCCGTCAGCGCCTGCGGCGCGGGCTCCGTCCGTGGGCTGCGGGCGCTTGGCCTTGGTCTGGGGGCGCTTCTTGGCCATCGTGGGTGTCTCCCGGTTACGGCTCGTCTCGTACGGGCGGGAGCCTAGTCGTTCACGACGCGGCCGAAGGGACCCTGCGGACGACGTGCCGCCTGTGGGCAACGCACAAGCGGTACGGGACCGGGGCCGCGCGAGACGGCCGACGGGGCCGGCGGTGGACGGCCACGCGGGGTGGCCGTGGGGATCGCCGCACGTGCGCCGGTCAGTCGAGGCGGTCGAAGGCGTCCGCGAACCCCAGGCCGGCCATCTCGGTCATCTCGGCCATCTCGGACACCGCGGGGGTCGTCACCCGTGCGGCGAAGTCGTCGCGCCGGTGTCCGGCGTCCGGGTCGTACACGTCGTCGTGGACGACGACCCATACCGTGACCTCGCCGGGCACCTCGTCACGTACACCCCAGTCCTCGGCCAGGGCTGTGATGATGTTCAGCCCCCGGCCGCCGTGCGCGGTGACCGACGGGGTCGCCGGCGCCGGCCGGGTCGGGCCTCCACCGTCTGTGACCTCCACGATGAGCCGGCCGCGGGGATCCACCTGCCAGGCTGCGCGGACGTCGCCCTCCCCGGCCAGGGCGCCACCCAGGGGCCTGCCGTGTTTGCACGCGTTGCTCAGCAGTTCGGAAAGGATCAGTACGGCGTCGTCGATGACCGCGTCCGCCACGCCGCCGTCGCGCAACTGCAGGCGCATACGGCGCCTCGCTTTTCCCACGTCCACAGGGCCATGGGATACGGCCATGCTCGACGACGTGGGCACCTCCTGTGCCACCACCAACGCCACCCCCGAGACCTCCTTCGCCCCACGCCACGGTGTGAATGCCCCATGGGCCTGAACCGGAAACCGGCCCATTCATGTGCGGTGACGCACTCGAAACAACCGAGCGCTTACCGAATGCGCCGGAGCACTCTCCGCAATCGAGTGGCTGGATTTCGTCGATGTGGCCGAGATGTGAGGATGGAGTGAGAGGGGGTCCGCGGTCAAGAGCCCCGCACGGGCAACATGGACAGCGCGGGCACCGCGGACCGCACGGACCGCACGGACCGCACGGACCGCACGGACCGCTTGGTCGATCCGTCCCGTGTCGCTCAGCGGTCGAGCTGGTCGAGCACCGCGCGGGGGCGGTTGGTGATGATGGCATCGACCCCGAGGCCGACGCAGGCGTCCACGTCCTGGGGATCGTTCACGGTCCACACGTGCACCTGGTGGCCGGACTGCTTCAGGCGCTCGACGTACGCGGGGTGGCTGCGGACGATCCGGATCGAGGGGCCCGCGATCGGCACCCCTTCCGGCAGCCGCCCCTCGCGCAGCCGGGGCGAGACGAACTGCATGAGATGGACCGTCGGCAGGGTGGGTGAGACGGCGCGCACACGATGCAGCGACCGCGGGGAGAAGCTCATCACGCGTACCGGTGACTCCTCGGGGGAGCCGGGGTCGTCCAGGCCGAACCTCTTCAGCAGGAGCAGCAGCCGCTCCTCCACCTGTCCCGCCCACCGCGTGGGGTGCTTGGTCTCGATCGCCAACTCCACCCGGCGGTCGGCATCGGCGACCAGCTCCAGCAGCCGCTCCAGGGTGAGGACGGAGGTCGCCTCCCTGTCCTCCGGCCTGTGCTCCCAGTCGGGCTCCTCGACCCGTCCCCCGAGTGGGTCGCGCGTCTTCCAGGAGCCGAAGTCCAGGGTGGACAGATCGGAGAGCTCCAGTGCCGACACCGCACCGCGGCCGTTGGACGTACGGTTGACACGGCGGTCGTGAACGCAGACGAGATGACCGTCCGCGGTCAGGCGTACATCACATTCGAGCGCGTCCGCGCCGTCCTCGATCGCCTTGCGGTACGCGGCCAGGGTGTGCTCGGGGGCGT
This sequence comes from Streptomyces sp. KMM 9044, assembly GCF_024701375.2. Taxonomy (NCBI): domain Bacteria; kingdom Bacillati; phylum Actinomycetota; class Actinomycetes; order Kitasatosporales; family Streptomycetaceae; genus Streptomyces; species Streptomyces sp. KMM 9044. The sequence continues at coordinate 3,645,538 of NZ_CP113910.1, read as the reverse complement.
CCTCGGAGGCTCCGCGGTGGGCGACGACCTGGATCGGACGTTGACGTGCATGGGTCACCGCGTCATGGTGCCATCGCACGGGGGGTGCCGGTGCGGTCGCCTGGGTGTCGATGGGCGGGTCGACGCGACGGTCTGATCGGGGGCATGGGCCGGAGGTATGGGGATGATGCACCCTTGGTGAGTAATGCCTTGTATAAGGAAGGGCCTCGCACCCACAGGAACGGCTTATGGTGCCCTGACGGCCCATGGGAAAAGCTGACGGCATACAAAGAGATACGCACAGCTGAAGCGCGCCGGACTCGTCGACATGCGTGAACGAGCGTGAATGAGCGTGACCGAGTGCGACCTGGAACAACAGCCGTGGATCGAGGAGAGAGCTGTGAGCACCGAGAACGAGGGCACAAGCGAGGGCGTACCGGTACCCCCGGCCCCGCCCGTACCGCCCACGCCGGTGGACGCTCGTGCTGCTCAGGCGCATCCGGAGCACCAGGCTCCGGACGGGGGCAGCCCGACGACCCCCCTGCCCCCCGTCCCGCCGAACGTGCCGGGGGCGGCACAGGGCCACGGCTCGTCGCAGTACCCGGCACACGGTGGCGGCGACCGCGGCGGATACGGCGAGCCGGCCGGACATACCGCTCAGGGAGGCCATGGCGCCCAGAACCAGCCCCAGGCCGGCTCTCCGTCGGGAGTCTCCTCCCCGCCCGACGCCTCCTGGCCCCCGCCCCCGGCGTCGGGCACCCCGTCGTACGACGGTGGCGCCGGTCACGGCGCGGGCGGCTGGGGCTCTTCGTACCAGCAGCCGCCGGCACCGAAGAAGGGTGGCAGGCGTGGCCGCCTGATCGCCACAGTCCTGCTGGCCGCGCTGGTCGCGGGCGGCCTGGGTGGCGGCCTCGGCTACACGCTGGCCAAGAACAACGACAGCAACGGCTCGACGACCGTCTCGTCGTCGACCAGCGGCGGCAACGTCAAGCGCGACCCGGGCACGGTCGCGGGCGTGGCCGCCCAGGCACTGCCGAGCACGGTTACCATCGAGGCGGAGAGCAGCAGCGGTGAGGGCGGGACCGGCACGGGATTCGTGTTCGACACCCAGGGGCACATCGTCACCAACAACCACGTGGTGGCGGATGCCGTGGACGGCGGCAAGGTCGTGGTGACCTTCCCGGACGGCAAGAAGTACGACGGCGAGGTGGTCGGCAACGCCCAGGGTTACGACGTCGCGGTCATCAAACTGCGGAATGCCCCCTCGAACCTGAAGCCCCTCACCCTGGGCGACTCCGACAAGGTCGCCGTCGGCGACTCGACGATCGCCATCGGTGCCCCGTTCGGCCTGTCCAACACGGTGACGACCGGCATCATCAGTGCCAAGAACCGCCCGGTGGCTTCCAGTGACGGCGCCGGCAGCCAGGCTTCGTACATGAGCGCCCTGCAGACCGACGCCTCGATCAACCCGGGCAACTCCGGTGGACCTCTGCTGGACGCCCAGGGCAACGTCATCGGTATCAACTCCGCCATCCAGTCCACCAGTAACGGCGGCTTCGGCACCGGCCAGGCCGGCTCCATCGGACTGGGCTTCGCCATCCCGATCAACCAGGCCGAGTACGTGGCCCAGGAACTGATCAAGACGGGCAAGCCGGTGTACGCCAAGATCGGCGCGTCGGTCTCCCTCGAGGAGGGCACGGGCGGGGCGAAGATCACCGAACAGGGTGCCGCCGGCTCCGAGGCGGTCGACCCCGACGGTCCCGCCGACCAGGCCGGCCTGCGGCCCGGTGACGTCATCACCGAGCTCGACGACCGCGTCATCGACTCCGGTCCGACCCTGATCGGCGAGATCTGGACCCACAAGCCGGGCGACGAGGTCACCCTCACCTACGAGCGTGACGGCAAGGAGCAGACCACGGAACTCACCCTGGGCTCCCGCGTCGGCGACAGCTGATCCCACCCCGCCCGCACCGACCCGTTACCCTTGTCCCCGCACCGCCGATCACCCGGCGGGCGCGGGGAGGTGTGCCCGAGCGGCCTAAGGGAACGGTCTTGAAAACCGTCGTGGCAGCGATGTCACCGTGGGTTCAAATCCCACCGCCTCCGCACGACGAGCAGTGAGAACGGCCCCTGACCTGGTAATTCGGTCGGGGGTCGTTCTCATGTCCGGCCCTGTTGCTCCCCGCTGTTCCCCGCGGTTTCCCGCTCGAACGGGCACGCAAGGGGCACGCTGGGGCACGTAGGGGGCACGCGCGGACGGCTATCGAGAGTTCGGGATCTCGTAGACGATTTCGCAGAGCGCGGCGGGTACGACGATGTCCGCGGTCTCCACGGGGCGGCCCTGGTCGCTGTAGTACGTCCGTCGGATGTGCGTGACGAGTGAGCCCTTCTGGATGCCCAGGAGTGGGGCCTCCTCGGCGGTCGCCCGCCGTGGCTCGGGCTGCTCCACGGCGTGGCTGACGGTGATGCTGATTGCGGCCATGCGGTTCACGACCCCTGCCCCGGCGTGCGGCCCTCCCTCGGGGAGGACGACGAGTGTGCCGGCGGTGAGGTCGTACGGCTCCCAGCTCGTCGACAGCTGTACCGGCCGCCCGTCTGCGAGGAACTCGTACGCGGTCCGTACGCACAGATCGCCTTCGGCGATACCGAGCCGCGCAGCGATCTCCGCCGGGGCGGGGACCTTGGCCTCGGTCCGGCTCTCCCAGTCCCCGTGCCTGCCCACGGTCTTCATGTCCGCGCGGAATGGTGAGCCGCTGGGCTGCTCACCATTCCGCGCGGACGACCGGACCACGCACACGCGCTGTCGGGGCTCGGCGACGTAGGTGCCGGAACCGGCGCGGCCTTCGAGCACACCTTGGGAGATCAGCAACTCCTGCGCCCGGCGCACCACGTTGTCACCGACGCCGTATTCCTGGCCGATCTGGGCGCGGGAGGGGAGTCGTTCCCCCGGCTCCCACTCGTGCTCCGCGATCCGCCGCCGTAGCTCGTCGGCGATGCGGAGATAGGGCGGTTGCTCAGGCATATGGAGAAGCTGGTCCACTAGCTCTGATCTGGTTAATCAGCTTCACTCGAAGTGGTCGCCGCTGATCGAAGGGCTGTCCTGCGCCTGCTTCCAAGGAGCGCGCGGGGGCCGTCGCGGCCCGGTTATCGGCCGTCGGGCCCGCCACGCGCGTGGAGGAGCGCGACGACTGCACGGCCATCGAGGCGGAGGTGCCGGAAACACTCTCCGCACAGTCGTGGCGGGAGGTGCTGGACGCGGTGGCCACGGCCGACCGTTTCGGCCTCCTCGCCACCAGTTCGTACGACCGCACCCTCTGGGCGGTCGTACGCAAACGGTCCCCGCGACGGGTGATGTCGGGAGCCCGGGCCGACCAGGTAGCCGCCGGCGCCCCGGACGTCGATGCCGGGGGCGAGCCGGCTCGCGGAGTTGGGGACGACGACGTCCGGCGGGCCACTGAGCCACAGGTGGCGGCCGCCGCTGGGGGTCAGGACGACCACCGTGGAGGGGATCGTGAACAGGTGGCGCAGGGCCGGTTCGCGCAGGGCGGCGGAGGGGTCGGTGCTGGTCTTCGTGTCCAGGTCGATGCCGATCAGGTGGTGCGCGGGCAGTCCGCAGGCGATGCCGTAGCCGGTGGCCCTGGGGGGCGGCGGCGAAGAGTGCGCGGATGCGGGCGGGGTCGGCAGAGGCGTCGTGGACACCGTGCCCGAGGCGGCCGCACTCGCCGCGGCAGCGGATGGCGGGATCGGGACGGGAATCGGGTTCGTCGCGGTGTGGGGAACGCGGCGCGGGGAGTTTCGTCCGGGACAGCGGGATGACGGCCAGTCCGCGTTCGGCGGCGGACAGGGCGTGTGCGAGGGCCGGCGCCGTGGCCTGCCGGTCGGTGGTGGCCATGCCTCTATGTTCGTACGTATGTTCGAAGAAAGGAAGAGGGGTGGGGTGGCGCGCCGGGGTTCGCGCGGGCGGCGGGAAGTGTGCCGAAACGCTTCACCTCTTGTGGGGCTTGATGCGAGGTGCCCTTTTCGAGCGGAGAGGATGGATTAGGGGTTCGGTAGGGGTTTATTGACTTGTCCTCACGCTTGCGTGCGAATGATGGCTTCAGGGGTGGTTCGCGGTTATTCGGTGGGCAATCCTGCTCTTGCGACGTCGAGTACAGCCCGGGGCGGTCGGCCGACTTTCCTGGTGACAGCCGTATATCGGACACACGCGGTCATGAGCCGGTGTGTCCTCGGTCCTGGAGGAAACACAACATGGCAAGCATCCGTACCGCCCGCGTCATCGCCGCCGTCTCCGCCCTTCCGCTGGCGGCAGCCCTCTTCACCGGCGTCGCGGCGGCGGAGAGCGGCGCTCTCGCGGAGGACGGCTCGAGCGCCACGGCCGCGAGTGCCACGGCGGGTGTGGTCGGAAGCGGCGTCGGCGGGGACAACTTCGGCAACTCGGCCACCTCGCAGCAGCAGGCCGTCGGTTCCGGTGCCTCGAACCAGAGCAGCACCGCCCAGGTCAACGGCTCCGCCTTCACGGCCGTCAGTCAGGGCAACGACAACGTGGCGATCAGCTTCGCCCCGCTGTGGTGGTGAGGCGCGGGGGGCCGGCGGTCCTCTGACGGCCTGCGCGGGGTGTGCTTCGTGGGGCGCGGGGCGTGTGCGCGTCGGTGTTTCGGCACAGCCGCGCACATGTCTCGCGGGGGCGGGTTCCCCGATCGGGTGGGAGGCGGTCCGCGTGCCTGTGCTTGTACCCGTGTGTGCGTGTGCGTGAGGGGGTGGAGCTGAAAAGGAGGTGATGTCTGGCGGCCGGTCGGGAACCTCATGGCTCGTGAGGGGATAAGGGGGGGAGAGGAGGCGGTGCGGGACGACGAGGGGCCGCGTGAGCGGGGGCCGACGGTGAGGGAGGGGCCGGGGAGCCGCTGGGGGTTGGGGTGCCCGCTGCCGTTCGAGGCGCGGTGAAGTCGCACGAGAGGCGGGCTCTCGTGGCGGAGGACGTGGGCATACAGACCTCGGCGCTCGGGGCGCGGGGGCGCCCAGGATGTCGGGGAGAGCCCTTGGGGGACGGGTGAGGTCCCTGGGTGCTGGTGTGCCTCCCCTCAGGGGTGAACCCGCAGTGGCTCTCCACCGCTCGTCCACCCTCAGGAGGTGCAGCAGGCACGGCCCCTACAACCTGAGGGGGACGTGGCTTCGGGACCTGGGGCCGATCCGCCGGACGCGCCCCGCTCATAGCGTTGAGGCATGACCACACCCGTCTGCACCAGCGCTTCGAACGCCGCTGCTCCAGCGACGCAGACCCTCCCGTACCCGTCGTTCTCGTCGTACATGAGGGCCCGCCAGTCGGTGCTCCTGCGTACCGCCCGGTCCCTGACCGGGAACCCGAGTGACGCGGAGGATCTGCTGCAGACCGCGCTCGCCAAGACGTACGTCGCCTGGGAGCGCATCGAGGACCACCGTGCGCTCGACGGCTATGTGCGCCGGACGCTGTTGAACACCCGGACGTCGCAGTGGCGCAAGCGAAAGGTGGACGAGTTCGCCTGCGAGGAACTGCCCGAGCCGGATCCGCCGTCCGCGGCCGACGACCAGGCCGAGCAGCAGGCGCTGCGCGACGCGATGTGGCGGGCGATCATGCGGCTGCCCGCGCGGCAGCGCGCCATGGTCGTCCTGCGGTACTACGAGGACCTCAGTGAGGTGCAGACGGCCGAGGTGCTCGGCGTATCGGTGGGCACGGTGAAGTCGGCCGTGTCGCGGGCGCTCGGCAAGCTGCGGGACGACGCTGAGCTGGGTCTAGTCCGATCCTGACCGGAAAAGTCGTTTCGCGGGGTGTGATCGATCATCCGTCCCCCTAGTGACATACCAAGCGGTATGTGCGCAGAATCAGCACATCCGTTACCGCCGCGTAGGCAATGTCGCCCGGGAGGACGCCGTGCTGAGCACCATGCAGGACGTACCGCTGCTGATTTCGAGGATCCTGACCCATGGGTCGGTGCTCCACGGCACGTCACAGGTGACCACCTGGACCGGCGAGAGCGACCCGCACCGCCGTTCCTACGCCGAGATCGGCACCCGCGCGGCGCAGCTGGCCCACGCCCTGCGCGACGACCTCGGAGTGACCGGCGACGAGCGGGTCGCGACCCTCATGTGGAACAACGCCGAGCATGTCGAGGCGTACTTCGCGATCCCCTCCATGGGCGCGGTGCTCCACACGCTGAACCTCCGCCTTCCGGCCGAGCAGCTCGTGTGGATCGTCGGCCACGCCGCCGACCGGGTGGTCCTGGTCAACGGTTCGCTGGTTCCACTGCTCGCTCCGCTGCTGCCGCATCTGAAGTCGCTCGAACACGTTGTCGTGTCCGGCCCCGGGGACCGTTCCGCGCTGGCGGACGCCGCGGCGCGGGCGCAGGTACGGGTGCACGAGTACGAGGACCTGATCGCCGGGAAGCCCACCGCCTACGACTGGCCCGAGCTGGACGAACGTGCCGCCGCGGCCATGTGCTACACGTCGGGCACGACCGGGGACCCCAAGGGCGTGGTCTACAGCCACCGTTCGATCTACCTGCACTCGATGCAGGTCAACATGGCCGAGTCGATGGGTCTGACCGACCAGGACACCTCGCTGGTGGTGGTCCCCCAGTTCCACGTCAACGCCTGGGGTCTGCCGCACGCCACCTTCATGACCGGCGTCAACATGCTGATGCCGGACCGTTTCCTGCAGCCCGCGCCGCTCGCCGAGATGATCGAGGGCGAGCGCCCGACCCACGCCGCCGCCGTCCCCACCATCTGGCAGGGCCTGCTGGCCGAACTGCTGGCCAAGCCGCGGGACGTCTCCTCCCTCACCCAGGTCACCATCGGCGGCTCGGCCTGTCCGCCCTCCCTGATGGAGGCGTTCGACCAGCTGGGCATGCGGGTCTGTCACGCCTGGGGCATGACGGAGACCTCCCCGCTCGGCACCATCGCCCGCCCGCCGGCCCATGCCGTGGGCACCGACGAGGAGTTCACCTACCGCCTGACCCAGGGCCGCTTCCCGACCGGTGTCGAGGCCCGGCTCACCGGCCCCGGCGGCGAACGCCTTCCCTGGGACGGCGAGTCCGCGGGCGAGCTGGAGGTGCGCGGCCCCTGGATCGCCGGCGCCTACTACAACGGTACCGAGGCCGAACCCCTGCGCCCCGCGGACAAGTTCAGCGAGGACGGCTGGCTGAAGACCGGGGACGTCGGCACGATCTCGCCCGACGGCTTCCTCACCCTCACCGACCGGGCCAAGGACGTCATCAAGTCCGGCGGCGAGTGGATCTCCTCCGTCGATCTGGAGAACGCGCTGATGGCTCACCCGGACGTCGCCGAGGCCGCCGTCGTTGCCGTCCCGGACGACAGGTGGGGCGAGCGCCCGCTGGCCACCGTCGTCCTCAAGGAGGGCTCCACCGCAGGCTTCGCCACGCTGCGCGAGTTCCTCGCCGGCGAGGGCAGGATCGCCAAGTGGCAGCTGCCCGAGCGCTGGACCGTGATCGAGTCGGTGCCGAAGACGAGCGTCGGCAAGTTCGACAAGAAGGTGCTGCGCAGGCAGTACGCCGAGGGCACACTGGACATCACCCAGCTCTGACGGGCTCCGGCGCGCACCTCGGCGCGCGCCGGACGCACTGTGAAGCGCCCCGCATGCGCCGGTCGACCACCGGGCCGACGTGCGCGGGGCCGCGTCGGCATACGCCCGGAGGCAAGGCGCGGCACCCCCGGTACGGACCGGCGTGCCTCAGTTGGTGCCGATGCGGGCCAGCAGGTCGACGATCCTGTCCTGCACCTCGTCGCTCGTGGAGCGTTCCGCGAGGAACAGCACCGTCTCGCCGGAGGCCAGCCGAGGCAGGTCCCCCTGGTCGACGGTGGCGGTGTAGACGACGAGCGGGGTGCGGGTGAGCTGCCCGTTCGCCCGCAGCCAGTCGACGATCCCGGCCTGCTGACGGCGTACCTGCATCAGGTCCATCACCACCAGGTTCGGCCGGAACTGCCCCGCCAGCGCCACCGCGTCCGCGTCGCCCGCGGCCCGCGCGACCTGCATGCCGCGCCGCTCCAGCGTTCCGGTCAGCGCGAGCGCGATCTCCGCGTGCTCCTCGATCAGCAGCACCCGCGGCGGATGCTGCTCGCTGTCCCGCGGCGCGAGGGCCTTCAGCAGTACCGCGGGATCGGCGCCGTAGGCGGCGTCGCGCGAGGCCTGCCCCAGTCCGGCCGTGACGAGCACCGGTACGTCGGCGGCCACCGCCGCCGTCCGCAGCGACTGGAGCGCCGTACGGGTGATCGGCCCGGTCAGCGGGTCCACGAACAGCGCGGCGGGGAACGCCGCGATCTGGGCGTCGACCTCCTCACGCGAGTGCACGATCACCGGCCGGTAGCCGCGGTCGCTCAGCGCCTGCTGTGTGGCGACGTCCGGCGCGGGCCACACCAGCAGCCGACGCGGGTTGTCCAAGGGCTCAGGCGGCAGTTCGTCGTCCATCGGCTGCGGACGAGGGAGGTCCGCCACCTCGACGGCCCCGCCCGGACCGTCCAGCGGCTCGGGCCCCTCGGCCGCGTCCGCGTCCGGTGCTCCTATGGCGTACGAGCGTCCCGTGCCCTCGGTCGTGGGTGCGAGCCGCGACTGGCCCGGCTGGCCCGGTTGACCGGCGATCGAGTGCTGCGGCTGGGTCTGTGACGGGGGCTGCGGGGGCGGTGTCTGCGCGGGCGCCTGGGCGCGGGCGGGGGTCTGGGGCACTGCCTGGGCCTGCCGCTGGGTGGGGGCGGAGCCGGTCGCCGGGTACGGGTGCGCGCTCTGCTCCTGGCCCGCGGCCGGCTCGGGGCGTGTACCGAGCTTGCGGCGGCGGCCCGAGCCGCCCGGCTGATGCGGGGGCGGCGTGGCCGACGGCAGCGGCTGCTGGACCTGGGCGGCCTGCCGGGTGAACGGCACGCCCTGCCCCAGCGTGCGCACACTGAACGCACGCCCCTGGGTCGAGTTCGGGTCCACCGGCACCGACGGTGCCGCCGTTTCGACGGGGAGCGGCTGAGCGGTCCGTTGCGCGGGCGTCGCGCTCTCGGGAGGCAGCGGGGCGGCCGGCGCGGGCGTCGGCGCCGGCATGCCGTTCGGCGGTACGGGAGTTCCGGCGCCGGAGGTGTCACCGGGGGCGGGCCACGGAGGCCGCGCGGACGGGTCGCCCTGCGGAGGAGTTCCTTGCCCAGGCGCGGCCTCGGCCGGCAGCGGCTGGGCCACGGAGGCGGGCTGCTCCGCGGCCGGAGCGACGGGCTGCGCCTGTCCCTGCGCCGAGGGCTGTTCCCGGGCAGCGGGCGGTAGCGCTGTCGGCTGGGGCAACGGCTGTCCGGCGGAAGCCGCCTGGAGCTGATCGTGGGATGCCTGCCCCGGCGCCTGTGCCTGCGGCAGCTGTCCCGGGACGGCGGCCATGTGCCCCTGCACCGTGATGTCCTGCGGCGGAGCGCCCGACGGAAGGGCCGCTCCCTGCGGTGCAGCACCCTGCACCGGCGCGACCGGTACGGGAACCGGCTGAGCGGGACCTCCGGCCGGGCCCCCCGGGGCCTGAACCGGAACCCCCGATGCCGGAGCCTGAGCGGCCTGCGCCGGCGAAGGCGCCGTGCCCTGCTCGGCGGGCTGGGCGGCGGCCCGTCGGCGGCGGCCCGTCGGGGCGCTGGTGGGGTGCGGCTGCGGAGGAGTGTGATCGTCAGACTGGTCGTGAGGGGCGGCGTCATGGCGCCCCCCGTCGATCGGCGCGGCCCCGGAAGCAGCCGGTCCGGGCGCCGTCACGGGAACCGGGCCCTGTGCCGGCCCCTGCGCCGGGCTCTGCCCGACCACGTCGACGGCCCCGGCCTGTTCCCCCTGGTCCGGCTCGGCGGGCGGCAGGGCGAACACCGTACGGGGCGCGGCCTCCTGCGCCGCCGCCCGCTCGGTCGCCGCCGCCAGCACACGCCGGCGTCGCCCGGCTGCCTGAGCCTGTTGCCCTTCCCCCTGGTCAGGCCCCTGCCCCTGGGAGACACCGGCCGTTCCGTCCCCGCCGCCCACCGCGGGCAACGCGGGCGGCAGGGCGTGCTGCTCACCGGAGGCCTGCCGGGCACGCTGCCCCCCGGCGGGGACGGGCACGCCCTGCGGCGGTACGGTCCCGCCCAGCCCGGTGTTCGAGGCGGCGGACCCCGCCGCGTACTCGGCGGCCGTGACAACGGCCCCCTCGGACACACCGGACCCGGAGCCGATCGCACCGGCCGGGCCGACGACCCCACCCGCACCCGGGCCGACGGCGGCAGCAGCGGCCTCCGAGCCCTCGGCCGGCCGACCGCGTCGCCGTCCGGTCCCGCCGGACGCCTGAGCCGGAACCTGTACGGGCTGTACGGGCTCCGCGGACGCCCGGCGCCTGCGCCGGCCGGTGGGTGCCGTGGCGTCCGTACCGGCGCCGGAGTCGTCGTCGGCCCCCGGCACCTTGCTGTCCAGGAACGCGTCCACCGAGGACCGCCGGGCCCTCCGCCGTCCGCCACCGGAACCCCGCTGACCGCCCGCGGCAGCCTCCTCGGCCGGAGCCGCGCCTGGCGCGGCTCCGGGCACCGGTGCCACGCCCTGCCCCTCGGCCGCGGGTGCTCCAGCGGGCAGAGCGAGCTGAGCGGGCGCCTGGCCTGCGGCGACCACACCCGCACCGGCCCCGATGGGCACCTCGAGGACGAACGCGCTGCCGCTCATCCCCGGTACCTCGTGCGTCTGCAGCACACCGCCGTGCGCCCGTACGATCCCGCGCACGATCGGTTCGTGCACCGGGTCGCCGCCGCTGTACGGCCCGCGCACCTCGATGCGTACGACCTCGCCGCGCTGTGCCGCCGCGACCACGACCGTGTTGTCCAGATAACCGCCCGCCGACACGGGAGTGTTGCCGGTGGCGTCGACGCCCGCGACATCCGCGACGAGGTGGGCGAGGGCGGTGGCGAGCAGGTGCGCGTCGACCTCGGCCTCGATGGGCGGCGCGTGCACGGCGAACTGCACCCGGCCGGGCCCGATGAGTTCCACGGCCCCGTCGACACCGGCGGCGACGACGGCGTCGAGCATCACCTTCGTACGGGTGATCTTCTCTGTTCCGGAGTCGAGCCGCTGGAAGCCGAGGACGTTGTCGATGAGAGTGGTGATCCGGGAGTAGCCGGCCGACAGGTGGTGGAGCACCTGGTTGGCCTCGGGCCACAGCTGTCCGGCGTCGTCGGCGGCCAGCGCGGTCAGGTCGCGGCGGAGTTCCTCCAGCGGGCTCCTGAGTGACTGCCCGAGCAGCGTCAGCAACTGCTCGTGCCGGCCGGTGAGGGCCTCGAAGCGGTCCTTCTCCCGCTCGCCGAGCGCGGCGTACCGCTCCTCGTTCGCGGCGAGTTCCTCGGTGTGGGCCTCCTGCAGTTCCTCCAGCTCGCGGACGTGGTTCTGGCGCAGGGCGGTGAGCTCGGAGGCGTGCTCCTCGTCGAGCCGCTCCAGTTCCTCGGCGTGCTGCCGCTCGGTCTCTTCCTTCTCCTTGACGAGCGTGTCGTACGGACGCCGGTCGGTGAAGGTCATGACGGCGCCGACGAGCTGGTCGCCGTCGCGTACCGGCGCGGTCGTCAGGTCGACTGACACCCTGTCGCCGCTCTTGGAGTACAGCACCTGCCCGCGCACCCGGTGCTTGCGTCCGGAGCGCAGGGTGTCGGCGAGCGGGGACTCGCCGTACGGGAAGGGGGAGCCGTCGGCGCGCGAGTGCAGGATGAGGGTGTGCAGCTCACGTCCGCCGAGGTCGCTGGCGCGGTAGCCCAGCATCTGGGCGGCGGCCGGATTGACGAGGACGATCCGCCCGTCGGTGTCCGTGCCGACGACGCCCTCGGCGGCGGCCCGCAGGATCATCTCGGTCTGCCGTTGCGAACGCGCCAGTTCGGCCTCGGTGTCCACGGTGCCGGACAGATCGCGTACGACGAGCATCAGCAGTTCGTCGCCGGCGTAGCCGTAATTGTCGTAGGCCTGTTGGCCGGTCTCCAGATTCGCACTGGTGACCTCGACCGGGAACTCGGTCCCGTCGGTCCGCCGGGCGACCATCCGCGTCGGCTTGGTGCGGGCCCGCGGGTCGATGTGGTCGGGCCGGCGCATGGAGCCGGGGATGAGCTTGGAGTCGAACTCCGGCAGCAGGTCGAGCAGCCCGCGCCCCACCAGCGCCGTGCCCGGGGTCTCGAAGGCCTCGAGGGCGATGGTGTTGGCGTTGACGACCGTTCCGTTGGCGTTGACCAGCACCAAGGCGTCCGGAAGTGCGTCCAGTATGGCTGCGAGGCGAGCAGTGCCTCGGGATGGCCTGCTGCTCACGAGGCGCTTCCTTCCTGTTCCGCTGCGTGCCGACCGTCCGGGCCATCTTGCCAACCGGCCCCCGACGTGTCACGCGAGGGAGTCTAAGGGCTGGGGTTGCTCTCGCGACGCCGGATGAGACCGAGGTCGCACGTAACGTAACGTGAAGGTGACGTAACGCTTCCGCCGCCCGTCACCGGCCACGGCCCGTCCCGCCGCACCCCGAACCGTTGCGGGACCTCCACGCGGTTCGGCCTGCCCGCATACGGTGACGACGCGCCCGCCGTGCGCCTGCCGGAAGAGCTTTGCTCTGCGGCCGTCGCGCCTAGTACCGTGGGGGGCGATTGGTGACACCACGCACGACTGTGTCATCATCGGCACGCACCACATGAACCGCGCTCGCGCGAGGGATGGTGTGCACGGAGGCGTCGCCTAGTCCGGTCTATGGCGCCGCACTGCTAATGCGGTTTGGGCCTTAAAGCCCATCGAGGGTTCAAATCCCTCCGCCTCCGCACCGATTGCGAAGCCCCGGCCCGCCTGGCCGGGGCTTCGTTGTATATCGGTCCGAACCGCTGTTCCCCCAGGTCACAAGGGGTGGGCCAAACGGATTTCACATGGCGGTGGCGGTCATGTAATGTTCTTCCTGTCGCCGCGAGCGAGCCCGCAGAGGGCTGGGAGCGGCGAGGAAACTGAAAAACGCGCACTCGTAGCTTAACGGATAGAGCATCTGACTACGGATCAGAAGGTTGCAGGTTCGAATCCTGCCGAGTGCACAGAGACAAGAGCCCCGCCGGTCGAACCGGCGGGGCTCTTGCGTGCCGGAAAAGGGACCGGGCGGGATCAGGATTTGTGCCGGTGATCGGTTCTGTGGCGGAGGAGCGTGGTGTGGAGCTGGCGGCTCAGGGCTGTGGCGGCCGCGGTGAGGAAGATGAAGGTGTAGAGGATCTGGAGGATGGCGACCAGACGGGCCGCCTGGCCGTGGGGGGTGATGTCGCCGTAGCCGATGGTGGCCAGGGTGACCAGCGTGAAGTAGAGGGCGTCCAGGCGGGTGGCGAGGCCGACGAGTTCGCCGGGGTGCTGGGCCAGGGCCTGGTAGGCCGTCGCGAAGACCAGGATGGACAGGCACATCAGCAGGGGGATGACCAGTCCGGGCCGGGCGTGTGGGTGGTCGAGCAGGACGTGGCCGATCTGCTGGAGCAGAAGGGCGGCGATGAGACCCAGTGCCAGGCCGAAGAGGGTCCAGCTCAGAACGGGCTGGCGGGGGCCCAGGCGGTCGAGGGGGAGCAGGAAGTAGGCGGTGACCAGAACGGTCGCGCCGGCCGTCTGGGCGAGTCGGCGCCACACGCTGCTCGATGCCGTGGCGGGTTTCTTCTCGCTGCTTTCCATGGGGCGGGGGGAGGCCGGGGTGGTGTTCCTAGGTCTGGGGCGTCGTCTCGCGGCGTGGTGAGCACAGGGCCCAGATGATGAAGCCGTCGATGACGATGAGGACGATCGACCAGACCGGCGCGTAGGGCAGCCACACGAAGTTGGCGAGCATGCTCAGGCCGGCCAGTGCGACGCCTGTGACGCGGGCCCAGACCGCCCCGCTGAACAGGGCGAGCCCGGCGGCCAGGACGAGGGCGCCGAGGATCAGGTGCACCCAGCCCCAGCCGGTCAGGCTGAACGCGTAGGTGAAGTTGCTGGTGGTCACGAAGACGTCGTCCTCGGCGATGGCCGCGATCCCCTGGAAGATCGCCATGATCCCGCCGAAGGTCATCAGCACCGCCGCGGCCGCTGTCCAGCTCGTCGCCCAGGCGCTGCGCGGCTCCCAGCCTGCCCGGTGTGTTCCGCCGACATTGCTTGCCATGTGCTCGCCCTTCCGGCTGTCCCCGAGCGGTCTGTCCCCGAGTGGGCGCCGAGGTGCACGGCGCCTCCTCCAGGTTTGCACCACGGGGGGCACTCGGCACCTCGGTGTGGACGGGCAGGGAGTGGACGCGGGGCGTTGTCAGTGCCCGCCCCTACTCTCGTCGGAGATGGCACGGGTATGGAGATGCTCGGGGCTGCGCTGGTCGGCGGACGGTCTCGTGCTGGTGTGGGAGGGCGGGCGGCGTACCGCGTTGACCTGGGGAAACGAGTGGCCTTCGCGGTCGAGGAAGGGGGCGTACGGACATGTGGCGGGGCGCGGGGGCACGCGTGTCCGCTCGGTGCGGGTGGTGCCGGCGCGGAAGTGCGGGGGGCGCACTCCGTGGCCGTACCGGGTGTATCTGGCGTGGTTCGGACCGGGGATGGTCAAGGCGGGGATCACCGGGGTGACCCGGGGCCCGGCGCGGCTGCTGGAACAGGGCGCGGTCTGCTCGTTCGGTCCCGCCGTACGGGGGGACCCGGGGGGCGGCCACGGGTGATCGTGGGGGTACGGGTGATCACCTCACGGCGGCGGAGTCGGTGTCGGCGGCGGGCTCGGCCGCTGCTTCGGAATCCGTCGAGGTGCGGCGGTTCGGGGAGGGGCCCGGTCTTCCCGGTCTTCCCGGGCTGGTCGACGTGCACACGCACTTCATGCCGGAGCGGGTGCTGCGCAGGGTGTGGGCCTACTTCGACGCGCTCGGACCGTTGACCGGCGGGGTCGAGTGGCCGATCACCTACCGGCAGCAGGAGAGCGAACGGGCCGATCCGCTGAGGGAGTTCGGGGTACGCGCCTTCACGGCCATGCTCTGTCCGCACAAGTCCGGCATGGCGCGGTGGCTGAACGGCTGGGCGGTCGGCTTCGCCCGCCGTACGCCCGGCTGCCTGCACACCTCGCCGGCCTCGGCGACAAGGCCGGCCTCGCCGACAGCACCGGCCGAAACGCGCGCCACCCCGTCGCGCACCGGGATTCTCAGGGAAAACACAGACTTACGAAAGGGCCCTCTCAGAGGTCCCCGCGAGGTTGTGGAGCATGACCACGACCTCGCCCCAGGGGCGCACCGAACTGCTGAGGCCGGACGGGAGCCCCGTCCGCGTGCTTGTGGTGGACGACGAGCAGTCGATCACCGAACTCCTTTCCATGGCCCTGCGCTACGAGGGCTGGCAGATCCGCAGCGAGGGGGACGGTCAGGGCGCCGTCCGGGCCGCGCGCGAGTTCCGGCCCGATGCCGTCGTCCTGGACATGATGCTGCCGGACATGGACGGGCTGGCCGTGCTTGGGCGGCTGCGCCGCGAGCACCAGGACGTGCCCGTCCTGTTCCTCACCGCCAAGGACACGGTAGAGGACCGTATCGCGGGCCTGACCGCCGGCGGCGACGACTACGTGACCAAGCCGTTCAGCCTGGAGGAGGTCGTCGCGCGGCTGCGCGGGCTGATCCGGCGCTCCGGCGCTGCCGACCGCCGGTCCGAGTCCCTGCTGGTCGTCGGCGACCTCACGCTGGACGAGGACAGTCACGACGTGACCCGGGGCGGGGTGGGCATCCACCTCACCGCCACCGAGTTCGAACTTCTGCGTTACCTGATGCGCAACCCGCGCCGTGTGCTCAGCAAGGCGCAGATCCTCGACCGGGTGTGGTCCTACGACTTCGGCGGGCAGGCGAACGTCGTCGAGCTGTACATCTCGTATCTGCGCCGGAAGATCGACGCCGGCCGGGAGCCGATGATCCACACCCGGCGCGGTGCCGGGTACCTGATCAAGCCCGCGGTGTCGTGAGCGGACGGCGACGGCCGCGTCCACGGCGGAGAGCGGGCACACCGCGCACGCTCCGGACCCGGCTCGTCGTCGCGTCCGTGGTGCTGATCGCCATGGTGTGCACGGTCATTGGCACGGTGACGACGCTGGCCCTGCGCTCGCATCTGTACGAGCAGCTGGACGGGCAGTTGCACGAGGTGGCGATGCGTGCCGTCGGCGGGCCCGACGACGGCCGGCCGTGGCCCCAGCACCTGGACGACCAGGATCCGCTCGAATTCGTCGTGACCGGCCCGCAGGGCATCGGCACCATCGGTGCGACGGTCGAGGACGACCGGGTGACTGACGGGACCGTCAGCAACTCCAAGGAGGAGAACGGGTTCACGACGCCCGAGGCCGAGCCGCTCACCGACGCCCAGCTCGCCGCGCTCGCCGCCGTCCCCCGCGACGAGAAGCCGCACACCGCACAGATCCCCGGGCTGGGCGAGTACCGCGTGGAGTACCTGGGTGGCCGGAAGGGCGTGTTCTACGTCGCGCTGCCGACCGAGAACACCGACGACACCATCAGCACCCTCCTCCTGGTCGAGGTGAGTGTCACCGGCGCCGGGCTGGTGGCGGCGGGAATCGCGGGGTTCGTCCTCGTAGGCGTCGCGACCGGTCCGCTGCGCAGGGTCGCCGCCACCGCCACCCGTGTCTCCGAACTGCCGCTGCACCACGGCGAGGTGACCCTCGAGGAACGGGTCCCGGAGGCCGAGTGCGATCCGCACACCGAGGTCGGCCGGGTCGGCGCAGCCCTGAACAGGATGCTCGACCACGTCCACGGCGCGCTGTACGCCCGGCAGGCGAGCGAGACGCGGGTACGGCAGTTCGTCGCGGACGCCAGCCATGAGCTGCGTACGCCCCTGGCCTCCATCCGGGGCTACGCGGAACTCACCCGGCGGGGACGGGAAAAGGTCGGCCCCGACACCCGGCACGCGCTGCGGCGGATCGAGTCCGAGGCGGGCCGGATGACCCTGCTCGTCGAGGACCTGCTGCTGCTCGCCCGCCTGGACGCCGGGCGCCCCCTGCAGTTTGAGGAGACCGACCTGGTACCGCTCGTCGTGGACACCGTCAGCGACGCCCGCGTGGCCGGCGCGGACCACCACTGGCGGCTGGAGCTGCCCGACGAACCCGCCACCGCGCACGCCGACGCGGCCCGCCTCCAGCAGGTGCTCGTCAACCTGCTCGGCAACGCCCGCACCCACACGCCGCCGGGCACCACCGTGACCGCGAGGGTGCTGCTCCACGGTCCCTGGCTGTACGTGGAGGTGGAGGACAACGGGCCCGGCATCCCGCCGGCGCTGCTTCCGCACGTCTTCGAACGGTTCGCGCGCGGAGACGCGGCGCGCACCCGCTCGGGCGGCTCGGCCTCCGTGGTCTCTCCGGCCGGTGGTTCGACCGGTCTGGGGCTGGCCATCGTGCAGGCCGTCGCGACCGCGCACGGCGGTGCGGTGACCGTCCGGAGCGTGCCGGGGCGGACGGTGTTCACGCTCCGGCTGCCCGCCCTCGCACCGCTCTCCCCGCTCGCACCGCAGCCGGCGCCCGCGTCCTACGCGTCCCCGTACCCCCACGTGTCTGCGTCCCAGGCTCCGTACTCACAGGTGTAGCACAGCCTCAACACACGGTCAGAACAGGGGACTTGAGAAGAGTTGGTGTCATGCGAACCGACTTTTTCTCCGACAGCGGGCCGGCGTGGGAGCACCTGCCGGCCCGGGAGCACCTCCCGGTCGAGGGAGCAGCCACGCCGGTCCTGGACGTAGTGATCCCCGTCTACAACGAGGAGAAGGACCTCCAGCCGTGCGTCCGCAGACTGCACGGGCACCTCACCCGCACCTTCCCCTACGCGTTCCGCATCACGATCGCGGACAACGCCTCCACGGACACCACCGCACAGGTGGCGGCGGGGCTGGCGGAGCGGATCGCGGAGGTGAGGGCCTTCCGGCTGGAGCACAAGGGGCGGGGCCGGGCCCTGCGGGCCGTCTGGTCGGCCTCGGACGCACCCGTCCTCGCCTACATGGACGTGGACCTCTCCACCGACCTGAACGCCCTGCTGCCGTTGGTCGCCCCGCTGATCTCCGGTCACTCGGACCTCGCCGTCGGCTCCCGGCTGAGCCGGAGTTCGCGGGTCGTGCGGGGTGCCAAGCGTGAGTTCATCAGCCGTTCGTACAACCTGATCCTGCGGGGTTCGCTCCAGGCCCGCTTCTCCGACGCGCAGTGCGGGTTCAAGGCGATCCGCCGGGACGTCGCCCAGGTGCTGCTCCCGCTGGTGGAGGACAGCGGCTGGTTCTTCGACACCGAACTGCTGGTGCTCGCCGAGCGCGCGGGGCTGCGGATCCACGAGGTACCGGTCGACTGGGTCGACGACCCCGACTCGACCGTGCACATCGTCCGGACGGCGACCGACGACCTCAAGGGCGTGTGGCGGGTCGGCAGGGCGCTGGCCACCGGTTCACTGCCGCTGGACCGGCTGGCCAGGCCCTTCGGCGACGACCCGCGCGACCGCGAACTGACGGGCGTACCGAGAGGGCTGGCACGGCAGCTGGTCGGCTTCTGCACCGTCGGCGTGCTGTCCACCCTGCTCTACCTGCTGCTCTACAGCGGCTTCCGGAGCTTCACCGGTTCCCAGACCGCCAACGGGCTCGCCCTGCTGGTCTCGGCGGTCGCCAACACGGCTGCCAACCGCCGACTGACCTTCGGGGTGCGGGGGCGCGGCGGCGTGGTGCGGCATCAGGCGCAGGGGCTGGTGGTCTTCGGTATCGGCCTCCTGCTGACCGCCGGCTCGCTCGCCGCGCTCGACGCCGCGGCCGGCGATCCCGCCCACTCCACCGAACTGGCGGTCCTCATCGCCGCCAACCTCGCCGCGACGGTGCTGCGGTTCCTGCTGTTCCGGGCATGGGTGTTCCCGGACCGCGCCCCCCATGCCCTCCGTCACCACGGCGACATCGCGCCGCAGGTCCGGGCCTCCGGCACCTCCGACACCTTCGGCACCTCCGGCACCTCCGACACCTTCGGCACCTCCGACACCTTCGGCACCTCCGACACCTTCGGCACCTCCGACACCTTCGGCACCTCCGACACCTTCGGCACCTCCGACACCTTCGGCACCTCCGACACCTTCGGCACCTCCGACACCTTCGGCACCTCCGACACCTTCGGCACCTCCGACACCTCCGACACCTCCGACACCGACCGCTCCTGGCGGGACGCGACCATGCGGCTCCCGCCGGCGTGCCCGCCCTACGTGCCCCGCGCCACCCGCGCCACCCGCGCCACCCGCGCCTCCCGCGCCTCCCGCGCGTCCGGCCCGGCCGACACCGACCCGAGGAACCCTCGATGACCACGCAGTCCGATCAGACGAGTCCCGGGGCGAGTCCCGGGGCTGACCCCGCCCCCTGGGGACCACCCCGGTCGGCCTCCCGCCCTGCTCCTGCCCCCGCGGCGGGTGAACCGCGGCAGCCGCTCTCCAGGAGACTGTGGCGCGGCGGGTCCGAGGATCCCCACTGGGCGCGCCCGGCCTTCCTCGGCCTGCTGCTGGCGACCGGGCTGCTGTACCTGTACAACCTGAGCGCGTCCGGATACGCCAACTCCTTCTACTCGGCGGCCGTGCAGGCGGGTAGCGAGTCGTGGAAGGCGTTCTTCTTCGGCTCGCTGGACGCGGCGAACGCCATCACCGTGGACAAGCCCCCGGCCTCGCTGTGGCCGATGGAGCTCTCGGTGCGGCTCTTCGGCCTGAACTCCTGGGCGATCCTCGTGCCCGAGGTGCTGATGGGCGTCGGCACGGTCGCCGTCGTGTACGCGTCCGTGCGTCGCCGTTTCGGTCCGGCCGCCGGTCTGATCGCGGGCACCGTACTGGCGCTGACGCCGGTCGCCGCGCTGATGTTCCGGTTCAACAACCCCGACGCCATGCTGGCGCTGCTGATGTCCCTCGCCTGCTACCTCGTCGTCCGGGCCCTGGAGGACGGCCGTACGAAGTGGCTGGTGTGGGCCGGTGCCGCGATCGGCTTCGCGTTCCTGGCGAAGACGCTGCAGGCCTTCCTCATCCTCCCGGCCCTCGCGCTCGTCTACGGCGTCTGCGCCCCGGTGAAGCTGAGGAAGCGGCTGGTGCAGCTGGCATGGGCGGCCCTCGCGCTGGTCGTCTCCGGCGGCTGGTGGGTGGCGGTCGTCGAACTGTGGCCCGCGTCCTTTCGCCCGTACGTCGGCGGCTCGCAGAACAACAGCTTCCTGGAGCTGACCTTCGGCTACAACGGTCTCGGGCGGCTCAACGGCGAGGAGACGGGCAGTGTCGCCGGTGGTGGCGCCGGTGGGCCCGGCGGTGGTGCCGGGGGCGGGCAGTGGGGTGAGACCGGCTGGGACCGGATGTTCAACTCCTCGATCGGCGGCCAGATCTCCTGGCTGCTGCCCGCCGCGCTGATCCTGCTGGTCGCGGGGCTGGTTCTCACCCGCAGGGCCGGGCGGACCGACCCGGCGCGCGGCTCGTTCCTGGTCTGGGGCGGCTCGCTGCTGATGACGACCGCCGTCTTCAGCTACATGGCCGGCATTTTCCACGAGTACTACACGGTGGCCCTCGCGCCGTACGTCGCGGCACTGGTCGGCATGGGCTCGGTCGCCCTGTGGGAGAGGCGCCGTTCGGTTCCTGCGTCCCTCGCCCTCGCGGCCGCCGCGACGGCCACCGCCGCCTGGGGGTACGTCCTGCTCGCCCGCACGCCCGATTACCTGCCCTGGCTGAAGTGGCTGGTTCTGGTCGGCGGGCTGGCCGCGGCACTCGGACTGGTCTTCGTGGGCCGGCTCGGCCGCCGCCCGGCGCTCGCGGTGGCCGGGTCGGCGCTGGTGGTGGCGCTGGCCGGTCCGACGGCGTACACGCTGAGCACGGTGCAGGAAGGGCACACAGGTTCCCTCGTCACGGCGGGTCCGGCGGGCGCGAGCACAGGCGGCAGGGGTGGCCAGGGCGGGGGTGACGGTCCTGGCGGAGGCGGCGGCTTCCCCGGCGGGGGAGGTCAGGGCCGGCAGAACCAGCAGGGCCAGGCCCCGCCCGGGGGCGGCACCGACGGCAACGGCGGCAATGGCGGCAATGGCGGCTTCCCCGGCGGCGGACCGATGGGCCAGGACGGCCAAAGGGGCCGGAACCAGCAGGGCGGTATCGGCGGCAGCGCCGAGAACGGCATGCCGGGCGGCGGTGGCGGCGGCACGGGCGGACTGCTCGGCGGCGCGAGTGTCGACCCCGAGGCCGGGGAACTGCTGGAGACCGACGCCGAGGACTACACCTGGGTCGCCGCCGCGATCGGCGCCCAGAACGCCGCGAGCTACCAACTCGCCACCGGCGAACCCGTGATGGCGATCGGCGGCTTCAACGGCACCGACCCGTCGCCGTCCCTTGCCCAGTTCCAGCAGTACGTGACGGAAGGCAAGATCCACTACTTCGTCGCCGGCGGTGGCGTGGGCGGCGGTATGGGCAGAGGCACGGGCGAGGGCGACGGCTCCGGTGACTCCAGCACCTCTTCGCAGATCACGTCCTGGGTGGAGGAGAACTTCAAGGAGGTGACGGCAGGCTCGGCCACCTTCTACGACCTCACCCGGAAGGCCGACGGCTGACGCCGCTCAGCGGGCGCAGGCAAGCAGGCGAAGGGCGGTGGCACCGGGAGCCACCGCCCTTTCGCTATTCCCCCTCGGCCAGCCGTGCAGGGAAACCGCCCGTCGCCACCGGGCCCCACCGCTCCGGGGTGATCCGGATGATCGACTTGCCCTGCTCGACCATGGCCGCCCGGTACTCGTCCCAGTCGGGGTGCTCACCGGCGATGTTCCGGTAGTACTCCACGAGCGGCTCCACCGACTCGGGCGTGTCGACGACCTCGGCGGTGCCGTCGACCTGTACCCAGGGCCCGTTCCAGTCGTCACTGAGGACGATCAGGCTCACGCGGGTGTCCCTCTTGGCGTTGCGGGTCTTGGCGCGCTCGGGGTAGGTGGAGAGCACGATCCGGCCGGAGTCGTCGACCCCGCAGGTCAGCGGCGACCCCTGAGGACTTCCGTCGGCCCGCCGGGTCAGCAGGATCGCGCGGTGCCGGGGCCGTACGAAGTCCAGCAACTCGTCGAGGGAGACGCGGGTGTTCGTCGCGATGTTCGGTGCCATGGCGCCAGCCTAGGGCCGGCGGGTTCCCTCCACCCGCGGCGAAGAAGAACGGCCCGCGGCGGGGCGCGCCTCCGCTGAGAGCGCGCCGGCCGCCGCGGACCGGGGCCGTGGGGACCGTGCGGTCCCGGATTATTTGCCGGAGCCGGAGCCGGAGCCGGAGCCGGAGCCGGAGCCGGACCGGCTCGGGACGTTCGCGGCGTCGGCGTCGGCGTCGGCGTCGGCACCGGTGTCGGCCTCTGCCGCCCCGCCGGTGGTCCCGCCCGTCGTCCCGGCAGCCACCGGAACCGGCACGGCGGAGAGCGACCCGGCGGCCTGGGCCAGCGCGCCCGAGGTCCGCAGCGGGACCTCCTTGATGAACAGCGTCACCAGCAAGGAGAGGAAGGCGATCGGGGCGACGTAGAGGAAGATGTCGGCGATGCCGTGGCCGTAGGCGCTCTCCAGCCAGGTGCGGATGCCGTCGGGCAGCAGGTCCATGTCCGGCAGTGCGCCGGAGCCGGCCGACCTGGCGGCGGCGGCCTGCTCCTGCGGGCTCAGCGAGCCGATGGTGTCCTGGGCGTAGTGGCTGATCCGGGTCGACATGACCGAGCCGAGCACCGAGACGCCCACCGCGCCGCCGAGCGACCGGAAGAAGGTGACGACGGAACTGGCGGCTCCGAGGTCGCTCGGATCGACCTGGTTCTGCGTGCACAGCACCAGGTTCTGCATCATCATGCCGACGCCGAGTCCCATGATCGCCATGAAGACGCCGATGTGCCAGTACGGGGTGTCGTGGCGTATGGAGCTCAGCAGCCCCAGAGCGGCGGTCAGCAGCGCGCCGCCGACGACGAGCCAGGCCTTCCACTTGCCGGTCCGAGTGATGATCAGACCGGAGGCGGTCGAGGAGACGAACAGACCGCCGATCATCGGGATGGTCAGCACACCCGACATGGTCGGGGACTCGTTCCGAGCCAGCTGGAAGAACTGGCTGAAGTAGATGGTTCCGGCGAACATCGCGATACCGACGAACAGCGAGGCGGCCGAGGCCAGCGTGATGGTGCGGTTGCGGAACAGCCGCAGCGGGATGATCGGCTCGGCGGCCTTCGCCTCGACGAACAGGAAGACCAGGGCGAGCAGCAGCGCACCGCCGACCATCGTGTATGTCTGCCAGGACACCCAGGCGAACTTGTCGTCGGCGAAGGTGACCCAGATGAGCAGCAGGCTGACGGCCGCGGTGATGAAGAAGGCGCCGAGCCAGTCGACCTTCACCCTGCGCCTGGTCTCCGGCAGCTTCAGGGTCTTCTGCAGCACGACCAGGGCGATCAGCGCGAACGGCACACCGACGTACAGGCACCAGCGCCAGCCGAGCCACGAGGTGTCGGTGATCACGCCGCCGATCAGCGGGCCGCCCACGGTCGCGACGGCGAAGGTCGAGCCCAGGTAGCCGGAGTAGCGGCCGCGCTCCCGGGGGGAGATCATCGCGGCCATGATGATCTGGGCCAGCGCGGTCAGACCACCGGCGCCGAGACCCTGGATGACCCGGGCGGTGATCAGCATGCCGGGGTTCTGCGCCGTGCCGGCGACCACGGAGCCCACGATGAAGATGACCAGGGCCGTCTGGACCAGCGTCTTCTTGCTGATCAGGTCGGCCAGCTTGCCCCACAGGGGGGTGGACGCCGTCATCGACAGCAGCGCCGCCGTCACGACCCAGGTGTAGGCGCTCTGGCCGCCGCCGAGGTCGGTGATGATCTCGGGCAGGGCGTTGGAGACGATGGTGGAGGACAGGATCGCTGCGAACATGCCGAGCAGCAGGCCCGACAGCGCCTCCAGGATCTGCCGGTGGGACATCGGAGCGCCGTTTCCGGAGGAGTCTCCCCCGTGCCCGGCCCGAGCCCGCACACCGGTCGGTGTGGTCGTTGCCATGGACTTCCTTCTCCTACTCGTTTACGGGTGTACGGGTGCAGGGGCGGTCTCGGTGTCCTGCGGGGCGCGAGGCGCCGGTGGTGCGGGGCTCGGCGGTGGTGTCGCACGGGGCGTGGGTCGGCAGTCGCTGAAGCTGTCCCGAAGCCGGGACATGAGCTGGGCGAGCAGGCCGATCTCGTCGTCGGACCAGTCGTCCAGGCGCTCGGCGAGCAGCTGGGTGGCCTGTCGGAACAACGCGTCGAGCTGGTCTTGGCCCGCCGGGGTCAGGCGCAGGATGCGGGAGCGCTTGTCGGCCGGGTCGGGGGAGCGCTCGATCCAGCCGCGCTCGGCCACATGGGTGACATGGCGGCTGGTGACCGACAGATCGACGGCGAGCAGTTCGGCGAGCCTGCTCATACGCATGTCGCCGTGTCGGCCGATGGCCGTCAGCACGGCGGCGGAGCCGCTGTGGAAGTCGGCCGACATGTTCCGGCGCAGCTCCCGCTTCACCGTGCTGAAGGCACTGAGCTGCCGTACCAGCTCCTCGTACCGCGCCTGCTCGGCCATGACACCTCCCGTTCGTTGCTTAGGGCAACGGTAGAAGGGGATGGTTGCTGAAGGCACATAAAGAACGAGGTTCAAGTACCCAAAACTTGGCAAAGACACGCATGGTGAATCGTAAATGCGCAGGTGGGGCGGTTCGTCGGCCATTCCGCCCTACCGGCTTGGCGCTCCGGCCGCCATCGGGGCCGCTCCGTGCGGGCGCTCCGTGCGGGCGCCCGGGAGGCGCCCCCGCTTGGGGCCTGTGCGCGCGGTTCGCTAGTGTCTCGGGCCATGGCTAACTCCCAGGCCCCGCAGGGCAACCACGACCCCGCCGGCAGCACCCAGATGTTCCGCGCGTTCGTCGACGACGCCCCTCAGGGGCAGCAGGCCACCGCGACGAGCGGTGGCGGTCCGCGTATCGGTCTGATCGTCGGCGTCGTCGTCGCCGTGGCGATCGTCGCGGCCGTGGCCTGGCTGGCGCTGGGCTGACCCGGCGGCAGGACGCGCGGAGGCCGCCGTTGCGCCCGTGAGGGGCGCCCCGGCGGCCGCAGGTCCGGGCCGGTACCGGTAACCGGTGGCCGATGGAGCCCATGGGCCGATGTCCGATGGCGAGAGCCAGTGGCTACCGGCGGTCGGTGTGTCTCAGTCCGCGATGAGGCCCTCGCGCAGCTGGGCCAGGGTCCGGGTGAGCAGCCGGGAGACGTGCATCTGGGAGATGCCGACCTCCTCGCCGATCTGTGACTGCGTCATATTGGCGAAGAAGCGCAGCATGATGATCCGCCGTTCCCGGGGCGGCAGCTTGGCCAGCAGGGGCTTGAGCGACTCCCGGTACTCCACGCCCTCCAGCGCCATGTCCTCGTAACCGAGGCGGTCCGCGAGCGAGCCCTCGCCGCCGTCGTCCTCGGGCGCCGGGGAGTCCAGCGAGGACGCCGTGTACGCGTTGCCGACCGCGAGTCCGTCGACGACGTCTTCCTCGGACACGCCCAGGACCGCGGCGAGTTCGGCGACCGTCGGGGAGCGGTCGAGCTTCTGGGAGAGTTCGTCGCCGGCCTTCGTCAGCGCCAGGCGCAGTTCCTGCAGCCGGCGCGGCACCCGCACCGACCACGACGTGTCGCGGAAGAAGCGCTTGATCTCGCCGACCACCGTCGGCATCGCGAACGTCGGGAACTCCACGCCACGTTCGCAGTCGAAGCGGTCGATCGCCTTGATCAGCCCGATGGTGCCGACCTGGACGATGTCCTCCATCGGCTCGTTGCGCGAGCGGAAACGGGCCGCCGCGTACCGCACCAGTGGGAGGTTGAGCTCGATCAGGGTGTCCCGGACATAGCCGTGCTCCGGACTGTTCTCGTCGAGTGCGGCGAGCCGCAGGAACAGGGAACGGGACAGGGTGCGGGTGTCGATCGCCGCCGTGTCCGGAAGGACTGCCTCCGGAAGGACTGTCTCCGGAAGGACTGCCTCCGGAAGATCTGGAGCCGGCGCGGCCGCAAGGGCCGGAGCATCGTCGATGGGGCCGAGTACGTCGAGAGCATTGGGAGCTGTCTCGCTCTCCGTGAGCGTGAGCACCTTCGAGCTGCCCTGGTCTGCGGACATGCCACCCCCTTTGGGTCGCGGGACGGTCGCGGCCGACGCTCCCGTCCGAGGAACGCAGCCTTCACCTGAATACCGGAGCCGGGGCTTCGGCAAACGCGCTTCCGGCAGAATGTCACATGTCGGCAACGCGCTGTAGTGACATGTCGACATCGATTCCGTGAATCGGCCCTGGAAACAAGGGGTCTGGTGGTGTTTCAGGCCAGAAAGGCATGTAAGGGTACTGGTGAGCGATTCGCTCTCAGGGATTACGCATCGATCCTGTTTGCGGAACGCAGCCGCTGGAAACTGCGTGCGAGGAGCCGGGACACGTGCATCTGGGAGACGCCCAGTTCGGCGCTGATCTGCGACTGGGTGAGGTTGCTGTAGTACCGCAGCAGCAGGATCCGCTGTTCCCGCTCGGGGAGCTGGACGAGCAGATGCCGGACGAGGTCGCGGTGCTCGACACCGTCCAGTGCCGGGTCCTCGTAGCCGAGCCGGTCGAGGATCCCGGGGAGTCCGTCGCCCTCCTGTGCGGCCTCCAGGGAGGTGGCGTGGTACGACCGTCCGGCCTCGATGCAGGAGAGCACCTCCTCCTCGGTGATGCGCAGCCGTTCGGCGATCTCGGCGGTCGTCGGGGAGCGCCCGAAGGCGGTCGTGAGGTCCTCGGTCGCGCTGTTGACCTGCACCCACAGTTCGTGCAGCCGGCGCGGTACGTGGACGGTGCGGACGTTGTCGCGGAAGTACCGCTTGATCTCGCCGACCACCGTCGGCATCGCGAACGTCGGGAACTGCACGCCCCGCTCCGGGTCGAAGCGGTCGATGGCGTTGATGAGCCCGATGGTGCCGACCTGGACCACGTCCTCCATCGGCTCGTTGCGGGAGCGGAAGCGGGCGGCTGCGTAGCGCACGAGCGGCAGGTTGGCCTCGATGAGCGCGGCACGTACGCGGGTGTGCTCCGGCGTGCCCGGCTGAAGGTTCTTGAGCTGGCCGAAGAGCACCTGGGTCAGCGCCCGGGTGTCCGCCCCGCGTCGCTTGGCAGGGGACAGGGCGGCGGCGGACGGTGGAGTGTCGGGAGGGCCGGCGAGGGAGGCGGGAGGGGCGGCGGGCGTGGCCGGGGTGTCCGGGGACTGAGCCGAAGCCGGAGTCAGGGCGGACACCTGGTCCTGGGGCGGCGCAGTACTGGCCGACACGGTCAACGCCACCTCTTCATCGGTCAACTCATCCGTCAAAAGCAGTCATAGCATCACAAGACATGCTCACTGTGTGCAAGCACCGCATATTCCGTGTTGAGGGCGAGTGGTGCCGGGAATGCGGGAAAGCCCCCCGTCGTCGCGACGGAGGGCTGCTGGGGCGAAGGCTCAGAACTCGTAGTCGGCGATCACCCACGTGGCGAACTCGCGCCACAGGCCGACACCCGCCTGATGCTCCGGGTGCTCCACATACCGACGCAGCGCGCCGACGTCGTCGAACGCCGAGTTGATGGCGAAGTCGTAGGCGACGGGCCGGTCACTGATGTTCCAGGCGCACTCCCAGAAGCGGATCTCCGGGATCCTGCCCCCGAGCGAACGGAACACCTCCGCGCCCGCGACGACGCGCGGGTCGTCGCGCTCCACGCCCTGGTTCAGCCTGAACAGAACCAGGTGGCGGATCATCGGTCTCCTCCGCCGGCGAGCCATGTCATGAAGTCCCCGACGGCGGTCGCGGCGTCGGATATGCCCTCGAACGCTATCCGGACGTAGTCCGTCGCCTTGTCCGGATCCGTGATGACCACATACAGCGCGAAGACCGCGAGGACGTAGACGGCGACCCTCTTCGCGTTCACCGCCATCGCGGCCCTCCCCCTGTCGCTGCTGCGCACCGGTGTCACTGTTGTGTACCGGCGTCACCCCTGTATGCCGAGCGGGCCCATGATCGCACGAAGGGCCCCGTCTGATGACGAGGCCCTTCACCTGCGGTAGCGGAGGGATTTGAACCCTCGGTGACTTGCGCCACACTCGCTTTCGAGGCGAGCTCCTTCGGCCGCTCGGACACGCTACCGAGAGAGACCCTACAGCACGCGGCGCGGTGGTTTGAAATCGGTATTCGGGATGCGGCGGCTCTGCCTCAGCGGTCCCGGAAGAACGCTGTGAGCAGGTGCGCGCACTCCTCGAAGAGCACTCCTTCGACGACTTCGGGCCGGTGGTTGAGCCGCCGGTCGCGGACGACGTCCCAGAGGGAGCCGACCGCGCCCGCTTTCTCGTCCCGGGCGCCGTAGACGAGCCGGTCGACCCGGGACTGCTGGACGGCGCCCGCGCACATCGTGCAGGGTTCCAGCGTCACCACGAGGGTGCAGCCGCTCAGCCGCCACTGTCCGAGCGTCGCGGCGGCCCGCCGCAAAGCGAGCAGTTCCGCGTGCGCGGTGGGGTCGTGGCCGGCCTCGCGCTCGTTGTACCCGGAGGCCAGCACGGTGCTGCCGTCCGGCGCCAGGACGACCGCGCCGACGGGGACGTCCCCGCCCCGGGCGGCCCGCTCGGCCTCGGCCAGGGCGAGCCGCATCGCGGCCCGCCAGGGGGCGCGCACCGGATCGGGCGGGGTGGGCCCGGTCAGCGGACGGTCTCCAGGACCTCAGCGGCGCCCAGGACCTCGGCGATCGTGCCCAGGGCGTCCCCGGACAGCGAGCGCAGGTCCTTCTCGCTCACACCCAGGTCGTCCAGGACCAGGGCGTCGCCGACCGGCCCGTGCAGCACGGAATCGGCGGAACCGGTGTCCGCCGCAACGTCCTCGTCGGCTTCGTCGCCCGGTCCACCGTCCTCCGTGCCGTCGAGGTCGAGGGCGTCCAGGTCGGGGCCGTCGTTCCCCGGTTCCCGGCCGAGCAGCTCGTCGGTGAGCAGGATCTCGCCGTAGCTGCTGCGGGCGGCGGCCGCGGCGTCGGACACGTAGATACGAGGGTCGTCCTCCCCGTCCACGCGGACGACGCCGAACCAGCCGTCCTCCTGCTCGATCAGTACGAGCACCGTGTCCTCGTCCGGGGCGGCCTCCCGGGCCAGGTCGGCCAGATCGGACAGGGTCTCCACATCGTCGAGCTCCGTGTCGCTCGCTTCCCACCCGTCTTCGGTGCGCGCGAGCAGTGCGGCGAAGTACACCGTGACTCTCCCACTGGTCTCAGGTGCGCCGGTTGGGGATCCCCCCGGCGGAGGTGTGTGGGCGAGGAGTGCTCCACGAGCCCCGCCCACTCGGAATCGTGGCAGAAACAAGGCCGACAGGGGACGTCTTCGGCTCCCTGTGTCCGGCAGTTTTGACCCCGCGCCGCCGAGTGTTCCCCCGGAGCCTGCCCGGGACCCGTCGGTGCGCTCGCTGCCGTCACAGCGGATCGTACGCGGCTCGGACTGCGGTCCTCGTACGGCCACTCGGCAAACACCCGCATGGGCCGCGATCTTCCCGCAGCCGGGCCTGTTTCCGTCGGGTCCGCGGCGCCTCGCTCACCGGAGGCGCCCCGTTCCGGGACGCCATGGGACTCCTACCAGCGGAAGGTCCGCATGCGCATCGCGTGCCGCAGCCGGGCCGCCTTGGCGCGGCGCGGCTGGACCCGGTCACGCAGTTCTCTGGCCTCGGCGAGTTCGCGCAGAAACCGGGCGCGCCGCCGCCGCCGCTCGGCGTCGGTCTCGTCAGCCCCGGGCGGTCCGGTCATGCCGGGCACCCCGGCGACGCCGGACACCTCCGATGCGAGGTCGACGCGGCGCTCGCCGATCTCGCCGTGCAGGCCGCCGGGTGTCTCCCGTACCGACGGCTCGTTTCGGGAACTCCGCTCAGACATTGCCTCATCACCCCAGTCCGTCCCTGCCACTTTCCCCCGGACGAGCGTTTTGACGCCACCGAAGGAGTAGCGGCGGGCCTCGAGGCTTGCCGTGTGCGGGGAGCCGGGCCCGTCCCTGCCCGGTTAATGTGGGGCCATGCGTCTCCACGTCGTCGACCACCCCCTGGTCGCACACAAACTCACCACGCTGCGCGACCGGCGCACCGACTCCGCGACCTTCCGCCGTCTCGCCGACGAGCTGGTCACCCTCCTCGCCTACGAGGCCACGCGCGACGTGCGCACCGAGCAGGTCGACATCCACACGCCGGTGGAGCGGACCACGGGCGTCAAGCTCTCCCACCCGCGCCCGCTGGTGGTGCCGATCCTGCGGGCCGGCCTCGGCATGCTGGACGGCATGGTCCGGCTGCTGCCGACCGCAGAGGTGGGCTTCCTCGGCATGATCCGCAACGAGGAGACGCTGCAGGCCTCGACGTACGCCACCCGGATGCCGGAGGACCTCTCCGGGCGTCAGGTGTACGTGCTGGACCCGATGCTCGCCACCGGCGGCACGTTGGTCGCCGCGATCCAGGAACTGATCAAGCGGGGCGCGGACGATGTGACCGCCGTGGTGCTGCTGGCCGCGCCGGAGGGCGTCGAGGTCATGGAGCGCGAGCTGGCCGGCACCCCGGTGACCGTCGTGACGGCGTCGGTCGACGAGCGCCTCAACGAGCACGGCTACATCGTGCCGGGCCTCGGCGACGCGGGGGACCGGATGTACGGGGCGGCCGAGTAGCCGACCGGGCGGGCCCGTCCGTCGCCGGTGCACAGCCGTACACGGGCGATACGCAGCCGGTACGAAGCGGCCGTCCCGAGAGCTCGGGTTCGGAGCTTCGGGGCGGCCGCCGGTGTGTGCTCCTGCCCGCCCTCTGCCTCTGCCTCGGGGTCAGCAGCTCTTCTTGACGGCGGGTGCGGGCTCGGGGTCGTTCAGCGCGGCGAGGGCCCGGTCGGCCTCCGCCTCGGCCGTCAGCCGGGTGAAGTCGTCGCCGATGATCAGGTCGATCTCGCCGCCCTTGCGGGACGCCTCGGTGCGGCGTTCGGCGCCGGCGAGCTGGGTGCCGAGCACCGGCAGCGAGGTCTTGAGAGCGGACGCGGGGCCGAGGAGCACGCCGGTGCCCTTGACCGCCTTGTCGTACTCCTTGGTCGCGTTGCCCACGTCGCCGATCTTGAAGCCGCGCTTCTTCAGCTCGTCGGCGGTCTTCTTGGCCAGGCCGGACCTGGTCGTGGCGTTGAGGACGTTGACCGTGATCCGGTCGGGGCCGGGGAGCGCGGCACCGGGGCCCGGGCCGGGCGAGGGGCTCGCCTTGGTGACGCAGCCCGCCTTGACGCCGACCGCGGAGGCGGGGGTGCCGCCCCCGGTGAAGACGTCGAAGAGCTGCAGCGTGCCCCAGCCGGCCACGCCGAGCGCCGCGACGGAGGTGATGGCCAGGACGACGAGCCTGCCGCGGCGTCGGGGGCGGCGCATCCGCGGGTACTTGTCACCCCGGATCCGGTACTGGCCGCCCATGCCGGGAGGAGTCAGCATGCTCATGGGCGCAGCGTAGTGCGCTCCGGCCACTATGCCTACCGGATGATCATTCGATAAGGCGTAGTTCAACCCGAAAGGGTCAAAGCCCGGGTCGGCAGAGGCGTGTCCGGCGGGAGCGAAAGGGCCCGCCGGCACATCGGCGTGCTGCCGGCACGGGTCCGGGCCGCAGGGCCGCGGGCGGGGAGTGTCAGTCCAGTTCGAGTTCGAGGACGCGGGCGTGCAGCACCTGGCGCTGCTGGAGCGCCGCCCGTACCGCGCGGTGCAGCCCGTCCTCCAGGTACAGATCGCCCTGCCATTTCACGACGTGCGCGAAGAGGTCGCCGTAGAAGGTCGAGTCCTCGGCGAGGAGGGTCTCGAGGTCGAGCTGCTGCTTCGTCGTGACGAGCTGATCGAGGCGGACCGGGCGCGGTGCGACGTCCGCCCACGACCGGGTGCTTTCCCGGCCGTGGTCGGGGTACGGCCGGCCGTTTCCGATGCGCTTGAAGATCACACGGGAAGCCTACCGGCCCAGACGTTCCGGGCGCAGCCTCCTGGCTGCGGCGGCACGGGCAAGTGCGTACAGATCTTGACTGATTTCCGTCAAAGAGGGCTCGTGTGTCCGAATTCGGGTGCGGTCAGTTCGCGCGCCAGTACCCCAGGGCGTGCATCCGCTGCTTGGGCACGCCCAGTTCCCTGCGCAGGAACGCCGACAGCGTCCGGGTGGTCGCGGTGTCGCAGGCGACCCAGACGTACGGGTCGGGGTGGGCCCGCAGCAGCTCGGGCAGCTCCGCCCGGACCTGCTCGACGAGGTGGGTGCCGGAGCCGAGGCGCGGGACCTCGCGCACCTCGTGCCGCTCCGGGTCGGCGAGGCGGGGCAGCCCCTCCAGGGTGCCCTCGAACCAGATGGTCGCCGGTGCGGATCCCAGAGCGCCCAGCAGGGAGTTGATCGCCGGGAGGGAGGCCGGGTCGCCCACCGCGAAGACGTGCGAGGGGGCGGGGCCGGGCACGTCGAAGCCCGTGCCCTGCACGGTCGCCTCGACGGTGTCGCCGGGCTTCGCCGCCCGTGCCCAGTCGCTGGCGCACCCCTCGTGCAGGGCGAACTCCAGGCCGAAGGTGCCGGTCGCCGGGTCGGGGTCGACGAGGGTGTACGCCCGCTGGTGCGGTCTGCCCGCGTTGTCGAACCACAGCCGCACCCACATCGTCGGGTGGACGCCGGTCGCGGCGAGCATGCCGCCGTCGGTCAAGCGCAGCCGCCGGTAGTCGGAGGTGATGTCCTCGGCGCGTGTCACCGTGAACTCGAAGTCCTTGGCGCGCATCAACTTGAGGACCGCGCCCTCCCAACCCCGCCCCTGCCCCATCGTCCGTTCACCTTTCGCGTACGATTCCGCCACAGCTTACTTAGGGGAGCCTAACCTAAAGTGAATGGGGGCACAGTGACCGGCGAGATCTTCCGGGACGCCTGGGGCATTCCGCATCTGCGCGCGGGTGACGCCGTCGAACTCGCCCGTGTCCAGGGCCGGGTCACCGCCCTCGACCGGGCCTGGCAGCTGGAGACCGAACGACACAGGGCGCAGGGCACCTCGGCGTCCTTCCTCGGCCCCGGGGCCCTCCCCTGGGACCGTTTCGCCCGTCGTGTCCGCCTGGCCGACACGGCCCGCCGCTGCCTTGCCGAACTGGACCGGCGGGACCCGGAGACGGGACAGTGGCTCCGGGCGTACGGGGAGGGGGTCAACGAAGGACTGGCCTCGGCGGCGGCCCCGGGCACTTCCCCCTCCCCGGCCCCCGAGTTCGCCCGTGCCGCCCTCGTGCCCGGCCGCTGGGAGCCCTGGACGCCGCTCGCGGTGTGGCTCGCCACGCACATCCTGTTCGCCGGGTTCCCCGCGAAGCTCTGGCGCGAGCAGGCCGTGGAGCGGCTCGGGCCGGACGCCGCGGGGCTGTTCGCCGCCGACGGCCCCGGCACCTCCGGAAGCAACGGCTGGCTGGTCGCCGGGGAGCGGACGGTGACCGGGCAGGCGGTGATCGCGGGGGACCCGCACCGCTTCGTCGAGGACCCCGGCGTCTACCAGCAGATCCACCTGTCCTGCCCGGAGTTCGACGTCGTCGGCCTCGCCGTGCCCGGCGTCCCCGGCATCGCCCACTTCGGCCACACCGACACGGTCGCCTGGGCGGTCACCAACGCCATGGCCGACTACCAGGACCTCTACCGGGAGCAGTTGCGCCGTACCGGCGCCGGGGTGGAGGCGCTCGGCCCGGACGGCGTCTGGCACCGGGCCGCCCGGCACACCGAGACCATCGAGGTCGCCGGCGAGGACCCGGCCGAGGTCGAGGTGATCGAGACCGGCCGGGGGCCGGTGGTCATCGGCGGCCCCGAGGGCCTCGACGACGGGGTGTCCGAACCCGGCGCGCCCCCCGTCGCCGTCGCCCTGCGCTACCCGCCCCGCGTCACCGGGGACCTGGGGTTCGGCGCCCTGCTGCCGCTGCTGAGGGCCCGCCGGGTCGCCGACGTGGACCGGGCCCTCGACCTGTGGGCCGAGCCGGTCAACGTGGTCCAGGCCGCCGACACCGAGGGCGGCACCCTGTACCGGGTGGCCGGCCGGGTGCCGGTCCGGGCCGAGGCCAACCGGATCCGTCCGGTGCCCGCGTGGGAACCCGGCCACGACTGGGACGGCTGGCACGAGTCGCCGCGCGCCGGACTGACCGGCGGCGTCGCCGTGATGGCCAACCAGCGCGGCCCGGCGGCCCCGCTCGGCGTCGAGTTCGCCGCGCCGCACCGCGCCGACCGTATCGCCGCGCTGCTCGCACGGCGGGAACGCTGGTCGGCCGCCGGGATGCCCGCCCTCCACACGGACACCCACCTCACCTCCGCCGCCGCCCTCCTCGATCACGTGGCCGCCCTCGACGGCCTGACCGGACCGGCGGCCGGCCTGCGCGACCGGCTGCTGGCCTGGGACCGGCACATGGACGCGGACAGTGCCGGTGCGGCGCTTTACGCGGCGGTGCGCGGCGCGCTCGTACGGCGGCTGGCGGCGGACCCCGCGTTCGCCGGGCTGACCTCGCCCCCGGCCTACCCGGAGGTGTTCCAGCCCTGGCTCGCGCTGGTACCGCGGATCGGCTACGCGCTCGAACACCTCCTGACGGCGAAGGAGTTGTACGGCATCGACCGTCCGTCGGCGGTACGCGCGGTGCTGGAGGAAGTGGCCGCCCGGCATCCGGCCGGTACTCCGAGCGGCACCTGGGGCGACACCCACCGGCTGGCACCCTGGCGGGCCCTGCCGCCCACGACGCCGTACGACGAACCCGCGCTGTCCGGCGACCACGACTGCGTGCTGTGCACCTCCTCCGTGCCCGGTCTCACCGACCTCGCGGCGCGCGGTCCGGCCGCCCGTTACGTCTGGGACCTGGCCCGCCGCGAGGACAGCCGCTGGGTGGTGCCGTTCGGCGCCTCGGGCGTCCCCGGCTCGCCCCACCACCGCGACCAGCTGCCGCTGTGGCTCGCGGGGGACCTGGTCCCGGTCGTCACCGACTGGGACGGGCTCCGCAGGGAGGACGTGGTCCGGGCCCCGCACGGGGAGACCGGGGAGCACGGAGAGCGTGAGCGGAACGATGAGTCTCAGGAGGAGACCGGTGCCTGACCCGTCCGCCCCGTACGCGTCCCGCGTGGCCGTTCACGAGCACGTGGCCGACGGCTTCGGTTCCGTACGCGTGCTGCCGCTCGCCCCGTCGGCGGACACGCCCGTACTGCACCCCTGGGTGAGCGGTGAACGCGCCTTCTTCTGGGGCATGAACGGCCTCACCGAGCAGCAGGTGGCCGAGATCTACACCCATATGGACACGCTGGACACCCACCACGCGTACCTCGTCGTCAAGGACGGCGAGCCGGCCGCGCTGCTCCAGACGTACGAGCCGGGGGCCGACCGGGTCGGCGACTGCTACCCCGTCGAGCCCGGCGACATCGGCGTCCACCTGCTGCTGGCTCCGGCCGGCCCGAAAGGGGTGCGTTCCGGGTGGACCGCCGCGCTGGTGGCCGCGCTCATGGGGTTCGTCCTGCTGGGCCCGGACCGCAGGCGCGTGGTGGTCGACCCGGACGTGGCCAACGAGAAGGCGGTCGCCCGCTTCCTGCGGCAGGGTTTCACGGCCGGTCCCGAGGTCGTCCTGCCCGAGGTCGATCTGCCGGACGTGTACCTGCCGGAGAAGAAGGCCCGACTCGCTTTCCTCACAAGGGAGGCGGTCTTCGGCGACAGGTGACGCGGACCGGCGGACCGTCGTTCCGCCCGGTGGTGAGCATTTCGCGCCTGACGCCCGTACCCCATCTGAAGCCGGATTGCCGGACGGCCGGGAGGGGGGAACGACGTGCAGCGACGGCGCGGTGGAGCGGCGGGCGATGTCGGACGAGGTGCGGGTCCCGGAACAACGGGCCGCGGAGCGACGAGCCCCGAGACCCGGCGACTTCAGGGGCTGGTCCTGCTGGGCACCGTGCTGGTCCTGCTCCTCCTCGGCAGCGCGGGCCCGGCGAACGCCCACGCGGCGCTCCGCGGAGCCGATCCCGAGGACGGGAGCGTCGTCCGGTCCGCACCCCGGCACGTCACCCTGACCTTCACGGAGTCCGTCGCCCTGCTCGACGACTCCTTCCGGATCTACAGCCCCGACAACCACCGGGTGCCGCTGGGCGAGCCGGAGCACGCCGACGGCAGGTCCGACACCGCCCGCGCCGGCCTGCCCGACGGACTCGACGACGGCACCTACACGGTCGCCTGGCGGGTGGTCTCCGCGGACAGTCATCCCGTCTCCGGCGCCTTCACCTTCTCCATCGGTGAACCCTCGCCCACCGCAGCCGCGGTGCCCGCGCCCCCGGCGGAGCACCCGATCACCGCGAGCCTCTACGACACCGGCCGCTATCTCGCGTACATCGCCGCCGCGCTGCTCATCGGCACGGCGGCGTTCGCGGCCCTGTGCCGGCCGCCGGACACCGCCCCGCTGCGGATGCCGCTCGTCATGGGCTGGTGGACGCTGTCGGCGTCGACCGTGGTCCTCCTCGTCCTGCGGGCTCCGTACGAGAACGGCACGTCCCCGGCGACCGCGTTCGACCTCGCGGCCTTCACCGGTGTCCTCACCGAGCGGCCGGGCATCGCGCTGCTGGCCCGGGTCGCCCTGCTGGTGCTGACGGCGGCGATCCTCCTGCGCCTGCCTCTGCCGCGGCGAGGCCACGACGGGCCGGACGACCGGACACCGCCCGCCCGGCTCGCGGTGGGCACCGTCCTGGCCGTCGCCCTCGCGTTGACGTGGGCGTCGGCCGAGCACGCCTCGGCCGGTATCCAGGTCCCGCTGGCGATGACGTCGTCCGTACTGCACCTGCTGGCCATGGCCTGCTGGCTCGGTGGCCTCACGGCCCTGCTCGTCACCCTGTTCCGCGCCGCCGCGCCGCCGCCCGTCGCCACGGTCACCCGCTTCTCCCGCCTGGCCTTCCTCTCGGTGACGGTCCTCGTCGTCACCGGCGTCTACCAGTCCTGGCGGGGCCTCGGCTCCTGGTCGGCGCTCGCGGACTCGTCGTACGGGAGGACCCTGACCGTCAAGCTCGTGCTGGCGGCCGCACTGCTGTCGGCGGCGGGCCTGTCCCGCCGCCTGACGCTCCGCCTGGCGACGACGGCCTCGGCGGCCCCAGCCGCGGAGGCGGGCGCGGACGCGGATACGGAGAAGTCCGCGGAAAGGGCCACGGCGGCCGTGCGGGAACGGATCCCGGAACTGGTGGCCTTCGCCACCCCGGACAAACCGTCACCGGTCGCCCCCACCCAGCCCGCCGCCCCCACCGGGCCCCCCGCGGACGACGGCGTCCCGGGTCTCCGCCCGCCCGCCCCGGACCCGTCCGAGGTGTCCGGCCCCGACGCCCCGGCCCACGACCGCTACCACCGCGCCCTGCGCGTCTCCGTGCTGGTGGAAGCGGCGGTGGCGGTCGTGGTGCTGCTGGTCACGACGGTACTGACCAGCACTCTCCCGGCCCGGGCCGAGGCCGAGGCCGAGACGGCGGCGACCGGGACGGCTCCGGTCGCCGGACTGCCCGCGGCGACGGTGGTCACCATCCCGTACGCCACCGACGCCCCCGGCGGGAAGGGCAGCGTGCAGATCACCCTGGACCCGGGCCGGGTGGGCGAGAACGGCATCCAGGCGGTGGCGTTCGACTCCGCCGGCGCCCTGGACTCGGTCCCGGAACTCCGGCTCTCCTTCACCCTCGACGAGAAGGACATCGGCCCGATCGACGCCGGCCTGACCGACCGCGGCGGCTACTGGGCCACCAGCGACCTCGCGCTCCCCCTGCCGGGCACCTGGACGATGAAGGCGACGATCAGGGTCTCGGAGGTGGACCAGGTGACCGAGTCCCATTCCGTGCGCATCGAACCCTGAGCCGCAGGGATCAGACGCCCGTCGGCTTCTTCGTGTGCGGCGGCCGTGGCTGCGGTGGTGGCTGCCGCGTCGAGTCCGCGCCGGGGCTCCACCACTACTTCCCGAGCCGGGACGCCCTGGTCACGGCGCTTGTCGCCAAGGCGTACAACGACCTGGCCGACGCGGTGCAGGCCGCTGTGGACGGCACGGCCGTCCCGGCTGTTCCGCCCGTTCCGCGTCTGGTGGTCGCGGCCGAGGGCCACCGCGGTTGGGCCATCACCCATCCCGAGCGGTTCCAGCTCCTCTACGGGGCACCGCTGCGGGACTACGTGGCGCCCGTCAGGGGTTCCACGCCCCGGGCGATGCTCCGGATGAGCGCGATCTTCCAGCGCGAGCTGTCCGCCGGGTTCACCGCGGAACAACTGGCCGCGGCCGACGTCCCCGAGCCCTCGTCCCCGTTCCGGGCCCACCTGGAATCCGAGGGCTCCGACGGTACCGGCGCTCTGCCGCCGCCCGCCGCCCCGCTCCTCCTGAGCGCCTGGGGGCACATGCACAACCTCGTCGTCCTGGAGGTGTTCGGCCACATGCCCTTCCTCGGCGACCACCGGGCCGAACCGTTCCGCACCTCGACGCGCACCATGCTCGCCGACCTCCACCGGCGCATCCCGGCCACCGGACCGGACTGATGCCCGGCGTGCGCCGGGAGCAAGACAAGGACCCCGGCGGCCGGTCGGCGGTCCGGGGTCCTGGCGTGCCCGTTCACGCGGCTGCGCGCTAGCGCGCCCTGTGGTGGGGCGTACCCGTGTTCAGGTCCGGGAAGGGCGACGTCCCCGCGTCCTCGAACGGGAAGGTCTCGCCCTCCCCGAAGTCCGGGGCCTGGAAGGGGTCCGCCGCCGGAGGCGGCGATGCCGCGGTGGTCCGGCGCGGTGCCCCTTCCGGGGCGGAGAACAGCGAGGTCGGTTCGATGAGAGGTCTCCGATTCGGTGCGGGGCCGTGAGTGGGTCTGGCACGTCGTGACCGGGCCCGGCGGTCCTGGAGCCGCTGTCGCGACTGTGACGCAGGTCGCAGCGGCACCTTCGGCCCCGGGTACGACTACGGGTGCAACGGGTGCTGCTACAGCTTGCTCATCTTGGAGTACGGGCTCAGGATCCGGTGCTGCGCCGAACCGAAATCCACGAG
Organism: Streptomyces sp. KMM 9044; assembly: GCF_024701375.2. NCBI lineage: Bacteria > Bacillati > Actinomycetota > Actinomycetes > Kitasatosporales > Streptomycetaceae > Streptomyces > Streptomyces sp. KMM 9044. Next base: position 3,606,626 of record NZ_CP113910.1, on the reverse strand, counting down.
TACCGCGATTCCGTCCTCGATGCCGATCACCCGGCCGAGACCGTACATGTCGTGCGTGACCTGGTCGCCCACGGCGAAGTACTTGGGCGGCGGTGCGACCGGGGCTTTGAAGGGGCTGGTGGGCAGAATGCGCTTCGATGCAAGTGGCTTTGTCATTGTCACCAGTATGGGCCTGCGGGCGCCGCTTGCTACCGTCCTCCACAGTCCACTACTCCCGGCTCCATGGGAAACTCGGGGCGTGATTATCGAACATGCATACGTATCCGGTGTCCCGCCCGACGGGGGCGAGGGGGAATGACCGTGGTCCGTGCCCTGTGTGCGGGGGCTCGTGACGGACGGCCTGCGCCTCACCGCGCCGGTGACCTGTCCGGTCGGTGAGAACGGCTCGGGCAAGTCGACGCCGGTCGAGGCCCTCGCCGAAGGTTTCGGTCCGGACTCCTGGGGCGGTTCGCACGACGGGCGCCATGCCGCTCACCGCCCGAAGTCGGTGCTGCTCACCGCCCGAAGTCGGTGCTGCGCGAGCGGATCCGCTTCGACGCAGGGCCGCGCGGACGCCACAGGCTGGGCAGTCGGCGTGCCCGCAAGGGTTTCTTCCTGCGCGCCGAGACGGCGCTGGACGCGCTGGACCGGGAGGGGGTCGCGCCGGATTCGGTCAGCCACGGCGAGGGCTTCCTCGCGGCGTTCCGGGGAAAGTTCCTCATCCGAGAGGGGCCGGCCGGGGCCGGACCGCCTCCTCGCGAGACCCGTTCCCTGCGCCCTGTCGACAGGCCGGCGTCCCTCTCCGCAATGGAGCGTCAGAGTCGTGGGCCACGCCGGGGCGTTGAGGTTCTTGACGCCCGAGTCGTCACTCACGTCCGTGACGAAGGTCAGGCGTCCTCAGGCGTCGAAGCGGTGGCGGGCGGCGTCGATGTGGCCGAGGTACTGGTGGGTCCAGCCGCACATGCCGTCGACCATGGCGCGCAGGGCCCTGCCCGGCTCGGTGAGGGTGTACTCGACCCGCGGCGGCACGGTGGGGTGCACCGTGCGCTCGACCAGGCCGTAGCGCTCCAGCATGCGCAGGTTCTGGGTGAGCATCTTGTGACTGATGCCCTCGACCGCGTCCCGCAACTCGCTGAAGCGCAGGGTCCGGTCACCGAGTCCTTCGATGATCAGCAGCGCCCACTTGTTGGCGACGTCCGAGAAGATCTGGCGCGCCAGGGAATCCGCGCGCCTCAGGTCCGCGTCCTCGGGCGAGCCTGTGTACTGCCTGGTTCCCATCAGGTTCTCCAGCCACCGAGAAGTGCGTTCTTCCAGCTCGACAGTCACTCTCCTACAGTTCCTGAGTAACCACAAGAGAGCATGGGTGTGCACCCTCACCGGAAGGACGAGCAGCACGGCCACCGCCGACGTCTTCCACCGTAACGTTCCGGCCGAGCCGGATCGAGGGCGTACGGCCATGAGCGGCTTTCCGTGGGACGCGCTCGCAGTCGGCCTGGCCTGGGGGCCGCCGCCGCGGCTCTCGTCACCCGTCTGGTCGACCTCGCTCGTGTGCCCGGCCCCCCCGGCCGGGGAGTGCTACGGCCCGGGGGGTCCTCCCGTGCTGTGACCGTCGGGCATGGCGGGCGAACGGGATACGGGGAGGGCGGGCGCCGACCGGGGGGTCACTCGGCGGTGACCATGGCGGAGTGCCATCCGCCACCGCCACCGCCAGGGCGGCGAAACCCGCCAACGCCCCGCTCAGCGCGGCCGGCGGCAGCCGTACAGGCCTGCGCGGGCTTCGGGATTGTTCCTCGTTCTCGGTCACGCGGGGAATCCGTTTCCGGAAGCCGGCCGGATGGGTCGCCACCAAGGTCGAACGGATTTCCCTCTCCGGCCCCTCCGCGCCGACTCCGGCCGCGGAGGGGGAAACGGAGGTGCAGAGGCGCGGACCCGGAGGCGCGGGGACGAGGACGCGGGGGACGAAGGAGAGCCGTCTGCCGTCAGGCGGTCCGGGGCGCTCTCCGGCAAGGGCCCGGCCGTCGGCCGGAGCTGCCTCGCCGCCCGGGGGGCGTTCGCCCGAGCGGCGACGCGACGCGGCCCGGCGGTCCGGGCGCCGGACCGCCGGGACGCGTCGTCCCTGTCGGTGTCCTCGTCGGGGACGTTCGCTCAGGCGGGCAGGGACATCAGGGCGACGGGGTCGCTGGTGGGCTGCTCCGAGCCGCCGCCGGGTTCGACGGTGATGCCCATGCCCGACGCTCCGTCGACCGCGCCCCGCATGAGGACGGCCTGGTCGCTGCGGCCGGGGTCCAGCAGACCGGCCGACCGCATGGTGCCGCCGTCGTCGAACCACAGCGGGTAGACCTTCCCGTCGGGTGGGCGGGCCGTCCCGGAGGCGACGAACACGGCCCTGTCCTGGCCGCGGGAGACGACGACGGTACCGGTGGCGCCGTCGCCCAGCCCGGCCGCCAGGGTCTTGGCGTCCGGCGCGGCCAGTACCGCGGCGATCCCGTCCGCCGCCTGCACGGCGCGACGCGCCCGGTCGCGTGCGTCCTCGGCCCGCTGGTGCTGCCACACCGCCGTCCCGCCGAGCGTCGCGGCCGCCGCGAGACAGGCGGCGAACGCCCACCTGGACAGCGTCCGGGCCCGCAGGCCGGCCCGGACGGGAAGGGGACGGGTACACGTACCGGGCGCCTGCTGGCGGACCGTGGAGATCCGGCGCAACACCTGCTCGCGCAGGGCCCGCGGGGATGTCGTGGCGACGGCGAGGCCCAGGCGCGCCGCGGTCGAGCCCAGTTCTTCCGTCTCCTGCGCGCACGGTTCGCAGTCCGTCAGGTGCCGCTCGAACGCGGTGTTCTCCTCGTCGGACAACGCGTGCAGGGCGTAGGCGCCCGTCAGCCGGTGCGGATCGGTGGCCGTCACGCGGTCACCCCCAGGCAGTCGCGCAGCCGCATGAGTCCGTCACGCAGTCGGGTCTCGACGGTCCCCAGCGGAAGCGCCAGTGCCTCCGCCACCTCGCGGTAGGTCGGCCCCCGGTAGTACGCGAGGGTGACGGCCTGGCGCTGGAGTCCGGTCAGCGTGCGCAGACAGCGCCGTACCTGTTCCCGCTCCAGGCGTGCCTCGACGTGCTCGGCCACCTCGTCGTACTCGGGAAGCCGGTCCAGCAGTGCCGCCTTGTGGTCCTGGGCGGCGGCGTCCACCGACCGCACCCGGTCCACGGCCCGGCGGTGCGCCAGGGCGAGGATCCGGTTGACGGCCGTCCCGCGGTCGGGGCGGTAACGGGGAGCGGTCCCCCACACCTCCACCAGCACCTCCTGCGTCACTTCCTCAGACTGCACCTGATCGCGCAGCACGGCACGCACGACACCCAGCACCGGCCCCGCCACGGTGCCGTAGACCCCGGCGAACGCGTCCTCGTCCCCCAGAGCCACCCGGGCCACCAGTTCCTCCAGGAGACCGGCGGAGAATAAGTAGCGTGTTCCACAAGGTCACATTGCTGGCCGGATCGCCACAAGGCGCTGGAAGCACGTCACTTGTTCATCGACGGGTCCCAGGCCGGGTCTCGTCGAGGGATTTCCGACGGTATGCACTGCTTCTTTCGCCGAGGGTCTCCGCGGTCGGGACCTGTCCGGTCGTAATCCGTCACCGTCACCACCCTGGATTGGTCACGGTGACGACGGGGCACCGCGGACCGCGCACGACGGCACGGGCGAGCCCTACGACACGGGGGACGCGCCGGTGTTCGCGTCGGCGGAACCGTCCTTGCCGAGCTCCGCCGTGAACTGCGCGCCGGTGAGCAGCGCGAGGTTGGACCGCCAGAGCCAGACGAGGAAGACGACGACGCCGGCGAGGGAGCCGTAGAGCCTGCTGTACGTGCTCAGGGTGGAGGCGTCCCGGGTGAACCCCGTGGAGACGGCCGGCCAGAGCGCGGCGGCCAGTATGCCGCCCGGCATGGTGTGGCCGCGCCGGCGGGGGTGGCGTCGGAGCCGCCCATGCCGTCGTCCGAGGCCGGTGCCGAGGCGGACGCCTCCGAGGAGGTGTCCGCCTCGGCGGAGTCGCCGCCGTCGTCGGAGCAGGCGCTCAGGGCGAGGGGAAGCAGGGCCGCAGCGGTCAGGGTGACGGCGGTCCGGCGGATACCGGGTGGTCATGGTGTTTCTCCTGTGGTCGGCCGCAGCCCGGGCTGCGTCATAAGAAGTGAAGGTCAGTGGCTCGGGTCCCGGCCGACGGTCACGACCGGGCGGGCACTGGAGCGCACCCGTCGCCGGGGCCCCTCCGGGCGCGCGGATCGCCTGGTTCTTCTTGTCGTCGGTCACGGGGGAATCCGGCTCCGCTCCTGCGTCGGATTGGTCGTCCCCCTTGATCGGGCGAATCTTTTTCCGGACCGATCCGCATGCGTTCCCGCTACGGACCAGGGAGACGGGGGCCGGCCTCCGTCCGGTGGCCCCACCGGGCCGGGCAACCGTCGGGCGCCCCACGGAGAAGCAGTCCGTAACGGGCGCGGCGCAGGTGCCGACTCCCGGGAGACCGGACGAGAGGAGCCGCCCGGTGCTGGGGCCCGCAGACAGACCGCGCCACCGGACGGTGCGGGAAGCCGCGGACCGCGAGCCGGGCACGGCCGTCGCGGCGGTGGACGTTTGTGTCGCCGGCCTCGTCCGACCCGTCCCTCTCTGCCCCCCGTACCGGCCCGGCAGGGGCCGACGGGAGCACCTGTAACATCTCCGGCCCGGGGGGAGCACGCCCCGGGCCTGATGGTGACGGTTTCCCGGCGGTTCTCGTGCCGTCGGTTCGGTGTTCCGGAGCCCCGTGAACCTCTTCTGCGACGCGAAGGTTGAGTCTTGTCGAACGACGTATCGAATGCCGTCGCGCAGGCCCGTTCCCCGCTCCCGGGGCCGGCCGCGAAGCCGGGGGCCGGTACCACTGCCGGCGATGGCCCACGTGACGCGTTCTTCGACAACGCGAAGTACCTGCTGATCGTCCTGGTGGCCGTGGGGCACGCCTGGGAGCTCGTGGAGAGCACGCGCGCCACCAAGGCGCTGTACATCCTCGTCTACACCTTCCACATGCCGGCGTTCATCGTCATCTCCGGCTACCTGTCGCGCAGCTTCGCCGGCCGCCCCCGCCAGATCGGGCGTCTGCTCAGCGGCATCGTGGTTCCGTACGTGGTCTTCGAGACCGCCTACTCCCTGTTCCGGCGCTACGCCGCCGACGAACCCGACTTCGCCATCAGCCTGCTCGACCCCTTCCTGCTCACCTGGTTCCTGGCCGCGCTGCTCATCTGGCGGCTCACCACGCCCCTGTGGCAGCAACTGCGTCATCCCCTCGCCGTCGCCCTGGCCATCGCGGTGCTCGCCTCCGTCACCCCCGGCATCGGCGAGGACCTCAACCTCCAACGGGTCCTGCAGTTCCTCCCGTTCTTCGTGCTCGGCCTGTGCCTGAAGCCCGAGCACTTCCGGCTCCTGGGCCGCCGTGCGATCAGGATGCTGGCGGTCCCCGTCTTCGCCGGTGCGCTCGCCTTCGCGTACTGGGCGGCCACCCGCATGCGCAACGAGTGGTTCTTCCGCCGCTCCAGCGCGCAGGAGATCGGGGAACCGTGGTGGACCGGCGCGGTCATGACCCTCGCACTGTTCGGCTGCTCCCTGCTGCTGACGGCCGCCTTCCTGGCCTGGGTCCCGCGTCGGCGCATGTGGTTCACGGTGCTCGGCGCCGGCACCATCTGCGGGTACCTGCTCCACGGCTTCCTGATCAAGGGCGCCAAGTACTCGGGCTTCATCGACGCCCACGACTGGCTGCACGACCCCGCCGGGAAGATCGTCCTCACCCTCGTCGTGGCCGTCGCCGTCACCCTGATGTGCACTCCGCCGGTGCGTCGTGTCCTTCGTCCGGTGACGGAGCCGGACCTGTCCTGGGCCCTTCGCCGGGACCCGGCCGAACGCCCGGCCAAGGGCTGAACCGCCACCGCACAGGGCCCCGCGCGCACCTCTGAGAACGGACCCTGCGACCTCACAGGTGTCCGGGGCCGGCACGTCGCCCCTAAGGTCCCCTCGAGGACGCGCCGTCGGGGTGGACCCCGTCCGCCGCCACAGCCGTCCTCACGCTGACGAGGCAACGCCGACCACGCTCACCGCGAGCGGAACGGGCGAGGGGGGGATCATGCGGTCCAGCGATCGTTCTTCGGTTGTCAGGGGCGCTCTCGGCGCAACGGTGATGGGTGTGGCGCTGGTCGCGCTCATCGGCATGGCCGGCTGCGGAGGGACCACCTCTTCGGAACACGGTGGGCCGGAAGGGCCGGAAGGGCCGGAAGGCCCAAAGGGCCGTTTACGGGGACTGACCGCGGCCGAGGAGATCCTGGTCGAAAGGGCTGAGAACCTCCTCGTCAAGAAGTGCGTGGAGAAAGCCGGTTTCCGGTTCTGGGTTGCGGAGCCCGAGAGTCTCGCGAGCCGGAAGGGTTCGGGGTTCGTGCTCGACGATGTCGGCTGGGCCAAGAAGTACGGCTATGGCGGGCAGTTCGGACGGAATGCCGAGGAAGCCCGGAGCGGCGGCCCGAACGCCACCTATGTGAACGCGCTGCCGGACAAGGAGCGCGCTCACTACCGGGCGGTGCTCGACGGCACGCCGTCGAGCGGCATGCTGTCGGTCGAACTGCCGGGGGGCGGCACCGTCAGGACGCCTCGCGACAGCTGCCAGTCCAGGGCGAAGGACCAGCTCTACGGCGACTTCGCGACCTGGTTCCGCGTCGAGAAGATCGCCACGAACCTGACCCCTCTGTATGTTCCGGACCTCGCCGAGGACAAGCGATTCACGAAAGCGCTCGCGGCATGGTCGCTGTGCATGGAGGAAAAGGGACGGAACTACTCCGATCCGTTCGAGATCCGCACGGAAGTCGACCGTCGCACCGAAGGATTGAGTGACGCCGCGGCCCACGCCGTGGAAGTGGAGTTCGCGGTGGACGAGGCGGAATGCGCCAAGGATGCGTCTCTCGCCGAAACGGCGCGCGCACTGGAAAGTGAGTACCGGGCGAAGGAGGCGCGTCGCTACCGCGAGGAGATCGCCGTTTTTCAGCGTATGCGGCTGACCGCGCTGGAGCGCGCCAAGGCGATCGCCGGCGTCTGACGCCGGATTCCGCTGGAGGGCTCCGGTGACCCGGAATTCTCCGCGGCCCCAGTTCTCCGCAGCGACCCGCTGCGGGACGTTTCTGTCCGCACCATGATGCCAGGAGGACACGTGCGTAAAACAACAGTCGCGCTTGCGGCCATCGGAGCCGCGGTACTCGGGACGGTCGTCCCCGCCGGTACCGCGCAGGCGTCCGCCGCGTGCGACAACGCGTGGAACAGCACGCCGGCGGGCTCCATGGCCGCCTACGAGCACAGCAACTGCGGTGGCGCCCTTCTGGGCCGGACGCCGGGCGACGACTCCAACTGGGGCAACAGTCAGGGCGCCTTCCAGGGCAGCGACACCAACAGGGCGAGCTCGGTCCTGAACGCGGGAACGACCGACACGGCCTGGAAGGAGGTTCAGTTCTTCAACGGCACAGGCACCGGCTGGACGGGAGGGTACAGCTGCCTCGCGAGGAGCGAGTTCTACGCCGACAACCTGACCGACGACTACTTCACCAGCGGATATGTCATCAACGATGCCATCAGCTCACACAGGTGGGTGCCCGCGTCGTACTGCGGCAGGTTCATGACCTGACCGACCGCGCCCGGAGCGGCACGCGACGTGCCCGTGCCCTGTTCCCGCACGGGAGCGGGACACGGGCACGTCAGGAACTGCTGCTCGACCTGGCGCCGTTCCCGCACGTGGGCAGTGAGTCCGGCTCCTTTTTGGTACGGACGGCCGGGAACCAGGCGTATCCGGACGGTTCCTCGGTGACCCGCACCCGGTACCAGCGCGTGGTGCCCACGCCGGTCTCGTCGGCCACCCGGTCCCCGTCGTACACCACGCAGTCGGCGCGCAGCACGTCCCCGTGCCAGATACGCCGCTCGGAGACATTGCCCTCCTCGTACTTCTCGTACGGGTCCAGGGACAGGCCCATGCTGCAGGCGCGCAGCCGCTCGGTCCGGGCCCGGCACGGCGCCTCGATGTTGTAGACGGTGATCCCCGCCGTACCGTCGGCCTCCGCGGAGGCGTCCCCGTCCCGTCCGGAGAACCACCACCAGCCTCCGGTGGTCCCGGCAGCCAGGACGGTGGCGGCCGCCACCGCGTAGACGGCCGGCCGCCAGGGCGCAGTACGCCGGCGCTGGACGTCCGCGTCGCTCAACCTGCGCGCCAGGGACAACAGGTGCTCGGCGGTGGCCGAAGACCGGGCTGAGTGGTCGGGGGCGAGACAGCGGCTGACGAAGTCCCGCCAGGCGTCGCTGAGACCGGGGTGCAGGCGCAGTGGCGTTTTTCCGGAGGCGTATTCCTGCGCCGCCGCCGTGCGTGCCCCGGCGGTGGTACCGGCGAAGGGCAGGGACCCCCCGGTGAGGATCTGGTGCGTGGTGACGCCCAGCGCCCAGATGTCGGCCGTGGGACGGACCGGGACTCCGCGCTCGCCGAGCCCGTCCTGCCAGCGCTCCGGCGGCAGGTAGTCCGGTGATCCCAGGGGCGGCGCGTATCCGTGGGTGCCGTTCAGCCGGGAGACCAGGCCGAAGTCGGCCAGGCGGACCGAACCGTCGGACATGATCAGCACGTTGGCCGGCTTGAGGTCGCCGTGTACCCAGCCGTCCGCGTGGAGGTGGGCGAGACCCTCGCACATCTGGGTGATGGTCCGGGTGGCGTCCGCGAGGGGAGCGGATCCCGAGGCGGCATCGAGCAGGTCCTGCAGACTCCCTGAGGCGCGTTCCATGACCAGGACGACGGCGCCGTCGAGTTCGGGCCGGCCATCGTCGGCCACCACCAGAGTGTCCAGGACGCGGATGAGCCGGGGATGCTCGGCGGTCCGGCTGAACTCCGCCTCGCGGCGGGCGAGTTCCCGCAAATGGCGGGAACGGCCCGGCCCCAGCCCCGACGTGGCCACGAACTTCAGGGCCACCTCGGCCGGTGGCGGGGATCCGGCCGTCCCGCCGTCGGGATCCTCCCCGCAGGCCACCCGTCGTCCGGTGTAGACACTGCCCCAGTTGCCGGACGCGAGGGGGGAGACCACTTCCCAGGGCCCCACTCGGTACCCCGTCGGTACGGCGACCGCCCAGTCGCCGCCCGCTGCGGTGTCGCGCGGTCCGGCGGCCCCATGGCTCATGCGGAGTCCTCCGCCGCCGCGGCCCGCCCCGTCGGCCGTGCCCGGGCCGAGGTTCTTCGCGGAGGCAGCAGGGACAGATGGTCCTCCCCGACCAGCCCGAAGCGCAGTGCGGTGGACACCAGTGTCTCCCGCTTCCAGCTCAGCCCGGCGGCGCCCGGACCGGGAGGCCGCAGCCGCAGCTTGGTGCCGGCCAGGTAGTCGATGTGGAAGTCCACGGCGCTCGTGCTGAGTTGCCGGTACTCCGGGTGAGGCCGCAGCCGGGCCACGACACTGGCCGTGGAGGGGACCCCCGCGGTGGAGGCGTCCCGCAGCCGCGGCTCGCACAGCGCCACCAGCACCCTGAAGTACGTCGCGTGGGAATCCAGGGCGAAGGGGGCCGTGGTGACGGTGCCCCGCTCCACGGACTCCCCGGTTGTCTCCAGGTGGCTGTGGCAGGGGGCGAAGACCTGGAAACCGACGGTGCCGCCACGGGTGGCCAGCACCACCCTGCTGAACTCGAACGGGATCGGGGCAGCCAGTCGTCGGGGCGGGATCCGGATGAACTCACCGGCGCCCTCGGGGTTCTCCACCAGCAGGCTGGAAGCGCCGCTGAGGTTGCTCAGCTGCCAGTGGACGTCGACGGCCAGGATCTCCCCGGCCAGCCGGGGCACTGCCGGATCCGGCAGGGCGATGTCCACGGGGCACTCAGGAATGCCGCGGCCGAAGCGCGCCTTCTGCCCGGGGCACAACGGCAGAGTGCGGGCCGGGGACTCAGGTCCGTCCGCAGCGGACTCGGGTAAGTGGACCAGCACCGTCTCCATCCGATCCTCCGCCCGTTCGCTTCTGCTCCCGGTGCCTGGCCGGCGCCCGCGCGACGAGCTCGTGGTCGAGCCACCCGCGTTTTAAGCGTGCACCTGACAGGCTGCTCCTCTCGCCGTCACACCCCGCCGCCTCCAGTAAAATGGTTACCGGCTCGAAAGTAAACGCGGCCGTCGGACACGAGCCGGGGCCCTCCCACGGGGCCTTCCCGTGGGGCCTTCCCGTGGGGCCTTCCCGTGGGGCCTTCCCGTGGGGCCTTCCCGTGGGGCCCTTCTGTGCGGCCCTTCCGCGGAGCCCGGCAAGTGCGGCTCGGTCGCGACGGACAGCAGGTCCACGAGCCTTGTCCCAGGGCCGGGTAGTTGACGGATTTGCTCTGGTGGCAGGCCACCGGGGCTGGTCGGCGTGCCGGTCGCCGAGCCGACCGCGAAGGCCCTGTGTGATCTGTGGCGCAGGGTCGGCAGCGCGCCCATGCGCGGGCTGGGTGAGGGGTTGTCGGGGCCGTTGGCTCAGCCGAGGACGCCCGGGGTGCGGTTCGGCGGGTATCGCACGGTCTCCTTCGACGGCCGGCCGCAGCTCGAGCAGGGTCCCGGACACCGACCGCAACCGAGCCTGGCCCGGCTCTCCGGGCCAGGGCGGATACCCCCTTGTGGAGCTGATGACGCCGGTCGAGACCGGAACCAGGGCTCTGACCGGCGCAGTCTTCGGCCCCACCAGCGAGGGCGAGACAGGCCATGCCCGGCGCCCGCTGCACCCGCCGACGCCAGACACGCCGGCCTTGTGGGACAAGGGCTTCGACGGCAACGACTTCCTCCCCCAGGCGACCGCCACCGGCGCACCCCCGTTCTCGTCCGCCTGACCGATGGCTCCTACCTGCCGATGATCGGCACCAACCCGGCACGGATCATCGACGCGCAGATCACCGTGACCTGCGCCGACCACACGGTACTCACCGCCGCCCACCGGCTGACCACTACGCCGAGTGACACTCGCCGCTATCCGGCTGCCGCCCTGGTCAGCCTGTATCACCAGCGGTGGGAGCACGAATCGGCATACTGCCCACCCCGCCACACGACCATGGACGGGCGGGTGCTGCGCTCGGGCGATCGCGCCGGCGTCGAGCAGGAGAGGTGGTCGCTGCTGACGCTCTGCCAACTCCTGCGCACAGCGATGGTCGATGCCGCCGAGTCCCGCCCCGGCACCGACCCGGACCGCTGCGGCTTCGCCATCGCCGGCCTCGTTCGTCCCGCGCCGCTTGGCCGCCTCCTTGACGATCGCCAGGTCCTCGGGATCGGCGTAGACATGGCTGCGCTTCATGGACATGTACTGAACCCAGTCCGTGTACCGAAGTGATGTATGTCCTGCCGTCCCACGGCCAAGCGGTATACGCCGCTCCCTTGGAGGGCTGCACGGGCACAGTCGGCCCGTCACCGGACGGCTCGGCGGAGAAGAGGGCCCGCGCGGGAACTCCGCCGTTCGCGTCAGGTCCTGGCGAGTTCCGCGGCGCCGAAGGAGACGTCGAAGCGGTCGCACCAGATGCTGACGCTGCTGAACCGGGCCGGGTCAACGTCTTCGGGCAGGGCGTAGTTGTGGCTGCCCTTGTTGCCCTTGAGCTTCCCGAGGCTGACGTACTCCCCGTCGTCGAAGACATGCCAGCCGGCGGTTCCCTCCTTCACCGGCGCGTCGGTCAGCCACACGCGCAGGTCGGGTCCGTTGCTGGTGTCGAGCTGTTCCAGGCGTACCACGTGGGAGCCGTCGGCCAGTTGCACGAGCTTCACCGTGCCGGACGTCGCGTGCTCGTGGCTGATCAGCTCGCCACTCGCCAGCGTCGTCGGCCCGGACGGGGCCGGCGGCGCGGAGGACGCACCGGACGGTGTCTCGACCGGCTCCGGCGAGACCGCTGCTGCCGCGGCGGGCAGCGACTCCTGCACCGTCTCGTCCTGCCACAGCTTCCACGGCTGGAACCAGTACAGCCCGAAGCCAACCGCGGCGACCGCGGCCACCAGCACACCGACCGTCCACGGCCTGACCAACGCGCTCCGCACCCGTCCCATACCGCCTCCATTCTGCGAGTCACTCGGCTCTCTCTCATTCAACAGGTCGATCGGCCGTCCCGGGCCGCCCGGCGGATGACGAAACCCTTACGTCCGCCACGGACCGCCGGTCAGCAGTGCCCGGGGAAGGACCCGGCGGACGATCCGGCGAGTGGCCACGCTTCACCAGCCTGCCCATCGGATCCGGCCCGGCCGTCGGCGTCGGGCCGGCAACAGCCGACGGGCCGAACGGCGCCGACCGGCAGAACCGGACGACCTCGTGGGCAGCGGCCCGAGGAGGTGGCGGAGCGACTCTGCTGCGCAATTACCCGGCGTGATGACGCCGTGCCGATACGGCCGTCAGAGCGCGTCGCAGATGCAGGCAGGCCGGGCGCGGCCGAGCCCTGAAAGCATGGCACGTGATCGCTCGCCGAATGGAGCAACAGAGTCCGGAGCCGGTCCAAAGCCCGGGGTTCGACGTGGGGACCTGTCCCCAGGCCGGGTAGTCAGCGGTCTCCGTGTCACTGCAAGGGAGTCGGTGACCAGGTTGTGGCGGTGTGGAGGCCGGGGCCGATCTTGTGGATGAGTCCGCTCTCGGCCCATCTGGAGAGTTGCCTGTACATGGTGTCCAGGGTGACGTCGCCGAAGTGAGCCGCGATGTCGCGGGGTCTCCACAGGCGGGTGGGGTCTTCTTCGAGCAGGGTCAGGATTCGGTGTCTGCGGCGCTCAGCGGGGGCGGCATGTCGGTCGTCCCGGGAGGTGGTGGGCAGCGCGGGCTGCGGTTCTGAGGTTTGGAGGACACTGACGTCGAGGCTGGGGACGGTGTGGCGGTGATCGGGTCTGCCGTCATTGCGTCGTTCGTTGTACCGGGAGGTCGGTGATTTGACCTTGCGGGTGCTCACGCGGGGGCGGCGGGACGGCAGGAGTGCGGCCAGGACGCGGCGTCCGATGGTGCCGACCGGGCCGGTGGCGTCCACGATGATGCCGGCGGCCTGGATCACCTGGTCACGGGCGGTCTGGAGGGCGATGGCGAAGCGGGGAGTGTTCACTGAACGGCGGATCCGATGATCGAGGAGACGCCAGATGGGCGACATCACCATCGAGCGGATACCGGGCAGCGAGCCGGTGGTGGCCGTGCCGGCGAGTGATGAGCAGTTGGTTGCGATGCTCGTGGACCGGGCCCGCAGCGAGGGGCTGCAGCCGGCTGGGGAGGGCGGGCTGCTCCAGCAGTTGACCGAGCGGGTCCTGGAGTCCGCTCTGGGGGGGCGGGATCACCGATCGCCTCGGCCACGAGGAGCACGACGCCGGGGGCCGGGGCGGCGGCAACTCCCGCAGCGGGGCCCGGGTGAAGACGGTGCCGGCCGATGTCGGTCCGGTCGGGGTGGAGGTCCCCCGGGATGTGGCGGGGGCGTTCGGGCCGGCCATCGTCAAGAAGCGGCAGCGGTGCCTGTCCGGCGTGGACGGGATGGTGTTGTCTTTGTCCGTGAAGGGGCTGATGCGCGGTGAGATCTCCGCGCGCCTGGCCGAGGTCTACGGCGCGAGCGTGTCCAAGGCCACGGTTTCCACGATCACGGGCAAGGTGATGGACGGGATGGCGGAATGGTCCAACCGGCCGCCGGACCGCGTCTGTCCGGTGCTGTTCGTGGACGCGATCGACGTGAGGATCCGGGACGGGCAGGTGGCGAACCGTCCGATCTACGTCGTGATGGTGGTCACGGCCGAGGGGCACCGGGGCATCCTGGGGATCTGGGCCGGTGACGGAGGCGAGGGCGCGAAGTACTGGCTGAGCGTGTTCACGGACCTCGAGGACAGGGGTGTTGACGACGTCCTGATGCTGTCTGCGACGGGCTGAAGGGCCTGCCCGAGGCCGTGGAGACACTCCGGCCTCGAACGGTTGTCCGGACTTGCGTCGTTCACCTGCTGAGGAACAGCTTCCGGCATGCGGCCCGTCAGGACCGGGACAGGACGGCCAGGGCGCTCAAGCCCGTCCACACGGCCCCGAACGAGGCCGCCGCGACCGAGCGGTTCACTCGTCTTCGTCAGGACGCCGTTCCGCCTGCGGTCCAGCAGGGCTGCAGATCCAGGCGTCCTTCTCCGGGCTCGACAAGGGTGCCGGTCGCCCTGGGCGGCGCAGTAACTCCTTCGGGTGACTTCTGCGCTCCGGTGACCTCGGTTGGGAAGAAGGCCAAGGCCGAATCAGGCCAGGCACGACGGCACCTGGCTACCCGATGCGTCACAGGGGAAGCCGGGCAGGCATGGTGCCGTCGGCGGGAACTGGCGCGATCATGCCAGGGTCGTCTGACACATCGGAAAGCGGAAGGAACGGCTGTGCGCTGGAAGAGGAATCTCGCGGTGCTGCTGATGGGCGCGTGCCTGGCGGCGGGCCTGCAGGCCAGGCCGGCCACGGCCATCGTCGGAGGAGGGGAGGCGAATCCCCTCAGCCATCAGTTCATGGCCGGCCTGGTCGACACGCAGCATCGCGTGTTCTGCGGGGCGACACTGATCTCCCCCAGGTATGTGGTGACCGCCGCGCACTGCCTTCAGGGGAGGCAAGCCCAGAGCTTGAGGGTTCTGCTGGGCGATCACGACATCAGCAAGGCCATGGAAAACCCCTACACGAAGCTGGTCCCGGTCAACTACATCAGAGTTCACGAGAACTACAACCACTACACCCAGGACGCTGACATCGCCTTGGTAAGACTCGCGGTGCCAGTGGAGAGAAGCGGGGGCATCAGGGAGGCCTACCTGCCCTGGCAGCACGCGCCCGGTGCCTTCGACAACGTCCGCGTGACGGCTATGGGCTGGGGCAGCCAAAGCCTCGGCGGCCCGGCGAGCAGCGTCCTGCAGAGCGTCGGCCTCGACACGATGACCAACGCCGAGTGCGTCAGCCGAGGCATGGAGGACATCACGTCCGGCAGTATCTGCACCCACACACCGGGCCGGGACACCTGTGTGTTCGACAGTGGCGGTCCTGTGACCTACGACGCGGGGTACCCCGTCCTGATCGGAGTCATCTCCTACGGCAGGGGCTGTGCCACCGACAGTCCCTCCGTGAGCACTCGCGTCAGCTCTTATCTGCAATGGATTGTCCAGAACACCCCCGACGCCGTCTATGAAACGAGCGGGACCTGGCCCGCCTCCCGGCGCTGACATCACTCTGTCAAGCCCCGGGTGGGAGTGTCGTGAATTAGGTGGAAACTTCACCAGAAGGGACACCTGATGATGATCCAGAGGGCTCACTCTCTCGAGACGGTGGGCGGCGTGTCGCTTGCGTCGGGCGAGGCGGCTGCGGACGGTGCAGACGTGAAGAGGATGCCGGAGACCGTGGACGGGCTGAGCCTGGACCTGCCGGACGCGTTGACGCTGCCGGCGCAGGACCAGGTCCGCGGCGGCGGGCTGAAGCTGGTGGGCGAGGGCGGGCTGCTGCCCGCGATCACGCAGCATCTGATGCAGGCCGCGCTGGAGACCGAGTTGGAGGAGCATCTGGCGGCCGAGGCCGAGCGGGTCGGTGGGCGGGGCTCGCGTTCGGGCGGCAACGGCCGTAACGGCTACCGGCAGGAGAAGGTGATGAGCGAGGTCGGGCCGATCGTGCTGCAGGTTCCGCGCGACCGGCGGGGTACGTTCCGGCCGAAGGCCCTGCCCCGGCACGCGCGTCGGACCGGCGCACTGGACGAGATGGTCCTGTCGCTGACCGCGCGGGGTATGACCTCCGGCGAGATCGTCGCGCACCTGGACGAGGTCTACGGGATGAGCGCGTCCAAGGAGATGATCTCCACGATCACCGACAAGGCCCTGGAGTCGATGAACGAGTGGCGCACCCGTCCGCTCGACCCGGTCTACCCGGTGATCTTCGTCGACGCGATCCACGTCAAGATCCGTGACGGGCAGGTCGCCAACAGGCCCATCCACGTGGCCGTCGCGGTCACCGCCGATGGCTACCGCGAAATCCTCGGCCTGTGGGCCGGCAACGGCGGCGAGGGCGCCACATTCTGGCAGCAGGTCCTCACCGACCTGCGCAATCGCGGAGTGAGGGATGTCCTCATGCTGGTCTGCGACGGGCTCAGTGCCCTGCCCGACGCGGTGAACAACGTGTGGCCACAGACTGTCGTGCAGCGCTGCGTCGTTCATCCGATCCGACAGAGCCTGCGCTACGCGTCCCGCCGGGACTGGCCCGAGGTCGCCGCCGACCTCAAGCCCGTCCATACGGCCGTCAACGAGTTCCAGGCCCGCGAGCGGCTCGACGAGTTCGATGCCAAGTGGGGCCACAAATACGGCAGCATCGCCGCCGTCCGGCAGCGGGCCTGGAGCGAGTTCGTGCCGTTCCTGGCCTTCCCCGACTCCATCCGCGAGGTCGTCTGCACGACCAACAGCATCGAGTCCCTCAACGCCCGCTACCGCCGGGCCGCCACCGCCTGCGGGCACTTCCCCAACGAACAGGCAGCGCTCAAGAGGATCTACCTGGCCACCCTCGCCCCCGCCCCCTCCGGCCGCGGACGCAAGCGCTGGAACAGCAAGTGGAAGGCCGCATTGAACGAGTTCGACCAGCTCTTCGACGGCCGCCTTACCGCCGGACGGGTACAGGCCAGACAGACCAACCAAAAACCACTAGGTCAAAGGGTCTAAGAACGCCTAAATCATGATAGACCCGCCGCCTGATGGCCAACAGCAAGGGCAGGCGCCGCCGTTTCGGCGCGATCAGACGGCTTCCCTCCGGCCGGTACCAGGCGCGGTATCCGGGCCCTGAAGGCGTGATGCGTCCGGCTCCCATCACCTTCGAGACGACGGCTGATGCCGACGACTGGCTTGCCGAGAAACAGACGGAGATCCGCCGGGGCGAGTGGCGTGACCCCGAAGCAGGCGCGGTGAGCTTCCGGGCCTACGCCGACAAGTGGGTCGACGAGCGGGAGCTTGCGCAGCTCACCCGCGATCTGTACCGCTACCTCCTCGACAAGCACCTGTTCGCCTTCGCCGAGTCGGACTTGGACGAGATCACCGCTCCGCGTGTCCGGGAGTGGCGGGCTGATCGGCTGCGGACCACGAACGTCAAGACGATGACGGCCAAGGCGTATCGGCTCCTCAAGGCCATCATGGAGACGGCCGTGGATGACGAGCTGATCACGCGCAACCCGTGCCGAATCGAGGGCGCTGGTAAGGAGAAGGCGGCTGAGCGGCGCATCGCCACCGTCGCCCAGGTCGATGCCCTCGCCGAAGCGGTGGGGATGCGGTGGCGGCTCATGGTCTACCTCGGCGCGTACGGTCCTATGCGTCCGGAGGAACTGGCCGGCCTCCGTCGCCGAGACGTCGACCTCGACAACCTTCGAGTCCGCGTCCGTCTCGCCGAGCCCGAGCGGATGAACGGGCGGCGCGTCCGGGGCGACACCAAGTCGGAGGCGGGCACCCGGACTGTGATTCTTCCCGCGTTCCTCCGCCGGGAGTTCCGCTGGCATCTGGAGAGCTACGCCGAGCCAGGCCCCGATGGGCTGATCTTCGTGGGGGAGAAAGGTGCTCCGTTCCGGCGCAGCACCTTCGGGCGTAAGTGGCGGCGGGCACGAGAGGTCGTCGGGATGCCTGAGGGCTTCCGGTTCTACGACCTTCGGCACACCGGGCACACGCTGTCCACGCGCTCCGGGGCCGACTCTGTTGCTCAATTGCGGAGAGTGACGCCGGCCTGTCGACGGGGCGCGTGGAACGGGCCTCGCGAGGAGGCGGTCCGGCCCCTCTCGGATGCGGTGCGTGACCATCCCTCGAATTGAGCAGCAGAGTCGGGGCCACGCTCAAAGACACCATGGTCCGTGCCGGTCGGTCCTCGGAGAAGGCGGCGCTGATCTATCAGCACCCCGACGACGAGCGGCAAGAAGAGGTCGCCACCGGGCTGGATGCGACCGTGCGGAAGGCTCGGGCTGCTGCCAGAGAGAAGGAGCGCGACCAGGCTTCTGGCACGAATCTGGCACGCGGCGAGTGATCGCAGCGGACAGTAAAATGGCCCGGGTCTCCGACCTGGGCCTTCTTCGTGGAGCGGGTGACGAGAATCGAACTCGCGCTCTCAGCTTGGGAAGCTGAGATCATTTGCAGGCGGGGTGGGCGCTGAACTGCGCGAACGGCATGGGTGCCGCCTCGTCGGCCTTGGCGGCTTTCACCGTGGTTCCCCGCTGTTCCCTGCTCGATCTGGTGCGCTTGTGGTGCGGGGTACGCGCGGACGGCTATCTAGAAAACGGAATCTCGTAGACGATCTCGCAGCGGGCGGCGGGAACCACGATGTCCGCCGTCTCCACGGGGCGGCCGTCGTCGCTGTAGTACGTCCGCCGGATGTGCGTGACGAAAGCGCCCTTCTGGACGCCCAGGAGTGATGCCTCCTCGGCGGTCGCCTGCCGGGGTTCGGGCTGCTCCGTCGCCCGGCTGACCGTGATGCCGATCTCGGCCATGCGTCGCACCACGCCCATCCCTGCGAACGGTCCGCCCTCGGGCAGAACCGCGAGCGTCCCGGACGTGATGCTGTACGGCTCCCAACTCGTCGACAGCAGAACGGGTTTGCCGTCTGCCAGGTACTCGTACGACGTGCGCACGCAGTAGTCCGCCTCGGGGATGCCGAGACGCGCCGCGATGTCCGCCGGCGCCGACACCATCGCTTCGCTGCGGCTCTCCCACGTGCCCTTCTTGCCGAGCGCGGCCATCTCGGCGCGGAACAGCGAGCCGTCGGTGTGCTCGTGCTGCCGCGAGCGGACCATGCGTACTCGCTCTTGCGGCTCCGCGACGTAGGTTCCTGAGCCTGCACGGCCCTCCAGAACGCCCTGAGAGATCAGCACCTCCTGGGCGCGACGAACGACGGCTTCGCCCACTCCGCACTCTTGCGCCAGTTGCGCACGGGACGGCAACCGGTCTCCCGGTACCCACTCCTGATCGGTGATGCGCTGTCGTAGCACGTCAACGATGCGCAGGTACGGCGGCTGCTCAGACATATGGAAAATCTAGACCACTACCTCTAATCTAGATAACTAGCTCGCTCTTGGCTAACTAGATCGCGAGGGGGGGAAGGTGCAGTCGAAAGATCGTCTCGTGTTACCCCCTGATGGTCGCGTCGACAGGATGACCGCACGTCTCGCAGCCCTAGGCATCGTGTCCACCGTGACGCGTGGCAAGGGTTGCGGACGTGTGGAGGCGTACGTACCTCACGCCTTATCTCCTGAGCAGTGGCAAGAGCTCCTCGCAGCACTCGCGACGGCCGACGCGTTTGGGCTCGTCGACAGCAGCGAGGACGGTCTCAGTGTCTGGGCCGGAGTCAATGACAAAACCCCCGCAGCGGTACCCGCCGCCCGGGGGCACGGCCATCAGCCCTGAGGAGCTGATCAGCATGTTCAACCGTATCCGTCGTGCCGTCCTGCTCGCCAGAGAGCGGCACTTCCCCAAGGGCAGGCACCGCCGCCCCTCGACGCATCCCCGTCCGGTGACCGTCTTCGCGCGTCCCGAACCCACCGACCGTTCGGCAGCCGCCCGGGAGCGATACCTGGACCGTCCAGGTCGGCTCGCGGGTGAAGACGTCGCGCTCGTCCGCCCGTACGTACTGGCCTGGGAACGACGCGTACGGCACCGCTCGGTCATCGTGGTGCCGCATCTGTCGGCTGAGGTGTGGTCGGCTCTCGCAGGGGGCCACTGATGCCCTCCCGCCAACAGCCCTCCACCATCCAACCCGGCCCTGACTCCTACCGGTCGACCTCCTGCCGCATCGGCACGCACCGGGCCTGCGCGGAGTCATCCCCGGTCACCGCTCCGATCGATGTTCCGGTGATCTATGAGGCCTGCGCCTGCTCGTGCCACGCCATCGCCAAGCGCCCGACACCTACGGAGGCGGCATGGTGAGGGGAACGGAACTTGGCGGCGCGGTGCTCTCCCCTGTCGAGATCACCTCGACCAGCGTGCAGCGCGGTGACGTCATCGAGGTCGGGGGCCAGCAGTGCCGGGTGACCGACCTCTTCCAGCTGCCCGGCGGAGCGGAACGACTCGTGTTCGACTCGGGCGAGTTGCTGTCTATCCACACGGGGACCCGGCTCATTGCCCTGCGGCTCGTGCGAGTGAGAGGCGGTGAAATTGCCCGTGCCCTCGCGACGCGACGCTATCGCCGATGACCTCCGGAACCGGATCGTCGCCAGCAGGCTCAAGCCCGGTGAACGCCTGCCTTCTGAGGCGCATCTGGCCGCGCAGTACATGGTGAGCACACCGACGCTGCGAAACGCACTAGCCGTGCTCCAGGCGGAAGGCCTCGTCGAAAAGGTCCACGGCAAGGGCAATTTCGTCCGCCGTCCTCTCCGCAGGATCACGTACAGGGGAGGCGGCCGGGCCCCGGGCACACAGGCCGTGGATCTCGCACCCCTGAGTGTCACCGTCCACACCACCAGGGTCCGGGCCCGCGGGCACCTTACGGCCTTGTTGAGGACACCGACCGGCAGCCCACTGACCGAGATCCTCTGTCTCGGTCACGAGGGCGACAGGCCTCACAGCCTGGCTCGGATCTACATCCCTTGTGACCTCGCGCCGGCCGCCGTACTCCGCGAGTCGCTCCCGTACGAGGGAGTGTTGGCGCGGCTGATGGAGCTCCGCCCGCCGCTGGCGGAAGTCTGGGAGGAGATCGGCGTTCGCCGCCCCACACCGGATGAAGCATCCACCCTTCGGATCAGCTCCGCCCTGGCAGTCCTCGCCGTGACACGGCAGACGACCGACACCGCTGGACGCGTGGTCGAGGCCGCCCTCTTGGTCCTGCCGGGGGACCGCGCCGACGCGGTGTTCACCACTCACCACGTGATCGACGAGAGGCTGGCGGAAGGATGACGATGTCGAACGAACTGCGACTCCTCCCCTGGACGGGGCCCGACGGCAAACCGTGCTTCCTCAGCACCGATGACAACGACGGCCACATGTCCCGCCTGGCCGACAACATCGAGTCAGTACAACTCGGCATGGCAACCGAACTACTGGACCAGGCGATCGACATGCTCGCCGCAGCCGACACGCCCCCGGACGACATGCGGCTTCTGGTAAAGGGCCTGACCGGAGCGCTGAGGGACACGCTCCGTGTGGCGACCAGTCGCGGTCACCGCCTGGCAACATCTGAAACCCGCTGCTCCTGAAGACGTGGCCGGATCAGGAGGAATTCCTTCTGATCCGGCAATTATCATGATTTTCACGGGGAAAGGTAATGAATTAATTCGTCATTTTGGGAGTGTGTCCTGATGTCTATTTGAGAGTTGAGCGCGCGGAGGAGGGATAAGGTCCCCGCACCTTGTTGACTTAGCCGTATGGCGAGTGATGCTAGAATTGGTCAGCATCAAAGTTGAAGTGGTCGAACGTAAGGGGTCTCGTAAATATGGAGAATTCCGAGGAAATCTCAATTCCTCACCAAAAGCAAGTGGCTGAAGTCTGCGAAGGGGACGCATACGACCTCTTGGGGAAGCTTCCACCTGAATCGGTCGACCTGATCATCACTTCGCCTCCGTACTGGGGTCTTCGCACGTACGGTTTGAGTCACAATGAGGAAATTCTCAATGAGTGGTTGACAGAAGGAGGAAGTAAGGAGCAAGTGCCTCCTTATGATTGGTACCGAATGCATGGAGGCTGTCTAGGAATGGAGCCGCTGCCTGAATGGTATGTGGCGAACCTTGCTGAATTCTTCCAGCGAGGTGCGGCAGCACTCAAGCCTGGTGGGAGCGTGTGGGTAAATATCGGGGATACTTATTTTGCCCGCTGGTCCAGCATCCGGCTGGATGGGAGGCAAGGACTGGGAGATAATCCCCGTATGCGCCGAAAGACGCCAATGGGTGGTTTCCGGCAGGAGAAGCAACTTCTCTTGATTCCTGCACGATTCGCAATCGCCATGCAGGAAAATCGCTGGATTCTGCGAAATGACGTCATCTGGGAGAAGCGTAACGTGCCGCCTAGGCCGGAGAAGGATCGTCTGCGGCTAGCTCATGAACACTTCTTTCACTTCGTGAAGCGCCCCAAGGAGGGGCGAGCTAAGTACTACTACGACATGACAGCAGTGGAAGACGGCGCACGGGATGTTGTGACCGTGAACGCTGCTCCAGGATCTGACGGTCATTCGGCCACGTTTCCCACCAAGTTGATTGAGCCGAGGATCCTTAGCTCGTGCCCGCCGAACGGCCTTGTTCTAGATCCTTTCTGTGGGACAGGTCGCGCACTCTCTGTGGCTGTGAAAAATGGCAGACGTGCTCTGGGATTTGAAATCACGCCTCACTTTTCTGAGTCTGCGCGAAAAAACATCGCAGGAAAAGTTTCAGCTCATGAGGAAGAGCAGGAAGAAACAGGTGAAGTGTTTGAGCGGCGCGACGCTCTCTTCTAGAACAGGCGATGCTCGGCGGTGCGCTGCCGCAACTGTGCGGCAGCCTTACGTTTCACTTTAACCTCAAAGTCTGCGCGCGTGATGCTCAACTTCCCATTCGAGAACATTGCTCGCGTGTAGTTTTCGACACTTGTCCGGACGGTTTCCACGTGTGGCATTGCAAGTCGACCGTCTTCCAATTGGGTTCCGTCATAGTCGAACCCCATGAAAGTGATGTCCCATGGGTCTGAATTACTCAGGGATGCAAAGTCGATGCGCGATCTAAGTTGCTGTAGGATCTTTTGCTGCATCACTACGTATAGGGGAACGGAGATCTGTTCCAGGTAAACCCCCTTTTCGGCAACTTGGGTACCTAGCCTCTTGTAGACATTGCCAGTATTCACCCCATAGCTGACCGTGTCAGGCCTGTTATTCTTCTTTGCCTCTCTGGTATAGTACTCTCGCCACTTTTCCGGCTCACCAGATTCCCAAGCATCCCAAGCAGGGCGCACGCTCCCACCGCGTAGATCGATCGACTGAGTCTCGATAGCGATTGCTTTGATTTCGCCGCGACGGTTGACATTGTGTGTATATGCTACGTAATCAAGATTGAGTCGTGGTTTTTGTGTCACTGAGCTGTTCCCAGTAACCGTCGGCCACCGTCCGTGAGCGGGAGGCGCGTCGCGCGGTCCGCGGTATCCCCCAAGTCCGGGCAGGCGTAAGGCCCCTGGTAGGAACATCTTGCGACAGAAAGATCCGACCGAGGGGCCTCACGTGCCGACCAGTGTCACATACACCGCCGTGCTCGATGTGAGGCGGTCCACCGCCGAGCACCTGGCCGGTCTCCTGCGCGACCACCGAATCGTGGCCAGGACCCGCAAGGGGCGACGCGCGCTGGGCTGCTTCAAGCAGGCCGTGCTCGTGCTGCGTTGGTTCCTCGACGGCACCCGACTGGCCCAACTCGCCCGCGACAACGGCGTGTCGGTCTCCACCTCCTACCGCTACCTCCACGAAGGACTGGCCGTCCTGGCCGCCGGCGCACCGGACCTGTCCACCGCGCTGGAGCGTGCGAAGGCAGCCGGGCTGACGCATCTGAACCTCGACGGTACGGTCATCCGCACGGACCGCGTCGCCGCCCCGGGCCCCAACGGCGCAGACCTCTGGTGGTCCGGAAAACACAAGCACCATGGCGGGAACGTGCAGGTCATCGCCACCCCGGACGGCTGGCCGATCTGGGTCTCGCCCGTACGGCCGGGCCGGGAACACGACACCACCTGCGCCCGCCACCACGGGCTGGTCGAGGCACTCAACCGCATCGCGGCCGAACTGGACATGCCGACCCTGGTCGACCTCGGCTACGAGAACGCCGGCGACGGCTTCCGCCATCCCTTCAAGAAGCCCGCCGGAGGCGAGCTGACCGAGGAGCAACAGACGTACAACAAGGTCATCCGCGGCATCCACGGCGTCTGCGAGCGCGCCAACTCCCTGCTCAAGACGACCTTCAAGGCCCTGCGCAGGGTCAGCCTCGACCCCAGCCGTATCACGAAGATCGCCGCAGCAGCCCTCGTCCTGCTCCAACTCGAATACGACCGCACCATCTGAACGATCACGCAACGTCATGATCCATTACTGGGAAGGGCTCACTGTAACTTCCGCGACTAGGCGAGCCGGCTGATCACCGAAGTAATCTCGCACTGCCCACTGAGTCTTTCCCAGTAAGCATCCGTCGCTCGCTGTGATCGCGAAGCTGACGCTGCGGCCCGTGCGGTCCCCAAGTCCGGGCAGGAGCAAGGCCCCTGGTAGGAACGATCTTGCGACGGATTGTTCTGACCGAGGGGCCTCACGTGTCGATCAGTGTCACATACACCGCCGTGCTCGATGTGAAGCGGTCCACCGCCGAGCACCTGGCCCGGCTGCTGCGCGATCACCGCATCGTGTCCGGAACCCGCAGGGGCAGGCGTGCGCTGGGCTGCTTCCGCCAGGCGGTGCTCGTTCTGCGCTGGTTCATCGACGGCACCCGCCTTTCCCAACTTGCCTGCGACAACGGCGTGTCGACCTCCACCGCCTACCGCTACCTCCACGAGGGGCTGACCGTTCTGGCGGCCGGGGCACCGGACCTCGCGACCGCGCTGGAGCGTGCGAAAGCGGCCGGGCTGACACATCTGAACCTCGACGGGACCGTCATCCGTACCGACCGCGTCGCCGCCCCCGGCCCCAACGGCGCAGACCTCTGGTGGTCCGGAAAACACCGGCACCATGGAGGGAACGTGCAGGTCATCGCCACCCCGGACGGCTGGCCGATCTGGGTCTCACCGGTCCGCCCCGGCCGAGAGCACGACACCACCTGCGCCCGCCACCACGGGCTGGTCGACGCCCTCAACCGCATCGCCGCCGAACTGGACATGCCGACCCTGGTCGACCTCGGCTACGAGAACGCCGGCGACGGCTTCCGCCACCCGTACAAGAAGCCCGCCGGAGGCGAGCTGACCGAGGCCCAGCAGACCTACAACAAGGTCATCCGCGGCATCCATGGTGTCTGCGAGCGCGCCAACTCCCTGCTCAAGACCACCTTCAAGGCCCTGCGCAGGGTCAGCCTCGACCCCAGCCGCATCACGAAGATCGCCGCAGCAGCCCTCGTCCTGCTCCAACTCGAGTACGACCGCACCATCTGAACTGAACGATCACACAACGCCATGATCCATTACTGACAAAGACTCACTCTGTAGGCATGCCATCTAGCCTGTGATCACATACGGCATAAGGATGTTGCCGATCGTCCCAATTTGCCTGGTAGGTAACAGAGCAGTAACCCATGTCATACTGCTGCTTTTTCTCGCAAGGGCCGCCGGCGAAAGGGCAGAGTGAGTCTTCACGAGCTTTCTGGGCCTGAGGGGTGTTCGAATCGTGGGGATGTCCGTAAATCTCTACGATCGGGAAGATTTTTCCTCTTTGTCTCGATTTGGGCATATTTCGCATAACCCCTATTCGTGATGAGGTGTCGAGATCGCTGCTGTGATCTTGCTCTCTAAGTACATCATCGGGGTCTCTGGCGCAGCTTTTGGGGTCAATCGCAGGTCGGTGGAGCGGCTTTGGGCTGGAGCTGCTTTGGGGCGAGTGATCTTGGCCCCGTAAGCTTCCGGCGCGTCGGGCAGTCTGTGGACCTGCCCGTTAAAGCACGACGTTGGGGCCAAGATCTTAGAGGCTCGCCCCAGAGTGGCTGCGTAAAGCCGTGGAGCCGGCCGCCCCAGCCAGAGAGGGTGTCTCCCCTCTTCATGCCCGCAGCCGCCGAGCGCGCCGCCGGGCGTGGCCAGCCGGGGCGCAGACAGGAGGCGGGCCGCGCCGCAGAGGCGGCGCGCGCCCGCGCCGTGCGCGGGCTTGATGAAGTAGGGAAAGTCTTATCCCGCTGGGATGAGCTGCTTGCCGTCGTGGCTTCGTACGTGGGGGCCGTTGTCGTCCAAGGCATCCAAGAGTCTGATCGCGTAGACCTCGGCCATGCGCTCGCTGACCTCGTCGGGGGTGAGCCAGGAGACGGCTGTCGACTCGTCAGAGGTGCGCTCCGTGCCGCCGGAGGGCTTGCAGCGGAAGACCAGGGCGACGATGCCCCGGGCCGTGTTCTTGTAGACGCCGGTGAGTTCGTCCACCTCAATGTGGATGCCGGTCTCCTCCAGGACTTCGCGGGCTACGCCGGCCTCGGGGGTCTCATTGAGTTCGAGTACTCCGCCGGGGAGCTCCCAGGTGCCGTTGTCGGCTCGGCGGATCGCCAGGAGACGCCCGTCCTCGCGCACCACGACTCCGGCCACGGACACGGAGTGCAGGGGGGAGGGTGTTGCTTCCTGTGATTGACTCATGTACAGGAGCATAGGAGGCGGGGAGCGGCTATGGGAACTGCGGTAGAGGGGGGCAGGTCGGGGCCTCGGTATGTGCAGATCGCCGATGAGATCGTGCGGCAGATCCGGGCCGGTGTGCTCAAGCCCGGTGACATGGTGCCGAGTGAGTCAGAGTTGGTGGAGCGCTACGGCGTCTCGGGCGGCACGATCCGCAAGGCCATGGTCGAGGTGCGGGCGAGCGGGCTTGTCGAGACTCGGCACGGCAAGGGCTCCATCGTGAAGGACCGGCCCCCGGTGCGGCACCGCTCCTCGGATCGCTTCCGGCGGTCGCTTCGGCAGGGTGGCAAGGCTGCGTACCTCGCCGAGTCGGCGCAGTCCGGTGCCACCGCCAAGGTGAGCGTTCTCTACATCGGGCCCATGGAGGCTCCCGAAGACGTTGCCCGGCGGTTCGGCGTTCCCGCCGGTGCTCAGGTGCTCGCGCGCCGGCGTCTCTACTTCCGCAACGGCACCCCGGTCGAGACCGCTTCCTCGTACCTCCCGTGGGACGTCGTCAAGGAGATCCCGGAACTGTTCGCCGAGAACCCCGGCGGCGGTGGCATCTACGCCCGACTTGAAGACCACGGCCATGAGTTCGCCGAATTCGTCGAGACGCTGCAAGCTCGGTCGGCCTCGAAGGTGGAGGCGTCCGAGCTGGCGCTCAGTCCTGGTGCGCCGGTGGTTCACCTGGTCCGTGAGGCTCGTACGACTGCGGGGCTCGTGGTGGAGGTCTGTGACACGTTGATGGCCGCTGACCAGTTCGTTTTCGAGTACCGGATCCCCGCGGCCGACTGACGCGCCCTCAACTCCTCGCAACCCGTCGTGACTTCGTAGCCGCGACGGGTTGACTCATGTACAGGAGTCGGGCACTCTTCTTCCCATCACTCATGTACATGAGTGGAGGAGTTCAGCATCTATAGAGGAGTGATCTGCTGTGCGTCAGATTCCCGTGGAGACGGCCGGTGCCACCGTAATGGTCGCCAAGGCCCCGCAGCCCAAGGTCCGTGACCGCCGTACCGGTGAGATCGCCACTGACATGGAGACCGGCGTCAAGCTGATGACGGTCGACGTGATGTTCGCGGCCAACGACGAGGTGGAGATCCTGTCCATCACCGTCCCGGAGACCGGTTTCTCCGGTGAGCTGACCATGGGCACCCCGGTCGCGCTCACCGACCTGGTCGCCCGGCCGTGGGAGAACGAGTTCAACGGCCAGAAGCGGCACGGGATCGCCTTCCGCGCGGTCGCCGTCACCTCGCTGGTCGACGTCGACTCGGCCTCGAAGGCGGCCTGAGCCATGACGTGGCCCACGGTCTTACTGCTGGTCGTCGCCGCTGCGGGTCTCCTGCGGTGGCGACGCCCCGCCTGGTACTGGCTGTCCTTCGGGGTCACCCTCGCGGTTCTTCGGGTCCTGGTCCGGTACGGCTCGGTCATGGACGCCTGCGGCCTGACGGTCCCGCCCTCGCGCTTGCGTCTGACACTGGCCCGGATGACCAACCGCCCGGCTCCGGAGTCCCGCGCACCGCGCATCCTGCGGCTGCGTCCCACCTGTACCGGACTGGTCCTGTGGCTCAAACTCCGGCCCGGACAGGATGCGTTCGACGTCGCCGCCGCCTCGGACCGGCTGCGCCACTCCTTCGGAATGTACGGCGTGACCTCCCGTGAGCTGCGCTCGGGAGTGGTCGAGATCCGGATGACCGGCTACGACGTGCTCAAGCGGGTGCAGATGCCCGCCAAGACCGACGCTCGCCCGATGCGGGTGCCGGTTGCGCTGCGGGAGGACGGTTCGGTCCATTACCGCGACTACCGTGCCGTGCCGCACGGTCTGACGCTCGGCGCGACGGAGTCCGGCAAGTCTGTCTATCAGCGCAACCTCGTCGCCGGACTGGCCTCACAGCACGTCGCCCTGGTCGGCATCGACTGCAAGCGGGGAGTCGAACTGTTCCCGCTGGCGCGCCGGTTCTCCGCGCTCGCCGACAACCCCGACACCGCGCTGAAGCTCCTGGAAGCGCTGGTGTCCCACATGGAGGAGGTATATCAGCTCATCCGGGCCGAGCAGCGTGTCAGCGTCGCCGTGCCGGATGCGGAGATCGCCGCCGACATCTGGGACCTGCCCGAAGACCTGCGGCCGGTGCCGGTCGTGGTCCTGGTCGACGAGGTCGCCGAACTCGCCCTGTACGCGAGCAAGGAAGAGGAGAAGCGGCGGGACCGGATCATCACCGCCCTGGTCCGCCTCGCCCAGCTCGGCCGCGCGGCCGGCATCTACCTGGAGATCTGCGGGCAGCGCTTCGGCTCCGAACTCGGCAAGGGCATCACCATGCTCCGCGCCCAGCTCACCGGCCGCACCGCCCACCGGGTCAACGACGAAACCTCGGCGAACATGGCCTTCGGCGACATCGCCCCGGATGCCGTCCTCGCCGCGATCCAGATTCCCGCCGAGACGCGCGGGCTCGCCGTCGCCGGGGACTCCACCGGAGGCTGGCACCGCATCCGCGCCCCGCACATCTCGCTACGGCACGCCGTGAACACCTGCAACAGGTACGCCGACCGCACCCCGGATCTTCCTGCCCTGGCCGCGTTCCGGCCCTCGGTCGCCCCGTTGCCCTCGGCCCGGAAGCCGCTGTCCAAGACAGCACCCGCCACAGCCTGACTCCCACACCCCACGGTCGGCGCGACCGCCCTTCGCGGCCGGGTCCCTACCCCCGCCATGCCCGATTACAGGAGGAGCCGTCATGACCCGTCCCGCCCTCCGCGTGGACGCCGTGCTTGTTCAGGCCGTCATCGCCGGGGCACTGTCCTTCGCCCACCTGCACGACCTCGCCGCCGCCGCTGGACAGGACGGCTGGAAGGCCTGGGCCTATCCGGTCTCCGTGGACCTGCTCCTCGTCGCCGCCTGGCGTCGGCTGCGTACAGACGGGCCGTCCCGGCTGGCCTGGTGCTGGTTTCTGATCGCGCTGGTCGCCTCGCTCGGGGCCAACGTCGCCACCGCCGGACTCCTCGACCTGGACGACGTCCCGGCCTGGCTGCGCATCCTCGTCGCCGCTTGGCCCGCGCTGGCCTTCATGGGCGGCACTCTCCTCGCCCACTCATCCGCGGGGCACACCCCGGTTTCGCCGGCCCCGGATCCTGTAGTCGAGGTGGAGCCCGAACCGGCCCCCGCCGCTGAGCCGGAACCGGCCCCGGTCGACTCCGCCGACGCTGCCCCGACCCTCCCGGCCGTGCACTCCGCTCCGCCGCCGGCCGTTGCCGTCCCGGCCGCGCTGGTCTACCACGCACGCAAGGTCGCCGCCGCCCACGAAGAACGGACCGGCGCACCCATCGACGCCGACACCCTGCGTGCACGCCTCGGCGTCCCGCCGCACATGGCCGACGCCATCACCGCCCAGCTCACCTGACCAGGAAGAGAGGACAGCTGATGACCCATGACCCGGCGGACCTGACCGCCGCTGACCACCTCGACGCCGCCCGCGAAATGGTCGCCGCCAAGCAGCCCTACCTCGCCCACCTGCTCGACGAGGAAGCCGCCCACCGCACCGCCGACCCGGCCACCGCCGTTGGTATCCGCGCCTCCTTCCCCGACCCGACCCTGACCCGAACGGAGACCGACTGACATGCCCGCCCGCGACTTCTTCCACTCCGTGATGCGGATCGGCCCCGTGCAGATCGGCACCCACCGCGACCGCAACGGCACCACCAAGCACGCCGCCGTGTGCGGCAACGACAACTGCGGCTGGTCCGCCGACTACTCCACCCAGTCTGCTGCCCAGCTCGCCGCCCGTACCCACCGCTGCCGCGTCCGCTAGGAGGCCACCGTCATGGACGTCCCACTCTGGCTCGCCCTGATCGTCGTCGGCTGGCTCGGCGTCAAACTCGTCCGCCCGCCCTGGTGGCTGATCGCCGTGCTCCTCCTCGGCGGCTTCCTCCTCGCCGACAGCGTGCTTGCCCCGGTCATCGGCACCGCCGTCAAGTAAGGAGATCCGCTCATGTTCCGGCCCAAGCTCCCGACCATGCCCCAGCCCACCAGCCGGGTCATCCCGCCTGACGTCGTCGAGCCGACCACGATCATCCCGGGAACCCCGTCCCCGCCGGCCCCCGTCGCCCCGGCCCCGGTTCCGTCCCGGCCCACGGTGCAGCTCACCTCCGGCACCGCCCTCGCCCTCGTCGGCGGCGGCACGGCCGTCGTCCTGGTCGTCGGCGTCGTCCTGGTCTCCATGCTCCTCGCGGTCGCCATCACGGGTGCCTCGGTCGCCGTCTGCGCCCTGGTGATCCGCTCGCTCGTCCACGCCGACGCCAAGCGTCGCTGACCGGCCCCCGGGCGGCCTCGATACCGCCAAGCATCCGCCGCCCGGGAGCCGTCCCTGTCCGATCTCTCAACCGGAAGGAAGCACCCAGCATGGCGCATCGCGCCTCACTCGCGCCTGAGCCTCTGCTCGACCCGGTAGTCCTCGGCGATTTGCTGCGGGTGGCCTCGGCCGACGACTACACCCGATGGGAAGACCAGATCCGCCGTACCGGCGGCTGCTCCGACCCCATCCACCTCACCGGCTGGACCCTCCACAAGGACAAGACCACCGGCGAGACCCTGCACTACTACACCACCGCTGATGAACCCGGCGGGCGTCTCCGTCTCGCCTGCGGCAATCGCCGCGCCTCCCGTTGCCCGGCCTGCGCCTGGACCTACGCGGGCGACACCTACCACCTCATCCGCGTCGGCCTCGCCGGTGACGACCGCCGCGACATCCCCGCCACCGTCCGCGATCACCCACGCGTCTTCGCCACCCTCACCGCGCCCTCGTTCGGCCCGGTCCACAACCGGCCCGATCACGGCGTCTGTCGCTGCGGCATCCGCCACGCTCCCGACGCGCCGGAACTGGGCACCGCCCTCGACCCAGCGACGTACGACTACGCGGGCGCGGTCCTCTTCAACAACCACGCCGGGCAGCTCTGGCAGCGCTTCACCACCCGACTCCGCCGCGAACTCGCCGCCCGCGGTGGTCTTACCCGCCGGGAACTCGCCGATCACGTCCGCCTCTCGTACGGCAAGGTCGCCGAGTTCCAGAAGCGGGGTGCCCTGCACTTCCATGCGGTGATCCGGCTGGACGGGCCGGAGGGACCTGGAACACCGCCGCCCGCGTGGGCCACGGTCGGTGTCCTCGCCGACGCGATCCGTGCGGCTGCGGCGCACTCCTACACGTCGGTCTCGGTCCCAACCGCCGGGGACCAGCCGGCCCGGTCATTCCGTTGGGGCACACAGCTCGACGTCCGGCCGGTGAAGGCGTTCGGGGACGGCTCCGACATCACCGAACAGGCCGTCGCCTCGTACGTCGCCAAGTACTCCACCAAAGCCGCGGAGAACACCGGCACCCTTGACCGCCGTATCGGGGAGCTCTCCGAACTCGACCGTCACCGGGTCCCGGACCACACCCGCCGACTGATCACCGCGTGCCGTGACCTGGACGGCCTGTACCCGGACCGGCGCCTCTGGGCCTGGGCGCACATGCTCGGCTTCCGCGGTCACTTCTCCTCGAAGTCCCGTCACTACTCCACCACCCTCGGCGCCCTCCGCCAGGCACGCGCCGACTACCGCGCCGCACAGGACGCCGGGGCCCTCGGCCTGGACGACCGCGAGCCGGAGACCGTCCTCGTCCTGGCGGACTGGCAGTACGCCGGCCACGGCCACACCCCCGGTGAATCCGCCCTCGCCGCCACCATCGCCCGGGACATCCGGCTCAACCGCGAGACCGCCCGCGAAGCACTACGCGACCAAGCCGGGGCCGAGGGGGAGCGGTGACCATGGAACGACTCCTCACTGTGGAGCAGGTCGCCGAACGCCTCGGCACGGGCGTCCGCTTCGCGCGGCGGCTCATCGAGGAGCGGCGCATCCGGTACGTGAAGGTCGGCCGTCACGTCCGCATTCCCGAGAGCGCCGTTCGCGACTACCTCGCCGCCCACACCGTGGAACCGGCGAGGCTCCGCCGCGCCGGACTGCGGAGGGCTGCCTGATGGCCAACAAGAAGGGCAGGCGCCGGCGCTTCGGTGCGGTGCGGCAGTACCGGTCCGGCCGGTGGACGGCTTCGTACCTCGGGCCCGACGGTGAGCGCGTCCGTGCGGACGAGACCTTCACGACCAAGAAGGACGCCGAGATCTGGCTGTCCCAGGTCGAGGCGGACCTCAGCCGCGGGGACTGGCGCGCCCCTGATGCCGGGGCCGTCAACTTCCGCGTCTACGCCGAGAAGTGGGTCGAGGAGCGGGAGTTGGCCGTCCGTACCGAGGACCTGTACCGGCACCTGCTGCGCCTGTACATCCTCCCGGCATTCGGCGGGCTCGACCTGGACGAGATCACGGCTCCGCGCGTACGTGAGTGGCGCGCCGAACGGCTCCGCGCCACCAAGGCCAAGACCACCGTCGCCAAGGCGTACCGCCTCCTCAAGGGCATCCTTGAAACGGCCGTCGACGACGGCCTGATCACGCGCAACCCGTGCCGGATCAAGGGGGCGGGCAAGGAGTCGGCGGCGGAACGGCGCATCGCCACCGTCGCCCAGGTCGACGCGCTCGCCGACGCGATCGGTATCCGCTGGCGGCTCATGGTCTACCTCGGCGCCTACGGTCCGATGCGGCCGGAGGAGCTGGCCGGCCTCCGCCGTCGGGACGTCGACGTCGACAACCTCGTGATCCGCGTGCGGGTCGCCGAGCCGGAGCGGACCAACGGCAAGCGGGCCCCCGGACCGACCAAGTCCGGGGCGGGCGCTCGCGTGGTGGTCCTCCCGGTCTTCCTCTGGAAGGAGGTGAGGCGGCACCTCGACTGGTTCGCCGAGAAGGGCCCTGACGGGCTGGTCTTCGTGGGGGAGAAGGGCGCGGCCTTCCGGCGTACGACCTTCGGGCGGAAGTGGCGGCGGGCCCGTGAGGTCGCCGGTCTCCCGGACGGCTTCCGTTTCTACGACCTCCGCCACACCGGGCACACCCTGTCGACCCGTTCGGGCGCCACCCTCCGGGACACGATGGTGCGCGCCGGTCAGTCCTCCGAGAAGGCGGCGCTGATCTATCAGCACTCCGACGAGGAGCGGCAGCGGGAGGTCGCCGCCGGGCTGGACGACCTCGTACGCGCCGAACGTGCGAAGCACCACACCGACGACCATGCGCACCACGAGGAGGAGCCACCGGAAAGCTAATGGTGCGGCTATGGTGCGCGACCGGTTCGCCGGTCTGGACAACAAAGAACCCCCGGGTCACTGGCCTGGGGGTTTCACATGGAGCGGGTGACGAGAATCGAACTCGCGCTCTCAGCTTGGGAAGCTGATGTTCTACCATTAAACTACACCCGCTTGTGATCCAGAACGCCTGCCTCGACCGGTGTCCGGATGCCCGCCCACTGTACCCCATGCCAGGTCCCCGGTGTTTCCCGTACCCGGGGGCCTGATGGCGCTTCAGGGGTGGAAGCGGGTGCGGGGGGCTGAAGTTGGGGCGTACGGTGGGGGCCCTGAGTGAGGGTGGGCGGGTGTGGGGTGCCGCCTGCAGGGTCGTCTCTTTAATCCCGTAACGTGGCTTTTGTCGTCAGGGCAGGAAGCCATACGCGGTATTTGGGGAAGGGACTCTTGGACTTGATGCAGCGCACCGTCGTCCGCTGTGCCGATGGGCACGTATTCGCCGCCGCATCGTTCCCGATGCAGCAGGCCGAGCGACTCGGCCCCGGTCGGTTGCTGCGGTGTCCGCGCTGTGCGCGGCTTCGCAGCGTCGTACCGGTGGTCTACGAGAAGCGGTAGAGCGGCAGGGCCGTGTCCGGCCCGCCGGCCGTGAGACCGGCCGGCGGGCCGGGGCAGCACACCTTGGACGTGGGCGCGTGGGGCGGCGGGATGGTGGCCGGCCTGCGCGTCTTGCGTATCCTCGGGGAGTGCTTCTCTCAGACAAGGACATCCGGGCCGAGATCGACGCCGGGCGGGTACGGATCGATCCCTACGACGAATCCATGGTGCAGCCGTCCAGCGTCGACGTGCGCCTCGACCGCTTCTTCCGGGTGTTCGAGAACCACCGGTACCCGCACATCGACCCCTCCATCGAGCAGGCCGATCTGACCCGGCTCGTCGAGCCGGAGGGGGACGAGCCGTTCATCCTGCACCCCGGTGAGTTCGTGCTGGCCAGCACGAACGAGGTCATCTCACTCCCCGACGATCTCGCGTCGCGGCTCGAAGGGAAGAGTTCGCTGGGGCGGCTCGGGCTCGTCACGCACTCGACCGCCGGGTTCATCGACCCCGGCTTCTCCGGGCACGTGACCCTCGAGCTGTCGAACCTCGCCACGCTTCCCATCAAGCTCTGGCCCGGTATGAAGATCGGCCAGTTGTGTCTGTTCCGGCTCAGCTCGCCCGCCGAGTTCCCGTACGGCAGTGAGCGGTACGGATCCCGGTATCAGGGGCAGCGCGGGCCCACCGCCTCGCGGTCCTTCCTCAACTTCCACCGGACCCAGGTGTGAGCGGAGTGCGGGAGAGCCTCACGTACGAGCAGTTCGGCGTCGCCGTGCGTGAGCTCGCGCAGGCCGTCGCCGACGACGGGTATCGGCCCGACATCGTGCTGAGCATCGTCCGTGGCGGTGTCTTCGTCGCAGGCGGGCTCGCCTACGCCCTCGACTGCAAGAACCTCCGTCTCGTGAGCGTCGAGTACTTCGGGCTCGTCGCCTAGCGCATTTGCCCTGGTCTCGGCAAATGTGCAGATGAAGCGACCTGCGAGGCTGTTTTGATCTTGTCGTTTGTCACTGTTGATTACCGCTGATCATGGTCCTTGTGCTGAGCTGGTGCTGACCTCCTGGCGCCCTCTCGTCCCCATCTGGATCGTCTGGGTGCGGTCGTGGTTGTGTCCGGTGTACGTCGGGTTGGTCGTTCGCGGGCGTGCGCTCGCTGATCACGTGCGACGAGGGCGGGCCCCGTTGCGTGGTGCAGCGGGGCCCGGACCGTCGGTGCTGGTTCAGACGGGTTCAGAACGGAAGTTCTACACCGGTGTGGGGACGACGCTGGAGATGCCGGTCATGCTGGCGCCCGTGCCCGACGTCGTCGACTTCACCGACAAGAAGGTCCTGATCGCCGACGACGTCGCCGACACCGGCAGGACGCTCAAGCTCGTCCGCGACTTCTGCCTCGACACCGTCGCCGAGGTGCGCAGCGCCGTCGTGTACGAGAGGACGCAGTCGCTGGTGAAGTGCGAGTACGTCTGGAAGCGGACCGACGGGTGGATCGACTTTCCGTGGTCAGTGCAGCCGCCCGTCGTCAAGCGGGCCGGGCAGGTTCTCGACGTGTGGAGGAAGCAGGCGGTAGGCCAGGAGGTAGCAGTCGTCGGCCAGTAGCGGGAAGCAGGAAGCAGGAAGGGGGCTCCCGGCCGGGAGCCCCCTTCCTCGATTGTTGCGCGCTGCTACAGCGTGCCCAGCTTGATCAGTGACAGCAGGGCCAGGAGCTGGATCGCCGAGGCGCCCAGGGCCTTCGGCCAGGAAAGGTCGTGGGAGCGGCTGACCATCAGGGTGAGGAGCGCGCCGCCCGCGACCCAGGTGGCCCAGCCGACGATCTGGACGAAGGTGGCGTCGCCGCTCGCGAACATCGCCAGGATCAGGCGCGGGGCGTCCGTGAGGGACGCGATCAGCATGGACAGGCCGACCGTGGGCTGCCAGTTCCCGTTGCCGCCGAGCTGGCGGGCCAGGGAGTGGGTGACCACGCCCAGGATGAGGAAGCTGATCACCATCGCCACGGCTGTCATCAGGACGATGGGTATGGCGTTGATCGCCTCCTCGCGGTCGCCGTCGAAGCCGAAGACCGCGAGCAGGCCGTAGAGGAAGGTCACGACGAGGGCGGGGCCCCACACCGTGTAGTCGCGCATCTGCAGGAAGGTCCGGTCGGGGGCGGTGACGATGCCCTTGAGCAGGGCCTTCCAGGGCAGCCGGGGCCCCACCGGGCCCGGCAGGGGGGCCGCGTCGCCGTGGTAGGGGTCGTCGTTGACCTGGAAGGCCTGGGTATGGCCCGGGTTGTCGGCCGCGTACGGGTCGTGCGGGGCGTGGGAGCCGGGAGGGTACGCACCGCCGTCGCCGAAGTATTCGGGCTCGCCGTGTCCGCCGCCGCGCCCGGGGCCGGGCGGGCCGCCGTAGCCGCCGCCCGGCCCGCCCGGACCGCGGTTCACCTGCGGCCAGCCGCCTCCGTTGCCGCCGCCTCCGTTGCCGCCTCTGCCGTAGGGCGGCTGCTGGGGCGGGTACGGCTGAGGCGCCTGCGGGGAGCCGTACGACGGCCCCGGCGTCTGCTGTCCGTACGGGGGGTGCTGCGGTCGCGTGTGAGGAGCGCCGTTGTTGTCCCGGCCGCGTCCGATCCTGAATCCAGCCACGTTGTCGAACGTACCTGGTCCCGGCGAGCCGCGTGCCGGGCCGGGGGTTTCGGGCCCGGCTTTGCTGCCGAGCTGTGACATCCCCTAAGGGGGAGTCAGCTTCGCTCTCCGTCCTGCGTAGGGGTTCGGTCCTACGCAGGACGGACCGGCCGTCGGTCGAGGACGCGGAGCCGGAGCCGGCGTCAGTCGAGGAAGCCGCCACTGAACTCCGGCAGCGTGACGGCGCCCTGCGACGCCGGGGTGCTGCTCGTGCCGTGCAGCAGGATGCCGCGCCACTGCGCGCCCACCCCGAGGCCGGCGCGGCCGTCGGCGTTCAGGTCGCGCAGGCGTACGGAGCGCCCGAATACCCTTCACGCCCTCGGGATCGGCGGAGGTCGCCCGGCCGTTGCCGACGGCGAAGTCCGGGTGGCCGTCGCGGTCGAGGTGGCCGGCGGCGGAGACGCACCCGGTCGGCATGCGCCGGAGCCAGTCCGTGGAGTTGCCGATCCGCAGGTAGGCCAGGGAGGTGGCCGTGTCGCCGGTGTGCGCGGCGCGGCCGTGCAGGACCATCGGGCCACGGCCGTCGCCGGGGGCGTCCGCGGAGGTGAGGTGGGTGATGCCGGGTGAGGAGGACCACCAGTCGTACTGCGAGCCGGAACCGCCGTTGTGCGCGCCGGTCCTGGTGAGCGGCCCGTCCACGACGGACAGGACGACCGGGCCGGTGGAGCCGACCACGACGTCGAGGTCGCCGTCGTCGTCGAAGTCGCCCGTGGACAGGGCCTGGCCGTAACGGTCGGAGTTCCTGCCGGAGAAGTTGAAGAGGGTCCGTGCCCCGGACAGGCCGGACTTCGAGCCCCAGACGACGACGGACGTGCTGTTGCCCGAGTCGCCGTTGGTGTCCTCGCCGGGCGCGCCGATCAGGAGGTCGGCGGAGCCGTCGGTGTTCAGGTCGGCGGAGGCCGGGGCTGCGCCGAAGGCGTCGCCTGCCTCGGCGGTGCCGGAGACGCCGGCGGTGTTCTGGGTGACCAGGGTGCGCGTCGAGGTCTTCGGCCCACTGGAGCCGCCGTACACGACGGAGACCGCGCCCGCCTTCGACCGGCCGCCGACCGTGGCGCCTGGCGCGCCCACGGCCAGGCCGGCGTAGCCGTCGCCGTTGTAGTCGCCGGGTGCGGTGTGGGAGCCGAACCGGTCGCCCGTCTCGGCGGAGCCCGGGACGCCGGCGCTGTTCTGGCTGAGGGTCTGGATCCTCTTGGCGCCCGCGCCGCCCGGGGAGCCGCACAGGACGGTGACGACGCCGGCCTCGGACGTGCCGTTGACGGAGGCGAGGGGGCGGTGACGGCGACGTCCCGGTAGCCGTCACCGTCGAAGTCGCTGTCGAGGCCCGTGGCGGAGGCCGCGGGCCCGGCCGTGGCGATGAGCAGGCCGCCGGTGAGCGCGGCCGCGGTGGCGGGCGCCAGGGTGATGCTGAGCTTCTTGCGCATGGCTCTCCTGTCCCTGTGCGGGACGGCCGCCGGCTGCGGTGTCCCGCGCCGATGCAGTGATCCACCCGCGCTCGTCCTGGATGGGACACGTGTGCATCGGGCGGTCGCTGGGTGATCACCCGATGATCACCGTCAAGGGGACCGGTGAGGGGCGGGGAGGGTTGCACGTGGACATGGCAAAAATGGGCGAGGGGTGCGCGACGGACGCAGGCAGGTGCCGACGGGCGTGAGGTCGCGGTCCCGCACCATGCGATCGTCCCGGGACGGACGCCCCGGGACGGACGCCCCGGGACGACGACAGCGCCCCGCCACCGGCCGGAGCCGGGACGGGGCGCTGAAGGAGCGAAGGAGGGCGGCCTGGGGCCGGTTACTTCACCGGCTCGGACTCCGGGGCGTTCTCGCTCTCCGTCTCGCCCGCCGGGTCCAGCGGCGTCTTGACGGACTGCAGCAGGAGCTGGGCGACGTCGACGACCTGGACGGATTCCCCGGCCTTGCCGTCGTTCTTCTTGCCGTTGACCGAGTCGGTGAGCATGACCAGGCAGAACGGGCAGGCGGTGGAGACGATGTCGGGGTTCAGGGCGAGGGCCTCGTCGACGCGTTCGTCGTTGATGCGCTTGCCGATCCGTTCCTCCATCCACATCCGGGCGCCGCCCGCGCCGCAGCAGAAGCCGCGTTCCTTGTGACGGTGCATCTCCTCGTTGCGCAGGCCCGGAACACCGGCGATGATCTCGCGCGGAGGCGTGTAGATCTTGTTGTGCCGGCCCAGATAGCACGGGTCGTGGTAGGTGACGAGGCCCTCGACCGGGGTCACCGGGATCAGCCTGCCCTCGTCGATCAGACGCTGGAGCAGCTGGGTGTGGTGGATGACCTCGTAGTCGCCGCCGAGCTGGGGGTACTCGTTGCCGAGGGTGTTGAGGCAGTGCGGGCAGGTGGCGACGATCTTCTTGGCCGACCTGGGCTTCCCCGCCCCGCCGGTGACCCCGCCCTCGTCGTCCGTCTCCTCACCGAAGGCCGCGTTCAGCGACATGACGTTCTCCGTGCCGAGCTCCTGGAACAGGGGCTCGTTGCCCAGACGGCGCGCCGAGTCGCCGGTGCACTTCTCGTCACCGCCCATGATCGCGAACCTGACGCCCGCGATGTGCAGCAGCTCGGCGAAGGCCTTGGTGGTCCTCTTGGCCCGGTCCTCCAGGGCACCGGCGCAGCCCACCCAGTACAGGTACTCGACCTCCGACAGGTCCTCGACGTCCCTGCCGACGACCGGGACCTCGAAGTCGACCTCCTTGGTCCACTCCAGGCGCTGCTTCCCGGCCAGGCCCCAGGGGTTGCCCTTCCTCTCCAGGTTCTTGAGCATCGTGCCCGCCTCGGACGGGAACGCCGACTCGATCATCACCTGGTAGCGGCGCATGTCGACGATGTGGTCGACATGCTCGATGTCCACCGGGCACTGCTCGACACAGGCCCCGCAGGTGGTGCAGGACCACAGCACGTCCGGGTCGATGACACCGTTCTCCTCGAGGGCACCGACCAGCGGGCGCCCGGCCTCCGCCAGCGCCGCGGCCGGCACGTCCTCAAACGCCTCCACGGACGCCCTCTCCTCACCCTCCACGCTCCTGCCACCGCCGGCCAGCAGATAGGGAGCCTTGGCATGCGCATGATCACGCAGCGACATGATCAGCAGCTTCGGAGAGAGCGGCTTACCGGTGTTCCAGGCGGGACACTGCGACTGGCAGCGCCCGCACTCGGTACAGGTGGAGAAGTCCAGCAGACCCTTCCACGAGAACTGCTCGACCTGCGAGACACCGAACACATCGTCGTCACCGGGATCGGTGAAGTCGATCGGCCTGCCACCCGACGTCATCGGCAACAGACCACCCAGCGCCGTCCCACCATCCGCCTCACGCTTGAACCAGATGTTCGGAAACGCCAGGAACCGATGCCACGCCACACCCATGTCGATGTTCAGCGACACCACGATCATCCACACGAACGACGTCCCGATCTTGACCATGGCGACCAGGTACACCAGGTTCTGCAGCGTCTCGACGGACAGGCCGTCGAAGGCGAGCACCAACGGGTACGAGGCGAAGTACGCCGCCTGGTACCCGTCCACGTGGTGCAGCGCGCCCTCCAGGCCGCGCAGCACGTAGATGGCGAGGCCGATGGTGAGGATGACGTACTCGACGAAGTACGCCTGACCCGACTTGGAGCCGGTGAAGCGCGACTTGCGGTCCGGGCGTGACGGCAGGCTCAGCAGCCGGATGACGATGAGCACGGCGATGCCGAGCACGGTCATCACACCGATGAACTCGATGTACATCTCGAACGGCAGGAAGCCGCCGATGACCGGCAGTACCCAGTCGGCCCGGAAGAGCTGGCCGAAGGCCTGGGCGAGGGTGGGCGGCAGCGTCAGGAAGCCGACGGCCACGAACCAGTGGGCGATGCCGACGATGCCCCACCGGTTCATGCGCGTGTGGCCGAGGAACTCCTTCACCAGGGTCACACTGCGCTGGTGGGGATTGTCGGTCCGGGTGCCGGCCGGGACCGGCTGGCCCAGCTTGAAGTACCGGACGAACTGGCCGATCGCGCGTGCGAGCAGGGCAACGCCGACCACGGTCAGGACCAGCGACACGATGATCGCGGCGAGTTGCATGGGGGGCTCCTCGAGCCTGCGAGGGTTGCGTCGGGAGCTCCTGCCACGGGATTCCCGACATTACTAAGCGGTAACTTATGCAGTCCGTTTGAGACTACCCCCAACCCCGGCTGCACTGTAGCCGGGTACGGGGTGATCTGGGTCGCTGAGGTTTGCCTTGGCAGACGTCCCGGACGCGGTCGCGTGACGACCTTCGAAGCGGGGCATACGCCACTAAGTTATATCCATGGCGCGCTTGCGTCCGCGTGCCGTTGCGGTCCGTGAGGGGCCGCGGCGGCGGTCCGCGGGTTTCTTCGCGCGGCGCCTTCGCGCGGTGCCGTCCGCGCTCCCGGTGTCGTCGTCGGCGTCGTCGTCCCCGAGGGGCGGCTTCTCTCGTCCGCCCGTCTTGCCCGCCCGTGGAACTGTGTGAAATTGCGGGTCAGCGTCTGGTTGCGCGTAAGGAACGGATAAGAGTTGAGTCCTACCGGCTCACCTCTGTTGACCCCGCGCCGGACGTCAGGCATGCTTGAGCCTGTTCCACTCAAGTCAGTTGGAGGAATCGAAATGGCACGTGCGGTCGGCATCGACCTGGGCACGACTAACTCCGTCGTCAGCGTTCTGGAAGGCGGTGAGCCCACCGTCATCACCAACGCCGAGGGCGCCAGGACCACGCCTTCCGTCGTCGCCTTCGCGAAGAACGGCGAGGTGCTGGTCGGTGAGGTGGCCAAGCGTCAGGCCGTGACCAACGTCGACAGGACCATCCGGTCGGTCAAGCGCCACATGGGCACCGACTGGAAGATCAACCTGGACGGCAAGGACTTCAACCCGCAGCAGATGAGCGCCTTCGTGCTCCAGAAGCTGAAGCGGGACGCCGAGGCGTACCTGGGTGAGAAGGTGACCGACGCGGTCATCACCGTCCCGGCGTACTTCAACGACGCGGAGCGCCAGGCGACCAAGGAAGCCGGCGAGATCGCCGGCCTGAACGTGCTGCGCATCGTCAACGAGCCGACGGCCGCCGCCCTGGCGTACGGCCTCGACAAGGACGAGCAGGTCATCCTGGTCTTCGACCTCGGTGGCGGTACGTTCGACGTCTCGCTGCTCGAGATCGGCGACGGCGTCGTCGAGGTGAAGGCCACCAACGGTGACAACAACCTCGGTGGTGACGACTGGGACCAGCGCGTCGTCGACTACCTGGTCAAGCAGTTCCAGTCCGGGCACGGCGTGGACCTGGGCAAGGACAAGATGGCGCTCCAGCGCCTCCGTGAGGCCGCCGAGAAGGCCAAGATCGAGCTGTCCTCGTCCACCGAGACCACGATCAACCTGCCCTACATCACCGCCTCCGCCGAGGGCCCCCTGCACCTCGACGAGAAGCTGACCCGCGCCCAGTTCCAGCAGCTGACCGCGGACCTGCTCGAGCGCTGCAAGACGCCGTTCCACAACGTGGTCAAGGACGCCGGTATCGCGCTGTCCGAGATCGACCACGTCGTTCTCGTCGGTGGCTCCACCCGCATGCCCGCCGTCGCCCAGCTCGTCAAGGAGCTGACCGGTGGCAAGGAGGCCAACAAGGGTGTGAACCCGGACGAGGTCGTCGCCATCGGCGCCTCGCTCCAGGCCGGTGTCCTCAAGGGCGAGGTCAAGGACGTCCTGCTGCTCGACGTCACCCCGCTGTCCCTCGGTATCGAGACCAAGGGCGGCATCATGACCAAGCTGATCGAGCGCAACACCACGATCCCGACGAAGCGCTCCGAGATCTTCACCACGGCCGAGGACAACCAGCCGTCGGTGCAGATCCAGGTCTACCAGGGCGAGCGCGAGATCGCGGCGTACAACAAGAAGCTCGGAATGTTCGAGCTGACCGGTCTGCCGCCGGCGCCGCGCGGCGTCCCGCAGATCGAGGTCTCCTTCGACATCGACGCCAACGGCATCATGCACGTCACGGCGAAGGACCTCGGCACCGGAAAGGAGCAGAAGATGACCGTCACCGGCGGCTCCTCGCTCCCGAAGGACGAGGTCGACCGCATGCGTGAGGAGGCCGAGCGGTACGCGGAGGAGGATCACCAGCGCCGTGAGGCCGCCGAGTCCCGTAACCAGGGCGAGCAGCTCGTCTACCAGACCGAGAAGTTCCTCGCGGACAACGAGGACAAGGTCCCCGGCGAGATCAAGACCGAGGTCGAGTCGGCCGTCGCCGAGCTGAAGGAGAAACTCAAGGGCGAGGACACCGCCGAGATCCGCACCGCCACGGAGAAGGTCGCGGCCGTCTCCCAGAAGCTGGGCCAGGCGATGTACGCCGACGCGCAGGCCTCCCAGGCCGCGGGCGGTGCTGCCGGAGCCGACGCGGGCGCCGGCGGCGCCAAGGCGGACGACGACGTGGTCGACGCGGAGATCGTGGACGACGAACGTAAGGACGGTGCGGCGTGACCGAGGAGACCCCGGGCTTCGACGAACAGTCGCAGCAGCCCGACGTCCCCTCAGGCGTTCCGGCCGATGACGCCGAGCCGAAGGCCGCCGGCCCCTCCGAGGAGGAGGCGGCGGCCCCGGCCGGGGACTCGGGTCCCGATGCGGGTCTGGTGGCCCAGCTGGACCAGGTGCGTTCGGCGCTCGGTGAGCGCACCGCCGACCTCCAGCGGCTTCAGGCCGAGTACCAGAACTACCGTCGCCGGGTCGAGCGCGACCGGATCGCGGTCAAGGAGCTCGCCTCGGTGAACCTCA
The DNA here is from genome assembly GCF_024701375.2 of Streptomyces sp. KMM 9044. Lineage (NCBI taxonomy): Bacteria > Bacillati > Actinomycetota > Actinomycetes > Kitasatosporales > Streptomycetaceae > Streptomyces > Streptomyces sp. KMM 9044. The sequence goes on along the minus strand of NZ_CP113910.1, from coordinate 3,563,297 downwards.
TGACCGGCCTCCTGCCTGTGCTCGACGACATCGGCCGCGCGCGGGAGCACGGCGAGCTGGTCGGCGGGTTCAAGTCCGTCGCCGAGTCGCTGGAGGCGACCGTGGCGAAGCTGGGCCTGCAGACGTTCGGCAAGGAGGGCGAGCCCTTCGACCCGACGATCCACGAGGCCCTGATGCACTCCTACGCCCCGGACGTCACGGAGACGACGTGCGTGGCGATCCTGCAGCCCGGGTACCGCATCGGCGAGCGCACCATCCGCCCCGCGCGGGTGGCCGTCGCCGAGCCGCAGCCGGGTGCCCAGCCGGGCAAGCCGGCCGAGGAGGGCACCGAGGCGGCGGCGGACGAGAAGGAGACCGGTGGCCCCCAGGAGGGCTGACGCCCCGGCCGGCGCGAGCACGCCGGCGCGGGCGGGCATGACAGGCAGGCCGGGGCCGGTCTGCAGGGCAGGAGAGGAGGGACGTCGGGGATGAGTACCAAGGACTTCATCGAGAAGGACTACTACAAGGTTCTCGGCGTGCCTCAGGACGCCACCGAGGCCGAGATCAAGAAAGCGTACCGGAAGCTCGCTCGCGAATACCACCCGGACGCCAACAAGGGCAACGTCAAGGCGGAGGGGCGTTTCAAGGAGGTCTCCGAGGCGAACGACATCCTCGGAGACCCCAAGAAGCGCAAGGAGTACGACGAGGCCCGCTCGCTCTTCGGCAGCGGCGGTTTCCGCGCGGGGCCGGGGGCGGGCGGTGCCGGGTCGTTCAACTTCGACCTGGGTGACCTCTTCGGAGGCGGCCCGGGTGGTGGTCAGGGCGGCGGTCAGGCCGGTGCCGGTGGCTTCGGCGGCGGGATCGGTGACGTCTTCGGCGGCCTGTTCAACCGCGGCGGCGGCACGGGCGGCACGCGCACCCAGCCCCGGCGCGGCCAGGACATCGAGTCCGAGGTCACCCTGAGCTTCACCGAGGCGATCGAGGGGGCGACGGTCCCGCTGCGGATGTCCTCCCAGCAGGCCTGCAAGGCCTGCTCGGGCACCGGCGACAAGAACGGCACACCGCGCGTGTGCCCGACCTGCGTCGGTACCGGGCAGGTCGCCCGGGGCAGCGGCGGCGGCTTCTCGCTCACCGACCCGTGCCCGGACTGCAAGGGCCGTGGGCTGATCGCGGAGAGCCCCTGCGACATCTGCAAGGGCAGCGGCCGGGCCAAGTCCTCGCGGACGATGCAGGTGCGCATCCCCGCCGGGGTCAGCGACGGCCAGCGGATCCGGCTGCGCGGCAAGGGTGCTCCGGGCGAGCGCGGCGGCCCGGCGGGCGACCTCTACGTGGTCGTGCACGTCGGAAGCCACCCGGTGTTCGGCCGCAAGGACGACAATCTCACCGTCACCGTCCCGGTCACCTATCCGGAGGCGGCGCTCGGCGGTGAGATCCGCGTCCCGACACTCGGCGGTCCGCCGGTCACGCTGAAGCTCCCCCCGGGGACGCCCAACGGGCGGACCATGAGGGCGCGGGGCAAGGGAGCCGTCCGCAAGGACGGTTCGCGCGGTGATCTGCTGGTCACCGTCGAGGTGAGTGTTCCCAAGGATCTTCCGGGGAAGGCTCGTGACGCACTGGAGGCGTATCGCGAGGCGACCGCGGACGACGATCCGCGGGCGGAGCTGTTCCAGGCCGCGAAGGGAGCTTGAGGGCGATGGGCGGTCGTCGACGCAATCCGTACGAACTGACGCAGGAAACCCCGGTCTACGTCATTTCGGTGGCGGCCCAGCTCTCCGGGCTGCACCCGCAGACGCTGCGTCAGTACGACCGTCTGGGGCTCGTCTCCCCCGACCGCACCGCCGGCCGGGGCCGCCGCTACTCGGCCCGTGACATCGAGCTGCTCCGCCAGGTGCAGCAGCTGTCGCAGACCGAGGGCATCAACCTGGCCGGCATCAAGCGCATCATCGAACTGGAGAACCAGGTCGCCGCGCTCCAGGCCCGGGTGGCGGACCTGGAGGGCGCGCTGGACGGCGCGGCGGCGACCATGCGCCAGCGCGAGGCGGCGGTGCACGCGTCGTACCGCCGGGACCTGGTGCCGTATCAGGAGGTGCAGCAGACCAGCGCGCTGGTGGTGTGGCGGCCCAAGCGTCAGCAGCAGTCCGACTGACGGCAGGCGCCGACCGCCGTCGGCCGGGTGGTGTGAAGGCGTCGGGCCGGTGCGGCGGCGCTGTGACGGAAGCGGTCGCGTGTGAGGCCGGCAGGTTCGAACGAACCTGCCGGCCTCACCTGTGTGCGGACGGTTGATGGCTCGTCACCCCTCCGTTCGTACGCCCCGCGCACGGCTGTGAGCAGCACATGTATGCGTGTGTAGGGGTTATGTGCGAGTCTTTCGTCGAGCCCACACGACTTCAGCGCACGGTGCTGTGTTCATCTCGTTAAGTAGTTGGTCTTGACGCCAGTGGTCGCTGGAGCGTTGGCTTTTCAGTCACATGGGCCGCAATGTTGTGCCCACGTCCAAAAACGCACTGAAGTGAGCTCCCTTATGCGTCGTATCGCCATATCAGTCGCCGCCGCCTCGATGTCCGTCGTGCTCGCCGGTTGCGGCGCACTCAACGTGACGGGGAGCAGTGACGGAGCGAGCCCCACCAAGGGGAACGACGTCACCATCGGGCTCCTGCTGCCGGAGAAGACCAACACCCGGTACGAGCAGTTCGACTACCCCATCTTCAAGAAGAAGGTGGAGGAGCTCACCAGCGACAAGGGCAAGGTGGACTACGCCAATGCCGAGGCGGACGCCGGCAAGCAGTCGAGCCAGATGCAGCAGATGATCGAGGACGAGGTCGACGTCATCGTGCTGGACGCGGTCGACGCGCACGCCATCGCCGAGGACGTGACGAAGGCCAAGGACGCGGGCATTCCCGTCATCGCCTACGACCGGCTGGCCGAGGGCCCGATCGACGCGTACATCTCCTTCGACAACGAACTGGTCGGCGAGGTCCAGGGCCGCTCCCTGCTGGAGGCGCTCGGCGGCGACGGCGGGATCACCAGCAAAATCGTCATGATGAACGGCTCGCCGACCGACCCGAACGCCAAGCAGTTCAAGGCGGGCGCGTTGTCCGAGCTCAAGGGCACGGTGACCATCGCCAAGTCCTACGACACCAAGGACTGGAAGCCGGAAAACGCCGAGGCCAACATGGTCGAGGCGATCGCCGAGATCGGCGCGGACGACATCGCCGCAATCTACTCCGCCAACGACGGCATGGCGGGCGGCATCGTCAAGGCCCTGGAGGAGGCCGGTGTGACCGAGCTGCCCCCGATCACCGGCCAGGACGCCGAACTCGCCGCGGTGCAGCGGATCCTCCTGGGCGACCAGTTCATGAGCGTGTACAAGTCCTACCCGACCGAGGCGGACAACGCCGCGGAGATCGCGGTGGCGCGGATCCAGGGCAAGAGCATCCAGTTCGACGCGCTGACCGGCGACCGCGTCGACAGCCCCACCCACAAGGACGTTCCGGCGCAGCTCGTGCCCGTGGTGGCCCTGACCAAGAAGAACATCGCGGACACGGTCGTCGCCGACGGGATCTACAAGCTGTCGGACATCTGCACGGCCACCTACAAGGAGGCGTGCGACGAGGCCGGGCTGAAGTAGCCCTCGACCGTCCTGCCGGGGAGCGCGGAGCGCCGCGCCCCCCGGCAGCGTTGTTCCCCCCTGCGCGCCCCCGGGCCCTCACCCTCTCCGTGTCCCGCGTGCCCCGCCGCGCGCATACCGCTCCGATACCGCTCACCCGGGCCCGGTCCTCGCCATTTTGTTGCGATGTCATGCGGCGAGGACCAGAGATAGGCGGTCATACCGGTGGTTTCCGGCAGTCACGCCGACGGAAGCCGTGTTGCGGAGCCGGGTGGGTCCGCGCATAGTTGCGCATCGGAAAGTGGCTGAACCGGGGGTGGGACGGGCAATGGCCGGGCGCGGGACGGGCGAGCATCCACATGGTGCTGACCGACTGTGCGACGCCGGGGATCGCGTGTACTCCCGGGCCGTACGGCGCGGGCGGGTGCCGCGCCGGGACGCGGAACCGGTGCCCTGCCTCCTGGACCTGGCCCTGCTGCATCCGGACCCCGACGACATGGACTGGCTGGTGCCGACCGCCCCGCAGGAGGTCATGACCCGGCTGCTGCGCGGGATGTACGACGAGGTCAGCGCGAGCCAGCGCCGGGTCGGCTCGGCCGTCGAGGCCTTCGAGTGGTACGCCGGTCTCGGCCGCGGGGCGCAGTCGCCGCCGGTCTTGGCCGCCACGGCAGGGGAGGGCCCCGCCATCCGGGTACTGGACGGTGTGGCCCGTATCCAGGCCGCGATGGACGAGGCGACGCAGGCGTGCACCAGGGAGGTGCTGACGGTCCAGCCCGGCGGCATCCGGCGCGAGGCGGAGCTGTCGGAGGGCCTGCACCGGGCGACGGCACTGCGCGGGCGCGGGGTGCGGATGCGGGACCTCTACACGCATGTGGCCCGGCACGGCCAGGGACTGCACACGTACCTGGAGCTGATGGGCGAGGCGGTGGAGGCGCGGACGCTGGACGAGGTGACCGAGCGGCTGATCCTCTTCGACCGCACGGTCGCCTTCATTCCGGCCAACGCCGAGCGTTCGATGGCGCTGGAGCTGCGGCACCCGGCGCTGGTGGAGTATTTGAGCACGGTCTTCGAGCGGCTGTGGCGACTCGCCCTCCCGCTGGCCGCCCCACTCCCCGACACGGGCATCGAGGGCATCTCGCACCGGGAGCGGTCCATCGCGGCGCTGCTGGCGGAGGGCCACCAGGATGCGGTGATCGCGGAGCGGCTGGGGATCAGCGTGCGCACCTGCCGCGCCCACATCGCCCGGCTGTCGGAGACGCTGGGCGCGGCCAGCCGTACCCAGCTGGGTGTCAGGATCGCGCAGGCGGGCCTGGACGGCCCGCCGGGCTCGGCCGTGGCCTCCGTCACGATCCCTGATCGAGGATCCCCGACTGGGCGATGAGGTAGCCCAGTTGGGCGCGGCTGCCACTGCCGAGGGCGGAGGCCAGCTTGGCTATGTGGGCGCGGCAGGTGCGGACGTTCATCCCCAGGCGCCGGGCGATGGCCTCGTCGACGTGGCCCTCCACGAGGAGTTTGGCGATGGAGTGCTGGATGTCCGTGAGGCCGTCCGAGGCCGGTTCGTACGGGGCGCCCATGCTCAGGGGGACCGCGCGGGTCCACATGAACTCGAAGACCTTGATCAGATAGCGGACCAGGCCGGGGTGGCGCAGTTCCAGGGCGACCTGACGGTCGTCGCGGGTGGGGATGAAGGCCACGGTCTCGTCACAGATGATGAGCCGCTCCACGAGTTCGTCGATGGTGCGGTACTCCACCCTGCCGGTGTCGAACCGTGCCACGTACGCCAGCGTCTCGGGGCTGTGGCGGGCGGTGTGCTGGTAGAGGGTCCGGATGCGCACCCCCCGCTCGGTCAGCTGCTGGTCGCGCTCCAGCCCCTGGGCGAGGGTGTGTTCCAGCCGACGGCCGCCCGGCTGGACGGTGAGCATCTCGGACCGGCACTGCGCGGTGGCGAGATCGAGGGCGGCGTTTATCCGGTCGAGGCCCTCCAGCACCGTGATCGAGTGGGTGGTCATCGTCGCCTGGGCGCTGAGGGCCATGAACGGTTCGAAGGCGTCGGCCAGTTCGATCGACATCCGCCTGCGCTCGGTGATCTCCCGTTCCAACGGGTTGAGCCGGTGGGCCAGGGCCACCGCCGGGGAGAGGGGACGCAGCCAGGTGGGGTCGTCCGGGTCGGGGTGCAGCAGGGTGAGCTCCATCAGACAGGGAGCGGGTTCCACGTCCGTGCGGGCGATGCGGCCCGCACGCAGGGCGTCGGCGTAGAGGCGGCTGCCGGCCTCGCACAGTTCGGTGACCGCATGGGGATGTGCGCCATTAATCCGATTCATTATTAAATCTCCACCCCACAGGGTCCTGAACATGCAGGAACATGATGCACCGATTGTGTGGCCACGACGTGCCTGAATGAGCCATCGTCGTACCTGACGGGGGAAAAGGGTGATCTTCGAGTGAGGACGAAGCCGACTATGCGCAAGAGAACGCTTCGCTCGGTGCTTGTCGCCGCATTCTCCGCCGTCGTGGCCTTCGGGGCGCTGAGTGGCCTGGCCGGCGCGAAGGATGACGTCCGGGCGGACAGTAGCCGGGGATCGGTGGTGGGCGCCCAGTCCGTGGACGGGGGCGACAGCAGTTGGGGTGTGGTCAATCCCGCTGCCGCGGACGACAGCAGTTGGGGTTGAGTGATGACCACGCCTCCCGACGACCGATCCTTCCGCCGCGAGATGGCCACCGCCTACCGGTCCGGATGGCATTTCATCGACCTGGTCACCGCCATCCCCCACAGCGGTGACTCCCTGATGGTGACCGTGTTCGGTGAACCGGTCGTCGTCACGCGCGACGACGAGCAGGACGTACGGGCGTACCGGTGCCTGCGGCGGCCCCGCGGGGCTCCGCAGCCCGTACGGTGTGCCATCCGGTACGGAATGATCTTTGTGAACCTGGACCAACGGGACCATGAGCAGGTGGAGTCCGACTCTCCCGCTGCCCGGACCATCTCGGCCACCCCCCGCAGTGCCTGACGCGATTCCCCCGTCGTAAAAGATCGCGCAGGCGCTTCCCGGCAGTGGCGTCACCGTGACCTGAACACGGTGACGCCACTGCAGTTTTCGGGGACATTTCCGGGTATGGGCAGGGTCCGGTGATGGCCGGAACCGGTCGTTGGACGGTGCGAACCATCACCGTGGCCTCACTCCTGCCCCCTCGCGCGTGCGAGTGCGTTCTCCATGGTCTTCCGCGCCGGATCCGGTGCCGGCCCCGGCCGCACCTGCCCGTGGCGCCCCGTCCGTGCCTCTGTCGCGCGCTTTCGGCCGGTCCGGGTGACGGGCTGTCACCCCTCCAGTGTCGCCCACGACCGGCGGTTGTCGTCCCCCGTGCGCGGATCCGTCGCGCGTCTTTCACGTCGGCCCCGCGTCTTCACGCCGACCGTGCGCCTTCACGCTTCCTCCGCGCCTACCTCACATCATGGCACCGACCGTGTCCGCGTCCGCGTCTGCGTCTGCGTCCGCGTCTGCGTCCGCGTCTGCGTCCGCGTTCGTGTCCGTGTCCGCGTCCGCGTTCGTGTCCGTGTCCGATCCGTATCCACTGATCCACATCCGCGTCCGCGTCCGTATCCATGTCCGTGTGCGGGTGGCGACCGCGTGCGGAGGCCGGAATCCCGGGTTGAGGGCCGCCCGGACCTCCCGTCCTCACCTTGAGTGGAATAGACTCAATTTTGTGTACGCTGACCGAGTCAGCCAAGCCGAGTCAGTCGTGAAGGCCGCTGAACGAAGGTCACCGCAAGGAGGAGAACGCGAACGTGGACGCCGAGCTGACCAACCGGAGCCGGGACGCGATCAACGCAGCCGGCAATCGGGCCCTGACCGGGGGACACCCCGACCTCACCCCCGCCCATCTGCTGCTCGCCCTGCTCGAGGGGCAGGACAACGAGAACATCACCGACCTGCTCGCCGCGGTCGACGCCGACCAGGCGGCCGTACGCTCCGGGGCCGAGCGCGTCCTCGCCGGACTGCCGAGCGTCGCCGGGTCCACCGTCGCCCCGCCCCAGCCCAACCGTGAGCTGCTCGCTGTCATCGCGGACGCCCAGTCCCGCGCCCATGACCTCGGCGACGAGTACCTCTCCACCGAACACCTGCTCCTCGGCATCGCCGCGAAGGGGGGCGCCGCCGGCGAGGTACTGTCCCGGCAGGGAGCCACCGCGAAGAAGCTGCAGGAGGCCTTTCGGCAGACGAGAGGAGCGCGCCGGGTGACGACGGCCGACCCCGAGGGCCAGTACAAGGCCCTGGAGAAGTTCGGGACCGACTTCACCGAGGCCGCCCGTGAGGGCAAGCTCGACCCGGTGATCGGCCGGGACCAGGAGATCCGGCGGGTCGTGCAGGTGCTGTCCCGCCGCACCAAGAACAATCCCGTGCTCATCGGCGAGCCCGGCGTCGGCAAGACCGCCGTCGTCGAGGGGCTCGCGCAGCGGATCGTCAAGGGCGACGTGCCCGAGTCGCTGAAGGACAAGCGGCTGGTCGCGCTCGACCTGGGGGCGATGGTCGCCGGGGCCAAGTACCGCGGCGAGTTCGAGGAGCGGCTGAAGACGGTCCTCGCCGAGATCAAGGACTCCGACGGGCAGATCATCACCTTCATCGACGAGCTGCACACGGTCGTCGGCGCCGGTGCGGGCGGCGACTCCGCCATGGACGCCGGGAACATGCTCAAGCCGATGCTCGCCCGCGGTGAGCTGCGCATGGTCGGCGCCACCACCCTCGACGAGTACCGCGAGCGGATCGAGAAGGACCCGGCGCTGGAGCGGCGCTTCCAGCAGGTGCTGGTCGCCGAGCCGTCGGTCGAGGACTCCATCGCCATCCTGCGCGGTCTGAAGGGCCGCTACGAGGCCCACCACAAGGTGCAGATCGCCGACAGCGCGCTGGTGGCGGCCGCGACCCTCTCCGACCGCTACATCACTTCCCGCTTCCTGCCCGACAAGGCCATCGACCTCGTCGACGAGGCGGCTTCCCGGCTCCGCATGGAGATCGACTCCTCGCCCGTCGAGATCGACGAACTCCAGCGCGCCGTGGACCGGTTGAAGATGGAGGAGCTGGCGATCGGCAAGGAGACCGACGCCGCCTCCCGCGAGCGCCTGGAGAAGCTGCGCCGCGACCTCGCCGACAAGGAGGAGGAACTGCGCGGCCTCAACGCCCGCTGGGAGAAGGAGAAGCAGTCCCTGAACCGGGTCGGCGAGCTGAAGGAGAAGCTCGACGAACTGCGCGGACAGGCCGAACGCGCCCAGCGCGAGGGCGACTTCGACACCGCCTCCAAGCTGCTCTACGGCGAGATCCCCGGCCTGGAACGCGACCTGGAGGCCGCCTCCGAGGCCGAGGAGGAGGTCGCCAGGGACACCATGGTCAAGGAGGAGGTCGGCTCCGACGACATCGCGGACGTCGTCGCCTCCTGGACCGGCATCCCCGCCGGCCGTCTGCTGGAGGGCGAGACGCAGAAGCTGCTGCGCATGGAGGACGAGCTGGGCAAGCGGCTCATCGGCCAGGGCGAGGCCGTGCGGGCGGTCTCCGACGCCGTACGCCGCAGCCGCGCCGGGATCGCGGACCCCGACCGTCCCACCGGCTCCTTCCTCTTCCTCGGTCCCACCGGCGTCGGCAAGACCGAACTGGCCAAGGCACTCGCCGACTTCCTCTTCGACGACGAGCGGGCGATGATCCGCATCGACATGTCGGAGTACAGCGAGAAGCACAGCGTGGCCCGCCTGGTCGGTGCCCCGCCCGGTTACGTCGGCTACGAGGAGGGCGGCCAGCTCACCGAGTCCGTGCGCCGCCGCCCGTACAGCGTGGTGCTGCTCGACGAGGTGGAGAAGGCGCACCCGGAGGTCTTCGACATCCTGCTCCAGGTGCTCGACGACGGCCGGCTCACCGACGGCCAGGGCCGCACGGTCGACTTCCGCAACACCATCCTGGTCCTCACCTCGAACCTGGGCAGCCAGTTCCTGGTCGACCCGCTGACCACCGAGGAGCAGAAGAAGGAACAGGTCCTGGAAGTGGTCCGGTCCTCCTTCAAGCCGGAGTTCGTCAACCGCCTCGACGACCTGGTCGTCTTCTCCGCGCTGACCAAGCCCGAGCTGGCGCGTATCGCCGCGCTGCAGCTCGACCGGCTGGGCCGGCGCCTCGCCGAGCGCCGGCTCACCCTGGAGGTCACCCCCGAGGCGCTGGCCTGGCTGGCGGAGGAGGGCATGGACCCGGCCTACGGCGCCCGCCCGCTGCGCCGCCTGGTGCAGACCGCCATCGGCGACCGGCTCGCCAAGGAGATCCTGTCCGGCGAGATCAAGGACGGCGACACGGTCCGCGTGGACCTCGCCGGCGAGGGCCTCCTGGTGGGCGCGGCGACGGGCAAGACGCTGTAACACCCCCTGGGGGTACGGTCGCCGTGGTCACCGGAATGTGATCATGAAGACCGGCACGCGGGGAGACCCCTCGGCCAGGCAGGTTGCCCGGCACGTGCCAAGAGAGAGAGGGTGGGACGTACGTCTGGTCCCATCCACGGCCGGACGCCAGACGACCGCAGGAGTGTCCCAGCATGTCCATCGACCCGTCCTCGATTCCCAGCTTCGGGGGCCAGCAGCCGGAGCCGCAGCCCCAGGGCCCCGCAGGCCCCGTCGTCCCGGATCAGGACCTCGTGAAGCAGCTCCTCGACCAGATGGAGCTCAAGTACGTCGTCGACGACGAGGGAGACCTCGCGGCGCCGTGGGAGCAGTTCCGTACCTACTTCATGTTCCGCGGGGAGGGGGACCAGCAGATCTTCTCCGTGCGGACCTTCTACGACCGGCCGCACGGGATCGAGGAGAAGCAGCAGCTCCTCGAGTCGATCGACGACTGGAATCGCCGCACCTTGTGGCCCAAGGTCTATACCCACACCCATGACGACGGCACGGTCCGCCTGATCGGCGAGGCCCAGATGCTGATCGGCACGGGCGTCAGCCTGGAGCACTTCGTCTCGTCGACGGTCAGCTGGGTGCGGGCCGCGATCGAGTTCGACAAGTGGCTCGTCGAGCAGCTCGGCCTGGAGCAGGAGGTCAACGAGGCGGAGAAGTCCGAGGACGAGTAGTCACCCGCCCCGCAGGCGCGACGGAGCCCAACTCCGAAACCGACCCACAGAGGTCGTCCCGGAGTTGGGCTCCTTCGTGCTTTCCGGCGCCCGGGAAGGCCGCTTCGAGATGAAAATCAGACCGCGGTCGGATTACGGTCGGATTACGGTCTGATTATGAATACCGCGCATCCCGCCGGTGAATCGGAATCCGTCTCGTTCACCGATCTGTCGTGTACGCATGGCCGCAGCATCCGAAGGACACCGCATAGCGTTCGGTGACGTGCTCGTTCACCACGGGCTTTGCCTCCCCGCCTCCCCGCCTACCGCAGCCGGGAGGCCGCCTCCTCCCATACGCTCTTCTGCTTGCAGAAGGCGAAGCGGATGTACGGGGTGCCCGCCTCCCGGTGGTCGTGGAAGGCCGACGTGGGGATGGCGACGACACCGGCGCGTTCCGGGAGGGCGCGGCAGAAGGCTTCGCCGTCGGTTTCGCCGAGGGAGCGGATGCCGGCGGTGATGAAGTAGGTGCCGGCCGGCCGGAGGACGTCGAAGCCCGCCTCCGTCGGTCCGTCGACAGCAGGTCGTCTTTGGCCCGCAGGTCGACTCTGCTGCGCAATTACCCGGCGTGATGACGCCGTGCCGATACGGCCTTCAGAGCGCGTCGCAGATGCAGGCAGGCCGGGCGCGGCCGAGCCCTGAAAGCACGGCACGTGATCGCTCGCCGAATGGAGCAGCAGAGTCCAGGTCGACTCTGTTGCTCCATTGCGGAGAGTGACGCCGGCCTGTCGGCGGGGCGCAGGGAACGGGTCTCGCGGGGAGGCGGGCCGGCGCCCCGGCCGGCCCCTCTCGGATGCGGTGCGTGACCCTCCCTCGAATGGAGCAGCAGAGTCCAGGTCCGCGCGGAGCGCGGTGCAGTACGACTCGGGCGGCGTGAGGGCCTCGGCGACCGCGTACCGGAAAGGGCGCGCTGAGACGTACGTCGGGTACCGCTTCGCCGAGCGGACCGCCGTCACCGGTTCGGGGGTTCTTGTCACCCAGGTCACTCCCTATTCGCACGCCTATTGGTATGCGGCGAGGGTCAGGCTGCGAGGAGTGTGCTCAGGACGACGGCGGGGTCGGTGTCGGGCGGTCCGGCCGGCCACCAGGTGCCTCGGTCCTTGGTGTACGGGTACCACAGTCCGTCGCGGCCCAGGCGCAGCTGTGCGGCGTGGCCCTCGACGGTCCAGCGGTTGCGCCAGGAGCGGAGCCGGGGTGGTCTGCCGTCGGCCCAGTCTGCGCACAGCGCTTCGCGGGCACGTTTCAGGTGGGAGGCGGGTGGGTTCCAGGGGCTTTCCAGTACGTCCAGGGATGCTGCGCCGCCGTGCCGCCATGCACGGGTGGCGGCGGCGAGCTCGCCGGGGGTGCGGCCGCAGTTCGAGGCGATCCTGGCGAAGACGTCCAGGGTGGGGTGAGTGGCGGCGAGGCGGACTGCGTCCTGCCATTCGGTGAGGGGGGCGGGTGGGGCGGTGTCGGTGTGCCGTGCGCCGAGAGCTCCGGCGAGGAGGTGGTGGGCACGCACCGCGGCGTCGACGGCGAGCAGTTCCAGGGCTGCCGGGTCCAGACCGGGCTCCGGGACGGCGGAATCCACCAGCGCGGGGCCGCGGCCGGGCCGATCGGGGAGCGGCGGCGGGCCGGGCAGGGGCGGTAGCGCGGTACGGGAGGCGAAGGTGGGCCCGGCTGGATCACCGGGCCGGGCCGGGAGCGCGGCCGGGCCCGCGCCTGCGGTCGCCGCGGCTTCGGCGGCTTCGGCGGCTTCGGCGGAGGCGCGGGCGGTGTTGCGGCGGCCGAGCTCGTCCATCAGCTCCCGCTCGCCGCGACCCCGCAGGAGCAGCAGCACGAAGGGGTCGCGGTCCAGGAGTCGGGCGACCTGGTAGCAGAGGGCGGCGGCGTGTTTGCAGGGGTAGCCCCAGTCGGGGCAGCTGCATCCAGGATCGAGGTCCCGGGGGCCGGGCAGCAGCGGGACACCGGCGGCTGCGGCGTCGTCGGCGAGCCCGGTGGGCATCTCGCCGTCCAGCAGCGCGGCGATGTTGGCGGCCCGCTCGGCGATCATGTCGAGCAGCTGGTCCCACTGCCGGTCCGTCAGCTGCTCGACCTGGACCCTGGAGCGGTACGGGGTGCGGTGGCTGCCCTGTACCGGGGCGGCGGCCGAGCCGGGGGCGATGGTGACCGGTCCGACCGCACCGCCGCGCGCGTAGGTCCGGCCGCGCGAGAGGCGGCCTGAGTCCAGGGAGGACTCCTCCAGGGAGCGTAGCCATGCGCGGCCCCACCAGGACTCGGCGAAGGGCGCGCGGCTGCCCTTGGCCGGCGGGAGTGCGTCGAGGGTGCGCGCGGCTTCCCGCTGAGCCGGGATGCGTCTGCTCATCGTCCCGTCCTTCGCAGCGTGACCAGCTCGGCCAGTTCGCTGTCGCTCAGCTCGCTGAAGGCCGCTTCGCCCGAGCCGAGCACCGAGTCGGCCAGTTCCCGCTTCTGCCGGAGCATCTCGGCGACCCGGTCCTCCACGGTGCCCTCGGCGATCAGCTTGTGCACCTGGACCGGCTGGGTCTGTCCGATCCGGTAGGCGCGGTCGGTGGCCTGATCCTCCACGGCCGGGTTCCACCAGCGGTCGTAGTGGATGACGTGGCCGGCCCTGGTCAGGTTCAGACCGGTACCGGCGGCCTTGAGGGACAGCAGGAACACCTTCTTCTCGCCGGTCTGGAAGGCGTCGACCAACTCCTCGCGGCGTTTGACCGTGGTGCCTCCGTGCAGGAACAGGGTGTCCACTCCGCGGTCGGCCAGGTGGCGCTCGATCAGCGCGCCCATGGCCACGTACTGGGTGAAGACCAGCGCCGACCCGCCCTCGGCCAGGACGGTGTCCAGGAGTTCGTCCAGGAGTTCCAGTTTCCCCGAGCGGCCCGGGAGCTTGGCGCCCGCGGGTTCCTTCAGGAACTGCGCGGGGTGGTTGCAGACCTGCTTCAGGCCGGTGAGCAGCTTCATCACCAGGCCGCGCCGCGCCATGCCCTGCTTGTCCTCGATCTCGGCCATGAGCTCGCGCACCAGCGCCTCGTACAGCGACACCTGCTCCTTCGTCAGGGAAACCGGCTGGTCGGTCTCGGTCTTGGGCGGCAGTTCGGGCGCGATGCCGGGGTCGGACTTGCGCCGGCGCAGCAGGAAGGGGCGGACCAGCGCGGCCAGCCGCCGGGCGGCCTGTTCGTCGCGGTCGCCCTCGACGGCCGTGGCGTAGCGGTCGCGGAAGGAGGTGAGCGTGCCGAGCAGGCCGGGGGTGGTCCAGTCGAGCAGTGACCACAGTTCGGACAGGTTGTTCTCGACCGGGGTGCCGGTCAGTGCGACCCGCCCCCGGGAGGGGATCCGGCGCAGGGCCTGGGCGGTGAGCGCGTGCGGGTTCTTGACGTGCTGAGCCTCGTCGGCGACGAGCAGGCCCCAGGGCTGCTCGGTGAGGCGTTCGGTGTCGCGGCGCATGGTCCCGTAGGTGGTCAGGACGAAGCCGTCGTCCGCACCGCCGTCGAGGCCGGCCAGGTCGCGGCCGGGGCCGTGGAAGCGGCGCACGGGGGTGGCCGGTGCGAAGCGCTGGATCTCGCGCTCCCAGTTGCCGAGGAGCGAGGCGGGGCAGACCACCAGGGTGGGGCCGGCGGTGGTCTTCCGTTCCTGGCGGCGCAGGTGGAGAGCGATCAGGGTCACGGTCTTGCCCAGGCCCATGTCGTCGGCGAGGCAGCCGCCCAGGCCGAGCGAGGTCATCCGGTGCAGCCAGTTCAGGCCGCGCAGCTGGTAGTCGCGCAGGGTCGCGGCCAGGGCTTTCGGCGGCCCCTGGGGCTCGCGCGCGGCGCGGGCCTCGGGGGCGGCGATCCTGGAGCGCAGCTCCTCCAGTACGCCGCCCGCGGTGACCGCCACTCGCTCGCCGTCCACCTCGACGCTGCCGGTCAGCGCGGCGCCCAGGGCGTCGATCGCGGTCAGTGAGGGTGCCTTGGACTGCGCGGCCCGCCGCAGTCGGCGGACCAGCTCCGGGTCCACGACCACCCACTGGTCGCGCAGCCGCACGATCGGCCGGTGGGCCCGGACCAGCCGCTCCAGCTCCTCCTCGGTGAGTTCCCGGTCCCCGAGGGCGACCCGCCAGCGGAAGTCCAGCAGCCCACCGGAGGACAGGAAGGACTCGGCGGAGGACTGCGTCCCCCTGCGGCGTACGGGTTCCAGGACTCCGGAGGCGGTCAGCTCGCGTACCAGCTCTTTGGGCCAGTGCACGGCGACCCCGGCCGCCGCAAGGCTCTCGGCCGCGTCGCCCAGCAGCGCCGTGGCCTCCTCGTCGGACAGATCGAGGGCGGTCGGGGCGGCCGCGTCCAGCAGCCGTCCGGCCGGAGGCCATGCGCGGGCGGCCCGGCGCAGCGTCAGCAGCGTGTCCACCTTGGTCCGTGGGCCGAACAGTTCGGGGGTGGTGGCCCTGCCGGACCACAGGTCCGCGGCGTCGGCGAGCACCGTGGGATCGGCCAGGCTGCGCAGTTGGACCACGGCCCGGAAGGAGTCCGCGCGGCCTAGCTCCAGCCGCAGCGACACCGCCAGACCCGCGTCGCGGCCGGCGGCGACCTCCGCCGCCCAGGCGCGCTGCTCAGGCACCGGCTGCGGCGCACGGGCAGCGAACGCCGGTCCGCCGGCCACCTGGCGGGCGGCGGGAGGGCGGGTGAGGGAATCGGCCACGGCGTCCAGGAAGGCCCGCAGCAGCGGCTCGGCCGCCGGAAGCGTGAGGGGGGAGAGCCCGGGAACTGCGACCGCGCGGGCCTCCGGAGGCATGGCGGCGGCCAGGGAAGCCAACCGCTCGCGGTCCTCGGTGTCCAGCGGGCCGACCCGCCACGCGTCGAATCCTTCCGGCGACACCCCTGGAAGCACCCGGCCGCGGGCGGCCAGAGCCAGACCGAGCAGGGCCGCCGCACCCCAGAACACCGTACTGGCCGACGCCCGCCCGCTGCCTTCGGTACCGAGCGCCCGGCAGCGGGTCAGCAGCGGCAGCGCGTGCTCCACCGGCAGCAGTACGGCGGCCACCCTGGCCCGGCGTACGGACGAGCCGTGCGGGCGGACCACGGTGAGTTCCCCGGGTTCCACCCCCAGGTCCGGCGGCTCACCGCCGGGCGTCCAGAACGCCACCCGTCCCGACCGGGGCGGATCCGCGGGAAGGAACACCGCCTCGCCCACGGCGAACCCCGGCAACCGGGCGGACAGACGCTCCTGGTCCGGAACCGCCGACTCGGCCGCAGTCGGCCCGCCGGATCCGGCCGTGCGGGGGGCAGCGGACTCTGCCGACGGATAGACTTTCGCCACTACGCCCACTCCTGCACACGTTCCTGTACTTGTTCGGGAGGATGTGGGTCCTCCGCGCTCCCTCGGTGGGGCAAGGTTATCCGCGCGGGCGGACAGGGCGTGTCAAGAATGGCTTCGCCCGTTCGGTGGAGTGCGGAAGGATGCCACCAATAGCCACCACGGACGGCTGCGACACCTGTGCGGTCGCGGCCCCGTACCGGTGCCGGAATCCTTCACCGCCTCGATCAAGGGAACCCCTCGCCGTGACCGCCGACCCCGTGCCCACCTACCAGTTGAAGATCGCCCTGCGAGAGACCAGCCCGCCGGTCTGGCGCCGGGTCACTCTGCCCGCCGACACTTCGCTCGGCTGCCTGCACGACATCGTCCGGACATGCTTCGGCTGGGACGACTCCCACCTGCATTCCTTCACCGAACCTGGCTCCGGCTGCCAAATCGTCGACTTCGACGCACCGATGGACCGCGATCCTTTCCGCGACGCAGACGAGGAGTCCGTGACCGTGGCCGAGGTGCTGCCCTACGAAGGCGGCCGGCTGGAGTACACCTACGACTTCGGCGACGACTGGCGGCACCGGATCACGCTGGAGAAGATCCTCCCCGCGTCCACCCCCGACCGGCGCGTCCGCTGCACCGGGGGCCGCCGCGCCATGCCCTATGCCGAGGACATCGGGGGAGCCTGGGGGCTGCAGGCCGTACTCGACGCCGTCGCGGACCACGGCGCACCGGCCCCCGAGCCGTGGACGGACCTGATCGAAACGCTGCGCGAGGAGGGGTTCGACCCCGCCTGTTTCGACCGCGAGGCCCTCGACCGGGAACTGGCCGGCCTGGACCCGCGGTCGCCCACGGCCACCCCGGTACGAGGGTCGGCCGCAGTCGCCCCCGGCGGGCGGCGCTGCTCCTGCGGTGAGGTCCACGACGACGTGGACGACGTGGACGTGGAGTTCGTTCCGGTGCGCCCTGTCTCCCTGGCACCGCGCGCGGACCTTGCCGCGGACGCCCGGCAGGTGCCGCTGGTCGCCACCGCGCTCCGCCTGGCCCACTGGTGCCGGGGTGGGCGAGCCGTCACGTCCCGGGAGGTGCTCAAGCCCGCACTGGGCCGCCTGGCCGTCCAGGAACTCGAACTGTGGGCCCGGGACGAAGAACTGAGCGCACTGCGGCCCGCGGAGCGCGACAGGCGCCTGGCCCGCCTGCGCAGCTCCGGCGACCTGCCCTGTCTGGACACTCCTTGGCGGCTCGCTCTGTACGCGGACCTAGTGGAGATCAGCGCGGGCTCCGCTCGCCCCGGTCCTGACCTGCCCGCCACCGAGGAAGACGAGGGAGTACTGGAGCTCTGGTGTCAGGCGCTCAAGGACGAACTCGACGACCTGAACGACCTCGGGAACCTCGGCCTGCCCCTGTGGCTGTCGGCCGCGCTGGGCATGCAGGACGAGGACGGCGACGGCCTGGCAGCGGTGGTGCTGCGGGCACTGTACGAGGTGCCCGACGGCGAGTGGCTGGACACGGCGCTGCTCGTCGGCGACCTCCGGGCGGGCCTCCCCGAGCAGGAGGCACGACTGGTCGAACTGCTCATCCTGCAGATCTTCGACCAGGCGGCCATGCTCCTCGCCGAGTACCGGGCGGCGGAGGTCGAGGCCGGCCCGGACACGAGCCCGGAGCGTGACCACCTCCTCCTCGGCATCCTCGGCATCACGGGGAGCACCGAAGACAGCGGCGACACTCCCCTGCCCGGGAAACGGCTCAGGCTCACCCCACTGGGACGCCACGGACTGCGCGAGTATCTGCTTGCCGAGGGACTCCACGCTCCGCTGATCGGCGAACTGGCCGACGCCGACGCCCCGACGCTGCTCGACGCCCTGCTCGACTACGACCAGGACGCCGCCCACTCCGAGATCACCGGATGGATCAGCCATCGGGGCCAGGGCCCGGCCGCGGTCCAGCTCATCGACGCCTGTGCCGGACTGGAAGCCGACGCGGCCCTCCGTCGCCTGTCCGCCACAGCGGTGCTGGCGGAACTCGATGAACCCAGAGCGCTCGCGGTCCTGCGCAAGGCAGCGGCCTCGGGTGTCCCTGGCTGCGCCGAGACCGCGGTGATCACGTTGGTCGGCCGGGGCGAGATCCCCGAGGGACACGGTTCGGAGATCCGGCGCTGGGGGCTCGTCGACCATCTGTGGGGCCCACTCGGCGCGGGCGACGAGGCATTTGCCATGTTCCTGGACCAGGAGGGGGACTTGGTACTGCCGCTTCTGGAGCAGGCTGCCGACGACCTGTGGCGCTGCGACCACCCTGGCACCGGGGCCGTTCTGGAAGCGGCGGGGCGACACCTCAGGGCTCGGGACAAGGCGTTGGCCCAGCGGCTGCGCAGGTCGGCGACCAAAGTCGGATCCCAGCGCCGCCGATGAAGTCGAACCCGCGACGAAAGCCAAGAGACACGTCAGACCCGGGTTCTGTCGTTGCCGACATGCGTGATTGCTGCGCGACGCTGGGCCTGGCAGGGGCTGTGCTCGATCCTTGAGTCCTGTCAGCTCCCGTAGTGGTAACGGCACTGTGCGATCAGGACGCCGTCCTCGGTGGCCTTGTAGATCAGTCGGTGCTCGTCGTTGACGCGGCGCGGCCAGTAGCCCTGGGATCCGTGCTTGAGCGGTTCCGGTTTGCCGATCCCCTCGTTGCCGTTCCGGGCAATGTCCGCGATGAGCGTGTTGATGCGCTCCAGGATCCTCCGGTCCTGGAGCCGCCACCACAGGTGGTCCTCCCAGGCGCGGGAGGAGAAGGTGATCTTCACTCGCGGCCCTTGTTCGTCGGTCGCCAGCTCGCGTACGGTGCCGCCGCCGCTTTCCAGCTCGTCGATGGACGCGAGCAGACGCCGAGCGTTCGCCGGGCTTCGCAGCAGGTACGCCGTCTCCTTCAGGGACTCGTAGTCCTCAAGAGAGACGATGACGACCGGCTCGTGTCCGGCCCGGGTGATGACGACCTCTTCGCGGTCGTCGGTGACTGAGTTGAGCACCTCGGCGTACCGGGCGCGCGACTCGGAATACGTCATGGTCTTCACGGTCGACCCTCCCTTTGCGTGCAGGAAGTTGTACGTCGGTCCTCGTGCGGGCAAGTGCCAGAAGGGCGGCCGTGACCGGGCGACCTCCGGCCTGAAAGCTCCGGGCCGGTGCGGTGCGGCGGGCGACGAGGAATGCGACGATCGGCCCGTAGGGCGGCGGTCAGTGCACGAAGGTCTTGCCGGCGCTCGAGAAGGTGACCGTGCGGTCGCGCATGCCCGGGAAGGCCGACGGGGGGACGTGTTCGGCGTCGTCGTAGACCAGGTGTTCGTACACCTCGTCCGTGACCACCAGCAGGTCGCGTTCCACCGCCAGCGCGGCGATCACCGACAGCTCCTCGCGGGTGAGGACGGTGCCGGTCGGGTTGTGCGGGGTGCTGATCAGCAGCAGGCGGGTGCGGTCGGTGACGGCGTCGCGCAGTGCGTCGAGGTCGAGGTGGAAGCGGCCCTCGCGCGGGCGCAGGGTGACCGGTACGCGGGTGGCGCCCGCCAGCGCGACGCAGGCCGCGTACGAGTCGTAGTACGGCTCCCGGGCGACCACCTCGTCGCCCGGCTCCAGCAGGGCAAGCAGCGACGCGGCGAACGCCTCGGTGGCGCCCGCGGTGACGAGGACCTCCGTGTCGGGGTCGGGGGAGAGGCTGTAGCGGCGCTGCTGGTGCGCGGCGATCGCGGTGCGCAGTTCGGGGACGCCGGGGCCGGGCGGGTACTGGTTGCCGCGGCCGTCCCGCAGTGCCTGCACCGCCGCCTCCCCGACCTCCTTCGGGCCGTCGGTGTCCGGGAATCCCCGGCCCAGGTCGATGGAGCCGGTGCGCAGGGCCAGGGCGGACATCTCGGCGAAGATCGTGGTCCCGAACCCGGCGAGCCGGCGGTTCAGGAGGGGACGCACGCTGGAGGTCATGCGGCTC
This sequence comes from Streptomyces sp. KMM 9044, assembly GCF_024701375.2. NCBI lineage: Bacteria > Bacillati > Actinomycetota > Actinomycetes > Kitasatosporales > Streptomycetaceae > Streptomyces > Streptomyces sp. KMM 9044. Next base: position 3,543,364 of record NZ_CP113910.1, on the reverse strand, counting down.
ATCCTGCGCCGAACCTCTGGAGTCGCTCAACTCCGGCTTGGGCCGTGCGGGCATCGGGCATCTCCCGTCCACACACGTGAGCGAGGCACCCACGGGGGGTCGCTTCGGGGGAATCACGGGGGGACGAAAGGACGGTGGCGTCATGGTCATCGGAATCATCCTGACCCTGGTCTTCGCGTCGGCCGTCGTGTTCGCGGTGGCGGCGGGGCGCCGTCGCCCTGCGAGCAGGCCGCGCCGCGGCGGCAGCGGCGGCAGCGACAGCGACAGCTGGTGGGCGGGCGGCGGGGCCGTCGGTGCCTCCTGCGGCTCGTCACACGGTGACGGAGGCGGGGGAAGCTCCGGCGGATCGTCCTGCGGGGGCGGCGGAGGATGCGGCGGGGGCGGCAGCTGACGGAGCCGGGGAGGCAGGAGGGCCGGGGCAGCCCGTCCCGGAAGACAGTGGGGTCCGCGCCTGGCGGGCCCCACTGTCGCGCTGTACGCCGGATGTGCGCCCGAGCGCGCGCCGGGCAAGCGCCATGCCCGACACCTTGAACAGGTGATCTGAGGAGCCCCCGAGGGGATGGAAACCGCACGAAGTTGGGTAAAAACACTGTGGCGGCGCCATAGTTCGTGATTCCCTCTCCCCTACCAGCACAGCCCTCGGACTCCCTGCGGACCTCATCCGACCGGTCGGCCGGGCTGGCGAGCCGAACCCTCCGGTACGACCGGGGTGCGACGGACGCCCGTATCTCCCCTCCCACCCCCTCTCCATGTGCGCTTGCGGAGCCGATCCATGCTCACGACCCTGACCACCGTCTACACCGACACGCGCGCGGCCGACCTCGCCTGGGCCCTGGGGCGCGAGCCGCTGCCCGCGCTGGCCACACTCGAGCTCGAACTGGCTCGAGCCAGAGTCCAGTTGCGGCTTCTCGGTGCCTCCCACCAGGTGCTGCTGGAGGAGGAGCAAGGGGTCTGTTCGGAGACGGTGGCGTGCATCCCGGGCAGCAGAACACCCCTTCCCCTGGGCGTCGCCACCCGGGTGGGCGACTGGGAGTACGAGTTCGCCGCCCGCGTGGAGATGCTCTCCCCGGGCTCCTTCGCGGGCCGCGCCCAGGAACTGCTCGCCCTGGTCTCCGAACATCCGCACGGTCTTGCGGGCGTGTTTCCGGGGAGCCCGCACGCGTTCACCGCGATGCTTGCCCAGCGCCAGGAGAGCCGGGTCCACTGGCGGACCTGGCACGCCTACCCGCAGGACGGTCAGTTGGTGGCGACCCGGACAAGGGTGGGCGTACGGGTGAAGGCGGGCGTGTGAGCGGTGTCGTGTGTGTCGGGTGGGGTCTTTTCCGTTCTTGCTGAAATCGGGCAAGGGCGAATAAACATCACACGCATGGGTGACGTTCCGCGGCTGAGGCGTAACGTAACGTCGCAGGGTGATCGAACCGCAGGCCCCCGCTCCGCCCGGCTCCACGCAGTCCCCGGGCAGGCCACGCGGCAGTAGCGACGGCAGTCGCGAGGGCGTGGGCGGAAGCGGTGGCGGGGGCGGCGGAGGGGATGGCCCGGGCAGTTCTCTGCGGTTGCCCGTGCGGCCGGGCACCGGGCGGTTCCTGGTGCTCGCGGGTGTGTTCGTCTGCGCGGCCTGCGGACTCGTGTACGAACTCGAACTCGTCGCACTCGCCGCGTACCTGATGGGCGACTCGGTCACCCAGGCATCCGTCGTGCTGTCCGTCATGGTCTTCGCCATGGGCATCGGTTCGCTGGGCGCCAAGCGGCTGCGGCGGCACGCGGCGGCCGGTTTCGGAGCCGTCGAGGCCGCCCTCGCCCTGGTCGGCGGATGCAGCGCGATGGCCCTGTACGCCGTCTTCGCGTGGACCGGCGACTGGGGCGGCCCGTGGGCGCACGGGCCGCCTGTCCTGCTGGTCGTGTTCTCGCTGGCCGTCGGCCTGCTGATCGGGGCCGAGGTGCCGCTCCTGATGGAGCTGATCCAGCGGATCCGACGCCAGGACGCGGGAGGCGCGGTGGCCGACCTGTTCGCCGCGGACTACGTGGGAGCCCTCGTCGGCGGGCTCGCCTTCCCGTTCCTTCTCCTGCCGTTCCTCGGCCAGTTGACGGGAACCCTGATCACCGGTGCGGTCAACACGGTGGTCGGCGGCGCGCTGGTGCTCGGTCTGTTCCGGCAGGATCTCACCCGCCGCGCCCGCCGCCTGCTGATCATCGGCAACCTCTGCGTGCTGACCGTCCTCGCCTCGGCCACCGTCCTCGTCGAGGACTTCGAGCGGGCCGCCCGCCGCGCCATGTACGGCGCGGACGTCCGGGTGGCCCTGCGGACCGGCGTACAGGAAGTGGTGCTCACCGGTGACCGGGACGGCCGGTCCCTCGGCCTGTTCCTCGACGGCCGGCTGCGGGCCGACAGCCGGGACGAACTCCGCCACCACGAGGCACTGGTGCACCCCGCGATGACCGGCCCGCACGCGCGTGTGCTCGTCCTCGGCGGCGGCGACGGGCTGGCTGCCCGCGAGGTGCTGCGCCATTCCGGCGCGCGGCGGGTCGACGTCGTCGACCTCGACGCGGGCGTGGTGCGGCTGGCCCGCCACGACCCCGCCCTGTCCGCGCTGAACGACCACGCCCTCGACGACCCGCGCGTACGCGTCACCACCGCGGATGCCTTCGACTGGCTGCGCGGAGCGCCCCCGGCCGCGTACGACGTGGTGGTCTCCGATCTGCCGCACCCGGAGATCACCGCGAGCACCAAGCTGTACTCGCAGGAGTTCTACGGCCTGGTCCGGCGCGTTCTCGCCGCGGGCGGGCGGCTCGTGGTGCACGCCGGGCCGGTGGCGTCCCGGCCCGAGGCGTTCTGGACGGTGGAGTCCACGATCCGCTCGGCCGGCCTCCACACCGCCCCGTACGGCACGGCCGACCGGTCGGCCGGTCTCGCCGCCGGGCCCGGCCTCGCTCCGGCGGGCACCACCCGCGCCCTGCGCGACCGGGGCTTCGTCCTCGCCGCCCGTACCGCCCCCGAGCTGCGCCTGGACCCGTCCGGCCCCCGCCCGCGCACCCTCACGGACAGCTCCCTCGCCGCCGGCGCGCGGGCCGCCGAACGCACCCGCGTCCCCGGTCTCCCGCCGTCGACGCTGATCCATCCCCGGTACGCGCGGTGAGCCAGGACCGCTGAGGCACGACCGCCGACCCGGGACCGCTGAGGCAGGTCCACCGTGCCGTGTCCGATGGTCCTTTCACGCCGACGGGGATACAGCCCGGCGTTCGCGTGGGTAGGCTCCGCAGTCATGGAGCACGAGGTGTTCGTTCCGGTTCCGGTGGGGCGGCTCAGGGAGGCGCTGGACGATCCCGCACGGGTCGCCCGCGCGGTGCCGGGGTTCCAGCACGACGCCGGTGCCGAGCCGGTCGCCGGCCGGCTGAAGGTCCGCATCGGCAGTCACTCCATCACCTACCGGGGCGCCGTCCGGGTGTCCCGGCGGGACGACGGTTCCTACGCGGTCGAGGGCGAGGGGGCCGAGGTGCGCGGCACCGGCACGGTGAAACTGGCCCTGCGGCTGACCCTGCGGGCCGCGGAGGGCGGTGCCACGCTCACCGTCCACGGCACGGCGGCGGCCGGTGGCCGGGTCGTGGAGCTGCCGCCGGATACGGTGACCTCGGCGGTGGCCCGCCTCCTGAACCGCTTCGCGGCGAACCTGGGGACGGAGACGGGGGCCACGGCGGATACAGCGACGGCGACGACCCCGGGGGAGACGCCCGGGAAGGAAACGCCCGCGGGGGAGGCATCCGCGGAGGGGACGTCGTCCTCGGAGGAGCCCCCCGTCCCGGAGGCGCCCCCGGCTTCCTCGGCCCCCTCCGCCTTCGACGCGGAGAATTCCCTTCCGCCCCTCGGCCCCGGACCCCAGGACGACGCGGACGAGACAGCGGACGAGACAGCGGACGAGCCGGTGGACGGGACGGCGGACCCGGCGGGCGACGAGGACGGGGCCGACGACTCCGTCGACGCGGACGAAGACGCCGTCGCCGAGGCCGCGCACGCGCGCCGCACCATGATCGGCCGCAGCGCAGAAGAGGTGGACCACGCTCCGCCCCGGGGCCGCTACGCGCCGGTCCCCGCCCCCCAGACCGTCTCCGCCGCCGCACCCCTGCGCTGGGCCGTCCCGGCGGCGGCCCTGGCGGTGGCCTCGGCGATCGTCGCGGTGCGGGCCCTTCGCAGGCGCCGCTGAGACCCGTGGCCGAGGGGCGGGGCCGGCCCGACCGGTGGAGGCAGTCCTGATCACCCCAAGTAGGGTCGTCCCGTGAGTGACGAAGACATCACGCTGACCGCGGGCGACGCGGAGGTGACCGTACGGCCGGGAAACGGCGGGCGGGTCTCAGGGCTGCGGGTCGGGGGCGTCGAGCTGCTGCGGCAGGGCGACCGTTTCGGGTGCTTCCCGATGGTCCCCTGGTGCGGACGGACCAGGGAGGGCCGGTTCCGGGACGGGGCGACCGTCCACCAGCTGCCGTTGAACGCCCCGCCCAACGCCATCCACGGCACCGCCCGTGACGCCGCCTGGCGCACCGCCCGCAAGAGTGCCGACGAGACCGTGCTCACGTACGACCTCGTGGAGCCGTGGCCGTACCCCGGGCGGGTGACGCAGCAGTTCACGCTCGGCGAGGACGCGCTGACGCTGACCATGGCCGTGGAGACGTACGAGTCGTCCTTCCCGGCGCAGATCGGCTGGCACCCCTGGTTCAACCGCACCCTCGGCGGCCCGGACGACGCCCAGGACGTACGCCTCGGCTTCACCGCCGCCTGGCAGGAGGAGCGCGGCGACGACCACCTGCCCACCGGCAACCGGATCGACCCCCGCCCCGGCCCCTGGGACGACTGCTTCGGCATGCCCGACGGGGTCGACGTCACCCTCACCTGGCCGGGGCGGCTGGAACTGAGGGTGACCAGCCGCGAGAAGTGGGTGGTGGTCTACGACGAGCAGCGCGAGGCCGTCTGTGTGGAACCGCAGACCGGGCCGCCCAACGGACTGAACACCCACCCGCGCCTGGTCACCCCGCTGGAGCCGCTGGAGGCCACATCCACCTGGACGTGGACCCGCCTCTAAGCTGGCTTCCATGAGTGACGTACGTGGCGCGCTGCTGCAGCAGATCAAGGACAAGGCCGTGGTGCACGGCAAGGTGACCCTCTCCTCGGGGCTCGACGCCGACTACTACGTCGATCTGCGCCGCGTCACCCTCGACGGAGAGGCCGCCCCGCTCGTCGGCCAGGTGCTGCTTGACCTCACCGCCGAGCTGGACTTCCACGCGGTCGGCGGCCTCACCATGGGCGCGGACCCGGTGGCCGGCGCCATGCTGCACGCCGCCGCGGCGCGCGGGCAGCGACTGGACGCGTTCGTGGTCCGCAAGGCGGCCAAGGCGCACGGCATGCAGCGGCGGGTGGAGGGTCCGGACATCAGGGGCCGCAGGGTCCTGGTCGTCGAGGACACCTCCACCACCGGCGGCTCCCCGCTCACCGCCGTCGAGGCCGTGCGCGAGGCCGGCGGTGAGGTCGTGGCCGTCGCGACCATCGTCGACCGGGCGACCGGCGCCGCCGAGAAGATCCAGGAGGGCGCCGGGGTGCCGTACCTGTTCGCCTTCGGCAAGAACGAGCTCGGCCTGGACTGACGGGCGGGCATCACGGGAGACGGGACCGGCCCCCCGGCGTCACCCCGCACAACGACTCGACCGGCACCGTCGACGGACGGGACGAGTCTGGGAGGATGGGCCCGACAACGACGTCGCATCCAAGGTTCCAGGTCAGGGCCGACAGTACGCAGTACGCCAACCCGCACGCGCATGCATAAGGAGCGGACAGATGCCCATCGCAACTCCCGAGGTCTACAACGAGATGCTGGACCGGGCGAAGGCAGGAAAGTTCGCCTACCCGGCCATCAACGTCACCTCGTCCCAGACCCTGCACGCGGCTCTGCGCGGCTTCGCCGAGGCTGAGAGCGACGGCATCGTGCAGATCTCCACGGGCGGCGCCGAGTTCCTGGGCGGTCAGCACAAGAAGGAGATGGTGACCGGATCGGTCGCCCTGGCCGAGTTCGCGCACATCGTCGCCGAGAAGTACGACGTCAACATCGCCCTGCACACGGACCACTGCCCGAAGGACAAGCTCGACGGTTACGTCCGTCCGCTGCTCGCGATCTCGGAGGAGCGCGTCAAGGGCGGACGCAACCCGCTGTTCCAGTCCCACATGTGGGACGGCTCCGCGGAGACCCTTGCCGACAACCTGAGCATCGCCCAGGAGCTTCTGGAGCGCGCCCGCGCCGCGAAGATCATCCTCGAGGTCGAGATCACCCCGACCGGCGGTGAGGAGGACGGCGTCTCGCACGAGATCAACGACTCCCTCTACACCACGGTCGACGACGCGATCCGCACGGCGGAGGCGCTCGGTCTGGGTGAGAAGGGCCGCTACCTGCTGGCCGCGTCGTTCGGCAACGTGCACGGTGTGTACAAGCCGGGCAACGTCGTCCTGCGCCCGGACCTGCTCAAGGAGCTGAACGAGGGCACCGCCGTCAAGTACGGCAAGCCGGCCGGCTCGCAGCCGTTCGACTTCGTCTTCCACGGCGGCTCGGGCTCCTCGCCGGAGGAGATCCTCACCGCGCTGGAGAACGGCGTCGTGAAGATGAACATCGACACGGACACGCAGTACGCCTTCACGCGTCCGGTCGTCGACCACGTGTTCAGGAACTACGACGGTGTCCTGAAGGTCGACGGCGAGGTCGGTTCCAAGAAGACGTACGACCCGCGTACCTGGGGCAAGCTGGCCGAGGCGTCGATGTCCGCCCGCGTCCTGGAGGCCTGCCAGAACCTGCGTTCCACGGGCACGAAGATCAAGTAGTCGCTCTCACGCGTGGCCGGGCCCGGCGCCTGTGGTGCCGGGCCCGGCCCGTTTGCGTATGCTCCGAGCATGCCCGGTGTCCGGCTGGCCTCCCCGCAGGGCAGGTGGGTTCTGCTCACCACGGTGCTCGGTTCCAGCATGGTCCTGCTGGACTCCACCGTCGTCAACGTCGCCCTCCCGCGTATCGGCCGTGACCTCGACGCGGACCTCGCCGTCCTGCAGTGGACGGTCAGCGCGTACATGGTCACGTTGGCCGGACTGATCCTGCTGGGCGGGGCGCTGGGCGACCGGTTCGGCCGCCGCAAGGTGTTTGTGGTCGGGGTGCTGTGGTTCGCGGCGGCCTCCCTGCTGTGCGGCCTCGCGCCGAACGCCGGTGTGCTGATCGCCGCCCGTGCCCTGCAGGGGGTCGGCGGGGCGCTGCTCACGCCCGGCTCGCTCGCCCTGATCCAGGCGTCCTTCCACCCCGACGACCGGGGCCGGGCGGTGGGCCTGTGGTCCGGCTTCGGCGGGATCGGCGCGGCGGTCGGCCCGTTCCTCGGCGGCTGGCTGGTGGACGGGCCGGGCTGGCGTTGGGTGTTCCTGATCAACGTGCCGCCGGCGGTGCTGTGCGTCCTGATCGCCGTCCGTCACGTACCGGAGTCGGACAGCGGGGAGCAGGCCCACGGCCGCTTCGACGTGCTCGGCGCGGTGCTCGGCGCGCTCGCCCTGGGCCTGGTGACGTACGCGCTGATCGAGGCCGGTGAGGCCGGTGAGGGCTCCCTCCTGGTCGCGGTCACCGCGGTCGCCGGACTGGCCGTCGCCGTCGCCTTCGTGGCCGTCGAGAAGCGCGGCCCGCACCCGATGATGCCGCTGGACGTCTTCGGCTCCCGCCTGTTCACGGTGGTCAACGTCGTCACGCTGTGCGTGTACGCGGCCTTCGGCGGCTTCTTCTTCCTCGCCGCGCTCCAGCTCCAGGTCGCCGTCGGCTGGTCCGCGCTCGCCGCCGGTACGGCGCTGCTGCCCACGACCGTGCTGATGCTGCTGCTCTCCGCCCGCTCCGGCGAGCTCGCCGACCGGATCGGACCGCGGATCCCGCTCACGGTCGGGCCACTGCTGTGCGCAGCCGGGATGCTGTTGATGACGCGGGTGGGGCCGGGTGCCTCGTACCTCCCCGACGTCCTGCCCGCGCTGCTGGTGCTGGGGCTCGGCATGGTCACCCTGGTGGCGCCGCTGACCGCGACCGTTCTCGCCGCCGTGGACACCGGGCGGGCGGGCCTGGCCAGCGGCATCAACAACGCGGCGGCCCGCGCGGCCGGCCTGGTGGCGGTGGCCGCGCTGCCGCTGCTGGTCGGGATGGGGCCGGAGGCGTACCGGGAGCCGGACGCCTTCGACGACGCGTTCGGCCGGGCGATGGTGCTGTGTGCCGCGGTTCTGGTGGTCGGCTCGGTCATCGCCTTCGTGACCGTGCGACGTCCCGCGCCGGGCTGCCGCCACCCCGAGTGCCGTACACACGGCAGTGTGGCGGTACCCCCACTGGAACCCGAGACCGCATCCGAGACCGCATCCGAATCCGGCCCCGGACCCGAGGCGGGGCGGAAAGGTGGTGTTTCACGTGAAACACCACCACCGCCCGGGCCCGGGAGGCTCTAAGCGCGCTTCAGCTCCTCGTACGCCTCGGCGCTGCTGTCCTGGAGGAACTGCTTGCAGCGCTCCGCCTCGTCCTTCTCGTCGATCGCCTCGGCGGCGCGGGCGAGGGCGGCGAGGCAGCGCAGGAAGCCGCGGTTGGGACGGTGGCTCCACGGGACGGGGCCGTGCCCCTTCCAGCCGGACCGGCGCAGGGAGTCGAGCCCTCGGTGGTAGCCCGTCCGGGCGTACGCGTACGACTCGACCACTCGCCCCGCCTCGAAGGCTTCGTCGGCGAGCATGGCCCAGGCAAGCGAGAACGTCGGGAACTTCGCCGCCACCTCGGAGGGCGGCAGGGACTCCTCGCCGAGCAGGCGGTACGCCTCCTCGTTCTCCGGCAGATGGGTCGGGTCCGGGCCGCCGAGCAGGTTCTTCTGAGTGGTCATGACGCCAGTCTGCCATCTGCCGCGGACCGTTCCGGCGGGGCGGCGGTGTCCGTGTCCAGGGTGACGGCGAAGAGCGCGGCGTCGTCCTGCAGCGCGCCCCCGGTGTGCCGGAAGACGGCGTCGAGCACGGCGTCGAGCACCACGTCCGGATCCGGCGGGAAGGGCCGGGACAGCATCGGAACGAGGTCGAAGAAGACACCGTCCGCGTCGCGGGCCTCGTTGATGCCGTCGGTGTAGAGGACCAGCGTGGCCCCGGCCGGTAGCGCGAACCGGTCGACCGGGATCTCGTCGCCGTCGGGAGCGCCACCGGGGCCGTCACCGAGAACGCCCAGGCCCAGGGGAAGCGACGGTACGGCAGGTTCCAGCGGGACCGCCCGGCCGTCGTGCACCAGCAGGGGTGCCGCGTGGCCCCGGACGGCGATACGAAGTTCGGAGCAGCTGGGGGCGAGCTCCGCGACGACGGCCGTGGCGAACGACTCGGCCTCCGTCCCGCTCGCCTGGTCGATGGTCCCCCGCATCCGCTCCTCCAGCTGCTGGACCACGCCTCGCAGGTCCGACCGGTAGAGGCAGGCCTCGTGGAACGATCCGAGCAGGGAGTTCACCGCGCGGACCGCCTCCAGACCCTTGCCGCGGACATCGGCGATGAGCATGCGGATACCGTGCGGCGTCTCGTGGATGGCGAAAAGGTCACCGCCGATGGCGGCCTCCACGTGGGCGACCTCGTACCGGGCGGCCACGGTCAGCCGTCCCACCCGGTGCGGTGGGTCCGGCAGCACCGCGCGCTGCACCACCGCCGCCACCTCGCGGCTCGTCCTCAGCTGCTGCCGGTCGCGTGTCAGCTGCACGTTGAGGCCCGCCGCGATGACGGTGAGCAGGATCAAACTGCTGAACGCGGTGCCGTCGGCGCGGGTCGGCTCTCTTTCCAGGCCCACCAGGAAGAGCCCCACGATGTTCGCTGCCACACCTGTGGTGATCGTCCCGCGCAGGGAGAGCACCGGCGCGGCCAGGACGGGGGCGGCCGCGAGCAGGGGGAACGTGCTGAAGTTGTTCAGGACGCCGAGGTCGAGGACGAAGGCACTCACGAGCAGCGCGGCGGGCAGCCACCGGAGCCACCGCTCGCGCTCCCTCACTTCCTTGCGCCCGTTTCGCATGCGATTCAGCGTTCCTGAGGTGGTCGTCCCGCCGGTGCGGCCGGCACCCAGTCTCCGGCACGCCCCCGGCGACGGCTACCGGAAGATCTCCGCGGGCACGGGCCGGCGCCGACGGCCGGGGCGTTGTGCGGGGCCCCTGCGATGCGTTCCGGCGGTGCGGCTCCCCGGCGCATTCCCGTGACGTGTTCCCTGACGTGTCCCTGTGACGTGTCCCCGTGGCCCGTCCGTGATCAGGCGGACCTTGCGATGCCGGGGGACGATTGCGGAGGATGCCGTGTGGGGACCGGGGCCCCCGTGTCGGTAACGGCAGGGGCGGACCGCTACCCGGAGCACAAAAACAGGAGACAGCGATGTCCCACGAGGCTTTTGAGCCGGAGACCCCGCATCTCGACTTCGAGGGCACGACCCCCTACGAGGACTACGTCAAGGCCGACGTCCTCACCCACCTCCAGCACACCCTCTCCGACGATCCCGGAGAGATGGTCTTCCTGGTCACCACCCAGGTGATGGAGCTGTGGTTCACCGTGATCGTGCACGAGTGGGAGACGGCGGCGAACGCGCTGCGCGGCGACGACATCCCCACCGCGATCGACGCGCTGAAGCGGTCCGTCCGGGAACTGGAGGCGCTGAACGCCTCCTGGAAACCACTCGGACAGCTCACCCCGGCGCAGTTCAACGCCTACCGCGGCGCACTCGGCGAGGGGTCCGGCTTCCAGTCGGCGATGTACCGGCGCATGGAGTTCCTGCTCGGCGACAAGTCCGCGTCCATGCTCGTCCCGCACCGGGGCGCGCCGCGGGCGCACGCCGAACTGGAGAAGGCGCTGCACGAGCCGAGCCTGTACGACGAGGCACTGCGCCTCCTCGCACGCCGCGGGCACGTGGTCCCCGGCAAGGTGCTGAGCCGTGACGTGTCCCGGCGGTACGAGCCGTCGCCGCAGGTGGAGGAGGCCTGGACGGCCGTCTACTCGGGTGACGAACGGGGTGACGTCGCCCGGCTGGGCGAGGCGCTCACCGATGTCGCCGAGCTGGTGTGGCGCTGGCGCAACGACCATCTGGTCGCCACCCGCCGCGCGATGGGCGCCAAGACCGGTACGGGCGGCTCCGCCGGAGTGGCCTGGCTGGAGAAGCGGGCACGGAACAACGTGTTCCCCGAGCTGTGGACGGCACGGTCGTATGTCTGAACCGATGTCTGAACCGATGTCTGAACCGAGGCTCAGGGCGAAGGAGCTGGACGCGGCCGACGGGCTGGCCGCCAAACGCGCCGGGTTCGTGCTCGACGCGGGCGACGGCGAGAGCGGTGACGCGGTCTACCTCGACGGCAACTCGCTGGGCGCGCTCCCCGTCGCCGTCCCCGGCCGGGTCGAGGACGTCGTCCGCAGGCAGTGGGGCGAGCTGCGCATCCGGTCCTGGACGGAGAGCGGCTGGTGGACGGCGCCCGAGCGGATCGGCGACCGGATCGCTCCGCTGGTCGGCGCGGCGGCCGGGCAGATCGTCGTCGGCGACTCCACGAGTGTCAACGTCTTCAAGGCGGTGGTGGGCGCGGTGCGCCTGGCCCGGCTGACGGACGGTGCCGCCGGAACCGCCCGCGACGAGATCGTGGCGGACGCGACCACGTTCCCCACGGACGGCTACATCGCCGAGTCGGCGGCCCGGATGACCGGCTGCACCCTGCGTCCGGTGCCGCCGTCCGAGGTCCCGGGTGCGCTCGGCGACCGTACGGCCGCCGTACTGCTCAACCACGTCGACTACCGCACCGGCCGACTGCACGACCTGCCCTCGCTCACGGCCGCCGTGCACGCGGCGGGGGCGTACGTTGTCTGGGACCTGTGCCACAGTGCGGGCGCGCTGCCGGTCGGGCTGGACGAGCACGGCGTGGACCTGGCGGTCGGCTGCACCTACAAGTACCTGAACGGCGGCCCCGGTTCACCGGCGTACCTCTATGTGCGCGCGGAGTTGCAGGACCGCTTCGACTCCCCGCTGCCCGGCTGGAACTCCCACGCGGAGCCCTTCGGCATGCGACCGGAGTACGCACCGGCGCCGGGCGCGCTGCGCGGGCGGGTCGGCACCCCGGACATCCTGTCCCTGCTCGCCCTGGAGGCGGCGCTGGACGTCTGGGACGACGGCGTCACGGTCGAGGCGGTACGGGCCAAGTCCCTCGCCCTGACCGACTTCTTTCTGGAGTGCGTCGAGGCGTACCTCCCCGAGGGCAGGGTCGAGTGCGTGACCCCGCGTGCGCACCGGGAGCGGGGCAGCCAGATCGCCCTGCGCTGCCGGGACGCCGGTGACGTCATGCGGCGGCTGATCGAGCGGGGGGTGGTGGGTGACTTCCGCCCCCCGGACGTCCTCCGCTTCGGCTTCACCCCGCTGTACGTCGGCTTCGTTGACGCGGAGCGGGCGGCCCGGGTGCTGGCGGAGGTGCTGACGGAGGCAGAAGCCGACAGCGAGGCCTGACCGGCGGCCGGAAGAGGGTGGCCGGGGTCAGGAGGTGCTCTCCGCCCGGCCATCCTCGGGAAAGGTTCACCGAGCGTGATATCCCCATGTCCACGCACGTCATCGTGCTGATACCGTCCCGGCCAACGGCCGAATTCTTCTCTCGTCCGTCAAGTACGTTTGATCGCTGAGAGGTTGAGCATGAGGGACGACGTCGCAGCCGCCCGGTCCGCAGCCGAGGAGGAGTCGGTCTTCTCCCGCCCGCCGGTCGCCGCCGACGCGACCGCGGCCTACGGCGACGGCCTGGACCAGCTGATCGACTTCTACGTCCCACGTGCCACGGGTGGCCCCGGCGGCCCCGCGCCCGTGGTCGTGGTCCTGCACGGTGGTGCCTGGCGGGCGCCCTACGGCCGGCGGCATGTCAGCCCGTTCGCCGGTTTCCTGGCCCGCCGGGGATTCGCCGTGGCCAGTGTCGAGTACCGGCGCGGGGCGGGGGAGACGGGCGGCGGGGACCCGGTCGCGGGACGGTGGCCCGACACCTTCGACGACATCGCCGCCGCGCTCGACGCGCTGCCCGAGCTGGCCCGCCGTCACCTGCCCGGCGCCGACCCGCGCCGCACCGTGGTCACCGGTCACTCGGCGGGCGGCCACCTGGCGCTGTGGGCCGCCGCCCGGCACCTCCTCCCCGCCGACGCCCCCTGGCACACCGACCGCCCCGCGCCCCTGCGCGGCGTGGTCGCCCTCGCCCCGATCGCCGACCTCGCGGTCGCCGACAAGCTGGACGTCTGCGGCGGTGCGGTACGCCAGTTCCTCGGCGGCGACGAGCGGTTCGCCGAACGGCAGCCCTACGCCGACCCCGCGCTGCTGCTGCCCACCGGCATCGCCACCACCATCGTCCAGGGCCGTACCGACGCCGATGTCCCGCAGGCGGTCGCCGGGTCGTACGCCGACGCGGCGGCCAAGGCCGGTGAGGTGGTGGGGGTGACGCTGCTGGAGGATGTCGGCCACTTTCCGCTGATCGACCCCACGGCGGACGCCTGCGCGGTGGTGGCGGAGGAGATCGCCCAGCTCGCCTGGTGAACCCGGCCGGCCGAGGTGTGCCCGGCGGGGCTCTCCCCAGGCGGCGGTCTTCGCGTACGAGTCGGGGCTGCTCAGGCCGTCGGGGTACTGACGCGGGGCCGGGCGGGCTCTCGGGGCACGGAACTCTCTCCGCGCCCCCTCACCGCCCCCGCCACCCCTCGTAGTACCTGAGACGGACGCCCGAGAACCCCTCCCACCGGGGACGCCACCGGCCCCCCGGTCGGCCTAACGTGTGACCGTGACCGAGACGACCCACGCCCCCTCCGCGGCCCAGCGGCCCGGAGACGGGGCCAAGACCCGCAGCCCGGAGTACCGGCTGGCCCAGAACGCCCTGCGCGGACTGCGCCACGACCTGTTCGAGGACGCCTTCGCCTACCGGCCGCTGCCGCGCCGGCGCACGGACGGCCCGTTCGTCCGGTGGCTGCCCGGCCGGCTGAGGTCCTCCGCGGAACATCTCCCGCACGCGCTGGTGGGAGTGGTCGCGCTGCTCGCCCTGTGCGCCGGCGCGTTGGGGGGCGGCCTGCCCGGCGGGAACGTACTGGCTCTGCTGGCCGGCCTGCTGTGCGCGTTCCCGGTGCTCGCCACGCTGGTCCGGCCGGTCGGCGCGTTCTGGATGTCGCTGGCGGTGACCCCGGTGGTCGCGGTCCTCAGCGGCAGCGGAGGCGAATGGCCGTGGATGCCCGGCGCGTTCGTCTGCCACCTGGCGGTGCTGATCGTCGTGGCGCTGCGCACCCGGCCCCGCACCGCCGCCTGGATGTGGGTGCTGACCGCCGTGTACGCCTTCCTCTCGGACATCGTTTTCGGCGGGTCGTACTCCTACACGAACAGCGGGCCCATGATGGTGACGTCCGCCTTCGCCCTGCTCGTGGTCTCCTTCCGGCATGTCCGTCACACCGCCCAGCAGGAGGTGACCGCCCAGCAGACGGTCACCGCGCACGAACGTTCCCGGCGCACGCTCCTCGAGGAACGCACCACCATCGCCCGCGAGCTGCACGACGTGGTCGCCCACCACATGTCGGTCGTCGCGATCCAGGCCGAGGCCGCGCCCTACCGGGTGGAGAACCCGCCGCCCGAGATGGAGCGCGCCTTCGCCACCATCCGCGAGAACGCGGTGGCCGCCCTCACCGAACTGCGCCGGGTCCTGGGCGTGGTCCGCGCCGAGGACTACGAGGCCCCCGACGCCCCCCAGCCGACCCTCGCCGACCTCGATGCCCTGCTCGCCAACGTGCGGGACGCCGGCCCGGACGTCGAGAAGGTGGTGACCGGGGCGGTGCGCGAGCTGCCGCCCGGCGTGGAGCTGTCGGCGTACCGGATCGTGCAGGAGGCGCTCAGCAACAGCCTGCGCCATGCGCCCGGGGCGAGCGCCCGGGTCGAGATCGGGTACGTCCTCGGCGGGCTCGGCCTGCGCATCGTCAACGGTCCGGCGCCCGAGCCGAACCTGGTCAAGCCCTCGCCCGGGGCCGGACACGGCATCACCGGCATGCGCGAGCGGGTCACCATGCTGAACGGCGAGATGACGGCGGGCCCGGCGGACGACGGCGGCTACGAGATCGCGGTGTTCCTGCCGGTCGGCGCGGCGGACGAGGACGAGGCATGAGCGGGGCGAGCGGCCCCGGAACAGGACGCGGGACCGGCGACGAGGACAACATCCGTGTCCTCATCGCGGACGACCAGATGATGGTGCGCGAGGGCTTCTCGGTCCTGCTGAACGCGATGCCGGGCATCGAGGTCGTCGGCGAGGCCGTCAACGGCCGGCAGGCGGTGCAGCGGGTCCGTGAACTCGCCCCCGACGTCGTGCTGATGGACATCCGCATGCCCGAGATGAACGGCATCGAGGCGACCCGCGAGATCATCGCCGCCGACGGTGCCGCGAAGGTGCTGGTGCTGACCACCTTCGACCTCGACGAGTACGTCTACCAGGCGCTGCGCGCGGGAGCCTCCGGCTTCCTCCTCAAGGACGCCTCGGCCCGCCGCCTCGCCGACGGGGTACGGGTGGTCGCGGCCGGTGACGCGCTGCTCGCCCCCTCGGTGACCCGGCGGCTGATCACCGAGTTCTCCAAACTGTCCGAGACCCCGCGCCTGATGCCGTCCGCACACGCGGCGTACGGCGACCTGACCGAACGCGAGACGGAGGTCCTGGTGCTCATCGCACAGGGTCTGTCGAACGTGGAGATCGCCGGGCGTCTGGTGGTCGCCGAGTCGACGATCAAGACGCATGTGAGCCGCATCCTGGTGAAACTGGGCCTCCGCGACCGCACCCAGGCCGCGGTCTTCGCCTACGAGGCGCGGGTGGTGACCCCCGGGTGACCCCCGCCCGTCACCCGGGTGAGGTGACGGGCGGGGCACGGCCGGAGTGACGGACGCCTCTGGTCAGCGCGGGTCCGCCGGGCTACCGTCCGTCCATGGCACCTCCTGGCGACCTCGCGTTCGACCCCTGGGACCCGGTGTTCCTCGCCGACCCGTACCCCGCCTACGCCGAGCTGCGGGAACGCGGGCGGGTGCACTGGTTCGAGCCGACGAACCAGTGGCTGGTCCCGCACCACGCGGACGTCTCCGCGCTGCTGCGCGAGAGGCGTCTGGGACGGACGTACCAGCACCGTTTCACCCACGAGGAGTTCGGCCGGACCGCCCCGCCGCCCGAGCACGAGCCGTTCCACACCCTCAACGACCACGGCATGCTCGACCTCGAGCCGCCGGACCACACCCGCATCCGGCGCCTGGTGTCGAAGGCGTTCACCCCGCGCACGGTGGAGCGCCTGAAGCCGTACGTCGAAGGACTGGCGAGGGACCTGGTGGCCGCGCTGGTCGACGCCGGCGGGGGTGACCTGCTGCGGGACGTCGCCGAACCGCTCCCGGTCGCGGTGATCGCCGAGATGCTGGGCATCCCCGAGTCCGACCGGGCCCCGCTGCGGCCCTGGTCGGCGGACATCTGCGGGATGTACGAGCTGAACCCGTCGCAGGAGACGGCGAAGCGGGCGGTGCGCGCCTCGGTCGAGTTCACCGGGTACCTGCGCGAGCTGATCGCGCACCGTCGCGCCCACCCCGGCGACGACCTGGTCTCGGGGCTGATCGCCGCCCACGACGAGGACGACGACCGCCTCACCGAGCAGGAGATGATCTCCACCTGCGTGCTCCTGCTGAACGCGGGCCACGAGGCGACGGTGAACTCCACGGTCAACGGCTGGGCGGCGCTGTTCCACAACCCCGGCCAGCTGGCCGCCCTCCGCGCGGACCACTCCCTGGTCCCCTCCGCCGTGGAGGAGCTGATGCGCTACGACACCCCGCTCCAGCTCTTCGAGCGCTGGGTCCTGGACGACATCGAGATCGACGGCACGGTCATCCCCCGGGGCGCGGAGATCGCCATGCTCTTCGGCTCCGCCAACCACGACCCGGCCGTCTTCACCGACCCCGCCCGCCTCGACCTCACCCGCACGGACAACCCGCACCTCTCCTTCAGCGCCGGTATCCACTACTGCATCGGGGCGCCCCTGGCCCGCATCGAACTCGCGGCGTCCACGAGGGCGCTGCTGGAGCGGGCCCCGGCCCTCGCCCCGGTGGAGGAACCGAAGCGCAAGCCGAACTTCGTGATCCGGGGGTTGGAGGGGCTGGCGGTCGAGGTCTGACCGCCGCAGGCCCGCGCCGGACGGGACCGCGGGACGGTTGCCTCGTCCCGCGGCCCCACCCGGCTACTTCGTCTCGAGGTCCCGCCGCCGGAAGCCCGCCAGGCCCAGCCACACCAGGCCGGCGGCGACGAGGGACAGCAGGAGCAGCGGGGTCCAGTCCATGTCCGCGGCGGGGAGCCGGGGGACGTGGCCGAACGGGGAGAGGTTGTCCGTCCAGGCCGGGAACTGCAGGATCTGGCCGAGGTAGCCGACCACGAAGGCGTACACCGGCACGATCCAGGCCGCCGAACTCGCCCGCGGGAACCAGCCGAAGAGCACCACGGCCACGCCGACCGTGACCCACAGGGCGGGCGCGTACGCCACGGCCGCACCCACCAGGTCCGGCAACAGCCCGGCGTCGCCGGTGGAGGCCGCGCCCGCGCCGCCGAAGCCGAGCCCGGCCAGTAGCAGCACGAGCGTGCCGCCGCCCATGGCCACGGCCAGGTGGCCGCCGACCCAGCGGGTGCGCGAGAGGCCGGTGGCGAGGAGGGGTTCGGCGCGGCCCGCCGTCTCCTCGGAGCGGGGCCGCAGGGCCGCCATGACGACGTACACCGCCGCCACGACCGTGAGCACGACCATGATCATGGAGGCGAAGGACTCGACGACGCCCGCACCGCCGATGCGGTCCAGGGCCTCCTGGATCTCGTCGATGCCCGCCAGCATGTCCTCGGCGTCCCCGAGGATCGATCCGTACATCGCGCCCATCAGGAACAGGCCGGTGCCGAAGCCGGTCAGCATGCCGCGGTGCAGGCGCAGGGCGAAGCCGACCGGTGTGGCGAGCGCGTCGGAGGCCGTGGGGCTGCCCAGCTTCTCCGGACGCAGACCCGCGCCCACGTCCCGCCGGGTGGAGAGCACGAACCCCGCCGCCGCACCCGCCGCCGCGAACACCAGGCAGAGCAGCAGCGGCCACCAGCGGTTGTCGACGTACGGGTAGCTGCGCTGCACCCAGCCGATCGGGGACAGCCAGGACAGGGCACCGTTCTCGCCGCTGTCGCCGGCCGCGCGCAGCACGTAGGCGACGCCGATGACCGCGAGCGCCATGCCGGACGCGCCGCGCGTGTGCGCGGTGAACTGGACGGTGACCGCGGCGACGGCGGCGAAGACGAGGCCGACGGCGGCGTGGCCGAAACCGTAGAGCAGCGAGCCCGCGGTGTCGATGCCCTCCATCCCCAGGCCGGCCAGGCCGACGGTCAGCAACAGGGCCAGGGCGAGGTTGGCCAGGACCGCGACGGACAGGGCGGCGGTGAGGTGGGCGTGGCGGCCCACGACGGTCGAGCGCACCAGTTCGGCGCGGCCGGTCTCCTCCTCGGCGCGGGTGTGCCGGGTGATGATCAGCACGCTCATGAGGCCGACGAGGACGGCCATGAAGCCGAGCATCTGGTGGCTCAGTATGGAGCCGAAGCCGTCGTCGTCGAGGTAGTGGCGGGGGCCGGACATGGCGAGGCCGGCCGGGCTGTCCACGCTCCTGACGGCGTTGGCCCGGTCCTGCGGGTCGCTGTACAGCGTCCTGAAGCTGTTCGCCGTCATGAGGGTGCCGAGGAGCAGGGCCAGGATCCACACCGGGAGCCGGATCCGGTCCCGGCGCAGGGCGAAGCGGACCAGTGTCCGGGTCCCGGCCAGCGCGTTGCCGCCCGCGACCGGTCCGGCGGGGGCCGGGGCCTCGGGGGCGGCGGTCGCGGTGGTCATCGCAGGTCTCCGTTCGTACGCTGTCCGTCCGTCCCGGGTCCGTCCGTCCCGGGTCCGTCCGTCCCGGGTCCGTCCGTCCCGTGTCCGTTGGCGGCGAGCTCGCTGCCGTAGTGGCGGAGCATCAGCTCCTCCAGGGTCGGCGGGTGGCTGACGAGACTGCGGATGCCGAACTCGGTGAGCTTGCGGACCGCTCCGTCGACCTGGCCGCCGTCGACGGCGAACCGGACCCGGCCGGTGGCCTCGTCGAGGGTCCGCAGGTCGTGGACGCCGGGCAGTGCGTCGAGGCCGGTGGCGGGCCGCTCGGTCTCCGCCTCGATGGTGGTGCGGGTCAGGTGGCGCAGCTCGCCGAGGGTGCCGGACTGGACGGTGCGCCCCAGCCGGATGATGCTCACGCGGTCGGCGAGCTTCTCCACCTGGGCCAGGATGTGGCTGGAGAGCAGGACCGTCTTGCCGGCCGCCTTGGCCTCGCCGATGACGTCCTGGAAGACGACCTCCATGAGGGGGTCCAGTCCCGCGGTCGGCTCGTCGAGCAGCAGCAGTTCGGCGTCGGAGGCGAGCGCGGCGACGATGGCGACCTTCTGCCGGTTGCCCTTGGAGTAGGCGCGGCCCTTCTTGGTCGGGTCCAGGTCGAAGCGCTCGACGAGCTCGGCGCGCCGCTTCTTGTCCAGGCCCCCGCGCAGCCGTGCCAGCAGGTCGATGGCTTCGCCGCCGGTGAGGTTCGGCCACAGCTCGACGTCGCCGGGGACATAGGCGAGGCGGCGGTGGAGCTCCACGGCGTCCGCCCACGGATCGCGTCCGAGCACCCGGGCGGTGCCCGCGTCGGCACGCAGCAGACCGAGCAGGACGCGGATGGAGGTGGACTTGCCGGAGCCGTTCGGGCCCAGGAACCCGTGGACCTCGCCGGTCTCGACCTCCAGGTCGAGACCGGCGAGCGCGTGGGTGCGGCCGAACGACTTGTGGAGTCCGGACACGGTGATGGCCTTGGTCATGTTCGGAACGTACGCTGGTTTCACAAATTTGTGAAGTTAAGGAAGTGTATAAATTCAGAGCTAGACTGGCCGACGTCGCTGAGCTGCGGATACGGGGACGGGTCCACGGAGGGCGGACGGGGCGTGTACGGGCCGAGGGCGGAGATGAGCGGGTCATGACGGAGGAAGGGGCCGGGCGGCCGGAGCGGGACCCCGAGACGGTCTCCCGGTTCGTCGAGCACTTCGCCGCGCAGCTGGTGGCGGCCGGAGTGCCGCGCATGCCGGCCCGGGTCTTCGCGGCCCTGCTGGTCTCGGACACCGGCGTCAGCACCTCCGCCGAACTGGGGGAGATGCTGCGGATCTCGCCCGCCGCGGTCTCCGGGGCGGTGCGCTACCTCGACCAGCAGCACCTGGTCTCCCGCGAGCGGGAGCCCGGCTCGCGCCGTGAGCGCTACCGGGTGCACGGCGACCAGTGGTACGAGGCGCTCACCAGCCGCGGTGCCGTCCTCCGGCGCTGGCAGGACGCGCTGCGCGAGGGCGTCGCCAGCGTGGGCCCCGGCACCCCGGCGGGCCTCCGGCTGGCGGAGACGCTGGCCTTCTTCGAGTTCGCCGAGAAGGAGATCGAGGCGCTCATGGACCGCTGGCGTGACCACCGGGAGGAGCGCTTCGGCCGCGACTGAGCCACTCCGCCGAGCCGAGGCCGGCCCCTCGCTCACACCGGCAGTGTCAGCCCCCAGGCGTCCTCCCGGGCCACCCACGTCCGGGTGCCCACCGGCCCGGACACGACCGCGTCCGTCCGGTAGCGGAAGTGCGCGCCCGACACCGTCACCGTGTGCCCCTCGGCCAGCAGCGGCGACGCCTCCGTACCGACCGACACCGGCCGCACCTCGACCCGGGCGATCCCGCCGGGGCCCGGCACGAGGGAGACGGCCGCCACCGGCTGGCGCAGGTCGACGAGCGTCGTCCCGTCGACCTCCACCCGCAGCCGCACCGGCCCGCTCTCGGGGTCGGAGGCGACCCGGGACGGCCGGTCCGGCACCAGGGTCCGCACCAGGGTCTGGCAGGTCCGCAGCCACGGATGCTGTCCCGTGCCGTCACCCCTGCCGGCGTGCTCGGTCCCGTCTGTTCCCTCCTCCCGCGTCTGCGCGGCACCGGCAGGCGGAATCCGTACCGCGCCGAGCACCACGCCGTCGCTGTCGTCCACCAGCAGGTTCATCCGCCGCTCGGTGCCCTCCAGCACGGCGCGTGACGCGGCCACCGCCCCCGTGGGCACCCCCAGCGACCGGGCGAGCGACAGCGCGCCCCCGACCGGCACCAGGGCCAGCGCGCAGCCGGTCAGCTCCCGCTGCCGGTGCAGCAGCCCCACCGCCCGGATCAGGGCCCGGTCGTCGCCGACCAGCACCGGGCGCCTCGAGCCCCGCCGGGCGAGCGCGCGGGCGAATTCCTCCGGGCCGTCCGGCAGGCACACCTTCGTCGTCGCACCCCCGCTGAGCACGTCTTTCGCGATACGTACGGACTCGCCGTCCCTGCGGCGGGCGACCGGATCGATGACCACCAGGAGCTGATCGGACGTCGGGGAAGTCGCCACCTCGGCCTTGCCTCGCTTCCTCGGGTAGCATCTTTGTGCAAGAGCCCCTTGCGCTGTTGCGCAGGGGCTTCGTCTATTCCGGGGCATCCGGTCCGACGGTTGGCGGCCAACGGTGGTCGCGGTGTGTGCGCGGCGGAGATCCTCCGCGTACGCCTCTGACCCTGGACATGCCCCGCCCGGAAGGGGTGTACGCGCGTGCCCGCACTTGTGCTGCTCGGTGCTCAGTGGGGTGACGAGGGCAAGGGAAAGGCGACGGACCTGCTCGGCGGATCCGTCGACTACGTGGTGCGTTACCAAGGCGGTAACAACGCCGGCCACACGGTGGTCGTGGGCGACCAGAAGTACGCCCTCCACCTGCTCCCTTCCGGAATCCTGTCCCCCGGTTGCACTCCGGTCATCGGCAACGGGGTCGTCGTCGATCCCTCCGTCCTGTTCTCCGAGCTGAGCGGGCTGAACGAGCGGGGCGTCGACACGTCCAAGCTCCTGATCAGCGGCAACGCACACATCATCACGCCGTACAACGTGACGGTGGACAAGGTGACGGAGCGTTTCCTCGGCAAGCGCAAGATCGGCACCACCGGCCGCGGCATCGGCCCGACCTACGCCGACAAGATCAACCGCGTCGGCATCCGGGTCCAGGACCTGTACGACGAGTCGATCCTCACCCAGAAGGTCGAGGCGGCACTCGACGCCAAGAACCAGATGCTCACCAAGCTCTACAACCGGCGCGCGATCGCCGTCGAGCAGGTGGTCGAGGAGCTGCTGGGCTACGCCGACAAGCTGGCGCCGTACGTCGCCGACACCGTCCTGGTCCTCAACCAGGCGCTGGAGCAGGACAAGGTGGTCCTCTTCGAGGGCGGCCAGGGCACCCTGCTCGACATCGACCACGGCACGTACCCCTTCGTCACCTCGTCGAACCCGACCGCGGGCGGCGCCTGCACCGGCTCCGGCGTGGGCCCGACGAAGATCAGCCGGGTGATCGGCATCCTCAAGGCGTACACGACCCGCGTCGGTGCCGGCCCGTTCCCGACGGAGCTGTTCGACGAGGACGGCGAGGCGCTGCGCCGCATCGGCGGCGAGCGGGGCGTCACCACCGGCCGCGACCGCCGCTGCGGCTGGTTCGACGCGGTCATCGCCCGCTACGCGACCCGCGTGAACGGCCTGACCGACTTCTTCCTCACCAAGCTCGACGTCCTCACCGGCTGGGAGCAGATCCCGGTCTGCGTGGCCTACGAGATCGACGGCAGGCGCGTCGAGGAACTCCCCTACTCCCAGTCGGACTTCCACCACGCGAAGCCGGTCTACGAGATGCTCCCGGGCTGGTCCGAGGACATCACCGGCGCGAAGTCCTTCGCCGACCTGCCGAAGAACGCCCAGGCGTACGTCAAGGCCCTGGAGGAGATGTCCGGAGCCCCGATCTCCGCGATCGGCGTGGGCCCGGGCCGCGACGAGACGATCGAGATCAACTCGTTCCTCTGAGGGAGCTTCTCCGTAGTCCCGTAGATCTGATGGGACGGCCGGTACGGTGAACCCGACCGGACCGGCCGCCCCACTCTTCTCAGTGCCGATCAGTACCGATCAGTACCGATCAGTGCCGAGTGACCGGGGAAGCGACCCCTGTGCACGTCGTGAAGGAAGCGGGATGCTGCTGAGATTCCGGGTGGCCAACGTCCGGTCCCTGCGCGACGAGCAGGAACTGTCGTTCGTCGCGCCCGAGGACGACGAGAACGAGCGGGCCACCGCACGCGACACGGAACTCTCCGACGGCCGGCGGCTCCCCGTCCACACCGTCCTCGGCGTCTTCGGCGTCTTCGGCGCCAACGCGTCCGGCAAGTCGAACCCGATCGCCGCACTGCGGAACATGCGCCACTGCGTGCTGCGGTCGTACGCCGACTGGACCTCCTGCGACGGCATCCCCCGCGACGAGTTCGCCCTCGCCCCCAAGGCCGCCGCCGAAACCTCCCTCTACGAGGCGGACCTCGTCCTCGCCGACGGCGTGCGCTGGACGTACGGGTTCGAACTCGGGAGCGCCGGGTGGAGGCCGAGTGGCTCTACGCCTACCCCAAGGGCCGCCGCCAGGTGTGGTTCGAACGGGACGCCACCCGCGAGAAGGACTTCGACTTCCCCGGCGACCGCCTTCGCGACCGTGTCAGGCTGGCCCGCACCACCCGCCCGGACGCCCTGCTGCTGACGCGCGCCGCGAACGACGGACACGACCAGCTCACCCCGGTGTTCGACTGGTTCAGGAACAACTTCTGGGACGTCACCCCCGAGACGGAACGCACCCGGCGCGAGGACTACACGGCCCTGCGGCTGCCGCGCGACGAGGGCTTCCGACGCCGGGCCGAGGAACTCCTGGAGGTCGCCGACCTGGGCATCGCCGGAGTGGAGGTCGAGCAGACCTCCTCCGGCAGGCCCCTGGTACGGCTCGTGCACGGGAACGGGGGCGACCGGACCACCCTCGACTGGGACGCGGAGTCCTGGGGAACCCGCTCCTGGCTCGCCCTGATCGGCCCGCTGCTCCTCGCCCTCGACACGGGAGCGGTCCTCCTCGTCGACGAGCTCGACACCAGCCTCCACTCGCGCTTCGCCGCCGAGGTCGTGCGCCTCTTCCCGGCGCCCTGGCTCAACCGCAAGGGCGCCCAGCTCGTTTTCACCGCCCACGACCTCTCCCTCCTGCGGACCCCGGCCGGGGGGCGGCTGCTGCATCCGGGCCAGATCTGGCTCACCGAGAAGGACGAGCGGGGCGCCACGAGCCTGACCTCGGTCGCCGACTGGGAGCCGACGGCGGAGGAGGACCTGATGGCGTCCTACCTCGCCGGAACCTTCGGGGCCGTACCGAAGGTGTCGGAGGGCCGGGTCGGCCCACGGCTGCTGCGGACCCAGGAGACGGCCGAACTGGGCTCCGGGACGATGGACGACGACTTAAGGGCGGGGGCGGAAGGGCTCTGAGAAGAGGAGTCCGGGCCGGGCCCGCGGCAGGGGAACGAAGCCGAAGTACCCGGGGGACGACTGGTCGCAGGGCGGCTGCGCGTCCACCGCTCGGTCGCCGGGGATCCGGCCCTCACCCGGCGGGCCCTCGCGCAGTGGTACACCCGGGCCGGGCAGCACTGGACACGCGGACGCCTCCAGCCCTGGGCCGCCCGCCTGGGCGTCCCCGAACCGGAGGTCCGCGTGCGCGATCTCGGACACCGGTGGGGGAGCTACCGCGCCGGACCGGGAAACGGAACGATCGCCCTGCACGGGGCCACCTTCCAGCTGCCCGTCCACCTGGTCGACTACGTGATCGCGCACGAACTCGCCCACGTCAGGATCTCGGGACACGGCCCCGCCTACTGGAGGTTGCTGGGCCGGGCCCTGCCCGAGTGCCGCCGGGCGAAAGAGGAGCTGGACGAGCTGGGCGGACGCGTCTGGATGGGGGACCTCCCTCACTGACTTCCGGCCGGCTCAGCTGAACACGATCATCGAGCCCTGGGCCAGGCTGCGCGTGGCCGCCGCGTGCAGGCCGAGCCAGACGTGGCGTTCGCGGGCGAAGGGGCTGGGGTCGTACGAGGCGGGGACGGCGGGTTCCTCCAGCTCGGTCGGCCCCTGCGGGGGGTCCGGCGCGGCCGGGGGGTTCGCCGGGTCGATGCCGAGGGCCGGGGCGACGACCTCCAGTTCCCGCAGCAGCGCGTGGGAGGAGCCCAGCGGGCCGCCGCCGGCGAGGAGTTCGTCGCTGGAGAGCGGGTGCGGGAAGTCCACGGGGACATAGGCCCCGGCGTGGTCGTAGTGCCAGACCAGGTGCGACTGCTGGGCCGTCGTCTCGAACATCTCCAGCAACTGCTCGTAGTCACCGCCCAGCTCGCCCACCGGGGTGACCGGCAGCCCGCACACCTGGAGCAGGTAGGTGCGCCGCAGGAAGTGCAGCGCGTCGTAGTCGAAGCCCGCGACCGGGGCGACCTCGCCGGACAGACCCGGCATGTACTGGTACACCGGCACCGGCGGCAGCTCGGACTCGGCGAGCACCTTGTTGTACTGCGCGAGTTCCTCGGCGAACGGATTGTCGGGCGTATGGCACAACACGTCGACGAGCGGTACCAGCCACAGGTCACAGGCCAAAGAGGGCTCCTCGCATAGCACGTCCCCCGCATCCGGTACGTCTGGCACATCCGGTACGGCGGTCAGGGAAGAATATCGGCGCGGCGCGAGGGTGACTCCCCTCGTGCAGGTCCTCTACCCATACGAACACAGACGACGCGGGACCCGGCCCCCGGGCTCTCGCTCGCGATCACCCGGGCCGTTCAGTCCGCGGGGAGCTGTTCGACGAGGGCGAGGGAGTGGGTGTTGTACGACTCGACGACCGCGCGGGCGGAGTCGGTGTCACGGCGCACCAGCGCGTCGACCAGATCGGTGTGTTCGCACCACAGACGCCCCCGCAGATCGGGCAGCCGGCGCAGACGCTGCACCACGCACACCCAGGTCTGGACGCGGAGCCGGTGCAGGAAGGCGGTGAGGTGGGGGTTGCCGAACAGGGCTATGAGCTCGCGCCAGAAGCGCAGGTCGTAGCCGATCAGCACGGTGAGCTCCCCGGCGAGGGCCGAACGCTGGGCCTCCTCGCCGCGCCGCCGGACCCCGGCGAGTGCGGCGGCGACCCGGGGCTCCTCGGGCCGGAGGCGGGCGAGATGGCCGTCGGCGTCGGTCAGGGCGTGGAACATCCCGTCGATCACCAGCGCGCGGGCCTCGACCATGCCGCGGAAGTCACCGACGGAGTACTCGTGCACCCGGAACCCCCGGTGCTGGTCGGCGTCGAGCAGTCCCTGCGCCGACAGGTCGACCAGCGCCTCCCGTACGGGGGTCGCGGACACCCCGTACTGGTCGGCGATCTCCTTGACGGTGAACTCCTGCCCCGGCTCCATCCGCCCGGCCAGCACCTCGTCACGGAGCGCGTCGGCGATCTGCTGCCGCAGCGTGCTGCGCGTCACCGCGCCGTTGCCGCCGATGCCGGGCATGGTCGGACGTCTCCCTCGTCGTGTTCGAGTGGCGTGACCGTGCCACGCGCGGGGGTGGTGCGCGGGTACCGCGCGCCGGCCGTGTGCATCCGGCCCGCGCGTCGGCCGCCTGCTCCGGCGCACGCGTCCGTCCACGGTCACTCCACTTTACGTGTTCGAGTACCCTGTGCCTGTTCGAATGGCCGGGTCGTCTCCTCGCGGTCGGTCCGCGTACGCGTCCGCCGCCGACAGCGCCGAGTCCAGCGCGGCCCCAGGCTCTCCTTCCGTTCGGCCCCGCTCACGGTGCACGGCGGGACGACATGGGTGCGGTTCATGTTCACGAAGGGCCACAGCCCGTGCGCCTTCGCGGCGGCGGCGAAGGCTGCCATGGGGGCGTTCGCCTGACCGGCCGCGTTGTAGGGGACCAGCGGCTCCCGGCTCTCCCGGTTCCGCACCAGTTCCAGCGCCCGGAACATGCCGACCGCGCGGACCTCGCCCACGCTCGGGTGCCGCTGTGCCGCTGTGCCGCTGTGCCGCTGTGCCGCTGTGCCGCCGTGCCGCTGTGCCGCCGTGCCGCTGTGCCGCTGTGCCGCTGTGCCAGTGCGTGCAGCGTCGGCCCGACGACGGACTCCTCGAGCAGCGCCGCGTTCTCTGCGACGCCCTCCTCGGCCATGGCGTCGATCGTCGCGACGGCCGCGGCGCAGGCCAGCGGATGCCCGGAGTAGGTGAGCCCGACCGGGTACGGCCGCTTCCCGAACGTGTCCGCGATCGCGCCGGAGATCGCGACGCCGCCGAGCGGCACGTAACCGGAGTTCACGCCCTTCGCGCAGGTCATCGGGTCCGGCACGACGTCGTACAGGTCCGCCGCGAACCACGTGCCGGTCGGCCGAACCCGGCCGTCACCTCGTCCAGCACGAAGACGATCCCGTGCTTGTCGCACAGCTCCCGCGCCCCGGCGAGGTAACCGGGCGGCGGCGGCATGACGCCCGCCGTCCCCACCGCCGTCCCCACCGCCGTCCCCACCGCCGTCCCCACCGGGCCCGTCGCCTTCGCCCGCGAGGTCTTCCGGCTGCTCGGCGCCTACGACGAACCGGCGACCGACGCCTGGTACCGGCTCTTCCACGACTCCGGCCCCCAGGCGTACGCCGAGTTCGAGGAGGCCCTGGGCCGGTGAGCAGGGAACAGCAGGATCTGCTCAGCCGCGGCGCGCTCAGCGTCTTCCGGCTGAACGGTGAGTTCCTCGCGGTCGCCGAGGAACTCACCAGTCCCGCCGGACTCACCGCTGCCTGGTGGCAGGTGCTCGGCGCGGTCCTCCGTGAACCCCTGCCGGTCTCCGGCATCGCCCGCGTCATGGGCATCACCCGGCAGAGCGTGCAGCGCATCGCCGACCTGCCGGTCGATCGCGGTCTCGCCGAGTACCGGCCCACCCGGCGCACCGCCGGGCCAAGCTCCTCGTCCCCACCGAGCGGGGGCACGCGGCCGTCGCGGGGACCGACCCGGGCCACGCGGCCTTCGCGAAGCGGCTCGCGGAGGCGTGCGGCGAGGCCGAACTCGCACAGGCGGTCCAGACGGTGGAACACCTGTGCACCGTGCTCGACGACCTCGGCCTGCCCGTATCACCCGCAGTCTCACCCGATGTACCGCCTGTTACGGAACTGTAGGCGGCGCCCGGCTCACCCCGGACCTTGCCCGGCTTATCCTCGGGCTGTTGCTCACGGCGGGGGGAAGGCGGCAGAGCGGTGGAGAAGCACGGACCGGGGGGCGCGGCGGGGGGCCAGGGCGCTCGGCACCCGGGCAGGATCGGCGCGTACCGGCTGCTCGCGCGGCTCGGCGCCGGGGGCATGGGCGAGGTCTACCTCGCCCGTTCCGACCGGGGACGCACTGTCGCCGTCAAGCTGGTGCGCGAGGAACTGGCCCAGCAGGAGGAGTTCCGGGCCCGCTTCCGCCAGGAGGTGCAGAACGCCCGGCAGGTCGGCGGCGACTGGACCGCGCCGGTGCTGGACGCGGACACCGAGGCCCCGGTGCCCTGGGTCGCCACCGGGTACGTCGCCGGGCCCAGCCTCCAGCAGGTCGTCGGGCACGACCACGGGGCGCTGCCCGAGCGTTCGGTACGCATTCTCGCCGCCGGTCTCGCGCACGCGCTGAAGGACATCCACGCCGCCGGCATCGTGCACCGCGACCTCAAGCCGTCCAACGTGCTCGTCACCATCGACGGGCCGCGCGTCATCGACTTCGGGATCGCGCGGGCCCTGGAGACCGTGACCGACGGCGGCCTCACCCGGACCGGGGCGCTGGTCGGCTCGCCCGGGTTCATGGCGCCGGAGCAGGTGCGCGGCGACCGCATCACCCCCGCCTGCGACGTCTTCTGCCTCGGCTCGATGCTCGCCTACGCCGCCACCGGCGAGCTGCCCTTCGGCACCGCCAACAGCGGGGTGCACGCCCTGATGTTCCGTATCGTCGAGGAGGAACCCGACCTCGGCCGGCTCCCCGAGGGCCTCGCCGACCTCGTGCGGGACTGCCTCAGGAAGGACCCCGCCCGGCGGCCCACCCTCGACCAGATCCTGCTGCGCACCGGCGCCGAGGACACCGTCGCCGACGGCCGCTCCCGCGAGCCCTGGCTGCCGGGCGCCCTGGTCGCCCAGCTCGGCCGGCACGCCGTACGGCTCCTGGACGCGGAGGACCCTCAGGCGCCGCCGCCCGCGCCGGACGGCCCCGCCGCCACCCCCGAACACGCCCCCGCCGCCGACGGCTCCGCCCCGCCCCCGCCGGGCGCACCCGGTGACGGTGCGGCGGTGAACCACCTGCCCACCCTGGTCACCGGCCCGAACGGCCCCACCGCGCCCCCTGTCCCGGCCTCGGGCGCCCCGGCGGCCGGACAGCCCCCTGCCGCATACGGCCACCCCCAGCAGTACGCCCAGCAGCACCCCCAGCCCCCCGGCCGCGGCTATCCCTGCAACGGCTATGGAGCCGCCGGCGCCACCCCTCCCTACGGCCCGCCGCCCTTCGGGGCCGCCCCGCCACCGTACGGCGGCCCGGCACGGTTCCCGCGCGACGACCGTTCCACCGCGCTGCTCGTCGTGATCGCGCTGGTCGTCGCGCTCGCCGCGGGCGGCACGGTGTACGCACTGACGAGCGGTGGCGACGGCAACACCGTCGGCGGCAGCCCTTCGGGCACGCCGGACGAGGGCATGTCCCAGGGCACCGACGGCAGTGACCCGTCGCTCGACGGGAGGTCCTCGGCCGGGACGGACAGGGCAGGCGGTACCGCCGGGACGGAGCAGCCGACCCCCTCACCGGCCGCTGACGGGACGATCCCGGCCGGATACCTCGGCACCTGGTCGACGATCATCGACAACGCGAGCGGGCTGCACACCCGCACGCTGACCATCCGGCAGGGCGGGGCCGGTGACACGGTCATGTCCCTCATCGCCGACGGTCCTACCGGGAACGGCACCTACCACTGCGTGTTCGAGGGCGCCCTCACCAGTGCCCCGGGCCCCGGAGAACGGCTGGAGATCGGCCCGACCACCGTGACGGCCGGCCGGCCGCGCAGCGCCTGTGCCCCGGGTGCCGCCACCGACGTCATCCTCCTGCCCGACGGCACCCTCCAACGCGTGAACACCGGCAACGGCGACCAGCTCACCTACACGCGGGACTGAGAACACACCGACGGCACACTCACAGCCCGTGGTCGGACGTCCGGCGGACTTCGCCCCACGACACCCGCCCGCCTCACGGGAGGCCGACGCCTGCGTGCCGACTCCGGACTCTGAGCGTTCCCCGGCACATCGAGGAGCTCACGTCACCTCGGTCTGCTCACCTCGGTCTGCTCACCTCGGCTCCGGCGGCCGCTGGCGGGGCATGTTCGGGCGGGTGGTCCCGGGCGCGGTCGCGAAGCGGCCGTGGGGCTGTCCGGGCGACTCGGGGCGACCCGTGCCCGCCAGCGTCCCCTGGACGGCGGGCGGCACGCTCGTGCCCGTACGGAAGTCCATCATCCAGTCCGCCGTCTCGGCCCGCACCAGCTCGTCCACGTCCTCCGAGAACCGCCGCAGCACCGACAGGCAGCGCTCGGTCGCCTCGCTCGCGGTGCCCTCGGCCGGACCCAGCACCTCGCGGACGCACTCCGAGGCCCAGTCGAACTGGAACGCCTGGAGCCGCCGCTGTACGGCCTGCGCGGTCGTCACGTCCCGCATCCAGCCGGACGTCACCCCGAAGAACCGGTCCGCGGTCACGCAGACCGCCGCGAGCAGCAGCGCCGTGTATCCCCAGGGGGCAGCTCCGTCGGTCGCTCCGGTCAGGTCCAGCAGCGGCAGCGCCGCCCCGGTGGCCGCCCCCGCCGCGGCCCCCGTACGCAGCGCCCGCGCGCACCGCCGCTTCCAGGCCCGGACCGCGAGGTACCACGCCGCGGTGTCCAGCGCCCCGCGCTCCACCCACCGGTACAGCTCGTCCAGCCGGGGCGCGGGTTCGCCCCAGTCCCCGAGCGGGAACACCCGCCCGGCCAGATCGCCCGGCCGCAGCCCGGCCGCCCCCTTGCCGAGCCCGTCCTGCGGACGGTCCTCGGGCTGCATCTCCGGTTGAACCATCCGGTACTCCCTACTGACCTCGGAACCCGACCCTGCCCTGACCCCTACCGGACTTCCACGGGACCCCCGCGGGCCCCTGCGCGACGCCTGCCCGGCGCCGGACGCGGACATCGACGCGGACGTGGGCACGGACGTGCCGCCCCCTTCCTACCGCCCAACGGGTGGCCGTGCCGGGGGTTCGGGTGCTGCTTCCGCCCGGAAGGGGGCTGTGATCAGGTATAGGGCACGAGGGGGGACTCACTCGAAAGAGTGCTGGGGCGACGGCCGCCCGGACCACGTAGGCTCGTGCTGAACGGGAAAGTCCCGTAAGGACGGACCGACCAAGGAGCTGAACCGTGATCCCCGGTGGTGGCCAGCCCAACATGCAGCAACTGCTCCAGCAGGCCCAGAAGATGCAGCAGGACCTGGCCCAGGCGCAGGAGGAACTCGCGCACATGGAGGTCGACGGCCAGGCGGGCGGCGGTCTGGTGACGGCCACCGTCACCGGCTCCGGCGAGCTCCGCGCCCTGAAGATCGACCCTGAGGCGGTGGACCCCGAGGACACCGAGACCCTCGCGGACCTCGTCGTCGCGGCCGTCCAGGCGGCCAACGAGAACGCGCAGGCCCTCCAGCAGCAGAAGCTCGGCCCGCTGGCCCAGGGGCTGGGCGGCGGCATTCCCGGCTTGCCTTTCTAAGACGGCCCGCGGGCCTCTACGGTACGTACTGAAGGAACCCAGGAAGGGCGGCAGTCCGTTGTACGAAGGCGTGGTGCAGGACCTCATCGACGAACTCGGGCGGCTGCCCGGCGTCGGTCCGAAGAGCGCCCAGCGGATCGCCTTCCACGTCCTGCAGGCGGAGTCGACGGACGTACGGCGGCTCGCCCACACCCTGATGGAAGTCAAGGCGAAGGTCCGCTTCTGCGCGGCCTGCGGCAACGTGGCGCAGGAGGAGCTGTGCAACATCTGCCGTGACGCCCGCCGCGACATCGCCGTCATCTGTGTCGTGGAGGAACCCAAGGACGTCGTCGCCATCGAGCGCACGCGCGAGTTCCGGGGCCGTTACCACGTCCTGGGCGGCGCGATCAGTCCGATCGACGGGGTGGGCCCCGACGACCTGCGCATTCGGGAACTGCTGGCCCGGCTGGCCGACGGCGCGGTCACCGAGCTGATCCTTGCCACGGACCCGAACCTGGAGGGTGAGGCCACGGCCACGTACCTCGCCCGCATGATCAAGCCCATGGGCCTGAAGGTCACCCGCCTGGCCAGCGGCCTCCCGGTGGGCGGGGACCTGGAATACGCGGACGAGGTCACCCTCGGCCGCGCCTTCGAGGGGAGACGACTCCTAGATGTCTGATGCCACGCTGCACGCGACCGACCGGGACCCGGACGACTTCTCGGTCCAGATCGCGGATCAGATCGAGAGCTTCCTGGTCGCCGTCACGGAGGTCGCCAAGGGCGACGAGCCGGACTCGGCCGTCCCCTTCCTCCTGCTGGAGGTCTCCCAGCTCCTGCTGGCCGGCGGCCGGCTGGGCGCGCACGAGGACATCCTCCCCGAGGAGCGCTACGAGCCCGATCCGGGCCCGGAGGCCGACGTGGACACACTCCGCGAGAACCTCGCCCGTCTCCTGGAGCCGGTCGACGTCTACTCCGAGGTCTTCGACCCCTACGAGCCCCGCAAGGCGCCCGTCGCGGCCCGGATCTCCGACGACCTCACCGACGTCATCACCGACCTCCGCCACGGCATGGTCCACTACCGCGCCGGCCGCACCACGGAGGCGCTGTGGTGGTGGCAGTTCTCCTACTTCTCCAACTGGGGCTCCACCGCGTCCGCGGCCCTGCGAGCACTCCAGTCGGTAGTGGCCCACGTCCGTCTCAACCAGCCCCTGGCCGCCCTGGACGGTCTCGACACCGACCAGGACGTGGGCGACGACGCCCTGGAGATCGAGGCGGGCAGGGTCATGGCCGAGGAGATCGGCGTCCCGCTGGGCATGCGCCCGGTCACGTAGAACGCTCCGCGCCCGGACGCGATCTGTCCGTCATTCCCCGGGGGACCGTGGGGTGAAGATGGATTTGCCGGAGCGAATGGTGCTGGCGAAGTAGTAAAGCTTCAATCAACAAGGCTTCAACCAATTTCGCCCTCCCCGCCCTCTCCGCCTCGTGCGGAAAGGGCGGGGAGGGCGGAACGCCGTTCCTGGCTGCTCGCCGACCGGCTCAGGACCAGGGGAATCCCTGGCTGAGACCGAACAGCACCGACATCAGTGCCGGCAGGCCCATCGGGATGACGACGAAAGCGGCTTCCGGGCGTTCACGTCGTGCCGTCCGCCATACGAGGGCGACCGCGGGACCGGTCGGCCCGGCAGCCATGAGGAACCAGCCCGCGCCCCTGCTCCCGACCATGTGGAACGAGACGAAGGCCGCGAGGACGGACAGCGCGAGGGAGGCCCCCGGACGCCTCGGCGTCTGGGGAACGTCAAAGTGACCCGCCCATGTGTTTCCCTCCGGCGGCGGGTGGTGCGCCGGCGCCGACGCACCACCACCCCGGTGCGCCCTGCGAGTACGAAGCGGTGGTCCTCGGCCAGGCTGCGGAGCGGCGCGGCGCACCAGTCACGTGGTCCACGGCGGACGCGCTCCTCGCCGCCGCGAAGAGCGACCGGCGGTTCCTCGGGCGTCACAAGGAACTGCTGCCGCGTGGGGACGTCCCGCCCGTTCCGGCGGTGCGTCGGCGCAGTGCGGGGACGAGCGCGCCTCGGCGGCGATGCTGTGCTGAGCGCTGAGCGCTGAGCGCTGAGCGCTCAGCGGCTGCCGGGTGGCCAGGGGGGGGACACCAGGGCGCCGGCCGCCTGTGCCGGCCGGGAGGGCGTTCGCGTGGAGCGACCGTGAACCGTGAGGGCGTGAACGGGGGGAGTGTGACGCGGGGCACTTTCCCGAGTGGTCCGCGCCGCCCTGGGCATGAGCCCTCCTGCGCGGGTGCCCGGAAGTCTCACGATGCGATATCGCGGAGGCGATTTCCGGGTGCTCGATAGAATGAGCCGACCACGCTGTGCACACATGTGCGCAGAACGTGGGACAACGACGGAATGAGCGAGGAGCGCACGTGGGCCTTGTCGTGCAGAAGTACGGAGGCTCCTCCGTAGCCGATGCCGAGGGCATCAAGCGCGTCGCCAAGAGGGTCGTGGAAGCCAAGCAGAACGGCCACCAGGTGGTCGTCGTGGTTTCCGCGATGGGCGACACGACGGACGAGCTGATCGATCTCGCCGAGCAGGTGTCTCCGATGCCTGCCGGGCGCGAGCTCGACATGCTGCTGACCGCGGGAGAGCGGATCTCCATGGCCCTGCTGGCCATGGCGATCAAAAACCTGGGCCACAACGCCCAGAGCTTCACCGGCAGCCAGGCGGGTGTCATCACCGACTCGGTCCACAACAAAGCCCGCATCATCGATGTCACGCCCGGTCGGATCCAGGCCTCGGTGGACGATGGCAACATCGCCATCGTGGCCGGTTTCCAGGGCGTCAGCCAGCAGGGCAAGAACATCACCACGCTCGGCCGCGGCGGCTCCGACACCACCGCGGTGGCCCTGGCGGCCGCCCTCGGCGCCGAGGTGTGCGAGATCTACACCGACGTCGACGGCGTGTTCACCGCCGACCCGCGCGTGGTGAAGAAGGCCCGGAAGATCGACTGGATCTCGACCGAGGACATGCTCGAACTGGCGGCCTCCGGGTCCAAGGTGCTCCTCCACCGCTGTGTGGAGTACGCCCGCCGGTACAACATCCCGATCCACGTCCGCTCGTCCTTCAGCGGGCTGCGGGGCACGTGGGTCAGCAGTGAGCCGATTCAGCGAGGGGACAAGAAGGTGGAGCAGGCGCTCATCTCCGGTGTCGCGCACGACACCTCCGAGGCCAAGATCACGGTCGTCGGTGTGCCGGACAAGCCGGGCGAGGCGGCCTCGATCTTCCGCACGATCGCCGACGCCGAGATCAACATCGACATGGTCGTGCAGAACGTGTCCGCGGCCTCCACCGGCCTCACGGACATCTCGTTCACGCTGCCGAAGACCGACGGCCGCAAGGCCATCGACGCCCTGGAGAAGAACAAGGGTGCCATCGGCTTCGAGTCCCTGCGCTACGACGACCAGATCGGCAAGATCTCCCTGGTCGGTGCCGGCATGAAGACCCATCCCGGAGTCACCGCGGACTTCTTCACGGCGCTGTCCGACGCGGGCGTGAACATCGAGCTGATCTCGACCTCCGAGATCCGCATCTCGGTCGTCACCCGCAAGGACGAAGTGGACGAGGCCGTCCGCGCCGTGCACACCGCCTTCGGGCTGGACTCCGACAGCGACGAGGCCGTCGTCTACGGGGGCACCGGCCGCTGATGACGCGGTCCGGGCGACCGGCGCTCGCGGTCGTGGGAGCGACCGGAGCCGTCGGCACGGTGCTGCTCCAGATCCTGTCCCAGCGGGCGGACATCTGGGGTGAGATCAGACTGATCGCCTCCCCGCGCTCGGCCGGCCGCAAGCTGGCCGTGCGCGGAGAGGAGACCGAGGTCGTGGCGCTCACAGAGGAGGCCTTCGACGGGATCGACGTCGCGCTGTTCGACGTCCCCGACGAGGTCGCCGCGCGGTGGGCGCCCGTCGCCGTCGCGCGGGGCGCGGTGGTGGTCGACAACTCCGGCGCCTTCCGCATGGACCCCGAGGTGCCTCTCGTCGTCCCCGAGGTCAACCCGCACACCGTGCGGACGCGCCCGCGCGGGATCGTCGCCAACCCGAACTGCACCACCCTGTCGATGATCGTCGCCGTGGGCGCGCTGCACGCCGAGTTCGGGCTGAGCGAGCTGGTTGTCTCCTCGTACCAGGCGGTCAGCGGCGCCGGGCAGGCCGGTGTGCGGACCCTGCGCGACCAGCTCTCCCTGGTTGCGGGCACGGAGCTGGGGACGGGCCCCGGTGACGTACGCCGGGCCGTGGGGGACGGCACGGGGCCGTTCGCGGATCCGGTCGCGCTGAACGTCGTGCCGTGGGCCGGGTCGTTGCGCGAGGACGGCTGGTCCTCCGAGGAGATGAAGGTCCGCGACGAGTCCCGCAAGATCCTCGGCCTGTCCCGCCTCCCGGTCGCCGTTACCTGTGTCCGCGTGCCGGTGATCACCACGCACTCGCTCACCGTGCACGCCCGGTTCGAGCACGAGGTCACCGTCGACGAGGCCCGCGAGATCCTTGCCACCGCGCCCGGCGTCGTGCTGTACGACAATCCTGCCGCGGGTGAGTTCCCCACGCCTGCCGACGTCGTCGGCACCGACCCGACCTGGGTGGGGCGGGTCCGCCGGGCCCTGGACGACCCGACGGCGCTCGAGCTCTTCGTCTGCGGCGACAACCTCCGCAAGGGCGCCGCCCTGAACACCGCGCAGATCGCCGAGCTGGTGGCGGTGCCGGACCGGCCCCGGACGCACGCACTGTAAACAATGCTTGGTCACAGCATTTGCTTTGTAGGATCTGTGCAAGTGATGTGAACCGGTCACGGTGCCCCGATCTCTTGCTCCTGGCCGGCAGGCAGTCAAGGATTTACCTTTCGCCCCACGCAACCGCGTGCCGGGCGGAAAGCGTCTTTGCGGGTACTCCTTTTTCCGGGCGCACGGGGGGAGAGGCGGTCTTTTCCGGGCGTGGGGACGTCCGTTCATATGATGCATAAGGGAAGAGCAGGACGCATGAGGGCATTCGGTGTGCTGTCGGTGGTGCTGCCCGGGGCGGACGGGGGACGGCGGATTCCGGGCGCCGCAACAAACGCGACGTCCGGCACGTACAACCCTCACGGAGGGGCGGGTGTCCAACTGGCGTGGCTGAGGTACTCGACTTCGCAACGCCGCGCGGCCCGGCTCTGCGCCCGCCCCGCCAGGCACTCCGACCCCGCAGGGCCGGTGCGTCCGGTGGCATGCCGGTGATCGCGCCGATGCCCGCAGCGCGGCCCGCCCGCATACCCGGTCAGCGTGACGGCGGTGCCGACGACGTGGTGGCGGCCGGCACGACCGTCGACCACCTCACCGAGACCTATCGCGCGCACTACCGCTCGCTGCTGGGCCTCGCCGCGCTGCTCCTCGACGACACCGCCTCCTGCGAGGACGTCGTCCAGGAGGCGTTCATCCGCGTCCATTCCGCCCGCAAGCGCGTCCGGGACCCGGAGAAGACCCTGGCGTATCTGCGCCAGACGGTCGTCAACCTCTCCCGTTCCGCGCTGCGCCGCCGCATCCTCGGGCTGAAACTGCTCTCCAAGCCCATGCCCGACATGGCGAGTGCGGAGGAGGGCGCGTACGACCTGCTGGAACGCGACTCCCTCATCAAGGCGATGAAAGGGCTCCAGCGCCGTCAGCGCGAGGTACTGGTGCTGCGCTACTTCGCCGACATGACCGAGGCTCAGGTCGCGTCGACGCTCGGCATCTCGCTGGGTTCGGTGAAGGCGTACGGTTCGCGCGGGATCGCGGCACTGAGGGTGGCCATGGAGGCACCGGTATGAGCGCCGGGAAGGACGCCCGTGGCGAGGACGTGCGGGGCGAGGAGCGCGAACCGCGGGGGCCCGGGGCGGAGGAGGGCCCGTCCGAGCCCGTCCCCGGGGGCGGGCAGCGCGAGCCCGAGGGCGACGAGCGGGAACCCGAGGAACGGGAACCTCGCGAGGGGGAGCCCCGGGAAGAGGATCCGCGGGAAGAGGATCCGCGGGAAGAGGATCCGCGGGAAGGGGAGACCGGGGGCCGGGAGGCCGACGTGCGTACGGCCGGGGAGCGCGAGCCCGGAGAGGGATCGGCCGCGGTGCCCGCGTTCGAGGCGCTCGCGTCCGACGGCCCGGGTTCGTCCGGTGGGGACGGCCTGCGCGTGCTGCGTGGGCCGGTGTCGCCGTCCGGGCAGCAGCCGAAGCGATCGCACGCTGGGAACGTAACTGTGAACGACGCCAACGCCGGCCCGGACGGACCGGGCCCCGACCGGCTCGGTCCGGACGAGCTGGAGCTGCGCAGCCTGCTGCACAGCTGGGTGCGCGTGGTGGAGCCGAGCGAGGGCTCGCTGGACTACCTGCGGCGAGCGGTCCCGGCCCGCCGGGCGCGCAAGCGGCAGATCCTCGTCGGGGCGGCGGCCGCCGCCCTCTTCGTCGGCACGGCCGTACCGGCTCTCGTGCACATCTCCAGCTCCACCGGCCCCGACGCCAACCCGTCCGCCGTGGGCCATGCCTCGCAGGCACAGGACGGTACCGGCGAGGGCGAGGGCCCCGGCGGGGGCGAGACCACCGCGGGCGGCACCTCGGACCGGGTCGAGGGGGACCGGAGGGACGACACGGAGGACGAGGAGAAGGCCACCGGCACCGGGGCGGGCACGGGCGTGACGGAGGGGGCCGGCCCCTCGGCGAGCGCCACCGCGGGGTCACCCGTCTGTACGGGCGCCCAGCTCGGCCCGGTCGTCGCGAACAGCGGCGCGCCCGACTCCAC
The DNA here is from genome assembly GCF_024701375.2 of Streptomyces sp. KMM 9044. NCBI lineage: Bacteria > Bacillati > Actinomycetota > Actinomycetes > Kitasatosporales > Streptomycetaceae > Streptomyces > Streptomyces sp. KMM 9044. The sequence continues at coordinate 3,504,918 of NZ_CP113910.1, read as the reverse complement.
CGGCGCGGTCTACGGCTCCTTCCGGGTGGCCAACGTGTCCACCGCCGGCTGTACGGTCGGCGGTCCGGGAAGCCTGGAGGTGACGCCGCTGGGCGCGGCCGACGCAGCCGAGGTGGTCCCGGTCCGGCACACGGCGGGGGACGCGGCGGCGGGCCTGCCGGACCCGTCCCTGGAGGCCGGGCGACCGGTGCTCGAGCCGGGTGAGGCGTACGACGTGAAGTTCGCCTGGGTGCCCTCCGAGCCCTGCCCCACCAACGGCGGGGGCGGCGGCAGCGGCGGCAGCGTGGACCCCTCGTCCGACCCCAGCCCGTCCGAGAACCCGACGGCCGCCGACGGCACGTCCGCGGGCGGCGACACGGGGACCGAGGCCCAGCTCCTCATGGAGGACGGCACGACCGGCGGCAGCGTGACGGTGGCGTACACCCCGGAGGGCGGAGCGGGCACGGCGACCGCCACGGTGCCCCACGCCTGCGCGGGGACCGTCTACTGGACGGGACTGCTGCCGACCACGGCGGGCTGACGGCGACGGCGGGCCCGCGAGGCCGGCCCGTCACACCCCTGACGGGCTCGGCTGCTCCTGGCCCTGCTCCCGCTTCTGGTCCTCGCCCTGGCCCTGCTTCCGGTCCTGTGCGGGCCGCTCGTCCGGGACCAGGCCCAGTTCCGTGTCCCGGGCCAGTTCCGCCTCGCGGCGTACCAGGCGGAACCACATGAAGATCACGAAGCCCACGAAGGCGAACCACTCGGCGGTGTAGCCGAGGTTCTGGAAGGCCTTGAGGTCCAGGCCGGTACCGCCGGGCGCGACCGCGGGCACCGGGCGCATCCCCGAGTCGCCCTCGTTGAGGGTGATCCACGCGTCGTACACGTCGTGGGGAACCAGGTTCACCAGGGACGCCGAGCTGATCGCGCCGGTCTGGCCCTCGGGCAGGCCGCTGAGGGCGCCCACGCCGTTGCTGCCGGGTGTCTCGGACGCCTGGAGCGCCCCGGTGACGGTGACCTCGCCGGCCGGCGGCGCGGGCTCGCCGGCCGGGTCCGGGTCGCCGGGCAGCCAGCCCCGTAGGACGGGCAGGACCTTGCCGGTGTCGGTGTGCAGCAAGGTCAGGACGTAGTGGCCGGGCTCGCCGTCGAGGTCGCGGTCGGGCACGAGGAGCTGTTCCTCGTAGCGGCCGCTCGCGGTGGTCTGCTTGCCGGAGGTCGCCTTGGTCACCGGCAGCAGCGTGTCCAGCTGCCGGGCCTCCTCCTGCCGGCTGGAGGCGACCTGTTCCTCGGCGCCGCGGTGGTTCTCGACGCGGTCCTCGAACCGGCCCAGCTGCCATGACCCCATGAAGACGCAGAAGGGGATGGCGAGCAGCACGAAGACGTTGATCCCCCACCATCGGGGCGTCAGCAGAAACCGGTACACGCCCCCACCGTACGGTGCCGCGCCCGGGAAGCGGCCCGCGGGGCCGCCTCGACGGTCCGTGGTTCCGCCGGTTGTCCACAGGCTGGGGGCTCCGGTTGTCCACAGGTCGGGGACCTCGGCGGCGCGCACCCCGCCGGGGCGGGCAGTATGGGGTCATGACTGAGAGCAACGGGTCCGGCGCACCGGCGCGGCGGACGGACCGGACCGAGCGAGTACATCAGGGCGAGCGGATGCCCGACTGGGAGAAGCGCTTCCGGGCGCCGCGGGTGTCCCTGCCCGACTGGGCGGAGGACGCCCCCGACCGTTCCCTGTTCGTGTCGAACGCGACGGGGACGTACGAGCTGTATGCCTGGGACCGGTCGACGGGCGGGCAGCGCCAGGTGACGGACCGGCCCAACGGCACCACGGACGGCGTGCTCTCACCGGACGGCGAGTGGATCTGGTGGTTCGACGACAAGGACGGCGACGAGTTCGGGGTCTGGCGCCGCCAGCCGTTCGCGGGCGGTCCGGACGGGCTCGCCGCTCCGGGGCTCGACGCCTCGTACCCGGCCGGTCTCGCTCTCGGCCGGGACGGGAGCACGGCCGTCGTGGGCCGTTCCACGGACGAGGAGGGTACGACGATCTACCTGGTGCGGGCGGGTGATGCGGCTGCGGCGCCGGTGGAGATCTACCGGCACCGTGAGTCGGCGAGTGTCGGGGACCTCTCGCACGACGGTTCGCTGATCGCCGTGGAGCACACCGAGCACGGCGACGCGATGCACTCCGCGCTGCGCGTGCTGCGCCCCGACGGCACCACGGTCGCCGAACTGGACGACACCAGGGGCGGTACCGGGGAGCTGGGTCTGGAGGTGCTGGGCTTCGCCCCCGTCGACGGTGACACGCGTCTGCTCATCGGCCATCAGCGGCGCGGCCGCTGGGAGCCCCTGGTGTGGGACGTGGCGACGGGCGAGGAGACGGACCTCTCCCTGGAGCTGCCGGGCGACGTGAGCGCCGAGTGGTTCCCGGACGGTACGGGTCTGCTCATCGCGCACAGCTTCGAGGCCCGCAGCGAGCTGTTCCGCTACGACCTGGCGGGCCCGGAGCTGGTGGAGATCGGCACCCCGCCCGGCACCGTCTCGGGTGCGACGGCCCGGCCGGACGGCAGCGTGGAGTACCTGTGGTCGTCGTCGGCCCAGCCGTCGGCGGTGCGCTCCACGAGCGGCGGGGTGGTCCTGGACCCGCCGGGGATGCGCTCGCCCGGCTCGGTGCCGGTTCAGGACGTCTGGGTGGAGGGCCCCGGCGGCCGGATCCACGCCCTGGTCCAGAAGCCCGAGGGCACGACCGGCCCGCTGCCCACCGTCTTCGACATCCACGGCGGCCCCACCTGGCACGACAGTGACTCCTTCGCCGCCGGCCCCGCCGCCTGGGTCGACCACGGGTACGCGGTGGTCCGCGTGAACTACCGGGGCTCCACCGGGTACGGCCGTGCCTGGACCGACGCGCTCAAGCACCGGGTCGGACTGATCGAGCTGGAGGACATCGCCGCGGTCCGGGAGTGGGCGATCGGCTCGGGCCTCGCGGACCCGGACCGCCTGATCCTCACCGGCGGCTCCTGGGGCGGCTACCTCACCCTGCTCGGCCTGGGCGTCCAGCCCGACGCGTGGACGCTGGGCATCGCGGTGGTCCCGGTCGCCGACTACGTCACGGCGTACCACGACGAGATGGAGGCGCTGAAGGCGATGGACCGCACGCTGCTCGGGGGTACGCCCGAGGAGGTGCCCGGGCGGTTCGAGGCGTCCTCCCCGATCACCTACGTCGACCGGGTGAAGGCGCCGGTCTACATCTCGGCCGGGGTGAACGACCCGCGCTGCCCGATCCGGCAGATCGAGAACTACGTCCACCGCCTCCGGTCCCGCGAGGCCCCCCACGAGGTCTACCGCTACGACGCGGGACACGGCTCCCTGGTGGTCGACGAGCGGATCAAACAGGTTCGCATGGAACTGGACTTCGCCGAAAGGTACCTGGGATCGGCGACAGGGGCGACGACGGGTACGGGTACGGCGACGGCGGAGGGGAAGCAGGGCTGAGGGATTCCGGCGCCGGTGCTTCCCGGGCGCCGGCCGCCTGGGAAGCACCGGCAGGTCACCCTACCGACCGTTCCCTCCCCCTGCGCCCGAGCAGTTCCGCCAGCCCTCGCCGGGTGGCGCCCAGCACCACCCGGTCCTCGTTCCGCAGGACGTACGTGTCGGGCAGGTCCCACACCAGCCCCGACGGTCCCGACGGTCCCGACGGTCCCGACGGCTCACCGGCCGCCGCGGTGCCGCCGGCCGCGGCCCCGGTCCCGGGACCGACGGCGTTCCCGGGACCGGGGCCGGTGCCGTTCCCGCCCGCGCCCGGCGCCGGCCGGGTCGCCGCCGTGTCCAGGGCCAGCACCCGCCACGCCCCGGCCCGGAACGCCTCGCCGACCGTCTTCCCCTCCAGTTGCGGATGCCCGCCCACGGTCAGCGCCGCGAACAGCAGCACCCGCCGCTCGACCGGGATGGCCCCCAGGATCTGCCGGCCCATCATCGCCCCGGCGAAGGCGGGCGCGGCCAGGTGGGAGACGCTGCGGCTGCGGGTCACCGCGTCGGGGTGCGCGGCCCGCAGCGTGCGGTACACGGCCGTCGCGAACTCGTCGTCGTACAGCCGCAGGACGGCCCGCAGGTCGGCGCGTACGGCCCGCGCGTACAGCACGGCCTCCAGGTTGGTGGTGTCGGCGCTGGTGAGCGCGAGGAACGCGTCGGCCCGGTGGATCTTCGCGGCCTCCAGCACGCCCTCCTGCGTGACGTCCCCGAGCACCACCGGTACGCCCAGTCGCCGTGCGGTGGCCATCCCCCGCGCCTCCGGGTCGGCCTCGACGCACACCACGGGGATGTGCAGTTCGCGCAGCCGGGTCAGCACCCGTGTACCGATCTTGCCGAGCCCGAGCAGCACCACGTGCCGGCTCAGCCCGCGCGGCGGCTTGCGCAGCGCCGACACGGTGCGGAAGGTGCCCAGCGCCTCCAGGACGGCCGCCAGCATCACCGGCAGCAGCAGCAACCCGACCAGCCCGGTGAGCAGTTGCAGTATCTGCCGCCCCATGGACTGGTTGTGCGCGGGCTCGTTGATCGCGAAGAGGTCGAGCAGGGTGACGTAGACGGCGTGCAGCGGGTGGTCGTCCGTGACCAGGGCCAGCACGACCGCCAGGACCACCACGGCCGTCGCGAGCCCCGCCAGCGACCACCGCAGCCGCTGCGAGAACAGCGAGGCGAACGGCGGCACCCCGGCCCGTACGGCGGGCAGCGGCGGCCCGGAGTACGACACCTGCTCCAGCACCATCGTGCCGCGTCCGGTCGCCGCCGCGACGGCCGCCGCGTCGGGCAGCATCTGCGGACCCTGGTCGCCGCTGTCCTCCGAACCGTCCGAGCCGGCCGGGTCGTTGCTCGTCGCGGACAGCAGCGCCAGCGTGCACAGGCCGGGATCGGCGACCTCGCCGGGCCGCGGGGGCCGGCGCTCCACCGCGCGCAGCATCAGCCCGTCGGTGTCGACGATCTTGCTGGTGCCGACGAGCGCGGTGGCGACCAGGGCGGGGGCGGCCGTGTCGGCGTCGGACAGCACGGTGGTGGAGGCGTCGCCCCCGTGGTGTCCAGGCCCCTGCGCGTCGCCGCCGGACAACTCCGCGGCCTGGTCGAGCAGGTCCTCGACGTGCCGGCCCAGGCGCCGGTTGTAGAGGCGCAGGACGAGGCGGATCCTGGGATTGATCCTGCGGGCGTTGAGGGCGGCGTGGATGTTGGTCTCGTCGTCGTCGTACACCAGGGCCAGCGCGGCGGCCCGTGCGACGCCCGCTTCGGTGAGTACGGCGTCGGTGGGTTCGGCGGCCTCGACGAGCTGTTCGTCGGGTGGCTCGTCGAGGCCGCCGCCCGTGCCGGCGCGGTTGACGGTGGCGTTCACGAACCGGTCGATCAGCGCGGCGGACGCGGCGCGGGCCCGGCCCACCACCGGTTCCCGCACCCGGAGTCCGGAGGGCGGCACGACGAGGGTGACCTGTTCGCCGTACACGCCCCGGAGTTCGGCGGCGAGCCGGTGCGCGAGTCCGTCGTCACCGCACACCAGCATGTGCGCGGGGGGAACGCTTGGCGGGGTCTGATGCGGAAGGTTCACCACGGGAGGAAAGACTGCCGTATACACGCAGGCGGTTCCACGGGTGCACGACGGCCGGTGCCGAACCGTGCCGAACGGTGCTGAACGGGTCCGCCCTCCGCTCCGTATCGAGGGGAGGGGGAACGCGCGCCCCCGCCCCGCTCCCGCGCGCGAGTCCGGAGGTGACCGGCCCGTGGCCATGACCAAGCCGGCTCCCCGCAAGGGGGCCGACGGTGACACGGGGCTCGGTGACGGCGGTGGCGGGGCGGCCGGGGAGTCCCGGCACCTCGACCCGCCTCTCCTGCTCGTCCTGTTCCTGCTCTCCGCCGTGATGTTCCAGGCCCCGATCCGCCGCGCCCTGGGCGCCCCGGTGATGCAGAGCTGGACGACGGTGTTCGTGGCGGTGATGATCCAGGCGCTGCCCTTCCTGGTGCTCGGCGTCCTGCTGTCCGCGGCGATCGCGGTCTTCGTCCCGCCGTCCTTCTTCGCCCGCGCCCTGCCGAGGCGTCCGTCCCTGGCGGTCCCGGTCGCGGGCGCGGCGGGCGCGGTGCTCCCCGGCTGCGAGTGCGCGTCGGTCCCGGTGGCGGGGGCGCTGGTGCGCAGGGGAGTGGCCCCGGCGGCGGCGCTGGCGTTCCTGCTGTCCGCGCCCGCGATCAACCCGATCGTGCTGACGGCGACGGCGGTCGCCTTCCCGAACGACCCCCTGATGGTCCTCGCCCGGTTCGTGGCGAGCCTGCTGGTGGCCTGCCTGATGGGCTGGCTGTGGCAGCGCCACGGCCGCGCCGACTGGCTGCGCCCGCCGTCCCGCTCGTCCTACGAGGGGCAGGGCCGGGGCGCGGCGTTCTGGGGGTCGGTCCGGCACGACGTGATGCACGCCGGCGGCTTCCTGGTGGTCGGTGCGATGGCCGCGGCGACGCTGAAGGCGGTCGTCCCGGCCGCCTGGCTGCAACGGGCGGCCGACCACCCCGTGCTGTCGGTGCTGGTCCTGGCCGCGCTGGCCGTCCTGCTGTCGATCTGCTCGGAGGCGGACGCGTTCGTCGCCGCGTCCCTGACCCAGTTCTCGCTGACGGCCCGGCTCACCTTCCTCGTAGTGGGCCCCATGGTCGATCTCAAGCTCTTCGCCATGCAGGTCGGCACGTTCGGCCGCGGCTTCGCCCTGCGCTTCGCCCCGGCGACCCTCGTCCTGGCGGTCGGGGTCTCGGTCCTGACGGGAGCGGTGCTGCTGTGAACCGGTTGCGTCGCCACTCGAACCCGAGCCTCAACCGGCAGGCGCAGGCTGCCCTGCTGTTCCTCCTGGGCACGACCGTGCTGCACGCCGGGCTGACCGACCTCCACCTGCGCTATGTGAAGGCGGGCCTGCGCCCGCTGCTCCTGCTGTGCGGTGCCGTGCTCGTCGTGACGGCGGTGGCGACGGTCTGGTACGAGTGGCGTGGGTCCCGCGGGAGGCGCGACGGCGACTCCGACGACCGTCAGGGGCATTGCGAGCCCCGTGTCTCCTGGCTCCTCGCCCTTCCCGTCCTCGCCCTGATCCTGGTGGCCCCGCCGGCCCTCGGCTCGTACAGCGCCACCCACACGGGTACGGCCCTGCAGAAGCCGTTCGGCTTCCCGGAACTTCCCGCCGGGGGCACGCTGCGCCTGGGGGTGGGGGAGTACGCGGCCCGCGCGGTCTACGACGACGGACGTGGCCTGGGCGACCGGCCCATCGAGATCACCGGCTTCGTCGCACTGGACCCGTCCGGTGCTCCCCAACTGGTCCGGATGTCCCTCAACTGCTGTGCCGCGGACGGTCAGCCGGTGAAGATCGCCCTGACCGGCGAGGTCCCCCCGGTCCTGCAGCCGGACGCCTGGCTGGAGGTCAGCGGCACCTACAGCCCGCGCCGGACGAAGGACCCGGTCAACGACGGACCCGTCCCCTACTTCGAGGTCACGTCCGCGAAGCCGGTCCCCACCCCGAGGGACCCGTACGACGACGTCTGGAACGGCTGAGCGGGCTCGCCTACGTCACTGCTACCGCTGCTGCTGGATGGGGCTGCCGTCGGCGGACGTGTCCCGGGCGGCGGTCTCCCCTGTGACGACGGTCTCGCCCGGGATGACACGAGGGGCGTCCGGCTGCCGGGAGGGCTGGGACTGCTGGGCCCGGGCCCGCCGCTCGTCCTCCGGTGCCTCCGCCTTGGCCGCGCGGGCCTCGGCCTTGAGGATGCGGGCGGACTTGCCGGCCGAGCGGGCCAGGTCGGGCAGTTTTTTCGCCGCGAGCACGGCTATGACGACGATGAGGATGATCGCGAGTTCGCTCAGTCCGAACATGTGGGGGTCCGCCCGTCCTTCTCGTGAGTCGTTACCGGATGCCGCCCGTAGAATCTACAGCAATGTAGAGAATTTGACGGCGTCCGTTCGTCTCTACGATGACCGCCGGGGAACGGGAAGTCGACGGAAGGGAGACAGGCCGTGGTCGAACACAGTCGGCGTCACCGGCGGCGGGGACAGGGCGAGTTGGAGGCACTGGTGCTGTCGGCGCTGCGCGAGGCGGACGGTCCGGTGACGGCGGGCTGGGTGCAGGAGCGCCTGGGCGAGGACCTCGCCTATACGACGGTCGTCACGATCCTCACCAGGCTGCTCGCGAAGGGCGCGGTCACCCGTGAACGCGCGGGCCGCTCCTTCGCCTGGACCTCTGCCTCCGACCACGCCGGCCTCGCCGCCCACCGGATGCGCAGGGTGCTGGATGCCGAGAGCGACCGGGAGGCGGTCCTGGCCAGCTTCGTCACCGGCCTCGGCCCCGACGACGAACGACTCCTGAGGGAACTGCTGGGTCAGCCCCGGAGCGACGGGGAAGACTGAAGCCTCATGGGGGTGTTCGTCTTCCTGCCGCTCGTCCTGCCGTTGACGGCGTGGCCGATCGCCCGGCTCGCCGCACAGCATCTGCACCCGCGGACCGCGACGCGGATGCTGACCTGGGTCGCCGCGGTGATGGCGGTGTGCAGCACGGTGTGCCTGTGCCTGGTGATGGTGGTCGGCACCGCGACCCTGCCCGGCAACCCGCTGCCGGACGGCTGGTCGGACCCGGAGGCGCGGGAGGCGGTCCCGTACGACGAGGTCGTGGGGAAGGCCGCCATCCCGGCCCTGTGCGCGGTGCTGCTGGCCTGCTCCCGGACCCTGTGGCGGCACGTCCGCACCCGCCGACGCGCCCACCGCGCCCTGGCCGGCCTGCCGGACACGGAGGTGGCGGTCCTGCCCGACGACACCCCGTACGCGTACGCCCTCCCGGGCACCGGGCCGTGCCGCGACCGGGTCGTGGTCACCACCGCCCTCCTGGACCACCTGGCCCCCGCCGAACGCCGCGCCCTGTTCGCGCACGAACGCGCCCATCTCATCGCCCGCCACCACCGGTTCCTCCTGGCCGCACGGCTGGCCGCGCACGCCAACCCGTTCCTGTGGCCCCTGCCCACGGCGGTGTCGTACGCGGCGGAGCGCTGGGCGGACGAGGAGGCGGCCCGCACGGTCGGCGACCGCCGTACGGTCGCCACCGCCATCGGCAAGGCGGCCCTCGCCTCCCGGGCCGGCGACCCGCCCCTGCTCGCGTTCGCGGCGCCGGGACCGGTCCCCCGCCGGGTGGCGGCGCTGCTCGCCCCGCCTCCGGCCACGGGGCCCTGGCCGGAGGTCTTCACCTCGGCGGGCCTGGCGGCCTGGGGAGCGGCCGCCGGTACGGCCGCGTCGGCGATGTCGTCCGCCAACGCGGTGGTGACCCTGTTCTGGATCCTGCGCACGGCGACGCCGCTGTAGGGCGAGCACGGCGGCTGGTGCGGGGCGTGCGGGGTGCGGCGGGTGGTGCGGGCGCGGTGGGGCCGGGCCTTCAGCCGATATCCGGTCCGGAGCGCGGCCCCCCGTGCCCGTACGCGCTGTCGCTGCCGTACGCCTCCCGGTGCTCGACCAGTTCCCGCACCCAGCCGTCGACCTCGGCGGCCCAGTCGCGGGCGTCGTCGTGGCCGACGGTGAACCGGCTGAGCGCGTCGTGCCCGGTGTCCTCGTCGCCGCCGGCGTTCCCGCCGCCCCGCTTGTCGGCCTCCAGGACGACCTCGATGCCGCCCGGGTGGGTGAGGAAGGTCAGCTCGATCTCCTCCACCCGGTCCGCGTACGACGGGGCCGGGGTGAGCCCGATCTCCTGGTGGAAGGGCAGCCGCTGCCCGGTGCCGCCGATGCGGCCGTGCTCGAGACCGGCGGACCGCAGCCCGTACCCGAGCCGCCGGAACGCGCCGATGATCGCCTCCTGGGCGGGCAGCGGACCGACACCGAGCGGACCGACACCCAGCGGACCGGGGCCGGGGCCCGCGTCGGTGTCCGGTTCCGGCGGCCCGGCCACCGCCAGCTCGGTCCGCACGCCGAGGCGGACGCCCAGTTCCCGCCCGTCCAGTTCGGTGACCGGTGTCTCCCACGGCAGCGTCACCCCGAACGGCACGGTGCGCGCCTCACCCTCGTCCAGCCGGAACCCGCCCCCGACGGCGAAGCGCTCGAACGGCACGGCAATCCCGTTCCCGCCCCTCCCACACCCCACCCGGGCCACGAGTTCAAGGGCCACCTGCCCGATGTCGAACGCGGTGTCGCCGCCCACCAGCCGCACCTGCCCGGCGAGCGTCCCACCGGGCCGGACGGGCCCCGGTTCCAGAACCGTGTCGACCGTGGGCCCGCCCGGACCCGGCGGACCGAGCAGCCGCTTGAACACCATCGAGGCATCCGCTCCTTACCTGCCACTTGACCTGTCGCGTGCGTACACCTGTCTGCACCTGCGCACAGGGAACAACCGCGTGGAGCATAGAGGGAGTGCCGGGTGACGTCCGTGGCGGCCGGGTGGGGCGCCCCGTGTACAGGCAGCGCGACCGAGGGGGAGCCGGATGCCGGAGCAGGGTGCCCACCCCGCGGTTCTACCGCTGGTACGGCTGCTGGGGCTGCTGGGGCGGCTGTCCGTACGGCCGGCCGCTGCCGGGGCCGCCCGCGTCCTGCGCCTGCAGCTGCTCGGCCTGCTCGGCGGACACCTTCGACTCGGCGCCGCAGAAGGTGCACTGCGTCAGGTATTTCGTCGAGACCGGGAACAGCGGCACGAAGAACAGCGTGAACCTCGTGACCCGCTTCCTGAGTGTGTGCGCGGAGGGATTCCTGCACTGGACGCACACCAGCGTGAGTATCGCGAGCTGGTGGAGATGCCCCTTGGTGCCGAAAATGATCATGTGCTTGCCCCTTCCCGGCATGGCTGTCCGCTGCCTCTGAGCGTGCCACCCTCCACGCCACGAAAGCCACCGCACACCGGAACCACGACGCGGGAACCCCCGGGGTGAGTGAGGGGTGGGCGGTGCGGCAGGCCGGAAGACTGCCGCACCGCGCACGAGCGGGCGCCTGGCACGTCGCCGAACCCGACGACGCCGGCACCCCCGTCCACCCGGCAGCGGCGCCGGCGGACCTGAACCGGATCCTTTGGCACCTCGCACCGGGCGGTTCCCACCGTGGGCCTCACACCGTGAACGTCACGGCCTCCAGCCAGACGTCGTTGTCGAGGGTGCCGCCGAAGGTGTAGTCGGGGCGGGCCTTGCCGCATGTCCGCTGCCCCCAGTCGCTCTGGCGCAGACGGACGGTGTGGCAGACCTGGCCGCTGCCGACGTTGATGGCGAAGCCCAGCATGTTCGGGGCGTCCTGTTTCGAGCTGCCGATGTAGATGTTCTTGCCGTTGCCGGTGACGGCCGTCCAGCTCGGCTGCCACTCGCCCCGGCCGTCGACCGGCTTCGGCACCTGCCGGAACGCGTTGGCGGCCGAGCCGTCGACGCCGTGCACCGCGATGTTCAGGGCCTTGATCGGCTTGTTCTGGCCCGACGTCCCCGCGATGGTGCCGTCGCACACCGGCTTCTGCCAGCCCCGATCGGCGACGTACGCGCGGTAGCAGATGTGACGCCCGGACGGGTCGCTCTCGGCGAGCCGTTTCACGGCGCTGGCGGCGGTGTCCTGCGGAGGCTTCGCCGTGACGGTGGTGGTGTCCTGCGGAGGCGTCGCGGTCACGGTGACGGTGACGCTCGCACCGCTCTTCGCCTTCGGGGCGTACGTCGGCTTCGGCCCGTTCTTCTCCTTCTCCTTTTCCTTTTCCTTTTCCTTCTCCTTCGGCTTGGCCGACGGTGAGGCGGACGTCGAACTGGGCGGGGGCGGGATCGGCCGCGGGGACGTCTTCGGGCTCGGTGACGCCTCGGCCGAAGAGGTGCCCGCACGGGCGGCGGCCTCTTCCCGGTTCCCGCCGCCGTCCGATCCGCCGCTGCCCAGAATCACCAGCGGTATGACGACCAGCGCGGCCACACCGAGTGCCACCGGCCCGACGACCAGCGGCCTGCTGAGCAGTCCGGGGCCCTCGAACTCGTCGTCCGACTGCCGGGAGGCGGTTCTGCGGGCGGGCTTCGGCGGCGGTACGGGGCGGGCGGCCGACTCCGACCGGGATTCCGACCGGGGTTCCGACCGGGGTTCCGACCGGGATTCCGTATCCCAGCCCATCCCCAGACCCGAACCGGCCCCGGACTCCGACTCCGATCCCGCTCCCGGCACCGGGCCACCGGACCGAGGCGGGGGCGGCGGCCCCTCGGGACCGGGAAGCGCGTACGTCGCCTCGTCGAGGTCGTCGTCGGCATCGATGCCCGGAGCGACCGCGGTACCGGTGTCACCGACGGGCCCGTCGTCGGTCTTGTCGACGGCGTCCCCCTTCACGAGGGACGGTGCTGGTGCTGGTGGAGGCGCCGGTGCCTCCGGCTCCTGCTGCTGTTCCAGCAGCGAACTCGAGCCGTCGGGGGAGACCTCGACGAATGCCACGTACCCCGCGGCGGGGTCGGAGATCGCCGCCGTGACGGTGATGTCCCGGTCGCGTGCGTGTCCGTGCAGGGTGTCGAGGATCGCGGCGTCGACCGTCTCCCCCTCCGCCACCGGCACGGGCTCACCGTTGATGGCGGCGGAACCGTCACCGGAGATGACCACCGTGAAGTGCGGGGACGGCTCGGGCGGGTCACCGGACACGGTGTGTTCGCCTCCGGTGACCGGCTCGTCTGCTCCTTCTCCTGCACCTCGGCTCATAAGCGTTCCTCTCTGCCGTTCCCGGCCGTGCGGCACGGTCGGAGTCCCTATCGGCGTGACCCGCGTACCGCAACGGACGCCGGATGAAAATGGTTCAACTCCCGGGTGGCAAGCGGGACAACAGAGAAATCAACGACGACGCCGGACGGAATGGCATGTTCTATCCGCGTGACGGTGACGACATCACGTCCCATTAGAGTCCGAGGGTGGACCACTACGTGAATTCCGTTCGTTTCGCTGTGCTGGGTCCGGTACGGGCATGGCGCGGGGCACGGGAACTGGACCTCGGCTCGCCGCAACAGAGGGTTGTGCTGGCGGCGTTGCTGTTACGGCGTGGACGCCCCGTGCCGCTCGGTGAACTCCTCGACGCCGTCTGGGGGGAGGAGCCGCCCGCGGCTGCTGTGTCCGTCCTGCGGACCTACGTGTCGCGTCTGCGCAAGGTGCTGGAGCCCGACCGTGACCCGGCCGGGCAGCCCCGGGTGGTCGTCTCCGTCGGGGACGGGTACGTGGTGTGGATCCCGGAGGACGCCCTGGACCTCGCCGTGTTCCAGCACCGGGTCACCCGGGCGAAGAAGGCGCGCGCCGCGGGTGACGTGTCCGGCGCCGCGGAACTGCTGCACGCCGCGCTCGGCGGATGGCAGGGAGCCGCGCTGGCCGGACTGCCCGGCCCGCTGGCCGAGACGGTGCGCTCCTGGCTGGACGAGGAGTGGCTGACCGCGCTGGAGGCGCGGCTGGACGTCGACATCGAGCTCGGACGCCATCACGAGGTGATCGCCGAGCTGATGTCGCTCACCGGCAGGCACCCCCTGCGGGAGCAGCTGTGCCGGCTGCTCATGCTGGCGCTGTACCGGTCCGGACGGCAGGCCGAGGCCCTGACGGCGTACCGCGGGACCCGCCGTGCCCTGGTCAGGGAGCTGGGCATCGAGCCCGGTGCCTCGCTCCGGGACCTGCACGACCGCATCCTGGCGGTCGACCCGGCCCTGATGCCCGCTCCGGCGCCCGCTCCGCTCCGGCCCGCGTCCCCGCTCAGACAACTCCGGCCGTCCGTGGCACCGGTGGTGTCCGAGCCGTCCGTCGTCGCACCGGCGGACGGGAGAGTGACCGATGGCACGGCGGACGGCCCGGCCGGCCGGCAGACGGACGCGGCCGGTCGCCCCGACCCGCCCGACTCCCCGGAGGGAACCGCCCGCCCGGCGCAACTGCCCGCCGATCTGCCGACCTTCGTCGGACGGCACACCGAACTCGAGCGGACCACCGCTCTGTTGCCCGAGGACGGCAGCCCTCCGCCGACCGTCGTGATCAGCGCGATCGGCGGCATGGGCGGGATCGGCAAGTCCACCCTGGCCGTGCACTGGGCCCACCGGGTCGCCGACCGCTTCCCCGGCGGCCAGCTCTACATCAACCTGCGCGGCTTCGCCCCGACCGGCTCGGTGGTGACGCCGGACGAGGCTGTACGCATCTTCCTCGACGCGCTCGGCGTTCCCCCGATGCGGATACCCGCCGGTCTCGACGCGCAGGTGGCGTTGTACCGCAGCCTGCTCGCGCAGCGCAGGGTGCTGATCCTCCTCGACAACGCCCGCGACACCGAGCAGGTCCGCCCTCTGCTGCCCGGCTCTCCGGGCTGTCTGGTCATCGTCACCAGCCGCAACCGGCTCACCGGTCTGGTCGCCGGCGAAGGGGCGCACCCCCTGACGCTGGACCAGATGTCCTTCGCCGAGGCACACGACCTGCTGGCCAGGCGCCTGGGCGCCGACCGGCTGGCCGCGGAACCGAAGGCGGCGGACGAGATCATCGCGCGGTGCGGCCGGCTGCCGCTGGCGCTCGCCATCGTCGCCGCCCACGCCTGCGCCCACCCGGCCTTCCCGCTCAGCGCCCTCGCCGACGAGGTGAACGACAGCCACGGCAGCCTGGACGCCTTCGCCGGCGGCGACGACATCACCACCGACGTGCGGGCCGTCTTCTCCTGGTCCTACAAGGCGCTGTCCGCCCCGGCGGCATTCCTGTTCCGGTTGCTGGGCCTGCACACCGGGCCGGACATCTCCGCGCCCGCGGTGGCCGCTCTCGCCGGGCTCGCCCCGCGCGAGGCCCGCGGAATCCTCGCCGAGCTGACCCGCGCCCACCTGCTCACCGAGCACTTCCCGGGCCGCTACACCCTGCACGACCTGCTGCGCGTGTACGCCGCAGAACGGGTGCGTGCCGAGGAGACACGAAAGGAGCGGGACCTCGCCGTCGAGCGACTGCTCTCCTGGTACCTGCACACCGCCGACGCGGCCTACCCGCACATCACCCCGAACCGCCGCCGTATTCCCCTGGAACCGCTGCCCGAGGGGTGCCGGCCGCTGGAGTTCACGACGCACGAGCAGGCGCTCGACTGGTGCGAGACCGAACGGCCCAACCTGGTCGTTGCGGTGCACCAGGCCGACCAGGCCGGGAAACCTGGCATCGCGTGGCGGCTGCCCGCCGTCCTGTGGGGGTTCTTCTACCTCCGCAGCCACACGCACGACTGGCTCGACACCTCCCGTGCGGGTCTCATCGCCGCCCGCACCGCCGGCGACCGGCAGGGCGAGGCCCAGGGGCTGTCCGACACGGCCGCCGCGCTGCGCAACGCCGGCAGGCTCGAGGAGGCCATCGTGCATCTGCACCGGGCGCTGGAACTGTGCCAGGAACTCGGGGACAGGAAGGCAAGGTCGACGGTGGTCGCCAACCTGGGTGACGCCTACCTGCACGTCGGCCGGCTCGGCAAGGCCGTCGAGTACATCCGGAGGGGGCTGGCCCTCGACCGCATCGAGGGCAGCGCCTGGGGAGAGGGCATCGCCCTGTGCAACCTGGGCGACGCCTACCAGCGGCTCGGCCGGTACGACGACGCCCTCGGCTGCCTGGAGCGGGCGCTGGTGGTGCTGCGCGCCGGCGACAACCGCTGGGTCGAGGGCATCGCCCTCGACATCCTCGGCACGGTCCACCAGCGGCTCGGCCGCTACGACGAGTCCGTCGAGTACTACCGTCAGGCACTCGCGACGCACCGGGACATCGGCAACCGGTGGGGCGAGGGCCACACGCTGGGCAACCTCGGGGACGTCCATCTCGACGCCGGGGAGCCGGAGGCCGCCCGGACGAGCTGGCACCAAGCCCTGGCGATCTTCGCGGAGTTCGGTCATCCGGATGCCGAGAAGGTCCGCGCGCGGCTCGCCCGCCTGCAGGGCGCCCCGGCCGACGCACACGCCCGAGGGGCTGCGCCGAGGCGGACCGCCTGACATGGATCTCCTCCGATGGTGAGCCCCGCCGGGAGTCGCCGGGACGCACCGGAACAACGGCTGTGAGACGGGGACGGTTCAACTCCGATGACCTTTTGGGAGTTGAACCGTCCCCGTGCTGCTCGCGGCGGGTGCCTCAGCGCGTCAGTACCTCAGGGCACCTCGACCCACCTCAGCGCACCTCGCGGTAGACGCGCCCGCTCGCGTTGGCGACCGCCCCGTCGTAGAGCCCCGTCCGGTGGGTCTCGGTGGACAGCACGAACCACGCGTAGCGCTCCAGGAAGTCCAGGCCGTTCAGCATCCTGGTCGAGGACCGGACGAAGGCGGTCTGCTCCTGTTCACTCGGGTAGCGCGGGGTGCCCTGGGAGAAGTCGATCAGGGCGTACTCCGTGAGCCAGACCGGCTTGTTGTAGCGGTCGTGCACGGCCTGCAGATAGCCGCGCAGCTGGTCGACGGCGTCGGGGCCGAAGTCGGCGCCGTACCAGTGCAGGGGAATGAAGTCGACGCGCAGACCGCGCTGTTCGGCCCCCTTCATGAACCGGTCCAGCCAGCCGCCCTCGAGGTCCCCGCCGGAGGCGACCGCGGGCGCGCCCAGGCGCAGACCGGTGGACTCCAGCCGGGGCCACAGGTCCAGCGCCTGTTCGGGCGACATGGTGGCCTGGCCCGGATGGTCCGGCTCGTTGAAGCCGAGCAGCACCTTCCCCTCCTTGGCCGCCTGGCCCAGCTGGGCGTCGGTGACCGAGTCGGGGCCCCAGATCATCGGGACGTACTCGACGCCCTCCGGCTTGGTGACACCGTCGCTGGAGGAGGCCCAGTTGTAGAACCAGGACGAACCGGAGTCGGCCAGGGCCTCGGAGGCACCCGCCACGGGGTTGAGGCTGATGCCCTTGCGGGAGGCGGCCGGGGTGGTGCCGCCCTCGCGGGACTGCTCGGTGACCACGGGAGCCGGCGGGGACGCGGCGTTGTCGTCGGTCCGGACGGCGGCCTCGCCGGTTCCGTGGAAGGTGACGGTCATGCCGGTGCACTGCCGGCACTGGTACACGACCTGGTTGCCCTGCTCGGTGTCGTGCTTGGACCAGCTGTACGCGGTCGGGCACTTGCCGGCCAGCGCGTCGCTGTAGGGGGTCTTCGCGTCCCGGTTCGGGTTGACGCAGACCAGCGCCCGGCCGGTGGCCTCGTCCTTGACCAGGTTGTCGGCCGGGCAGGCGGCCAGCAGGTCCTCGACGCACCCCGCCGACGTGCACTCGCCCGACTCGGGCGGTGTCACGCCGTCCGGCGTGATGGTGATCGGCGACGCGACGGCGTTGACATAGCTGACGTTGTACCAGGGCGCCAGGCTGTCCTTCGGGTCGAAGTTGAACTCGGCCAGTCCGGTCGGCTGTTCACCGGTCGAGCACCGGTCGGAGTACGGACCGCAGTCGCCGACGGCGCAGTGGAACGTGCTGCCCTCCTCGCCGGTGCAGCCCTCGCGGGCGAAGAACTTGCCGCGCCAGTGTCCGGCGCCGGAGTTCTCGGGGATCGTGATGGTGGCCGACTGGCCCGGGTCCAGCGTCGGAAGCCCGGTGAGTTCGGCCGACCCGTCGGCGTTGACCGTGCTGCCGATCCAGATCCGCTGGCCCGTCGTGTTCTTGAAGGTGACGGTGTGCTCGCCGGCGTTGGCGGCCGGTGTGCCCGCGATGCTCACGTCGTCCGAGCGCTGGTTCTGGATCAGCAGGGCGGTGCCGGTGACCCCGACCGCGACCAGGAGCAGTGCCAGCAGGAACGAGGTGCGTCTGCGCAGGACGGGCCTGCGCAGGACGGGCCTGTGGATGAGGGGTCTACGCATGGATCACGCCTCCTGGTGGGGCGACGTATGTCATTTCCGTCCTCTCGGCTGGGAGTTCGTGCGTGTGGTGGTGTGGGCTCTAACGGGCGCCGGGCTGGAGGACCTCGTCGGTGAGTCGCTGCTGCCCGGGGCCGTGGGGGAGCGCAGGGGGGCGAGCGACTCGAGCGAGCTGCGCAGGGCCGCGTGCCCGTCGCCGCTGAGCAGGGACGGCAGGGGTGCGGACGGCGCCAGGGGCGCTACGGGGCTCGGGGGCGCGCTCGTGGGGGCGCTGCCCACCGGGCCGCCTGCGTGGGCGGCCCGTCCGGTCTGCTGAGCGGCCCGCTCGGCCGCGAGAAAGGCCTGGCCGTCGAAGGCGTCCTGGGCACTGGGGGTGAAGGTGGGGGTGGTGCCGAGGCGTTCCCATTGCGTCTGCTGGGCTGCTTGGAAGGCCTGTCCGTCGAAGGCGTCGGCGGGGCGCGGGGTGAGGGTGGGGGTGGTGCCGAGCTGCTCCCGTTGGGCTTGCTCGGCGGCGCGGAAGGCCTGTCCGTCGAAGGCGTCGGCGGGGCGCGGGGTGAGGGTGGGGCTGGTGCCGAGCTGCTCCCGTTGGGCTTGCTCGGCGGCGCGGAAGGCCTGTCCGTCGAAGGCGTCCTGGGCACTGGGGGTGAAGGTGGGGGTGGTGCCGAGGCGTTCCCATTGCGTCTGCTGGGCTGCTTGGAAGGCCTGTCCGTCGAAGGCGTCGGCGGGGCGCGGGGTGAGGGTGGGGTGGTGCCGAGCTGCTCCCGTTGGGCTTGCTCGGCGGCGCGGAAGGCCTGTCCGTCGAAGGCGTCCTGGGCACTGGGGGTGAAGGTGGGGGTGGTGCCGAGGCGTTCCCATTGCGTCTGCTGGGCTGCTTGGAAGGCCTGGCCGTCGAAGGCGTCGGCGGGGCGCGGGGTGAGGGTGGGGCTGGTGCCGAGCTGCTCCCGTTGGGCTTGCTCGGCGGCGCGGAAGGCCTGTCCGTCGAAGGCGTCCTGGGCACTGGGGGTGAAGGTGGGGGTGGTGCCGAGGCGTTCCCATTGCGTCTGCTGGGCTGCTTGGAAGGCCTGGCCGTCGGCCATCCCGTTCCGGCGGAGCCCCTCGAAGCCGCTCCGGCCCTGCTCCACGACTGGTGCCACTGCCAGTGCGGCGTCCGACCGCTCCGGCGAAGCCGGACGCTCCCAGCGCTCGCGCAGCGCCGCGAACTGCTGTGCGTCGGCGGCCATGATCCGGTCCCGGGCGGCCTCCATGGCCTCGGTGGCGGTGAGGGTGGGGGCAGCAGTGTTCGTGCTCGTGTTCATGTCTGTCTGCGTACTGCTGTCGGTGTAGGCGTTCGTGGCCGTGACCGGCGTGGTCCGCAGTGCGGTGTCCTGCGCCGGAGTCCTTTCCCGCTGAGGCGGGTCCACACCTTGGGACGTCTCCCGCAGCGACTCCCGCATGTACGCGTTGGCGGCGTACCGGGCGACGGTCGGCATGCTCTCGGGGGACTGCTCGAACGCCTTCTGCCAGTTCGCGTCGGTCCTGACCAGGTGGAGAACCGCGTCCTCGAAGGCCTCGTGCTGGAGCGTCGACAGCCGGCCGATCCTCTCCCCGAGGCGCGCCACGTCCGGATGCGCCGATTGCGCCGAGGACATCTCGGACGATTTCTCCGCCGGCCTCTGTGCCGGGACGGGCGGCCACGGCTCGGACCGGTCGGCCTCCCGTCCGCCGACGGACGCGTAGTCCCCGCCGGCCGGGGTCGCCGCCGACTGCGACCGGCCCGTCAGACGGTCCATGAGCCGGCGCAGCTCGGCCGCCAGACGGTTCCAGAGGCCCGCCGTGTCGGTCGGGTCCCGCCCGTTGTCGCGACGCTCGTCCCGCAGGCGGTACTCGGTCTTGACCTGGTCACGCGCCAGTCCGACCTCGGGGCGCTCCTTGGTCAACCGGTTCCGGCTCGGGGAGGCCGCGTTGTCATCCGCCACGGTGCCCCCTCTCTCAGGTCGGAGGTTCGGACACGAAGCGACAACGGGTGGGCCGGGGGCAACGGTTCAACGAGTGAAGCGCCCCGGCGGGTCACGGCACGGCGGCCGCGCCTCCCCCAAGGACGCGGCCGCCCTGTGCCGGGCCGGTACGGAGCGGTGCGGCTACTTGCGCTTCCGGCGTTCGGGCTTCTTGCCCTGAGCCTTACTCGACAGCGGCTCCACCGGTGCCCTGCTGGTTTTCGTGGAGCTGCTGGGCGGGTTGAAGTTCCCGGCCGGAGCGTTGTTGGCCGAGGCCGGCAGGGACGACGTGGAGGACGGGGGCGGCGAGGCAGGGTTGTACCCGGGCGGGTACTGGCCCGGCTGGTTACCGAGAGGCGGGTTGCGGTGTATTCCGTACATCTCGTAACCGGGGTCCTGCGCCACCCGTCCGGGATCGGTGTGGGCGTGGTGCATGATGTCGGCCATGGTCGCGCCGCCGGCCACCCAGGAGCCCGCTCCGCCGACCATCTTGGTGGTGTCGGACTCCTGGTCGCCCACAGCCGCGTACGTGTTCAGAGCCGTGGATGCCAGCCGGCCGAGGCTCGTGCTGACCTGGACCCCGTCGACGTGGCCGCCCGAGCGGTGCTGCTGGTACTGGCCGTAGAGCTCATGGCCGGCCACCAAGCCCTGGGCGGCGATGCCGACGCCGTTGATGATCGTTCCCGCTCTGCCGGGGGCAAAGGTGGAGGCGCCCTGGATGAGGGTCGGGGCGACGTCGACCAGGGCCTTCGCGATGCGGGACCTGTTATCCGCGACCCACTGCGCCGCACTATTGCTCCACCGCGCGACCTGGCTGCCCTGCGGGTTGTCCGTGTTGACCGCGTAGAACTGCTGGTTGGTTCGGTCGTACACGCCGGTTCCGGCCCCGGCGAACAGCGGAGGCGCGTTGTCCGGGGCAGGCTTGCTGGAGACCTCGGCCCATGTCCCCCTTCTGTCCTGACTGATTCTGACGGACACGTAGGAACTGGCGTTGGAATTGGCGCTGTCGTCCGAGTGGGTGGATCCTGCCATGTCACCCTTCCTTCCGGGAGGTGATCGCTCCGCACGGAGCCTGTGACGGTGCCGGGTCCGGCTCCGCCGACCGGATGCTTACTCCGCTCTGCAACCACAACGCGGCTGCCGAGGCAGACGGTTCATCACCTTCCGCCCGCACGTACCACCTGCCGGAGCGGTACCCCGCACGGCTCCGTCAGGACCACGGGGACGGCGGCGGCGGAGGGGGCGGCGGCCCGAAGGGGTCCATCGCCTCGACGACGGGTTTCTCCTTCGGGCGGTGCATGCCGGGCTTGCAGCCCGCGAACGGTCCCTGCGGGTCCCGAAGGGTGACCATGACCGACGACATGTAGTCGCGGTGCCAGATGGCGGGTCCGGTCATGTCGGAACCGGGGCCGGTGAGATCCCCCCAGGCGAGCCACAGACCGTGCAACTGGGCCACGGCCTCGGGGTGTTCCCACCACACGGAGCACCAGGGGGACTGGGAGGTGACCTCCCTGCCGTAGACCGGCAGCAGCACGTGGTGCGTCCACAGGGTCAGCTGGCGCAGCGTCTGCGCGTACGCGGGTCCGTCCAGGTAGAGGATGAAGCGGGGCGGGGCGGAGGGCTTCTCGCCGGGGGCCGGGGTCGCCGGACCGCTGCCGGCCCCCTGGGACGGCGCGGCGTCGGGTCGCCCGGCTGCGGAGACCTCGGAGTGGGTCGACTGGGTGGTGGACATGGCGCCCTTCTGGTGGTGCGTGGTGTGGCGGCTGGGAGATCGGTGCTCGGTGCCGGGGCGGCGGCCGGTGCGCGTTCCACGTGCTGTCCCCGGACGGGAGGTTCACGCGTCGGGCCGCACCACCCCGAGGATCTCCAGCGACCCGGCCGGCGCCACCGTCACCGAGCGCCCCGGGCGCGGGGCGTGGATCATCCGGCCGTCGCCGATGTAGAGGGAGACGTGGGTGGCGTCGGCGTTGTAGATGATCAGGTCACCGGGGCGCATGTCCGCGACCGGGACGCGGTGGAGCAGGCGCCACTGCTCCTGCGAGGTGCGCGGGATGGCCACGCCCGCCGCCAGCCATGCCTGCGAGGTGAGGCCGGAGCAGTCGTAGGAGTCGGGGCCCTCGGCGCCCCAGACGTAGGGCTTGCCGAGCTCACGGGTGGCGAAGGCGACGGCCTTGCTGCCCGCGCTGCTGCCCTCGGTGCCAGCAGTGTCGAGGACGCCCGACTCCACCCACTTCGCCTGGGCCTCGTCGGCGGTCTCCCTTTCGAGCGCGGCCAGTTCACGGCGCTGCTCCTCCGCCAGCCGCGACTCCACCTTCTGTGCCTCGTCGATGCGGGCCTGGATCGTTGTGCGGTGGGAGTCCATGGATCTGCGGTTCTTGCGCAGCCGCTTCAGTTCGTCGTCCGCGTCGTCGCTGCGCGTGCGCAGCTCCTCCTGGGTCTTGGCCAGGGTCGTCATCACACGGTTCGTTCCCCGGTGCGCCTGGCGGGCCAGGGAGGCGTTGTCCAGGGCACGTTCGTGGTTGTCGGCGAGGACGAACTGAACCTCGGCGGGGACACCGCCACCGCGGTACTGGGTGCGGGCCGCCACCCCGGCCAGTTCGGTGAGGCGGGTCAGTTTCTTTTCCGTCGACATCACTTGGGCCTTGAGCGTGCTGACGCGCTTCTTCTGCCGGGTCACCTCGCCGTCGACGGCGTTGTACTTCTCCGTGGCGACCTCGGCGTCGTGGTAGAGGCGGTCGAGTTCGGCACGCACCTCGGGGAGGGTCGCCGGCTCGGCACTGGCGGGCTGGTGGAGCGCCGCCGTCAGAGCGAGAGCCGTCGTGACCACGGCCACCGTCCGGTGGCCGTGTGCGCGCGGGGTCCGTCTCATGTGGGCTGTGGCTCCCTTCGTAGGCGCCGCATGGGCAGGGATGCGGGGATGCGGGGATGCAGGAATGCGGGGATGCGGGGATGCGGGGATGCGGGGGGGTGTCATGGGTCGCCCACACAACGGGGCCGGTCCGTCCGGAGGTTCAAAGCGGGCGGAACGCGACCGGATGAACCGGGGCGACCTCGCCGGCCGTTGTGCGCGCAGGGCACCGGACGGCAGGACCTGGGCGAAGGGATGGGTATGAACGCGCAGTTGGTGCTTCTCGCGTTGTGTACGGGGCTCGGCCTCGGCTTTCTGCTGGCCGCGGTCCGGGCAGCGGCGACGGCCGCGGCCCTGTGGGCGCGCGGCCGGCGGGTGATGGGGTGGGTGACGCCGAGGAAGGCGGCCGACCGGCGGCGTGGCGGGCTCGTCATGTTCTCCGACCACCTCGGCAGAGACCTCGTCCTCGATCCGGGACGGTGCGGGCCGTTCTACGGAGTGCCCCCGGTCGGCGACAACGTGCCGGTCGTGTACGTACGGGAGCGTCCCACACAGGCCAGGCTGTGGACGTCCAGACATCTGCTGGCGCCGTCGTTCGGGTGGTTCCTGTCCGCCCCCCTGGCGTTCGGCGCCGGGGCCGTGATGGCTGGGTGAGGCCGGCCGGGCCCCCACCCGACCGCCCCCGGCGCGTCGGCGAACTCGACGTGCTGCGCGGGTTCGCCCTGTTCGGCATCCTGGTGGTCAACGCCCAGTTGATGGCGGGCCCGTACACGGCCTTCGGCGGCGGGCCCGGCGCCTCGGCACTGGACCGGGGTGCCGCGTGGGCGGTGACCGCGCTGGTCACGGCCAAGTTCTACGTCCTGTTCTCCTTCCTCTTCGGCTACGGCTTCGTCCTCCAGTCCCGGTCCGCCCGGCGGGCGGGCGTCGCCTTCGCCCCGCGCCATCTGCGGCGCGCCGCGGGCCTGTTCGTCCTGGGGGCCGCGCACGCCGTCCTCCTGTATCCCGGCGACATCCTGACCACGTACGCCGTCATCGCGCTGGTGCTGTACGGGCTGCGCGGCATCTCCGCACGGGCCGCGCTGTACCTCGCTGCCGGCCTGCTGGTGGTGCTGTCGGCGCTGCTGCTCGGGTACGGGCTGCTGACCGTCGCGCTGACCGAGCCGGTCACCGCCGTCGAGTACGCGCCCCGCGTCGCCGACACCGTCGCCGCGTACCGGGGCGACGCCGGATCGGTGCTGGAGGCGCGTCTGCGCGAACTGCCGGCGGTGATCGCCACGGATCTGCTGTACGCGCCGGCCATGCTGGCCGCCGCCCTGGCAGGGCTCGCGGCGGCGAAGTCCCGGCTGGCCGAGCGGCGCGGCCGGGACCGGGTGTGGCTGCGGCGGGCCGTCGTACGCCTGCTGCCGCCCGGCCTCGCCGGCGGTGTGGCCGCCGCCTGCTGCGCGAGCGGGCCACTGGACAACCGCTGGTTCCTGGTCGGGCAGGCGGTGACGGTGCTGACCGCGCCGGCGCTCACGGCGTCGTACGCCTGCGGCCTGCTCCTGCTGCTCCTGCGGCGCGAGGCCCGCGTCCCGGCGGCGGCCGGTGTGCTCGCCGCCGCCGGACGCATGGCACTCAGCCACTACCTCACCCAGTCGCTCGTCCTCGCCTGCGTGTTCACCGGGTACGGGCTAGGACTGTACGACCGGGCCGGCACGGTCGCCGTCCTCGCGGGGTGCGTACTGCTCTACGCCGTCCAGCTCGCCGTCAGCGTGCGGCTGATGGACCGGGTGCGGTACGGGCCGGCCGAGCTGGTCCTGCGTACGATCGCACTGGGCCGCCGGCCCGGCACCTCCCCGCACCGGGTCAGTGCGCCGGCTTGGACAGCGTCACCCCCGGCGCCCTCTGCGCGCCCGGAGCCCTCTGAGGGCCCGGCAGCCCCGCTGCCTCCGTCCCGCTGGCCCGGCACCTCCCCGCACCGGGTCAGTGCGCCGGCTTGGACAGCGTCACCCCCGGCGCCCTCTGCGCGCCCGGAGCCCTCTGAGGGCCCGGCAGCCCCGCTGCCTCCGTCCCGCTGGCCCGGCACCTCCCCGCACCGGGTCAGTGCGCCGGCTTGGACAGCGTCACCCCCGGCGCCCTCTGCGCGCCCGGAGCCCTCTGAGGGCCCGGCAGCCCCGCTGCCTCCGTCCCGCTGACCCGGCACCTCCCCGCACCGGGTCAGTACACCGGCTTGGACAGCGTCACCCCCGACGCGCCCGGCAGCCCCGGCGCCTCCGTCCCGCCCGGAACATCCCCCAGCCCCGGCAGGAGACGGCGCGCGGCACGCTCCGTGATGGCCGCCGTCTCCGCCTTCGCGGCCGCCGAGATCGCCGCGGCGCCGGGCTCCTTGTACCAGGGGCGCAGCCGGATCAGCGCCGGCTTGACGCCGGTGGCGAGGAGCAGCGCCGTGCCCTTGGGGAGGGCGCGGATGCGGTCCGGCGGCAGGATGGACTCCTGGCGGTAGGAGTAGGACCGCGACGTGCCCTCCTTGCCACGGGAGATGCTGGGGGTGCGCACGTCGTGCTGGCCGACGAGCGTGGAGATCTTCTGCACGAAGTCGGCGTCGTCCAGACCCGCGCCGAGGAGCTTGATCGTCGCCGCGCTCCACAGCGCGTCCATGCCGACCTCGCCCCACACCCGGGCGCCCTGCCGGTAGCTCTGCAGCAGCGTGACGACGTTGATGCCGCGTGAGCCGAAGTGCGAGTACAGGTCGGGCAGATCGGAGATGCGGCACACGTTGGCGGCCTCGTCGAGGACCGCCGTCAGCGGCGGGTCGAGCCGGCCGCCCATGCGCTCGGCGGCGACCACGCCCGCCCGCAGCGTCGCGTCGGCGAGCCCCGCGATGACGCCGGCGGCGGAGCCACCGCCGTCCTTGGAGAGCAGGTAGAGCGTGTCCTGACCGAGGACGTGCAGGTCGGGACGGAACTCGGGCAGCTCCGGGTCGGGCGAGACCCAGGCGAGGATCTCCGGGTCGAGCAGGCAGGACACGGTCTGGCGGGCGGTCTCGTAGATGCTGTCCCGGGTCTCCACCGCACCGCGCACGGTGCCCTGCAGCTGCTCGGCCATCGCGACGAGGCCGGCGTCGCGGAGCAGGTCGACCGGGGTGCGGTCGGCGGGGTCGGCGAGCCAGCCGAGCAGTTCGTGGATCGGGGTGCGGCTGCGGGCGGCGGCCAGGAAGAGGGCGGTGAGGGTGTTCTGGGCGGCCGAGATCCAGAAGTCCTTCTTCGCCGTGTCGTCGTTGACGGACGCCACGAAGTGACCGGCCATGCGGCGGGCGCTCTCGATGGTGTGGCACTCGCCGAGCAGGTTCCACCACATGGCGCGCGGGGTGTGCGCGATGCCCTGCGGGTCGAACGTCCAGACCGTGCCCGCCTTCTCGCGCTCGGCGCGGGTGACGGCGTACACGTCGGACTTGTTGGAGGTCAGCAGGACGGCGCCCTGGGCGCGCAGCACCCGGGGGACGGCGATGCCGGTGGACTTGCCGGCCCGCGGCGCCATCAGGTCCAGCTCCACGTCCTCGTAACTGCTGCGCAGCTCGGGACCGTTGGGGCTGAGGTCGCCGAGGAGGTTGCCGGTCTCGTCCGGGTGCAGCCGGTCGCGGCCGTTCAGGGTGGGGCGCAGCTCGCGGGCGCGGGCCTCGATGCCCTTGGGGCACATGGCGGCGAGTTCGCGGCGCCCGGCCAGGCCCTTGGTGCGGCCGGACCGGCCCAGGGCGAGGCGTACGACGAGGGCGACGGGCAGCGCGAGGAGCGTCAGCAGGCCGAGCATGCCCGCGTAGAGGGCGGCGGCCGGGGCCCCGGGCCACAGGCCGGCGGGTCCGTCGGAGACCAGCTGCGACACGGTGGACATGGCGAACGGAGGGCTGTCCCAGCCGTTGCCGGACAGCCCGGACCCGAGGGTCCCGCCGCACCAGGCGACGGTGAACATGGTCAGGCCGGTACCGGCGACCGCCACGATCGCCCACGGCAGCTGGTCGTGCAGGGAACCGGTGCCCGGAGCACTCATGCGGGCCACCCCCCGGTGCCCGGACCGCCGGGGCCGCCCGGCGTCGCGTACGCCCCCTCCTGCGCGGCCCGTGCCACCTGCGCGGCGGTGTGGGAGAGCTCCTGCTCGACCGCCCGCTCGACCCGCTCCTCGTTCGGCGTCCACCGGGTGTTGGTGTTGTGCAGCCGGCGTTCGGCGTCGGTGATGGCGACCTTGATGGGGATGCCGGGGCGTCCGCCGACCTTGATGAGGAAGCGGCCCCGGCCGGGCGGCTCCCCATGGTCGCCGGAGACACCCCAGCCGGGCGGCGAGGACCAGGAGGAGACGAGTTCGATCTCACGCCGGGACAGGCCCACCACCTTGCCGAGGTCCTCCATCTCCGCCTTCGGCAGCCCCGCGCACACCACCATCCCGGCCCGCTCGACGAAGCCGCGCGCCTTGGCCCGGTCGGCGTCGCTGCTGAGCGCCTCGGCGTCCTTGAGCGTGTGGGTGATCTTGGCGTCGCCGAGGCCGAGGGAACGGTTGAGGCGGGTCAGGGCATCGATGCGGTCGACGATGCCGGAGGCGGCCCGCAGCGGGCGCCACAGCTCGTCGAGCACGGTGAAGAACCAGCGCCGGGGCTCGAGCCCGGAGTCCGCGAGAGCGTGCGAGGCTGCCACCGTGCCGAGCCCGTCGGACCAGGCGGCGAGCATCGCGGCGGCGGTCAGCTGGGTGTCGGCCTCACCGATGCCGGAGATGTCGATGCACACCGCCGGAGCGTCCGGGTTGATGCGGGTGGACGTCTCGGAGGCGAAGGTGTCGCCGAGCGGGCCGTCGAGAATGCCGAGCAGGGAGCGGTGCAGCGGGTCGACGGCGTCCCGGTAGCGGGCGTCGTCCCCCCGGTCGAGGGTGACCGCGCGCACCCGGTCGGGGCCCTCGGTGAGCACCCGGAGCACGTCCGGCAGCAGCACGGTCCGGCCGGGCGGGGTGCGTTCGCGCAGGTGGTGCAGGACGGCGGAGAGCACCGACTGCTCGTGGTCGTCCATCGGCCGGCCGCGCACGATGGTGATGAGCGCGGCCACCATGTTCAGCACCCGGCCGTGCGTCTCGGCCTTCAGCACCTCGCCCGCCTCGCCGCCGATCCTGGCCGCCGCCGCGCCCATGGCGCCCGGGTCGAGGACGTTGATGCCGCCCCGGCCGCGGCCGATGGAGATCACCTGGCCGCCGAGGGCACGGACCGTGTCGGCGTAGTCGGGCTTGAGGTCGCCGAGGACCAGCGGGACGACACCGGTGGCGGAGAGCCCGATCAGCATGCGGTTGACGAGCGTGGACTTGCCCAGACCCGGCATGCCGAGCATGAACAGCGACGGGTTGGAGATGTACCGGGCCCGGGTGAACCAGTTCAGCGGGTCGCCGCAGACCGTGGCCCCGGTGAACAGGTGCTGCCCCAGCGGTACGCCCGTCATGGGTGAGCCGGAACCGGCCGCGAACGGCCACATGCCGCACGCCTGCACGGTGGTGGCCCGCCACATGGTCGGCGGATCCAGGTAGCCGACCCGCCCGCCCCCGGCCCCGTACCAGCCGCGTGGCGGCACGTACGGCTCGCGGGGGCGGGAAGCGGCCGTCTTCCCGCCCCCGCCCTGCCTGCCGCCGCCCTCGCCGAGCCCGGCCTTCTCCCGCTTCTCCCGTTCCTTGCGCTCCGTACGGCTCACGCGGCCCTTGCGCCCGGCCTTCTCCGGCCGTGGGGACCCCGCTCCGGGACGCCTCGCCTCCAGCTCCGCGCGTGCCCGCTGCTCCGCCAGCCGGTCGGCCAGCTCGGCCTTCTTCTCGTCGCGGCGGCTCACAGCGCCTCCTGCAGTTCGTGCGGGATCAGGGTCTGCTCCCACGGGAGGATCCCGGCGGGCAGCGTGCAGCTGAACGCTGCCGCCTGCATCCGGTCCGCGGGCCGCATCAGCACCCGGGAGGCCGCGGTCAGGTTGCGCACCGTGACGCTCGCGTCGGCCAGTTGGTCCATGGTGTCGACGGTGACGGTCAGCATCAGCGAGAACTCCACGAGCCCCGCGCCCGACGCCTCCTCGGTAGCGGTCTGCTCCGCCGCCCGTATCTCGGAGGCCGCGCGGGCCTGCACCATGCCCCGGCCGGACGTCGCCATGAACTGGGCGCTGCGCCGGTCCGCCTCGACGATCCGGGCCGAGGTGGCCGGGTCGATCGGCCGGTACACCAGCGCGACCCGCTTGCGCCGCGTGCCGGGCGCCGCCTCCAGCATGCCCCGGAGCACCGAGGACCGTACGGTGCCGCGTGGTGCCAGCGTCATCAGCCAGGTCCGGGACACCCCCGAGTCGTGCTGGTAGCTGCCCACGGTCTCGACGGCGGCGGCCGGCCCGGCGTCGTCCCACTCCAGGCCCGTACCGCCCTGCTGGGCGCGGGCGTTGAGGACGTCGGCGGAGACGGCAGGGTCGTAGGCGACCCGCACGACCTCCGCGATCCGCTCCGCCGACAGCGGGTACGCGGCCCCGCCGCCGGCCGCGACCAGACCGCTGAGCAGGCCCGGGATGCGGATGGCGAGGTCGGTGATCACGTCCTCCTTCTTCCGCTTCTGGCCCGCGGGGACGCCGTAGGTGAGGCTGACGTACGTGTGCATCTCGGAGGACGCGGTGGGGTAGCGCTCGACGACCTCCTCCATCACGGCACGGGCGGCGGCCGGCGCGTCCGGCCGGATGCGGGGCAGCACCTCGTGGGCGAGCCGGGTGCCCGGGTCGGGGGCGGTCTCCACGATCACGGACGCGCCGCGCAGCCCGGGTTCGTGGGACAGGCGGGCCAGCCACTCGCCCCACAGGGCGACCCACACGTCGACCTGGTCCGGATCGACGAGGGAACCGCCGTCGGGGTCGCAGCCCAGGACGATCGTGTACAGGTTGCGGTTCGGGTGGTGCAGCACGCCGAAGGGACGGTCGTAGGCGTCCCGGCCCTCGGTCGCGGAGACCTTGTTGAGCAGCCCCGGCGGGCGGAACCGGCCGCCCGGCCGGGCGGACAGCGGCCCGGAGACGTACAGGTGCGCGCCCCTGGCCCTGCGTCGCCGCCAGCCGATGCGCAGGGCGATCAGCTGGTAGACGTTGCGGCCGTCCTGGGTGCGGATGGCGAGCGGGACCAGGAACACCGCGATGGGGACGAACACGACCATCGCCGCGTACAGCGAGATCAGGGACGCGAGCAGGGTGAGGACGAGCCCGCCGAAGACACCGAAGGTGCCGACGAGTCCGAGCGGACCGAGTCCCGGACGCCTTGGACGGCGCCAGTTCCCGTAGGTCGGATGGGTGACGGCTTCCGTGGACATGAGGGTCCGTTTTCCCTTCGTTCAGTGATCGGGTGACGGGGGCGGGGGCGGGGGTGGCGCGAGGGGGCGGGGGAGGAAAGCGGCCGCCGGACTCCATCGGGGGGACGTGGAGTTCGGCGGCCGTTCAGGAGGCGGTGCGCCGGGTGCCCGTCCGGGCCGCCGGGGTCAGCGGTTGTGCCCCTGGTCGCCGTCGGCGCCCTCGAGGGAGCCGGAGGCGGTACGGCCGGCGACCTGCGCCGCCGTCACCGCCGCCCCGACGGCGACACCGACCGGGCCTCCCGCCGCCGCGGCGGCCCGGCCCGCGCCGGCGGCCGCTCCACCGCCGGCTCCTCCGCCGCCGGCGCCGGCTCCCGCCCCGGCACCCTGGGCTCCCGGCCGGCCCGCGCCGCCGTCGGCGCCGCCGAAACCGGAGGAGCCGGACATGCCGCCGGAACCGGAGGAGCCCTGCGAACCGCCCGAGCCGCCCGAACCCGACGCCCCCGACGCGCCGCGCGGACCGCTCTGCCCGCCGGCGCCACCGCTGCCGCTGCCGCCCCCGCTGCTGCCGCCGAGCGAACGGGCGCCGGACGCCAGGGAGCCGCCCGCCGACGCCATCGCCCCGGACATCGCGGACGCCCCGCCGAGCGCGGCGGTGGCGGGGACGACGAGTTTCAGCAGGGCGGGCAGGGCGACGGCGGACAGCAGCATCACACCGATACCGGCGATGCGTTCGTTGATGTCGCTGCCGCCGTCCTGACCCGAGCTGATCATGGCCGAGCCCGCGTACAGCACCAGGCCGGCCGCCGGTTTGTACAACAGCCAGGCGATCATCCAGCCGAGGTGCTTGCGCCACCAGCCGCCGCCCCAGTTCGTCATGGAGGCGGCGGCGGCCAGCGGAAGGGTGCCCAGCAGCAGGATCATCACGCCGAGGCGGATGTAGAGCAGGATCGTGTGGATGATCCCGGCGATCAGCAGCAGGAAGGCGAGGATCAGCAGCAGGAAGGCCTCGATGCCGTTGCCGTCGGAGCAGGCGCCCACGGCGCTCAGCTGCTTCTCCGCGCCCGCGTTGAAGAGGTACGTGGAGTAGTCGTCGGAGAGGGTGGCGGCGGCCGTGACGACGGTGGTGGCGGCGCCCGAGACGAGGATGACCCGCATGATGCCCTTGAGCGCGGTCGTGCCGGCCTCCCCGCGCCGCTCGATGGCCATCCGGGCGGACGCGAACAGCAGCGAGCCGACCGCCAGATAGACCACGATCCACTGTGTCTGGCTGTTGATGTCCTGGGCCGTCGTGGTTCCCGAGAGGGTCGGGATGCTGGTGGTCAGCGCCCCGAACACCGCGATGGCGCCCGCGAGGACGGCGTTGGCGATGCCCTCGACGATGGTCCCGATGGGATCCCCGAGGAAGCTGAAGAACCCCACCGCGATGTCGACGATGGGATTACCGGTCGGGCACGCCATGTCAAACCCCCCAAAGGAGATGGCCGTTGGTTCCCTGGACTGCCTTCACCGGCGTGTGCAGGGCACCGTTGTCGGAGGGCTGGACCTTCCAGTCGCCGCCGCTCCAGCGCAGGGCGATGGAGGTCGTGGCGTAGCCCTGACTGGTCTTGAGCAGCAGTTCGACGGTCGCCGCCTCGCCGGAGTACGCGGGCACCGAGTATCCGGCGTAGGAGGCGACGGACGAACTGCCGGTCCCGGCACTCGCGCCGGAGCCGCCGGAGCCCGACCCGTCACCCGCCTCGGCGCCGGAGCCGGAGCCGGATTCGGCGTCGTCCTGGACCGTGGAACGTTTGAAGACGAACAGGTCCCGTCCCCGGCCGGACACGACCTGCTCCCGCGCGACGGTCCGCCAGTCGGGACCGCTCATCTGCGAGGGAATGATGTGGGCGGCCAGCACGGCCCCGGTCGGCGTGTGCGCGAAGCACCACCACAGGGGCCCCTGGGTCAGGGCCGGGCCGGCGGAGGCCGAGACGGGCACACGCGTGACGTCGAGGGTGTGCCAGTCGACGTCGTCGGGCGGAGCCGTGGGCAGGGCGTCGCCGTCGCTGTCGTCCGTACGGCACCCCTCGGGCCGGCCGTCCTTCATGGCCGGAGTGCCGGACAGCGGCCCCTCGGCCGCCGACGCGTTCCCGTTGTTCCCGTCGGTGTCCTGGTCGGCCGTCAGCGCGACGATCCCGCTCAGTACGACGACGACGGCGAGGAACCCCGCCGACACCTGCCAGCCGCGTTGCTTCCAGTACGGCCCCGACGGGTCCGACCGGTACCGGCGTGGCTCCCGGTACTCCCTACGTGTGAACATCCCGACCGTTCCCGTCCGCGGACTCAGTTGAAGACGAACTGGACCAGCGGACCCGCGGTGGCGACCAGGACACAGCCGCCGATCACCATGCCGAGGCGGCTCATGTGCTCCGAACCCTCACCGCGCTTGAGGGAGACGGCCATCATCGTGCCGGTGATCAGCACCCCGGCGACGCCGGCGGCGGTCCCGGCCCAGGCCGCTATACCGAGCACGGTGGTGACCTTGGTGGTCAACTCGCCGGGCGCGTTGCTCACCGGCTGGGGCACGCCGGCGGCGAGTACGGCGGTGGCTTCGAGGAACAGGGACATGGAGAGTCTCCGAGAGGTCGGTCGGCGCCACGGGACGAGCGGTGGACGCGAGATGTGAACGGGATGCTGCCCAGAGGACTGGGACAAGGGGTACCGAAGAGGTGCGCGATCCTCAGAAGAGGGACAGGTCCCCCAGGAACGAGACGAGCGGTCCGGCCGTGGTGGCGAGCAGGCAGCCGAGGACGACGTAGAAGCCCCCGCGGAAGTACGTGGCGCCCTCTCCCATTTCGCCGCGGCGCAACTGCAGCGCCATCTGCAGGCCGATGGCGATCATCCCGAAGACCCCCGCGGCCGAGACGCACCAGGAGAGGATGCCGAGAATGGTGTCCGCGTCGGAGGTCGGGGTGTAGCCGGCCAGCCGCTCCCCGAGGGGGAGGGCGAGGTGGCTGATGGAGGAGGTCATGAAACGGTTCTCTCGCCGTCGGTTCCGGGGCCCACCAGGTCGGCGAGCGCGCTGAGTTGTCGGGGCAGGTACGTGGGCTGACCGCCCACGCGCCAGGCCGGGATCCACGGCACCCGGTGCACGTGGGTGACCGAGCGGACGACCCGGATGCGGCGCAGCAGGCTGAGCGGGAGCCGTCCGGGGGCGTCGGCGACGAGGACGACACCCAGCAGGTCGATCCCCTGGGGGGCCTTTCCGTCCTTCAGCGCACCCAACGCCTGTGACACGGAACGCAGTCCACGTGCGCTGGTCCGGCCGACCAGCATGACCCGGCGCGGTTCGCCCCGCGCGGGCTCCGGCCAGCGGGCCCCCACGTCGACCCCGCCGAGAGCGTCGGCGAGCGAGGAGGCACCGGCTCCGCCGTGCGCCTTGACCCACCCGATCTCGTCCCGCGACTTCCCGCGCACGGGCGCCCGCCGTTTGGGCTCACCCCAGGAGGGCTCGCCGTCGGGGGCGGGGGCCCTCTTGCGGGGGGCGGGGGAGGAGGGGCGGGACGTCCGGGCCGGGGCGGCGGCAGGTGCGGGGGACGCCGGGGCGGGAGCCGGAACAGGTGCCGGGTGCACGGCCGTTCCCGCCGGTGCGTGTGGTCCCGGCTGAGGGCGTGGCCCCGGCGGGATGTGCTGTCCCGGCTGAGGGTGCTGACCCGGTGTCCCGGGCTGGACCGCCGTACCCGCACCGTACCCCGTCGCCGGTCCGGTACCCGGACTCCCCGGGCCCGCAGCCGCCCCGGGGACCGGAGCCTGACCCGCACCGGAGGCTCCGCCGTCCGTGGCGGGCGGTGCGGCGGCCGGGGCCGTCGGCCGTGCGGGTTTCGGCCCTCGTACCCACGACTGCGGGCCCGACGGCGTCGCCGGAGGAGTGCCCATGTGCGTCCCGCCCCCTTCTCCGCTCGTGCTTCGGCTGCTCTGGCTCATCTGATTTCCACGGGTTTGAACTTATTCGCGCCGGGGCCCGTTTGGATCTTTCGAGCCCGTCGACAGCACAACGGGCCGTTCGGCCGTCGCGGTTCAAGGCGAGAGGAAGAAGGCGGGCAGGCATGAGCGCGGGCACGGGAGAGAGCGGGGAGGGCGGAACCTCCACCGCCGTCAGGAACACCATCGCCGCAGGCACCGGCTGCGGCTGCCTGCTGTCGCCGCTCGCCCTGCTCGGTGCCCTGGTCGTCATCATCATCATCGGCGGGTTCGGGGTGCTGCTGGCCCCGCTCATCGCGCTGATCCTGCTGTTCTCGGGTGGTGGCGGCGACGGAGGATCCGCCAGTGAGGACGACGTGGACGAGGTGATCGCCATCTTCAACGGCGACGGCCTGGGCGAGCTGGACACCTCGACGGTGCCCGGGGACCTGGCGGAACCGATCGAGGAGGCCGGCGAACTGTGCGACGCGATCGGCCCGATCGTCATCGCCTCCCAGATCGAGAGGGAGTCCGGCTTCAACGAGACGCTCGTCGGCGAGAACGGTGAGGAGGGCATCTCGCAGCTGCCGCCCGAGATCTTCGACGAGTACGGCGAGGACGACGACGACAACGACGAGACCTCGGCGCTGGACGCGGAGGACTCGATCATGGCGCAGGGCCGTTACCTGTGCGATCTCGCCGAAGAGGCCCAGCAGATGATCGACGCGAACGAGGCCACCGGCAGCGTCCTGGACCTTGCTCTGGCCGGCTACCACGTGGGGACGGACGCCGTCCGCGCGGCCAAGGGGGTGCCGCAGACGAACGAGGCCCAGGGCTACGTCCTCGCCATCCGCGCCCAGTTCGCCAAGTACGAGGGCGTGGCCGCCCCGCCCGCCGGCTCCACCCCGGGCGTCACCCCGGGCATGGACCCGGACCCGACGGGCTCGCCCTCCGCTTCCCCGTCGCCTTCCCCGTCCACCACCCCCGCCGAATGAGAACAACGAGGAGGAGGACAGCAGCCATGGCCCACTTCGAGGTGCGGATCTCGGGCGAGGGGCTCGCCGAGATCAACGGAGAGCCTCTGGTGCCCGCGCCGGGCCAGTCCGTGCACGAGGCCGTACTGGACCGGTTGCAGCAGTACGCGGAGCAGCGCGCGGCGGCGGTCGGGGCGACGGTGAACGACGTTCCGGGCGAGTCCCACTTCGTCCTGGAGGTGTCCCCCGACGGCTCCAGCCGGGTCCTCGACCCGACGGACCCCGCGCACCGGGCCCCTGAGCCGCCGCCTTTCCCCGCTTCCACCTCTGTCTCCGCGCCTGCGCCTGCGCCTGTCTCTGCTTCCACTTCCGTCTCCGCGCCTGCGCCTGTCTCCGCCATAGCCCTGGCGGTCGCCCGGGCCCGAGCTGCCGCGACGGCACCCCCTGCCCCCGCCCCCGCCCCCGCTCCAGCCCCGGCACCGCCCCCTGCCCCGGCACCACCTCCTCCCCCTCCGTCCCGCTCACTCCCGACGGAGCTGGCGGAGCAGATCACGCGCATCAACGCGCTGGCGACCACGGGCCGGCTGGCGGAGGCGTCGGCCGAGGCGACCGCCCTGCGCGAGCGTCTGACGAGTTCGGCGGGCACGGAGCACCCGGACGCGCTGGAGGCACGGGCGATGGAGGCGTACCTGGCGCACCTGCGCGGGGACCACCGGGAGGCCACGGTGCTGGCCCTGTCGGCGGCCCGCATCCTGTGCGGGGCCGGTGACCCGCAGGCGCCGGCGGCGGTGGCGAGGGCGGCGGCTGCGTGGCAGCGACTGGAGGACGACAGGGCGGCGGAGATCCACGGGAACGAACTGCTGCACATGTGGAGCAGGCTGCACAGCAGTGGCTGCCTCTCCGCCGCGGACGAGCAGCTGGCCCACCAGGTCCGCACCCAGATGGAGGCCCTGTCGACCTACGTCTGACCTGGGAACCGACCCGCCGCCCCACCGCTCAGGCCCCCCGTCCCACGGGGTGGCCCTACAGGCGTTGAACGAGTCGTAAATCGAACGTCAAACGAACGTGGAACACCCCTAGGAACACTCCCTTCCCCGGAGGCACCGGTTCCCATCCCCACGACCGGGACCGGCCACCCCAAGGAGCAGGAGCACACCATGAACGTGACGGTGATCGGTTCGGCAAGCGCGGTGTCCACCGAGGAACGGGCCCTCAGGGACCTCTACCTGGAACACGGCCCCGCCCTCTACGCGTACGTGCTGCGCATGCTGGGCGGAGACACCCACCGCACGGAGGACGTCATCCAGGAGACGCTGCTGCGCTGCTGGAACAAGCAGAACCTGGCGGACAGCGAGGGGATGGCCGTCCGCCCCTGGATGTTCCGCGTCGCCCGGAACATCGTGATCGACGCACACCGTACGAAGATGGCCCGCCCGCTGGAGATAGGCGGCGCGACCTGGCTGACCGAACTGGGCGCGGAGGCCGACGACATCGAACGGATGCTGTCGTCCATCGTCCTGCACGACGCACTCCAGGCCCTGACCCCCGCGCACCGCGAGGTCCTGGAGGCCACCTTCTTCGCCGACCGCACCACCCAACAGGCGGCCGTCGCCCTCGGCGTCCCCCAGGGCACGGTGAAGTCCCGCGTCTACTACGCACTGCGCAGCCTGAAAACAGCACTGGAAGAACGCGGCATGCACACCAACCGTGCTGCTTGAACCCCCCCCAGTGACCGAACGGCCTGCGAACGGTACGTGGCCTCCTCGCCGTCCGGCTCAGGCATCGGTGAACGGCGGCACGACCCGGACCACCGCGATGAGTTTCGTCCGGGGCAGGGGAAGAGCGGAGAGCCACCCGTCGGCGGGCAACGGGATGCGGCGCAGACCGCCGGGCCCTCCGTGACTGGGCCCGCTCCCGATGTCGGTGACGTCTCCACCGGCTGTGGCGAGGGTGACCAGCTCGTCGGCCAGGCACTCGACTTCGCCGACGACATGCCGGGAAGCCCGAAGATCACGTGCTCGGCATCGGGGCCGTACTCCCAGCGCCGTTCCTTCCCGTCGCTCACGCGGTGCCCTGCCCGTTCTCGATGCCTGCCTCGGCACAGGCGGCATCGAGGAGGGAGCCGATCTCGGTGGCGAGGGCACAGGCCTCGGCGAGGTCGGCCGAGCCACGGTAATTGCCCTCCATCGTGAACCGGATCATGTCGAGCGACATGAGCGGGGGCAGGGCTGCGGCCCGTGACCGATCGGAGATCACCTTGCAGCGAGTGACGTTGATCGGTTCCTCGACGAGTTGGCCGTAGTCCGAACCCTCTGTGCAGGCGACTTCCGAGCCGTCCGGCAGAGTCAGAATTGTCAGCGAGCCGCCCGTTGCCTCGGGTCCGCCTTGATCAAACGGCAGGACCTGCACGGTGACGCGACGTTGTGCTGTCGCGTCGAGAGGTCGCGCCAGTTGCCTCCGCATCACGGTGTAGCCGCCGATCGGGCGTCTCGGTACTGCTTCATCCAGGATCACGTACAGCTCCGGACTGCCGGGTGGACTCAGCCTTTCCTGCCGTCCCATACGGGCTGGCACACGCTCTTCCAACTGCTCTTCGCCGTCCGACAGGGCGTCCAGACCGAGAACGGCATGTGCGTAGTCCTCGGTCTGCGACGAACCAGGCACCACAGAGGTCGGCGAGGTCGGTGATGGAGACCGTCCATTCGTCCGCGAGGGTCGGGAGAGCGCCCCGGTCCTGTCTCCTGGATCGCCTGAGCGCACGAATGGGCGCAGAATGCGGTAAACGGGCCCCGTACGTCGGCGTGGGCCGTTGAGGGGTGACTGGTGTGCTTGATGTCCCGCTTTGGCTGTGGCTGGCGTTCGCCGCGACCGTGGTGGTGTCGCTGGTGGTGGACCTGCTGGCCCATCGCACCGCGCACGTCATCGGCTTCAAGGAGGCCGGCGCCTGGAGCGCCCTGTGGGTGGGCCTCGCCCTGACCTTCGGTGTGGTCGTCTTCCTGGTTCTCGGTACGACGGCGGGCACGGAGTACACCACCGCGTGGCTCCTGGAGAAGAGCCTGTCGGTCGACAACCTCTTCGTCTTCGCCGTGATCTTCGCGTACTTCAAGGTGCCTCGCGCCTACCAGCACCGTGTGCTGTTCTTCGGTGTCATGGGCGCCCTGATCTTCCGCGGGATCTTCCTCACCCTCGGCGTCGCCGTGGTCAGCCGCTTCACCGTCGTGCTCTTCGCCTTCGCCGCCGTCCTCTTCTACAGCGCCTACAAGCTCCTCAAGGGCGAGGAGGAGAGCTTCGACCCGGGCAAAAGCTTCGCCGTACGGCTGCTCCGCAAGATCATGCCGGTCCGCGACGAGTACGCCGGCACGAAGTTCTTCGTCAAGGAAGCCGGCAAACGCGTGGCCACCCCGCTCCTGGCGGTGGTGGCCGCCATCGAGGCGGCCGACCTGATCTTCGCCGTGGACAGTGTTCCCGCCGTTCTCGCCGTCAGTGACGACGCCTTCATCGTCTACACCAGCAACGCGTTCGCCATTCTCGGTCTGCGGGCCCTCTACTTCCTGCTCTCAGGGCTCTTGGACCGGTTCCACTACCTGAGCAGGGGCCTCGCGATCATCCTCGCCTTCATCGGCGTCAAGCTCGTCCTCCAGGCGGCCCACAAGACGATCAGCACCAGCGTCCCCGAGATCCCCTCACCGGTCAGCCTCGCGGTCATCGTCGTCATCCTGGCCGGTTCCGTGGCCCTCAGCCTGCTCCGGCCCCCTCCGCCCCACCCGGTGCCCACCGTTCCGGACGCGGACGGGGACGAGGAGACGGCCTCGCCACCGGAGTCGGCCACCACCGGGAAACCCGGCCCGGACGCAGACGCACCCACCGAGAGGGACCGGGACGGGAAGGAGCCGCCTCGACCGGCAGGTTGATCCACGCCGGAGGATGCGTGCACGTTCCCTCGGCACGTCCACCCACGGCCTCCGCCGGAGCGGGATCCGGGCCGGCAGCAGACCGGGCCCTCGAGGACGAGGGCCCGGTGGGGCCGAGCGGGATCCGATGAGGTCCGATGAGGTCCGATGAGGTCCGGCGGGAGGGGGTGCGGCGCACTGTGCCGCAGGAGGAGGTCCCGGAACCGGCGTGGCGTCATCCGACCCTTGCCGCGGTCATCGGGCGTCGACGACCCCGGCGGCCCCCGCCTCGTCCGGCGCGGCCACGGCTGCGGCCACGGGTGTGGGCGTGGGCGCGGGGGCGAGTGTGGGTGTGGGGGTGGTGGGGCTCTTCGGTCCGCGCAGCGCGATGTGGACGAACAGCACGCCCATGACGGCGACCGCTTCCCCGAAGCACACGTCACCGCCGTCGACTCCTCGGCCGAACACCTTCACCGTCTGCGGGAGAGGGCGCGCGCCGGGGGAGTGCAGGAGCGCGTGCGCACCGTGCAGGCCGACCTCGACGCCGCCGGCTGGCCCCACCTCGGCACACCCGCTCTCGTAGGGGCCTCCGCCTCGATGCACCACATGGCCGACCCCGGCCACGCCCTGCGCGCCGTCCGCGACGTGCTCGCGCCCGGCGGTCTGTTCGCCGTCGTCGAGCTGGCCGGCCCCCTCGCTTCCTGCCCGAAAGCGCACCCGGGAACCGGCCCGGCCCGGCCCGGAGGACCGCTGCCACGCCGCGACCGGGCACTCCCACGCCGAACACGTGCCCCACCGCGGTGCCGACTGGGGGCCGATGCTCACCGCGGCCGGATTCACCCTCGAAGGTGAACGCACCCTCGCGGTGAACATCGAGGGCTCTCGCACCGAGGGCTCCCGCACCGAGGCGATCGGCCGCTACGCCCTGGCCCCCCTGCAACGCG
The DNA here is from genome assembly GCF_024701375.2 of Streptomyces sp. KMM 9044. Lineage (NCBI taxonomy): Bacteria > Bacillati > Actinomycetota > Actinomycetes > Kitasatosporales > Streptomycetaceae > Streptomyces > Streptomyces sp. KMM 9044. Next base: position 3,465,364 of record NZ_CP113910.1, on the reverse strand, counting down.
TCCGCAGTGCCGCGGCCGAAGCGCTCTCCTCCGAGGACCTCACCGCTCTCGACCAGCTCCTCGACATCACCGGCCCCCACAGCATCCTGCGCCGCACCGACCTCATGGTCCGCACCGAACGCACCGTCTGGGCCGCCCGCCGCGCGAACTGAACCACGCCGAGCCTTCAGGAGCCGTCGCCGCGTACCGGGACCCCGAGGCCGTGTCCCTCAGGTTGTCGTCCGTCTCGGCGGTCGCCATGGCGACCGCCGAGACGGACGACTCGCCGTTCCCGGCCTCCGTGACTGTCCCCGCCCGGGTTCGGCCGTCATGGAGCATCGACCGACGGAACACGCGCAAGCGGGACGGACCGGTGCGGCGCGGCCGGGGGGCCGTCGAGAGGCGGTGGCGGGTGGTCGAGCGGAAGGCCGAGGAGCAGGAACCCGCAACCGGCGAGGTCGATGATCCGGGTCAGCGTCGTCGGCGGGTGGTGCAGCTGGAAGGTCCCACCGGCCACGGTGGTCTGCCGCGCGGCGTGGAGGAACGCGTTGAGTCCACTGCAGTCGCAGAAGGTGACGGAGGCGAGGTCGACGTCGATGGTGCGGATGCCGTCCCGCAGGCACCCTTCCAGGGACGTGCGCGCCAACGGCGCGGATTCGAGGTCTATCTCACCGGACAGGGTGATCAGCGCCCGCGTCCCCCGGTCGTGCCGGTGGACGTTCAGCCGCGGAAGGGTCATGACGCCTCGCTTCATGGGGTCGGCCGTTCCTCGCGCAGTCGATGGCACAGGGGTGGAAACCGGCTGTTCACCTGGGGTGAGTGGTACGGCGGCGGCGCGACGGGAAGCGGCCTCGACTCCCGTCGCGGGGGTCCCGTCGGTTGCCGCCGGCCGGCGACTCGGACCGGTCCGGTCCCCACGGGGACTGCGGTACGCCGCGGCCGTGACCGAGGCGGCCGGGCCGGGCGGTGCTGTACCGGTGCACGGCGATCCTGTCGGCGTGCTGGATGTTGAGCCGGTGGATCACGTACGCCCCCACCGCGACGAGGACCACGACGACGGAGACGGTCAGGAGGGCGTTCACGGCGGCCACCTCACATACCGATGATCAGACGACTGGCCCCACCGGGCGGACCAGTCCGTTCCGGAACGGCCGCGGGCGTCGCGGAGGCGCCGCCCTCGTCCTCCCACGACTCGTCAGGGTCCAATGACCCGTCGGTCGCGGGAACGCCGTGCCGGGCCTCCTCCGCGGCGATGAGCTCGCTCGCGGTCAGGGGCGGGCCGTCGTAGTCGGACGCGGCAGCCATCAGCCGGGCCGCCGACTCCGCTCCGGTCTCGGGCGGGACGACCAGCAGGTCCCAGCGTCCGGTGCGGTAGGAGAGCAGCAGCAGCTTGTGCGGGTCGATTTCCCGGGTGAACCAGCCGACCTTGACGAGGTGGCCGTGCACGGGAACCCTGCGGGGGACGACCGGCCAGTACGTCGGGTTGACGGCGATGCGGGTGATGCGGCCCCACAAGGGGTCCAACACGTCGGTCAGCGAGGGCAGTTCGCTCAGCAGGTCCCGGGAGCGGGGCCACCAGGCGCCGTCCAGGAGCCCACGGGACGTGCCGTCGGTCTTCAGGGTGAGGCGCGCGGCCGGGGCTGCGACGGGCTCGGGGTGCGGCAGGGTCGGGTACAAGGTCGCCGACATGATGCGGACCCGTCTCCGGGCCGCTTCTGCGGCGGCCCGGGTTTCATCGTTCGCCGAGAACGACCCGGCGTGGAAGCCGGTGCACGAAATACCCTCGGTACCGTCCACCCTACTCCGCGCTCCGCCGCAGCGCGGAGCAGCGGCCGCCAGGCCCGGGCCCGGACCTAGACGTGGAGCAGTCGTTGGATGATCTCCCGGTACTGCCTCAGTGCGAGCCTGAGTTCCTCGGGCTGTGTCCCGGGGTCCCCGTCCTGCCACTCCGCGCGCAGGACACGCCGCCGTTCTGCGAGGGCGTCCACGAGCTGGGCGGTGACTTCGTCGTAGGCGCTCTCGGCCTCTTCCAACGCCTCGCGGGGGGTGTCGGCGAAGGTGTTGAGGGCGTGCCGGAGTTGCTGGACGATCCTGTCCTGTCCGTCCGACGGCAGCAGCGGCTTCGGAGCCGGGCTGCGGCGCTCGGCGGGGCCCGAGGGTTGGTCCGCGGGCTGCTGGGCGCGAGTCTGGTCGTACATCATCGGATGCCGCTTCCGTCCTGCCCGAAGGCGTCCTTGGTCTTCTCGACGGCCTGTTCCAGGCTTCCGGAAACTCGGTCGATCCTGCCCCGGTGCCGCAGTCGCCCGTTGCGGGTGACCCGGCCGGGCTCTTCCGCGATCCCGCCCTTCGTCGTCTGCGCCCTGTTCCTGATGGCCCGTGAAACGGTCATGGCCGACCTCGAAGTCGTCCGGCAGGTGGGTTCCCGCGGAGTCCGGGCGAGGAGGAAAGGCGGAACGCCCCGCCGTGTGATCCGCGGTGGCACGACCCTGCACCGTGCTGCCAGTCAACGTCCGGCAACGGCCCGTGTCAACGAGGTGGCCACGCGATCCGTCCCGCCCCGACTCGGAGCGCGCGGAAGGACGGTGGCGGAAACGAGGGCTCTTCGCCCGCAGGTGCCCGAACCGGCCCCTTCCGGTGCGAGGCGGTGCGAGGCGGTGCGAGGCGTGCGGTCGGGGCCCTGGAGGGAACAGCCCGTAGCGGGGGACGAGAGGCGGCCGCGGACCTCGCGCGAACCCGTCTGCGGACCTCTGCGCAGGGACAGCCGGCCGGTGGCGTCGCCCGCCGGGAACGACACCGGCATCGGAGCCGGTGTGCGAAGTGCTCCCGGTGAGTCCGCACCACCCCGGCACGCCCCGCAGCCCTCGGGCGCGGCCGGCGAGCTTTCCGGCCGCTGTGGGCCGCGGAGTACGGTGAAGCGAGGAAGTCGCCCAGTTTTCCTCACAGGCAGGCAGGCGAGTGCGATGCCCGAATCCGGCTCCCCGCGGGTGACCAGGCTGCTGCCGGACACCGTCCACCAGGCCGTGCAGCCCGGGACGGCGGTCGTACGGCTGGAGACGACGCACGACCGCCGGGGCGTTCTCGACGGGGCGTGGTGGCCGCGTTCCCGGGACATCGCCGCGGAGCTCCCCGCCCTGATCACCGCGCTGACCGAACACCTCGGCCCGGTCACACGCGTCGGCCTGGACGCCGGAGCCTGGGAAGGACTGCCGACGAGGCTGGCCATCGACGACCGCGTCGTGCACATCGACTCCTTCCCGGTCGGCGACGACACCGTCCTGATCACCCGGGGCGATCAGGACCACTTCTCGCTGCTCGCGGTCCCGCCCCACGCGAGGCCGGACGCGGCACGTGCCGCGATGGCCGAAGCCGTCCGCGCCGACAACGTCACCCGGGCCGAACAGATCCTCATCGACACCGGCACCGGCCGAGCAGCGCCGGAGACGTGAGGGCGGGGCAGCCGCGGCGGTCTCGCCACGATGAGTGCCTGCCCCTTCGATACTTCACCCGTCCGGACCAGCCGGGCAGGAAGCACCACCGTGCGAACCGGCCGGGACCGGTGGTGGCGGACACCCCGCCCGGCCGCCGCGCGACCCTGCTCGGCCGGTCGTCCCGGACTGCGCACGTCCGATCACGCCGACCGGTTCACGCGCTCGGAACGACACGTCCCGGTGCCTGGCGGTGGATCCCCGGCGTCCTGCCGAGACCGGAGCGGGTCGGGTCACACCTTCTTGACGACGACCGTGTCCGGCACCAGCTTCTCCAGGTCGTCGACGTCCGAGGTGAAGACGGTGACCTGTCCCTTCTGCTGTCGCGCGATGACGGCGAGCACGGCGTCGATCGCGTACGTGTGGCCGTGCAACGTGGCGTCGGCCAGGAGTCGGCGTGCCTGGCGGGCCTCGGCCTTCCCGATGTCGACGACCTGGAGCCGGGACAGTACCCAGTCCCAGCGCTGTTCGGTCGTTCTGCCGTCGTACGCCTCGACCAGCGTCATCGGGGACGTCACCACCTCGGCTTCCCCGCGCGCCGCGAGGTCGAGCCAGACGATCATCCTCCGGTCGCCGCGTACCGCAAGGGACAGGGCTTCACAGTCCAGTACGAAAACACGGAGCGGCCGCTGTGTGTGCTCACCGGCCCGCTTCTTCACGCAGCCTCTCCGGTGCTGTGCTTGCCGGTGGCTCGACGCCGCTCGTGTTCGGCGTCGAGTTTTTCGAGTTCGTCGAGCGCTGCCGCATGCTCGTCCTCGGTGACGGGGCCGTGCTCTTCCTGCAGCCAGTCGACCAGTTCCCGGAGCCGGTCCCGGTCGCGCTTGAAGCGCAGCGCCTCGGCGACGTACGCCGACAGGCCCCGCTCTGCCGCGTCCGCGCGGATCTCGTCCAGGAGATCCGCGGGAATCGTCACGGTCACCTTCTTCGTCGCCATACAAGAGACCATACTCCTGGTATCGCACTCCTTACCAGTGGGGCACGGGACCGACGCCCGGCGCTCAGCCGGCCGTGGCGGGGCGCGGGCTGCCGTGGAAGACCTGGCTGGTGTGCCAGGAGCGGTGGACCGCCGCGACGGGACGGGCACCCGGTTGAGGTCCGATGAGCGGGCGGCCCGCGAGCGCTGTGACGTGCTCCCGGGCGGCGGGACTGTGGCCGACGAAGCGCTGCGAGACCAGGATGCGGTGGCTGTCGCCGATGCCGAGGACGCCCTTGTCGAAGAGCTTGTGGTGCAGCGAGCACAGGCACAGTCCGTTGTCGACGTCGTCGGGGCCGCCGAACGCCCACCAGCGCACGTGCGCGGCCTCCAGCCCGACCGGCACCGCGCCGATCCTGCCGTCGTAGCCGCAGAAGGCGCACCGGTACTCGTAGGCCGTCAGGACCCGCTCCCGCATCCGCGGATCCCGCCGCCTCCGCACGGCGGCCGAGAGCTCTCCGGTCCCCGCCGACTCCAGCTCCAGACCGACGGATTCGCACAGGTCGCCGTGGAGCGAGGGCGGGAAGTGCAGGTCGAGCAGGAGCCGCGCCATCCGGCCGAGCAACGACGGCTCCCGCCGCAGCGCCGCCCGCAGTTCCGGCGCCAGCCGTCCTGCGGCTCCGACGTGCCGCAGCTCCCGCACGTTACTGCCGGGACTGCCCGGCCCGCGATCGGTCCGCACTTCCCACACGCCGTCGCTCACCAGATGGTGGAACGGGTAGGCGGGCGTCGTCCTGCGGGGCGGACCGTACTCGGTCAGCAGGCGCTGCAGATCCTCCTCCACCGCGCTGTACCGCAGTTCGCCGGCGGCATCCTGCTGGAACCGGCCGAGGGCGTACAGCAACAGCAGCGGCTTGTGCGGAGCGCGGGTCCCGTTTCTGCTCCACTGCCTCAGCTTCGCGGTGCGCTCCAGCCAGTCCATGACCGGCGATGGTAGTGGCGCCTCGTCGGGCATCGATCAGCGCATGCTCGGAGAGGGCCGCCCGGGCACGACACCGTGAATAAGCGATCAGGGCCCGATCCACCGAGTGGATCGGGCCCTGATCTACTTGAACAAAGTCGGGGTGGCGGGATTTGAACCCACGACCTCTTCGTCCCGAATCAGGGACGCTGGGTAACGGCCCCGCGCTCCGCACCCACCCTGACCTGCACCTATTTACGCTTCAGAGGCGTTAGTTCAAGGTCAGCGCCCCGCCGCCCTGCATCTGCGGTACCTCTGGGACACCCCTCCCGCACTCCTTGGTTCCGGAGACCGACACCCGGTTCACACCCAGAATCGGCAGAGGTACCGCAGACGTGTGCCCAGGTTGGAGAGGGTGCAACGTTGCCCCCGACACCTGGGTGTCGCCTCCAGAACTGGGTGTCGCACCCAGGCGAGCGCCGACTCAGGCCGGGTCGACGGCTGGCCGGGACCCCCTGGTGCCGGGACCGAGGCATGTCCGTACCCGGTGGGGCCCGAGGGGCGGCGGTCTCAGCTCGCCGGGGCGGACACGGCGGCGTGCAGCTCCCGCATGCCAACGGCACGAGGGTGCCGCTGCGCCAACTCGGTCACGATGTTGCGGATCGCTGGGCGGTCTCTCACTTCGCCGGGGCTCGCACGGTGGGCGTCGAGCAAGGCGCGGGCGGTCTGCTCAGGGCGGCCCCACGCCCACCAGGCACGGGCCATGTCTGTGCCCAGGCGTGCCTTCCGCTCAGCCGTGGGGAAGTGCTCGGGCCGAAGGTTCCGCCCCGCCTCCAGGGCGGTGCCGGCGTCGCCAAGGGCCCAGTGGACGCCGACGGCGTAGAGGTCCACGGCGGCCGGGCTGATGGGGAAGAGGCGCCCGGCAGGTGCCTGGAGCGGCAGGCGCCGTGCGGCCCGCCGTGCCTCCTCGGTCATGGCCAGGGCCTCCGCGCGCCGGCCTCCCCGGGCGGCGGTGTAGGCCAGGGTGCACAGCATCTGCGCGTAGGCCGACGAGGCCGCGTCCGTCCGCAGCCCTGTCACCTCCACTCGGGCGGCAGCCGACTCCATGAGGGTCTGGGCTTCCTCGCCCCGGTCCTGGTGGCGCAGCACGATTGCGAGCTCGCGGGAGGCAGCAGCGGCGGCGAGCGGGGAACCGGACACCTCGGCCCAGGTGCGCGCGCGGTCGGCGGTGAGGCGGGCCTGCTCGTACGAGCCGAGCTTGATCAGCAGGGCGGCGCTCAGGCTGTAGACGGAGGACAGCCGGGCCTGGTCCAGCTCGCGGCATGAGGAGGCAGCGGCGTGCCCGTCGGCCAGGAGGCCCGGCAGCAGCCCGAGGAGTTGCGTGTGGGCCCCCTTGTCGTAGAGGTCGCGGGCGGAGGCCACACGGGCCTCCAGGGCACCCCTGCCCGTCGGTGGCGGGGTGTCGGCCAAGGCCCGGTCCATGCCGAGCAGCATGGCGGCCGGGACGGTCGCCGTGGCGGCGAGCAGCGAGCGGCGGCGCATCGGGTCCTCCTCGGCGTGTGGACTGGCCGACACTCTAGTGCTGGCCAGTCCGGAAGGAGCGGGGGGCGCCAGAGAACTCACCAGGACGTGTCGAGGAACGCCCACGGTGGAGGCGGCCCGGTGAATGAGCGTCAGGTCAGTGACCTGGGCCCGGCGTTCCATCCGCGAGACCGTCGCCGCCGAGCACCCCAGGTGCCCGCCGAGTTCGGCGAGCGTCCATCCTCGGTGCTCACGGCCCAACCGTACGAGCCCGCCCGGTTGCCGCCTGGCGACTAATTCCCTGACCTTCGCGCTGTTCCAGAGCGGGTCACCGGGCACTGGTCCCTCTCCCTGCTACACGACCGGGGGCCACCACGGTACGGGCGCGGCACGGCGCCCGTCGAGACCGCTTGCACAACGTGCAAACGCCTTGCACGGAAAGCCAGTTGATCACCGACCGGGCGCCGGATGCGGTGTTCTCGACACATCGCCCCCACACCTCGTGGGGCACCATCCAAGGGAGGCACCATGGCAACCGCAGCCGACACCCCCGTCGCCACCGACCCGGTGACCGGACCGGCCCGCTCTCCCCGCGACATCGTGCCGGCGGGCCTCTGGGAGAAGCAGGTCGGCCTGCTGATGCGGGACTACCCGTACGACTCAGTCATGGCCACCCGCGTCCTCGGCCAGGGCTACGCCTACCTGCTCACCGCCATGTCCCTCCGGGGCCAGGGCCTGGGACTCGCCCCGAGCAAGCTGGTCGACATCGGCGCCCACACGATCATCCTGGACACCGTCGCCTACGCCGAGCTGTGCGACAAGTACAACGGCGGGCACTTCCTGCATCACGTGCCCAAGGTCGAGACGAAGAACGACGGGTCGGTCATCAAGACCGCCCACCTCGTCGCCCGCGCCGGTTGGGAGGTGGACCTCCCGCTGTGGGAGGACGCCGCCGACTGCGGCCCCTGCCACCCGGGCAACGACTCGCACTGACCCCCACGTAACCCCCTCGGCGGTCCGGGCCCACGGCTCGGACCGCCGAGGCGCGCCCGGGTGACTTTCGCCCGAACCGGCAGCAGCCCCCGCGCGGTGCCGCCAGGATGACCCGGGTGACGACCACGACCACAGACCTATGGCACCACTACGGCCGGGCCCGCGCCGCGCAGGACCACGCCGTCCCCGACTCCTTCCGCTGGGCCTGGGACCAGCAGGACGGGCCGGGCCCGGAAGTCCTCGGCGACCTCACCGGCAAGACCGTGGCCGACCTCGGCGCCGGTGCCGCCCGACACGCCGCGCACCTGGCCGTGCACCACGCCCCGAACCGGATCGACGCCGTGGACGCGTCCCCGGCCCAGCACAGCATGGCCACCGCCCTGTACGCCGACCTCGCCCCGCGCCTGCACTTCGTCCACGCGGACGTCGTCGCCCACCTCCGCGCGAACCCGGGCACCTACGACGTGCTCTACAGCCACTTCGGGGCGGTGGACTTCACCGACCCCCGCGAGCTGCTCCCCGCCGCCGCTGACGCGCTCCGCCCCGGTGGGCGCCTGGTCTTCTCCACCCTCGCCCATTACCTGTCCGGCAAGCCCGCGCAGCCGGACGTCACGGCCGCCGAGGTGCCGGCGAAGACCCCGTTGGGCGAGAGCGCAACCATGCACCGGTGGGTGCTGCAGGAGCACGTGTGGACCAAGGTCCTGGACCAGGCCGGGTTCACCGACATCCGCGTCGAGGAGCTGCCCGCTGGCGACGGCCCCCGGCCCGCCGCCACCCTCCTCGGCACGGCCGAGCGCCCCGCCACCTGAGACCGGGCACCCGGATGCGCTGGGCGGAGCTCGTCGCCTGGAGACCCAGTAGGCCCACCGGTACTCCCGCGCCTTCCGCGTCGAGTGGCAGCTCTACGAGCTGGACAGCGGCGAGTTCACCCGGTGCCCGCCGAAGGACGGCAGCTACCGCACGATCGACTCCTCGCCCTGGCTGTCCGGCCTGGTCGGGGAGCACATCGCCCGCACCAAGCCGCAGCCCTGCGCCTGCCACGGGCTCACCTACGTGTTCAGCGGCCGGGGCCACGGCGGCACGAGGCCGGCGGGGCCCACCCTCCGGGAGGTGGCCACCCTCGCCGGGGCGTCCACCGGCACGGTGTCCAACGTGCTCAACCGTCCCGACACCGTGAGGCAGGCCACACGGGAGCGCGTGGAGAAGGCAATCGCGGAGGTGGGGTTCGTCCGGCAGGCCAGCTTCGCCCGGGAGGCCGACGAGGGCCTGGGCCACGAGGACGGATCGGTCAGCGCCCGGTACACCCACGTGACGGACACCATTCGCGCGCTCCTCATGAACCAGCTCACCGAGGTCTGGCACGAGTCCCTGGACGACCGGCTGCTCCTCGCCCCGCGCTCCCCGGCCCCGATCCTCGACCGGATGTTGCAGCAGCGCGCCGCCGAGCGGTGACACCCCGTTTCAAGATCACACCCAGATCGCACCCAGATGCAACGCAGTCAGGGCCGGTCTCCCTAGTACTCCAGCCGTAGTTCGGTATCTGGGCTGGTCAGCGGCCTGGTGGCGTGGAGTGTAGCGGGGGCGCCGGGTGCGCGGGAGGAACTTTGCCACCGCGCCCACGAACGAGTGCCTGTGCCGCATGCCTGTGAGCGGGTCCGAGCAATCCCTCGGCATGCTCAACGATGCGCCGACGAGCGCGTGGGACCGGGAACTCGAAGAACTCTTCCTGCGGACCGGGAGCCGCTTCACCCGGATCGAGCCCCGGCAGCGGATGCGGGACTACGTACGCGGCCTGCTCGCCCCGGTCGACCGCAAGAACGGGTGGGTGCGCCACGAGGCGCCATGTGACCGAGTGGAGGTGGGAGACCTCTACCGCCGGGCCGTCGCAGCGGCCGGGTAGAAGCTGAGGGCAGTCCGGGCCGGGGAACGCCGGTGAGGACGGGAAGCAGCCCTGACAACGCCGGGACGGCGCGGTACTGCCAGACGCGTCGGGTTCGGCAAGCAAGGCCAGAAGGCGTACGAAGAGGAATCCGTGTAAAGCCCCGTAAGTCTTGTCACCGGGCTCCAATCTGGCGGATATGGGCCCGGGGTGCAGTGCGTGACCGCTTGCTTCGGCTGGGGCGGTCAACTCCGAAGCCGGTCTCCAACTGCCGGTGGGGAGGCCACGCTGAAGGTCTGCGGCGTAGGCGTGGTGATGCTGCCGGGGTAGTAGCGGGACGCCGACCTGGCCGATCGGCACATGGTGAACGTGGGAACCGCCTGCGGTCGCCCTTTCCTTCCGGACAGCCGGTCCGGCGAGGAGGGCAGGCCCGTTGCCGGCTGAGGTCCGCAGGTGGGGCGGAGGCCTCGTAGTAGTCCGAGCGGAGGAAAGCTCCGTGCATGGCGAAGGGGGCCAGCAAGTCGGCAGGGAGGATGCTGCAATGCCAGGAGGTCGCTGGTGAATACCGACGCGCTGGAGTTCGGGCTGCTCAAGGCCGAGCGCCGGGTACTGGAGATGCAGACCAAACTGCACTGTTGGGCGACCGACGATCGTGATCGCCGGTTCGATGACCTGTTCAATCTCGTTGCTGATCCCGCGTTCCTGCTGGTCGCGTGGGTTCGGGTGAGGAGGAACAGGGGCGCTCGCTCGGCCGGAGTGGACGGGCAGACGGCCCGTTCCGTGGAGGACGGGCAAGGCGTCGAGGCATTCCTCGACGAGGTGCGGTCCGACCTGAAGGACCGCACCTTCCGTCCGCTTCCCGTGCGGGAAAGGATGATCCCCAAGCCGGGGACGGCCAAGCGCCGTCGGCTGGGTATTCCGACCGTGCGGGACCGGGTGGTCCAGGCGTCCCTGAAGCTGGTACTGGAGCCGATCTTCGAGGCGTATTTCCTCCCGTGCTCCTACGGGTTCCGCCCGAAGCGCCGGGCTCACGACGCGCTCGCCGAGGCGCACCACTTCGCCAAGAACTCCTATGAGTGGATGGTGGAGGGGGACATCGAGGCGTGCTTCGACTCGATCGACCACGCGGCCCTGATGGGCCGGGTGCGTCGCCGAGTCGGAGACCGGCGCGTCCTTGACCTGGTGAAGGCGTTCTTGAAGTCGGGCATCCTCAGCGAGGCTGGCCAGTCCAAGGACACCGATTCCGGCACTCCGCAGGGTGGGATCCTCTCGCCGCTGCTGGCCAACATCGCCCTGTCGGTTCTCGATGAGTTCATCGCGGCCGGTCCGGGCGGGCCGAACTCCACGCAAGGCCAGCGGGCCCGGCGACGTCGGCAGAATCTGCCCAACTACCGGCTCTTCCGGTATGCGGACGACTTTCTGATCGCCGTGACCGGGACACGCGAGCAGGCCGAAGACATGCGCACCCAGGTGGCGGAAGTACTCGCCCCGATGGGACTGCGTCTGTCGGTGGAGAAGACGGCCATCACCCATATCGACGAGGGGCTGGACTTCCTCGGGTGGCGCCTCCAGCGTCACCGCAAACGTGGGACCCAGAAGCACTACGTCTACCTCTACCCCTCCAAGAAGGCCCTCCAAGCCGTCAAGGAGAAGGTCAAGACGCTGTGCCGACAGGACACGAACCTGCCGCTGGCAGTCGTGCTGCACCATCTCAACCCGGTGTTGCGCGGCTGGACGGCGTACTTCCGGCACGGGGTGTCGTCCGCGACCTTCCAGTACCTGTCGGCCTTCACCTGGCGGCAGGTCTTCGGGTGGCTGCGGCGAAAGCACCGCCGGTCCAACTGGAAGAGTCTTCGCCGTCGTTACTGCGCGGGCCGATGGTGGCCTGCTGATGACGAGGTGGTCTTGTTCAGGTGCGCGAAGGTGCGAACCAACCGCTATTTGTATCGCGGGAACAAGATCCCCTCGCCCTGGCCCAGTGGGAGCACGACGGCCGCGGCCGTCTGAGAGGGCTTGTGGAGAGCCGGATGCCTGGAGAGCGGGCACGTCCGGTTCGGGAGGCGGCTCGGGGAAACCCGCTGGTGGAAACACCAGCAGGGCGCCCCGAGTCGACCTCACCAGCTCGCCGAGTGGGCCGGCCACGCCACCCCGGACGGCCTGCAGTACCTGCTCTCCCGCAGCCGCTGGGACGCCGACCGTGTCCGCGACGACCTCCAGCAGTACGTCGCCGACCAACTCGGCCATGAAGACGGTGTGTTGATTGTCGATGACACCGGCTTCGTCAAGAAGGGGATCACCTCCGCCGGAGTGCAGCGCCAATACTCCGGCACGGCCGGGCGGACCGAGAACTGCCAGATCGGCGTGTTCGCCGCCTATGCCACCAGTCGGGGACACGCCCTCGTCGACCGTGACCTCTATCTGCCCAGGTCCTGGACCGACGACCGCGACCGCTGCCGGGCCGCCCACATTCCCGACGACCGTGCCTTCGCCACCAAGAACGACCTCGCCCGCGACATGATCCGCCGGGCCCATGCCTCCCCACTCCGGTTCCGGTGGGTCACCGCGGACGCCGCCTACGGCCAGGACAGCCGCTTCCGCCGCTTCCTCGAAGACGACCTCAAGCTCCACTACGTCGTGGCCGTCCCCAAGTCCCAGCAGGTCCACGGCCCGCGCATCGAGGACCGCATCCGCCGCGAGGCCCCACCGGAGGCCTGGCAACGGTTGTCCGCCGGCCCCGGAGCGAAAGGTGAGCGCTCCTACGACTGGGCCGGCGCCCTCCTGCCCGTCGTTGAGGAACGCGACGGCGACAAGCCCACCCGCAGACGGTGGATGCTGGCCCGGCGCAGCATCAGCAAGCCCGACGAGATCGCCTATTTCCTGGCCAGCGCCCCGCTGGACGCCACGCTCGCCGACCTGGCCCGGATCGCCGGATGCCGCTGGAAGATCGAGGAATGTTTTCAGTCCGCGAAGAACGAATGCGGCCTCGACGAGTACGAGGTCCGCCGTTACACCGGCTGGTACCGGCACATCACCCTCGCCATGCTCGCCCACGCCTTCCTCGCCGCCATGGCCGCCCAGGAACGCGAAAAAGGGGCCCCGACGACGACACTCCCGACCTCGTGGACCTCACGCCGGCCGAGATCCGCCGTCTCCTGGCAGCTGAACCCCCGCACCGCCCCACACGCCGCGGCCACACCCTGAACTGGTCACGGTGGAGACGACGCCACCAGGCACGCGCCCGCCAGAGCCACTACGAACGACGCGGCTACCTATTAGCCGGGGCGCGGTGGCAAAGTCCGTCCCGCGCACCCGGCGTCCCCGCTACACTCCACGCCACCAGGCCGCTGACCAGCCCAGATACCGAACTACGGCTGGAGTACTAGGTCCTGTCTGGGATTCGGATCATGAGTGCGGTGTGATGCTGCGGATCCAGAGCATCGCGCCGCAGAGATGGAGTCCGGCTTCGTAGCTCTGCGGGGTTTTGTCATAGCGGGTGGCGATGCCACGCCAGTTGCGGAGCCGGTTGATACAGCGCTCCACGGTGTTGCGGTCCTTGTACAGCTCGGCGTCGTGGGAGATGGGTCGGCCGCCGGCGCTGCCGCGCTTCTTGCGGTTCGCGGCTTGGTCGGCCTTCTCCGGAATGACCGCCTTGATCCCGCGTATGCGTAGGTAGCGGCGGTTCTTCCGGGAGGAGTACGCCTTGTCCCCGGCCACGGCGTCCGGCCGGGTCCGGGGGCGTCCGACGGGGCCGCGGACCTTAATCCGCTTGAGGACCGCGGTGAACTGCGGGCTGTCACCCGCCTGTCCAGGGGTGAGGACGAACACCAGCGGCCGGCACCGGCGATCGGCCGCAACATGGATCTTGCTGGTCAGCCCGCCTCGGGAACGTCCCAGTTCAGCGGCTTTCAACCGGGCCCGGCGCCGTCTGCGGATCCGTCGTCGCTCGGTACGTGCCTCGTCTTCGCCTTGGGCATCACCTTGTCCGTCCTGCGGCTGTTGCCCCTCCTTGCCGCCCCCTTTTCCGCTTCGGCGGCGGCCTCAAGGGCCGCCGGCTGCTCGGGATCGAGGACCATCCCGGCGGCATGGTGGTGAGCGCGGGAGGTTGCCGAGTCCACGCTGACCAGACCCATGTCAACCTGGTCACGGGCGGCAGCCTCGGCGATCATCGCTTCCATCACCTGCTGGAAGATGCCCCGCTTCGCCCAGATCCGGAAGCGGTCGTACGCACTCTGCCAGGGCCCAAACTCGGTCGGCAGATCACGCCAGGGAGCCCCGGTGCGGAACCGCCACATCGCCGCGTTGAAGTACTTTCGCAGATCAGGGATGGGCCCGACCGCGGCATACGGGAGATGGGGTTCAACCAGGGACCACTGCTCATCGGTGAGATCGCCTCGCGCCATGACTCATGACCTATCAAGACCGAGCCTCCGCGCGCAGGCGATCCACCTAACTCATGATCTGAATCTCAGACAGGACCTAGCTCGCGTGCGGATGCAGGCATGGGCGGCAGGGCTTTGGGCCGCGCCGCGCGCGGGGCGTGTCCTCCGGTCCGAGCGAGCTGTCGGGGGCGACATCGTCTGCTCCACGTCAGGGAGAGGCTGGATCTCGCCAAGGGTGAGGACAGCCGCGATCAGCGGCACTACTCTCCGTGTGGTGACAGCTGCGCAGGGGATGACAGAAGACGAGACGTGCCGGGCATTGGTTATACCTGCCCTCGCGGATTCCGGGTGGACCAGTGATCAGATTCGCCCGCAGTTCCGCATCAACGACGGGCGGCTCACACCCACGCCGAAGCGGCACGTCTACGGCGACCCTCTGGTTGCCGACTATGTGCTGGAGTACGCGCCGGACGTCCCCATCGGGGTTGTCGAGGCCAAGCGCTACCGCGTCGATGCCAACGACGGTGTGGAGCAGGCTCGTCGGTACGCCGCGAAGCTCGGGCTGTCCTTCGCCTACGCCACCAACGGCCGGCAGATCGTCGAGATCGACTACAGCGGTGCTGCTCCCGCGATCCGGGAGATCGACCGTTTCCCCACGCCCGAGGAGCTGTGGAGCCGCTATCTGGCCGACCAGCAGGCGGACTCCAGCGTCGGACGCGAACTCCTGGCCGCCCTCTACGATCACACACTGCGAAATTCGGACAACACCGCCAAGCGGCCCCGCTACTACCAGCGCGTCGCGGTAGCCCGCACCCTGGCGGCCATCGCCGCAGGGCAGAAGCGGATCCTCCTTGTGCTGGCCACCGGTACGGGGAAGACCATGGTGGCCCTTCAGACGGTCGCCAAGCTCTACAGGTCCCAGTGGATCTCGGGCCGCAAGCCCAGGGTTCTGTACCTGTCGGACCGCTCGATGCTTGTCGACGACCCCAAGGACAAGTACTTCCTCCCCGTCTTCGGCCAGGACGACGTCCACAAGATCAGCGGCGAACCCGTGCGGGGCCGGAAGATCTACTTCGCCCTCTACCAGGCGCTGGAGAAGGGCGATGAGGAAGAACTTTTCCGTCGCTACGAACCCGACTACTTCGACCTGATCATCGTGGACGAGTGCCATCGGGGCAGTGCCCGGGACAACTCGCAGTGGCGTCGCGTGCTGGAGCACTTTTCACCTGCGACCCAGCTCGGGCTGACCGCCACCCCGATCAGTAAGAAGGAGGCCGACACCTTCGACTACTTCGGCGAGCCCGTCTACACCTACTCGCTGGCTGACGGCATCGAGGACGGCTTCCTGGCCCCATACCGGGTGCGCCGGGTCCGGCTCAACGTGGACATGGAGGGCTACCAGACCGAGCCAGGGCAGCGGGACAAGTACGGCAACGAGATCCCGGAGGGCGTCTATGGCCCGAAGGATTTCGAGCGGGTCATGGTGATCCTGGAGCGCACGGAGGCGGCGGCGCAGTACGTCATCGACTACCTGCGCTCCACCGCGGAGGACGGCAAGCACGGCAAGACCATCGTGTTCTGCGAGGACAACAACCACGCCGCACGCATGCGCACGGCCCTCTTCAACGCGGCCTCGGCGGAGGTGCAGGCGCACCACGACTATGTCGTGCGGATCACCGACGCCGACGGCCCCCATGGCCGGGCTCTGCTGGATGACTTCCGCAAAGACGACTCCGACGAACCAGTGATCGCCGTGACGTCGAAGCTGCTCAACACTGGTATCGACCTGCCGGCCGTACGCAACATCGTCCTGTTCCGGCGCATCGGCTCGATGCCCGAGTTCAAACAGACCATCGGTCGGGGCACCCGTCTGTGCCCGGAGATCGGCAAGGGATCCTTCGACATCATCGACTTCGTCGAGGCCACCCGGCTCTTCAACGACCCCGGGTTCGACGGTCCTCCGCTCCGCGTTGTACGCGATACCGCCGACGAGCAAGGGCATGTGGTCGGGAGCGCACCGGAGACCCCCGACGGCGACGAGATCGCCCCGGAGAGCGTGGCCGAGCGCGAGGCCGCGTACGACCAGATGGACGGCGGAAGCTTCGACGAGCCCCGTGCCGCTGACAGGGTGGACGACCCTGACGAGGTGGACCGCATCCAATCCCGCGGCAGGCGCTACGTGGTCAACGGGGTCCATGTCTACAAGTGGGGCGAGCGGCGCTACCAGCTCGACACGGACGGCCGGACGATGAGGCTGGTGACCATCCAGCAGTGGGTACACGACCGCGTACTCGAACTCGACCTAGCACCGGACAAGCTGCGCTCCCAGTGGGCCGTCGCCAAGAGCCGACGCGAACTCATGGTCATCCTGCACACCGCCGACGTGGAGGCGGAGGAACTGCCTGCGGAGTTCGGCAGCCCGGATGTCGATCCGGTTGACCTGCTCCTCAACGTCGCCTGGGGACTGCCGCTGGTCAGCCGGGAGGAACGGCTGTACCGGTTCCTGCACGAGCACCGGGACTTCCTGGAGTCCTTCCAGCCTCAAGCGCGACAGGTGCTGGAGGAGATGCTGCTGAAGTTCGCCGAGCATGGCTCGCCCCAGCTCAAGCCGGAAACCCTCGGGGTGCGCCCCTTCACCGAGATGGGTTCGGTGGTCGAGCTGGCGAACCGCTTCGGCGGCGCCAAGCCTCTGCACGCGGCCATTGACGAGCTGAGTAAGCGGCTACTGGAAGCTTCGTAAGTAAAATAAAACTTTAGTTTGATGTTGGTAGCTCACGCTAAACTAAAGACGACTGTTAGGTATTCGCCCCTGATAGGCTGGATAGGTGCTCAGGGACCGTACGGACACCAGGGCTGCCCTCTGGCGTATCGCTGGCGGGCAGCGTGGTTACTTCACAGCAGCTCAGGCGCTTGAGGCTGGGTACTCGTATCAAGCCCAGCGGTATCACGCCCAGCGCGGCAACTGGACGGCGGTCGACCGTGGCATCTACCGCTTCCGCGAGTTCGACGTTCTGCCAGGCGGTGAGGACGACCATCTCGTCCGCTGGTCCCTGTGGAGCAAGGGGCGCGCGATCGTTTCCCACACCACCGCCCTGTCTGTCCACGACCTGGGGACCGCCAACCCCTCACAGATCCACTTCACAGTCCCTCCCGGCTTTCGGCAGAAAGACGATGCCGTGATCCTTCACCGGACCGAACTCGCCCAGGACGAGATCGAGGAGCGCGACGGCTACCGAGTGACGACACCGGTACGGGCGATCATCGAGTGCGCGGCCGCGCAGGTGGACCAGGACGTAGTGGACTCCGCCGTCGCCGAGGCTCTGGAGCGTGGGCTGGCCACCCGGCGACGCCTCCTGCACACGGCCCAGCGGCTGGGCGCGCGAGCGGAACTCGGTATCGAGCGGGCGCTTCAGGAGGCGCAGTGACCGATCGCTATCGTGACGCCACCGCGCTCCGGCGGGCCCTTGAGGTCCGGCTTAAGCAGCAGGCAGCCGATACCGGTACAGACCTGGCTAGGCGGCGCCGTCTCGTTGTCTTTGATCGAGTTGCAGCCCGGCTCTCCGCTGACCCGGCAGCTGGCTGGGTCCTCAAGGGCGGGGCGGTGATGGAGTTCCGTCTGCGTGGCAGAGCGCGCACAACCAAGGACATGGACCTCGCTGCCCGCCCGGACGGAGAACCAGGACTTGACGGCCCAGCAGTGCGTGAACTCCTCATCGACGTGCTCGCAGTGGACGCGGACAGGGATGGCTTCCTGTTCCAGGTGTCCCCTCCCATCGAGCTCAAGGCCGACACGGCAGGCAGGGGCGGCTGGCGTTTCTCCGTCGAGTCCCGACTGGCGGGCAGGATCTTCGCGACCGTACGCATCGATGTCGTCGCACGGGGAGAGGAGATCGCCCTGACAGAGAGGCTTCCGCTGCCCAACACCCTGGGTTTCGCCGGAACTCCGCCCCGAGACATCGAGGCTGTGGACCGTCGCCAGCACTTCGCCGAGAAGCTGCACGCCTTCACCCGCGACTACGGCGACCGACCCAATACCAGAGTCAAGGACCTGGTGGACCTGGTACTACTCATCGAGAGCGGCCTAGCCCCAGACACATCCGTGGTTGGTGCCGTACGGCATGTATTCGCCGTACGGGCGACGCATGAGGTGCCGGCGGTGCTCCCCGAACCACCGCCGAGCTGGGCCCAGATCTACCCCGAACTGGCCGAGGACCTCACCGATACTCCCCCTCGACTCGACGCCGCGCTCGACCTGGTGCGCGGATTCTGGCGCGAGGCATATGACAACGGCGAAGCCGAACCGAAGCAGAAAGACTGAGATGGCGTCCACCAAGAAGAAGGCGGCTGCGGCCACCACGTCACGGGCGCGGCTCGCGTCCGTCATCAAGTCGGCGCGCGACACAATGCGCAAGGACGCCGGCCTCAACGGTGACCTCGACCGCCTTCCCCAGCTCTCCTGGCTGCTGTTCCTCAAGGCGTTCGACCAGCGTGTCGAACAGGTGGGACCGCTACTCGACCCCGACTATCGTCCGGCGATCGAGAAGCCGTACCGGTGGGAGGACTGGGCGACGAAGCCGGACTTCAGCGGCAACGAACTGAAGACCTTCGTCAACGACGAACTCATCCCGCATCTTGCCGGACTGAAGGGCGCCGACGGCGACGCCGAGGACCCACGGAACGTTCTGTCGACCATCTTCAAGGACGTCAACAACCGCATGCAGTCCGGGACCCTCCTACGGGACCTGGTGAACCTGGTGGACGAGATCCACTTCGACTCCTCGGACGACATCCACACGATGGCGTTCCTCTACGAGTCGATCCTCAAGGAGATGCGAGACGCAGCCGGCGATTCCGGCGAGTTCTACACCCCTCGCCCCGTCAACCGCTTCATGGTGCAGCAGTCCTTCCTCGAACTCGGGGAGTCGATCCTCGACCCGGCCTGTGGTACAGGTGGCTTTCTGGTCCAGGCGTACGAGGACCTGGTGCAGCGGGTGGAGACCGACACCCAGCGCAGGCAGCTGCACGACGACATCCGCGGAATCGAGAAGAAGTCTCTCCCGTACCTCCTGGCCAGCATGAACCTGCTGCTGCACGGTATCGGCGCGCCGCGGTTGGTGCGAGAAAACGCCCTGCTGCAGATGCGGGACGCGACCGCAGCGGACCGGGTGGACGTGGTGTTGACGAACCCGCCGTTCGGCGGTGAGGAAGAACGGTCGGTTGTCGAGAAGTTCCCGAAGGGCTACCAGACCCAGGAGACTTCGTGGCTCTTCCTGCACGCCATCCTTGACCAGCTGAAGAAGGGTGGGCGCTGCGCGATCGTCCTGCCGAACAGCAGTCTCTTCGCCACTGGCGAGAACAGTATCGGAGCTCGTATCAAGCAGAAGCTGATGCAGGAGTGCAACCTGCACACCATCGTCCGCTTGCCCCAGGGCGCGTTCGCGCCGTACACCCAGATCCCATCGAATCTGCTGTTCTTCGAGAAAGGGCAACCGACGAAGGAGGTCTGGTTCTACGAGGTCCCGCTGCCGGAAGGACGCCGCGGCTATACCAAGACGAAGCCGATGCGGTTCGAGGAGTTCGCCCCGTGCGTGGAGTGGTGGGGCGGCGCGATGCGTGAGGGCCGCGAAGAGGGAGAAAATGCATGGAAGGTATCGGCGACTGAGATTGCGAAAGCTGGGTTCAACCTCGACATCCCTAACCCACACGTCGGAGAGGGTCTGACTCACCGCTCTCCGGAGGAGCTTGTGAACGAGCTCATCAAGACGGAGAGCGAGATTCTGGGGCTGCTGGGGGAGCTGCGTGATGAGCTGGGGGGAAGCGTTGAGTAAGTACCCATTGCGTCCGCTCGGGTGCGGGCTGTCGCCCGCATTGGAGCAGGTGGACGTTGAGGCAGATACTCAATACCGAATCGCCGGAGTTCGGGGATTCGGGAATGGCGCATTTCCTCGTGACGCCATTAGCGGAAATGAAACCTCTTACAAGACCCTCAATCGTCTGCGAGCGGGGAATCTTGTGATGAGTAGACTTAAGGCATTTGAGGGTGCAATCGCGTTCGTACCGGAAGAGCTTGATGGGTATTGCGCGTCAGCTGAGTTCCCGACGTTCGAGGTGGTGAAGAGTGAAGCTGAACCCCGATATCTCAAGCATCTTTGCTCGTGGCCGACGTTCTGGCAGATGCTACAGGGCGAGTCGAAGGGTATCGGGGCCCGCAGAGAGCGGGTTAGCGCGCAGAGGCTCCTGAGTATCGAAGTCCCCCTGCCCGGCTTGAGCGAGCAACGCCGCGTCGCCGACAAGCTCGACATCCTCATGTCAAAATTTGACACAACGGTTGCGCTATCTCCTGGCTCGGAAAATAGTCGCCGCCTCGCAGTAGCTGGGCTCGATCAGGTACTCGGCCGCTGGGCAACCGGCACCGTCAGAGTGGACGATGCCTGCGCACTGGTAAGCGACACTGTCCATCCTGGTGACGACCCAAGCCCGGCCAGAGAGTTCGTGGGCCTGGAACACATTGCGCCACACTTCGGTACGCGAATCGGATCACGCCCGCTCGGTGATGAGAAGGGGCGTAAGTTCAGGTTCGCATCGGGGGATGTTCTCTATGGTTACCTGCGCCCCTATCTAAACAAGGTGTGGCTTGCCGACCGTGCTGGGCTGTGCAGTGTGGAGCAGTATGTACTGCGCCCTAACGGCATCATGCCTGGCGAGCTTCTTGCAGCCGGCCTGCGGAGCAAATCCACTCTGGATAAGGTCCTAAATGCCACTCATAATCTCCAGCTTCCGCGCCTTCGCTCTGGTCTTCTCATGGCCATGGAGATTCCCAGAATTCCGCGCGACCGCCACAAGCAGGCGGTCGCCGATCTCAATGCATTCATGCAGAAAGTTCGGACCCTTGATGACCGCCAGCGCCACCGTGACGACCTTCTGACTGCTGTCCGCCCCGCCCTCCTCAACGCCGCGTTCTCCGGGCAGCTGTAGCCAGCCCGGAGCTGACTCTCAGCCGGGGGTGGCCTCCACCCGCCGCCACTCCCGGTCCGTGACCACCACATGGTCCAGGAACCGAAGCCCGACCGCTTCCGCTCCCGCCGCCAGGCGGGCTGTCGCGCGGCGGTCGGGCTCGCTGGGCTCCACGCTGCCTGTGGGGTGGTTGTGGGCTACGCCGAAGGCCGTGCCGCTCGTGGCCAGGACCAGGGCCAGCACATCGCGGACAGGAAGAAGAGAGCGGTCAACCGCGCCCTCGGTCAGCGTAGCCTTCCGCAGTACCGCGCCAGCCGCGTCGCACACCACGACCACGACCCGCTCGTGCCTCAAGCCCCTCAGCAGCGGTGCTGCGATCCTGGCCAGGTCGGCGGATCCGCGAACGTATTGCCGGCTCTGGGCCTCGGCTGGTGCTGCCCGGCGCCCCAACTGAAAGGCGGCCGCGACGCGCGCCGCCTTCGCCGGCCCCATCCCCGGTAGCCCCGCCATCAGCTCGTGTGCCGGTGTCCGGGACAGTTCGTACAGCCCGCCGTGCTGGGCGATGAGCTGCCCCGCCAATTCCACCGCATCGCAACCGCCCGTGCCTGAGCCAATCAGCAGGGCAAGGAGTTCGCGGTCGGAGAGCGCTTCCGCTCCTCGGTCCAGCAGCCGCTCCCGGGGCCGGTCAGCAACCGGTACATCCGCCATCCGCATTCCGTCCCCACCTCATCCATCAGTCCGCAGAATCGCGGTCGATCGGTTCGTCCAGGAGGGAGTCGGAGTCCGCTTCCTCCTCCAGCCCCTCGTCATCGGGCAATGACTGCACCTCACCCCTCGCGGCAGAACTCACCGGTCCCGCCGCTCCACCGATCAACTGCATCAACCGCCGGTGCAACGTCTCCGACCTCACGCGCAGAAATGTGTCGTAGTCGTCCCGCAGTGCCGCCTGGTAGGCGTCTTCCTCGACCAGGCAGGTGCTCAACCGCTCACGTAGCGGTCCCTCGCCCTCGATATCGGCCAGGTCCCGCAGATACTGCGAGGGCGGCCGGTCGGTCACCCAGATGTTGCTGTGGGAGGTCAGCATGACCAGATTGCCGCAGACGTTCGCCCCGGCACTGCTCACCCCGCGCGACCGCAGAAACGCCTTGGGAAAGAAGTGGTGAAACTCCTTGTCGTTCTGCCACGACAAGGCCCTGCCCACGTCGATCCGTTGCCCGGTGAGCAAATCCAGCGGGTCCTCGTACGCAAGGAGGAGAGCGAGGAGCTTGCTCGGTGCATTCCGTTTGGAGAAAGCGCTCCGCCGCCACACGGCGCTCCGCGGGAGTGCCGCTCCCGTCTCGATCTCTTGGGCCTCGCCCTTGGCGAAGGAAGTGATCGCCTGCAGATCGGGACCCATCTGGGCCTCGCTCCAGCCCTTGAAGTACTCACCGCTCGCGGTCAGCCAGAACCAGCGGCGCAACGCGTCGTACTGCGCGGACGATGGCTTCGGTAGCTGCCGGAACACTTCGACGAGCACCGCGAACTGGTTGTAGTAGGGCAGTGCATCGGCCTTCGGTGTACGGATCTGGGTGCTGAGGAAGTCCACCGCCCGCTCGGCCGCCTTCGCTGCCTCGGCCACAGCCTCCCGCAACCGCTCCTTGTCGAGTTCTCTCAGACGGTTGATGTCCTTGGTGGAGAACCCGAATCCGGAGGCAACCGCGATCGTGCGGAGCATGGTCTTGGTGTCGACCCGGCCGTAGCGCTTCGCGTCGAGGACCTGGAGCAGTGATTCGATCTCCTCCTTGAGGTCGAAGTCGGGGCTCCATGTGCCGGCCCGCGCCACGTCGACGATGTTCATCGTCGTGCCCGTGCTGTTGATCCGTACGAAGACCTCCGCCGACTCCTCAGCCGACATGTGGTCCAAGGTCACCACTGGCACCAGGTAATTGGCGAACTGCTCGTACAGCTCGGTCGCACGCTCGCGCAGCTCGGGGGACAACTCGGCCACTTGCCCGAAGAGGGATCCCGCCGAGCTCACCTTCCGCATGGGAATGATGTGCGGTCCGGCCGGGCTCTCCGGGGTGCGCTGGAAGAAGCGCTCCTCTTCCAGGTCGTAGGCGATGTCCCAGGAGCCGGTGCCGCCGTGCAGTGCGCCGATGATGCTGGCGAGCCTCTGCTGGCCGTCGAGAATGTACTTGACCGGGCGACCTGGACGCGGCGGGTCCACGTCCAAGCCCGCGACGGTCTCCTCGCTGGCGAGTTGCTCCGTGGTGTCCCACAGCAGCAGGCTGCCGATGGGGTAGTTGCGCAGCACCGAATCCAGGAGGTGGAGGATCTGGTGCGGCCCCCACACGAACGCCCGCTGGTACTTCGGCAGCACGATCTCGCCGGTCAGCACACGGTCGGCGAGCCGGGAGACCGGCACGATCGTCGGTTCCGGGCTAGCGGACTGGCGCCTGCGGCCTGTTGCGCTCACTGAGCATGCCCCCCGTGTGCCGTAATCCTTGGATGAGTGTTCACTGTGCATCCTAGGGAGCAGCACTGACAGACAGACGTGCTCGAGACCGGCTCAGCACAGATGCTTCGGCACTGTCGTGCCCAGCAGAGTTCACTCGCGC
The DNA here is from genome assembly GCF_024701375.2 of Streptomyces sp. KMM 9044. Classification (NCBI taxonomy): domain Bacteria; kingdom Bacillati; phylum Actinomycetota; class Actinomycetes; order Kitasatosporales; family Streptomycetaceae; genus Streptomyces; species Streptomyces sp. KMM 9044. The sequence goes on along the minus strand of NZ_CP113910.1, from coordinate 3,441,703 downwards.
GGCGGCCGGACGCCGGCAGCCTTCGGTCGACCTGAACACCCTTTGCGAGTACGGCAGATGGTGTTTACTGCCTGTCAGGTGGGCTGGTCACGTGGCGTGAGAATGAGCGGGAGGCAGCAGTGGAGCAAGTAGGGGGCGGAGAGGGCGCCTCCCCGAAACCGTCTGATGTCAGAAATGACCTCTCTGGGCAGGTGGCTGGCCCAGCCATCCAAGCAGGGGCGATCCACGGCGACGTGAGTATCACAATGACAGGCCCGCTGCCGGTAGCCGAGCATACCGACGAGGCCCTCGCCGAGGAATTGCGCAGATCGTCACAGATTTGGCGAGCCCGGTTTTCCAGTGTCGACTTGGTCAACCTGCCACGGGTAGCGATGCTCACGCAGGGCAACGCGGTGGCGGCTGCGGCAAGGAGAGCCGGACTCGACAGCACGAGACCGTTTGGCGGGCAGGGGATGGCGCCAGGGGAGTTCGTCCGGATCGTTCGCCCCTTGTTCGAGACATGGGACGCGGAGGCGGTTGCGCTCTGCGAGCGCACGGCAGAGAAGGTGCATCGTGGCCTTTTGGTCTCCTTCGAAAGCGCTATGCGCTGCAATAACCCGCCCGAGGTTCCGCTGAAGGAGCCGACTGGAGTCCTGACCAAGGATCCCCACCTCGTCTTCCCTCTCGGGGCAAGGAAGGTGATCATCACCTTCGACCCGCGTTGGCTTACGACGGCGACGGCGAATACAACGCTCCATGAAGCTGCTCGGGAGCCGCTTATCGTCTCGGGTATCGGAACTGTGGCGTCGGTATCGGAAGAGGGGAATATTCGAATCTCGGCGCTTGTGTTCGGGCAGCCGGAAACCCTGGCGCAGGCTCAGTTTGATTATGCAAAGAGATCTGTTCTGCCGGAGCCGCCCGGTTTGACCTGGGCGGACTTTCGTAACGAACTGTCAAGGTCGGAGCTGTCGCAGCTCTACGGTGATCAACTGCAGGGAAGGGAAACCGTGAGCCGAAAGAGTATCGCTCTACTATTTGATGAAGATAAGGTGTTTCCCGGGCAGATCGACCGAGATGTGCTGACCCAGGTCTCACGGGTCGTCCCCGAGTATCGGCGTGATCTGGGTATGGCCGTCGCGAGTCTACTCTTCGACCGTAACGGTGTGGCGGCCGCTGACCTCGCTGCTCATTTCCTTGCTCGGGAACCCGCCCTCTTGAAGTCCCTCACAGTGCCTGGGCTTACTACTCTGATTCGGTCCAGTAACCTCGCCGTCGCTACCGTTTCTGGGCTCAGTGAAGGGCAGACGGTGGACCTGCACGAAGCGATGCGTGAAGCGGTTACCAGTTACCTCGGATATGTCGAGGTAGACAGGAAATTGCCCCTGCATGAGCGGCTTCTTCCGGTACACGATGAATACCATGTCGTCGGAGCCGAATTGCGGTTGGTCTACAGCGCGGCAAGGCGCGCTCTCGACGAGGCCAATGGTGAGGGCCTCGAAGCTCCGTTGGATGAATGGCGGCAGATAGGGCTGTTTAGCTGTGTGGAATGGGAAGAAGATCTAGAACAGTCCGCGGCCGAGCAAAAGGAGGCGTCGATGATTATGGAGGCTTGGCTGAACGCGCAGTCTGAGTGATTCCCCCGGTAGATCGATCAGGAACCCCCTGCTGTGACGTTCGGATTCCGGGATCTGAGGAGAGCCGACACGGCATCGACACCGGCTTCAAGAAGGGCGCCCTCGTGCTTCCGGCGACATCTGTGCAGCAAGTCAGGCGTGTGATCGGGCCGCCGTGGCAGCCACCCGGACAAGGAAGGGGCCGAGTTTCAGGCAGCAGCTGACTGACACGCTCATGGCGTTCCGGGCGGCATGCGGCGGCTGACTCGCCCAGTCGCCCGACCTGGTGACGCGCCGCTGCGAGCTCTGCCCAGCCTCCTTCCGATCAGTCTCCTTCGGAGGAGGCTGTGTTGCGCGTCATGTTGAAGGTGAGACTTGAGAAGTCCCGGCCTTGGAGCACTGGGCCATTCTGGGTGCCGCCGCTGATGCTGTTGTGCACGTCGCCGCCCGAGGAGCTGGCTTGTGCCTGCTGCCACCACTCATCGAGCAGTACGCGGAACTCTCCATCCAGGGCCGCTCGTACGCCGAGGGCGGTGGCCAGTGCCTGGGCACGCATCGGGTCGGCAGGGTCACCCGCCAGCGCGGCGACTTCGAGTTCGCCGGAGCTGACCTGGGGTGTCCCGTCGTCTTGTGTTCCCTGTGTCGCGGCTCGCCCGAACGGGCGCCGCACCAGCGCGGTGAGTCCTTGCCATGCCTGACGTCCGGCTTCGCCGCCGAGACCGCCGGCCAGCGCGGCGAGGGCCGCTGCGGTGATCGGGTCCATGCTGGAACTCCCTAGTTCGGCGACGGATCCCACCTTAGCTTCCTCAATGTCATTGCGCCGTCGACGTGTTCGCGGCCCCGATGGCCCGGCCCCTTCCAAGCGGTGCGTGAACCCTCCATCATTTTTTGATGATCTTCTGCGGCATCTCGGTTGTCAGCACCGGGTGACAGAAACACCGGGCGCGTCGTCCCTGCGAGCCTCCTGAAGACGCCAAGCGACGCAAGGCTCCCCTCCCGGACCTTCGCCCAAGGCTCGACAACATACGGCCTTCACATCGCGCCGACCGCGAGCGACGTGCGCACGGGAACCCCCTCGGCCACGGCACGCGCGGAGAGCCCGGCTTCTGACAGCGCCACGCCGGTCATGAGACCCGAGATACCTGCGCCCACGACGACCGTCACGACTTTCTCCTCACACCCCAGCTCTCTACTCAGCTCCGATGCCCACCGATTGCCCCGCTGGCGATCCCGCCGACCAGCGCGCGCATCGCCGCCTTCGAGAAGAGCAACGGCCCACGGCTGATGTTCTTGGAGTCGCGCACTGCGGCGTGTCCGCCCATTTCCGCGACTTCCACGCAGTCGTTCGCACCCCCGCTGTACGAGCTCTTCCGCCACCGCGCTTGCGCGAGATCGACGTCGTGCGGGGCGGCCATGCTGGGCGTGCTCACTCTTCGAGCTCCTTGCTGATGCATGCGATGCGGGTGCGGGTCTCCGACGGGTCGAGGGCGGTGCTCCTCAACTGGTCGAAGATGTCCGTGTAGTTCTCCACGTCCTGTGGAGACTCGAGATACACGGAGTTCTTGGGATTCTCCAGCCACACCAGGTCCGGCGTGGGGTGCGGGAACGTCAGGATGACGAACGGGCCGTAAAGCCCCGGATGCGCGCCGAGCGAGAACGGCAGGAGCTGCACGGTGACGTTCGGCCGCTCGCTCGCCTCCACCAGCTTCCGCATCTGGTCGCGCATCACCTCATCGGAGCCGACTGTCCTGCGCAGCACGGCTTCGTCGAGGATCGCCCAGAGTCTGGCGGGGGCCTCACCACCCAGGCGGCTGTTCTGCCGCTCCATGCGGACCCTGACCAGGGACTCGACCTGCGGCGGGGACAGGTCCTTCCTCATCTGGGAGATCACGGCACGCGCGTAGTCCTCGGTCTGGAGCAGCCCCGGCACGAGCATCGGCTGGTAGCTGGCGAGGTGCGTCGCGCCGGCCTCCAGCGCGAGGTACCCGTCGTAGCGCGTCGGGGTGAGCACCGTCGAGTACTTCCGCCACCAGGGCTTTTGCTGTTCCTTGTCCGCTCGCACGAGGTCGAGCACGTCGGCGCGCCGGTCGTCGTCCGTGACGCCGTACAGGTCCAGCAGTGCCCGGACGAGGACCGGCGTCGTGCCGCGTTCGCCGTTCTCGATCCGGCTCAGTGACCCCTGGTTGACCTCCAGTTGGTCGGCGACCTCGGTGAGGGTGAGCCCGGTCGCGTCACGCAGTTCCTTCAGCCGTGCCGCGAGCTGTCGCCGGTACACCGACTGCGGGACCAGGCTTCTCTTCAAGGCCATGGTGGAAGTCTCTCCGTACCGGAGACACCTCTACAACCCATACGGGTCAACTTCACCAGGCATATTGCCTAGTTAGTGGTTGCGTCGGCATGCTGTCAGGAGTCGCGGTCGCACGTTCGTATGGGCGTGCACCGCAGCCGACCGATGGGCGAGCAGGCCACGACCGCGCTACCGGCACGCGCCTCCGCGTCGGTCCTGCACGCCGCACCAGGAGGGTGGGCCATGCCACGGACAACGCTGCTTCGGCAGCTGCTCCAGCAACGGCACCTGACGACGCACGAGGCTTTCGCCGCCCAGTACGAGCGGGCCGCCGCCCGGCTGGCAGAGCTCGACCGAGACCCCCGACTGGCGTCCCTCCAGGTCTCTCCACGTCAGTTCGACCGCTGGTACGGCGGGGAGTTGCTGACTCTGCCCCGTCCTGACGCCTGCCGGGTGCTGGAGCACATGCTGGGCAGACCCGTGTCCGAGCTGTTCTCCACGGCGTACGACGGCGACTCCGCGCACGACCGCGACGAGGAGTCGGGCACGGGCCAGCAGGCGACGAGTGCGCCTCTGCCACGCGAGGACGACGAGAACCCGCTGGACATCGTCACCCGGACCCGGCAGCTCACGGCCACCAACGCCGACGACGCGACGCTCGCCTTCCTCGACTCCTCGCTGGAGGGCATCGCCAGCCGGTACGAACAGGACGGGCCGTACGTCCTCCGTCCCCAGGCCCGCCAGGTGCGGCAGCTCGCCCACACCCTCCTTGACGGCCGTCAGCCCCCACGCACGCGCCGGGAGCTCTTCCGCCTCGCCGCCCGTGCCTCCGGCCTGCTCGGCTACATGGCGGTGAACACGGGCGACTTCGCGCTCTCGGAGGCGTACTGCACCGAAGCCCGGGAACTCAGCCGTGAGATCGGCGACCTGGACACCGACCTCTGGGCGTGCGGCACGCTCTCCTTCAGCCTTTACTACGCCGGCCGGTACGACGAGGCGGACGCCTGCGCGGCCGCGGCCGTCGAGCGAGCCCCGCGCCACGCCCAGTGCATCCGCCTGCTCGCCAACGGCCGGGCCCGGGCCCTCGGCAAGACCGGCGACCGGCGTGCCGTCGAGCAAGCCATCGGACAGGCACTCCGCCTCTCCGGCCTCCACGAGGTACCCGTCGGGCTGACCTCCTGCATCTCCTTCGAGCCGTACGGACGGGCCAGGACGCTGGCCAACGCCGTCACGTCACACGTCGCGCTGCGCAACACGGCCCAGGTACTGCGCGACGCCGAGCACATCGACGATCTGGTGGAGCACTCGTCCTCCTCCTGGAGCCGTTCGCTGGTACGCCTCGATGTGGCCACCGCGCTGCTGCAGCAGCGCACGCCCGACGTCGACCACGCGATGGCATTGGGCCGTGAGGCCCTGCGGCTGTGCGGAGACACCCCGATCAGCTCCGTCTACCAACGCTCCCGCGACCTGCACGAGCAGGCCGAGCCGTGGCGTGATCACCCGGCGGTACGCGATTATGGCGATGAGTTCCGGACCTGGAGCTCGCAGCCAGCGGCCCTGGCCATGGCGTCATCCGCGTCGTAGGCGCCGTGGGTGTCGTCGTACTCCGGGGCAGTGTGAAGCCGAAGGAGTACGTCGGGTGCCCCTGCTCAGCGCCGATCCCGCCGCGTTCCCCGCCGAGCCCCCGGCCGACACGCACGATCCGGCGGTCACCGCGGCCCACGACTGGGCGGCGTTCAGCGCACTCGACGAGATGACCGACCACTGGGCACGCCCCGGCTGGTCGGACGGCAGCCGGGCGTACTACTGGATGCTGACCTTCCCGGATGATCAGCCACTCGCGACTCTCGCTGGGCACTGCCAGGAGGAGCTAGCGCCCCTCGGCCTCGACCCGGTGCCGGCCGACGGATTGCACATCACCCTCGCCCGAGTCGGAACGCCGGGCGTCGTCACCCCGGGGGAGCTGGACAGCCTGGCGCGGGACGCCGAGGCGCTGTTGCCCTCCGCGTTCTCCGTACGCGCCATGCCGCTGGCCGGCTCCCGAGGCGCCGTCCGCCTGTCCCTCGGCCCTTGGGAACCCCTGCTCCGGCTGCACCACGCGCTGGCCAAGGCGGGGAGCAGCGTCGGTTTGGCCCCGAAGAAGCCGACGGCGGCTTTCCGGCCGCACCTGAGCCTCGCGTACAACAACCGTCGGCGCCCCGCCGCGCCCGTTGTGGAGACGGTCTCAGGGCTTCGCGCTCTACCGGGTGTCGAACTCTCCGTGTCCGCCGTCCAGTTGGTGGAGCTCCGCCGTGAGGGGCGGACGTACCGTTGGGATGTGCGGAGGAACGTCGCGCTCGGGTAGCCCGTTGGAGCCCAGGGCGAGAATGACGACCACTTCCTTGCCGATCGCGGTCGGCCGGGCGGACCACGCGGAGGCCAACTCCCCGACGAGCAATAGCCCGAGACCACTGCCCGTCAGCTGATCTACCGACTCCTCCGCGGAGCGTGCCCGGACCTTGGAGGCATCCCGTCCCGCGTCATGGACGCGCAGTACCGCCACGTCTCGGTAGACCTCCACACACATGCAGTCCGGTCCGCCGGCTGTGTGCCTGAGCGCGTTGCCCACGAGCTCCGAGGCGATCAGAACGGCGTCGTCGATCCGCTCCGGCGCGGCTCGTCCATCGAGGAACTCTCGTACGTGTCTGCGCGCGAGGCCGGAAGGCTCGGTGCAATCGGCCAGCTTCACCCAATGACGCCGTATTGGCGTCCGCCTGCAGAGGCGCTCTTCGTCCACCGCGTCCATCGCCGCTTCTCGTTTCCGCTTGGCACTGGACCGATCAGCCTCGCTGCGCCTGAGCCGCAGCGGTACGCCGCGCCCCCGCCCTTTCGCGTGCCGCCGGACGGCGGACGAACGGCGGGCTGACGGCGTACCGCCGCCGACTGCCCCCGGCGAGGCTCTTCGTCGAGGCGTCGAACCCTTGGCGTCTTGACTCACCTGGCTGGAGGTAACGCGGAATGAGCGGCAGTGCGAGGCAGACCGCACCACACGAGGTGCCCCCGGGCACGCGCCTGGTGTTGTACGCCTGGCTGCCCGCGTCACTCGGTGAGGCCGGCGACCACAGCGTGGCCAGCGCACGGCAGTACGTGGCTGATGCCGGCTGGGAGGTGGTCGAGACGTACGTCGACCGGGCGGCACCGTTCGAGAGCCGCGCCCCGTGCGAGGGCTGGCACAACGCTTTGGCCGCGGTCGAGCAGGGGAAGGCGGCCGGAATCGTCACCCCTCTGCTCGTGATGCTGGGGCATCTGGAGGAGGATAGGGCGAACCTCGCTGCCTGGCAGGCTCGGACCGGAGCGCTGATCACGACGCCGTGGGCGGTCGTCGATGCCGCAGGTGCCACAGTCGTACGGAGGTCGGCGGCGTGATGGCCCGGATGCGGCAACGGCCGCTCCTGCAGCTGCTCGACCAGGTCGGATGGGTGCTGCGGCATCCGGCGACGTACGTCGGTCGGTTCGGCTTCGGCACCTTTCAGGTGCTGTTCCTGCCCGTCCTGGTGACCGGCACAACCTTGACCACGCTCTACGCGGGCCAGTCCCGGTAGCCCGGCCCGTGTCCTCGACCCCCCTCTCCGGATGCTCCGAATCCATGTCCCCCACGGAATCCGATCAACCGGAGAGGGGCCGCACCCAAGGTGCGAACGCAGAAACCCGGCCCTGCGGCAATCCATACGCAGGCCGGGCGGCACGACGAACCGTTCGGAACCTTCCGACAGAAGAGGAAGTGCGATGACCGCAACCATGCTCAGCCCGATCATGACGGCCACCATCGGGGCGCCCGCTGCGACGGCCGCCCCCGAGGCGCCCGCCGACCCGTTCGACGTCGACCTGACCATCGTCACGGAGATCGGCGCCGACCTGCTCCCCAAGGCGTGCGGCACGGGTGACGGGTGCGCGGCCTCCTGCGCCTCGTCCTGCGCCAGCGCCGTCTGACGACGGCCCGTGCACGGGGTCGGGGGCGCTGCCGCCCCCGACCCCGCTCGTTCACAGCACTGACGGCGGAGGCATGGGGATGGGAAGCGACGGAAAGCTCTACCAGCACACAGGCGCGGCGCTGCTCCGAGCCGCCGCGATGCCGCTGACGGGTCTGCCGACATGGTGGCCTGACCCGTCCGACACGGAGGCGTGCGGCAGGTGGCTGAGGCAGGTGTGGGCCGATGCGCGGTTCGCCGATGCCGTCCGGCAGGCGAGCGGTGATCTCGCCACGCGGGTCGACGCGATCTGCGCAGGACAGCCGACACGCTCCAAGCAGGTCCGGCGCGCCGCCATGGCCACCGTCCGCTACTTGTTGCGCGCCACCGGGCGACCGACCCCGTTCGGCCTCTTCGCGGGAGTCACCGCGGCCAGCGTGGGTTCGACGCCACACGTGAGGTGGGGAGATGCACACCAGGCCGTGGCGCGGGTGGATACCGAGTGGCTGGACGACGTCATCGTTCGTCTGGAGGCGTGCCCGATCTTGCTGGAGCGCCTGGATGTCGTCCTGAACAACCTGGCGGCGCGCCGCGGCGGGCGGCTGCATGTCCCGCACGGCGGACCGATGGGCGCCACCATCCGGCGCACCAGCGCGGTCCGCGTGATCGAGGACGTGGCACGCCGACCGGTCCGCTTCGCCGCCCTCGCCGAGCAGTTGGCCGCCTCCTTCCCCCGAACCGAGCCGCAGAACATCCGCACACTGCTCGGGGCGCTGGTGCGCGAAAAATTTCTGATCACCAGTTTGCGCGCGCCGCTGACCAACACCGATCCGCTGTCCCACCTGATTGACCGACTGCACGGCGCGGACGCGGGCACGGTGCCGGAGGTCGCGACGGTTCTGGACGAGCTGGAAGCGGTGCAACGCGCCGTACACGAGCACAATCGGCGCCCGGCGAGCGCGCAAGGGCCAGCTCGGGAGGAACTCACGGGTCGACTGCGTGGGCTCTCCGACGCGGGTCGAAGTTCCTTGGCTGTCGACCTGAGGCTGGACGCCGAGGTACGGATCCCCGAGAGGATCGCGCAGGAGATGGAGAGGGCTGCCGATGCTCTACTGCGGCTCACGCGCCGACCGGCGGGTCAGGGCGTGTGGAAGGAGTACCAGGTCGCGTTCTGGGAGCGGTATGGCACCGGCACGCTCGTGCCGGTGAAGGAGGTCGTCGACCCGGCGTCCGGGCTCGGCTATCCAGCCGAGTACCCCGGCAGCCGGATGACCGCACCGCCCCCGACAGTCTCCGAGCGGGACGAGCGGCTGCTGGCCGTGGCCTGGCAGGCACTGGTCGGCGGCAGCAGAGAGATCGTTCTAACCGACGACCTGATCGACCGCTTGGCCGGCGATGCGCCGACCGGGCAGGAGGCACCACCCCACGTGGAGATGTGCGCGCGCCTGCACGCCGACAGCTTGTCCGCCCTAGAGGACGGGGACTTCACGCTCACGGTGACACCGGCACGCGCTGCGGGAACGCTCACCTCCCGGTTCACTCCGGTCGCCACCGGCACGGGACTCGACGAGGTCTACCGCCAAGTTCCCACGGGCGTCGAGAACGCGCTGACCGCGCAGCTGTCCTTCCCGCCGCTGTACCCGCACACAGAGAACGTCGCCCGCATCCCCGCTTATCTTCCACACGTGATCCCGTTGGGCGAGCACCGCAGCCCGGATGACACCGCGCCGACGGTCATCGACGTCGACGACCTCGCGGTCACGGCCACGCACACCCGGCTGTACCTGGTCAGTATCTCCCGCCGTCGCTTGGTGGACCCGCAGGTCTTCCACGCCATGGCCCTGGACAAGCAACCCCCGCCCCTGGCCAGGTTCCTGGCGCACCTGACCCGCTCCTTCGGCCCTGCCTGGACCAGCTTCGACTGGGGGCCGCACGGTGCACGGCTGCCGTTCCTGCCGCGCGTCCGCTACGGGCGCGTAATCCTCTCTCCCAGTCGCTGGAACCTGACCGCCGACGACCTTCCAAGCCGCGGCGCGGACATGCGGGAGTGGACCGACGCCCTCGGCCGGTGGCGGAAGCGGTGGCACTGCCACGGTGCCGTCGAGCTGCGGGAGGACGACCGGACACGTCGGCTCCAACTCGACGTGCCCGCACACGCCACCGTCCTACGCGCCCACCTGGACCGGGAAGGCCATGCCGTGCTGACGGAGGCGCCGGCCGAGGAGACCTACGGCTGGATCGGCGGCCACGTCCACGAGATCGCCCTGCCGATGACCGGCACCCGCCGGCCGATACCCGACCCGCTCTCCGGCTTCCTCCCCGTGCTCACCAACAGCACCCTCGGGCCCGTACCGGGGGCGGTACAGGCACCCTGGCTGAACGCCAAGATCTACAGCCACCCCGAACAGTTCGAGGAGCTGATCGGCACTCACCTCGCGCGGCTCGTGGCCCAACTCCCGGGCACACCCGAGTGGTGGTTCGTCCGCTACCGCACCCCGAACGACTTCGACCACCTGCGTCTGCGCATCCGCACCCGCAGTCCCGGGCAGTACGCCGCCTCCACCGAGCTGGTCGGCCAATGGGCCGCCGGGCTGCGCCGCCAGGGGCTCAGCAGCGGGCTCGTGTTCGACACGTACACCCCGGAGATCGGCCGCTACGGACCAGGTGCAGCCCTGCGCAGCGCCGAGGCGGTCTTCACGGCCGACTCGGCCTACGCCCTCGCCGCCCTGCAGGGCCCCGCAGCCGACGGCATCGACGGACGCGCGCTCGCCGCGGTCGGCATGGTGGACATCGCCTGCGGCTTGCTCGGCCCCGACGAGGGCATGCAGTGGCTGGCGAACCGCCCCGCACCTCCAGCCCGCGTCGAGCGAGGCGTCAGCGACCAGGCCATCGAACTCGTTCGCCGCACAACGCCTCGGGCCCGCGGCTGGGGCGAAGGGCTGGCCCAGGCGTGGCACCGTCGCGCCGCGGCCTTGGCGCTGTATCGCGAGCGCCTCGCCGCGGGCATGGACCTCGACTCCGTCCTGGAGTCCCTGCTGCACATGCACCACAACCGCCTGCGTGGCCTGGACCGGGAGGACGAGAGGATCTGCCGCCGCCTTGCCCGTCAGTCCGCCGTCGCATGGGCCGCCTGGCCGGGGGAGAGCCGCTGATGAAACAAGACGCGCCGCCCACACCCACCGGGCCCGGCTGGGGGCAGTCGCTGTACTCCGGCGCGGCGGGAGTCGCCCTGCTGCACGCCGTCAGGGCCCACACCGGTGAAGACGACAGGGACGCGCTCCGGCCATGGGCCGCCGCCATGCTCAAGGGCCCTATCCAGGCCGCCGCCGAAGCATGCGGTTTGTACGAGGGCGCTCCGGCCGTCGCGTACGTGCTCAGCTTCACGCACACGAACACCGCCGCTCGCGCCCTGGCGACCCTGGACACACACCTCGCCGACGTCACACGCCAACGACTCCAGCGTGCACACGCCCGCATGGATCGCGGCGCGTTGCCCACCCTGGGCGAGTACGACCTCATCAGCGGACTGACCGGGCTGGGCGTGTACCACCTGCACCGCGGCCACAAGACGGAGCTTCGGGACGTCCTCGTCTACCTGGCGCGGCTGACGGAACCGATCACCTTCGAAGCGCAACGTCTGCCCGGCTGGTGGACGGGAGACAGCCCCGATCTGCGACCGACGCCGCGATGGCCCGGCGGACACGGCAACTTCGGCCTCGCCCACGGCATCGCCGGGCCGCTGGCGCTGCTGGCCACGGCCCTGCGACACGGCCACACGGTGCCTGGACAGACGCAAGCCATCACCCGGATCTGCGACTGGCTCGACCGGTGGCGCAACGGCACCGGCTCGCGCGCCTGGTGGCCGGACCTGATCACCCGAGCCGAACACCGGAGCTCCGAGCTCCAGCGTCCAGGACCGAGACGCCCGTCCTGGTGCTACGGCACCCCCGGCATCGCCCGCGCCCAGCAACTCGCCGGCCTCGCCCTCGGCGACCGTGACCGGCAACGGCAAGCTGAGCAGGCCCTGGCCGGATGTCTGGCCGACGACCAGCAGCTCGCCCAGCTCACCGACGCATCGCCCTGCCACGGTTGGGCGGGGCTCATACAGACCGTATCCCGTGCCGCCGCCGACGCCCTCGACGACGAACTCGCGTCGCATCTACGCCGCCTGAACGTCCGGCTCAACAAGCACCTGGACCACCACGGACTGCCGGTCGGCGCCGGCCTGATGGACGGCACGGCAGGTATCCACCTGGTCCGTCTCACCGACCCCGTCAACACGGCGATCACCGCCCCCTGGGACCGCTGCCTGCTCCTGACAGGGTGACGCCGCGAACCGCATCCGCACACCAGAACAAATGAGAACGATCTGCCCCTGCCGTACGCACAGACGGGCACCTTCCGAAAGGACGCGATGAACACCACCACTGGCGCCTCCCCCGAGGACCTGCGCAACCGCCTGGTCGACGCCATCCTGAAAGAGGACCTCTCCGGCCTCCACGACGCACGCGTCGAGACCGCCATGCGGACCGTAGCCCGCCACGCCTTCCTTCCTGACGCGCCCATCGAGGAGGCGTACGCCAACAAGAGCGTGACGATCAAGGAGAACCCCGACGAGGACGCACTCCCGCTGAGCTGCGCCTCCCAGCCCGACGTCGTGCACTTCATGCTGGTCCAGCTCGCCGTCCGCGAAGGCGACAACGTCTTCGAGATCGGGGCCGGCACGGGCTACAACGCCGCCCTGCTCAAGCACCTCACCGGGAAGTCCGGGCAGGTCACCACGTGCGACATCGACGCTGACGTGACCGCTTACGCCCGCCGGACGCTGGACGCGAACGGATACGAAGACGTTCGCGTGGCCACGAGGGACGGTGCCCTCGGCGCTTCGGAGTTCAGCCCGTACGACCGAATGATCGCCACGGTTGGCATGTGGGACCTCCCCGGTGCCTGGTGGGGCCAGCTCGCCGTCGGCGGACGCCTCGTGGTCCCGCTGCGATGGCGCGGGCTCTCCAGGGCCGTGGCCTTCCAACACGAGGAGGGGCGGATGCGGTCCGACTCCGTCAAGATGTGCGGCTTCCTCCCGGTGATCGGCCAGGACGGAGAGCGGAACGATTACATCGACGACGACCGGCTCGTCCGGCTCTACTGGGACGAGGACCAGTCCGTCGCTCCGGAACTCCTTCGCGACGCGCTCACCCGACCGAAGGCGGTTGTCTGGACCGGCGTGACGGTCGGGCCCGTCGAGTCGTTCGACGGCGTCTGGCTGCGGCTGAGCGCCACCGAGCGAGCGACCTGCCGCATCACTGCGAAGCCCACAGCGGTGGAGGCCGGCCTCCACCGCCCCGCCTCACCCGCCCTGAGCCCCGCCCTCGTCGAGGGGGACTCCATCGCGTACCTCACTCTGGAGCGGACCGCCGAAGACCCCGAGACAGAACCCCGGTTCTGGCTGGGAGCCGTCGGCTATGGCCCGGCCGGCGCCGATCTCGCCGAGCGGATCTGCGCGCAGATCCGCGCCTGGGGCACGGCCCGGATCGCCGAACCCGTGGTCACGGCCTACCCCGCGGACACACCGGACAGTGACCTCGCCGACGGAGCCGTGATCGACCGGCCCTCCGTGCGGCTCGTCATCAGCTACTGATCCTGACGCAGGTGGGTGCGGCCGTTGACGGGTGAGGCCGCGCCCGCCGTTGTCGCAGCACGGTGGTCAGCCCTGCGCAAGGTTCGCCTCACAGTGGGTGCACCGTCGCACGGCCCGCCGCCTCGGATTGCCCGCGGTGGCGGTCGCCGGAGAAACACTGCTCAACCGCTCCCAGAGCCCGGGAGGAGGATTCGGGATCCATCCCCAGCGCGGCGGCCGTACGTCGTCCTCGGTCATGTGGTCGCACCATCCTGGCCTGTGCGCGACCTGCTTCGGGGAGATCAGGATCGTGTCCTCCGGGTGAGTACGCCACTCCGTCCTCACGAATGTACTCATCGAACGCGGGGTCGCCGACGCCGACGCGGACGAGCCCGGCGGACACTCGCATCCGAGCCCGATGACGGTCTTGCCGCCGCACTCGTCGCAGCGCTCCACTTCCACTGGACTCGTACCACCCTCACGCCGTGCCGGAATCGACCCGGTAGACGATCTTCCCGTCGAACTCGGCGAACCCGAGCGACTTGTAGAAGGCCCGTGCCCCCGGGTTGTCGCTATCAGTCATCCATTCCGCGCGGCTGCACCCGGGGCGCGCTGCGGCGATGGCACGGAGTTCGTCCATGAGGCGGGCACCAATGCCCTGCCGTCGGAGCGTGTTGCGGACGTACAGCTCCTTGAGGAACAGAGAGTGTGAGGAGCCAGCAGCCGGCCAGAGGAATGAGTAGGCGGCGAGTCCGACGATGTCCCCGGTCTCGTCCTCGACGAGCAGCGCGGAGGCCAGCGGCGGCGAGCCGAACAGCGCCTCTTCGACCTGGGTTCGGCGTTCCTCCAGTGGCTGGATGTCGGTGTCGGTCGCACCGTAGAACCGCTCGATCTCCTCGATCAGCTCGGCCATGGCCGGGACGTCCCGCTTCTCCGCAGGGCGGATCGTCACGCTCATCGGCGCCTCCTGTCGTTCCTCGGTAGCTTCGGTCACTGCTGCACTCATTCGCTCCAACGCGTGATCCCCTCCTGGCGGTACGGCATACGCGTCTACGGCAACGAGGCGGCCTGCGCATACGGGTCCCAGCCGTGCTGCCGCAGGGAGCCCTGGACGTGTCGGATGAGGTACTCCAGGTCCGCGCAGTAGACAGACGGGTTCCGGTAGCCCTGGGCTTCGCTGAAGCGGTGCGGGAGGTAGCCACCGCCGCACACGTCCACGAGTGGGCAGGCGCGGCACTGCTCGGCGAGCGCCTCTTTGCCATGCTGCCGGTGCAGCAGCTTCGGGTGCGACAGCGCTTCGTCGAAGGAGTGGCGGAGGACGTCGAGCCCGAGCCAGGAGGCGCCCTCCTCGACCGACCGCAGGGTGTCCACGGCCTCGATGGAGCCGTCGGACTCGATCACGACGCTCGTCGGCGGGGCCAGGCCAAGTGTCTCCACCGAGCCGCGCACGCCAGAGCTGAGGGCCACGATGTCCTCCAGCATCCGGACGCTGTGCCTGTACTCGAGCCGGGCGAGCCAGGCGTCGTACACCCTGCTCATCCACAGTCCGTACTCGGGCACGCTCGGGTCGGAGCGGTGCGGCGGGTCGTCGTGGGTCGCGTGCGGCAGGCCGAAGTCGATCACGGGCGGTTCGAACGCCGCCAGGTAGTCGTGGACCTCCACGGGGTCGTTGGCCAGGTCCACGACGGCGAGCAGCCCCGCGAACAGGTGTGGCCGCGACCGCAGGAGTTCGATGCCGCGCACGGCGGAGGCGGCGCTCGACCGCCCGGCGTGGGTCAGCCGGTGCCGGTCATTCGCAGGTGGCGGTCCGTCGAGGCTCACGCCGACCGCAACCTCGTACCGTTCGAAGAGGTCCAGCCACGCATCGGACAGAAGAGTCCCGTTGGTCTGGAGCTCGAAGAGGACCCGGGTCCCGGCCGGCGCGGCGTCCCGGACGGCCTCCAGCAGACCGGCCATGTGCCCGATGCCGACGAGAAGCGGCTCCCCGCCGTGCAGTACGACGTGGATGGTCCGAAGGCCGTGCACGGTGGCGTGCTCACCGATCCGCCGGGCCGCAGCCTGGGCCACAGCGAGGTCCATTCGGGCGGGCAGACGCCGCGCCGCCTGGTCCTTGGAGTTGAAGACGAAGCAGTAGTCGCAGTCGATGTTGCAGCGGTTGGCGACCTTGAGGATGAATGTCTGGAAAGGAGCGGGGCCTTCGGGTTCTGTCATCGAGCGGATGTGCTTACAGCGGCCAGGGCCAGATGAGCGAGGCCGCGTGGGCACCGTCACCGACCCGGCTCGTCGCGCCCTCCTCGGCCTCCAGCCGCTGCCGGACGCGTGCGGCCACGCGGTCCAGGACGGCGGTGCCGGCCACCATCGGCTCCGCGGATGCCGGGCCGACAGGCGTGATGGTGCATGGCTCGGTGGCGGACGTGGGTGACGGCATTCAACGCTCCTCGTGAGGTACGTGCCGGAGGTGGCACGGTGCGACGGGGTTGAAGCGACAGATCAGCTGGAAACGTAGCATCCTCAACCACCCACCTGGCATGGGAAATTCGGCCACATGGTCGGCGTCAGCCGGACTGCTACACCAGCAACCGTTCGATGTCGTCCACGGACGCGCTCACTCCCAACCGCCGGTACACGGTCACTGCGGCTCTCAGCGAGTCCACGCCGTGACCAGGCCCGTCTACCGTCCGGTCGCAGCGGCCGATGCCCTCCAGTGCCCGCGCCTCCTCCAGCGGGCAGCGGATGTCCCGCGCGAGCGTGAGCGCCTGACCAAAGTGCCGACGGGCGGCTGTCGGTTCATCGGAGGTGAGCAGCAGCATCCCCCAGTGGTTCAGTGCCTCCGCCTCACCGCACCGGTCGCCCAAGCCCCGCAGGATCTCCAAACCGCGTCGGAACGCCTCGATCGCGCCGTCCCGCTCACCGACGATGCCGCGCGCCACGCCCAGCTCGCTCAGCGAGCCGGCCTCACCCCCGCGGCTGCCGAGCTCGCGGTAGGCGTCCAGGGCCTCCTCCAGAAGCCGGATCGCCTGTGTCGCATCCCCGGTCACCCGCTCCACGATGCCAAGGTGGCGGACGCTGGTCGCGCGGCCGAACCGTTCACCGAGCTCGGTGAAGTGCGTCATGGCCTGGTTGTGTGCCGTCCGCGCTCCCTCGATGTCCCCGGTCAGCCGTCGGACGACGCCCAATTCGTTCAGCGCGTAAGCCTGGTGCACCCGGTCATCCAGCTCCAGGTAGATGTCGAACGCTTCCTGGTGATGCCGCGCGGCCAGGTCGTACGCGCCCATGAGGCAGTGCGCGACACCCAGGTCCCGCAGGGAGTTCGCCTCCCCGTACCGGTCACCGAGTTCTCGATAGATCGCCAGGGCCTCGCTCTGCGCCTCCACCGCCGCGTCGAACCGGCTCATCTGTCGGTGTGTCATGCCGAGATCCGCGAGCGCGTTCGCCTGTCCGAGCCGGTCCCCCAGCTCACGGTAGAGGGCGAGGGCCTCGGTCTGGGCGCGGGCCGCGTCCTCGTTGTCCGCGGTCAGGTACCAGACGATGCCGAGCTGGTTGAGCGCGTCCGCCTTGCCGCGCCGGTCGTCGACCGCGTCGTACGCCGTCACGGCGTCGTTCAGGGCCTCGATCGCCTGTGGGTAGGAAGCCGTGAAGCGGCGTACGACACCCAGCTCGGCGAGGGCATCACCCTGCGCCCGCTGGTCGCCGGTGTGGCGGGCGGCCTCGGCGGCGGTCCGGTGGAGCCCGACGGCCTGGTCCCAGGGGCCAGCCTGGCGCAGGAAGGGCGCCATGGCCGCGGCGAGCCGGACCACGAGGTCGTACAGGGCGAGGCCATTCGCCCGCCGGACGCAGGCCAGGACGTTGGCCCGCTCGGTCTCCAGCCAGCTCAGGGCATCCGCCCGCGACTCCAGGACCGGTGTCTCCGCCCGCGAGGCGTTGTCCGGCACCGGTGGCACCGCGGCTCCGCTGCGCACGATGTGCCCGTTCGCGAGGGCGAGAGCGGCCAGGTAGTAGGTGCACACACGCTGGACGGCCTGTACGTGGTCCATGCCCTCTCCCTCGGCGGTGAGACCGCGAGCGTAGGCGCGCAAGAGATCGTGCAGCCGGTAGCGACTCCCTGGTTGCTCGTCGATCAGGTGGTCGTCGTAGAGCGCCTCAAGATGCCGACGGGCCATCACGACCGAGACCTCACCAAGAGCCGCACCGACGTGCGGGTCGAGATCGGTGCCGGGGAAGAACCCGAGCTGTCGGAAGAAGCGCTGCCGCTCCGGCGCGAGATCTCGGTAGGAGAGATCGAACGTCGCGGTGACGGCGCGTTCCCCGGCGCGCAGCTCCCCCAGGCGGTCCCGTGCCGCCACCAGTCGCCCGCGCAGGTCCTCGGCGCTCCACGACGGATGGTGTCGCAGCCTCGCCGCGAGAAGCGACACGCCCAGCGGCAGACACCCGCACAGCCGCACCAACTCGTCCACCACATCCCGACCGAGAGCGTCTGACGGCCGCCCACTGAGTCGCACGAAGAGGTCGACCGCGTGATCCGGCGGCAGTGCTTCCACCGACATAACCACCTCCTCGTTCGCCACCAGCCGCTTGCGGCTGGTCACCAACACCAGGCACCCGCTCCCGCCGGGGAGCAGCGGTTCCAGTTGCCGGTAGCTGGCCGCGTTGTCGAGAATCAGCAGCGCCTTCTTGTCCGCGAGCCTGCTCCGCCACATGGCCGCCCGGGCCTCCGTGACCGCTCCGACGTCGTCACCGACGGGAATCTGCTGGGTCGGCACGCCGGCGGCCGTGAGAAGTGAGGCGAGCGCCTCGCTGGCCTGCACCGGAGTGCGCCCCGGCGTGTGCCCGTTGAGGTTCACGAAGAGTTGTCCGTCGGGGAAGCGCTCAGAAAGCAGGTGGCCGACGTGCACGGCGAAGGCGGTCTTCCCGACGCCTGGCATGCCGTCGATCACATGAACGGGCAGCCCCTGACCACGCTCCTGTGAGGCCCGCACTGAGCCCACCAGCCGCTCCAGTTCCGCGGCACGGTCGGTGAACGCGGCTGTGTCGCGCGGCAGCGAACGCAGCACCTGGGCGGCCCCTGGTGGCCCCGCTCCATCCTCCGGTCGCCCTGGCGGGGTGGGAGACTGCGTCTCGGAGAGCCCGGCGAGCAGGGCCGTCAGCCCCGCCATCGTCACGCCCAACACGACGAACGAGAACCAGGCGTGCTCCTGTAACCACCCCAGCCAGCCGGGCCACCGCGACTCGTCGGACACGGCGTTCGTGACGAGCCCGACCAGCATGGTGGTCACAGCGCCGCCTCCGGCGACGACGGCGATCGCGATCCCGCGCCGGAGTCTCATACGGAGGCCCCAGCAGCAGCCAGGGGAGCGGCCGATTCCCACCTGGCGCCGCTGGTGAGATACCACGCACTGCCAACCGACCTGGTCACGAAAGCAACCCCCGAGTAGAACGCCCCAACTTCCCTAACGCAACAGCCCTCGTCGACCTTGGTCAAGGGCGCCTCTGAGCCACGGCGCGCACCACGAAAGCCCCTGGCGATCGCGTGCCGGAGCTACGTGGACACGGCTCGCTACTTTGGGCAAGTGTCTGCTGTCATTCAATCGAGTTGTTTGGCGGCAAACCCAGCCGTTTCGGCTGGCCTTGATGGTGAACCTGATCGCGTGGGGTGAACGTGCCGGAGGGCGCGTGTGCCGGGCGGCGAGCCGTGTGGCCGCTTCCGTGAACGTCACGTACACCGTGGCGGTTGGGAACGCTCTTTACGCGGTCTGTCGTCGTCTGGCGTGCTTCCTCCTCTTTCGTGGAACGCCCGATCATTATGTTCGACGGCGGTCATTGATCATCCCCGGTTGGGGGCGCTCGCGGTCACAGACCAAGCGCTGGCTGTCCTACAGGTGGTCGAGGGGTTCGGCGGCGAAGGTGCCGTCGCCAAGCGGGGCTTCGGTCAGCTCAAAGCGGTGCGAGAGGCTGCCGATCCGGCGGGTGATGACGCTGCCGGGCGCCCGGGTGGTCTCGTACTGCACGGGGCCGCCGTCGGCGCCGGTGGTGCCCAGCAGACTGAAGCGGCGCAGCACGCGAGGTGGCGTCAGGCTGCTTCGGCGACGCCGGTAGAGCCAGCTGGCCGCGGCGGTGAGACCGGTGACGATCAGGCCGACTGCGGCCGGGATCAGGAACTTGTCGAAGAGCGCGGACACGGCGGCATCACTCCTGCGAGGCGGGTAGGGCCCGCCGCTGTGACGGGCCGCGCCGACTTTGCTGCAGACGGGGGCTAGCCGCGCAACCCCCACTCATCTGGCCGTGCCGTTCGGGAAGTTGGGGCTGGCCGGCGGCTCGTCGGCGACCATGTCGAACGCGTTCGGCACGTCGGCATCGGGCGCCCAGCCCGGGTGCGGGGCGAGTGCGGAGGGCACATCCTCATCCCAGGCGGTCCGGGGCTCGGGGCTGGAGTGGGCGAAGGCGGTGCGGAAGACGGCCAGATCCTCGCCGGACATCTCGTAGGCCGCGGCTTGCCGCCATCCGTCCTGCGGGCCGCCGCCGTAGACGACGGTGACCGGCGCTTCGGTGCCCTCGGGCCACCAGCCGTGCTTGACGCCGCGCTTGAGGGCGTAGGTCAGGGCCACGGTGGGGCCGCGCAGTCCGCGCGGAAATGCCTCGCGCAGCACGGCGGCCTTCTTGGTCAGCTCTTTCTCCAGGCGCTCGATCCGCTTGCGCAGCTTCTCGACCTCGAACTCGGCCTGTGGCTTCTTCGGCCTCGCCGGGCTGGTGCGGCGGTCGACGAGGTGTTCCAGGGCGCCGGCGTCGCGGGCCTGGCGCCACTCGATGACGTGGGAGGAGTACAGCGCCTCCCGGCGCAGGATCGCGCCCTTCTCGCCGGGCGCGGCGGCGTCGTACTCGGCGACGATCCGCAGCTTGTACTCCGGGGTGAATGTGCGGCGCTTCGGCTTCGCCGCCGGGTCGGCGGATGCGGGCGCGTGTGACTTCTTGCTGGTCATGGGGGGTGAGGCTCCTGTCGTGCCCTCTCAGGCCAACCCGGCGAACCGGGATGTTTCACCTCACGGTGACAGGGAGGGGCTGCGTCGAGGTTCTTTGGAAGCACTTCGAAGAACAGGGCTGGGAGCGACTGGCTGCTGATGACCGGTGGGAAGAACACGGCTTGGTCTTCTCGTCGGCCGTGGGCAAGCCTCTCGATGCGACCAACGTGCGACGGGCCTTCCGGCAGGCTCTCAAGGAGGCTGAAGGGATCACCGCCGGGGAGTGGACGCCTCGGGAGCTTCGGCACAGCTTTGTGTCCCTGCTGGACTCTGCTGCGCAATTACCCGGCGTGATGACGCCGTGCCGATACGGCCTTCAGAGCGCGTCGCAGATGCAGGCAGGCCGGGCGCGGCCGAGCCCTGAAAGCACGGCACGTGATCGCTCGCCGAATTGAGCAGCAGAGTCCTGCTGTCCGACAGTGGCGTCCCGCTGGAGGAGATCTCCCGGCTCGTCGGCCACTCCGGGACAGCCGTGACCGAGGAGGTCTACCGGAAGCAGATCCGTCCCGTGATCCAGACTGGCGCGGTGGTCATGGACGGCATCTTCAAGCGCGGCCCGGAGCGGTAGTCACTCAGGTAGTCACGCAAACGAAAACAGGTCCCCAGCCTACTCACGTGAATAGCCTGGGGACCTGGTGTTTCTCTGTCGGGGTGGCGGGATTTGAACCCACGACCTCTTCGTCCCGAACGAAGCGCGCTGCCAAGCTGCGCCACACCCCGATTGTCGCTGCTCTCACGGCGACGACGTTCACTTTAGCCCACCGGTGGCTGGAGACGAAATCCGGTTTTGGCGCCGAGGCGGACGGGGTCCGGGCGGGTGCGGTCCGCGGTGACGAGGACGAGGGCCAGGGCGTAGAGGGCGAGGAGCAGGAGGAGGGAGACGCCCAGGACGTGCTGGTAGCCGTGCCGGCCGATGTCCTGGAAGGGGTGGGGGAAGCGGGCTGCGCCGTCGGGGAGGAGGGCGCCGAGGGTCAGGGTGAAGGTCAGGTACGCCGTCGGGTACAGGAGCCATGCGGCGGCGTGGGTGAGGCGTGTGCGGGCCGGCGGGGAGAGGAGCAGCCAGTCCAGGACCGCGGCGACGGGGAGCACCGTGTGCAGGGCGGGCGGCGCGAGGGCGGCCAGCGTGGCGGCTGTTCCGGTCAGGGTTGCCGTCGTGGTCGGATCCGTCATCGTGAACGCCGGTGTCGCGTCCGCCGGGAGTACGTGGTGGACCAGGGCTGCCGCGACCACGTACAGCAGCGTCGCTCCGGTCAGGGCGCCCGGCAGGGGGCGGCGGGCCGCCCAGGCCCTGCCGGCCGAGGCGAGCATGACCGCGGCCAGCAGGAGCGTGCTCTGGATCGCGAAGTGGCTCAGGACGCGCGCCGGGCTGCCGAGCAGGAGCTCCACGGTCACCGCCGCGATCGCTGCCAGCGCCAGGAGCAGGCGGTACGCCGCTGTCAGGGGGCGGTGCACAGGCGGTGCCACGGCTCCCGCGGGGGCGGACGACGGCATGAGGTTCGTTCGTCTCCCCGGGATGACGGGAAGGTCAGGGATGTCCCTGGGTATCGGGGCGGTCATGAACCCAGAGTGGGTGAACGACCTGGTCGGGGCGATGCGGGTGGGCCGGACGGGGGACCTCGGCGCCGGGTGGCCTGTCGTCCCGTGTCCGGGCCGCCCCTCACTACCCGGTCACCACCCGGGCCGTCTCCGTACCCGGGCCGTCCTGGTGCCTGGACCGCCCCGGCTCCGGGTTACTCCCGCCCCACCAGTGTCATCAGCGTCGCCTCCGGAGGGCAGGCGACGCGGAACGGGGTGTAGCGGCTGGTTCCGCAGCCCGCGGAGACGTGGAGGTAGGACGTCCGACCCTCGGAGGTGTGCGAGGACAGGCCCTTCACGCGGTCGGTGTCCAGGTCGCAGTTGGTGACCAGGGCGCCGTAGAACGGGACGCAGAGCTGGCCGCCGTGGGTGTGGCCGGCCAGGACCAGGGGGTAGCCCTCAGCCGTGAAGGAGTCCAGGACGCGCAGGTAGGGGGCGTGGACGACACCCATCGAGAAGTCGGCCGTGCCCGACGGGCCGCCCGCCACCTCCGTGTAGCGGTCCCGTTTGATGTGCGGGTCGTCCAGGCCGGTCAGCTCGATCGTGGCGCCCTCGATCTTCAGGGTGTCCCTGGTGTTCGTCAGGTTCCGCCAGCCCGCGCCGTCGAAGCCGTCCCGCAGGTCCTCCCACGGGTTGTGGACCACGTCGGCGACTGGGGGGTTACCGTTCAGGCCGTGCCGGCCCTGGACCTTCTCGATCAGGTAGCGGGCGGGGTTGCGCAGCTTCGGGCCGTAGTAGTCGTTGGAGCCGAAGACGTACGCGCCCGGGAACTCCATCAGCGGGCCCAGCGCGTCCAGTACCTCCGGGACGCCCTCCGGGTCGGACAGGTTGTCGCCCGTGTTGATCACGAAGTCCGGACGCAGACCCGCCAGTGAGCGCAGCCAGCGCTGCTTCTTGCGCTGGCCGCTCACCATGTGGATGTCGGATACCTGCAGCACGCGCAGCGGGCGCACTCCGGCGGGCAGGACCGGGATCGTCACCCGCCGCAGTCGGAAGGAGCGGGCCTCGAAGCCCGCCGCGTACACCAGTCCGGCGGCACCGGCCGCCGTGATTCCCAGGGGGATTCCGTATCGCGCGCGCATATGCCCATCGTGTCAGATCCGGGAGGAGCGGATGTTCCGCGGTCACCCTCCGGGCGGTCGGTCCGGAGCGGGCTGGTGACCGTCCGCCCGAACGGGCCCTGTGACACCGGGGTTCGGGAGCACGCCGTGAATGCGTGGGCGTCCCTCCCTCCGTTCCTGCGACAATCAAGGCATGACCACGCTCAAGTCGAAGCTGCACGACGACCTCAACGTTGCGATCAGAGAGCGCGACGAGCTCAGCTCCTCGACGCTCCGGCTGACGCTCACCGCGATCACCAAGGAGGAGGTCGCGGGGACGGAGAAGCGCGAGCTCTCCGACGACGAGGTCTTCGAGGTGATCACCCGCGAGGCGAAGAAGCGCCGTGAGGCGGCGGACGCCTTCGCCCGGGGCGGGCGTCCCGAGCAGGCCGAGCGGGAGAAGGCGGAGGGTGAGTTCCTCGCGCGCTACCTGCCCCAGCAACTGTCCGACGACGAGCTGAACGCGATCGTCGCCCAGGCCGTCGAGGAGGCGAAGGCGGCCGGTGCCCAGGGCCCGCGGGCCATGGGCGAGGTCATGAAGATCGTCAACCCGAAGGTGGCCGGGCAGGCGGAGGGCGGTCGCGTGGCCGCCGCGGTGAAGAAGTCCCTCGCCGGCAGCTGAGCCGGTGGACAGCGGAGGACCCCTCCCTCTCGAGCCCAAGCACGGAGAAGAGGGGCCCTTCGTCTGTGTCGTCTGTGTGCCGTCAGCGTCGTCCGCCGGGCCCGTTGCCGGGGCCCTGGATGAAGTTCTCCGGGATGGAGATGGTCGGGAGCGGTTCGGCTCCGCCGTTGGTATCGGTCCCGCCGCTGCTGTTGCCGCCGTTGCCGCCGCCGAAAAGGCCTCCGATGATCCCGCCGGCGTTGTTGTTGCGGCCGTCGTTGCTGTCGCCGTTGCCGTTGTTCCCCCGGTCCCGGTCCCGGTCCCGGCCGCGGTCGCGGTTCTCGTCCTCGTCCTCGTCCTCGTCCTCGTCCTCGCGGTCCGGGATGTTGACGAGGTTGAAGCTGGGCGCTTCCTTGCCCGACAGGGCGCCGGTCATGGCGTCCTTCCAGATCGGACCAGGGACCGCGCCACCGAAGACGAGCGCGTGGGAGACCCCGCCGATCGTGATGTTCTGCATCTTGACGTCCTGCTGAGGGCTGCCGACCCAGACGGCACCCGACAGGTTCGGCGTGTAGCCGACGAACCAGGCGTTCCGCCGCTCATCCGTCGTGCCTGTCTTGCCCGCGTTCTGGCGGTCGGTCAGGCCGGCCTCACGTCCCGTACCGGAGTCGACCACGCCCTGCAGCAGGGTGTTGATGGTGTCCGCGGTCCCCTCGGACATCGCCCGCTTGCACGTGGACTTCGGAACCTCGAGTGACTGCTGCTTCCCGCTGATCTTCTGCGTGATCGACTCGATCGCGATCGGCGTGCAGTACATGCCCCGGTTGGCGAAGGCCGCGTAGGCGCTCGCCATGGTCAGCGGCGAGAGGCCGGTCGAGCCGAGCGTCATCGACGACGGCACCTCGGGGACCTTGTCGCCGTTGCCCTGGACCACTCCCAGGGCGTCGGTCATCTTCACCACCGGGCACATCCCGATGTCGGCGAGCATCTCCACGAAGAAGGTGTTGACCGACAGGGCCATCGCCCCCTTCAGGTCGTACGGCCCGACCTCGGACTCCGCTTCGTTCTCGAGTTCCTCGTTGCGGCTGTTGACCCAGGGGTTGCCGCTGCACGTCTGGACCCGGTCCGGGTACGGCATCTCATAGGGCGCGGGGTACGTCTGCGTCGCCGGACGGCCCTGCTCCAGCGCCGCCGCGGCCACGAACGGCTTGAACGTCGAACCGGTCGGGAACCCGAAGTTGGAACCGCCCATGGCGGCGTCGACCGAGTAGTTGTACTCGGTCTCGTCCTTGCCGTAGCCGAACGGCTTGGACTGTCCCATCGCGAGGATCTTGCCGCTGCCGGGCTCGACCAGGGTGGTCGCCGCGGCGACCTTGTCCGACTTGTAGACGTGCGTCTTCAGCGATTCCCGCACCGACTTCTGCGCCTGCGGGGCGAGCGTCGTACGGATGGTCAGGCCGCCCTGGTTCCAGACCTTGGCCCGGTCCTCCTGCTTCTTCCCGAAGACCGGGTCGTTCAGGAACACCTCGCGCACGTAGTCGCAGAAGAAGGCCGCATCGTCGACCGCCGTGATGCAGCCGTTCTTCGGCTTGCTGACCTTCAGCCCGAGCGGTGTCCCCGACGCCTCGGCGGCCTCCTCCCGGGAGATGTCACCCACCTCGGCCATCCGTGCCAGGACCACGTTGCGCCGCTTGGTGGCCTCCGCCTCGTCGTTGACCGGGTCGTACCGGCTCGGCGACTGGACGAGGCCGGCGATGAGGGCCGACTCCTGGAGGGTGAGATCCTTGGCGGGCTTGGAGAAGTAGCGCTGGGCGGCGGCCTCCACGCCGTAGGCCTGCTGGCCGAAGTACGTGATGTTCAGGTAGTTCTCGAGGATTTTCTTCTTGCCCAGCTCCTCCTCGACCTGGATCGCGAACTTCAGCTCGCGGATCTTGCGGCCGATGGTCTGCTGGGTGGCCTGCGCGACCTTCGTCGGGTCGTCGCCGGCCTCCTCCACGAAGACGTTCTTCACGTACTGCTGCGTCAGGGTGGACGCGCCCTCGGAGACGCCGCCGGTCTGCGCGTTGCGGTTGAGCGCGCGCAGTACGCCCTTGAGGTCGACCGCACCGTGCTCGTAGAAGCGCGAGTCCTCGATCGCGACGATCGCCTTCTGCAGGTGCGGCGAGATGTCCTTGAGGTCGACCACCGTGCGGTCACGCGAGTAGACGGTCGCGATCTTGCCGCCCTCCGCGTCGAGGATGGTGGTGCGCTGGCTCAGCGGAGGCGTCTTGAGGTTGGCGGGGAGCTCCTCGAAGCTCTCCACCGACCCCTTGGCGGCGAGGCCCAGCGCACCCACGGCGGGGATCGCGATACCGGCCAGTACCGCTCCTGACAGGACACTGACACCGAGGAACTTGGCGGCCTGCTGCGTTGGCGACAGACCACCGCCCGAGCGCTTCTTTGGCATGGGAGCAGCCTACGTTCTCGTTCGCCGGACAGGCGTACAGGCCTTGGCCTAAGCTGCTCGCAACTGTCACAGCAGTGAGGTCACGTATCAATACGTCCGGCGACCCCGAATCGTTCCGGATCCCTCCGACTTTTTTGTCGGCGCGTGTTGGGTGCGTGTCCGGAACCACCTCCCGTGTCACATGGTGTCCGTTGTGGCGCAAGTGAAACGACCTGAAACCTCGGGATTGTCGCGGATGTCGCCACCTCACTCCCCCGGGTGATCTGCCGCTTACCCATAGTCCGTTCGGGCCATTCAAGATTGGGCCTGCTGGGGGTGTTGCGCTGTGCCCACCTTCCGTAACGTCCTCAACTGGCGGCGGTGAATATGCCGCTGCCGCCGTGGGGGAGCCTCGATTCGGGAGAGGACGGCGCCGGTATGGGCTGGGTTACCGACTGGAGTGCGCAGGCTGCCTGTCGCACTACTGATCCGGATGAGCTGTTCGTTCAAGGAGCAGCGCAGAACAGGGCCAAGGCGGTGTGCACCGGATGTCCGGTACGCACGGAGTGCCTGGCCGACGCGCTCGACAACCGCGTCGAGTTCGGCGTATGGGGAGGGATGACGGAACGTGAACGTCGCGCGCTGCTGCGTCGGCGGCCCACGGTGACGTCCTGGCGCCGGCTGCTGGAGACCGCGCGCACGGAGTACGAGCAGGGGACAGGGGGCGTCCCCCTCGACGACGAGGTGTACGCGAACCTCGTGGCGGTGGGCTGAGGGCTCTCGGGGGGTTCTTGGCCTCTGCGGGGGAGCACGGCGGGCAGGACTCCGGGCGAGCAGACTCCGTGCGGGCAGGACTCCGCGTGCGGGCGGCGTTCGGCGGACGGTCGGTGTTCCGCGGGTGGTCGGTGTTCGGCCGCTGGTCGGTGCTCGGCCGCGCGTGGCGACGGGGCCGTCGGTGCGGACCCGTGGGCCCGTGGATCCGTGGGGACTTGCGGACCGGTCCGTCAGGGGATGTCGGCGCGCCTCGGGGCACGTGGGCGTCAGTGACGGCTGGTCCGGTGACGGGGCACGGCGCCGCCGTCAGGGCGTGCCGACGTGTGTCAGGCGCTCGCCCCGGGCAGCTCCGGCCGGTTGGCCGCGAGCCGGTCGCCGATGTCCCGCAGCCCCGCGAGGTCGTGCACGTCGCCGGGCAGCGCGGCCACCTCCGTCACCGCCACCTCGGGGTGGAGCGCGGTGAAGCGGTCCCGTGTGCGCTGCTCGCGTGAGAGCAGTTGCATCCGCTCGGCGTGCAGCCTCAACAGGCCCACGGTGAGCTGGTCGACGGACCGCTCCGCGTCCACCTCGCCCGCTCTGTCGGCGCCGACCCCGGCGCCGGTGTCGTCCACGGTGGCGGGGGAGCCTCCGTCGGGGACGTCGTCCTGTGCCGGGGTGCCGGGAGAGACGGTTGTGGGTGACTTGGATGTGTCGGGGGCCCCGGGTGCCTCCGGAGTGGGAGTCTCCGCAGCGGGGTCGGCCGAACTCTTGTATGGGTCGGGTGAGTTACGAAGTCCAGCTTTCCCGCCCTCCTGATCCACAATGCGGGAGTCCTCAAGATTTTCTGCGGCGGCGAGTGCCCGCTCGGCCGACAGCCGGTCGGCGTCGCTGCCGTGCACCCGGTTGAGGACCAGGCCGGCCAGCGGCATGTCCTCGGCGGCCAGCCGTTCCACGAAGTACGCGGCCTCGCGCAGCGCGTCCCGCTCCGGGGCCGCGACCACCAGGAACGCGGTCCCGGGCGCCTGGAGCAGCTTGAACGTGGCGTCCGCGCGGGTACGGAACCCGCCGAACATGGAGTCCATCGCTGCCACGAACGTCTGCACGTCGCCCAGCAGTTGGCCTCCGAGCACCTTTCCCAGGACGCCGGTCATCATGGACATCCCGACGTTCAGGAACTTCATCCCCGCCCGGCCGCCGACCTTCGCCGGGGCCAGCAGGACGCGGATGAGCTTGCCGTCGAGGAAGGAACCGAGCCGCTTCGGCGCGTCCAGGAAGTCCAGCGCGGACCGGGACGGCGGGGTGTCGACGACGATGAGGTCCCACTCGTCACGGGCCCGCAGCTGCCCCAGCTTCTCCATCGCCATGTACTCCTGCGTGCCCGCGAAGCCCGCCGAGAGCGACTGGTAGAAGGGGTTCCCCAGGATCGCCGAGGCCCGCTCGGGGTCCGCGTGCGCCTCGACGATCTCGTCGAACGTGCGCTTCATGTCGAGCATCATCGCGTGCAGTTCGCCCCCCGCGGAGCCGTCGATGCCCTTCACCCGGCGGGGGATGTTGTCGAGGGAGTCGATGCCCATGGACTGGGCCAGCCTGCGGGCCGGATCGATGGTCAGGACGACCACCTTGCGCCCCCGCTCGGCCGCGCGCAGACCCAGCGCCGCCGCGGTGGTCGTCTTGCCCACCCCGCCCGAACCGCAGCACACCACGATCCGGGTGCCGCGGTCCTCGATCAGCGGGTCGACATCGAGCGTGGGTACGGAGGAGAGGTGGTGGCGGGCCGAGCCGCCCGCGTGGGCCGGGTCGTGCGCCTGCGCCGGTTCCGGACGACGACTCATGACATTCCCTGCTTCCGATGCTTCCGGTTCGGTTGCCGGTCGGTGACGGGCACGCCCGTACGGGGTGCGGCTTCGGCGGGCGGGTTCTTGCCGGTCATGACACCCCCTGGGCGCGGAGTTCCTCGGCCAGCTCGTACAGGCCCGCCAGGTCCATGCCCTCCGCGAGCAGCGGCAGCTCGTGCCGGGGCAGCTCCACCTCGGCCAGCGCGGCGCGCTGCTCGGCCTCCAGCGCGTACCGCTCGGCGTACTCCTCCGCCTGCGTGAGCAGAGGGTCCACCAGCCGCTCGGCGTGCCCGCCGCGCCGCGCGCCGCCGAGACCGGCCGAGGACAACGACCGCGCGAGAGAAGAACGCGTGACCGTCCCCACGCGTTCCAGATCGGCCGCGTCCAGCAGCTCCGGGCGCACCATGTTGACGATGATCCGCCCCACCGGCAGCCGGGCCGCCCGCAGCTCGGCGATGCCGTCCACGGTCTCCTGGACCGGCATCTCCTCCAGCAGCGTGACCAGGTGCACCGACGTCTCCGGCGATTTCAGCACCCGCATCACGGCCTGTGCCTGATGGTGTATCGGGCCGATCCTGGCGAGTCCCGCGACCTCGTCGTTGACGTTGAGGAAGCGGGTGATGCGCCCGGTCGGCGGGGCGTCCATCACGACGTAGTCGTAGACGAACCGTCCGCTCCTGTCCTTGCGCCGTACCGCCTCGCACGCCTTGCCGGTCAGCAGCACGTCCCGTACACCCGGCGCGATGGTGGTCGCGAAGTCGATCGCGCCGAGCTTCTTCAAGGCCCGTCCGGCACCGCCCAGCTTGTAGAACATCTGGAGGTAGTCCAGAAGGGCACGCTCCGCGTCGATGGCGAGGGCGTGCACCTCCCCGCCCCCGGGGGCGACGGCGATCTTTCGTTCCTCGTACGGCAACGCCTCCGTCTCGAAGACCTGTGCGATGCCCTGGCGGCCCTCGACCTCGACGAGAAGCGTCCGCTTCCCCTCCGTGGCCAGAGCCAGCGCGAGGGCCGCGGCCACCGTGGTCTTGCCGGTTCCGCCTTTGCCACTGACGACCTGAAGCCTGCTCACGCCTTTGAGCCTAATTCCTCCCCGCGCGTCCCGTCGGCTCCGGGTGGGATCTCCCCGGAATGCAGCCGCTAGAGTCGCCGCATGACGAAATGGGAGTACTCGACGGTTCCGCTGCTGGTCCACGCCACGAAGCAGATTCTGGACACCTGGGGCGAGGACGGCTGGGAGCTTGTACAGGTCGTTCCCGGCCCGAACAACCCCGAGCAGCTGGTGGCCTACCTGAAGCGGGAGAAGCAGGCGTGAGCGAGGTCGAGGCGAAGCTGGCCGAGCTCGGCCTGAGGCTGCCCGAGGTGGTTCCGCCGCTGGCCGCGTACCGTCCGGCCGTGCTGTCCGGCCGGTACGTCCACACCGCCGGCCAGCTTCCCATGGTGGACGGCGCGCTCTCGCTGACCGGCAAGGTCGGCGCCGAGGTCACGGCGGAGGAAGCGAAGGAGCTGGCGCGCACCTGTGCGCTGAACGCCCTCGCCGCAGTGAAGTCCGTCGCCGGTGACCTGGACCGCGTGGCGCGCGTGGTGAAGGTCACCGGGTTCGTGGCCTCGGCCGCGGACTTCACGGGCCAGCCGGGCGTCCTCAACGGCGCGAGCGAGCTGCTGGTCGACGTCCTCGGCGACAAGGGCGTCCACGCCCGCAGCGCGGTGGGCGTCGCGGTACTGCCGCTGGACGCGCCCGTGGAGGTCGAGATCCAGGTGGAACTGACCGGGACGGACTGAGGGGGACGGACTGAGGGGGACGGACTGAGGGGGGCGGGCTTGCGGGGGCGGGCGGGTGCTTCTCCCCTGCTCCCCGGGTTGCCCCTCGAACATCGGCCCGTCGAGAGATAGCCTCCGGCCATGGCGAATGCGCAGGCTGATGGGCAGGCCGGGGGCCGGCCGGGTGTTCGAACCGGCGGGCAGTGGTATCCGCCGGAATGGCCGGAGCGTATCCGCGCGCTCGCGGACGGGACCCTCGTCCCGGTCGCACCGAAGCGCGCGGCCACCGTCATGCTCCTGAAGGACACCGGCGACGGCTACGTCGTCCACATGCTGCGCCGACGCACCTCCATGGCCTTCGCCGGAGGTGCGTACGCCTATCCCGGCGGTGGGGTCGACCCGCGCGACGACGATCTCCGCGTCCGCTGGGCGGGCCCCACGCGTGCGTGGTGGGCGGACCGACTCGGCGCCGGCGAAACGGCGGCCCAGGCGGTCGTCTGCGCCGCGGTGCGCGAGACGTACGAGGAGGCCGGCGTGCTGCTTGCGGGCCCGACGCCCGACTCCGTGGTCGGCGACACCACGGGCCCGGACTGGGAGGCGGATCGCGCGGCCCTCGTCGCGCGGGAGATGTCCTTCGCGGAGTTCCTCGACCGCCGGGGACTGGTCCTGCGCTCGGACCTGCTCGGCGGGTGGACGCGGTGGATCACCCCGGAGTTCGAGCCCCGCCGCTACGACACCTGGTTCTTCGTCGCCGCCCTTCCCGAGGGACAGCGCACCCGGAACGCCTCCACGGAGGCCGACCGTACGGTGTGGATCGCCCCGGGCGAGGCAGCCGCCGCGTACGACCGGGGCGAGCTGCTGATGATGCCGCCGACCATCGCGACCCTGCGCCAGCTGACGGCGTACACGACGGCGGCACAGGCGCTCGAGGCGGCACCCGCGCGTGACCTCACGCCGGTGCTGGCCACCGCGCGGCTGGAGGAGGGCGAGGTCGTGCTGTCCTGGCCGGGGCACGACGAGTTCACCCGGCACGTCCCGCAGCATGCCCAGCCCACCCGGCACACTCAGCACAACCCCCACGGTGGAGCCCCCGCATGACGGATGCGGCAGCCCTTCCCGGCCAACCGCGCGGAGGGGTCCTCTCCGGACCCGCCACCGCGCGGGCGGTCAACGTCCTGGCGCCGAACGCCTCGGCGATGACCCTGGACGGCACCAACACCTGGATTCTGTCGGAACCCGGTTCCGCGCGGGCGGTCGTGATCGACCCGGGCCCGCTGGAAGAGGGGCATCTGCGCAGCGTCGTCGACAGCGCCGAGCGGGCCGGAAAGCGCGTCGCCCTCACCCTGCTGACGCACGGTCACCCGGACCATTCCGAGGGCGCCGCCCGCTTCGCCGAGCTGACCGGTACGAACGTACGGGCACTGGACCCGGAGCTGCGCCTGGGGGACGAGGGACTGTCCGGCGGGGACGTGGTCACCGTGGACGGCCTGGAACTGCGGATCGTCCCCGCCCCCGGTCACACCGCCGACTCGCTGGCCTTCCACCTGCCGGCCGACGGGGCCGTCCTCACCGGTGACACGGTCCTGGGGCGCGGTACGACCGTCGTGGCCCACCCCGACGGCCGCCTCGGCGACTATCTGGACACGCTGCGCCGCCTGCGCTCGCTCACGGTCGACGACGGCGTCCACACGGTCCTGCCGGGCCACGGCCCCGTACTGGAGGACGCCCAGGGGGCCGTCGAGTACTACCTGGCGCACCGCGCGCACCGCCTGGCCCAGGTGGAGACGGCCGTGGAGAACGGCCACCACAGCCCGTCCGAGGTCGTCGCCCACGTCTACGCCGACGTGGACCGCTCCCTGTGGCCGGCCGCGGAGCTGTCGGTCCGCGCGCAGCTGGAGTACCTGCGGGAACACGGGCTCATCTAGGCCCTGTCCGGAGTGTCCCGTCTGCCGTGCGGGGTCCGGCACGGCACCTGGCCGCACGGCCGGATCACCCGGGTACGTCCGGTACGAGGGCGGTCCGGCCGCACACCGAGGCACCGCACCAGACGCAGCAGGGCCGCCCTTCGGGCGACGACGGGAAACTCCGGACAGGACCTGGGGCCGGGCAGGTAGGGCCGGGCAGGCCCCGGGAACCCTGGGGCCTGCAGCTCTGGTCCCCGGGGTCAGTGGCCCCGGAGGGCCGGGTCAGGTCAGCGGGATCGGGTCAGCGGGACCGCTTCGCAAGGCGTTCGACGTCCAGGAGGATCACCGCGCGGGCCTCCAGGCGGAGCCAGCCGCGCTGGGCGAAGTCCGCCAGGGCCTTGTTGACCGTCTCGCGGGACGCGCCGACCAGCTGGGCCAGCTCCTCCTGCGTGAGGTCGTGGACGACGTGGATGCC
This sequence comes from Streptomyces sp. KMM 9044, assembly GCF_024701375.2. Classification (NCBI taxonomy): domain Bacteria; kingdom Bacillati; phylum Actinomycetota; class Actinomycetes; order Kitasatosporales; family Streptomycetaceae; genus Streptomyces; species Streptomyces sp. KMM 9044. Next base: position 3,408,821 of record NZ_CP113910.1, on the reverse strand, counting down.
CTCCTCGGACTGCACGCCGAAGCGGCGGGAGAGGTCCAGCAGGGCACGGGCGACCCGGCCCGGAACGTCGGAGAAGACGAGGTCCGACATGGCGTCGTTGGTCTTGCGCAGCCTGCGCGCGACGGCCCGCAGCAGCGCGGTGGCGACCTCGGGGCGGGCGTTCAGCCAGGGCTGGAGATCTCCGTGGCCGAGGGCGAGCAGTTTGACCTCGGTCAGGGCTGTGGCGGTCGCGGTGCGCGGGCCCGGGTCGAAGAGTGACAGCTCACCGATGAGCTCGCTGGGCCCGACGACGGCCAGCATGTTCTCGCGGCCGTCGGGGGAGGTGCGGTGGAGCTTGACCTTGCCCTCGGTGACCACGTAGAGCCGGTCTCCGGGGTCGCCCTCGTGGAACAGGGAGTCGCCCCGTGCGAGGGTCACCTCGCTCAGCGAGGCGCGAAGCTCCGCGGCCTGCTCGTCGTCGAGCGCCGCGAAGAGCGGGTTCCGCCGCAGAACGTCGTCCACGTGTTCTCTCCTTGTCGACCTGCTCAGGGGATCCTGATCCCCGCGTACCAGGGGACCGAAGTGCCCAGTTTGCCGGACAGTCCAAACAGTGTGATCTGTCACAAGGATGCCGCACAGGCCTGCCGGGGTAAGCGGCAGGGGTCCAATTGGGGGCCGGTCCTCAGGGGTCGGGGCGGATGTCGGTGCCGAGCCGTAGGCTGGCCGGGTGTCCAAATCGCCGGTGGGAGAGCAGGCCCGAGGGGCTGTTCGGGTGGCGGCGCACCGGGATTCCGCCGTGGGCGAACAGGGCTCGGATGGCGGCAGGGAAACGGCGAAACCGACAAAGAAGGCGCCGGTGAAGAAGAAATCGACCGCGAGTGCGACCGGGAGGGCGACCTCGGATCCGAGGTCGCCCTCGATCTCGAACGGCAGCTCGAACAACACCTCGGACACGGCCTCAAGCGCGGGTGCGAGCAAGGCGACCGGGGCGAAGCCGACGGATTCGGCCAAGCCGGTGAGGCCTGCGAAGCCCGCGGCCACGGGCAGGGCGGCCAAGCCGCCCGAGGCGGAGTCGCGCCTCGCCCTCGTCCGCCGCGCCCGGCGGATCAACCGGGAGCTCGCCGAGGTGTTCCCGTACGCCCACCCCGAGCTGGACTTCGAGAACCCCTTCCAGCTCGTGGTCGCCACGGTCCTGTCGGCCCAGACCACCGACCTGCGCGTCAACCAGACGACCCCCGCCCTCTTCGCGAAGTACCCCACCCCCGAGGACCTGGCCGCCGCCAACCCGGAGGAGGTGGAGGAGATCCTGCGTCCCACCGGCTTCTTCCGGGCCAAGACCAAGTCGGTGATAGGCCTTTCGAAGGCGCTGGCGGAGGATTTCGGCGGCGAGGTGCCGGGCCGGCTCGAGGATCTCGTCAAGCTTCCCGGTGTGGGCCGCAAGACGGCCTTCGTCGTGCTCGGCAATGCCTTCGGCCGGCCCGGCATCACCGTGGACACGCATTTCCAGCGTCTGGTGCGACGCTGGAAGTGGACCGGGGAGACCGACCCCGACAAGATCGAGGCGGCTGTCGGCGCGCTCTTCCCGAAGAGCGACTGGACCGACCTCTCGCACCACGTGATCTGGCACGGCCGCCGCATCTGTCACGCCCGTAAACCCGCGTGCGGCGCCTGCCCCATCGCCCCGCTCTGCCCGGCGTACGGCGAGGGCGAGACCGACCCGGACAAGGCGCAGAAGCTGCTGAAGTACGAGAAGGGCGGCCTCCCGGGCCAGCGCCTGAACCCTCCGCAGGCCTACCTCGACGCGGGCGGCCGGCCGGCCCCGCCGCTGGGCGCCGGATGAACCGCAGGGGTCGCACGGGCCGCATGACGGGGGCATACACGGCGGGCGTCGGTGGAACGATCCAGGCACTGGCGGGCGTTGAACGGAGCAGGGGGAGCGGTGGGGCGAGGACGGCAGGGGTGGCGATGACGTGGGTGACCGATCCCCGGGGTGGCCGGATGACGCTCAGCACGGAGGGTCTGCCCTCCTGGCTGGACCCCGTGGTCCGGGTCGCGAAGACGGTCGCGCCGGACGACCTGAGCCGCTTCCTGCCCCCGGCGGACGGCGCGGGCCGCCAGGCCGCCGTCCTCGTCCTGTTCGGCGACGGCGAGCGGGGCCCGGAGTTGCTGCTCATGGAGCGGTCGGCCGCGCTGCGCTTGCATGCCGGACAGCCGGCCTTCCCCGGCGGCACCCTCGACCCCGAGGACGGCGACCCGCTGGCCGACGGTCCGCTGTGGGCCGCGCTGCGTGAGGCCGAGGAGGAGACGGGGCTCGATCCCGACGGCGTCCAGCTCTTCGGAGTCCTGCCGAAGCTCTACATCCCCGTCAGCGACTTCGTCGTCACGCCGGTCCTGGGCTGGTGGCGGAACCCCAGCCCGGTCGGTGTCGTCGATCCGAACGAGACCGCGCGCGTCTTCACCGTTCCCGTGGCGGATCTCACCAATCCCGACAACCGGACGACCACGGTCCATCCCAGCGGCCACCGGGGTCCGGCATTCCTGGTCGAATCGGCCGTGGTGTGGGGTTTCACGGCCGGGATCATCGACCGGCTGCTCCATTACACGGGGTGGGAGCGCCCCTGGGACCGGGAGAGGCAGGTCCCGCTGGACCGGCGGTCATGACAGGGTGGGCGCGGTGCCGTGCGGTACGGGGGCTCGTGACGACGGCGGTTCACGCCGTATCCCCCCGGGCTCCGGCCCGGTAAGGACGACCGGAATGACGAGGCGAGGCAGAACGCGGTGAACGTGCTGGACATCCTGTTGCTGGTCGCCGCCGTGTGGTTCGCGGTCGTCGGCTACCGCCAGGGGTTCGTCGTCGGCATCCTGTCGGTGATCGGGTTCCTGGGCGGCGGTCTCGTCGCCGTCTACATCCTCCCCGTCATCTGGGACCTGATGACGCACAACGCGGAGGTCGGCACGGCCGCCGCTGTCGTCGCGGTCGTCGTCGTCATAGTCTGCGCCTCCGTGGGCCAGGCCCTGACCACACACCTCGGCAACAAGCTGCGCCGTCACATCACCTGGTCCCCGGCCCGCGCGCTCGACGCCACCGGCGGTGCCCTGGTCAACGTCGTCGCGATGCTCCTGGTCGCCTGGCTGATCGGCTCCGCCCTCGCGGGCACGACCCTGCCGACGCTCGGCAAGAAGGTCCGACAGTCCAAGGTGCTGACCGGTGTCTCCCGGGCGCTGCCCGACCGGGCCGACACCTGGTTCGCCGACTTCTCCTCCGTCCTCGCGCAGAACGGTTTCCCCCAGGTCTTCAGCCCGTTCGCGAACGAGCCGATCACCGACGTCCAGCCCCCCGACCCCGCCCTGGCCGGCAGCCCCGTGGCCGGGCGGGCGCAGCGGTCCATCGTCAAGGTCATGGGCACCGCCCCGCAGTGCGGCAAGGTCCTCGAAGGCACCGGCTTCGTGTTCTCCGAGCGCCGCGTGATGACCAACGCGCATGTCGTGGGCGGCGTCGACGAGCCGACCGTGCAGATAGGCGGCGAGGGCAGGAAGTACGACGCGACGGTCGTCCTCTACGACTGGAAACGCGACATCGCGGTCCTCGACGTCCCGGACCTGGAGGCGCCCGCGCTACGGTTCGCCACCGAGGACGCGAGCAGCGGCGACAGCGCGATCGTCGCCGGCTTCCCGGAGAACGGCGCGTACGACGTCCGGTCCGCGCGGCTGCGCGGGCGCATCACGGCCAACGGCCCGGACATCTACCACCGGGGCACCGTCCGCCGTGACGTCTACTCCCTGTACGCGACGGTCCGTCAGGGCAACTCCGGCGGCCCGCTGCTGACTCCCGGGGGCCAGGTCTCCGGCGTGGTGTTCGCCAAGTCCCTGGACGACGCCGAGACGGGGTACGCGCTCACCGTGGACGAGATCCAGGAGGACATCGTCAAGGGCCGTTCCGCGACCCAGCAGGTGGACAGCGACAGCTGCGCTCTCTGAGCGGCGGGAGGGCTGCCGCGGACGGGCGTACGGCCGACGGTATGTTCGGCCGTACGCCTTCCGTCAGCCGCGAGGGTGATGGTGGCGCAGTCGTACCGAGACCCAGCGCGCCCGGCGGCGGAGGATACGCGGAATCCCGACCCGGAGATCCGTACCTGCCATCTGCGGTGCACCGCCTTGCTGGTGGGGTCCCCTGCCGCCCGCCGCACGGCGGTTGCGGCCTGCGTCACTGTGATCGTGCGTCCAGCCCATACTCCGACCCCTGCCCCCACCACATGGTCCATAACCGCCTCGCGGAGAGCCAATTGGCCTATGCGCCAGGCAAATGGCCGTTCATAGGAAAGGTGTTCAGTTTCGGTGATCGGATCTGCATACCGGAAGGGGGCGGGGCAGTACCGAGAAAGGCCGGGAAGGGCGGAACGGAGGGTGGAGGAGGTACCGGAAGCCGCCGCTCGGCCGGTTGTCAGCGGTCGGGTTCCGGGTCCTTCAGCCAGTTGATCAGCTCGGAGGAGAACGCGGCCGGATCCTCCTCGTGCGGGAAGTGCCCGAGCCCGTCGAACAGCCGCCAGCGGTACGGCGCTTCGACGTACTCCCCGGACCCGGCGGCGTTGCGGGCGCCCACCACGGGGTCGAGCGAGCCGTGCAGGTGCAGTGTCGGCACCCGCACCGGCCGCTTCATCCGGCGGTTGAACTGGATGCCGTCCGGCCGGGCCAGAGACCGCACCATCCAGCGGTACGGCTCGATCGAGCAGTGCGCGGTGGAGGGGATGCACATGGCTCGCCGGTAGTTCTCCAGTGCCTTTTCCTCTGGCGGGCGGGGCCCGGACCAGTCCTGGATCAGCTCGGCCACCAGCGCCCCCTCGTCGGCGGTGAGCTGCCGCTCCGGGATCCAGGGCCGCTGGAAACCCCAGATGTGCGACATGGCGGACGACTGCCGCACGTCGGCGATCATGGCCGCCCGCCAGCGCCGCGGATGCGGCATGGACGACACCGCGAGCCGCCGTACGAGCTTGGGGCGCATCGCCGCCGCCGTCCAGGCCAGGTACCCGCCCAGGTCGTGCCCGACCAGCGCGGCGTCCGGCTCGCCGAGGGAACGGATCACACCGGTGACGTCCAGCGCGAGGTTGGCCGGGTCGTAACCGCGCGGTGTGCGGTCGCTGCCGCCGACGCCCCGCAGGTCCATGGCGACCGCGCGGAACCCGGCGTCGGCCAGCGCCGTCAGCTGGTGCCGCCAGGTCCACCAGAACTGCGGGAAGCCGTGCAACAGCAGCACCAGCGGCCCGTCGCCGAGCTCGGCGATGTGGAAGCGCGCGCCGTTGGCGGCGACGTCCCGGTGGGTCACCTCGGCACCGCCCGGGATGACGAGGCGTACGGCTGAGAGGGGGTGCGCCGAAGGAGTGGCGGGATCCGTCATGAGGATGAGCGTGCCACAGCTTCGATCGCCTCGGGGACCCGGTCCTTGGGGAGTTCGGGACGCGGGTGCGGCTTGGCCTTCTGCAGCACGACCGCCGTCTCCTTCATCGAGGCGGCGACCTTCCGCGGGCCGCGGCCCTTCTTGGCCTTCTTCGCGAAGACCACCCCGATCAGGGCGAGGAGGAACGCGAGCAGTACGTTCGCCGCGAAGGACAGCAGGAAGCAGACGGCGAGGTTCCAGTCGCTCCAGGTACGGATGCCGTAGGCCAGGGCGAAGCTCAGCATCGGCAGGGAGAAGAGCAGCACGAGGCCGGCCAGGGTGAACAGCCCGCCGCTCGTCGCGCCCCGCTGTACATCTCGTTTGAGCTGTGCCTTCGCCAGCGCGATCTCGTCGTGCACCAGCGCGGACATGTTCTCCGTCGCCGAGGCGAACAACTGGCCGATGCTGCGTTCGGCGCCGACCGGGCTGCCGTCGGGTGCGCTCATCGCGGTCTCCCTCTTCTTTCGTCCTGCGTGCCTCTGCGTACCTCTGAGTAAGGCTCAGTCTGCCGCCTGACGGCCCCCACCCGCCCCAGCACCCGCGCCCGACCGGGTGTGTCCTGTGGTGGTGGCCGTTGCGAGGACTGCGGGTGCGGCGAGCGCGGGTGCTGGGGTGGCTGCGGGCGTCCGGCGGGGGCCTTCGACCGTCCTGACTGTGTACTGTCCCGTCAGATCATGCCGGACCGTCGTGCTCCTCGCCTGCCCCGCCCGGTACGTCGGCAAGCCCCTCGTGCCCCTCGGCCTTCTCCCGCGCGATCCGCCGGTGCTCGGCGGCCTTGTTCTCGTATATCCCCGCCATGCGCAGGTGGTACGCCGGGTCGTCCTCCTCGTAGATGTCCGGGACGCCGCTGAGGTCGTCGTCGCGTTCCTCGTCCTCGGTCAGCTTGCGGTACTTGGCGTTCTGGATCTTCAGCAGCACGGTCGCGACGACTGTCGCGACCAGCGAACCGACCAGTACGGAGGCCTTGACGCTGTCCGACATCAAGGCGTCGCCCTCGAAAGCGAGCTCGCCGATGAGCAGGGAGACGGTGAACCCGATTCCGGCGAGGGCCGACACCGCCAGGATGTCCGCCCAGGCGAGGTCGTCGCTGAGCGAGGCCCTGGTGAAGCGGGTGGTCAGCCACGTGCCGCCGAAGATGCCGAGCGTCTTGCCGACGACGAGGCCGAGGACCACACCGAGCGTCTCGGGCGTGGTGAACACCTCCCCGAGTGCGCCGCCGGAGACCGTCACCCCCGCGCTGAACAGGGCGAACAGTGGAACCGCGAGGCCCGAGGAGAGAGGTCGGACCAGGTGTTCTATGTGCTCGCCGGGGGACTGCTTCTCGTCCTCGTGACGGTGGCAGCGCAGCATCAGGCCCATCGCGACACCGGCGATGGTGGCGTGGATCCCGCTGTTGTACATCAGGCCCCAGATGACCAGGGCGAGCGGCACGTACACGTACCAGCCGCGTATGCCCTTGCGCAGCAGCAGCCAGAAGGCGGCCAGGCCCACCACGGCACCGGCGAGCGCGAGGAAGTCGAGGTCGCTGGTGAAGAAGACCGCGATGATCAGGATCGCGAAGAGGTCGTCGACGACCGCGAGGGTCAGCAGGAAGGCGCGCAGCGCGCTCGGCAGGGACGTGCCGATGACGGCGAGCACGGCGAGCGCGAAAGCGATGTCGGTGGCGGTGGGCACGGCCCAGCCGGCCAGCGAACCACCGCCGATGCCGCTGGTGAACGTGTAGACGAGGGCCGGTACGGCCATGCCGCACAAGGCGGCGACCACAGGGAGCGCGGCGGCCCGGGGGTCGCGCAGATCACCGGCGACGAGTTCGCGTTTGAGCTCGATTCCGGCCACGAAGAAAAAGATCGCGAGCAGTCCGTCGGCGGCCCAGTGCGAGACGGACAGGTCCAGGCCGAGGGCTGCGGGCCCGAAGTGGAAGTCGCTGACACTCTCGTAGCTGTCCTGCAGGGCGGGTACGTTCGCCCATATCAGCGCGGTGACCGCGGCGACGAGCAGCAGCACACCGCCGACGGTCTCGGTGCGCAGCGCGTCCGTGACGTAGTTCCGCTCGGGCAGGGAGAGGTGGCCGAAGGCCTTGCGTGGGGTGGGGGTGCGGGGTGTGGGCACAGGGTGATCCTCTGGTAGACGGGTAGCACGAATCGCGTGCCGACCAGACTTCCCGGCGCTCCATGAGACAGCGTTTGCTCGGGTGGCCTGTTGTGGCCACCTTTCATGGTCACTCTAACCAACGTGCTTGGGCGCTGCACCGACAGCTTTCGGTGACGGATGTCACGGATGTCACGAAGGCGCGCGGCACCCGGCGCGCGGCACCTGGCGCGCGGCACCTGGCGCGCGGTGCCCGGCGCGCGGTGCCGGGTGCCTCCGTGGCCCGAGGGCGGGCGGGCCGTGACCGACGGGCCCGAGGGGGACCCGCCCCGGTGTCAGTCCTCGCTGGACGACCGGGGCAGCTTCGCCTGGATCAGATTCATGACCGTGGCGTCGGTCAGCGTCGTCACGTCCCCGAGCTCACGGTTTTCGGCGACGTCCCGCAGCAGGCGGCGCATGATCTTGCCGGAACGGGTCTTCGGCAGCTCGTTCACCGGCAGGATCCGCTGGGGCTTGGCGATCGGGCCCAGCGCTGAACCCACGTGCGCGCGCAGCTCGGCGACCAGGCCCTCGGTCTCGGAGGCCGTGCCGCGCAGGATCACGAAGGCGACGATGGCCTGCCCGGTCGTCTCGTCGGTCGCGCCGACCACGGCCGCCTCGGCGACCGACGGGTGGGAGACGAGCGCCGACTCCACCTCGGTGGTGGAGATGTTGTGCCCGGAGACCAGCATCACGTCGTCGACCCGGCCGAGCAGCCAGATGTCGCCGTCGTCGTCTTTCTTGGCGCCGTCACCGGCGAAGTACTTGCCCTCGAAGCGGGACCAGTACGTGTCGAGGAAGCGCTGGTCGTCGCCCCAGATGGTGCGCAGCATCGACGGCCACGGCTCGGTGAGGACCAGGTAGCCACCGCCGCCGTTCGGTACCTCGTTCGCCTCGTCGTCGACGACGGTCGCGGCGATGCCGGGCAGCGGGGTCTGGGCGGAGCCCGGCTTGGCGGTGGTCACGCCCGGCAACGGCGAGATCATGATTCCGCCTGTCTCGGTCTGCCACCAGGTGTCCACCACGGGGGTGCGGTCCGCGCCGATGTTCTTCCGGTACCAGATCCAGGCCTCGGGGTTGATCGGCTCGCCGACGGAGCCGAGGACCCGCAGCGAGGACAGGTCGAACTTCGCGGGGATGTCGTCGCCCCACTTCATGAACGTCCGGATCGCGGTCGGCGCCGTGTAGAGGATCGTCACGCCGTACTTCTGCACGACCTCCCAGAAGCGGCCCTGGTGCGGGGTGTCGGGCGTGCCCTCGTACATGACCTGGGTCGCGCCGTTGGCGAGCGGTCCGTAGACGATGTACGAGTGCCCGGTCACCCAGCCGACGTCGGCCGTGCACCAGAACACGTCCGTCTCCGGCTTGAGGTCGAAGACCGACCAGTGAGTGTAAGCCGTCTGGGTGAGGTAGCCACCGGAGGTGTGCAGGATGCCCTTCGGCTTACCCGTGGTGCCGGAGGTGTAGAGGATGAACAGCGGGTGCTCGGCCTCGAACGCCTCGGGGGTGTGCTCGGTGGACTGGCGCCCCACCAGGTCGTGCCACCACACGTCGCGGCCCTCGGTCCAGGCGACGTCCTGGCCGGTACGGCGGACGACGAGGACGTGCTGCACGTTGTCGACGCGGCCGGCCGCCTCGTCCACGGCGGGCTTGAGCGCGGACGGCTTGCCGCGCCGGTAGCCGCCGTCGGCGGTGATGACGACCTTGGCGTCGGCGTCCTGGATACGGGTCGCGAGCGCGTCCGCCGAGAAGCCGCCGAAGACGACGGAGTGCGCGGCGCCGATACGGGCACAGGCCAGCATCGCGATCGCGGCCTCGGGGATCATCGGCAGGTAGACGGCGACCCGGTCGCCCTTCCGTACACCCAGCTCCAGCAGGGCGTTGGCGGCCTGGGAGACCTCGTCCTTGAGCTGGGCGTAGGTGATCGCGCGGCCGTCGCCGGGCTCGCCCTCGAAGTGGATGGCGACGCGGTCGCCGTTCCCGGCCTCGACATGGCGGTCCACGCAGTTGTAGGCGACGTTGAGTTCGCCGTCCTTGAACCACTTGGCGAACGGAGGGTTCGACCAGTCGAGGGTTTCGGTGGGCTCCTTGGCCCAGGTCAGCCGGCGGGCCTGCTCGGCCCAGAAGCCGAGCCTGTCAGCCTTGGCCTGTTCGTACGCCTCCGCGGTGACGTTGGCGTGTGCGGCCAGGTCGACGGGGGGTGCGAACCTGCGTTCTTCCTTGAGCAGGTTGGCCAGGCTTTCGTTGCTCACGGCATCTGCCTTTCCCGGAGTGTCCGTTGTGTCCCAGGCCACAGCTCATCAGAACCAGGGGTGCGCTGACAAGGGTCGACGGCAAAGTGGTTTAGACCTTTAGGGGTCTACCGCCGGCTTCCACGGCCAGGGGCCACCCCTATCCACGGAGACCGGTGAGGTGCGGTTCAGCCTCGGCACTGCCTCATATGTCTTCGGAGTCCGGTCGCCGGTCCTTCACTGCGTAGGATCCTTGGCCCGGACCCGGTCGAACACCCGCTCTCCGGCCGCCTCGCTGAGGAGATACGCCCGTGCCTCACCCACGTGGAAATAGAGGCCATGGAGCGTCAGGAGCCCGTCCTTCAGGGCGCGGGCCACCGATTCGTGGGCGCGCAGGTGCTCCAGCTGCTGGACGACGTTGGCCAGGCAGAGCTGCTCGGCGGTGTCCGCCGGTGCCCGCCCGGCCAGCCGAACCTGGGGCCCACTCCTGTCCCGCACGCGCTCCAGGCTCGGCAGCCCGTGCCGCAGCCACCGTCTCAGCGGAGTGAGGGCGCCGTCCGGCTGGGGGTCGAGCAGTGCCTGCATCGCACCGCAGCCCGAATGCCCGCACACCGCGATGGACCGCACCTCCAGCACCTCCACGGCGTACTCGAGGGCGGCCGCCACCGAGTCGTCACCGCTCTCCTCGCCGGGCGGCGGCACGAGGTTGCCGACATTGCGGACCACGAACAGGTCGCCCGGACCGCTGGAGGTGATCATCGAGGTGACCAGCCGGGAGTCGGCGCAGGCGAGGAACAACTGAGTCGGCCGCTGTCCCTCGCGCGCCAGCCGGGCCAGCTCACCGCGCACCAGAGGAGCGGTGTTCCGCTGGAACGTGCTGAGCCCGCGCACCAGGTCGGTCCCGGTCCGGGACGTCTCCGGGCCGTTGGCACCCAACAGGCTGCCGGTGCCGGTGTCCGACCCCGTGCTCACGCCCGTGCCCGTGCCCGACGGGTTCGGGCGCCCGCCGGGACCGTCCTGTCCGTCGCCGGCGTCTCCGGTGTCACGGCTGTCGTGGTCGCGCAGGTCGTCGTCCGGTGCGGAGAGCGCTGGCTCGCACTGGTGGTTGCGCCAGGCGGTCCAGGGCCGGCAGCGGCATCCGGCGCTGGACGGCATGCCGGTCTCGTCCGCCGCGGGGGAAGAGACGAGCGTCGCGGGCTCGGCGATCCGCACGCCCACTCCGGGCCGACGGCCGGTGATCTCCACCGCTCCGCCCCGGGCGGTGTGTGTGTTCTGCCAGTCGTGCAGGGCCTCGTACGCCGCGTGGTCCATGAACGAGCCGTCCAACGCCACGACACCGGTGGCCCCCTGGGGCACGAGATGCAGGGCCCGGCTGAGTCTGGGCACCGCGAGGAACGTCAACTGCCCTCGGACATGTACGTGATGGACTCCGTCCTTCTCCTCATGCGTGATCCGGGTCCGAGTGAGGCGGTGCAGGGCCACGCCCACGGCGACGGCGACCCCCAGGGTCACGCCCTCCAGAACTCCCGCGAAGACCACGCCGACGGCGGTCACGGCGTAGACCAGGGCTTCACGGTGGCGGGTCACCGTGCGAATGTGGTGCAGGGACACCATCTGGATGCCGACGGCCATCACCAGGGCGGCGAGCGAGGCCAGCGGGATGAGCTCCAGGAGGGGAACCATCAGCAGCGCGGCGACCACTACGAGAACGCCGTGCAGCATCGTGGAGTTCCGGCTCACGGCGCCCGCGTGCACGTTCGCGGAACTGCGCACGGCCACCCCGGCCACGGGCAGGCCGCCGAGGCAGCCGGAGGCGATGTTCGCGGTGCCCTGGCCGAGCAGTTCGCGGTCCAGGTCGGAGCGTGGGACATGGCCCGGACCGGGGCGACGGGACACCAGTTTGTCCACGGCGACCGCGCCCAGCAGTGACTGCACGCTGCACACCAGCGTGGTGGTGAGCACGGCGGCGACGAGCCCGAGCACGGGCCCTTCGGGGAGCCCGGCCAGTGCGTGGCTGCGCCAGGACGGCAGGTCGACCTCGGCCAGGACGAGTCCGGCCGCTGCGGCCGTCGCGGTGGCCCCTGTGACGGCGACGAGAGCGGCGGGGACCCTGCGCAGAAGGCGTCCGGCCTGTCCGGGCAGTCTCGGCCACAGCAGGAGCAGGGCGAGGGTGAGCACGCTCACTGCGACAGCCGCGGGGTCCACGTTCGCCAACTGGGCGGGCAGCGCCCGGAGATTGTCGGGGACGGAGCTCTGCGGGGTGCCGCCGAGGACGATGTGCACCTGGGCGACGGCGATGGTGACGCCGATGCCGGCGAGCATGCCGTGCACGATCGCGGGGCTGACGGCGAGCGCGCCGCGTGCCACCCGCAGGAAGCCCAGGCCGATCTGGGCGAGTCCGGCGAGGACGGTGATGGCACAGGTCGTCCGCCACCCGTACTGCTGGATGAGGTCGGCGGTGACGACGGTGAGTCCGGCGGCCGGACCGCTGACCTGGAGCGGGGAGCCGCCGATCCGGCCGGCGACGATCCCGCCCACGGCCGCGGCCACCAGGCCGGCCTGGAGCGGCGCGCCGGTGGCGAGGGCGATGCCGAGCGACAGGGGCAGGGCGATCAGGAAGACCGCCACGGCGGCCGACAGATCGGCGCCCGCGATGCGCAGGCGGCGGGGGTGGGGTGGCCGGACCGGTGGCGGACTGTGCGGCGGATGAGCGCGTTCGGGCCGGTTCGGATCGGCGGTGTGGGTGGGAACACAGGCTGGCATGCTTCCCGTCTCCTCCGGGGCTGCGCGGTCACGGAAAGGGGTGGTGACCCGCTCGACGGCGGGGATGGACGCGGCCGGGGGCACGGCGTCGGAACGAGGGGATCCCAACTATCAGTAAACGAATTGTAATTCAGAGTAAAGGGCGGGCATAGGTTTTCCCGGCAAATGGGGCAATTAATCATTCGCGCGGGTGAAGTGGGCATTCCATCGGCTTGTCGTACTAATTCCTTCTCGGTTGCGTGCGACTTTGGCGGCGCTGCCGGCCCGGGTCGGCACAGCACCAGACATCGCCCCCGCCAGGGTTGGCCCGAGAGAAGGAAGAAGGTGGGCGGACATGGCCGCCACCCGAAGGATCGCCGTGGGCGCCGTGATCACCGCGGTCTGCGCCGTCTCGCTCGCCGGCTGCGGAACCGGCGCCGAGGACTCCGGGAAGGAATCGCACGGCCCGAAGAAGGCGGAGCCGGCGCCCGCACCGGAAAAGGTGGTCCGTCTGATCGGCGACGGCTCCACCGCGTACACCGGGCAGCAGCCGCACCTGACCGGGCCCGAGCGGCTGAAGCCGGGCGAGAGGCCCCCGCAGTTCGTCGTCTTCTCGTGGGACGGCGCGGGTGAGGACAGCCAGAAGCTCTTCTCGCACTTCCGCGAGGTCGCCAAGGAGAACGACACGACCATGACGTACTTCCTGAGTGGCGTGTACATGCTCCCGGAGGAGAAGCGTGACCTGTACCGCCCGCCGCAGCACTCGCCGGGCCGTTCGGACATCGGCTTCAACGATGCGGAGGGCATCGCAGCCACCGCGGAGCAGCTGCGCCTCGCGTGGCTGGAGGGCAACGAGATCGGCACCCACTTCAACGGCCACTTCTGCGGTGCCGACGGCGGGGTCGGCGAGTGGTCGGTGGAGGAGTGGAAGGACGAGATCGCCCAGGCCAAGGAGTTCGTGAAGTCCTGGAAGACACACACCGGCATGAAGAACGCGGCCCCCCTGCCCTTCGACTACGACAAGGAGCTCATCGGCGCCCGCACCCCCTGCCTGGAGGGCCAGGAGAACTTCACGAGGGCCGCGAGTGAGCTGGGCTTCCGTTACGACACCAGCGGCGTCAACAATCAGGTGTGGCCGAAGAAGAAGCGGGGTCTGTGGGATCTGTCGCTGCAGCTCGTCCCGTTCCCCGGGCACTCCTTCGAGCAGCTCACCATGGACTACAACTTCATGGTCAACCAGTCCGGCACCACCACCCAGGGCGACCCCGCGAAGCACGAACTGTGGGGCGACCAGATGCGGGACGGCCTCATCGCGGGCTTCCAGCGGGCCTATGACGGCAACCGGGCGCCTCTGATCATCGGCAACCACTTCGAGTCCTGGAACGGCGGCACCTACATGCGCGCCGTCGAGGAGACCGTCGAGGCGGTGTGCACCAAGCCGGAGGTGCGCTGCGTCTCCTTCCGGCAGCTCGCGGACTGGCTGGACGCCCAGGCCCCGCGGACCCTGGAGAAGCTGCGCACCCTGAATGTGGGCGAGGCCCCGAAGCGGGGCTGGAAGTCCTTCCTGTCCGCCGGTCCCGCCCCGGCTCCCAAGGGCGTTCCCGGGGCGCCCGCGGCGAAGGGGTGAACGGCGGCCTCCGCCGTGGCCGCGGGCGTCGATCCGGCGTGAAGAAGGCCACTCTTCGGAGGGGCGGGCGCCGGAGGTGCGTAATGTCGTACTCATGAGTACGACAGGGGCGACCGCCGATCCGCTCGCGGCTCTGGGCTCGCTGCCCGGTGTGGCCGAATCCGTGGAATCCGTACGCAAGGCCGTGGACCGCGTCTACGGGCACCGGGTCATGCGGCGACGCAGCAACGAGATCACTTCCGAGGCGGCACTGCGCGGCGCCCGCGGCTCGGCCGCGGTGTCCGGCGCGGACTGGGCGCTGGAGGAGGTGCGTCGGCGCAGCGACTTCGGCACCGACGACGAGGCACGCACGATGGGCGCCGCGCTGCGGCTGTCCGCCGAGGCGGGCCAGTTGCTGACCGTCTGGCGGCAGTCGCCGCTGAGGGTGCTCGCCCGGCTGCACCTGGTGGCGGCAGCGGACCACGCCGACCAGGTCGGACGGCCCCGGAAGGACGGTGAGCGGGTCGACGAGGCCTTGATCGGGCTTCCGCTGCCCGGCGCGGTGGAGGCGCACGGCCGGCTGGAGGGCCTGGCCGAGCTGATCATTGCGGGCGGCCCCGCCCCGGCGCTGGTCACGGCCGCCGTCGTACACGGCGAACTGCTCGCGCTGCGCCCCTTCACCTCCCACAACGGCCTTCTCGCGCGTACGGCCGAGCGCATCGTGCTGGTGGGCAGCGGACTGGACCCGAAGTCGGTCTGCCCGGCCGAGGTCGGCCACGCCGAACTGGGCCGGGACGCTTACCTGACGGCGTTGGAGGGCTATGTCTCCGGCACCTCCGAGGGCGTTGCCGCCTGGATCGCCCACTGCGGACGGGCGGTCGAGCTGGGGGCGCGCGAGTCCATGGCAGTGTGCGAGGCGCTGCAGCGCGGGGCGGCGTAACGCGCGCCCGGGGGCCCGGGCGCGGAGGCCTGCGCAGAAATGCGGCGGTACGAATTCTCGTACCGCCGCTGGCATGTCCACCTGGTTACCAGGCGTCCTCGATATGTGCCCATCAGGTCGGGAACTCTGCCCGTCCCTGGTGCGGCTGGCCCGTAATCGACGGGTCGACGTCGCGTGGGTGCCCTGTGGCCATGCTCGGTCCGTGGGGCCAGATGCGTGGTGAAGGTGATCCTCTCGGATGTCCTTGGTCTCGCGGGCCGTTAAGTCCTTTGTACTCCAGGTTCCAAGCAAGCGGAAGTGGGGGACCCGCTTCTTTGCCTTTGGGTTCGAGGCGCGCCGGTCGGGAGCCGATGTGCCGGACGGAGACCGGCACCCGCGGGCGCCTTCACTGTGCCCGGTCAGGCCACCGGTGCGCGGCGTCGGCTGGTGTACCAGACCAGGCCCGCGGTGGCCGCGGCGGCTCCTATGGCGGCCACCGCCACGAGAGCCGGACGGTGCGGGACGGAGAGCGCGGGGATGCGCTGCTTGAGCCGGACGGGCCGGTGGAAGTCCAGGATCGGCCACTCGCGCGCGACGGCTTCGCGGCGCAGGGCCCGGTCCGGGTTCACGGCGTGCGGGTGCCCCACGGACTCCAGCATCGGCACATCGGTCGCCGAGTCGCTGTAGGCGTAGCAGCGGGCGAGGTCGTAGCCCTCCGACTCGGCCAGCTCCCTGACCGCCTCGGCCTTCGTCGGCCCGTACGCGTAGTACTCCACCTCTCCGGTGAAGCATCCGTCGTCGCCCACGACCATGCGGGTGGCGACGACCCGGTCCGCGCCCAGCAGTTCGCCGATCGGCTCGACGACCTCGGTGCCCGAGGTGGACACGATCACCACGTCGCGGCCGGCGGTGTGGTGCTGCTCGATGAGGGTGGCGGCCTCGTCGTAGATGATGGGGTCGATCAGGTCGTGCAGGGTCTCGGCGACGATCTCCTTGACCTGTTGGACGTTCCAGCCGCGGCACAGTGCGGACAGGTACTTGCGCATCCGCTCCATCTGGTCGTGGTCGGCACCGCCGGCCAGGAAGACGAACTGGGCGTATGCGGTACGCAGGACTGCCCTGCGGTTGATCAGGCCGCCTTGGTAGAACGACTTGCTGAACGTGAGCGTGCTCGACTTCGCGATGACCGTCTTGTCCAGATCGAAGAAGGCGGCTGTACGGGGCAGTGAGTGGTTTTCCACGTCCCTGAGCATAGGCGCAGTCCATTCGGCGTAAGGTGTGGCGCGTGGGCTTGCCTGAGAAGGCTCTCGGGTACACCATGGGAGTCACGGATCGTTCGCGACCGTGCTAACCCGGTCCGGCTCCTCCCCCCCCCGAGTCGGCCGTGGGGACGACCCCCGCTCTCCCCCCCCGGCGGGGGTCGTCGCATGTCCGGGTGGGTTTTCCTCCTTCTCGTCACGGCTGAGACGTCGCCGGGCGGTCACGCCCTCACAAGTTGTCATGGTCACGATATGTACCTCTGTGTAGCCGAAGTGGTGCTCTGCGGGATTCCCTGAGGGTCGCTCGGGGCTCACCGGTATGGGTGACGGCGATATTCACAAGCGTCGGACCGTCCACAGTTTTTGACCAAGATCCACACGATTTTCCGGATCGCTGCACCGTGATTCCAGCGCGCCCCGCTCGTGGCGAGTTCACCGCCCGTTCCGTTTGTCGAGTCACGTACGGCCGGTTTCTGTCGGCCGTTCATATGGAGACCGCTTGCCGGTTCTTCACACATATGGGAATCGCGGGGCCGCAGAGGCGTCGCGTGATGCAGCGAAGAGGGAAGAAAATGGCAGGAACCGTCACACACGATCCACCGCCCGCCGCCGGAGGAAGCAGGCAGGGCGGACCGCTGATCGTCACCGAGGACACCGGGCTTCTCGACGACCTGCTGCGCCTGTGCGCGGCGGCCGGTGCCACCCCGGAGGTCCACCACGGGGTGCCCGAGCAGCGAGGCAGATGGGAGGCCGCCCCGCTCGTCCTCGTCGGGGACGACGCCGCGCGGCGCGTGCGCGATGCCGCGCGGCGGCGCGGAGTGGTGCTGGTCGGCCGCGACCAGGACGACTCCGGGGTCTGGCGCCGGGCCGTCGAGATCGGCGCCGACCATGTGCTGATGCTGCCCGACGGCGAGCAGTGGCTGGTCGACCGCATCGCCGACGTGGCCGAGGGCGTGGGCCGGCCGGCCCTGACCGTCGGCGTCCTCGGCGGCCGGGGCGGGGCCGGCGCCTCCACGCTCGCGTGCGCGCTCGCCGTCACTTCGGCGCGTGAGGGACTGCGCACCCTCCTGGTGGACGCGGATCCGCTGGGCGGCGGACTCGACGTGGTCCTCGGCGGCGAAACGGCGGAAGGGCTGCGCTGGCCCGCCTTCGCCGCCTCACGGGGGCGGGTCGGTTGCGGCGCGCTGGAGGAGTCGCTGCCCGAACTGCACTCCCTGCGCGTGCTCAGCTGGGACCGCGGCGACTGCGTCACCGTGCCGCCGCAGGCCGTACGGGCGGTGCTCGCCGCGGCCCGGCGCGGGGGCGGCACGGTCGTGGTCGACCTGCCGCGGCGCGTCGACGGCGGGGTGGCCGAGATCCTCGCGCAACTCGACCTCGGGCTCCTGGTGGTCCCCGCCGAACTGCGCGCCGTCGCGGCGGCCGGGCGCGTCGTCTCCGCCGTCGGCATGGTCCTGCGCGACCTGCGGGTGGCGGTGCGCGGTCCGTACGCGCCCGGCCTCGACGACCGCGAGGTGGCCCGGCTGCTCGGACTGCCTCTCGTCGGCGACGTACCCGTCGAGCCCGGCCTGCAGCGACCGCCCGGCTCGGGGCGGCCGCCAGGGGCGTCGAGCCGGAGCCCGTTGGCCCGGTTCTGCAAGGAGTTCTGGGAGCGGGCGCTGGTGGAGGCGAGGGCCGCATGAACACCGGAGGACGTCAGAGGCCGGAGAGGCCGCACGGGACGCCGGTGGGCGGCCGGGAGGGCACGCTGCCCGCGGAGAGGTGTGGTGCGCCGCCGACCGGGTTCGGGGATGTGGCTCCGGTCGGCGGCAGCGGCGGTGTGACTTCCGCGGGCTTCCGCAGCGCCGGGGCGGCGGGGCACAGGACCGGGGCGCCGGCGGCGGGAGGCACGTCCGGTACGCCGGTGAGCGTCGCCGGGAGTGGGCCGGGAATGCCCCCAGGACTGCTCGACGGGGTACGGCGGTGGCTGGCGGAGAGCGGGTCCGAACCGACGCCCGCGCGGGTGGCTCAGGCCCTGCGGGAGCAGGGGCGGGTGCTCGGTGCCGCCGAAGTGCTGGGCGCCGCGGAACACCTGCGGTCCGAACTGATCGGCAGCGGACCGCTGGACCCGCTCCTCGCCGACCGGTCGGTCACCGACGTGCTCGTGTCGGCACCCGACCGGGTCTGGGTGGACCGGGGCGGCGGACTGGAGCTGACGGGCGTCTCCTTCCCGGACGCGATGACCGTACGCAGGCTCGCCCAGCGGCTCGCCGCCGTGGCCGGCCGGCGTCTGGACGACGCCCGGCCCTGGGTCGACGCGCGACTGCCCGACGGGACGCGGCTCCACGCCGTGCTGCCCCCGGTGGCCGTCGGCTGCACCTGCCTGTCGCTGCGCGTCGTACGGCCCCGCGCCTTCTCCCTGGACGAACTGACGGCGGCCGGCACGGTGCCGCCGGGCGGCGACCGGATTCTGCGCGCACTGCTCGACGCACGGCTGTCCTTCCTGGTCAGCGGCGGCACGGGGACCGGTAAGACGACCTTGCTCAGCGCACTGCTGGGGCTGGTCGGTCCGGACGAGCGGATCGTCCTCGCCGAGGACTCGGCCGAACTGAGGCCCGACCATCCGCACGTCGTACGCCTGGAAACCCGGCCCGCTAACCAGGAGGGCGCCGGGCTCGTCACGCTCGAGGACCTGGTGCGCCAGGCGCTGCGGATGCGGCCGGATCTACTGGTCGTGGGTGAGGTGCGCGGCCCCGAGGTGGTCCATCTGCTGGCAGCCCTCAACACCGGACACGAGGGTGCCGGGACCGTCCATGCCAATGCCGCCGCGGACGTCCCCGCCCGGCTTGAGGCACTCGGCACGGCGGCCGGGCTCGACCGTTTCGGACTGCACAGCCAGCTGGCGGCCGCCCTGTCCGTGGTGCTGCACCTCATCCGCGACCGGACCGGCCGGCGGCGGATCGCTGAGGTGCACGTGCTGGAACGGGACTCGTCGGGGCTGGTGCGGACCGTGCCCGCCCTGCGCTGGGGTTCCGACGCCTTCGTCCCCGAGAGGGGATGGGAGCGGCTGCGGGACCTGCTCCGCAGCGGCGGCGCCGACGGCGGCGGACTGTGAGCGGGCGGCTCGCGGGAGGTCGTCCTCTGGGTGAAAGGGCCTTGAACGAGCGGCCGTCGAACGGGTGGAGGCAGCAGATGGCGAGAGGGGACCGAGGGTGAACGGGACCGCCGGGATGTCGATGGGGACGGCCGTGGCGTGCCTCGGGGCCGCCGTGTGGCTGCTGGGCGGCCGGCGGGCCGGAGCCAGGCGGGCGCGGCTGCTGCTGGCCGGCGGGGGAGCGGTCGGGAGCGGGCCGCCGGGATGGCCCCGGGTGATCCGCGCGTGGGGACGCATCCGGGGAAGGCTGCGGGCCGAATGGTGGGCTCTGGCCGCCGGGGCGGCGTTCGCGCTGCTGGGCGCGTCGGCGCTGCCGCTCGTCGCGGGCGCGGCCGGGGTGCCGTTGCTGCGGCGGCTGCGGCTGGCCGCTGGGGAGCGCCGGGCCCATGCGCGCCGGGGCGACGCGGTGATCGCACTGTGCGGAGCACTCGCCGGGGAGGTGCGCGCAGGGCGGCAGCCGGGTGAGGCACTGTCACCGGCCGTGCGGGACTCCGGCGGGCTCGGTGACGCCCGGGCGGCGGTGCTGGCGGCGGCACGGTTCGGCGGGGACGTCCCGGAGGGGCTCGCGGTGGCGGCACGGCAGCCGGGCGCCGAAGGGCTCCGGGGACTCGCCGCGTGCTGGCGGGTCGCCGTGGACCAGGGGGCGGGGCTCGCGGCCGGACTGGACAGGCTGGAAGCGGCGCTGTGTGCCGAACGGGACCAGCGTGCCGACCTGCGCGCCCAGTTGGCCGGTGCCCGCGCCACAGCGGTGATGCTCGCCGGGCTCCCCGCCCTGGGGCTCGGGCTCGGTGCCGCACTCGGGGCCGACCCCCTGCGCATCCTCCTGCACACCCCGTCGGGGCTCGGCTGTCTCGTGGCCGGCGGGGTCCTGGAGGGCCTGGGGTTGTGGTGGGTGCTGCGGATCATGCGGGGTGCCGAGGAGGCGTCGGTATGAGCGTCGAGGCTGTCCACAGACTGGGGGTTGTCGTGGGGACGGCGCTGGCGTTCGGCTGGCCGGCCTGGTGGCTGCGCCACGCGCGGTGCGAGCACCGGCTGCGACGACGGCTGGCCGAGACGCTGGCCGTGGAACAGGAGGCCGCCCGGCCACGCCTCACCGTGCCGGGAGGCGCGCGCGGTTGGCTGCCCTCGGCGGGCGTGGCCTGCGCGGGCTGGTTGCTGGTGGGCGGTCCCACCGGAGTACTGGTCGGGCTGGCCTGCGCCGCCGGGCTGTGGCGATGGCGCCTGCGGCAGACGGCGGCCGCCGCGGACGAGCGGGAACGCGCGCAGGCCCGTGCGGCACGGCAACTGCCCCTTGCCGCAGATCTGCTGGCCGCCTGCATCGCGGCCGGAGCCGGGCCCGTAACCGCCGCGCAGGCCGTCGGCGAGGCCCTGGGCGGGCCGGTCGGGGACGCGTTGGCCAGAGGCGCGGCGGAGGTACGGCTCGGTGGGGAACCGGGCGCGGCATGGAGCCGGCTGGCCGCCGTGCGGGGAGCCACGGCCCTGGCCCGGCTGCTGGAACGGGCCGACGTGTCCGGACTCCCCATGGCCGCGCCCGTCGCACGGCTCGCCGTGGAGTCCCGGGCGCAGTGGGCCCGCGAGGCGACGGCACGGGCACGGCGGGCCGCCGTCATGGTCACCGCGCCGGTCGGGCTGTGCTTCCTTCCCGCCTTCGTCGCGGTGGGCGTGCTGCCCGTGGTGATCGGACTCGCCGGCGGGGTGCTGGGAGGGGGCGGTCGATGACGGGAGGGAAGCGAAACGGCGGCGGGACGAACCGTCAGACAACCAAATGGTGTTTCAACAGAACATTTACGTAGGGGAGTTGAGATGTATCAGGTGGTGCAGGTGGTACAGGTGGTACGGGCGCGGTTGTATGCCCTGTTGTGCAGGGGGCGCGCGGCACGGAAGGACGCCGGAATGGTCACTTCCGAGTACGCCATGGGCATCGTGGCGGCGGTGGCGTTCGCCGTCGTGCTCTACAAGGTGGTCACGAGCGGCCCGGTCGACGAGGCGCTGACGAAGATCGTGGAGCAGGCGCTCGATGGCGACATGTGAACAGCGCTCGGACCGTGGCTTCGTGACGGCGGAGTCGGCGATGGTGCTGCCCGTGCTGGTGCTGTTCGCGATGGCGCTGGTGTGGGGGCTGTTGGTGGTGGCGGCGCAGATCCAGTGCGTGGATGCGGCCCGCACCGGTGCCCGCGCGGCGGCCCGGCAGGATTCCCCCGGTGCGGTCGTCGAGGTGGCCCGCCGGGCGGCGCCGTCCGGCGCGGAGGTCACCGTGCGTCGGGAGGCGACGCACGTTCGCGTGATCGTCGTGGCCAGGTTCCCGCTGCTGCACGGGCTGCCCTTCGACGTACGGGAGGAGGCGGTGGCGGCCGTGGAGGAGACGGTGGGGGCGGGCACGTGAAGCACGAGATCCGCGGCAGGCGGCGACGGCGGAGCGGCCGGATTCGTGGCCGCGAGCGTGAGCGGGGGCGTGGAGCCGGTCCGTCGGACCGGAGGGCCGAGCGCCGTGGGGGTGGGGAGTGTGTCGGAGGGCGCGCGGCACAGGCAGGGCGGGAGGCAGCCGGGTCCGGGCGGGGCTTCGGCCCGGACGGCGACCGTCACCGGGAGCCCGACCGGTACCGGGGCACCGGCTGCTGCTGGGAGTCCGCCCGTCACCGGGACGGCGGCCGGCCTCCGGGGAGCCGCCGGCACCCGGCCCGGTTCCCAGGCCGGCACCGGCACTCAGGACAGGGCTCCGACCGGGGCTCCGCGACCGTCTGGAGCGTCGGGGCGATCGCCGTGCTGTGTGTCGTCTTCGGCGTCGTCCTCGCCCTGGGGCAGGCCGTCGTGATCCGGCACCGGGCTGCCGGCGGCGCGGACCTCGCCGCCCTGGCGGCGGCGGACCGGTGGATGGACGGTACGGCGACGGCCTGCGCGCGGGCCGACCGGGTGGCCGGGGCGCAGGGCACGCGTCTGGTGCGGTGCACCCTTGAGGGCGAGGTCTCGGACGTGTCGGTGGCCGCGGGACGAGCACTGTTCGAGGCGGAGGTCAGGGCGCGGGCGGGACCGGCCGGTCCGCTGGCCCCCGCTGCCGCTCACCCCTGGCCGGCCCCCGTCGCCATACCGCCCGTCGGGCCCGCCCGCCCCGCCTCGCTCTTCCCCACCCCGCCCTCCTTCGCCGGTGCCCCCTCCAGCAGCACCGTGAGGAGCCGTACCGCACCCCGCTTGTGCAGGGGCTCGTTGCCGTTGCCGCACTTGGGGGACTGGATGCAGGACGGACACCCGGCCTCGCACTCGCAGGAGGCGATCGCCTGCCGGGTGGCGGTGAGCCAGTCGCCGGCGGTGTGGAAGGCGCGCTCGGCGAAGCCGGCCCCGCCCGGATGACCGTCGTGGACGAAGACGGTGGGCAGCAGGGTGTCGGGGTGCAGGGGGACGGAGACCCCGCCGATGTCCCAGCGGTCGCAGGTCGCGAAGAGGGGCAGCATGCCGATCGACGCGTGCTCGGCGGCGTGCAGGGCGCCGCCGAGGATCTCCGGGTGGATCCGGGCCCGGTCCAACTGGTCCTCGGTGACCGTCCACCACACCGCGCGGGTGCGCAGCGTGCGGGGCGGCAGGTCGAGTTTCGTCTCGCCCAGCACCTCGCCGGTGATGACACGTCGACGCAGGAAGGAGACCACCTGGTTGGTGACCTCGACGGAGCCGAAGCACAGGCGGCCCTCACCCCACGGGATCTCGGTGTCCGTCTCCAGTACGGAGATCGACGTCGTATCGCGGGCGACCGTCGTGTAGGCCGGAGCGGCCTGCTCGACCAGGGCGACGGAATCCTCCAGATCGAGGGAGCGGACGAGATACGTGCGGCCCTGGTGCAGGTGGACCGCGCCCTCGTGGACGGTCGTGTGCGCGGCGCCGGCGTCCACCGTGCCGAGCAGCCGTCCCGTCCCGTCCTCGACGACCTGGACGGGACGGCCGCCCTCCCCGCGGATGTCGGTCAGGTCGGCGGCCCGTTCCCTGCGGGTCCAGTGCCAGGCCTTCGTCCGGCGGCGGAGCAGCTTCGCGGCCTCCAGCTGTGGCAGCAACTCCTCGGTGGCCGGTCCGAAAAGTGCCAGGTCCTCGTCGGTCAGCGGCAGTTCCTCGGCCGCCGCGCACAGGTGCGGGGCGAGCACGTAGGGGTTGTCGGGGTCGAGGACGGTGGATTCCACGGGCCGGTCGAACAGGGCCTCGGGGTGATGGACGAGGAAGGTGTCCAGGGGGTCGTCGCGGGCGACCATGACGGCGAGGGAACCCTGCCCCGACCGGCCGGCGCGGCCCGCCTGCTGCCACAGGGAAGCCCGGGTTCCCGGATAGCCGGCGATCACCACGGCGTCCAGGCCGGAGACGTCCACACCGAGCTCCAGGGCGTTCGTCGCGGCGAGTCCGAGGAGTTCACCGGAGTGCAGGGCACGTTCGAGGGCGCGGCGCTCCTCGGGGAGATAGCCGCCCCGGTAGGCCGCCACCCGCCGGGCAAGCGAGCGGTCGACCTCGGCGAGACGTTCCTGGGCGATCACCGAGATCAGCTCGGCGCCGCGCCGGGAGCGCACGAAGGTGACCGAGCGGACGCCCTGGACGGTGAGGTCGGTCATCAGGTCGGCGGCCTCGGCGGTGGCCGTACGCCGGACGGGGGTGCCCTTCTCGCCGTGCAGCCCGGTCAGCGGAGGTTCCCAGAGGGCGAACACCAGTTCACCGCGAGGTGAGGCGTCGTCGGTGACCTCGACCACCGGCAGGCCGGTGAGGCGGCGGGCGGAGACCGCGGGCTCGGCGGCGGTCGCGGAGGCGAGCAGGAACACGGGCGAGGCGCCGTAGCGGGCGCAGAGTCGGCGTAGTCGGCGCAGCACCTGGGCGACGTGCGAGCCGAAGACGCCCCGGTAGGTGTGGCACTCGTCGACGACGACGTACTTCAGAGATTTCAGGAAGGAGGACCAGCGGGTGTGGGACGGGAGGATGCTCCGGTGCAACATGTCCGGGTTGGTCAGGACGTAGTTGGCGTACTGGCGGGTCCACTCGCGTTCCTCGAACGGGGTGTCACCGTCGTGGACCGCCGCGCGCACCGAATGGCCCAAAGGTTGTGAAAGTTCCTTCACAGCACGGCACTGGTCGGCCGCCAGGGCCTTCGTGGGGGCCAGGTACAGCGCGGTCGCGCCGCGGCCGTTCGGGGCCTCGGAGCCGTCCAGGAGCGACGACAGGACGGGTGTGAGATACGCCAGGGACTTGCCGGAGGCGGTACCGGTGGCGACCACGACGGACTCGCCGTCGAGAGCGTGTTCGGCGGTGCGTGCCTGGTGGGCCCACGGATGGTCGATGCCCGTGACCTGCACGGCGGCAAGCACCTCAGCCCGGATCCGGTCGGGCCAGACGGCATGGCGACCCGCGCGCGGGGGCAAGTGCTCCGTATGAGTAATGCGCGAAGCCCTGCTCGGCCCGGCCGCAAGCCGGTCGAGGAGCGCCCCCGGCGAGGGCTGGAGTGCACTGTCCGCCGGGGGCCGATCGGGTCGGAGATTCTTGGCCATCGGCACCGAGTCTGTCACCGGCATGACGGACAATGGGGCCAAGGCGTCGTGCATGCCTGCCGGTAAGTGATTGAATGCCATCGCGGCTGGCGAACCGTCCCGGGGGCTGAGCCGAGATGCCCCAAGGGCGACCGCTCGAAAGCTAGGTGCTGGAGGATCCGTGGACCTGTCCCTGTCGACCGAGACCATGGGCGATCGCACGATCGTCAGGGTCGGTGGCGAAATCGACGTATATACCGCGCCCAAGTTGCGCGAGCAGCTGGTCGAGCTGGTGAATGACGGCAGTTTCCACCTTGTCGTCGACATGGAGGGTGTGGACTTCCTGGATTCAACCGGACTCGGCGTGCTGGTCGGCGGCCTGAAGCGTGTGCGTGCCCACGAGGGCTCGCTGCGCCTGGTCTGCAACCAGGAGCGCATTCTCAAGATCTTCCGTATCACCGGCCTCACCAAGGTGTTCCCGATCCACACCTCGGTCGAGGAAGCGGTGGCGGCCACCGACTGATCACCGGTCCCGGGCGTCCGCGCCCGGGAGCAGCAGTGAAGTACGAGGAGGATCGGGTGCTTCGGCGGCCCGGTCCCTCCCCACAGCACGCCCGAAGTATCGCGAGGGGGATGCATGGCCACCGTTGAGCTCCGCTTCAGCGCGCTGCCCGAGCATGTCAGGACCGCCCGTCTGGTGGCGGCAGCGGTGGCGCGCAGGGCCGGAGTGGACGAGGCCGTCCTCGACGAGGTCCGCCTGGCCGTCGGTGAGGCGTGCACGCGTGCCGTCGGACTGCATCAGAACGGCGGTATCTCGGCCCCTGTGAAGGTGCTGCTGATCGAGGAGGAGAAGCAGTTCTCCATCGAGGTCGGTGACGAGGCGCCCCACGCGGTTCCCGGCGGGCGCGCGCCCGGCGACGGGCCCGGGGGCACCGAGGCCGAGATCGAGGAGGACGAGATGGGCCTCGCGGTCATCAGCGGACTCGTCGACGATGTCGAGGTCAGTGCCGGGGAGCACGGCGGATCGATCCGCATGAGGTGGTCCACCACGCCGCCGGCCACCTTCCCCGTCTGACCCCTCTGATCGGACGTATCCGACTCACTCGTGCCGAAGGGCCCCATCCGTGGGGCCCTTCGGCACGTGCGGGTGTGATCACCCGTGCCTACAGTGGCCTCTGGTGCCGGCCGTCCCGCCCCCCCGTCTCCTCCGGGCGGTCCCCTCTCGGGTGCACGCTCCTGTGTGCCCAGGACCGTACGAGCGGTCCTGGGCGGGCTGTCCGCAGCGTCGTTCACCGCTTGAACTTATGCACGATCAGCCAGGTGATCGAAGAGGCTTTTGTGTGATCACCGAAAGGATCATTCACCTGATCATTCACCTGATCAGGTGAATGATCAGGTGAATGCCTCAGTGGCATGACGGATTGTGGTTCCCGGGCTGTCCGGCGATCATTGCGTGAAGAACATGTACGGCCGTTCACATTCAACGCACTCTGTTTTGATCAGGTCCCGGGTATCTACAATCCCGTCCACATCTTGAGCTCAGCCCAAGCGTCAAGGAGGACGAATGGCGGAGCTTTCGCTCTCACATCAGCCGGGCCAACCTCTCTCCCTCGCAGCTGCCGTGCTGACCGACGGCAACCGTGTGCTCGTGGTGGTCATCGGGCTCGTAGCACTGGCAGCGCTGGCCGTGGCGGGGGTCCTGGTGCGCCAGGTGCTCGCGGCCGGCGAAGGCACCGACAAAATGAAGGAGATCGCCGCGGCGGTCCAGGAAGGCGCGAACGCCTATCTGGCCCGCCAGCTTCGCACGCTCGGCGTATTCGCCGTAGTCGTGTTCTTCCTGCTCCTGCTGCTGCCCGCGGACGACTGGAACCAGCGTGCCGGACGATCGGGTTTCTTCTTGATCGGAGCGGCGTTCTCGGCGGCCACCGGGTATATCGGCATGTGGCTCGCCGTCCGCGCCAATGTGCGAGTCGCCGCGGCGGCCCGCGAGGCGACACCGGCTCCGGGCGAGCCGGAAAAGGATCTCACCGCGGTCTCGCACAAAGCGATGAGGATCGCTTTTCGTACGGGTGGTGTGGTCGGCATGTTCACCGTCGGGCTCGGCCTGCTGGGTGCCGCCTGCGTGGTGCTCGTGTACGCGGCCGACGCGCCGAAGGTGCTCGAGGGCTTCGGACTCGGGGCCGCGCTCATCGCGATGTTCATGCGGGTCGGCGGCGGCATCTTCACCAAGGCCGCCGACGTCGGGGCCGACCTGGTCGGCAAGGTCGAGAAGGGTATCCCGGAGGACGATCCGCGCAATGCCGCGACCATCGCCGACAACGTGGGTGACAACGTCGGCGACTGCGCGGGCATGGCGGCCGACCTGTTCGAGTCGTACGCCGTGACGCTGGTGGCCGCGCTGATCCTGGGCTCGGCCGCCTTCGGCGACGCCGGACTGGCCTTCCCGCTGCTCGTGCCGGCGATCGGCGTCCTCACCGCGATGATCGGTATCTTCGCGGTGGCCCCCAGACGCGCCGACCGCAGCGGTATGAGCGCGATCAACCGCGGGTTCTTCGTCTCCGCGGTGATCTCACTCGTCCTGGTCGCGATCGCCGTGTTCGTCTATCTGCCGTCGTCGTACGCCGAACTCGACGGTGTCACCGACGCGGCGGTCCAGGGCAAGGACGGCGACCCGCGGATCCTCGCGCTCGTCGCGGTCGCCATCGGCATCGTCCTCGCCGCCCTCATCCAGCAGCTCACCGGCTACTTCACCGAGACCACCCGGCGCCCCGTCAAGGACATCGGGAAGACCTCGCTCACCGGCCCGGCCACCGTCGTCCTCGCCGGTATCTCCCTCGGGCTCGAATCGGCCGTCTACACCGCTTTGCTGATCGGCCTCGGCGTGTACGGGGCGTTCCTGCTCGGCGGTACGTCGATCATGCTGGCGCTGTTCGCGGTGGCGCTCGCGGGTACCGGCCTGCTCACCACGGTCGGCGTGATCGTCGCGATGGACACCTTCGGGCCGGTCTCCGACAACGCGCAGGGCATCGCAGAGATGTCCGGCGACGTCGAGGGCGCCGGAGCCCAGGTGCTCACCGACCTGGACGCCGTCGGCAACACCACCAAGGCCATCACCAAGGGCATCGCCATCGCCACGGCGGTTCTCGCGGCGGCGGCGCTGTTCGGCTCCTACCGCGACGCCATCACCACCGGCGCACGGGACGTGGGCGAACGGCTCAGCGGGGAGGGCGCCCCGATGAGCCTGATGATGGACATCTCGCAGCCCAACAACCTCGTCGGGCTCATCGCGGGCGCGGCGGTCGTCTTCCTCTTCTCGGGACTGGCGATCAACGCGGTGTCGCGGTCGGCGGGTTCGGTGGTCTTCGAGGTGCGGCGGCAGTTCCGCGAGAAACCCGGGATCATGGACTACAGCGAGAAACCGGAGTACGGAAAGGTCGTCGACATCTGCACCAAGGACGCCCTGCGCGAACTTGCCACGCCCGGTCTGCTCGCTGTGATGGCGCCCGTCTTCATCGGGTTCACGCTCGGTGTCGGGGCGCTCGGTGCCTTCCTCGCGGGCGCGATCGGCTCGGGCACCCTCATGGCGGTGTTCCTCGCCAACTCCGGTGGAGCGTGGGACAACGCGAAGAAACTCGTCGAGGACGGCCATCACGGCGGCAAGGGCAGCGAGGCCCACGAGGCGACCGTCATCGGCGACACCGTCGGCGACCCCTTCAAGGACACCGCGGGACCGGCCATCAACCCGCTGCTGAAGGTGATGAACCTGGTCGCGCTGCTCATCGCGCCCGCGGTCATCCAGTTCTCCTACGGCGCGGACAAGAACGTCGGCGTACGGGTGCTGATCGCGGTCCTCGCCCTGGCCGTGATCGTCGGCTCGGTGTACGTGTCCAAACGGCGCGGGATCGCCATGGGTGACGAAGACGAAGACGAAGACGAAGACGATGCCGAGCCGGGATCCAAGACGGCCGACCCGGCGGTGGTTTCCTAGGCACGCCACCGAGCCCCAGTTCAAGGTGCGGGCGGGTGGCGCGTTCTGACGACGCGCCGCCCGCCCGTGCGGTGTGCTGCGCGCCTCTCGTCGTGAGCCTTCTCTCGCTGGTGTAAATGGCTTCAATGGTGTTCTTGTCGGACACTTCTCGAGGAGATGTCGCGCATCTGGCGTGTATGTTCCGGGGCCGAGAGTCATGGAAGGGGCCGATCCGGTGAACAAGAAGCTCGCGGCCGCGCTGTCCAGCGGTGCGGTACTGGTACTGACGCTGACGGGATGCGGCGACGACGACAACGAGAAGCTGGACTCCTGGGCGGACCAGGTCTGCGGCGCGGTACAGCCGCAGGCGAAGAAGATCCAGGCCGCCAACGCCGCGATCCAGAAGGAGACCTCGGACAACAGCACCCCGGAAGAGGTCCGGAAGACCGACTCGAAAGCCTTCCAGGACATGTCCGACGCCTACAAGGCGATCGGCGCGGCCGTGACCAAGGCGGGGGCGCCGGACGTCGAGAACGGCGAGAAGAAGCAGACGGACGCGGTCAAGGAACTCAACAGCATCTCCACCTCGTACGCCTCCCTGAAGAAGCAGGTCGACGGGCTCGACACCGACGACCAGGCGAAGTTCGCCGACGGTCTGAAGGACATCGCCGCCGAGCTGGACAAGCTCAGCAAGAGCGGCAACGACGCCCTCAAGACGCTGGAGGAGGGCGAGGTCGGCGAGGCGATGGCCCGGCAGCCCAGCTGCAAGACGGCCACCGGTTCGGCGCAGTCCACGACGGGCTGACCGCACGCCGGCGCACAGCCGCCCTCACTTCGTGACCACGGCGGCCACCGCCGCGGCGGTCGTCGCGGTCACGGAACGCGCGGGGTGAGGGCGGCGGCCACAATGGAGGGTGTGAGTAACACCGGCCTGTCACCCCTGCCCTCGTCCGACCGTCCCGACACCGCCGCCCGCCTCCGGGACGCGCTGCTCGGGGCCTCCTTCACCGCCGACGGACTGCTCGAACTGCTCGGCGCCCCCGCGTACGCGGCGCTGGCCCGCAGCGAGACCGTGCCCGCCTTCCGGGCCACGCGCGGAGACACCCCGCTGGAGACGCTCGTACGTCTGTTCCTGTTGCAGCAACCCGTTCCGCACGCGCGCGCGGCGGAGGTGCTGCCCGTCGACGCCTGCCTGGAGGACGGGTGGCTGGCCCGCGCCGGCGCGGGCGACGTCACCGCGACCGTGGACGTACGGCCGTACGGAGGGCCCGCGGACGAGGACTGGTTCATCGTGTCCGACCTCGGGTGCGCGGTCGGCGGCGCGGGCGGCATCGGCAGTGCGCACGCGGGCGTCGTCCTCGGCGTCGGCGGGGCGTCCACGACCCTGGCCGGCATCACCGTCCGCACGCCCGTGGCCTCCGCGCTCGACCTCGGTACCGGCTCCGGCATCCAGGCACTGCACGCCACCCGGCACGCCACGCGCGTGACGGCCACCGACGTCAACCCGCGCGCGCTGCACATCACCGCGCTCACCCTGGCCCTCTCCGGGGCCCCGGCCACCGACCTGCGCGAAGGGTCGCTGTTCGCACCGGTCCGCGCGGACGAGAAGTACGACCTGATCGTGTCCAACCCGCCCTTCGTGATCTCGCCGGGCGCGCGGCTCACCTACCGCGACGGCGGTATGGGCGGGGACGATCTGTGCCGCACGCTCGTTCAGGAAGCGGGAGAACGGCTCGGGGACGGAGGGTTCGCGCAGTTCCTCGCCAACTGGCAGCACGTCGAAGGGGAGGACTGGCAGGACAGGCTCAGGTCGTGGGTGCCTCGTGGGTGCGACGCCTGGATCGTGCAGCGCGAGGTGCAGGACGTCAGTCAGTACACCGAGCTGTGGCTGCGGGACGCCGGCGACCACCGCGGTGACACGGCCGAGTACCGGGCGCGGTACGACGCCTGGCTGGACGAGTTCGAGGCGCGCGGCGTGAGGGCGGTCGGCCTCGGCTGGATCACGCTGCGCAAGTCGGGTGCCGACCTGCCGTCGGTCACGGCGGAGGAATGGCCGCATCCGGTCGAGCAGCCGCTCGGGGACACGGTGCGGGCCCACTTCGAGCGGCTCGACCACCTCCGCACGCACGACGACGCGGCGCTGCTCGCAGCACGCTTCAAACTGGCCGCCGAGGTGGTGCAGGAGCAGGTCGGGCTGCCCGGCGCGGAGGACCCGGAGCACGTGGTGCTGCGCCAGAACCGCGGCATGCGCCGGGCCACCCGGGTGGACACCATCGGCGCAGGCTTCGCGGGTGTGAGCGACGGCACGATGAGCGCGGGCCGCATCCTCGACGCCATCGCCCAGCTCCTCGGCGAGGACCCGGTCGTGCTGCGCGACCGCACCCCCGCCCAGATCCGGCTGCTGGTCGAGCAGGGCTTCCTGGAGCCGGTGAGGTGACGGTGCGGGACCTCCGGTCCTGATGACGGTGGGGGCGGATCGGGAGGTCGTGAGGCGGATCCGGGACCCGGGAGAGCGGACGTGGAGCCGGGAGGGAGGAGAGGCTCGGGAGGGTGGTGGGTCCGCCAACTTCCGAGTTGTTTCGGACACCCTCACCGAGACCTGCCGCCGTCACACCTGCCGCCGCCCCCGCGTTCACTTCCGGTTCGCCTTCCCGCCGCTCGCGCGTGCCAGCCTCACCCCTGGGCCGGCGCCAGCGGCCGGGAAGAAGGGCTCGGGGGACATGGAAAGCGGACCGGCGATCTTCGCGGGGATGGTGTTCTGCCTGTTCGGGGGCGGGCTGCTGGCCTGGATCGCGATCAGCGTCCGCCGGCGCCGCCCCGTGGCCCAGGGCGTGAGCCCGGTCGCCTCGGTCACCGTCGCGAGTCTCGTCTCGCTGACCTCCCTCCTCGTCGGGGTGTGGTGCCTCACCCGCTTCTGAGGTCCGGCCGAGGAGCGTGGACGAACAGGGGGTTCCGGTAATCGAGAGGGCGCGCTCCGCATAGGGGCGGACAGGGTCTGGGCAGTCCGGGCGGCAGGAACGGTGAAAGTCGGGTTACCGTTCGAGTGGCCGTTGCGGGCTTTTCCCGTTTGACACGGGGGCGGGATGTACCGTCACACTCCGCAGCGTCACGAGCCGTGAATGCAGACCCGACCCCGGGACGAGAGCCCGGAGAGGCCCCAGCGTCGACCGGAGAGAAGAGCGAAGTTGTCCCCGACCAGCGAGACCGCGAAGGGCGGCCGCCGACTCGTCATCGTCGAGTCGCCTGCCAAGGCGAAGACGATCAAGGGCTATCTCGGCCCTGGCTATATCGTCGAGGCGAGCGTCGGGCATATCCGCGACCTTCCCAACGGCGCCGCGGAGGTGCCCGAGAAGTACACCGGTGAGGTCCGCCGTCTCGGTGTGGACGTCGACCATGACTTCCAGCCGATCTATGTGGTCAACGCCGACAAGCGGGCCCAGGTCAAGAAGCTCAAGGACCTGCTGAAGGAATCCGACGAACTCTTCCTCGCCACCGATGAGGACCGCGAGGGCGAGGCCATCGCCTGGCACCTGCAGGAAGTGCTCAAGCCGAAGATCCCGGTCAAGCGGATGGTCTTCCACGAGATCACCAAGGAAGCGATCCGCGCGGCCGTGGCCAACCCGCGCCAGCTCAACCAGAAGCTGGTCGACGCCCAGGAGACCCGCCGCATCCTCGACCGCCTCTACGGCTACGAGGTCTCGCCGGTCCTGTGGAAGAAGGTCATGCCCCGGCTGTCCGCCGGCCGTGTCCAGTCCGTCGCCACCCGGCTCGTGGTCGAGCGGGAGCGTGAGCGCATCGCGTTCCGTTCCGCCGAGTACTGGGACCTGACCGGCACCTTCGCGACCGGCCGCGCCGGGGACCCGTCGGACCCGTCGACGCTCGTCGCCCGTCTGCAGTCCGTCGACGGCAGGCGCGTCGCGCAGGGTCGCGACTTCGACTCCCTGGGGCAGCTGAAGAGCGCGAACACCCTCCAGCTCGACGAGGCGAACGCCCGCGCCCTGGCCGCCGCCCTGGAGAACACCCGGTTCTCCGTGCGGTCCGTCGAGTCCAAGCCGTACCGCCGCTCGCCGTACGCCCCGTTCCGTACGACGACGCTGCAGCAGGAGGCGAGCCGCAAGCTCGGCTTCGGTGCGAAGTCCACCATGCAGGTCGCGCAGAAGCTGTACGAGAACGGCTACATCACCTACATGCGTACGGACTCGACGACGCTGAGCGGGACGGCGGTCTCCGCCGCCCGCGCCCAGGTCACACAGCTGTACGGTGCCGACTACCTGCCGCCGCAGCCGCGCACCTACGCCGGCAAGGTGAAGAACGCGCAGGAGGCGCACGAGGCGATCCGCCCCTCCGGCGACCGCTTCCGCACCCCTGCCGAGACCGGCCTGACCGGCGACCAGTTCCGGCTCTACGAGCTGATCTGGAAGCGGACCGTCGCCTCCCAGATGAAGGACGCCACCGGCAACTCCGTCACCGTGAAGATCGGTGGCGCGGCGGTCGACGGACGCGACGTCGAGTTCACCGCGTCCGGCAAGACCATCACCTTCCACGGCTTCCTGAAGGCCTACGTCGAGGGCGCGGACGACCCGAACGCCGAACTCGACGACCGCGAGCGCCGGCTGCCGCAGGTCACCGAGGGCGACCCCCTCAGCGCCGAGGAGATCACGGCCGACGGCCACGCCACCAAGCCCCCGGCCCGCTACACCGAGGCGTCGCTGGTCAAGGAACTGGAGGAGCGGGAGATCGGCCGCCCGTCGACGTACGCGTCGATCATCGGCACGATCCTCGACCGCGGCTACGTGTTCAAGAAGGGCACGGCCCTGGTGCCGTCCTTCCTCTCCTTCGCCGTCGTCAACCTGCTGGAGAAGCACTTCGGCCGACTCGTCGACTACGACTTCACCGCGCGCATGGAGGACGACCTCGACCGCATCGCGCGCGGCGAGGCGCGGTCCGTGCCGTGGCTCAAGCGGTTCTACTTCGGCGAGAGCGCCCCCGACAGCGACTTCCCCGCGGGCGGCAGCAGCAGCGGCGCGGCCGAGGCGGGCAACGGCGACGGGGACCACCTCGGCGGTCTCAAGGAGCTGGTGACCGACCTGGGCGCGATCGACGCACGCGAGGTGTCGTCTTTCCCGGTGGGCGACGGCATAGTGCTGCGGGTCGGCCGTTACGGCCCGTACATCGAGCGCGGCGAGAAGGACTCCGAGAACCACCAGCGCGCCGATGTCCCCGAGGACCTGGCGCCCGACGAGCTGACGGTGGAGTACGCCGAGGAACTGCTCGCCAAGCCGAGCGGTGACTTCGAGCTGGGCACCGACCCGTCGACGGGTCACCCGATCGTCGCCAAGGACGGCCGTTACGGCCCGTACGTCACGGAGGTCCTCCCCGAGGGCACCCCGAAGACCGGCAAGAACGCGGTCAAGCCGCGCACGGCCTCCCTCTTCAAGTCGATGTCCCTGGACACGGTGACGCTCGAGGACGCGCTGAAGCTGATGTCGCTGCCGCGCGTGGTGGGCGCCGACGCGGAGGGCGTGGAGATCACCGCACAGAACGGCCGGTACGGGCCGTATCTGAAGAAGGGCACCGACTCACGGTCGCTGCAGTCCGAGGATCAGCTCTTCACGATCACGCTGGAGGAGGCGCTGGCGATCTACGCCCAGCCCAAGCAGCGTGGGCGGGCCGCGGCCAAGCCGCCGCTGAAGGAGCTGGGCACCGATCCCGTCAGCGAGAAGCCGGTCGTCGTCAAGGACGGCCGCTTCGGCCCGTACGTCACCGACGGCGAGACCAACGCGACCCTGCGCTCCGGCGACAGTGTCGAGACGATCACCCAGGAGCGCGGGTTCGAGCTGCTCGCCGAGAAGCGTGCCAAGGGGCCCGCCAAGAAGACGGCGAAGAAGACGGCCAAGAAGGCCCCGGCCAAGAAGGCCCCGGCCAAGAAGGCCCCGGCCAAGTCGGCGGCGGCCAAGAAGGCTCCGGCGAAGAAGACGGCGGCCGCCAAGAAGACCGCGGCGAAGAAGACCACGGCCGCGGCGAAGAAGGCGACGGCCGCCTCGAGCGGTGCCGCCGCCGAGGAGTGAGGAGTCTTCGGGGACGGCCCGTTCCCAGGTGTGGATCTTCGCCGGAGGTTCGGAACGCGAACGTCCCGGCAACACTTCGATGCCGGGACGTGCGCATGTCAGGGCGGGAGTCCGGGGTGTCGGTGCGGGCCGATAGGCTGAACGCATGACGCGAGCCGAGCCGCCAACGGACCCTCAAACGGCCCCCGACGACGCCCTGGTCGCGGACTCCCGCGAGCGCGCCGTCCGGGCCCTGCTGCGCAGCCCACAGCAGAAACGCCTCTGGAGTGCGCAGTTCGTGGGCGGTGTCGGGGACATCCTCGCCCTCCTCGTGCTGGTGCTCCTCGCCCTCCAGGCTGCGGTCGTCGGAGGTTCGTTCGGCGGCGGCCACCGGGGCGCCGCGTTCGCAGTGGCGACCGTTTTCGTGGTGCGGATCCTCGCGACGCTGTTGTTCGGCGCCGTCCTCCTCGGCCCGCTCACGTCGCTCACCTCGCCGGGCGGCCCGCTGGACCGTCGCTGGACCATGGTCGGCGCGGACGGACTGCGGGCGGCCCTGCTCATCGTCGCGCCGCTGTGGATCGACTGGACGCCCGACGACGCGCTCGCCCTGCTCCTCGTCACCACCTTCGTGACGTCGGTCGCCGAGCGGTTCTGGACGGTGTGCCGCGAGAGCGCGGCGCCCGCGCTGCTGCCCGCCCCGCCCCTGGAGGGCGCGACGGTGCGGCCGCTGCCGGACCACATGGACGCACTGCGCCGCCTGTCGCTGCGTACGGGCTTCGTGGCGGTGCCCGCTGCGGCCCTCGTCCTCGTCGTCGCGGGACTCCTCAACAACCTGCTGGGCACGGGCATCGCCTGGTTCGGGCAGCACCAGGCGGCGCTCGCCTCGTACGTCGCGGCCGGACTGTTCGCCGCGTCGCTGTCCATGGTGACGTTCCTCGAGCTGCCCGGCACGCGCACCCCCCGCGCGCGGTCGCCGCTGGAGGGACTGCGCCGCCCCAAGAGCGGCACCGGTTCCGGTGCCGGTTCGGACAAGGGCCGCACCGGCGCCATGCCGCTGCTGGTACTCGCGTCCGCGTCCGTGGCCGCCGCGGTGTCGGCCGCCGTCGCCGTGTTCGTGCTGCACGCCAAGGACCTGGGTGGCGGGCCCGTGCTGTACGGCCTGCTGGTGGCCGCGCTGACCGGCGGTGTCGTCGTCGGCATACGGACGGCGCCGGCCCTGCTGCCGTCCCTGTCGCGGCGCCGGCTGCTCGCGCTGGCGCTCGCCTTCACCGGCGTCGCGCTGCTCGCCGCCGGACTCGTGCCGGACGTCACCAGCGTGCTGCTGATCGCCGTGCTGGCCGGTGTCGGCGCGGGCACGGCGGCCAACACCGGGCACACCCTGCTCGGCCAGGAGACCGAGGAGCAGCGGCGGGCCCGTACGACGGAGCACCTGCACGCGGTCGTCCGCCTCTTCGTGGCACTCGGCGCGGTGACCGCCCCGCTGGTGGCCG
The DNA here is from genome assembly GCF_024701375.2 of Streptomyces sp. KMM 9044. Taxonomy (NCBI): domain Bacteria; kingdom Bacillati; phylum Actinomycetota; class Actinomycetes; order Kitasatosporales; family Streptomycetaceae; genus Streptomyces; species Streptomyces sp. KMM 9044. The sequence goes on along the minus strand of NZ_CP113910.1, from coordinate 3,372,410 downwards.
CGGGCATCGGACCGCACCGGCTGGAGAGCGGCCGGTTCGTCTTCGCGCACGGCGGTGCCGCGTTCACGCTGATGCTGGTGGGCGCGCTGCTGCTGCCGGTGGCCGCACTCGTGCTGGCCAAGGTCGACGACCGTTCCGGGGTGCCGCTGCGCCACGACCTGCGGGACGCGCTGCTCGGCGGCGACGATCCCGGGCCCGCGCCTGCGGGCACCGGATTCTTCGTCGCCCTGGAGGGTGGCGACGGGGCCGGGAAATCCACCCAGGCCGAAGTGCTCGCCGAGTGGATCCGGGGCAAGGGCCACGAAGTAGTGCTCACGCGTGAGCCGGGGGCGACGCCGGTCGGCAAGCGGCTGCGGTCGATCCTGCTGGACGTCTCCAGTGCCGGACTGTCCCACCGCGCGGAGGCCCTGCTGTACGCGGCGGACCGCGCCGAGCACATCGACACGGTCGTGCGGCCCGCCCTGGAGCGCGGCGCGGTCGTCATCTCCGACCGGTACATCGACTCCTCGGTCGCCTACCAGGGCGCCGGGCGCGACCTGTCGCCGACCGAGATCGCCCGCATCAACCGCTGGGCGACCGACGGCCTTGTACCCCACCTCACCGTGCTGCTCGACGTGGCGCCGGAGACCGCGCGCGAGCGGTTCACCGAGGCACCGGACCGGCTGGAGTCGGAGCCCGCCGAGTTCCACGCGCGCGTGCGGGCCGGTTTCCTCACACTGGCCGCGGCCGACCCCGGCCGGTACCTGGTCGTCGACGCCGGCCAGGAGCCGGACGCGGTCGGTACGGTCATCCGGCACCGGCTCGACCAGGTGCTGCCGCTGTCCGAGGCCGAGATCGAGGCCTTGGAGGAAGCGCGGCGCAAGGCCGAGGAGGAGGCCCGCCGCAAGGCGGAGGAGGAAGCGGCGCGCAAGGCGGAGGAGGAGCGCCTGGAGCGCGAGCGCGAGGAGCAGCTGGCCAGGCTGCGTGCCGAGGAGGAGGAGCGCAAGCGGCGCGAGCTGGAGGAGGCGCAGCGGCGCGAGGCCGAACGGCAGGCGGAGGAGGCGCGGCTGCGCGCCGAGGAGGCCGCCCGCCGGGCGGAGGAGGAGCGGCAGCGGCTCCTCGCCGAGGAGAAGGCACGCGCGGAGGCGGAGACCCGCCGCAAGGCGGAGGAGGAGCGCCGCCGCAAGGAGGCCGAGGAGGAGGCGCGGCTGCGCGCCGAGGCCGAGGCGCTGCGCCTGGAGAAGCAGCGCAAGGCCGAGGAGGCACTGCGGCGGGCCGAGGAGGCCCGGCTCCTCGCGGAACAGGCCGCGGCCGCGGCGGCGACGGGCCCTTCCTGGAGGATCGCGCCGATCACGCCGGACGCGCCGAGCGGGTCGGACGCGCCGAGCGGGTCGGACGCGCCGAGCGGGTCGGATGCGTCCCGCGGGTCCGCGTCGGCGGACGAGACGGCGGTGCTGCCCAGGGTGCCGGGCGACACGGCCGGAGCCGGAGAGGACGGGCCGGGTTCCGGTGAGTCCTCGGACCGGTTCCGCAAGGACCGGCGTGACGCCGCGCGGGGCGAGAGCGGGGGACAGCCCGGCTGGGCCAGGTCCTCCCAGCCGTCCGAGGCCGAGGTGACGACCGAGCTGCCGCAGGTGCCGGTTCCGCCGAAGGCGGCCGACGACGAGACCGAGGTACTGCCGGCCGTGCCGCCGCCGAGCGCCACGGAGGAGACGGCGGCGCTCCCCGCGATCACCCAGGACGACGAGGTGACCAGCACGCGCGAGCTGCCCCAGGTCGGCCTCGAGAACATGCCGGACCGGCGCAGGCAGCGCTCGGACTGGGCCGAGGAGACTCCGCTGGACGACCTGCCGACCCTGGCGGACGAACTGCTGGGCTCGCGCGACGACGAGCGCGACGACGAGCGCGACGACGAGCGCGGCGAACCGGGCGAGTACGGCGGACCCGACGAGGGCGGCCGGGGCAAGGACGAGGGTTGGGGACGGCGCCGCTGACACGAGCGGTGGTCCACCGGGGCGTGCCGATGCGGACTGGGCGGGGCGGAACGACGGCCCCGCCCAGCGCTGTTCCCCCCGGGCCGGCCCGGCGCTGGTCCGGGACCGTCGGTGGTCACCCCCACAATGGATTCGGTCACTGAACCCGGCCGATGGATTCAGTGCGTAATGGTGGACGTGACGGAAGGGCGGAGTGACCCATGACCGTGTGGGACGACCTCGTCGGGCAGCAGCGGGTGAGCGGCCAGCTCGCCGCCGCTGCGCGGGACGCCGACGCCCTCGTCACGGCCGCGGCGGCCGACGCCCCATCACCGGAGGCGTCGAGGATGACGCACGCGTGGCTGTTCACCGGCCCGCCCGGCGCGGGGCGCAACCAGGCGGCGCGCGCCTTCGCCGCCGCGCTGCAGTGCGTGAGCCCCGACCGCGCGCTCGGCGGCTCCCCCGGCTGCGGATTCTGTGACGGCTGCCACACCGCCCTGGTCGGCACCCACGCCGACGTGAGCACCATCGCCGCCGTCGGTGCGGTGATCCGGGTGTCGGACATGCGGGACACCGTCCGCAAGTCGTTCACCGCACCGGCGAACGGCCGCTGGCAGGTGATCCTCGTCGAGGACGCCGAGCGGCTGAACGAGAGCTCCGCCAACGCCGTCCTCAAAGCCGTCGAGGAGCCCGCGTCCCGCACGGTCTGGCTGCTCTGCGCCCCCTCCGTCGAGGATGTCCTGCCGACGATCCGCTCCCGCTGCCGCCACCTCAACCTGACCACGCCCTCCGTGGACGCCGTCGCCGACCTGCTCGTACGACGCGAGGGCATCGAGCCGGACGTCGCCGCGGCCGTGGCCCGCGCCACCCAGGGACACGTCGACCGGGCCCGCCGGCTGGCGACCGACCCGGCGGCCCGGGAGCGCCGCGCCGCCGTACTGAAGCTGCCGCTGCGTGTCGAGGACATCGGTGGCGCGCTCAAGGCGGCCCAGGAACTCGTGGACGCCGCCGCCGAGGACGCCAAGCAGCTGGCCGAGCGGACGGACACCAAGGAGACCGACGAGCTGAAGGCGGCACTCGGCGCGACGCAGGGCGGCCGGCTGCCGCGCGGCACCGCGGGTGTGGTCAAGGATCTGGAGGACATGCAGAAGCGCCGCAGAACGCGTACCCAGCGGGACAGCCTCGACGTGGCCCTGACCGACCTCACCAGCTTCTACCGCGACGTCCTCGCCCTGCAGCTCGGTTCCCGCGTCGCCCTCGCCAACACGGACGTCGAGGACATCCTGGAGCGCATGGCCCGGGGCAGCTCGCCCGAGTCCACACTCCGCCGCATCGAGGCCGTCGGCGCCTGCCGCGGCGCCCTCGACCGCAACGTGGCCCCGCTCCTGGCGGTGGAGGCGATGACGATGGCCCTCAGAGCAGGCTGATCACCAGACCGGAACCCGCAACTCGCACGAGGCGCGACATGCACACAGGGCACCCGCACTGTCGCGCAGAGTTACGCTCGGTGTATGCACACATGGCGCACCCTCCACAGGACCCGTACCGGAGCCACGATGTTCGCCGCCGCCGCGCTCCTGGTCTCCGGCTGCTCCTCCGGGAGCACGACGAGCACCATGAGTTCCGCGAGCTCGGCGGCGAAGGCGACCGCGGTGCTGGCCGCCCTGCCCCGCTCCACGCCCGAGGCACTCACGCCGTACTACGAGCAGAAGCCGGCCTGGCGTGACTGCGGAGCGCCCGGCTTCCAGTGCGCCACACTGGAGGCGCCGCTCGACTACGCCGAGCCGTCCGCCGGCGACATTCGCCTCGCCGTGTCCCGCAAGAAGGCCACGGGTCCGGGGGAGCGGCTGGGATCCCTGCTGGTCAACCCGGGCGGACCGGGCGGCTCGGCGATCGGCTACCTTCAGGCGTACGCAGGCGTCGGCTACCCGGAGGAGGTGCGCGCCCGCTACGACATGGTGGCCGTGGACCCGCGCGGTGTGGCCCGCAGCGAGCCCGTCGAATGCCTGGACGGTCCCGAGATGGACGCGCACACGCGGACGGACCTCACACCGGACGACGAGAGGGAGACGGACGCGCTGGTCGCCGCGTACCGGAAGTTCGCCGAGGGCTGCGCGGTGGACGCGCCGAAGCTGCTGCGCCACGTGTCCACCGTCGAAGCGGCCCGGGACATGGACATCGTGCGGGCGGCACTGGGCGACGAGAGGCTGAACTTCGTCGGCGCCTCCTACGGGACCTTCCTCGGGGCGACGTACGCGGGGCTCTTCCCGGACCGGACGGGCCGTTTGGTGCTGGACGGCGCCCTGGATCCGTCCCTGCCGGCGCGGCAGCTCAACATCGAGCAGACGGCGGGCTTCGACACAGCGTTCACGGCCTTCGCGAAGGACTGCGTACGGCAGAGCGCCTGCCCGCTCGGAGGCCGTGGCACCAGCCCCGAAGAGGCCGGCGCACACCTGAAGGAGTTCTTCGGCAAGACCGACGCCCAGCCTCTCCCCACCGGTGACGCCGACGGCCGTGAGCTCACCGAGTCGCTGGCCACCATCGGCGTGATCGCCGCGATGTACGACGAGGGTGCCTGGCCGCTCCTGCGCAAGGCCCTGACGGCGGCGACGAAGGAGAACGACGGCGCCGGACTCCTCGCCCTGGCCGACAGCTACTACGAACGCGACGCCGACGGCGAGTACGCCAACCTGATGTTCGCCAACGCCGCTGTGAACTGCCTGGACCTCCCGGCCGCCTTCGACTCCCCGCAACAGGTGCGCGATGCGCTCCCGGACTTCGAGAAGGCTTCCCCGGTCTTCGGCGAGAGCTTCGCCTGGGCCGCCCTGAACTGCACGTACTGGCCGGTCGGCGCCACAGGCGAGCCCCAGCGCATCGAGGCCAGGGGTGCGGCCCCGATCGTCGTCGTCGGTACCACGCGCGACCCCGCGACCCCCTACCGCTGGGCGGAGGCCATGGCCGACCAGCTCACCTCGGCCCGCCTCCTCACGTACGAGGGCGACGGCCACACCGCCTACGGCCGGGGCAGCGACTGCATCGACTCCGCGATCAACACCTACCTCGTCGACGGCACCCCGCCCGTGGACGGAAAGCGCTGCTCATAGCCGGTACACCCACCCCGGAGGCAGGCCTGTCGGCCCGCCTCCGGGGCAGGTACGGAGCACCATCCGAAACTGTGTAGACTTACCGTCGTCGCTGATCGCACCATCGTGCCAGCAGCACGCCGCCTTAGCTCAGATGGCCAGAGCAACGCACTCGTAATGCGTAGGTCTCGGGTTCGAATCCCGAAGGCGGCTCTGTAGAAGCCCCAGGACTCACTCGCCGTGACCTGGGGCTTTTGCTTTTTTCGGTGTGCCGCAGAGGTCGTTACTCCTCCTCGCTTCGTGCCACCGAATCCAAGGGGTGCGCGAGGGGAGCGCATGAGCGCAGCGCGTGTGCGGAGGGGTGCGCGGCGGGCAGCGCGGCGGCGCTGCTGATCGGATCGGCGCGGCTCCTCGGAGATCACGCCGGTTTTGTGGAAACGCTCCAACCGCTGCTTCTACGCTGGTCCCTGTGGCAGACCCAAAGGACACCCTCGCGTTCAAGACGCTCGTAACGCAGTCGAGCGCCGTGCTGCTGACCCATGGGGTCGAGGTAGAGGCGACATCGGTGCGGGGCGTCGCGGACCACCTCGTTGAGGTCATGGCTGAGCGGGTCGGCGTGGACCACGAGGAAGCCGTCCACCTGGTGACCCCCGAAGCCGTCGCCGAGATCATCATGAAGGCGGCGACCGAAGACAACCGGGGAGCGTCTGTCGGCCCGCACGCGTTGCGGCCGGTGCGGATCGACGACCGTACGGTCAGCGTCTCCGTCGAGGCGCTGGGCCACCTGGTCATGGCCGCATCGCAGGCCGGCAAGTACGCCAGCATCAACGACGACGGGTCAGCGGCGGCCCACCTTCTGGACCTCGCCACCGAGATCGGCGCCGCCTTGGTGAAGGAGCACGACGAGGGAGCCGCCGACGTCGCGGTGGGGGTGCTCGACGAGCTGGCCGAACTGGTGGACGCCGTGGCCGACCGCATCGAGGACGACGGCTGGAGCATCTGCCCCTGCGGAGAGGACCACGACCAGGGGAAGGTCGACGTCGGCACCCTGCCGGTCATGCGTCAGCATGCCGCGCTGGCCCGCGGTCTTGGCCACCAGGTAGAGGGATAGCGCCGGCTCGCACCACCCCTATCCTCGTCTTCACTTATGAGATGAGGGGGGCGTCAGGTCGATGTCCATCAGTCCGTTCGGCCCTGCGGCAGACAAGGCCCGCTCTGAAGGAGCTCGCGCCGAGTTGGATCGTCTATTGAAAGCGATCGACGAATCGGGCAAGCAGGGCAAGCAGCTCGTCGAGCTCTACAAGAAGGAAGCAGCCAAGTACAAGCGGCTTGCTGAGATGGAGCGAGACCGGCGCCGCGAGGTCGAGGCCCAATTGCGGGCCTGCACCAAGCTGCTCGACGAAGGGCCGGACCTTGAGGCGAAGCTCAACTCCATGATCCCCGATCTGGTACGAGCATCAGCGAGCCTTCCGCCGCCGCCTGAGGTGTCCGAAGTTCAGGCGCAGCTTGAGGCAACGGAGAAGGACCGAGACACGTTCGCCGAGTTGCTCGACACCGCGACGAAGGAACGGGACGCGGCACTGCGCGCCCGTGACGCCGCTATTGCCCGGCTGCAGACCCGCCAGAACGACGAGCAACCCCCAGGGGAGGCGGAGGCGTTGAGAGCGCGTCTGTACGCCCCCACTCTCCGTGGCGTGCTTGAACAAGCTCAGTGGCACTGCTCGTCGCTCGTCATTACGGCGGACCTGGACGGGAGAAAGAAGCTGGAGCATCACCAGAAGGCTCCGCACTGGCGGAACCGTCTGGCCGCCACGCTGGCCACCATGCAGGCGTACGCCGAGACCAAGGACCTCGCGCGGGCACGCGGCGGCAAGGCCGGCCCTGAGCTGGCCAATCTCAAGGCGTACTGCGCGAGCCAGCCGTTCCCTCTGTTGGCGGAGGGCAAGGTGGTCGTCAGCGAGGGGCAGACCGCCAGCAGCAGCCCGCGAGGCAAGGCCCAACGAACCCTCCGCGTCCCTGAGTACATCGACCCCTCGGGGAAGGCTGTGATGCTGGAACACATCCGCATCCGCGACGGCGCTCCTCCGGCGCCGCGACTGCACTATCTCGATGACACCGACAGAAGCGGGACGGTCGCCATCGGGTTCTTCGGTGACCACCTGTACAACGCCGGAACCAACTGAGCGCGGAACGCACACCCCGGACGCAGACGAAGGCCGGGCTCAACCGCGCTGTGGCTGAGCCCGGCCGGAGCGGTCGGAGGGGTGGCGTGCGCGCTACGCCGTGAGCGTCTGACGGTCGGCGGCGCCGCACGTGCACGAGCAGGTGCACCCGCTCGTGGCCTTGATGGGAGCCGTAGGCCGAGCTGCGTGCTGTTCGATCGCCGAGCGAACCGCACGCGGGGCGCGGGGCACGAGCTTGACGACCGCCGCCGCTGCGGCGTGGGCGAGGTCGTCGAGGACAGACTGGTAGATGTCCCGGGTGATGCGGGAATCGCTGTGCCCGAGGGTCTCCGAGACGACCTTGATGTCGACGCCGGCGGCGAGCATGAGCGTCGCGGCACCGTGACGCAGGTCGTGGAGTCGGATGGGCGGCAGATCGGCCTCGGCTACCAGGCGGTCGAACAGGTCGGAGATCCTGCCAGGGTGGAGCAGGGAGCCGTCCTCTTCGGTGAAGATGCGGCCGGTGTCCTTCCAGGCGTCACCCCATTTGCGCTTCTCCTCCTCCTGAGCGATCCGGCGAAGCTCGATGAGTTCGACCGTCTCGTCGTCCAACGCGACGGAGCGGATACCGCTGTTGGTCTTGGGCAGCCCTTCGAGGACCTGCCAGCCGTCCTGGACGAGCTGGGTGGCGATCTCCAGCGACCGGCTCTTCTTCGAGTAGTCGACCCAGCGAGGTCCGCACCCCTCCCCTCGGCGTAGGCCACGGAAGGCGATCATTCGCCACATACCCTCCAGGCGGTCCCCGAAGACGTGGTCGAGGAACGTGCCGGTCTGCTCCGGCGTCCAGACCATCACGGGGCTGGGCTTCTCGCCGGTGGCCCGCCAGCGGGCGACGCGCTCATCGGTCCACACGAGGGCCTTCGGCTTGGTGCCGGGTTCCAGCTCGACGTGCTCGGCCGGGTTGTAGTTGGGGATGGGTGCGGCTCTTCTTCAGTGAGCTGGTGATGCCGTGCGCCGTTGCCGTTCGTGCGCGGACGGCGGATCGTCGTGTCCTGAGACGTGGTCTTGGAGGCGGCGATGGTGTCGTGGCTGGAGGAGCTCGATCGGCGGGAGGCTGCCGCGCGGGAGGAAATCGCCGAACTGCGCTCCCAGATCGCAGAGTTGACCAGGCGAGTTGCTGACCGGGAGGAGAGGCTGTCCCGGCTGGAGATCACCCGGGAGACGATGACGGAGATCCTGTCCGGCGACGGGGCGGTGAGGGTGTCCGTGGACGAGGCCGCGGGGGAAGTGCCGGTGGAGGGGAGCGGGGCGGGATCGCCGGTCGGGGTGCGGCTGGTGCCGCAGTGGGAGCCGGGGCTTGAGGCGGATGTGCTGCCGCGCTCGTACCGGGACGTCGTCGAGGTGTTGCAGGACGCGGTGCATCCGATGCGGGCGCATCATCTGTGCGCCGCGCTGGGGTTGTCGACGGACAAGAACAAGGTGGAGGGGTTCCGTTCGAAGCTGAAACGGCTGGTGGAGCGGGGCTGGCTGGCCGAGGACGAGCCGGGCCTGTTCGCGTGGGGCGGCGCGCGGAGGGCGGGAGCGGGTGCGCCGGAGCGGGAAGCCGCGGCCGACGGGCGGCGTCGCGCCGGTGTGGGGCCGGGCTCTCGTCCCTAGGTCCTGTCTGAGATTCAGATCATGAGTTAGGTGGATCGCCTGCGCGCGGAGGCTCGGTCTTGATAGGTCATGAGTCATGGCGCGAGGCGATCTCACCGATGAGCAGTGGTCCCTGGTTGAACCCCATCTCCCGTATGCCGCGGTCGGGCCCATCCCTGATCTGCGAAAGTACTTCAACGCGGCGATGTGGCGGTTCCGCACCGGGGCTCCCTGGCGTGATCTGCCGACCGAGTTTGGGCCCTGGCAGAGTGCGTACGACCGCTTCCGGATCTGGGCGAAGCGGGGCATCTTCCAGCAGGTGATGGAAGCGATGATCGCCGAGGCTGCCGCCCGTGACCAGGTTGACATGGGTCTGGTCAGCGTGGACTCGGCAACCTCCCGCGCTCACCACCATGCCGCCGGGATGGTCCTCGATCCCGAGCAGCCGGCGGCCCTTGAGGCCGCCGCCGAAGCGGAAAAGGGGCGGCAAGGAGGGGCAACAGCCGCAGGACGGACAAGGTGATGCCCAAGGCGAAGACGAGGCACGTACCGAGCGACGACGGATCCGCAGACGGCGCCGGGCCCGGTTGAAAGCCGCTGAACTGGGACGTTCCCGAGGCGGGCTGACCAGCAAGATCCATGTTGCGGCCGATCGCCGGTGCCGGCCGCTGGTGTTCGTCCTCACCCCTGGACAGGCGGGTGACAGCCCGCAGTTCACCGCGGTCCTCAAGCGGATTAAGGTCCGCGGCCCCGTCGGACGCCCCCGGACCCGGCCGGACGCCGTGGCCGGGGACAAGGCGTACTCCTCCCGGAAGAACCGCCGCTACCTACGCATACGCGGGATCAAGGCGGTCATTCCGGAGAAGGCCGACCAAGCCGCGAACCGCAAGAAGCGCGGCAGCGCCGGCGGCCGACCCATCTCCCACGACGCCGAGCTGTACAAGGACCGCAACACCGTGGAGCGCTGTATCAACCGGCTCCGCAACTGGCGTGGCATCGCCACCCGCTATGACAAAACCCCGCAGAGCTACGAAGCCGGACTCCATCTCTGCGGCGCGATGCTCTGGATCCGCAGCATCACACCGCACTCATGATCCGAATCCCAGACAGGACCTAGCGTCGATGGTGCCAACCGAATTCGCCACTGTCCGAGGACGAGAGCCCGATGAACGCAGCGTATGAAACGGCCGCGGCGGCTGACCCCTTTGCCCGCGTGTTTTCTTCCCTCACTTTGCTGACCACCCGCCTCTCCGGCCCTGAAGCACTCACCGCGACGCATGAACAGGTGGAGGCCGACGTCGAAGCGGGCTCCCGGGAGCTGGGGCGACTGCTCCTGCAGGCCCATCTCCAGTGGCGGGCCCGCCACGAAGAGGACCACCTGTCCGCCCTCGGTCCGCGGGAGCGGGCTGCGCTCGCCGGCGGCCGGAGCCGGCTGGAGAAGGGCCACCGGCGGCAACTGGCCACCGTGCTGGGGCCGGTGACCGTGACCCGGTGCGCCCTGCGCGGCGCGGGCATGACCAACCTCTACCCCGCCGACGCCATGCTGGGCCTGCCCCACGGCCGGCACAGTCTGGGACTGCGCCGCCTCGCGGTCCTCGAAGCGGTCCGTAGTTCCTACGACACCGCGCTGGAAGCGATCGACCGCGGCTGCGGGGGCCGGGTGGTGGGCAAACGCCAGGTGGAGGATCTGGTGCGGGCCGCGGCCGTGGACGTCGCCGCGTTCTATACGGCCCGCACCCCCGCGCCGGCCCCGGCCGGGACGCTGCTGGTGCTCAGTGTCGACCAGAAGGGAATCGTGATGCGCCCGGGCCACCTGCGCGAGGCCACCGCGAAGGCCGCCGCCAGGGCCCGGCGCACCTTCCGCACCCGGCTCGCGGCCGGGGAGAAGTCCTGCCGCAAAAGGATGGCCACCCTCGCCGTCGTCCACGACGCCGAGCCTGCCGTCCGCCGCCCGCACGACGTCATCGCCCCGCCCGGCGGCCGCACCGGCCACCGCACCGTCCGCAAAGGACCCACCGCGCGGGCGAAATGGCTCACCGCCTCCGTCCGCGAGGACGCCGAAACCGTCATCGCCGCCGCGTTCGACCAGGCCGAAGCCCGCGACCCCGAGCACAGGCGGACCTGGGTCGTACTGATCGACGGCGCCACCCACCAGCGGGAGCTGATCCAGGCCGAGGCCGCCCGCCGCAATGTCACGATCCACATCGTCCTCGACATCGTCCACGTGATCGAGAAGCTGTGGGCAGCCGCTCGCTGTTTCCACACCGCCACCGATCCCGCCACCGAGGACTGGGTCGGCAGCAAGGCCGCCCGGATCCTGGCCGGCGACGCCCCCGGCGCCGCCCACGACATCCGCGCCGAAGCCGACCGCCACCACCTCAGCGACGACCAGCGCGCCGCCGCGGACAAAGCCTGCCGATACCTGGACAACAACGCCGACTTCGTCCACTACGACCAGGCCCTGGCCGCCGGCTGGCCGATCGCCAGCGGCGCCGTCGAAGGAGCAGCCCGCCATCTGGTCGCCGACAGACTCGACATCACCGGCAGCAGGTGGACCGTCCCCGGCGCCGAAGCCGTCCTCACCCTCCGCGCCGTCATCAGCAACGGCGACTTCCCCGACTACTGGATCTTCCACACGCGGAAGGAGCACGAACGACTCCATCCCTTACCCGACCAGCACATATACGCACTTCAAGCCTGACTCGGGATCTCACTCAGACAGAGCCACACCCAAAGGCGGATTTTGGTGTGGCCGTGGATTCGCGCTAGTCAGCGTGAGCGTGGCGGCCTGCTGGAGTTGAAGAAGCGGATAGCCGGCGGACCGGCGTTCTTCTCGATCGCCGCGGTGATCTGGCGAGCGGCGTATGGTGACCAGGAACGGGCAGCCTCGGCGCGTGTCGACCGGACCTGCTGCGCACGGAGCGATCGGGTCGGTGGCGCGGGCGGCGCCTTGTCGGCGCGCGCGATGTCGACGAGGACGCCGGCGTTGTCCATCCAGGTCAGGGAGTAGTGCCAGCCCTCGGCGTTGCGCATGGCCACGGCGTCCGCGAACACCGCCTTCGAGCGAGGATGGTCGGGCAGGAGCGCCTCGGCGACCACCTGGAACTCGGCCTGCACCCGGGCGCCGCCGTCCAGTGCCTCGCGCAAGGCACTGAGCCGGTACGCCCAGCGCCCGGCCACACGCTCTGCGGGGTCAAGGAGAGGAAGTGTTTCCTCGGCGTGCGCGACCAGCGCCTGACCGTGCTCGAGGAATGGTGCGAACTGCGCCCACATCTCCGCGTCCCGCACCTGCTGGCGCAGACCGTACCGCTCGTCGAGCGGCCAGTGATCGGCGTCGCACAGGCTGTCCGAGACCGCGTCCCATCCGGCCAGAACGCGCTGGCCGGCAGCCACCGACTTGGCGACTTGGCTGAGCTGGGTCTCGCGGACGGCCTCCTGGTACCGGGGCAGCAGGCGGGTTGTCACTCGGGAGGCTGCTCGCACCGGGTCGTTGCTCACGACGATGCCGTTGGGTGTCTTGGTGGTCGTGTCGAACCCGCTGCCTCGTGGCTCGAACACGGCGATGAGGAATTCGTGCTTGCGCAGGGGGCGGTCGGTGACCAGGATCTCGATCCCTGAGTCACTGGTGAGCACGGCGCTTCGATGTGGGGTGAATTCGGAGAGGGCCCAGCTCACGTGGCCGTAATCCCAGACTCGTTCGCTGAGCGGGAGCTGGCCTTCCTCCCCCGCGTGCTCGTGGACGGCGGCAGTCCAGGAGCCGGGGAGCCGGCCCGACAGTTCCTCGGCGAACTCCGCGAGATCGGCCCGCAAGTCCGGCTGGCGCGGTGACGGGGTCGGCGGGTGCGCGGGCTCTGAACCACGTGGCGGCGCCAGGCTGATGGGCATGGGGCCGTCGAGCGAGGCGTCGTCGATGGCGACGTAGTGGCTGGCCACAGCGCTGTAGAGCTGCTGAAGCGTCGCCCGGACCTCGTCCGGACGGCTGTCGCCGAGGACATAGGCGAAGTCGGGATGCCCGGTGGAGAATCCGGCATCGAGCAGCAGCCGGTTCGCGGAGCCGAAGTCGTCGTGGAGGGTGGCGGCGGTGAGGCCGAGCTGCGGGTGCTTGCCCAGCGTGATCCATGCCAGCTCAGCCATGGCGGGTCTCGCCCTCGTCGTGCGCGTCAGGGCGCCGGTCGGCCCCTCGCCGTGTCGCGTCCACGGGATCGCACGGGCTGTGGGGGTTACGGAGGCATGGCCGTGTGCGGTGTGGGCGCGGGCGGCGTCGGCGTAGAGCTGGACGAGGCGGCGCAGGCCGCGACGGATCGTGCGCTTCAGGTGCATGGCGGGGCGACTTCCTGTGCGGAGGGCGTGATGTGACGACGGGCGAGGGGGAGCCGGGGCGGCGCGGGCCGGCTCCCCCGGGGCGTGAACGGGAGCGGACGGCTCAGGTATGCATCCGGGCGTCCGTGTCGAACAGCTCGCGTTCGTGCAGGTGGAGCAGATGTTGAGTGATGAACGACCGGCCCGCGACCTTCCACAGGCCGCGCCCCTTGGTGAGGGCGGAGACGGCCTGGGTCTCCACGCCGGTGAGTCCCAGCAGGGCTGCGGCGGAGCCGAGTTGGTCGGCTTCCTGGCGGTAGATGATCCGGGTGGAGCAGTCGGTGAGCAGCCCCTCGGCGAGGGCACGCCCCCGGGAGCCGGCGTCGCCCGCGGTGAGCAGATCGCTGAGGCGGTGGATGACCATCATGTTGGCGATGCCGAGGCCCCGGCTGAGCTTCCACTGGCTCTGCATGCGTTCCAGCAGGGCGACGTGCCGCATCACACGCCATGCCTCGTCGTAGATCACCCAGCGCCGTCCACCGGTGGGGTCGGCGAGCGCGGACTCCATCCACGCGGAGGCACAGGTCATCGCGAGGACGAGTGCGGTGTCGTCGCCGGTGCCTCCGAGGCGGGACAGGTCGATGGAGAGCATCGGCGCGGCCGGATCGAAAGCGACGGTGCTCGGCGCGTCGAACATGCCGGCCAGGTCGCCGTGCACGAGGCGTCGAAGCGCGTGGGCCAGGTCCTCGGCCGCCCGCCCGAGGCGTCCGGACAGGTCACCGAGCGCGATGCCGAGCCGCTCGGGCGATCCGAGTACGTACGCCACGTCACCGAGCAGCGGGGTGGTCCCGGCTGCTTCGGCGCGTGCGACGGCGTGGTCGAGTGCCACGTCCAGGGCGGTGTGCTCCATGGGGTGCAGGTCGCGCCGCAGGACCGTCTTCGCGAGCGAGCCGAGGAGAAGCAGGCGCCGCTTGCGGACCTCGCCCGCCCAGTCTTCCTGGCTGACGCCGTATGGCTGGGCGGGAGCGTCCAGCGGATTCAGCCGGCCGGGAAGGCCGGGGCCCAGTGCGATGGTCTGCCCGCCCAGGGCCTGCGCGACCACGGTCCATTCGCCCTTGGGGTCGCAGGGCACGTAGATGCGGTAGCCGAAGGCCACGGCGCGTACGGCGAGGGACTTGGCCAGGGCGGACTTGCCCATGCCGATGACACCGGCGAGCAGGATGTTCGGATTCGTGAAGCCATCGAGCCGCCCGTAGAGCGCGAACGGGTCGTAGGTGAAGGCGGCTTCGGCGTGCACGTCGCGGCCGACGTAGATGCCCTGGGCGCCCAGGCCGCCCTCGGCGAGGAAGGGGTAGGCGCCGGACGCTGTGGCAGTGGTCATCCGGTGGGCGGGGAGTTTGAGACGGCCGCCGCGTGCGGAGGCGGGACCGGGGCGGCCGGCGGCCGGGTAGGTGGCGCGCAGCTCGGGATCGATACCGGTCTCGGCGCGGCGCGCTTCGGGCCGGGCGGCGTGGCGGGCCTTGTCGCGGGCGGCGGCGAACTGGTCGCGGGCGGCGCGGGCCGTACGGCGGTCGGTCTTGCGGGGGACGAACAGCGGGCTGGCGCTGGCGCGGGTGGTCCGGGTGGGCATGGCGGTGGTGCTCCGGTGGTCAGTGGCGGGTGAGGCCGGTGAAGGGGTCGCGCAGGTCGGCCGGCGTGTGGTCACGGCGGACCCGGGCGGCGGCGGCCAGGTGGCGCTGGCACACGGTGAGGTCAGGGGTGCCCTCGGGCAGACGGGCCCGGCACGCCTCCCGCGTCGGGAGGCGGCCGGTGACCGGCTGCGGCGCCGCGTGGTAGGCGGCGTGGAGGTGCTCGGCTGCCTGCCACAGCCGGATGCGGCAGGCCCTCAGGTGGTCGCCTTCGACGGAGGCGACGGGAGAGGTCCGCGCGGTGTGTGCGTCCAGCAGCCCGTACAGGGCGACCAGGTGGGCGTGCAGGGAGTCCAGTTCGGTGCGGCCGGCGGCGACTGGGGCGACGGGCATGTTGATGGCCCGGTGGAAGTCGAGTGCGGCGGTCGCGAACGGGACGAAGTCCGGAGCCAGTTCGGGCAGTGGCTCGGTCGGCATGGGGGTGCCCTTCGGTAGAGCGCGGTCGGTGGTGCGGGGCCGGGCTACGGGCGGGCGAGCGGCAGGGCGGCGTTGGTGAAGGCTTCGGCCTGCTGCCAGGTCAGCAGGCGCAGGTCGACGAGGGCGGCGACGGCCGCGGTCTCGACGGCGGCGCAGGCGGCGTTGAGCTCCTCGCGGGTGTCCGCGCTCACGGTGAGCAGGCCGGTGAGGGCGACGTCGGCGTGTCCGGCGATGAGCTGGCGCTCGCGCTGCTTGATGTCGGCGTACTCGACCGAGTCTTCCTCGGAGTCGACTTGGCCCTTGCGTGCCCGCTCGGCGGCGTCTGCGATCACGGTGGCCTTCTTACGCTGTACGTCCTTCAGAGCGGCGTCCAGTCCCTTGGGCTCGTATGTCAGCGAGAGGGTGCGGCGCACGCCGGTGGTGAACAGGAGCTGGTGGAGGAACCCGGGGCTGGTTTCGATGCGCGGCCAGTTCTCGATCCAGAACGTGGCGTGGTGGGCCGAGTCGGTCTGGATACGGTCGGCCTTCTCGACCAGGACGACCGGCCCGGCGGCAGCGGGGTCGGCCTGCGGACGGCCCGAGTCGGACCACCGGTCGAGGGCGGCCGACGCCTTGGGGTCGTACGCCGTACGGATCACGGCGGCGATCTCGCGCGCGGGCAGCCAGCCATTCGGTGTGAGCCCGGAGGTACGGGCGGACTGGTCGAAGGTGGAGGCGAGCTGGGCCAGTACGGCGAAGGCTCCGGTGAGTCCGCCGCCGGCCTGGTTGATCAGGCGGCGGGCGGCCTTGAGGTCGAGGGCGAGGGCGACGTACGCCTCGTGCGGGGCGGCGGCGGGGCCTGCGGCGGCCAGCAGGTCGCCGTAGATCGGACCGGCGAGCGGGGTCTGGACGTTGCCGTGCTCCTGCCAGTAGCGGTTGAGCGCGTCGCCGGAGTCGGGGACCGTGCGCTCCAGCACCTGGACGCGGGCGATGTGCCCGCTGCGCGAGAGCGCGGCCAGCGTGCGGCCCCAGCCGGAGACGTTGCCTGCCTGCGCGGCCGGGTCGAGCAGGGCGAAGGCGCGGGAGGAGACCTTCACCACGGCCGTGAGGGTGCCGTGGTGCGGATCGTGCACCGCGCCGAGGCAGCCGTCCGGCGAGGACACCACCCACAGGGACGCGGCCGTGCCGGGCAGGTGGAGCAGACCCTCTCGCCGTGGCCGGGTGGACGGCCGGGCGAGCCAGACCAGCTGCCCCCGGAAGCGCCGGAGCGCGTATCGGATCGCGATCGGCGCCCAGTCGGCGAGCGCCCGACCGCGGTGGCGGGTGAAGACCGCCGCGAGGACGACGGCCCACAGCGGTACGAGCTGGAGCGCTCCGGTCACACCGGAGGTGAGCAGCACCCCGAGCAGGAGCAGACCGCAGACCGCGACGACGATCAGCTGAGGGGCCGACAGGCCGAGCAGCACGCCCCGCCGCGAGCGGTGAGGGAACTTGACGGTGGCCGGACCGTCGGGGTGAGCAGCGTCAGAGAGCATGGCGAAGCCGTCCTTGGAACATGAGGAGAAAGAAGAAGAGGAAGACGGGGTGGGCCGGGCGGGCCTCGGCCCACCCCGTCAGCTCCGGGCTACGAGCCCGAGCGGTCCGCTGGCCCGGGATAGATCCACCGCTGCGGGGTGGCGCCACCCTGCGGAGGAGGACCGCTGCGCCGCGGTGCTGGCGGGTCCAGGTGCGTGACCTGCGGCGCTGCGACCGAGGCGCCCTGTGGCGTAGGTCCGGAGACCGCTGGCGCCGAGTCAGCTGCCTGGCCCCCACCGGGGCGCTGGATGAGCGGGACTCCGCGGTCGCCGTCCGTGGGAGGACGGCGGATCAGCGCCCGGCCCTTGTCGCCGGTCGCACTCGGATCCTCACCGAAGCGGAAGTGGGTCTGCTTCGGTTTGGCCTCACCACCGGATCCGCCCGTCGGATCGATCCCGGAGGCGACGCCACCGGAGCCCTGGCCTGGCACCTTCGCCGGCCCCTGCGGAGCCCGCATTCCCGTGCCGGCCTGGACCGCGAGCTGCCCCGCGGTCTTCGCCGCACCCGCGGCGACCGCCATGCCGGCGACACCGGTGCGGTGCAGATCGTCGTGGCCGCCGCCGTCGGCCGCCCAATGCACGAACTTGTACGTGGCGTAGGGGCACAGCAGCACCAGGACCATCACGATGATGCCCGCGATCGCGTCCGACAGGGCGCTCAGCCCGTCGCTCGCGTCCGTCTTGCCCATGGCGGAGACACCCAGCAGGAACACGATCGTCATCAGGAGCTTGGAGACGATCAGGGTGCTGGTCGCCTCGATCCAGCCGCGCCGCCAGCGTCGCGCGACCTCCCAGCCGCCGCCGGCCCCGGCGAACACGGCTAGGGTGACCAGGACCAGGATGCCGACCTTGCGGGCGACCATCACTGCCCAGTAGAGGAAGGCGCCCACCGCGCAGCCGAGCGCGACGATGGTGGGGACGCCCCAGCCCAGGCCGTACATCGCCCCCAACTCGTTGACCTTGATGATGCGGCGTACCGCGTCGTCCACGGAGCTGTTGGCCGCCTTGAACAGGCCGGCGCTGAGCGCGTCGACCACAGTGATCGCGACGGTGGTGCAGGCGATCGCGGCGAACGCGAACAGGACGCCGGTCACTGTTCCGTACACCGCCTGAGCGAGGGCGCGTTCGTCCCGGCGCCAGGCGGCGCGGGTGAGCTGGAGGCAGAACGTGCCGACGGTGAGGATGAGGCCGATGGGCAGGATCAGCTCGTAGTTGCTCCTGAACCACTCGGCGTTGAGATCGATGGCGGTGGTCTTGTCGACGGCCTTCGAGGCCAGGGCAGCTGCGGCCTGGGCCATCTCGCCCATCGACTTGGCGATCCAGGCACCGATGCCGTCCGTGACGGCTTCGCCGGTCGCGCCGACCACACCGCCGACGGTGTCGCAGACCGTACTCATCAGAGGAAGGTCGCAAGCCCCCATGAGGGCACCTCCTTACACAGGTTGAGGGCGATCACGGCGCGACGTTCGGCAGGACGCCGACGAGGGCGCAGCCGCGGTCCGGTCGGCACTGGACGGCGAGGGTCGTCGAGCGGGACTCGGCTCCGGCACCGGAGCCCTTCCAGGCGATGGACTGCTTGCCGGTGACTGTGACGGCGTAGACGTACGCCTAGACGAGTAAGTCGTATGTCTTCAGTGGTCGTAGGCGATCAACGATCGAGTGATCGGTGCGCCGGTCAGGTTGTTCAGCCAGATCGCGGCGGCCATGGCCAGAATGCGCTGGGCGACGCGGACCGCGACGCCCGCGCAGCTGCGCCCTCCGTGGCCCTCCAGGTCGAGCTGGCCTTTGAGGGTGTCGTTGACCGACTCGATCAGCTGGCGGACCTTCTTCAGCATCGGCTCGCCGTACCGGGCCTTCTCGCGCTTGCGGGAGGGCCGCAGCAAGGTGATGCCGTGGTCGGCCAGCAACTGCTCGAAAGCTCGGTCGGCGAAGCCCTTGTCGGAGATGAGCAGGATGCCGTCGTGCTCGGCGACGACGCCTGCTTCGACCTCCAGCATCGCGGCCAGCACCTCGCGTTCGCCGATCTTGGGGTCCGCCAGGGCCCACAGGATCGGCATCCCGGCCGGGGTGCACACGAGGTACAGCCGCAGCCCCCAGAAGAACCGCGAGTGGCTGGCGCAGTAGCCGTATCCGGCCCATCCGGCCAGGTCGGAGCGTTTCACGGTGGGCCGCGACATGCCGCACGGCACCGGGGTGGAGTCCACGATCCAGCAGTCGTCCAGCCAGAAGTCGGACGCCTTCGCGAGCATCCGGACGACCCGCTTGACCAGGCCGAGCGCCGCGCGCAGGCGTTTGTTGTAGCCGGACTGCTGGGGCAGGTACGGAAACATCCCGGCCAGGTGCTTGCGGGCGTAGCGCAGCCAGTGGGCTTCGGAGGTGAATCCGAGCATCGCCTGGGCGACCGCGGCGCACACCAGCTCGGAGTCGGTCAGCAACGGCGGCCTGCCCAGCCAACGCGGCCCTCCCAACTCGTCGTCGATCTTCACGTACAGTGCGGTGATGAGGGTCTCGAGGTCGTTCGTCACACATCGACCAACGGGACCCTCACCCTTTGCGCTCAACGAGACTTCGGACTTACTCGTCTAGGTGATCGCGCCGGGGTCCTGGGCCAGGGCGGTCTTGAACGCCTGCGGGAAGTGGCCCTCGCCGACCGTGGCACCGGCGTGCTGCCCGTTGTCGTGCATCCGCGACCACAACACCGGGCTGGGCACCTGGTCCGAGACCGACTTCCAGTCCGCGTACTTCTTCTCGCTGGTCATCCACTGCTTCAGACCGGCCAGGTGCTCGGTCTGTGAGAACGACCGGGTGTCGTACGTCCACAGGACCTTGGTGGCGCCCTTGGCGAACTCGATCGGATCCGTCGTCCTGGGCGGCGCGCCCACCGCCACCCCGGCGTGCGTGGTGGCGGCAGGGGAGGGCGACGTCGAAGAGGACGCCGGCGCGGGGGTGGCCTTCGGCGCGGCCGGGCTCTCCGCACGGGTGACGTACGCGGCCAGACCGGCGACGGCCAGCAGGACAGCGAGGACGATGCCGCCGATCGAGGCGCGGCGCAGAACCGAGGACGGGGCTCCGTACCTGCGCCCCCTGGCGGAAGGGAAACGATTCTTCGGCATCAGTGAACCTGCGTCCCCATCGCCGAGAAGAACGCGACGACGCCGTTGGCCGCGCCGAGCAGGAGGGCGCAGCCGGCGGCGACGACCGTGCCCTTCTTGCCGTTGGCCTCGGCCTGGTGGCCTCCGCTGTGGTGGCCCCAGGCCCAGACGATGGCGGAGATGGCGAGGGCGCCGACCGTGGCGATGATGCCGAAGAGGTTGATGCTGCCCATGACCTTCTTGAGGACATCGAGGCCAGGCAGGCCGCCCTCGCTCGGTGTGACGCCAGGGTTGTACGCCAGCATCTGGGCGTGCTGAATGAGCTTCATTGGAACTCCAGTACGAACATGGGCGCGCGAAGGCCCGGAAGGGGAGGAGTGAGAGGGGGAGAGGGGCCGGTCAGACGATCCGGCGGGCGGCGAGCACGTCCGGCCGCCAGTCGGCGAGGGTCGAGATCTTGACCACGTCACCAGTGCGCGGCGCATGCAGGATCAGGCCGTCACCGATGAACATCCCTACGTGTTCCGGGACTTGGGCCGTGCCGCGAGTGAGGAGGAGATCGCCCGGCTTGAGGGCGTCGACGCTGACCGCCTTGCCCTCCTTGACCTGCGTGTACGTGGTCCGGGAGATCGAGACGCCCCCGGCCTTGTACGACATCTGCATCAGGGATGAGCAGTCGCAGCGGCCCAGCGGGTCCTGGCCGCGCGGATCGGTACACGCGCCACCCCACTGATACGGAGTGCCGAGCTGACCGAGACCCCAGCGGATGGCGGTGCGGATCGACTTGGGCGCATCGGCCGGGATCTTGTAGTCCTTGGGGACGGAGCCTGCGGGGATCGGGCCGAATTTGGCCCCGTCCTCGCCGGTGCCGCACTCGCCGGGAGCCGCATCCGTCTGCTCGCCCTCGTCGCCTCCGTCGGAACTCGACCCCTCCGACAGCGACGTGGCGATGGCCTTCTGTAGAGCCGTGCCCAGCGGCTCCCACTTGGCGTAGGCGTCAGGAAAGCCGCTCCTCTGGACCGCCTGTGCCGCCTGCGTGACGGTCATGGACTGCCAGCCTGGGACCTTGAGTAGAGCCTCGTAGAACCTCGTCGAGGCGTGCACCGGATCGCGGACCTGCTGGGCCGTTCCCCAGCCCTGGCTTGGGCGCTGCTGGAAGAGGCCGAGCGAATCCCGGTCGCCGTAGTCCAGATTCCGCAGCCCTGACTCCTGCAGGGCCGTGGCGAGGGCCACGACCTGTCCTCGCGCCGGCACCTTCATGGCGACGCCGGTGGCCTGGATCGTCTTGGCGTTCGGGATCTGCTCTGCGGGATCGTCCAGCCCCGGGACCGACACCGTGGCCTTGCCGCCGCCTTTGAGGATCGACTCCACCTGCTTGGCGACCGCCGCGGTATCCACAGCCTGTGCATCGCCGCTCGCACAGGCGGCCTGGGCACTGCTCGCGCCGGCCAGAGCCATCGCGAGCGGGGCGATCAGCAGCAGTGGGCCAAGAGCCACGGACCCGACTATTGCCGCGCCCGCCTTCACGGCCGCGGGCCGTCCGCCGAGCGGAGGTCGCAGGAGTCGGACGTTGGGGAAGGACGTGCCTGGGCATGCTGCATCAGCAGCTCCTTACTCGTAGGCAGCGCGGCACCAGCGTTCTCGTCGAAAAGGTCACCGGCACCGCACCGGTCGGAAATTCACAACACCTGAGATCAGGGGATAGCGATTCCAAGGGTCGGGAGCGGCTAAATCCCGACTCCTGGGAACCGTCACTGGAGAGCGGCAGCCAGCCGCGCTCTTAATCTCACACGCCACACGGAGAAACCCCCTCGCCGAAATACCAGGCCGTTTCGTGAGTGCCTCCGGGTCGCCGCTTGGACGAGGCGACACGCATCAGCACAGCTCAACAGGGCGGGAGCTGAGCCCCGTCCGTCGAACACGGCGAGACTGTAGAGACGAATTCCGGCCGCGCCAAACGATGCCTCGTCTGACAGTCGGGGCCCGTGATGTGGCGGCAGAGCGTCATTAGGTGCGGCCGGGAAAGGTGGTTACTCTCCAGCCCATCGCTCTCCTCAGGCGGCTGCTTCTGTGGCTTCCGGGAGCGAATCAAGCCGACGTGCGCGGTATTCCGGGAACGCAGAATCCCGCACGACCGTCCCCGCGGAAAGAGAGAACCGCACAATGTCGTACACCCTGCATCGAGGCGATGCGCTGACCGCCCTCGCCGGCATCCCCGACAACAGCGTCGATGCCGTGATCACGGACCCGCCCTACAACAGCGGTGGCCGAACCAGCGGTGAACGAACCGGCCGCAGTGCCCGCGCGAAGTACACCTCGGGCGACGCCGAGCACGACCTCGCCAACTTTCCCGGCGAGAACCGCGACCAGCGCTCGTACGACTTCTGGCTCACCCTCCTGCTCACCGAGTCCTACCGGGCCACCGCCGAGTCGGGCGCCGCGCTCGTCTTCACCGACTGGAGGCAACTGCCCACCACCACCGACGCGCTCCAGGCCGCCGGCTGGACCTGGCGCGGCATCGCCTCGTGGCACAAGCCGGTCTCCCGACCGCAGAAGGGCCGGCTCAAGCAGTCCTGCGAATACATCGTCTGGGGCACCAAGGGCCCGGTCGACCCTGACCGGAACCCCGTCTACCTGCCCGGCCTCTACACCGCGAGCCAGCCCCGGAAGGACCGCGTGCACATCACGCAGAAGCCCGTGGAGGTGATGCAGGAGCTGGTGAGGATCTGCCCGCCGGGCGGAACCGTCCTCGACCCCTTCACTGGCTCCGGAACGACCGGCGTCGCCGCCCTGCGCGAGGGCCGCAAGTTCATCGGCGTCGAGCTCTCCGAGCACTACGCGGACATCGCCGAGCAGCGGCTGCGAGGCGCGCTGAACCAGGACGACTTCGAACTCGCAGGGCCCGAGGAGTGAGAGTGAGAACCCGAGATAGGGGGCGCAGAACGCACAGAAGGGCGGTTGTTCCACCACTCAGGTGGAACAACCGCCCTTCCCATGTGCCGGAGGAGTCACCCAGCGTCGATGCTCCGCTGGATGAGATCGGTGGCTCGCGCGAGGTCCTCGCGCGAGCCGATCCGGACTTCGACGCCGCCGCGGATTCCAAGGACTCCTACGCCGCGCATGTCCCGGGAGAATCCGTCGTACAGCTTCACCGTGTCCGGGTCGAGCTTCAGGTTGACCACGAGCCGCCGGTTGCGCGGCTGCAGGCGCACCGTGGCGACGTTGTTGATCCGCCGGTAGGCGATGTAGTGGAGCTGGGGCTCCTTGAGTACGTCCCGGTGTGCCAGCAGCAGCTCGTCGAGGTCCGCGTACAGCTCCTTCAGCTCCTTGGGCGCCTCGTCCAGGTACTGCTGGACCGACTTCGGCGCCGCCGACGCGACGCGGACCGATCCCGACGTTCCACCCTGCGGTGAGGTGCGCGTTCCGCCGGCCGACGCGATGAGCTGCAGCGTGAGTACGTCCTCGAAGACCCGGTACGTCACGAGGTCGATCCGGTGGCCGATCATCTCCACCGCCACCGTGTCGTGGCGCGTGAACGCCCCGGCGACGCAGACGATCCGAGGAGCGCTCCAGTCGATCGCCCCGGCAGCCTGGTCTCCGAGCTGCTCCCGGACCAGGCTCTCGAACTCGTGATGGTGATCGTGGAGCCACCACAGGTATGAAAGCCCCTGGCTGATGGCGTTCTGGTCGCGGTTCCGCTTGTATTCGACGACGACCGGCGTGCCGTTCTCGTCCAGCCCGAGGGAGTCGATTCGGCCGCCGTGATGGCCGGTGCGGTACTCGGTAGCCAGGAAGCGGATGCCGAGCATCGCCTCCATGTTGGCCTCGATCAGCCGCTGCAGCTCGACCTCCACCCCCACGGCCGCCCCCGGCACCTCCGTCGCCTGCCCGCCTCTCACCCTGAACACCTTCAGGTTGCTCACCTGCCTCCCTCCTCCACATTCGTGCTGACTCACCAGTCGCAATCCAAATGTGGAGGGGGCTATTCCCGGCATGTGAGGACCCCGATCTTGGGAGCAGTGAGACCGGAAGTCTCTTCTCCCGCGCACCGATGGCGACGGTCCAGGGCCCAGATAGGTCCGGCAGATCCTCGGGTCAGACGTCCTCTGCAGGGAGGGCTTCAAGCAATTCGTCCACTGGGACCGGGTACTTCGTCTTCATCAGGTCGGAGTAAGAGCGAACGGCCCGCGTGATCTGGGCCTTTGACCTAGGCGCCATGTGAACGAGCAGCAAGTCGTACAGAAGCTGCCCGTTCTCCTTCGCCGTGGCCATTTTTCCCTGCTTAGGGCCATCGGGGGTCTCAATCCAACAGGATGAGAACGGAGCCGCTGACATGCGCCAGTCGAGGTCTGCAAGCCGCTTCATCAGCTCGGGCCACTCCAGCGTTTCTTGCTCCAGGAAGTGACGTACTGCCCTTGCCACCTGCACCTGGACGATCGGACGCATGAAGGGGTGTCCTGCCCCATCGCGGCCCTTTGGAGCTCGTACATCCTTTGGCGCTACAGCATCCGTGTAGCGGCGCCGCAGGTTTCCGCACGCGTCGAGAAGTTCCTGCATACGTGTGGCCAGGATCTCGTAGCTCTGGTCCAGGATTTCGTCTGCTGCACGCTGAGCCGACCTTCCGGCGGCGCAAGGAAGGTCGAATCCAATCTCCTTCACGATGTCGTACAGGACTGGGATGCTGGTCCATGCGGGGCTCGTAGCCGACACCTGGCGTGAAGCGAGTCTGAGTTCACCGTCGTCCTTGCCAACCTTGGTGAACACGATGACCACGTTGGTCTGGCTGAGGAAGGAATCTTCATCGAGCAGCCGGCGGGTCAAGATGGCAAAGCTGTCATCCTCGTCGAGCGCGATATTCTCGCCCGCACTGGTCGTCTTGGCATTTCGGTTGATGTTGGTGAACAGTCGCCTCGTCCGCTGGCGCCCCTCGGGAGTATTGAAATGAGGGACGACAATGACGGTGATGTCTTCGCTGCCAAGTTCAGGGTCTCGCTTGACCGCGTCTTTGATGGCTTTGAGTCGGTGTTGGCCATCGAGAGCGAAGAACTGGTGCGTTCCGTCAAAGGTGAGGACCCCGAAATTCCGATCGATACCCTCCAGTACAGCCTGGTTCGCCGCATCCTCGTCCATGGTCAGAGGGAGGTAGTCAGGGTGCCCGCCCCACACCGCCACGATCAGCGCGCCAAGGAATCGATTCTCGTTGGTCAGGAGGTATTCGGTAATGTCCTCGGTGCGATTTCCCACGCCTCGTTGAATCATCGTGCCCAGATCACGGTTTCCGCCAAGTTCGTGAGCGAAGCTGATCTCGCGTGTCACTTGGGCATAGCTCATGAGGCAAGAGTAGTAGGTCCAATTGCCCACCTTTGCCTCGAAGGCGGGAACGAACGTTTTTGATGCCATGGCGGTACCTCGATTTCGGGATGGCGACTAGCTTCGGAGCGCCGGCTTGCGGGGGCCGACTACCCGGGCGTGCAGCTTGGGGCGCTTCTGTACGTTGGCCGGCGGGTTGTAGAGGTCAATCAGCCGGGTTTCCAGATTCTCTATCTGAGACCGATCGGCGATGGTTGTGAACCAGTACTCCAAGGGCCTCAGCGTGAGGTAGTGCGTGAGGCGACCGCGCCGTGTGTCGGGAGGCTGGGTGGCCCACAGCGCCTCAGGGTTGCCGTTGAGGTACTTCTTGTACTCCCGGTACCTGTTGCGAAGTGTGTTCCCCTGCTGTCCGGCTCCGCCGGCCTGGCCGATGTACAGGATCTGGTGAAAGCTGCTTGGCGAGTTGTCCGCCATGGCGAGTTTGAAGGTGGGCCGCCAGACGAACATGTAGAGCCCGGCTTCCTGGGGCAGGGAGTCTGCGAGGTTCTCAACGGCTAAAAGCCGCTCCCATGGCGAAGCGTGGACGTTCAGGTCGTCCTCGAGGACCTTGTGGGCCGGCTTGTCGAGCATGGGGACGATGCCGAGTTTGATCTCAACGGCCGGGCTGGGCTCGAGCCGATGTCGGATCACGGAGTGACCGAGGTTGTGAGCGGTCGCCATGCCTCAGCCAGCCTCCACTGCAGTGACGGTAGATACGAGGGTGACCATCCTTGCACGCCCCACTGACAGCCGGTGAGATTAGACGAAAAGGCCCTGGTTGGTGATGGTTAGTCACCACCCAGGGCCCTTGCGGAACTTGCTCAGAGGTGGCAGACCGAGCAGCCCGCCTCGTCGTCGTCGCTGTCGAGAGCGTCTGACAGGACATCCAGAAGCGGCCGGTTCGGCTTGACTCGCTTGGCCGCTCGCTCCATGGCGGCCTCGTGCTTCGCCTGGATCTCCTCGCGGCGCGCTATCAACTCGGGGAGAGACTCCCCCTGTGACCAGGTGTAGTCACGGCCCTGCATCGCCGTGTGCCGATACCGGACCTTGTCTTCGTAGGCGACGGCCTTGTCGTACAGCTCTGGGTGCCGGTCCTTGAGGCCGACCCACTCGTGCTTGCGCTGGAAGAAGCAGAAGTAGCAGCCCGAGCGGGTGCGCCACTCGTAGTAGCCGGGCAGCCCGATGCCAGCCTCGTCGAGGATGCGCATGACGCCATCCTTGTCGATGCCGTCCTCGCGGAAGGGGAACACGGCCTCGATGTTGGGCTTGGTACTGACGTAGCCGAGCCGGTTCTCATCCGCGCGGATGGCGACGTAGGAGATCACCTCGTCGTCGCCGACCCACTCCTCCAGCGGCTTGATCTTCAGATTCTTGGTGCACCAGCGCATCTGCGGACTCGGCAGGGTGCCCTGGTACACCTCCATCCAGTGATCGAAGTCGCGATCGGCGTTAAGCCGCACGATGGGCTTGCCGAGGGCTGCTTCGAGGCGGTTGAGGTACTCGTAGGTCTCCGGGAGCTCTGCTCCCGTGTCACAGAAGAAGTACTCCATCTCCGGAACCCGGTCGCGCATGTGGATCGCGAGGGCCGAGGAGTCCTTGCCCCCGGAAATGCCTAGGACGTGGCGGACCTTCTTGGGGTTTGTACCGTCAGGCATGGTCACTCAGTCCTTTCTGCTGCAGTCGTTGTCGCGGGCTCGGTGACGCGCTGGGCGAGGGCCGCGAGCAGGATGCGGGCGCCGTCGGGGCCGAGCATCTTCTCAGCTTGCTCCAGGACACTGACAGCGAGGTCCTCGGCCTCCTGCCGGGATTGCTCCGGAACGTAGATCAGCGTCCGCTGTTCGGCGCCGTCCTTGTCGGTCAGGGTGAGGAGCCGCGCTTCGAGCGCCTCGCCTCTGTCGCCATCCGTCGGGCTTTGGTACAGGTGGCTCACTCGGTCGAGGGCCGCGGCCATCTCCTTCACCCGGCGGGGGAAGATGGCCGCGTCTGTGTCGGACCAGTCGCCGAGAGCGGAGTTCGACAGCCGTACAATCACCGGGTCGAGCCAGTCCTCGTCAGCCAACCCTGAGTTGAGGGCGATGGCAACGAATCCCTTGAGCTCCAGGCTCAGGGAGACGTCGGCGAAGCCCTCCAAGCGGGTGGCGAGTGCACGCCGTAGCGCTGGCAGCGAAGCCGGCAGGCGGAATTCCCTGCTGATGGTCTCAATAACTTCTGCTCGCAGCGCTTGTTCGGCACCAGAGATCTCGTCGACTGCAGCCGCGAGCCGGTCCGCATAGCCCTTGTTCCCCGGGGTGGCCCGGCGTGCCTCTGTGGTGATCGGGTCCATGCCGAGAGCCCTGGGCAGCGCATTGAACAGCAGGTCGTCGGGGTCCTGCGCCACGAGCAGTGCTGAACGCACGGCGACTGCATCCGCGCTGATGCGCCGAGTACGCCTGGCGTACGGGGTAAGCACCATCACCCTTTCCAGCAAGGCCCTGGTGACCGCGAGCAGGGCCGGGTTGCGCAGGGCTTGGGAACGAGGCGATTCGACCTTGAGGGCAACAGACAAGCTCTTCACGACGCTCTGGCGCAGGCCGTCCCCGAGAGGGGTGGATTTCACGGCGAATCGCTGGGGAGCCTTGACCATGCGCTCAACGATGTCCGGCGTCAGCCGTGGCAGGTAAGAGCCGTCTTCGAAGAGCGCCACATCCTCGCTGCGCACGATGAGTGCCGTGACGACGAGCAGGGGCACTACGCCTGCCTTGACCCCGTAAGGCGGCACCATGACGACACGGATGATCTCATCGAGCCCGGTGCGCTGGTGCGCCTCTGTGAGCGCGGTCTCCAGGGCATTCCAGACAGGGAGGGTGTGAGGGTGCGCTTCGCTGGGCCGCGAGAACCCGTAAGGGAGGAAGGAGGTCGACGCGTCGTCGGGTGCACTGCGGTTTTCCCTGTGCAGGCCCATGTACTCCAGCGCACCGCTGTACATGGCCCGCTCGGCGGGGTACTTCTCGATCCCGAGGTGCCGTTCTCCAGACTTGAGGAGCATTGCGGTCAGCAGCTCGCGGCGAGACTTTGCGCCCTGGCTCGTGAGCTCGTGTCGGCCGAGCATCTCGTTGCGGATGTGTGGGGCGGCGGAGAACACCTGGTCGCAGGCAAACGACACGAGACCGCTGAGGCTTCGACCTCGAATCGTCTCGCCCTCAGAGGAGTCGGCCGGCATGCCGGTGCGCCACAGCCGCCAGGTGGCGCTCGCGGACAGCGGGAAGAACGCTGCATCAAGCAGTTCTGTCAGCTCGCGTTGAGCGGCTGCCGCGCGTCCCTTGACCTCGCGTGTAGCGACGGGGTCCAACGATGAGTCCAGCAGCAGTTCTTGCAGCGCGACTAGGTAGCTCGCGGCGTTCAGGATGATCTCCGGCTCTTCCGTGACTCCTAGGATCACGGGAAGCGTGGAGTTCACCACCGGTCGGTTGCTGACTTTGCCCAGGTGGAAGAGAAGCAGACCGTCGGCCTGGTCGTTGAGCTCGTCCGGACCTTGGATGTTCTTCGTCTCAGGGCTGGAGACGCGGACGAAGAACGCCCGCAGCATGCCTGTGACCTGGTTGTGGCGGCCAGCGGCGACGGCAAGCGGGAGATAGTCGCCCAGTCTCTTGATGACCGAGGGCGTGTCGAGGTGGTTGATGATCTCCTTGACACGGCCGTCGATGTCGAAGTCCGTGCCTCGCCACACCCGGTACTCGCCGCTGAATTGTCGATGAACGAGGAACCCTCGTGTCACCAAGTTCTGCAGCTGCTTCTCCAGGGCTGCGAATGCCTTGGGGTCTGCGCTCTCGGTGGGCTCGTGCAGGGCGAAATAGATCATCGCCGCAGTGGCACGCAGAGCGCCGTCGGCGTCGATGAGGTTGAGCATGCCAACGGTGCGCAGAAGCTTCTGGTCCGCGGGGGACATGCCGGCGGCTTCGTTGATGCGCGATTCGATCTCGATCCAGCGGCTGGCGTTGCTGGAGGCCAGCAGCGAGGTACGGCCGGAGTTGAGGAAGAAGTCGTACAGCTGCGGGAGCTGAATGGTGTCAGCCCGGCTGGGCTCGCGACTTGAGAACTGCTCCAGAGCGCGGCGCACCGTGTCGGGTTCGTCGCTGTTCAGGAAACCCGACAGGCTGCGGTCGTGCTGGCCGATCTGGGCAGCGAGCAGGGGGGCCGCGACGGCGGTCAGCGGGTGCAGGGGATAGAGGTCCTCGAAGTCTTGTGCCTTGAGGTCGACGAAGGCGTTGAGTCCGTGGTCGAGCCATGCAGCTTCTGCAGCTGCGGCCTGCGCCCGGATGAGCGTGCGCCCGGCATCGGATACACCGGACCGGTCGAGCCGGCGGCGCATCAGCTGGACCGCGTCGCCGAGATGCGGCGTGAAGGTGATGTCCTCGAACCGGCCCTGGATTTTGGCCCACTCGCGAGTCTGGAGCTGGCTGGAATGGGCGGCGTAGTCCATGAACGACATGTGCTGCAGCGTCATCATGAACAGCGGGAGTCCCTGGGGGCCGGCGCTCTTCTCAGCCAGTTCCTGCAGCAGGAACAGGTCGTCTTTGGCGCTGGTCAGATCGCTGTTTCCGGAGAGGTGCTCCAGCGTCTTGCCGAACTCGTCGATGATCAGCAGGAGTGGCTGCTGTTCGCAGAGGGCGACCACAGCGTCCAGGATGTCCTGTGACGTGGCGGTGGCGGGATCCGCGCAAGCGGCGAGGGCAGCTGTGACTGCCTTGGGCGTGCGGGTCTTCCAGCGGCGCCGTGCCGCGGTGTGAAGGGCCCGGGAAAGGGTGGCGACTAGAGGTTCACGACGCGCGGTGGCAACGGCACCAAGGAAGCCCGTAGGGGCGAGTTCCCCGCGACTGGCCGTGAGTCGCTGAACGAGGCCGATGCTGGTCGCACCGAGCACCGACTCAGCCTCGGTACGGCGGGCACTGTCAGGACCCAGGAGGGCCTCGATGAAGTTTGCCAAGGTGGACTTACCGGATCCGTAGGGTCCAGTGAACGACCACGATCGGGGGCGGCGAAGGTCACCGAGCGCGTTGGTGACGCGATCGACGACATCGACGGCCCGCGCTCCGACGTAGGGGGTGTGCAGCCCGTCCTCGACGTCGCGCTCCAGGTTGGTGGAGCGCATCTGGGAGCCAACGAGGCTGATGCCGTACGGGAACTGCGGAGCGGCGGGGGCCTTCTGAACAGAGCCAGGCCGCGTGGGGGTTGCGGTGGTCACACGGTCTCCTCGGTCAGGGCGAGCTGCGGGTCGATGATGTCCAGCTGCTTGAGCTCGCGCTTTTCAGCCTCGGCGAGCTTGGGGTATCTGCGAGCCCAGTCCTCACGGGTGGGGAAATTTGGCCTGTCGCGGACGTTGTCGTACTGCTCGTCCAGCACGTCCCAGGCAAGATCGAATGGGTTAGAGGTGAACGTCAGGCTCCGTTGGCCCACTGCCTCTACGAGCTGCAGTTCCTGGTGGCTAGCGGCCACCTTCCCCAGGGCCGCCGCGATGTCGGCCTCGCGGATGCGGAAGGCTCGTCCAGGAGCGCCGGGCTCGTTTGCCAAGCGCGCCAAGGAGATCGAGCCTGCATTGCGCGTCGTGCGGGCTGCGTAGTCCAGGCATGCGTAGGCGATGATGCGGGCCGGCAGGGAGGGGCGGGAACCGCTCGTGAATTCCCATTCGCTGCTGCCACGTTGGCCCACCTGCTCCATCAGCCCGAGCTCACGGAACGGGCAGGAGAGAAGATCCTCGAATGCCCCCGGCGCCCCGCCCCTCAGTCGCTGAGCAGGGACGTACATCTTGGTGATGCAGTCGACGTCCTTGGCGATGGAGGCTTCCACCGGGCCTTCAGGGAAGGAGAGGTTGACATGCCGCACGATGACCTGGGTCAGGTCCGCCAGCGTGAACCGGGAGAAGGGAGCTAGGTGGAACGCGACATACCACGAAGGTGCCCAACTCTTCGCCCCCGGCCGGGAAGACAGAAGCCACCAGTGAAGAAGCCACAGGCTGCCGAGCTCTTCCAGGTAGGGGTCGGCTCCATCCTCGTCAAGCAGCCACCGCGCCTCCCAGGTTGGGTAGGACAGCATGGCCCTGGAGTTGGTGTCGTCGCCGTAGTGCTCCCGGGTGAGCTTGAAGGCACGGGACCAGTAGCGCATGGCGTAGACCATGTTTTTGCCAACGCCGAGCTGCACGGGGGCATCATCCGCGAGGAATGCCTCGGGGTTGCTTTGCACCTGCATGTACGCCTTGTGGAGCCACCCGAAGCGCGGCGCGAAGGTCTCGTGGCGCGCGAAGGAGGAATGGGCGGCTTCGGCGAGCCGACTGTCTGACATGCGAGGAATCTCCGTGTACGTTCAGATTTTGGTGGGCGTCAGGACTGAATGCTTCGGGTCAGATCGGGATCGCCAAGGTGGCGCGCACCTGCCGGACTGCGCGGATCGTGGAGGCGATTGCCTGATCGACATCGGCGCGTGTTGACGCGTACCCAAGAGAGAACCGGACAGTGGAGTCTGCCTCTTCCCGGCTACGCCCCATGGCCAGGAGCACGTGGCTCGGGCTCGGTGCACCGGATGAGCACGCACTTCCTTCGGAGGCAGCGACATCTGGCATCGCGGTGAGGACGGCGTCGGCAAGGGCGCCGTGGAATGTGATGCTGGTAACACCAGGTAGCCGGTAGTCGAGCGCACCGTTGATCCGGCAGTCGCCGAGCTGCTCAACGAGAGCACTCTCCAGCAAGTCACGGAGGTGTGTGACCCGTGCGATCTCTTCCGTCAGGCCGCGGTGTGCTGCTGCCGCTGCTGCTCCCGCCCCCGTGATGCCAGCGACGTTGAGTGTCCCGGCTCGCCAGCCGCGTTCTTGCCCTCCGCCGAAGATCAGCGGGTGGTACGGGAGCGAGATGCCACGGCGGACAAAGAGGGCCCCCACTCCTTGCGGGCCGCCGAATTTGTGAGCTGACAGAGACAGTAAATCCACGTCGACCTCGGCGAGGTCGATCGGCAGTCGGCCAACCATTTGCGTGGCGTCGGTGTGGAAAAGGGCCCCCGCCGCATGTGCCGCTTCCGCAAGCGGTGCGAGGTCGGTCAGGACGCCCGTCTCGTTGTTCGCGGCCATCAGGGAGACGATCGCCACGTCACCCGCAGACAGGGCGACATGGAGGCCGTCTAGATCCACCAGGCCGTCCGCATCCACCGCCAGCAGTCTGAGCGCGTCGGGCGCGGTTGCCGTAAGGTTCTTGGCGGTTTCCAGCACTGCGGGGTGCTCGACTGTGCTCGTAATCACAGTCCCGCCGACGCTGTGGGCAGCTCGCAGCGCGAGGTTGTTGGCTTCGGTGGCTCCAGAGGTGAAGATGATCTCGCCAGGGGAGCAGTTCAACAGATCAGCGACTTGGCGGCGAGCCTCGTCTACCCGTTGCGCGGCGTCACGGCCGGAACGGTGCGTGCTTGACGCATTACCCACCGTCTGCATCGAGGCGAGCGCGGCCTCTCGCGCTTCGGGTCGCATGGGTGCCGTGGCGTTGTAATCGAGATAGGCCAGACCTGAACTAAGCGTCCGTTCTGTCACTATCCACCCCGCTTCTCTGTGATCCGTCTGTGCAACTGGTGGCTGCTCGCGGCGGTGCGGCAGCTTCCACCAGTTGTCAACGGAGATCCTAGCTGCCGGTGGATGCGGGTGAGACGCAGGCGCGGTTTTCGCGCGTTTGGTGAGCGCATGCGACCATCGCTGATTGAACATATGTTCGCATCATGGCTGCTTCGTGACCACCGGTAAAAGCCATGAGAGGCCGGGGAGTTGAGTCACACGGCCTCGGTCCGCCCGGCAGCTTCGACTGCCAATCCACGTGGATTGCGCCGAGCCGGCTTCGGCTGTCAGTGGTCAGGACTAGGGTTGATCACGCGCTGAACCCCCACTGAATGGGGTGTGGCGGATGAGGGGTAAACGATCTGGTAGGGGGATGGGGTTGCACGCGGTAGGGGCGCGGCAAGTAGATGCGACGCAGACGAACTGGGGGGTCCTGTGATCGGGTCCCCGGGCATCGCGTTTCAGGCCGTCCTTGATGCGGCCCCCCTGACCTACATACGGCGCCTGCTTGGCGAGCACGCCTGCGAACTCCTCGCATTGCTGCGGGAGGGGTCCGTTGAGGATGCCATCCGGAAGGTCGCAGCCTCGGCCGTCTCTCCGGAGCAGTTGATCGGCGATCCCGAGGAGCGCGCGCAGCTGCTGGAGCTACTTCCCGAGGGCAAGAAGGCGGAACTGGCAGAACGCCTTGGCTGGGACACGTCTTCGTCGCCGGCGGTATTCCTGTCTGCTCTGCCTTGGACGCTTGAAGAGCGCCGAGCATTCCTTGGCTTCCTTGGGCTCGTCGTTGATCGAGCGCCCGAGGCTCCCGTGTCCTCACGGAGACCGTCCGAACCGAGCTATGGCCTCTTCCCGCATCAGCGGCGTGCGGCCGGCAAAGTGCGGCGTCTGCTCTACTCCAGTGAACGTCGCACGGTATTGCACCTGCCGACCGGGGTCGGCAAGACGCGCACCGGCATGGACCTGATCTGTGACCACCTTCGGCAGCATGAGCCCACTCTGGTCGTGTGGCTGGCCCGGGGCCGCGAGCTCCTCGAACAGGCCGCGCTCGAGTTCGAGCGCGCATGGGCCTCTCTCGGTAATCGGGAGGTCACCGTAGCCCGGATGTGGGGGGACGCTCCCACCGATCTTGATGACATCACCGACGGGATTGTCGTACTCGGACTGGAGAAGGCGGGTGCCGCGGCAAAGAGTACGCCGGGCCTTCTCGACCAACTTGCGCTCCGCACGACGCTCACAGTCTTCGACGAGGCTCATCAGGCCATCGCGCCCACTTACCGCCGGGTGGTCGAAGCCCTCACGCTCCGTAGCGATTCGAGCCTCTTGGGGCTGACCGCCACGCCGGGAAGGACGTGGGCTGACATCTCGGAGGACGAGAAGCTCGCGGACTTCTTCGCACGCCAGAAGGTGATGCTGGAGATCGACGGGTACGACAACCCCGTCACCGCTCTCATCGAGCAGGGGTACCTCGCCCGCCCAGACTTTCGCACGGTTGCGGCTGACTCCGGGATGAAGCTCAGCGCACGGGACAAGCAGGCTCTCGCTGCGTCCTTTGACATCCCCGATGAACTGATCGCAGGTCTTGCCGACAACGTGCAGTGGAACCTTCAGGTCGTCCGAACCGTGCTCGATCTCAGCGAGCAGCACAGGCGCATCCTTCTGTTCGCCGCCTCGATCGAGCACAGCCGCCTGATCGTCGCCATCCTGAGCATGTTCGGAATCGATGCCGAGCAGGTCACCGGTGAATCCTCAACGCGTCATCGCGATCGAGTGATCAACCGCTTCAAGGGCCCTGGAACCCGACCGATGGTCCTCTCGAATTACGGCGTGCTCACCACTGGCTTCGATGCCCCCGCGGCGAGCGCCGCCGTGATTGCCCGCCCTACTCGCTCACTCGTGCTGTACAGCCAGATGGTGGGCCGCGTGATCCGCGGGCCCAAGGCCGGCGGCACCTCCACATGCGACGTCGTGACCGTCGTCGACCCCGCGCTCCCGGGCTTCGGAGACGTGGCAGAGGCATTCACCAACTGGGAAGACGTATGGAAGGCTCGATGACATCCAAGTACTCGATCGTCACCTCCGACCTGACGGTCAAAGCCTTGCAGGACAGTGGATACAAGTCGACGGCACACGCCATCGCCGAACTGATCGACAACGGCATTGAAGCCGGGGCCGACATCGTCGAGCTGTTCGTTGTTGAGTCGACTGACCGTCCGTCGCAGCGCTCGCGCCATCGAGTCGAGAAGATCGCCGTACTCGACAACGGTAGTGGCATGGACCCCGAGACGCTCCGGCAATCCCTCCGCTTCGGTGCGGGAACGCGGCAACAGCGGAAGGGGATAGGACGCTTCGGAGTCGGCCTGCCCAACTCCAGCATCTCCCAGTGTGACCGCGTCGACGTCTGGTCCTGGACCAACGGACCCGACAATGCACTGCACACGTACCTTGATCTGACGGAGGTGCGCGGCGGGCTCGAAGAGGTCCCCGAGCCGAAGCTCGACGGCGTCCCGGACGAATGGCAAGCGCTGGCCGAAGGGCTCGGAACCAGTGGCACCTTGGTGCAGTGGACACAGTTGGAACGGGTCCAGTGGCGTGGCGCGGAGGCGACTCTGGCCAATACCGAGAGCTTGATCGGACGTATCTACCGTCGGCTGATCGCCGAGGGAACGCGGATCAAGCTGGTACCTGCTCGCGGGTGGGCTCCCTTGCCCGGCGTTCGTGATGCACGCCCCAACGATCCGCTCTACCTGATGGCCCCCAGCGCGACGCCGGCCCCGTTCGACACCAAGCCGATGTTCCGCCCATTCGGTGCCGGCAACGTCGGCGAGATCGGCGTCGAGCGGTTCATGGTCCATGGAGCCGACGGCAACGAGTACCCCGTCTTCGTCCGCTCCTCGATCGCTGTCGATGCAGCGCGACGTCCGGACATCGGAGGCGAGGAGTGGCCCAAAGCCGTATCTCCGAGTCTCAACCCCGGTGAAGCTCCGTGGGGCAAGCACGCCGCCAAGAACCTCGGTATCTCGCTGATCCGTGCCAACCGCGAACTCGACCTCGACACGGGCTGGACGAACTCCTATGACCCTGTGGAACGCTGGTGGGGCGTAGAGATCGATTTCCCACCCGCGTTGGACGAAGTCTTCGGGGTCACCAACAACAAGCAAGCCGCGACGATCTTCTCTGACCTTGCCCACTTCAACTGGCGGGAAGAGGCCGCTGGCCTTACCTGGGACGAGTTTCGGGAGCAGCTCCGCGAGGAGGGGGATCGGCGGCTCCCACTCATCGAGATCGTCTATCACATCCGTGAGAAGCTGCTCGGCAAGCTGCGCTCCGACCTTGCTGACCAGACCAGGGGCACGCGCGCCAACCGGAAGCGGCACGAGGACGTGGAAACTAAGGCCGAGGAGGCGGTCAAGCGGCGCCGTGTGGAGACGAAACCCAGCTTCACCGACACGCTCGCCGAGCAGGTCACCGAGGAAGAGAGCAAGGAGATTCAGCTCGAAAACCTCGTGGAGACTCATAAGTACACGCCTGCTGACGCGCAGCGGATCATTGAGGAGTCGATCCAACAGGGCAAGCACGTCCGTCTGCTGACAAGCCGCAACCCCGACTCGCCGGCCTTCTTCAACATCGACTACATTCCCAACCTGCTGCAGGTCACCCTCAACCAGGACCACCCGGTCTATGCCGACCTCATCGCCGTGCTCGACGGCGACATCGACGGCGCCACCAAAGAAGAACTCGCAGAGCGGCTGCGGGGCGCGGCTGGAGCCTTCAAGCTCCTGCTCATGTCTTGGGCCAGGTTTGAGGACGAGCTTCCGGACAAGCCTCGGGAGCGAGCCAAGAAGATGCGCCAGGACTGGGGCCGCATCGCCAGCGACTTCCTCGGCGCGGACGAGGCCGACGACGAGGACGATGAGTGACCCGAGATCACGTCTGGCGACAGGTTGAGCAGCTCCTCCTCGGCGCGACTCGCGAAGTTCTCCTGGTGGCCCCCTTCATCAAGCAGGAAACCTTCCAGGCAGCGCTCGCGGCCGTGCCGGACAGCGTGGGACGCATTCACTGCGTCACACGCTGGTCCGTCGCCGAGGTGGCGGCGGGAGTGTCCGATCCGGAAATGGGTGCGGCTCTTCTTCAGTGAGCTGGTGATGCCGTGCGCCGTTGCCGTTCGTGCGCGGATGGCGGATCGTCGTGTCCTGAGACGTGGTCTTGGAGGCGGCGATGGTGTCGTGGCTGGAGGAGCTCGATCGGCGGGAGGCTGCCGCGCGGGAGGAAATCGCCGAACTGCGCTCCCAGATCGCAGAGTTGACCAGGCGAGTTGCTGACCGGGAGGAGAGGCTGTCCCGGCTGGAGATCACCCGGGAGACGATGACGGAGATCCTGTCCGGCGACGGGGCGGTGAGGGTGTCCGTGGACGAGGCCGCGGGGGAAGTGCCGGTGGAGGGGAGCGGGGCGGGATCGCCGGTCGGGGTGCGGCTGGTGCCGCAGTGGGAGCCGGGGCTTGAGGCGGATGTGCTGCCGCGCTCGTACCGGGACGTCGTCGAGGTGTTGCAGGACGCGGTGCATCCGATGCGGGCGCATCATCTGTGCGCCGCGCTGGGGTTGTCGACGGACAAGAACAAGGTGGAGGGGTTCCGTTCGAAGCTGAAACGGCTGGTGGAGCGGGGCTGGCTGGCCGAGGACGAGCCGGGCCTGTTCGCGTGGGGCGGCGCGCGGAGGGCGGGAGCGGGTGCGCCGGAGCGGGAAGCCGCGGCCGACGGGCGGCGTCGCGCCGGTGTGGGGCCGGGCTCTCGTCCCTAGCGTCGATGGTGCCAACCGAATTCGCCACTGTCCGAGGACGAGAGCCCGATGAACGCAGCGTATGAAACGGCCGCGGCGGCTGACCCCTTTGCCCGCGTGTTTTCTTCCCTCACTTTGCTGACCACCCGCCTCTCCGGCCCTGAAGCACTCACCGCGACGCATGAACAGGTGGAGGCCGACGTCGAAGCGGGCTCCCGGGAGCTGGGGCGACTGCTCCTGCAGGCCCATCTCCAGTGGCGGGCCCGCCACGAAGAGGACCACCTGTCCGCCCTCGGTCCGCGGGAGCGGGCTGCGCTCGCCGGCGGCCGGAGCCGGCTGGAGAAGGGCCACCGGCGGCAACTGGCCACCGTGCTGGGGCCGGTGACCGTGACCCGGTGCGCCCTGCGCGGCGCGGGCATGACCAACCTCTACCCCGCCGACGCCATGCTGGGCCTGCCCCACGGCCGGCACAGTCTGGGACTGCGCCGCCTCGCGGTCCTCGAAGCGGTCCGTAGTTCCTACGACACCGCGCTGGAAGCGATCGACCGCGGCTGCGGGGGCCGGGTGGTGGGCAAACGCCAGGTGGAGGATCTGGTGCGGGCCGCGGCCGTGGACGTCGCCGCGTTCTATACGGCCCGCACCCCCGCGCCGGCCCCGGCCGGGACGCTGCTGGTGCTCAGTGTCGACCAGAAGGGAATCGTGATGCGCCCGGGCCACCTGCGCGAGGCCACCGCGAAGGCCGCCGCCAGGGCCCGGCGCACCTTCCGCACCCGGCTCGCGGCCGGGGAGAAGTCCTGCCGCAAAAGGATGGCCACCCTCGCCGTCGTCCACGACGCCGAGCCTGCCGTCCGCCGCCCGCACGACGTCATCGCCCCGCCCGGCGGCCGCACCGGCCACCGCACCGTCCGCAAAGGACCCACCGCGCGGGCGAAATGGCTCACCGCCTCCGTCCGCGAGGACGCCGAAACCGTCATCGCCGCCGCGTTCGACCAGGCCGAAGCCCGCGACCCCGAGCACAGGCGGACCTGGGTCGTACTGATCGACGGCGCCACCCACCAGCGGGAGCTGATCCAGGCCGAGGCCGCCCGCCGCAATGTCACGATCCACATCGTCCTCGACATCGTCCACGTGATCGAGAAGCTGTGGGCAGCCGCTCGCTGTTTCCACACCGCCACCGATCCCGCCACCGAGGACTGGGTCGGCAGCAAGGCCGCCCGGATCCTGGCCGGCGACGCCCCCGGCGCCGCCCACGACATCCGCGCCGAAGCCGACCGCCACCACCTCAGCGACGACCAGCGCGCCGCCGCGGACAAAGCCTGCCGATACCTGGACAACAACGCCGACTTCGTCCACTACGACCAGGCCCTGGCCGCCGGCTGGCCGATCGCCAGCGGCGCCGTCGAAGGAGCAGCCCGCCATCTGGTCGCCGACAGACTCGACATCACCGGCAGCAGGTGGACCGTCCCCGGCGCCGAAGCCGTCCTCACCCTCCGCGCCGTCATCAGCAACGGCGACTTCCCCGACTACTGGATCTTCCACACGCGGAAGGAGCACGAACGACTCCATCCCTTACCCGACCAGCACATATACGCACTTCAAGCCTGACTCGGGATCTCACTCAGACAGAGCCACACCCTCCGGAAATCGCGGAACTGGCCGAAGCGGACGGGCGGGTGGACATCTCGCTTTGCCATAACCTGCACGCCAAGTTGTATGCCGCTGATGGCCGTTGCCTCGTCGGGTCTGCCAACCTGACCGGCAAGGCAACTGGACGAGTGCCGGCTCCGAACATCGAGCTGCTCATCGAAGCCGAGCTTGCGCACCCTGAGGTGTGTCGGGTCCTGGACGCCATCGACGAAGTCTCCGTACCCGGTACGGTGCAGCTCGCTCGCCAGATCCGCGAGCAG
The DNA here is from genome assembly GCF_024701375.2 of Streptomyces sp. KMM 9044. Lineage (NCBI taxonomy): Bacteria > Bacillati > Actinomycetota > Actinomycetes > Kitasatosporales > Streptomycetaceae > Streptomyces > Streptomyces sp. KMM 9044. The sequence continues at coordinate 3,332,939 of NZ_CP113910.1, read as the reverse complement.
GCTGACCTCGTGCGGGCCGACGAGGACGCCCCGCAGATGCTGGTGGTGGGCGAGACCGAGGCGCAGTCTCGCTGGTTGCCAGAGACCCGGAACCCTGAGCGCCTCTACCGGGTATACAACGGTCGACACGGGAACATCTCCAGCGACGTGCTCGCCGGTGTCCTGCGAGACCTCGTCCATATGGACATCCCTCCGGGGCTGTCCGAGCAAGACTTCGGGGCCGCAGCCCTCCTCCGACTGCGGTCCCTGACCGAAGTCCGCACACTGAACGAGAGCGGGGCCCTGAATCTTGACGACGCGAAGCGGGCACTGATCGCCGACGGGCTCCACACGCCAGATCAGGCGCAGCGGGCGGTGGAAACGATCGCCAAATGGCTGAGCTACTTCGACGAGGTCGGGTGTGGCTCCTTTGGAGGGACAGGCTGAGCTGGGCATTTGCCGGTTGGGCTCGACTGCCGGTCGTGGAGATCCTTTCGGAACCAGCAGGTCACGCCCGCGCGTCGCATCAAGATCGACAGCGCGGAGGGTGCCGGTCACCGCGTGACCCGCTGTCGTGGTCGAGTCGATCACTCGGGCGTGCCTCAAGCCGCAGTTCACGCAGCTAGGGCCGTCCCTCCAAAGGAGCCACACCCGACGAGGTCTACCTCGTACCCGTCGGCCCCTGGGAGATCCGCCAGGGCAAAGAGATCAGGTGACGAGAGCCCCGGGCTGGTGCGCGCGGAAGCGCCTGCACCAGCCAGCGGCACGACCTTCGGCAGCCCATCAGTGCCCGGCTCCGAGGGACGAGTGAGAGATATCCTTAGCAGCCCCCCGTAGTCAGCCGCGGGGCCCTGACTCGCCAGGATGATCGAAAAGGTGCGGCGCATGACGGCGGTACGCAAGCCGTATCTCCTCGGACACGCCGAGTGAGGGGCCTCGCGTTTTCCGGACAGTGAGCTGACCGTCTATTTCACGCGGCTATGTGCAACTCCGTGTATTCGGCGTGGACTTCTCGCGGCGGGCGGTAACCAACAGCCGAGTGGAGGCGCTTGTGATTGTACCAGAGTTCGATGTATCGAGTGATGTCCTGTCGGGCGGCCTCTCGGGTCAGGTAAGTCACGCGGGAAACCCGCTCGTTCTTCAAGGCCCCGAAGAACGATTCTGCCATGGCGTTGGTGTGTCCAGAAGGTGATTGTGAGGTTCTGATGTAGAAGACGGGAACGAACAGTTGCCATGCTGTTGTGGAGATGAAGGTAGGTCCTTCGGCATCGGCATGCAGGTGCAGGTGTCAAACCACCATGAGCTGCTGCGGTGAATGAGCCGTGGTGGTGAGCGTCATGGAAAAGCCGTACTAAATATGGCAGGTGTGGGCTGAGAAGGCGAACGCAAGTGAACCGCCGATGACGTGTCGTAAAGCTTAGACGACACCAAAACCAGGGCCTCAATGCTGTCCTGGGACAAGCCAGACGGGAACCTGTTTACTGGTCTGGCGGTGTCCGGCATGAAGGTGGCGCGAGCTCAGTCTGGGCTTCACAACGGAACTGGAGAACTCCTCGACGCGAAACCGCGATCCATGGGTTGACGTGGCTCGCGAGAGGGAGAGGCGCAAGTGGCGAAGAGTCATGAGGGCCGGAGTACCGGTCGCGCGTCGGGAGGGCGGAACGTCCCGTAGTAGTGATGAAACCTCCGTAATAGGGGTGGAGCGAAGGGGACGTGTTGTTGGGTGTCGATCGGCGATCAACCAGCGATGGGAGGAATCGGATGGTCGAGACAAGGCCAGCGGACAAGCCGTTTGATATTCCGAGGCGGCTGGTCTGGAACGCATACCTGAAGGTCAAGGCCAACAGGGGAGCGGCTGGGGTGGATGGGCAGTCTTTAGCGGAGTTTGAGCAGGATGAGAAGAACAACCTGTACAAGCTGTGGAACCGGCTGTCCTCGGGAAGCTACTTCCCTCCACCCGTGAGAGCGGTTGATATTCCCAAAGCCGGCGGTGGGATTCGGAGCCTTGGGGTTCCGACCGTGGCCGACAGGATCGCCCAGACGGTAGTGGCTATGACATTGGAGCCTGAGGTGGAGCAGATCTTCCATCAGGACTCGTATGGCTACCGCCCGAGGCGGTCCGCGCTGGATGCGGTGGAGACGTGCAAGCAGCGGTGCTGGAGGCATCCTTGGGTGATCGACCTTGACATCCAGGGCTTCTTCGACAACGTGCCGCACGGCCCCATCAACGCGGCAGTGGAAAGGCATACCAATCTTCCGTGGGTTCTGCTGTATGTGAAACGGTGGCTAGTCGCCCCCGTACAACAGCCCGACGGAACGCTCGTCAGGCGGGAAAAGGGGACTCCCCAAGGGTCTGCTATTTCACCATTGTTGTCGAATCTGTTCATGCACTACGCCTTTGACGCGTGGTTGGTCCGGGAGTACCCGGCGATCAGATTCGAGCGGTACGGCGACGATGCTGTGGTGCACTGTGCCAGTGAGAAGCAGGCGATTTTCGTCCGCGACATCATCGAGGGCAGGCTGCTGCAGTTCGGATTACGTCTCCATCCGGAGAAAACCAGGGTGGTGTACTGCAAACAGGAAGGTCGTGAACGGGAGTTCCCGGTCACGAAGTTCACGTTTCTGGGGTATACCTTCCGTCCTCGGGCTGCCCGCTTGCGGGATGGGAGGCTGAAGACCGGCTTCCTTCCCGCAGTGAGCGAAACAGCCATGAAGTCCATGGCGAGGACTATCCGGAGCTGGCGACTGGGGCGCTGTACCGAGCTGAGCTTTCAGGAGATCGCCGCGATGATCAACCCCGTCGTGGCGGGATGGATCAACTACTATGGGCGCTTCTACAAGTCCAGGTTGATCAGGTTTCTGGAACAGCAGATCAATCCGTTCCTGGTGAAATGGGCCCGGAGGAAGTACAAACGGTATCGTCGTGCTTCAAGAAAGGCCCGGAGAAGGCTGGCTGAGATTGCCTCAGCATTCCCGGGCATGTTCGCTCACTGGAAGCATGGCGCGTTGCCCACTGGTTCAACAATGGGAGCCGTGTGAGTCGCGAGGTTCACGCACGGTTCTGAGAGCGGCGGTGGGTGAAATTCCCGCCGCCGACTCACCTCGAAGCAGACCCCGGTACGCCCGGAAGATCTGCGGAGCCTGAACCGCTTCAGCGTCGCCGCGAACTCTGCTGACATGTAGTTCGACCCGCGATCGGAGTGAAATATCGCGCCGTCGGCGAGTTTCCTGTTCCGTGCCGCGTTGCGAATTGCCTGGGATATGAGGGGAGTTTGATAGTGGTCGTCCATCGCGTAGCCGATGACTTCCTTCGTGCAGCAGTCGATGACGGTCGCGAGATACAGCCACCCTTCTCCGGTCTTGATGTAAGTGATGTCGCCGACGAGTTTCTCGCCGGGGGCGTCGGCGGTGAAGTTGCGGCCGACGAGATCCGGCACGGCGCCCGCGGCGGCCTTGGTGAGCGACCACCGCTTCGGCTTCGGCTGGCAGGGCACCAGGCCCAGTTCACGCATCAGCATACGGATCAGCTCCAGGCCGGCGGTGTGGCCCCAGCGGGCGAGCTGGGCGTGGATGCGCCGGTAGCCGTAGGTGCTGTCGGACATGTCGAATGCCTTCTTGATGAGCAGTTTCAGTTCCTCGCGCCGCTGGACCGTCGCAGAATTGGGACGGTTCCGCCATTCGTAATAGCCAGACTTGGACACGCCGAGCCGTTCACACATGAACTCGACGGAATACGCGCACTCCGCTGTGCCGAGCCGCATCGTTTCGATGAACTCGTACTTGCTCGCTACCGGGGATCCTTCGCGAAGTACGCTGCGGCTTTTTCAAGAAGGAGACTTCCGCCTCCAGTTCACGGATGCGCCGGTCCTGTTCCTTCAAGCGCGCCCGCTCATCGAGCGTCAACGGTGCACCGGCAGCTGGCTCGTTCCGTTTCTGGTGTTTCTTCACCCAGCCCCGGAGTGTCTCCGAGTTCAATTCGAGCTCGCGGGCCGTCTCCGAGATGGTCTTGCTGGACCGGAGTGCCATCTGGACGGCTTCCTCACGAAACTCCGGGGTGTACTTGCTGGGTGGCGCCACTTCGAACTTCCTCATTTCCTTGACAGAACAACCCTATTGGGTCCCTGTCCGGAAACTCCGGGGCACCTCACTCCGGCTTCGCAGAACAGACTGCGAGCACATCATCAAGGAAGCAGGGCTGCCCGTCCCGCCCAAGAGTTCCTGCTTTTTCTGCCCCTTTCGTACCGTCGGAGCATGGCGGCAGCAGCGGCAGGACGAACCAGAGCTGTTCATCAAGTCGGTGCAACTGGAGGAAACGATCAACGAGCGCCGCGCCGCGCTCGGACGGGATCCCGTCTACCTCAGCCGGTACGGTCGTCCTCTCGCCGAGGCCATCACGGACCCCGGCAAGGCGCGCGGCAACGATGACACCGGAGACGGAAGCTGCGACTCCGGCTGGTGCATGACCTGACTTCCGTAAGGGAGTGCAGCACTGTGGAAGGGCGGGGCCGGACAGGCCCCGCCCTTCCACGCATCGACCGTCCGTTTCGGAAGCGGCGCCCCTCTTCGCCTGTCAGCTACAGATCCGGTGGATCCCCGTGATCCAGCTGCAGCACGGCGAGGTAGTCACCGTAGGCAATCTTCTGATCCACCCACTGAGGTCTTCTCGGCAACGTGACGGTTGCGGTGCGTGACCGCGTGCGGGGTGAGCCGGACCGCGTCGAGTGCCCCGCTGTCAGATATGGGTGAAGCCCCTGGTAGGAACAGGTCTGCGAAAATCAAGTTCCGTACGGCCAGAGGCTTCACACGTTGACCAGTATCACCTACACCGCCGTGCTCGATGTCGGCAGGGAGACCGCCGAGACCCTGGCCCGGCTCCTGCGCGAGCACCGCGACCGGCTCGGCACCCGCAAGAACACCCGCGCCCTGGGCGTCTTCAAGCAGGGGATCCTCGTCCTGCGGTGGTTCGTCGACGGAACCCGGCTGGCCCAACTCGCCCGGGACAGCCGGATCTCGGTGCCGACCGCCTACCGCTATCTCCACGAGGGGCTGACCGTGCTCGCCGACCACGCCCCGGACCTGGCCACCGCACTGGAGCGGGCGGCGGCCGCCGGGTACACCCACCTCAACCTGGACGGCACTGTCATCCGCACCGACCGCGTCGCCGCCCCCGGTCCCAACGGGGCAGATCTCTGGTGGTCCGGGAAGCACAAGCATCATGGCGGGAATGTGCAGGTCATCTCCGCCCCGGACGGCTGGCCGCTCTGGGTGTCCCCGGTCCGCCCCGGCCGCGAGCACGACACCACCTGCGCGCGCACCCACGGCCTGATCGGCGCGCTGAACCGGCTCGCCGCCACTCTGGACATCCCGACTCTGACCGATCTCGGCTACGAGAACGCCGGCGACGGCTTCCGCCACCCGGTCAAGAAGCCGCAGGGCGGCGAACTCGACCTCGAACAGCAGACGTTCAACAAGGTGATTCGTGGCATCCACGGCGTCGCCGAGCGCGCGAATGCCCTGCTCAAAGTCACGTTCAAGGCTCTGCGCCGGGTCAGCCTCGACCCTGGCAGCATCACCCGGATCGCCCGAGCCGCCCTCGTCCTGCTCCAGATGGAACACGGCCGCACCACCTGAACGAAGATCACAAACCGTCACGAGACGTTACCGAGAAGGGTTCACTGGCTGCCTCCCGCAGCGTCAGGGACCCACATCCCTTCGTACAAGAACTTGTCCTCGTTGGGGGCAACGATGTGCTGCTCCTCCACCGCCCAGGCGAGGAGAGCCTGAGTGCCCAGGAGAAGGATGGAAGTGGGTGTGGCTCCTTTGGAGGGACGGCCCTAGCTGCGTGAACTGCGGCTTGAGGCACGCCCGAGTGATCGACTCGACCACGACAGCGGGTCACGCGGTGACCGGCACCCTCCGCGCTGTCGATCTTGATGCGACGCGCGGGCGTGACCTGCTGGTTCCGAAAGGATCTCCACGACCGGCAGTCGAGCCCAACCGGCAAATGCCCAGCTCAGCCTGTCCCTCCAAAGGAGCCACACCCGATGGAAGTCGCCTCCTTGGCCGTACAGATCTCGTCGTGGCCAGCGAGGAACGCCTGCATATCGTCGTCGTGTGCTGGCTGGGGAATATGAGTGAACCCGTGAGCTGCCAGCTCGTGTACGCCGATGGCCTGGGTGACCGCGGCGGCGAGCGAAGCGGGCTCGGAGCTTCCCATGGCGTGGTCCAGGAAGTGCCGGGTCACCTCGGGGGCATGCAGCGGGGGCTCCTGGCCCCCCTGCGCGAGGCGCTGCTCTGCAGCTTCAATGGGTGTGGCTCCTTTGGAGGGACAGGCTGAGCTGGGCATTTGCCGGTTGGGCTCGACTGCCGGTCGTGGAGATCCTTTCGGAACCAGCAGGTCACGCCCGCGCGTCGCATCAAGATCGACAGCGCGGAGGGTGCCGGTCACCGCGTGACCCGCTGTCGTGGTCGAGTCGATCACTCGGGCGTGCCTCAAGCCGCAGTTCACGCAGCTAGGGCCGTCCCTCCAAAGGAGCCACACCCAGCTTCAATGGCCGGGCCGGGAGTGGGAAGATCCGGACGGAGGACTCGTACGAGCGCTTCCAGCGCCGCCCGAGTGTAGCCGAGGCGTACCTGGTGCAACTGCCACTCGCCCATCATGTTCGACCAGACGTAGTCGAAGTCATCGCCCGCTGCGCACATGCCGCCGTCTTCGTACGCCATGTCGAACGTGACAGCGCGGAGGCCGCTCGCCAGGCGGAGCCAGGTGTAGACGTTGTCCCACGCCTTGCGCTCGGCCGGCTCGGAGGAAGCAGGGATCCGTTCCACCCAGTCTGCGAGTTCGGAGGCGTGTTCTTGGGGGTCGAGGAGCGCCATGGCTGACCGGGCGCGGTATGGGGGCAGGCAAGGGCCCGGGATCTGTGTGGATGCCATGTGTGGGAGCGTCTCACGCCGGTCTGACAACCCGTCCTGGAACGAGGGCCGTTCACCACGTGTGGCCCTGCCGGGCCTCTTGATCCCTGCGGGAATCTGGGGTCGAGAGCGCAACTGGGGACATGGTCTCAGCTAGGTCCTGTCTGAGATTCAGATCATGAGTTAGGTGGATCGCCTGCGCGCGGAGGCTCGGTCTTGATAGGTCATGAGTCATGGCGCGAGGCGATCTCACCGATGAGCAGTGGTCCCTGGTTGAACCCCATCTCCCGTATGCCGCGGTCGGGCCCATCCCTGATCTGCGAAAGTACTTCAACGCGGCGATGTGGCGGTTCCGCACCGGGGCTCCCTGGCGTGATCTGCCGACCGAGTTTGGGCCCTGGCAGAGTGCGTACGACCGCTTCCGGATCTGGGCGAAGCGGGGCATCTTCCAGCAGGTGATGGAGGGGCTTGACCCCGGATCGTGGACACCGTTTGCTATGCAGCAGTGGCCAGCGTAATCGATCGTTGTTCGTAGGTGATCGGGCTGATCTGGCCGAGTGCGGAGTGTCTTCTTTTCGTGTTGTAGCGAGTGACCCACCGGAACACCGCGAGGCGGGCCTCGCGCGCCCCTGACCAGCGTTTCCTTCTCTGCAAGGTCTCCCGTTTCAGGCTTGCGTTGAAGGATTCGGCGGCGGCGTTGGTGTGTCCAGAAGGTGATTGTGAGGTTCTGATGTAGAAGACGGGAACGAACAGTTGCCATGCTGTTGTGGAGATGAAGGTAGGTCCTTCGGCATCGGCATGCAGGTGCAGGTGTCAACCTCGTGTATTCAGCTACGAGGGCCGTCCGTCAGTGATGTGACGCCCTGATAGCGGAAGGGTGCCCCTGACCTGCGATGATCTGAACTTCCTAGATCAAGAACGTCGCAGAGTGGGGGCACCCAACAGGTGCAGGCTACCGAATGGGATCGTCGGCTCGTTGTGCGGGCCGACGGCAAGAACCTGGTCGGGCATGCGGGCGTGGTGCTGCTGCACCGGATCGCGGACCGGGTCGGGCTGACCCGCGCCCTGGCCGCCGCGCTGCCCCGCGGCGTCGGGCCGGGGTGGCGGGATCGCGGGATGGCCCTGGTCCAGCTGGCCTGCGCGATCGTCCTCGGCGCGAGGAATGTCCTGCAGGCCGAGCAACTGCAGCAGCACTGGAGGCCGTTCTTCCCCGTCCGGTCTCGGACAGCACCCTGTGGCGCACGCTGGAAGCCATCGACGGCCCTGTCGGAGCCCGGGTGGAGCGCGTGCGCGCCGTGATACGGCGTGGGGTGTGGACGCTGCTCGCCCTGCGGCCCGGTGGGTTCCCGTGGATCTCGGTATGCGGGCGCACGCTCACCAACTGGTACGTCCTGGATCTCGATGCCACCTTGGTGACCTGCACCAGCAAGAAGGACGGCGCGGCCGGCACGTTCAAGGGCGGCTACGGACATCACCCGCTGGGCGCCTGGCTGGCCAATACCCGCGAGTGCGTGACCATGCTGCTACGGCCGGGCAACGCGGCGTCCAACGACGTCGCCGACCACAAGACGGTGCTGGCCGCCGCGCTGCGGCAACTCCGCTGCCGCTGTGGTCGAAGCTGCTGGTGAGGATCGACGGCGCGGCCTTCAGCCACGGCCTCCTTGAGCATCTGCAGGCGCTGACCACCAGCCGCCGCCGAGTGCGCTGGGTGACCGGCTGGGCCATCAATACCGCCGACGAGGCCGCGATCGCACTGCTGCCCGCGGACGTGTGGAACGACGCGCTGCGGCAGGACGGCGAGGTCCACGAGATCAAGGGCCCGGACGGACAGAAGGTCACCTACCAGGTCGCCGAGCTGACCGGGGTGCGCGACCTGAGCGGCTGGCCCGAGGGGATGCGGCTGATCGTGCGCCGGGTCAAGCCCTCGCGCCGCGATCTGAAGAAGCTGACCGCGTTCGAGCAGCGCACCGGCTGGCGTTACCAGATCGTCGCCACGAACATCCCCGCCCACCAGGGGCTTTCCGGGGTGTCCGGCTCCGGGCAGGTGTGGTTCGTCGATGCTCTCTACCGTGATCATGCCGAGGTCGAGGATCGTGTCAAGGCGATCAAGCGGATCGGCCTCGGGCTGCTGCCCTCGAAGTCCTGGCAGCTGAACGCCGCCTGGGTGCTGGCTGCCACTATCGCCGCGGACCTCGACGCATGGACCAGGCTCCTTCTCCTGCATGACGAGCCCGAACTCGCCGCCGCCGAACCGGAGACGATCCGCAGGAGGCTCTACCACCTGCCCGCCCGGCTCACCGCCCACGCACGCAGACGCACCCTCCACCTCGACCGCACCTGGCCCTGGGCGCCGGCGTTCGCCACCGCCTGGCAGCGGGCCACCCAGCTTCCGGCCCACACCTGACGGTCGGCCCCGCCCCGACGACAGCGGAGAGGAGAGGACCCGCAGCACCCTCGGGCCCGTGGAACCCGACGCCCCGCAGCGTCACGCGACGGCCCGTCCTCGAACGGCAGGGGACATTACGGGCAAACCGCCGAACCGACCGACGTCACACCGCAAGTGAAGAATCGAGGTCAAACCACCATGAGCTGCTGCGGTGAATGAGCCGTGGTGGTGAGCGTCATGGAAAAGCCGTACTAAATATGGCAGGTGTGGGCTGAGAAGGCGAACGCAAGTGAACCGCCGATGACGTGTCGTAAAGCTTAGACGACATCAAAACCAGGGCCTCAATGCTGTCCTGGGACAAGCCAGACGGGAACCTGTTTACTGGTCTGGCGGTGTCCGGCATGAAGGTGGCGCGAGCTCAGTCTGGGCTTCACAACGGAACTGGAGAACTCCTCGACGCGAAACCGCGATCCATGGGTTGACGTGGCTCGCGAGAGGGAGAGGCGCAAGTGGCGAAGAGTCATGAGGGCCGGAGTACCGGTCGCGCGTCGGGAGGGCGGAACGTCCCGTAGTAGTGATGAAACCTCCGTAATAGGGGTGGAGCGAAGGGGACGTGTTGTTGGGTGTCGATCGGCGATCAACCAGCGATGGGAGGAATCGGATGGTCGAGACAAGGCCAGCGGACAAGCCGTTTGATATTCCGAGGCGGCTGGTCTGGAACGCATACCTGAAGGTCAAGGCCAACAGGGGAGCGGCTGGGGTGGATGGGCAGTCTTTAGCGGAGTTTGAGCAGGATGAGAAGAACAACCTGTACAAGCTGTGGAACCGGCTGTCCTCGGGAAGCTACTTCCCTCCACCCGTGAGAGCGGTTGATATTCCCAAAGCCGGCGGTGGGATTCGGAGCCTTGGGGTTCCGACCGTGGCCGACAGGATCGCCCAGACGGTAGTGGCTATAACATTGGAGCCTGAGGTGGAGCAGATCTTCCATCAGGACTCGTATGGCTACCGCCCGAGGCGGTCCGCGCTGGATGCGGTGGAGACGTGCAAGCAGCGGTGCTGGAGGCATCCTTGGGTGATCGACCTTGACATCCAGGGCTTCTTCGACAACGTGCCGCACGGCCCCATCAACGCGGCAGTGGAAAGGCATACCAATCTTCCGTGGGTTCTGCTGTATGTGAAACGGTGGCTAGTCGCCCCCGTACAACAGCCCGACGGAACGCTCGTCAGGCGGGAAAAGGGGACTCCCCAAGGGTCTGCTATTTCACCATTGTTGTCGAATCTGTTCATGCACTACGCCTTTGACGCGTGGTTGGTCCGGGAGTACCCGGCGATCAGATTCGAGCGGTACGGCGACGATGCTGTGGTGCACTGTGCCAGTGAGAAGCAGGCGATTTTCGTCCGCGACATCATCGAGGGCAGGCTGCTGCAGTTCGGATTACGTCTCCATCCGGAGAAAACCAGGGTGGTGTACTGCAAACAGGAAGGTCGTGAACGGGAGTTCCCGGTCACGAAGTTCACGTTTCTGGGGTATACCTTCCGTCCTCGGGCTGCCCGCTTGCGGGATGGGAGGCTGAAGACCGGCTTCCTTCCCGCAGTGAGCGAAACAGCCATGAAGTCCATGGCGAGGACTATCCGGAGCTGGCGACTGGGGCGCTGTACCGAGCTGAGCTTTCAGGAGATCGCCGCGATGATCAACCCCGTCGTGGCGGGATGGATCAACTACTATGGGCGCTTCTACAAGTCCAGGTTGATCAGGTTTCTGGAACAGCAGATCAATCCGTTCCTGGTGAAATGGGCCCGGAGGAAGTACAAACGGTATCGTCGTGCTTCAAGAAAGGCCCGGAGAAGGCTGGCTGAGATTGCCTCAGCATTCCCGGGCATGTTCGCTCACTGGAAGCATGGCGCGTTGCCCACTGGTTCAACAATGGGAGCCGTGTGAGTCGCGAGGTTCACGCACGGTTCTGAGAGCGGCGGTGGGTGAAATTCCCGCCGCCGACTCACCTCCGCCGAGGTTCCGACCGCCCCACGTGATCTGGTCACGCCGAGTTCGCGGCACACGTTCGCGAACTCCTTCGACGCATACTGGGCGCCGTTGTCGCTGTGGAATATCGCCCCGTCAAGAGTTCCGCCGCGGGTACGGGCCGCAGCCCGGAGCGCATCGGTGACCAGCTCGGTGCGCATGTGGTCGGCGATCGACCAGCCCGCCAGCCGTTTCGAGCAAAGGTCCAACACCGTTGCCAAATACAGGAATTGGCCGTCGCCGATGGGCAGGTAAGTGATGTCGCCGACGTACCTGGTGTTCGGCTCGCTCGCGGTGAAGTCACGCCGCAGTAGATCGGGCACCGGCGTCGCGGACGGCTCGGGGACGGTAGTGCGGACCTTCTTACGCAGATGCACGCCCTGCAGGCCGATCCGGGCCATCACACGCGCGACCCGCTTGTGGTTCACCTCGATCCCGGCGTCCCACAACTCGGCCGTGATCCGCGGGACGCCGTAGGTACCGTCGGACTCCTTGTGGATCTCCCGGATCCGCCGGGCCAGGCGGGCGTCGGACCGCGCCCGCTCGATGCGGGCCGGGGCGCCCTTCAGCCACCGGTAGAACCCGGACCGGGAGACCTCCAGGACCCGGCACAGCCGCTTGACGCCGAACGCGCCGCGATGATCATCAACGAACTGGAAACGGCTCACCAGTTGGTCTCGCCGGCGAAATACTTCGCGGCCCTCCGCAGGATCTCCCGCTCGGTCTCCAGCTCCCTGATCCGAGCCCTGAGCTGCTTGTTCTCCTCTTTCAGCACATCGTCGGAGGGTACATCAACGGCCTGTACCGCCCGCGGCGAGCGACTCGCGGCCGCCGCACGGCCCTGCCGGGTGCGCTCGACCCGCACCCAATTCCGCAGCGTCTCCCGGCTGATCCCCAGGTCCTTGCTCACGCCCTCGAACGTATTCTTCGGGTCCGACAGGTACAGCGCGACAGCATCCGCCTTGAACTCCGCCGAGTACACCTTCATCACCATCAGTGACATCTCTTCCTCTGGACCCTCAAGGTCCAGTGTCCAAGGTGTCTACGATCCGGGGTGAAGCCCCGCGGCTGCCGGCCAACATCGTGGTCCGTATCGCCCGCCCCGGGCAGGAGGCCGCGGCTGCGCGCGAGGTTGCCGTGACGCGATGGCTCGCCGAGCACGATGTCCCGGCTGTCCGCCCCTTGCCGATCGAGCAACCCGTACAGGCCCGCGGGCGAGCCGCAACGTTCTGGGAGGAGCTGCCTCCGCACCGGCACGGTACGGAGGTTGATCTCGCCCCCTTGCTACGTCAGCTGCACGACCTGCCCAAACCCTCATTCCAAATCGGGAGGTTGGATCCTTTCGTACGGATCACCGACCGACTCGCGGCGGCTCGATCGGTCAGCGACGACGACCGGGAATGGCTCCTCCGCCAGCTCGATGCCCTCCGGCAGGAATGGGGCCATCTGCCCGCCGGCCAGCCGGAGTGCGTCATCCACGGAGACGCCTGGGGCGGTAACTGCGCCGTCACAGCCGACGGAGCAGTGCTGATGGACTTCGAGCGCACGTCTGAAGGGCCACCCGAGTGGGACCTGCTCTCCACTGCGATCGAGCACGACACGTTCGGCACACTGCCGGAGGACAGGTACCGAAGGTACTGCGAGGCCTACGGGCACGACGTCATGGCTTGGGGCGGCTATCCGATCCTGCGCGGAATTCGCGAACTTCGCCTCGTCTCGTTCGCCTTGCAGATCGCGGACCAGGACCCGGGCACGCTGGGCCAAGCCCAGTACCGCATCGCCTGTGTTCGGGGGCGGCAGGGCACTCGTCCATGGGGCTGGATGGCGGTCGGCTGAGGCTCCGAACTCGAGTCCCTGTCACCTCGGACCAAGATCCGTGCGAGTTCGTCGAGCCGATGCAGAGTTCGCGTCCCGGGTACAGTGCGCCATGACCGAGCGCGACTACGACATGCTCTTCAACATCGTCGTTCCTGTGATGAAAGTCCGGGCCACGTCCGACGACACCGTTTGCAACGAGGGTTTCGCCGGTACCGCCTTCCTGCTCAAGCACGCCGAAGGCCAGGTCGAGGGCGTAGCAGTTACCGCCCGCCACGTCGCCGAGCAGCTGACCCCCGGGGAATCAGCGATCCTCTTCCGCGGTACAGACGGGTCCTGGCAGCCCGCTGCGGTCCAAGGCATTGAGTTGCACCCCACACAGGACGTCGCGCTCCTGCGCCTGGAGCCCGGCACATACGTGGCGCACTGCGTGCTCAGCCGCCGCGAGGCGCACGCCTCGCTGCAGTACATGCTCTGGGGCTATCCCGCAGCCGTGCTCTACGAATCCGTTTCCGACGACGGCATCGCCTTGCAGCGTCCGGACCTGATCTATTCCGAAGGTCACGTTCGGCGACGCATCAGCGACCGCCTTCCCGGCATCCATGGCTCCCGCTTTTTCGAACTGAGCACACCCGCCGGGCCGGGCTGCTCGGGCGCACCGCTCATTGCCCGGTCCCAGGGGCACTTCGGCGGCCCCGACTGGCAGGTCGTGGGCGTTTATGTCGGCGAACGCCGTTCCCAGCCGGGAGACCTGTTCGTCGGCTACGGGGTGCGGATTGCCGACATCGACCAGGATGCGGAGAGCTGGTCGGCTCTCTTCGCATGACGGCACGGCAGGTAGCTCAGTGAAAATGCCGCGTCACCGGCGGCCCGGCCTACGAAGCGTCGTCGGTGCTGCCAGCGGGGCCGGACGGCGCATTGGCGAGAGCTTCGATGGCGGCGATCCAGTCTCGCATGTACTGCGCCGTATCGTCCGGGTGGCCAGGACGCAGGAAAAGGCGCGCGCCCTGGTCGACGATCAAGTTCTCCAGGTGCGTATTCAGAGCGGCCATGTCCTCGTCCAAGCACGGCGCGAGGAACTGATAGATGTTCTGGGGGCGAACCATCACGGCACACATGAGCTGCAACCACTCGCCCATGCCCGTGTCATCCATCCCTTGGCGCAGGGCGGCCAGGGCAGGCGTGTCGGGCATGAGCAGGCCGTACATCACGTAGAAGCCGCCGAAGCCGGCCAACCGCAGCGCCACCTCCCGGGCCCGGGCCATCTCGGCCTCGCTCGCCTTGGCCAGGCGCGCGAGCGGGTCGAATGACTCCAGCGAGGCCAGCCATTCCGCCAACAGGCCGTCCCGTTCCGCCTGTTCGAGAGCCTCGGCCCATACCTTCGGGTCAGCGTAGGCGGGCAGCCCTGGCATCCAAGCCGCGAGGGCCGCGGCTACCGCCTGGCCGCCCAACTCCTCGGCCCCTATGCCGGAGGCCGCAATCACATGCACCAGCAACCGGGCCCGGCCTGCCCAGCGTGAGCGCGGCAGGTCGGTGTCCGTGAGCAGGGCCTGCCGCGTCTGATTCGGATCGGGAAGACCGCCGCTGGTGCGGGACAGGACCCGGTCGGCGCTCGCGTAGAAGTCGTCCTGAGCGGCGTCCGTACGGGCCTGGCGGGCCTGGTCGAGCAGGCGCTGCACCGGGCTTCGCGCCTCCGCCCACAGCAACGCCTCCCGTACGGCCGACCACGGCGGCTCGGGAATCGTCAGACGCCCCGGCAACTGTGGCAGACCTGCCTTGGCGTACCAGGCCAGAACCGTCCAGCGCAGGTCGCGTCCTTGTCGCGCGTGCTTGGCCAGAGCTGCGGCGACCTCCACCGTCCGCTCTTCCAGGACCGACACCGACCCCTGACCGCGCCCGGGCCAACGTCGCGGATGTGGGGGCAAAAGTCCCGCACGGCGCCACCGTTCCAGCTGCGCCGCCGAGACCACCAGCTCTCGCGTAGCAAGCCGCTCGATTAATTCCTGGTCCGCGCCACTCGTCTTTCCCCTGGTCACACGGCCATTTTAGAACCCCGCGAAGTGTCCCCAAAACGCGCCACGCGTCTCTGGCTGACTGGGTGTCTGGCCGGGATGGCATCCGCCACCGGTCCGTGCACATGAGAAGGGACCTGCACCCGCAATGGCACAGCCCCGTTCAATCCGCCGCAGAGCGGCGGCCACCACCGTGACCGTCGCGGCTGTTGTCGCCTCGACCGCTGCCGGGCGCACCACCGTGGTGGTGTGCTCCGCTGCCCTTGGGCTGCTCCTCGTAGTAGTGGCCGTCCTGGCCCTGGGGGCCGCCTTCGCCAGCCGAGCCGAGCACCGTGACGCCGCTCGCCGCACCCTGCTGTTGCTCCTGCGCCTTGCCCCCTGGTATCACTCACGCGGTTGACGACGGCGCACACCGGCGAGCGGCGCGGTGAGCCTTCCAACGCGTCAGGCCGACGTCAGATCCGGCCGCGGACCGAAGGCCCTTCGGCAACGGGGGTGAGAGATCGGAGCGCCGGCGGCATCGTCCACGGACCGTACGGTGCCGTTCGCCTTGTCGAGGTCGGTGTGGGTGAGCCAACCGCAGTCGAACCCGTCGAAGACCTCAACGTGGCGAATGCCGGCCTCGGCGGTGCGGTTGAGGGTTCCGGCGTTGTACGCCACGGCGCTCTTCGCGAGGGTCGCCGCCTCCGCCCAGGCCCGGACAGGGACGCGGGCGCCGTTGCGGTAGACGACGTAGGCGAGCTGGTGATCGGCGAGGAGTCGGTTGGCAAGGTCCTTCGCGGCCTGGCGGTCGGTCGTGCCCGCGACGGCCAGGAGCGGCAACTCGATCCTGGCGGCCGAACGGGCGGCGCGGTAGAACTGCTCAGCCATGCGCCCAGCTTCCTGGGAGCGGCGCAGGAGGTCGGCGTAGGAGTCGGAGGCGAGGGTCTGCAGCGCGTCTTTGTGGATCTGGGTCCAGGTGAACGGCGAGCCGATCGCGGTGGCTGCGGCCTCGGCGCCTTGCTGGTACAGCCAGGGAAGCTGGCGCTGGACGAAGGCGCGGGCCTCGGCGTCCACGCGGTCGCGGAATGCGGTGATCGCCTGCTTGAACTCCTCCAGCGTCGCCAGGATGTACGTGGCGCGCGTGTTGCTCCCCATCGTCGCGATGACGGTTTGCTGACGGGCTTCAAGCCGTTGCCATGCCTCCTCCAGGACAGCCGCTACTCGCTGCGCGACCTCGTCCGTGTCTCCGGGTGTCAGCGGTGGCCACTCGTACGCCATGCCTCCCCGCTACCGGGTACGCCGTGCGGGCAGGAGCGGGGCGGTGGCCAGCACGGCAGTCCCGTCTGCCGGGGCGCTGTCATCGGGAGCGACGGCGGCCGAGACGGCGGTGATCTGCCGCTCGGTACCGGTCAGGTTGTTCGTGTTGTCCATGGTGACGACCCCGTCGACCGTCAGGCGCAGGGGGTCAGCGAGGAGCTTCGCGCGGCGTTCGGCCAGGACTTCCAGGGCGACGGCGCGCGCGGAGCCGAGCCTGGTGTAGCGGGCCTCCAGGTCGGCGATGTCGGTGCTGGTGCCGAGCTGGGCGAGCAGCCAGGACAGGACGGGCTGGTCCATGCGGAACGTCTCCAGGGCGGGGGAAGCCCGCCCTGCTGCTTCCAACGGGGCGGGCCTCGGGGGTGGTTACTCGGGCGCGGTCTTGCGGGTGCGGGTCCTCGGAACTGCGGCCGGCGTGGGTGCCGGTTCAGGCTTCGGGGTGTCGACGGTTGCCGGGCTTGGCTCCTGCACTGGCTCGGCGACGGCCTGGGGCTCGGGCGCACGAGCAGCGTCCGGCTCCTCGGGCACGGGGAGTTCGGGCAGGATGCCGTCCTCCCACGCGTCCGGGTTGGTGATGAGCTCGGCCACTTCCGGCTCCGGCTCCTCCCCAGGCTGGAGCACGATCGGTTCTCGGGTCTCGGGGTGCTGAATGTGTACGGCCGCAGCCAGTCGCGCGCCCATCAGATGACCTTCGCCACGAGGTGGGCGTCCGGCGTGTGGAGGACCGGCATGGCGACAGCGGCGCCCTTGGTCCAGATCTGCGGAGGGTCGTCCTGAGTACCACGGGTGATGATGACGCCCGGCGCGTCCTCCTTGGCGATCTCCGGGTTCGTCCCGCGGCTGAGCACCAGGGACTCCACGGTCGTGCCGTACTGCGCCTGGCCCCACTTCGTACGGTCCGGCGGAATGAGGATCCAGCGGTCCTCGGGCAGCACCTTCGTCTGCACGCCGTCGACACGGACCTGGGCCTTGTAGAAGCGGACCGGCGGAAGGCCGTAGTTCTAGTTCCCGCGCACCACGTTGACCTGCTCCGGGTTCAGAGACGCGGTCGGCGTCGACGAGGGGGACACCGATCCGTAGTAGGCGGCCCGGTAGGCGTTGTTGGACGCCAGGAACGAGTACGCCCTGCGGCTGGTCAGCACGAACTCCGGTTCCGGCACCCCGAGGTCGTCCAGGTAGGCGATCCAGCCCAGCTCGTCCCGGATGGGATCAGAGGTCGGGTCCGACCACAGCACGGAGACGGTCGGCATGTTCCCGGCCGGGACACCCCAGTCGACCTCGATCGTCAGCCCGTTCTCGTTGACGAGGGAGAACTTGCCGTCGGTGAGCACGTCGCCGGCGGCGAGTTCCAGGCGGGACCGGATCGCTTCAACGTGCCGTTCCACGTCGTCGTACAGCAGCTCGATCAGCCGATCCTGGTCGGCCCCGCGCGACGCTTCGAGGAGAAGCTGTTCCTGCTCGCCGACCAGTAGCTTCTGGCCGAGCGGGGGCAGCATGCCCTCGCGGGTGGTCTCCCAGGCCGCGCGGGTGGCGAACGGCACGCTCGCGTCGTAGGCGCGGTACTTGGCGGCGTTGACATAGCGGCCGTTGTCGCGCACCCGCCACTTGACGTCCTGGACTTCCAGCGTGGGGAAGATCCCGTCGGTACTGGTGAGGAGGAAGTCCGCCGGGGTGGGGATGGTTCGGGCGAATGCGGTGAGGTCGTGGGCGGTGACGCCTTCGACGAGGTCCTGAATGGTCATCGGTCAGCCCCTCACACGAACCGGATCTGGGCGCCCGTGGAGGACGGGATCACCGTGGAGGGGTCGATGCCGCCGGGTACTGCGGACGTCTTGACGACGCCGTGCCACAGCAGCGCCGCCGGAACCCGGGTGGCGGTGGGCGCGAACAGCGCCTCGGCGAAGGTGACCCCGGCGAGTTCCTGCCGGCCGTCGACGGCGGCCTCGTCGTACGGCCCGTACAGGCCGGACGCACCGATCTTGCCGACGGGGACGCCGGACAGGACCCGGCTGTAAGGCTGATGCGGATCGGTCGACGCCACCCAGTGGGTGTCCTTGGTGAACTTGCTGATGTCGAGGGTGATGGTCTCGGTCTGGTCGGTGCCGTGCAGCGAGCCGAGCCAGGCCCGGTCGGCGGTGTACGACCGCGACGAAGTGAACGGCTGAAGGGTCACAGCCAGTCCTCCCGTGGATGAGGAGCGCAGAGGTTCGCGCACTCACCGGGCTGGTGGTGCCGTCCACGGGAGGAGGGTCGGGGCGTGGTCCCCTGTCCGGCCTTGTCCCGCCGGTGGGATGGAGCGTGGATCAGTCGGAGGTGACGTAGCCGCGCCTGCGGGCCATCTCCAGCCCGGCCGCGCCGGGCTTGGCCGGAGCGGTCCTGCGCGGCGGCGGTCCGCCGGCCGGAGAGCCGCCGGGCGCGGCTGGGGCAGTCTCGCGCGGGGTGCCGAAGAGTTCCGGCCGCCGGGCCGCGAGGGCCTTGGCGGCCTCAGTGAGTGCCTGGTCGTCCGCGTCGTCCGGCACCGCCAGCAACTGTTCGGCGTCCGCGAGGTCCGCGCCCGTCGCGCCCAGGGCCACCAGGGCGGCCCTGCACTGTGCCGCTCGCTCGCGTGCCGCCGCAGCTGACTCCCGTGCGATGGCGGCCTGTTCCTTGTCGGTGGCCGCCTGCTCGCGGCGCTCCAGCTCCGACAGCGCGTCTGCCTCTGCTTGCTTCTTGTCCTGGATGAAGGCAGCCAGGGCAGCGGCATCGGGGAACCCGGTCTGCTCCAGCAGCTCCTTCACCGCAGTCCGGCCGCCCTGTTGCTTCTCCCGAGCTAGCAGGGCGGTGACCTGCTCCTGCGTGAAAGTCTTCGCCTCGGGCGGCTGCTGGTTGGACGGATCGTCACCCGAAGCCCCAGCGATCGGGTAGACCGGCCGCCCATCGCGACGATACCCAACCGGTGTGAGCGGTGAAGGATTCGAATGGCGCGTCATGCGTGAACCACCCAGTGGTCTCCAACGCCCCCGCGCCGGACAGCAGTCTACCGAGACAAACCGGCAACGTGCACGGCTACATGCCTCGGGCGGCTTTACTCACTGGGTAGGGACAGCATTTCGTTGTGCCTTGAGGCGGTGGGTACAGCCGCAGAGGGGCATAGGCTCCTCCCATGCCGACTGACGGTCCCTCTCTTGAGTGGTGGAACGAAGCGTTGCCTCCGCAACAACGCGCGCTGTGGTCTGTTGAGTTCGCGATCGATCAGGTTGAGGCGCTGGTCGATCTGGCTTCCGCCGAGTCGGAGCAGTCAGATATCGTGCGCGCGGCCTGCGCTGAGTCGTTCTTCGTAAATGTCCGTCTGCTGGCGGAGTTTCTCACTCGGCCTCCGAACAACAAGGACTTCCACGCGACCGACTTCGTTGACGGCTGGCAACCTCCGCCCACGCCAGCCTCAACCCGCCTGCGTGATCGCTGGTGGCTCCTTGGCAGTCGGCAAGTCATGCACCTCAGCAAGGAACGCTTCCCTGACGATCTCGCCGAGATTCTGGCGGATAGCCAGATCACGTCGTCAGCATCGCTGCGGCACATCGCACGGGATTGCCGAGAGGTCTACGAGGCTTTCAGACAGGCACGCCAGCCGACCATCTAGCGTCTTCCGGACATGACCAGCTCCTGGTCGGCTGACGCACCACGCCCACAATCAATAGCGCACGGGAAGGCTGAGCAGGCCGCGGGCTCGCATGGAAGGCCGCCAGCGCAGTTCGTCCACCTGTGCATCAAGGGCAAGTTCGGGGAATCGGTCGAGGAGCGCGGCAAGAGCGATCTCGGTCTCCATACGGGCCAGGGGTGCGCCCAGGCAGTAGTGGATGCCGTGCCCGAGAGCGAGGTGACCGGTGGCGTCGCGGCCGATGTCGAGGCGGTCGGGATCGGTGAAACGGTGCGGGTCTCGGTGAGCGGCGGCCAGGGACAACAGGACGGTCTCGCCTGCCGGGATGCCGACCCCGCCGATGGTGACGTCCTCGGTGGGGAAGCGGCGGATGGCCAGGGGCGCGGGCCCGTCGTAGCGGGCCAGTTCCTCGACCGCGCCGGGCAGTCGGCCGGGATCGGCGCGGAGCGCGTCCAGTTGGCCAGGGTTGGTGAGCAGAGCGAGGGTGGCGTTGCCGATGAGGTGGACGGTGTTCTCGTACCCGGCGAAGAGGATGAGGAAGGCCAGGGACATGAGTTCGTCCTCGGTCAGCCGGTCCTCGTCGTCGCGTACGGCGATCAGGGCGGAGAGCAGGTCGTCGGCGGGAGCGGCTCGCTTGGCGGCGAGGAGCTGAGTGAAGAAGCCGAGCATGGCCCGGACGGCTTCCTTCGCCTTCTCGGGGTGGGCCGGGTCTGGGGCGACAAGGGCGTCGGTCCAGGAGCGGAAGTCCTGCCGGTCGTCTGGGGTCACGCCCAGCAGATCGCAGATCACGGTGATCGGCAGCGGCGCGGCGTACGAGGCGATGAGGTCGGCGCGGCCGAGCGGTGCGATGGCGTCGAGCAGCCCGTCGGCGGTCTTCCTGACGGGCTCCCGCAGAAGCTCGACACGGCGCGGGGTGAACGCCTTGGTTACCAGGCGCCGAATGCGGGTGTGGTCCGGTGGGTCCATGTTCAGCAGGTTCGCGTCCAGCGCCGGCGGCAGCGCGAGCCCGTGGTAGCCGCCAGGCTTCGCGTTGCGCTTGTCGAGGGAGAGCCGGGGGTCGGCGATGGCCTGGCGCACGTCGTCGTAACGCGTGACTAACCAGGCCGGAAGCCCGTCCGTTCCGGTGATGCGGTGGACGGGCCCGGCCTCGCGAAGCCGCGCATACACCGCGTACGGGTCCGCGATCAGCTCTGCACGGTCAACAAGGGGCGATTCACTGGGCGTTGTGGTCGACATGGCCTCCACCCTAAACAGACGGAGCCTTCCGCCATGCAGAGCCCGAGGCCGACCGCCGCCGCCCAGCCATGGGGTCCGCTCATCGCCCGCCCGCGGGAAGGAGCGGCACGGGCGGAACCTCGGAGTCGGCTTTCGGCAAGCCCAGATACGCGCGCACCGCGTCGTTGTCGCCGGTGGCGTCGGCCAGGCGAGCCGCCGCATCAAAGGCGCGCTTTTGGATCCGCTCGACCTCTTCCTGGGCGTCCTCGATCGGATAACCCGCATCGATCAGCATGCGGATGGACGTCTCCAGCGAAAGGACGCCCGCGGTGAAGCCCTTGACCACCTCCTCCAGGACGGCGGCCCGGTCGGTGGGCGTGTGTGGCCCCCAGGCGAGTCGGGAGAGCAGGGACTCTCCACCAGGCCACCCGTGGGCATGGCCGGCCTGGTGGAGGCGCTGCACCATCTTGAAGAGCAGCTGGTATTTGTGAGCGCGCGCCAAGCGCATCGAGCTGACCAATGAATCGAGCGGACCGAGAGCCAGTTGCAAGGCATACCCGGACGGAACGGCGGCAGGGTCGAGTGTTCCCAGGCCAGAGGAGGTGAGTCGGCTGTTCCCCGCGATGCGGTCCAGCAAGTGGTCGACGCGGGACCGTAGTTCGGCAAGCTGCGCAGAGGTGTCGAGAGCGTCCATACGTCCGCCTTCATCCAGCTGCCACACCATGCCGGCCTGGACGCGAACGGGAAGCGGCTGCCCCGTCTTCCGGTCGACCGGCAGCCGGGCTCCTGCGAGCCCGATGATCGGTGATCCGGTGGTCGCGGAGGCGGAGGAGGAGTCGGAGTCGGTCGCTGACAGCTCGTCGAGGCCCTGCATGACCTTGGCGATTACTGGCTGGCCGGGGCTTGACCCCGGATCGTGGACACCGTTTGCTATGCAGCAGTGGCCAGCGTAATCGATCGTTGTTCGTAGGTGATCGGGCTGATCTGGCCGAGTGCGGAGTGTCTTCTTTTCGTGTTGTAGCGAGTGACCCACCGGAACACCGCGAGGCGGGCCTCGCGCGCCCCTGACCAGCGTTTCCTTCTCTGCAAGGTCTCCCGTTTCAGGCTTGCGTTGAAGGATTCGGCGGCGGCGTTGGTGTGTCCAGAAGGTGATTGTGAGGTTCTGATGTAGAAGACGGGAACGAACAGTTGCCATGCTGTTGTGGAGATGAAGGTAGGTCCTTCGGCATCGGCATGCAGGTGCAGGTGTCAAACCACCATGAGCTGCTGCGGTGAATGAGCCGTGGTGGTGAGCGTCATGGAAAAGCCGTACTAAATATGGCAGGTGTGGGCTGAGAAGGCGAACGCAAGTGAACCGCCGATGACGTGTCGTAAAGCTTAGACGACATCAAAACCAGGGCCTCAATGCTGTCCTGGGACAAGCCAGACGGGAACCTGTTTACTGGTCTGGCGGTGTCCGGCATGAAGGTGGCGCGAGCTCAGTCTGGGCTTCACAACGGAACTGGAGAACTCCTCGACGCGAAACCGCGATCCATGGGTTGACGTGGCTCGCGAGAGGGAGAGGCGCAAGTGGCGAAGAGTCATGAGGGCCGGAGTACCGGTCGCGCGTCGGGAGGGCGGAACGTCCCGTAGTAGTGATGAAACCTCCGTAATAGGGGTGGAGCGAAGGGGACGTGTTGTTGGGTGTCGATCGGCGATCAACCAGCGATGGGAGGAATCGGATGGTCGAGACAAGGCCAGCGGACAAGCCGTTTGATATTCCGAGGCGGCTGGTCTGGAACGCATACCTGAAGGTCAAGGCCAACAGGGGAGCGGCTGGGGTGGATGGGCAGTCTTTAGCGGAGTTTGAGCAGGATGAGAAGAACAACCTGTACAAGCTGTGGAACCGGCTGTCCTCGGGAAGCTACTTCCCTCCACCCGTGAGAGCGGTTGATATTCCCAAAGCCGGCGGTGGGATTCGGAGCCTTGGGGTTCCGACCGTGGCCGACAGGATCGCCCAGACGGTAGTGGCTATGACATTGGAGCCTGAGGTGGAGCAGATCTTCCATCAGGACTCGTATGGCTACCGCCCGAGGCGGTCCGCGCTGGATGCGGTGGAGACGTGCAAGCAGCGGTGCTGGAGGCATCCTTGGGTGATCGACCTTGACATCCAGGGCTTCTTCGACAACGTGCCGCACGGCCCCATCAACGCGGCAGTGGAAAGGCATACCAATCTTCCGTGGGTTCTGCTGTATGTGAAACGGTGGCTAGTCGCCCCCGTACAACAGCCCGACGGAACGCTCGTCAGGCGGGAAAAGGGGACTCCCCAAGGGTCTGCTATTTCACCATTGTTGTCGAATCTGTTCATGCACTACGCCTTTGACGCGTGGTTGGTCCGGGAGTACCCGGCGATCAGATTCGAGCGGTACGGCGACGATGCTGTGGTGCACTGTGCCAGTGAGAAGCAGGCGATTTTCGTCCGCGACATCATCGAGGGCAGGCTGCTGCAGTTCGGATTACGTCTCCATCCGGAGAAAACCAGGGTGGTGTACTGCAAACAGGAAGGTCGTGAACGGGAGTTCCCGGTCACGAAGTTCACGTTTCTGGGGTATACCTTCCGTCCTCGGGCTGCCCGCTTGCGGGATGGGAGGCTGAAGACCGGCTTCCTTCCCGCAGTGAGCGAAACAGCCATGAAGTCCATGGCGAGGACTATCCGGAGCTGGCGACTGGGGCGCTGTACCGAGCTGAGCTTTCAGGAGATCGCCGCGATGATCAACCCCGTCGTGGCGGGATGGATCAACTACTATGGGCGCTTCTACAAGTCCAGGTTGATCAGGTTTCTGGAACAGCAGATCAATCCGTTCCTGGTGAAATGGGCCCGGAGGAAGTACAAACGGTATCGTCGTGCTTCAAGAAAGGCCCGGAGAAGGCTGGCTGAGATTGCCTCAGCATTCCCGGGCATGTTCGCTCACTGGAAGCATGGCGCGTTGCCCACTGGTTCAACAATGGGAGCCG
This sequence comes from Streptomyces sp. KMM 9044, assembly GCF_024701375.2. Taxonomy (NCBI): domain Bacteria; kingdom Bacillati; phylum Actinomycetota; class Actinomycetes; order Kitasatosporales; family Streptomycetaceae; genus Streptomyces; species Streptomyces sp. KMM 9044. The sequence goes on along the minus strand of NZ_CP113910.1, from coordinate 3,308,673 downwards.
TGTGAGTCGCGAGGTTCACGCACGGTTCTGAGAGCGGCGGTGGGTGAAATTCCCGCCGCCGACTCACCTCCGCCGAGGTTCCGACCGCCCCACGTGATCTGGTCACGCCGAGTTCGCGGCACACGTTCGCGAACTCCTTCGACGCATACTGGGCGCCGTTGTCGCTGTGGAATATCGCCCCGTCAAGAGTTCCGCCGCGGGTACGGGCCGCAGCCCGGAGCGCATCGGTGACCAGCTCGGTGCGCATGTGGTCGGCGATCGACCAGCCCGCCAGCCGTTTCGAGCAAAGGTCCAACACCGTTGCCAAATACAGGAATTGGCCGTCGCCGATGGGCAGGTAAGTGATGTCGCCGACGTACCTGGTGTTCGGCTCGCTCGCGGTGAAGTCACGCCGCAGTAGATCGGGCACCGGCGTCGCGGACGGCTCGGGGACGGTAGTGCGGACCTTCTTACGCAGATGCACGCCCTGCAGGCCGATCCGGGCCATCACACGCGCGACCCGCTTGTGGTTCACCTCGATCCCGGCGTCCCACAACTCGGCCGTGATCCGCGGGACGCCGTAGGTACCGTCGGACTCCTTGTGGATCTCCCGGATCCGCCGGGCCAGGCGGGCGTCGGACCGCGCCCGCTCGATGCGGGCCGGGGCGCCCTTCAGCCACCGGTAGAACCCGGACCGGGAGACCTCCAGGACCCGGCACAGCCGCTTGACGCCGATACGCGCCGCGATGATCATCAACGAACTGGAAACGGCTCACCAGTTGGTCTCGCCGGCGAAATACTTCGCGGCCCTCCGCAGGATCTCCCGCTCGGTCTCCAGCTCCCTGATCCGAGCCCTGAGCTGCTTGTTCTCCTCTTTCAGCACATCGTCGGAGGGTACATCAACGGCCTGTACCGCCCGCGGCGAGCGACTCGCGGCCGCCGCACGGCCCTGCCGGGTGCGCTCGACCCGCACCCAATTCCGCAGCGTCTCCCGGCTGATCCCCAGGTCCTTGCCCACGCCCTCGAACGTATTCTTCGGGTCCGACAGGTACAGCGCGACAGCATCCGCCTTGAACTCCGCCGAATACACCTTCATCACCATGCGTGACATCTCTTCCTCTGGACCCTCAAGGTCCAGTGTCCAAGGTGTCCACGCTCAGGGGGAAAGGCCCGGCCGGTCCTCTTCAACGGCCTGCTGCGGCCTTACTTCCCCAGGGGCACCGATCTGTCGCCGCACAGCCGCGACCGCCTCGACGCCGTCGTCGCCGCGCTGAACGGCCGCCCACGCAAAACGCTCGGCTGGGAAACCCCAGCCGAGCGCCTGCACGGATTGTCCACCACACGTCAGTGACCACGTGCGGCAGCGAGTGCGGAGCCGGTGAGGCTAGTTGTAGCCGAGGTCGCGCTGCTCCTCGATCAGGCGCCCGGCGATGCGCAGGTTGCCCTCGGAGTCCAGGATGCCGATGATCTTCTTCCGGCTCCCGTGGTGCGTGGTGAAGTAGATCTTGTCCGCTTCCTGAGAGGTGGAGTAGTTCGTGTTGACCGAGAGCTCGATGCTGACGGGCGAGCTGATGAGCACGTCCTTCTTCGGCGAGGTCGGATAGACCTGGTTCTGCCGGAGCTTCACGCGGCCGTGGGTGTCGCCCTCGTCCCAGTCAGTGGCTACGCCGAGATCGATGTCAGGCATGTTCGTCTCCTCGAAGTGCGATCGAAGTGAGCGGTTCATCCATCTGTGTGCCGTGCAAGAGCACGGGCACACCTACCCCCCCGATGAGTCGGCAGGAACACGCCGTAATCGATCGGGTTCGCTCAGTACGGTACGGGCGGAAGCCGTGGCTGCGCAGCAAGTTGGAAAAGGTCTCCCGCGGAGAAGCCGGCGCGGGTGAATCACCTTTATGGCGACGGCGACGGCGACGTCCCTTCACCTGCTGACTCCTGCTCCGACCACCACGCCGCGCTGCGCGTTGCTGGCCGCAACCATCAGGTGCCGGCTGGGAAACCCCAGCCGGCACCTGCCTAAACTGCCCACCACACGTCAGAGACCGGGTGTTGCACCGATCCCCAGGATCTGCCACGGATGGTCGGGGGCGGCAGCGCCCCCGACCATCCGTGCGTTCACACCGGGAGCAGCTGCCACTGCCGGTCGCGGTGGTCGCCCTGCGCTCCGTACTGCTTGATCACCGAAGGGGCGTTTGTGTCGACGCGCAGCAGCAGTCCGCTGTTACGGTTCGCGATCTCGTACACCCGCGGGGTGTCGGTCACCGACCCGACCGGGATCAGCCTCCACTGCTGGTGGTCCGCGTCGCTGCCTTCGTAGGCGCGCTGCGCGACCATCGCCCCGTCGACGGTGCCTCCTCCGACGACCTCCAGGACCTTCCCGCTGCGCACGTTCTCGATCCGGTACAGGACGTCGCCGTCGTCCTGGCCGGACGCGATCAGCCGCCACTGCTGGTGTGCCCGGGGGAGGCGAGGGACTGTCAATGTGCGGTCGGCCCAGAGTGCGGTGGCGGCATTGCTGCCGTTCCGTTTCTCTGGGCCGCCGACCCGAACCGGACGTGCGTGTTGGCCACGCATCCGGCTCTCCACGTGGCTTGCCCAGCGGTCAGCCGTTGTTGGCTGCCGGTTCGATGGTCCACGGAGTCGGGATCCGAGCTCCGCGGTAGCGGTAGCGTTCGATCATGACGCTGGATGCGCCGAGGAACACGGTGCCGCTGTCGGCGAACCTCCATCCCTGGTCACAGAATCCCTTCAACTGGCTGCTGGGGATGCCGTGTTTGCGGCGGAGCCAGATCGCGACGCGGTGCCACGCGTGGTGGTCGACCGCGTTGAATGTCCGCTTCGCCGTGCCGTGTCGGAAGTAGGTCGCCCACCCGGTCATCGTCCGGTTCAGGCCCTCCAGGAGGGTGGCCAGACTCTGATTCTGGGTGTGTCTGTAGGTCCGTTCCGAGACTCGGTCCTTGACGGCCTTGATGGCCTTCTTCGAGGGCCGGGTATAGACGACGAGCTTGTTCGTGCCGCGTTTCCGCTGGCGGCGGATGTGGTGGCCGAGAAAGTCGAAGCCGTCATCGATGTGGACCACACGGGTCTTCTCCGGTGAAAGCCGCAGTCCGATCGGGGCCAGGACCTCGGCGACCTGCTCGCGCAGGGCCTCGGCCCGGTGGGCCGGGCCGCTAACGAGGACGACGAAGTCGTCCGCGTAGCGGACCAATCTCCAGTTTCCCGTTCCAGTCTTGCGTCGCTTCTCGCGCTGCCAGCTGGTGCCCATCCGGGTGTGCCACTGGACGTGGAAGTGCTTGTCCAGTGCCGTCAGAGCGATGTTGGCCGGCAGCGGGGAGAGGATCCCGCCCTGGGGAGTGCCGGTGGGGGTGTCCTTGGCGATGCCGTGGTGCATGACCTTGGCCTTCAAGAACGCCTTCACCAGCGCCAGGACGCGCTTGTCAGAGATCCTGGCCCGTAGCCGGTCCATCAGGGCGACGTGATCGATGTTGTCGAAACACGCCTCGATGTCGGCTTCCAGGACTACGGAGTAGCCCCGGCGGGCCAGATACACAATCTCCGCGATGGCGTCATGGGCTCGGCGGCCCGGCCGGAACCCGTAGGAGACCGGCAGGAAGTCGGCCTCGAAGATGGGCTCCAGGACCGCCTTCAGTGCGGCTTGCACGACCCGGTCCTTCACGGTCGGAATGCCAAGATCACGCATCTTCCCGTTGGACTTGGGGATCTGGGTGCGCCGCACCGGCGCGGGCCGGTAGGTCCGCGCCTTGAGCTCGTCCCTGATGTCCATCAGGAACGGCTGTACTCCCGGCCCGGATTCGATCGCGGCCACGGTCAGCCCGTCGATCCCAGCCGTCTTCGCCCCGGTGTTGCCCGCGACCCTGTGCCAGGCATCGATCAGGAACCCCGGATCGTAGACCAGGTTGTACAGATCATCGAATCGGCGCGAGACATCTGCCCGCGCCCACTGGTGCAACTTGAGCTGCATCTTCCGTACCGGGACACCCGGCCGCCAAGCGGCGGCCATCCCGGCCCCGGTGTTCACCAGGGCATCTTCGGACATTGCAGTCCTCTCCTTGTCTGTCACGCTGCCGCCCTTCCCCGTGCGGCCGGCTTTCCCGGCCTCGGAGTACTACGGCGGCTCCGCCCCGTCCACGTCCTTCGGCGGGCAACGCGCCTATCCCGTTCCGTGCTGCTGGAGGCGACTCGGGTCGGGAGCGGATCGCGGACGGTTCCCACGTTCACCGCTGATCAATCGATGGGTTAGGTGTCCGGCTATGCCCCTGCGGCATCGCCACGGTTACGCCGTAGACCTTCACCGTGGCCTCCCGGGCCCAGCAGGGGAAACCTGCCCGGGAGTTCACCGACAGTCACCGTCCTGGCAGGACGGGAGACTGCCGGATACGCGCCGCCAACCAGCCCATATTCACCGGATTGAGTGAGCTGGCACGCTATCTAGAGGCGTAACAACACCGGTTCCTCGCGTACACCTTCCCGTCTCGCTCACCGGGCCCGGCCCATCCGGCGATGCTGAACCGGCCCGACTTCGTCACGACTGCTTGCCGCCCTTCCTGGCGTTCCTCCAGGTCAGGCTGTCGTCAGCTTCATCTGCCCGCTACGACGAGCAGACGGCGGAGTCCTTTCACCTCCGCTCGATCACACGGCGCCTCGTGGCGCACCCCCTGGTTTCGTAGAGACCTCTCCTCTGCGGCCTTGCAGCTCTGTCGCTCCGAACCGCACGGTCCACCCGTGGGCGGCCGTCGTCGCCGGTGACCCGGCCCAGCGCACCCGGTGGTGAGCACTGGGGCCCGGAAGAGGGGCGGGACGGCTGCTGTGGATGTGCGAGCGGATGGCCACCGCCCCGCTCGCACCCGACCTCGTCCCCCGCATGTGGCGCGCGGCCCGCGCCCGTGGCGTCGGCGCCCCCGACTGGGGTGGGACAGCGCCGCCGCGCGACTGCGCCCTGCCCCCGGACCGCTACCGCGCACTGCTCGCGGAGCGTGCCACCGGCGTCCGCCTGGACCTTCGGGAGGACCGGGCCCGGGTGACGGCTCCACCCGGCTCGGTGATCCGGCTGTGGAACGGTGCGACCACCACCCTGCACAGTGGCGACGGTGAGGAGAACACTCTGCTTCTGCCGCCCGCCGACCCGTCCGATCTGTCGGCGGGGCGCACCGGAGTGGCCGTCTTCACACGCGGGGACCGGCTGGGGACGGGAAGGCCCGGGGCGTACGCGGCGATCCGCCTCTGAGCCGACCGCAGGACGGGTCTGTACGGCGGCCACCGCCCGGTAGCGGCGTGAAACGTGCGTACGATAGCACAGGTGACACGGTCCGGGGTGCGGCTTACACACACCGGTCGGGGTACGGCACACTGGTGCGGATCCGATGGTCTCCAGCCGGACGTGTGTCAGCTGAAGCAAGGGAAGCCGAAAGATCTGTGAGTGACGAGCCCGATGCCCCGGAACCCCACGCTCCGGACCCCGTCGACGAGGGCGCGTTCGGTATCGACGCGTTCTCCCTCGACGACCGGCTGCGGCTGTTCCACTTCGCTGCCGCCGAGAAGCGCCACGAGTACCTGTGGCTGCTGCGGGCCTTCGACCGCGGACGCGCCAACTATCAGGTGCTGCTGCACGCTTCGGACGTGGTGGGGCTGCTGGAGCGGCTCGCCGCAGACCATCCCGCCGCGCGCGCTGTCGGCGGGTCGGCCGGCGTTCAGCCGCTGCTCGACGGGCTCGCGGAGTGGCAGGTCCTGGACCGGTCGTACGACGGGACGCGCGCCGCGAACCTCGCCGAGTACCGCAACCGCCACTACGTGTACCAGTTCACTCAGGCCGGATACCGGGCCTACCGCGCCGTGGAGGACGTGCTGGGCGCGAGCCTGGAGGACGCCCAGCTCTCCCGCCTCGTCTTCCCCGACATCCTCGGCGACCTGCGCGCGCTGGCCGAGGCCAACACCGCGGGCGACGGCGAGGAGGTGTACCGCAAGCTCGGCCGTCTCGACTCGGTGCTCAACGAGATGGCGCAGCGCGCCGCCCGTTTCTACCTCATGCTGGGCGATCTGGCGCGCACCAACGACACCCGGCCCGAGGTGTTCCTCGCCCACAAGGACACGCTCCTCGCGCACATGCGGGAGTTCACCGCCGAACTCGGCCGCTACGCTCCGCTGCTCGCCGAGGCGGTCGAGAAGGCCGCGGCCACCGGCGTGGACCGCATGATCGAGTACGCGGCCGAGGCCGACGAGCGGCTCTTCCGCAGCCCCGCCGAGCGCCTCGCGGACTGGCGGCACCGGTGGGACGGCATCGTCCACTGGTTCGCGGAGCGCGAGCACAGTGAGACCGAGCGGCTGCAGGACGCCACCGTCACCGCGATCCGCTCCGTCCTCGCCCTGCTGCGCCGGGTCACCGAGGCGCGCCGGGGCGGAGTGAGCCGGGAGAGCCAACTGCGCCATCTCGCCCAGTGGTTCACCTCCTGCGAGAGCGACGAGGACGCGCACGCCCTGTTCCAGGCGGTCTTCGGGCTCGGCGCACCGCGTCACATCGCCGTCCCGTACGCCGACCCCGAGCGGATTCCGGGGCGTACGTCCTGGTGGGAGGCCGAGCCGGTCGAACTGGCCCGCACCCTGGTCCAGTCCGGCCGGACTCCCGCCCTGCACGGCCCCGGCCGCATCGAGCGCGACGACGACCGGCGGGCGTTGCTCCGCGCAGAGCAGCTCAAGGAGCAGGCCGAGCGGCAGGGCGCCGCGAACTCCCTTGCCTCGGACGACGTGTACGGTCGGACCCTCGACGAGCCCGAGACCCGGGCTCTGCTGGCTCTGCTGGACGTGGCGCTCGCCGCCCGGGTCCCCGCCAGCCGCCGGGTCACCGCCGCCTCCGGCTTCGCCCACGGGGTACGGCTCACCCTCACCCCCGCCGAGGGCTCCACCACCGTCGAGACCGTACGCGGGCGTCTCCATCTGGACGGGCTGCGTCTGGAGGTCACCGCATGAGTGAGGTCACCGCATGAGCCGTGTCGCCGAGGGAGTCTCCCCGCTCGAACTCGCCGACTATCAGAAGGCGGTACGGCTCGTCCTGCGGCACCCGCTGGTCACGCCCGGGTACCCGGACAGGGCGGCGCTGGCGGCCGTGCGCCGGTGGGCCGACCCGTTGCGCGCCGATCTGATGGAGGTGCTCGGGTACCGGCTGGTCACCACCGCCGACACCGCCCGGCTCCAGCGCGCCCAGGACGGCCTGGACGCCACCCGCCCGGCCCTCACCCGCGCGGGCCGCCCCTTCGACCGGCGCCGCTACGCCTACCTCGTCCTCACCCTCGCGGCCCTCGGCCGCCACGGCGCGCAGGTGGCGCTGGGGGAACTGGCCGACGCGGTCGCCGCCGACGCCGTACGCATCGACGGACTCGGCCTCGACACCGCGCGCAAACCCGACCGGGACGCCTTCGTCGACGCCGTCACCTGGCTCACCGAGCGTGGCGCGCTCGCTCTCGCCGACGGTTCCGCCACCGCCTGGGCCGGCGATCCCGAGCGTGCGGAGGCCCTGTACGACATCGACCGCGAGATCCTCCTTGCCGTCCACCACCCGACCCGCGTGCTCCAGCACCTGACCTCGGTCACCTCGCTCCTCGACTCCTCCGGCGCGCTGGGTCTGTCCGCGGGCCGCGCCGCCCAGCGTCGTGACCAGGCCCGCCGGGCCCGCCGCCTGGTGCTGGAGAACCCGGTCGCGTACTACGCCGACGCCGACAGCGAACTCCTGGGCCAGCTGCGGGCCCCCGCCCTCGCCGAGGACCTGGAGCGGCTGACCGGGCTGACGGTGGAGCGGCGGGCCGAGGGCGTGGCGCTCATCGACACCTCCGGCAGACTGTCCGACATCCGCTTTCCCGGCGGCGGAACCGTCGCGCAGGCCGCGCTGCTCCTCGCCGCCCGGATCAGCGCCGCTGTGCAGCGGTCCGGACGGCACGCCCTCGAACTGCTGCCTGCGCCCACCGCCGCCGAACGCCTCGCGGCCCGCGCCCGGCGTATCGACGCGGCCCTGCCGTCACGCGGACTGGTCGCCGAACTCGCCGAGCAGGACGAGGAGTCGGCGTACGGGGTGTCGGTGTACGAGGCACCCGGCGACGCGGGGCGGGAGCCGGGCGAGACCCGATACCCCTTCGTCACCGACTCCTGGCTCCGGGGCAGGCTCAAGGAGATCACCGCCGAGTACGGCGCGGGTTTCGCCGCCGATCTGCGCGGCGACCCGGACCGGCTGCTCGGCCAGGCTCTCGATCTCCTGGCCTCCATGTCGCTGATCACCCGGGTCGACGGCGGGGCCCTCGCCCTCCCGCTGCTCGCCCGCTACCGGGGAGTCACGGCGCGGGTGAGGACCCGTACGGCGCCCCGACCAACCGCCCAGACCGCCCTGTTCGCCGACCCCACCGCCAAGGATCCGACTTCGTGAGCACGCCCGCTCCCACTCCGGCCGACGCCTCGGCCAGCGCCCCCGCCACCCGGTTCGTCCCCACCCGTGCCGGGATCATCAACCTGTGGGACTACCGGGACGAGGAGTTCTCCTTCGCGGGCGGCTGGCTGGTGCTGCGCGGCCCCAACGGGTCTGGCAAGACCAAGGCCCTTGAGGTCCTCTTCCCGTTCGTCCTCGACGGCCGAATCGATCCCAAGCGGCTCAACCCGTTCGCTGCCGAGGACCGCACGATGAAGTCCAACCTGCTCTTCCGCGGGCAGGACAGCGCGCTCGGCTACGTCTGGATCGAGTTCACCCACCGGGAGACCGGCCAGGCCGTCACCTGCGGCATCGGGCTGCATGCCCAGCGGCACCGCGACACACCTGCTCGCTGGCACTTCGTCGCGGAGGGCCGTGTCGGCGAGGACTTCTCCCTCCTCACCCACGACGACCGGCCGATGACGAGGAAGCAGCTCGCCGCCGAGCTCGGCCGCGAGCTGATCGCCTCCACCGCCGACTACCGCGCCGCCGTCGACCAGCGCCTGTTCGGCCTGGGCCCGGAGCGGTACGAGCAACTACTCACCCTGATCCTCACACTGCGCCGCCCGCAGCTCGCCAAGAACCTCGACCCGGCCAAGCTCTCCGACACCCTCACCGCCGGTCTGCGCCCGCTGGACGACGACCTGATCGCCGAGGCCGCCCGCTCCTTCGACGACATGGAGTCCGTGCAGCGCACCCTGGAGGGGCTGGCCGCCGCCGACGACGCCACCCGCGCCTTCCTCGCGAGCTACTCCACCTACCTGCGGGTCCACGCCCGTGCCGCCGCGGACCGGCTCACCGCCCGCCGTACCGAGACCGCCGAGCGCGCCGCCGCGCTGAGCACCGCCACCGCGGACCTGGCGGCGGCCCGCGAGCGGCAGGCAGCCGCCGAGACGCGCGCCGAGGCGGCCGACGCGGCGCTCGCCGCCCAGCGCTCCCGGCTCGACCAGCTGCGCTCCTCCGCCGCCTACCAGGCCGTCGAGCAACTGGCCGACCTGGAACGCCTGGTACGCACCTGCGAGCAGACCGCCCGGCAGGCGAGCGCCGAACGCGAACGCCGCAGCACCGCCACCGGCCGCGCCCGCGCCGAGGCCGAACACGCCGCACGGCTCGCCGCCGAACTCGACGCCGCCGTCTCCCGCGACGCCGCCACCGTCGCCGACCACGCCCACACCGCCGGCCTGCCCTGGACCCCGGCCGACGCCGACCCCATCCGCCTCGCCGAACGCTCCGCCGCGCTGGCCGCCGCCCGTCACGACGGCGTCCGGGCCGTGCGCGCCGCCCAGCAGACGGCACGCGGCGCCGAGCAGACCCGCGGCCTCGCCCGCATCTCGCTCGACCGCGCGCAGGAGGCCGTCACCGCGGCGGAAACTGCGGAAACCGCAGCGGAGTCGGCTGTCGAGTCCTCCCGAGAGCAGGTCCGTGAGGCGCTACGACAGTGGGGGGAGGCGCACGGGGTACTCCTGACCGAGGAGGGGGTCGGTCGGCTCCCCGAAGCCCTCGAACTCATCGGCGAGGCCGAGGCGGTCACCCTCGCCGACGCCTTCTCCGAGGTCACCGCCCCCGCTGTGCAGGAACTGCGTGACACCCTCGCCGCCCTGCGCGCCCGGCGCGCCGACATCGAGCACCGTCGTGCGGAGACGGAGACCGAACGCGACCGGATCGCCGCCGAGCACGACGACGCCCCGCCGCCGGCTCGTGGCCGCACCGCAGACCGGGTTCCCGGCGACGGTGTTCCGCTGTGGCGGCTCGTCGACTTCGACGACGCACTGACAGCCCGTCAACGAGCGGACCTGGAAGCGGCCCTGGAGGCTTCGGGCCTCCTCGACGCCTTGGTCACCGCCGAGGACACCCCCGTGGCGGCCGGGCAGAGCGAGGGCTACCTCCGTGCCGGCGCCCCGGTGAGCGGACCGAGCCTCGCCGATCTCCTGCGGCCCGACAATCCCGGCAACCCCGGCAACCCGGCGGGCGCCGCTGCGATCCCGACCGCCGCCCGGATCACCGCCGTGCTGCGCTCGGTCGCCGTCACCGGAGACCTCGACACCGGCACCCCGCAGATCAGCCCCGACGGCCGGTACGCGGCCGGTGTCCTGGTCGGTGCCCACACCAAGGAGCACGCCGAGTACGTCGGCGCCACCGCCCGCGCCCGGCGGCGTGCCGCGCGGATCGCCGCCTGCGATGCGCTGCTGACGGAACTCTTCGACCAGTTGGACGAGTTGGCGCGCGAGCAGGCCCGTACGGACGCTGCCCTGGACGCGTACGCCGCCGCCCGCGCCGCCCTGCCCCGCACCACCGGCATCACACAGGCGTTGCGTGAACTCGACCGGGCCGCGGCGAGGCTACGCGCCCACCGCGACGCCGCCGACGCAGCCCAGGGCGCGTACGACGAGTCGGTGGCCGCCTGCTCGGTCGCCGAGCGCGCCCTGCGCCGCACGGCGGCCGAGCACGCCATCGAGACCGACCGCGTCGACGCCGTCGAGACCGCCACCCGCGCCTTCGAGACGGCGGTCCGCGAACTCGTAGCCCGCCGCCGCGAACACACCCGCCAGAGCGAGGCGGCCGAGGCAGCCGCCGACCGGCTCACCGCCGCCGCCGAGGACGAGGAGGCGGCGGCGGACACCGAGCGCGCGGCGCGCCGTCGGCACGCGGAGGAGGCCGCGGGACTTGGGGCCCTTCAGGAGGCCGTCGGGGCCGAGGCACAGGAGGTGATGCGCCAAGTGCGGGAGGCGGAGGACGGCATCGACGCCCTGGTGGGGGACGCCGAGGCGGCCCGCACCGCCCAGCACGGCGCGATCGCGGGCACCGCCGCGGCCGAGGCCCGCCGTACGGCCGCCGCCGAGGCCGGGGCGGTCGCCGCGGCGGAGGAGAAGGACACGGCCCGCTCCCTGCGCCCGTACGCCGCCCGTGAACTTCTCGACATCCTGCGCTGTCCGCCGGGTCTCGCCTGGCCTGCCCAGGAGGCCGACTGGGTCGGCGAGACACTCCCGTCGGCGGTGGCCGCCGTGCACGAGGCGATCCTCTCCGCGACCCGTGACCTCACTCCCACCGAGACCAGCGTCAAGCAGTCCGTCACCCGCCTGACCAAGGCCCTGGACGACCTCCAGGCGCAACTCGCCGCCGCGGGCCAGGACTACCGGCCCGAATGGGACGGCTCCGACGGGGTCATTCTCGTCCGCGTGGCCGACGAGGAGGGCCCGCTGCCCGTCGCCGCCTTCGCCCAGAAGATCTCCTCCCACCGCCGTGACCAGGCCGAACTGCTCTCCGAGTCCGAGCAGCGCATCCTGGAGGACGCCCTGCTCACCCGGCTCGCCCAGCAGATCCACGACCGCACCGTCGACGCCCGCGACCTGATCCGGCGGATGAACACCGACATGCGACGGCGCACGATGTCCTCGGGGACGACGGTCGGGGTGAGCTGGCTGCTCGCCGACCACCTCGACGACGAGCAGCGCGCCGTCTGCGCCCTCCTCGACGCCGACGCCGCCCGCCTCGGCCCGGAGGGGCTGGGCCGGGTGCGCGTCCACTTCGCCGCACAGATCAAGACCGCCCGCGCCCGTCACCGCGACCAGCCTTACCGCGAACTGCTCGCCACGACCCTCGACTACCGGCGCTGGCGCCAGTTCGCGTTCCAGCTCGTACGCCCGGGCAAGAGCGAGGAGCGGCTCACCCGCGCCCGGCACAGTCGCCTGTCCGGCGGTGAGCAGTCCGTGTCGCTGCACCTGCCGCTGTTCGCCGCCGCGCACGCCATGCTCAACTCCGCCGATCCGCACGCTCCGCGTCTGCTTGCCCTGGACGAGGCGTTCGCGGGCGTGGACGACACCGGGCGAGGCGAACTCATGTCGCTGGCCGCGCAGTTCGACCTCGACCTGTTCATGACCGGCTACGACCTGTGGGCCGCGCACGCCTCCGTGTCCGCCGCCGCTCACTACGACCTCGCGCACACCGCCGTCGACCACACCGTCTCCGCGCTGCTGCTCGTCTGGGACGGCGCCCGGCTCCTCGCCGACGACACCGGCGACCTGACCACCGCCCTCGGCTCGCCCGGCACCCGGCGCGTCCCGACGCTCCAGGAGACCCCGGTTGCCAACTGAGCGGCGCGAAGACGACGGGTACGACGAGTTGCTGGGCGAAGGATGGACCCGGTTGCTCGCCGCCGCCCGCCGCAGGCTGGAGCGCACCGGCGGCGCGCTCGATGGCGACATCGGGCTCACCGGGCCCAGCGGGGCCGAGCGCCGCACCGTCATCGGGATCACCGGCCGCTACCGGCCCGAGACCGCCAAGCGCCTCGCCGTACCCCTGAGCGATCTGGACGGGTATCTGTACGGCCGCTACGGCACCGGTCTCCTCCAGACCCTCGGGCGTCTCCACGGCCCGCTGCGTGACCGGCCGGCCGAACGGGCCGACGAGGAAGCGAGCCGCGACCAGGCCTTGAAGTCAGCCCACTCCAGCCGGCTCGCCGGGCAGGGGTGGTTCGCCGCCTGGCTGGAGCGGATCGCCGTCGACGGCACTCTCACCCGTCTCGTACGCCGGGGGGACGCGCCGCTTCTCGACGCGGCGGTGCGCGTCCTGGAAAGGCTGACCGTTGGCGGGGACCGCTCCGCGGGTTCCCCGAACCGGGTCCCCGGTGTCCTGCCGCTTCCGGTGCTCGCCGAGTGGGCCACCGGCGATACCAAGGCCCTCGTGCCCGGCGCTCCGCTGGAACAGCTCGTCCTGCGCGCTCTCGCCCAGCGCGCCGGTGACGGGTGCGCCGTCCCGCGCGAGCGGGCAGGGCGGCGCGCCTTGTGGGAGAGCGTCGGCGCCATCGCGGACGACCTCGCCAGCCAGGTCCTCGTCCTCAACATCGGTGCCGAGGGGGACACCGTGGTCTGCGACTGGCTGCGCGACGCCGCGGACTTCGGCCTTCCCTTTCGGCTCACCCTCCACCAACTCGCCACCGACCCTGTCGTCCCCGCCGCCCGCACCATCTTCGTCTGCGAGAACCCGGCCGTATTGCGCGCCGCCGCCGGCGAACTCCAGGACACCGGCGCCGCCCTCGTGTGCACCGAGGGGGTCCCGTCCGCCGCCTGCCACAAACTGCTCGGCGACGCCGTACGCGCGGGAGCCCGGCTGCACTGGCGCGCCGACTTCGACTGGGCCGGCCTGCGCATCACCGCGGGCGCCGTGGCCCGCCACGGCGCCCGCCTCTGGCGGATGACGGCCGCCGACTACACGGCGGCACTCGACGAGGGCGAGTCCACACCGCTCGCGGGACCGCCCGCGGCCAGCCCCTGGGACCCCGGACTGGCCCTCGCGATGGAGGCGTCGGGCAGCACGGTCATGGAGGAACGCCTCCTGCCCGCCCTCCTGTCCGACCTCACCCGTGCCTGATCCGGCGACAGCGCCCGAGGAGAACGATCCCGAAGGCCGACTCCGCTCTGCCGTCCCTGGGGGTCCCCCCCATTCCGGTTAGTCGTGCAACACCGCGCGGTGCACGTCCGCCCGCCAGGGCATTCCCGCGCGGTTCATCTCGGCGGCGACGAGCGTGCCCGCCGACTCGGCGGCCAGCAGCAGCCGCATCCGGCCCGGGTGCGCGGTCGCTTCGGTCCGGCGCTGCTGCTCGGCGTAGACGGCCAGGAGGTCCGCCAGCGGGACGTGCGCGCCCCGGGGTTCGAAGAGGGGCGACTGCGCGCCCGGTTCGGCCGAACGCTGTGGCGGATCGGGCGGTACGGGGCCGCCGCGGAGCCGGGCCAGGGCGGCCCCGGCCGAACGGGGCTGCCCGTACCGCCCTTCGTGACCGAGCAGGAGCGTCTCGGCGGCCTCGACGTCGTAGCACCGCTCCACTCGCACCCCCGTGGCGAGCAGGCGCGGATGGACCTCGGCGGTGGACCGCCACACCCACCGCGTGACACCGGGACGACCCCGCACGGCCTCGGCGGCATCCGTCTCCCGCCGCACCGGAGCGGCGGGCAGCCCGTCCGGGCCGAGGGGGCGACGTCCACGCCACCGTCCTCGGCCGGAGCGAGTGCCCACCGGTCGGCCATGACGTGAGTCTGGCAGGAGGGTCTGACAATGGGGTCCGACCACGGTGTCCCGCCACGGGGTTCGACCAGGGTGTCCGCCCACGGGGCCGACGCCGGCCGGGATCAGTTCTCCGGTGGGGGTGCCTGTTCCTGGTCGCCGCCCTTCTCCCGGTCGTCCTCCTGCGACACCGCCACGACCTGCGCCAGCAGTTCGGCGACGTACCGCTCGGTGGCCGTCTTGTCGACGCCGAGGCCGCTGAGGACGCCCTTGCCGTTCTCGTACTCCAGGAGGGCGAGCAGGAGGTGCTCGGTGCCGATGTAGTTGTGGCCGAGGCGGAGGGCCTCGCGGAAGGTGAGTTCGAGGACCTTCTTGGCCGCCGGGCCGTACGGCACCAGCTCGGGGGCCTCCTCGACGGCCGGCGGGAGGGCCGCGGTGGCGGCCGCGCGGACCGTGTCCAGGGTGACGCCCTGCTCGGTGATCGCCTTCGCGGCCAGGCCGCCCGGCTCGGCCAGCAGGCCGAGGACCAGGTGCTCGGGCAGGCCCTCGGCGTTGCGCGCGGCCTTGGACGCGTGGTGTGCGGCCATCACCACCGCCCGGGCGCGGGGTGTGTAGCGGTTGAAGCCCTCGTTCGGGTCGAGGGCGGCCGACTCCCTGGACACGAAACGCTTCTGGGCCGCCTGCCGGGTGACGCCCATGCTCCTGCCGATGTCCGTCCAGGAGGCGCCCGAACGCCGGGCCTGGTCCACGAAGTGGCCGATCAGGTGGTCCGCCACGTCGCCGAGGTGCTCGCCCGCGAGCACCGCGTCCTGGAGCTGCTGAAGGGGTTCCTCGTGGACCTTCTTGATGGCCGCGATGAGGTCGTCGAGACGTACGGATGACTTGATGCCGGGGTTCGTCGTCATGCGTCAACGATAGGTTGACAATAGACGGGTGTCAACCACGAGTTGACACTTGGGGGTGAAGTGACGGACTTCCGGGGCATGGCACGATCGGCCCGTGAGTACGAGTACGTCCCGCACCGTCGAACGCGCCTTCCGGGTCACCCTGTACGCCACCGCCGACGACGCCCTCGACACCGGCGCGTCCCTGCTCGCCGCCGACCCGGCGGCGGACGCCGAACTCGCCCGGCGGGGGGAGGAGCTCGTGGCGAACGCCTGGCGGCGCGGCTGGCAGCCCGCCGACGTCGTACGCGTCGTCCGGCGTGAACTGCACGATGTACACTTGGGGCTCGTCACGGCGCTGATCCGTGCGCAGGCGCCGCACGACCGGCCCCGGGGGCCCCGCTGGACCGCCCAACTCGACGCGCTCGAGGCCACCGGTGAAACCGGCGCCGCTCCCGCGCCCTCGCGCCCGCCGCGCGCCGACCGCTTCTCGCACGCCACGGCCGTACTGGAGCTGTACCGGCTGCTGCTGCGCCTGCCCGCGCTGGAGTCCCTCGACGAGGCGGCCGTCGGCACTGCCGGGAGCGCCGGGACGGCCTGCGGGGCGGGCTCGGGGGAAGATGACCGGCGTCCGGAGTCCCGCATGCTCGGCCGCATCCGCGCGCTGCTCGCCAAGGCGGAGGCGACCGGCTTCCCGGAGGAGGCGGAGGCACTCACCGCCAAGGCGCAGGAACTGATGGCGCGGCACAGCGTCGACGAGGCCCTCCTCGCGGTGCGGACGCACGCGGCGACGGCGCCGGGCGCGTGCCGGATCGGGGTGGAAGCCCCCTATGCGCAGACCAAGGCCGTGCTGCTCGACGCGATCGCCACCGCGAACCACTGCCGGGCCGTGTGGAACGAAGCCCTCGGCTTCTCCACCGTGGTCGGCTTCGCCGCCGACCTGGAAGCGGTCGAACTGCTCTACACCTCACTGCTTGTGCAGGCCGGTACGGCCATGACGAAGGCGGAGGCGGCCCAGAAGGCGGGCGGACGCAAACGGACCAAGACCTTCCGGCAGTCGTTCCTCGCGGCCTACGCCCACCGCGTGGGCGCACGTCTGGCGGCTGCCGCCGAAGGCCGGACGAGCGGGCTGAGCGACGACCTGCTCCCGGTGCTCGCCTCCCGCGACGTCGCGGTCACCGAGCGGCTGGACCGCCTGTTCCCGGAGACGACGACCACCAGGCTGCGCGGGGTGAGCGACGCGGCGGGGTGGGAGGAGGGCGCGCGGGCGGCGGACGACGCCCAGGTCGAAGCCCGCCGACGACTCGGCTGAACCGGGGCCCGCAGCCACAGCCCGGAAGCCCGCACTCTGCGGCTGCACCGGCTGCACCGGCTGCACCGGCTGCACCGGCTGTACCGGCTGTACCGGCTGTACCGGCTGTACCGGCTGTACCGGCTGTACCGGCTGTACCGGCTGTACCGGCTGCACCGGCCGGTCAGGAGCCCGCGCGGGTCGCGCGCCGGGGGTTGTCTCCGGCCCGAGAGGGCCGCGGGTCGTCGTCCTGCCCGGAGGCCGGTTGTCCGCCCGCCCGCCTGCCGGTCAGTCAGTCGCCCGTCCGCTGGAAGGTGCTCACGGACGCGTCGGCCGCGGTCTCGGCCGGTTCCTTGACCGCCACCGGGCCGTACATCCAGGGGAAGTCCCGGGTGGCGGAGTCGCCGGGGAGGCCGATCCGCAGGGACGTGGCGTCCAGGCTCCCGTCCGCGCCCTTCGGCCCGCGTACGTAGGTGATCGTGAAGGAGGCCGCTTCGCCCTCCGCCAGGGTCAGTTCCCGCGCCGTGGCGCCTTCGGCCGGGGGCAGCGCGACGGGCTCGCCCCCGACCACCAGGCTCACCTCGGGGAAGCCGTCCAGGACGCAGGCGCCGCCCTGGTCGACGAGGTTCACGGGCACCTCGCCGGTGTCGCCGGCGGCCGGGGCCTCGCTCGCGGGACCGGCCTCCAGGCTCACCGTCGCGCTCGAACAGGCCCCGCTCTCCTGCTTCGCGTCGTTCTTGTCCTCCGCCCCGTCACCACCGCCCTCGCCGCCGCAGGCGGTCAACAGGAGGAGGGCGGTGGTGACGGTGACGGCGATCGGCATGGAGCGCATGAGGATTCCCCTGGGTTCGTGGAGCGGCCCACAGATCATCACACCCCGGGAAGTCCTCCCGGCGCCCCCGGAGGGCGGGCCCTCGAGGCAGGCGTTACGAGCCGAGCCCAGCGGTCGGAAGACCCGACGGCAGCCGGCCGCCCTCGGCCTTCGTGTACGTCTCGGTGCCGAGGGAGCCCTCCCAGGTGACCTTCAGGGCGGACCCGCTCACCGGGTCGACCGTGCCGTTCGCCCGGTCCTCGTTGCCGTCCGCGCAGTCGAGGCTGATCGTCGTCGCGATTCCGGCATCTTCCTCTGCCGTGCCACTGCACACGGTGCCGTCCGTGGCGAAGAGGGCGGCCTGCTCTGAGGGGGCCGCGTGAGGACAGACGGGGCAACGAGGAACGTGGGGGCTCCGATCAGGGAACAGGAAGGCCTCCGTGCGCGTCTCCACTCACGTGGGGCCCGGCAGGCCGGCCCACAGGGCTGTAACTGTGGGAACACCCCGCGTGCACGTGCATCTGCCCATGCATTTGCATTTGAACAAAGCTATGATCCGGGTCAGTTGACCACTGCATCGATGGCAACACCAGCCAGTGCACAACGGGGAGCGACCTGTGGACCACGACGTGTACGAGGGCGATGTGTACGACGGTGACGTGTATGGCGGCGCCGACGCGTCCCGCGTGTACAACGGCATGGCTGCCGCCGGGCTGGACGGCGTGGCCTGGCAGAAGAGCCGGCACAGCAACTCGCAGGGTTCCTGCGTGGAGTTCGCCCGGCTGCCGGGCGGCGAGGTGGCGGTGCGCAACTCCCGCTTTCCCGAGGGGCCCGCGCTCGTCTACACCCGGGCGGAGATCGAGGCGATGCTCCTCGGCGTCAAGGACGGCGAGTTCGACCACCTGGTCGTCGGCTGACCCGATCGCGCACCACGCGTCCGAACGCGCCTGAAGGTGCCGCCGCGCCCGCCGCTCCCTCGCCCGGCGGCCCCGCACCCCGTGTGACGCGCGTAGAACACGGCGTGCCAAGATGCTGTGTTCCCGTCGTTCCTGCGGTTCTCGTCATGCGCCACCGGGAGGCGGCAGCAGGAACAGGGCCCAGACCACCTTGCCGCGTCCGCCGCGCATCGGCTGCCAGCCCCAGCCGTCGCTGAACGACTCGACCAGGAGCAGCCCGCGGCCCGACTCCGCGGAGAAGTCGTCCGTCTCGCGGGTGACGGGACTGTCGTGGCTCGGGTCGCGTACCGCGCACACCAGCCGCCCGGTCCACCGCATCAGATGCAGCCGCACCGGAGCTTCCTGTTCCGCCGACCGCGACGCGCGGACCGGCAGGCCGTGCCGCAGGGCGTTGGTGACCAGTTCGGAGACGACCAGGCACACGTCGTCGAAGCGGTCGCCCGCGTCCCACTGGTCGCAGGTCGTCTGGGTGAACTGCCGCGCCTCGCGGACCGCTTCGTAGCGGGCGGGGAGGGAGCAGGAGACGGCGTCGGACACGGCCGCGGGGTCCAGTGGCGGAAGGCCCTGCCGTAACGGCTGGAGCATGGTCGATCCATTCGTCCCCATGCGAGGCACTCCCGGGATTCGCGGTCGTAGCGATACGGCGGTGGTGCGAAGGCCATGGTTTCGGATGCGTACGGCAGATGCAAGGGCAGATGCACGTGCAGCTGACCGAAATGAGCCTTCCCGTACCGCTTGTTGGTCAATTTTTCCGCCATATTCACGTCCCTCCGGTCACTTCCGTGGCCTGCTCTCTACTTTCCCCTGGTCAAAACACCGACCCTGATTCCGTTTCCGTAACCGGGTGAGTACTGCTCGGAGTGTTTTAGTGGCAGACTTCGGCCTCTGGCAGACGTTGGGGAGGCTGGCGAACGTGAGCGCGGGAGAGCCGGGATCGGTGGTGCGGCGCATGCTGCTCGGATCACAACTCAGGCGACTGCGTGAGGCTCGGGGGATCACGCGCGAGGCGGCGGGCTATTCGATCCGCGCCTCGGAATCGAAGATCAGCCGGATGGAGCTGGGCCGGGTGAGCTTCAAGACCAGGGACGTCGAGGACCTGCTGACGCTGTACGGCATCGCGGACGAGCAGGAGCGCGCCTCACTGCTCTCCCTGGCCAGAGAGGCCAATGTCGCCGGCTGGTGGCACAGTTACTCGGACGTGCTGCCCAGCTGGTTCCCCACCTACGTGGGTCTCGAGGGCGCCGCCGCACTCATCAGGGCGTACGAGGTGCAGTTCGTGCACGGCCTGTTGCAGACCGAGGAGTACGCGCGCGCGGTGGTCCGGCGCGGCATGGCGGGCGCGAGCGAGGCCGACGTCGAACGACGGGTGGCGCTGCGCCTGGAGCGGCAGAAGTACCTGGTCTCCGAGAGCGCGCCCGAGTTCCATGTCGTGCTCGACGAGGCCGCGCTGCGCCGGCCGTACGGCGACCGCGAGGTGATGCGGAGGCAGCTCCAGCATCTGGTCGAGGTCTCCGAGTGGCCCAACATCCGGCTGCAGGTCATGCCGTTCGGGTTCGGCGGCCACTCCGGTGAGTCCGGCGCGTTCACCATCCTCGGCTTCCCCGAGTCCGACCTGTCGGACGTGGTGTACATGGAGCAGTTGACGAGCGCGCTGTACCTCGACAAGGCCGAGGACGTGGCCCAGTACGAGAAGGCGCTCAAGGAGCTCCAGCAGGACAGCCCGGGGCCCTCGGAGAGCCGGGATCTTCTGCGAGGTCTCCTCCAACTCTCCTGAAAAATAAGTACGATGATGTTCGATCAGGCCGCGCGGACCGGACGGATACCGGCCCGTGCGGCCGGGCTGTGAGGCCGATGCGGGGTGGGCCCGCCTCGGCGGCGAGGGATTGAGGGGTTGAGGGATCACATGTCGTCGTACTTCACCGACCTGGCCCAGCAGTACATCGACGGTGAGTGGCGTCCGGGCACCGGCTCCTGGGACATCATCGACTTCAACCCGTACGACGACGAGAAACTGGCATCGGTCACGACAGCCACCGTCGACGAGGTCGACGAGGCCTACCGGGCGGCGGCCCGCGCGCAGAAGCAGTGGGCGGTGACCAACCCGTACGCCCGCCGCACGGTGCTCGAGAAGGCGCTCGCGCTGGTCGAGGAGCGCGAGGAGGAGATCACCGAGGCGATCATCGCCGAACTCGGCGGCACGCGCCTGAAGGCCGCCTTCGAGCTCCACCTCGCCAAGGAGTTCCTCCGCGAGTCGGTGCACCTGGCGCTGCGCCCCGAGGGCCGGATCATCCCGTCGCCGGTGGACGGCAAGGAGAACCGCGTCTACCGCGTGCCCGTCGGTGTCGTCGGTGTGATCAGCCCGTTCAACTTCCCGTTCCTGCTGTCGCTGAAGTCGGTCGCCCCGGCGCTCGCGCTCGGCAACGGAGTGGTGCTCAAGCCGCACCAGAACACCCCGATCGTGGGCGGGGCACTGATCGCGAAGATCTTCGAGGACGCGGGCCTGCCGGGCGGTCTGCTGAACGTCGTCATCACGGACATCGCGGAGATCGGCGACGCCTTCCTCGAGCACCCGGTCCCGAAGGTCATCTCCTTCACCGGCTCCGACGCGGTCGGCCGTCACGTGGCAACCGTCTGCGCCCGCCTCTTCAAGCGCTCGGTCCTCGAACTCGGCGGCAACAGCGCGCTGGTGGTCCTCGACGACGCCGACATCGACTACGCGGTCGACGCGGCCGTGTTCAGCCGGTACGTCCACCAGGGCCAGGTCTGCATGGCCGCCAACCGCGTGCTGGTGGACCGCTCGGTGGCCGACGAGTTCACCGGGAAGTTCGTCACCAAGGTCAAGTCCCTCAAGGCCGGCGACCCGCGTGACCCCGGGACGGTCATCGGCCCGGTGATCAACTCCCAGCAGGCCGACTCCCTGGCCGGTGTCGTCGAACAGGCGCTCGCCGAGGGCGCGACCGCCCTGGTGCGCGGCGCCCGGACCGACAACCTGGTCGAGCCGTCCGTGCTCACCGGCCTCCCCGCAGACTCCGCCCTGCTGCGGCAGGAGGTCTTCGGACCGGTCGCCTTCCTCGTCCCGTTCGACGGCGAGGAGGAGGCCGTACGCCTCGTCAACGACACCCCGTACGGTCTGAGCGGCGCCGTGCACACCGGGGACGTCGAGCGCGGGGTGAACTTCGCCAAGCAGATCGACACCGGCATGTTCCACGTGAACGACGGCACCGTGCACGACGAGCCGATCGTCCCCTTCGGCGGCGAGAAGAACTCCGGCAGCGGCCGGCTGAACGGAGAGGCGATGCTGGACGCCTTCACCACGGTCAAGTGGATCTCGGTGCAGCACGGCCGCAGCGGGTTCCCCTTCTGATCCGCCCCTTCTGACTCGCTCCTCTCTCCCGGGCCCGTGCGGACAGCATCTGACCGCACGGGCCCGTAGCGTCGTCGGTGTCGGGGAAACCGGGGCGAAAGCCCTCACCGGCGAAGGCGGCCGTCATGGTCACTCACGTTCCCGCGGAGCCCCGGGGCGACGAGCGCGGGGCGCTGCTGGCGTCCATCGAGGAGCAGCGCGGGGGCGTCCGCCGGTCGGTGCTCGGCCTCACCGACGAGCAGGCCGCGTCGCGCCCCAGCGTCAGTGAGCTGTCCCCGGCCGGGTTGCTCAAGCACGTCGCCGAGATGGAGCAGGGCTGGGTCGCCCGCGCCAGGGGAGAGCCGCCGGCCGTCCACCGGGACGAGTCGAACGGGCACGAGTGCTTCCTGCTGGTCGGTGACGAAACCGTGGAGTCCTTCCTCGCGTCCTACGGGAAGGTGGCCGCCGAGACGGAGTCGTTCCTCCGCGCGGTGCCCAGCCTCGACGGCACCTTCCTGCTGGCGAGGACGTCCTGGAACCCGAAGGACGAGCGGCTCTCGATGCGCTGGCTGTGTTCCCACCTGATCCGCGAGGCCGCCCGGCACGCCGGCCACGCCGACATCGTCCGCGAGTCCCTGGACGGCGCCACCGCGTTCGAGCTGGTCGCGTAGGAGCAGGGCAACTCCTGGGGGTGACCGCCCGCGGCCTACGCTGGAGCCCATGTCAGCGATCCGTCTCCTCGTGCTCGGCGCGGTGCGCCAGCACGGGCGGGCCCACGGTTACCAGGTGCGCAACGACCTGGAGTACTGGGGCGCGCACGAGTGGTCCAACGCCAAGCCCGGCTCGATCTACCACGCCCTGAAACAGATGGCGAAGCAAGGGCTGGTGCACGCGCACGAGAGCGCGCCCTCGACGGCCGGCGGCCCGCCGCGCACCGAGTACGAGATCACCGCGGCGGGGAACGAGGAGTACTTCACGCTGCTGCGCGAGGCCCTCGTCGCCTACGACCAGAAGACGGACATGAAGTCGGCGGCCATCGGCTTCGTCGTCGACCTGCCGAGGCAGGAGGCGGCGGCGTTGCTCAAGGAGCGGATCCGGCGCATCGAGGAGTGGCGGACCGCGGTCACCGAGCACTACGTGCCCGAGGGCGGTCCCGAGCCGCTGGGCCACATCGGCGAGATCATGAACCTGTGGGTGCACACGGCCGATGCCGAGGCCGAGTGGGCCAGGGGTCTGGTCGGACGGATCGAGGCCGGTTCCTACACCTTCGCCGGGGAGGGCGAGCCGTTCGTCGGCATCCTGGCCGAGGACCAGGAGAACCCGTACGCGACGGGGGAACACCACCCGGGGGACAACCGCTGAGGCGTCCGCGTACTGATCACCGGTCGACCCCCACATATTAATCAAGTTTGACCAATGACCTTCCCCGGCCTACCGTGAAGTATGTAGTCAACTTTGACTAGAGAGGGGGGATCCTCCCCATGACCGACGCGGTGATCACCGTCGAGGACGCACGGAAGACGTACGGCGCGGCGAGAG
Source organism: Streptomyces sp. KMM 9044 (assembly GCF_024701375.2). Taxonomy (NCBI): domain Bacteria; kingdom Bacillati; phylum Actinomycetota; class Actinomycetes; order Kitasatosporales; family Streptomycetaceae; genus Streptomyces; species Streptomyces sp. KMM 9044. The sequence continues at coordinate 3,285,409 of NZ_CP113910.1, read as the reverse complement.
GCGGCCGGAGCGGCAGGCCCGCGCTGGACGGGCTCGACCTCACGGTCGCGCGCGGCACGGTGCACGCGGTGCTCGGCCCGAACGGCGCGGGCAAGACCACCCTGGTCCGCGTCCTGGCCACCCTGCTGCGGCCCGACGCGGGCCGGATCGAGGTCGCGGGCCACGACGTGGTGCGCGAGGCGTACGCCGTGCGGCTGCGCATCGGCCTCCTGGGCCAGCACGCGGCGCTCGACGAGGAACTCGGCGGCCGGCAGAACCTCGAACTGTTCGGCCGCCTGCACCACCTGGGAACGCGACGGGCACGCGCGCGTGCCGACGAACTCCTGGCGCGCTTCGGCCTCGCCGACACCGGGAGCAAGGCGGTACGGCAGTACAGCGGGGGCATGCGCCGCCGCCTGGACCTGGCCGCCTCCCTGATCACCGAGCCGGAGGTGCTCTTCCTGGACGAACCGACCACCGGTCTCGACCCCCGCGGCCGCGCGGAGGTGTGGGCCTCGGTCCGCTCCCTGGTCGGCGGCGGTACGACCGTCCTGCTCACCACCCAGTACCTGGAGGAGGCCGACCAGCTCGCCGACCGCGTCTGTGTCGTGGACGCCGGCCGGGTCGTCGCCGACGGCACGGCGGACGCACTCAAGGCGGCCACCGGCGGCGACCGCATCGACGTCGTCCTGCGCGACGCCGGGCAGTTGGGCGCGGCCGTCGCCCTGCTGCCCGTACCGAAGGACGAGATCACCGTGGACACCGACCGCAGGCTGCTCAGCGCCCCGGTCACCGACCGCATGGCGGCCCTGGCCGGGGTCGTGCGCGCACTGGAGGAGGCGGGCATCCGGGCCGAGGACATCGCCCTGCGCAGGCCCACGCTCGACGAGGTGTTCCTGCGGCTCACCGGATCCGACGACGACCGGGCCGGCCGGGCCGGCGAACTCGTAGGACGCACTCGAGAAGGCAGGTCCGCATGACCACCCACGCGCCGCTCACGCACACGACGGCCGCCCGTACGGGGGCCGGCCACGCACGGACCGTCCACACCCTGACCGACTCCTGGACCATGACCCGCCGTGAACTCTCCCGCTGGCGGCGGCAGCCGGTCGCGGTGGTGGTCGGCCTGGTCTTCCCGGTGATGCTGCTGCTGATGTTCGGCTACCTGGTCGGTGGCGGCCGGGGCGTGAGCGGCGACTACCTCGACTACCTGGTCCCCGGCATGCTCGCGCTCACCATGGCCTTCGGCCTGGAAGGCACGATGGTCGCCGTCACCCAGGACCTCGACAAGGGTGTCATCGACCGCTTCCGCTCGATGCCCATGGCGAACGGCGCGGTCCTGGTGGGCCGGGCCGCCGCCGACATGCTTCAGTCGACGCTCGGCCTCGCGGTGCTCCTGGCCGTCGCTGCCGCGCTCGGCTGGCGCGGCGACGGCGGCCCGGCCGGCTTCCTGGGCGCCGTGGGACTGCTCCTGCTGTTCCGCTTCGCCATGCTGTGGATCGGCATCCACCTGGCACTGGTGGCGGGGAGGCCCGAGCTGGTGCAGGCCGTGCAGATCCTGGTCTGGCCGGTCGGCTTCCTGTCCACCGCCTTCGCCGCGCCCGAGTCCATGCCGGACTGGCTCGGCACGGTCGTCCAGTGGAACCCGCTCTCCCAGACGGCCGCGGCCGTACGCGACCTCTTCGGCAGCCCCGGCGGGGAGCCGGGGCACGTGTGGGCCGCCGTCGTCTGGCCCCTGGCGCTGCTCGCGGTCTTCTTCCCGCTGTCGGTACGGCGGTTCGCGCGGCTGGGCCGCTAGCTCCGTCCTCCGCGGGTCACTCTTTTGCACAGCCTCCGGGCTGGATCACGGTCCTGAAGCGATCGTGCTTCGGCGGGTTCTGCACCGCGGACCGCTGCGCTGATCGGTGGCTGACCAGCTGTGATCAGTTGATCTTCCCGAACGGGTGACCTGCGGAGGACGGGGCTAGCGGGCCCCGCGGCCCGCTCAGTGATGGAAGCCGGTGGCCGCGTTCCTGTCGCGAGTGAGGGGCCGCTGCTGCCGGCGCAGCTCCGGGAGGAGCCGGGCCAGGTCCTCGGCGAACAGGTCGGCGAGGTCCTCGGAGAAACCGTTGCGGCACACCACCCGCAGCACCGACAGGTCCTGACGGTTCGCCGGGAAGGTGTACGCGGGCACCAGCCAGCCGTTCTCCCGCATCCGCCGGGACACGTCGAAGACGTCGAACGCCGTGACCCCGGGCGCGGTCGTGAACGCGAACACCGGCAGCTCGTCGCCCCGGGTCAGCAGCCGGAAGTCGCCGGTCTCCCCGATCCGTCCGGCGAGCCCGCGCGCCACGTCCCGCGCGGCCTGCTGCACCGCGCGGTAGCCGTCGCGGCCCAGCCGCAGGAACGTGTAGTACTGCGCCACCACCTGGGCGCCCGGACGGGAGAAGTTCAGGGCGAACGTCGGCATGTCGCCGCCCAGGTAGTTCACCCGGAAGACCAGTTCCTCGGGCAGGGCGTCCGCGTTCCGCCAGAGCGCCCAGCCGACACCCGGGTAGACCAGCCCGTACTTGTGCCCCGAGGTGTTGATCGACGTCACGCGCGGGAGGCGGAAGTCCCACACCAGGTCCTCGTCGAGAAAGGGGGCGATCATCGCGCCGGACGCCCCGTCGACGTGCACCGGGACGTCGAGGCCGGTGCGCTCCTGGAGCTCGTCCAGCGCTGCGCACAGGCCCGCGACGGGCTCGTACGACCCGTCGAAGGTGGAGCCCATGACGCCGACGACGCCGATGGTGTTCTCGTCGCACATCGCGGCGGCGGCCCGCGCGTCGAGATGGAACCGGTCGCCCTCCATGGGTACCTGGCGGGCCTCCACCTCCCAGAAGGTGCAGAACTTCTCCCAGCAGACCTGGACGTTGACACCCATGACGAGGTTCGGCCGGGCGTCCTTCGACGGGTACCGGTCGCCGTTGCGCCGTGCCCAGCGGCGCTTGAGCGCCATCCCGGCGAGCATGCACGCCTCGCTCGACCCGGTCGTCGAACAGCCCACGGCCGCCGACGGGTCGGGCGCGTGCCACAGGTCCGCGAGCATCGACACGCAGCGCCGCTCCAGTTCGGCGGTGCGCGGGTACTCGTCCTTGTCGATCATGTTCTTGTCCCGGCACTCCGCCATCAGCAGACCGGCCTCGGGCTCCATCCAGGTGGTGACGAAGGTGGCCAGGTTCAGCCGTGCGTTGCCGTCCAGCATCAGCTCGTCGTGCACCAGCTGGTACGCCGTCGCGGGCGCCATCGGCGTGTCGGGCAGCCGGTGCTTGGGCGGCGCCTCGGTCATGTCCCCGAGAGGGCTGGCGGGCCCCAGGAAGGGGTTGACGGACAGGGGGCGCTCATCGCGCCGGGGAGCATCGTGCAGCGGCATGGATACCTCCGGGGGCGTAGGGGGATTCGTCCGGGAGTTCGTGCGGGCCGGACACGGGGCGAAGGGGGCACGCAGTACCCGCCGGGCCCCGAGTGCGTCCGGCACGGTCTGCCGCGGCACGTCCTGGAGTTCCTCGGCGGTCAGGCCCACGCCCGCCGGCGGCAGCAGGCCGCGTGCCCGGGGCGCAGGAGCGAAGAAGCGGAGAAGCGGAGAAGCGGAGGAGGGGCCTGCTGTGTGCTGTCCCGGACCACACGCACACGATAGACGGATCAAGCACGCAAACAGGTATGAAACGGTCTGTATGGACGGCCGGAGTGAACGGCCGCTGGAAACCGGCTTGCACCTCACGTGGCGTGAGGACCCAGGGTGGAGTGTGTACCGAGAACGAAGAGGGAGCGGAAGTGAGTCACTCCGTGGGGCAGGTGGCCGGCTTCGCCGGGGTCACGGTGCGCACCCTGCACCACTACGACGACATCGGCCTGCTCGCCCCGGGCGAGCGCAGCAGCGCGGGTCACCGGCGTTACACCGACGCCGACCTCGACCGGCTGCAGCAGATCCTGTTCTACCGGGAACTCGGCTTCCCGCTCGACGAGGTCGCCGCCCTGCTCGACGACCCGGAGGCGGATCCGCGCGCGCACCTGCGCCGGCAGCACGACCTGCTGACCGCCCGGATCGAGAGGCTGCAGAAGATGGCGGCGGCCGTGGAGCACGCCATGGAGGCACGCACGATGGGAATCAGTCTGACGCCCGAGGAACGGTTCGAGGTGTTCGGGAACCTCGACCCGGACCAGTACGAGGACGAGGTCCGGGAGCGCTGGGGCGACACCGACGCCTACCGGCAGTCCCGGCAGCGGACCGCGTCCTACACCAAGGACGACTGGAAACGCGTCACCGGGGAGTTCGACTCCCTCCACCTGCGCATGGCCGACCTGATGTCCGCCGGTACCCCGGCCGACTCCGGGGAGGCCATGGACACGGCGGAGGAGCACCGGCTCTTCATCACCCGCGCGTACTACGACTGCGGGCACGAGATGCACACCTGCCTGGGCGAGATGTACGTCGCCGACCCGCGCTTCACGCGGACGTACGAGGACATCCGCCCCGGCCTGGCGGTATACCTGCGCGACGCGATCGTCGCCAACGCGGCCCGGCACAGCGGCTGAGCCCGTACCGCGCGGCGCGCCGCCCGGCCCCGGGGAGGGGACCGGGCGGCGTACCGCGCGGTCACTCGCGTACGAGGACCACCGCGGTGCCGTACGCGCACACCTCGGTGCCCACGTCCGCCGCCTCCGTGACGTCGAAACGGAACGCCAGCACCCCGTTGGCGCCCCGCGCGCGGGCCTGCTCGATCAGTCGCTCCATGGCCTGGTTGCGGGTCTCCACGAGCGTCTTGGTCAGCCCCTTGAGTTCCCCGCCGACCATCGACTTCAGACCGGCGCCGATCTGGCTGCCGAGGTGGCGGGACCGCACGGTCAGCCCGAATACCTCTCCGACCACTTCCTGCACCCGGTGCCCCGGGACGTCGTTCGTCGTGACCACCAGGACGTCGGGCCCGGGGCCCTGTCCACCGCCGTACTCCTCTATGCCCATGGCCCCAGCTTCGCCGGGAAGGAGGCACGGTGCAATCCTGGGTACGCCCCGTGGAACCCGGGCCGGGACGGCTGCGTTGATAGCTTTGGCACCCAGCCCCCGCCCGCCCCCCTCAACCAGCAGGAGCCACAGCCCCGTGACCACCCTTGCGCTCGGCCCCGAGTGGCTGAGCCCGGACTACCTGATCGAGACCTTCAGCCTTCCCGGCATCCTGCTGATCGTCTTCGCCGAGTCCGGATTCTTCGCGTTCCTGCCCGGTGACTCCCTGCTGTTCACGGCGGGCCTCTTCGTGGCCGAGGGCAGCTACATCACCCAGCCGCTGTGGCTGGTGTGCACGCTGATCGTGATCGCCGCCGTCCTGGGCGACCAAGTCGGCTACATGATCGGCAAGTTCTTCGGCCCGAGGATCTTCAGCCGCCCCAACTCCAAGCTCTTCAAACAGGAGAACCTGGAGAAGGCCCACGAGTTCATGGAGAAGTACGGGCCGAAGGCGATCGTGCTGGCCCGCTTCGTGCCGATCGTGCGCACCTTCGCCCCCATCACGGCGGGCGCGGGCCGGATGAAGTACCGCACGTTCCTCACGTACAACCTCATCGGCGGCGTGGCCTGGGGATCGGGCGTCACGCTCGCCGGCTACTGGCTCGGCCAGATCGATTTCATCAAGGCCAACGTCGAGTCGATCCTCATCCTGATCGTCTTCCTCTCGGTGGTCCCGATCATCGTCGAGTACCTGCGGGAGCGCGCCAAGAAGAAGCGCGGCGCCGTCGAGACCCCGGACGCCGGGCAGCAGGGCGAGTACGACGCGTACCGCAACCGGCAGGCCCCCGAGTACGCCCGGCAGCCGGTCGTGGACGACGCCACGACCCAGCTCCGCCGCATCCCCCCGGACGGACCGCAGCCCCAGCAGCGGCCGCAGGCCCCACAGCCCCAGCAGCCCCATGACAACCAGGGCTACCCGCACCTCCAGCAGCCTCAGCCGCCCCGGCAGCCCTACGGCGGCGACCGGGGCGGATACGACCAGTACTACGGCGGGCAGCAGTATCCCCAGGGCCAGGGCCAGGGCGGGGCGCAGGGGCAGCCTCAGGGGCACGGTCAGGACCACCACCAGCAGCAGCCCTACAACGGCGGTTACTGAACCGCCGTTCCGAACCCGAACCCGGACCGAACACGTCCCCGGGGCGCACGCGACCGCTCGCGCACCCCGGGGATGCGTGTACCGGGCGGCCCGGGGTCAGAAACCGCGTGTCCGCTTCGCCGCCCTGCGCTTCTCGGCGGAGCCGACCCGAAGGAACAGCCGGGAGATCTCCGAACCGAGATTCACCCCGATCGCGATGGCCATGGCGAGCGCCACCGCCTTCGAGAGGTACAGCAGACCCGCGTCCACCTCGCTCTGGGCGATCGACAGCAGACCGAAGTACGTGGCGGAACCGGGCAGCAGGGGCCCGATCGCCGCCGTGATGTACGGCAGCGCCGAAGCGAACCGGTACCGGGACAGCAGCTGTCCGAAGAGTCCCACGAGCCCCGCCGCCGCGGCCGTGGAGGCCACCGGCGAGATGCCGCCCGCGTAGTGCATCGCGCCGTACACCACCCAGGCGACGCCGCCGTTGAGAGTGACCAGCAGCACCGTGGACCGCTCCTGCTGGAGCAGCACCGCGAAGGCCAGCGACAACCCGAGCGACGCAAGGATCTGCAGCAGCGGCCGCTCGGACAGGACGAGTGCCGCGTCCGGGTTCAGCTCGGCGCCCAGCTGCACGCCGAAGTAGAGCACCACCAGCACGCCGGCCACGATGCCCACGAAGAAGTACAGGACCTCCAGGAGCCGCGCGGAGGCGGTGATGTAGAAGCCCGTCAGGCCGTCCTGCACACCCGCCACCAGTGCCCGTCCCGGCAGCAGGGCGAACAGCCCACCGGTGATCACCGCGGACGCCTTCACGTCAGCGTGCGCCAGCGTCAGCGTGATGCCCATCGCGGCCGGCGGCATCGCGGCCACCGTGAACTGGTAGAACTCCGGCAGTCCCCGGTCGGCGCACTTCCAGGCCAGCCGGTCGCCGAGCATCGCGCCCACCGCCGCGGCCACGAACACCAGGAGACCACCGCCGACCAGCACCGAGGCCGAGCCCGCCAGCAGCCCGCTGGCCGCGTTCAGCGCCCAGGTGGGATAGGGGTGCCGGTTGCGGCGGATCTCCGCGAGCCGCCGGTAGGACTCCTCCAGGGAAAGGTGCGTCTCGTCGTCGCTGAGGTCGTCCACCAGCTGGTACACGGCCGCCAGGCGGGTGTAGTCGGTGCCCCGGCGGCGCACCGTGCGCGACGCGGTCACCGGGTCCTCCACCAGCGACGGCTGATGGGAGATCGACAGCAGGGTGAAGGTGACGGTCGGCTCGCAGCGGTCCAGGCCGTAGGAGCGGCAGACGGCGAACATCGCCCCCTCCACGTCCTCCGCGCCCTCGCCGCCCGCCAGCAGCAGCTCCCCGATACGCAGCGTCAGGTCGAGCACGCGCGGCACGGCGGGCCCGGCGTCGTCGTCGTGCCGGTGCACCTGCTCCAGCGCCGGCCGTTCGGTCACCGGCATGCGCAGCATGGTGCGCATCCGGTCCTGCCAGGGCGCGTCCCGGTGCAGGGAGACGGACGGGATCCCGTTGGGCGGGGGGAACGCCGGCGGAGCATGTTTGGCCTGGTACGTGTTCGGCAGGTTGAACGCCGACCCCTCCGCCTCGGCGGGCGGATGGGGAGCCGCGTCCAGGCCCTTGGGCAGGGCGAACTCCGACGTCGTCTCCGACTCGGTGGGGACCCGTTGGGTCCTCATGAGCGCCAGCCCTTCCGGAACGGCGAACTCCGACGTCGTCGACGACTCCGTGTCCACCGGAGTCGCCAGTCCGACCCGAGAGCCGAAGGCGCTCCTCGCCTCGTCCGACCGGCGTTTGCGGTCCTCCGCGTCCGTCACCTGCGCTGCGCTCCCTGCTACGACATGTCCCTGCTGCGTGCACCCCCGTGGGGCCTGGCCGGCGGGCCCCACGGATCAGTATGCGCACGGACAGCGAAAAGGGCCGCACGCCCATGCGTGCGGCCCTTTTCGCGTCTCGTGCCCAGGCGGCTCAGTGGCCGTCCGTCTCCTTGAAACGCTTGTAGGACCGCTCGATCTCGATCTCGGCGTCCGTCCGGCCCACCCAGTTGGCGCCCTCCACCGACTTGCCCGGCTCCAGGTCCTTGTAGACCTCGAAGAAGTGCTGGATCTCCAGACGGTCGAACTCCGACACGTGGTGGATGTCCCGCAGGTGCTCCACGCGCGGGTCCGTCGACGGGACGCACAGCAGCTTGTCGTCGCCGCCGGCCTCGTCCGTCATCCGGAACATGCCGATCGCACGGCAGCGGATCAGACAGCCCGGGAACGTCGGCTCGTCGAGAATGACCAGCGCGTCCAGCGGGTCGCCGTCCTCGCCGAGGGTGTTCTCGACGAAGCCGTAGTCGGTCGGGTAGGCGGTCGAGGTGAAGAGTCGACGGTCCAAACGGATCCGACCCGTCTCGTGGTCCACCTCGTACTTGTTCCGCGAACCCTTCGGGATCTCGATCGTGACGTCGAACTCCACCGGTGGCTCCTCCATGATCAGCACATAGTTCTGGTGGTTAAGTGTCCCTCACGCAGGTGTGTGATCGCGAAAGGGGCTGGTGGTCGTGCCGGAGCTGAGGCCTTGGCGGGCCGCGAGACCGCATGTGGCGCGGTTCGCGGACACCGTGCGACCCCGTCTGGCACGGACCGCGGCGGCTGTCCGGCCGCGTCTGGCGCGGTTGCGGCCGCGTCGTCCCGCGGGTGGCGCCACGGCCGCCGGGCCATGGATCACGCGGTCGGTGGCCCGGCCGGGAACCTGGCCGGGAACCTGGCGGTTCACCGTGGTCGCGGCCACCGCCGGAACGGTGCTGGCCGCAGGCGCGGTGACCGCCGCCGGTCCCTGGGACGCCACCGGTCAGCGTACGGCCGAGCAGGACCGGGCCGTGGCCCTGGAGGCCACGCGTGGCGCAGATCACGGCGGCACCCGCGGCAACGCCGGTACACCGCCCCGCGGGTCCCGTACGGCCCCCAGCGCCCCCTCCGTGCTCACCGGACTCGGCGGCGGCGCCACCACCGTCAAGTCGGCGCCCGGCGGCAAGGCCCTCTCGGGCACCCTCGCCCCGCTGCTGAGGATCCCGGCGTTCGGCGACCGCTCCGCCTCCGTGGTCGACGTGTCCACCGGCCGGAGCCTGTACGCCGACAGTCCCGCCGACGCGCTCACCCCCGCCTCCACCACGAAGATCGCCACCGCCGCCGCCGCCCTCACCGCGCTCGGCCCCGACCACCGCCTGACCACCCGCGCCACCTACGAACCCGACACGAAAGAGGTCATCCTCGTCGGCGGCGGCGACCCCACCCTCACCGCCCGGAAGGACCGGAAGGACCGGAAGGACCGGAAGGACCGGAAGGACCGGGAGAACCGGGAGAACCGGGAGAAGGAGACCACCGGCTCGGCGAGCCTGCGCGACCTCGCCGCACGCACCGCCGCGGCCCTCGCCGAACGCGGCGTACGCGAGGTCACCCTGTCCTACGACACCACCCTCTACCCGGGCGGCCAGCGACACCCGATCGGCGTCAACCCCAACATCGCCCTCATCACCCCGCTGATGGCCGACGAGGCCCGTACCGACGACTCCGTCAGCGGCCCCGCGGACCGCGTCCCGGACCCCGCGGCCGACGCCGCGGGGAAGTTCGGCGCGCTGCTGAAGGAACACGGCATCAAGGCCACACCCCCCGGCCCGTCGAAGTCCACAGCCCGCGCCGGCACCCTCGCCACGGTCTCCTCGCCCCCGCTCGCCACCCTGGTCGAACGGATGCTCACCCACAGCGACAACGACCTCGCCGAAGCCCTCGCCCGCCAGACCGCGATCGCCACCGGCCGACGCGCCGACTTCGCGGGCGCCGCCGCCGCCGTCCGCACCCAGCTGCAGAAGCTCGGCGTCCCCCTGAAGGGCACCGCGTTCAAGGACGCCAGCGGCCTCGACCGCAAGAACCGGCTCACCACCGGCCTGCTCACCGCGCTCCTCGTGAAGTCCGGCGACCCCGCCCACCCCGAACTGCGCCCCGTCCTCACCGGTCTGCCCGTCGCCGGCTTCACCGGCACCCTCACCGGCCGCTACGCCGACGGCGCGGCCGGCGTCGTACGGGCCAAGACGGGCACCCTCACCGGCGTCAACGCCCTGGCGGGCACCGTCGTCGACCGGGAGGGCAGGCTGCTCGCCTTCGCCTTCCTCGCGACCGGCACCACCGACCCCACGGCCGCCCAGGCGGCCCTCGACAAGGCCGCCACGGCCCTGGCGGCGTGCGGCTGCCGGTGACAACCTGCCGGATGACCTGCCGGCCACGCGCCGGGCGCCGCAGGGGCGCCGCAGGGGCGCCCGGCACCGGCTGTCCCGCCGCCCTGCCCCGCGCCGCGCTCCTCACGTACCGTTGCAGCATGACGAGTTTCGGTGGTGCTGCCTCTTCCGGGATGGTCGACTGGGATCTCGCGGTCGCGACCGCGACCCGGCTCATGCGGCCGGGGCCCGACGTGAGCCGTGACGAGGCCAGGGCCGTCGTCACCGAACTGCGGAAGCACGCGAAGGCCTCCGAGGCGCACGTCCGCGGCTTCACCCGGCTGGGCACCGACGAGACGCACGACACCCCCGTCCTCGTCGTCGACCGCCCCGGCTGGGTCCGGGCCAACGTCGCGGGCTTCCGTGAACTGCTGGGGCCGCTCCTCGACAAGATGCACGACCGGCGCGGTACCTCACCCGGCGGGGTCCTCCTCGGCACCGTCGGCGGCAAGGTCACCGGCGTCGAGGTCGGCATGCTGCTGTCCTTCCTGGCCTCCCGCGTCCTCGGCCAGTACGAGACCTTCGCCCCCGCCACCCGCGAGCTTCCGGCCGGCGGCCCGCCCGGCGCGCCGAACGGCGGCGGCAGACTGCTGCTCGTCGCCCCCAACATCGTCCATGTGGAACGCGAACTCGACGTGGATCCGCACGACTTCCGGCTGTGGGTCTGCCTGCACGAGGAGACGCACCGTACCCAGTTCTCCGCCGTGCCCTGGCTGCGCGACCACATGCAGGGCGAGATCCAGTCGTTCCTGGGGGAGACCGACGTCGACCCCATGACCGTCCTGGAGCGTGTCCGCCAGGCCGTCCAGTCCTTCACCGGCGGCCGGCCCGAGGGCGAGAACGACGCGGACGGGGCCGACGGGCGCTCCTTCGTGGAGCTCGTGCAGACCCCTGCCCAGCGGGAGATCCTCGGCCGGCTCACGGCCGTGATGTCCCTGCTGGAGGGACACGCCGACTTCGTGATGGACGGTGTCGGGCCCGAGGTCGTGCCGAGCGTCGCCGAGATCCGCGAGAAGTTCCAGCAGCGCCGCGCGAAGGGCGCCTCCCGCCTGGACCTGGCCCTGCGCAAGCTGCTCGGCCTGGATGCCAAGCTCCGCCAGTACCGCGACGGCGAACGTTTCGTCCGCGCGGTGGTCGAGGAGGTCGGCATGGACGGCTTCAACCGGGTGTGGACCTCGCCCAACACCCTCCCCACCAAGGAGGAGATGGCCAAGCCCGCGGAGTGGGTCACCCGCGTTCACCGCAAACCCGATGCGTGAACGGCCTGGACACGCGTCGCGGCGTGCGCCGCTTGTGCATCCGAACGCCCGGCGTGCGCCGCGCGGGGAACAGGACGGCGCGACGGCCCGGGAACCGGACTGCGGGGGCATGAGGAGAATCCGGTGTACGGCAGTCGGACGGGTCCTCAATCACCCGTCCGAGGGACCGTGAGCGAAGAGTAGGCGTGCAATGCTCGGGGAACGCCCGGATCCTGTCACCATCTACACACTTTGAGTGACCGATCCCGGGCTCACCCCCCCCCGAAAACTTCATGAAGGGAACCGGACATGGGTCCCCATCCTGCGGTCGCGGCGATACGCCTGGCGGTCCGCCGCGTACTCCACGACATCCTCGGCGAACACGACCGAAACTCCGGCGAACACAACCGGAACTCCGGCGAACACGATCGGACCCCCGCCGACCCCGCCGACCCCGCCGACCCCGCCGACCCCGCCGACCCCGCCGGTTCCGGCCGCATCCCCGGGGCCCCGCACGAGCGTGAACCCTCCCCGCTCGTACTCGTGGCCTGCTCCGGCGGCGCCGACTCCATGGCGCTCGCCTCCGCCCTCGCCTTCGAAGCCCCCCGCCTCGGTGTGCGCGCCGGCGGCGTCACCGTCGACCACGGCCTCCAGGCCGGCTCCGACCTGCGCGCCGCCGAGGTGACCCTGCGCCTGCGCGGCCTCGGCCTCGGCCCCGTCGAGTCCGTCGCCGTCACCGTCGGCCGCGAGGGCGGACCCGAGGCCGCCGCCCGCGCCGCCCGCTACGCCGCCCTCGACGCCGCCGCCGAACGGCACGGGGCAGCCGCCGTCCTGCTCGGCCACACCCGCGACGACCAGGCCGAGACCGTCCTGCTGGGGCTCGCCCGCGGCTCCGGCATCCGCTCCCTGTCCGGAATGGCCGCGGTCTCGGGGACCGCCGGCCGCTACCGCAGGCCCTTCCTCCGGCTCGACCGGCAGACCGCCCGCAAGGCCTGCATGGCCCAGTCCCTCCCCGTCTGGGACGACCCGCACAACACCGATCCCGCCTACACCCGATCCCGGCTCCGTCACGAAGGCCTGCCCGCCCTGGAGAAGGCCCTCGGCAAAGGCGTCATCGAGGCACTCGCCCGGACGGCCCAGCTCTCCCGCGACGACGCCGACGCCCTCGACGCCTGGGCCGGCCGCGCCGGGGCCGGTGTCCGCGACGCCGACGGCCGTCTGGAGTGTGCCGGACTCCACGCCCTCCCGCCCGCGGTGCGCCGCCGTGTACTGCGCCGCGCGGCCATCGACGCGGGGGCTCCGGCCGGTTCGCTGTTCGCCCGGCACATCGAGGAGGTCGACCGGCTGATCACCGGCTGGCGCGGCCAGGGGGCCATCAATCTCCCCGGCCGGGTCGTGGCCCGTCGCCAGGGTGGCAGACTGGTGATTCGGCAAGGCTGAAAAACGTATCCTCGGCAGAGCCGCGGACGGTACGAGACAGCCGGTGGGACGACCGAAAGTGATGCGGGTGGACGCGAAAGACATGGGTGCCGACCTCGAGAAGGTGCTCATCACCAAGGAAGAGATCGACGCCAAGCTGGCTGAGCTGGCCGCGAAGATCGACGCGGAGTACGCGGACAAGGAACTGCTGATCGTCGGCGTACTCAAGGGCGCGGTGATGGTCATGGCCGACCTCGCCCGGGCGCTGTCCACCCCCCTCACGATGGACTGGATGGCCGTATCCTCGTACGGGGCGGGTACCCAGTCCTCCGGTGTGGTACGGATCCTCAAGGACCTCGACACCGACATCAAGGGCAAGCACGTCCTGATCGTCGAGGACATCATCGACTCCGGCCTGACCCTGTCGTGGCTGATCTCCAACCTCGGCTCGCGTGAGCCCGCCTCCCTCAAGGTGTGCACGCTGCTGCGCAAGCCCGAGGCCGCGAAGGTCAACATCGATGTGGAATGGGTCGGCTTCGACATCCCCAACGAGTTCGTCGTCGGCTACGGCCTCGACTACGCCGAGAAGTACCGCAACCTCCCCTTCGTCGGTACGCTCGCGCCCCACGTCTACGGCGGTTGAGACACCGGGGCCGGGGTGCCGTATGTGATCGGGAACCCCGGCGGCCTCCGCGCCGTTGGAGCATGCGTGGACGCGTTCGCCGGCAGTCCCACGCAGCTTCCGGGGGCAATGCTGGGGTACCGTCCGAAGAACAGCCTTTATCAAACTCACTATGGCAGGAGGGACGGGGCGACACCGCTCCGTATGGATGGACGTGAAGCGATACTTCCGTGGGCCGGTCATGTGGATCGTGCTGGCCGTCCTCGCCGTGGTCGTGTTGATGCAGGTCGTCGGCTCGTCCGGCGGCTACAAGACGGTGGACACCGGCGAGGTCGTCCAGGCGATCAACGAGAACAAAGTCGAGTCGGCCAAACTGACCACCGGCGACGAGCAGATCATCAAGGTCCAGCTCAAGGACGGCGAAGAGGTCAAGGACAGCTCGAAGATCCAGGCGAGCTACATCGGTGACCAGGGCGTCACCATCGCCAACACACTGCAGGACAAGTTCCAGAACGAGCAGATCCCGGACGGCTACACCGTCTCGCCGTCCAAGCAGAACGCGTTCGTGAGCATTCTGCTGTCGCTGCTCCCCTTCGTCCTCATCGTGGTCGTCTTCCTGTTCCTGATGAACCAGATGCAGGGCGGCGGCTCCCGCGTCATGCAGTTCGGCAAGTCCAAGGCGAAGCTCATCACCAAGGACACGCCGAAAACGACGTTCTCCGACGTCGCCGGATCGGACGAGGCGGTCGAGGAACTCCACGAGATCAAGGAGTTCCTGCAGGAGCCTGCCAAGTTCCAGGCCGTCGGGGCCAAGATTCCCAAGGGTGTGCTGCTGTACGGCCCGCCCGGCACCGGCAAGACCCTGCTCGCGCGCGCCGTCGCGGGCGAGGCCGGCGTCCCCTTCTACTCGATCTCCGGTTCCGACTTCGTCGAGATGTTCGTCGGCGTCGGTGCCTCCCGGGTCCGTGACCTCTTCGAGCAGGCCAAGGCCAACGCTCCGGCGATCGTCTTCGTCGACGAGATCGACGCGGTCGGCCGCCATCGCGGCGCCGGCCTCGGCGGCGGCCACGACGAGCGCGAGCAGACCCTGAACCAGCTCCTGGTCGAGATGGACGGCTTCGACGTGAAGGGCGGCGTGATCCTCATCGCCGCCACGAACCGGCCCGACATCCTGGACCCGGCTCTGCTGCGTCCCGGCCGCTTCGACCGGCAGATCGCGGTCGACCGCCCGGACATGCAGGGCAGGCTGGAGATCCTCAAGGTCCACCAGAAGGGCAAGCCGGTCGCTCCGGACGTCGACCTGTCGGCCGTCGCCCGCCGCACCCCCGGCATGACGGGTGCCGATCTGGCCAACGTGCTGAACGAGGCCGCGCTCCTGACCGCACGCAGCGACCAGAAGCTGATCGACAACCACATGCTGGACGAGGCGATCGACCGAGTGGTCGCGGGCCCGCAGAAGCGGAGCCGGATCATGTCGGACAAGGAGAAGAAGATCACCGCGTACCACGAGGGCGGACATGCCCTGGTCGCGGCGGCCTCACCGAACTCCGACCCCGTCCACAAGATCACGATCCTGTCGAGAGGCCGAGCCCTCGGCTACACGATGGTGCTGCCGGACGAGGACAAGTACTCCACCACGCGCAACGAGATGCTGGACCAGCTGGCCTACATGCTGGGCGGCCGCGCGGCCGAGGAGCTCGTCTTCCACGACCCGACCACCGGTGCGGCCAACGACATCGAGAAGGCCACCGGCCTGGCCCGCGCGATGGTCACGCAGTACGGCATGACCGAGCGTCTCGGAGCGATCAAGTTCGGCGGCGACAACACCGAGCCGTTCCTCGGACGTGAGATGGCTCACCAGCGCGACTACTCGGAAGAGATCGCCGCGCTGGTCGACGAAGAGGTCAAGAAGCTCATCGAGACCGCGCACAACGAGGCGTGGGAGATCCTGGTCGAGAACCGCGACGTGCTCGACAACCTGGTCCTCGCACTCCTTGAGCGGGAGACGCTGGGCAAGGAGGAGATCGCCGAGGTCTTCGCCTCGATCGTCAAGCGTCCGCCCAGGCCCGCCTGGACCGGATCCTCCCGCCGTACGCCGTCCACCCGCCCGCCGGTGCTCTCCCCCAAGGAGCTGGCACTGACGAACGGGGCGAACGGCGCGACGCCGGCCCTTTCCACCGTGAAGAGCACCGCCGCGGAGCCCGCCCCGGCGCCCGAGCCGATCCCGGAGGACCGCCCCGAGAGCTGACCGGCTCTCCCGGCGGCCCCACCGGGCCCGGAATGGATGTCGCGCCCCCCTGGTTCTAGCCTGGGGGGCGCGCATTTTTGTGTACCCGCAAGTGGAGAGCGTGTGCGTCAGGTCCGACACGCGCGCAGGCACAGGAACGAGGCACCCCATGACCGACCCGGTGACGCTGGACGGCGATGCCACGATCGGCGAGTTCGACGAGAAGCGCGCAGAGAACGCCATACGCGAACTGCTGATCGCGGTCGGCGAGGACCCCGACCGGGAGGGCCTGCGGGAGACGCCGGGCCGGGTGGCACGGGCGTACCAGGAGATATTCGCGGGTCTGCGGCAGAAGGCCGAGGACGTGCTGACCACGACGTTCGACCTCGGCCACGACGAGATGGTGCTCGTGAAGGACATCGAGGTGTACTCGACCTGTGAGCACCATCTGGTGCCGTTCCGCGGGGTGGCCCACGTCGGCTACATCCCGGCCACCAGCGGAAAGATCACGGGGTTGTCCAAGCTGGCCCGGCTCGTGGACGTCTACGCCCGGCGCCCGCAGGTGCAGGAACGACTCACCACCCAGATCGCGGACTCCCTGATGGAGATTCTGGAGCCGCGCGGGGTGATCGTGGTGGTCGAGTGCGAGCACATGTGCATGTCGATGCGGGGCATCCGCAAGCCCGGCGCGAAGACCCTCACGTCGGCCGTGCGCGGGCAGCTGCGGGACGCGGCGACGCGCAACGAGGCGATGAGCCTGATCATGGCGCGCTGAGGGCGCGCCCGGCGGGCGTCAGGCGGCCGGGGCCGTGCCCCTGCCGTTGTGGTCCTCGTCGTCCTCCGGGAGCTTGCAGACGCGCTCCAGGAAGATGGCCGCCGCTATGACGGCGATTCCCGCCAGGACCGAGAAGCCGGCGTAGACGGCCTGGTCGCGGCGGGCGGGGACGTCGAGGGACTCCAGGAGGAAGGCGCCCGTACCGCCGTACATCCCGGCGACGAGAGCCGCGACCAGGGCACTGGCCTGGCCGAAGACGACCGCGCGGGCCGCCATCATCGGGTCGACGCCCTTGGCGTCGGGGCGGCGCTCGCGCTGGTCCTTGAGGCGGGCGCGCAGGGAGAGCGCCGTGGCCGTGAGGACCACGGCGATCAGGGCGAGGACGACGGGCGCCGCCAGCGGGACGCTCGGCAGGGTGCCGAGGGAGTTCCAGAGGCGGGCGCCGGCCCAGGACAGGATCCCGGCCACGACGAAGACGCCGGCCAGCACCCTGATGCGCAGCTCTCTCACGGTGTCCCTCGGTGTCCCTTCGGTTCCCCCGGTGTGCGGTCCTGTCGACCTTAACGGCTACTCGGGCAGCCGGAGTTCCAGGTCGCCGCGGGGCGTGACGCCCTCGTGGGCGACCGCGGCGAGCAGGGCGGCGACGGGGCCGCGCCCGGGGAGCTCGGCCTCCGGGGCGACGTCGTGCCAGGGGACCAGCACGAAGGCGCGTTCGTGGGCGCGGGGGTGGGGGAGGGTCAGCTGCGGGTCGTCGGAGAGGAGGTCCGCGTAGGAGACGATGTCCACGTCCAGGGTGCGCGGGCCCCAGCGCTCGTCGCGCACCCGGTGGAAGGCCTCCTCGACCGCGTGGGCCCGCTCCAGCAGGGAGGACGGGGGCAGGGTGGTCTTGAGGACCACGACCGCGTTGAAGTAGGAGGGCTGGCTGCCGGGCTCGACGCCCCACGGCTCCGTCTCGTACACGGGCGAGACAGCCTTGACCCGGACGCCGGGGGTGTCCTCGAGGGCGTCGACGGCCCCCTGGAGGGTTTCCAGCCGGTTGCCGAGGTTGGCGCCCAGGGAGACGACGGCCCGCTTCGGGTTGTGCAGGGTGGTGTCGGCGGCGTCGACCCGCTCGACCACGGAGGCGGGGACGGGCTGGACGGTCGGGTCGGTGTGGCCCCGGGTGGACGGCCTGGTCATGCGCGGCTCCGGATGATGGTGATGGTCACGTCGTCGAAGGGCACGGTGATCGGCGCGTCCGGCTTGTGGACGCGGACCTCGGCCTCCTGGACCACGTCGTGCTTGAGGCAGACCTGTGCGATGCGCTCGGCGAGCGTCTCGATGAGGTCGACGGGCTCGCCCTGGACGACCGCCACGACCTCCTCCGCCACGATGCCGTAGTGCACGGTCTTCGTCAGGTCGTCGTGGGCCGCGGCCGGCCGGATGTCCAGGCCGAGGACCAGGTCCACGACGAAGGTCTGGCCTTCCTCGCGTTCCTTGGGGAACACACCGTGGTGCCCACGGGCCTTCAGGCCGTGCAGCGCGACACGATCCACACCAATCCACTCCTGCAGTCGTCGGTCCGGCCGGTCGGTGCCGTGTGCGGGCGGCACCCCTGCCCCGGTCGAATCTACCCGCGGGCGCCGGCCGGGCTGGTCCCGAGGTGGGCGGGCCCGGCCCGTGCCGGGAGGTTTCCCCGTGCGTCCTCCCCGTGAGGGCCCGGGGCCCACGGACAGGTGGCGGTGCGGCCCCTACCCGCACGGAGGTGATGCCAACCGTTCTTCGGGTGCGGGACGAAAGAGCGGGGTCCGCCGCCGGCCCGCTCGCTCAGGAAGGGGCCCCGGTGTCGTCGGGGGCCTCGGAGTCGGCGTTCTCGGCGTTCTCGGCGTTCTCGGCGAGGACGGGGGAGGCGTGGTGGGACCAGAGCTTCCAGCCCTCGGGGGTGCGCCGGTACACGTTGGTGGCGACGATCAGCTGGCCGAGCAGGGGGCCGAGCTCCTCGCCGGCCTCCGGGGCGGGGCCGCCGCTGAGGATGTTCTCGGTGCAGGTCACGACAGCGGTGTCGCCGGTGACGGAGACGTGCACATCGGTGAGGAAGAACTGGATGTAGTCGGTGTTCGCCATGATCAGGGCGTAGGACCGGAGCACCTCGCCGCGTCCCGTGAGCACCGGCCAGCCGGGGTGCACGCAGGAGATCACTCCGGCGTCCGCCGGGTCGTGGTAGGTCTCGTCGATGCCCAGGCCGGCCGGGGTCAGCCAGAGAGACGCGACCTTTTCGAAGTCGCTCTGCTCGAGCGCCTCGTAGAAGGCGGCGTTGGTGGCTTCGACCTGCTCGACATCGGTGTGCGGGGCGCTCACCGGATCCCCTCTGCGCCGTGTGCGCCGTGTGCGCCGTGTACGGAGGGCGTGCCGTCCGGGGTACGGGCCAGTTGGACGGCGCGGGCGACGCGTACGGCGTCCGCTGTGGCGCGCACTTCGTGCACGCGGACCGCCCAGGCGCCGCCCCGGGCGGCGAGGGCGGAGACGGCGGCGGTGGCCGCGTCGCGTTCCCGGGCAGGCGGGGGCGCGCCGTCGGGGCCGGCCAGGACGTGGCCGAGGAACCTCTTGCGGGACGCGGCGACGAGCAGCGGGTGGCCGAGCGCTCGGAGGCGGTCGAGACGGGCGAGGAGGGCGAGGTCGTGGTCGGCGCTCTTGGAGAAGCCGAGCCCGGGGTCGACGATCACGCGGTCGGGGGCGATGCCGCCCGCCAGCACGGCGTTCACGCGCGCGCGGAGTTCGTCGACGACCTCGGTGACGACGTCGTCGTAGGTGCCCTTCACGTTGCCGCCCTCCAGCAGGCCGCGCCAGTGCATGACGACGAAGGGGGCGCCGGCGTCGGCGACCAGGGGGATCATGCCGGGGTCGGAGAGACCGCCGCTCACGTCGTTGACGAGCGCGGCGCCCGCCGCGAGGGACTGCTCCGCGACGGAGGCGCGCATGGTGTCGACGGAGATCGTGACGCCCTCGGAGGTGAGGCCCCGGACCACGGGGATGACGCGTTTGAGTTCCTCGGTCTCGTCGACACGCGTGGCACCGGGGCGGGTGGACTCACCGCCGACGTCGATCAGGTCGGCGCCCTGGGCGACCAGGTCGAGACCGTGCTTGACGGCGGTCGTCGTGTCGAACCAGCGGCCACCGTCGGAGAAGGAGTCGGGCGTCACGTTCACGACGCCCATGACCGCGCAGCGGTCCCAGTGGGGGAGGCCCGAGACGTGGAGGTGTCCGCTGCTGTTGCTCATATGTTCAGCCTAGGTGTTGGGTGGGGCCGGGGAGTACCTGGATCAGGGGGCACGGACGGAAGCCGGCTCCGGGGGGTCCTGTGTCCCGATCCAGGAGCCCGGGGCGCGGCCCGGTATTTCCGGCAAGGGCGAGACGGGTGGCGGGTGCGTCGGGATCTCGCCGGCCGTCCCGGAAAGCGGTGCGGAGATTCGGGCGCCTCGGGATACGACTCCGGTGAGACTTCCTCACCCGGCAGCAGGGTTTCCGGGCGGAAGCCCGAGGAGGGCCGGCGTAGGGCGGAAGAGCGGTGCGTGCCGGGCCCGGGGCGGGTCGGGGCGCACTGGACCGGTCTCCCGCCCGAAAACGATCTTGGTAATTGTGGCGTGGGTCCATTCACGGTTCGGTGGAGTTCCCCGATGTCCTGTGAAAGCCCCGGTGTGGCTTTGTTTTATGGGGCGGGGCTCCATCATTCGTCCACGCGCGGTAAGTTTCTGGCCATGTCACGTGGACGTCACCGCCATTCCCCGCCCCTGCACAGGATGTTGCCCCCGTCGGCGATCGCCGGCGTCTCGCTCGTCTGCGCCCTGGGGCCCTGGGGGTTCACACAACCGATGACGCTTCGCCTCCTGGCCGTCGCGGCGGCGGCCACGGCGGTCCTCGGTGCGGTCGTGATGCGGCACTGGGACGCCCAGGCCGGCAAGCAGGTCGCCGAACTCACGCGCGCGCGTGCCAGTGACGAGTGGCGTTTCGAGGAACGGGTCGCCGAACTGGAGTCCGACCTCGACGAGTCGCGAGAGCTGCGCGTCAAGCTGGAGCAGCGGCTGCGCGCCAAGCGCACGGAGCTTGCCGGGCTGCGCAACGAGCACGCGGCACTGCTCAGGCGGTACGCCGCGGCGGAGGCCGACCGGGCGACCGTCCTGGAGGAGCGCCGGATGCTCGAGATCGAGGCGGCGGTTCCGGCCCGCGCGTTGACGGCGGGACCGTCGGCCGCCGAGTCCGACGCCAGGGCGACCGTGCCGGCGGCCGGGACCGGAACCGAGGGCGGGGCGACGACCGGGCCCGGGCCCGGTCCGATCGCGGACGGTGAGGAGGCCGGCCGGCCCGCGGCTCCCCACGCCTTCTCGTCGGCGGGGTCGACGCTGTTCCTGCGGGCCAACGAGGCACTGGCACGGCTCGCCGGCCGCGGTGAGGGCGACGAGGACGGAGCCGGCGACGACCGCCCCGCGGGGAACGTCACCGTCACCTTCACCGATGCCGATGCCACGCCTGACACCCCCGACACCCCCGACACGGAGGCCGCGGAGCCGCCGTCCGGTGAGGCGCCGGCTGATGTCGGCACCCTTCAGGGCGTCCACGTCGCCGAGGGGGACTCCGCATCGGCCGGGGACGGCACCCGGTCCGGTCGCACCGCCGTCGCCCCCCGGAGCGACAGCACCCCCGAGGGCGACGGCCCCGGGCCCACCACGGCGAGGAAGCCGGAGCAGCCGCCGGAGGACGAGGCCCAGGAGCAGTCCGAGGCGGCCGTCGAGCACGGGAGCGTGACCGCCTCCCCCGGCCCGGACACCGGCACCACGCCCGAGCAGTCGGCCCGGCCGGCTCAGTCCGCACAGCCTGCCCTTCCTGCCCCGTCGACCCCGTCCGGCAGTTCCGTACGGAGGCCCTCCGGGCACTTCACCGTGCCGACCGCGGTCGCGGTGGTACCGCAGGCGGAGCCCGTACGGCGCCCGGTGTCCGACGGCACCTTCGACTTCTTCGGTACACAGAGGGAGGTGGAGGGCGACGCCGACGTGGCCGAGGAGGAGGCGCCGGCCTCCCACGCGGCCCGGGTCGAGCCGGAGTCCGAGCCGGCCGACGACGCGCGGGGCGTCGGCCAGGTCATCGACCTGACGGCGCACGACGAGCCGGAGCCGGCAGCCGAGGAGACCGGCGCCGGAGCGCAGACCGAGGGTGGCACGAAAGGGCTGCGCAGCGCGGTCTCCTGACGGACGGCAGCGGGGGTACACGGCGCAACGTGGCCACGCGAACGGGGTTCCGCACGGAAGACGTGCGGAACCCCGTTCGCCTGTTCGCGTGTCCGGAACGGGCCCCGAGCGCCCGGTGGCCGGGTCAGGCCATCCACCGGTCCGGGCGGGCGTCCCGGCGGCCGGTCCGGGACCGCTCCGCCTGGGACCGCAGCAGCTCCGCCGCCTCGCCGGCGTCCCGGAGCCGGGCCACCACGGACTTGTTGGCCCCGGTGTCCACATGGACGTCCGCGACGCCCCTGGCGCGCTGCCAGGGCCCCTGGACCAGCCGTACGCTCTGCACCTTGGCGTGCGGCACCAGGGCGACGGTCCGGGTCAGCCGGCCGTGCCGGGCGGCGAACACGGTGTCGGTGACGGCGAGTCCGTAGCCGCGCCACCACACCGGCACGCACCACCGCGCGCGCTGCGGCGGACGGGACAGCTCCACGTGCGACGGCACACCGACGCCGGGCAGCACCCGCGCGACGACGGACTCGGCGATCTCGCGCGGGGCGACCGGCAGCAGCAGGGAGTTGGACGAGCCCGCCACGTCGAGCTCCACCCGTACCCAGCCCCGGCGCCGCCACAGCAGCGGCTCCACGATCCGCACGGTCTGCACCCGCCCGGGCGGCACCGTCTCGTGCGCCTGGTCGAGAAGTCCGTGGTCGATGCGCAGCCCGTCGGGCGACTCGCCCAGCGTCCAGTCGTACTCGGAGACGAACCGGCCGACGCTGCTGGCGCCCGCCGCGCCGAGCAGTGGCACGGCGGTGGCGAGGATCGTCCACAGGCTGTCGGTGACCATCCACAGCGGCGGCAGCACGACGGCGGCGACGATCAGCCAGACCCAGGTCGTGCCGGTCAGCACGAGGGACAGGGCGAGGACGCCGGGCGGCACGCGCAACAGCTGCCGGGACGGTGCCTCGCCCACCTCGTGCGCCGTCTCGGGCGCGAAACCGGCCGCCCGCGCGAGCAGTTCGGCCCGCAGCGCGCGGGCGTGCCCGGCCCCCAGGAAGGCCAGTTCGTCCTTCTTGTCGGTCCCGACGACGTCGAGTTTGAGCTTCGACACGCCCGCGACCCGCGCGAGCAGCGGCTGGGTGACGTCGATGGCCTGGATCCGTTCCAGCCGGATGTGCGCGGTACGCCGGAACAGCAGACCGGTGCGGATGCGCAGTTCGCTGTCGGTCACCGCGAAGTGGGTGAACCACCAGGTCAGGAAGCCGTAGAGGGCGGCGGCCGGGATGAGGACGCCGATGCCGATGAGCAGGGTGGTCGTCGTCAGCCGGGTCAGCTGGCGCTGTGCCTGGTCCGGGTCGTGCAGCGCCCACCCGATGACGACCGCGACGGGCGCCCATGCCCGCCTGAGCGGCGTGACGGGGTGCAGCCGGCGCTCGATCACGGGCGGCCGCTCGCGTACCTCCTCGGGGACCTCCTGGGCGGTCACAGCCCCGCCGATCGGGCCTCGCCCAGCTCCGTGAGCCGGTCGCGCAGCCGTTCGGCCTCGGCCGGGACGAGACCGGGGATGGTGGCGTCGGTCGCCGCGGCCGCCGTGTGCAACTGCACGCTGGCCAGCCCGAAGTGCCGTTCGACGGGCCCGGACGTGACCTCGACCAGCTGCATCCGCCCGTACGGAACGACCGTCTCCTGGCGCCACAGGACCCCCCGGCTGATCAGCAGGTCGTCGGAGCGCTCGGCGTACCGCCAGGAACGCCAGTTGCGCTCCAGCATCACCCAGCCCCAGACCGTCACGGCCGACGGCAGCAGGGCGAAGGCCGCCCAGCCGGGTCCGGCCAGCAGGCCCGGGACCAGCCCGGCGGCCAGTGTGAGCAGTCCCAGCCACACCACCAGCATCAGCCGGCGCACCTTCAACAGCCCCGACGGCAGCGCGATCCACTGCGGCCCGTCACCGGGGGCCGCAGGTGCGCCGGTGGTCACCGCCGCCGCCTCGGCGGGCTGTTCCGGCTGTCGCGGTCCCGCTGTACCCGTGTCGTGCGGGTTGCCCGTCTTCATGGCCCCAGCGTACGTAGGGGAGACTGTGTTCATGACTCCTACGACGGAGACCACGGTCGGCATCGGCGGCGCCGCGGAGAGCACCGACATGGTGCTCAACATCGGGCCCCAGCATCCGTCCACGCACGGAGTGCTGCGGCTGAAGCTGGTCCTGGACGGCGAGCTGATCACCAGTGCGGAGCCCGTGATCGGCTATATGCACCGGGGCGCGGAGAAGCTGTTCGAGGCACGGGACTACCGGCAGATCATCATGCTGGCCAACCGCCACGACTGGCTGTCGGCGTTCTCCAACGAGCTGGGCGTGGTCCTCGCCGTGGAACGGATGCTCGGCATGGAGGTCCCCGAGCGCGCGGTGTGGCTGCGCACACTCCTCGCGGAGCTGAACCGGGTGCTCAACCACCTGATGTTCCTCGGTTCCTATCCGCTGGAACTCGGCGGCATCACCCCCATGTTCTACGCCTTCACCGAGCGCGAGGAACTCCAGCACGTGATGGAGGAGGTCTCCGGCGGGCGCATGCACTACATGTTCAACCGCGTGGGCGGTCTCAAGGAGGACCTTCCGGCGGGATGGACCACACGCGCGCGCGGCGCCGTCGCCGACGTGCGCTCCCGTATGGACCGCTTCGACGACCTGGTGCTCGGCAACGAGATCTTCCGCGGTCGCACGCGCGGTGTCGGCGTCC
Organism: Streptomyces sp. KMM 9044; assembly: GCF_024701375.2. Lineage (NCBI taxonomy): Bacteria > Bacillati > Actinomycetota > Actinomycetes > Kitasatosporales > Streptomycetaceae > Streptomyces > Streptomyces sp. KMM 9044. The sequence continues at coordinate 3,260,859 of NZ_CP113910.1, read as the reverse complement.
TGTCCCCGGAGGCCGTGCACGCGTACGGGGTGAGCGGGCCGATCGCCCGTGCCTCGGGCGTCGATCTCGACCTGCGCCGTGACGAGCCGTATCTCGCCTACGGAGAGCTGACGGACGTCCTGAAGGTCGTGACCCGCGAGGAGGGCGACTGCCTCGCCCGCTTCGAATGCCTCCTGGAGCAGACGTACCACGCCCTCGACCTCGCCGAGGCCTGCCTCGACCGGCTTGCCGACCTGCCTCCCGGCCCCGTCAACCAGCGGCTCCCCAAGGTGCTCAAGGCGCCCGAGGGGCACACGTACGCGTGGACCGAGAACCCGCTCGGCATCAACGGGTACTACCTGGTCAGCAAGGGCGAAAAGACGCCGTACCGGCTGAAGCTGCGCTCGGCGTCCTACAACAACGTCCAGGCGCTCGCCGAGCTGCTGCCGGGGACGCTGGTCTCGGACATGGTGGCGATCCTGGGGTCGATGTTCTTCGTCGTGGGGGACATCGACAAGTAGCCGACAGGCAGGGAAGCGGGGGCGGGGAGGCGGGCGTGGGGAGCCGCACGGGGTCAGGCGGGGCCCGGGGCCGCGAGCACGTCCGGGATCCCGACCGGCTGCAGCAGCCACCCGAAGTCGCCGAGTCCGCCCGGCGCGACGAGTTCGACGGCCTCCGAGGAGGCCGCCAGGGCCCGTACGTAGCCGGAGGGGTCGGCGGACGCGAGGGTGAGCGGGGGGCGCGAGCCGGTGAGGCCCAGGGCGCGCAGGGCGGCCCGCTGGGGGAGCAGGCGGGCGCCGGGGAGTGCGCAGGCCGCCGCGCAGGCGTCCAGGGCGACATGCGCGGTGATGTCGCACGACCCGTCCGGCACGGGTGCCGTCTCCCGCCCCTCCCGGAATCCCGTCAGCGTCCCGAACGGCGGGCGGGCGTCCGCCGTGTGCGCGTAGTCCACGGCGACGGCGAGCCCGCGCGCGAGTGTCCCGACCGCCGACGCCCAGGCCAGGTCCCGGGGCAGTCCGATCTCCGCCCGCAGTCCCACTCCGCTCGCGGCCTCGGGGGCGGCCTCCCCGCCGGCCGCGGCCTCCCCGCCGCCCCATGAGGGCCGTCCGGCCGTCAGCGGCCACCACCGGGCGAGCCACTTCGCCTCCGGGCCCGTGAGTGGCGGCCCGAGGCGCTCCGTTCCGTCGTCGGCCACCAGGACCAGGCGCAGGACGCCCGCCGGGCCGACCTCGGCGACCTCCAGGGGCACGTTGTCCAGCCACTCGTTGGCGAACAGCAGCCCCGTGATCCGCTCCGGCGGCTCGGCCCGCCACTCGATCCGCCGGTCGAGACCGCCGGGACGGCCGGCGAGTTCGACGGCGTACGTACGCGTGCGTGCCGCCACGTCGGCGGGGAGTGCGGCGAGCACACCGGCGGCGAGTTCGCCCCGGCCCGCCGCCATGTCCACGAAATCGAGCACCGCGGGCCGGCCCAGCGCCTCGTCGACCCGGCACAGCAGACGTGCCACGGCCCCCGCGAACAGCGGCGAGGCGTGCACCGACGTACGGAAGTGCCCGGCGGGGCCCTCCGGCCTGCGGTAGAAGCCGTCCGGCCCGTACAGAGCCGCCCGGGTCGCCGCCCGCCACCCGCGCGGGCCGCCGTGTGCCCCCGCCGCCGTCGCCGTCATCGGCCCAGGTTACGTGCGGGAACGCGCCGGGCCTCCACCTTGCGGAGTACGCGTGCGGGCCGGGGATCGGCCCTCCGGTTGACCCCTGCACACACGTGGCTTCCCTACGCTGGGTTACGTGCAACGCCTCTATGATTTTCTCCGCAGACACCCGTCATGGGGCGACGGCTTCTGGGCCGTCGTCCTGTTCGGGATTTCGGTGATCGGCGGAGCGACCGTGGAGGAGGCCGGGGGGAGCGATCCGGCGGCCGTGACCGTGTCGGTCGTGCTGCTGTTGTCACTGACCGTCGCGCTGCGCCGCCGGATGCCGGAGCGGATGCTGGTCCTGGCCGTCGTGGTGGGCGTCCTCCAGGTGGTCCTGGACGTGGCGCCGGTGCCGGCGGACTTCGCGATGCTGGTGATCGTCTACACGGTCGCGGCCGTCGGGGCCCGCTGGGCGTCCCGTCTCGCGCTGGGCGCCGGCCTGTGCGCGGCGCCGGTCGCGCAGGCACGCTGGCCGCTCGACGACGTGAGCGTGGCGGGCAACATCGCCATGGTGGTGTTCCAGACCGTTCCCTTCGTCCTCGCCTGGGTGCTCGGTGACTCCATACGCACTCGGCGTGCCTACTTCGCCCAGCTCGAGGAGCGCGCCGCGCGGCTCGAGAAGGAGCGCGAGGCGCAGGCGAAGGTCGCGGTCGCCGCCGAACGCGCCCGCATCGCGCGCGAACTGCACGACGTCGTCGCGCACAACGTGTCGGTGATGGTGGTGCAGGCCGACGGCGCCGCCTACGTCCTCGACGCGGCCCCCGACCAGGCGAAGAAGGCCCTGGAGACGATCTCCTCCACCGGCCGCCAGGCGCTCGCCGAGATGCGCCGCCTGCTCGGCGTGCTGCGCACCGGTGAGCACGAGGAGGCCGGTGAGTACGTACCGCAGCCCGACGTGCGGCAGATCGAGGACCTCGTCGAGCAGTGCCGGGGGTCCGGACTGCCGGTGGACTTCAAGGTCGAGGGCACCCCGCGTCCGCTGCCCAGCGGCCTCGAGCTCACCGCGTACCGCATCGTGCAGGAGGCGCTCACCAACACCCGCAAGCACGGCGGGCCCGACACGGGCGCCAGCGTGCGCCTGGTGTACTTCGACGACGGCCTCGGCCTGCTCGTCGAGGACGATGGCAAGGGTGCCTCGCACGAGCTGTACGAGGAGGGCGGGTTCGACGGCCAGGGCCACGGTCTGATCGGCATGCGTGAGCGGGTCGGTATGGTCGGCGGCACCCTGGACGCGGGTCCGCGGCCGGGCGGAGGGTTCCGCATCAGTGTCCTGCTGCCTCTCAAACCCGCTCATTGACACCTGAACGCTTGCGCACACCCTTTGTTGACACCTGTAACACCTTCTGAGACGGAAGAGGCCCCGATGGCGATCCGCGTGATGCTCGTCGACGACCAGGCGCTGCTGCGCGCCGGGTTCCGGATGGTGCTCGCCGCCCAGCCGGACATGGAGGTCGTGGCGGAGGCGGGCGACGGTGTGGAGGCCCTCCAGGTGCTGCGGTCCACCGCCGTCGACGTGGTGCTCATGGACGTCCGGATGCCGAAGCTGGACGGGGTGGAGACCACCCGCCGGATCTGTGCGGACACCGACCCGCCGAAGGTGCTGATCCTGACCACCTTCGACCTCGACGAGTACGCCTTCTCCGGCCTGAAGGCGGGCGCCTGTGGCTTCATGCTCAAGGACGTGCCGCCCGGCGAACTGCTCGCCGCGATCCGCGCGGTGCACAGCGGCGACGCCGTGGTCGCCCCGTCCACCACCCGCCGGCTCCTGGACCGTTTCGCACCCATGCTGCCGAGCGCCACCAAACAGCCCCAGTACAAGGAGCTGGAACGGCTCACCGGGCGGGAACGGGAGGTCATGGTGCTGGTCGCGCAGGGCCTGTCCAACGGTGAGATCGCGGCCCGCCTGGTGCTGTCGGAGGCGACCGTGAAGACCCACGTGGGCCGCATCCTGACCAAGCTGGGACTGCGGGACCGGGTGCAGGTGGTGGTCCTCGCCTACGAGACGGGACTGGTACGGGCCGGCGGACAGGGCTGACCTTGCTCGCAGGGCTGACCTGGAGTCCTCGCATCGGTAGGGTCTGCGCATGCTGCTGTGGATCAACGGTCCCTTCGGGGGCGGCAAGACGCAGACCGCGTACGAGTTGCGGCGTCGTCTCCCGGGCAGTGTCGTCTGCGATCCGGAGCACGCCGGATTCGGGCTGCGCCGCATGCTCCCGCCCGAACTGCGGGGGGACTTCCAGGAACTGGTCTCCTGGCGGCAGGGCGTCGTCGAGGTCCTCGACCTCGCGCTGACCCGGCTGAACGCGCTCCGCTCATGGACCTCGGGGTGGCTGAGCCCGTGCAGCGCGACCACGGGGCTGCCGGTACGGCCCGCCCAGCAGCGCAGAGCCACCTGCTGGGCCATCGTCCCGGTCGGGAAGAACGCGGCGGCCTCGGTGCCCAGGAGCCCGGCGACCCGCTCCTCCAGGGTCTCGACGACGCCGTTGCCGTAGAGATCGGCCGTCTCGTCCAGGTCGTACACGCTGCCCGCCGCCTCCAGCAGGGCCAGTCGCTCCCGGAGCGGGCCGAGGAAACCGAGGCGCGCGAGCACGCGCGGGGCGCTGCGCGAGGCGGCGATCCGCCGTGCGCGGAGCTCTTGGCCCCGTTCCCGGTCCGTTTCCCGGTCCGTTCCCCGATCCGGTTCCCGGTCCGGGCCCGGTTGCGGCCCGGACCGCCGTCCGCCTGGTGCCGTGGTGCCGCTCTCCGCCGTATCGCCCATGCCCGGGACCATCCCGCGTACGGGCGGGAGCGGGCACCCGGTTTTCCCCTGGGAAATCCACACCCTGGGGACAAACGTGCACCCGAGGGCCGCCCGCGTTTCGCGTTAGCATGACGAGAAATCGTCCGGTACCCCGAGCGGACTGGAACGGGAAGGCCGTCGTCGCGTGAACACAAGCCCACAACCGGATCCCAGGGACCGCCCCGCGCGGCTCAGCGTCGGTGTGGTCGGCGCCGGGCGCGTCGGCCCGGCCCTGGCCGCCTCCCTGCAGCTCGCCGGACACCGTCCGGTGGCTGTGTCCGCCGTCTCCGCCGCCTCCCGGAGGCGTGCCGAGCAGCTGCTCCCCGACGTGCCGGTGGTCGCGCCCGCCGAGGTGCTGGGGCGTGCCGAACTGGTGCTGCTGACCGTCCCGGACGACGCGCTGCCGGAGCTGGTGGCCGGGCTCGCCGAGACGGGTGCGGTACGGCCGGGACAACTCCTCGTGCACACCTCGGGCCGGTACGGCGCGAAGGTGCTGGACCCCGCCCTGCGGGCCGGCGCGCTGCCGCTGGCCCTGCACCCGGCGATGACGTTCACCGGCACCCCCGTCGACGTGCAGCGGCTCGCCGGATGCTCCTTCGGCGTCACCGCGCCGGAGGAACTGCGGCTGGCCGCCGAGGCCCTGGTGATCGAGATGGGCGGCGAACCGGAGTGGATCGCCGAGGAGAACCGCCCGCTCTACCACGCGGCCCTCGCCCTGGGCGCCAACCACCTGGTCACCCTGGTCGCCCAGTCCCTGGAACTGCTGCGCACCGCCGGGGTGGAGGCCCCCGACCGGATGCTCGGCCCGCTGCTCGGCGCCGCCCTGGACAACGCCCTGCGCTCCGGCGACGCGGCCCTCACCGGCCCCGTCGCGCGCGGCGACGCCGGCACCGTCTCCGCCCATGTCGCCGAGCTGCGCCGGCACGCCCCGCAGGCCGTCGCCGGCTATCTGGCGATGGCCCGCGCGACCGCCGACCGCGCCCTCGCCCACGGCCTGCTGAAGCCGGAACTCGCCGAGGACCTCCTCGGGGTACTCGCGGACGGGACGACGGGCACCACCGGCGAAACAGGCCCCACCGGCGATGGCGAGGGAAGTCCCCGATGACCACCACCCTGCTGCGCACCGCCGACGACCTGCACGTACGCGCGCGCACGGGCCGTCGCGCCGTCGTGATGACCATGGGCGCCCTGCACGAGGGCCACGCCACCCTGATCCGCGCCGCGCGCGACCTCGCGGGTCCCGCGGGCGAGGTCGTGGTCACCGTCTTCGTCAACCCGCTGCAGTTCGGCGAGGGCGAGGACCTCGACCGGTATCCGCGCACCCTGGACGCCGACCTCGGGCTTGCCGGGCAGGCGGGCGCGGGCGTGGTCTTCGCCCCGTCGGCCGACGAGGTCTACCCGGGCGGCGAGCCCCAGGTCCGCGTCAGTGCCGGTCCCATGGGCGAACGTCTGGAGGGCGCCGCCCGCCCCGGTCACTTCGACGGCATGCTCACCGTCGTCGCCAAACTGCTGCACCTCACCCGTCCCGACGTCGCCCTGTACGGCCAGAAGGACGCCCAGCAGCTCGCGCTGATCCGTCGCATGGTGCGCGACCTGAACTTCGGTGTCGACGTCGTCGGCGTCCCCACCGTCCGCGAGGCCGACGGGCTGGCCCTGTCCAGCCGCAACCGCTACCTCTCCGCCACGGAGCGGCGCACCGCGCTCGCCCTCTCCGGTGCCCTGTTCGCCGGACGCGACCGGCACGCCGCGCAGGAGGCGCTGCGCGCGCGGGCCCGCGAAGTGCCCGCCACACGCGCGCGCGCCGAGGCGCTGAGCGCGCTCGGGGAGTCCCGAGCGGCGGCCGACGCACACGCCGTCGCCACGGCCGGCGGCCCCGACGCCGTCCGTACCGCCGCCCGCCAGGTCCTCGACGCGGCCGCCCGCTTCACGCCGCCGCTCACCCTGGACTACCTGGCTCTGGTCGACCCCTCGGACTTCACCGAGATCGGCGACGGCTTCACCGGCGAGGCCGTCCTCGCCGTGGCCGCCCGGGTCGGCACGACCCGCCTGATCGACAACGTCCCCCTGACCTTCGGCACCCTCGGAGCCGCCTCGTGACCAGCACCGGCATACGACTGCACGCGCCCGCGCCCGGGTGGTCCATCGAGGCGGACGTCGTGGTCGTCGGCTCCGGCGTGGCCGGACTGACCGCCGCGCTGCGCTGCGAGGCCGCCGGGCTGGCCACGGTCGTCGTGACCAAGGCCCGGCTCGACGACGGTTCCACCCGTTGGGCCCAGGGGGGCATCGCCGCGGCCCTCGGCGAGGGAGACACCCCCGCACAGCACCGGGACGACACCCTGGTCGCCGGGGCCGGCCTGTGCGACGAGGAGGCGGTCCGCCTCCTCGTCACCGAGGGCCCCGACGCCGTACGCCGGCTCATCGCCACCGGCGCCCACTTCGACGAGTCCGAGGAGGGCAGCCTGGAACTCACCCGCGAGGGCGGCCACCACCGCCGGCGCATCGCGCACGCGGGCGGGGACGCCACCGGCGCGGAGATCTCCCGCGCGCTGGTCGAGGCCGTACGCGCGCGTGGTCTGCGCACGATCGAGAACGCGCTCGTCCTGGACCTGCTGACCGACTCCGAGGGCCGCAGTGCCGGCGTGACCCTGCACGTCATGGGGGAGGGCCAGCACGACGGCGTGGGGGCCGTGCACGCTCCCGCGGTGGTGCTCGCGACCGGTGGCATGGGGCAGGTCTTCAGCGCGACCACGAACCCCTCCGTCTCGACCGGCGACGGGGTGGCGCTGGCCCTGCGCGCGGGTGCCGAGGTCAGTGACCTCGAGTTCGTGCAGTTCCACCCGACCGTCCTGTTCCTGGGCCCGGACGCGGAGGGCCAGCAGCCCCTGGTCTCCGAGGCGGTACGCGGCGAGGGCGCCCACCTGGTCGACGCCGACGGAGTGCGCTTCATGGCGGGGCAGCACGAGCTCGCCGAGCTCGCCCCGCGGGACGTCGTCGCCAAGGGCATCATGCGCCGGATGCGGGAGCAGGACGCCGAGCACATGTACCTCGACGCCCGGCACTTCGGCGCCGGCATGTGGGAGCACCGCTTCCCGACGATCCTCGCGGCCTGCCGAGCCCACGGCATCGACCCGGTCACCGGGCCCGTCCCGGTCGCCCCCGCCGCCCACTACGCCTCCGGCGGAGTCCGTACCGACTCCCACGGCCGCACCACCGTCCCCGGCCTCTACGCCTGCGGGGAGGTCGCCTGCACCGGCGTGCACGGAGCCAACCGGCTCGCCTCCAACTCGCTCCTGGAGGGTCTGGTCTACGCGGAGCGCATCGCCGCCGACATCGCCGCGAGCCGGACCGGGGACACCCTTCGCGCACGTGCGCCGCAGCCCCTCCCGCACGCCGAGCGCCCCGGGCACCCCCTCCTCCCCGCGGAGGCCCGCTTCACCATCCAGCGGATCATGACCGGGGGAGCCGGGGTCCTGCGCTCCGCCGCATCCCTCGGGCAGGCCGCCGACGGGCTTCAGCGGCTGCACGCCGACGCCCGCGACGCCCTCGACGAGCAGGGCAAGACCGCCGAGCCCGGCGTCGACACCTGGGAGGCGACGAACCTCCTGTGCGTCGCCCGCGTCCTGGTCGCCGCCGCGCTGCGCCGTGAGGAGACCCGGGGCTGTCACTGGCGCGAGGACCGGCCCGAGCGCGACGACACCGCATGGCGCCGCCACATCGTCGTACGGCTGAACCCGGACCGCACGCTGGCGGTGCACACCACCGACGCCACGGACTTCCCTCCGACTCTCCCCGACGTCCCGCTTCTTCCCGACGTCCCGAACGCCCCGAACCTCCCGCCCCAGGCCCCTCAGGAGCAGTGACAGCAGTGACCACACCAGACCTTCCCCTCGCCCCGTCCGGCGGCTGCGGCGACGGCTGCGCCTGCGGCGCGGACAGCGACGAGAGCTACGGCGAGACCTACGACGAGACCTACCTGGAGTGCGGCCTCGACTCCGCGCTCGCCGAGCTCCTGGCCGACGCGGGGCTGGACCCGGTGGAGGTCGAGGACATCGCCACCGTCGCCCTCCAGGAGGACCTCGCCCACGGCGTGGACGTGACGACGGTCGCGACCATCCCCGAGGACGCCGTCGCCACCGCCGACTTCACCGCGCGGGAGGCGGGCGTGGTGGCGGGTCTCAGGGTCGCCGAGGCGGTCGTCTCGGTGGTCTGCACGGCGGAGTTCGAGGTGGAACGGCACGTGGAGGACGGAGACCGGGTGGAAGCAGGCGCCAGGCTCCTCTCCGTCACCGCCCGTACCCGCGACCTCCTCACGGCGGAACGCAGCGCCCTGAACCTCCTGTGCCGCCTCTCGGGTGTCGCCACGGCCACGCGCGCGTGGGCGGACGTTCTGGGCACAACGCAGGCCAAGGTCCGCGACACCCGCAAGACCACTCCGGGCCTGCGCTCCCTGGAGAAGTTCGCCGTGCGCTGCGGCGGTGGCGTCAACCACCGCATGTCGCTCTCCGACGCGGCCCTGGTCAAGGACAACCATGTGGTCGCCGCGGGCGGCGTCGCCCAGGCCTTCCAGGCTGTCCGGGAACGCTTCCCCGACGTGCCGATCGAGGTCGAGGTCGACACCCTGCACCAGCTCCGCGAGGTCCTGGAAGCCGGCGCCGACCTGATCCTGCTGGACAACTTCACCCCCGGCGAGTGCGAGGAGGCGGTGGCTCTCGTCGCCGGCCGCGCCGCCCTGGAGGCGTCCGGCCGGCTCACCCTCGGCAACGCGAGGGCGTACGCCGACACGGGGGTCGACTACCTCGCCGTGGGCGCCCTCACGCACTCCTCGCCGATCCTGGACATCGGCCTGGACCTGCGAGCGGCGGAGTAGGGGCCGGCCATGCTGCTGACGATCGACGTGGGCAACACGCACACCACCCTGGGCCTGTTCGACGGCGAGGACATCGTCGAGCACTGGCGGATCTCCACGGACGCGCGCCGCACCGCCGACGAGCTCGCCGTCCTCCTCCAGGGCCTGATGGGCATGCATCCCCTGCTCGGCGACGAACTGGGCGACGGCATCGACGGCATCGCCATCTGCGCGACCGTCCCCTCCGTCCTGCACGAACTCCGCGAGGTGACCCGCCGCTACTACGGCGACGTTCCCGCGGTCCTGGTCGAGCCGGGCGTCAAGACCGGCGTGCCGATCCTCACCGACAACCCCAAGGAGGTCGGCGCGGACCGCATCATCAACGCGGTCGCCGCCGTCGACCTGTACGGCGGACCCGCCGTCGTCGTCGACTTCGGCACCGCCACCACCTTCGACGCGGTCAGCGCGCGCGGGGAGTACGTCGGCGGCGTGATCGCCCCCGGCATCGAGATCTCCGTCGAGGCGCTCGGCGTCCGCGGCGCGCAGCTCCGCAAGATCGAGGTGGCCCGGCCCCGGAGCGTGATCGGCAAGAACACGGTCGAGGCGATGCAGTCCGGCATCATCTACGGCTTCGCCGGCCAGGTCGACGGCGTCGTCCGCCGGATGGTCCGCGAGCTCTCCGACGACCCCGACGAGGTGACCGTCATCGCGACCGGCGGACTCGCGCCGATGGTCCTGGGCGAGAGCACGGTCATCGACGAGCACGAGCCCTGGCTGACCCTGGTCGGCCTGCGCCTGGTCCACGAACGGAACGTGTCGCGGATGTAGCGCCACCCGGACGCGGCGCTCCGGGACCGGACGCGGGCCGCGGGCAGCCGGTCCCGAGCCGTACGGGGGCTGCCCGCCGGTCCGCACGCCTCGTGGAACGGGCCGGGCCCTGTGAGTCCACGCCGTGCGGCCCCGGGTGTTCCTGCCGCGGACCGTGACACGTTCCCGGAAAGCGCCACGGCCGGCGGAGCCGGGCTGCGGGCCCCGCTGATTCGTCACCGCGTCCGGAGCGGGACCGGGCGGCCCTCACCAGGCCCGCCCCCACCCGGGTGGAACCGCGCCCGCCCGCACGCCACACCCGTGCGCTATGCGCTGTTTGTCCGATTAGCGCGTATCGTCGTCACATGCCCACGCCCTACGGATCCCGCGGCGGCATGGCGTTCGGTGCGGAGGAGCTGTGTGTGCTCCGCCGTGCCCTCGCCCTCGCCCTGCATCCCACGTCCGCCTCGGCCGAAGACGTCCAGGACTGCCTCCGCCTCGCCGAGTCCCTCGACGAGGCGACGGGGGAGGGTGCCCGCCTGCGCGCCTTCCTGGTGGCCGACCTCGGCCGCTACCGCGCTGCCCTCCCCGGCACCGTCGTCGGCTATCTCAGGCTCCTGGAGGAGGCGCTGGGTGCCGGCTACCGCCCGGACGCCGACGACCTCGCCGCCCTCCGGGCGCTGCGCGGCAATCCCGGCGCCGCCGCTCTCCTGGACCGCTGCCGGCTCCTCGCCGAGCAGGACGTGCGCGCCCGCCTCGCCGGCCGTACGGTCCGCGTGGGCTCTGTGGGCTCTGTGGGCTCCGTGGGCTCCGTGGGGTCCGTGGGGTCCCCGCCGGGCAGTCCGTCCGCAGCTCCGCCGCCCCAGGGCCCCCTGTCCGCCGTCCCCGCCTCCCGCACGCGCCTCCTCGCCCTGCCGGGCGGCCAGGCCGCCGAGAAGCCGGAGAAGGAGCCGGAGCGCAAGCCGTCCGCTCCCCGGCCCGAACCCGCGCCGGCTCCCGACGCCCCCGCACCCGGCAACCCGAAGCCGGACCGGCCCGTCCCCACCCCGGGCGAGGTCTTCCCCCGTCGCAAGCCCGCCCCGCCCCCGCAGGGCCGGCGGCTCGCCGCGGGCTGAGAAGCCTGCCGCGGAGCCGCCGCGCGCGTCCGCCGCACCCCCACCCCCGCCCGGCCGTCAGCCGGGCCCTGGCTACCCTGGATCCATGGACTACGTCTCCGCGCTCCTGCCCCCGGCCGTCATGGCCGTCCTCTTCATCGGCGTGATCCGGGTGATCGTGAAGACCCAGGGCGGCGCCAACAAGGCCAAGGAGGACGCCGCCGTGGACGCGGCCCTCGCCCGCGCGGAGGCGCCCCACCGGGCCTCCGCCGAGACCGAGGCCCGACCGACGGGCTGACCGACGGCTGTCCGGCCGACCGCGGGCGGCGCGGGAGACGGATCCGGCGTACGACTCGAGCGTGACCGGGCGCGAGTCGTGCGCCCTTTTTTGTTCGCGTTTTGTTCGCGTTTTGTTCGCGTTCGTCGCTCTTCACGCATGATCAGCACGCCATGATATGGATTTCGCACTATTGTTACGAGGTGTGCCTCGCCCACTGGGAGAACTCGAAGACGCGGTCATGACGCGGGTGTGGAAGTGGAACCGCCCGGTCACCGTCAGGGAAGTCCTCGAAGATCTGCAGAAGGAGCGGTCCATCGCGTACACCACGGTGATGACCGTTCTGGACAATCTCCATCAGAAGGGCTGGGTGCGCCGCCAGGCGGAAGGCCGGGCCTATCGATATGAGGCGGTCTCCACCCGCGCCGCCTACGCCGCCGCACTGATGAACGAGGCCTGGTCGCGAAGCGACAACGCCGCCGCCGCACTCGTCGCCTTCTTCGGGATGATGAGCGAGGAACAGCGCCAGGCCCTCACCGATGCCGTACGCGTCGCACCCCTTCCGGAAACCACGGAACAACGCCGGCCGGCCGAACAGCCGGGAACGCCGGAACAGCAGGGAACGGAACAGCCCGGAACGGCCGGACAAGCCGGATCGTCCGAACAACCCCCGCCTGCGGAACCCTCTGTGGAGAACCCCGCCTCGGCCGAGGGCCCGCGTGGGCGATAGCGTCCGCTCATGTCAGCAGACAGCCCGGATGTCCCCGCAAAAGCCATCACCGTCCGACGGGCCCGCACCAGCGATGTCCCCGCCGTTCGTCACCTCCTTGACGCCTACGTCCGCGAGGGCATCCTGCTCGACAAAGCAACGGTGACGCTTTACGAGGCCATCCAGGAGTTCTGGATCGCGGAACGGGACGACAACGGGGAGGTCGTCGGCTGCGGCGCGCTGCACGTGATGTGGGAAGACCTTGCGGAAGTCCGCACTCTCGCGGTGAAGCCCGGGCTGAAGGGTGCCGGTGTGGGGCATCGCTTGATGGAGAAGTTGCTGCAGACGGCCCGACGGCTCGGTGTTCGCCGTGTTTTCTGTCTGACCTTCGAAGTCGAGTTCTTCGGCAAGCACGGCTTCGTGGAGATCGGCGAGACGCCCGTCGACACCGATGTGTACACCGAGCTGCTGCGTTCCTACGACGAGGGTGTCGCGGAGTTCCTCGGTCTCGAACGAGTGAAACCGAACACCCTGGGCAACAGCAGGATGCTTCTGCATCTGTGATCTTCGGCGTTCCGCATCCGGCACCTCGGGACGGAGGCCCTCGGCGGGCGACGCCAGGGCATATTCCGTACTTGCTTCCGCAGTTGCTTCGCCGCCGTGGGCCTTGCCCGGTTCCCTATGTCCGAAACGCGCACGTTTCCGGACTGCGGGCGGGCAGCCCGTCTCTCCCGGGGTTTGTGTTTTTCCGGCAAAAGCGGTTTGCTTTCCGATGTACTGCAGCAGTGGATATAACAGGGGACGGCGATACGGCGGACGCCGGTACACCCAGGCCCTGACGTTATCGATGAAAGGAAATCCGGTGGCGCAGAAGGTTCAGGTTCTTCTTGTCGACGACCTCGACGGCGGTGAGGCGGACGAGACCGTGACGTTCGCGTTGGACGGCAAGACATACGAGATCGATCTCACCACCGCCAATGCGGACAAGCTCCGTGGCCTTCTCGAGCCTTACGTGAAGGGCGGCCGGCGCACGGGAGGCCGCGCTTCGGGCGGGCGTGGAAAGGCGCGTGCCGCCGCTTCCGGCGGCAACCAGGACACCGCGGCGATCCGCGCCTGGGCGAAGGAGAACGGCCACGAGGTCAACGACCGCGGCCGGGTCCCCGCGGCCATTCGCGAGGCCTACGAGCAGGCCAACGGCTGACTGCCGGTCCGTCCCGCCCCGCGTCCCCCGGCCGGTGGTCGGCCGCAGGCGCGCAGGAGCCGGAGCCGGTGGCACTGCGTGGCCACCGTGTTCACCAGCCGTACGAGATCGGGGGCGCCCCCACGGCCCCCCGTCGCCGACAGTGTCGGCAGCGAGGCCTCGACCTCGCGCCCCGGCTCGGGGGGCCGCAGCCACACGGCGGCCCCCTGTGTGCCGGTGTGGTCCGGCGGAAGCGGCCGGACGGCACCGTGGCCGACCGCCCCCGGGGGTGGCGGGGCGTCGATGAGCCCGCCCGCGCCGACCGCGGCCAGATCGAGGGCCAGCGTGCCCCACTCCAGCCAGGCGAGCAGCCCCGGCAGTTCCTCCGCGCTGCCCACGGCCACCAGCAGCCGCGTCCGGCCGCCCTGCAGGGCCACCGGCCCCCGGAGTTCCAGACGCTCCAGCGCCGCACGGCCGGCCTCGGCGGGGACGTCCAGGACGTCGAAGCGCACCCCCACCGACAGGCGTACCGGAGAACCGGGCAGCGTCGGCCACCCCTGTTCGTCCTCGTACCAGCGCAGGACCGGGTCGTCCGGACCGCCCCGGGACCCCTCGGCCGTGGTGACGGAACGGTGCGCGGGGACGAGCGGGCCCGGGGTGACGGGGATGACGGAGAGGGCGGTGCCGGCCATGCCAGGCGCAACCGCAGGAAGACCGTCCGGGTTACGCTGGGTCTGCGTGTACATGCAAAGGGTGTCGAACGCGGAGGCGTGCGGGGGCCGGGGGGCGCGAGGTTGTTCGCCCGTAGCGGAGGGAACCCCTCTGCCCGGCATGGACCGTCGGTCGCAGCGGGTAAGACACCCCTAGTGGGAGGGGGCGACACACGGGGCGGCACGTCCCGCGTTCGCCATCGGCGTACTGGCGATAGGGGTAACTGCCTGGTCTGCGGGAACATCGTCTCGCACCATCGGGTTGGAGCATATGTCGGCGTTCGAGGTCAGGAGGCCATCGACGGTGTCGGCAGTTGGAATGAGCGGTCCCCGCTCGCGGGACTAAGCTGCGGAAGGACAGGGAGGGGAAGTTCCCCCCACTGCCTGACCGCTCTGAGGAGCGATTAACGATGTTCGAGAGGTTCACCGACCGCGCGCGGCGGGTTGTCGTCCTGGCTCAGGAAGAAGCCCGGATGCTCAACCACAACTACATCGGCACCGAGCACATTCTCCTGGGCCTGATCCACGAGGGTGAGGGTGTCGCCGCCAAGGCCCTTGAGAGCCTCGGGATTTCGCTCGAGGCGGTCCGCCAGCAGGTGGAGGAGATCATCGGGCAGGGCCAGCAGGCTCCGTCGGGTCACATCCCCTTCACCCCCCGTGCCAAGAAGGTGCTCGAGCTGTCGCTCCGCGAGGCGCTGCAGCTGGGTCACAACTACATCGGCACGGAGCACATCCTGCTCGGCCTGATCCGTGAGGGCGAGGGCGTCGCCGCCCAGGTCCTGGTCAAGCTGGGCGCAGATCTCAACCGCGTGCGGCAGCAGGTCATCCAGCTGCTCTCCGGTTACCAGGGCAAGGAGACCGCCACGGCCGGCGGTCCTGCCGAGGGCACCCCCTCGACGTCCCTGGTCCTCGACCAGTTCGGCCGGAACCTCACCCAGGCCGCCCGTGAGTCCAAGCTCGACCCGGTCATCGGGCGCGAGAAGGAGATCGAGCGGGTCATGCAGGTGCTGTCCCGCCGTACCAAGAACAACCCGGTGCTGATCGGTGAGCCCGGCGTCGGCAAGACCGCCGTCGTCGAGGGCCTCGCCCAGGCCATCGTCAAGGGCGAGGTGCCCGAGACCCTCAAGGACAAGCACCTCTACACCCTCGACCTCGGCGCGCTGGTCGCCGGCTCCCGCTACCGCGGCGACTTCGAGGAGCGCCTGAAGAAGGTGCTCAAGGAGATCCGCACCCGCGGCGACATCATCCTGTTCATCGACGAGCTGCACACGCTGGTCGGTGCGGGTGCCGCCGAGGGCGCCATCGACGCGGCCTCCATCCTGAAGCCGATGCTGGCGCGTGGTGAGCTCCAGACCATCGGCGCGACCACGCTGGACGAGTACCGCAAGCACCTGGAGAAGGACGCGGCCCTGGAGCGCCGCTTCCAGCCGATCCAGGTCGCGGAGCCGTCCCTGCCGCACACCATCGAGATCCTCAAGGGTCTGCGTGACCGGTACGAGGCGCACCACCGTGTCTCGATCACCGACGAGGCGCTGGTGCAGGCCGCCACCCTGGCCGACCGGTACATCTCGGACCGCTTCCTCCCGGACAAGGCGATCGACCTGATCGACGAGGCCGGCTCGAGGATGCGCATCCGCCGGATGACCGCGCCGCCGGACCTGCGCGAGTTCGACGAGAAGATCGCCGGTGTCCGCCGGGACAAGGAGTCCGCGATCGACTCGCAGGACTTCGAGAAGGCCGCCTCCCTGCGCGACAAGGAGAAGCAGCTCCTGGCCGCCAAGGCCAAGCGGGAGAAGGAGTGGAAGGCCGGCGACATGGACGTCGTCGCCGAGGTCGACGGCGACCTGATCGCCGAGGTCCTCGCCACGGCCACCGGCATCCCGGTCTTCAAGCTGACCGAGGAGGAGTCCTCGCGTCTGCTGCGCATGGAGGACGAGCTCCACAAGCGGGTCATCGGCCAGAAGGACGCCGTCAAGGCGCTGTCGAAGGCGATCCGCCGTACGCGCGCCGGTCTGAAGGACCCGAAGCGTCCCGGTGGTTCGTTCATCTTCGCCGGCCCGTCCGGTGTCGGTAAGACCGAGCTGTCCAAGGCGCTCGCCGAGTTCCTCTTCGGTGACGAGGACGCGCTGATCTCCCTCGACATGTCGGAGTTCAGCGAGAAGCACACGGTCTCGCGGCTCTTCGGCTCGCCCCCCGGCTACGTGGGCTACGAGGAGGGCGGTCAGCTGACGGAGAAGGTGCGCCGCAAGCCGTTCTCCGTCGTCCTCTTCGACGAGGTCGAGAAGGCCCACCCGGACATCTTCAACTCGCTGCTGCAGATCCTGGAGGACGGTCGCCTGACCGACTCCCAGGGCCGGGTCGTGGACTTCAAGAACACGGTCATCATCATGACGACCAACCTCGGCACCCGGGACATCTCCAAGGGCTTCAACCTGGGCTTCGCCGCCGCCGGCGACAAGAAGTCCAACTACGAGCGCATGAAGAACAAGGTGTCGGACGAGCTCAAGCAGCACTTCCGTCCCGAGTTCCTCAACCGTGTCGACGACGTGGTCGTGTTCCCGCAGCTGTCCCAGGAGGACATCCTCGCGATCGTCGATCTGATGATCGAGAAGGTGGACGAGCGCCTGAAGGACCGGGACATGGGTCTCGAGCTCTCGCAGTCCGCCAAGGAGCTGCTGTCCAAGAGGGGCTACGACCCCGTGCTGGGCGCCCGGCCGCTGCGCCGGACCATCCAGCGCGAGATCGAGGACTCGCTGTCGGAGAAGATCCTCTTCGGCGAACTGCGTCCCGGCCACATCGTGGTCGTGGACACCGAGGGTGAGGGCGAGAGCGCGACCTTCACCTTCCGGGGCGAGGAGAAGGCGGCCCTGCCCGACGTCCCGCCGATCGAGCAGGCGGCCGGCGGAGCCGGCCCGAATCTCAGCAAGGACGCGTAAGCACGTCAGTGCGTAACGCGTCAGCGTGACGGCAGCCGAAAGGGGCCGGTGCCCGAGAGGGGCACCGGCCCCTTTCGGCTGCCGTGTCCGGGGTTACGAGAGCTGGCCGTCGTAGTCCGGCAGCTTGTAGGTCCTCTCGGCGTGGCCGCCCGACAGGTCGGTGTCGTTGTTGCCGATGTTGGCGATGATCGTGTAGCCCTTCGACTCGATGTCGACGCGCCTGGCCGTCTTGTAGGCGGCCACGTTCCGGAACAGGTCGGTGAGGCTGCGGACGTACAGACCGGCGGACTCGTACCCGGCGTGGTCGAGGTTGTACTCGGTGAAGGCCTCGATGATGCCCGGCCGGGCGGTCACGAAGAACACCGCCACGCCGCGCTCCTGGGCGTACTGCGCGACCTCCAGGACCGGCTCGTTGGCCGGTGCCGGGAAGCTGAAGCCGAAGTCGGACTCCAGGGCGGTGTTGTCGATGTCGAGGACGATCGCCTGCTTCTCGCCCGGCCGCGGGTTCGCGATCCGCTGCTGCAGCTGTGGCAGGGCCTGGTCCATGACCGCCTGGCAGTCCCGCTGCCAGGCGTCGTAGTCGATGTCTGCGGCGGCCGGTGCGGAGGTGCCGGTGGCGGTCGCTGCCTGGGCGGGGACGGCCAGGGCCACCAGAGCCGTGGTGGAGACGGCGGTGACCGATGCGCGGCGCAGCCAGGGGCGTCGGCTTCTCATGTGGTGGGGGCCTCTCGGGCTCGTGACGCTGCCAACGGGTCGATGAGTCGTGTGCATGTTCGCCGTGGAGAGTGACGCGAGGTGAACCGTAGGGTTACCGCGCGGTAGGCGGCCAGAGAGGTGCACGCCACATTTATGGAATGTCCGCACCCCGCCCCCGGTGACATGCTCCACAGGCGTTTCGTCCGGTACTAGCCGGAATAGTGGAGAAATACTAAAAGGCAAAACAGACATTTAACGTAAAACTCTGATCGACCGGCCGCGGGTGGGGCTTTCGTCCGGTACGGGCGAGGTGTCAAGAGACGTCCGTCTCACTGTGGGAGTACGAAGGTCTGTCGTAGATGGCCCTTTTTGTGCCCGTGTGGGCGGAGGGGTTACCAAGGGATGGCCACTTCGGAGCGGACCTGTTCGCCCGATGGTTTTCCGTTGCTCCCTTCCTCGCGAGGTTCAGATGTCCCAGCGCGTCACGCCCCGTTCCTTCCTCACGTCCCACCTCCGCACCCGTGCGGCCGTCATGGCCGCCGGCGTGGGAGCCACGGCCGTCGTGGGAGCCGGGATCGCGGCCGCCGCCGACACCACGGGCGTCGGCAGCGAAACCGCCAAGGCCGTGCGGGCCCAGGCGGACGCCCAGGCCGAGGCCGCGAAGTCCGAGGCCGTGAAGACCAAGGCCGCCGAGAACAAGAAGCCCGCCGGGGCGAAGAAGGCCGAGAAGGCCGAGAAGCCGGCTCAGCCCGCCAAGAAGAAGGCGTCCTGGGTCGACCCGGTGAAGAAGTACAAGATCTCCGCGAGTTACGCCCAGGCCGGCGGCATGTGGCAGTCCGCCCACAGCGGGCAGGACTACGCGGTCCCGAACGGCACGAAGGTGGTGGCCGCGCACGGCGGCACGGTCGTCAAGGCGGGCGGCAACGGCGCCGGCGACGGCCCGGCCTACGGCAACGCCCTCGTCATCAACCACGGCAACGGGACGTACTCCCAGTACGCCCACCTCTCCGAGGTGAACGTGCAGCCCGGTCAGATGGTCAAGACCGGTCAGAAGATCGCCGCGTCCGGCAACACCGGCAACTCCAGCGGCCCCCATCTGCACTTCGAGATCCGGACCAGCCCGGACTACGGCTCCGCGATCGACCCGGTCAAGTTCCTGCACGGCAAGGGCGTGCAGTTCTGAGGGCCCCGGTCCGGCAACCCGGTCCAGGTCCCGGGTCTCCTCGGCCGGGCACCCTACGGCAGTACCGGATAACTCCCGGTGTTCGTCGGCGCGTGTTCCGGCAGCCACAGCACGGCGAGCGCCCCCTCGGACGCGCCGGCCGGCCGCACGTTGCGGAAGGTCAGCCGTGCCCCCAGCACCCGGGCCTGCCCGGCCGCGATGGTCAGGCCCAGACCGTGACCGCGCCCGGCCCGGTCCGTACTGCCGGTGCGGAACCGGCTCGGCCCCTCGGCAAGCAGGTCCGCGGGGAAGCCGGGCCCGTGGTCGCGGACCCGGACGACCCGCCCCTCGACGGAGACCTCGATGGGCGGCCTGCCGTGCCGGGCGGCATTGGCCAGCAGGTTGAACAGCACCCGCTCCAGACGCCGCGGGTCGGTGGTGACCTCCGACTCGTGCACCACGCGCACCGTGACGTCCGGGCCTCCAGGTCCTCCCGTCTGGATCGGTCCGGGCCCGCGGGCCCCGGCCCGATCCAGACGGGAGGACCTGACCGCGACCCGCCGGGTGACGAACTCGCCCAGCAGGATGTCCTGCAGCTCGGCCCGCTCGGACGCGCCGTCCAGCCGGGCCACCTCCAGGACATCCTCGACCAGGGTGCGCATGGCCTTCGCCCGGTCCAGCACCAGCTCGGTGGGCCGGCCGGGCGGCAGGAGTTCGGCGGCGGTCAGCAGACCGGTGACCGGGGTACGCAGTTCGTGCGCGATGTCGGCGGTGACCCGGCGTTCGGCCTCCAGCCGCTGACGCAGCGCGTCCGCCATCGCGTCCACCGCGCTGGCCAGGTCGTCGGTCTCGTCCCGGACGACCCCGCCGATGGCCTCGCGCACCCGGACCTCCGTCTCCCCCTTGGCGACCCGGTTGGCGGCGCTCGCCGCCTTGCGCAGCCGGCGTGACAGGTGCCCGCCGATCAGCACCCCGAGCGCGCTGCCGCCCAGGACGACCGCGATGGAACCGATCACCAGGGCCTGGTCGAGGTCCTTGAGGATGTCCGAGCTGCGGTCCGTGAAGCCTGAATGCAGGGACATGACATGGCCGTTCTTCAGCGGTACGGCCGCCCAGATGTCCGGCGCCCCGCCCGGCCGGTCGGCCACGTAGGTGGCCCGTCGGCCCTCCTCCACCTTCGCCCGCAGCTCCGTCGGCAGTTCGGGGTCGTCGACCTTGGTGTCGGGGAAGTTCAGCCGCCCGGACAGCTCGTAGTTGCGCTGGGCGATCATGATGCGCTCGTCGGCGAGATCGCGCGCGTTGTCCAGCATCGACACCCGGGCGGCGTTGTGCACGACCAGGCTCAGCGCGACCGCCACCAGCGCGCCGACCAGGGCGATGGCGGCACTGAGCTTCCATCTCAGCCCGGTGAGGACGCCCGCCCGCTCGAGCCCCGCACCCACCAGCCGTCCGACGTGTCGCCGCATGTCCGTGTTCAGGCCTTCAGTTTGTAGCCGAAGCCGCGGACCGTCTCGATGCGGTCCTGGCCGATCTTCCCGCGCAGCCGCTGCACATGGACGTCGACGACGCGGGTGTCGCCGCCCCACCCGTACTCCCAGACACGTTCGAGCAGCCGGTCGCGGGAGAGGACGATGCCCGGCGCCGAGGAGAACTCCAGCAGCAGCCGCATCTCGGTCGGGGTCAGCGCCACCGGGGTCCCGGCCCGACGCACCTCCATGCCCACGGTGTCGATCTCCAGTTCACCGAAGGCCAGCGCGCCGGCGAGGGCCCCGGCCTCCGCTTCCTCCCGGCTGCCGTTCGCCCGGTCGAACCGGCGCAGCACCGCCCGGATGCGGGCGACCAGGACGGCACCGTCGAACGGCTTGGTCACGTAGTCGTCGGCTCCCGCCTCCAGGCCCAGGACCACGTCGATGGCGTCCGCCCGTGCCGACAGCATGATCACCGGCACCGTCGACTCGTCGCGGATGCTCCGGCACAGGCTGACGCCGTCGAGGCCGGGCACCATGACGTCGAGCAGCGCGATGTCCGGCCGGTCGGCGCGGAACGCCTCCAGGCCCGACAGCCCGTCGGGTATCGCTGTGACCGCGAAGCCGTCCCGCTCCAGGGAGAGTTGGGTGGCCTCACGGATGACGTCGTCGTCCTCGACGAACAGGACGTGGGTCTGGTCTGCCATCCTGGTGATCTCAGCTCTCAGCTCTCAGCTCTCGTGCTCGGTGCTCGGTGCTCGGTGCTCGGTGCTCGGTGCTCGGTGTTTGTGCGGTGCCGGACCGGTGCGGGGGTTTCGCCCCGCCCACCGGACGGACGCGCGGACCGCGCGGAGGGTTCATCCCCTTCATCGGACCGTGCGGCCCGCCGGTTCACGCCGCACACCCTCGCCTGTGGTCCGGGTCCCCCACTCCGGGCCGGTCCCGGTCCCCGGATCTCAGCTGCCCGGCATCGGTGCCGGCTCCGTGCCGGACACCTTGCCGTAGTCGTTGTGGGTGCGGAACTCCTCGGTGAACCGGCCCGCGGTCCAGCGGTAGGTGATCACGTTCTCGCCGGACGGGCTCGACACCGGGTCGCCCCGGTCGTACACCTGCATCGTCACCACCAGGTCCCCGCGGTCGATCTCCGCGTACACGGGGGGTTCCTCGGTCTGGAACACGTTCACGTACGCACCGCCCTGGTCGCGGTACACGTACGAACCGACGCCCACTGCGTCCCCACAGGTCAGCACGTTGACGACGACGTCGTTCGTGGTCCCCCCGGTGAGGTTGCCGTAGCTCACGTCGACGGGGTACTCGTCGCCCACGCACGGCTTCAGCTCCCGCTTGACCGCCGCCGAGACGGCCGGGTCCCCCTTGACCAGCCGCACCGCGTCCACCCGGCCCCCGGCCCCGGTCGCCGCCTCCGCCCGCGAAGGTGTGGGCAGGGCGGAGGACGAGGAGGTGGGCAGCGGGCTGACCACCGAGTCCGCGTGCGCGGGGCCCTCGTCACGGGCACCGGTGCCGCCCGTACCGCAGGCGGTGACGAAAAAGACGAGGGCGGCGAGCACGGACGTCGCCGTGGTCGCCGCCTGGGCGGTTCTCCGGACCCGCATGGGTCCCACGCCGGTCAGGCCGCGCAACGCTCCCGCTCCTCACGCTCCAGCGCGCGTACGTCCAGCTCGCGGGTTTCCAGCTCCTCGCGGAGCCGGGCGAGCGCCCGGTGCAGCGTGCTCTTGACCGTTCCGGCCGACATGCCGAGTGCGGCGGCCGTCTCCTCCGTGGACATCTGCTCCCAGTGTCGCAGCACCACCACGCTGCGCTGCTTCGGGGCGAGCACCTTCAGCACGTCCATCAGGAGGGCGCGGTCGGCGTGCTGCTCGGTGGCGTCGTCCACGCAGACGTCCGGAAGCTGCTCGGTGGGCACCTCCTCCAGCTTGCGGGCGCGCCACCACTCGGTCCGAGTGTTGATCATGACGCGGCGCAGGTAGGCGTCGGCCAGCCGCTTGTCGGCGATCCCGTCCCAGTGGCCGTACGTCCGGGCCAGCGCGGTCTGCAGCAGGTCCTGCGCGTCGACGGGATCCGGCACCAGACGGCGGGCGCTGCGCAGCAGCGCGTCCTGCCGGGTGCGGACGTACTCCTCGAACCCGAGCACCTCGCCCTGCGCCATGGTGAACCGCCTTCCGTTCCCCGTACCGGCCCGCCCGTGCGGCCCGGTCCACTGCCGTGATCCGTGGTGCTCGCGCCCCGGTGCGCTGTGCGCTGCGTTCTGCGTGTTGCGTTCTGCGTGTTGCGTGCGGGGCACGGGAACGAAGGTACGGAGGCGTTGTCACGGCACTGTGCGGAGCAGCCTGCGGCCTGCCCTCGGCTGTCCGTCGGTTGTGTAACGGAAGTAGGAACGAGGTAAAGCGGTGGGGGATTTGGGCGTCTTGTGGGTCGATGTGCGCCGCCCGGGCGGGAACGCGGAACGGCCGGGCCGGAGCCGGGCCGGAGCCGGGCCGGTGGCGGTCAGGTCAGCGGCAGCCGGTAGAGCCCGCCGGGCAGTGGTTCGACCAGACCGTCGGCGACCAGGCCGTCCAGCGCGCGGGCGCGCTGCACCGGCTCCTGCCACACCCGGTCCAGGGCCGCCTGCGGTACGGCACCGTGCGTCTCCCGGAGCACGGCCAGCAGCCGCCCGCGGACCTGACGGTCCGTACCCGCGTACGTCTGTCCCCGGCGGGGAGGGCCGTCGTGTGCCGGCTTGTCCGCGAGCCGCCAGGCGCACCGTGCGGCGATGGGGCAGCGATGGCACGACTCGTTCTTCGCCGTGCACACCAGTGCCCCCAGCTCCATGGAGGCGGCGGCCCACCGCGCGGCGGTCGACTCGTCCTCGGGCAGCAGCGCACGGGCGAGCCGGCGCTCGGCGGCCGTGGTGGCGTTCGGCGGGTACTGGACACCGGTCACCGCACGGGCGAACACCCGGCGCACATTGGTGTCCAGCACGGCGTGCCGCTGCCCGTACGCGAACGACGCCACGGCGGCGGCCGTGTACTCGCCGATGCCGGGCAGGGCCAGGAGCTGCGCGTGGTCGGCGGGTACGTCGCCACCGTGCCGTTCCGTTATGGCGGCCGCGGCGCCGTGCAGCCGCAGCGCACGGCGCGGGTAACCGAGCCGGCCCCAGGCGCGGACGGCCTCGCCGGGCGCCTCGGCGGCGAGGCCGGCGGGGCGCGGCCAGCGGGCCAGCCACTGCTCGTAGACGGGCAGGACCCGGTTCACCGGGGTCTGCTGGAGCATGAACTCGCTGACCATCACCCCCCACGCACCGGCCTCCGGGCGCCGCCACGGCAGATCCCGGGCGTGCTCGTCGAACCAGTCGATGACCGGGGAGTGGAGCGGCGCTCCGGGAGCGTGCTCGGACACGTGATCGGCAGTGCCGTCGGGCGGGGACTTCGTGAGAGCAGTCATGGCCTCTCGATCCTGCCACGACCACCGGCACGAACGGTGACATCGCCACCCCGTCGTGCCGCCGTGGCGGCCCGATCCGTGGCCAAGGCTGCAAGGGACGCGATCGCGAACACGGGGTGCCGGAGTGCGGAGCTCCCGGTGGCCGGGGCGGTCCCTGAACTCCTCGGTCACGGACCGTAAAGGGGGCGGCCGTGTGATCACACTCCGCGACCGTTGCGTGTCGTGCCTGAGGAAGAGCGGGGACGGGCGGCGGTTTCCGGGATGATGATCCGGAAAAGTTGGGCTCGCAGCGGCGGGTGGGGCCAGCGAAGGCCGGGATTTCTCGTACAGTTTGCGCCGTGGGATCTCTGCGCAATCCGGTCGGGCCGCTTCCCTCCTCCATCTACTGGCGAAGGAGGGCCGTACTGCTGTCCCTGCTGGGTGTGCTGGCGTTGCTGGTCACCTGGGTCGTCGTCTCCGGTGGCGGGGACGGCGGCGGGCACGACAACGGGGCCAACGGCAAGAATCCCACGCCCTCCACCATCACTCCGGGACCGTCGAGTTCGGGGCCGGTGATCAGTCAGGCGCCGGGCGGCCGTGACGAGTCCGGTGACGAGGAATCGGGCGGTTCCTCGTCCGGCACCGGCACCGGGGACGACGGGGCGAACGGCGACCCCGGTGACTCCGGCGGGCCGGACGGCAGCGGTTCGGACGACGGTGGCGACGGCGGGGGCAGCGCCGGCGGCGGCTCCGGGGGCGGCACGGCGGGGGTCGGTGCGGGCGACGCGCTGCCGACCGGTTCCGGGCTCCCCGACTGCACCGCGGTCGCCGTCAAGTTCAGCCTGAGCAGTGTCCGCAACTCCTACGAGCCCGACGGGAAGCCCGCCTTCCGGCTGACCGCGCGGAACATCTCCGGCAGCGACTGCAAGGTCGACCTCGGTCCGGGGAGCACGGTGCTGACGATCACTCGGGCGACCGCCGACGACACGTACTGGGCGTCGGACGACTGCCCCAGGGGCTCGGAGAGCCTGGTGTTCCGGGTGCCCGCGGACGACAGCATCACGTACACCGTGAAGTGGGACCGCAAGCCGAGTGCCCCGCGGTGCGCGACGCCTCCGGCCGGGTCGGCCGAGGCAGGCACGTACCTGGTCGAGGCGAAGGCACCGGGATTCACCAAGGTACGGACGTCCTTCGTGCTGAAGAGCGCCTGACGGCCACCCGGGCCGGAGCCACAGGGCCGGTCCGGCACGACCCGCCGGCAGCAGACCGGAGGCCGTGCCATGGAACCCGCCCTAGTGTCCTGCGCCGGGAATTCGATCAAGATGTGAAGCGAGGCGTTGAAGGATCTCGTCGGCGTCCTTCGTCTCAGAGGAAGGGCTTCGGGTTGTCGTTCCGCTGGGCGGTCCCGGCTCGTTCGCCATGAAGACAGTCTACTTATTCAACGAATCTATGACATAGGGCACTAGACGTACCGCTCCAGGATCGAGCTCTCCGCCAGCCGCGACAGGCCCTCCCGGACGCTGCGGGCGCGGGCCTCGCCGACGCCGTCCACCGTCTGGAGGTCGTCCACGCTGGCGGCCAGCAGCTTCTGCAGGCCGCCGAAGTGCTCCACCAGACGGTCGATGATCGCGCCGGGCAGCCTCGGTACCTTGGCGAGGAGCCGGAAGCCGCGCGGGGACACTGCCGAGTCCAGGGTCTCGGGGGAGCCGGTGTAGCCCAGCGCCCGGGCCACCGTGGGCAGGTCCAGCAGCTCCGCCTGGGGGAGGCCGTTCAGGTCGTGCAGGGCCTGGTCGACCGTGCGGGAGCGCTTGGCGGTGGGCTCGGGCACGTAGTCCCGCACGACCAGCTCGCGCTCCGGCTCCACACCCGCGATCAACTCGTCCAGCTGAAGGGCGAGGAGACGGCCGTCGGTGCCCAGCTCGACCACGTACTCGGCGATCTCGGTGGCGATGCGGCGCACCATCTCCAGACGCTGCGCGACCGCCGAGACGTCCCGCACGGTCACCAGATCCTCGATCTCCAGCGCCGAGAGCGTGCCGGCGACCTCGTCGAGGCGGAGCTTGTAGCGCTCCAGCGTCGCGAGCGCCTGGTTGGCGCGGGACAAAATCGCCGCCGAGTCCTCCAGGACGCGGCGGTGGCCGTCGACGTAGAGCGCGATCAGGCGCATCGACTGGGAGACCGAGACGACCGGAAAACCGACCTGCCGGGAGACCCGGTCGGCGGTGCGGTGCCGCGTGCCCGTCTCCTCGGTCGGGATCGTCGGGTCCGGCACCAGCTGGACGCCCGCCCGCAGGATCTTCGACAGGTCGGACGACAGGACTATGCCGCCGTCGAGCTTGCACAGCTCGCGCAGCCGGGTCGCGGTGAACTCGACATCCAGGACGAAACCGCCGCTGCACAGTGTCTCGACGGTCTTGTCGGAACCGAGCACGATGAGACCGCCGGTGTTGCCCCTCAGGACGCGCTCCAGGCCGTCACGCAGGGCGGTACCGGGTGCCACGGCGCTCAGCGAGGCGCGCATCAGGCGATCGGAGCCGGTACTCCCGCCGGACTTTCCGGGAGTTGCTGCCCGGTCGTTGGCTGCCACTGCACTCCTCCGGTCGCGGTGTCGGGGGCGCCCCCGCTCAGGGTCTCCCGTTCGGATCACGCCCCGCTCCCTGTCCGGCCTGATCCGGACAGGGGCCCTGACACACTCGGTTCGTACGGACGGGCGAGACCAGGGCAAAGTCTACCGGCGGTCCTCCTCGTCCCGTGGGGCGTCCCGGCGACGCGAGCGTGGAAGGACGCGCAGGGCGTCCCCTATGTCCGCGACTTCCAGAACCTTCATCCCTGACGGGATCTTGCCCGGATCGCCCGGCACGAGCGCGTGCGTGAAGCCCAGGCGGTGCGCTTCGGAGAGCCTGCGCTGCACCCCCGTCACCCGTCTGACCTCGCCCGCGAGGCCGACCTCGCCGATCGCGACCAGGTTCTTGGGCAACGGGGTGTCGCTCGCCGCCGACGCCAGGGCGAGCGCGATCGCCAGATCCGCCGCCGGCTCGGAGAGCCGCACCCCGCCGACCGTCGCGGAGTAGATGTCCCGCTTGCCCAGGGCGCTGATGCGGCCGCGCTGTTCCAGCACGGCGAGCATCATCGAGACGCGCGAGGTCTCCAGTCCCGACGTGGTGCGGCGGGGGGAGGGGATCTGCGAGTCGACGGTGAGCGCCTGCACTTCGGCGACCAGGGGCCGGCGGCCCTCCAGCGTCACCGTCAGGCAGGTGCCCGGCACCGGCTCCGCGCGGCGGGTCAGGAACAGCCCGCTGGGGTCGGCCAGGCCCGTGATGCCCTCGTCGTGCAGTTCGAAGCAGCCGACCTCGTCGGTGGTGCCGTAGCGGTTCTTGACACCCCGGACCAGGCGCAGACGCGCGTGCCGGTCGCCCTCGAAGCTCAGGACGACGTCCACCAGGTGCTCCAGCAGGCGCGGCCCCGCGATCGCGCCGTCCTTGGTGACATGGCCCACCAGCAGCGTGGACATCCCGCGCTCCTTCGAGACGCGGATCAGCGCGCCCGCCACCTCGCGCACCTGGGCCATGCCGCCCGGCGCGCCGTCGAGTTCCGGGGAGGCGATCGTCTGCACCGAGTCGAGGATCAGCAGAGACGGCTTCACCGCGTCCAGATGGCCGAGAACGGCGGACAGGTCCGTCTCGGCGGCGAGGTACAGGTGGTCGTCGATGGCGTGGATCCGGTCGGCGCGCAGCCGGACCTGGCTCGCCGACTCCTCGCCCGTGACATAGAGCGTGCGGTGCTCGTCGCTCGCCGACTTGGCCGCGGCGTCCAGCAGGAGCGTGGACTTGCCGACACCGGGCTCGCCCGCGACGAGCACCACCGCGCCGGGGACCAGCCCGCCGCCGAGCACCCGGTCCAGCTCGGGAACGCCGGTGGAACGGGCCTTGGCCTGCCGGCCGTCGACCTGGCCGATGGGCACGGCGGAGGTGGTGACCCGCCCCGGCGCCGTCGTGCGGACCGCGGGCACGCCGTACTCCTCGACCGTCCCCCAGGCCTGGCACTCGGGGCAGCGCCCGAGCCACTTCGCCGTCTGCCAGCCGCACTCGGTGCAGCGGTAGGACGGTCGGTCCTTGGTGGTCTTGGAACGGGCAGCCATGGTCGAAACCGTAGCGCCCGGCACTGACAGCCCGGCGTCCGGAGCTCGGTCACCGGCACGGTCACCGGCCCCGGGACCGGGCCGATCGCCCCGTCCCGCCCGTGGAACGAAGGGTTCCCGTCCCCGATTGAGGGATCGTTTCACCCGTACGGATTAAAAGTGCGCAGGGCTCCGGAAGGGGCCGCCCCCGGCCGCCTACGGTCGCCGAATGACGAGCAGTGGCCCGGAGATCCCGCCCCGCACGACCGGCGCACACCGGGAAGTGCGCGACCGCGGGGCCGCGCGCGCGCTGGCACACCGGCCGTCCACCTGCCACGAACCGTATCTGGACGGCCTGTTCACCTACTGCCTGTCGGTGCTGTGCGACCACGACGCGGCGACCGCAGCCCTGGCCGACGTCCTCACGCTCGCGGAGCGCCGCGGCCGGCACGTCCCGGAGGCGCCCGGGGACCGCAGGGCGTGGCTGTACGCGCTGGCCCGCTGGGCCTGCCTGCGCAAGCTGGCCGAAACCCGGCAGAAACGTCAGGTCACCCCTGTGGCGGGCCGGACCGACCGGCAGGGGGCGGCGCGGACCGCCGTCCCCGCCGTCTCCGAGGAGGTGCGGGAGCAGCGCCGCCGTGAACTGGCCCTGCTCGCCTGGCCGGAGGCGGCGGGCACCACGCCTGAGCAGCGTGAGGCGCTCGAACTCGCGGTCCGGCACCACCTCGGGGCCCACGAGGTCGCCGCCGTGCTCGGCATGCAGCCGGACGCCGCCCACGAACTCCTCGCCTCCGCCGCCTGCGAGGTCGAGCGCACCCGCGCGGCACTCGCCGTCGTCGAGACCGGCGCCTGCCCGGGTGTGGCGCATCTCACCGGCGACAACCGGCTCGTACTCAGCAGCGCACTGCGTCGCGAACTCGTCCGGCACGTCGACGACTGCCCGCACTGTCGCCGCACCGCGGGCCGTGCCATCCCCGGCCGCTGGCCCGGCAACTGCGTCACCCCCGACGCCCTGCCCGTCCTCCCGGCCCCCGGGGCGGCCCTGCGCACCGCCCTCGCACACCATCCGCGCGCGCGGCGCGGCGCGCCCCGCTTCGACCGGCGCGGCTTCCCGATGGATCCCAAGGACCGCGTCGCCCGCCGGGACCGGCTGCGCGCGCGTGCGGTCACGACGACCGTCGTCGCCACCGTCGTCGCCGCGCCCGTGCTCGCGCTGTACGCCGCCCACCGGGGCACCCCCGTCGGCGAGGGCCGGGACGGCCGGTCGGCCTCCGCGCGGCAGGACGACTCGACCGTCGGTCTCGACGGCCCGGGCGGCTACGAGAACACCGGCAACCCCGGCCCGCGGCCCGGGGGCCCCTTCGGCAGGGACGGCAAGAGCGGTCAGAACGGCAGGGCGGACGTGTCCGTGGAGGTCGTCGGGGTCACCGGCGCCGGCCACGGGGGACCCTCCGTGCTGGGCGTCACCGCCGGTCACAGCGGCGACACCACACTGATCACGCTCGCCGCGCGGGGCGTCGCACCGGTCCGCTGGTCCGCGTCGACGGGGGCGCCCTGGCTCTACCTGAGCCAGTCGTCGGGAACGCTCCGGGCGGGCCAGTCGCTGACGGTCAGGGTGTACGTCGATCAGTTGCGCGAGCCGTCCGGCCGCTGGAACGCGCGGGTGGCGGTCTCGCCCGCCGGTGCCGTGGTGACCATCGACAGCCGCGGCCATGGCGACACACCCGGCCCTTCCTTCCCGGACGCCCCGTTCCCCGGTCACTCCGAAGGCCCCGGCAGCCCGGGAAGTCCGGGAACGGCGCATCCCGCTCCCCCGGGCAGTCCGTCTCCGAGCCCCGGCGACCCGGGCGGTCCTCCGCCGTCACCCCCGGCCCCGACGCCCACGTCGCCGCCCCCGTCGGAGCCCGCCCCGAGCGACCCGCCCCCGGCGTCCGGCCCTGCGCCCGCGGAATCACCGCCCGGAGGCCCGGCCGCCCCCGCCCACCCGGCGGACACGACACCACCGCCCACCGAGGACGAGGGCACCGGTGGGGGCAGGGGCAGGGGCAGGGGCAGGGGCAGGGGCAGGGGTGGCGGTCCGAGTCCGTCCGCGTCGTGACCGCGTGGCTTTCAGGCCCGTGACCGGTGGTCCGAGTCCCGCACATCGGCGGGTGGATCAGGCGGGATCCGCCGGATGCGGTGCCAGCAGCGGGAGCTGCGAGGCCAGCCGCTCCTCGCACAGCTCGGCCAGCCGGTCGTAACCGGCCTTGCCCATCAGCTCGGTCAGCTCCGCCCGGTAGGACACGTACACGGGGTCGCCCGCGCCGTGCGCCGAGGTCGCCGACGTGCACCACCAGTGCAGGTCGTGGCCGCCGGGGCCCCAGCCCCGGCGGTCGTACTCACCGATCGACACCTGCAGTACACGCGTGTCGTCGGGCCGGTCGATCCAGTCGTAGGTCCGCCGGACCGGCAACTGCCAGCACACGTCCGGCTTGGTCTCCAGCGGCTCGCGGCCCTCCCGTACGGCGAGGATGTGCAGCGAACAGCCCATGCCGCCGGCGAAGCCCGGCCGGTTCTGGAAGATGCACGATCCCTCGAAGGGGCGCGTCTGGCGGTCACCGTCCTCGTCCTCGGAGACCCAGCCGCCCCGGATTCCCACGTCGTGATGCTGCCAGATGTCCGGTGTCAGCCTCGCCACGTGCCCCGCGACCCGCTTCTCGTCGTCCTCGTCCGAGAAATGCGCCCCCAGGGTGCAGCATCCGTCGTCCGCACGGCCCGCCTGGATGCCCTGGCAACCGCTGCCGAAGACACAGTTCCAGCGAGAGGTCAGCCAGGTCAGATCGCAGCGGAACACCTGCTCCTCGTCCGCCGGATCGGGGAACTCCACCCACGCCCGGGCGAAGTCGAGGCCCTTCTCGTCGTTCGGCGGCACCCCCGACGGACCGTCGGCCGATTCGGGGGTCTTGTTCTGCTTGACCCGTCCGGTCTTCTTGTCCGTCTTGCCGGTCTTCGCCTTTTTCGTCTTTGGCACCCGTCCAGGGTAAGTCGCCCGGATCACGGTCCTCCACCGGACCGAGTGCCCCGGAGCGGGGTCCGGGCCATGCGACGGGCAGTAGCGTTCCGTGCATGAGACTCGGTGTCCTCGACGTGGGTTCGAACACGGTGCATCTGCTGGTGGTGGACGCGCACCCCGGGGCGTGTCCGTTGCCCGCGCACTCCCACAAGGCGGAGCTGCGCCTCGCACAGCTGCTGGACACGGACGGATCGATCGGTCCCGGCGGTCTGGACCGGGTGATCCGGGTCGTCCGCGACGCACTCCAGGCCGCCGAGGACAAGGGTGTCGAGGAACTGCTGCCGTTCGCGACCTCGGCGGTGCGCGACGCCCGCAACGCCGGTGAGGTCCTGGAGCGCGTGCGCAGGGAGACCGGAGTCGAACTCCAGGTCCTCACCGGTCCGGAGGAGGCCCGGCTGACCTTTCTCGCCGCCCGCCGCTGGTTCGGCTGGTCGGCGGGAAAGCTGCTGGTCATCGACATCGGCGGTGGCTCGCTGGAGATCGCCTTCGGGATGGACGAGGAACCCGACGCCGCGGTGTCACTGCCGCTGGGCGCCGGCCGCCTCACAGGCACCCGGCTGCCCGGCGACCCGCCGGCGCCGGATGACGTCCGGGCGCTGCGCCGGCACGTTCGCACGGAGATCGCCCGTACGGTCGGCGAGTTCAGCCGCCTCGGCCCGCCGGACCACGTGGTGGCCACCTCCAAGACCTTCAAGCAGCTCGCCCGCATCGCGGGAGCCGCCCGCTCCGCCGAGGGCCTGTACGTCCCGCGCGAGCTGAAGCGCCAGTCCCTGGAGGGGTGGGCGTCGAGGCTGTCCGCGATGACCACCGCCGAGCGCGCCGAGCTGCCGGGCGTCTCCGAGGCGCGCGCGGGCCAGCTGGTCGCCGGGGCACTGGTCGCGGAGGCCGCGATGGACCTGTTCAGGGTGGAGTCCGTGGAGATCTGTCCCTGGGCGCTGCGCGAGGGCGTCATCCTGCGCCGCCTGGACCACATGGGGCCCGCGTAGCGGCATCCCGCGCGGGAGGACGGCGTACCGGGGCGGCGTGAACGCCCACCGCGCGGTGGGCGGCGAGCCGGGCCGCGCGGTGATGTCCGGTCAGCTCGGTCACACGGCGGCCTTCCGGACCGCAGGTCCCTCGAACGGACGAAGCGTCCCGTGCCCTGCGGACACGTGGCCGCGGCCACGCCGGACGGCCCCTGGCCGAAGCCGGCCGTCCGCGTCCCACCCGTCGAACACACCCCGTACGCTGTCCCTCGTGGCAGATCCAGCGGTGCGCATCCCGGATGCGAAGGTCGCTCTGTCGACGGCCTCCGTCTATCCGGAGTCGACGGCGACGGCCTTCGAGATCGCCGCGCGCCTCGGGTACGACGGTGTCGAGGTCATGGTGTGGACCGATCCGGTCAGCCAGGACATCGAGGCGTTGCGCCGGCTCAGCGACTACCACCGCATCCCCGTCCTCGCCGTGCACGCCCCCTGCCTGCTCATCACGCAGCGCGTGTGGTCCACCGACCCCTGGACCAAGCTCCAGCGGGCCCGTTCCGCCGCCGAGAGGCTCGGTGCCGCCACGGTCGTCGTCCATCCGCCGTTCCGCTGGCAGCGCCAGTACGCCCGCGACTTCGTCGACGGAATCTGGCGGATGGCGGACGAGACGGATGTGCGGTTCGCCGTCGAGAACATGTACCCCTGGCGCTACCGCGACCGCGAGATGCTCGCCTACGCCCCCGACTGGGACGTCACCAAGGACGACTACCGCCACTTCACGATGGATCTCAGCCACGCCTCGACATCCCGTACCGACACCCTCGGGATGCTCGACCGCATGGGCGACCGCCTCGGTCACCTCCACCTCGCCGACGGCCGGGGCTCGGCCAAGGACGAGCATCTCGTGCCCGGCCGCGGTGACCAGCCCTGCGCCGAGGTGCTGGAGCGCCTCGCCCACAGTGGCTTCGACGGCCATGTCGTCATCGAGGTCAACACCCGCCGCGCCATGTCCGGCGCCGAGCGCGAGGCCGACCTGGAGGAGGCGCTGGCGTTCACCCGCCTGCACCTGGCGTCGGCGGCCTCGGCGCTGCGGACACCGCGCCGATGACCGGCGCCCGCGCCCCCGGAGGCCCGGACGTGTCCCCAGGCCGCCACGGCACCGTACCCCGGCGCCGTGGCCGGCCACCGCGCACGGAGTCGGCCGACACCCGCGACCGCATCCTGGGCGCGGCCCGCGAGGAGTTCTCCGAACATGGGTACGACAAGACATCCGTGCGGGGCATCGCCAAGTCGGCCGGGGTCGACGCCGCGCTCGTGCACCACTACTTCGGCACCAAGGAGCAGGTGTTCGAGGCGGCCGTCGAGGTCGCCTTCGCCCCGGTGCTCGAGGGTCGCCAAGCGGTTCTCGACGCTCCGTTGGAGGAGGTCGGGGAGCGGATGACCCGGATGATCCTCGGTCTGTGGGAGAACCCGGTGACCCGGGCTCCGCTGCTCGCGATCATCCGGTCCGCCGTGAACAACGAGACTGCCGCCGGTGTCTTCCGTCGCCTGGTCGCCGGCCAGCTGCTGCGCCGTATCGCGGGGCAGCTCGACCTGGCGGACGCGGAGCTGCGTGCCGAGCTCGCCGCCGCCCAGCTGGTCGGGATCGCGATGATCCGGTACGTGATCAAGATCGAACCGCTGGCCTCGGCCGACCCCGAGCAGATCATCAGACGGGTGGCGCCGGTGGTCCAGGGCCACCTCACCGGCCGCTGACGCACCGTGCCCCGTCCGCTCACCGCAGCCCCGCACCCCTCGCACTGAGATGCGTATCCCGCATTACGGACGCGCCGTCCCGCGCACTGGATGACGGGCGTACGCTCGACGACAGTCAGAATTCTCTGACCCCGGCACCCCGAGAAGGTCTGAAGGAGCGAGCGACGATGCCCGAGCTGAGGTCCCGCACAGTCACCCACGGCCGCAACATGGCGGGCGCGCGCGCCCTGATGCGAGCCTCCGGCGTACCGGGTGCGGACATCGGCCGGAAGCCGGTCGTCGCCGTCGCCAACAGCTTCACGGAGTTCGTCCCCGGTCACACCCACCTCGCGCCGGTCGGCAGGATCGTCAGCGAGGCGGTCGTCGCGGCCGGCGGCATCCCGCGCGAGTTCAACACGATCGCCGTCGACGACGGCATCGCGATGGGCCACGGCGGCATGCTGTACTCCCTGCCCTCCCGCGACCTGATCGCGGACAGCGTGGAGTACATGGTCGAGGCCCACTGCGCGGACGCCCTGATCTGCATCTCCAACTGCGACAAGATCACCCCGGGCATGCTCAACGCCGCCCTGCGGCTGAACATCCCGACGGTCTTCGTCTCCGGCGGCCCCATGGAGGCAGGCCGGGCGACGCTGGTCGACGGCACGGTCCGCACGCTGGACCTGATCGACGCGATGGTGGACGCCGCCAACGACAAGATCTCCGACGCGGACGTCCTGCGCATCGAGGAGAACGCCTGTCCGACCTGCGGCTCCTGCTCCGGCATGTTCACCGCCAACTCGATGAACTGCCTCACCGAGGCCATCGGCCTGTCCCTCCCGGGCAACGGCTCGGTCCTCGCCACCCACACGGCTCGCAGGGCGCTCTACGAGAACGCCGCCCGCACGGTCATGGACATCACCCGCCGCTACTACGAGCAGGACGACGACACGGTCCTGCCCCGCAGCGTCGCCACCGTCGCCGCGTTCGAGAACGCGATGGCGCTGGACATCGCCATGGGCGGTTCCACCAACACGATCCTGCACCTGCTGGCCGCGGCCCAGGAGGCGGAGGTGCCCTTCGGCCTGACCGAGATCGACGCCCTCTCGCGCCGCGTCCCCTGCCTGGCGAAGGTCGCGCCGAACGTCGCCAAGAGCCGTACGTACTACATGGAGGACGTGCACCGCGCGGGAGGCATCCCCGCCCTGCTCGGCGAACTGCACCGCGCCGGCCTGCTGAACGAGGACGTGTACTCCGTCCACAGCCCCACCCTGGCCGACTGGCTCAAGACCTGGGACATCCGAGGCGGCTCCCCGTCCCCGGAGGCTGTGGAGATGTGGCACGCCGCTCCCGGCTGCGTCCGCTCCGCCGAGGCGTTCTCCCAGTCCGAGCGCTGGGACACCCTCGACGAGGACGACGAGGGCGGCTGCATCCGCTCCGCCGAGCACGCGTACTCCAAGGACGGCGGCCTGGCCGTGCTGCGCGGCAACCTCGCCGTGGACGGCTGCGTGGTCAAGACGGCCGGCGTCGACGAGTCGATCTGGACCTTCGAGGGCCCGGCGGTCGTCTGCGAGTCCCAGGACGAGGCCGTCGAGAAGATCCTCACCAAGCAGGTCAAGGGGGGTGACGTCGTCGTCATCCGTTACGAGGGCCCCAAGGGCGGTCCCGGCATGCAGGAGATGCTCTACCCGACGTCGTACCTGAAGAGCCGCGGTCTCGGAAAGGCCTGCGCCCTGGTCACCGACGGCCGGTTCTCCGGCGGCACGTCCGGCCTCTCCCTCGGCCACGCCTCCCCGGAGGCGGCCTCGGGCGGCACCATCGCCCTGGTCGAGGACGGCGACCGCGTCCGCATCGACATCCCGAACCGCTCGGTCGAGCTGCTGGTCGACGACGCCGAGCTGGCCCGCCGCGAGCAGGCACTGGACGGCGTGTACGCCCCGAAGAACCGTGAACGCAAGGTCTCGGCGGCCCTGAAGGCGTACGCGGCGATGGCCACGAGCGCCGACAAGGGCGCGGTGCGGGACGTATCGAAGCTGGGCTGAACCGCCCGGCTCCCACGGGGCTCACGGAACCATGGTGTTCTGTGAGCCCCGCCGTGTTCCGTGGGTCCTACCAGTCCACCGGGTCGCGGCCGTCCACGGCGAAGACCGTGCCGTCGGGGGCTGTGGCGTGGACATGGCCGTCGGCGATCACCGGTTCCGGCAGGGTGGCGGCCACGCGGTCGGGGTGGTCACCCATCCGGGGTGCCGTCTGCCCGGCCAGCCGTCCCTCGCGCGCGTCCACGGCGAGCAGCCGGCCGTCCGGCGCCGTGAAGTAGACGTGCCGCCCGTCCGCGACCGGCGCGGACCCGCGGGCGACACCCGTCTCCAGGCTCCACCGCTGCCGCAGCGCGGCCATGTCGACGGCCACCAGCCTGCCGCCGGTTCCCGTCAGATAGGCGATGTTCCCGTGCACGGTGCCGTGCCCCTGGGCCAGCGGTACGGGCAGCGTCACCCGGCGCGTCTCCCCGCTGCCCGGTGTGTAGCGGACCAGGGCCTGCGTGTCGCCGAGGACCGGGTCGTCGAAGGCGAGGACGACCGCCTCGCCCGTGATGCCGACCGGCGTCAGCATGCCCTCCAGCCGGGCGTCCCAGCGCACCGCACCGGACCGCGGATCGACCGCCGTGACCCGCGTGCTGGAACCGTCGTCCGACGTGCTTGCCACGTAGGCCAGCGGATCCCCCGCGAACGTGCGGAAGTACGGAGCGTCGTGCCCCGGCACCCGCCCGGTCCACAGCACGTCGCCCGAGGCGCTGTCCATGCCGGTGGCCGTGCCGTCGGCGCCGGTGAGCAGCAGCATGTCCCCGGCTCCGGTCAGGCCGTTGTACTCGGCGGCGTCCTGCCGCCACCGGGGCTTCCCCGAGCCCGGGTCGAGTGCCTCCGGGCCGCTGCCCAATTCCAGGGCGGGCTGCACGAGCCCGCCCGACACGACCGGCGGTCCGCTCACCGACGTCCGCGCGGTGGCGTGCCGCCACAGCAGGCGGCCGTCGTCGGGGTCGAGGGCGAACACCGACCCCGCCAGGGCACACACCAGCCGGTCGGCCCCGTACGAGCACTGCGGGCTGCCCGGCTTGCCCGACGGCGCCGCCTCCCACGCCCGGAACGCGTCCGGTGTGGTCCGTGTGCCGGCGGTTCTCTGCCGGGCCGGGGGCTCGTCGCCGAGCAACTGGACGGAGAGGAGCGTGCCGAACACGGCCAGGGCGAGCGCCCCGCCCCCGACCAGTGCCCGCTTGCTGAGGGGAGGCCGCACGGAACGCCGGGCCGCCGCCGGGCCGCCGCGGCGGACGGCACCAGGGCCGGGCGCGGCGGCGGGCCCGGCCCCGGCCGCGTCCCGGTCCTCCGCGTCCCGGTCCTCCGCGTCCCGGTCCTCCGCGTCGGGCACCTCCTGACGGGCGGCCACGGCCCCCGCCGAGTCCGCTCCCGGGTCCGTCCGCTGCGCCGGTATGAAGGCCTGGGCGGTCATGAAGGTCTGGGTGTCGTACGAGGCCGCGACGGAGCGCAGTTCCCGCATCAACGCGTCGGGGGAGGGCCGCTCCTCGGGTTCCTTGGCCAGGCAGCGCAGCACCAGCGGGGTGAGTTCCTCCGGCACGCCGGTCAGATCGGGCTCGTCGTGCACCACCTGGTAGGCGACGACGTACGGGCTGTCGGAGTCGAACGGCCCACGCCCGGTAGCGGCGTGTGCCAAGAGCGAACCGAGCGCGAAGATGTCGGCGGAGGGCCCCACCTCACGGGGACTCCGGAACTGCTCGGGCGCCATGAAGGGCGGGGTGCCGATCAACTTCCCGGTCTCGGTCCGCAGCTCGCTGTCCTCTGGCCGGGATATGCCGAAATCTATGACCTTCGGCCCGTCCTCGGCGAGCAGTACGTTGCTGGGTTTGAGATCGCGGTGCACGACCCCGACCCGGTGGATGTCCCGCAGCCCCTCCGCGAGTCCGGCCATCAGCCTGCGTAACTGCGGTGGGGGCATGGGCCCGTTCCGCTTCACATGCTGGGCGAGCGTCGGGCCGGGGATGAACAGCGTGGCCATCCAGGGCCGTCCGGCCTCCGGGTCGGCGTCGACGACCGGCGCGGTGAAGGCGCCGCTCACCCGCCGTGCCGCCGCGACCTCCTGGCGGAAACGCCCCCTGAACTCGCGGTCCCGCGCGAACTCGGCGTGCACGACCTTCACCGCGAGTTTCAGCCCGGACGTACTCCGGGCCAGATGGACCACACCCATTCCACCGGAGCCGAGGCAGGACTCGAGACGGTAGTGACCGGCGTACTCGGGAAGTTCCGCTTCCGCACCCGCTCCGACGTCCCGCTGTGGCGCCATGGGACCACCCCCGTGCTGTTCGTCCGCGTGCGCGCCACACGGACCCTAGTCGATGAAACGTACGGGACCGAGGCGGCGTGCCAGCGCCGACGTTCAAACAACGTACATGTGTGGGTGGCGTTTTTTCGGGGTATCAACGGGACCCCATGACAGGCATGGGGTGCACAACGGGGGAGTATTTCCATGGCAGTTGACCATGCCGGAGAAGCAGAGAACACCGTCGAGGCCGAGTCGGTCGCGGCGGCGGCCGCGCGGTACTACCCGGTCGCGCCGGGTTACCGGGTCAACGTCCGCAGCGGTCCGGGAACGAACCACGCCATCGTCCGCACCCTGCCCGTGGGCGCGCAGGTGCCGATCTTCTGCCAGCGTCCGGGCACGACCGTCACCGGCCCGTACGGCACGTCGAACATCTGGTGCAACATCGACAGCGGCCAGTACGTCTCGGACGCCTACGTGAAGACCGGCAGCGACGGCTACGTGGCCCCGCGCTGCACCTGATCCCACCCGATCCCGCTCGGAGCCCGTGTGGGTGCCGGCGCCATAATCGAAGCGTGAGCGCAGAGAACGGCACCCCGGACCACCCCGCGGGCCCTTCGGGAACTCCCGTCGGCCCCCGCCCCGAGCCCATCCGCTTCTTCGGGACGGCCTGGGTCGACCACGACAAGGGCTACCCGGCCCGCCGCATCGGCGTCGCCGTCGGCTCGCTCGCCGCCGCGGCCGCCGCCTGCCTCGTTCTGCGCATCGCCTACCAGGGCCTCCGGATCGCCGAGGTCGGCGGTTTCGTCACCCTTCTCATGGTCGTGATGTTCGCGGTCTGCAGCGCCCTCGCGTTCGGGCACACCTGGGAGGCGTTCAAACGGCGGCCCGACCCGGACCGCCGGCGGTCCCTCCGCGGTCTGCTCACCATCGGCTTCGTCGGCTCCCTCCTTGCCTACTTCTTCCGCTCCCTCGTCGAGGCCCCCGGCGAGAGGCTCCACCGCGAGGAGTACGAAACGGCCCGCACCCAGTACGAGAAGCGGACGTCCCGCCGTTCCGGCAACCCCGGGAAGCGCCGCCGCCCGTAACCGCGCATCGCCGCCCGTAACCGCGCATCGCCGCCCGTAACCGCGCATCGCCGCGCGGGCCGCTTGCCCGCGCGCCCGCGCCGCACATACCGCCGCCCCGGCCTGCTCCCGCCGCCCGCCTCCCCCGCGTCCTCACCGCCACGCGCCTGCCGCCACCGTGCCCGCGCGCCCCTTCGGCGGGTCCGCCGGCCGGCTTGACGTGTCCCGTCCCCGAGAGGATTATTCATCATATGGTGAATTACTCCTCCGGCCCTCCACGCCCGGACACCGGCGAGGGCCCCGGCGAGCACGACCCCGCCGTCCGGGCCCAGGACCTCACCGTCGTCCGAGGCCCCCGCACCGTCCTGCGCGGCCTCGACTTCACCGTTCCCCGCGGGCAGGTCACCGGGCTCCTCGGCCCCTCCGGCTGCGGCAAGTCGACCCTGATGCGGGCCATCGTCGGCACCCAGGCCAAGGTCACCGGCACGCTGGACGTGCTCGGCCTCCCAGCGGGCCACCCCACCCTGCGCACCCGCATCGGCTACGTCACCCAGGCCCCCTCGGTCTACGACGACCTGACGGTCCGGCAGAACCTCGACTACTTCGCCTCGGTTCTCGACCCCGGCCTTCCCCCCGCTCGAATTCGCTCGCGCGGGGGTACCCCCGTCGCCGCGGACCGCCGCCGGGACAGCGTCACCCGGGCCATCGCCGACGTCGACCTCACCACGCACGCCGACGCCCTCGCCGGCAACCTCTCCGGCGGCCAGCGCAACCGCGTCTCCCTCGCCGTCGCCCTCCTCGGCACCCCCGAACTGCTGGTCCTCGACGAACCCACGGTCGGCCTCGACCCCGTCCTGCGCCGGGACCTCTGGCAGCTCTTCCACGCCATCGCCACCGAACGGGGCGCCAGCCTGCTGATCTCCTCCCACGTCATGGACGAGGCCGAGCGCTGTGACCGCCTCCTGCTCATGCGCGCGGGCGAGATCCTCGCCGACGACACCCCCGACACCCTGCGCACCGGCACCGGATCCGACACCGTCGAGGCGGCCTTCCTGCACCTGGTGGACGCGGCCGTCGCAGCAAGCCGCACGAAGGAGACCTCACGATGAGCACCCCCCGTACGACGACGCTCCCCCCGCCTCCTGCTGCGACGAGCGCCCTGAACCTCTCGCGCACCCTCTCCACCGCAACCCGGGTCCTGCGCCAACTCCGCCACGACCCGCGCACGATCGCGCTGATGCTGCTCGTCCCCTGCCTGATGCTGCTCCTGCTCCGCTACGTCTTCGACGGCAGCCCGCGCACCTTCGACAACATCGGCGCCTCGCTCCTCGGGATCTTCCCGCTGATCACGATGTTCCTGGTCACCTCGATCGCCACCCTGCGCGAGCGCACCTCCGGCACCCTCGAACGCCTCCTCGCCATGCCGCTCGGCAAGGGCGACCTGATCGTCGGCTACGCCCTCGCCTTCGGTGCGATCGCGATCGTCCAGTCCGCCCTGGCCACCGCGCTGGCGGTCTGGTTCCTGGGGCTCGACGTCGTCGGCAGCCCGTGGCTGCTGCTCCTGGTGGCCCTGCTCGACGCACTCCTCGGCACAGCCCTCGGCCTCTTCGTCTCGGCCTTCGCGGCCTCGGAATTCCAGGCGGTGCAGTTCATGCCGGCAGTGATCTTCCCCCAGCTCCTGCTGTGCGGCCTCTTCACCGCACGCGAGAACATGCACCCCGTCCTGGAGACCCTCTCCGACGTCCTCCCCATGTCCTACGCCGTCGACGGCATGAACGAGGTCCTGCGGCACACGGACATGACCGCCGCCTTCGTCCGCGACATCCTGATCGTCGCCGGCTGCGCCCTGCTGGTGCTCGCCCTCGGTGCGGCAACCCTCCGCCGCAGGACGGCCTGACGCGCCCCCGGGCGCCGACGTCCGCGCACCGTCCGCCCACCGGACATCACTCCGCCCCCACGCACCCCGAGTGCGAGGATGACCAGGACGACGCACCAGGACGACGCGCACCCCGGAGGTCATCCCCCGCCATGGCTCAGAAAGTCGCAGTCCTCGGCACCGGCAAGATCGGTGAGGCCCTGCTCAGCGGAATGATCCGCGCCGGCTGGGCCCCCGCCGACCTCCTGGTCACCACCCGCCGCCAGGAGCGGGCCGACGAACTCCGCGCCCGCCACGGAGTCACCCCGGTCTCCAACCCCGAAGCCGCCAAGACCGCCGACACCCTGATCCTCACGGTCAAACCGCAGGACATGGGCACCCTCCTGGACGAGCTGGCCCCGCATGTCCCCGCCGACCGCCTGGTCATCAGCGGCGCCGCCGGCATCCCCACCTCCTTCTACGAGGACCGCCTGGCCGCCGGCACCCCGGTCGTCCGCGTCATGACGAACACCCCCGCCCTGGTCGACGAGGCCATGTCGGTCATCTCCGCCGGCAGCCACGCCACCCCGGAACACCTCGCCCACACCGAGGAGATCTTCGGCGCCGTCGGCAAGACGCTCCGTGTCCCGGAGTCGCAGCAGGACGCCTGCACCGCCCTCTCCGGCTCCGGCCCGGCGTACTTCTACTACCTGGTCGAAGCCATGACGGACGCCGGCATCCTGCTCGGCCTGCCCCGTGACAAGGCCCACGACCTGATCGTCCAGTCCGCGATCGGCGCCGCGACCATGCTCCGCGACAGCGGCGAGCACCCCGTACGGCTCCGCGAGAACGTCACGTCCCCCGCCGGCACCACCGTCAACGCCATCCGCGAACTCGAGAACCACGGCGTACGAGCCGCCCTCATCGCCGCCCTCGAAGCCGCCCGCGACCGCAGCCGCGAACTGGCCTCCGGCACCAAGGACTGAGACCGGGCCCCGCTCCGGCCAGCCTCCGCCCGGGACGCCCACGACCGGGCGCCCCGTCGGTCACCGCCCCTCGCCGTCACTCACCTCGTTCCGGCGAGTACGTCCTGCGACCTCACCACCCGTGCGAACCCGCCCCCGTGCAACGTCACCGCCGACGCCTGTGCCGCCTCGTCCGCGCTGCGCCGCCAGCCGAACGGGCCCTCCACGTCGAAGGTGTACGTCGCGTCGAACACGACCACCACGTCGTACCCGAGGTTCCCGCCCACCCGGGCCGTCGTCTCCACACACATGTTGGTCTGGATCCCGACCAGCACCACCTGGGAGATCCCCGCGTCCCGCAGCCGGACGCCGAGATCAGGGGTGCCGTGGAACGCCGAGTTCACGCTCTTGGTCACCAGCAACTCGGCGCTCCCACCTCCCCTCCCGCGCCGCTGTTCCACGTACTCCTTGAACCCGTTGCCCGGCTGCCCCGGCCGCAGGGGTGACCCCGGCACGACCGAGTCGTGCCGCACGAACACCACCGGCCGTCCCGACGCCTGCCACACGTCGATCAGCGCGGCGATGTTCTCGTCCGCCCCGGGATGGTTGCGCCGTCCCCAGAAACCGAGGTCCTCGAAACCCTGCTGCACGTCGACGACCACCAGCGCCGCGTTCTCCGCGATGTCCATGCCCCCGATCGTGCCACCCCCGCACCCCGCCTCCCAGGGGTACGGGGGTCATCGACCCACGGCCTACTGCCAAGGGAGCCGACCGACCGGCACGGACACCGCCACCGGCACGGGGGCCGGGACTACCTCCCGGCCCCGACACCGGACGCCGGGAGCAGGCCGATGGCCCGATAAGCGGCGTCCACGATGGGCCGTGCCATACAGCGAGCCCTTTCCGCGCCGTCCCGCAACACCCCTTCCACATAACCGGGACCCGCGCACAGTTCCTTGTGCTTCTCCCGCAGCGGCCTCAGCACCTCGACCACGGCCTCCGCGGTGTCCTTCTTCAACGCCCCGTACGACCCGTACGCACCGCCGAGCGCCTCCGGGTCCCCGCCCGAGCACGCCGCGAGAATCTCGAGCAGATTCGCCACCCCGGGCCGTGCCTCGCGGTCGTACACGACATCGGTACCGCTGTCGGTCACGGCACGCATGACCTTCCTGCGCACCACGTCCGGATCGTCCAGCAGACAGACGGTCCCCGGCCCGACGTCGTCGCCCCTCCCCATCGTCGACAGGGGGTCCCGCAGATTCATCACCCGCGCGGCCACCGCCGGGTGCGTGGCCCGGGGCACGGCGAAGGCGTGCCCGTACCGCTGGTTGAACCGCACGGCCAGATCCCGCGTGAGTTCCACGTGCGGTGCCTGGTCGTCCCCCACCGGCACCTCGTCCGTCCCGTACGCCAGGATGTCCGCCGCCATCAGCACGGGATACGTCAGCAGCGACAACCGCACACTGCCGCCCCGCCGCCGTTCCAGCGCGGCCTTCTCCCTGTACTGGATCATCCGCCGCATCTCGCCGTCGGTCGCCACGCACTCCAGCACGTACGACAGACGGGCGTGCTCGTCGACATGGCTCTGCACGAACACGGTGCACAGCTCCGGATCCACCCCGGTGGCCAGCAGCAGCAGCAGCGTCGTCGCCTGCCGGGTCAGTCTGCGCACCCGTGCCGGATCGTGGTCCACGGTCAGCGCGTGCAGGTCGACGACACAGAACAATGCGTGCGCCCGGTGCTGATCGACCGCGGC
The DNA here is from genome assembly GCF_024701375.2 of Streptomyces sp. KMM 9044. Classification (NCBI taxonomy): domain Bacteria; kingdom Bacillati; phylum Actinomycetota; class Actinomycetes; order Kitasatosporales; family Streptomycetaceae; genus Streptomyces; species Streptomyces sp. KMM 9044. The sequence goes on along the minus strand of NZ_CP113910.1, from coordinate 3,217,274 downwards.
CCACCGCCGCATGGCCCCCAGGTAGTTTCCCAGCGTCAGGTGCCCGGTCGGTTTGATCCCGCTGAAAACCCGTGTATCGCTTCCTGTCTCCGTCTCCCGGCCGTGACCGCCGCCCCGGCCGGCCGTTCCCGGAGTCCTGAGGGCCGAAGCCCTGGAGGGAGAAACGAAAACGGCCACCGAAGCGGCGGCCGTTGAGCGCATACGTACGACGGCCGCTGTCAGGCGGCCCACCAGAACTGGCTGTACGTACGCGTCGTCGTCATGCGGGACAGGCTACGCCTGAAGAGGGAGACCGGGTGAGGATCACGGCAGCGAGTTGACACGTCCTGCCGTGATCCGTACTGTTCTCCGAGTTGTCCGACGTGAGCACCGACTCCGGTCGGCCCCGGACAGTCATTCCGCGAGTACCGCACCTGATCGACGGCAGTCCTCTGTCTGCTGTCATGTCATTGGTATGCGTATTCGCGAAATGAGGAATCCGCATCCGAAAGGGCGTAGGCCCCCGATTAGCTCGGGAGCCGGGAATCCGCTAGAGTCTCACTTCGTCGGAACGGCCCAAGGGCCGGAAAGGCGAACCCCGCTGACCGGGGGTCAGGTCGAAGAAAAAGATCTGATAGAGTCGGATCCGCCGGAAAGGGGAACGCGAAAGCGGGAGCCTGGAAAGCGGAAGGCCCGAGGAAATCGGATCGGAAAGATCTGGTAGAGTCGGGGACGCAGGACCGAAGGGAAGCGCCCGGAGGAAAGCCCGAGAGGGTGAGTACGAAGGAAGCGTCCGTTCCTTGAGAACTCAACAGCGTGCCAAAAATCAACGCCAGATATGTTGATACCCCGTCCTCGGCCGTTCGGCCGGGACGAGGTTCCTTTGAAGAAAACACAGCGAGGACGCTGTGAACGGTCGGGCCTGTTCCGCTCGACTGTTCCGCTCTCGTGATGTGTCCTTCCCGGTTACGGGAGAGCATTCACGGAGAGTTTGATCCTGGCTCAGGACGAACGCTGGCGGCGTGCTTAACACATGCAAGTCGAACGATGAACCACTTCGGTGGGGATTAGTGGCGAACGGGTGAGTAACACGTGGGCAATCTGCCCTTCACTCTGGGACAAGCCCTGGAAACGGGGTCTAATACCGGATAACACTTCCACTCGCATGAGTGGGGGTTAAAAGCTCCGGCGGTGAGGGATGAGCCCGCGGCCTATCAGCTTGTTGGTGAGGTAATGGCTCACCAAGGCGACGACGGGTAGCCGGCCTGAGAGGGCGACCGGCCACACTGGGACTGAGACACGGCCCAGACTCCTACGGGAGGCAGCAGTGGGGAATATTGCACAATGGGCGAAAGCCTGATGCAGCGACGCCGCGTGAGGGATGACGGCCTTCGGGTTGTAAACCTCTTTCAGCAGGGAAGAAGCGAAAGTGACGGTACCTGCAGAAGAAGCGCCGGCTAACTACGTGCCAGCAGCCGCGGTAATACGTAGGGCGCGAGCGTTGTCCGGAATTATTGGGCGTAAAGAGCTCGTAGGCGGCTTGTCGCGTCGATTGTGAAAGCCCGGGGCTTAACCCCGGGTCTGCAGTCGATACGGGCAGGCTAGAGTGTGGTAGGGGAGATCGGAATTCCTGGTGTAGCGGTGAAATGCGCAGATATCAGGAGGAACACCGGTGGCGAAGGCGGATCTCTGGGCCATTACTGACGCTGAGGAGCGAAAGCGTGGGGAGCGAACAGGATTAGATACCCTGGTAGTCCACGCCGTAAACGGTGGGAACTAGGTGTTGGCGACATTCCACGTCGTCGGTGCCGCAGCTAACGCATTAAGTTCCCCGCCTGGGGAGTACGGCCGCAAGGCTAAAACTCAAAGGAATTGACGGGGGCCCGCACAAGCAGCGGAGCATGTGGCTTAATTCGACGCAACGCGAAGAACCTTACCAAGGCTTGACATACACCGGAAAGCATTAGAGATAGTGCCCCCCTTGTGGTCGGTGTACAGGTGGTGCATGGCTGTCGTCAGCTCGTGTCGTGAGATGTTGGGTTAAGTCCCGCAACGAGCGCAACCCTTGTTCTGTGTTGCCAGCATGCCCTTCGGGGTGATGGGGACTCACAGGAGACCGCCGGGGTCAACTCGGAGGAAGGTGGGGACGACGTCAAGTCATCATGCCCCTTATGTCTTGGGCTGCACACGTGCTACAATGGCCGGTACAATGAGCTGCGATGCCGTGAGGTGGAGCGAATCTCAAAAAGCCGGTCTCAGTTCGGATTGGGGTCTGCAACTCGACCCCATGAAGTCGGAGTTGCTAGTAATCGCAGATCAGCATTGCTGCGGTGAATACGTTCCCGGGCCTTGTACACACCGCCCGTCACGTCACGAAAGTCGGTAACACCCGAAGCCGGTGGCCCAACCCCCTTGTGGGGAGGGAGCTGTCGAAGGTGGGACTGGCGATTGGGACGAAGTCGTAACAAGGTAGCCGTACCGGAAGGTGCGGCTGGATCACCTCCTTTCTAAGGAGCACTTCCAGGCTGCCGGGCTTGCCCGGTGGTCCAGGGCCAGTACACCGGCGCGTGTCCGGTGCTGGTTGCTCATGGGTGGAACGTTGATTAGTCGGCCGGGTTTTCCGGGTCGGGGGTGTGTGAGTACTGCTCTGCGGAGTGGGGAAAGCATGATCTTCGGGCGGAGGCCGGCCGGGCACGCTGTTGGGTGTCTGAGGGAATGATCCCTCTGGATGCCGGCCCCAGTGAACTCCGGTTGTTGCCGGGGGTGGTGGGTGGTTGGTCGTTGTTTGAGAACTGCACAGTGGACGCGAGCATCTGTGGCCAAGTTTTTAAGGGCGCACGGTGGATGCCTTGGCACCAGGAACCGATGAAGGACGTGGGAGGCCACGATAGGCCCCGGGGAGTCGTCAACCAGGCTTTGATCCGGGGGTGTCCGAATGGGGAAACCCGGCAGTCGTCATGGGCTGTCACCCATACCTGAACACATAGGGTATGTGGAGGGAACGCGGGGAAGTGAAACATCTCAGTACCCGCAGGAAGAGAAAACAACCGTGATTCCGGGAGTAGTGGCGAGCGAAACCGGATGAGGCTAAACCGTATGTGTGTGAGACCCGGCAGGGGTTGCGCATGCGGGGTTGTGGGATCTCTCTTCTGTTGTCTGCCGGCAACAGGGCGAGTCAGAAACCGTTGATGTAGGCGAAGGACATGCGAAAGGTCCGGCGTAGAGGGTAAGACCCCCGTAGTCGAAACGTCAGCGGCTCGTTGGAGAGACACCCAAGTAGCACGGGGCCCGAGAAATCCCGTGTGAATCTGGCGGGACCACCCGCTAAGCCTAAATATTCCCTGGTGACCGATAGCGGATAGTACCGTGAGGGAATGGTGAAAAGTACCGCGGGAGCGGAGTGAAATAGTACCTGAAACCGTGTGCCTACAAGCCGTGGGAGCGTCGCGTCGAGTGCGTGCACTCGGCGTCGTGACTGCGTGCCTTTTGAAGAATGAGCCTGCGAGTTTGCGGTGTGTTGCGAGGTTAACCCGGGTGGGGAAGCCGTAGCGAAAGCGAGTCCGAACAGGGCGTTTCAGTAGCATGCTCAAGACCCGAAGCGGAGTGATCTAGCCATGGGCAGGTTGAAGCGGAGGTAAGACTTCGTGGAGGACCGAACCCACCAGGGTTGAAAACCTGGGGGATGACCTGTGGTTAGGGGTGAAAGGCCAATCAAACTCCGTGATAGCTGGTTCTCCCCGAAATGCATTTAGGTGCAGCGTCGTGTGTTTCTTGCCGGAGGTAGAGCACTGGATAGGCGATGGGCCCTACCGGGTTACTGACCTTAGCCAAACTCCGAATGCCGGTAAGTGAGAGCGCGGCAGTGAGACTGTGGGGGATAAGCTCCATGGTCGAGAGGGAAACAGCCCAGAGCATCGACTAAGGCCCCCAAGCGTACGCTAAGTGGGAAAGGATGTGGAGTCGCACAGACAACCAGGAGGTTGGCTTAGAAGCAGCCATCCTTGAAAGAGTGCGTAATAGCTCACTGGTCTAGTGATTCCGCGCCGACAATGTAGCGGGGCTCAAGCGTACCGCCGAAGTCGTGTCATTGCGATATGTGCCCCCAACGGGGATCGTGATGGGTAGGGGAGCGTCGTGTGCCGGGTGAAGCAGCCGCGGAAGCGAGTTGTGGACGGTTCACGAGTGAGAATGCAGGCATGAGTAGCGATACACACGTGAGAAACGTGTGCGCCGATTGACTAAGGGTTCCTGGGTCAAGCTGATCTGCCCAGGGTAAGTCGGGACCTAAGGCGAGGCCGACAGGCGTAGTCGATGGATAACCGGTTGATATTCCGGTACCCGCTGTGAAGCGTCAAACATCGAGCATCGTGATGCTAAGGCCGTGAAGCCGTTCCGGACCCTTCGGGGAAGGGAAAGTGGTGGAGCCGCCGGTCCAAGCGGTCAGTAGGTGAGTGATGGGGTGACGCAGGAAGGTAGTCCAGCCCGGGCGGTGGTTGTCCCGGGGTAAGGGTGTAGGCCGTGCGGTAGGTAAATCCGTCGCACACGGGGCTGAGACCTGATGCCGAGCCGATTGTGGTGAAGTGGATGATCCTATGCTGTCGAGAAAAGCCTCTAGCGAGTTTTATGGCGGCCCGTACCCTAAACCGACTCAGGTGGTCAGGTAGAGAATACCGAGGCGTTCGGGTGAACTATGGTTAAGGAACTCGGCAAAATGCCCCCGTAACTTCGGGAGAAGGGGGGCCATGTCCGGTGATGGGGTTTTCCCTCTGAGCTGGGTGTGGCCGCAGAGACCAGCGAGAAGCGACTGTTTACTAAAAACACAGGTCCGTGCGAAGCCGTAAGGCGATGTATACGGACTGACGCCTGCCCGGTGCTGGAACGTTAAGGGGACCGGTTAGTCATTCTTCGGGGTGGCGAAGCTGAGAACTTAAGCGCCAGTAAACGGCGGTGGTAACTATAACCATCCTAAGGTAGCGAAATTCCTTGTCGGGTAAGTTCCGACCTGCACGAATGGCGTAACGACTTCTCGACTGTCTCAACCATAGGCCCGGTGAAATTGCACTACGAGTAAAGATGCTCGTTTCGCGCAGCAGGACGGAAAGACCCCGGGACCTTTACTACAGTTTGATATTGGTGTTCGGTTCGGCTTGTGTAGGATAGCTGGGAGACTGTGAAGCTGTCACGCCAGTGGTGGTGGAGTCGTCGTTGAAATACCAGTCTGGTCGTGCTGGATGTCTAACCTGGGTCCGTGATCCGGATCAGGGACAGTGTCTGATGGGTAGTTTAACTGGGGCGGTTGCCTCCTAAAGAGTAACGGAGGCGCCCAAAGGTTCCCTCAGCCTGGTTGGTAATCAGGTGTTGAGTGTAAGTGCACAAGGGAGCTTGACTGTGAGACCGACGGGTCGAGCAGGGACGAAAGTCGGGACTAGTGATCCGGCGGTGGCTTGTGGAAGCGCCGTCGCTCAACGGATAAAAGGTACCCCGGGGATAACAGGCTGATCTTCCCCAAGAGTCCATATCGACGGGATGGTTTGGCACCTCGATGTCGGCTCGTCGCATCCTGGGGCTGGAGTCGGTCCCAAGGGTTGGGCTGTTCGCCCATTAAAGCGGTACGCGAGCTGGGTTTAGAACGTCGTGAGACAGTTCGGTCCCTATCCGCTGTGCGCGTAGGAGTCTTGAGAAGGGCTGTCCCTAGTACGAGAGGACCGGGACGGACGAACCTCTGGTGTGCCAGTTGTCCTGCCAAGGGCATGGCTGGTTGGCTACGTTCGGGAGGGATAACCGCTGAAAGCATCTAAGCGGGAAGCCTGCTTCGAGATGAGGACTCCCACCTCCTGGAGAGGGTAAGGCTCCCAGTAGACGACTGGGTTGATAGGCCGGATATGGAAGCACGGCAACGTGTGGAGTTGACCGGTACTAATAGGCCGAGGGCTTGTCCTCAGTTGCTCGCGTCCACTGTGTTGGTTCTGAAACCACGAACGACCCCGTCGTCACCGGTATGCGGTGGTGGGCGGTGCGGTTGTCTGTTTCATAGTGTTTCGGTGGTCATAGCGTAGGGGAAACGCCCGGTTACATTCCGAACCCGGAAGCTAAGCCCTACCGCGCCGATGGTACTGCAGGGGGGACCCTGTGGGAGAGTAGGACGCCGCCGAACAATCTTTGACGGGAAGCCCCGTGCCCTTCGGCACGGGGCTTCCCGCGTTTAGGGTCGGAGTCATGCGCTATGACCTGGTTATTTTCGACAACGACGGTGTCCTCGTCGACAGCGAGCCCATTTCCAACCGGCTTCTGGCCGGCTACCTCACCGAGCTCGGGTATCCGACGTCGTACGAGGACTCCATCCGTGACTACATGGGGTCCGCCATGCATCGGGTGCACGATCTGGTGGAGGAGCGGACCGGGCAGCGGTTGCCGGAAGACTTCGACGATGTGTTCCATGGCCGCGTCTTCGCCGCGTTCGAGCGGGAGTTGAGGCCGGTGGCCGGTGCTGTCGAAGTGCTGGAGACGCTGACGGCCGACGGGGTGCCGTACTGCGTGGCCTCGTCCGGGAGCCATGAACGGATCCGGGTGGGGCACCGGACCACCGGGCTCGACCGGTGGTTCGAGGACGAGCGGATCTTCAGCTCCCAGGATGTGGGGCGGGGCAAGCCGGCGCCGGACCTGTTCCTGCACGCGGCGGAGCGGATGGGGGTCGTGCCGGAGCGGTGTGTCGTGGTCGAGGACAGTCCACTGGGCGTCCAGGCGGCGGTCGCGGCCGGGATGGACGTGTACGGGTTCACCTCGATGACGCCGGCCGAGAAGCTGGCGGGCGCCACACGACTCTTCTCGCATCCGGGAGAGTTGCCGGGGCTCCTGGGGAAGAACTGAGCACAGCTCGCCTTCGGCAGGATCTACCCACCAGTACACCGGGGCCCTACGCTCGCCGCCATGACTGATGTGCTGCGGCGCGGCAGGGCCTCACTGGCGTTCGCCTTCCTGGTGCAGGGAGTCGCCTTCGCTCTGCTCGTGACGCGGATCCCGGCCATCCAGGACCGGTACGGGGTCTCCGACGCGCTGCTGCCCGCCTTCCTCACCATGGTTCCCGTACTCGCCGGTATCGGGAGTGTGGTGACGGAGCGCCTGGCGAAGGGGGTGCCGCCGAGCTGCGTTCTGCGGTGGTCGCAGCCGGTCGTGCTGCTGGCGCTGCTCGGGGTCGGGGCGGGGGAGCACATGGCCGGGCTGGCCGTGGCGCTGACCGTGTTCGGGCTGGCCGTGGGGGCGTTGGACGCCTCGATGAACATGCTCGGGGTGAGTCTCCAACGGGCTTACGGGCGCAGCATCATGCTGAGTTTCCACGCCGCCTACAGTCTGGGCGGGATCGCCGGGGCGTCGCTCGCGTGGGTGGGGGCGCACTGGCAGTTGGAGCTGTGGGTGTCGTATCTGCCGGTCGTGCTGGTGCTGATGCCGGCGGCGCTGATCGGGAGCCGGCGGTACGTGGACCAGGAGCAGCACGAGGGCAAGGGCGAGGGTTCCGGGCCGGCTGCGGAGAGCGGGAGCGGGTCCGGGCCGGTCGTCTTCAAACTGCTGCTGCCGCTGTGTCTGGTGATGACGGTGGCGTACATCGGGGACTCAACGGTCTCGAACTGGAGCGCGAAGTACCTCCAGGACGTGCTGGGGAGCTCGGAACAGACGGCGACCGTTCCGTACAACGTCTACATGGCCACCACGCTGCTGGGGCGGACGATCGGGGACTTCGGGGTGCGGCACTTCGGTGCCGTGGCGGTGGTGCGGGCCGGGGCGCTGGTGGCGGCGGCGGGGTTCGCCGTGGTCGCGGGGGCGCCGGGTGAGGGGGTGGGGATGCTGGGGTTCACGCTGCTGGGGCTGGGGCTCTGTGTGCTGGTGCCGCAGACCTTCGCGGCGGCGGGGCGGCTGTTCCCCGGGGCGTCGGACGCGGCCGTCGCACGGCTCAACGTCTTCAACTACGTGGGGTTCCTGATCGGTTCCCTGCTGGTCGGGGCGCTCGGGGACGTCTGGAGCTATCGCGGGGCGATGCTGGTGCCGATGGTGTTGGTGCTGGTGACACTCGTGTACGCCAGGTCGTTCGCTCCTGAACCGGCCCGATACGGTGGCGGGCATGAGCGGCCGCACACAGCTGATGTGGGACGAGAAAGTAACGGGTTATGACTTCGGGCGGGACCATCCGATGGACCCCGTCCGGCTCGTGCTGACCCGGAGTCTGGTGACAGCCCTGGGGCTGGACCGGGAGGTGGCGGTGGTCGCGGCGAAGACGGCCGGTCGGTCGACGCTGCGGCTGGTGCACCGCGAGGACTACATCGGCGCGGTGCGGGCGGCGTCGGCGGACCCGGCGTCCGCGGACCAGTCGTACGGACTGGGGACGACGGACGATCCCGCCTTCGCGGGGATGCACGAGGCGTCGGCGCTGATCGCGGGGCAGTCGGTGGGCGCGGCCGAGGCGGTGTGGCGCGGGGAGACGCTGCACGCGGTGAACTTCGCGGGCGGGCTGCACCACGCGTTGCCGGGAGCGGCCTCGGGGTTCTGCGTGTACAACGACGCGGCGCTGGCCGTCGCCCGGCTGCTGGAGCTGGGCGTCGAACGCGTCGCGTACGTCGACGTCGACGTGCATCACGGGGACGGGGTGCAGGCGGCGTTCTGGGAGGACCCGCGGGTCCTCACGGTGTCGCTGCACGAGCATCCCCGGACGCTGTTCCCACAGACCGGGTGGCCGGAGGAGACCGGGGCGGACAGCGCGCAGGGCAGCGCGGTCAACGTCGCCCTGCCGGCCGGGACCGGGGACGAGGGCTGGCTCCGGGCGTTCCACGCCGTGGTGCCGGAGCTGCTGGCGGACTTCCGGCCGCAGGTACTGGTGACGCAGCACGGGGCGGACACGCACTTCGAGGATCCGCTGGCACACCTGGCGGTGTCGCTGGACGCGCAGCGCGCGGTGCAGGTGGCGTGCCACGAGCTGGCGCACGAGCACGCCGACGGGCGCTGGGTGGCGCTGGGCGGCGGCGGCTACGCGGTGGTGGAGGTCGTTCCGCGGTCCTGGACGCATCTGGTGGGGATCGCGGCAGGAAAGCCGGTGGATCCGGCGACGATGATCCCCGAGAGCTGGCGGCAGGAGGTGTACGCCCGGACCCGGCAGCTGGGGCCGGTGCGGATGACCGATGGCCGGTGGCCCGTGTCCTGGGCCTCCTGGGAGGACGGCTACGACCCGGCGGACCGTCTCGACCAGGCGGTACTGGCGACCCGGCGCGCGGTCTTCCCGCTGCGGGGGCTGCTGCCCTAGCACGGCCGCGCGGTACGGGGCACGGGCCTTCCCTGCCCCCGTGTGGCGACGTCGTTCCTGTGCGGTTACGCCGACCGTGCGGTGTTTTCCGGATTTCCGGGCGGCGCGGGGTCCGATCGCGCACCATCGCTGCCGTGCCGACCACGACCGACCCCCCCGCACCTCTGCCCGGCGTCCCTCCCACCGGCCCACCTGCCGTCCCGTCCTCCGTTCCGAGCGTCGCAGGGCTTCGTGCGCATCTGCTGGCCGCCCGGTTGTCCGGGACCGTGGCCACCACGCGGGAGGAGAGTCTGCGGAGCTACCGGCTCTTCGCCGCCGGGGACCCGCGCGTGCTGATCGGACTCGACCCGAAAGGGGCGTGGGGGCAACGGGAACTGATCGAGCTGATGGCGGCCAGGTGTGGGGTCTCGGCCGATCCTCGTCACGTTTCCGGGCATGATGTGATCACCCCGGAGCGGACCCTGGTTGCCCTGGACGCCTATGCGGAACGGATCGCGGCCGCCGCCCGGAGCGGTGCGCCCGTGCTGCTCGGCACCGGTCACCCGCACCGGCTGCTCGGCTTCTACGCCGCACTGGCAGACGCTCTGTCGGCGGCGGGATGTGACGTCCTCACCCCGGCGCAGGGTCGCTGTGTCGACATAACGACCCGGTTCGGTCTACGTACACACCACCTCGACTACGTACGAGGAGTCGCCCTGGTCCGGGATGCGCCTCCCGGGCGCTCCGGTGGTGAGCCCGGCGCACACACGCACTCCCCGCTCCCGGTTCGGACCGCGCTCGCCGCGGCCGCCGAGGCCGGCAGGCCGCTTCCCGGGCTGGTGATCGGAGACCACGGCTGGGCCTGCGGGGCAGGTCAGCTGGGGTTCGAGACCATCGCCCTGGCCGATGTGAACGACCCCGCCCCGTTCGTGGGGGAGGCTGAGGGGTGCCTCTCGGCGGTCGTTCCCCTTGATGACGGTGTGCGGTCTGCTTACTACCTGCCGCTGACCCGCTACGTACTCAATCGGGCGTGTCTGTCACAGTAGGCCGCCGATGGGTACACCTCTTCCCCATTCGCATCACCCGCCCCTACATTGGGGAGTGAGCACGCAACGACGAAGAGTCACCGGAAGGGGAAGCCGGTGGCCGTCGAGTGCGGAAGGTTCAGGTGTGTCATGGCTGCAGCTGGCGAGAGGCCTCTGAACGAGGTTCGGTTCCTTACCGTGGCGGAAGTCGCCTCGGTGATGCGAGTGTCGAAGATGACCGTGTACCGACTGGTGCACAGCGGTCATCTGCCCGCGATCCGGGTGGGGCGGTCCTTCCGCGTCCCGGAGCAAGCGGTTCACGAGTACCTCCGCGAGAGCTATGTGGGGGTGGAAACCGCCTGACGGCTAGCCGGGGAGATCCGCACAAGGGCACTCGCGGGCCTCCCCGGTCACCTCGGTTACGACCTCAGCGCTCGGGCGGGTAGGCTAGCCCCTTGTAGGTCGTGTGGGCCCATGGCGCCCAAACACCGAGTGATGAGAAGTGAGCGAGGGTAGTCGTGGGCTCTGTTATCAAGAAGCGGCGCAAGCGGATGGCCAAGAAGAAGCACCGCAAGCTGCTCAAGCGCACGCGCGTTCAGCGTCGCAACAAGAAGTAAGCGACGACGCGGAAGCGTGTTCAGTGGCCCCCCACCGCATCGGTGGGGGGCCACTGTCATCACCTGGGTCGGGCGCGTGGCGAAGGCAAGGCGAAGGCAAGAGGAAGGCGCTGGTCTTGGGGAAAGTCGTGCTCGTGACCGGAGTGGCCCGCCCGCTGGGAGGCCGTTTCGTCCGGCGGATCCTGCGTGACCCGGACGTGGACCGGGTCGTCGCCGTGGACGCGGTCCGGCCCGCGCACCACCTGGGGGGCGCCGACTTCGTCCAGACCGACATCCGGCAGCCCACCGTCGCGCGTGTGCTCGCCGAGGCCGGCGCCGACACCGTCGTGCACCTCGACGTCACGGGCACACCGCTCGGCAGCGGCAGCCGGACGGCGCTCAAGGAGACCAACGTCATCGGCACCATGCAGCTGCTCGGTGCCTGTCAGAAGTCTCCGAGCGTCGAGCGGCTGGTCGTGAAGTCCAGTACGAACGTCTACGGCTCCGCGCCCCGCGATCCGGCGGTCTTCACCGAGACGACCTCGGCCAAGTCCCTGCCCAGCGGCGGCTTCGCGAAGGACACCGTCGAGGTCGAGGGCTATGTGCGCGGCTTCGCGCGCCGCCGCCCGGACGTCGCCGTGTGCGTGCTCAGGTTCGCCAACATCCTGGGCCCCGCCGCGGACAGCCCGCTCGCCGAGTACTTCTCGCTGCCGGTCCTGCCGACCGTGTTCGGCTACGACCCGCGGCTGCAGTTCGTGCACGAGGACGATGTGATCGACGTCCTGCGCCTCGCCTCGTACGAGCCCCGGCGCGGCACGCTCAACAGCGGCACCTTCAACATCGCCGGGGACGGAGTCCTGACGCTGTCGCAGTGTTCGAGGCGGCTCGGCCGGCCGACCGTGCCCCTGCTCCTCCCGGCGGTCACCTGGGCGGGCACGCTGGTGCGTACGCTGGGGATGTCGGACTTCTCACCAGAGCAGATCCGGCTGCTCACACACGGCCGGGTGGTGGCGACGGACCAGATGCGCGAGACGCTGGGCTTCACGGCGAAGTACACGACAGCAGAAACGTTCGCGGACTTCGTGCGCAGCCGTGGCCCCGGGCTGCTTCCGCCGGAGGCCCTCGCGGGGGCCGTCGACCGGATCGCCGCGCTGCCCCTGCCGGGCACGGACAGCGGTCACTCCCCGAAGCAGAGCGTCAACTGAGGAGCGCAGCACGATGGCGGACGCCAAGGTCATTCCGTTCGACGACGACCGCTCCCGTGGGGGCGGGGGTGCCGGGGGCGCCGCGCAGCGCCCGTCGCGCCGCCGGGGTGCGGGAAACCGGCGCCAGGGGGCGGGGGCCGCCGGGATGCGCGACGTCCAGCCCCTGCCGGGGCGGGCGTCCGCCGGGGACGACGCCCCGGTGTCCCCTGAGACCCGCAAGCCCCGTGAAGCCCGCGAGCCTCGTGAACTCCGCGCAGAGCATGACGGCGGCGGCGCCGCGTCCGGTGCCGTCCCCGACACCGGTGCGGAACCCGGTTCCGGGGACGAGGGCGGCGGCCTGGAGCAGCGGGTCGCGAGCGGGCTGGCCTTCCTGCGCCGCCGGCTCACCGGTGACTACGCGGTCGACGACTTCGGCTATGACGAGGAGCTCACCGACCAGGTCCTCATGTCCCTGCTGCGTCCGGTGTACGAGAAGTACTTCCGGGTCGAGGTGAAGGGCATCGAGAACATCCCCTCCGAGGGCGGCGCCCTGATCGTCGCCAACCATTCCGGGACGCTGCCGCTGGACGGTCTGATGATGCAGGTCGCCGTCCACGACAACCACCCCGACGACCGGCATCTGCGGCTGCTCGCGGCGGACCTGGTGTTCATGCTGCCGGTGGTCAACGAACTCGCCCGCAAGCTCGGTCACACCCTGGCCTGCGCCGAGGACGCGGCACAGCTGCTGGAGAAGGGGGAACTGGTGGGGGTGATGCCGGAGGGCTTCAAGGGCCTCGGTAAGCCCTTCGCCGACCGCTACAAGCTGCAGCGCTTCGGCCGCGGCGGCTTCGTGTCCACGGCGCTGCGCGCGCGGACACCGATCATCCCGTGCTCGATCGTCGGGGCCGAGGAGATCTACCCGATGATCGGCAACGGGAAGACCATCGCGCGGCTGCTCGGGTTCCCGTACTTTCCGCTGACTCCGACCTTCCCGTGGCTGGGCCCGCTCGGCGTGATCCCGCTGCCGACGAAGTGGACCATCCAGTTCGGCGAGCCGATCCACACGGAGAGCTACCCGCCGGAGGCGGCCGAGGACCCGATGCTGATGTTCAACCTGACCGACCAGGTCCGGGAACAGATCCAGCACACCCTCTACAAGCTGCTGGTGCAGCGACGCTCGGTGTTCTTCTAGGGAGGCCCGTCCGTAGTGTGCACGTGAAGGGGCAGGCCCCGGCCACTGGGGGACCCGCCAATCCACGCGGTCGCTCCGCCGCGACCTACTCCACGTCCTCGCCGCCGATGCCCAGCCCCGGCAGCAGGCCGGGAAGGAGGGGCGGGAGCGTGACGTCGGGCGAGGCCGGCGCGGTCGCTCCGCCGCCGTCGGCAGGCGGCGAGGTGCCGGCGCTCTCCTCCGGCGGGTCGAGCAGCCCGCCGGTGCTGCCGTCGATCAGGCCCTCGTCCTTGTCGCCGGAGTCGGCGGACCCGCCGGGGGCGCCGCTGCCGGTGCCGTCCTCGTCGGCGGAGCCGTCGGTGCCGGTGCCGGGTGTCCTGGAGCTGTCCGTGCCGGAGGGGGCGCTCGGCGTGGACCCGGAGCCGCCGTGCCTCTCGCTGCCGTCGCCCCCGCCCTTGCGGGCAGGGGAGGTGGGAAGCAGGGACTGCAGGGGGGCGACGTCCTCGTCTATGGCGTCGAACACCGACGAGACCTGCTCGCTGACGTCACCGAGCTGCGGCGGCAGCCGGTCGCGGAGGGATCCCCAGACCTGCCGGTGCGCGTGCGAGAAGGAGGAGAGGGCCTGCATGGGGCCCAGGGAGTCCGGGTCGTGCCGGTACGCGTTGCGCAGCAGCCGATGGCCCTCGGACGCGTCGTGCCGCATGCCGGACAGGGTGCGGCGGATCTCGCCGAGGGACTCGTGATCGAGGTCGCCGCTGCGGCCACGCTCCATCAGCCGACGGGCCTCGCTGAGGCGGGTGGAGGCGTGGTCGAGGAAGACGCGGCCCCGTTCGTCGTTGCCGTCGGCCAGGCCGAGCTTGACGTCCTCCATGCCGCGCTTGAGACCGTAGAGCGAGTCGCCGGGCAGGGCGTCGGAGCTGGCGGCGGCGACTCCGCCGAAGGCGCCCGCGGCCACGGTGACGCCGAGTCCGCCCGCGGTGAGGCCCTTGGCCAGACGTGAGCGCGGTCTCAGCTTCCCCAGCGGGGTTGCCCGGTGTGCGCCCCGGGCACGGCGTGAACGCTGGTCGGGTACGGACGGATCCGCTGCCTCGCCCTCGGCGGTGCCTTCTTGGAGCATGGCCTCGAACGCGGCCACCAGTCGGGCCCGCTGGACGACCTTGACCTCGGGGTCCAGCTCCGGCCTGGGCAGCTCGCCGAGACCGGCGGCCAGCGTGAGCAGCCGCGCCTGTTCCGTCTCCGCAGCCGCCGGAGCCGGGGCCGATCCTTTGGACTGTTCGGCCGCCGTGCCCCGATCGGACTGCTCCTCCAGGGCCTGGGCGAAGGCGTTCGCCCGCCGGTGTGCCGATACGTTCGCGATCACTGGCGGCACCTCCTCTCGTCATGACGGTCGACTCCCCAGGGGGTCCTGAGGGTTCCACCCCCTGACCATGTCCACACGATCGGGTGATCGGAGTCGGTCGGGGATCGACCACAGGGAGCCTGTATCCCGCACAACGAGCGGTACGGTGCATGGGTTACGCACGTCGAAGAGCCGGTTCGGGAAGCCGACGGTGTGGCACCCAGGGCATGTTTCCTGTCGCTGGTGGTGATGCTAGCGCGTGTCCTCGGGGAGAAGCCGCGCGAGGGTGCGGACGGCCCGGTACTGGAGGGTCTTGATCGCTCCTTCGTTCTTGCCCATCACGCGGGCGGTCTCCGCGACGGAGAGGCCCTGGAGGAATCGGAGCGTGACGCATTCGCGCTGTTGGGGGTTGAGACGTCGTACGGCGTCGAGGAGGGCGGTATTGGACAGGTACTCGAGGACGGAGTCCTCGGGGGAGCGTGCGACCTCGTTGGCGTCGAGCATCTCCCCGGTGGTGACCTCGAGGCGGAAGCGGCTGGACTTGAAGTGGTCGGCGACGAGATTGCGGGCGATGGTGACGAGCCAGGCGCCGAAGTCGCGTCCCTGCCAGGTGAAGGTGCCGATGCGGCGCAGCGCCCGCAGGAAGGTCTCGCTGGTGAGGTCCTCGGCGGTCGTCTTGCCGCCCACCCGGTGGTAGATGAAGCGGTACACGGTGTCGCTGTACTGGTCGTAGAGCCGTCCGAAGGCGTCGGCCTCGCCCGCCTGGGCGCGTTCCACGAGCTCCAGCATCCTGGCGCTGTCACTGTCCGCGGCGGGACGGCGGGTGGTGGCCGCGCCGCCGGACGGCCGTCCGCCTCGGTGTCTTCCCGCCGCGGCGCTGTCGTCGGCGAGGGCGTAGCAGGGGCCGACGGGCGCGTCGGCGGCGGTGGGGCAGGGGCCGGCGGGTGCGGTGGCGAATGCGGGGACGGCGTACGCGGGGGCGGCGTACGCGGTGGGGACGCAGCCGCGCAGCAGCTCCCGGGCCGCCGTGACTGCTGTGCGCAGTGCGGTCAGGCCCGGGTCGTCAACCCCGACGTGTGGGTACACGGGACTCCCAGAGGCAGAGCTTCCATCACGTGCAGTGCGGAACCTTTCACCCGTCGTGGCGACGGAGGGGTACCGGTTTGCGTCTGAGGAGAATAACGCTTCGTGCAGGTACTGCTACGCCGAGTTGCTGAAATCGTCGGTTACGTCGTTTCGGTGGCCTGTTGATGTTCGTTCAGGTGCCCGATGGTGACCGAATGTTGACCGAAATTCTTCGCATTCCGGTTCGGTGCGGGACGTGCTGTGGCCGTGTGCAGCCAAGAGGACTGGACAATGGGGATGCGGGGTGAGGCAGTCGGATTGCCCGGGTTCGCGGGCGGGGTGCCACTTCTGCTCCCCGCTGATCGGACCGGTGGCCGTACGGGTGTCCGTCGCCGCGGAGTTGACCGGGCGGCAGGTGCGGCAGGTGCGGCAGGGAGAGGCCGGAGTCAGCGTCGCCGTCGGTGCATCGCGATGGCCGCGGCCGTGCCGCCGGCCACCGCGCCCACGCCGGCCGCCGCGGGGATGCCGACCTTCGCCGCCTTGCGTCCCGTGCGGTAGTCCCGCAGACGCCAGTCCTCGGTGCGGGCGTGCTTGCGCAGCTTGGAGTCCGGGTTGATCGCGTACGGGTGCCCGACCAGCGAGAGCATCGGGATGTCGTTGTGTGAGTCGCTGTACGCCGCGCACCGGTTCAGGTCCAGGTTCTCCGCGGTCGCCAGCGCGCGGACGGCCTCGGCCTTGGCCGGGCCGTGCAGCGGCTCGCCCACCAGTTTGCCGGTGTACACGCCACCGATGGACTCGGCCACCGTCCCGAGCGCTCCGGTCAGGCCCAGCCGGCGCGCGATCACCTGGGCGATCTCCACCGGCGCGGCCGTGACCAGCCACACCCGCTGGCCCGCGTCCAGGTGCGCCTGCGCCAGCGCCCGCGTGCCCGGCCAGATCCGCTCGGCCATGTACTCGTCGTAGATCTCCTCGCCGATGGACTTCAGCTCGGAGACCCGGTGGCCCTTGACGATGGAGAGTGCGGAGTCGCGTGCGTCCTGCATGTGCTCGGGGTCCTCGACGCCGGCCAGCCGGAACCACGCCTGCTGCCACGCGAACCGGGCGAGGTCGCGCTTCTCGAAGAACTTCCGCTTGTACAGGCCCTTGCCGAAGTGGAACAGGGCCGCGCCCTGCATCACGGTGTTGTCCAGGTCGAAGAACGCGGCAGCCCGCTCGTCGCCGTGAACCGGGAACTCCGGTTCACGGTCGGAAACTTCCTGGGTGGACTTGCGTGCTGCCTCCGCCGAGGCCTCGCCTGCCAATACGCTCCGCGCCGTGGCAGAGCGTCTACGGGGAGTGAGCCATCCGAGAGCGGCCATGGCGTGAGCATAGCCAGTCCGTCCGGCTGTTCCGGAGCCGAGAGGTTCGAACACCGTGAACTCTGCACGTCCGTGTGGTTAAAGCGGCCCTCCCGGCCCAGGGGGACCGCTCTTCGGGGGCCGGACCGCAGGCCGTTTCGCGCACCGCTTCGTACGCCGTTCCGCCTCCCAGGGGTCGCAGGGGGTTCCCCTGCCCCGTCACGGGGTGAGAATGGCCGACATGAGTCCGCTCTTCCGCCGCAAGGCTTCGCAGGATCGTCTCGTCACCCTCGTGGGCAAGCCCGGCTGTCATCTGTGCGACGACGCCCAGGCCGTGGTGGAGAAGGTGTGCGGTGACCTCGGGGTGGCGTGGGAGGGGAAGGACGTCACTCAGGACCCGGAACTGCACGAGCGGTACTGGGAGCAGATTCCCGTCGTCCTCGTCGACGGCCGTCAGCACACGTTCTGGCGTGTCGACGAGGGACGCCTCCGCAGGGCCCTGGCCGACTGAGGGTGTGACTGACCGGCCAGTGCAAAACAGCCGGAAAGTCGCTTGGGATCGATGGCGACCAGGTCTCGGGGGTGGGATACCTGGAGGAGGGTGTGCGGTTTTGCCCCCGGAACAAAGGGAGCCAGGGTGTTCGTGCACCGGTTCCGTGCGAGTGTGCCGGGAGTGCGTGACCCCGGTCACTTTGGGTGGACAAAACGGACACCATCTTTGTGCACGCGTTCACAAAGACATAGCCTGCATGCGACGGGGCGGTCCGGGGACGTATGACCGCCTGAAGCCCCGCTCTACCCGCAGGAGCACCGTGGCAACTGGCCGAACTCACCGACCGGCGACCCGTAGCCGAGGAATTCCCGAGGCCACCGTCGCCAGGCTTCCGCTGTACCTCCGCGCCCTCACCGCGCTCTCCGAGCGCTCGGTGCCCACGGTTTCCTCGGAGGAACTGGCGGCTGCCGCGGGCGTCAACTCCGCGAAGCTGCGCAAGGACTTCTCCTACCTGGGCTCCTACGGGACCCGGGGTGTGGGCTACGACGTCGAGTATCTCGTGTACCAGATCTCCCGCGAACTCGGCCTGACCCAGGACTGGCCGGTTGTGATCGTCGGTATCGGTAACCTCGGTGCCGCGCTCGCCAACTACGGCGGGTTCGCCTCCCGCGGATTCAGGGTCGCCGCGCTCATAGACGCCGACCCCGCGATGGCCGGAAAGCCCGTCGCCGGGATACCCGTGCAGCACACCGACGAACTGGAGCAGATCGTCGAGGACGAGGGTGTGTCGATCGGTGTGATCGCGACGCCGGCCGGTGCCGCCCAGCAGGTCTGCGAGCGTCTGGTGGCCGCGGGGGTCACCTCCATCCTGAACTTCGCGCCGACCGTGCTGTCCGTCCCGGACGGCGTCGACGTACGCAAGGTGGACCTCTCCATCGAACTGCAGATCCTCGCCTTCCACGAGCAGCGCAAGGCCGGCGAGCTGGCCGCCTCGGGGGCCGTCGTCGCCTCCGCCCAGCCGCCCGTTGTCGCGCGCCGGGGTGCCGCCGCGGACCAGGAGCCCGCCGTCGACCAGGGACCCGACGGGGACGTACCCGCCGTGATGCCGACATGAGTCTCCTCGTCGTCGGACTGAGCCACCGCAGCGCGCCGGTCAGTGTGCTGGACCGGGCCTCGCTGAGCATGGACGCGCAGACCAAGCTGCTGCAGGACACGGTCGCCGCCGAACCGGCCGCCGAGGCCGCGGTGCTCGCCACCTGCAACCGCATCGAGCTGTACGCCGACGTGGACAAGTTCCACGCCGGTGTCGCCGAGCTGTCCACGCTGCTGGCCCAGCACAGCGGGGTCGGCCTGGAGGAGCTCACTCCCCATCTCTATGTGCACTACGAGGACCGCGCCGTCCACCACCTGTTCTCGGTGGCCTGCGGACTGGACTCGATGGTGGTCGGTGAGGGGCAGGTCCTCGGCCAGATCAAGGACTCGCTGGCGCGTGCGCAGACACTGCACACCGCCGGCCGGCTGATGAACGACCTGTTCCAGCAGGCGCTCCGGGTCGGCAAGCGGGCGCACTCGGAGACCGGCATCGACCGCGCCGGGCAGTCCCTGGTCACCTTCGGCCTGGAGCAGTTGGCCCTCGGCGCACCCGTCGAGACCTGGGCGCAGGGAAAGAAGGCCCTGGTCATAGGCGCCGGTTCGATGTCGTCGCTGGCCGCGGCCACGCTCGCGCGGACCGGTGTCCGTGAGATCGTGGTCGCCAACCGCACCGCCGACCGCGCCGACCGCCTCGTCGAGATCCTGACGGAGGGCGACGACACGGACGTGCCGGTCCGCGCGGTACCGATGGGGTCGGTGCCGTTCGAGCTGACACGTGCCGACGTGGTCGTCTCCTGCACGGGCGCGACCGGGCTCGTCCTCACCGCCGAGGCGATCGCCGCCGGTGTCGAGGGCCGGGCCGGGGCACAGCCGGGGACCGGGCGCGGCGAGCTGCCGGACGCCGCCGTACGAGGCGGGGTGCCGGAGGCGCGGACGGCGGCCTTGCCTCCCGTGGGCATCGGTACCGACGAGGACTGCCCGCTGGACCTGGCCTCCGTGCCGCCCGGCTTCTCCGTGATGGGCGAGGCGGCCGTCGCCGGCATGGACGCGTCGACGCTGGAGCAGCACGCGGCGTGGGCCGCGGGCGGCGCCGTCGACCGCCGCCAGGCAGGCCGGCGCGGCGCTGACGCTGACGGCGCTGACCAGGTGGACGCCGAGCTGATCGGCGCGCTGGCCGCGACCGCGGCGAGCGTCGGCCGGATCCCCGAGCGGCGCCGTCCGGAGCCGGTGGCCGAGCCGCCGCGCCCGGAGCCCGTGCTGTACCTGCTCGACCTCGCGATGCCACGCGACGTCGATGCCGCCGCGCACCGCCTCGCCGGGGTGCGGCTGGTGGACATCGAGGCGCTGGCGGAGGCGTCCGCGGACGCTCCGATGGCTGCCGATGTGGACCAGGTCCGGCGTATTGTCTCCGACGAGGTGGCGGCGTTCGGGGCGGCACAGCGGGCCGCGCACATCACGCCGACCGTGGTCGCGCTGCGCACCATGGCCGCGGATGTGGTGGCCGGTGAGATCGCCCGTCTCGAGAGCCGGCTGCCCGGCCTGGACGACAAGCACCGCGCGGAGATCACCCAGACCGTGCGGCGGGTGGTCGACAAGCTGCTGCACGCGCCGACCGTGCGGGTCAAACAGCTCGCGGCCGAACCCGGCGGCGCCGGGTACGCGGACGCGTTGCGCACCCTGTTCGACCTCGACCCCGAGACGGTGGCCTCCGTCTCCCGAGCCGAGGAAAGCACCGAGAAGAGCGCGAAGAACGCGACCATCGCGAACATCGCAGAGAACCGAGGGCCGGCATGACTGGAAAGGCACTGAGGCTCGGGACCAGGCGGAGCAAGCTCGCCATGGCCCAGTCCGGGCAGGTGGCGGATGCCGTGAGCCAGGTGACCGGACGGCCTGTCGAGCTCGTCCCGATCACCACGTACGGTGACACGTCGCGCGAGCACCTCTCGCAGATCGGCGGTACGGGCGTCTTCGTGGCCGCGCTGCGCGATGCCCTGGTGCGCGGCGAGGTGGACTTCGCGGTGCACTCGCTGAAGGACCTGCCGACCGCGCCGCACGACGAGCTGGTCCTGGCCGCGGTACCGGAGCGCGAGGACCCGCGGGACGTGCTCATAGGGCGCGACGCGCTCAAGCTCACGGACCTTCCGCGCGGCGCCCGCATCGGCACCGGCGCGGCGCGCCGGGTGGCCCAGCTGAACGCGTACGCGGTCGCCCACGGCCTGGAGTTCGAGACGGTGCCGATACGCGGCAACGTCGACACCCGGATCGGGTACGTCACCAGCGGTGAGCTGGACGCCGTCGTGCTGGCCGCTGCCGGGCTGAACCGGGTCGGGCGCAGCGACGAGGTGACCGACTTCCTGTCGGTCGACACGGTTTTGCCCGCCCCCGGCCAGGGGGCCCTGGCGGTCGAGTGTTCCGTGCGCGACACGGAGCTGACCGCGGCGCTCGCCGAGCTCGACGATCCGTTCACGCGGGCCGCCGTGACGGCCGAGCGGTCACTGCTCGCCGCCCTGGAGGCCGGCTGCACCGCCCCTGTGGGGGCGCTCGCCGACCTCCCCCCAGTTCTCGGCTTCGCTCGAGACCGGGGGGACCCCCAGACGGACGGGTCGATTGTCAAGGAAATGCGCCTGCGGGGCGTCGTCGGCACGACCGACGGCACCACGTTGGTGCAGTTGTCCACCACCGGTCCCGTGCCCGAGACGCATGAGGCGGCGATGGCGCTCGGTCGCGAACTCGCCACCGGGATGCTCGCGCAGGGCGCGGCCGGTCTGATGGGGGAGCGAGCACTGTGAGCCCCACCACCCTTCCACCCCCTCCGGAACACGGGTGCGTCACCTTCCTCGGTGCCGGACCCGGGGATCCGGGACTGCTGACTCTGCGCGCCGTGGAGGCGCTGGCGAACGCGGACGTTCTCGTCGCCGAGCACGAGGTGCTCGACGTCGTACGCCGACATGCCAGGCAGGGCGTCGCCGAGGTGCCCACGGACACGGACTCGGCGGGTTCCTCCGCGGCGTCCGCTCCGGGCACAGGCACGCCTCAGCTCACGGTCGTTGACGGCGCGTCACCAACCGTAGGCGCACCCGCGGTGCGGGATGCGGCACATCTTGTCATGGAGGCCGCGCGGGGCGGCAGGCGGGTCGTCCGTGCGGTGGCCGGTGATCCCGGCCTCGACGCGTACGCCGCCGAGGAGATGCTGGCGTGCGTGGCGGCCGGGGTGACCTTCGAGGTCGTCCCCGGTGTCGCGGCGGCGGTCGGTGTGCCCGCGTACGCCGGTGTGCCCCTGCGGGACGCGCAGGGCGCGGACGTACGGTTCGTGGACGCGCGCACCGCGTCCGAACGCTGCTGGACCGAGGTCGGGGTGTCGGACGGCACGGTGGTCGTCTCCGCGACGCTCGACTCGGTGGCCGCGGCGGCGGGCGAACTGGTGTCCGCCGGTCGCAAGCCCGACACCCCGCTGACGGTGACCGTCGCCGGTACGACGACCCGGCAGCGCACCTGGACGGCGACGCTCGGCACGATCGCGCAGACGCTGAAGCAGGCGAAGGCGTTGCCGTCGCCCGAGGGCGGCCGGCCGGTCATAGCCGTGGTCGGTGAGCGTTTCGCCCCCGCCCAGCGCGACCGGCTGGCGTGGTTCGAGTCCAAGCCGATGTTCGGCTGGAAGGTGCTCGTGCCGCGCACGAAGGAGCAGGCGGCGTCGCTCTCCGACCAGCTGCGGTCCTACGGCGCGGTGCCGCACGAGGTGCCGACCATCGCCGTCGAACCGCCTCGTACCCCGCAGCAGATGGATCGGGCGGTCAAGGGCCTGGTCACGGGCCGCTACGAGTGGATCGCCTTCACCTCCGTCAACGCGGTCAAGGCGGTGCGGGAGAAGTTCGAGGAGTACGGTCTCGACGCCCGCGCCTTCGCCGGGATCAAGGTCGCCGCGGTCGGCGAACAGACCGCCAACGCGCTGATCGCCTTCGGCGTCAAGCCCGACCTGGTGCCCAGCGGCGAGCAGTCGGCGGCGGGGCTCCTGGAGGACTGGCCGCCCTACGACCCGGTCTTCGACCCGATCGACCGCGTCTTCCTGCCGCGTGCCGACATCGCCACCGAGACACTGGTGGCCGGTCTCATCGACCTGGGCTGGGAGGTCGACGACGTCACCGCCTACCGTACGGTGCGCGCCTCGCCGCCGCCGGCGGAGACCCGTGAGGCGATCAAGGGCGGCGGCTTCGACGCGGTGCTCTTCACCTCGTCGTCGACGGTCCGGAACCTGGTCGGCATCGCGGGCAAGCCGCACAACGTGACGGTCATCGCCTGTATCGGCCCGGCGACGGCGAAGACGGCCGAGGAACACGGGCTGCGGGTCGACGTCATGGCCCCGGAGCCGTCGGTGCACAAGCTGGCGGAGGCCCTGGCCGACTTCGGCGCGCGGCGCCGCACGGCCGCGCTGGAGGCCGGCGACCCGGTGACCCGGCCGAGCGAACGGCGCCCGGGGGCGCGTAGGCGCCGGTCGACGACGTAGCGCTCTGTTCGTCGGTATGCCGTGCCCCGGGGGGTCGCCGTTCGGCGGTTCCCGGGGCACGGCGTCGTCTCTCCGGCCCGGGACCTCCGTGTCTGCCCGGGGGACGTCTCACCATGCCCCGCGGGCGCGCGCCGACGCCTGGGGCTGCGGGCTCAACTGCTCTGTCCGAGCGACGGTTGTGTCCCTGGGCGCAGCCTCGACGGGTGATTGGACTCAGGGATCACGGACCAGGCACTGCCAAGGACAGTCGCACGGTGGCCTGCCCCGTTCCCAGGGAGCGTTCACCGGTGGTCGATGCACGCGAGGGCACGGAAACGGCGCGCTTCCCAGCCAAGATCCGTTACACCGCTCCGCGGGACGCCATCCTCCGAAGCGGGTCGGGAGGAAACGCTTCAAGGCGTACACGTGCGAGGAACCGATCGCCCGCGACAAGGCCGACCTCGACATCACCCGGCTCCGTGCCCCGGGCCTCGACGACGCGGACAACCTGCCCGCGCCCGAGGTACCGGCCGCCGAGATCGTCGAGAACCTTCAGCCCGTGCTGGAGGAGGCCGACTACCGGCTGGCGATGCTGTCCTGCACCGACTTGCCCCAAGCCACACCCTCGACGTGCGTGTTGGCGAAGTCCGGGTCCACGTAGATGTGGACCCTCTTGATGAGTTCACCCTCGAACTCGAACACATTGCAGAACAGCCCGAAGGAGGAAACGCCGTCAGGGAAGTCCACGCCTGACGTCGTTGTTCCCCTTTCCACGCCCTCGACGATCACGTAGTTCCCGGACGTCAACACGGTGAAGCCCTCGATCTCGTGCCTGAGCGACGCGATTCCCCGGCCGAGACCCTGGGCGAACGCTCCGATCTGCGCCTTCCCCCTCGCGATGCCGAACTTCGGGTAAAACATGTGAGCATCTTCCGTGAAGACGTCGACGACCGCAGGGTTGCCGGCGTCCACCATGCGGAAGTAGTTGATGGCAATCTCTTCGCGACGCTTCTCGATATCGCTGTTGGCGTTCACTTTTCCTCCTGGTACGTGGTGTGGTGCGCTCTCGTGCTGGTTGAGGGACGCGGTCAGACCTGCGCCAGGCCTCCGTCGACGAACCATTCGGCGCCGTTGACGAAGCTGGAAGCGTCCGAGGCCAGGAACGTCGCCACGGCGGCGATCTCGTCCGGTCGGCCGATCCTGCCGAGCGGCACCTCCGAGGCGAGCCGGTGGTCCGGTCCCAGGACGCCGACCAGGCGCGGGGTCCCGGTCGGGCCGGGGCTCAGCACGTTCACCCGGAACTTCCGTTCCTGTGCGCTGAGCGCCCAGCTGCGCACCAGGTTGCGTACTGCTGCCTTCGACGCGCCGTAAGTTGCCAGGCCCGTTCCGGGGGAGAGCGCATTGGCCGACCCTGTCACTACGATCGAGGCGCCGTCCGACAGCAGGGGCAGCGCCTTCTGCACGGTGAAGATCGTGCCCTTCACGTTCGTACCGAAGGTGGCGTCGATGGCTTCCTCTGTGATCTCACCGAGACGCTGAGGGACAGCGCTGCCGGTGTTGGCGACGAGCACGTCGATGCGGCCCGCCTCCTCGCGCACGACCGAGTAAAGGTCATCGAGGTCCGTCTGTACCGAAACATCGGTCCTGACACCGGTGGCCGCTGGCCCGATCTCAGTGACGGCCGCGTCGAGCGGCTCCTGACGGCGACCGGCCAGGAACACTCGTGCCCCCTCCGCGGCGAACCGCCCGGAGATGGCAAGCCCAATGCCGCTGTCGGCTCCGGTGACCACCGCGACCCTGTCTGCGAGTACTTCGGTCATCACGCGCCCACTCCTCAATTCTTGACTGGTTCGTCCATAACGCTAGTCGTTATGGACGAACCAGTCAAGAACCGGTAGGCTGTCCCCATGGCACGACCTAGGAAGTTCGACGAGCAGCAGGTACTGGACACTGCCCGGGAACGGTTCTGGTCGGGTGGGTACGCCGCCACGCGCATGGAAGACATCGCCGAGGCGACGGGGCTCGGCAAAGGCAGCCTGTACGGCGCGTTCGGCGGAAAGCAGGAACTGTTCCACCGCGTGTTCGACGCCTACTGCACCTCCGTCGTCGACGCTGCGAGCCGGCAGTTGCGCGGCACCGGCACCGACGCGGACGCCCACGCGCGGCTGTCCGCCCACGTGTACGCGGTGGTGGCGGCGACTGCCGCAGACCCCGCCCGCCGCGGATGTCTGTTGGCCAAGGGCGCCGCCGAGCTGGCCGAACACGACGAGACGGTGGCCAAGCGGGCTCGCGCGGCCATGGGGGCACTGCAGGCGCTACTGGAGGACGACATCGCAGCCTGTCAGCGCAATGGCGACATCGCCGCGGACGCGGATCCGGGAAAGCTGGCTGTTCTGGTGCTCGCCGTGCTGCGCGGCATTGAAGCGCTGGGCAAGGCCGGAGCGAGCGAGGAGACGCTGACCGATATCGCCCGGACAGCCCTTGCCGTACTGCCCCGCACCGTCCACTGAGTCTCCTCACCGTTGCCGCTCGAGGGCGAGGGACCGCTACGTGAGCGGTTGAGCACCTGCCTGGTAGAGGAAGCACCTGCCTGGTAGAGGAAGCGCCTACCTGACCCGGAACGGTTCAGACGATGTCGCCCCCGAGGGCTCACTCAGACCGGAGAACACGCCCTGCGCGCGGCGCGGCCGTTCAGGACGCCAGATGTCGCAGCCGACTGGCAGCCTCGTCGAGAACGTCGTCCCTCTTGCAGAAGGTGAAGCGCACCTGGCTGCGGCCGGCGTCGGGGTCGTCGCAGAAGGCGGAGTTGGGGATGGCGACGACGCCGCAGCGTTCCGGGAGGGCGCGGCAGAAGGCGTAGGCGTCCTTCTCACCGAAGGGCGTGATGCCGGTGGTGATGAAGTACGTGCCCTGGGGCTGGTAGACCTCGAACCCGGCCGCGCGCAGGCCGTCGCCGAGCAGGTCGCGCTTGCGGCGGAGGTCGGCGCGGAAGCTGTCGAAGTACGCGTCCGGCAGGCGCAGTGCTTCGGCGATCGCGTACTGGAAGGGACCCGCACTGACGTACGTCAGGTACTGCTTGGCCGTCCGGACGGCGGAGACGAGCGGGCCGTCAGCCATGACCCAGCCAACCTTCCAACCGGTGAAGGAGAAGCTCTTGCCGGCGGAGGAGATGGAGACAGTGCGCTCACGCATGCCCGGCAGGGCCGCGATGGGGCGGTGCGTACCCTCGTAGACCAGGTGCTCGTACACCTCGTCGGTGACCACGAGCAGGTCGTGTTCGACGGCGAGTGCGGCGATGGCGCTCTGCTCTTCGGCGGTGAGGACCGTTCCGGTCGGGTTGTGGGGGGTGTTGAGGAGAAGGAGGCGGGTCCGCGGGGTGATCCTGGCGCGCAGCTCGTCCAGGTCCGGGCGGAAGGACGGGGCGCGCAGGGTGAGCGGTACGCGCTTCGCGCCGGCCATGGCGATACAGGCCGCGTAGGAGTCGTAGAAGGGCTCGAAGGCGATCACCTCGTCTCCCGGTTCGAGGAGGGCGAGCATGGCTGCGGCGATCGCCTCGGTTGCCCCTGCGGTGACCAGGACTTCCGTATCGGGGTCGAGGCTCAGGTCGTAGAAGCGGCGCTGGTGGTCGGCGATCGCCTGGCGCAGCTCCGGGATGCCTGGTCCCGGCGGGTACTGATTGCCGCGCCCGTCCCGTAGCGCTCGTACGGCCGCTTCCCGTACTGACTCCGGCCCGTCCGTGTCCGGGAAACCCTGGCCCAGGTTGATCGCGCCAGTAGCGGTCGCGAGCGCCGACATCTCCGCGAAGATCGTCGTCCCGAGTCCGTCCAGCCTGCGGTTCAGCAGCGGCCTGCCGCTCATGTCTCCACCGTCCTTACCCGGGTATCCGTCGATCCTTCGGAGACCATCCTGGCCGATGCCCGGCAAGGCGTTCACGCGGCCAGCGTCCAACAGGTAGGCGAAAACGTCTTGACCCGGGTGGTAGGGGCGAGGGCGAGGCGGGGGCCGTCCGGATTCTTGGAGTCGCGGACGAGGATGCTGTCGGGGACGGTGGCCACCTCGATGCAGGAGGGGGTGTCAGCGCCGCTGTAGCTGCTCCTCCTCCAGGCCACTTCGACGCGGGAAGGACCGTCGTCCGAGCTGTAGCTGCTCTTTATCCACTCCAGCTTGCCGTCGGCTCCGTGTCGGGTTCCCGGTCCATCGGCGTAGCCGGTCGGTGGCTTCCTCGGCTGTGTCGAACGCGTCGCAGGGCTCGAAGTCGGTCCCGTCACCGTCGGCGTGGTCGAACCCGGTGCGGGCCATGCCGGCGAGGACGGGCGGAAGGCGGCGGTCGTCACCGGTCATCCCGTTCACGGGCGTACCGCACCCGCGACACCGCGACCGGTGCTGACATACGGAAAACGCCCCAGGAGGACGACCAAGCCACTGATGAGTGAGGGCGCATGCGCGGCCTGAGCGCGTGCCTCCCCGTGCAACCCGTCAAGGCATCAGGTGAGGACGACCAGTTGCCGGGTCGCCCGGGTCATCGCCACGTAGCGGTCGACCGCTCCCTCGATGCCCCTGCCGAAGTTGTCCGGGGCCACGAGGACGACCAGGTCGAATTCGAGGCCCTTGGCGAGTTCCGGGGTCAGGGAGCGGATGCGGGAGGTGCCTCGGAACGTGGGGTCGCCGATGACGCAGGCGATTCCGTTGCCGTCCTCGTGGGCGGCGAGCCAGGTGTCGAGGACCGAGTCGAGGTCGGAGACCGGGCCGTGGACGACGGGGAGGCCGCCCGCGCGGACGGAGGCCGGGACGTTGGCGTCGGGGAGGGCGGCCCGGATGACCGGCTCGGCTTCCGTCATCACCTCCTGCGGCGTGCGGTAGTTGATGTTCAGGGAGGCGACGTCGATCCGGTCGAGGCCGATGCGCCGGAGCCGTTCCTGCCACGACTCCGTGAAGCCGTGCCTGGCCTGGGCGCGGTCCCCGACGATGGTGAAGCTCCGGGACGGGCAGCGCAGGAGCAGCATCTGCCACTGGGCGTCGGTGAGTTCCTGGGCCTCGTCCACGACGACGTGTGCGAACGGGCCGGCGAGCGCGTCCGGTTCGGGGGTGGGCAGGGCGCTCTCGTCGATCAGGCTGTCCCGCAGGTCCTGGCCGTGCAGCATGGTCACCGCGCCCTCGCCGTCGTCGTCGGAGGCGATGACGTTGTCGATGACGCCGGCCATGCGCTCGCGCTGGGCGGCGACCGAGGCGTCGTGGCGGCGCTTGCGCAGGGACGACGTCGGGTCGCCGAGCCGCTGCCGGGCCGCGTCGAGGAGCGGCAGGTCGGACACCGTCCAGGCCTGGGCGTCCGCGCCCTCGCGGCGCAGGCGTCCGACCTCGTCGGGGCCGAGCCAGGGGGCGCACATGCGCAGGTACGCGGGGACCGACCACAGGTCGGAGACGACGTCGGTGGGTTCGAGGAGCGGCCAGGCGTTGTTGAGGGCGGCGACCAGTTCGTGGTTGCCGCGCAGGGCCCGCTGGAAGAGGCGGTCCGGCGGGGCTTCGCCGCCGTGCTTGTCCCGGAGGATCGTGACCAGCTCGTCCCAGATGTGTTCGCGTGCCTCGTTGTGCGGGGTGCCGGGCTCCGGGGCCTGGAAGGCCTCCGCCCAGTCGTCGGCGGTCAGCGGGACGGTCGACCAGGGGGTGGTCACCGCCATGCCCCGGGCGGGCGGGTCCTCGTAGAACCGTACGGCCGTCTCGATCGCCCCCACCATGTCCGCGGACGCCTTCAGGCGGGCCACCTCCGGGTCGCTCTCGACGGCTGCCGCGGGCCCCTCGGGGACGAGGTCGCGCAGCGTGCAGGTCTGCACGCCCTCCTCGCCGAGGCTGGGCAGGACGTCGGCGACGTACGCCAGGTACGGCTGGTGCGGGCCGACGAACAGCACGCCGCCGCGACGGTGGCCCAGGCGGGGGTCGGAGTAGAGCAGGTACGCGGAGCGGTGCAGGGCGACGACGGTCTTGCCCGTACCCGGGCCGCCGTCGACGACCAGGGCGCCGCGCGAGCCCGCGCGGATGATGGCGTCCTGGTCGGCCTGGATGGTGCCGAGCACGTCCCGCATCCGGTCCGACCGGTCGCCGCCCAGACTGGCGACGAAGGCGGAGTGGTCGTCGAGCGCGGCGGCGTGCCCCTCGAGACCGTCGGCGGTGAACACCTCGTCCCAGTAGTCGCTGATCCGGCCGCCGGTCCAGCGGTACCTGCGGCGGCTCGCCAACCCCATCGGGTCGGCGTGCGTCGCCGCGAAGAACGGCTCGGCGGCGGGGGAGCGCCAGTCGATCAGCAGGCGGCGGCCCGTGCTGTCGGTGAGGCCGAGCCGTCCGATGTACACCGGCTCGGGGTCGTCGGCGCTCACGATGTGCCCCAGGCACAGGTCCAGACCGAAACGGCGCAGGGCGCGCAGGCGGGCGGTCAGCCGGTGCACCTCCAGGTCCCGGTCCATCGCCTCCCGGCCGACGCCGCCGGGCGCCCTGAGGGTGGCGGCGCGACGGTCGGACAGCTCGGCGATCGCCTCCTCGAGACTCTCCGCGATGGCTGCGAAGTGTGCCTCGTCGCCGGCGACCAGCTTCGGGTCGGCCTTGGCCGCAAGCCGCTCGGGGAGGTCGAACACGCTGGTAGGGCTGACGGTCGGGTGGTTAGTCGGCTTCACGAGGAGCGATTCTGCGCCATCCCGGGGGCCTTGCCGCAAGCCCCCCGGTGCGCTATACGTTGAAAGTGGCAAGGAGTGGGTTCGCCTCCTTGCCTTTCGCGTTCCTCTCACAGCGTCTCCTCGCCGTCCCCGTTGTCGCCTCGACCGTCACCGCGGGTGGGCAGCCCCCCTCGCCATGGCGCGGTGCCTCGGGCGTGCTTCCTGGGTTCACGTCCTCCCGCGCTCACTCGACGTCCCGGGACAAGGCGCGCTCTTCGGCGCCGGGCCGCGGCCCGGGGACGGTCCGGCGACGCGCGCCGCTCCTGTCCCTGCGGAACCGGGTGGAGGGAATGCCTCCACCCTCCCCGTGCCCCACCGGGCCTGTTACCCACTTCCGGGTGAACGCCAGGGTGGCGTGTGTGGTGGCGCGCCAGGGCGCGACCTTGGCTGCGCCGCGACGGACCCGGGCGGGCCAGGGGGCGATGTGTGACGCATCGATTCGAACTCCGTATGCGAATGATATGTGCGCATCTGGCAGTCGACTGCTGCGGACATGTCCGCATTGGATTCGCGGTGGAGTGAATTCATATGAAAAGAAATGTTACGGCGGCAGGGTGTGGGACCTCGGCGGCCGGCCGGGACGTACCACTCGGAGAGCGCCGCCCGTCCGTACGCGGCGGGGTGGGCCGGCGCACGAACACGAAAGGGACCACGTGTCTGCTTCTTCCGCTTCTTCCGCTTCTTCCGCTTCTTGCACCGCTCGCCGTCTGACCGCTGTCGCCCTGGTGACCGGTTCCGTCGTGGCAGCCGCCGGCCTGCCGGCGTCCGCGGGCCGGCCTGTGCGGCGGGCCCGAGGGATACGTTTTCCCGGCCGAGGGGGTCCGGCACGCTGGACGACTCCGTCGCCTCGGCCGGGCCGACCGGCCGTCGGTAAAAGCAGCGGGCGGGCGGGCGTAGCGTGGGCGGTATGACGACGTACGGATCTTTTCCCGGCACCCGGCCCCGGCGTCTGCGGACCACCCCCGCCATGCGCCGGATGGTCGCCGAGACCCGGCTGCACCCCGCCGACCTCATCCTGCCCGCCTTCGTGCGCGAGGGGATCGGTGAGCCGGTGCCGATCGAGGCGATGCCGGGCGTGGTGCAGCACACCCGGGACACCCTGAAGAAGGCGGCCGCGGAGGCCGTGGCGGCCGGGATCTCCGGGATCATGCTGTTCGGCGTGCCCGAGGAGTCCAAGAAGGACGCCCTCGGCACCCCCGGCACCGATCCGGACGGGATCCTCCAGGTCGCCCTGCGGGACGTGCGGGCCGAGGTCGGGGACGACCTGCTCGTCATGTCCGACCTGTGCCTCGACGAGACGACGGACCACGGGCACTGCGGAGTCCTGGACGACCGGGGCCGCGTCGACAACGACGCCACCCTTGAGCGGTACGCCGAGATGGCGCAGGTCCAGGCCGACGCGGGTGCCCACGTCGTCGGGCCCAGCGGGATGATGGACGGGCAGATCGGCGTCGTCCGTGACGCCCTCGACCAGATCGGCCGCGAGGACGTCGCGATCCTCGCCTACACCGCCAAGTACGCCTCCGCTTTCTACGGCCCCTTCCGCGAGGCCGTCGGTTCCTCGCTCAAGGGCGACCGCAAGACGTACCAGCAGGACCCGGCCAACGCCCGTGAGTCCCTGCGGGAGCTGGCCCTCGACCTCGCCGAGGGCGCCGACATGGTGATGGTCAAGCCGGCCGGCCCCTACCTCGACATCCTCGCCAGGGTCGCCGACGCCGTGGACGTGCCCGTCGCCGCGTACCAGATCTCCGGTGAGTACGCGATGATCGAGGCCGCCGCCGAGAAGGGCTGGATCGACCGCGACCGGGCCGTCCTCGAGTCGCTCACCGGCATCAAGCGGGCCGGTGCGCAGAACATCCTCACCTACTGGGCGGTCGAGGTGGCCCGCACCCTGCGCTGACTCCGGCAACGCTTCAGCAGCCCGGGTCCGTCTCGCCCTCGCCCCCGCCCCCGCCCCGGCGGGGGCGGCCGGGCGGTGGTGTCAGCGGTCGGCGATGTCCTTGCGGAGGCCGTCGGAGAACTCCCACCACGACAGCGGGAGCCAGCCGTTGACGAAGGCGTCGACGGTCGCGCCCCGGCCACGGACGGTCACGGTCGTTCCCGGCGGATAAGTGGTGCCGGACAGGCCCGGCACGGAGACCAGCAGGGTCCCCAGGGCTTCGGCGTAGTCACGTGACGTCCGGTTCGTGATCATCCGAGACCGAGGAGTGTGAGGGGGCGGCGAGGGTCGCGGGCGTTGCGGCGGAGGCCGGCCGCGATGTTCTTCACTCCGGCCATGCGGAGGACTCCGATGGCGAGGTTGCGCCATGTGGCCATCACGCGGGGCGCGTTGCCGGTCCGCAGTTGGGAGGCGTCCTCGGCGAAGGTGGTGTCGCGGACATGGTGCAGGGCCTCGATCTTCCAATGGTCGCGGACGAGTTCGGCGAGCTGGGCAGCGGTGGCCTGCTCGGCGGTCAGGCTGGTGACGGCGTAGACCGTCTTGACGGTGGTCTTGCCGGTCTTGCGGTCGGTGCGCCGACGCTTGATCTGGACGGCCTGGCGGGCTCCGGGGAAGAGGAGGCTGTTCACGGTGGCGGCCTTGATCCGACGGATCTCCGAGCGGCCGTGGGCGATGCCCCGGGTGCGTCCCTGAAGCGGGATGTCCTTCCAGGGAAGGGACTTCAGCTGGCGGCGCAGCTTCTTCTGGTTGCCCTTGACGATCACGATGTAGTGAGCTGTTCCCAGTAACCGTCGGCCACCGTCCGTGAGCGGGAGGCGCGTCGCGCGGTCCGCGGTATCCCCCAAGTCCGGGCAGGCGTAAGGCCCCTGGTAGGAACATCTTGCGACAGAAAGATCCGACCGAGGGGTCTCACGTGCCGACCAGTGTCACATACACCGCCGTGCTCGATGTGAGGCGGTCCACCGCCGAGCACCTGGCCGGTCTCCTGCGCGACCACCGAATCGTGGCCAGGACCCGCAAGGGGCGACGCGCGCTGGGCTGCTTCAAGCAGGCCGTGCTCGTGCTGCGCTGATTCCTCGACGGCACCCGACTGGCCCAACTCGCCCGCGACAACGGCCTGTCGGTCTCCACCTCCTACCGCTACCTCCACGAAGGACTGGCCGTCCTGGCCGCCGGCGCACCGGACCTGTCCACCGCGCTGGAGCGTGCGAAGGCAGCCGGGCTGACGCATCTGAACCTCGACGGTACGGTCATCCGCACGGACCGCGTCGCCGCCCCGGGCCCCAACGGCGCAGACCTCTGGTGGTCCGGAAAACACAAGCACCATGGCGGGAACGTGCAGGTCATCGCCACCCCGGACGGCTGGCCGATCTGGGTCTCGCCCGTACGGCCGGGCCGGGAACACGACACCACCTGCGCCCGCCACCACGGGCTGGTCGAGGCACTCAACCGCATCGCGGCCGAACTGGACATGCCGACCCTGGTCGACCTCGGCTACGAGAACGCCGGCGACGGCTTCCGCCATCCCTTCAAGAAGCCCGCCGGAGGCGAGCTGACCGAGGAGCAACAGACGTACAACAAGGTCATCCGCGGCATCCACGGCGTCTGCGAGCGCGCCAACTCCCTGCTCAAGACGACCTTCAAGGCCCTGCGCAGGGTCAGCCTCGACCCCAGCCGTATCACGAAGATCGCCGCCGCAGCCCTCGTCCCAGGGCCCCGGCGAGTGCCTGGATCGTCCGGTTTGATCATGTGATGCCGTAGAGGGTGAGGACGCGGGGGCGTTCGGTGTGGGCTCGTCGTCCGGCGGCGGTGTTGACGTAGCCGGCGAGCTTGAGTGTGCTGCGGATCAGGTCGCGGAGGGCTGCGAGTACGGCGGGCGTGTTGTGGGTCCTGACCTGGGACTTGTCCTCGTTGAAGGTGACATCTCGGCACCAGTGGACGGTGTTTTCCACGGTCCAGTGCCCGCGAGCCCAGGACGCGATCTCGGCGGCGTTCGCTTCCTCGGCGGGCAGGTCGGTGATCGCGTAGACGGTCTCACTGGACCACTTCTTCGCGCCGTAGAGGCGGCGTCTGCGCTGGATGCGCAGGACCTGGGCCGCGTGGGGGAAGAGCAGGCCGTCGACGGTGACGACCTGCACGAGCCGCTGCTCGTGTCGGCCGTGGCCCCGGGCGTCGTCACGGTGGATCACGGGGATCTTCTTCCAGGGCAGGGCGTGGAGCTGACGGGCTTGTGCGCGTTGGTTGTTCTTGATGGTCAGCAGGTAGTGGGCGCCGCGTTCGTGCAGGTAGGTGGCGTGGTCGCGTGGGGCATGGAGTGCATCGGCGGTGACGATCGTCCCCGCGAGGTCCGCGTCGTCGATCTGGTCGAGGAGGGGTGCGAACTCGGGGATTTCGTTGGTCTTCGCGCCGATCTCGCGGGAGGCGAGCGTGACACCGTCGCCGTGACGGACGGCGGACAGGACGAAGACCCGGCTGCCGTCCGGGCGCCTCGCGCCGCGCAGGCACTTGCCGTCCACCGCGATCGCCCGCCGCCGGATGCGTACCGGATCGGCGTGGGCGGCTGTCCGGTGGGCCCGGCGCTGTTCGCGCTCGGTGCCGCCGTCGGGCATGACCGGTTCCGGCCGACGGGGCTGTGCGGACAGCAGGGGCCAAAGGTAGTCGTAGGCCGCCGCACAGATCTCACCTGGATCCAGGCGTCCCAGGACGCTGCGCAGGGTCTTCTCGCTCGGCACCCGGTAGCGGCCGAGGAGCGGGTGGTAGGGCAGGCCGAAGGCGGCCAGTTCCTCCGGCGTCGCGCGTCGGCACCACTCCGCCGCCGCGGTGATCGAGTCGTGGCCGGCGGGTGTCATCGCGCAGACCACCAGGGCCAGCAGCGAGGAGAGCCGGTACCGCACCCCGCAAGCCCCTCTCGGATCGGTGACCGACTCGAACTCGGTCACCAGGCAGCGGACTTGATCCTTGGCGGCCCCCTCGCCGAGGGCTTCCAGGCGGGGCACTGCGCAAGCGGGGGCAGCGACAGGGGATGATGGAGGAACGAACACGGCACCTTCGTGGATCTTGAAGCGTAGAGAACTCCATGATCCACAGGTGCCGTGTTCACCTGCTTCCGGGACCCACCACCGAGATCAACATCCCAGAACGGGATGATCCAGGC
The DNA here is from genome assembly GCF_024701375.2 of Streptomyces sp. KMM 9044. Lineage (NCBI taxonomy): Bacteria > Bacillati > Actinomycetota > Actinomycetes > Kitasatosporales > Streptomycetaceae > Streptomyces > Streptomyces sp. KMM 9044. The sequence goes on along the minus strand of NZ_CP113910.1, from coordinate 3,182,454 downwards.
ACTCGCCGGGGCCCTGGCCCTCGTCCTGCTCCAACTCGAATACGACCGCACCATCTGAACGATCACGCAACGTCATGATCCATTACTGGGAAGGGCTCATTGCGTGAAGTCGCTCCGAGTCAACAGCGACTCACAGCAGGGGAGTTGGGGGGAGGCGATCCAATCTGTTCCACTTTGGGGCAGCCATCCTCTTGCACCCATTCCGGCATTGAATTATTTGAGGGGAACCAAATGCGCAATACCACTCAGAGAAGTTTCGTCGGGCTCATGGGGGCGACGCTGGGTGCGATGACGCTGGCGGGCATGCCCGGTCAGGCCGTTGCCGCTGAGGGGTAAATCCCCTCCACTCCGGAGTCGTACGTGGCTTGGCTGGAAGCCAAGAAGGAGCCCGGTGCAGCCGAGACGATCGACCAGTTCAAGGCTCTGTCCGAGGTGAAGCAGGAGAAGTTCCTGGACTATCTCAACAAGCCGGACCACTTCAAGGCCTTCATGGGAGCAGTGAACAGCCCTGAGGTCGCGAAGAAGACCGTGCTGGCCGACGGGGACATCGTCATCGAAAAGGAGGAACAGAATTCCTCGACGAATCCCTCCTCGGGTTTTGGTGCAATGGCATCGGCGGGCGACAAGAGTGCCTGGCATAGCGTTTCCGACACGATCTTTGGCGTCAAGGTCACGACAGTGAAGCTTGGGGTCAACTACCACACGACCGCAACTAGGACCACAAAGGTCTATGGCGGTTGGGTGAGCCACACGAACTGGGTGCCGGCTACGTCGTTTTCTCACAGCCCGATCAAGAATTGGATTTCCGCAGACCCGGGCAATAATGCCCACTCGGAGACGGTCTGGCAGGCTGAGTTCGCCCTGTACGGCAACTGGGCCTGCCGTCACCGCGTCTGGGCCGACCAGGATGACTTCAAGGGCGGGTACCTCAAGCGGGTCTAACGCCCCGGAAGGCGAGGCCGGCGGCACGGGCCGCGGCGTGGAGCCAGCCGGGATTCGTAGTCGATAGGTACGGCGTCTCCGTCCATCCAGCTTCTCAGCTGGGCTGGACAGGGGCGCCGCTCCCGGCGTCTGCGCTGCTGCTTCTTCGGTGCCAGCACTCCACTTCCGTCGGGTCGAATTGGCGCGTTTGTGCCACAAAATGCACATTATTTCCTGTCGCCAGCACGGGGTGGCGCACCCTCGCGACCCGACATCTCCACCCTCTTGCGAAGACGCATCGTTTATCGATAGTATCGAAAAACGATAGTGGAGGTTGATGCAGTGGCCGAAGACAAGAGACTTCTCAAGTCTCTCCCCGTGGTGGTCTCGACCGCTCTCCGTCTAATGGTTGGCCTTCTCCTGGTCAGCTTTGCCTTGAGCCTACTCAATAACGACGTGCCTTTCTGGAGCGGCATCGGGCATTGTGTTACCGCTGACTGGACTGCTGGCAGTTCAGGCTCCACGGATGCCCTGTTCCAGGCCAGGGACGGGGCGCATGTCAATGCGATACCGCAGTACTGTGCTGAACAGAGCAACAACTACCAGCGGTTGCTCGGGGTGCTCAGTCGAACTCCGTCTCTTATCCTACTGGCCGGCGGGCTGATTTTGCTAAACCGTCTGCTTCACTCGGCGACGCGCGTCGGCATCTATACCGCGCGAACTGCTTCCAAGCTGCAAGTACTCGGCTGGTGGCTGCTACTGGGCAGTATTGCCGCGGCGCTCACTCAGGCCATTGCGCAGGCCGCCCTGCTGTCCACGCTCGCCGAAAGCATCCCACTCTCGGCTGAATCTGTGCTGAATACCGCAAAACTCCCCGGTCTGGCGGTCGTGACAGCCCTGGGTCTACTCGCGTTTGCCCGCATCATGCGTGTTGGCGTCGCCATGCGCGAGGACATCGAAGGGACCGTCTGATGCCCGCCGAGGGGGGCGCCATCCAGGTGCATCTTGAACATCTCCTCGCGGAACGCGATATGACGCTCACTGAACTCGCGGCTCGCGTTGGCATCACCAACGCAAATTTGTCCATTCTCAAGAATGGTCGTGCGAAGGCGATCCGCTTTACGACACTCGCTGGAATCTGCCGGGTACTGGATTGTCAACCAGGTGACCTGATCACCTACCGCACCGATGGCGAGGGCGCTGCCGAATCAGGATAGAGGACCTCGAAGCTACGCCACACCGGCCAGTTGACCTGCCGGGCGCGTACATAATTTTCACAGAAGCGCGACCGAGGAGTCAGAATGATCGGGTTGATGGACACCGGAATGAAGATCGTCGTGGTAGCAATTGTCATTGCCGTGATCTGTCTCGCTGTCGCCGCCGTCCGATGGCTCAGTAAGCGCTGAATCCGGGCGCCTTATCCATGACGCGTCTTCCGAAACGGCATATGTCGAGCCCGGGCGCCCACTGGCAGAGGCATCCCGGGCCGCTCGGTTGACGGCACTGCGGCCATCGGCCGGATGCGCTCTCGCGCCGGGAAGAGCTGCCCGCCGTTGTTTCCCTCGGCGGGTGGGCTCCCGCCGGGCTCCACCTCGACATCGAGGCGTTCACCGGCACGGGTGCGGCTCTGCCCCGGCTGACGCCCCAACCGCCCTGATCAGCCCCGGTGAGCGTCAACACGGCACGTCCCAAGGCATCTTGGAAGATCAGACGGTGCGCATTCACCCGATTACTCTGTGCGCTCATCCCGTCGGTTCAATGAGGTATCCGTATGAGCTACACAGACCAGGACGTGCGCGAGGGTCGCCGGCTGATGAACGAGGGCTGCGAGAACCGCCTCGTCATCGGCGACAAGCTGCTGGCCGTCACAACCCCGGGCGGCCAGGACTGCGCTTTCGACCAGTACTGCGACGAGATCGGCCTGAACCCCAAGACGGCCCGGCAGTACCGGCACACCGCCCGCATGTGCACCCCGCCCGTGCGGCAGCTCGTGGCCGATTGCGGCGTCCACGTCAGCTACACAGCGCTTCGCGAAGGTGCCCCGCCTGGCCCCCTCCGGCAAGCCGTACGACGAGGACTACAGCACCCTGCGCACGCTGCTGCACGAAGCGCGCGCGGCCGGGATCGGCCGCATCAGCGCGCCTCAGTACCGCCGAGCGCTGGGCATCGGTCCTGCCTTGCAGGACTTGCTGGACCCCTCCAGTAACACGTCCTTGACGGACTATCTCGCCTCTCTTGCACCCCAGGAGCGTGATCAGGCTCTTCGGGACCTGGTGGAGAAGAAGGCGGAGGTGCACGACGCTCTGAAGCGGGTCATGGACGAAAAGCGTCGCCGGGACCGCGAGACCCGCGGACCGGAGTGCGGTGGCGGGAAGCCTGACAAGGCCGCGGTCGTGGCCCGGGACCTGGTGCGGCTCAGTGAGCTGTTCCCAGTAACCGTCGGCCACCGTCCGTGAGCGGGAGGCGCGTCGCGCGGTCCGCGGTATCCCCCAAGTCCGGGCAGGCGTAAGGCCCCTGGTAGGAACATCTTGCGACAGAAAGATCCGACCGAGGGGCCTCACGTGCCGACCAGTGTCACATACACCGCCGTGCTCGATGTGAGGCGGTCCACCGCCGAGCACCTGGCCGGTCTCCTGCGCGACCACCGAATCGTGGCCAGGACCCGCAAGGGGCGACGCGCGCTGGGCTGCTTCAAGCAGGCCGTGCTCGTGCTGCGCTGGTTCCTCGACGGCACCCGACTGGCCCAACTCGCCCCCGACAACGGCCTGTCGGTCTCCACCTCCTACCGCTACCTCCACGAAGGACTGGCCGATCTGGGTCTCGCCCGTACGGCCGGGCCGGGAACACGACACCACCTGCGCCCGCCACCACGGGCTGGTCGAGGCACTCAACCGCATCGCGGCCGAACTGGACATGCCGACCCTGGTCGACCTCGGCTACGAGAACGCCGGCGACGGCTTCCGCCACCCGTACAAGAAGCCCGCCGGAGGCGAGCTGACCGAGGAGCAACAGACGTACAACAAGGTCATCCGCGGCATCCACGGCGTCTGCGAGCGCGCCAACTCCCTGCTCAAGACCACCTTCAAGGCCCTACGCCGGGTCAGCCTCGACCCCAGCCGCATCACGAAGATCGCCGCCGCAGCCCTCGTCCTGCTCCAACTCGAATGGGTGCATATCTTGTGAGGGTGCGTCGTTGGGGTGATTCGTCAGGGTTCAGGTCTCGGTCGGGGGTTGCTGGTTCCTAGCCTCGTGGTGTCGAGTCCGGCTGTGGTGGGCGGGCGTTGAGCGAGGGTGGGTGGCATCTGTGCCGTCGTTGATGGCTGCCTTGCAGGCCGGGGAAGACGAGGTCCGGGTGTCCGCGGCCGAGGTGCGGGCGCGGCTGGAGGTGTTGACCGCGGAGTTGGCTACGGCCGAGGAGCAGTTGGTGCGACTGCGGATCACGCGGGAGACGGTGGAGGAGGTGTTGTCCTCACCGGTCGGCCCGGCGGTGCCGCCGGGGGTGGTGCTGGATACGGAGGGGGCGGTGCTGCCGCAGTTGGCGGAACTGGTGCCGGTGCTGTTGGCCGCCGAGGCGGCCGGGGACACGACGGTGACCTCCGAGCCGTATCGGCGGATCCTGATCGTGTTCGCCGAGGCGTCCGGGCCGTTGCGCTGCAAGGACGTGTGCGTCGGGGTGGGGTTGAGCACGGAGGCGAACCACACCGAGGGCATGCGTGGCAAGCTGAAGAAGCTGGTCGGGCGGGGGATCCTGGCCGAGGTGGAGCCGGGGTTGTTCGGGCTGGCCTGTCGGGCCGGTGCCCGGTGAGCGGCGGCGTGCTCGGCGGGGATCTGGCGGCGGCGGAGGCCGCGTTCGCCGCCTCGCGGGGCTTGTTCGAGCAGGTCAGTGCCCGGATGCAGTCCGTGGAGACCGGTTCGTTGACGCACTCGCAGCTGGAGGAGGTGCTGGGCGCGGACATGCGGGAGGTGACGCGGCAGCTGTATCAGGACCATCTGCGGCTGCGGGAGCTGACCGAGCAGCGCATCGAGCAGGTCGTGGACGCCGCCGGCCGGGAGCGCACCAGGATCGAGCGGGGCCGGCGGCGGATCCTGTCCACGGTGTTCGGGAAGGTGACCGTCGGCCGGATCGCCTACCGCGGCGACGCCGTGCCGGATCTGCACCCGGCCGATGCGGCGCTGAACCTGCCGGCCGGGATGCATTCGCACGGCCTGGCCAAACAGGTCGCCATCGAGGCGTCCCGGGGCTCGTTCGCCGAAGCGGTCGAGCGCGTCAACACCCTGACCGGCGCCGGGATCGGCCCGCGGCAGGCCGGCGAGCTCACCGTCGCCGCCGCCGCGGACATCGACGACTTCTATGCCGCCCTCGCGCCCGAGCCGTGCACGGACGCCACGCTGCTGGTGATGTCGGCCGACGGCAAGGGCGTGGTGATAAGGCCGGAGGCCCTGCGGGAGGCCACCGCGAGAGCCGCCGCGGCCAAAGGCGGCAACAAGCTGCACAAACGCCTGTCAGCCGGGGAGAAGAACGGCCGAAAGCGCATGGCCACCCTCGGAACCGTCTACGACGCCGAACCCGCGGTACGCACCGCCGACGACATCATCGCCGACCCCGACACCGGCGAGCAGGACACCACCCGCCGGAGCAAAGGACCCAGGGCCCGCTCCAAGTGGCTGACCGGATCGGTCAACGACACCTGCTCCCAGGTCATCACCGCCGTGTTCGACCAGGCCGAACACCGAGACCCCGACCACCGGCGCACCTGGGTGGCCCTCGTGGACGGCGCACCCCACCAGATCGATCTGATCAACGAGCAGGCCGCCGCCCGCGACGTGCAGGTGCACATCGTGATCGACATCATCCACGTCCTGGAATACCTGTGGAGCGCCGCCCACGCCCTGCACCCCGGCGGCAGCAAGGACATCGAGGCATGGGTCGCCCGCACCGCCCGCACCATCCTGGCCGGAGACGCCCTGACCGCAGCCGAGACGATCACAACGGCCGCCACCGACGCAGGGATCGCCCCGGGCCAGAACAAGAGCATCGACGACGCCGTGGCCCACCTCACCAACAAAGCCGACTACCTGCGCTACGACACCGCGCTGGCCGCCGGCTGGCCCATCGCGACCGGGATCATCGAAGGCGCATGCCGCCACCTGGTAAAAGACCGCCTCGACATCACCGGGGCCCGCTGGGGCCTGGCCGGAGCCGAAGCCGTCCTGAAACTCCGCGCCCTGCGCACCAACGGCGACTTCGACACCTACTGGGCCTGGCACGAACAACAGGAGTACACCCGCAACCACCAGGCTCGCTACCGCAACACCCTCATACTCACCGCCTGATCACACAGACACCCTCAAAAGATGCACACCCATCAGAGATGATGCGTCGGCAGGCACGGTCTTCCACTTGGATCACGGGGCGTAGAGAACTCCATGATCTTGGAAGCCGTGCCTGTCACGTTCCGAGAGCACCGCTGAGCAGGCAGTTCGCCACGAACCGGGCGTCACGCGACTACGCCGAAGCCCTGACTGCATGCCGTGGGCATTACGGCTTGCGGAGTGCTCCACCACATCACTACCGCGAGAGCCGAGCCAGGCGACCAGCGGTAAGAGGGAGAACAGATGCGGCCAGTCCGGTAGTTCCCACGGCGATGGCTGCGATGAACGCTGGTAGGTAGGTGGGCTCGTGCAAGGGCCATGCCCACCGTGCAGGTACTCCGTGTTGCACTCCGAACGCTGCGCACGCGATGGGGAAGACGGTGACGATCGCGGCAACGATGCGAGGGCTGGTGAGGAGGCGTAGCAGGAGGGCGAGTCCGAGGTAGCCCAGGAAGTTTCGGGCCATGCCTGCTGCGAGGATGTGACCGGACGTCGAGGAGATGAGCCAGCCTCCGGCGAGCATCACGAGTGTGCAGGCCGTCATGAGTCCGGCGTCCCATAGGCCGACAGGGCGTACGGCGGTTGCTTCGGTGGAGCTTCCTCCGCGGGACTGTCCGTGAAGGATGAGGCACACCGGTGCCAGTGGCAGCAGGAAGGGGAGGGGAAAGGAGAAGGAGACTCCTCCTACTACGATCGGTACGGGCACCTGGATGGAGTCGGCGACGGCGCCGAGTACCAGGCAGGCCACCAGGGCGGCACAGATTGCGGGTACTCGACGAACCTGGATCCACCAGTCCATGGACGTTTCTCTCTGTCGGTTGGCTCGTCGCAGCGGACTCAGAGGTGCCGTGTGTCAAGGACGGGCTGCTTATCACACCGAGTGAGTGTTTCGACGTTCTGCTGGAACCAGACCCGTTGGTCGTGTGGAGTCTGTTCGAGAACGCGTTTGGCGACATCGACTTCGGGGGGCGCATATCGGGACGCGACAGTCTGGGGGTCCGCGCCTGCGGTGATGGTGAGCCAGACACTCAGTGGGCCGTAGGCGCGGCTCCCTGGCCACTCACCGGTTTGGGCGCAGGCTGGGATGTCCTTGGGCAGGGCGCTCAGAGCGAGAAGGGCTCGGACTTCGTCGGAGGTCGGTGTGGTCGATCGGGGCGCCAGTTGAGCAGTTGTCGTGACGCCTGCGACAGTCAGACGCCTGTGGGCGTCCGTTGCCCACGTGTTGATGTCCTTTGCGTTGTCGCGCTGTTCGGGCCAGAGGCAGACCTGCGGGTGGGTTGCTGAGCAGGTGCGGGATGCTGTGGAGCGGGATTCGGCGGCGCTGTAACCGAGGGGATGGACCATCCAAGCCGAGATCGCTACAGCGACGGTCAGGACAACGGGAGCGAGGGGTCGCAGTCGCCGTCCCCGTACCGTCACCAGCCAGGCAGCTGCGAGCAGTCCGATTGAGGCGAGGGCCGGGGCGACAATGCTGCGGGGAGCGGCCACTTGGTCCAGCTGACAGCACTCGGCCAGGTTCGTACCGTTTAGTTGGCGCACCCAGAAGACGTTCATCGCCGCCGGGTAGGCCATCCACACGAAGCTGCCCACCAGTGCAACAGGCACGGCCAGCAACCGGGGCAGGGTGAGCCCGAGGACATATCCGACGACGATGTGCGCCGCCACGACCAGCAGCTCCAGAGCGAGGATCGCCACCGTAGTCCAATTGGGGCTGCCTGCAGTCTGCGGCAGGAGCATGCCGAGGGACAGCGCGACCGCGAGTACTCCCAGGACGAGGGTGGGCGAGAGTGCAGCGAGAGATACCCCCGTGAACGTCCGCGCCGGCGCCCCTTGCAGAGTCCGTGCCTGCCTAACGCGCATCCCCTCCCAAGCGCCGCAGGCAGCCACGGCCGGTGCTGTCCACACCAGGAGAGACGAGCTTTGACCGGCAACTGAGTCCCAATACCCGCGGGTCACCAGCTCGGTGACACTGTCGCGGTAGGCAAGCAGCCAGATGATCAGCAGAAGGCCGATGCGAGGCGCGATCGACACTCGCAGTACGGTGCTCCAAGGCACGCTTACACCTCCCCCTTCACCAAACCGGCATAGGCAGCTTCAGCCCGGCGTCCGGATGCCACCTGGCCCGGAGCAAGGTCGAGGAAAGACACGGTCGGCCCCTGGAAGAGGATGTTTCCTCGGTCGAGGAGCAGGACCGAGTCGTAGCTGTCTTCCAGGTCTTCGGTCTGGTGGGTGGAAACGACGAAGCTCGCCTGGTCCTTCAGGTCGTCCAGGAGGCCGCGGAACACCTTGCGCTGCGTGGGGTCGAGGCCGGCGGTTGGTTCATCCATCAGGACCACTCGCGCCGAATGCACCATCGTCTGAGCAATACCCAGGCGACGCAGCTGCCCCCCAGACAGCTGCGCGGCAGAACGGTCGGCCAGCTCATCCAGTCCTACCTGTTTGATCGCGCCCAGCGATCTGTCCCATGCATCCCGCCGCGACAGGCCCTTCAGCCATCCGGCATACGCAGCCTGCTCTCTGACACGCAGCCCCGGTACCGGAGTCACCTGCTGCGGCAGCCAGCCAACCTGCTGCCGGTACCGCTTCAGATCGCCCCGTCTGCGGGTATCCAGGTCACCGAGCGTCACGCTACCTGCGCTTGGAATGAGTGCGGATGCGAGGAGTCCCAGCAACGTCGACTTACCGGCGCCGTTCGGCCCGAGAAGCACAACGCACCCTGACGGCAGGTCAAGCGTCAGGTCTTGCAGGACGAGTCCCCGGCGCCGGTAGCCGAAGCAACAGCGCGAGACATGGATGGTCATTCTGGCCTTCTGTAACTTTCCTGAGAGGCGTGGCCCCCCGGGTAGCCGAGGGGCCACTGTCGGTACGGACGCTGTCAGTAGCGGGTGACGACGCTGTTGACGCTGAGCCTAGTAGAGCCGATGTAGATGAAGTAGAACTCCGCCTTCCCCACCTCACCCCAGGACACCGTGTTGCAGGAGTTGCTCCGCGTGCCGTGGCTCACGTCCGGAAGGAAGTCTCTGACGTGGTCGAGCTCGAGAGTCGCGCTGCTGGGTCCTCCGAAGCTGCAGCCGGAGAAGCTCACCGTCGTGCTCGACCCGTCGCTGTGGTTGTCCGTCCAGCGGCGGGACTCATCCCCTCCCCTCCAATTGGATATGTAACTGCTCCAGCTTCCTTCGGCAGAAGCCGGCGGAGCCAAGGTGAACGTTGCAGCAGCAGCGGCTGCGATCACGACTCCTACCCGATTCAACTTCACCCTCATGCCATTCCTTCGCTCGTAGACGCACGTACAGCCAGACCCTTCACGCAAGGACGCTGTGAAGACTCTGTGACGGCCTGGACCGTACGTTCCCTAACGCGACGCAGCAATGATTGATCGCGAAGATCAGGCATCCTGTCAGCGAGGAGTAGTTTGCGAGGTAATATGCATAATTGGCCCTCTGTGCATTCCACGCCTGCCGCGCTACGCACGAGCTTCAGCACGGCTACCCAGAGGAACATCTGTACGCCGAAGCATCATCATTTCGGCGCCGAGGGTTACAGCCTTACGTGCGTGACGGCGGCCATGACAAGCTCCCCATAGGCGGCCACTTACCGCCCCACTGATGGCCACGGGATTCCCCACGTACGGCCAGATATCTCCCCGCTCGCATTGGACGCATCCCGCTCGGCGAGGCTCGGGCGGGTGAAGAACAGCAGGGAGATCATGGAGATCCTTGAGGCGTACGACCTCACGGGCAGTTACCGCGCTGCGGCCGAACTGACCGGCGTCGACCACCACACGGTGGCCCGCTATGTGAAGATGCGGGCCGCCGGCCAGCACCCCGACCAGCGCCGTCACCGGGCCCGCGCGATCGACGACTATCTGCCGAAGATCGAGGAACTGGTGGTCCGTTCGCACGGCAAGATCCGCGCGGACGTGGTGCACAAGAGGATCGTCGCGATGGGCTTCACCGGCGGGGAACGCACCACCCGCCGCACCGTTGCCGAGGCGAAAGCCCAGTTCAGGGCCGGTCGGCGGCGGGTCTATCGGCCATGGGTGACCGAGCCGGGGCTGTGGATTCAGTACGACTTCGGCGACGGGCCGACCATAGCCGGCCGCAAGACCATCTTGTGGTGCGCCTGGCTGGCCTGGTCTCGGTTCCGGATCGTGATCCCGATCTGGGACAAGACGCTGCCGACGGTCACCTCGTGTCTGGACGCGACGTTCCGCCGGATCGGCGGGGTGCCGGCCTACGTCCTGACGGACAACGAGAAGACGGTCACTACCGATCACGTCGCCGGGATCGCGGTCCGCAACCCGGAGATCGTCGAGGTCGCCCGGCACTACGGCACGACCATACGCACGTGTCTGCCCGCGGACCCGGAGACGAAGGGCGGTTCCGAGGCGACGGTCCGGATCGCGAAGGCCGACCTGGTGCCGAAGGACGTCAACCTGCGCGAGCACTACAAGACCTTCGGCGAGTTGGAGGCGGCCTGCCGGGCGTTCTGCGACGAGGTCAACTCCCGCACCCACCGGGCGACTCGGCGCAAGCCGGTCGAGCGGCTCGCCGAGGAACGTCAGCGGCTGCACCCGCTGCCGAGGAGGTCGTTCACTGCCGCGTTCGGCACCACCCGGCGGGTGAACTGGGAGTCCACGATCTCGGTCGAAGGGGTCCGCTACTCCGTTCCGCACGAGCTGATCGACAACCGGGTTTGGGCCCGGTTCCACGGCGACGAGCTGATCGTCACCGCGGTTGGCGAGGACGGCTCGGCCCGCGAGGCCGCCCGTCACCGCCGCGGCCAGCCGGGCTCCCCGGTCCTGGACGACGCTCACTCCCCGCCGCGGGAGAACAAGGACAACGACCGCACCCCGAAGGCCACGTCAGCAGAGGAGGCTGCCTTCCTCCAGCTCGGTCCCGGGGCAGCGTCCTGGCTGGTCGAAGCAGGGGCAACCGGGGTCCGCCGCATCAAGGCGAAGATGGCCGAGGCCGTCGCCCTGTCCAAGCTCTACTCGGTGGCCGAAGTCGACCGGGCCCTGGGCACCGCACGCTTCGCGGACAAGGACCTGTTGTCCATCGTCGACTACCAGGCCACCCGCGAGCACACCGAACCCGTCCGCCGCAGCGAGGAACACTCCCTGCAGCCCGGCACCTCCGCCTGGTCCTCCTTCGGCCTGCCCACCCAGCCCATCTCCGACGTCTCCGAGTACGACGAAAGCGACCTCGCCTGATGGCCACCCCACTTCGCACCGTTCCCGGCACCAACGGCGACCCGCTTGCCGAGGCCATCGAGCTGACGAAGCGGCTCAAACTCCCGCACCTGCGGCGGGTGTTGGCCGATCTGATCCCCACTGCCAAGGCCCAACGCTGGGACCCGGCCGAGGTCGTCCGCGTCCTGCTGGCCGAGGAAGCCGCCGGCCGGGACCGGGCCAACCTTCACACCCGCCGCAAGCGGGCCGGCTTCCCCACCGGCAAGACCTTCGGCGACTGGGACGAGACCAAGTCCGCCATCCCCCGACCCACCCAGGACGCCCTCAAGTCCCTGGAATGGATCGGGCGGCGGGAGAACTTTTGCATCTGCGGGCCCTCCGGCACGGGCAAGAGCCACTTCACCGAGGCCCTCGGCCAGACCGCGGTCGAGGCCGGGCTGACCGTCTCCTGGTTCACCATCGAGGATCTCGGAGTCCTGGTCCGCCGGCACCGCGCGGACGACTCGATCGCCCGAGCCCTCGCGAAGATCATCCGTTCGGATCTGATCATCGTCGACGACATCGGACTGCTGCCGGTCTCGCCGGACGCCGCAGAGGGCTTCTACCGCCTGGTCGATGCCGCCTACGAACGACGCTCGGTCGCCGTCAGCAGCAACCTCCACCCCTCCGGATTCGACGAGATCATGCCCAAGACCCTGGCCACCGCGACGGTCGACCGGCTCATGCACCACGCTCACATCGTCGTCACCCAGGGTGACAGCTACCGGCTCACCCAGGCCACCAGCGGACAGGGGGTGAAGCCCTTCAGCTGACCCGACCGACCCGAGGGCGGGGAATTATCTGGCCGCCACCGGGGACATCTCGATGGCCGCCAGCGGGGCGAACTCCTGGCCGCCTACGGGGAGAACGACATGGCCGTTGACACGTGCGCTGGCATCAATGGCCCCCCAGGGGCGACCTCACGCGATCAGCGACCGTGATCGGGTCCCACTCCCGACCTCTGGGCGGTACGCACCCTGACTTATTCGTCATAGCAGGATGAAATGTCGGATCTGCTGACCCGCTGGGGACTCGAAAGAGCTCGTGAAGCAGTAATCCGTCCTGGACGCAAAAGTTGAGCGCCGAACATGTCTGATAGTGATCGTCTTCCTTCAGGTCATCTGATCGATGACGGCGGCGCCGATCCCCGCACCGAGTCACGCTTCCGATTCGCACCTGAGACGGATGGGGCGAAGGACACCTCAGAGGTTGTTCTCTGCCCGGAGTCTATGTGTGGTTTTCACTGGTCAGGCGTGAACTGAGGGCCGGCGCGGACAGGGCTTCGGCGTAGTCGCGTGACGCCCGGTTCGTGGCGAACTGCCTGCTCAGCGGTGCTCTCGGAACGTGACAGGCACGGCTTCCAAGATCATGGAGTTCTCTACGCCCCGTGATCCAAGTGGAAGACCGTGCCTGCCGACGCATCATCTCTGATCCCGCCTGCCCTTGACCAACTGCGTGAGAATCCGCAGGTCGGCCCCGAGGAGGTCCCGGGCCTACTGGAGCGGCTGGCCGAGGTGCCGGACCCGCGCGATCCGCGTGGGGTGCGCCACCGCCTGGCTGTCGTACTCACTCTCACGGCGTGCGCGGTGCTGGCCGGTGCGACCTCGCTGCTGGCGGTCGGCGAATGGATCGCCGATGCCCCCGGCTACGTGCTGGAACAGGTCGGTGCCGACCCCGATCCGCTTCTGCCCAGGCGGGTCCTGCCCGCAGAGACCACGGTCCGCCGGCTGCTGGCCCGCATCGACGGCGACGCGCTGGACCTGGCTGTCGGGAGCTGGCTCGCCGACCGCCGCCCGAAGGTGACCGGATTGCGCGGCCTCGCAGTGGACGGCAAGAGCCTGCGCGGCGCGGCCAAGGCGAAGGGCCGCAAGATCCATCCGTTCGCTGCACTGGAGCACACCACCGGTCTGGTCCTGGGCCAGCTGGACGTCGGCGAGAAGACGAACGAGATCACCTGCTTCCAGCCGCTGCTGGATACCGTTGCCGACCTGGTCGGCGTCGTCGTCACCAGCGACGCCATGCACACCCAGCGCGAGCACGCCGACTACCTCCTCGGCCGGGGTGCCCACTACATCGTGATCGTCAAGGGCAACCAGAAGAAGCTGCGCCGCCAGCTGAAGTCCCTTCCCTGGAAGGACATCCCGCTTCAGGGACGCACCCGGGGCATCGCCCACGGCCGCTCGGAGATCCGTCGGATCAAGGCCGCCACCGTGAACAGCCTCCTCTTCCCCGGAGCCCGCCAGGCCGTCCAGATCAAGCGTCGGCGCACCGACCGCAAGACCGGCAAGACCACCGTCAAGACGGTCTACGCCGTCACCAGCCTGACCGCCGAGCAGGCCACCGCTGCCCAGCTCGCCGAACTCGTCCGCGACCATTGGAAGATCGAGGCCCTGCACCATGTCCGCGACACCACCTTCGCCGAGGACGCCTCCCAACTGCGGACCGGCAACGCGCCCCGCGTGATGGCCACATGGCGCAACCTCGCCATCGGAGTCCTCCGCATGGCCGGAGTGAAGAACATCGCGGCCGGCCTCCGCCGCAACGCCCGCGACCCTCGCCGCCCCCTCACACTCCTCGGTCTCGGATGATCACGAACCGGACGTCACGTGACTACGCCGAAGCCCTGGCAGGGTCCCCAGTCGTTGTGCTGACACTTCTCGCTCACCCTCATGATGTGCCGACGCGGCACGGATTTTTGCACCGCTCCGCACCGAACTGCGTTCACGGTGAGATTACCGACTTGCCTGATGGTGTGGACCGAAGAACCATGAGGAATAGGTCACGCCGGGAAATCGGGGCGGGCGTGTGATCGGACGTGCGTTGTCGAACGAAGGGCGCGATCATGAAAGCCGTCGTTTACAAGGGGCCGTTCAGCGTCGAGGTCGAGGATGCGGAGAAGCCCCGCATCCAGCACCCGAACGACGTGATCGTACGGATCACCTCCACCGCGATATGCGGCTCCGACCTGCACATGTACGAGGGACGGACCGGCGCCGAGCCCGGCATCGTCTTCGGCCACGAGAACATGGGAATCGTCGAGGAGGTCGGTCAGGGCGTCACCGCGATCGAGGAGGGCGACCGCGTGGTCATGCCCTTCAACGTCGCCTGCGGGTTCTGCACCAACTGCGCCGCGGGATTCACCGGATACTGCACGACCGTCAATCCCGGCTTCGCCGGCGGCGCCTACGGCTATGTCTCCATGGGGCCCTGGCAGGGCGGCCAGGCCGAATACCTGCGCGTTCCCTACGCGGACTTCAACTGCCTGAAACTACCTCAGGGAAAGGAGTACGAGAGCGATTTCATCCTGCTCGCCGACATCTTTCCCACCGGCTACCACGGCTGTGAGCTCGCCCAGGTCAGCCCCGGTGAGAGCGTCGCGGTGTACGGGGCGGGCCCGGTCGGGCTCATGGCCGCCTACTCGGCTCTGCTGCGCGGCGCGAAGAAGGTGTTCGTCGTGGACCGGGTCGCCGAGCGGCTGCAGAAGGCCGAGGAGATCGGCGCGGTGCCGGTCGACTTCTCCAAGGGCGACCCGGTCGAGCAGATCAAGGAGCAGACCGGGGGCGCCGGCACGGACAAGGGCGTGGACGCCGTCGGCTACCAGGCGACGGCGACGACACCGGGGGACACGCACGAGGAACCGGCGACCGTGCTCAACGCGCTCGTCGGCACGGTCAGGCCGACCGGAGCGCTCGGCGTGCCCGGACTCTACGTCCCGGCCGACCCGGGAGCACCGGACGAGCAGGCCAAGCAGGGCATGCTCCTCGTCGCGATCGGCAAGCTCTTCGAGAAGGGCCTGCGGATCGGGACGGGCCAGTGCAACGTGAAGCGCTACAACCGGCAACTGCGCGACATGATCATCGAGGGCAGGGCGAAGCCCAGCTTCGTCGTCTCCCACGAACTGGGCCTGGACCAGGCGTCGTCGGCCTACGACAAGTTCGACAAGCGGATCGAGGGCTACACGAAGGTCGTGCTGCACCCCTGACCGTCCGGGCCTGCGGCCCTTCGGAAGCGTGATCAGCGGACCGTGGCCTCGAAGCACTCCCGTCCCGGGGCCGTCGCGGAGCGGAAGCAGGCTCGTACGACGGTGCCCGGGCGGGATCTCGTCATGGGCGTGTAGACGTACGCCTTCGCGTCCAGGGCATCCGTGACCTCGGCGGAGCGGGTCGGGCCGGCCGCGGTCAGCTCGACGCGGTCGCCCACCCGGGTGCCCCAGACACGGCCCCAGCTCGTTCCGCACTCGGAGCTGTACCGCACCTGCAGGTGGGCGCCGGAGGCGGTGCGGTGCTCGATGAGGGTGTCCGGGGGGAAGCCGCAGAGCATGTTCACCGGGTCCCTGCCCTCGCAGGCGGCCCCCCGGCAGCGGGGCGGGGGTGGGGCGGTCCCGGTCGCGGTTCCCGTGCCGCTGCCCGTTCCGGCCGTGAGCGGTGCCCGGGCTTCGTCGGGTGCCCGGTCGGACGGCAGGAGGAGGACGGTGGCGGTCATGCCTGCGGCGGCCACCGCCAGCACGGCCGCGATGACGGACGCGATGCGCCGGGGACCTCTGCGGGGCTCCGGTCCGTCCGCAGGCCGCGACGGGTCGGCCGGGGCGGGCGCCGGGGGTGCGGGCGGTGCCGGGCCGGGTTCCGGTGGTGCGGCCGGCGCCGGGGCACGGGCCTGGGCCGCCCGGCCGCTGCTCTCCGACTCCGCGAGCTCCCACAGGGCCAGGCAGCGTGCGGCCGGTTCCCCCGCCAGCCGGCACAGCTCCCGCACGGCCTCCCGGGGCGGCAGCGTCTCGCCCTTGAGATAGCGGCCCCAGGAGGACTTGCTGAACGGCGTGCGTTCCTCCAGCCGGGTCAGGCTCAGGCCCGCGCGTTCCTTGAGGTCCCGCAGGGCGGCGGTCAGCCGGGCACGCTCCGGTGACGGCGTACCAGCAGGTGCACTCGGCGTACGGGGTGTGCGCCGCGCGTCTCCGGAACCGTTCGGCGACCTCATCCCCGCAAGGCCCCCCAGGTGTGCGGGCCGACGATGCCGTCCACGACCAGACCGGCGTCCCGTTGCAGGCGGGTGACGGCGCGTTCGGTCAACGGGCCGTAGATGCCGTCGATGTCCCCCGGCGCGTAACCCGCGCGTTCCAGCAGGCACTGCACCTCGGCGACCTCCGGCCCGGCGTAGCCGTTCGCCAGGAGCTCCTCCTTCGTGTCGCTCTGCCCCGCGTACCAGAGACCGTCGACCCGCTCCACCCGGCAGGTGTACCCGGGTACGGCCGACGGTGACGACATCGCCGCCGCGGCCGACGACGTGGGCGACGTCGCGGCGCCGCCGTCCGTGCCCATCCGGCCGACCAGGACCGCAGCCGCCGACGCGGCCAGCAGGAGGGCCGCCACACCTGCGGCGACCGCGACCTGGAAGGCCCTCCCGCGCACCGGATCAGCCGTGTGGCCGGCGGTCGGCCCGGGGGGCTCCGCGGGCACGGCCGTGATCGGTTCCGCCGCCGCCGCCGCCGGAGCCGGAGCCGGAGCCGTATCCGCAGTCGAAGCCGGAGGTGCCGTTGCCGTGCGTCCGTTCCAGGCCTCGGCGGCGACCTCCCACGCGGCGAGCAGCCGGGACGGCTCCTCGCCGTTGATCGAGGCGAGTGCCTCCACGGCCCCTCTCGGCGGCAGCGATCTGCCGCCGAGGTAGCGCTCCCACGACGAGGCGCTGTATCCGCTCTTCGACGCGAGCTGGCGCAGGCTCAGTCCGCTGTGGTCCTTCAGCCACCGTAAACGCACCACCAGGTTGCGTGCGCTCGGGTCGAGTTCAGCGGGCAGGGCCTTCCAGCGCGACATGTCCCCCCCCGCACACGTGTGCTCGGTTCCGGTCCCCCGTCGCATTGTGCAACAGCATCAACGGTGTGCCCGGGGAGGCGGTTCCCGCACCCGCACCGATTCGGCCACGGCCCCTCCCGCGGCACCTTCCCGGCGGAGCACATCCCCGCAGGTCGCAGGAGGGGGCGTCCCGTGCCGTCGTCACTTCTGAGGCAATCATGGCCGGGCCCGGCACCGGTCCGGCAGTGTCGTTGCCGAGCCGGCCGCTCCGGTCGGCGCCGCCCATTCGAAGGGGGAAACGAATGCGAGCCATGACGAAGGCACTCGTCAGCGTCACCACGGCCGTGGGGATAGCCGCCGGTGGCCTGGCCACCGCGGGCACCAGCTTCGCGGCACCGGCGCAGGACACCAAGGCCGTGGCGAGTGCCGAGGCGGTCGCTCCGCTCGCGGTGGTCAACCTCGGTCTGAGCACGGCGGAGGCCAAGAAGGTCCAGGACTGGCTGCGGACGTACTGGGGCTACACCGGGGCGAGGGACGGCCAGCTCGGCACCAACAGCT
Organism: Streptomyces sp. KMM 9044; assembly: GCF_024701375.2. Taxonomy (NCBI): domain Bacteria; kingdom Bacillati; phylum Actinomycetota; class Actinomycetes; order Kitasatosporales; family Streptomycetaceae; genus Streptomyces; species Streptomyces sp. KMM 9044. Next base: position 3,164,589 of record NZ_CP113910.1, on the reverse strand, counting down.
GGAAGGCCTTCCAGCGCGGTCTCAGGGCGTACTGGGGTTACAACGACGCGATCGACGGGATCGTCGGACCCAACACGGTGAAGGCGCTGCAGCGACTGCTGAAGGCACACTGGGGCTACACCGGCGCCATCGACGGCATCGCCGGCTCGGGGACCCAGGCCGCGTTCAAGCGGTTCGCCAACGCCAACTCCAGCTGACCGGAAGCCGGTCGGCCGGTTGACCGGCTGAACGGCTGTGGCCCGTCCTCTCTTCGGGGGAGAGGACGGGCCACGGACCCGTGCGTGCGACCGTTCCGGTCAGGGGCGATCAGAGCCGCTCGGGCGTCCTGATGCCCAGCAGGGCCATGCCCCGGTGCAGCGTGCGGGCCGTGACGTCGCACAGGAACAGGCGGTTGGCCACCTGGTCCGGCGACCCGGCCTTCAGCACCGGGCACTTGTCGTAGAACGACGTGTACAGGGACGCCAGCTGGTACAGGTACGCGGCCAGCTTGTGCGGGGCGTACTCGCGGGCCGCGTCCGCCACCGTCTCCGCGAACGCGTCGACGTGCAGGCCCAGCGCCCGCTCGGCCGCGTGCAGCGCCAACTCCGGGTGCGCCGACGGGTGTACGCCCTCGGGGGCCTTGCGCAGGATCGACTGGATGCGGGCGTAGGCGTACTGGAGGTACACCGACGTGTCGCCGTTCAGCGAGACCATCTGGTCGAGGTCGAACTTGTAGTCCCGGTTCGCCGACGTCGACAGGTCCGCGTACTTCACCGCGCCGACGCCCACCTGGGTGCCCCGCTCGGCGATCTCCTCCCCGGACAGGTCCTGTGCCTTCTCCCGGACCACCGCCGAGGCGCGGTCGATCGCCTCGTCCAGCAGGTCGACCAGCTTCACCGTCTCGCCCTCGCGGGTCTTGAACGGCTTGCCGTCCTTGCCGAGGATCGTGCCGAACGCCAGCTGGAGCGCCGTCACACCGTCCCCGAGCCAGCCGGCCCGGCGCGCGGTCTCGAAGACCATCTTGAAGTGCAGCGCCTGCCGGGCGTCCACCACGTACAGCAGGGTGTCGGCCTTCAGGTGGAAGACACGGTCGCGGATCGCCGACAGGTCGGTCGCCGCGTAGCCGTAGCCGCCGTCCGACTTCTGCACGATCAGCGGGACCTGCTTGCCGTCCGGGCCCAGGACGTCCTCGAAGAACACGCACAGCGCGCCCTCGGAGCGGACCGCGACGCCCGACTCCTCCAGCAGGCGGCAGGTCTCGGCGAGCATGTCGTTGTAGCCGGACTCGCCGACGATGTCCGCGTCCTGGATCTCCATGTCCAGCTTGTCGAAGACGGAGAAGAAGTAGATCTTCGACTCGTCGACGAACTTCTGCCAGATGGCGAGCGTCTGCGGATCGCCCGCCTGGAGGTCGACCACCCGGCGCCGGGAGCGCGTCTTGAACTCCTCGTCGGAGTCGAACAGCTTCCGCGCGGTCTTGTAGAGGCGGTCCAGGTTGGACATCGCCTCCTGACCGGAGGCCTGGAGGCTCTCGGCGTCCTTGTGGTCCAACTCGTGCGGGTGCTCGTCCAGGTACTGGATGAGCATGCCGAACTGGGTTCCCCAGTCGCCGATGTGGTGGCGGCGCACCACGTTCTCCCCGGTGAACTCCAGGAGCTGGACGACGGAGTCGCCGATCACGGCGGACCGCAGGTGGCCGACGTGCATCTCCTTCGCCACGTTCGGCTGGGCGTAGTCGATCACCGTGGTGCCGGGGTCCGGGACCACCGGCACGCCGAGGCGCTCGGGGTCCGCGTACCGCGCGGCGAGGTTCGCGGTGATCGCCCGGTCCGCGATCGTGAGGTTGAGGAAGCCGGGTCCGGAGACCTCGACGTCCTTGATCAGCTCGTCACCGGTGACGACGTGCGCGACGACCTCGGCGGCCAGCTCCCGCGGGTTCGCCTTCGCCTTCTTGGCCAGCGCCAGGATGCCGTTGGCCTGGTAGTCCGCCCGGTCGCTTCGGCGCAGCAGCGGGTCCGCGCCGGCGGCCTCGGGCCGGACGGCCGAGAGCGCGGACGCGAGATGCTGCTGGACGGAGTCGCTGAGGGACGTGACCGAGGCCATGGAGTGGCTGCCGTTCTGCTCGGGTTGTGGGAGTGCTACGGAAACCGAGTATCCCACGCGGTGAGAAGCGGTTTTCGCGGATGCGGTCCGGGCTGGGAGAATGGAGAGGTCAGCCGTGCGACCGTACCGGCTGCCCGAGCAGAAAGAAGGACGTGCCGATCGTGGCTCAGAGCACCGAGACCACCGACTGGGTCTCCCGTTTCGCGGACGAGGTCATCGAGGAGTCGGAGCGTCGGGCCCCGGGCAAACCTGTGGTCGTCGCGTCCGGACTGTCCCCGTCGGGCCCCATCCACCTGGGCAACCTCCGCGAGGTCATGACCCCGCACCTGGTCGCCGACGAGATCCGCCGCCGCGGCCACCGGGTCCGACACCTGATCTCCTGGGACGACTACGACCGGTACCGCAAGGTCCCGGCCGGTGTCGAGGGCGTCGACGAGACGTGGGCCGAGCACATCGGCAAGCCGCTCACCTCGGTCCCGGCTCCCAAGGGCTCCCCGTACCCGACCTGGGCCGAGCACTTCAAGGCAGCCATGGCCGAGTCGCTCGCCGAGCTGGGCGTGGAGTTCGACGGCATCAGCCAGACGGAGCAGTACACCTCCGGTGCCTACCGCGAGCAGATCCTGCACGCCATCAGGCACCGCGGCGACATCGACGCGATCCTCGGCCAGTACCGCACCAGGAAGGCCCCGGCGAAGCAGCAGCAGAAGGCGGTCGACGAGGCCGAGCTGGAGGCGGCGGAGGGCTCCGGCGCCGCCGCCGAGGACGACGGCAGCACCGGCTCCGCCGGCTACTTCCCGTACAAGCCGTACTGCGGCAACTGCGAGAAGGACCTCACCACCGTCACCTCGTACGACGACGACAGCACCGAGCTGACCTACGCCTGCACCGCCTGCGGCTTCTGCGAGACGGTCCGGCTGGGCGAGTTCAACCGCGGCAAGCTGGTCTGGAAGGTCGACTGGCCGATGCGCTGGGCGTACGAGGGCGTGATCTTCGAGCCGAGCGGGGTCGACCACTCCTCGCCCGGGTCGTCGTTCCAGGTCGGCGGGCAGATCGTCGGCATCTTCGGCGGCAAGCAGCCGATCGGCCCCATGTACGCCTTCGTCGGCATCAGCGGCATGGCCAAGATGTCGTCCTCACGCGGCGGCGTCCCCACGCCCGCCGACGCGCTGAAGATCATGGAACCCCAGCTGCTGCGCTGGCTGTACGCACGCCGCCGCCCCAACCAGTCCTTCAAGGTCGCCTTCGACCAGGAGATCCAGCGCCTCTACGACGAGTGGGACCGGCTCGACGCCAAGGTCACCGAGGGTACCGCCCTGCCCGGCGACATCGCCGCGCACTCCCGCGCGGTGGGCACGGCGAGTGGCGCGCTGCCCATGACGCCCCGGCCGCTGCCGTACCGCACCCTCGCCTCCGTCGCCGACATCACCGGCGGGCACACGGACCAGGCGCTGCGCATCCTCAGCGACTTCGACCCCGCCCACCCGCTCGCCTCGCTCGACGAGGCCCGGCCCCGCTACGACAAGGCCGAGGCGTGGATCACCCTCCACGTCCCGGCCGACCAGCGCACCATCGTGCGTACGGAGCCGGACGAGATGCTGCTGAAGTCCCTCGACGAGCAGGGCCGCCAGTCCCTGCGGCTGCTGCTCGACGGACTCGCCGACCACTGGTCCCTGGACGGGCTCACCCACCATGTCTACGGTGTCCCCAAGGTCCAGGCCGGCTTCCCCGCCGACGCCACGCCCAAGGAACTGCCCGCGGAGATCAAGGCCGCGCAGCGGTCGTTCTTCGCGCTGCTCTACCACCTGATGGTCGGGCGGGACACGGGTCCGCGTCTTCCCACCCTGCTGCTCGCGGTGGGGCAGGAGCGGGTGCGGCTGCTGCTCGGGGACTGAGCGAGGTACCGCCGCACACGAGGAGGGGGCGCCCGGCGGACACCGGACGCCCCCTCCTCGTGTGCGATACGTATGGGTACCTCTGCGTGGTGCGGGTCACGCGATGTGGTCTTCCTCCAACTCGGCGGAGTGGCGGTTCTGGAAGTCGAGGACCATGCGCTTGGCCTCGGCGTCCAGCAGGGAGTGGCCGTATGTCGCGCGGACGTTGTCGCCGAACTCGCGCGGCGTCGGATAGCCGCTGCCGCTTATCGACTGCTTGAAGACCTGGTAGTAGCTGTCGTCGTCCGGGGCCGGGGGCTCCGGAGGGCCGCCGCCCTCGCCCAGCTCACGGGTGCGGCCGGGGCCCACCGGGATGGGGAAGGTGCCGGTGTCCTCCGGGGACGGCTCCCGTACCGGAGGCGCCTCCTCGAACTGCCCGCGGTACTGGTCGGCCCGCTCCTGCTCCGCCACCCACGCGGCGTACTGCGGGTCGTCGGCGGGGTCGTAGGTGGGGTCGTAGCCGCCGTGGTACTCGACGGACTGCGGGTCCCGGGCCTGCAGCCACAGGTTCTGGTCCGGGTCGGCCGGCTGCTGCTCGTGCGGGGACACGGCCTCCGCGTCCGGGACATCGCGGGGGCGGCGGGCGTCGCGGGCGTCGCGGGGGCCGAGGAAGGCCTGGGAGGCCTGCGCGTCGGGGTGGGTCTCGTCGTACGCGCCGCCGTCGCCCTCGTCACCGAAGGCGTCGAGGCGACCGGGGCCGCCCGTCAGCTCGGGGCGCTGCTCGGCGGACGGCGCCGCCTTCTGCAGGGGGAGCGCCGGTGCTCCGGCGGCCGGACCGTCCACGCCGCCCCGGGGCTCGGGGGCCGGCGGGATCAGCGCCGGTTCGATGCCGGCCGCCGCCAGACCCGCCGGGGCCGTCTCGGCGAGGGGGACGCCGAACTTGGCCAGGCGCAGCGGCATCAGGGACTCCACCGGGGCCTTGCGGCGCCAGCTCCGGCCGAAGCGGGAGCGCATGCGGGCCTGGTAGACGAGACGTTCCTGCTCCAGCTTGATGACCTGGTCGTAGGAACGCAGTTCCCACAGCTTCATCCGCCGCCACAGCAGGAACGTGGGTATCGGCGAGAGCAGCCACCGGGTGAGGCGGACGCCCTCCATGTGCTTGTCCGCGGTGATGTCGGCGATCCGGCCGACCGCGTGCCGGGCCGCCTCCACGGACACCACGAACAGGATGGGGATCACGCTGTGCATGCCCACGCCGAGCGGATCCGGCCAGGCCGCCGCGCCGTTGAAGGCGATCGTCGCCGCCGTCAGCAGCCACGCCGTCTGACGCAGCAGCGGGAAGGGGATGCGGATCCAGGTCAGCAGCAGATCCAGGGCCAGCAGGACGCAGATGCCCGCGTCGATACCGATCGGGAACACGTAGCTGAAGTTGCCGAAACCCTTCTGCAGGGCCAGTTCACGGACGGCCGCGTACGACCCCGCGAAGCCGATGCCGGCGATGACCACGGCTCCGGCGACGACCACGCCGATGAGAATCCGGTGCGTCCGTGTCAGCTGAATGGGCGCTGCCACCCGTACTCCCCTCCTCGAGCGCGTTGTTGCGGGCAACAGAGTGGCACATGTGTGCGGAGAACGAGTGGCCGGTTCCGTATCGGAGCTTCACCCCGCGTCCTCGTGCACGTCGCCGTGGCCGCCCGGCCTCAGTCCTTGGACGGTGCCGGGGAGGGCGCCGCCTTCGACGGCGAGGCGCTCCCGCCGTCGTCCTTGCCGGCCTTGGACCCGGTCACGGTCGTCACCGCCTCCTTCGCCGCTTTCTGCGCGTCCTTCATCAGGTCGTCGGCGCTCGGCGTCCTGTCGCCGGCGAGCCCCGCCCCGTTGTAGTCGAGGATGACGACCACGTTCTCGACGCGGGTCACGACCGTCTGCTGCTTGAAGGTTCCTTCCTTCTTCTTCAGGTCGTAGCGCACGGCCGTCGCCTCGTCGCCGGTGCCCGTGACCGGCTCCGCCTTCGTGTCCTTGGCATCCTCGGCGGCCTGGACGTCCTCGACCTGCTTGTCGTAGTACTCCTTGGCCAGTTCGTCGCCCGCGCCACGCGTGGTGTCCGACTCGAAGCGCAGCATCGACACGCTCAGCCAGCGGAACTGCGAACCGTCCACCCCGTTGTTGGCGAGGCTGTCCCAGGAGCAGCCGGCCCGCGTCGAGATGTCGTCGGACTGGCTCTCCTTGCCCGACTTCGCCTTCGGGACGAGGTCGTCCAGGGTCTTCTCGGACAGGACGTCGCACGCGTCCGGCAGGTCCTTGTACACCGCCGCCCGCACCGTCGGGGACGGGCTCGCGGGCGCCGACGCCGAGCCGGCGGAAGCCTTGTCCTTGCCGTCGTCGGAGCCGGAGTCCGAGGAGCAGCCCGCGACGATCAGCATCGCCGGGACGGCCGTCGCGCCGACAAGGACGCGGTGGAGGCGCTTCGCTCGCTGTGCTCGTCGTTGCATGGTTCCTTCGCTCATGACGCTTGAGTTCCCTGCGGTCAAAACGGGGGCCGAGGGGTCACGGTACGCGGTGAGTCATCCGTGTGGTCTTCCTCCGGATGCTTCGCGCAGGGCAGTGAAGGAGGCGTGTGCGAGGCTCAGCCGCCCAGCGAATCGGCCAGCAGGGACGCCAGTTTCCGCGCCCTGTCCTGCATTTCCTTGCTGTCCGGGACAGCGCCGACGGACGTCGGCTGCTCCGCGTACTCGATCGTCACGATCACGTTGGACGTGCGGAACGCCACAGTCACCGTGCGCTGCTTGACGGTCGATCCGGAGCTGCCCAGTTCGTCGTCGATGAAGGCCTCGTCGCCGAATCCGTCCAGGACACGGGGCTGGAGATCGGCGGGCGGGACGGCCGGCGACGCGGGGCCGGAGGTCGCGGACGTCCCGGTGGACGCCAGGGAGCCGGAATCCGAAGAACCGGAGGAATCAGGGGAGTCGGAGGCGTCGGTCGAAGGGGACCCGGACGCGTCCGGATCGGCGGACGCGCTGCCGTCCTCCTCGTCGGCGCCGTCGTCCGTGTCTGCGGAACCGGGCTCGGTGGCCGTCGGCTCCGGAAGGTCGGCCGCGTCCTGCTTCGTCGCGAAGAGCTCCCCTGCCTGGCTGTCGTCGCTGACGGCGTTGTCGTAGGAGACGACCCGCTCGAGGTCGATCACCAGGCGGTTGGTCGCCTCGGCGGACTCCACCTTCCAGCCGCAGCCCACCTTGCGGTCCGTGTCGTAGGTGAGCGTCGGCTCCCCCTCGTACGCCTTCGTCCGCTGGGCCTCGTCGACCATCTCCCCGATGCCGGGCAGGAGTTGGTCGAGCGTCTCGGTGCCGACCACGCCGCAGGGCTCCGGAAGCGTGGTGTACCTGCCGGGTTGGGCCGCCTGCGACGCCGTACCGGCGCTGCCGGGGTTGGAGTTGTCCGACTGGCTCCCGTCGCCCGAACTGCCGGTGCATCCGGCCAGCAGGGCCGCGAGGAGCGCGGCGGCGCCGGGTACGTAGGCCCTCCGCTGCACGGCCGGGCTCCTCTCGACGGTGGGCGCGGGCCTCGGCCCGCTGGGTCTACCAGCGTCCCCGCTGGTTAATCGTTTGCCGCACGGGGTCACCCCCGGCAGACAATGTGTATCGCACGTACCGCCGTGAACGCCGGTCCGAAGTCCCTTTCGTCGACCCTGGCGACGGTTTTTGCGCTTTCGTGCTTCTGTTGCTTTTCGGGGGAAGGGGGAAACATGTCGTACGTGGAATTGCCGGGCGCGAAGGTGCCGATCCGGATGTGGACGGACCCGGCGTCGGTGGAGGAGGTCGCCCTCCAGCAGTTGCTGAAGCAGGTCGTCTGCGTGAAGGGTTGAGCGGATCCGGGCGGATCCGCCCGGATCCGGGCGTCAGTGCTCCCGGTGGACCTTGCTGTTCGACGCCTGGGCGCGGGGGCGGACCACCAGCAGGTCGATGTTGACGTGGCTCGGGCGGGTCACCGCCCAGGTGATGGTGTCGGCGACGTCCGTCGCGGTGAGGGGCTCGGCGACGCCCTCGTACACCTTGGCGGCCTTCGCCCCGTCGCCGCCGAAACGGGTGAGGGCGAACTCGTCGGTCTTCACCATGCCGGGCGCGATCTCGATGACGCGGACGGGCCGGCCGACGATCTCGAGGCGCAGGGTCTCGGCGAGGACGTGGGCGCCGTGCTTGGCGGCGGCATAGCCGGCGCCGCCCTCGTAGGTGGCGTGCCCGGCCGTCGAGGACACGACGACGACCGTGCCGTCACCGCTCGCCTCCAGCCTGGGCAGCAGGGCCTGGGTGAGGTGCAGGGTGCCGATGACGTTCGTCTCGTACATCCGGCGCCAGTCCTCGGGGTCGCCGGTCGCGACCGGGTCGGCGCCCAGCGCCCCGCCGGCGTTGTTGACCAGGACGCCGATGCTCTTGAACGCGGTGGCGAACTCGTCGACGGCCGCGCGGTCGGTGACGTCGAGCGGGTACGCGGTCGCCGCGTGGCCCGCCGTGTTCAGTTCCCCGGCGAGCGCCTCGATCCGGTCCTTGCGGCGGGCGGTGAGGACGACGCGGTAACCGGCCTCGGCGAGCCCGCGTGCCGTGGCGGCCCCGATCCCGCTGCTCGCGCCGGTGACGACGGCGATGCGCGACGCTGCGGACGGTGGTGCGGCGGCCATGGGGCTCCTCCATACGGGCGACTGCGGTACCGGGCCAGGTCAGGATATGCGGGGCCGCCCGGGCCCTCTCGCCCGCCCGGGGACCGGCCCCGGGCGGCCGTGGGCGGGTGCCTCGTCCGCCCGGCCTGTCAGCCGCTGCGCGGGGCCCACATGATCACGGCCATCCCGGCCAGGCAGACCAGCGCGCCCGTGATGTCCCAGCGGTCCGGGCGGTAACCGTCGGCGACCGCGCCCCACAGGAGCGAACCGGCGACGAAGATCCCCCCGTACGCGGCGAGGACGCGGCCGAAGTGCGCGTCGGGCTGGAAGGTCGCGACGAACCCGTAGGCGCCGAGGGCGAGGACGCCGCCGGCCGCCCACATCCAGCCGCGGTTGTCCCGTACGCCCTGCCAGACCAGCCAGGCGCCCCCGATCTCCAGGATCGCGGCGAGGACGAACAGCGCGGCGGAGCGGGCGATCAGCATGCGGGCAGCTTCGCACGCGGTTTCGGAATAACGGGGGCAGGGGACCCGTTCACCGATATAGTTGAACCATAAACAACATGGAGGGTGAGCGGTCATGCAGTTCGGGATCTTCAGCGTCGGCGACGTCACGGCCGACCCCACGACGGGGCGCACCCCCACCGAGCGTGAGCGGATCAAGGCCATGGTCGCCATCGCGCTGAAGGCCGAAGAGGTGGGCCTGGACGTGTTCGCCACCGGCGAGCACCACAACCCGCCGTTCGTGCCGTCCTCGCCGACGACCATGCTCGGCTACATCGCCGCGCGCACGGAGAGGCTGATCCTCTCCACCTCGACCACCCTCGTCACCACCAACGACCCGGTGAAGATCGCCGAGGACTTCGCCATGCTCCAGCACCTGGCCGACGGCCGGGTGGACGTCATGATGGGGCGCGGCAACACCGGGCCGGTCTACCCCTGGTTCGGCCAGGACATCCGCGAGGGCATCAACCTCGCCATCGAGAACTACGCCCTGCTGCGCCGCCTGTGGCGCGAGGACGTCGTCGACTGGGAGGGCCGGTTCCGCACCCCGCTGCAGGGCTTCACCTCCACGCCCCGCCCGCTGGACGACGTACCACCGTTCGTCTGGCACGGGTCGATCCGCTCGCCCGAGATCGCCGAGCAGGCGGCCTACTACGGCGACGGCTTCTTCCACAACAACATCTTCTGGCCCGCCGACCACACCAAGCGGATGATCGAGCTGTACCGCGCCCGCTACGCGCACTACGGGCACGGCACACCGGAGCAGGCCGTCGTCGGCCTCGGCGGCCAGGTGTTCATGCGGAGGAACTCGCAGGACGCGGTGCGCGAGTTCCGTCCGTACTTCGACGTCGCCCCCGTCTACGGGCACGGACCCTCGCTGGAGGAGTTCACCCGGCAGACCCCGCTGACCGTGGGCTCCCCGCAGGAGGTCATCGAGAAGACGCTGTCCTTCCGTGACTACGCGGGCGACTACCAGCGCCAGCTGTTCCTCATGGACCACGCGGGGCTGCCGCTGAAGACCGTGCTCGAGCAGCTCGACCTGCTCGGCGAGGAAGTGGTGCCGGTGCTGCGCAAGGAGTCCGCGAAGGACCGTCCGGCCGACGTGCCCGACGCGCCGACCCACTCCGCGCTGACGGCCGGCCGGAAGGCGAGCAGGGTATGAGCGTCGTCGTCGTGTCGGCCGGGCTGAGCGTGCCGTCGTCCACCCGGCTGCTCGGGGAACAGTTGGCCGCCGCGGCCACCGGGCGGGCCGCGAAGGACGCGCGGGTGATCGAGCTGCGGGACCTCGCGGTCGACATCGCCCACAACTTCACCAGCGGCTTCCCCGCGCCGGCGCTCGCCGACGCGATGGACGCGGTGACCGGGGCGGACGGGCTGATCGCGGTCACGCCGGTGTTCTCGGCGTCGTACAGCGGGCTGTTCAAGTCGTTCTTCGACGTGCTCGGCGTACGGGACCGCCAGGCGCTGGCCGGCAAGCCGGTGCTGATCGCCGCGACCGGGGGCACGCCCCGGCACTCGCTGGTGCTGGAGCACGCCCTGCGGCCCCTCTTCGCCCACCTGCGCGCGGTCGTCGCCCCCACGGGGGTGTACGCCGCGTCCCAGGACTGGGGCGACAAGGGCCTGGACGCCCGGATCGAGCGGGCGGGAGGTGAGCTGGCCGCACTGACGGCCGCACTGACGGGCGCGCTGCCGGCCGCCTCCGGCGGTGCGGACGGTGGCGCGGACAACGGTACGGGCGGCGGTACGGGCGGCGGCGCGATCGGTGGCACACACGGGGGCGCGACCGGTGACACGTTCGACGCGCGCAACGTGGTGCCGTTCGAGGAGCAGCTGGCCGCGCTGCGGTCGGCGGGCTGAGCGCGGCGCGGGGGGCACGGACCGTGCCCGGCGCGCCCGGCACGGAACTCCCGGCGGCCCTCCGCGGACCGGGACGGGAAGCCGGACCGCGACAAGAAGCGGAAGGCGGCCCGCGGGACACCGGTCGTTCCCGGGCTGCGGCGGTGCTTGGCAGACTGGCCCTGTGCCCCCTACCGCGCCCCACACCCCCACCGTGCTGCTCGCCGAGGACGACCGTGCCATCCGCAACGCCCTCGAGCGTGCCCTGACCCTGGAGGGCTACCGGGTCACCGCGGTCGCCGACGGCGTCGAGGCGCTGGCGCAGGTCCACCGCAGCCGGCCCGACGTCCTCGTGCTCGACGTGATGATGCCCGGCATCGACGGACTCCAGGTGTGCCGGGTGCTGCGCGCCGAGGGCGACCGCACCCCCGTACTGATACTGACGGCGCTGGTGGAGACCGCCGACCGGATCGAAGGACTGGACGCGGGCGCCGACGACTACGTCGTCAAACCGTTCGACGTCGAGGAGGTCTTCGCCCGGCTGCGCGCCCTGCTGCGCCGGGTGCCGCCCGTACCGTCCGTGTCCGCCGGGCCGCCGGCTCAGGAGACGCACCCCCCCAGGACACCGCCGGGGGCACCTGAGGCCCCGGACGGGCGGCCGGGTGTCCCGGAGGCGGGGCGCTTCGTCGGGGCGGCCGGGCTGCGCATGGATCCGCGGGCGCGCCGGGCCTGGCGGGGCCGGCGGGAGCTGGAGCTGACCCGCACCGAGTTCGAGCTGCTGGAGCTGCTGCTGCGCAACGCGGGCGTCGTCCTCGACCACTCCACCATCTACGACCGCATCTGGGGCTACGACTTCGGCCCCGGTTCCAAGAACCTCGCCGTCTACGTCGGCTACCTGCGCCGCAAACTCGACGAGCCCGGCGCGCCGCAGCTGATCCACACGGTGCGCGGGGTGGGTTACGTGCTGCGGGAGGACTGAGTGGCACGCGGTACCTCGCGCACCGTGGGCACCTCGCGCACCCCGGCGGGTGCCCCGGCCGGGCGGCGCCGGCCGCGGCTGCTGTCGCTCGGCACCAAGTTCGCGGTGGCGTTCGCCGCGGTGACGGCCACGATCACCGTCCTGGTCGGCCTCCTGTCCTACAGCGCCGCCGCCCGGCTGCTGCGGGTGGACCAGCAGACGGTGTTCGACGAGGTCGTGGAGGACCTGCGGGGTGCGGTCCGGGCGAACCGGATGTCGCCGGTCGACTTTTCCTCCGCCGCCCCCGGCCACGACCTGGTCCGGCCCGCCCGGACGGACGTCCAGGTCCTCGGGCCGGACGGCCGGATCGTCGACCCGGGCGACCCGGGGCTGCCGGTGGTCGCCGCGGACCGCGCGGTCGCGGGTGCTGCCGTCGCCGGGCGGGTGGTCGAGCACGCGGACGTCGACGTCGGCGACGACGTCTACCGCGTCGCGACCGTCGCGCTGGGCGGCGGCCGGGGCGCGGTGCAGGTCGCGCAGGAGTTCAGCGACATCGAGGACCTGTTGCTGACCCTCCAGCGGCGCACGCTCGTCCTGATGGTGGCGGTGGTGGTCGCGGCCGGTCTGTTCGGCTGGTGGCTGGCCCGGCGGATCACCCGACGCCTGGTCGTCCTCACCGCCGCCGCCGAGGACGTCGCCCGCACCCGCAGGCTCGGCATCCAGGTGCCCGTCGCCGGTCACGACGAGGTGGGGCGGCTCGGCCGTGCCTTCGACCGGATGCTCGGCCGGCTCGCCCAGTCCGAGGACGACCAGCGCCGGCTCGTCCAGGACGCGGGCCACGAACTGCGTACGCCGCTCACCTCGCTGCGGACCAACATCTCCCTGCTGCGCCGTATCGACGAGCTTGTGCCCGACGCCCGCGAGGAACTCGTCGCCGACCTGACCCAGGAGGCCCGTGAGCTGACCGATCTGGTCAACGAACTCGTCGAGCTCGCCGCCGGCCAGTCCGACACCGAGCCGCCGTGCCGGGTCGACCTCGCCGTCATCGCCCAGGACGTGGCCGGACTGGCCCGGCGCCGGGGCGGCCGCGAGATCACCGTCCACGCGAGCGGCGACACCACGACCGACGGACGGCCCGGGATGCTGACGCGGGCGGTGTCCAACCTGGTCGAGAACGCCGTCAAGTTCGACCGGGACGGCACGGCGCCCATCGACATCACGGTCGCGGGGCCCGCACGGCCGGGCACCGTACGGGTGGAGGTCCGCGACCGGGGGCCCGGCATCGCCGCAGGTGACCTGATCCGCGTCTTCGACCGCTTCTTCCGCGCCGCCGACGCCCGCTCCCTCCCCGGTTCGGGGCTCGGTCTCTCCATCGTCCGCGAGGTGGCCCTGGCCCACGGGGGCGCCCCCTACGCCATCCGCCGGCCCGGCGGCGGCACGGTGATCGGCTTCACTGTGGGCGGCGGCCCGCTGCCGCACCCCGACGCCGGCGAACCAGGCCGGTGACCGTGCCGGTGTGTCCGCGCCGCGGACGGTGACGGCGCTCACCGCCATGCGCGGGGCCCTGTGCCACACTCTCCCCGCGGTGACCGAACGCGCGTACGTGCGTGGGGGCTCGCGCGGACGGGAACGACTCCCGCGCTTTGTGTTATCCGGCCCCCGGCGACGGCTCTCCTCCTGTGACAGGGCAGTACGGGCCAGGACCGAGAAGGAGCGTGGACGAGCATGTCATCGAGCAGCGAACCCGGCGGGGAGACGGTCGAGGCGGCACGGCGCGGCGACCTGCGGGCCCAGGACGAACTCGTCGCCGCCTACCTCCCGCTGGTCTACAACATCGTGGGCCGGGCCCTGAACGGGCACCCCGACGTCGAGGACGTGGTGCAGGAGACCATGCTCCGCGCCCTCGGCTCCCTCGGCTCGCTGAAGGACCCCGGGTGCTTCCGGTCCTGGCTGGTCGCCATCACCATGAACCAGATACGCCGCCACTGGCGCAGCGAGAACGACAGCCGGTCGGGGCCGGTCCGGTCGGGCCTGCACGACGCGCACGACGTCGCCGACCCCGGTGCCGACTTCGTGGACCTGACGATCCTGCGGCTCGGCCTGGAGGGCCAGCGGCGCGAGGCCGCCGAGGCCACCCGCTGGCTGGACCCCGACGACCAGGCGCTGCTGTCGCTGTGGTGGCTGGAGGCGGCGGGCGAGCTGACCCGGGCGGAGGTCGCCGCCGCGCTGGAGCTGCCGCCGCAGCACACCGCGGTACGCGTACAGCGGATGAAGGCACAGCTGGAGACGGCCCGGCTGGTGGTACGGGCACTGTCCGCGCGGCCGCGCTGTGTCCTGCTGGACGACATCACCGCGGCCTGGGACGGCGTCCCCTCGGCCCTGTGGCGCAAGCGCATCGCACGGCACGCCCGGGACTGCACGGTCTGCGCGGGCTTCCAGTCGGGGCTGGTCCCGGCGGAGGGCCTGCTGGTCGGGCTGGGGCTGGTGCCGGTCGCGGCGGGCCTGCTCGCCGCTCTCGGCGCCGGGACGGCGGAGGCGGCGCCGATGTCCTTCGCCGGCCACGCGGCGGCGGGACCGGGGGCGTACGGGGACGCGGGAGGCCCGGCGCCCGCCGGCTCCCCGGCCGAGCCCCTCGGGACGGTGGAGGTGGGCCGACGCCGTGCGGGCCGCGGCGCGGACCGCCGGACCGGCGGCCCCGCGGGCAGCCGCGCGCAGAGCCGCGCACGCAGGCGGCGGAGCCGGAACATCACGGCCGTGGTCGCGGCGCTGCTGGTCACCGGCGGTGCGATATCCGGGTGGGCCCTCCTGACGCCGGACGGTGAGGCGGACAAGGTGCAGTCGGCCTGGGAGGGAGCCCCGAAAGCCACGGCACCGGATCCCTCGTCGCCGGAACCCCCCACCTCGGCCTCGGCCTCGCCCTCGCCCTCCGCTTCCGCCCCGTCCTCGGCCTCCGCCTCACCGGACGCGTCGCGGGAGCCGAAGTCCTCACCCACACCGAGCGCCGACACGTCCCGTACGAAGTCCGCCGCCCCGGCCCCCGTACAGCCCGAGAGGACGACGACGCGCCCCCAGGCGGCACCGACCACCGGGTCCGCGCCCGCGGCCGCTCCGGGAGGCGGCAACGCCGCCGAGGTCCTGTCCCTCGCCAACGCCGAGCGGTCCGAAGCAGGGTGCTCACCGGTGACGCTCGACGACCGCCTGAACAAGGCGGCCCAGCTGCACAGCGAGGACATGTCCGCCAACGACTACTTCTCCCACACCGGGCAGAACGGCAGCAGTTTCGTCGACCGGATCACCGCGCAGGGCCACCCGAGCCCGGGTGCCGAGAACATCGCCCGCGGCCAGAGCTCCGCCGCGAGCGTCATGGAGTCGTGGATGAACTCCGAGGGCCACCGCGCGAACATCCTCAACTGCTCGCTGAAGACGATGGGCGTGGGCGTGGTCACGAGCGACTGGACGTGGACCCAGGTGTTCGGCCGGTGACCGGGTTCCCGGTCACCGCATGCGGCGTGCGGCTCGCTCGGGGCCGTCGTCATCAGGTACCCCACGGGATCAGCTCCTGCTGGTGACCGCCACGCCACTCCGTGAGAAGCACGGTGACGTCGTCGAGCGCGCCGTGGTGATGGTCCGGCACCGCCGCCATGAGCCGGCGCAGCGTCTCGTGCAGGGTGTGCCGGCCCGAGTGCTGGCGGAGGACGAACTCGATGAACCGGCCCCGCCCGAACTCCCTGCCCCGGGTGTCGCGAGCCTGGACGATGCCGTCGGTGTACAGCAGCAGATGGTCACCGGGCTCCAACTGCTCCCGGCGCTCGGTCACCGGCAGCCCGAGACCGGTGCCCGTGGGCCCGGCCGACGGGCGGGCCAGCTCCGTGGCCACCGGTTGCCGCGCAGCAGTACGGGCAGGTGATCTGGCGCAGCACGGTCTCGCGGAGGTTCACGGCGAAGACGGCCGTGTCCCGCAGGCCGGCCCCCTCCGTGTGCTCGGCGATCATCTCCGGAAGCTGTTCGAGGGTAGCTGTGTGACTCGCCTGCACCAGCCTCATCAGCGCTGCCGAGGACCTGTCGGACATGCGCCGCACCTCTCGCCGGGCCGGCCGGGGGGAAGCCGTCCGTACGCCGTGGCGCGATCCCGTGGAGCGCGAGCGGGCCCTTCGGCGACCTCATGAGGAGGACGAGCTGCTGCCCCGCCTGCGGGCTGCGTTCGGCGATCGCCGGTTGCGGCGCATGAGCGCCGTGTGGGAAGCGGTGCGGGCAACCGCCCCGGCCCGCCCCCTCCCGGCGCCCGCCGGGCAACGCCCTGCGAGGCGTCCCTCTCGGCGTCTTCGACCGGCTGCGCGACCTCACGCCGGGCAGCGGCCCCGCCGCCTGCCGCGCTTCCCCGGTGGCCTCCGGAGCCGCGGTGGCCGCGGGCGCCGTCGTCCTGGTGGTCCGTGCCGCCCGTCATCCGGCGCACGCCTGACGACGGGCGGAGGCCTGCGCGGCCTGTCCTGTCACCCCCGCACGTGCTGTCCGGCGCCGCGCCGCCGACCGCCGTCGCCGCTTCCGGCGGTCAGGGCATGCCGCTGGCCTCGATGATCATGGCCGTGAGGGCGTCGGGGCCGTTCTCGGCCAGCGTCTGGCGCTGGCGGTCCGCTCCCGTGCCCTGCTGCAGCAGCCGGTGGACCAGTGAGGTCACCTCGCGGCTGTCGCCGGCCTCTTCCAGGGCGGGGCCGACATGTTTCAGAAGTCCGTACACGGCGTCCCCCGCCCGCCGGCGCCGGCCGCGCGAATCGATCAGCTCACCGCTCAGTCCGTAGCGCGCGGCCTGCCACATCGCCGCGTCCACCAGTTCCGGAGCGGGATCCGGCTCCTCGACGCCGTCGGCCGTCTCGCGCAGGGCGGTGTCGACCAGGGCGCGCAGCAGCCCGGCGAACATCACCGCGTCGTCCGTGCGCAGCTGGACGTCGAGGCAGCGGATCTCGACGGTGGGGTAGTCCTCGGACAGGCGCGCCTGCCAGTACAGCTGGCCGGTGTCGCCGATCACCCCGGCCGCCAGCAGACGGCGTACCCGTGCGTCGTAGTCCGTGTCGTCGGCGAAGCGCGGCGGGACGCCACTGACCGGCCAGCGGCCGAAGACAACGGTGCGCCAGCTGGCGAAGCCGGTGTCGCTGCCCTCCCACAGGGGGGAGTTCGCCGACATGGCGGTCAGGAGCGGCAGCCAGACGCGGATCCGGTTCAGTACCTGGACGCCGACGTGCCGGCCGGGGACGGAGACGTGGACGTGCATGCCGTTGACCAGCTGCTCGGCCACCAGCTGCGGGGCCTGGTGCTGGAGGGCCCGGTAGCGGGCCCGGTCGGTGACAGGCACCGTCAGCGCCTCGCGCAGCGGCGGCGTGCCGCTCGCCACGATCCGGCAGCCGTGCGCCTCCGCCGCTCCGGCCACGGCGTGCCGCAGACGCAGCAGATGCCCGCCGACCTCCTCCAGCGTGCCGCACACCGGGGTGGCCACTTCGATCTGCGCCTGCAACAGCTCCGACTGGATCTCCCGGGCGGTGACGAACGGCTTCACGCCGGCCGCTGCCCGCACCTTCTCCGCGCGTGGCGCCAACCGGCCGGTGACCGGCTCCACCAGCATGTACTCCTCTTCCACACCGATGGTTGTGGTCATGACCGGCCTTTCATCACTGTTGCACGGCGCCCGCGTGTTCGTGGAGGCGTTCAGGGCCGGGCGTCACCGCTCGGCACCCGGACCTACCACCGTCTGCCCAGCGATGCTCGTGAAATGCCACCGGCGTGCCCGTTCACATCTGGTGCCACCGGCCCGCGTCCACGACCGGGGGGCTCGCCGACCGCCCGTCACGCACGACCGGACCCTGGCCGGGCGCTGCGACCGGGTGCTGGAGCTGGCCGGCCGCGGGAGGCCGTATGAGTGTCCTGGCCGCGGCCGACGTCGGTCGGCTGCGCCCCCGACTGCTTCATCCGGGGCCGAGCCGTGTCGCACCGGCGGTACGGCGGCACGGATCGCCTTGTTCGTGGAGGGGTCGGCCAGAGCCTGCGGCAGGCCGCCGAGCGCGACGGCGGCCGGCAGGAACCCGGCCCCGGGGCCGATCCGACCAGCGCCAGGGCGACCGCCCCCAAGACCAGAGGACCATCGGGCGCCGCCGCGGCCCCACCCGGTTCACCACCCGGCCGCCGACCGGGGAGAGCACGGCCGCCGCCGCGGCCCCACCCGGTTCACCACCCGGCCGCCGACCGGGGAGAGCACGGCCGCCGTGGCGGGCCCCACCCGGTTCACCACCCGGCCGCCGACCGGGGAGAGCACGGCCGCCGTGGCGGGCCCCACCCGGTTCACCACCCGGCCGCCGACCGGGGAGAGCACGGCCGCCGTGGCGAAACCGGCGGGGGTCGTCGATCCAGAGGCGGTGGGGAACTTCGTACGTGCTCTCCACCGAGACGTGCGCCACTTCGTCACCTACCTCAGCCCCGCCCCCCTCAGGCCGCCGACGACCTGGCCCAGGACACCTTCCTGCGGGCCCTCGGCAGCCTGCACCGGTTCGAGGGCCGCTCCTCTGCCCGCACCCGGCTGCTGTCCATCGGCCGCCGAGTGGTGATCGACAGCTACCGGCACGCGTCCGCCCGGCCCCGGCTCCTCGACACCGACGACTGGCAGGCCGCCACCGAATGCGCACAGGATCGTGGTCTGCCGGGCTTCGACGACGGCAACGCCCTCACCGAACTGCTGGACGCGCTGCCCGACGAACGCCGTGAGGCGTTCGTCCTCACCCAACCCGTCGGTCTTCCCTACGCGGGGGCGGCCGAGCTCGGTGACTGCCCGATCGGTACGGTCCGTTCTCGCGTGGCCCGTGCCCGCGCCCCGCTGATCCAGTCCCCGCGGGACGCCGAGCGGGGTGAACCGCTGGACGCCGCCGCCTGACGGCGTCCGCAACGGACCTGCCAGGGCGTCAGTCACAAGTGCTGCGGAGCACTCGGTACTGCGGAGCACTTGTGCGCCGAGGAGTCCGAGGCAGAGGACGACAACGCCACCCAGGGCACTTCGGCGCCCCCGGCGAAGCCGACGTGCCCCCGAGTGCCCCGGCCCCCTGACGGCCCTTCTCCGGTACAGAGGAGGGCGAGACCCGAGAGACCCCGCCCGCTACCGGTGAAGACCCGGGTCAGGGCCATACCAGGTAGTACGCCTGGTGCCCCGCCTCGTGCAGCCGGTGGCTGAAGTCCTGCCACTCGGGGCGCAGTTCCCGCCCAGCGCCCCGGAGCACCGCCGGGCCGCGCCGACCGCGTCGAGGGACGACTTCTCATCCTCCGTCTCGTCCACCACCAACATCGCCTCCCTCTCGCCGCGTTGCTCCACCGTCCGGGCCGCGACCGGCCGGCGGGTTGCCTCGGTGCCGAAGGGGGCCCTCGACAAGAAGTGCTGCAGGACATGCGGACCGCTGGGGCCGATCGCCCGATCGCCCCGGCCGACGACCAGCAGCTCGCCGATTCCTTGACCGTCAGCAGCCCAGAAACCATGTTCCGGCAGGTCAGCCGGGGCTCCCGGCGCGGGAAGCAGCTCGCGAGCCCGCCCGTCGACCCCTCGAACGGCCCGTCCCACCCGGCGTGTACTGCCGTGCCCTGTGCGGCCACCGCTTCTTGATCCTTCGTCACACGAGACCACGATGCCGGTGGCGGTATCCCTGCCCGCAGGCATCCCACCCACCACGCCGGCCGGCGGCGATGCCTCACGCCTCACGAACTGCAGCTGCCGTGTCTGACAGACGGGGCGCCGATCCGTCAAAGCGTCTTACACCCGATCACGAGGCCGACTGTCCGAAGCGGTCCACTAATTCATCGACGGTCCCGAAGGCCGACCGCCAGTGTCAGTTCAAGGACCCGGTGGGGCGATGCGAGGTCCGGGAACAGCTCCCGCAGCTGCGACATCCGGTACCGGACTGTCTGGGGATGGACGAACAACGCCGCCGCCACCTCGTCCCGCCTGCCCTGGTGCAGCAGCCACGCCCGCAACGTCTCCTCCAGCCGCCATGCGGTCGCGACAGGCAAGGTCCGCAACGGTGCGAGGGCTCGGGCACGCAGGTCTGCGAACGCGTCCACGTCGGCGCTCAGCACCAGCTCGGGCAGGTGGTCCTCGGTGTCGCGAATATCGGAGGAGAGGGAGCGCGCGCGTATGGCTCGTGCGTACGAGGCGGATGCACGAGTCCATGGCCGGGCCGGGCCGACCACGGCGGTGCGGTCGGTCAGCTGCCGCAAGAGATGTGATCGGTCGGCATCGGGGACGAGCAGCACACCGGTGGCGTCCGGCAGGTCGTCGAGGACGAGGGTGCTCGGGTCGAGCGCGCGGTAGGCAGGCCGGGCCTGGGCGGCGGGCAGCAGGACCGCGGTCAGCGAAACCGGAGGCTGCCACCCGGCCCGTTGAACGGAGGCCAGCAGCGCGTCCGGGCTCGCGCCGGCGAGGAGGTCGCGGGCCAGGTGTTCCAGGTGGCGCTCGTGGGCCCTGCCCCGGGCGGCCAGTTCGTCGGCATGGCCCGCGGCGCTCGCGGCGGAGAGCTCGTCGATGTAGGCGAAGGTCAGCTCGGCGAACTTGGCGATTTCGGCGGCGGGCAGACCTGCGGGTACGGCACCCGCTGCCAGGCATCGCCAGGCCACGCGGGCGCCGACGCGGTAGGCGCTGAGCAGGGCGTCCATCGAACGGCCGTCGCGCACCTCGCCGCGGCCCAGCTCGTAGGCTGCGTCACCGGCGTCGCCGCCTGTGGCGTTCCCGCTCGCGAGGTCCAGATAGTGCCCCAGGGCGGTGCGGACGGCTCGGCGGATGGTGGCGCCCATGTGGCCCGAAAGGGCGTTGGCGTAGGGAGGGACCTCGTCGATGATCGCCTGGACGACCTCGTCGGCGGTGGTCTTCAGCGCGGCCCGAAGTGCGGTGACCGTCGTCTCATTGAGGGCCAGTTCGCTGGCCCTTTGGATTGCATGGCTCACGTTTTGTTCCCTGCGAACAATTCTGTCGGCCAGATTCACGTCCTGCGGTCAGGACTTTACGCCTTGAGGCGCAGCAAGCTGGAGTCATGACGAGTGCGGCCCTGCGCAGCAGGGCGTGGAAACTGCTGGAGATGGTCACGACGCCGCTGCTGCCGTCGGACTACCTCGACCTGGTCAGCCCGCTGCGTGCGAGCGCTGACCTGCGTGGGCGCATCGAGGCCGTGCACCCCGAGACGGGTGACGCCGCGACTATCGTGATCAGGCCGGGGCGGGGCTGGCGCGGCCACACAGCCGGTCAGTACGTGCGGATCGGGGTCGACGTCGACGGGGTGCGTCTGTGGCGTGCCTACTCCATCACCTCGCCGACGAACCGTCAGGACGGCCGCGTCACGATCACCGTGAAGGCGATCCCGGACGGCAAGGTCAGCAACCACCTGGTCGGCAGGGTGAAACCGGGCACGCTGATCCAGCTCGACCAGGCGACCGGTGACTTCGTGCTGCAGCAGGCGAAGCCCGCCAAGGTGCTCTACCTGACGGCCGGCAGCGGCATCACGCCCGTGATGGGCATGCTGCGCGACGTCGAGTTCGACGACGTCGTCATGGTCCACTGCGCTCCACAGCCGCGCGACGTGATCTTCCGCAACGAACTGCACGACCTGGTCGCGGACAAGAAGCTGCGGCTCACCGAGGTGCACACCGACACAGACGGCATGCTCGACATCGCCCGTCTCGACGAGCTCGTGCCCGACTGGGCCGAGCGCGAGACCTGGGCTTGTGGGCCCGCGGGCCTGCTCGACGCCGCCGAAGATCACTGGACCGGGCACGGCGTACGAGAGCGCCTGCACACCGAACGCTTCCGCCCCAGCATCGTCGCCGCCGGCGACGGCGGCGAGGTCACGTTCAGCGCCACCGGCAAGACCGTCGACGCGGACGGCGCCACGCCGTTGCTGGACATCGGCGAGGAGGCCGGCGTGCTCATGCCCTCCGGGTGCCGCATGGGCATCTGCTTCGGCTGCGTCACGCCGCTCAGGGCGGGCGCCGTCCGCGACCTGCGCACCGGCGAGATCACCGAGGCCGAGCCGGGCGTCCTCATCCAGACCTGTGTGTCCGCCGCGGCGGGCCCCTGCGACATCGAACGGTAGGAGCACCTTGACCGCCATCGACCCCACCGCCCACCTGACCGCGGAGCAGATCGAGGAGCTTGGCCGCGAGCTGGACGCGATCCGCGACGAGGTGATCGCCGGCCGCGGCGAGAAGGACGCCGCCTACATCCGTAAGGTCATCTCGGTGCAGCGCAAGCTCGAGCTGGTCAGCAGGGGCGTACTGCTGTTCTCGATCTTCCCGCCCGCGTGGCTGCTCGGCACCGCCGGTCTGTCCGTGGCGAAGATCATGGACAACATGGAGATCGGCCACAACGTCCTGCACGGCCAGTGGGACTGGATGCGAGACCCGAAGATTCACTCCACCACCTGGGAGTGGGATCACGTCTCGCCGTCCGAGCAGTGGAAGCACTCGCACAACGAGCTGCACCACACGTACACCAACGTGATCGGCAAGGACAACGACCTCGGCTACGGCATCATGCGCGTCGACGAGGACCAGAAGTGGCACCCGTTCCACCTCGGCCAGCCGCTGTGGAACTTCATCAATGCCTGCTTCTTCGAGTACGGCATCGCAGCGTACGACCTGGAGCTCGGCAAGAACCTGCACAAGCGCCGCCGCAAGAACCCGGAGTTCCGCGCGCGGGCCAAGGCCGTGGGCCGCAAGATCCGCAAGCAGGTACTCAAGGACTACGTGATCCACCCGCTGCTGTCGGGCCCGTCGTTCCTCACCACGCTCGCCGCCACGTTCACCGCGAATCTGGTCCGCAACATCTGGTCCCACTCGGTGATCATGTGCGGGCACTTCCCCGAGGGCGTGCAGGTCTTCGAGCGCCGGTCGATCAAGGGCGAGACGCGCGGCCAGTGGTACCTGCGCCAGATGATGGGCTCGGCGAACATCAGCGGCAGCAGGGCCATGCACTTCATGACCGGCAACCTGTCGCACCAGATCGAGCACCACCTGTTCCCGGACCTGCCGAGCAACCGGTACGCCGAGGTCGCGGTGAAGGTGCGCGCGCTGTTCGAAAAGTACGAGCTGGAGTACGTCACCGGGCCGCTGCCCAAGCAGGTGTTCTCCGCGTGGCGCAAGGTCTTCCGGCTCTCGCTGCCGAACAAGAGGCCCAAGGCCAAGACGCCGGGGCGCGAGCAGGAGCTCGTCGCGGCCTGATTCCCGGGGGCGGGACCGTGGCCGGGCCGACCACGCTGGACAAGGAGGGCCGGGTTTGGCTCGTGCCGCCCCGATTCATCCCATCCGGACGGCGGGGAGAAAGTTCTCCGCCCTCTGTCCACAGGCTGACGGGCCGTGCGGCCCCTCAGAAACCAGGGGATCGACAGGCGCCGTACCCGACCAAGGCGAGGTCACCCGGCGCGCCCTGCACCTGACGACCCACATGGAGGGGTACCTACACGGACGGTCCGGTCGGCGAACGGCCGGACGCCGGGGCGCGAGGGGTGCTCTCCCGGACATGGACGGTCGTCGGGATGTGCACCGGGTGGGCCTCCTCGCCGGACAGCCCGAGCCGGACCGCTTCGCTTCCGGCTTCTCTGAGCGGCACGGCGACCGTGGTCAGCGCGGGTACGACGTCGCTCGCCGAGCTGATGTCGTCGAAACCGGCCACTGCGATGTCACGGCCGGGCTCCAGGCCCGCGTCCCGCAGCGCGGTCATCACACCGATCGCCATCGTGTCGCTCACCGCGAAGATCAACTCGATGTCGCCCAGACCGCGTTCGACCAGCTCGCGAGCCGCGTCGTAGCCTCCGCTGCGGGTGAACCGGGTGCGTATGAGGATCTGCTCATCGGTCTCGATGCCGGATGCGCGCAAACCTGTGGTGAACCCCTTGCACCGGTCGAGCGAGGTCTTGATGCGGTCGGGACCGCAGATGATCGCGTACCGCCGATAGCCTGCCTGCACCATGGTCCGGGCCAGCATTTCGGCTCCGTGTGTGTCGTCGACGGTGACCGTGGGGAAGGGAAGGCCTGGCTGGCTGATCAGCACCACGCGACCTCCGGTGGCCCGGTACTGTGCGAGTTCGTCGATGAGCTCCTGCTCGGTCTCGCTGTCGTTGATCCGGCTGCCGGCGATGACGATGATCTGCGGACGGTGACCTCGTAGCCCTCTGGCGAGCTCCAGTTCGCGACGGGGGGAACGGTCGGCGACGGTCATGGTGACGACGAGCCCGTTCGCCTCCGCCGCATCGGTGATCCCGGCGGCCACGGCGGAGTAGTAGGGATCGGCCACGTCGCTCACCACGAGCGCCACGGTCTGGGTTGACCCCTTGGCCGTGGCCTGTGCCGAGGCGTTGGGTACATAGCCGAGCCTGGCCGCGGCGTCGCGCACACGCGCGAGGTTTTCCGGCCGGACGCCGCGGCTGCCGCCGTTGAGGGCTCGGGACGCTGTGGCGAGGGAGACCCCCGCTTCCGTGGCGACGTCCTGCAGGGTCACCGAGGCGGGCTCCGGTTCGGCGGCCCGCGTGCGGCGTGGAGTCGCGCCGGATCCGGACCTGCTGTCCAGTGCGGACATCGTATGCCTTTCACCGTCAGTAACTGTCGACGTCCAGTATGGCAATCGCTTTCCGCAGTGTGGTCGCGGGGCGGCGCACAGTCAAGGGCACGGTGCTCGCCTGCCCCTCGGCATGGTGCTGCCCCGGATGACCAGATGGCCCTGGACCGTCAGGGTCGTCGGTTCGTGGCGGTCGGCCAGCGCCAGCTGGATGGCGGTCGCCCCCATATCGGTCAAGGGCAGTGCGAACGTGGTCAGTTGAGGCGTGACGTCAACCGCGAGCTGGATGTCGTCGATTCCCGTCACCGACACGTCGTGGGGGACGCTGACACCGGCGTCGCGGAGTGCCGACATCGCGCCGATGGCGACCGCGTCGTTGACGGCGAGGACGGCGTCGACCGCCGTCATCCCCTGGCCGGCCAGTGCGCGGGCCGCTTCGAAGCCGCCTCGGCGGTCGCCCGTGCAGTTCACCGTGCGGATGGCCGCGGCGGGGACTCCTGCGCTGGTCAGCCCGCCGACGAAGCCGGAGGCGCGCGCCGAGAGGTTCGCCGTGCCCTGTTGGGATCCGAGGACCACCACGTTGCGGTGTCCGGATCGCGCGATGTAGTCGCCGACGCAGTATCCGGCGCCGTGGTTGTCCAGGTCGATCGAGTCGAACGCCTCCTCCGCGGCGCCGACGATGACGACCCGGCCGCCCTCGCGCTCGTACGCCCGCAACTCCTTGAGCAGTCGCTCTCCGAGCCGGTTGCCCTGCAGTCGCCCGGAGGTGAGCACCAGCGCCTTCGGCCGCAGCCCGCGCAGCAGTCGGACGGTCTGCAGTTGCCTGTCCGGGGTGGCGCGAGTCGAGGACACGGTGACGAACGCGCCCGATTTCCGGGCCTGCCTCTCCATCGCCGCGACCACCATGCCCATGGAAGGTGTGGTCAGGTCGTCCGCGACGAGTGCGACCGCCTCACTGGCCCGTCGCATGGCCCGTGCGGACGCGTTCAGTGTGTAACGCAGGTCCGCGGCGGCCGTGCGTACGCGTTCGGCGGTCGCCTTCGACACCGAGTGGGTGCTGCCCCCCAGGACGCGGGAAGCAGTCGTGATCGAGACGCCCGCCGCAGCAGCGACATCACGCAACGTGACAGGGGATCTGGCCGCTTCGGGCATCGGGCTGCCTCCTCTGGTGTCGGACGCCGGCCGCGCCACTGCGCGCAACGGGGCGATTCTTGCTCGAGAGCACCGGTGGACGTCTCACCGGTGATCCTCCATCTTGTGATGACAAGGCGTCAACGATCTCATTTGCCCAGTTCACGGGCTGTAGAGATCGATGGGTGGTCCACTCCGACGGCGTCATGGCCGGACGGGCGAGAGTGTTCCGATCACATGACGAGAGAGTATCGACGTATGCATTGACACGTATTCGGGGCTGGCCCTACCGTCCGGAAAGCGATTTCCTTCGCCGCCGCCGGGCACTCGGACCCGGTGATTGAGGAAGGCCTGTCCCATGAAGATCAGATCAGCCGTACGTGTCTCTGGTTTGCTGGCCGCAACTCTCTTCGCTTCGGCCTGTTCGACGCCCGAAATACAGTCTCTGCCCGAAGCACCGGCCTCGGCTCCCGCGCTGCCCGATTCCCCGGTCAAGCTGAACATCCTGGACGTGTCGGGCGACTTGGCCCACATGCAGCCGGTGATCGAGAACTACAAGAAGGCACACCCCAAGCTCGTCTCCGGCATCACCTACGAGACGGGGGCACCCGCCGACGCGGCCGGCAAACTCGCCGCCCAGCAGTCCGCCGGCAGAGTCTCGATCGACGTCGTGCTGACGGGCATCGAAGGGCTGTCCAACATGCGGGCGCAGAAGACGCTGGTGCAGCTCACGCCGGCCTACGAGTCGGCCCTGCCCGAGCTGTCCTCGCAGCTCACCGAGGCGGGTTCGGTGATGCAGAAGGCGGGCGACGGGTTCGGCATCACTGACTCCGCCGACCCCAACGGCCCTCTGCTGACCTACTCCAAGTCCCGGGTCGGCACCCCGCCCACCACACCGGAGGAGTTGCTGGCATGGGCCAAGAAGCACCCCGGCAAGTTCAGCTATGCCAATCCGACCGGCGGTTCTGGCCCGGCCAACCAGTTCATCGACGCGCTGCCGCACATGCTCGGTGACACCAACCCGGACGACCCCAAGACCTGGGACAAGACCTGGGCGTACCTGGCCGAGCTCAACAAGTACACCGGGACCTATTACGCCAAGACCGCCGAGTCCTTCGACGCCGTGACCAAGGGCGCCATCGACATGACGGTCACCTCCGGCGGCTGGGACCAGCAGCAGCACGCCAACGGAACGCTGGGCAAGGACATCGAGGTCGCCGCCTTCGACGATCCCAAGCTCGTCATCGAGGGCCGGTACGTCACGGTGCCGCGCGGGATCGAGGCGGAAAAGCTGGCCGTGGTCCTCGACCTGGCCAAGTGGATGCTCAAGCCGGACCAGCAGGCACTCACCTACGCCCTGCACGGCAGCGGTTTCCCGGTCAAGGGCGTCACGCCCGGCCTCGCGCCGAAGGACATCGCGGCAGTGTTCGAGGAGTTCGGCAGGCCGGAGCTGGTCGAGAAGCTGCAGCAGGGAACGCCGATCGCCCCGATGGCGGGTGCTGACGTGCAGGCCAAGTTCGCGGAGTGGAACGAAAAGATCGGATCGAAGAAGTGAGTCGCGCGGCAACGTTCGGCGAGTTGCGGATCGACGGGCTGGGCCGCCGCTACCCCAATGGTTTCACCGCTCTGGACGGGCTCGACCTTACCGTGAAGGGGGGTGAGTTCATCGCCTTCCTCGGTCCGTCGGGCTGCGGCAAATCCACCGCGCTGAACCTGCTGGCGGGGCTCTTGGACCCGACCAGCGGATCGATCTGGATCGACGAGCAGCAGGTGGACACGCTGCCGTCGGAGAAGCGCAACTTCGGCATGGTCTTCCAGAACTACGCGCTGTTCCCGCACCTGACCGTCGCCGAGAACGTCGCGTTCGGGCTGCGGATGCGCAAGGTGGGCAAGGCCGAGCGGGTCGAGCGGGTCCGCAAGGCGCTCGACCTCGTGCAGCTGGGCGAGCAGGCGGACAAGCATCCCGGGCAGCTCTCCGGCGGGCAGCAGCAGCGGGTCGCCATCGCCCGGGCGATCGTGGTCGAGCCCCGGCTCGTGCTGATGGACGAGCCGTTGTCCAACCTGGACGCCAAGTTGCGGCTGGACATGCGCACGGAGATCCGGCTGCTGCACCAGGAGCTCGGCCTCACCACCGTGTACGTCACCCACGACCAGGCCGAGGCGTTGTCCCTGGCCGACCGGCTGGTGGTCATGCGCAGCGGCGTGGTGCAGCAGATAGGCATTCCGTCGGAGGTGTACGAGAGCCCGGCCAACGCGTTCGTCGCCGCGTTCGTCGGCTACCGCAACGCGCTTCCGGCCCGCATGGCGGCGGGAACCGTCGAGATCGCCGGCCTCGGCTGGGCGTTCCCCGGTGGGCGCGCGCAGGGGGCCCACGGCGAGGCGGTGGCCATGATTCGCCCGGACGACCTGCTCATCGGTGGTCAGAAGACCAGCAGGCCGATCCCGCTCACGGTCCGGGTGTGCGAGTACCAAGGGCGGACGTTCGCGGTCGAGGGGCGCACCGCTGACGGCACGGTGGTGCATGCCTACTCGCTGGAGCCTCTCTCACCGGGCAGTGTCGTCGACGCCAACGTGAAGCCGGAGCGGATCCAGGTCTTCCCCTCCGACGCGGAGCTCGGAGCGCAGGAGCTCGCCCTGGTCGCGAGTGGTGGACAGCCGTGAGCGCCGTCGTCGCGAACTCGCGGAGTGCCGGCGGCCGGGGCGCCGTGCGCCGGTGGGCCCGTGCGCGGGGGATCACCCCGGTGCTGTGGCTGGTCGTCCCCGGCGTGCTGTTCATGCTGGTGTTCTTCGTCTACCCGCTGTTCTACGGCCTCGGACTGTCGTTCCAGGGCAAGGACGGTCCGCTCTCGGCCTACCAGGCGTTCTTCGACAACCGCCTGGTCGACAACCAGGGCAGCCGTGAGTCCCTCCTCATCACACTGCAACTCGCGCTACTGGCCTCGCTGATCAACGTCGGGGCCGCGCTGCCCATCGCGTACCGGATGCGGGGTCCGGTGCGGGGCAAGCGGGTCATCACGGCCGTGGTGCTCATCCCGATGACGCTCGGGACGGTGTTCGTCGCCTCGGCGATGAACAACTTCCTCGGCCCGGCGGGCTGGTTCAACAAGGCCTTGCTGACTGTCGGGCTGGTCGACGAGCCGCTCGCGCTGACCGGCAACTTCCTCGGCGTACTGCTGTCACTGGTGATCAGCGGTTTCCCGTTCGCGTTCCTGTTGATGCTCGGCTACGCCTCGGGCATCGACCCGAGTCTGGAGAAGGCCGCTGCCGTGCTGGGCGCGGACGCCCGGGCCAGGTTCCGGCTGATCGCGCTGCCGCTCCTGCTGCCAGGGCTGACGATCACGTTCTGTCTGTCGTTCGTGCTCGCGTTCGGGGTGTTCCCCTCGGCGACCCTGGTCGGCAACGACGCGGGCCCCACCCGGGTGTTGTCCAAGATCGCCTATACCGAGTACACCAACGCCCAGTACGCCACCGCGTCGGCCACCGCGGTCATCATGGCGGTCATCCAACTGATGGTGATCGGACTGGTCTTCGCACTGCGCAGCAAGCTCTACCGCGGCTCGACCGCAGGGGGTAAAGGATGACCGCCGAGATCACCGCGCGCCGCCGTCACGCCTTCACTCTCACCGGTGCGGTCACCTGGACAGGTCTGTGGACGTTCATCGGCGGTCTGCTGGTCGCTGTGCTGGTGGTCGTCCTGGCGTCGTTCACCCAGCAGCTCAGCAGCGGGTGGCTGCCGGCACAGGTCACCACCACGTGGTACTCCGGCGCATGGTCCTACTTCGACCTCCCGAGTCTGCTGACCACGACGCTGATCGTCGCGGTCGCCGTGGTGGCGCTGTCGCTCCTGGTGGCGATCCCGACGGCCTTCGCTCTGTCCCGGCTGGACTTCCCCGGCAAGCGCCTGGTGCTGGTGCTGTTCCTGGTGCCCCAGGTCATCCCGACCATGAGCTACGCCGTGCCGCTGGCCACCTTGGTGTACCAGCTGCGGCTCAACGACACCATCGCCGGGCTCGTGCTGGTGAACCTGGTGCCGGCGCTTCCCTTCGCCGTCCTGGTCCTCATCCCGTTCGTGGACCAGATCGACCCACGCGTCGAGGACGCCGCCCGCGTGTTCGGCGCGGGGATGCGCCAGGTGTTCCTGCGGGTGCTGACCCCGCTGATGGTTCCCGGCCTGCTGGCCGCCGGTGTGCTGGTCCTGGTCCGCGTGGTCGGCCAGTTCGAGCTGACCTTCCTGGTCGCCGGACCCAACAGCCAGACCATCGTCGTGGCCCTGTTCGGGGCATCGCTGCAGGCAGGCCAACTTCCCTCGCAGCAGATCGACGCGATGGCCGTCGTGTACATGCTCACCACGCTCGTCCTGCTCATGATCGCCCTGCGGTTCGTCGACCCGACATCCGTCGCCGCACGCAACCGCCGTTGAGGAGTAGCCCCATGACGAACAAACCCGTACGGGTCGCCCTGGTGGGCACCGGCGGCATAGCGGAGGGTGCGCACCTGCCCGCCCTGGCCGCCCAGGGTGATCGCGTACAGGTCGTCGCCGCCTGCGACGTCGACCCCGACCGTGTCAAGTCGTTCTGCGACACCCACGGCATCCCCGGCTCCTACACGGATCTGGGAGAGATGCTCAAGAACACCCGGCCGGACCTGGTGCACCTGTGCACACCGCCGAGCCTGCACGCCGAACAGGCCCGGCAGTGCCTGCTGGCGGGTGCCTGGGTATGGCTGGAGAAGCCGCCCTGTCTGTCCCTGGCCGAGTACGACCTGATCACCGAGGCCGAGCGGCTGGGCGGCGCCTACGCCAGCGTGGTGTTCCAGCACCGCTTCGGCGCGGCGGGTCGACACGCGACCGATCTGATCGCCTCCGGCGGCCTCGGCCGCCCGCTGGTCGCGCACTGCAGCACCACCTGGTACCGCTCGCACGCCTACTACGAGGTGCCGTGGCGCGGCACCTGGGACAGCGAGGGCGGCGGTCCGACCATGGGCCACGGCATCCACCAGATGGACCTACTGCTGGCGCTGCTCGGGGACTGGAGCGAGGTGACCGCCATGGCGGGCCGACTGGACCGCGACGTGGAGACCGAGGACGTCTCGATGGCGATCGTGCGGTTCGACAGCGGCACGCTGGCGACCGTGGTCAACAGCGTGCTGTCCCCGCGCGAGGAGAGCTACATCCGCGTGGACCTCACCGACGCCACCGTAGAGGTCGAGCACCTGTACGGCTACCGCAACGACGACTGGACCTACACCCCGGCCCCGCATGTGGACGACCAGGAGCGCATCGCCCGCTGGTCGGCTCCCGCCGGCGACGAACCCAGTTCCCACGCCGCCCAGCTGACCGCCCTGCTCGACGCCTACGACCGGGGCGAGCGACCCCCGGTGAGCGGTGCGGACGGTCGGCGCACGCTGGAGCTGGTGACCGCCGTCTACCGCTCGGCGTTCACGCGTACCACCGTCGCGCGCGCGGACCTGACTCCGGCGGACCCCTTCTACCACCGGCTGCACGGCGACACCGACGGCTGGGCCCCCAGCCCGTCCTGCTCCTCCACCGAAAGCGAGTGATCTTGTCCTCCTTGGAACTGAGCCGCGACGAGACCTCGCTCAGCCTGACCGGGCACGGGGTGGAACTGCTGCGCTACACCTTTGACTCCGACACGATCCCCTCGGAGTGCCCCGCGCCGTACCTGCACCCTCTGCGCACGCTGGGCGGTCAGGCCGTCACGGCGAACCGGCCGCACGACCACCGCTGGCACAAAGGGCTGGCCATGACCCTGTCGCACGTCTCGGGACAGAACTTCTGGGGCGGGCCGACCTTCGACGCTTCCGCACCCGGCCACGGGTACGTCCAACTCGACAATGTCGGGCGTCTGAGGCACGAGGGCTTCGACGAAATCGAATGCGACGGGCAGGAGTTGGTGCTGGCCGAGCGGGTGACATGGGTGACCGCGCACGGCGAGGAATGGCTCACCGAGGTGCGCACCCTGCGTGTTCACGACGTGGACACGACCGCGGGGGCGTGGGAGCTGCGCTTCGGCACGGCGCTGACCAACGTGAGCGGCCGCGACCTGGAGATCGGCAGCCCCACCACGGCGGGCAGGCCCGACGCCGGCTACACGGGCCTGTTCTGGCGCGGCCCGCGGGACATGGCCCACGGCACGGTTCTCGCCGACGGGGACCTCGAAGGCGGCGAGGTCATGGGCCGCTCCGCGTCGTGGCTCGCGTACTCCTCCCCGCACGACGAGGTCGACGCGGCCTCCACGCTCGTCTTCGAGCAGGACCCCGGCGAGGAGGGGCGGACCCACTGGTTCGTGCGCAGCGAGCCGTTCCCCGCCGTCGCCCCGTCCCCGGCCTTCCACGAGGAACTCGTCCTGCCCGACGGGGACGTCCTGCGACGCCACTCCCGGATCGTCGTCGCCGACGGACTGTGGGACCGCGCCGCCATCACCGGACACCTCAAGGAGCACCCGTGGTGACCTTCCCCGGCGGCACCGGGCTCTCGGGGCTGGAGGTCTACCCCTGGGAGGCCGCCGACGGCTGTCACGGCGGGTCACCCCACCTGCACACCGTCTGCACCGAGGGCTATGTCGTCGTGGCGGGCGGCGGTGAACTGCAGACCCTCACCGCGCAGGGGTACACCTCCGTACCCCTGCGGACGGGCACCGTCGCCTGGTTCAGCCCGGGCACGGTGCACCGCGCGGTCAACCACGGCGGCCTTCGGGTGATCGTGGTGATGCAGAACGCCGGCCTGCCCGAGGCGGGCGACGCCGTCCTCACCTTCCCGCCCGATGTGCTGGCCGACGCCGACCGCTACCGCGCCGCCGCCACCCTGGACCCCGCCGACCCCGAAGGCTCCGCCCGGCGCCGACGGGATCTGGCCGTCGCCGGGTTCCAGACCTTGCGCGACCACCTGGCCGACGGCAACCCCGAGCCGCTCCTCACCCTTTACCGCCAGGCCGCGGCGTTGGTACGGCCACGGGCGGCCGCATGGCGTGACATCGTCACTGCCGGCCCCGCGGCGGCGGTCGCGGCCAGTTCCCGGCACATCGACGCGCTGCTGGAATCAGACAGCTCCCACCTGCGGGAGGCGCAGGTCATGTCAGCGGACGCCCCGGCTCCGGATGATCGCGCCTTCGGC
Source organism: Streptomyces sp. KMM 9044 (assembly GCF_024701375.2). Lineage (NCBI taxonomy): Bacteria > Bacillati > Actinomycetota > Actinomycetes > Kitasatosporales > Streptomycetaceae > Streptomyces > Streptomyces sp. KMM 9044. Next base: position 3,131,863 of record NZ_CP113910.1, on the reverse strand, counting down.
ATGTGCGGCCGCCTCGACACCTACCGGATGACCTGACCCCCGAAACCCCTGTCCTTCGTCCCGGTGACGGAGGACAGGGCGAGCAGACCCTCACGCACGACAACCGAAGGGAGATCTCAACGATGAGAATCCTCAAAGTGCTCACCGCGACCGTGGCCGGGGCGCTCTTGAGCACCCTGGTCGGGGTGACACCCGCGCAAGCGGACTCGATCACGGTGACGGTGGACTACGGCGCCGACGTAGGTCCGTCCAACCAGGTCGCCAGCGGCTATCTCCACGGGATCGACGCCACCTCACCCGCCCAGTACCTCATCGACGGCGTCAAGGTCCGGGCGATCCGCGGCGCGGACCACCACCCGAACCTGCCCAGCCTGTTCGACCACCCCACCTACGACCGCGTCAAGGACACCGGCGCACGGCTGCAGGTCGGCGTCTACTACTACGTCGCTGACCCCAACCACCCCGACCGCAGCTACCGGCCGGGAGACGGCGGCGACCAGGACCGCTGGCGGAAGATCGTCAACAGCGTCTACGACGAAGCGCAGACGGGTGACTACGACGTCGAATCCTGGATCACCTGGAACGAACCGGACCTGCAGTGGAACACCACCGCGCGGCCCTTCACCAGCTACCTCGCCGCGCACAACGTCGCCTACGACACCCTGAAGGCCCGTGACCCCGCACTCAAGGTGCAGGCGCCGGAACTGTCCGGCTACAACTTCGCGCGGCTCACGCAGTTCCTCACCTACTGCAAGCAGAACGACTGCCTGCCCGAGGTGCTGTCCTGGCACGAGCTCACCGCCGGCGCGCCCGACATCCCGGGGCACACCGCCCAGATCAAGCAGTGGATGATCGACAACGGCATCGCCCCGATGCCCATCGCGATCACCGAGTACCAGGGCACCGGATACGGCAAGGCGGACGCGTGGGACGCGGGCGTCAACGTCCGCTATCTCGCCCAGTTCGAGCGCAGCGTGCCCAACGGCCTGACCGACGGGCTCTACTCCGCCTGGGAGTGGGTCGGGGACAACCCGGCCTTCGTGGCGACCCTGGGCAACGCCGCGACCCGGAGCGCGGCCCTGCCCCGGGGCGTGTGGTGGAACTACAACACCTACAAGGACATGACCGGGCGGCTCGCGCGCACCACGTCGTCCGCCGAGGCCACCGTGGACGCCTTCACTGCCGTCGACACCGCCCAGCGCCGCTCCACCGGCCTGATAGGCAACCAGACCGCGGCCGCGCACACGGTCACCCTGGACCTGCGTAACATTCCCGCCGCCCTGCAGCGCAGCGGCAAGATCCGGCTTCGCGCCACCCGCTTCGACGACGTCGCGCAGCTGACCAACCCGGTCAAGGTCCTGGAGGCCGACTACACGGTCACCGGCAACACGGCACGGATCAGCCTGCCCGCGCTGCCGGCCAGTGCCTCGCTGCGTTTCGACGTCAGCCCGGTCATCGCGGGCAGCCCCAGGACGGTCTACGAGGCCGAGTCGCTGCCCGTCACCTCGACCTCGGGCGTCGTGCGCCGCAACTTCGCCGAGGAGGGAGCCAGCGCGGGCCAGGCCAGCGCCGTGGAGTCCACCGCAGTCGGCCAGTCCGTGACCTACACGGTCAACGTGCCCGCCACGGGGCGCTATGAGCTCAGCGCCTATCTCAAGAGGCTGGCGAACCGGGGCTTCTTCCAGCTCTACGTCGACGGTAAGGCCTTCGGCCCGCCCCAGGACGAGTACGGCACCGCCGCGGAGTACTACCGGACCACCTTCGGTCACCTCCCCCTCACGGTCGGTCAACACACCCTGCAGTTCAAGGTCGTCGGGAAGAACGCCGCCTCCGGCAACCACTGGATGACGTTCGACCGCTTCGAATTGTTCCCCCTGACCTGACCTGACCGAGGCGTACGGGTGATCGGAGGCCGAGGCCGACCGGTCACCCCTGCTCCGGACCCCACTGCCGACGGGGTCTATCGTGGTTCAGGTATTTCTAGGCCCCCTCGGCCTCCGACGTTCTCGTTGATCGTCGTGGGGTCGCCCGGGTGGGTGGTGGGGCCTGATCTTGCGGTGCAGGTGTGGCGGCAGGGAAGCATCGGTGGTGCTTTGCGTCGCCTGCTGACTCTGCTGCTCCATTGCGGAGAGTGACGCCGCCCCGTCGACGGACCGGCGTCACTCTCCGCAATGGAGCAACAGAGTCACCGCCCCCGGCGAAACCAACGTGCCCTCAGTATGTCCTGGCCGTCCGACGGCCCCTCCCCGGAACGAAAAAGGGCGAGGCCCGAAGACCCGCGCCCGGCCCCTGCGAAACCCCGGCTCAGGGCCACACCAGGCAGTAGGCCTGATGCCCCGCCTCGTGCAGCCGATGCGAGAAGTCCTGCCACTCGTGCAGCAGTTGGTAGACGTTGAAGGCGTCGCGGGGGCCGCCGCGGTCCGGGACGGTGGACCAGATGAAGGCGGCCGCGCCCACCGCTTCCTCGCCTATGCCGCGGAGGGGGTCGACGACGGTCATCGGGAGTTTCACGACCGCGTAGTCGGGGTGCAGGACGACCAGTTCCAGCGGCGGCACCTTGTGCAGGGGGACACCTTCGATGCCGGTGAGGACCATGGCGGCCATCGTCTCCGGCTTGATCTTGGTGAACATGCCGTTCATGCCGAGCTCGTCGCCGCCGAGTTCCTCGGGGCGCATCGAGATCGGGACGCGGGCGGCGGTGGCGCCGTCCGGCGCGCCGAAATACTTGTAGGTCACCCCCACTCGCCCACCACTCCTGCTTCCCGCACTCGACGGGCTGATCGACTCGGCCTCGCCCGGAGCACCGTGTGCCCGACGGGCCTCGTCCACCTCTTCCGCCTCGCGCCGGTGCTTTCCCCGCCGGGAACGCCGAGGGCCGAGGTCGTCGGTTCCCTCGCCCAGTCCGCCACCGCGATGCATATCTCCACCCGACTACTTTTCTAGGCCGCGTGGCCCCGCCGCGCAACCTGATCATCGTGTCAGTGACCTCCCCCACGGCCGCACGCCGAAACGTACGGTGTCGCATCTGCCCGCGGGTCCTTCCCAGCATCCGGCCGCCCCGGGCCGGTGAGCTGTGTGCACTCCCACGCCAGTTTCGCAGATCACGGGCGATTCGGGACCGGATGCCGCTGCGGGTGGCCGGATACCCGAGCCCGTGAACGGCCGCGCGGGGCGACCGTACTGAACAGGCATGCGAAATGGTTGTACGAACAGGTGGTACGGGCAGGTGGGGCCGGATTACTCACCGGGACCGCCGCGGGTCTCGGTGGCCCCCGGCTCCCCGCCCGCGCCTGGCCTACCCTGAACAGGTCACTCGCAGCCCGAGTCCGAGATGTCGGAGAGGTCGGAGAAGTCGCAGGTCATGAGCGAACTGCCATACCCATACGAAGCCCAAGCCTCGCAGGCGCTGTTCGACCGTGCCGCGGCCGTCACACCCGGTGGCGTGAATTCGCCGGTACGTGCCTTCCGGGCCGTCGGCGGCACGCCCCGGTTCATGGTGTCCGGCACCGGCCCGTACCTGACCGACGCCGACGGGCGGGAGTACGTCGACCTCGTCTGCTCCTGGGGGCCGATGATCCTCGGGCATGCGCACCCCGAGGTGATCGCCGCCGTGCAGGACGCCGTCGCGCGCGGTACCTCCTTCGGGACGCCCGGTGAGGGCGAGGTCGCGCTCGCCGAGGAGATGGTCGCCCGGATCGAGCCCCTGGAGCAGGTCCGGCTCGTCTCCAGCGGCACCGAGGCCACCATGTCGGCCATCCGGCTCGCCCGCGGTTTCACGCGGCGCGCCAAGGTGATCAAGTTCGCCGGCTGCTACCACGGGCACGTCGACGCGCTGCTCGCCGCCGCCGGGTCGGGCGTCGCCACCTTCGCCCTGCCGGACACCCCCGGTGTCACCGGCGCCCAGGCCGGCGACACGATCGTCCTGCCCTACAACGACCCCGACGCCGTGCGCGCCGCCTTCGCCGCGCACCCGGGTGAGATCGCCTGCGTGATCACCGAGGCGTCCCCGGGCAACATGGGTGTCGTACCGCCGCTGCCCGGGTTCAACCAGGGGCTCAAGGAGGCCTGCGCCGCGCACGGCGCGCTGTACATCTCCGACGAGGTGATGACCGGTTTCCGTACCAGCCGCGCCGGGTGGTACGGCGTCGACGGCGTGCGGCCCGACCTGATGACCTTCGGCAAGGTGATGGGCGGCGGCTTCCCGGCCGCGGCCTTCGGCGGGCGGGCCGACGTCATGGCGCACCTCGCCCCCGCCGGGCCCGTCTACCAGGCCGGCACCCTCTCCGGGAACCCCGTCGCCACCGCCGCCGGGCTCGCCCAGCTGCGGCTGCTCGACGCCGCCGCGTACGACACGGTGGACGCCGTCTCCGCGCGGATCCAGTCCCTCGTCACCGAGGCGCTGACCAAGGAGGGCGTCGCACACACGCTGCAGAACGCCTCCAACATGTTCTCCGTCTTCTTCACCGACCGGCCGGTCAGGAACTACGAGGACGCAAAGGCGCAGGAGTCGTTCCGCTTCACCGCCTTCTTCCACTCCCTCCTCGAGAACGGCGTCTATCTGCCGCCCTCGTCCTTCGAATCCTGGTTCGTGTCCACCGCGCACGACGACCGGGCCGTCCAGCGGATCGCCGACGCCCTCCCCGCGGCGGCCCGGGCGGCAGCAGAGGCGACGGCATGAGCGACGGCACGGGTACCAGCAGGAACAGCGGCGGGAGCGACGGCACGGGTGCGGGAAAGAAAGGCGGGGACATCACCGTCGTCCATCTCATGCGGCACGGCGAGGTCCACAACCCGGACGGCGTCCTCTACGGCCGGCTCCCCGGCTACCAGCTCTCCGAACTGGGCCGGCGCATGGCCGACCGGGTCGGCGAGCACCTCGCCTCCCGCGACATCGTCCACGTCGGTGCCTCCCCGCTGGAGCGGGCCCAGGAGACGGCACAGCCGATCGCCAAGGCGCACGGCCTGGACGTCGCCACCGACGACCGGCTCCTCGAGGCCGGGAACGTCTTCCAGGGCAAGACCTTCGGCGTCGGTGACGGCGCCCTGCGCCGCCCCGGGAACTGGAAGCACCTCGTCAACCCGTTCAAGCCGTCCTGGGGCGAGCCGTACGCCGAGCAGGTCGTCCGCATGACGGGCGCGCTCGACGCGGCCAAGGACGCGGCGCGCGGTCACGAGGCGGTGCTGGTCAGCCACCAGCTGCCGATCTGGATCGTGCGCTCCCACATCGAGAAGCGGAGGCTGTGGCACGACCCGCGCAAGCGGCAGTGCACGCTCGCCTCGCTGACCACCTTCACCTACCTGGGCGACAGGATCGTCTCCGTCGGCTACAGCGAGCCGGTCCGCGATCTCGTCCCCGCCCATCTCCTCGCCGGCGCCAAACCGGTGAAGGGGAAGGGAGGCACCCCGCAGGGCAAGGCCTTCGGCGCGTAGGCCTGACCGGCGGGGCATGCCGGAGGCGCGGGGGCGCGGTATGCCCCGCCCGAGCTCTTCGGGCAGGGGGGCGCCCCCGGCGCCCCCCTCGCGTCGACGCCCTCCTCCGCCCTGCGACGGGACGCGGCGGCCCCTGCTCGCCCCGGCCGGACGGATACCGCCGGTCACCTCCGGCCTGATCTGCCGGGCAGGCACCGACGTACCCGACGTGCGATGCCCGGCCCGTGAGGCGTGCTGCGCACCCGGAGACCCGGCGTACCCGGTGCCCGGCACGCCCTCGTGACGCTCGTTGCCGAACCTTCGCACAAGACGGGGAACTTCTGTTCCCGTCACGTCCTCTGAGTGAGTGACCACCAGAGGACGCGACGATCGGGGATGTCATGCGCGCGCTCACCCGCAGGGGGATGCTCGGACTCGGAGCAGGGACCGCCGCGGCGGTCCCGCTGACCGGCTGCGGCAGCGGCACGGGCTCGGGCTCGGGCGGCTCGAGGCGTACGGGCGGACCGAAGGACGGCGACCGTCCCGGGAAGCCCAAGCCGGCGAAGACCGCCCGGCCGATCGGTGACGGCTCCACCGCCTTCACCGGAAAGCAGCCCCACCAGCCCTCCCGGCCGGTGCCGCTGGAGCCGGGTCAGGCGCCGCCGCAGTTCGTCGTCTTCTCCTGGGACGGGGCCGGCGAGGTCGGCAACGGGCTCTTCCCGCGCTTCCTGGACCTCGCCGAGCGGCACAAGGCCCACATGACGTTCTTCCTCTCCGGCATCTACCTGCTGCCCGAGTCGAAGAAGCGGCTGTACGACCCGCCCAACAACCCGCGCGGCGCCTCCGACATCGGCTACCTGACCGACGACCACATCAAGGACACGCTGAGGAACATCCGCCGCGCCTGGCTCGAGGGCCACGAGATCGGCACCCACTTCAACGGCCACTTCTGTGCCGGCTCCGGCAGCGTCGGCACCTGGTCCCCGCAGCAGTGGCGCAGTGAGATCGACCAGGCGAAGTCCTTCGTCAAGGAGTGGCGGACCAACTCCGGCTGGACGGACCTGCCGTCCCTGCCGTTCGACTATGACAAGGAGCTCGTCGGCGGCCGCACGCCCTGCCTGCTCGGCCGGGACAACCTGCTCACCACCGCCCGCGACCTGGGCTGGCGCTACGACGCCTCCTCGCCCGGCGGCCTCCAGGTCTGGCCGTCGAAGCGCCGGGGGATGTGGGACCTGCCCCTGCAGCAGATCCCGCTCCCCGGCCGGTCCTTCGAGGTCCTGTCGATGGACTACAACATCCTCGCCAACCAGTCCGTCAACTCCACCAACGCGCCCGCGAGCAACCACCCCGCCTGGCGGGAACAGGCGACCCGGGCGTACATATCGGGATTCAAGCGCGCGTACGAGACGAACCGGGCGCCCTTCTTCGTGGGCAACCACTTCGAGCAGTGGAACGGCGGCATCTACATGGACGCCGTCGAGGGTGTCATCGAGCACATCGCGCGGGAGGAGGGCAAGGGCGGCGACGTCCGCATGGTCTCCTTCCGGCAGTTCGTCGACTGGCTGGACGTGCAGGAGCCCGAGGTGCTGGAGCGGCTGCGCACACTGGGGGTCGGGCAGAAACCGGCCGGTGGCTGGAAGGGCTTCCTGGGCGGTCCGGGGGGCTCGGGCGGGCCGGGCGGCTCCGGAGCCGCCGGGCCGGGGGCCGGGGCGGGCTCGGGGAGGGCGCCGCGAGCGGCGCCTGATATGCGGGTTTCCGTCCGCAAGGGGGGTGCCCGAGAGCCCCGGAACGGGCATGCGAAACTTTTCACATGAGTGCCGCCAGCCGCGCCCCCCAGCGCTCGAACCGCGCCACCCGAGTTCACGCCGTCCGCGCGCGCCGCCGTGCCGTCCTGGCCACCGGAACCGCGGTGGCGGCCCTGCTGCTCTCCGCGTGCGGTTCCGGCGGAACCTCCGGCGGGGGCGGCAACACCAACTTCGTCACCGGCGCCGACGGCATCTCCACCGTCGCCAGGGGCGAGCGCGTCGCCGCGCCCGACCTGTCCGGCAAGACGATCGAGGGCGAACACCTCGACGTCGCCGCCTTCCGGGGCAAGGTCGTCGTCCTCAACGTGTGGGGCTCCTGGTGCAACCCGTGCCGCGCGGAGGCCAAGTACTTCGCCAAGGTGTCCGAGGACTACGCCGGCCGGGACGTGCAGTTCGTCGGCATCAACACCCGCGACACCAGTACCGGGTCGGCGCTCGCCTTCGAGAAGGACTTCGGCATCACCTACCCGAGCCTGTACGACCCCACGGGCAAGCTGATGCTCCGCTTCGAGAAGGGCACCCTCAACCCGCAGGCGATCCCCTCCACCCTGATCCTGGACCGGGACGGGAAGGTCGCCGCCCGATCGCTCACCGCGCTCAGCGAGGAACGGCTGCTGAAGATGCTCGAGCCGGTCGTCGCGGAGAAGTGACGTGACCGTCCTCACCGCGCTCGCGGCCGACGCGGGCTCCCTCACCGCCGGGACGGCCCACCTCGCCGCCGAGACGGGCTACAACGGCACGGTGCTCAACGGCGCCCTGCTGGTGGCGTTGCCCATCGCCCTGCTCGGCGGCCTCGTCTCCTTCTTCTCGCCCTGCGTCCTGCCACTGGTCCCCGGCTACCTCTCCTACGTCACCGGCGTGTCCGGCACCGACCTGGCCGAGGCCCGGCGCGGCCGGATGGTCGCCGGCGCCTCGCTGTTCGTCCTCGGCTTCACCGTCGTGTTCGTCTCGGGCGGCGCCTTCTTCGGCTTCTTCGGGCAGACGCTGCAGGAACAGTCGGACGTCCTCACCAAGGTGCTCGGCGTCCTCATGATCCTCATGGGCGTCTTCTTCATGGGGATGATGCCCTGGCTGACCCAGCGCGAGTTCCGCTTCCACAAGCGGCCGGCGGCCGGGCTGGCCGGCGCGCCCGTCCTCGGCGCCCTGTTCGGCATCGGCTGGACGCCCTGCATCGGCCCCACCCTCGCCTCCGTGCTGACGCTCTCCGCACAGCAGGAGAGCGCCGGACGCGGCGCCGTACTGACCGTCGCGTACTGTCTGGGACTGGGTCTGCCCTTCGTCCTCGCGGCCGTGGCCTTCCGTAAGGCGCTCGGCGCCTTCGGGTGGGTCAAGCGGCACTACGTCTGGGTCATACGGGTCGGCGGCACGCTGATGATCCTGACCGGAGTGCTGCTGCTCACCGGAGTGTGGGACAGCCTCGTGGTGGAGATGCAGACCTGGTCCAACGGCTTCACTGTGGGGATCTGACGGCGATGAGCACGACTTCCAAGACCGGGCGGGAACACACCCCGGGGAAATCCGGGGGTGCCGCGGCCGACGCAGCGGCCCAGGACCAGGCCGACCGCGACCGCGACCGGGACCAGGACCTCGGCGCGGCCGGCTCCCAGCTGTCCACCGCGCCCAAGGAGGAGCTGCCGAACCTGCCCGCCCTGGGCGTCATCGGCTGGGCCCGCTGGTTCTGGCGGCAGCTCACCTCCATGCGGGTGGCGCTGCTGCTGCTCCTGCTGCTGTCGCTCGCCGCGATCCCCGGCTCGCTGATCCCGCAGACCGGCGTCGACGAGACCCGGGTCGCCGACTTCCGTGAGCAGCACGAGTTCCTCGCGCCGGTCTACGACAAGGTCGGCCTGTTCAACGTCTACAGCTCGGTGTGGTTCTCGGCGATCTACATCCTGCTGTTCGTCTCCCTCATCGGCTGCATCGTGCCCCGCACCTGGCAGTTCGTGGGCCAGCTGCGCGGACGCCCGCCGGGTGCCCCCAAGCGCCTGACCCGGCTGCCCGCGTACACCACCTGGCGGACCGGGGCCGACCCCGGGCAGGTTCGCGGGGCCGCGCTCGCCCTGCTGCGGAAGCGCCGCTTCCGTGCCCACCTCGCCGGTGACGCCGTCGCCGCCGAGAAGGGCTATCTGCGCGAAGTGGGCAACCTCGCCTTCCACCTCGCCCTGATCGTGATGCTGGTCGCCTTCGCCTGGGGGCAGTTGTTCAAGTCCGAGGGCAACAAGCTGATCGTCGAGGGCAACGGCTTCGCCAACACGCTCTCGCAGTACGACGACTTCAAGTCCGGCAACCTCTTCGACGTCGCCGACCTGGAGCCGTTCAGCTTCGACGTGAAGTCCTTCACCGGCACCTACGAGCGCAGCGGCCCCAACAAGGGAACGCCGCGCACCTACGAGACCGAGCTCGTCTACAGCGAGGGCGCCTACGGCGAGGAGAGGACGACCACCGTCAAGGTCAACGAGCCGCTGCGGATCGGCGACTCCAAGGTCTACCTCGTCAGCCACGGTTACGCGCCCGTGGTCACCGTCCGCGACGGCGACGGCAAGGTCGTCTTCAAGGACGCGGTGCCCCTGCTGCCGCTCGACTCCAACGTCACCTCCTCCGGAGTGGTCAAGGTCCTCGACGGCTACCGCAACGCCGAGGGTGAGAAGGAACAGCTCGGCTTCAACGCCTTCTTCGTGCCCACCTTCGGCGGCTCCCAGAGCGGCACGATGCTCTCCCAGTTCCCGGCCCTCGACTATCCGGTGCTCGCGCTGTCCGCCTACCACGGCGATCTGAAGGCCGATTCCGGCATTCCGCAGAGCGTGTACCAGATGGACAGGACCAAGATGAAGGAGTTCAAGGACTCCGACGGTGAGCTGTTCAAGAAGATGCTGACGCCCGGCGAGACCATGACCCTCCCGGACGGTGCGGGCACGGTCACCTTCGAGAACGACATCAGGGAATGGGCCGGCTTCCAGATGGTCCAGGAGCCGGGCGGCGGCTGGGCCCTCGGCGGTGCCCTCGTCGCGATCGCCGGTCTGGCCGGCTCCCTGTTCATCCAACGGCGCCGGGTGTGGGTGCGCGCGGTCGAGGGCCCCGACGGCGTCACCGTCGTCGAGATGGCCGGGCTCGGTCGCAGCGAGTCCGCCACCGTGCCCGAGGAACTCGGTGACCTCGCCGGAATCCTCTACGACCGGGCCCCGGGCGCCCAGGAGCCGTCCGCCGATTCACCTGACTCGCCTGACGCACCGGACTCGCCCGACACCCCCGACCCTCAAGCCGTACCTGCCGAAGGGGCTGAGAAGCCGTGACTCTCGCCGCCGCAACCGATCTGGTCACCGCCACGAGCCTGGCCGCCGCGAAGAACGAGAATCTCGCGGAGATCAGCAACGTCCTGATCTACTCCGCGATGGCGGTCTACACCCTGGCCTTCTTCGCGTACATCGCCGAATGGATCTTCGGTAGCCGCAGCAAGGTCGCCCGCACCGCCGCCGCGCTCACCCCCCGCGCGCAGTCGGCGAAGAAGGCCGCCCCCGCGGTCACCGTGAAGCAGGAGGGCGGCACCGCCGTACTGGAGCGGCCCAAGGTCGTCGTACGGGCCGTGGCCGGCGCGCGGGACGTGCCCGACGGGCCGGGGGCGCACGGCGGGGACGCGCAGGGCGACCTCTACGGGCGGATCGCCGTCTCCCTCACCGTGCTCGCCTTCCTGGTCGAGTTCGGCGGTGTGCTCACCCGGGCGCTGTCCGTGCAGCGGGCGCCGTGGGGCAACATGTACGAGTTCAACATCACCTTCACCACGGTCGTCGTCGGCGTGTACGTCCTGCTGCTGGCGCTGAAGAAGAACGTGCGCTGGCTCGGCCTGTTCCTGACCACGACGGTCCTCCTCGACCTCGGCCTGGCCGTCACCGTCCTGTACACCGAGAGCGACCAGCTGGTCCCCGCGCTCGACTCGTACTGGCTCTACATCCACGTCTCCACCGCGATCCTGTGCGGCGCGGTCTTCTACGTCGGTGCGGTCGGCACGGTCCTGTACCTCTTCAAGGACACCTACGAGAGCAAGCTCGCGCGGGGCGGCAGGCCCGGCAACTTCGCCACCTCCGTCATGGAGCGGCTGCCCGCCTCCGCCTCGCTCGACAAGTTCTCCTACCGCGTCAACGCGGCCGTCTTCCCGCTGTGGACGTTCACGATCATCGCGGGCGCCATCTGGGCCGGTGACGCCTGGGGCCGCTACTGGGGCTGGGACCCCAAGGAGACCTGGTCCTTCATCACCTGGGTCGCCTACGCCGGCTACCTGCACGCCCGCGCCACCGCAGGCTGGAAGGGCCGCAAGGCCGCCTACCTGGCCCTGCTCGCCTTCGGCTGCTGGCTGTTCAACTACTACGGCGTGAACATCTTCGTCTCCGGCAAGCACTCCTACGCCGACGTCGGCCTGGGCGCCCTCACCGCCGTCGGCTTCTGAGCGGCACCCCGAGGCACCGCCCGCGAAGGCCGGTTCCCGTCACCGGTCACCGGGCACGGGAACCGGCCTTCGTCACGTCCCGATGTCCTCGGTCCACACCTCGGGGGCAACCCCGTCGAACGCGGGGTGGACACCCTGCTGCGGCTCGGGACCGAGGCGCAGGCAGTGTTCCTGCCGGCCGTCGCGGCCCAGGGCGGCGAGAAACCGGACAAGCCGGCCGGCTGGGCTTACCGCGTCAGCTGTCTGTGGACGAAGTACCGGCTTACCACGGCGCTCCTCGTCGTCCGCCAGGACCACGACGCGGCCCGCTGGGTCCAGCAGCCGGCGTGCGGCGGGCCGGCCCGGATGCCCGCTCCCACCCCGCAGCCCCCGGTCGCGGGCCCGCACGACATGCCCGTGATCGAGGACCCGGAGGAGGCCCGCGCCGACCTGGTTCCGGCCGGTCCGGCCGCCGTCACGCACGCCGCCGGTAAGGCCGTCGACGAGGTACCGAAGGCGCTCTCCGCAGCATTGCGGGAGACCCCCGAAGACATCGCGGATCCCCTCGTCGGATCCACCGTGCAGGGGCCGGAGAACCGCCGGGCCGAGCATCTCCGAAGAAATCCGGGACGAGGGGCGTGAACAGGGGCTTGGGAAAGGCCGGGCCGAGGATGTCCTGCTCGTTCTCGAGCAGCGCGGCCCTGAGGTGTCCGACGCCGTGCGCACGCGTGTCACGAGCCGTCTGGGCCACGAGGTTCTCCGCGCACGGCTCACCCGGGCCGTCACCGTGTCCGAGGAGGTTCTCGGGGGCCGGTGATCCCGGCCCTCCGGGTTCGGACTGGCCCGCCCCTGTGCCCCCTCGACAGGGATCGGGCGGGCCCGCGCAGCCCCTCAGTCGGTCTCGGGCTTCTCGTCGCGTTCCTTGCCCTTGTCCCTGCCCGGGTCGGTGTTCTTCTCCCCGGGCCCGTCCGGCTCCTCGCCGAGCGACTTCAGGAAATCGGGGTTGTCGTCCGGCGCCACCCACCGCTGCCGGCCGCCGCCCCGGCCCCACGCGGAATTGACGCCGCCGCCCGCGCCCGCGGGGTGCCGCTTCTTGCCGGCGATGATCCACGAGATCGAACCGACGAGCGGGAACACCAGCACGAGGATCGCCCACAGCGGCTTGGGCATGTGACGCACGTCCTCGTCCTTCGTGCTGATGCAGTCGATGAACGCGTAGACGCTCAGTGCGAGGGGGACGAGGAACATCAGCACCCGGAGCATGGGCCTCTCCAGAGAAGGGGTCGTCGGGGACGTCGGCACAGCCACAGCCCCCAGGTACCTGGAAAGGGTAGCCGCTCGGGGATACTTGGCCCCATGGCTTACGACGATCTTCGCTCCCTGCTGAGGGCCCTGGACCGCGAGGGAGACCTCAAGCGCGTCAAGGCCGAGGTCGACCCGTACCTCGAGGTCGGTGAGATCGTCGACCGGGTGCAGAAGGCCGGCGGTCCCGCCCTGCTCTTCGAGAACGTGCGCGGTTCGGGCATGCCCCTCGCGATGAACGTGTACGGCACCGACCGCCGCCTGCTGAAGGCGCTCGGCCTGAAGTCGTACGCCGGGATCAGCGAGAGGATCGGCGGCCTCCTCAAGCCCGAGCTGCCCAACGGCTTCGTGGGCCTGCGCGAGGCGTTCGGCAAGCTCGGCTCGATGACCCACGTACCGCCGAGGAAGGTGAAGGACGCCCCGGTGCAGGAGGTCGTCCTGCAGGGCGACGACGTGGACCTCGGTCAGCTCCCCGCCCTGTTCACCTGGCCCAAGGACGGCGGCTCCTTCTTCAACCTGGGCCTCACCCACACCAAGGACCCCGAGACGGGCATCCGCAACCTCGGCCTGTACCGGCTCCAGCGCCACGACAAGCGCACCATCGGCATGCACTGGCAGATCCACAAGGACAGCCGGAACCACTACCAGGTGGCCGCCCGCCGCGGCGAGCGGCTCCCGGTCGCCATCGCCTTCGGCTGTCCGCCCGCCGTGACGTACGCCTCCACCGCCCCGCTCCCCGGCGACATCGACGAGTACCTCTTCGCCGGGTTCCTGCAGGGCAAGCGGATCGAGATGGTCGACTGCAAGACGGTCCCGCTCCAGGTCCCGGCGCACGCCGAGGTCGTCGTCGAGGGCTGGCTGGAGCCGGGCGAGATGCTTCCCGAGGGCCCGTTCGGCGACCACACCGGGTTCTACACCCCGCAGGAACCGTTCCCCGCACTGAAGATCGACTGCGTCACCATGCGCAGGCGCCCGCTGCTCCAGTCGATCGTCGTCGGCCGCCCGCCGACCGAGGACGGGCCCCTGGGCCGTGCGACGGAACGCTTCTTCCTGCCCCTCCTCAAGATCATCGTCCCGGACATCGTGGACTACCACCTCCCCGAGGCCGGCGGCTTCCACAACTGCGCGATCATCTCGATCGACAAGAAGTACCCCAAGCACGCGCAGAAGGTGATGCACGCCGTCTGGGGCGCCCACATGATGTCGCTGACCAAGCTGATCGTGGTCGTCGACTCCGACTGCGACGTCCACGACCTGCACGAGGTCGCCTGGCGGGCCCTCGGCAACACCGACTACGCCCGTGACCTCAGCGTCGTCGAAGGTCCGGTCGACCACCTCGACCACTCGTCCTACCAGCAGTTCTGGGGCGGCAAGGCGGGCATCGACGCGACGAAGAAGTGGCCCGAGGAGGGGTACACGCGCGACGGCGGCTGGCCCGACATGGTCGAGTCCGACCCGGACACGGCCGCACTGGTCGACCGCCGCTGGAAGGAGTACGGACTGTGAGTCCCGTCCCCGTGGGCGGCCCGGCCCTCTTCATCGGCACCGACACCGACTACGTGGCCCTCGTGCGCCCCGAGCTGGACCCGGCCGACCCCGGAGTCCGGCAGGCCGCCGAGCAGGCGGGCGTCACGCCGCAGGAGTTCGCGGGCGCCGGCGACACCTGGGCGGTCCTGGTCGAGCACGACGGCGAGGGCGGCGGCTTCGAGCTGCCCGGGGTGCGCGACACGGAACCCGCCGACTTCGCCGAACGGCTGCGCGCCGGGCTCACCGCCGCGGCGGGCGGGCCGTTCACGGTCGACGGCGGCTCGCTGCTGCGCCTGGACGCCCGTCCGGCCGCCCCGGGCGCGGACGCGGGCGCGGAAGGGGACACGGGTACGGACGCGTACGTCTTCACCGCGCACGTCACCCCGCCCGAGGACCCGTCCGGCGACGACGCCGGAACGCCGCTGGCCGTGGAGACGGGACCGCTGCCCGTCGCCGCACTGCTGGCCGACCTCGACGCGTTCCTCGGGAGCCTCGCATGATGACCACCGCCGACGGGATCGCGAACCCGGGCGTGGCACCGCAGCCGACCGGCAGGGTGAAGGCCTTCCTGCGCCTGGTGATGATCGAGCACTCCGTGTTCGCGCTGCCCTTCGCGTACATCGCCGCTCTCACCGCGATGTACGAGTGGGACCGGACCATCCACTGGGGCCGGCTGCTCCTGGTCACGATCGCCATGGTCGGCCTGCGCACCTTCGCGATGGCCGCCAACCGGATCATCGACCGCGAGATCGACGCCCGCAACCCGCGTACCGCGCACCGCGAACTGGTCACCGGCGCGATGTCGGTCCGGCACGCGTGGACCGGCGCCGTCATCGCCCTGGTGGTGTTCCTGGGCGCGGCTGCCCTGCTCAACCCGCTCTGCCTGGCCCTCGCGCCGGTCGCGGTGATCCCGATGGTGGTCTATCCGTACGGCAAGCGGTTCACCAACTTCCCGCAGGCCATCCTCGGACTCGCCCAGGCCATGGGCCCGGTCGGCGGATGGCTGGCTGTCACCGGCTCCTGGTCCTGGGACGCGGTCGTCCTCGGCCTCGCGGTCGGCGTCTGGATCGGCGGCTTCGATCTCATCTACGCCTGCCAGGACGTGGAGACCGACCGCGAGGTCGGCGTGAAGTCGGTCCCGGCCCGCTTCGGCATCCCGGCCGCCGTCCGGGGCGCCCGCGCCTGCCACGCCGTGACGACGGCCCTGTTCGTCTGGTATGCGGTCCTCACCGGCGCCGGCGCGTTCTTCTGGCTCGGCCTGGTGATCGTCGCGGCGGCCTTCGTCTACGAGCACACCATCGTCCGCCCGAACGACCTGACCCGCCTGAACCGTGCCTTCTTCAGCGTCAACGGCTTCATCGGCATCGCGCTGTTCGTCTGCGCGCTGCTGGACCTCCTGGTACGGGGGCTGACGGTCTGAGGTCGGGCCGGCGCGAGCCCGGCAGGGCGCGCAGGGCATGCCCTACGTCGTCAGCGCGCCCCGGCGGCCCGGCCGGCGCCGGAACAGGAAGGCCGATGCCACGCCGGCCAGCAGGCCGATGAGGTGGCCCTGCCAGCTCACGCCGGCCTGACCGGGCGCGATGCCCGCGAGGATCGAGCCACCCCAGACCGCGCCGACCAGCACGGCGACCACGACGCCCATCGGCCGGCGCTCTACGAAGCCGCTGCACAACAGGAAGCCGAACAGGCCGAAGACCAGACCGGAGGCGCCCGCCGTGTTGGTGTATGCCGGGGCTATGAGCCACACCCCCAGGCCGTCGCAGACGATGATCAGCGCGCACACGGCGGCGAACCGGCGCAGCCCGCCCAGGGCGGCGAGGAAACCGAGCACCAGCAGCGGCACACTGTTCGCCGCGACATGGGCGAAACCGAAGTGGACGAAAGCGGAGGGGACGACGTCGACCAGCTCCGAGGCCGTGCGCGGCACGACGCCGAAGTCGTCCAGCGCGTGACCGGAGGCCACGTCGGCCACTTCCAGCAGCCACAGCAGCGCCACCCAGGCCACCATCACCACGGCCGCCGTCTTCGTCCGCTCGCGCCCCGACCACCGCGTATCGATGTCGGACACGGCACACCCCCTCGCCTTGGTCGTCCCCCGGGAGACGGGCCGGTCGTCTGCTCGGCGTCCGCCCGGGAGACGGACCGGTCGCCCACCGGGGAAACGGACCGGACCCCTTGGCCGGTTCCCCTCCCTCGATGCCGGATAGGCTCGGTGTCGTGAACCATCTCAAGCCAGGAGAGACGACGCGAACGCCTTGGATCCTGGGGGTGTCCGGCGCTTCCGGCACGCCATATGCGGCAGCCGTCATCCGTGCGCTCCTCCAAGCGGGGGAGAGCGTCGACCTCGTCGTCAGCCGTGCCTCGCGGCTCACCCTGCTGGACGAGACCGACATCTCCTTCCGGGACGCCCACTGGCGGGACGACCTGCGGCAATGGCTGTCCCGTGGAGCGGACGGCAAGCCGGGCACCTTCACCGTGGACCTCGGTGGCGTGCGGTACTGGGCCGCCGGTGACCTCGCCGCGGGGCCCTCCTCCGGTTCGTATCCGAGCCGGGGCATGCTGATCGTGCCCGCCTCCACGGCCTGCGTGGCCGGGGTGGCGCTCGGGCTGTCCAAGGACCTGCTGCAACGGGCGGCGAGCGTGACCCTCAAGGAAGGGCGCACCCTGGTCGTGGCCGTACGGGAGACCCCGCTGAACGGCCAGACCCTGCGGCACCTGGTCTCCCTCGACGACGCGGGCGCGACCGTGGTGCCCGCCTCACCGGCGTTCTACGCGGGTGCGGCGCACATCCAGGACCTGGTGGACTTCGTCGCCGGACGCGTACTCGACGCTGCGGGTGTCGAGCACCGGCTGTACCGCCGCTGGAAGGGCGAACTCGGGGGTGGGCCCTCAGCGTCCCGTACCGCCTGAGCAGCACCCGCATCCCCGGTGCGCCCTCCGTGCACCCCGCAGCACCACTCACCGATTCTCAGTCACGTTCAGACCTCTTCAGCGGAAGGCTTCGATCGCATGGACGCGGTGGACAGGCAGCTCATCCAGGCCCTGAGAGAGAACGGCCGGGCCTCCTACGCCGAGCTGGGGCGCCTCGTCGGCCTGTCGGGACCCAGCGTCACCGACCGGATCAACCGGCTGGAGGCGGCCGGTGTCATCACCGGCTACCGCGCCACCGTGGACGCGGCCTCGCTCGGCCTCGGGGTGACCGCCCTGATCGGCATCTCGCTCTCCGACGACGCCGACCACGAGGACGTGGCGCAGCGGCTGAAGGACCTGCGGGAGATCGAGGACTGCTGGTTCATCGCCGGCGACGACTCCTTCATGCTCAAGGTGCGGGCGGCCGACGTGGACGGGCTGGAGCGGATGATCCGCCGGCTGTCCGGCACCAAGGGCGTCTCCCGGACGCGTACCACCATCGTGCTCTCCACGAAGTGGGAGAACCGCGTGGGGGAGCTGCCCGAAGAGGTCCAGTAGCCGGGGCGTTACGGTTGGCGGAGTCTTTCTCAGAAAAGGGGTATCCGCATGGACGTCGGGCTCAAGCGCGAGCTGGAGGAGAAGGCCCGCTCCGGTGAGCGGCTGTCCCGCGAGGACGGCATCGCGCTGTACGAGTCGGACGACCTGGCCTGGCTGGGCGGGCTGGCGCACGAGGTGCGGACGCGGAAGAACGGCGACGTCGTCCACTTCAACGTCAACCGCCACCTCAACATGACGAACGTGTGCACCGCCTCCTGCGCGTACTGCTCCTTCCAGCGCAAGCCGGGGGAGAAGGACGCGTACACGATGCGGATCGAGGAGGCGGTGAAGCTCGCGAAGGCGATGGAGGGGGAGAACCTCACCGAACTGCACATCGTCAACGGGCTCCATCCCAATCTGCCCTGGCGCTACTACCCGCGTTCCCTGCGCGAGCTGAAGGCCGCGCTGCCGGACGTGTCGCTGAAGGCGTTCACCGCCACCGAGATCCACCATTTCGAGACCATCTCCGGGATGTCCGCGTCCGAGATCCTCGACGAGCTGGTCGACGCCGGGCTCGAGTCCCTCACCGGCGGTGGCGCGGAGATCTTCGACTGGGAGGTCCGGCAGCACATCGTCGACCACCGCACCCACTGGGAGGACTGGTCGCGGATCCACCGGCTGGCCCACGGGAAAGGGCTGAAGACCCCCTGCACCATGCTCTACGGCCACATCGAGGAGCCCCGCCACCGTGTCGACCACGTGCTGCGGCTGCGTGAGCTCCAGGACGAGACAGGCGGGTTCCAGGTCTTCATCCCGCTGCGCTACCAGCACGACTTCGTGGACATGAAGGACGGCAAGGTGCGCAACCGCCTCCAGGCCCGGACGCAGATGGCGACCGGGGCCGAGGCGCTGAAGACGTTCGCCGTCTCCCGTCTCCTCTTCGACAACGTCCCGCACGTCAAGGTCTTCTGGGTGATGCACGGCGTCAACACCGCCCAGCTCGCCCTCCAGCACGGCGCGGACGACATGGACGGCTCGGTCGTCGAGTACAAGATCACGCACGACGCGGACGACTTCGGCACGCCGCACAAGCTCACCCGCGAGGACCTGCTGGACCTGATCCGCGACGCCGGTTTCCGCCCGGTGGAGCGCAACACGCGGTACGAGATCATCCGTGAGTACGACGCCGCTGACCCCGCCCGCCGTGAGTCCCCGCAGCCGATGCGGGTCTGAGGAGGAATCCCGTCCCATGCCGGAGAGCCCTCTTTCCATGCCGGAGGACCCCCTTTTCGCGCCGCTGACCTTCACTCTGGATCCGCCCGTCACTCCCGGACTCCGTGACGGCATCATGGAGTTGTGGGTGGACGTCACCAACGCGGGCGGAGCCGTCGGCTTCGTGCCGCCGGTGACGCCGGAGGACGTCCGCCCCGAGCTGGTACGGCAGTTCGTGGCGATGGAGGAGCAACGGTCCCGGCTGCTCGTGGGGTTCGACGAGGAGGGGAGGGTCGCCGCGACGGCGTTCCTCACCCTCAACACCCACCGCCTGATGACGCACTGGCTCTGGCTGTACACGGTGATGGTCCATCCCCGCCACCAGGGCAAGGGGTACGGCCGTGGCCTGCTCGCCGCCGCCGAACGGGCCGCCCGCACCCTCCCCGGCATCGAGGCGATCCGGCTCACCTGCCGTGGCGGCCTCGGCCTGGAGCGCTTCTACGGCTCCTGCGGCTACAAGGAGGTCGGCCGGGTCCCCGGCGCGATCCGGGTGGCCCCGGGCGACGAGCGGGACGACGTCGTCATGCTGCTGCCGCTGACCTGACCGTACGCACCCGCCTGCGACCCCGCCGCGGTCGTCCGGGTGCGGGCGTGCTTCACTGGAGGGTGTCCCATTGGGAACCCCTTGGGATACGTTCTGGCTGTTCGTCCGGGAGAGTGGGAGAAGATGCTCCGCTACACGTTGATGCGCTTCGGGATCTTCGTGGGCTGCCTCCTGGTCGTCTGGGGCCTCGTCCACTCGGGTCTCGCCCCGCGTGGCCTGGGCGACTCCAACGGGCTGTGGATCGTCCTGCTCGCCCTGGTGTTCTCGGCACCGATCAGCTTCGTCGTCCTGCGCAAGCAGCGGGACGTGGCCTCCGAGAACATCGTGCGCCGCGTCGACCGGGCGAAGGCCGGCCTGGAGGCCAACCGCAACCAGGAGGACGACGCCGACGACGCCGCCCGCGGCACGCAGGTGCAGGGACAGGGGCGGGGACAGGCACAGGCCTCGTAGGAGCCCGGCGGCGCGACCGGTCCGGCCCGGACGGGGTGGGTTTCCCGTGCGGGCGGGTGAGGGTGCCCTCGCCCCGTAGGCTGATCCGTATGGGTGCCGTGAAGAGCAAACGGATGCCGCGTGCGGTCCGCGAACAGCAGATGCTGGACGCCGCCGTGCAGACCTCCGCCCAGCGCGGATACATGGCCGCGTCGATGGACGAGATCGCCGAACTGGCGGGCGTTTCCAAGCCGTTGGTCTACCTGTACCTGAACTCCAAGGAAGACCTCTTCATCGCGTGCATCCGCCGTGAGGCGAAGGCTCTTCTCGAGGCGGTACGCGCCGGTGCCCGGCCCGTACTGCCCGCGGACCGCCGGCTCTGGTCGGGCCTGACGGCGTTCTCCACCCACACCGCGCGGCACCCGGACGGCTGGGCCGTCCTGCACCTCCAGGCCCGTACGCACGGCGAGGTCTTCGCCGCCGAGATCGCCGCGACACGCGCGGACATCGTGACGTTCGTGACCGAGCTGATCCTCGCCGCCGCCCGCGAAGCGCTCCCCCGGGCTCTCGGCTGCTCCCCCCAGGTCCTCGACCTCGCTCGAGCAGGGGGGACCCCCCACGAGCGGGTGGGAGCCCCATGGACTCCCACCTCCCCGGCGGTGAGGTCGCCGGGCTCGCGGAGGCCCTGGTCGGCGCCGCGGAGGCCCTCGCGGACTGGTCCAACAGCACCCCGGGCGTCACCGCCCGGCAGGCGTCGGCCACCCTGATGAACTTCGCCTGGGCGGGACTGGGCGACCTGATGGCGGGCCGCCCCTGGTCACCGCCCGAGGAGGAAGCCTCGGCCGCCGGGGCCGGGGCCGGGGCCGGGGCCGGGGTCGGGGTCGGGGGCGCCGGGGCCGACGCGGTCGTTCACGCCGGGCGGACCTCCCCGGTGAGGTGAAGGCGGTCGCCGGGGCCGCGCAGTTCGAAGCGCCCGCCCCGCGCTCTGTACGTCACCGTGCCCGGCAGCAGGACCGGCGCCCTGAAGCCGGCCCGGACCGTCACGGCTTCCGGGACGCCGTGCGCGGCGAGGCAGCGGGCCGCGGTCCACATGCCGTGCGCGACGGCGCGGGGGAAGCCGAGGAGCCGTGCGGCGAGCGGGTGCAGATGGACCGGGTTGCGGTCGCCGGACGCGGCTCCGTACCGCCGCCCCGTGTCCCCGGCCCGCCGTCACGCGTCGACGACGGGCAGGGGCCGCGTGGTCCCTGACGTCTTCTCCCGGGGCGGGGCGGTGTGCCCGAAGGTGCGGTGCCGGGCCAGATACGTGCTCCGTGACTCCTGTACGAGGCCGCCGCCGGGCGTCCGTATCCCGGTGACCAAGGAGGCCTCCGTACCGCGCCGGTGCGGTGCCAGCCCTTCGACGTACACGCTCAGTTCGTGCGTCCCGGTGGCGGGCACGGCCCGGTTCCGGGTGATCTCGATCGACGTGTGGACGAGCCCGGCAGTGGCAGCGGGAAGTCCCGGCCGCTCATCAGCCGCGTGGCCGCCGGGAAGCCCAGCTCATGGGGATGCGTCAGCGGCAGCGCGTCCTCCCCGGCCGGGAAGCCGCAGATCCTTTCGTACGCCGCCAGCCGCGCGAGAACCACCCGCAGCCCGGGCAGCACCAGCCGGGTGCGGGGGGGGCACACGGCGTCGGGGCGGGGCCGTTTGAACGGCGACAGCAGCGCACCGCGCGCCAGCAGGGGCGCGAGGGCGGGTGAGCGGGCGAGGGGCACTGGGGACGGTGAGGCCGCGAAAAAGATAACGGGGGTACGGAGGGGAGCGGGGGTACGGAGGCCATGGTGGTCACGCCCCCAGCAGGCTCTGGCCACAGACCCGTACGACCTGCCCGTTGACCGCGCCCGGGGCCGGGTGGGCGAGCCAGGCGGCGGTCTCGGCGATGTCGACGGGAAGGCCGCCCTGGGCCAGGGAGTTCATGCGCCGGCCCGCCCCGCGGATGAGCGGCGGGACCGCGGCCGTCATCGTCGTCTCGACGAACCCGGAGGCGACCGCGTTCACCGTCACCCCGTGCTCGGCCGCCGCGCGCGGCGAGGGCGCGGACCAGGCCGATGGCGCCGGCCGTGGAGGCCCCGTAGTGCGTCTGGCCCGTGGTGCGTCTGGCCCGTGGTGCGTCTGGCCCGTGGTGCCGGCGATCCCGGCGCCGGCGACGGACGCCGTCGCCACGATCCGCCCGCCCCGCCTCAGGGCGCCGGCGCGGAACGGATCACTCGCCGACCTGCCCTTCGACAACGCGAACGTGGCCCGCACACGGTGGTCCTGAGCGGTCGGCGGGCGGTCTGCGGGCGATGAGGAACGCCTGGGGCGTCGACTCGCCCTGTTCCTCGTCCGCGGCCCGCTCGGATCGCAGCACGAGGGTGAACCCGGCCGTCTCCAGGGCCTCGGCCATCCGGTCCGGACGGCGCCGCTGGAAGTCCAGGGTGACCGGATGACCGAAGGGGCGCTCGAGGCGGAGGGCTTTCTCGCCGGCCTGGAAGGCGAGCAGCAGATGCCCCCCGGGCACCAGGAGCCGGCGGAATCCGGCGAACAGCGCCGGCAGGCCCTCCTGCGGGGTGTGGATGCTCGAGTACCACGAGACGACGCCGGCCAGCGTGCCGTCCGGGATGCCCGGCTCCCGCATCGAACCCTGCTCGAACCGCAGGCCGGGGTTCTCGCGGCGGGCGACCCTGAGCATCGATTCCGACAGGTCGAGGCCGAAGACGTCCAGCCCGCGGGAGGCCAGGTGGGCCGTCACCCACCCGGGACCACATCCGAGGTCGGCCACCTTGCCGCCGGTGCCGCTCGCCGTTCTGACGAGCCCGGCGAATCCGGTCAGCAGCGCCAGTTCCAAGGGCTGGGCGGCGAAAACGTCGCGGAAGCGGTCGGCGTAGTCCTCGGCGACGGCGTCGTAGAAGGCGCGGATGGCATCGGTCATGGACGGAGAGACTAACCGCCGCCACTGACAGGGCGTGCGCGGCAGCTCTGCTTCAGGGCGCCGGGAAAAGGCAGGAGCCCCTTTCGCCTGACGGCGCGGGGCTCCTTGGGTACTGCTAGTCGTTCCCGGATCGGAGAGGATCAGACCGGGGTGACATTCTCCGCCTGCGGGCCCTTGGGGCCCTGCGTGACGTCGAAGGACACCTGCTGGTTCTCTTCGAGAGAGCGGAAGCCGCTCGCATTGATCGCGGAGTAGTGGACGAAGACGTCGGGGCCTCCGCCTTCCTGGGCGATGAAACCAAAGCCCTTTTCGGCGTTGAACCACTTCACGGTTCCGGTAGCCATAAGCCCTCCTTGGGCCCAAAGGGTTGCCCTGCTCCAGAACCCAGCAAGTGTGAAGACCAATTCTGCACAATCGCATCCGTCTGAGAACGACGAGAGCCCGCGGTCACATGCTCCGCAGGCTCTGTACTGCAAGGGAAACCAAACTGCAACTTGCGGACGAGCCTAGCACGCGACCGCCCGCACGCAATAGAGGTCAAGATCACGTCACCCGAATGTTTGAATGTTCACTTCCGCTTCATGCGTCGAGGCGATACCGGGCCCGGGGAGTCCGCCCCGTGGCACGAGGTCTAGCCTCGCGATGTGGACAATCCTCGCACCCGGCCGCGCGTCGGACACATTCAGTTCCTGAACTGCATGCCCCTCTACTGGGGGCTTGCGAGAACGGGCACTCTCCTCGACTTCGAGCTGTCGAAGGACACCCCCGAGAAGCTCAGCGAGAAGCTCGTGCAGGGAGATCTCGACATCGGGCCGATCACCCTGGTCGAGTTCCTCAAGCATGCCGACCAGTTGGTCGCCTTCCCCGACATCGCCGTCGGCTGCGACGGCCCGGTGATGTCGTGCGTGATCGTCTCGCAGGTCCCGCTGGACCGCCTGGACGGCGCCCGCGTCGCCCTCGGGTCGACCTCGCGCACGTCCGTCCGCCTCGCCCAGCTCCTGCTGGCCGAGCGGTTCGGCGTACAGCCCGACTACTACAGGTGCCCGCCCGACCTCAGCCTGATGATGCGGGAGGCCGACGCGGCCGTCCTCATCGGCGACGCAGCCCTGCGCGCGACCATGATCGACGGGCCCCGCTTCGGGCTCGACGTATACGACCTGGGCGCGCTGTGGAAGGAGTGGACGGGGCTGCCGTTCGTCTTCGCCGTCTGGGCGGCGCGCCGTGACTACCTGGAGCGCGAGCCGGCCCTCACCCGGAAGGTGCACGAGGCCTTCCTCGCCTCCCGTGACCTCTCCCTGGAGGAGGTCGGCAAGGTCGCCGAGCAGGCGTCCCGCTGGGAGGCCTTCGACGAGAAGACGCTGGCCCAGTACTTCACCACCCTCGACTTCAGCTTCGGCCCGCCGCAGCTGGCGGCGGTCGAGGAGTTCGCGCGCCGGGTGGGGCCGACGACGGGCTTCGCGGCGGACGTGAAGGTCGACCTGCTGCAGCCGTGAGGACGTGGGGCCGACCACTACCCTGCTGAAAGGTTCCCGGGTACGGGTGCGACGGGGGAGAGTCGGACGGAGCGCAAGGAGCGCAAGGAGCGCAAGGAGCGCAAGGAGCGCAAGGAGCGCAAGGGGTGCGCGTCATCGACTTCGGCATCGCGCGAGCGGTGGACGGAAGCCGCATGACACAGACCGGGGTTGTGGTCGGTTCACCCGGTTACATGTCGCCGGAGCAGGCGACGGACAAGGACATCGGCACGGCGGCCGGCTTTTTCTCACGGGGAGCCGTACTCGTGTTCGCGGCGACCGGACGGGGTGCCTTCGGTGACGGTGCGGCCTCGCATGCTGCCCTCTTGTACCAGGTCGTCCACGGAGAGGCGGACCTCACCGGCGTACCGCAGTCCTTGCTCGGTCTGGTCCGTGCCTGCCTGATGAAGGACCCGGAGCAGCGACCGGTACCTTCGGAGATCGTGGCAGCCCTGGCCGAGCAGGGCATTGCCGCGGTCCTGTGGGGCTGGCTGCCCTCCGCGGTTGTGTCGACGATTGCGACCCACGCCGCGGGGATCCTGGACCTGGAGGCTCCCAAGGCAACCGGCGTCGCCCCCCCCCGGGACAGCCGGCGGCCTCCTCCGGTCCTCCGCCGACGATGCTGGACGGGGCACCGTCGCCCGGTACGCCGTCGGCCGGGTACGGCACGCAGCCCGGCGGTGTCCCGGCACCCGCGTACGGCGCGCCCCAAAGCGGTCACGGCCCCGGCGTGCCCCTCCCCGGCACGGTACGGGGCGGCCCGGACGGCGCGCAGACCGGCTCTGTCTCCTCCCGCCGTCGGATACCCGGCCTGGCCCTCGGCGGCGCTGTGGCCGTCGCGGCGGTCGGCGGCGGTGTCACCTGGGCGCTCACGTCAGGGGACGACGCCACCGACGCGGCAACGGACGGTCCGGACAAGGGCGGTTCGGCTGAACCCGCGGGCGAGGACTTCACCACCCCGTCGGCAGGTGCGGCACCTCAGCCGCTGTGGCACGAGTCGGCCGCGGCCGACAGCACCGGCACCGGCGTGCCGCTCCTCACGCACGACGGGCTGTTCCTGGTCAGCGGCGATCCGCTAGTCCCCTACGACGCGAGGAGAAGGGCACAACCCGCTGGTCCAAACCGGGCGTCTGCCGTCCGGGCGCCCAACTCCTCTTCCACGACGGCAAAGTGTTCCTGGCCGACGGTGACTACGACGGCGTTGTCTGGGCCGTGAACGCGAAGACCGGCCCGCGGACCTGGCTCTGCGAGGACCCGGGAGACGGCCATGTGCCGCAGACGTTCCTGAAGGCCGGCGCCACCCCGTACGGCGCCTCCGGCCCACTGGGCGGTGGCGCCTTCGCCCTGGACGCCGCATCGGGCAAGGCCCGCCGGGTCTACGACGACAACAGGGACCACGGAGAAACCCGGCAGGTCGGACTCCCCGGCAACCGACTGCTGTCGACCCACGGACCCGAGGTCCGCGCCCTGCCAGCCGTATGACACCAAGTGACGGCACGGACGGGCCCCGGATCCGGTGTTCGACGGACGGATCCGGGGCCCACGCGTCACATGCGACGTCACATCGCGGTCGTGACCGTCTGGTGATCCCCGCTGCCCAGGTGCAGCATCCCCTTGCCCGGTGAGATCTGACCACCGACCATGCTCCGCGTCGTACGGATACCGATCAGATCTCCGGCGGACGAGTCCTGCGGCGACAGCAGGACGCCGCGGCGCGCCTTCTTCGCGTCGACTTGCCAGCCGGAGAAACCGTCACAGATCTCCTCCTCGTCACCGGCGATGACGACGGCGAGCCCTTCCTCGCCGCCACGCTCCACGATCCGTCTGAAGACGTCCTCGGCGTCGCAGTCGTCCAGTACCTCGGCGTCGTCGACGAGGACGACGACCGGGTCCCCGGGCTTGGCGGACGAGATGGTCTCCTCCAATTCGTCCTCGTCGATGTCACGGCCGGTGAAGACCTTCAGCACGCCTTCCCGTCCCTCGAGTTCCCGCAGTGGTGACGGGCGAGGAGCGGCGACGACGAGACGGACGCCCTGGGCGAGATACGACCGGGCGAAGTTCATCAGCACCGTGCTGCGCCCGGACTTGGCGGGACCGCCGATCACGAACGCCGGGACGCCCTGGCCGAGGTCGGGGCCGAAGGCGGTGAGCTCGTCACCGCCCACACCCACCACGGCCCACAGCCGTGATCCGCTCGTGTGCGTGTCGCGCATGGCCCAGGCGTCAGCGAAGGAGATCCGGCTCGGCAGGACGTCGACCCGGAACGGACGGCGGGAACGGGGGACGTCGGCGTCGTGGGCGGTGGCGGCCTCGCCGATCGCGACCAGGGCCGCTGCCTGCCCCTGACCGGTGGTGTCCTCGGAGAGCAGTGCGAACTGTGTCTCCGTGGCGGTCTCGTTGCGGAAGGCACGTCCCGGCGGGATCTCCTCGGGCACCTTGCGGGAGTTGATGTCCAGCATGGAGAAGTCGCCGCGGTCCGCCAGGCGCAGACCGTACTTGTCCTCGGTGAGCGAGGAGATGCGTCCCGCCAGGACCTGCCGATCACCGGTGATCACGACGTGGAGACCGACGCTCGCGCCCTCACGCATCATGGTCATCAGCTGGTCGGTCAGGTCGCCGTGGTCGTAGTCGCCCAGGGTGGGCAGCCAGCCCTCCCAGCGGTCCAGCAGCAGCACGATGTGCGGCAGCCGCTCCTCCTCGGTGACAGCGGCACGCTGCTCCCCGATGTCGGCGAAGCCGCTTTCGGCGAACAGGTCCTGGCGGCGAGTGAGTTCTGTGCTCAGGCGGGTGAACAACCGTACGACACGCTCCAGCTGGTTACGGCCGACGACCGCGCCGCAGTGCGGCAGCCGGGTCAGCGCGTTGAGGGCGCCGTTGCCGCAGTCGATGCCGTACAGGTGGACATCGGCGCACGAGAGCGTACGGGCCAGGGAACCGGCGATGGTCCGCAGCAACTGCGAGCGGCCGGTGCGAGGGGCACCGCCGACCAGCAGGTGACCGAAGGTGGCGAAGTCCACGGCCACCGGGCGTCGGGCCTGCTCGCCGGGCAGGTCCTCCACGCCGTACGGGGCAGCGGGCAGTGCACCTCGGGGGCGCACCGCGGGAACATCGTCCAGCTGCAGGCTCTCCTCCAGGGCGGGCAGCCACGGGGAGTGCTGAGCCGGAATGCCGAGTACCTGGTGGGCGTCCCGTACGGCATCCACGAGGACCTTGAGGTCGGTGATCTCGTCGTCCTCGCGGGTTTCCGTCTTGGGTTTGCGCAACGCCTGCCGTCCCAGGTCCTCCCAGGTCAGCTCCCCCGCCCAGGGCGCCAGCGCCTGCGGATCCGCCGCGCCGGGACGCCGCCCTCCCACCCGTCCGGACTGGAACGGGATGAGGGAGGCGTGGCCAAGGCGTACGTACGCCCGGCCGGGCGTGCTCTTCGAAATGTGCCCGGCCTCCGGTGCGTCGATGACGTCCGAGGACTCGCCGGCGTCCGTCACACGCAGCGCGATACGGAGGTTCGTGTTGGCGCGGATCTCGGGGGAGACGACGCCGCTGGGCCGCTGCGTCGCGAGCAGCAGGTGAATACCGAGGGACCGCCCTCGCTGCGCGATGTTCACGAGTCCGGTCACGAAGTCGGGCAGGTCGCGCACCATCGACGCGAACTCGTCGATGACGATGAGGAGCCGAGGCACAGGCGCGTGCGAGGGGTCCCGTCGTACGAGGTCCTGGTAGTCCTCGATGTCCTTGGCGTCCGCGTCGGCCAGGATGTGTTCGCGCCGTTTCAGCTCTGCACCCAGCGACTCCAGGGCCCGCTCGACGAGGTGGGCGTCCAGGTCGGTGACCATGCCGACGGTGTGCGGCAGTTTCACACAGTCCTTGAACGCGGAGCCGCCCTTGTAGTCGACGAGCACGAAGGTCATGTTCTCCGGAGTGTTCGCCACCGCGAGCGCCGCCACGATGGTCTGGAGCAGCTCCGACTTACCCGAACCGGTGGTACCGGCGATCAGACCGTGTGGGCCGTCCTTGCGCATGTCGATGCCGAACGGACCGTCGTAGGACTCGCCGATCACGGCCATCGTCGACTGGCCGCCCATCCGCCAGCGGGCGGCGACCGCGTCGCTCGTCGGAGGCTCGAGCTGCAGGACGTCGAGCAGGCGGCTCGCGGCGGGCAGTGCGGAGTCCGCCGTCTCGCCGCTGATGTCGCGCACGGGAGACATCGACCGGGCCAGCCGCGCGCACCAGCCGGCGGAGACGAAATCGGGCCGGACGCCGGTCAGCCGACGGGCACCGCTCTGCTCCACCCGAAGCCGGAGTTCGAGGTCCTCGGGTGCGCTCTCCTGGGGCCGGGGGGCGGCCTGGTGCCAGGCGTGGAAGGAGGGAAACCCGCCGACGGCAGGTTGCGCTGCCTTGGCCTGGGCGGTGCCGGCGGTGTTCGCGGTGCCCTCGGTCCGTCGCGGCTCGGCGACGACGACGCCCTGGCACTCCCCGGGCAGGAAACGTTCCTCGGCGTCCAGACAGATCGCGTACATGGCGACGGCCGGCCCTTCGCGCAGCAGCCGGACCACACCGGGCAGCGAACGCAGCCGACGGGACCCGTCCCAGACGACCACGATGTCGGGGTCGGAGAACGCCGGGCCGTCACGGCGGTCGCCCTCCTTCAACGCCTTCTGCCGCGCGTCGAGCAGCTGAGTCAGCTCACCGACCCGGGAACCCACTGTCTCGGAGTCCGTACCGATCAGGACGTTGATGTCCTGCTCACCCGACGGACGCGCGTGCGGGAGCCAGCGCGTCCAGTCCCAGCGGGTGCGCGCCCCCTGCTCGGTCAGTACGTAGAACTGCACGTCCATGGGGCTGTGCAGCACCGCGGTCTGCGCCACGGCCCAGCGCCCGAGAGCCTGTGCGGACTCGCCGGGACCGGCGATGCCGATGACCCCGAGATCCTTGAGCGGCAGCGCCACCGGCGCGTCCTCTATCTGCCAGGTGACCTCGCGCTTGTGGTCGTCCTGCTCCGGGTCGTCGAGGACGACTTCGGAGCGGACCCGGCCGGTTCCCACGCGCAGCAACAGATGGTCGGCGTCGGTACGCCGCCGCTCCCACAACCGGGTGCGGGGGCCGGTGCCGAAGGACAACACGGCGGCCGGATCGGGAACGGCCTGGCGCCGGTCCGACCGTTCGGTGACCAGAGCGTCCTCGGCGTCCTTCTCGATCCGCTTCTTGGTCTCCTTGTACTCCTTCATCCGCTTGGCGTGCGACTTCCGGCCGTGCTTCTTGTCCACGAAGTAGTTGCCGAAGAGCATGATCGGGCTCAGCAGGGCCATGATCATGTAGTACCAGCGTCCGAAGATCATGACCGCGACCACGGCACCGACCAGTGGGAAGAGCGCCATCAGCCAGGGCAGCGGCCGCACTTCGAAGTCGCCGGGCGGCGACGGCAAACGGAACCGGGTCTGACGCTCGGCGGGCCGCAGCCGAGGGGGACGGTTGTAGTCGAGACCTGTGCCGTCCTCGGACCACTTCAGGGCAGCATCCGGCGGGAGATACGTGATGAGGTCGAACAGACTGTTGCCGATCGCCAGTTGAGACCCCAGAGGCCAGTCGTCGCCTTCGAAGGGCTCACCGTCGCGCCGAGCGGTGGATGCGTCGTCCCCGCCGCCCTCCTTGTCGCCCCCGCGCTCCTTGCCGGACGCGTTTTCCTTACCGGATGCCCTACCGCTCTCCGCGTGCACGGTGACCTTGCAGGCGCCGTCCATGGCGATCGACAACGTCGCTGCACGCGCCTCCAGTTCGGGATCGTCGATGCGCAGGTGTGCGGCCGGGCCGCTGCCGATGTCGTACCGGCCTACGCCCAGCCGGTGCACCGAGCCCGCCGCGGGACCGCCGGCGACGCGGAACTCCACCACTCCGGTCGGCTCCCCGAAGACGCAGCCGGCCGGATCCTGCAGACTGACGACGGCGCCTTCGCGCAGCGGCGACTCGACCACGGTGGCGGCCGGATCCAGCGGGTAACCGTCGACGAAAGCCTGTAGCGGTCCACCGGTTCCCCGGTGGCTCCCGATGGGGATGACCTGCGCGCTGCCACCCGGTCCGACGTGCTGCGCCAACTCCCGTGTGATGTCACCCACCGACGACTCCGGGTCCGCGTCGAGCACCACGTCGGCGGTCGCTCCAGCAGCCGGGTCGACGACGGTCAGGCTCAGGCGCACGTGCGTCCTCCTCGTTGGCCCGAGGCCTCCCCCGGAGCGCTGAACACGGTGGGAGCGACCCTAGACGAGTAAGTCGTATGTCTTCAGTGGTCGTAGGCGATCAACGATCGAGTGATCGGTGCGCCGGTCAGGTTGTTCAGCCAGATCGCGGCGGCCATGGCCAGAATGCGCTGGGCGACGCGGACCGCGACGCCCGCGCAGCTGCGCCCTCCGTGGCCCTCCAGGTCGAGCTGGCCTTTGAGGGTGTCGTTGACCGACTCGATCAGCTGGCGGACCTTCTTCAGCATCGGCTCGCCGTACCGGGCCTTCTCGCGCTTGCGGGAGGGCCGCAGCAAGGTGATGCCGTGGTCGGCCAGCAACTGCTCGAAAGCTCGGCCGGCGAAGCCCTTGTCGGAGATGAGCAGGATGCCGTCGTGCTCGGCGACGACGCCTGCTTCGACCTCCAGCATCGCGGCCAGCACCTCGCGTTCGCCGATCTTGGGGTCCGCCAGGGCCCACAGGATCGGCATCCCGGCCGGGGTGCACACGAGGTACAGCCGCAGCCCCCAGAAGAACCGCGAGTGGCTGGCGCAGTAGCCGTATCCGGCCCATCCGGCCAGGTCGGAGCGTTTCACGGTGGGCCGCGACATGCCGCACGGCACCGGGGTGGAGTCCACGATCCAGCAGTCGTCCAGCCAGAAGTCGGACGCCTTCGCGAGCATCCGGACGACCCGCTTGACCAGGCCGAGCGCCGCGCGCAGGCGTTTGTTGTAGCCGGACTGCTGGGGCAGGTACGGAAACATCCCGGCCAGGTGCTTGCGGGCGTAGCGCAGCCAGTGGGCTTCGGAGGTGAATCCGAGCATCGCCTGGGCGACCGCGGCGCACACCAGCTCGGAGTCGGTCAGCAACGGCGGCCTGCCCAGCCAACGCGGCCCTCCCAACTCGTCGTCGATCTTCACGTACAGTGCGGTGATGAGGGTCTCGAGGTCGTTCGTCACACATCGACCAACGGGACCCTCACCCTTTGCGCTCAACGAGACTTCGGACTTACTCGTCTAGTTGGCCAGGCACCCCGTGTGACAACGGGATGTGCACCAGTTCACGCTCTGCTCGCACAACATCCTGGGATCCCAACAGCCACACCCGTAAGATCTTTGCTCACGCGGATGGTCGGCGCCGAGTGGCCGACGATCCCGACGAGCGCCGGGGGAAGGCCCCGCGGCGAACGAAAACGGGAGGGAGCGTCGTGGCCGGCAAGGGCAAAGACGCAGATATCACTTATGCCGAGATGGACAAGGAAGCCGGCAAGCTTCTGAAGGACATGAACCGGCTGCACGGCGAGCTCGACACCATCGACGACCGGATCAAGGCGCTCGTGGAGAACGGCTACACCACTCAGAAGGGCTCGTCCGCCTTCGAGGAGTCCTTCAAGGACTTCACCAAGGGTGCGAAGAAGGCCATGGAGGGACTGGAGGGCATGTCCGAGTTCCTGAAGAAGGCCAAACAGGCCTACGAGGACCTGGACGAGCAGCTGGCGAAGAGCGCGAAGGGCTGAGCCGCCGCCCCATCGATGCCCTGGCGCCCCGGTCGGCGCGGTTCAGCCGCTGCCGACCGGGGCGCCAGGGATGTTTGCTCCGGCGCCTGCCGTGTCAGGAAGGCGCCGCATGAGTGATTACCATGCCCTGGAACATGGAAGGGAAAAGTAACCCCGGTCCTGGTTCGTTCAATGTGTGGGCCTGGTGAGCTACTCGGCTGGGGCGACAAAGGAAACCGTCTGGAGAAGGGCCGACAGCAGGCGGTAGATCTCAGTCCAGTGGTCCAGAGAAGCTGTGCAGAGAGTGAAGACAGCCGTGTACGGGCCCGTCGGGAAGGGGACGTGGACCTGGATCTTCCCGGTGAGAAGTGTCGTCTTCTCACCGCTCGCCGTCAGCTCCGGGGCGAGCGTGTACTCGCGCATGGTCACGCAGGACACCGCAGGTCCGCATGGCAGATCCAGCCAGACGGCGTCGTTGTGCGGATCGTCGGCGAGCGTAGCGAGGATTCCCTGGGCCACGACATCAGTGTCAGCCTCGTCATGGTCAGTGGCGACGATGCCTACGGTGAAGGAGCACTGGGCCACGCCTTCGGTGGGCTCGTACCGGATCGTGTTGCTCTCAGGGATGTCGGCTTCCCCCGCTGTGGAGAACAGACCCATAGCGGCGTAGGAGACCCCGGTTTCTCCCATGGACTCGGCTATCGCTGTGTAGTAGAGAGCGGCTGGCTCCCAGATGGTCTCGTCTCCACGTGAGTACAGCTCTTGTACGAACGAGCGGGCACGTTCGGCGCGTTCCTCGGCGGTGGTGGCGACGGGAAGGGCGAAAAATCCCTCGGGGGCGAGGAACCACAGAGGTGGGAGGTCTCCCTGAATGGCACTGACATACAGAGGGTTCATGGACTCGGCGGCGGGTGTCATGGCGTGAAGGCCCGTTTCGATCAAAAGCAGTGATTGTACCGGAGCGGAGTGTCAGGTCAAGAAGTCTTGTGGGTGGTACTCCGAGAGTCTGAGTTCGGTGCCGTGCGCGTCCATGACCGTGTTCAGGCCTGAGTGGCCGAAGAAGGCGTGTACTGTGCTCGGTGCCAAGATCTCGACTCGAAGGCAGCCGCATGTATTTCGCTTCACGAGCGGCGGCTGCGCATCCGGGGCCTGGGATGCGGCGAACGATTCAGCCGTGTTCCGCTGAGCCAGGGTGAGCGTTTCCAATGGGATGAAATCCAGCGGCTCGATCAGGTACCGAGTGAGTCTTTCCCGGTTCGCACTGCTCACTCTGCACCATGAGCCGTCCGTGAAGACGATTTTCGCGTCGTGCCCGACTTTGAAATTCCGCAGTTCGACGTTCGCGATGAGGTATCGAGGGACCTCCCAGAGGAGCTCGTCCCTGATGAGCCTGTCGTCTTCTTTGATGTAAGGGAAGCCCACGACTACGATCCGCTGGTCAGTGACGATCGCATGTGTGCGGTAGTGCTTAGCGGGGGAGCGCGCGGGATCCAGTTGCCAGGGCAGGGCGCGCGCAACGGTGCCTGGGTCGGCCCACATGACCGGGAAGTCGTTGACCTCATCCGCCTGGTCGTCCGAGGTGTCCGTACCCACATTTGAGGACGGGGTGCCGCTGATATTTCCACCGTGCGAGGAGAGGAAGCCGATGATCACGGCGCCTGCCGCCATCACTGTGCCCTTGACGGTGTTCCGGGCGGTCGTGCCACCCCTGGAGTGGGCCGTGTAGACAGGCCCGGGAGGCCAACCGGTCAGCTCGTGCTGAATATCGCGGCGTTCGGTGTCGCGAAACCACCGCATTCCCTTGACCCGCGTTGCCTCACCTGTGGCGAACGTGATGGGAGCGCGGGCGAGGAGAATCTCATCCGGTTTGGGCTGCCATACGTTCATTTTAGTATGAACCTTCCTCCGCTGTGGCCTCGATGCCGGTGTATTCGTGTTCTGCGGTGTCAAACCGAGTCAGGTACTTACTCATCTGGGGCCGAAACGCCGGACTAGTCATCTGCCGCCACATGACCGTAGACCTTGGGCGCGACCTTAAGGCCGGCATCCAGAGCCATACCACCAATTCCCAACGGATTGATGTTCGCCCCGACGAGATTGGCCCCCTTAGTCCCGATCAACTGCCCTTGGTGGTAGCCGGCAACTGCGAGGCCACCCATACGTGACATCAGGCCGCTACTCGAGTGTGTGACCTGGTAGACGTCCTCGGACATGCCGCCGATCTTCACCAGTCCGGCCTTGCCGAGCCCGCCTGCAATGTCTGCGGATTCCTTCCCGGAGGACAGCAGTACCCGTGAACTGCCGATCTTGGTGGCTTCGAATCCCTTGCCGAGCCTGCCAGCCGTCGTTGCGGCCTGAGCTGCACCGATCACCTTGACGCCCTTGCTGAACATCCCGATACCCGGCAGTAGCCCCACCGCGTCCAAGCCCAGCTGTGCCCAGCTCACATCGGCTCCAGCCGCCTTGGCCACTCCGTGAGCTGCCAGGGAGAGTCCCGCTCCGATGAGGGCGGCTGTCCCAAAAATTGCTGCGAGTGGCGGGAAAGGGAGAGTGACGATGGCCAGCATTCCCAGCACAGCGGTGACGTCGCTGAGAACGTCACCGATTACCTTGATCAGATCAGCGTGTTCCTTAAGCCACTCGCCGGTGGCATCCCAGGCGTCAGTGATGCCTTGGCCCAGCTTGCCCCAGAAGCCTGGTTCGCTGGGAGCGATGTCGGCAGCCTTGTCGAGCTCCTTACCGATCTCCCGGGCGGCTTCCTTGTACCTCTTTTCGAGGTCGTACACCTTCTGGGTGACCTCGTTTACAGCGCTGGAGGCTTCCCCGAGTGACTTGCTGCCTTTTCCGTTGGCCTCGTTCTCAGCTTTGGCCTTGGCGTCGAGCTTTTCACCGGCTGTCTTCTCCAGCCGGTTCGCCTCGTCCTGAAATTCCTTCAGGTCGTTGGCCCATCGGTGCAAGGCCCGGGAGGCTTTGTTGAAGGATTCATGGCCTTTTCGGATGAGGGGAGTTACGTCCTCGCCGATGTACTCGGTGAAGGCGATCGCGGTCTTGCCCTTCCAAGCTCCGCACTCGATACGTTCGAGTTGTTTCACCGCTGTACCCAGCTCGCTGGCCAGACTTCCGAGTTTCTTGGCCAGTTCTCGGGTGTCCTCGACGTCTCCCGGGGTGGGGTCCCAGCCTATGTGGGGGAATGCAGGGCGGGTTCCGGCCACCTCTACTTTCCCTTCTTCTGAGCTTTGGCCGCCTTGAGTGACTCGGCCAGATCGAGGTCGAGCTTGTCAAATGTCTCACCGATGGTTTTGATCATTTTCACGGCACCGTGTGTGTGCTTGCCGAGATTTTTGATTCCATGGCCCCAGTCGTCGGCGAAGTCCTGTACATCCTCGATGAGTTTACTCTCACCGACGGCCGAGGCATCGGTGCTTCGAAGGGTGCGGCGAGTGGTCTCCATGCGGTCACTGATGGAGGAAAAGGTTTTCTTCAGCTGCACGAAGACGGTGTCTTCTAGGCGTAGATCACTCATGCCTGATTTCTGTTCCTGTGGGTAATTTTCGGTTTACGTCGTAGCAGTCGGTGCGCTCATCGGTTTACTGCTTGGATTTCCTGGACGATGACGTCCTGGTCGTTGCCGAAGGTGCCGTCGGGCAGATCGCCGCCCACGCTGCCTGTGCCGGTCCAGGTGATCTCCCATGTGACAGTGGCCTGGAGGGTGAAGGTCCCGTCCCCGGAGGAGCGTAGGTACGTGACCCCGCAGGGCGGCGTCCGGTCGGCCTTGCCCTTGGCGTAGGGCTCGCCGATGGAACCGTCATTGCCGATGTCGCATTCGCCGGACGCGGGGTGGGTTGTGGCGTCAGCGCTTCCGGGCTGCAGTTTCAACGCGATCGGTCGGGCCGTGGTGGTGGCTTGGATGTTCAGACCGGGTGCGTTGAGTGAAGCCGTGACGGATACCGGCTTGAACTCACCGTTGTCCAGCCAGGCCCACGTGGGGAGGTTGACCTTGGTCGCGCCGTCGGGAGCGAGCGTCACCTCGGTGCCAGGGACCTTGATTTGCTCGTAGGCCAGACCGGCAAGGATTTCAGGTGTGATGGCGTTCTCTACGTCCGGCGTCTCGCCGTTCTCGGCCCAGAAGGGAAGCGTAGAGTTGCAGGCGGTTCGCTCGAGAATAGGGGAGTTCGGGTTCTCGACCGGTCCCCACCACATTCCCTCGCCCTCAATGTCAAGGTTGTAATTCTTGTACTTGCCGTCTTTGTAGATCTGGCGGAACTCGTGCGTTCCCTTCCTCGCGTGAGGAGCCTGGTTGGGGTCGCTGGAGATCTCCTTGTAGCTCGCCTCGGTCTCCTTGGCGAACTCCTCTGCTGTCCACTTGGGCGCCAGCCAGCATGCCGGGGGTGCCCAGGCGCCACCCGAGACCGCCACGGATCCTGCGGCGGGACCAGACCCATTCTCCGACGTGTTGTATGAGATCGCCGTGGCCTTGGCATAGAGGTCGTCGTCCTTGAGGCCGGCATCGGTGTCCGTTCCCTTGCCGACGGGACCGCCGGCGAAGGCCGTGGGGATGAACATCAGGAACAGGGCGGCTGCACTGCCAACAGCGAACAGGGCTCGGCGGTCTATGCCTTGCACTGTGTGGCCTCCGTCTGGACCTCGATGGACTCGGCGCTCCATAAGCCCGGTGTGTCCTTGGACGTCGTCATGACGATTTCGAAGAAGTAGTAGTCCTTGTCGCTCGGCTCCGTCTTCAGGACCTTCTTGGTCTTGACCTCCTTACCGTAGAACTTCGAGTCGTCGTCGCAAAAGGAAACCGAGGCGCGGCTGCCGTCGCCCGCCGTGTCAACCTTGGCCTGGGTGTAACGCTGGACGCCGGTGACGGTCCACCCTCCGTCGACGTACTGCTGAATCTGCTTCTTTGCATACGCCTGAGCGCTGCTACCAGGCGTGGAGTAGAACTTGTACGCAGCGTCCTCGGCATCCTGCTGGATGATGCCGTGGTTGATGGAGCGCACGAAGTTCTCGGCGTCGCTGAGGGCTGCGGTCTGCTTGGCGTCGGACGGCTTGACGCGGTCGAACTCCATCATGAAGTCCGACGGAAAAACCATTTCCGGACGCTGGACGCCCGAGGCGTCCTCGGACACGGTGGGCGTCGCTGACGGCTCCGTGTCATTGGTGTCGACTCCGGCGATCTGGTCGTTCTTTGCGGATTCGTCTTCCCCGCTGCCGCATGCCGCCAGCAGTAGGACTGCCGTCGAGGCAAGGATGGCGGCAACGGGACGGAAGTGGCGCTTCACAGTGGCCCCCGTGAGACAGAAGTGCGTGTGGAACACTGACAGTATCGGTGGGGTTACCGGTTTCGCCACTGCGAACTACCCCGTGGAACACGACAACTCCGGCTGTAGCGGCCCCTGTCGGTTCTCCCTGACAGCGTTAGGAGAGACGCCTTGGTGCGATCAGTTAGCCTGGGTGCACGAGTGAGCAGGAGAACCACACGTATGACCAGCAGCAGTGGTCCCGGTGCCGATCGGGCTTCGAAGCCGAAGCGTCGGACCTTCACCGCCGAGTACAAGCTGCGGATCGTCGCCGAGTGCGACGCCGCCCCGGTCGGCGAGAAGGGCGCCGTTCTGTGCCGCGAGCGCCTGTATCACTCACACGTGATCGAGTGGCGTACGGCCCGTGACACAGGTGCGCTCGCGCGGCTGTCCGATCACCGCACCAGCCCTGTCCGCCCCAGGAAGCACCCGGCCGAGGCCGAGAACGCCAAGCTGCGGCGGGCGAACGAGCGGCTGCGTGCGGAGGTGGACCAGAGGAACGCGGCTCTGGAGGTGCCGGGAAAAACACACGCGCTCTTGCAGTCACTGTCCAGGAGCGCGGACTGAGCCAGGTCCTGGACGGCCACCTGCACGCGGCGGTCGAGGAGTTGAGGCTGCTGGTGGGCATCGTGGATGCCTGCCGGATCACCGGG
Organism: Streptomyces sp. KMM 9044; assembly: GCF_024701375.2. Classification (NCBI taxonomy): domain Bacteria; kingdom Bacillati; phylum Actinomycetota; class Actinomycetes; order Kitasatosporales; family Streptomycetaceae; genus Streptomyces; species Streptomyces sp. KMM 9044. The sequence continues at coordinate 3,093,596 of NZ_CP113910.1, read as the reverse complement.
AGTTCCCGGGCGACCCACCACCGGCGGCTGCACCCCAGGCCGCCGGCACCCAGGCGACCGCGTCCGGACCCGGTCACCGCCCTGTAGGCCGCCGAGCGGGCCGCCGTGCTGGCGCTGATGAACAGCTGCGAGTACGCCGAACTGCCGCCGCCCAGATCTACGCCCGCGAACTGGACGAGGGCCGCTACCACTGCTCCGAGCGCACGATGTACCGGATCCTCAAGGAGGCCGGGCAGGACGGCGAGCGGCGCCGGATCGCCACCCACGGCGCCAGGACCGTGCCCGAACCCGTCGCCGACGCCCCTTCGCAGGTGTTCACCTGGGACATCACGAAGCTGGCCGGTGAGGACGAGGGCATCTGGTACCACGCCTACGTCATCATCGACATCTACAGCCGCTACATCGTCGGCCACACCGTGGAACGGGCCGAAGCGGCCGACCGGGCCGAGGAGCTGATCCGCGAGACCATCGAGCGCAACGGCATCGTGCCCGAGACCGTGCACGCCGACCGGGGCACCTCCATGACCTCCAAGAAGGTCTCACAGCTGCTGATCGACCTCGGAGTCACCCGCAGCCACTCACGCCCCAAGGTGAGCAACGACAACCCCTACAGCGAAAGCCACTTCAAGACCACCAAGTACCAGCCCGACTTCCCGCAGAGGTTCGACCCGCTGACACACGCCCGGGACTGGATGGACGGCTTCATCAGCTACTACAACCACGTCCACCGGCACTGAGGGATCGGCTACCACACCCCGGCCAGCGTGCACTTCGGCACCGCGGAGCTGGTGCGCGAGCAACGAGCCGCCACCCTCACAGCGGCCTACGAAAAACATCCGGAGCGGTTCAACCGCCGCCCCGTCCCACCATCCATCCCCCGCCAGGCATGGATCAACCACCCCGCCAAGCGACATCAAAAAGAACAAAAGATCTCATAGAGCCACATTCGTTTCATTTGACTTGACAGACACCGGTGCGCCTGCCACCCGACTCCCTGGCCGGGAGACGGGGAAGGCAGACCCTGCATGGTTCCCATGTTCACTTCGTTCCGGTCCTCACGGGAGGGACCCGGCTATACCCCGGCGGTCTCCGTCGCGCCCGCAGACACACGCAACGGCCTGTCCGCCACCACTGGTTGCCGCAGCCGACGGGAGCCTGCTTATCGAAACAGCCCGGCTCGCACCGCAGTCCCGCCCCATATCCGCCAGGTTCGAGAACGGTTCTGGCTAACGAGGCGTCAAGCACCGGCTCCTTTCGTATCCCTTCGCGAGTCACTGGCCGGACCCGCGCGGTCTGGCCGTACCCGCACGTCCCGACGGTGTCAGGGCCGCTTGCCACTGCCACACCCACGCTTCCTGCGGCGTGACGGCTGCCCTCTGCTTCACCTGGCTGCTGCGACAGCCGGGCGCCAGGGGTCTCTCACCCCCGTCCGGTAGCGAAACGCCTCACGGCGCACCTCGATCATCCAGTGCCCGCGGGCCCAGGCGGCGATCTCGGCGGCGTCGGCCTGGTGGGCGGCGAGGTCGGTGACCGCGTGGACGGTTTCGGTGGACCACTTCTTCGTGCCGAGCCGATGACGCCTGCGGTGGATGCGTACGACCTGTTTGGTGTGCGGGAACAGCAGGTTGTCCACGTTGGCGACCTTGACCTCGCGTACTTCCTCACGGCCATGGGAACGGTCTTGGACGGGTATCTCACGCCAGGGCAGCTTCGCCAACTGGCGGGCGAGGATGGGCTGGTTGTGCTTTACGGAGAGCAGGTAGTGCGCTTTGCGCCGTCCACGAGGTAGCGGACATGGGAAGTCCGGGCGTGCAGGGCATCGACGGTGACGACCGCGTCGGTGAGGTCGGTATCGGCGATCTGGTCCAGCAGCGGGGCGAACTGGGGGATTTCGTTGGCCTTCGCGCCGATCTCACGCAGGGCCGCGGTCAGCGCGTCGTCGTGGCGTACCGCGCTGAGCACGAACACTTTCGATCCGTCGGCGCGTACCGCACCGCGCAGGCATTTACCGTCGACGGCGATCGCACGTCTGCGGATGGTGGGGTGGCCTGGACGGACGCGTCGGGCGGTGCGGTGGGCGCGGCGCTGTTCACGCTCGTGGGTGCCGTCCGGGTTCACCGGCGCAATGGGGGGGCGGTAGCCAGAGCAGTCAGGTGGGCGAAGCCGGCCGCGGTCAGCGCCGCGGGATCGACCCTGGCAAATGCGTCACGCAGGGTGCGTTCACCCGGGGCGCGGTAGCGCCCGGCGAAGGGATCGTACGGGCAGCCGAGCCGGGCCAGAACCTCCTGCTCGCACCGCCGTGCCTATTCCGCTATGGAGACAAGGGAGTTGTGCCCGGCACAGGTCGTCGCGCAGACGCCGACGGCGAGCAAGGTGGTCAGCTGAAAACGTCGGCCCCGACGGTCGCGGGGGTCGGGCACGCGGGCCGGGGCATCCAGGAGTCCGGGCGGCACGACCGCCGCCGGGTCGACGGGCGGGGGCGTCGTGACGGGCGCAGCAGCGGTGAGAGAAGATGAGGCGGCAGGCACGGCAACCTTGCAGATCGTGAAACGTGAGCGAGTCGTGCGGGGTTCATGGATGGTCGGCGGGCTCGGCGCTTCGCCGGCGCACAGGGGTTGAGCTGCGCCTTGGCGCAGTTCCCAACGGGGTTGTCCAAGAGTGAAATTGTAGATCAGTGACGGTGTGTCATGCGGTGTCCGTGACGTTGGGTGTGCCTTGAGGGGCTGATGTGTGACTGGTACGGTGCGATGGCTTGACACTCACCTCGACGCTGGCTGTTTGCCCAGGTCGGCCCGGTAGGTCCGACCGCGTCCCGCGCCCCGCGTCCCGTGTGTCCGTGCGCGAGCGGGCGTGGGTGAAGTGTCCTGATTTTCGAGATACTTGGCAGACATCATCTTGGGCGTACGGGGAGCGATTGCGTGAAGATCCAGGAGCGTGCGGGGGCGGGCGCGGGGCGTTCCGCTGCTCCGGCTCAGCCATCGGTCGGTGACCGGCTTCCCACTCCGCCTCGTGAGCGCAAACCCGCGTTGGCCGCGCTCGCGGTGCTGCTGATCCTGGTGGGCGCGCTCGGTGCCACGATGCTGGTGCTCCAGGTCGGGGACCGGATCGAGGTCGTCAAGGTCACCAAGGAGATTCCGGCGGGACAGGCGGTCAACGACGGCAGCGTCGAGTCCATCCTCGTCGTCGACGATCCGGAGATCAACTACATCCCGTGGACCCAGCTGTCCGCGCTGAAGAAGCTCAAGGCCGTCAGCACCATCCCGGCCAACGTCGTCGCCGTCGGCGACATGTTCGGTGACGGGGCCAAGATCCCGGACGGCAAGTCCGTCGTCGGCCTGTCCCTCAAGGAGGGGCAGTACCCGGCCGGGATCGAGGGCGGCGACATCGTCACCGCGTACCGCGTCGGGGGCGCCGGGTCGAGCTCCGGGGGCGGAGCCGACGAGGACGGCGGCTCCGCGGCGGGCGGCAGCAGTTCCGTGATCGCCGAGCAGGCTCGCGTGGAGTCCGTGCCCAAGCAGAGGGGCGACAGCGGCATCGTCAGCAGCGCCAACCTGCCCGTGACGCTGGTCGTCGACAGCGCTCAGGCCGCGGCGCTGACCCAGGCCGCTTCCAACGGCGAGGTGGCACTCGTCCTCGTTCCTGGCAATGAGAAGGCGGCACCCCACTCATGGCCCTGATCGCCCTCGCCGCCGACAAGGGTTCCCCCGGCGTCACCACCGCGGCCGTCGCTCTCGCGGCGGTCTGGCCGCGACGTGTGCTGCTCGCCGAGACCGACCCGGCAGGCGGTGACCTCGTCTACCGCAGCGCCGCCGCCCACGGCGGTCCGCTCAACCCCAACACCGGCATGCTGTCCATCGCCGCCACCGCGCGGCGCGGACTCGTGCCCGACCAGCTGTGGGACCACGTCCAGCCGTTGAGCGGCGGACTCGAAGTGCTCGTCGGACTCGGCAACTCCGAGCAGGCCGCAGGCCTCGCCGGGCTGTGGCCGACCCTCGGGCGCGCCTTCGCCTCCCTCGCCGACTCCCCGCACGCGGCCGCCGACGTCGTCGCCGACTGCGGGCGGATCAGCGGCGACACGCCGGCGGTCGAGCTGTTCCCGCACGCCTCCCTCGTCCTGCTCGTCTCCCGTACCGAACCGGAGGCACTCGCCCGGGTCCGGGACCGTGCCGCCGCCCTGGCCGGCAAGCTGAACGGCGGTTCGCGTGTCGCCGGGCCGGGCAGCCCCATGGTCGGTGTCGTCCTGATCGCCGACACCGGCAGCGCGGCCAAGCTCGCCTCCCAGGTCAACGACATGCTCGTGCACGCCCAGACCGGCGCCCGCGTGGTCGGCACCCTCGCCGACGACCCGGCCGGCGCCGAGCAACTGGCAGGCCGCAGGCGGGGCCGGCTCGACAAGTCGCTGCTGATCCGCACCGCCCGCAAGGTGACCGCCGACCTGTACCAGCAGTACGGCGCCGCCTGGACGGCCTCCGCCCACGCCGCGCGGCCCCAGCAGCCGCATCAGTCCCAGCAGGGTCAGTACGCGCAGCAGGCGCACCACGCACCGCAGACCCAGCCGGGTCAGGCCGGTCAGCCGGGTCAGCCCGGCCAGTCGGCCGTGCAGGGCCGGTCCGACGGCCGTGCCGCCGGAGCCGGGCGATGACCGCTGTCGACCATCAACTGGTCAAGCGGTTCCGTCAGGACGCCGGCGACCGCATCTCCGAACAGCGGCGTCTCGACCAGGTCAACGGTGTCACGCCGATGTCCACCGAGGACGAGCGCCAGTTCGCGCGGGCCGTCATAGCGCAGATCCTCGAGGAGCAGGCCCGCTCCGAGATCAACGCGGGCCGTACACCGCTGGACGCCGAGACCGAGGAGCAGTACGCGGCCGCCGTGCACGCCGCGCTGTTCGGCGTCGGGCGGCTCCAGCCGCTGCTCGACGACCCCGAGGTCGAGAACATCGACATCAACGGCTGCGACCAGGTGTTCGTCGGCTACGCGGACGGCCACGAGGTGCAGGGCGAGCCCGTCGCCGAGACCGACGAGGAGCTCATCGAGCTGATCCAGGTGCTCGGTGCGTACTCCGGTCTCTCCTCCCGGCCCTTCGACTCCGCGAACCCGCAGCTCGACCTGCGGCTGCCGGACGGGTCCCGTCTCTCCGCCGTCATGGACGTGACGAGGCGTCCCGCGCTGTCCATCCGACGGGCCCGCATGGGCAAGGTGTTCATCTCCGACATGGTCGGGAACGGCACGCTCACCCCGGAGCTGGGGCACTTCCTGGCCTGCGCGGTGCGCGCCCGCAAGAACATCATGATCGCGGGAGCCACGAACGCCGGCAAGACGACACTGCTGCGCGCCCTCGCCAACGAGATCCCGCCGCACGAACGTCTCATCACCGTCGAACGGGCCCTGGAGCTCGGTCTCGACTCCTTCCCCGAACTCCACCCGAACGTGGTGGCGTTCGAGGAGCGGCTGCCCAACTCCGAGGGGCAGGGCACCATTTCCATGGCCGAGCTGGTGCGCCGTTCCCTTCGTATGAACCCCTCGCGGGTCATCGTCGGTGAGGTGCTCGGCGACGAGATCGTGACGATGCTGAACGCGATGTCGCAGGGCAACGACGGCTCCCTGTCCACGATCCACGCCAACAGCTCCAGCGAGGTCTTCAACCGCATCTCGACGTACGCCCTGCAGGCGACGGAGCGACTGCCCATCGAGGCCAGCCAGATGCTGATCGCGGGGGCGGTGAACTTCGTCGTCTTCATCGAGCGGCGCAACGAGTTCCAGAACGGCGGCCGGCTCCAGCGCATGGTCACCTCCGTCCGCGAGGTCAACGGCGTCGACGGACGCGTCCTGTCCAGTGAGGTGTTCGCCCGGTCGCCCGACGGCCGGGTCGTGCCGCACGCCCCCATCGCCTGCCTGGAGGAACTGATGGCCCACGGCTACCGCCCCAGCGGAACGTGGGGGTGATGATCCGGTGACCCGTACGACGACCACGGACCTCCTCGCCACCGCTGCCGACACCGCCGCTGTCGACATCACCTCCGCCACCACGGACCTCACCGCCGCCGGCTCGCTCGGCTCGATGGGCGGACTGTTCTCCACCACGGTCCTGTACGCGCTCGCGTGCGGCCTCGCCGTCGGCGGCGGACTCGCCCTCCTCGTCGTCACCGTACGCGGACTGCCCGCCAAGCCCGAGCACGAGAAGCTGCGGACGAGCGCGCGTGCCGCCGAGCTGATCCGGTTCGCGGGGCAGCGCGGCTCCCTCGCCGCGATCGTCGGCCTCGCCGTGCTGCTGCTGACCCGCTGGACCGTCGCCGGTGTCGCCGCCGCCGTCCTCGTCTTCTTCTGGGACCGCCTGTTCGGCGGAGCCGCGGAGGAACGGGCCGCCATGCGGCGTGTGGAGGCCCTGGCCTCCTGGACGGAGTCGCTGCGCGACACCATCGCCGGTGCGGTGGGCCTCGAGCAGGCCATTCCGGCGTCGGCGCGGGCCGCCGCGCCCGTCCTGCGCCCCCATCTCGACGCGCTCGTCGACCGGTTGCGCTCCCGCACCCCACTGCCCGAGGCGCTCCAGCATCTCGCCGACGAGATCGACGACGCCTCCGCCGACATCATCGTCGCCGCGCTCATCCTCAACGCCAAGCTGCGTGGCCCCGGTCTGCGGCAGGTGCTGGGCGCGCTGGCCAAGTCGGCGCGCGAAGAGGTCGACATGCGGCAGCGCGTGATGGCCCAGCGGGCCTCCACCCGGAGGTCGGTGCAGATCGTCGTGGCCGTCACGATCTCGTTCGTCCTCGGACTGGCCATCTTCAACCGGGAGTTCGTCGAGCCGTACGGGACGGCGGTGGGACAGCTCGTCCTCGCCTGCGTCTGCGGGCTCTTCGCGCTCGGCTTCTGGTGGCTGCGCAAGCTGTCCACCATCGAGACACCCGAACGCTTCCTGGTGCGCGACGAAGCGGCGGTCCAGTTCGTACGGCCCCGTACTCCGGGGGCAGCCGCCGCGGGGCAGCAACAGATGGAACCGGGGCACGCGCCGTCGCTGCGGCTCCCGCACCAGCAGGGCAGGGGGGTACAACGGTGAACGACGAACTGACGATGCCGGTGGTCGTCGGCGCGGTCCTCGGACTGGGCGTCTACGTCCTGATCCGGGCCCTGATGCCCACCCGGCGCAGCGCGGTCGCCCAGGTCGCCCGGATCGACGCGATGCGGGCGCGGGGCGCGGCGCACGAGTCGGCACGCACGCAGAAGGACACCGGCCGGTTCGCGTCGCTGCGTGCCGAAGTGGGCGCGCGCATCGCCGAGTTCTATCTTCAGCAGGGCTGGGAGCAACGCTCGTTGCGCGCCGACCTGGCCGTACTGGAACGGAGCTGGGAGAAGTTCCTGGCGACGAAGGTGCTGCTGGCGGCGGGGGGCCTGTTCTTCGGGCCGTTCCTCTTCGCGGTCGTCTGGACGCTCGGTTTCAGCCGCAGCCCGGTCGTCCCGGTCTGGCTGGCGCTGCTCTGCTCGGTCGTCTTCTTCTTCCTGCCCGACCTGGAGGTACGCCGGGACGCCGCCGAGAAACGGCGCGACCTGCGCCGGGTCATCGGCGCCTATCTGGACCTGGTGTCGATGAGCCTGGCCGGCGGACGCGGCCTCCCCGAGGCGCTGATGGCGGCGGCCGAGGTGTCCGACGGCTGGGCGACGCAGCGCATCCGCAACGCCCTCGCCGACGCCCGGATCACCGGTGTCAGCCAGTGGCAGGCGCTGGGGCAGCTCGGGGACGAACTGGGCGTCGAGGAGCTGAAGGACCTCTCCGCCTCCCTCGCCCTGGTCGCCGACGACGGCGCCAAGGTCCGTGAGTCCCTCGCCTCCCGTGCGGAGACCATGCGGCACCGCGAACTCTCCGAGATCGAGGGCGGCGCGGGCGAGAAGTCCCAGTCGATGCTCGTGGCGCAGCTGCTGTTGTGTGCGGGGTTCCTCGTGTTCCTGATCTTCCCGGCGGCGATGAGGGTGTTCCAGGTGTGAGAACCGTGAACGGGAGCGGTGCCGCCGCGCACCACGGGCCCCGCACCGCCCCTTGCGAACCAACAGCCGGGAACCGTACGTCAGAGCATCTGTGAACCGCATACGAAAGGACGAAGCGTCATGAACGGACGTACCTTCCCCACGGGCATCCCCGCCGTGGACTTCCTCGTCACCTTCATGCAGGCCCGCGTGGAGCGCGCCCGCTCCGGCGAACTGGACCGCGGTGCCTCCGCGGTGGAGTGGGTCATCATCTCGGCGGTCGTCGTCGCGATCGTCGGCGTGGTCGCCGCCATCATCAACGCGGCGCTCAGCGAGGGCGCCAACAAGGTGGGCGACTGCATCAAGGGCGCGAACGCGGGCAGCACCTGCTGACCGCACGCACATGGTCACTGCTTGTGCTACCGCCGAACGTCTGACACCTGACGCCTACGGGGAACGGAAATGCCGGTGCGCGTACGTCGCTGGGCACGCCGACGGGCGGAGGCCGCCTCCGTCCGCGGCGACTCCGGCATGACCGCGATCGAGTTCGTGCTGCTCACTCCGGTCCTGTTCTTCATGATCTTCGCGACGGTGCAGTTCGCGCTGTACTTCTTCGCGGACCACGTCGCCCAGGCGGCGGCGCAGGCGGGCGCGCGCAAGGCGCGGGCGACGGCGCACGACCAGCCCGGCGGCTGGCGGGGCGAGGCACAGGACGTGGTGGACAGCTACATCCGGCAACTGGGACCGCAGCTGGTGCTGTCGCCGGACGTGCGGATGCTCCAGCCGGAGCAGGACACGGTGGGCGTGGAGATCACGGCACGCATCCCGACGGTGTTCCCGGGCCTCGACCTCACGGTGCACGCCCGGTCGGCGGGTCCGGTGGAGCGGTTCGTGGAAGAGGGGGAGAACTAGATGGGCCTCTCCCGTCGGCCGGAGCGCCGGGGACCGGTAAACGGCCGGGGCCCGTCCCGCCGGCTGCCCGCGGACGACCGTGGCCTGTCCACCGTCGAGGTGGTGATCCTCGCTCCGGTGATGATCCTGTTCATCCTGGTGCTGGTGGCGTTCGGGCAACTGGTCAGCGGACGCGGCGCGCTGGACGGCGCGGCCCGGGACGCGGCACGCGCGGGCTCCCTCCAGAAGGACCACGTGCGGGCGATGGCCGAGGCACGCGACGCGGCCGAGGCGAACCTCGCGGACATCTGCTCGGGTCCGGTGAACGTCGTACAGACCAGTGCGGGCTTCGAACCGGACACCCTCTTCACGGTCGAGGTGAGCTGCGAGGTGCGCGGCCTGGCCATGCTGGGCCTGAACATCCCGACGACCCTGTCGGCGAGCTTCAGTTCACCGTTGGACCCGTACCGGAGGACGGCATGAGGGCACAGGTGCGCACGTGGCTGACGCGTCGCGGCCCCGGGTTCGACGACCGTGGCTCCGGCGCCGGCGCGGTCATCGTCTTCGCGCTGGTCTTCATCTCCCTCGCGGCCTTCGTGATCGACGGCGGTCTCTCCGTCTCCCAGCGCGAACGCGCCGCCGACATCGCGGAACAGGCCGCCCGCTACGCCGCCCAGGACATCGACCGCGAGGCCCTGTACGAGAACGTGGACGAGCCCGCTCCCATCAACTACGAGAACTGCGACGCCCGGGTGAAGGCCTTCGCCCGCGAGATGGACATGTCCGGCGCGGACGTCGCCGGTACGCACTGCGTGGCGGCGAGCGCCCAAGGAGTCGAGGTACAGGTCCAGTTGACGTACTCACCCGTCTTCACCGGCGTGTTCTACGGTGGCGATGTGGTGGTCCGCGGCCAGGCGGTGGCGGAGAACGAGGTCGGCTGAGCCGGGGCCGGAGGAGGAGCACCATGGGAGACCAGGAAGCGGACATAGCGCGGATCAAGGAGAGCGCCCGCGCGCTGAAGCGCATCCGCGACACCTTCGCGGAACGGGCGAACCCGGCCGACGGGTACGGCGTCGACGACATCGGCGCGCAGAAGATCCTGGACGCCTTCGACGAGTTCGACAGCAACTGGAAGATCCACCGCAGGCAGCTCACGGAGGAGCTGGAGAAGCTGCACGGGATCACCAAGGGCGCCGCCGAGTCGTACGAGACGCTCGACCACGAACTCGCCGAGGCCCTCAGAAGCACTGACGACCGGCAGCCGAAGGGGGGCGGGAAATGACGGCCCGCCCCGCCGCGCACCGCTGGGCCGTGCTCGACGAGTCCTCCGACCCGGTCCCCGGGGACCCGGACGCGGTCGCACGTCTCGGACGGCAACTGCGCAAGACCGCCGAGGCCATCGACAAGGAAGCCCGCGAGATCAAGGCGCTGGCGTCCGTGGAGAACTGGAAGGGCAAGGCTGCCACCGAGTTCCGGGGCGCGGCCGAGGGCGCCGGTGACAAGCTCCGCAAGGCCTTCAAACGCTACGACGAGGCCGCCGACGCGCTCGGTACGCAGGTGCGGGACGGGGTGTGCAGCAACGAGTTCGCCTCGGAACTGCATCGCGCCCAGCAGGTGGCCGACAAGGCGCTGCGGGACGCCGAGACGGCCGATGAGGGCCTGGGGTCCGCGAAGCGGTCGCTGGACGGGCTGCCCGACGACACCCCGAAGGACGATCCGGACAGGAAGAAGCACACCCGGCAGCAGGAGGCGGCGTCCTCCGCCCTGTCGGCGGCGAAGGAGGCGCTGGAGACCGCCAAGGGCATCCGTGACCGTGCCGCTCGAAGGGCTGCCGACGCGATCTACGACGTGATCGAGAGCGACGGGCTGAAGGACGGCTGGAAGGACAAGTTCAAGAACTGGGTCCACGAGAACGCCGGCTGGCTCAAGGAGATCTCCACATGGGCGGGACGGATCGCCCTGTGGGCGGGAGTGGCGGCCCTGGCCCTGGGATGGATCCCGGTCATCGGGCAGGCCATCGCCGCCGTGGCCGGCGCCGTCGCCCTGGCGGCCAGCGTCGTGGCGCTCGCCACCGACCTGGTGCTCGCGCTGGGTGGTGAGGGAAGCTGGAAGTCGGTGATCCTGGACGCCGTGGGCGTCGCCACCTTCGGTCTCGGACGGGCGGCGATGGCCGGAGCGAAGGGCGTGGCCGCCGGCAGCAAGGCCCTGGCACGCAGCAACCTCTACAAGAACGCCGTGGCGTCCGGCATGAAGACCAACAAGGCCTGGAACCTCGCCAACCGCGGTGCCCAGGGGAGCAACCGGAGAAAGGACGCGGCACAGGCGATGGCGGACATGCCCAAGGGGAAGCTTCCCAACTGGAGCAACATCAAGGAGGGCTTCAGCCCGTCCGCCATGTACCGGGACACGGTCGACGGCGTGAAGTCGGTCGGCAACGCGTTCTCCCGACAGGGCCGGCGTGACGGGCTCAGCGGCATGGCCGCCCCCCGCTCGGCGGGCACCCTGGACCCCGACCTCGCCAGGACGGCCGCCGGTCTCGACGGCATCGCACCGGCCGCCCGGGAACTGCCCGCGGTCAGCGGCGCGCTGAACAACTTCACCGGCCAGGCCAACGTCTGGGCGGGTACCACGGCCACCGGCACCACCGCCGGCGCGGAGGGCGCCTACGGCACGGTCACCTCCCTCTACGACGGGGTCACCCGTTGAGCACCGAGCCCGCCCTCAGGCCGGCCGCCTCGCGCGGTCCCGGCCTGGAACGATGCCACGTCTCCCGGTTCTACGCACAGGACGGCGCTCTCGTCCTGCGCACCCGCGGACGTACCCGACGCTTCCCGGTCGGCGGGGCCGCCGGTATCGCCCGTGCCGTGTTCGTCGACGCGGCGGGCGGGGACAGGACGCGCGTGGGGCCCGACCTCCCCGGCTCCTGGGGGGAGGTGCAACTGCAGGACGGGGACGGTGCGCTGGTCGGCCGCTTCGACATCGAGGACTGGCTGCCCGAGGCTCCCGTGCTGCCCAAGCGGTCGGTGCAGGGCGAACAACTGCTCGCCCGGACGGGCGTGGCGGGACTGCTGCGGGCCGCGGGGGTGCCACTGCACGTCGTACGGGACAGAAACGACCCCCTGGTGGTCTCGAAGGGCGCGGGCGCCTCCCTCGGCCCGGGCCGTTCCTTCCCGTCCTGGTACTGGGGCACGCGCGCCGTCGCGGGGAGCGTCTGGTTCGCGGTGTTCACGTGGGTCGTGTTCTCCGACACGACGGTCCCCTGGATCGTCCTGCTGCTCGCCGCGACCGCCTTCCCGGCGCCCGTGGCACGGCTGGCGCTGCGGGGCTGGATCCGGCTGCGGACGGGGCGCCACGACCCCGTCGTCCGTGAACGCGTCCGGGCCGGCCCCGCGCGGGAGACCGGTGCAACGGTCAGGTTCCGCCGGCACACCGAGCTGCGGGTACAGGACCGGGACCTCGTCCTGCGCGACCTGGGCGGCCAGGAGTACTGGTTCGCGCTGTCCGGCCCGCACGCGGTGACCTCGCTGGTCCGGGTGGAGGACCGCGCGGGCAGACCGGTCGGTGTCGAACTCCGCGGTCCCGGGGAGCAGGTGCGGGCGGTGTTCCCGTGGGACCTGTGGTTCGGCGGCGAGGAGGGTGCCGACGGGTGGTCGAGGCTGCGCCGGGCCGCCGGGCTGGCGGTGTCCGAGCGCCGTCTGGGCGGCAAGGGGGCCTGGCCCAAGGGCCCGGTGCTGGGCACGGGGCTGCTGCCCGGTTCCGGTCCGGCAGCCCGCCGCATGGCGCGGTTCCCCGGCACCGTCGCCGGGGTGTCGTCCACCGCCGTCATGGCCTTCGGTTCCTTCTTCTCGGTGGTCCAGGGCCTGCGGGTCGCGGACTCGGCCCCCGGGCCGGCGGCCGCCGCGGTGCTCATGGGGGTGCTCGGCCTCGTCCTGCAGGCCGTGCCGTACGCGCTCCACCAACTGCGCAGCCGGCTCCTGCTCGACCGGCCGGTTCCGGAACGGACGTCCAGGGAGGGCAGTCGATGACACGCACCGGGAAGACCGCCCCGCCCGCCGACTACCGCCTGCTCCTGCCGGAGGGGTGGTTCCGGATCCTGCTGGACCCGGAACAGCGCGACAGGTCGATCGACGCTCTGGTGGAGCGGCAGTTCCACGGCATCGACAACGCGCCGCACCTCAAGGACGAGCTGCGCGCGGACCTGCGCAACCGTGCTGCCAAGGCGCACCGCGGCGGCGGCATCGAGCTGTACCTCAGCCTCCAGGAGGCGGGGCCGTTCACCGTCCCCGCCTCGCTGCTGGTGAGCCTGGCACCGCTCCGCCACGCCGAACCACTGCCGCCGGAGGCTCTGGCGCGGGCGTTCGCTCAGGAGGCCGGTCCGGCCACGGCGACGGAGGTCGGTATCGAAGAACTGGCGGCGGGCACCGCCGTACGGGTGCGCAGAACGACGCGCCGACCGGGGGAGGGGAAGGACGGGGGCCACGTCTCCGTCTCGGTGGAGTACCACGTGCCCGTCCCCGGCACGACGGAGTTCCTGCTGCTCACCTTCTCCACGCCCCTGGAGCCGATCGCCGACGCGATGGCCGGCCTCTTCGACGCGATCGCCGCCTCGCTGACCTGGACGGAGTGACCACGGACATGACCGACGACCTGTCGAACCTCGGCCTGGAGTGCTCGCAGGACTGGGTGCCGTTTCCCCTGTCCGGCACCCTGGACCTGGACTACTGGGCCACGTACCAGGCGAAGGAACTCGCCGAACGGTACGAGCGCGACGGGGAGAAGGGCAACGCCCGTCTGCTGGCCCGCGACCTGAAGCGAGTGGCGGCCGACTGCCGTACCCGCGAGCTTCTCGGTGCCTTCGGCTGGTACGTCAGCGGGCACCATGCGGTGGCGGCCGTCCTGGAGCTCGACGCCGTCCATCCGGACGCCACCCACCCCGAGGTGACCCTCTCCCTGCTCACCGCGTCCATGTCGGCGCGGGACTTCGGAGAACCGGACGTCCGCGAGACGCGGCTGCCCCTCGGCGACGCCGTGCGCATCCGCCAGAACCTCGTCGAGGACAGGAAGCGCCTCCTCGGACCGCGTCCGGTGATCCGCACCCTCTTCTACGGCGTCCGGCCGGCCACGACGGACGCCGCGGTCACCCTCCTGGTGTCCTGGACGGAGCCGGTCCTGGACGAACCCCTGGAAGGCATCGTGGACGGCATCGCGCACACGCTGTCGCTCTGACGCCGGCCCGCTACGCGTTGCCCTTGCCGCCCCGTTCGTCCTTGACCTGCATCTGGTCCTTGACCTGTCGGGTGAGTTCGTCGTCGAGTTTCTTGAACTCGTCGGTGGTTCCCGGCACGGGGATGCAGGTCTGTGTCAGCACCATACGGAGGGTACGGCTGTCGCCCTGCGCGACGGGTACGTCCTCGACGCCGTAGGTCCGCGCGGCCGGGCCCACGTCGGGGATGTCGACGGTCGTGACCTCGCGCCAGGCGTCGCCCTCGCGGCGGGCGGTGATCGTGCCCAGGCTCCCGGCGATGGCCCGCGGGTCGGTGGACAGGGCGACGCCCTGTTCGTTCCTGGCGCCGAGGACGGAGACCGTGACGGTCGCGGAGAGCGGGACGCCGTCGAAGTTCTCGGCCATGCAGCCCAGGTAGAGGGCACCGGAGTCGTGGGCGTCCTTCGCCATCCTGCGGAGCATGGCGGTCAGGTCGGCGCGGTACGGGGCGAGTTCCGGGAGTTCACGGATCCGCTCCTCGACCAGGGCCCGGATCGTGGCCTCGCGCCCCTCCGGGCGGATGCCGAACTCCCACCACGAGTCCGGGACCGCCAACGAGATGCAGTCGGCGAAGGTGGGCGTTCCCCGGACCTCTTCGTTGGGCTCGCCACCTCTGTCGGTAGTCAATGAGTCTTTGTCGTGCGCCCAGCAGAACAGGAGGTGACACCGTGACGTAGCGGTGTTCTTGCTGTTCGGAAGCTCGTCGTCGCCTGCCGGTGGAAGTCCGGTCCGGGTAGCTGCCAGGAGGCCCGGTAGCAGGCTGGCGGCGTCGGAGGGAAACGTCCGGCGTCGAAGCCCAGCGTCAAAGGCCCTGCAAGGGGGAGCGACGATACGGTCCGTAGCATTACGCGAAGCCTGCGGCGTCGTTACTCAGCCACTCTTTCGGGTGGAACGAGGGAGTGCCGAGCCCTTCGAAATCGGGGCGAAGGCCATGGAAGCGGTGAAGATCCTGGATGGTAGCCGTGAAGGACTCCTCGGCGTATGGGGCGCGGAACGTATCGAAGGTGGCGGCGGGAACTGGGGAGGCCCTCCCTGGCCCGGTGACCTGCGGATAGACGTCATCGGAAGCGGCGTGTCCTATAACCGGTGATCCCGGGAAGTGGACGCGAGCCGGGTGGGCGTCGGAGGTGGCCGTAGTACCGCTCGTGCCGAGGAGACAACACAGCTCCCGGTGAGGGAAGGGCCACTGCTTCGTCGGTGCGTCATGAGGTGAAGGAGGGGCCCGGTGAGTGCCCGTATGGCTAGTCCCGCCGTCGGGGGACGTTCTCCCTCGGACAAGGTCCGCGCCTTGCAGCATGCGCTTTACCGGTCGGCCAAGGCCGATCCCGGACGGCGGTTTCACGCGCTGGGAGACAAGATCCACCGCAGGGATGTTCTCCGGCGCGCGTGGGCCATGGTGCGTGCCAACAACGGCGCACCGGGCGTCGACCGCACCACCCTGGCCGACGTCGAGGAGTACGGCATTGACCGTCTTCTTGGCGAGATGGCCGACGAGTTGCGGCAGGGACGGTATCGGCCGTTGCCTGCCTGCCGGGTACTCATCCCCAAGCCGGGGGTGAAGGACGAGCAAAGACCGCTGTCCATCCCGACGGTTCGTGACCGTATCGTGCAGGCCGCGATGAAGATCGTGCTCGAGCCGGTTTTCGAGGCCGACATGCTGGCGTGCAGCTTCGGGTTCCGCCCGAAACGCTCGGCGCATGACGCCTTGCAGGTGCTCATCGACGAGCACTATCGGGGCAAGCGGTGGGTGGTGGAGACGGACATCGCCGAGTGTTTCTCGGCGATCCCGCACGAGAAGTTGATGTCTGCGGTCGAGGAACGCGTCTGCGACCAGTCTGTTCTCAAGCTCCTGCGGCAGATCTTGCGCGCCGGGGTGATGGAGGACGGGCAGGTGCGACGGCCGGTGACCGGGACCCCGCAGGGCGGTGTGATCTCACCGCTGCTGTGCAATGTCTATCTGCACCGGCTGGACCGGGCGTGGGACGAGCACGACGGGACCCTGGTCCGCCATGCCGACGAGCTGGTCGTGATGTGCTTCTCCCGCAGCCAGGCCGAGAGGGCTCTCGCCCGACTGGTCGAACTGCTGGGGGAGCTGGGGCTGAAGCCGAAGGCGGCCAGGACTCGGATCGTGCATCTGGCGACGGGCGGGGAAGGTTTTGACTTCCTCGGATTCCACCACGGTCAGGTGCGTTCCCGGGGGCTGCACGGACGCCGACGGCTCTTCGAAGTTGGTGGGGGTGATCGTCGGCCGACGCGCCTCGGCCGCCCCACGGAGCGCCGCCCGACCAGGACGTTCGACGGGCAGTCGGCGCGTGCCGAGGTGCCGACGGCCGGCGGTACCCCCGTCAAGTTCGAGGACCCGGACGCCGACGCGTCGAGTTCCTCGCCCGCTGGCCCTCGAACAGGGCGATGCAGCACGCCCGCGACCGGGTCCGGGAGATTACCGCCTGGCGCAGGCTCCCGCTGCGTCCCGAAGTGATCGTGGAGGACCTGAACTTGTTCCTCCGCGGGTGGATGGCGTACTTCAGGTACGGTCATTCCGCCCGCCGCTTCAGCAAGATCGGCAGATTCGCACGGGTACGCGTCGCGCACTTCATCAGCAGAAAGCACCGGCGTAGCCGGGCCTTCGGTTGGTGGGTGCTGACCATCTCGTCCCCGAACGACCTCGGTCTGATCAGCCCGTACGGAACCGTCGTGGCACCCAGGGCCGGAAGACCCTGGCGGGAAAGGCCGAATGCCGTCGGTGAACGACGTCGGTGAGCCGTGTGCGGGAGAACCGCATGCACGGTTCGAAGCGGCGGGGGCTGGAAACGGAGCGGAAGCACTTCGCCACCGCGCCAGCCCCCGACCCTACATTCCTCCACGCTGATCGGACGTCCGTACCCGTCCGAGTTTGCGGATGCGTCGCGGATCGC
Organism: Streptomyces sp. KMM 9044; assembly: GCF_024701375.2. Classification (NCBI taxonomy): domain Bacteria; kingdom Bacillati; phylum Actinomycetota; class Actinomycetes; order Kitasatosporales; family Streptomycetaceae; genus Streptomyces; species Streptomyces sp. KMM 9044. The sequence continues at coordinate 3,076,571 of NZ_CP113910.1, read as the reverse complement.
CCGGTGTCGGGTCCTTCTCCAGGTCGAGTACGTGCCAGTCCGTCGGCCTGTGCGACACCGTATTCTCCGCCGTGCACACGCAATGCCTACCGTTAGAACGCGCGTATGAACTTATCGCACGCGTTGCTTGTTGCGTGAGGGCATGGGGGAGCAGGGCGTTGGAGTGGGTGGAGTCGGCGCCTTGTCAGGTGGTGGTCGTCTTGAGGCTCTGGACGAGGGCGGTGAAGGAGCCGACCGGGATGGTCACCGTGCCCCGGGACGGGTTCTTCGAGTCGCGTATCGCGACTCGGGTACGCAACGGGGCGATTTCCACGCAGGTGTTGCCGTCGCCGCCGCCAGAGAACGAGGACTTCCGCCAGCGCGGGGGCTCGGTCATGGCTCGCCTCACAGTTCCTTCGCCAAGTGGTGGATGAAGTCCAGCGACGCCGTGGGTTCCAGCGACGCCTTCTCCACTTTACGGAACAGCGTTCGAAACTGGTTCAACTGAGGTTCTGCATCGATGAAGGCAGTCCCGGTGGGAAAGTCCCGCAGTACGGTGTCCAGTTGGGGCACAGGACCGCATGCGTGCATCATCGAGGCCTCGGCACCGGCGAAGCCGTCCTGGTGAGTGGGGATGACACGTACGGTCGCGTGACCGTCCTCGATCTGTGCCAGGATCTGACGGAGTTGAGCCTGGGTCACCTGACGGTCGGCTACACGGACCCGAAGGGCGAACTCGTGGATGATCGTCTCGTACGGCGTCGAGTTGTCACCCTCGATCGCGGCACGCCGGCGCATCCGGTGTTCCACGCGAGGAGCCAGTTCGCTCTCGGGCAGGCCCGGCATCATGTACGTGTACACCGCGCGGGCGTAGTCGGCGGTCTGAAGCAGCCCAGGAACGTGCGTGATCACGATCTCGCGCAGGGCCGTCGCGTGGTGCTCGACTTCGGCGGTGTCCAGGAACACCGGGGGCAGTACTCCCCGATACTCCTCCCACCATCCGCGCGTGCGGTCGGTCGCCATGGTGACGAGTGCGTCGATCAACCCCTCGTCCGTGCAGGCGTAGTGCGCCGCAAGTCGACGTACACGCTTGGCGCTCACGCCCGCGACACCGGACTCGATCTGGCTTATCTGGACCGAGTCGGCGCCGAGCAGCTCTGCGGCTTCTTTGGATCTCATGCCCATCGCCTCGCGCAGTTTGCGCAGCTCAGTGCCCAATCGCACCCTGCGGGCCGTGAGATGCCTCTTCGGCGGCAACGACGCCTCCTGGTCTCAAGTGCCTGACCCAAGTAACTCGTTCGAGGGGCAGAATACGGCAGCCGCTTGCAGTTTCCTAAAACTAGGAAATACCGTCGGCTACATGGCGAGCGCGTCGCGCTACTGCCTGGTGTCTGAAATGTACCGTTTCGTCATGCCCTGACGGGCGGCGATGCCACCGGCCAACCTCTCCCACCCTGATCGGAGTTCACTCATGCCAGAAGACGATCTCGTCGACTTGACGACCTCGTGGGAGTACACCCTCTACATCCCGAACGACCTGCGCGCCGTCACCGTCTCCCGCCGCACCCTCCGGTTGATCCTCACCATGCACGGGTTGATCCGCCTCGTGGACACCGCCGAACTGCTCGCGACCGAGCTGGTCTCCAACGCCGTACGCCACACCAAGGGGCCTGCCGCACTGCGGGTGCGCTGGTCGGCCGGCGTGCTGCGGATCGGAGCGTGGGACACGGACCCGGAGCCGCCGGGGGAGCCGGCTTTGTTTGCCGAGGCGGAGGAAGGGCGAGGACTCGCCCTGGTGAGGGCCTGCGCGGACCTCTGGGGCTGGCAGCCGCTGGCCGGGGACGGCAACCGGGGCAAGTACGTGTGGTGTGACCTTGCGGCGGTGTGAAGCGTTGATCACGTCGACCAGGACCCCAGGCGAAGCGGATCTGGAGGAGCTGATGATGCCGGACAATCACTTGTCGGCAGTCGATGCAGAGTCGGTGGCCGAATACGTGGAACGTCACGACGAGGCCGGTGTCCGCTGACGTTTCTCTTCGGGCACCCCGCCTTCCTGCATGCCTGCTTGGAGACGACTGCCGAGTGCCGAGGAGAACTGTTCGCCGGAGCGGCTCGCCGAGCTGGTCATGACTCTCGCGGACGAGGGTCCCCTTGACGTGACGGACGGCATTCGCGCGAGGGTGAAGGCATGCTCCGATCCCGAGCAGCTCAGGACATGGGCAAACCGGGCCATGCACGTGGCCGGTCCGGAATCCTTGTTCGCCGCGAAGGCGGTCTGATTCCACCGATGAGTGCTTGAGCCGTCAGCTGGAAGCTGTCAGGGACAACACGCACTTACCTGGGCGGCGACCGGGCTGGTGTGACGGGAACGCGGGTGTGTGGAGGTGGGCTTCTGCGGGGCCGGTGCGAGTCCATGGGATCTCTGTAGGCTCAGTACACCCTTCAGTGCCTGATCTCGTCTCACCCCACGTCGGACCTCCAGAACCCCTCCCACACCACGCGACCCGGGACACCCGCCAGGCCACGACGCCGTAGTCCATGCTCGTCCAGCGCGACGGGAAACCCGGCCGGGGGTGCCGCCGCTCCGCAGTGAACGCCCAAGAAGTCGGGTTACAGGTTCAGTTGACGTACTCGTTCGTCTTCACCGGCGTGTTCTACGGCGGCGACGTGGTGGTCCGCGGCCAGGCGGTGGCGGAGAGCGAGGTCGGTTGAGCCGTCGGCCACGTGGGAGCCTCCCTTTGCGACGGGGTACCCAGAGGGCCGGTGAATCGTGTTGCGTTTCTGTCCGGTTCTGGTACATCTCAAGGATCTGCGCACCCTTCACCGTGAAGGCGTACGACGGGCACGCCCCCGGAACAGCCGTTTCACATGTGCTGCGGAGACTGCCGAGGGGAGCGCTTACGGACGAGTACGAGTGAAGGTACCGAGGTGTTCGGCCGACCGCTTCGCCACACTCGTGAATTCCGCGGCGCGTGAACGAGCCCTGCTGCCCTTACGTTGCTGGTCGCTTCATTCCCCGCGTGCTTTGATCGGGGCGCGGACTCTGCTGCGCAATTACCCGGCGTGATGACGCCGTGCCGATACGGCCTTCAGAGCGCGTCGCAGATGCAGGCAGGCCGGGCGCGGCCGAGCCCTGAAAGCACGGCACGTGATCGCTCGCCGAATTGAGCAGCAGAGTCGGCGCGCGGTTCGCCGTTGGTGATACCGGATTCGGGAATCAGGCGAGCTGCGCCGCCGCTCATTTTTTACACGAAGGGAAACGCGCGCCATGAACCTCGTCCCCAAGGTCGCGACCGCTGAAATCTCCGATGCCGATCTGGACGCCGTCTCCGGTGGTCAGGCGGGCGCCGCCGTGAACGCCGGTCTCGGTGTCCACGCCGAGGCGGGTGCGCTCGGTGTCCACGTCGAGGCCGGGAACGTCGGCATCACCGGGGGCCTGGGTGCCTCCGTCTCTCCCGAGGGCCTCTCGGTGGGTGGAACCCTCGCCGTCACCCAGTACTGACAGGACATGCCTCGTGGGCCCCGGTTCCAGCCCGGAACCGGGGCCCACGGCACTCCTGTGGAGCGGCGGCATGCGGTCCCGTGGTGTCGCCCCGCTACTTGTCGGTCTTGCCGCCCCGTTCGTCCTTGACCTGCATCTTGTCCTTGACCTGTCGGGTGAGTTCGTCGTCGAGTTTCTTGAACTCGCGGACGACGGCGTCGGACAGGCCGGCGAGGGCGTCGAGTTGCTGGGAGATGTCCTCGCGGCCGTCCTCCCAGTTGGACTCGAAGTCGGAGAGTGCGTCGTTGACGCTGCCGTCGCCGATGTCGTCCTTGCAGGAGTCGAAGAGCTTCCTGGTGTGGTTCAGCCGTGTCCTGAGTGACCGCAGCCGGCGCCCGTAGTCCTCCATCTCGCTCAGCGGGAGCGCGAGGTCGCTCTTGCCCATGGCCCGGAGTCCTCTCTTCTGCGGATCTTCTGCTGACCTGTTCAGACGAAGCGGAAGGTGCTGGTCACGGCGTCGAAGACGTCGTGGAACGCCTCGGCCAGGTCCAGTACCGGGCTGGCCCCGGAGACGAGGACGACCTGGTCGGTGGTTCCCGGCACGGGGATGTAGGTCTGTGTCAGCACCATACGGAGGGTACGGCTGTCGCCCTGCGCGACGGGTACGTCCTCGACGCCGTAGGTCCGCGCGGCCGGGCCCACGTCGGGGATGTCGACGGTTGTGACCTCGCGCCAGGCGTCGCCCTCGCGGCGGGCGGTGATCGTGCCCAGGCTCCCGGCGATGGCCCGCGGGTCGGTGGACAGGGCGACGCCCTGTTCGTTCCTGGCGCCGAGGACGGAGACCGTGACGGTCGCGGAGAGCGGGACGCCGTCGAAGTTCTCGGCCATGCAGCCCAGGTAGAGGGCACCGGAGTCGTGGGCGTCCTTCGCCATCCTGCGGAGCATGGCGGTCAGGTCGGCGCGGTACGGGGCGAGTTCCGGGAGTTCACGGATCCGCTCCTCGACCAGGGCCCGGATCGTGGCCTCGCGTCCCTCCGGGCGGATGCCGAACTCCCACCACGAGTCCGGGACCGCCAACGAGAAACTTGGCATCAGCGCTGCGCTCTCTTCCGCTGTTCTTCGTGAATCTTTAATCGAGATCCATGCCGAGATCCATCATCGCGATCTCGGTCAGTCTGCTTTCCGTCACCTTCGGAGGGGAATAGTTCGCATCCCTGATGTGAGTGACGAATTCGACGGGCAAGGATATGTGGTGGGTGGCAACGTAGTATGAAAGGTCGCCGCGCCAGATCCATTCTCCGTCGGTATAGAGGGAGCCAATGCCGGGCAGAAGGGGGCCAGCTGGATCCAGCACGTCGGGTCCGGCGCTCATCTCGCTCCAGATTCCTGTGCCATTCATGAGGTAGGAGACGATCCCTTTTTCGTCCGGCTCGCCCGAAGGCCGCACTGCGTCTTTGATCGAGCCGCTCTCAAGAAGACCCCAGCCGGGCGAGAGCTCTGAGAAGAAACCTACGGGTCGAATCATTGGAGCTCCACGTGTTCGCTGTTGTATCAGGCCATGGGAAGGAAGGTGAGCCAAACCCCGTCTTCTTTGATTTTAGGGGTGAAGGGCCCCTCTCCGAACGCGGGTACGCCCACGGCATCGGTTGGCGCCTTGACGGGGACCCCCAGGGAGTTTGCCATGTTCTGAATCACTTCGGGTTGCGCGGATCCTGAATGGCAGGTGAGCATCCGAACGGGTTGGCCGTCGTAGTCGGGTATTCGATTTATCGTATCAAGGACATGGTTGGGGTGAACGTCGTGTCCCCCCGCTCTTTGTCCCGCACGATTTATCTGGCCTGCGACCATTCGGCCGTCGGTCGTGCCGTGAATGATGACGTCCTGGTATCCGGGGAGACGCTTTGCGACATCGAAGTTTCGGAGAGTTGCCGGATCGTATCCGATGGCGGTCGCCCCCGGCTTGTGGTAGACGGGCATGCCGGAAGGGAGGGCGTCATCGGCTTTTCTTCCGGGAGGAGCAACATGGGGAGAGTCCGTTTTCCACTATTGCCTCTTGCCCATCATGCTGAACGTGGAGAAACGTACGTTCCTCAACCCGCGAACACTGTCTGCGAGGTTCTTCAGTCCGCCGCCGATGCCGCCCATGGCTCCGGTGCCGAGAGCTTTCAGTCCTCCGGTCTTCCAGAGTTTGCCGAGTTTGGCGAGGCTCGTGATGCCCTTGGTCGCGGGTATGCAGTCCAGTGCTGCCCAGAGGAGGTCGCCCCATCCGGCCTCGCCCTTGACGACTTTTCGTAGCGTGTCGGCCATGACGACGAGGGCCGCCGCGAAGACCAGCCAGCCCAGTGGGCCACCGATGATCATCACGATGATGCCGAGGATGGCCACGACCCACTTGCAGACGAGGACGATCTCGTCCCAGTTGTCGGTGACCCAGTCGCCGATCTCCTCCCACCAGCGGCGGTTGGGGATTCCGGCGTCGGAGGCTTCCCTCAGCTTGGTGACCGTCCGGCGGGCGGCCTCTTCACGCAGGCCCTTCGCCTGACCGGCGAGCTTCTTCGCCGCGTCGAGGGCGCTCTGCGCGCTCTCGGCGTTCCGTTCGGCCGTGGCCTGGCGGGCCTTCGCGTGCTGGGCGTCGCGGGTGGCGCGGCGGACGTCGGCCTCGTCGGGTTCGGGGACGTTCCTGCCTCCGCTCTTCGCGGGGTCGTACGAGTCCACCTTCCCCGTCGCCGTGCGGACCCAGTCGTCGGCACCCGACAACACCGTCTGCGCGGTGGTGAGTTCGGCGCGGGCCTTGCGGCCGTCGCGCAGTGCCTTGTCGGCCTTCTCCTGGGCGTCCTGCAGGTCCGGCCAGAAGGTGGCGAGGGCGTCGCCCGCCAGGTCGTACGACTTCCTCAGCTTCCGCAGCCTCCTGGGCGCGTCCGCGAACTCCTGGGCGAACACGTCCGCCGTTTTGCCCGCCCGGGAGAGGATCTCGTCCTCCTTGGCGATGCCCTTCAGATCACGCAGGGCCTCGCCCACGTCGTCGGCGAAGTCGTGCAGAGCGCCGGCGAGTTTGCGGATGCGTCGCGGATCGCCCGGTGTCGGGTCCTTCTCCAGGTCGAGTACGTGCCAGTCCGTCGGCCTGATGGACACGCGTGTACCCCCGTAACGCCTGCAACGCGCTTGCTGAAAAGCGCGTTTGAACCTACCAGGTGTCGATCAGGTCGGTGGGTGTGCCCGATGACTTGAGTGGGACGACGAAGTCGGCGAAAGCGGCGGCGGGTACTACAGCCGTGACTCGCGATCTCGTTTGTCGCGGGTGGCGTAGTGGCAGCGTTGTGCGCGGGCCTGGTGGGTGCGGCGTCAGTGTGACTGGGTGATCACGATCGTCGGTGGTGGCGGCGAGGTGGCCCGTACGAGCCGGTTGAGCAGGCGGCGGATCTCCTCGGCGGTGTAGCGGATCAGTTTTTCAACGCGGCCCGGCGGCCCCCCTTTTCGAGCACCCGGGTCAGGTCGCTGGGTGCGGGCAACTGGACTGGCTCTGTGGGGTCTTCGAGGTCACGGGAGCGGGTGTCGGTGATGGTCAGGAAGGCGAGGGCGGCCATGGACAGAGTGATGTGACGGTGCCAGGCGTCCCAGGTGCGAACCTCGTAGTGGTCCAGTCCGCAGTCGGACTTCGCGGTCTCGAAGCAGTCCTCAATCGACCAGCGCAGGCCCATCACGCGGACGATCTCGCCGATCGGGGTGCTGACCTTGGCATGCACCGCGAAGTAGGCGATCTGGGCAGGGTCGGTGATCGAGCGCCTGACCAGCAGCAGGTGAATACAGCCGCGGCGGGGCCCGTTCTCGGCGCCGCCCGGCCAGGTGACCTCGGCCAGCGCCCAGTCGTAGGAGCGCAGGCCCTTGGCCCCCTTCCCGCAGGAACGGCGCTCGAAGATCAGCGGGATGCGGGCGGCGAGCTTGTCGACGCGCAGGCTCCCGGTGCCGTGGGTGGACACGGTCTCGTCCACCGGCACGGCCATGACATAGGGGATGCGGCGGCGTTCGAGGGCGGAGCGGAGTTTGCGGTCCTGGCCGTAGGCGCTGTCGGCAGCCATCCAGCCGAACGGGACCTTGGCCCGGCGGCAGCGTTCCACCATGCGCCGGCCGAGCTTGGGCTTGGTGACCACGGCCTTCGCACGCGGCTTGGGAATGCGCGCGGTGCGGCAGCGGCCGGCGTCCTGGCACCAGGCGGCGGGCAGGTACAACTCACGGTCGATCAGAGCGCGTCCGGTGTCGGAGGCGTACGCGCAGAACACCGCGACCTGGCAGTTCTCGATCTGTCCGGTAATCCCTGCGTACTGCGGGGCCACCCCGGCCGACATCCGTCCCTTCTTCAAGAACGCGGTCTCATCCAGCACCAGCACCCCATCCGGCCGGGCCAGGAACTGGACTACGAACGACCGCAGCGCGTCGCGGAGTTGATCCGTGCACCAGGTCGAGCGGGCCAGGAATCACTGCACCCGATCCGGACTCGTGTGCCCGACGTGCTCGGCGATCTGGTGAGGTCGACTCGGGGCGCCCTGCTGGTGTTTCCACCAGCGGGTTTCCCCGAGCCGCCTCCCGAACCGGACGTGCCCGCTCTCCAGGCATCCGGCTCTCCACAAGCCCTCTCAGACGGCCGCGGCCGTCGTGCTCCCACTGGGCCAGGGCGAGGGGATCTTGTTCCCGCGATACAAATAGCGGTTGGTTCGCACCTTCGCGCACCTGAACAAGACCACCTCGTCATCAGCAGGCCACCATCGGCCCGCGCAGTAACGACGGCGAAGACTCTTCCAGTTGGACCGGCGGTGCTTTCGCCGCAGCCACCCGAAGACCTGCCGCCAGGTGAAGGCCGACAGGTACTGGAAGGTCGCGGACGACACCCCGTGCCGGAAGTACGCCGTCCAGCCGCGCAACACCGGGTTGAGATGGTGCAGCACGACTGCCAGCGGCAGGTTCGTGTCCTGTCGGCACAGCGTCTTGACCTTCTCCTTGACGGCTTGGAGGGCCTTCTTGGAGGGGTAGAGGTAGACGTAGTGCTTCTGGGTCCCACGTTTGCGGTGACGCTGGAGGCGCCACCCGAGGAAGTCCAGCCCCTCGTCGATATGGGTGATGGCCGTCTTCTCCACCGACAGACGCAGTCCCATCGGGGCGAGTACTTCCGCCACCTGGGTGCGCATGTCTTCGGCCTGCTCGCGTGTCCCGGTCACGGCGATCAGAAAGTCGTCCGCATACCGGAAGAGCCGGTAGTTGGGCAGATTCTGCCGACGTCGCCGGGCCCGCTGGCCTTGCGTGGAGTTCGGCCCGCCCGGACCGGCCGCGATGAACTCATCGAGAACCGACAGGGCGATGTTGGCCAGCAGCGGCGAGAGGATCCCACCCTGCGGAGTGCCGGAATCGGTGTCCTTGGACTGGCCAGCCTCGCTGAGGATGCCCGACTTCAAGAACGCCTTCACCAGGTCAAGGACGCGCCGGTCTCCGACTCGGCGACGCACCCGGCCCATCAGGGCCGCGTGGTCGATCGAGTCGAAGCACGCCTCGATGTCCCCCTCCACCATCCACTCATAGGAGTTCTTGGCGAAGTGGTGCGCCTCGGCGAGCGCGTCGTGAGCCCGGCGCTTCGGGCGGAACCCGTAGGAGCACGGGAGGAAATACGCCTCGAAGATCGGCTCCAGTACCAGCTTCAGGGACGCCTGGACCACCCGGTCCCGCACGGTCGGAATACCCAGCCGACGGCGCTTGGCCGTCCCCGGCTTGGGGATCATCCTTTCCCGCACGGGAAGCGGACGGAAGGTGCGGTCCTTCAGGTCGGACCGCACCTCGTCGAGGAATGCCTCGACGCCTTGCCCGTCCTCCACGGAACGGGCCGTCTGCCCGTCCACTCCGGCCGAGCGAGCGCCCCTGTTCCTCCTCACCCGAACCCACGCGACCAGCAGGAACGCGGGATCAGCAACGAGATTGAACAGGTCATCGAACCGGCGATCACGATCGTCGGTCGCCCAACAGTGCAGTTTGGTCTGCATCTCCAGTACCCGGCGCTCGGCCTTGAGCAGCCCGAACTCCAGCGCGTCGGTATTCACCAGCGACCTCCTGGCATTGCAGCATCCTCCCTGCCGACTTGCTGGCCCCCTTCGCCATGCACGGAGCTTTCCTCCGCTCGGACTACTACGAGGCCTCCGCCCCACCTGCGGACCTCAGCCGGCAACGGGCCTGCCCTCCTCGCCGGACCGGCTGTCCGGAAGGAAAGGGCGACCGCAGGCGGTTCCCACGTTCACCATGTGCCGATCGGCCAGGTCGGCGTCCCGCTACTACCCCGGCAGCATCACCACGCCTACGCCGCAGACCTTCAGCGTGGCCTCCCCACCGGCAGTTGGAGACCGGCTTCGGAGTTGACCGCCCCAGCCGAAGCAAGCGGTCACGCACTGCACCCCGGGCCCATATCCGCCAGATTGGAGCCCGGTGACAAGACTTACGGGGCTTTACACGGATTCCTCTTCGTACGCCTTCTGGCCTTGCTTGCCGAACCCGACGCGTCTGGCAGTACCGCGCCGTCCCGGCGTTGTCAGGGCTGCTTCCCGTCCTCACCGGCGTTCCCCGGCCCGGACTGCCCTCAGCTTCTACCCGGCCGCTGCGACGGCCCGGCGGTAGAGGTCTCCCACCTCCACTCGGTCACATGGCGCCTCGTGGCGCACCCACCCGTTCTTGCGTTCGACCGGCGCCACCAGCGCTTTCCGATAGGCCATCGCCATCAGGCGCGGCTCGACCCTCCCGAAGACCCCCGCCAACCCGGCGAAGAAGTCATCGAACCAGCCCGCCCAGACCTGTACCGCCCGCTCCGTACTCACGGAGGGAACAACGCGTCACACGACTACCGGACACGGACACGAGTCACGGCTGTAGTACCGGCTGGAGCGGTGGCAGCGGGCCGGCGTCTTCGGCGAACCGCACCGCATCCTGCCTGCCGGGCTGTACGCGGCCGGTGAACCCGACTGGTTCAGAGTGTGTGCCGACGGCTCCCGCACCCGTGCGGAAAAGGGGCGCCGACACCCGGACTCCCGCTCTGGTCGACGGCATTCCGCCTGTCGCGGGACGGCCCGGCCGCCTGCGCGGGCCTCCGGGGCTGGCAGCCGCCGGCCGGGGACGGCAACCGGGGCACGTGCGTGTGGTGCGACCTTGCGGTGGCGTGACGGGAACGTGGGGGCGCGGAGGCGGGCTTCTGCGGGGGCGGCGCGAGTCAATAGGATCTCTGTAGGCTCAGTACGCCCTCCCTCACCTGATCTCGCCTCATTCCACGCCGTCACCTCAGCTCCTCCCACACCACACGACCGGGACACCCGCCATGCCACGACGCCGTAGTCCAAGCTCGTCCAGCGCGACGGGAAACCCAGCAGAGGGCGCCGCCGCTCCGCGGAACCGGACGCCTCGGGCCGTGCGGATACGGCGGCGGACCTTCGGGGACTTCGTCAAGGCGTTCTTCGCCTTCGTGGCGTTGCTCGTTCTGGTGGTGGGGGTCCCGGCCGGGCTCGCGACGGTGGCGGGCTGGCCGTTGCCGAGCACGTTCGAGCCCATGGAGTGGCTGAGGACGGAGGTCTCCGTCGAGACCTTCCAGAACATCCTGGTCTTCTTCGTCTGGGTTGCCTGGGCCCAGTTCACCGCCTGCGTGCTCGTCGAGATGAAGGCCGCGCTCTCCGGTGTCGGGGTGCCGGGGCGGGTGCCCGGGGCCGGGCCCAGTCAGCTGCTCGCGCGTCAACTCGTCGCCGCACTGCTGCTCGTCGGCGCCGCCGCGGCCAGTTTCACGCCGGGGCTCTCGCAACTGGGACAGGGAGTCGAAGGGAACCAGCAGGCCACGGCCGCCACCGCCCAGCAGACGCCGGGGCTCTTCGCCCAGCAGCAGGAGCAGGCCGCCGGGGCCGCCGCCGCTCTCGCCGAGCAGGCCTCCGACGCCGCCGCCCGCGCCGACGCCGGGAGCAGCACCGCCCAGCGGGACGACACGAAGTTCTACCGGATCCAGCCACCCGAGGGGCGTCACCACGACTCCCTCTGGGAGATAGCCGAGCGGCACCTCGGGGACGGACGCCGGTACAAGGAGATCTTCGCGCTCAACAAGGACCGGGCCCAGCCCGACGGTTCCAGGCTCTCCGAGGCCAGTCTCATCCGGCCCGGCTGGATCATGGAGATGCCCGGCGACGCGCGCGGCGGCGACCTCGTCGAGATGCCGGACGAGACGCCCGAGGTCTCGCCGGACGTGCAACAGCAGATCCACGACTACGCCAGGACCGGGGACCACGCCCGGGGCAGCGGCGGGGGTGCCGCCCACGTCTCCGTGCCCGAACAGCGGCCCGCACCCGAGCGGCAACCCGCGCCCGCCGCCGACCACGCCGGTCACCAGCGGCCCGCGCCCGCCCCGCAGCACGCCGGCCCCGCCCGGGACACCTCCTCCTTCGGCCTGCCCGAAGCCCTCCTCACCGCCCCCCTCCTCGCCGCCGGCCTGCTCGGTGCCCTCGGGCACCGGCGTCGGCAGGCGCTGTGGCAGTCGGCGTTCGGGGGGATCGGCGGGCGGCGCGGGATGGAGCCGCCCACGCCGGAAGGCGATGCCCAGGACGTCCAGGACGCGCTGCTCGTCGGCGCCGACCCCGAGGGCGTACGGCTGCTCGACCGGTCCCTGCGCGGGCTCGCCGCCTTCCTCGCCGCCGAGTCGCGCGCCCTGCCGACCGTCTACGCCGCCTGGCTCAGCGACGGAGACCTGCACCTCCAGCTCGCCCAGCCGGCCGGCAGGCCCCCGGCGCCGTGGCGGCCGGGGCAGGACCAGACGTTCTGGACGCTGGCCAAGGACGACGCCAGCCAGTACGAGGACGTCGACACCGCCGCCCCCTACCCCGGTCTGGTCAGCCTCGGCACCCTGGACGACTCGCGGCTGCTGCTCAACCTGGAGTCCGTCCCCGGCATCGTCTCGCTGAGCGGCAGCGAGGCCGACCGGGCCGCCGTGTTCGCCTCCGTCGCCGCCGAGCTGGCGACCAACGGATGGTCGGACCGCATGACCATCACCCTCGTCGGGTTCGGCGAGGACCTGACCCCGCTCGCCCCCAACCGGCTCCGCCACCTCGACGACGTCGAGGCACTCATCGAGACGATGGAGGCGGAGACCCGGCAGCGGCGCGGCGCGCTGGGCGCCGCCGGGCACGACTCCGTCCTCACCGGACGCACCGGCCCGGCCCAGCACACCCGTTGGGCCCCGCAGCTCGTCCTGCTCGCCGCCGAGCCGACCGCCGAGGACGCCGTCAAGCTCGCCGAGCTCGCCGCCGACGCGAGCCGCCTCGGCATCGGCTACCTCGTCGGCACCGGGAGCGGCGATCTGCCGGGCGCCGCCTGGGAGATGGAGATCACCGGCGAGGGCAAGCTGCTCGCGCCCCTGCTGGGCCTCGAACTCGACGCCCAGCTCCTGCCCGCCGCCCAACAGCGCGCGGTCGTCGAACTGTTCGTGGAGGCCGACCCGGACCGCGGTCCCGACGGACCGGTCAACACCCCTCCGTTCCTCGTCGACATCAGCGAACAGGGCCGGCCGGCCGTGTACGCGCGTCTCGTCGGGCCGTACGAGATCATCGGGCTCGACACCCCGGACGGCGAGCGCAGCGCCCTGCTCCACGAGGCGCTCGCCCTGCTGCTCCTGCACCGCGAGGGCGTGCACCCGCGCGTGCTGTCCTCCGTGCTGTGGCCGCGCGGTGTCACCGACGACGTGCGCGAGGCGCTCCTCGACCGGCTGCGCGCCTGGCTCGGCACCGACGCCGACGGCACACCCCGCCTCGGCACCGACCGCACCGGGCGGCTCACCCTCGCCCAGTCCGTCGTCTCCGACCTGGACGTGCTGCGGTCGCTGTACCACGAGGCGACCCAGGGCAAGGGGGTCGACAGCCGTGCCGTCCGCGGGCGGCTGCTCACCGACGCGCTGGTGCTGGTGCGCGGCCCGCTGCTCGCCGACCGGCCCGAGGGCCGCTACCGCTGGCTCACCCACGAGATCGTCGACGCCCAGCTTCCGCTGCTCGTCGCCGACACCGGGCTCGCCCTCTCCGAGTTCCACATGGAGAAGAGCCGCGCGGAGAAGGCCATCGAGGCGCTCGACGCGGCCCTGCGCACCGCCCCGGTCGACGAGCGGCTGTGGAACGAGCTGCTGCGCGCCACCCACGCCCTCGACGACCCCTCCCGGCTCACCGCCCTCGCCACCGACCTCGTCGGCCGCAGCGGTGCCCGCGGACTGCCGCCGCGCACCGAGGCGCTGCTCGACGAACTGCTGCCGGCCTGGCGCGACACGGTCGCGGCAGCGGCGGCGGGATGAACGACCTGCCGGTGCCGCCGGTCGGGGCCGTCGTCCTGGTCGCCGTGCTGTGGGGGGCGGTGGCGGGCGCGCTGCTGCCCCGCGCGGTGCACCGGTTCGCCGTCCCGGTGGGGGAGGAGTGGCGCGCCCGGTGCCCCGCGGGACATCCGCTGCGCGGGTGGCTCGGCCGGGCCCGGTGCGGGCAGTGCGCCGCGCGCGCAGGAGGGGAGGGAGAAGGGACCGCCGGCACGTCGTACGGTCCCGGACCCGTCGCCCCCGCAGCCGCCACCACGCTCGTGTGCGCCGCCCTCGCCGCCGCCACCGGGACCCGGCCCGAGCTGGCCGTCTGGCTGCTGCTCGCGCCCGTCGGCGTGCTGCTGGCGGTCGTCGACTTCCGGGTGCAGCGGCTGCCCGACCCGCTCACCCTCCCGTTCGCCGCGGCCACCCTCGCTCTGCTCGGCGTCGTCACCCTGTTCCCCGAGCACGCGGGCACCTGGACGACCGCCCTGCTGGGCGCCCTCGCGCTCGGTGCCGGCTACTTCGTCCTGTTCCTGATCAACCCGGCCGGCATGGGCTTCGGCGACGTGAAACTCGCCCTCGGCGCGGGGGCCGTCCTCGGCTGGTACGGCTGGCCGACCGTGATGCTCGGCACCTTCGCCGGGTTCCTGTTCGGGGCGCTGTACGGCGGTGCCCTCGTCGTCGCGCGGAGGGCGGGACGCAGGACGGCGATCCCCTTCGGACCGTTCCTGATCGCCGGCGCGTTCGTCGGGCTGCTGATCGGGGCGTACACGGCGTGACGCCTGGGCAGATGAAGAGGGGCCGATGCGGCCGACGATCGACGGGGCGTACGGGGCGTACGGGGCGTACGGGTGCCGGTACGGCCTGACGTCAGGTGTCCCGGGCCGCTGGCGTAGGCTGGCTCAGCCCGTCCACAACCCTTACGAACCTTACGAAAGGGACGCCCGGTGACCGAGAAGGCCGACCTTCAGCCCATCCTCGACCGTGCTGCCGCCGGTGGGCGGATCACCCCCGAAGAGGCGCTCGACCTCTACCGCGACGCCCCGCTGCACGCGCTGGGCGCCGCCGCCGACACCGTACGCCGCCGCCGGTACGCGGGGACCGAGCACATCGCGACGTACATCATCGAGCGCAACATCAACTACACGAACGTCTGCGTCACCGCGTGCCGCTTCTGCGCCTTCTACGCCGCGCCGAAGGACACCGCCAAGGGCTGGACCCGCGACCTCGACGACATCCTGCGGCGCTGCGCCGAGACCGTCGAACTCGGCGGCACGCAGATCATGTTCCAGGGCGGCCATCACCCGGACTACGGCGTCGAGTACTACGAGAAGCACTTCGCCGCCATCAAGAAGGAGTTCCCGCAGCTCGTCATCCACAGTCTGGGGGCGAGCGAGGTCGAGCACATGGCCCGGATCTCGAAGGTGTCGGTCGAGGAGGCCATCACCCGGATCCACGCGGCCGGGCTCGACTCCTTCGCCGGGGCCGGTGCCGAGCTGCTGCCCGAGCGGCCGCGCAAGGCCATCGCGCCGCTGAAGGAGTCCGGCGAGCGCTGGCTGGAGATCATGGAGATCGCGCACGGGCTGGGCGTCGAGTCGACGTCCACCATGCTGATGGGCACCGGCGAGACCAACGCCGAGCGCATCGAGCACCTGCGCATGATCCGGGACGTACAGGACCGCACGGGCGGCTTCCGCGCCTTCATCCCGTACACCTACCAGCCCGAGAACAACCATCTGAAGGGTCGCACCCAGGCCACGCTCTTCGAGTACCTGCGGATGATCGCCATCGCCCGGCTGTTCTTCGACAACGTCGCCCACATCCAGGGCTCCTGGCTGACCACCGGCAAGGAGGTCGGCCAGCTCTCCATGCACTACGGCGCGGACGACCTCGGCTCGATCATGCTCGAGGAGAACGTCGTCTCCTCCGCCGGCGCCAGGCACCGCTCCAACCGCATGGAGATCATCGACCTCATCCGCCGGGCCGGACGGGTGCCCGCCCAGCGGTCGACCACGTACGAACACCTCGTCGTGCACGACGACCCGGCGAACGACCCCGTCGACGACCGGGTGGCCTCCCACATCTCCTCCACGGCGATCGAGGGCGGCACGGCCCACCCGGAGCTGAAGCTCCTCGCCTCCAACTGATCCACCCGTGCTGACGATTCACACGGCGGAGGTGGTGCGCCTCACCTGGGACGCCCCCGCGGAGGCTGCCGAGCCGTTGACGGGCGGGGCCGTCGCCGTCGACGGCGGCCGGATCGTCGCCGTCGGGCCGTCGGCGGAGGTGGAGGCACGGTTTCCGGGCGCCCGGATCCGGCGTTGGCCGGGGACGCTCGGGCCCGGGCGGACCCACCGGGGGCCGCTCCCGGACGCGCCGAGTCCGCGTGAACGCGTCCACGAGGTGCTCAAGCGCGGCGCGGTGGCGGTACGGGCGGAGCACGCCGCCGCACCCGGGCTGCGCGCCGCGGCCGGACGCAACGACGTCGTCGTCCTGACGTCCTTCCGCCCCGAGGCGCTCGTCGTGGGTGGTCGCGCGGACCTGGCGGTCTTCGACGGAACCGGTGCCTGCGTCGCAACCGTGTGCGCGGGACGCCTGGTGCACCGCCGGCGCTGACCGGTCCGGTGCGGGCAGGCCTGGTGCTGACCGGCCACGCCGACGGGTCCGGTGCAGGTCCGTGCTGACCGTCCGACGCGGACCAGCCTGGTGCCGACAGGCTCGGTGCAGGCAGGTCCGGTGCTGACCGATCGGTGCTGACCGGTGGCCTCGGCCGGCGGAAACCGGGTCCCGGTGATCGCGAAGCTGGTTCAGGCTGACGAGGACACCGTCCGCGACGTGATCCACCGGTTCAACGAGATCGGCCTGGCCTGCCTGGACCCTCGCTGGGCGGGAGGCCGTCCCCGCCTGCTCAGTCCTGACGACGAGGACTGCGTCTTCCAGACGGCCACCACCCGCCCGACCAAGCTCGGCCAGCCCTTTACCCGCTGGTCGATCCGTAAACTCGCCGCCTGCCTGCGGAAGGTGCACGGCCGTGTGATCCGGATCGGCCGCGAGGCATTACGGTGCCTGCTCGCCCGCCGCGGCATCACCTTCCGGCGCACCAGAACCTGGAAGGAGTCGCCCGACCCCGAGCGTGACGCCAAGCTGGACCGCATCGAGGAGGTGCTGGAACGCTTCGCGGACCGCGTGTTCGCGTTCGACGAGTTCGGGCCGCTCGGCATCCGCCCCACCGCCGGGGCCGGCTGGGCTCCCGCCGGTCACCCCGAGCGCCATCCCGCGACCTACCACCGCACCCTCGGGGTGCGGTACTTCCACGGCTGCTATTCCGTCGGCGACGACCGGCTGTGGGGCGTCAACCGCCGCAAGGAGGGTGCGGTCAACACCCTGGCCGCACTGAGGTCGACCCGGGCCGCGCGCCCGGACGGCGCCCCGATCTACGTCATCCCGGACAACCTGTCCGCCCACAAGGGCGACAAGATCCGTCGCTGGGCGAAGAAGAACCGTGTCGAGTTGTGCTTCACCCCGGCCTACGCCTCGTGGGCCAACCCGATCGAAGCCCATTTCGGGCCACTGCGGCAGTTCACGATCGCCAACTCCAACCACCGCAACCACAGCGTGCAAACCCGGGCCCTGCACGCCTACCTGCGCTGGCGAAACACCAACACCCGCCACCCCGACATCCTCGCGGCGCAGCGTCGCGAACGTGCCCGCGTCCGAAGCGAGAAGGGCATCCGCTGGGGCGGACGTCCCTTGCCGTCGCAACCTGAACGATCTGACGAATCCATGCGGTCGCGGCCCGAACGTGCAGCAGAGCACCGGACAGACGAATCACTCGCGCATACGGCCTGACGCGGGCGAGGCGAGCATCGCTTTGAGGATGCGTTGCAGCTCAACGCGGTCCTGGGGGGTGACCCTCGCCAACCTGCGGTCGTACTCCGCCGCGAGAGCTGCAAGTGCTCGATCGCGTGCTTGCGTGCCCTCAGCGGTCGGTACGAGCCGATGACGCCGCAAGTCCGCCTCGTCGATCTCGCGGCGGACAAAGCCCTTGGCGACGAGGTTGCGAACGTAGACCGTCACGCTCGCCTTGGGCAGCAGCAGCGCAGTCGCGATCTCAGCCGGGTACGGCGATGCCTCCACCTCGGCCAGGACGAAAAACTCCTTCGTCTCCAACCCGAGCTCGGCCAGCTCCCCCGTGCAGGCATCCATCACAACACCCAGCAGCCGCTGGTTCAGGGTCCACAGTTGCGCCCCGTCGACTGACATCGACCCTCCATCCAGGTGATACAGTTTCGTATTGGTTTCATATAGTACAAGGTATTTTTTTGTACTGGACTCCTATGGAACAATGATCTCACGAAGGAAGCCAGGCATGCTTCAGCACCTCACGATCCCGCGCGGTCCCATCAACCTCGCCGCGGACCTCCACCTGCCCGACAACGCCGACAGCAGCGCACCGCTGCGCGCCGTGGTGCTCTCCACCCCAGGCAGCAGCGTGAAGGAGCAGATCGGCGCCAACTACGCCTCCCGTCTCGCCGCCCGCGGCATCGCGGCGCTCGTCCTCGACCCCGCCCATCAGGGCCAGAGCGAGGGCGAGCCCCGCGACCTCGAAGACCCCTACCGCCGAGGTGAGGACATCTCCTACGCCATCGACGTGCTCACCACGACCCCCGGCATCGACCCGCAGCGCATCGGCGTCCTCGGCATCTGCGCCGGTGGAGGCTACGCCGTGCACACCGCCCGCACGGACCACCGCATCAACGCGGTCGGCACGGTCGTCCCCGTCAACATCGGCGCCTCATTCCGCAGCTTCCAGCCCGACGGTCCGGCCGCAGCACTCGACGCCCTCGCGGACGCACGCACCGAAGAGGCCCGCTCCGGCGAGACGACCCGCGTGAACTGGCTGCCCGACACCCTCGAGGACGCCACGGCAGCGGGCCTGACCGACATCGACACCACCCAGGCCATCACCTACTACCGCACCGAGCGCGGCGGTAACGAACACTCCACGAACCGGCGCCTCTTGCGCAGCGACTCCCACCTGCTGGGCTACGACGCGTTCCACCTGGCCGATCAGCTCATGACCCAACCACTCCAGGTCATCCTCGCCGGACGCATCGGCAACACCGGCTCCTACGACACCGGCATGCAGCTGTGGAAGCTGGCCCCCGACCCCGTCGACCTCATGGTGATCGACGGCGCCGGCCACTACGAGATGTACGACGAACCCGAATACGTCGACGCTGCCGTCGAACGACTCGTCAGCTTCTATGCGAACAACCTGTAAGGCATACGAACCGGCGAACCTGTGCGGTCACAGCACCAGCAGCTCGGCGGGGACGGTTGCACCAGCGTCTTCATCGACACCGACAGCCAGGACTGGAAGCGGCCCGGGATGGCGGAGATGGTGAAGGGGGGCGACGCCCGAGGACGGCGAGGGCGCGTCGGTGCTCTTCCACGACTCCGGTGGCGAGCGCTCGCAGACCGTCGAGGCGCTGGCAGAAGCTGAAGCGCACGGGCGAGGTCGGCGGGCCGGCGGGGGCGCGCCGGCGGGCGCACGGAGCGGGGGTGCCGCGGGGCGCGGGCGGGAAGCCGGGGCTCCTGCCCGGAGGGCGGGCTGCAAGAATGGGGCCGTGACCCGCGCATCCCTGGACAAGCAGCCGCACGAAGTCGCCTCGATGTTCGACAACGTGGCGGCACGGTACGACCTGACCAACGACGTGCTGTCGCTCGGCCAGGACCGGATCTGGCGCAAGGAGGTGGCCAAGGCGGTCGGCGCGCGCCCCGCCGAGAAGGTCCTGGACCTGGCGGCCGGTACGGCGACGTCCTCGCTGCCCTTCGCGCAGGCCGGCGCCTACGTCGTCCCCTGCGACTTCTCCCTCGGCATGCTCCAGGTCGGCAAGCAGCGCCGGAGCTGGCTGCCCTGCACCGCCGGCGACGCGACCCGGCTGCCCTTCAAGGACGACGTCTTCGACGCCGTCACCATTTCCTTCGGACTGCGCAACGTCCAGGACACGGACGTCGCGCTGCGTGAGATGCACCGGGTGACCCGGCCCGGGGGCCGCCTCGTCATCTGCGAGTTCTCGCAGCCCACCTGGGCGCCGTTCCGCACCGTGTACACCGAGTACCTGATGCGCGCGCTGCCGCCGGTCGCCCGGTCGGTGTCGTCGAACCCCGACGCGTACGTCTACCTCGCCGAGTCCATCCGGGAGTGGCCCGACCAGCCCGCCCTGGCCGAGCGGCTCCAGGGGGCCGGCTGGACGAGGGTGGCCTGGCGCAACCTCACGGGCGGTGTGGTCGCACTGCACCGGGGCCACAAGGCGGGCTGAGGCGAGCCACGGAGGTCGCGCACAGGGCGCGCGGGCGGGGTCAGGGCGGGCCGAGGAGCGCCGTCGCCGTGCGGGGCGCGGCCGTGTACGGGGCTCCGGGTTCGTCCAGTTCCCGCCGGAGGCCGCCGCGGGGAGGCACCGGCCCGCGCGGTTCACGCACCCCTCCTCCGCCGTCCCCCTCCCCGAAGTCGAACCACACGTGCACGGCGGAGCCCCGCGGCACCTCGGTGCCGGGCTGCGGATACTGGCGCACGACGTACTCGACGACGGTCAGGTGGAAGTCCGGCCGGTCCGGCGCCTCGAGGGACAGGCCACGCGCACGAGCCGACTCGCGCGCGTCCACGGCCATCAGGCCGACCAGGCGAGGAACGCGCACCTCGGGTGTTCTGGGTCGCACCGGCACGGATGTCACCCCCCAGCGGTACCGGCAGCGTAGGCACGGCCACGGGCCGGAAGGAAGCATTCCGTGGCTATCCGTGACAATCGGTCACAACGGGTGACTGAAGTGGGAGTTGTCACTTCCACTGTCAGAGGGTCAGCCGGTAGCAGTGGCTCTCCCGGTGCGAGGCCGGGACCGTGAACGTCTCGTCGAGGTGCATCCCGAGCCGACGGGTGACCGCCGCCGAGCGGGTGTTGCGGGCGTCGACCAGCGCGACCACGTCCCGCACGCCGGTGGCGCGCACGCGCTCCAGCGTCCGGCGCGCGGCGGCGGTGGCGTACCCCTTGCCCCAGTGCTCCCGGCCGAGGCGCCGGCCGATCTCGATCTCGCCGGTCGGGCCCCAGTCCCGTTCCCAGGGCTGGGCGCCCGTGAAGCCGACGACGCGGTCCGCCCCGTCGACCACGGTCCACAGGCAGAAGCCGAGTTCGGCGTCGTGCCGCCGCCGGCGCGCGGTGAGCTCCTCGCAGACCGACAACTCCGCGGCCCTGCCGCCGTGGAACTCCATGACGTCCGGATCGGCGAAGATCCGGTGCCAGGTGAAGACGTCCTCGTGGGTGGGTACACGGAGCCGTACGGCGGGTGGGACTGGATTCATCGGGACGGCCCTTCGACAGGGTGATCGGTTCCGCTGCATAGACTGCCCGTGTCCAGTGCCCGTCGGCACGCAGATTTCGAACCTGGGGAGAACCCGCCGTGACCGAGCCGCTCTCCGACAACACCGCCGATGTGATCGTCGTGGGCGCGGGGCCGGCCGGCTCCGCGACCGCGTACCACCTGGCGAGGTCCGGTCTCGACGTGCTCCTGCTGGAGAAGACCGAGTTCCCGAGGGAGAAGGTCTGCGGCGACGGCCTCACCCCGCGCGCCACCAAGCAGCTGGTGTCGATGGGCATCGACATCTCCGAGGAGGCGGGCTGGCTGCGCAACAAGGGCCTGCGCATCATCGGTGGCGGAGTCCGCCTCCAGCTCGACTGGCCGGAACTCGCCTCCTTCCCCGACTACGGCCTGGTCCGCAAGCGCGACGACTTCGACGAGCAGCTCGCCCGGGCGGCCCAGAAGGCCGGCGCGCGCCTGTACGAGCGCTGCAACGTGGGCGCGCCGATCATCGACGACCGCACCGGCCGCATCACCGGCGTGAAGGCCAGGACCGGCGAGGAGAAGCGGGAAGTCACCTTCCACGCCCCGCTGGTGGTGGCCGCCGACGGCAACTCCACGCGGCTGTCGCTGGCCATGGGCCTGCACCGCCGTGAGGACCGTCCGATGGGTGTCGCGGTCCGTACGTACTTCACCTCGCCGCGTCACGAGGACGACTACCTGGAGTCCTGGCTCGAGCTGTGGGACCGCCGCGGCCCGCAGGACCGGCTGCTGCCCGGCTACGGCTGGATCTTCGGCATGGGCGACGGGACGAGCAACGTCGGTCTCGGCGTGCTCAACACCTCGGACTCCTTCAAGGAACTGGACTGGCGCGAGGTCCTGAAGGCCTGGTGCGCGTCGATGCCCGAGGACTGGGGCTACACCCCGGACAACATGACCGGCCCGATCCGCGGCGCCGCGCTCCCCATGGCCTTCAACCGCCAGCCGCACTACACGCGCGGGCTGCTGCTCGTCGGTGACGCGGGCGGCCTGGTGAACCCGTTCAACGGCGAGGGCATCGCCTACGCCATGGAGTCCGGGCAGATCGCCGCCGAGGTCATCGTCCAGGCCCACGCGCGGGCGACGCCGGCCCAGCGGGAGATCGCCCTCCAGCGCTACCCGCGCGTCCTGAAGGACACCTACGGCGGCTACTACACGCTCGGCCGTGCGTTCGTGAAGCTCATCGGCAACCCGAAGGTCATGCAGATCGCCGCCCAGCGCGGCCTGACGCACCCGATGCTGATGAAGTTCACCCTGAAGCTGCTCGCCAACCTGACGGACCCCACGGGCGGCGACGCGATGGACCGCATCATCAACGGTCTGAGCAAGGTGACGCCGAAGGCGTGACGCGTTCCGCGTGCGCGGGAGCCCGGGAGCCGTTGAGCGA
The DNA here is from genome assembly GCF_024701375.2 of Streptomyces sp. KMM 9044. Taxonomy (NCBI): domain Bacteria; kingdom Bacillati; phylum Actinomycetota; class Actinomycetes; order Kitasatosporales; family Streptomycetaceae; genus Streptomyces; species Streptomyces sp. KMM 9044. The sequence goes on along the minus strand of NZ_CP113910.1, from coordinate 3,054,002 downwards.
CGCTGTGGACGGCCGGCACCCGAGGGGCGGGCCCCCGGGGCTGTCCGGCGCGCGCGGGGCGCCGCAGGGGGCACTACAAGGCCGGACGGCGCTTCGCGCGGGCATGGCGGCCCGTCAGCGCACCCCGACCTGGGGACGATTCGGACGACTGGGATATTCCGGCGCGGCGGGGTGAACCTCCGAGTGAGGTATCCGGTATATCCGGAGTGCCCCGGAGTGCCCCGAAGCGCCCGGAGGTGGGCGACGGAGAGGCCGCTGCCCCCGAGCGGCAGCGGCCCTCCGGCCCGTGCGGGCGGCCCGGATCAGAGCACGCGCACCGCGCCCGACGCGGGGTAGCCGGAAAGGTCCTGGATGACGACGCCCTTGGACGGGTTGGCGGCGTCCAGGTACTGGCCGTTACCGATGTAGACACCCGTGTGGTACGCGGAGCCCTTGCCGCCCCAGTACAGGATGTCGCCGACCTGGAGGGCGGACAGCGAGACGTCGGTTCCGACCGTCGACTGGTCCTGCGAGACGCGCGGGAGGTCGACGCCGACCTGGCGGAACGCGGCCTGGACCAGGCTGGAGCAGTCCCAGGCGTTGGGGCCCGTGGCACCCATGACGTAGGCGTCGCCCACCTGCGCCTTGAGGAAGGAGATCACCGTTCCGACGCTGCCACTGGCCGGCGCGGAGGCGGTGGTCGTGGTGGCCGCCGTGGTCGTGGTGCCCGGGTCGGCGGTGAGGGGGGCGCGCTCGGCATCGCGCGTGGCCCGCTCGGCGGCGGCCTTACGGGCCTCCTCGGCCGCCTTCTTCTTCGCCTCGGCCCTCTCCTTGGCCTCGGCGAGGTCGGCCTTCGCCTCCTTGGCGGCCTTGGCCGCGGCGGCGTCCCGCTCGGCCTGCAGCTGGTAGTTCGCGGCGGCCTGCTGGGTGGCTTCCGCGGACTGAGCGACCTGGGTGGACAGGTCGGCCGTGAGGGCGGGCAGTTCGAGGGTCTGGGTCACCGGCTCGGCGGCGACCGCCGAGGCCGACGCCCCGGCCACTACCAGAGTGCCGAGGACGCCACCAGCGACTCCGGCCCGCATCGCCCTCGTGGTCTGGGCGCTGCGGCGGGGTTTCCGGTGGCTTCGTATGTGAGCGGTGTGGGACATGGGAACAACCGGTACCAGGGGCTCCTTCATATCCACAAGAAACGTGTGCTGCGCCACAGTTGTTCAATCGTGACGCCGAAGCCCGGGCGTGTCGCTCTTTATTGATGCCGTAACGGACATTGCGGGCGCGGCGTAATGGGCCTGTGATCACGGTCTTTCATCTTTACGTCCGAATTGCCCCCTGCCTACCATCGGTTGAAACGATTGGCCAAGCCCTCTTTCTGTGTCCTCCCTGTGGATGTGGTGCAGGTCACGGAAAGGTCACCCCTCGCATCGCGTCCGGTGTGCGAACTCCGGACGGGTTGTGGACGGATTGCGGGCGGCCTGCGTCGGGATCGCGACGGGCGTGACGTTCGGCCCGGGCCGGGTCGCGACCGCGCCGGGCCCGCACCGCGTTCCGGGCTGCCTCTGGGGGGCCCGGTCCGGGCCTCGGGCCGGGTCCGAGGCGGCGTCCGGGAGTCGGGCGGGGGAGGGGGTCCGCGGTGGGCTCCGCGGGGGCCCGGGGGGGGGGAGTCCCGGGCGTGCTCCGGATCGGCTCGGGGGGCGACCGGCTCCGGCGCGGGGTCGGGCGCGGGGTCGGGTGCGGGGCGCCGGGGTGCGACGGGGCGGGTGCCGACGGCGGTCGGCCGGGGCGGGGGTACGGCCCGCGGCCGGCGACCCGGCTCCGCGGCGGGGCGCGGGTCTCCCGGACTTCGTGAACGCGTGCACACGTCCACATCACGCCCCGCACCCCTCCGATGTGTGAACGCGTCCCCCAACAAGCGTTCGCGTACAGCGCCAATTTGCATGCAGAGGAACACTCTTGATATCAGGGTCACCTCCCTGGCCTGCATCGACGCGACAGAATGTCACTTATGGTGACCGCGTGGACGCTTCGCGTATGAAGATCACCGCTCTTCCGGCTTCATGATCGTTCGTCAGGTGGTGGAGATCACAAAGCTTGTGCGACACCCCGTGTCGCAGATCACAGACCGGCGGGCATAGGATGCGGAGCGGTTGGGCTTGTGACCTGCTTCACATGTTCTCGATCTTCGCCGGGGCGGGCGTGGTTCGTGGGACGCGTGGGGCAAGTGAGCCCGGCTCGCCAGCAGTCAGTGCCGACTGAGAGGAGCGAGGAGCGGTGAACGCGTATGCGCCCATCCTCGTACTGGGAGCCCTCGGGGCAGGCTTTGCGATCTTCTCCGTGGTCATGGCCACGCTGATCGGTCCGAAGCGGTACAACCGCGCCAGGCTCGAAGCCTACGAGTGCGGTATCGAGCCGACCCCCACGCCGGCCGGCGGCGGGCGCTTCCCCATCAAGTACTACCTGACGGCGATGCTCTTCATCGTCTTCGACATCGAGATCGTCTTCCTTTATCCCTGGGCCGTCAGCTTCGACGCCCTGGGGATTTTCGGGCTCGTGGAGATGCTGCTCTTCGTGCTCACCGTCTTCGTCGCCTACGCGTACGTGTGGCGGCGCGGCGGCCTGGAATGGGACTGAGGGGCCTTTGACCATGGGACTCGAAGAAAAACTGCCGAGCGGATTCCTGCTGACCACCGTCGAGCAGGCCGCGGGCTGGGTACGCAAGTCGTCCATGTTCCCCGCCACGTTCGGGCTCGCCTGCTGTGCCATCGAGATGATGACCACCGGCGCCGGCCGCTACGACCTGGCGCGCTTCGGCATGGAGGTCTTCCGCGGCTCGCCGCGGCAGGCGGACCTGATGATCGTGGCCGGCCGGGTCAGCCAGAAGATGGCGCCGGTGCTGCGGCAGGTCTACGACCAGATGCCGAACCCCAAGTGGGTGATCTCCATGGGGGTCTGCGCCTCGTCGGGCGGCATGTTCAACAACTACGCGATCGTCCAGGGCGTCGACCACGTCGTCCCGGTCGACATCTACCTGCCCGGCTGCCCGCCCCGGCCCGAGATGCTGTTGGACGCCATTCTCAAGCTCCATCAGAAGATCCAGGGTTCCAAGCTGGGGGTGAACGCCGAGGAGGCGGCCCGCGAGGCGGAGGAGGCGGCGCTCAAGGCCCTGCCCACCATCGAGATGAAGGGGCTGCTGCGATGAGCGACGCGAACGACACCGCGGGCGACGGCGTGAACCCCGAGAAGGACCTCTCCGCCGAGAACCTCCCCGGCCAGCGGGGCGAGGGCGGTGAGGAGATCCGCGTCCAGCGCGGCATGTTCGGCGCCGACAACGGCGGTGACACCTCCGGTTACGGCGGCCTGGTCCGCTCGATCCGGTTCCCGGGAGCCTCGAACCGCCCCTACGGCGGATGGTTCGACGAGGTGGCCGACGAACTGGAGGGCGCGTTGGAGGAGCAGGACCTGCTCCCCGGCAACGCCATCGGGAAGACGGTCGTCGACCGCGGCGAACTCACCTTCCACATCGAGCGCGAGCACCTGCTCCGGGTCGCGACGACCCTGCGCGACGACCCCGCGCTCCGCTTCGAACTGTGCACCGGCGTCAGCGGCGTGCACTATCCCGGTGACAAGGGCCGCGAGCTGCACGCCGTCTACCACCTGCGCTCGATCACCCACAATCGGCTGATCCGCCTGGAAGTCAGCGCTCCCGACAGCGACCCGCACATCCCGTCACTGTGCTCCGTCTATCCGACGAACGACTGGCACGAGCGCGAGACGTACGACTTCTTCGGCATCGTCTTCGACGGCCACCCGGCCCTCACGCGGATCCTGATGCCGGACGACTGGCAGGGGCATCCGCAGCGCAAGGACTATCCCCTCGGCGGCATCCCCGTCGAGTACAAGGGCGCCCAGATCCCGGCTCCGGACCAGCGGAGGTCGTACTCATGAGCACGTCGAACACTTCCGCGGCCTCCGCCGCCTCCGCGCGCGAGACCACGGAAGGCACCGTCTACACCGTCACCGGCGGGGACTGGGACGAGGTCGTCGAGACGGCGCAGCGCAGTGACGACGAGCGCATCATCGTCAACATGGGCCCGCAGCACCCGTCCACGCACGGGGTGCTCCGGCTGATCCTGGAGATCGACGGCGAGACGGTCTCCGAGGCCCGCTGCGGCATCGGCTACCTCCACACCGGCATTGAGAAGAACCTCGAGTACCGGACCTGGACCCAGGGCACCACGTTCGTGACGCGCATGGACTACCTGACGCCGTTCTTCAACGAGGCGGCGTACTGCCTCGGAGTGGAGAAGCTCCTCGGTATCGAGGAGCAGATTCCCGACCGCGCCTCGGTCATCCGTGTGCTCCTGATGGAGCTGAACCGGCTCTCCTCCCACCTGGTGTGCATCGCCACCGGAGGCATGGAGCTCGGCGCCACCACGATCATGATCTACGGATTCCGTGATCGTGAACTCATTCTCGACGCCTTCGAGCTCATCACCGGCCTGCGGATGAACCACGCGTACATCCGCCCCGGCGGACTCGCCCAGGACCTGCCGCCCGGTGCGGTGGACCAGATCCGCGAGCTGGTGAAGACGCTGCGCAAGAACCTCCCGGAGTACGACGCGCTCGCCACCGGGAACCCCATCTTCAAGGCCCGTATGCAGGACGTCGGCTATCTGGACCTGGCCGGCTGCATGGCCCTCGGGGCGACCGGCCCGGTCCTGCGCTCCACCGGCCTGCCGCACGACCTGCGCAAGGCGCAGCCGTACTGCGGGTACGAGACGTACGACTTCGAGGTCCCCACCGCGGACACCTGCGACTCCTACGGCCGCTTCCTGATCCGGCTGGAGGAGATGCGCCAGTCGCTGCGCATCGTCGAGCAGTGCCTGGACCGGCTCCAGCCCGGACCGGTCATGGTCGCCGACAAGAAGATCGCCTGGCCCGCCCAGCTCGCCATGGGCCCGGACGGACTGGGCAACTCCCTCGACCACATCAAGAAGATCATGGGCACCTCCATGGAGGCCCTGATCCACCACTTCAAGCTGGTCACCGAGGGTTTCCGCGTACCGCCGGGACAGGCGTACGTGGCCGTCGAGTCGCCCAAGGGCGAGCTCGGGGCGCATGTCGTCTCCGACGGCGGCACCCGCCCCTTCCGGGTCCACTTCCGCGACCCGTCCTTCACCAACCTGCAGGCCATGGCGGCGATGTGCGAGGGCGGCCAGGTCGCCGACGTCATCGTCGCCGTGGCATCCCTCGACCCCGTGATGGGAGGCGTCGACCGGTGACCACCACACCTTCGGAGCGGGGCGTCAGTCTGGGCATGCCCCACCTGCCCGCGCCCGCCTACCCGGACGACGTCCGGGCCCGGCTGGAGACCGACGCGCGCGAGGTGATCGCCCGCTACCCGGACTCCCGGTCGGCTCTCCTGCCGCTGCTGCACCTCATGCAGGCCCAGGAGGGCCATGTCACCCGCACCGGGATGCAGTTCTGCGCGGACGTGCTCGGCCTGACCACGGCCGAGGTCACCGCCGTCGCCACCTTCTACTCCATGTACCGGCGCCGGCCGAGCGGTGACTACCAGGTCGGGGTGTGCACCAACACCCTGTGCGCCGTCATGGGCGGTGACGCCATCTTCGAGGAGCTCCAGGAACACCTGGGCGTCGGCAACGGCGAGACCACCGACGACGGCAAGGTCACCCTCGAGCACATCGAGTGCAACGCGGCCTGCGACTTCGCGCCCGTCGTGATGGTCAACTGGGAGTTCTTCGACAACCAGGACCCGCAGAGCGCCAAGCGCCTCGTCGACGACCTGCGGGCCGGCCGTCCCGTCTCGCCCACCCGCGGGGCGCCCCTGTGCACGTTCAAGGAGACCGCCCGGATCCTGGCCGGTTTCCCCGACGAGCGGGACGGCGCCGTCGACGCCACGGGCGGCGCGGGACCCGCCTCCCTGGCCGGCCTGAAGCTGGCCAAGGGGGAGACCGCCCCCGCGCGCGTGGTGCACCCGCGCGGCGAGGCACCCCGGGAGACCCCGACACACGACCCGTCACCGGCGGAACACCTCAGCTCGCACGACGCGCCGCAGGACACGTCGGCCTCCGATCCGACGCACCCGGCCGGACCCGCCGCCGAGGAGGGGGAGTGATGACGTTGGCACCCGAGGTCAAGGACACCGGACCGGAGAAGCTGCTCGCACCCGTACTGTCGGCCTTCTGGGACGAGGACAGGTCCTGGACACTGGACGGCTACAAGAGGCACGAGGGATACGAGGGGCTCCGCAAGGCGCTCGCCATGTCACCGGACGACGTCATCGCGTACGTCAAGGAGTCCGGTCTGCGGGGGCGCGGAGGCGCCGGCTTCCCGACGGGAATGAAATGGCAGTTCATTCCCCAGGGCGACGGAAAACCGCACTACCTGGTGGTCAACGCCGACGAGTCGGAGCCCGGGACGTGCAAGGACATTCCGCTCCTTTTCGCGAACCCGCACAGCCTCATCGAGGGCATCGCCATCGCCTGTTACGCCATCAGGTCGTCCCACGCCTTCGTCTATCTGCGGGGTGAAGTCGTCCCCGTACTGCGGCGGCTGCACGAGGCCGTGCGCGAGGCCTACGCGGCGGGCGTCCTCGGCGAGAACGCGCTGGGCAGCGGACTCAGCCTCGACCTCACCGTGCACGCCGGCGCCGGCGCGTACATCTGCGGTGAGGAGACCGCACTGCTCGACTCGCTCGAAGGCCGCCGGGGCCAACCGCGGCTCCGTCCCCCCTTCCCCGCCGTCGCGGGCCTCTACGCGTGCCCGACCGTGGTGAACAACGTCGAGTCGATCGCCTCGGTTCCCGCCATCATGAACCGGGGCAAGGAATGGTTCCGCTCGATGGGGAGCGAGAAGTCGCCCGGCTTCACTCTCTACTCCCTCAGCGGCCACGTCGCCCGCCCCGGACAGTACGAGGCCCCGATGGGCATCACACTGCGCCAGCTGCTCGACACGAGCGGCGGCATGCGGCCGGGGCACCGCCTGAAGTTCTGGACGCCGGGCGGCTCCTCGACGCCGATGTTCACCGACGAGCACCTCGACGTCCCCCTCGACTACGAGGGAGTCGGCGCAGCCGGTTCCATGCTCGGCACGAAGGCCCTCCAGTGCTTCGACGAGACGACCTGCGTCGTACGGGCCGTCACCCGCTGGACCGAGTTCTACGCCCACGAGTCCTGCGGCAAGTGCACGCCCTGCCGCGAAGGCACGTACTGGCTCGTGCAGCTGATGCGCGACATCGAGGCGGGCAAGGGCCACATGTCCGACCTCGACAAGCTGAACGACATCGCCGACAACATCAACGGCAAGTCGTTCTGCGCCCTCGGCGACGGCGCCGCCTCGCCGATCTTCTCCTCGCTCAAGTACTTCCGTGAGGAGTACGAGCAGCACATCACGGGCCGGGGCTGCCCCTTCGACCCCGCGAGGTCGACGGCCTGGGCCGACCGCACGGAGGTGCACGCATGACCGTGACCACCAACGCTCCTTCGGGAGGGGGAGAGGCGGCGGTCCCGCCGGAGGACCTCGTCACGCTGACGATCGACGGCGCCGGGGTCAGCGTGCCCAAGGGCACCCTGGTCATCCGGGCCGCCGAGCAGCTCGGCATCGAGATCCCCCGGTTCTGCGACCACCCCCTCCTCGACCCGGCCGGTGCCTGCCGCCAGTGCATCGTCGAGGTCGAGGGCCAGCGCAAGCCCATGGCCTCCTGCACCATCACCTGCACCGACGGGATGGTGGTGCGGACCCAGCTCACCTCGCCCGTGGCCGAGAAGGCCCAGCACGGCGTGATGGAGCTGCTGCTCATCAACCACCCGCTGGACTGTCCGGTCTGCGACAAGGGCGGCGAGTGCCCGCTGCAGAACCAGGCGATGTCGCACGGCAACCCGGAGTCCCGCTTCGACGGCAAGAAGCGGACCTACGAGAAGCCCGTGCCGATCTCCACCCAGGTGCTGCTCGACCGCGAGCGGTGCGTGCTGTGCGCCCGCTGCACCCGGTTCTCGAACCAGATCGCGGGCGACCCGATGATCGAGATGGTCGAGCGGGGCGCGCTCCAGCAGATCGGCACCGGTGAGGGCGACCCCTTCGAGTCGTACTTCTCCGGCAACACCATCCAGATCTGCCCGGTCGGCGCGCTCACCTCGGCTGCCTACCGGTTCCGCTCCCGCCCCTTCGACCTGGTCTCCTCGCCGTCGGTGTGCGAACACTGCGCCGGCGGCTGCGCCACCCGCACCGACCACCGGCGCGGCAAGGTCATGCGGCGGCTCGCCGCCGAGGACCCCGAGGTCAACGAGGAATGGATGTGCGACAAGGGCCGCTTCGGGTTCCGGTACGCGCAGCGGCGGGACCGGCTGCAGACCCCGCTCGTCCGCAACGCCGAGGGTGAGCTGGAGCCGGCCTCCTGGCCCGACGCGCTGCAGATCGCGGCCCAGGGCCTGCTGGCCTCCCGCGGCCGCACCGGCGTCCTGACCGGCGGCCGGCTCACCGTCGAGGACGCCTACGCGTACAGCAAGTTCGCGCGTGTGGCCCTCGACACCAACGACATCGACTTCCGCGCGCGCGTGCACAGCGCCGAGGAGGCGGACTTCCTCGCCGCGCGGGTCGCGGGCCGCGGACGTGACCTCGGGGGCGCGTCCGGTCAGGACGCGACCGACGGTGTCACGTACTCCTCGCTGGAGAAGGCGCCCGCCGTCCTGCTGGTCGGGTTCGAGGCCGAGGAGGAGGCGCCCGGCGTCTTCCTGCGGCTACGCAAGGCATGGCGTGCGCACGGGCAGCGAACCTTCTCGCTGGCCACGCACGCCACACGCGGCCTGGAGAAGGCCGGCGGCACGCTGCTGCCGGCGGCTCCCGGCACCGAGACCGAATGGCTGGACGCGCTCGCGAGCGGGGTCGGCCTGGAGGGAGACGGGGCCAGAGCCGCCGAAGCGCTGCGGGCCGAGGGCGCGGTGATCGTCGTCGGCGAGCGGATCGCCGCCGTCGAGGGCGGCCCGACCGCCGCCGTACGCATCGCCACCGAGACCGGCGCCCGACTGGTGTGGATCCCGCGGCGCGCCGGGGAGCGGGGCGCCGTCGAGGCGGGCGCGCTGCCGTCGCTGCTGCCGGGCGGACGCCCGGCGACCGACCCCCGAGCGCGCGAGGAGGTCGCCGCCGTCTGGGGCGTTGCAGCCCTGCCGCACCGCTACGGCCGCGACACCGGTGAGATCGTCGGGGCCGCGGTGAGCGGCGAGCTGCAGGCGCTGCTGGTCGCGGGCGTGGAGGTCGCCGACCTGCCCGACCCGGCACGCGCGCGTGCGGCACTGGCCGAGGCCGGTTTCGTGGTCTCACTGGAGCTGAGGCCCAGCGAGGTCACCGAACTCGCCGACGTGGTACTGCCGGTGGCAGCCGTCGTCGAGAAGGCCGGCGCCTTCCTCAACTGGGAGGGCAGGGTCCGGTCCTTCGCGTCCGCGCTCAAGCCCGAGCAGATGACCCGCAACCTGCCGCCGACCGACGCGCGCGTGCTGCACATGCTGGCCGACGCCATGGACGTGCACCTGGGCCTGCCTGACCTGCGCACCGTCCGCGCGGAGCTCGACCGGCTCGGCGCCTGGGAGGGCCCGCGGGCCACCGAGCCCCTGGAGAGGGCGGGTGCGCTGCCCCGGCCGGCCGCCGGGGAGGCGGTGCTCGCAGGGCACCGGCTGCTGCTGGACCAGGGGCTCCTGCAACAGGGTGACGAGGCGCTCGCCGGCACCCGGCACGCCGCGCAGGCGCGCGTGTCGGCCGCCACGGCCGCCGAGGTCGGCGTCAAGGACGGCGACCCGCTGGCCGTGACCGGCCCCGCGGGGACGGTCGAACTGGTCCTGAGCGTCACCGAGATGCCCGACCGCGTGGTGTGGCTCCCGCTGAACTCCGCCGGCCACGGCGTCGCCTCCGACACCGGGGCGCTGCCCGGCGCCCTCGTCCGTATCGGCCCGGCGTCACTCGCCGGCGAGGCCCCCAAGGAGGTGGAGGCATGAGCCCGTACTTCGCCGCTGAAGACCTCTCGATGTTCGGCCGCGACCCCTGGTGGCTGGTCGTGGTCAAGGCGGTCTTCTGCTTCGCCTTCGTCATGGTGACGGTGCTGATCGCCATCGTGATGGAACGCAAGATCGTCGCCTGGATGCAGCGGCGCATCGGTCCGAACCGGAACGGGCCCTGGGGCATGCTCCAGTCGCTCGCCGACGGCGTGAAACTGATGCTCAAGGAAGACGTCGTCGTCAAACGCGCCGACAAGGCGGTGTACATCCTGGCGCCGATCATCGCGGCCGTCCCGGCCTTCATGGCGATCGCGGTGATCCCCTTCGGGCCCTCCGGCAACGAGATCTCGATCTTCGGCCAGCGGACCACGATGCAGCTCACCGACCTGCCGGTGGCACTGCTCTACATCCTCGCGGTCGCCTCGATCGGCATCTACGGCCTCGTTCTCGCCGGCTGGAGCTCCGGATCCACTTACCCGCTGCTGGGCGGGCTGCGCTCGTGCGCGCAGATGATCTCCTACGAGATCGCCATGGGTGCCGCCTTCGCCTCCGTGTTCCTCTACTCGGGATCGATGTCGACGTCGACGATCGTCGAGCAGCAGGCCGACCGCTGGTACATCCTGCTGCTGCCGGTCTCCTTCCTCATCTACATCGTGACGATGGTCGGCGAGGTCAACCGCGCCCCCTTCGACATGCCGGAGTCCGAGGGCGACCTGGTCGGCGGCTTCAACACGGAGTACTCGTCGATCAAGTTCGCGATGTTCATGCTCGCCGAGTACATCAACATGGTCACCGTCTCGGCCGTCGCCGTCACCCTCTTCCTGGGTGGCTGGCGCGCTCCGTGGCCGGTCAGCACCTTCTGGGAGGGCGCGAACCACGGCTGGTGGCCGATGCTCTGGTTCATCGTCAAGGTCCAGCTGCTGCTGTTCATGTTCGTCTGGCTGCGCGGCACGCTCCCGCGCGTGCGGTACGACCAGCTGATGAAGCTCGGCTGGAAGGTCCTCATCCCGGTCTCCCTGGTGTGGCTGATGGCCGTCGCCACGGTGCGGGTCCTGAGGAACGAGAACTACGGCTTCGCGGACATCGCCCTCTACATCGCCGCCGGAGTCCTCGTCCTGTTGCTGCTGTCCTTCGTCGCCGACGTGTTCCGGGCGAGGGGCAAGAACGCCGAGGACGCCGAGGGCACGGGCGGGGAACCGGCCGCCTTCGACCCGATGGCAGGCGGGTTCCCCGTACCGCCGCTGCCCGGGCAGGAGCTCCCGCCGGTGCCGCGACGCCGTTCGCGCCGGGAGCGGGAGCTCGTCGCCAGTGGCGGGCCCGATACCCACAGTGACGGATCTCTGGATGGAAAGGAGGCGTCCGATGGCTGAGGAGCCCAAGGAGGCCGGGCAGACGAAGCCCGGCTTCCAGAACCCCGTGGCCGGCTTCGGTGTGACCTTCAAGGCCATGTTCAAGAAGCGGCTGACCGAGCAGTACCCGGAGCAGCAGAAGACCACGGCCCCGCGCTTCCACGGACGGCACCAGCTCAACCGTCATCCGGACGGCCTGGAGAAGTGCGTCGGCTGCGAGCTGTGCGCCTGGGCCTGTCCCGCCGACGCGATCTACGTCGAGGGCGCGGACAACACCGAGGAGGAGCGCTACTCGCCCGGCGAGCGGTACGGCCGCGTCTACCAGATCAACTACGCCCGCTGCATCCTGTGCGGCCTGTGCATCGAGGCGTGCCCCACGCGCGCGCTGACGATGACCAACGAGTTCGAGCTGGCCGACTCGAGCCGCGCCAACCTCATCTACACCAAGGAGCAGCTGCTCGCCGGTCTGGAGGAGGGCATGGTCGACAGCCCGCACGCCATGTATCCGGGCACCGACGAACAGGACTACTACCGGGGCCTGGTGACCGAGGCCGCCCCCGGTACGGAGCAGCAGGCGGCCCACTTCGAGGGCGAGGCCGTGCAGGAGGCCGACTCGACCTCCGGCGAGGACGAACCGGCGTCGAAGAAGGTGATCCGGGGATGACCGAGCACCTCGCCGCCTACTCCACCTCCACCGGAGAGGCCGTCCAGTTCTGGATCCTCGGCACGGTCGCCGTGATCGGCGCCCTGTGCACGATCCTGATGCGGCGGGCCGTGCACAGCGCGCTCTGCCTCGCCGGGACCATGATCATCCTGGCGGTGTTCTACCTCGCCAACGGCGCCTACTTCCTGGGCGTCGTCCAGATCATCGTCTACACCGGCGCGATCATGATGCTGTTCCTGTTCGTGGTGATGCTGGTCGGTGTCACCGCGGCGGACTCCCTGAAGGAGACCATCAAGGGCCAGCGCTGGCTCGCCCTGCTGTGCGGGCTGGGCTTCGGCATCCTGCTCGTCGGCGGCATCGGCAACGCGGCGCTCACCGAGTTCAACGGCATCGGGCAGGCGAACGCGAACGGCAACGTGGAGGGTCTCGCCGCCCTCATCTTCACCAAGTACGTCTTCGCCTTCGAGATCACCGGCGCCCTGCTCATCACGGCCGTCGTCGGCGCCATGGTGCTCACCCACCGCGAGCGCACCGAGCAGGCCAAGACCCAGCGGGAGCTGGCCGAGGAGCGCGTCCGCGAGGGCAGGCAGCTCCCGCCGCTGCCGGCCCCGGGCGTGTACGCCCGGCACAACGCGGTGGACATCCCGGGCCTGCTGCCCGACGGCACCACGTCCGACCTCACCGTCAGCAGCACGCTGCGCGAGCGCGGCCAGATCCGGGACGTCTCCCAGGAGGCGCTCAGCGACCTGCGGTCGCTGGAGCGGCGCTCCGAGGAGCGGCTCGAGCGCACGGCGATCGAGCCGGCGTCGTCGGAGCGGGCCGAGGAGGCGTCGAAGTGAACCCGGTCAACTACCTCTATCTCGCCGCCCTGCTGTTCACGATCGGCGCCACCGGTGTCCTCATCCGGCGCAACGCGATCGTCGTCTTCATGTGCATCGAGCTGATGCTCAACGCCTGCAACCTCGCGTTCGTCGCCTTCTCCCGTATGCACGGCAACCTCGACGGCCAGATCATCGCCTTCTTCACGATGGTCGTCGCCGCGGCGGAGGTCGTGGTCGGGCTGGCGATCATCGTGTCCCTGTTCCGTTCCCGCCACTCGGCCTCGGTCGACGACGCCAGCCTGATGAAGCTGTGAGGGGTCGCTAGAACCGTGAGTAATGCAGAGAACCTGATTGCGCTGCTGGTGGCGGCGCCCCTGCTCGGAGCGGCGGTCCTGCTGTGCGGCGGCCGCCGGCTGGACGCCGTCGGGCACTGGATCGGTACGGTGCTCGCCGCCGTGTCCTTCCTGATCGGTGTCGTCCTCTTCACCGACATGCTGGGCAGCGCCGCCGCCGACCGCACCCTGACGCAGCATCTGTTCAGCTGGATCCCGGTGGAGGGATTCCAGGCCGACGCGGCCTTCCGGCTCGACCAGCTGTCGATGACGTTCGTCCTGCTGATCACCGGCGTCGGCTCGCTCATCCACCTGTACTCGATCGGGTACATGGAGCACGACGAGCGCCGCCGCCGTTTCTTCGGCTATCTGAACCTGTTCCTCGCGGCGATGCTGGTCCTCGTCCTCGCCGACAACTACCTGCTGCTGTACGTCGGCTGGGAGGGCGTCGGTCTCGCCTCCTACCTGCTGATCGGCTTCTGGCAGCACAAGCCCAGCGCCGCGACCGCGGCGAAGAAGGCCTTCCTGGTCAACCGGGTCGGCGACATGGGCCTGTCGATCGCGATCATGCTGATGTTCCTGTGGTTCGGCACCTTCGCCTTCGGGCCGGTGCTCGGCAGCCACGACGAGGCCGGGCTGGCCGGCGCCGCCGATGAGGGCAAGCTCACCGTGATCGCCCTCATGCTGCTGCTCGCCGCCTGCGGCAAGTCCGCCCAGGTGCCCCTGCAGTCCTGGCTCGGGGACGCGATGGAGGGCCCGACCCCGGTCTCGGCCCTGATCCACGCCGCGACCATGGTGACGGCGGGTGTCTACCTGATCGTCCGCTCGGGCGCCATCTTCAACGGGACCCCGGACGCGCAACTGGTCGTCACCATCGTCGGCGCGGTCACGCTGCTGTTCGGTGCGATCGTCGGTTGCGCGAAGGACGACATCAAGAAGGCGCTGGCCGGTTCGACGATGTCGCAGATCGGCTACATGGTGCTCGCGGCGGGCCTCGGCCCCATCGGCTACGTCTTCGCGATCATGCACCTGGTGACGCACGGCTTCTTCAAGGCAGGGCTGTTCCTCGGCGCCGGTTCGGTCATGCACGGCATGAACGACGAGGTCGACATGCGCCGCTACGGGGGACTGCGCAGGTACATGCCGGTCACTTTCGTCACCTTCGGGCTCGGCTACCTCGCCATCATCGGCTTCCCTGGTCTGTCCGGCTTCTTCTCCAAGGACATGATCATCGAGTCGGCGTTCGCCAAGGGCGGCACCGAGGGCTGGATCCTCGGCGGGGTGGCCCTGCTGGGCGCTGCGATCACCGCGTACTACATGACGCGCGTGATGCTCATGACGTTCTTCGGCGAGGAACGCTGGCGGAAGGCTCCGGCACCGTCCCCGGCCGGGCCCGGAGCGGAGCCGGCCGCGGAGACCCGGGGCGAGTACACGCCCCCGCATCCGCACGAGTCGCCGAGGAGCATGACGATCCCGATGATCGTGCTCGCCTTCGGTTCCGTGTTCGCCGGCGCGTTCTTCGGCATCGGCGACCGGTTCGTGCACTGGCTGGAGCCCGTCACCGGGCACGACCACGGCCACGCGCCGATCAGCGCCCTGACGGTCACGCTGTCCACGGTGGCGGTCATGGTCATCGGCGTGGCGATCGCCTGGGGCCAGTACGGGCGCCGCCCGGTCCCGGCGCTCGCCCCGCGGGGGTCGCTGCTCACCCGGGCCGCCCGGCGCGACCTGCTTCAGGACGACTTCAACCACGTGGTCCTGGTGCGCGGCGGCGAACATCTCACACGCTCCCTGGTGTACGTCGACCACACCCTGGTCGACGGCGTCGTCAACGGAACGGCGGCCTCGTTCGGCGGCCTGTCCGGGCGGATGCGCAGGCTGCAGAACGGCTTCGCGCGGTCCTACGCGGTCTCGATGTTCGGG
This sequence comes from Streptomyces sp. KMM 9044, assembly GCF_024701375.2. Taxonomy (NCBI): domain Bacteria; kingdom Bacillati; phylum Actinomycetota; class Actinomycetes; order Kitasatosporales; family Streptomycetaceae; genus Streptomyces; species Streptomyces sp. KMM 9044. The sequence continues at coordinate 3,038,930 of NZ_CP113910.1, read as the reverse complement.
GGCGCGGCCGTTCTGGTCGCCGCGACCCTGCTGATGAGGGCGGTCTGATACCGATGTCCTTTCCTCTGCTGACAGCGACGGCGGTGCTCCCGGCCATCGGGGCGATCGCCACGGCCGCCGTACCGGCCACGAAGCGCACCGCCGCCAAGTGGCTGGCCCTGCTGGTCTCGGTCGCCACCCTGGTGCTGGCGGTCGTCGTCCTGGTGCGTTTCGACCCGGACGGCGACCGCTACCAGCTCACCGAGTCGCACGCCTGGATCGCGGACTTCGGAGTCCGTTACGAACTGGGGGTGGACGGCATCGGGGTCGCGCTGATCGCGCTGACCGCCCTGCTGATCCCGTTCGTCATCCTCGCGGGCTGGCACGACGCCGACCCCCTGGAGACGGGCAGCAGGAGGTGGCGGCCGACGCAGGGCTTCTTCGCCCTGATCCTGGCCGTCGAGGCGATGGTGATCATCTCCTTCGAGGCCACCGACGTCTTCCTCTTCTACGTCTTCTTCGAAGCCATGCTGATCCCGATGTACTTCCTCATCGGCGGCTTCGGGGACCGGGCCCACCAGCACGGTGAGAAGGCCGCGGCGACCCAACGGTCTTACGCGGCGGTCAAGTTCCTGCTCTACAACCTGGCCGGCGGTCTGGTCATGCTGGCCGCGGTGATCGGGCTCTACGTGGTCGCCGGGAACTTCTCGCTCACCGAGATCGCCGAGGCGCGGGCCAACGGCTCGCTCGAGATGTCGACGAGCACCGAACGCTGGCTGTTCCTCGGCTTCTTCCTCGCCTTCGCGGTGAAGGCGCCGATGTGGCCGCTGCACACCTGGCTGCCCAACGCCATGCAGGAGTCCACCACCCCGGTCGCCGTGCTCATCACGGCCGTCGTGGACAAGGTGGGCACCTTCGCGATGCTGCGCTTCTGCCTCCAGCTGTTCCCGGAGGCGAGCAAGTGGGCGGCACCGGTGATCATGGTGCTGGCGGTCATCAGCATCATCTACGGGGCCCTGCTCGCGGTCGGCCAGCGCGACATCAAGCGGCTGATCGCCTACGCGTCGATCTCGCACTTCGGCTTCATCATCATGGGCATCTTCGCGATGACCAGCCAGGGCCAGTCCGGGGCGACGCTGTACATGGTCAACCACGGGATCTCGACCGCCGTCCTGCTCCTGGTGGCCGGGTTCCTCATCTCGCGGCGCGGCTCCCGGCTCATCGCCGACTACGGCGGGGTCCAGAAGGTCGCGCCGGTGCTCGCCGGCACGTTCCTGATCGGCGGTCTGGCGACGCTGTCGCTGCCCGGACTCGCTCCGTTCGTCAGCGAGTTCCTGGTCCTGGTCGGCACGTTCACGCGGTATCCGGTGATCGGCATCATCGCCACCTTCGGCATCGTGCTCGCCGCGCTCTACACCCTCGTCCTCTACCAGCGGACGATGACGGGCCCCCTCAGGCCCGAGCTCGCCAGGATGCCCGACCTGCGGGTGCGCGAGATCGCCGTGGCCGCGCCGCTGATCGTGCTGCTGGTCTTCCTGGGCGTCTACCCGAAGCCCGTCACGGACATCGTGAACCCGGCGGTGAAGCAGACCATGTCCGACGTCCAGCAGAAGGACCCCCAGCCCGAGGTGGAGGCGGCCAAGTGAGCATGCCAGTCGTCCACAGCCTGTGGACAACCGCGGCCGACCCGATCGCGAAGATCGACGCGCCGAAGATCGAGTACGCGCAGCTCGCGCCCACCCTGATCGTCGTCGGTGCGGCGGTCCTGGGAATCCTGATCGAGGGCTTCGTACCGCGCAGATCCCGTTACTACGCACAGATGTTCGTCGCGTCGGCCGCACTCGTCTCCGCGTTCGCCGCGGTCGTGGCGCTCGCCGCCGACGGGTACGGCACGACCAAGGCGGGCATCGTGGCCATGGGCGCGATCGCCGTCGACGGCCCCGCCCTCTTCCTGCAGGGCACGATCCTGCTGACCGCCCTGGTCGGCCTGTTCACCTTCGCCGAGCGCAGACTCGACCCGAAGACGCACGGCAACCGGGTCGACTCCTTCGCCGCCCAGGCCGCGTCGGTGCCGGGCAGCGACGGTGAGAAGAAGGCCGTCAAGGCCGGGTTCGCCACCACCGAGGTGTTCCCGCTGCTGCTCTTCGCGGTCGCCGGCATGCTGGTCTTCCCCGCGGCCAACGACCTGCTGACCCTGTTCGTGGCCCTGGAGGTCCTCTCCCTGCCGCTGTACCTGCTCTGCGCGCTGGCCCGACGCAAGCGGCTCATCTCGCAGGAGGCCGCGGTCAAGTACTTCCTGCTCGGCTCGTTCGCCTCCGCGTTCCTCCTCTTCGGCATCGCGCTGCTGTACGGCTACGCGGGCTCGATGTCGTACGCGACGATCGCGCAGGTCGTCGACGGCACGATCGCGGAGGTCGACCCGGCGCTCGTCAACACCATGGGCAACGACGTGCTGCTCCTGGTGGGCGCGGGCCTGCTGATCATGGGCCTGCTGTTCAAGGTCGGTGCCGTCCCCTTCCACATGTGGACGCCGGACGTGTACCAGGGCGCGCCGACGCCGGTGACGGGCCTGATGGCGGCGGCGACCAAGGTGGCCGCGTTCGGTGCCCTGCTGCGGGTGCTGTACGTCCTGCTCCCCGGCCTGCGCTGGGACTGGCGGCCGGTCATGTGGGCCGTCGCGATCGTCACGATGCTGGGCGGCGCGATCATCGCGATCACCCAGACCGACATCAAGCGGCTGCTGGCGTACTCGGCGATCTCGCACGCGGGCTTCATCCTCGCGGGTGTCATCGCGACCACGCCGGAGGGCATCTCGTCCGTCCTCTTCTACCTGGCGGCGTACTCGTTCGTGACGATCGGCGCGTTCGCGGTGGTGACGCTGGTGCGGGATGCGGGCGGCGAGGCGACGCACCTGTCCAAGTGGGCCGGACTCGGACGCCGTTCACCCCTGGTGGCGGCCGTGTTCGCGGTGTTTCTGCTCGCCTTCGCGGGCATTCCGCTGACGTCGGGCTTCGCCGGGAAGTTCGCCGTGTTCAAGGCGGCGGCGGAGGGCGGCGCGGTCCCGTTGGTCGTGGTCGGTGTGATTGCGTCGGCGATCGCGGCGTTCTTCTACATCCGGGTGATCGTCCTGATGTTCTTCAGCGAGCCGCGGCCCGAGGGCCCGACCGTCGCGGTGCCGTCACCGCTGACGATGACGGCGATCGGGCTGGGCGTGGCGGTCACGGTGGTGCTGGGCGTCGCGCCGCAGTACTTCCTGGAGTTGGCGGGGGACGCGGGGGTGTTCGTGCGCTGACCCGGCGCCCGCCGACGACAGGGCGGCCCGGCACCCGCTCGGGGGGGTGCCGGGCCGTTGCCGCGCCCGGCGGAACGCGGCCCCCTGCGCACAGCGGTACACGGATGTGACTGGCCCGGAGGCCTGTGGACACGTCCGGGGCGTCGGTCTGTGGACAACGCCGGGGATGTCGGCCCGGGCGCCTATCGTGGACGCAGTGGTCGAGAACGGCCGCAGTGGACGCGGTGGCCGCGAGTGGTCGTACGGGGGCAGGCCGATGGGTGGGACGGGCGGTAGTGGTGGCATGGCAGTGACGGAGAACGAGGCGCTGGCGGTGCTGCAGCGGGTGTTCGGATTCGACGCCTTCCGCGGTGAGCAGGAGGCGGTGATCGAGCATGTGGTCGCGGGCGGGGACGCCGTGGTGCTCATGCCGACCGGTGGCGGAAAGTCGCTGTGCTACCAGATTCCGGCCCTGGTCAGACCGGGTACGGGAGTCGTCGTCTCCCCGCTGATCGCGTTGATGCAGGACCAGGTGGACGCACTGCGGGCGCTCGGCGTGCGCGCCGGGTTCATGAACTCCACACAGGACTTCGAGGAGCGGCGCGTCGTGGAGGCCGAGTTCCTCGCCGGCGAGCTGGATCTGCTGTATCTTGCGCCGGAGCGGCTGCGGTTGGACAGCTCCCTGGACCTGCTCTCGCGGGGGAAGATCTCCGTATTCGCGATCGACGAGGCGCACTGCGTGTCCCAGTGGGGGCACGACTTCCGGCCGGACTACCTCTCCCTGTCGCTGCTCGGCGAGCGCTGGCCGGACGTGCCCCGGATCGCGCTCACCGCGACAGCCACGCACACCACGCACCAGGAGATCACCGAGCGGCTGGCCATGCCGGACGCCCGGCACTTCGTGGCGAGCTTCGACCGGCCCAACATCCAGTACCGGATCGTGCCCAAGGCCGACCCCAGGAAGCAGCTGCTGAACTTCCTGCGGGAGGAGCACGCGGGCGACGCGGGCATCGTCTACTGCCTCTCCCGCAACTCCGTGGAGAAGACCGCCGAGTTCCTCAGCCGCAACGGCGTCGAGGCGGTGCCGTACCACGCAGGGCTGGACGCGGGGACGCGTGCCGCGCACCAGTCCCGCTTCCTGCGGGAGGACGGCCTGGTCGTGGTGGCGACCATCGCCTTCGGCATGGGCATCGACAAGCCGGACGTCCGGTTCGTCGCCCACCTCGACCTGCCCAAGTCCGTCGAGGGCTACTACCAGGAGACGGGCCGTGCGGGTCGCGACGGGCTCCCGTCCACGGCCTGGATGGCGTACGGCCTCAACGACGTCATACAGCAGCGCAAGCTGATCCAGTCGGGCGAGGGCGACGAGGCTTTCCGGCGCCGGGCCGGCCAGCACCTGGACGCGATGCTCGCCCTGTGCGAGACGGTCCGGTGCCGGCGAGGGCAGCTCCTGGCCTACTTCGGCCAGGACAACCCCGACCCGGCGGGCTGCGGCAACTGCGATTGCTGCCTCACCCCGCCACAGACGTGGGACGGCACCGTCGCGGCCCAGAAGGTGCTGTCGACGGTGGTCCGGCTGCAGCGGGAGCGCGGGCAGAAGTTCGGCGCGGTGCAGATCGTGGACATCCTGCTGGGCAAGCGCACGGCCAAGGTCATCCAGTTCGACCATGACCAGCTCTCCGTATTCGGGATCGGTGAGGATCTCGGCGAGGCCGAATGGCGGGGCGTCGTCCGGCAGCTGCTGGCCCAGGGGCTGCTCGCGGTCGAGGGGGACTACGGCACGCTGGTGCTGACCGGGGCCAGCGGGACCGTGCTGCGGCGCGAGCGGGAGGTGCCGCTGCGCAAGGAGCCGAAGAGGCCGACGGCCTCCCGGCCGGGAAGCCCGGGGGCACCGGGCTCCGGGAAGGGCAAGGCCAAGGCCGCGGCGGCCGAGCTGCCCGAGCACCTCCTGCCGGCCTTCGAGGCGCTGCGCGCCTGGCGTGCCGAACAGGCCCGCGAGCAGGGCGTCCCCGCGTACGTCATCTTCCACGATGCCACGCTCCGCGAGATCGTCACGGTCTGGCCCGGTTCGGTCGCCGAGCTCGACGGGATCAGCGGGGTGGGCGAGAAGAAGCTCGTGACGTACGGGGAGGGCGTGGTGGGGGTGCTCGCGGCGCTGGGCGGGCCGCAGGGCGGATCACCGGCCGGCGCGCAGGGCCCGGCCGAGGCCGCCGGGGGCGACTCCGGTCGTGCCGGGACCGGTGACGTGGGCCGGCACCACGCCGGGGCCGGGACCGGTGACGACTGGCCGGAGATGGACGCCGAGCCGGAGCCCGACGACTGGCTGTGACCCGGCAGCCGTCCGCTCCTGCGGCCGGTCAGGCAGCACAACAGGACCGTGGCGACCAGACACTGCCAGACCCACAGGGCCACCACCGGTTCCCGCTCCGGCCAGTTCGCCCGGGTCGGCGCACGGGGGACGGGCCAGGCGGCCGTCACGGAGACAACGCTCAGCAGGAGCAGGCAGAGGGGCGTGCCAGTCATGCCACGGACTCCGGATCCTGTCGGAAGGGGGCTGCTTCGGGTTGTGCGGGGATGTGCGGTCTGCGCGCCGTGCGGAGGGTGTCCGGCGTGTGACGCGTGGGTGTGCGGCGTGGAGCGTGCGGGAGCGGTACCCCACCCGACGCCGACAAGTATGACGGCGGAGGGCGGCGTGAGGCAGGGGTGCGGCGTCGGCCGGCGGACGCGAGGGGCTCCCGTCGCGGCGCCGGCGGGGGCGCACCGCGGCGGGGGCCGGATCGCGGTGCGTGTCAGACCGTGGGCGTCACCCGTCCTGTGACCTCGCCGAGGCCGACGCGGACTCCGCCCGGTCCCGGGGCCCAGGCCGACAGGGTCACGACATCGCCGTCCTCGAGGAACGTCCGCTTGCCGCCGGGGAGTTCGAGGGCGTCGCGGCCGTTCCAGGTCAGTTCCAGCAGGGACCCGCGCTGTCCCCCGGCGGGCCCGCTCACGGTGCCGGAGCCGTAGAGGTCGCCGGTGCGCAGGGAAGCGCCGTTCACGGTCATGTGGGCGAGCTGCTGGGCGGCCGTCCAGTACATGGTGGAGAAGGGGGGTTCGGAGACGACGTGCCCGTTGACGGCCACGGAGATCCGCAGGTCGTAACCGCCGGGTTCCTCGTCCGTGTCGTCCAGGTACGGCAGCAGCGCGTGGGTGCGCTCCGGCGGTGCCACCCGGGCCTCCTCCAGGGCGTCCAGGGGGGTGATCCAGGCCGACACCGAGGTGGCGAAGGACTTTCCGAGGAACGGGCCCAGGGGGACGTACTCCCAGGCCTGGACGTCGCGTGCGGACCAGTCGTTGAGGAGGCAGAGGCCAAAGACGTGGTCGCGGAAGCCGCCGAGCGGCACCGGCCGGCCCAGCTCGGACGGCGCCCCGACCACGAAGCCGACCTCGGCCTCGATGTCCAGCCGCACCGACGGGCCGAAGACCGGGGCCGGATCGGTGGGGGCCTTGCGCTGCCCCGAGGGGCGTACGACGTCGGTGCCGGACACCAGCACCGTGCCGGAGCGGCCGTGGTAGCCGATCGGCAGGTGCTTCCAGTTCGGGGTGAGGGAGTCGGCGGCGTCCGGGCGGAAGATCCGGCCGACGTTGCGGGCGTGGTTCTCGGAGGCGTAGAAGTCGACGTAGTCCGCGACCTCGAAGGGGAGGTGCAGGGCCACCGACGACAGCGGGTGGAACAGCGGCTCGACGGTCTCCCGGTGCGCCGGGACGGTCACCCAGGCGGTGAGGGCGCGCCGGACGTCCGACCAAGCCGTACGGCCCGCCGCCAGCAGCGGGTTGAGGGTCGGGCGGGCGAGCAGGAAGGCGTACGGGGAACCCAGGGCGTGTGCGGCCGCGCCGGCGTCGAGGACGTGGTCGCCGAGCCGGACGCCCACTCTCTGCTCCGACGAGCCGGAGGGTGAGAACGCGCCGTACGGCAGATTGTGCGGGCCGAAGGGATCGCCCTCGGGGACATCGAAGGGGGGCATCGGGTGCTGCCTCGCTCTCGTGTGCGCAGGTGCTCCACGTGTCCGTGGCCAGGCCACACGTTACGGGGGCCGCGGTGGTCCTGGGCAGAGGCGGAGGGCGGGTCCGGGGCGTGGGACGTGTCCGGGACGGCAGGACGCGTGCGCCGCTTCCACTTGCGCAGCGGAGGTTGTCCACAGGGTGTGACGCAATCTTGACGGAGTGGTGCGAACGGGGCGACTCTGGGCGGGTGCCGGAAGGTCTCGGGGAGGGGGCGTTCCGATGGCACATCAGGGGGACGGATGGCCATTGGGGAGGCCGGTCCGGGATCGGCGCGCTCCGGCATGCAGCCGAAGAGGCTGGAAGATGCCATGCGCGGCCGGCTCGGCCGGGAATGTGTGTACGTGCCGTCGCTCAGGTTCGGGCTGTTCGTGGCGCTGCGCCACTGGTGCCCGCCGGGCGGCAGGGTGCCGATGTCGCCGGTCAACGACGTCGTCGTCTTCTTCGTGGTGCTCGCGGCGGGCCTGCGCCCGGTGCAGGCGCCGCTCAACCCGTTCGACGCGTCCATCGACATCGACGCCGTGCCGGAGGGGACGTGGGACTCGCTGTCCGCCGTACTGACCACGAACCTGTACGGCAACCCGGATCCGGCGCCCGGGCTGCGGGCCCGCTGCGATGCGTCGGGCCTCCCGTTGTTCGAGGACGGGGCGCATGCCATCGGCAGCGAGGTCGGCGGACGGCCGGTCGGGGCCTGGGGCGACGCCTCCGTTTTCCGCCTTTCCCAGCACGTCGGCGCCCGGACGGGAGGCATCCTCGCGCTGGCCGACCCGGACCGGAGCGCGGTCGTGCGTGAAGCCTGTGCCGAACTGCTCGCCCCGCGGTGCGTGACGTCCGAACTCACCTACGCGGTACGGCCCTGCGCCGAGGCCGCCGTGCGGCGGCTGGGGCTGCGCCGGGCCGCCCGGGCCACGATGGGCCTGCTGGGGCTGACGGAGCGTGAGGGAATCCGGATGCCGCTGCGTCCGGACGCGCTGGCCGGTGCCGTGCGCTCAGCGCCGGACCGGGCCGCACACGACCCCTGGGTGCGGGTCGACATGCACGACTACCGGCTGGAGCCCGGCCCCTTGCGCCTGCGCCGCGTCCACCGCGGTCTCGGGCGGCTGGACGACGTCCTACGGGCCTCGCGGACGGGCACGCGGCTGCTGCTGTCGACGCCGTGGGCCCGGGCACCGGCGGACGGCGCGGTGCAACCGCTGTTCCGGGTGCCCCTGCCGGTCGCGGACCGGGACGCGGCGACGGCGGCACTGGCCCGGCACGGCATCGTCGTCGGCGACCTCTACGACCCGCCCCTGGACGACTATGCGGGAGCGGCCTTCACGGACCCGTCGCCCGGCCCCGGCAACGCTCGCTGGTTCGCGCGGCACGCGCTGCCCGTGGACCCGCTGCGGGCACGTGAGGCGGTGGAGGTCCTGGAGCGGTCCGGGGCCCGGCCGGCCGAACCGCCGAAGGAGGCGGACACGCCGGCCGCGCGGGACACATCGGAGCCGCCGGAGGGGACCACGACGAGAGGTCTGGGGCCGCCCCGTGGCTGAGATCCAGGTGCACGAGCCCGCCGCGGTGCGCACCGGCAGCGTCGGCGGACCCGGACCCGCCGACGACAGTCCCGGCCCCGACGGCTCCGACTCGCTGTTCAGGAACGCCTACTTCCTGATGCTCAGCACCGGCGTGTCCGCCGTCCTCGGGCTGGGCTTCTGGCTCGTGGCCGCGCGCTACTACTCCGAGGACGCGGTCGGCCAGGGCTCCGCCGCCATCGCCGCGATGCGGCTGCTCGCGAGCATCACCGCGACCACGATGATCGGTGCCGTGGTCCGTTTCGTACCGCGCGCAGGGCGTGGGACCGGGCGCCTGGTGTGGGGCGTGTACGGGGCGAGTTCGCTGGTCGTCGCACTGGCCACGGGCGCCTTCCTGCTCACGCTCGACCTGTGGGGCGCGTCGTACGAACCCCTGGGCACGCCTCTGGCGGGCGCGCTGTTCGTCGCGGCGTGCGTGGCCTGGGCACTGCTCACCCTGCAGGACGGGGTGCTCACGGGCCTGCGCAAGACCGAGTGGGTGCCCGTCGGCAACGCCCTCTTCTCCGCCGGCAAGCTGGTCCTGCTGGCCGTCTTCGCGAGCGCGCTGCCGGTGCTGGGCATCTTCGTGTCCTGGGCCGTCGCGATCGCGTTCTCCACACTTCCGCTCGGCTGGCTGATCTTCCGCCGGCTCATCCCGCGTCAGGCCGCCGCCGACCGCGACCGGGAACCGCCCGGGATCCGCGACATGGGCCGCTTCCTCGCCGGTGACTCGCTCGGCGCGCTGTTCAGCCTGGCGATGATCAATCTCCTGCCGGTGATGGTCGCGGTCCGCTTCAGCGCCGCCGAGAACGGCTACTTCTACGTGGCGTACACCGTCGGCGGAACCATGGAGTTCATGGCCGTCAACATGGCCGCGTCGCTCACCGCCCACGCCTCGCACGACCCACGCCGGCTCGCGGACGGGGTACGGGGGGCGCTGCGTCGGATGACGCTGCTTCTGGTGCCGGTCGTGCTGGTGCTGGTGGTCTTCGCGCCGCTGATCCTCACGCCGTTCAGCGCGGACTACGCCGAGCACGGTTCGACGGTGCTGCGACTGCTGGCGCTCGGGGCGCTGCCCCGGGTGGTCGTGGAGCTGTACATCGGGGTGCTGCGGGTGCAGGGGCGTACCGGGGTGCTCGCCGTGCTCCAAGGAGCCATGTGCGTGCTGGTCCTGGGCAGCGCGGCCGTGCTGTTCACGCCGGCGGGCATCGCGGGCGCCGGGTGGGCGGTGCTGATCGGCATGACGGTGGTCGCCGCCGTCTCGGTGTTCGGCCTGCGCTCGGCGCTGCGCGACACGCGCGGCGGGCACAGCGGGCCGGGTGGGCCCGTCGACCGGCCGGGCGGGGACGGCGGCAAGGACGGCACGGCGAGCGGGCCGGGCCTGGCCGGGGGCGCCTCCACCGGCCCCGTCTACGGCACGCGCTGGGCGAAGCTGAACGCCACCGCCGGGTACGGCACGGGCTGGGCCCGCCGGGCCGCGTACGAGGACAAGGACCGCGAGCAGGACGACGCGGACACCGTCACGCTGTTCATCGGCACCCCCGGTTACGAACGGGAGGCCCTCCAGGCGGACACGATGGCGTTCATCGTCCGGCCCCGCCCCACGGACGGGGACCCGCAGCCGGACGCGGGGCCGGGGCCGGACGCGGCCCCGGAGACCGACCCGGACGGGGACTCGGAGCAGGTCGCGGACGCAGGCGTGGGTCCGGACGCCGAGCCGGGGGAGTCCCCGGACGCCGAGGCGCACGAGTGCGAGGCGGCGGGCGGCCAGGTGGCCGGCGATCACGTGGAACCCACTCCACGGAACACACGCGCACCGGTCCGGGACGAGACCCCGCCCCGACGCGACGAACGCCGCGAGGCCGCAGGCGGTGACGGATCCGACCGGTCCGAGCGGCGGCTGCGGGACGTCCTCTGGGGGCTGCTCGGAATTGCCACCGTCGCCTTCTGGGCGTCGACGCGCCCCCTGTACCGGCTCGGCGCACCGTCATCGGACCGGCAGGGCGGACCGACGGGACGGCAGTTGCTGGAAGGGCTGCCGCTCGCGGCACTCACGGCGGGCGGAGTGCTGCTCCTGGTCCTCGTCGCGGCGGTGACGCTGTGCACGGCGCCCGACCCCTGGCTCCCCGGCACCGCGCTGGGCTCGGCCCTGCTCGCCCTGTACGCTGCACCGGTCGCGCTCGGCCGGGAACCCTCGCCGGTGGGCGGGGCGCCGTATGTCCGGACAGCCGGATTCCTCGCGGACGCGGTGGGAATCGACGGGCCGGGGCCGCTGCTGCGCTGGACGCCGCAGGTGTGCCAGTTGCTGTGCCTCGTCGTACTGTGGCCGCTGCTCGAGCGGGTGGGCGGCGACCGGCTGTCCTGGCCGGGACGCTGGGGGGCGTTGTATCTCGCCGCCGTGGCCGGCTGGGTGTGGCGGGACGTGCTCGCGCCTGTGTCACCGCCGCTGCTCGCCGCACTGCTTCTGCTGCTGCCCCTTCTCCGACTTCCGCCGCTCCGCCGTGCCGTGACGGCGTCGTGGCCGCCCGGCCACAGACAACCGAACGGCTGAACCAGAGATCGAACCAAGCCTTTGGAGCCGAACGAACCGCCAGGGGGGAACCACCGTGCGTCCGCCAGCCACTCCACGCGAGAGATCCGCGTCCGAGCCCGCACCAGAGAGCACACCGGCACCCGTCACGCCTGCGGACACCTCTGCGGAGCCGCCTTCGCGGACCGAGTCGCGGACCCGCCCTTCCTCGGAGTCGTCGGCCCCTGGCCAGGAGCCCGTGACGGATCTTTCCGACCTGCCGCCCTTCTGGCCCGTGCGCCGGACCCTCGCACTCCGGCCCGCCCTGCCGCTGCTCGCGGCGCTCGCCCTGTGGCTGTACGCGGTACGGCACACCGATGTGTCGCGGCTCGACGACTACGGTCTGGTCACCGCGCTCCACCCGGGCTTCTGGGCCGGCCTCGTCGTCCTCACCGCCGGCTTCTGGTCCACGGTCCGCGACCGGCGTCGGCCCGGCGGCTGGCCGGCGGCGTACGTGCTCGGCCTGCTGGTGATGGAGCGGGCCACCCAGGCCGTGCTCTACCCGACCCCGTTGTACGCCTGGGCGTGGAAGCACGACGGTGTCGTCGATCACCTGCTGACCGCCGGCGGGTTCCAGACCGCCGACCGGATCGGTGACATGGCGGTCTACGACCAGTGGCCGGGCTTCTTCGCCGCGCAGGCGGCGCTGGTGCGGCTGCTGGGCGTGGACTCGGCGGCGGTGTACATGGCGTGGTGGCCGCTGGCGTCCAGCCTGATGCTGCTGTTCCCACTGCTGCTGGTCTACCGCACCTTCACCGAGGACCGACGGCTGATCTGGACCGCGGTCTGGCTCTTTTACGTCGGCAACTGGGTGGGCCAGGACTACTTCTCCCCGCAGTCCGTCGCCTTCGCGCTGCACCTCGGCGTGCTGGCCGTGGTGCTGCGCCGGTACGGCCCTTCGGGCGGGGGAGGGGGCAGCGGGCGGCGGGGGCAGGTGATCTGGACCGTCGTGCTCACCGTGCTGGTGACGGCGATCGTCATCTCGCACCAGCTCACCCCCGCCATGCTGGTCGTGTCGTTGCTCGCGCTGGTCCTGCTCCGCCGCCACCGGGACTGGGTGCCGGTGGTCACGACGGTCGTCATCTTCCTGGCCTGGTGTCTGACGGCCGCGCTGCCCTTCCTGTCCGCCGCGCTGCCGGACATGATCCGCGCAGTGGGCGACGTCGGCGGCAACGTCGAGACGGGCTACGGCGCCACCCCGACCGGTGCCGGGGCGATCGCGACCTCGTGGGCGGCCCGGCTGCTCTCGGGCTCCGTCCTGCTGCTGGCGGCGGCCGGGGTCTGGCTCCAGCCCGTACTGCGGTACCGCGCGATGCCGCTGCTGGTGGTCACGGCGGCACCGCTGCCGATGTTCGTGGCGAGCAGCTACGGCAGCGAAATGATCTTCCGGGTCCTGATGTTCATGCTGCCCGGCGTCGCCTTCTTCGCCGCCGCCGCCCTGCTGCCCGAGGTGCGCACCCCCGCCGCCACGGAGGCGGAGGCGAGGGCCCGCGGTGACGCCCGGGTCCGCGATGCGGACCGGGTTTCCGCCCGCCGCGGCCTCGGTGACCGGTTCCGGTTCCGCACCGGCTTCGGTGTCCGCGTCCGGGGCTCGCTGTTCGTGCTGCTCGCCGGGACCCTGGCGTTCGTTCCGAGCTATTCGGGCAAGGACCGGGTCAACTACTTCCCACCGCAGGAGGTGGCCCTGGTGGGGCAGCTCCTCGACGAAGCGCCCGAGGGCTCGCTGGTCGTCGCCGCCAACCGCAACTACCCGCTCGCCTACGCCTCGTACGGAAGCATCGACCACTACTGGTTCCTCGAGGACGACCGGAGCCACGTCGACGAGATCGTGCGGGACCCGGCCGGCACCCTCGCCACCGACATGGCGGGAGTGGACCGTCCGAGCCGGGCCTACCTCCTCTTCACCCAGGGCCAGTCGGCCAACTCCGAGATGAACGGTCAGCTCACCGGTGCCCGGTTGAACAGCGTCCTGGAGTCCGTCGCCGCGTCGCCGCGGTTCCGGCTGGTGGCGGAGAACAGTGCGGGGGCGGTCTACGAACTGCGGCAGGCGGAGGAAGCAGAAGGAACAGAGGGGACCGGAGAGGAAGGGGGAGCGGAGTGATGACACCACAGGATCTCGTGATCCGGATGCTTCCGCCGTTCGCCGGCTGGCTGGCGCTCGCCGCGCTCGCCCTGCCCGGCGGTTCGCCGCTGCGCTGCGCGGCCGTCGTCGTCTTCCTGCCGGCGGGGCCGGGCGCGGCCCTGGTCGGCCTCTGCGGTCCCGCGCTGCGCGTACGGTCCGCACGGGGGCCCGGCGAGCGGCGCGACCCCGACTTCGTCCGCCACTCCGATCTGTTGGAACGGCTGATGCTGGCCGTCTTCGTCAGCGTCGCCGCGGTGATGATCGTCGCGACGGTACTGATCGCCACGCACACCTTCAGCGCCCGGCGGGTACTGCTGGCCCTGACACTGCTGACCACACTCGCCGCGTTCTGCCCGCGGCCGCACGCCTCCCCGTCGTCGAGGACACGGAAGGGTTCCGTCCTGTGAGGTTCGCTCGCACGCTCCGCCGTATCACCACCGTCCTGCGCGGTGTCCGGTCCAAAGCCGGCCCGACCGCCGGCCGTCCGGCCGCAGGCCCGGCCACCGGCCCTCCCGCAGGCCCCGGATCCCCTGGAGGAACCGGCCGGCACCGTGAGCAGAAGGCCGGGCGGCAGGCCGCGAGCCGCCGTCGGGCAGTGATCACCTCGGCCGCGGTCGTCTCCGCGGTACTGGTCGCCGTCCTCGTCCTGCGGAACACCTCGGAGCCGTCCGGGACGGACGAGGAGTGCCGGCCCACGGAACTGCTCGAACCGCCGTGCGGTGCCTGGTTCGGGGCCTTCGTGCCGCACGGACGGGCCAACCTGGAGGAGAAGGTGGAGGCCTACGAGGAACGGGTGGGCCGCAAGCTCGACATCGTCTACACGTACCACGACATGTCCCTGCCCGAAGGTACCCGCAGGGAAGGTCAGTTGCTGAGCCCGGAGGAACAACGGGTCGGTGAGGACCACATGTTGCTGTTGTCCTGGGAGAGCAAGTGGTGGGGCGGCACGAAGGGGCAGCAGCCGAGGTGGGAGGAGATAGCCGCCGGCGACCTGGACGCGACCGTGATCGACGTCCAGGCGCAGCGCATCAAGGACTACGGGCAGCGCACGGGGAAGAAGGTCTTCCTCTCCTTCGACCTCGAGATGGACACGCGCACCCCGGCCAACGGCACCCCGGCCCAGTACGTGCAGGCGTACCGGCACATCCACGACCGGTTCCGGGAACTCGGCGTGGACAACGTGGTGTGGACCTGGATCGTCACCGGCTACCTGAACCACGGCGACCTGTTCAAGACGATGTACCCGGGGGACGAGTACGTCGACTGGATCGGCTACAACCAGTACAACTACTACCGCTGCCACAAGACCGAGTGGCTGACCTTCGAGCAGACCCAGACGGCCACGCACGAGTGGATACGCGAGAACATCTCCGCCGACAAGCCGCTGATGCTCTCCGAGTTCGGCAGCGCGGCAGACTCCGCCCGGCCGAAGCGGCAGGCGGAGTGGTACGCGCAGGTGCCGCCCGTGCTGAAGGGGCTGGAGGGCGTCAAGGCCGCGCTTCAGTGGAACCACCGCGACCCCGGGCCCCACTGCAACCTGGCCGTGGCCGACGAGGCGGCGTGGGAGGCCCTGCGCGAGGCGGCGGCCGACCCGCATCTGAACCAGCCCACCGAGTGAGTGACCACGGGGAGGGCCGCCGCGCCCGCCCGGCCGCCCTCCCCGTTCGTCCCGTGCCTCAGCCCGCGAACTCCGGTCCGCGGAGCGTCGCGCGGGCGTGCCGGTACCAGCGCCAGGCGATCGTCTTCGGGCCGTCGCGGTAGGGGGCGACGCGGGCACCGTCGCCCGCCAGCCAGGCCCTGACGTCGGCGACGGTGTGGCTGCGGCGGACGATGAGCCGGGCGATGCGGTAGCGCTCGTCCCGGTCCGAGCTGAGCGCGTGCCGCACCGCGGTCGCCGTCTCGTACCCGGTGCGGGACGCCATGGCCCTCACCCGGGGGCTGTTGTAGCCGTGCGGGTAGGCGAGATGGAGGACCGGATGGCCGAGGGTGTCCTCCAGCACGGCCTTGGAGTCGGCCAGTTCGGCACGCAGCTGCTTCCCGGCCAGCGTGTCCAGCTGGGCGTGGCTGACCGTATGGCTGCCGATCTCCATTCCGGAAGCCTCCAGCTCCGCCACCCGGTCCAGGGTCATCATCGGCGCCGGCGGCAGCAGGCTGTGGCCTCTCGGGGTGATGGCGCCGGTGGTGAGGTACGCGGTGGCCGGCAGGGAGCGCCGGGTCAGGAGGCCGGCGGTGGGACCGGGCAGGTCCGCGAAGCCGTCGTCGAAGGTGAGGAGCACCGGCCGGGGCGGCAGGGGCGCCCGCCCGGTGAGATGGCCCGCGAGGGCGCTGATGGTGACGGGGGTGCGGCCGCTGTCCTCGAGCGTGTCGAGATGCGCCGCGAACTCCCTCGGCGTGACGGTGAACTCGGCGATCCAGTCGGGCGGGTCGTCCATCACGGCGTGATAGAGAAACACCGGGATGGCTGGAGGCTTCGGGTCCTGTGAGGACGACGCCGTCATCGCGCACCCCCGGCCGCCCGGCCGCCCAAGGCCTCCCCCGCCGCCCCGCCCGTCGCCCGCCGGGCCCGCAGATAGCCGACCGGGCCGTACAGCATCCCCTTGCGCTGCAGGTGTGAGAGGCGGCGCGGCCAGGGATGCGTACGGGTGCCGTGATCGCCCGGAGCGGCCGGGCCGGCACCGGCTTCCCCGGAGTTCCCGGTGTCCCGTGCGGCGGTGAGGCCGCGGGCGTGGGACAGGCCGCGGGGCAGCCGGGCCAGGAACGCCGGCAGCAGCGCGGGCCGGTTGACCAGGATCGCCGTGAGATAGGCGGTGAGGCCGGCGCCGTAGCCGAACGCCTGGGTCTCCAGATCGGCCCATGTCTCACGGTGGTGGTGCCACACCAGCGCCCGGGGCGTGTAGCGCAGCCTGTGCCCCTGGGCGAGGACCCGGACGAACCCGTACAGGTCGTCGCCGCCCCGGGCGGGCGTCCCGGCGCCGGTGGCCGGGTCGAAACCACCGACCGCGCGCAGCACTCCGGTACGGAACGCCATGTTCGCCCCGGAGCCGAACCGGCCCGCGGTGAAGGGGAACAGCGGTTCGTCGCGGGGCGGGTCCTGCGGGTCGTACGTCGTCGGCGTGAACCCCTTGGCGAAGCCGCCGTGGCTCTCCAGCAGGACCTGGGCCGGGGTGCGCAGCCGGGCGGGCAGGATCAGGCCGGTGGCACAGCCGAGTTCCGGGTCGGCGGCGAAGGGCGCGGCCAGCTCGGTGAGCCAGCGGGCGTCGGCGACGACGTCGTCGTCGGTGAACGCGATCACCTCGCCCAGGGCGTGGTCGAGCCCGGTGTTGTGCGCGGTCGCCAGTCCGGGGACCGGCTCGCGCACGTACCGCACGCGCTCCCCGTACTTCTGCCGCACCAGGTCACGTGTCTCGTCCGTCACGGGCGCGTTGTCGACGACGACGATCTCGAAGCGCGGATGGTCCTGCGCGAGGAGCGAGTCGAGGGCGCGGGCGAGCGGTCCGGCCCGCTCCCGGGTGGCCACGACGACCGAGGCGAACGGTGGCGGGGGCGGCGGCCCGGCCGCCCCCGCCATGTCGTTTGCCTGCCCCTGCCCCTGCCCCTGCCCGTGCCCGTGTGCCTCCCGTGCGAGCGCCGCCAGGACCGTCGTCGGATCGGCCCCATCCGGGACCTTTCCCAGCAGCGTGCCCACCGGCAGACCGTCCTTCCTGACCAGCAGGAACACCTCGCCGTGCGTCACCGGCGGGCTGCCCGGACCGGGTCTCAGGGTGGCTTCCCCCTCCTCGCCGGTCAGGTCCAGTTCGGCGACCTGGACCGCGCCGATGTCCAGGAACCGCCGTATCTCCCCCTGGGTACGTGCCGTGCGGGACATGGCTCCTCCCCTCCTCACGAACGGTTGTCGCAAGCGGCCGTGGCCGTCCCGAGCGGTTCTCGTCCTCACGACCGGCCCCCTGACGAACTGACGAACTGACGAACTGACGAACTGACGAACTCAGGGCCGGCGCGGCCGCGCCGCCCCCTTCAAGGCGCGTGACGCCAGCGAGGCGAGACGCGGACGGGCGACGACGAAGCGGTGCGCACGGCGTGCGGGCTCGCGGCGCAGCAGTTGGAGCGTGGCGCCCAGGCCCGGACGTGTCGCCTCGCCTTCGTAGACGGCACGTTCGCCCGTCTTCAGCGAGTCCTTGTACTCGGCCGGGCCGCGCCCCATGTCGAGCAGACCGATGCCCTCGCCGGCCGCCGCCCCGGCCATCCGCAGATGCAGCACGAGCCCCGGCGAGAACTTCGCGAACTCCGGGTCGTACGCCGGGAACCAGCAGGCCAGCACCGAGGCCGAGCGCAGGCCGAAGTGGGCGGCGACGGGACGGTCCCCGGCGTACAGGACGGACAGGGTGCCCGCGCACTCCGGAGCCCGGGTTTCGGCCAGGCGGCCCACGAGCCGGGTGATCCACTCCCGCGCGAACCGGTCGCGGCGCCCGGTCCTGCGGTACTGCGCGGACTTCCACCCGATGAGGGTGCGCAGCGCGGCCGGGTCGTGTTCGTCGAACACGAACCGCACGGGTCCGGCCTGGCGGCCGAGCCTGCGCTCCTTGGCCAGGGTGGTCTTCAGGAACTTCGGCGACTGGGTGCGCAGGACGGACTCGTAGGTCTCGTAGCCCTTCTCCACGGCGATGACGAAGGTGGCGTGTTCCTGGGCCGCCTGCGGGACGAAGAGGGTCTGGTCCGCTTCCAGGTTGTCGAAGGCGAAGCTCGACACCGAGCAGGCACGCAGCAGGTCACCGGTCTCCAGCACGAGACCCGGCCGCAGGACGGCGCCCTGGCAGTCCGAGACCCCGAGCCCGATCGCCCGGCCCTGCCCCCACGCGCCCCGCTCGTACGGCAGGAAGCCGGCCGGCTCGGCGGACGCTCCCTCGTACAGCACCGCGACCCGGGCCTGCGGCCGCACCCCGGACACGGCGGCGGCGAACTCCGGTTCCATGAAAGGGCTGCGCGGTGCCTCCGAGGCGGCGCGCAGCTCACGCCATCGCTCCCGCTCCCCCTCGCCGAGCTCGTCGAGCCCCAGCACACGTGTGCGTCCACCGCTCACCTGACCCCCCGATCAAGTCCCCCCGGACACTTGGAAGGTACCGCCAGGACCACGAGGACGGTAGGTAGCGGCTCATGTTGCCGCCAAGTGGTGCAGAGGCCGCGATCGGTGCGCGGGGCGGGCGTCCCGAGCGCGGTGAGTCGAGGGCGCGCGGTGTCCGTATTCTCTGATCATGGCCGCACCCACCGATTGCTCGCTCATCGCCACCGACCTGGACGGGACGCTGCTGCGCGGCGACGACACCCTCTCCGACCGCTCCCTCGCCGCGCTGGCGCTGGTGGCGCGGGCCGGTGTCCGGCACCTCGTGGTGACGGGGCGCCCGGCGCCCAGAGTGAGGCCGCTCCTGGACGACCTGGGGTCCACGGGGCTCGCGGTGTGCGCACAGGGCGCGCAGGTGTACGACGCCGGCACGGACCGGCTGCTGTGGTCGATCACCCTGGACCGGGAACTGGCGGAGACCACCCTCGGCAAGATCGAGGCCGAGGCCGGGGAGCTCTACGCCGCGGTCGACCAGAACGGGGTGGACGGGCTCACCCTGATCGAGTCGGGCTACCTGATGCCGCACCCGACGCTGCCCGCGGTGCGGGTCGCACGGCGGGACGATCTGTGGGTCCGGCCGATCAGCAAGGTGCTGTTGCGCCATCCCGACCTGACCGACGACGAGTTGGCGGCGACGGCCCGTGCGGCGGTCGGCTCGCTGGCCACGGTCACGATGTCGGGTCCGGGCACCGTGGAACTCCAGCCGTGCGGTGTCACCAAGGCGACGGGTCTCGCGCTGGCCGCCGAGCACCTGGGGCTGGATCCGGAGCGGACCGTCGCCTTCGGCGACATGCCCAACGACATTCCGATGTTCGACTGGGCGGCCCACGGAGTCGCCATGGCCAACGCACACCCCGCGCTCAAGGCGGTGGCCGACGAGGTGACCACGTCGAACGAGGACGACGGCGTGGCCGTCGTCCTCGAGCGGTTGTTCGGCGGAGCGGAGCCGCGCGTGCCCCAACACGTGCTGCCCCGCCCCAGGTCCGGGAATGTGTCCCGGTAGGCCTCGGCGTCCGCCGGTGTGGCCGGTGCCGCCGGCGTTCCGACGGGCCCGGACGTATCGGATGTCTCAGGTGTCTCAGTAGGCACCGAAGACGTTGTCGATGGAGCCGTAGCGGTCTGCCGCGTAGTTGCAGGCCGCCGCGATGTTCGCGACCGGGTCGAACGGGTCGAAGGCCGTGCCGGGCACGTGGTACGCCTGGAAGGTCGGGTCGATGACCTGGAGCAGGCCCTTCGACGGGGTGCCGGCCATGGCATTGGAGTCCCACAGGTTGATGGCCTGCGGGTTGCCGGACGACTCGCGCAGGATGTTGCGGTGGATGGAGTCGTAGCCGCCGGGGATGCCGTGCTGCGCCATGACGGACAGCGACTCGCGGATCCAGCCGTCGAGGTTGTCCGGGTACGCGGTCACGGTGCCGGCGGCGGCAGGGGTGGACGTCGCGGCAGCGGCGGGCGCGGCCGAGGCGGCGGTGGCGCCGAACAGCGGGAGGGCGACCGCCGCGACACCGGCGACGGCGAAGGAGCGGACGAGGCGGGAGCGGCCGAAGCGGCGGGGCGGACCGGATGCGGTCATGTCTGTGTTCCTCTCCTACGCCTGCGAGGTGAGCTGTCGGGTTCGGGCGGGAGAGTGCCCGGCCGTGCCCGTGCGGGCATGGCTTCACCCCGAGCCGTTCCGGGTGCGCACCGGTCCGGCGGCTTACCTGGGTCCCCCGCTCCTGCCGTGCGTGAGTGAGTTCGTCGATGGGTGGCGCGGGCGGCGGCAGGATTCGGCGTCCGCCCGACAAGCCGGGAACGTATGCGAGTCCACTTGTCGGAAACAAGTGCGACGATCACGGATCGCGCCGCTTGATCTTGTTCCGGGGGTTTTGGGGTACTTGATCCCTTGAGGGCGTCAAGGGTCAACTCGCTTTCGGGGCAAGGGAAAGCGTGGGCAGGTGTGAGGGGCGGGCGCGCCGGGGCGCGCGTGACTCACTTCACTGGACGCGCCACGCGGAAGCATTTGCCGCCAAGGGGAATTGGCTTGACAATCGCGACAAAGGGGACCGCGGGATCGGGTGGGTCGGATGGGGTGGGTGGCGGGCGGGGCTGCGCGTCGAGGGCGGGCCGCTACGCCCGAAAGATGGCGAATATCCTTTGTCGTCAACTGGTCAGGAACGATCTGGTGGTGATCCGATATGGGAGGGCGCCGTGAGGCGCCGTCCGCGTGTGTGCGGGTGAGGCCGGGGAATGTGGGTGCTGGCGGTGATCGAAACATGACCGGATACGCTGACTCGAGTGACGTCAGCGACCTATCGACAAACTGTGCAAGACGTCTAGGCGTCAGTGGACACCAGCAGACAGGAGACCCCTCGTGACCGTCGTCGGGCCGTTCGGGCTGAGCGTGCGGGACCAGGCTCTGGAGGCCGATGTCCAGGCCGGAATGACGGCTGTCGAGGAAGGGCTGCTCGAGGCCACGAAGAGTGAGGTCCCCTTCATCACCGAGGCCGCCCAGCACCTGGTGCGGGCCGGTGGCAAGCGGTTCCGGCCGCTGCTCGTGACGCTCGCCGCCCAGTTCGGCGACCCCTACGCACCCGGTGTCGTACCGTCCGCCGTGGTCGTGGAGCTGACCCACCTGGCCACGCTGTACCACGACGACGTGATGGACGACGCCACCGTACGGCGCGGGGTGCCCAGCGCCAACACCCGATGGGGCAACTCCGTCGCGGTCCTCACCGGCGACTTCCTCTTCGCGCGCGCGTCGCACATCCTGGCCGACCTGGGCCCGGAGGCCGTACGGGTGCAGGCCGAGGCGTTCGAGCGCCTGGTCACCGGTCAGATCCTGGAGACCGCGGGGCCGCAGGAGGGCCGGGACCCGGTCGACCACTACCTGGACGTCCTCGGCGGCAAGACCGGCTCGCTGGTCGCCGTCGCCTGCCGGTTCGGCGCCATGATGTCCGGCGCGAACGACACGGTCGTGGATGTGCTGACTCAGTACGGCGAGCGGCTCGGGGTCGCCTTCCAGCTCGCCGACGACGTACTGGACATCGCCTCCGACTCCCACGAGTCCGGCAAGACCCCGGGCACCGACCTGCGCGAGGGCATTCCGACGCTGCCCGTGCTGCGGCTGCGCGAGCGGGCGGCCCGGCTGGGGCTGGCCGAGGACATCGCCCTGCGCGAGCTGCTCGACTCCGACCTCGGCGACGACGCCCGGCATGCCGAGGCGCTGCGGCTGCTGCGTGCCCACCCCGCGCTGGAGCAGGCCCGCCGGGACACCGTGCGCTACGCGGAGGAGGCGCGTTCGGCGCTGGCCCCGCTGCCGGAGTGCGAGTCGAAGACGGCCCTGGTCGAGCTGTGCGACGCGGTGGTGCACCGGGCCGGCTGACCCGCCGCCGTCCCGTCCGCCGCCGCCCCCGGACCTCGACCCCTACTGGTCGGGTACCGAAACAACGCCCCGTGTCATACCGCAGTAGTACACGGAGTTGAGTCCGGGGTCTGACGCATCTGCCCGCCGGGTTTGGTCAGATGGAAGACGACGGACATCACCACTCCTCACCGATTCGGGTGAGAATGGCGGCTCAGGGTGTGACTGGTGTGAGCGACACGAGACGCAGGCCGCCGCCGACCACGGAGGTAAGGCACACATGGCACCGTATGAATCCGACGACACGACGACCGCTCGTCAGGCCGGCGAGGCCGACGAGCGGGGCGCGGGCCGGCGCAGGGCCGCGCGGTACGTCGTTCCGGTCACGGTGATAGGAGTGGCGGCCGTGACCATCGGGCTCGTCCCCGCGATCGCCGACTCCGGCGACCCGGACCTGCCGAAGATCACCGCCGCGCAACTCATCGAGAAGATCGCCCAGTCGGACGTCGAGCAGCTGTCCGGCACCGTGAAGATCACTACCGACCTCGGGCTGCCGGACCTCGGCGGCCTGGAGAACAGCCTGGCCTCCGGCGCCATGGGCCGGGGCGATGCCGACGGTTCCTCCGCCGACCCGACGGCCAAGCTCACCGAGCTGGCGTCCGGCACGCACACCCTGCGCATCGCGGCCGACGGCCCCGAGCGGCAGAAGGTGTCGCTGCTCGGGAGCGCGTCCGAGTACAGCCTGATCCACAACGGCGAGGACGTCTGGGGCTACGACAGCGAGTCCAACGAGGTCTTCCACGGCACCACCGACGGGTCCGCCGGGGACGAGGGCCAAGAGCACCAGCGCCCGGCCATGCCGAAGGACTTCGCCGAGGAGGCGCTGAAGTCGGTCGACGACACCACGTCCGTCACCGTCGACGGCACCGCGCAGGTGGCCGGCCGGGACGCGTACAAGCTGGTCGTCAAGCCCAGGCAGTCCGGCTCCACGGTCGGCGCCATCAGCATCGCGGTGGACCACAGGACCGGTACGCCGCTGAAGTTCACGCTGACCCCGGCGAGCGGCGGTGCCGCCGTCGTGGACGTCGGCTTCACCAAGGTCAGCTTCGACCGGCCCGCCGCGTCGACCTTCGACTTCACCCCGCCCAAGGGCGCCAAGGTGACCGAGGAGGGCGAGCCGGACGGCGGTGAGCAGGGCGGTGAGCAGGGCGGTGACGAGAGGGGAAGGGAGTACGGGAAGCCGCAGGGTGCCTCGAAGTCCGAGGAGGACCTGGCCAAGGGCCTCGACGGACTGGAGGTGCTCGGCGAGGGCTGGAACTCCGTCGCCACCTTCGACACCGGCGCGGAGGGCGGTCTGCCGACCGGCTCCGGAGGCGGGGACCTCGACGGCTTCCTCGGCTCGTTCGGCGACCAGGTGAAGGGCGGGTTCGGCACGGGCACCATGTTCAGCACCCGCCTGGTCAACGCCCTGCTCACCGAGGACGGCAAGGTCTACGTGGGCGCCGTCACCAAGGACACCCTGGTGAAGGCGGCCAACGAGGCGAAGTAACCCGGCCAGCGGCACGACAGGGAACGAGGGAGCCGATGGGCGAGGCGTCCGCCACGCGGGGTACGGGTGACGGCGTCACCCGTACCCTCACCAAGCGCTACCGCGGCGGGCAGCTCGCCGCCGACGGCTTCGATCCGACCGTCCCGGCGGGCAGCGTCTTCGGCTTCCTCGGCCCCAACGGATCCGGCAAGACCACCACCACCCGCATGCTGATGGGCCTGATCGAGCCCACCTCGGGCACGGCGCACGTTCTTGGACGGCCCATGCCGCGCTCCGCGCGCGCCGTGCTCCCGCGGGTCGGGGCCCTCATCGAGGGCCCGCCCTGTACGGCTTCCTCTCCGGCCGGGACAACCTTCTGCGATACGACGACGCCGATCCGACCGCCGATCCGCGCACCCGGCGCGCCCGCGTCACCGCCGCCCTGGACCGGGTGGGCCTCACGGCCGCCGTGGGCAAGAAGGCGAAGGCGTACTCCCTCGGTACGAAGCAGCGCCTCGGACTCGGGGCGGCCCTGCTCCAGCCCCGCACCCTGCTCGTCCTGGACGAGCCGGCCAACGGACTCGACCCGCAGGGCATGCGGGAGATCCGCGCTCCGGTGAGGGAGTTGGCTTCGGACGGCGCGACCGTCTTCCTCTCCTCGCACCTGCTCGACGAGGTCGAGCAGGTGGGTACGCATGCCGCCGTGATGGCGCGCGGACGGCTGCTCACCCAGGGGCCCGTCGCCGACCTGGCCGCAGGCGGCCGGCTGGTGGTGACCGCACCGGACCCGGCGGACGCGGCGCGGGTGCTGAAGGAACAGGGCGTCGGCGATGTCGTGGCCACCGACGACCGGGTGACCGGTGAGGCGCCCGAGCGCGACCTCGCCGAGGTGAACGCCGCGCTGGTGACGGCCGGTGTCCGGTATCTCCTCGTCGCCCCGCCGGCCGGACCCGGCTGCTGCTCATCAAGTACGCCACCGTCATCGCCTTCTGCCTGGCCGCCACCCTCGTCGTGGCCCTCTCCGCCCTGGCCGTGGGGGCGCTCCTGTTCCCGCTCGGCGACCTCACGACCATCTCCGGCACCCGGATTGGCTTCGCGGAGGGGCTGGGCAGAGCCCTGCTGATCGCCCTGGCCGTCGCCGCGTCACCGGTCGGGGTGGCGGCGCTCGGCCTGTTCGTGTCCACGCTGACCAGCAGCGGCATCGCGGCGATGGCGACGACGGTGGGGCTGCTGATCACCGTCCGGATCCTCGGCCAGATCCCGCAGCTCGACGCCCTCCACCCGTACTTCTTCTCCCACTACTGGTTCTCCTTCGCCGACCTCGTGCGCGAGCCCGTCTACTGGGAGGACCTGGTGAGGAACCTCGGTCTCCAGTCCTTGTACGCGCTGGTGTTCGGCTCGGCGGCCTGGGCGAGGTTCACGACGAAGGACATCACCGCGTAGACCCGGTTTCGTAGGGGAACCGGGCGAGCGGGGCGGGGGCCTCCGGTGCGAAGAACGTCTTCGCGCGGGCGAGGGCCTCGGTGTCCTTCAGCACGTCACCGGGCTTGCTGCCGTTGCCGAGGAGCACCCCGCCGAAGTGCATGCCCAGGTAGGCGGCGGAGTGGTGGAGCGTGTTGACCAGTGGGTCGGCGACCACCGGCTCGTCGTCCGCGAGCACCGTGACACCCCAGAGCGTGCGCCCCGCCATCGTCGCCCTGAAGTCCAGGCCGGGGGTGCGCAGCCAGCCCGACCAGTGGTCCAGGTAGCGCTTGGTCTGCGCGGACACCGAGTACCAGTACAGCGGCGAGACGATCACCACGTCCGTCGCCGCGACGGTGGCGTCGAGCAGCAGGGCGACATCGCCCTCCGTGGGGCGGACGTGCTCGCTGTCGTGGCGGAGGTCCTCGAAGTCGGGCAGCGGATGGTCGGCGAGGTCGATCCAGCGCTGCTCCGTACCCGCGGGCAGTTGTTCGGCGGCCCGGCGGGACAGCAGCGCGGAGTTGCCGTCGCGTCGGGCGCTCCCCAGGACGAAAAGGAAACGGCGTGTCATGGTCATCCTCCAGATGGTCGGCGCGCACCAATTACCGGCATGTGCATCATATGTATGAGCAAGTAAATGTCCAAGGGGATTCGGACGGCGGCCCTCGGCTCCTCGGCCGCTCGGCTTCTTCGCGGCCCCTGCCACGGCGAGCAGCAGTGCCTCCCGTCCGGGCGGCGCCACCAGTTGGAGTCCGGCTGGGCAGCCGTCGGTGCCGAACCCGGCGGGCAGGCTCAGCGCGGGGTGACCGCTCAGGTTGAACGCCCAGGTGAGCGCGGTGGAGTAGACGTTCCCCGGACCTTCGTGGCCGTGCGGTGCGGTGGGTGCGGTGGGCGTGAGCAGCAGCTCGGTGCCGGTGAAGGGGCGGGCCAGGCGCCGGTCGTTCTCCGCCCTGAGGCGGTGGGCGTCGGCGAGGCCGGAGGGGGCCGTGCCGGAGTTGCGCAGAACGAGCCAGGCCGGGGCGGGGTCCATGAGCACCGGCGGTGCCGACGGCCGTGCGAGCCGTACGACTCCGGCGTCGACGAGCCGGTCGACCGCTGCCCGTGCCAGCGCGAGGGGCTCCGGATCGGGATCTGCGAAGCCGAGACCGGGGGACCAGACGGCGGTGCGCAGGAGGGGCGGCCGCGCACCGACGCCGGTGGGCGTCGGTGACACCGCCTGCCACCAGGCCGCCGCGTCGGCCGCCGTACGGGCGAGGACCCCGGGAGCAGCGAGCCCCGTGCGGTCGGGTGAGGGGAACAGGCCGTTGGTGACCTTGAGGCCGACGACTGAGCACCAAGCCGCCGGGACGCGTACCGACCCCGCGCCGTCGCTGCCCGTCGCCAGCGGCACCAGGCCCGCCGCCACCGCGACCGCGGCCCCGGCAGAGGAGCCGCCCGGCGTACGGTCGGCCCGCCACGGATTGACGGTCCGTCCGCGCGCCCCGAGACCCCAGGTCTGCCAGGAGGTGCCGGGCCCGGGTACCGCGGTGGCACCCACCGCGACACAACCGGCCGTGAGCAGCGGGCCCGCCGCCCGCAGCCCGTGCCGCCCCTTCTTGACGGCGAGGGGCACCCCGGCCAGCGGCAGCCATGCGTGAGCCCCGGGACCCCCGCCCTCGCCCGGGCCGGACGGACGCGGCGGATGCGAAGGGCCCGCCTCGACCAGGGCGTCCACCTCACCGGACCGCCGCAGTGCCTCCTCGGCCCACACCTCGGTGAACGCGCACAGCGCCGGATCGGCCCGTTCGATCCGCTCCAGCGACTCTGCGACCACATCGACGGCCCGCACCGTCCCCGTGCGCACCGCGGAGGCGATCTCCGTCACCGAGGCCGAAGCCCGAGTGGCGTCCCGGCCGCCGCTCAGCGCATCGATCCCGTCAGGCGGGCCAGTGGCCCGGCCTCGCGCGGCCGTCGGCCGCCCAGGTCTCCCAGGCGCCACGCGGGCACCCACGGCACGCGGTAGACATCGGCCACGGACTCGAGGTACCGGATCCGCTGGGCGAGGGAGCGCGGCAGGCAACCCGGCGCGTCCGCCACCAGGACAACGGCATCGAGAGCGAGCCCGTACGGGACCTCCCCGCGCCGGAACATCTCCACGGCCGGGACGACGGTCTCCAGACCGGACGCGTGTGTCCGGGCGACGAGCAGCACCGGCTGAGGACCGGCCGGTCCGGGCCAGGCGCGGCCGTTGTCGTGATCACCGTGCACCGCGGCGAGGGTGGCGACCCCGGCACTGCCCTGGAGGCCGCCCCAGGAGAAGCGCCGGGTCACCGCCTGGGCGTGGGCGAACTCCGGCGGGTCCGGCTCCGGCTCTCCCACCGGCCCTCGGATCCAGATCTCCGGTCCTTGTCGCAGGACTGTACGCATGCCCGTTCTCCCGCCCCGCCACCCCGGTCCTCGTGCCGGCCGTTGGGACGAGCCTGTGACAACGCGGTGACGTGAGAAACAGGGCTCAGCGGACAGACTCGTCGGTAGGTCAACAACCCGAATGAGGGGACGATGGCGCGACTCGGCCGTGAGAAGAAGCGGGGACAGCAGCAGGCCGCACACGCGGCGCACCTTGCTGCAGTGCCGATCGACGTCCGTATACCCGTCGCGGCGGAGGGCGGCGCGGGCCCGCGGAGTGCGTCCGTCGACGGGGTACTGGTGGTCGCCGGACCCGATGAGCCGGTTCAGCACGCCGTGCTGAACCGGCTCCACCGCATCGCCCTCGCCTCGGGGCATGCCGTCCTGGCCACCGTCCACGACGAGCGCATCGGCTACGTGGTCCCCCTCCAGGTCGGCCCGGACGGCGCCAGCCGCTTCACGGGGGAGCCGGCGCCGATGAAACCGGAGCCGGGGCCGGAGTCCGCGCCGGGGGCCGCGCCGGAGCCGGGGCCGGGCCGTGCGCCGGGCCGGGGTGTGGTCCAGGAGGAACCAGCGGCCGCGCCGCATGCCGACGCGTCCTTCTCCGCAGCCCCGGCCCCGGGCCCGGTCGCCGTTTTGCCCCCGCGCCCCGGGCACGACCGGTCCACCCACATCCTGCGTCCCGTGCCGGACCCGGCTCCGGCACGGGCATCAGCCCCGGACCGGGATCCGGTACCCGACGCCGTACGGGACTCTGCCCCCACCTTCCGGCTGCGACCGGTGCCCGGGGCGGCGACAGGAGCGGCACCCCCGGGAACGGTCGCGGCGCCGACCGGTGAGTTCGGCCCGCCACCGCCCATGGACGCGCGGCCGCACCCCGCCCCCGAAGCGGACAGCCCCCCGGGGGGCCCGGCAGCGTCCCCGAGGCCCCCGGCATACCCGCTCCCGCCGGTCGACCGGATACCGAGCCCCCTGCCTCCGCCGGCCGGTCCGGCGCCGCGAACCGGCCGTCCCCGGATGCCCGAACCGCTTCCCGAGGACGTGTGCGGCAGTGGCACCGGCACCGGCACCGGAACCGGCACCGGCAGCGACCCCGATCGCCGACCGATGCCGCCCCGCGGCTTCGACGCCGTGGCGGAGGCGATGCTCGGGGACGAGCCGCCGGCCGTACCGGGCGAGACCCGTCTGGCCGGTCCCATGGGCCTGATCGACGACGCAGTCCGGGCGGGCCGGATCGAGACCGCGGCGCGACTGGCCGGGGAGACGGTGGCCGAGGCCTCGCAGACGCTGGGGCCCGAGCACCCCGAGGTACTCCGGCTGCGCGAGCTGACCGCGTACATCGCCTACCTCGGCGACGAGCCGCTGCACGCCTTCCGGCTCTCCCTCGACCTCGCCGGTATCCACCGTCGGGCGGGCGACGCGGAGGCCGCCTACGGCAACGTCCGCAGCGCGGCCACCGCCTGGCGCGCGGTGCGCGACCCGCTGCGCGGTCTGGAACTGGGACGCGACCTGATCGAGCGGTGGACCGAACTCGCCGGCGAGGGCGGCCCGGCCGCCGACGAACTCGAGGAACTGGAGTCCGCCCGCGCCCGCATGGCCCGCCTGACCGCCCGCGCCCAGCACGGGTGAACGAGCGGACTCGCCCGGGCCGTGAAGGCCTCAGTGGACGCAGTACTCGTTGCCTTCCGGGTCCGTCATCACCGTCCAGGAACCGGACGGCTCCTCCACGCGCCGCAGCACCCTCGCCCCAAGCCGCTCCAGCCGTGCCACCTCCGCCTCGCGGCGCCCCTCACCGGGGTGCAGGTCGAGGTGGAGCCGGTTCTTGGCCGTCTTCGGCTCCGGCACCCGCTGGAACAGCAGCCGCCGTCCCAGCCCTGTGCCGCTCTCCTCCTGGTGCGGGTCGTCGGGATGCCGTACCGCGGCCAGGTCACGCCAGGCGGCGCGGCCGTGCTGCTCGGTGGTCAGCCCGGCCGGTACGGAGCCCAGACCGAGCAGCTTCCCGATGAGTGCGCTGTGGTCCTCGACCGTGTATCCGAGGGCGGCGGCCCAGAAGTCGGCCTGTGCGTGCGGGTCGGCCGTGTCGATGACGAGCTTCCAGTGCACGGGAGCGGCGGAATCGGTGGGGCCCTCGGGAGCGGGTGAGGCCGGTGGCTGCGTCATGGAGCCATTCAAGCGCTTCGAACGGCCCTAGACGAGTAAGTCCGAAGTCTCGTTGACTCTGCTGCTCAATTCGGCGAGCGATCACGTGCCATGCTTTCAGGGCTCGGCCGCGCCCGGCCTGCCTGCATCTGCGACGCGCTCTGAAGGCCGTATCGGCACGGCGTCATCACGCCGGGTAATTGCGCAGCAGAGTCCTCGTTGAGCGCAAAGGGTGAGGGTCCCGTTGGTCGATGTGTGACGAACGACCTCGAGACCCTCATCACCGCACTGTACGTGAAGATCGACGACGAGTTGGGAGGGCCGCGTTGGCTGGGCAGGCCGCCGTTGCTGACCGACTCCGAGCTGGTGTGCGCCGCGGTCGCCCAGGCGATGCTCGGATTCACCTCCGAAGCCCACTGGCTGCGCTACGCCCGCAAGCACCTGGCCGGGATGTTTCCGTACCTGCCCCAGCAGTCCGGCTACAACAAACGCCTGCGCGCGGCGCTCGGCCTGGTCAAGCGGGTCGTCCGGATGCTCGCGAAGGCGTCCGACTTCTGGCTGGACGACTGCTGGATCGTGGACTCCACCCC
Organism: Streptomyces sp. KMM 9044; assembly: GCF_024701375.2. Lineage (NCBI taxonomy): Bacteria > Bacillati > Actinomycetota > Actinomycetes > Kitasatosporales > Streptomycetaceae > Streptomyces > Streptomyces sp. KMM 9044. Next base: position 3,008,839 of record NZ_CP113910.1, on the reverse strand, counting down.
GGTGCCGTGCGGCATGTCGCGGCCCACCGTGAAACGCTCCGACCTGGCCGGATGGGCCGGATACGGCTACTGCGCCAGCCACTCGCGGTTCTTCTGGGGGCTGCGGCTGTACCTCGTGTGCACCCCGGCCGGGATGCCGATCCTGTGGGCCCTGGCGGACCCCAAGATCGGCGAACGCGAGGTGCCGGCCGCGATGCTGGAGGTCGAAGCAGGCGTCGTCGCCGAGCACGACGGCATCCTGCTCATCTCCGACAAGGGCTTCGCCGGCCGAGCTTTCGAGCAGTTGCTGGCCGACCACGGCATCACCTTGCTGCGGCCCTCCCGCAAGCGCGAGAAGGCCCGGTACGGCGAGCCGATGCTGAAGAAGGTCCGCCAGCTGATCGAGTCGGTCAACGACACCCTCAAAGGCCAGCTCGACCTGGAGGGCCACGGAGGGCGCAGCTGCGCGGGCGTCGCGGTCCGCGTCGCCCAGCGCATTCTGGCCATGGCCGCCGCGATCTGGCTGAACAACCTGACCGGCGCACCGATCACTCGATCGTTGATCGCCTACGACCACTGAAGACATACGACTTACTCGTCTAGGGCCTGGCTACCGGGGCGTCCACCGTGTCCACCGCATCAGCCGCATCCCCCGCCGGCTCCACGGGGTGCGTCGCCATGGCGGTGGCCGTCGTGACCGTCGTGACCGCACCGGCCGTGGCTGCCGCCGCCGCTGCCGCCGCGACCCTCGCCCGCTTCCTGGTGAGCGCGCGGGCGGAGCGGTGGGCGGTGCGCAGCGCGTCCCAGGTCAGCAGCATGAGAGCCAGCCACACCAGCGCGAAGCCGGCCCAGCGCTCGGGCGGCATGGCCTCCTTGAAGTAGAGGATGCCGAGCAGGAACTGGAACACCGGGGCCAGATACTGGAGCAGCCCCATCGTGGACAGCGGCACACGGATCGCGGCGGCGCCGAAGCAGACCAGGGGGAGCGCGGTGACGATCCCGGTGGCTGCGAGCAGTGCCGCGTGTCCCGTGCCCTCGGTGCCGAACGCGGAACCGCCCCGGCTTCCCAGCCACAGCAGATAGCCGAGCGCGGGCAGGAACTGGATGGCCGTCTCGGCGGCCAGCGACTCGATGCCGCCGAGGTTGACCTTCTTCTTCACCAGCCCGTAGACGGCGAAGGAGAAGGCGAGGCAGAGCGAGATCCACGGCGGACGGCCGTAGCCGACGGTGAGGACGAGCACCGCGGCGAAGCCGACCCCCACCGCTGTCCACTGCACGGGCCGCAGCCGTTCCTTCAGCAGCAGTACGCCGATGGCGATGGTGACCAGCGGGTTGATGAAGTAGCCGAGGGAGGCCTCGACGACGTGCCCGGAGTTCACCGCCCAGATGTAGACGCCCCAGTTCACGGTGATGACCGCCGCGGCCACCGCGATCAGGGCCAGCCGGCGAGGCTGCCGCAGCAACTCTCCGAGCCAGGCCCAGCGGCGTATGACGAGCAGGGCGGCGCCCACGAACAACAGCGACCAGACCATCCGGTGGGCCAGGATCTCCACGGCCCCCGCGGGCTTGAGGAGGGGCCAGAAGAGGGGGACGAGTCCCCACATGCCGTATGCCGCGAAGCCGTTCAGCAGTCCCCTGCGCCGCTCGTTGGCCGACTTCTCGGTCACGGGTCCTCCTTCTCACCTGCTGCGTCCGGGGCGTTCGACGCGTGCCGTCCGGGCGGCCGTCGGCCGCCCGGACGACGGTAACGCCGCACACCCCTGCCTGTCATGCCCGTATCGGAATACGGTCATGACAGGCAGGGGTGTGCGGCCGGGCCGCGGGCCCGCGCGGAGGTCATCCCTTCGGTGCGGTGGCGATGGCGTCCGCGAGCGGCGTGGCCGGGCGGCCGGCCAGAGGGGCCGGCTCGCCACTGGTGACGACCAGCTCACCCTTCTCGATGGAGGCGTCCACGCCGGTGAAGACGGCGGCCATCGGCTCGGGCAGTCCGGCGCCGGTCAGGACGCCGGTGAGCTCCTCGACCGTGACCGGCTTGTAGGTGATCTCCCTGCCGGTCTGCCGGCTCAGCCCGGCCGCGTACTCGGCGAGGCTCCACGCCTCGTCGCCGCCCAGCTCGTACGTCTTGTTCTCGTGGCCCTCACCGGTCAGTACGACGACCGCGTCGTGCTCCGGTACCGGGACGAGGTTCTCGGTGTAGACCTCGTGGTGCCAGCCGTTGCGCAGCAGGACGTACGGCACACCGGAGTCCAGCAGGGCCTTCTCGGTGCCGCGGTGGTCGTCGGCGAGCGCGGCGGTCAGCGTTTTGGGGCGCTCGTGCAGGCGAGCAGGGCGACACCGGCCGCCTTGGCGGCCCCGATGACCCCCCGGTGCTGCTGCACCCGGCCCTTGTCGCCCGCCGCGAACGCGCCGTCGAAGGTCTCGGGGCGTTGGAGTCGGCGACCGCGAGCCGCACGCCGCGCTCCGCCAGGTCGGCGGCCTTCTCCGGGCTGCGCACGACGGCGGTGACCTGTCCGGCCGGAACCTTCTCCAGCAGTTGTTCCACGATGTGGCGGCCGAGGTGTCCGGTGACTCCGGTGACTCCGGTGACTCCGGTGACTCCGGTGACGACGATGCTCATGATCAGAACTTCTTGTGGGGTGCGGTGTCGCCAACGCCAGGAGTTACGCTAACTCTTTGTAAGTACCCGCTCTGAAGCAAGGTACTGGTACGACAGTAAGCGAGGATGGATCCGTGCCCCCGGCGCCCGCACCGGCGCCTTTTTCCGGGCCGCTGTGGAGCGCGCAGGAGGCGATGAGTCCGCAGCGCCTGGTCCTGGAGCACGTGACGAGCCGCTGGGGCGTGCTCGTGCTGATCCGGCTCCAGGAACGGCCCCACCGCTTCAGTGAGCTGCGCCGGACGATCGGCAGGGTCAGCGAGAAGATGCTCACCCAGACCCTCCAGACGCTGGAGCGCGACGGCCTCGTCCATCGTGACGCCAGACCGGTGATCCCGCCGCGCGTCGACTACTCCCTCACCGGTCTGGGGCACGAGGCCGCCGAACAGGTGCGTGCGCTGGCCCTGTGGACGGAGCAGCGCATGGACGACGTACTGGCCGCCCGTCAGGCGTACGACGAAGCCAGGCGGACGCGCGACGAGGCCCGGACGCCCTGAGACGTCCGGGCCTCGTGCGGGGCTCCGGCTTTCAGCGGGCAGTACCTCGGCCGCTCAGTCGCTCAGCCGACGACCGTCCACGTGTCGTTGCCCGCCAGCAGTGCGCCGAGGTCGCCCTTGCCGTGCTGCTCGACGGAGGTGTCCAGCTGCTCGGCCATCAGCGTGTCGTAGACCGGGCGGTCCACGGAGCGGAAGACACCGATCGGGGTGTGGTGCAGGGTGTCCGGATCGGCGAGCCGGGACACCGCGAACGCGGTGGTCGGGGACGCCGAGTGCGCGTCGTGGACCACGATCTCCGCCTCGTTCTCCGGCGTCACCACGACCACCTTCAGGTCACCGGTGGTCCGGTCCCGGACGACGCCCTTCGTGCCTCCCGCGCCGAAGCGGATCGGGCTCCCGTGCTCCAGCCGGATCACCGCCTCCTCGGCCCGCTGCCGGTCCTTGAGGACCTCGAAGGCGCCGTCGTTGAAGATGTTGCAGTTCTGGTAGATCTCGACCAGGGCTGTGCCCGGATGGGCCGCGGCCTGCCGCAGTACCTCGGTCAGGTGCCTGCGGTCCGAGTCGACCGTACGGGCCACGAAGGACGCCTCCGCGCCGATCGCCAGCGACACCGGGTTGAAGGGCGCGTCCAGCGATCCCACCGGTGTCGACTTGGTGATCTTGCCGATCTCGGACGTCGGCGAGTACTGGCCCTTGGTCAGACCGTAGATCCGGTTGTTGAACAGCAGGATCTTCAGGTTGACGTTGCGGCGCAGCGCGTGGATCAGATGGTTGCCGCCGATGGACAACGCGTCCCCGTCACCGGTGACGACCCACACGCTCAGGTCGCGCCGGGACGCCGCCAGGCCCGTCGCGATCGCGGGAGCGCGGCCGTGGATGGAATGCATCCCGTAGGTGTTCATGTAGTACGGGAACCGGGACGAACAGCCGATGCCGGAGACGAAGACGATGTTCTCCTTCGCCAGCCCGAGCTGGGGCATGAAGCCCTGCACGGCGGCCAGGACGGCGTAGTCGCCGCAGCCGGGGCACCAGCGCACCTCCTGGTCGGACTTGAAGTCCTTCATCGACTGTGTGCCCGCGGCCTTGGGCACCAGGGCGAGCGCCTCGCCGGACGGGGAGTCGCCGAGGGAGGACGGGCCGCCTGTCATCGTCTCAGTCATCGATGGCCTCCTTCAGTGCCCCGGCAAGCTGCTCCGCCTTGAACGGCATGCCGTTGACCTGGTTGTAGGAGTGGGCGTCGACCAGGTACTTCGCCCGGATCAGGGTCGCGAGCTGGCCGAGGTTCATCTCGGGTACGACCACCTTCTCGTAACGCTTCAGGACCTCCCCCAGATTCCGCGGGAAGGGGTTGACGTGGCGCAGATGAGCCTGCGCGACCGCGCCCCCCGCGCCCCTGATACGCCGTACGGCCGCGGTGATCGGCCCGTAGGTGGACCCCCAGCCGAGCACCAGGACCCTGGCGTCGCCGTCCGCGTCGTCGACCTCCAGATCGGGGACGTCGACACCGTCGATCTTCGCCTGCCGAATGCGCACCATGAAGTCGTGGTTGGCCGGGTCGTACGAGATGTTGCCTGTGCCGTCCTGCTTCTCGATGCCGCCGATCCGGTGCTCCAGACCCGGTGTGCCCGGGACCGCCCACGGCCGGGCCAAAGTGTGCGGGTCCCGCTGGTACGGCCAGAACACTTCGGTGCCGTCGTCCATCGTGTGGTTGGGGCCCTGCGCGAACCGCACGCGCAGGTCCGGCAGCTCCTCCGTGTCCGGAACGCGCCACGGCTCGCTGCCGTTGGCCAGATAGCCGTCGGAAAGCAGGAACACCGGCGTCCGGTAGGTCAGCGCGATCCGGGCCGCCTCGAGCGCCGCGTCGAAGCAGTCGGCCGGCGTACGCGGCGCGACCACCGGGACCGGCGCCTCGCCGTTGCGCCCGTACATCGCCTGGAGCAGGTCCGCCTGCTCGGTCTTGGTGGGCAGGCCCGTGGACGGGCCGCCGCGCTGGATGTCCACGATCAGCAGCGGCAGCTCCAGCGACACCGCGAGACCGATCGTCTCGGACTTCAGCGCCACCCCGGGGCCACTGGTCGTCGTCACCGCCAGCGAACCGCCGAAAGCCGCCCCCAGTGCGGCACCGATGCCGGCGATCTCGTCCTCGGCCTGGAAGGTCCGCACGCCGAAGTTCTTGTGCCGGCTCAGCTCGTGCAGGATGTCCGAGGCCGGCGTGATCGGGTACGACCCCAGGAACAGCGGCAGATCCGCCTGCCGGGACGCCGCGATCAGGCCGTACGCCAGGGCCAGGTTGCCGGAGATGTTCCGGTACACGCCCGGTGGGAACGCCGTGGTGGCCGGGGCCACCTCGTAGGAGACGGCGAAGTCCTCCGTCGTCTCCCCGAAATTCCAGCCCGCCCGGTACGCGGCGATGTTGGCCGCGGCGATGTCCGGCTTCCTGGCGAACTTCGAGTTCAGGAACCTCTCCGTGCCCTCGGTGGGCCGGTGGTACATCCAGCTCAGCAGGCCGAGCGCGAACATGTTCTTGCTGCGTTCGGCCTCCTTGCGGGTGAGGTCGAACTGCTTCAGCGCTTCGACCGTCAGCGTCGTCAGCGGCACCGGATGGAGGCTGTAGCCGTCGAGCGAGCCGTCCTCCAGCGGGTTGCTGGCGTAGCCGACCTTCTGCATCGCCCGCTTGGTGAATTCGTCCGTGTTGACGATGATCTCCGCGCCGCGCGGCAGGTCCCCGATGTTCGCCTTCAGCGCGGCGGGGTTCATCGCCACCAGCACGTTCGGCGCGTCACCGGGGGTGAGGATGTCGTGGTCGGCGAAGTGGAGCTGGAAGGACGAGACACCCGGCAGGGTGCCGGCCGGGGCACGGATCTCGGCGGGGAAGTTCGGCAGGGTCGACAGGTCGTTGCCGAAGGAAGCCGTCTCCGAGGTGAAGCGGTCACCGGTGAGCTGCATACCGTCACCCGAGTCCCCCGCGAACCTGATGATCACCCGGTCCAGACGGCGGACGTCCTTCGCGCCCGCCGCTTTGCGCTGCTCTCCTAGGACTGTTCCGTCGGCCTGCTCCGCTGGGCTGCTGACCTGACTGGTCACTGAACTGGACCTCCTCGAGGGCGGCTGTCCGGGACCGGCCCTTCCGCAGGCCGTCCCTGGATCAACCCTACGTCCGTAAGGGTCGCCTTCCTCGGGTCATTCGCATCTTGGACACGACTTGGAGATGTCCCGCGGTCTCCCCGCGATGCGTCGGTACGACGTGCGGAGCACCGACGCATCGCGTCTCCTGCCCACATTCGCCCTGGTCGCCGACCCACCGGCTCCTGCCTTCCAGGACGCCGCCCGCCGGCGGTTCAGCCGTCGGCCACCGGCGTCACCCGTAAGCGGGTCGGGCGGGTCCGGTTCAGGACTTGAGGTGGGTCAGGACCGCGAGCACCCGGCGGTGGTCGCCGTTACCCGGGGACAGCCCCAGCTTCAGGAAGATGTTGCTGACGTGCTTCTCCACGGCTCCGTCGCTCACCACCAGCTGCCGGGCGATCGCCGAGTTCGTCCGTCCCTCCGCCATCAGCCCCAGGACCTCCCGCTCACGTGGGGTGAGTCCCGCGAGAACGTCCTGCTTGCGGCTGCGGCCGAGCAACTGCGCGACGACCTCGGGGTCCAGGGCCGTACCGCCCTCGGCCACGCGCACCACCGCGTCCACGAACTCCCGTACCTCGGCCACCCGGTCCTTGAGCAGGTAGCCGATGCCCCGGCTGGAATGGGCGAGCAGCTCGGTGGCGTAGCGCTCCTCCACGTACTGTGACAGCACCAGCACCCCGACACCCGGATACGTCTTGCGCAGCTGGACGGCGGCCCGCACGCCCTCGTCGGTGTGCGTCGGCGGCATCCGCACGTCGGCCACCACGACGTCCGGCAGCTCCCCCTGGTCGTTCAGCTCGGTGATCGTCTTGATCAGCGCGTCGCCGTCGCCGACCCCGGCCACGACATCGTGCCCCCGGTCGGTCAGCAACCGGGTCAGGCCCTCCCGCAGCAGCACTGAATCCTCGGCGATGACCACACGCACTCTGTCCTCCATGAATTATCGGCCCCCACGCCCCTCATCCGGGCCCGTCCGTACGGCAGGCCCGGCTGACGGGACCAGCATCCCAGCATTCGGCGGGTGACGCGGAGGGATGACGCGAGAGAAGCCTTGGCGGGCAGGGGCCGCACCGGTGGCAGGGGCATGTCCTGGTACGGAGCAAGGACACTTTCCTGGTGCAGGAGTGTGCGGGTACGGGCCCACCGCCCGTACCCGCACACCTGCCGGCCGCTTCCGCGTCCTCAGCCGCCGCTCACGCGCTCATGCGCCGGCTTGCTCACCGCGTCCGACCCGCCCGCCAGGGCAGCTCCGCCGTCACCCGGGTCGGGCCGCCGGACGGGGAGTCGACCACCAGGATGCCGTCCACCGCGTCCAGCCGCTCCGCAAGGCCGGCCAGTCCGGAACCCTCCGACACGTCGGCACCGCCCACGCCGTCGTCCTCGACCTGCACCATCAGCCGGTTCTCCGTCCGCCACACCTCCACGGTCGCCCGGGTCGCCCGCGCGTGCTTGCTGATGTTCTGCAGCAGCTCCGAGACGGTGAAATAGGCGATGCCCTCGATCGCCGGCGCCGGGCGCTCCGTCAGATCCACGTCGACCTGCACCGGGACCGTGCACCGGGAGGCCACCGACGAGAGAGCCGCGTCAAGGCCCCGGTCGGTCAGCACGGCCGGGTGGATGCCGCGCGCCAGGTCCCGCAGCTCCTGCAGAGCCGTCTTCACCTCGCCGTGCGCCTCGTCCACCATGTGCGCCGCGGCCCGCGGGTCCTCCCGCAGCTTCTCCTTCGCCAGCCCCAGGTCCATGGCCAGCGCCACCAGCCGGGCCTGTGCCCCGTCGTGCAGATCGCGCTCGATGCGCCGCAGGTCCGCCGCCGCCGTGTCCACCACGGCGCCCCGGCCCGACTCCAGCTCCACCACCCGCGTCGCCAGCCGGGACGGCCCGAGCAGCCCGTGCACCAGCAGCCGGTCCACCATGGTCAGCGCCCGCACGATCCACGGCGTGACGATGGTGAACAGCAGTCCGATCATGGCGGTCACCGTGATCTCGAACAGGTTGTCCAGATAGATCTGGTGCTGCCCGTCGCCGTACAGCTGTATCCCGTCCTGACCGGCGTACATCGGGAAGACCCAGAACCACAGGGGATACGTCAGCAGCGACCAGCCGATCGACCAGACGGTCACCGCGACGGCGAAGGCGAACACCGCCCACGGCAGGTGGAGCACCGCGTACAGCAGCGACCGCCACGAGGCGCCGCTCCTCAGCACCGCCCCCATCCAGGCCATGAGCCCCCGGCGCTTCACCCGCAGCGGCTCCGGCTCGGCCACGTCCAGGCCCAGCAGCCCCCGCGCCCGCATCCGCTCCAGCGTCCCGAACCCGCGGCATCCGGCGAGTCCGGCGGCCAGCACCGGTACGCCGAGGAACGTCACCAGCAGACCGGCACCCAGCGACACCATCGTGACCGCATAGGTGAAGAGCGGCACGCTGACCGGCAGACTCAACAGGACGTACACCAGCTCGCGCCAGGTCCGTCCCTCGACCGGTGCCCGCAGCACCGCAGGCACCCGGTGCGGGCGCTCGCCGGCCCTCCCGGTGCCCCCGGTACCCCCAGTGGGCTTGCTGTGGAGCCCGTAGCCCTGTTCGTACCCGGTGGCCATCGGCGTCGTCCTTCTCCTCGTCCGGCGGCTGTGCTGTCGTATCCCCAGACTCCTCCGCAGCAGGCCGGCGGACCATGGAGCGCGTCGCAGTCCTGGACGGGGGTTTTCCCTACCTCCGACCGGGCGGACGGCCGTGCGGGCGCGGGTCGGGTCACGCACGGACATGCGGGGCGCGGTCACGTGGCCGGCCGTACGGAGTTCCGCGCGGGTGTACGCGTACGCGTGTCCTCGGCGAGGGCACCGGAGCGGTCTCGCCACGGCAGCTCCGCCGTCACCGTCGTCGGCCCCCCCTCCGGCGACTCCACGACGAACAGACCGTCGACCGCCCCCAGCCGGTCGGCGAGCCCCCGCATCCCCGTACCGCCGTCCAGGCTCGCACCGCCGCGGCCGTTGTCCTCCACCTGGATGAGCAGACGGCCGGCCGAACGCCACACCTCGACCGAGGCCGTACGCGCGGCGCTGTGCTTGCTGACGTTCTGCAGCAGCTCCGAGACGGTGAAGTAGGCGATGCCCTCGATGGCCGCGGCCGGCCGCTCGGTGAGATCGACCGTCACCCTCACCGGAACCGTGCAGCGCGAGGCGACCGACGACAGGGCCGCGTCGAGACCGCGGTCGGTCAGGACCGCGGGGTGGATGCCGCGGGCCAGGTCCCGCAGCTCCTGCAACGCCAGTTTCACCTCGCCGTGCGCCTCATCGACCATCGACGCCGCCGCGTCGGGATCCTCCAGCAGCTTCTCCCTGGCCAGGCCCAGCCCCATGGCCAGGTTCACCAGCCGGGCCTGCGCCCCGTCGTGCAGATCGCGCTCGATCCGCCGCAGATCCGCCGCGGCCGTGTCGACCACGACACCCCGGTCGGACTCCAGCTCGGCCACACGCCGCTCCAGTTCGTCGGACGGCGACAGCAGACCGCGCACCATGGCCCGGTCCGCGTTGGCCAACCCGCGCGCGATGAACGGCAGCACCGGCCACAGCACGAACAGCGAGACCAGCGTGACGGTGAAGGTGACGATGCCCCACGGCAGGCGTATCACCTCATACAGCGCCGTGCGCCAGCCCACCGGGTCCTTCAGCGCCATCCGCAGCCGCGGCAGGAACCCTCCGGCACCGTGCAGCGGCAGCCGGCTCGGCTCCTCCACCCGCACCCCGAGCAACGCCCTGGCCCGCGCCCGCTCACCCCTGCCCAGCAGCCGCGTCCCCATCAGGCCGGCCGAGAGCAGCGGGAACCCGACCACGGTGACGGTCAGCCCGAGGCCCAGGAGCAGCACGGTCACGACGTAGACGAAGCCCACCAGCGACACCGGAAGGTTCGCCAGGAGGTGGGCGATCTCCTTCCAGGTGTGCCGGTCGTAGGCGAAACGCGCCTGTGGCGGGCGGTCGTCGGGAGAAGGGGAGGGCTCGAACATGTGCCATAGCGTGCCCGGCCACGGGGGCCCGCGCCATGAGGCGGACCCCTGATATCCACGGGGGAAACCCCCACCCCCGATACCAGGGGTGCCGGGCTGCTTACGGGGCACTTAACAGGGCCTAGACTCCCGTGCGTACAGATCGTCGAACAGCGAGGGGCGGACGTGCGGCAACCGACCGGCGTCGATCCGACCGGCTTCGACCCGACCTCCACCGGCATGGCCGACTTCGGTACCACCGGCTTCGCCCCGACCTCCACCGGCGCGACCCCCAGCGATCCGGCTGCCGTGATCGCTTCGAACCAGGTCGCGGCGGCCGACTACTTCCAGGCGTACTCGGTCGTCGGACTGCTCGCCGTCGTCGGCGTGCTGTTCGTCGCCTTCGCCTTCGGCGCGGGACGCCTGCTGCGGCCGGTGGTACCCACGCCCGAGAAACTCATGACGTACGAGTGCGGAGTCGACCCCGTCGGCGAGGGATGGGCCCACACGCAGGTCCGCTACTACGTCTACGCCTTCCTCTACGTGATCTTCGCTGTCGACTCGATCTTCCTCTTCCCCTGGGCGACCGTCTTCGCCGCCGACGGCTACGGCGCGGCCACGCTCGTGGAGATGTTCATCTTCCTCGGCTTCCTCGCCGTCGGCCTGCTGTACGCATACAAGAAGGGCGTCCTGACATGGACGTGACCCCCACCAACCCACCGGACGCCGCCCCCCCGGCGGGCGCGCACTCGGACTCCGGCGCGGCTTTGGGGCCGGTGCTGCTTCCCGAGCCCGCCGTGCTCCCCGCCGAAGGCAGCGGAAAGCTCGGCGCGCTCGCCCGGCTCGCCCCGGAGCCGATGAAGGTGATTCTCAACTGGGGCCGCCGCTACTCGCTGTGGGTCTTCAACTTCGGTCTCGCCTGCTGCGCGATCGAGTTCATCGCCGCGTCGATGGCCCGCCACGACTTCATCCGCCTCGGCGTCATTCCCTTCGCGCCGGGACCGCGCCAGGCCGACCTGATGGTCGTCTCCGGGACGGTCACGGACAAGATGGCACCCGCGGTGAAGCGCCTGTACGAGCAGATGCCCGAGCCGAAGTACGTCATCTCGTTCGGCGCGTGCAGCAACTGCGGCGGACCGTACTGGGACTCCTACTCCGTCACCAAAGGCGTCGACCAGATCATCCCTGTCGACGTCTACGTCCCCGGCTGCCCGCCGCGGCCCGAGGCGCTGCTCCAGGGGATCCTGAAACTCCAGGAGAAGATCGCGCGGGAGTCGCTGGGGGAGCGGTACGGGTCCGGTGGGCGGGGCGCCTCCGTGGCCGCCCTGCAGAGCGGGTTGGTGGAGCCGCCGGCGCCGGGGGAGCCCCGTGCGGGGGAGTCCGGTGCGGGGGAGGACCGATGACCGCGGCCGGCTGGCTCCCCGCCGATGTCGAAGAGCTGTTCGGTACGGAGACCACGGCCGAGGAGTCGTACGACGTCCTCACCGTCGACGTTCCGTCCGGCTCCTGGATCCCGGCCCTGGAGAGTGCGCGCGACCGGCTCGGCTGCACGTATTTCGACTGGCTGAGCGCGGTCGACGAGCCCGGCACGGGCTTCCGCGTCACCGCCCACGTCGTGGCTCTCTCCCCGGTACGGCGCCTGCTGCTGCGTACGACCGTCCCGCACGAGGCACCGGTGCTGCCCTCCGCCGTGGGCGTCTACGCGGGGGCCGCCTGGCACGAGCGCGAGACGCACGAGATGTTCGGCGTCGACTTCACCGGCCATCCCGCACTCGGCCACCTGCTCCTGCCGGACACCTTCGAGGGCCACCCCCTGCGCAAGGACTTCGTCCTCGCCGCCCGCGTCGCCAAGGCCTGGCCCGGAGCCAAGGAGCCCGGCGAGTCCGAGCACGGCGGGCCCAAGCGCCGCCAGATGCTTCCCCCCGGGGTCCCCGACCCCAATGAGTGGGGCCCCCTGAAGGGCCGGCTCCCCCCGGCCCCGTCCCGTCCGGCCCGGGGCGCGGGCAGGGCGGTCACCGGCGCCGGAGGCGGACCCGACACAGGGCGAACACCCGGCGACCGCCCGGTACGCCGGACCCGTACGGCGGCGGAGGGCTCCGCGAGCCAGGCCGCCTCTGCGGGGGCCGAGGGCGAGGGCCGTCCCGCACGGCCGCCGCGCCGGAGCCGTACGGCGGCCGAGGGCTCCGCGAGCCAACAGGCCGCGCCCGCCCCCGAGTCACCGACTGCCGAGTCACCGACTGCCGACACCGCGGCACAGCCCGGGACACCCCCGTCGGCCACGCCCCGGACGCGCCGTGCCCGGAGCGCGAGCGAGGGCTCGGCTTCCCAGCGCGGGCGGTCGACGGCAGCCACGTCCGGGAAAACCGCGGAGGGCGCGGAAGCCGCCGAGGGTGCGGTCGGCCCTGCTGCCGGCCCCGGCAGCGACGCGTCCGAAACGCCGGCCACCGAAGCGCCGGCAGCGGGACGCCGCGCCCGAAGCGCCTCTGAAGGCTCCGCGGGCCAACGTCCCCAGTCGTCACCGCCGAAGCCCGCCGAAACGGGGCCCGCCGTTGCACGAGGCCCCGGCCGGGCACGCAGCGCGCCGGACGGGACAGGGACGCCGGGCACCATCGGCGCGTCGGAGGAGACGGAGGAGGTGCCGGGTCGGACAGGGGTATCGGACACCAGGCCTTCCGCCCCGCCGCGCAGCCCGGACGCCCCCTGGCACCACATCCGCCCGGCCTATACCGGACCCGAACCCGAAACACAGGTGGAACCCGCCCCCGAAGCAGAGGCTGAGCGCGACTCCGCCCGCAAGGCCGACTCCGCCCCGGACCCCGACCCGGGCCCCGAGTCCGACCCGGGCCCCGACCCGGAGCCGGGCCCCTCGAGCCCATCCCGGCCTTCTGCCCCCGACACCCCCTCAGGAGGCCCGCGGTGAACGACGTACTCGACGTCGCCCTGCGACTCCTGATCGTCTTCGTCGTCTTTCTCACCTTCCCCCTGATCGTCGGCCAGACCGAGCACAAAGTGATGGCGCACATGCAGGGCCGCCTGGGCCCGATGTACGCGGGCGGCTTCCACGGCTGGGCCCAGCTCGTCGCCGACGGCGTCAAGTTCGTACAGAAGGAGGACGTGGTCCCGGCCGGTGCCGACCGCCGTGTCTTCCAACTCGCCCCTGCCGTAGCCCTCCTGCCGTACCTCCTCGTCCTGCTCGCGATCCCGGTCGGGCCGGGCGAGGGAGCCGTCGGGCAGGTACTGGACGCGGGCGTGTTCTTCGTGCTCGCGGTGATGGGCGTAGGCGTCCTCGGCTCGCTCATGGCCGGGTGGGCCTCCGCCAACAAGTTCTCCCTCCTCGGCGGCCTGCGCACCGCCGCTCAGCTCCTCGCCTATGAACTGCCGATGCTGCTCACCGCCGCCTCGGTGGCGATGGCGGCGGGCACCGTCTCGCTCGTCGGCATCCTCGACGCCTTCGAGTGGTGGTGGCTGCCCTGGCAGATCGTCGGCGCGGTCGTCTTCTTCGTCGCCGGACTCGCCGAACTCCAGCGGCCGCCCTTCGACATGCCCGTCGCCGACTCGGAGATCATCTTCGGTGCGTACACCGAGTACACCGGCCTGCGGTTCGCGCTCTTCCTCCTCGCCGAGTACGCCGGGATCGTCGTCCTGTGCGGCCTGACCACCGTTCTCTTCCTGGGCGGCTGGCACGGTCCGTGGGGCGCCGACGGTCTCGGCTGGGTCTGGACCCTGCTGAAGACCGCAGTCCTCGCCTTCGTCATCATCTGGCTCCGCGTCAGTTACCCCCGCCTGCGCGAGGACCAGTTGCAGAAGCTGTCCTGGACCCTCCTCGTTCCCCTCGCCCTCGCCCAGATCGCCCTCACCGGCGTCGTCAAGGTGGTGATCTCCTAGCCATGGCTTCTCTTCCCGGCTTCCCCGGATCCGGTCTGGCCAAGGGCCTGGCCGTCACCCTGCGGACGATGACGAGGAAATCCGTCACCGCCCGGTACCCGGACACCCAGCCCGACCTCCCGCCCCGCACCCGCGGGGTGATCGGCCTGTTCGAGGAGAACTGCACGGTCTGCATGCTGTGCGCCCGCGAGTGCCCCGACTGGTGCATCTACATCGACTCCCACAAGGAGACCGTCCCGGCGGCGACGCCCGGCGGCCGTGACCGCAGCCGCAACGTCCTCGACCGGTTCGCCATCGACTTCTCCCTGTGCATGTACTGCGGTATCTGCATCGAGGTCTGCCCCTTCGACGCCCTCTTCTGGTCACCCGAGTTCGAGTACGCCGAGACCGACATCCGCGAACTCACCCACGAACGCGACAAGCTCCGCGAGTGGATGTGGACGGTCCCGGCCCCGCCGGCCCTGGACCCCGACGCCGAGGAACCGAAGGAACTCGCCGCCGCCCGCAAGACGGCCGACAAACTGGCCGCCACCCGGGCCGACCCGCAGCCGGCTGCGCAGGCCGACCCGCAGCCCGATCCGAAGGAGGAGGAGTCGTGACCCTCGCCGCCGTCGCCGGCACGGTCGCGCACGTCACGACCACCACCGTCGACGTCTCCATCGAGGCACAGGGCTTCCTCTCCCCGACCGGAGTGGAGATCGCCTTCCTCCTCGTCGGCCTGGTCACCTTCGGTGCCGCCGTCGTCACCGTCACCACCCGGCAGTTGGTGCACGCCGCCCTGTGGCTGGTGGTGGCCCTCGGCGGACTCGCCGTCGAATACCTCCTGCTCACCGCCGAGTTCATCGCCTGGGTGCAGGTCCTCATCTACGTGGGTTCGGTCGTCGTCCTCCTTCTGTTCGGCCTGATGCTCACCAGAGCGCCCATCGGCCGCTCCCCGGACGCCGACTCCGGCAACCGCTGGGTCGCCCTCGGCGTGGCCGTCGCCGCGGCCGTCGCCCTGGTCTGGGTCGTCGTCGACGCCTTCCGCACGACCTGGATCGACCTGGACGGCACGCCAGCCGGCTCCACCGAAGTGACCGGTGCCAGCCTCTTCCAGCACTGGGTCCTTCCCTTCGAGGCCCTCTCCGTCCTCCTTCTGGCTGCTCTCGTCGGCGCGATCGTCCTCTCCCGCAGAGCGAAGACGGCCGCCGCGGTACGGGGAGCCGGGACACGGGAAACCGAGGCGCGGGAAACGGCCGGCGGAGCCACCGACGGACCGCCCGCCCGCCCCCGCCGTGATGCGGAAGGGAACCGCTGATGCACCTCGCCTATCCCGTCGTACTGTCCGCGCTCCTCTTCTGCACCGGCCTGTACGGAGTCCTCGCCCGCCGCAACGCGATCCTGGTGCTGATGTCGGTCGAGCTGATGCTCAACGCCGTCAACCTGAACCTGGTCGCCTTCGACGTCTGGCTCAGCAAGACCGTCGAGGAGACCCTGCACTCCGGTCAGGCCCTCGCCCTGTTCACCATCGCCATCGCCGCCGCCGAGATCGGCATCGGCCTGGCGATCGTCCTCGCCGTCCACCGCAACCGCGGCACCGCGGACCTCGACAAGCTCCGCGACACCGCCGAGGGCCACGACCCCGACGACCCCGACGGCACGGGCAGCACCGGCGGGCCGGTCGGTCCCGACCCCGACAGCGACGCCGACGCCCCCACGACCCGGGCGGCCGCCACGAAGGCTGAGGCCACCGCGTGACCACGACCACCCTCGCCGTCCTCGTCCCCCTCCTTCCGTTCCTCGGCGCGATCGCCGGACTGCTCCTGGGGCGCACTGCCCCCGGGTTCATCCGTCCGCTCGCCGTCCTGCCCACACTCACCGCCCTCGCCCTGGCCGCCGTGGTCGCCGCGCGCCAGGGCGGCGGCCGAGCCCTCGACGCCGCGACCGAGCTCACCCCCACCGGCTCCGTCCCCATCGAACTCGCCCTGCGTATCGATGGTTTCGCCGCCCTCACCGCCGTGGTCGTCGGCGTCGTCGCCACCTGTGTGCAGATCTATTCGACGGGTTACCTCCGCGACGACCCGCGTTACCCCTCCTATGCGGCCCTCGTCTCCCTGTTCACCTCCGCGATGTTCCTCGTCGTCTACTCCGGCGACCTGATGGTGCTGCTGGTCGGCTGGGAAGTCATGGGCATCTGCTCCTACTTCCTCGTCGGCCACTACTGGGGGACCCCTCAGGCCCGCGCCGCCTCCCTCAAGGCCTTCCTGGTCACCAAGCTCGGCGACGTCCCCTTCCTCATCGGCCTGTTCGCCCTCGCCGGCGAGGCAGGCTCCTTCCGGATCACGCATGTCCTCGACGCCGTCGCGAACGGCGGTATCGAGCACCCCACCCTGATCGCCCTGCTTCTTCTGGCGGGCGTGGCGGGCAAGTCGGCGCAGTTCCCGCTGCACACCTGGCTCCCCGACGCGATGGCGGGCCCGACTCCCGTCTCCGCGCTGATCCACGCCGCGACGATGGTCGCCGCCGGTGTCTACTTCGTCGCCCGTCTCCTCCCGCTCTTCCAGGCCTCACAGGCCGCGATGACCGTCCTCGCCATCATGGCCGCCGTCACCATGACCGGCTCGGCGCTCGCCGCTCTCGCCCAGGACGACATCAAACGCGTTCTGGCCTACTCGACGATCGGCCAGCTCGGCTACATGACCGGCGCCCTCGCCGTCGGCGAGCGCGGAGCAGCCGTCTTCCACCTCCTGTCCCACGGTGCCTTCAAGGCGCTCCTGTTCCTCGCCGCAGGCGTGCTGATCCACGCAGCCGGCACCAACTCGCTGGCCGCCATGTCCCGCATGAGCCACCTGCGCAACCGCGTGCCCGACGCCTACTGGACAATGACCGTGGCGCTCCTCGCGCTCGCCGCGATCCCGCCGTTCAGCGGCTTCTTCTCCAAGGAAGCCGTTCTCGGAGCCGCCGAACACGTCGTCACCGGCCACACCGGGCAGGCCCCCGCCGCCGCGGGCTGGACCGTCCTCCTCGCAGGCCTGGCCACCGCCCTGCTCACCGCCGCCTACGCGGTACGTCTGTGGCTGCTGGCCTTCCACGGACACGGCACCGAGACCCCCGACCACGGCAGGCAGCCCCGCGCCATGACCGCCGTGCTGTGGGTGCTCGCGCTCCCCTCCCTCACCCTGGGCGCCCTCACCTTCCGCGCGCTGCCCGACTGGTTCGACGGCCACGACCTCGCCCCGACCCTCACCACCTCGATGCTCGGCACCGGCGTGGCCCTGGTCGGCGGCATCATCACCTACACCACCTGGCGGCACGCCACCGCCCACGCCGCCCGCCCTCCGCTCGGTGCCGTAGCCGCCCGCCCGGAGGCAGGCGCCGGAAAGGTCGAGGCCGAGGCCATCGCCACCCACGAACCCGCCTACGGAGACGTCGCGTACGCACCCGACCCGGCCGACCCCGGTCGTCTGCTGCTCGGCCCGCTGCACCGCCACGCGGCCGCCGGCTTCCACCTCGACGCCTTGTACACGACCTTCTTCGTCCGGCCCGTCCAGGCGGCGGCCGGTCTCGTCCGCTTCCTCGACCGCGAGGTCGTCGACACCTACGTACGCGGCGTGGGAACGCTGCCCCGGTGGCTCGGCATCGCCGTACGACGTGCCCAGACCGGCAATCTGCAGACCTATGTGAGCGCGCTGCTCGCCGGCACCGTCGTTCTCGCGGTCGCCGTCGTCCTCGCCGCCACGGGAGCGTGACCAGACGTGATCGATATCAGCGAGTCCGTGATGCAGTTCCTTCTGGCGTTCCTCGTCGTCGGCCCGCTCCTGGGTGCCGCCGCCGCTCTTCTCCCGGCCCCGCCCGGACTCAGGGGGGCATCACCCGACCGGGCCGTGCTCCGGCACGGTGTGACCGTCACCGGAGCCGTCCTCATCGCGGCGACCGTCCTCGCACTCGGCTTCGACCACGGCCAGCCGTCGAAGATGCAGGCCACGACCGACATCAACTGGATCCCCGCACTCGACGTGCGGATCCACCTCGGTACCGACGGCATCTCCCTCCCCCTTCTGGTCCTGACCGCCCTGCTGACCTTCCTCAGCGCGCTCTACACGTATGTCAAACCGCCCGCGGGCCCGTCCCCGAAGGCCTTCGTCGCCCTGCTGCTGGTCCTCGAGTCCGGCACCCTCGCGGCTTTCGCCGTCCTCGACCTGATCCTGTTCTTCCTCGCCTTCGAGATGGTCCTGATCCCGATGTACTTCCTCATCGCCCGCTGGGGCGGCGAGGGGCGGGCCGAGGCCGCCTGGAAGTTCGTCCTCTACACGCTGCTCGGCTCCGTGGTCATGCTGCTCGGCCTGCTCCTGATCGGAATCAAGGCGGGCACATTCGACATGGTGGCACTCGCCACTGACAACGGCCGGTCACTGAGTGTATCCGTGCAGGTCGTCGCCGTACTGGCGATCGGGATCGGGCTCGCGGTCAAGACCCCGATGTGGCCGCTGCACAGCTGGTTGCCCGACGCCCACACCGCCGCCCCGACCGTCGGTTCCGTCCTGCTGGCCGGGGTCCTGCTGAAGATGGGCACGTACGGGTTCGTGCGGATCCTGCTCCCCGCCGCACCGGAAGGCTTCCGCACCTTCGCGCCCTACCTCGCCGCCTTCGCCGTCGTCGGCGTCATCTACGGATCCCTCGCCTGCCTCGCCCTCGTGAGACAGGGAGCCAAGGGCGATCTCAAGCGCCTCATCGCCTACTCCTCCGTCGGTCACATGGGCTTCGTCCTCCTCGGCATCGCCACCATGACCCCGACCGGAGTCAACGGCGCCCTCTTCGCCAACATCGCCCACGGCCTCATCACCGGCCTCCTCTTCTTCCTCGTCGGCGCCCTCAAGGACCGCACCGGCACCGTCGACCTCGACACGCTGGCCCAGCAGACCGGCGCCGCCCTCTACGGCAGGGCACCGCGCCTCGGCGGACTGCTCGCCTTCGCCGCCGTCGCCTCCCTCGGCCTGCCGGGCCTCGCCGGGTTCTGGGGCGAGATGCTGGCCCTCTTCGGCGCGTTCGACCCCGCCGAAGGACTCAGCCGCCCTGCCTTCCTCGTCTTCATGTCGATCGGTGCCTTCGGCACCCTGCTGACCGCGGCATACCTGCTCCTCGTGGTCCGCAGGGTCTGCATGGGCTCCCCGCAGGAACAGGCCCCCGCGCTCACCGACGTGCGCGGCTACGAGTTCGCGGCCTGGACCCCGCTCGTCGTCCTCACCGTCGTCGCCGGACTGTGGCCCGGGGCACTGATCGGACTGACCGACCCGGCCGTGCAGCAGCTCCTCTCAGGAGGCACCCGATGAGCTCCCTCGTCCAGTCCGTCGACTGGCTGGCCGTCGCACCGCCCGCCGTCGCGGCCGTCGTCGGACTCGCCGTCCTCGTCGCCGACCTGTTCCTCGACGAGTCCAGGAAACCGCTCCTCGGCCGGCTCGCGGTGACCGGACTCGCCGCCGCCACCCTCATGCTGCTGCCCCTCCTCGACGCCGACCGCAGCACGTTCTGCCTGGTCGGCGACCCCGGAGTATGCAGCTACACCGTGGACCGGTTCACCCTCGTCATCCAGTTCCTGGTGCTCGGCGGCGCGCTCCTGACCGCCCTTCTGTCGGTCACCGCCCTCAAGGACGCCGACAAACGGCTCCCCGAGGGCGAGTACTGGTTCCTGTTCCTCTCCTCCGTCGCGGGCGCCGCCCTCCTGCCCGCCTCCCGGGATTTCGCGACCCTCGTCGTCGCCCTGGAAGTCGCCTCCCTGCCCGCCTTCGCCCTGGTCGGCCTCCGGCACGGCGACCGGAAGTCGTCCGAAGCGGCGCTGAAGTTCTTCCTGTCCTCGGTCACCGCCACCGCGGTCAGCCTCCTCGGCATCAGCTTCGTCTACGCGGCCACCGGTACCCTCCACCTCACCCTGGTGGCCGAACGCGTCCAGACCGTCGACGGACAGCTCCACACCCTCGCCCAGGCCGGCGTCGTCCTCACCCTCGTCGGCTTCGCCTTCAAGACGGCCGCCGTCCCCTTCCACTTCTGGGTGCCCGACACCTACGTCGGCGCCCCCCTGCCGATCGCCGCCTACCTGTCGGTCATCGGCAAGGCGGTCGGCTTCACCGGCCTGATCCTCGTCACCGTCGTCGCACTCCCGTCGTACGCCGAGGTCTGGGGCCCGGCCCTCGCCACGCTCGCCGCCCTCACCATGACCGTCGGCAACGTCGGCGCCCTCGCACAGCAGGCCACGCGCGCGTACAGCGCGGTACGGCTCCTGGCCTGGTCCTCCGTCGGACAGGCCGGCTACCTCCTGGTGCCGATCGCCGCCGCCGCGTACTCCGGCGACGCCGAGAAGTCGATCGGCTCCACCCTCGCCTACGCCCTCATGTACGGCGCGGTGAACCTCGGCGCCTTCGCCGTCGCCGCCCTGGTAGGCCGGACGAACTCCCTCAACCGGGTCTCCGACTACCGCGGCCTGTACGCATCCAGCCCGCTCACCGCCCTGCTCCTGGCCTTCTTCCTGCTGTGCCTCGCCGGACTCCCGCCCGGCATCATCGGCCTCTTCGCCAAGGTCACCGTCTTCTCCGCGGCAGTCGACGCCGGACTCGGCTGGCTCACCGTCGTCATGGCCGTCAACGTCGTCGTCGCGCTGGTCTACTACCTCCGCTGGACGGCCCTGCTGTTCCACGCACCCGAGGGCGCACCGGCCGTGCACCGCGTCCCGGTCCCGCTCACCGCCGCGATCACTCTGACCGGTGTCCTCGGCATCGTCCTGTCCGGCGCGCCACAACTGATCCTGCGCTTCACCGACACCGGGCTCTTCTGACCCGCCCTCCCGGGCCCCGCCGCTCCGCCGCCCCGCCGGCACCCGGCGACCCAGGGTCCTCCGGACTCATCGGGTTTCCTCCGTCACCCCTGCCCTCACCCACCGGCCGTGCTGTTCGGCCACCGGACGGGCGCGGCGGCACGGTGTCGAGAGCAGCCGTCGCCCGGACGGTTTACACGCGCCACCACGCGCCCCAGGGAACCTGTGCCGCTCGCCTGGCGTTGACGAATACGGGAGGGTCCACTGGACGTGAGGCCAAGACACCCGGGACCGTCGCAGGTCAGAAGGAAGATCGGCAGACAGGGGTCCCCCGCCGCACGATTTGGAGGGCGTACCGTGCACCGCCGGCACAACGGGCTCAGGACCGCGGTCCTCCTCGGGGGACTGTCCGCACTCATCATCGTCATCGGCAGCTTCTTCGGCCGCACGGGCCTCCTCGTCGCCGTCGTGATCGCGCTGGGCACCAACGCGTACGCGTACTGGAACAGCGACAAGCTCGCCCTGCGCGCGATGCGGGCCCGCCCCGTGAGCGAGTTCGAGGCTCCTGGCCTGTACCGCATGGTCCGCGAGCTCTCCACGCAGGCCCGTCAGCCCATGCCCCGCCTGTACATCTCCCCGACCGAGGCACCCAACGCCTTCGCCACCGGCCGCAACCCGCGCAACGCCGCCGTGTGCTGCACCGAGGGAATCCTGCGCCTGCTCGACGAGCGCGAACTGCGCGGTGTCATCGGCCACGAGCTCAGCCATGTCTACAACCGGGACATCCTGATCTCCTCGGTCGCCGGCGCCCTCGCCTCCGTGATCATGTTCCTGGTCAATTTCGCCTGGCTGATCCCGGTCGGCCGTTCCAACGACGACGACGGCCCCGGCATCCTCGGCATGCTGCTGATCATGATCCTGGGCCCGCTCGCCGCCTCCCTCATCAAGCTGGCCATCACCCGCTCCCGGGAGTACGAGGCAGATGCCTCCGGTGCCCAGCTGACCGGCGACCCCCTGGCCCTGGCAAGCGCCCTGCGCAAGCTGGAAACGGGCACCAAACAGCTTCCCCTGCCTCCCGAGCCCCGCATCGAGACCGCGAGCCACATGATGATCGCGAACCCGTTCCGTCCGGGCCAGGGGTTCGCGAAGATGTTCTCGACCCACCCGCCCATGGCGGAACGCATCGCCCGACTCGAGAAGATGGCAGGTCGAACGCGGTGAAGACCATCCTGAACGTCACATGGCTCGTTCTGGGCGGCTTCTGGCTGTTCCTCGGCTACCTGCTCGCCGGCGTCCTGTTGTGCATCACGATCATCGGTGTTCCTTTCGGGAGCGTCCTTCTAGCGTTCTGAGTCTTAGAAAAGCTATAGAAGTATGCTTGGCTCATGGCGCGCATGGGTCGGCCGACGGTCGAAGTGGTTCTGACGGATGCCGAGCGTGAGACGTTGCTGTGCTGGTCGCGGCGGGCGACGTCCGCGCAGGCTCTGGCGCTGCGCTGCCGGATCGTCCTCGCGTGTGCCGACGGGCTGTCGAACACCCGGGTCGGCGCGGACCTCGGGATCCATCCGACCACGGTGGCCACGTGGCGCAAGCGGTTCGCGGTCAACCGGCTGGAGGGCCTGGCCGACGAGAAACGGCCGGGGCCTGCCCGCACGGTGACGGACGAGCAGGTCGAGGACGTGATCGTGTGAACGCTGGAAACGACACCGAAGGGGGCCACGCGCTGGTCCACCCGGGAGATGGCGAAACAGAGCGGGCTGAGCCAGTCGACGGTCTCGCGGATCTGGCGCACCTTCGGCCTCAAGCCGCACCAGGTCGACACCTTCAAGCTGAGCAAGGACCCGCAGTTCATCGAGAAGGTCCGCGACGTGGTGGGCCTGTACCTCGATCCGCCCGAGCGCGCCGTCGTGCTCTGCGTCGATGAGAAGTCCCGGATACAGGCGCTGGACCGCTCGGCGCCGGTGCTGCCGATGATGCCCGGCATGCCCGGGCGCCGCACCCACGACTACCTGCGCGGCGGCGTCACCACCTTGTTCGCGGCGCTCAACACCGCCACCGGCGAGGTCATCGGCTCCCTGCACCGCCGCCACCGCGCCAGCGAGTTCAAAAAGTTCCTCGCCAAGCTCGACAAGGAAGTCCCCGCGGGACTCGACGTCCACCTGATCTGCGACAACTACGCCACCCACAAGACCCCCGCCATCCAGAAGTGGCTCCTGGCACACCCGCGCTTCCACATGCACTTCACGCCCACCAGTTCCTCCTGGCTCAACCAAGTAGAGCGCTGGTTCGGCCTGCTGACGGACAAGCAGACCCGGCGCGGCGTCCACAAGAACGTCCAGGCGCCGGAGAAAGACATCCGCGACTGGATCGCCCACTGGAACGAAGACCCCAAGCCGTTCACCTGGACCAAGTCCGCCGACGAGATCTTCGAACGCCTCGCCGGCTACCTCAACCGCCTACCGAACCCCAAACCCTAAATATGCGGTGCTTCTGAGACTCAGGACACTAGCCCGACCCGGTTTTCCACAGCTCGTACACGCGTGCCGACGAAGGTTGTCCACAGGTCGCCCCGACTGTCGGAGGCGGCCTGCATCATGGATTTATGACCGAGCGTGAGCAATTTCCGACTCCGGGTGGCGACCGTGTTCCGGGCGGCCCGGAAGGCCGAGCCCCACCCCGAAGTCCCTGTCCCCGCCAAGCCCATGGGCTGCCCTGCAGGGCCCAGGGCAGCCCGGACCTGGGGGTTCTACTGCCCGGCGGCCCTCCACCGTCGTACCCCGTAAGCGGCAGCACCCACCGCCAGCACCCCCGCGCCGACGGCCACGGACCTTCCCGGCAGCGAGAACGCCAGGACCAGGCACCCGGCGAGCCCGACCGCCGGCAGTACCCGCGCCGCCGGTCCCGGACGAAGCGTCCAGGCCGACGCGTTGGCCACCGCGTAGTACGCCAGCACCCCGAAGGAGGAGAACCCGATCGCGCCCCGTACGTCCACCGTGGCGGCCAGGACGGCGACCACCGCTCCCACGGCCAGCTCCGCCCGGTGCGGCACCCGGAACCGGGGGTGGACGGCAGCCAGGGAGCCCGGCAGATGCCGGTCCCGGGCCATGGCGAGCGTCGTCCGCGAGACACCCAGGATCAGGGCGAGCAGTGATCCCAGCGCGGCCGCGGCCGCCCCCGCCCGTACCAGCGGTGTCAGTTCCGGAACCCCGGCCGCCCGCACCGCGTCGGTGAGCGGTGCGCCCGAGTCACCCAGCTCCTGTGCCCCCAACACCGAAAGGACGGCGACCGCGACAGCCACGTACACGACCAGCGCGATGCCCAGGGCCAGCGGGATCGCGCGCGGAATGGTGCGCGCGGGATCCCGCACCTCCTCGCCGAGTGTCGCGATCCGCGCGTACCCGGCGAAGGCGAAGAACAGCAGACCGGCAGCCTGAAGCACACCGCCCGCGCCGCCCGGTGCCGCGAAGGAGAGGCGCCCGGCATCGACCTCTCCCGAGGTCAGGCACACGACCACCACGGAGGCGAGGACAGCAAGGACCATGGCCACGATCACCCGCGTCAGCCACGCGGACTTCTGCACACCGCCGTAGTTCACCGCGGTCAGCGCCACGACAGCGGCGACCGCCACGGCGTGGGCCTGCCCCGGCCAGAGGTACGCGCCGACGGTGAGTGCCATCGCCGCGCAGGAGGCGGTCTTGCCGACCACGAACGCCCAGCCCGCGAGGTACCCCCAGAACTCGCCGAGCCGCGCCCGCCCGTAGACGTAGGTGCCGCCCGAGGCGGGATACAGCGCGGCGAGGCGCGCCGACGACGTGGCGTTGCAGTAGGCGACCCCGGCGGCGACTGCGAGTCCGAGGAGCAGCCCGGAGCCGGCCGCGTGCGCAGCGGGCGCCAGAGCGGCGAAGATCCCGGCCCCCACCATGGAGCCGAGACCGATGACGACGGCGTCTCCCACACCGAGTGTGCGGCGCAGTCCGGAACCGGAAGGGGATGTCATGAGGCCGCACCCTACTGATCGCGGCAACCGGCACGCGTACCCACGTCGTCCTCCACCCCAGGACCGGATGAACGCCGGGACCGGACCGGAATCACAGGCCGCGGCAGGTGAGGGCGCGGCACGAAAGGGCAGGCATCAGAGCATGACGATCATCAGCTGGATCATTCTGGGACTGTTGGCCGGAGCGATCGCGAAGTTCCTGCTGCCGGGCCGCGATCCGGGCGGCCTCATCGGCACGACCCTGATCGGTGTCGCCGGAGCGTTCATCGGCGGCTGGGTATCGGCCCGTTGGCTCGACCACCCGATCACCAAGGACTTCTACGACGGCGCCACCTGGGCCGCCGCTATAGGCGGCTCCCTGGTCCTCCTGATCGCCTACCGCCTCCTCTTCGGCCACTCGCGCGACTGACCCGATTCCGGGGCCGCCCCGGGCACCGTCGCCAGCCGAGAAGGGCGGGCACCCAGCGGCACCCACCCCTCCGCACGCGGACAGATGCGTACGCGACGCCCAAGGCGCACGCGGCTTCGTTCTCCGACCCGGCCTACCGGTAGTTCACGAACTGCAGGGCGAAGTCGAAGTCCTGGCCCTTGAGCAGGGAGATGACGGCCTGAAGGTCGTCACGGCTCTTTGAGGAGACCCGGAGCTCCTCGCCCTGCACCTGGGCCTTCACACCCTTGGGACCCTCGTCCCGGATGAGCTTCGCCACCTTCTTCGCGTTCTCCTGGGAGATGCCCTCCTGGATCGACGCGAAGATCTTGTACTCCTTGCCGGAGAGCTGCGGCTCACCGGCGTCCAGGGACTTCAGGGAGATGCCCCGCTTGATCAGCTTGGACTGGAAGACGTCGAGGACAGCCTTCACCCGGTCCTCGGAGTTCGCCTCCAGAAGGATCTTCTCCCCGGACCACGAGATCGAGGCACCCACGCCCTTGAAGTCGTAGCGCTGAGAGATCTCCTTGGCGGTCTGGTTGAGGGCGTTGTCGACCTCCTGCCGCTCGACCTTCGAGACGATGTCGAAACTGGAGTCGGCCATGTCCTGTGGCTCCTTGTATCGGGGTGTGTATCGGGCTGAGAGCCGGATGCGTACCGGCTACCGGCGTACTGGGGGCGGCCGTCGAGCCCTGTATCGGTCCCGGGCCGCATCCGCACAAGCGTAGCCACCCCGGGGTCCCCGGGTGGCGATCAATCGGGTGGCGGACCACCCCTCCCCATCAGGTATCGTTTACGTCGTTGCCACGGAGCGCCGCCGCAAGGCGGTTCGAGTGCGACGAGCTTGGCGGTGTGCCCGAGCGGCCAAAGGGAGCAGACTGTAAATCTGCCGGCTCAGCCTTCCCAGGTTCGAATCCTGGCGCCGCCACAAGGGGAGGGCCCCCTCCGGACCGCAAGATGCGGTCCGGAGGGGGCCCTCCGCGTTTGCGATGGGGTATGCGTGGGGCGCGGGCCGATCGGGAGACACTGGCGGGATGTCGTCGCGTCGTAGGCGTTGTCCCGAGTGCCGTCGTGGCCGGGCGGTACGCGCGTCACGATCCGCCCGGCGCTCGGGAACACGGGGAGCTGGCCTTGCGTCCGGGGTCCCGCCGGTACGCCCGGGCCGGCGTCGAACAGCCTTCGCTGGACGGGGACGTCGTCCCGGGGTTCCCGGGGCAGATGCCGCTGTTCTAGCCGCCCTCGCGCGGCTTTCCGGATCCTCCCGGATCCCTCCCCCGGCTCACTCGCCCGCCACCGACTTCACCGCTGCCGGGATCGGCGAGGGGCCACTGATCAGTTCCAGGGTCAGGCCGGCCGTCGAGGAGTCCTTCAGCAGTTCGGCCAGGACGGCGGCCACGTCGTCCCGGGAAATCGGGCCGGGGCCGGTGCGGGCCTCCAGGCGGACCAGACCGGTGCCGGCCCCGTCGGTGAGCGAGCCGGGGCGCAGGATCGTCCAGGCGAGTGCGTCCAAGCCGCGGACGTAGGCGTCGGCCTCGCCCTTGGCACGTTGGTACACGTCGAAGACCTCGTCCCCCTCGTGGGCCGGATCCGCGCCCATCGAGGAGACGACCACGAACCGCCGCACACCCGCGCGGACCGCCGCGTCGGCGAAGAGGACCGCCGAGGCCTTGTCCACCGCCTCCTTGCGCGCCACGCCGCTCCCCGGCCCGGAGCCCGCGGCGAACACCGCGGCGTCCGCGCCCCGGAGTCGCTCCGCGACCTCCTCCACGGACGCGGACTCCAGGTCGAGTACGACCGGTTCGGCGCCCAATTTCCTCAGTTCATCGGCCTGTTCGGGTTTGCGGATGATGCCCGCCACTTCGTACCCGCGCGCGGCGAGCAACCGCTCCAGCCGCAGCGCGATCTGACCATGACCACCAGCGATGACAATGCGCATGCCTCCGACCGTACGCCGCGACGATCGCATCCGCCGCCCGGCACGGCCCGGAAGGGGAAGGGCAGGAGGGAGAGGAGGAGGAACGGGGGCGGCAGAGGGGCTACGGGGCTCCTCCCCGGCCCTGTCGGGGCAGGCCCGATGCCGACTCCGTGGTCGTCGTCGAGGCGCCGCAGTACTCCCGTACCGCGCTCGTCCGCGCGACCACGCGCCCCCGGTGCACCACGATCCGGCTGTACGCCAGGGACAGTGCAGCCGGCAGCCGGTCGCCGCGGACCGCGAGCAGCTCGGCGGGGAAGCCCGCCTCCACCCGTACCTCGGGCAGCCCGAGGACGGCCCGGGCCGACGTGCTCACCGCCTCGTAGGCGTCCTCGGGCGACAGTCCGTGGCGGGAGGCCAGCAGATACGCCGCTTCCAGCGGGTCGCCGCGGCCGACCGGGTTCGACACGTCCCGCAGGGCGCCGCTCCCGGCCGAGACCCGCACGCCCGCCGTGCGCAGCAGCCGTACCGGGGCCGTGCCCGTGCCCGGGCGGTCGACACCCCCGCAGCCGCCCTGGGGCAGGCACACCACGGTCACGCCGGCCGCCGCCAGCTGGTCCGCGGTCCGTGAGGCCGCTTCGGCGGGCAGCCGGCCGAGGCCGCCGCACGGGCTGAGCGTCACTCCCGGCCGCAGCCCGCCCGCCATCGCGGCGAGCCGGGCCACGCGGGCGGGGTCGGCGGTGTCCGTGTGCAGGTCGACGGGGCAGCCGTGCTCGGCGGCGACCTCCAGGACCGCTTCCACGTACCCCGTGGGGTCGGGGTCGACGTCCGGGCAGCCGCCCACCACCGATGCGCCCATCTTCACCGCGTCCCGCAGCATCGCGATCCCGTCGGCTCCGGCCACCCCGGTCAGTACGCGCGGCATCGCCACCGTGCCCAGCTCGGTCAGCCCGCGCAGCGAACGCCTCGCCTGCAGTACGGCGGTGAGCGCGCCGAGCCCGGTCATGTCGTCCACCCGCACGTGCGCCCGCACCGCCGTCGCTCCGTGCGCGAGCTGGAGCAGCGCGGCCTCCGTCGCCCGGCGCCGGACGTCGTGGGGGTCGTACGAGACGGGGCCGTCGGATTCGGCGGAGAGGGCGGTGTCGGCGTGGGCGTGCGGTTCGGCGGGGGCCGGGAGGAGCAGGTGGCCGGTCAGGTCGACCCGGGTGCCGCCCGTGGGGGTGCCGTCCACGGTCAGGCTGCCGGCCGTGCCGACCGCCTCGATGCGTCCGCCGCCCAGCCGCACGTCCACGGCTCGGCCGTCGGTGAGCCGGGCGCCGCACAGCAGGAGCGGCGCCGGGCCGGCCGGGCCCGGGGAGGGCGGGGGCGACGAGGGCGGCGGCTGCGGCCGGCTGTCGGGCATCGCGCTCCTGAGGCTCTGACTGCGCACGGTTGTCGCAGGATCGCGCAGAGAGAAGATTACGCAGAGTGAGTCGAGCTTAGGGCGGCGGCTCACCTCTCGCCGGGAGGAGCGCAGGAGTCAGCAATAGTCGTACCGGTGTGCTCCAAGGCGCTCCGGTGTGGTCCAAGGCGCTCCGGTGAGGGCCGGCGGGGTGCGGCCGGGGTCCTCCGCCGGTCCTCCCGTGGTCCGGAGGGGGGTGTGGCTGCGGTGCGGTGGGGGCGTCGTGGGGGTCGGGTGTGACGTCCGGGACCCTTTCGGGGAGCGGCTGACGGGGTGGGGCAGGGGCCGCGAAACGGATTTGGGTGAACGGCGGCGGAGCGTGTAATGTCTTCCTCGCTCGCCCCAATAGCTCAGTCGGCAGAGCGTCTCCATGGTAAGGAGAAGGTCAACGGTTCGATTCCGTTTTGGGGCTCTGGTGTGTGAGGTTCCCGTCGCGAAGCGGGATCCGATCGCATCACAGCGGTGTAGCTCAGTCGGTAGAGCAAGCGGCTCATAATCGCTGTGTCACCGGTTCAAGTCCGGTCACCGCTACATACAGTAGCCGATTGTGGGGTCGGTCCTTCGATCGGCTACTCTTTCTGCGTTCATTCAGTCTCAACTATCCCGTTCGTCAAGGAGCACTCACGTGGCTGCCACCGACGTCCGCCCGAAGATCACGCTGGCCTGCGTGGAGTGCAAGGAGCGGAACTACATCACCAAGAAGAACCGGCGTAACAACCCGGATCGTCTGGAGATGAAGAAGCACTGCCCGCGTTGCAATGCGCACACCGCGCACCGCGAAACGCGATAAATCAGGCTCGTACGCGAGGCCGTCCCCGTAGCCGGGGGCGGCCTCGCGTCGTTCTTCCCGCCGGCCGACCGCGGCCGCACGAGACACAGGAGGTGCCGCACGTATGGCGCTCGACCAGTCCTTCGTGGGGCGGAGCTACCCGCCCACCGATCCCTATGAAGTGGGCCGGGAGAAGATCCGCGAGTTTGCCGAAGCGGTGGGGGACACCAACCCGGCGTACACGGACGCGGAGGCCGCCAAGGCGCTCGGCCACCCCGATGTGATCGCCCCGCCGACCTTTGTGTTCGCGGTCACCTTCAAGGCCGCCGGGAGCGTCATTGCCGACCCCCGGCTGGGCCTGGACTACAGCCGGGTGGTGCACGGCGACCAGAAGTTCGCCTACCGCCGTCCGGTGCGCGCCGGTGACCGGCTCACGGTCACCTCGACCATCGAGGCGATCAAGTCGATGGCGGGCAACGACATCCTGGACATCCGCGGCGAGGTGCACGACGAGGCCGGCGAGCACGTCGTGACGTCCTGGATCAAGCTGGTGGCCCGCGCGGGCGAGAACGAGGGGGCGTGAGCGGCATCATGACGGCGAAGATCTCCTCCGCGGACGTCGAGGTCGGCACCGAACTGCCCGCGCGGACGTTCCCCGTGACCAGGGCCACCCTCGTCCGGTACGCGGGCGCCTCAGGCGACTTCAATCCCATCCACTGGAACGAGAGGTTCGCCAAGGAGGTCGGCCTGCCGGACGTCATCGCGCACGGCATGTTCACCATGGCCGAGGCGATCCGCGTGGTCACCGACTGGGTGGGCGACCCGGGCGCGGTCGTCGAGTACGGCGTCCGCTTCACCAGGCCGGTCGTCGTCCCCGACGACGACCGGGGCGCCACCATCGAGGTCAGCGGCAAGGTCGCGGCCAAGCTCGACGACCACACGGTCCGTGTCGACCTCACGGCGGCCAGTGCCGGGCAGAAAGTGCTGGGGATGTCGCGGGCGGTCGTACGACTCGCCTGACCGAGGGGCGGATCGCGTGGCACGACATAGGGCGTGAGGGGCGTTCTTCGAGAGGGGCGCCCCTTGCGCCATGTCGGACCCGGTATCGCAGCCCACCTCTTGACATAGTTAGTGATTGAGCACTAACTTACGGGCATGGTCAGGATGAGCGCAGAGGAGAGGCGCGAGAGTATCGTCCGCGTGGCGAGTGCCGAGTTCGGCCGCGGTGGCTACCACGGCACGTCGACCGAGGTGATCGCCAGGCGGGTCGGCGTCTCGCAGCCGTATCTCTTCCGGCTCTTCCCGGGGAAGAAGGCCATCTTCCTGGCGGCGGCGGAACGCTGCGTGGAGGACACCATCCGCATGTTCGCGGAGGCGTCCGAGGGGCTGGAGGGCGAAGAGGCTCTGCACGCCATGGCGCACGCCTACATGCAGGCCATCACGGAGCGGCCCGAGCTGCTCATGATGCAGATGCAGATGTACCTCGCGGTGGCGGCCGCCGAGCAGGAGGGCGATCAGGAGTTCGGCGCGACCGTGCGTGCGGGCTGGCTGCGGCTGTGGGACACCGCGCACTTCGCCCTGGGTGCCGACGTCAAGGAGACGACGACCTTCATGGCGTACGGCATGCTCATCAACTGCCTGTCCGCCATGGGATTCCCGTCCGGCCACCGGATCTGGGAAGGGCTGGACCCGTCGGCGCGACTCGGCGACTAGTCGAAGGGCCGGGGGTGACCCCCGCCTCTTCTCTGTGCGCGAAAGTTAGTAATCAATAACTAACAAAATCATCTCCTGGGGGAGCGATGTCACAGCAGACCGCACACGGCGGCTCGGCCGCCTGGGCACTCGTCATCACCAGCGTCGCCGGCTTCATGGCGGCCCTCGACAACCTCGTCGTCACCACCGCACTCCCCTCCATCCGGGAGGACCTGGGCGGTGCCCTGCACGATCTGGAATGGACCGTGAGCGCCTACACGCTCACCTTCGCCGTCCTGCTGATGTTCGGCGCGGCCCTCGGTGACCGCTTCGGCCGCCGCCGGCTCTTCACCGTCGGCATCACCGTCTTCACCGCGGCCTCCGCCGCCGCGGCGATGGCCTCCGACATCGACTCCCTGATCGCCGCCCGCGCGGTGCAGGGTGCCGGCGCCGCGGTCATGATGCCCCTCACCCTGACCCTGCTCACCGCGGCCGTGCCCGAGGCGCGGCGCGGCGCGGCATACGGCATCTGGGGCGCCGTGAACGGCCTGGCCGTGGCCTCCGGGCCGTTGGTCGGCGGCAGCCTCACCGAACACATCTCCTGGCAGTGGATCTTCTGGCTGAACGTCCCGCTCGGCCTGATCCTCATTCCGCTCGCCCGCCTGCGCCTCGCCGAGTCCCACGGCACCGGAGCCCCGCTCGACCTGCCCGGCACCCTGCTCGCCAGCGGCGGACTCTTCGGCATCGTCTACGGCCTGGTCCGCGGGCCCGTCGACGGCTGGACCGCCACCGTCGTCCTGGCCGGCCTGTCCGCCGGGACGGCGCTGCTCGTGGGCTTCGTGCTCCACAGCATCCGCGCCAAGAACCCCATGCTGCCGATGCGGCTGTTCCGCTCCCGGGCCTTCGCCGGTATCAACGCGGCGAGTCTGCTGATGTTCCTCGGCATGTTCGGCTCGATCTTCCTGCTCAGCCAGTACATGCAGGGCGTGCTCGGCTACTCGCCCACCGAGGCGGGCCTGCGGATGCTGCCCTGGACCGGCATGCCGATGCTCGTCGCCCCGATCGCCGGCATCCTCTCCGACCGCGTCGGCGGCCGTCCGGTCGTCGCCACCGGCCTGTTCCTGCAGGCCCTCGGCCTCGGCCACCTGGCCCTGGTGGCGACCGCCGACGCCTCCTACGCGGCCCAGCTGCCCGCCCTGATCATCAGCGGCATCGGCATGGCGCTGTTCTTCGCCCCGGCCTCCACCCTGGTGATGTCCAGCGTCCGTCCGAAGGAACAGGGCATCGCCTCCGGGGCCAATAACGCCCTGCGTGAGGTGGGCGGTGCCCTGGGCATCGCGGTCATGGCGTCGATCTTCGCGTCCCAGGGCGGCTACGAATCCGGTCGGACGTTCGTCGACGGTATGCGTCCGGCACTGGTGACCGGCGCCGCGGTGGTCGCCCTCGCGGGCGTCGCGACCCTGTTCATACCGGCTCGCAGGCGGCCCACCGCCCCCACCGTGCCCCCGGCCGGTCCGACGCCCGAGCCGGTACTGGAAACGGCCTCCTGAGCCCGCCGGAATCCCAGGACCCGCGGAACCCCAAGACCCGGAATCCGACAGAACCCCTTCACCCCACGGAAGGACCCGGTCATGCCCACGCTTCCCTGGACCGTCCCGAACACCCAGCCGCCCCACACCGAAGTGCATGTCTTCGCCTCCCGCTTCGAGACCCGCACCTTCCGGGGAGCCCTGCGGTTCCTCCTCAGGACCCCCGGCGTGTGGCGACAGGTGAGCAGGGCTCCCGGCGCGTACGGGGCCTCCCTGAAGGCACAGCCGCTGCGGCGGACGTTCTGGACCGTGTCCGCCTGGGAGTCCCCGAAGGCCCTCGGCGCCTTCGCCCGTACCGGCCTGCACGCGCCGACCGCCCGTGGGCTCGCCCCGCAGATGCGCGACGCCAAGTTCGCCGACTGGACCGCGAAGAGCGAGGACCTCCCCGTCGACTGGACCGAAGTACAGCGCCGCCTCGCCTGATGAACACCCCGCGCGTGCGCCCGACCGCGCATGCCGCCCCCGCCGGTCCGTCCGGCGGGGGCCTTAGTCTTGAGCCCGTGCAGGAACTCCACGACGCCCCCCTCGCCCCGCTGACCACGTTCCGCCTGGGCGGACCCGCGACCCGGCTGGTCACCGCGACGACCGACGACGAAGTGATCGCCGTCGTCCGCGAGGCCGACTCCGCCGGTACGCCCCTGCTGATCATCGGCGGCGGCTCCAACCTGGTCATCGGAGACAAGGGCTTCGACGGAACAGCACTCGTCGTGGCCACCAAGGGCCTCACCCTGGACGGCACGCGCCTTGAGCTCGCGGCCGGGGAGATGTGGACCGACGCCGTCGCCCGCACCGTGGAAGCCGGCCTGGCCGGCGTCGAGTGCCTGGCCGGCATCCCCGGCTCGGCGGGCGCCACCCCCATCCAGAACGTCGGTGCGTACGGCCAGGAGGTCTCCTCCACCGTCACCGGGGTCGTCGCCTACGACCGCCGGACACGCGAGACGGTCACTCTCACCAACGAGGAATGCGCCTTCTCCTACCGCCACAGCCGCTTCAAGGCCGATCCCGGGCGGTACGTCGTCCTGCGCGTCCGCTTCGCGCTGGAGGACGCCGACGGACTCTCCGGACCCGTTCGGTACGCCGAGACGGCCCGCGTCCTCGGCGTCGCACCGGGCGAGCGCGTCCCCCTGCCCACGGCCCGCGAGACGGTCCTGAAGCTCCGTGCCGGGAAGGGCATGGTCCTGGACCCCGAGGACCACGACACCTGGTCGGCCGGCTCCTTCTTCACCAACCCGATCCTCACGGAGCAGGAGTTCGTAGCCTTCCGGACCCGGGCGCGGCAGCACCTCGGCACCGACACCGAGCCTCCCGCCTACCCCGCCGGGGAGGGACGCACCAAGACCTCCGCCGCCTGGCTGATCGACAAGGCGGGCTTCAGCAAGGGCTACGGCACCGGTCCCGTCCGCATCTCCACCAAGCACACCCTCGCCCTCACCAACCGCGGCGAGGCGACTACCGAGGACCTGCTGGCACTCGCCCGAGAGGTGGTCGCCGGTGTTCGCGAAGCCTTCGGCGTCACGCTGGTCAACGAGCCGGTGACGGTCGGGGTCGGCCTCTGACCGGTTCCGGCTCACCCCACCGGGCCGCGGGCCTGCCTGCCCCACCGGGTCGAGGCCCGTCCGCCCCTCATCCCATCGGCGCGGTGAGCCACGCGTCGACCCCCGCCAGCAGCTCCGCCTTGACCGCCTCCGGCGCCGCCGACCCGCGCACCGACTGCCGCGCCAGCTCCGCCAGCTCGGCGTCCGTGAACCCGTGGTGCTCACGCGCAATCTCGTACTGGTCCGCCAGCCGGGAGCCGAACAGCAGAGGATCGTCCGCCCCCAGTGCCAACGGCACACCCGCCTCGAACAGCTTCCGCAACGGCACGTCCCCCGGCTTCTCGTAGACGCCCAGTGCCACGTTCGACGCCGGGCACACCTCGCACGTCACCTGCTGGTCCGCGAGCTGCTGCACCAGCCGCGGGTCCTCCGCCGCCCGCACCCCGTGCCCGATCCGGTCGGCCTCCAGGTCGTCCAGACAGTCCCGCACGGACGCGGGCCCGTTCAGCTCACCGCCGTGCGGCGCGGACATCAGCCCGCCCTCGCGCGCGATGGCGAACGCCCGATCGAAGTTGCGGGCCATGCCACGCCGCTCGTCGTTGGACAGTCCGAACCCGATGACGCCCCGGTCCGTGTACCGCACCGCCAGCCGGGCCAGCGTGCGCGCGTCCAGGTGGTGCTTCATCCGGTTCGCGGCGACCAGCACCCGGATCCCGAGCCCGGTGTCCCGCCGCGCCGAGTCCACCGCGTCCAGGATGACCTCCAGCGCAGGGATCAGCCCGCCCAGCCGCGGCGCGTACGACGTCGGATCGACCTGGATCTCCAGCCAGCCCGCGCCGTCCTTCAGGTCCTCCTCCGCGGCCTCCCGTACCAGCCGCTGGATGTCCTCCGGCTCCCTCAGACACGAGCGCGCCGCGTCGTACAGCCGCTGGAACCGGAACCAGCCCCGCTCGTCCGTGGCCCGCAGACTCGGCGGCTCCCCGCTGGTCAGCGCGTCGGTCAGCGCCTCGGGGAGGCGCACGCCGTACTTGTCGGCCAGTTCCAGCACGGTGGCGGGGCGCATCGACCCGGTGAAGTGCAGGTGCAGATGGGCCTTCGGCAGCAGGGAGAGGTCACGTACACGTTCCATTCCAGGATCCTGCCGCACCTCCCGGCGGCCCCGGTAGGGTTTTCCCTGAACGTGGCCTTGCTCGCACACCAGTATGAGGAAACGGAAGCGGGCTGTTTCCCTCAAGAGGGAAACAGCCCGTAAATCACTCGGACGAGTGATTTTCAGTCGATCCTGCCCACTCGCACGAGTGGGCAGGACTCAGTCCTGTGCCTCCGCCAGCAGCTTCTGGATCCGGCTCACACCCTCCACCAGGTCCTCGTCGCCCAGCGCGTAGGACAGCCGCAGGTATCCCGGAGTGCCGAAGGCCTCGCCGGGTACGACCGCGACCTCGACCTCCTCGAGGACGAGCGCGGCCAGCTCCACGGAGTTCTGCGGCCTCCGGCCCCGGATCTCCTTGCCGATCAGGGCCTTCACGGACGGGTAGGCGTAGAACGCGCCCTCGGGCTCGGGGCAGACCACGCCGTCGATCTCGTTGAGCATCCGCACGATGGTCCTGCGCCGGCGGTCGAAGGCCTCACGCATCGTGGCGACCGCGTCCAGGGAGCCGGAGACCGCGGCCAGCGCCGCCACCTGGGCGACGTTCGACACGTTCGACGTGGCGTGCGACTGCAGGTTGGTGGCGGCCTTCACGACGTCCTTCGGGCCGACGATCCATCCGACCCGCCAGCCGGTCATCGCGTACGTCTTCGCGACACCGTTGACCACGATGCACCTGTCCCGCAGCTCCGGCAGGACGGCGGGCAGCGAGGTGAAGGTGGCGTCGCCGTAGACCAGGTGCTCGTAGATCTCGTCGGTCAGCACCCACAGACCGTGCTCGACCGCCCAGCGGCCGATCGCCTCGGCGTCCTCGGCGCTGTAGACCGCGCCGGTCGGGTTCGAGGGGGAGACGAACAGGACGACCTTGGTCTTCTCCGTCCGTGCGGCCTCCAACTGTTCCACACTGACGCGGTAACCGGTCGTCTCGTCGGCGACGACCTCGACCGGGACACCGCCGGCCAGCCGGATCGACTCCGGGTACGTCGTCCAGTACGGGGCCGGGACGATGACCTCGTCTCCCGGGTCGAGGATCGCGGCGAAGGCCTGGTAGATGGCCTGCTTTCCGCCGTTGGTGACGAGGACCTGGGCGGGGTCCACCTCGTAGCCGGAGTCGCGCAGCGTCTTCGCGGCGATCGCGGCCTTCAGCTCGGGCAGCCCGCCGGCCGGCGTGTAGCGGTGGTACTTCGGGTTCCGGCACGCCTCGATCGCGGCGTCGACGATGTAGTCCGGAGTCGGGAAGTCGGGCTCACCGGCGCCGAAGCCGATCACCGGTCGTCCGGCGGCCTTGAGGGCCTTGGCCTTGGCGTCCACGGCGAGGGTGGCGGACTCGGAGATCGCACCGACCCGGGCGGAGACCCGGCGCTCGGTGGGAGGGGTTGCAGAGCTCATGGGGCCTATCGTTCCAGACCGGAAACCTGCCCGGCACGGGGGTTTCACGGACTGAACAGGTCCTGGCCAACCTCTGAACACCAGTCCGGATCCGCCCCGCCGGTCCGCCCCGCCGGTCCGCCCCGCCCCGGCCAGGACGGTCTTCGGCCAGGACGGTCTTCGGCCGGGAGACCGGTCACAGGCGCTTTCTGTTCGACGCCCGGCCCCGAAACACGTACACTCACACCTCGTTGGCCTTCTGCGGTCGCGCTCGCCGGGTGCACACCAAGCATCCGGGCGTATGCGGTACGTTGGGGTACACACAAAGGGTCGTAGCTCAATTGGTAGAGCACTGGTCTCCAAAACCAGCGGTTGGGGGTTCAAGTCCCTCCGGCCCTGCTACACACAACCTTAGCCAGGATGTGTACGCATGTACGTACAGCAATGCACCGCCGTGCGGCTCATACCGGGCGCGGCACGGCCATGACCCGGAATCAGGTGAGGACGAGTGACGGACGCCGTGGGCTCCATCGACATGCCTGATGCCGAGGACGAGGCGCCGGACTCCAAGAAGAACCGCAAGGGCGGCAAGCGGGCCAAGAAGGGCCCCCTGAAGCGCCTCGCGCTCTTCTACCGCCAGATCGTGGCGGAGCTTCGCAAGGTTGTCTGGCCCACCCGGAACCAGCTGACGTCGTACACAACCGCAGTGATCATCTTTGTGGTCGTCATGATCGGCCTGATCACTCTGATCGACTACGGGCTCGGCCACGTCGCCAAGTACGTCTTCGGCTGAGCCGCCTGCGAAGAGCGCCGAGGTACCCGGCGCTCCTTTCGCGTGTTCCACCCCTATGTATCCAGGAAGAAGCAGCCACCGTGTCTGACCCGAACGTGAACGACGCCATCGAGCCGGTCGAGTCCGTCGAGGACGAGCTCGACACCGTCGGGGGCGCGGACAGCGAGGCCTCCAAGGCCTCCGCCGAGGTCGAGGCTGCCGACGCCGCCGCAGACGAGTCCGAGACGGCGGCCGATCCGGCCCCCGAGGCCGCGGACTCCGCCGGGACCGACTCCGCCGAGCACGAGGCCGAAGAAGCCCAGGACGACCGCGACCCGGTCGAGAAGTTCCGTGAGGAACTGCGGACGCTGCCCGGCGAGTGGTATGTCATCCACACGTACGCGGGGTACGAGAACCGGGTGAAGACCAACCTGGAGCAGCGTGCCGTCTCGCTGAACGTCGAGGACTTCATCTTCCAGGCCGAGGTGCCGCAGGAAGAGGTCGTCCAGATCAAGAACGGCGACCGCAAGACGATCAAGCAGAACAAGCTCCCTGGTTACGTCCTGGTCCGCATGGACCTGACGAACGAGTCCTGGGGCGTCGTCCGCAACACTCCCGGTGTCACCGGCTTCGTGGGCAACGCCTACGACCCGTACCCGCTGACCCTGGACGAGATCGTGAAGATGCTCGCCCCGGAGGCCGAGGAGAAGGCCGCCCGCGAGGCCGCCGAGGCCGAGGGCAAGCCGGTTCCGCAGCGCAAGGTCGAGGTCCAGGTGCTGGACTTCGAGGTCGGCGACTCGGTCACCGTCACCGACGGCCCGTTCGCCACCCTCCAGGCGACCATCAACGAGATCAACCCCGACTCCAAGAAGGTCAAGGGCCTGGTGGAGATCTTCGGCCGCGAGACGCCGGTCGAGCTCTCCTTCGACCAGATCCAGAAGAACTGACCCGGTTCCGGGCGGCTCGAACATTCTGGACCGCAGCTTCCGGGCAGGTCAGGCGAACGCTCAGGCGTCTGCCTGGCCTGCCCGGTTTTTGGCCGCACATCCATACCCGCTATCGTGGTGCGGTATGCCTGTGTCCGGGTTGATTCCCGGTACGCGGGCAGGACCCGAATCGAAAGGACCCGGAGAGCCATGCCTCCCAAGAAGAAGAAGGTCACGGGGCTCATCAAGCTCCAGATCCAGGCCGGTGCCGCCAACCCGGCTCCGCCGGTCGGCCCCGCGCTCGGTCAGCACGGCGTCAACATCATGGAGTTCTGCAAGGCCTACAACGCCGCGACCGAGTCGCAGCGTGGCTGGGTCATCCCGGTGGAGATCACGGTCTACGAGGACCGTTCCTTCACCTTCATCACCAAGACCCCGCCGGCCGCGAAGATGATCCTCAAGGCCGCGGGTGTGGAGAAGGGCTCCGGCGAGCCGCACAAGACCAAGGTCGCGAAGATCACCGCCGACCAGGTCCGTGAGATCGCCACGACCAAGATGCCCGACCTCAACGCCAACGACCTGGACGCCGCGTCGAAGATCATCGCCGGCACCGCCCGTTCCATGGGCATCACGGTCGAGGGCTGACCTCCACCCCCGTAAGCCAAGCAGAAGTGTGGAAGGGCCCGCTCGGCCCGGACCACGACTCCTAAGAACCCACAGGAGCTATACGTGAGCAAGCGCAGCAAGTCTCTCCGCGCT
Organism: Streptomyces sp. KMM 9044; assembly: GCF_024701375.2. Lineage (NCBI taxonomy): Bacteria > Bacillati > Actinomycetota > Actinomycetes > Kitasatosporales > Streptomycetaceae > Streptomyces > Streptomyces sp. KMM 9044. The sequence continues at coordinate 2,969,608 of NZ_CP113910.1, read as the reverse complement.
GCGGACGCCAAGATCGACCGGGAGAAGCTGTACGCCCCGCTCGAGGCCGTCCGTCTCGCCAAGGAGACCTCCACCTCGAAGTTCGACGGCACCGTCGAGGTCGCCTTCCGCCTGGGCGTCGACCCGCGCAAGGCCGACCAGATGGTCCGTGGCACCGTGAACCTCCCGCACGGCACCGGCAAGACCGCCCGGGTCCTGGTCTTCGCGACCGGCGACCGTGCCGAGGCCGCGCGTGCCGCGGGCGCCGACATCGTCGGCGCCGACGAACTGATCGACGAGGTGTCGAAGGGCCGTCTGGACTTCGACGCCGTCGTCGCCACCCCGGACCTCATGGGCAAGGTCGGCCGCCTCGGCCGTGTGCTCGGTCCCCGTGGTCTCATGCCGAACCCCAAGACCGGCACCGTCACCCCGGACGTCACCAAGGCTGTCAACGACATCAAGGGTGGCAAGATCGAGTTCCGCGTCGACAAGCACTCGAACCTGCACTTCATCATCGGCAAGACGTCCTTCGACGACACCAGGCTGGTGGAGAACTACGGCGCCGCGCTGGAAGAGGTCCTCCGTCTGAAGCCGTCCGCCGCGAAGGGCCGGTACATCAGGAAGGCCGCGATCAGCACCACGATCGGCCCCGGCGTTCCGCTCGACCCGAACCGCACCCGCAACCTCCTCGTCGAAGAGGACCCGGCGGCGGTCTGAGCCCTCGGGCCGGCCCGACCGGTCCCCGCGCTCACCGAGCACCTCGTGAGTCCGTCCCCGCCCCTTGCAAGGCGCGGGGACGGACTTTTTTCGTACGTCTGTGTCAGCCGGGTGGGTTACGGTTCAACGGACTTCACAGACCGGGGCAAAGCGAAACAGGGGTGGGATTCACGGGCAGGTCGGCATGGAAGGCGCGGGTGTCCGCGTGGCGGCCGTGACGGTGGTCGCGGGTGTCTCGGGCTGTCAGGCCGGCGACGGGGGAGCGGAGGGGAAGGACGCGGAGCCAAGGTCCTGTCCCGGAGCGAGGCGACCGAGGTCCTGCAAGCCGCCTTCAGGAAGACGGCCGAGGCGAAGACGGCCGAGGCGAAGTCCGCCAAGGTCCGGATGACCATGTCGGTGCCCGCCGGAGCGCAGGGCATGGGGGACATGATGGGCCTCGGGGGCGACGGCACCATGGAGATGACCGGAGTCCAGGGCTGGGACCCGGCGGTCATGGATCTGACCATCAAGGGATCCGACCTCGGGGAGACCGGTCCCGGCGTGCCCTCCGAGATCCGCATGATCATGCTCGACAACGTCATGTACGCGGACATGGGCGCGGAGCAGGCCGCCGGGATGGACGGCAAGCGCTGGATGAAGCTGGACTTCCAGGCCATCGCCGAGGAGGCCGGAAGCGAGGAATTGCAGAAGCAGATGACCGGCAGCCTGGAGAGCATGAACCAGGACCCGGCCCAGCAGCTGGCCCTGCTGCTCGAGTCGCCGAACCTGCAGCACGTCGGCCCGCAGAAGGCGGACGGCGTCCCGGCGCAGCGCTACGAGGGCACACTGGCCTTCGAGGAGATCATCGAGGGCAACGAGTCCTTCGACTTCCTCTCCGAGGAGGAGCGCGAGGAGCTCGTCGCCAACGCCGAGAAGTCGGGTGTGAAGGGTTACGACACCGAGGTCTGGGTCAACGAGGACGACTACCCGGTCAAGATGCTCCTCGGCGTGGAGTCGGACGAGGGCACGGTCGAGATCACGACGCACTACTCCGACTACGGGGCCCGGGCCGAGGTCGAGGTGCCGCCGGCCAAGGACACGGTCGATCTCTTCGGGATGCTGCAGGGTCTCGAGGAAGGGCTCGCGGACGCAGGGGCCGGCGTCTGAGCGCGTCGTGACCGTCCCGAGGACCCGGCCGTCCTGACGGCCCGTCCCGGACGTTGTGCCGGGAACGGATTTGCCTCGCGGCGATCCGTTCCCGTACTCTCCATGAGAAGCCAAAGACCGCTGGTCGTTGCCGTGCACTTGCAAGAGGGTGCGGTGGCCGAAGGATCCGCTGAACTGCGGGCGACCCGCGCAGGTGACAGTGGAAGAGTTCCCGGGATTCGCGGCCGCGAGGATGCGAGACAACCGGTTGAGCCCAGCCCCGTGCGCCTGCGCCGGGGCGTTTCGTTTTCCCCAGTCCTCCTTCGGGTCCGCGCGGTCCGAATCACCCGGAAGGAGGCCGAGGCTCTATGGCGAGGCCCGACAAGGCTGCCGCGGTTGCCGAGCTGACGGACCAGTTCCGCAACTCGAGCGCCGCCGTGCTGACCGAGTACCGCGGTCTCACCGTGGCGCAGCTCAAGCAGCTGCGCCGTTCGCTCGGTGAGAACGCCCAGTACGCCGTGGTGAAGAACACGCTGACCAAGATTGCGGCCAACGAGGCCGGGATCACGACGCTGGACGACCTGTTCAACGGTCCGACGGCAATCGCCTTCGTCGCCGGTGACCCGGTGGAGTCGGCGAAGGGTCTTCGTGACTTCGCCAAGGACAACCCGAACCTCGTCATCAAGGGCGGTGTCCTTGACGGCAAGGCGCTGTCCGCCGACGAGATCAAGAAGCTCGCGGACCTCGAGTCCCGTGAGGTTCTGCTCTCCAAGCTGGCGGGTGTCTTCAAGGGTAAGCAGTCCCAGACTGCTCAGCTCTTCCAGGCGCTTCCGTCGAAGCTCGTCCGCACCGTGGACGCGCTTCGCGCCAAGCAGGACGAGCAGGGCGGTGCCGAGTAATTCGGCTCGCTTTCCGGCCCTCGCCGACATGAGGCAAGGGTCATAGCGGGCCCGACGTACGCCCGCCTCACCCAGTACACCCGGCACCTGCCGATTTAGTGGAAGGACCGCCATCATGGCGAAGCTCACCCAGGACGAGCTGCTGGCCCAGTTCGAGGGCATGACCCTCATCGAGCTCTCCGAGTTCGTGAAGGCCTTCGAGGAGAAGTTCGACGTCACCGCCGCCGCCGCGGTCGCCGTGGCCGGTCCGGCCGGTCCGGCCGCCGCCGTCGAGGCCGAGGCCGAGCAGGACGAGTTCGACGTCGTCCTCACCGGCGCCGGCGATAAGAAGATCCAGGTCATCAAGGTCGTGCGCGAGCTGACCTCCCTCGGCCTGAAGGAGGCCAAGGACCTGGTCGACGGTGCGCCGAAGCCCGTCGTCGAGAAGGTCAACAAGGAAGCCGCGGAGAAGGCCAAGGAGGCCCTCGAGGGCGCCGGTGCCTCCGTCGAGGTCAAGTAGGACCCTCCGGTCCGACAGGACCTCCGCGGTCCGGCAGCGCCGGATCCGCACCGCGTCCAGCAGGGCGTGTAACGCGTAAGCGCCGAGGAGCGATCATCCATCCGGGTGGTCGCTCCTCGGTGTCTCCGGGTCGGGTGGAGGCTGCCTCGAACCCGGGACGGCGGGGGGTAGGGTGATCTTCGTTGTGGCCCCGCGCGGGCCGTGAGGGGTCGCCTGTCGGAAGGCGGTTCGGGCAAGGGGGCCTTGACGAACCGCACGTGGCGCGCAATTCTCAGGACGCGTCGTCACAAGAATCCGAATCCGAGGCATGGATCGGTGGCGAAGAGGGCAGTATCACGGTGCGTTGAGGGCAGAACCGTGCCGCAGCAGTCGCAACAGTCGGTCGCAGGAGTTGAGAGCAACGAGGGCCTTCGAGGGTCTCGAAAACCCGCACTGGACATCAGTGTGCCAAGTGGCTACACTGTCCCTTTGCGCTGCCTGTTAGCTGTCCCCTGCCCGTCACCAGGGGCATGCCCTCACTTGAGCATTGACGATCAGACCTTTCAGACCTGGCCTTTTCCGCCGGGAAGTGAAGTGTCTGTCGTTGTGTCCCGTGGGGGGCCGGTACGCGCGTAGTGAGTCCGAGCCCTCGGAAGGACCCCCTCTTGGCCGCCTCGCGCAATGCCTCGACCTCGAATACGAACAACGCTGCCAGCACCGCCCCGCTGCGCATCTCCTTTGCAAAGATCAGGGAGCCCCTCGAGGTTCCGAACCTTCTCGCGCTGCAAACCGAGAGCTTCGACTGGCTGCTCGGCAACGAGGCCTGGAAGGCTCGCGTCGAGGCCGCTCTGGAGAACGGTCAGGACGTCCCCACCAAGTCCGGCCTGGAGGAGATCTTCGAGGAGATCTCCCCGATCGAGGACTTCTCCGGGTCGATGTCGCTGACCTTCCGCGACCACCGCTTCGAACCTCCGAAGAACAGCATCGACGAGTGCAAGGACCGCGACTTCACGTATGCGGCGCCGCTCTTCGTCACCGCCGAGTTCACCAACAACGAGACCGGCGAGATCAAGTCCCAGACGGTCTTCATGGGTGACTTCCCGCTCATGACGAACAAGGGCACCTTCGTCATCAACGGCACCGAGCGTGTCGTGGTGTCGCAGTTGGTCCGTTCGCCGGGTGTCTACTTCGACTCCAGCATCGACAAGACGTCCGACAAGGACATCTTCTCCGCCAAGATCATCCCGTCCCGGGGTGCCTGGCTGGAGATGGAGATCGACAAGCGCGACATGGTCGGCGTCCGCGTCGACCGCAAGCGCAAGCAGTCCGTCACCGTCCTGCTCAAGGCGCTCGGCTGGACCACCGAGCAGATCCTCGAGGAGTTCGGCGAGTACGAGTCCATGCGCGCCACCCTGGAGAAGGACCACACCCAGGGTCAGGACGACGCGCTGCTCGACATCTACCGCAAGCTGCGTCCGGGCGAGCCCCCCACCCGTGAGGCCGCGCAGACGCTGCTCGAGAACCTCTACTTCAACCCGAAGCGCTACGACCTCGCCAAGGTCGGCCGTTACAAGGTCAACAAGAAGCTGGGTGCCGACGCGCCGCTCGACGCGGGCGTGCTGACCGTCGAGGACGTCATCTCGACGATCAAATACCTGGTGAAGCTGCACGCCGGCGAGGTCGAGACCGTCGGTGACAGCGGTCAGAACATCGTCGTCGAGACGGACGACATCGACCACTTCGGCAACCGCCGTCTGCGCAGCGTCGGCGAGCTCATCCAGAACCAGGTCCGTACGGGTCTGGCCCGGATGGAGCGCGTCGTGCGTGAGCGCATGACGACGCAGGACGTCGAGGCGATCACGCCGCAGACCCTGATCAACATCCGGCCGGTCGTCGCCTCCATCAAGGAGTTCTTCGGCACCAGCCAGCTGTCCCAGTTCATGGACCAGAACAACCCGCTGTCCGGGCTGACGCACAAGCGTCGTCTGTCCGCGCTCGGCCCGGGTGGTCTCTCCCGTGAGCGGGCCGGCTTCGAGGTCCGTGACGTGCACCCCTCGCACTACGGCCGCATGTGCCCGATCGAGACCCCTGAAGGCCCGAACATCGGTCTGATCGGCTCGCTCGCCTCCTACGGCCGGGTCAACGCGTTCGGCTTCGTCGAGACCCCTTACCGCAAGGTGGTCGACGGCCAGGTCACCGACGACGTCGACTACCTGACCGCCGACGAGGAGGACCGCTTCGTCATCGCGCAGGCCAACGCGCCGCTCAACGACGACCTGCGGTTCGCCGAGGCCCGCGTGCTGGTCCGCCGCAAGGGCGGCGAGGTCGACTACGTCAGCCCCGACGAGGTCGACTACATGGACGTCTCGCCGCGCCAGATGGTGTCGGTCGCGACCGCCATGATCCCCTTCCTCGAGCACGACGACGCCAACCGTGCCCTCATGGGCGCGAACATGATGCGTCAGGCCGTGCCGCTGATCCGCTCCGAGTCCCCGCTCGTCGGCACCGGCATGGAGTACCGCTCCGCCGCCGACGCCGGTGACGTGGTCAAGGCCGAGAAGGCGGGTGTGGTCCAGGAGGTCTCCGCGGACTACATCACCACGACCAACGACGACGGCACGTACATCACGTACCGCCTGGCCAAGTTCGCCCGCTCCAACCAGGGCACCTCGGTCAACCAGAAGGTCATCGTCAACGAGGGCGACCGCGTCATCGAGGGCCAGGTCCTCGCCGACGGTCCGGCCACCGAGAACGGCGAGATGGCGCTCGGCAAGAACCTGCTGGTCGCGTTCATGCCGTGGGAGGGCCACAACTACGAGGACGCGATCATCCTGTCGCAGCGCCTCGTCCAGGACGACGTCCTCTCCTCGATCCACATCGAGGAGCACGAGGTCGACGCCCGTGACACCAAGCTCGGCCCCGAGGAGATCACCCGGGACATCCCGAACGTCTCCGAGGAGGTCCTCGCCGACCTCGACGAGCGCGGCATCATCCGCATCGGTGCCGAGGTCGTCGCCGGTGACATCCTCGTCGGCAAGGTCACGCCCAAGGGCGAGACCGAGCTGACCCCGGAGGAGCGCCTGCTGCGCGCGATCTTCGGCGAGAAGGCCCGCGAGGTCCGTGACACCTCCCTGAAGGTGCCGCACGGCGAGATCGGTAAGATCATCGGCGTGCGCGTCTTCGACCGCGAGGAGGGCGACGAGCTTCCCCCCGGTGTGAACCAGCTGGTGCGCGTCTACGTCGCGCAGAAGCGCAAGATCACCGACGGTGACAAGCTCGCCGGCCGGCACGGCAACAAGGGCGTCATCTCGAAGATCCTGCCGATCGAGGACATGCCGTTCCTGGAGGACGGCACCCCGGTCGACATCATCCTCAACCCCCTCGGTGTGCCGTCCCGGATGAACCCGGGACAGGTCCTGGAGATCCACCTCGGCTGGCTCGCCAGCCGCGGCTGGGACGTCTCCGGCCTCGCCGAGGAATGGGCCGAGCGCCTGCAGGTGATCGGCGCCGACAAGGTCGAACCCGGCACCAACGTCGCCACCCCCGTCTTCGACGGTGCGCGCGAGGACGAGCTGGCCGGACTGCTGCAGCACACCATCCCGAACCGGGACGGCGAGCGCATGGTGCTCCCCTCCGGTAAGGCGAGGCTGTTCGACGGCCGCTCCGGCGAGCCGTTCCCGGAGCCGATCTCGGTCGGCTTCATGTACATCCTCAAGCTGCACCACCTGGTCGACGACAAGCTGCACGCCCGCTCGACCGGTCCGTACTCGATGATCACCCAGCAGCCGCTGGGTGGTAAGGCCCAGTTCGGTGGCCAGCGCTTCGGTGAGATGGAGGTGTGGGCGCTGGAGGCGTACGGCGCCGCTTACGCCCTCCAGGAGCTGCTGACCATCAAGTCCGACGACGTCACCGGCCGCGTGAAGGTCTACGAGGCCATCGTCAAGGGCGAGAACATCCCCGAGCCCGGCATCCCCGAGTCCTTCAAGGTGCTCATCAAGGAGATGCAGTCCCTGTGCCTCAACGTGGAGGTGCTGTCCTCGGACGGCATGTCCATCGAGATGCGCGACACCGACGAGGACGTCTTCCGCGCTGCGGAGGAGCTTGGCATCGACCTGTCCCGGCGCGAGCCGAGCAGCGTCGAAGAGGTCTGACGGGAGTTTTGGCCAGGAGGTTCGGTGATGAAGATCCCTGAACCTCCGGCCGGCCCCAGGACCCCCGTATCAGACCCCATGACTTACAACCCTGAGAGGGATTGACGCATAGTGCTCGACGTCAACTTCTTCGATGAGCTCCGGATCGGCCTGGCCACCGCGGACGACATCCGTCAGTGGAGCCACGGCGAGGTCAAGAAGCCCGAGACCATCAACTACCGCACCCTCAAGCCCGAGAAGGACGGACTCTTCTGCGAGAAGATCTTCGGTCCGACCCGGGACTGGGAGTGCTACTGCGGCAAGTACAAGCGTGTCCGCTTCAAGGGCATCATCTGCGAGCGCTGTGGCGTCGAGGTCACGCGCGCCAAGGTGCGCCGTGAGCGGATGGGCCACATCGAGCTCGCCGCCCCCGTCACGCACATCTGGTACTTCAAGGGCGTTCCGTCGCGCCTCGGCTACCTGCTCGACCTCGCCCCGAAGGACCTGGAGAAGGTCATCTACTTCGCGGCGTACATGATCACGTTCGTCGACGAGGAGCGCCGCACCCGCGACCTGCCCTCGCTGGAGGCGCACGTCTCCGTCGAGCGCCAGCAGGTGGAGAACCGTCGCGACGCCGACCTGGAGGCCCGGGCCAAGAAGCTCGAGACCGACCTGGCCGAGCTCGAGGCCGAGGGTGCCAAGGCCGACGTGCGCCGCAAGGTGCGCGAGGGCGCCGAGCGTGAGATGAAGCAGCTGCGCGACCGTGCGCAGCGCGAGATCGACCGTCTCGACGAGGTGTGGAACCGGTTCAAGAACCTCAAGGTCCAGGACCTGGAGGGCGACGAACTGCTCTACCGCGAGCTGCGGGACCGCTTCGGCACGTACTTCGACGGTTCGATGGGTGCCGCGGCGCTGCAGAAGCGCCTGGAGTCCTTCGACCTCGAGGAGGAGGCCGAGCGTCTCCGCGAGATCATCCGTACCGGCAAGGGCCAGAAGAAGACCCGTGCGCTCAAGCGCCTCAAGGTCGTCTCCGCGTTCCTGCAGACCAGCAACAGCCCCAAGGGCATGGTGCTGGACTGCGTGCCGGTCATCCCGCCGGACCTGCGTCCGATGGTGCAGCTGGACGGTGGCCGCTTCGCGACCTCCGACCTGAACGACCTGTACCGCCGCGTCATCAACCGCAACAACCGCCTGAAGCGGCTTCTCGACCTCGGCGCGCCCGAGATCATCGTGAACAACGAGAAGCGCATGCTCCAGGAGGCCGTGGACGCGCTCTTCGACAACGGCCGTCGTGGCCGTCCGGTGACGGGCCCCGGCAACCGTCCGCTGAAGTCGCTGTCCGACATGCTCAAGGGCAAGCAGGGCCGCTTCCGTCAGAACCTGCTCGGCAAGCGCGTGGACTACTCGGCGCGTTCCGTGATCGTCGTCGGTCCGCAGCTGAAGCTGCACCAGTGCGGTCTGCCGAAGGCGATGGCGCTGGAGCTCTTCAAGCCGTTCGTGATGAAGCGCCTGGTCGACCTGAACCACGCGCAGAACATCAAGAGCGCCAAGCGCATGGTCGAGCGTGGCCGCACGGTCGTGTACGACGTGCTCGAAGAGGTCATCGCGGAGCACCCGGTTCTGCTGAACCGTGCGCCCACGCTGCACCGCCTCGGCATCCAGGCGTTCGAGCCGCAGCTGGTCGAGGGCAAGGCCATCCAGATCCACCCGCTCGTCTGCACCGCGTTCAACGCGGACTTCGACGGTGACCAGATGGCCGTGCACCTGCCGCTGTCCGCGGAGGCGCAGGCCGAGGCCCGCATCCTGATGCTGTCCTCGAACAACATCCTCAAGCCCGCCGACGGCCGTCCGGTGACGATGCCGACCCAGGACATGGTCCTCGGTCTGTTCTTCCTCACCACCGACGGCGAGATGCGCGACCTCAAGGGCGAGGAGCGTTCCTTCGCCTCGGTCGCCGAGGCGATCATGGCCTTCGACGCGGGCGAGCTGTCGCTCCAGTCGCGGATCGACGTCCGCTTCCCGGTCGGCACCATTCCGCCGCGTGGCTGGATGCCGCCGGTGCGGGAGGAAGGCGACGACGGCGCCGGGGAGAGGGCGTGGCAGCAGGGTGACAGCTTCCGGCTGAACACCACGCTGGGCCGCGCGCTCTTCAACGAGCTGCTGCCCGAGGACTACCCGTTCGTCGACTACGAGGTCGGCAAGAAGCAGCTCTCCGAGATCGTCAACGACCTCGCCGAGCGCTACCCGAAGGTCATCGTGGCGGCGACGCTCGACAACCTGAAGGCGGCCGGCTTCCACTGGGCGACCCGTTCCGGCGTCACCGTGGCCATCTCCGACGTCGTCGTTCCCGAGGCGAAGAAGGAGATCGTCCGCGGGTACGAGGCGCAGGACGAAAAGGTCCAGAAGCAGTACGAGCGCGGTCTGATCACCAAGGACGAGCGCACGCAGGAGCTCATCGCGATCTGGACCAAGGCGACCAACGAGGTTGCCGAGGCGATGAACGACAACTTCCCGAAGACCAACCCGATCTTCATGATGGTGAACTCGGGTGCACGAGGCAACATGATGCAGATGCGTCAGATCGCCGGTATGCGCGGTCTGGTGTCGAACGCGAAGAACGAGACGATCCCGCGGCCCATCAAGGCGTCGTTCCGTGAGGGTCTGTCCGTGCTGGAGTACTTCATCTCCACGCACGGTGCCCGTAAGGGTCTGGCGGACACCGCTCTGCGTACCGCCGACTCGGGTTACCTCACCCGTCGTCTGGTCGACGTCTCGCAGGACGTCATCATCCGCGAGGAGGACTGCGGCACCGAGCGCGGTCTGAAGCTGCGGATCGCCCAGCGCGATGCCGACGGCACCCTGCGCAAGACGGACGACGTCGAGACCAGCGTCTACGCCCGCATGCTCGCCGAGGACGTCGTCATCGACGGCAAGGTGATCGCGCCGGCCAACGTGGACCTCGGTGACGTGCTCATCGACCAGCTGGTGCACCACGGCGTCGAGGAGGTCAAGACCCGTTCGATCCTGACCTGCGAGTCCGCCGTCGGCACCTGCGCCATGTGCTACGGCCGTTCGCTGGCGACCGGCAAGCTGGTCGACATCGGTGAGGCGGTCGGCATCATCGCCGCCCAGTCCATCGGTGAGCCCGGTACCCAGCTGACGATGCGTACCTTCCACACCGGTGGTGTGGCCGGTGACGACATCACGCAGGGTCTGCCGCGTGTCGTCGAGCTCTTCGAGGCCCGTACCCCGAAGGGTGTCGCCCCGATCTCCGAGGCCGCCGGCCGCATCCGGATCGAGGAGACCGAGAAGACGAAGAAGATCGTCGTCACCCCGGACGACGGCAGCGACGAGACGGCGTTCCCGATCTCGAAGCGTTCCCGTCTGCTGGTCGGCGAGGGTGATCACGTCGAGGTGGGCCAGAAGCTCACCGTGGGTGCCACCAACCCGCACGACGTGCTGCGCATCCTGGGTCAGCGGGCCGTCCAGGTCCACCTGGTCGGCGAGGTCCAGAAGGTCTACAACTCGCAGGGCGTGTCGATCCACGACAAGCACATCGAGATCATCATCCGGCAGATGCTCCGCCGTGTGACGATCATCGAGTCCGGCGACGCCGAGCTGCTGCCCGGTGAGCTGGTCGAGCGGTCGAAGTTCGAGACCGAGAACCGTCGTGTGGTGCAGGAGGGCGGTCACCCCGCTTCCGGCCGTCCGCAGCTGATGGGTATCACCAAGGCCTCGCTGGCGACCGAGTCGTGGCTGTCGGCGGCGTCCTTCCAGGAGACGACCAGGGTCCTCACGGACGCGGCGATCAACGCCAAGTCCGACTCCCTGATCGGCCTCAAGGAGAACGTCATCATCGGTAAGCTCATCCCGGCCGGTACGGGTCTGTCCCGCTACCGCAACATCCGGGTCGAGCCGACCGAGGAGGCCAAGGCCGCGATGTACTCGGCCGTCGGCTACGACGACATCGACTACTCGCCGTTCGGTACGGGCTCCGGCCAGGCCGTTCCGCTGGAGGACTACGACTACGGTCCGTACAACCAGTAAGCGGGTCGCTCGACGTACCGCAGGGCGGTCACTTCCGTTTCGTACGGGGGTGGCCGCCCCGCGGCGTTCTCGTGACCTGTACCGGTTTTGTGACGCGCGGCGGTGCCGGACGGCTTTGCGGGGGCGCATCATGGATGACACGTGCAGTCGGGGGAGGTATCGGGTGTCGCAGTCGCCGTATCCGCCGTGGCAGCCCTGGCAGGGGCGAGGCGTTCCGCAGCCGTGGAGCGGACCGGGTGGACCGGTCGGACCGCCGCAGGGCGGGCCCCCGATGCTGGCCTCGCACGCCGACCGGGAGCGCACGGTGGACGTGCTGCGGGCCGGGTACGCCGAGGGCCGACTGGACCAGCAGGAGCTCGAGCGCCGGGTGGCGCGGGCCTGCCAGATGCGTACGGTGGCGGATCTGACGCTGCTGGTGGCCGACCTGCCGCAGGGGCCCGTACCGCAGACCGCCGCGATGCAGCACGCCGTTCCCGTCATGCCGCCGGCGACGTTCCTGGCCCGGCCGCCCAAGACCAACGAGAAGGCGGTCGGGGCCATGGTGTGCGGGGTGCTGTGCCTGGCGACGGGTGGCCTGACCGGTATTCCGGCCGTGATCCTCGGGCACGTGGCCCGTACGGAGATCCGGCGGACGGGGGAGAGCGGTGATGGATACGCGATGACCGGGCTGGTGCTCGGCTGGCTGTCCACGGCCAGCTGGGCTCTGCTGGTCATGCTGATGGTTCTGTTCAGCGCGTCCGGCTGACGTCCGGCCGGCCGGTGGGCGGTGTCCGGAAGGGCCGGAGAGCGTCCATTCGAAGATCGTTGGCCATGTCCGGGCTTCACTTGCTTCGCGCGGCGGTGGGGTGAAGGCCCATTTGTTTTGACCGCAGCCGATGCTATAGGTACGCTCAGACCTTGTGCCTGGGGTGTGCCCTGGTCTCCGTGCGTGCCATCACCCGCATCGGAGGCTGTGAACGGCCGCCGTGATCATGCGTCTCTTTCTGCCTGGCGGTGGGAGTCCGCGGGATTCGACACACCCGACCGCGTGGGTCGGAGATGTTCCAGGTTAGCTTCACCATTCGGCACACAGAAACCGGAGAAGTAGTGCCTACGATCCAGCAGCTGGTCCGGAAGGGCCGGCAGGACAAGGTCGAGAAGAACAAGACGCCCGCGCTCGAGGGTTCGCCCCAGCGTCGCGGCGTCTGCACGCGTGTGTTCACGACCACCCCGAAGAAGCCGAACTCGGCCCTGCGTAAGGTCGCGCGTGTGCGTCTGACCAGCGGGATCGAGGTCACCGCCTACATTCCGGGTGAGGGACACAACCTGCAGGAGCACTCCATCGTGCTCGTGCGCGGCGGCCGTGTGAAGGACCTGCCGGGTGTTCGCTACAAGATCATCCGCGGTTCGCTCGACACCCAGGGTGTCAAGAACCGCAAGCAGGCCCGCAGCCGCTACGGCGCCAAGAAGGAGAAGTAAGAATGCCTCGTAAGGGCCCCGCCCCGAAGCGCCCGGTCATCATCGACCCGGTCTACGGTTCTCCTCTTGTCACGTCGCTCATCAACAAGGTGCTGCTGAACGGCAAGCGCTCCACCGCCGAGCGCATCGTCTACGGCGCCATGGAGGGCCTTCGTGAGAAGACGGGCAACGACCCGGTCATCACGCTGAAGCGCGCTCTCGAGAACATCAAGCCGACCCTCGAGGTCAAGTCCCGCCGTGTCGGTGGCGCCACCTACCAGGTGCCGATCGAGGTCAAGCCCGGCCGAGCCAACACCCTGGCGCTGCGCTGGCTGGTGGGTTACTCCCGCGCCCGTCGCGAGAAGACCATGACCGAGCGTCTGCTCAACGAACTCCTCGACGCCAGCAACGGCCTCGGTGCCGCGGTGAAGAAGCGCGAGGACACGCACAAGATGGCCGAGTCCAACAAGGCCTTCGCGCACTACCGCTGGTAGTCGCTACCCACATCGAGACCGAGAGAAGACTGAAGCCTTATGGCTACCACTTCACTTGACCTGGCCAAGGTCCGCAACATCGGGATCATGGCCCACATCGACGCGGGCAAGACGACCACCACCGAGCGGATCCTGTTCTACACCGGCGTCTCGTACAAGATCGGTGAGGTCCACGACGGCGCTGCCACGATGGACTGGATGGAGCAGGAGCAGGAGCGTGGCATCACGATCACGTCTGCTGCGACCACCTGTCACTGGCCGCTCGAGGACGACGACTACACGATCAACATCATCGACACCCCGGGGCACGTCGACTTCACCGTCGAGGTGGAGCGTTCCCTGCGTGTGCTCGACGGTGCCGTGACCGTGTTCGACGGCGTCGCCGGTGTCGAGCCGCAGTCCGAGACGGTGTGGCGTCAGGCCGACCGTTACGGCGTGCCGCGTATCTGCTTCGTCAACAAGCTCGACCGTACCGGCGCGGAGTTCCACCGCTGCGTCGACATGATCAAGGACCGCCTGGGCGCGCAGCCGCTGGTCATGCAGCTGCCGATCGGCGCCGAGGCCGACTTCAAGGGCGTCGTGGACCTGGTCCGCATGAAGGCGCTCGTGTGGTCCGCCGACGCGGCCAAGGGCGAGATGTACGACACCGTCGACATCCCGGCCACGCACACCGAGGCCGCCGAGGAGTGGCGCGGCAAGCTGGTCGAGGCCGTCGCGGAGAACGACGAAGAGATCATGGAGCTGTACCTGGAGGGCCAGGAGCCCACCGAGGAGCAGCTGTACGCCGCGATCCGTCGCATCACCATCGCCTCCGGAAAGTCCGAGGACACCACGGTCACCCCGGTGTTCTGCGGTACCGCGTTCAAGAACAAGGGCGTCCAGCCCCTGCTCGACGCGGTCGTGCGCTACCTCCCGACCCCGCTCGACGTCGAGGCCATCGAGGGCCACGACGTCAAGGACCCCGAGGTCGTGGTCAAGCGCAAGCCGTCCGAGGACGAGCCGCTCGCGGCCCTCGCCTTCAAGATCATGAGCGACCCGCACCTCGGCAAGCTCACCTTCGTCCGGGTGTACTCGGGCCGCCTGGAGTCCGGCACCGCCGTGCTGAACTCCGTCAAGGGCAAGAAGGAGCGCATCGGCAAGATCTACCGCATGCACGCGAACAAGCGTGAGGAGATCGCGTCGGTGGGCGCCGGTGACATCGTCGCCGTCATGGGCCTGAAGCAGACCACCACCGGTGAGACGCTGTCCGACGACAAGAGCCCGGTGATCCTGGAGTCCATGGACTTCCCGGCGCCGGTCATCCAGGTCGCCATCGAGCCCAAGTCGAAGGGTGACCAGGAGAAGCTGGGCGTCGCGATCCAGCGCCTGGCCGAGGAGGACCCGTCCTTCCAGGTTCACTCGGACGAGGAGACGGGCCAGACCATCATCGGTGGTATGGGCGAGCTGCACCTCGAGGTGCTGGTCGACCGCATGCGCCGTGAGTTCAAGGTCGAGGCCAACGTCGGCAAGCCGCAGGTCGCCTACCGTGAGACGATCCGCAAGACCGTCGAGCGCGTGGACTACACCCACAAGAAGCAGACCGGTGGTACCGGCCAGTTCGCCAAGGTGCAGATCGCGATCGAGCCCATCGAGGGCGGCGACATCTCGTACGAGTTCGTGAACAAGGTGACCGGTGGCCGCATCCCGAAGGAGTACATTCCTTCGGTGGACGCCGGCGCGCAGGAGGCCATGCAGTTCGGCATCCTCGCCGGCTACGAGATGACGGGCGTGCGCGTCACGCTCATCGACGGTGGCTACCACGAGGTGGACTCCTCCGAGCTCGCGTTCAAGATCGCCGGTTCGCAGGCGTTCAAGGAAGCCGCGCGCAAGGCTTCGCCCGTGCTTCTCGAGCCGATGATGGCCGTCGAGGTCACCACGCCCGAGGACTACATGGGTGAGGTCATCGGCGACATCAACTCCCGCCGTGGCCAGATCCAGGCCATGGAGGAGCGGGCCGGTGCTCGCGTCGTGAAGGGCCTTGTGCCCCTTTCGGAGATGTTCGGCTACGTCGGGGACCTCCGCAGCAAGACGTCGGGTCGCGCAAGCTACTCGATGCAGTTCGACTCCTACGCCGAGGTTCCGCGGAACGTCGCCGAGGAGATCATCGCGAAGGCCAAGGGCGAGTAACGGACACCGTTCGCACGCTTTAGGCTTGACCCCGGAGCCTGCTTGGGGCATTCCGCCGGAACTCGGCGGAATGCCCCCGGCCCCGGGCTTTCCAGCAAAGATCACCTGGCGCCGATGAGTAAGGCGTACAGAACCACTCCACAGGAGGACCCCAGTGGCGAAGGCGAAGTTCGAGCGGACTAAGCCGCACGTCAACATCGGCACCATCGGTCACATCGACCACGGTAAGACGACCCTCACGGCCGCCATTACCAAGGTGCTGCATGACGCGTACCCGGACCTGAACGAGGCCTCGGCCTTCGACCAGATCGACAAGGCTCCCGAGGAGCGCCAGCGCGGTATCACCATCTCCATCGCGCACGTCGAGTACCAGACCGAGACGCGGCACTACGCCCACGTCGACTGCCCCGGTCACGCGGACTACATCAAGAACATGATCACGGGTGCGGCGCAGATGGACGGCGCCATCCTCGTGGTCGCCGCGACCGACGGCCCGATGCCGCAGACCAAGGAGCACGTGCTCCTGGCCCGCCAGGTCGGCGTGCCGTACATCGTCGTCGCGCTGAACAAGGCCGACATGGTGGACGACGAGGAGATCCTGGAGCTCGTCGAGCTCGAGGTCCGCGAGCTGCTCTCCGAGTACGAGTTCCCGGGCGACGACCTGCCGGTCGTCAAGGTCTCGGCCCTCAAGGCCCTTGAGGGCGACAAGGAGTGGGGCCAGACCGTCCTCGACCTGATGAAGGCCGTCGACGAGAACATCCCGCAGCCCGAGCGTGACGTCGACAAGCCGTTCCTGATGCCGATCGAGGACGTCTTCACGATCACCGGTCGTGGCACCGTTGTCACCGGCCGTATCGAGCGCGGCATCCTCAAGGTCAACGAGACCGTTGACATCGTGGGCATCAAGCAGGAGAAGACCACCACCACGGTCACCGGCATCGAGATGTTCCGCAAGCTGCTCGACGAGGGTCAGGCCGGTGAGAACGTCGGTCTGCTGCTCCGCGGCATCAAGCGTGAGGACGTCGAGCGCGGCCAGGTCATCATCAAGCCCGGTTCGGTCACCCCGCACACCGAGTTCGAGGCCCAGGCCTACATCCTGTCGAAGGACGAGGGTGGCCGTCACACCCCCTTCTTCAACAACTACCGTCCGCAGTTCTACTTCCGTACGACGGACGTGACCGGCGTCGTGACCCTTCCCGAGGGCACCGAGATGGTCATGCCGGGTGACAACACCGAGATGAAGGTGGAGCTCATCCAGCCCATCGCCATGGAAGAGGGCCTGAAGTTCGCCATCCGTGAGGGTGGCCGGACCGTGGGCGCCGGCCAGGTCACCAAGATCAACAAGTAAGCTCCGGCTGCTCGCTGATCCGACCGGGTCGCTCCACCGCGAGCACCTGAGAGGGCCCGCACGACTTCGGTCGTGCGGGCCCTTTCGCGGTGCCGGGAGCCGGTGACCGGTGGTGTCAGTCTCCGCGTCCTGCCTGTCACTCGATCGCGGGAAGGGTTGGCGTATGCGGCCCACGGAGTGGGGTGCGGCTCTCGCTTCGGATCGTGGTCAGCTCATCTCATGAGGCCCTGCACCGGATCTTCCAGGAGGACCCGGGTCTCTTCGCCCGTACCGTCAGAGGGCTCGGCGTGTCCTTTCCGCCGCCTGTTCCCGTCTCCCCGCTGCCCACCAACCTCACGGACAAAACCGTCCGGTGGAGCGGCGGGTGGACACGCTGCTGAGGATGGACACCGAGGACGGCGAATTCGTCCCGGTGATCGAGTCCCAGGGCGAACGGGACCCCGGCAAGCCCGCGAGCTGGGCGTACTACCTCTCCCACCGGTGCGCCAAGTACGGCATTCCCCCGGTCCTCCTCGTCGTGTGCACGGACCGGTCCACCGCGGCCTGGGCGTCCCGGCAGGTCGACATCGGCCCGCCTCAGTGGCCCGCACTCACCCTGCGCCCTCTGGTCCTGGGGCCGGACAGCCTGCCGGTGATCGCCAGCCCCGACGAGACGGAAGCGTCCGGGGGCCGCCGCCGTGCCGGCCGGCAGGAGCAGCCGGCCGCCCGCCTGTCCCGCAATGCCGGTCCGGGGAGGGGCGAGGAGGGGGAACGCCAGCCAGCCGGTCGGCAGGGTCCATGCGGACCGTGCCCCGCACACCGTCGCCCCGAGCGCGGCCAGACCGGTCTGGCCTGCGCCGTCCCGGACGACGAAGCCGACGGGGGCGAGCTCCCGCGGTGGGCGCCCATCCCGCTCACGGGGGTGCCGAGCAGCTCCGGTTCGCCCCAGGCGGGGCGCGTCACGGTGGTCAGGGCCCGGATCGGGGTGGTCTTTCCCGCCCCGTCCGAGGAGGCCGTGGGTGCCGATGCCCAGCGAGAATCGAGCCCGTCGACGGCCATCGCCCTCCGCCCGGCCCGGACCTTCGGGCCGGTGGTCCGGATCTCCCCGGCGTAGGTCTTCGGGGTGGATGCCGGACGCGCTCGTCGAGGGTGCCAGGCGCCGTAACGCGCCCCCTACGTCACCGCCGGCACTCGCGGCGAGCGCCTCCTCCTCCGAGGCGGGCACCGTCGCCGGCCCGGCGGCGACCAGCGGTTCGGCGTGGTGCGCCCGGCGCCGGAAGGCGCCGATGGGGCGACGTGCGGCGATCGTCCGCAGCCACCCGACGGCCGTGCCTCCGGCGCGCTGCCGGCGAACGCGCCGGCAGCGCGCCACACCGCCAGGTACGTCTCCCGCAGGACCTCGGCGACGATCTGCTCGTCCGCGCATCGTCGGCGCAGCCGGACCGCCAGCCACGGCGGCGTGCGCTGCTACAGCTCCTCGAACGCCCCGCGGTCGCCCCTGGCCACCAGCCGGAGGAGTTGTTCCCCGTCCAGCTCGTGCAGTGCTCTCCTGCGTGATCTCACACCTGCCAGACGCCGTGTCCGTCACACGGGTTCTCCGGAACGTGTGACGCGGAGCGTGCTTCCGGGCGGGAGGGCCGTCCGCGGCCGGGGACCGGAGGCGAATCCCGCGAGAGCCCGAAAGGAGTGTCGACGCGAATCGGGGCGGTAGGGTTGTTTATGGCCTCCGGTCTCACATGGTGGCGTACGAACCGTGGGCTGCTGGTCACCGTGTTGACGTAAGCGTCACACTGAAGTGTCCTGCGCGCGGCAATGACGCCGAGCGTCACCTCTCACCGAACCGGACCAGACCGGATGTACCGGCTGCCGGGCTTCCGGTGGCAGCCGTGCCAGAAAGGGCTCCCGTGACGACGCGACCCGCCCACACCTCGCTCGACCACCTCCGCGCCGAACTCGTGCGCCGCAATCCGGCCGAACCCGAGTTCCACCAGGCCGCACGCGAGGTGCTGGACAGCCTCGGGCCGGCGCTCGCGGCGCGTTCCGAGTACCGGGACCCCGGACTCGTCGAGCGGTTGATCGAGCCGGAGCGGCAGATCATCTTCCGGGTGCCGTGGCAGGACGACCAGGGCCGGGTGCACGTCAACCGCGGCTTCCGGATCGAATACAACAGCGCCCTCGGCCCGTACAAGGGCGGTCTGCGTTTCCACCCCTCCGTGAACCTGGGGATCATCAAGTTCCTCGGCTTCGAGCAGGTCTTCAAGAACGCGCTGACCGGGCTCGGTATCGGCGGCGGCAAGGGGGGCAGCGACTTCGACCCGCAGGGCCGCAGCGACACGGAGGTCATGCGCTTCTGCCAGTCCTTCATGACGGAGCTGTACCGGCACATCGGCGAGTACACCGACGTACCGGCGGGCGACATCGGCGTCGGCGCGCGCGAGATCGGCTACCTGTTCGGCCAGTACCGGCGGATCACCAACCGCTGGGAGGGCGGCGTCCTGACCGGCAAGCGCGCCGGCTGGGGCGGCTCGCTGATCCGGCCGGAGGCGACCGGGTACGGCAACGTGCTGTTCGCCGAGGCGATGCTGCGCGAGCGCGGCGAGGACCTCGAGGGCCAGACCGCGGTCGTCTCCGGCTCCGGAAACGTCGCGCTCCACACCGTCCAGAAGCTGATCGCCCTCGGCGCCAACCCGGTGACCTGCTCCGACTCCAGCGGTTACGTCGTCGACGAGAAGGGCATCGACCTGGAGCTGCTCAGCCAGATCAAGGAGGTCGAGCGCGGCCGGGTGAGCACGTACGCCGAGCGGCGCGGCTCCTCCGCGCGGTTCGTGCCCGGCGGGCGGGTCTGGGAGGTCCCCGCCGACATCGCCCTGCCGTCGGCGACGCAGAACGAGCTGAACGAGGACTCGGCCGCCACGCTCGTCCGCAACGGTGTGAAGGCCGTCTCGGAGGGTGCGAACATGCCCACGACACCGGAGGCGGTGCAGCTTCTCCAGCAGGCCGGAGTCGCCTTCGGACCCGGCAAGGCGGCGAACGCGGGCGGGGTCGCGGTCAGCGCGCTGGAGATGACGCAGAACGCGTCGCGTACGACGTGGAAGGCCGACCAGGTCGAGAACGAGCTGGCCCGCATCATGACCGACATCCACCGCACCTGCGCCGAGACCGCCGAGCGCTACGGCGCCCCCGGCGACTACGTCACGGGTGCGAACATCGCCGGCTTCGAGCGGGTCGCGGACGCGGTTCTGGCGCAGGGCGTCATCTGACGGTGCGGGTCCCGGTCCGGGCGGGGGAGGGCAGAGGGCCTTCCCCCGCCCGGACCGGGGGACTGACCCACATGGCCCTGGTACCCGCACGACCCGGCCGTGGAGACTCGGACCCATGCAGAAGCTCTCCCTCGAGGCACTCGCCCGCGAGCACCTGGAACGCGCTGACGCCGCCTCCACCGGCCGCAGCGCGAGCACGGTCCACGGCGGCCACAGGCACACCCTGCGCCAGACCCTCCTCGCGCTGACCGCCGGAAGCTCCCTCGCCGAGCACGAGAACCCCGGCGAGGCGACCCTGCTGGTACTGCGCGGCCGGATCCGCCTCACCAGCGGGGAGACGTCGTGGGAGGGCCGGACCGGCGACCTGATCGTCGTCCCGCCTGCCCGGCACGCCCTGGAGGCACTCGAGGACGCGGCCGTACTCCTCACCGTCGCCAAGCGGGGCTGAACGCACACACGCATCGAACAATGGGGCGATGTCGGCGCAGACAGTCGAGCCGTGAACGGGGGAGTGCGGCGTCATGGCCCGCTACATGGAGGCACTGACCGTCGCGCGGGGCGGTTTCCGGATCAAGGTGCCGGAGTCCTGGCAGGTGCGGCACCCCGGCGAACCCGTGACGTCAGGGTCGAGCGGAAGCGTGCACGCCGACGGGGGCACCGCCGGGTTTGACCCCCGCCACCCCCGGGGTATTCTCTCCCGCTCGATTGGCCAGGCCGATGTCCCGTATGGCAGACTAACGGGGTTGCTCGGTCGAGTGCCGATGCTGCGCGCCTCCCGCCGGGGGGACCGGAAGCGAGTCCCACAGTACTCGTCGCCCTACGCGATACATCGAGAGATGTAGGGGCGGACGTACGGGAATCTTCCGGGAAGCGTCAGCGGGGTGCCGGCCAGGCACCCGGTGGGCCTCTCGCCCCCGCCCGCGGTTCCGGAAGGGCCCGCACTCCCACGCAGGGAAGTTCCGACAAGGGACATTCATGTCAGCGGGAGCGCGACACGCCCGACCGCGTGGGTCGGAGGAGGGGAGGGTGGAGTGACAGAGCGGGACACCACCGGGTTCCGGAGCGTTACTAGAGACAGGACTACGAAGCAGCCATGGCGGGACAGAAGATCCGCATCCGGCTCAAGGCCTACGACCACGAGGTCATCGACTCTTCGGCGAAGAAGATCGTCGAGACGGTGACTCGCACTGGTGCGTCGGTCGCGGGCCCGGTGCCGCTGCCCACTGAGAAGAACGTGTACTGCGTCATCAAGTCGCCGCACAAGTACAAGGACTCGCGCGAGCACTTCGAGATGCGCACGCACAAGCGTCTGATCGACATCCTCGACCCGACCCCCAAGACCGTTGACTCTCTGATGCGACTCGACCTCCCGGCCGGTGTCGACATCGAGATCAAGCTCTGAGGCCGGTGATCTGAAGAGATGACGAAACAGATCAAGGGCATCCTGGGCGAGAAGCTCGGCATGACGCAGGTGTGGGACGCGAACAACCGTGTCGTTCCCGTCACCGTCGTCAAGGCCGACCCCAACGTCGTCACCCAGGTCCGCACGAACGATGTCGACGGCTACGAGTCCGTCCAGATCGCCTTCGGCGAGATCGACCCGCGCAAGGTGAACAAGCCCCTCAAGGGTCACTTCGCCAAGGCCGACGTCACCCCCCGCCGCCACCTCGTCGAGATCCGCACGGCCGACGCCGCCGAGTACACGCTCGGTCAGGAAGTCACCGCCGAGGTCTTCGAGGCCGGCATCAAGGTCGACGTGACCGGCACGAGCAAGGGCAAGGGCTTCGCCGGTGTCATGAAGCGTCACAACTTCAAGGGCCTCGGCGCCGGACACGGCACCCAGCGCAAGCACCGCTCTCCCGGTTCCATCGGTGGCTGCGCCACCCCGGGCCGTGTGTTCAAGGGCCTCCGCATGGCCGGCCGCATGGGCAACGAGCGGGTCACCACCCAGAACCTGACCGTCCACGCCGTTGACGCGGAGAAGGGTCTGCTGCTCATCAAGGGCGCGGTTCCCGGTCCGAACGGCGGCCTCGTCCTGGTCCGCACCGCGGCCAAGGGGGCCTGAGGTAACCGATGAGCACTGTTGACATCCTTTCGCCTGCAGGCGAGAAGACCGGAAGCGTCGAGCTCCCCGCGGAGATCTTCGGCGTGGAGAAGATCAGCATCCCGCTGATCCACCAGGTCGTCGTCGCGCAGAACGCCGCTGCCCGCCAGGGCACGCACAAGACAAAGCGTCGCGGTGAAGTCCGTGGTGGCGGCAGGAAGCCGTACCGCCAGAAGGGCACCGGCCGCGCCCGCCAGGGCTCGACCCGTGCGCCGCAGTTCGCCGGCGGTGGCGTCGTCCACGGCCCGCAGCCGCGTGACTACTCGCAGCGGACCCCGAAGAAGATGAAGGCCGCGGCCCTGCGCCACGCCCTCACCGACCGGGCCCGCCACGACCGCATTCACGTCATCACCGGCGTGATCGAGGGCGAGAACCCCTCCACGAAGGCCGCTCGGACGCTGTTCGGCAAGATCTCGGAGCGCAAGAACCTGCTCCTGGTCGTCGACCGCGCCGACGAGGCCGCGTGGCTCTCCGCCCGCAACCTGCCCCAGGTCCACATCCTGGAGCCGGGCCAGCTGAACACGTACGACGTTCTCGTCTCGGACGACGTGGTCTTCACCAAGGCCGCTTTCGAGTCCTTCGTCGCCGGCCCGAACAAGGCCAACGACAACGAAGGGAGCGAGGTCTGATGGCAGTCCGTCACCCCTCCATCGCCTCCAAGGCGGCGAAGAAGGCCAAGGCCGCACGCGTCGCCAAGGCGCGCCGTCACGCCACCGAGGGCAAGAACACCGTCGTCACCCCGGCGAGCAAGTCGTACACGGACCCCCGTGACGTCCTGATCAAGCCGGTCGTGTCGGAGAAGAGCTACGCGCTCATCGACGAGAACAAGTACACGTTCATCGTCGCTCCGGGCTCCAACAAGACGGAGATCAAGGAGGCCGTGCAGGCGGTCTTCTCGGTCAAGGTCACCGGGGTCAACACGATCAACCGCCAGGGCAAGCGCAAGCGCACCCGCACCGGCTTCGGCCAGCGCGCGGGTACCAAGCGCGCGATCGTGACCCTTGCCGAGGGCGACCGTATCGACATCTTCGGCGGTCCGACCTCCTGACGGAGGTCCGGATCGTCCGGAATCGGACGAGGACTGAGAAATGGGAATCCGCAAGTACAAGCCGACTACGCCGGGCCGTCGTGGCTCCAGCGTCGCCGACTTCGTCGAGGTCACGCGGTCCACGCCGGAGAAGTCGCTGGTCCGTCCCCTGCACAGCAAGGGCGGCCGTAACAACTCAGGTCGTGTGACCGTCCGCCACCAGGGTGGCGGACACAAGCGCGCCTACCGCGTGATCGACTTCCGTCGTCACGACAAGGACGGCGTGCCGGCGAAGGTCGCGCACATCGAGTACGACCCCAACCGCACCGCGCGCATCGCGCTGCTGCACTACGCGGACGGCGAGAAGCGCTACATCCTCGCCCCGCGCAACCTGCAGCAGGGCGACCGCGTGGAGAACGGTCCCGGGGCTGACATCAAGCCGGGCAACAACCTCGCCCTGCGCAACATCCCGGTCGGTACCACGCTGCACGCCATCGAGCTGCGTCCCGGCGGCGGCGCCAAGTTCGCCCGCTCCGCCGGCGCCTCGGTGCAGCTGCTCGCGAAGGAGGGCTCCATGGCTCACCTCCGCATGCCCTCCGGTGAGATCCGCCTGGTCGACGTCCGCTGCCGCGCCACCGTCGGCGAGGTCGGCAACGCCGAGCAGAGCAACATCAACTGGGGCAAGGCCGGGCGCAAGCGCTGGCTGGGCGTCCGCCCGACCGTGCGTGGTGTGGTCATGAACCCGGTGGACCACCCGCACGGTGGTGGTGAGGGCCGTACCTCCGGTGGCCGCCACCCGGTGTCCCCGTGGGGTCAGAAGGAAGGCCGTACTCGTTCGCCCAAGAAGGCGTCGAACAAGTACATCGTCCGCCGCCGCAAGACGAACAAGAAGCGCTAGGAGCGGGTTTAGATGCCGCGGAGTCTCAAGAAGGGGCCCTTCGTCGACGACCACCTGATCAAGAAGGTGGACGTCCAGAACGAAGCTGGTACCAAGAACGTCATCAAGACCTGGTCCCGTCGCTCGATGATCGTCCCGGCCATGCTCGGCCACACGATCGCGGTGCACAACGGCAAGACCCACATTCCGGTGTTCGTCACCGAGTCGATGGTCGGCCACAAGCTCGGCGAGTTCTCGCCGACGCGCACCTTCCGGGGTCACGTCAAGGACGACCGGAAGTCGAAGCGCCGCTAAAGGCGGGGTGGAATGACCATGACAGACACTGGAAGGACAACCATGGAAGCCAGGGCCCAGGCGCGGTACATCCGCGTCACGCCCATGAAGGCCCGCCGCGTGGTGGACCTCATCCGTGGCATGGACGCCACGGAGGCTCAGGCGGTCCTGCGCTTCGCCCCGCAGGCCGCGAGCGTGCCGGTCAGCAAGGTGCTGGACAGCGCCATTGCCAACGCCGCGCACAACTACGACCACACCGACGCCGACAGCCTCTTCATCTCCGAGGCGTACGTCGACGAGGGTCCGACCCTGAAGCGGTTCCGGCCGCGCGCCCAGGGCCGCGCCTACCGGATCCGCAAGCGGACCAGCCACATCACCGTGGTCGTCAGCAGCAAGGAAGGAACCCGGTAATGGGCCAGAAGGTAAACCCGCATGGGTTCCGGCTCGGCATCACCACCGACTTCAAGTCGCGTTGGTACGCCGACAAGCTGTACAAGGACTACGTCAAGGAAGACGTCGCCATCCGTCGGATGATGACGTCCGGCATGGAGCGCGCCGGCATCTCGAAGGTGGAGATCGAGCGCACCCGTGACCGTGTGCGTGTGGACATCCACACCGCGCGTCCGGGCATCGTCATCGGCCGCCGCGGCGCCGAGGCCGACCGCATCCGCGGCGACCTCGAGAAGCTCACGGGCAAGCAGGTCCAGCTGAACATCCTCGAGGTCAAGAACCCCGAGACGGACGCTCAGCTCGTGGCCCAGGCCGTCGCCGAGCAGCTCTCCTCCCGCGTCTCCTTCCGCCGCGCCATGCGCAAGAGCATGCAGTCGTCGATGAAGGCGGGCGCCAAGGGCATCAAGATCCAGTGCGGTGGCCGTCTCGGCGGCGCCGAGATGTCCCGCTCGGAGTTCTACCGCGAGGGCCGCGTGCCCCTGCACACGCTCCGCGCGAACGTGGACTACGGCTTCTTCGAGGCCAAGACGACCTTCGGCCGCATCGGCGTGAAGGTCTGGATCTACAAGGGCGACGTCAAGAACATCGCCGAGGTCCGCGCCGAGAACGCCGCCGCCCGCGCCGGCAACCGTCCGGCCCGTGGCGGTGCCGACCGCCCGGCCGGCCGTGGTGGCCGCGGTGGCGAGCGTGGCGGGCGCGGTCGCAAGCCGCAGCAGGCTCCGGCTGCCGAGGCCCCCAAGGCCGAGGCTCCCGCCGCCGCTCCGGCTGAGAGCACCGGAACGGAGGCCTGACCGACATGCTGATCCCCCGTAGGGTCAAGCACCGCAAGCAGCACCACCCGAAGCGTCGTGGTCAGGCCAAGGGCGGTACGACGGTCGCGTTCGGCGAGTACGGCATCCAGGCCCTCACGCCGGCGTACGTGACCAACCGCCAGATCGAGGCGGCCCGTATCGCGATGACCCGCCACATCAAGCGTGGCGGCAAGGTCTGGATCAACATCTACCCGGACCGCCCGCTGACGAAGAAGCCTGCCGAGACCCGCATGGGTTCCGGTAAGGGTTCTCCCGAGTGGTGGATCGCGAACGTGCACCCGGGCCGGGTCATGTTCGAGCTGTCCTACCCCAACGAAAAGATCGCCCGTGAGGCGCTGACTCGTGCGGCCCACAAGCTGCCGATGAAGTGCCGGATCGTCAAGCGCGAGGCAGGTGAAGCGTGATGTCGGCCGGTACCAAGGCGTCCGAGCTGCGCGAACTGGACAACGAGGAGCTTCTCGCGAAGCTCCGCGAGTCCAAGGAAGAGCTGTTCAACCTCCGCTTCCAGGCGGCGACCGGACAGCTCGAGAACCACGGCCGTCTCAAGGCGGTCCGTAAGGACATCGCGCGGATCTACACCCTGATGCGCGAGCGTGAGCTGGGCATCGAAACGGTGGAGAGCGCCTGATGAGCGAGAACAACGTGACTGAGAACGACCAGCGGGGCTTCCGCAAGACCCGCGAGGGCATCGTCGTCAGCGACAAGATGGACAAGACCGTCGTCGTCGCCGTCGAGGACCGCAAGAAGCACGCGCTGTACGGCAAGGTCATCCGCAGCACGAGCAAGCTCAAGGCCCACGACGAGCAGAACTCGGCCGGCGTCGGCGACCGTGTCCTCCTGATGGAGACCCGGCCGATGTCCGCGACCAAGCACTGGCGCATCGTCGAGGTCCTCGAGAAGGCCAAGTAAGTTTCCTGCGAGGCACCCCTCGCAGGACAGTTCCGCCAGGCTCCGGGGGCCGGTCCAGGTGACCGGCCCCCGGGGAACCGGCAGACAATCAGGAGATAGACGTGATCCAGCAGGAGTCGCGACTGCGCGTCGCCGACAACACGGGGGCGAAGGAAATCCTTTGCATCCGTGTGCTCGGTGGCTCCGGTCGTCGCTACGCGGGCATCGGTGACGTCATCGTCGCCACCGTCAAGGACGCGATCCCCGGTGGCAACGTGAAGAAGGGTGACGTCATCAAGGCGGTCATCGTTCGCACCGTCAAGGAGCGTCGCCGTCCGGACGGCTCGTACATCCGCTTCGACGAGAACGCCGCCGTCATTCTGAAGAACGACGGCGACCCTCGTGGCACCCGTATCTTCGGCCCGGTCGGCCGAGAGCTGCGCGAGAAGAAGTTCATGAAGATCATCTCCCTCGCGCCGGAGGTGCTGTGAGCATGAAGATCAAGAAGGGTGACCTGGTCCAGGTCGTCACCGGCAAGGACAAGGGCAAGCAGGGCAAGGTCATTGCCGCTTACCCGCGCGAGGACCGCGTCCTGGTCGAGGGCGTCAACCGGGTCAAGAAGCACACCAAGGCCGCCCCGACCGCCCGCGGTTCGCAGGCCGGCGGGATCGTGACCACCGAGGCCCCGGTCCACGTCAGCAACGTTCAGCTCGTCGTGGAGAAGGACGGCCAGAAGGTCGTCACCCGCGTCGGCTACCGCTTCGACGACGAAGGCAACAAGATCCGCGTTGCCAAGCGGACGGGTGAGGACATCTGATGACGACCACCACCACTCCGCGTCTGAAGACGAAGTACCGCGAGGAGATCGCGGGCAAGCTGCGTGAGCAGTTCTCCTACGAGAACGTCATGCAGGTTCCCGGCCTCGTCAAGATCGTGGTCAACATGGGTGTGGGCGACGCCGCCCGCGACTCCAAGTTGATGGACGGCGCCGTGCGCGACCTCACCACGATCACCGGTCAGAAGCCGGCCGTCACCAAGGCCCGCAAGTCCATCGCGCAGTTCAAGCTGCGTGAGGGCCAGCCGATCGGCGCCCACGTCACCCTCCGTGGCGACCGCATGTGGGAGTTCCTGGACCGCACCCTGTCGCTCGCGCTGCCGCGCATCCGCGACTTCCGTGGTCTGTCCCCCAAGCAGTTCGACGGCCGTGGCAACTACACCTTCGGTCTCACGGAGCAGGTCATGTTCCACGAGATCGATCAGGACAAGATCGACCGTGTCCGGGGTATGGACATCACCGTGGTCACCACGGCGACCAATGACGAAGAGGGCCGTGCCCTTCTCCGTCACCTCGGCTTCCCGTTCAAGGAGGCGTGAGCGAGATGGCGAAGAAGGCTCTCATCGCGAAGGCTGCTCGCAAGCCCAAGTTCGGAGTGCGCGGCTACACCCGTTGCCAGCGCTGCGGTCGTCCGCACTCCGTGTACCGCAAGTTCGGCCTGTGCCGCGTGTGCCTTCGTGAGATGGCTCACCGTGGCGAGCTGCCGGGCGTGACCAAGAGTTCCTGGTAATCCGGTAGTTCCGGACTCCCAGGGCTCTCGGTAAGCAAGGGGAACGGCAGGAGGCCCGCTCCGCATGGCTTAGGCTTGCGGGGTTGGGCACCTGCCGTGCCCGGACGCACGCGGGCTCGCCCGCTAATGTTTGCTTACTACGCCGTAGGTCCACCGCGCCACACCCGTCCCGTCTCGGATCGGGGAGAGGGATGGCGCACCAGGAAACCACGGCGAGAGAGGCCGAAGGCCAATTCATGACCATGACTGATCCGATCGCAGACATGCTGACTCGTCTGCGGAACGCGAACTCGGCGTACCACGACTCCGTGACGATGCCGGCATCCAAGATCAAGTCCCACATCGCGGAGATCCTCCAGCAGGAGGGCTTCATCACGGGCTGGAAGGTCGAGGACGCCGAAGTCGGCAAGAACCTCGTCCTGGAGCTGAAGTTCGGCCCCAACCGTGAGCGCTCCATCGCGGGCATCAAGCGGATCTCCAAGCCCGGTCTCCGGGTGTACGCGAAGTCCACCTCCCTGCCGAAGGTGCTGGGCGGCCTCGGCGTGGCGATCATCTCCACGTCGCACGGGCTCCTCACCGACAAGCAGGCCGGCAAGAAGGGCGTGGGTGGGGAAGTCCTCGCCTACGTCTGGTAGCAGAAGGGAACGGAGGAAACAGCTATGTCGCGCATCGGCAAGCTCCCCATCGCGGTTCCCGCCGGCGTGGACGTCACCATCGACGGCCGCACGGTCGCGGTCAAGGGCCCGAAGGGCACGCTGACCCACACCGTCGTGGCGCCGATCGAGATCGCCAAGGGCGAGGACGGCGTGCTGAGCGTCACCCGCCCCAACGACGAGCGTCAGAACAAGGCCCTCCACGGCCTGTCCCGCACGCTGGTGGCGAACATGATCACCGGCGTGACCCAGGGTTACGTGAAGAAGCTCGAGATCAGCGGTGTCGGTTACCGCGTGCTCGCCAAGGGTTCGAACCTGGAGTTCTCTCTCGGTTACAGCCACTCGATTCTGGTCGAGGCCCCCGAGGGCATCACCTTCAAGGTGGAGTCCCCGACCCGTTTCTCGGTCGAGGGCATTGACAAGCAGAAGGTCGGCGAGGTTGCGGCGAACATCCGCAAGCTGCGCAAGCCCGACCCGTACAAGGCCAAGGGCGTCAAGTACGAGGGCGAAGTCATCCGGCGCAAGGTCGGAAAGGCGGGTAAGTAAGCCATGGCATACGGGCAGAAGATCCTCAAGGGCGACGCCTACAAGCGTGCTGCTATCAAGCGTCGTCACATCCGGATCCGCAAGAATGTCTCTGGTACCGCCGAGCGTCCTCGCCTGGTCGTGACCCGCTCCAACCGCCACATCGTGGCGCAGGTGATCGACGATCTGAAGGGGCACACCCTGGCGTCGGCGTCCACGCTGGACGCATCGATCCGCGGTGGCGAGGCCGACAAGTCCTCGCAGGCCAAGCAGGTCGGTGCCCTGGTCGCGGAGCGCGCCAAGGCCGCCGGTATCGAGGCTGTCGTATTCGACCGCGGTGGTAACCGGTACGCGGGGCGCATCGCCGCCCTGGCGGACGCCGCTCGCGAAGCCGGGCTCAAGTTCTAGAGCCGCCCGTCGCGGCAACGACTTGTCGTTGCCGCGTAGCTAGCGGAAACAGAGAGAGGTAATTCCAATGGCTGGACCCCAGCGCCGCGGTGGCGGTGCCGGTGGCGGCGAGCGGCGGGACCGGAAGGGCCGTGACGGCGGCGCAGCTGCCGCCGAGAAGACCGCATACGTTGAGCGCGTCGTCGCGATCAACCGTGTCGCCAAGGTTGTGAAGGGTGGTCGTCGCTTCAGCTTCACCGCGCTGGTCGTGGTGGGCGACGGTGACGGCACCGTGGGTGTCGGATACGGCAAGGCCAAGGAGGTGCCGGCCGCCATCGCCAAGGGCGTTGAGGAGGCCAAGAAGCACTTCTTCAAGGTCCCCCGCATCCAGGGCACCATCCCGCACCCGATCCAGGGTGAGAAGGCTGCCGGCGTCGTTCTGCTCAAGCCGGCGTCCCCCGGTACCGGTGTTATCGCCGGTGGTCCGGTGCGCGCCGTGCTCGAGTGCGCCGGCATCCACGACATCCTGTCGAAGTCGCTCGGCTCCGACAACGCGATCAACATCGTGCACGCGACCGTGGCGGCCCTCAAGGGCCTGCAACGTCCCGAGGAGGTCGCGGCCCGCCGCGGTCTGCCGCTCGAGGACGTCGCCCCCGCGGCTCTTCTCCGTGCGCGTGCCGGGGCGGGTGCGTAATCATGGCGCAGCTCAGGATTACGCAGGTCAAGTCCTACATCGGTAGCAAGCAGAACCACCGTGACACCCTGCGTTCGCTGGGCCTGAAGAGGCTCAACGACGTGGTCGTCAAGGAGGATCGTCCCGAGTTCCGCGGCATGGTGCACACCGTCCGCCACCTCGTGACGGTCGAGGAGGTCGACTGATCATGGCGGAGAACAACCCGCTCAAGATCCACAACCTCCGTCCCGCCCCGGGCGCCAAGACCGCCAAGACCCGTGTGGGTCGTGGTGAGGCGTCCAAGGGTAAGACGGCCGGTCGTGGTACGAAGGGCACCAAGGCCCGTTACCAGGTTCCGGAGCGCTTCGAGGGTGGCCAGATGCCCCTCCACATGCGTCTCCCGAAGCTGAAGGGCTTCAAGAACCCGTTCAAGACCGAGTTCCAGGTCGTGAACCTCGACAAGCTGGCCGCGCTCTACCCCGAGGGTGGCGAGGTCACCGTCGAGGGGCTGGTGGCCAAGGGTGCCGTTCGCAAGAACAGCCTCGTCAAGGTCCTCGGCCAGGGCGATATCTCCGTGGCGCTGCAGGTGACGGTCGACGCCGTTTCCGGCTCCGCCAAGGAGAAGATCACCGCCGCCGGCGGTACCGTCACCGAGCTCGTCTGAACCACTCAGGCGTGCCGATGACTTGAGCGATCCCGACCGGGGATACCCCACATATGGGGTATCCCCGGTTGGTCGTTCCTAGGGCGGTGGTCCGCCGGTAAGGTGGCCTGCACTGCCCACTTTCCCCGGGCGCCCCACGCGGGCACTTCGGGTGAAAGCTGTCCGTTACCTATTCGTCGAACCTCAAGACCACCACCCTTGACGCGGTTGCGCGGGGGTCGCAGGAGGCACCGTGCTCACCGCGTTCGCCCGGGCGTTCAAGACGCCCGACCTGCGCAAGAAGCTGCTGTTCACTCTCGGCATCATCGTGGTGTACCGGATCGGTACCAACGTGCCGGTTCCCGGTGTCGATTACCGGAACGTGCAGACCTGTATCGACGCGGCCCAGGCGAACCAGGGCCTGTTCGGGCTCGTCAACATGTTCAGCGGCGGTGCGCTGCTGCAGATCACGGTCTTCGCGCTGGGAATCATGCCGTACATCACGGCGAGCATCATTCTGCAGTTGCTGACCGTGGTGATCCCGCGCCTGGAGGCCCTGAAGAAGGAGGGCCAGGCCGGTACCGCCAAGATCACGCAGTACACCCGTTACCTGACGGTGGCGCTGGCCATCCTGCAGGGCACCGGCCTGGTGGCCACCGCCCGCAGCGGCGCGCTCTTCCAGGGCTGCCCGGTGGCGAGCGAGATCGTCCCCGACCAGTCGATGTTCGTGACCATCACCATGGTCATCACCATGACCGCCGGCACGGCCGCCGTCATGTGGCTCGGTGAGCTGATCACCGACCGAGGCATCGGCAACGGCATGTCGATGCTGATGTTCATCTCGATCGCCGCCACCTTCCCCTCCGCCCTGTGGGCCATCAAGGAGCAGGGCAGCCTGGCGGACGGCTGGATCGAGTTCGGCACGGTCATGACCGTCGGTCTGGTCATGGTCGGCCTGGTCGTCTTCGTCGAGCAGGCCCAGCGCCGGATTCCCGTGCAGTACGCGAAGCGCATGATCGGCCGCCGTTCCTACGGAGGTACGTCGACCTACATCCCGCTCAAGGTGAACCAGGCGGGTGTCATCCCCGTCATCTTCGCCTCGTCGCTGCTCTACATCCCGGCGCTGATCGTCCAGTTCTCCAGCTCCACCTCGGGCTGGGCGACGTGGGTGACGAACAACCTCGCCGACACCGGCGCCACGATGCACATCATTTTGTACTTCTTCTTGATCGTGTTTTTCGCATTCTTCTATGTGGCGATTACCTTCAACCCCGAAGAAGTCGCCGACAACATGAAGAAGTATGGTGGTTTCATCCCGGGCATCCGGGCTGGCCGACCGACCGCTGAGTACCTGAGTTACGTACTCAACCGGATCACCTGGCCGGGTTCGCTGTACTTGGGGCTGATCTCTCTCGTGCCGACGATGGCGTTGGCCGGTTTCGGGGCAAACCAGAACTTCCCGTTCGGCGGGACCAGCATCCTCATCATCGTGGGTGTCGGTCTCGAGACGGTGAGGCAGATCGAGAGCCAGCTCCAGCAGCGCAATTACGAAGGGTTCCTCCGCTGATGCGAATCGTCCTCGTCGGGCCGCCCGGTGCTGGGAAAGGCACGCAGGCCACCCGCCTAGCCGAGAAGCTGAGCATCCCCCACATCTCCACCGGCGACCTGTTCCGCGCCAACATCAGCAAGCAGACCGAGCTGGGCAAGCTCGCGAAGTCCTACATGGACGCGGGCAACCTGGTGCCGGACGAGGTCACCATCGCCATGGCGAAGGACCGCATGGAACAGCCGGACGCCGAAGGCGGCTTCCTGCTGGACGGCTTCCCGAGGAACGTCTCCCAGGCCGAGTCCCTGGACGAACTGCTGGAGACCGAGGGCATCACGCTCGACGCGGTGCTGGACCTGGAGGCCCCCGAGGCCGAGGTGGTCAAGCGGATTGCCGGGCGGCGGATCTGCCGCAAGGACTCCAGCCATGTCTTCCACGTGACGTACAGCAAGCCGAAGCGGGAAGGCATCTGCGACGTCTGCGGCGGTGAGCTGTACCAGCGGGACGACGACTCCGAGGAGACGGTGCGCACCCGGCTCGAGGTCTACCACACGCAGACCGAGCCGATCATCGACTACTACAAGGCCCAGGGCCTCGTGGTGACGATCCAGGCGACGGGTCCGGTCGACGAGGTCACCGGGCGCGCGCTGGAGGCGCTCAAGCAGGACAAGTAGCGGTGCCCGTCCGGCCGCGGTTCCCTGTGGGGGCCGCGGCCGACGTGTGCGCGGCGGGTGTGAGCACGAGGGAGCGGGGGCGGACGCCGTTCCCCGTATCGTTGGCGGTGTCCGTACTCCTTCCGGTCCAGAAAGGCCGTCGTCCTCATGGTGCAGATCAAGACCCCCGAGCAGATCGCCAAGATGCGTGAGGCGGGGCTGGTGGTCGCTGCCATGCACGCGGCCACCCGCGAAGCGGCCGTGCCCGGGGCCACGACGAAGGACCTGGACCAGGTCGCCCGCAAGGTGCTCGCAGAGCACAACGCGAAGCCGAACTTCCTGGGCTACGGCGGCTTCCCCGCGACGATCTGCACCTCTGCCAACGAGGTCGTCGTCCACGGCATCCCCTCCGACGCCGTCGTCCTCAAGGACGGCGACATCATCTCCATCGACTGCGGCGCCATCATCGACGGCTGGCACGGCGACGCGGCCTACACGGCCTTCGTCGGGTCGGGGCACGCGCCGGAGCTGGTCGAGCTGTCCCGGGTGACCGAGGAGTCGATGTGGGCCGGCATCGCGGCCATGAAGCCCGGCAACCGGCTGGTCGACGTCTCCCGCGCCATCGAGACCTACATCCGCCGGCAGCCGAAGCCGGGCGGCGGACGTTACGGGATCATCGAGGACTACGGCGGCCACGGCATCGGTACCGAGATGCACATGGACCCGCACCTGCTGAACTACGTCGACCGCCGCCGGGGCAAGGGGCCCAAGCTGGTCCCGGGCTTCTGCCTCGCCATCGAGCCGATGGTCGCGCTGGGCACCGCGAAGACGCGGGTGCTGGAGGACGACTGGACCGTGATCACGACGGACGGGACCTGGTCCTCGCACTGGGAGCACTCGGTCGCGCTGACGGAGGAGGGTCCGCTGGTGCTGACCGCTCCGGACGGCGGGAAGACGAAGCTCGCCGAGTACGGGATCACGGCGGCTCCGGATCCGCTCGTCTGACGAGGACTCTCGCCGCGCCTGCCGGTCGGAGGCCGGCGCAGCCGCTCGAAGCCTCTGAGGCGCCCCGGGCGCCGGGCCCGCGAGAGGGGCGCCGGGGCGTGAGCGGCTGGACCGTGATCCCGACGGACGGCACGGGCACACGCCCACGGGTTAAGGATCTCGCGAGTGGGGCAGACTTCCTCGATTCGTCTTTCCGGAGGCCCTGACGTAGACTGACTCGTCGGCTCTCGTGCACCCGTATGCCTGCATCCGCGTCCATGGACGCGGGTCCGCGCGTGGGGTGCGCGGCCGAGTTGATCAAGGTAGTCGATTCGAAGGGCGAAGCGTGGCCAAGAAGCAAGGTGCCATCGAGATCGAGGGCACTGTCGTCGAGTCTCTTCCGAACGCCATGTTCAAGGTCGAGCTCCAGAACGGCCACCAGGTCCTGGCGCACATCAGCGGCAAGATGCGTATGCACTACATCCGTATCCTCCCTGACGACCGGGTCGTGGTGGAGCTCTCTCCGTACGACCTGACGCGTGGCCGGATCGTCTACCGGTACAAGTGAGCAAGTAGATCTTGCCCCTCCTCCCGCGATGCGGGTGCGGGGGCACTGAGCCCGGAGAACTTCACATCCCATGAAGGTCAAGCCGAGCGTCAAGAAGATCTGCGACAAGTGCAGGGTGATCCGCCGTCACGGCCGGGTCATGGTCATCTGCGACAACCCGCGCCACAAGCAGCGCCAGGGCTGACCCGCACGACCCACCCTCTGCGACTTTTCCGCAGAACTTCGCGCGACGCGAGCAACACACGTTCATACGCAGGACCCGAGCCCCACGGCTCGACACCCCCGGCTCGGAGGCCGGGGACCCGGTCCGTACCAAATCGCCGAAGCGGGCGAGGCCGGCGGCTGGGAGGCGGTTCTGCGGAAGACCTCCGACAACAAACTGGAGCCATTGAATGGCACGCGTTTCCGGTGTTGACATCCCGCGCGAAAAGCGCGTGGAGATCGCCCTCACCTATGTGTTCGGCATCGGCCGGACCCTTTCGCAGCAGACGCTGGCCGCTGTCGGCGTCGACCCGAACACCCGCGTTCGCGACCTCTCCGAAGAGCAGCTCGTCGCGATCCGCGAGTTCGTCGACAACAACATCAAGACCGAGGGTGACCTCCGTCGCGAGATCCAGGCCGACATCCGCCGCAAGGTCGAGATCGGTACCTACCAGGGTCTGCGTCACCGTCGCGGTCTGCCCGTCCGCGGTCAGCGCACCAGCACCAACGCGCGTACCCGCAAGGGCCCGCGTCGCGCCATCGCCGGCAAGAAGAAGCCGGGCAAGAAGTAGTCCGCAGCGGACACCTGTCCACGGTCTTCGCTGAAGGACCGACCACCTCCCGTAGGAGTTAGTAGATGCCCCCCAAGGGACGTCAGGGCGCTGCCAAGAAGGTGCGCCGCAAGGAAAAGAAGAACGTCGCTCACGGCCACGCGCACATCAAGAGCACGTTCAACAACACGATCGTCTCCATCACGGACCCGTCGGGCAACGTGATCTCCTGGGCCTCCGCCGGCCACGTCGGCTTCAAGGGTTCCCGGAAGTCCACGCCGTTCGCCGCGCAGATGGCCGCCGAGTCGGCCGCCCGCCGCGCTCAGGAGCACGGCATGCGCAAGGTCGACGTGTTCGTCAAGGGTCCGGGTTCCGGTCGCGAGACCGCCATCCGTTCGCTCCAGGCGACCGGTCTCGAGGTCGGCTCCATCCAGGACGTCACCCCGACCCCGCACAACGGCTGCCGCCCGCCGAAGCGTCGCCGCGTCTGATGCGACGCCGGTTTCGCCGGTAGTGATTTTTCGGGCGGTACGCTCCGTATACGGGCCGTACCGCCCGTACCCTTGCAGTGCCCGCACTCCTCACCGGGTGCGGTTTCCGTCGGGCGTCAAATAGCGGGCGTCCACGAGAGAAGGATCCACACATGCTGATCGCTCAGCGTCCCTCGTTGACCGAAGAGGTCGTCGACGAGTTCCGCTCCCGGTTCGTGATCGAGCCGCTGGAGCCGGGCTTCGGCTACACCCTCGGCAACTCCCTCCGCCGTACCCTCCTGTCGTCGATCCCCGGCGCTGCTGTCACCAGCATCCGCATCGACGGCGTCCTGCACGAGTTCACCACCGTGCCGGGCGTCAAGGAGGACGTCACCGACCTGATCCTCAACATCAAGCAGCTGGTCGTCTCCTCCGAGCACGACGAGCCCGTGGTGATGTACCTGCGCAAGCAGGGCCCGGGCCAGGTCACCGCCGCCGACATCGCGCCCCCGGCCGGTGTCGAGGTGCACAACCCCGACCTCGTCCTCGCCACGCTCAACGGCAAGGGCAAGCTGGAGATGGAGCTGACCGTCGAGCGCGGCCGCGGCTACGTCTCCGCCGTGCAGAATAAGCAGGTGGGCCAGGAGATCGGCCGTATCCCGGTCGACTCCATCTACAGTCCCGTGCTGAAGGTCACGTACAAGGTCGAGGCGACCCGTGTCGAGCAGCGCACCGACTTCGACAAGCTGATCGTCGACGTCGAGACCAAGCAGGCCATGCGGCCGCGTGACGCCATGGCGTCGGCCGGAAAGACCCTGGTCGAGCTGTTCGGTCTGGCCCGCGAGCTCAACATCGACGCCGAGGGCATCGACATGGGCCCGTCCCCGACGGACGCCGCTCTCGCCGCCGATCTGGCCCTGCCGATCGAGGAGCTCGAGCTCACCGTCCGCTCGTACAACTGCCTCAAGCGTGAGGGCATCCACTCCGTGGGTGAGCTCGTCGCCCGCTCCGAGGCCGACCTCCTCGACATCCGCAACTTCGGTGCGAAGTCGATCGACGAGGTCAAGGCGAAGCTGGCCGGTATGAGCCTGGCTCTGAAGGACAGCCCGCCCGGATTCGACCCGACCGCTGCCGCGGACGCCTTCGGGGCGGACGACGACGCGGACGCGGGCTTCGTCGAGACCGAGCAGTACTGAGAGCTCGGGACCGACGGTTCCGTCGTGGCCGCGGGTCCGCTGCGGCTGATCGCGCCCACGCGACGGAGCCGCATATCGGCACCTCCCCGCGCCCCTCTGGGGCGCGGGGTCTCCGACAGGCGACCGCCTGCTCGGATACTGACCCCGGTACCTGATACGGCCGGGGCAGACACCTAGGAGAGACACCATGCCGAAGCCCACCAAGGGTGCCCGTATGGGCGGCAGCGCCGCGCACGAGAAGCTGCTCCTCGCGAACCTCGCGAAGTCGCTCTTCGAGCACGGCCGGATCACCACCACCGAGGCGAAGGCGCGCAAGCTGCGTCCGTACGCCGAGCGTCTGGTCACCAAGGCGAAGAAGGGCGACCTTCACAACCGCCGCCAGGTGCTCCAGGTCATCACGGACAAGAGCATCGTGCACACGCTCTTCACCGAGATCGGCCCGCGGTACGAGAACCGGCCGGGTGGCTACACCCGCATCACCAAGATCGGTAACCGCCGTGGCGACAACGCGCCCATGGCCGTCATCGAGCTGGTCGAGGCCCTGACGGTCGCCCAGGAGGCCACCGGTGAGGCCGAGGCCGCGACCAAGCGCGCGGTCAAGGAAGACGCCCTCACGAAGGACGAGGCCGCTGAGGCCAAGCCCGAGGACGCCAAGGCCGACCTGGCCAAGGACGAGGCCGCTGAGGCCAAGCCCGAGGACGCCAAGGCCGACCTGGCCAAGGACGAGGCCGCTGAGGCCAAGCCCGAGGACGCCAAGGCCGACCTGGCCAAGGACGAGGCCGCCGAGGCCCCGGCCGAGGACGCCAAGGACGCCTGAGGCAGCACTGCTTCACGTTGAGCGGGTCCGCCCTTGTGGGGGCGGGCCCGCTTTTCGTGGTGCGCCCAGCGTGGGCGATTGCCTGGGGGTGGACGGCTTGACCACGGCCGCACTCAGGCCGTGGGTTGCGGTGCACTGGCCCGAGGTCCGGGCTGAACTCGATGCGGGCATCTGCCGGCCGGCGCCGGTCCGTCAGGTGATCATTTTGAAGCCTGGCGGTGGTGAGCGGATGCGGGGGGTGCCGCGGGTGCTGGACCGCTTGATCCAGCAGGCCGTTGCGCAAGTGCTCGTGCCCCTCTTCGACCCGGGCTTCTCCGGGGCGTCCTTCGGGTTCCGTCCCGGCCGGTCCGCCCGTCAGGCGGTCCGGGTCGCGCGGCGGGCCATCGAGGACGGCAACCGGTGGGTCGTGGACCTTGATCCGGACCGGTTCTTCGACCGGGTTCAGCACGATGTCCTGAGGGCACGGGTGGCGCGCAAGGTCAGTGACCGCAGGGTTCTGAAGCTGATCCGGAGGTATCCGGAAGCCGGGATCATGGTGGACGGCGTGAAGATGCCGAGCGCGGAGGGGACCCCGCGGGGGCCGCCTCTGTCGCCCGTCCTGTCGAACATCGTGCTCGACGATCTGGACCGGGAACTGTTCAGGCGCGGTCACCGGTTCGCACGCTATGCCGACGATCTGCGGATCTTCGTGCGGAGCAGGCGGGCCGCTCAGAGAGTGCTCGACTCGGTCACGGTCGTGGTCGGGCAGCGGTTGAAACTGAAGGTCAACCGGGACAGGTCTACGGTGGTCCCAGCTTCTCGTGCGGAGCAGGCGGGCCGCTCAGAGAGTGCTCGGCTCGGTCACGGTCGTGGTCGGGCAGCGGTTGAAACTGAAGGTCAACCGGGACAGGTCGACGGTGGTCCCAGCTTCTCGTGTGACGATGCTGGGGTTCGGCTTCTACTTCGTCCGGGGCGGGGAGGTCGGGATCCGGGTCGGCCCGAAGGCGCTCGCGCGCTGGAAGGTACGGATCAAGGAACGGACGTCTCGCCGGTGGAGTATCGCGGTGGAGGAACGCATCGCGAGGATCAACCGCTTCACCACTGGCTGGATGGGCTGCTTCCAGCTCGCGGACACTCCCGGGGTGTTCCAGGGGCTGGACAAGTGGCTCCACCGCAGGATGCGGCAGATCCGCTGGAAGGAATGGAAACGGCACGCGACCAGACGTCGTGACCTGCGGGCGCTCGGGATCGGTGAGCGTTCCGCTCGGGAACGGGCGGTCGGCAGCAAGGGCTACTGGCGGACCGCGGGACCGGTGGTCCTCCAGCGGGCGCTGCCCAACTCTCACGGGGAGGATCCTGGTCTGCGCATGCTCAAGCCGACCTGGCAACGGGTGAGGTCAGCTTGACGAACCGCCGGATGCGTGGCCCGCATGTCCGGTGGTGTGAGAGGAGGGACGGGCGACCCGTCCCTCCTACTCGATTGCCTGCTGTCCGATGCCGTACGCCTGAGAGGATCTGTACGTGAGTGACGAAGCGCAGCCCGGACACGTCCGTATCCGTCTCGATCTCTCCTACGACGGGGCCGGGTTCTCCGGCTGGGCCACGCAGGCTGGGGGCCGGCGGACCGTCCAGGGGGAGATCGAGGACGCCCTGCGGACCGTCACGCGGTCCGGGGAGACGACGTACGAGCTGACCGTGGCGGGACGGACCGACGCCGGCGTGCACGCCCGCGGCCAGGTGGCCCATGTCGACCTCCCGTCCGAACTGTGGGAGCAGCACCGCGAGAAGCTGATCAAGCGGCTCGCGGGACGGTTGGCGCGCGATGTGCGGGTCTGGTCCCTCACCGAGGCCCCCGCGGGGTTCAACGCCCGCTTCTCCGCGATCTGGAGGCGTTACGCGTACCGCGTCACCGACCACCCCGGAGGGGTGGACCCGTTGCTGCGGGGCCATGTGCTCTGGCACGACTGGCCCCTCGACGTCGACGCCATGAACGAGGCGGCGGGGGGACTTCTGGGGGAGCACGACTTCGCCGCGTACTGCAAGCGGCGGGAGGGTGCGACGACGATCCGTACGCTCCAGGAGCTGAGCCTGGCGCGCGACGCGGACGGGGTGATCACGGCGACGGTCCGGGCCGACGCCTTCTGCCACAACATGGTGCGCTCGCTGATCGGGGCGCTGCTGTTCGTCGGCGACGGCCACCGCGCGCCCGACTGGCCGGGCAAGGTGCTGGCGGCGGGTGTACGGGACTCCGCGGTGCACGTCGTGCGCCCGCACGGGCTGACCCTGGAGGAGGTCGGCTATCCGTCCGACGACCTCCTGGCCGCCCGCTCCAAGGAGGCCCGCAACAAGCGCTCGCTGCCGGCGCCGCCGGCCCGGTGCTGCTGAACCGGGGCCCGGCTCGGCGGCGTCACCGCCGAAGGGGTTCGCCCGGTCGTCGTCACTCGTTCGCGGCGGCCGAGGCCTGGGCCTCGCCGCGGCGGCGGATCTGGCGGAAGGTGAACTCGGCGAGGTCGTTGCCGGTGGAGAAGACGGCCTTGTCCTGCTCGGTCACGTTCTTGGCATCGGTGAAGCCGGACAGCGTGAAGTAGGCGTAACGGCCGTAGGAGTTGGTGGTCGAGCGGCAGACCGCGCCGTCGCAGAACCCCTTGACGCCGCCGCCCGCGAGGGACTTGACGATGCTCTTGGCGTCGGCCTGCTGTTTGGCCTTGGCCGCCTGGGCCTCGGTGTCGAAGACGGCCACGCCCACCGTCACCGCGATGTCGTCCTTGGTGTAGGTGACCCGCAGCAGGCGGCTGCACTCGTTGTCGGTGAGGACCTTGGGCAGTGTGGCCTTCGCGGCCGAGGCGCAGTTGCGGGTGTCGGCCGTCGGGCCCTTCTTGTACACCGTGTCGCCCATGGTGAGCTGCGTGCCCGGGAAGAGGACGTCGGGGCCCAGCGGCGCCCGGTCCTTCTGCACGCTGGAGACGAAGTCCTTCGGGTCCAGCGGCGGCGGCGCGCTCGTCGGGGCGAACGACGGGACCGTGCCGGTGGCGCTCGGCAGGCCGGCGGTCGCCGGCAGCTGGGAGGACGACGGGCCGGAGGCCTGGTCGCTGCCGTTCGCCGAGACGACGGCCACCGCCACGGCCGTGCCTATCGCGACGGTCGCGATCGCGCCGCCGCCGATGAGCAGCAGCCGCCGTCGCTTGTGACGTGTCTCGGACGCGTCGGCGAGCGCGGCCCAGTCCGGTGCCTGGCCGCTGCCGCTTCCGCCTTCGCTGTTCCAGGGTTGCGGAGACTGTGGTTTCCAGGGATCCCACTGCGAAGGAGGTCCCCCCTGCCCATAACTCATGGGGCGCATCTTAGACGGGGAGCGGGGTGTGCCGGTCCGCCCCAACCCCGGCCGACGCCCCCGCCGTTGCCGCAGTCGCACCGCGCCGACGGGCAAAAGGGGCAACTCCGGGCGGTTGGTGCGGGCGGTGCGCGCGAGGCCTCGGCGAACGGGAGGGGGCCGGGTGATGGCGGACCCCTGTAGAGTTGGTGCAGCCCATACCCGGCGGACTCGTTTTGACCCGTCCGGCCGAGCGTGGGTATTCTGCATGTTTGTTATGTGTATTGGCTTGCTCATTCTCACGTGAGGGGCCCTTACACCGGTCCGCCGGGCCGATGACCAGCGACCAGCACGCGGTTTGCGTCACCGCAGTGCGGTCAGGGCTGTCGTGATCGTCTTCGGTGGCCATGTCAGGACCACTCACTGAAGAAGCGAAGGCTACGAACCGTGCGTACGTACAGCCCCAAGCCCGGCGATGTGACGCGCCAGTGGCACGTCATCGACGCTCAGGACGTCGTCCTGGGTCGTCTGGCCACCACTGCGGCCTCCATCCTGCGCGGCAAGCACAAGCCGATCTACGCCCCGCACGTCGACACCGGTGACTTCGTCGTCATCATCAACGCCGACAAGGTGCACCTCTCCGGCAACAAGCGGACCCAGAAGATGGCGTACCGCCACTCGGGCTACCCGGGTGGTCTGCGCTCCGTCCGCTACGACGAGCTGCTGGCGAAGAACCCCGAGAAGGCCGTCGAGAAGGCCGTCAAGGGCATGCTCCCCAAGAACACCCTGGGCCGTCAGATGCTGTCGAAGCTGAAGGTCTACTCGGGCGACCAGCACCCGCACGCTGCGCAGCAGCCGGTGCCGTTCGAGATCACCCAGGTCGCGCAGTAATTCCGGCCACCCCCTAAGACTGAAGAGAATCTGAGGAGCATCGTGGCCGAGACCACTGCCGAGCAGCCGCTCGAAGAGACCGACATCGACAGCTACACCACCGAGTCCGAGGTGCCCGTCGAGGGCGAGTACACCTCGGAGTCCATGGCCTCCCGCTTCGGCGACCCGCAGCCGGCCGCCGGCCTGGGCCGTCGCAAGAACGCCATCGCCCGCGTCCGGATCGTCCCGGGCACCGGCAAGTGGAAGATCAACGGTCGCACTCTCGAGGACTACTTCCCGAACAAGGTGCACCAGCAGGAAGTCAACGAGCCCTTCAAGGTGCTCGAGCTCGAGGGCCGCTACGACGTCATCGCCCGCATCGCGGGTGGCGGTGTCTCCGGTCAGGCCGGTGCGCTCCGTCTCGGTGTCGCCCGCGCGCTGAACGAGGCGGACGTCGACAACAACCGCGGCGCGCTCAAGAAGGCCGGTTTCCTCCGCCGCGACGACCGCGCGGTCGAGCGCAAGAAGGCCGGTCTGAAGAAGGCCCGCAAGGCCCCGCAGTACAGCAAGCGCTGATTGCAGCTGCCCCTGCACGTACTCCGAACGCCCCGGCGGCACGCCACAGTGCCGCCGGGGCGTTCGTTTTCTCACTGTTGCGGGCGTATAACGGCACAAGGTGCTCGACGGTTAATCTGAC
Organism: Streptomyces sp. KMM 9044; assembly: GCF_024701375.2. Classification (NCBI taxonomy): domain Bacteria; kingdom Bacillati; phylum Actinomycetota; class Actinomycetes; order Kitasatosporales; family Streptomycetaceae; genus Streptomyces; species Streptomyces sp. KMM 9044. The sequence continues at coordinate 2,926,812 of NZ_CP113910.1, read as the reverse complement.
CGGATGGCCGGGGAGCGCTTGCCTCGGGATGCGGGAGCCGCCCATGCATCGCGACCGTCGAACACCTCACACGCACCCGTGGGCCGCGGCCCGGGGAGCCGTGCACGGTGCCCGGCGCCCCGCATCGATACTGACGCTTCTCAGGAGGACAAGTGGGACGACTCTTCGGCACGGACGGCGTGCGCGGTGTCGCCAACGTGGACCTGACGGCCGAGATGGCGCTGGGCCTCTCCGTGGCCGCCGCGCACGTACTGGCCGAGGCGGGCACGTTCGAGGGGCATCGGCCGACCGCTGTGGTCGGGCGTGATCCGCGGGCGTCCGGGGAGTTCCTGGAGGCCGCGGTGGTCGCCGGGCTGGCCAGCGCCGGCGTGGACGTGCTGCGGGTCGGCGTGCTGCCGACGCCCGCCGTGGCGCATCTGACCGGGGCGCTCGGCGCCGATCTCGGTGTGATGCTGTCCGCGAGCCACAACGCCATGCCCGACAACGGCATCAAGTTCTTCGCGCGCGGTGGACACAAGCTCGCCGACGAGCTGGAGGACCGGATCGGGTCCGTCTACGAGGAGCACCGCACCGGCGCCCCCTGGGACCGCCCGACCGGCGCGGGCGTGGGCCGCGTGCGGGACCACGAGGAGGGGCTCGACACGTACGTCGCCCACCTCGTCGGCGTGCTGCCGAACCGGCTGGACGGCCTGCGGATCGTCCTCGACGAGGCGCACGGCGCCGCCTCCCGGGTCTCGCCGGAGGCGTTCGCGCGGGCCGGGGCCGAGGTCGTCACCATCGGCGCCCAGCCGGACGGGCTCAACATCAACGACGGCTGCGGCTCGACCCACATGGAGAAGCTGAAGGCCGCGGTCGTCGAGCACGGGGCCGCCCTCGGTATCGCGCACGACGGCGACGCCGACCGCTGTCTGGCGGTCGACCACACCGGTGAAGAGGTGGACGGGGACCAGATCCTCGCCGTGCTCGCGCTGGCGATGCGGGAGCGTTCCGCACTGCGCTCCGACACCGTCGTCGCGACCGTGATGTCCAACCTCGGGTTCAAGCTCGCCATGGAGCGCGAGGGCATCCACTTCGTGCAGACCGCGGTCGGCGACCGGTACGTCCTGGAGCAGATGAAGCAGCGGGGCTACGCCCTCGGCGGCGAGCAGTCCGGCCACGTCATCGTCCTCGACCACGCCACGACCGGCGACGGCACGCTCACCGGCCTGCTGCTCGCCGCGCGCGTCGCCGAGACCGGGCGTTCGCTGCGCGAGCTGGCGTCGGTGATGGAGAGGCTGCCGCAGGTGCTCATCAACGTGCCCGACGTGGACAGGGCCCGGGTGAAGACCTCCGGGGAACTCGCGGCGGCGGTGACGGAGGCCGAGCGCGAGCTGGGCGGGACCGGCCGCGTGCTGCTGCGCCCCTCGGGCACCGAGCCGCTGGTCCGCGTGATGGTGGAGGCCGCCGACATCGACCAGGCCCGCTCGGTCGCGGAGCGCCTGGCGGACGTGGTCAAGTCGGCACTGGGCTGACCGGAGCGGGCGGGCGTGTGCGGTGCGGGCGGGGTGCGGGGCGGCTGATCGCCCCGCACCCGGGTCACGACCGGTGATCCGCGCCCGAGGTCAGAGTTTGCGCAGGCTGAGGCGCTGGACCGTGTGGTCCGGGCCCTTGCGCAGGACCAGGGTGGCCCGGCCGCGGGTGGGGGCGATGTTCTCCACCAGGTTGGGCCGGTTGATCGTCCGCCACATCGTGCCGGCGTAGTCGAGGGACTCCTCCTCCGAGACCTGGGTGTACTTGCGGAAGTACGAGGAGGGGTCCTGGAAGGCGGTCGCGCGCAGCTTGCGGAAGCGGTTGAGGTACCAGCGCTCGATGTCCTCGGTGCGGGCGTCCACGTACACGCTGAAGTCGAAGTAGTCGGCGAGCCCGACCCGGGTGCGCCCGTCCTTGCCGGGGAGCGCGGGCTGCAGGACGTTGAGCCCCTCGACGATCAGGATGTCGGGGCGGCGCACGGTGAGCCGTTCGCCCGGGACGATGTCGTAGATGAGGTGGGAGTAGACCGGGGCCGTCACCTCGTCCTTGCCGGCCTTGATGTCGGCGACGAAACGGGTGAGCGCGCGGCGGTCGTACGACTCGGGGAACCCCTTCCTCGACATCAGGCCGCGCGCCTGGAGCTCCGCGGTGGGCAGCAGGAAGCCGTCCGTGGTGACCAGTTCGACGCGCGGGTGCTCGGGCCAGCGCGAGAGCAGGGCCTGGAGCAGCCGGGCGACCGTGGACTTCCCGACGGCGACGGAACCGGCGACCCCTATGACGAAGGGTGTGCCGGACTGGGAACCCTGCTCGCCGAGGAAGGTGTTCAACGCGCCGCGGAGCCCGTCGGTGGCGCCGACGTAGAGGTTGAGCAGCCGGGACAGCGGCAGGTAGATGTCCCGCACCTCGTCGAGGTCGATGACGTCACCGAGCCCGCGCAGCCGCTCCACCTCGTCGGCGGACAGCGGCAGCGGCGTCTTGTGGCGCAGCGCGCTCCATTCCGCGCGGGTGAGGTCGAGGTAGGGAGTCGCCTCCGGCCGCTGCCGGTGGGCGCTCCGGGACGTCGAGGAGACCGGAGAGATCACAGTCCATTGTTAACGGAGTTCGAACGGGATGGTTCGTGGGCTGTGTCACGTGATGGGCAGGAGGGGAGCGAAGCCGAGGGAGGATGAGGGAAGTTGTCGGAATGTGCACACTCCGTGTCCGAGTTTTCGGTGCATGACGTTTAGCATTTCTTAGCGGCTCGGGCCGCCGTCGTGTCCACCAGTCGCAGCCGGGGAGTGTCGTGTGAAGCGCATCCTGATCCGTTCCGGGAAGAGCCCGCTCCGCGTGGCCACGCCGACGGAGTTCATCCACCAGGATCTGATCGGGACCAACACGGGCAATCTGCTCTTCAGCGACTCGGCCCACAAGATGCTGTCCGCGCCGGACACCGAGGTCGTCTCGAACGGCATCCGCACCGACCCGTCCGCCCGGCGCGCGGCCGAGATCAACGGACGGTACGACGCCTTCGTCGTGCCGCTCGCGAACGCCTTCCGCCCCTCCTTCCAGGCGTCCCTGGACCGGCTGGCGACCCTGGTGGAGCAGCTCACCGTCCCCGTGGTCGTCTTCGGTGTGGGCGCCCAGACCGGGGCCGACTACGACACCGGGGAGCTGAAACCGATCGAGGCGTCGGTGAGACGTTTCGTCTCCGCCGTCCTGGACCGGTCCGCGTCGATCGGTGTCCGCGGCGAGCTCACCGCCCGCTACCTCACCGACCTGGGGTTCCCCGCAGACCGCGTCGACATCATCGGCTGTCCCTCCATGTTCTTGTACGGGGACACCTTCCCGGCCGTCCGAGCCGTCGAGCTGACCGCGGCCTCGCGCATCGCCGTCAACCTCTCCCCTGACGCCGTACCGGTGGGGGACATCGCCGGTCTGGCCCGTACCGCCTGGGAGCGGTACCCCCACCTGCTCTACTACGCGCAGAACCTCGTCGACGCGGAACTGCTGCTCTGGGGCGACCTCACGCCGGAGACCGGCGTCGAGGACCCCTTCCCGCTCCAGCTCAGCCACGATCTGCTGCGGGAGAACAAGGTGCGCATGCCGCTGGACCCGGCGACCTGGATCGACGAGCTGCGCGGCCACGACTTCGCCTACGGCACCCGGATCCACGGCAACATCGCCGCCCTGCTGGCCGGTACGCCGAGCGTCGTGCTCACCCACGACTCGCGGACCCTCGAACTGTGCCGTTACTTCGACATCCCGCACGTCCCGATCGACGCGCTGTCCGCGGACACCGACCCGCGTGACCTGTACGAGTCCGCCGACTACTCGGCGATGACCAAGTACCACGGTGAACGGTTCGAGCGGATCATCACCTTCCTCGACCGCAACGACCTGCGGAACACCTACTCCCACGGCGACGGCGGCGCCGCGTTCGACGCCCGGCTCGCCGCCCTGGATTTGCCCGCGTCGATGCCGGTCTGGGACGGCTCGGACGACGGCCACACGCGCTACCGGGTCAGCCGGCTGCGGGAGCGGATCGCCGTCGCCAACACCCGGATCGACAAGCGCGTCCGGGAGGACAAGGAACTGCGCGCCCGGCTGGCCGCCGCCGAGGAACGGGCGGACGAGAACAGTCTGCGGCTCGCCACCGCGCAGAAGGAACTGGCGGTCACCCGCAAACGCCTCGCAGCCCTGGAGCGGCGTATCGGCGGCATCGAGAAGCGCGCCATGGTCCGGATCGGCCCCGCGGTCCGCCGCCGGGTGCGCCGCCTCTCCAAGCCCGGCGAGAGGGGCTGACCGGGGGAAGGAGCCGGGCCGGACGGCGGGCGCGAGACAGGATCACCCAGCAGTCACAGTTGCCCCACAGATGATCTTCTGATGATCATTTCACGAGAGGGCTGTGTCTGTATCGCGCGCAACGCGTTGCGGATCCCGTCGCGCCTTCGCAGAAGGAGTTCCCCGTGAGAACCACCGCCGTCCGCCGTGCCGCTCTCGCCTCCGCCGCCGCGCTCGCCCTGCTCGTCACCGCCTGCGGCGGCTCCGACGACAGCGGCAGCAACAAGGGCGACGAGGGCAAGGCCGACTCCTCCGCCGCGCCCGCTGCCAAGGCGTTGACCGCGGCCGAGCTGGAGAAGGCCGCGCTGGCGCAGGCCGAGGTGAGGGACGGCAAGGTGGTCACCGGGCTGCCCGCGGGGGGACGGCATCGCCGCCGACGCGGTCGAGGTGAAGGACGAGGCCTGCCGGCCGCCCGCCCGCATCCAGGCCGGTGTCCCGGTCGGCTCGCCCGCCACCACCGTAGCGGTCCTGGACCGGTGAGCCGGAGAAGCCCGCCGAGGGCGGCGGACCGGAGGGGTCCCCGACCGCGGGCCTCGACGTGGACAAGGCCCTGATCACCCTCGCCTCCTACGAGGACGGCGGCGCCGAGGAGGCCGTCAAGGACGTCGAAGCCGCCGCGGAGAAGCGCGCCGAGGGCTTCGCCCACACCGCCGCCGGTGAGAGCGGCGAGTACGTGAAGGCCGTCAAGGCCGAGGGACCGAAGGAGGCCGACGAGGCGCTGACGGTCACCCTGCCTGACCATATCCGCCGCAGGTCCGGGGCCCCCGTGAACGTCGTCGTCGCGTGCACCGGGTCCACCGTCGCCGCCTTCTCGGCGGCCCCCTCGCCGCACTGGCCGCCGGCGAGGGGGCTCCCTTCCCGACGCAGATCTCCGACGCCCAGCTCGCCCAGCCCGGCTGGCGGATCCCTTTCCGTTCCCGCCGGTGTGTCGCGCACCGGTGGGAATTTCCGGTTCCGGGCACGCGGCGGCTCCTTCCGGTGCCTGACGGATCGTAGGCTGCCGGGCATGTGCGGAATCGTGGGATACGTGGGGACGCAGTCGGCGCTGGACATCGTGACGGCCGGACTGAAACGGCTGGAGTACCGGGGCTACGACTCGGCGGGCGTGGCCGTCCTCGTGGACGGCGGGCTCGCCACGGCGAAACGGGCCGGGAAACTCGTCAACCTGGAGAAGGAACTGGCCGCCCGGCCGCTCCCCACCGGGGCGACCGGAATCGGCCATACCCGCTGGGCCACGCACGGCGGCCCCACCGACGCCAACGCCCACCCGCACCTCGACAACGCGGGCCGGGTCGCCGTCGTCCACAACGGCATCATCGAGAACTTCACCGAACTGCGGTCCGAACTGGCCGGGCGCGGACACGACATGGCCTCCGAGACGGACACCGAGGTCGTCGCCCACCTGCTCGCCGAGGAGTTCTCCTCCTGCGCGGACCTCGCCGAGGCGATGCGCCTCGTCTGCAAGCGCCTGCTCGGCGCCTTCACCCTGGTCGCCGTCCACGCGGACGCGCCGGACGTGGTCGTCGGCGCGCGCCGCAACTCGCCGCTCGTGGTGGGTGTCGGAGAGGGCGAGTCGTTCCTCGCCTCGGACGTCGCCGCGTTCATCGACCACACCCGCTCCGCGATCGAACTGGGACAGGACCAGGTGGTCGAACTGCGCCGCGACAAGGTCACGGTGACCGGTTTCGACGGCGCACCGGCGGACGTCCGCTCGTACCACGTCGACTGGGACGCGTCGGCCGCCGAGAAGGGCGGCTACGCCTCCTTCATGCTCAAGGAGATCGCAGAGCAGCCGCGGGCGGTCGCCGACACCCTGCTCGGCCGCATCGACGGCTTTGGCGCCCTGTCCCTCGACGAGGTACGCATCCCGCCGGAGGCGCTGCGGGAGGCCGACAAGGTCGTCATCGTCGCCTGCGGCACCGCCTTCCACGCCGGGATGATCGCCAAGTACGCCATCGAGCACTGGACGAGGATCCCCTGCGAGGTGGAGCTGGCGAGCGAGTTCCGCTATCGCGATCCGATCCTCGACCAGCAGACCCTCGTCATCGCCATCTCCCAGTCCGGCGAGACCATGGACACCCTGATGGCCCTGCGGCACGCGCGCGAACAGGGCGCCCGCGTCCTGGCCATCTGCAACACCAACGGCTCGACCGTCCCCCGCGAGTCCGACGCCGTCCTCTACACCCACGCCGGCCCCGAGGTCGCCGTCGCCTCGACCAAGGCCTTCCTGACCCAGCTGGTCGCCTGCTACCTGGTCGCCCTGTACCTCGCCCAGGTCCGCGGCGTGAAGTACGGCGACGAGATCCGCGCGGTCGTGAGGGACCTCTCCTCCATCGCCCGGTCGGTGGAACGCGTCCTGGAGACCATGGAGCCCGTACGCCAACTGGCCCGCACTCTCGCCCACAAGAACACCGTGCTGTTCCTGGGCCGGCACATCGGCTACCCGGTCGCCCTGGAGGGCGCGCTCAAGCTCAAGGAACTCGCCTACATGCACGCGGAGGGCTTCGCCGCGGGCGAGCTGAAGCACGGCCCGATCGCCCTGATCGAGGACGACCTGCCGGTCGTCGTGGTCGTCCCCTCACCACGCGGCCGTTCCGTCCTCCACGACAAGATCGTCTCCAACATCCAGGAGATCCGCGCCCGCGGCGCCCGCACCATCGTCATCGCCGAGGAGGGCGACGACGCGGTCGTCCCGTACGCCGACCACCTCATCCGGGTCCCGGCCACTCCCACACTGCTGCAGCCGCTGGTGACGACGGTGCCGTTGCAGGTCTTCGCCTGCGAACTGGCCACGGCCCGCGGCAACGAGGTGGACCAGCCCCGCAACCTGGCGAAGTCGGTCACGGTGGAGTGAACCCGGACCGCGTCGAGGAAGGTGCTGAAGGCCCCGGTGGGGACGGTGGAAACGGTGAGGGCGGCTCGGGCGAGGGCCCTGGAGCCGCGGACGGAGGGTGACGCGGTCCGCTCCGGAGACATCGAGGGGACGGGCGAGTTGATCCCGTGTTGCCCGGTCACTGATCCCGAGCCGGAGCGCGGCTTCGTGGATGACCGCTTCCGTTCTTCGGCGACCTGGTCGGGCGGGTGCGGGACCCGCTGGGCAACCTGTACGGGATCCAGACACGCGTGGAGGGCGTGAGCCCGCAGGAGCTGGAGCGCCGCCTCGGCGAACCGGAGTTCACCAGGTCCATGGAGTACGTGCAGAGCGCCGACTCCTTCCCCGGGCGGGTTTCCGGCCTCGGTTGGCGGCGTGCCGGTGTGCTGCCCGCGGGCCGGGGCCCCGGCGCCGCCGTAAAGTGCTCGGCATGAGCATCATCGGGGTCGGGATCGACGTGGCCGAGATCGAGCGGTTCGCGGCGTCGCTGGAGCGGACGCCCGGTCTCGCGCGGCGGCTGTTCGTGGAGAGCGAGCTGCTGCTGGCCGGCGGCGAGCGGCGGGGGGTCGCCTCGCTGGCCGCGCGGTTCGCCGCCAAGGAGGCACTGGCCAAGGCACTCGGTGCGCCCGGCGGGCTGTACTGGACCGATGCCGAGGTGTACTGCGAGGACAGCGGGCAGCCGCGGCTGCGGGTGAAGGGGACCGTGGCGGCGCGGGCCGAGGAACTGGGCGTGCGGTCGTGGCACGTCTCGCTCAGCCATGACGCCGGGGTGGCCTCGGCGGTCGTCGTCGCCGAAGGGTGACGGACATGGACCGGCCGAGTCTGCTGGGGTTTCCCGGGGTCGGGGAGGTCGGGGGACGGCTGCCGGTGTGGGGAGAGGCGCTTCTCGCTGCCGCCGCTCTGCTCGTCGTGGTGTTCACGGTCGTGAGAAGAGTGCGGATGGCCCGTCGGGCGGGGCGCAGGCGCAGGCGCAGGTGACCGGCCGGGCGGGGCTTCGCCTGCGCCTCAGCCGGCCGGTCACCCTGGTGCCGCCGGTTCCGTCAGCAGATGGACTGGCTGCTGTTGACCAGCCTGTTGTTGCGGAACGTGGTGTTCTCACCGCAAGGGCTCTCGCGGATCGAGGAGTTGGTCACCGTCAGGTTCTGCACCGTGATGTCCCGGTTGTTCGCGAACTCCGTGCGCGCCGCCAGCCGGATCTCGCCGCCGCCCGTGACCGTGCCGCTCTGGGCGGCGAGGCTGACGTTGTGGCAGTTCTCGATCAGGATCGCGTTGTTGCCCGTGTGGGACAGGCTGATCCGGTCGATCGTCGCGCCGCCGCTCTCCGAGACGCAGAACACGCCGCGTCCGCCGCCCCGCGCGACGACCTCGCCGACGCGGATGTTGGTCGGGTACGAACTGCCGACCCGCCCGTTGCGGTTGGCCATGCGGAACGCGGCGTAGCCGGTGCCGGTGCCCGCGTTCTCCGCGTCCACCCTGCCGACCGTGGCGTTGACGGTCTGGTTGAGGAGGAGACCGGACTCGCCGACGTTGCGGGCCGTCACCGTGCCGACGGTCAGGCCGTCGACCCCGTACGTCTCGACGGCGTGGCTGGAGGCGCCGGAGACGTAGACGTTGTCGATGCGGACGTTCCTTGTCCACTGGCTGGTGTCGCCGCGGTTGTCGATGCGGACGCCGAGGCCGCGCGAGAGGCGCATGTCGATCTGGCCCAGGACCACGTTCTGCACGTTGCGCATGAAGATGCCGTACAGCGGGGTCCCGGTGACGCTGAGGTTCTGGACCTCGACGTCCCGCGTGCCGCGGGAGTAGACCGGGGCCTGGTCGCCGGAGCCGCTGCCCGTGACGTTGATCGTGCCGCAGACGTCCAGAACCGTGTAGCTCGGCAGCGAGATGCGCGAACCGGCGGAGATCGAACCCGAGCCGCGTACCACCACCCGTTCCTTGGAGGTGCGGCCGGAGGACAGGCTGCTGACCGCCGCCTGGACGGCCGCGCGCATGTCGGTACCGGTGTGGACGACGCTGCTGCCGCGCCGGGAGGTCCAGGTGCTGCCGCTCTGCACGACCTCGGCCTGGTAGGAGCCGTCACCGCAGGCCGCGGCCCGGACGGGGGCCTCCTGGACGACGGGGGCGGGTGCGGCGGTGGCGGGGGCCGTCAGCGCGCCCGCGGCGGTGAGGAGTGCGGTGGCGCCGGCTGCGGCGAGGAGTGCGGCTCTGCGTCCCATGGGGTCTCTGCTTCCTCTTCCTCTGGTCTTCGCGTCGCGTCGAACCGATTCGACTGAATCGATTCACGCGGTGGGGGGTGGTGAGTGTGGCGAGAGGGCGGCACGTCGTCAATGGATGCGACCGGGGGACGGGCTCCGACAACTTTCGACCGGTTTCCGGGGTGCGGGAGGCGGAGCGGGGAGGGCTTCCCGCGAACGGCGGCGGGAGCAGGGTGTGCGGGACGGGGCGCGGGGGACACTCGGACGTATGCGTACTGCGTACAGCGTGGAGACGGTCAGGGCGGCGGAGCGGGACCTGATGGCACGACTGCCGGAGGGCACGCTGATGCAGCGCGCCGCCGCCGGGCTCGCCGCGGCCTGCGCGGACCTGCTGGCGCGGGGCCACGGCCGGGTCTACGGCAGCAGAGTCGTCCTGCTGGTCGGCAGTGGGGACAACGGCGGTGACGCCCTCTACGCCGGTGCCCGGCTGGCCCGGCGCGGCGCCGGCGTCACGGCGGTGCTGCTCGCGCCGGAGCACACCCACGCCGCCGGGCTCGAGGCACTGCGCCGGGCAGGCGGCCGGACCGTGGGGATCACCGACGCCGACGCCGACGCCGATGCCGGAGGCGGGGCCCGGGCGGACACCGATGCCGTCGCCGCCGTCCGGCGGGCCGATCTCGTCGTGGACGGCATCGTCGGGATCGGCGGCAGGGGCGGGCTGCGCCCGGCGGCGGTGCCGCTCGCCGAGGCCGCCGAACGGTCGGGTGCCGCGGTCGTCGCCGTCGACCTGCCGAGCGGCGTCGACGCGGACACCGGCGAGGTGCGCGGCACCGCGGTCCGGGCCGACCTCACGGTGACCTTCGGGACGCACAAGCCGGGGCTGCTCGTCGACCCGGCGCGCGAGTATGCGGGGTCCGTACGGCTCGTCGACATCGGCCTCGACCTGACCGCAGGGTCTGCGGACCCGGTACTCGAGGCGCTCCAGCACGCCGACGTGGCCCGCCTGCTGCCGGTGCCCGGCGCGGAGAGCGACAAGTACCGGCGCGGTGTCGTCGGCATCGCCGCCGGATCCGCCCGCTACCCCGGTGCCGCCGTGCTCGCGGTCGCCGGGGCGCTGCGGGGCGGTGCCGGGGCCGTACGGTACGTCGGTCCCGCCGCGCAGGACGTGATCGCCCGCTTCCCCGAGACACTGGTGTCCGACCGTGGACCGAAGCACGCCGGGCGGGTGCAGGCGTGGGTGGCCGGGCCGGGCGCCGGCGACGACGCCGGGCCGGTGGCGGAGGCGCTGGCGGCGGACGTCCCGGTGCTGATCGACGCGGACGGCCTGCGGCTCGCCGACGCCTCGGCCGTACGGGCCCGCAGCGCGCCGACCCTGCTGACCCCGCACGCCGGAGAGGCCGCCGCGCTGCTCGGCGTCGAGCGCGAGGAGGTCGAGGGCGGCCGGCTGGCCGCGGCGCGTGAACTGGCCGGACGGTACGGGGCGACCGTACTGCTCAAGGGCTCCACGACCCTGGTCGTCGGCCCGGGGGACGGGGACAAGGGCGGGAAGGGCGGGAAGGGCGGGAAGGGCGGGAAGGGGCATGGCACCGCCGTACGGGTGAACCCGACCGGCACGTCCTGGCTGGCCACGGCCGGGAGCGGGGACGTCCTGTCGGGCCTCGCCGGCTCGCTGCTGGCGGCGGGACTGCCGGCCCGGGACGCCGGCGGCGTGGCGGCCTACCTGCACGGACTCGCCGGACGCTACGCGGCGAACGGCGCGCCGGTGGGGGCACACGACGTGGCGGCGGCGATCCCGGCGGCGTGGCGGGACGTCACACGCGGGTGACCCGCCCCGGGCCGCCGGTGGTGTCGTACCGCTGCCCGCCGCGGCCGTACCACTCGTACCACTCCCGGTGAGGCCTCGTACCGCTCTGAGACACTGGGGCGCGATGAACGAGACAGCTGCTGTGCGGAGCGCGACCCTGCGAGCCCGTGCCGAGATCGATCTGGCCGCGCTGCGCGCCAACGTGCGGAGCCTGCGCGCCCACGCGCCCGGCGCCGCCCTCATGGCCGTGGTCAAGGCGGACGCGTACGGGCACGGCGCCCTCGCCTGCGCGCGGGCGGCCGTCGAGGCCGGGGCGTCCTGGCTCGGCACGGCCACCCCGCAGGAGGCGCTGGCGCTGCGCGCGCCCGGTGCCGGTGTTCCCGCCGGCGTACGCATCCTGTGCTGGCTGTGGACACCCGGCGGGCCCTGGCGGGAGGCGATCGAGGCCGACCTCGACGTCTCCGTCAGCGGCGTGTGGGCGCTGGAGGAGGTCACCGAGGCCGCGCGCCTCGCCGGGCGGCCCGCGCGCGTGCACCTCAAGGCCGACACCGGCCTCGGGCGGGGCGGCTGCGCGCCCGGGGACTGGGCCGGGCTGGTCGCCGCGGCGCTCGCCGCCGAGGCCGACGGGCTGCTGCGCGTCACCGGCCTGTGGTCGCACTTCGCCTGCGCCGACGAACCGGGCCACCCCTCCATCGACGCCCAGCTCACCCGCTTCCGGGAGATGGCGGCGCACGCCGAGCGGCAGGGCGTCGCCCCCGAGGTCCGGCACATCGCCAACTCGCCCGCCCTTCTCACCCTCCCCGACAGCCACTTCGACCTCGTCCGGGCCGGCATCGCCCTGTACGGCGTCTCGCCCAGCCCCGAGATCGGTACCCCGGCGGACTTCGGGCTGCGCCAGGTGATGACCCTGACCGCCTCCCTCGCCCTGGTGAAGCACGTCCCGGGCGGGCACGGAGTCTCGTACGGCCACCACTACGTCACCCCGGGCGCCACCACCCTCGGCCTCATCCCGCTCGGCTACGCGGACGGCATCCCGCGGCACGCCTCCTCCACCGGTCCGGTGCTCGTCGAGGGCAAGTGGCGTACGGCCGCGGGGCGGATCGCGATGGACCAGTTCGTCGTCGACCTCGGCGGGGAGGAACCCCCGCCGGGCGCCGAGGCGGTGCTCTTCGGCCCGGGCGACCGCGGCGAACCCACCGTCGAGGACTGGGCGCAGGCCGCGGGAACCATCGGGTACGAAATCGTCACCCGGATCGGAACCCGCGTCCCGCGCGTCCATGTGAACGCCGTGGACGGCACGGGTGACGTGGGTGACGTGGGTGACGTGACGGAGTAGTACGTCCGTACGCTCGTCCCACTGCACGCCCATGAGGAACGACCGGAACGACCGGAACGACAGAGGAGCCAGTACGTGAGCGAGAGCAGTGCGGAGGCTGCCCGGGACGCCGCCATGACCGCTGCCGCCTCCGTCGCCGAAGCGTCCGGTGGCTGGCGCCGGGCGACCGGGGTCGCCGGCATGGCGATAGGTGTGCTCGCCACGGGCGCCGCCGCCGGGGTCGCCATAGAGCGGATGACCGTCGGCCGGGGCATGCGCAGGAAGGCCCGGCTCGCCCTGGACTCCACGGGACCGTACGGTTCGCTGCGCGGCACCCCCGGCACGGCGTACGCCGAGGACGGCACCGAGCTGTACTACGAGGTCGACGACCCCGATCCCGACCCGGACGCCACCCCCGCGCGCCGCCGCCGGCTGTTCGGCCGCAAGCCGCCCGCCCCCGTCACCGTCGTCTTCAGCCACGGCTACTGCCTCGGCCAGGACTCCTGGCACTTCCAGCGGGCCGCGCTCAGGGGCGTCGTACGCACCGTCTACTGGGACCAGCGCAGTCATGGCCGCTCCGGGCGGGGCGCGGCCCAGGCCGAGCGGGGCGAGCCGGTCACCATCGACCAGCTGGGGCAGGACCTCAAGGCCGTCATCGACGCCGCCGCCCCCGAGGGGCCGATCGTGCTGGTCGGGCACTCCATGGGAGGCATGACGGTGATGGCCCTCGCCGACCGGTACCCCGAGCTGATACGCGAGCGGGTCGTCGGCGTCGCCCTCGTCGGCACGTCGCCGGGGAAGCTGGGCGAGGTCAATTTCGGTCTGCCCGTGGCCGGGGTCAACGCGGTGCGGCGGGTGCTGCCGGGGGTGCTGAAGGCGCTGGGGCAGCGGGCCGAGCTGGTGGAGAAGGGGCGCCGGGCCACCGTGGACCTGTTCGCCGGGATCATCAAGCGGTACTCGTTCGCGGCCCGGGACGTCGACCCGGCCGTCGCCCGGTTCGCCGAGCGGATGATCGAGTCCACCCCGATCGACGTCGTCGCCGAGTACTACCCGGCGTTCCACGAGCACGACAAGACCGAGGCACTCGTTCACTTCACCGGTCTCCCGGTGCTGGTGCTGGCAGGGGTGCACGACCTGATCACGCCCAGCGAGCACAGCGAGTCCATCGCCGGTCTGCTGCCGGACGCCGAGCTGGTGCTGGTACCGGACGCCGGGCACCTGGTCATCCTGGAGCATCCGGAAGTGGTCACCGACCGTCTCGCGGACCTGCTGGTCCGCGTGGGCGCGGTGCCCGCAGGAGCTACCGTGGGTGGTTATGGAAGCACCAGCAGCAGCGCACGACCAGGCGCACAACCGGGCTGAGCCGCAGCCGCCCGCGCCCTCCACGACCTCCGGGCCGTCCTCCTCCGCCGGGCCGTCCGTCGGGCTCACCGTCACCTCGGCCGAGCAGATGCGGGACCTGGGCCGCGCCCTCGCCGAGCTGCTGCGCGCCGGCGACCTCGTGATGCTCACCGGCGAGCTGGGCGCGGGCAAGACCACGCTGACCCGCGGGCTCGGCGAAGGGCTCGGGGTGCGGGGCGCCGTCACCTCCCCGACGTTCGTGATCGCACGCGTGCACCCGTCCCTGGGGGACGGTCCTCCGCTGGTCCACGTCGACGCGTACCGGCTGTCGGGCGGGCTGGACGAGATGGAGGACCTCGATCTCGACGTCTCGCTGCCCGAGTCGGTGATCGTCGTGGAGTGGGGCGAGGGCAGGATCGAGGAGCTGACCGACGACCGGCTCCAGATCGTCGTCCACCGCGCGGTCGGCGACACCACGGACGAGGTACGGCACGTGACGCTGACCGGCCTGGGCGACCGCTGGGCGGGCACGGACCTGAGCGCGCTGTCGGCCTGAGCGGGCGGCGGGTGCCCCGCCGCCCGTGGTGCCCGGTTTCCTGTGCCCGCGCTGTCTGTCCGCCGTGCGTTCCGACAAGGTGTCGGCAAAATGTTGCGTTCGGTGTCCCGGGCGTGGTCACATGGTATCCAGCTCGTGGTTAGGTCTGCCTAACTGCGTCCGCCCCCGGCCCCAGGAGGCGTCCATGCCGGCCACCGAGAGTTCTCGCCGGACCGAGGTGCGGCCGCAGTCGTTCGCCGGGGTGTCGATGCGTGACCTGCTGGCGGCCGGCGAGGCCGCCGCCGCGATCTCCACCCCGCCCCGCGCTCCCGAACCGCACCCGCGCCCGCAGCTCCGGCTCGCCGAGCCGGGGAACGGCCGCCGCGAGGCCGCCTGATCGCGGCGTGAGCCGCGGCTCGTGAGCCGCGGGCGGCATCGCGGCTACCGCACGACGACGACCTTGCGGCCGATGGTGGCGAACTTCCACATCGCCTCGCCGTCCGCGCGGGTTTCGCGGATACCGCCGGTGGGGACCTCCGGCTCCGGGGCCGAGCCGTCGACCGCCGCGCTGAAACCGATCGCGGTGCCGTTGTCGGTGGCGAAGCGGACGACGTGTTCGACCGGGACGCCGTCCGATCCGGTGACGGCCCCCGAGCGGGAGGTGACGTGGTAGGTGCCCGGTTCCGGGTCCACCGTGCCGGGGCTGACCGTGAAGGTGCGCCGGACCCTGCCGTCCTTCTCGACCAGCCACACCCGGTCGTCGTCCAGTGCGTACACCACCCGGATGCCCCCACCGGACCCCCGGGGCGGGCCGGTGGGGGAGCGGGAGCCCTTGTCCCGGTCGGCCTGCAGGGCCGCCGGTACGGTGCCCGCACGGGCGGCGGACCGAGTGGCCGGCGCGTTCGCGGATGCCTGGTAGCCGAGGACGCCCACCGTCAGGAGGGCCGCCGCGGTCAGCCCCGCCACGATCGCCGTGCTGTTGCCCGCCACCGCCGTCACCGCCTCTGTGCCGCTGTGCTTCTGCTTCTCTGTGCCGCTCGATGTCGCCCCGCACCGCTCACGGTCGCCCCGGCCGCTCCGCACCACCCGGTGGTGGTCTTTCGGGACGACCACAGATCGTCCCGGATCGTCCAGGATCGTCCAGGATGGTGCATACGCCGATGTGACGGTAGCAGTACGTGACCATCCGACCGGGACGTCCGACACGGGGCGCCAGGAGCCGTAGGCTGTTTGTGTGCTCCTGCTCGCTCTGGATACCGCCACCCCTGCCGTCACTGTCGCGCTGCACGACGGCGGCGACGTCATCACCTCGTCGAGTCAGGTGGATGCCCGCCGCCACGGCGAACTGCTGCTCCCGGCGATCGACCGGGTGCTCGCCGAGGCCGGCGTGAAGGCGGACGCCCTCACCGGGATCGTCGTCGGCGTCGGCCCCGGGCCGTACACCGGGCTGCGGGTCGGCCTGATGACCGCGGAGACCTTCGGGCTCGCGCTCGGTGTCCCCGTGCACGGTGTGTGCACGCTGGACGGCCTCGCGTACGCCGCGGACCTGGAAGGCCCCTTCGTCGTGGCGACCGACGCCCGCCGCAAGGAGGTCTACTGGGCGCGGTACGCCGACTCGCGTACCCGCCTCACCGACCCCGCCGTCGACCGGCCCGCCGACATCGCCGCTCAGGTCGCGGGGCTGCCCGCGGTCGGCGCAGGCGCGCTGCTGTACCCCGACACCTTCCCCAAGGCGCACGAGCCCGAGCACGTGAGTGCCGCCGCCCTCGCCCGGCTGGCCGCCGAGCGGCTGGCGGCCGGCACGGAACTGCCCGCGCCGCGGCCGCTGTACCTGCGCCGCCCCGATGCCCAGGTCCCCGAGAACTACAAGGTGGTCACCCCCAAGTGACACGAGCGACAGGGCCCGAGAAGGTCGCACTGCGTGAGATGCGCTGGTGGGACATCGAGCGGGTGTTCCAGCTGGAGCGTGAACTGTTCCCCGAGGACGCCTGGTCACGAGGGATGTTCTGGTCCGAGCTGGCCCATGCGCGCGGTCCCGCCGCGACCCGCCGTTACGTGGTCGCCGAGGAGGCCGGCCGGCTCGTCGGATACGCGGGGCTCACCTCCGCCGGCGTGGCGGCCGACGGCGGCGAGGGCACGGGCGGGGTGGCCGGGGTGGCCGACGTCCAGACCATCGCCGTCCGCCGGGACCACTGGGGCACCGGCCTCGGCGCGCGGCTGCTGACGGATCTGTTGCGGGCGGCGACCGCGTTCGAGTGCGCCGAGGTGCTGCTGGAGTGCAGAATCGACAACGTCCGGGCCCAGAAGCTGTACGAGCGCTTCGGCTTCGAGACCATCGGGGTCAGGAAGGGCTACTACCAGCCGGGGAACGTGGACGCCCTGGTGATGCGGCTGACCGATCCGTCCACCTCCGTCACCCCGGCGGCCCCGGAGACCTCCAGGGCCGCCCCCGCGAACCCCGTGAACGGCGTAGAAGGAACCAAGACCCATGGCTGACGAACCCCTGGTGCTGGGGATCGAGACCTCCTGCGACGAGACCGGTGTCGGCGTCGTCCGGGGCACCACCCTGCTGGCGGACGCCGTCGCCTCGAGCGTCGACGAGCACGCCCGCTTCGGCGGTGTCGTCCCGGAGGTCGCCTCCCGCGCCCACCTGGAGGCGATGGTGCCGACGATCGGGCGCGCGCTGAAGGAGGCCGGGGTGAGCGCCGGGGACCTGGACGGCATCGCCGTCACCGCCGGTCCGGGGCTCGCCGGTGCGCTGCTGGTCGGCGTCTCGGCGGCCAAGGCGTACGCCTACGCCCTCGGCAAGCCCCTCTACGGCGTCAACCACCTCGCCTCGCACATCTGCGTCGACCAGCTGGAACACGGGCCGCTGCCCGAGCCGACGATGGCGCTGCTGGTCTCCGGCGGTCACTCCTCGCTGCTGCTCTCCTCGGACATCACCTCCGACGTCCGCCCGATGGGCGCCACCATCGACGACGCGGCCGGCGAGGCCTTCGACAAGATCGCGCGCGTGCTCGGCCTCGGTTTCCCCGGCGGCCCGGTCATCGACCGGTACGCGCGCGAGGGCGACCCGTCCGCGATCGCGTTCCCGCGCGGGCTGACCGGGCCGCGCGACCCGGCGTACGACTTCTCCTTCTCCGGTCTGAAGACCGCGGTGGCCCGCTGGATCGAGGCCAGACGGGCGGCGGGGGAGGAGGTCCCGGTGCGTGACGTGGCGGCCTCCTTCCAGGAGGCGGTCGTGGACGTGCTCACCCGCAAGGCGGTACGCGCCTGCAAGGACGAGGGCGTCGACCATCTGATGATCGGCGGCGGAGTGGCCGCCAACACCCGGCTGCGGGCACTGGCCCAGGAGCGCTGCGAGGCGGCCGGCATCCGGCTGCGCGTACCGCGCCCGGGGCTGTGCACGGACAACGGCGCGATGGTGGCCGCCCTGGGCGCGGAAATGGTCGCCCGGGGCCGGGCGGAGTCCGACTGGGGCCTGTCCGCGGACTCCTCTCTCCCGGTGACGGAACCCCACGTACCGGGCGAGGCCCACGCCCGTGCGCACACGCACGATCACGTGCACGAGGTCGGCAAGGAGAACCTGTACTCGTGACCGTCGCGCTGATGTGGGAGGCACGGGCCGTGCCCGGCCGGGGCGAGGCACTGCTGGCCTGGGCCGGGGAGCGGCTGGGCGGACTGCCCGCCGACCCGTCCCCCCTGCGCCGGGAGACCTTCCGCGCCCCGCAGGACCGGGTCCTCGTCATCACCTGGTGGGACGCCCCGTACGACGCCGTCCTTCCCGAACTCACCGACCCGCCCGGGGACTTGGTCACCCGCGCGGTGCACCGGTGGCGCTTCGAGTCGATGACGGCGAACTGACTCCGTTCCCTTCACCGCTCGTCCACGATCGACGGGACGAGTTCACCCTTCCGGTGAAGGGGAACCGCCGTTCCTCTCCCTGCGGCTCCTGATTTGACGTGACCACGGCAAGGTCATGGTCCGGGTTTCGTGGACGGGGGAGGGACCGGATGGTTCGGCGTGCGCACGGTCGCCGGAGAACGGGCGGCTCCATCACGACGGTGGCGATCGGTGCGTCGACCGGTGCGACGGTCGGGCTGCTGTCGTTGGGAGCGCTCTCCGCCGAGGCGGTGGGTCCGGCGGGGGCGGTGGCCTCGGCGACGAGCGGCACGGCCGGGGAACCGGCCGTCGCGGCCACCGAGGAGGAAGCACTGCGGCAGGCCGGGCGCCTGGGGCGGAATGTCGAGGTGCTGTCGCTGCGCGGCGAGTCGAGCGAGGTGTACGCCACTCCCGAGGGAGGTCTGGAGGCCCGCGAGTACCTGCGTCCGGTCCGGACCCGGATCGACGGCGGGTGGAAGGCCGTCGACACGAAGCTCGCCGCCGTGGGCGGGGGCCCGGACAAGGGCATGATCGCGCGGTCGCCAAGAACTGCGCCACCACACCCGACCGCACCAGGGACGTCATCTCCGACCTGCGCACCGCCTGTGACGGCCGGCCCACAACGCCGCGCCGGCCAGGGGCGACGCCACCGCGACCGCGGTCCTCAGGTCCCACGACGGCACCACGGCCACCTACCCGGAGAGCGGCGCCATCCTCGGCGGCGGCCACACGGCCGTCCAGGCCGACGACGGCACGGTCTCCTTCACCACCGCCGACCACCACGGCACGGCACTGCTCGCCATCGACGCGGCCACACAGCAGCTCGGCCAACGCCGCACACTGCCCTTCGGCGGCCTCCGTGGTGAGGAACCGGACGACCGGCCCGGCACCAAGGGCTTCGTCGGCGGCACCCAGGACGCCTCCACGGGCCTGACCCACCTGGGCGCCCGCGAGTACGACCCGGCGGCGGGCCGGTTCCTCTCGGTCGACCCGATCATGGACCTGACGGATCCGCAGCAGATCAACGGTTACGCCTACAGCAACAACAACCCGCTCACCTTCTCCGATCCGTCGGGCCTCTACCGTGACGGGTGCAGCGTCAACAACCCGGACTCGGTCCGGGCACCGGAGAAGGGCCACGGGCCGGGCTGCACGACATCCGGCTGCTACGACAAGGACGGCGACTTCCTGTACTCGACCTCCGGCGGCGGAGGAGGCGGCGGGACCATCAAGAAGTCCCAGAACTCGCCGGCGAAGACGATCAACGTCACCGAGAAGAAGGGGACGGTCTGGATCGAGAACATCCAGGTCCCGGCCGCACGCGAACTGGCGGCGATGTTCCCGCAGTACGAGGAGAAGGACCGGATGGAGGCGTGGGCGGAGCGTAAGCGCTCCGCCCAGGGCGCCAACACGAAGGCGTTCTGCGGTGCCGCCGAGGCGCTCGGCGTCATCCACCACGAGCAGACCCTCTTCGACAGGATCGTCGTGTCTCTGGTCGCTCCCGACGCCGACTCCTGGAAGAGCTGTCTGAGCGGCGACAGCGTCAAGGCCTGCGGCTGGGCGGCGACAGACCTGCCCTGGCTGCGGGTGTTCAAGGGCGCGAAGATCGTCGAAGCCTGCAACAGCTTCGTCCCCGGCACCGAAGTCCTGCTGGCGGACGGCACCACCAGGCCCATCGGGACGTCGTCATCGGCGACAAGGCCCTGGCGGCGGACCCGAAGAGAGAGGACCGGGGTCAAGACGGTCACCGGCGAGGGACCGAAGAACCTGGTGGTGATCACCCTCACCGTCGACGGCGAGCAGGTCGGGCTCACCGCGACGGACGCCCACCCGGCCAGTTCGAAGCTGCCCCCGTACGTGCTCGACGGAGCGGAGCGGATCGACACGGAGGGTGCCGGACGCGCCGCCCGCACCCGCCTCTGCGCGTCGGGCTCCTACGCCTCCGAGACCTCCGTCCCACACAACAGTCTCCGGTCCGGTCCGGGTTCGTGGAGTGGGCCGGTGAGGGTGAGGTGTGCCGTGTGGCGTACGTCCGTGCTGGATGCGGCCAACCGGAGTTCCAGGACGCCGGGTTCGACCACGCGGCGGCCCGAGCGGTCGGTGAAGGCCGAGAGGTCCGCATGGAAGCGGAAGACCACCCGGGCCGCCGCGCCCGGGGCCAGCCGCACGCGCCGGTAGCCGATCAGGCGTACGTCGGGGCGGGTGACCGAGGCCACCGGGTCGTGCAGGTAGAGCTGCACCACCTCCGCGCCCTCGCGGTCGCCCGTGTTGCGGACGGTCAGGGAGATGTCGTACGTCCCGTCGTCCGTCGCGAGTCCGGCCGGTTCGCCGGTGCCCGTGAAGTCCGTCCACGCGAACGTCGTGTACGAGCGGCCGTGGCCGAAGGCGTACAGCGGGGTCGGGTCGAGGTTGCTGACCTCGCCCGCGAGGCCGAGCGGCGGCTGGAGGTACGTCCACGGCTGGCCGCCGGGCAGCCGTGGCACGCTCACCGGCAGCCGGCCGGACGGGTTGACGCGGCCCGACAGCACTCCCGCCACCGCCGGGCCGCCCTCCTCCCCCGGAAAGAAGGCCTGGACGACGGCGCCCAGGCGGCCCTGCCAGCGGCCGAGCGCGTACGGGCGCCCGGTGAGCAGCACCAGGACGACGGGCACACCGGTGCCGACCAGGGCGTCCAGCAGTTCGCCCTGGACGCCGGGCAGGCTCAGGTCGGTCGCGTCGCAGCCCTCGCCGGAGGTGCCGCGGCCGAACAGCCCGGCCCGGTCACCGAGGACCGCTATGCACACGTCCGCCTCGGCGGCACGGGCGACGGCCTCCTCGAAGCCGCCGGTGTCCGGGCCGGCGGTGTCGCAGCCCTCTGTGAACGTCACCTTGGCGTCGGGCAGTTCGGCGCGCAGTGCTTCCAGCACCGTCGGGATGTCGATGCCCGTCGGCTTGCCGGGGTGATGGGTGAGGACGTGGGACGGGAAGGAGTAGCAGCCCAGCATGGCCAGGGCGTCGGCCGCGCGGGGACCGACGACCGCGACCCGGGTGTCGGGGGAGAGCGGCAGCAGCCCGTCGGGGTTGTCGAGGAGGACCACCGACTCCTCGGCCAGGGTGCGGGCCAGGACGCGGTTCCCGGTGGAGTCCAGGTCGACGGGGGTGTCCGGTTCCGGGGTCCAGTCCTCGTCGAGGAGGCCCAGCTCACACTTCTGCAGCAGCACCCGGCGGGCCGCCCGGTCCACCAGCGCCTCGGGGACCTCGCCGGCCCGGACCGCGTCCAGGAGGGGCTCGCCGTAGCACTTCAGGGTGGGCAGTTCGACGTCGATGCCGGCCAGCAGCGCCGCGTGCGCCGCCTCGGCCGGGGTCGAGGCGACCCGGTGCAGGCTCTCCAGGAAGCCGATGCCGAAGTAGTCGGCGACGACCGTGCCGGTGAACCCCCAGTCCTCCCGCAGGAGACCGGTCAGCAGGGCGGGGTCGGCGGATGCGGGCACGCCGTCGGTCTCCGTGTACGCGGCCATCACCGAGCGCGCCCCGCCCTCGCGCAGCGCCATCTCGAACGGCGGCAGGGTGACGTCGGCGAACTCCCTCACGCCCGCCCGCACGGGAGCGAGATTGCGGGCGCCGGCCGAGGAGGCGTACCCGGCGAAGTGCTTGAGCGTGGCGACGACCCCGGCGGACTCCAGTCCGCGCACATAGGCGGCGCCGATGGTGCCGACCAGATACGGGTCCTCACCGATCGTCTCCTCCACCCTGCCCCAGCGCGGATCGCGCACGACGTCCAGGACCGGCGCGAGGCCCTGGTGGACGCCGACCGAACGCAGGTCGTGGCCGATGCGGTGGGCCATCTCCTCGACCAGCTCCGGATGGAAGGTGGCGCCCCAGGCCAGTGGCACCGGGTAGGCGGTGGCCTGCCAGGCGGTGAAGCCGGCCAGGCACTCCTCGTGCGCGAGGGCCGGGACGCCGAACCTGCCCGCCCGCGCGATCCGGCGCTGGGCGCGGGCCAGCGACCGTGTGCCGAGGCCCGGGTCGACGGGGGCCGTGCCGAAGGGGCGGGTGAGCTGGCCGAGGCCGTGGGTGATCAGCTCGTCCCAGTCGTAGGCGGAGGTCATGTCGTGCTGGTGCGGCGCGACTCCCTCGCCGTCCGTGTCCGCGCCCACCCACACCCCGTACAACTGGGCGGTCTTCTCCTCCAGGGTCATCCGGGCGAGCAGGTCCTCGACACGGGCGGCGGCGGGCAGGGCGGGGTCACGCCAGGGCACGGTGGTCATGAGACTCCTGTCGGGGGACGAAGGGCCCTCTCACAAAGGTTCGAAGGTTCAAAGGTTCTCTGGGGCCGCCGGGGTGGAGCCGGGTCGGCTGCGGGTTTCATCGCGACCTACGAATGTTTCGGAATGTATGGCGAATGTTCCGGGAACCTATGGCTCAGGGAACACTTCGTCAAGGGGGCCCGCAGGGATACGATCGCGGCCATGACTTCCTCGCAGCCCGCCGAAACCCGGACGCGAGGGCGCAGCGCGCAGACTGCGACCCTCGCCGAGATCGCCCGCGAGGCCGGTGTCTCGGCACCGACTGTTTCGAAGGTCCTCAACGGCCGTGCCGATGTCGCCCCCGCCACCCGGAGCCGGGTCGAGGAGTTGCTGCACGCGCACGGCTACCGGCGCCGACGCGCCGAGGCCACCCGCTCGCCCCTGCTCGACCTGGTCTTCCACGAACTGGAGAGCGCCTGGGCGATGGAGGTCATCCGGGGCGTGGAGAACGTGGCGAGGGACGCGGGGCTGAGCGTCGTGCTCTCCGAGAGCGCGGGCCGCCTCACCCCGGGGCGGACCTGGGCCGACCAGGTCGCCGCCCGCCGCCCGCACGGGGTGATCCTCGTCCTGTCCGGTCTCGACGAGTCCGGGCGGGCGCTGCTGACCAGCCGTTCCATCCCGTTCGTGGTGGTGGACCCGGCCGGTGACCCCGGCACCGACGTGCCCTCCGTCGGCGCGACCAACTGGCAGGGCGGGCTCGCCGCCACCCGGCACCTGGTCGAGCTCGGGCACACCAGGATCGGGGCGATCAGCGGGCCCTCGCAGATGATGTGCAGCCGCGCCCGCATCGACGGCTACCGGGCCGCGCTGGAGACCGGCGGACTTCCGGTGGACCCCGGGCTGGTCATGACCGGCGACTTCCACCACGAGACCGGGTACCGCCAGGGTCTCGCCCTGCTGCGCCGCCCCGACCGGCCCACCGCGGTCTTCGCCGGCAACGATCTCCAGGCGCTCGGTCTCTACGAGGCCGCGCGTGAGCTGGGCCTGCGGATTCCCGAGGACCTGAGCGTGGTGGGGTTCGACGACCTGCCGGTGGCCCGCTGGGTGGGGCCGCCGCTGACGACCGTACGGCAGCCGCTGACGGAGATGGCGGAGGCGGCGGCCAGGCTGGTCCTCGACCTCGGCAAGGGCGAGGACCCCGCGGCCGCCGCGACCCGGGTGGAGCTGGCGACGAGCCTGGTGGTGCGCAGCAGTACGGGGGCGCCGCCGGCCGGAGGGTGACGGGCGCCGGGCTCGCGGGCGTCGGCCGGGCGCTGCTCGAAGGGTGTCGTCGACGGTTTCGAAAGTTTCGGTGCGCGCGGTGGGTGAGTCCGGGCTGTGAAGTCTGAGAACTTCACAAGAAAACGGTCCGGGAGCGCTCGTTGTCATAATGCGGACTTACGTTCCTGTCTGTGACGGGACATGAGGGCCACGACGAGGGTTCCCGCGAGGGGCGAGGAGAGGAGCACGACGGGGGTCACGGTGACGGGCGCGACGAAGGCGGAAGCGAGGTGCCTTCGGACGCGTCCTCGGACCCCGCCGAGGACCCGGACATACGGACGGACCCGCCGACAGCTTCGGCGACGGACCCGGTGACGGACCCGCAGCCGGTCCGTCACCGGGCGCGGGTCCTGAAGTTCGCCGGCCTCGCGCTGGCGGGCGCGCTGGTCCTGGGCGCCGGGGCGGCCGGCTGGGCGTACTGGCAGCTGGGCGGCAACATCAGGAGCGTCGACATCAACAGCGCCCTGGGCGACGACCGCCCGCCCAGGGGAACGACGACCTCGGTCCAGGACGCTTCGGCGTCCCCCTCGGCCTCGCCCCTGCCGACGGGTTCCCTCAACCTCCTGGTGCTGGGCTCGGACTCGCGCAGCGGCGGGGAGAACCAGGAGCTCGGTGGCGGCGACAGCGGCGGGGCCCGTTCCGACACGGCCATGGTCGTCCACCTCGACGCCGGCCGGACCGCGGCGACCGTGGTCAGCATCCCGCGCGACACCCTGGTCGACCGCCCGGCCTGCCCGCTGCCGGACGGCGGGTCGACGCGGCCGGCGGCCGACGCGATGTTCAACAGCGCCTACGAGGCGGGCGGGCCGGTGTGCGCGGTGAAGACGGCCGAACTGCTCACGGGCGTCCGCATGGACCACTACGTCGAGATCGACTTCACCGGCTTCGCCCGCCTGGTCGACGCACTCGGCGGCGTCACCGTCACCACGGACGAGGACATCGACGACGACCTGAGCCGTCTGCACCTCAAAGCGGGCACCCACCACCTGGACGGCACCGAGGCCCTGGCCATGGCCCGCACCCGGTACGGCATAGCGGACGGCAGCGACCTCGGCCGCATAGGTCTCCAGCACACGCTGGTGAAGGCGCTGCTGGACCAGGCGGGGAAGCAGAGCCTGCTGACCGACCCCACCGAGCTGTACGAGATCGCCGACGCGGTCACCAGCAGCCTCACGACCGACACCGGCCTGGACTCGCTGGCCGAGCTGACCCGCTTCGCCCAGAGCCTGCAGGGGCTGTCCTCGCCCGCCGTCACCACCGTGATGATGCCGGTGCTTCCGGCGCCCTGGAACCCCAACCGGGTGGTGGCACGGCAGCCGGAGGCGGAGGAGCTGTGGGCGTCGCTGCGGTGACCCGCCCCCGCCGGAGAGAAGTCCCGGGAGCTCGAGGGCGTCAGCGCACCGGGTGCCCCAGGAGCATCGTCGGGGCGCCTGCGACACGGGTGAGGAAGACGGTGACGGACACGGTGCCGTTCGGTCTGGGGAGGGCCTTGCGGCGGAGCTCCTCCGGTTCCACCGCCGAGCCGCGCTTCTTGACGGTCAGGGTGCCGACCCGGCGTTCGCGCAGCAGCGCCTTCAGTCTCTTGACGTTGAAGGGGAGCCGGTCGGTGATCTCGTAGGCGGTGGCGTACGGCGTCGGGAGGTGTGCGTCGGCGGTGACGTACGCGATGGTCGCGTCGATCAGCCCTCCGCCGAGGTCCTGCGCGACCTCGGCGACGAGATGCGCGCGGATGACGGCGCCGTCGGGCTCGTACAGGTACCGGCCGGGCGGACGCACCGCGGGGTCGGGCAGGCCGCGGGAGAGCAGCGTGCGGGGGCCGGGCAGCAGGGTCGCGCGGATCGCCGGGGCCACCGCGCCCCCCGCCCCGGCGACCGCCCGTCCGGTGCCGAACCAGAGCACCGCCTCCTTCACGTCCCCGCCGTCCGAGATCCACTCGGCCTCGGCGTCACCGGGGACGGCCTCGTGCGGAATGCCCGGGGCGACCTTCAGGGCGGCGGCGCGGGCCGCCCCGCGGGCCGCCTCGACCGCCCAGGACAGCGGGGGCGAGCAGGCCTCGGGGTCGAAGATGCGGCCCCGGCCGCCGCGCCGGGCCGGGTCGACGAAGACGGCGTCGTACCCGGCCGTGTCCACCTCCGTGACATCGGCTTCCCGTACCTCGATCAGCGCGGCCAGGCCCAGCGCGTCCGCGTTCGCACGGGCCGCCGCCGCGGTGAGCGGGTCCCGGTCCACCGCGAGCACCCGGATCCCGGCGCGGGCCAGCGCGATCGCGTCCCCGCCGATCCCGCAGCACAGGTCGGCCACCGACGTCACGCCCAGCTCCCTCAGCCGCCGTGCCCGGTACGCCGCCACGCTCGCCCGGGTCGACTGCTCGACCCCGTTCGGCGTGAAGAACATCCGCCCGGCGTCCTGGGCCCCGAACTTCGCCGCCGCCCGCTGCCGCAGCCGGGCCTGGCCGAGCGCCGCCGAGACCAGCTCCGCCGGATGCCCACGGCGCAGCCGGGTCGCGACGGCGAGTTCCCGGGCCGGGTCGGTGTCGCGCACCTCGTCGAGGAGGGCGCGGCCCTCGGGGGTGAGGAGCAGGGCGAGGGGCGAGGCGTCGGGGGGGTGCGAGGAGGGCCGGGTGTGGGGCGCGGTGCGGTCGTTCACCGGCTCATTGTGGGCCAGGTGCGGGTCCGGTGTCGGCCAGTCGATGGACGGTGTGCCGCCGACCGCGGTGTCGGGCCGGGGCGGGAGCCGGGGACTGCGATGATCCGGCCCCATGCGAGTAGTAGGACAAAACGATAAAAGGCGGTCATGGGGCGGCGTACGGGCCGGTGTCGCCGTACTCACCCTCGCGGCCCTCGCTCCTCTCGCCGCGGGCTGCGGACAGGACTCCACCGCCCCGGCCCCGGCTGCGGGCGGACAGCAGCCCCTCCATGCGCCCCCGGCCCACGCGCTCGACTCCTACGCCACCAGACTGCACGCCGCGCACGCCGCGCGCGTGGCCGTGGCGAAGCGCTGGGGGCTCAAGCAGGTGCCTCTGGCCGCCCCGCCCGCGCCCCAGGAGAAACCCCGGATCTCCACCCGTAAGGGCTTCGAGGTCGACGGCCACCGGGAACTGGACCTCCCCCCGGTCTTCACCACCGTCCCCACCGAGGAGAAGGTCGTCTTCCTCACCATCGACGACGGTGCCGAGAAGGACCCCGCGTTCCTGCGCATGACGAGCGAGCTGAAGATCCCGTACACCGCGTTCCTCAGCGACTACGTGATCAAGGAGGACTACGGCTACTTCGAGAGGATGCAGGACCGGGGGGTCGGCCTGAACAACCACACCCTGAACCACCCGTACCTGCCCGGCCTGTCCTACGCCCGCCAGAAGCGCGAGATCTGCGGCATGCAGGACGTCATCGAGAAGCGGTACGGCGAACGCCCCGTCCTCTTCCGCCCGCCGTTCGGAAACTACAACAAGGACACCCTGCGCGCGGCGAAGTCCTGCGGCATCGAGTACGCCCCGCTGTGGAACGAGGAGGTCTTCGCCGACCGCTGGGACTACCGCGAGTGGGACAGGGAACTGCACCCCGGCGACATCGTCCTCACCCACTTCCGGGGCCGCGACGACGGGAAGGGCACCATGCCCGACATGGTCCGCCGCTTCCTGGACAAGGTCACGGCCGAGGGATACGCGGTGGGGCGTCTGGAGGACTACCTGTGACCGGGCCGGTCCGGCCGCTCCGGCGGGGGGTGGCCACGGCGGTTCTCCTGGCGGTGCTGGCGGGTTGCGACTCGGCGGGCGGCCGGCCGGCCGTGGGCCCGACCGTCCGGGCCGAGGCGGGGAAGGGCGCCGGGGGCGGCGCGGGCCGCTCGCCCCGCGGCGATCCGGGCCTCCCGCCCGTCGTCGACCACGTCCCGACCCGGGACAAGGTCGTCTTCCTGACCTACGACGACGGCGCCGAACGCGATCCCCGCTTCATCGACCTCGTACGCCGCCGCCGCCTCCCCGTCAGCATCTTCCTCACGGACAGCGTGGTGGGGCCCGGTTACGGTCACTTCGCCCGGCTGCGCTCGGTCGGCGCGAGTCTGCAGAACCACACCCTCGACCACCCCGCCCTGCGCGGCCTGCCCTACGCCGGTCAGCGCGCCGAGATCTGCGGCCAGCAGCGCAAGCTCAGGGCCCGCTTCGGTATCCGCCCCCACCTGTTCCGCCCGCCCCACGGCACGTACGACACCACGACCCTCAGGGCCGCCGGCGACTGCGGCATCACGGCGGTCGTGCTCTGGCGGGTCACCCTGGAGGGTGACGGCACCCTCACGTACACCCGCGGCGCGCACCGCCTGACGCCCGGCGACATCATCTCCGTCCCCGCGGGCGGGACTCCGGCCCTGACCCTGGAGGAGCGGACGACGCGGCTGCTGCGCGAGCTGGCGGAGAGAGGGCTGAGGGTCGGGAGGCTGGAGGACCACGTCCGGCGCCCTTGAGTCCTCCTGCGGTCACCGACGGGCACCGCTCGCCGGCCGGCCCGTCCGGGTGCCCCCCGCTCGTGGAACGGGGGGAGAGGCCGGGGGCGAGGCCGTTCGGGCCGGAACGGGGGTCCGGGGGGCGGAAGCCCCAGGGGACGATCACTCGAACACAAGCCCGGTTTCCGGGTCGGCGTACAGGGGAATCCCGGCGACGCCGCGCAGTGAATTGGCACTCCGCTTGACCGAGTGCTAATCGCGGTCATAGTCTCAGGTCTGGCACTCCCCACTGGAGAGTGCCAACACAGCGACGGGCAGGTCCGGCACCCGCGACGACGGATCGACCTGGTCGCCACCTCAGACAGTTAACCCCGTGAGATCTCCGAAGGGGGAGGTCGGATCGTGACGACCGCCAGCTCCAAGGTTGCCATCAAGCCGCTCGAGGACCGCATTGTGGTCCAGCCGCTCGACGCCGAACAGACCACGGCTTCGGGCCTGGTCATTCCGGACACGGCGAAGGAGAAGCCCCAGGAGGGCGTTGTCCTGGCCGCCGGCCCCGGCCGCATCGAGGACGGCAAGCGCGTCGAACTCGACGTGAACGTCGGCGACGTCGTGCTCTACAGCAAGTACGGCGGCACCGAGGTGAAGTACAACGGCGAGGAATACCTCGTCCTCTCGGCCCGCGACGTTCTCGCGATCATCGAGAAGTAAGTCACCTCGTAGCAGATTTGCTCCGAACTGCGCCCCTGGTCCCGACACGCTTCCTGAGCCGGGCGCCCGGGGCGCAGTGTTTTCTCACCCCAGATTTCCGAGAGGGCTCCCGCTGCCATGGCGAAGATCCTGAAGTTCGACGAGGACGCCCGTCGCGCCCTTGAGCGCGGCGTCAACAAGCTTGCCGACACGGTGAAGGTGACGATCGGCCCCAAGGGCCGCAACGTCGTCATCGACAAGAAGTTCGGCGCCCCCACCATCACCAACGACGGTGTCACGATCGCCCGCGAGGTCGAGGTCGACGACCCGTTCGAGAACCTCGGTGCCCAGCTGGTCAAGGAGGTGGCGACCAAGACCAACGACATCGCGGGTGACGGTACGACCACCGCGACCGTGCTGGCCCAGGCCCTGGTCCGCGAGGGCCTGCGCAACGTCGCCGCCGGCGCCTCCCCGGCCGCCCTGAAGAAGGGCATCGACGCCGCCGTCGCCGCGGTCTCCGAGGACCTCCTCGCCTCGGCCCGCCCGATCGACGAGAAGTCCGACATCGCCGCCGTCGCCGGGCTGTCCGCCCAGGACCAGCAGGTCGGCGAGCTCATCGCCGAGGCGATGGACAAGGTCGGCAAGGACGGTGTCATCACCGTGGAGGAGTCCAACACCTTCGGTCTGGAGCTGGACTTCACCGAGGGCATGGCCTTCGACAAGGGCTACCTGTCTCCGTACTTCGTGACGGACCAGGAGCGCATGGAAGCCGTCCTGGACGACCCGTACATCCTCATCACGCAGGGCAAGATCGGCTCCATCGCCGAGCTGCTGCCGCTGCTGGAGAAGGTCATCCAGGCCAACTCCTCCAAGCCGCTGCTGATCATCGCCGAGGACGTCGAGGGCGAGGCCCTGTCGACCCTGGTCGTCAACAAGATCCGCGGCACGTTCAACGCCGTCGCGGTCAAGGCCCCCGGCTTCGGTGACCGCCGCAAGGCGATGCTGCAGGACATGGCCGTCCTCACCGGCGCCACGGTCGTCTCCGAGGAGGTCGGCCTCAAGCTCGACCAGGTCGGCCTGGACGTGCTGGGCTCCGCCCGCCGCGTCACCGTCACCAAGGACGACACCACGATCGTCGACGGCGGCGGCAAGAAGGAGGACGTGACCGGTCGCATCGGCCAGATCAAGGCCGAGATCGAGTCCACGGACTCCGACTGGGACCGCGAGAAGCTCCAGGAGCGCCTCGCGAAGCTGGCCGGCGGCGTGTGCGTCATCAAGGTCGGTGCCGCCACCGAGGTGGAGCTGAAGGAGAAGAAGCACCGTCTGGAGGACGCCATCTCCGCGACCCGCGCCGCGGTCGAGGAGGGCATTGTCTCCGGTGGTGGCTCCGCGCTCGTCCACGCCGTCAAGGTCCTCGAGGGCAACCTCGGCAAGACCGGCGACGAGGCCACCGGTGTCGCGGTCGTCCGCCGCGCCGCCGTCGAGCCGCTGCGCTGGATCGCCGAGAACGCCGGCCTCGAGGGCTACGTCATCACCTCCAAGGTCGCCGAGCTCGAGAAGGGCAGCGGCTTCAACGCCGCCACCGGCGAGTACGGTGACCTGGTCAAGGCCGGCGTCATCGACCCGGTCAAGGTCACCCGCTCCGCCCTGGAGAACGCCGCCTCCATCGCCTCCCTCCTCCTGACGACCGAGACCCTGGTCGTCGAGAAGAAGGAAGAGGAGGAGCCGGCCGCCGGTGGTCACGGCCACGGCCACTCCCACTGAGCACCACACGCGACGGACGTCGGTAACCGACGCCGGTAGCAGACACGGAGGCCCGGCACCGCTGCCCAGCGGCGCCGGGCCTCCGTGCTGCGCCCGTCTCGCAGTCGGTGTTGATGCCGGTATCGATGCCAGTGCCCTGGGCCACGCTCGGCGCAGGGGATTCTTCGACGACCTTGCGCTGCCGGAGGAGCGGGCCGGTGAGCGGGCCGGTGAGCGGGCTGTGTTGGTGTCCTTGGGACCGCCCGGAGAGGACGAGGGGCGCTATGCGCCGCCCGTCGACCGGTTCGCACCCGCGCGGGTGCCGCAGCGGGAAGTCGTCGGCCGAGCCCCGTGCCGTCGTCGACGTGGCGACGCTGCGTGCCGCGTCGGGCCGGGCGCTCGAGGTGTGGCCGGACCTCGACCCGCCGGAGCCCGCACAGCAGTTCCCGGCCGCTCGGCGACGCCCCACTCCTCGACGAGTGCCGAGACGAGGGCAAGGCCCCGGCCGCCCCCTGCGAGCGGTTCACCGTCCGGCGCCGGGACGGGCAGCCGCTCACCGCGCGCGTCGCTCACCTCCACGCGTACCCGGGCCCCCTCCGTGTTCCTGCTGAGCCGCAGCTCGGCGTCCCGGCCGGGAATCCGGCCGTGGGTGACGGCGTCGGCGGCCAGCTCGGCCACGACCAGCTCGACGGTGTCGTGCACCGGGCTGCCGTAGGTCCAGCCCTATGCGCCCGTCTGCCGGGAGGTGAGGCGCCGGGCGAGCCGAGCCCCGCGGGGGGCGGAGAAGCGGAGGGTGAGGGCCCTCTGCTCGGCGAAGGGAGGGCGGAAGCAGCCGGTCGCTGCCGCTGGGGGAACTCGTCATGCCCCGGAGATCCCGTGGCAGCAACCCCGTTCACCAGGCCCGACGCCCCACAGCGGCGCTCTGTGGAAGCGGCGGGTGAGGGTGTCGGAGCCGGCGGGGCTCCTTAGGGAACCTGACGGTAGACCTCGCGACGGTTGCCCACGGTCAGGACCCACACGATGAGCCCACCGTCCTCGACGGTGTGGACCACCCGGTGGTCACCGACCCTGAGCCGCCACCGGGCGTTGTGCCCTCCGAGGGCCTTGACGTCGAACGCCGCGGTGTCCCCGCATCCATCGCTCTCTGGAGTTCGGTCAGACGGTGCAGGATGCGCAGGGCGTCGGGACACGCGCTCCTCGCGTCCCACCTTCCCCGCCGGACGCCCCCCGGCGTCCCGAGGACCGCCCCAGTCTGTCCCGGCTCGCCTTCCTCGACCCGCACGTGCGCGATCTGTACGTCGACTGTCCGGCCCAGGCCCAGGCGGTCGTGGGCACCCTGCGGGCCACGGCAGGACGCCATCCCGATGACGCTCTGCTCGCCGCTCTCATCGACGAACTCACCATGCTCAGAGCGGAGTTCTCCACCCTGTGGGCCGACCACCCCGTCCAGCCGTGCGCTGTCAGCGACTACGGGATACGCCATCCCCCGGTCGGCACCCTCACGGTCACCCAGCGCAGCATGAGCCTGCCGGACCGGGACCAGCTCATCATCATGAGCACGGCGACACCGGGGTCCGTCTCACAGGCGGCCCTGACACTGCTGGCTCAGGCCGCGGCTTCCGCCGTCGCCGGCTGAGAACCCTCGTATGCGGCTTTGGACGACCGGGCCCTCTGGTCCGGCCGTGTCAGCACGGTGGCCGGGACGATCTCCATGGTCGCCGGCGGTGCGGCGATCATCGCCGCCCTCGTCCCTGGTGGCCGGCCCGTCGCCGCGGTCCTCCTGCGATCACGCGGTGCCGGCCCCCGAAGGCCACACCGCCCCCTCGGATCGAAACAGGGGGAGCCTTCGCCGTCACCGCGGTCCGTACTTCCGCCCCGACCGCGAGGTGAGCCCGCCCAGCATGCCCCGCGGTACCAGCTTCGCCGCCCCCATCAGCGCCTTGTAGCGCGGGTCCGGGATCGACACCGTCCTGCCACGGGCCAGGTCGGCGAGGGCGGCCTCGGCCACCTTGTCCGCGTCCAGCCACATCCAGTTCGGGATGTTGTCCGTCCCCATCCCCGCACGCTCATGGAACTCGGTGCGTACGAACCCGGGGCACAGCGCCATCAGGCGGACGCCGTTGCCCGCCAGGTCCTGCGCCGCGCCCTGGGTGAACTGCACGACCCACGCCTTGGACGCCCCGTAGGTCCCGCGCGGCACGAAGGCCGCGGTCGAGGCGACGTTCACCACGCCCCCGCGCCCGCGCTCCCGCATCGCCTCCACCGCAGCCGTCGTCAGCCGGAGCACCGCCTCGCAGTGCACCTTGAGCATCCTCAGCTCGTCCGCCACGGAGACCTCGAGGTACCGGCCCTTGTTACCGAAACCCGCGTTGTTGACCAGCAGGTCGACGGGGTTCCTGCGATCGCCCAACCGTTCGGCCACCGCCTCGATGCCCTTGTCCTCGGACAAATCGGCCGACAGCACCTCCGCCTCGATACCGTGACGGTCGTGAAGCTCGGTCGCCTGCTCCCGGAGCCTGCCGAGGTCGCGGGCCACCAGCACCAGGTCGTGCCCGTCGGCCGCCAGCCGCCGCGCGAACGCGGCACCGATCCCGGCTGTCGAACCCGTAATCAGAGCGGTTGTCATGGCCCAAGACTAGTTACCCGGAGTCCGGGCGTCCGGTCGGCACCGCCGCCCCGGCCGGTGCACTGAAGCTTGGCCGGATCAGTCACCCCCATGTCCGCCCCTCCACCCGCCCCCGCCTTCCTGCCCTGCGGCCGGTACCCGGCGGCCGGGCAGGGCAGCCGGTGTGCGGTGGCTGTACGTCAGGAGCCCGGATCCGCCACGTACTTCTCCCCGGACCGCTCCTCGTTCCCCTCCCCGTACTTCTCCTTGTGCTTCCGTGCCCTCGCCAGTGCCTCCGGGTGGAGAGCGTCGCCCGCCGCCAGCAGCAGCGGCAGCAGAGTCTGCTCGGTCGTCGCCGCCCGGAACTGCAGAGCGACCGTCACCTCGTGACCCGGCCGGTGCACGATCTGTATCGCGTCGCCCGCCCGTATCTCACCGGGCCGGATCACCCGCAGGTACGCGCCCGGTGCGCCGCGCTGCGTGAACCGCTTCACCCAGCCCTTCTCACCCAGATGGCCCTGGAAGGTGCGGCAGGGGATGCGACCGGAGGTGACCTCCAGCACCACCTCGGATCCGACGGCCCACCGCTCGCCGATCCGGGCGCCGGACAGGTCGACTCCCTCCGTGGTGAGGTTCTCGCCGAACGAGCCGTTCGGCAGCGTGCGGCCCAGCGCGCCTTCCCACTCGTCGAGGTCCTCGCGGGCCATCGCGTACACCGCTTGGTCATCGCCCCCGTGGTGCCGCGTCCCGCACACCGAGTCCCCGGCCAGTCCGCTCGCGCCGAACCCCTTCGGCCCCGGCGCCGCCACCCGCACCGGCGTGTCCACCGGCTGCTTGTCAATACCGGTCATGCCCTGGGGGTGGTCCGTGTACGGCACGGCCTTGGGGCGACCCAGATTCACAGACAGAAGCTTCATGAGGGCGCACCGTAGGCGATGCCGGATCAAAGCGTCGAACGGATATCCAGTGCCCCGCCCAAGGACGGCTTATCCTTGGAGTGTGATCGAAGCCCGTCATCTCCGCGTGCTGCGCGCCGTGGCCACCACCGGTTCGTTCTCCGCGGCGGCCAGGGAGCTGGGCTGCACCCAGCCCGCCGTCAGCCAGCAGATGAAGGCGCTGGAGGTGTCCGTCGGCACGCCGCTGCTGGTCCGCACCGGACGGGAGATGCGCATGACGCAGGCCGGGGACGCGCTGGTGCGTCATGCCGCCGGCGTCCTCGCCGGGCTGACGGCCGCCGAGGAGGAGGTCGCCGCCATCGCCGGGCTGAGGGCGGGGCGGGTACGGCTCGTGTCCTTTCCCAGCGGTAGCTCGACGCTCGTCCCGACAGCCCTCGCCGCGCTCCGCGACGCACACCCGGGCACCCGTGTCTCCCTGGAGGAGGCCGAACCGCCCCGGTCCGTCGAGATGCTGCGCGGGGGCGACTGCGACGTGGCCCTCGCCTTCCGCTACGAAGGGGCGTCGGGCGCCGAGGAGTGGGACGACCTCGTCGTGCGGCCGCTGCTCACGGACCGGCTCGTGGGGCTTGTGCCCGAGCGGCACCCGCTGGCGCACGCGGAGTCCCTGTCCATAGGGGAACTCGCCGAGGAGCCGTGGATCGCCGGCTGTCCGCGCTGCCGGGGGCAACTGGTCGAGGTGTGCGAGTCGGCCGGTTTCACTCCGCGCATCGACTTCGCGACCGACGACTACCCCGCGGTCGCGGGACTGGTGGGCGCGGAGCTCGGGGTGGCCGTCCTGCCCCAGCTTGCCGTCGACTCCGTACGGCCCAGGGGTGTGCGTACCGTCACCCTGGAGCCCGCGGTGCGGCGGGAGATCGTCGCCCTGACCCTCCCCGACCTGGCCCGGGTGCCCGCGGTCGGCGCGACGCTCGACCAACTGGCGCGTGCGGGCGGCTGCTAGCTCCCTCCTCCGCGGGTCACTCTTTTGCACAGTCTCCGAGCTTGATCACGGTTCTGGAGCGGTCGTGCTTCGGCGGGTTCTGCACCGCGGACCGCTGCGCTGATCGGTGGCTGACCAGCTGTGATCAGTTGATCTTCCCGAATGGGCGACCTGTGGAGGATGGGGCTGGCCGGTACCCCCGGTACCCCCGGTACCCCCGGTACCCCCGGTACCCCCGGTACCCCCGGTACTCGCGGGCGGCCGACACTCCACCGTCCTGTCCTGCTCCGTCCTGCTCCGCTCTGGAACCTCCTGCGAAAAACGAAAAACGCGAAGGGTGCGCGCGTGCCCGATGTGAAGAAACGTTCCTTCAGGTGTTCGAGGCGACGTGCTCGCCGGTCGTCGCGACCGACGCGGGCGCCGGCGGCGGGGTCGACACCAATCGGTGGCGCGCCCGGCCCATCAGTTCCTCGCGCTCGTCCTCGGTCAGTCCGCCCCACACGCCGTACGGCTCGCGTACGGCCAGCGCGTGGGCGGCGCACTCGGCGCGTACCGGACACCTCGTGCAGACCTCTTTGGCCGAGTGCTCGCGAGCGCTTCGTGCCGCACCCCGTTCGCCCTCGGGGTGGAAGAAGAGCGAGCTGTCCACCCCGCGGCACGCGGCCAGGAGCTGCCAGTCCCACAGGTCCGCGTTCGGTCCTGGAAGGCGGGAGAAATCTGCCATTGCGTGACCCCTTGTAGCCGTTCTGGGTGGATCCGGTGCCCACGACCGTACAACTACGATCAAAGGAGATGAAAATATGACTCATTGCGAATCTAGTCTCAGACACCAGCAAATGGGAAGAAAAAGGTCCGAACGGGGCACGGGTTGTGATGAAAGTTCGAGGGTGCGCCGCGCGCGTCTGCACCGTGTCCGCCCCCTCACGTAGAGTGCCGAAGTCGGCAGGCGGCCCCGTAACTCTTTCGGGTGACCGTCGTTGAGAGTGCGAGGCGGTTGAAGGAACAAGCGCTCGGGCAGGTGTCCGAAGCGGTCGACCGCACAGGTGACGATTTCGTACCAGCCTGGAGGCTCAAGGTGACGCGCATCAGCTGCGGAGGGCGGTCATGACTTCCGTCCTCGTCTGCGACGACTCCCCGCTTGCCCGAGAGGCGCTTCGCCGCGCGGTCGCGACCGTGCCCGGCGTCGAGCGCGTGACGACGGCTGCCAACGGCGAGGAAGTGCTCCGCCGCTGGGGAGCCGACCGCTCGGACCTGATTCTGATGGACGTGCGCATGCCCGGCCTGGGTGGTGTCGAGACCGTCCGGCGGCTGCTGTCCGCCGATCCCGGCGCACGGATCATCATGCTCACCGTCGCCGAGGACCTCGACGGCGTGGCACTCGCGGTGGCCGCCGGCGCCCGCGGCTACCTGCACAAGGACGCCTCCCGCGCGGAGTTGCGCGCGACGGTCACGCAGGCTCTCGCCGACCCGACCTGGCGGCTCGCCCCGCGGCGGCTGCGTTCGGCGGAGATGGGCGCCGCGCCCACGCTCACCGCGCGTGAGATCCAGGTCCTCGAGGGCATGAGCCACGGCCGCTCCAACGCCGAGATCGGCCGCGAGCTGTTCCTCTCCGAGGACACCGTCAAGACGCACGCCCGGCGGCTCTTCAAGAAGCTCGGCGCGTCGGACCGGGCCCACGCGGTGGCGCTCGGATTCCGGTGGGGCCTGGTGCGCTAGGACCTGTCCTTTGGACCGGACCGGACCGGACCGGCTTCGGTGCACGGCATCGAGCGGTGGCCGGCGGGTGGGGGGGGGGCACGCGGGAGCGCCCGCCGCCCGGACCGCACCCGCCAGGACCGCGCAGGTGTGGGTCGCTCCCGCGCGGGAGGGCGCCGGACGCGGGCGGCGACCCTGGTGCGGGCCGCCGTCACCCAGCAGGTCGCGGCCGCTGCCCAGGCAGGGCACGTACCGCGCAGGGCGGCCCCGGAGCGATCCGGACGCAGGTCCTGCGGGAGTCCGCGCGCACCTCGTCGGCAGAGGCGTGAAACGCCTGGTCCACCAGGGTGCCGAAGCCGGTTGCCGAGTGCCCTGTGCCTGTTTCGCCGCGGATGACGCATCCTTGAGGTGTGGAGTTCCTCGGGGACAAGTCGGTCGAGCGGAAGGGGAGGGCGCAGGCGATGAGTTCCGGCGCACCTGCTCATAACGCTTCGGTGCACAACAACGGGCGGGGTGCCGTGGAGCCGACGCCCGCAGGGCACCATGGACCGATGCGCGACGACGAGGCGGGCACGGCCCGCGGGGCGATCGGTGCGCTCGTCCACCGCGCCGTCGACGGAGACGAGCAGGCCACGCACGATCTGCTCGCCCACGTCCACCCCCTGGCGCTGCGGTACTGCCGCACCAGGCTGTCCCGGCTCCCGGGCGACGCCCGGCACTTCGTCGAGGACCTCGCCCAGGAGGTCTGCGTAGCGGTGCTCCTCGCGCTGCCCCGCTACAGGGACACCGGCCGCCCGTTCGAGGCGTTCGTCTTCGCCATCGCCGCACACAAGGTCGCCGACCTGCAGCGGGCCGCCATGCGCCATCCCGGACTGACGGCCGTGCCCTCCGACGAGATGCCCGAGCGTCCCGACGACTCCCTCGGCCCGGAGGAGCGCGCTCTGCTCAGCAGCGACGCCGAGTGGGCCAAGAAGCTGATGGCCAACCTGCCCGAGAACCAGCGCGAGCTGCTTCTGCTGCGGATCGCCGTGGGCCTCACGGCGGAGGAGACCGGCCAGATGTTGGGAATGTCACCCGGTGCCGTCCGGGTCGCCCAGCACCGCGCCCTGAGCCGGCTGCGCGCGCTGGCGGAGCAGTGACCGCCGCCGACACCGTCCGCCGACCGGCCGCCCCTCGCGGAACTGAACGGGCCCGCGGCCGATTCCGTACAAACGTACAAAGGCCGGAGCCTTGCGGAACCGTGGAATGAGACAGCTCTCCTTCCCGTTAGCATGGACATCCGCACCGATCAAGGCCATTTGGGGAAGGTGTCATGACCGCGAACGTCGACGGAGTGCCCGGTAAATTCGCGACACTCGGGCTGACCTACGACGACGTGCTGCTGCTGCCGGGCGCGTCGGACATGGCGCCCGACGAGATCGACACCGCCTCGCACGTCTCCAGGAACGTGCGGGTCAACGTCCCGCTGCTGTCCGCCGCCATGGACAAGGTGACCGAATCGCGCATGGCGATCGCGATGGCTCGCCAGGGCGGTGTCGGTGTCCTGCACCGCAACCTGTCCATCGAGGACCAGGCGAACCAGGTCGACCTGGTGAAGCGTTCCGAGTCGGGCATGGTCACCGACCCGATCACCATTCACCCGGACGCCACCCTCGCCGAGGCCGACGCCCTGTGCGGCAAGTTCCGCATCAGTGGCGTCCCGGTCACCGACGGCAACAAGAAGCTGCTCGGCATCGTCACCAACCGCGACATGACCTTCGAGACCGACCGCTCGCAGCGGGTACGCGAGGTCATGACGCCGATGCCGCTGGTCACCGGCAAGGTCGGCATCTCGGGTGCGGAGGCCGTACAACTGCTGCGCCGCCACAAGATCGAGAAGCTTCCGCTGGTCGACGACCACGGCGTCCTCAAGGGCCTGATCACGGTCAAGGACTTCGTGAAGGCCGAGCAGTACCCGAACGCCGCCAAGGACGGCGAGGGCCGGCTGCTGGTCGGCGCCGCGGTCGGCGTCGCGGGCGACGCCTTCGAGCGCGCCCAGGCGCTGATCGAGGCGGGCGCCGACTTCATCGTCGTCGACACCGCGCACGGCCACTCCCGCCTCGTCGGCGACATGGTCGCCAAGATCAAGTCGAACTCCACCGGCGTCGACGTCATCGGCGGCAACATCGCCACGCGCGACGGCGCGAAGGCCCTGGTCGACGCGGGCTGCGACGGCATCAAGGTCGGCGTCGGCCCCGGCTCCATCTGCACCACGCGTGTCGTCGCCGGCGTGGGCGTGCCGCAGGTCACCGCGATCTACGAGGCTGCGCTCGCCGCCAAGGAGGCCGGTGTCCCGGTCATCGGCGACGGCGGCCTGCAGTACTCCGGCGACATCGCCAAGGCCCTGGTCGCGGGCGCCGACACGGTGATGCTGGGTTCGCTGCTCGCGGGCTGCGCGGAGTCGCCGGGCGAGCTGCTGTTCATCAACGGCAAGCAGTTCAAGTCGTACCGCGGCATGGGGTCGCTCGGCGCGATGCAGACCCGCGGCGACCGCAGGTCGTTCTCCAAGGACCGCTACTTCCAGGAGGGCGTCGCCTCCGACGAGCAGCTCGTCCCCGAGGGAATCGAGGGCCAGGTGCCCTACCGCGGGCCGCTCTCCTCGGTGGTCCACCAGTTGGTCGGCGGCCTGCGCCAGTCGATGTTCTACGTCGGCGGCCGGACTGTGCCCGACCTGCAGGCGAACGGCCGGTTCGTGCGGATCACCTCCGCTGGGCTCAAGGAGAGCCACCCGCACGACATCCAGATGACCGTCGAAGCACCCAACTACAGCAGCAAGCGCTGACGGCACACAGCCGCAGGCGCCGACGGCCCGCGCAGGCGTGTGACGCACGCGTGTGTGACGGTTCGTTCCAGTCGTCCGAGGGCGGCCCGGGAGAGGTCCGGGCCGCCCTCGTCGTTCGTCCTGGGGGGATGCGGAGTGACGCGGGGCGATGCGGGGCGTGACGGTCGGGGATACTGGAAGGCGCTGCAACGCATCAGGGAGAGGCCACAGACGTGACTGAGATCGAGATCGGGCGCGGCAAGCGCGGCCGCCGGGCGTACGCCTTCGACGACATCGCCGTCGTCCCCAGCCGCCGTACGCGGGACCCGAAGGAGGTCTCGATCGCCTGGCAGATCGACGCCTACCGTTTTGAGCTGCCGTTCCTGGCCGCCCCCATGGACTCGGTCGTCTCGCCGGCCACGGCGATCCGTATCGGTGAGCTCGGTGGCCTCGGCGTGCTGAACCTCGAAGGGCTGTGGACGCGCTACGAGGACCCGCAGCCGCTGCTCGACGAGATCGCCGAGCTCGACGCCGAGACGGCCACGCGCCGCTTCCAGGAGATTTACACCGCCCCCATCAAGGAAGAGCTGATCGGGCAGCGCCTGAAGGAGGTGCGCGACTCGGGCGTGGTCACCGCGGCCGCGCTCTCCCCGCAGCGTACCGCCCAGTTCTCCAAGGCCGTCGTCGACGCCGGCGTGGACATCTTCGTGATCCGCGGGACGACCGTCTCCGCGGAGCACGTCTCCGGCTCGCACGAGCCGCTCAACCTGAAGCAGTTCATCTACGAACTCGACGTCCCGGTGATCGTCGGCGGCTGCGCCACCTACACCGCGGCCCTGCACCTGATGCGCACCGGCGCGGCCGGTGTCCTGGTGGGCTTCGGCGGCGGCGCCGCGCACACCACCCGCAACGTGCTCGGCATCCAGGTCCCCATGGCCACCGCGGTCGCGGACGTGGCGGCCGCCCGCCGCGACTACATGGACGAGTCCGGCGGCCGGTACGTGCACGTGATCGCGGACGGCGGCGTCGGCTGGTCCGGCGACCTGCCCAAGGCCATCGCCTGCGGCGCCGACGCGGTGATGATGGGTTCCCCCCTCGCACGCGCCACCGACGGTCCCGGCAGGGGCAACCACTGGGGCATGGAGGCGGTGAACGAGGAACTGCCGCGCGGCAAGAAGGTCGGCCTCGGCACCGTCGGCACGATAGAGGAGATCCTCACCGGCCCGTCGCACACGCCCGACGGCTCGATGAACCTCTTCGGCGCCCTGCGCCGCGCCATGGCCACCACCGGGTACAGCGAGCTGAAGGAGTTCCAGCGCGTCGAGGTGACGGTGGCGGACGCGCAGCACCGGCGATGACTGATGCCGCGCCCGCACGGAGCGCGGCGCGCACGACGCCCTTGAGAGTCTTGAGAGTGAGGACGGGGCCCGGCCATCCGTAAGGGGTGGCCGGGCCCCGTCGCATGTCCACGAGGGTGGCGCCGTGGTGAGGGGGCGTGTGGGGTGCGAGGAGGGTGCGCGGTTGCCTCCGGCGCGAATATCGGGAGACGGGCCGGTTCGGGGCGGTCGGGAGACGGGCCGGTTCGGGGCGGTCGGGAGACGGGCCGGTTCGGGGCGGTAATGTCCGTGGCCGGCGGCCCGGTTCTCCGGGACGCCCCCTTCCGAGGAAACGATCCGGACCCCGCCCTTCGGGGCCCGGCCCGATTCCGGACGGACCGCCCTACCGGGCTGACGGGCGGCCTCGTGGAAGGGGGCGTGCCCAGGGGCGCCACCGCAAGCCCACCTGCTGGGACCGGATCCGTCTGTGGACGGTGAAGTGCCGGAGGGGGCGGATCCCGCGGGTTTTCGGATGGTGAGTGTCCACCCCCAAGGGGCATAAGAGACACAGGGGTGGACACTCCGTGATCCATCCGGAGCCTGCCGCAGTGCCCTGCGGTGGGCTCCACCTGAATCCCAAGGTACCCGCGCCGGGTGCCGCTCACCACCAGCTCCCGGAGCACGGGACGTCGCGGGCGCGGCTCTCGCCCCTCTCACAACCGGTGCGCCGCCCCCGTCGGAGTGGCCCCGCGGGTGTCCAGCAGCAGCTGGGCCTTCACGGACAGGCCCTGGAGGTCGTACGTGCGGTGCTGCTGGAGCAGGATCGTCAGGTCGGCGTCGGCGGCGGCCTCGTACAGGGAGTCGGCGCGGGGGAGGGGACGGTCGAGCACGCTCCAGGACGGGACGTGCGGGTCGTGGTAGCTGACGGAGGCGCCCAGCTCCATCAGCCGCATCGCGATCTCCCGCGCGGGGCTGCCCTGCTGGTCGGCGAGGTCGGCCTTGTAGGTGACGCCCAGGAGGAGCACGCGTGCGCCGCGGGCCGACTTGCCGTGCTCGTTGAGGAGCGCGGCGGCGCGCTGGACGACGTAGTGGGGCATCCGGCCGTTGACCTGCTGGGCGAGTTCCGCCATCCGCAGGGTGCGGCCCGTGTGGGCGGTCAGGTCCTGGGCCAGGGCGTGGCCGCCGACGCCGGGGCCGGGGCGGAAGGAGTGGAAGCCGAAGGGTTTGGTCTCCGCGCAGCGGATGACGTCCCACAGGTCGACGCCCAGGTCGTGGCAGAGCACGGCCATCTCGTTGACGAGGGCGGTGTTGACGTGCCGGAAGTTGGTTTCCAGCAACTGCACGGTCTCCGCTTCCCGCGGTCCGCGCGCGCGGACGACCTTGTCGGTGAGCCTCCCGTAGAAGGCGGCGGCCGACTCGGTGCAGGCCGGGGTGAGACCGCCGATGACCTTCGGGGTGTTGGCGGGAGTGAAGTCGCGGTTGCCCGGGTCGACACGGCTGGGGGAGTGGGCGAGGTGGAAGTCGTGGCCTGCGCGGAGGCCGGATCCGGATTCGAGCAGGGGGCGGAGGAAGTCCTCGGTCGTTCCGGGGGGCACCGGGGACTCGAGGATCACCGTGGTGTGCGGGCGCAGCCGCGCGGCCAGGGTGCGGGCGGTCGCTTCCACCGGGCCGAGATCAAGTCCGCCCTCCGCGCCGCGCGGGACCGGCGCGCAGATGACGGCGGTACGCACCCGGCCGAGCTCGGCAGGCCCGGTGATCACGCGGAACCCCTGGGCGGCCATGCGGCGCAGCTCGGCGGGGCTGAGGGAGGCGGCCTCCGGTCCGGTCCGGTAGCCGATGGTGGGGATGCCGGCGGCGACGGCGGCCTGGGCCAGGGGCAGGCCGTACGGGCCGAGTCCGATGACGGCGAGATCTGCGGGCATGGCGTGGGCCGTCCTTCCCAGTAACCGAAGCGGGACAGGCGCGCAAGCTCGGTGGACAGAACGAGCGAGCGCAATGTCAGACTAGGAGTAAATATGACCGATATGCTGTATTGATTGGCCGGGTTTTGCGGAGTTTCGCCGAGTCGCAGCGTGAGCGAGCCGTCCGCAGGGCGAAGGCGCGTGGTGGCTGGAACCGGGCAACCCGGCGAGAATCTGGGCATGAGGGAGAGGGACCGGGCTTCGCCCGACGGGTGCGGCCGATGCGACCGATCAGCGGGAGGCAGCGGTGAGGACAGCGACACTGGGACCGGCGGAGCGCGCCGAGTCACTCGCATCCATGGCGGAGCGTGAACTGGACGTGCTGGTGGTGGGCGGTGGTGTGGTCGGCGCCGGCACCGTGCTGGACGCCGTGACGCGCGGCCTGTCCACCGGACTGGTCGAGGCACGTGACTGGGCGTCGGGCACGTCCAGCAGGTCCAGCAAACTGGTCCACGGCGGTCTGCGCTACCTGGAGATGCTCGACTTCGCCCTCGTGCGGGAGGCGTTGAAGGAGCGAGGCCTGCTGCTGGAGAAGCTCGCCCCGCACCTGGTGAAACCGGTGCCGTTCCTCTACCCGTTGCGGCACAAGGGCTGGGAGCGGCTGTACGCCGGGGCGGGTGTCGCGCTCTACGACACCATGTCGATGGCCCCCGGACACGGACGGGGGCTGCCCGTGCACCGGCACCTGAGCCGCCGTCACGCGCTGCGCGTGGCACCGTGTCTGAAGAGGGACGCCCTGGTCGGGGCGCTCCAGTACTACGACGCCCAGATGGACGACGCCCGCTTCGTGGCGACGCTGGTGCGCACCGCCGCGGCATACGGCGCGAAGGTCGCCAACCGCGCACGGGTCACCGGATTCCTGCGCGAGGGCGAACGGGTCGTCGGCGCCCGGGTGCAGGACGTCGAGGGCGGCGGGGAGTACGAAGTCCGCGCCAAGCAGGTGGTCAACGCCACAGGTGTGTGGACCGACGACACCCAGGCGATGGTGGGCGAGCGGGGCCAGTTCCACGTACGGGCCTCCAAGGGCATCCACCTGGTCGTCCCCAAGGACCGCATCCACTCCA
Source organism: Streptomyces sp. KMM 9044 (assembly GCF_024701375.2). Lineage (NCBI taxonomy): Bacteria > Bacillati > Actinomycetota > Actinomycetes > Kitasatosporales > Streptomycetaceae > Streptomyces > Streptomyces sp. KMM 9044. Next base: position 2,882,807 of record NZ_CP113910.1, on the reverse strand, counting down.
CCACCGGGCTCATCCTGCGCACGGAGAAGTCCGTCCTGTTCGTCATCCCGTGGGGCCGGCACTGGATCATCGGGACCACGGACACCGGCTGGGACCTCGACAAGGCGCATCCGGCCGCGTCCAGCGCGGACATCGACTACCTGCTCGAGCATGTGAACTCGGTCCTCGCGGTCCCGCTCACCAGGGACGACGTCCAGGGCGTGTACGCCGGTCTCCGGCCGTTGCTCGCCGGTGAGTCCGACGCGACCAGCAAACTGTCGCGCGAGCACACCGTGGCCCATCCTGTGCCCGGACTCGTGGTGGTCGCGGGCGGCAAGTACACGACCTACCGGGTGATGGCCAAGGACGCGGTGGACGAGGCCGTGCACGGGCTCGACGCGCGGGTCGCCGCCTGTGTCACCGAGGACATACCGCTGGTCGGCGCCGAGGGGTACCGGGCGCTGTGGAACGCGCGGGCGCGGATCGCCGCACGCACCGGACTGCACGTGGTGCGGGTCGAGCACCTGCTGAACCGGTACGGATCGCTGGCCGAAGAGGTCCTGGAACTCGTCGCGCAGGAACCCATGCTGGGTGAGCCACTGCAGGCGGCCGACGACTACCTGCGCGCCGAGATCACCTACGCCGCCTCGCACGAGGGGGCGCGGCACCTGGACGACGTGCTGACCCGGCGGACCCGCATCTCCATCGAGACGTTCGACCGGGGCACGCGCAGCGCCCGGGAGGCCGCCGAGCTGATGGCGCCGGTGCTGGGCTGGGACAAGGACCGGATCGCGCGTGAGGTGCGTCACTACGAGAAGCGGGTGGAGGCCGAACGGGATTCGCAGCGGCAGCCGGACGACCTGACGGCGGACGCGGCCCGGCTGGGGGCTCCGGACAGCGTTCCGTCATAGGGGAAGGGCCGTCAGCCGGGGGCAGGACGAGACCGATCCCGTGCCCCGGAACCCGGTTTCGGGGCACGGGATCACGTTCACTCGAACGAGTGCTGTGAACGGGGATCTCCGTTCGGAACCCGGCCGTTCTACCGGGTGCGAGGGCAGAACTCGGCCGCGAGCACCGCGGGTTCGAGGCCGGGGTCCGCTATCGCGTCCGTGTGCACCCGGAAGGTGAGGACATGCCGGCCGTCGACGGCAGCTGCGCTGCGCACGTAGCTGCCGGACATGTGCCCGTTGTGCCCCCACACGGTGTCGGACAGGGGCAGGCGGTGCTCGTCCGCCAGTTGCAGCACGAGCGTCGCGATGAACGTCTTCGTGATGCTGCCGGCCCGGAAGTGGTCGGTCCGGCCCATGCCCTCGCCGGCCCGGCATGGCGCGGGCCGGATTCCTCCACGGCCAGCAGCGCCGCCGCCGGGGCTCCCCCTGGGTGACCAGCAGCGGGAGGAGTACGTCGGCGGGATACGCCGACAGGGCCGAGGAGACCGTCGGGGCCAGGGCAGGCGTGGCCACGGACACAGCGATGGCCAGGAGCGTCCGGGGCGGCGGCATCCGGTTCCTCTCTTGTCGGAGGGACCTTCATGCAGGGCCGTGGGGTAGGTCCTTCACCCGGGTTCCGGGTGTGCCGGGCGCGAGCCGGGGCCAGAGGCACCCTGGGCGTGGAGCACTTGTCGGGTGAGGGACAATGAAGGCTCTGTCGGGGCGGGTTGCATGAGGGGACGCATGTCGGAGCCGGAGCAGGCGGGGACAACCCGTCAGGACGAGAGCGCACGTCTGCTCGCCGGGCGGTACCGGCTGGGAGATGTGCTCGGACGCGGCGGCATGGGGACGGTGTGGCGCGCCGAGGACGAGACCTTGGGGCGGACCGTCGCCGTCAAGGAGCTTCGGTTCCCGTCGAGCATCGACGAGGAGGAGAAGCGGCGGCTCGTCACGCGGACGTTGCGCGAGGCCAAGGCGATCGCGCGCATACGCAACAGCAGTGCCGTGACGGTCTTCGACGTGGTCCAGGAGGACGACCGGCCCTGGATCGTGATGGAGCTCGTCGAGGGCAAGTCGCTCGCCGAGGCCATCCGGGAGGACGGCCTGCTGGAACCCCGGCGTGCCGCCGAGGTCGGGCTCGCGGTGCTCGACGTGCTGCGTTCCGCCCACCGCGAGGGCATCCTGCACCGTGACGTGAAACCCTCGAACGTGCTGATCGCCGAGGACGGCCGGGTCGTGCTCACCGACTTCGGCATCGCCCAGGTCGAGGGCGACCCGTCCATCACCTCGACCGGCATGCTGGTCGGCGCCCCCTCGTACATCTCCCCGGAGCGGGCCCGTGGGCACAAGCCGGGGCCGGCGGCCGACCTGTGGTCCCTCGGCGGGCTGCTGTACGCGGCGGTGGAGGGTACGCCGCCGTACGACAAGGGGTCCGCGATCGCGACGCTCACGGCGGTGATGACCGAGCCGCTCGAGGGGCCCAGGAACGCGGGACCGCTCAGGGACGTCATCCACGGACTGCTCACCAAGGACCCGGCCCAGCGGCTCGACGACGCCACTTCGCGGGCCATGCTGAACGCGGTGATCAACGCGCCCGAGACCAAGGGCGCCGACTCGGAACCGGCGGACGCGACGAAGGTCGTGCCGCTGCCCGAGCAGCCCGGCGGGCGTGCCGGAGGCGGGCGGGGCGGCGGGGAGGCAGGGGAGCGGCTGCGCGGCGCGATGCGCTCCGTGCGGAAGACCGCGGTGTCGGCAGGGGCGGCCGGTTCGGCGGCCGCGACGCGCGCCAAGTCCGTTGACCGCGCCGGCGGTTCGACGGCCGGGAAGACCGCCGCGGCGAATCCGGCGGACCCGGCCACCACGCCGACCACGACTCGGTCCGGAACCGGGGCCGGGAAGGGGACCGGGACCGGAGTGCGGCAGGGGGGCCCGGCGGCGAACCGTGGGTCCGGTTCGGTGCGTGGCTCGGCTTCCGGGGCGGCGGATGCGGCTTCGGGTGCCCGGGATTCGGGATGGCCCGTGATGACGCCGCCGGACCTGCCGGCGCGGCCCGCGCCGAGGGCGTCGCTCACCGATATGGTGCCGCGGCGGACGCTGGCCCTCATCGCGGTGGTCGTGGTGCTCGCCGTGATCGGTACGGTGCTGGCCCTGACACTCGGTGGCGATGACGAGAGCGGTGCGGGAGCGAAGGACGGCCCGGATCAGGTTGCCTCCGGCCAGGTGCCCAGCGCCGAGACCAAGAAGGACGGCGGCTCCGAGGCCGGTGCGGACGACGGCATCCGAACCGACGGTGAGGCAGCCGAATCGGAGGACACGGGTACGGGAACGGGCTCCGGTGACGCCGACGCCGGCACCGAAACGGGTGGCAGTGGGGCGGACGGCTCGGCCGGGACCGACGGGGACGCCTTGGTGGCGGCGACGCACAACGGGACCCAGGGCTACACGATCGGACTGCCCGAGGGCTGGAAGTACCGGTCGACGGATGGCGCCGGGGACCGGTACACCGGGCCCGACGGACAGAAACTGCTCATCGCCTGGACGTCCACGCCGAAGGACGACCCGGTGGCCGACTGGGAGAACCAGGAACGCGGCATGGTGCGTTCGCAGTACAAGAGGGTCCGAATAGAGGCGGTGGACTACCGGGGGTGGAACACCGCTGACTGGGAGTTCACCTACGTGGACGGCGGTACGAAGTACCGGACCATCGACCGGGGGTTCGTCGTGGACGGCCGGGTCGGGTATGCGCTGATGTACACGGCGAAGGCCGACGGCTGGGGCGGTGAGCAGCGCAAGGAGACCTGGAAGGCGCTGACGCGGTCCTTCGAACCCCAGTCCTGAGCATGGGCGGCCCCCCGAAGGGGGAAGTGAGATGTGGCATCCCCTCTCTCCGGGTCGCCTCCGGCACGTATCGTGAATATTCGCGGACCGTACGAAGCCGGAACAGGCCGCTGGGCGAGCGGACCTGACCGACCACAATGCCGGGGGAGGCGCAGTGGACGAATACGCGGGGCGGGTCCTCGCCGACCGCTACCGCCTGCCGTTGCCGCCGTCCGACGAGTACGAACTGACCGAGATCCGCGCCTTCGACACCTACAGCGGGCAGGAAGTCCTCGTCAGACAGATTCCGTTGCCGGAGGTCGTCGAGGCCGAGGTGCTCGACGCGGAAGGACTGCCCGACGGTTTCACGGCGCGTGACGGAAGTGCCCGCCGCTCTGTGGGGCGTACGGCCGACCGCACGGGCACACGGCGGCCCACCGACCCCGTGGTGCGGCGAGCGGTCGAAGCCGCGCAGGCCGCGGCGGCCATCCCCGACCACCCCCGGCTGGACCAGGTCTTCGACGTGTTCGCGGAGGGCGGCTCCCTCTGGATCGTCAGCGAACTGGTGTCCGCCCGGCCGCTGGCGGCGCTGCTGGCCGAGCAGCCGCTGACCCCGTACCGGGCGGCCGAGGTCGCCGCCGACGTTCTGATGGCCGTGCGGGTACTGCACGGACACGGCTGGGTGCACCGGAACATCACCACCCGTACGGTGCTGGTCTGCGACGACGGCCGTGTGATGCTGACCGGTCTCGCGGTCGGCGCGGCGGAGGAGGCGCTGTGCGGGTACGACCCGGTGCCCGTTCCTGACACGTTCCTTCCGGATGCCGCCGCTCCGGCACCTACCGCTCCGGTTACCACCGCTGCGGGCCGGGCTGCTCCGAACCCTGTGGTGCCGCGGGCCGGCGGGGGCTCGGGCTCGGCAGCCGGGGCGTTGGGGCCCGTGGCACCCACGGGCACCGGTGTTCCGGCGCAGGAACCGGGGCGCACTCCGTCATGGCCGCCCGGATTCACCGCGGCCCCCGACCCGCATCCCGACGTCTCGCGACGGGCTGCCATCGAGGCGCGATCCGGTCGGCTTCCCGGGGGCGAGGCGGCGGCCCCGGGCACCGGGGCGCCGGACGCGCGGGCCATCGACAGCGCCGGGGACGTCAGGGCCGCCCGCGCGGGGGCGATCGCCGCGTACCGGGCGGGTGCCCGTGCCGCAGCCCGGGTGCAGGAGGCGCAGCGGTCGGGACGAGCTGTCCTGCCCGGCGCCGCTCCCGCCACCGAGGGCGGCGACCAGGCCGTCCTCGCACCGCACACCAGCGCTTCGTCGGCCACGCCGGGCGGGAGCGGTCCGGCCCCGCCGGGGCGGATGGCCGATCCGTACGGCGTGGAGGCCACCGGCTGGCACGGCGCCATGTCCCGCAGCGCTTCCCCCGCCGAACAACCCGGCGCGGGCAGCCCGCAGTCGCCCAGTGGCGGAGGCTTCGGCAGTGCCGACCGGCACGGGCGTACGGCCCTGCCGTCCGGCGGAGCCGTCCCGGCCACCGCACACTGGGGCGAGCCGGCAGCCCACGCACCTGTGCGCCGGGGCCCCACCACCGCGTTGGCCGCCGAGCGGGCGCGACAGACACGGATGGCCGTCGTCGGCCCCGTGACGGAGCGGTGGGCACCGGAGCAGGCCGGTCCCGTGCACGAGAACTGGCAACTGGCCGCGCCCATCGGTCCAGCGACGGACCTGTGGGCACTGGGCGCGCTCCTGTTCCGGGCCGTACAGGGACACGCGCCCTACCCGGAGGAGTCGACGGCCGAGCTGGTGCAGATGGTGTGCGCCGAGCCCCCCGCGTTCGCCGAGGAGTGCGGGCCGCTCAGGCCGGTCGTGGAGTCGCTGCTGCGCCAGGATCCCACCGAGCGGCTCGACTTCGAGGAACTGCGGGGCTGGCTGCGTTCGCTGGTGCGGTCGGCGCCCGAGCCGGAAGCGGGTGTGCACGTCATAGCGGCGCCGCCGGTCGACGCCAGCCGGCTGCCGATCGTGCGCCGCCGGGGCGAGCTGGTGCGCAGGCGCCGCGCCGGGCTGCCGGCGCACCAAGGACGGCACAAGCGGGCCAGGCAGGAGTCGAAGTCCCCGCGCAGGCTGGGCCGCACGCTGCTTCTGCTGGTGCTGGTCGCCATGGCCGCGGCGATCACGTACGCCGTGATGTTCATGCCGGAGGCCGGTGAGGACACCGGGGGCGCGGGGGCGGCCGACCGCACCGGTGCGGTCGGTACGGCGGGCGAGGCGTCTCCCTCGCAGGGGGCGGGCGGCGCGCCGGGAGCAGGCTCCGGCGACTCCTCTGCGGAACCGGGGGATCCGAAGAACCCGGAGGGCGGCACCGGGGAGTCCGGTGCGGCCGACGAGACGCAGACCACCAGCCCCGACGATCCCGACGTCCCCGAGGGCTTCACCCTGCGCAAGGACCCGGAGGACTTCCGTGTCGCCGTGGCGAAGGGCTGGCAGCGCACCGGGAAGAACGGCAGCGGTCAGGTCCTCTACTCCAGCGGCGACTTCGAGCTGATCGTTGTACCGGGCCGGGACAGCGCCGCGCAGTACGGGGACGACCCGATGGCCTATCAGCGGGAAGACGAGCGTGAACTCCAGCCGTACCGCGACTCCAGTTGGGCCACCTCCACCGGTCTGAAGACCGTCGAGGTGGGTGGACGGACCATGGCCGAGGGCCAGTTCACCTGGACCGGTGACAGCGGCGAGCTGTACATCCGCAACCTCGCCGCGCTGATCGACGGCCGGTACCACGTACTCCAGGTGCGTGGCCCGGAGGGCGAACGGGACGAGGTGACCCGGCTGTTCGAGCAGGCCTCGGCGACCTACCGGTTCACCGGCTGACCCGGCGCCGTACACCTCGGCAGTCGCCGCTGTCGCATCCGCCACCGCGTGTTTCCCGCAGTGGCAACCGTCACAGTGCGGTTTCCATGGTCCGCCCGCTGTTCCCAGGCCGGGCCCCGGAAACCTAATCTGACCCTGTCAAGAACATCGCGGGGCAAGGTGCATCAGATGCAGGGCCTGCTCGTCGCGGGCCGCTACCGGCTGGGCGATGCCATCGGCAGCGGTGGCATGGGCCGGGTGTGGCGCGCGCACGACGAGGTGCTGCACCGGTCCGTGGCCGTCAAGGAACTGACCGTCGCGCTCCACGTCTCCGACGCGGACCAGGCCATGATGCTGGCGCGGACCCGCGCCGAGGCACGCGCGGCAGCACGGATCAACCACTCCGCGGTCGTCACCGTGCACGACGTGCTGGAGCACGACGGCCGGCCGTGGATCGTCACGGAGTTGGTCGAAGGCCATTCGCTCGCCGACGCCGTCAAGGAGCGGGAGCGCGTCGAGCCCCCGTGAGGCGGCCCGTATCGGCCTGCGGGTGCTGCGCGCCCTGTGCGCCGCGCACGCCGCCGGGGTGGTGCACCGCGACGTCGAGCCCGGCAACGTGCTCCTCGGCGGCGACGGCCGCGTGCTGCTCACCGACTTCGGCATCGCGCAGATCGAGGGCGACACGGCGATCACCCGTACCGGAGAGGTCGCCGGCTCGGTCGACTACCTGGCACCCGAGCGGATCCGCGGCCAGGATCCCGGCCCCTCCTCGGACCTCTGGGCACTGGGCGCGACGCTGCACACGGCGGTGGAGGGCGGATCGCCGTTCCGCCGGACGTCTCCGCTGACCACCATGCAGGCGGTCGTGGAGGAGGAGGCCGACGAGCCGCGGTACGCCGGCCCGCTCGCGCCCGTCATCGGCGCACTCCTGCGCAAGGATCCGGTCACGAGGCCCGACGCGGCGGCGGCCGAGCGGATGCTCGCCGAGGTGGCGGAGAGGCAACGGCCGACCTCGGCGCAGACATCGCCGTCGTCGTCGCAGGCGGCGCTCTCGCAGGCCTCGACGCCGACGCCGACGCAGTCGCCGACGCAGCCTCCGTGGCCCTCGGGACCGACGGCGTACGAGCCCGGGGCGGGTTCCGCTCCCCGTGTCACGGCCGTCCAGTCGCCTTCCGGAGGCGTCGCTCCCGCCGGGCCCCGGCGGCTCGGGCGCGGGCGTCTGACATACTGGTCGCGGTCCTGGCCGCGCTCGTCGGCGGAGGGACGGCGCTCCTGCTCGTGCAGGGGGGCGACGGCAGGGAACAGGGCAGCGGCAGCTCGGCGTCGCCCCTCGACAAACCGACCCCCACGGCCACGCCGTCGTCATCGTCCGACGAGGCCGGTGCGCAGGGCGGTGAGCAGACGGGTGGGCCGCCGGCGGGCTGGGTGCGTCGTGACGATCCGTTCGGCTTCAGTGCCGCCCTGCCCGGGGACGACTGGGAGCGGGTCGTCTTCGACGAGGCGACCCGCCAGGTCGACTACACGCCCGACGGCGGCAGGACCTTCATCAGTATCGCCGCCGGCGACTTCGCCGACTCCCCCGACTTCGCCGACCCGTTCGAGTACCTGAGTGATCCGGACCAGCGGATAGGGCAGCGGCTGGTCGACTACCGGCAGGTGACGCTGGAACGCCGCGTCGACCGCGACCGCGAGGGTGCGCGGCTGGAGGTACAGCTGGACCGCGCTGGCGAAGGACACGGAGTTCCCCGGGCCGTACCGGGCCGTGGAGCAGATGTACATCTCCCGTGGCGGAGTCGAGTACGCGATCTACACCGTGTCCCCGGCCGAGGACTGGGCCACGACAAGCCGGCAGTTCGAAACGGTCCTGCGGGGATGGCGGGAACCCGGCTGAGACGGGCCCCGGCCCCGGGGGAATCCGGCCGTTCGGGGCCGTGACGGCGGCGCTTGGCCGAATCGGCCTACCGGAGGGACGACATCCGGTGAGGCATGATGGGCCCATGGTGACCGAGGGGGAACCCGCAAGCGGGTCCGCGCGGCACAACGACCGTGTCGTCGCAGGCCGTTACCGCCTGGAGGCGAGGCTCGGGCGCGGCGGCATGAGCGTGGTGTGGCGGGCGACGGACCAACTGCTCGGGCGTGGCGTCGCCGTCAAGGAACTCCCCCTGGACGAGACGCTCACCGCGACGGAGGCCCGTCGGCAGCGGGACCTCACCCTGCGGGAGGCGCGGGCGCTCGCCCAGCTGAGCCATCCGCACATCATCGTCGTCCACGACGTCGTCGGGGACGACGAACGTCCGTACATCGTCCTGGAGCTGATCGACGGCGGTTCGCTCGCCGACCGTGTTGCCGCACGGGGCCCGGTCGACGCAGTGGAGGCCGCGCACATCGGCATCGCCCTGCTCGGTGCGCTGCGCGCCGCCCACGCGGCGGGCGTGTTGCACCGGGATCTCAAACCCGCGAACGTGCTGCTGGAGCGCGGCACCGACCGGGTCGTCCTCACCGACTTCGGTATCGCCCAGGTGGCCGGCGCCACCACGCTCACCGAGTCCGGCTCCTTCGTCGGCTCGCCCGAGTACACCGCCCCCGAGCGGATGTCCGGGGCCGGGAGCGGACCCGAGTCGGATCTGTGGTCGCTGGGCGCGCTGCTGTGCACGCTGCTCAGCGGCGAGTCGCCGTTCCGCCGGGACTCGATCGGCGGGATCGTGCACGCGGTCGTGGCCGACGAGATACGGCCACCCGCGCAAGCCGGGCCGATCCTGCCCGTCGTGCGCGGCCTGCTGGAACGGGATCCCGCCCGGCGGCTGGACGCGGACCGCGCCGAGGGGATGCTGTGGTCCTTCCTCGAGACGGGCCGCACACCGGAGCCCCCGCCGCCCGGCCACCTGCCGCCCGGACAACCGGCACGCGGGTGGGGACACGTGCCCGGCGGTCCTGCCGCCGTGCGCTCGCCGGGGCGTCCCGTGAAGAGCGTGCTCGTGGCCGCGCTGGCCGTCGCCGCGCTGATGGGGGCGGGGGCGTCCGCGGCGCTCCTGTTCCTGGACCACGACGGTGACGGGAGCGGCGGGGGCGGGGGCGGTACGCCGTCGAGCACCGGGCCGCTGACGCCCGCGAGCCGGCCTCCGGAGCCCCGCCCACCACGTACGGCGGATCCGTCCGCTTCTCCCACGCCTTCTTCCGTCACGTCTTCCGCCGTGGTGACAACGGTGACACCTTCGCGGTCCGTGGTGACCGGCATCTCCTCGTCGGGTGCGTAGTCGCATGAAAGGTGGATAAGTCGCGAACGGGGCCACGGGTCTGCGACCGGACGGCACCCGCTGTGGCTCCGCGAGGACCCGGCGCGATATGGATGGAGCATGAGCAGCAATGGGGGAGCCCGCCACGGCGCGGCCGACGAACCAACGAGTTTCGGTCTGCAACCGCCGAACCCGAACCCGCCCGCGTCCGTGCCGCATCCGGGCAACCCGTACGCGACGCCCATGCAGGTGGTTCCGCAGCAGCAGACCCCGCATGCGCAACAGCAGGTGCCCGGCCGGCCGTCGGCACCGCCGCCGACGCCCTCACGGCCGTCCCGCCACGAGGCGTCGCCCCCGCGGCCGTCGCAGGACGACCCCGGCGTCGGCCGGCTCATCGCCGGTCGTTACCGGCTGCTCTCCAAGCTGGGGCACGGCGGCATGGGCACGGTGTGAAGGGCGGCGGACGAGACGGTGGACCGCGAGGTCGCCGTCGAGGAGCCCCGCGTCCCGGACCGCCTTCCCGAACGCGAACGTGCCAACGCGTTCGAGCGTATGCGTCGCGAAGCCCGTGCCGCCGCCCGCGTCGACCACCCCGCGGCGGTCGCCATCCACGACGTCGTGATCGAGGACGACGGGGTCAAGGAGCCGGAGGGGCGGGACGGCACCAACGGACTCCCCGGGATCGTCATGGAGCTGGTCCGCGGCGAGTCGCTGCACGAGCTGCTCGAACGCGGTCCGCTGCCGCCCGCGGAGGCCGCACGCATCGGCCTCGCCGTACCTGAGCCGAGCCCCGGGCCCGGGTCGGAGACCGGTCCCCGAGTCGATCCCGGAGTCCGAGCCGACGTCCGATGTCTCCGGGCCCGAACGCGAATCCGGGCCCGGTCCCGATACGCCCGGTCCCGATACGCCCGGTCCCGATACGCCCGGTCCCGGCACCCCGGGTTCCGGCACCCCGGGTTCCGGCGCCCCGGGTTCCGACACCTCGGGTTCCGACACCTCGGGTTCCGACACCTCGGGTTCCGGCGCCTCGGGTTCCGGCGCCTCGGGTTCCGGCGCCTCGGGTTCCGGCGCCTCGGGTTCCGGCGCCTCGGGTTCCGGCGCCTCGGGTTCCGGCGCCTCGGGTTCCGGCGCCCCGGGTCCCCGCCCCTCGTGCGTCACCTTCTCCGTCCCGCTCCCGTGGCGGCCCCCGGCGCTCTGCTCGTAGGCGGTGCATGGTCCGCCGCCACCCTCGTGGCGGACACGGGGCGGCCACCGAGCGCACCGCTCGCGCTTCCGCCGCTACCCCCATGTCCACCCCATGTCCACCCCCATGTCCACTCCCGCGGTCGCCCCGGCCTCGCCCCTGTGGACCGCCCACCGCGAGGCCGCCACGGCCGCCGTCCTCTCCCTCCCGCACGGCTACCAGGAGTTCGCCCGGGAGGCAGGGCGCGCGATCGGCCCAGGCTCGTGGTCTACGGGTCCGGCGACGGCAGCTCCCGGGACGGCGTCGACGTCCGCCTCACCCAGTGGCACCAGGCCTCCCGGTCCCCGACGGCCCAGGCGCGACAGGCGCACGCGGGCCGGGACACGTACGACGCGGACGCGCGCACCCAGTACACCCGTACCAGCTTCCAGGGGTACGAAGCCGTCCTCGCCGACACGACGTACGGCCCGGACGAGCTGCGCGTCCGGGTCATGCAGCTGATGATCCTCGCTGAGGACGACCGCATGTACGAGCTCCGTGTCGACATGCCCAGGCGCCCGTCCGGGGAAAGGAGGGGGACTGCGGTGTTCAAGGGTGCCCGCGACCGGCTCGAGATCGGGGCGGTCCGGTCCGCAATGCCCTGATCAGCGGGTTTGCTGCCAGCGTTCACTGGCGTGGTGTGTGAGCAGTCGGTGAATCTGTTACCGACGGGTACACAAAGTGTTCGCGCGGGCATACCCTGCGGCTCATGACGGACGCGCAGACCCGGGAAACGACCGGTACCCATCCTCTCGCCGCCGCCCCGGAGGGCGCCCGCACCGCGGCCGACGTGGTCACGCCCGAGCTGGTCGCCCGGCTCACCAGGGAAGTCGTCGGGTCCGGGTGGACGGCCAACCACACGCCCGTCACCGGTGAGAAGCTGGCCGACCTGCCCGAGTCGAGCCCCGAGGACGTGCGGCGGGCCTTCGGGACGGCCCGCGCCGCCCAGGCCGTGTGGGCGCGGATCCCGGTACGCCGGCGGGCCGCCGTGCTGCTCCGTTTCCACGACCTGGTGCTCGAACGCCAGGCCGAGGTACTCGACCTGATCCAGCTGGAGACCGGCAAGGCCCGTCTGCACGCCCACGAGGAGGTCCAGGCCGTCGCCGTCGCCGCCCGCCACTACGGCCGCAGGGCCGCCGCGTACCTTCGGCCCAAGCGGCACGCGGGCGCCGTGCCGGTCCTCACGAAGGCCGTCGAACGGCGCCACCCGCGCGGTGTCGTCGGCCAGATCGCCCCCTGGAACTACCCGCTCGAACTGTCCGTCGGCGACGCGCTCCCGGCGTTCGTCGCGGGCAACGCGGTCGTGATGAAGCCCGACACGGAGACCTGCCTCACCGCCCTGTGGGCCCGTGACCTGCTGATCGAGGCCGGACTGCCCGCCGACGTCTTCCAGGTCGTGCTCGGCGAGGGACCCGTCGTCGGTCCGGAGGTCGTCAAGCGCGCCGACTACGTCTCCTTCACCGGCTCCACCCGCACCGGCCGCGAGGTGGCCCGGCTCGCCGCCGCCCGGCTCGTCGGGGTGTCCCTGGAGCTCGGCGGCAAGAACGCCATGCTGGTCCTGGAGGACGCCGACCTGGACAGGGCCGCCGCGGGCGCCGTCCGCGCCTGCTTCTCCTCCGCGGGCCAGCTCTGCATCTCCATCGAGCGGCTGTACGTCCACGAGTCGGTCGCCGACGCCTTCCTGGAGCGCTTCGCCGCCCGGACCCGCGCGATCCGCCTCGGCACATCCCTGGCCTACGGCGCCGACATGGGCTCCCTGGTCGGCGAACGCCAGCTGGACGCGGTCACCCGGCACGTGGACGACGCCGTCGCCAAGGGTGCCAAGGTGATCACGGGCGGCACGGCGCGCCCGGACATCGGCCCCTACTTCTACGAGCCGACCATCCTCGACGGCGTCGACGAGTCCATGATCGTTTGCGCGGAGGAGACCTTCGGCCCGGTCGTCTCCCTCTACCGCTTCGGGTCCGACGACGAGGCAGTCGAACGCGCCAACTCCACCCCTTACGGCCTGAACTCCTCGGTCTGGACGAAGGACGCCCGGCGCGGCGGCGAGGTGGCCGCCAGGCTGCGCACCGGCACGGTCAACATCAACGAGGGGTACGCGCCCGCCTACGGCAGCGTCCAGTCGCCGATGGGCGGCATGAAGGACTCCGGCCTCGGCCGCCGGCACGGCTCCGAGGGCATCCTCAAGTACACGGAGGCCCAGACCGTCGCCCACCAGCGGCTGCTGCCCATGGCGCCCGTCTTCGGCATGGACGACGAGCAGTACGCGGCGTTCATGAGCCGGAGCCTGCGCCTGATGAAGGCCTTCCGTTTCCGCTAGCCGGCCCCGCGCCGGCCGGCCGGCCGGCACCGCAGCTTCCGACGAGGAGAGCACGTGGCACAGGAGAACTCCGCCCAGGAACGGAACGAGGAGCGCGAAGACGGTACCGCGTCCACCGCGTCCACCGCGTCCACCGCGTCCACCGCGTACGACTACGACGTCCTCGTTGTCGGCTCGGGCTTCGGCGGCTCCGTCACGGCCCTGCGCCTGACCGAGAAGGGGTACCGCGTCGGTGTTCTGGAGGCGGGCCGCCGCTTCACCCGCGCGTCCCTCCCGAAGAACTCCTGGGACCTGAAGAACTACCTGTGGGCTCCCAGGCTGGGCATGTACGGCATCCAGCGCATCCACCTGCTCGGCAACGTCATGGTCCTGGCCGGCGCGGGCGTCGGCGGCGGTTCCCTCAACTACGCCAACACCCTGTACGTACCCCCGAAGCCCTTCTTCGACGACCCGCAGTGGCGCGACATCACCGACTGGCAGGAGGAGTTGAAGCCGTACTACGACCAGGCGCAGCGCATGCTGGGCGTACGGCTCAATCCGACGACGACCCCGACCGACGTGCACCTGAAGGCGGCGGCCGCGCGGATGGGTGTGGGAGACACCTTCCACATGGCCCCGGTCGGCGTCTTCTTCGGCGACGGCGAGGACGCCGGCGGAAAGGCGGCGGCGAAGGCGAAGCCGGGGCAGGAGGTGCCCGACCCGTACTTCGGCGGTGTTGGGCCGGCACGCCGGGCCTGCGCCGAGTGCGGCGAGTGCATGACGGGCTGTCGGCACGGTGCGAAGAACACCCTCAACGAGAACTACCTGCACCTCGCGGAGAAGGCCGGCGCGGTCGTCCACCCCATGACGACGGCCATGTCGGTGACGGAGGACTCGCAGGGCGGATTCGCCGTCGCCGCCCTCCCCACCGGCAACCGCCGCAAGGGCGGCGGCCGGACTTTCCGGGCCCGCCGGGTCGTGCTCGCCGCCGGCACCTACGGTACCCAGACGCTGTTGCACCGCATGAAGGCGAACGGACAGCTGCCGCACCTCTCGGACAGGCTGGGTGAGCTGACCCGCACCAACTCCGAGGCGCTCGTCGGCGCGCAGACCGACGACCGCCGTTATCGCAAGGTGTCCGGGGCGCCCAGGGCCGACTTCACCCGCGGCGTAGCCATCACGTCGTCGATCCACCCCGACGAGAACACCCACATCGAGCCGGTCCGCTACGGTCGCGGCTCGAACTCGATGGGCGGCCTCTCGATCCTCCAGGTCCCTTACGCGGGCCGTGACTCGGGCCCGGCCAGGGTCCTGGGCTGGCTGGGCAACGCGGCGAAACACCCCTGGCTGCTGGTGCGTTCGTTCTCCAACCGGCGCTGGTCGGAACGGACCATCATCGGTCTGGTGATGCAGTCGCTGGACAACTCCCTGACGACGTACCTGAAGCCGTCCGGCCCGGGGCGCGGGCTGCTCACCGCCCGGCAGGGTCATGGTGCCGCCAACCCCAAGCAGATCAGGGCGGCCACGGAGGGCGCGTCCGCCCTGGCCGCCGAGATCAACGGGTTCGCCGGTTCCAACATCGGCGAGCTGACGGGCATGCCACTCACGGCCCACTTCCTGGGCGGCTGCCCCATCGGCTCCGACCGGGAGACCGGCGTGATCGACCCGTACCACCGGCTCTACGGCCATCCCGGCATCTCCGTCGTGGACGGAGCGGCGGTCTCGGCGAACCTGGGAGTGAACCCGTCCCTGACGATCACGGCCCAGGCCGAGCGGGCGATGTCGTACTGGCCCAACAAGGGCGAGCCCGACCAGCGGCCGGAACAGGGCGCGGCCTACGAGCGGCTCCAGCCGGCCGAGCCGAGGTCCCCGGCGGTCCCGGCGGACGCCTTCGGCGCTCTGAAGCTGCCGTTCCTGGGCATGCCGGCGATGCCGCCGAAGAAGTAGGCCGACAAGGGACGGACGGGAAGAGCGGACCGGAGGGGAAGGGGAGGGCGGGAAAGGACGAAGGACCTGCGCCCCCCTCCGAGCGCAGGTCCTTCACCTTGCCTGGTCCGGTGCCAACCGCCGCACGGAGTGCTCACGCCACCGCGCCGGCCTTGCGGCGGCGCACCAGGTACACCGCGCCGGTGCCGGTCACGAGGGCGAGACCGCTGACGAAGCTGATCATCGGCAGGTCGGAGTCGGCGCCGGTCGTGGCGAGGCTCCCGGTGACCTTCGGGGTGTTGCCGCGGACCGGCTTCTTGCCGGTGACGGGTGCCTTGCCGCCTTCCTGCGGTTTGATGCCGGCCGTGTCCGTACCGGCGCCCACGATCTGGAACTTGTACGACATGGAGCCGTGGCCGGTGCACTCGCCGTAGATGGTCGCCCCGATGGTGAAGCCGACGCCGACCGGGGCGGAGGCCTTCACGTTGAGCCGCATCGGGATGTTGACCTGGTAGTCGGGCTCGAGTTCGGTGCTGTACCCGATGTAACCGACCGCGTAGCCGTCCTCGTCGAGGGTGGCCCAGCTCTTGCCGTCCGGGTTCCAGACCTGCAGTTGGATCTGCTTGCTCCTGAACCGGTCGGCGCCGTCCGCGTCTGCGGCGGCTCCGGCGAAGTAGCCGAGGTTCTCGAGCGTCGAGTCGGAGTTGTTCACCACGTCCAGCGAGAACTCGTGCCAGCCACTGCCCGCGACGATCTTGCCGGGCAGACCGGAGATGCCGACGTCGGCCTTGATGTCCTCGCACACGGACGGCTCGGGCTCCGGAGACTCCGACTCCTCCGGCGCGGACGGGCTCGGGGCGGGGCCGGTCGGGGAGACGGAGGTGCTCGGGGCCGGCTCCGTCTCGGCCTCGGACTCGCTGGGAGGGGGCTCCGGCTCCTCGTCGGTCTCGGTGTCGTCGGGGGTGTCCGTGTCGCCGGTGGGATCGGTCGTGGCCGGCGGGGTGTCCGTCTCCTCCGCGCCCTCCTCGCCCGTCCCGGGCTCGTCGGTCGAGGTGACGGTCGGCGACGGGCTCGCCGACTCGGTGGCGTAGGCGGCCGGAGCCGCGAGGAGCGCTGCCGGGGCTGTCACTGCTGTTGCTGCGGCGACAGCCATGGCACGGCGGAGCTTCATGAGGACCTCGGAAAGTCGGGTTCTGTCACCGGTTGCGGTACGCGTCGGGTGGAGGCCTCCGCGGTGGGGCGCGGGAGTGGCCCGTGGTTCCGGGGGGTTTGATCACCCAACCCCGTGAATGGTTGTCCCGGTCCCGACGGCAACTTTATGTGAGGTGGATCACTGGCATGGGCTGATCGGCGGCGGCGTACGCTCACTCTCCGATCCGCGTGGACGGAATCCGACATCGCCCGACAGGAAGCGCGTCACCTGCCCGAGCAGCAGCCGCCCGAAGAACCCGCAAGACCGGAGTTCTCTCACCCGTCTGACGGCGTGTGGGGCAGATCCGTCGAGGACAGTGAGCGCGACATCCGCGGCTCCGCCCCCAAGGAACCGTCCGCACGGGCGCGGAGGGTGACCGAACGGCTGCGTGCCATGGGCGAGGCCCGGGCCAGGTCCAACAGCGTCGGCAAGGAACGGGGTTGGGGCCGGAACAAACCCGCTGCCCCGCCCGCCGGGCCTGAAGCATGGCGTACCGGGCCCGCCTGGCAGGGCATGGACGGCCGGGCCACGCGCCGGCGCAAGGGCTGGAGCGTCGTCAGCGTGCTGGTGGCCGCTGCCGTGGCCGTGGTCGCCGTCAACCCGTCCGGCGCTTCCGCCGCGCCGCCGGCCCGTGAAACCGCCCGCCGCGGCAGTGCCCCGTCCGCGGAGCCCGCCGACATGCCGACCCGCGAGCGGCCGTTCGCCGGATCTCCGGCCGCGCGGTGGGAGTCGGGGGCGGAGATCCGGCTGCCGGCGCCGCTGGTCTCGTCTGCCGTCCGCGAGGACGCTGTCCGCGGAGGACCTGGGCCCACGTTCCGGCCGGACCGGGACTCGTCCCGCCGGCCGGCCCCGGGCGTCCCCGGAGCCGGCCGTTCTCCTGAGTGACCGGGCTGCTGTCCCCTGCCGTCCGGTCACCTGTCCGGAACGAGGTCCCACGACGCACGGCGCGAGCCGTACGTCTCATCGCTCCGGCGAGCCACGCGTGGTTCTTTCGGGCCCGCCCCCGGCTGACACGGACACCGGTACCAACGACGCGATCCCGGTTCCGGTCACGCGCCGTGCGGGTGAGGGCGGATACATGCGTCCGTGCCTGGAACGCGGATTCGGTGGGCGACGCCGGCTCCGGTGCTCGGCGGTGGGTTCAGATCTTGCCGCGGCACAGCTCCAGCAGGGTCATCGCGAGCGTGGTGCCCGGCTTGCCCAGGGCGTCCCTGTAGTGGCCGAGGACCTCCATCTCGCGGGAGAGATTCACCCGCCGGCCGCCGGAGGTGATCCGTTCCCGCTGGATGACGGCCGACACGGCCATCCGCTCCTGGACCAGGCCGATGATCCGATCGTCGAGCGCGTCGATCCGCTCGCGGGCCCCGGTGATCACGCCGGCGGCCTCGGCGGTGCGGGCTCCGGTCTTCTCGGTGCGCGCGGTGTCGGAGTTCGTGGCCTCCGCGCCCGTGCTGCCGGTGCCGGCGAGGTCGGGGCGGATGAGGTCGGTGGTGGTCATGTCGGGGCTCCTCGTCGGGTGGGCGCGGGGTGTGCCCCGGAGTGACCGGGTCCGAAAACGCCAGGCGCCCCGGACCTTGTCGGCCCGGGGCGCCTGGGAAGTTGCTTGTCAGTGGCTCAAGCAGCACGACCATGGCAGCCGGTGGGCCGGTTGCCATAGGTAAAGAGGAAGGTCGGGTGCATGAGCATGGGCCCAGTATGCCGTGCGGTACCCGGCCGTTCAACAAGGGTCGCGTGCTGAGACGGGCCCCCACCGTGCGGTGCTGCAGCCCGGTGCCCGCGCGGGCACCGGGAGTGAGGGGAGGGCGGGCACGCGCCTCCCGGTAGAATCGGGAGGCACCAGACCCCGCCCCACCGCCGGAAGGCACCTCGTGTCATCAGCGACTTCCGCTGCCCACGCGCCCGACACCGTCCTGGTCGTCGATTTCGGCGCGCAGTACGCCCAGCTCATCGCCCGCCGCGTCCGCGAGGCCCGGGTCTACAGCGAGATCGTGCCGAGCACCATGCCGGTCGCGGAGATCCTCGCCAAGAACCCGGCGGCGATCATCCTCTCCGGCGGCCCCTCGTCCGTGTACGAGGAGGGCGCCCCGACCGTCGACCGCGCGCTCTTCGAGGCCGGCGTCCCGGTCTTCGGCATGTGCTACGGCTTCCAGCTCATGGCGCAGACCCTCGGCGGCCAGGTGGACAACACCGGCTCCCGTGAGTACGGCCGTACCGCACTGCACGTCTCCAAGGCGGCCTCCACCCTCTTTGAGGGCACCCCGGAGGAGCAGCCGGTGTGGATGTCGCACGGCGACGCCTGCTCCGCCGCCCCCGAGGGCTTCGCCGTCACGGCGTCCACGGACGTCGTCCCGGTCGCCGCCTTCGAGAACGACGACAAGAAGCTCTACGGCGTCCAGTACCACCCCGAGGTCATGCACTCCACGCACGGGCAGCAGGTGCTGGAGCACTTCCTGTACCGGGGTGCCGGCCTGAGCCCGGACTGGACCACCGGCAACGTCATCGAGGAGCAGGTCGCCGCCGTCCGCGAGCAGGTCGGCGACCGGCGCGCCCTCTGCGGCCTGTCCGGCGGGGTGGACTCCGCCGTCGCCGCGGCCCTCGTCCAGAAGGCCATCGGTTCCCAGCTGACCTGTGTGTACGTCGACCACGGCCTGATGCGCAAGGGCGAGACCGAGCAGGTCGAGAAGGACTTCGTGGCCGCGACCGGCGTCCGGCTGAAGGTCGTCGACGCGTCGGAGCGGTTCCTGGCCGCGCTCAAGGGCGTCTCGGACCCCGAGGAGAAGCGGAAGATCATCGGCCGCGAGTTCATCCGGGTCTTCGAGCAGGCCCAGGCCGAGATCATCGCGGACGCGGGCCCGGCCGTGGAGTTCCTGGTCCAGGGCACCCTCTACCCGGACGTCGTCGAGTCCGGCGGCGGCACCGGCACCGCCAACATCAAGTCGCACCACAACGTCGGCGGGCTCCCCGAGGACCTCGAGTTCCAGCTGGTCGAGCCGCTGCGGCAGCTGTTCAAGGACGAGGTCCGGCGGGTCGGCCAGGAGCTCGGCCTGCCCGACGAGATCGTCCAGCGCCAGCCGTTCCCCGGCCCCGGGCTCGGCATCCGTATCGTCGGCGAGGTGACCAAGGAACGGCTCGACCTGCTGCGCGAGGCCGACGCCATCGCCCGCGAGGAGCTCACCGAGGCCGGCCTCGACCGGGACATCTGGCAGTGCCCGGTGGTCCTGCTCGCGGAGGTCCGCAGTGTCGGGGTCCAGGGCGACGGCCGGACCTACGGCCACCCGGTCGTCCTGCGCCCGGTGTCCTCCGAGGACGCCATGACTGCCGACTGGTCGCGGCTGCCGTACGACGTCCTCGCGAAGATCTCGACCCGCATCACCAACGAGGTACGGGACGTCAACCGCGTCGTCCTCGACGTGACGTCCAAGCCCCCGGGGACCATCGAGTGGGAGTGATGCCCGGCGGGGAGCAGTCCCCGCCGGGTCCTTTCAGGCCCGCTTGAGCGTGCGCACCGGCTCACCGGGCTTCCAGACCTGGAGGACGAGATACGTCCCGTCCTCCACACAGGTCCGTACGACCTCCGTCAGCTCGGTGCGGAAGAGGTGGAACGGCTCCGTCGGTTCCACCTCTTCGGCGTACCTGCGCCGGGTTTCCCTGTCCTCGACCTCGATCGCCCGGCCGCTGATCCGGACGTCCCCGCCGCCCATGCCCGTGCCCGATCCGGGGTTCGCCTGCAGTGCGAAGCGCGGGTCGCGGCGCAGGTCGAGAGCCTTGAGCGAGTCCGGCATCATGCCGAGCCACAGCTCGCCGTTCAGGAAACGCACCTCCAGGCCGGTGGTGCGCGGCGACCCGTCCTTGCGCAGGGTGGCGAGGACGTGGTGGGTGTGTGTGGCGAAGCGCTCCTCCACGGTCTTCGCGAGGGCGGGTTCGGCGGTGGTGAAGGCCTCCCAGTTCGTGTTCATGGGCCGAGTGTGGCGGGGATACCGGACGTCTTGTGTCGGATATCCGCCAAGTCCACCGGACGGTGTTCCTCCGGATGGCGGCTTGCGGATGGCGGCGCCCGGATGTCGCCTTTGTCGCGTCGCACCGGATCCTTGTGGAATCGATCTGTCGTCCGTGGCTGCACGACGGTAACTTCCGCATCATGCGCCCCCCTGCTGGAGGGCTTATGCGCGGGCAGACCCCGCCCCCGCCCCCGCCCCCGCCCCCGCTTCTGCCGCTGCCCACCGACCGGCTGCGGTTCGCCATGCCGCCCATGCACGAGTCGGTCGAGGACGAACGCCGGCACCGCATGGAACGGCTCGCGGGCGCGCTACGGCTGTTCGGACGGCTCGGCTTCGAGGACGGAGTCTCCGGGCGCATCACCGCACGCGATCCCGGGTTCACGGACTGTTTCTGGGGTAATCTGTTCGGGATGTCCTTCCGGTACGTCACCGTGAGTGACCCGGTGCTGGCAATCGGGACGGCCAGGTGGTCCAGGGCGGCCACCACGTCAACCAGGCGGTGTTCACCCTGCACGCGCAGGTGCACACGGCGCGGCCCGACGTCGTCGCCGTCGCCCACTGCCACGCGGTGCACGGCCGCGCGCTCGCCGCCCTCGGCGACCTGCTCGACCCGATCAGCCAGGAGAACTGCGCGTTCTACGAGGACCACACTCTCTACAACACCTACAGCGGCGTCACCGTCGACGCGCACGAGGGCCGGCGCATCGCAGCCGTGCTCGGCTCTCGCAAGGCGCTGGTGCTGCGCAATCACGGGCTGCTCACCGTGGGAGACTCGTTGGACGCGGCTGCCTGGTGGTTCGTGTCCATGGAACGCTTCTGCCAGGTGCAGCTCGGCGCGAAGGCGGCGGGCCGGCCCGTACTGATCGCCCACCGGCAGGCGGTGGCGACGCGGGAGCAGTTGGGCGGCGACCTGGTGGCGTGGATCAACTACCAGCCGATGTGGCGGGACATCAGCCGAAGCGGGCCCGGCCTGCTGACCTGACCTGAGGTGGCCTGACCTGCCCCGGCGCGCCGAGCGAGGAAAATCCTGTGGCCGGGTCAACACGAGGCCTCGGATTTCACTCCCACGGCCCGGACCTGCTGGGTGGGGAGAGCTGGACGTAGGGCACAATTCGCTTTCGTTGCAGGGGAGTTGCCTGCACCGGTGCAGGCGGCCGGGGACGTGGTCGTGATCATGAACGTGGATGCGGGGAAGGCAGGCTTCGGGCGTGGCGGTGCAGGAGGCGAGACAGGGCGGCGCGGACGCGGGCGCCCACGAGGGCGGCTGCGCCTGCGGGGACTGTCCGCACGGGGTGCGTGAGGGGCATCGGCGCGCAGTCGCCGCGTTCCTGCTGAGACGTGAGGAGTTCGCGGCCGGCCACGGGCTGCCCGCGGCGGTGGCCCACTCGGCGTCCGCCTCCCGCCAGTGGATCTCGGAGGAACTGGCCCAGGCCGCCGAACTCGTCGCCCGGCGTGGCCGGGCCGAGGGCGCGGCCTGGCTGGCACGCATGTGTCGCCGGACGGCGGTGGTGGTGTGGTCGGCGGTCGTCCTGCTGCTCCTGGGCCAGGCGCTCACGGCGATCGGCCCGGGGTGGGGCGCCGCCCGCACGGCCGGGCTGCTGGCCGCGCTGGTGGTCGCGGGTGCGCTGACCGCGGCCTCCTGGTTCCACCGGGCGCGCGGCGGGGTGCTGGCCCCGGTCATCGGGGAGGACAACCGCCTCTCCACGTCCCGTGCGGTGGCGGCCGCCTGGGTGCTCTTCCTGGCGTACGCGCTGCTGGTCCTGGTCGGACAACTGGCCGTCGCCTCCGATCACCGGAAACGTGACGCGCTGATCGCGGGACTGGAACTCGCCCGCGGCGCCGGTGTGGTGACCGTCCTCGCCGTGGTGTGCGGGATCGCCGTGGTGGTGCGGCGGGTGGTCGGGCTGCGCGTGCAGGGACAGCGGCTGCAGAAGGTGCGTGCGGACCGGCCCCGGGCGGCCGATCTGCTGACCGACGACGCGGGCCGGGGTGCCTTCGCCGACATCCAGTACGTCGTGATCAGCACCGTCGCGCTGGCGTTCGCGGCGGTACGACTGGCGCGGCGACCGGACCAACTGCCGGACCTGCCCTGGGGACTCGCCGTGGTCGTGCTGGTGTCGGCGGCGACCTATCTCGCCGGGAAGTACGCGGAGGGCGGCCGGCCGGTGATCCTGTCGGTGGTACGGGCGCGGGAGGCCGGTGACCTGGACGCGCCGATCCGGACCGGTGGCGACATCGAGATCCGCGGGGCCGGCTTCGTGCCGCTGGGCGCGCAGGCAGCCGACCGGCTGGCCCGGATGGTCGTCCGGGTGGGCACCGTGCACGTCCATGTACCGCTGGTGCCGGTAGCAGGCGGCTTCGACAACCCGACGGACGCCCTGCTGACGGTCCCGGTCCCGGCGGACGTGGAACCGGGACGGGTCGAGGTGCAGGTCGTCACGGCGGCAGGGGTGGAGACGAACCGGTACGCGATCGACGTGACGGACTAGACCGGTCCCCCTCAAGTCCCCCTCCGCGTTCTCCGGCGAACGTCCGAAGAAATCCGGGCTGCCTGGGATTGATCCCGTGTTAATTGTCGTACGTATGCTCTGTTGAGGGGGCTCGGTACGGTGGCGAGAGGCGACAGACGGCGATGACTCACGGTATGCGAGCGGATACTTACGGCCCCCCACTCGATGGCGACAGGGGATGGCGGGACACCGCCACGCGGTACGCACTCCTTCCTCTGCGGATCTTTCTGGGCGTCACCTTCAGCTACGCGGGCATCGACAAACTCACCGACAGCGCGTTCATGAAGGACGCCGGGGCCGGGTCGATCGGTGACATGATGCGGGCCGTCCGCGACTCCTCGGCCATTCCCGCACTGGTCGACATGTCCCTGGAGAGCCCCGTCGCCTTCGGCTACGCCATGGCCTTCGGCGAGTTGGCCGTCGGGATCGGAATCCTGATGGGCCTGCTCACCCGGGTGGCCGCCCTCGGCGGTGTGCTGATCTCCCTCAGCCTCTGGCTGACTGTGAGCTGGGCCGCCGAGCCCTACTACTACGGCAACGACCTCCCTTACCTCATGGCCTGGACTCCGCTGCTGCTGGCAGGCGCTCCCCTCTTCTCCGTGGACGCCGTACTCCGGTCGCGACGGCGACAGGGTGCGGGGGGCTACCGGTAGGGTCCCGCTTTCCGCGGGGCGGATCTGCCCTCGTCCGGGTGGATCCGCCCCTCCCATCGGCCAAGTCACTCGCGCCTGGTTGTCTCCTCGAGCCGCGCCCCCAGGCCGCCTTGCCGAGTCGACTCGTCAGGCCGGTGACTTCGCGTGGGTCTCCCGGGTACCTGAGCGTTTGTGCCGGCGTATCAGCGCCGTCACGGCGGCCACTGCCCCGGCCAGGCACAGACCGCCCGTGACGACGGGAATCACGACGAACCACGGTGTCTCCCACGCGCCGCCCGCGTCGCCTGCGTAGAGCACGGCGGCGAGGGTCAGGAAGAGGCCGGTGACCAGTCTGCCGGGCTGGAACTCATGACGTAGCACGGCTCACCTCCACCTGTCCCGCACCGACGTGGACGTCCAGGTCGAGTGTCCCCGTCCTTCTGACGCCCGAGGGAGGCCGCAGGGTCACTTCCTCGTGCTTGCCCGGCGCCACGTCCACGTCCTTCTGCTTGTCGCCGGGCAGTTGAATGTCACCCACTCCCACGTTGATGCTGAGCTTCACGGTCGTGCCCTCGGGGACAATCACGTGGGCGCGGCCCACGCCGACATTCGCCCGCGTGGACACGGTCTCTCCCTCGGGTACCCGTGCCTTGGACAGGTCCAGGGTGCCGGTGCCCGTGCCCAGGTCGTAGACCGGGCGTATCTGGGCGGCCGACGCGGGCTCCCAGGTCGTGCGCATCCACTCGGTGCCGACATCCTCGGGGATGGCCGAGGACGCGGCGAGCAGCCCTGCGGTGATGACCGCCAGCATGATCGACCCCACTCCGGTGCGGCCCAGGAAGGCACTGACCGCCAGGCCGATCCCGAAGACGGCGAGCGCACATGCGAGACCGGTCTGCAGGCTGGTGCCGAGCGGCTGCTCCGCCCAGGTCAGGCCCGCGCCCAGGCCGGCCGTGAGCAGGGCGAGCAGGAAGATCCAGCCCCCGATCCAGTGGGGGCCGCGTGGCTTCGCCGGTCGGCGGGGGGCGGGCGCGCCGTCGCGAGCGGAGGAGTGGGGGGCGAGTCTGACGTCGATCGCGGAGGCGATGTCCAGGTCCCGGGAGTCCCGGGGGCCCCACAGGTAGCCCGTGCCGCCGATGTGCGTACCGTCCTTCACGATGGGGTCGCGCCACCACGAGGAGAACGCGGCGGGAACCGGCGGCGCCTGGGGCTCCGGCGGGGCATCGGCCGCGGCCTGGGCGGCGAGGGGGTCGGGGCTGGGGGTACCGCGCCGCCGCGACCAGTACCCGGCACCGGCGAGCAGCAGGGAGAGCATCACGGCGAAGCTCAGCACCCCGCCGTTGTTCAGCATGGTGAGGAAGACACCGCAACCGACGAGCGCGAAAAGTATGGCCGCCAGCGTCTGGCCGTCGACCCTGCCGGTCAGCAGTCTGCGGATCTCGTTCTCCTCCTCGCCCTCGCACGGGACGAGGAGCCAGGCGAAGCCGTAGAAGATGAGGCCGACACCGCCGGTGGCGGAGAGCACCGCCAGCGTGATGCGGAAGATCACCGGGTCCATGTCGCACTGCCGGCCGAGCCCGGAGCACACTCCGCCGAGCATCTGGTGCCGGCGGTCACGCCGGAAACGATGCGGCGGCTCGGGCAAGGGCGCCTCGCCGGGAGGGTGCGAAGCTCCGGCGGAGGCGGTCCCCCCGGCCGCCGTACCGCCTGCCGCGCCTGCGGCAGGTGCGCCCTCCCGCGGCCCGGCGCCCTCGGGAGGGCGGCGCGGGCCGGAGCCGGGTCCCGGACCCGTCGCGGCGTGCTGGTGATCTGTCATGAGTCCATGGTGAAGGGCGAGCCGCCGCGACGGCAGTCGGGACGACCCTGGCCGGACCCTGATATCGGCCCTGAGGGGTGGCCGGGGGAGTGCTCGGGAGGCCGGCCCCGGCCGCTCGGAGGTCCCCGGAGATCAGGGGAGTCTCCGGGGACCGACCCTGATGCCCCGGAACCAGGGGCCGTGTGACCATCATTGGCATGTCGGAAGCCGCAGCAGCGCCCCTCGCCGAGCCGCGGCCGCCGCGCAGGCTCTACCGCAGCAGTGACGGACGCTGGCTCGGTGGTGTGGCGCGGGGGCTCGCCGGACACCTCGGGCTGCCCGTGATCTGGGTACGGCTCGTCTTCGTCGGCCTGTTCATGGCCGACGGTCTCGGGGCCCTGCTGTATGCCGCCTTCTGGTTCTTCGTGCCGCTGGGGGTCGGCGGCGTGGACGCGCAGAAGCCGCCCACCCTGGTCGCGACCGAGAGCTCGCCGGACGGCCGGCGCAGACTCGTCACCCGCAGACCGGACAAGGGCCAGATCGTCGCCCTGCTCCTCATGGTCGTCGTGGCCATGGTCTTCGTCGGCAACGTGGACCTGTCCAACGACGCCAGGGTCTACCTCTGGCCAACCGTGCTGGTCGGCGCGGGCGTCGCCCTCGTGTGGAGGCAGGCGGACAATGCGCGCCGGGCCCGCTGGGCCGAGGTCGGCAGCCGCCGCCGCACGGTCACCCTGCTGCGGGCCGGTGCCGGCGTCCTGCTGGTGACGGCCGGTGTGTCGGGCATCTTCGTGCTCCGGGGCTCAGGCGCCCATCTCGCCTCGGTGCTCCAGGCGGCCCTCGCGGTCCTCATCGGGATCACGCTCCTCGCTGGTCCCTACCTCGTGCGCATGACCCAGGACCTCTCCGAGGAACGGCTGATGCGCATCCG
Source organism: Streptomyces sp. KMM 9044 (assembly GCF_024701375.2). Taxonomy (NCBI): domain Bacteria; kingdom Bacillati; phylum Actinomycetota; class Actinomycetes; order Kitasatosporales; family Streptomycetaceae; genus Streptomyces; species Streptomyces sp. KMM 9044. Next base: position 2,856,502 of record NZ_CP113910.1, on the reverse strand, counting down.
CGCCCAGGAACGCGCCGAGGTCGCCGCCCACGTCCACGACTCGGTGCTGCACACCCTCACCCTGATCCAGCGCAACGCCGACAGTCCGGGCGAGGTGCGCCGGCTCGCCCGCGCCCAGGAGCGCGACCTGCGCACCTGGCTCTACAGACCCGAGGGCACCGGCAAGGACGAGGCCGACGAGCCCACCACCCTGGCCGACGCCGTACGGCGCAATGCCGCGGAGGTGGAGGACAAGCACGGTGTCCCCATCGAAGTCGTCGTTGTCGGCGACTGCCCGCTCGACGAGAGGACCGGCCCGCAGATGCAGGCCGCGCGCGAGGCTATGGTGAACGCGGCCAAGTACGGTGGCGAGGGGGGTGCCGTACAGGTCTACGCCGAAGTCGAGGGAAGGACGGTCTTCGTGTCCGTCCGGGACCGCGGCCCCGGCTTCGACCTCGACTCGATACCCGCCGACCGCATGGGTGTCAGAGAATCGATCATCGGCCGCATGGAGCGCAACGGCGGCACGGTGCGACTGCGCGCGGTGCCGGACGGCGGCACGGAGGTCGAGCTGGAGATGGAGAGGGCGGAGGAGACGTCATGAGCGAGCCGAACGGGCCGACCGGGACGAACGGAACGAACGGAACGGCGGGACCGGTCGACGGTGCCGGACGTCGTGTGCGCGTCGTCCTCGTCGACGACCACCGCATGTTCCGCACGGGCGTCCAGGCCGAGATCGGACAGACCGAACAGACCGGTGTCGAAGTGGTCGGCGAGGCCGCGGACGTCGACCAGGCGGTCACGGTCGTCACCACGACCCGGCCCGAGGTCGTGCTCCTCGACGTGCACCTGCCCGGTGGTGGTGGCGTGGAAGTGCTCCGCCGCTGCGCCCCGTTGATGGGCGACACCGAGCAGCCGGTCCGCTTCCTGGCGCTGTCCGTCTCGGACGCGGCGGAGGACGTGATCGGCGTGATCCGGGGCGGTGCCCGCGGGTACGTCACGAAGACGATCACCGGGACCGACCTGGTCGACTCGATCTTCCGGGTCCAGGAGGGCGACGCCGTCTTTTCACCCCGCCTGGCCGGCTTCGTCCTCGACGCCTTCGCCTCGACCGACGCCCCGCCGGCCGACGAGGACCTCGACCGCCTTACCCAGCGCGAGCGCGAAGTACTGCGGCTGATCGCCCGGGGCTACGCGTACAAGGAGATCGCCAAACAGCTCTTCATCTCCGTGAAGACGGTCGAGTCCCATGTCTCGGCGGTCCTCAGAAAGCTCCAGCTCTCCAACCGCCACGAACTGACCCGCTGGGCGACGGCACGGCGTCTAGTGTGATTACCCGCTGAGCGTATACGTCCTCTTCCCCTAGGCTTCGGCCTCATGGACGTACTCATCCACCTCTTCGTCGGGCTGCACGTCATCGGCATCGCGGCGCTGCTCGGCGGGTTCCTCACTCAGATGAAGGCCATGGGCCAGGGCACCGCCCGGTTCGTTCCGGCGATGCTGCACGGTGCGGTGACGATGCTGGTCACCGGTGTGGTCCTGACCGGGCTGAACCAAGCGCAGGACTATTCCGTCGACAACATCAAGATCGGCGTCAAGCTCGCCCTGCTGATCGTCGTCCTCGGCCTGGTCTACGTGAAGCGGGACGACGAGAAGGTGGACAAGGGCCTGTTCGGCCTGGTCGGTCTGCTGACCACGGCGAACATCTTCATCGCCGTGCTCTGGACCTGACGGCGGCCGGCGCGGGGCCGGGCGTGATCACGGCCCGCGCCGACGCCACCGCATCCGTGGTGTGGGTTCTCGCCACCTTTGTCCGGCGTTACCCTCGTGAGCTGCGCATTCGTCGTGACTTCTCGATATTCATGAGAAATGACAGCGGCCGTGGGGCGGCTGGCCCGCAGTCGCATCCACCGGTCGAGAACTGTGCTCGATCACAGCCAGGTGGTGGCCAGCCAGATGATCACGGCCGCAGTGGCGATGAGCCCGGCGTTGAGTGTGATCTGGCGGTCTTCGCCGGTCAGGTGGACGGCGATCGCACCGATCTGCAGGAGCCCGACCCCGATGGCCGCGGCCAGTGCCAGCCAGGGTGCGATGCCGGTCAGGGGCCGGCAGGATCAGCCCGGTCGCACCGAGTATTTCGACCGTTCCCAGTGCCTTGACGGCGGGCAGGGGTACGCGATCGACCCAGGCCATCATCGGGCGGAGTTGATCTCGGCCACGGAAAACTTTCATCACGCCTGCGTAGAGGCAGAAGAGGGCGAGCAGTCCGGGATGGGTGGGGCGCCGGGCGGGACCATCACGAGCGTGCCCGTGGTGGCGTCGTGGTCCTTGTCCCCGACGGTGAACCGCACCGTGCCGGAGACGATGCAGAAGCCCTCGTCGTGCTGGGCGTGGCGGTGCTGCGGCGGGCCGGGGGTGTACGGGGGTGTACGGGGCGAGGACGGACTCGGCGATTCCGATGCGGTGCCCGGTACGGCTGCCGTCTTCGAGGACGCGCATGCGTGTGTTGCCCATGACGATCGTCTCGCCGCCGTCGGGACCACCGACCACCGATACGGCGGGGTCGGCCTGCGGTGCGCTGGTCCTCGCTTCTTCGGTCACGCTCCGAGTGCACCGCCAGAGCCCTGTGACTGTCCAGGACCCATTCCGCAGCGCCGATACCTCCTAGGTATCGTTACAGCGTGGAGTTACGTACCCTGCGCTACTTCGTGGCGGTTGCTGAGGAACTCCACTTCGGCCGGGCCGCCATTCGACTACACATGAGCCAGCCGCCGCTGAGCCGGGCGATCAAGCAGTGGGAGACCGAGGTCGGTGCCCTTTTGTTCGCACGCTCGCCTGTCGGCGTCACGCTCACCCCAGTGGGCGCAGTACTGCTCGATGAGGCGCGGGCCCTGCTCGACCAGGCGGACCGCGTCCGCATACGCGTGACCGCGGCGGCCGGCGTCGCGACCATCGCCGTCGGTATCCTGGGCGACAGCACTGACCCGGGAGCGACCAGGCTGGCCGCGGCTTACCGTCGAAGCCACCCCGGCATCGACATCCGCATCCGCGACACCGACCTGACCGACCCGACCTGTGGGCTGCGCGCCGGGCTGGTCGACGGCGCCCTGACCCGGGCGCCGTTCGACGAGACCGCCCTGACGGCGCGTGAGCTGCGTACCGATCCGGTGGGTGTGGTCCTGCGCACCGACGATCCGCTGGCCCGCCGCGGCCGACTGCAGCTGGCCGACCTGGGGGAACGCCGCTGGTTCCAGTTCCCGCAGGGAACCGACCCGATCCGGCAGTCGTACTGGAACGGCGGCGAGCCGCGCGAGGGCCCGGTGGTGCGCGGCGTCCAGGAACGCCTGCAGGCCGTGCTGTGGAACGGCACGGTCGGCCTGGCCCCCGCTCGGGCACGACCTGCCCCCAGAGCTGGCCGTGGTGCCGCTGATCGACATGGCGCCGAGCCGAGTGGTGGTGTGGAACGAGGGTGACACCAACCCGTTGATCCGATCATTCATCGAGATCGCGACAGCCGCGTACCGCCACTGAGTGCCCAGCCAACGGTGCTGCCGCAGCTCGTGGCCAATTCGAACGCGGAGGCCCTCGGACTGCCTCCGAAGACATCTACTGCCCGTTCTCGGGTTCGGAGCCAGTCCTTGCTTCCCCTGGCTCTTGAACCGGGACGTGCGACACCGCCACCCCCGACATACGTAATCGAAGAGACGCAGAAGGTGATCCCGGCCGAGACCGCCCACGGACCGCGCCGTCCCATACGCCCGGGGAGCGCAAGAATGCTGTGAGCGGCCGAGAGCCACTCGGCGGAGCGATTCCCAGCGGTCTGTCGCGGACGACAAGCCGACGACAGACCGTTGGGAATCCGGCAGGTCCAGAGTGGCCCTGCAGTGGGTCAGGCCGGGCGGACCACGCTGTGGATCGACGACTCGCCGTCGTAGAAGACCGACTCCTCGCGGACGTAGGTGCCGGGCTTCGGGGCGTGGATCATCATGCCGTTGCCGATGTAGATGCCCACATGGGTGATGTCGTCGTAGAAGAAGACGAGGTCACCGGGCTGGGCCTGGGACACCGGGACCGTGGCCCCGGCCTCGACCTGGTCGTAGGTGGTGCGGGGCAGGGAGACGCCCGCGGCCTTCCACGCGCCCTGGGTCAGGCCCGAGCAGTCGTAGGAGCCGGGACCGGTGGCGCCCCAGACGTAGGGCTTGCCGATCTGTGCGCGGGCGAAGGTGAGCGCCTTCTCCGCCTTGGCCGCGTACGAGGAGTCCGTCGAGGCCGACGGCGTGGTCATCGTGGAGCCGGAGGAGCCCGACGCGCCCGAGGCGCCGCTCGCCGCCTCCTGCTGCCGTGCCTCCTCCTCGGCCTTCTGCTGCTGGGCGAGTTCGGCGGCCTTGCGGGCGGCCTCTTCCTGCTTCTTCTCCTCGATCGCCGCGAGCCGCGCCTTCTCCTCGGCGGTCAGCTTCGACATCAGCCCACGCGCGGTGCTGAGCTTCTTCTGGACGGTCGCCTTGGCGGTCTTCAGGGCCTCCTGCGACTCGGTGAGCGTCTCGAGGCTCTCGGTGGCCTCCTTGCGCTTCTCCATCGTCTCGGACTGCTGGGTGACGTAGTCGTCGACCGCTTCCTTCTGGCGGCCGGTCATCCGGTCCAGCAACTGGTTCTGGTCGAAGAAGTCCTGCGGTGAGTCCGCGAGGAGGAAGGTCGCCGTGTCGGGGACACCGGCACCGGTCCGGTACTGGGCCGAGGCGAAGGAACCCAGTTCCTCCCGCGCCTCGTTGAGCGTCTGGGTGCTCTTGGCCACGTCGTCGAGAAGCGTGTCGACGCGCTTGCGCTGCTTCGCGGCCCTCTCCTTGGCCCCGTTGTACTTCTCGGTCGCCGACTCCGCCTGGCGGTAGAGGTCGCCGACCTTCTTCTCGACCTCCTCCAGACTCGGCCGGTCGTCGTCCGAGGGAGCGGCGTCGGCCGTCTGGGAGAGGAGGGCGACGGAGGTGAGGGCCGCCGTGGCGAGAGCGGGGGTCCGTATGCCGGCCACGCGCGTACCCGGGGTGCGCGACTTGCGGTGCGACGCCAAGGGAGGCGACTCCTTCCAACGTTCCGCCGCGGGGGAGCGGCAGGGGCTCCCGGGCCGTGCCGGCCCCGGAGGTTCGGGAGGGGTGCGGGCGGGGTAGACCGGAAGGGCTGCCCTACGGCTGCTCCGGGGAGGGAGCGGCCGATTTACCCCGGGTTCCCGGTGGGGCCCCGGCTCCGGCTGCCGCGGCGACAGTGACGGACTCGGCGGAGGCCGCTCGCCCGGCGAGGTTCGCCGGTGGGGATCGCGCGGCCCGCTCGAACCGTAGCCAACTCATGTGCCTCGTGTGAAGGTTGACGGGTGATATGCCCGATACGTTTTCGTGACCTTCTTCGTCACGTCACGCAGGGTGAGGATGTGGTCCTGGAGGGTGGGTGCGCGTCCGGTCGCCGGGCGCGCGGCGGCGTCAGCCGCTGGCGAACGGGCCGGAATGCGGGGATGTTCCCGGGGTGGCCACGGGTTGTCAGTGGGGCGGCCTAGACTCGGAGGGCGATGAGCAGCCTCTTTGACGACAGCTTCCTGGCGGACCTCCAGGCCCGGCGCGGCCCCGTGGACGAACCCCCGCCGCCACCCGAGGACGATCATGTGCCGGAGCAGGTTCCGGACGATCTGTTCGGCGGGAAGTTCGACGTGCCGCCGGACCGGGACACCCACTACCGCGACGGCGCCCCGCGCCCGGTGCTGGACCCCGCAGCCCTTCTGGAAGGGCTGAACGACAACCAGCGCGCCGCCGTCGCGCACTCCGGCTCCCCGCTGCTCATCGTGGCCGGCGCCGGCTCCGGCAAGACCCGTGTGCTCACCCACCGCATCGCGCACCTGCTGGCCGCGCGGAGCGTCCACCCGGGCCAGATCCTCGCGATCACCTTCACCAACAAGGCCGCCGGTGAGATGAAGGAGCGCGTCGAGCAGCTCGTCGGCCCGCGCGCGAACGCGATGTGGGTCATGACGTTCCACAGCGCCTGTGTGCGCATCCTGCGCCGCGAGAGCAAGAAGCTCGGCTTCACGTCGTCGTTCTCCATCTACGACGCCGCGGATTCCAAGCGCCTGATGGCCCTGGTCTGCCGTGACCTGGACCTCGACCCGAAGCGCTTCCCACCCAAGTCCTTCACTGCCAAGATCAGTAACCTGAAGAACGAACTGATCGACGAGGAGGACTTCGCCGCACGGGCGGGCGACGGCTTCGAGAAGACCCTCGCCCAGGCCTACACGCTCTACCAGTCGCGGCTGCGCGAGGCCAACGCCCTCGACTTCGACGACCTGATCATGACCACGGTCAACCTGCTCCGCGCCTTCCCGGACGTCGCCGAGTACTACCGCCGCCGGTTCCGGCACGTCCTCGTGGACGAGTACCAGGACACCAACCACGCCCAGTACGCCCTCGTGCGCGAGCTGGTCGGCACCTCCGAGTCCTCCGCCGACGTACCGTCGGGCGCGGGCGAGCTGCCGCCCGCCGAACTGTGCGTGGTGGGCGACGCAGACCAGTCGATCTACGCCTTCCGCGGCGCGACGATCCGCAACATCCTCCAGTTCGAGGAGGACTACCCGAACGCGACGACGATCCTGCTGGAGCAGAACTACCGCTCCACGCAGACGATCCTGAGCGCCGCCAACGCCGTCATCGAGCGCAACGAGTCCCGCCGCCCCAAGAACCTGTGGACCAACGCGGGCAGCGGCGCGCAGATCACCGGGTACGTCGCCGACACCGAGCACGACGAGGCCCAGTTCGTCTCCGACGAGATAGACCGCCTCACGGACGCGGGCGAGGCCAAGGCCGGTGACGTCGCCGTCTTCTACCGCACCAACGCACAGTCCCGTGTCTTCGAAGAGATCTTCATCCGGGTCGGTCTGCCCTACAAGGTCGTCGGCGGTGTCCGCTTCTACGAGCGCAAGGAGGTCCGGGACGTCCTGGCCTACCTGCGGGTGCTCGCCAACCCCGAGGACTCGGTGCCGCTGCGCCGCATCCTCAACGTCCCCAAGCGGGGCATCGGCGACCGCGCGGAGGCCATGGTCGACGCCCTCTCCCAGCGGGAGAAGATCAGTTTTCCCCAGGCGCTGAAGCGCATCGACGAGGCGTACGGCATGGCCGCGCGCTCCACGAACGCGGTAAAGCGGTTCAACACGCTGGTGGAGGACCTCCGGACCGTCGTCGAGTCCGGAGCGGGCCCGGCGACCGTCCTGGAGGCGGTCCTCGAACGAACGGGTTACCTCGCCGAGCTGCAGGCCTCCACCGACCCGCAGGACGAGACCCGGATCGAGAACCTCCAGGAACTCGCCGCCGTCGCTCTGGAGTTCGAGCAGGAGCGTGGCGAAGGAGAGCAAGGCACGCTGGCCGAATTCCTGGAGCGGGTCGCGCTGGTCGCCGACTCCGACCAGATCCCCGACGAGGACGAGGGCGGCTCCGGAGTCATCACCCTGATGACCCTGCACACCGCCAAGGGCCTGGAGTTCCCGGTCGTCTTCCTGACCGGCATGGAGGACGGCGTCTTCCCGCACATGCGTGCCCTCGGGGAGACCAAGGAGCTGGAGGAGGAGCGGCGCCTGGCGTACGTCGGCATCACGCGTGCGCGTGAGCGGCTGTATCTCACGCGTTCCGCGCTGCGCAGCGCCTGGGGGCAGCCGTCGTACAACCCGCCTTCGCGTTTCCTGGAGGAGATCCCGGCCACTCATCTGGAGTGGAGGCGGACGGGCGCGACCGCGCCCATGTCCTCTGGGCCGGCGTCGGGAGTGGCGGCCTCGCTGTCGTCGTCCCGGTCCCGCTCGTCGGCGTCGGGCGCGTCCGGCTTCGCCACACGACGGGCCGCCGAGAAGCCGACGGTGTCGCTGACGGTCGGGGACCGGGTCACGCACGACCAGTTCGGGCTCGGCACCGTCGTCGCGGTGAAGGGCACGGGCGGCAACGCCGAGGCGACGATCGACTTCGGGGACACCAAGCCGAAGCGGCTGCTGCTGCGGTACGCGCCGGTCGAGAAGCTGTGACCGGGAGCCCGGCACGCCCGGAGCCTTCGCCGCCACGGAGACTCTGCTGCGCAATTACCCGGCGTGATGACGCCGTGCCGATACGGCCTTCAGAGCGCGTCGCAGATGTAGGCAGGCCGGGCGCGGCCGAGCCCTGAAAGCACGGCACGTGATCGCTCGCCGAATTGAGCAGCAGAGTCCACGGAGACTCTGTTGCTCAATTGCGGAGAGTGACGCCGGCCTGTCGACGGGGCGCAGGGAACGGGTCTCGCGAGGAGGCGGTCCGGCCCCGGACCCTCTCGGATGCGGTGCGTGACCATCCCCTGAATTGAGCAGCAGAGTCCACGGAGCGGTCAAAGACGGTGGGCGAGGGCCGGTCGGCTCCACGGCGCTCGGCCCGTTTCGCCACAGGCGGTGCTACCGACGGTGGGGTGGTTCTACGACGGTTCGAGGCCGTGGCTGCGGAACCACGCGAGCGGGTCGATCGCCGAGCCGCCGGCCGGGCGGACCTCGAAGTGGAGGTGTGGGCCGGTCGAGTTGCCCGAGTTGCCGGAGAACGCGATCGGATCGCCGGCCTTCACCGTGGTGCCGGAGGCGACCTGGTAGCTGGAGAGGTGGCAGTACCACGTCTCCGTGCCGTCCATCGCTGTCACGATCATCATGTTGCCGTAGGCGCTGTTGTACTGGGTGCGGACCGTGCCGTCGGTCGCGGCCATCACCGTCGCGCCGTACGAGACGGGGAAGTCGATACCGGTGTGCAGGGACATCCAGTTGATGCCGGACTGGCCGTAGTAGGCGCTGAGGCCGTGCTGGGCGACGGGGAGCGCGAACTTCGGACGCAGCCGTTCCTGGCGTGCCGCCTCCTCAGCCGCCGCCTTGCGGTCGGCCGCCTGCTGTGCCTTCAGATCGATGCGTTCCTGGGTACGGCTCGCCCGGTCGGCGAAGTCGTCCGCCCCGGCGGAAAGACTCTCGAGCTGGGCGTCGAGCTGGTTGTTGGCCACGGCGGGCTGTACCGGCTGTGCGTCCGCGGCGGTCGTCCTGGTCTCCTGGCCACCGCTTTCTTCCGCCAGATCGCCGACCGAGGCCGCCGCGATACCGGCGACACCCATCACGCACGCCGAGGGCACGGCCACCGTCAGCAGCGCGGAACGCTTGGCGGGGGTACGGCGGCGGGAACGCGACCCGGTGCGCGACGCCGAGCGCGGTGAGGGCAGGGTGACCGGGGTCAGCTCCTCCTGGCCGTCGAGCAGCGGGGCCACCGCAGGTAGCTCACCGATGTCACCCGAGGCGTCCTGCGTGGGCCCGTACGGATCGTCGTGTCCCTTCTCGGACACGCCCCGCTCGTGAGAGTCCCGCCCGTAGGGCTCCTCCTCGTACGACTCCTGGGCGGGGGCCTGGGAACCGAAGGCGGAGGAGTCGGAGGTCTGCGGATCGGGGTGCTGCTCGAACGTGGCCGTGGCCTGCTGGTCGAAGGGCACGGCCTGGTGTTCGTAGGGGTCCGCATAGGCCTCGGGGGCCGGTGTGGCCGTGCTGCCGTCGGAGTTCCACTGTGTGGCGTCGTGGGCGCCGGTGTTGAAGGTCTGGGTGCCCCAGTACCACTGCTGGGTCGGATCGGCGGTGCTCTGGTCGGCCTGGAGCCATGCGCCGGAGTCCCACTGGCCGCTCGCGTCGGAGGCCGTGGACTGCTGCGGCGCCTCCGGTCTCTGCTGCTGTCCGGTGGTCCATGCGGTCGCGTCGTAGCCGCCGGTGTCGTAGCCGGCCTGCTGCTGGGCTGCGTACGCGTCGTAGTGCGCGGTGTCGTGGCCGACGGCGGACCAGGTCCCGGTGACGTTTCCGGTGGCGTACGCCGCTTGGTCGTGACCGTTGCCCGGAAGGTCACCGAAGAGGGGGTCGGCGGCGAAGGCCGTGGTGGCGTGGCCCCCGGCTCCCGGGCCCGTGGGGTCGAAACCGGTGGCGTCATGGCCGTCGTACATGGTGAAGTCGCCGTACTGGGCTTCCGGAGTGCCGTACGACGCGTAGTGCGCCGACGAGGTGTCGGAAGCCGGGGCCGGGGCCATGGTCCCCGACGGGTGACGGTCGTTCACCAACTTCTCTTTCGCCTCGACAACAGGGGCTGCCAGAGCAGTGCGGCGACTGTACCCGGCGGTACGCGGGCGCGACAATCTTCCGCAGGTTTCACGCGCGCAGGAAACGGGCATTCGGTTGTGTTTTGGCGACGGGTAGACGCGGTCTTGGCTTTGTGTTCGAGATTTGTTCGAAATTTGTTGAGTTCACGTCGCCAAGTCGGCCGGGTGGGGCGGCTGTTGTTCGGGTGAGCGAACAATGCCGCCGCAGTTGCCCAGGGGTGGATGATCCGGGCGTGTCGGGCAGGGGGGAAGGCCGCGGGGGGCGAGGGGGCGGGGCCGGGCCGCCGTCAGGCCGTCCGCCGCGCGGCCGTGGACGGTTCTCCCGGGTGCGCCGTGTTCAGTGCCTGCCGTATGCCGCCGGCCACGGCGGGGTGCACGGGCAGGGCGAGGTGGCCGACGCCGCTCACCCGTATGTTCTGCGCGAGAAGGTCCTGGTGCTCGATGCGGGCCGCCTCCGGCGGGTCCATGATGTGGTCGAGATCGCTCCAGAAGGCGACGAAGTGCGTACGGCAGCCGGGTGCGGGGCTGGTCAGCTCCTCGAGCACCGGTGAACCGGGGCGCATCTGGCGCACGATCGGGTGCGCGTTGGCCAGGGGGGCGACGCGGGTGCCGGAATGCGGGGTGCCGAGCGTGACCAGGGTCCGTACCCGGCTGTCACCGCCCAGGCGCTGCACGTAGTACCGCCCGATCAGGCCTCCGAGGCTGTGTCCGACGACATCGACGCGGCTGCTGCCGGTGCGCTCGCACACTTCCTCTATGTGCCGGCCCAGTAGTTCGGCCGCGACGCGGATGTCGCAGGTCAGTGGAGAGTAGTTGAGCGACTCGATCCGCTGCCTGCCGTGCTGGGCGAGGCTGCGGCGCAGCAGGAGGAAGACCGAGCGGTTGTCGATGAAGCCGTGCAGCAGCACGACCGGGGGCCGGGCCTCCGTCGGCAGCTTTGCGGTGCCGTCCGGTGCGGGGGGTTCGAGGGTCGCCTCCCGACGCTCCTGGGCCATGCCTGCGGGATAAAGAAGGACGTGGCCCGCGAGGATCGCGAGTTCCAGGGCGGTGGCTTTCAGCAGGGCGGTGGAGGGAACCGCCCGCCTGCCCGGCGCGATGCGCCGGCAGAGCGGCAGAAAGGGAAGCGCTGCCTCCGTTACCTTCATGGCCGACCTCCTGTCGGCACGCGGAAGGACAGCTCTGTCCCCCGTGCGCCCTCACGGGGCGTCGCGGCGAAAGCGGTCGACGCCACGCGCGGCAGGCGCTTGGTGCGGCCGTGGTGTACGGCGGCCTCGTCGTGAACCCCTTATGCGCATGTTCCCACTGATACCCGTGTGGTGCATGGGCGCGATGTTCGGATCCGGAGGCCCTGGAACAGTGCGCGGTGAACATGTTCCTCTGTGTGATTTCCCCCTCGGTCCCCACCGCGAAACTGCCGGTTGCGGGATGCTGGGGATAACGTTCGTTCACTTCCCCGGCCGTTTCGGACGGGGGCGTCCATGCCGCGGTGGCGCAGTCGGTGCAGTGGGCGACGGAGTGTGCGGTACCCGTGACGGGTACGGGAACGACCGAGTGTGCGGTATGTATCGGTACGGATGGATGTAGTCGCTTCATGGAGGCAGTGATGGGTGTGGCAGCCGGTCCGATCCGCGTGGTGGTGGCCAAGCCGGGGCTCGACGGCCATGATCGCGGGGCCAAGGTGATCGCACGGGCCCTGCGTGACGCCGGTATGGAGGTCATCTATACCGGGCTTCACCAGACCCCCGAGCAGGTCGTCGACACCGCGATCCAGGAGGACGCCGACGCGATCGGCCTGTCCATCCTCTCCGGTGCGCACAACACGCTCTTCGCGGCGGTGATCGACTTGCTCAAGGAGCGGGACGCGGCGGACATCCTGGTCTTCGGCGGCGGGATCATCCCCGAGGCGGACATCGCGCCCCTGAAGGAGAAGGGTGTCGCGGCGATCTTCACCCCGGGGGCGACGACCGCGTCGATCGTGGACTGGGTCCGTGCGACCGTACGGCAGCCCGCGCAGGCGTAACGTCTGCCCCGGGCCCGGCCTGCGCGGCCGCTCACCCCGCCCGCACGGTGCGGTGCCGCACCGGGTCGGCCGGGTCGTACGTGCCGGGCGGCTTCGGAGTGCGGTCCTGCGGGTTGGCCGGTCGCTGTGGGCGCGGGAGTGCGTCAGGCCCGGGCGGGTGCCGGGGGCCGGGCGGCCGGGTCCAGTTCCGTCAGCATCGCGGCGCGCAGGCGCAGCGTCGTGACCAGCCGTTGGAACGCCTCCGACCAGTAGCCACCGGCACCCGGTGAGGCGTCCTCCGGCTCGTCCGGTACGGCCAGGAGCGCATCGAGGTGGCTTGCCTCCAGGGGATCGAGGCAGCGCTCGGACAGACCCATGACGCCGCTGAAACTCCATGGGTAACTCCCCGCGTCGCGGGCGATGTTGAGTGCCTCCACCACGGCCCGACCGAGCGGCGGCGCCCACGGCACCGCGCACACACCGAGCAGTTGGAACGCGTCCGGCAACCCGTGTGTCCCGATGAACCTCGCCACCCACCCGGCCCGTTCGGCGGCACCGAGCGTGCCGAGCAGCTTGGCGCGCTCGGCCAGGGACACCGCCCCCGGGCCGCCCGCCTCCGCGGCGGAGGGCTCACCGAGCAGGGCCTGAGCCCACTCGGCATCCCGCTGGCGCACCGCCGCACGGCACCAGGCCGCGTGCAGCTCGCTCCGCCAGTCGTCCCCGACCGGGAGGGCCACGATCTGCGGCGGCGTACGCCCGCCGAGTCGGCGCGGCCATGTGCCCAGCGGTGCCGCCTCCATCAACTGCCCCAGCCACCAGGACCGTTCGCCCCGGCCCGCGGGAGCCTTGGCCACCACGCCGTCCCGCTCCATGCCCGCGTCACACTCGTGCGGCGCCTCGACGGTGAGCAGGGGCGCGTCCCGGGTGTGGTCGACGGCCACGCACGCCCCGGCCCGGACCGCCATGCGCTGCGCGAGGGCCGAGCCGGGCAGCGCCGACAGCAGCTCGGCGGCCGTCGCCCGTACATTGCGGCTGCGGTCGGCGAGCGACTGCTCCAGGAACGGCTCGTCGTCCGGGCCGAGGCGGGTGCGCAGCGAGTCGAGGAACATCAGCCGGTCCTCGGCCCGCTCCGTCGCCCAGGTCGTCGCGAGCAGTTCGCGCGCGGTGGCGGGCTCGCGGGAACGCAGGGAGGAGAGCAGAGCGACCCGCTCCGCGAAGAGGCCCTCCTGCCAGAGCCGCAGGACTCTCCCCGTGTCCCCGGGCCCCGGCAGCGATGTTCCCCCACCCGGCGCCGAGCGCAGGGCGAACCGCCAGTCCGGGTTGAGGCGGGCCAGCCACAGGCCTCGCGGGCCCGCGAACCGCAGGGCCGCCGACCGCAGATCCGTACGCCCCCGCGCGGCGTCGAGCAGCGCGGGCAGAGCCGGTGGGGGAGCCGCGAAACCATGGGCGTTCGCAGCCGCGAGCCACTGGGGCAACAGCTCTATCAGAGCCGGTGCAGCGCCCCGGCGGCCACTGCCGGACGCACCGGAGCGGTCGGTGAGCAGCATCGTCAGCCGGCGGGCGGCGGCGGGCGGCAGCTCGGGACGCAGGTCCTCGGGCGCAGGCCGGGGACGCTCGGCCGCCCTGACAGGGCGCAGCCCGGCCCGACGCCGTACGGTCGCCACGGCCGCCGCGTCCAGCAGGGCCGCCGGGGCGTCCGCACCGGACGCGGAGCCCGCCGGAGTGCGCCGGTCGGTGCCCAGCAGGGCGGTGGTGACGAGGTCCTCCCAGCCGTCAGGGAGAGACGAGGCCTGCGGGCCCGATCCGCCGGGCGGGGTCGCGGCGGTGGAGGTCCTGCTCATCGCATTCCTTTCCGTCGGACGTTCGGGAGCGGCCCGGAAAGGCTCGCGTGTACCGCGTGTACCGCGTGTACCGCGATGCCCGGGGAGCGCAGAGAGCGCCGGGAGCGAGGGCGGAACAGTGGGTGGGTCAGCACAGGGGGATCACCCCGCCCGGCTCCTCCGGCCAGGCCGACAGCGGAGTGAATCCCCGGTGGCCGCACTCACCGAAGACCTTGACCGGCGCTCCGCCCGAGAGGGCGACGAGACGCCACAGGCCGGGACGGGAACGCGCGGCCGGCGTGAGCGGCAGGGCCGAGTCCGCGTCGGCGTCGGCGAGCTGCCAGGAGTCGCCGTCCGGAACCGGTACGACCCGGTCCAGGGTCACCGGCACCGCATCCAGCCAGGGATCGTCGCACAGCGCGTCGCCGTACCGGGTGGCGGCCAGGGCCGTCGTCGTCCCGGGAGGCCGCTCGGCCGTGGGGGCGGGTGGCGCGAACTGCTCGCCCAGTGCCGCCCGGACCTGCCCCGCGCCCGGATAGGCGGACAGCTCCGCGTCCAGAAGCAGCCCCACCGGCAGCGCCGGTTCGGGGGTACGCCCCGCGGCGCCGTAGGAGAGGAGCAGCGACGTACGCCCCGACCGGGTGCCGTACAGCCAGATCCGGCGGGTCGTCAGGCGCGCGTCCGCCGTGTCGTACTGGGCGAGCACCAGCCAGCGGTCGCGCACCGGCGGACCGTCCGCCGAGGCCGGCAGGCCGATGCGGGAGCGGACTGTCGCGGCCAGGCCTTCCGGCAGCCGCTCTCGGCGCAGCCAGCCCCGATCGAGGAGGTGGAGCAGCGCGCACTCCTCCAGCAGCCGCACCGGCCAGCCCGGACCCGTGCCCGGGATCGCTCCCAGCTCGCGCACCCTGGCGGCCAGTCCCTGCGCCTGTGCGTCGACCATCCGGGCCGCCGTCTCCTCCCACAGGCCGTACCCGGACTGCTCCGCCATGACCAGCCCGCCGCGGAGCAGGTCCGTCAGCCGCTGCTCCAGTTCCGACGCACCCGCCGTGACCCGCTCGGCGCGCCGCTCCGCCCTGCGCCGGGCCGCCTCCGGATCCGCGGGCCCGGGCGAGGGACCCGACGGGGAGGCCGCGGCCCTCTTCTGCTCCGCACGCCCGCGTCTGCCCTCGATCCACTGACCGGCCCACTCCGGCACCTCCGCCGGGGGCACCGCTCTTTCGTCGCCCGCCCAGAGCAGCAGCAGACCGAGCGCGTGCTTGCACGGGAACTTACGACTCGGGCAACTGCACTTGTACGCGGGCCCGGAGCCGTCCGCGAGGTCGACCACCGTCCGGTACGGCTTGCTGCCGCTGCCCTCGCACAGCCCCCACACCGCCCCCTCGCCCGAACGGCCGGCCCCGGACCACGGGCCGGCCACGCCGAGCCTGCCTCCCGCCTTGCGCGACGCGGTGTCGGGTGCCAGGGCCAGCACCTGGTCCGCACTCCAGCGCACCCCCTGCTGAGTCATGCCATCGAAGGTAGGCCCTACCACTGACAATCGCCCCGGCAGTTGCGTTTCCCCAGGTCAAAGCGATTGTCAGTGGCGTGGTGCACGGTGGTCACCAGATCCGAACCGGCCGAGCTGGAGGGGGACTGCGCCATGACTGTCTCCGTAGAACCGACATCCGTCGACCCGTGGCAGAACGGCTCCGAGCCCCTGCCCGCGGCCGAGGTCCTGCGGGCGCACGCCGAGGATGCCTTCGCCGCCGAACTCGCCTCGCTGGCCGCACAGGACGACCGTCCGCGCCCTGCCCGGTGGAGGCTGTCCCCGTGGGCCGTCGCGACCTACCTGCTCGGCGGCACGCTGGCGGACGGCACCGTGATCACACCGAAGTACGTGGGCCCGCGCCGCATCGTCGAGGTCGCCGTCACCACTCTGGCCACCGATCGCGCGCTGCTCCTCCTCGGTGTGCCCGGCACCGCGAAGACCTGGGTGTCCGAGCACCTCGCCGCCGCGGTCAGCGGCGACTCCACCCTGCTGGTCCAGGGCACCGCCGGCACCCCGGAGGAGGCCATCCGCTACGGCTGGAACTACGCCCGGCTGCTCGCCCACGGGCCCAGCCGCGACGCTCTCGTGCCCAGCCCCGTCATGCGTGCGATGGCGGAGGGGATGACGGTTCGCGTCGAGGAACTGACCCGTGTCCCGGCCGATGTCCAGGACACGCTCATCACGATCCTGTCGGAGAAGACACTGCCGATTCCCGAACTGGGCCAGGAGGTGCAGGCGGTCCGCGGCTTCAACCTGATCGCCACGGCCAACGACCGCGACCGCGGGGTCAACGAACTGTCCAGCGCCCTGCGCCGCCGTTTCAACACCGTGGTGCTGCCGTTGCCCCAGACCCCCGAGGCGGAGGTCGACATCGTCTCGCGCCGCGTGGACCAGATAGGCCGCTCCCTCGACCTGCCGGCCGCGCCCGACGGCATCGCCGAGATCCACCGGGTCGTCACGGTCTTCCGCGAGCTGCGCGACGGGGTCACCACCGACGGCCGGACGAAGCTGAAATCGCCCAGTGGCACGCTGTCGACCGCCGAGGCGATCTCCGTCGTCACCAACGGTCTGGCACTGGCGGCCCACTTCGGCGACGGCGTGCTGCGGGCCGGGGACGTCGCGGCGGGCGTCCACGGCGCGGTCGTCCGCGACCCGGCTGCGGACCGCGTCATCTGGCAGGAGTACCTGGAGACCGTCGTCCGCGAGCGTGACGGCTGGGCGGACTTCTACCGGGCCTGCCGGGAGGCCGGCGCGTGAACGGCACGGGGAGCGCGGCGCGTCGGGAGCCGGCGTGCCCGCCCGGCGGGGCTTCGAGGGGGACGGGGGCGGCATGGGCGACATGAGCGACGCGGACCGGCCCGGCGGCGGCCGGGGGACGAGGCCGCTGCTCCTCGGAGTGCGGCACCACGGTCCGGGGTCGGCGCGGGCGGTGCGGGCCGCGCTGGAGGAGACCCGGCCAAAGGCCGTCCTGGTCGAGGGTCCGCCCGAGGCGAACGATCTGATTCCGCTCGCCGCGGACGAGGACATGCGTCCGCCGGTCGCCCTGCTCGCCCATGCCGTGGACGAGCCCGGCCGCTCGGCGTTCTGGCCGCTCGCCGAGTTCTCCCCGGAGTGGGTCGCGATCCGCTGGGCGCTCGAACACGGCGTCCCCGCCCGCTTCATCGACCTGCCGGCCACCCATGGCCTGGCCTGGAGGAGGGACGAGGAGGCGGGCTGCGGGCCGAAGGACCGGGAAACGGCGGACGAGGAGCGGACAACCGGTGCCGGCGCGGGCGCCGATGTGCGGATCGATCCGCTCGGGGTGCTGGCCGGGGCAGCCGGGCACGACGACGCCGAGCGGTGGTGGGAGGACGTCGTCGAGCATCGTGGTACGGGGGAGAAGGGCGAGGCGATCGCACCGTTCACCGCCCTGGAGGAAGCCATGACGGCGCTCCGGGAGGAGTACGGAAGCGGCGGAAACGACCGCGACCTCGTCCGCGAGGCGTACATGCGCCTGCGGATCCGGGCGGCGCAGCGCGCGTTCGGGGGCGGCCTGGCCGTCGTCTGCGGTGCCTGGCACGTGCCCGCGTTGCGGCGGAGGGCCACGGTCGCCGCCGACCGGGCCCTGCTGAAGGGACTGCCGAAGGTCAAGGCGGACATGACCTGGGTGCCGTGGACGAACCGCAGGCTCTCCCGCTTCAGCGGATACGGTGCGGGCATCACCTCGCCCGGCTGGTACGGGCATCTGTTCGGCGCGGCGGACCGGCCCGTCGAGCGGTGGATGACCAAGGTGGCGGGGCTGCTGCGTGCCGAGGACCGGATCGTGTCCTCCGCCCATGTCATCGAGGCGGTGCGGCTGGCGGACACGCTCGCCGCGATGCGCGGCCGGCCCCTGCCCGGACTGGGCGAGACGACCGACGCGGTCCGGGCGGTGATGTGCGAGGGTTCGGACGTGCCGCTGGCGCTGGTGCACGACCGGCTGATCGTCGGAGACGTGCTGGGGGAGGTGCCGGCGGCGGCGCCCGCGGTGCCCCTCCAGCGGGACCTCACGCGGACCCAGCGCAGGCTGCGGCTGAAACCCGAGCCAGCGGAGCGCGAGCTGGCACTCGATCTGCGCAGGGAGACCGACGGGGAGCGCAGCAGACTGCTGCACCGGCTGCGGCTGCTTGCCGTGCACTGGGGCGAGCCGGTGGTCTCGTACGGGAGTACGGGCACCTTCCGGGAGACATGGCGGCTGCGCTGGGAACCGGAGCTGTCCGTGCGGGTCGCGGAGGCCGGGATATGGGGGACGACCGTCCGCGCCGCCGCAACCGCCAAGGCCGGGGCGGACGCCGTCGCCGCACAGGACCTCGCCGATATCACCGGGCTCGCCGAGCGCTGCCTCCTGGCAGAGCTGCCCGACGCGCTGCCGACGGTGATGCGGATACTCGCCGACCGCGCGGCTCTCGACGCGGACGTCGGCCATCTCGCCCAGGCCCTGCCGGCCCTGGTCCGCTCGCTGCGCTACGGCGATGTGCGCGGCACCGGCTCCGGGGCGCTCTCGGAGGTCGCCGCCGGGCTGGCGGAGCGGATCCTGATCGGCCTGCCACCGGCGTGTGCCGGACTGGACGCGGACGCCGCCGACGAGATGCGCGGCCACCTCGACGCCGTGCACGGCGCGGTCGGCCTCCTCGGTGACGCACCCGCGCCGGGCCATGGCGGCCTGCGCACCCGCTGGGCGTCGGTGCTGCGCACGCTGGCGACGCGGGACACCGTGCCCGGGGTGATACGGGGGCGGTCCGTCCGCCTGCTGCTGGACGACGGGGAGCTGGCGCACGACGAGGCGGCCCGGCAGATGGGGCTGGTGCTGTCGTCGCCGGGTGCGGCGTCGGCGGACGCGGCGGCGTGGATCGAGGGCTTCGTCGGCGGCGGCTCGGGTGGCGGCCTGCTCCTCGTCCACGACGAGCGGCTCCGCGAACTGGTCGACGCGTGGCTGACAGGCGTGCCGACGGAGGCGTTCACGGACGTACTGCCGCTGCTGCGGCGGACGTTCTCGGCGTACGAGCCCGGGGTCCGGCGCACGCTGGGTGAGCTGGTCCGGCGCGGACCGGGGACGCCGAGCGGCTCGGCGACCACCGGCTCCGGAGCACCCGGGTTCGCGGCCGGCCTCGACACCGCTCGCGCGGACGCGGTCCTGCCCGTGGTGCGGCTGCTGCTCGGCCTGGACGAGGACCAGGCCGCCGCCCGGGGCGGCGGAGACGGCGGGGACGGCGGGGACACGCGCCGGCCTGGTGGGTGCGGCTCGATGACCGGCGTGCGGATACGGCAGCAGGGCGCACAGCCGCAGTGCACGAGACCCCAGGGCACACGAGTGCAGGACGAACACCCCGGACAGAAGGACGACGGGGCGAAGAACCACGGCACGGAGGATCACAGCACGAGGGGGGACACATGTCGGCTGCGGTGACGGGCACGGAGCAGGAGCGGCTGCGGCGGTGGCGGCTGGTACTGGGCGGGGGCGGGGCGGACGGCACCGGGTGCGGCCTGTCCGGCCAGGACGCCGCCATGGACGGAGCGCTCACCGCGCTCTACGGCAAGGGAGACGGACCGCAGAAGGGAGGCAAGGAGCGGTCGGGGCAGGAGCGTTCGGCGGGGCTGGGGGCGTCCGCGCCGTCGGTGGCGCGCTGGCTCGGAGACATCCGGACCTACTTCCCGTCCTCCGGCGTCCGGATCATGCAGCGCGACGCCATCGACCGGCTGGGGCTCGCCACCCTCCTCCTGGAACCGGAGATGCTGGAGGCGGTCGAGGCCGACGTCCACCTCGTAGGCACTCTGATGTCGCTCAACAAGGTGATGCCGGAGACGACGAAAGAGACGGCACGGGTCGTCGTCCGCAAGGTCGTCGACGCGCTGGAGAAGCGGCTCGCCACCCGCACCCGGGCCACCCTGACCGGTGCTCTCGACCGGAGCGCCCGCGTCAACCGGCCCCGCCACCACGACATCGACTGGAACCGCACCATCGCGGCCAACCTCAAGCACTACCTTCCCGAGTACCGGACCGTCGTGCCCGAGCGGCTCATCGGCTACGGGCGCGCCGCGCGGTCGGTGAAGAAGGAGGTCGTCCTCTGCATCGACCAGTCCGGGTCGATGGCGGCGTCCGTCGTCTACGCGTCGGTGTTCGGAGCGGTCCTCGCGTCCATGCGGTCGATCGACACGCGGCTGGTCCTGTTCGATACGGCGGTCGTCGACCTCACGGACCAGCTCGACGACCCCGTCGACGTGATCTTCGGGACCCGGCTCGGCGGCGGTACGGACATCAACCGGGCGCTGGCGTACTGCCAGTCGCAGATCACTCGGCCCGCGGAGACGGTGGTCGTGCTCATCAGTGACCTCTACGAGGGTGGCATCCGCGACGAGATGCTCAAGCGGGTCGCGGCGATGAAGGCGTCCGGGGTGCAGTTCGTGACGCTGCTGGCGCTGTCCGACGAGGGGACGCCCGCCCACGACCGGGAGCACGCGGCCGCACTTGCCGCGCTGGGCGCGCCGGCGTTCGCCTGCACGCCCGACCTGTTTCCGGAGGTGATGGCCGCGGTGATCGAGAAACGTCCGCTGCCGGTACCGGACCCGGGGTGAGGCGCGGCGAAGAGGAGGAGGGACGGGGGCATGAGGGGTTCGGTGACGATTTGTCGATCTGTCGCCGTCCGGCCTGGGTGCTCTGCTACTCAATCGCGGAGAGTGACGCCGGCCTGTCCGGCGGGGCACAGGGAACGGGTCTCGCGAGGAGGCGGTCCGGCCCCGGCCGGCCCCTCTGGGATGCGGTGCGTGACCATCCCTCGAATTGAGCAGCAGAGTCGCCTCCGTCGCCTCCGTCGCCGAGGCCGTGGTGTCGGTGGTGGACGGTGTCCGGGCGGAGGCGAGTGCTGCGGCCGGGCGGTCCGACGGCCCGGGCACGGTGCCGGGCGGGCGGCCGACGGATTCGGACGGGCAGAGCGGCACGCCCGGCTTCGACACCACGCTCGACCCCCGTCCCAAGCCGGTCCGTCCCGAGCCGGCCGGTTCGGTGCAGCCTCGTCCCGCCAAGCCCCGTCCGGCGGAGGATCGGAGCCGAGGCGTGCGACACCCGGCCGCACGACGGAGCCGACGGCCGAGGGGACACGAGGACCGTGCCGCACACCGGGCCGGCGGCCCCCGCTCCTCGCGCCCCCCGGCGAAAGCCCGGACGGCACGACGGGCAACCGCACCGCCGCCGACCACGGCGCCCCGCGTCACGGTGACGCCCCGGCCGTCACCGTGAGCCTCCGCCCCCGCGCCCTGCTCGTCCCCGGCGCCGCCGCGCAGGCCGAAGCGGCCGACACACGGGACCGGTACCGTGACGTCCCCGTCTCCCCCGCGTAGGCACGCCCGCGGGGGCGTGCCGAGCTCCCCGGCCGGGCCCGGACACGGTCATGCCCGTCCGGGGCCGCACCCGGGGCCGTGGGCCTGTCCGCCGGGTCGGTCCCGCGTCCCCTCCGGGTGCGGACGCCCGAGCCCTGGACCTTCCCGCCGTCCCCGAGTCATCCGCACGTCGCGTATCTGGCGTACGTCATGTATGTCACATGCGTTGCGCACGTCACGTGGATCACACGACTAGCCTGACTCGCGAGTAATAAAGGCTTCACGGGGCAGCCGGGCGTGGGCGGCCGAACGTCATCGGACTGTCCGGCCGCAGACCCGTGGATGAGGTGGCCTGCCCCATGGGGGTGGGAGCAGGCCGCACCGCACCCCGAAGGGCGGAAACGTTTCCGCCCCGCCGGGTGCGCGGCGGGCCTCACCGGGTCGGCCCCAGCCCGGTGAGGCCACTCGTCCATGGCACTCTGTGTCACCGAACAGGGCATCATGTGACAGGCATCACCGCTCAGGTGTGACCTCACGATTTCGGGAGGCTTCGCAACCGGCGATAGCCTGCGAGATGGACATGCCGCGCGCTCGGACACCGTGTGCGCTTCCCTTGTGACACAGCGGACGTCGTCACGTTGCCCTTCGCGGCACGCCCACGCATCCAACGAACCGCGAGATCACTGATAGGGACGGAAGCGCGTGGACCTGTTCGAGTACCAGGCGAGGGACCTCTTCGCCAAGCACGATGTACCGGTGCTGGCCGGTGAAGTCATCGACACGCCTGAGGCGGCGCGCGAGATCACCGAGCGTCTCGGCGGAAAGTCCGTCGTCAAGGCGCAGGTGAAGGTCGGTGGCCGCGGCAAGGCCGGTGGCGTGAAGCTGGCAGCAACCCCGGAGGAGGCCGTCGCCCGCGCGACGGACATCCTCGGCATGGACATCAAGGGCCACACGGTCCACAAGGTGATGATCGCCGAGACCGCTCCGGAGATCGTCGAGGAGTACTACGTCTCCTTCCTCCTCGACCGTGCCAACCGCACCTTCCTCTCCATCGCGTCCGTCGAGGGCGGCGTGGACATCGAGGAGGTGGCGGCCACCCGCCCGGAGGCCGTCGCCAAGACCCCGATCGACCCCAACAAGGGCGTGACCCCCGAGAAGGCGCGCGAGATCGTCGAGGCCGCGAAGTTCCCGGCCGAGGTGGCCGGCAAGGTCGCCGACGTCCTCGTCACGCTGTGGAAGACCTTCATCGCCGAGGACGCGCTCCTCGTCGAGGTCAACCCGCTGGCCAAGGTCGCCTCCGGCGACGTCCTCGCCCTCGACGGCAAGGTGAGCCTCGACGACAACGCCGAGTTCCGTCACCCCGACTTCGAGGCGTTCCACGACAAGGCCGCGGCCAACCCGCTGGAGGCCGCCGCCAAGGAGAAGAACCTCAACTACGTCAAGCTCGACGGCGAGGTCGGCATCATCGGCAACGGCGCGGGGCTCGTGATGAGCACCCTGGACGTCGTCGCCTACGCCGGTGAGGCGCACGGCGGTGTGAAGCCCGCCAACTTCCTCGACATCGGCGGTGGCGCCTCCGCCGCGGTCATGGCCAACGGCCTGGAGATCATCCTCGGGGACCCGGACGTCAAGTCTGTGTTCGTCAACGTCTTCGGTGGCATCACCGCCTGTGACGAGGTCGCCAACGGCATCGTGCAGGCGCTGCAGCTGCTCGCGGACAAGGGTGAGGAAGTCACCAAGCCGCTGGTCGTGCGCCTGGACGGCAACAACGCCGAACTGGGTCGCAGGATCCTCTCGGACGCCAACCACCCGCTTGTGCAGCGCGTGGACACCATGGACGGCGCGGCCGACAAGGCCGCCGAACTCGCGGCCGCGAAGTAAGGGACGAGGGACAGAACAGCCATGGCTATCTTCCTCAACAAGGACTCCAAGGTCATCGTCCAGGGCATGACCGGTGCCACGGGCATGAAGCACACCAAGCTCATGCTGGCCGACGGCACGAACATCGTCGGCGGGGTGAACCCGCGCAAGGCGGGCACCTCCGTCGACATCGAGGGCAACGACATCCCGGTCTTCGGCACGGTCGCCGAGGCGATGGAGAAGACGGGTGCGAACGTGTCCGTCCTCTTCGTACCGCCGGCGTTCGCGAAGGCCGCCGTCGTCGAGGCCATCGACGCCGAGATCCCGCTCGCGGTCGTCATCACCGAGGGCATCGCGGTCCACGACTCGGCCGCGTTCTACGCGTACGCCGTGTCGCAGGGCAACAAGACCCGGATCATCGGCCCGAACTGCCCCGGTCTGATCACCCCGGGCCAGTCGAACGCCGGCATCATTCCGGGCGACATCACCAAGCCGGGCCGCATCGGCCTGGTCTCGAAGTCCGGCACGCTGACGTACCAGATGATGTACGAGCTGCGGGACATCGGCTTCTCGTCGGCCGTCGGCATCGGTGGCGACCCGGTCATCGGTACGACCCACATCGACGCGCTGGCCGCGTTCGAGGCCGACCCCGACACCGACCTGATCGTGATGATCGGTGAGATCGGCGGCGACGCCGAGGAGCGGGCCGCGGCGTACATCAAGGAGAACGTGAGGAAGCCGGTCGTCGGCTACGTCGCGGGCTTCACCGCGCCCGAGGGCAAGACCATGGGCCACGCCGGCGCCATCGTCTCCGGTTCGTCCGGTACCGCCCAGGCCAAGAAGGAGGCCCTCGAGGCCGCGGACGTCAAGGTCGGCAAGACGCCGACCGAGACGGCCAAGCTGGCACGCGAGATCCTAGCGGGCTGATCACCCGCAGAACACGGATGGGCCCGTCCCTCCCCGGGGGAACGGGCCCATCGTCGTTCCCGGACGCGGGACCGGAAGCGGAGGCCGTACCGGGGCCGCGGCCGGGTCCGTCACCGTGACTGCGGTGCCAGTCGCTCCGGGCCGTGCAGCAGTTCCTCACGGAGCTTGGTGCGCAGCTCCCGCTCCTTGCCCGAGAGGGGCCCCGGCGCCACCCGCGGCGGTACCCCCCGGACCGTCTCGCCGGGCGGTACCGGCGGGTCGTACCGTGTGGGGGCCGTGCACAGGGTGAGTGCGGTGGCGCCGATCAGGGCCACTGTGAAGGCGACGGCGGCCCGGGTCCGGAAGCGGGCTCTGCGCTCGCTGCCGTCGCGTACCTCCGGCGGTTTGGCGGACCGGAGGTGTTCGGTGGCGGCCAGTTCGGCTAGCCGTCGGTGCAGCACGAGCGGATCCGACAGTTCCGGCAGCCGGGCCGCGAGGGTCGCGTGTGCGTGCAGCAGGCGGTTCGCGGTCGCGGGCGTGCTCGCCTCCGTCTCCGCCGCGGTCTCCGGCAGGTCGAGGCCGACACCGTCGTAGAGCACGAGTGCGCGGCGGTGCGGCGGCGGAAGGTGCAGCAGGACGTCCAGCAGCGCGCGGTCGAAGGGCTGCGAGGGCGGTGGTTCCGGGTGTCGGTAGCGGGGCCGGAACCGGTGCCACGGGGCGAGCGCCCACTCGTACGACGCCGCGCGCACCCAGCCGGCCGGGTCACGGTCGCGGGCCACCTCGGGCCAGCGTTCCCAGGCCAGTTGGAAGGCCCGCTCGACCGATTCACGCGCCAGGTCGCGACGGCCGGACAGCAGGTACGTCTGTCGTACGAGCGCCGGGGCGCAGAAGGCGTACAAGGCGTCGAAGGCCTGAGCGGGCGTCAGGGCGGCGGGATCGGCGACCTCCTCCAGGACGGACCAGGAGGGCTGCCCCCGGCCGGCCCGACCGGCGGCCGAACGCGTGGGAGACTCGGCCGAACGCCTGGAGATCTCGGGGGACTCGGCCGAGTCGGCCGAGTCGGCCGACCTCGTCGTCTCGGTCGGCGTGAGGGGGCCGGTGGGCCCGGGCTTCGCCGGGGCGGTGGTGGCGGTGATCAGCAGTTTCGCGTACGCCTCCCCCTTCCGGCCGCGCGGTGCGGTGCGGCCGGACTCCCACGCACGCACCGTCTCGCGGCTGACGCCGACCCGCCGGGCGAGCTGAGCCTGTGTCAGCGAGCGGGACTCGCGCAGGCGTCGGCGTTCCCCGGGTGGGGGGAGGGGGGTGGCAGGGCTCTGTGTCACAGGGTGCCCCTTCGTGCGAAAAAGTACATAAACGTATATTGAGCGACACGGCGGCGCTTCGCCTGTTACGCAGGGAAAGTGTGTGCCGTTGGGAGCATGACGGGTGTGATCCAGACGACCACCCGCCGAACGAGGCAGTCCCTCCTGCTCACCCGGATGCGTGACCGCTCGCCCGGACTGGGCCCCTCCCTCCTCGGCGGAGCCCTCGCGGCCGGGCTCGGGCTCGCCGCGTTCGCCGTGCTCGTGATGCTGCTGTGGATCAGCTCGCCGTACCCGGACAGCGGGCCCGACGGCGCGCTGAGTGTCGCGGCGGCGCTGTGGCTGCTGGCGCACGGTGCCGAACTGGTCCGCACCGACACGCTCTCGGGCGTGCC
The DNA here is from genome assembly GCF_024701375.2 of Streptomyces sp. KMM 9044. Lineage (NCBI taxonomy): Bacteria > Bacillati > Actinomycetota > Actinomycetes > Kitasatosporales > Streptomycetaceae > Streptomyces > Streptomyces sp. KMM 9044. The sequence continues at coordinate 2,830,742 of NZ_CP113910.1, read as the reverse complement.
GGCTCCACTCGGTGTCCCGCCGTTGCTGCTGCTCGCGCTCCCGGTGTGGCTGCTGCACCGGGCGGCCCGCGACGCCACCGACGGGGGTGCGTCAAACGTGTCGGACGCCTCGGGAGCTCCGAGTGACGCCCCGCTCGTCCATGGTCCGACGGCCTGGGCCGGCGTCGTCCTCGGCTACCTGGCCGTCGGCACGCCCGCGGCGCTCTACGCCGCGGGCGGCGCGCTGCGTCCGGCATGGGCGTCGGCGGGCGTGTGCGTGCCGCTGGTCGCGGTGGTGGCGGCGGGTGTGGGGGTGTGGCGGGCGTACGGCTGCCCCCGTGGGTCACTGGAACGGACGGCGGGTGCGTTGCTGCCGCGGGGCGTACGCCATCTGCTCCTCGGCCCGGACGGGCGCCTCGGAGCCGCCGCGCGGGCGGCGGCGGCCGGGGCGGCGGTGCTCGTCGTCGGCGGAGCATTGCTGCTGACGGTGTCACTGCTGTGGCACGGTGGCGAGACCCAGGACGCCTTCCTGCGCCTGACGCGGGGGTGGTCGGGGTGGGTCGCGGTGCTGCTGCTCGGCGTCGCCCTGCTGCCGAACGCTGCGGTGTGGGCGACGGCGTACGCCCTGGGGCCCGGGTTCCTCCTCGGCGCCGGCCATGCCGTGACTCCGCTCTCCGCCACGCCGGCTCCGCCGCTGCCCGCTTTCCCGCTCCTTGCGGCGGTGCCGGACGCGGGGGCCGGGACGCCGGTGAACTGGGCGGCCGTGGCCGTGCCGTTGGCGGCCGGGGCGGCAGCGGGGTGGTATGTCGCGCAGGGGGCCACGACGGCCGGCCGCCCGACGGAGCCCGGGGGCGGGCGGTCGGGGCAGGAACCGTACGCGCTCTGGTCGCGAGGCCGGACGGCCGGTGTCGCCGGAGTCGCGGCGGTACTGTGCGCGGCCCTGCTGGCGTTGTTCGCCGCGATGGCGGGTGGGCCGATGGGCGTCGCCGCACTCTCCCGGTTCGGGCCGGTGTGGTGGCAGACAGGGGCCGCGACGCTGGTGTGGATCGGACTGGTGGCCACGGCGACGGCCCTGGCGGTACGGGCCTGGCGGTGCCGCACGCCCCGGAACGAGCGGGCGGAGCGGGCACCGGCGAGCGCGGACGAGGAGGCGTGGGCAGGGGCGCGGGCGACTGCGCGGGCATGGATCTCGAGGATCGGCCTCCCACGCCGGGGATCGCCGGAGAGCGGTGCCGGTACGGTGGCGGACGGCCGACGGGGCCGGGACGCCGCCGACTCCTACGACTTCCTCCCGCCGGACCCCGCCCCCGGCCGGAGCGCCCTCAGCCGTGACCTCTCCGGCCGGGGCGTCCCCACCGCTCCCGAAACCCCGAAGCCGCCTCCTGCCCCGTAGGGCAGGAGGCGGCTTCGGGGAGCGGGGAAGCCGGGGCGCGCTGCCGGCCGGCTCTCACTCGGCCGTCCCGAGCAGCTTCTGGAGCTCATCCGGCAGGAGGTCGTTGCAGGACTCCTTGGACTGCTGGGTGAGGGCGTCATTCGTGCACGTGTAGTAATCCTGGTAGACCATCTGTGCCGTGAAACTGACGGCGACCAGGATGAGCGCCAGGGAGGCCGTGACCAGCCCGCTCACCGCCGCCGTGGTCTGCGGACGGCCCTTCTGCGCGGGCGGCGCCGGGGAGTCGGGGTCGGACGCCGCGCGGGGCTTGGCCCGCAGGGCGCTGACGGCCCAGTGCACGGCGAGCGCACCCAGCAGCAGCCCGACGTACGGCCAGCCGAACAGGGCGAAGAAGAAGGCCCACATCCCGGACAGCAGGGAGTAGCGAGCCCGGCGCTGGGCCGGATCGGTGGGATCCCAGCGTGGGCCGGGGCTCCGGGGGGCGCCGGCCCCGCCACCGCCCTGCCCCTCCGGGCCGCGCGGGCGCTCACCGAAGCCGCCGGAGGAACGGCCGGGCTGCCGGTCGCTCCACCGCCCACCCCAGAGGGGACGGCCGCCGTCCCCCTCGCCGCCGCTGTCACCGCCCTCGTCGCCGGGCGGACGCCGGGGCTGCCAGGGCTGGTCGGGAGTCCCCTCCGGCGGCGGCGCGAACGGGTTGTTCTCCTCGGATCCACGGCGCCTGTCGCCGCCGCTGCCTTCGCCCCGGGGCGGCTCGGGCGGCGAGGAGGGGTGCTCCCGCAGCAGCACGGCGCCACGCCCCCCTCCCTGCGCCGACGGCTGGGGGAACGTGAGGAGTCGCAGGCTGCGGTCCGGCATCAAGTGAGCGTCTTCCCCTTAATCAAGTCGATCAAGTCAATCAAGTCGATCAAGTCGATCAACAACTGCTACAGCCACTGCTCGACTGCAGCCGCTGCCAGGCAGGCCGGGACATGTACGGCTGAGCCGGCGCGTGCCCGTCCGCTTTCCGGCCCGGGCGCCTCGCCCTGTGAACGCTTGGTGCACGGGTGGCGTTCCCGGGCGACCGGTCGTTCCCGGACGTTGTGAACCGGCTCTTCCCAGACGCTACCTTCCGGCCACGTACCCGTCCCGTGGGGGCCGCCTCATGTGCCGGTATCGTTGCCGGCGGTCGGCCGCTTCGTAGGCTTCCCCGTATCCGAGGGCGCGAAGCATTCGTATGAATGTACAAAGTGCTGGTCCCCGACCGCACCAGTGCTCCCCGAGAAAGGGCCTCACCGTGGCCGCCAAGCCCGTGGCCGAGCGCGTCAGGCGTCTCGTCGTGCTGGTCTCCGGATCCGGCACCAACCTTCAGGCGCTTCTCGACGAGATCGCCGCCACCGGCGCCGAGGCGTACGGAGCCGGGATCGTGGCCGTCGGCGCCGACCGCGCGGGCATCGAGGGGCTTGCCCGCGCCGAGCGCGCCGGGCTGCCGACCTTCGTGTGCCGGGTCGGGGACCACGCCACCCGGCAGGAGTGGGACGCGGCACTCGCCGAGGCCGTCGCCGCCCACGAGCCCGACCTCGTGGTCTCCGCCGGGTTCATGAAGATCGTGGGCAGGGAGTTCCTCGCGCGCTTCGGCGGGCGGTTCGTCAACACCCATCCTGCCCTGCTGCCCAGTTTCCCCGGAGCCCACGGCGTGCGGGACGCACTCGCGTACGGCGTCAGGGTCACCGGCTGCACCGTCCACTTCGTCGACGACGGCGTCGACACCGGGCCGATCATCGCGCAGGGCGTGGTGGAGGTCCGGGACGAGGACGACGAGAGCGCGCTGCACGAGCGCATCAAGGAAGTCGAGCGAAGGCTGCTCGTCGAGGTCGTGGGGCGGCTCGCCCGCAACGGCTATCGCATTGAGGGACGAAAGGTAGTTATCCAGTGACCGCCGAGAGCAACAAGCGGGCCATCCGACGGGCGCTCGTCAGCGTCTACGACAAGACAGGCCTCGAGGATCTCGCGCGCGGCCTGCACGAGGCCGGCGTGGAGCTCGTCTCCACTGGGTCCACGGCCGGCCGCATCTCCGCCGCCGGCGTGCCGGTCACCAAGGTCGAGGAGCTCACCGGCTTCCCCGAGTGCCTGGACGGCCGCGTCAAGACCCTGCACCCGAAGGTCCACGCCGGCATCCTCGCCGACCTGCGCCTCGACAGCCACCGGCAGCAGCTCGGTGGGCTGGGCGTGGAGCCGTTCGACCTGGTCGTGGTCAACCTCTACCCGTTCCGCGAGACCGTCGCCTCGGGCGCGACGCCCGACGCGTGCGTGGAGCAGATCGACATCGGCGGTCCGTCGATGGTGCGTGCCGCGGCGAAGAACCACCCCTCGGTCGCCGTGGTGACCAGTCCCGCCCGCTACGCCGACGTCCTGTCTGCGGTGAAGGGCGGCGGCTTCGACCTCACCACCCGCAAGCGGCTCGCCGCCGAGGCCTTCCGGCACACCGCCGCGTACGACGTGGCGGTCGCCTCCTGGTTCGCCGCCGAGTACGCCCCGGTCGACGAGTCGCGGTTCCCGGACTTCCTCGGCGCCACGTACGACCGCGCACACACCCTGCGCTACGGCGAGAACCCGCACCAGCCCGCCGCCCTCTACACCTCCGGCACGGGTGGCCTCGCGGAGGCCGAGCAACTGCACGGCAAGGAGATGTCGTACAACAACTACACGGACACGGACGCCGCCCGCCGTGCCGCGTACGACCACAGCGAGCCGTGCGTCGCGATCATCAAGCACGCCAACCCGTGCGGCATCGCGACCGGTGCGGACGTCGCCGAGGCGCACCGCAAGGCGCACGCCTGCGACCCGCTGTCCGCGTTCGGCGGTGTGATCGCGGTCAACCGCCCGGTGTCCAGGGAGATGGCCGAGCAGGTCGCCGAGGTCTTCACCGAGGTCGTCGTCGCGCCGGACTACGAGGAGGGCGCTCTCGAGGCCCTCACCAAGAAGAAGAACATCCGCGTGCTGCGCGCTCCCGAGGCCCCCGCAGCCCCGGTCGAGGTCAAGCCGATCGACGGCGGAGCCCTCCTCCAGGTCACCGACCGCCTCCAGGCCGAGGGCGACGACCCCGCGAACTGGACCCTCGCGAGCGGCGAGGCGCTGTCCGCGGCGGAGCTTGCCGAGCTGGCCTTCGCCTGGCGGGCGTGCCGGGCCGTGAAGTCCAACGCCATCCTGCTCGCCAAGGACGGTGCCTCGGTCGGCGTCGGCATGGGCCAGGTCAACCGGGTCGACTCCGCGAAGCTCGCGGTGGAGCGTGCGGGAGCCGAGCGTGCGGCCGGTTCCTTCGCCGCGTCCGACGCCTTCTTCCCTTTCCCCGACGGCCTGGAGATCCTCACCGGGGCCGGGGTCAGGGCCGTGGTCCAGCCGGGTGGCTCGGTCCGCGACGAGCAGGTCGTCGGAGCCGCGAACAAGGCCGGCGTGACGATGTACTTCACGGGGACGCGCCACTTCTTCCACTGACGGTGAGTGGCCGTGACGCCGACTGCCCGCCAGGGTTCCCGCCCCTCTGCCTGCCTGCCCGCCCGCGCGAGCGGAGGGGGGCGGACGGGCGGAGGGACGCAACCCCGGACGTCTCGGGGTCACTTCCCGGTCGGAGGCGGGTCCTCCTTGAGATAGTGGGCGACGCGGTCTGCGTACGTGCGGTAGGCGGCGGCGAGCGGGACCCGGCCGACGGGTGGGCAAGTGGGGCGTGGGGCGCACCGCGCAGGCAGTCGTGGCGCGGTGCCCCGACCTCCGGCGGCAGGTCGCCGGTCGAGGGGAGGACGATCCGCGGGAACCCGGACGGCACCGGTGCGTCCAGCCGCTCCGGCCGGGCCTCGACGTGCGAGGCCCGGCCGAGGGCGAGGCCTTCGCCCGGGGTGAGCCGGGGCCGTGTGCTGGGGTGTCCTGCGTCCCCCGTGGTCGGCGGAGGCAGGACGATGATGCTGTACAAGGTGCGTCGCCCTCGTCTGACGGCTACCCCGTCAGACGAGGGCGACGCACCGGGGCCGCGTCTCTCCCCCCCGTACGGGTGGGGCACGGCCCCGGTGCGTGACTGGCCGGAAGCGGCGCCGGACGAAACCGGCACAGCAGTGGATCCGGCACAGCGGCGGATCCGGCGCGGCGGCGGAACAGGCGCGGCGGCGGAACAGGCTCAGTACCGGGGCCGGTTGAACCAGTAGCTGCCGTTCCGGTTGGCGCAGAACACGATGATCAGAATCCCGAGGATCAGGCTGATCAGCGCGAAGACGTTGGCTGTGAGCAGGCTGATCACACTGAACAGCGTGACCACCGAGGCGTAGACGATCGCGGAGACACGCACCCCGCCGCGGCCCGTGGCCATCTTCACGGCGGTGAGGATCGCCCAGAACGCGAACCCCAGGACGATCACACCGAGCACGATCATGATGCCCGCGCCGATGTCGCCGACGGTGTTCACGTCGTCCGACGAGAAGTTCGGGTCGGAGGAGAGTTCCTCCTCGAGGTAGTCCGCGAACCAGGCGCTGGCCACCATCATCAGCACGCCGCTGAGGGCCTGGAGCCCGCCGAGCACGAACAGCATCACGCGCGCGGCCTTCACGCTGCCCGGCATGACCGCCGCGGGACCCGGCCCCGGCTGTCCGTAGGACTGCGGGAACTGCGGTGGCGAGGGGTAGCCGTAGCCGGGCTGGCCGGGCGGCGGCTGCTGCGGGTAGCCGTATCCGGGTCCGCCGTGCTGCTGGGGCGGCTGCCCGTAGGGGGTGTTCGGGTCGCCGAAGCTCATGGCGGTTCTTCCTCCGTTGTCGCTTCAGGTGCGGGACACGCGGGGCGCGGTTCGGAGGAAGGTCTACAGATGCGGTCCGTCCCCCCGGTACTGCCCGCGGCACTGTCCGTTCATCGTTCTCGACGCATCTGTCGATTGTCCAGCCGCGGGCAGATTGTGTTGTGCAAGTGCAACATTGCTGATCTTGGCCGGATGACAGGTGGGAAATGACCGGTGAGGGGGCGGGCCGGAGCCGGTGTGTGGGATCGCGAACCTCGCGGTCGCCCGGGGCGCACCCGTGGCGCGGCCCGGGTACGACACCCGTACGGTGCGGCCGGAATGCGGGCGGATTGGAACCAGGGCCCGGTCATCCGCGAGGATGGGGCCATGACCGCCCAGATTCTCGATGGCAAGGCCACCGCAGCAGCGATCAAGTCCGATCTGACCGTCCGCGTGGCGGCGCTGAAGGGGAAGGGCATCACACCCGGCCTCGGCACGATCCTCGTCGGGAACGACCCCGGCAGCCAGAAGTACGTCGCAGGCAAGCACCGGGACTGCGCCCAGGTCGGTATCGCCTCCATCCAGCGGGAGTTGCCCGAAACGGCCACGCAGCAGGAGATCGAGGCGGTCGTCCACGACCTGAACGAGGACCCGGCCTGCACCGGGTACATCGTCCAACTGCCGCTGCCCAGGGGCATCGACGAGAACCGCATCCTCGAACTCATGGACCCGGACAAGGACGCCGACGGCCTCCACCCGATGAACCTCGGCCGCCTGGTCCTGAACGAGCCGGCCCCGCTGCCCTGCACCCCCAACGGTGTCCTCACCCTGCTGCGCCGCTACGGCGTGGAGATCAGGGGTGCCGAGGTCGTCGTCGTCGGCCGTGGCGTGACCATCGGCCGCCCGATGCCGCTGCTGCTGACCCGGCGCAGCGAGAACGCCACCGTGACCCAGTGCCACACCGGCACCCGCGACCTGTCGGCGCATCTCAAGCGCGCGGACATCATCGTCGCCGCCGCCGGCTCCGCCCACCTCGTCCGCCCGGAGGACGTCAAGCCCGGCGCGGCCGTCCTCGACGTCGGCGTCTCCCGTAGCGCCGAGGGCAGGATCGTGGGCGACGTGCACCCGGACGTGGCCGAGGCGGCCGGCTGGATCTCCCCGAACCCCGGCGGTGTCGGCCCGATGACCCGGGCCCAGCTGCTGGTCAACGTGGTCGAGGCGGCGGAGCGCAGTGCCGGCTGACCGCAGTGCCCGAGAGGCAGATGCCAGGGCCCGCGAGACCGGGACCGACTTCGGCGAGACGCACGAGCCGGAGCCGGACCGGGGGTGCAAGCAGAAGCGGGAGCAGGGCCGGGAGAAGGGGCAGGAACGGGAGCCGGTCGAGGGGGCCGCCGTCGAGGAGGCCTCCGGGGGCGTCGCCGACGAGGACATCACGGTCATCGACCCCGTCAGCGCGCCCGACGCCTCCGGGCGGCCACGGCGCGCCACCCGTCGCTTCCCCCTCTTCACCAGGGACACCGCCCGCCCGGAGGGCGGCGGCCGGGCCGCACCCGGCGACGCTCCCGCGCCCGCCCGGCAGTGGCCGATCCTTGCCGTCCTGCTCATGGCCGGTCTCGGCCTGCTGCTGACGGCGCTCGACCTGTTCCGGATCGGCACGCTGCTGATCGGGGCGGCGCTGCTGGTCGGCGGGGCGCTGCGCTGGGCGCTGCCGGGTGTCGGCATGCTCGCCGTACGCTCCCGCTTCACGGACATCGCCACGTACGGGGTGCTGGGTCTGTCGATCGTGCTGCTGGCGCTGATGGCGCAGCCCGGGCCCTGGCTGGAGATCCCGTTCCTGAAGGACACCCTGCACTTCACCGTCAGCAACAGCTGACGCACCCGCTGTCTCGCCCGTCCGGTGAACGGCGGCCCGTCCTCACCCCCGTGAAAGGACGGGCCGCCGCCGGAAGCAACCTTCCTGCACCGTGAACCGGCTGTTCAACGGCTGTCAGGGCGCTGTGGCACGGAAGTGACCGTTCCGCTACGTCCCCCGGATGCCCCGGATCGTCCCGGGGACTTCCGCGAAGCGCCTCCGGAACCCCGGAGGCGTGATAATCATGACGATCCGGGACAAACTGTGATGTCCCACGCGTTGTGCCGGTTCCGTTCGGTCGAAGGGGTTGCCGGTGGGAGACTGGGACACGAGCGAATGAGTGTGCGACGGCGCAAGCCCGCGGCCCCGACGCTCCCGTGCGCCCCACCTCGGAAATTGAGATCCTGTCTGGCGGCATCCATGTGGGTAGCCGGAACGGGGACTCGGCAGAGGCACCACGCGCGGGGAAATACCAGCACGACCGGGGGAAGGTGGGGAATCAATGCCTCGTTGGAAGGCCTTGCCGGATGAACTCGATCCGCAGATCAAGGAGTTCACGAGCCAGCTCAGACGGGTGGTGGACCGCAGTGGCATGAGTGTCGCGTCGGTCTCGGACCGCACGGGATACAGCAAGACGTCCTGGGAGCGTTATCTGAACGGCCGGCTGCTCGCGCCCAAGGGCGCGATCGTGGCGCTGGCCGAGGTGACCGGAACCAATCCGGTGCACCTGACCACGATGTGGGAGCTGGCCGAGCGGGCCTGGAGCCGCTCGGAGATGCGTCACGACATGACAATGGAGGCGATCAGGATCTCGCAGGCGCGTTCCGCGCTGAGCGAGCTCGCCGGTCCGTCGTCGACCGGTGCGGGCGGCCGAGGGCGCAAGGGCGGGGGCGCCGCAGTCCGGCCGGGCGTCGCCGGCCCGGCCGGGGGTCCCCCGCTGGTGCCTGAGCAGCCCACCGCCTCGGACGTCCGTGACGCGTCGGGACCGAACTCCTGGGGCATGGCCGGGTACACCGGACCGTCCCCGTCGGGCGCGCAGGGCGCTCCGCCCCGAAGGGCGGCGGGCCGAGGGACGGCGGGCCGCGGCGGTTCCGGTGGCAGGCGGCGCACGGGAACGTTCCTCGCGGGCGCCGTCTGCGTGCTGGTGGTGATCGCAGCCGCGTTCTACGTCACCGGGCTCGAGAGCGACAAGGAGGGTGAGGCGGTGAAGTCGCCCTCGCCCACGGCCTCCGTCCCCGCGAATCTGCCCGCCGGTGTGGAGTGCAGCGGCGACAGCTGCCACGGCAAGGACGCGGAGAGCATGGGGTGCAGCGGTGACCTCGTGACCACGACGCGGACGGCGACTGTCGGCACCACCCTCGTCGAGGTCCGCTACAGCGAGGTCTGCGGTGCCGCGTGGGGCCGGATCACCCAGGCCGCGCAGGGCGACACGGTCGAGATCTCCGGTGGGAAGAGCAAGCAGAGCGACAGCATCACCGAGGTCGGCGACACGGTCACGTATACCCCGATGATGGCGGTCGGGAAGGCGGCGGACGCCAAGGCGTGCGTACTGCTGGCCTCCGGCGAGGAGGGGTGCACGGAGGAGGCGGTGGCGGGGACCGCGGAGTAGGTCTCCGAAGCGCGCCCGCCGGCCCGCCGGGTACGGGCGCAGGTGGCGCGCGACGGTGGCCCCCCGGGACCGGCGCGGGTCGGCCCCTCCCGGTGAAGTTCGTGGCGCGGGACGGGCATGAGCCGGCGAATGTCAGGCACGTGCATGTGACCCCCACGGGAGTCCGGCAGGATTCGGTCACCCGAACGGCGGCCGCCTCCGTCCCTCTCCCGGGCGGGCGGTCGCCTTTCCCGTGGGTGCGCCGGCGTATCCCTCGGTCACCCTGTGGGACGGGCCACATGGAGCCCGGCCGTCCGCGATCGTGGATGCGCGGTAGCCTGACCGCTGGATCTCTCTTGACGCCAAGAGACCGACCGTCCAGCGGTGATCTCTCCGTACCGGTGATCGATCATCGTGGCGGGCACTGGTCACGAGCCGGACGGGATCCCGTACCCCGGGGCAGGGACGCCCCACCGCCAGCTGTCATACGGAGAACGCCATGACCCGCACCCCCGTGAACGTCACCGTCACCGGCGCGGCCGGCCAGATCGGTTACGCCCTGCTCTTCCGCATCGCCTCCGGCCAGCTGCTCGGCGCGGACGTGCCGGTCAAGCTGCGCCTGCTGGAGATCACCCCCGCGCTCAAGGCGGCCGAGGGCACGGCCATGGAGCTGGACGACTGCGCGTTCCCGCTGCTCCAGGGCATCGACATCTCGGACGACCCGGACGTGGCCTTCGACGGGGCCAACGTCGCCCTTCTCGTGGGCGCCCGCCCGCGCACCAAGGGCATGGAGCGCGGTGACCTCCTGGAGGCCAACGGCGGCATCTTCAAGCCGCAGGGCCAGGCCATCAACGGCCATGCCGCGGACGACATCCGGGTGCTCGTGGTCGGCAACCCGGCCAACACCAACGCGCTCATCGCCCAGGCCGCCGCGCCGGACGTACCGGCCGAGCGCTTCACCGCGATGACCCGCCTGGACCACAACCGCGCGCTGACCCAGCTGGCGAAGAAGACGGGTTCGACGGTCGCCGACATCAAGCGCCTGACCATCTGGGGCAACCACTCCGCCACGCAGTACCCGGACATCTTCCACGCCACCGTCGCCGGCAAGAACGCCGCCGAGGTCGTGAACGACGAGAAGTGGCTGGCCGAGGACTTCATCCCGACCGTCGCCAAGCGCGGCGCCGCGATCATCGAGGCCCGCGGCGCCTCGTCGGCCGCCTCCGCCGCCAACGCGGCCGTCGACCACGTCCACACCTGGGTCAACGGCACCGCGGACGGCGACTGGGTCTCCATGGGCATCCCGTCGGACGGCTCCTACGGCGTCCCGGAGGGCCTGATCTCCTCCTTCCCGGTCACCGTGAAGGACGGGAAGTACGAGATCGTCCAGGGCCTGGAGATCAACGACTTCTCCCGCGCCCGCATCGACGCCTCCGTCAAGGAGCTCGAGGAGGAGCGCGAGGCGGTCCGAGGCCTCGGCCTCATCTGATCCGTCGGTCACGTTCCGGGCCACGGGCCCCGTACCGGGTTCGACCGGTACGGGGCCCGTTCGCGTGTGCGGGCGCGTCCACGTGTGCGGTGGAGCGGTCATGACTCCAGCCCATGGCCAAAGGTTAACGCATCTCACACCATCACACTATTGACAATTCGCTTTGCGTGATGTTGCCGCCCCCTTATGCTGATGCTCCTTCAACTCTTCCGCCACCAAGGACACATGCGCATCCGCATCGGGGGACCGGTATGAGCACTGCCCACGTGCCGCAGCAATCGCACCACACGGACGGCACGGCACCGCCGGACCTCCCGCGCGTCCCGCCCCGTGCCAGCGAGGTGACCAGGCTGCTGTGCGGGGGCGTCAACCTGGACCTCGTCTACCGCGACCGGGTCATCGAAGAGCTGTATCTCCACGAGCAGCGGATCGTGGCCCCCTCGCCGGGTTTCGACGCGGCCCGGGTCCTGGCGCACGCGCTGCGGGCCCAGCGGCGGGCGCTGTGCTGGTCGGCCGCCGTCCTCGGGCTCTGGGCCGTGGGCGTACTGGTGACCGACGGCCTGCTGGCCGTGCTGCTCGTGCCCAGCGTGCTGCTCGGTCTCGTGAGCTGGTTCAAAGGCCGTGACGGGGAGTCGTCCCAGGCCAGGCAGTCCGGCGCCGCCCTGGTGCTCTGGTTCGGACGGCTCTACTTCGCGGTGTGCCTGGCCACCATGGTCGGGGTCGGCTTCGGTGCCGCCACCGGCGGCTCCGGTTCGGATTCCGGTTCCTCGTACGGTTCGTACGATCCCGCCTACGACTCCTACGACTCCTACGACTCCAGTGGTTCGAGCGGCGACGTCTTCGGCCTCGGCGACCTTCCGTTTCCGCTCTTCACCGGCTTTGAGGGGACGTTCGAGCCGTGGCAGGCCTGGACGGCGCTCGTTTTCCTCGTGCTGATCGGACTGTGCGTGGCGGTCCGGCGCGACCAGTTCGCCCGCGTGCTCACCGAGGAGCTGTCGCGGCGGCGATTCCGGGATGTCGCGGAAGACCCCGCGGAACAGGCCGGGGGAGAGCGGTTCGTCCGGCTGAGGGAGCGTATCCGGCAGGAACAGCACGCGCCGCTGGTGATGTACGACGAGGCGAGTCCGTTCCGTGGGGCCGGAATCGGGCGCGACAGCTGGGTGCTGGCCGTCGAACTCCGGCCGGACGAGCAGAAGGGGAACCAGGAGCCGCTCAGCAACCGGGCGATCCTCGACCGGATCCGGCCCTTGATCGAACAACTGCGTGTGCCCGCCGAGAGCGCGGGCTCCGCCGCGCGCGACCGGCTGCGGCATCTGGAGATCGACGAGTGCGTGTTCCTTCCCGTCGACAAGGAACAGACCGACCGCGCGCAGGCCCTGTACACGCCGCAGGAGATCGAGCGGCATCGGCTGCGGGCGGTCGAGGAGGGCGGCGAGGGCCGACGGCACTTCCTGCGCATCCGGGTCGGCGGCTGGGAGGAGGAGCTGATCGTCACGGTCTACGTGCGGGTTCACACGCAGGGGCGGATGCTCATGCTGGAGATCGCCCCGCACGTGATGCCCCCGCTGCAGGAGAGGTTCAAGAACGTCGACCGCGTTCAGCACGAGCTCCGCACCGCCACCGGGTTCGGCAGGACCGTCGCGGCCGCCGTCCAGGTACCCGGCTCCGCGGGCCGCGCGCTGATCGTCCTGTGCCGTGGCCTGGGCCACGGGTGGCGGCTGCTGACCGTCGGCCGGGGCGGTGGGTTGCTCGAAGGCCCCGCTGTCTCGGTGCGTGAACTGGCCGCGGTGAGGGCGGGCTCCACCTTCCAGGACATGGATGTGCGGCGTTACCTGCGCAGCATCCAGGACCGCGTCGGGCACGGGGTGCGGCTCGCGCTCGCCGAAGCCGGCTACGAGACCGGTGAGTTCGTGCAGAAGATCGTGAACATCAGCAATGGCGCGGTCAACATCAACCGCGTCGACGGCTCCACCTTCGCCATCGGTGCGCACGCCCGTGCCGCCGCCACCACCGGCGGCCCCACGCCGGAGAGAGGATCTTCCAGCAATGGCACCCAGTGAGGAAAAGGGCGTCCGCGTGGGCGACGTCTCCCACAGCACCTTCGCTATCGGTAGTCACGCACGCGCGGAGAGTCACCACGGCGTCCCGGCTCCGCGCGACGCAGCCACCGAGGAACTGCTCGCCGCGGTAAGGGAACTGCGGGCCGACCTGTCCCGGCTCCAGAGGAGCGAACAGACCGTACAGCTCGACGCCGCCCTCGCGGAGACCGAGGAGGAGATCGACCGGACCGGTACGGCCGGCGAGAGCCGCCGTCAGCGGCTGCGTGAGGTACTCGCGGACGCCCAGGCCGTCATGGCGCTGCTCGCCTCGGCCGGGGCCGTGGCGGGACTGCTCGGGATGTGACGACGGCAGTATCCGAAAGACGCAGGAGACGCAGGAGACGCAGGAGACACGGGGGAGGAGAAGGAAGCGATGGGTGGGGGACCGCGGTACTGGAACGAGGAGAACCAGCGCTGGGAGGAAGGGGAGGAGGGCACGACGGCGGACGCCGCCGCGGGGGCGTCCGCTCCGGTGATGCCGCCGCCCCCGGACGTCTCGCCCTCGGCCCCCACCCTCACGGGCATCCGGTGGCCGGGCGGCGGTCCCCCGTCGGTGCCCTCCGGGCAGCCCGCACCGGCCTCCTGGTCGTCTCCCGAGCTGCCCCACGGCCCCGCCGGGCCACCCGTCCCGCCCGCGTCCCCGCCACCGGTGCGGCACGGGCTCGACCGGAAGCGGGTATGGGCCGTGGTGGGCGGGGCCGTCGTGGTCGGTGTGGCCGTGGGACTGGCGCTGACCCAGACCCTGGGAGGCGGCGAGGGTGCGGACGGCCGGGAGGACGACAAGGCCGCCTCGGCGAGCGTGTCGCAGCCCACCGGTTCCGGAACCCCCGGACCGCAGGAGCCACCCGCCCCGCGGCAGCCGTCCTTCTCCGCCGAGCAGACCGCGCCGTCCACCCCGGACCCGGATAGCACGGTCCCCGCCGGTTACGACCGGTACACCGACTCCGAGGGCTTCACCATCGCCCGCCCCGAGGGGTGGAGCCGTACCAGCGTGTCCTCCCAGTACGGCATGGACGTGGTCAGCTACCGCAGCCCCGGCAGCGACAGGCGGCTCCAGGTGTTCGAGGTGGCGGAGCCCTCGCCCGACGCGTCGTACGAACTGTTTCTCTCCGACGCCACCCCGAAGGCCCCCGGATTCGAGCAGCTCTCCCTGGAGACGCTGGACGACGGCGTCTTCACCGGCTCCCGGCTGGAGTACCTCGCGGACTCCTTCAGGGGAGAGCCCGACATCGGGACCTGGCACGTCGTCGACCTGCGCTTCCAGGCCGCCGACGGCAAGCTGTACGCGCTCGCCGCCTATGGGGCCGACTCCGACGGTCACGAGGACGAACGTGAGCTGATCCGGACCGCCCTCGCACACTTCTGCCCGCCGGACACCACCTGCGGGACGGCCGTGGACCTCGGCTGAACCGATTGCGTCCGGCGATACGGGGTGATCGCCCTGTTTTATCCCGCGCATCCCGTGACGCTGCGCACTTCCCGCGGCGAATCGCGCATGCATGCCGAGCGCGCGGGCAGGAGCCCTCCCGCTCCATGGGTGACGCCTGTGTGACTCGACCTGTGTCATTCGACCTGTGTCACTCGTGGGCGTTGCACAGGAACGGAAGGCAGTAGGCGATCATGTCGGACACTACAGAGCTTCAGGTGAGCACCTCCATCCACGCGGGAGGCGAGTGGCGGGCGGCCGTCTCCGGGGCCACGCGCGAGATCCTCGACCCCGCGGACGCCCTGCCGTTCGCCGTCGTAGCGGAGGGCGACGAGAAGGACGCCGACCTCGCGGTGGCCGCCGCCCGGCGCGCGTTCGACGAGGGCCCGTGGCCGCACACCCCGGCCGCCGAGCGGGCCGCGCTGCTGCGCCGCGTCGCCGGTCTCCTCGTCCGGGACCGGGAAGAACTCGGCCTGCTGGAGAGCCGGGACGCGGGCAAGACCGTCGAGGAGGGACGCGTCGACATCGACTGTGTCGCCGACGCCTTCCGCTACTTCGCCGACCTGGTCGCCGGTGAGGCCCCCGGCCGGGTCGTCGACGCGGGCTCCGCCGACGTCCACAGCGTCGTCGTGCACGAGCCCGTCGGTGTTTGCGCCATGATCACTCCCTGGAACTATCCGCTGCTCCAGGCCAGCTGGAAGATCGCCCCGGCGCTCGCGGCCGGCAGCACCTTCGTCATCAAGCCCAGCGAGATCACCCCGCTGACCACGGCCGCCCTCATCGGCCTGCTGACCGAGGCGGGCCTGCCCGCCGGTGTCGCCAACATCGTCACCGGCCCCGGCCACACCGTCGGCGCCCGGCTCGCCGAGCACCCCGACGTCGACATGGTCTCCTTCACCGGCGGACTGGTCAGCGGCACCAAGGTCGCCGAGGCCGCCGCGCCGACCGTGAAGAAGGTCGCCCTCGAACTCGGCGGCAAGAACCCCAACGTGGTCTTCGCCGACTCCTGCGCCACCGGGGAAGGCTTCGACACCGCCGTAGACCAGGCGCTCAACGCGGCCTTCATCCACAGCGGCCAGGTCTGCTCGGCGGGCGCGCGGCTCATCGTCGAGGAGTCGGTCCGCGACCGCTTCGTCACCGAACTCGTCCGCCGCGCCGAGCGGATCAGGCTCGGCCGGGGCACCGCGGACGGCGTCGAGTGCGGCCCGCTGGTCTCCGAGCAGCAGCGCGACAGGATCGAGGCGTATGTCGCCTCCGCGTTGAAGGAAGGCGCGGTGCTGCGTTCCGGCGGAAAGCGTCCCGAGCCGTCCGCGGAGCGGCCCGGGGCCGGTTACTTCTACGAGCCGACCGTCCTCGACCACTGCCACCGCGAGATGCGGGTGGTGCGCGAGGAGGTGTTCGGGCCGGTCCTCACCGTCGAGACCTTCCGCACCGAGGACGAGGCCGTCGCCCTTGCCAACGACACCGAGTACGGGCTGGCCGGCGCCGTCTGGACCGCCGACGCGGGCCGCGCCCGGCGGGTGGCCGGACGGCTGCGCCACGGCACTGTGTGGATCAACGACTTCCACCCCTACCTCCCGCAGGCCGAGTGGGGCGGATTCGGCAAGAGCGGAGTGGGCCGTGAACTCGGCCCGGCGGGTCTCGCCGAGTACCGCGAGACCAAGCACATCTACCAGAACCTCGCGCCGAAGCCGGTGCGCTGGTTCGCCGGCTGAGGCCGCCACCACCGGGCGGCCCGCACGGCGAACGCGGAACCGTGGGGAGAAGCGGTCCCCCCCCGCCTCTCCCCGGAACCCGCGGCATCCGCGGTCCCCGGGGCGCGCGGCACCGGCGTGCCCGGCGCGCCAGGGGCAGCGGAAGCACCCGCCCCACCGCTTCGAGCCGCACTCCGAACAGCTCATCGCACAGTCCGCCCCGACCCCCCGGAGGAGCAACAGCCCATGCCAGAGCGCATCCACGAGCACGTGCACGAACACCGCCACGGACCCGGCCCGGGGCACGGCCGGGACGCCGTCCGTGAACACACGTACGACTACGTCGTCATCGGCGGCGGCACCGCGGGGTCCGTCATCGCCTCCCGGCTGACGGAGAACCCGGACGTCACCGTCGCGGTCATCGAGGGCGGCCCCAGCGACGTGGGCCGCGACGACGTGCTGACCCTGCGCCGCTGGACGGGGCTGCTCGGCGGCGAACTGGACTACGACTACCCCGTCACCGAGCAGCCACGCGGCAACTCGCACATCCGGCACAGCCGGGCCCGCGTCCTCGGGGGATGCTCCTCGCACAACACCCTCATCGCCTTCAAGCCGCTCCCGTCCGACTGGGACGAGTGGGAGCAGGCCGGCGCCGAGGGGTGGGGCGCGGTGCAGATGGAGGCGTACTACGCCCGGCTCGAGAACAACATCGTCCCGGTCGACGAGAAGGACCGGAACGCCATCGCCCGTGACTTCGTCGACGCCGCCCAGAGCGCGCTCGGCGTGCCGCGCGTCGAGGGCTTCAACAAGAAGCCGTTCAACGACGGCGTCGGCTTCTTCGACCTCGCCTACCACCCGGAGAACAATCAGCGCTCCTCGGCGTCGGTCGCCTATCTGCACCCGGTGATGGACGAGCGCCCCAATCTGACGCTCCTGCTGGAGACCTGGGCGTACCGGCTGGAGCTGAAAGACACGCGCGCCGAGGGCGTCCACGTCCGCACCAAGGACGGCGAGGAGATCCTCGTCCGGGCCCGCAGCGAGGTCCTGCTGTGCGCCGGCGCCGTCGACTCGCCCCGGCTGCTGCTGCACTCCGGCATCGGTCCGAAGGCCGACCTGGAGGCGCTCGGCATACCCGTGGCGCACGACCTTCCCGGTGTCGGCGAGAACCTGCTCGACCACCCCGAGTCGGTGATCGTCTGGGAGACGGACGGACCCATCCCGGACAACTCCGCGATGGACTCCGACGCCGGCCTCTTCGTGCGCCGCGACCCCGGACACGCGGGCCCCGACCTGATGTTCCACTTCTACCAGATCCCGTTCACGGACAATCCGGAGCGCCTCGGCTACCGGCGGCCGGAGTCCGGCGTCTCGATGACCCCGAACATCCCCAAGCCGAAGAGCCGCGGCCGACTCCACCTGACCAGCGCCGACCCGGAGGTCAAGCCCGCGCTGGACTTCCGCTACTTCACCGACGCGGACGACTACGACGCACGCACCCTCGTCGACGGCATCCGCGTCGCCCGCGAGATCGCGCAGACCGAACCGCTGGCCCACTGGCTCAAGCGCGAGGTGGCCCCCGGCCCCGACGTCACCGGTGACGAGGAGCTGAGCGAGTACGCCCGCAAGGTCGCGCACACCGTCTACCACCCTGCGGGCACCTGCCGGATGGGGGCAGCGACCGACGAACAGGCGGTGGTCGACCCCGCGTTGCGGGTCCGCGGGCTGCAGGGCATCCGGATCGCGGACGCCTCCGTCTTCCCGACCATGACCGCCGTGAACCCCATGATCGGCGTGCTGATGGTGGGCGAGAAGGCGGCCGAACTGCTGGCCGAGGCCAACGAAGGGAACCACGCCTGATGAGTAGCACCGCCACACCGGAAAAGCCCCGGCCCGGTACGCAGACCCCGCCCGCGGACCCGTCCGGGCAGCCGCCCGTCTTCGGCGTGCGCAACCTGTGGAAGGTCTTCGGCCCGAAGGCCGAGCGCATTCCCGCCGATCCGGAGACCGCGGGCCTCACCCAGTCCGAACTGCGCACCCGCACCGGCTGCACCGCGGCCGTCCGGGACGTCTCCTTCGACGTGCGCAAGGGCGAGGTCTTCGTCGTCATGGGCCTGTCCGGCTCCGGCAAGTCCACCCTCGTACGCTGCCTGACCCGGCTCATCGAGCCGACCTCGGGTTCCCTGGAGATCGACGGCGAGGACGTCCTCGCCATGGACCGCAGCCGGCTGCGCGAGCTGCGCAGGCACCGCGCGGCCATGGTGTTCCAGCACTTCGGTCTGCTGCCGCACCGCTCCGTCCTGGACAACATCGCCTACGGCCTGGAGATCCAGGGCATGCCCAGGGCAGAACGGCGGGCCCGGGCCGAGGAGATGGTCCACAAGGTCGGCCTCGACGGCCTGGAGCTGCGCCGCCCCGGCCAGCTCTCCGGCGGTCAGCAGCAGCGCGTGGGCCTGGCACGGGCGCTCGCCTCCGACCCCGAGGTGCTGCTCTTCGACGAGCCGTTCAGCGCCCTCGACCCGCTGATCCGGCGGGACATGCAGGAGGAGGTCATCCGGCTGCACCACGAGGAGGGCCGCACCATGGTCTTCATCACCCACGACCTCAGTGAGGCGCTCCGGGTCGGCGACCGCATCGCACTGATGCGGGACGGCGAGATCGTGCAGCTCGGCACTCCCGAGCAGATCGTCGGCTCGCCCGCCGACGACTACGTCCGCGACTTCGTCCGCGACGTGCCGCGCGAGCAGGTCATGACCGTGCGCACCGCGATGCGGCCGGGCGGCTGCGGCGGCTCCGAGCATCCCGGCTCCCTCACCCCCGGCATGATCGTCGTCGAGGCCATCGAGACCGTCGCCCGCAGCGGCCGTGCCGCGTGCGTGGTGCAGGACGGCGCGTGCCTGGGTCAGGTCGACCAGGTGGACCTGCTGCGGGTCGTCGCCGGACTGGACCGCGAGGAGGTGGCCGCATGACCTCCCGTCCCCACATAGCCCGTACGGCCACCGGCGCCGTCCCTCATAGCCGGGGGTGGACCGCGTGAGCGCCGTCATCACGCCCGCCCCGCCGACGAAGCCGACCGAACAGTCCGGGGAACGCGCGTCCGCCGAGCGGCGCACCCCGCTGCGACACCCCGTGGTGCGCCGCCTGCTGCCGCTGGCCGTCGCCGCCGCCGTGCTCGTCCCGTTCGCAGCCCTGCTGTGGGGCAGCGGAACCTGGCCGTCCGAGCTGACCGTGGACATCCGGACGCCCCTGGACGACGCCTACACCTGGGTCGTGAACAACCGGGAGACCAACCCGGTCTTCCTCTACTTCCTGCTGCACCTGAGCAACTGGTCCGACGGCTCCGTGAGCTGGATGACGGACCTGCTGGAGTCCCTCGGCTGGTTCCCGGTGGTCGTGACCGCCGTGCTGCTGTCCTGGAGGGCGGGCGGACTGCGCGACAAGCGCGGACCGAAGCTCGCCGGCGTCACGCTCGCCGCCTTCGCGGTGTGCGGCGTGCTCGGCATGTGGGAAGCCACCATGGAGACCCTGGCGCTGATGGCGGTCGCGGTCACCGTATCGGCCCTGATCGGCGCGGTGCTGGGGCTGGGCGCCGGGCTGTCGGACCGCTTCGAGCGGATCCTGCGGCCGGTCCTGGACACGATGCAGATCATGCCGGCGTTCGCCTATCTGCTGCCGCTGGTGCTGCTGTTCGACATCGGCGTGCCGTCCGCCCTGATCGCGACGGTCATCTACGCGGCCCCGCCGATGGCCCGGCTGACCGCACTCGGTCTGCGGGGTGCCGACCCGTCCGTCATGGAGGCCGCGAAGTCGCTGGGCACCAGCCCGTCGCAGCGGCTGCTGACGGCCCGGCTGCCGCTGGCCCGCAAGGAGATCCTGCTCGGCCTGAACCAGACGATCATGATGGCGCTGTCGATGGTCACCATCGCCTCCGTGATCGGCGCCGGCGGCCTCGGCGAGGAGGTGTTCCGCGCACTGTCCACCGTCGACGTCGGCGGGGCGCTCGCCGCGGGCATCCCGATCGTGCTGCTGGCCATCTGGCTGGACCGCACCACCGCGGTCGCCGGGGAGCGGCTGAGTGAGGGCGCGGCTCCGGCCGGCTCCTCCTGGCTGCACGGGTGGCGCGCCTGGGCCGTGGCCGCCGGCTCCGGTGCGGCGCTGGGCACGGCCGGATGGCTGCTGCTGATCGCCGAGTGGCCCGGGACCTGGACCGTCAACATCGCCCCGCCCGTCAACGACGCCGTCGGCTGGTTCACCGGCCACCTGGCCGAGGGCGTGCCCGTGCTGGGCGGCACCCGGACCTGGGCGGACGGCTTCACCATCTGGGTGCTCGACCCGCTCCGGGACGGCCTGACCGCCATGCCGTGGTGGCTGCTGGTGCTGCTGGCCGCGGCCCTGGCCCTGCTCGCGGGCGGCTGGGGCGCGATGTGCACGGCGGCCGTGGCGATGGCCGGCGTCGGCGTCATCGGTGTGTGGGCCACCTCCCTGGACACCCTGTCGCAGGCGATCGCGGGCGTCGCCGTCACGCTCGCGCTCGGCTTCCTGATCGGTGTGGTGGCGGCCCGGGTGCCGCTGCTGAACCGCCTGCTGCGGCCGGTGCTGGACACCATGCAGACCCTGCCGCAGTTCATCTACCTGATCCCGGTGGTGGCCCTGTTCAACGTGGGCCGCTCCGCCGCCGTCGCCGCGGCCGTGCTGTACGCGCTGCCCGCCGTCGTACGGATCACGGCGCAGGGCCTGACCCAGGTCGACGCCGCGACGCTGGAGGCGGCCCGTTCCATGGGCGCGAGCTCCTTCCAGCAGATCCGCCAGGTGCAGGTACCGCTGGCCCGGCCCGCGCTGATGCTCGCCCTCAACCAGGGCGTGGTGCTGGTGCTGGCCATGGTGATCGTCGGCGGCTTCGTCGGCTCCGGTGCCCTCGGCTACGACGTCGTCTACGGCCTGCAGAAGAGCGAGCTCGGCGTCGGACTCGGCGCCGGTGTGGCGATCGTGCTGCTGGGCCTGGTCCTGGACCGCACCACACAGCGCCCGGGCAAGCAGGCCGGTACCCGCTAGCCCGCCGTTCCCGGGACCCGGCCACCCGCCCGTACCCGGCCCTCAAGTTCCCCCCGCAGGGAAACCCCTGCCTGTTCCAACCGAGAGAGACACGCACATGAAGAGCAGAAAGAACCTCCTGCGCGCCGCGACCGCCACGGCCGCCGTCCTCGCCGTCACCGGCCTGAGCGCGTGCGGTGCCGCCAAGACCGACTCCTCCTCCGCCTCGGGCAGCTCCGACACGGTCACCATCGCCGTCCCGTCGTGGGTCGGCGCCGAGGCCAACGGGGCTGTGGCCAAGTACATCCTGGAGAACGAGCTCGACACCGAGGTAGAGCTGACCCAGCTCGACGAGTCGGTCGCCCTCGACGGGCTCAACAGCGGCAAGGTCGACGCCGTGCTCGAGGACTGGGGCGGCGCTCCGGACAAGATCGAGCGGTACGTCGAGGACAGGAAGTCCGTCGTCGAGGGCGGCGACCTCGGCGTCACCGGCCACATCGGCTGGTTCGTGCCGAAGTACCTCGTGGACGAGCACCCGGACATCACGGACTGGAAGAACCTCAACAAGTACAGCGATCTCTTCCGCACCGCGGAGAGCGGCGACAAGGGCCAGCTGCTCGAGGGCTCGCCGTCGTACACCACCAACGACGACGCGATCATCAAGAACCTCGATCTGGACTTCAAGACGGTGTACGCCGGCTCCGAGGCCGCGCAGATCACGCAGATCAAGGAGGACTACAAGGCCAAGAAGCCGTTCATCACCTACTGGTGGACGCCGCAGTGGCTGAACGCGCAGGTCGACATGGTCGAGGTGCAGCTGCCCGAGTACAAGGAGGGCTGCGACGCCGACCCGAAGAAGGTCGCCTGCGGTTACGCCCAGACGCCTCTGCAGAAGTACTTCAACGCCGACTTCGCCAAGGACGGCGGGGAGGCGGCCCAGTTCCTGAAGAACTTCAACTGGACCGCCGAGCAGCAGAACGAGGTCGCCGTGATGATCGCGGACAAGAAGATGAGTTCCACGAAGGCGGCCGAGACCTGGGTCAAGGCCAACGAGGACGTCTGGAAGGCTTGGCTGGCCTGACCGAAGCCCTCACCGCCGCACGGGGTGACCGTGCCTCTGGTGATGTGGCCAGGAGGGTTCACCGGCTCCGGCAGACCCTTCCGGTCACAGCACCAGAGGCCCTCCAGGGGCGAGTCCGGCCGTGATGCCGGCCGGTGCCCGTGCGGCCCAACGTTGCAGGCCCGGGCCGAAGGCGACGCGTGTGGCCCCGAGTTCGCCGAGCGCGGTGGGCGAGGGGCCTTCGCCGTCCAGGCGCGCGAACACGTTGACGGGCCCCTGGATCCCGCCCGCAGCAGGGGCAGTACGTCCGGCGGGGCGCCGATCGGATACACGCGGTCGGCGCCGGCCGCGACGCGTGCGGCAGTCCGCTCGACGGCCGCTCCCGGACCGGGGACTCCGCAGAGGAAGGTGTCGACGCGGGTGTTGCCGAAGAGCAGCCCGCCCGAGGCGGCGCGCACCTCGGCGAGCCGGTCGGCGTGCCGCCGCGGGTCCTGGAGGACGCCCCGCCCGGAGTCCTCCAGGACGCAGCCCAGGCGTCCGCCTCCAGCAGCTGCTCCACCGGCTCCTTCGGCGCCGGCCCGTACCCGCCCTCGACGCCCGCCGACACGGGCACGTCCACGGCCCGCACGATGCGCCGCGACCGCCACGGCCCGCACGATGCGCCGCGACCGCCGCGGCCCGCACGATGCGCCGCGACCGCCGCGGCCCGCACGATGCGCCGCGACCGCCGCGGCCCGCACGATGCGCCGCGACCGCCGCGGCCCGCACGATGCGCCGCGACCGCCGCGGCCCGCACGATGCGCCGCGACCGCCACGGCCCGCGCGATCCGCCGCGACCGCCGCGGCCCGCGCGATGCGCCGCGACCGCCGCGGCCCGCGCGATCCGCCGCGACCGCCGCGGCCCGCGCGATCCGCCGCGACCGCCGCGGCCCGCGCGATCCGCCGCGACCGCCGCGGCCCGCACGATGCGCCGCGACCGCCGCGGCCCGCACGATGCGCCGCGACCGCCGCGGCCCGCACGATGCGCCGCGACCGCCACGGCCCGCGCGATCCGCCGCGACCGCCGCGGCCCGCGCGATGCGCCGCGACCGCCGCGACCGCCGCGACCGTCTCGTCGGCCGGGGTCGCCCCGTCCTCACACCCGAGGGACGCCGACACCCCCGCATCGGAGTGCATGTCCAGGCAGAAGGCGCAGTGGTTGCGCGGCCGGGCTGCACGCGGTGCTCCGACTGCCGCCGGGCACCGAGCAGCCGGTCGTCCGGGCGGCCGACTGGCAGGGCCTCGCGGTCAAGGGCCTGGCGTACTTTCGCCGCCCCGCCGCCGAAGCCGCCCCCGGACGGACTGGTCGTCCGCTACGGCACCCCGCCGGACCACGCCTGGACGGCGCCCCTGGACGTCTTGTGCCGGGCTCTCCCCCGAGGGCTCTCCCGGCAGTCCTTCGCCGACGGGCCGCCGTGCCAAGCGCGCACACCATCCCAAAGGCCCCGAAACAGGGGGCGGTCGAGCCCGTGGCCAAGGGCCCCTGCCCACGCCTGCCGGCCGGTGCCTAGGCTGTCCGCCGCGAGCCGGGGAGCACGACGGACCGGCAGCGGCGACGCGGCACACACGGGGGAGCGGAGAAGACGGCGCAGAGGGCAGCCCGGAAGACGGAGCAGAAGGCCCGGACCCGGCGGCGGCTGCGGTCCGGCACGGTGATGCTCGGCGGTATGGGGGTTCTCGCGGCGGCCCTGTCCGCGTGCGGTTCGGATCCGGACCGCCGCTGAGTGGACCGGGAGAGTTACGACCACCTCGACGGCTACAAGGTCGTCGCCGACCAGAACTGCACGACGACCTCCGGTTCCCTCAGCAAGGGAGCCGACGTCGGCTGGTACTACGACGCCGACGTCAGCGCCGGCTGGGCCGACGACGGCACCTTCAGCCGGAGCGAGGCCGTCGACCGGCACGGCTTCGGCTCGTCCTCCGGCAGCGGCGGCTGAACACCCCGTCGAGCCAAGGAGCGAAGGACCCGTCCGTGGAACGCCGCACCATCGAACCCCGCCCCGGCTGGCAGCGGACCGTCGAGGAACAGGGCCTGATCCACCCCCTCACCCTGCCCAAGCCGCTCGAGGCCGACCGGGCGGCGGGAATGCACTCCGCGCCGCCCGGTAGGCTGACCGGCGGGCCGTGACTGGCGTGCTGGGATGGGACCGACCATCGGGAAGCGGCCCCCGGGCCCGTGACCCGCCGGGACCGGCCGAGTGCCGTGCGCCTGGGCCATGCCGTGAACACCGAACGCCACGTCCGGAGGTCCCTCATGCCCGCCGAGCCCCTCTCCACCGCTTCCACCGCCTTCCGCTCCGCCCTCGACGTGATTCGTGCCGTCGAGCCGCGCGTCGCCGACGCCATCGGCCAGGAGGTCGCCGACCAGCGCGAGATGCTCAAACTGATCGCCTCCGAGAACTACGCCTCGCCCGCCACCCTCCTGGCGATGGGCAACTGGTTCAGCGACAAGTACGCCGAGGGCACCGTCGGCCGCCGCTTCTACGCCGGCTGCCGTAATGTCGACACCGTCGAATCGCTGGCCGCCGAGCACGCCAAGGAGCTCTTCGGCGCCCGCCACGCCTACGTCCAGCCGCACTCCGGCATCGACGCCAACCTCGTCGCCTTCTGGGCCGTCCTCGGTGCCCGCGTCGAGGTGCCCTTCCTGGAGAAGACCGGCGTCCGCCAGGTCAACGACCTCTCCGACGCCGACTGGGCCGAGCTGCGGCGCGCCTTCGGCAACCAGCGCATGCTCGGCATGTCCCTGGACGCCGGCGGCCACCTCACCCACGGCTTCCGCCCGAACATCTCCGGCAAGATGTTCGACCAGCGCTCCTACGGCACCGACCCGGCCACCGGCCTGATCGACTACGAGGCGCTGCGCGCGTCCGCCCGCGCGTTCAAGCCGCTGATCATCGTCGCCGGGTACTCCGCGTACCCCCGTCTGGTGAACTTCCGGATCATGCGCGAGATCGCCGACGAGGGCGGGGCCACGCTCATGGTCGACATGGCGCACTTCGCCGGCCTCGTCGCCGGCAAGGTCCTCACCGGCGACTTCGACCCGGTCCCGCACGCCCAGATCGTCACCACCACCACCCACAAGTCGCTGCGCGGCCCGCGCGGCGGCATGGTCCTGTGCGACGACTCCCTCAAGGACCAGGTCGACCGTGGCTGCCCGATGGTCCTGGGCGGCCCGCTCCCGCACGTCATGGCCGCCAAGGCGGTCGCCCTGGCGGAGGCCCGGCAGCCCTCCTTCCAGGACTACGCCCAGCGCATCGTGGACAACTCACGTGCCCTCGCCGACGGCCTGATGCGCCGCGGCGCCACCCTGGTGACCGGTGGCACGGACAACCACCTGAACCTGATCGACGTGGCGTCCTCCTACGGCCTCACCGGCCGCCAGGCCGAGGCCGCCCTCCTCGACTCCGGCATCGTCACCAACCGCAACGCCATCCCGGCCGACCCGAACGGTGCCTGGTACACCTCCGGCATCCGCATCGGCACCCCCGCGCTGACCACGCGCGGTCTGGGCACTGCCGAGATGGACGAGGTCGCGGGCCTGATCGACCGTGTCCTGACCACCACCGAGGCCGGCACCACCAAGTCCGGCGCCCCCTCCAGGGCGGCCCACGTCCTCGACGCGAAGATCGCCGACGAGATCTCCCACCGCGCGACCGACCTGGTGGCCGGCTTCCCGCTGTACCCGGAGATCGACCTCGGCTGACGGCGCCGACGGCCCTCAGAGGCCGCTCGGTTCCTGACGCGGCTCCTCGCGCGGCGGTCCGCCACGGCGGCGGACCGCCGCGCGTCGTACCAGCAGGGTTCCGACGGCCGCCGCCGCGGCCCCTGGCACCCCCGCCGACAGCACCGCCACCGTCGTCGCCGGCACACACCCCG
This sequence comes from Streptomyces sp. KMM 9044, assembly GCF_024701375.2. Lineage (NCBI taxonomy): Bacteria > Bacillati > Actinomycetota > Actinomycetes > Kitasatosporales > Streptomycetaceae > Streptomyces > Streptomyces sp. KMM 9044. The sequence goes on along the minus strand of NZ_CP113910.1, from coordinate 2,804,487 downwards.
GCCGTCACATGACGCTCCCTCCCGCCCCGCCCCCGCGCACGGATCGGAATCCGCCTGTTCCGGACCAGTGCCCGATCGCCCTCCGAGGCCTGAGAGAATGGTGAGCATGGCCTCTGATCGTCCGCCTCGCCGCCACTCACCCCACCCCCAGGGGAACGGCTATACCCTGCAGCGTCGCCCTCGCGTGCTCTCCGGAATCCAGCCCACCGCCGGCTCGTTCCACCTCGGCAACTACCTCGGCGCCGTGCGCCAGTGGGTGGCCCTGCAGGAGACCCACGACGCGTTCTACATGGTCGTCGACCTGCACGCGATCACGGTCCCGCAGGACCCGGCCGGGCTGCGCGCCAACACCCGGCTCGCCGTCGCCCAGCTGCTGGCAGCCGGGCTCGACCCGGAGCGCTGCACGCTCTTCGTCCAGAGCCACGTCCCCGAGCACGCCCAGCTCGCCTGGATCATGAACTGTCTCACCGGCTTCGGCGAGGCCTCCCGCATGACCCAGTTCAAGGACAAGTCCGCCAGGCAGGGCGCCGACCGCGCCTCCGTCGGCCTGTTCACGTACCCGGTCCTCCAGGTCGCCGACATCCTGCTCTACCAGGCACACGAGGTGCCGGTGGGCGAGGACCAGCGCCAGCACATCGAGCTCACCCGCGACCTCGCCGACCGCTTCAACGCCCGGTTCGGCCCGACCTTCACCGTCCCCAAGCCGTACATCCCCAAGGAGACGGCGAAGATCTACGACCTTCAGGACCCGACGATCAAGATGAGCAAGTCGGCGTCCACGCCGAAAGGCCTCGTCAACCTCCTCGACGACCCGAAGGCCACCGCCAAGAAGGTGAGGAGCGCGGTCACCGACACCGACACCGTGATCCGCTACGACGTCGGGAACAAGCCGGGGGTCAGCAACCTCCTCAGCGTGTACTCGACCCTCACCGGGGCGGGCATCACCGAGTTGGAGGAGCGTTACGCCGGCAAGGGCTACGGGGCGCTGAAGACGGACCTCGCCGAGGTCGTGGTGGAGTTCGTGACCCCGTTCAGGGAGCGCACCCAGCAGTACCTCGACGACCCCGAGACGCTCGACTCGATCCTGGCCAAGGGCGCGGAGAAGGCCCGCGCCGTCGCCGCGGAGACCCTTGCCCTGGCCTACGAACGGGTGGGCTTCCTGCCCGCCAAGCACTGACCCGGCCCCGGGCCGGGGCTCTTGCGGCGACCGCCGCGGGACTGAACGCGGGCCCGGTACCGATCCGTACCACCTGCTGAGCGCCGTACGTCACTCCGGCTGCGCCTGCCCGGGAGCGGGCCGTGGTCGTACAGTCGGTACGGGGGTGGCCGCTCCGGCGGCCACCCGCTGCGCACCGGACGGGGCGGGGCGGTGCCACCACCCGGGGCCGGCACCACCGCAAGGACCGAACGACGGAAACGAAGGAGACGATGTGGGGACCGTAACGATCGGTGTGTCGATCGCGGTCCCGGAGCCTCACGGCAGCCGGCTTCAGCAGCTGCGCACGGGCTTCGGCGACGCCGCTGCTCACGGTATCCCCACGCACGTCACCCTGTTGCCGCCGACGGAGGTCGACGAGAGTGACCTGGCGGCCATCGAGACGCATCTGAACGAGGTCGCCGTGACCGGCCGCCCGTTCCGCATGCGGCTCTCCGGCACCGGTACCTTCCGGCCCCTGTCGCCGGTCGTGTTCGTCCGGATCGTGGAGGGAGCCGAGGCCTGCACCTGGCTGCAGAAGCAGGTCCGCGACGCGTCCGGCCCCGTCGCGCGTGAGCTGCAGTTCCCGTACCACCCGCACGTCACCGTGGCGCACGGCATCGAGGAGGCGGCGATGGACCGCGCCTTCGAGGAGCTCGCCGACTACGAGGCGCGGTGGCCCTGCACCGGCTTCGCGCTCTACGAACAGGGCGCCGACGCGGTGTGGCGCAAGCTGCGGGACTTTCCGTTCGGTTCGCCGGCGGTGCCCCCGCAGTCCGGCCGTGCCGACCGCGGTTCCGTCACCGCGTACTGACCCTCCGGTCCTCGTGGGCCCCGTCGTCACGTTTCCGCCTGTCCAGCGACGCCCGGCCACGTTCCCCCGAGCTCTCGGCTCCTCCCCCGCCTCCCGGCTTCGCCCGAGCGGGGGAGGCCCCCATGAGCGGGGCCCCATGACGCCGCAAGAACCGCCCTGCGGGCGGACGACGGGAAGGCAACGACAGGACCCCCGGCCCTCGGACGTCAGAGCGGCAGCCGCCGGAACACCGCCCGGGGCAGGTGCCGCAGCGCCGACATCACCACGCGTAGTCCGCCCGGTACCCACACCGTCTCCGCACGGCGGCGCAGCCCCAGCTCCACCGCCGTCGCGACCGCCTCCGGGGTGGTGGCGAACGGTGCCTCGGGCAGCGCGGCGGTCGTCCGGGTACGGACGAAGCCGGGACGCACGACCATGACGTGCACACCCGTTCCGTACAGCGCGTCGCCGAGGCCCTGGGTGAAGGTGTCCAGGCCGGCCTTGCTGGAGCCGTAGATGAAGTCCGCGCGGCGGGCCCGCTCCCCGGCGACGGACGACAGCACCACCAGGGAGCCGTGCTCCTGGTTCTGGAGGGCACCGGCGCACACGAGGCCCGCGGAGACCGCGCCGGTGTAGTTGGTCTGCGCGACCCGGACGGCGGCCCGGGGCGACCGCTCGTCGTGGGCCTGGTCGCCGAGGGTGCCGAAGGCGAGCAGCACCATGTCGATGTCACCCTCCGCGAAGACCTTGCCGAGGACGTTCTCGTGGGAGGCGTGGTCCAGGGCGTCGAAGGCGACGGTGCGCACCTGAGCGCCCAGGCGGCGCAACTGCTCCGCGGCCCGGTCCAGCGCGGGGGAGGGCCGGCCCGCCAGCCACACCGTGCGGGTGCGGCGGGCGATCAGCCGGCGTGCGGTGGCCAGCGCGATCTCGGACGTACCGCCGAGGACGAGCAGGGACCGGGGCAGCCGGGCCGCGGCGGGAACGGCGTGGCCCCATCCCGTGGGGGAGACGGTGTCATCAGGCATGTCGATGACCGTATCGCCCCTATATGGGTGATTAGTTCTGAAACCTCGCCTCACTCCCCGGAACGGGTGATTAATGGGATGTCGTTCCGGACATGGGACCTCCCCTGCGGGGGCAGAGGCGGTTCATGGACTGGCTGAAGAGACTCCCGGTCGTCGGCCCGTGGGCCACGCGGCTGATGCTCACGCACGCGTGGCGGTCGTACGAGCGGATGGAACGGGTGGCCTGGACGCGACTGGCCGCCGCGATGACGTTCACCAGCTTCGTCGCGCTGTTCCCGCTGCTCACCGTCGCCGCGGCGGTCGGCGCCGCCATGCTCAGCCAGGAGCAGCAGGACACCCTCCAGGAGAAGATCGCCGAGCAGGTGCCCGGCATCTCCGACCAACTGGATATCGCCGGCCTGGTGGACAACGCCGGCACCATCGGTCTCGTCGCCGGTGCGGCCCTGCTGTTCACCGGCATCAGCTGGGCCGGATCGACGCGCGAGTGCCTGCGCGCGGTGTGGGAGCTGCCCGAACCGGAGGAGAACCCCTTCCTGCGCAAGGCCAAGGACGCGGGTATCCTCGTCGGGCTCGGCGGCGCGGTTCTGGTCACCCTGGCCGCCTCCGCGGTCGCCTCGACGGCGGTCGACCGGATCAGTGACGCCATCGGGCTGGAGGAGGGCGGCTGGGGCGGGATCGTGCTGCGGATCGTGGCCTTCGCCGTCGCCGTGGGCGCCGACTTCCTGCTCCTGCTGTACGTCCTGGCGCCGCTGCCCGGCGTCGAACCCGCCCGCCGCCCTCTGGTCGTGTCCGCGCTCATCGGCGCGGTCGGCTTCGAACTGCTGAAACTGCTGCTCAGCGGCTATGTGCAGGGCATCGCGGCGAAGAGCATGTACGGCGCGTTCGGCGTCCCGGTCGCCCTGCTGCTGTGGATCAACTTCACCATGAAACTGATCGTGTTCTGCGCCGCCTGGACAGCGACGCAGGACAAGGAGAAGAAGGGCGGGCAGGTCACGGGCGCGGCCGGCGGCGCACCAGATCCGGCAACGGCCATCGGCGGTTGACCAGGAACGCCCCGCCCACGAGCAGTACCAGCACGCCGCCCGTGACGGCGAGTGCGGTCCCGACGCCACCGGCCCCGCTCCCGGCCGCGGCGCTCGCCACCGGCCGGGTGCCCGCGGCGCCGGGCACCCCCTCGCCCGCGCCGCCCGCCTCGCCGGGGGAGGCGCCGGCGCTCGGCCGGGCGCCGGCCTGCACGGCGCTCCTGGGCGGCACCAGCTCACCCACCGGGTCGACCTTGCCGACCGCCTCGAAACCCCAGTCGAACAGTCTCGCGGTCTCCTTGTAGACCCCGTTGCTCTCCTTCTTCCGAGGGTTCATCACGGTGACGAGCAGCACCCTGCCGTCCTGCTCCGCGACCCCGGTGAAGGTGGCGCCCGCGTTGGTGGTGTTGCCGTTCTTCACTCCGGCGATGCCCTCGTAGACGGGCACGTCGTAGTCGCCGGACAGCAGCCGGTTGGTGTTCTGGATCTCGAAGGACTCGCGAACCTTCCTGCCCTTCTTGTTCTTCTTCGTCTCACCGGGGAAGTCCGCGCGGACCGTCGAGGCGTACTCCCGGAAGTCCTTCTTCTGCAGCCCGGAACGGGCTATCAGGGTCAGGTCGTACGCGGACGACACCTGACCCTCGGCGTCGTAGCCGTCGGGGCTCACCACGACCGTGTCGAGGGCCTGGAGCTCCTCGGCGTGCTCGTTCATCTCCCTGACGGTGTTCCCGAGGCCCTTGTTCATGGCGGACAGCACCCTGACCGCGTCGTTGCCGGAGCGGAGGAAGACACCGAGCCACAGGTCGTGGACGGTGTACGTCTCGTCCTCCTTGATCCCGACCATGCTGGAGCCCGGGCCGGTGCCGGCCAGGTCGGAGGGCTCGACCCTGTGCTTCGTCGAACCGGGCCACTTCGGCAGCAGCGTGTCGGCGAACAGCATCTTCAGGGTGCTCGCCGGGGCCAGCCTCCAGTGCGCGTTGTGCGCGGCGAGCACCTCGCCGGACTCCGCGTCGGCGACGATCCAGGACCGGGCCGACAGGTCCTTCGGCAGCACCGGCACGCCGCTCGCGAGGTTGACCTGGGTCCCCGCCCGTCCGAGCCGGGTGCCGCCCACCGTCGACATTCCGGCCGGAGGAGCGGCCTCGGGTCCCTTCGCCGGCTTCTTCGACGCACTTTTCGACGCACTTTTCGACGGGCTCTTCGTGGAGCTCTTCGACGGGTCGGCCGAGGAGCCGGCCGAGGGCTTGGACGAAGGGGTGGACGACGGGCCCGGGGCCGCGAGGGCGACGGGAGCGGTCAGCGCGGTGGACACCAATATGGCGGAAGTGACCAACAGTGAGCGCTGGATGGAGTTTTTGGGTGCGGACACGGTCGGAAACGTACATGCAGTGCCTGAGGAAGTCCCCCCTCCCTCCCCACCCCGCGAACGGAACCGGACACCGGCCGGTGATACTGGACCCATGCCGTGCACGCCCGGGGGACACTCCCCGGAGCCCTGGCCGGATCCGGGCGCCCGGTGTTGCGACGAAAGGTCAGATCTGGTGAAACTCAGCCGCCCCGTCTCCTGGCTCCTGCTCGTCTTCGGGGTGTGGAGCTGGATCATCTGGATCACTTTCGTCAGGAACCTGGTCAAGGACGGCAGCGGGCTGGCCTTCGACGACGGTGAGCCGACGGCATACTTCTGGGTTCATCTGCTGCTGGCTGTCGTCTCCTTCGTATGGGGGACGGTCATCGGGGGCATCGGGTTGCGCGGCCTGCGCGCACTGAGCCGGACGTCACGGACGTCGTAACGGAAAACTGGGGAACACCGCACCGTGGCCATAGCCTTCGTACTCATCGCCCTGCTGGTCCTGTCCGTCCTGGTGGCGGGCAACTGGTACCTGTGGCGCCGTCTGTTCCGCGACACGACCCGGGCCCCGGGTGCCGTGCGCCGCATCGGTGCGGTGGTGGTCGCCGGAGGCTGGGCGGTGACCTTCGCGGCGTTCTTCGCCACACGCAGCGATGTCCCGTTCCGGCTCAAGCAGGTCCTGGCCTGGCCCGGCTACCTCTGGCTGGCCCTGTGCCTCTACCTGCTCCTCGCGGTGCTCGTGGGCGAGGCCGTCCGCCCGGTGCTGCGCCGGGTCCTGGAACGCCGGGCACGGCGCACGGTGGCCGCCCCGCCGGGCCAGGAGCCGACGCCGGTACCGGCGGGCGTGACGGCCACCGCTGCCGCACCGGCCGCGTCGGCACCGGGAGCACCGGCCCCGGGAACGCCGCAGCCGGCGGACGCGGACGTCCCCGCGCCGGCCGGGACCGCGGCCTCCGCGCCCGTCTCCGACGCCCCTGACGCAGCCGAGGAGCCCGCCGGTCCCTCCCGGCGGCTGTTCGTCTCCCGGGTGGTCGCCGGGGCCGCTGCCGCGGCGGCCGTCGGAACGGTCGGGTACGGCACGTACGGCACGGTGCGCGGGCCGAAGGTGAAGCGGGTCACCGTGCCGCTCGCCACGCTGCCCCGCGCGGCGCACGGCTACCGGATCGCCGTGGTCAGCGACATCCACCTGGGGCCGGTCCTCGGCCGGGGCTTCGCGCAGAAGGTCGTCGACACGATCAACTCGACCCAGCCCGACCTGATCGCCGTCGTCGGCGACCTGGTGGACGGCACGGTCAAGGAACTCGGCCCGGCCGCGGCCCCGCTGGCGCAGCTGAGGGCACGTCACGGCTCCTTCTTCGTCACCGGGAACCACGAGTACTTCTCCGGCGCCGAGGAGTGGGTCGACGAGGTGCGCCGGCTCGGCCTGAACCCGCTGGAGAACGCGCGCACAGCACTCCCGCACTTCGACCTCGCCGGCGTGAACGACCTGGCCGGCGAGGACGAGGGCCAGGGACCCGACTACGCGCGGGCGCTCGGCGACCGGGACCGGGCCCGTGCCTGCGTGCTCCTCGCCCACCAGCCGGTGATGGTCCACGAGGCCGTCGACCACGGCGTCGACCTCCAGCTCTCCGGCCACACCCACGGCGGCCAGCTCTGGCCCGCCAGCTACCTCGCCGCCGCCGCCAACCCGACCCTCGCGGGCCTGGACCGCTACGGCGACACCCAGCTGTACGTCAGCCGCGGCGCAGGCGCCTGGGGCCCGCCGACCCGGATCGGCGCGCCGTCGGACGTCACGGTGATCGAACTGGCGTCGAAGCAGACCTGACGGTTCCGTCGCAGGGGCCCGGGTGCCACCCCGGGCCCCTGCGGTACGGCCCGGTGCCCCGGGCTCCGCGGCCCAGGTCCGTTCCGTGCGCTCAGTACCCGTCCCGGAAGGCGGTCGGCGGCGGGTCGGTCCGGTCCGCCGTAAGCCGCAGTTCGGGCCGCTGGTCGAGACGGGCCAGCACGAGCAGTTCGTCCACGAGCCGTGCCATGCGGTCGGACTCCGCCAGCATCCTGTCCCAGGCCCGCCGACGCTCCGCCGGCTCCCGCAGCATCCCCCGGCCGTACAACTGGAGGTAGCCGCGGATCGCCGCCAGCGGCGTGCGCAGTTCGTGCGAGGCGTCGGCGACGAACCGGCGCAGCTGGGCCGCGCTGCGCTCGCGCGTGCGGTACGCCGACTCGACCTGCTGGAGCATCGAGTTCAGGGCGATCCGCAGTTGCTCCACCTCCAGGATGGGATCCCGGCTGGAGGGCACACGCCGGGTCAGATCGCCCTCGGCGATCGCCGACGAGGTCTCCACCATGTCCTCCAACGGCCGCATCCGGCGGCTCACGCTGACCCTCGTCAGACAGGCCAGCAGCGCGAGGAGCAGCGTCCCGATGGCCACGTCGAGCTTGACCACCTTGGCGACCCCCGTGTGGAGGGACTCGGTGGAGGTGGCGATCAGGATGTACGTGCCGTCCCCGAGCCTGGTGGCCGTGGCGCGGTAGCCGGTGCCCCGGACGGTGAGGTCGTGCGGCTCGGGGGCACGGACCAGGAAGCGGGGGTCGCCGACCTCGTCCGCCAGGGCACGCTGGGCCTCGGTCGGCTCGAAGCCGAGGACGCCCACGGTCTCGCCACCGGAGTCGACGGCGGCGAAGACCGAGGCGGGACGGTTCCCGCCGTTCTCCGCCGGATCCGTCCGCTCGGTGAAGAAGCTCAGCACGCTCAGCGAGTCGATCTGCCGCAGTGTCAGCCGGGAGCCGCCGAGCGAGTCGCGGCTTTGGACCAGCTCCGTGTCGATCTGGTCGAGCAGGTAGTACCGCATGCCCAGCACGCTCACCAGGGTCGCCGCCGTGATGCCGATGGCGAGCAGTACCAGGTTCGCCAGCGTCAGCCGGCCGCGCAGGGAGTGGATGCCCCGCTCGCAGTGCACCAGGCGGCGCAGCCGGACGAGCCGGACGAGCCGGACGAGCCGGGGGAGCCGGGACGGCCACGGTCGTGGCGCTCTCACGTCAGGCCGTATCCGACCCCGCGCCGGGTGGTGATCACCGGCGGACCCAGCACGTCGAGTTTGCGGCGCAGGTAGCTGATGTAGGTCTCGACGACGGTCGACTCCGACGGGGTGTGCTCGTACTGCCAGACATGGCGCAGCAGTTGGTCCTTGGGCACGATCCGCCCGCCGTTGCGCACCAGGAAGCGCAGCAGGGCGTACTCGGTGGGGGTCAGTTCGACCGAACGGCCCGCGCGGCGCACCGAGTACGTCGTCTCGTCCAGCTCCAGGTCGCCGTGGCGCAGCGGCGCCCGCTGCGGGAGGGCGTCGGCGGGCCGGGTGCGGCGCAGCACCGCGGTCACCCGTGCGACGACCTCGTCGATGTTGAACGGCTTGGTGATGTAGTCGTCACCGAAGCCGAGCGCGCCGACGATCTCGGCCGGGGCGTCCCGGGCGGTGAGGAACACCAACGCCAGCTCGGGTCGCCTGAGCCGCAGTTCACGACCGAGTCCGCGGCCGTCGCCGTCCGGCAGCATGACGTCGAGCAGGGCGGCGTCGGGGTGCGTGTGCTCGGTCAGCGCGAGCGCCTCGCGGACGGTGCCGGCCGCCATGACCTCGAACCGGTGGTAGCGCAGGGCGATGGCGAGGACATCGGCAATGCTCTCCTCGTCCTCCACGACCAGCACGGTGCCTGGAGCCGTCGTCATGTTCCCAGTATCGGTGCGAGCGTCCGCGGCCGTACCGCTTCCCGCTTTGGAGTTCCTTGAGAGTTCCGCGCGAGTCGTGTCCCCGCGGGGTCCGGCCGCCGATCCTGCTGCGAGGACCTGGGGGACCTACGGAGCGACGAAGGAGCTTGAACGTGGCGGTACTGGCACGCTGGTGCTATCGGCACCGGCTGGTGGTCGTGTTGCTGTGGGTGGGGGCGCTGCTCGGACTGGGGGCGGCGGCGAGCGGCGCGGGCACGAACTACGCGAATGTCTTCTCCCTGCCGGACACGGACTCCAAGCGGGCGTACGGCCTGATGGAGAAGGCGTTCCCGGAACGCGCCGGCGACACCGACACCGTGGTGTGGAAGGTCGGGGACGGTTCCGTGCGGGACGCGTCCGTACAGGACCGGATGGAACCCGCGCTGGACGCGATCGGACGTATGGAGGGCGTCGGCGACGTCACCGGCCCCTACGGGCCTGTAGGCTCGCAATCGGAATGCCCCATTCCGTTTTGGTGGCCTGGCTATTCCCGGCCGTCTCATTCGAGGGACACCGCGTTTCTGTCCCATGATCTTGGCCCATTTCGTGGTCTACGCCGTGGGGCCGCCGAGCGGGTTCTCCGCCGGGTGTTCCCAGATGATGACCTTTGCTTCGCTCTTGGCCGACAGCGGGTCTGTCCAGCCAACGGTCGGGTGGCCCAGGGGGATCTCGCCCCTGGGCTACCCGACCGTTCACCGCACAGACCTCACAGAAGCGGTGCGCTGCCCCACCGGGATCGGCCACACCGCGCTGCCGGAGCCATCGGCCTCTACTTGGTCGCTGATGTGATGGAACTGGTATCAGCCGAGACGCTCGGCTACTGCTTCACTCGTGAGTTGACCTGCAGACTGAAGTGTCCGTCCTGCGGATCTCCGCGATCAGCTCGTCGTCGCTGAGGCGGGGTTCCGGGGCCGGAGCCCCGCCGAGGAGCGATCGCAGGACAAGGCCGAACGATTCGGAGGTGTCATGATCCCCCTCAACGGAGGGGCCCGGCGGCGTCTCATTCATGGCTTGATCCTGTAGGGGGAGAAGGAGCGAGGCGTGGGCAATTGGTCCGTCAAGAGTATGTGAGAAGAATCGTCCGGTCCCCCGCCAAAGGGCTCCCGGCCCTTTGGCGGGGCCCCCCTCAGCTCTTCCGCTCCGAGCTCCTCCCGAAACCCAGGCTATTGGCCAATCTCAGCTGATGGCAGCCCGGGCGCTTCACCCGCTGCGGCGCCGAGGAGAGTTGAGTCCGGCGCGGAACCGAGGCTGCCCAGTCGCTGCCGCAGGATGCGCAATGTCCGGGAGGCGGAGCTACGGACGGTGGCCGGTGAGCAGTCCATGATCTGAGCCGTCTCCTCGATGCTCAGATCTTCCCAGTAGCGGAGATAAACCAGGCTGCGTTGCTTCGGCGTCAGGGTGGCCAGCACCCCGAGCAGCATGATGCGGTCGCCGACCCGGGCGGCTTCCTCCGGAGCCGGCTGGGAATCCGGCGGCGAGTCGTGAAGGAGTTCACGGGTCCAGCGGTGCGCCCGCCGCTCGCTGATGAAGAGCCGCACCATGACCGTGCGGGCGTAGCCGGACAATGCATCGTGCTGCTCCAGGCGCTCCCAGCGCTGGTAGAGGACCATCAGGGTCTGCTGCACAAGATCATCTGCTGTGAACCAGTCTCCCACCAGGACGAAAGCGTTACGTCGCAGTGCTGGGCGAGCACCCCTGACGTACTGCGCGAAGCTCTCCTCTAACACCTCGTTCAAGCCGTTCATCCCCCGTTCGGAAATTTCCTGGTCCCGTGAACAGCGTGCCAGCCGCTCCACCGCGTGTAGATGGTGGAACCGGTCGCGACGACGCACATCCCCCCTCCGTGCGCTGTCGCGACCGGAGTCAAACACGTTAACGACCGCCACGCCAGCTCCACACGACCCATTCCGGCCCCCAGAGATTCCAAGGGATCGCCGCGACGGTTCGGGATACACGAAAAGTCCCGTCTGCAACTAGGGACTCGCGAGAGGACCGCAAAACGGGCAGCCACGGTACTTCCTGGCAGTACCTGCAGCTCTTCGACCACGCTAGATCACATTCGACCAAGGAGGCCGGACATGAGGACGCTTCAAGCGACGCCTCTCAGCGCATCCGTGCCCGCGTCACTGCGCGCGATGGGGAAGCTGGTGTCGCCGTACGGACTCGTGTCCCGGCTGACCTGGCTGCCCGTCACCGAGGGGGAGCCTGACTTCCAGGTCTACTCCGGCTCGCTGGGGAACCCCGGGGCGGTACTTACCAGCCAGCCGGCATGGGCTCACGACCCGACCTCTGGCAACTTCGACGGCGCCGGAGGAGCACTCGACCGGGAGACAGCCGCACATCTCGCGGCGGCCGAGTCGCTGGAGCGGTACTCCTCCATCGCATGGGATCCGCAGGGCATGTTCTGGGCCACCGCGGCAGAGTTGGGCAAGGACGCCATCCCGCCGTGGGACTGGCCCACCTGCTCGTCGGCCGAGCTCGCCGATCCCCGCTGCGGGCTGATCCCCGCCGACCCCACGGTGCCTCTGCGCTGGGTGGAGGGCTGGTCCTTCACCCGCGGCCGCAAAGTCTACGTCCCCGTTGTCCAGGTCTACCTCAAGTGCTCCCCGGAGTCTGCGGCGGAGCGCCACGTTCACCCCGCCTCCACCGGTTGTGCCACCCATGCTGATCCGCTCGCCGCTGTCGCCAACGGCCTCTTGGAGGTCGTCGAACGTGATTCCATCGCCCTGACCTGGCTGCAGCGGCTCCGGCTCCCGCGCCTGGAAGTCGATCTCGGCGAGTTGTCGGCCGAGCAGCAGGCGTTCGTGGAGAGGGGAACGTCCGAGAACATTCGCACGCTGCTCTTCGACGCCACCACCGACCTCGGTATCCCCGTCGTGTACGGGGTGCAACTTGCTGATCACGACCGCGATCTCGCCCAACTGGTCGTCGCCACCTGCGACAGTGACCCGGGCAAGGCCGTCGCCAAGCTCTACCGCGAGGCTGCTTCCCTCCGCATCGCGCTGCGTTCCATGGCCGGTCGCAGCACCCGCCCGGAGCGGCCCGAGGACACCGTGAGCGTGATCGACGGAGCGCTGCTGGCCGGGCCGCGGGACCAGCGCCACAAGTTCGACTTCCTGTTGGAGGGCGATCGTCCCGTACGTCGGTTGTCCGCGCTGCCCCGCCCCGGCGGGGGGGCCGAGCCCCTTCCGTGGCTGCTGAAGCGGATGGCGGCGGCCGGGTGCGAGGTGGTGGTCGTGGACCTCACCACGGATGAGGCCCGGCAGGTGGGCGCCACCGTCGTCCGCGTCATGGTGCCCCAGTTGATGCCGTTGTCTTTCGCCCACCGTGCCCGCTACCTCGCCCACCCCAGGCTCTACGACGCTCCGCGCGCCATGGGCCACCCAGTGCACGACGAGGCCGGCATCAATCCCCATCCGCAGCCCTTCGCGTGAGGTGCGACATGAACCGTGAACTGCTCGTCCTCGCTTCGGATGCCTATGGCAAGGAGGTCGCGCGGCGTCTGGAGCGCGTGTATCCCGTAGCGCTCCAGGAGATCGACGGCGGTACGCATCCGAGCCTGTGGCCGCATGCCGACCTGATCGTGCTGGCGACCGCTCAGGAACGGCCTCGTATTGCCGAGGCCCTGGACCGTGCGGCGTTCGCGTGGCGCGTGCCGTGGTTCGGCGTCCACTCCACCGTGACCGAGGTCCAGTGCGGCCCCGTCGTAATCCCCGGCCGGACCGCTTGCCACCACTGTTTCGTACGTCGCCGCGACCAGCACCGGCGTCCTGGGCACGGCGCTGCCGCGTCCGCCGATGACCGCCACCCCTCCGGATACCCAGTCCACCACGTGGGCATCGCCGGAGCATTCGCCCACCAGGCCGTGGACGAGGTGTTCCGCGCTCCGGCGGGCGAGGGGCTCGGCGGGACCGTACGCAGGTTTGACCAGATCAGCGGAGCCACGAGCAGATCGTCGGTGGTCGCAGTGGACCGCTGTACGCGCTGCCGCGGGCGAGCCACCAGCGACGAGCTGTGGCGCACGCTCGCCTCGGTCGAAGGAGGGTCGACCCAGTGACTGAACAGCCCATGCTCACGGCCGATTCGATCGGCGCCGCTGCCCGGTTCGATCCGCAGCTGCGGATTCCCCGCAGGCCTCGGCTCCGCCGGGGCCTGGTCATCAGCACCGAGCCGGACCAGGTGGTGGTGACCGGTACGCCGAAGAAGCAACTGTTCCGGGGCAGGTCCGCCGCCGACCTGTTGCCCGCCCTGCTCGACCTGCTCGACGGGACCCACACCCATGGGGACCTCGCGGTGCGGCTCGGGCGCCCCGAGGAGATCGTGTTCAAGGCGCTGTCACTGCTGTGGGCCTCCGGCGTGATCGAGGAAGGCCCGCCCGAGGCAGGGACGGAGACCGCACCGGTGGCGGGGGAGGTCGACGACCGGCTCGCCGACTTCCTGTCCCGGGTGGGCAGCGCCACCGAGGCCAATGCCTCATGGGAACAGGCAGCCGCCCGACTTCACCACACGTCCGTCGAGATCTTCGGTGACCCTGGCCTGACGGTGCTGCTGGAGGAGGAGCTCAGCGGCTCCCTGCCCGTACGTCGTGGCGAAGGTGGGCTGCCCTTGGAAGGGACGACCCTCGCGGTATGGGCCGAAGCAGCGGACCGGACAGAGGATGAGCGTGACGGCGCCGCGCTCGCGGACCACTGCTGGGAGAAGGGCCTTCCGCTGCTCCGGCTGCGGGTCCACGGCCGCAAGGCCGCCCTCGGCCCGCTGACCGACCCCCGCATCACGCCCTGCCTGGAGTGCCTCTCCGCCGAGGACGCCTCCGACGAAAGGACAGCTGCGCCCGGCGACCACCGGCTCGCGGCCGCTCTCTTCGCCCGCGACCTGTTCGCCATGGTGTCCCGTACGACGCCCTCGCCACTGCCCATGCGCTGGCGAGTCGTCGACCTCGAGACACTGGGCCACCAGGATGCCTCCTCCGCGACCCGGCCAGGCTGTCCCCGCTGCTCCGCCGCCGAAGCCCCGGCCGGCACACCTCTGGAGCGGGCCTCGCTGGCTACCCGGTTCGAGGCGTCGGTCGCGATGCCGCCTAAGGAATTCGCGGACCTCAAGGCGCACCAGATGCACTACAAGCCGTCGAACCTGGCCCTCCAACGAGTCTCCCGCACCTGGCCGGTCGCCCAGGCCGTGGAGCTGCCCCCGCCCGCGCACCACCGCCTGGACACCGGCCGGCCGGCCGTCCCGGCAGCCCTGGACGCGGCCGCGGTCTCCCTCCTCCTGTCCGTCACCGCCGGCATCAAGGCCGACGAAAAGGACAAGGTGGCCCGGTGGACGGCCAGCGGCGGCAACATTGGTTCCGTCACGGCGTACGCGGTGGTACGGGACATCCTCGGGCTGTCCCCCGGTGTGTACGGCTACGTGGCCACTGAGCACCGCCTTGCCCGGCTGTCCTCCGGCACGGGTGAGGTCACGGGAGACGCCCCGGTGACCCTCGTACTGACCGGCGACTTCCCCAAGGTGGCCCGCAAGTACTCGGCCTTCGCACTGCGCATCGTCCTACTGGACAGCGGCTGCGCCCAGGCCACCGCCCGGGCCGCGGCCCACACCCTCGGCATCGGCCTGGCGCCGCGCCCCCACTGGGACGACGACGCCGTCGCCACCGCGCTCGGGATCGATCCCGATGTCGAACCGATCACCGCGGTCATCGACCTGGGAGGCAGCAAGTGAGCAGCCCGCACGACCTGGCAGCCGATCTGATCACTGCCCTGCGTTCCCCGGCACCGGCCCCCGTGGACGGGGACTCCACGCGACCGCGGCTGGCGAGCCCCGGCCCCGTACCGCTCGGACCGCCCGTCAGGTTCGAGCAGGCGGAGGGGCGGGACCCCAGGGCCTCCCTCCTCGCGACCCTTGAGCGTCGCACCTCGACCAGGATCTTCGATCCCAGCCCGGTCGCAGCGTCCCTCCTCGCCGAAGTCGTCGCGAGCGGCATCGACGCGGACCGGGCGACCTGGCCGGACGAGCAGGAGCGGTGCCCGCTCCAGACCGACATCGTCGCATTCCGCCTCGATGGCCTGGAACCGGGCATGTTCTGCCTGGACTCCGGCGACCGCGCATACACCCCGGTGGCCCCGCTGCCCGCGCCGGAAGCGCTTCATGGCCTTACGCTCCAGCGGGAGTTCTGCGATGCGGCGGCCATCATCTCCATCGCTGCCGACCTCGACCGGGTGAGCCGCGGCCACGGGGCGCACGGCTACCGCATGCTCATGGGCCGCGCCGCGGCCGCCGCGTACACGATGTGGCTGGACGCCGTCGCGGTCGGCCTCGTGGGCACGGTCTTCGCGGGCTTCATCCCCGCGTCGGTGCGGCAGCCGCTCCGCAGCGACGGCGCGGCCCGCCATCAGCTGTTCGCTCTCGCCCTGGGTGGCGCCGCCGAGCTGCCGCCGCCCCACACGCTCCCGGGGCCGGCCGGCCACCGGTGACCGCCGAGAGAACAGAAGGGAGGTATATCGCATGAGCGACTTCGGCTCGACGGAGCTCGATCTGCACCTGGTGGATCCGGGTGACGAGGGGCTGTTCGTGGAGCAGGTCCCCGAGGGAGTGGCGCTGGGCACCTTCAGCACCGCCTCCACCGCCGGAACCGCGAGCTGCCCGGCCAGCACCGCGGGCAGCATCATGACCGCCCAATGCTCGGGCTAGTAGCCCCCGACTGCAGCAGAAGGGGGATTCCCCATGGCTGACCTGGAACTGTACGTCCTCGACGACATGCTCGAGGACTCCCTGGAGATGGAGACCCTGGCGGACGGAAACGCGCTGGCGTCGGTGTCGACGGCCGGAACCGTCGGCAGCGCCTCGTGCCCGGCCACGTCGGCGTCCTCGTTCACGTCCTTCTCCAGCTACACCTGAGCCGCCCCGGAGGCATCCGATGAGCGACATCACCATGACGGAGCTCGATCTGCACCTGGTGGATCCGGGTGACGAGGGGCTGTTCGTGGAGCAGGTCCCCGAGGGAGTGGCGCTGGGCACCTTCAGCACCGCCTCCACCGCCGGAACCGCGAGCTGCCCGGCCAGCACCGCGGGCAGCATCATGACCGCCAACTGCACGGGCTGACGAAGAGCACTGGCAAGTCGTCAGCAGCGCTTGGCGCATCGCAACACCACAACAAGAGAGGAGTAGATCAGTGAACGACATCATCGCCACCGAGGAGATGTTCGACCTGTACGCCCTCGACGGTGAGCTCGCCGTCGAGGAGCTGCCGGAGGGCAACGCCCTCGGCAGCTGGTTCTCCGCTTCCTCCGCGTCGACGGCGTCCTGCCCGGCCACCTCCGCCGCCAGCGTGGGCTCGGCCTCCACCTTCGGCTGATCGCGCCGCAGGTGCCATAGCGCACCACAGCACGGTCACCACTCACACGAAAGGAGTGACAAGCATGAACCACGACCTCACGACCGAGAACCTCTTCGACCTGTACGCGATGGACGATGAGCTCACCGTCGAGGAGCTGCCGGAGGGCAGCGCCCTCGGGTCCTTCGCCAGCGCGACATCCGCGAGCTCGGCGTCCTGCCCGGCCTCCTCCGCGTCGAGCTTCACCACGGCCTCGACCTACGGGTGACCGGGCACGGCGGGCGGTGCCGTACCGGCTGACACCTTCGGCACCGTCCTGCCGGCGTCGGACCAGAAGGTCCTCGCAATTCCGCATCATCCTGCCCTGCAGGGCCGGGGTCAAGCGGGTGGCTACCACCCGCTTGACCCCGGGTGCTGCCCGTACAGGAGGAACAGTGATCAGTTCACCGCCCAAGCTCCGGGAGGGACTGGAGGTCATCCGTGGAATGGACGACATTCCGCTGATCTTCGATCCGGTCTCCGGGCACTACCACCGCATCACGCGCTCCGCCGAGGCGCTGCTCGGGTACCTGGACGGCACCCGTACCCGTGACGATCTCGTGGCGTACTTCTCCGAGAACGCCCGTGTGGATCAGGCGCGTGCCGATGCGTTCTCGCGGCAGCTCGACACCTTCCTTGCGGGCCTGGAGCGCAGTGGGCTGCTGGAGGGATCTGAGCAGACCGAACAGGGCACTGGTGCCAGTCCCAGTGCCGGCGGCAAGCGGTTCCGCACGTCCATGCTGATGCCGCGCGTCGTGCTCACTCGCTCGCTGCCCACCGTGCTGGAGCCGGTGGCCCGTGTCCTGCGCGCCTTGCCCGCTCGCCTCATCGTCGTGCTCGCTACGCTGGGTGCGGTCACCGGGTATGCGTTCGGCTTTCACACCCTCTTCACTGGCACCCCTGGTCTACGCGACCTGGCGGGCCCGGCGTTCCTCATCGCGACGGGCGTCATGCTGCTGATCGTCCTCGCGCACGAGAGTGCCCACGCGCTCGTCGCCCAGTACCTCAAGGTGCCCATCCGGGGTCTCGGGGTGGCGTTGCTCTTCTACTTCATGCCAGTCGCGTACGTGGACCGCACAGACGCCTACCGCCTCCGAGGGCGCGGCGGCCGGGTGCTTCTGGCCATGGCGGGCGTGCTGAGCGACGGCTGGTTCTGCGGCGTGGTGGGGCTCGTGGCGCTCAACTCCAGCGGCCTCGTCCAGCACACGGCAGCGTTCTTGTTGGGTATGCAGATGTTCCTGCTGATCGTGAATCTCAACCCGCTGATGCCCAGCGACGGCTACACCGCCGTGGAAGCGGCAGCCGGGCTGACGAACATGCGGGGCAGGGCGTTCACACTGCTGCGCCACACCATCAGGAGGCAGCCGCTGCCCGAGCACCTCGCACGCTTCGGTACCGGCGCCCGGCGCTGGCATGTGACGTACGCGCTGGCCTCGGTCGCATACGGCTGTTTCTTGGCGTACGCGATGTTCCACACGATCCCGCTCTCGGTGGATCTTGCCTTGTCGGTGGTGGGCCGGTGACGAAGAAGGCGATCGCATCCTCGATGTCTCGCACTGTCTCGATCTCCCCTCTCCTTCTGACCCGAGTGGCGGGCCTTCCGGCGGACGCCCTGGACCTGGTCGCGTCGACCACACGCAAACTCCTGGACGAACTAGCCCGTACGACCGCCGAGTCGGGTGAACTGGCAACCGGCATAGCGGACATCTTCTTCGCCCTGGTCCCGCAGCTGGAGGACGACGTGCCGCTGCGGCGCAAGGTTCTCGCGGGCAAACGGGCGGTTAACCGGCTCGACCCGCTCCCGTGGGACGACACCGTCCTGGATGCCGTCCGCCGACGCCTCCCCGGCCCTGAGGCTGTGGCATGTCTCGACGCCTGGGTACGGCTGGCACGGGAGCGTCACGACCTGCTGGATCAGCTCGGCGCACGGCTGGCCGAGGACCGTGCCGAAGCGGTCCGCCACCTCCACGCGGCCCTCGACGTGCCCGGCTTCGCCGAGTCCGTCGCGCTCGCGGCGCCCGACTGGATCCGGCACTCCGACCGCAAGGAGCGCTCGGCCAGGAAACTCAAGACCCTGTACTCGTACGTCATCCGCGCTGCCGTCAAGACCAGCCCTTTCTCCGGCCTGACCACGGTCGGTGAGGCCGGGACCACCGGTGAGGGCCGGGCCCGCAGCCGCGTCTCAGCCACCCCCACCTACCTGGCCTTGAGCCGCCTCGCCCGCGACGAGCGGACGGCGGGGCGGCTGCGCTACCGCGTAGCGCCGATCCGCCGGGGCACCCCCACCGAGCCGGACGGCCTGCTGCTGCACAGCGAGGTCGTCACCACCGAGGGCGTCGTCTGGCGCCACGACCGCGCGATCGAGGCAGACCACAGGGCGCGGGCGCTGGCGGGGTTCAAGGCAGTCGATGCCGAGGTCCAGGAAGCCGTCGCTCTCGAGGAGCTACTTGTTCACCTCGGCGGGGCCCGGCCCTTCGCGCGGTTCCGGCGCCTCCTAGACGCGGGGTTCATCCATCCGGTGCCGCCTTGGCGGCGCGGCGATGACCCGTTACCTGTCCTGGCTGCGCTCGTGGCCGGCAAGGACGCCCCGATCACGGAGACCGACCTGGTCCGCGCACACGACCTGGGTGCCCATGCCCACCGCAAGACCGTACGGAACCGGATCGCGGCCGCCGGCGACCTGCAGACCCTGACCGGCGGCTGGAGCGAGCACCGCGACCCGGGCGAGCGGAAGCCCAGTGGCCTCATCTACGAGGACCGGGAAACCGACCTGGCACTCTCCGACCCACTGGCCGCGCCCGCCGTACGCGCCGACCTCACCACGCTGGGTGAGCGCATGCGTCCGTACATCTTCCGCTCGCACTTGTACGACTTCCTGCTGGACGGCTTCGTCGCCGAGTACGGGCCCGGCGGCGTGTGCCGCGATCCGCTCGGCTTCCTCATGCGGCTCACCGTGGACCGCGACGCCAATCCTCCGCTCGAACGTGCCCTGTACGCCGACATAGCCAGCCGCGAGAACCCCGGGGACCGGGCCTGGCTGCCGGTCGGGCCGACGAGCGCACCACCGAACGCCGGGGTCTTCTTCCAACTGGAGGCCGACAGCGCGGACGACTCTGCGACCGGCCGCCACCAACTGGTTGTCAACCAGTTCGGGGCCGGCAGTGGCGCGCTGTTCACCCGTTTCGCCCGGCTCTTAGGCGACGGCTTCCGCGACCGCCTCACCGACCACGTCCAACGCTCCCGAGCCGGGGTGCGCTGCCGTGAGCTGGTGGTCTGGACAGACTGCAACACCGTGCAGGCCGAGTGCGGCGGCCTCCTCCCGCCGCTCGTGCTGCCCGGTGAGGTCGGCGCGCCCGAGTCCCTCGCGCCCGGCGCTCTCACGCTCGACGACACCGTGCTTGTTCACGATCCCGCCACCCGCACCCTGTCCCTCTTCGACCGCGACGGCGAACCTGTGGGCCTCGCCTACCTGGGACTCATCCCGCAGCACCTCCTCCAATCGTACGTACGTCTGCTCGCGGTGCTGGCCGACCCCTGGGTCAACGGCTCCCCGCACTCCGACTACACGCTGACGCAGGCCAACCGGCTCCGCGCCCACTGCGGCGAGGAGGTCGTGGCCCTGCCCCGGGTCACGGACGGCCCCGAGGGACGCCTCGTCACCGCCCGCGCGTCCTGGATCGTGCCCGCCGACGCTCTGCCCGAAGGACAGGACGACCTGGAGCTGGCCGTCCGCTGGGACGAGTTCCGGCGCGAGCACGGCATGCCTGAGGAGGTCTTCGTCCACCAGCTCGGCAGCGGGGGATTCGGCCTCACCCAGGACCGCAAACCCATGTGGGTCTCGCTGGGCTCGCCCCTCTCCGTCGGCGTCCTGCGGCACTGGCTGAGCCCGTCGACCCGCCACGTCCGAATAGTGGAGGCCCTGCCCGCGCGTGGACGGCAACCGCAGCGCGACCATCTCGGTCGCCCCCGGGTCACAGAGCACGCGGCGCTGCTGTCCTGGCCCAAGGAGTACGAGGAGCAGTGACGATGACGACCACCCTCCCGCATGACTCCGCCCACCGAACGGACTGGTGGTACGTACGCGCCTACCCCGGTCACCCGGACCTCATGGACGAGGCGACCAGGGTCCTGGTCCCCTGGCTCGCCGCACATGCCGCACAGGAGACCGCCTCCGCGTGGTTCTTCACCCGCTACTGGGACATGAGCGGCCACCACCTGCGGCTCCGCCTGGCCTGCCCCCCGGACGGTGCGGACCACGTCCATGACCGGCTGCCCGAACTCGTCGAGCTACTGCACAACCTGTCCGCCCCAACCCTCGCCGAGCGCCTCGTGCCCGGCTCCGTGCCCCAGGGCCTACCCCTTGTCAGACAGACCCGCTGCGCCCTGTACGCGCCGGAGCTGGCCAAGTACGGAGGCTCCGCCGGGGTGCGGCGGGCGGAGGCGCTGTTCACCGCATCCAGCCGCCTCTACATCGAGCAGCAGATCGGCACCCTGGAGCCGCTGTTCGCCCGGGCGGCCCTAGCGGTCGCCCACATGAGCTCCCTCGTGCGGGCGGCGCTCCCCGACCAGGAGGCGCAGTCCGCGTTCTGGACGGCCCACCGACGCCAGTGGGGCCGCCAGCTGGCCATGTGCGCACCGGACCAGGACCAGCGCCGCCACCTCCTCGCACGCGCGGCAGCCGGCGTGCACGCGGCGCCCCTGGAGGACCGGCACCGGGAAGCCGTGCGAAACCACGTCGCCGCGGCCGTTCGTACCCTCGACGGCGCGGCGGCGGACGGTAACCCCGTCCCGCGCCCCGTCCTCCTTCTGCACTACCTGCACATGGACATGAACCGCTGGGGCTTCGTACCCGCCGAGGAGAGCCTGCTGGGCATCCTGGCGTCAGCCGGTAGTCGCTAGCCGGCCCGAGTGGCACACGCTACGTCAACTCCTTTACAAGCCAACCGTGTTCCGTATCAGCACTTACTTGCAGACTCGGCAAGTGGATGCCATGATAGGAACCATGCGTGACTCGGCGAGTTCTCAGCAGCACCAACGAGAGGCTGACTCGGATATGCCCGAACTGGACACCGACACCACCGCACCCGTTCCCGAGGCCGACATACCGCGGGACGCGGCGATCCGGCTCGCCGCCGTCACCAAGCACTACCCCGGTCCCCACGGCACCGCGAGGACCGCGACGGACAGGATCGATCTGGCGGTTGGCCACGGTGAGATCTTCGGCCTACTCGGACCCAACGGTGCCGGTAAGACCACGACCATCGAGATGCTGGCCGGTCTGCGCCGCCCCACCTCCGGAGCCGTGCGCATCCTGGGACTCGATCCCGCGGCCGAGCGCGACGAAGTGCGCCGCCAGGTCGCGATCCAGCCCCAGCAGGCCGCGCTCTTCGAACAGCAGACTGTCGCCGAACTCTTGCGAGTCTGGGCCTCCTTCTACCCGGACCCCGAATCCCCCGACGCCATCATCGAGCGCATCGGCCTCACCGACTCCCGTGACGTCCGCGTAGCCAAGCTCTCGGGCGGACAGCGCCAGCGCCTCCTCGTCGGCACAGCCCTCATCTCCCGCCCCCGTGTCCTGATTCTCGACGAGCCGTCCACCGGTCTGGATCCCAACGCCCGCCAGGAACTCTGGGCCGCCATCCGCAGCCACCGCGACGGCGGCGGCACCGTCCTGCTCTCGACCCACTCCATGGAGGAGGCCGAGACTCTCTGCGACCGGGTGGCCATCCTCCACCAGGGCAAGGTCGCCGCCTGCGGAGCGCCCCAGGAGCTCATTGCTCACTACGCACCCGAACGCGAGGTCCACTTCACCGTCGCCGCCGGCACCGACCTGACCGCCCTGCGCACCACGGAAGGCGTTACCCACGTGGAGTCCCACGACGCCGCCGACGGCACCCGCGTGACCGCACGCACCCGCAACTCCGACGCCGTGCTCACGCAGTTCACCGGCCCCCTCGCGGCCACCCGGATCCAGCTCAGGGAAGCGGGACTGGAGGCGGTCTTCCGTCACCTCACGGGCGTGCCGTTCCAGAACGCCGCCGAATCCGCGGATGCGGACACCGACTCGGAAGGGGCCACGGCGTGATCACCACCGCCACCCGGGAACTGGCCATGCTGCATGCCCGCGAACTCCTCCGCGAGCCCCGGTATTTCTACTTCGCGCTCTTCTTCCCCTTCGGAATGCTGGCCATCTTCCTCGGCATCGGCGCGGTCGTCCCTCAGGAGACCGGCGCCCCTGACTTCCTCCAGTTGGTCATCCCGATGGCCATCTTCCTGGCCGTCACCAGCGCCGCGCTCACCGTCACGGCCGGCCCGCTGGCCACCCTGCGCACCAAGGGCACCCTGCGTCTCCTGGGCACCACACCCGTGGGCCGTGCCCGCCTCGTCCTGACCCACATGTTCCCGAGGGTCCTCATGGTGACCGCCCAGACGGTCGCCCTGCTTGCGGTGGCCGTCGCCCTGGGCAAGGTGGAACCGGCCAGGCTGCCCGCGCTGTTCGGCATCGCCTTCCTGGGCCTGGCCATGTTCGGCGGCATCGGCTACCTCATCGGCGGCCGCATGGCCTCGCCGGACGCCGCCACCAACGTGGGCACGCTGGTCCAGCTCACCGCCCTCTTCCTGAGCGGCCTCGCCTTCCCCATGGAGCTCATGCCGGACGCCGTCCGCACCACGCTGGGCCTGCTCCCGAGTACCTTCTTCGCGGACCTCATGCTCACCCAGATGCCGAACGGCGCACCCCAGCACCCGGTGTGGCTTTCGATCCTGGTGGTGCTCGCCACCACGGCGGTGGCGGTATGGCTGGCGGTACGCACCTTCCGCTGGGACCAGGGCGAGACGGCGTAACGCGCGACGGGCAAGCAGAGACAGGGAACACAGAGACTGGACGGCCGCCCATGGCCGCAGCGGTACAGGAAGGCACCATGATGGACAAAGACCAGGCGCGCGAGGCCCTCGCCTCCGCCGACGCGGCCGCCTCGCGCATGCGGAAAGCCGGCCGCCGCCCCCGTACGGCCCTGATCCTGCTCTTGGGCGTGGTCATGATGGTCCTGACCGCAGTGTACGGCCTGCTCGTCCAGCCCAGCGTGCCGTACGCCGTCCCCGTCCTGCTCCTGCTCCCGCTGCTGGCGCTCGGCATCTACACGGCGACCCGCCCAGTCCTGCCCCGCCACTACCGCGCGCTCTACGCGGTGACCACGGCGGCCGGAGCAGGCGTCTACAGCCTGACGGTCACCATCGGCTCCGCCCGCTTCTCCGGGGAGCCCGCCTGGTGGCTGCCCGGGGCCGTTCTCTGCGGGGTCCCGTTCCTGGTGATCGGCGTCCTGGAGCGAAAGGTCGGCCGGTCCGCAGAGGATGAGCGGTGACGCACCCTCGCAAGTGGCTCGACAGCGTGATCCACGCGCCCGTGCGGTTCTCCATCGCGGCCGCACTCGCGTCGGTCGACGAAGCGGACTTCAGGACGCTCCGCGACGCCATCGAGATCACGGACTCGGCCCTCTCCAAGCAGATCGCCCTCCTGGAAGAGGCCGGATACATCAAGGTCCGTAAAGGCTTCGTCGGCAAACGCACCCGCACCTGGCTCTCCCTTTCCCCCAAGGGTCGCACAGCCCTCACCCGCCACGTGGCAGCCCTCCAAGAGATTGCCTCCGGCACCCCACCGGTGGGGGACGCGGACTGACGACGTCACAGCTCGATCACATCCTCACAGCCAGGAAAGGAACCACGCTTGAACCGATCGATCAAGCCCGCCGTGCACGGTACGGTCCTAGCCCCGTCCTCCGCAGGTCACCCGTTCGGGAAGATCAACTGATCACAGCTGGTCAGCCACCGATCAGCGCAGCGGTCCGCGGTGCAGAACCCGCCGAAGCACGATCACTTCAGGACCGTGATCCAGCCCGGAGGCTGTGCAAAGGAGTGACCCGCGGAGGACGGACCTAGCCGCCATCCCCACTCTCGACGCCCCTGAGGCCCATACCCGTGAAACGTCCTTCATCGGGACAACCGCCTCCTGCGAGCCAAAGGGCTGCGGCGGAGGCCGTGCGCCGCCGCCACTCCTGACACAGTCCGGAAGACGAGCAGAGAGATCTTCAGACTACTCAGCTCACACCCGCCGCTTCCCGTAATGGTCCGAATATTCACGGTCGTTGCCGCAGCGCGACCGGAGAGCAGGAATCAGACATGAACCGATCGATCAAGCTTGCCGTGCACGGCACGGTCCTCGCCGCCATGCTCGCCCTGGGCGCCCCGCAAGCCTTAGCGGCGCCAGCCTCGGAAGGCGCCCGCACCGAGCAGCAGCCCGTGATCTCCTCACCCGCGGCCTGGACGCCCCCCGAGGGCTACACCCGCGAGGACTCCTTCTACGGGACGGCAGCAAAGTGCCAGTCGGTGGGCAGGAGCGGTGTGACGGAGGGCAAGTGGAGCGCCTACCTCTGCGTCCAGGAACTTCCCTTCACTCCCTTCCAGGGCCTCTACGTCAAGAAGTAGCGATTCCTCGCCCATGAGGCTCCCCGCCCTCTCGTCGTCCAGGCACTGCACTGCACGGCACGGCCGACGGCGGGGGGCTCGCGGAGCTCTACACGTTGCCCCAACGCTCGGTGATCTTCACCGTCTGCTGAGCTGGTCGACGTACGGCCGGGCTACGGCCAGGACGTTCTCACCGAGATCGGTGAGGCGCATCCGGTGTCCGTACTGGCCGCGGATCAGGACCTGGCCTTGGAGGTCTCGCTCCAGATGCTGGATCTGCACGGTCAGCGCGGAAGGGGACAGACCTACGTCGCGGCAGTACGCCGCCAGGGAGGGGTAGTCCGCGACGTGGAGGAACCTGCGCAGCCGACGGCGCCCGGCGAATGTTCGCACCGCCGGCTGCAGCAGCGCGGGGAAGAGGTCCACGCCCGGCGCGTCAGGGCGCACCCAGTTCTTCCGCCGCTTCGGCCCCGGTTGCGGACGGCGCTTTGCCGCTTGGGTCCATGTCTCCCGGGGCTGTTCCGCCAATGTGTGGGCCCAGTCCTCGACAGCTTGGACGACTTGCCTGCCGAGGTCGGTGAGTTCAAGTCGGCGGCCTCGTCCCGCGCCGACCAGCAAGGGGCCCCCGAGGTCCGTCTCCAGGTGTTTGAGCTGCTGGGTGAGGGTCGACGGGTGGATGCCGTGGGTCTGGCACGCTTCGCCGAGGGTGGAGTACCGGACGACCTGGATGAAGACGCGAAGCCGACGGAGCGCGTAGGAATTGCCCAGGGTGGGCCGGATCACCTCTGGTGCTGAGGTGAACCCCTGCTGCGGGCACCGCGGCTGCCGGTTGTACTGCGCCTGGATGCCGTACTCGCGAGCTCGAGCCGCCACGGTGGTGGTGCTCATGCCGGTCTCCCGGCCGAGGTCGGCCAGCGTGCGGCGTCGTACGACGTAGTGTTCGTAGAGCCATTGCCTGTCCAGGGTTCTGCTCGGTCTGTGGGTGTGCCGCGCGATGCCGTATTCGTCGGCGAGTGCCGCCAGGGTCTTCCGGTTGATTCCCGTCTCGCGGGCGATGTCCAGGAAGGGCATCTCCTGCTGCACGTACAGGCGTTCCAGCTGGTCCTTGGAGAGCATGTGCCGTGCGACGTGAAGGCTTGTGCGCCCGCGCCGCCGTGCGCGCGGGTCGTTCACGGTGACCTTCGGTGCTGCCGGAGGGTGCTCGCTGAGGAGGTATCGCACTGTGCGCGGGTCGGTTCCGAGCTCGGCGGCGATGTGGGTGCTCGGCTGCCCGTCCCGGACCCGGCGGTGAAGGTCGTCGAGGTCGATGTCGTCAGGATCGGCCCGGGGCAGGCCGAGCCCGTTCAGTAGCTCGGCGGGCGGCTGCCAGGTGAGCGGTTCGCTGGCGAGCCGATTGCGGTCGAGGAACGTCCCGCCGGGCTGGTCGAGTGCGGTGGCCGCGGCCTGGGTCAGGACGTAGGGGAACCGTACCCGGCTGTTGCGGAAGGACTGGCTGTCGGGCGGAGGGTTGGGGATCCGGGTGTGGGGCAGACCGCTGATCTTTTCGAACAGGTAGCAGCGGGCACTGTGGTGGCGGGTTCCGGCCCCCGGGTCCATCAGGGCCCGGTGGCACAGGTCGATCCACTCGTCCTCAGGCAGCAGGGTGGTGTAGTCCAGGCGCCGCCGTCGGGCGTAGTCGATCGGAACCTCGTGGCTGTCGAGGTAGGCGGCGAGACGGATCAAGGCAAGCTGGATCCCCTCGTAGCGGGCATCGTCGCGCAGTGCCTGGAGCACATGGCTCAGCGTGGGCTGGTCGATAAGACCGCCGAGCTTCTTGACGGCCGCGGAGAGCTCGATCGTGCTGTCCACCAGCAGCACGCTGGCCGCGAGCGCGGCGGCGAGATTCTCGCGCACCTGAGGAACGGGGTTGAGACGTACGGCCCACAGCGGCCAGATCTCGCCGGGGATCTTACGAGCCCGCGCGGTCAGCTGCGAGGCCGTGGTGGCCGGGCTCGACGGGTTGGGCAGCGTGGTGCGGTAGCGCAAAGCCGTGCTGGGCCACATCGCGGGTGCGATCGCCGCCAGGTGGACGGATTGCAGCAGGGGGCTGGTGTGGCGGCCCCAGTTGCGGGTCACGGTGGGGCTGGCCCAGTAGCCGCGTTCCACGATGGCGTCGTGGAGTTCCCGCATCCGCGGGGCGGCCTGGCGGCAGTCGGCTTGCCCGAGGACGCTCCAGGCGGCGGTGGCGCCCGCGGCGGCGGTCACCGCGTAGGCCGGTGCCACACGTCCGGGGTCGACCGGCGCCCGGCGCTTGGCGTTGCTGAGGCCGCTGTTGTGCTCGCGGGCGTGGAGGTGTGCCTGGACCAGTTCTTCGGGGACGAGGCGGGACATCCGGTGCGGGGGCATGTGGAACAGGACGCGGCGGGCGATGGCCTTCATGTCGGAGAGCACTGCGACGGCGGGCTGCGGATCACGAGTGTAGACGCCGAAGGCTCCTGTGCCCTGGGTGATGACCTCGAGCAGTTCCTGCTGGGCGAGGAGCGCGGGGTGTCCGGCATCGAGCGGCAGGCTCTCGGTCTCGGAGAGCGGGTGCCGGCAGTGGAACCGAGGGGATCCGTCGGCCGGCGGAGAGCCCACGTAGTCGCAGATGCCGGGCTGCGGGATGAGCTGTGCGGCGTGGGGTCGCTTGCGTTGACGTGATCCGCACCGGGGACAGAAGTCCGCCAGGAGCCGGCGGTGGGGGAGGCAGGCGAAGGACCAGCCGAGCCGCCAGTGCAGAGGCCAGCGTCCCCCCGTTCTCCCGGAGGCAGTCCGGGCAGAAGCGTGAACCGCTGCTGGCGCTGCGCCCCCAGACGAAGGACCCGTTGATCCGACGGCGGGCGTGATCGACGATGAGGGCTCTTTCGTCGAAGTGTTCCAGTGTCATGGCGCGCAGGCGCTCGCGCGGGATCCCGGTGGTGGAGGCCATGTGGCCCGCCTCGTCCGGCAGCAGCAGTGTCATCCAGGGTGCCCAGCCCAAGGGCTGGGCACCCTCTCTCCGCAGCCCCAGGGCGACGAGCGTCTCGCCCATGGGGACCCGTAGGCGGGCCGCGATCGCTTCGATCCACGAGTCCAGCGCCTCCCCGTCATGCGGGGCGTGTCGCAGCGGCAGGGTGCGGGCGGGCGTCATGCCACGGTCTTCGCCGACGCGTTCTTCGCGGCGCGGGAACGGGGCTTGGTGGTCATCCGGCCGCGGGCGAACTTCTTCGCGAGGGCCTGGCGGGCCCGCTCCGCGGCCGCGTCCAGCTTGACCTGGTCGAGGAGGGCCTCGTCGAGGAGTTCGGCACCGGTACGGGCGGCGCGCTGGCAGCCGCGGTTGATCAGCGTCATCAGCGAGCCGATGTGTCCGGTGGTACGGACGTAGAGGTAGTCGGACAGCTCGTCGGCGAGCATGCCGGGGAACTTCCGGCACAGAACGATCCGCCTCTCCAGCGCGAGCAGCATGCTGCGCCACTCGATGCGGTGCTGTTCGTTGGTGACGGTGAACGGCTCCATCGTCAGCGGCGTCGTACGGCGCGCGGTCTGCGCGAGGGTGATGTCGCCACGCGTGCTCTCCTCGGAGTACAGGCCGCGGTTGCCGAGCTCGACGCCGATGAAGATCAAGGTGACGGGGAACTCGTACGCGATGTACTTGAAGTGGTTGCTGACCTCGGTGCCATTGCGGTCATGCCACTTGAGGAAGTGCAGGTCGTCGATGATCAAGATACGCGTCTCGCACTCCAGCACGCAGTCCAGGGCACGCTGAGCGAACAAGGCGGCCGTGCAGCTCCTGCGGCCCGGGTGCGCGTAGTACTCCAGCAACGACCGGTTGAACTCCTTCATTCCGATGTTGCTGGTCAGCCCGACCCGGCACACCGGCCACCGCTCGTGTCCGGCCGCGGTGAACGCCCCGTCCCGTTCGATCACCTGCCGGTGGTACTTCAACGCGAAGTTCAAGACCGCGGTGGTCTTGCCGAGCCCGGGAAAGGCGTCCACCGCGACGGCCCCCTTGGCCTTGTCGCCGTCCTGCTGGTTGCTGTCGACGATGTCCCACAGGTCCTCGTGCAGGGCCGTGAGCTGGGGCGTCTTGATCGGGCCGAGGTTGGCGTGCCAGACACTCCGGCGCTTCTCGTACTCCAGCAGCGCCGGCCCGCTCAGGTGCGCCTTCTGTCTGACGGTGAGCAGCTCCGGTATCTGCCGTTTCGGCGCCTCGGCCAGGGCCCTGAGGCTCTCCTTCCGCGAGAGCGTGAGGTTGTCCAGCGGCGGGGTCTCGGGGCGGGGCTGCGTCACGCGTCCTCCAGGGCGTCGGCGTAGAAGTCCTCGTCGGCATCGGGGCCGTCGAGTTCGTCGTCCTCGTCGTCATCACCGGCTGCCGGGCCCTCGTACGGCTCGGCCTCGTCCGTCTCCTCCTCGTTGTCCTCGTCGTCGGCGGAGTCGAGGATCCGGGCGACGGACGGCAGCGCACGGATCTCATCCTCGACGGTCGCCGGCAGGTCGAAGGCGGACTCCTCGCGGGCCTGGCGCAGAGCCAGCCGGCGCTCGGCCATCGTCAGCCCGAGTCCCAGGTGCCACCGGTCGAGGAGTTCGGCGATGGCGGTCTCGTCGTCGGGGAACGGGTATTTCTCGCCCGCGATCTTCCGGGCGATCTCGATGGCCCCCTGGCTGATCGGGAACCTCTGCGCCGGGGCGTGCTCCCACTCCAGGGTGTGCCAGCGGCGGGTGTCCGGGCGGCGGAAGTAGATGTAGTTGATGTTGTCGGGGTCGACCTGCACGGGCCACAGCCCCCTGGCCTTCGGCCCGGTGTACTCGCTGGTCTCGCCCCGGTAGCCGTCCAGGCCGGGGCCGTTGTAGCGGCACTTGCGGATCTCGATGCCGTAGTGGTGGGTCGGCCTCCACTCGGTCTTGAGGAACTCGAATCCGAGCGCCGGGTCGCGGGGGACCTCGATGTAACCGGCCCGGGCGATGCCGTGCTCGAACATGGCCGCCGGCGACAGGTTCAGCCCCGGCACGTGGGCGTCGACGAGTCCCCTGTGGTGATACGTGCAGGCCACCCATTCCCGGATGATCGCCTCCAGCTCGTGAAGGAAGAAGAACGCCTGCTCCTCCGGCCGCTCACCCCGGGAGAACAGGTCCGGGCCCTTGTAGCCAGGCAGGACCTCCAGCAGCCCCTCGCGCACGGTCTTGAAGAATCTCTCCAGCGGTCCCTTGTCCCGGCCCGTTCGCAGCCGGGCCGGCTGAATGGACAGGCCCAGCCGCTGGCAGACGGAGGTGACGTGCTCGGAGATGTAGGGCTTGCCGTGGTCGACGACGATCGTCTCCGGCACCAGAGCGGGAGAGGCGACACCGCGCTTCTGGGCCTTCTCCGGCTCCTCCTCAGCAGGTTCGAGTGCCTTCCGCTCGACGAACACGTGGTGGGGAATGCCGTGGTCGGGCCACAGTGCGTACTCGGGCCAGTCCTTGCCGGCCGGGCGGGGACGGAAGGTCTGGAACATCACCGCCGCGACGTCGATGGACGATGTGGACACCGGCGTCACCCGGAGCCCCGTGATGCAGCGGGTGTACCAGTCCATCGCGGCGGTGAGTTCGGCCTGGACCCACTTCATCGTGATCGGGTCCATGGCGAAGACGTCCAGGCGCGTGGTGTCCATCAGCAGGTACTCGCCCGGCCTCGTAGGGCGCAGCTTCCCGTACGCGCCCGGTGGCCGGGCGGCAACGTCCCGGTTGCGTTTCGTACTCAGCCGGAACGTCGGCAGCCGCCGCTCCAGCTCCTGAAGCCACCGGTATGCCGTCGCGCGGGTCGGCAGCTTCACCTCGCCCTCGCCGTGGCGGGCCACCAGGCGCGGGCCAACCGAGCGGATCACCTTCCCCCGGGTGGGCTTCGATTCCTTCCCGTGCTCGGCCATGATCTCCAGGGCCATCTCCACCCACCGAGGATCGGCCCGGCCCAGCCCTCCCATGTCACCGCCGCGATCCGGGCCGCTGTGCACGAGCCCGGCCTCCCGGTCGGTGAGGAAGGCGCGTACCCACCGCTTGATGGTGCGCACACTCACGTCCAGCTCGGCGGCTTTCATCTCATATCTCTGCATCTTGGGTACCGTGGCCGCGTACTGCGGCCGAGGCTCGCCAGGCTCCGCGAGTTCGGCGTTCCCCGACCGGAAGCCGGTCAGAACCTCGTTGACATGAGCGGCCCGCTCCCGGACCTCAGCCAGTTTTTCGTCGCTGAGCTGAGCGAACAGCACCGAGGCCGTGTCGCGATCGTCGTCCGCCTCTGGCCCCGGCCCGGTCGCGATGACCTGGGCCCGACCAGAGGAGAGCACCTCGCGCAGCGACAACCGGAACCTGCGCCCCTGGCCGTCACGGACCAGCACCTCGTTGCCGGCGGCCGAGCCGAACATCTGCTCCACCACGACGACTTCACCGTCGTACTTCAGCCTCGTGCCCACCCCGACACGTACAGCGGCCCCGGTCAACTGTCCTCCTCCGCCAGTCCTCGACGTCGTGATGCGACAGACCTGCTTGATCTGATCGACCTGCTCTTCGTCGAGCGCGGCCTCGTCCTCGGGCTCCTCGACGGGGAGGGGCAGGTCGTGTCGCCCGGCGCCGACCACCGCGGCTGTGCCTTGGCGTAGCACATGGCGCTCGGACAACGGCTCCGTCAGGTCCGTCACGAAGTGCTGGCACCACAACAGCCGCAGCACCGCTGCTCTCACCCGCCAGTCCGGGTGCCAGGGAAAGGCGCGAAACGCATCCCCCAGCGTCGCCCCGTACAGATCTGCCGCCCGGATCTCCGCGAGCAGGTCCTCGTCGAAGAGCCAGTCACGGCGATAGCCCGCGAGGAACCGTAGGTTCTCCAGCTCCGCCTCAGGCGGCTCGGTCCACACCTGGAAGTCCCAGCCGCGCGACAGGACGACCTTGCGGGCCCAGCCCAGTGCGAAGTTCGCCTTCGGCCGGGTGAGCAGATGCCGCGGCTTGACGTCCACGACCAGCGGAACGTCCTTCTCGCGCAGAACCAGGAAGTCAGGTACATGGCGGCGCCGGCGACTGTCGACGGTGGTGGACAGCAGGAACGGCTGGGCGAACACGGCCGTCACGTCCTGGTCGAAGTCGGCGTAGAGCAGCCGTGTCAGCTCGAGCCGGGACTCGTAAACGACATGGTCGCGCATGGTGGACGACCAGTACGTGCCGGAGTAGTGCTTCTGCCCGTACCGCCACCGGAACGTGCGCCACGGCGTCGACGGCTCGAATACGTCGACGCCCGCGGCCGACCAGACCAGGTCCTCGTCGATCTCCCCGTCCGTACGACGGAGACTCATCGAGACTTCGCCGACCACACGCGACATACCCCACCCCTGAGCGGCGCGAGCGGGGAGCGGAAACCCCGATCTCGATCAGCTGCGACTTCTCCACGATCAGGTTGGAGAGCGCTGCTGCATAGATCGAGACCGGGATCAGCACTACGACGAGTGAACGATCAGACGAGAGTTCATCTCACGGCCCTGTCCTTTAGGCCGGACAAAGGCCACGGTCATTGAGAAAGGGACACGCGAAATGCGAACCTACAGGGCCGCAGGGCGCGGCGCAGATCAGCCGGGACGGGCGGACCGCGTACGCGCAGGTCACCTTCGCCGAACAGGCGGACGCCGTGCCGAAGGAACTCGTCGAGGACGTCGTCGACACGGCGAAGGACGCCGCGGGTGACGGACTTCAGGTGGAACTGGGGGGCCAGGCCATCACGCGGGTCCAGGAGCCGCCCGCCGGCACGGCCGAGCTGGTCGGCGTCCTCGCGGCGGCCGTGGTGCTGTTCGTGGCGTTCGGCTCGGTGCTCGCGATGCTGCTGCCGATCGTGATCGCCGTGTTCGGCGTCGGCACCGGCATGTTCGGCACCCAGTTGATCAGCCATGTCACGAACGTGCCCGAACTCGCCTCGCTGCTGTCGACGTTGATCGGTCTCGGCGTGGGCATCGACTACGCCCTGTTCATCGTCACCCGGCACCGGCGCGGCATCCTGCGCGGCGACGACCCGGAGGAGGCGGCCGTCACCGCGCTCAACACCTCCGGGCGGGCAGTGCTGTTCGCGGGCGGCACGGTGTGCATCGCGCTGGCCGGCATGCTGGTGACGAACCTGCGCTTCCTGGACGGCGTCGTCATCGGCACGTCGTTGACCGTGGTGCTGAGCGTGCTCGCGGCCGTCACCCTGCTGCCGGCGCTCCTCGGACTGCTCGGCCACCGGGTGCTCAGCCGCCGCCAGCGCCGCACACTCGCCGCGCGGGGCCCGGAGACGGACCGGCCCACCGGCCTCGCGGCCCGCTGGGCCGCCGGCGTCGAACGCCGCCCGCGGTCCACCGCCGTCCTCGCCGTGGTCCTGATGGCCGCGCTCGCCGTCCCGCTGCTGTCGCTGCGCCTGGGCACCGTGGACCAGGGCAACGACGAGGCCGTCCACGACCACCAGGAAGGCCTACGACCTGCTCGCCGAGGGCTTCGGCCCCGGCGTCAACGGACCGCTCCAGGTGGTCGTGGACGGTGAGGCGTCCGACCGCCTGGTGAGGGCGGTCGAGGGGACCGAGGGCGTCGCCCAGGTCGCCCCGATGCCGTCCGCGAACGGCGTCACCGTCATCCAGGTCGTCCCCGAGACCTCACCGCAGGACGAGAGGACGGACCGGCTCATCGACGTCCTGCGCGAGGACGTGCTCCCCGCAGCGGGCGCCGAGGCCCACGTCGGCGGTGTGACGGCGGTGTCCAAGGACTTCGCGTCCGTGACGGGCGACCGCCTGCCGCTCTTCGTCGGCACGATCATCGGCCTGGGCTTCCTGCTCCTGCTGCTCGCGTTCCGCTCCCTGGTGGTGCCGCTGACGGCCGCCGTGATGAACCTGCTCGCGGCGGCGGCCTCCTTCGGCGTCCTGGTGGCGGTCTTCCAGTGGGGCTGGGGCCTGGACCTGCTCGGTTTCGGCAGGGAGGGGCCCATCGCGGCCTTCCTGCCGATCGTCATGCTGTCGCTGCTCTTCGGCCTCTCCATGGACTACCAGGTGTTCCTGGTGAGCCGGATGCACGAGGAATGGGTGCACACCCGGGACAACGCCCGCGCGGTGCGCGTCGGTCTCGCGGAGACCAGCCGCGTCATCAACTCCGCGGCCCTGATCATGGTGTGCGTCTTCCTCGCCTTCGTGCTCAGCGGCGACTACGCGGCCGGCATGGCGGGCGTGGGACTCGCCGCGGCCGTCGCCCTGGATGCGTTCATCCTGCGTACGGCGCTGGTACCGGCCGTGATGCACCTGATCGGCAAGGCCAACTGGTGGCTGCCGGCGGGGCTGGAGAAGCGGCTGCCGCATCTGGCGGTCGAGCCGAAGGAGGACGCCACGGGCACGCTCCCGGCCGCCCGGACCCCCGGTGAGGGGCCCGGCCCGACGGCTCCGGCCGCCTCGGTCGTGCACGGCTTCGTCCGCACCGTCGAGGGCGACCCCGTGGACGGCGCGGTCGTCACCCTGCTGACCTCGGGCGGGCGCCGGCTGGACCGGGCCGTCTCCCTCGCCGACGGCTCGTACCTCGTCTCCGTCCCGTCCCCGGGTACCTACCTGCTGGCGGTGACGGCGGCCCCGTACGGCTCCCGCGCGGAGCAGGTGACGGTGCCCGGCGGCCCGCTGGTGCACGACGTGGAACTCGCCCCCGGTGAGGTGGACGCCGTCAACTGACCGGACCGGGGTGCCCGTCGCGGCCGGCGGGCACCCTGCGGGCCGTCCCGTCGTTCCCGGCGGGTTCCCCGTGGCCCGTCCCGTCGTCGTTCCCGGCAGGGGGCCTCTCCCGCGCCTTCGCCGGGTCCGGCAGCATCCTGGTCATCCCCGGCAGGAACTCCGTGAACATGTCGTGGACCTCGCGGACCAGCGGGCGCAGGACGCGGAAACGGGCCAGGGCGACGCCCCGCGCGGTGATGCGGGCGCCGCGCTCGGCGAGACGGTAACTGCGTTCGCGGTCCTCGGTGCGGTCGAAGATCCAGTAGAGGACGAGCCCCATCTGCGCCAGCCACATCAGTTCCGGCAGCACCTCCCGCAGCTCGGCGGGCACCTTGGCCTTCGAACCGGCCAGCACGTCCCGATGGACGCTGATCGCCTCCGCGCGCGCGTGTTCCGACTCGGGCGAGAAGGGGCTGAGCGGGCTGTCCGGGTCGGCGGCGTTCTTGAAGAACTGCACGGCGAACTCGTGGTACGGCGTGGCGATGTCCAGCCATGCCTTCAGCACGCCCGCGAACCGGGCCTCCAGATCGGTCTCCCGTTCCAGGGCCTCCCGCACCGCCCGCTGGTGCTCGGCGGCGATCCGGTCGTAGAACCCCTGGATCAGGTGCTCCTTGCCCTCGAAATAGTAGTACGCGTTGCCGACGGAGACACCGGCCTCCGTGGCGATGGCCCGCATGGTCGTCCTGTCGTACCCGCGCTCCTGGAACAGCCGCATGGCCGTCTCCAGGATCAGGGCGCGGGTCTGCTCGGACTTGCTGAGTGCGGTACCGCCACCGGGACCGTCGTTCTTCACGGACACGGACAGAGAGCCTAGCCCCAGGCCAAAACGCCCCGTGCCCGCGCGGACCGCGGCCGGGCCCTGTCGCCACCTTCTCGTCGTCCGCCCGCAGGGCGGGCCCCGCGGCGTCAGTGCGTGCTCTCGGCATGCGGGGCACAGAGCCCCCGTGCGGAGGCACTCGGTTCCGTGCACGGTGCGGCGAGAGGGCGCGCACGGCGTCGCGAGGCAGGCGGGAACGCGACGACAGGGCCTATGGCCGGCGGCCCAGTCGCGGACGCTTGGTGTAGTCGGTCAGGCCGACCACGTTCCCCCAGGGGTCGGCGAACTCGACGGTCCAGCCGGTGGCGCCCGGGAACGGCCCGTCGAGCAGACCGATCCCGGCGCCCTCCAGAGCCCCGGCGGCGGCACGGGCGTCCGGTACCTCCAGCCACACCCGCGCGGAGGGCCACGCCGCCGGCCGACAGCCCAGGCCCGCCTCGTGCCGCAGCAGCACCCCGGGCGTCTCGCCGCCCACCTTCAGCAGCACGATCCCGGCCTCGTCCAGCCGGAAGCCGACCGGGAACCCGGCCCGTCCGTAGAATCCGACGGCCTCGTCGAGGTCTCCGACGGGCAGCAGCACATGGTCGAACCCGAGCAGTTCGTAGGGCTCATCGTCTGACATGGTGTCAGATCAGGTGGTAACGGCACAGAGCGGGCCGAGGCGGTGACCGGGCGGCAAAGGCTCACTCGTCCGGACGGACGGCCTCGGGGCCTCTCCCCGGCGGATCATGTGCCACAGGCCCTGGGCGGGATCCGACTTCTCATTACCGCCCGAGTCCTGCAAGATGACCGACAGTTATCCGTATCTTTCAGGAGAGACCCACTGTGAGCGAGCAGCCGCAGCAGCCGTCCACGCCGCCCGGTTTCGGCCCCCCGAACTCCGGCCCGTTCGGTCCGTCCGGCCCCTACGGCTACCCGCAGCCCGGACCCCAGCAGTCCCACGGCGGCCAGCCGTCTCCCGGAGGCTACCCGCCGCCCGGGTTCCAGCAGCCCCCGCCCCACGGGTTCGTCCCCGGTGCTCCCGACCCCGGCGCGCCCTATGGGTATGACCCCTACGGACGCCCTCTTTCCGACAAGTCGAAGATCGTCGCCGGTATTCTCCAGCTCTTCCTCGGCTCGTTCGGCATCGGCCGCTTCTACACCGGTTCGGTCGGCATCGGCGTCGCCCAGCTGCTCACCTGCGGCGGGCTCGGCTTCTGGGCGCTGATCGACGGGATCATGTACCTGGTCAGCAACGACCGCACGGACGCCCAGGGGCGGATCCTGCGTGGCTGACGCGGTACCTCAGGCCCCGTCCCGGGGGCACCCGCGGTGGCATCCCGCGGTGGCCCCCGTCGCGGTGCTGGTCGCGGGCGCCGCGGGCGCCGCCTGCCTGTGGGGCACCGACCCGCACGAGCCGGGTCACCTCCTGCCCCGGTGTCCGCTGCGGGCCGTCACCGGACTGCTGTGCCCGGCCTGTGGCGGCACGCGCATGGTGTACGACCTGATGCACGGCCAGTTCGCCGCCGCCTGGCTGGACAACAGGGCCCTGCTGCTCGCCGCGCCGTTCGCTCTGGCGCTGTGGGCACGCTGGACGCTGGAGGGGCTGCGCGGCCGCGCCTGGGCGCCCCGGATCGAGCCCTGGGTCCAGGTGCTGATCCTGACGGCGGCCGTGGCCTGGACGATCGCCCGCAACAGCATCTGAAATATATGATAATCGGGCCGAGTTGATCACGGAACGGGAACATTCGACTTCTCGCTTTCCCGTTCGAACACCGGGCCCCTTACGCTCCTCTGGCGCAGGGGGACGGTTCGCGAACCGTGGGTTTTGGCGCCGTAGGCGCGCGGGATCCGTACGCGTGTTTCCACTGGCCCCTCCTGAGCCGTCCGGGCAGCCTGCCCGGCGCGTCACACTTTTCTCCCCAGGAGCAGCGTCATGACCGTCCCCGCCGGCCCTCAGGCCCCCTACGGCCACGACCCGCAGGGCCGCCCCTACTCCGACAAGTCGAAGATCGTCGCCGGTCTCCTCCAGATCTTCCTGGGGACCCTGGGCATCGGACGCTTCTACGTCGGTTCCGTCGGCATCGGTGTCGCCCAACTGCTCACCTGTGGTGGCCTCGGCTTCTGGGCGCTGATCGACGGCGTCATGTTCCTCGTGAGCAACGACCGCACCGACAAGGAGGGCCGCGTCCTGCGCGGCTGACGCGGCGCCGGCCGCTCCGGCGCCCGCACACGGCCAAGGTCCCGGTCCACCGGACCGGGACCTTGGCCGTGTGCGGGGAAAGCGTCAGAAGCGGCGCGTGATGAGCGCCCGCTTCACCTCCGCGATCGCCTTGGTGACCTCGATACCGCGCGGACACGCGTCCGTGCAGTTGAAGGTCGTACGGCAACGCCAGACGCCGTCACGGTCGTTGAGGATCTCCAAACGCTGCTCGCCGGCCTCGTCGCGCGAGTCGAAGATGAACCGGTGCGCGTTGACGATGGCGGCCGGACCGAAGTACTGGCCGTCGTTCCAGAAGACCGGGCACGAGGACGTGCAGGCGGCGCACAGGATGCACTTCGTCGTGTCGTCGAAACGCTCGCGGTCCTCGGCGGACTGCAGCCGCTCACGCGTCGGCTCGTTGGTCTCCTTCGTGATCAGGAAGGGCATCACGTCCCGGTACGCCTGGAAGAACGGCTCCATGTCCACGATCAGGTCCTTGAGGACCGTGAGGCCCTTGATCGCCTCGACCGTGATCGGCTTCTCCGGGTTGAGATCCTTGATCAGCGTCTTGCACGCCAGGCGGTTCTTGCCGTTGATCCGCATGGCGTCGGAGCCGCAGATGCCGTGGGCGCAGGAACGGCGGAAGGTCAGCGTGCCGTCCTGATCCCACTTGATCTTGTGCAGCGCGTCGAGGACACGCTCCTTGGGGTCGATCTCCAGCTGGAAGTCTTCCCAGGTCGCCTCGGCGGAGACCTCCGGGTTGAACCGGCGGATCCGGAAGGTGGCGGTGATGTACGGGGAGTCGCCGAAGCCGGGCTCGGGGGATCCGGCCGCTTCCGCCTTGTCCACAACAGGGGTAGCCATCAGTACTTACGCTCCATCGGCTGGTAGCGGGTCTGGACGACCGGCTTGTAGTCGAGCCGGACCGACTCGGAGCCGGCGTCGCCCACCTCGCGGTACGCCATGGTGTGGCGCATGAAGTTGACGTCGTCCCGGTTCGGGTAGTCCTCGCGGTAGTGGCCGCCGCGGGACTCCTTGCGGGCGAGCGCGGAGACGGCCATGACCTCGGCCAGGTCGAGCAGGTTGCCCAGCTCGATCGCCTCCAGCAGGTCCGTGTTGAACCGCTTGCCCTTGTCCTGGACGGAGACGCGCAGGTAGCGCTCGCGCAGCTCGGCGATCTTCTCGACGGCCGTCTTGATCGTCTGCTCCGTGCGGAACACCATGACGTTGGCGTCCATGGTCTCCTGCAGCTCACGGCGGATCTCGGAGACCCGCTCGGTGCCGGTGGAGGACCGCAGCCGCTCGATCTGCGCGACGACGAAGGACTCCGGGGCCTCGGGCAGCTCGACGAAGTCGGCGGTCTGCGCGTAGTCGGCGGCCGCGATGCCGGCCCGCTTGCCGAACACGTTGATGTCCAGCAGCGAGTTGGTGCCCAGCCGGTTGGCGCCGTGCACCGACACGCAGGCGACCTCGCCGGCCGCGTACAGGCCGGGGACGACGGTGGTGTTGTCCGCCAGCACCTCGCCCCGGACGTTCGTCGGGATGCCGCCCATGGCGTAGTGCGCGGTGGGCTGGATCGGGATCGGGTCCGTGTACGGCTCGATGCCCAGGTAGGTCCGCGCGAACTCCGTGATGTCGGGCAGCTTGGCGTCCAGCTGCTCCGGCGGGAGGTGGGTGAGGTCCAGGTAGACGTGGTCGCCCTCGGGACCGCAGCCACGGCCCTCGCGGATCTCCGTGTAGATGGACCGGGACACCACGTCGCGGGAGGCGAGGTCCTTCATGACCGGCGCGTACTTCTCCATGAAGCGCTCACCGTCCTTGTTGCGCAGGATGCCGCCCTCACCGCGGGCGCCCTCCGTCAGCAGGATGCCCATGCGCCAGATGCCGGTCGGGTGGAACTGGAAGAACTCCATGTCCTCCAGCGGCAGCCCGCGCCGGTACACGGCCGCCTGGCCGTCACCGGTCAGGGTGTGCGCGTTGGACGTCACCTTGAAGAACTTGCCGTTGCCGCCGGAGGCGTAGATCACGGACTTCGCCTGGAAGACGTGGATCTCACCGGTGGCCAGCTCGTACGCCACCACACCGGCCGACTTCCTGACGCCGTCGACCTCGGTGATCAGCTGGTCCAGGACGTAGAACTCGTTGAAGAACTCCACGCCCTCCTTCACGCAGTTCTGGTACAGCGTCTGGAGGATCATGTGACCGGTACGGTCGGCCGCGTAGCAGGAGCGACGGACCGGGGCCTCGCCGTGGTTGCGGCTGTGACCGCCGAAGCGGCGCTGGTCGATGGTGCCGTCCGGGGTGCGGTTGAACGGCAGGCCCATCTTCTCCAGGTCGAGGACGGAGTCGATGGCCTCCCTCGCCAGGATCTCGGCGGCGTCCTGGTCGACCAGGTAGTCACCACCCTTGACCGTGTCGAAGGTGTGCCACTCCCAGTTGTCCTCCTCCACGTTGGCCAGCGCGGCGGCCATGCCGCCCTGCGCGGCGCCCGTGTGGGAGCGGGTGGGGTAGAGCTTGGTCAGGACGGCGGTGCGGCTGCGCTTCGTCGACTCGATGGCCGCGCGCATGCCCGCGCCACCGGCGCCGACGATGACGGTGTCGTACTTGTGGATCTTCATGATTCTCGCAGCCCCGTGCCTAGCGGATGTTCGGGTCGAAGGTGAAGATCACCAGCGTGCCCAGCAGGATGGTGAACACCGTGGCCGTGTAGAGCAGGCCCTTGAGCCACAGCCGGGTGTTCGCGCGTTCCGCGTAGTCGTTGATGACCGTGCGCAGGCCGTTCGTGCCGTGCAGCATGGCGAGCCACAGCATCAGCAGGTCCCAGACCTGCCAGAACGGCGAGGCCCAGCGGCCCGCCACGAAGGCGAAGCCGATCTTGGAGACGCCGCCGTCCAGGACGAGCTGGATCAGCAGGTGCCCGATGACCAGGACGACCAGGACGACACCGGACAGGCGCATGAACAGCCAGGCGGCCATCTCGAAGTTGCCCCGGGTGGTCCTCGGGGTCTTCCTGGTCCGCTTGCGCGGGGGCTCGATGACCGGCGCCGGGTTGTCGACCGAGTAGAGCGACGCACCCTCGACGGGGCCGATGCCCGAAGCGGTGGATTCAGTCGTGGACATGGGCGTCAGCTCCCGAACAGTTCACGAGCGGCGTGGCCGAGCACGGGGTAGACCGCCCCGAGCATCAGCACGACCCACAGGGCGACGACGGTCCAGAGCATCTGCTTCTGGTACCGGGCGCCCTGGAGCCAGAAGTCGACGGCGATGACACGCAGGCCGTTGAGCGCATGGAAGAGGATGGCGGCGACGAGGCCGTACTCCAGCAGCGCGACGATCGGCGTCTTGTACGTGGCCACGACGGTGTCGTAGGCCTCAGGGGACACTCGCACGAGGGCGGTGTCCAGCACGTGAACGAACAGGAAGAAGAAGATGAGGACGCCGGTGACTCGATGAGCCACCCAGGACCACATTCCTTCCCGGCCGCGGTACAGCGTTCCAGCCGGCACGGAAGTTTCCTCCGGTAGCGGGGATTGGGGCCGCGCCGGCTTTCTCGTGTCGGTCGGGCCCGGCCGGGTACGGTCCACCGGCCCCCAGCATCGTAGCCAGGTGTGGCCGCGAGGCGGACAGGGGCCCTGCCGCTGTGATCGGACTGGCACGCTTACGGGCTAGACGAGTAAGTCCGAAGTCTCGTTGAGCGCAAAGGGTGAGGGTCCCGTTGGTCGATGTGTGACGAACGACCTCGAGACCCTCATCACCGCACTGTACGTGAAGATCGACGACGAGTTGGGAGGGCCGCGTTGGCTGGGCAGGCCGCCGTTGCTGACCGACTCCGAGCTGGTGTGCGCCGCGGTCGCCCAGGCGATGCTCGGATTCACCTCCGAAGCCCACTGGCTGCGCTACGCCCGCAAGCACCTGGCCGGGATGTTTCCGTACCTGCCCCAGCAGTCCGGCTACAACAAACGCCTGCGCGCGGCGCTCGGCCTGGTCAAGCGGGTCGTCCGGATGCTCGCGAAGGCGTCCGACTTCTGGCTGGACGACTGCTGGATCGTGGACTCCACCCCGGTGCCGTGCGGCATGTCGCGGCCCACCGTGAAACGCTCCGACCTGGCCGGATGGGCCGGATACGGCTACTGCGCCAGCCACTCGCGGTTCTTCTGGGGGCTGCGGCTGTACCTCGTGTGCACCCCGGCCGGGATGCCGATCCTGTGGGCCCTGGCGGACCCCAAGATCGGCGAACGCGAGGTGCTGGCCGCGATGCTGGAGGTCGAAGCAGGCGTCGTCGCCGAGCACGACGGCATCCTGCTCATCTCCGACAAGGGCTTCGCCGGCC
The DNA here is from genome assembly GCF_024701375.2 of Streptomyces sp. KMM 9044. NCBI lineage: Bacteria > Bacillati > Actinomycetota > Actinomycetes > Kitasatosporales > Streptomycetaceae > Streptomyces > Streptomyces sp. KMM 9044. The sequence continues at coordinate 2,762,466 of NZ_CP113910.1, read as the reverse complement.
GAGCTTTCGAGCAGTTGCTGGCCGACCACGGCATCACCTTGCTGCGGCCCTCCCGCAAGCGCGAGAAGGCCCGGTACGGCGAGCCGATGCTGAAGAAGGTCCGCCAGCTGATCGAGTCGGTCAACGACACCCTCAAAGGCCAGCTCGACCTGGAGGGCCACGGAGGGCGCAGCTGCGCGGGCGTCGCGGTCCGCGTCGCCCAGCGCATTCTGGCCATGGCCGCCGCGATCTGGCTGAACAACCTGACCGGCGCACCGATCACTCGATCGTTGATCGCCTACGACCACTGAAGACATACGACTTACTCGTCTAGGGAGCGGGCCGCGGAAGGGCCTCCGAGGAGCCGCCGTGGGGCTTTTGGCCTGTTTGGTGCGGCTTGGTGCCGTCTCCGGGCGGTCGTTGCGGCCTGTCGGCGACCCGTCAGTGGTCCGTGTTCGCGAGGAGGCCGGCCAGACGGCCCCGGGCCAGGCGCCGGAGTTCCTCTGCGGCGACCAGGCGTTCCTCCTCCGGATCGTTGGCCAATCGTGACCGGATGCCTTCGAGTACGTGGTCCAGGACCTCGTCCGGCTTCAGACCGTCGAGGCAGATGGCGAACGGATGTCCGAACCGGCTCCCGTAGGCTGCGCTGGCCGCGTTCAGGGCCGTGTGGGCGGCGGAGTAGGCGTCCGCCGGGAGGCCGGGGAGGGATTCCGCCGCCAGCGCCTCGGCGCGGTCCGCGCGGGGCAGGTCGTAGGCCGCCTCGTCCGCAGCCGCCAGGAGGGCTTCCAGGTCGGGGTACGGGCGGTGGGCCGCGACGCGCACCGCCCAGCGAGGGCTGTGCAGACAGGCCAGCAGGGTGCGCTCGGCGTCCTCGGACGGCATGGCGTTGAAGTGCTCCAGCCCGGACAGGACGCCGGGCGTGTCGGGCGCTTCGGGGGCGCCGTGCGACTGTCCGGGAAGGGCGACACGGCCGGGGAGGTGCGGGAGACGGTGCGCGGGCAGCGTGAGTCCTTGGGGTGTCACGTGTGGGTCGGTGAGAGAAGGGGGCGGGAACCGTGGAGGTGGGGTGGCGGATGGTGTGAGAGTTGTGCCATCACGTTATCGAGTGAGTCCACGACGTGTCCGATCGATAGTCGAAATTCACTCGGACGGGAGAGTTTCAAAACGGTTCCCCGGCGTCCGTCACCCGGATGAGCCGTAGGTTGGTCGTGTGAGTCAGCACAGGCAGCACAGGCGTCGGCCCTCCGCTCGGCAAACGCGGCAGCGGCGGACGCTGGTCGTGGCCCTCGCCGCGGGCACGCTGGTCGCGGCGTCCGGGGTGGGCGTCGGCCTGTGGGCGACGTCGGACGACGACACGGGACCGGCCGGTTCCGCCGCCTCCCGCTCCGCGGACGCGGCGGGTTCACCGCCCTCCGGGACGTCCGAGCCGAGTCCCACCCGTTCCCACCCCCTGTCGAAGACGCCCCGGACCATTCCCGCCGTCCGTGACCACAGCGCCGAGCGCGGCCCCGGCTGGCGGCCCGGGCGCGGCCACCGGGTGGTCGTCGGAGATCCGGCGCTGGCGGACGAGGGCCGCCTCATAGCCGGGGAGCTGGGCCTCGCGTACGCGGGGGAGCAGGACGACGAGCGCGCCGGGGACCTGCGCCTGGAGCTGAACAAGGGCGGGGGCGCGAACCCCGAGTCGTACACGATGACCGTGCGGGGCGGTCGGGTGACCATCAGTGCTCCCGCCGAGGCGGGCGTCTTCTACGGGACCCGCACCCTCAAGCAGCAGATCCGCGGCGCCGAGACCGCCCCCGAGGGCGTGGTGCGCGACGAGCCGGCCAAGCAGCGGCGCGGGATGATGCTGGACATCGCCCGCAAGCACTTCACCGCCGACTGGATCGAGGACCGGGTCCGCGAGCTCGGCGACCTGAAGTACAACGAGCTGGGTCTGCACTTCTCCGACGACCAGGGCTTCCGCATCGAGTCCGACTCGCACCCGGAGATCGTCTCCGACCGGCATCTGACCAAGGCGCAGGTCGAGCGGATCGTCGACCTCGCCGCGAGCCGGCACATCACCGTCGTGCCCGAGATCGACTCGCCCGGGCACCTCGGCGCGGTCATCGCCGCCCACCCCGGCCTCCAGCTGCGCGACGCGGGCGGCGGGCCCGTGCGCGGCGCGATCGACATCTCCGATCCAGGGTCCGCCGAGATCGTCGACGACCTGCTGAACGAGTACGCCGGGCTGTTCCCCGGTTCGCAGTGGCACCTCGGCGCCGACGAGTACCAGGCGCTGGTGGTCTCCGACCCCGAGGCGGCGTTCCCGGGGCTGGCCGCCGCCGCGCGCAAGGAGCACGGTCCCGGCGCGACCGTCGAGGACCTGGCCACGAGCTGGCTCAACGACCGCGCCGACACCGTCCGCGCCCACGACCGCACCTTCCGCGCCTGGAACGACGGCTTCTTCGAAGGCGGTTCGGTGCAGGCCGCGAAGGACATCCAGGTCGCCTACTGGACCGGCAAGGAGATCGGGGCCCGGCAGCCGGCGGACTACCTCGGTGAGGGCCGCGAGGTCGTCAACTACAACGACGAGTTCCTCTACTACGTGCTCGGCGAGCCGAACGACTTCGTCTACCCGACGGGGGAGCGGATCTACGAGCAGTGGACGCCGCTCGTGCTGCGCGGAACCACCGCCGTCCCTGCCCGGTACGACGGTCAGATCCTCGGCGGATCCTTCGCCGTCTGGTGCGACCTGTCCCGTTCCCAGACACAGGACCAGGTCGCGGCCGGGATCAGGATGCCTCTGCGGGCGACCACGCAGAAGCTCTGGGACCCGGCCGAACCGGCTTTGTCCTGGGCGGAGTTCCGGAGCCTGGCGGACGAGGTGGACTGAGCCGGACCCGGCGCGGCGGTTTCAACGGCCCTCAGCCGGTACAGATGGATTCGGGCGGATCGCGGCGTATTCCTGCGGACCCCCTTGCGACTGTGGTGGTCTTCTGACGAGTCGAAACCGATACACCGGGGGGAATGCCGGCACATGGGCTACTGGGGGTATTTCGTCGTAGGCCGTGACGAGCGGCCGCTCGCCGAGCGGGACGCGCTGGCCGGAGCCCGGGACATGACCCTGCGTACGTCGGCGCCGGGCGGATGGCAGGTCTGGGAGTACCCGAGCGGCGACGGCGCCGTCGGGAACATGAACGACCTCGCCGGGGAGACCGGCGCACCCGCGCTGTTCGGCTACGTGATGGACAGCGCCTGCGTGGTGGTGGAGGCGGCCGCACCGGAGAGCGGCGCCTGGGCGACCTGCCTGGCGCGGTCCGCGATGGCCGGCTACCTCGGCGCCCCGGCGGCGGACGGCACCTGCGGCGAGGGCGCGGCGGGCACGGCGCAGGACGGGCTCACACTGGAGGACTACTTCCTGGAACCCCGTGACGCCGCCGGCCGGGCCGTCGAATGGGCCGCAGAGGCCGGACACGCCGTGGCCGTGGAGGAACTGGTCGAGGTGTTGACCGCGGACCCCGACCCCGTGGCCGAAACCTTGTTCTTCCGGTTGCTCGACCGGCTTGGAGTGGTGCCCCTGTGACACTCCCGGCCCGTCGCACGCAGTAAGGGCAAAGTGCGGCCTCCGTACCCGTGAGGTCCGCGAAGAGCCTTTTCGGAGGCTCGCGAAGACCTGCTGAGGGGGACGTGGATGAGCCTGGTGGAACTGATCGCGCAGGCCGACGAGCGAACACTGGCCGCGAGCGGACTGGCTTGTTTGGATCGCTGCGTGCCGTTGCTGGGCGGTGACGACGAGACGCTGCGCCCGCTGTGGGGGACCCTCGCCGGGGACGCCGCCGCCGAGGACTGGGCGGAGCGGCTGGAGCAGACGCGCGGCAAGCTCGCCGCGGCGGACGGCCCGGACGCCGCGGCGGCGCTCGCGCACCGGATGCTCACCACCGCCCCGGCGGAGCGCTCCGCCGCCGCACTGCGTGAGTGGGCACACGCCTGCTCGGTCACCGCGCTGCGGATCCACCGCATCCTGGACGGCGGTGCTCCGGACGAGGACGTGGCGGACGCGATCGAGGCAGCCCGCGGGGGCCGCACGGAGGGTCTGCCGCTGTCGCCGCTCGGCGCCGCCGAACTGCGCCGTCAGATCGTTGTTCTGGAGGTCCTGGCCGGCCACGGCCCGGCCGGGCTGCGGCGCGTGCTGGAGGTCTCGACGGAGGGCCGGCGCGTCCTCGCCGCGGCCCTGTCCCGCCGAAACCGCCGGGACGGCTGACCGGGCCCTCGGGGCCGGCCCGTCGGATCATGCCGCAGACGTGGGGTCCGCCTGCGGCTCGCAGAGCCGGACACCGCCCAAACGGCGGCTCCTGTGACCGTGTTGCGGCGGAGCCGGGTCGGTTCTGCGCCGGTTGCCCGCGCCCCGCCCGTCCGGACTCCGCTGCTCTATTCGGGGGAGGGGCACACACCGTATCCGAGAGGGGCCGGCCGGGGCTGGACCGCCTCCTCGCGAGGCCCGTTCCCTGCGCCCCGTCGACGGGCCGGCGTCACTCTCCGCAATGGAGCAGCAGAGTCCGTCCGGACTCCGCTGCTCCATTCGGCGAGCGATCACGTGCCGTGCTTTCCGGGCTCGGCCGCGCCCGGCCTGCCTGCATCTGCGACGCGCTCTGAAGGCCGTATCGGCACGGCGTCATCACGCCGGGTAATTGCGCAGCAGAGTCCGTCCGGGTGACAAAACCGCGGGTCCGGGCGCTCCACCGGGTGTGACGACTGAGACGACTGCGACCCAGACGACTGAGACTGCGACGACACGGCAGGAGCCCCGGCCTGCGGCCGCGGCCACGCCCGTGCGGTGGGCGGCGGACACCGTGACGGCGATGCGCGAAGGGGCGCGGCTGCGCCTCGACTACTCGGCGCGCAGCCTGTGGAGCGTCGACCGCGCCATCGAGGAGATACGCGGCGAGCCGGCCCCGTACGCCGCCGTGGAGACGGTGCTGCGCGGGTTCGGCGCCTGTGCCGGTGAGGTGATGGTGCGCCAGACCGGTGGCGAGTGGTGGGCCTCGGGAGGTGAACACGGGGTCCGTACCCCCGACGGCCGCCTCTGGGACCCCAGGGAGGAGGCCCGCCGCCGCTACACGGCCGACGGGTCTCTGCGCCTGCTGTGCCGGGACGCGTCGAGCGGTGACCGCTGAGGTGACCGCCTTCGCGCGGTCATGCCGTCCGGGCCCGGCACCGGCGGCTCCCGACGGGACCCGGGGCACCCGGGATGTCGTGCCGGACACGTGCGGAACCCGTCCGCCGGCCGGTCCCTCGCCGCCGGCCCGGACGAGGCCCGGCCCGCAGCCTCGGAGCGCCCCCTCCGCACCGGTCCCCGGGGTCCGGTGCGTGCGTACGGGAGGACCGAGGGGCGAGCCGGGGTGCGTCGGCCTGGCCGGGGGCGAAGGGAGCGCCGTGGTCCACGGCAGGCCGGGCAGGCCCGACGGGGCCCGCGGAATGTCGCGGCCGGGGCGACGGCCGAGGCCACCACCCCCCACAGGAGAGGCCCCGGCCGTCGCGCGGCACGGACCGCGCGGCGGCCCGTGACTCGTACAGCGCCATGAGTGCGTTTTCTGTCACACCGCCCGGTCACAGCTCTGTTGAATCATGCACGGAAACGTGGACGGACATGGACGGGGAGAGGTTTGAGGTCGTAACGTGCCTTTCGCGCCAGGCTGCGACGGAAACATGACCACGACCCACTCGCGGCCAGAGACCGCAACCATCGATCGAGGAACCACGACGGCGAGAACCCGGTCCGCGAGAGCGGCGCCGGCTTAGGCGCAAAGAGGGTGCGCGGTGCTGGGGGACGACGCGGAGCTGACGGCCGCGGTGGGGGCGGCACAGGACGGGGACGAGACCGCGTTCCGGACGGTGTACCGGGCCGTGCACCCACGGCTGCTGGGGTACGTACGCACGCTGGTCGGCGAGCCCGACGCCGAGGACGTGACGTCCGAGGCGTGGCTGCAGATCGCCCGGGACCTGCAGCGGTTCAGCGGTGACGCGGACCGGTTCCGCGGCTGGGCCGCCCGGATCGCCCGCAACCGTGCCCTCGACCACATCCGCATGCGTGGGCGTCGCCCCGCGATCGGCGGCGACGAGAGCGAACTGGACGGGCGGCCCGCCGAGTCCGACACCGCCGACCAGGCCATCGAGGCGATGGCCACCGACGGCGCCTTCGCCCTCATCTCCCGGCTGCCGCAGGACCAGGCCGAGGCCGTCGTCCTGCGGGTGGTCGTGGGCCTCGACGCCAAGACCGCCGCCGCCACGCTGGGCAAACGGCCGGGTGCCGTACGCACGGCCGCGCACCGGGGCCTGAGGCGGCTGGCTGAGATACTCGACGGCGATCCGGAAGCACATCCGGAATCCGCAGGGGGACTCGAGGCCCTCCCTCCCCAGCGAGAACCACGCAGCCCTGCGGTGACGTCCGCGAGCGTGACGCATATGCGAGCGCGGACGCAGAAGGACATGTGATGGCCGACGAGCAGTACAGGTGGCTGGACCGCGAAACGGCGGAGCGACTGCTGAGCGGAGAGTCACCCGAAGCTGTCGGCCCGGCCGACCGCGAACAGGCCGAACGGCTCGCGCGCGTCCTCGGCACCCTGTCTGCCCCGCCCCCGCCCCCGCCGGCCGACGGGGAACTCCCCGGCGAGGCCGCCGCGCTGGCCGCTTTCCGCACGGTCCGTGAGGAGCGGGCGGAACAGGCCGCACGGGACGACGACGGGGGACTGGTCAGCATCGGCGCCCCGCCCGGGGACCGTCCCGGAGCCGAGCACGGACCCGAGCACGGACCCCGCTGGGCGCGCCCGGCGCGCTTCGGACTGGCCGCCGCACTGACCGTGGGCATGGTCGGTGGTGTCGCGGTCCTGGCCGGTACCGGGATCCTGCCGACACCGTCCGGAGTCTCCGGTCCCGCCGCCACGTCCACCGCCACCATCCCACCCGGACCCCCCCTGCCGCCGCCCCCGTCGAAGAAGGACGCGCCGGTCGGCGCCCCGCCCGGGGGCGGTGCCCCGGACAAGCCGTCCGGGGACGCCGAGGGGGGCACCGGGCAGCAGGACGCACCGGGCACCGGCGACGACGAGGACGGCGGCGCGGCGGAACCCGGCGTGAAGACCGGTGACCTCACGGCCGGGAAGGGCCGCGGGAAGCAGATCGTCTCGGCCTGCCGTGCCTTACGCGACGGCCGCAAGCTCCCGGGCAGCCGCAAGCGCCTGCTGGAGGGCGCGGCGGGTGGTTCCGCCCATGTCGGGCCGTACTGCGAGAACGTCCTGGCCACGCACGGCACCGGAGCCGACACGGGCACCGGCTCCGGCTCCACGGCGAAGAGCGACGGCGGCAACGAGACCGGCACCGGCACCGGCCGGGACAACGAGGCCGCGGGAGACGGGAACACCGGCACCGGCACCGGTAACGGCGCCGGCGGCACCGAGGGTGCGGCGAACGGCAGCAACGGGAACGGGAAGGGCAACGCGACCGGCGGTGCCGACGGGAAGGCGAACGGGAACGCCAACGGCGGCAAGGATGCCGATGCATCCGGCTGACCTGCGTTTTTACGGGTGTTCGGCGTTTTCGTGTCGCCAGGTGTGACGTTTTCGGCCACCGGGGCGCAGTACTGGGTGAGCCGACTGGTCATCGGCTTCTGCACGGAGCCGGGGTTCCCCCCGTACCTGCGGCTCGTGCACTCGGCGCGGGCGAGACACGTTCCCCCGGTCCCGCCCGCGCCCTTCTCACCAGTGGACGACGACCTTGTCGCCGTTGCGCACCTGTTCGTACAACCCGGCGACGGCCGTCTCGTCCCGCACGTTGACGCAGCCGTGCGAGGACCCGGCGTAGCCCCGCGCGGCGAAGTCGGCCGAGAAGTGCACGGCCTGGCCGCCGCTGAAGAACATGGCGTACGGCATCGGTGAGTCGTAGAGCGTGGACACGTGGTCGCGGGACTTCCAGTAGACCTCGAAGACACCGTCGCGCGTCGGTGTGGGATCGGAACCGAAGCGGACGGGCAGCGTCGTCAGGGTCCGCCCGTCGATCATCCAGCGCAGGGTGCGGCTGGACTTGCTGATGCACAGCACGCGTCCCGTCCGGCAGCGCGCGTCGGGAGCGGCGGCCGGCTGGCCGCCCATCAGGTACAGCTCCCACCGGTCCGGCTCGCGCGTCATGCCGAGCAGCCGCTGCCAGGTGACGGTGTCGGTCCCCCCGGTCCGCGGCAGCCCCCGCTTGCCCTGGAACCCCTCGACGGCCTCCCGCGTGGCACCGTCGTACGTCCCGGTGGGCCCGTCGAACAGCCAGGCGACCTGACGCAGCCGGGCCTGGAGTTCACGGACGTCACGCCCCGAGTCACCGGGGGACCACAGCACCCGCGCCGGCGGCCGGGCAGGCACGCTCTCCGGCCGGTCACCGGCACCGGAACCCCCACCGCCCTTGCCGTCGTCGGCCCCGGCCCCCGAACCGCCGCCGGAGCCGGAACCGTCGTCAGAACCGGAACCGGAGGGCGGCCGGTACGCCGGCGGCGTGCCGCTCGGCAGCTCGATGCGCACCGGTGACCGTCCGTTGCCGTCCGCGTCGACGGGCTCCACGGTGCAGCCCACCGTGCCCCCGGTCAGCGCGGCCAGCGCCGCGCCCGCGGCGACGGCCCTCGCCACCGCACCCGCGCCCGGCCGCGACCGGGTCTCCGCCGACGACCGCGCCCTCGTCCCCATGCCCGTAGTACGCACGCGAGCCCCCTCGCCTCACCGGTCCCTGCGTGCCGTCACCTGAGATGGTCCCCGACATGACCGCTCCCGAACCAGGGGGCATGGTGGTGAGTGACAGGCGGACGACGGCGGGGGCGGGCGCTGTGAGCGGAGTCCCACCGCCCCTGTGAGGAAGGTCCCAGCGTGCGCCCCTGCACCGGGTCGCCCCCCCACGACTACAGTCCGTCGAAGGGCCGGGTCCGTACCGGCGGGCAGTCGGTCGGTACGGGTGAGCACCTGACGGGCACCTGACCTGACGTGAACGGGCAAGCAGCCGAGCAGCGCTGCTCAGCGGGAGGCATCACACCATGGCACGCGAGTCGGGCAGTGCCCGATCCACCGAGAGCGGACTGCCCATCGAGCCGGTCTACGGTCCGGACTCCCTCGGGGGCTGGGATCCTGCCGAGCAGTTGGGCGAGCCGGGGAAGTTCCCGTTCACCCGGGGTGTGTATCCGACGATGTACACGGGCCGGCCGTGGACGATGCGCCAGTACGCCGGTTTCGGCACGGCGAGCGAGTCCAACGCCCGTTACAAGCAGCTGATCGCCAACGGCACGATGGGCCTGTCGGTCGCCTTCGACCTGCCCACCCAGATGGGCCACGACTCCGACGCCCCGATCGCCTCGGGCGAGGTCGGCAAGGTGGGCGTGGCGATCGACTCGGTCGACGACATGCGGGTGCTGTTCGGCGGGATCCCGCTGGACCAGGTCTCCACGTCGATGACGATCAACGCCCCGGCCGCCCTGTTGCTGCTGCTGTACCAACTGGTCGCCGAGGAGCAGGGCGTCAGCGCCGAGAAGCTGACGGGCACGATCCAGAACGACGTGCTCAAGGAGTACATCGCGCGCGGGACGTACATCTTCCCGCCCAAGCCGTCCCTGCGCCTGATCGCGGACATCTTCAAGTACTGCCGGGCCGAGATCCCGAAGTGGAACACGATCTCGATCTCCGGCTACCACATGGCCGAGGCCGGGGCCTCGCCCGCGCAGGAGATCGCCTTCACCCTCGCGGACGGCATCGAGTACGTGCGCACCGCGGTGGCAGCCGGCATGGACGTCGACGACTTCGCGCCCCGCCTGTCGTTCTTCTTCGTCGCCCGCACGACGATCCTGGAGGAGGTCGCCAAGTTCCGCGCGGCCCGCCGGATCTGGGCCCGGGTGATGAAGGAGGAGTTCGGGGCGAAGAACCCCAAGTCGCTGATGTTGCGCTTCCACACGCAGACGGCCGGGGTGCAGCTGACCGCCCAGCAGCCCGAGGTGAACCTGGTGCGCGTGGCCGTGCAGGGCCTGGCGGCCGTCCTGGGCGGCACGCAGTCGCTGCACACCAACTCCTTCGACGAGGCCATCGCGCTGCCCACCGACAAGAGCGCCCGCCTGGCCCTGCGTACCCAGCAGGTCCTCGCCTACGAGACGGACGTGACCGCCACCGTCGACCCGTTCGCAGGCTCCTACGTCGTCGAGAGGATGACCGACGAGGTGGAGGCCGCGGCACTCGAGCTGATGGAGAAGGTCGAGGAGCTCGGCGGCGCGGTCGACGCCATCGAACACGGCTTCCAGAAGAGCGAGATCGAACGCTCCGCCTACCGCATCGCCCAGGAGACCGACTCCGGCGAGCGCGTCGTGGTCGGCGTCAACCGCTACCAGCTCGAGACCGAGGAACCCTACGAGCCGCTGCGCGTCGACCCGGCCATCGAGGCCCAGCAGGCCCAACGTCTGGCCGCACTCCGCGCGGAGCGCGACCAGCAGGCCGTGGACAACGCCCTGACCGCCCTGAAGAAGGCCGCCGAGGGCGAGGACAACGTCCTCCACCCCATGAAGGAGGCCCTGCGCGCCCGCGCCACCGTCGGCGAGGTCTGCAACGCGCTGCGCGAGGTCTGGGGGACGTACGTGCCCAGCGACGCCTTCTGAGCTGGTCGGTCACCTCGTACGAGTGACCGCAGGCGCGACGAGGTCCTGCTCTGCACGGAACCGGCCGACGGCGGACACCCCGACCCCCGGCGCTTCGAGCAGGGGCAGGACGTGGCCCTGCCGGAACCGGTCGGCGTGCGCGCAGAGCTCCCCGTGGACACGCTTCCCGACGGCTGAAACACCGGCGCGGAGTGCCGCACCTCCGTGCGACACTCGCTCCGTGTTCGGCGTCGTCGACCTCCTCACCTACCTGGCCGGCCTGATCCTCATCGTGCTGCTGCCCGGCCCCAACTCCCTGTACGTCCTGTCCGTCGCCGCCCGGCGCGGGGTGCGGGTCGGCTACAGGGCGGCGGCCGGGGTGTGGTGCGGGGACGCCGTGCTGATGACGCTGTCCGCGGCGGGCGTCGCCTCGCTGCTCCAGGCGAACGCCGTGCTGTTCGGCATCGTCAAGTACGCGGGCGCCGGCTATCTGACATGGCTCGCGGTCGGCATGCTGCGCGCGGCCTGGGGCATGTGGCGCACCCGGCGGGAACAGAGCGCCGTCGACGCCGCAGTCGACGCGGTTCCGACGGCCCCCGGAGAGCGGCCGTACCGCAGGGCGCTGGTCATCAGCCTGCTCAACCCGAAGGCGATCCTGTTCTTCGTCTCCTTCTTCGTGCAGTTCGTCGACCCGGCCTACGCCTACCCGGCGCTCTCCTTCGTCGTCCTCGGCATCCTCGCCCAGATCGCCAGCGTGCTCTACCTGAGCGCGCTCATATTCTGCGGCACCCGGCTCGCCGCCGCCTTCCGCCGCCGCCGGGCCCTGTCGGCGGGCGCCACCTCGGCAGCAGGCGCCCTGTTCCTGGGCTTCGCGGCGAAGCTGTCCCTTACGGCGTGAGGCCGGCGGCTCCGGTTTCTTCACACGGGGATGCCGGAGGGCTCGGACACCGGAGGGCTCGGACAACCCCGCTTCGTGCTCAGGCCGGGCCGATTCTCCGTGCAGGCGTTTCCTGACGCCGTTGCGGGGGGATGGCCGCAACCTGCTTCAGGAGGTACCCGTCCTGGGGCTTCCTGCCCGGCCCGTCCCATGTGGCCCCCTGGCAGCCTCGGTTGCCGGAGCAGGTTCCAGCCGCGTGGTTCGCCGCGTTCGCGGGTCCGTTCCGCGCCGTGGCCCACCGGCCCCGGAAATCATGCAGGCCCCCACGCCGCCCCGGGAACCGGGCCGGGCGCCGGAGTCCCCCCTGCCGGAATCGCCGCCGCAGCAGCCGCGGATCGCGGCGGCGGGCCGGCTGCCCTCCCGGAACCGCTCCTCGTCGAAGCCGCACATACGGCGGAAGTCCTCGACCTCTTCCTCGGCATCGGAGAACACGCGTGCTCCGTGTTCAGCTCCTGTGCTGCCTCGACAGGTGGGATCGCAGGGCCGGCGTCAGGGTTTCCTCCACGTACCGGTTCAGCAGCCAGGCCAGCAGCAGCATCGCGGCGACGGTCAGGGCGAGGGTCTCTGCCGAGCCGATGCCCAGGCCGCGGTGGAGGCCGTGGATGACCACCCACCCCAGGTGCTCGTGGACCAGGTGGAACGGGTGGGTGAGGGTGCCCGCGACGGTCAGCCGGCGCCAGTTCGCCCAGCTCAGCCAGCCCAGCGCGAGGGCGGCGACGGCGACGGTGACGGCGACGAAGCCGAGCGTGACGATCAGGATGATGCCGCACGAGGTCCGGTGGGAGAAGGCGTCCGCGCTCGGCGCGTGCCACAGGTCCTGGACCGCGTAGCGCTGGCCGATCAGCCAGCCCACCCCGACGAGGCCCCAGGCGTACGCGTCCTTGCGGTCGCGGTGGACGAGGTACAGGCCGATGCCCCCGACGAAGAGCGGCGCGTACTCCGGCATGAGGGCGAGGGCGAGCAGCGGCTCGTTCGCGGCATCGGCGATCGCGGCGGCCATGGTCCACACCGCGCAGAACAGGATCACCCGCTGCCGGCTCGCCCCGGGCATCACCACGAACAGGGCGAACAGCGTGTAGAAGCGGATCTCCACCCACAGGGTCCAGCACACCCCCAGCACCCGGTCCGCGCCGAGCGGCTGCTGGAGCAGCGTCAGGTTCACCAGCGCGTCGCTCGGCGAGACCGCCTCGTAGACGACCACCGGCAGCGCGAACACCGCCGTCACGAGGAGGACCGCCGCCCAGCAGGCGGGCAGCAGCCGGGAGGTGCGGGAGGCGAAGAACGACCTCAGCGGCCTGCCCCAGCCGCTCATGCAGATGACGAACCCGCTGATCACGAAGAAGACCTGGACCCCGAGACAGTCGTACGCGAAGTACTCGTGCAGGGTGGGGAACTGGTCTTTCGGGGAGCTTCCCCGGGCGGTGGTGACGTCGACGCCGCGACCGCCGTAGTGGTAAGCGGCCACCGTCAGCGCGGCGACCAGCCGCAGTCCGTCCAGAGCCCGCAGACGGGGGCGGACGCGTGGCTTCCCCGGCTCCGCCCGCCGGGTCTCTTCGGGTGTCGGACGGGCGAGCGTGCTGGTCAAGGAGACCTCGGTGCTCCATGATTCCGGCCGGCTTCGGCCGCGGGTATGTCAGCACGTCAGTCCGACGGGTGGAGAGCAATCGAACGCCAGGCCAACGATTTCCCGTCCAGTGGAGACGAGTTCACCTGGATGTCGTTTTGGCTTTTTAAAATCTCCTGACATCCCCCTTATGCAGAAGAGAACGCAACCCGTGCTGTCGCGATAAGTTGAGCGCGCAGCCGGTTCGGTAAAACAGGAGTGCCATGACGACGGTTCAGAACAGACGGGCACGTGTGCGTGGAGGAGGGCTGGACGACTGTTTGCGTGCCTGTGCGGTACACAGTGGCAAACTCGTCGGCAGTGTGGACCGCCGCAGAATCGAGCTTGCGGAGCAGTTGCGCAGGTTGCTCGTCGTGGTCACCACCGGTGACGCCGCCACTGCCACCGCCACCAGCGCCGTGCCGGGCGGCGCCGCCGCCCGCCTCAAGCGGGTCGTCAAGGGTGCGTCGGCCCCCGCCGCCGGCATCGCCAACGAAGTACTGGACGCCCTGCTCGCCGTCGCCAACAAGGCCCTGGAGTGCGGCTACGACGACGAGCTGGACCTCGCGCTGGTCATCAGCGACACCGTGCTCGCCCAGCGGAAGAACTCCCGCGCCGGCTGGCGGCTGCGCGCCCGGCTGATGGAGGCCCTCGGCGACGAGTCCGAGGCCGTGCCCGCCTACGAGCGGTACCTGGGTCTCACCGACAGCGACGGGTTCGGCGTCTCCGCGAAGATCGCCGGGCTGCGCGTCGCCGGGGAGAAGGAGCAGGAACTGCTGGCCCTGCTGCGGCACCAGTGCCCGCGCGCGGAGCGGTTCGCCGCCGGCCCCGCCACCGACGTATGGGCCGAGGGCCTCGCCGCGCACGCCGTGGGGGACTGGGCGGAGGCCGAACCGCGCATGGTCGGAGCGCTCCTCGCGCTGGCCGCCGAGCAGGCGCCGGTCGCCGACCGGCAGGAGCTCCTGAGCCAGTACCTGGAGCTGCGCGCCGCGCGCGGCGACGCCGACCTCCCCGCGTTCACCGAGGTCCTCGCCCTCTACGCCGAGCAGCGCCGCAACCGGATGCGCGGCCCCGTCGCCGACCCCACCATCGGCGGCGTGCAGTGGGTCAGCCTCGGTGAGTTCCGCAACCTGATCGCCGGCAAGTCCATCTGCCTCATCGCCAACTCGGGCCGGGTCGCCACCAGCTCGATGGGCGCCGAGATCGACGCCTACGACCTGGTGGTCCGTTTCAACTCCTACCGCGTCGACGAGAAGCACACCGGCGGGCGCACCGACATCCACGCCACCATCCACAAGCACGGCTTCAACTGGGACCAGCCGGTCACCACCCGGCTCGTGTTCGGCGGCATCTCCGGCGACTGGAAGTACTCCCTGCGCAACCGCCTGGTGCCCGGTGCCCAGCGCCACCTCGGCGACGAGTCGTTGCGCTGGCCCGTGCGCACCATCGGCAAGCTCGGCTCCGACGCCTGGTCCGGCATTCCGACCACCGGCTTCAACATGCTGTTCCTGCTGGACTTCCTGGACGTCAGCCCCACCCTCGACCTGATCGGCTTCGACTTCTACGAGAGCGGTGCCTACCGCGTTCCGGAAGCCATGAAGATGCCGATCACCTCCGTGCACGAGTACACCAGCGAGAAGGAATGGGTCATGCAGCGGGCCCAGCGAGTGACCGACATGAGGATCTCCCTGCGATGACCAACACCCCCGGGGCCGTGACCGGCGCCCCCCTGGCGCCGGCTCTCTCGTCGGCCGCGCTCACCGGCAAGCGCCGCGTCGCCTTCGCCTCCTACGTCGACGAGAACTACCTGCCCGGCTTCCTCGCCCTCCTGCGCAGCCTCGCCCTGTCCAACCCGGGCGTGTGCGAGGACTTCGTCGTCCTCCACGACGACCTGCGCCCCGGCTCCATCGCCAGGATCCGCGCCCTGCACCCCCGGATCGTGCTGCGCCGGGTGAACACCGGTCACTACGACACGTACAAGAAGGGCGACCAGGACAACTACCTGGTCCGCAAGGCGTACTTCATCCTCGACGTCTTCCGGCTGCGCGAGTACGACACCATCGTCACGCTCGACACCGACATGGTCGTCCTCCGTGACCTCGGTGAACTGCTGAGGCTGCGCGAGGGCCTGGCCGCCGTCCCGCAGTTCTTCTACGGGCAGCACAAGCTGAACTCCGGGCTGCTGGTCATCCAGCGCGAGTACCTCAGCGACGCCTTCTGCGCCAGGCTGGACGCGACCGGACGCAGCGGCGACTACGAACTCGACAAGCACGACCAGGGCATCCTCAACTCCGTCCTGGACGGCGACTTCGTCCGCCTCGACGCCCGCTACAACTTCGTCAAACGGCGCCTGTCCGGCGACCTGCCGGTCCCCGAGGACACCGCGATCCTGCACTTCACCGGCCGCCACAAGCCCTGGCAGGGCGGCGAGGCCGGATACGGGCAGGCGGAGGGCCGCTGGCGTGAGTTCGACATGTCCGACGCCGAGTTCCAGGCCGCCTACCTCTCTCAGCCCGGGGGCCTCCACCACGACCTGGTGGTGCACCTGGGCACCCCGCACGTCGCGCGTACCAAGGACACCGAGAGCGCCCGCAAGGTGGCCGCCGCGCACATCGCGGCCGGCGACTACCAGGACGCCGTCGACATCCTGAGCAGCGTGCACATCCCGCTCGACGAGGCCTGGCCGCACGAGGTGCTCGGGCACGCCCTGATGAGCGTCTCCCGCTACGACGAGGCCAGGGCACAGCTGCTGCTCGCCGCCGCCGCTCCCAACCGGGCCGCCACCGCCCATGCCCGGCTCGCCCAGATGGCCTGGGTGCACGGCGACGACGCCACGTCGCTGCGCCATGCCACCGACGGCATCTCCGTCGACCCCACCCACCGCTCGAGCCGGCTGTGGGCGCAGCGTGCCGCCTCCGTGCCCGAGCAGGAGCCGGGCGGCGCGGGGGACCAGCTGGCGCACGTCGCCTTCTACATGGACCGCCAGGGAAATGCCGGTGACAAGCTGCTGCCGGAGACCGTCCGCCTGGGCTTCGGGCCGGACACCACCTCCCGCCGCTGGCACTCCGTCCACGCCCACCGGCTGTTCGACGAGGCCGCCCTGGAGCGGGTCAACGCCCGGCGCGGCCTGGTCATCGGCGGCGGCGGGCTGTTCATCCCGGACACCATGCCCAACGGCAACAGCGCCTGGCAGTGGAACGTGCCCGACGAACACCTGCGCGCCATCGACGTGCCGATCATGGTGTACGCGGTCGGCTTCAACGCCTTCGACGGCCAGTCGTACCGTGCCGGGCGGTTCCGCGAGAGCCTGCGCCTGCTGGTGGAGAGGTCCTCCTTCTTCGGGCTGCGCAACCACGGCTCCATCGCCAGGGTGCGGGCCATGCTCCCGGACCACCTGCACGACAAGGTCCGCTTCCAGCCCTGCCCCACCACGGTCAGCCGCCAGCTGGTGCGGGGCTGGACGGACCCGGCCGAGCGCGAGGACACCGTCCTGCTCAACGCCGCCTACGACCGGGCGGGCCTGCGCTTCGGACACGACTACGGGCACTTCCTCGCGGAGATCGCCAAGGCTGTGCGGGGCATCGGCGCGCACACCGAGGTCCGCTGCGTGGCGCATTCGCTGGACGACGAGCGGATCGCCTTCGACCTGCGCCGCGAGCACGGCATCTCACTGCCGGTCATCCCCATGTACGACTTCGACAACGACGGGATCCGGGACCTGTACGCGAGGACCCGCCTCGTCATCGGCATGCGCGGGCACGCCGGGATGATCCCGTTCGGCGTGGGCACGCCGATCATCAGCCTGATCTCGCACCCGAAGATGACGTACTTCCTGGCCGACATCGAGCGCCCCGAATGGGGTGTCTCCGTGCACGACCGGAACCTGGGCGCCGTGCTCACCGAGCGGGCGACCGGCATCCTGGACAGCCACGCGGCGACCGTCGCCGACGTCCACGAGCGTCAGCAGTCGCTGTGGAAGGTCACCGAGGCGAACGCGGCCGACCTGAGGGCGCTCCTCGGGGAGTGAGACGCGGTGAGCCCCCGCGGCCCGTCCCGGAGAGTTTCCGGGACGGGCCGCGGGGGCTCACGCAGGCCGCGCACCGCATCCTTTCGCGCCGGGTCCCCTCGCGCCGGGGCCGCGGGCTCAGCGCCCCACGGCCTTCTTCACCAGCCGGGCCAGCCGCGAACCGCTACCGTTCTTCGCCCGGTCCTCGTCGTACGCCCTGCGCAGCTGTTCGAAGTGGTCGGAGCGGGTACGGCTCAGGTACGCGTCGTCGGTCAGCGGCTTGGCCAGCGACCACGCACGCCGGTGGTCGCCGGCGTAGTGGGCGACGTAGGCCTTGGCGAACTCCAGGACGGACTTGAAGGGGATGCCGCCGGTGTGGTCGCGGTCGATCCGTTCCTGGACGGCGGAGATCAGCGCCAGCTTCTCGTCCACGGAGTAGCTGTCCTCGGCGACGGACCTCAGTACGTCCTCGGGAATCGGCCGGACGACCTCGAAGGCGAGCGTGGAGCGGATCGGCGGCCCGGCGATCGCGATGTACGGCAGCAGTGCGCCCGTGCTGTGGTGCAGCCACGGCAGCCGGGGACCGGCGAAGTCCTGGTGCAGGACGACCGAGCCGGGCCGCAGCCTGGTCAGGAACCGCTCGGTCACACAGCGGAACACCCGGGCGGTCTTGGCGATGTCGACGTGCAGGAACTCGATCGGGCTGGTGTCCTCGGGGTCCGAGGTCTTCCAGAGGTCTCCGGCGTGGATCTCCAGGAACGGCAGGAACGGCTCGAGACGTCCGCGGAAGTCGTCCAGGAAGGAGTCGTCGTCGGCCGGCCTGCTGCCGGAGGTGAAGAACCTCTCCGTCGCGAAGGTGCCCTTGCCCACACGGAAGAAGTCGTACGCGTGCAGCCGCCCCCGGCGCTCGTCGAAGAGGGTGCTCTCGCGCAGCCCGAGGGCGAGAGCGTAGGTGGAGCCGCCGCCACCGGACCCCAGTTCGACCAGCCGGCCCCCGCCCGTGAGGTGATGGCGCCCCAACAGGTAGAGGAACCGCAGTTCCCAGGTGCTGACCTGGGAGTAGGGGAGGTCGCCCGGCAGTTGGACGTCGTCGAGGAGCGGGTAGAGCCGGCCGAGGTTCGTCATGGAATGCCTCACGGGTTGAGTGACGCCGGAGAAGGACGGCAAGCGTCGTGAGCCTATGGCTGCGACTGTCAGTTCACCATGGAATCCATGGAGTTAGCTGGTTGCGACTCGGGATTTCTTCGGTCTTCACCCACCGTTCACCCGGACCGGAAGGCTGGTCGACCGATGAGGCCGGCCGCGCCCGCCCCATTCGGCGTATCGGGCGCCCGCCCCACACCGGTGCTCCGGGCGGGCGCCCCGTGTGCTCAGCGGCGCGTCATCGCCCGGCGCAGCCTGCGCGCCTTGCGCGCGACCTTGCGGACCGTGGTGTTGCGCGGCAGGAACGCCAGCTGGGGCGGCACCCCGCCGGGCAGCCCGAGGGACGTCAGCCGCTTCCTCCTGAAGTACCGCCAGGTGCCGTCGTCCAGCCGCGTCGCCAGGTACCGCTCGGCCTCCGGCCGCAGGTCCGGCAGGATCTTCGGCTGCATCGTGAAGCCGACGGTCCGTACGAGATCGCCGAGGGCGCCCGTGTCCATGCGCCCGCGCCCCTCGGCGACGGCCGCCCCGTCCGCGGGCTCCGGCAGGAGCGCGTCGACGACGGTGACCGGTACGCGGTTGCTGTTCTCGAACGGGGTCAGCCGGTCCAGCAGGGTCTCGGTGCCGACGCGGGCGACCGGCAGGCCGTAGAAGGCGGACGCGGTCAGCAGGGCGGTGGAGAAGCAGCCGACGACCAGGGCCGGACGCATCCGCTGGTACAGCACTTCGGCCAGGACCGGGGTGTCCACCACCGTGAGGGCGACGCCGAGCCGTTCGGCCTCGTCCTCCAGGGTGCGGGTGAAGCGCGCCGGGGCCGTGGGGTGCGGCTTGAACACCACCCGGGTGTGACCGAGGTGCACCGCGCCCTTCAGCATCCGCACATGAAGGTTCTCCTCCTCCTCGGCGGAGAGGATGTTCAGCGCGGACAGGTACTGGCCGAGGAGCAGCGCGGGCTCCGTCACGTCCGGCAACGCGTCGCCGGTGTCGACCAGTTCGGCCAGCACCTTGGTGAAGGCCGGTGTGGCCACGATCTCCGGTACCACCCCGAACTCGGTGAGCAGCAGGGGTTCGAGACCCGGTACCAGGTCGAGGTGGAGCAGCCGCTCCACCCGGGTGCCGACCAGCGGGTCGATCTTGTTGCGGGTGGGGCCGTAGCTCATCAGGCCGTCCGCGTAGACCGTGACGGGCGCGTCGGTGAAGATCTGCGTCAGCCCGAGGGCCGGGTTGACCTGGATGGACTCCACGGCGAGCGCGAGGTCGTCGTCGCCGAGCTCCCAGAGCAGCCGCAGATACCGCTCCCACAGGGGAACGTCCTCCAGGCGCGGCGCCCAGCCGCCGGGGTGGAACGGGAAGATGGCCTCGTTCCACGACAGCACGTCGTCGAACCGGGACCGCAGCCGCTCGAACCCGGGCATCTCGTCGACGGCGGGCGTCGTCTCGGGCGTCGTCGCGTTGTTGGAGACCAACAGGATCCGCCGGTCGGCGGGCGCGAAGCAGCCCGAGTCCAGGGCGGCGGCGAGCGTGGCCGTGCCGTACAGGGTCGACGCCATGAAGATCTGCGTGGTCACGCGGCGGCCTCCGTGGCCGGCACCGGACGGCGGCGCAGCCGGCGCAGCACGTCCGCACGCTTGGCGTCCATCGAACCGAGTGCGTCGTCGAGTACGTCCTGAGGCATGCGCCGCAGCGCGGCGCTGCTCATCGTCTTCAGTTGCCGTGCCACGGGTGCCTCGAACCTTTCGACGGTTCCCAGGTGATGGGAAATGATGGCGCAGTACGTGCGCACGGCCTTCGGGAGCAGGGCCGCCGCATCGGAGTCCCGCGCGGTCTCCTCGATCACCTGGTCGAACGCGCGAATGAAGTCGAGCTGCCGCGCGTCACCGATCTGGGTGAGCGACGAGGAAATGCCGCGCCGGTAGAAGACCCCGAGGAGGCTGGTCACCGCGAAGGACTCCGCCTCCCGGTGCAGCTTCCAGATCCAGGGCCGGTCCTCGGCGGTGCGCAGCCCGTCGGTGAAGTGCAGTACGCCGCGTTCGACGAGCCTGCGGTGGTAGATGCCCGCCCAGGCGTAGGCGTAGTCGACGGAGGTGGTCCGGTGGGCGGGGAGGATCGCGTCACGCGGGTCCAGCACCACGTTGCGCCGGCCGTGCGGGACGCGGTGCACGACGCGGGCCCGCGCGGTGCACTGCACGTGGTCGGTGCGGACGAAGTCGCAGTCCAGCTTCTCGATCGCGGTCACCAGTTTGGCGTAATAGCCGGGCGCCAGCCAGTCGTCCCCGTCGAGGAAGGTCAGGTACTCGCCGCGGGCCCGGTCGATTCCGGTGTTGCGGGCGGTGGCCAGGCCGCCGTTCTTCTCGTGTCCGACCAGCACCGCCCCCGGCAGTTCGCGCCCGGCGCGCGCGAGGAGGTCCGCGGTCCCGTCGGTCGAGCAGTCGTCGACGAGAATGAATTCGAAGTCCTCCCGCGCGTTGGCGCGCAGACTTCGCAGGGCATCTGGGACGTATGGGCGCACGTTGTAGAACGGCACGATGACGGAGAGCTTGAGCACGTCTTCGACGTTAGGCGGCAGTCCGTCATTCGTCATTGATTGAACCTTGATGCGGGGTGAACGGCGCGTGGCGAAGCAGTGAAGCGAACGTTTTTCCGAGTGGCGGGCCGGTTGATTCTTCGTTCGGCGGCCTCCTGTTAACCATTTGTTGGATTCAGGTTGGGCAGCTCCTAGAAATTGCTTCTAGCGTCTTCGTTGTGCCAGCAAGTACAACGAAGACCCTGCGAGTCGCCGTCCTCGCGGATTCCGACACCCGGTGGAAATGGGGTTCGCTCACCGCGCACCGCATCGCCCCGGAGAACTCGGACATCCGTCTGGACGGTTATCTCCTGCGGGGCCGCGCGACTCCCACCGCCCGTCAGCTCGAAGAGGTCGGCGTCCAGGCGGACGCCCTCCACGAGGTGACCGCGGTCCAGTTCCTGCACGCCATGCGCGAGGAGTCGTACGACATCCTGGTCCTCGCCCTGGTCGGCGGCGGGGTGCAGGCGATGCTGCACGGCCTCGGGCGGGTCTGGGAGGACGCCAGGGTCCGCTCCGAAGACCCCGCAGGCCGGGCGAAGCGGCCCGTCGTCGTCACCGGGTACGTCGGAGTCGTCTACGAGAAGCTCGCCGACGGCCTGCTGCTGCGCCACGGCGCCGACCTCGTCCTCGCCAACTCCCGTCAGGACGCCGACCGTTTCCGCGCCGTGTACGAAGGCGTGGGCGCCGACGCCCGCTCGGTGACGGAGGTCGCGCTTCCGTTCCTCGGCGGGGCCGCCTACACCGGTGAGCCCGATCCGCCCGCGGAGCAGGGGGGCAGGCCCTACACGGTCGTCTTCGCCGCCCAGCCCTCCGTCCCGGACAACCGCCGGGACCGTACCTACCTGCTGAACCGGCTGGTCGAGCACGCCCGTCGGCACCCCGAGCGCGAGGTGCTGCTCAAGCTGCGCTCCAAGCCGGGCGAGCACACCACGCACATCGAGGAACTGCCCTACCAGAAGCTGGTCCAGCGGCTCGATCCGCCGGCCAACTTCCGTCTGGTGTACGGGCACATGGGCGAGGTCCTGGACCGCACCGACCTGCTGGTCACCATGAGTTCCACGGCCGCGCTGGAGTCCCTGCACCGTCGCATCCCGACCGTGGTCCTCACCGACCTCGGGGTGCGCGAGGCGCTCGGCAACCACCACTTCGTCGGCTCCGGCTGCCTCGCCTCCTGGGACCAGCTCGACGCCGGCCACCGGCCGGTGCCGGACGAGGAGTGGGTGTCCCGGCAGGGTGTCGCCCCCGGAGGCACCCCCTCCGGGGGAGGGTCGTACGACACCGCCTTCGACGCCGCCCGGGCACGCATCACCCAGCTGCTCGACCGCCCCGGCGGCCTGCCGCCGCCGGCCCCGTACTACACGACCGTCACCGCGCCCGGCTATCTGCCCGGCCTGCTCGCCCGCCACCACCTCGGCCCGGACGGCACCCCGCTGCCCGGCACCCCTGCCGCCGACAAGGAGCCCGGACCGGTCCGGCAGATCGTGCGCCGTGCGGCGCGCGGCGCCTATCGCCACGGCGTCCAGCGGGTGGCCCCGGTGATCCGGCGGATGGGCGAGCTGTGAGCGCCCCTCTCCCGGCCGGCCGGGACCGCCTCCCTTCCTGTCCGGCTCAAGGAGCTGATCCCATGTCCTCACCACCAGCGGGCCAGGGGGCCCCGGTGCGCCGGGTGCTCGCCGTGATCCCCGCGCGCGGCGGCTCCAAGGGCGTGCCCGCGAAGAACCTCGCGCCGGTCAACGGCGCGCCCCTGGTGACCCGCGCGGTCCGCGAGTGCCGTGCCGCGCACCATGTCACGGACGTCGTCGTCTCCACCGACGACCAGGCCATCGCGGCCGCCGCCCGGCAGGCGGGCGCCGAGATCGTGATGCGCCCCGCCGCCCTCGCGGGCGACCTCGCCACCTCCGAGGCCGCCGTCCTGCACGCCATGGACGTCCACGAGGCGCTGCACGGTGCCGGGGTGGACATCGTCCTGCTGATCCAGTGCACCAGCCCGTTCCTGATCCGCGAGGACATCGACGGAGTGGCCGGCGCGGTCGCCGAGCAGGGCGCCGACACGGCGGTGACCGTGGCCCCGTTCCACGGTTTCATCTGGCGGGACGAGGCGACGACGGACGAGGCACCGACCGACGCGGCGCCGGCGGACACCCGGCCGGACCCCGGGGCGGACGGCCCCAGCGGCGGCTACGGCGTCAACCACGACAAGTCCTTCCGCCCCCGCCGCCAGGACCGCCCCCAGGACCTCCTGGAAACCGGTGCCGCCTACGCGATGGACGCGGCCGGCTTCCGCGAGCACCGGCACCGCTTCTTCGGCCGGACCGGACTCGTCCGCACCGACCCCGCGCGGGTCCTGGAGATCGACGACCCGCACGACCTCGCCCGCGCCCGCGCCCTCGCCCCGCTCTTCGACGAGGCAAGGCCCGGCGCGCTCCCGACCGCCGACGACATCGACGCGGTCGTCCTCGACTTCGACGGCACCCAGACCGACGACAGGGTGCTGATCGACGCCACCGGACAGGAATTCGTCTCCGTGCACCGCGGTGACGGACTCGGCATCGCGGCTCTGCGCAGGAGCGGACTGAAGATGCTCGTCCTGTCCACGGAGAAGAACACGGTCGTCGCCGCCCGCGCACGCAAGCTCGAGATCCCCGTGCTGCACGGCATCGACCGCAAGGACCTCGCACTGAAGCAGTGGTGCGAGGAACAGGGCATCGCGCCCGAGCGCGTGCTCTACGTCGGCAACGACGTCAATGACCTCCCGTGCTTCGCCCTCGTGGGCTGGCCCGTGGCGGTCGCGAGCGCCCACGACGTCGTACGCGGCGCCGCACGCGCGGTCACCACCGTCCCCGGTGGCGACGGCGCGATCCGGGAGATCGCCAGCTGGATCCTCGGCCCCTCTCTCGATTCCCTCCCCACGTAAGGAAACCCCAGGCCATGAGCACCAACTCCCGCGTTCGCACCTTCGGTACCCGCGAAGCCGGCCCCGGCCGCCCGGTGTACATCACCGGCGAGATCGGCATCAACCACAACGGCGAGCTCGAGAACGCGTTCAAGCTGATCGACGCCGCCGCCGAGGCCGGCTGCGACGCCGTCAAGTTCCAGAAGCGCACGCCCGAGATCTGCACCCCGCGCGACCAGTGGGACATCGAGCGCGACACCCCCTGGGGCCGCATGACCTACATCGACTACCGCCACCGCGTGGAGTTCGGTGAGGACGAGTACCGTCGGATCGACGCGTACTGCAAGTCCAGGAACATCGCCTGGTTCGCCTCCCCGTGGGACACCGAGGCCGTCGCCTTCCTGGAGAAGTTCGACGTCCCCGCCCACAAGGTCGCCTCCGCCTCCCTCACCGACGACGAGCTGCTGCGCGCCCTGCGCGCCACCGGCCGCACGGTCATCCTCTCCACCGGCATGTCCACCCCGAAGCAGATCCGCCACGCGGTCGAGGTCCTGGGCAGCGACAACATCCTGCTCTGCCACGCGACGTCCACCTACCCGGCCAAGGCCGAGGAGCTGAACCTCCGCGTGATCAACACCCTCCAGCAGGAGTACCCGAACGTCCCGATCGGCTACTCCGGCCACGAGACCGGGCTGCAGACCACGCTGGCCGCCGTCGCCCTCGGCGCCAGCTTCGTCGAGCGCCACATCACCCTCGACCGCGCCATGTGGGGCTCCGACCAGGCCGCGTCCGTCGAGCCGCAGGGCCTCACCCGCCTGGTCCGCGACATCCGCACCATCGAGGAGTCCCTCGGTGACGGCGTCAAGAAGGTCTACGAGTCCGAGCTGGGCCCGATGAAGAAGCTGCGCCGGGTTCCCGGTGTCGTCGCCGAGGCGGAGATCGCCGACGCGGCCGGCGAGCCGCTGGCCGTCTGACCTTCCCTCCCCCCCTCACCATCCCTTGACGACGGGAACGGTCGTACGTCGATGAGCCCTCGCGCCGGGAATGCCGGCCCCCACACTCTCGCCTTCGTCGAGAGCCCGGTACAGCTGCTGAACGTGCTGGAGTGGGCGCACGCGCATGCGCCCGGCGTGGGGCTCACCCTCGTGGTGCTGTCCCCCGTCGACCCCATGACCCGCGGCCAGTTGCGCCGCATGTCCGAACTCGCCCGCGAAGAGGGCCACGAGGTCCGCTGGGAGGAGGCGCGCGGCGGGGCGGGCGCGCCCTTCCAGACCGTAGGGGGCCTGGCCGGCCCGCTGCGCCGCGCCACCCGGGTCGTCCTCGGCGACCCCTTCTCGCGGTACGTACAGCTCATGCTGGCGATCACCGGTGCCCACGACCTCGTCGTCGTCGACGACGGCACGGCGACCATGGAGTTCGTCGGCCAGCTCGCGCGCGGCGAACGCCTGGTCCGCTGGCACCGCAAGGGCGGCCGCCGCGGCCCCCGCGACCTGCTCCTCGCCCCGGTCTCCGGCATCGCCCGCCGCAGGCTCACCCCGGGCGGCCGGCGCCGGGTGGAGGTCTTCTCCTCGATGCCGGTCGACGACATACCGGCCGGTGTCACCGTCGGCGCCAACTCCTTCGCCTGGACCCGGGAACGGTTCGGCCCGCCCACCATCACCAGGACCGCCGACATGGTCGGCACGTCCCTCGTGGAAACCGGTGTGGTGGACGCCGACGCCTACCTCGACGCCGTCCGCTCCCTCGCCAAGGCCCACGGCGTGACCCGCTACTTCGCCCACCGCCGCGAGAGCACCGAGAAACTCCACCGCCTCGCGGTCGGGACGGGCCTGGAGATCGTCCGCCCCGAACTCCCCCTCGAACTGATCGCCCGCCGGGGCCCCATCGGCCGTACGGTGCTCAGCTTCCCGTCGACCGTCGTCCACACCCTCCCCCTGGCCCTCTCCGGCACGGAGGTCCGCGTCGCGGTCTGCGACATCAATTCGGCCTGGCTGACCGACCACGCCTCCCCCCGGGCCCAGGGCTTCCTCTCCAACGTGACGGGCACGGCCCGGGGCGCCCACCGCCTGGCGTCGGTTTCGGTGGCGCCGGCCATCTGAGGAGAGCGTCGTGCGAGGCACGGGCCCGCACCCCCACCGGCGCAACCCGGGGCGCCGGAGGCGTTTTCACCCGGGTGCGTGGGTGGCGGGCGTGGACCCGTGGGTGGCGGGGCGCCGTGTCCGGCAGGTGAACCGGTCCGCGTGGCCCGGGCGATGCGTGGTACACCGAGGAGAGGTGGAGTGCGGTGCGGGTGCCGGAAGCGGCCGTCCGAGCGGCGGTGCGTTCCGGTGGTCCGTGTGGGCTCACTCGCGTACGGGGGCGTCGAGCTTACCCGTCGCGGAGTGCGGCTAAGCGTGGCGACGCCGGTTTTTCTTCCACTGACGGGCTGAATTTTCTTGATCAGGGGTCGGTCGGAGGGCCCGGCGGCCTACCCTTCAAAGGGTGAAGCAACTAATGTCACTGGAGTCCGAGATCGATCTGCCCGGAGGGGCGGTGCTTCTGGGCGCGCTCTCCGAGGTCCTGCGCGCCGAGCTCGTCGCCTTCCGTCGCGACCTGCACATGCACCCCGAGCTGGGCAACCAGGAGTTCCGTACGACCGCCGCGATCAAGGAGCGGCTCGAGCGGGCCGGTCTCGCGCCGCGTGTACTCTCCGGCGGAACCGGCCTCGTCTGTGACATCGGGGTGGCGGAGGGCGGCAGCGGCATCGAGGGCACCGGTACCGGTGCCCTCCCCGGCGCCGGCATGCTCGCACTGCGGGCCGACATCGACGGACTGCCCATTCCCGACATGAAGACCGAGTGCCCGTACCGCTCCACCGTGCCCGACCGCGCGCACGCCTGCGGCCACGACGTGCACACCACCGTCGTGCTCGGCACCGGGCTCGTCCTCGACGAACTGCACCGCCAGGGCCTGCTGCCCCGGCCGGTGCGGCTGATCTTCCAGCCCGCCGAGGAGGTGCTGCCCGGCGGTGCCGCCGACGCCATCCTGGACGGCGCGCTCGACGGGATCGGGCGGATCGTCGCCGTGCACTGCGATCCCCGGGTCGACGCCGGGAAGATCGGGCTGCGGGAGGGCCCCATCACCTCCGCCTGCGACCGGCTGGAGATCGCCCTCGACGGACCCGGCGGCCACACCGCCCGGCCGCACCTGACCACGGACCTGGTCACCGCCGCCGCCCGTGTCGTCACCGACGTGCCCGCGCTGGTGGGCCGGCGGGTCGACAGCCGCAGCGGGCTCGCCATCACCTGGGGCAGGGTCGAGTCCGGCCACGCGCCCAACGTCATCCCGCAGCACGCCGAGATCTCCGGCACCGTGCGCTGCCTCGACCTGGAGACCTGGCGGCTGGCCCCGGACGTCGTGGTCGCCGCCATCGACGAGGTGGCCAACCTGCACCGTGCCAAGTCGGAGATCAACTACGTGCGCGGAGTCCCGCCGGTCGTCAACGAGGCCGGTGCCACCGAGCTCCTGCGGGACGCCATGATCGCCCGGCGCGGCCCGGAGTCCGTGGAGAACACCGAACAGAGCCTCGGCGGCGAGGACTTCTCCTGGTACCTGGAGCACGTTCCCGGCGCCATGGCCCGCCTCGGGGTCCGGCCCCCGGGCGAGCGCACCACCCGCGACCTGCACCAGGGCGACTTCGACGTCGACGAGTACGCCATCACCGTGGGTGTCGAACTCTTCACCGCCGCCGCCCTGCTGGACGACCTGCGCTGAGAACGCCGGCAGCGCGGGGGAGCCGGCGTGGAGGGTCGGCTCCCCCGCGCTGCCGGGCCTCTTTCGCCTCTCCGGCTCTCTCCGCCCCTTCTGTTCCCGTCCTGTTCTGTTCCCGTCCTGCCGTTCCACTTGCGTCGCGGGCGGGGGAGGGGGAGCGTGGTGCGCGTGGTGTCCCGCCGCGCACCGCTCCGGTCGACCGTTTCCGCCCCCTTCGATCCCCTACGGCCCTCTGCTTTACCAGGGTGTAACCGGCCATCGGCACGAATGGATAACGGCCCGGCAGTACCCCGTTCCCAGGAGTGTCTACGCGCGTTAATGTGCGCCGAACCGAGCGCCCGATGCGGGGCTTTGGAGAATGGGGAGCGTCAGATGCGTCGGATATCCAGACTGACTCGCGCCGCGGTGGGGGTCGCGTCGCTCGCACTCGCCGCCACGGCCTGCGGCGGTACCAGCAGCGAGAGCGGTGACAGCTCAGAGAGCTCCGCGAAGGACGGCCTCGGTCTCGCCATCGCCTACGACATCGGTGGCAAGGGCGACCAGTCCTTCAACGACGCCGCCTACGCGGGTCTGCAGAAGGCCGCGGACGAGTTCGGCTACAAGACCGCCGACATCGAGCCCACCGAGGGCGAGACCGACGCGGACAAGGAACAGCGCCTCGCGTCGCTCGCGAAGCAGGGCTACGACCCCGTCATCGGCGTCGGCTTCGCCTACGGTCCGGCGATGACGGCCGTGGCCGAGAAGTACCCGGACACCACCTTCGGCATCGTCGACTCCGTGGTCGAGGGAGAGAACGTCGCCTCCCTCGTCTTCGCCGAGGAGCAGGCGTCCTACCTCGCCGGTGTCGCCGCCGCCAAGGCCACCGAGACGAACACCGTCGGCTTCGTGGGCGGTGTCGACATCCCGCTGATCCACAAGTTCGAGGCCGGCTTCAAGCAGGGCGTGCAGGCGACCGACCCGAAGGTCAAGGTCGTCTCCCAGTACCTGACGCAGACGGCGGAGGAGGGCGGCTTCTCCAGCCCCGACAAGGGCAAGGCCGCCGCCGAGGGCCAGATCGAGAAGAAGGCCGATGTCGTCTACCAGGCGGCCGGTCTTTCCGGGCAGGGCGTGATCGAGGCCGCCGCCAAGGCGAAGGTCTGGGCGATCGGCGTCGACTCCGACCAGTACGAGCAGGAAGCCCTGGCCGGCTACAAGGACTTCATCCTCACCTCCGCCCTCAAGGACGTCGGCGGTTCGGTGTACGCGCTGGCCAAGTCCGTCCAGGACGACGAGCCGCTGACCGGCACCCAGGTCTTCGACCTGAAGGTGGACGGCGTCGGCCTCTCCGACAGCAACCCGAAGATGGCCGAGGTCGAGGGCCTGACGGACGCCGTGGCCGAGGCCAAGGAAGGCATCATCGACGGCTCCATCACCGTCAAGACGGAGTAGCGCGGCAGGGGAGCGGCGCGGACCGCGGTACCGGACACGGGCGGGCACCCACAGCGGGTGCCCGCCCGTGTCCGTGTCCTTCGGGCGCCGTTTTGCCGGACCGGCAACAGGAGTGGCCTGTCCGGGACGCGCTGGGCGACGGTGGGCCGATGGACGACATCGCAGCAGGACCGCCCGCGTTCGACGCTTCCTCCCCCGTCGACGGATACGTCGGAGACCCCGCGGTGAGGGCCGAGTGGGACGACCGGTACACCGAACGGCAGCAGGTGTGGAGCGGCCGGCCCAACGGTGCGCTGGTGGCCGAGGCCGCCGGGCTCACACCCGGGCGGGTGCTCGACGTGGGCTGTGGTGAGGGCGCGGACGCTGTCTGGCTCGCGCGCCGCGGCTGGGACGTGACCGCGCTCGAGGTCTCGGGCGTGGCGCTGGAACGGGCGGCCGGGCACGCGCGGGACGCCGGCCTCGCCGTTCGCTGGGTCCACGCCTCACTGACGGAGGCGGCCCTCCCGCCGGCCTCCTTCGACCTGGTCTCCGCGCAGTACCCCGCCCTGCTGCGCACCCCCGACGCCGCGGCCGAGCGAGCGCTGCTCGCGGCCGTCGCGCCCGGCGGCGTGCTGCTGCTCGTACACCACGCGGGGATGGACGCCCGGCAGGAGAACGTGGGCGGCTTCGACCCGGCCGACTACGTCTGGCCCTCGATGGTCGCCGCTCTGTTCGACGAGGACTGGGAGGTGGAGGTGGACGAGCAGCGTCCCCGCGTGGCACCCGACGGCGGCGCCGGCGCGCACCACACCGACGACCTGGTGCTGCGCGCGCGCCGGCTGCGCTGAGCCCCCGCCGTCCGCAGCAGACCCGGAAACCCGCTCCGATGCCCGGCGTGCGCCGTGTCGGATGTCATGGTGCTTGTCGCCTCACGCCGTACATCGTCCGTACAACGCCCGAATGTCACCCAGCGCCATGATCTGTTCGCGATCGGCAACGGTGTGCTCGCGGTAGGGCCCGGGTAGGCCACGGCCGCATAACAAGGTGGACAGAAGGGTTCTCCGGGACTGTCTACGCGCGTTAATCTGCGGCGAAGCCAGCGCCGTCCCCCGAACCTCCGGCGCTTGTACGAAGGAGCACCACACATGCGCCGGACTTCCCGGATCACGGTCGCAGGCGCGGCGACCGCCTCTCTGGCCCTCGCGCTCGCCGCCTGCGGTGGCACCTCTACCTCTTCCTCCAGCTCGTCCGAGTCCGCCGAGGACAAAGGCCTGGCCATCGCGTACGACGTCGGCGGCAAGGGCGACCAGTCCTTCAACGACGCGGCGTACGCGGGCCTGCAGCGGGCGGAGAAGGAGTACGGCTACAAGACAGCCGACGTCGAGCCCACCGACGGTGAGACCGACGCGGACAAGGAGCAGCGCCTGGCCTCGCTGGCGAAGCAGGGCTACAACCCGGTGATCGGTGTCGGCTACGCCTACGCCGCCGCCGTGAAGGGCGCCGCCGAGAAGTACCCGGACACCACCTTCGGCATCGTCGACGACGCCACGGTCGAGATGGACAACGTGACCGACCTGGTCTTCTCCGAGGAGCAGGCCTCCTACCTGGCCGGTGTCGCCGCCGCGGAGACCACCAAGACCGACGTCGTGGGCTTCATCGGCGGAGTGGACATCCCGCTGATCCACAAGTTCCGGGCCGGCTTCGAGCAGGGCGTCAAGGACACCGACCCGGACGTCAAGGTCATCTCGCAGTTCCTGACGCAGACGGCGGAGGAGGGCGGCTTCTCCAGCCCCGACAAGGGCAGGGCCGCCGCCGAGGGCCAGATCGAGAAGAAGGCCGACGTCGTCTACACGGCGGCCGGTCTGTCCGGCCAGGGTGCCATCGAGGCCGCGGCCGCCAACAAGGTCTGGGCGATCGGTGTGGACTCCGACCAGTACGCGCAGGAGGCGCTGGCGAAGTACAAGGACTCGATCCTCACCTCGGCGATGAAGGACGTCGCCAAGTCGGTCTACAAGCTGGCGCAGTCGGTCGAGGACAAGTCTCCGCGCACCGGTGTCCTCAGGGGCGATCTGGCGTCGGGTGAGGTCGGCCTGTCGAACTCGAACCCCGTGTTCGCGGACAACGACGAGCTCCAGGACGTCATCGAGACGGCCAGGGGGAAGATCATCAACGGTGAGATCGAGGTCGAGTCCAGCTGATCACGCAGGACTCGAACAGCGTGTAACCCGTGGGGTTGTGACCGCTCGACGGGGTCCGGGGAGTAGGCTCCCCGGACCCCGTCGAGCGGGGTGCGTGACCCCGTTCGATGCCGTAGGGGCGCTACGCGCGTAGACGACCCCCGTCCCCAGGAGTGCGCCATCAACGCGTCCAGCAGCCCTCCGGCCGGAGCGGCGGTCAACGAATCGGTGACCGCCGTCGAACTCGCCGGGATCACGAAGCGATTTCCGGGTGTCGTGGCCAACCACGACATCCACCTCACGGTCCGCAAGGGCACCGTGCACGCACTCGTCGGAGAGAACGGGGCCGGCAAGTCGACGCTGATGAAGATCCTCTACGGCATGCAGAAGCCGGACGAGGGCACCATCGCGGTCCACGGCGAGACGGTCTCCTTCTCCTCGCCGGCCGACGCCATCGCCCGCGGCATCGGCATGGTCCACCAGCACTTCATGCTCGCCGACAACCTCACGGTCCTCGAGAACGTGGTGCTCGGCAGCGAGAGGCTGCACGGCATCGGCGCGAAGGCCCGCCGCAGGATCGAGGAGATCTCCGAGCGCTACGGCCTCGGCGTGCGCCCCGACCTGCTGGTCGAGGAACTCGGTGTCGCCGCCCGCCAGCGCGTGGAGATCCTCAAGGTCCTCTACCGCGGCGCGACCACGCTGATCCTCGACGAGCCCACCGCCGTCCTCGTCCCGCAGGAGGTCGACGCGCTCTTCGACAACCTGCGCGAGCTCAAGGCGGAGGGCCTGTCGGTCATCTTCATCTCCCACAAGCTGGGCGAGGTCCTCTCGGTCGCCGACGACATCACCGTCGTCCGCCGGGGCACCACCGTGGGCACCGCCGTTCCCGCCGAGACCACCCCGCGCCGGCTCGCCGAGATGATGGTCGGCAGCGAACTGCCCACGCCCAAGACCGCCGAGTCCACGGTCACCGACCGCGCGGTGCTCACCGTCGACAAGCTCCGCCTGGCGGCCCCCGGCGGCAAGGCCCTGCTCGACGACGTCAGCTTCACCATCCACGCGGGCGAGGTCCTCGGCATCGCCGGCGTCGAGGGCAACGGCCAGACCGAACTGGTCGACGCGCTCATCGGCCTGCGGCACGCCGACTCCGGCACCATCCGGCTGGCCGACGAGGAGATCACCGGCTGGGCCACCCGCAGGCGCCGCGAGGAGGGCATCGGGTACATCCCCGAGGACCGCCACCGCCACGGCCTGCTCCTGGAGGCCCCCCTCTGGGAGAACCGCATCCTCGGCCACGTCACCGAGAAGCCCAACGCCAAGGGCGTCTGGCTGGACCAGAAGGCGGCCCAGGAGGACACCCGCCGCATCGTCGAGAAGTACGACGTGCGTACCCCCGGCATCGACGTCACCGCCGCGTCCCTGTCCGGCGGCAACCAGCAGAAGCTGATCGTCGGCCGGGAGATGAGCCACGGGCCCCGCTTCCTGATCGCCTCCCACCCCACCCGCGGTGTGGACGTCGGCGCGCAGGCCGCGATCTGGGACCACATCCGTCAGGCGCGCCACGAGGGCCTCGCCGTCCTGCTGATCTCCGCCGACCTGGACGAGCTGATCGGCCTGTCCGACACCCTGCGGGTGATCTACGACGGCAGGCTCGTCGCGGACGCCGACCCCGCCACCATCACCCCCGAGGAGCTCGGTACCGCCATGACCGGTGCCGCCGCCGGACACCTCGAACACGAAGAGACCCCCGAGACCCCGGCCGACGCCCGAAAGACCGGGGCGGACACCCCCGGCACCGAGGCCGCCGCCCCCGAGTCTCCGGAAGACGAGGCCCGCTGATGAAGAAGTTCGACAAGGAGCGCGTGCTCCTCGCGGTGGCCGGACCGGTTATCGCGCTCGCCGTGGCCTTCGCGCTCAGCGCGATCGTGCTGCTCGCCTCGGGCAAGAACCCCGTCGAGCCGTTCGCCCTGATGTTCGAGCAGGCGACGTTCTCCGACATCCAGGTCCTGATCGTCAACCAGGCGTCGATGTACTACATCGCCGCCCTCGCGGTGGCCATCGGCTTCCGGATGAACCTCTTCAACATCGGGGTCGACGGCCAGTACCAGCTCGGCGCCTTCATGGCAGCCGTCGTCGGCACCCACATGAACCTGCCGGCCGTGCTGCAGATCCCGCTGCTGCTCCTCACCGCCGTGTTCACCGGCGCCTTCTGGTCCGGCATCGCCGGCGTCCTCAAGGTCACCCGCGGGGTCAGCGAGGTCGTCGCCACGATCATGCTCAACGCGATCGCCACCTCGCTCATCGTCTACATGTGGAAGCCGGACGTCTTCGGCGTCAAGGTCGGCAACAACAGCACCACCGGCGAGATGCACGAGTCCGGCTGGGTCCCCGGCATCGACATGGGCGAGGCCGGCGAGATCTACGGCCTGGTCGTCCTCGCCGCGCTGCTCGGCATCGGCTACTCGATCGTCCTCCACCGCACCCGCTTCGGCTTCGACCTGCGCGCCTCCGGCGCCTCCACGACCGCCGCCTCGGCCAGCGGGGTCGACCCCAGGCGCATGGTGCTCAGCGCCATGCTGATCTCCGGCGGCCTCGCCGGCCTCGCGGGCCTGCCGATCCTGCTCGGCGACTCCCACACCTACAACCTGAACTTCCCCACCGGTATCGGCTTCCTCGGCATCGGCATCGCCCTCCTGGGCCGCAACAGCCCCGTGGGCATCGCCTTCGCCGCCCTCCTGTGGGCCTGGCTCGACAAGGCCTCGCCCGAGCTGGACTTCCACGGCTACGACAAGGAGATCGCGGTCATCATGCAGGGCCTGATCGTCCTCTCGGTCGTCGTCTCCTATGAGGCCGTCCGTGAGTGGGGCCTGCGCCGCCAGCAGCGCCAGGTCGGCGCGGAACTCGCCGCGGGCCACGTCCTCGGCGCCGACAACAACACCACGAAGGAGGTGGCCGGCCGATGACTGCTCCGACCACAGCGACCGACGTCAACCAGCCCTCGCTGCAGCACGCGGCGCCCACCGGCCGCCGCATGTCGTGGCCCGTGCTGCTGCTGGTCATCGCCGGCGCCCTGGCCCTGGTCTCGCTCGTCCGCCTCATCACCGGCGCGGACGGCATCACCAACGTCAGCCAGATGTCCACCGCCCTCCAGCTCGCCGTTCCCATCGGCCTCGCCGGACTCGGCGGCCTGTGGGCCGAGCGTGCGGGCATCGTCAACATCGGCCTCGAGGGCATGCTGATCCTCGGCACCTGGTTCGGCGCCTGGGCCGGGTTCCAGTGGGGCCCGTGGACCGGCGTCCTCGTCGGCGTCCTCGGCGGCTGCCTCGGCGGACTGCTGCACGCCGTCGTCACCGTCACCTTCCGCGTCAACCACATCGTCTCCGGTGTGGCCATCAACATCCTCGCCCTCGGCGCCACCCGCTACCTCGCCCCGCTGGCCTTCGAAGGCCACCAGGGCGGCTCGGCCAAGCAGTCCCCGGCGATCGAACCGCTCGGCCACTTCACCGTGCCGGGGCTGTCCGACGCGCTGCGGGATCTCAACGCCAAGGGCTGGTTCTTCGTCTCCGACGTCGCCGGCCTGCTCGGCGGCCTGGTCACCAACGTCTCCTGGCTGACCCTCATCGCCGTCGCGCTCATCCCCGCCACCTGGTGGATCCTCTGGCGCACCGCCTTCGGTCTGCGCCTGCGCTCCTGCGGCGAGAACCCCGTCGCCGCCGAGTCCCTCGGCGTCGACGTCTACAAGTACAAGTACCTGGCCGTGATCATCTCCGGCGGTCTGGCCGGCCTCGGCGGCGCCTTCCTCTCCATCGTCGCCAACCCCTTCTACCTGGAGGGCCAGGTCAGCGGACGCGGCTACATCGGCCTCGCCGCGATGATCTTCGGCAACTGGATGCCGGGCGGCCTCGCCATCGGCGCCGGACTCTTCGGCTACACCGACAGCCTCAACCTGCGCGGCGGCTCCACCAACGTGCACGCCCTGCTGCTGCTCGGCGCGCTGCTGCTGGTCATCGGCGCGATCTGGCTGGCGATCCGCAAGAAGTACGTGGCAGCGGTCGTCACCCTGGTCATCGGCGCCCTCGTCTACGCCTGGTACGCCGGCACCAACGAGGTCCCCAACCAGGTCGTCGCCGCCACGCCGTACGTCATCACCCTCGTGGTCCTGGCCCTGTCCGCGCAGCGGCTGCGCATGCCCAGGGCGAACGGACTGCCGTACCGGAAGGGCCAGGGCGGATGACCCCGGCCCCGGCCGCCGCCGCGGACACCGACTGGGAGGCGCTGCGCACGGTGGCGCGGGAGGCCATGTCCCACGCGTACGCCCCCTACTCGGGCTACCCGGTCGGTGTCGCCGCCCTGGTCGACGACGGTCGCACGGTCTCCGGCTGCAACGTCGAGAACGCCAGCTACGGGCTCAGCCTGTGCGCCGAGTGCGGACTGGTCTCGGAACTGCAGCGCACCGGCGGTGGCCGCCTCACGCACTTCACCTGCGTGGACGGCACGGGCGCCGCCCTCGTCCCGTGCGGCCGCTGCCGACAGCTGCTGTACGAGTTCGGCGGCCCGGGGCTGCTCCTGGACACCCCGGCGGGCGTCCTGCCGCTCTCGGAGATGCTGCCCCAGGCCTTCGGCCCGGAGCACCTCGCCCAGTAGCTCCGCGGGACCCCGCAGGCCCCGCAGTACCTCGCCCACCCCGTACTCCGCCACACCTCCGCAACTCCACCGCGGCCCCTCCTCGCGGCTCACCCCCGACCGGAGGGGCCGCGTCCCGAGGGGCCGCTCCCTTCGTACTCCGGAAGGAATGCCAGTCATGGCCATGGACGTCATCTCCGTCATCCGCACCAAGCGGGACCGCGGCGAACTCAGCGACGAACAGATCGACTGGGTGATCGACGCGTACACCCGCGGGGAGGTCGCCGACGAGCAGATGTCGGCCCTCGCGATGGCGATCCTCCTCAACGGCATGAACCGGGGCGAGATCGCCCGCTGGACCGCGGCGATGATCGCCTCCGGCGAGCGCATGGACTTCTCCTCGCTGTCCCGGCCCACGGCCGACAAGCACTCCACGGGCGGCGTCGGCGACAAGATCACCCTGCCGCTCGCCCCGCTGGTCGCCGCCTGCGGCGCGGCCGTCCCGCAGCTGTCCGGCAGGGGCCTCGGCCACACCGGAGGCACCCTGGACAAGCTGGAGTCGATCCCCGGCTGGCGCGCGCTGCTGTCCAACGACGAGATGCTGTCCGTCCTGGACGGCGTCGGCGCCGTGATCTGCGCGGCCGGCGACGGCCTCGCCCCCGCCGACAAGAAGCTCTACGCCCTGCGCGACGTGACCGGCACCGTCGAGGCGATCCCGCTGATCGCCTCCTCGATCATGTCGAAGAAGATCGCCGAGGGCACCGGCTCGCTCGTCCTGGACGTCAAGGTCGGCAGCGGCGCCTTCATGAAGACGCTGGACGACGCCCGCGAACTCGCCTCCACGATGGTCGGCCTCGGCACCGGCCACGGCGTGAGGACGGTCGCCCTGCTCACCGACATGTCGACGCCGCTCGGCCTGACCGCCGGCAACGCCCTCGAGGTCCGCGAGTCGGTGGAGGTCCTGGCGGGCGGCGGCCCCGCCGACGTCGTGGAACTGACCCTCGCCCTGGCCCGTGAGATGCTCGACGCCGCCGGCGTCAAGGACGCCGACCCGGCGAAGGCCCTGGCCGACGGCACCGCGATGGACGTCTGGCGTCGCATGATCGCGGCCCAGGGCGGCGACCCGGACGCGCCCCTGCCGACGGCTCGCGAACAGCACGTGGTGACGGCGGTCGCCTCCGGTGTCCTGACCCGCCTGGACGCCTACGACATCGGCGTCGCCGCCTGGCGCCTCGGCGCGGGCCGTGCCCGCAAGGAGGACCCGGTGCAGGCGGGCGCGGGCGTCGAACTGCACGCCAGGCCCGGCGACACCGTCACCGCGGGCCAGCCCCTGCTCACCCTCCACACGGACACCCCGGACCGCTTCGACTACGCCCTCGACGCGGTGTCCGGCTCCTACGACATCGAGGCCCCGGGCACGCCGTTCACGGCGACGCCGGTGGTACGGGAACGCATCGCCTGACCTGCGCCCGCGGCCGGAGGCCGATGCCGGGCACCGCTTTTTCGGGTGGACGGGGCCGGTGGACCGCCACCGGCCCCGTTCGGCGTGCCGGACGACGCCCCGTCGCCGGCACAGGCGAGTCCCCGGGACCGGGTCACCCCAGCAGCGCCGCCACCACCACGAGCACCGGGACCGACAGCAGGGTCGACACCAGGATCGCCTCGCGGGCCAGGGTTTCGCCCACGCGGTAGCGGCTCGCGTAGGTGAAGATGTTCTGCGCTGCCGGGAGCGCCGACGTCACCACCACGTCGAGCAACTGGGCGCCGCGCAGGCCGAAGACCGTCACCGCCAGTATCCAGGCGACCGCCGGCTGGCCCACCGACTTCAGGGCCACGGCGAGCAGTACCGCCCCGCGTTGCCCGCCCCGCAGGGGCGGGGAGCTGCCGCGCAGCGAGATGCCGAATGCAAGCAGGACCGCCGGGACCGCCATGTTGCCGATCAACGTCAGCGGGTCCATGACCGGGCCGGGAATCCCGATGCCGCTCGCCGACACCGCCACCCCCGTCAGTGAGCCCAGCGCGACCGGATTCCGCAGCGGTGTGAGAAGCCGCCGCCACAGGGGCTGTTTCTCCCCGGCGGTCGCCAGGTCCAGGATCGTCAGCGCGACCGGTGTGACCCCGACGAGCTGGAACAGCAGCACCGGCGCCACGAGCGAGGCGTCACCGAGGACGTACACGGCGATCGGGATGCCCAGGTTGCCGGAGTTGACGTAGCTGGAACACAGGGCGCCGATGGTGGTGCGCCCCACGCCCCAGCCGCGCGCGGCACCCACCGCCACGAAGACGCCGGCCACCGCGGCCGTGCTCAGCGCGGTGACCAGGAGCCGGCCGGAGAAGACCAGCGACAGGTCGGCCTCGGCGAGGATCGTGAACAGCAGCGCCGGGGACGCCACGTGGAACGCGAGCTTCGTCAGCACCTCGTGGCCCTGCCGGCCGAGATACCCCCGGCGGCCGATCAGGTAGCCGGCGCCGATGACGACCGCGATCACCAAGAAGCCGCTCAGCACCCCCTGCACGACGGCTCCTCGCCGGGGTGGCGAGCACGGCGAGTGCCGGGGACCGCGGGCGGGGAGGATCTGTGGCGCATACAGGCAACCCTCGGGGGCGGGTCGTGCCCGGGTCAATGTGATCTCCACTGCGCGGCATCAGGGGAAAGGGCGCGTAACTCATCGCGGTGTCCCACGAGGAGCCACCGCGATGAGTTACGCGCCTCCGTCCGGTCTACCGCTCGTGGATGCCACGACACCCCCTGTACTCGTCCTGCGCGGCCCCGTCACCCTTGACGGGGTGAGCGGGCCGAGCGACGCGCTGCGGGCACTCCTGGACCGCGGCGGGGCCGGCGGGGTGGTCGTCTGCGACGTGGGAGGGCTGGGGCCGCCGGGGCTCGCCGCCGTGAACCTGCTGGCGCGCCTCCAGCTCCTGGCCCGCCGGACCGGCGGCCGGATACGGTTGCGCGACCCCGACCCCGCCCTGTGCTCCCTGCTCGACCTCGTCGGCCTCGGCTTCGAGGTGGAGGGGCAGCCCGAAGAGCGGGAACCAGCGCCGGGTGTCGAGGAAGCAGTGGAACCCGGTGATCCGGCCGCCCGAGATCTCCAGCACCTGGACCGCCCACGGAATGAACCCGCCGGCCTCCGGGTCC
Organism: Streptomyces sp. KMM 9044; assembly: GCF_024701375.2. Taxonomy (NCBI): domain Bacteria; kingdom Bacillati; phylum Actinomycetota; class Actinomycetes; order Kitasatosporales; family Streptomycetaceae; genus Streptomyces; species Streptomyces sp. KMM 9044. The sequence goes on along the minus strand of NZ_CP113910.1, from coordinate 2,723,631 downwards.
GGCTTGTACTGGGCGAACCCGGGCAGGCCGTTCACCCGGACCGGCAGCAGCCGTGAGCCCGCACAGGCGGCGCCCAGCGTCGTCATGAAGCCCGTGATGTCGCCGGTGCCGGTCAGCCACAGGTCGAACGGCGGCATCGTCATGATGGCCTCCTCGTGCAGCAGCGCCGTCAGCGCCGGCATGTCGTACCCCTCGAACGCCGCCACATAGCGCTCCAGGAGCCTCTGCTGCTTTTCGTCCAACGGGTCCGAGACGGACGCCTCGGCGCCCGGCTGCCGGCCCTCCGCGAGCGTCGCCCGCGCCCGCTGCAGCGCGCTGTTGACGGACGCGACCGAGGTGTTGAGCAGCTCGGCCACCTCGCTCGCCCTCCAGGCCAGCACCTCGCGCAGCACCAGCACCGCCCGCTGCTTGGGCGGCAGCTGCTGGAGGGCGGCCATGAAGGCGAGCCGCACGGACTCCTTGGCGACCGCCGCCTCCGCCGGGTCGGCGGTCTCGGGCAGCATCCGGGAATCCGGCATCGGCTCCAGCCAGGTGTGGTCCGGCCGGGGCGAGAGAGCCGCGCGGGCCAGTGGCATCGACTCCGTCAGGTCCATCGGGCGGGCCCGTTTGTTGCCCGCCGTCAGCATGTCCAGGCAGACGTTGGTCGCGATGCGGTACAGCCAGGAACGCAGACTGGAGCGGCCTTCGAACCTGTCGAAGCTGCGCCAGGCACGGACCATCGTGTCCTGCACCGCGTCCTCCGCGTCGAAGGAGGAGCCGAGCATGCGGTAGCAGTACCCGGTCAGCTCGACGCGGTGTGCCTCGAGCCTGGAGTCGAGACCGGTCGTCGTCGCCGTGCCGTTCGTCATCGTCCGTCCACCCCTGCGGCTTGTCTGTGGCGCGCCTTCGCACCCAGCACTTCGGAAGCTACCGCAGCCCACTGACAACGACCCCCCGAGACGACGAACGTGCAGGCGGGGGCGGGTCCGGTGGGGAACCGCTACGTCCGCCCACCGGCCCGCGGAACCGCTCCGAACCCGTCGGGCCCGTCGGGCCCGTCGGGCCCGCCCGGCGCAGGGGCGGGCCGGCGCCGCTCCACCCGGGCCGCGCGGGTGCCCAGCACCGTGATGGCCACGACGCCGGCCACCGCCACCAGGCCGACCCCCACCGTCCCGGACCAGCCGCCCGAGTGGAAGGCGAGCGCACCGGCCGTGCTGCCCGCGCTGGAGCCGACGTAGTAGGCGGACTGGTACAGCGCCGACGCCTGGGCGCGGCCCTGGGTGGCCGTCCGCCCGACCGCCGCGGACGCGACCGCGTGACCCGCGAAGAAACCGCCGGTGATCAGCACCAGGCCCAGCAGGATCAGGGGCAGGGAGCCGGCCAGGGACAGCAGCAGACCCGCCGCCGTGGTGCCGCCCGCCGCGTACAGTGCGCCCCGGCGGCCGAGCCGGCCCGCCAGCCGGCCCGCCGCCGACGCCGCCACCGTGCCGACCAGGTACACCAGGAAGATCGAGCCGACGATGCCCTGGGGGAGGGAGAAGGGCGCCTCGGCCAGCCGGTAGCCGATCACGGTGTAGACCCCGCCGAACACGGTCATGAACAGGGCGCCGATGGCGTACAGGCGCCGCAGCAGCGGGTTCGCGAGATGGCCGCGGACCGTGCCGAGCAGGACGCGTGGGCGCAGCGAGCCCGGACGGAAGTGCTTCGGCGCCGGCAGCAGCAGCCGGAACGCCACCGCGCACACCACCGAGAGCACCCCGATCACACCGACGGCGATCCGCCAGCCCCACTCCTGGGCCACCCAGCCGGCGATGACCCGGCCGCTCATCCCGCCGACGCTGTTGCCCGCGACGAACAGTCCGATCGCGGTCACCAGGGCCTTCGGCCGGACCTCCTCCGCCAGATACGCGGTCGCGGACGCGGGCACCCCGGCCAGGGCCGCCCCCTGGAGCGCCCGCAGTGCCACCAGGGAGCCCAGCGACGGGGCGAAGGGGACCAGCAGGCCGACGGTCACCGCGACGGCCAGCGAGGCCGTCATGACCGTACGGCGCCCGTACCGCTCCGAGAGCGCGCTCATCGGCAGCACGAACACCGCGAGACCACCGGTGGCCGCCGCCACCGTCCAGCTCGCCTCGCCCGCGCTCACCCCGAGGTCGCCGGAGACCAGCGGCAGCAGGGCCTGCGTGGAGTACAGCAGCGCGAAAGCCGCCACACCCGCCAGGAACAGGGCGAAGCTCATCCGGCGGAAACCGGGGCCGCCCGGGGACAGACGCGCGTCGGCACCACCCGGCGTGCCCGGCGTGCCCGGAGCAACCGGAGCAACCGGAGCGGCCGGCGGGCTCGGGGGCGGGGAGGAGGGGAGGACGGGGGGAGAGACGGCGGATATGACGAAGGTGCGGGCGTCCACGGTGGTGGACGCCCCGGTACCGGCGGGAGACATGCCGCGAATCTACGAACGGCCCCACTCATCCGTCCAATGCATGGAATCGTCATAATCGTTCCCATGCAGCATCAGCAGAGGTCATCGGGTCGACTGCCACCGTCCAGTGACACAGAAGACATCGTCGCGCTGCTCGCGCCGCGCCTCGTCCACTTCGCCGGCGTCGCCCGCACGGAGCATGTCACCCGTGCCGCCCAGGAACTGCAGGTGCCGCAGTCCACGCTCTCCCGGTCCGTCGTCCGCCTCGAACAGGACCTGGGCGTCGACCTGTTCGCCCGTCACGGCCGGGCCCTCTCCCTCACCCCCGCCGGCCGTACCTTCCTCGCCTCCGTGGAACGGGCCCTCGCCGAGATCGGGCGGGGCGCCGACGAGGTCCGTGCCGACGCCGACCCGGCCACCGGCAAGGTCGCCTTCGGGTTCCTGCACACCATGGGCGCCGAGACCGTGCCCGGCCTGCTGCACGCCTTCCGCGCCGATCACCCGCGCATCCGCTTCAGCCTCGTCCAGAACTACGGCGAGGCCATGCTGGAAGGCCTCCGCGCGGGCGAGCTCGACCTGTGCCTGACCTCCCCGGTCCCGGACGCCCCCGACCTCGTCGCCCGCCGCCTGGACGAGCAGAAGCTGCGCCTGGTCATCCCCGCCGACCACCGGCTCGCCGGCCGCCGCCGGATCCGCCTCGACGAGGCCGCCGACGAGAACTTCGTGACCCTGGAGGCCGGTTACGGCCTGCGCCGCATCACCGACGACCTCTGCGCCCAGGCCGGGTTCCGGCCCCGGGTCGCCTTCGAGGGCGAGGAGGCGGAGACCCTGAGGGGCCTGGTCGCGGCCGGGCTCGGCGTCGCCCTGCTGCCCCCGCCGGCCGTGCCCCGCCCCGGTGTGGTGGAACTGACCGTCACCTCGCCGCGGGCGGCCCGTGAGATCGGCGTCGCCTGGCTGGCGGGGCGGCCGGACACCCTGCCGGTGTCGGCGTTCAAGAAGTTCCTGCTGTCGCGGCGCGGCCGCCTGCTCCCGGACTGACCGCCCCCGCCGCCTGCCGCTCGGCGCCCGGCGTCTGCCGCCTACCACTCGACGCCCGGCACTCGTCATACCGGTGCGTACGGCCGAATACCGGTGCGTACGGCCGAGGCCGCCTACCGCCGTAACGACGTACCGAACCCCGAGGCCAGCGGCATCCGCAGTCCCAGGGGCGGAGGCGCCGCCAGCGCGTCCCGCACCGGACGCGACAGCGCCCGCCCGAACAGCGTTCCCATCACGAAGTCCTCGCACAGCGCCAGTACTTCATCCCGGTACTGGTGCAACCCGTGCCCGTCGGCGTGTACTTCGAAGCGGCACACGTCCCGGTTCGCCTTCTTCGCCCGCGCCGCCAGCCGGAAGGACAGCTCGGGGTCGGTCCGCAGGTCGTGCGTGCCGTGGACGATCAGTACCTGCCGTCCGGCCAGTTGTTTCACCGGTTCGGGTGGTGCGGCCACATCCTCCTCGGGCAGCCAGGGGGCCAGCGCCAGCACGGAGCCGACGGCCTCGTGGCCGCCCGCGCGCAGGGCCGCCCTGCCGCCCATGCCGAGGCCGGCCAGGCACACGGGAACGTCCCCGTAGCGCCGCACGGCCTCGTCGGCGGCCCAGGTGGCGTCCCGCGCGAGACGCGCCTCGCTGCCGTTCCAGCCCCGGTAGCGGTAGTGGACGACATGGACGGCGAGTTGCTCGGCCCGGCCCGCGCGGCTGAGACGGCGTCCCAGCGCGCGCACGGAGGCGGTCGCCACCAGGGGGGACGGTCTGCGGCCGGAGACCGGATCGCCGCCGGGGAGCAGCAGCACCACGCCGCTCACCGTCTTCGCCTCGGGGCCGAGCGCCCTCCCCAGCCGTGCCCCGCGAGCCGACGTCGCTTGCTGTGCCATGGCAGAACAGTGTCAGAAGCAACGGTGTACGGGCCCCTTCCGTGCGGTCACTGTTGGGTATCGGCAGATGCGCACGCCGGGCGATCTACGCGCGTAGGCGTTAGAGTGCCGAGATGACGAGCCAGAGCACTGTGAACACCCCGGCCGCGGGCCAGATCCGTCGGGCGCCCAAGGTTCTGCTGCACGACCATCTCGACGGCGGTCTGCGCCCCGGCACCGTCGTCGACCTGGCCCGCGAGGGCGGTTGCACCCAACTCCCCGAGACCGACCCGGACAGGCTCGGCCTCTGGTTCCGGGAGGCCGCCGACTCCGGTTCCCTGGAGCGGTACCTGGAGACGTTCTCGCACACCGTCGGCGTCATGCAGACCCGGGACGCCCTGGTGCGGGTGGCCGCCGAGTGCGCCGAGGACCTGGCGGCGGACGGTGTCGTCTACGCCGAGGTGCGCTACGCGCCCGAGCAGCACCTCGAGGGCGGGCTGACCCTCGAGGAGGTCGTCGAAGCGGTCAACGAGGGCTTCCGGCAGGGGGAACGGCGGGCCCGGCAGGACGGCCGACGCATCCGCGTCGGCGCACTGCTCACCGCCATGCGGCACGCGGCCCGCTCCCTGGAGATCGCCGAACTCGCCAACCGCTACCGGGACCTGGGTGTCGTCGGCTTCGACATCGCGGGCGCCGAGGCCGGTTACCCTCCCACCCGGCACCTCGACGCCTTCGAGTACCTCAAGCGCGAGAACAACCACTTCACGATCCACGCCGGAGAGGCCTTCGGGCTCCCGTCCATCTGGCAGGCCCTGCAGTGGTGCGGTGCCGACCGGCTCGGGCACGGGGTGCGCATCATCGACGACATCCAGGTGCGCGACGACGGCACGGTCGAGCTCGGCCGGCTCGCCTCCTACGTCCGGGACAAGCGCATCCCGTTGGAGCTGTGCCCCAGCTCCAACCTGCAGACCGGGGCGGCGGCCTCGTACGCCGAGCACCCCATCGGCCTGCTGCGCCGGCTGCATTTCCGTGCCACGGTGAACACCGACAACAGGCTCATGTCGCACACGAGCATGAGCCAGGAATTCGAGCACCTGGTCGACGCGTTCGGCTACACGCTCGACGACATGCAGTGGTTCTCCGTCAATGCGATGAAATCGGCATTCATTCCTTTCGACGAACGACTCGCCATGATCAATGACGTCATCAAGCCCGGTTACGCCGAGCTGAAATCCGAATGGCTGTTCCGTCGGGCCGCCTCCACCAGCCGTTCTGTCACCTCGGAAGAGTGATCGGGGGGATCTTCGGACAGCGGACACGCGAGCGGTGTTCACCCTGCGTCTGCATTTCGCTGTTTGCGGCCGGTGGCCCCGTCTGATTACGGTCACCGGACCGCTCACATCCCTGTATTCCATTTCGAGGACACATCTTCATGAAGCAGTCTGCTGCCAAGACCCTCGGCGTCGCCGCGCTCGGTGCCGCCTTCGCCGCCGCCGGTGCGGGTGCCGCCACCGCAGCCCCGTCCGTCCCGGACGCCCTCCCCGCGCTGGACACCGTCACCCAGGCCCTCCCGGCCGAGAACCTCTCCGCGCTGCCGGGCCCGGAGCAGGCGGCGGAGACCGGTCTGCAGGCGGCAGGCGCGGGCGTGACGGCCGTACAGCCGGTCGTCGAGCAGCGGCTCGCCGACGGTCCGACGCAGCCGGTCGCCGGTCTGCTCGGCGGCCTGCCGCTGCAGGGCTCCGTCAACGGCTTCCCCGTCGGCTGACATCCACAGGAGCATCTCGCACAGGGCCCGCCCCGGCAGGCCCGTGTCCGATGGGGCGCCCCCGGGTCCGGGGGCGCCCCATCGGTGTGCTCACGAGGAGGGCGGCGCGGGAACCGCGGGTCTCACCAGGCGCTCGTCCGGACCTTGCCCTCGGACGGGAACAGGATCCACAGCGCTATGTAGAGCAGGAACTGCGGGCCTGGGAGCAGGCACGAGGCCACGAAGACGACCCGCATCGTGGTCGGGGAGGTGCCGAAGCGGCGGGCCAGCGCGGCACACACGCCGCCGATCACGCGGTTGTCGGTGGGGCGGGCGAGGCGGGACATCGTGAACTCCTTCGTGGTCGTGCTGTCGGGTTGTTCCTCCCGTGTACCCCACGTTACGGAGATGAAGGGGGCAAGGCGTCACTCCACGGGGCGATGCCCACCCTGGTAATCGTCGGGGTCCGACCCTGAGCAGGCTCCTCCCCGCGGATCCCCGTCCCGGCCCGGCGCAGGGCCCGGCGGCGCAGCCGGGCACGCCCCGCAGGCACCAGGGCGGCATGAGCGAGGGCCGCACCCAGGGTGTTCAGCATCAGCGCGTCGACGTCCACGACCCGTCCCGGCACCCCGGTCTGCAGCATCTCGATGCCCAGCGACAGCAGCGCCGCAGCGGTCATGGTGCGGATCAGTGAACCCACCGGCGAGACGGCCAGCCGGCCCCCCGCCATCGGCAGCAGCACACCGAGCGGCGCGAACAGCGCCAGCCCCTCGGCGACCCGGCGGCCCCCCGTCGCCCAGCCCAGCGCGAAATCCGCCCGGAGGCCGTCGAAGGGGCGCAGATTGGCGGGCGTCACCCAGGGGACCTGCAGAGGGCGCAGCGTGCACCAGGCGACGAACACGAGATACCCGGCCAGGAGGAGACCTCCTGCCACACGGATACGGAACGCGGCGGTGCCGCCGACGGGGCCTTGACGCTGCACGAACCCCTAGACGCGGCCCCGGCAGGATCGGTTCCGCGCGGGACCCCGTCAGTCGGGTGAGGCATGCGCCACAGCGCGGCACACCGGCCGCGCCCGGCGTCACCCGTCGGCGACCGCCGTGGACGGCAGCTCCGTGCTGCCGGGACGGGCCCGGACCTCGTCGGTGCACCGGTAGCGGCGCGGTCGTCCGTCGTCCTGGCCGCCCAGGACCACCGAGCCGTCGCCCTCGACCGCCGCCGAGTCGGAGAACGTGCAGACGATCTGCGCGAGCGCATAGGACGTCAGGCTCCCCGGCGGGATGCTCAGACGCAGCGTGTCCTGGGGGTCGCCGGCACGCGGACCGCTCACGGTCATCCCGCCCCGTACGTTCGTGGTGTACCCGGTCTCCTTCTCGGCGGGCGTCGGCGGCGCGGAGAGCTGGTCCAGCAGTCCCCGAGCCACCTCGGCGCGCCGCTGCCCGGAGTCCGCCGCGCTCTTTGGCACCCGCACCGTCCGGTCGACGGCCGCCAGGGACGAGCCGCAGAGCAGGAACACCTGCGCCGGCAGGCCCCGCGCGGGCGGTGAGGCTCCGTCCGCCTCGGTCTGAGCACAGCGCATCCGGGAGGGTGCCGGACCGAAGTCGGTCGGCACCTCGGTGGCCCGGATCCCGCACCCGGCGAGCAGCACGCCGAGCGCGGTGACGGTGAGCAGCCCGGGGAAGCGGCGTATCCGCACCGGGCTCGCCTTCGTCGGACGTACGGTCATCACGTGTCCCCCTCGGCGCGCTCACGCCGGGCGCCGCCCTTGCCGCCACCGGCCGCCTTCCCGGAGGCGCCGCCCGTGCTCTCCCGCGGGTCCTCGGCGTCCCGTTCCATCAGTGCGGAGACGTCGCGCGGCAGCCGCAGCGTGAACACCGCACCGCCGCCGGGGGCGTTGGCCGCGGTGATCTCGCCGCCGTGGGCATGGGCGTTCTCCATCGCGATGGACAGCCCGAGCCCGCTGCCCTCGGAACGCGGCCGGGACGCGCTGGCCTTGTAGAAGCGGTCGAAGACGTGCGGCAGGACGTCCTCGGGAATGCCCGGTCCCTGGTCCCGCACCTCGATGACCACCGTGCCCACGCCCTCGGCGCCGGCGGTGGGACCCGGCTCGTCGGCCGTTTCCCTGCCGTCGACCGTGTCTGCCCCCGCGGCGCCCGGACGGTCGCCACCGCTTCCGCTTCCGGCCTCGCGTTCCTCCCGCACCGACACCCGTACCGGCGAGCCGCCGTGTTTGAGGGCGTTGCCGATGAGGTTGGCGAGGACCACGTCCAGCCGGCGCGGGTCGATCCGGGCGTGGATGCCGCGCTCCGCGTCCAGTTCGACCGCGTCCAGCCAGGCACGGGCGTCGATGCAGGCGGTGATCTGGTCGGCGATGTCGACGTCGTCGAGGACGAGACGGGCGGTGCCCGCGTCGAAACGGGTGACCTCCATCAGGTTCTCGACCAGGTCGCCCAGCCGTCGCGTCTCACTGATCACGATCCGTACGGCGGGCTCGATCATCGGGTCGATGCCACCGCCCTCGAACTCCAACTCCTCCTCGAGGACTTCCGTCACCGCCGTGATCGCGGTCAGCGGGGTACGCAGTTCGTGGCTCATGTCCGCGACGAACCGGCGGGACGCGTCGTCCCGGGCAGCCATGTCGGCCACCCGTTTCTCCAGCGCCTCGGCGGCCTTGTTGAACGTTCTCGACAGATCGGCCAGTTCGTCCGTGCCCGACACCCGCAGCCGGGTGTCCAGCCTGCCCTCGCCGAGCCGCCAGGCGGCCACCCCGAGCCGCTGCACCGGCTTCAGCACGGTCGTCGCCAGGGCCTGCGCCAGCAGCGCGGAGCCGATCAGCGCGAGCCCGGTGGCGATCCCCAGCGACCAGGCGAGCGAGTTGAGGTCCTTGGCCTCCGGCTCCAGCGACTTGAGCATGTAACCGGTCGGGCCGCTGCCGATCGTCCGGGTGCCCGCCACCAGGTAGGGGGTGTCGCCCTGGACGATCCGCTGCCAGTACAGGTGGTACGCGTACGGGTTGGCCGAGGTGATCTTCTGCCGCTCGTTCACCGCCTCGCGCAGCGAGACCGGCACGTCCTGCACCGAGAAGCCGCTCAGCCCGCCCGAACTGCCGTACACGGTACGGCCCCGGGGGTCCTCGGCGATCAGCAGCACCGAGAACCGCTGGCTGCTGTCGGCCATCTGGCCCGCCGCGTGCTGCAGTTCGTCCTGCGTCGGGTGCTCGGGCAGCGCGCCCGCCCGGTTCTGCATCCCCTGCTCGAAGTCGCCCAGGACCGCGTCCTGGGCACGGGTGAGCACCGCCTCGCGGTTGAGCCAGTACGCGATGCCCGACGCGGACACCGCGGCGGTGAGCGCGACCAGCCCGAACACGACGACGAGCCGCAGCCGCAGGCTGGTGAACCGCAGCCGTGACCAGACGCCCTTGCGCGCCGCGGACCAGCCGCGGGGCCCGCTGCGGTCTTCCTGGTGCTCCTGGTGCTCCTGGTGCTGCTGGTTCCCTTGTTGCTCGTGTGTCACTGAGGCGGGTCCAGCCGGTAGCCGACACCCCGCACCGTACGGATCAGCGTCGGGGACGACGGCACGTCCTCGATCTTGGCGCGCAGCCGCTGGACGCAGGCGTCCACGAGGCGCGAGTCGCCCAGGTAGTCGTGTTCCCACACCAGCCGCAGCAGCTGCTGCCGGGACAGCGCCTGGCCCGGACGGCGGCTCAGTTCGAGCAGCAGGCGCAGCTCGGTCGGCGTCAGCTGGAGGTCCTCGCCGTTCTTCGTCACGGTCATCGCCGCGCGGTCGATGACCAGACTGCCGAAGCTCGCCGAGTCGGTGGACTCCCGTTCACCGCGGCGCAGCACCGCCCGGATCCGGGCGTCCAGCACCCTGCCCTGCACGGGTTTGACCACGTAGTCGTCGGCGCCGGACTCCAGGCCGACCACGACGTCGATGTCGTCGTTGCGCGCGGTCAGCAGGATGATCGGCAGCTGGTCGGTGCGCCGGATACGCCGGCAGACCTCGAATCCGTCGATGCCGGGCAGGTTCACGTCCAGCACGATCAGATCCGGCCGCTGCTCACGCAGCAGCTTCAGACCGTCCTCACCGCTGGCAGCGGTCGCCACGCGATGACCCTGGCGCGTCAGTGAGAGCTCCAGGGCCGTGCGGATGGCGTCGTCGTCCTCGATCAGCAACAGGGAAGGCACAGGCTCATTCTGGCCCATGGAGGCTCCCCGTTCGACCCGCGGGGGCAGATACCCGTGGGGATCGCACGAAGACAGCCACGTGTGCCGACGTCTGGGGAGAAGGCGCGGGCGACGACGGCTCCGGACCGAGGCCGCCCTCTGTGACAGGCCTGTGACAGTCGGCGGACACGGCGATGAAGTCACCCGGGCAGGCTTTCCGTCATCAGCAGGACAGCGGTACAGCAAGGCGAACACACCGGAAGTCCACGACGGGGGGCGCGAGATGAGCACGCTGCACGGCACCAGCTACAGCGCGGTTGTCACGCGTCTGCACGACGTGCACCGGGGTGGTGAGAAGGCCGGTGCCGCGACCAAACGGGGGTGCGGTCGCGGCACCGGGCGTCACACCGGCTTCATGACGGTGATCGACGCGCCCACGGGGGGCACGGGGGAAATACGCGGGGGAAGCGGGTACGGGGAGGGGACGGGGGAGCGCCGTTCACTGTCGGAGGCGGAGTTCACCGCCTACGTCCAGGAGCGACGCACCTCCCTGTACGCGACCGCCTACCACCTGACCGGCGACCGCTTCGAGGCCGAGGACCTGCTGCAGAGCGCCCTGTTCTCGACCTACCGGGCATGGGAGCGGATCAGTGACAAGGCCGCGGTCGGCGGATACCTCCGCCGCACCATGACCAACCTGCACATCAGCGCGTGGCGCCGCCGCAAGCTGAACGAGTACCCGACCGAGGAACTGCCGGAGACGGTGGGCGACACGGACGCGATGCGCGGCACCGAGCTGCGCGCGGTCCTCTGGCAGGCGCTGGCGCGGCTGCCAGAGCTCCAGCGCACCATGCTGGTCCTGCGCTACTACGAGGGCCGCACGGACCCGGAGATCGCGGACATCCTCGGCATCAGTGTCGGCACGGTGAAGTCGAGCATCTGGCGGTCGCTCCGCCGGCTGCGCGACGACGAGGCCCTGAGCTTCGGCCGTGACGAGGAGAGCGCCTTCGGGGAGCTGGTCGCCTGAAGGTACGGGGGGGGGAGCACGGGGGACCGGGGGACCACGGGGAAAACGGGGACCGAGGGATCGGGGGATCCCAGGGGGAACCGGGGGGAGCAAGTAACGGGGGACGCGGGGACGTCGGGGGACGTCACCACGGAGCGGGGGAGCCACGAGGAAGCGGGACCGGAGGGCCGGGGGCCTTCCGGTCCCGCTTCTGCGCGTGCCCAGGTCCGCGTCGGCGCGGCGCCGGTTACATGCCGACTACACGGGCCGGACAGGCGTACGCGCCGTGCCCGTGTCCGTGTCGGCCCCGCCCCGTCCGCTGCCGCTGTCGCGCCGCGCGGCCGCGAGGCGGGTCAGTGCCTCGTCGCGGTCGCAGGCGTGCGCGCCGAGCGCGGTCTGACGGCTGACGATCGACCGCTCCAGCCGCATCAGCCGCCAGCCACGGCGCAGCAGGAACGGCACGGACTTGCGGCCCTCCCTGAGGTCCCGCAGGAACCTGCGGCGGAAGGTCTTCACCGGGCCCCGGCTCAGGCACAACGCGTCGGCCAGGAGGCCGAGTTCGCCGCAGCGCGTGACGATCTCCGCGGCGAAGATGCCCTCCGCTATGAACAGCGGGGCCGCGCCGAAGTCCACGTGCGACGCACCCGTACGGGCGCTCAGGCCGATGTCGTAGACGGGCACGTCCGTACGGCCCGTACGGCACAGCCGGTCGATCGCGGCGACGGCGGCGTCCGCGTCCCAGGAGCCGGGGTGGTCCCAGTCGATGTCGGAACTGCCCGTCACGAGGGGCAGCGACGGGTCGTCGCCCTCCTTGTAGAAGTCGTCGAGGCGCAGCACCGGCAGGCCGGAGCGGGCCGAGAGGAGGGACTTGCCGGAGCCGGAGGGGCCGCAGAGCAGCACGACACGCGCGGAGAAGGGCGACTGGGAACTCACGGGACACCAGTCTGAGGCATCGGACGGGGGGTGGACGACCCCGAGGCGCGGCTTTGAAGCGAGCGTCACACGTCAACTACTCTTCGCATCGGATCGATCACTCGGTGGAGATGGCAGGTGGCAGAGCGATGGCCCGACACAAGACCCTCAAGACGCCGACCGCCCGACGCGCCCTGGCCGTCCTTGCGACCACGGGCATGGCCCTCGGCGTCGGCGCGGCCACGGCGGCGGCCGCGAACTCCGGAACGGTCCTCGACGATGGGGGCCAGGTCGTGGGTACGGTGGCAGACCTCAAGCCCAACCCTCTGGCGGACACGGGTGTGGATCCGCTCGACAACGGCGTCAGCACGCAGGTGGCCGACTTCCGCGCGGTCGACTCGCGGGAGGTCACCGGCCCGGTGGCGCAGGCGCCGTCGGTCGGCAGCATTCCGACGGTCGGACAGGCGGCGGGCGCGCTGCGCAGCTGATCTTCACCAAGCCAGGAGCCGCGCCTTCCTCGTACGGAATCGCGGCTCCCTTGAGCTTACTCCGCTTTGGCGGACACCATTGGTGCGGTGGTCAGGCCGCCAAGGCGGCCTCGTAGTCGGCCGGACTGCGGTAGCCGAGGCTGCTGTGCAATCGGTGCAAGTTGTACCAGCCTTCGATCCACTCGAAGACCGTGGTGGGCGGCGGCCCAGCCGGGCCGCCGCCCACCACGGTCTCGGTCAGGTCGAAGTCCTTGGCGCCCTGACCGATCGAGCGGTCGCCGCGCTGGCACAGCTCGACGATCTCGGCCTTGAACTCCGGCGTGAACGAGCGGCGAGGACGCGGCTTCTCCTTCCCCATGCTCTCCATGTTGGACATCCTTCCGGGGGCCCTGATCCTGGATGTCCGCCGAAGTGAATCAAGCCCACCTGGTGTCCGGGTGTGATCTGCTGCGGATTCACACCAGGGCTCCGTCAACCACCCTCGCATCCAGGGAACTTGACGGAGCCCTGGGACTCACCGCCGTGCCCGTCGGCAGCAACCGGGACCTCTGGCAGATCGTCGGCCGGGTCAAGAACACCGGCTCGAAGCTGCTGCCCGGCCTGCCTGAGCCGTACGACGCCGTCGAACGGCGGCCGGAGGACATCACGCTGGAGTCACTGCGCACCGGCTACGAGGTCCAGATCGAGAGTTGGCACAAGATGACCAATGTGCCGCTGACGGCGCCCCTGGTGGAGTTCGCCCGGGAATGGCAGCCGGACCTGATCATCTGGGAGCCGCTGACGTTTGCGGGCGGCATCGCGGCCAAGGCCACCGGGGCAGCCCACGCCCGTCTGCTGATCGGTGCCGATGTCTACGGCGTCACCCGTCAGCACTACGTCCGGCTCAATGCAGAGCAGCCGGAGGAACACCGGACGGACCCGCTCGCGGACTGGCTCGGCTCGTACGCCCGCGCGTACGGGGGCGCGTTCTCCGAGGACATGGTCACCGGACAGTTTTCCCTGGACGTGCTGCCGCCGTCCCTGCAGGTCCATGCCCCGGGCCTCGACTACCACTCGCTGCGGTACACGCCCTACGGCGGGCCCGCGGTCGTACCCAAGTGGCTGTGGGAGCCGCCCACCCGGCCCCGCGTGGCCCTGACGCTGGGGCTCACGGTGACCGACCACGGCGTTGGTTACCCCATCGGCGTCCAGGAGATCCTCGACGCCGTGGCGGACCTGGACATCGAGCTGGTGGCGACCATCAGTGACGAGGCCCGGCAGACACTCGAGCGGATCCCGGCCAACGCCCGGCTGGTCCCGTACGTGCCCCTCCAGGCCCTGCTGCCCACATGCTCGGCGGTCATCCACCACGCCGGCGTGGGCACGCTGACCACGGCGGCACTGTACGGGGTGCCCCAGTTGGCCCTGCCGTGGGACGTCGACCAGCCGCTGCTGTCGGGTCGCCTGGCCGACCACGGGGCCGGCCTGACGACCCACTCGACGAAGGCCACCGGGAGCACCGTCCGCGAGTACCTGCTCCGGCTCCTGGAGGAGCAGACCTTCAGGGACCGGGCGCGCCGGCTGCGGGAGGAGATGCTCTCCGTCCCGCATGCCAACGCCTTCGTCGCAGACCTGGAGAAGCTGGTGCAGGAACACCACGGCCAGTGACTTCCTGGGAGGCCTGCTACCGCTGAACCAGACGCCAGAACTGCCGCTTCTCGTTGTCCCGCACGACGACACCGAGCCGGGACAGCTCCTCGCGCAACTCCCGGGCCTCCTCGGAACCGCCCTTCTTGGCAAGCGTCTGAGAGCGGGCCTTCAGCACGGCGTTGGCGCCCTCCGGCAGCCCTGGGGTGTCGGGGACCCAGCGGCGGTACTCGTCCTGATACGGGTCACTGTCCGCCCAGGTGTAACCGCGCGAGGTGAACGCGTCCGCGAGTGCCTGCGCGTTCAAGTCGCATGCCTCCCGGACGAGTTCCTCGGTGCGTCGGCCGAGTAGAATCAACTGCTTGCCGTCCCGGAAAGCCAGGGTCACTGTTTCGCGTTCGAACTCGCGGGACTTTCCCTTGCGTTCGAGGGCGACCTGGGCGGGCGACACGCTGACGGACAGCGCGTCGTGTCGGGCCAGGGCACCCGCCACCAGGCCGAGCAGGGCGCCGAGGGCGGCAAGACCGAGGCTGAGGCCGGGCTCGGGAATCGAGGTGAGCAGCTCGGCCGGTCCCTGCATCGGGGCCCAGGGCAGGGTCACGAACCACTCCGCGAGAAACTTGATTCCCAGGCCAATGCCTGCTCCGACCAACGCGAAGACGCCACCTATGAGGACGAACGCCCAGGCCGGTTCGGCGACCACCACGGGCGCCTCAGTCCGTGAATTCTGCTGCTTTGACATCAAAAATCACTCATTTTCTTGATCGGACGGTTTTCCCGAGGCCAGGGCATGTGCGCTCGGATATACTTTCCTATGGTCACGGGAAATATGCCTTGACTTTCCAGCCGCCGTCGTCCGTGGGCCTGTACTCTGGCTGGCCCCCGCAGAGCGCGACCCTCTCGGCCAGGCCGACCAGCCCCTGGCCGGGTGGCGCGTCGGGAGCCGGTGGGGGGACGGCGACGGCGCTGTCGCCGGGGGCCGTGTTGACCACCAGGACGGTTATTCCTTTGCCGGCCCTGCTGTTCAAGCGGACCGACACCTCCGCTCCGGAGGCGTGCTTGCGCACGTTGGTGAGCGCCTCCTGAACGACGCGGTAGGCGCAGCGCCCGATCGATTCGGGTGCCGTGTCCAGAATTTCCTCGAGCAGTTCCACCCGCATACCCGCGCGGCACGACTCGGCCACGAGCCGGTGCACGTCGGCCAGTGTGGGCTGGGGAAGTTCACCCTCGGGGGCGCGCAGCACTCCGATCACCTCGCGCAGGTCCTGCGCGCCTGGTGAGCGCTCTCCCGGAGCACGGCGGCCATGCGGGCTATGTCCTCGCGTGCGGCGTCGGGCCGGAACTCCAGAGCTCCGGCATACACGCTGAGCAGCGACAGGCGGTGCCCGAGCACGTCGTGCATCTCTCTCGCCACCGCCTCCCGAGCCCGCAACTGGGCCTGTTCAGCTCGAAGTTCGGCTTCGGCCGCAACGTGACGGACCAGTTGGCGCTGGTGGTGCACGAACATGCCCCAGCTGACAGCACTGCCCTGGATGACGACGCCGAAGAGGAAGAGCAGGACACTGGACAGGCCTGGCTCGGGGTGGAGCAGGGTGAAGACGAAGGCTGCGGCCACGCTCGCCAGAAAGACTTCCATGGTCTTGCGGGGCCGCGCGTGCACGGCGACGGTGAAGAGCGAGACCAGCATCGCGCCGGAGACGAATTCGAATGCCGCCGACAGGGCGACCAGCACCAGGGCCAGCACCACGGGCCGTCGGCGGCGTATCCACAGCAGGGCGCAGCCCATCGCTCCCACGCCTCATGAATTCACCAGGCGGGCGGCTGCTGGTGACGGTGTGTGAGATCAGCAAAGGAGGGTGCCTCGACCTGCGATGATTCAGCTTCTCTACGACTGGATCATGCTGGGAAGGAGGCACCCTCCGGGTGTCGAAGCTTACTGGGTGGGCGGAGGGCTTGTCGCTGTCGACGGGCGGGCGGAAGCTGGTGGGCAAGGCAGGAATCGTGCCGGTGCGGCGTCTCGCGGACAAGGTCGGGCTGACCGACGCGCTGTCGTCGGCGCTGGTGCGGCGGGACTTCCATCCGGTGCATGACCGGGGCGAGGTGTTGGTGTCGGCGGCGTGCGCGGTGCTGCTGGGGTCACGGTCGATCGCGGGGATCGATATGATGCGGCAGGCCGCGCTGATCCTTGGCCATCCGGCCTCCGCCTCCACGCTGTACCGCACGCTGGACGGGATCGGCCCTCTCCAGCTCGACAAGATCGCCTCGGCGCCGGCCAGGACCCGCTCCAGGGTGCACGACCTGATCGGCCTGCGCCCCGGCGGGTTCCCCTGGATCCGGGTGGACGGCCGACCACTGACCGGCTGGACAGTCCTGGACATCGACGCCTCCTTCGTGCCCGTGCACTCCGACAAGGAAGGCGCCGAAGCCCACCGCAAAGGCTTCGGCCTGCACCCGCTGCTGATCTTCCTGGACAACACCGACGAGCATCTGGTGTGCCGGCTACGGCCGGGCAGCGCCGGGTCGAACACTGCCGTGGACCACATCGAGGTCGGCGCCGAGGCGATACGCCAGCTGCCCACCCGCCGACGCCGGAAGGTCCTCTTCTGCGCTGATGGTGCCGGCGCCACCAAGGAGTGGCTCACCTGGATCACATCAGGCGGCGGAAACAAGGCCAACACCTGGGAGTACTCGGTGGGTTGGACCCGCGATGACGACTTCTGGACCGCGCTGGCCAAGGTCCCCAAGAAGGCGTGGACGCCCGCGCTCGACGCGAAGGGAAAGCCACGCGAGGACGCCGCCCTGGTCGAGATCACCGACCTGCTCGACCTCACCGGCCGGCCCGGGAGCCTGCGGATCGTCGTGCGCCGCGAGCCGATCCACCCCAAGTACGAAAAGGACCTCAAGCCCTACGAAGTGGCCACCGGCTTCCGCTACACCGTGATCGCCACCAACACCCCAGGCCGTCAACTGCAGTGGCTCGACGCCCGTCACCGCGTCCACGCGCACGTCGAGTCCGGCATTCGAAGATCAAAAGCGCTCACCCTGACACGGCTACCCTCGGCCAAGTTCGCCCTGAACCAAGCCTGGTGCACCCTGCTCGCCCTCACCATGGACCTGATCTCCTGGCTGCAGCTCCTCGCCCTCGACGGCAAACTCGCCCGCGCCGAACCCGCCACCCTGCGCAGCGAACTCTTCGACATCCCCGCCAAGCCGGCCGACCACGCCCGCAGCCGGGAGCTCAAGTTCGACCCCGCCTGGCCCGCCGCCCACCGGGCCGTCGCCGCATGGGACCGCGTCCAGGACCTGCCCGACACCGGCTGACCACCAATCCGTCGCCCCAACAGCCCGGAAGGAGAAGACCCGCAGCACCCTCGGACCGTGGAAGCCGACGCCCACCGCGACGACACGCGGCACACCGCCCTGACCGGCACCGATCACCCAGCGGAACGAACCGCCGGAAACCGGACACCTCAGCCGACCCCCTCAAGCCGGCGCGCGCACGTGAATGATCGAGGCGGGGCCCAGAAAGACTTCTCAGCGCAAGAGCGAAGCTGTTCCGTCGCAATGGAAGGAACACAGGAGACCCGCCGGGATAGCCTGGTTGGCGGCCCTGCTCATGAAGTGTGCGGCCTGCCTTGCGCTGACGACACCGGGGGGGAATCCGTGACCAATCCCTACTACATGCGGCACCTTCGCAAGGGACTTGAGAAGAGGTTCCGCCCGCACATCGACATGTCCGACCGGGCCAAGGCGGATCCCAAGGAGGAGGAGAGGGCGTTCCTGAGCCGCGCGGTTGCGGCGCTCGCCGTCAAGCACGAGACGGGATGGAGCGATGCCCAGGCAGCGGCCGGCGTGATCGACGGCTTCGGGGATCGAGGTATCGACGCTGTCGCAGTCGAGGAGCGCGGAGAAGACCGCTACCACATCACTCTGGTCCAGGCGAAGTGGAGTGTGAACGGTACCGCCGGTTTTGGTGAGCGCGAGCTCAGGGCGTTGTTCAGGGGCCTGGATGATCTGCGGGAATTGGAGTTCCACCGCTTCAACAGCCGGATCGAGTCCCATGCGGTGGCGCTTGAGACAGCGCTGGACAATCCCGGGACCATCCGGCTGGTCCTTGCGCTGGTCACGGAGAATGACCTGCACCCCAACATCGAGCGGGAGCTCAAGAAGGGGATCGAGGAACGCAGCTGGTTGCCGGGCATGATCGATTACGAGGTCATCGACCTGCGAGGCCTGTACCAGGAACTGCTGGGCGATCAGGCGGAGAGAAAGATCGAGCTCGATGTGTGGCTCGAGGGCGCCGGCAGGGAAACGATGCCGTACGAGGCGTTCTACGGCACCGTGTCCGTGACGGAGATCGCGGAGTGGTACCAGGGCGACAACCGGGCTCACCTGTTCTCACGCAACCTGCGGGACGCTCTGGACGTCTCCGACGTCAACCCCAAGATCCAGGCCACGCTGCTCAGCGAACCCCAGCACTTCTGGTACTTCAGCAACGGCATCACGCTGCTCTGCGAGAGTTACGAGCCGAAAGGGAAGGGGGCGTTCAGACCTGGTGCAGGAGTCGGTTTCCGGCTGAAGGGCGCCAGTGTCGTCAACGGCGCGCAGACCGTGGACGCGATAGCGCGCGCTGTCCAGAGGAGCCCGGGAAACGCAGGACAGGGGCGGGTCCTGGTGCGGATCATTTCCCTCAAGGAGTGTCCCGAGGGTTTCGGCGACCGGGTCACCACCGCTGCCAACACGCAGAACCCTGTGCAGGAGCGGGACTTCAAGTCACGTGACCGGATGCAGTTCGACCTTCGTGACGAGTTCATCGTCTCGCTCGGCCTGAACTATGTCATCCGTCGCGGGGAGCCGGTGCCCCACCCTGCGGCCGGCTGCACCATGACCGAGGCCGCGCTCGCGCTGGCTGCGACGCACCGTTCGCCGGACATGGTCGCCCGAGCCAAGCGGGACTCGTCCACTTTGTGGGAGGACCGCCACTACCGTGACCTCTTCGGGCATCGCCCGAGCGCCGCCAGGGTCTGGCGTGTCGTGCAGCTTCTGCGGGAAGTACGCGATGCTCTGGGCAAGCTGCGCGTCGATCTGTACGGCAGAGTTGCCAGTGCGGCGGGGAACGCCGACTTGCTCATCGCGCATGCGATCTTCCAGACCATGGACATCCAAGGTCTCGACGACACCGACGAGGCGGGTGAGGCCCGGTGGCGGGAGCGGTTGACTGCCGTGCCTGAGCTGACCGGACGGGCTCTGTGGTGGTTCGTGGCGATCGCGGACGTCGCCTTCGGCGAGAAGAGTCAGTATGCCACGACCGTTCGTACGGCCGAGCGGGTACAGGTGGTCGCACGGCGCCTGACCGAGCGGCTCAAGGCGGGGGACAAGGCCCCCGACTACAGCGAGTACCGGGTGACCGAGCAGTCCGCGGGCACGGGCGGCAGACTGGCGAACGCGGTACGGGTGATCGTCGATGCGGGGTGGATCGCCGAGGGCACTGTGCTGGAGTTCCGTCCGGTGACCGGCCCCGACCGCCGTGGCCTGCCGAACTGGCTCACCGCCGACGCGAAACGATCCCGTGCAGCGTGGCGGAACAACAAGACCAAGCCATTGGTCTGGGAAGCGGACGGTATGCCGTACGCGCCCTCTACGCTTGCCCGGCTCATGCGTGGTGAGGCCATGGGGGTCCATCAGCAGGTTCAGGGGACTCGATACTGGCATGTGCCGGGTGAAGGCTCGCTTGCCGACATCGCAGCCGAGCTGCGGGCTGTCGATGACTTGGATGCGGGACGGAATGCCGAGGAATAACGACGTGGCGACCTTCTGGTGGATACGGAGGGTGAGCGGTGTGGGGCCGAACGGAACCGGTTCCGGACTGGCCTAGTCTTGGTCGGTGCCGTCGGTTGGACGGCGGGCGGTGTGCCGTGCGGTAAGAGGGAACAGAGGGGCACTCATCACGATGGCTGAGGAACAGCTGGGCTTCGACATGCCGGAGGAGGGCCCGCACAGGCCGGAGACGTCCGGGAAGACCGGCAAGGAGGACACCGGCGAGGCGCCCGCCGGGCCGCGCAAGCTCGCGGACGACGAGGTCTTCGACTACATCACCGGCGACAGGGTGGTGAAGCTCACCGAGGCCGAGAAGGTACGGCAGCACATCGCCCGCTCCCTCGTCCACCAGTACGGCATCGACCCGCACGACATGAAGGCCGACTTCTCGATCCCGGTGGTCAACGAAGACGGCCGCAAGACCCGGCGCCGCGCGAGCATCGCGATCTTCGAGCACGGCAAGAAGCACGAGCTGGAGAACCTCCGCCGGGTCGTCGTCACCAAGCCCCGCCCCAAGGACAGCCGCACCGTCTCCAAGATCCGTACCTACGCCCACGCCAAGGCGCAGATCGACGAGGTCGGCCAGCTCATGCAGGCGGTACCCGACTGCCGGTACGGGATGTGGACGGACGACAAGGACCTGTACTTCGTCCGCAAGGACGACGATTCGTCCCTGTTCGAGACCAAGTATCGTCCCATGCTGAACTGGCCGCGTGGCGACGCGACCAGCTTCGACGCCCAGGGCGACGCCTCCTCCCTTGCGATCATGCGGCGGGCGGACGAGCGGATGCTGCGGTTCGCGTTCCGCCGCTGCCACAACTACATCCACGGCAACGAGGGCCTGCCCAAGGACGCGGCGTTCTGGCAGTTCCTGTACGTGCTGTTCGCCAAGCTGCATGACGAGCGGCTGGTCCGCGAGGGTGCCGAGGAGCCGCGCTTCCGCATCGACAGTGACGACCTCGCCGCCGCCGCCGAGGAGGAGGCGGGCAGCGCCGAGGTCGCCCAGCGGATAAGGGAGCTGTTCGACGAGGTCAAAAAGTTCTACGCCCCCCAGCAGCTGTTCGACGAGTACGACCGCCTGACCCTGACCGACGGTGCCCTCACCTTCATCGTCAAGCAGCTCGCCACCTACCGCATGCACGACACGTCCCTGGATGCCCTCGGCACTGCTTACCAGGAACTCGTCGGGGACAACCTGCGCGGCGACCGCGGCCAGTACTTCACGCCGTCCGGCGCGGTCCGCCTCATGGTCGAGATGCTCAATCCCCAGGAGGGTCAGACCGTCCTCGACCCGTGCTGCGGCACCGGCGGCTTCCTCCGGGAGACCCTGCTGCACATCCTGCACACGTGGATGCCGGAGGACGAACAGGACCTGTCCGTCCAGGAGCGGGCCCGGCAGGAGACCACGAAGCGGGAGCTGCTTGGCAAGTATGCCCAGGCCTGTGTCTTCGGCACCGACTTCGACCCCTTCCTGACCCGCGCTGCCGCGTTCGGCGTGATGATGCTCACCGACGTCGCAGGCAATACCTTCCAGGTCGACTCTCTCGGCTTCCCTCATATGGGCACCCTGCGGGGCATGGAGCGCGCCCTCCAGTACCTCGACCGCATCGCGCCCGGCGAGGTCGACATCCTGCTCACCAATCCGCCCTTCGGCTCCGACATCCCCGTGACCGGACCGGTGCTCGAACTGTTCCGCAAGGACGAGGACGGCTTCGAGAAGGAACGGAGCATCGCCTATAGCTGGTCCCGCGGCGAGGACGGCACACTGGTGAAGGGCAGGCCGGCCGTCTCCGTCTCGCCCGAGCGGCTCTTCGTCCAGAAGGCCGTCGAATGGGTCAAGCCGGGCGGCCGCATCGGCATCGTGCTGCCCAACGGCATCCTGTCCAACCCCGGCCCCGACGACGAGGCGGTACGCAAGTACATCCTCGACGAGTGCTGGGTGATGGCCAGCGTCGAACTCCCCGTGGAGATCTTCGTCGTCGGCGCGGGCGTCAACATCCTCACCACCTTGCTCTTCCTCCAGAAGAAGACACAGGAGGAGAAGGACGAGGAGCAGGTGCACGGTCCTCTTGACCACCCCGTCTTCATGGCCGTCGCCGAGAAGGTCGGTCACGACCGGCGCGGCAACGACCTGTTCGTTCGGGACGCCAAGGGCGACTACGTCATCAAGGAGTACGAGGAGAAGGACGAAATCGTCGTCAAGAACGTCGCGATCGAACGTGCCATCAAGCGGCGCACCCGCATCCTCGACGACGACCTGATGTCCGAGCGTGACCGGCCCAAGTACCACGATCGGCCGAGCGTTGTCCGCGAGTACCGGCAGTTCATCAAGGAGTACGGCGACCAGCTCCCCTGGAAGCGGCCGGAGGACGACGCGTGAAGATCGCCGAGCGGGGCAACCCGGCCATGCGGAGCTGGCTCGACCGGCAGGGGCTGCGGCTGGTTGCCAAGCCGTACCTGTCGGGGGCCTTCGCCACCCAGCAGCTGCTGGAACGGCTCACGGTGGAGAAGGCGCCGCTGCGGGAGCTGACGGCGGGGTACGGCGGGGGCGTCAACAGTGGCCCGCTGTTCCGGCGGGTCTATGTCAGCACCCCTGAGCACAGTGTTCCCTTCGTGGGCAGCAAAGACATGCTGGTTGCCGACCTGAGCTCGTTGCCCCGGCTAAAGAAGACCGATGCGGAATCGTCCAGTCTGCATTACCTGGAACTTCAGCCCGGCATGACGATGATCTCGCGCTCGGGATTCAACGCCGGCCGACGCGCGTATGTGCGACCCGACATGGAGGGGTACTGGTCGTCGGAGGACGTCATCAAGGTCACTCCCGACCAGAACAAGATCAAGCCGGGGTACCTGTACACATTCCTGTCGAGCCGCTTCGGGGAAGTGCTGGTCAGGGGTGGCGTGTATGGGTCCGCCATCAGGCATATCGCGCCGGACCACATCGAGGAGATCCGGGTGCCGCGCTTCGGTGAGGCGGTGGAGAAGGAGATCCATGAACTAATGGAGGAAGCCGCCTCATTGCGGGCGGCGTACCAGAGCGGCGTGCATCAGGCGACGCGGGACCTGTTCGAGACCGCGGGACTCGGGGATCTGCTCGACCTGCGGTGGCACGAGCAGGGACGGGATCTCGGGTTCGCGCAGCGTGGGTTGGATACGACGACGCTGCGGCCGCTGAACTTTCAGCCACGGGCGCGAAAGATACTGCGGCGACTGGGGGAGGTTGAGCATGTGACGCTGGGGGAGTTTTGCAAGGGCGGCCAGATGAGTCGTGGCCTGCGCTTTCCGCGCGTCGACGGCGAGCCCGGGGACACATACAGCTACCGACTGGTGGGCCAGCGTCAAGCGTTCTGGCTTCGGCCGGAAGGGCGATGGATCAGCAAGGCGCACACCTCGAAGGATGTGCTGGCGGAGGACGAGACGGTTTTGATCGCTTCGCAGGGTACTCTCGGCGAAAATGAGGTGTATGGGCGGGCGCTCTTTGCTGCTGGCTCCTGGCGGTCTTTCGCATTCTCTGAACATTTTCTGCGCGTACGTCCGGGGCTCGCTGGCTACAGCGGAGCTTACCTGTTCGCTTTCCTGCGCTCGGAATGTGTGTTTCGAGTGCTTCGTTCATGCTCGACAGGCGGAAAGCAGCAGGACATTCACCCCGAGCTATGCGCTGCGATTCCGGTACCGGCCTTGGCTGGAGAAGACCGCGAGCGAATTGCCGAAACCGTCCGCCAGGCCCACAGCCAGCGTGATGAGGCCGATCGCAAGGAAGACCGGGCCCTTTTGCGGCTGGAAGAGGCTGTGGCTCAGCACGCGGGCGTAACCAGCTGAGGGGATGCCGCATTTTGTCACACCGTGGCCGGGCCCTGCTACGGCCCGTCGCTGTCCCCTACTTCGAAGTGTGTTTGATGCTTCCAACGAACTGTGTCCAGGCTGGACGGGGGATCATCAGGATAGGGCCCTCCGCGGCCTTGCTGTCCCGGACGGGCACAGCGTCAGGGAAGCCGTCGGCGACCTCAAGGCAGTTGCCCCCGTCCACGTTGCTGTAGCTCGACTTGCGCCACCGTATAGGGCTCAGTCCGATTGCTGCTCGCACGGGTTGAAACCTTTCATCGCTGCTTCGATCACCGCGGCTGACTCCCGCGGCGACAGGGCGTTGGCCCTGAGTAGATCGTAAGCCCGACGCCGCTTCATGGACTCGGCCGGATCCTCGATGAGTTGGCCGGAGTAGTTGCTCTCTACGTAAGCAACCGCCGTGGTGTTCGGCAGTGTGAGGAGCGTCAGGGTGCTGTCGAGCAGTGCGTGTTCCCCATGTGCGCACGGGATGACCTGCACCTCGATGCGCGGTGACTCGGCGAACGACAGCAGAGCCCGGAGCTGTTCGCGCGCGGTTGCCGGACCTCCGACAGGGCGTCGTAGAACGCCCTCCTCCAGGAGTGCCCACAAGCGGGGCCCATCCCCTTCCCCCAGCCGCCCCTGCCTCCCCACCCGAAGCTCCACCTTCCGCTCGATCTCTTCCCCCGACGCCTCCGGGTCTCCCACCCGCAGCAGCGCCCGCGCGTACGCCGGTGTCTGGAGCAGTCCCGGTACCAGGTGCCCGGCGTATTCGTGGATGTCGGTGGCCTGGTCGGCGAGTTCCATGAAGCGGCGGTAGCGGTCGGGGTAGCGCTCCCGCTGGATGATGCTCCACAGGCCCTCGAACAGCCCGCCCGTGCCGAACGCGGCGTCGAGCTTGGAGGAGAGCGGGGGCAGGGGCAGGCGCTCGGCGGTCTCGACGCCGTGGAGCTGGGTCTTGCTGTAGTTCACGATGTCGGACAGCCGGTCCAGGGACACTCCGGCAAGCTGGCGCTGGCGGCGCAGTTCCGTGCCGTAGAGGTCCCGCGCCGAGCGGGACGGGTCGAGCTTCTGGGTCTCGGAGGCCATGTGCTTCCCCTGTTGACGTGCTGTCCGGCACCCCCGGGTGGAATGCCGCCACCCTGTTCACGGTAGTGGCGCATAGTGATTTCACGGGTGCGAACAGTGAGATTCCGGAGCTGCCCCCAGAGCAACTCCCGCACGGCATGCGCCGGACCGGGTATCTCCGTCCGCATGGCGACACTTCCTGCCGCAGTTCGAGGGCTCGGCGCCGGCCACCGGGACAGACGCAGGTGCCAGCTGTGGCAGCCCAACTCTGGCGAAAGGGCGATGCCTTGACCTGCACCACGCTGTGGCCTCAAGCGCCTCGTTCCATCACGGCTGTCGCCGTGCGTCTCCACCCCGCAGCGAGGACAGGACCATGCGGCCGTACCGTGTGGTGAGAATGGCGCCCGCCGTGGCGATCGACAGCGCGACGGCGATGAGGAGATGTGTCATCGATTCGTCGCCGATGACTTGCAGGATGCCGAGGGCGGTCCCCAGGGGCAGGCCGAGAATGGTGAGAACGCCCAGGGCAGCGCCGATCTGTTGGCTCTCCTGTGTCTGGACGAGCCTGCTGTAGTCGGCGGCCTCGGCCAGGATCTCGCCGAAGCGGGCCGGCAGTCGGTGCTGGTGCTGGAAGGCGAGCAGCAGGTCGTTGGCCGGCCCGTGGGCGGTGAGGTGCTGTCGCCAGTAGGTGCTGCGGAAGTGGGCGATGTTCCGTTCCAGGATGGCCACGCGACGGGCGAGCCCCGAGGAGTTGAACACGTCGGAGAGCTCGTCGGTGAGCTCGTCGATGTGATCGCGCTGAAGGGAGCCGAGGAGTAGCGCGTCGAGATAGACGGTGCGTGAGTGCAGTGCGCCGAATTCGAAGAAGTCGCCGGTGCCGGTGTCGGGCCGGTGGCCGAGGAAGGCGGCTCCCTGCCGGAGTACCAGGGCGCTCCAGTCGGCGGAGATCCTCAAGGTGTCCTTGAGCTGTTCGCCGGCGGTCTCCGGTGGGACGGGGAAGTCCTCGTGTGTGGACCGTGACGCCAGTTGCCACAGCCACTGGTCCGCGGTGGCGGGCAGGTGTTCGTCCGCGCCGGTGCGGAGTGCTGGTGTGTGCTGCGAGGTCGGGGTCAGGAAGGCGATCGTGTAGGGCCGGGCGATCGCGAATGGCGCGGCGTGGTTCCGGATGTCGGCGATGCCGGTGAGGAGCTCGGCCGGGTCGAACGGGCCGGTGAGCGGATCGCCGACGGTGGCCGATCGCCGCCCGGCGAGAGCTCTCAATACGGGCAGCAGTGGCCTTTCGGCACTGAAGTGCAATACTCCGAGCGCGTGGTCGGGATTGCGGGCGGTGGCCGTGCGCACGAGCTCCATTCCCAGCAGGGTCAGACCGTCGTGTTTGACGTCCAGTGGACGGTGCCAGCGAAGGCGCCGCCCGGATGCCCCGTAGAGGGCGCGGGCGGAGGCCGGGGCGAAATAGGTGGACCGGGTCGGGGCGTCGGTGCGACGGCTGCCCAGCTCGAACGGAAAGGGGCCTTCGGGCCAGCCGGGAATGCGCAGCAGCCTTACGGGCAGGACGACGGTCAGTTCCTGGCGCGCCCCGGTCACCTCGTCGAGCGGTGGAGGAGAAGCGGTCACGCGTAGTACTCGGCAGGGTCGGGCTGGTCGAGGCGGATGACGAACTCCGCCCGGTCTGGGCTCTCGGCGCTGACGTGGAAGCGGACGTGTTCGCCGGTGCGGATGGTCCGGAACCCCTCCGTCACGATCTGCCGGTAGTCAAAGCCGTAGTACCGCTCCTCCTCGTCGTCCCGGACGATGTACGAGCCCAGGGAGCCGTTAGCTCCTCCGCCGCTCGGTCTTCTGTCGGTGATCGTTCCATGCCGGGGCCCACCGCCGCTCACGTCTGTGCCTCCTTCGTCTTGTCGGTGTCGATGTCCTGCACGCACCGGAAACCGACCGCGTTGCTCCCGCCGCGCTTCCGGTAGACGCCCTTGCTGCTGGCCTGCACCGCGCGCATCGGGTTGTCGTAGCTGCCGCCGCAGATCACGGCTTCCCCGGGATCGCTCAGGCTGGTCGACGTCCATTCCCAGCAGTTGCCCACCATGTCGAGGACGCCGAAGGGCGAGCGGTTGCCAGGGTGTTCCCCTACGGGGGAGGCGCCTGCCTCCCGGACGGCGTCACCCGCGAAATCGCGATACCACGCCTGGTACGTCACGACGGGCCGCCCGACCCAGGAGTCCGCGCAGTTGACGCGGCTGCTGTCGGACGTGTCGCCCCACGGGAACAGACGCCCGTCCGTACCGCGTGCGGCAGCCTCCCATTCCAGGGAGGTTGGCAGGCGCTTGCCCTCGAACGCGGCGAACGCGTACGCGCTCCACCAGTTCACGCAGACGGCCGGGTGATCGGAGTAGCGCGGATTCTCGTAGTAGTCCGGATGCCTCAGCCGGTCGGTCCAGGGGCGGTGTGTGACGTGCGCGGGCTGGTCCGGGTGGTCCCACTGTGAGGTGCCGTCTGCTTCGAGGGCATCCAGGAAACGGCGGTAGCGGGCGACCGTCACCGCATGGCGGTCGAAGCGAACGGCGCGTGAGACACGGCGGATCAGCAGCCGCTCGGCCGGGCCGACCACGTACGCTCCGGCCGGCAGTACGCAGTCGTCGGTCTCCGCTGCGCCGGGCATGCTCGCGAGGAAGACGCGTACCTGCTCCGTGAGGAAGGCGCCGCCCGGAACGTCTGCCGCCGCGTTCAGGTGCGCGTGCTCCGCCAGATAGTGGGCGGCCAGCAGCTCCTGGTACGCCGTATGTACGAAGGCGACGTGGTCCGGTCCTGCCGGGCGCAGCAGTGGCGCGAGAACGCATGTGTCAAGACCGAGACGTGCGTCCGAGAAGGCACCGGCCCCCAACTCCCTGTGAACGTCGAGTAGGGAGAAGGTTGTCCGGCCGTTCAGGAAGGCCCACCCGAAAGCGGAAGGCATCCGCTCCTCCAGGCCGGCGCAACCGCGCTCGGTCAGTGTCCGCGTGAAATGCGCGCCCAGGATGTCGCCGAGTGCCTGTCCCGAGGGAAGCTCCAGGGCCGCCGTGACGCGCTTCTCCAGCGGGGTGGCCCCAGGATCGGCCAGACGCACGACGTGGAAGTGCGGGACACGGGACGGATCGATGCCGTTCACGTACATCTGTTCGACCAGTTGCTCGGACCGGCCCGCTCCGCTGTCCAGCAACTGACGTACCTGGGGCGAGTCCGCGAGGAACGACACCCGAGAGCTCATGACCACCGCCGACTCGGCGGACAGGACGGCCGCGAGGTCGGTGAAGAGTTTCAGGAACCCGTCTGGACTGGGTTCCTCGATGCCCTCGTCGATGGCGTCGAGTACGCACAGCGCGGTTCCGGAGCGGATCAGGTAGAGGAAGAGGTCCCAGGCGCGGGAGCGCTCCGGTCCCATGGCCGGCGCCAGGAGCCGGGCCGCGTACTCGGAGAACGGTTCGTCCTTCGGTTTGAGACCGAGATCGAAGTAGAAGCGGAAACGGCGAAGTTCCGGATTGAGGGCGAGCGAGCGCAGGAGCGTGCTTTTGCCGCTTCCCGGACGACCGGTCACCAGGACGTTCGCGCTGCCGCACGCCAGGCGGGTCAGCAACTCCGCAGCGTCGCTGGACTGTTCCACCTTCTGCTCGCCGGTGCGCGGATCCGTGGTGAGTGTCGCCGCTGCGACGGCGGCCCGCGGCTCGCAGGACCCACTGACGGATGTGAGTCCGGAGAGGTGCGTCTCCAGACTGACGATGGTGTCGACGAAACCGTCGTAGGGCACGATCCGGAAGTCCGTCCCCAGTAGCTGGTGGAGGGCGCCGGGCCCCGCGCCCACGCCGTCCAGCACGACGAACCGGGTGAGCTTGGGCAACTTGGTGCGCAGCAGATCGCCCCCGCTCGCGGAGAGTACCGTTCCCAGGTCGTTGGCGTCCCTGGAGAGCAATAGCTCCACGTACTCCAGACGCATCCCCGATTCGCGACAGAACAACTGGTACACAGTGTTGGGGCTGAGGACGAACCGCTTGGCCTGCCGGTAGCCGAGGGTGACGTAGAGCCCGGCGAGGAACTCGCAGCGGCGCGCCACCTCCGGTGCCACGTCCGGCTCGTCGCCGAGAAGAGCCGGGCTTCCGGTCTCGGTGAACCACACCAGTACGTCGATGAGGCGGCGGGCCGCCAGCAATCCGTCCTCTTCACTGATGTCGTACCCGTCATGGGTGGACCGGTTGCGCAACCGTCGGATGTCGTCGAGCGCGCCCATGACCGTGCTGCTCCGAATGTGCGGTCGGCAGCGCTTGACGAGGTCGTTCAGGGTCTTCGTCGAGGGATCACCCTCAATACCGTGGTGACGCCACAGCTCCTTGAGCAGCCTCTCGGTCAGCTTGCCGATGAGGGCCACCGCGTTCTCGGGATAGCCGTCGTTCAGGGACCGCAGCGGCCGTTCGAGGTCGAGCCCCAGCCGGTCGGCGATCCGGGAGTGATCGTCCAGCTCACTCCGCAGCCGTCGTAACCGCTCGTCGACCACGGTACTCATGCGGACTCCTTCCGGTGCTGCCCCAGGACGAACGCGAACCGGTCGGGAAACACCAGCACAGGCTCCGGGTGGGCGGCACACATCTCCTCGATGCCCTTCTCGATCTCGCTGTCACTGAAGGTGGAGAGCAGTGACATATAACGGGCGCGCACCATGCCGAAGTACCGGTCCCGGTCGATGCGCAACTCGTGCTCGACATGAGTGAGGTGCACCTCCAGCCCGGCAGTGCGCAGATGCTCCACCATGTGCGCCGGGTCCGGCTGCAACTCCTCGAACCGGGTGAGAGCCGCCTCGAACAGCGGGTACCGGATGCTGGCAGGGAGCAATACCACCAACAGTCGGCCACCAGGCGCCAGTTGGCCGACGAGACCCTTGAGCGTGCGCCCCGGGTCGGCCAGATGATGCACCGATTCCTTGAGCCACATCGCATCAAGTCGCCGGTACGGCAGCCGCGTACGGCCCTCAGTGATGTCCTCGGCGGAGGCGACCACAGGCGTCAGACCAGATGAGGGAGGTGTGCCGAGTTGGCGCAGCATCGCCTCGGAGGGGTCAATGCAGAGGATGGGCCGGTGCGGCCGGAGCTGCCCGGCCACCCCCCTGGCAAACAGGCCGGTACCGGCGCCAACGTCAGCGATTCGGTCCGTGGGTGTGAGTCGCAGCGTCTCGGCGATCCGACCGGACATCCAGGCGATGTAGTCCGGACCGTAGGCCCAGTGCTCGTCGTACTCGGCCGCCAACTCCTCGTAGTGCCCCCGCACGTCGCCCCGCTCCACGCTCCCCCTCGCCCCCGTGGTACTGACGACCCGCTGTGCTCGTATCGATCACCGACAGGCTATCGCGGGTATTTGCGCGACGACAGTCGGTAATAGGCCGAGGAGTGATTCAGCCGAAAGGCTATGGAAAGTCGGGCATTCGATCTGGTGAGCCGCGGCCGACCTGAAGCGGATCGGAACCGGAGCGGTGCGCCCGGAAAGAGGCGCGGGGTGTCCGAGGCCGTATGGATCCCGCTTCCCGTTGACGTGCCGTTCCGCATCCCAGGGCGGGATGCCGTCACCCTGTTCACGAACGTAGCGGATGGTGACTCTTTGGGTGCGAACAGTGAAACCCCCGAGCCGCCCCGACGCGGCTCCTGCACCAGGAGGCACCACATGGCCCCCCACACCCCGCAGCCCCCGCTGCCCCGCCGCAAGCCCGGCCGTTCCGCCATCGCCGCCGCGGTCCAGGCGCACGAGGCCGCCGTACGTGCCGCGCGGGAGGAGCGCGCCCCGCAGCGGCTGCCCGTCGGGCAACTCGCTTACGACACCCGGCGGGAGCGGCGGGGCACCGTCATGGATCACCTTGACGGGCTGGTCTGGCTGCGCCCGGAGAGCGGTGGAACGGAGTGGACCGCGCGGCCGGACGAGGTCGAGCCGGCCGCCTCCGTACTCGGGGGTGACCTGCCCGAGGGCATCCTGAGGGCCCGGGTCGCCGTGGCGAACTCCCGCAGCCGACGGGAGCTGCTGTGATCGCAAGCGCGGCTCCCGCAGGGGGTGTTGCGCAGGTGGCACCCGGGTTGTCAGTGGCTGGGCATAGAGTGGCCGGTGACTCGAAGTGTGCGGGTGTGGACAGGGGGTTGCGACCGGTGGCGCGGATGATTCCGGTGGGTGAGCCGGTCAACGATGCCGAGCGGATGGTGCTGCGGCATCTGCGGGACCACGCCCCCGACGACTGGACGGTGGTGTCCAACTTCGAGCTGTCGTACGGACGCGGCCGGCAGGTCTTCGAGGTGGACCTGGCCATCCTCACCGACCATGTGTGCCTGCTCGCCGACACCAAAGGGGCGCACGGCCGGATCGAGGTGCGCGGGGCCCGCTGGTATCTGAGCCGGGGGTCGTACTTCCCGAGCCCGGTGCGCAAGTCCCGGGAGCACGCCAAGGTGCTGGGGCGGCTGCTGCGGCGGTCCCGGTCCGGCGCGGCGCTGTCGGTGTGGTGCGACCCGCTGGTCATCCTGCCGTTCGACGACTCCGTGCTGCGGGACCCCGCCGGACTGGACGAGCCGCACACGGTGCGCCTGCGCGACCTCGTGCCGTTCCTCGCACAGTACCGTCCGGCGGCCGGCCACCCGGTGCCGGACATCGCCGGCCGGCACGACGACATCGTGCGGGTGCTGCTCGCCGAGGCCCGGACCCCCGCGGGACCCCGGACGTTCGGCCGGTACGAGGTCGAGGAGACCCTGGCGGAGACCGACCCCTCGGCACCCGCCGATCCCTACGACCCGTACGAGAACGTGTCGGTGTACCGGGTGCGCAGACAGGGCCAGGCAGGTGCCGGCACCTATCTGCTTCAGGTGCACGGCGTCGACCCCCTGCTGCCGGAGGCCGAACTGGACGCGGCGTTCGCCCGGATCAGCACACCGATGCAGGCACTCGGCAGGCTCAAGGCGAGTGAGCACATCGTGGCCTGCGTGGACGACTTCCCCGTGGACGACCAGGCGGGCTACGCGGTCGTTCTGGAGGACGTGCGGGCCGACGCGCTGCGGGTACGGCTCACGGACCAGTCGTCACCCCTCGGCGCGGACGCCAGACGAAGGGTGATGTCCGGCGTACTCGCCGGGCTCGCGCACGCCCACGCCAAGGGCGTGGTGCACCGGGGACTCACTCCCGACGCGGTCCTCGTCGACCGTGACGGGGACGCCATGCTGACCGGATTCGACCTGGCCTACCCGGGGCAGCCGCGCGGCCCCCTGCTCACCGTGCGGCAGACGGCGCTGACGCGGCACGATGCCGTCTACCTGGCGCCGGAGGTGGCGGGGGACGCGGACGCGTTCTCCCCCGCATCGGACATGTACGCGGCGGGTGCGCTCTTCCACGAGCTGTACACGGGTGAGCCGCCCGACCCGGAAGGGGACACCGCGGCGGCGCTCGGAGAGGTTCCCGGCCTGGACAGCGGTGTCGGGTCCCTCGTCGCGGCGCTGCTCGACCCCGACCCGCGGCGGCGGCCTCAGGCCCGTGACGCGCTGGAATTGCTGGAGCGGCACCGCCCGGCACCGGGCGGGCGCCGCGGCGGCCTGCCCCAACCGGAGGACGACGGCTCCTTCGACTGGCACAATCCGCGCAACTATGCGGACCTGCGCACTGGTTTCCGGCTCACCGAGAAGTTCCGCGTGCGGGCCAAACTCGGGCGGGGACAGTTCGGTGTCGTCTACCGGGTCTACAACGTCCTCGACGACGAGGACGAAGTGCTGAAGATCCTCACCGGCGGCGGGCTGGAGGTGGAGGAGCGGCTCAAGAAGGAGTACCGGGCGCTCCGCCGGCTCCCGCCACACCCCAACCTGGTACGGCTCATCGACGCCGAATGGCTTCCCAAGGGCGGATTCCCGTACCTGCGCATGGAGTTCGCCGAAGGGCGGGATCTCCAGGCCGTCATCGACCGCGGCGCCGAACGGCCCCTGGGCCCGGCCGACGTGCTTCGCCTGCTGGAGGACTGCCTGAAGGGCCTCGGCCATCTCCACGGACACGGCGTCTACCACTGCGACATCAAACCCAGCAACCTGCTGTGGACGCCCGACGGCACCCGGCTGCTCGACTTCAACGCGGCGGTCTCCACCGGCTCCACCCTCACCCCCACCCTCGGCTCACCCAAGTTCATCGCCCCCGGAGCCCTCGGCCGGGAACGGCCCAGGGCCGAGGACCTCACCGACCTCGACCTGTACGCGACCGGCCTGTCCGCCTACATGGCGCTCACCGGCTGCTACCCGTGGCGGGGCCGCGAGAGTCCGCCCCGCGACGAGGAGGCCCCCGACCCCCGGGACCTCGCGGGTTTCGCCGACCTCGGCGCCGGCTTCACCGGCGTGCTGCGCCGCGCGATCTCGCCCCGCCGGTCCGAACGCTTCCCCGATGCCGAGGCGTTCCGTACCGCGCTGCGCGAAGCCGGAGACGTACGCCGGACACCCCCGGGCCGCCCCACCGGTGACGGGACACCGGCCGCACCGCGAGGAACCGCGACCGCCCCCACGCAGCCGGCCGAACCAGGGCGCAACCCGTTCGTGGCGCATCTGCAGACCCTCTACAGCCAAAACGCGCGGACCAACGCCGGCACCCGCGGCCTTGACCCCACCGGCTTCCCGCTCTACGTCGAGACCGCCCTCGACACCCGGCTGGCCCCGGCCGTGCTGCGGGGAGAGCACCGCCTGGTGGTCATCACCGGGAACGCGGGCGACGGCAAGACCGCCTTCCTCCAGCATCTCGCCGCCACCGCGGCCAAGAAGAACGCGGACTTCGCTCCCCATCGCGCCAACGGAGACGAGTTCACCTACCGCGGACGCCTGTTCCGCACCAACCACGACGGCAGCCAGGACGAGGACGGAACGGACAACGACACCGTCCTGGAGGCGTTCCTCGCCCCCTACCGTGGTGAGTCCGCCGACGGCTGGACCGACCACGAAACCCGGCTGCTCGCCATCAACGAAGGACGGCTGGCCGACTTCCTGAGCCGGCACGAGAAGCACTACCCGCTGCTCGCCGACATCCTCCGCGAGGGCCTCGCGAGCGGACAGGAGACCCACGGCGTCGCCGTCGTCAACCTCAACGCCCGCGACGTCTTCGCCGACCCGCACAGCACCGGCTCCATCATGCGGCGCATGGTCGAGACCATGACCGACCCGCGGCACTGGGAGGCCTGCGGCTCCTGCCCCCTCGCCTCCCGCTGCTACGCCCTGCACAACGCACGCACCTTCGCCCACCCCACCGCAGGCCCCCAGGTGCGTGAACGCCTCACCACCCTGCACCGTATGGCCAGGCTCCGCGGACGGCTCCACATCACCCTGCGCGACCTGCGCTCCGCCCTCGCCCACACCCTCACTTCGGGACGGGACTGCGACCAGATCCACGCCCTCTACGCCGGTGGCGCAGACACCGCCCAGCAGCGGCTCGACAGCTTCTACTTCACCAGCTGGGCCGGCATCCACACCGGTGGCGACCAGGAGCACGACCGGTTCCTCACCCAGCTCCGCGATCTCGACATGGCCCAGGTCCCCGACCCCCAACTCGACCGCCGGCTCGACTACACCGGGCCCTCCGGCGGCCACAGCCTGATCTCGGTGGACCAGCGCGGAAACCACGACGAGGAACTCCTGCGCGAACAGTTCACCACTCTGCCCCGCACGCCCGACCCGGACGGGCGACAGCGCGACGCCCACAGGGCGTACCTCGCCGCCGCCCGGCGCCGCTTCTACTTCGAGAGCCTGGACGACACCCGCTGGACCACGATGGTCAGCCACCGCTCCGGCAGCCGCTTCCTCGGCCTCCTGGACGGCACGCTCCCTGCGGGCGGGGAACTGGCTCGGCTCGTCGAGGCGATCAGCCGCGGCGAAGAGATGCCGCACCCCATCGGCCCGGACGGCGAACCCGACCTCGCCCTCCAGGTCAGGGCGGTACGCGGCGCCACCATTCGCAGCCACCGCCTCTTCCCCGCCGGACGGTTCACCCTCGACGTACGCAGCCCCACCGCCTCCCCGTACGTGGAGACCAGCCCACGGGAACTCGTCATGAGTAACCGGCCCGACGGCGACGGACCGCAGCACGCCCGGCTCGTCGTCCGCCTCGACCTGTACGAGCTGCTCGACCGGCTCCACCGTGGCCACCGGCCCGGTGTCGAGGACCGTCAGGGCCAGAACCTCGCCCTCACCGTCTTCAAGAACGCCCTGTCCGCCGCATCCTGCCAGGAAGTGCTGCTCAGCGCCCCCGGAAGTCCTCCCTACCGCCTCACCCGGCAGCCCGGCGGAACCCTGCGGCTCGCCCCGGCCCCGGAAACGGAGCACTGATGGCACTGCACCGCCGCGACAGCGAGCTGAAACACCCCGGCGTCTCCCACCTGGAATACAAGCGGGTCGAGATGGACCGGGTCCTCACCGGATTCCTGATGCGGGTCAACCACAACGGCCTGCCCAGCAAAATGGTGCAGCGCAAGGAACTCTCCGTCGACGCCTTCGTAAGTGAGTTCACCAAGGAACAGCACGCCGCGAAATTCCCCGGTTTCGCCGAGCACAGCGATATCGCCCGCCGGTGGATCGAGACCCAGCTCCTCGACATGGTCAACCGCGGCCGCCCCAGCCAGGCCGTGGCAGGACTGCGCCCGCTGCACGGACTCACCTACAAATTCCGCAGCTACTACCACTCGCGCGCCTACGGCGCCGACGCCCAGCTCTACCAGATGCTGCGCCACGCGCGAGGCGGCCAGGGCCAGGCAGCCCTCGAACAACTGCGGAGGTTCTTCTTCACCGGACTGGGCTCCGCCTCCCGCGGCCGGCCGGACGACTCCGCGGACCCCCGCATCGACGTCGAGACCCAGGCCGTACTGCACCTCAACAGCCAGGTCACCCAGGACGCGGCGCAACAGGTACGCGGCTGGTACGACGCGCCGCCCCTGTGCGTCGGCCAGGCCGACCTGCTTGCCGACGACGTATTGCGCCTGATGTCCCTGAAAGACCTGCTGCCGCGCGTCACCCTTGTCGACTACCTGAAGATCCTCTGTGCGCTGCACCTCGCCCTCGGACAGCTGAAGACGATGAAGCTGCTCCCGCACGCCGTGGCCCGCGGCGGCGCGGACCCGGCCTGCGGCCCCGACAACTGCCCCGCCACCGCGGCAGCCGCCGATCCGCTCGCGGGCTGCCCGTTCCGCGCCGGGCTCTTCGTCGACGCGGCCGGTGTCCCCGGAAGCGAGGCGGCAGCCCTGGCCGAACAGAGCGCGGCCGCCTGGCACCGGCGCATCCCGGACTTCGTCCGCGCCGGCTACGTGGTGCGCAAGCTCGACGACTTCGCCGATCACCTCGTCTCACGCGGCGAGGCCACCCGGCCCGCCCGGGGCCGTGCCACCATCGGTGAACTCCTGCGCTTCGGCACGGACGCCTACCTGGCCCGTCGAGAACGGTTCTTCGAGGCCCGCCTGGAGAACATCCTCGTCGAAACGCCGAAGGAGGAGCAGCCCGAAGAGGTCCGGCCACTGCTGGAATCCTCCATGGGACTCGGCGCCTTCGAGCAGTACATCGAACTGCTCATGGCCTACCGCGGCCGCTACCACCACAAATACCTTATCGAGACGATCGACTCCCTGCTGCTGAAGAACCGGCCCGGCGCGCTGATCACACAGCCCCACCGTGGGCAGCGGAGGTTCGTCCTCGACAGCGCGCTGCTGGACGTACTCGTCCAGGTGGCGCTGCTGCGCCCCAACCCGCGCGGTACCCGCTCGCGCTTCACCCACCACACCGTCTCCCTGCGACTCGACGAATTCACCGACCTGCTGCGCACCCGCTACGGCCTGCACATCGACCGGCTTCCGGCCGGTGACGGCTTCGCCGTCACCGGACCGGAGGAAGAAGCGGCACTGCGGGCGAACACCGAGGCGTTCACCACGAAGCTGCGGGAGACCGGCTTCTACGACGACCTGTCCGACGCGTACGTCACCCAGGTGATCACACCCCGTTTCGTGATCGCTCAGGACGGCACCGTCGCAGCGGGCAGCGGAAGGTAGCGGAGAACGGACCACCATGGCACGCGGACTGACCGAGATCACCGAAAGCCAGTGGCGACAGGCCCTGGAACAGGCACTGCTGCCCCGCATCGCCTCCGTGCTGCGACGCAGGGAAGCCGGACACTGCATGCGCGTCGAAGGGCTGCACACCGACCTGGCCGTGAGCCTGTCCCGCAGACTGCACACCGCGGTACCGGAGGCCCAGGTCCACGTCCTCGACCCGGGGACAGCGGACCTCGACGCCGCCGACGTGACCATCACCGGCACCCGGCTCGTGGAACTGCGCAACCCCGACGACACCGGGTCGCTGCGGCCCCCACTGCTGGTCTTCATCCCGCCCGGCACCCGGGCCAGCGCGGAGGACTCCTTCTCCACCGCGACGTTCGAGGAACTGCCTCTGGACGACGTACACATGGCGCTGCGGCAGACCCTGCTCGGCCAGGTGCCCGAAACCCTGCGCCCGTCCGTCACGGAACTGCTCGGCTCCCCGGCGGCCGGCGGACCGAAGGGCGCCGACGCCCAGGCCGCCGTGCGGTACCTGCTCACGCTCCGGGAGAACCACCACCACCCCGAGGCGGCCGGCGCGGCTGTCCACCTGCTCGGCCTCATCCCCGACTTCCGGCTCTTCGCCGATCCCGCACTGGTCGGCCGTAAGAGCACCCGCAACCGCCATGTCGTCGACGCGCTCAGCGACCACGCCGCCACCCCCCGGCAACGGGTCCTCTCCCTGGGCCTGCCCCGCTCCAGTGCGCAGCAGCAGGCCTTCATGAAGCGGCTGGTCGACTTCGCGGGACGCACCTCGTTCGCCGAGCCCCGCCAGTGGTGCCGGTCCATCGCCGTCGAACCGGACAATTGGCCGCTGGGCTTCCACCACTGGCCGGAGCAACAGGACCGGGGCAACCAGCGGATCACCGTCGAAGTCGACGACCTGACCGCCCTGCCGAAGGTCGGCGACAGCGACGAGGACCTGCGGAACCACTCCGTACTGGAACGCGTCTACGGCGCCCGCTACCTACTGCCCGGCGGACTCTCCTCCCTGCCGGTGTCCTTCACCGTGGCTCCCGACACCCGCACCATCACCGGGCTCGCCCATTTCAAGGTCGAGATCTACTCGGAATCGGTGGGGGAAGGAACCGACGGAGACGACGACAGCACCGTGGCGGTCAGCCCCACCGGACTCACCATCACCGTCCCCGCACACCGCCGCACCACCCGGAACGCGCACAGCACCAAGGTGAAACTGAAGCGTGGCCGCCGGGCCACCGAATGGGAGGAAGGCTGGCACTTCGTCCGGGTCACACCCCTGGACGAGCACGGCGAACCCCTGCCCGTGACCCGGACCGGTCGTGGCCGCACACGGCGCACGGAGGAGAGCGACCGCTTCTACGTGGTGCCGGACGGTGAATTCGACGAGCCCCCGGCCCCCCGCGTCCAGCATGCTTCCGGTGTCGCCCAGGCCCTCAACCGGCTGCGCTTCACTGCGCGGGCCGAAGGACGTGATCCCTGGCGCATCACCTGCCGTGATGTCACCTGGGCGAGCACGGGAGCCAAGACCCGTTCCCTGCGCGCATCCTTCGGCGCCGGCGCGCCCTTCCTCCTCGACCTGCCGCGCCGGCTCGCCGAGGCGCAGCAGTCCCTTCTGGCCCGGCCCCACACCCTGACCGGCCCCACGGTCGAGATCGACGCGGCGGACTGGGTGCACCTGAGTCCGCAACCCCGGCCCACAGCGGCCCGCACCGGCCACACACCCGCGTACACCACGTTCCTGCACGCGCGCACCGTCCTGTTCTCGGCGATCACCGGGGAGCGGGCCGGCGAGGACGCCCACGTGTTGGAAGGAAGGGACCCCCGGGGCCTCCGCGCCCCGACCGAGGCATACGCGGAGGCCTATCTGGACGCGCTGACGGCCTGCCTGCGTGCCCTGGAGGACCCGTACGCACGCGATACGGACACGCACCGCGGCGAACTCCACCAGCTGCTAAGCACCGACACCCTGCCCGTGATCTTGGTTGCCCCGGACGGCAACCGCTCGGACGCCGTGCTCGTGGCTCCCACCCACCCCCTGCGGATGCTGTGGGACAGCGGCCACGCAGCCCTGGCCGACCACTGGCTCGGCGAAGCGGAGCACGACGACAGGGCGGCAGTACTGGAACGGCTCGAAGCACTGGAGCGGAGACTGGCGCCGCTCGGCTTCCCCCTCACCGTGCCGCTGGACACCGGAGAACTCACCTTCGCGGCAGGGCTCCTGACCGACTACTGGCAGGTCTGCCTGCCGAGCGAGGCCGAGAACCCGCGCGGCACCGTCGCCAGGATCGCCGTGGCACTCGGAGCGGACGGAGCCGTCACCAGCAGTGGCGATGTGACCGGTGCGAACCTCGCCGACCGCGTCGAGCGCTACATCCGCCTTCACCCCTATGCGGACTCACTGATCATCAACGCGGTGGGTGCCGGCCGCGGCGAACTGCTCACAGACATGCTCATCGCCCTCCAGGAGCGCCGCCACCTGGCCCATCTGCGGTACACGGTGCGGCTGTTCACCTCCGTTCCTGACGATCCCTGGGCAGGAGCCGCCCTCACCGACCTCTTCGCTCCCCGGGACGGGGCGCGCACCGCGGCCGCCGAGGCGTTCTCGACCCCGGGCGATCCGCTGCGCCCGAAACTGTCGGTCGTCGTACGGGACCTCGCCGATCTCACCTCCGGCGGCGAGGGCTTTCCCGCACATCTCAGCTTCCTGTTCGCGCCGTTCGGCGGCGAGCGCCATGACATCGCTCCCGGCCGGCCCGTCTCGGGCCGGGCCGCTGTGCACGGACTCGTGCAGGAGATGACCAGCCACTACAGCGAGGGTGGAGAATCGGCCACCTGGAGCCGCCGCCCCCGGCACGGCGCGACGGACCCGCTGCCCGGCGCGGAGATCACCGGAGACCTGCTGGCCACACTGCCTGCCACCGTGTCGGCCGCCGTGGTCGCGGCCACCGCGGGGGAGCCCCGGCCCGGCATGCTGCCCCAGATCAGCCTCAGCCTCGGGACGGACGACCGCTCACTGCTGCACGACGTGCACCGCATGAGCGACTGGGTGATCACCGTGGACCGCACACTCGGTGCCGAGTACTTCGACCACGGACGCCCGAACCGGGCCGAGTACGTCATCGACTACACAGCCTCCTCGGTGGCGGGTATGAGCAGCCACATCGTGGTCTCCTCACGCTCCGTCGACGAGTTGAGGGCGTTACTCGAACCGGTCCTCGCGGACCGCAGACTGAGCATCGAGCAGCGCCATGTCCGCACCTTCTTTGACCAGCTGCGGGAACTGTCGGGCAACCTGGCCTTCAAACTGGCGGCGCTGAGTGAGAGCGGACGCACCGAGGTGGTGGGGCTGGCACTGGCCCGCCTGTACCTGGAGCACCGCAGCGCGCTGCGGCATCAGATCCTGGTGCCCCTCGACGCGCATCCCGAGCTCTACGCCGAACAGCAGCGGCGCTCGGCCGCGGGCGACACGGAGGTCAGGCTGCACCGTACCGACCTCGCTCTGTTCGACCTGGATGCCGAACGGGCGACCATTACCTGCCGGCTGGTCGAGGTCAAGTGCTTCACCGGTACGGGAGGCCCGGCGTCCCTGGAGTCGACACGGCAGCGGATCCACACCCAGCTGGACAACACCCGGCGGGTGCTCGGCGGACTGTTCGACCCGTCCATTGCTCGCAGCGACCGCCCCCTGCAGAACGTCACTCTGCGCACACTGCTGGGCCACTACCTCGCACGCGCGGACCGGTACGGCCTCTTCTCCGCGAAGGCCCGGGAGGAGGCGCGCTGGCTACTCGACCACTTGGACCACCACTTCACCTGGGAGTTCACCGCTACCGGCCTGGTCTTCGACCTGTCCGCGAACGGACTGGACATCGAAACCGCCGACGGCATCACCTACCACCGGGTCGGCCGGGGGCAGGCACTGCGGATGCTCGACGAGATCCGGACGGAGTATCTGCACGGCCCGGCGGACGAGGCAGAGCGCTCCGAGGCAGCCGGGGAGAGCGAGGACGGAACGGAACCGGAGCGCTCGGGCTCGCAGCCGGGTACGCATCCCGCGCCCCCCGGGGACCGGGATGCCGCGACGGCAGCTACGCTCCGACCGCGGGAACGCGAGCGGACGGTGCCGGACGACCCCGGGCCGCTCCCTCTGGAGACCGAGG
This sequence comes from Streptomyces sp. KMM 9044, assembly GCF_024701375.2. Classification (NCBI taxonomy): domain Bacteria; kingdom Bacillati; phylum Actinomycetota; class Actinomycetes; order Kitasatosporales; family Streptomycetaceae; genus Streptomyces; species Streptomyces sp. KMM 9044. Next base: position 2,682,474 of record NZ_CP113910.1, on the reverse strand, counting down.
ACGACGATCCGGGGCGCGGGGCGGAACCGGGCGCGGAGGAAAATGCGGTCGGCGAACCGGAGCAGGAGCCGTCCGAGGCAGAACCGCGGGAGCGGCCGTCGGCGGAGCTCGAACCACAGCGTGCCGACGGCGACGATCCACCACTCCGCCCGGTCCCGGACGTCGGGACCGCGCACACGGTCGACGGCACCGAAGGCCCTGAGGGAACGGCTGCCGAAGTCATGCTGGGCGTCGCCCAGCCCTCACCCCAGTACGGCCTCCTGGGCACCAGTGCGGGCCGCCGGGTCGCCCTGGACCTCTACGAGACCCACACGATGAGCCTGTTCGGCGTCCAGGGCGGCGGCAAGAGCTACACCCTGGGTGCCATCCTGGAGATGGCCTCCCGGCCCGTGCCCGGAATCAACCGGCTCGGCAGGCCGTTGGCGAGCATGGTGTTCCACTACAGCGAGACGTCCGACTACGCCCCTGAGTTCACCAGCATGATCCGCCCCAATGACGACGGGGGGCAGCGGGCCGCCCTGCGACTGCGTTACGGCGCCGAGCCGGTGGGGCTGGAGGACGTGATGATGCTCGTCCCCGCGGAGAACCTGGAGGAGCGGAGGGAAGAGTTCCCGGACCTGGAGATCCGGCCGCTGACCTTCGCCTCCTCCGAACTCAAGCGAAGCCACTGGCGTTTCCTCATGGGGGCCGTGGGCAATCAGGCCACCTACATCCGGCAGGTCAACCGGATCATAAAGGAGAACCGCAAGAACCTCACCCTGGACGCCGTCCGCCAGGGTATCGAGGACTCTGAACTCGCCGATCACCTCAAGAAGCAGGCCAAGGCGAGGCTGGAGCTGGCGGAGAACTTCATCGACGACTCCACCCGGTTGCGTGATCTGGTGCGGCCCGGACGGCTGATCATCGTCGACGTACGCTCCGACGACATCGAGAAGAGCGATGCGCTCGGTCTGTTCGTTGTGCTGATGCAGCTGTTCGCAGAGGCCCGCCAGTCGGACGAGACATTCAACAAGCTCGTCGTCTTCGACGAGGCGCACAAGTACGCGGACAGCGGAGGCCTGGTGGCGGGGCTCGTCTCGAGTGTCCGCGAAATGCGGCACAAAGGGATGTCTGTCATCGTCGCCAGTCAGGACCCGCCGTCCGTTCCGACGGCACTGATCGAGCTGTCCAGTGAAATCGTGCTGCACAAGTTCACATCACCGGCGTGGCTCAAGTACCTGCAGAAGGTGAACACCGCCCTGGGCGGCCTCACACCGCAGAAGATGGCGGCCCTGCAGCCGGGGGAGGCCTACCTCTGGTCGAGCAAGGCGACGGACGAAGCCTTCACTCAGGGAACCGTCAAGATCCAGTGCCGCCCACGGTTCACCGAGCACGGAGGCGGAACCAGAACGGCGTTCGACTGACAGGTAAGGGAAAGCGGGTGGTCCCGGCAAAAAGCCGCCGGTACCACCCGCGTGGGATGTACAGAGCCGCTCGGTCAGTACGCGGAGCCCGAGGCGCCCAGGGAACCCGTCGGGTGCCAGACCGTCTTGGTCTCCAGGAACGCCGTCATGCGGTCCGTCCCCGGCATGGTCGACCAGTCGTCCACAGGCTGTGGACGCAGGACGCGCTTGAGGTTGTCGGCCGCGGCGGTCTCCAGGTCCTTCGCGAGTGCCTCGTCGGCGCCCGCGAGGTCGATCGCGTTGACGTCCTGGTGCGCGGCCAGCGGCGCGGCGATCTCCGCCGTACGGCCGGACAGGAGGTTGACCACGCCGCCGGGCACGTCGGAGGTGGCCAGGACCTCGCCGAGCGAGAGTGCCGGGAGCGGGGCCTTCTCCGAGGCGACGACGACCGCGGTGTTGCCGGTCGCGATCACCGGGGCGAGAACCGAGACCAGGCCCAGGAACGACGACTCCCGGGGCGCCAGGACGGCGACCACACCGGTCGGTTCGGGGGACGACAGGTTGAAGAACGGGCCCGCGACCGGGTTCCCGCCGCCGATGATCTGGGCGATCTTGTCCGTCCAGCCCGCGTACCAGACCCAGCGGTCCACCGCCGCGTCCACCTGTGCCGCGGCCTTCGCCCGCGACAGGCCCTCCGCGTCGGCGACCTCCCGCACGAACTGCTCCCGGCGGCCCTCCAGCATCTCCGCGACGCGGTAGAGGACCTGACCGCGGTTGTACGCGGTCGCCCCCGACCAGCCGCCGAACGCCTTGCGGGCGGCGACCACCGCGTCACGGGCGTCCTTGCGGGACGACAGCGGGGCGTTGGCGAGCCATGTGCCCTGGGGGTCCGTCACCTCGTACACCCGGCCGCTCTCCGAACGCGGGAACTTCCCGCCGACGTACAGCTTGTAGGTCTTGAAGACGCTCAGCCGCGGCTGTTCGGCCGTCCCGGCCCCGCCGGCCTGCACGTTCTTGTCGGTCTTATCGGACATCGAGGTACGCCTCCAGGCCGTGGCGGCCGCCCTCGCGGCCGAATCCCGACTCCTTGTAGCCGCCGAACGGCGAGGTGGGATCGAACTTGTTGAACGTGTTGGACCAGACGACGCCCGCGCGGAGCTTGTTCGCGACGGCCAGGATGCGGGAGCCCTTCTCCGTCCAGATGCCCGCCGACAGGCCGTACGGCGTGTTGTTGGCCTTGGCGACGGCCTCGTCCGGGGTCCGGAAGCTGAGCACCGACAGCACCGGGCCGAAGATCTCGTCCCGTGCGACCGTGTGTGCCTGGGTGACGCCGGTGAACAGCGTCGGCGCGAACCAGTAGCCGTTCTCCGGGAGTTCGCAGGCAGGTGACCAGCGTTCGGCGCCCTCGGCCTCGCCCTGCTCGACGAGCGAGGTGATCCGCGCGAGCTGCTCGGAGGAGTTGATCGCCCCGATGTCGGTGTTCTTGTCCAGCGGGTCGCCCAGCCGCAGCGTGGCGAGCCTGCGCTTGAGGGACTCCAGCAGTTCGTCCTGGATCGACTCCTGGACCAGCAGGCGGGAGCCCGCGCAGCAGACCTGGCCCTGGTTGAAGAAGATGCCGTTCACGATGCCCTCGACGGCCTGGTCGATCGGGGCGTCGTCGAAGACGATGTTGGCGCCCTTGCCGCCGAGTTCGAGCGTGAGCTTCTTGCGGGTCCCGGCGACGGTCCGCGCGATCTGCTTGCCGACCGCCGTGGAGCCGGTGAAGGCGACCTTGCGCACGTCCGGGTGGGCGACCAGCGCGGCGCCCGCGTCGCCGTATCCGGGAAGGATGTTGACGACACCCCGGGGCAGGCCCGCCTGGCGGCAGACGTCCGCGAAGAACAGGGCGGAGAGGGGGGTGGTCTCGGCCGGCTTCAGCACGACCGTGTTGCCGGTCGCGAGCGCCGGCGCGATCTTCCACGCGAGCATCAGCAGCGGGAAGTTCCACGGGATGACCTGGCCGGCGACGCCCAGGGGGCGCGGGTTCGCTCCGTAACCGGCGTGCTCGAGCTTGTCGGCCCAGCCCGCGTAGTAGAAGAAGTGCGCGGCGACCAGGGGCAGGTCGGCGTCGCGCGTCTCCCTGATCGGCTTGCCGTTGTCCAGCGTCTCCAGGACGGCCAGTTCGCGGCTGCGCTCCTGGATGATCCGGGCGATGCGGAACAGGTACTTCGCCCGCTCCGCGCCGGGCAGCGCCGACCAGGTCGCGAAGGCCTTCCCGGCCGCCTTCACCGCGCGGTCCACATCCGCCTCACCGGCCTGCGCGACCTCGGAGAGGACCTCCTCGGTGGCGGGGCTGACGGTCTTGAAGACCCGGCCGTCGGCGGCCTCGGCGAACTCGCCGTCGACGAACAGGCCGTAGGACGGAGCGATGTCGACGACCGCGCGGGACTCCGGCGCCGGGGCGTACTCGAACGCGGACGAGCGCGCGGGGGCGACCTGTGCGGGGGCGGTCCGGGCGGTGGCCCGGACGGTGGCCGCCGGGGTGGTCCCGCCGGCCGCGGCGGCCTGCGCGGGGGCGGTCCTGCTCTTCTTGGTCTTCTTGTTCTTCTTGGTCATGGTGATCAGTCCACCGTCACGTAGTCGGGGCCGGAGTAGCGGCCGGTGGCCAGCTTCTGGCGCTGCATCAGCAGGTCGTTCAGAAGTGAGGAGGCACCGAAGCGGAACCAGTGGTTGTCCAGCCAGTCCTCGCCGACGGTCTCGTTGACCAGCACGAGGAACTTGATCGCGTCCTTGGTGGTGCGGATGCCGCCGGCCGGCTTCACACCGACCTGGACCCCGGTCTGCGCACGGAAGTCGCGGACCGCCTCCAGCATCAGGAGCGTGTTGGCGGGCGTGGCGTTCACCGCCACCTTGCCGGTCGAGGTCTTGATGAAGTCCGCGCCGGCCAGCATGCCGAGCCAGCTCGCCCGGCGGATGTTGTCGTACGTCGACAGCTCGCCCGTCTCGAAGATGACCTTCAGTCGGGCGCTCGCCCCGCAGGTCTCCTTCACGGCGGTGATCTCGTCGAACACCTTCCGGTAGTTCCCCGCGAGGAACGCGCCGCGGTCGATGACCATGTCGATCTCGTCGGCACCGGCGGCGACGGCCTCCCGGACGTCGGCCAGCTTGACGGCGAGCGGGGCGCGGCCGGCCGGGAAGGCGGTGGCGACGGAGGCGACCTTGACCGTGGAGCCGGCGACGGTCTCCCTGGCCGTCGCCACCATGTCGGGGTAGACGCAGACCGCGGCCGTGGCGGGAGCCGTGCGGTCGGAGGGGTCGGGGCGGACCGCCTTCGCGCCGAGCGCCCGGACCTTGCCCGGGGTGTCCGCGCCTTCCAGCGTCGTCAGGTCGACCATCGAGAGGGCGAGGTCGATGGCGTACGCCTTCGCGGTCGTCTTGATCGAGCGGGTGCCGAGCGAGGCGGCACGCGCCTCCAGGCCGACCGCGTCGACACCGGGCAGCCCGTGCAGGAAGCGGCGCAGCGTGCTGTCGGACGCGGTGACGTCGCCCAGCGCGGCGGGGGCACCGACCCGCTCGGGCGCCGGCGGGGGCTGGGGGGAGGAGGGTGCAGTGGAGGACATGGTCACCAGACGAGCATATCTACGCGCGTAGCAGCTGTACAGTCCTCCGTCCCGTCCGGCGACAGGAGCGGGCCCCGCCCGGCTTCCGCCCGCCCCCGCCCGGCTTCCGCCCGCCCCCGCCCGGCTTCCGCCCGCCCCCGCCCGCCCCCGCCCACCGCCTGCCGGTGCGGCTGCGGGTGTCGGGCAGAATCGGGGGCATGACGACCCCCGAGCCTCAGCCGTCCGACCGGGAGCCCGCCGAGCCCGCCCCGTCCACCGAGCCCGCCGACGGGACGGAGGACGGCAGCGCCTCCACCGGGTCCGCTGCCGCCTCCGAATCCGCGGAGTCCTCGGCGGGACCGGAGTCCTCGGCGGCCTCCCCGGCCGCGGCTTCGGCGGGCCCGGAAAGCCCGGCGGACCCGGAGGCGGCGGCGGGCCCGCAGCCCAGGTACGCCGACCGGGTGTACCGGTCGACCTCGGGGTTTGTCGGCGGTGCGCTGATCCTCGGCCTCGTCTGCTGGCTCGGCGTCGACGCCCTGCTCGCCGGCGAGGGCGACGCCCCGTGGCTCGCGCTCGCCGCGCTGCTGTTCGTCGTGCCCCTGGTGGCGGCCTACACTCTGGTCCCCGCGGTGTACGCCAACGAGGACCGGCTGCGCGTCCGCAACCCGTTCCGCACGATCGTGCTGCCCTGGGGGCAGGTCTCCTCGCTGCGCTCCGGCTACACCAACGAGGTCTTCTCCGAGGCCGGCGCCAAGTACCAGCTGTGGGCCCTGCCCGTGTCGCTGCGGGCCCGCAAGAGGGCGGCACGACGGCTCCCGCAGGCCTCGGACCGTGCCGCGCCGGGCGCCGGGGCCTCTCCCGGCGGAGGCGGACGGGCGGGGACCGACGGCTCGATGGACGAGCTGCGCGAGCTGCGCGAGAGGAACGCGGGCGAGGCGCACGCCCAGGGCGAGGCGAGCGTGCGGTGGGCCTACGAGATCATCGCCCCGTCCCTGGCCGGCGCCGTGCTGCTGGCGGTCCTGCTGGCGCTCGGCTGAGGGACCGCGAGCGGCTCGGGCCCGGCTGACGGTTTCCGTCGTTCGTACGAAGAGCGGGTCCGCGGCCGTCCGGTGCGTGCGAGCGCAAGGCGCCCCGGCGACGCGGCCGGACCCCTCCCGCTCGCAGAGCCCGGGGAAGTGCGTGCGGGCGTCGCCGGGGCGGCCCGCCCTCCGGTGAGCCCTTCGAGGCGGAGTCACCCGGGCCGCGATGCCGTCCCCGCCTCGCCCCGTGGCCGGCCGCACCGGCCCCCGCGCTCCGGCCGGGCGGGTGCCGGCGCCCCGCCCGGCCCCGCCCCGCGCCCCGCCGGGCCGGGCAGGCCCCGGGGCGGCACGCAGGAGGGGCCGCCGTGTCGGCGGCCCCTCCTGACGTTTTCCCGTTCCCGCGTGTGTCCCCGAGGCCTGCCGGAGGCTGCCGCTCAGATGCCGGCCGCCGCCTTCAGGTCCCGCTTGATCGCGGTCAGCAGGGCCGTCGCCTCGGTGCGGGCCGCGGGAAGGCCGTCCCGCGCGGCGACCGGGACGACGACCTCCAGGTAGCACTTCAACTTGGGTTCCGTACCGCTCGGGCGGACGATGACGCGGGCGCCCCGGAGGGTGTAGCGCAGGCCGTCGGTGGGCGGCAGGGTGTCCGTGCCCCGGGTCAGGTCCTCGGCCTCGGTGACCGGCAGGCCGGCCAGTTCGGCCGGGGGGTTCTCGCGCAGCCGGCGCATCGCGTCCGCGATGAGGGACAGGTCCTCGACGCGGGCGGAGAGCTGGTCGGTGGCGTGCAGGCCGTGGGCCACGGCGAGGTCGTCGAGGAGGCCCGGGAGGGTGCGGCCCTCCTCCTTCAGCTCGGAGGCCAGCTCGGCGAGGAGGAGGGCGGCCGTGATGCCGTCCTTGTCGCGTACGCCGTCCGGATCGACGCAGTAGCCCAGCGCCTCCTCGTAGCCGTAGCGCAGCCCCTCGACCCTGGCGATCCACTTGAAGCCGGTCAGCGTCTCCTCGTGCGGCAGGCCCGCCTGCTCCGCGATACGGGCGAGCAGGGCCGACGAGACGATCGACTCGGCGAACGTGCCCCTCACCCCACGGCGGACCAGATGGGCGGCGAGCAGCGCCCCCACCTCGTCGCCGCGCAGCATGCGCCACTCCCCGTCGACGCCCCCGGCGGCGGTGTCCTTGACGGCCGCGGCGCAGCGGTCGGCGTCCGGGTCGTTGGCGATGACCAGGTCGGGCCCGGCCGCGCGGGCCGTCGCGAAGGCCAGGTCCATCGCGCCGGGCTCCTCCGGGTTGGGGAACGCGACGGTGGGGAAGTCCGGGTCGGGCTCGGCCTGCTCGGCGACCAGGACCGGCTCGGGGAAACCGGCCCGCGCGAAGGCGGCGAGCAGGACGTCCTTGCCGACGCCGTGCATCGCCGTGTAGACCGTGCGGGCGGTCCGGGGGGAACCCTCGGCCAGGACCGCGTCCGTGCGGGCGAGGTAGGCGTCCAGGACGGAGTCGTCCAGGATCTCCCAGCCGGAGTCGGGACGGGGCACGTCGTCCAGGGAGCCGACGGCCGCGATCCGGTCGGCGATCTCCGCGTCCGCCGGGGGGACGATCTGGGAGCCGTCGCCGAGGTACACCTTGTAGCCGTTGTCGCGGGGCGGGTTGTGGCTGGCGGTGACCTCGACCCCGGCGACCGCGCCGAGGTGCCGTACGGCGAAGGCGAGCACCGGCGTGGGCAGGGGCCGGGGCAGGACGGCGGCCCGCAGGCCGGCGCCCGTCATGACGGCGGCGGTGTCGCGGGCGAAGTCCGCCGACTTGTGACGGGCGTCGTAGCCGATCACGACGAGGCCGCCGGCGTGCCCGTGCCGCTTCAGGTACGCGGCGAGGCCGGCGGCGGCGCGGATGACGACGGCCCGGTTCATCCGCTGGGGGCCGGCCCCCAGCTCGCCGCGGAGGCCCGCGGTGCCGAACTGGAGGGTGCCGCTGAAACGGGCGGTGAGTTCGGTGACGTCGCCGGCGTCGAGGAGCGCCGCGAGTTCCGCGCGGGTCTCGGGATCGGGGTCCTCGGCGAGCCAGGTGCGGGCGCGAGCGGTCAGGTCGTCGTGCACGTGTCGGTCAGCCTCTCGGAGGATTCGTTGCGTCGTCGCCCCGCCCCGCGAAGGCGGCCCGGGACGGGGTCCACAGGTCCCGTGGAGGGTCCCTGGAGGGGGTTTTCCCCTTACAGGCGACCCAGGACCTGGGCCAGGAGGGTGCCCATCCGGGCGGCCGAGTCGCGGCCCGCCTGGAGGACCTCCTCGTGGTTGAGGGGCTCACCGGTCATGCCGGCGGCGAGGTTGGTGACCAGGGAGATGCCGAGCACCTCCGCGCCCGCCTCCCGTGCCGCGATGGCCTCGAGCACCGTCGACATGCCCACCAGGTCCGCCCCGATCGTCCGTGCCATGCGGATCTCCGCCGGGGTCTCGTAGTGCGGGCCGGGGAACTGGGCGTAGACGCCCTCCTCCAGGCTGGCGTCGATCTCCTTGCACAGCGCCCGCAGCCGCGGCGAGTACAGGTCGGTGAGGTCGACGAAGTTGGCGCCGACGATGGGGGACGTGGCCGTGAGGTTGATGTGATCGCTGATCAGGACCGGCTGGCCGGGGCGCATGCCCTTGCGCAGACCGCCGCAGCCGTTGGTCAGGACGACCGTCTTGGCGCCGGCGGCGACCGCGGTGCGGACGCCGTGCGCGACGGAGGCCACGCCGCGGCCCTCGTAGTAGTGGGTGCGGCCCAGGAAGACCAGGGCGCGCTTGGTGCCGAGGCGGTAGGACCGGACCGTGCCTCCGTGGCCCTCCACCGCGGGCGGCGGGAAACCGGGCAGCTCGGTGACCGGGAACTCGGCCCCGGGGGTGCCGAGGGCGTCCACGGCCGGTGCCCAGCCGGAGCCCATCACGAGGGCGACGTCGTGGGTCTCGGCGCCCGTGAGCTCGCGCAGGCGCGCGGCTGCCGCGTCGGCTGCGGCGTGGGGGTCGCCCTGGATGTCGTCCGGAAGAAGAGAAGCGTTCACGCGGATGAGAGTAGCCGGTGTTCGCCTACGCGCGTAGATGTCGAAGCTCACGGGCTCGCGATCGTTGTCTTGTCGTTTCCGGCGAGATCGTGACCGACTTTGGCGCGCAGCTTCGTACGAGCGGGTTCGCACGAGGGGCGCGAGGGGAGGCGCGGGGGTGTGCGGCCGGGGTCAGCAGGGGCGCTTGCGCAGTTCCATCACGTAGTCGTGGGGCGCGCCGGCGGACTCCGCCGCGTCGGCGACCTCGCCCAGGTAGCGGGCCGAGGGCAGGCCGCCCTCGTAGGTGTTCAGGACGTAGGTCCAGGCGGATTCCTCGCCGTCCAGGGTGTGCACGCGGACGCGGGTGCGCCGGTATATGTCCAGGCCCGTGCCCTCCCAGCGGTCGAGGGACTCCTCGTCCACGGGGGTGATGTCGTACAGCGCGACGAAGACCTGTGCGAAGTGGTCCTCGACGATGGTCGCCAGGGCCCCGTTCCCGCTCCCGTCCTCGGTCGGGAGGCCGCCGCCGGGGCCGCCCGACCGGGGCAGACCCCGGTTCTCGCCCCCGAAGGTCAGGCGCCACCCGTTCAGCCAGCCGGTGGCGCGCAGTGGCGAGTGCGGGGCGCGGCGGGACATCAGCCGCGCGTCGAGGTTGCCGGCGTAGGCGGCGTAGAGCGACATGGTGGAGAGCGTACGGCAGCCGCACCACGGGCCACTTCGGCAACAGGTCCGGTAACAGGGGGGCCACGGCCGGACCCCCGGGGCGGTCGCCCGGTGCGGTGTGCGGGACAATGGAGTACGTGACTCGGATCGTGATCATCGGTGGCGGACCCGGCGGATACGAAGCGGCGCTGGTCGCCGCGCAGCTCGGCGCGGAGGTGACCGTCGTCGACAGCGACGGCCTGGGCGGGGCGTCGGTCCTCACCGACTGCGTGCCGTCGAAGACCCTGATCGCCACGGCCGAGGTGATGACCACCTTCGACTCCTCCTACGAGGAGCTGGGCATCATCGTCGCCGACGACACCCCGCCCGAGAAGCAGGCCGCCCGGGTCGTGGGCGTGGACCTGGGGAAGGTGAACCGCCGGGTGAAGCGGCTGGCCCTGGCCCAGTCGCACGACATCACGGCGTCCGTGACGCGGGCCGGTGCGCGGGTGCTGCGCGGCCGTGGGCGGCTCGAGGGCATGCAGGCCCTGGACGGCTCGCGCAAGGTCGTCGTCCGGGCCGCCGACGGGACCGAGGAGACGCTGACCGCCGACGCGGTCCTCATCGCCACCGGCGGCAAGCCGCGCGAGCTGGCCGACGCGTTGCCGGACGGCGAGCGCATCCTGAACTGGACCCAGGTGTACGACCTGAACGAGCTCCCCGAGGAGCTCATCGTGGTCGGATCCGGTGTGACCGGCGCCGAGTTCGCCGGCGCGTACCAGGCGCTGGGCTCGAAGGTGACGCTCGTGTCGTCGCGCGACCGGGTGCTGCCGGGCGAGGACCCGGACGCCGCCGTGGTGCTGGAGGACGTCTTCCGCCGACGCGGCATGAACGTCATGGCGCGCTCGCGCGCGCAGTCCGCCAAGCGGGCCGGGGACCGGGTGGAGGTGACCCTCGCGGACGGGCGGGTCATCACCGGGTCGCACTGCCTGATGGCCGTCGGCGCCGTCCCGAACTCCGCGGGCATGGGGCTCGAGGAGGCCGGGGTCAGGCTGCGCGAGTCGGGGCACATCTGGACCGACCGGGTCTCCCGCACCAGCGCCCCCGGCGTGTACGCGGCCGGTGACGTCACCGGGGTCTTCGCGCTGGCGTCGGTGGCGGCGATGCAGGGGCGCATCGCCATGTACCACTTCCTGGGCGACGCGGTCGCTCCGCTGAACCTGAAGACCGTCTCGTCGAACGTGTTCACCGACCCCGAGATCGCCACCGTCGGCTACACCCAGGCCGACGTCGACGCGGGCAAGATCGACGCGCGGGTCGTGAAGCTGCCGCTGCTGCGCAACCCCCGCGCGAAGATGCAGGGCATCCGCGACGGATTCGTCAAGATCTTCTGCCGGCCGGGCACCGAGATCGTCGTGGGCGGCGTGGTGGTCGCGCCGCGCGCCTCGGAACTGATCCACCCCATCTCGCTCGCGGTCGACAACAACCTGACGGTCGAGCAGATCGCGAACGCCTTCACCGTGTACCCCTCCCTGTCGGGATCGATCGCCGAGGTGGCACGGCAGCTGCACACACGGAAGGTGCCCGGGGAAGCCTGACGGACCGGACCCGGCTGCCGGACGACGCCCCACCAGCCTCCGTCACCTTCTTTTTCTTCACGGAAGTCGGGGGTGCGCGTGCGATGGGGGCGATGCAACCAGGCCACCACTTGGCGCTTATACCACTTGACGGTCGGGCGTGCGAACAACTTCTGCTATTCAGCGCAAAGTGCTGAAAGCAGACGGTCGCTGGAGTTACTGTCAGTTTCGTGTTCGCTGCAGAACGTCGTCAATTGATCCTCGAAATGGTGCGAGCGAACGGGGCCGTGTCGCTCCGTGAGCTCGCCCGCGTCGTCCATACCTCCGAAGTGACCGTACGGCGGGACGTGCGCGCGCTGGAGGCAGAAGGACTCCTCGACCGCCGGCATGGCGGTGCGGTACTGCCGGGTGGTTTCACGCGAGAGTCCGGCTTCCCGCAGAAGTCCCATCTCGCGACCGCCGAGAAGACCGCCATCGCCGACCTCGCCGCGAGTTTCGTGGAGGAGGGCGAGGCCGTCGTGGTCGGTGCGGGCACCACCATGCAGGAGCTGGCGCGCCGGCTGGCCCGGGTGTCCGGGCTGACCGTCGTCACCAACTCCCTGCTCGTGGCCCAGGCGTTGGCGCACGCCAACCGGGTCGAGGTGGTGATGACCGGCGGTACGCTGCGCGGCTCCAACTACGCCCTCGTCGGCAGCGGTGCCGAACAGTCCCTCCAGGGGCTGCGGGTGTCCAGGGCCTTCCTCTCCGGGAGCGGGCTGACCGCCGAACGCGGGCTGTCCACGTCCAACATGCTGTCGGCCTCCGTCGACCGGGCGCTGGTACAGGCCGCCGCGGAGGTGGTGGTTCTCGCCGACCACGGCAAGCTCGGCATGGACACCATGTTCCAGACCGTGCCCACGGACCTCATCACCCGCCTGGTGACGGACGAGCCGCCCGCGCACGACGACCGCGCGGGCACCGAGTTGCAGGCCCTCGCCGACCAGGGCGTCCAGATCGCCGTGGCCGGAGCGCCGGGAGGTGCCGCGGGCCCGGGGGGTGACGGGGCCCCGGCACGGCAGCAGCAGCGCCGGGACATGCCGCTGCCGGGGCCGCGCCGACAGGGGCCGGGGCTGCGGTCGGCGGTGGGCCGGGGGGCGGCCGAGCAGGCCCAGGGCGCGGAGCGGGCACGGGTCGCGGACCTGCGCAGGCGGTGAGCGGGGGCAGCCCGTGACAACAGGGCGCCCGGCGGACCAGGCAGGTCCGCCGGGCGCCCTGTCGTGTCGTACGGGTCAGTCCTTGATCTCGCAGATGACCGCGCCGGACGTGACGGACGCGCCGACCTCCGCGCTCAGGCCTTTGACGGTGCCGGAGCGGTGGGCGTTGAGGGGCTGTTCCATCTTCATGGCCTCCAGGACGACGACGAGGTCGCCCTCCTTGACCTCCTGGCCCTCCTCCACCGCGATCTTCACGATGGTGCCCTGCATCGGGGAGGCGAGGGCGTCGCCCGAGGCCGAGGGACCGGACTTCTTCGCCGCCCGGCGCTTGGGCCTGGCCCCGGCCGCGAGGCCCGTGCGGGCCAGCGACATGCCGAGCGAGGCGGGCAGGGAGACCTCGAGACGCTTGCCGCCGACCTCGACGACGACGGTCTCCCGGTCGGCCTCCTCCTCGGCCTCGGCGTCCGCGCCGGCGGTGAAGGGCTTGGTCTCGTTGACGTACTCGGTCTCGATCCAGCGGGTGTGGACCGTGAACGGGTCCCGGGAACCGGTGAGTTCGGGGGCGAACGCGGGGTCCCTGACCACGGCGCGGTGGAACGGGACGGCGGTGGCCATGCCCTCGACCTGGAACTCGTCCAGGGCGCGGGCGGCCCGCTGGAGCGCTTCCTCGCGGGTGCGGCCGGTGACGATCAGCTTGGCCAGCAGGGAGTCCCAGGCCGGGCCGATGACCGAGCCGGACTCGACGCCCGCGTCCAGGCGCACGCCCGGGCCGGACGGCGGGGCGAACGTGGTGACCGTGCCGGGGGCGGGAAGGAAGCCGCGGCCCGGGTCCTCGCCGTTGATCCGGAACTCGAAGGAGTGGCCGCGCAGCGGCGGGTCGTCGTAGCCGAGGACCTCGCCGTCAGCGATGCGGAACATCTCGCGCACCAGGTCGAGGCCGGAGACCTCCTCGGTGACCGGGTGTTCCACCTGGAGACGGGTGTTGACCTCCAGGAAGGAGACCGTGCCGTCGAGGCCGACCAGGAACTCCACCGTGCCGGCGCCGACGTAGCCGGCCTCCTTCAGGATGGCCTTCGAGGACGAGTAGAGCTCGGCGACCTGCGCGTCGGACAGGAACGGCGCCGGGGCCTCCTCGACCAGCTTCTGGTGGCGGCGCTGCAGCGAGCAGTCACGGGTGGAGACGACGACCACGTTGCCGTGCCGGTCGGCCAGGCACTGGGTCTCCACGTGCCGCGGCTTGTCCAGGTAGCGCTCGACGAAGCACTCGCCGCGGCCGAAGGCGGCCACCGCCTCGCGGACCGCGGACTCGTACAGCTCCGGGACCTCTTCGAGGGTGCGGGCGACCTTCAGGCCGCGGCCGCCACCGCCGAACGCGGCCTTGATCGCGATCGGCAGGCCGTGCTCCTCGGCGAAGGCGACGACCTCGTCGGCGCCGGACACCGGGTCGGGCGTACCGGCCACCAGGGGGGCGCCGGCGCGCTGGGCGATGTGGCGGGCGGCGACCTTGTCGCCGAGGTCGCGGATGGCCTGCGGCGGCGGGCCGATCCAGACGAGTCCGGCGTCGAGGACCGCCTGGGCGAAGTCGGCGTTCTCGGAGAGGAAGCCGTAGCCGGGGTGGATGGCGTCGGCTCCCGACTCGCGGGCGGCCTTCAGGACTTTGCCGATGTCGAGGTAGCTGGTCGCGGGAGTGTCACCGCCCAGGGCGAACGCCTCATCCGCTGCGCGGACATGCAGAGCGTCCCGGTCCGGGTCCGCGTAGACGGCCACGCTCGAGATACCGGCATCCCGGCAGGCCCGGGCCACGCGGACAGCGATTTCGCCACGGTTGGCGATGAGCACCTTGCGCACGATTGAGGCTCCCTCCTTGAAACAAGCCGAGTTTAGGGACTGCCGACACGGCACTACGACCCGTCCCCCATGGTGAGCTTGCCCACACGGAGCGTGATTCGAGGCTCGCTCGACCCGCGAAATCCCATGTCGCGCCTTGGTACGCAAGACTCCTCCGGGAAACCCTAGCCCTCCCATGTGGCCAAGGTCTCTGCGAGAGCGTGCTGCGGCCCACTCTGTTTTTTGTCGAGTCCCTACGAATGGCCCAATGGTTCTTTGCCGGTCGTGAGGTCCTTGTTCCTGGCCTTACTCGTCAGTAACGTTCACGCCGCCCCGGACGTACTCGGGGTAACCGCAGTCGTGGCCGAAAGCGGGTGGGGGCCGGTGGTTGGCAGACCGGTGGCGCGGATCGTGGCACTCGTGCTCCTCGCCGAGGCGCTCGGCATCGGTGCCCTGAACTGGCTCCTCGGGACCGTCGTCGACCGGCAGGACATGTCACTGGCCGGCCTCGATCCGCACACGATGTCGGTGTCCTCGAAGGCCGGCGGCATCGTCTTCGGGCTGCACTTCGCGTGGTGCGGCCTCCTCGCGCTGCCGGCCGCCCTGCGCGACCGCGCCCCCTCCGGGCCGGGCCGGGTCCTGCTGATCAGCGCCGCCGTGGTGCACGCGCTGCTGGGCGCCTTCGCGTGGGGCCGGTCGGCGCGTCCGCGTTCCTCTGCGTGACGGTGGTGTTCGCCCTCGTCGTGCTGCCGCTGGTGACGTACGACCCCGACGGCGGCGGCAGCTCCCCGGTCACCTCTCCCGCGGCGCCCACAGCTCGGTGATGCCCACGTCCAGCCGGGCCAGCAGGCGCCGCACCAGCGGCAGGCTGATGCCGATGACGTTCCCGTGGTCGCCGTCGATGCCCTCGATGAACGGGGCCGAGCGGCCGTCCAGGGTGAAGGCCCCCGCGACATGGAGCGGTTCGCCGGAGGCGACGTAGGCGGCGATCTCCTCGTCCGAGGGTTCTCCGAAGCGGACGACGGTGGACGCGGTGGCGGAGGCGTACCGGCTGCCGCCCCCGGCGGTGTCGTAGACGCAGTGGCCGGTCTGCAGGACCCCCGCGCGGCCTCGCATCGCCTTCCAGCGGGCGGTGGCCTCCTCGGCGTCCGCGGGCTTGCCGAGGGCCTGGCCGTCCAGCTCGAGCACCGAGTCGCAGCCGATCACCAGGGCACCGAGGACCTCCGGCTTCGCCGCGACGACGGAGGCCTTCGCCTCGGCGAGGGCGAGGGCCAGTTCGGCCGGGGTGGGTGCGGTGACGGCGTCCTCGTCGACTCCGCTGACGATCACCTCGGGGGTGAGTCCGGCCTGGCGGAGCAGCCCGAGCCGGGCGGGGGACTGGGAGGCGAGCACGAGCCGGCGGCGAGGCTGATCTGTCATGCGATCAGCGTATCGGCGCATCCGCCCACCGGCGTGTCCGGACGCTCCGCGGAAGCCCTGCCGGACCTCTCGCGGCGCGTCTCACCGCACGCCGATCATGATCATCGCGAGGACCATGGCCAGCGCCACGAGAACGCTCAGCCGCCGCAACATCTCCTGCGTGTCACGCAGTTCCTTCGGCGGCTCGTTCTCGGGGTCGGACCACAGCATGCCGCCAGCGTGCGGCTGAGCCGGGGGAGGGCGCCTGAGTACAGGTACTCATGTTGGGGCGCGGGGCGCGGGGCGCGGGGCGCGGGGCTGTGCGCCCGCGCGGGGGAGCCGCACACCGGACAGCCCCGCGCCCCTGGGACCGGCTGCGGCTCAGCTCGGCCAGTATGTGCGTGACCAGGCCGCCGGCCCCGGCTGGGGCAGGCGGTGGCCGGCGAGGCGGGACGGGTCGGACCAGGAGTCGCGGGGAACGGGCGCGCCGGACGGCACGGCGGACGCCGCCGCGGCGCGCACCCGGACCACCGCCAGTGCGGCGGCCAGCTCCTCCGGGGTCGGGTTGCCCCGTACGACCTTGATCGTCATGGTGGCTCCAACAGGCCTAGAGAGGGATGTTGCCGTGCTTCTTCGGAGGCAGGGAGCCTCGCTTCGTCCGCAGTTGACGCAGCCCGCGGACGATGTGCCGGCGGGTGTCCGACGGCATGATCACCGCGTCGATGTAGCCGCGTTCGGCCGCCACGTACGGGTTGAGCAGCGCGTCCTCGTACTCCTGCATCAGCCGGGCGCGGGTGGCCGCTCCTTCTCCCTCCCCGGCGGACTCCGATTCGGCGATGGTGCGGCGGTGCAGGATGTTGACGGCGCCCTGCGCGCCCATCACCGCGATCTGCGCGGTGGGCCACGCCAGGTTGATGTCGGCGCCCAGGTGCTTGGAGCCCATGACGTCGTAGGCGCCGCCGAAGGCCTTGCGGGTGATGACGGTGATCAGCGGGACGGTCGCCTCCGCGTACGCGAAGATCAGCTTGGCGCCGCGCCGGATGATGCCGTCGTGCTCCTGGTCGACCCCCGGCAGGAAGCCGGGCACGTCGACGAAGGTCAGGACCGGCACGTTGAAGGCGTCGCAGGTGCGCACGAAACGGGCCGCCTTCTCGGAGGCGGTGATGTCCAGGCACCCGGCGAACTGCATCGGCTGGTTGGCGACGATGCCGACCGGACGGCCCTCCACCCGCCCGTACCCGGTGACGATGTTCGGCGCGAACAGTGCCTGCGTCTCGAAGAACTCCCCGTCGTCCAGGATGTGCTCGAGCACCGCGTGCATGTCGTACGGCTGGTTCGCGCTGTCCGGGACGATCGTGTCAAGCTCCCGGTCCTCGTCGGTGACGGTGAGGTCCGCCTCCTCCGGGTATGCCGGCGGCTCGGAGAGGTTGTTGGACGGCAGGTACGACAGCAGCTGCTTGACGTACTCGATGGCGTCCTTCTCGTCGCCGGCCATGTGGTGGGCCACACCCGAGGTGGAGTTGTGGGTGCGGGCGCCGCCCAGCTCCTCGAAGCCGACGTCCTCGCCGGTGACCGTCTTGATGACGTCCGGCCCGGTGATGAACATGTGCGAGGTCCGGTCGACCATGACCGTGAAGTCGGTGATCGCCGGGGAGTAGACCGCGCCGCCCGCGCACGGGCCGACGACCAGGCTGATCTGCGGGATCACCCCGGAGGCATGGGTGTTGCGGCGGAAGATCTCGCCGTAGGCGCCCAGCGAGGCCACGCCCTCCTGGATCCGGGCGCCGCCGGAGTCGTTGATCCCGACGACCGGGCAGCCGGTCCTCAGGGCGAAGTCCATGACCTTGACGATCTTCTGTCCGTACACTTCGCCCAGCGCTCCGCCGAAGACCGTGAAGTCCTGCGAGAACACGGCGACCGGGCGGCCGTCGACGGTGCCGTAGCCGGTCACCACACCGTCGCCGTAGGGGCGGTTGGCGTCCAGCCCGAAGTTGGTGGAACGGTGCCGGGCGAACTCGTCCAGTTCGACGAACGACCCCTCGTCGAGCAGCAGACCGATCCGCTCCCGGGCCGTCAGCTTGCCCTTGGCGTGCTGCTTCTCCACGGCACGTTCCGAACCGGCGTGCGTCGCCTCGTGGATGCGACGCCTCAGATCCGCGAGCTTGCCCGCGGTCGTATGAATGTCGGGCTGCTGCACTTCCGGCTCGGACATCGGGATACGGCTCCCTGCCTGCTCAAAAGGGGGGACGGTTACTCATCCGTAGCGTAGCGGGGGCCTTCGGGATCGGCAGTGCGGTCTATCCCACACTGCTTTCCCCTTCACAGGGCGGGGAACGGGCTGAGGTCCGCCCTGACCCGGTCCGGCGGTCCGCACCGGTCCGGCCTCGCGGCTGCGCCCCGGTCACCCGGTCTCATGATCCGGTCTCCCGGCCCGTCCCCGCTGCGGTGCGCGGAACGGCGTACCTAGGGTGGCCGCATGACGAAGTCACCGGATGACGAAGGCGAGACCGGCCCGGACCTCCCGCCCGGGCCGAAAGGCGGGTCGGGACGCTGGTCCGATCTCGACCGTCCGCCGTTGAACGCCGCAGGCCTGCGCAGAGGCCTGGTGCGCGACGGCGGGCTGTGGCGGCAGGTCGACGTGGTGCAGCGCACCGGATCCACCAACTCCGACCTCGTGGCCCGCGCCGACGAGGGGACGGCCGACGAGGGGGCCGTGCTCGTCGCCGAGGAGCAGACCGCCGCGCGGGGCCGCCTGGACCGGCAGTGGACGGCGCCGGCCCGCTCCGGTCTCTTCTTCTCCGTACTGCTCCGGCCCACCGAGGTGCCGGTGGCCCGCTGGGGCTGGCTGCCGCTGCTCACCGGCGTCGCGGTGGCCACCGGACTGTCCCGTACGGCGGGTGTCGACACGGCCCTGAAGTGGCCCAACGACCTTCTCGTCACCGTCGGTGGCGAGGAGCGCAAGGCCGCCGGAATCCTCGCGGAGCGGGCCGGGGACGACGGGGTGGTGATCGGCG
This sequence comes from Streptomyces sp. KMM 9044, assembly GCF_024701375.2. Classification (NCBI taxonomy): domain Bacteria; kingdom Bacillati; phylum Actinomycetota; class Actinomycetes; order Kitasatosporales; family Streptomycetaceae; genus Streptomyces; species Streptomyces sp. KMM 9044. Next base: position 2,663,846 of record NZ_CP113910.1, on the reverse strand, counting down.
TCGGGATCAACGTCAGCCTGCGCACCGACGAGCTGCCGGTGCCCACCGCCGGGTCGCTGGCGCTGGCCGGCGCGGTGACCACGGACCGGGACCCGCTGCTGCGGGGCGTGCTGCGGTCGCTGGAGGGGTGGTACCGGCGCTGGCGGGAGGCGGGCGGCGACCCGGTCGCGAGCGGCCTGCAGGAGACGTACGCGGCGGGGTGCGCGACCCTCGGGCGGGCGGTGCGCGCCGAGCTGCCGGGGGACCGGGTACTGCTGGGCGAGGCGGTCGCCGTGGACGGGGACGGGCGCCTGGTACTGGCGACGGAGGAGGGGATGCAGGAACCGGTGGGAGCGGGCGACATCGTGCACGTACGTCCCGTCGTCCCGTAGGCCCTGCCGGCCCGGGGCGGGTGAGGGGCGCACGCGGGCACGGGTGCGGGTGCGTACGGTGGGTACCCCGATGCCGGGTGTGCCGGTCGTGCCACCTGCAGGTGCAACCGAACGGAGTGAGCTGGCGCACACCTGCCGTAGAGTTGAGGCCGGTCGAGACATGGCCGTGGCAGATCGGAAGGGCAGCAACGCGTGACCGTCGACGACTCGGGCTCCGGAACGGAAGCGCAGGGCCGCGCGGAGCCTCCGCCACCCTCGGCCTCGCGCGAGCGGGGGGACGACTCCCGCCCCGCCGACAACGGTGAGGACCCGCTCGCTCTGCGTCTCGAACAGCTCATTCTGGGCGCCGAGCGCCGTTACACCCCCTTTCAGGCGGCCCGCAGTGCCAGCGTCACGGTGGAGCTGGCCACACGGTTCTGGCGGGCCATGGGGTTCGCCGACGTCGGGCAGGCCAAGGCGTTCACGGAGGCCGACGTCCTGGCGCTGCGCCGGCTGGCCGGTCTGGTCGAGGCGGGGCTGCTGAGCGAGGCCATGGCCGTGCAGGTGGCGCGGTCCACGGGACAGACCACCGCGCGACTGGCCGAGTGGCAGATCGATTCCTTCCTGGAAGGACTGACCGAGCCGCCTGAGCTGGGCATGACACGCACCGAGGTCACGTACCCCATCATCGAGCTGCTCCTGCCCGAGCTGGAGGAGTTCCTCGTCTACGTCTGGCGACGGCAGCTCGCCGCCTCGGCCGGGCGGGTGCTCCAGGCCGCCGACGACGAGGAGATGGTGGACCGGCGGCTCGCCGTCGCGTTCGCCGACCTCGTCGGGTTCACACGGCTGACCCGGCGCATGGAGGAGGAGGAGCTCGGCGAACTCGTCGAGGCCTTCGAGACGACCGCCGCCGACCTGGTGGCCGCGCGCGGCGGGCGGCTCATCAAAACCCTCGGGGACGAGGTGCTCTACGCCGCCGACGACGCGGGAACGGCCGCGGAGATCGCCCTGCGTCTGATCGAGACCATGGCGAACGACGAGACGATGCCGGAGCTGCGGGTCGGCATGGCGTTCGGCACCGTCACCACCCGGATGGGCGATGTCTTCGGTACGACGGTGAACCTCGCCTCCCGGCTCACCTCGATAGCTCCTCGGGACGCCGTGCTCGTCGACACCGCCTTCGCCGAGGAACTGATCCGCACCGGTGACGCGCCCGCCTCCGAGGCGGCGGCGGCCGAGGCGGAGAAGGAGGGCGAGGAACCGCCGACGTACCGCTTCGGGCTGCAGCCGATGTGGCAGAGGCCGGTGCGTGGCCTGGGCGTGGTCGAGCCATGGCTGCTCACACGCCGGGACGATCCCCAGAGGCCTTGAGATGTGCTTGCCCGACGGCCCCTGGTGGTTCAGCCCTTGAGGTCCGGGCCGCCGCCCACGCACAGGCCGATGATCGGTACGCAGAGGACGGGGGCGCTGCCGCCCGGTTCGCCCGGCCGGCCCGGCGGAGGTGGTGCCTGACGGTCCGGGGGCGGTGGTTTCTGCTGCGGAGGTGTGCGGTCCGCGGGGGCCGGTGAGGGAGCGGGGTCGTCCGGCGGGGCGCCGGTGGGGGCCGGCGGCTGCGGGGCGCCCGGTGTGTCCGGTGGGGTGCTGGGGGTCTTCGCAGCGGTGAGGGGCGGTGTGACGGCGGTCGGTGCGACGGTGCCGCCCGGGGCGACGGGAACACGCAGCGGCGCACTCTGACCGCTCAGGGCGGTGGGCGAGGAGGGGCCGGCCCCCGGGGCCCCCGGGGCGGCCGGGGACACCGGAGCAGGGCTGCCGTCCGTGCCGCCCGTGCCGCCTGTGCCGTCCGCGCCGGGGCCCGGGGCGGACGAGGGGTCCGGGGCGACCTGCCGGGGGCCGGTTCCGGCGCCGACGTCGGTGGGGCCCGGTCCGGACGCCAGGCGTACGAGGCTCAGGGCTCCCGCGGTCAGCGTCAGCCCGCCGACGGCCAGCAGGAGCTTCCGGGGGCGGGGTTTGCGGTGGCGGCCCCGGATGCGTGCGCCGAAGAGGGCGAATCCGGCGTGCGCCGGTGCTCCCTCGACCGCCTCCCGCCCGGTGGACCGAGACTCCGTCGGGACGGTCGGGACGGTCGGGACGGTCGGGACGGCTGATCCAGGCGATCTGTTCGATTTGGACGAGCTGGTCGGCGTGTGCGTCGGCATGATGATTCCTCCCCCTGCGTACGCGCCCCCACGCGTCGCGGTGCCCCGCACGCTAGGCCTTCCCGTACGGAGCGGGGCCGGAGTGGGCGGGATGTCACTCGAACGGGTGGACGGGGGGTGACGAAGGAACTGGACGCACGCCCTTTTGCCGGAGGGGGTCCGACTGCGATGATCGGGCCGACGGATGTTAACCCACGTTAACCGGAGGGTGTCATGGGTGAGGAACGGTTCGGGGAGTTCGTGCTGGTGCGGCGGCATGAGCAGGAGCGTGTCGCGGAGCTCGTCCTCGACCGGCCCAAGGCCATGAACGCCGTCTCGACCGAGATGGCCCGGTCCCTCGCCGGGGCCTGCGCGGCGCTGGGGAAGGATCCGGCCGTACGGGTGGTGGTGCTGACCTCGTCGCACGATCGGGCCTTCTGCGTCGGGGCCGATCTGAAGGAGCGCAATTCCTTCAGTGACGCCGACCTGGTGCGTCAGCGGCCGGTGGCGCGCGGCGCGTACACCGGTGTGCTGGAGCTGCCGGTGCCGACGGTGGCGGCGCTGCACGGGTTCGCGCTGGGCGGCGGATTCGAACTGGCCCTGGCCTGCGATGTGATCGTCGCCGACGGCACGGCCGTGGTGGGGCTGCCCGAGGTGTCCGTCGGGGTGATTCCGGGCGGTGGCGGTACGCAGTTGCTGCCCCGGCGCGTGGGCGCCGCGCGGGCCGCCGAGTTGATCTTCACGGCGCGCCGGGTGGAGGCCGCCGAGGCGCGGGAGCTGGGGCTCGTCGACACACTCGTGGAGGCGGGCCGGGACCGGGAGGAGGCGCTGGCCCTGGCCGCCGGGATCGCCGCCAACTCGCCGGTGGGGCTGCGTGCGGCCAAGCGGGCGCTGCGGCTCGGGCAGGGGCTGGATCTGCCGGCCGGGCTCGAGGTGGAGGACGCCGCCTGGCGGTCGGTGGCGTTCTCGGGCGACCGTGCGGAGGGCGTCGCCGCCTTCAACGAGAAGCGCACACCGGACTGGCCGGGGGAGTAGCGCGGCACCGACCGCCCGGAGGGCATGGCCGCACTCCCCGTTCGCTCCCTGAACATGCCCATTCGTCCCGATCGTCCCTAGCCTGGACGGATGGGTGAGGACAGCCGGCTGGCGGCGGTGGTGGAGCTGGCGCAGGGCATGGCCGCCGCGCACAGCTCGCGGGAGGTCTGGAGGGCCGCGGCCCACGGGGCCCGCCGGGCGCTCGGCGGGACTTTCGCCGCGCTGTCGGTGTGGGAGCGCGAGCTGGGGCGGCTGCGGGTCCTGGTCAACGTCGGCGAGCTGGCCGAGGGTGAGGAGGCGTTCCCGGACGACGAGACCTATCCCGTGCACCGGTTCGCCGAGATCACCGAGTTCCTGCACGAGCGGTGGGCGGCCGGTGGCGGTGAGCCGGACGCCTGGGTGGAGACCGCTCGGGGGCCGACGGAGGGGCGGCCCGGCTACACCCACCAGAGGGTGGCGGCCCTGCGCCGGCGCGGGCGCGGCTGCTGCGTGGTCGCCCCGATCGTGCTGAACGGGCGGGCGTGGGGCGAGCTGTACGTGGCCCGGCCGGTCGGCGCGCCCGTCTTCGGGCGGGGCGACGCCGACTTCGCGACGGTGCTGGCCGCCGTCGTCGCCGCCGGGATCGCGCAGACCGAGCGGTTGGAGGAGGCGCGGCGGCTGGCGTACACGGACGCGCTCACCGGGCTGGCCAACCGCCGGGCCGTGGATGTGCGGCTCGACGAGGCGATCGAGCGGCACCGCCGGGACGGTGCCGTCGTCAGCCTCGTCGTGTGCGACCTGAACGGGCTCAAGCGGGTCAACGACACCCTGGGACATGCCGTCGGCGACCGGCTGCTCGAGCGGTTCGGGACCGTGCTGTCCCTGTGCGGGGCCATGCTTCCCGGCGCCCTCGCGGCGCGGCTCGGCGGGGACGAGTTCTGCCTGCTGGCGGTGGGGCCGCCCGCCGACGAAGCGGTCGAGGCGGCCGACGAAGTGTGCCGCCGCGCCGTGGAGTTGGGGATCGGAGACGGTGTGGCCTGCGGGGTGGCCTCCACGGGGGACGCCATCGGCCCCGTGCACTCCGCCCGGCGGCTCTTCCGGCTGGCCGACGCGGCGCAGTACCGCGCGAAGGCCGAGCGGGCACGCCGTCCCGTCGTCGCCGGGCGTGAGGGTCCGGGTGACCCGGTCGTACGCCTGGCGGACGAGCCGGTACGGGAGCCGGACGGCGAGCGGCGCCGGTTCCGGGGGCGGCACTCGCCGTAGGGCGGGGGCGGCGGTAAGGGGTGACCGCCGGCCCCGGTGGTGACATCAATGAATTCACTGCGTACGCTCCTGAATATGGATATGCGCACTGTGGTGAACGCGGAAGGCGCGAGGCGCGGCCTTGAAGGGGTGGTGGTGGGAGACGGGCGGGCGTCCGCAGTGACCGCGTCCGACGTGCTCGCCGTGGCGCGCGGCGGTGCCCGCGTCGAGCTCTCCGGTGAGGCGCTGGCCGCCCTCGCCGCCTCCCGCGGGATCGTGGACGCCCTGGCCGCCAAGCCGGAGCCCGTGTACGGGGTGAGCACCGGCTTCGGCGCTCTGGCGACCCGGCACATCGGTCCCGAGCTGCGTGACCGGCTGCAGCGCAACATCGTCCGCTCGCACGCCGCCGGCATGGGGCCCCGCGTCGAGCGCGAGGTCGTCCGCGCCCTGATGTTCCTGCGGCTGAAGACCCTCTGCTCCGGGCACACCGGCGTACGCCCCGAGGTCGCGCAGGCGATCGCCGACGTGCTGAACGCCGGGATCACCCCCGTGGTGCACGAGTACGGTTCCCTCGGCTGCTCGGGCGACCTGGCCCCGCTGTCCCACTGCGCCCTGGCCCTGATGGGTGAAGGGGAGGCCGAAGGACCCGACGGGACCCTGCGCCCCGCCGGCGACCTGCTGGCCGAGCACGGGATCCGGCCCGTGGAACTGCGCGAGAAAGAAGGGCTCGCCCTTCTCAACGGCACCGACGGCATGCTCGGCATGCTGGTCATGGCCCTCGCCGACCTCGACACCCTGTACCGGTCCGCCGACGTCACGGCCGCGATGAGCCTGGAGGCGTTGCTCGGCACCGACAAGGTCCTCGCCCCCGAACTGCATGCCATCCGCCCGCACCCGGGCCAGGCCGTCAGCGCCGCCAACATGCTCGCCGTGCTCTCCGGTTCGGGCCTGACGGGACATCACCAGGACGACGCGCCGCGTGTCCAGGACGCCTATTCGGTGCGCTGCGCCCCGCAGGTCGCGGGCGCCGGACGGGACACGATCACGCACGCCCGGCTGGTCGCCGAGCGCGAACTCGCCGCGGCCATCGACAATCCGGTGGTGCTGCCCGGCGAGGCCGGTCACAACGGGACCGGTCATGGCGGTACGGGTCCGGGCGGCACCGGTTCGGGGGCGTTCGGCTTCGAGGGCGGGCGGGTGGAGTCCAACGGCAACTTCCACGGCGCCCCGGTGGCCTATGTGCTGGACTTCCTCGCCATCGCCGTCGCCGACCTCGGCTCCATCGCCGAGCGCCGTACCGACCGGCTGCTGGACAAGAACCGCAGCCACGGGCTGCCGCCGTTCCTCGCCGACGACGCGGGCGTCGACTCCGGTCTGATGATCGCTCAGTACACGCAGGCCGCACTCGTGAGCGAGCTGAAGCGGCTGGCCGTCCCGGCGTCTGCGGACTCGATCCCGTCCTCCGCGATGCAGGAGGACCACGTCTCGATGGGATGGTCGGCCGCGCGCAAGCTGCGTACCTCGGTCGACAACCTCACCAGGGTCATCGCCATCGAGCTGTACGCCGCCGCGCGTGCGGTGGAGTTGCGCGAGGGGCTCACTCCGGCGCCCGCGACCCGGGCCGTGGTCGAGGCCGCGCGACAGGCCGGTGTGGGCGGTCCCGGCCCGGACCGCCCTCTCGCGCCCGACCTCGCCGCGGCGGAAGCGTTCGTACGCGACGGACGGCTGCTGACGGCTGTGGAACAGGTCACCGGCCCGCTGCGGTGACGGGAACCGCGGCACAGGGAAGGGTGCGGTCAAAGTAATCTCAAGGAAAAGTCAAGCGCGTTAAAAGTCGAGCCGTTCCCGGCGGACCGAGTAGGCGACGAAGCCCGCGCCGAGGGTGAGGCAGGCGGTGCCGCCGACGGTGTACGGCGTGCTGTTGAAGCTGCCGGTGTCGGCGAGCCGGACCTCCCCGACGGTGCCGTCGTACGACACGGTCGAGGTGTCGGCCAAGGTGCTGGAAGTGACCCTGGCCTGCTCTGTGACCTGCGGAGACGGGCTTGTCGGGGTGGTTCCTCTCGCCGGGGCCCCGGAGGTCGCGTTGGCGGACGGGACGAACCACAGGGCGCCCAGCAGGGTGCCCGCGGCGGTGGCGGTCAGTAACGGACGGAGCGCGGATGACACGGAATATCGATCCCCTTGTGGTGCTGGCGAATTGGCCGTGTGGGCTGATGGTAGTGAAAGTCTCGGGTCACAGGAAAGTCACGGGAGCCGGAGCCGTACGCTCCGGGCATGAGCACTCCAGAGACATCACGGTTTGTGCGACTTCGGGTCGACCTCGTTCTCGAGGTCGGCGACGAGGTCGCCGTGGCCAGGGCGGCACTGGCCAGGATCGCGGACGACGGCGATCTGCCGGCCGGGGAGCGGGAGCCGGCCCGGGACGCGGTGACCGGGGACACGGCCGAGGCGCTCGCGCACCTCGTCGACCCGTTCGGCCTGGTCGGTGACGTGCCGGGCGTGGAACTCCAGCAGGCCTCGTGGAGCAGCGAGGAGATCGACTACGACCCGGACTCGCCCGAGTGGGACCTCGACGGGGACGGGTTCGACGGTGACGAGTTCGGTGGCGACGAGTTCGGTGGCGACGAGTTCGGCGGCGAGGGAATCGACGAGGCGTCAGGCAACGGTGCGGTGGGTGGCGCTTCGGGCGGGCACGGCAGCTGGTCCGATGCGGGCATGTCTCACAAAAGGGATGTAAGTGCCAAAGCGCGAAATACCTCTCCATGAGAAAAAAGGGCTGTGGGTAGAGCGGATTGCGGCGGGCCGGCGTGACTGGCCGACCCGGTTCGGGGAAATCGTGGCCCCGGGCGGCAACCGCCGCCCGGGGTCCGGCGTCTTTGGTGACGCACGGGCCGATCATTCCCGCCCGGCCGCGACGGACGTGGTGAGCCCCACATTCGCGGCCCATATGGAACGGGACCTGCCGGTCGTAGCGTTGAGGTGTTCGACGGGGACTCTCGGCTTCGGGTGCGGGGCCCGTGGGGTTCGGGCAAGCGGCGACGATGGAGAAGCGTGTGATGACGGACGGTAAGCGGCGTAGGGGCCTGACGGCTGCGTCCGCTCTGCTCGGCGGAGTGATGGTGCTCTCGGCGTGCTCCGGCGGCGGTGAGGACACGGGCTCCGGCGGGGACAGTGGCAAGGGCACGTCGCAGACCCAGGTCGACGAGGCGGCGGCCAAGAAGACCTCCGCGGCCCAGATCAAGATCACGCCGAAGGACGGCTCCAGCAACGCCTCCATCAACAACTCCGCCGCGGTCGCCGTGACCAAGGGCACGCTCACCGAGGTCAAGATGACGACCACCGACGGTACCGCCGTCGAGGGTGAGATATCCGCGGACAAGAAGAGCTGGAAGCCCAGCGGCCAGTTGGAGCGCGCCACCACCTACAAGCTGGCCGCCACCGCCGAGGACTCCGAGGGCCGCGCCGCCCACGAGAACGCGTCGTTCACCACGGTCTCGCCGACCAGCAGCTTCATCGGCACCTTCACCCCGGACGACGGCTCGACCGTGGGTGTCGGCATGCCGGTGTCGATCAACTTCGACAAGGCGATCACCAACAAGGCGGAGGTCCAGAAGGGCATCACCGTCTCCAGCACCAGTGGTCAGGAGGTGGCCTGCCACTGGTTCAACGCCAACCGTATGGACTGCCGTCCCGAGGACTACTGGCAGGAGGACTCCACCGTCACCCTGGAGCTGGCGCTCGACGGCGTCGAGGGTGCCGAGGGTGTCTACGGCGTCCAGCAGAAGACGGTCAACTTCAAGATAGGCCGCAACCAGGTCTCGATCGTCGACGCCGACACCAAGCAGATGAAGGTCACGCAGGACGGCAAGACCGTCCGGACGATCCCGATCTCCGCCGGGTCGCCCGAGAACAAGACGTACGAAGGCCAGATGGTGATCTCCGAGAAGTTCAAGGAGACCCGGATGAACGGTGCGACCGTCGGCTTCACCGACGACGACGGTGAGGGCGAGTACGACATCAAGGACGTGCCGCACGCCATGCGCCTGAGCACCTCCGGCACCTTCCTCCACGGCAACTACTGGGGCGCCAAGTCCATCTTCGGAAGCGTCAACACCAGCCACGGCTGCGTCGGTCTGGCCGACACCCAGGGCGCCGACGACCCGAACACGCCGGGCGCCTGGTTCTACGACAACTCGATCGTCGGTGACGTCGTCGTCGTGCAGAACACCGGCGACAAGACCATCGCCCCGGACAACGGTCTCAACGGCTGGAACATGGACTGGGCCCAGTGGAAGGCGGGTTCGGCCGTCTGACCCGGCCGCCGGCACCACCCGGCGCCCCCTGCCCGACCTGCCCGGCCGATGCCGCCGTCCGCCCTCCCGGGCGGACGGCGGCATCGGTTCGTACGGTCCGGCTCTCTTCTCATGCGGCTCTTATCCCGGGCTTAACACTTCATCAGGGGCACTCCCTAGCTTGCCCCCATGTTCTTCACCTACCTGAGGCGCGAACTGCGCCGCCGCAGAAAAGCGGCCCTCGTCGTCGCCTCCGGCCTCGCGCTCGGTATCGCGCTGGTCATCGTCGTCAGCTCCGTGTCCTCCGGGATGGGCAGGGCGCAGGAGAAGGTCCTGCAGTCGCTGTACGGACTGGGGACGGACATGACAGTCACCAAGGCCGTGGAGGCGCCCGGAGAGCGCGCGGAGCGGCCGGGCTTCAGATTCGACGCCCAGGACGAGGACTCCGGCGAGGAGCAGAGCACCGACCGCGTCATGGTGCAGGGCTTCCAGAGCCTCACCGGCTCCACGGTGGACAAGGTCGGCAAACAGAACGGTGTCGCCGACGCCGTGGGCGGGCTGAGCCTCCAGGTCGTCAAGGTCAGCGGCGAGTTCACCCGCGGCCAGGTCCAGCAGGACGGCGGGAGCGGCCGGCAGGGCGGCCCCGGCGGGGCCGCGCCGCCGGAGGGCGGCGGCGGGGTGCAGGGCGGCGGCGCCGACTTCGACGTCACCAGCTACTCCGTCCACGGTACCGACGTCACGGAGTCGGAGCTCGGCCCGCTGACCTCCTCCGGGATCACCGACGGCCGTACCTTCAGGGCGAGCGAGACCGACGCGAAGGTGGCCGTCGTCGACTCCGCCCACGCCAAGGAGAAGGAGCTCGAGACCGGTGACACCGTCACCGTCAAGAGCACCAAGTTCAAGATCATCGGTATCGCCACCGCCGAGAGCGGAGACGCCACCGCCGACCTCTACGTCCCGCTGAAGCAGGCCCAGACCCTGGCCGACGCCGAGGGCAAGGTCACCACGATCTACGTCCGGGCGACCGACTCGCAGCAACTCGACAGCATCAAGTCCGCGATCCGGAAGAACGTTTCGGGGACGACGGTCACCACCTCCGCCGACCTCGCGGACACCGTCTCCGGCTCGCTGTCCACCGCGTCCTCCCTCGCCACCGGCGTCGGCACGTGGCTGTCGGCCGCGGTGCTCGTGGCCGCGTTCCTCGTCGCCGGACTGCTCACCTCCTCGGCGGTCTCCCGCCGGGTGCGCGAGTTCGGCACGCTGAAGGCCCTGGGCTGGAAGTCGGGGCGGGTGACCGGGCAGGTGGTCGGCGAGGCGGTCGTGCACGGCCTGATCGGCGGCGCGCTCGGTATCGCGCTCGGCCTGGCGGGCGCGTACGCCGTCACCGCGGTCAGCCCCACCCTGCGGGCCGAACTCGCCGGCGGCGGAGCCGGCGCGGGCGGTCGCGGCGGCATGGGCGGCCCGGGCGGTGGTGGTCCCGGCCGGGAAGCGGCTGCCAGGACCCTCGAGGTCGCTCTCACCGCGCCGGTCAGCCTCACGACCGTCGCCCTCGCGGTCGGCCTCGCGGTGGCCGGCGGACTCGTCGCCGGTGCCTTCGGCGGCTGGCGCGCCTCCCGCCTCCGGCCGGCGGACGCGCTGCGCCGCGTCGCGTAGAGCCGCCCGGCGCCGGGACCGTCAGCGGCGCCGGCGCCGCTGACGGCATCGCGGGGCTCCGTCCCGCTGCCGACGGGCCCTCACTCTCGTACCGCAATAAAGGAGTTGACCCATGTACGAACTCAAAGGCGTCACCCGGCGCTACACCCGGGGTAAGGACACCGTCCACGCCCTCGACGGCATCGACCTGACGATCCCCGACGGCGACCGGCTCGTCATCCAGGGCCCCACCGGCGGCGGCAAGTCCACACTGCTGCAGATGCTCGGCGGACTGGACCACCCCAGCTCCGGCGAGATCCTCCTCGACGGCACCGACCTGGCCAAGCTGCCGGAGGCCCGGCTCACCCGGGTGCGCGGCGAGAGCATCGGCTTCGTCTTCCAGTCCTTCAACCTGATCCCGACCCTCACCGCGCAGGAGAACGTCGAGACCGCGCTCGTCCCGCTCGGGGTGAAGACGAAGGAGCGCCGCGAGAAGGCCGCCGAGGCACTGGCCGCGGTCGGGCTCGGCGAGCGGCTCGGGCACCTGCCCGCCGAGATGTCCGGGGGGCAGCAGCAGCGGGTGGCCATCGCCCGGGCGCTGGTGAAGGAACCGAAGGTGCTGCTCGCCGACGAGCCCACCGGAAACCTCGACGAGTCGATGCGCGACGAGATCATGGACGTACTGATCCGGATGTGGAAGGAGCTCGGGCTCACCTTCGTCATGGTCACCCACGACTCGACCCTGGCGAAGCAGGCCCCGCGCGTGGCGACCATCCGCAAGGGCCGTGTCACGGTCAGGGAGAACGCGGGTGCCTGACCCGCGGACACGGCGCGCCCCGGAGCCCGGATCGGTCGGCGTCCGCCGTGGTCACGGCGGCAGGGTCGCCGGGCTGCCGCCGTTGGCCTCGTACCCCGCGACCGCCAGGGCCCGGTAGACCGCGAACTCCGCGGCGGGATCGGGGGACAGGGTCCAGGGGAGCGCGCCGACGTGGCCGTCGATGTGTATCAGCTGGTCCATGGCCTCCGCCCAGCGCTCACCGCGGACCAGGAAGAAGACCAGCAGATGCCGGACATGCGCCGCCATCGGGTCGTCCGGGCGGGTCGCGTGCACCGCGTGCAGCGCGCCGTGGACCGCCTTCGTCACCACCTGGCTCTGGTGGAAACCGCTGACCAGGTTCACCTCCGGCAGGTGCTCGAACACGGCGAACAGGGGCATCGCGGCCAGCAGCGACCCCTGCGGAGCCCGTGCCGCCGCGGCCTCCGCGAACGAGTGCGCCAGCTCCCGCGAGCCGTGCCACTTCTCGCACCAGTAGTGCAGCGCGGCCAGGTGCGCGCCCATGTGGGCCGGCGCGCGGTCCAGGATCTTCAGCCAGACCTGCTCGAAGTCCGCCCGCTCGTAGGCCAGTCCGCGGGCCACCGACAGCTCCACGATGTACGGGACCGGGTCACCTGGGGCCAGCAGCGCGGCCTCGCCGCATGCCGCCTTCGCCTCCTCCATGATGATCCGGAACTCGTCCGTCCCGGGCGCTGCCGTACGCCACGCCTGCTGCACCAGGAACTCGGCGTGCACCGCCGCGCCGCCCGCGTCCTTGGGTGCCTCCGCGCGCCACACCCGCAGCCACTGGCCGCCCGGGGACCCACCGGCCGCCCCGCCGGGCCGCGCGGTGAGCTCCAGGGAGGCGGCGCCCGCGAAGGCCTGCACGCGCTGCCAGCGCAGCTCGCCCGTCGCCTCGGTGCCGGCCAGCAACTGCTGGGCCCCGCGGTAGTCCTGGGTGCGCTGCACCAGGTCCAGGACGTCCAGCAGGTCCTGGTCGGGGCCGGGCATACGGACGTCCAGCTCCTCCTCGAGGGCGAAGCCGTACCCGGCCGGGTCCGCCGCGTCGGGGTGTCCGGCCGGTACCTGCGTGATCCCGCCGCGCCCGCGCCTCAGGAACGACAGCACCACGAAGCCGATCATGACCACCGCGAGCAGGACCAAGAGAATCTCCATGCACCAAGCGAACCAGATCGCGCCGACAATTGGCCAATGTGGTGCCGGACCTGTGGACAACTCGACTCCCGCCATCGGGGCGCGGGCGGACTACCCTCGGTACACATGAGCGACACGCACATCAGCCAGCACTTCGAGACGCTCGCGATCCACGCGGGCAACACGGCCGACCCCCTGACGGGCGCGGTCGTCCCGCCGATCTACCAGGTGTCCACGTACAAGCAGGACGGTGTCGGCGGTCTGCGCGGCGGCTACGAGTACAGCCGCAGCGCCAACCCGACCAGGACCGCGCTGGAGGAGAACCTCGCGGCCCTGGAGGGCGGCCGCCGCGGCCTCGCGTTCGCGTCGGGGCTGGCGGCAGAGGACTGCCTGCTGCGTACGCTGCTCGCCCCCGGCGACCACGTGGTGATCCCGGACGACGCCTACGGCGGCACGTTCCGCCTGTTCGCCAAGGTGGTCGCCCGCTGGGGTGTGGAGTGGTCGGTGGCCGACACCAGCGACCCGGCCGCCGTCCGGGCCGCCCTCACCCCGAAGACCAGGGCGGTATGGGTGGAGACCCCCTCCAACCCCCTGCTCGGCATCACCGACATCGCCGCCGTCGCCCAGGTCGCCCGGGACGCGGGCGCCCGCCTCGTCGTCGACAACACCTTCGCCACCCCGTACCTCCAGCAGCCGCTCGCGCTCGGCGCGGACGTCGTCGTGCACTCCCTGACCAAGTACATGGGCGGCCACTCGGACGTCGTCGGCGGCGCCCTGATCACGGGGGACGCGGAGCTCGGCGAGGAGCTGGCCTACCACCAGAACGCGATGGGCGCGGTCGCCGGACCGTTCGACTCCTGGCTGGTACTGCGTGGCGCCAAGACGCTCTCCGTGCGTATGGACCGGCACAGCGAGAACGCCACCAAGGTCGCCGACATGCTCAGCAGGCACGCGCGTGTGACGAGTGTCCTTTACCCGGGGCTGCCCGAGCACCCCGGCCACGAGGTCGCCGCCAAGCAGATGCGGTCCTTCGGCGGCATGGTCTCCTTCCGTGTGGAGGGCGGCGAGGAGGCGGCCGTCGAGGTCTGCAACCGGGCCAGGGTGTTCACGCTCGGCGAGTCCCTTGGCGGCGTCGAGTCGCTGATCGAGCACCCCGGGCGCATGACGCACGCGTCCGTCGCGGGCTCCGCCCTCGAGGTCCCCGCCGACCTGGTCCGCCTCTCCGTCGGCATCGAGAACATCGAGGACCTGCTCGCGGACCTCCAGCAGGCGCTCGGCCGCTGAGGACCTGCCGCCCAGGCCCTGCCCCGCCCATGGTGCGGAGCCGCCCCCGACGGCGGCTCCGCACCGAAGACGCGCGCCCCGCACACGCCGCGCAGCGCTCTCCACGCCTGCCGTGCACGGCTCGGCGGGCCGTACGGCGCGGCCCGGGAGTTCAGGAGGCAGGCCGTCCGTCCTGCCCCGGCAGGTCCGGTGCCGCCATCCGGGCGGAGAGCGCGCTGTTGAAGCGCGTGAGGAGCGCGCAGAACGCCTCGCGCTCCTCCTGCTCCCAGTCCTCCGTCAGTTCGGCCATCAGCTGACGCCGTGAGGAACGGACTTCCTCCAGACGTGATTGCCCGCGCGGAGACAGCTGGAGCACCACCGCCCGGCCGTCCTCGGGGTGCGAGGTGCGTTTCACCAGACCGGTGTCCACCAGCGGTGCCACCTGGCGGGTGACCGTCGACGAGTCGATGCCCATGCTCGCTGCGAGCGCCTTGACCCCCATAGGGCCTTCGTTGTCCAGGCGGTTGAGCAGCAGATAGGCGGCGCGGTCCATGGAGTTGCGCACCTGGCCGACGCCGCCGAGCCGGGTCTGTTCGGCGCGGCGGGCGAACAGCGCCACCTCGTGCTGCAGCTTTTCGAGGAGGCCGGGGTCACCGACGGTCGTCATGTCCATCGACATGTCAGGTGTTGTGGGCATGGCCGGAGGCTCACTTCGTGAAGGGCTGCTGATTGGGGGACAGGGTACGCGGCCGGGAGGCAGGCCGTACCGACGCTTCGCAAAGCCGGGTCCACCCGTGGGTCACCGCGTTCGCCCGTCTCCCGTGAACTGCGATGCTGGAGGCATGAGCTACGGCACGGCTGACTCCTTGCGCACCGTCACCCTCGATGACGTACGCGGTGCCCGGAAGATGCTCCAGGGCGTCGCGCGGATGACCGCGATGGAGAGCAGCAGGTACCTGTCCCGCACGGTGGGCACCCCGGTGCACCTGAAGTGCGAGAACCTCCAACGGACGGGGTCGTTCAAGCTGCGCGGCGCGTACGTCCGGATCGCCGGGCTGCTGCCCGAGCAGCGCGCCGCCGGTGTCGTCGCCGCGAGTGCCGGAAACCACGCGCAGGGCGTCGCGCTCGCGTCCTCGCTGCTCGGGGTGGGTGCGACGGTGTTCATGCCGAAGGGCGCCCCACTGCCGAAGATCAGCGCCACCCGGGAGTACGGAGCCGAGGTGCGTCTGCACGGCCAGGTGGTCGACGAGGCGCTGGCCGCCGCCGAGGAGTACGCGGCCGAGACGGGCGCCGTGTTCATCCATCCCTTCGACCACCCCGACATCATCGCCGGCCAGGGCACCGTGGGCCTGGAGATCCTGGAGCAGTGCCCGGAGGCGCGCACGATCGTCGTCGGTGCCGGCGGCGGCGGGCTGGTCGCCGGGATCGCGGTCGCGGTGAAGGCGCTGCGGCCGGACGTACGGATCATCGGGGTGCAGGCGGAGGGCGCGGCCGCGTACCCGCCCTCGCTGGCCGCCGGGCACCCGGTGTCGGTGCGCGACCCGGCGACGATGGCCGACGGCATCAAGGTGGGGCGGCCCGGCGACGTGCCGTTCGGGATCGTCGGCGAGCTGGTGGACGAGGTCCGCACCGTCACCGAGGGCGAGCTGTCGGCCGCGCTGCTGCTGTGCCTGGAGCGGGCCAAGCTGGTCGTGGAGCCGGCCGGGGCGAGCCCGGTCGCGGCGCTGCTGAGCCGCCCCGACGCCTTCGAGGGACCGGTCGTCGCCGTGCTGTCCGGCGGCAACGTCGACCCGGTGCTGATGGAGCGGGTGCTGCGGCACGGCATGGCCGCGCAGGGCCGCTACCTGGCCGTACGGCTGCGTCTGCCGGACCGGCCGGGCGCCCTCGCGATGCTTCTCGGGGCCTTGTCGGTGGCCGACGCCAACGTCCTGGACGTGAGCCATGTACGGACCGACCCCCGGCTCGGGCTCACGGAGGTGGAGGTCGAGGTGCACCTCGAGACGAAGGGCCCGGCGCACCGCACCGAGGTCGACCGGGTCCTGCGCGACGCGGGCTACACGGTCATCGGCTGACCTCGATCCGGCCCGACGGGACTCTGTTGCTCCATTGCGGAGAGTGACGCCGGCCCGTCGACGGGGCGCAGGGAACGGGCCTCGCGAGGAGGCGGTCCGGCCCCGGCCGGCCCCTCTCGGATGCGGTGCGTGCCCCTCCCTCGAATGGAGCAGCAGAGTCCGACGGGACTCTGCTGCTCCATTCGGCGAGCGATCACGTGCCGTGCTTTCCGGGCTCGGCCGCGCCCGGCCTGCCTGCATCTGCGACGCGCTCTGAAGGCCGTATCGGCACGGCGTCATCACGCCGGGTAATTGCGCAGCAGAGTCCGACGGCACGACAAAGCCCCTGGCAGCCTCCCTGTCGGGGAGGACTGCCGGGGGCCGGTCGGAAGCGCGCCGCGCGCGGAGTCCCGGAATACGGAGTTCCGGCGTGCGGAGTCCCGGTCGTGCGGACGCGCAGGGTGGAGCCGGCCGGAGTCAGCCGTCGTACGGCTCGGCCCTGAGGATCTTCACCGAGGCCTTCCTGCCGTTCGGCAGCTCGTACTCCGCGTCCTCGCCGACCCTGTGGCCGTTGACCCCGGCACCCAGCGGGGACTGCGGTGAGTACGTCTCGATGTCCCCGCTCGCGTATTCACGCGAGGCGAGGAGGAAGGTCAGCGTGTCGTCCTCGTCGCCGTCGAAGGCGATCGTGACGACCGTGCCGGGCGCCACCGAACCGTCGGCCGCCGGCGCCTCACCGACCTTGGCGTTTTCGAGGAGCTGGGTGAGCTGCCGCACGCGGAGCTCCTGTTTGCCCTGCTCCTCCTTGGCCGCGTGGTACCCGCCGTTCTCCCGCAGGTCGCCCTCCTCGCGCGCGGCGGCGATCTTGGCGGAGATCTCCGTACGCGCGGGACCAGTAAGGTACTCAAGCTCGTCCTTGAGCTTGTTGTACGCCTCCTGGGTCAGCCAGGTGACGTTCTCGCTGGTCTGGGTCACTGGTGCTCCTCGTAGGTACGTGGGAATGCAAAGCTCGCCCTCCCTGAAGGATGTTCCTCCACGGATGGGCGAAACCACGAGCCTAACAATTCAGCGGTGGAAGAGGGAGGACATAAGCCGCGACAATCCTGTTCCCGCAGGTCAGCGACTCAGTATTTCTCGCACTACCGGTCCGGTCGGGCCGGCTCTAGCCGGCGTGGCAGCCGACGAGCTCGGCCGAGGTGCCCGGGGACGTCGTGCGCAGCGTGACGACCTTGTCGACGCGGGTGTCGTCCCTGCCGAAGCGGAAGTCGGCGCGGCCCACCTCGGCACCGTCCTCGGCCTGCGAGCGCACCGTGCAGTAGCCCTCGACGCCGGCGTCCTTGTGGACCTCCAGACGCACCCGCACCTCGGTCTTCGAGACGTCGAAGGCGATCAGCTCACCGCTGATCTCGTTCTGGACGACGTGGTGGTGGCCGAACCAGCCCAGCAGGGTGAGCACGACCGCGGCCAGACCCGCACCGACGATCCTGAGAGTGCGGTCCGCGCGTTCGTCCGAGGAGAGGCCGTAACGGCCCTCGGGCGGTCGCGTGCTCGCCGTACTCATGGTCGTCTCCTCGGCAGGAACGGGACGGTGTACTCCCGGCAAGGCTCGGGGGCGGACTCCGGAATTATTCGTCCCTGGCTTCGGTCACTATAGAAGCCTTCCGCCCACCGCCCGACCGCCACCCCACCGGGGCGCCCGGGGAACACCTCCCACGGGGCGACCGCCGGTGGATCGCGTGCCGGATGCGCGGGGCGCCTGACGACTTGCCGACTTGAGGAATGAGTCTTGACTGATCAGTTGCGACTGATGGCCGTGCACGCCCACCCCGACGACGAGTCGAGCAAGGGCGCGGCCACCATGGCGAAGTACGTGTCCGAGGGGGTGGACGTGCTGGTCGTGACCTGCACGGGCGGGGAGCGCGGCTCCATCCTCAACCCCAGACTGCAGGGCGATCCGTACATCGAGGAGAACATCCACGAGGTGCGCAGGAAGGAGATGGACGAGGCCCGGGAGATCCTCGGGGTGAAGCAGGAATGGCTCGGCTTCGTCGACTCCGGTCTGCCCGAGGGCGACCCGCTGCCCCCGCTGCCCGAGGGCTGCTTCGCCCTTCAGGACGTGGACACGGCGGCCGGGGAGCTGGTGCGGAAGATCCGCGCGTTCCGTCCCCAGGTGATCACCACCTACGACGAGAACGGCGGCTACCCGCACCCCGACCACATCATGACCCACAAGATCACGATGGTGGCCTTCGAGGGGGCGGCGGACACCGGGGCGTACCCGGAGGACGAGTTCGGCCCGGTCTTCCAGCCGTTGAAGGTCTACTACAACCAGGGTTTCAACCGCCCCCGCATCGAGATGCTGCACCAGGCGCTGCTGGACCGCGGCCTGGAGTCGCCGTACGGGGACTGGCTCGAGGGCTGGGCGGAGTTCGAGCGCAAGGAGCGCACGCTCACCACGCACGTTCCGTGCGCGGACTTCTTCGAGATCCGTGACAAGGCCCTGATCGCGCACGCCACGCAGATCGACCCCGACGGCGGCTGGTTCCGGATCCCGATGGGCGTCCAGAAGGAGGTCTGGCCCACCGAGGAGTACGAGCTGGCGAAGTCCCTCGTCGATACCTCCCTCCCCGAGGACGACCTCTTCGCGGGCATCCGCGACAATGCCTGACATGAGCGCAAGCGCACACCTGGCAATGAGCCACCTGGTCACCCTCGCCGAGCTCGACGAGGACAAGGTCTCCCCCGGTGTCCTCGGCTTCGTCGTGTTCGCGGTGATGGCCCTGGCGGTCTGGGGTCTGATGAAGTCGATGAACCGGCACATGAACCGGGTCGACTTCGCCGAGCCGGGGCCCCGGGCGGCAGAACCCGGGAAGGCCGGGCAGCCGACCGCCGACACGGCAGGCAAGAAGCAGGGCTGATCCGCGTGGCCCTCCGGTACCGGAGGGCCACGCGGCAGCACGCGTGGGCGGCGGCACCCCGCGGGCCCCTGTCACACGGTGGCCCGTGTCGCAGGGGCGCCCCCGCCCCGCCGCCCTGACTTCGCGCCCCACCGGCCGACGCGGCCCCCTGGCCGGGATCCCGCCGGCCCGCTCCGGGGCGTCGTCCGCCGAGGCGCGCCTCGCGTGCCCGGCAGTGAGGTCGTGGTATCCCGGTGCCTGGAGGCGTCCGTACCGCCCACCGTGTCCCGCAGCCGGGGTCGGGGTCCCGCCGGCCCGCTCCGGGTGTCCGACGGACGTCGTCCGCCACCGGCCCGCCCCGCACCCGGCAGGCGCCTGGCGACCGGCAGCCACCGGCGGTACCGCCGGTGGCGGACGCGCACGTCGCGCGTACGCGGCCGTGCGGTGCTGGAGCGCGCCGCGCGCCGGCGCCCGGCAGGGCCTCGGGCCCGCGGAGGTGTCCGCGTCACTCCACCGGGCCGCCCCGCGTCCGCGACCCCACGGCCACCCCCGTCACCTCGCGCGCGTGGCGGCCGGGGACCATGCCCAGGCGCCACGCCTGCCAGCCCGCCTCCAGGCTCGCCCCCCGCTCCAGCAGCAGCTGGTAGGCGTCCACGTAGTCGCCCAGCTTGTCGTCGCGGGCGGCGTGCGCGCTCCGGCCGAGCTGGGTCAGCTCCTCCTGGGCCACCGCCGTACCGACCTCCGTACCGCCGGGGGCCGCGTACGGGAGCAGGGTGCAGCGCAGGAACCGGGCCCAGTCCTCCCCGCGCCGGTCCCCGTAGGACGCGAACAGTGCCGCCGCCTCGTCGCACAGGGCCAGCGCCTGCTGCGTGCGGGCGTTGCCCGCGTCGACGACCGCCAGCTCCAGGCAGGTCCACGCCTCGCCGTGGGCCACCCCGATGCGCTGGAAGTCCGCACGGGCGTCGACCAGCAGCTGACGGGCGAAGCCGGAGTTGCGCAGCGAGCCGGTCTGCGCGGCCCGCTGGTCGCGGGTCACCCGGGCCGAGTGGTGCCGGGCACAGGCCAGCCCGTACACGTCCCGCATTCGGGAGAACATGGTGCGGGACCGCTCCAGCTCGCGCACCGCCCGGTCCAGGTCCCCGGTCTCCTCCAGTGCCTGGCCCAGGTAGTACAGCGTCCACGCCTCCCCGCGCGCGTCCTCGTTGTCCCGGTGCCGGGCGGCGGCCCGCCGCAGGTCCTCCACCGCCGGTGAGGCGTCCCCGGCGACCAGCCGGGCCCGCGCCAGCTGGGTCAGTGCCCACGCCTCCCCGCGGGCGTCGCGGGTACGGCCGTACAGCTCGAGCGCGGTGCGCAGCTCCGTCTCGGCGTGCGGGACGTCGCCCGTCCGCAGGTGCAGCTGCCCGAGCTGGAAGTGCGCCCACGCCTGGCCGTGCACGGACTCGCCCGCCCGGTGCAGCACCAGCGACTCGGTGAGCAGGTCCAGGGCCTCGGCCAGCCGGGACCGGTCGCGTTCCACCGCGGCCAGCGCGTGCATCGTCCACGCCCGGTCGGTGGCCAGCCGGGGCGCGGACTGCAGGTCCATCGCCTCCCGCAGCCGGGCCGACGCCTCCGTCAGGTTGCCCTGGTGGTGCAGCGTGATGCCCAGCGAGGTCAGCGCCCGCGCGGCGCCCGCGTCGTGGTGCGCCTCCCGGTACAGGCCGACCACCGAGGTCAGGGTCGTCCGCGCCGTGTCCAGCTCGCCCAGCTGACGTGCCGCGATACCGGTGCGCCACTGCACCGAACGCACCAGCAGCCCCTCGTCCACGGCCTGCGCCAGCTCGCTGATCTCCCCGAGCCGGTACAGGTCGCCGCGCAGCAGGCAGTAGTCGCACAGCGCGCCGAGGAGGTTCAGCACCGCCCGCTGGTCCACGCCCTCCGCGTGCCGCAGCGCCGCCGTGATGAAGCTCGACTCGTCGTCCAGCCAGCGCAGCGCCTCGTCCAGCGACGTGAAGCCGTACGAGCCGAAGCGGTCGGAGCGGGTTGACATGTTCCCGTCGACCAGGCGCAGCACCGAGTCGGCCAGCTCGGCGTAGTTCACGATCAGCCGCTCCTGCGCAGCCGTCCGCTCGGCCGGGTCCTCCTCGTCGAGGAGACGAGCCAGCGCGAAGGCGCGTACGAGGTCGTGCAGCTGGTAGCGGCCCTGCCGCACCGGGGTGATCAGACCGGTCCGGGACAGCGCCTCCAGGTGCCGCCGCGCCTCGGCCTCGTCGGTGCCGAGCACCGCGGCCGCCGCGGCGGCGCCCAGCGAGACCCGGCCCGCCAGCGCCAGCCGGCGCAGCAGCCGCCGCAGCGTGTCCGGCTGGTCCGTGTAGCGCAGCCACAGGGCACGCTCGACCGGGTCGACCGGGCCGTACGCGCTCAGGTCCGCGGCGAGCGCACGCGGCGAGCGCGCGCCCAGCGACGAACCAGCGATCCGCAGCGCCAGCGGCAGCCCGCCGCACAGCTCCCGGACGAGGCCGGCCGACTCGGCGTCGTACGGTTCGAAGGACTCCTGGGCGGCGGACGACAGCAGCTCCTCCGAGCCCGCAGCGTCCAGTGCCTCCACCGGCATCTGGTGCACCCGGGCCGGCAGGTCGTCGGGCAGGCCGAGCGGCGCGCGGGAGGTCACCAGGACCAGGCTGTCGGAACGCTCCGGCAGCAGGGTGCGGACCTGCTGCGGGTCCGCGGCGTCGTCGAGGACGACCGTCACCGGCATGCCCGTCACCTGCTGGCGGTACAGCTCGCTCAGCCGTCTGACCTGCTGGTCGGGTGAGGTCCGCTCACGGAACAGCAGCTGCTCGCGGGGCGCCCCCAGCCGGTTCAGCAGATGCAGCAGGGCGTCCCGCGTCGACAGCGGCGCCTCGCCGGGGCTGTCGGCGCGCAGATCGACCACGCAGGCGCCGCGGAAGTAGTCCTTCAGGTCGTGCGTGGCGCGCACCGCGAGCGTGCTCCGGCCGCTGCCGGGCGCCCCGTACAGCACCACCACCGTCGTCAGGGTCCCGGTGGTCGCGCGTGCGGCCTGCACCCACTGCCGGATCTGTGCCATCTCCCGCCGCCGCCCCGCGAGCGCCCCGACCGGTTCGGGCAGTTGTCCGAACGACTGCTCGAGCACGCTGCGCCCGCGGGCCGCCGCGCTCTTGTCCGTGCCGCGCAGCCGCGGCCCCTTCCGCCTGGGCCCCGTGGACACGGCCAGCATCCGCTGCTGGTCCAGGAACGGACGGATGCCGCGCACCTCCAGCGCCGTCAGCCACTGCAGCCGCAGTTGCTCGGGCCCGCCCGGCTGGCTCACCGCGCCGGCCCGGTGGTGGGCGGCGGGTACATGCACGCCCACGACCTTCACCACGGTCGCCGCCGCCCCGGCCACCCCGACGGCCACACCAGCGCCGAGCGCCGTCCCGGTCCCGGTGCCGAGGAGGAGGTCGGCGACCACGGCCGCCGCCCCGGCCACCCCGGCCACGAGCAGCGGCGTCCCGGCACCCTCACGGGCGTACCGCTGGCCGAAAGTGAGCTGTCCGGCCGCCGCCTCGTCCAGGGCACGGGTGTACGCCTCGTACTCCTCGGCGGCCGTCCGCGCCATCGCGTCCATGGCGCCGCGCGCCCGGGACAGCAGCACCTTCCCGTCGGTGCGCCCGCCCGGGCGGCGCACCTCCTCCTCCACAGCCCGCACCAACAACCGCTCGGCGTCCGCACGATGACTGTCCCGCATGTCACGTCCCCCTCAGGCGGCCTCGTCCGCACCCGGTGTGCCCGGCTGTCCTCGGGTCCCTCCCGTCCCCTCCCCGAGACCCCTGCCGGTTATGCGTGGCCCGAGTGTCCTGTGCACGCCGTACCTCGGGAAGCAGGGGGACAGGACGACGTCCGGGCGACGGACGTCCGGGCGGCGGACGTCCGTGCGAGGGGCACCCGCACAGTCGGCATCCGGGGCACGGACGGCGGCGGGGCACACCGGTACAGCGGTGCCGTGCCGGTACTGGGGCAGGATGGACCCATGCCGAACCGACTGGCCCACGAGACGTCCCCCTACCTCCTCCAGCACGCCGACAACCCCGTCGACTGGTGGCCCTGGTCGGACGAAGCCTTCGCCGAGGCGCGCGAGCGCGACGTGCCCGTCCTGCTGAGCGTCGGGTACGCGAGCTGCCACTGGTGCCACGTCATGGCGCACGAGTCGTTCGAGGACCGGGCGACCGCCGAGTACCTGAACGCGCACTTCGTGAGCGTCAAGGTGGACCGGGAGGAGCGTCCCGACGTGGACGCGGTCTACATGGAGGCCGTGCAGGCGGCGACCGGGCAGGGCGGCTGGCCGATGACCGTGTTCCTCACCCCGGACGCCGAGCCGTTCTACTTCGGCACCTACTTCCCGCCCGAGCCCCGCCAGGGCATGCCGTCCTTCCGGCAGCTGCTCCAGGGCGTGCACCAGGCCTGGGACGAGCGCAGGGACGAGGTCGCCGAGGTCGCCGGGAAGATCGTGCGGGACCTGGCGGGGCGGGAGATCTCCTACGGCGACGCGCGGCTGCCCGGCGAGGAACAGCAGGCGCAGGCGCTGCTCGGCCTGACCAGGGAGTACGACCCGCAGCGCGGCGGATTCGGCGGGGCGCCGAAGTTCCCGCCGTCCATGGTGATCGAGTTCCTGCTCAGGCACCACGCCCGCACCGGCGCCGAGGGAGCCCTCCAGATGGCGGGGGACACCGCCGAGCGGATGGCCCGTGGCGGCATCTACGACCAGCTCGGCGGCGGCTTCGCCCGCTACTCCGTCGACCGGGACTGGGTGGTGCCGCACTTCGAGAAGATGCTCTACGACAACGCCCTGCTGTGCCGCGTCTACGCCCATCTCTGGCGGTCAACCGGGTCGGAGCCCGCGCGCCGGGTCGCGCTGGAGACCGCCGACTTCATGGTGCGCGAACTGCGTACGCCCGAGGGCGGGTTCGCGTCCGCGCTGGATGCCGACAGTGACGACGGGACGGGGCGGCACGTCGAGGGGGCGTACTACGTCTGGACGCCCGCGCAGCTGCGTGAGGTGCTGGGCACGGAGGACGCCGAACTCGCCGTGCGGTACTTCGGGGTGACCGATGAGGGCACCTTCGAGGAGGGCGCCTCCGTGCTCCGGCTTCCGCAGCAGGACGAGGTGTTCGACGCCGGCCGGATCGCCGGCCCCGACGGGATCAGGGAGCGGCTGCTCGCGGCGCGCGGCGCACGTCCCGCTCCCGGCCGGGACGACAAGGTCGTCGCCGCCTGGAACGGGCTGGCGATCGCCGCGCTCGCCGAGACCGGCGCCTACTTCGGCCGGCCGGACCTGACCGAGGCCGCGGTCGCCGCCGCCGACCTGCTGGTCCGCGTGCACCTCGACGACCACGCCCGGATCGCCCGGACCAGCAAGGACGGCCGTGTCGGAGGCAGCGCGGGCGTTCTGGAGGACTACGCCGATGTCGCCGAGGGCCTCCTCGCGCTGGCCTCGGTGACCGGGGAGGGGGCGTGGCTGGAATTCGCCGGGCTGCTGCTCGACCATGTGCTGGCCCGCTTCGCCGACCCCGAGTCGGGCACCCTGTACGACACGGCGTCCGACGCCGAGCGGCTCATCCGGCGCCCGCAGGACCCGACCGACAACGCCGTCCCGTCCGGCTGGACGGCAGCCGCGGGTGCGCTGCTCGGGTATGCGGCGCAGACCGGATCCGAGCCCCACCGCACCGCCGCGGAAAGGGCGTTGGGCGTGGTGGGGACGCTCGGTCCGCGGGTGCCGCGGTTCGTCGGCTGGGGGCTCGCGGTCGCCGAGGCGGCACTGGACGGTCCGCGGGAGGTCGCGGTGGTCGGCCCCGCGCTCGCCGACCCGGCCACGACGGCCCTGCACCGTACGGCGCTTCTGGGCACCGCCCCGGGTGCGGTGATCGCCCTCGGGACACCGGAGAGCGACGAGTTCCCGCTGCTGGCCGACCGGCCCCTGGTGGGCGGTGAACCGACCGCGTACGTCTGCCGCAACTTCACCTGTGACGCGCCGACGACCGATCCCGATCGGCTGAGCGCGGCCCTGGGCGGCTGAAGCGGCGGAGCCGGGACGCTCACCCCTGGGCGACCCGGCTCAGCGCGCGTTCCACGATCGCCTCCAGCTGGTCGTGGTGCGCGCCCCGCCAGTAGGCGCGGCCGCAGTCGCCGCACTGGGCGAACACGTCGTACGAGCGGTGCGTGCCGCTCTTCAGCTGGTCGGCGACCTCGTCCTTGGTGGCGGCGCGGAGCAGCCCGTTGCAGGCGATGCAGCGGGTCCAGGGGCGCAGCTCGGGCCGGAACCGGTCCAGGACGTACGGCAGCTGCTCGTCGGGCCCGGTGCTGTAGACGAACGCGCCGGCCCACAGTTCCCGGCGGCGCAGCAGCCCGCGGTCGCGGCTGAGCATCACCCGTCTCTCGGCCGCGGACCGGGCGGCCAGGGCCGGGTCGCCGATGTCCGTCGACTCGTACGCCGTGTCCACGCCCAGCAGCCGCAGCCGGCGGGCCAGCGTGCCGAGGTGGACGTCGAGGAGGAAGCGGAGCGGGGCGCCGGGTACGTGCTGGGGATGGGCGACGGGGCGGACGGTGACCGACTCGCCCGCGGCCGGGAGGTGCGAGACGGGAACCTCCCGGCCGCCCACGAGCAGCGCGCCGACCTCCGTCAGCGGTACGCCGAGGGACTCGACGAGGTGGCCGAGGGTGGAGACGCCGTCGGCCGGGGCCCTCACGGCGCCGGTGGTGCGTGCCCGGGGGACGAAGACGAGCAGGTCGGGGGCGAACTCGACGTGGATCTCGGGACCGTTCACCGGGTCAGGATGTCATGTGCGCGGCCCGGAGCCGCGGGATTTCCGGCCCGGGGCCTTGGTGCCGTTCCGGGGCGGCCGGGCCGGAGGCGGCCGACGGGACCTGCCCGGCTGGGGCGAGCGGGGCCGGTGTGCTGGGCCGCACGGCGCAGGAGGGCGTGCCGGATCCCGTGTCCCCGGCTCGGTCCGCCGGACGGTCCCCGGGCGCGCCCGGCTCATCCGTGCTGGTAGGCCACCAGGGAGATGCCCACGTAGTGGGCGATGAAGGCGGCCAGGGTGAGGGAGTGGAAGACCTCGTGGAAGCCGAACCAGCGCGGTGACGGGTTGGGCTTCTTGAGGCCGTAGATCACCCCGCCCGCGCTGTAGAGCACGCCGCCCGCGATCACCAGGACCAGGACGGCGATGCCGCCGCTGCGCATGAAGTCGGGGAGGTAGAAGACGGCGGCCCAGCCCATCGCGATGTAGCACGGGGTGTAGAGCCAGCGCGGGGCGCCCACCCAGAACACCCGGAAGGCGATCCCGGCGAGGGCCGCCGCCCAGATGCCCCACAGCAGCCACCGGCCTTTCGCTTCCGGCAGGAGCAGCATGGTGAGCGGCGTGTAGGTGCCGGCGATGATCAGGAAGATGTTGGCATGGTCGAGGCGGCGGAGCACGCCGTCCATGCGCGGGCTCCAGTCGCCCCGGTGGTACAGGGCGCTCACGCCGAACAGCAGGCAGGCCGTCAGCGCGAAGACCGCGCAGGCGACGCGGGCCCGGGTCGAGTCGACGAGGACGACGAGCACCAGCCCGGCGACCAGGGCGGCGGGGAACATGCCCAGGTGCAGCCAGCCGCGGAGCTTGGGCTTGACCGGGTGGGGGAGGGAGGTCGGGACCGGGCCGCGGCCTTCGGCCGGCCGGTCCGCGGACGCGCCGGGTGAGTCGGAGGCGTCGGGGACGAACGCTGTCATGACTGCAATCGTACCTACGGAACCGTAAGTTACGAATCGGTCCAGGGGGTCGGTCGCTGTGAAGTGGTCAGGGTCTCACGCGGCCTGCTCGCCAGTACGTCCCGCGGTGTGCATCGGTAAAAAGATGACCTGGTGAACGCAACGTGCGCGTAAAGAAACCCAGCGTGCGCGGAGGCCCTCCCGGAGGTCGTGGTCATCGTCACTCTGCTCACATGTGAGACCCCCTGGACAGATGGGCACTTGCATCGGAGGATCAAATGAGTGCGGTCGGCACCGGATGAGCGCCCAAGATCTCACCGTGAAGCATCCGGGCCGCAGCCCCCACGGGGCCCTCCAGACCAAGACCCCTCACTTAGGAGCAATCGTGGCGCGCGACATCGCGGCTCCCGGCGTCCCCACCACCCACCAGGCACTCATCTCCTGGGTCGACGAGATCGCCGAGCTGACCCAGCCGGACCACGTGGTCTGGTGCGACGGTTCCGAGGCCGAGTACCAGCGGCTGAGCGAGGAACTGGTCGACACGGGCACGTTCCGCAAACTCGACCCGATCAAGCGCCCCAACTCCTACTACGCGGCCTCCGACCCCGACGACGTCGCCCGCGTCGAGGACCGCACCTTCATCTGTTCCGAGAAGGAGGAGGACGCCGGGCCCACCAACCACTGGAAGGCCCCCGGCGAGATGCGGGAGATCTTCGCCGGTGAGGAGGGCGTCTTCCGCGGCTCCATGAAGGGCCGCACGATGTACGTCGTGCCCTTCTGCATGGGCCCCCTCGGCTCGCCGCTGTCCGCCATCGGCGTCGAGATCACCGACTCCGCGTACGTCGCCGTCTCCATGCGCACCATGACCCGCATGGGCCAGGACGTCCTGGACGAGCTCGGCGACGACGGCTTCTTCGTCAGGGCCGTGCACTCCGTCGGCGCCCCCCTGGAGCCCGGCCAGAAGGACGTGCCCTGGCCCTGCAACCGGACCAAGTACATCTCGCACTTTCCCGAGGACCGCGAGATCTGGTCCTACGGCTCCGGTTACGGCGGCAACGCCCTGCTCGGCAAGAAGTGCTACGCCCTGCGTATCGCCTCCGTCATGGCCCGCGACGAGGGCTGGCTCGCCGAGCACATGCTGATCCTCAAGCTCACCCCGCCGCAGGGGGAGTCCAGGTACGTCGCCGCGGCCTTCCCGAGCGCCTGCGGCAAGACCAACCTCGCCATGCTGGAGCCCACGATCTCCGGCTGGACCGTCGAGACGATCGGTGACGACATCGCCTGGATGCGGTTCGGCGAGGACGGCCGCCTCTACGCGATCAACCCCGAGGCCGGCTTCTTCGGTGTCGCGCCCGGCACCGGCGAGCACACCAACGCCAACGCGATGAAGACCCTGTGGGGCAATTCCGTCTTCACCAACGTCGCCCTCACCGACGACGGCGACGTGTGGTGGGAGGGCATGACCGAGGAGACCCCGGCCCACCTGACCGACTGGAGGGGCAACGACTGGACGCCCGAGTCGGGCACCCCGGCCGCCCACCCCAACGCCCGCTTCACCACGCCCGCCGCCCAGTGTCCGATCATCGCGCCCGAGTGGGAGGACCCCAGGGGCGTGCCGATCTCCGCGATCCTCTTCGGTGGGCGCCGCGCCACCGCCGTCCCCCTGGTGACGGAGTCCTTCGACTGGAACCACGGCGTCTTCCTCGGCGCCAACGTGGCC
The DNA here is from genome assembly GCF_024701375.2 of Streptomyces sp. KMM 9044. Taxonomy (NCBI): domain Bacteria; kingdom Bacillati; phylum Actinomycetota; class Actinomycetes; order Kitasatosporales; family Streptomycetaceae; genus Streptomyces; species Streptomyces sp. KMM 9044. The sequence continues at coordinate 2,635,522 of NZ_CP113910.1, read as the reverse complement.
TCCGAGAAGACCGCCGCCGCCGAGGGCAAGGTCGGCGAACTGCGCCGCGACCCGTTCGCCATGCTGCCGTTCTGCGGCTACAACATGGGCGACTACATGGGCCACTGGATCGACGTGGCGAAGGACAAGGACCAGTCCAGGCTGCCGAAGATCTACTACGTCAACTGGTTCCGCAAGAACGACGAGGGCACGTTCGTGTGGCCCGGATTCGGCGAGAACGGCCGCGTCCTGAAGTGGATCGTGGAGCGCCTGGCCGGCACGGCGGACGGCATCGAGACCCCGATCGGCGTCCTGCCGGCCAAGGGCGCGCTGGACACCGACGGCCTCGAGCTGTCCGAGTCCGACCTGGACGTCCTCCTCACCGTCGACAAGGACGTGTGGCGCGAGGAGGCCGCGCTGGTCCCCGAGCACCTCAACACCTTCGGCGACCACACGCCCAAGGAGCTGTGGGACCAGTACCACGCCCTGGTGCAACGCCTGGGCTGATCCCACCGCCGGTCCTCCCACCGCGCAGGACCCCCAAGACGCCGCGGCCGGCTCCGATCGCGCCCTGACCAGCACCATCGTCGCCTGCCTGGCGAGGAGCGGCGGTGCGGGAACGGTGTCGGAGCCTTCGATCCGGGAGATCTTCGCCTGGGTGAGGCCCGAGCGGCCGGCCGGCCCGGTCCGGGTGAGCCCGAGCTCGGCGCGCCGGTCGTGCACGGCTTTCGCCAGGACCATGGAGAGGCGGATCCCGCGGCGCGCCTCGGCCACGTCCTCCGGTTCGGTCGGACCCTCTTCGGGCTTTCCGTTCGCGCGGCGTCTTCCCGTGACCGTGGCTCATCGCTCCGCCTCTCCCTTCCCGATGACGCGGATGAACTCCTCGTGTGCTGGTCCATGCTCTGCCTCGCAGGTCTTCTGCGCGGGTCGGGCCCGGGCGGCCTCGGTGTCCTCGCGCATTCCCGTCTTGCGGAAGACGGCCGGCAGGACCGCGGTGCGGTTCGGGGCCGGCCGGTACGTCAGGCGTATGGCAGCACCGTCGAGGGCCGGGCGCAGCTCCCGGACTCCGTCGCCGGGATGGCGGGCACAGGGCTCGCCAAGGGCGCCGGCGTGCTCCGCGAGCAGGCCGGCGTGTTCGTCGGTCTTGGCGAAGTGCGGGGAAGTGTTTGGCCGGCAAACATTCCAGCCAGGCCCGCACCCGGGGTTCGAGCTCGATGGCGAAGAGCGCGTCCGCGCCGCAAGAACTACATGCCGGTTACGGCATGTCCGAAGTGGTCCGACGCTGCTTCGCTCGGCATTCCGTTCCCCGGCTCCTGTGAGGCGCCCGGTCCGCGCGTCGCCGTGGGTGCACGCGGACCGGGGCCGTAGGGGGAGAGCCCGGGGTGGGGCTCAGTGGGGCGTGAGCTCGCGCGGTGCGAGGGCCGCGGTGTGCGCGTCCATCCGCTCGGCGGCCAGGATGGCGGCCACCGTGTCGGCGCGGGAGGCGGCGACGACCAGGGCGCGGCCCGCGAGGGTGTGCGCCTGTCGGTGCAGGGCGGTGACGCGGGGTGTGCTCCCGCCCGTGGTCGCCGACGCGCGGGCCGGCTCACTTCCTCCCCGCAGGCGGGTCACCTGCTCGGCGAGCCGCTCGGCCGCCGTGTCCAGGTCGGCCGAGGGTGCCCCGGCACGCAGCTCGTCGGTGACGGCGAGCAGTGCGTCGAGATGGCCTGCGAGCTGGATGTCCAGCTCTTCCTCGCGGGAGCGGCCGGGGAAGTCGTGAGGAGCGCCGGCCATCGTGCGGTGGACCGAGTTGGTGCGGATCGGTTCGTACATGGATGGCCTCCTGAGTGCTATCAGGAAACCATCCTAGCTTGGAATTCGTCTAAAGTTGAGCGGTTGGTAGAACCGGACGAAGGGAGCACGCAGGGTCAGACCTGGCAGTAACCGTCCAGGAAGCGGGCGATCCGGCCCACCGCGTCCCGCAGGTCGTCGGCCGAGGGCAGCGTCACCACCCGGAAGTGGTCGGGCTCCGTCCAGTTGAAGCCCGTGCCGTGCACGACCATGATCTTCTCGCTGCGCAGCAGGTCGAGGACCATCTGCCGGTCGTCCTTGATCTTGAAGACCGTGGGGTCGAGCCGCGGGAAGAGGTAGAGCGCCCCCTTCGGCTTCACGCAGGTCACGCCCGGGATCTGGGTCAGCAGCTCGTACGCCGTGTCCCGCTGCTCGCGCAGCCGGCCGCCCGGAAGTACCAGGTCGTTGATCGTCTGGCGTCCGCTGAGCGCGGCGACCACGCCGTGCTGGCCCGGCATGTTCGCGCACAGGCGCATGTTCGCCAGGATCGTCAGGCCCTCGATGTAGGAGTCGGCGTGCGCGCGGGGCCCGGAGATCGCCATCCAGCCGACCCGGTATCCGGCCACCCGGTACGCCTTCGACATGCCGTTGAAGGTGAGGGTGAGCAGGTCGGGGGCGATCGAGGCGGTGGGGGTGTGCGTGGCGTCGTCGTAGAGGATCTTGTCGTAGATCTCGTCCGAGCAGACCAGCAGGTTGTGCCGGCGGGCGATGTCGGTCAGGCCCCTGACCATCGCCTCGTCGTAGACCGCTCCGGTCGGGTTGTTCGGGTTGATGATGACGATCGCCTTGGTGCGGTCGGTGACCTTGCGCTCCATGTCGGCGAGGTCGGGCATCCAGTCGGACTGCTCGTCGCACCGGTAGTGCACCGCCGTACCGCCGGACAGCGAGACGGCCGCCGTCCACAGCGGGTAGTCCGGCGCCGGGACGAGCACCTCGTCCCCGTCGTCGAGCAGGGCCTGCATCGCCATCACGATCAACTCGGAGACGCCGTTGCCGATGAAGACGTGCTCGACGTCGGTCTCGATGCCGAGGGTCTGGTTGTGCATCACGACCGCCCGGCGAGCGGCCAGCAGTCCCTTCGCGTCACCGTAGCCGTGCGCCGACGACACGTTGCGGAGGACGTCCTCCAGGATCTCGGGAGGGCACTCGAACCCGAACGCGGCCGGGTTGCCGGTGTTGAGCTTGACGATGCGGTGCCCTGCTGCCTCCAGTCGCATCGCCTCCTCGAGCACCGGGCCCCGGATCTCGTAACAGACGTTGGCGAGCTTGGTCGACTGGATCACCTGCATGGTGGGAGCTTACGGCCCGGTAATGCTGTTTGCGGCGTGTTATCCGCCACGTGAGACGTGTCGCTTGGGGGGAAATGCCTGATTGCCCGTGACGGGGCGCGGGGGGAGCGGCCCCGGCCGTGATCGTTGAAGCCGCCGTGGAAGCCGCTCCACGCCGGGCCTCCCCCGCACGGGCGCCTCTTCCGCCGTCCATGCGGGGGAGGGTGATCCGCCCGGGGAGTCCAGGGGCCCGGAAGTCCGAAGGCCGGAAACGACGTCTTGTCCCCCGCTCGCGACGTATTGACAATGCGCATGTCAATAAATCCTGTGGGTGGCCGGAGGGATCCCGCCGCCTCCGTCGCAGGATCCGTCGCAAGAGGGGACCCCACATGAGAAAACCTCTCGTCGTCGCGCTCTGCGCCCTGGCCCTGGCCGGGGCGGGCGTGACTCCCGCGGCCGCCGCCGCGCCCACCTCCGCGGGCGCGGACACGGCCCCGGGCACCGGCGCGGGCCCGGGTTCGACCACGGTGCTCGACGTCGTCGACGGCGCCGCCACCGCGGCGGACGCCGTGGCCGGCCTCACCGGGCCGAAGGCCGCCGCGGTGAACTTCGCGGGCACCGTCTCGTTGAGCAACTGCTCGGGCTCCGTCGTCCGCCTGCCCCACTCGGAGGACGACGACCCCGCCCTCGTCCTCACCAACGGCCACTGTCTGGAGAGCGGCTTCCCCGCGGCCGGCGAAGTCCTCGTCGACCGGGCGTCCAGCCGCGGCTTCGGACTGCTCGGCGCCTCCGGCTCCCGGGTCGCCACCCTGCGCGCCAACCGGCTCGTCTACGCGACCATGACCGACACGGACGCGGCGGTCTACCGGCTCGGCACCACGTACGCGCGGATCAAGAGCGCGTACGGCATCGACGCGCTCACCCTCGACGACACCCGCCCGGCGGCCGGCACCGCCATCAGCGTGGTCTCCGGCTACTGGAAGCGGATCTACGGCTGCTCCGTCGACGGATTCGCACACCGGCTGAAGGAGGGGGCCTGGACCTGGAAGGACTCGGTCCGCTACACCCCCGCCTGCGACACCATCGGCGGCACCTCCGGCTCGCCGGTCGTCGACGACGCCACCGGCAAGGTGGTCGCCGTCAACAACACCGGCAACGAGGACGGCGAGCGCTGCACGGTCAACAACCCGTGCGAGGTCGACGCGAATGGCGTCGTCACCGTTCGCCGGGGCATCAACTACGCCCAGCAGACCTACCCGTTCACCGACTGCTTCGGCGCGGACGGCGTGCTCGACCTCGACGCGAGCGCCTGCACCCTGCCCAAGCCCTGACGAGCCCGTCGCGGGCGGGCGGTTCAGCGGGGCGACCTGCGGACCGCCCGCCCCGCCAGTACGTCGGTGCGCCGCCCGTCCTCGATCACGAACCGGCCGTCGACCAGCACGTACGGGATGCCCGTCGGCAGTGTCCGGGGCCGTTCGAAGGTGGAACCGGCGGCCACCGTCCCCGGATCGAACAGCACCAGGTCCGCCCTGTGGCCCTCGCGGACCAGCCCGCGGTCCGCGAGCCGCAGCCGGGCGGCCGGCCGGGACGTCAGATGCGCGACGCACTCCTCCAGCGACAGCACACCCAACTCCCTCACGTACCGGCCGAGGTACTGCGGGAAGGCGCCGTACGCGCGCGGGTGCGGCTTGGCGCCCTGGAGGATGCCGTCCGAGCCGCCGGTGTGCACCCGGTGCCGCATGATCTCCCGCACGTTCTCCTCATGGCCGACGTGCTGGAGGATCGACGGGGCCAGCCTGTCCTTGAGCAGCAGCTCACGGGCGACGGCCCACGGGATCTCGCCGCGCAGCGCGGCCGACTCCCGGACCGTGCGGCCCACGTACTCCGTCAGCGCGGGGTCGCCCACCCCGGAGATCTCGATGGTGTCCCACTCGACGGGCACACCGTGGCAGCCGTTCGAGCCGGTGACCTCCAGGTGGTGCCGGATCCGCTCGGCCGTCGCGTCGTCCGCGAGCCGCCGGAGGATCTCCTCGGGTCCGCCCTCGCCCGCCCAACTCGGCAGCACGGCGACCAGTGTGGTGGCGCCCGGCGTGTACGGGTACGTGTCGAGGCTGATGTCCGCCCCGGCGGCGAGCGCGTCGTCGAGGAGCGCCAGCAGTTCGGGAGCCCTGCCCTCGTTCACGCCGAAGTTCATCGTCGCGTGCGCCAGGTGCAGCGGGCAGCCCGCCTCCCGGGTGAGCGTCACCATCTCCTCGTACGCCCGGAGCGCGCCCGTGCCGTAGGAGCGGTGGTGCGGGCAGTAGTAACCGCCGTAGTGGGCCACCACCCGGCACAGTTCGGTGAGTTCGGCGTCCCTGGCGTACATGCCGGGCGGGTACGTCAGCCCCGACGACATGCCGACCGCGCCCTGTTCCATGCCTTCGGCGACGAGTTGCCGCATCCGGTCCAGCTCCGCGGGGGTGGCGTCCCGGTCCTCCCAGCCGACGGCGAGGGCGCGGACCGTGCCCTGCGGGATCAGATAGGCGGCGTTGACGGCGATGCCCCCGTCGAGCCGGTCCAGGTACTCGCCGACCGACCGCCAGCCGAAGTCGATGTCGTCCCCGCCGCCGTTCCACCCGGCGATCGCGCGGCGGACCTCGCCGAGGGTGCGGTCGTCGACCGGCGCGTACGACAGGCCGTCCTGACCCAGCACTTCGAGGGTGACGCCCTGCGCGGCCTTGGCGCTGTGGTCGGGGTCGCGCAGCAGTGCCAGATCGCTGTGGGCGTGCATGTCGATGAAGCCCGGGGAGAGGACCAGCCCCTCGGCGTCCAGTTCACGGCGGGCCTTCGGGCGCTGGCAGCCCGCTGCCGCCGCCTCCTTCACGATCGAGACGACACGGCCGCTGTCGACGACCACGTCCGCGCGGTACGCGCTGTCGCCGGAGCCGTCCACGACGTCGGCGTCCCGGATGACGAGTTCTTCCACGACACGGCCTCCTAGAAGAACGTACGGATGTAATCGACCACCGTGCCGTCCGCCTCGGTGAGGGGGATGAGTACCCACTTGTCGAAGGAGGTGCACGGGTGGGAGAGCCCGACGCCCAGCCAGTCGCCGACCTCCAGGTCGGCCTGTGGGGCGGTGCTCAGCCAGGCGTGCTGGTCGGAGAGGGAGACGACCGAGATCCCGGCCGCCGGGCGTTCCGCGCCGTCCCGGCGGACCACCTGGGCGAACGGCAGGTCGAGGTCGTGGGCCGCGTCCCGCTTGCCCGCGTTGGCGAAGGCCTGGTCGGCGGACGGCCGGGACACGATCTGCGTCCACAGCCGGAACGCCGGCTCCAACGCGCCTTCCTCCGGAACCCGGTTGAACGGCGTCAGCTTGCGGTAGTGCCCGTCGTCGTGCGAGACGTACGCACCCGAGCGCAGCAACTTCAGTACGGGGAGGGAGAGTTCCGGGATCCCGGCGAAGACGTCGGCGACCGCGTCGAACCAGGCGCTGCCGCCCGCGCTCACCACGACCTCGTCCAGGCCCGTGAACCGCCCCGCCCTGTCGAAGTCCGCCGCCAGGGCCACCAGGCGCCGCAGCCACTCCGCCACCCGCTCCGGGCCGGCGTCCGGCACCTCGCCCTCGTACCCGGCGACCCCGACCAGCCGCAGCCCGCGCGCGCCCGCCACCGCGTCGGCGACGGCGGCGCACTCCGCCTCCGTCCGCACCCCGGTCCGCGCACCCTCGCCCCCGGCCAGTTCGACCACGACGTCCACCGGTCGGGCGGATCCGGCGAGGGCCGTGTCCATCAGCTCGACGCCACGCACGGAGTCGACGTAACAGACGAACCGGAAGCCGGGGTCGGCGTCCAGCTCACCGGAGACCCATCGCAGGGCCGCCGGGTCCACCAGCTCGTTGGCCAGGAACACCCGCCGCACGCCGAACGCCCGCGCCACCCGCACCTGATGCGGCACCGCGAGCGTGATGCCCCAGGCGCCGTGCTCGATCTGGCGCCGGAAGAGCTGCGGGGCCATGGACGTCTTGCCGTGCGGGGCGAAGACGAGGCCGTGCCGGGCCGTGTACGTCTCCATCAGCTTCAGGTTGTGCTCCAGGCGCTCGGCGGACAGCGCGAGCACCGGGGTGGTGAAACCTCCGGTGAACAGGTTCCGGCGCTGGGCGGCCAGCTCGCCGACGGTCAGCCCGTCGGCGTCCGGCGGGAGGCCCTTGAAACGGTGGTCGACGCGTTCCTCCGCGAGGAGCGCGTAGGCGTCGGGGCCGGGGTCCATGCCCATCAGAGCCTCCCTGGTCCGGCATGTTGCGTTATATGCAACAGCCGTTGCGTATGTTGCTTACCGCTGTCTAACATCTCGGCCACGCGGGGTCAACGGAAACGGATCCCCGCAGCCAACGGGCACGGGGCGGGCGAACGCCGGACGCCGCCGACGACGATCCGGACGCGGGCCGTCCGGACCCCGCCCGGCCCGCGAGTGCCCCCGCCCGTCCCGCCACCCGAGGAGCCACCCCACCGTGAACGCCACCGGACCCCGCACCACCCCCGACGCCGACGCCGACGCCGACGCCGACGCCGTGGAGACCGCCGACGTCGTCGCGCTGGGCGAGTCCATGGTGACGTTCCTGCCCTCCCGGCCGGGCCGCCTCGCCGACGTGCCCTCCTTCGAGCGGGCCATCGGCGGCGCGGAGTCCAACACCGTCTGCGTCCTCGCCGCGGCCGGCCACTCGGCGCGCTGGATCAGCGCGGTCGGCCAGGACGGCTTCGGCGACCACCTCGTACGGACGATCGGGGAGTACGGCGTCGACGTGTCGTACGTCCGGCGCGATCCGCACCGCCCCACCGGCATCTACTTCCGCACCGCCGGTGACCGCGCCACCGACGCCCACGAGGTCGCCTACTACCGGGCGGGCTCCGCGGCCTCCGCGATGACCGCCGCCGACGCCGGCCCGGAGGCGGTGCGCGCCGGACGCGTCCTGCACCTGTCCGGCATCACGGCCGCGCTCTCCTCCGGCTGTCTGGAACTGATGCGGGAGCTCACCGCCCCCCGCCCCGGCCGCCCGCTCGTCTCCTTCGACGTCAACCACCGGCCGGGTCTGTGGCGCGACGCCCACGGTCCCGAGGTGCTCCTGGAACTGGCCCGCAGGGCCGACATCGTCTTCGTCGGCGACGACGAGGCCGAGTCCGCCTGGGGCATCAAGGGCGGCCCGTCGTCGATCCGTGAGGCGCTGCCCGAGCCGGAGGTTCTGGTGGTCAAACAAGGCGCGCGGGGAGCCACGGCCTTCTGCCGCACACCCGCGGGCGGTCGTACCGCTGGTGGCACCCCCGCAGGGGGAGGCACCCCGCCGGCGCCGGGTCGCGCGGCCCGCCCCCGGCGGGCCCCTGCACCGGGCACCTTCGTCCCCGCCCTCACCGTCGACGTCGTGGCGACGACCGGAGCCGGGGACGCCTTCGCCGCCGGGTTCCTCTCCGCCACCCTGCGCGCCCTGCCCGTACGGGACCGGCTCCGGCACGGCCACCTCACGGCCGCCGCCGCCCTCACCGTCCCCGGCGACCTCGCCGCGCCCCCCGCCCGGGACCTGGCCGACCGGCTGGTGGCCCTGGACGAGGCCGCGTGGGGGAGACTGCGCCTCGGCCCCGGTTGGACGGAGACCGACACCGCGGACGCGGACGCGTACACAGACGCGGACCGGGACCGGGCCGAGGAGGAGGTACGTACCCCATGAGCCAGACCGTCGACCGCGCACTGAGCATCCTGCCGCTGCTCGCCGAAGGACCCGCCGACCTCGGACAGGTCGCCGACCGTCTCGGCGTGCACAAGTCCACCGCCCTGCGGCTGCTGCGCACCCTGCACGAACACGGGCTCGTCTACCGCCAGTCCGACCAGCGCTACCGGCTCGGCGCCCGCCTCTTCGCCCTCGCCCAGGAGGCGATGGAGAACCTCGACGTCCGCGAGATCGCCCACGCCCACCTCGTCCGCCTCAACGAGCAGTGCGGGCACACCGTGCACCTCGCCGTCCACGAGGAGAACGAGGTCCTCTACGTCGACAAGGTGGAGAGCCGCTACCCGGTCCGCATGTACTCGCGGATCGGCAAGTCCGTCGCCCTCACGGTCGCCGCCGTGGCCAAGCTGCTCCTCGCCGACCTGCCCGAACACGAGCGCCGCGCCCTCGCGGACACGCTCGACTACCCCATGTACACGTCCCGTTCGACACCGGGCCCGGCCGCGTTCCTGCGCGAGCTGGAGAAGGTGCGCGAACAGGGCTGGGCCACCGACCTCGGTGGCCACGAGGAGTCCATCAACTGCGTCGCCGCGCCGATCCGCGGCACCGACGGCCGGGTGGTCGCCGCGATGTCGGTCTCCGCGCCGAACGTCGTCGTCACCGCCGGCGAACTCCTCACCCTGCTCCCGCTGGTCCGCCGCACCGCGGCTGCGATCAGCGGAGAGTACTCCGGCCGGACTCCGGCAGAACTCCAGTGACTCCAGCGAAGGACCGCCCCGCATGACCGAGAAAGCCGAGAAGGCCGCCCTCACCCCGAGCACGCACACCACTCCGCCCGCGAAGTTCTCCCACGGCGTGCGCAAGGGCAACATCCTCCAGGTCGCCGGGCAGGTCGGGTTCCTCCCCGCCGAGGAGGGCAAGCCGCCCACGCCCGCCGGTCCCACCCTGCGCGAGCAGACCCTCCAGACCCTCGCCAATGTCAAGGCCATCCTCGAGGAGGGCGGTGCGACCTGGGACGACGTGATGATGATCCGCGTCTACCTCACCGACGTGGACCACTTCGCCGAGATGAACGGCATCTACAACACCTACTTCGAGGAGCAGGGCCTCGCCCAGCCGCCCGCCGCGCGCACGACCGTCTACGTCGGCCTGCCCGCGGGACTCCTCGTCGAGATCGACGCACTGGCCGTACTGGGCTGACGCGCACTCACCTTTCTCCCTCCCCGGTGACCACCCCCGCGCCCCGGCCCCGTCGCCGCCGCCGGACTGCTCGACGTCGACCTCGGCTGGGTCACCCTCATGGGCGTCGTCACCGGCCTCCCGGCCGTCGCCGCCTGGGTCTGCTCCGCCTGGATCGGCAGGCGGATCTTCGTCGCCGTGCCGCAGGACATGCTCGAGGCCGCCGAGGAGTCCCGTCAGGCCGTCCTCGACGAGCAGCGCGCCGCCGGCGTCGAGCCGCGTGAGGCGCCCGTGCCGCTCGGCACCGTCCTCGGCATCATCGGTGCGCCGCTCATCCTGATCCTCGCCTCGACGTTCTCCTCGATCGCCCTGGACGAGTCCACGCCGCGCTCGGCCGTCGCGTTCTTCGGCCACCCGTTCGTCGCGCTCACCCTTGCCCTGTTCCTGGTGTACTACCTGCTCGGCATCCGGCGCGGCTGGTCCCGCAAGTCCCCGGAGACCGTCTCGGCGTCCTCGCTGAAGCCGGTCGGCAACATCCTGCTGGTCGTCGGCGCGGTCCTCAGGGGGGAGCGGGGCCGCCCAGGCGCTGTCCGACACGTTCAACGACGTCGGCCTGCCGGTGATTGTCCTGGCGTACCTGATCTCCGTGGTACTCAGGGTCGCGCAGGGCTCGGCGACGGTGGCGATCGTCATGACGGCGGGCATCGTTGCCCCGCTGCTGTCGGAGGGGGACCACTCGCAGGCGTTCGTGGCGCTGGTCATCACGGCCATCTCCGCGGGCTCCGTCTTCGCCTCGCACGTCAACGACGGAGGCTTCTGGACGGTCGCCAAGTACTTCGGCACCAGCGAGCGGGACACGCTGAAGACGTGGACAGTGCTGGAGAGCGTCCTGTCGGTGGCGGGCTTCGTGGTCCGGTGGCGCTCAGCCTGGTCGTGTGACCTCCGGCGGATCACCGTACGAATCGGCTGATCATCGTCCGATTGGTGCGAACGGTGGGCCGCATGTAGGCGTCTGATAACGAAGTAGGGGCTGGCTGTCCCCCACACAGGATTCTCGGCCATACTCATCCGGTGTGGAGCAGCGTATAGGTTCGAACAGCCAGCCCCAGCCCTTGGAAGGCGCCGGATTCGACCCGGCCTTCATTCCCGGGCTCACCGCACCCGCGTCCGGCCGCAAGGCGGACGTGAAGGACGTGAAGGGCGAGGAGGAGCCGAAGGACGCGAAGGCGGCGCCGGAGGCGGAGACCGACGCGGCCGGGGAGCCGGGGACGCAGTCCGGGGCGGCGGCCTCCCTGGAGAAGCCTGCGGCTTCGGGAGCCGCAGAAGCTTCCGAGGCCGCCGGGGTCTCCTCGGTCTCCGAGACGTCCGGGTCCTCCGAGGCGGAGTCCGTCACGGACGGCCCCGTCTTCGAGGCGTCCGACCGTCGCGCCGGGATCGTCGCCGATCACGAAGGCGTACGGCTCCGGCTGGACGACCAGGCGTGCGAGTTCCGCTGGGACGAGATCGGCGCGGTGGAGACGGAGACCGGGCGCTTCGGCAAGCGCTACACGGTCACCGTCCACACCACGGAGAGCCGTTGGTACCCGATCGAGATCGAGGCCACGTCCCGCAGCCGCTTCCCCGTATGGGACGCGGAACTGGACGCGGTGCTCGACGCCTACTTCGACGACGGGGCGCCCGAACCCGAGGCGTCCGACGCGGACTCGTCCGACAAGCCCGAGCCGGATGCCGACGCGGACGCGGATGCGGACACGTCCCGGCCGGACGCCGGCCCCGTGGTCTAGGAGCCTCGACGGCTCCTGGTGACGCTAACTGCAGTACTGCGCCGCCTTGCCGATGGAGCGGTACATGCAGTCGGCGTTCTCCAGGAGTTGCAGGACGGCGTCCCGGTTCCGGGACGTCTCCCGCTCGATGACCTCGTCGGGCGGGTAGAAGCCGCCGCCCGACGCGGACCGCGGGTACATCTCGTAGGTGTAGCCGAAGATCTTGTGCGTGCCCCACAGGAAGTCGTCGATCGACCCGTCCGTGATGTACAGGTCGCTGGACTGCTGGGCCGTGTAGCCGTTGCTCGCGGCCATCTTCTGGCCGACCGTCCGGAAGGCGGCGTGGTCGTCGGCCGTCATCCCGGTCGTGGTGTCCGAGTAGGTGTAGCCGAACGGCCACAGCACCAGCTCGCTGTACGTGTGGAAGTCGATGCCGGCCTTGATCTGCTGTACCCCGCCCACGACCCGGCTGCGCACGAAGTCGGCGACGACCTTCACCTCGGGTGCGGACTCGGGAGCCGAACCCCGGTAGGTGTCGGAGGACTTGGAGCCGGAGGAACCGCCGCAGCAGCCCCAGCGGTAGTCCCAGTTGCGGTTCAGGTCGGTACCGACGTACGACGAACCGGAGTTGGGCTGGCGGTTCTTGCGCCACGAACGGTAGGAGCCGGCGGCGATGTCGTACTCGCCGCCGTCCGGGTTGAGGTCCGGGATGATCCAGATCTCGCGGCCGTTGACCATGTTGGTGATCCGGGAGTCGCTGCCGTATCCCGCGCCGAGTTCGCGCAGCAGGTAGAGCGCCATCTCCACCGTGAGGTGCTCACGCGCGTGCTGGTGGTGGGTGAACAGGACCTCGGGCTCGTTCTCGTCCGTCCTCACGTTGTCGCTGATCTTGATGGCGACGATGTCCCGGCCCTGGTAGGACCGGCCGATCACCTGCTTGCTCATGATGTTCGGGTACGCCGACAGCCGCTGGTCGATCTCCGCGTTCATCTCGGCGTAGTTGTGATAGCGGGAGTCGGCCGAGGGGAAGTCGAACAGCCGCAGACCGTCGGCGGCGGACGAGCGGTCGGGAGCGGCACCCAACGGCGTGAGTTCGTACCCCTGCCGGCGCAGGGCGTGGATCTGGTCCGCGCGGCCGGAGACGACCACCGTCTCCTCGTCGGCCTCGTCCACGGTGACCCCGGCCTGCTGGATCGCCGTACGGGTCACGGGAGTCGTGTGCTGGTGGATCTCGTACTGGCGGATGTCGTCCGCCGAAGGCGCCGGCCGCTTCGCGCTGTCGGCGTCGGCCTCCGTGGCCGACATCGACACGGGCGCGGCGAGGGCGAGGGCGAGGAGCGCGGCGAGCACGGCGGAGCGTCTGCCGCGTGTGCGAGGTCGCATGAAATCTCCTTGTGGGAGGTGAGGGTTGTCCATGGCGCCGTGCTGTGCGGTGTGCGGTGCCGCAATCCTGCGTGCGTGACATGATCAGGTCAAGACCGTCGTGCCGACCGGCCACTCGACCAGGTGTATCCGGTGAAGATCCCCGCACGCCCCCTTGTCCCCCCGGTGTTCATGAGCTTTCTTGCCTCCATGGCGGACACCACGGGAAACACCCAGGACACCGGGGTACCACTCCCGGCCCCCGGCCCCCAGCCCCGCAAGTCCCGTTGGCGCTACATCGGCCCCGGAATCGTCGTCGCCGCGACCGGCGTGGGCGCGGGAGACCTGGTCGCCACCCTTATCGCGGGCAGCAACTTCGGCTACACCCTGCTCTGGGCGGCGGTCACCGGATGTCTGGTGAAGATCTCCCTCGCCGAGGCGGCGGGCCGCTGGCATCTGGCCACCGGACGCACCCTGTTCGACGGCTGGGCGAGCCTGGGCCGCTGGACGACGTACTTCTTCGGCGTCTACGTCGTCCTCTGGGGCTTCGTCTACGGCGCGGCGGCGATGTCGTCGAGCGCGCTGCCCCTGCAGGCCCTCTTCCCGGACGTGATGGACCTCGAATGGTGGGGCATCGCCTGCGCCCTGGCGGGTCTGGCCTTCGTCTGGTTCAACCGGTACGCGGTCTTCGAGAAGGTCATGACGGTCCTGGTGGGCGTCATGTTCGTGGTGACCGTCTACCTGGCCGTCAGGGTGGCGCCGAACCTCGGGGACGCCCTCGCCGGACTGCTTCCGGTGCTGCCGGACGCGGACGACTCGGTCCTCTACACCCTGGGCCTGATCGGCGGCGTCGGCGGCACGATCACGCTGGCCGCGTACGGCTACTGGGTCAACGCCAAGGGCTGGACCGACACCGGCTGGATGAAGGTGATGCGCCTGGACAACCGCGTCGCGTACGTCACCACCGGCCTCTTCGTCGTCGCGATGCTCCTCGTCGGCGCAGAGCTCCTGCACTCGGCGGGCCTCGCGCTGGAGAAGGGCGACAAGGGACTGGTGCGGCTGGGCGACATCCTGGAGGACAGGTACGGCACCGCGACGGCGAAGTTCTTCCTGACCGGCTTCTTCGCCACGTCGTTCACGTCGCTGATCGGCGTGTGGCACGGGGTGAGCCTGATGTTCGCCGACTTCGTGACGCGCTGCCGGAGGAAGGCGAAGGAGTCGACGGGCGAGGCCATCGCGTCCGGCCGGCCGGAGAAGTCCTGGCCGTTCCGCGCCTACCTGCTGTGGCTGACCTTCCCGCCCATGATCCTCCTGTTCGAAGGCCAGCCCTTCCGCCTGATCATCGTCTACGGCGTCCTCGGTGCCGCGTTCATGCCCTTCCTCGCCCTGACCCTGCTCTGGCTCCTCAACTCCAGCCGCACCCCGCGCGAATGGCGCAACGGCCCCCTCAGCAACGGCATGCTCGTCGCCGCGGGCCTCCTCTTCCTGGTCCTGTGCGTCAAACAGGTCTGGGACCAGCCGTGGTCGGAGTTCTTCTGACGCCCGGGGTCCGGCCCCGGGCGTCGCAGCCCGGGTCAGGCGTCGCCGTTCAGCACGGCGGCGGTCAGGACGTTGCCCGCGACGCCCCAGCCGCCGTCGGCGACCTCGTCGACGAGGACGACAGCGGTGGGGCGGGCGCGCTCGCCGTAGATCTCCGCGTACAGGCCGGTGGTGCGCTCCACGATCTTCTGCTTGCCCTCGGCGGTGAGGGTGCCCGCCGGCCCCTTGAAGCGGGCGAAAGGCACGGGTCTTCTCCTTGGCGCCTCGACGGCGTCCTTGCTCGCCGTGTACGCGCCGTAGGCGGGGAGCTGTGTGCCGACCACGGAGGTCGGGAACCCCACGAACGAGCCGCCCGCGCGCAGCCGCCGCCAGGCGGGACGCGAAGGACGCCGTGGCCGGCTCGCTGATCGGTTCGGGGCCCGACCAGCCGCCCCGTGCCGCAGTGGCCCCGCCCCGGCGCGAGCCCCGTGGAGTCTCTCGGCCGACACGGCTCCTACCACTGACGCGTTTGTCCGCTGCGCGCGCTCGGGAGGGGAGGAGGACCGGTTACGGCAGGGCGTGGACGTGCGGTCCCACCGTGTTGGACCAGACGTTGCCGGAGGTGGCGTCCCAGTTGGCGGACCAGGTCATGGCGCCGCGCAGGGCCGGGTAGGTCTCCGACGGTTTGAAGGAACCGCAGTTCGTGGCCCGGGTCAGGCAGTCCAGGGCGTTGTTCACCACGGTCGGGGAGACGTAGCCGCTGCCCGCGCCGCGGGTGGAGGCCGGGAGGCCGAGGCTCACCTGGGACGGGTCGAGGCCGCCTTCCAGCTGGATGCAGGCCAGCGCGGTCAGGAAGTCCACCGAGCCCTGGCTGTAGACCTTTCCGTCGCAGCCCAGCATCGAACCACTGTTGTAGTACTGCATGTTGACGACCGTGAGGATGTCCTTCACGTTCAGCGCGGTCTGGAAGTAGGAGTTGGACGTGGACTGCATGTCGATGGTCTGCGGGGCCATCGTCAGGATCATGTCCGGGCCCGCCTTCACGGACAGCGACCGCAGCGCCTGCGTCATGTAGGTCGCGTTGAGGCCGTTCTCCAGGTCGATGTCGACGCCGTCGAAGCCGTACTCCTGCATCACGGCGTACACCGAGTTCGCGAAGTTCGTCGCGGAGGTGGGGTCGTTCACCGACACGGTGCCCAGTTCGCCGCCCACCGAGATGATGACCTTCTTGCCCGACGCCTGCTTCGCCCGCACGTCCGCCTTGAACTGGCCGACGGTGTAGCCGTTCAGGCCCGCCGAGTCCAGGTCGAAGGTGACCGCGCCCGGTGTGCCCGTCGCGTCGGCGAAGGCGACCGCGATGATGTCGTACTGGGCCGGGACGTCCGAAATGCGCTGAACGGCTGCACCGTTGTTGAAGTTCTGCCAGTAGCCGGTCACCGCGTGCCTGGGCAGGTCGCCGCCGCCACCGTCGTCGTCCTCCGTCGTCCGGGCCGTCACCGCCGTCGACTTGGGTGATTCGCCCGCCGCGTTGGTCGCCGCGACCTGGAAGGAGTACGAGGTGGAGGCCGCGAGCCCGGTCACCGTCGCCGACGTGCCCGTCACCGCCGTGATCTTCGTACCGTTCCGGTAGATGGTGTAACGCGTCGCCCCTGATACGGAGTTCCAGGTCAGAGACGCCGTCGACGCCGTCGTGCCCGAGACGCTCAGACCGCTCGGGGTGCCGGGGACGGTCGGGTCCGGGTCGCCTCCGCCTCCGTCGGGGCCGAAGACCGACAGGTCGTCCGCGTAGTAGGGCTGCTGTCCGTACCAGCCGTGGGTGTAGACCGTCACGGACGTGGTCGCGGAGCCGGTGCGGAAGCTCGTCGTCAGCTGCTTCCAGGTGCTGGAGTCCGGGGTCCAGGTGGAGACGTCCGTCGTGCCGGTGCCGGTCACCCCCAGGTAGGCGTACCCGCCCTGCACCCAGGTGCTCAGGGAGTAGGTGGAGTCGGGCCGCACCGCGACGGTCTGCGTGCAGCGGGCGTTGTCCTGGCCGGCCGGGGTGGCCTTGAGTGCGGCCGTGCCGCCGCGCACGGGGGACGAGACGGTCGTGCCGCTGTTCGCCGAACAGGTCCAGTTGCTCAGACCCGACTCGAAACCGGCGTTCCCGACGTTGTTCACGTCCGCCGCGGACGCCTGGCCCGCACCCGTGAGGGGCAGGGTGAGAGCGAGGGCCGAGACGAGGGCACCCGCCCGGAGGCGGCCGGGACGGCGGACCGTTCTGTTTCTGCGGTCGGTCGTGGCTGGCGTGCGGTCCACTGAAGCCTCCTGTGGGGGTGGGGGAAGGGGGCTGGACAAGGAGGTACGGAAAGAGGGGGATGCAAGGAGGGACTGGAGGGGAGAGAGGGAGAGAGGGGGGAGAAGCGAGAAGCGAGAGGGGAGAAGCGAGAGGGGCATGGGGATGACTGTGGGCGTCGTCGTTGGAGCAACAAGGTGGTCCAGACCAATCGGGTTGTCAATGGGTCCAGACCAATTCGAGGGTGCCGGGCCGTGTCCGGCCGCCCGGCGGGCCGGTCCGTCGGGCGGCCCCGCGCCGGGGTCCCGGCGTCAAGGCGGTGTGCGGGACCTCCGCCCTGCGGGTTGCGTCGAGACCGGCAAGATGCTCAACGTGCCCCGTTTTGGCGCAACTTGTGCAACGTCAGTTGCTTACGAGCTGCACGAACGCTGTTCTCCGGCCACAAAGCCGTGGTTACAGTGCTCGCATAGTCACGCAGCGAAGTCATCAGGGTGTACCGGAGTGACGTCCGGTGGGCCGAGGGGCATGGGGAGAACGGGGAGCCGCGCGTGCCAACTGCCATTGCCGTGACCAGTGCCGACCTGGCACTGCCACCGCAGGACGAACGAACCCTGCCCGCCGTGGTCCTGCGGGACATCGCCACCCTGCCGCTCGAACAGGCGTTGACCGAACTCCAGGCGCTCGTCGAGCAGCACGGGTACGTCATCGTGGTCTGCTCCAGGGCGACGCCCGTCGCCGTCCTGCGGCGGCTGCACACCCTGCGCTCCCTGCTGGAGAGCGACCGGATCGCCCTCTTCAGCCCCGATCTGCCCCCGCTCGGACTCGCCGCACTCGCACACCAGTTGAGACAGCTCGCCTCCTGCGACCTCAGCCCCGGCGTGCTCGCCTCGGCCGGCCGGCTGCTGGTCCACTACATCCACTCCGGGGCCCTGCTCGGCTCCGTCGCCCGGCTCGACCGGGTCCCCGTGAACCTGAAACAGCACGCCAAGTCGTGGATGCCCGGCAGCCAGTTCGCCGTTCTGGCCCACCCGCAGCCGCAACTCGTCCGCCTCGGCCCGGAAGCCGTTCTGGACGGACCGGAGTTCGGCACCTGGATGCTCGTCGCCAAGGGGCAGCTCCAGTCCGACTGGGTCACCGGCACCCTGGCACCGTCCTGGAAGGTGCAGGGACTGCGCGAGACGCCGCTTCCCGCCGAGTCCTCGAGTTGGTGGGGGACCGGCAAGGTCATCGAGTTCTGCACCTATCTCCCCGACCTCTCCGTCCTCTACCAACTGGTCACGAGCGTGCGGCGCGGCAGCTGCCACTGGTGCGGCATCGATGTCATCGGCGACCGGTGCGTCTTCTGTTCGGCCACACCACCGTCCGTGCCCGCCCACGACAGCCCCCGCGGCATCGACAGCGGCCGAGGCACCGGCAGCAGAGCCCTCGTCCGCGGCAGCTGAACCGGCACACCGCCCCGCACCCCATACACCCCACCCGCACACGAAACGCGGTCTCCCACCGTCCCGCTCGGCCCATATCCCCCAATGAGGTTGCACGGTCTATGAACTCCCGTCAGCGCCGCGGCGTGATACTCCTGCTCCTGTCGATCCTGTGCGCCCTCGCCGCGTTCGCCGGCGTGCTCTCCGTCATCAACGACGTGGAGTCCAAGGTCGGTCCCGAGGTCAGCGCGTACCGGCTGAAATCCGATGTGGCGCCCTACACGCCGCTCAGGACAAGCCAGTTCGAGAAGATCGAGATGCCCGAGCGCTGGCTCTCGGCGAACGCGGTCACCGATCTCGGCGACATCCGGGGCAAGATCGCCGTCACCACGCTGCAGGAGGGCTCCCTGCTGCAGAGCGACATGGTCGTGAACCAGCCCGCCCTGCAGCCGGGGCAGCAGGAGGTCGCCATCATGATCGACGCGGCCACCGGCGTCGCCGGAAAGATCACGCCGGGCTCGTCGGTCAACGTCTACGCCACCTTCGAGGGGGAGCGCGAGGGCACCCCGGCCCAGTCGAAGATCATCGTGACCAACGCCAAGGTCCTCGACGTCGGCCGGATCACCGCCCTGGAACCCGACGAGAACGACCGCGGACGGCAGCCCACGGACGCCGTCCCCATCACCTTCGCGCTGTCCGCCATCGACGCCCAGCGCATCACCTACGCCGAGTCCTTCGCCCAGCGGGTCAGACTCGCGCTCGTCGCCCCCGGCGGCGACACCACGGTTCCCGAGCAGGACCGTACGTACGAACTCGCGAAGGACAAGTGAGAGGCCCGCATGCCCACGAGGATCCTCCCGGCAGTCGGTGACGCGGACGCCGTCCGGTCCATCACCACGCTGCTCAGTCAGCTCCCGGACGCCGAGCCGGTGGCCCCGGTGGTCGACTCCACCCAGCTCGTCGACACCCTCGCGCGCCTGGCCGCCGAGTCGATCGACGAACTGCCCGAGGTCGTGGTCGTGCACGAGCGGATCGGCCCGGTCCCCGCGCTGGAACTGATCCGCGAAGTGGCCCTGCGCTTCCCCGCCGTCGGCGTCATCCTCGTCACCTCCGACGTCAGTCCCGGCCTCTTCCAGGCCGCGATGGACTACGGGGCCCGTGGCCTGGTCGCCCTGCCGCTCAGCTACGAGGAACTCGCCACCCGCGTCCAGGCCGTCGCCCAGTGGTCCTCCGGCGTACGGCGTCATCTCGGAGCTGGCAGCGACGTGTTCACCGGCGTCGGCGGCACGGTCGTCACCGTCAGCGGGGCCAAGGGCGGCGTGGGCGTGACCCTGACCGCCATCCAGCTCGCCCTCGCAGCCCAGGCGTCCGGCCGCAGCACCGCCCTGGTCGACCTGGACCTCCAGAGCGGGGACGTCGCCTCCTTCCTGGACGTCCAGTTCCGGCGGTCCGTCGTGGACCTCGCGACGATCACCGACATCTCCCCGCGCGTCCTGGCCGACGCCGTCTTCCGCCACGACACCGGCCTCACCCTGCTCCTCGCCCCCGCCGAGGGCGAACGAGGCGAGGACGTCACCGACCGCGCCGCCCGCCATATCGTCGGCGCCCTGCGCTCCCGCTACGAGGTCGTGGTCGTCGACACCGGCGCCCAGCTCGTCGGGGCCGGCGCGGCCGCCGTCGAGACCGCCGACACCGCCCTCCTGGTCACCACCCCGGACGTCGTCTCCGTCCGGGGCGCCAAGCGGACGGTACGGATGTGGGACCGGCTCCAGATCCGCAAGGCGGAGGAGACCACGGTCGTCGTCAACCGCCACACCCGGGGTACGGAGATCCAGCCGCCCCTCATCCAGAAGATCACCGGCACCGCGGTCGCGGCCACCGTGGTTCCCGCCAACTTCAAGGAACTCCAGTCGGTCGTGGACGCGGGCCGGGTCCACGAACTGGAGAACAGGAGCGCGGTGAAGCAGGCGCTGTGGGCCCTGGCCGGGGAGCTGGGACTGGCCAGGGCCCCCGAGGGCGCCCAGAAGCCCGGCCGGCTGCGGGGAGACCGGCTGCGCGGCGACCGGCAGCGCGGAGACCGGGGAGCGGTGAGCCTCCGGCGGCGCAAGGACGGAGGGGGGTGAGGGTGATGAAGGGGGAGGAGCCGTGCTTCTGCCTGGGCTGTGACCGTGACCGTGACGGCGACCATGACCATGACCATGACGGTGAGCGTGCCGGCAACCAGGACCGTGACCGGGGCCAGGTCACCATCGAGTTCCTCGGCATGATCCCGACGATCCTCGTGACACTCGTGGTGCTGTGGCAACTCGTGCTGCTGGGATACACGTTCACCCTCGCGGGGAATGCTGCGGACGAGGCGGTACGGGCGGCCACCGCCGCTGACCCCGGCGCGCGCCAGGGCGCCTGCGAGGCGGCGGGGCTGGACAAACTGCCCGGTGCCTGGGAGGGGGCGGCGACGGTGACGTGCGCGACCGGGGGCGGTTACGTCACCGCAGACGTGACACTGGGCGTCCCCGTCCTCTTCCCGGGCACAGCCACCTTCCCCTTCGAGGTGAACGGCCACGCGGGCGCGGTGGAGGAGGAGGTGGGGGACTAGATGTCGTACGGGCACAGGCACGGGCACAGGTACAGGTACAGGTACAGGTACGAGCACGAGCACGGGCGCAGGCACAGACGGCGGCGGGGCGGGCCCGGGAGGCCGGGGGACCGCGGGCAGGTGGCGATCGAGTACCTGGGCTTCCTGCCGGTCCTGATCATCGTCGCCATGGCCGCCGTCCAGCTGGGCCTGATCGCGTACACCGCCCAGCAGGCCGGTACCGCCGCCCGCGCGGGGGCCCGCAGCGCCTCGCTCGACGGGGCGGCCGGCCCGGCCTGCGCGGTGGCGGTGAGTGGCTGGCTGGCCGGGCGCACCGACTGCGGGGCGTCCGGGGGCGGCGACGAGGTCACCGTCACCGCCACGATCGGCATCCCGTCGATCGTGCCGGGCTGGGACTTCGGCCAGGCCACGAAGACCGCCACGATGCCCGTCGACCACTGACCGGATCGAACCGAACAGGACCTGACCTGACCGACCACTCGCACACCCGCCCGACCAGCCGACCATCGACCAGCCCCCAGGTATTCACCACGAACCAGGAACGAGGAGCGCCGGACTCATGAGTCTGCGGTCACGTATCAACTCCCCCGAGGAGAAGGGCAGCCGGGGCGAGGACGGCCATCTGGTCGCCTCCTACCGTGCCAAGCTCCTCGAGGAGATCGACCTCGCGGAGATGAGTTCGCTGGCCGCCGGCGAGCGCCGGGCGAGACTGGAGCGGGTGCTCGGGCACATCATCAGCCGCGAGGGTCCGGTCCTGTCGACCGTGGAGCGCTCGCAGCTGATCCGCAGGGTCGTCGACGAGGCACTCGGCCTGGGCATCCTGGAACCGCTCCTGGAGGACGCCTCCGTCACGGAGATCATGGTCAACGGCCCCGACGCGATCTTCGTCGAGCGCGGCGGACGCGTCGAGCAGCTGCCGATGCGTTTCGCCTCCCACGACCAGCTGATGCAGACCATCGAACGCATCGTCTCGACGGTCAACCGTCGGGTCGACGAGTCGAATCCGATGGTGGACGCACGCCTGCCCTCCGGCGAGCGCGTCAACGTCATCATCCCGCCGCTGTCCCTGACCGGCGCCACCCTCACCATCCGCCGCTTCCCGCGCTCCTTCACCCTCCACGAGCTGATCGGCCTCGGCTCGCTCGACGAGCACATGCTGTACCTGCTGGCGGGCCTGGTGCAGGCACGCTTCAACGTGATCGTGTCGGGCGCGACCGGCACCGGCAAGACGACCCTCCTCAACGCGCTCTCCGGCCTGATCCCCGAGGGCGAACGCATCATCACCATCGAGGACTCCGCCGAACTCCAGCTCCAGCAGCCGCACGTGATCCGCCTGGAGGCGCGCCCGCCGAACGTCGAGGGCAAGGGCCGCATCACCATCCGCGACCTGGTGCGCAACTCGCTGCGCATGCGCCCCGACCGGATCGTCGTCGGTGAGGTCCGCGGCGGCGAGTCCCTGGACATGCTCCAGGCGATGTCCACGGGCCACGACGGCTCGCTCGCCACCGTCCACGCCAACAGCGCGGAGGACGCCCTGATGCGCCTGCAGACCCTTGCCTCCATGTCGGAGGTGGAGATCCCCTTCGTCGCGCTGCACGACCAGATCAACAGCGCCGTCGACGTCGTCGTCCAGCTCACCCGCTTCGCCGACGGCGCCCGCCGCATCACCGAGATCGCCCTGCTGGAGAGCCACGGCGGCGAACCGTACCGGCTGGCCACGGTCGCCCGGTTCAACGCGCAGCCGATGGCAGGCGACGGCCGCATCTACGGCTCGTACGAGCATCACCCGCTCCCGCGCCGCACGGCCGAACGCCTCTACATGGCGAGTCAGCCCGTCCCGCAGGCCTTCGGCGTCGCCCGCTCCCTCGACCAGCTCACCACCCGAGAAGCCAGGTAGGACCGCCATCATGGATCTGCAGGACCTGATCACGCTGACCACCGGCATCGCACTGCTGACCTGCGTCCTCGCGGTCGTCGGCGTGCACACGTACGCCGCGGGCAGGGCTCAGCGGCAGGAACTGGTGGAACGGCTGTCGTACACCGGGCAGGTCACGGTCGGCGGGCGCCGGCGCCACTTCCCCACCCTGGACCGCAGGCTGCGCCGCACCGCGTCCGGCAGGAAACTGGAACTGCGCCTGGTGGCGACCGGCCTGGACATCACCCCGGGCGAGTTCGTCGCCTGCATGGTCGCCCTCGCCCTGGGGCTCTTCCTCACCGGCCAGGCCATCCTCGCCCCGTTCTTCGGCCCGCTCGCCGGCATCCTGGGCATCTGGCTGGCGTTCCAGTTCCTCGACTGGCAGCGCCGGAAACGCATCGAGAAGTTCATCAACCAACTCCCCGAACTGGCCCGTATCCTGGCCAACGCCACCCAGGCCGGCCTCGCCCTGCGGACGGCGATCGGCATGGCGGCGGAGGAGCTGGAGGCGCCGGCGGGCGAGGAACTGGCCAAGGTCGACAACCAGCTGGCCCTCGGTGCCTCGATGGACGACGCGCTGGGCGAGCTGGCCGAACGTCTTCCCTCCCGTGAACTCATCGTTCTGGTCACCACGTTGGTGCTCTCCAACCGGGCGGGCGGCCAGGTCGTCAGCGCCCTGCGGAACCTCACCGACACCCTGGAGGAGCGCAAGGAGACCCGGCGCGAGGTCCGTACCCAGCTCTCCCAGGTCAGCATGACGTCGTACGCCGTCCCCGTTCTGGGGGTCGGCTCGTTGTTCCTGATGAACGGGGTGAAGGACGGCGCCCTGGAACGCATGACCGGCTCCCCGGTCGGCCAGGGCGCCGTGATCGTCGCCTTTGGCCTGTACGCGGTCGGCTTCGTCCTGATCCGCCGCCTGTCCCGCATCGACGTATGAGGAGGGAGGAGTGACCGGCATGGGACTTCTGCTGGCGCTGGTGACGGCCGTCGCCGTAGGGGGCGTCTTCGCCGGCGTACGCATGTACCGCGCCGACGCGAAACTCCCCGCCGACCTGGTCCTTGCCCTGGAGGTCGGCGCCACCCGCACCGGTGCGGTGGACTCGCTCGTCGACCGCATGGGCATGCGTTACGCCCCCGCCGTCCTGCGTCTCATGGGCTCCCAGCGGGTCGCCAGGTACCGCCGCAGGATCGACCTCGCGGGCAACCCGGGCGGCCTCACCATCGACCGTTACGCCGCCCGCCGCGCGGTCTACGGATTCCTCGGCGGCCTCGGCTTCCTGGTCTTCCTCATGCGCGGGCAGTTCTTCGTCGCCCTGCTGCTGCTCGCCTTCGGCGCGTTCTGGACGGAGGTCGGCATCTGGTCGGCGATCCGGATCCGCCGGGACGTGATCGAGCGGACCCTGCCGGACTTCCTGGACGTCCTCGCCGTCGTCGTCAGCGCGGGCCTCGGCTTCCGGCAGGCCCTGGACCGGGTCGCCACCAAGTACGAGGGCCCGTGGGCGGACGAACTGCGCATCACGCTGCGCCAGATGGACCTCGGTATGAGCCGCCGCCAGGCCTTCGCGGAACTGCGCCGACGCAACGACTCCGAGCAGGTCGCCATGTTCGTCACTGCGTTGCAGCAGGGCGAGGAACTCGGTGCCCCCATCGTGGAGACGCTGGTCGCCCTCGCGAAGGACATGCGCCGCACGGACGCGCAGAACGCCCGACGCAAGGCGGCCCGCGCGATCCCCAAGGCCACCATGATGATCACCACGTTCATGGTCCCGGCCACGATGATCCTCCTCGGCGCGGGCCTGATCCTGGGCTCCGGCACTGACTTCGGCTCGATCACGGGCGAGTAGCGGGACGAGGCCGAGGAGAAGGGACGGGGCGAGGGACGGTGAACAGCAGGATGGCGATGACAGGGGAGCGCAGGCCGCGCTCAGGACACAGGGGCCGCAGGGGCTTGCTGCGCCGGTGCCGTACCCGGCGGCCCGGGACCGGCGTGCCCTCGGCGGACGGTTCGCCCCTTCCGGAGCCGGCTGTCCCGGAGGCGACGGACCGGGCCACTCCGCAGGCACCCGCATCCCCACCCCCACCGGAACCCGTACCGGCATTCGAGTCCCCGGCCGTCGGCCTCCAGATCAACGCACTCCAGGCCCTGTGCCGGCAGGTGTTCGGCTTCCGGCTGGCGGTGATCGCGCTGGCCGCCCCCGCCGCCCTCCGCAACGCGGGGCCGGGCTGGGGGGTGCGCCTGGTCGGCATCGCGGTCGTGGGCACCTTCATGGCGTCCTACGTCCTCGTCCGGGACTGGGAACGCTTCGGCCCCTTCCTCCTGCGCCACCCCGCTCTCCTCGCCGTGGACACCCTCTTCGGCGCCCTGCTCCTCATCTCCGCCGGCCCCGACAGCCTCCTCGCGTACGCCGGCGTCTGCACCCCGCTCCTCGCGGGTCTGGTCTACGGCCGGCGGGGGGCGGCGGCGTTCGCCTCCCTCCAGGGCCTGATCCTGCTCCTGGTCCGCGGGACCCTGGCGGACGCGGCCCCGCCCGCGGGCCTCACGGAGACACTGTTCCTGCCAGGCCTCTGCGTCGTCACGGGCGCGGTCGGCTCCAGCCTCCGAGACCTCATGCTCCGCTTCGGCACGGCCGCCCGGGCCCTGACGGCAGTCCAGACCCGCCTGGCCGCCACGGAGGCGGTCAGCGAGGAACGCACCCGCCTGGCCCGCGAGATGCACGACTCGGTGGCGAAGACCCTGTACGGCGTCGCCCTGGCCGCCGACGGCCTCGCCGGCTCGGCGAGCGCCGGACACGTGAACGCGGCGCTGGTACGGCAACAGGCGGAACTGGTCGCCCGCTCGGCCCGCCGCGCCGCCGCCGAGTCCCGCGAACTCCTGGCGGACCTGAGGGGAGGGAGGCCCGGGGACGCGGGCGCGTGGCAGGGCGACAAGGAGATCGTGAGCGAACTGGCAGCCCGCACGAGCAACTTCAGTACTCGCACAGGCCTTCCGGCGACCTTCCGCCGAACAAGCGATGACGACGGGGCCGGGACGCCGCCCCGCCCCGTGCGTGTCCCCCTCACGGTGGCCCGCCAACTGCTCTCCATCGTCTCAGAGGCGATGGAGAACGCCCACCGCCATGCGCACCCGACACGAGTCGCCGTGAGCGCGGGCGTCCACGGCGGCCTGCTCCGCATCACCGTCCACGACGACGGCCGCGGCCTCCCGCCCGGCACGACCCTCGAACAACTCCGCAGGGACGGCCGCTTCGGCCTGGTCGGCATGGTCGAGCGCGCGGCGGCGATCGGCGCCCGCATCCGCATCGGCCGAGGTGCCCACCCGCGAGGCACGGAGGTCCGGCTGGAACTCCCGACAGCGCCCGCGAGACCACTCATCAGTACCCGCGCGACAGCGGAAGCGGCCCGATGACACAGATGGCGCAGATGGCACAGATGGCGACGAACCAGGGCCCCCCGCCCGCCGTGGCCCTGCGGGTCCTCGTCGCCGACGACAACCCGGTGGTCCGCGCAGGCCTGACGGCCCTGCTCTCCGGCCGAGGAGAGGCAAGGGTGGTGGCGGAGGCGACAGACGGCCAGGAGGCCTGCGAGGCGGCCCGCGACCACCATCCGGACGTCATCCTCCTCGACGTCCGGATGCCGCGCATGGACGGCATCTCGGCACTTCCGTACCTGGTGGGGATCGCCCCGGTGGTGATGCTCACGTACAGCGGGGAGTCGGAGACCGTCGAAGAGGCACTGCGCAGGGGAGCGGGTGGTTACCTGGTCCACGGCGAGTTCACGGCGGACGAACTGATCGCGGCGGTAAGGGGCATCAGCCACGGCCGCCCCCACTTCACCCCCGCGGCGGCAGAAGCGCTGCTGGCCCAACTCCGCAGGACGCCCTCGGGTCCGCCCTTGCCGGAAGGCCTGGGAATCCGGACGGATGCGACTGCATACGAACTTTCCAAGAAGAAGCTTCAGTATATGAATCCTCAACAGGTGCTTTCGCCAGGTGTATTGAGTGCACGTCGGCCTACCGCCCCATCCGCTTCTTCGCAAAGCCTTTCGCAACTGCAACCAGGTGTGGGACAGTCGTCGTCAGGGTGGACAAGCGGTCGTGGTCCGGCTGTTCCCGGCAGGTCGAGGTTCCAACTGAGCAGCAGAGAGGCGGAGATCATGGATCACATCGCATCCGGGATGAACAACCAGCAGATCGCCGCCACTTGTTTCATCAGCGAGAAGACGGTCAAGAACCACATCAACCGCATCTTCGCCAAGCTGCACAGCACCAGCCGTTCCGAAGCCGCCGCCAAGTGGCTCGGCACGGCCCCGGATTCCGCACGAGGACTGGGGTGACCTGTGGTGACGTCAGGGGGGACGAAGCGGCGGCCCGGCAACTGGGCCCGGGATTGGGTCCTGGGGCCCTCTGGCGGACTGCAAAATTCGCCGTACGTTGCTGATATCGAATGCGGCACCCTGAAGGAAGCCGCAACCGCGTCAGCCGGAGGGGAACACCATGAGCAACTGGATCAACACCACGGTCACGTACCTCCAGTCCCGCACCGCCCGCAACGACAGGGGGCAGACAGCGGTGGAGTACCTGGGAATCATCGCGGTGGTGGTGGCGATCGTTTTGGCCATCACGGGGATGAGCATCGGGCAGACGATCTTCAATGCGATCACGGACAAGATCACCGAGGTAACCGGCGGTTGAGGCGGTTCCGCAGGTTCGGCGACGCAGGGCAGGCCTTTCCCATCTATCTGACGGTGGTGGGGGGCCTGCTCTTTCTCGCGTTCGCGTACTTGGCGGTCGGGCAAGCCGCGGCCAACAGGAACGGCGCTCAGACGGCCGCGGACGCCGCGGCGCTGGCTGCGGCGCAGGACAGGCGTGACCAACTCGCTGGTGCCTGGGTCGAGGATCTCCTGGACTCGACCAAATGGCAGGCGATCTTCGACGGCAGCGCGGAAGGACTCGACGACTCGTGCTGGCGCGCACGGCAACTAGCGGCACAGAACGACGCGGCCGTCCTGGGGTGCGTACAGAACGGCCCGCTGGGCTACACGGTCGAAGTCGAGACCACCGACACCGTGGGGGACTCCATCGTGCCCGGCACCGAAAACATGAAGTCGCAGGAGAAAGCCACCGCGGTGATCGATTTTCGCTGTGCTTTCGACCCTCTGGCTGAGGACGAGGCTGAGGACACACTGCCTCTGCTCACCTGCAAGGGCACAAAGTGGGAACTGGATCCGGAAGGCCCGGTGGAACTCCTTCCGCAGCCCGAGGACCTTTTCGATGTCCACCTGGCCGACTGACCGACGAACCACGAGTGACTAAGGAAGCAGAGGCATGAGCATTTGGTTCACGACGAAGGCCCAGAGGGGGATGGTCGCGCTGACCGTTGTGGCCGGACTGGCCCTCGGGGTGGCTGGCTGCGGTGGGGGCAAAGACGACGACAAGAGCCCGGAGAAGTCGGCGTCCCCTTCAAAGGGTGACGGGTCAAACCCGAGTGCTCAGGAGGGGCCGACGGACGAGGTCCAGGTCGAATTGAAGGGGCCTGACGGCCTATTGCTTCAAGTCACTTCCGCAGACCGGGATGCGGGAGGCTTCGTCACCTTCAACGGCGTCCTGAAGAATGAGAGTGACAAGACACTCACTCTGCCTGCACAACTGAGTGGCAATGAGACCGAAGTGATCAGGAACGGCCAGTCCCTCGGCGGAGCGACACTGGTCGATTCAAAGAGCAAGAAGCGTTACTACGTTCTGCGTGACACAGAGGGTCGTCCCCTCACCACAACGGGTATCAGTCGGGTCAAGTCCGGCGAGACCGTGCCTGTCTTCATGCAATTCCCGTCGCCTCCGAGCGAGACGACCGAAGTGACCTTCCAGTTGCCGATGTTCGCCACTGGCGACATCAAGATTTCTGGGTGAGGCCGCCAATGATCCGTTTGCCCACCGGACTGGAGGCCCCACGCCTCGCAGTCGTAGCAACCTCCGTAACCGTCCTGGTGGCCACCACCCTCTACGGCGCCACCGGCACCGCCGCCGCCGACGACCCCAGCACCCCCCCGGACTCCGGGGCCACTGCCTCCGCACCCGTCCGCCTCGACCCGAACGACCCGGACCTGAAGCTCCCAGACGGAGCCACCCTCGCCGAGCCGAAGGTCCTGGACATCAAGCAGGTCGTCGAGGAGCAGAGCGGTGACGAGCGCCGCGAGGACACCAACACGGAGGTGACGTTCGCGCTGCAGGCGGAGGTGCTGTTCGGCAAGGACAGCGCGAAGCTCAGCGGGCGGGCGCAGGCCCGTATCGGCGCGATCGCCGAGGAGATCAAAAAGCAGAACGCGGCGAGGATCCGGGTCTTCGGCTTCACGGACAACCTGGGTTCCTCGGCCCACGGCGACGTCCTGTCCCGCCGACGCGCGAACGCCGTCCACGCCGTCCTGGAACAGGAGTTGAACGACCCCGACGTCACGTACGAGGTACGCGGCTACGGCGAGCAGTACCCGATCTCCGACAACTCGACGGAGGCCGGCCGCAAGAAGAACCGCAGGGTCGAGATCACGTTCCCCCGAACTGAGAACTGAGAACCACTAAAACGCTCGTGCGATTCCCGGATCTTTGATCCGAGCGAGGTTCCGTCCTGCTGCGCACCTGGTCCTACTCGTGGACACGCACCGGTCCTGTACATCTCCTGACGCAACGCGTTGAATAGGGTGAGTTACTGACTTTTGCGATCGAAAGCGGTTGATCATGGCGGTAACGCCAAGGCCCGGTAGGCCGACGGCAGCGGCAGACAAGGATTCGCGTCCGGCGCGATCAGCCACGACTGACAGCGACTCGGAGCCCTTCGTCTCGCCGGTCAATTCGCACAACGAGTGGGACCCGCTGGAGGAGATCATCGTCGGGCGTCTCGACGGCGCGACGATTCCCTCCGACCATCCGGTCGTGACCTGCAACATCCCGCCATGGGCGGCACGGATGCAGGGGCTTGCCGCCGGATTCAGATACCCGCGCCTGTTGGTCGAGCGGGCGCAGCAGGAGCTCGACCAGTTCGTCGCCCTCCTGGAGTCCCTCGACGTCACCGTCAGGCGCCCGGACGAGGTCGACCACCGGCGACGCTTCAGCACCCCCGACTGGTCGTCACGCGGCTTCTGCAACACGTGCCCGCGTGACAGCATGCTGGTGATCGGTGACGAGATCATCGAGACCCCGATGGCATGGCCGTGCCGGTATTTCGAGACCCACTCCTATCGCATGATCCTCAAGGAGTACTTCCGGGGCGGCGCGCGCTGGACGGCGGCTCCCAAGCCGCAGCTCACCGACGAACTCTTCGAGGCGGATTTCCGTGTCCCCGAGGCCGGCGAGCCCATGCGCTACATCCTCACCGAGTTCGAGCCGGTGTTCGACGCGGCGGATTTCGTGCGCGCGGGACGCGACCTGTTCGTCACGCGGAGCAACGTCACCAACCGGATGGGCATCGACTGGCTGCGCCGCCATCTCGGGCCCGGCTACCGCATCCACGAGATCAAGAGCCGCTGCCGCACCCCCATGCACATCGACACGACGTTCGTCCCCCTCGCGCCCGGCAAGGTACTGGTCAACCCCGAATACGTCGACGTCGACCACCTGCCCGACGTCCTGAGCTCGTGGGACGTCCTGATCGCCCCCGGGCCCCGTCCGATCGACGAGCGTCTGCTCAAGGTCACTTCGATGTGCGGCAAGTGGTTGAGCATGAACGTTCTCATGATCGACGAGAAGCGGGTGATCGCGGAGCGCCACCACACGGACATGCTGCGCGCACTCGAGAAATGGGGTTTCGAGCCGATCCCGTGCGACCTGCTGCACTACGCGCCGTTCGGCGGCTCGTTCCACTGCGCGACCCTCGACGTCCGCCGCCGCGGCACGCTCGAGTCGTACACCGATTGACGACCCCACCGGCCGCCGAGGTCACCCCGAGCGCCGCGCACTGGACGGCGTACGTGGTGCCCATGACCGAGGAAGCGCTGCCCCGGTGGAACGGCGCTTCGACATTCGTGGGTTATTTTCCGACGGCTCCCTGGGCAGCTCAGGGAGCCGTCGGATCCGGCGCATGCGTTCTCGGCGTCCTCTCAGGTCGAGACGAGAGGTGACGCCGCCTCAGATGGTCGGGGTGTCGTCAACGATCGGCCTGTGAACCTCAACGACCCGCTTCCACCCCGCGGAGAACTCGATGAAGTCCGCGCGGGTGGGGTAGGTGTCGATCGCGCGACGGTCACGCTTGGGGCTGTCGCTCCCCTTGCGCCCCCGGGGAGTCTGCTCCTCGAAGATGTCGACCTTCACGTCGGGAACCTCCTTGAGGCCCTGGCGCCAGATCTGCACGACGTCGGCGCCGAACGCCTGCCGGGCCGCAGCGTAAAGGGCAGTGAGGGCCCCCTTGTCCCCACCAGGGACGAAAAGTGCCAGGTCCAGCACGACACCGGCGGACTGGAGGACCTCGATGGTCACCGAGCCGTTCTCGTCGGCCAAGTAGATTCCGGCTTCATCCTCGTCGTCGGGAAGGCAGGAGACCTCTTCCTGGAATACGGTTCTCGCCGTGATCGAGCCGCCCTCGAAATCCCCACCGGACTTGGTCAGAAAAGCAGGGACATAGCAGTCGGGAAGTTTGAGTTCTGCCGTGTCGGCGGAAACGAAGAGCCTGTCCTTCACGCCGAGCTTCGTCACCTCTTCCAGTGAGAGGCGGCGAGCGGCGATCTTCTCCGTGTTCACGATTTCCCTTTCAGGTTGCACTGTCCCACCGGGCAGGAACGCTACCACGAAACCCTGAGGTCAACTGCCCGGCAATCTTTGGGTAAATGGCTCCCGATGGCCTGCACGGGAGGATATTGAAGCAAGTGCCACTCGGTCGGGAACACGCATCCGCCGGGTAGTGTCCCCCGTCATGGTGTTGGGGATCAACTGGCGGTTGCATTTCGGTGCGTTGGGTGGCACGAAGGAACTAAAAGAGAGTTTGCGGCAGATATCGCCCATATCCCCTTCGGGGAGGTGGTGGCGAGGTAGGACGATCCATTCGTCGTGCATCTCGAAGGGCGCAGCGGAAACCAGCCGGATGGTCCGACAACGCAACAACGGAGACCCCTCACCGGCAACATCTGGATGGAGCGCGAACCGGGAGTCGCGTACTGCCGCGCCCTCCTCGGTCAAAACTTCGGCGCAGTCGGTCGGCTGACGCCCGGTTGCTGACGTCTCGTCATGTCGGGCAGGGGCCGGCGCAGAGCAGGCACGGACGTCCGCGATCATGGAGTTCTCTACGCTCTGCGACCTTGGACTGCCCGTGCCTGCCGATGCATCATCTCTGATCTCCCCTGCCTTCGACCAGCTCAGACCGCATCCGGAAGTGTCCGGGAGCGACCCTCCGGATCTGCTGGAACGCCTCGCGCAGGTCCCGGCCCCGCGGGATCCACGGGGAGAACGGCATCCTCTCGTGACGCTCCTGGCACTGACGGCCTGCACGGTCCTCGCCGGAGCGCGATCCCTGCTCGCGGTGAGTGGAGGGGTGGCCGACGCACCGCCGCCCTGCTCGAACGGCTCGGCACGGTCGTCGACCCGCTGGTCCCGAAACGGTCCTGGCCCGCGGAATCCACGATCCGGCGACTGCTCGCCAGAATCGACGCGGACGCCCTGGACCGGGCGGTCGGAGCCTGGCTCGCGGACCGGAAGACCAGGGGGGCAAGGGCTGAGAGGGCTCGCGGTCGACGAGGAGCCGCCGCGGGGTGCGGCCCGCGCGAAGGGACGGGAAATCCACCTCCTGGCCGCCTGTGACCACGCGAACGCACTGGTCCTGGCCCAGATGGACGTCGGTGAGAAGACCAACGAGATCACCCGCTGCCGGCCTCTGCTCGACAGCATCGGGGATCTGGCCGGCACGGTCGTCACCAGCGACGCGATGCACACCCGGCATGACCACGCCGTCTACCTGCTCGACCGGCAGGCCCACTACATCGTGATCGCCGAGCGCAACACGAAGAAGCTCCGTCAGCAGCTCAAGTCCCTTTCCTGGAAGCAGATCCCACTGCAGGACAGGACCCGTGCGACCGGTCACGGCCGCCGGGAGACCCGCCGGCTGAAGGTGTGCACGGGTCAGCAACCTGCTTTTCCCGGCGTCCGCCAGGCCGTCCGGATCGTCCACCGCCGCGTCCACCGCAAGTCCGGGAAGATCGGCCTCAAGACCGTCTACGCGGTCACCGGCCTCACCGCCGAGCAGGCCGGCTCGGCTCGCCCGACTGATTCGAAGGCACCGGAGCGTCGAGGCCCTGCGCCACGTCAGGGACGTCACCTCCGCCGAGGACGCCTCCCAGCTGCGGAGGACCGGAAACACCCCCCAGAGCGATGGCCACCTGCAGAAACCTCGCGATCGGAGCTCTCCGCCCGACCGGCGCCCGCAACATCGCCTCCGGCCTCCGACGGGAAGCCCGAGACCACACCCGGCCCCTTGCCCTTCTCGGCCTCACATGATCAAAACGGACGACATCGGACTACGCCGAAGCCCTGATGCCCGAGTGCCGTACCCACGGCTACGTCCGTCACGGCATCACTACCCTGTTCGCCGCCCTGGACGTCGCAACAGGCGAGGTGATCAGCTCCATCCACCGCCACCGTGCAGCGGGGTTCAAGAAGTTCCTCGCCGAGCTGGACAAGGAGGTTCCCGCCCACCTCGACGTCCCCCTGATCTGCGACAGCTACAGCACCCACACGGCGCCGGCGGTCCGCAAGTGGCTGGAGGCCCACCCCCGCTTCCACCTGCACTTCACACCGACCCACTCGTCCTGGCTCAACCAAGTCGTGTGACGGTTCGGCCTGCTGACGGACAAGAAGATACGACGCGGAGTCCACAAGAACCTCCAGGCCCTGGAACGGGGCATCCGAGCCTGGACCGCCCAGCGGAACGACAACCCGAAGCCCTTCGTCTGGACGAAGGACGCCGACGAGATCCTTCAACACCTCGCTTCACATCTTGATCGAATTCCCGGCGCAGGGCACTAGTCGTGCGGCGTGGCGGGCGCCGCCTTCACGATGCTGGGGCCGGGAGGGCTCGTCAGCACTGTCACCCGCACCCCTCTCCTCAGCCCCCACCCCGTCATCGCCCCGGCCCCGGACTCGACGACATGCCGCGCCCGCATCCTCGGCAGCCCCAGCCGTCCCGGAGCCATGGTGCGTACAGCGATGACGCGCAGACGCCGGTCCAGATAGGCGACGTCGATGGGCATGCGCATACGGAAGGTGTGGATGCTGTTGGCGGGGGAGAGGAGCAGCGCGCCGTCGAGCGAGTCCCGCCCCAACAGCCCTTTGGTGCGGGTGCGGTAGGAGGCGGCGATCTCCAGCGGTACCCGCACGTCCGGCCGTCCCTCGTGACCCGGCACGACCAACTCCCCACACCCGTCTCGCCAGGCCGCCATCAACACCCCGCCCCTCCCGCCTCTTCGGTCTCTTACGTTTCTTCCCGCCTCCCTATGGTCAGTTGCCGCGGAGGCGGGCCGCAAGGGCGGCAAGGGTCTGGGCGGTGCCGGTCAGGCTCTCCACGGCGGCGTCCAGGTCCGAGACGAGGAGGGGTGCCGGGAGGGCGGCGGCGGGCGCGGAGGGAACCGGCGTACCCCGGTAGCCGATCGGCCCCTCGTTGTAGCGCTGGTAGTAGCCGGTGAACCCCTTGCCGGAGGGGGCCGCGACGAAACGGACCCCGGTGAGCTGCGTCTCGCTCCCGCCGGAGTTGCGGGTGATGTCGAGGCGGTAGTGACGGAAGGCGGGCATGTCGGCGCGGGGACGCAGGAAGAACTCCCGCGTCTCGAAGCGGTCGGTGAACCTCTCCCCGATGCGCACGTCCAAGGGGGTCCAGGCCGTGCCGTCGTGGGACCCGAGGAGGGTCCAGTCGCGAGGATCGCGCTCGGCGCAGTCGTTCGCGGAGGTGAGGGTGTACGAGGTGACGGCGGCGGGACGGGCGAGGGTGAAGTCGAGCAGGGCGACGTCGTCGCCGGCCAGCCACTTGTCGTGGGAGTCCTCAATGAGGTTTTCCGCGATCTCGCCGGCTTCCTCGAACTCGTCGCTCGCCTCGACCTCGGTGGCCCCGACCTCGTTCGACAGGGTGTGCAGCACGGCCACTCCGGAGTTCCCGCGCTGGTCGCGCCAGGACACCCGCTCCGCGGGGGCGGGGCCGCCGTCGTCCACCAGGAGCCGCAGTTCGTGGGAACGGTGCCAGCCGCCGCCCCAGCCCTCCTCGGTGCGGAAGCGGTGCAGGTGGTGCGAGCCGGAGACCGGGGCGTCAGGCATGCCCTCCGCGTACGGCCACCTGCCGGTGAGACGGCCCCGGTACTCGTACGCCGTACCGTCGGCGGCACGGTGGACGCCGTGGAAGTCCGACATGTTGGACTGGAAGCTGATGGCCGTCTCGGTACCGTCGTCACCCTTCCAGCTGAGCTGCGCGGGCAGCGAGTTCTCGTCCCGGTCGATGTGGAACAGCAGCCGCGGGGCCGCCTGCCAGGAGCGGAAAGGGGAGGCGTGGGCGGAACGGCGTTCGGTCCGGTACGTGAAGACCGAGTCCCGGGCGGCCTCCGCATTCCACGCGCGCTCGGAGCGGCCCCGCTGGGCGACGGGGTCGAGAGTGATCCGGTAGAGCCAGAACATGCTGCGGGCCTTGGCGGAGCAGCGTATCTCCAGGGTGTTGGTCCCGGCCTTGAGCAGATGTCCGGGCACAGCGAAGACGTTGTCCTGCGGGAGGTCGCCGCCACCGGGCACGGTGAGGCCCTCGGCCAGTGCCTCGCCCTGGAGCAGGATGTCGACGGGCGCGTACCCGGGCTCGGGGCCGAGCTTGGAGACAAGAGCGGTGACGGTGAGCGTCGCCTGGGGGATGTCCTCGGGGTCCTCCACCTCGAACTCCATGGTCACGGTCCCACCCGCGCCGAGCGCCAGATGGGCCCCGGCGAACCGGCCGTCGTCGTGCCGGACATCGGCGTTGGCCAGCCGGGCCGGGCTGACGGAGAAGTCCGCGTAGGTGGCTTCCATGCTCATGACAGTATCTCCTGATGATTCGTCAAAAATATCTGGGGCAAGGTGGAATGGCGGCTCCAACCACCACGACCGGCCCCACAAGCAGTGAACCTAGCGTCCCCCTGTGACAACGCCTCCGGCCGACGTCGAGAGCCGGAGCGTCGGCGATGCCGACTTGCGTAAGGGCGCCGCCCCAAGACAGGCGAGCGGCCAAGAGTTTGGTCGTATACGCCCGGCAAGTCGTCGCTGACTTTCCTGGTGTCGTTACGCATCGCTGGATAGCGTGGGTTCGCTCGAGAGAAGCCTCGCCCCACCGGGAGCCGGCACCGTGAACCGCCGCCATACCCTGGCTCGCAGTGCTCGCGCTGACCGCCACCGCAGCCCTGACGCTGTCCGCGTGCGGCGACAGCGAGGAGGGCTCCGCCAAGAACAAGGAAGGACAGCGACAAGATCGCGGGCGCGGGCACGGGGGGCGAGAAGCCGGCCTCGCCGGGTGGATCATCGGCGCCGGCCGCCGAGGGGCGCCCGAAGATCGAACTGCCGTCTGATGACACGCTGGTCTTCGAGGGCGAGGAAACGGGTGATCAGGTCAAGGACGCCGTCCTGGCGGACAACGCAGAGCGCATGAGGGCGGTGGACGCAGCCATTGCAGGCACAGACGCCAACGGCGAGGCTCTGGCCTTCTGCAACACGGGCAAGGCTTTGGAAGCAGCTCTATCCCGGGTCAACCAGTTCGAAAAAGCTGGGGCCACGATGACGGGCGAAGTCCGTTACTACGAAAGCAAAGTGACTCTCAAGGATGAGAAGTCGGCGGTGATCATTTTCTGCGCGGACGAGAGCAAGGGCTTCAGCAAGGACAAGAAGACCAACAAGGTCCATGAGGCGCCCGTGACCAAGAACAGCTACGTGCTCTACAACACCAAGCTCGAAAAGAGTGCCGAGGGCGTGTGGTAGACATCCCGCATTGTCTCGTCGAGGGGAGCCGCCCAGTGTCAGCCGTAACACGTCTGCCATTGGGAGGACTTGTCCTGGTCGGCCTCGTCATGGCGGTCACCGTCACGCCGGCCCGGGCGGATGTCGTTCCTGGTGGAGAAGGCGCAGGCTCCGAGACCCAGGCAATGCAATGCCGGACAGTTGAAGGCGGCGGGTGGTTGTCAAGCGGCTTGGATGATTTGGTGTTCAATTCTTCGGGTTGAGGGCGGGGCTGAGGAGATCGATCTGGTTGGTTTGTGATGTTTTGTTGCGTTTCTTGGTTCGCTGGCGTGGCGTGTTGTGGGCTTGCCGGGGAGGGTATGGACGGCTGGAGCGGTCTTGGTCAGCAGTCCTTTGTGTGACCAGGTGCTCATGACTTGTGCGAGAGTGCTCTCCTTGAAGGTCCCCATGACTTCCGCCAGTTCCCTCGGGCGCCAGTGGCGTTCGGGTTCGGTGGCCATGACGGTGAGGACGTCTTCTGGGCGAAGACTGCGCCGGGAGGTGATGGGTGGGCCTTCGGGGAGGGCGTAGGTGCCGTGTCCGGTCCTGGTCAGGATTCCCCGCTGTGACCAGGTGAGCAGTTGGCGCCCGAGTCCGTTGACGGGTTCGAGGCGTAGGAGCGCGTTGAGTTCGCCCAGGCGCCAGTGGCGTTCGGGGGCGGTGGCCATGAGCGCCCGAAGATCCTGCAGGCGGGTGGTGTGTGGCGGGGCCGGCGGCGGGAGTGGGATCTGGGGGCGCGGTCGCGGCGGGGCGTGGTGCTCGGGGGCGGGTGCTGGTGCGGTGGTGGCCCGGGGGATCAGGAGCGCGGCCCGTGGTGGGTGGATGGCGGTGTCGATCCTGGTGACCGGCGTGCTGACCTGGGGGCGGTCCTCGTCGACGGGTCTCCAGTTGTATCGGCTGGAGGCGGATTTGACGGTGCGTGCGCTGATGCGTGGGCGGCGGGGGTCCAGCAGGTTCTCGCTTACCGCCAGGGTGATGGTGCTGGTCAGTTCGCATCCTGGTGCGGGCAGGATGTCGGTGGCGGTGATGAGCGAGTCGCGGGCGGTGTTCAGGGCGACGGTGAAGCAGGCCCGGTCCGGGTCGCAGCCGGAGATCGCATCGGTGGCGTCGGCCATCGCGGTGCGGATGACCTGGTAGACCGTGAGCAGGGCCCACATCTCCTGCCGCAGTCCCTGGGGGTCCTGCGAGCGCAGGACCTGGCCGCCGACCATGGTGTGGCGCAGGGCCAGAAACGCGACTTCTATCTCCCAGCGCTGGTGGTAGAGGGTCACGAGTTCGCCGGCGGGGTGGCGGCGGGCGTCGAGCAGGGTGGTGATCAGCCGGTAGTCGCCGCGGTGGGTGCTGCCGTCGGCGCAGGTGACAGTGGTCCGGGCCTCGATGATGCGGACCGGGACCCCGGCGATCACCGACAGGTACGAGCCGTCGTGCAGGATCTTCAGCACCACGGGTCTGCGGGTGGCGCACGCGCGCAGCAACAGTGCGGCCCCGCCGGCGTGGACCGCGCGGATGAACTCGTTGGAGTCGAAGCCCCGGTCCGCGAGGAGGGGCATGCCCTCCTTGACCCGGTCCATGAGCTCCAGTGCCATGCCGACCTCGCCTCGCGTCGCACCGAGCACCGCTCCCAGTACCGCCCGGGTGCCGGTCTCCATCAGGGCCATCAGGTGCAGCAGGGGGTAGCTGGCCTGCGCGTCGCCCCTGAGGCGGTGCTTGCCCAGCCAGGCGAGGTTGGCCGCGGACTCCGGCACCCGGGTCGACCTGCAGCCGTCGAACGCGACCGTGCGCAGGCCCCGGTAGAACACGCCCACCGTCCGGCGGCCACCCAGCGGTCCCGCGACGACCTCGAACAGCTCCTTGAACGGAACCGGCCCCAACCTGCGACGCAACCCTCCCAGGCTCGTGCGGGACAGCAGTTCGACGCCGCCACCGAGTTGGCGGACCGCACCGATCAGCTTGTCCCACACCTGCCCGTACCCCAGCCCCGGGAACAGCACCAGCGCCAGTACGAAGTAGACCGCCACTCGCGAGGGGACCCGGCGCACCACGGTACGCCGACCCAGGCCCTCCAGAACGGAGTCCACCAACTCGAACGGAACGAACCTGGTCAAAGCCCCCAAGTGTCCAGGGGCATACAGTCCACCCGCCGTAGTGATGGTGCGGGTGAACGTCGTCGTGCCAGACTGACCCGGCAACGGGGCCTCCGGTGTTGAGTTTGTCTTGGTCGACTTCTCAACTACCGCAGGCCCCGTTCGCGCACCCTCCAAACCACAGAATCCCCGGAACCGCTTGACAACCGCCCGCCGCCTTCAACTTCCCGGCATTGCATTGGGGCTGGAGGGCCGTTGTTCTCGTTGTTTACGGTTTCCTGGCGGGAGTTCGCACCTGCGCCCCGGGGTGTCACCGCTGCCCGTGCCGTGACGGCCGGTGGCGGGCATCAGGGCGTTGAGTTCGTCGAATCGGCCGCTGGGCCCGCCACGCTCAGCGAGTCGACCTCCACCCCCGGCAGCGAGAGCGGGGTGCCGCAGCGGCCGCTTCCGCAGGTGCATGCCCACCTTCCCCATCCGGACTGCCGGCGGCTCGCTGTCCTCACGCTCACCACCACGGCTCCCGCGCGGCGCGAGGAGTACCGGACGATCGCCGAGAGCGTCAGCTTCGAAAGCCTCGGGTAGGTACTCCGCCATGACCACACTTGGTGCCGTGTTCCGGCCGCAGCTTGCTCCCGAGCGTCTTCGTGCCGTTGCCCGCAGCGCGGAGGACGCCGGGCTGGACGAGCTGTGGTTGGGGGAGGACTGTTTCCGGGAGGGCGGGATCTCCACGGCCGCCGCCGCGCTGGCCTGGACGGAGCGGGTGCGGATCGGGCTCGGACTGCTCCCCGTGCCGTTGCGGAACGTCGCCGTCACGGCCATGGAGGCCGCCACCCTGCACCGGATGTTCCCCGGCCGGGCCGTCATCGGTGTCGGGCACGGGGTGCAGGACTGGATGGGCCAGGTCGGAGCCAGGGCCGAGTCGCCGGTGACGCTGTTACGGGAGTAACTCGTCGCGCTGCGTGCCCTGTTGCGCGGAGAACGGCTCAGCGTCGACGGGCGGTACGTCACACTCGACGACGTCGCCCTCGACTGGCCGCCCGAGGGCGAGGCCGAGGTGCTCGCCGGGGCCACCGGGCCGCGTACCCTGCGGCTCACCGGCGAGGTCGCCGCCGGCACCGTTCTCACGGCGTCCACCCCACCCGAAGGCGTCCGGCGTGCCCGGCGTCTCATCGACGAGGGGCGTGCGGCGTCCGGGCGTGAGGCCGCGGCGCACACGGTTGTCGTTTATCTCCTCACCGCCACCGGACCCGGCGCGGACGAGCGGCTCTGCGCCGAGCCGATCGCCGAGGGTGTCGGCTCCG
Source organism: Streptomyces sp. KMM 9044 (assembly GCF_024701375.2). Taxonomy (NCBI): domain Bacteria; kingdom Bacillati; phylum Actinomycetota; class Actinomycetes; order Kitasatosporales; family Streptomycetaceae; genus Streptomyces; species Streptomyces sp. KMM 9044. Next base: position 2,595,376 of record NZ_CP113910.1, on the reverse strand, counting down.
AGCCCGGTCCCGGAGTGGCCGGGGGCGGGCGCTGCTGCCGTCGCCGAGGCGGTCCAGCGGCTGGCCGACGCGGGGGCCGACTCCGTGATCCTCCAGCCGACGGGGGACGAGCCGGATCCGGAGGGGTTCGTACGGTTCGCCGCGGAGGAAGTGGCCCGGCGGGTGGGGGCGGCCGTGTCGTGAGCCGTCGGCGGTCCGGCCGGATTGCCCCGGGAAAACCGCGAGCGGATTGCGTGGCGTTCTGTGAGGATCGCGGGATGTCTTACGGACGTCGCTCCGACCAGTGCTCTTCCTTTTCCTCCTCCTCCCCTCTCTCTCCTCTCTCCCCTCTCTCTCCTTCCTTTGACGAACTGCTTGCCGAAGGCGCGGCCGTTCCCACTGAGGGGTGGGACTTCTCCTGGTTCGAGGGACGGGCCACCGAGGCTCGGCCCTCCTGGGAGTACTCGCGTGCCCTGGCTGCGCGGTTGGGCGCGGAGCAGGGTGCGGCGGCGGCCAGGGCCGTGCTTGACGTGCAGACCGGGGGAGGGGAGGTGCTGAGCCTCGCCCTCGACGAAGTCCGCCGCGCCGCCCCCGACAGCCGTCGGCCCGCGCTCGTCGTCGCCACCGAAGGCTGGGCGCCCAACGTCGCCAAAGCCGCCGGGCCGCTCCGGGCGCAGGGAGGGTTCGTCGTCGCCGCATCCGAAGGCGTGTCCGGCCGCACGGCGTTCCCCTTCGCCGACGGGGTCTTCGATCTCGTCGTCAGTCGGCATCCCGTCGAAGCCCACTGGCGTGAGATCGCGCGCGTGCTGCGCTCCGGTGGCAGCTACTTCGCCCAGCACGTCGGTCCCAGCAGCGCCTACGAACTCGTCGAGCACTTCCTCGGACCACAGCCGGACGAGCAGCGCAACGCCCGCCATCCCGAACGCGAACGCCGGGAGGCCGAGGCCGCCGGGCTGGAGATCGTCGACCTGCGGGCCGAGCGCCTGCGCATGGAGTTCTACGACATCGCCGCCGTCGTGCACTTCCTGCGCAAGGTGGTCTGGACGGTTCCGGGCTTCACCGTCGAGGCGTACCTGCCCCAGCTGCGTGCCCTGCATGAACGAGTCCTGGCCGAGGGCGCCTTCGTCGCCCACAGCAGCCGTCATCTCTTCGACGTACGCAAGCCCTGAGGCCCACGGAAACCAATCCATCAAGGTCCGCCGACGAGGTCCGCCGAGGCCCACCGGACCGGCTTACTCTTGCGGTCCTCCCTTCAGCCCTTCAGCGCGGCCCGTACGTCCGCCCGTGTCGCGTCCGGCCCGCGCCGCGGAGGGGACCGCACGACGCCGAGGCCTGTCGTGCCGTCGCCGACCCGCCGGCGGGTCAAGGGGCATTTCTCGTGGGGTCACCCGTCGGAGGGGCGGCCGGAAGAGTGGTCGTGGCGGGGGTCCGCTGAGGGTGTGTCGCGTCACGCCGGGCTGGATGACCCGCTATCGCCAGTTTCCTCCGGGAAGAACTGCTGCATTTCGGCCATCGAGACGCCCGGAATGTGCATTTTCTGGACCATCGGGGCGTTGCCGGACGATTCCGGAGAGTAGTTGTGGCACGCCGATGCGCGCAGCATCACTCACGAAGGGTTATGGTGGAACCCCCCCCTCGGGCCGGTCCGTATCCCCCCCACGGACCGGCCCGTTTTTCTTCGCCCGCGCCCGGCCGCGGGCCACCCACCTCCGTCCCGGGCGGTCCTCGGGAGGGCGCCCGGGTCCGGCCCCCGCCGCTGAGGCCCCGGCGTGGAGGCTCCCCGCCTTCGCAGGGGTAGGCTTCGCCTCCGGGGGCTGCCATAGGGAGACGGAGTCCGCCCGCGGCCAAGTACCGGGCCGCATGCCGCGGACCGCGGCGGGTGCCGCCCCTGTCCGATCCCGTACTGAGGGGCTGACGATCGCGTGAACCTGCGTGACAAGCTGCGCGGCCTGCTGGTCAGGCTGTACGCACGCCGGGTGGAAGGCCACCTGGACCACGATCAGGTGCCGAAGCACATCGGCGTCATCATGGATGGCAACCGTCGTTGGGCGAAGGCCTCGGGTTCCAGCACCGTCCACGGCCACCGGGTTGGCGCGGACAAGATCGGTGAGTTCCTCGGCTGGTGCACCGAGACGGAGGTCGAGGTCGTCACCCTCTGGCTGCTGTCGACGGACAACTTCGACCGGCCCGAGGCGGAACTCGTCCCGCTGCTCGGCATCATCGAGGACGTCGTCCGCAGCCTCGCGGCCGACGGTCGCTGGCGGGTGCACCACGTCGGCAACCCCGACCTGCTGCCGGCCGGGATGCAGATCAGCCTCAAGGAGGCCGAGTCGGCCACCGCGCGGGTCGACGGAATAGTGGTCAACGTCGCGATCGGCTACGGCGGTCGCCAGGAGATCGCCGACGCGGTGCGCTCCATGATTCTCGACGCCCACGAGAAGGGCACCTCGATGGAGGCGCTCGCCGAGGACGTCGACGTCGACATGATCGGACGTCATCTCTACACCCGGGCCCAGCCCGACCCGGACCTGGTCATCCGTACGAGTGGCGAGCAGCGGTTGTCCGGATTCATGCTGTGGCAGACCGCCCATTCGGAGTATTACTTCTGCGAGGTCTTCTGGCCGGCCTTCCGCAAGGTCGACTTCCTGCGCGCGCTGCGCGACTACGCGGCCCGCCACCGGCGTTTCGGCGGCTGAGGCACCCACCCCCACCGTCCCGTCACCATCCCACTCCGGGACGAGGGACGCTTTGGGGGAGGGGGCGACTCTGCTGCTCAATTCGGCGAGCGATCACGTGCCATGCTTTCAGGGCTCGGCCGCGCCCGGCCTGCCTGCATCTGCGACGCGCTCTGAAGGCCGTATCGGCACGGCGTCATCACGCCGGGTAATTGCGCAGCAGAGTCGGGGACGACTCTGCTGCTCCATTCGAGGGAGGGTCACGCACCGCATCCGAGAGGGGCCGGCCGGGGCGCCGGACCGCCTCCCCGCGAGGCCCGTTCCCTGCGCCCCGTCGACAGGCCGGCGTCACTCTCCGCAATGGAGCAACAGAGTCGGGGATGTAACGGGGAGTTCATCGGGACGCCGCCCGGTGATCCGGCATGGCGGCGATGGTTCGAGGGCATAAGTCAGACAGGTCGACACCCGAACCACGGGTGTCGGATCTCAGCGGGCGGCCCGGGGTCGTCCGCCCGGGAGGCCCTTTGCACCAGCCCGACCGTGCGGTCACGGCACGGACGAAGCAGCGGAGGGCCGGTTCTCGGCCCGTGCATCGGCGCCGTCAACCGGTCCAGCTCCGCTCCGTCGCTCCCCGACCTCTTCCGAGGGGGTACGTCCTTCCGTGGTGACCAGCACAAAGCGCCACAAGCCCGACCGGCGCACCTATGTCATCGACACCAGCGTCCTGCTGGCCGATCCCAATGCCCTGAGCCGCTTCGACGAGCACGAGGTCGTGCTCCCCGTCGTCGTGGTGACGGAACTGGAGGCCAAGCGGCACCATCCCGAACTCGGCTACTTCGCCCGGCAGGCCCTGCGCCTGCTCGACGACTTCCGGGTGCGGTACGGCCGCCTCGATGCTCCCCTCCCTATCGGGGACCTCGGCGGAACCCTGCGTGTCGAGCTCAACCACTCGGACCCCGGTCTGCTGCCCAGCGGCTACCGACTGGGGGACAACGACACCCGCATCCTCGCGGTCGCCCGCAATCTGCAGGCCGAGGGGTTCGACGTCACCGTCGTGTCGAAGGACCTCCCGCTCAGGATCAAGGCGTCCTCCGTGGGCCTCCTCGCCGAGGAGTACCGCGCCGAGCTCGCCGTCACGGACGCCTCCGGCTGGACCGGAATGTCCGAACTGACCCTGCCCGGCGAGCAGGTGGACGTCCTCTTCGAGGAGGGCCGTGTCTATGTGCCCGAGGCGGCCGACCTGCCCGTGCACACGGGGCTGACCATCCAGTCGGAGCGTGGCAAGGCCCTCGGCCGGGTCACCCCCGAGGGCAACGTCCGGCTGGTGCGCGGTGACCGGGAGGCGTTCGGCATCAAGGGCCGCAGTGCCGAGCAGCGGATCGCGCTCGACCTGCTGCTCGACCCCGACGTGGGAATCCTCTCCCTCGGCGGCCGGGCCGGCACCGGAAAGTCGGCGCTGGCGCTGTGCGCGGGTCTGGAGGCGGTGCTCGAGCGCCGTCAGCACCAGAAGGTGATGGTCTTCCGCCCGTTGTACGCGGTGGGCGGCCAGGAACTCGGCTATCTCCCCGGCAGCGAGGCCGAGAAGATGAGCCCCTGGGCGCAGGCCGTCTTCGACACGCTGTCGGCGGTCACGAGCCGCGAGGTCATCGAGGAGGTCACCGCGCGCGGCATGCTGGAGGTCCTGCCGCTCACGCACATTCGGGGCCGCTCGCTGCACGACGCGTTCGTGATCGTGGACGAGGCCCAGTCGCTGGAACGGAACGTACTGCTGACCGTTCTGTCCCGGATCGGCGCCAATTCGCGGGTCGTCCTGACCCACGACGTCGCCCAGCGGGACAACCTCAGGGTGGGCCGGTACGACGGTGTGGTCGCCGTCGTCGAGAAACTGAAGGGCCATCCGCTCTTCGCCCACGTGACCCTGAACCGGTCCGAGAGGTCCCAGATCGCCGCTCTTGTGACCGAAATGCTGGAGGACGGTCATATCTGAGTGTTCTGAGTGTTCCGAGTGGTAAAAGCGGTATGAGGAGTCCGGGCGGTCCGGGTGATCTGAACCGTCCGCCCCGCCTGCCCCGTCTGTGGGCTGACGCCGTCCGGAAAGGTGAAGAGCCTAGCCGGGCGGCGTCGGCGTGCGTGCGGCTTTCCGCTGATCGCCTGGACCAAACGGGATGTGAGCTTTCACACGCACGATGGAATTGCCTCCCGGCTCGGTATTACGGCTAGAGTCTCACTCCTGTCAGGCCCCGCATACGACACAGCCTTGCCCCCAGCGGTAGGGCGCCATATGAGCACCAGCATCAACTCCATAGCGTCGTCGTATGCCGCCCGAGCACCACGCGGCGCTCCCGTTCGGGAGTTGCCCACCGGGCCCGTGCCTCCCGTGACCCGAGTTGGGGAGGCCAGTGCCAGGGGCACGATTGCGTCCGCGAGGGTCACCGAAGCGGTCGATGCTGGAAGGAAACCGTGTGAGCCGGATTTCGGTCCGGGGATTCGCAGTGGCTTCGGCCACCGCGGTCACCGCTGTCGGAAGTGTCGTCGGCGTTGCGTCGGGCAGTGTGGCGCAGACCGGTAATGACGCCGAGGCGACGGCGGCCGGCACCACGCTGCTCGCGGACATCCCTGCGGGCCAGCAGGTCGAGGTGCAGACCGCGTCCCTGACGCAGCAGGCCGAAACCATGGCCATCGCCGCGGACACGAGCGCCAAGAAGGACGCGGAGGAAGCGGCCCGCAAGGCAGCCGCCGAGACCGCGATCGCCAAGAAGCAGGAAGCCGCCGAAAAGGCGGCCAAGGCGGAGAAGGAAGCCAAGGAGCGCGAGGAGGCCGAGAAGGCCGCCAGCCGTTCCAAGACGGCCTCCGCGTCCGCCGCCGACTTCGCGGTGCAGAGCTCGTACAGCGTCGCCGAGGTCCAGGCGATGGCCCGGCAGTTGATTCCGGCTGACCAGTTCCAGTGCTTCAGCAACATCGTGGACCACGAGTCCACCTGGAACTACAAGGCCGTCAACCCATCCTCCGGTGCCTACGGTCTCGTCCAGGCACTGCCGGGAACCAAGATGGCCTCCGCCGGCGCCGACTGGCAGACCAACCCGGCGACCCAGATCAAGTGGGGCCTCAACTACATGAACGACCGCTACGGAAGCCCCTGTGGCGCCTGGTCGTTCTGGCAGGCCAACAACTGGTACTAGCCCCGCTCGGTACCAGCCCCGTTCAACCCCGGCAGAGCCCCGCACCGTCCTACGGTGGGGGGCTTTCGCCATGTACGGTCTGATCGATGCCCCAGGGGGCAGGGGGAGTGATGGGGAGAACCGGGGGAAGAGGAAGCAGCATGTCGCGCATGCCAGGATGGCTCGGCCGGATCGGAGCCGGACTGACCGAGGCGAGCAGGCGGCTGGAGGAACGCCGCGCCGAGATGGAACGGGAGAACCGGGCGCGCCCCGAGCCCGACGTCACGCCCGGATCGGCCGCCCTCCCCCAGGCGTCCGCCACTTCCGAAACCTCCGCCGAACCCGCCGACCGGGTACCCGGGTCACCGGGCGACCACGGCCCCGCGGCGGCTCCCGCCCTCGTCCTCCCCTCCCGTCCCGATCCCGCGCACGCCGTGCCCTGGGGGGTACGGGTCGCCGCCGAGGCCGGCTGGCGCCTGCTGGTGCTCGCGGGGACGGTCTGGGTGCTCATGCGGATCATCGGCGCCGTCCAGCTCGTGGTGCTGGCCTTCGCCGCCGCGCTGCTGATCACGGCGCTGCTCCAGCCGACGGTGGCCCGGCTGCGGAAGATCGGGCTGCCGCGCGGACCGGCCACGGCGCTGACCGCGCTGTTCGGGTTCGTCGTCATCGGCCTCATAGGGTGGTTCGTGACCTGGCAGGTCATGGAGAACATCGACACCCTCTCCGACCAGATCCAGGACGGCATCGACGAGCTGCGCAACTGGCTGCTCAACAGCCCCTTCCACGTCACCGACCACCAGATCAACGAGATCGCCAAGAACCTGCGTGAGGCGGTCGGCGCCAACACCGAGCAGATCACCTCGGCGGGCCTGGAGGGCGTGACGGTCGTCGTCGAGGCGCTCACCGGCCTCCTGCTCGCGGTCTTCTCGACCCTGTTCCTGCTCTACGACGGCAAGCGCATCTGGGAATGGGCGCTGAAGCTGGTGCCCGCCGCCGCCCGTCCGGGGGTCGCCGGCGCCGGACCGGCCGCGTGGCGGACGCTGACGGCGTATGTGCGCGGCACGGTGGTAGTGGCACTGATCGACGCGATCTTCATCGGCCTCGGCATCTACTTCCTGGACGTGCCGATGGCGGTGCCGCTCGCCGTCTTCATCTTCCTGTTCGCCTTCATCCCGCTCGTCGGCGCGGTGGTCTCGGGCGCGCTGGCGGTCGTCGTCGGCCTGGTCACGCAGGGCGTGTTCACGGCCGTCATGACGCTGGTGGTGGTCCTGGCGGTGCAGCAGATCGAGGGCCACATCCTCCAGCCGTTCATCCTCGGCCGCGCGGTCCGCGTCCATCCGCTCGCGGTGGTGCTGGCAGTCGCCACCGGAGGCATGGTGGCGGGAATCGGCGGTGCGGTGGTCGCCGTACCGCTGGTCGCGGTGATCAACACGGTCGTGGTCTACCTCCGCGCGTACGCCCAGGAGCCGGCCGCACGGCTTGCCCCGAAGCCCCGGGGGGCCACGGCGGCCTCGGCGGCCATGACCCACCCCGTGCCGCCCGCCCCGCCGGAGTCACCCGCCGGGCCGAAGCCGGCGCAGAACGGCAGGGGCACGGGAGCGGAGGAAGGACGGGAGTAGGCGGCTGCTCCGTCCTCGGCTGCCGGCGGGGCCGGTGCGCGCGGAGTCACTCCCCGAAGCTCCCCAGGCCATCAAGGTCCCCCAGGCCCTCGATGGCCGCGAGGGCCGTCTCCGCCTCCAGGGTGGTGGCGACGGCCTTGATCACCGCGGCGATCCTGAAGGCCTCCTGGACGACCTCGCGTTCGACGCCCGCCCCGCGCAGGGCCGACTCGTGCGCGTCGAGGCACAATCCGCAGCCGTTGACCGCGGAGACCGCGCACGCCCAGAACTCGAAGTCGACCCGGTCGACGCCCGGGTTGCCGAGGACGTTCATCCGCAGGCCCGCGCGCAGGTTGCCGTACTCCTCGTCCGACAGCAGGTGGCGGGTCCGGAAGAAGGCGTTGTTCAGGGCCATCACCGAAGCGGTGGTCTTCGCCGCCCGGTACGCCTCGGGAGACAGGACCGCCTTCGCCTCCGGCGCCAGCTCGCGCAGCACGACGGCCGAGCGCGAGGCGATCGCCGTCGACAGCACCGTCCCCCACAGCCGCTGGGCCGGCAGGTCCGAGGCGCCGATGGCCGAGTCCAGGTTGAGCCTCAGGTCCCGGGCGTAGTCGGGGAGGCGGGACTTGAGGGACTCGACGGACTCGAACGACATGGGGAACGCTCCTGCAGCCGGGTGGGCCGGACGCGGTCCATGCTGCCAGGGGCGGCCGGTCTCGGGCACCCCGTGCCGCCCGGGACCGGCCGCCACCTCCCCGGTCACTCCGCGCGCAGGCCGTCCGGCCGCATCATGCGCAGGAGGGGCGGCAGGCTCAGCAGCGTCACCACCAGGACGACGGCCGCACCGACGCCGGTCATCTGCAACAGGCCCGGCCAGTCCATCCGCACGGGTGTCGACGTCATCCGCAGCAGCACGGCGCCCAGTGTGACACCCACCGCCGAGGCCAGTACCAGCCCCAGACCGATCGGCACGGCCGTCTGCCACAGCACGGACAGGCTCAGCGTGCGCTTCCGGGTGCCGAAGGCGACCAGGGCCGACAGCAGCTTGCGGCGTTCGCGCAGCTGCTCCAGCTGCGAGACCAGCAGACTCGCCCCGATCAGCAGCAGCACACAGGCCGCGCCGACGAACAGGCCGGTACGGACGGTGTCGTACTTCTCGGTACGTTCGGTGGAGGCCCACATGAACGTGTTCGTCAACGGGTCGATCGCGGCGGCCGTGTTGCGCACGTGCTCCTCGGCGTGGGGCACCGAGTCGTCGAGCGCGAGGTAGAGCTCACCGGAGAACGCGTCCGTCATCCCCGCCGTGACCGCGCCAGGGGTCAGCAGGAAGCCACCGCGCTCGGTGCCCACCGGGTCCGGAACCGAACGGGACTGCTTGACGCCCTCCGGGACCGTCCAGACGACGTCCTCGCCCCGGCCGGAGGGGGCTGCGCGGTCGATCACCTCGAGGTAGAGCTGCCGGCCCGGCTTGTTCAGTGCCTGGGTGCCCTCGTCGTACCCGGCGCCCGACACCGCGAACACGTCGCCGTCACTGCAGGAAGGGAGCGCCGCCACCGTGCGCAGGGTCGCGCAGTCGGCGATGGTCAGGGCGGCGGAGCCGTCCGGTTCCTGCTCCCAGGGCTTGTCGGCGGAATAGCCGTGGGACACCGCGTAGACCTCGCTCACCCCCTTGGTGTCCGCCACCTTCTCGGCAGCCGTGGGGAGCGAGCTGCCGCGCGGCAGCTCCACACTCATCTGGGCCCGCGACACGTCGAGCCCGGTGTCCTCGGTGTAGCCGCCCTCGACGCCGGCGAACAGCATCTGCAGCGCGATCGCGCCGGCCACCGCCACCGCGATCCCGTTGACCATCCGGGCCGCCGCGCCACTGCTCAGCTGAAGGCGGCGCACCGCCAGTTGCCACGACAGACTGCACCCGACGAGCCGGACGACGGCCGTCTCCACGACCCACGGCAGCAGCGCGGTGATCCCGATGAGCAGGCACAGGACACCGCCGACGACCAGGTACTGGTTGAAGTTCCCGCCCTCCTGGCCCTGTCCGGCCATCGGGTAGAGCATCCCGAGGCCGGCCACCGGCAGCAGCAGCCGCCACCACAGCCTGCGCCGGGCCGGCCGCGTGGTACGGACCACGCCCAGCGGCTCGATGACGACCGCGCGCAGCGCGACCAGCGTCACCAACACCGCCGCCGCCGGGACCAGCACCGCGACCAGCAGGGCCAGCAGCGGCGAGGGGTTCAGATAGCTCGGGAACACACTGATGCCGAACAGCTCGACCGAAGCGGCCACCTGACGTCCGACCAGGAAGAAGCCGGTGCCGAGGACCAGTCCGAACAGTGACCCGGCGAGAGCCTCGCCCGCCGCGATGCGCCGGGTGCTCGCCGCGTCGGAACCGACCAGCCGCAGCGCCGCCAGCCGGCGGTCGCGCCGCTCGCCGCCGAACCGCACGGCCGTGGCGATGAACACGGCGACCGGCGTCAGCAGCACCACGAAGACGACCAGGATCAGCAGCATGAGCACCGGGTCGTTCTCCTCCTCGGTGACATACCCGGGTGGTGAGCCGAACCGGTCCAGGCGCGTCGGCCCCTGGTCGGCGAGCTTGCCGGCGAGCCCCGTGGCGCCCGCGTAGTAGGCGAGCTCCTGCGAGCCGATGAGACCGGGCTCGCCGATCGTCCCCACGACCTCGTACGGCAGCCGTTCGCGCAGCAGGCCGGTGCCGTCCGACGCGAGGAGCTCCTTCAGGGCGGGGGAGACCACCGTCTCGCCGGGCGCCGGGAATCCGTTCAGGCCCGGCGGCAGCGGGGCCTTCGGGCCCTCCGGCTCCGTCAGGCGGCCGCGGATGTCCTGGTTCCGGAACTCGGTGTCCACGCGCGAGACGATCAGCGTGTCGTCGGCCTTCGGGATGACCTCCGTGATGAAGGGCCAGTCCAGGCGCGCCTCCTCCCGCCGGTCCCGCTCCGTCAGCACACCGGGCAGCGCGGCGCAGAGCAGCAACAGTGCCACGCCGAGGCCGACACCGACGCCGGTGAGCAGCGCCCTGACCCACCCCTCGCGCCCGCCGGCCAGGGCGAACCGGACGCCCATGCCCAGGTCCCGGACCATCATCCGCGTCTTCGGCTCCGCACGGGAGGCGGAGACGGCGGGGGCGGGGGTGGCGGGGACGCGTTCCCGGGTCCCGCTCATACGGCGTGCTCCATGTCCCGGGACTTCCCGTCGCGTACGACGATCTCGCGGTCGGAGTACGCGGCCACCCGCGCCTCGTGCGTGACGAGGACGACGGCGGCGTTGGTGGACCGGGCGGCGTCGGTGAGCAGTTCCATCACGCGCTCGCCGTTGAGCGAGTCCAGGGCACCGGTCGGCTCGTCGGCGAACAGCACCCGCGGGCCGGTGACCAGCGACCGGGCCACGGCGACCCGCTGCCCCTGGCCGCCGGAGACCTCGCCGGGACGCTTCGCGCGGACGTCCTCGACCTCCAGCCGCTCGAGCCAGGTCAGGGCGGCCCGCTCGGCCTCCTTGCGGGGCGTGCCGTTCAGCCGCATCGGCAGCGCGACGTTCTCCACGCAGGTCAGCTCCGGCACGAGCTGCCCGAACTGGAACACGAAGCCGAACTCCGAGCGCCTGAGCCTGGAGCGCTCGGAGTCGTTCATCGCGGTCAGTTCGCGCCCGTCGTACGTGACCGAGCCGGAGTCGGGCGTGACGATCCCGGCGAGGCAGTGCAGCAGGGTCGACTTGCCCGCCCCGGAGGGACCCATCACGGCGACGACCTCACCGGGGTGGATGGAGAACGCGGCCCCGTCGAGCGCGGGGGTCGGCCCGTACGCCTTGCGCAGGTCCCGGGCGACGAGCAGGGATCCGGCGGGGATCGTCATCGGGAGACCGCCTCACAGAGTTTGTCGAGGCGCGCGGCGGTGAGCTCCAGCCAACGCAGGTCGGCCTCGAGGTGGAACAGGGCGTGGTCGCAGATGAGCTGGTCGGCCAGGTCGCCCTGGCGCTTGCGCTCGGTGAGGACGCGCATGCCGCGCAGGTGCTCGGAGCGCTGGGTGTCGAGGATGTCGGCGGCGTCGCGGCTGGTGAGCAGCGCGAGGACGACCTTGGTGTAGAGCGTCGACTGGAGGTACGGCTCCGGCTTCTCCGGCGTGGCGAGCCAGCGGGCGACGTCGGTGACGCCGGCCTCGGTGATCGCGTACCGCTTGCGCTCGGGGCCGTCGCCGGCCTCGATGCCGTCGACTTCGACGAGTCCGTTCTTCAGCAGGCGGGACATCGTCGAGTAGACCTGGCCGTAGTGCAGGGGCCGGTCGTGACCGAACTTCGCGTCGAAGGTCCGCTTCAGGTCGTAACCATGGCGCGGGCCGGACTCCAGGAGTCCGAGGAGTGTGTGACCGATGGACATGACGAGCACTCTACACAGCGTGTATACGCACCGTGTATACGCCGAGTGCGCAGACCGAGGGGCGGAGTGTCGACGCCCAGGTGGGGGCCGGTTGTCGCGGTTCTGTCACTGGGGTGGGGAGAGGGCTCGGGCCGAGGGGCGTTAGCGGATGGCGGCCGGGAACTCGGGGCCTCGGGTGAGGGGCCTGGAGAGGGGAGCCCCGGAGGGAGGGAGAGCCGGAGGCGGCGGGGCCTGAGGCCCGGAGGGGGCGGGCCGGGGAGAGCATCGGAGTCTGGGGTGGATGGCTGGGGCGGGGGTTCGGGTCGGTGGGACTTGGCCGGGTTCCCGGGTGGCGGCTGTGCGGGCTGCGGTGGACAGGGAGGCCTGAGCTGAGGGCCCGGAGGGGGCGGGCCGGGGGAAGCGTCGGAGACCCGGGTGAGTCACCGGGCCAGGGAGGTTCGGTTCAGCGGGGTGCGGGCGGGTCCTCGGGTGGCTGCTGCGGGGGCGGCGGCTGTGGGGGCGGCTGCTCGGACGGCGGCTGCGGGGGCGCGGACGGCGACTGTGCGGGTGGGCGCCCCCGGCGGGGCAGAGGGCCTGCCTCGCCGGGCAGCCGGCCCACCTCCGTGAGTGCCCGCCGCAGCAGGAACTCGATCTGTGCGTTCGCCGAGCGCAGCTCGTCGTTCGCCCACCGCGCCAGCGCCTCGTACACCAGCGGGTCCAGCCGCAGCAGCACCTGCTTGCGCTGCTGCTGCGGCCTGCGCCGAGGGGCCCGGCCCTCGGGGGGGTCGGAAGGGCTGGTCACTGGTAGAGGGTCCCGGTGTTGAGGACCGGCTGTGCGGCGCGGTCGCCGCACAGGACCACCATCAGGTTGGACACCATCGCGGCCTTGCGCTCGGAGTCCAGCTCGACGATGTCATGCTCGGTGATCCGGGCCAGCGCCGTCTCGACCATGCCCACGGCGCCCTCCACGATCAGCTGCCGGGCCGCGACGACCGCGCCCGCCTGCTGCCGCTGGAGCATCGCCGAGGCGATTTCGGGCGCGTAGGCGAGGTGGGTGAAGCGGGACTCGACGATCTCGACGCCGGCCGCGTCCACGCGTGCGCGCAGTTCGACCGCGAGCTTCTCGGTGATCTCCTCGGCGTTGCCGCGCAGCGAGAGGCCGTCCTCCTCGTGGGCGTCGTACGGGTACTCGATCGCGATGTGCCGGACGGCGGCCTCGGTCTGGGTGGAGACGAACTCGATGTAGTCGTCCACCTCGAAGGTGGCCTGCGCGGTGTCCGCCACTCGCCACACCACGACCGAGGCGAGCTCGATCGGGTTGCCGTAGGCGTCGTTCACCTTGAGGACCGCGGTCTCGTGGTTGCGGACCCGGGTCGAGATCTTGACGCGCGAGGTGAAGGGGTTCACCCAGCGCAGGCCGTCCTGGCGGATCGTGCCCTGGTAGCGCCCGAAGAGCTGGACCACCCGGGCCTCGCCCGGCGCCACCATGTTCAGCCCGCACATGGCGAGGAACGCGGCGAGGGCGACCAGGACGCCGAAGACGATCAGCAGGGCCTTCCCGGCGACCGCGGTGACCGCCGTGGCGCTGATGGTCATCCCGATGCCGAGCAGCAGCCCGGCCAGTCCGAGCGTCAGGGCGAGCCCGCCGCCGATGCTGTGTGCCACCGTCTCCCGCACGCGTGGGGCCGGCATCTCGGGGGTGTCGGCCGCGGCCGGTGTGGCCTGGGTGCCGTGTGTGGACATGGGTGATCCCCCGTCTCTCGGGGCGCTGCGGCATGAGCTGGGCGCCGCCAGCGCCTATCTATCTAAGTGATATCACTTTAACGCTTCACGGCAACCGTGGACAGGTCTCGCACGTCGGTTCTGGTGAGGCGGGTGGAGGTTCCGGTGGGGAGGGTGCTGATTGTCACGCCCGTAAAGGCCGGATCGGTCGATGTTTGTCGTAGCTTCCGGTGTGAGCTTGCAGAGTTGACCTGAGTGGCGAACCCGTGTGCCTCGTCGGCACACACGAACGAAGCGGAGCAGGGCGGACCCATGGGACGAGCGGAAGAACGACGCGCACGACAGCGCGGTGGGCACCGTGCGGCATCCGGGGGCCGTTCGTCGGGCGGGAACGGCTCGGGCCGGATACGCCGCCTCTTCACCTGGAAGAAGATCCTCGGCACGGCCTTCGGCCTCTGCCTGCTCGGCATGGGCGCCTTCATCGTGCTGTACATGGCGATCGACATCCCCGAGGGGAACGCCGACGCCCAGCAGCAGAGCAACGTCTACAAGTACAGTGACGGCTCGGTCATGGCCCGTGACGGCGAGGTCAACCGTGAGGTCGTCGAACTGGCGCAGGTCCCCAAGCCGGTCCAGCGGGCGTTCGTCGCCGCCGAGAACAAGACGTTCTACCAGGACGCCGGCGTCGACCTCAAGGGCACCGCGCGCGGTCTGCTCAACACCGTGTCCGGCAAGGGCGCGCAGGGCGGTTCGACGATCACCCAGCAGTACGTGAAGAACTACTACCTGACCCAGGAGCAGACGGTCTCGCGCAAGCTCAAGGAAGTCGTCATCTCCCTGAAGCTGGACCGGGAGAAGCCCAAGGACTACCTCCTCGCCGGCTACATGAACACCAGCTACTACGGCCGCGGCGCCTACGGTGTCCAGGCCGCGGCCCAGGCCTACTACCGCGTCGACGCCGAGGAACTGACCGTCGAGCAGGGCGCCTACCTCGCCGCGCTCCTCCAGGCGCCGAGCCAGTACGACTGGGCGGTGGCCTCGGACGCCGGCAAGAGGATCGTGAAGAACCGCTGGAACTACGTCCTGGGCAACATGGTCGAGGAGAAGTGGCTGGACGCCGCCGAGCGGTCCGGCATGGAGTTCCCGGTGCCCAAGGATCCCAGGGGCAATCCGGGCCAGGCCGGTCAGACCGGTTACCTGGTGAACGAGGCCAACGCCGCGCTGAAGCGCCGACTGGTCGACGAGGGCACCGCCGCGGACGCCAAGGAGGCCGACGCCCTGGTCGACCTCGGCGGCTGGACCGTCACCCTCAACATCGACAAGAAGAAGCAGAAGGAGCTGGAGGAAGCGGTCAGGACCCGGCTCACCGGCAAGCTGGACGCCGAGGAGCGCGAGGTCGACGCCGACGTCCAGGCCGGCGCCGTCTCCGTGGACCCGAAGACCGGCGCGGTCGTGGCGATGTACGGCGGCGAGGACTACCTCAAGCACTTCACGAACAACGCCACGCGCCCCGACTACCAGCCCGCCTCCACCTTCAAGCCGGTCATCCTGGCCGCCGCCGCCGAGGAACAGGCCGAGACGCAGGACGGCCGGCCGATCGTGGCCAACACCGTCTACGACGGCACCAGCAAGCGCCCCGTCGAGGACGACGGCACGAAGGTCGGCTTCGCCCCGGAGAACGAGGACGACCGGGACTACGGCGACATCACCGTCCAGACGGCCATGAACAAGTCCGTCAACTCCGTCTTCGCGCAGATGGGCGTCGACGTCGGCATGGAGAAGGTGATGGAGACCGCGGGCAGGCTCGGCATGGACGCCGAGGATCTGGAGGCGGTGCCCGCCCAGACCCTGGGCTCCATGGGCGCGAGCCCGCTGGACATGGCCGCCGTCTACGCCACCCTCGACAACCACGGCAAGCGGACCACCCCGACGCTCATCAAGTCGGCGGAGCACCTCAACCGCACCGTCACCGTCCCGGACGCCGTCGGCGAGCAGGCCATCAGCCGTGAGGCCGCCGACACGGTGACCTCGGTCCTGACCGGCGTGGTCGACGACGGCACCGCCCAGGCCTCGGTCCGGGACAACCCCC
Source organism: Streptomyces sp. KMM 9044 (assembly GCF_024701375.2). Taxonomy (NCBI): domain Bacteria; kingdom Bacillati; phylum Actinomycetota; class Actinomycetes; order Kitasatosporales; family Streptomycetaceae; genus Streptomyces; species Streptomyces sp. KMM 9044. Next base: position 2,579,792 of record NZ_CP113910.1, on the reverse strand, counting down.
TGCGCGACGGCCAGCAGGTCGCCGGCAAGACGGGTACCTCCGACAACAACAAGTCGGCCTGGTTCGCCGGTTACACCCCCGACCTGGTCACCACGGTCGGCCTGTTCGGCGAGGACGACAAGGCCCCGCACCCGCAGGTCGAGATGTACGGCGCGGGCGGCCAGCCCCGGGTCAACGGGGGCGGCTTCCCGGCACAGATCTGGGCGGCGTACACCTTCGGCGTGATGGAGAAGACCAGCAGGTTCGACCTGGAGACCGACCAGGGCGCCGCTGTCGCGCCGCCCCCGTCGTCGTCGGCGCCCGCGTCGCCGTCCCAGTCGCCCACCGAGGAACCGACGACCGAGGAACCGACCACGCAGGCCCCGACCACCGAGGAACCGACCGAGGAACCGACCGAGGAACCGACCGAGGAACCGACGACCGAGCCCCCGACCGAAGAGCCGGCGACCACACCGTCGTCGTCGCCGTTCACCCCGCCCACCGACGAGATCCCGCCCGACCCGGACGAGACACCGGACGGCGGGGAGCAGCAGTAGACGGGGAGGCGGACGAGGTGGGGGCACCCGGTGTGTCACCGGGTGCCCCCACCTCGTCCGTGCGGCTCGGCGTGTGCGCCGTGCTTCAGCCGCCGTGGTTCAGTTCGAACCACACCACCTTGCCGGTGCTCAGCCGGGTCGCGCCCCAGCGGCGGGCCAGACGGTTGACCAGGTAGAGGCCGCGGCCGCCCTCGTCCGTGGCGCGCGCCTGGCGCAGCCGCGGGAGCTGGGGCACGTCGTCACCGACCTCGCAGCGCAGGACGTCCGTACGCAGCAGCCGCAGGGTGACCGGGCGGGAGGCGTACCGGACCGCGTTGGTAACCACCTCGCTGACCAGCAGCTCCACCGAGTCGCTCAGGTCCTCCATCCCCCACCGGGACAGCGCCCGGCGGGCCAGCCGGCGGGCCCGGCCGGGAGCGGCGTCCTCCGGCTCGAGGAACCAGTACGCCACGTCGTTCGGCGCGATCCCGTCGAAGCGGGCGGCGAGCAGCGCGATGTCGTCGTCCCGGTCACCCGGACCGAGCATGTCGAGCACCTCGTCGCACAGCGCCTCCAGCGGCGGCGGATGGTCCGGGCCGGTCAGCTGCGCGGTCGCGGCGAGCTTGTCGCGCAGCTGGTTGATGCCGGTCCACACGTCCCGCAGCCGGGACTCGACCAGGCCGTCCGTGTAGAGCAGCAGCGTCGCCCCGGCCGGCGCGTCCAGCTCGACCGCCTCGAAATCCACGCCGCCGACGCCGATCGGGGCGCCCGCGGGTACCCGCAGCACCTCGGCCCGCCCGCCGATGGGCAGCAGAATCGGCGGCGGATGACCGGCGTTGGCGATGGTGATGCGGTGCGCGACCGGGTCGTACACCGCGTACAGACAGGTCGCCATGCGGTCCGCGCCGAGCCGCTGTGCCTGTTCGTCGAGGTGGTGCAGCACCTCCTGCGGCGGCAGGTCGAGACCGGCCAGGGTCTGGGCGGTGGTGCGCAGCTGGCCCATGATCGCGGCGGAGGTCATGGAGTGCCCCATGACGTCGCCGACGACCAGCGCGACCCTGCTGCCGGGCAACGGGATGGCGTCGTACCAGTCACCGCCCACGCGCGCGGTCTCTGCGGCCGGCAGATAGCGGGAGGCCAGCCGCACGCCCGTGCAGCGCGGCAGGTTCTCCGGCAGCATGGTCCGCTGCAACTCGTCCGCGATGTACGCCTCCCGCCCGTACAGCACCGCCTTGTCGATGCCGAGGGCGCTGTGCGTGGCGAGCTGGGCGGCGACCAGCAGGTCGTCGGCCTCGAACGCCAGGCGCTCCGGACCGCGCAGGAACAGGGCCGCGCCGATCACCCGACGCCGGCCGCGCAGCGGCGCGAGGATCGCCCGCTGACCGCCGGGGACGGCCGGTTCGGCTCCGTTGCCCAGGAGTTCGGGCAGCGCGGCGCGCGCGGCGGGCGCGTCCGTGAACACCGGTCGTACGCCGCGCAGCACTTCGGCGAGCGCGCTGCCGGGCCGCACCGTGCACCGCTCCGAGCCGATGGAGTCCAGCTCGGACGGCGTGGGCGCGGCGGCCGGCACGAATCCGCCCTCGATGTCGCGCTCGGCCGGGATCCGGTCGCTGCGCCGCAGCCGCAGCACCAGCGGACCGGTGGGCCGCTCGTCACCGACCGGCAGCGGCTCGCGCAGGTAGACCAGGATGGTGTCGGCGAAGGTGGGCACGGTGGCCCGGCACAGACCCATCACGATCTCTTCGAGATCGATGCCGCGGGCGATCCGCCGGGTCGCGGCGCCGACGAACCTCAGCCGGTCCCCGTCCCGCCGCATCGGCGTGGGTTTCCCGGGCGGGGTCACCTGGCCGGTGCGCCGCTCGGGGCCGTCGGGGGCGGGTACGGAGTGGTCCTGGGACGCCTGTTCCCGGGACGTGCCGCCGGGGGCCGAAGGGTCCGCCGCCGGGTGGTCCGCTGCCGGGTGGTCGTGCACGTCGGGTTTCTGTCCTCCGGCCGGCTGGAGCGGGATGCCCTCGGGCGCGGGCCGAGGGCGGTGGGTGTCGGGTTCGGATTCCTGCCCGGCGTGCGGCTGGGAGTGCTCGGCGCCGGGACCGGCGGTGCCCGATGCCGACGGAGGTGACGATGACGATGACGACGATGACGACGACGACGTCGAGCCGGGACCGTGTGCCGGTGCCGAGGCAGACAGGAACGCCCCGCGGGTATCTGCGGGGATGACGCCCGGTTCCGGGCGCTCGTAGGAGGTCGGCTGCTCCGTCACGCGTGTCGAGTCCATCCGTCCGGGGCCACGGCCCGTTCCTCACCTTCGCGCCCGTCCCGTGAACGTGAGGCCGGGGACGCACGCCGTGCACACCGTACGTCCTGCCGAGACTCCGATACCCGGAACGCCTGTCCCGGGAACGGGATTCCCGCGTGGTGAGCGCCTGTTTCTGTGCCGCCTGCCGGCCGTCCCCGGCCCGCACCGGTGTTGCCGTATCCCTCGCTCACGTCCTGCCGCCCCTCGGTGACGATCGGTCAAGCCCAGCGCTTGCTCCGGAAGTTGCCGCCGCCCGGTGCCTTGCGGAGGACGATCCTACGTTTTCTGACCCGGAGTGCATCAAGAGTCTCATGACGTCAGATGCACAGGTGTGCGGTCCCAGTCCGATGGCAGTGAAGGTACCGCCCACGACGGATCCGGGCGCCAGTTCTGCCAGTCGTCCGAGAACGGGGCTCCCCAGCGGGAGATCACGGCCACCGCGTCCCGGCCCGCCTCCCGCACCCGGCCGGCCAGTGTGGCATCCACCAGTCCGTCCCGCTGGGCCTGCGCGAACTCGTCCTCGTCCAGCCAGTGCCAACTGCGGTCCGGGTAAACGGATATGTCCAGAAAATGATCCTCGGAGTCCACCCCGCCGGTCCAACGGGCCAGCGGCTCCTCCAGGTTCACGTACCAGTTCTTGAACCGCCAGCCCTGGTTCCAGAACAGCCACACCGACCAGGGCTTACCGGGCCGGGCCAGCTTCAGCACGCCGGTCCCGGTCCAGCGGCCGCGCTGGACCGTGCGGGGCTTGGTGTACCGGGTGCGGAGGGGCTCCTGGTGCACGGGGGTGCCGTCGGCGAGCACCGGCTTCACACACTCGGTGCCGGGCGCCATCCACACGGCGAGCAGTTCGGGATCGTCGCGTACGACCGTGACGGGGCGCGCGATGTGCAAGCGTGCGCCGCCGTTCTCCCGGTAGCGCCACAGAACCTGCGTCCCCGGTACCCAGTGGTCGTGCCCGCGTCCTGCCGCTCCGCCCTCTGTCATGGGCAGATATTAGGTGCCACAGGCACAGATCGCTGCGGTCCCCGTCACGCTTCACCTGTGCGGAACGCCGGACACGGCGTGGACACGCCTCGGCCGCGCCGCCTCACGGGTGCGTCATCCGCAGGACGTCCAGCGCCTCGTCGAGTTGCTCCACGGTGAGGTCGCCGCGCTCGACGTACCCGCTCTCCAGGACCACCTGACGGATGGTCTTCCGCTGTGCCAGCGCCTCCTTGGCGACCTTCGCGGCCTCCTCGTAGCCGATGTACCTGTTGAGCGGGGTGACCACGGACGGCGAGGACTCGGCGTACTCCCGGGCCCGCTCGCGGTCGGCGACGATCCCGTCGACCGTACGGTCGGCGAGCAGCCGGGAGGCGTTCGCGAGCAGCCTGATCGACTCCAGGACGTTCTTCGCGATGACGGGCAGCATCACGTTGAGCTCGAAGTTGCCGGCGGCACCCGCGGTGGCGACGGTCGCGTCGTTGCCGACGACCTGCGCGCTCACCATGAGCACGGCCTCCGGGATGACCGGGTTGACCTTGCCGGGCATGATCGAGGAGCCGGGCTGGAGGTCGGGCAGGGCGATCTCGGCGAGGCCCGTGCGGGGACCCGAGGCCATCCACCGCAGATCGTTGGCGATCTTCGTCAGGCCGACCGCGATCGTCCGCAGCTGGCCGCTGGTCTCCACGATGCCGTCCCGCGCGCCCTGCGCCTCGAAGTGGTCGCGGGCCTCGGTCAGCGGCAGCCCGGTGACCCGGGCGACCTCCTCGATGACTGCGGCCGGGAACCCGGGCGGGGTGTTGATGCCGGTGCCGACGGCGGTCCCGCCGAGGGGCAGCTCGGCCAGCCGGGGGAGGGAGGCGTGCAGCCGCTCGACCCCGTACCGCACCTGGGCCGCGTACCCGCCGAACTCCTGCCCGAGGGTGACGGGCGTGGCGTCCATCAGGTGCGTACGCCCCGACTTCACCACGTCGGCGAACTCCTCGGCCTTGCGCTCCAGCGAGGCCGCGAGGTGCTCGAGAGCCGGTACGAGGTTCCGGGTGACGGCGGCGGTGGCGGCGATGTGGATCGAGGAAGGGAAGACGTCGTTGGACGACTGGGAGGCGTTGACGTGGTCGTTGGGATGCACGGGGCGCCCGAGCCGCTCGGTCGCCAGGGTGGCGATGACCTCGTTGGTGTTCATGTTGGACGAGGTGCCCGAACCCGTCTGGAACACGTCGACGGGGAAGTGCTCGTCCCACTTTCCCCCGGCGACCTCCCCGGCCGCCTCCCCGATCGCCTCGGCGATGTCCTCGTCCAGCACACCGAGACGCGCGTTCACCTTCGCCGCGGCGCCCTTGACCAGGGCGAGGGCCTCGATGTGGGCGCGTTCGATGCGCTGCCCCGAGACCGGGAAGTTCTGCACGGCCCGCTGCGTCTGAGCCCGCCACTTGGCGTCGGCGGGTACCTTCACCTCCCCCATGGAGTCGTGTTCGATGCGGTAGTGCCGGTTGTCGTCCGTGGTCGTCATCGTCATACCTCCGAAGGTCCACAGCAGTGGTGCGGGCCGGGTGTATTCCTGCCGGCCCCTGCCAGCATTCCGCGCGGGTACCCGGAACGGACTCCGCCCCGCCGCGAGGGAGTGGCGGGGCGGAGTGCCCCGTGGAGACCGGCGCCGGCCGGGTGCCACGGAGGCACGTGTCGTCGGCCAGGAGGCCCGACCGCGGGGACGCGCTCCCACCGACCGTGTGGACCTTCGGAGAGGGAGACGGCCACCCGGCGGCCCGCGTACGCCGTCAGGCCGACCGGGCGCCGCACGCATCCGCTCCGCTACGGGTGTCGGCGTCGGACGGCGTGGTGAGCGTGCCGCCGTCGGCCTCGGGCGTGGAGCCGTCGTACGCCGCCGGGCCGGGAACCGGCGGCTTCCCGGTTTCAGGAGACGGCTTGCTGCCAGAGGGTGTGGGCGATGCCGTCGGCCGCACGGTTCAGGCCGGTGGTGTCGATGTTGGCGAGGGTGTCGCAGGACCGGTGGTAGCAGGGGTCGTAGGCGGAACCGGCCGTGCCGCCCCATTTGGTGGCCTGCGCGGACGTCTTGCGGGCGCCGGCGCCCATCGCGTAGCCGGAGGTGGGGATGCCGGCCTGCTGGAAGGGGTAGTCGTCGCTGCGCCCGGCGCCCTCGGTGTTCTCCTCGGGCCGCAGACCCAGCGAGTCCCAGTACGCCTTCATCGGCGCGGCGGCCGACGAGGTGATGCGGTTGATGAAGTAGCCGCCGTTGGTCGAGGCGATCATGTCGAAGTTGTAGTACGCCCGGACCCTGGAGCGCTGGGTGGAGGACAGCGAACGGACGTAGAAATCCGAGCCGTTGAGGCCCTGCTCCTCGTCGGTCCACCAGGCGAAGCGGACCCGGTTGCGCATGGCCGGGTTCTGCTGGGCCAGGGCCAGGGCGTTCTCCAGGAGCGCGGCCGAGCCGGAGCCGTTGTCGTTCATGCCGGGGCCCGCCGAGACGCCGTCGAGGTGGGCGCCGAACATGTACACGTTGTTCGCGTCGCCCTGCGGCCACTCGGCGATCAGGTTGGGACCCGCTCCTCTGGTGCAGCCGGAGGTGCAGGGCTGCTCGGTGACGGTGTACCCGGCCGCCTGCAGCTTGCCCTTCACGTAGGCGACCGAGTCGAGGTACCCCTGGGTGGTGGAGCGGCGGTTGCCGCCGTTGCGGCCGGCGATGGCGCTGAGTTCGCTCAGGTGGGCCCGCACCTTCGCCACGTCGACGTCGGGCGCGGCGAGCGCGTTCACGACGGCGACGGACCGGCCCGGTCCCGCGGGAGCGGCGGCTGCGGCGGGGAGTGTCCCGCAGCCGAGCGCGACGGCGAGGGAGAAGCTCGCCACGGTGAATCGTCGTCTCACACTGTCTCCTTCGGGAGGTGGTCGTGGGGTGGGCCACAGGGAGCCTGGCGTGGCGAGCGCATGTCAAGGTGGCGAGAAGGTTCACAGCGAAGGGGGGGAGAGTCAACGGAAACGGGCTCCGTGTGGAGAGGTTGTCCAAAAACGGAACACGGCGTCCGCTATCCGGGCGCGCGGGACCCTGCGGCAGCCCCCGCGTGCCTTTCCGGGGCCTGTCGTGAGGGCGCGCCGGTGCCGAGTCGGCCCAGCCGGTCGAGGACGGACCGCGGGGGTGGGCCCCCGCCCGGCCGGCGTTCGAGGACGAGGCCCGGCCGGGGCCGGAGGAGGGCCGGGGTGCGGCCCCGGGGACGGGAGGAAAAGGGGCGGCGGGGGCTGGAACCTCAACCGCCGCCCCCCCCGGGGGGGGGCGCTACGCCGGCCCCGGCCCCCGCACCGGAATCGACGTGAACGTCGGCTGCCGCGGCGAAGGATCCTGGAAGAAGTCGTTGCCCTTGTCGTCCACGACGACGAACGCCGGGAAGTTCTCGACCTCGATCTTCCAGACCGCCTCCATGCCGAGCTCCTCGTACTCCAGGACCTCGACCTTCTTGATGCAGTCCTGGGCGAGCCGGGCGGCCGGCCCGCCGATCGATCCGAGGTAGAAGCCGCCGTGCGCGTCGCACGCGTCGGTGACCTGCATGCTGCGGTTGCCCTTGGCGAGCATCACCTTGGAGCCGCCCGCCGCCTGGAACTGCTCGACGTAGGAGTCCATGCGGCCGGCTGTGGTCGGGCCGAAGGAGCCGGACGCGTAGCCCTCGGGGGTCTTGGCCGGACCGGCGTAGTACACCGGGTGGTCCTTGAGGTACTGCGGCATCCCCTCGCCCGCGTCCAGCCGTTCCTTGATCTTGGCGTGCGCGATGTCGCGGGCGACGACCAACGGGCCGGTGAGGGAGAGGCGGGTCTTCACCGGGTACGTGGTGAGCTCCGCGAGGATGTCGTCCATCGGCTGGTTGAGGTCGACCCTGACGACGTTGCCCTCGGCCTCCAGCTGCTCGTCCGTCGTCTCCGGGAGGAACCGCGCGGGGTCCCGCTCCAACTGCTCGAGGAAGACCCCCTCGGCGGTGATCTTCGCGACGGCCTGGCGGTCGGCGGAGCAGGAGACGGCGATCGCGACCGGGCAGGACGCGCCGTGCCGCGGCAGCCGGACCACGCGGACGTCGTGGCAGAAGTACTTGCCGCCGAACTGCGCGCCGATGCCGATCCTCTGGGTCAGCTCGAAGACCTTGTCCTCCAGCGCCTTGTCGCGGAAGCCGTGGCCGAGCGGGGAGCCCTCGGAGGGGATCTCGTCGAGGTAGTGCGCGGAGGCGTACTTCGCGGTCTTCAGCGCGTACTCGGCGGAGGTGCCGCCGACGACGATCGCCAGATGGTACGGCGGACAGGCGGACGTGCCGAGCGAACGGATCTTCTCCTCCAGGAACTTCATCATGGAGGACTCGTTCAGGACGGCCTTGGTCTCCTGGTAGAGGAAGCTCTTGTTGGCGGAGCCGCCGCCCTTGGCCATGAACAGGAACTTGTAGGTGCCGCCGTCGGTGGCGTACAGCTCGATCTGGGCGGGGAGGTTGGAGCCGGTGTTCTTCTCCTCCCACATGGTCAGGGGCGCCATCTGGGAGTAGCGCAGGTTGAGGTTGTGGTACGCGTCGTAGATGCCCCGGGAGAGGGCCTCCTCGTCGCCGCCCCCGGTGAGGACGTTCTGGCCGCGCTTGCCCATGACGATCGCGGTGCCGGTGTCCTGGCACATGGGGAGCACGCCGGCCGCCGCGATGTTGGCGTTCTTCAGCAGGTCCAGGGCGACGAACTTGTCGTTCGACGAGGCCTCGGGGTCGTCGACGATGCGGCGCAGCTGGGCGAGGTGTGCGGGGCGGAGGTAGTGCTGGATGTCGCGGATGGCCTCTTCGGCGAGCTTGCGCAGCGCCTCCGGCTCGACCTTGAGGAAGGTCCGTCCGTCGGCCTCGAAGGTGGAGACACCTTCGGAGGTCACCAGCCGGTAGGGGGTGGTGTCCTCTCCCGTGGGGAGCAGATCGGCGTACTCGAACTCAGGCATCTCGCCCATTCCTCACTCGACGGGTGGCCGCCCGCCGACGCCGGCGAGCGGCCACCAGCGTAGGACCTGTCGCGGTGGGGGAACCTGTGAGGTTGTCCTCAGTTGCTGTCGGCCACGGCCCGGCCGCGGGCTCTCGCGCTTCCCGTCCAGCGGTTCCCGTGGGGTTCGCGGGTATTTCGCGACAGGGGGTAGTCGCGATCTATCGCGTTTGGGTACGCTGCTGCCGTGGACCTTCAGAAGCACGCCCAGCCGCAGGACAGCGCGCCGCGGGCCGCCGAGCTGCGCGTCTCGGACGCCGACCGCGACCGTGTCGCCGACCTTCTGCGCGATGCCCTCGCCGAAGGCAGACTGACCCCCGAGGAGCACTCCGGGCGTGTCGAGGGCGTGCTGGCCGCCAGGACCGAGGGGGAGCTCGAGGTGTTCGTACGGGACCTGCCGGGCGCCCACCAGCGGCGCGCGACCCCTGCCGCGGTGCCCGGCCGGCCCGCCGCGGGCGCCTTCCCGACGGAGCCCGACGACAACGTGGTCGCGGTCTTCAGCGCCGCCACCCGCAAGGGCCGCCGGCGGGCGGGCCGCCGCATCCACGTGTACGCGGTCTTCGGCAGTGTCGAGATAGACCTCAGTGAGGCGATCTTCGACCACCAGCAGGTCGTGATCAAGGCCTTCTCGGTCTTCGGCAACGTCGAGGTCCGCGTCCCGGAGAACGTGTCGCTGCGCGGCATGGGCGGGGGCGTCCTCGGCAACTTCGAGGTGGCCTCGCTGGACACGGAGGACCCCGAGGCGCCGGTGGTCTACGTGGACGGCTGGGCGGTGCTGGGCAACGTCGAGGCACGGCCCAGGCGGGGCAAGCTGGTGGCGGACATCCTCGACCGGGTGCAGCGCTCGGTGGACAAGAGTCTGCGGTGGCGCCGGGACCATTGAGGCCCGTGAAGCGGAGGCGTCCCGTCGATGCGGCCGGGTCACCGGTGCGGTGGCGGTATAGGCCGAATTCCGGTGCCGGAAACGGCGGTTCGGGACTCAGTGCATAGGCGTGCGCACAGCGGGTAAGCCTTGCTGCATCGTCTCTCGCTCGCGAAGCCGTCGTCAGGAGTAGACCCGTGCCGCAACCGCCGCATTCGTCCCTGCAGGTAGCTGCCGTTCCGGCCCAGCGGGTGCCGACGCGAGACAGGGACCAGGACGCGCCCTGGCACACCGAGGCGGTGTGCCGGCGCGACGAGGCAGGACTGTTCTTCGCCCCGTCGAAGGAGCCCACGGCCGCCAGGCTCTCCCGCGAGGAGGCCGCCAAGCGGGTCTGCGCCCGCTGCCCGGTGATGGTGGAGTGCCGGGAGCACGCCCTGCTCCAGCCCGAGCCCTACGGAGTCTGGGGCGGCCTGACCGCCGCCGAGCGCCGCGTGGTCCTGGCCCGACGCCGCCGCCGAGACCTGGAACTCCAGAAGGCGGCCCGCACGGGCGGCCCCGTAGCAGCAGCAGGCTGACCGGCCCCCGGCCCTCCGGGCCCCGCACACCCGGCCCACCCGGGGCCGCGGAGAACCACGCGCCCTGCGCTGTGCAGGGGGCGCGTTCCCGGGGTGTGACCGAGACGCGCGCCGAAGGGGCAACGAGATGATCTTGAAGCTCTGATCCGCTCTGATCCGCTCTGATCCGCTCTGATCCGCGTGCGGCGGGGTCGCGTCCGGCGACGTGCCGGGCGACCGCGTCGACGCCGGGGCGGGCGTACCGCTCCAGTGAGCAAACCGAGCCGTGGCGGGAGCGGGCCGGCGGCATCGGGGCGGAGGTACCGCCCTCCGCGTCGTGGGTGAGCGCGGAAGGCCGCAGCCGGTGCAGCGCGAAGTCGTCCGGATCCCCGATGTCCTGCTCGGCGCGGCCGCGAACGCGGCGGGCTCCTCGGCCCGTTCGGCGTTCCGGTCGCCCGCCGAGCTCCAGTGCGAGCGGATCGTGGCGAACACCACGGCGGGCTCGCCCCCGCGCGGGCCCGCGGCCGGGTGGGCGCCGGCCCAAGCGCATCGAGGGCCAAGCCGCGCTCGCCCAGCGGCTCCACGACGAGCGGGAGGAAACCGTCCAGCAGATCGCCGACGTGTTCGGCGTGCCTCGGCCGACGGTGTACGGACACCTCGGCAAGACCGGGACCGCCCGCCCCCCCCCGCCAGCCCGGGAAACCTTCGGCAGCGAAGCCCTGAAAGCCGCCAGCGCGTTACCTGTCACCTGGCTCGCCGCTCGTCAGTGGGTGTCGCACACACTTCCAGAGCGGGCCCGCACCCTTCGGCGGGACCGCCGGACGGCACGAGGCGGGGGCCCACGGACCGCACACCCGTGGGCCCCGCACCACCTCCGGCGAACCCCGCGGAGCTACTTCGCCCGGTCGAAATCCACTGCACTGTACGCACGCAGCTTGCTCAGCCGGTGCTCGGAGTCGATCCGCCGCACCGTCCCCGACCTGGACCGCATCACGATGGAGTCGGTCGTGGCGGTCTCGGACCGGTATCGCACCCCGCGCAGCAGTTCGCCGTCGGTGATGCCGGTGGCCACGAAGAACACGTTGTCGCCGGTGACGAGGTCCGCGTCGGTCAGCACCCGGTCGAGGTCGTGCCCCGCGTCGAGCGCGCGCTGCCGCTCCGCGTCGTCCTGCGGCCACAGCTTGCCCTGGAGGGTGCCGCCGAGGCACTTCACGGCACAGGCCGAGATGATGCCCTCGGGGGTGCCGCCGATGCCGAGCAGCAGGTCGATGCCGGTGCCCTCGCGCAGGGCGAGAATCGAGCCGGCCACGTCACCGTCGGAGATCAGTTTGATGCGCGCACCGGTCTCTCTGATCTCCTTGATGATGCCCTCGTGCCGAGGCCGGTCGAGGATCACCACCGTGACGTCCTCGGGGGTCGCCCGCTTGGCCCTGGCGACCCGGCGGATGTTCACGGACACGGGCGCGTCGATGTCGACGAAGTCGGCGGCCTCGGGGCCGGTGACCAGCTTGTCCATGTAGAACACGGCAGACGGGTCGAACATCGAGCCGCGTTCGGCGGCGGCCAGCACGGCGATCGCGTTGGTCATGCCCTTGGCGGTCAGCGTGGTGCCGTCGATCGGGTCGACGGCGATGTCGCACTCGGGCCCGGTCCCGTCGCCCACGCGCTCCCCGTTGAAGAGCATGGGGGCCTCGTCCTTCTCCCCCTCGCCGATGACGACGACGCCGTTCATCGAGACGGTGGAGACGAGGGTGCGCATGGCGCGTACCGCGGCCCCGTCGGCGCCGTTCTTGTCGCCGCGCCCGACCCAGCGCCCGGCGGCCATCGCGGCGGCCTCGGTGACCCGGACGAGTTCCATGGCGAGGTTGCGGTCGGGAGCTTCGGAGGGCACATCGAGTTCGGACGGCAACTGATGATTCTCGGTCATCGGAGCGCACCTTTCTGTACGACGACGGCCGGATGAGGGTGTTGAGCCCGACTCTAGCGCCGGGCAGACAGAATGAGCAGGGGGCCCCACGGATGAGCGGACCGGGCACCTGCGACGATAGGGGGGTGGCAGGAACGAACAGCACGCAGAAGTCGGCCCGGGACATGATCCTTTCCCTGGGTCTCATCTTGCTCGCCGCGGGAGTGATCTGGCTGTTCATCCCGCACGACGGCAGCGAGCCCGACCTCAAGCGGGTCGACTACCGCGTCGACCTGCTCACCGCGCGCCGTGCCGCCGCCTACGCGGTGGCCGCGCCCGAGGGGCTGCCCGAGGCGTGGAAGCCCACCTCCGTCCGTTTCCAGGGCGAGGAGTTCGACGCCTGGCACCTCGGCTACCGAGCCCCCGACGGGGAGTACGTGGCGGTGGAGCAGTCGACTCGGAAGCCGGTGGTCTTCATCGAGGACGAGACCCAGGGCGCGGAGGAGACCGGGAGGACGCAGCAGATCGCCGGCAGGACCTGGACCCGGTACGAGGGCGATCGGTACGACGCGCTGGTGCTCGAGGACGAGGACTCGACCACGGTGGTGACGGGCACGGCGTCCTTCGCCCGGCTGGCGGAGATGGCCGGGGCCCTGCGCACCGAATCCGACTGATCGGCGTACGGCAGGCACCTCCGATGGCGTGTCGGGGGGCGTCCTGCCGTATGCGCGTGCCGTGCGCGCCGCGGCGCAGGCGTGGGTCAGACGGTGGTGACGACCTGGCCGTACTCCAGGCGAGGACTGCGCGGGAACCAGGCGTCCTGGCCGGGGCGGCCGATGTTGACGACCATCAGCGGGGTGTGGTCGTCGTCGAGGAATTCCTTGCGGATGCCCTCGAGGTCGCCGCCGGTCATCGGGCCGGCGGCCAGACCCGCGGCGCGCACACCGACGATGAAGTACGCGGCCTGGAGGGCGGCGTTCAACGCGGCGTTCTTCTCCCGCACCAGGCGGTCGGCGGCGAACATGTCCTTGGCCTGTGGGAAGTGCGGGAAGAGGCGCGGCAGTTCCTCGTGGAACTCGTTGTCCGCGGAGAGGATCGCGACCAGCGGGGCGGCGGCCGTCTTGGGCTTGTTGCCCTCGGACATGTGCTGGACGAGACGCTCGCGGGCCTCGGGGGAGCGGACCAGGGTGACGCGCAGCGGCGACTGGTTCATGGAGGTCGGGCCGTACTTGACCAGGTCGTAGATGGCCTGCACCTGCTCGTCGGTCACCGGCTCGTCGGTGAACGTGTTGGCGGTGCGTGCCTCACGGAAGAGCAGGTTCTGGGCGGCGGCGTCAAGAACGAGGGACATGCGTGATCTTTCTGGAGGAGGGTGTCGGCTCCGCACGACCTGCGCGCAGCCCTTGGCGGAGAAAACGCTACGCCAGAGAAGTTCAAAGTTCAATCAAAATGGGGTGCGGTGATCCGCTTCACGGCTCTGTTCGCCGGGTGACGCGGACCACGTCGATTCTCCGATCACTTCCCCGCCCGCCTCCGGTCCTGCAAGCAGTACGCCATCATCCGGAGCAGAGGGGACCGACCCGATATGGCCGCCACCGCCAAGGGCCCAGCCAGCTACTTTCCGTCGATCGAGAAGAAGCACGGCCGTCCGATCGCGGAGTGGAAGGAGCTGATCCGCTCCTCGCCGCTCGTCAAGCACACGGAGCTGGTCGCCTGGCTCAAGGCCGAGCACGGCCTGGGCCACGGCCACGCGAACGCCCTCGTCGCCCACGCACTGGCCGAGGGCGACGCCAGGTAGCTCCGGGCCCGTCGGACGGGCCGGGGCGGGCCGCACGCGGCCTACAGGTCCCCGGACCCGTCCTCCGCGCGCCCCGCGCCGGCGGTCTCCTCCGCGAGTGCCGCGTCCAGCCGGGCCCGTGCCCCGTCCAGCCGGCTCCGGCACACCTTGGCCAGCTCCTCGCCCCGCTCCCAGAGCGCGAGAGACTCCTCCAGCGTCGTACCGCCCGTTTCCAGACGGCGTACGACCTCGATCAGCTCGTCCCGTGCCTGCTCGTACCCGAGCGCCTCGGCCGCGGCCTCCGCCCGACCGGCGGCCCCCGCCGCCTGCCCGGTCTGCCCGGTCTGCCCGGTCTGCTCCGTCTTGCTGGTCATCCGCCCACCCTACGCATCGACTCGGACACTGAACTCGCCCTCGGACACCCGTGCCCGCAACGCCTCACCGGCCTCCACCTCGCCCGGATCACGCACCGCGTGCCCGTCGGCCCGCTGCAGCACGGCGTACCCGCGCTTCAGCGTCGCGGCGGGGGACAGGGCCACCACGCGTGCGTGCGTGTGCGTCAGCTCGGAGTCGGTCCGGTCCAGCTGGTGCCGCAGAGAGCGCCGGGCCCGGTCGAGCAGCGCGGTGACCTCCTCGGCCCGTCCGTCGATCATCCGGTGCGGTTCTTCCATGGAGGGCCGGGCCAGCGCATGGGCCAGCCCCCGCTCCTCCCGGTCGACGAACGCCTGGACGCAGCGCCGCGCACGGTCGCGCAGCAGCCGCACCCGCTCGTACTCCTCGCCCACGTCCGGGACCACCTTCTTGGCGGCGTCCGTCGGAGTGGAGGCCCGCACGTCGGCGACATGATCCAGGAGCGGGTTGTCCGGCTCGTGCCCGATCGCGGAGACGACCGGCGTACGGCAGGCCGCCACCGCCCGCACCAGCTGCTCGTCGGAGAACGGCAGCAGGTCCTCCACGCTGCCCCCGCCCCGCGCCACGACGATCACGTCCACCTCGTCGACCGCGTCCAGCTCCTTCACGGCCTGGACGACCTGCGGCACCGCGTGCACGCCCTGCACGGCGACATTGCGCACCTCGAAGCGGACGGCGGGCCAGCGGCGCCGGGCATTCTCCAGCACGTCCCGCTCGGCGGCCGAGGCGCGCCCGCAGGCCAGCCCGATCAGCCGCGGCAGGAACGGCAGCGTCTTCTTCCGCTCCGGCGCGAAAAGTCCCTCCCGCGCGAGGGACTTCTTCAGCTGCTCGAGCCGCGCGAGCAGCTCCCCGACCCCGACCGGTCTGATCTCGGCGGCCCGCAGCGACAGCTGCCCGCGCGGGGCGTACCACTCGGGCTTGCAGTGCACCACGACCCGTGTGCCCTCGCCGACGACGTCGGTGACGGCGTCGAACACCTGCCGGTAGCAGGTCACTCCGACGGAGATGTCGTACGAGGCGTCCCGCAGCGTCATGAACACCACGCCGGCCCCCGGCCGCCGCGACAGCTGGGTGATCTGCCCCTCGACCCACACCGCGCCGAGCCGGTCGATCCACCCCCCGATGAGCCGTGACACCTCACCGACCGGGATGGGCGCTTCCGCAGACGTGTTGACAGCCATGCCGCGAGAGTAGTGCGGGTCACCGACACCAGGGGCCACCACCGGGCGGCGACCCGGTGCCGTACACCGTCCGCCCGTGCCCGCGCACCGCCCGCCCATGCGCCCGGTGCGCCCGTACGTCCTGCTCACCGCCCCCGCGCATCCGGAACCCGGGCCGGTCCGGCGCCTTCCGCCGGATGCGATCACCGGACGGCCGGACACGGCCCTTACGATGGGACGCATGACTGCTTCGCCTGGCCGCCGTGTCCTGCTCGCCGCCCCCCGGGGCTACTGCGCGGGCGTGGACCGCGCCGTGATCGCCGTCGAGAAGGCCCTGGAGCAGTATGGGGCCCCCGTCTACGTCCGGCACGAGATCGTGCACAACAAGTACGTCGTGCAGACCCTGGAGAAGAAGGGCGCCGTCTTCGTCGAACGGACGGAGGAGGTGCCGCCGGGCAACATCGTCATGTTCTCCGCGCACGGCGTGGCCCCCGTCGTCCACGAGGAGGCCGAGCGCGGCCGGCTCGCCACCATCGACGCGACCTGCCCGCTGGTCACCAAGGTGCACAAGGAAGCGGTCCGGTTCGCAGGCGAGGACTACGACATCCTCCTGATCGGGCACGAGGGTCACGAGGAGGTCATCGGCACCTCCGGCGAGGCCCCCGACCACATCCAGCTCGTCGACGGCCCCGGGGACGTCGCCAAGGTCGAGGTCCGCGACCCGTCGAAGGTGGTCTGGCTCTCCCAGACCACCCTCTCGGTGGACGAGACCATGGAGACCGTCGACGCACTCAAGGACAAGTTCCCCCAGCTGATCTCCCCGCCCAGCGACGACATCTGCTACGCCACGCAGAACCGCCAGCTCGCGGTCAAGCAGATGGGCGCCGAGGCGGACCTGGTGATCGTGGTCGGCTCGCGGAACTCCTCGAACTCCAAGCGTCTCGTCGAGGTCGCCAAGATCGCGGGCGCCCGTGACGCCCACCTGGTGGACTTCGCCGACGAGATCGACGAGTCCTGGCTGGAGGGTGTCGCCACGGTCGGCGTCACCTCGGGCGCCTCGGTGCCGGAGGTACTGGTCGAGCAGGTCCTGGAACGGCTCGCGCAGCGCGGCTTCGAGGACGTCGAGATCGTCAAGGCCGCGGAGGAGTCCATCATCTTCTCGCTGCCCAAGGAACTGCGCCGCGACCTGCGCGAGGAGGCGGCGACGCTGGTGGCGGAGCGCGGCGGCACGGGGACGGGCCAGGCCTCGGCGTAGTGGGGCCGGCGCGGCGCGCCGACGGGTGAGAACACCCGGGGACGTGACGGCGTGACGTCGTCACGTCCCCATTCCTCACCCCGTGTCCGATCGGTGACGACGTTCGATTCGGTGACCGTTCACCGTCCGGCTTAACGTGGTTCCATGCAGATCTTCGGTGTGGACATCGGCGGGTCCGGGATCAAGGGTGCCCCGGTCGACCTGGACAAGGGGGACCTGGCGCAGGAGCGCTGCAAGGTCCTCACCCCGCACCCGTCCACGCCGGACGCGGTGGCCGACGGGGTCAAGCAGGTCATCGACCACTTCGGCTGGACCGGCCCGGTCGGGGTCACCTTCCCGGGCGTGGTCACCGGCGGCACCACGATCCGTTCGGCGGCCAACGTCGACAAGGGCTGGATCCACACCGACGCGCGCGTCCTGCTCGGCGACCGCCTCGGTGGCCTGCCCGTGACCGTCGTCAACGACGCGGACGCGGCGGGCGTCGCCGAGATGCACTTCGGCGCCGGCAAGGGCCGCCGGGGCACGGTCGTCATGCTGACGTTCGGTACGGGCATCGGCAGCGCCGTCTTCGTGGACGGCGTCCTGGTCCCCAACACGGAGCTCGGCCACCTGGAGCTGCACGGCCACGAGGCGGAGAAGCGGGCGTCCAGCAAGGCCAGGGAGGACCACGAGCTGACGTGGGAGCACTGGGCGCACCGGGTGCAGAAGTACCTGGCTCACCTGGAGATGCTGTTCTCGCCGGAGCTGTTCGTGATCGGTGGCGGTGTCAGCCGCAAGTCCGAGAAGTTCCTGTCCCATATCGAGGGCATCAAGGCCGAGGTCGTCCCGGCGCACCTGCAGAACAACGCGGGCATCGTGGGAGCGGCGATGCGCGCGGCCACGGGGATGTAGGACACCGGGCGCATCCGGGTGTCCGGATACTCGGAACACCCGGATGTCAGGCCCGGCCCCGGGCGGCGGCGGTCCGCCGGTTGATCGTACGGATCGTGCGCATCCGCCGGCCGAGCACGATCACACCGGCGACCAGGGTCCCCCCGTACAGCCAGCCGGCCTGGGTGGCCAGGCCGGTCACCATACCCATGAGCCGGCCCCCGATTCCTCCGTCGCCCTCGTCGGCGACCGGGATCAGGCCCAGGGCGAAGGCGATCGGGACGACGACGGGCGCGGTGAGCAGGTCCCCCTCGCGCACCCACAGAGCGGTCAGCGCGCACGCCGGCAGGAACAGTACGCCGTACACGACCTGGGACGCCCCGAACAGCAGCGTGACGAGGAACCCGAGCGCCAGCATCACGAGCCCGCAGAAGAGGCCGCCGCCGAGGCCGGTGAGCCGGGGATTCGGCAGCCGCTGGGCCGCGGGGGAAGGAGCGGGCCGGCGGGTCGGCGCGGGCCCGCGCCGGTCCGGACGGGCGGGCCGCGCGGACCGCGCGACACCACCCCCGGGGGCTCGCCCCGCCTGCGGAGGCAGCGGAGGCAGCGGAGGCAGCGGCGGCAGCGGCGGCTTGGGCGGCCGGGCCGGCCGGTCGCGTCGCGGTCCGTACTGGGCAGGTCGCGTGCTGTGTTGCTCCACTGGACCAACCTAGGTCTGTTTATGTGCCGAATGGGCTGTCAGACACGCCGAGGAGCGGGGGCTGTCCAGGTGTTCGATTCGTAGGCGGGGCGTGGGCGGGGACGCCGTAGACTGGTGGATCGGCCCACGCGCCCAGTCGGCCGACCCTCGCCCCCCATCCTCACGTACGGGAAGTCGCAACGTGTCGCTCACGATCGGAATCGTCGGTCTGCCGAATGTCGGCAAGTCGACCCTGTTCAACGCCCTGACCAAGAACGACGTGCTGGCGGCCAACTACCCGTTCGCCACCATCGAGCCGAACGTCGGCGTCGTCGGCGTCCCCGACGCCCGGCTGGCGAAGCTCGCGGAGATCTTCGGTTCCCAGCGGGTCCTCCCGGCCACGGTCGACTTCGTCGACATCGCGGGCATCGTGCGCGGCGCCAGCGAGGGCGAGGGCCTCGGCAACAAGTTCCTGGCGAACATCCGGGAGTCCGACGCGATCTGCCAGGTCATCCGCGCCTTCCAGGACGAGAACGTCGTCCATGTCGACGGCAAGGTCTCGCCGAAGGACGACATCGAGACGATCAACACCGAGCTGATCCTCGCCGATCTGCAGACCATCGAGAAGGTCCTGCCGCGCCTGCAGAAGGAGTCGCGGATCAAGAAGGACATCGCGTCCAAGGTCAAGGCGGTCGAGGAGGCCAAGGAGATCCTGGAGAAGGGCGACACGCTCTTCACCCACGGCATCGTCCAGGGCGGCGAGCGCAACGAACTCCTGCACGACCTGCACCTGCTCACCACCAAGCCCTTCCTCTACGTCTTCAACGTCGACGAGGACGAGCTGACCGACGAGGACTTCAAGAACGAGCAGCGCGCCCTGGTCGCCCCCGCCGAGGCGATCTTCCTCAACGCCAAGCTGGAGGCGGACCTCGCCGAGCTGGACGAGGAGGACGCCATGGAACTGCTGGAGTCGGTCGGCGCCGAGGAGCCCGGCCTCGCCACCCTCGCCCGCGTCGGCTTCAACACCCTCGGTCTGCAGACCTACCTGACCGCGGGCCCGAAGGAGTCCCGCGCCTGGACCATCAAGCGAGGCGCCACCGCCCCCGAGGCCGCCGGAGTCATCCACACCGACTTCCAGAAGGGCTTCATCAAGGCCGAGGTCATCTCCTTCGACGACCTCGTCGAAACCGGATCGGTCGCCGAGGCTCGGGCCAAGGGCAAGGCCCGCATGGAAGGCAAGGACTACGTCATGCGCGACGGCGACGTGGTGGAGTTCCGCTTCAACGTCTAATGCGTCCGGCGAAAGGCCGTCTGACCTGCGGCGGAGCGGGTTGGGCGGCCTTTGCGGTCCGCACAGAGTCCGCAGCGTGCTGACTTCGGTCAGCACGCGGGGGAGCGGCTACGCCGCTTCGTCGACCTGTGGCTGGGCATCGGCGGACTGGTCCGCGTACGCCTTGTCGACGGCGGCCCGGGTCCGCTCCTCGGAGTCGGGCCACAGGTGGGTGTAGATGTTCAGCGTCATGGCCGCGTTGGTGTGGCCGAGACGCTCGGAGACCGTCTTCACGGACTCGCCGTGCTTGATCAGCAGGCTGGCGTAGTGATGCCGGAGGGCGTGGGGTCCGGTGCCCTTCGGTATGCCGGCCTTCGCGCAGGCGGGCCGCCAGGACCCGTCCATGAAGTGCGTGTAGACCACGGGTCCGCTTTGCGGCGCCGTGAAGATCCAGCTCTCGGGCCCATCGGCGGGGAAGTCCCGCAGGTGGGCCTTCATCGCGTCCACCGCCATGCGGGGGAGCGGGACCGTGCGGTGCGAGCGAGCGGTCTTGGGCGGGCAGACGTACACGCCGTGCTTGGCGGTCTGCTGGATCTGCTGCTCGACCGAGACGGTCGCGTGCAGCAGGTCCACGTGCCGGAGCTGAAGGCCGAAGAGTTCGCCGGGGCGGAGCCCGGTGGCTGCGCCGAGCAGCACGAGGCCCTTGTATCGGGCGGGTATCTCCTCGGACAGCGTCCGCACCTGCTCGACGGCCAGCGGCACGATCTTCTTCCGTGGTACCGAGGGCAGCTTCGCCTCGGCGCACGGGTTGTGAGGGATCATGCGGTCACGGACGGCCGCCCGGAAGACGGCGTTGACCGTGTTGAAGACCGTCCGTGAGGTGCTGGCGGCCAGCCCGTGTGTGGTGGTCAGGCTGGTGACCCAGCTCTGTACGTCGCCGGGCTTGATGGCGCCGAGTGCCCGCTTCTCCCAGGCCGGGTAGACATAGCAGCGCAGGTGCTGGGCCACCGCCTTGGCCGTGGAAGGCCGGTGCGGCTGGATGGCCCGCCATTCCTCCGCGTACTCCTTGAAGGGCTTCTTCGCCGACCGCGGGTCGACGTACTGCCCGGTGACCAGGCTGGCCGTGACCTCGTCGAGCCACCGCTGGGCGTCGATCTTGCGGTCGAAGTGGCGCGCGTGCTCCTTGCCGTCGAGGTCGCGGTAGCGAGCACGCCATTTGCCGTTGGGGCGCTTCTGAATGTTGGCCAAGTGGCTTCTCCTTCGTGTCGGTTGTCAGTAGTGGCCGCCGTCCTCGATGTCGCTGGTGAGGGTGCGAGCGTCCCGCTCGTCGCCCATGAGGCGGAGGCACTGCTCGTGGATCGCCCGCGAGCTGTCGGGATGGGCCTTGATGTGGTCGGCGATGGCGACCACGGCGTGGTGTAGACGGTCGCGCGCGTCTCGGGACTCGTAGAACGCTTCGACGGCCTCTTGGACGAGCCGCCGACTGTCGATGTCGAGCCCCTCCAGGGGCGGGGACATCAGCTCTTCAAGAGGAAGCTCGAAGACGCGGGCGAAGGCGAGGGCCTCGTCGAGATTGATACGCCGGCGAGGGGAGCCGTTCTCAATGCGCCAGACCGCCGTCTGGTTCATCTTGACGCCGGCCCTGGTCACCCGCTCCGCCAGCTCGGTCGTGCTCCACCCTCTGACTTCGCGCTCCAGGGCCACGCGCGCGGCCACGTTCCCTTCGCTGTAGAGCAGCGGCACCTCGCCGCCCTCGGCCTTGTCGCCTGCCATCGAACCTCCATCATCACCGTCGCTATCCAAACTGAAACATGAGCTTCCCGATTTGGCTAACCGCCGATCGCGGGGTACAACTCTATGCAGATCGAATCGCCATCTAGCCGAATGGGAATGCATGCGATACCTGACCACCACCGAGGTCGCCGAGCGCTACCGCACAGCCGAGAGCACCGTCCGCTACTGGCGCCACATCAAGAAGGGGCCGCGCGGCATCAAGGTCGGCAAGCGGGTGCTCTACCCCGAGGCCGAGCTGCTGCGCTACGAGCGCACGCTGATCGACGGCCGAGACGAGTGGGGCCTGGCCTCATGAGCCGCCGGCAGGCCCGGACACAGCAACGGCCCCCGGCGCGCCAACGCCGAGGGCCGGAGATTCCCCTGCACGTCGCCCATCCCTGAACGAACGAACCGGTGAGAGGCGGGACCTTGCCCGTCTCGCCCCTCACCTGAGAGGAACGTCTATGGAGGACCCTACGTCCCCCGCCACCTCGAACGCATCCGAGGTTGTCTGGCCCCCCGCCGCGGTCCCCGGCCAGGGCATCCCCTGGCGCAATGGGGACCGAAGCGGGGACCGAACGGAGTCACGGTCCCCTGCTGCACGCGTCAGCGGCGATGCTTCGACGGGTGTTCCGGTCGGGGACCGAAACACCCCCAGCGCGGAACATGTGCAGGTCAGTGCCTTGGGGACCGGTCCCGCCGGAGCGGAAGCCGGGGATCGGGCGGAGACTTTCGGTCCGCTGGTCCCCGAACCCGGTCCCCGAATCCCGGGCGAGCACGCCGTGCTCCGAGCAGATGGTGAGGGCCACGGTCCCCACGCATCTGCGGGGACCGTGGTCCCCGACGGCGGATCGGGGACCGGGGACCGCGCCGGTACGGGTGGCGAGACGGCCGACGAAGGAGCCGCGCTGCTGGATGACCTACGTGCGGCGATCGGCCGATACGTGGTACTGCCGAGCGACGAGGCCCTGACTGCGGTCACGTTGTGGGTGGCGGCCTCCCACATCCAGCCCGCCCTCCAGCACGCGCCACGGCTGGCGGTCGTGGGGCCGACCAAGGGATGCGGCAAGTCCCGCGTCCTGGACGTACTCCACGAGACCGTGCATCAGCCGATGATGACGGTGAACACTTCGCCGGCAGTGGTCTTCCGCGTCATCGGCAAGAACCCGCCGACGCTGCTGGTGGACGAGGCCGACACCATCTTCGGCCCGAAGGCCGGAGACAAGGAGGACCTGCGTGGCCTGCTGAACGCCGGGCACCAGCGCAACCGGCCCGCCTGGCGAATCTCCGGGCCGGAGCACAAGCCGACGGCGTTTCCCACCTTCGCCATGGCCGCGCTCGCCGGGATCGGCGACCTGCCGGACACGATCATGGACCGGGCGGTCGTGCTCCGCATGCAGAAGCGCAAGCCCGGCGAGAAGGTCGCTCCCTTCCGCTCCCGGCACTCCGTTCCGGAACTGAACGTGCTGCGCGACCGGCTGTCGGCGTGGCTGACCCCGCTGCGCGGGGCAGCGCACCGACTGGTGCCACCGATGCCTGTCGAGGACCGGGCCGCGGACACCTGGGAGCCCCTGGTCATCGTCGCCGACTTGGCCGGCGGCCACTGGCCCGCCCAGGCCCACGCCGCCTGCCTGTCGATGACCCGCACCGAGCTGGTCCAGGACGAACAGACGACGCTGAAGACCCGGCTGCTCCGGGACATCCGCCGCGCCTTCGAGCATCACGGCGACACAGAGGCGCTGCGCAGCCACGACCTGCTCGCCGCCCTTCTCCAGGACGCCGAGGCGCCCTGGTCCGAGTACGGGACGAAGGGCCTGAACGCCTACCACCTGGCCAACCTGCTGCGCGACTTCGGCATCAGCCCGGCCAACCACCGCTTCGAGAACGGCAGGCAGGCCAAGGCGTACGCCCGCAACCAGTTCCTCGACGCCTGGGCCCGCTACTGCCCCGACCCTGCCCAGCCGACCCGCGCAGCCGGCGAGACCGTGGTCGTACGTCGAGCCCAGGGCAAGCCACCGGCCCCTCCGTCGGGGACGTTGCCCATCGGCCCGCCAGGCGGGCCTGCCGGCCCCAGGCCCACTCGCTGACACCAGCTCCGTATCAATCCGTCGCATCCGTCCCCGCGCAGGTCAGCGCGGGGACGGACTTCCTCGCAGGTACGGATAACTCCGTACCTGCGACCGCCTCCGTACCTGTCCTGACCAGCTACGGGACGGATGGAACGGACGTGACGAAGCCCCACCGCACAAGACCACCGGAGCACCACCATGCCCGAAACGAGCACCGACAACGCCTCCACCCGCCGCCGCAAGGGATTCTTCGGCCTGACCCGCCGATCAGCAGCAAGCTGGAGCGAACGAGCCTCTAACGAGGCTTCGTCCGCGCTTGCCCCCGCCGCAGGGGTGGCGGAGGAGAAGGCCGAGCGCCAGGGGGCGCCCGAGCCGGAGGTGGGCATAGCCGAGACCAGCTGCCCGCCCGCACCCGACTCCATCGCCCCGAGCACTCAGCCGCCGGCCGAGATCCCGCCGCCCGTCGAGCAGCCCTCCTGGCGAGATCTCGACGCCCCCGTCCTGCCCGCGCTGATGAACCGCAAGCGCACGGTGGAGAAGCGCGACCAGGAGAAGACCATCCGCTTCACGCGGACCGCTGTAAGCGTGATCAGCGCCGCCGCTCACCAGCGCGGTCAGAAGTTCGCCGGATTCGTCGGCGACGCCGCCTTGGCCGTTGCCCTCGGCAAGGCGGGGCTGGTCGGCAGCCCGGAGGACGACCCGGTCCGCCCGCTGATCGAGGCCGTCGAGGCACAGACGGTCGCGCTGAACCGCATCGGTGGCAATCTCAACCAGATCACCGCAGCCATCCACCGAGGAACAGTGCCCGAGCGCGCCGAGGCGGTGCTGGACCGCGTCGAGCAAGCGGCCGAGCGCAGCTACCGACTGATCGACCAGCTCCTGACGGAAGGCACCGCGCATGGTTCCTGACGTCTCCACCGGCTCCGACACCCGCGGACTGATCGTTTACCTCTTCGGCCCCGGCCGCCGCGACGAACACACCGACCCACACATCGTCGCCGCCTGGGACATGGCCGGCGCCCCCGACCCCGGCCGCGACCCGGCAGCCACCTACTCCCAGCTCGCCAAGCGCCTCGACCACCACGTCGACCTGCGCACCCGCGAGCTGGACGGCAAAAAACCACCCCAGCACGTCTGGCACTGCCCGGTCCGCACCGCGCCCGGCGACCGCTACCTCACCGACGCCGAGTGGGCCGAGGTCGCCCGCCGCATCGTTCACGCCACAGGCATCGCCCCCGAAGGCGACGACAAGGCATGCCGTTGGATCGCCGTGCGCCACGCCGACAACCACATCCACATCATGGCCACCACCGTACGCGCCGACGGACGCCGCCCGCGCACCCACCGCGACGGACAGCGGGCCCAGGCCGAGTGCCGCAAGCTCGAAGCCGAGTTCGGCCTGCGCCGCCTGAAGTCCGGCGACCTCACCGCGCCCCGCACCCCCACCGGCGCCGAACGCGCCAAGGCCGCCCGCCAGGGCCAGACGGTCACCGCACGGCACTGGCTCCGCGAGCAGGCGTACGCGGTCGCCGCAGCCGTAGGAAGCGAAGCCGACTACTTCACCGTGCTGCAGTCCCTCGGAATCAAGGTCAAAACACGCCTCGGCCCCGAGACCGGCGACGTCATCGGCTACAGCCTTGCCGCCCCCGGCGACACCAACGCGGTCGGCGAACCCGTCTGGTACGGCGGCTCCAAACTCGCCCCCGACCTCTCCATCAACCGCCTACGCGAACGCCTCCCCGACCAGGAGGTGGCCGACCGCCCCCGGTACGTGGCGGACCCCGCCGACCCATGGCGCCCCACCACCACCGCCATCCACGCGGCGCACACCGTCCTCGACTCCGGTGACGATGCCGCCGCCCAGGGCCACCTGGCCGCCTTCGGCGACGCCCTGTACAACATCGCCAGCGCCACGACCGGCCCCCACCGGGCGGAACTGCAGGCGGCGGCAATGATGTTCAACCGCGCCCGCCGCTCCGCCACCCGCGCCGATCACCAGGCCGCCACCGCCCTGCGCAAGGCCGCCAAGGAACTCGCCTACGCCTCCAACGAGCCGGGCGGACTCGCCATCGCCCTGCTCTTCGCCACGGTGCACCTGGCCCGCGCCGCCGCCAAGTGGCACGAGCAGCGCGGCCACGAGCAGCAGGCCGCTGCGGCCGAGGAAGCCTTCCGCCACCTCCAGGCGGGCTACCAGCAGGCCGCTGCACCCGTCCTGGCGGACTTGGCCCGCCGGGCACCGCGAGCCGCGACCGCCTGCCGCTTCGAGCAGGACGTTCGCGCGGCCCTCCCTGACGACGCCGCCCGGATCCTCGCCGACCCCACTTGGACCGCCCTGACCACAACCCTCGCCCAAGCCGAAACCGCTGGCCACAATCCCCGACGCCTCCTGATCGAGGTGAGCGCCCAACGAGAGCTCGACAGCGCCGAGCGCCCCGCGGAGGTCCTCAACTGGCGCATCACCGCTCAGCCGAACCGGCGGACGCAAGCAGCTCGCAGCCGAAGCACCACCAGCGGAACGCCGTCCATGTCCGCCACGCCACACCCTCCGGCCACACCAGCGGCCACGAGGCCCGAAGAGCGCAGTCGGCACCGCTGACCCCGGCCCGATGCCCCGCCACGGCTTGTGGCGGGGCATCGGGTCCGGCTCAACGGCAGAGCTTCATGATGGTGTCGTCGAAGTCGGGAAACTCCTGTGTGGCCTGCGCGGTGATCGCCGTTGCCGACGTGCGGCGGTCCGGAGCGAATTGCTCGGCGATGGCCGCCAGGTCGCGATTGGCCTGGGGAGCCCAATCCGGCTCGGGCTCGTACGAGGTGGCTGCTTCCCACGGGCCGAAGCCGTCAGCCAGCAGCCACAGGAAGGCACCCAGGTCGGGAGCGACGACGCCGGTCTCTCCTTCGGAGCCCAGGAAGACAACGGGCTGCTCGACCAGTTCTCGACCTTCACGGACCAGCCACAACGCTGCGTTCCCGCCGGTCCCGTCCTGGCCAAACACGCGGAAGTCGTCGCCGTTCAGCTCGCCGTTGCCGGTCCACGCGCGAAACCACTTGGTGGTCTCATCGGCGGTCAGGAAGGACTCGTAAGGCTCGAAGTCGACACCATCCTCGCCAATGCACTCGAGCCGGACCGCCATGGCAGCGGCGAGCGCGGCGGGGAACTGGCGATCTCCGTTCACGGTCATGCGAACAGAGTAGTGATCGGCTTGGGCTGCCAAGCTGCTGATAGTGCTGGCGGATCTCCAGCCGAGGTACGCGTGGGGCATGCTGTCACGGTGAGTGAATCCTCAAACGAGTGGCAGGCTTGGTTGAACAGTCTGGACGCGCGTGGAAGGGCGGCAGCGGAGTCGCTGCGCGCGCGATTCGAAGCACTCGGCGCAGCCGATGCTGGCGACTGGGCCAAGTCGGAGATCTGCGAGGACCTTCCACACCTCGCGCGGTTCATGCTGCTGCGAAGTCTGTGGCGCGGTCCGATCGGTGGTTGGGCCGATCCGGATGCCATCGATCAGCTTCCTGTTGCCCAGCGGCTTCATGCTGCTGGGGCGAACAAGGAGGATCTCGCTCGCCTGGCGCGAGCGGTCGCCTATGAGGCAGTGTTCGCAACGCTCGATGAGCTGGACACCGGGAGTGATGTGAACGTATCGGGCATCGATGTCGGCTGGCTCGTCATGGAGTCAGCCGAAGACGGCGCCCCGACTGGTCGAGCCCTCTCGGGCCTGCACGAAGATCTCTTGGCCATGGACCCGAGTGGGCGCGATGGAGCGGACTTGTGGCAGTAGCCCTGGTGCAGTGCCAGCAGCGCACCCTGATGCCCTCGCTGCTCGTGGCAGTGAGGGCATCAGTCGTCAGGCGGCGCGGGCTGTGCGTAACTGCGCGACCCACCTCGTGACCTCGGTCAGGTGCTCGGGCTGTAGACCGAGGTGCGGGTGGGGCTGAATGAGGAGGGTCGCCGTTCCCTTCGCAGTGCGTTCCACCGCCCATTCATGGTCGAGGCCGGTGAAGTCGTCGTCGATCCACACAGCAGGGGCGTCGCCGAGCCAGGCGTCGACGTGGTCGCGCTTCCACAAGTAACCGTTGGGGTGGCTGGTGGTGATCTGCGGACGCGGCAGGTCGACGCACGGCAGCATCGGGAGGCCCAGGAGGGGCCCAATGAGGGTGGTGGCGTCCTGGCGCCAGCTGGTGCACCAGACGGGGGTGACCAGACCGGTGCGGATGACCTCCATGAGCAGGCGGCCGTGGTCGGAGTTGAGCCATACGGTGACCGGGGTGTCGGCGCTGCGGCCGGTGGGGACGACGTCGTGGCGGGCGTGGGTGGCCGGGGTCGAGCCGTGCTCGTCGGGGAAGGGTATGAGGACGCCGTCGATGTCGAGGAGCAGGTAGGGCGAGCGCATCGGTCCTCCATAGGCCGGATGAACGCGGCTGTCAGAGCTTGCGGGCGCGGATCAGCAGGGTGGTGGGCCAGTGGCCCATGCGGGGGTCGTGGAATTCCTGGGCCGAGGTGAGCCAGAAGCCGGCCTGGCTGAGGTGCCTCTCCCAACGGTCGGTATCGAACTCCCAGCGGGCGATGGGGAGCCGTGTGCGGTCGGGCAGGGTGACGAAGTCGCGGCGGGGCCGGTCGTCGCCGGAGGGGCTTCGACCGCCGCGCTGCGGGTGGGGGACAGAGAAGGCGAGCACTCGCCCGGGCATGAGGCGCTGGGCGATGGCCGGGAGCAGGAGCTCGGGCGCGACGAGCCCGGCGGCGCCGAAGACGGAGTAGATCGCGTCGAACTGCTCGTCGGAGGCGTGCAGGTAGTGCAGGGCGTGGCCGGCGACGAAGGTGAGGTTGTTCAGCCGTCCGTAGTGGGAGCGGGCGCGGCGGATCTGCAGGCCGACCAGGTCAACACCGGTGACGTGAGCCCCGTGGCGGGTGGCGAGGTGGGCGGCGTTGTGGCCGGGGCCGCAGCCGAGTTCCAGGAGTCGCTTGCCGCGCAGGTCGGGGCCGAGGACGTCAGCTCCGGGCCCTTGGCCGGGTCTCGTGGTCCATTCCATCCGTGCGGGTACGGACAGGGGTTCGGCGAGTCCGGCGGCGGTGCGCTGGAGGGCGTGGGCGTGCCAGGGGGATGCCTGGGCGAGCACGTCAGATCTCCAGGAGGTGGAGGACGTCGGTGAGGTGGCGGCGGACGGCCTTGATGTAGGCGGGGTCGGTGGCCGGGTCGTTGATCCAGCGGATGGACTGCTCCATGAACCACTCGACGGCCCACATGCGGTGCCAGCCCAGGGCCCAGTTCTCGGCGGTGAGCCCGCCGCGTGGGGCGAGGGCGTCGGGGGTGCCGCCGGCGGTGACGTACTGCTCCAGGAAGACGCGCAGGCGCACGGGGTGCGGGGGATCGATGGTGCCGTGCCAGCTGGCGAGGTCGAGCAGGCCGGGGCCGGTGAAGGCGCGGGCGAAGTCGAGCAGCCGCCAGCCGCGCTCGCCGATGTGGAGGCTGGTGGGGTGGAACTCCGAGTGCACCCAGCCGAACGGTTCCAGCGTCGCTCCGGCCGATCGGGCCTCGGCGGCCTGGGCGATCCGGTCGAGCGCGTCCTCGACGTCGTCGGCGTCCTGCCACCGGTCGGCCTTGCGCAGCCGTTCGAGGTGCTCCAGCGCCCTGGCCGGCAGCGTCCGCAGCCGGTCCTGGTCGAGGACGGGCAAGGGCGGAGCCGTACGGGTTCCGTGCAGGATCACGGCCGCGGCGACGCCGTCGAGGTCGTCGGCCTCGCGGACGGACGGTCCGAGGTCCTCCATGAGCATGCCGAGCCAGCCGTCCAGGACGGCGGAGGCGTGGACCTGGGGGACGGGGACGCCCAGGGTGTGGGCCAGGCGGAGGGCCTGGTCCTCGCTGTCGAAGGGCTTCTTGGCGTACTTGAAGATGGCCGTGGAGCCGTCGGGGAAGGTCACGCGCTCGACGCCGGACATGGACCACACGCGTACCTCCTCCCGTACCGCGGTGGTCTGGCCGGTCGCGGTGAGCAGGTTGTCGAGGAGTTCGGCGCTGGGGTTCGTGGTCACGTGAGGGCTCCGGGGAGGGGTGGTGGCGTCCGGGGCGGGCGAGGGATGCCGGCCCGCCCCGGAGCCTGATCGGGTGGGGTTACGCGGCGGGGTTCACGCGGTGGGCGTAGACCTGCTCAATCCAGCTCGCCTTGAACGCGGCGAGGTCGTCACGGAAGTCCGCCATCGAGGCACCGTAGGGCGCGACCACGCCGCCGGACTGGTCCGGCACGGACTGGCAGCCGTGCACGAGCCGGCCGCCGAGGGCGGCGTGGGCCTTGATGGACTCGATCCGGCGGTGCTCGTTGAACCAGCCGCCGTGGTAGACCTCGTCGAGCATCCCGCCCACCTCGTCGTCCAGGTCGAAGACGACGGAGGTGGCGGCGGGGAAGAACCAGCACGGGCCGACGTTGGAGATGTGCCCGTCGAGCTCGACCTTGTTGAGCGCCATGAGCGTGGCGGCCTCGCGGAGCATCCGCAGGTGCTCGGCGGTGATCTGCGGTAGGCCGAGGCCGGCCAGATGCTCGTCGCGGAAGAGGTACGCGTACACCTCGTACGCGGTGGCCAGGACGCGGGCGGCGTCGGAGGTGGACTCGCTGTGCTGCTTGATGAAGTCGAGCGCGAGCTGCTCGACCGCGCTCTCGGTCGTCTCGTCCACCTCCAGGAGCTGGGACTTGACCAGCTCCCAGTCGGCGACGAGCCACGTGTTCGACTCGAAGCGGAAGAAGTACTCGGCCGGGTCGATCGTGATGCGCCGGCCGTCGACCTGGATGCCGGGCAGGCGGCTCCAGCGCGGGTCGAACGCCTCGGGCAGCTCGACCGTGATGGCCGTGGTGTCGATGGTGGTCACCGTGTTCTCCGTCTCTGATTGGCCGGGTTCGGGCACAGGAATGCCCGAGCCTGGTGTGGGCGTACGGAACTTCGGGGTGCCGCCCGGACCGAGGGGAAGCCTGGATCACGGTTGCGCCGTCCCGGGCGGCTGCTGATAAGTGAACCGGTGGTCACGCTGAGTGGGTACGGTGGAAGGCAGTTGAAGCGGTATACGCGGTTTACAGCTCCGGAGTGGAGGCGATCGTGGCGGCGCAGAGAGACCCAAATTCCCGTCTGCACGACGTCATCGCGGCGGTCGACTGCACCTACGAGGCCCTCGCCAGAGACGTGCGCCGCATCGCCGCAGAGAACGGCGAGATCCTCCAGACCAACAAGTCGGCCATCTCGCACTGGGTGAACGGCACCCGCGCCCCGTCGGGCCGGGTAGGCCGGTACCTCGCCGAAGCTCTGTCCCGCCGAGCGGGGCGCACGGTCACCCAGACCGAGATCGGCCTCCAGACCGGTGATGACGAAGAGCCGACGGAATCCGACCCCGTCCTCGCGGTCACCGACCTGGGCCGGGCCGACGTCGAGCGCCGCCGCTTCCTCGCCATCGCGGCCTTCACCACTGCCGGCGTCGCCATGCCGCTCGGATACGACCACGAAGCCACCGCCCGCATGCTCCGCGCCCGCACCGGCACGTCCCTGGTCGGGGCGGAGGACGTGGACGTCGTACGGCAGATCACGGCAGCCTTCAGCGCGGCCGACGAGCGCCTCGGCGGCGGGCACGGCCTGACCACGGTCACCGCGTACCTCGCCGACACCGCTGCTCCCATGCTGCGTGGACGGTTCCCCAGCGAAGCCTTACGCCGGGCCGCCTTCGGCGCCGTCGCCGAGCTGGCCTACCTCGCAGGATGGAAGCACCACGACCTCGGCCAGGAAGGCGCGGCTCAGCGCTACTACCAGGTCGGCTACAAGCTCGCCTGCGAAGCCGACCCCCACGGCCACGCCGCCTGGATGATGCGCGCCCTCGCCCACCAGGCCCTGAGCCTCAAGCAGCCCCACCACTGTGTCGACCTCGTCGAAGGCGCCCTGCGACGCGGCCTCGGCCAAGTCGACGGCCAGACCGAGGCCCTCCTCCACATCACCCACGCCCGTGCCTACGCAGCCATCGACGAGAACTCGTCGGCCGTACGCGCCCTGCTTGCCGCCGAGGACGCCGCCCTCCGTGACGATGGCCCCCAGCCCAGCTACTCCCGCGTGAGCGGCCCCGCCGCTGGCACCGTGGCCAGCCACACCGCCCGCACCCTGACCGACCTCGCCGACCACATCGGCACCGAACAGCAGCACCGCGACGCCCTCACCCGCTGGGACCCCGAGAAGTACAAGCGTGTCCATGCGCTCACCCACGCCGACCTCGGCGACAGCCTCGCTGCCCAGGCCCGCGCGGACGAGGCGGTCGCCGCCTGGACCCAGGCCCTGGTCCTCATGGAGGGCATGACCTCTGACCGGACCCGTAAGGCAATCACCTCGATCCGCTCCACGCTCGCGCTCTACCAGCGCCGCAAAGTGCCCGGCGCCAGCGATCTCGCTCGCCGCGCCCGCGAGGCCCTCGCCTAACATGCCCAACAACCCGCCCGACGAAGGGAACACCGTGGCCCAGCAGACCAACGACCAGCCGAAGGCCCTCACGCCGGCGCTCGAATCGATGACTCTGCTGGTCGCCGCCGTCATCGTCCACGACAAGGCCACCAACCGCGTCGTCCTCCTCCAGCGCAGCGAGAACGCCAAGTTCGCCCAGGGCATGTGGGACCTGCCTGTCGGCAAGAGCGAGCCGGGCGAGCCCATCACGGAGACGGCAGTCCGCGAGCTGTACGAGGAAACCGGCCTCACGGTGAAGCCTGAGTCCCTCAGGGTCGCCCACATCATCCACGGCGCCTGGGGCGTCGAGGCCCCCAACGGCTTCCTCACGGTCGTCTTCGCCGCCCACGAATGGACCGGCGAACCCGAGAACCGCGAACCCCGCAAGCACGCCCAGGTCCGCTGGGTCGATGCCGACGCCATCCCCGACGATTTCGTGGGCACCACAGCCATTGCCCTCCGGCATTTCTTGGCAGGCGGCACACAAGTTTCTCTTGATGGTTGGAGCTGAGCGCGCCAACCATCAAGAGGGCTGCCCGCACTCATTCGCATACCGTGTTCGGTGAGCAACGATGTCGGGTCTTCGAATTTAGTCGGGGAGGGCCGCCCGTGACCTGTACCGCCGGTTGCCGAGAGTGACCGTCGTGGGTGCGTGAGGGGTGAACGCAGACCGCCCGCGCTGCTTGTGGATCATGACTGGTGTCTAGACAGCCGATCTTCAAACAGACACGGGCGGCATGGGCCACGATACCGGCGTGACGGCGCTGTTCGATCTGGAGGGGGTCGCGGTGGCCGAGGTCGTCCGCGACGAGGACGGGATACGTACGGTGCGTCTGGTGACCACGGACCCGGCGGCGCGGGCCTGCCCGGCGTGCGGGACCTTCGCCACCCGGGTCAAGGAACGGGCCGTGACGCGGCCTCGTGACCTCGCCCATGGCGGTGGCGCGGTACGGATCCGCTGGCACAAACGGCGCTGGCAGTGTCGTGAAGATGCCTGTGAGCGGGGCTCGTTCACCGAACAGATTCCCCAGATACCCGCACGGATGCGGCTCACCGAGCGGCTGCGGACCGCGTGCGGGCAGGCCGTGGCCGACGGCGGACGCACCGTGGTGCAGACCGGCCGCGACCTGGGGCCGTCCTGGCCGGTCGTCATGCGCGCCACCCGCACCTACGCCGAGCGCCACCTGCCCGCCGCACTGCCGACGACCGAGGCGATCGGGATCGACGAGACGAGGCGGGGCAAGCCGGTATGGAAGCAGAACCCGGACACGGAGAAGTGGGAGCTGGTCGCGGATGCCTGGCACATCGGCTTCGTCGACGCGATCGGCGGACGCGGCCTGTTCGGCCAGGTCGAGGGCCGCAACGCGGACTCGGTCGCCGACTGGCTCAGCGCCCAGCCCGCCGCCTGGCGCGAACACGTGCGCTACGTCGCCATCGACCTGTGCGCCACCTTCCGCGCCGCAATCCACCGCGCCCTGCCCCACGCCACCGTCGTCATCGACTGCTTCCACATCGTGCAACTCGCCCAGCGCCACCTCGCCGACCTGCGCCGACGCCTCACCTGGAAACAGCACGGCCGCCGGGCCCGCAAGGGAGACAGCGTCTACACCGTCCGCAAACTCCTGCGCCGCAACAAGGAAGACCTCACCGGAGAACAACTCGCCCTGCTCAAGGTCGAGTTGGAGTACATGGGCACCTACGGCCGTCAGATCTACGCGGCCTGGCAGGCCAAGGAACTCCTGCGTGACCTCCTCGGCCTGGCCGTCCACCGCACCCACGTCACCCCCGACCGCTCCGCGATCTCCGCAGCCCGCCACCGCTTCAACGCCCACGTCGCCGACCACGCCCACCTGCCCGAACTCGTCACCCTCGCCGAAACCGTCGATCAGTGGTGGAACGGCATCGAGGCATACGTCCTGACCGGGATCACGAACGCCGCCAGCGAGGGCAACAACCGCGTCATCAAGCTCGACGCGCGATGCGCCTTCGGCTATCGCAACCGCGCCAACCAACGCCTACGGTCACTCTGCGCGACCACGAGACGAGCCCGCCGCGAGGGGGTCCCCGACTAACTTCGAAGACCCGGCTTTGCATCCCTCCCCATGGCCTCCACAGATGCTCAGGTACGGGACCAGTTGTGGGCGTACTCGCACTGGAGGTCTGTCGAGCGGCGCCGCTCGACGGGGGTGTAGGCGGGGGTGTAGGCGGGGGTCGCGGAGGTGGGCCAGGGCATTGACCCACTGGTCCCAGAGCCCCCCCAGGCTGGGTGAAGCGGTCCGCATGGTGGGCGTCGAGGCGGAGGAGGGCGCCGAGGGTGGCGGGCTGGTCGTGGCGGAGGTCGGTGCGGGGGAGGTAATGGTCGAGGTAGGTAGTGAGGATCTCGGCGTCGGCGTGGGTGCCGAAGCGGGTTAGGGCGAAGCAGTAGGTGCTGCCGGAGAAGCAGACCTCGCTGGCCAGGAGCAGGTCGCCGATGCGTTCGCGGAACCGTTCGCGGCGGTCGACGCCGATCAGCCATGCGGCGGTGAGGCGCGAGCGCCACTCGTAGCCGAGGAGGGCTTCCAACTCGGCATCGGTGATCGTGGCCGCGTCGTCGATGAGGTGATGGGCGAAACGTTCGCCGTGAGGCCACTCGGGCCGCAGGAATCGACCACTTTTCAGGACGAGGTAGCGCGCGTGGCCCGAGCCCTTCCTTGCCGCGTAGCGCTCGATCACGTAGCCGTAGCCGACCTCCTCGGGGTGCTGGAACGGCATCGGTCACCTCTCCGGGTGCAGGTCGGTACGGTCGATCCAGGTGGGTGCGACGAAGATGTTGTCGCCGGTGGGGGCTTCTGAGGCTTCCAGCAGGGACCAGGTGCGGGACTCCTCGACCAGGTGCTCCCAGGGCGCGGTCCAGTCGAGTTCCCAGTCCAGCACGGGGCCGGAGACGCCGTATGTGCCGCCGGCGTCCACTCGCCAGAACTGGGAGTAGAGGATCACCTGGGCGTGGTCGGCCAGGTCGTTGATGATCTCGGTGAAGTGGGCTGAAGGCCAGCCGGGGGCGTTGTCCGCAGTGATGGGTCGTAGGCGCGCGGTGAGCGGCGAGACGACGGGGGTGCGGGCGCCGAGTTCGGTCAGCGCCCAGCGGATGCCCACGGACTCGGTCCAGTCCGGTGGGGTTGACCGTTCCAGGCAGGCGCGGTAAGCGCGGCGCAGGGGCTCAACGGCGCCGTCGATCTCCAGGCTTGCCAGGGCCATGGCCGCCCATTCGCGGACGGTCGGGTTGTCGCTGTCCAGCAGGCCGATGAGAGCGGGGCCGCAACGGGGATCGCCCACCTCCTCGAAGACCTCAATGGCGGTCAGCTGACCGAAGCCGCCGAGGGAAGGCAGGCCGTTGATGACGGCGGGTACGGCGTCGGCGCCGATCCAGATCAGCTTCGCACGGGCGTCGTAGGACTCGTCGGCCTTGCCGTCGAGCTGCCGGACGAGCGTCTCGATGTGGGAGGTCATGACGCGGAGTGGTCCCGGCGCCAGAAAGTGGGCAGCCACCAGCAGAGCACCGAGTAGTCGTCGGGCCACGGGGCGCGGTCCTCGGCCGCCCAGTCCTCGAAGGAGTCGCGTGTCAGGTCGATGGGGCGCCAGGCAGGGTCGAGCGGCTCGTCCTCGGTCGGCGGGCGGACGTACCGCCGCCCGTGCTGGTCGCAGGCGCCGAAGTCCTGGTAGTTCCGCTGGGCCTCGATCAGGGAGACCTTGTTCGCCCCTCCGGCCATGGTCGACCAGCGGAACTGGACCACGTCGTCCTCCCAGAAGCAGACGGGGCAGATCTCGTACGAGCCGGGCATCTCGCCCAGCACGCGGTGCCCGCAGCATGGGCAGGGGTAGCGGTCGCTCACCCGGGCAGTCTCCTTGCCGGTCCCGCCGGTGCGCCATGGATTTCTCGGCCTCCGCCCGCCCGGCCAGTCCGCAGCCAGTCCGCAGGACACCCGTAAACGGCCGTCGGGAGCCAACGCACGTCAACGAGGAATCCCAGGTCAGCGCCCTGCTCGGGGCTCCGCCGCAGGTCAGGATCGGGCTTCAGACATTCCGCTTCAACGTGTAGCAGGTCACATAGCATGGCTTAACTGATCTTGCAAACCTGCAGGTCAGATGGGGTCTGTCTTCTCAAGGGCAGGCCCCTTTTCTGTTCCCGTGCTGACTTGGTGCTGACCTGCGAGCACCCCTCTTCACCCCTCATCACCCCTCCCGTGCTGGTTCTGTGCTGACCCATGGGCTGTAGCTCCGCATGGGAAGACGGATGTGGTCAGGAAGACCCGCGTACGACAGCGCAGCCGGAAGCGAAGACTGCGCGCGCGGCAAGGGAAGCGCCTGCACTGGCAGGGGACCTCGTTCTCCGTGCCCGCTCCACGCGCCGTCACCGGTGACGGGTTCCCATGCATTTGATGGCGCGACTGTCCCTGGTAGTGCTCCGCTGTGTGAGTATCCACCCGACCATGGGCCCTGACCTGCGTAAACCCGACCTTCTAGCGCCGTCCCCGGCAACGCGGGGGACACATGGGGGAACCGTAGATCCCTGGCGGCGGGGGGACGCAAGCGCCCGGATAAGCCGTACGTAGCTTCTCACGCCATCTCCACAGGACCGAAGCCCTTCGTGGAAACAATCCTGCCCCGCTCCGCGTTTGTGATCTCCGAGCCGAGGAGGGGAAGGTGTCGGGCCTGAAGCTGTTCCACACGACGAAGGACGGCGTGACCGAGGTAACGCCGCGTCTGGCCGAGGAAGAGGCCGATGTGCAGGACCTCATCGAGGCGAACATGGAGACCACGCTCGGGGTGCGGTTCCTGGCGAGCGAGTACAGCACTGGCCCCGTCCATGGCGGGCGCATCGATTCGCTGGGCATTGACGAGAACAACGCGCCCGCGATCGTGGAAGGGTGCATATCTTGTGAGGGTGCGTCGTTGGGGTGATTCGTCAGGGTTCAGGTCTCGGTCGGGGGTTGCTGGTTCCTAGCCTCGTGGTGTCGAGTCCGGCTGTGGTGGGCGGGCGTTGAGCGAGGGTGGGTGGCATCTGTGCCGTCGTTGATGGCTGCCTTGCAGGCCAGGGAAGACGAGGTCCGGGCGTCCGCGGCCGAGGTGCGGGCGCGGCTGGAGGTGTTGACCGCGGAGTTGGCTACGGCCGAGGAGCAGTTGGTGCGAATGCGGATCACGCGGGAGACGGTGGAGGAGGTGTTGTCCTCACCGGTCGGCCCGGCGGTGCCGCCGGGGGTGGTGCTGGATACGGAGGGGGCGGTGCTGCCGCAGTTGGCGGAACTGGTGCCGGTGCTGTTGGCCGCCGAGGCGGCCGGGGACACGACGGTGACCTCCGAGCCGTATCGGCGGATCCTGATCGTGTTCGCCGAGGCGTCCGGGCCGTTGCGCTGCAAGGACGTGTGCGTCGGGGTGGGGTTGAGCACGGAGGCGAACCACACCGAGGGCATGCGTGGCAAGCTGAAGAAGCTGGTCGGGCGGGGGATCCTGGCCGAGGTGGAGCCGGGGTTGTTCGGGCTGGCCTGTCGGGCCGGTGCCCGGTGAGCGGCGGCGTGCTCGGCGGGGATCTGGCGGCGGCGGAGGCCGCGTTCGCCGCCTCGCGGGGCTTGTTCGAGCAGGTCAGTGCCCGGATGCAGTCCGTGGAGACCGGTTCGTTGACGCACTCGCAGCTGGAGGAGGTGCTGGGCGCGGACATGCGGGAGGTGACGCGGCAGCTGTATCAGGACCATCTGCGGCTGCGGGAGCTGACCGAGCAGCGCATCGAGCAGGTCGTGGACGCCGCCGGCCGGGAGCGCACCAGGATCGAGCGGGGCCGGCGGCGGATCCTGTCCACGGTGTTCGGGAAGGTGACCGTCGGCCGGATCGCCTACCGCGGCGACGCCGTGCCGGATCTGCACCCGGCCGATGCGGCGCTGAACCTGCCGGCCGGGATGCATTCGCACGGCCTGGCCAAACAGGTCGCCATCGAGGCGTCCCGGGGCTCGTTCGCCGAAGCGGTCGAGCGCGTCAACACCCTGACCGGCGCCGGGATCGGCCCGCGGCAGGCCGGCGAGCTCACCGTCGCCGCCGCCGCGGACATCGACGACTTCTATGCCGCCCTCGCGCCCGAGCCGTGCACGGACGCCACGCTGCTGGTGATGTCGGCCGACGGCAAGGGCGTGGTGATAAGGCCGGAGGCCCTGCGGGAGGCCACCGCGAGAGCCGCCGCGGCCAAAGGCGGCAACAAGCTGCACAAACGCCTGTCAGCCGGGGAGAAGAACGGCCGAAAGCGCATGGCCACCCTCGGAACCGTCTACGACGCCGAACCCGCGGTACGCACCGCCGACGACATCATCGCCGACCCCGACACCGGCGAGCAGGACACCACCCGCCGGAGCAAAGGACCCAGGGCCCGCTCCAAGTGGCTGACCGGATCGGTCAACGACACCTGCTCCCAGGTCATCACCGCCGTGTTCGACCAGGCCGAACACCGAGACCCCGACCACCGGCGCACCTGGGTGGCCCTCGTGGACGGCGCACCCCACCAGATCGATCTGATCAACGAGCAGGCCGCCGCCCGCGACGTGCAGGTGCACATCGTGATCGACATCATCCACGTCCTGGAATACCTGTGGAGCGCCGCCCACGCCCTGCACCCCGGCGGCAGCAAGGACATCGAGG
Organism: Streptomyces sp. KMM 9044; assembly: GCF_024701375.2. Classification (NCBI taxonomy): domain Bacteria; kingdom Bacillati; phylum Actinomycetota; class Actinomycetes; order Kitasatosporales; family Streptomycetaceae; genus Streptomyces; species Streptomyces sp. KMM 9044. Next base: position 2,541,310 of record NZ_CP113910.1, on the reverse strand, counting down.
CATGGGTCGCCCGCACCGCCCGCACCATCCTGGCCGGAGACGCCCTGACCGCAGCCGAGACGATCACAACGGCCGCCACCGACGCAGGGATCGCCCCGGGCCAGAACAAGAGCATCGACGACGCCGTGGCCTACCTCACCAACAAAGCCGACTACCTGCGCTACGACACCGCGCTGGCCGCCGGCTGGCCCATCGCGACCGGGATCATCGAAGGCGCATGCCGCCACCTGGTAAAAGACCGCCTCGACATCACCGGGGCCCGCTGGGGCCTGGCCGGAGCCGAAGCCGTCCTGAAACTCCGCGCCCTGCGCACCAACGGCGACTTCGACACCTACTGGGCCTGGCACGAACAACAGGAGTACACCCGCAACCACCAGGCTCGCTACCGCAACACCCTCATACCCACCGCCTGATCACACAGACACCCTCAAAAGATGCACACCCAAGCGCTTCTACAACCACAGGAGATCCCGGTCATGGCGCTGGTGACGCCCACCTGACGGATCTGCAACACGTGCCCGGGGCTGGCCCCACAACATGAACGGCCAGCCCCGGACTGGGAGAAACTATGACAAACAAAGCAAAGCAAACCTCACGAGCGATGTTCTGGACCGGGGTACTCGTCTTCGCCCTAGGGATCACCGCATCGCTGCTCTACGGGCACATGGACGGCGAGCGGCTCTTCTTCTGCTCGACAATCATCCTCGGGGTCGGCTGGGTGGTCGAGAAGACATCAAACGACTGAACTGCACACCCGCCTCAGCGACAGGGCCGTCCTGTTAGCGAGCAGCCAAACGGGGCTGTGGAAAACGAGGGTCGTTCCCGCTCGATAACGACAGCCCTGAGCGCGGGGAAGTCGGGTGCAGCTAGCCCGTCGCAGGCGCTACCGGCCGTAAGCCTGGCCGGTAGCGCCTTCCGCGTTCCGAGTGCGGGATACGAATACTTGTCCGCAGTGAGGCGAAGCCAGGGCCCCGGGCTTCCTGGGCGTAGACCGGCAGGAAGGAAGCTGAGGGCGTCAACCTCGCGGACCGCCGACGCTGCGGAGGCGGTTCTGGCGGCGCCGTTCCGACAGAGCAGTCAACCCGAAGATCAAGCCCATGACGAGCCCTGTGCTCAGCGGCAGCACGAGATCGCCAAGGAAACCGTCGGTTTGGCTCAAGGCCATACAAGAAAGGGTGAAAGGTAGGCCCGTACACAAAGCTACGAGAAGGGGGTGCCGGGCACCCCACCGCCAGGGCCCCGGCGTTTGCCCGGCTCGTCCGAACTTGGGTTGATTGATGCCGGCGGTGGACCCCGGAAGTAGGCGAACACGGCCCCTGCGGATCATGGAGTTCTCTACGCTTCAAGATCCATGAAGGTGCCGTGTTCGTCCCACCATCATCCCCCCTCACTCCTCCCGTCTGTCCCTCCCTCTGTCTGTCCCTCCTCCCGTCTGGAAGCCCTGGGTGCGGAGGTCGCGCGGGATCAAGTCCGCAGCCCGGTAGCCGAGTTCGAGTCGCTCACCGGTCCGCGCGGAGCCGGCGGGGTGCGCTACCGGCTCTCCTCCCTGCTCGCCCTGGTGGTCTGCGCGATGACACCCGCGGGCCACGACTCGATCACCGCCGCGGCAGAGTGGTGCCGGCGTGCGGCCCCCGAGGAACCGGCCGCCTCCGGCCTGCCCTACCACCCGCTCCAGGGCCGCTTCCGGGTGCCGGGCGAGAAGACCCTGCGCAGCGTGCTGGGGCGCCTCGATCCGGCCGAGCTCAACGCGGCCGGGTTCACCTACCTGAAATCCCTGCTCCCCGACAAGGGCGCGACTCCCCCGCCGCTGATGCCGGACGGCGGCCAGGAGCGGGAACAGCGCCGGGCCCACCAGGCTGCCACCCAGGCCGATCCGGTGCGCCGCAGGCGCCGGGCGATCACGGTGGACGGCAAGTGTCTGCGCGGTGCACGACGCCCTGACGGCAGCCGGGTTCTCGTGCTGTCCGCGGTCCGCCACGGCGACGGCATCACCCTCGCCCCGCGTGAGACCGGCGCGAAGGCCGCCGAGGTGACGCTGCGCCTGCCGGGCGCGGTGGCGGTCCTCACGTCCGGTGCCGAGGACATGGTCAAGCCGTGTGGGCAGCGGGTGCGGGGGCGTCGGTCCGTGGGCGCGTGCGCCCGTGGCTCCTCTGGTGGTACGGCGGCGCTTCCCGGGCCTCGACCCGCTTGATCGCCCATAACCGCCGCGGGTCTGGCGCACGCGGTTGCGTTGGCCTCCTGCCGGGTGCGACGTCGAGAGGGCCGGCACATGTCTGAACGGGCACGGCCGGGACCTGTTCGCAGGCGGGCCGCCGCCCGACCGGATCGTCACGGATCGACCGCGTCCCGGTGGGCAGACGGACGGTCCCATCGAGGAATCCGGCACCGTACATCCCGGCGGGTCGCTCGTAGCCGGCCGGGGCACCCTGTCGGAGCGCGTTCGGCCCGCGCCCAGTCCCCGGCGGACGGCGGCTCGGTGGGCAGGGGTGTGCGAGGACCTCGGCCGCAGTCACCGGTGGGACGCTACCCGGCACCTGCGCGGAGACTTGGACATACGAGCCAAGGGTGACGGTGCCCCGTATCGGCCTGTCAGGGCTCTTCCGCGCTGCCAAAATCCCGGCAGGGAACGCACCGGTGGGGGCACGGGCGAGGAGGGGTGGGCGTGAACGAGCACGGCACGACCGGTCGTGCCGCTCCGCGCGGGGCGAAGCCGGGCACGACGGACCACGGCGTCCCGGGCGGACGCACGGCGACGGAGGGCCGGCCGGGCCGGGAACGGCAGAGCGACGGGCCGGGCGGGCAACGGCTGGGCGACGGGCCGGCGGCGCGTGCGGTGCCCCGACACGTGGCGTGCGTGATGGACGGCAACGGCCGTTGGGCGGAGCGGCGTTCACTGCCGCGCACGGCGGGCCACCGGGCCGCCGAGGCCACCGTCATCGACATCATCGAGGCGGCCCGGGCCGCCGGCGTCGAGTGGCTCAGCCTGTACGCCTTCTCCACCGAGAACTGGAACCGGCCCGGCGACGAGGTCGACTACTTGATGTGCCTGGTCCGCCGGGTCGTGCGGAAGCACGCGCCGCTGCTGCTCGCCCGCGGCATCCGCTGCCGTTTCCTCGGGGTGGCCGACCCGCGCGTCCCCCGCGAACTGGCGCGGGACTTCGAGGACCTGACGACGCTGACCGGCGACAACCGGGGGATGACGCTGACCGTGGCCTTCGACCACGGAGGGCGCCGGGACATCGTCGAGGCCGCCCGGTCACTGATCCGCAACGGGACTCCCGCGGACAAGGTGACCGAGCGGCTCTTCGCCGAGCACCTGCCGTTCCCCGACACCCCGGACGTGGACCTCGTCATCCGTACCTCCGGCGAGCAGCGCATCTCCAACTTCATGCTCTGGAAAGTCGCCTACGCCGAGTGGACCTTCCCCGAGGTGCTCTGGCCGGACTTCCGGGCCCCCGACTTCCTCGCCTGCCTGCACACCTACCGGCGCCGCGACCGCCGCTTCGGCGGCCTACCGCCCCGGACGAACGGAGACCCACGATGACGACAGGCACGCCCCGTACAGACACCACGCCTCCGGATGAGGGGCCTCCCCTGTTCAGTCCGGACTCTCGGTTCCACGCGTTCTTCGACGACCCGCGCTGGGCGCTCGCCATGATCCGTGCGACCGTGCTGGAGGCGGCCCACCCGCAGATCGGTGCCGCACTCGTCGACAACTCCACCTTCGTCGCCCACCCCTGGCGCCGGCTCCGCAACACCTTCCTCAGCATGCGGCGCATGTTCAGCGCCGATTGCGCGGTACGTGAGCGGGAGGCCGCTCGCCTCAACCGGCTGCACGCCCGCATGAGCGGCTCCGACTCCCGCGGCCGGGCCTATGACGCGATGGACCGCGCGGCCCGTGCCTGGGTGGTCGCCACCCTCTTCGAGAGCGCCGTCACCATGTGCCGACTGAGCGGCCAGCCGCTCGACCAGGACACGATGGAGCGGATGTACGCCGAGTACCGCGCGTTTCTCGCCGCCCTCGACGGTGACGCCGGGGAACTCCCCGAGGAACTTCACGACTTCTGGCAGTACTTCGACCGGGTCGTCGAGGACCAGTTGGAGAACACCGAGGCGGCCCGCGTCATCCTCTACCGGCTCTTCGACCACCTGCCCGCCCCGGCGCTGCTCGACGGCGCGCCAACGCTGTGGGCGGCAGGCCGGGCCGTAGCCGGACCACTCCTCGGAGCCATCACCGTCGCCTCGCTCCCCGAGCCGTACCGGCGCCGGGCCGGCCTCCCGGAGATGCCCGGCGCCCAGGCCCTCATGCAGGGCGCCTACCTCGCCGCCGGACTGGCCCGCTTCCTGCCCGAGGGCTGGCTCAACGCCGAGAGCTTCATCGAACTCCTCTCGCTCTCGCCCGGGAGCGACGACCCTCGCGCCCGGACTGTGGCCGCCCTGCGCGGCCGCATGAAGCGGACATCGGCCCTGCTCCGCCTCCTCACCCCGCTGGGCGGCGACCCCGCTCCGGACCCGGCGTCCGCGACGCGCACGGGGGAGGGCCGGCGCTCGGCGGAGGAGTTCTTCCGCCAGGTGCTGGACCAGACCGGTGACGGCCACCTCGACTGGCCGGACCTCGCCGCCATGGCCCGCGAACTCTCCACCCGCCTCGACCTGGACGAACCCGAGGAGACCCGGCTCTACGACGCCTTCGCCGCCTGGTGGCGCGAACTCCAGGCCGCCCTCGACACGGACGGCGACGGCCGCGTCAGTGCCGACGAGTACGCCGCCGCCGTCCCCTCCCTCGCCGGCCCCGCGCTCATCCGCGTCGCCGAGGTACTCTTCGACGCCACCGACAGGGACGGCAACGGGACCATCAGCCCGGACGAGTACCGGTCCCTCTTCCGCACCGCCTTCCACCGCGACCTCGCCACCACCGACGGAACCTACGGCCGCAGCGCCTTCGTGGGTGACTTCCTCTCCTTCATGTCCGCCCGCCGCACGAGTACCCCGTACGACCCCCTCCTCACGGACGCCTGACGGCGGTCCAGCCTCCAGAAGAGGCATGCCCAGGTGCTTGCACGCAGGGCCGCGCGGGGAGCCTCCTAGTCCTGCCGCACCCGACCCGCCCCATGCGATGGCCGGGTGCGGCAGGATACTCGTCGTCACCCGCGAGGGTGGCCGTCGCTTCTGCTTCGGCAGGGCCGTCAGCCCCTGACGCCGCCCTTGACGTCGCCCTTGACGTACCGCTGTACGAACTCGTGGGCCAGGTCGCCGAACTGCTCACCGAAGACCAGGGACCGCTCGACCGTCTCGCGGAAGTGGACACCGCCGCACTGAGGCGTCCCCCGGAGTGGGGACACGGGGCTCATGCTGCGCGTGTGACTCCGCGTTCTCTCTGATGCTGCTGTTCGAACTCGGCAGGTGAAGGGGAGTGGAGGGCGTTGTGGTGCCTTCGGGCGTGGTGGTAGGTGAGCCACTGGAAGATCTCCAGCCTTGCCTGGCACATCGTCGAGAACAGCTTCTTGTGCACCGTCTCCCTCTTGAGCCCCTGCCAGAACGATTCGGTGAGGGCGTTGTCACCACTCGAGCCGACTCTGCCCAGGCTCCTGCGGATCCCGACACCGTCACAGACCTGCGCGAACGCGCCCGACGTGTCCTGCGAACCCCGGTCCGTGTGGAAGATCACCCCGGCCACGCTGCCGCCCCGCGTGGCCGGGGCCGTCCTCAGGGCGCCGGTGACCGGTCCGGCCCGCACGTGGGAGGCCATGGAGCAGCCGAGCATCGGCGTGAGCAGATGTCCAGGACGCAGGCGAGATACAGCCACGAGCCACCGACCTGCACGCATGTGATACCGCCGCACCACTTCTCGTTCAGTTGCTCGGCGAAGAAGTCGCGTTGGACGAGGTCCGGGACGGGCGGTGCGAGGCGGTCCGGGACGGTGGCGCGCCTGCGCCGGCGCAGGCGGCGGCCCTCGATCCGGTGCAGACGCATCATGCGAGGAAGACGGTGCGACTTCGTGGCAGGCGGGTTCGAACCGGTATGCCGGTGGTGCGCATGAGAAGAGGCGAGAACAGGGGCATGTGCGGTGGATCGGTGTCCCGTGGAGGGCACAGCCACCGCATGACCGGCTTGGCCACGGGCAGATCCCGGAAGCGGACCGGAGCCTGGCCGCACGGGAGTCCGGCGAGTGGTTCCCGGACGCGTGTCCGGGGCGAGCACGGCATCGCTCACGCCGGCGCGAGTGGTGTGTGGAGATGACCGGCGGTTGATCTTTTCCTGCAGGGGGCTGCGTATGCGAGTACCTTTCCCGGGGAACTCGAGCAGGTCCGCACCCGCCGAGGAGGGCCATGGACGTAACCGGCGCCGGCACGGGAGATCCCCCCGTGTCCGGTCCTCAGGCGTGCTCAGGCGCCCTGCGCGGTGCAACGCTGGAGGACATGCGGACGGCTGTCGTCGTCGTCGACGACGGCGGACTCATCGTCTCGGCCAACGGCGCGGCCCAGAGCGTGCTGGGCCGCGGCTTCGAGGAACTCGTCGGGCGGGATTCGCACGACCTGCTGCACCGCGACAGCCACGGGCACGCCCCGCCCCGCGCGCGCTGTCGGCTCAGGGGCGCGCTTCTCGCCGGGAGGACCGAGCACGGTGACTCGGAGTGGTTCGCCCGCGGGGACGGCACGCTTGTCCGGCTCTCCTGGCTCGTCGCGCCCTGCTCCTTCGGATCGGAGGAGCAGGGCGCGCTGGTGCTGTTGTACGGATCGGACCGGGGCGTATCGGACGAAGGCGTCGACGAGGCCCCGGCGCCGCTGACGGAGCTGGACCGCCTGTCCCTGCTGGCGGAGACGACCACCCAGCTGACGTCCACCTTGGATGTGGACGAGGCACTGCGTCGGCTGGCGGCCCTGACGGTGCCCCGGCTTGCGGACTGGGCGGTGATCGATCTGCTCACCGAGCGGGACGAGGTCCGGCGCGCCTTGGTGACGGAGCACAAGGACGGGATCCTGGTCGAGCGGGAGGACCTGCAGGGACCCATGCCCCCTGTGCCGGAGGAGTCCCCGATGCCCCTGTCGCGGGCCCTGCGTGGCGCCGCGTCCTCTCTTGCGGACCCTGCTACCTACCTGGGCCCGCCCGATTCCGGAATCGCGGTGGAGCAGGGCCGCCTGTTCGCCGGGACGGGCATGCACTCCGCGGTCATCGCGCCCATCCGGGGACTGCGCGACGTGCTCGGAGCCCTGACCCTGGGACGCTCGAAACGTCCTGGCGCCTTCACCGCCGCCGATCTGCCGCTGCTGGAGGACATCGCCCGCCGGGCGGGCCTGGCGCTGGACAACGCGCGTCTGTACCAGCGTCAGCGCAAGGTCGCCGAGACCATGCAGCGTCACCTGCTGCCCCAGCTCCCCACCGTGCCCGGGGTGGAGATGACGGCGCGGTACGTCCCCGCTCCGCACGCCTCCTCTGTCGGCGGTGACTGGTACGACGTCTTCGCCCTGACCGGCAGCTCCCACGCCCTGGTCATCGGAGATGTCGTCGGGCACGACCTCGACGCCGCAGCCGGCATGGCGCAGGTCCGCAACATGCTGCGGGCCTTCGCGTGGTCCCAGCCCCAGGCCACGCCCAGCGCCGTCGTCACCCAGCTCGACGACGCCGTGAAGCACATAGCCGAGGTCCCCATGGCGACCATGATCCTGGCCACGCTCGCTCTCGGCGACGACGAGCTGTGGCGACTGTCCTGGACGAACGCCGGCCATCCTCCTCCGCTGCTGGTCAGCCATGACGGTCGGGCCCGCTATCTCACCGACGCCCACGGCATTCTGCTCGGGACCGGAATGGTCCGGCCTCGTCCCGACACCGTCACCGTCCTGCCGCCCCGCACCACCGTCCTGCTCTACACCGACGGCCTGGTCGAGTCCCCGCACCACTCCATCGACCATGGACTGGACCGGTTGCGTCGCCACGCGGCCTCTCTTGCCCACCGTCCTCTGGAGTCCTTCTGCGAGCTGCTGCTGGAGCAGGTCCGCCCCGACGACAACGACGACGACGTCGCCATGCTGGCGCTGCGCATGCCCACTCGTGCATAGACCGGCGGCCACGACCGGCCCGTAGCGACGTCCTGCCACCCGTTCGGACCTCCTGCGCGCGCCGGTTACCGGGAGTACGTGCGAGGGCGCAGGCACCCGGCAGCCCTTCCGCCGCATCAGCGCCCACCTCGCCCCCACGGGGCTGTACAGGGCGGGTGCCCGCCACTGCGCCCCCGTCCCCGGCCGCTTCACCTGCTGACGGCTGACCTGGGCGGCGTGGTGGTGGAGGCGCTTCAGAGCGTCCACGATCAGGGGAGGTTCCAGCCGGTTCCGTCCCCGGCCAGGGGGCGGCCAGGTGTTACGCCTGACACCAGGCGGGTACCTCTGTGCGGACAAAACGACCGCGGCGCACGAGGGAACGAGAAACACATGAAGGTGGGTTACAAGCTGGCCGCCGAGGCGTTCGGCCCGGCAGAGCTGGTACGGCAAGCGGTTCTCGCGGAAAAGGCGGGCTTCGACTTCGTCGAGATCAGTGACCACTACCACCCCTGGCTGGACAACCAGGGACATTCACCGTTCGCCTGGACCGTCCTCGGGAGCATCGCGGCCAGGACCTCACGGATCGAGCTGGCGACCGGCGTGACGTGTCCCACCGTGCGCTACCACCCCGCGATCATCGCTCAGGCCGCGGCGACCCTCGCCCTCCTCTCGGAGGGCCGTTTCGTCCTCGGCGTCGGCTCGGGCGAGCGGCTCAACGAGCACGTCGTCGGCCGCGGCTTCCCCGACGTGGTCCGCACCCGGCACGAGATGCTCAGGGAGGCTCTGGAGATCATCCGGCTGCTGTGGAGCGGGGGCTACCGGTCCTACGAAGGGAAGCACCTGAGGCTGGAGGACGCCCGGGTCTTCGACCTCCCCGAGGAACTCCCCCTGATCGCGGTGGCCGCCAGCGGCCAGGTGTCGACGCGTATCGCCGCCGAACTGGGCGACGGCCTGTTCGCCACCGAGGACAAGCCGGAGATCGTCCAGCACTACCGTGACGCCGGCGGCACCGGCCCGTGCTACGCGGAGGTTCCCATGGCCTGGGCGCCCGACGCGCACACCGCGGCGAAAGCGGCCCTGGAGACCTCGCGATGGGCCCTGACGGGGTGGAAGGTCATGAGCGAGCTCCCCAACCCGGTCAACTTCGACGCGGCGACGACCACCGTGCGCGAGGAGGACGTCCTGGAGAAGTTCGCCTGCGGCGCGGACCCCGCCCGGTACCTCGAGGTGGCGCAGCCGTTCGTCGACGCGGGTTTCGACATGCTGGTCATGCAGAACGCCGGCCCCGATCCCGACGGTTTCATCGACTTCTACCAGAGCGAACTCGACGGGCGCATCCGGCAGCTGAAGCCGAACGGCCCGCAGGCCCGAACCGGTTCGTGAGCCGAACGGCACGTGGCGGGCAGTGCTCCCCGCGCGGGCCGTCGGTCACGTGGTCGATGCGCGGCCGCATCTTCTCCCCATCAACGGGTAAAGTGGCAGCAAACCTCGGGATTCTCGCTTGCGGCAGGTGTTCCGTGCGCCTTCGCCGTGTTCGGCGGGGTCCAGGGGGTATCGGGGCCGTTCCCATTGGGTTCCAATAGAGGGTCCGGCCCCTTGTACCCGCGCCGTTCGGAAGAGGTGCGCAATGGATCCATGGCTGATCTGGTTGATCGTCGCAACCGTGCTGGCGGTGGCGGAGGTCTTCACCCTCACTGCCGCTCTCGGAATGCTGAGTGCCGCCGCTCTGGTCACGGCGGGGTCCGCCGCGATCGGGCTGCCGGTTCCGTTCCAGTTCCTGGTGTTCGCCGTCGTGGCCATCGCCACCGTGCTCTTCGTGCGACCCGTCGCGCTGCGCCGTGTACGCCGGCCGCAAGTGGCGCGATTCGGTGTGGACGCGCTGGTGGGCAAGGCCGCCTCGGCTGTCACGGAGGTGACGGGCGTGGGTGGCAGGGTGCGTATCGAGGGTGAGGAGTGGACGGCCCGCGCGTACGACGAGACTCTGGTGATTCCTCCCGGAGCGACCGTCGATGTCATTGAGATAAGTGGTGCCACCGCGTACGTCTACCCCCGGGACTGAAACCATGGAGACCTCAGCATTTCTCATCGCCGGCCTGATCGTCGCGCTTTTTGCGATCTTCACCGTGGTGCGGACGGTGCGTATCGTTCCTCAGGCGCGTGCTCGTAATGTCGAGCGGCTCGGCCGTTACCATCGCACCCTGAATCCCGGCCTCAATCTCGTCATTCCCTATATCGACCGCGTCCACCCGGTGATCGATCTGCGGGAGCAGGTCGTCTCCTTCAAACCGCAGCCGGTCATCACCGAGGACAACCTGGTCGTCGAGATCGACACCGTCCTGTATTTCCAGGTCACCGACCCGCGGGCGGCCTTCTACGAGATCGCGAGTTTCCTTCAGGCCGTCGAGCAGTTGACCGTCACCACCTTGCGCAACGTCGTGGGCTCCATGGATCTGGAGAAGACGCTCACCTCACGGGACACCATCAACAGCCAGCTCCGTGGCGTGCTGGACGAGGCCACCGGTAAGTGGGGGCTGCGGGTCAACCGGGTGGAGATCAAGGCCATCGATCCGCCGCAGACCATCAAGGACGCGATGCAGAAGCAGATGCGGGCCGAGAGGGACAAACGGGCCGCGATCCTCGGGGCCGAGGGACAGCGCCAGTCGCAGATCCTCACCGCCGAAGGCGACAAGCAGGCCGCCGTCCTGCGGGCGGAGGGCAACCGTACCGCTGCGATCCTCCAGGCGGAGGGCCAGTCCCGGGCCATCGACGAGGTGTTCCAGGCCGTGCACCGCAACGATCCCGACCCCAAGCTGCTCGCCTACCAGTACCTCCAGACGCTGCCGCAACTCGCTCAGGGCTCGGGCAACAACTTCTGGGTCATCCCCAGCGAGATCACCTCCGCGCTCCAAGGCGTGTCCCGGGCCTTCAGCGAGGAACTGCCCAAGTCGCCGGCCACCCGTGAGAGGCCGGTCGACGACATGGCCGCCCAGGCCGCCAGCGACACGGCGCAGGCGGCGGAAGCGGCCGCCGAGGCCGTCGCCGACGCGGCCAAGGCCGACGGCGCCGCCCCTGCCGCCCCTGCCGCCCTTCCGTCCGATCCGTCTCCCCGGCAGTAGCGGCCGGTGACGACAACTGCCTGGCCGCCTCGGAGGTGGCCGGCGGTGTCCGTCCGCCCGGGGCGAGTGGGGCCCGGTGCGCGCTCGGCGACGAGCCGGACCGGTCGCGGGCCGACGGGAGCCTGTTCCGCGGTGCGGCCCGGACCGTTCTGAGCACCGGCGTCGCCTCTCCGTCCGCTGCGGGAGCGACGCCGTCCATGACCTCGGCGTCGTCCCGGACGAGAAGCTGCCGGCCGACCGCGTCGTCGGCGGACTTGACCGCAAGGACGCACCTCTTCACGGAGAGCGACCGGCCCGACACGAACTTCGTTCTGCGTGTGTGGGACGAAGCCCCGGACGGCAGGCGTCGCCTCATCACGACCGCCTACCTCAAGGCCTCCCACCACGAGTTCGACGAGGAGCGCACCACCGAGGGCGACCCCTTCCACCCGCACACCCGCGCGGTGCCGGTGGAGCAGGGGAGGGGTGAGGAGCGCGTACCGCGGCTCCGCCCGTTCACCGCGACGTTCATGCCGGGCCACCGGCCGGTCGCGGAGCTGCCGAACGCCGAGCCCCTGGCCGACGCGCACACCGCGCCGCTGCCGCCGGACGCCTTCCACCTGCCGGTGGGCCGCCCCGTCACCCGCGAGATCTACCGCGGCGCCGCGCACCCGTCCCGGCTCGTGCTGCCGTTCACGACGGTCATGGAGGCGCACGCCGCCGGGCAGGGCTCTGCCCGCGACCACGAAGCGGACCGGCGCAACAGCCTCTGACGCACCGTCACCACGCCGCCGGGTCCCGTGCCCCCGGCAGTCGCGTCGTCGTGCCTCTTCCGGCGGTGCGATCCGGGGTCGCCCGGGCCGGCGTGCCGCTGAATGTGTCGGCTGCATGGCGGTGGTGTTTCGTTCATGCGGGCCCTCTTGTGCAATTCCTGTGGAACCCTCAATCTTTCGGCTGACGCACGCAGTTGCTCCGGCAGTAAGCATTGACATGCCCACGCCACTAATGACCGGCTATGCCCCACCCGCGGCACGTGCGTCACCGGCACCACCCCCCACAGCAACGCACCCCGACTGAGGAGGAACCCTCACATGGCGTTGATGCGTCACCCCCACCGAAGACTGGCCACTCTCGGCGTCGCGACCAGCGCGGCACTCATGGCAGGCCTCGTCTCCGCGCTCCCCGCCGGCGCGGCCCCGGCCGCCGCCGAAGGCCACATCCAGTACGAGGGCGCTGCGAACGCCGTCAGCGACAGCTTCATCGTGACCCTGAAGGCGGACGAGGTGAAGTCCGGCTCCGCCGAGGGCCGTGCGGTGGTCAAGAAGTACGGCGCCGAGATCGAGCGGACCTACACCAAGGCGGTCAACGGCTACGAGGTCGAGGCCTCCGAGGCCGAGGCGAAACGTCTCGCCGCCGATCCGGCCGTCGCCTCGGTGGTCCAGAACCGCACGTTCCACACCACCGCCACCCAGACCAACCCGCCCTCCTGGGGCCTGGACCGCATCGACCAGGCGAACCTGCCGCTGAACCACTCGTACACCTACCCGGACTCGGCCGGCGAGGGGGTGACGGCGTACATCATCGACACCGGCGTCCGCATCTCGCACAGCGACTTCGGCGGCCGCGCCTACAACGGCTACGACGCCGTCGACAACGACAACGTCGCCCAGGACGGCAACGGCCACGGCACCCACGTCGCGGGCACCGTCGCGGGCAACGCCCACGGTGTGGCCAAGAAGGCCGACATCGTCGGCGTTCGCGTGCTGAACAACGCCGGTTCCGGCACCACCGCAGGGGTCGTCGCCGGTATCGACTGGGTGGCGCGGAACGCGGTCAAGCCGGCCGTCGCCAACATGTCCCTCGGCGGCGGCGCCGACAGTGTCCTCGACGCTGCGGTGCGCAGCGCGATAAACGCCGGCATCACCTTCGTCGTCGCGGCGGGCAACGAGTCCACCAACGCCTCCACGAAGTCCCCGGCCCGGGTGGCCGAGGCGATCACCGTCGGCGCCACCACCTCCACCGACGCCCGCGCCAGCTACTCCAACTACGGTTCGGTCCTGGACATCTTCGCCCCGGGCTCCTCCATCACCTCCAGCTGGCACACGAGCAACACGGCCACCAACACCATCTCCGGTACGTCCATGGCGAGCCCGCACGTCGCCGGAGCGGCCGCCCTCCACCTGGCCGGCAGCCCTTCGGCCACCCCCGCCCAGGTCTCCTCCGCGCTGACCTCCGCCGCCACCAGCGGTGTCGTCGGCAACCCGGGCAGCGGTTCCCCCAACCGCCTGCTGAACGTCGGGGGCGGTGGCACCGCCCCGCCGCCCACCGGTGACCGTTTCGAGAGCACCCAGGGTGTCGGCATCGCCGACAACTCCACCGTCGAGACCTCGGTGACCGTCTCCGGCGTCTCGGGCAACGCACCCTCCGACCTGGCCGTCGAGGTGGACATCACCCACACCTACATCGGCGACCTCCGGGTCCAGCTGGTCGCCCCCGACGGCACGGTGTACACGCTGAAGGCATACGGCACCGGAGGCAGCGCGGACAACATCGACACCACGTACACGGTCAACGCCTCCTCGGAGACCGCCAACGGCACCTGGACGCTGCGCGTCAGCGACAACTACCCGTACGACACGGGTCGGCTGAACGGCTGGGCCCTGCAGTTCTGACCGACGGGACCGGCGTCCCGGGCAGGTGCCCGGGACACCGCCTCGCCGTCCTCGTCCCCGTGAGCGGGTTCCGGACCGCCGGTCCGGCCGTCCGCTCACGGGGACGAGGCGTGTGGACGGGGGTGCGGTGCCCGGTGCGGGCGGCTCGGACGGGGGTGCCCCCAACGGTCCTGTGGGACGGCACGCTTACGATGTGCGGAGCCATGTGCCCCGCACGGCGGTCCGCGCCGGCGCATGCACCACCTCCCCGCAGCAGCACGGCAGAACCAGGAGCACGGCAGAACCAGGAGCACGGCAGAACCAGGAGCACGGCAGAACCAGGAGCACGGCACCCGTGTCCATATCCCCGCCCTCCGTGCCCCAGCAGCCCGAGGGCGCCCCGGGGCAGCACCCCCAGGGGCAGTAACCCCATTCCCCGGCCCCAAGGGCCGTACGCGCCATCGCCGTTCTCCCAGGGCCCGTACGGGCTCCGGCCTCCGCCCCGCTTCAACGGGCTCGCCGTCGCCTCGCTCGTCCTCGGTCTGCTGTGGTTCGTGCCGGTCGTCGGGCTCGTGCTGGGGATCGTCGCGCTGGGGCAGCTCCGGCGGCGGGGGGAGCAGGGCCGGGGCATGGCGAGGGGCGGGATCGTGATGTCCTCCGTGTCGCTGGTGACGTGGATCCTGCTCGCCGCGCTCCTCGCCGTCTTCTGGGACGAGCTCGACGAGGTCCCCGTGACGGGCGGCACCGGGGTCCACACCTTCGCCGACGGCGACTGCTTCGACTCGCCCGGAGGGCTGGTGGGCTGGGCGACCGAGGCCGACCGGGTGTCCTGCGAGGGGGAGCACGACGGGGAGGTCCTCGGCACCGTCCGTCTGCCCGACGGTCCCTCCCCGGGCGACGACAGCCTCTTCGACACCGCCGGCGAGCGGTGCTACGGCCTCGAGGACGCCTACGCCATGGACGGCGGGGCCCTGCCGGCCGACGTGGACGTGTAGCACCTCACCCCGTCCAGGGACGGCTGGGACTACGGCGACCGCCCACGTTCGACGAGGACGACAGCGAGGGCGGGGCTGGGGGCGGCGGGGCCGACGAGGGCCGTATCGAGGCGTGAGGGCCGCTGCAGCAGGGAGAAAGCGCCTGCGTAAAAACCCCCGCCGAGGCGTGTCATCACAACAAGTGATTCTCTGGCCTTCGCTTGCCTGGTACAACATACGGTTGCCACTCTGTCGCTGTCCGTACAAGCTGATGGGAGTGGCCAGTGACATTCGGTGAGCAGCCGGCGTATCTGCGCGTCGCGGGTGATCTCCGTAAGAAGATCGTCGAGGGTCGGCTGCCCCCGCACACCCGTCTTCCGTCCCAGGCGCGGATCCGCGAGGAGTACGGCGTCTCCGACACGGTCGCGCTGGAGGCGCGCAAGGTGCTCATGGCGGAGGGCCTCGTCGAGGGCCGCTCCGGTTCGGGGACGTACGTCCGTGAGCGGCCCGTGCCCCGGCGCGTGGCCCGTTCCGGGTTCCGCCCGGAGCATGGCGCCACCCCGTTCCGGCAGGAGCAGGCGGACGGGGACGTGCGCGGGACCTGGGAGTCGAGCAGCGAGCAGGCCGAGGCCCGCGGGGACGTCGCCGAGCGGCTCGAGGTCGAGCCGGGGGACAGGGTGATGCGCACCCGGTACCTCTTCCGGGAGGCCGGCGAGCCGATGATGCTTTCCACCTCCTGGGAGCCGCTCGCCCTGACCGGCCGGACGCCCGTGATGCTGCCCGAGGAGGGCCCCCTCGGCGGCATGGGTGTGGTCGAGCGCATGCGCGCCATCGACGTGATCGTGGACAACGTGACCGAGGAGGTCGGCGCCCGCCCCGGCCTCGCCGAGGAGTTGGCGCTGCTCGGCGGTGTCCCCGGCCATGTCGTCCTGGTCATCCGGCGCACGTACTACGCCTCGGGCCGTCCGGTCGAGACGGCCGACGTGGTGATTCCCGCCGACCGGTACCGGGTTGCCTACCGCCTCCCGGTGAGGTAGCCGGACCGGCGGCCGTCACGGACCGCGGTCCCGAGCCGTCGTCGACCCCGGATCACTCCCTCTGCGCCCCGTCCGGGCACGGGCTCGCCCCGACGGGCAGTGACGTGCCCGTCCGGGCCTCGTATGAATCTGGCCGTTCTCGCAGGTGGCCGTCCGGCGGCAGGCACGGGGGCGGCATGCCCCTGACCGGATGCGTCGAGCTCGCCCATGGCGCGTTCGTGGTGATGCGCCCCCCGCGTGCTGGCCGGTTGCGTACCTTTTTGTGTGAACCCATGTTCGCTGCGTGAAGGTAAGGCGTAGGCTCGGGCATATGCGGACTGGGGATTCCTTACCGGGCGGGGCGCTGCGCAGGCTGCGGACGGGAAGCGGAGGGGTGCGATGAACGACAGCACGGCCCCGCTTCCCTGGCTCGTGGTGCGACAGGACGACAACGGCAATCGCTATCGCGTGGGCCGGTACGCGACCCGCGCCGAGGCGCAGAAGATCGCGGACAGCCTCGACGGCCGCGGGCACAAGCAGTTGTACTGGGTCGAGCGCATGGGGCGCACCGCGACACCCTCCGACTGACCTCCCCTCCTCGGCTCCCACGGGCCCCATCACATCGTGGCCCGTCCCGTCCCGTCACGTTCGGGGCGGGATCCTGAACCCCCGTAGGCTCCGGCGCATGAGTGAGCGGATCGTGGTGGTCGGTGCGGCCCTGTGGCACGGGGGCAGGCTGCTCGCCGCCCGCCGCAGCGCCCCCGCCGACCTGGCCGGGCGTTGGGAACTGCCGGGCGGCAAGGTCGAGCCGGGTGAGACCGAAGACGCAGCCGTCGTAAGGGAGCTGCGTGAGGAACTCGGTGTGGACGCCGAGGCCGAAGAGCGTGTCCCGGGGGAGTGGGCACTGAGGGCGCCGTATGTGATGCGGGTGTGGACCGCCCGCCTGTGCCCCGGATCCGCCGCTCCCGCGCCCCTCGAGGACCATGACCGGCTGCGCTGGCTGACTCCCGCGCAGATCTGGGACGTCGACTGGCTCGGCCACGACGTGCCGGCCGTGCGCGACATGCTCGCCCATCTGGACCTCACCGCGCGGGGCGTGTGAGGTACGCGCCGCGGTGGACGGGGGTGCGTGCCGTGCGCCGCGTCACCGTCCCGCATGTCACGACGTGGTGTCGCGGAAGGTATTCGACCGCCGGTGCCGGGTATGGGCCCATTAGTCCCATGAGGTCGGGGGGCCGTGGAACGGGGCACGGGCGGTGGGCGGGCCGTCGGTGAGGGACGGAGGTGATCCGGTGGTCGACACGGAGGGCGACCACGTCACGTGGACCTTTCCTGCGGATCCGGGTGCCGTGGGCGCCGCGCGTTCCACGGTCCGGGCCCAGTTGCACGGCTGGGGCCTCGGCTGCATCGATGACCAAGCGGCCCTGCTGGTCAGTGAACTGGTCACCAATGCCCTCCGGCACGCCACCGGCCCCATCGACGTCCGCCTGCTGCGTCCCTCCGGCCTCGACCGGGTCCTGCGGGTGGAGGTCTCCGACCCGCTGCCGGACCTTCCGCACGAGCGGGACGCCCGGCCCGAGGACGAGGGCGGGCGCGGACTGCAGCTCCTCACCCGTACCGCCCGACGCTGGGGCACCCGGCCCGACGGCATGGGCAAGACCGTGTGGTTCGAACTCACCGTGCCGAAGTGAGCGTTCGCCCCCGGCTGAAAAGAGGCGCCGTACCGCTCCTCGCCGGGGTACGCACGGGCCGCTCCTGTCGAGCGACCGTTCAGGCCCCGGACGGTTGTCGAAGAAGGAGGTTCGATGACGTGTCCGCTGGTTAGAAGACTGGGAGTGTTCTCACAGGCCAGACCGAAAAGCATCGGGACGGTGCTGTGATCGTGAACACCGTGTGGTGCGGCGCCGTAGTGCTGGATACTGCGGGCAGCCGCCCCCGGTGACCGGTGCCGGACGCGGTGAGCTGGAGGGGACGGTTCGCGTGAGCGAGATACCAGCGAAGGCCACGGAGTCCAAGGACCCGTCGGGCGGCGCAAGGGCCGAGGCCAAGGACGGCCTCTCCTCCGGCGATGCCTCCTCCTCCGCTCCTCTCGGAGATCTCCTGCCCGCCGGTGACGTCTCGTCGGCGGGCGGGACCTGGCAGGTCAGTCCTCCCGGCTCCATGTACGAGTACATCAAGGTCGCGTCCTTCTCCATCGGCCCCGACGGGCTGGTCGACCAGTGGAGCCTGCGCGCCGAGCAGATCTTCGGCATCCCGGCGGAGCGGGCGCTGGGGATGGATCCCATCGCGGCCTTCATCGACCTGGACCGGCGTGAGCAGGGCCAGCGCAAGATGGCCGAGATCCTCGACGGCCGGGAGTGGACCGGGGTCGTGCCCTTCCGCCTCTCCGACACGGGGGAGGACGGCGAGCCCGGTGGTGAGGCCCTCGCCGAGGTCTACGTCATGCCGACGCGCACCGAGGAGGGTGAGAAGGCGGCCGTCTGCATCGTCGTCGACGTGCGTACCCTACGCAGCATCGAGACCGACCTCGCCGCTTCGCAGGCCATTTTCGGCCAATCTCCTTTCGGTTTTCTGCTGATCGACCCCGACCTGCGGGTTCGCCGCGCCAACGAGCGGTTCGCGTCCATCTTCGGAGGCACGCCCGACGACCACCGGGGCAGGGACGTCCACAGCTATCTGCCGCGTGGCGAGGCCGAGCGGGTCGACGCGACCCTGCGCAGGGTGCTGGACACCGGCCGGTCCGTCACGGACATGCACGTCACGGGCTTCGTACCGGGCTCCGCCGGACGCCGTCACTGGTCCATCAACCTGTACCGCGTGCACAGCGGCAACGGCCGCCCCATCGGCATCGCATGGCTGGGAACGGACATCACCGCCCGCCGCGCCGCCGCCCGCGAGGCCGCCAACGCGCGGCGCAATCTCGCCCTGCTCAACGAGGCAGGTGCCCGGATCGGCAACTCCCTCGATCTGGAGACCACGGCCCGCGAACTCCTCGACGTCGCCGTCCCCGGCTTCTGCGACCTGGCCACCGTCGACCTCTACCAGGGGCTGCTGGCCGGCGACGAGACTCCGCCGGGCCTCGCCGACGGCAGCGCGGAGGTGCGCCGCGTCGCCTTCGCCAGCGCCGTCTCCGACGCGCCGTTCAGCGTCACCGGCGAGCCCGTCGAACTCGGCGCCGTCCACCACTACGCGTTCAACTCGCCGTGCGCGGACGCCCTGCGCACCGCCCGCCCGCGGACCCTGCCGGGCGAGGACGGCGGACTGGTGCGGTCCACGCTCGCCGTGCCGATGGTCGCCCACGACACGGTGGTCGGTCTCGCGCAGTTCGCCCGGACCAAGGGCAGCGAGCCGTTCGGGGACCGCGACCGGGACCTCGCGGTGGAGCTGGCCGCGCGCGCCGCTGTCTGCATCGACAACGCCCGCCTCTACCGGCGCGAGCACGAACGCGCCCTGATACTGCAGCGGTCCCTGCTCCCGCCCGGCGACCCGGAGGCGTCCGGCCTCGACATCGCCTGCCGGTACCTGCCCGGCAGCCCGGCCACCAGCCGCCCCAGCGAGGTCGGCGGCGACTGGTTCGACGTCATCGAACTGCCCGGCCACCGCACCGCGCTGGTCGTCGGGGACGTGATGGGACGGGGCCTGCGCGCCGCGGTGGCGATGGGTGAACTGCGCACCGCCGTCCGCACCCTGGCCCAGCTCGACCTCGAACCCGCCGAGGTCCTCTCCCAGCTGGACGAGATCGCCCGTGGCCTCGGCGCCCCCGGAGGCGTCCAGCAGGCCACCCGGGCCGCCCGCCGCCCCCAGGAGGCCGACCTCTCCGAGGTCTACCTGGCGACGTGCGTCTACGCCGTGTACGACTCGGTGACCAGGAGGTGCACCTTCGCCAACGCGGGCCACCTGCCGCCGGTCCTGGTCGAACCCGGCGAGCCCGCGCTGATGCTGGACGTGCCGCCGGGCCTGCCGCTCGGCGTCGGAGGGGAACCCTTCGAGGAGGTCGAGGTCGAACTGCCCGAGGGCGCCCTGCTCGCGCTCTACACCGACGGGCTGGTCGAGAGCCGCGACCACCCCCTCGACGAAGGGCTCCAGGCCTTCGTGGGCGCGCTCACCGACCCCGCCCGGCCGTCGGGCGACGACCACCACGACGGCTCGGCGCCGCCGCGCGCCGACACCCGGAACCTGGAAGACGTCTGCGACCACGTCCTCAACACCCTCGACACCCACCACGGCGAGGACGACATCGCGCTGCTGATGGCACGTGTCCAGGGACTGCCCGCCGACTCCGTGGGCGACTGGGCGCTGCCGCGCGAACCCCGCAGCGTGGGCCGCGCCCGCGAGTACGCCCGTACACAACTGCTCGCCTGGGACCTGGAACCCCTCGTCGACACCACGGAACTCCTGGTCAGCGAGCTGGTCACCAACGCCCTGCGGTACGGCGAGGGCGAGATCAGGCTCCGTCTCCTGCTCGACCGCACCCTGGTCTGCGAGGTCTGGGACGCCGGTCTGGTCCAGCCGCGCCGCCGCCGCGCCCGTGACACCGACGAGGGTGGCCGCGGCCTCCAGCTCGTCGGCCTGCTCAGCGCCGCCTGGGGCTCCCGCCGCACCCCCCGCGGCAAGACCGTCTGGTTCGAACTCCCCCTCCCCGGCCTCGACACCACCCTGACCGACCCCGTAGAGGCCCTTCTGCGTCTCTTCTGACACCCGGTCACCGAACGGCCCCCGCATACCCTCGCCGTACGCACCCGACTCCGGCCCCGGCCACTTTGACACGCCTGACAGCGGGCACCCTGAGGCCCTGGAGCCCGAAGGAGTCGGCGGGCCCGGCCGAGCTGTACCGGGACGAGGCGTTGCGCCGCTGGACGAGCGACGCCGTGCACGACGAGACGAGTGCGGCGCGCTGGGTGTCGGCGCAGCAGCGTGGCTGGGAAGCGGGCGACCGGCTCGCGTTCGCCGTGGAGGAGGCGTCGGCGGGGCCGGGAGCAAGTGGCGACCCTGCGAGGTTCGTCGGCGGCGTCGTCCTCAAGTACGCGGCCAGGGGCTCGGGTTCCGCAGAGGTGGGCTACTGGAACGGGGCGCCCGCGCGGGGCCGCGGAGTGGCTCCCCGCGCTCTGGCGGTAGTGACCGACTGGGCGTTCACGGCCTTCGCCCACGAGGGCCTGACTCGCCTGGAGTTGCTGCACCAGGTCGACAACGAGGCTTCCTGCCGCGTCGCCGGGAAGGCCGGTTCCACACTCGCCGGCGTGCTCCCCGCCGCACCGCCCGCCTTCCCCCGGGACGGGCACGCGCACGTACGCCACGCGCCCACCGCCGCCCGACCGCAACCACGGGCTTCCCCGCCCCCCGTCCTCCTTCCCAAGATCAGCCGCGGGCCCGGCCGGGGCCGGCGGCGGAGGGGACACGTGATGTCACGCACGGAACCCACCGGGCCCACCGGGCCCACCGGGCCCACCGGGCCCGGTCCCGGCGACGCGGAGATCACCTGGTACGGGCACGGGCAGACGGAGGGGAAGCCGCCCCGGCGCCGGAGACACCGGCTCACCTGGGCCGCGCTCGCGGTCGTGCTCGTGCTCGTGATACTGGTGCCGTTGCTGGCCGCCGGGACGGTGCTGCGGTTCAACCTCACCGGTGACCCGGCCGACGGGACGTACACCCGCGGCCGTGACGCCATCTGTCTCGGGCACGCCTGGGTCGACGGGCGCCGAGCGGATCGTGGCGCCCGGCGGCATCGTCGTCCTGGACGACTTCGGACACCCGGAGCGGCCGGGGAGCAAGGAGGCCTACGAGAAGCACATGGCCACCGACACCCGGCTGACCTTCCTCGGCCGGGTGGCGCACTCCGGCTATCTGCGGCCTCCGGGTCTCCGGGCCTCCGGGTCTCCGGGCCCGGGGACGCCGGGCGGGGCGTCGAGGGCTCCGGGTGTCAGGACGGCGCCGACCGGCGCCGGATCCTGTTCCCGAGCCAGACGAGCGGGTCGTACTTGCGGTCCACCGCCCTTTCCTTCAGCGGGATCAGCGCGTTGTCCGTGATCCTGATGCCCTCGGGGCACACCTCGGTGCAGCACTTGGTGATGTTGCAGTAGCCGAGTCCGTGCCCGTCCTGCGCCGTGCGCCTCCGGTCCAGGCCCAAGGCGTCGGCCGCGTCCAGCGGATGCATGTCCAGCTCCGCCACCCGCATCAGGAACCGCGGTCCGGCGAAGGCCTGCTTGTTCTCCTCGTGGTCGCGGACGACATGGCAGGTGTCCTGGCACAGGAAGCACTCGATGCACTTGCGGAACTCCTGCGACCGGTCCACGTCCTCCTGTGCCATCCGGTACTCGCCGGGCCCGACCCCCTCGGGCGGTACGAAGGCCGGGACCTCCCTGGCCTTGGTGTAGTTGAAGCCGACGTCCGTCACGAGATCGCGGATCACCGGGAAGGCACGCAGCGGGGTCACGGTGATCGTCTCGTCCCGGCCGAACACCGACATGCGGGTCATGCACAACAGCCGCGGACGGCCGTTGATCTCCGCCGAGCACGAACCGCACTTGCCCGCCTTGCAGTTCCAGCGGACGGCGAGGTCGGGGGCCTGGGTGGCCTGCAGCCGGTGGACGATGTCGAGGACCACCTCGCCGTCGTGCACCTCCACCCGGAAGTCCTCCAGGCCGCCGCCCTGCACGTCCCCCCGCCACACCTTGAAGCGGGCCTCATAGCTGCTCACTCGTACAGCTCCTCTTCGGCGAGGTACTTGACCAGCTCCTCCTTCTCGAAGAGGGCGAGCAGGTCGGGGCGGATGGGTTCGGTGATCTCACGGGTGAGGGTGATCTGGCCGCGCACGCTGTCGGTGGCCGCGAGACCGCCCGTGGGGTCGGTGAGCGCGCACAGCAGATTGACGTTGCGCCAGGTGCGCTCCATCGCAGCGTGGTCCTCACGGGTGTGGCCGCCGCGCGACTCGGTACGCTCCAGCGCCGCCCGGGCCACGCACTCGCTGACCAGCAGCATGTTCCTGAGGTCCAGGGCGAGGTGCCAGCCCGGGTTGAACTGCCGGTGCCCCTCGACCCCGGCCCGGCGGGCCCGTACCCGCAGCGCGGCGAGCTTCTCCAGGGCCTGCTTCATCTCGTGCTCGCGGCGGATGATGCCGACCAGGTCGTTCATCGTCTGCTGGAGTTCCTGGTGCAGGGTGTACGGGTTCTCCGGTGGCCCCTCGTCCGGTCCCTCGCCCTCCGCCGAGAACGGGCGCAGAGCCTCCGCGGCGGCCGCGTCCACCTGGACGTCGTCCACCCGGCGACGCTCCCTCCCCCGCCCTTGTCCCGCCGCGTGCTCGGCCGCGTGCCGGCCCGCCCGGCGCCCGAACACCAGCAGGTCGGAGAGGGAGTTGCCGCCCAGCCGGTTGGATCCGTGCATGCCGCCGGCCACCTCACCGGCCGCGAACAGCCCCGGCACCCCGCGCGCCGCCGCCGTGTCCGAGTCGACGGCGATGCCGCCCATCACGTAGTGGCAGGTGGGCCCGACCTCCATCGCCTCCGCCGTGATGTCGACGTCCGCCAGCTCCTTGAACTGGTGGTACATCGACGGCAGCCGGCGCTTGATGACCTCGGCCGGCATCCGGGTGGACACGTCCAGGAAGACCCCGCCGTGCGGGGAGCCGCGGCCCGCCTTCACCTCGGCGTTGATCGCGCGGGCGACCTCGTCGCGGGGGAGCAGTTCGGGGGGCCGGCGGTTGTGGTCCGGGTCGTCGTACCAGCGGTCGCCCTCCTCCTCGGACTCGGCGTACTTCTTCTTGAAGACGTCCGGCACGTAGTCGAACATGAACCGCCTGCCGTCGGAGTTGCGCAGTACCCCGCCGTCGCCGCGCACCGACTCGGTGACCAGGATGCCCTTCACCGACGGCGGCCAGACCATGCCCGTCGGGTGGAACTGCACGAACTCCATGTTGAGCAGCGGGGCCCCGGCCAGCAGCGCCAGCGCGTGGCCGTCGCCGGTGTACTCCCACGAGTTCGACGTCACCTTGAAGGACTTGCCGATACCGCCCGTCGAGAGGACCACGGCGGGCGCCTGAAGGACGAAGAAGCGCCCGGACTCCCGTTCGTAGCAGAAGACACCACATACGTGACGGCCGTCCTTGAGCACGCGGGTGACCGTGCACTCCTGGAAGACCTTCACCCGGGACTCGTAGTCCCCGGTCTCCCGGAAGTCCTCCTGCTGGAGGGCGACGATCCTCTGCTGGAGGGTGCGGATCAGCTCCAGACCGGTGCGGTCGCCGACGTGCGCGAGGCGCGGGTACTCGTGGCCGCCGAAGTTGCGCTGCGAGATCCGGCCGTCCTTCGTCCGGTCGAACAGCGCGCCCCAGGTCTCCAGCTCCCACACCCGCTGCGGCGCCTCCCGGGCGTGCAGCTCGGCCATCCGCCACTGGTTGAGGAACTTCCCGCCGCGCAGGGTGTCGCGGAAGTGGACCTTCCAGTTGTCGCCGGTGTTGACGTTGGCCATGGCGGCGGCGATCCCGCCCTCGGCCATCACGGTGTGGGCCTTGCCGAACAGCGACTTGCAGATCACCGCCGTACGGGCGCCCCGCTCGCGTGCCTCGATGGCGGCGCGCAGCCCGGCGCCGCCCGCACCGACCACGACGACGTCCCATTCCTGCCGGTCGACCACGGGCATGTCAGGCAGTCCCCCTCAGCTAGAAGAAACGCGGATCGTCGAAGGCGCCGGACGCGACGAGGTAGACGTAGAGGTCGGCGACCGCCACGCTCACCAGCGACGCCCAGGCGAGCTGCATGTGCCGGGCGTTCAGCCGGCCCACCCACTGCCACATCCGGTAGCGCACGGGATGCCGGGAGAAGTGCTTGAGCTTGCCGCCGACGATGTGCCGGCAGGAGTGGCAGGAGAGGGTGTAAGCCCAGATCAGCACGATGTTGACCAGGAAGACGAGGGTGCCGAGTCCCATGTGACCCCACGCGTAGTGCTCGTCGCGGAAGGCGAGGACAGTGTCGTAGGTCAGCACCAGGGCGACCAGGAGTGCCGCGTAGAAGAAGTACCGGTGGATGTTCTGCAGGATCAGCGGGAAGCGGGTCTCCCCGGTGTACTTCCTGTGCGGCTCGGCGACCGCGCAGGCCGGCGGGGACGCCCAGAAGCCCCGGTAGTAGGCCTTGCGGTAGTAGTAGCAGGTCAGGCGGAAGCCGAGTGGGAAGACCAGAATGATGATCGCCGGTGAGAGGCCCCACCACCCGCCGACGAGCTCCCAGTTGGGTCCGCCGCGCATCGGCTCGCAGTTCTCGGCGAGGCACGGGGAGTAGAAGGGCGAGACGTACGGCGCCGCGTAGTAGTCCGCGTTCGACAGGGCCCGCCAGGTCGAGTAGACGACGAAGGCGAGCAGACCGGCCGCGGTGGCGGCCGGGGCCAGCCACCAGCGGTCGGTCCGCAGGTGCGGAGCGGCGATCGCGGCGCGGGTACCGGTTCTCACACCGGTGCGTCGGGGTTGGGGGTCTGTGGCGGGCGGTTCCGTACCAGTGGCCACTTGTCCGCTCCGGTCGGGGTCAGGGGGCGCGGCGGATCCTGCGAGGTGGACGGGGATTCGAACGGGAGTCAGGGAGCGCGGCGGTCGTGTGCGCCGAGCCCCTCGTCGTCCGTGTCCACCCACAGGGACGGGTCGTACGGCGCGTCGGAGATGGTGACGAGATCGGGCCGCTTCGGTACGCCGGCCGTGGTGACGGCCGTCTCCCGGAGCAGCGCGACGCTCTCGCGCAGATGGTTGGTGTCGGCCCGGACGCGGCGCATCTCCAGGCCGCCGCTGCCGAGCTGCTTCTCCAGGCGCCCCACCGACCGGATCAGGTCGTCGAGACTGCGCTGGACGGATGCCAGTTCGTCGTGCACGGACATGACTTGCCCTCACTTCCCGCGGGTCCTCAAGGGTCCTTCAGGCCCAAGGCGGCAACGTTCGTGCGCCTGAGAGTGTTGCGCGTCACACCTTGCGCTGTGAAGGGATGTGCGTCGATTGGCCGAGGCGCACGGGTGCACCGCGCGGTGTGTTACGCCATGCGGGTGACCTTCCGGTCCGTGGCCGCCGTGTCGCTCTTGGTTGCCGAAGCCTTTCCACTTCAGTGGCCGCATACATCAGATGAGATCTAAATACCACCAAAAGTGATCGTAATGCCCGCGGCTTCACGGAGGTAACCAGAGATGTCACACGACGGCGTCGGCCCGCGCGCGGTCACGCGCTCGGTAGCCTTCCTCACCGCGGGCGTGCTCGTGGTGCCCACGCTGGCCGGATGCAGCTCCGGCGACGACCCGGCCGGTCGGCCCCTCGCCGGAGGGGACATCGCCCGTGCCGACCGCGCGCGGATCGCCGACGGCGGCACCCTGCGCTGGGGCGTGGACTCCGTTCCGGAGACCCTGAACGCCTTCCAGTCGGACGCCGACGCCACCACCACCCGGATCGCCCAGGCCGTGCTGCCGTCGATGTACCGGATGGACGGCCGGGGGCGTCCGGTACGCAACCCCGACTACCTGGAGTCCGCCGAGGTCGTCGAGACCGAGCCCAAGCAGGTCGTCCTCTACAAGCTCAACCAGCAGGCGGTCTGGAGCGACGGCCGGGAGATCGGCGCCGCCGACTTCGCCGCCCAGTGGCGCGCCCTGTCCGGGAAGGACTCCGCCTACTGGACCGCCCGCAACGCCGGCTACGACCGCATCGAGAAGATCCAGCGCGGCGAGGGCGACCTGGAGGTCAAGGTCACCTTCAGCCGTCCCTACGCCGACTGGAAGTCGCTGTTCGCGCCGCTGTACCCGAAGGACGTCATGGGCACCCCGGACTTCTTCAACGACGGGGCCCGCACGAAGCTGAAGGTCACCGCCGGCCCGTTCGTGGTGAAGAAGGTCGACCGCAAGGACGACGAGGTCACCCTCGCCCGCAACGCCCGCTGGTGGGGCGAGCCGGCCCGGCTCTCCACGATCGTGCTGCGCGAGGTGCCCCGCGACGAACGGATCGCCGCGCTCACCGACGGAACCCTGGACCTGGCCGAGATCGACGCCCCGGCCGCCCGCCGTATCTCCGTCGCCGCCGGTCCGCAGGACACGAACGCGAGCGGGAGCGCGGGTACGAGCGCGCGGGACAGCGAGGCCGCGGGCGGTACACCCCTGAGGGGCCCCCGGGCCGCCGGGTTCGGAGCCGGGCGGTCCGCGGCCGGGGCCGTGCGCTCCTGGGCCGTCGCGAACGGCTCCGACGAGGAGATCTCCGCCCGCGAGGAGCAGCGCGAGGCCGCCGCGGAGCTCGCGCGCGAGGCGCGGGCCCTCAGCGGTTTCGAGGTGCGCAAGTCGCTGGAGCCCGCCTACACCCAGCTCGCACTCAACGGAGCCGAGGGGCCCCTCGCCGACGACCGGGTCCGCCGCGCCGTGGCCCGTGCCCTGGACCGGCGGGACCTGGCGGAAGCGGTTCTGAAGCCGCTCGGCCTGCCCGCCGAGCCCGTCGGAAGCCACCTCGCGCTCTCCGGGCAGGCCGCCTACGCCGACGGCAGCGGCGCCCTCGGCGACCAGAACGCCAAGGAGGCGCGGGCCCTGCTCGCGGACGCCGGCTGGGTACCGGGCGGTCCGGTGAAGAAGGGGGAGAAGGGGGAGAAGGGGGAGCAGGCCGCCGGCGGGGAGGGCGAGAAGGCGGAATCGTCCGACGAGGGCTCCGGCGAGGCTTCCGGCAAGGACAAGGACAAGGACAAGGACAAGGACAAGGACTCCGGGAACGACGCCGCCGACGACGGCACGTACATCGTCGGCGAGGACGACGAAGGGGACGCCGAGAGCGACGGAAACAACGGCGACGACGACCACCTCGCCCAGGACGGCACCCAGCACACGCGGCTGAAGCAGGGCAACCTCCCCGGCGCCTACGCACCCCTGGGCACCGCCGCCCCCGCCCAGGCGGAGGACGCCCCGCTCGCCAAGGACGGCAAGGCGCTCACGCTCGACTTCGTGCTCCCCTCCGGCCCCGGCTCGGAGGTCCTCGGCACCGTGGCGGACCGGATCGCGAAGATGCTGGAGAAGATCGGTATCCGCGCGGAGATCACCAAGGTCGACGGCGAGAGCTATTTCACGGACCACATCGCCTCCGGTGAGTACGACCTCGCTCTCTACTCCTGGCCCGCGACCGCCTACCCCGCCACCGACGCCCGCCCCGTCTACGCCAAGCCGGTCCCGGCAGCCGACGGCTCGCTGAACGTCGGACAGAACTACCCCCGCGTCGGCACCGACCAGGTCGACCAGCTCTTCGACCAGGCCCTCGCGACGCTCGACGACGCGAAGCGCGCCGAGCTGCTCCGCAAGGCGGACGCCCGTATCTGGGCGGCGGCCGGCTCGATCCCCCTCTACCAGCGTCCTCAGCTCACCGCCGCCCGCAAGGACCTGGCCAACGCAGGCGCGTTCGGTTTCCGTACCCCGGTCTACGAGGACATGGGGTACCTGAAGAAGGGAGCGCGGGGCCCGGCCGGGACACCGCGGGGGAAGGCCCCCGAGCCCTTCGCCTCCGGTTCCGCCCCGGAGCCGGAATCGAACCCGGAATCGAACCCGGAATCGGAGTCGGAGTCGGATTCCTGATCAGTCCTGATCACCCCGCGTAACGGCCCGTGGGGCCGGTCCGGACGAGGAGGGCGAGCCCCAGGCGCCGGGGGCCCGTACCATGGGAGGTGGCCGCGGCGTGTCCAGCCCGGCAGGGCCCGCGCACCGCAGCCGTCTGCGCAGGGCATTCCTCACCATTCCGGGAGTACGCCTTTTATGGCCACGCGCCACGACATCCGCAACGTCGCCATCGTCGCCCACGTCGACCACGGCAAGACCACCATCGTCGACGGCATGCTGAAGCAGGCCGGCGCCTTCGCCGCGCACCAGCTCGACTCGGTCGACGACCGCATGATGGACTCGAACGACCTGGAGCGTGAGAAGGGCATCACGATCCTCGCCAAGAACACGGCGGTGAAGTACCACCCCAAGGACGGCGGGGACCTGATCACGATCAACATCATCGACACCCCCGGCCACGCCGACTTCGGTGGCGAGGTCGAGCGCGGTCTGTCGATGGTCGACGGTGTCGTGCTGCTCGTCGACGCCTCCGAGGGCCCGCTGCCGCAGACCCGCTTCGTGCTCCGCAAGGCGCTCCAGCAGCGGCTGCCGATCATCCTCTGCATCAACAAGACGGACCGTCCGGACGCCCGTATCGACGAGGTGGTCAACGAGGCCTACGACCTCTTCCTCGACCTGGACGCCGACGAGGAGCAGATCGAGTTCCCGATCGTCTACGCCTGCGGCCGTGACGGCGTCGCCTCGTTGACCAAGCCGGAGGACGGCACGGTCCCGGCCGACTCGGACTCGCTCGAGCCGTTCTTCTCCACCATCCTGTCGCACATCCCGGCCCCCACCTACGACGAGGGCGCCTCGCTCCAGGCCCACGTCACCAACCTGGACGCCGACAACTTCCTCGGCCGGATCGCGCTGCTGCGCGTGCACCAGGGCGAGCTGAAGAAGGGGCAGACCGTCGCGTGGATGAAGCGCGACGGGACCGTCTCCAATGTGCGCATCTCCGAGCTGATGATGACCGAGGCGCTCACCCGCAAGCCCGCCGAGAAGGCCGGCCCCGGTGACATCTGCGCGGTCGCCGGCATCCCGGAGATCATGATCGGCGAGACCCTGGCCGACCCGGAGACCCCGGTCCCGCTGCCGCTGATCACGGTGGACGAGCCCGCGATCTCCATGACCATCGGCACCAACACCTCGCCGTTGGTCGGCCGAGGCGGCACGGGCAAGGGCGCCGACGCGAAGGCGGCCGTGAAGGACCGCAAGGTCACCGCCCGTCAGGTCAAGGACCGCCTGGACCGCGAGCTCATCGGCAACGTCTCGCTGCGCGTCCTGGAGACCGGCCGTCCCGACGCCTGGGAGGTACAGGGCCGCGGCGAGCTGGCACTGGCGATCCTGGTCGAGCAGATGCGCCGGGAGGGCTACGAGCTGACCGTCGGCAAGCCGCAGGTCGTCACCCGCGAGATCGACGGCAAGGTGCACGAGCCCGTCGAGCGCATGACGATCGACGTGCCCGAGGAGCACATGGGCGCGGTCACGCAGGTGATGGGCGTCCGCAAGGGACGGATGGACAACATGTCGAACCACGGCTCCGGCTGGGTGCGGCTGGAGTTCGTGGTGCCCTCGCGCGGTCTGATCGGTTTCCGTACCGAGTTCCTCACGCAGACCCGCGGCACCGGTATCGCGCACTCCATCCACGAGGGCCACGAGCCCTGGTTCGGGCCGCTGCAGACCCGGAACAACGGCTCCCTGGTCGCCGACCGCTCCGGCGCGGTCACCGCGTTCGCGATGACCAACCTGCAGGAGCGCGGCGTGCTGTTCGTCGACCCCGGCACCGAGGTGTACGAGGGCATGATCGTCGGCGAGAACTCCCGTGCCGACGACATGGACGTCAACATCACCAAGGAGAAGAAGCTCACCAACATGCGGTCGTCCTCGGCGGACTCGTTCGAGGCGATCGTCCCGCCGCGCAAGCTGTCGCTGGAACAGTCCCTGGAGTTCTGCCGCGACGACGAGTGCGTCGAGGTGACCCCGGAGTCGGTCCGTATCCGCAAGGTGAACCTGGACGGCCGCGAGCGCGCCCGCGCCGCGAGCCGCGCCAAGCACGGCTGACACACCGGCCCGCGCACGTACGCGGGTATACGCGCATACGGCACCGGGCACCCCTGCTCCCAGGGGTGCCCGGTGCCGTATACACCCGCACGGTGTGCTGCCACCGCGCGATGTCATGGCGAAGCGGAGCAAAAGAGGAGGGTAGGGATAACCCTCTATCCGGCCGGGGGATGCTCCTGAGACGGGTGATGCCCACTACCCTGCTCCCGAAGCGGACCGCGGTCGCCGCCGACGTGGTGCGGTTCACGTCCGGAGTGCCACGGTCCGGGGCCGATGCCAACGGCTCTGCCGCCCCGGCGTGCTGAGTGCACGTCAGCTGCGCGAGGGATCCTGCGCGGCAGCCGCTCCTCCCGCAACGGCTTTTCCCTCTTCGGGTGTCCGCTATGCGGACGGTTGGCGCCGATAGATGTGTAACAAGTCCGTTTCGCAGGGATCTCCTCCGAAACCCTTTGTCCGGATTTTGGAAGATGTAGGGCCCAGCTGTGATCGAACCGAGACCTCGTGGGTGTGGTTCGGCTCTGTCGCATGGCAGATAGTTAGGCGCGTAGAGCTCGGCCGAACGGGTCACGCGCCGACGGCGCGGGCTCGCGAGCCAGGGGGCACCTGATGATCTCCGACACCGGCGACGGGCGGTGGGCGAAGACATGTCGAGTGCTCCCCTTTGCGGTGAACCAGTGGATTCATGAGGAGGAACCCATGCGAGGTGCCACAAGCGCCATATGGGTCGCGTCGTCCCCGATGACAGGTGTAGGTCCCGTGGGTGCGTTCAGTGCTGTTCCCGCTCCCGTGGCCGAGGCAACGATCCGGCGTCGCGAACTTCTTTGACTGCCCCGGCCCGTGACCGGCCGGCACCGGCCGCGGACCAGGGTTCCCCTGTGGTGGGGTTCACCTCCAGTCGCTGATCCAGTCGCGCGCTTCAATGACGTACGCCGTGCGAAGGTCGTCGGACCGCTTGTGTACCGCCGACGACCTCCAACACCTGTGAAACGGACGAATCATGACGAGTCCAACCGAGATCGAGAGGGCTGTGGCCTCTCCCGTCTTGGACAAAGAGAGCGGGCCGCAGGGCGACGCCCAGGAGCCGAAGAAGCTCGAGGGCCGCAGCCCCGGGCAGCTGATGTGGGCGCGCTTCAAGCGCGACCGCACCGGAGTGGTCTCCGCCTTCGTCGTCCTGTTCTTCTTCGTGGTCGCGGCAGCGGCGCCGCTGATCTCGAAGGCATACGGCAAGGACCCGTACACGCTCTACGGGCAGGAGAACCCGGACCTCCTGGACATGTTCACCATGCCGGCGGCGCCCTTCGGCGGCATCACCGGTGAGTTCTGGTTCGGCATCGAGCCGGGCCTGGGCCGCGACGTGTTCACGCAGCTGGTGTACGGCATCCGGACCTCGTTGTTCACGGCGCTGGCCGCGGCGCTGCTGGTCACCCTCATCGGTGTGCTGATCGGTCTCTTCGGAGGGTACTTCGGCGGCAAGGTCGACTACTGGCTCGGCCGGGTGACCGACTTCTTCATGGCCCTGCCCAACCAGCTCTTCTTCGTCGCCGCGATGCCGGTCATCACCACGGTGTTCGTCGCTCCGGACGAGGAGACGCCCACCTACGTGCGGGCCAGTGCGATCATCATCGTGCTCTCGTTCCTGGGCTGGATGAGTATGGCCCGGATCGTCCGGGCCGCCGCGCTGTCGCTGCGCGACCGGGAGTTCATCGAGGCGGCGCGCATCTCCGGGGCCTCGCCCTGGCGGATCATCCGCAAGGAGCTGCTGCCCAACATCGTCACCCCGGTGCTGGTCCAGGCGACCCTCGCACTGCCGTCCCTCATCCTCAGCATCGCCTTCCTCTCCTTCGTGGGCGTCGGATACGTCGAACCCACGCCGGACTGGGGCCGCATGTTCGCCATCGGGGCCGACATCGTCGAACAGGACCCGTACTACATGCTCTTCCCCGGAGTGGCCATGGTGATCTTCATTGTGGCCTTCAACCTCCTCGGTGACTCGGTGCGGGACGCGTTCGATCCCAAGACGGGCCGCTGAGTCCGGGGGGCTCCTCATCCTTGCCCCGGTCGGCTCCGGTGCCACCCGGCCCGCTTCCGGCCAGCAACAACCACGCTCACTACTCACAGGCAGGTGGATTCGACTCCATGAGCATCTTCCGAAACCGCACCGCTACGGCCGCGATTGTCGCGGTGGCGGCCGGCGCCCTGACCCTCACCGCGTGCGGCGGGGGCGACGGCGGCAACTCGGCCAAGGACACCAGCAAGCAGAAGGAGGACGCCGCCGCCCAGTCGAAGCCGGTGCAGATCGGTGACGTCGAGGCGTCGACCGGTCCGGCCCCCGAGGTCCCCGGCGCCAAGCCCGGCGGCACCGCGGTCGTCTACCAGGAGTCGGACTTCTCGCACCTGGACCCGGGCCAGATCTACGTCTCGGACGGCAAGCTGCTCAGCCGCCTGATCTACCGCGGTCTGACCCAGTACGAAGAGGACGACAAGGGCAACCTGACCGTCGTGGGCGACCTCGCCACCGACGCGGGCAAGGTCTCCGACGGCGGCAAGACCTGGACGTACACGCTCAAGGACGACCTCAAGGACGAGAACGGCGACCCGATCAACTCGGCGGACATCCGCCACTCGATCGAGCGCATGTACGCGTCCTTCATCACCGACGGCCCGACCTACCTGCAGCAGTGGCTGTCCGGCGCCGGTACCACCTACCGCGACGCCTACGAGGGTCCGTTCAAGGGCAAGCACCTGCCCGACGACGTCCTGGAGACGCCGGACGACAAGACGGTCGTCTTCCACTTCGAGGACGCGCAGCCCGACCTCCCGCAGCTGCTGACCATGCCCGGTTACGCCGTGGTCCCCGAGGAGTCGGACACCAAGGAGAAGTACGACACCGACCCGGTCGCCACGGGTCCGTACAAGATCGCCGACTTCAAGCCGGGCAAGTCCATGAAGCTGGTCAAGAACGACCAGTGGGACGCGAAGTCCGACTCGGTGCGTCACCAGTACGTCGACGGCTTCAACATCTCGATGAACCACGATGACGAGGACCAGACCAAGACCCTGCTCGCCGACCAGGGCGAGGCCAAGAACGCGATGATGTTCACGGGGCAGGTCGCCACCACGCAGCTGCAGAAGGTCGTGAGCGACAAGGAGGTCATGGACAACCGCACGATCCAGGGCTACGCGCCCTACGTGTGGCAGCTCAACTTCAACATGGACCGCGTCAAGGACAAGAAGCTCCGTGACGCGATCACCCTGGCCATCCCCTCCACCTCGGTCTTCAAGGCCGACGGCGGCGCCTACGGCGGTGAGGTCGCCAACTCGCTGATGTCGCCCACCACCCCGGGCTACGACGAGTCCTACGACCCGTTCAACCGTGCCGAGAAGCCCAACGGTGACATCGCGGCCGCCAAGAAGCTGATCGAGGAAGGCGGCTTCGCGGGCAAGAAGCTCGTCTACGCCTACGCCAACAGCCCGGTCCGTCAGCAGCAGTCCGTGCTGATCGCCGACGCGCTGGAGAAGATCGGTCTCGACATCCAGAAGAAGGAGATCGACGCCGCCACCTGGTACGAGCAGATCGGCAAGGTCGACAACGGCCTCGACCTGTACATGACCGGCTGGGGTCAGGACTGGCCGTCCGCCAGCACCGTCTTCCCGCCGCTGTACGACGGCACGCAGATCCAGGACGGTGCGTCGAACTACGCGCACATCAACGACGACCACGTGAACTCCGAGATCGCGCGCATCCAGAAGATCACCGACACCGAAGAGGCCACCAAGGCCTGGGCCGAGCTGAACGAGTACATCTCGGACGAGGTCAACCCGGCCGCCCCGATGTACTACACCAAGGTCTTCCAGATCTTCGGCTCGAACGTCGGCGGCATCCGCTACAGCTCGGACTCGAGCTACGTGGACGTCACGCGGGTCTTCCTGAAGCAGTAGTAGCCGGCTCGTAGGGAAACCGGTGGTGGGCGCGCGGCGGAGCGCCCACCACCGGGGCCCGGATCTCGTCCCGACCGCCCATCCGATTGCCGCCGTCCTGAGAGCAGCCTTCTGCCATGCTTCAATTCCTCATTCGCCGGACATTCGGCGCGGCGCTGATTCTGCTGTTGATCAGTGCGTTCACGTTCTTCATGTTCTTCGCGATCCCGCAGGACCCGGCCCTGCTGGCCTGTGGCAAGAACTGCACCCCGGACGCGCTGGAGATCATCCACAAGAACCTGGGCCTCGACAAGCCGGTCACCGTCCAGTACTGGATCTTCCTCACCGGCATCTTCACCGGCCGGGACTTCGCCGTCGGCCACTGCGACGCCCCCTGCTTCGGCGTCTCCTTCGCCAACAACCAGAACGTCTGGGACACGATCATGGATCGCCTCCCGCTCACCCTCTCGCTGACCGTCGGCGGTCTGGTGGTCTTCCTCATCGTCGGTCTCGGCGCCGGTCTGCTGGCCGCCAAGTTCCGCGGCACCTGGCTGGACAAGACCTTCAGCAGTGGTTCGCTGGTCCTCAGCTCGCTGCAGATCTACTTCCTCGGCCCGCTCGTGATGCTCGCCTTCGTCTACAGCACCGGCTGGCTCGACAAGCCGAGGTACGTGCCGTTCTCCGAGGACCCCGGCGGCTGGTTCATGGGCCTGCTGATCCCCTGGGTGGTCATGGCGACCATCTTCACCGCCCAGTACACCCGTATGAGCCGTTCCTCGATGGTCGAGCAGCTCCAGGAAGAGCATGTGAAGGCGGCCCGCGCCAAGGGCATGTCGGGCAACTACGTCTTCATGCGGTATGCCTGGCGCGGATCCCTCATCCCCATCATCACCATCCTCGGCATCGACCTGGCCTCGCTGCTGGCCGGCGGAATGGTGACGGAGAAGACCTTCAGTCTGGCCGGTCTCGGCCGGCTCGCGCTGGACTCCGTCATCAACAAGGACCTGCCGATGCTGATGGGCGTCATGCTGTTCAGCGCGGCCCTCATCATCCTCTTCAACCTGATCGTGGACGCCCTGTACGCCGTCATCGACCCGCGCGTGCGTCTGTCCTAGGAGAACCACCGTGACCACTCTGACCAAGCCCGACGAGGACGCGGCCCCCGCCGCGGGGGAAGCCTTTCTCTCGGTGCGTGACCTCAAGGTCCACTTCTCCACCGACGACGGCATCGTCAAGGCGGTGGACGGCCTCTCCTTCGGCCTGGAGCGCGGCAGGACCCTCGGCATCGTGGGCGAGTCCGGCTCCGGCAAGTCGGTGACCAACCTGGCCGTCCTCGGCCTGCACAACCGCAGGAAGACCGCCATCGAGGGGTCGATCAAGCTGGACGGTCAGGAGCTGACCGACGCCAGTGAGAAGCAGCTGGAGACGCTGCGCGGCAAGAAGATGGCGATGATCTTCCAGGACGCGCTCACCGCGCTGTCGCCGTACTACACGGTCGGCCGCCAGATCGCCGAGCCGTTCATGAAGCACACCGGCGCCTCCAAGAAGGACGCCCGGGAACGTGCCATCGACCTGCTGGAGAAGGTCGGCATCCCGCACCCGAGGCAGCGGGTCGACGACTACCCGCACCAGTTCTCCGGCGGTATGCGCCAGCGCGCCATGATCGCCATGTCGCTCTCCTGCAACCCCGACCTGCTCATCGCCGACGAGCCGACCACGGCGCTCGACGTGACGGTGCAGGCGCAGATCCTCGACCTGCTCAAGGACCTCCAGCAGGAGTTCGGTTCCGCGATCATCATGATCACCCACGACCTGGGCGTGGTCGGCAACATGGCCGACGACATCCTGGTGATGTACGCCGGCCGCGCCGTCGAACGCGGCACGGCGCGCGAGGTGCTCAAGGAGCCGCAGCACCCGTACACCTGGGGTCTGCTGGGGTCGATGCCGCGGCTCACCTCCGACGTGGACGAGCCGCTGATGCCGATTCCCGGATCGCCGCCGTCGCTGCTCAACCCGCCCTCGGGGTGCGCTTTCCACCCGCGGTGCGGCTTCACCGACCTGGTTTCCGGCAGCCGCTGCCCGGGCGAGCGGCCTGAGCTCGCCCCGGGGCGAGCGGCCGCCTGCCACCTGACGGTGGAACAGCGGCAGCAGGTGTTCATCGACAAGATTCAGCCCCGGCTGGGCTGAGCTGAAACCGGCGACTGGGGCATCACCATGAGCGACACAACCAAGACGACCACGGCGGTCGCCGACGAGGTCCCGCAGCAGCGGGACGACGACGCCGCACCGCTTCTGCAGGTCAAGGGCCTGAGGAAGTACTTCCCGATCAAGGGCGGCTTCCCGATCCGGCGTACCGTCGGCGCGGTCAAGGCCGTCG
Source organism: Streptomyces sp. KMM 9044 (assembly GCF_024701375.2). NCBI lineage: Bacteria > Bacillati > Actinomycetota > Actinomycetes > Kitasatosporales > Streptomycetaceae > Streptomyces > Streptomyces sp. KMM 9044. Next base: position 2,504,609 of record NZ_CP113910.1, on the reverse strand, counting down.
ACGGCGTCGATTTCGAGGTCTTCCCCGGGGAGAGCCTCGGCCTCGTCGGCGAGTCCGGCTGCGGCAAGTCGACCACCGGCCGGCTGCTGACCCGTCTGTACGAGCCCACCGAGGGCACCATCGCGTACAAGGGCCAGGACATCAGCCACGCGAGCCGGGCCAAGCTGGCGCCGATCAGGTCCGAGATCCAGATGATCTTCCAGGACCCGTACACGGCGCTGAACCCGCGCCAGACCGTGGGCACGATCATCTCGGGCCCGATGGAGATCAACGGGATCAACCCGCCCGGAGGCCGCGAGAAGCGCGTCCGGGAGCTCCTGGAGATCGTCGGTCTCAACCCGGAGCACTACAACCGCTTCCCGCACGAGTTCTCCGGCGGCCAGCGCCAGCGCATCGGCGTCGCGCGTGCCGTCGCCCTGGAGCCGAAGCTGATCGTCGCCGACGAGCCGGTCTCGGCCCTCGACGTGTCGATCCAGGCCCAGGTGATCAACCTGCTGCAGAAGGTGCAGCGGGAGATGGGGATCGCGTTCGTCTTCATCGCCCACGACCTGGCGATCGTGCGGCACTTCTCGCAGCGCGTCGCGGTGATGTACCTGGGCAAGATCGTGGAGATCGCGGACCGCGACTCGCTCTACAACCGGCCCCGGCACCCCTACACGCACGCGTTGCTGTCGGCCGTGCCCGAGGTGGACATCGACGCGGTCAAGCGGGAGCGCATCCGCCTGCAGGGCGACGTGCCCTCGCCGATCTCGCCGCCCTCCGGCTGCCGGTTCCGCACGCGGTGCTGGAAGGCGCAGGACAAGTGCGCGACCGAGGAGCCGCCGCTGGTCCAGATCTCCGGCAGCAGGCCGGGGCACCTGACCGCCTGCCACTTCCCGGAGGAGCCGACCATCCTGGCCCGTGGCGAGGAGATCGTCATGGACCCGGCGCTCGCGGCCCTGGAGGAGGACGTCCACTCCGCCGACTCCGCCGTCGAGAAGGCCTGACGTCCGGGCCGCCGTCCGCGACGACGGCCCGGCCCGCCGACGGCACCCGGTACCCCGTACAGAGGGGTGCCGGGTGCCGGTCTTTTCCCTCCGCCCCGCGCCTTCTGGCACCGCCTCGTGTCATCCCCCGTCATCTCTCCTCCCGTGTGCACCGCCGGACGGGTGTATACGGGAGGAGCCGCGCCCGTACGGGTGTCGCGCATGTGCGTGACGCACCCTTTGCGCCGATATTGACGTAAAGCACCAGCGCGCCACGGCGCACGTACGAGGAGGCACTCCATGCGCGGAGCGACGCACGCCCAATGGATCGTCTGCGCGGTGGCGGCCGCCCTCACGGCGACGGCCTGCGGGGGTGGGGACGGCGGGGGCGGCAGCGGGGACGCCGGTGCGGTGCTGAGCGCCTCCTGGGGGGACCCGCAGAACCCGCTGGAGCCGGCCAACACCAACGAGGTGCAGGGCGGCAAGGTCCTCGACATGATCTTCCGGGGTCTCAAGCGCTACCACCCGGAGACCGGCGAGGCCCAGGACATGCTCGCCGAGTCCATCGAGACCACGGACTCGCAGAACTTCACCGTCAAGGTCAAGGACGGCTGGACCTTCAGCAACGGCGAGAAGGTCACCGCCAAGTCCTTCGTGGACGCCTGGAACTACGGCGCGAGCCTGCGGAACAACCAGCGCAACGCCTACTTCTTCGGTTACATCGAGGGCTACGACCGGACCCACCCCGAGGACGGTGGCGAGCAGAGCGCCGACACACTCTCCGGGCTCGAGGTCGTCGACGAACTGACCTTCACCGTCAAGCTCTCCCAGAAGTTCTCGACCTTCCCCGACACCCTCGGCTACGCCGCCTTCGCCCCGCTGCCCCAGGCCTTCTTCGACGACCACGAGGCCTGGGTCGCCAAGCCGGTCGGCAACGGCCCGTACGCCGTGGACACGTACACCAAGGGCTCGCAGATGTCCCTGCGGACCTGGGAGGACTACCCCGGCGACGACGCGGCGCAGAACGGCGGTGTCGACCTCAAGGTCTACACCGACAACAACACCGCCTACACCGATCTCATCGCCGGAAACCTCGACCTGGTCGACGACGTCCCCGCCTCCCAGCTGAAGAACGTCGAGAGCGACCTGGGCGACCGCTACCTCAACACCCCCGCCGGCATCATCCAGACCCTCGCCTTCCCGTACTACGACGAGAACTGGAACAGGTCCGGCTCGGAGAAGGTCCGCAAGGGCCTGTCCATGGCGATCGACCGCGACCAGATCACCGAGACCATCTTCGCGAGGACCCGCACCCCCGCCACCGACTGGACCTCCCCGGTCCTCGGCGAGGACGGCGGCTTCCAGGAGGGCCTGTGCGGTGAGGGGTGCGAGTACAGGCCCGACGAGGCGAAGCAGCTCATCGAGGAGGGCGGCGGCCTGCCCGGCGGCAGGGTCACCATCACCTACAACGCCGACACCGGCTCCCACAAGGACTGGGTCGACGCCGTCTGCAACTCCGTCAACAACGCGCTGGACAACGAGCGCGCCTGCACCGGCAACCCGGTCGGCACCTTCGCGGACTTCCGCAGCCAGATCACCCAGCAGAAGATGAGCGGCCCCTTCCGCGCCGGCTGGCAGATGGACTACCCGCTCATCCAGAACTTCCTCCAGCCGCTCTACTACACCAACGCCTCCTCCAACGACGGCAAGTGGTCCAACAACGACTTCGACGAATTCGTCGACCAGGCCAACCAGGAGACCGACACGGCCAAGGCCGTCGGCCTGTTCCAGCAGGCCGAGGAGGTCGTCCGCGACAACATGGCCGCCATCCCGCTGTGGTACCAGAACGGCAGCGCGGGCTGGTCCGAGCGGCTGTCCGACGTGAAGCTCAACCCCTTCAGCGTCCCCGTGTACGAACAGATCAAGGTGAGCTGACCCGCCGTGGGACGCTACGTCGTCCGGCGGCTGCTCCAGATGATCCCGGTGTTCATCGGGGCCACGCTGCTGATCTTCCTCATGGTGAACGTGATGGGCGACCCCATCGCCGGGCTCTGCGGCGAGCGGCGCTGCGACCCGGCGACGGCCGCCCAACTGGAGAGGGAGTTCGGCCTCGACAAGCCCGTCTGGCAGCAGTACCTGACCTACATGGGGAATCTGTTCACCGGCGACTTCGGCACGGCGTTCAACGGCCAGGAGGTCACCGAGCTGATGGCGACCGCGTTCCCCGTCACCATCCGGCTCACGCTGATCGCGATCCTCTTCGAGATCGTCGTCGGCATCGCCCTCGGCGTGGTCACCGGACTGCGCCGGGGGCGGCCCGTCGACACCGGCGTCCTGCTGCTCACCCTCGTCGTGATCTCCGTTCCCACCTTCGTCACCGGCCTGCTGCTCCAGTTGCTGCTGGGGGTGAAGTGGGGGTGGATCAGGCCGTCGGTGTCCTCCGAGGCCCCGTTCGACGAGCTGATCCTGCCCGGCCTGGTGCTGGCCTCCGTCTCCCTCGCCTACGTCACCCGGCTGACCCGCACCTCCATCGCCGAGAACCGGCGCTCCGACTACGTCCGCACCGCCATCGCCAAGGGGCTGCCCCGGAGCCGGGTGATCACCCGGCACCTGCTGCGCAACTCCCTCATCCCGGTGGTCACCTTCATCGGCGCGGACATCGGCTTCCTCATGGGCGGCGCGATCGTCACCGAGCGGATCTTCAACATCCACGGCGTCGGCTACCAGATCTACCAGGGCATCCTGCGGCAGAACACCCAGACCGTCGTCGGCTTCGTGACCGTCCTCGTGCTGGTCTTCCTGGTCGCCAACCTCGTCGTCGATCTTCTGTACGCTGTTCTCGACCCGAGGATCCGCTATGCCTGAACCGCGCTTCGACCCCGACCGCGCCGTCGCCGGGACCGGCATGGGCGGCACCATGGACCTGGGCGTCGACGAGGCCGAGACCCTCGAGAAGCCCCCGGCCGGCCCCGACGGCACCGGCCCGCAGGACAGACCGCGCTCCCTGTGGTCCGACGCCTGGCGCGACCTGCGCCGCAACCCCGTCTTCGTCGTCTCCTCCCTGGTGATCCTCTTCCTGGTCGTCATCTCCCTGTGGCCCTCGCTGATCGCCTCCGGCAGCCCGCTCAAGTGCGACCTCGCCAAGGCCCAGGAGGGCTCGCAGGCCGGCCACCCCTTCGGCTTCAACGGGCAGGGCTGCGACGTCTACACCCGTACCGTCTACGGCGCCCGTACGTCCGTCACCGTCGGCGTCTGCGCCACGCTCGGCGTCGCGGTCCTCGGCAGCGTCCTGGGCGCGCTGGCCGGCTTCTTCGGCGGGGTGTGGGACTCGGTCCTGTCCCGGATCACCGACGTCTTCTTCGCGATCCCGGTCGTCCTCGGCGGCCTGGTGCTGCTGTCCGTCATCACCAGCACCACCGTCTGGCCCGTCGTCGGCTTCATCGTGCTGCTCGGCTGGCCGCAGCTGTCCCGGATCGCCCGCGGCTCGGTCATCACCGCCAAGCAGAACGACTACGTCCAGGCCGCGCGCGCCCTCGGCGCCTCCAACTCCCGCCTGGTACTCCGGCACATCGCGCCCAACGCCGTCGCCCCGGTCGTCGTCGTGGCGACCATCGCGCTCGGTACGTACATCTCGCTGGAGGCGACCCTGTCCTACCTCGGTGTCGGCCTGAAGCCGCCCAGCGTCTCCTGGGGCATCGACATCTCCGCGGCCTCGCCCTACATCCGCAACGCCCCGCACGCGCTCCTGTGGCCCTCCGGCGCCCTCGCGATCACCGTCCTGGCGTTCATCATGCTCGGCGACGCGGTGCGCGACGCCCTCGACCCGAAGCTGAGGTGACCCGCCGTCATGCTGCTCGAAGTGCGTGACCTGCACGTGGAGTTCCATACCCGGGACGGCGTCGCCAAGGCCGTCAACGGCGTCAGCTACGGCGTCGACGCGGGGGAGACGCTCGCGGTGCTCGGCGAGTCCGGTTCGGGCAAGTCGGTGACCGCGCAGGTGATCATGGGCATCCTCGACATGCCGCCCGGCCGGATCACCGGCGGCGAGGTCGTCTTCCAGGGCCGAGACCTCCTCGGCCTGAAGGAGGAGCAGCGCCGCAGGGTCAGGGGCGCCGAGATGGCGATGATCTTCCAGGACGCGCTGTCCTCCCTCAACCCGGTGATCTCCGTGGGCGACCAGCTCGGCGAGATGTTCGTCGTCCACCGGGGCATGTCCAAGAAGGACGCGCGGGCCAAGGCCGTCGAGCTGATGGACCGGGTACGCATCCCCGCCGCCCGGGAGCGGGTGCGGCAGTACCCGCACCAGTTCTCCGGCGGCATGCGACAGCGCATCATGATCGCCATGGCGCTGGCCCTGGAACCGGCCCTGATCATCGCCGACGAACCGACCACCGCCCTCGACGTCACCGTCCAGGCCCAGGTCATGGAACTCCTCGCGGAACTCCAGCGCGAGTACCACATGGGGCTCATCCTCATCACCCACGACCTCGGTGTGGTCGCCGACGTCGCCGACCGGATCGCCGTCATGTACGCGGGCCGGATCGTCGAGTCGGCCCCCGTGCACGACCTCTACAAGGCCCCCGCCCACCCGTACACCCGGGGCCTGCTGGACTCCATCCCGCGCCTCGACCAGAAGGGCCGGGAGCTCTACGCCATCAAGGGACTGCCGCCCAACCTCATGAACATCCCGCCCGGCTGCGCCTTCCACCCCCGCTGCCCGATGGCCCAAGGCGTCTGCCGCACCGACGAGCCGCCGCTGTACGAGGTCACCGAGTCGGACGCCGACCGCGGCAGCGCCTGCCACTTCTGGAGGGAGTGCCTGCATGGCTGAGCCGAGGGGCGGGGTGGAGGGAAAACCGGCCCTGCAGCCGGGCTTCGAGAAGGGCGCCGGGCCCGCCGGAGAACCGATTCTGGAGGTCTCCGGCCTGGTCAAGCACTACCCGCTGACCCAGGGCGTCCTGATCCGCAAGCAGGTCGGCGCCGTGAAGGCCGTCGACGGGGTCGACTTCACGCTCGGCCGGGGCGAGACCCTGGGCATCGTGGGCGAGTCCGGGTGCGGCAAGTCCACGGTCGCGAAGATGCTGGTCCATCTCGAGAAACCGACGGCCGGCACGATCCGCTACAAGGGCGAGGACATCACCAGGCTGTCGGGGAAGGCGCTGAAGGCCGTCCGCCGCAACATCCAGATGGTGTTCCAGGACCCGTACACCTCCCTCAACCCCCGGATGACGGTGGGCGACATCATCGGGGAGCCCTTCGACATCCACCCCGAGGTGGCGCCGAAGGGCGACCGGCGGGGGCGGGTGCAGCACCTGCTGGACGTGGTCGGGCTCAACCCGGAGTACGTCAACCGGTATCCGCACCAGTTCTCCGGCGGGCAGCGCCAGCGCATCGGCATCGCCCGCGGGCTGGCGCTGCGCCCCGAGGTGATCGTCGCCGACGAACCGGTCTCCGCGCTGGACGTCTCCGTCCAGGCCCAGGTCATCAACCTGATGGACCGGCTGCAGAGCGAGTTCGACCTGGCGTTCGTCTTCATCGCCCACGACCTGTCGATCGTCCGGCACATCTCCGACCGGGTCGGCGTGATGTACCTGGGCCGGATCGTCGAGATCGGCACCGACACCCAGATCTACGACCACCCGACCCACCCGTACACGCAGGCCCTCCTGTCCGCCGTCCCCGTACCGGACCCGGCGGCCCGGGAGCGCCGGGAGCGGATCGTCCTCACCGGTGACGTCCCGTCCCCGACGAACATCCCCTCCGGCTGCCGCTTCCGCACCCGCTGCTGGAAGGCACAGGCGCGCTGCGCCGAGGAGGTGCCGCTGCTGGCGGTCCCCGAGGTGTTCCGCAAGGCCGGCGGCCCGGCGGCGCACGACTCGGCGTGCCACTTCGCGGAGGAGAAGCAGGTGGTGCCGTCGGGGGCCCCGGGGGAGCCGCCCGCGGGCGGCTGACGGAGGGCGGTCGGTGCGGCCGTCCGCCCCCGGCCACCGGGACGCCGTGGGCGGACCCGGTGGGTCCGAGGGGTGGCCCAGGGGCGCGGGGCACCGGCCCCAGGGGCACCGGGCCGGGCTCGCAGGCCGGGAACCGCCGACGGGAAGGGGCCGGTGGCGGCCCCGCCGGTGCGAGGCCGTGACGCGGCCGGGGCCGCGTTGAGGCGCGCTCCATCGGTCAGGCCAGGTCGGGCACCCGGCCCTCCTGGTTCTCCTGGTCCATCCGGCTCTCCCGGCCCTCCCGGTCCGCCCCGTTTGCCGGGCCCTCCAGGGCTGCCGGGCCCGCCCGGTTCTTCCGGTGCCGGAGTGCGGTCACCTCCAGTCGTGGTCAGTCCGCGAGGTCGCGCAGCAGTTGCCGGTCGTGGGTCGCGACGACGACGGCGGCGCTCGTGGTGCGGAGCGCGTCGGTCAGCTCGTCGACGAGTGCCGACGACAGGTGGTTGGTCGGCTCGTCGAGCAGGACCAGTCCGGGCCGCCCGGCCAGCGCCAGCGCCAGGTCGAGCCGCCGCTGCTGCCCCTGGGACATCCGCCCGACCGGTGTGCGCGGCGCCTCGGAGTCCAGCAGCCCGAGTGCCCCGAGCGGGACGGTGTCCGCGTCGCGGAGCGCGCCGCGCGCCACCAGCCGCCCGACATGGCGGGCGTGCACCTCGCGGGCGGTGAGTCCGGGGTCCTGCGCGGCGGTCTCCTGGGTGACGCGGACGACCCGCGCCCCCTTCGCCGCCCGCACGTACCCCTGCGTGGGCTCGAGCGCGCCGGCCAGTACGGCGAGCAGCGTGGACTTCCCGGCACCGGTTCGGTCCGGCGGTTTTCCGGGCCGCCGGGACCGCCGGGCGCGGCAACGGGCCGGGGCAACATGGCGAGCCCCGACCCGTTTACGGCACCCGCACGGCCGTACGCTGGACAGCCTCGCGTGTCCGTATATCGGTACCGCTTCCCCGGAGTTGCCTCCGTGTTAACGGAACTCAGCCTCCGGAGCGGCGGATGCGGGCGAGGTTCCGGGGAGCCGGCATCCGTGCCGCCTTCGGCTCCCTTCCACAGCCGTCCGTGGATGCGCCTCGCGCAAGGGACGCCCGCGCGACGGGAGTTCGCCCCCGGCGGGAGGTCCGTCGGCCGGTGCCTTGGCTCATCTGCACGGGTGACCGCCGACCTGACCCTGCCGCCGCGTGTCGCCTATCGCGGACAGGAGGTCACCGCGCCCCGGCTCCGCGGCCTCCTCGCGCTGCTCGCGGACGACCTGCGCACGGGCTGCAGCACCGAGCGGCTCGTGGCAGGGCTGTGGTCGGAGGAGTTGCCGGAGCGGCCGGGAAAGGCGGTGCAGGTCCTCGTGTCCAGGGCGCGGGCGCAGCTGGGCTCCGACGTCCGCGCGAGCACGCCGACCGGATACCGGCTCACCCTCGCCGAGGACCAGGTCGACAGCAGTAGGTGGAGGCGGGCTTCTTCGCGGCCTCCACCAGGTCGAAGCGCTCCAGCAGTCCGGCGACGGTGCGGCGGCCCTCACTGCGGGAGAGGTGGTGCAGGTCCGCCATGAGGAGCATGTTCTCCTCACCGGTGATCAGGCCGTCGACGGCGGAGAACTGGCCGGTGACGCCGATCGCGGCGCGCACGGCCTGCGGGTCGGCGGCCAGGTCGTGGCCGCCGACGCGCAGCTCGCCGGCGTCTGCGGTGACGAGGGTGGAGAGGATCTTCACCGCGGTGGTCTTGCCGGCGCCGTTCGGGCCGAGCAGCGCGAACACGGACCCGGCCGGCACCGCCAGGTCGATGCCGTCGAGGACCGTCCTGTCCCCGTAGGCCTTGCGCAGCCCTTTGGCCGCGATGGCGAGTGAGCGTGATGTCGTCGTCATGCCGCAGAGATTGCGGCAGGGCGCATTCAGCGCGGTTTCAGGATGCTTTCAACGCCCTGAAACCGGGCGGCGGAGGGCAATGCCCTACTGCTTGCCTCCCTGCCGTTGCGGCCTCGGCACGGCTGTCGTCGCGCCCCGCCTGCAGCGCCCCCAAGGCCTCCTCGGCATGGGGGCGCTGCCACGTGGGACCGCGGCCGGCGGCGGTCGGGTTCCGGTGGTGGTCAGCCGTGCGTCGTCAGACCCAGCGAGCGCCTGAGGAAGTCCAGTTGGAGACGGAGCAGGTTCTCGGCGACTTCCTCCTGCGGGGTCATGTGCGTGACGCCGGACAGGGGCAGCACCTCGTGGGGACGGCCGGCCGCGAGGAGGGCCGAGGACAGGCGCAGCGAGTGGGCGACCACCACGTTGTCGTCCGCCAGCCCGTGGATGATCATCATGGGGCGGTGCGGTGCGGCGGCGTCGACCAGACCCGCGTCGTCGATCACCGAGTTGCGGCGGTAGGCCTCCGGCTGCTCGTCCGGGTGACCGAGGTAGCGCTCCTGGTAGTGGGTGTCGTACAGGCGCAGGTCGGTGACCGGGGCTCCCACCACGGCCGCGTGGAAGACGTCCGGCCGGCGCAGTGCCGCGAGGGCGGCCAGGTAGCCGCCGAAGGACCAGCCGCGGACGGCGACGCGGCCCAGGTCGAGCGGGAAGTCGGCGGCGAGGGCCTGGAGCGCGTCCACCTGGTCCTGGAGGGTGATCGCGGCGATGTCGTCCTTGACGGCCTTCTCCCAGGCCGGGGAGTGGCCGGGGGTGCCGCGGCCGTCGGCGACGACCACCGCGAAGCCCTGGTCGGCGAACCACTGCGAGGTCAGATGGGGGTTGTGCGCGGCCACCACACGCTGGCCGTGCGGGCCGCCGTAGGGGTCCATGAGGACGGGGAGGGGAGTGTCGCCGTGGTAGTCCGTTGGCATAAGCACGGCGCACGGAATTTTGCGTGCGCCCCCCTGGGTGAGCGTCACCCGGGGGGACATACCGGGGTCTTCGGCGTACGAGCGGACGGTCGCCGTCGGTTTCCCGTCACGCAGAACCTGCGCCCGCGCCCCCGGCCGGTCCGGTGTCGCGGACACGAGTACGGTCACGCCCCCGGCGCGTACCGCGGAGTGCACACCGGGCTCCTGGGAGACGCGCTCCACACCCAGTTCGTTCACCCGGTAGACGTGCACCTCGCCGATCTCCGGGCCGCCGTCCGCCGCCCCCGGCCTCGGACCCGGCTCCGCTCCCGCCGACGCCGACACCAGCACATCGTCGTCCGACACGTCCAGTACCGCGCGGATGTGCAACTGCGGTCCGGTCAGCGGGCGTTCGCCGACGGCGAGTCGTCGTGCACCCCCCTCGTCCGTGATCCGGACCAGCTGCCCCGAAGGGCTCCAGCACGGCACCCCCGCGAAAAGATCCAGCCAAACTGGATCTTCGTCGGCGTGCACCATCCGGGTGGTCCCGGTGTCCGGGTCCACCGCCAGGAACAGCTGACTGCGCTGGTCGCGCGCCTGTACGAGCAGCAGTGGCGCACCCGCCGCTGACCAGTGCGCATGCGCCATGTACGGGTACCGCTCCCGGTCCCACACGACCTCCGTACGCGCCCCGTCCAGCCCGATCACGAACAGCCGCACCTCCGCGTTCGCGGTGCCCGCCGCCGGATACGCCACCCGCTGCGGCTCCCGTCCCGGGTGCGCCGGATCGGAGATCCACCACCGCCTCACCGGCGTGTCGTCCACGCGCGCCACCAGCAGCCGGTCCGAGTCGGGCGCCCACCAGAAGCCCCGCGAACGCCCCATCTCCTCGGCCGCGACGAACTCCGCCAGACCGTAGGTGACGTTCTCCGTCTCGGGGGCGGCCAGCGCGCGGTCGTCCGTCCCCCCGGCACCCACGACCCGCAGCGCGCCCTGTGCGACGTATGCGACGTGACGCCCGTCGGGTGACGGCCGGGGGTCGATCACCGGTGCGGGAGTGGGCAGTTCACGCGCCGTCCCGGCCCGCAACTCGGCTGTGAAAAGCCGCCCTGACAGGGAGAAAGAGGTCAACTCGACCTGCGCGTCGGTGGCGTAGCCGACGATGCCGGCGCCTCCCTCACGGCTGCGTTCGCGCCGCGCACGCTCCTGGGCCGACAGGCTCTCCGCGGCGCCGCCCAGGAGGGCGTGCGGGTCGGCCGCCACGCGCTCCCCGCCGTCCCGGGGGTCGAGCACCCACAGCGAATTCGCCCGGTCCGTACCGGAACCCGAGCGCAGGAACACCACCCGGGAACCGTCGGGTGCCACGGTGAACGAACGCGGCGCGCCGAGGGTGAAGCGCTGGGTGCGGGCGTGCCGTCGGGGGAAGGAGTCAGCGTCTGTGGTCATGCCATGACCATATTGGCCATGCGCCCCCTTGTGCGGCCGTGCGCCGACCGATGCGCGCGTACGGATAGTTATGATCGTTGGCGCATAGTGGGTATGAACCTGCTGGCTGTTGTACGGATTTATCTGCCCCCATATTCCTACCCCCTGTCGTCCTGGGATCCTTGGAGGTGAGCCGCCGTGGCACTCTCGATTTCGGCGGTAGTGCTGCTGGCGATCATCGTCTTCCTGTTGATCAAGAAGTCGGGCCTCAAGGCAGGGCATGCGGTCGTCTGCATGCTCCTCGGCTTCTACATGGCGTCGTCGACGATCGCGCCCACGATCAGCGAGTTGACGACCAACATCGCGGGGATGATCGGCAGCATCAACTTCTGACCCGCCGGGCCTCGCCCGACCCGGCTCCGGGCCTTGCCGGGCTGCCGGCGCAACGGACAGGTCCGGACGAACCCTGAGGACTGGCGCGTGGAGGCCGCCGGCGTGCTCGCCGTCTCCGGGCTCCTTGCGGCGTGGCTGCTGTGGAGCCTCTACCGCATCCCCGTCGGCCTGCGGGACGGATCCTGGCAGCGTCCGCTGTGGTGGGCGTGCCTGTGTCCCTCGCGCTGTTCGCCGGCTTCGTGGCCTGGGTTCGACGTCGGCGAGGCATGCGAGTACGGCCGTCACTGGCCGCGCGACGGTGCCTACCGTGGGTCAAGCCGGGCATCGCGAACTGCGACGCCTTCGTGCTGCTCGCCACGGCCGTGCTGCTGTGGCTGGGTATCGCGCGTCTCACCCGCGGTGGCGCGCCGCGGACGGCGGTGGAGCGACTCGCGCGCACCCCCCCCTCGCCTGTTACTCGCCGGTAAGGAATGATGGCGGGCCAGTATCCATGAGTTCAGGGGCGGAGCCGGCGATGACGACTTCCGAGGAACAGACCAGGGTCCACGCCTTCGGGGACGACGCCCTGGGCGACCACGACGCCGTCGGGCTCGCCGAGGCGATCCGGCGGGGAGAGGTGAGCGCGGCCGAGGCCGCCCGTGACGCGGCGGCACGGGTCAGGGCCGTGGACGCCCGGCTCAACGCCGTCCAGGTGCACATCGACGCTCCGGACCACGGCTTTGGGCCGGCCGGCGCCCTCACCGGGGTGCCGACCTTCGTCAAGGACAACACCGACTACCGGGGGCTGCCCACCGGACACGGCAGCGCCGCGTTCGCGCCGAAGGACGCACGCCGGCACGCCCCGTTCGCCCGGCAGTTCGTCAGCACCGGCGTCACGGTGCTCGGCAAGTCCCGGCTGCCCGAGTTCGGGTTCAGCCCGACCACCGAGTACGAGGACGCCGCGCCCGTCCGTAACCCGTGGCACACCGGCCACTCGGCGGGCGGCTCGTCCGGCGGCAGCGCCGCGCTGGTCGCCGCCGGAGCCGTGCCGATCGCGCACGCCAACGACGGTGGCGGCTCGATCCGGATTCCCGCCGCCTGCTGCGGACTTGTGGGGCTGAAGCCCACACGGGGCCGGATGGTCCCGAACGCGCAGGGCCGCCAACTGCCGATCGACGTCGTCACCGACGGCGTCCTGAGCCGCTCGGTACGGGACAGCGCCGCGTTCCTCGCCGCCGCCGAGCAGCACTGGCGCAACCCGAAGCTACCGCCCGTGGGGCTGGTCGAGGGTCCCTCGGAGCGTCGGCTGCGCATCGGCCTCGTGGTGGACTCGCCGAGCGGCGTCCCCTCCGACGCCGCGACCCGGGCGGCCGTCACACGGACGGCACAGCGACTGGAGCGGCTCGGCCACACCGTGCAGCCGGTGGAGCTGTCGATCGACCCGCGCTTCACGGAGGACTTCCTCACCTACTGGGGCCTGTTGTCGTTCCTGATCGGCGTCACCGGAAGGACGCTCGGCCCGGACTTCGACCGGCGCCGCATGGACGGCCTCAGCCGGGGCCTGCGCGAGACGTACGTGAGGAACTGGCAGCGCACGCCGGGTGTGGTGCGGCGGCTGAAGCGCACGCGGGAGCCGTACGCGGCGGCGTTCCGCGGGCTCGACCTCGTCCTCTCCCCGGTCCTCGCCCACACCACACCGGAGATCGGCCACCTCGCCCCGACGGTCCCCTACGCGACCCTGATCGAACGGATCATCGCCTACGTGGCGTTCACCCCGGTCAACAACGTCGTCGGAACGCCGTCGATCTCGGTCCCGGCCACGAGCACGACGCCGGACGGCCTCCCCGTCGGCGTCATGCTCTCCGGCCGCCCCGGCGCCGAACGGACGCTGCTGGAGCTCGCCTTCGAACTGGAGGCCGACCAGCCGTTCCGGCGGGTGCGGGACCTCTGACGGGCTCGCCGGGCAGGTGGAGGACGTGAACGGCCGGAAGCGGCGAGGGGCCGCCGCGCAGTCCTTGGGTACCCGCTGGGTGCCAAAGTGTGACGGCACCGAAGATTCCGCGGTCGGCCGGGCCCCCGGGCGTCACTCCGTCCGGTCGGGTCCGAACGGCCGATCGTCGGGCGGACTCGTTCATGACCATGTGCGGTTCGCCGCATTCCGTGTGCGGGTGGCGGAATCGCCGTCAGCAGGTCCTGGCGAAATGTCCGGCGGGCGACGTTGCCCGGTGTTTTCGTGAGACCACTGTGTCGGCTGGACCGACGCCGGCCGTCTCTCACCAGTGGGCGTCGGGGACGAGGGCGACCTTGCCTGTTGTCGCCCTCGTCCGCAGGGCGGCGTGCGCCGCGGCGGCCTGCGACAGGGGGAAGGTCTGGAAGGCGGGCACCAGACTCCCCTCGGCGGCAGCCGTGAGCGCGCGGGCCTCGTCGGCGGGCGCGTCCTGGCCCTCCAGCAGCAGGGCCAGTGCGTCGGTGAAGTGCACGCCGCGCTCCTTCAGTTCCGCCTCGTCGGGGCGGAACTCCTCCCGCGAGGCCGCGCCGATGGTGAGGTAGCGCCCGCCCTCGGCCAACAGCCCGAAGGCGGCCCGCCCCTTGTCGCCCTCGACGCCGTCCAGAACGGCCGTGACGCCGCGCCCGCCCAAGGCGTCGCGGACGGTGCCCGCCCAGTCCGGCAGGTTGTAGTCGACAGCGATGTCCGCTCCCAGCTCCCGCACGGCCGCCGTCTTGGCCGGTCCGCCCGCCGCGCCGACGACCGTGGCGCCGAGGCGGTGGGCGAACTGGACGACCAGCCGGCCGATGCCGCCGGCCGCGGAGGTGACCAGGACCACGTCGCCGGAGGTGAGTTCCGCGATGTCGAGCAGGCCGATGGTGGTACTGCCGGTGACGACCGTGGTAGCGGCGGCCTCGTACCCCAGTCCGGCCGGAATCCGGTGCAGGCACGGGACGTCGGCGACGGCGAGCTCAGCGTAGCCCCCCCGGCCTGCCGTGCGCGGTCACCACCTTGGCGCCGGTCCAGGCCTCGTCCACATCCGGCCCGACCGACTCGACGACGCCGGCCACCTCTCCCCCGAGGATCGCCGGAAGTCCGGGAAGCGGCGGACCGATCTCCAGCCCTTCGCGCATCGCCGTCTCGATCTGGTGGACTCCCGCGGCCCTCACCGAGACACGGACCTCGCCCGGCCCCGGTACGGGATCGGGCACGGTCTCATAACGGAGGTTCTCAGCGGGTCCGAACTCGTGCAGCACGACGGCGTGCATGACCGTTCCTTCCGGTAGATCTGCGGGAGACACCCACTCTGCGACCTCTACTTCACTTGAGGTCAAGCCTTTCGCGGCGGGCGCCTCCCAGCGGTGATGCTCTCCATGCGACGGCGCGAGCCTCACCGAGCGGCGGCGGTTTCAGCCGTGACACATCACGCCCCGGTGGCACAAGGACCCCGCTCGGACCCGTCCCCCACCCAGGAACCCTCAACAGAATGAGGTCTTCAGGCGTCGTCGGCAGATGATGGCGCAGCCGAGGGTGAGGAAGGCGGCGTCGACGCGGGTGGCGTCAGGGCCGACGTCCTGTTCCTCGACAAGAAGGCCCCGCGCGCCGACGGCAAGCCGCACACCACCGAGACGTGGGTCTACGACTTCCGCACCGGCCGGCACTTCACGCTCGAGCAGCGCCCGCTCACCCGCGCCCACCTGGACGACTTCGTGGCGGCCTGCCGGCCCGGTGAGCCCAGCTCTGCCCGCGTGGAGTCGGAGGGCGAGAACGGGCCGTTCAAGAAGTTCGGCTACGAGGACCTGGTCGCCCGCGACAAGGTCAACCCCGACATCACGTGGATGAAGGACCCCGCCCTCGACGACGCCGACAGCGGGCTGCCGCCCGAGGTGATCGCCGAGGAGAACGTCCGCGACCTCCAGTCCGCCCTCAACGAGTTCACCGCCATCGCCCGTTCCCTGGGCGGCGAGGTGGACGTACCGGAGGCCGAGGCCGAGTAGAAACGGCCCGTCAGCCCTCGACCGCGTACGGCACGAAGCCGGCCCACGCGGCGGGGGAGAAGGTCAGCCGGCCGCCCTCCACGTCCTTGGAGTCACGGACGTGGAGGGTGTCGGGCTGGACGGCGATCTCTACGCATGAGTCGCCCTCACTGCCGCTGCTGTAGCTGCTCTTGAACCACGCCAGGTCCGAGGCGTCCCCGGACGAGGTGTTGCGGATCATGTCTCCCCCAGCAGTTCTTCGATGAAGACCGTTGACTCACGTGGTGTGAGCGCCTGAGCCCGGATGATGCCATACCGCAGTTCCAGGATACGGAGCTGCCTCAGCTCGGAAACCGGCCGTCCGTTGGCCACCGCTGGGGAACGGCCGATCGCTGAACCGTCCTCGAAACTTCGGACAGGGCCGGACAAGCCCTGGACGGTCACCGTACGCAGCAGCGCGATTACCCTTCACGGTACGTCCGGTCGGCCACGCTGAGTGACGTGAATCAGAAAACTCGGGAGATCGCCGGGACGGACACCCGACCCGGCCACGAAGTCCGCCACACCACCATGCTGTTGTCGTCCACCCCGCGCGGGGCCCGGCTGGGCCGTCTGCTCGCGGTGGACGCGCTCCGGAGCCGGCGGCCAACGCCGCCACGCACGGCCGGCTGCCCGGCCGCAGCTTCCGCCTCACGCTGTACGTCGTCGGCTCCACGCTCCGCATCGAGGTCACCGACACGCGGGGCGACCGGCTGCCCGCGCGGCAGGAGCCCGCCGCGGGGGACGAGTCGGGCCGTGGGCTGCTGCTCGTGGAGGCGCTGGCCGACCGCTGGGGGGTGGTGGAGGGGAGGTTCCCGCGGAAAACCGTGTGGGCGGAATTGAGCCTCGCGCCACCGGAACACGGCCCCGCCGGTTCCGGTGGTGCTGACGACTGAAAGACAAAGAACGTGAGGGAAAGAACCCCCACCACACCCCACCCCTCCCGCCCGTGACCCGCGCTCACTCGGGAGGGTGAACATCCCCGGTCCGGCTGATTTCGGGGCCCGCCAGGCCCGAGGCTCGGCCCAACGCAGGACCCACGCCGACAGGCATGCGACGGACCCCGCAGGGACGGCAATCCCAGTACGAGGGCCTGACCACCGAGGAAGCGAGAACCTTCCCGATGGGTATTCAGAACCCTAACGTGCCCCCACGCGCCCAGGCCCGTATCCCGGGCGACAAGTCCCCGAACCGGGGGCGCCGTACCGGCGGGCTGGTCCACGACAACACCCGCCACACCGCCCGCTTCACCGTGATCGGCAACCACCTGGCCCAGCACGGCGAACTCTCGCTCCTCGCCATCGGGCTCGGCACCCACCTCCAGTCACTGCCGAAGGGCGCCCCCGCCCACATCAGGACGCTCGCGACCCGTTTCCCCGAGGGGGCCCCGGATCGCCGCCGCGCTGCGTGAGCTGGAGACCCACGGCTACCTGCGCCGCGAACGCGTCCGCACCCCCGCGGGCCGGATCGTCACCCGCACGACCTCGTGCAACCAGCCGACGGCGGCCCGCCACCGCACGGGCGAACCCGCCCCCGCCCCCGTTCCGCGCACCGGCCGGTGCGCCGTCCGTCGAGACCAAGGTGCGTAACTGCGACGGCTGCGACCGAGGCTTCCGCGCCCCCGTCCCGGGCCCCGACCGCTGCCGCGACTGCCGTACCGGCCCCAGGGCCACCTGAGGTATTGCCTCCGCCCGGGGGCTGGACAGGAATGTCGGTGAAAACGCGGTAAGAGTTCTGGTCCGCCCCTCTTCGAACGGCCTCCTGTCTCGTCGGTGAAGTGCGAGAAAACGATCCCTCACCGAGTTGTGCCGGTTGGTGACGCAACCCTTGAACCGGCCAATCACCGACATCTATGAGTCGAGTGGGCAGGATGATGAATCCCGGTGATGCGGGACGTGCGAGCTCGACGGTGCGTTCCTGCGGGAGATCAATCAAACGAATTTTTGAAGCGGCAGGCTTTCTAGACCAGCCGGTCGGGGATGTGTAAGCTGCCGGTATGTTTGAGCGCGGCGGATTGCGCACCGCTGAGGGGGCGGGGGATGATCTTGGCCGGGCGTGAGAAAGGGCTCGTGGGTGAGCCCGACGTAGGTCCGCTCGTCCCCATGCTGATGGCTGACTCGTCCTCCCGGATCCTGGCCCGGACGGACGGAATGCTTCACGGGTTCTGCATCCGTGGCCGCAGGGGGATGTTTTCCAAGGAGCATGACGAGTCCCGCGCCTTTGGGCGTACGTGGTGTGATCGCGTCCGCGAGAAGTTCCACTGCGCGGGATTCTTCACCACTGATGAGCTCCCTCGTTACGGGTTGAGCGCAGAGGACAGGGAAACCCTTTTCCGCCTGTACCGGAAGGCGGACATCGAGAGGGACGTGATGGTGCTGCTGACCTATGAAAGGGAACTGGCGCAGCGCATCAGGGCGTTCCTGGCAGCTGAACTCGATCTCCGGGCCCAGTGATGGCGGGAGCGGTCGCCCAGCTCACCCTGGCCTTCGGCAGTCCCGAGGTGTGGGCCGCGTGCATAGCGGCAGCCGGCGGAATCCTTGCCGCTTTGGTTCCGGTGTCCCAGGTGGTGGCCAGGAACCGGCGGGAACGCCGGGCGAGTACACGCAACCACCAGATCATTCTTCCCTCCCGGGTCGGTCTGGTCGACAGGACCAACGAAGTGAGCACCGTGTTGAGGCACCTTCAGCGCGGTGAATTCCTCATCGCCATCGAAGGGGCCATCGGGAGCGGGAAGAGCGCGATCGCCGCCGAGGTCGCCCACCGTCTCGCCGACCGGGTGGGTTCGCCCTCGGGCGGTCCCATGTCGCGCATCGGGAGGCGGTACCAGTGGCTTGCCTGGATCGACGCCCACAACAGCTGCCCGAGTATTGCCGAGGTGGGCAACCAACTGTCCCTGCTCACCGGGGAGCAGAGCCTGGCGACGGCTCCGGAGGAAGACAAAGAAGCTGTGCTGAGGTCTTTTCTGGCGCGGTCGCCCAGCATTCTTGTGATCGACAACGTCAAGCTGACGGCCTCCGGAGCCCAGGAGTTCTCCCGGTTCATGAGGACCCTGCCGAGTGGTTCCATCGCCATCATCAGCTCGAACACACCGGGGCGCTTGAACGCCCCGCGCATCCTCGTCGAGGAGCTTCAACTCGGATTCATGCGTGAGTTACTCATGCGTGAGGCCGAACGGATCGGCGCCCAGAGCATCCTGAACGCCGACGAGGAAACCATCGGAAAGGTGTACCGCATCATCGGGGGCAACCCCCAGGCGGTCGAGTTGTTCGTGCAGGTGTGTTCCCGCCCGCCCGCCACCCTTTCGGGCGTCATCGAGCAGATCTCCTCCGGTGACGGACCTGTTCTGCGTGAGCTCTTCTCGGCTGTATGGGAAGGTCTCTCAGGAGAGGACCGGCTTGTCGTCGTGGCGTGTTCCCTTCTGGAGAGCGAGTCGCTCCTCGAGCATGTCGAAGCGGCTTTGGAGGTCTCCCCCGAGTTGCTGCGCCGGCGTATCGAGTACTTGTGGTCGGACGGGCTCATCACGCGCAGACAGCAAGGCGACGAAGCCTATTACTCCGTCACTCCCATCATGCGCGGCTTCGCCCTGAAGCAGGCCCCGGACACGACCGTCGAGGAAATCCGAAAGCATCTCGCCCGGCACCTGACCCTGAAATACCAGGAAGACTGGGAGGACGCCGAGGGAGCGCTTCCGCACATTTCGGCGACCCGGCAACTGGTGGAGCAGTTGGGTCGCTCCAATGAACTGGAACTCTGTCTCGACCTCTTCGAGGCCAGTCTGGACATCTTCTTCACCTTGGGGCTTTTTGACGACCGGATCCGCCTCGGTTGGATTGCCTATGAAGCCGCCACCGCTCTCGGTGACCCCGAACGGGCTTCCCTGGCTCTCTCCGTCGTCTCCTCCACCCACTCGCTCCGCGGGGAACACGAGCAGGCGGACCATGCCATCGACCTGGGCATGGGCATCGCGACGGCAGCCGGATCGACGCGTGAACGGGCCCGGCAGATTCGGTGCAAGGCATACAACGTCTTCAGGTCCGGGGACGCCGAGCAGGCGCTCCGTATCACCGACGGGGTCGACACGATGGCTCTGGAGGCCGACGACCTCAACAACTTCGTCGACATCGTCGCCCTGCGGTCGGCCGCCCAGTGGCACCTGGGGAGACTGGAGGAGTGCCGGTCGACCGTGGACGTGTTCCTCCACTACTGCCGGGCCATCCCCTGGGAGCGTGCCATCGCGTACCCGGTCAGGGAGAAGGCGGAGCTTTCCATGATGGACCGCTCGTTCCGTGACGCCGACGTCCTGCTCCGGGAGAGCAGGGAAATCGCCCAGAAGTACCGCGACGAAAGGCAACTCGTCCGGATCGCTCTGAGCGAGGTGCGTCTCCACCTGTTCCGGGGGCGCCCCGCCCGCGCCTGGCGACACGGCACCGGCGTCGTCAGGAACGCCCAACGCCTCGGTCTGCTGAGCGAGCGGGAAGAGGCCAGAGCCGTGGTCGTCACGTCGCAGCGGGCGACCTTCCTGCCCTGGAGATGGGTGTCGAAGTTCGTCACGCCGATCCCCCGATTCACCGAAATGACGATCGGCGGCGACTGACCGGTCGCCGTGTACCACTGAGGGAGAGCGAGGAGACATGGACAAGGCGCTTGTGTCCGGGAAGAGGATGATCAGGATCGGAGACGGGGAACTGTGCTCCGAGGTCGTCCTTCCGGAGACCGGGAGCGCCGGCCGGCTGGTGGTGCTGGCCCACGGTGGACCCGGAGGTGTCAAAGAGGGGCCGGCGGATCTCTACGTCGACCTGGCGGACCGCCTGGCCGAGCGCGGCATCGCGTCCGTGCGCTTCGACTTCCTCGGCGCGGGCGAAAGCACCGGGGCCTACGAGGACATGACCATCACCCGACAGGTGGCCGAACTCGGTGCCGTGGTCGACCATGTGCGGTCCGAGCTCCGGCCCTCCTCCCTGGGAATCGTCGGAGAGAGCTACGGCGCCACCATCGCCGTTCTGGGGCTGGAGCAGGCCGACTATGCCGCACTCGTCCTTCTGTGGCCGGCGATCTGGCTTCTGGACAACACCTTCCAGTCCTTCGTCACGCCGGAGAAGATGGAACAGGCCCGACGGCACGGATTCATCGAGGAGGAGGGGGAAAAGGTCGGTCTCGCCTTCCTGAACCAGTTGGTCGAGTTCGACAACGTGAGTGCCGGCCTGCGAGGGAAGCCCCTCCCCACCCTCCTCGTGCACGGGAAGGCCGACCAGGAGGTGCCCTACCAGCAGAGCGTGCGGGCCGCGGAACTCCTGTCGGGGCCCAAGAAGGTCGTCCTCGTACCGGACGGCGACCACTGCCTTGAGCGTCCCGCCGAGCGGGACGTCGTGTACCGGGAGACGGTCGACTGGCTGGTGACCCACGTATGACGCTCGGCGTCCTTCACCTCGAACTGGGCAGCCCGCCCCACCTGCCCCCGTTGGCCGACGAGGACCACGACACCGCACTACGGCATCTGAAACAGTGCCTGACAGATGAATACGGGGCGCGCGTCACGGTTCTGGGAAGCTCCCGCGCCGCGACCCCGAAGCTCCTGACGGAGAACCTTCCGGCCGTCCGCAGCGGCGGGACGCCCCTCTTCGGTGCCGTGCTCCTGCTGTTCCGGTCCTACGTGACGACGTTCGAGCGCGGCGGCGAGGAATTCTGCGCCGTCGCGCTCCGGGACAGCACCCCCGGGCGCCCGGGAAGCATGATGCCTGTGCGCAGGCTGCTGGATTCCGTCGCCGGACTCGTGCCCGAGGCTCCCGTACTGGCGATGCTGGACCTCCACGTGCTGCCCAGCAGTTCCAGGCGCCCGCCGCCCGCCCCGTGCGAGGTGGCCGCCCTGCTGCAAGGCCACGTGACGGACCGCGACGGGCAGGAGACCTGTCTCCTGGCGCGCGTCCAGGGCGGACGGCCGCAGCAGGGACAGGCCCCGGTGGCGCACGCCCTGGACAGGGCTCTGCGGTTCACGGCCGACGGCGGAGCCGCAGCCTCACTGGCGGACATCATCGACAGGTCCCATGCCCACCTCTCCTCGGGCGGCCGGTCCGTCACGGTCCTGCACCGGCCGAGACGTGACGTGGACGTCGTACCGCTGAACAAGGAGCAGCGCCTGTCCGGCCACATCCGGGAGGACCTCTACTCACCGGATCCGGGATCGCGGCTCGACGCCGTCGTCGAGCTGGCGGACCTGGCACGTGAGGGGGAGGCCCACGCGCGCCACTGCCTGGAGGAGATGCGGAAGAACGATCATTCTGCAGAGGTCCGCGCCTTCGCTCTGGCCGTCGATCAAAGCGGGCAGGGTCCCAGTGTCCGCCAGTTGGTCGACTTCGGATTCGTTCCGGCCGCCACCGTGGTGGAGAACACCGGCCCCGTCATGCCTCCGCTGACCGAATGGTTCGACGGCAGAGGGGTCATGGGTGTGGACGCGCCGGTGGGGCAGAGTTTCGAACGGCCGTCACACCGTGTGAGGGTTCCCGCCTTCCGAATAGCCGTGCGGCCGACGACGAACGGGGACTATCTCTCCTACGTGCTCGCCGCGGGAGCCGAACCTCCGGGGCACTGGAGGAGCGGCTGGGTCTTCACCGAAGATGTGAACGACCCGGTGGTCATGGTGTCGTGGTACGAAGCCCGGAGATACTGCCGTTGGCTGACCGCGCAGGCCAGAGCCGAAGGCCTGTTGGACTCTTCTCTGGTAGTCACTCTTCCGAGTGAGGCGCAATGGGAAATCGCTGCCCGGAACGCGAAAGACGACATCCACCCGTGGGGTGACGGTTTCGATCCGCTCCGTTGCAACGTCCGCGCGACAGGGCTGGGCCGGGTGGTGACTCCGGGGTCCTTCTCTCCCGCAGGGGACAGCCGCGCCGGTTGTGTGGACCTGATCGGCAACGTATGGGAGTGGACCAGCAGCGCCTGGGGCCGGTCGGGCCGGCATCCTCATTTCACCTACCCCTACGCCGCCGACGACGGCCGTGAGGACCCGGACACCAGCGGTGATGTCCGCCGTGTCGTCCGTGGCGGTGGCTATTACTACGCCGACGTGTGTGCCAACTCCTACACGAGGAACCGCGTCACGCCGACGGAGCGTCATCCGGCCGGTGGGTTCCGCGTGGCGGTGTGCCGTGAGCAGTGACGCGTTCGAGAGTTCCGCCGAGAGCCCCACGGATGCGCACAGAAGGCGGGAACGGGAACTTCTGGGGCCCGGAATCTCGGCTGCCGTGGACTGGATCGGCATAGTCGTCGCCCGTGCCGAGGGGGCACGTGTCTGGGACACGGAGGGAAAAAGCTACCTCGACTTCATGGGCGGGGCGGGAGTGAACCTGATAGGTCATTCCCACCCACGTCTCGTATCGGCCATCGCACAGCAGTCCCGCGCGTGGATGATCGGCGCGCACGCGTCGAAAGCGCGCTTGGCGCTGCTCGAGAAGCTGTCGGCCGTGCTGCCCGACGACACCATGCAGACGCAGTTCTACAGCGGTGGAAGCGAGGCGGTGGAGGCCGCGCTCCGGCTGGCCAAGTCCGCCACCGGACGTTTCGGGGTTCTGAGCTTCTGGAACAGCTTCCACGGCCGCACGGCGGCCGGCCTGGCGCTGACGCCCGGCGCCCACGGCGGGTACGGACCCGCCGTTCCGGGAGTCACCCACGCCCCTTACGCCGACTGCGCCTCGTGCCCCCTGCGGTTGACCTTCCCGAGCTGTGGCTTCGCCTGTGTGGATCACGCACGCCAGGTGGTGGCCCAGAGTTCGGCGCCGGCACCGGCGGCAATCGTGGTCGAGCCGGTCCAGGGGCGAGCCGGAAACCTCGTCCCCCCTTCCGGATACCTGGCCGCCCTGCGGGAACTGGCACGAGAGCTGGGGGCTCTCCTCGTCGTGGACGAATCGATGACCGGGTTCGGCAGAACCGGGAGAATGTTCGCCGTCGAACACGACGATGTGGTGCCCGACGTACTGATCATGGGGAAGGGGATGGGCGGCGGGTACCCGGTGACGGCTGTCGCCGCCCACCGGGATCTCATGCGAACGGCACCCTTCGGCCTGCCGAGCGGGAGTTCCTCCAGTTTCGGAGGCTTTCCGCTGGCCTGTGCCGCGGCATCGGCCGTACTGGACGTGGTACGTGACGAGCACCTCGTGACCCGCGGCAGAGAAACGGGGAACGCTCTGCTGCGACTGCTCACGTCGGAACTCGGAAACCTTCCGGTTGTGGGCAGGATCCAGGGGCAGGGAATGGCCCTGGGAATCCAGCTGGTCGATCCGCGGTGTCCTCGCACGGCGTTTCCGAGGCCACGGCTCAGGCGTGTGGTGTCACAGCTCGCCCACCACGGGGTGCTTGTCATGGCCGGCGGCAACTCGCTCAGACTGTATCCCCCGCTGAACGTGGGGCTCGAGGACGCCGAACACGCGGTTGCCGTCCTGGGTGGGGTACTCGCCGACTCCGGTCCGGCAACGTGAGAGTGCTGCTGTGCGGATTCGGGCGCATGGGAGAAGCCCACGCCCTCTTCTACCACCGTCATCCACGGGTCCGGGTGGTCGGTGTGGTGGACCCCAGCCGGCAGCGGCTCGCCCGCGCGGGCGCCCTCTTTCCGGAAGCCCGGCTCTTCTCGTCCACCGCCATGGCCACGGTGAGGGCCGACACCGTCGACGTCTGTACCCCACCGGCGTACCACGCCTCTCAGGTGAGGCACTTCCTGCTGCGCGGAGCCCACGTACTCTGCGAGAAACCCGCTGTTCTGGATCCCGAAGAAGGTGTCTCGCTCTCCCGCATCTCCCGGCGCACGGCGAAGACGCTCCACCCGGTTCACAACTACCTCTACTCGCCCACCTTCCGCATCGCACGCGAATTCGCGACGCGCGGCGGGCTCGGTCGGGTGAGGAGCGTCTCCGTCGACGTGCGCCGCACTGATTCGGCGCAGGGGGTGGGAGACTGGCGGCCGCGATGGCGCGAGGAGAGGGAAGTGTCGGGCGGGGGCGTCCTGGTCGATCACGGAACCCACTGGATCTACGTACTGCTGCACCTCCTCGGCCTGCCCTCACGGGTCCGCTGCACACCGGGTCCGCACGGCCCCGTGGACCGGGAAGCGCACCTGTCCATGGAATTCGGCCCGTCGCTCCGGGCGGATGTCCGTGTGAGCTGGGTGTCGCAGGTGCGCGCGAATTCGCTCGTCCTCCGCAGAGAAGGAGGGATTCTCAGTGTTCAGGGGGGCCGGGTGGATGTCCGGACCGAGACGGACACCCGACGGTTCACTGTCTCCGACGACGACTCCCATGCACACATGGAATGGTTCTCGCCGCTGTTCCGCGACTACGAGTTCTTGTGCGAAGGGAGTCCCGGGCCGTCCGTGGAGTGGGGGAGAGCCGTGACCGTCGCACGTGTCCTGCGATGGGCCACGGAGTCCCATACCCGGGGCGGCACGTGGCTGGAATGCGCCGAAATGCCGTGAGGTCGAGGCCGGTCCGCGATGCTGCACGAGGTGGGCGAACCGTTCCGGAGCCGCCCGCTCGCCCGGGCGGCAGGCCGGTGACGGCGGGGACGGTCTTCGACGGCATCGTGACGCCCTCGCGGCCGGGGCGACGGTGGCGAGGCCGCCGTGACGGACGCCATCGACCGGATCGGGCGAATCGCCCTGGCCATCGCGTACGTACTCGACGACGAGACGTGACGGGGGACCCGCGCCGGGAACGCGCCGCGCCCCGGCCGGGCGCCTCGTAGGCTGGTCCCATGACGGAACTGCCCGTCCGGCGGCTGCTGCTGGTGCACGCCCACCCGGACGACGAGTCGATCAACAACGGGGCCACCATGGCCCGCTACGCCGCCGAGGGGGCGCAGGTGACGCTGGTGACCTGCACGCTCGGTGAGCGGGGAGAGGTCATCCCGCCCGAGCTGGCCCACCTGTCCGGTGCCGCTCTCGGACAGCGCCGGATGGGGGAGTTGACCGAGGCGATGCGCGCCCTCGGTGTCGACGACTTCCGGCTGCTCGGCGGCGCCGGGCGCT
The DNA here is from genome assembly GCF_024701375.2 of Streptomyces sp. KMM 9044. NCBI lineage: Bacteria > Bacillati > Actinomycetota > Actinomycetes > Kitasatosporales > Streptomycetaceae > Streptomyces > Streptomyces sp. KMM 9044. The sequence continues at coordinate 2,479,076 of NZ_CP113910.1, read as the reverse complement.
ACAGCGACTCCGGGATGACGGGCCTGCCCGACAACGACGACTCCGGCTGCTTCTGGCAGGCCGACGTCGACCAGGCCGCCGGCCTCCTCGCCGAGGTGATCCTCGAGGTCCGGCCCCAGGTGCTCGTCACGTACGACGAGAACGGCGGTTACGGGCACCCCGACCACGTCCAGGCGCACCGCGTCGCCATGCGTGCCGTCGAACTCGCCGCCGGGGACGGGTGGGACATCCCCAAGGTCTACTGGAACCGGGTGCCCCGCTCCGTCGCCGAGGCCGCCTTCGAGCGGCTGGACGACGCACTGCCCGGACTGCCGTTCGACAAGGCGGGCGAGGTCGGTGACGTCCCCGGAGTCGTCGACGACGAGCTGGTCACCACCGAGATCGACGGCACCGCGTACGCCGCCGCCAAGGCCGCCGCGATGCGCGCCCACGCCACCCAGATCACCGTGGCCGAGCCGTACGCACCGTACTTCGTGCTCTCCAACGAACTTGCCCAGCCGCTGTTCGCCACCGAGTACTACGAGCTGGTGCGCGGTGCGCGGGCCCCCGGCCGGGAGAGCGACCTGTTCGCCGGGGTCGGGGGCGGTACGGCCTCCGGTACGGGGGAGGCCTCGTGAGCGGCCGGACGAACGGGAACGCGCCGGTGCCGGCGCTGGCCCAGCCACTGCGGTTGCCCTCCTTCGGGCGAATCGCCGTCTGCGTGGGGCTGTTCCTGCTCGGCGCCGTGGTCGGAGCGGCCGGGGCGCTGGTGCAGCCCGCGTGGTTCCCGGGCGGGCTGCTGCTCGCCCTCGCCGCCGAGGCCGGACTCTGCCTGGGCGGGGCACTCGCGCTGCGCAGCCGGGCCGGGGCCGCTTCGGCCGCCGGTGGCTGGGTGCTCGTCGCCCTCCTGCTCACCACCAGCCGGCCGGAAGGCGACTTCCTGTTCGCCGCGGGAGCCGGCTCCTACCTCTTCCTGCTCGGCGGCATCGCTGTCGCTGTGATGTGCGCCACCCTCGCCCCGGGGCGGCAACCGGACGGCGCTCCCGACCGACTTGGGAAGTGACGTACCCCTTCGCAGCGGTGCGCGCGTGGGGGTCCGGTGCGGATTTCCGCCACGGTCCGGAGATACCGGCCGGATGGGGCCAGTATGGTGGTGCGCGCGCCGTTGAGCCTCCCCGAACTCCCGGCTCCGGCCGAGGGGGGGAGACCCCCACCGTGAGATCGTGACGGGCGGCGGAGCCAACCAGGAGAACCTGCCTTGAGTCGTGAAACTGACACTCCGTCCAACGGTCCCAACGGGCGCGGCGGAGCCGCATATCCGTCGGGCACCCCGCCCTACGGGATTCCGGCGGTTCCGGGTGAGGCGGCGGCTGCGGGCCGGCCTGCCGAGCAGCGTCCGGGCGACCGCAAGACCGAGACCACGCTGACGACCAGAATCCGGATCAACATCCCCGGTTCCCGTCCCATTCCGCCGGTCGTCGTGCGCAAGACCGTCACGGACGGCGAAGGCACGGTCGGCACCGACACCCAAGGTGCCGACCGGGACCGGGGCGGGGCCAACGCCCAGGCGCCGGCGCCGGGTTCACCCCGGGCGCTGGGTACCGGCCCCGGCTACGGCCCCGGTACCGTCGAGTCTCCCGCCGCGGGCGCTCCGGGCGGCCCGCAGACCGCGCCGCAGCCGTCCGTGCCGCAGCAGGCGGCCCCGCCGGACAAGCCGACCAGCGAGTGGTTCGCGCCGCGCAAGTCCGGTCCGGGCAAGGGCACCGCGGGCGGTGGCTCCGGCAACGGGGCCGGCCCGGCGGGCGGTTCGGTTTCCGCGGGCGGCCCCAGGGCGCTCGGTGCGGGGCCTTCGGGACCGCCCGGTGTCTCCGGCGGCGGTGCGCGTCCGGGCGGACGTCCGCCCGGTGTGGGCGGCGGCATGAGCGTGACGGGCGGCAACGCCCGGCCCGGCGGCCCGGGCGTTGCCGGTGGCACGAACGGTTCCGCACCCGGCGGCGGCAACGGCTCCGGGCTCTCCGGAGCGACCGGCGGGCCGGTCGCTCCGGGGCACGGCGGCGGCACCGGTTCCTTCGACGTGACCGAGGCGCTGGCCGGCGGCCCGCTCGGCAACGGCGGTACGCGTCCGGGCGATCAGCGCCCGGGCGCGGGCGGGAACGGTGGCGGCGAGCCGCGCCTCGAGAGCATGCCGTTCTTCACGGACGACGACCTCGGAGCGCGGAACGGCCAGGAGGGCCGGCCCGCCCACCCCGGCCAGTCGCCGTACGGCGGTCAGGACGGACCCGGTGGTCCTGCCGGTCCCGGTGTCCCGGGTGGTTCCGGTGGCGCCACGACCGGGCCTGCCACCGCCCACCCCGGCCGGCCGGGCCTGCCGCCCGGCAGCGGCCCGCGCGACGCCCGTGGCGGCCCCCACCCCGGTGGCGGGCTGAGCGACGACACCGCGAGTCTCACCCCGCAGCTCCCCGTCCCCGAACAGGGCGCCCCGGGCTACGGAGCCCGCTACGAGAACGTCTCCGGGCAGACCGGCACCAGCGGTGTCCCGGTCGTCCCGGCGAGCGCCTCCTTCGATGCGGGCGACCCCTCCGGCGGCCCCGGTCCGCACACGCCGCCCAGAGTGCCCGACCCGGTCGCCCCGCCCCCGGCGGCCTCCTCGAAGGCGCCGAAGAAGAAGGGCCGCCGCAAGCTCCCCCTGCTCGTCGGCGGCGTGCTCCTGCTCGCCGGTGTCGCCTACGGCGCCGGCCTGCTGATGAACCACTCCGACGTGCCCAAGGGCACCACTGTGCTCGGCGTCGACATCGGCGGCGGCACCCGCGACGAGGCCGTGAAGACGCTCGACCAGGCTCTCGCCGACCGGTTGAACAAGCCGCTCAAGCTGACTGTCGGCGACAAGACCGTCGAACTCGAGCCGGACAACGCCGGACTGCAGTTCGACACCGACGCCACCGTCGGCGCGGCGGCGCGGAGCGACTACAACCCGGTCTCCGTCATCGGCTCCCTCTTCGGCAACAGCCGCGTCGTCGACCCCGTCATCCCCGTCGACGAGGAGAAGCTGCACGCCGCCCTCGAGTCGGCGGGCGGCTCCGGCAACGACGGCACGATCAGGTTCGAGTCCGGCAAGGCCGTCGCCGTCTACGGCAAGCCCGGCTCGGGCATCGACGCCGACGAGTCGACCGCGGCGGTCGAGGAGGCGTACCGGACCCAGGTCGAGACCGGCTCCTCGTCCGCGGTGACGGTGCCGACGGTCACCCAGGAACCCACGGTGTCCAAGGCCGAGGTCGACCGGATGATGAAGGAGTTCGCCGAGCCGGCGATGTCCGGCCTGGTCACGGTCCAGACCGAGACCGGGCAGAGCATCGCCTTCAGCCCGGAGAACTCGCTGTGGAAGTTCCTCGGCGTCAAGGCGCAGGACGGCAAACTGGTCGAGTTCTACGACCGGAAGGCGCTGCAGGAGCTCTACGGGGACGTCTTCGACGGCGTGCTCATCACCCGCGGCAACGGGGAGAAGACCCCCGTCACCGTCGAGGACGTGATCGGCGCCCTGCGCCCGGCGCTCCAGAGCACCAGCGACCGCGTCGCCGTGATCGAGACCGACCCCAGCTGAAGCCGGGCCGGCCCCGATCCGCCGACCGGGCCCCGCACGACACCCGTCGTGCGGGGCTCAGGTGTCCCCACGCCGCACCGTGCACAGCGCCCAGATCATGACGCCGGAAAGGGCGATCATCACGACCGACCAGACCGGGGCGTACGGCAGGGAGACGAAGTTGGCGATCATGATGAGCCCGCCGACCGCCACTCCGGCCACCCGTGCCCACGTGCCGGCCTGGAACAGCCCCACGCTGATGAGCACGGCCGGCGCCCCCAGGGCCAGGTGGATCCAGCCCCGGGCCGTGAGGTCGAACGCGAAGACGTAGTTCCCCGTGGCCACGAAGACGTCGTCCTCGGCGATTCCCGAGATGCCCCGGACGATGTTCAGGATTCCGGCGAGCATCAGCATGACGCCGCCGAAGACGGTCGGCCCGCCGGCCCACTCGTGGTTGGCGGAGGATGTGTGCGCACGTGTCCGCACCTGTGCCTGATGGGCATGAGCCGAAGCCATGTCGTCGTCCCTCTCGTTCGTCGTACGGGTGTGTGCGGTCAGCGGGTGTGTCCCGTGCCGTGGCCGCCGAGCACCAGTTCCTTGGCCCGGTCGAACTCCTCGTCGGTGAGGTCGCCGCGCGAGCGGAGCTCGGCCAGCCGACGCAGTTCGTCGACGGTGGCGGCCTGCCCGCCGCGGCCCGCCGCGGTCTCCCGCACGTAGCGGTCGAACGCCTCCTGCTGCGCCCGTGCCTGCGCGATCTCCTAGTCGCCCGGGGTGCCGTGGAAGCCGTACCGCTCACCCAGCAGCTCCCGCAGCGCCGACGCCCACGCGCGCGGGGCGCCGGGCCGGCAGGGGAGGCGGCCGGCCAGCGCGTCCAGTTCGATCTGGGCGGCGTCGATGCCTGCCTCGTCCAGCGTGCCGTCCGCCTCCGCGCCGATCAGCAGACACAGCGTGGAGAGATCCGGCCGCTCGGACCGGGCCTCCTCGGTGAACCGCCGCCGCAGCTCGGCGGAGCGTTCCGGGGGCGGGGGATGGGGGGCGCGCATGACCGGTTCGTGCCCTCTCAGGGCGACCCGTCACCGGCCGGAGCCGGCGACCGGGGCGCGCGGTAGTGGTGGTAGGCGTGATGCACGGCGAAACCCATCCTGTCGTACAGGGCGCGCGCTCCCGCGTTGTCCTCCTCCACCTGGAGCCAGGCGGCCGACGCACCCTCATCGAGTGCCCGCCGGGCCAGCGCGGCCATCACGGCGGTCGCGAGCCCGCGTCGCCGCAGCGCCGGGTCCACCTCGACGGCCGCGAAACCGGCCCACCGCCCGTCCACGACACACCGCCCGATGGCCGCGGGGCCGCCACCGGCGTCCTCGGCGTCCCCCGGCACGGTCGCGAACCACACCGACGGGCCGCTGCCCAGTACCTTCAGGGCGACCTCGCTCAGGCCCCGGCGCCGGTAGCGCGTCAGCCACGCCTCGTCGGCCTCCCGGGACAGGACGACGTCCGTCCCGGCGCATTCCGTGCCGGACGGCGCCGGTCCCAGGTCGGCGACCTGCGCGAGACCGCCGACCCACAGCTCGGCGGTCACCTCCCGCACCCAGCCCCGCCGCTCCAGCTCCGCGCCCAGTGCCTCCTGCGTCCCCTCGGCACCGGTCGCCGTCTGCACGTAGGCGGGCAGCCCGCGCCCGGCGTACCAGCGGCGCACGGCCGTCAGCGCCTCGTCCAGCTCCACGCCCGGGTCGCCGAGCGGCAGCACCGAGTTGGCCCGGCGGGTGAACCCGGCCGCCGCCCTCAGCTCCCACGGGCCCAGCGACTCGCTCTCCACGGGCCGCCACGCCCGCGCGGCGACCCGTGCCAGTTCCCCGTACGAGGCGGCCGGGCCGCGTCGGCGGGCCGGTGCGGACGCGACCACCTTGCCCGCGACCAGTGCGGACTCCCTCACGAGCACGCTCTCGCCGTTCTTCCGTGTGATCCGCAGCACGCCGCTGTCCCATGATGTGAGAACTCCGACGGTGTCGGTGAACTTCTCACCCGGGGGACCATGTTCGATCAAGCTCCGTACGGAGACCCGTTTACCCACGTCAGCAGTGGTGATGCGGACCTCGAGACGCCCGGCGGCGGATATTTCCACAGGTCGGTTCACCCCTCCTGTTCGGATCATGCCCAGGAACGGAGATACTAGAGGCGGGCATCGACGACGCCGCGCTCCCGCGCGCCGGGCGGCGGAGCCTGAGGAGGCCCGCCAGCGCCCTATCGAGGAGGAACGACAGCGTGACCTACGTCATCGCGCAGCCTTGTGTCGACGTGAAGGACAAGGCGTGCATCGAGGAATGCCCGGTCGACTGCATCTACGAGGGCCAGCGGTCCTTGTACATCCACCCGGACGAATGCGTCGACTGCGGCGCCTGTGAACCGGTCTGCCCGGTCGAGGCCATCTTCTACGAGGACGACACTCCCGAGGAGTGGAAGGACTACTACAAGGCCAACGTCGAGTTCTTCGACGACCTCGGCTCGCCCGGCGGCGCCAGCAAGCTCGGGCTGATCGAGCGCGACCACCCGTTCATCGCCGCGCTGCCGCCACAGGCGTAAGCATTCGGGCGGCCCCAAGCGGCCCCCGCCCGCGCCGCCCGGTCCCGTACGGCCTGATCACCCACCGATCGGCGCCGCGCGGGGCCGAGGCGTTTGCCGTACCAGAAAGGGAGCGAGAACCCGTGTCCGCAGTCTCCGACCGGCTGCCCACCTTCCCCTGGGACAAGCTGGAGCCCTACAAGAAGACGGCCGCCGCGCACCCCGACGGCATCGTCGACCTCTCCGTCGGAACCCCCGTCGACCCGGTCCCCGAGCTGATCCAGAAGGCCCTGATCGCCGCTGCGGACTCCCCGGGCTATCCCACGGTCTGGGGCACCCCGGAACTGCGCGACGCGCTCACCCGCTGGGTGGAGCGCCGCCTGGGCGCCCGTGACCTCACCCACCACCACGTGCTGCCGGTCGTCGGATCCAAGGAACTGGTCGCCTGGCTCCCCACCCAGCTGGGCCTCGGCCCCGGCGACCGGGTGGCATACCCCCGCCTGGCCTACCCGACGTACGAGGTCGGCGCACGCCTGGCCCGCGCGGAGTACGAGGCGTACTCGCTGGCACCAGGCGCTGACGCGCCGGGCCCGACCGAGCTGGACCCGGCCGGCCTGAAGCTCCTCTGGCTGAACTCCCCGTCCAACCCCACGGGCCAGGTGCTCTCCAAGGCGGAGCTGACCCGCGTCGTCGCCTGGGCCCGCGAACACGGCGTCCTCGTCCTCTCCGACGAGTGCTACCTCGAACTGGGCTGGGACGCCGACCCGGTCTCGGTGCTGCACCCGGACGTCAACGGCGGTTCGTACGACGGCATCGTCGCCGTTCACTCGCTGTCCAAGCGGTCCAACCTCGCGGGTTACCGCGCCGCCTTCCTGGCCGGAGACCCCGCCGTCCTCGGCCCGCTGCTGCAGATCCGCAAGCACGGCGGCATGATGACCTCGGCGCCCACCCAGGCGGCCGTGGTGGCGGCCCTGGGCGACGACGACCACGTCCGCGTCCAGCGCGAGCGCTACACGGCCCGCCGCACCGCCCTGCGGATGGCCCTCCTCGGACACGGCTTCCGCATCGAGCACAGCGAGGGCGGGCTCTACCTGTGGGCCACCCGCGACGAGTCCTGCTGGGACACCGTCGCCCGCCTCGCCGAGCGCGGCATCCTGGTCGCACCGGGCGACTTCTACGGCCCGGCCGGCGAGCGGTTCGTACGCGTCGCCCTCACCGCCACGGACGAGCGGGTACGGGCGGGGGTGGAACGCCTGAAGGCGTGACGCGGGGGAGCGGAGACACGAAAGCCGTCGGGGCCCAGGAAAAACCTGGGCCCCGACGGCTTTCGTGCGGTTCGGGTGGAGTCGGCCGGTTTTCCGTGATCCGGGGGGGGGTCAGCCGAGCGGCAGTGCGGTGGCCGGGAGGGTCCGGGCGGCCGGCACGCCGGCCAGGCTGACGGCGTCGGCCGGCAGCGCGTCTCCGGCGGCCTGCTCGAGTGCCTGGCCTCCGGCGTTGCCCGTGGTGTCGGTGACGGTGTGCGCCGCGTCGTCCACGGTGCCGGCCGCGCCGGCCTCGTCCAGGACGGTCAGGCCGCCGACGCTCGGGGTGATCGGCAGCTCGGGGGCCGCGCAGGCGGAACCGGCCGCACCGACCCCGGCGGCCGCTCCGGCGGCGACAAGCAGCGTGGCACGGGCGATCCGACGGGTCAGGGGGAGGGACATGGTGCTCCTTCGGCGGGAGAGAACGATGAGACGTTCAGCCGGACCCGGTGATCGGCCTCCGGGCTCGGACGCAGTGACTACCGCTCGAAGGGCAGGAAGGTTGCGGTGCGGCGCCGTAAAGAGTTGGCAATGCGTCGCATTGTCGGCTACACCGAAAAGCGGACGAACGGTACGTCGTTCGATGGGCTGCCGAATGGTTACGGCGCCCAAGCCCCAAGGGGTGGGCCGAACCGTGGGTGAGAACGCGAAACCCGCTCGTCTCGTCAAGGGGCCGACCCCCGGGGCAACCCCTGGGGGTGAGCCATCGGGCAACTGTGCGGACGGGTTCTGCGGACTACTGCGCGGTCGTGATCCGGACCGCGTCCGCCCCACGGTCCGCACCGCCGTCCGAGCCCGCGGAGTTCTTGCCGTCCTCGTCGTCGATCGGGCTCCAGCGGTCGCCGTCGTCCCCGGCGGTCCACTCCTCCCCCGCGTACGACACCCGCTCGATGTGCAGCGCGGAGGCGTTGGCCACGGCCCAGTGCGCCAACTGCCAGCCCCGGTCCCCGCCCTTCCGGCCGGGATCCGCCTCGGTGGAGACCGGCAGCGTCATGGTCCGCCCGTCCGGGCCGGTGTCCTTGTCCCCGGGAGCGGAGGAGGAGCGCGCCGGGTCGCCGACCTCGGCACCGGCCGGCTCCAGGGCGTCCTGCCCGAAGTCGCGGGCCAGCGCGTCCCGTACCGCGTCCGTCCCCGCCGCGCGGGTCGCCGCCGGGCGGCCCGCGCAGGTCAGGGTGGCCGCCGAGCGGCGGCCGGTGAGAGCGGCGGCCAGCAGAGTGGCGTCCGGCTCGTGCTTGGCGTACGCCTGCGGGAAGCCGCTGAGCTGCACCCGCTGGGCGGCGACGGTGAGCGGCAGCCGGGTGTACCCCGGTACCTTCTCCAGACCGTCGTAGAACTTCCCCGCCGAGTACGCCGGGTCCATGATCTCCTCCGGCGCGCCCCAGCCCTGCGAGGGCCGCTGCTGGAACAGGCCGAGCGAGTCACGGTCCCCGAAGTCGATGTTGCGCAGGGCCGACTCCTGGAGGGCGGTCGCCAACGCGATCGTCACGGCCCGCTCGGGCAGGTCGCGCGCGGTGCCCACGGCCGTGATCGTCGCCGCGTTCACCGCCTGCTCGGGCGTGAACTCGTACGTGGCCCCGTCGCCCTTGGCGGACACGGCCCGGCAGCCCGGCCCGCTCTGGCCGCCCCCGGTGTCGTACCGGACCACCAGGTAGCCGGCGACTGCGAGGAGGGCCACGGAGGCCGCCCCGAAGCGGAGGAAGCGGCCGCGACGCTTGGAAGGAGACGGTGACTCTGACACGCGTACAAGGTACTGGAGAGTACGAGGCGTGTGTGCCGGGTGCGGACAGTGCGCCCGGACCAGCGCGTTAGGGTCGTCGGCATGGCCGACACCCCGCTTGACCTCACCCTGGACGCGGCGCTTCTGACCGCGCGGCTCGTCGACTTCCCCTCCGTCAGCGGCGCGGAGAAGCCGCTCGCGGACGCGATCGAATCCGCCCTGCGCCCCCTGCCGCACCTCACGGTCGACCGGTACGGCAACAACGTCGTGGCCCGTACCAACCTGGGGCGCGAGGAGCGCGTGATCCTCGCCGGACACATCGACACGGTCCCGATCGCGGACAACGTCCCCTCCCGGCTCGACGAGGACGGCGTGCTGTGGGGCTGCGGAACCTGCGACATGAAGGCGGGCGTGGCCGTCCAACTGCGCATCGCGGCCACCGTCCCCGCACCCAACCGGGACCTGACCTTCGTCTTCTACGACAACGAGGAGGTCGCCGCGGACCTCAACGGCCTCAAGCACGTCGCCGAGCAGCGTCCCGACTGGCTGGAGGGCGACTTCGCGGTCCTCCTCGAGCCCTCCGACGGCCAGGTCGAGGGCGGCTGTCAGGGCACGCTCCGGGTGCTCCTGAAGACCACCGGCGAGCGCGCCCACTCCGCGCGCGGCTGGATGGGCTCCAACGCGATCCACGCGGCGGCCCCCGTCCTGGCCCGCCTCGCCTCTTACGAGCCGCGCCACCCGGTGATCGACGGCCTGGAGTACCGCGAGGGCCTGAACGCGGTGGGTATCTCCGGGGGCGTGGCCGGCAACGTCATCCCCGACGAGTGCGTCGTCGCCGTCAACTTCCGCTACGCCCCCGACCGCTCGGAGGCCGAGGCGCTCGCCCACGTCCACGAGGTCTTCGCCGACTGCGGCGTGGCCGAGTGCGTCGTCGACGACCACAGCGGCGCGGCACTGCCCGGTCTCTCCCACCCGGCCGCGGTCGCCTTCGTCGAGGCGGTGGGCGGCACCCCCCAGCCCAAGTACGGTTGGACGGACGTCTCCCGCTTCTCCGCGCTCGGCGTCCCGGCCGTCAACTACGGTCCCGGCAACCCGCACTTGGCGCACAAGCGGGACGAACGCGTGGAGACGGCGAAGATCATCGCGGGAGAGGAGCGGCTGCGGACCTGGCTGACGGCATGAGCGCTCCGCCCGGTCAGGGTGTTGGGAACGCTTTTCTGCGGACATGCTGACGTCCCCCCAGACGCAACCCGCGTGGATTTACGCTGAAGCTGAAGTGGAACGACCTCTCCTCCGGACCTCGGCATCCCCCGAGCGGGGGAGACCGCAACCGGAGGGAGCACATATGGCTACTGGCAACCCCGAGGGCAGGCAGAGCCCACCGGAGGAGCGGCGGCTGGGTCCGGTGCTCCGCAGGCGGGACCAGGTCCAGGCGAGCACCACGGACCAGCGGCTGCTGGACGGGCGCGCACCCTCGGACTGGGTGCACACCGACCCCTGGCGGGTGCTGCGCATCCAGTCGGAGTTCATCGAGGGCTTCGGCACCCTCGCCGAGCTGCCGCCCGCCATCAGCGTCTTCGGTTCGGCCCGCACCCCGGTGGACTCGCCGGAGTACGAGGCCGGCGTCCGACTCGGCCGGGGCCTGGTCGAGGCGGGGTTCGCCGTCATCACCGGCGGCGGCCCCGGGGCCATGGAGTCGGCCAACAAGGGCGCCTGCGAAGCCAACGGCGTCTCGGTCGGCCTCGGCATCGAGCTGCCCTTCGAGCAGGGGCTCAACAGCTACGTCGACATCGGCCTGAACTTCCGGTACTTCTTCGTCCGCAAGCTGATGTTCGTCAAGTACTCACAGGGCTTCGTCGTCCTGCCCGGCGGCCTCGGCACCCTCGACGAGCTCTTCGAGGCACTGACCCTGGTCCAGACGCAGAAGATCACCCAGTTCCCCATCGTCCTGTTCGGCACCGAGTACTGGGGCGGTCTGGTCGACTGGCTGCGCCACACGGTCATCGCCCAGGGCAAGGCAGCCGACCAGGACCTCCTCCTCATCCACGTCACGGACGACGTGGACGAAGCGGTGGCCCTGGTCTCGAAGGAAGCGGGCCGCTGAGAACGACCTTCCGACCGGCCGGGTGGCGGCGGGGGCGTGCGTTCTTCGGACCGCTTTCCGGCCGCCCGGGTACCGGTGCGGGCCCGGGCTGTCTGCGGGCCCCTCCTGACCGACCGAGTGCGGGCGCGGGCGGGCGCGGCCTCCGGGGCACCTTCCGACCGGCCGAGTCGGGTGAGGGGTGGGCGGAGGCCGGGGTCCGGGGCAGAGCCCCATGCCCGGACGCCGGGGCGACGCCGACGAAGTGGACGCAGGGGCAGAACCGTCCCCGGGACGGAGCCCTACGCCAGCCCCCGCCGGGCCACCGCCGGCGGGCGGCGGCCCGCGATCGACGCCACCATGTCCAGCACCTGCCGCGTCTCCGCCACCTCGTGCACCCGGTACACCCGCGCCCCCAACCACGCGGACACCGCGGTCGTCGCCAACGTCCCCAGCAGCCGCTCCTTGACCGGCCGGTCCAACGTCTCACCGACGAAGTCCTTGTTGGACAGCGACACCAGCACCGGCCACCCGGTGGCGACCATCTCGTCCAGCCGCCGCGTCGCCTCGAGGCTGTGCCGGGTGTTCTTGCCGAAGTCGTGCCCGGGGTCGATCATCACCGACTCCCGCGGCACGCCCAGGGAGACCGCACGCTCCGCCAGCCCCAGCGTCCGGTCCAGGATGTCGGCCATCACGTCCTCGTACTCCACCCGGTGCGGCCGGGTCCGCGGCAGGGCGCCTCCCGCGTGGGTGCACACCAGTCCGGCGCCGTACCGCGCGGCGACCTCCGCGAGCAGCGGATCGACCCCGCCCCAGGCGTCGTTCAGCACGTCCGCCCCCGCCTCGCACACGGCCTCGCCGACCTCGTGCCGCCAGGTGTCCACACTGATCACGACGTCCGGGAAGCGCCGCCGCACCCCGGCGACGAAACCGACCGTCCGCCGGGCCTCCTCCTCGGCGGACACCTCCTCGCCCGGCCCGGCCTTCACCCCGCCGATGTCGATGATCGCGGCGCCCTCGGCCACCGCCCGCTCCACGCGCGCGAGCGCCGGTTCGTCGCGGAAGGTCGCGCCCCGGTCGTAGAAGGAGTCCGGGGTCCGGTTCACGATCGCCATGATCACCGGCTCGTGCGGTGCGAATTCCCGCCTGCCCAGCCTGAGCATCCCCTGAGACCTCTCCTCGTTCGGTTCCTCGTCGGGTCCGGTCCGCGGCCGTCCCCGGCTGCCCGTGATCCCGACTGTCAGACTCGCATGGCACGATCGGAGCCACACATCCGACTCCGGCCCGATCCAACCCTGGGGACCTCAGCGATGGTTATGTTCTTGTTCCTGGTCGTCGCGCTCGCCGTCGTGGTCGCCGCGGTGACCCTCGCGGTGGTGGGCGGCGGTGAGAGCGGCCCGCTGCCCGACGCGGCCCCCGACCGTCTGAGGGACACCCTGCCGCTGGACCGCCCGGTCGACCGCGCGGACGTGGACGCCCTCCGCTTCCCGCTCGCAGCCCGCGGCTACCGCATGGCCGACGTGGACGACGCGCTGAGCCGCCTCGGCGCCGAACTCGCAGAGCGCGACGCCCGGATCGCCGACATGGAGGCCGCGCTGGCCGGTGCCCGTGCCGTCGCGGCCCGCATCGCCCCGGACGAGCCCGCCGCCCGCCAGGAGGGAGACCGGACGTGACCGACGGAGCCGCCCTTCCCGGCCCGGACGGCGCCCCGCGCTGTCCCTGGGCCCTGTCCGCCGAGGACTACCTCGCCTACCACGACGAGGAGTGGGGCCACCCGGTCCACGGGGACGACGCCCTGTTCGAGCGGCTCAGCCTGGAGGCCTTCCAGTCCGGCCTGTCGTGGATCACGATCCTGCGCCGCCGTCCGGGCTTCCGTACCGCCTTCGCCGGCTTCCGGATCGCGGCCGTCGCGGAGTTCACCGACTCCGACCGGGAGCGTCTGCTCGCCGACGCCGGCATCATCCGCAATCGCGCCAAGATCGACGCGACCCTGGGCAACGCGCGGGTACTGGCCGGATGGGCGCCCGGCGACCTGGACACCCTGATCTGGTCGCACGCCCCCGACCCGGACGGCCGCCCGGCTCCGGTGACGCTCGCCGACGTCCTCCCGGTCACCCCCGAGTCGACGGCGCTGTCCAAGGCCCTGAAGAAGCAGGGCCTGCGCTTCGTCGGCCCGACCACGGCATACGCGCTGATGCAGGCCTGTGGCCTGGTCGACGACCACCTGAAGGACTGCGCGGCCCGACAGACCTGAGCCGCGGAGGCGGGCAGACCACGCGGCGGGCCGCCCGGGATCCCGCCCCCTCGGTCAGCGTCCCTGGTACTTCGGCTTCTCCTTGTTGACGAAGGCCTGCACGGCGATCGTGTGGTCCTCGGAGGCACCCGCCCGGGTCTGGAGCTCGTCCTCCTTCGCCAGGGCCTCCTCCAGGGAGTGGGTGAGCCCGTACGCCACCGACTCCTTCAGCGCCGCGTACGCCACCGTCGGCCCCGCGGCCAGCGCCCGCGCCGTCTTCCGAGCCTCCGCGCGCAGCTCGGCGGCCGGGACCAGCCGGTTCGCGATCCCGAGGTCGTACGCCTCCTGGGCCGTGATGCTGCGGGGGAAGAGCAGCAGGTCGGTGGCGCGGCTCGGGCCGACGACCCGCGGCAGCGCCCAGGAGATCCCGGAGTCGGCGGTCAGCGCGACTCCCGCGAACGACGTGTTGAACGCCGCCGTGTCGGCCACGATCCGGTAGTCCGCCGCCAGGGCGAAGCCGAAGCCCGCTCCGGCCGCGACCCCGTTCACCGCGGCGACCACCGGCTTCGCGGCCCCGGCGAGCGCCATCACGATCGGGTTGTAGTGCTCGCGCACCGTGCTCATCGTGCGGTCGCCGCTGTCCTCGCGGTCGGCGGCCAGCAGCCCGATGTGCTCCTTGAGATCCTGCCCGACGCAGAACGCCCGGTCACCGGCGGCGGTCAGCAGCACGGCTCGTACGCCGTCGTCGTCCGCCGCGGACCGGACCGCGTCCCGGAGCGCGACCTTCGCCGCCACGTTCAGCGCGTTCATCGCCTCCGGGCGGTTCAGCGTGATGGTCGCGAGTCCGTCGTTCACCTCGTAGAGCACGGTGTCGGCCATGGTGTATCCCTCCGCGTCGCGGCTCGTGGACCTACCCGTCAGTACGTCCTTGTGCAGGACACAGCATGACGGAGATCGACGGCGGTGGAACGGAGCCCGCATGTGACCTGCGTCAAAGAATTCCGGGGCGTTTTTTGTCGGTGGAGCGGTGCGCGGTGGCGCAGTATCGCAGTCACATCGCCGAATTGAGTGGTTTTGCTCGCGCGCGTTGCCCAAGCGATGCCGGCTGATGTTGGTCATCGGGTCCTGAGATGCGGGATAATGGCCTGGAAGCAATGTGTTCGATGCCGGTGGCGTGTGTCCTGCTTCAAGGACCGCAGGTGCCCTTCAGTGGGCCGTCGGCTTAGACGGTTGAGCTGGGTTTCAGGAAGGGGAACGAGCATGGCGGCCATGAAGCCGCGAACGGGTGATGGCCCGCTCGAGGTGACCAAGGAGGGGCGGGGCATCGTCATGCGCGTTCCGCTCGAAGGCGGCGGTCGGCTCGTCGTCGAGCTGACCCCGGACGAGGCCGATGCGCTCGGCGACGCCCTCAAGAAGGTCGTCGGCTGACGCACAAGCGGCCATACCCTTTCAGTCGCCCCCGTGCCGCATGCGGCACGGGGGCGACTGTCTGTACAGGTCAGGGGCACAGTGAGGTCCACTGACCCGCCTCCTCCGATGCCCGCTACCGCTTCACCGCGCAGAGCAGTCCGTCACCCACGGGCAGCAGGGACGACACCATCTCCTGGCTCTCGCGCAGGGCCCGCACCAGTTCCCGCAGCCGCAGCACCTCGGTGGGCTGTGGGCCGGAGTCCACCGTCCGGCCGTTCGCGAAGACCCCTTCGAAGGCGACCAGGCCTCCCGGACGCAGCAGACGCAGCGATTCGGCGAGATAGTCCTGGTACTCGAGCCGGTCGCCGTCGCAGAAGACGAGGTCGTAGCCGGAGTCCGCGAGACGGGGCAGGACATCCAGTGCCCGGCCCGGGATGAAGCGGGCCCTGTTGGCGGCGAAGCCCGCCGTACGGAAGGACTGACGGGCCGACTGCTGGTGCTCCGGTTCCTGGTCGACCGTGGTCAGCACGCCGTCCGGCCGCATACCGTGCAGCAGGTGGATCCCGGAGACGCCGCAGCCGGTGCCGATCTCCGCGACCGCCTTGGCGTCCACGGTGGCCGCGAGCAACCGCAGGGCCGCACCCGTACCGGGCGACACCGAGCGCAGCCCTGCCTCACGGGCCCGGTCCCGGGCCCAGTGCAGCGCCTCGTCCTCGGCGACATAGGCGTCCGCGAACGCCCAGCTCGTCTGCCGGTTGGCGGTAATGACCCTCTCCTGTCCCCGTGGTTGCCTCGGCGTGACTTTATCCGTTGGCGCCGGGAACCCACTGATGGGACCAGTCGTTCAAAGGGAAGAGTGAGCGGCGTGTGCCGTGGAGGGGGTGGGCGGATGAGCGGGGACACCGAGCAGGTGCTGGCGCAGGCCCACGAGCCGTGGCAGCCCACATCAATTTCTCGTAAAACCGCTTATCCGGAGCTAACGGGCGAGGTGGCTATGGTAGGGGCTCCACCGGACGCCATCAGAGCCGACAGGGGAGGTGCGGCTGCGCCTATGGATCGGGGGGGAGTGCTGAGGCGCTTCCTCGGATCGGCGGGCAGGCCGAAATCCGTGAACGACACCGCTGCTGACCACAGTCACGCCGCTGACCCGGCCCAGACCGCGGGCTTCTCCACCGACGCGGACGGGCAGGCGTGGACTCCGCCCACGTGGGAGGAGATCGTCAGCATGCACAGCGGCCGGGTCTACCGGCTTGCCTACCGCCTCACCGGCAACCAGCACGACGCGGAGGACCTCACCCAGGAGGTCTTCGTCCGCGTCTTCCGCTCGCTGTCGACGTACACGCCGGGCACCTTCGAGGGCTGGCTGCACCGTATTACCACCAACCTCTTCCTGGACATGGTGCGCCGCAAGCAGCGCATCCGTTTCGACTCGCTGGGCGACGACGCGGCCGAGCGGCTCCCCAGCAAGGAGCCCACACCCCAGCAGGTCTTCAACGACACCCACTTCGACGCGGACGTCCAGCAGGCCCTCGACACGCTCGCGCCCGAATTCCGTGCCGCGGTCGTCCTCTGCGACATCGAAGGACTGTCGTACGAGGAGATCGCCGCGACTCTCGGCGTCAAGCTCGGCACGGTCCGGTCCCGGATCCACCGCGGGCGCTCCCAGCTGCGCAAGGCCCTCGCCCACCGCTCGCCCCAGGCGCGCGCGGAGCGCCGCTCCTTCATGCCGCGTGTTCCCGCACTGGGGGGAGGGGGCACGAGCACGTGAGCGGTTCACGGCCGAAACCTGCCGAGGCACACCTCGCAGAGCAGCACCTGGGAGACCGCCTTTCCGCCCTGGTGGACGGAGAGCTCGGTCATGACGCGCGTGAGCGCGTACTGGCGCACGTCGCCACCTGTGCGAAGTGCAAGTCGGAGGTGGACGCGCAGCGCCGCCTGAAGAGCGTCTTCGCACAGGTCGCGCCCCCGCCCCCGTCCGAGAGCTTCCTGGCCCGTCTCCAGGGCCTTCCTGCAGGCGGTGACCTCGGCGGCCCGCCGCCGGCCGGCAACGGACTGCCGGGCGACCCGCCCGTGCAACTCGGCGGGACGCCCGGAGCCTTCGGGCCCGGCGGCGGGCGCGGCGAGCGGTTCGAGTTCGCCTACACACCTGCCCGGCGGTCCTCCCCTCTGCTCGCGTCCCCGTTGGGCGTGGACCGGGCGGACCGGAGCTTCCGTATCCATGACGTCAGCCGGCACGAGCAGGACCGGTCCTCCCCACGCGGAATGCGGTTCGCCGCGGCGGCGGCGGGAGCGGTGTCCCTCGCGGCGATCGCCCTCGGCGGCGTCGCCGCCGTCACCCCCACCGACGCGGAGGTCCGTGGTCCGGGCAACGGCAGCAACGTGACGCCGCTGCGCAGCCAGGGCAGCACGGCGGCGACAGCGCCCGAGTCGCAGCGACGCCGGGGTGCGGTCCCGCTGCTGGGTCAACTGCACGGGCAGAGCGCGCTGGGCGACGCCCCGGCCGCCCCGACCCGTACGTCCGCGCCGCTGCTCCCCGGGGTGTCACCGCCCGCCCCCCGGCACGACAGCCCTCTGGCGGCCGCCCCCGTCATGGTCGGCGGGGCGCCCATGGCCCCGCTGACAGCGCCGCTGGTCCTGTCGGAGTGGGAGACGGCCCCGGGGCTCAAGACCCCCGGCGGTTTCCCCGCCGCCGCAGTCTCGTCGCCTCCCGTCCCCACCGGCGCGACCGCGGCGCCCGCCCCCGTCGCCTCCTCCCGCACCATCCGCTGACCGGTGCACCGACCGCGTCCGCTGCGCACGGGCGTGCGAACCTGATTGAATCCAGGGGCGCGCCCGGGCCCGTGCGGCCGGGCGCCACACCAGGAGAGTTCCTGCGCGGAGGCGTACGGAGCCACGGAGTCGACGATCTGCGGCCAGCTGTGGGGAGAGCATGAACGAGGGGAAGCCTCCGAAGGCGGGCCCGTCAGGAGAGCAGGAACAGCCGGACGGGCCGGGCGGGGACGGGGACTTCGAGCTGGAGCGCCCGGCGCCGTCGGGCGGCTCCGACGACTTCGAACTCGCGCGGCCCGCCACGCCCCCGGCCGACACGGGGGACGACTACGAACTGCACCGGCCCCCGAGTGCCGGGACGAGGGGGCCCGGCCTGCCAAAGGACGTCGAGCCCGCGGGAGCCATCGAGCCGCGTGAGTCCGGCGTGGCTCCGGAGCCCGCCCGGCCCGCCACGTCCGCCGAGCCTGCCGGGGCCGTCGTGTCCGGTGCCCCCGGCGAGTCCGCGGGAGCCATCGAGCCGCGTGAGTCCGGCGTGGCTCCGGAGCCCGCCCGGCCCGCCACGTCCGCCGAGCCTGCCGGGGCCGTCGTGTCCGGTGCCCCCGGCGAGCCCGCGGGAGCCATCGAGCCGCGTGAGTCCGGCGTGGCTCCGGAGCCCGCCCGGCCCGCCACGTCCGCCGAGCCTGCCGGGGCCGTCGTGTCCGGTGCCCCCGGCGAGTCCGCGGGAGCCATCGAGCCGCGTGAGTCCGGCGTGGCTCCGGAGCCCGCCCGGCCCGCCGGGGCCGGTCTCCTCGGAGGTCGGTCCGAGCAGCCTCGGCCGTTGCACGACCCCGATCCCTACAGCACTCCGCCGTACGGTGAGCCGGGCCCCTGGGCGTCCGCACCCCCGGTTCAGCGCCCGGCGGCAACTCCCGTGCAGGACACATCGGTTCCGGTGCCGTCCCCGGAGCCGGGCGCCCTGCCGCACGGCATGCCCGCGCCCGCTGCTCCCGCTCCCCACGCCCCGGACGCGAGCCACTCCGCAACCGTGCCCGCGCCCGCAGCCCCCGCCGTATTCCAGGCTCAGGACGCTCCGGCGGCGGATGCGCAGGCGCCGGCCGACCCCTGGCGGCGTTACGACCCCTGGGCCGCCGTCGCGGCGAGCGCCCCGTTGCAGCAGACCGGTGGCGTGGTCGCCACGGAGGGGCAGCGGCGCAAGCGGGCCAAAAGGACGCTCGCCGGCTTCGTGCTGGTGGTCGCGCTCGTCTCCGGCAGCGTCGGTGGGATCGTCGGCACCCAGCTGGAGCGCAACGGCGGTGTCGGTTCCGTGGAACTCCCGCAGGCCGAGGGCAAGCCCGCCGGACGGGACCCCGGAAGCATCGCCGGGATCGCCGCGCAGGCCCTGCCCAGCGTCGTCACCCTGCACGTCAGCGGGGCGTCGTCGGCGGGCACCGGCACCGGATTCGTGCTCGACGACCGCGGACACATCCTCACCAACGACCACGTCGTGCAGCCCGCCGGACGCGACGGCGAGATCACCGTGACCTTTCACAGCGGCGACACCGCCGAGGCCACGGTCGTCGGCCGGGACAGCGGCTACGACCTCGCCGTGGTGAAGGTCAAGGGCGTCAGCCGGCTTGCCCCCCTGCCCCTCGGCAACTCGGACAACGTGCAGGTGGGCGATCCCGTCGTCGCCATCGGCGCCCCCTTCGACCTGGCCGGCACGGTCACCGCCGGCATCATCAGCGCGCGCGAGCGCCCCATCACGGCGGGCGGCGGGCAGGGCGACGGCAGTGACGTGTCCTACGTCGACGCCCTGCAGACCGACGCGCCGATCAACCCCGGCAACTCCGGCGGCCCCCTGCTCGACGCCGAGGGCCACGTGATCGGCATCAACTCCGCCATCCGCTCCGCAGGCAGCGGCGGCGGCGAGGCCGGGGGCGGCCAGGCCGGCTCCATAGGCCTCGGCTTCGCCATCCCGGTCAACCAGGGCAAGCGCGTCGCCGAGGAACTGATCAACACCGGCAGGGCGACCCACCCGGTGATCGGCATCACCCTGGACATGGACTACGCCGGCGACGGCGCCCGCGTCGGCGCCAGGGGCAGCGACGGCGGCCCCCCGGTCAGCAGCGGCGGTCCCGGGGACAAGGCCGGGATCAGGGCCGGCGACGTCATCACGAAGGTCGACGGGCAGCGCGTCCACTCCGGTGAGGAGCTCATCGTCAAGACCCGTGCCCACCGTCCCGGAGACCGCCTGGAGCTCACCCTGGAGCGGGACGGCACGGAGCGTGAGGTCTCGCTCGTCCTCGGCTCCTCCGGCGGCGACTAGACAGCAGGACGGCACGGAGCGCGGCAGACACCCGGGCGGGGCGGACAAGGGAAGGCGGACAGCCGGCGAAGACCGTACGTGTCACGCAGCCCGGGGCCCGGCACAGTACCGGTAGCAGGGGGTGGCCGGGTACCGTGGACCCGGCCCGGACCACGGAAGACCGCACGGACGCACTGACCGCCGAGGGCCGAGGGCCGAGGACATCGCAAGGAGCTTCAGGTGTTCAATGACATAGGACCGCTCGAGCTGGTGACGCTCGTCATCCTCGCCGTGCTCGTCTTCGGTCCGGACAAGCTCCCCAAGGTCATTCAGGATGTGACCAGGACGATCCGTAAGATCCGCGACTTCTCGGACAGTGCGAAGCAGGACATCCGCGAGGAACTCGGCCCGGAGTTCAAGGACTTCGAGTTCGAGGACCTCAACCCCAAGACGTTCATCCGCAAGCAGCTGGACAACGACGAGCTGGGGCTTCAGGAGATCCGCAGCGGATTCGACCTGAAGAAGGAGATGGCCGACGTCACGGACGCCGTCCACGGCCGCGCCCCCGAGTCCTCCCAGGCCTCCTCGTCCTCCTCCGCGCCCGCCGTGGGGGGTCGCCTCGACATGACGAAGAAGCCCGAGAAGGCGGCTGTCGACGACCGTCCGCCCTTCGACGCGGACGCCACCTGAGCCCCGCCGGTCCCCTGCGTGGTCGGCCGAGCAGGAGCCGTACATCCTCCGCACGTGACGCGTTTCATACTCCGTCAGGCCCCCGTACGGCCTGAACCGGACGTCCGTGCGGCCCACGTGCCGGGCGGTTTCCCGGCACGTGCCCACGAGGTGGCTATGCTGCCCGAGTTGTTGTGCGGTCCGGACGAGTACGCCCGAAGGGGGGCGGGCCGCCCCCGGTCCGACGAGAGCGAGGAGGCGTCCGGGCATGGAGACGACGAGTCGGGCAGTCGCGCAGGCGTCGGCCGCGGAGGACGGACGACAGGTCTCCTTCGGCCGGCGTACGGTCGACGGCTACCTGAGCGCGCCCTTCCCGTGGTACGGCCTCGACGAGGCGTTCACGGGGCGGCGCTGGCTGATGCAGGTCGGCACCGCGGCCGACGGTGCCGTCGAGCACGGGTCGATCGGGCACGGTGACGAGCCCTCGGTCCGCAGCGAGTACACGGCCCAGGCCGGCCAGGACGCGAAGGAGAAGTTCGCGGTCGCCGTGACGGTGGCCGCGAACCCGGTGCGCCGCAGTGCGGACGGCACCGGTCTGATGGAGGCCACCTCGGTGTCCTCCGCCGCCTGGCTGGCCGGAGTGGGGCTGCTGTCGTTCACCTGGCCGGGCCAGATGGACCACTCCCTGCGCGACGACTGGCTGGAGCAGCAGACGGAGACGGCCTGGGTGCTGGCGGACGACCTCGACGGGCCGGACTGGTCGACGCTGTCCCTCCCCGTGGACGGGGTTCCGGCGCCGTTCCACTACCGGGAGTCCGAGTTCGGCTGGGTGCTCGCGGGATCGACGCGGGCGGGCGTGCACGTCGGCGCGTACGGCCGGGGCATGAGCGCGTACGGCCTGGGTTTCGCCGTGGTCAAGGACATCGCCGCCTACGCGGCGGTCTGAGCCGCGGAGCGCACCACTGCCGCCCCCGTACGGGCGTCCCCGTACGGATGTCCCCCTACGGCGAAGGGCGCCGCCCTGACGGACGGCGCCCCGCAGTACAGCGGACCACGGCCCGCTCACGGCCCCGTACGGGCCCCTGGAGCGCTCAGAACTTGTTCTTCGGCGTGATACCCAGCGCCAGGCCCGCCAGGCCGCGCTGGCGCCCGCCGAGCTTGCCGGCGATCGAGCGGAGTGCCGAACCCGCGGGGGACTCCGGGTCGGACAGGACGACCGGCCTTCCCTCGTCGCTGCCCTCGCGCAGACGCACGTCGATGGGGATGGACCCCAGCACCGGGACGTT
Organism: Streptomyces sp. KMM 9044; assembly: GCF_024701375.2. Classification (NCBI taxonomy): domain Bacteria; kingdom Bacillati; phylum Actinomycetota; class Actinomycetes; order Kitasatosporales; family Streptomycetaceae; genus Streptomyces; species Streptomyces sp. KMM 9044. The sequence goes on along the minus strand of NZ_CP113910.1, from coordinate 2,457,215 downwards.
CGCGCCCGTGGTCCGGGTCAGTCCGTCGGCCACCGACTGGCCGCCACCGGTGCCGAAGACGTCGACCATCTCACCGCAGTGCGGGCAGGGCAGGCCGGACATGTTCTCGACCACGCCGACGATCTTCTGGTGGGTCTGCACGGCGATGGAACCCGCCCGCTCGGCCACCTCGGCCGCCGCCTGCTGAGGCGTGGTGACGACCAGGATCTCGGCGTTCGGCACGAGCTGCGCGACGGAGATCGCGATGTCGCCGGTACCCGGCGGCAGATCGAGCAGCAGCACGTCCAGGTCGCCCCAGTACACGTCTGCCAGGAACTGCTGCAGCGCGCGGTGCAGCATCGGACCGCGCCACACCACCGGCTCGTTGCCCGGGGTGAACATGCCGATGGAGATGACCTTCACACCGTGCGCGGACGGCGGCATGATCATGTTCTCGACCTGGGTCGGACGCCCGTCGGCACCCAGCATGCGCGGCACCGAGTGACCGTAGATGTCGGCGTCCACGACGCCCACCTTCAGGCCGTCGGCCGCCATCGCCGCCGCCAGGTTCACCGTCACCGACGACTTGCCGACCCCGCCCTTGCCGGAGGCGACCGCGTACACCCGGGTCAGGCTGCCCGGCTTGGCGAAGGGCACCTCGCGCTCGGTCTGGCCGCCGCGCAGGGCGTTCGCCAGCTCCTTGCGCTGTTCGTCGCTCATCACGTCCAGCGTGACGTCGACCCGGGTGACGCCTTCGAGCCGGGAGACCGCGTCCGTCACCCGCTGCGTGATCGTGTCCCGCATCGGGCAGCCGGAGACCGTCAGGTACACGGTGACCGCGACCGCCCCGTCCGCACCGGTCTCCACCGATTTGACCATCCCCAGCTCGGTGATGGGCCGGTTGATCTCGGGGTCGTTCACCGTCGCCAGTGCCTCGCGCACCGCGTCTTCCGTAGCCATGGTGTCGATGGTACGGCGCCCGGTGCGTCTCCCGGTAAGCCCTCTACCGGTCGTCTGCGTCACGTCCCGGAGGCCGTTGCGTCCGCATCGCCGCGATTGCGTCCTGGTGGTCCTGGTGGTCCTGGTGGGCCCGGTGTCCGTTCTGCCGTCCCTCGAGCTCCTTCATCATGTCCTGGAGCTCCGAGCGGATCCAGTCACGCGTCGCGACCTCCCCGAGCCCGATCCGCAGGGCGGCGATCTCCCGTGTCAGGTACTCGGTGTCCGCGATCACCCGCTCGTCCTGCTTGCGGTCCTGCTCCAGGTTGACCCGGTCGCGGTCGTCCTGCCTGTTCTGCGCGAGCAGGATCAGCGGGGCGGCGTACGAGGCCTGGAGGGACAGCATCAGGGTCAGGAAGATGAACGGGTACTCGTCGAAGCGCAGTTCCTCGGGCGCTGCCACGTTCCACACCAGCCACACGATGATGACGACGGTCATCCAGACGATGAACCGCCCGGTACCCAGGAACCGCGCGATCCGCTCCGACAGGCGCCCGAAGGCCTCCGGGTCCCACTCGGGCAGCAGCCGGCGCCCGGGCGGGAGCGGCTGGTCCAGCCGGGGCGTACGCGGCCGGTGGCCGGAGGCCGTGGCTCCCGCGGGCTGACGCTGCTCGCGCACGCCGTCGCGCTCAGGTGCCATCGGTCACCACCCCCTCGTCGCCCCCGACGTCTCTGCCGTCCGCGTCATCGGTGCCGTCCGTCCCGTTCGTGTCCCCTGCGCCCCTCGTGCCCTCCGGGCCCCCGGTGTCGTCCGGGGCGTCGTGGTCCGGGGCGTCGTCGTCGTCCAGATGGAACTCGGTCTCCCGCCAGTCGTCCGGCAGCATGTGGTCCAGTACGTCGTCCACCGTCACCGCGCCCAGCAGCGCGCCCGTCTCGTCGACCACGGGCGCCGCCACCATGTCGTACGCGGCGAAGAACCCGGCGACCACGGGCAGCGCCGCACCCGGCGCCAGCGACTGCAGATCGTCGTCGAGGATCGAGCCGACCAGCGTGTACGGGGGGTCCCGCAGCAGCCGCTGGAAGTGGACCGTGCCCAGGTACTTGCCGGTCGGGGTCTCGTCCGGCGGACGGCACACGTAGATCTGGGCCGCGTGCGCCGGGGACAGGTCCGGGTTGCGGATGCGGGCCAGGGCGTCGGCGACGGTCGCGTCGGGCCTGAGCACGATCGGCTCGGTCGTCATCAGACCGCCCGCGGTGTGCTCCTCGTACGCCATCAGACGCCGCATGTCGGCCGCGTCACCGGGCTTCATCAGGCTCAGCAGCCGCTCCTTGTCCTCCTCGGGCAGCTCGGAGAGCAGGTCGGCGGCGTCATCCGGGTCCATGGCCTCCAGGACGTCGGCGGCGCGCTCCTCCTTCAGCTTGCCGAGGATCTCCACCTGGTCGTCCTCGGGCAGCTCCTCCAGCACGTCCGCGAGGCGGTCGTCGTCCAGGGCGGCGGCCACCTCGGCGCGGCGCTTGGCGGAGAGGTGGTGCAGGACGTTGGCCAGGTCGGCGGGACGCAGCTGCTCGAACGTGGCGAGCAGACTCTCGGCGCCCTGCCCCTGCTCCTCCAGTGAGAACCCGGTGACCGCCGACCACTCGACGGTCAGTGTCTCCCCCCTGCCCCGCCGAAACGTTCCGCCCTTCTTGCCCTTGCGGACGAAGACCCGGTCGATCTCCCATTCCCGGCGGGCCGGCAGCTGATGCACCGACAGGTCCAGGACGGTGACCTCCTCACCGGTCTCCACCAGCGTCACCCTGCGGTCCAGGAGCTCGCCGAAGACGAGCCGCTCGGTGGGCCGCTGCTCGAAGCGCCGGACGTTGAGCACCCCGGTGGTGATGACCTGGCCGGACTGCACGGCGGTCACCCGGTTCATGGGCAGGAAGATGCGGCGCCGGCTGGGGAGTTCGACCACCAGACCGAGCAGCCTCGGCGGACGCCCGCCCACCCGCAGCATGACGACCAGATCGCGCACACGCCCCACCTGGTCACCGGCCGGATCGAAGGTGGCGACACCGGAGATGTGCGAGACGAAGAACCGGGGGGCGCCCGCTGCCATGGCGGCGGCTCCTTTTCGTACGGGGCGGTGCTGCGGTGCCGCCTTGCCTGTGCTGCGTGCTGCCTGCTCTGGCCCTGCCGCTTCTCCCCCGCGTACCGTGCCGGTGGTCCGGATGCCCCGTTCGGGCGGCTTCAGGCTAGCCCGTCCCGACCAGCGGTGCTTCGGGAGCCGGTCCGGACGGACTGCCTCCGAGGGGCCGGTGCGGTCCCGGTAATCTGCGGTACGCCGTTCAGGTCCCCGTCAGAGAGGCAGCGCAACCTGTGACTCCGATCTCCCCGGGCCGTTCCCGCACAGCCACGCTGGCGGGTGCCGTGTGCGTGCTGCTCGTGACCGGAACGGTGCTCACGGGATGCTCCTCCGAGGAGGAAGACCCCCACAAGGGCACCAACGGCGTCGGCAAGCTCTCCGCCGCCGAGATCCAGAACAGGACGCGGACGGCCGCCAAGTCGGTCGACACCGTGCGGCTGCACGGGAACGTGGTCACCAGCGGGCGTACGTACACGCTCGACATGCGCCTCAAGCCCGAGGGCGGCATCGGATCGGTCACCGCCGGCGGGCAGACCTTCCGGCTGCTGAAGGTCGACGACGAGCTCTTCCTGAAGGCCGACGCCAGGTTCTGGGGCCAGGCGGACGGGGGGGCCGGCGAGGACGACGCGAAGGGTGACGGCGCGTCGGACGCGGTGGCGGCCGGCAAGCTCGCCGAGAAGTACGTGAAGGTGCCGGAGGGCGACCCGTCGTACAAGAAGTTCATCGGCTTCGCGGACAAGGACGTTCTCCTCGACAGCCTGCTGACCCTGTACGGCACCCTCGCCACGGACGGTCACCACGAGCAGGACGGCGTCCGCAGCATCCGCGTCACCGGAGACAAGGGCTCCGGCGGCACTCTGGACGTCTCCCTCGAGGGCAAGCCGTACCCACTGCGCATGGTGCGCGCCGGCAAGGCCGGCACCCTCACCTTCTCGGCCTGGGGCGTCGACTTCGCCCTGGAGAAGCCGGCCAAGGACGAGACGCTGGACTACGAGGGGCAGCTCCCGACGTCGTAGGAGGACCGGCACAGCGGCCGGTCAGCGCCGCTTCCTCCGCCCCGCCAGCAGCCGGGGCAGGCCCGCGGGGGCCGGATGCCGGGTCGTCACCGGGGTCGGCAGCGGGGGCTCGGCCAGGGAACCGTCGGGCAGCGGTGCCGTCACCCCGGTCGGCTCCAGGCGCAGGACCCGGCACTCACGCGCCCAGCGACCCGTCATCGCCTCGCCGTCGGGCGCGTTGAGCCGCTTGCCCTTGAGTACGGCGACCGCAGCCTCCCACTCCTCGGAGCCGGACGCCAGCTCCACGACCGTCGCGGCCCAGGAGACCAGCCGGCCGCCCTTGTCCTTGCTGCGCACCGTCACCCCGGCCGGCCCGCCGTCCACCAGCCCCGGCAGCGGCTGCTCGCCGGGACCGTCGCCGACCAGGCACATCGCACCCTCGTGCCACACATGCCACAGCGGCCGGGCCGGGACACCGGGCCCCTGGACCCAGACGAGGCCGGACTTCCTGGTGGCCTCCTCGACGAGGGCCCGGTCGAACAGCGCACTGGTCGCACTTGTCATGGGCCCAGCCTATCCAGGGCCGTGGAGCCGGATCCCGGATCCCGGATCCCGGGGCCCGGTCCCGCTCCGGTGCCGGTGTCAGAGCCAGCCGTTGCGCTTCAGCGTGCGGTGGATGCCCAGGCAGAGGGCGACGGTCACACTGAGGATCACCGGATAGCCGTACTTCCAGTGCGTCTCCGGCATGTAGTCGAAGTTCATGCCGTACACCCCGCAGACCATCGTCGGCACGGCGATGATGGCGGCCCACGAGGTGATCTTGCGCATGTCCTCGTTCTGCGCCACGGAGGCCTGCGCGAGGTTGGCCTGGAGGATGGAGTTGAGCAGCTCGTCGAAGCCGATCACCTGCTCGTGCACCCGGGCCACGTGGTCGGCGACGTCCCGGAAGTACTTCTGGATCTCCGGGTCGACCAGCCGCATCGGCCGCTCACTCAGCAGCTGCATGGGCCGCAGCAGCGGCGACACCGCCCGCTTGAACTCCAGCACCTCACGCTTGAGCTGGTAGATCCGTCCGGCGTCGGTGCCGCGCGGGGTGCCTCCCCGGCCCGGCGAGAACACCTCCGTCTCCACCTCGTCGATGTCGTCCTGCACCGCGTCGGCCACCGCGATGTAGCCGTCGACGACATGGTCGGCGATGGCATGCAGGACCGCCGAGGGGCCTTTGGCCAGCAGCTCGGGGTCCTCCTGGAGGCGGTGCCGCAGCCCCCGCAGGGAGCCCTGGCCGCCGTGCCGGACGGTGATGAAGAAGTCCCGGCCGGTGAAGCACATCACCTCACCGGTCTCGACGACCTCGCTGCTGGAGTTGAGCCGGTCGTGGTCGAGGTAGTGGATGGTCTTGAAGACCGTGAAGAGAGAGTCGTCGTAGCGCTCCAGCTTGGGCCGCTGATGGGCCTGGACCGCATCCTCCACGGCCAGCGGGTGCAGACCGAACTCGCGGGCGACACCGGAGAATTCGTCCTCGGTCGGCTCGTGCAGACCGATCCACACGAAGCCCGAGTCACGGCGCACCAGGCGCATCGCCTCCTGCGGGGTGAGCGGGCTGTCGGTCTCCACGCGCCGGCCGTCGCGGTAGATGGCGCAGTCGACGACCGCGGTGGCCGTCGCCGGATCACGGGTGGTGTCGTACGGGGAGTTGCTCTCCTTGCGCAGCGAGACACGGGAGGGACGGACCACGGCGCGCAGGTCGCGGATCATCGACATGGCGGGCTCCTTCGCGAAACGGGCAACGAAAGGCGCCGGTGCAACGGTGGAACCACTCGGAATGAGGACGTCCTGACCGGAGATGACCCGGCCTCCGGGAAAGCAGGGGCAGAGGATGTTTGGCACGTCCACAAAGCGGGGAGCACCGCATCGTCGCGGTGGCGAGTCTCGTCGCTGATGCAGCTGCTGGGGCAGATCAGACGGGACGAAACGAAAAGCTCTTCCGATGAAGACGCGATAATGCGAGGTGGCAGCCGGAACGGAGCGGCTACATCAACGAGTGGAAGAGCGGGTGCTACTGCACGGTCGACTTCGGTCCATGCCAGCCCCACCTCCTCCGGCCGGTCCCCCGTGAGGGACGATTCTGATCCCCTGTGGGGGAATTCCCCCACAGGGGAGGGTCACAGCGGTACCGGGGCTCCGGCGGACTCTCCCAGTGCCCTGAAAATGCCCTGACGGGCCTGGGCGTTGCCTGGGAGGCCTACTGCGTGCTGCCCCGAACCACCGGGCCACACTAGCAGCCGGCCGCTGTGTCAAGGCGCCGCTTCGCCTGCTGCCGACGAGTTCTATGCTCGCCGCATGGCAGATGTTCTTCCTCTGGTCGAAGCCCGGTTGCGTACGGCTCTGGGCGAACCGGACGCACGCGCGGCGGTCACCTTCCTGGGTACGGACCGGGTCGAGGTGTTGCGCTTCCAGGAGGGCGACATCGTGCGCTACGCCACCCTCGGCATGTCCACGCTGCCCATGGCCGACCCCACGGCGGTGCTCGCGGACCCGGTCGAGGGCCCGCGCGCGGAACTGGTGCTGTCGGTACGGACCGGTCCCGCCGACACCGACAAGGTGCTCCGCCCGCTCGCCGTGCTCGCCGCGTCCCCGCAGGTCGAGGGCGTGGTCGTGGCCCCCGGTGCTTCACTCGACGTCGGTGAACCGCTGTGGCCCGGGGCCCCGTTCACCTCGGTACTGGTCGCCGAGCCGGGCGGTCTGGTGGAGGACCTGGAGCTCGACGAGCCCATGGAGCCCGTACGGTTCCTGCCGCTGCTGCCCATGACGCCGAACGAGGCCGCCTGGAAGCGGGTGCACGGCGCCCAGGCTCTTCAGGAGCGCTGGCTGGCCCGGGGGACGGACCTGCGGCACCCCGCCCGCGCCTCCGTCGCGCTGGACTGAACGGCTCCCCGGCGGGGCGGGCGGTCGCTCGCCGGAGTGAGCAAGCTCACCTGTGCCGACCCGTCAACGTCGAGCTGTGACGCCCCAGTTGGCGAGGGAAGCGCGGCCTGAGGTCAACCGGGAGCGCGATCGCGGGCGGGCGGGCCTCGGCCGTGGTGGGTGACCGGTTCGGTCCGAACGGGTGATCGTCCTTGACGTGGCGGTGCGAGGGTAGGACCGTGGGGCCCTATGAGAGGCGAACCCAGTTGCCCGAAGTGTGGTGGCCGGGTCAGGGCTCCCGGCCTCTTCTCCGATGCCTGGCAGTGCGATGCGCACGGCACCGTGCATCCGGTCCAGCCCGTGATACCGCCGAGCGTCGAGGCTCTCGACGTCGTCGTACACCGTACGCGGGTGCCGGTGTGGATGCCGTGGCCGCTGCCGGTGGGCTGGCTGTTCAGCGGTGTGGCCAGCGCCGGTGACGACCGCAGCGGCGGCCGTGCCAGCGCCGTCGCGTGCACCGGACCCGGGCCGCTCGGCGGCATGGGCGAGCTGATCCTGGTGGCCGAGGAACTCGGCGTCGGACTCGGCGCGCGGTACGCGGGCGTCGAAGGTCCGGACCCGGGGCCGTATCTGGACGTCGAGAAGCCCGCCGACACCAAGGTGCTGGCCGCCGGCCGCCCGACCCCGCTCTGGCACGTCTCCAAGACACCGGACGACCGGGCCGTCTTCGCGGGCGAGGCGCTCGGGATGTGGCTGTGGGCGGTGGTGTGGCCCGAGCGGTCCGGGCTCCTGATGTACGACGAACTGGTCCTCACCGACCTGCGGGACGCCGGGGCCGAAGTGGAGCTGGTGCCCTGCGGTGCGCTGTCGCCGCGGCTGATGGAGGCGCCGTGATCCGTGGCGGCGGGAGGGCCGGAGGGGCGCGTCGAGGTGGAGTGCGTGGACGGAGGAGTGCGTGTGTAGGGGGCGCGGGACGAGTTCGGGTGTGACGGTAGCGTGCGGGAGTGCGGTTATCCTGAACCGTCCCCGTCCGCCCGCCACCGCTTGGAGCCACGCGTCGTGCGCATCGATCTGCACACCCACTCCACCGCGTCCGACGGTACGGACTCCCCGGCCGAGCTGGTGCGAGCGGCGGCCGCCGCCGGTCTCGACGTCGTCGCGCTGACCGACCACGACACCACCCGCGGACATGCAGAGGCCCTCGCCGCACTCCCCGCGGGGCTCACGCTGGTGACCGGTGCCGAGCTCTCCTGCCGCTACGCCGGCACCAGCATGCACATGCTGGCCTACCTGTTCGACCCCGAGGAACCGGCGCTGCTCGCCGAGCGTGAGCTGGTCCGGGACGACCGGGTGCCGCGGGCCCGGGGCATGGTCGCCAAGCTGAACGATCTGGGGGTGCCCGTCACCTGGGAGCAGGTCGCGCGGATCGCCGGCGACGGCTCGGTGGGCCGCCCGCACATCGCCACGGCACTCGTCGAGCTGGGTGTGGTGGAGACGGTGAACGACGCGTTCACCCCGCAGTGGCTGGCCGACGGCGGCCGGGCCCACATGGCGAAGCACGAGACCGACCCCTTCGAGGCGCTGCGCCTGGTCAAGGGAGCGGGCGGGGTGGCGGTGTTCGCCCACCCGGCCGCGGCCAAGCGCGGTCGGACCGTGCCGGATTCCGCCATCGCCGAACTGGCCGAGGCCGGCCTCGACGGCATCGAGGTCGACCACATGGACCACGACCCCGACACCCGGGCGCGGCTGCGGGGCCTCGCGAAGGAACTGGGGCTGCTCGTGACCGGGTCCAGCGACTACCACGGCAGCCGGAAGAGCTGCGTGCCCGGCGAGTTCACCACGGACCCCGAGGTGTACGGCGAGATCACACGCCGTGCGGCCGGCGCGTTCCCGGTGCCGGGGGCCGGCGGCGCCTGAGCCGCCCGTCCGTACGCCCTTGGGCTTCGCCCCGGCAGGGGCGGCGCACGCTTTCCCCCCGCGCCTTCCCGCTCCTTGAGGCTCCCCGTTCCGAGCCCGTGCATCGAGCACGTCTGCGCGCGCGTCCTTCCGGTGCCCCCGGCTCGCCGCTCCCGCCACCCCTCTCCCCTCATTCGTTTCACAGCAAGGCAGTCATGTTCGACGTCGCCGTCTTCGGCTCCCTCTTCCTGACCCTCTTCGTCATCATGGATCCCCCCGGGATCACCCCGATCTTCCTGGCCCTGACCGCGGGCCGGCCCGCCAAGGTGCAGAAGCGGATGGCCTTCCAGGCCGTCTGCGTGGCCGGTGGCGTGATCGCCCTGTTCGGGCTGGTCGGGCAGCAGATCCTCGACTACCTGCACGTGTCCGTGCCCGCGCTGATGATCGCGGGCGGGCTGCTGCTCCTGCTGATCGCGCTCGACCTGCTCACCGGCAAGACCGACGAGCCCCAGCAGACCAAGGACGTCAACGTCGCCCTGGTCCCGCTCGGCATGCCGCTGCTGGCCGGGCCCGGCGCGATCGTGTCGGTCATCCTCGCCGTGCAGAAGGCCGACAGCGGCACGGCCCAGGTGTCGGTGTGGGCGGCGATCCTCGCCATCCACGTCGTGCTGTGGCTGGTGATGCGGTACTCGCTGCTGATCATCAGGGTCATCAAGGACGGCGGGGTGGTCCTGGTGACGCGGCTCGCGGGCATGATGCTCTCCGCGATCGCCGTCCAGCAGATCATCAACGGGGTCACACAGGTGATCCAGGGCGGTTGACCGTGTCGCCCGCGCGACGCCGGACGGCAGCGCACGGGACGCACGAAACCCCCGTGGCCGGCGACGGCGGTACGGGGGCTCCGGAAGGCCGGTGCGCTGCCGGTGTCCTGAGTTATGAGGCCGGTGTGTCGGCCGGGCGGATCCACAGGCGCTGCCCGATGGCGGCGGCCTGCTGCACGATGTGGTTGACGGAGGCGGCGTCCACGACGGTGGTGTCCACGGCGGTGCCGTCGATGTCGTCGAGTCGCATGATTTCGAAGCGCAGGGGCTTCTCCCTTCGTCCGGGCATCCTCCTGAAGGAGAACTACTGGGGTGGTCGGCCACGGTCCGGAACGGCCCGTGTTCCATCCGCTCTCAACGAGTTGCCCCCTACAGACATTCCCTACGCTAAAGAAATTCTTCGATCGGCTAAATAATGACGAGTAGGGGTTTCGCAGGAGACCGACCGGGACCGGTTGTGTTCGCACAGTGACCGCCGGGACAATGGAAACGATGAACGACGACCTGGCGGACCTGAACTCCCGTATCGACCGCACGAACGAGCTGCTCCAGCGCATGCTCGCCGAGGTGGCGAAGACGCCCTCCACCCACGCGATCTTCGTCGACGCGGGCTACCTGTACGCGGCGGCGGGGCGGCTGGTGGCCGGGACGGAGGACCGCCGGGCCTTCGACCTCGACGCCGAGGGACTCATCGACGCGCTCATCGACCGGGCCCGCACCATCTTCGCGGACAGCAGACTGCTGCGCGTCTACTGGTACGACGGCGCCAGGCGCCGTATCCACACCGCCGAGCAGCAGACCATCGCCGAGCTCCCCGACGTCAAGGTCCGCCTGGGCAACCTCAACGCCAACAACCAGCAGAAGGGCGTCGACTCCCTGATCCGCTCCGACCTGGAGTCACTGGCCCGGCACCGCGCCATCAGCGACGCGGCCCTGCTGGGCGGCGACGAGGACCTGGTCTCGGCGGTCGAGGCCGCCCAGGGGTACGGCGCCCGGGTCCACCTCTGGGGGATAGAGGCCCCTGATGGCCGCAACCAGGCCGAGCCCCTGCTCTGGGAGGTCGACAGCCAGCGCACCTTCGACCTCGACTTCTTCAAGCCGTACGTCTCCCGGCGTACGGGCCCCATGTACGAGCCCGCGACGGGCCGGCCCGCCCGCGAGGACGTCCGCTTCGTCGGCGCGCAGATCGCCGCGAAGTGGCTCTCCGAACGCGGGCGGGACTCGCTGGTGGAACTACTGCCGGGCCGCCCCTATCTGCCCGGCTCGGTCGACCAGGACCTGCTGGTGGAGGCCGAAGGGCTGCTGCAGTACTCCCTGCGCGGACAGGCCGACCTGCGACGCGCCCTGCGCGACGGCTTCTGGGCCCACCTCCAGGCGCAGTACTAGGAGAGGGGCCCGGTGCCGGTGGCGTTGTCGGCGGGGCGGGCCTGGAGGCCGTCCCAGAAGTCGGCGAGGGCTTGCGCGGTGGGCTCGGGCCGGTCGGCGGCGGGGGAGTGCTCGGCCCCCGCGACGACCGTGCGGTGCGCGTTCAGGCGTACGGCCATGGCGTCGAGGTCCGCCACCGGCCAGGTGTCGTCGTACGCGCCCGACAGCACGTGGAACGGCAGCGGTACGGCGGCCAGTTCGGCGACCAGATCCGGCTCCGCGCACAACTGCCGCCCCGTAGCAAGGAGCTGAGCGGGGCTGGTGCCCAGCCAGCGGCGGCGCAGATGCTCCTGGCCCCCGATCCCGCGCGCGGGTCCGCCGACCTCCTCCGGTGGGCCCAGGGCCAGGACCGCATCCCAGCACTCCGCCATCGTCTTGTGGGAGAGCGCGTCCCGCAGCAGCTTCACGCGCTGTTCCTGGGAGACCGAGATCCGGGCGGGACCGGACGAGATCAGGGTGAGCGAACCGAAAGGCGAGAGGTCCTCGAGCAGCGCAGCACGGGCGATCTGGCCGCCGAGCGAGTGTCCGACCAGATGCAGTGGTACGTCCGCTCCGCGCGGACCGCCGAGCGCCTCCGCCTGCGCGAGCACGTCCCGCGCCAGTTCCGCCCGCGCGTACGCGGACTCGTCGTCCAGGGGCCCGTCCGACTCGTACTGCCCCCGCCCGTCCACGGCGACGCTGCGGTACCCGCGTGCGGCGAGCGGTCCGTGCACCAGCGTGAAGTCCTCCTTGCTGCCCGTGAACCCGGGCAGCGACAGCACGACCCCCTTCGGCTCGATCCCGTCGGCCGGCGGCACGTCGACGACGGCGAACTCCCCACGGGCGGTGCGGAGCCGGTAAGCCCGAGCACCGGCCGGCAGCGTGGAGAAGGGAGGGGAGGAAGGGGAGGGAGGGGAGGGGGCAGGGGAAGCGGAAGGAGCGGAAGGAGGGGAAACGGGGGAGGGGTGGCTGGTCACGGGGTGAGGGTAGCGGGCGCCGGGGCGCGGACGGGGCGCGGACGGGGCGCCGGGCGACGCCGACGGCCCGGCCCCCACACCTCTGTGGGGGCCGGGCCGTCGGCGTCGCCTCTGGTGGGCGTCAGGCCTCCGTGGACTCCACGGGGGCCGTCGCGGCGGTCTTGCGGGTGCGCCGGGGCTTGGCCGCCACGGCTGCCTCCGGCTCGGTCTCGGACGCAGCCTGGGCCGGGATACCGGCGGTGTCCGCGGTGGCCTTGCGGGCGCGGCGGCGGGGCTTGGTCTCGACAGCCTCGACAGCCTCAGCAGTGTCGACGGTCTTGTCGGCCGCCGCCTTCCGGGTGCGCTTGGGCTTCGCCTCGGCCGTGGTGACCGTGGTCTCCGGCGAGGCTTCCGGCTGCTGCGTGGCGGTGGCCGCCTTGCGGGTGCGGCGGACCCGGGGCTTGGCCTCGGTGGCCTCGGCCGTGTCCACAGCCGTCTCCGCCGTCGCGGCGGTCTTGCGGGTGCGCCGGGGCTTGGCCGCCACGGCTGCCTCCGGCTCGGTCTCGGACGCAGCCTGGGCCGGAATACCAGCGGCCGTCGCGGTGGTCCCGGCGGCCTCGGCCGTCGCGGTGGCCTTGCGGGTGCGGCGGCGGGGCTTGGCCTCCGTGCCTTCGGCGGTGTCGAGCACGGCCTCGGCAGCCTCGGGGGCCCTGGCCACGCTCTTGCGGGTGCGGCGCGGCTTGGTCTCCACCGGCTCCGGGACGGATGCGGCGGTCGCCTCGGCCGTGTCCGCCACTGCCTCGGCAGCCGAAGACGCAGTCGCGGCCGCGGACTTGCGGGTCCGGCGACGGCGCGGCTCGGCGGCGGGGGCCTCGGGCTCCCCGGTCACCGGGGCCGTCCCGGTCGGGGCGGTGCTCCCGGCCGACGGGGCGACGGCGACCGCCACCGCTGCGTCGGCCGCGGAGTCGACGGCTTCCGGCTCCGCGGACCTGCGGGAACGGCGGCGGCGCGACTTCGACGGGACCTCGCCCGACGGGGCATCGAGGGCCTCCAGGGCCATTGGCGCGTGGCCGGTCGTGCCCTCCGCCGTCGCGACAGCGGCCTCGGCGGACTCGACCGCGGTCACCGGGGCCGTCGTCGCCTCGGCCGCGGCCCCACCGCGCATACGGCGACGGCGACGCGGGGTGCGGGAAGCGGTGCCGGCCTCCGTCTCACCGGTGCTTTCACCGGTGCCCTCGACGGCCGGGACCGCCGGCTGCCGCGCCGACTCGCTCAGCGGCGTACCGCCACGTGTGCGGCGACGGCGGCGCGGCGTACGGGCCAAACGCTCGTGATCGGCGGACCGGGAGTCGCCCCGGTTGCTGCGGTCGGCCCGGTCGTTGCGGCCACCGCGTCCGCGTGGGCCACCACGGCCGCCCGGCTCGCCCAGGTCCTCCATCTCCTCCGCGTCGAGCCCGGCGCGGACGCGCTCCGAACGTGGCAGGACCCCCTTCGTGCCCTCGGAGATGCCGAGGTCGGTGAACAGGTGCGGGGAGGTGGAGTACGTCTCCGGCGGGTCGCCGAAGCCCAGGTCCAGCGCTTTGTTGATCAGCTGCCAGCGCGGGATGTCGTCCCAGTCGACCAGCGTGATCGCCGTACCCTTCGCCCCCGCGCGGCCGGTACGGCCGATGCGGTGCAGGTACGTCTTCTCGTCCTCGGGGGACTGGTAGTTGATGACGTGCGTGACGCCTTCGACGTCGATGCCGCGGGCGGCGACGTCGGTGCAGACGAGCACGTCCACCTTGCCGTTGCGGAACGCGCGCAGCGCCTGCTCGCGGGCGCCCTGGCCGAGGTCGCCGTGGACCGCGCCGGAGGCGAAACCGCGCTGCTTGAGCTGGTCGGCGAGGTCGGCGGCGGTGCGCTTGGTGCGGCAGAAGACCATGACCAGGCCCCGGCTGTCCGCCTGGAGTATCCGCGCGACCATCTCGGGCTTGTCCATGTTGTGCGCGCGGTAGATGAACTGCGTGGTGTTCGCGACGGTCGCGCCCTCGTCGTCCGGCGCGGTGGCGCGGATGTGCGTGGGCTGCGACATGTAGCGGCGGGCCAGCCCAATGACCGCGCCCGGCATCGTCGCCGAGAACAGCATGGTCTGGCGGCGGGCCGGAAGCAGGTTGATGATCTTCTCGACGTCGGGCAGGAAGCCCAGGTCGAGCATCTCGTCGGCCTCGTCGAGGACGAGGGCCCTGACATCCTTCAGGTTCAGCTTCTTCTGCCCGGCCAGGTCGAGCAGCCGGCCCGGGGTGCCGACGATCACGTCGACGCCCTTCCTCAGGGCCTCGACCTGCGGCTCGTAGGCCCGTCCGCCGTAGATCGCGGTGACGCGGACGTTGCGCACCTTGCCTGCGGTCAGCAGGTCGTTGGTGACCTGCGTGCACAGCTCGCGGGTGGGGACGACGACGAGCGCCTGCGGCGTGTCCGTGAGGTCCTCGGGCTTCGCGCGGCCCGCCTCCACGTCCGCGGGGACGGTCACGCGCTCGAGGAGCGGAAGGCCGAAGCCCAGCGTCTTGCCGGTACCGGTCTTGGCCTGGCCGATGACGTCCGAGCCCGACAGGGCCACGGGGAGCGTCATCTCCTGGATGGGGAAGGGGGTGATGATGCCGACGGCTTCAAGGGCTTCGGCGGTCTCGGGGAGAATCCCGAGCTCTCGGAACGTAGTCAGGGTGCTGCCTCTTCTGTGTGCGCGGTGCGAGGCGAGCGCGGGGGGTCGTCTATGGACCGTGCCGGGGACGTCGGCTGCCTTACGGGGATGCCGTAGGGCACGGGACCACTGCCGACGCTCTAGCGCTCGTACCGCTGAGGGTCCCTCCGATCGTCGTACGCAAGGTGCCGTACGGTCAGGGAGAGCGGTCGGGGCGGAGCCGATCGGGCCTCCGACCGGGCATCCTCATGCATGCGCCCTGTCGACTACCTCAAAGTAGTCGACAGACGCATTACCACCATACCTCGAATTCGTGCACACGCCATGGCCGATTTGGTCACGTAGTCGTCATCACACGTGCTGACCAGCGCCTTACGGCCCGGGACAAGCGGGCTATTGTGCGGATTATGACGAGCTCTGACATGCCCGACCACGTCGAGGCCACCCCCGACACCCCCGCCGCGCCGACCGGCGTCGCCGCCATGGACTGGGCGGCCGCCTCCGCCGACCCGCAGTACCGCGCCGCCGTCGTGGACCTGCTCGGCGCGCTCGCGTACGGGGAGTTGGCGGCGTTCGAGCGGCTCGCCGACGACGCCAAGCTGGCGCCCACGCTGGAGGACAAGGCGGAGCTGGCGAAGATGGCGTCGGCCGAGTTCCACCACTTCGAGCGGCTGCGCGACCGGCTGGCCGGGATCGGCCAGGAGCCGACCGTCGCGATGGAGCCGTTCGTGGCCGCCTACGAGGGCTTCCACAAGCAGACGGCGCCCTCCGACTGGCTCGAGGGGCTGGTCAAGGCCTACGTCGGCGACTCGATCGCCAGCGACTTCTACCGGGAGGTCGCGGTCCGGCTGGACTCCGACACCCGCGCGCTGGTGCTGGGCGTGCTCGACGACACCGGGCACGGCGGGTTCGCCGTGGAGAAGGTGCGCGCGGCGATCGACGCGGACCCGCGCGTGGGCGGGCGGCTCGCGCTGTGGGCGCGGCGGCTGATGGGTGAGGCGCTGTCCCAGTCGCAGCGGGTCGTGGCCGACCGGGACGCGCTGTCGACGATGCTCGTCGGCGGTGTCTCGGACGGCTTCGACCTCGCCGAGGTCGGCCGGATGTTCTCCCGGATCACCGAGGCCCACACCAAGCGGATGGCGGCCCTGGGCCTGGCGGCCTGAGAATCGTCCGGCTCGGCCGGGCTCCTGGGGGCTCCGCGGGGCTCCAGGACGGGAGGTGCCGGCGGGGCCGGTTTCGGCGGCCGGTCAGGCGGTCGCCGACCGGCCGCCGAGTCCGCCCGCAGGGCGCAGCAGCAGCGACAGCGACGCCACGGAGACGATCGCCGCCCCGAGCAGGACCGTCAGCAGGCGGTCCGCGTCCAGCGCGCTGTGCGTGAGGAACGCGCCGAACAGGGCTCCGGCCACACCGGTCGACAGGACCAGGGTGCGGGCGGGGAGGCGGTGCGGCAGGCGGCGCGTGGCCACCCATGCCAGAGCCAGGCCGAGGATCGCTGAACTGAGCGCTTCCAAGAGCATGTTCGGGGTCCCTCCCACAGGGCCGGCCTGCTCACATCGGTCGTAGCCCGTCTACCCCTGACCTGCGGATTCCAATCCTTCCCTGCACAGGGAGCCCTGTCTCGTCCGTGAAGAGCGAAGACGGCGGTGGACGGCAGGGGAGCGGCGGGGTGCGCGGGGGTGAACGGCAGGGGGGGGAGAAGCCGAACGGAGCAGACGCGGAGAGCGGAGCGCCGGAACATCCGGGGTGCGGAACGCGGGCATGGAAGGGCCCGGCGGCTCGAGGTGCCGAGCCGCCGGGCCCTTCCGTGCTTGTCGGCGTGTCTGCCGGCCGTCGCCTACAGCGCGCCGAAGCCCACCTTGCGCGGGGCCGGCTCGCCGATCTCGATGTATGCGAGACGGTCGGCCGGGACCAGGATCTTGCGGCCGTGCTCGTCCACGAGACTCAGCAGCTGAGACTTCCCGGCCAGCGCCTCGGCCACCACACGCTCGACCTCCTCGGCGCTCTGACCGCTCTCCAGAACGATCTCGCGGGGCGCGTGCTGCACGCCGATCTTGACCTCCACGGCTATGTCCCTCCGACGGTCAGTGAAGTGCGCGACCTTCCGCGCCGTACCCAGCACACATTAGCCCGGTGAGGCGATGTGCACGCTCAGCCCCCGCAACGCCAGGAGCGAACAGCGGACGGGAACAAACGGCCCCCCCCGCCCGCCGGCCCCTGCGGCCCGGTGCTGTCAGAGTTGCTGCTCGCTGCCGTGCAGCGGGAATCCGGCGATGCCCCGCCAGGCCAGCGAGGTCAGCAGCTGGACCGCCTGGTCGCGCGGCACGCTGCGGTCGCTGTGCAGCCAGGACCGCGCGACCACCTGGGCCAGACCGCCAAGCCCCGAGGCGAGCAGCATCGACTCCTGGCGCGACAGCCCGGTGTCCTCGGCGATGACGTCGCAGATCGCCTCGGCGCAGTCGTTGGTGACCCGGTCGACCCGCTCACGTACCGCGGGCTCGTTCGTCAGGTCCGACTCGAAGACCAGCCGGAAGGCGCCACCGTCGTCCTCGACGTACGCGAAGTAGGCGTCCATGGTCGCCCGTACGCGCTGCTTGTTGTCGTGCGTCGACGCGAGCGCGTGACGCACCGACTGGATCAGCGACTCGCAGTGCTGGTCCAGCAGCGCCAGATACAGGTCGAGCTTGCCCGGGAAGTGCTGGTAGAGCACCGGCTTGCTGACGCCCGCCCGCTCGGCGATGTCGTCCATCGCCGCCGCGTGGTAACCCTGCGCGACGAACACTTCCTGGGCGGCGCCCAGCAGCTGGTTCCGTCGGGCACGGCGCGGCAGGCGTGTACCCCTCGGGCGCACGGTCTCTGTCTGCTCGATGGCTGTCACGCCGCCTCCCATTGTCGTCCACATGCGGTGTGAGCCGCGCCGTCATCGTACTTTTCGGTAACCGTGCTGTGCGCGGTGAGAGCGCAGAATTTCACGGACCGGACGACACCGAAAGCCGTACGGACGGTTTCAGAAGCTGTCAGAGAGGGCAAGGCGATGCCTCGCTTCCGCGTGGAACCCTCCCGTGGAGTCGCCCTTCGGCGGCCTCCACGGCTCCCTCGGCGCCGTCACCGGTAGTCGTCCTCGTCGAGGGAGACGACCCTGGCCTGCTCGGCGAGGTCCGCCTCGTTGGCGCGGTCGATGTCGGCGTCGGTCAGCGGCTCGTCACGGTCCGGGGCGAGGGCCGCGCGCTGCTCGGCCGCGTCGGCCTCCGGCGCCTCGACGCCGTACCCCAGGTCTTCGCGGGCGTCGTCGGCTTCCTCGAACGTCTCGGGATCGGTGGGATCCGGTGCCATGGCTGGGCTCCCTTCCTGCGAACGGCCCCGCACCGTGCGGGGGCCACATACGGGTGCCCCCGGTTCGAGCCGGGGAGACACCCGATCCGGACGCCGTACGATCCGCGACCGGAACGTGACGCCGTGTGCACGCGGCGGGGCGGCGGACCTGTGACCGCCGACACATGAGCCCCGGCGTGATCGTCTCGTAATATTGCCGCATGCCTTCGACCGACCTGCCGTCCGTGCCGCCCACGACCGTTCTTTCCGAAGCGGCTGCCGTGAGGGTCGCCGAGGGTGAGCGTCTCAGGTCGGTCGAACTTCCGGGCCTCACCCTGTCCGTGCGGTCGAGACCGCCCACGCGCGAAGGTCTCCCGCCCGCACTCCACATCCACGGGCTCGGGGGGTCGTCGCAGAACTGGTCGACGCTGATGCCCCTCCTGGAGGACGCTGTTCACAGCGAGGCCGTCGACCTTCCCGGCTTCGGCAGCTCGCCGCCGCCGGACGACGGCAACTACTCGATCCCGGCGCACGCCCGCGCGGTGATCCGCTATCTCGACGTGGCCGGGCGCGGCCCCGTACACCTCCTGGGCAATTCGCTCGGCGGCGCGGTCGCCACCCGTGTCGCCGCCGTACGCCCCGATCTCGTCCGGACGCTCACGCTCGTGTCACCGGCCCTTCCCGAACTGCGCGTACAGCGCACCGCCGTGCCGACGGGACTGCTGGCGGTGCCCGGGGTGGCCCCGCTGTTCACCCGGATCACCCGGGGATGGTCGGCGGAGCAGCGCGTCCGCGGCGTCGTGGCGCTCTGCTACGGGGATCCCGGGCAGGTGGCACCGGAGGCGTTCCGCCACGCCGTGCAGGAGATGGAGCGGCGGCTGCGGCTGCCGTACTTCTGGGATGCCATGACCCGCTCCGCGCGGGGCCTCGTCAACGCGTATACTCTCGGCGGTCAGCACGGGCTGTGGCGCCAGGCCGAGCGGGTGCTCGCGCCGACCCTGCTGCTGTACGGCGGACGGGACCAGCTCGTCGGCTTCCGGATGGCCGGGCGCGCGGCCCGCGCGTTCCGGGACTCCAGGCTGGTCACCCTGCCTGATGCGGGGCATGTGGCGATGATGGAATACCCCGAGGCGGTGGCCGCTGCGTTCCGTGAACTCCTCGCGGATGCAACGGATTCGGCGGAGGAGGGGGATACTTTGGAGCCGGGCGCGAAGGGCGCCCCGGGCTCGACCGCCGGTATCGCCGCGGACGGGACCGCCGCCGGCGGGTCAACCGCCGACAACGCGAGGGGCTGAGGCACGACGTGGGACGCCACAGCCGCCGTGGACCCGCGCCCAAGGACGACGCCCGCCCGGCGCGGGGTACGACGCCCCCGGGGCAGGGGGCGGCCTCCGGCGGAACCGGTGCGTACGGCCCACCCACCCACCCCGCCCCGCCCGGCCCGTACGGCTCACCCGGGCAGGCGGCGCGGGGCGACGGCATACCCGCGGGGCCCGGAACCCCGGCCCACGGAGCGCACCGCTTCCCCGACGGCACGCCCGCCCATGGCTTCCCCCGCCTGCCCGACGGCGCTCCCGCGCACGGCGTTCCGGGAGCTGGCCGTGGCGGCGGCCACCCCGAGCAGCGGGAACCCGGCGGTGGCTGGGGAGAGGTGGGGGGACGTGGCGCGAGTGCCGGGTCGGCCGACAGGGCCCTCCCCCTGCCGGGACAGCGCCAGGCGCCGCCCGAGCAACCGGGCGGGCGACAGGGGCCGCGGCAGGACTACCTCGACGCCTTCGGCGAGGGCGACGACGTCTTCGCGTCACGTCGGACCGCCACGGCCCGCCCGGCCTCCGGCGCGGACCGCGCACACCCCGCAGACCCTTGCGCCGCCGTCACGGACCGGAGCTCCGCCCCGGCCGCGGGGGACCCGGTCGGCCCCGACGACGACGCGCCGCCCACCGGCGCGCCGGAGCAGGGCAAGGGCGCCAAGGGGCGTGCGTTCGCCGGAACCGCGGCCGCCGCCGTCACCACCGTGCTGGCGATCGTCGTGGCCGGCCAGGTCGCCGACGAACGCGACGGTTCCGACGGCCTTCAGTCGCAGTCCGCCCCCGAACAGGCGGCGCGCGACGTCCGGGACCCCGGCGTGAACGGGGGCGCGGACGACGATCGGGGGACCTCCCGCACCGAGCCGCTGACGTACGCGCAGAAGATGGACAGGAAGTTCCCGCTCAGCGCCACGGCCGAGGGCTCGGGGAGGTTCGACGCGATCACCGGCATCGCCGACGGGTCCGGCAAGGGGCAGAAGATCACCTACCGCGTGGACGTGGAGCAGGGACTCGGCCTGGACGGGGCACTCTTCGCCGAGGCGGTGCACAGGACGCTCAACGACAACCGCAGCTGGGCGCACAACGGCGCCCGCACCTTCGAACGCATCCACTCCGGCCGCCCCGACTTCGTCATCACCCTCGCCAGCCCCGCGACGACCGCCGAATGGTGCGCCAAGTCCGGCCTGGACACCACGGTCGACAACGTGTCCTGTGACTCGGCGGCCACCGAACGCGTGATGATCAACGCGTTCCGCTGGGCTCGGGGGGCCGCGACGTACGGCGACGAGCTGCTCGCCTACCGCCAGATGCTGATCAACCACGAGGTCGGCCACCGCCTCGGGTACAACCACGTCACCTGTGACAAGGACGGCGATCTGGCCCCGGTCATGCAGCAGCAGACCAAGTTCCTCGAACACGACGGAATCAGCTGTCGGCCCAATGCCTGGGCGTATCCGAACAGCTGACGGCATCCGATCTCCCAGCGCGACCCAACGCGCTCCACGCGGGAAAGTTACGACCGTTCACCCCTTTTGATGGCGTGACGGACAACCGTCCATCACGCCACCACCTTGTCCGCATACGTTCGTCCCGCTACGAGCCGCCGGGGCAACGGCGGCTCCCCATACGGGAGATCGGGGGTGCACTCGTGCGCATCGGACTACCTACGGAAGGTGACTCTCCGTATGTGAGCGGTGACGCCGGACTCTGGTGCGACCGTCTCGTGCGCGGACTCGGACACCACGAGTTCGACGTCTACGCGTTCAGTCGCAGTGAGGCCCAGGGGGACGAGGGCTGGGTGCCGCTGCCGCCGCAGGTCGGCCGGGTGCGTACCGCGCCGCTGTGGACGGCCGGGGACGAAGAGGTGGTGTACGGCAGGCGCGCGCGCCGGCGCTTCGCCGAGCACTACGGCGAACCCGTCGCCATTCTCTGCGCGTCCGACTCCGCCACGGCGGTCCCGGCGATGACATCCGACGCGGGCCCCGGGGACACCGGAACGGCAGGGACGACCCGTGCCCCGGCCGAGGCGGACCGTTTCGCCGGAGCTCTGTTCGGCCTCACCGAACTCGCCCGCGACGAACTCGCCCGCGACGAACTCGCCCGCGACGAACTCGCCCGCGACGAACTCGCCCGCGACGAGGGCGGTCTCATCGCCGCCCTCCGCTCCGAGACCGCCGTACGAGCCCTGGAACGCGCCTGTCGTGCGCCCCGCGTGCTGCCCGCCGCGCGGGAGGCCCGGGCGCCGGACCTGCTGGCCGTGGCCGCGCACCTGCACCAGGCCCTGCGCCCCCTCTCCCCCGACTGGTACGGGGAGGACGGGTGCGGCGCGGTCGACCTGTGCCACGCAGCCTCCGGCGGCACGGCCGCCCCGCCGGGTCTGCTCGCCGCCCACTTCTTCGGCATCCCCCTGCTGGTGACCGAGTACGGCGTTCGGCTGCGCACGCACTACCTGATCCGGCCGGACTCCTCGCCCGCCGTCCGGTCCCTGCTCGCGGCCTTCCACGGCCGGCTCGCCACCGAAACCTACCGGCGGGCCGCGTTCATCACCCCGGGCAACTCGCACGCCCGCCGCCGGCAGGAGCGCTGCGGCGCCGACCGGGCCAAGGTCCGTACGGTCCATCCCGGGATGGACGCGGCGCCCTTCGCGGAGACGGGCGGGTCACCGGAGCGCGCCGCCCCGCACACCCTCGTCGGGACCGGCCGGGTGGAGCCCGCCAAGGACCTCGTCTCGCTGCTGCACGCGTTCGCCGTGGTCCGTACGGCCGAGCCCTCGGCCCGCCTGCGGATCATCGGCGGCCCGGCCGGCCCCGAGGGCGCCCCCTCCCTCGGGGCCGGCCGGGACCTGGCCACGCGGCTCTTCCCGGACGGGGCCGAGGACCCACACGCCGACGGCGCCGGTCCGGTGTCCTTCGAGAAGATCGGCGGCCCGGAGCTCACCGGCCCCGCCGACGCGTACGCAGCGGGCGCCGTGACCGTCCTGTCCAGCGTCGTCGAAGGCTTCCCCGCCGGACTCGTCGAGGCGATGTTCGCCGGCCGCGCGACGGTGTCCGCGGACGTCGGCGCCGTGGTCGAGGTCATCGGCGGCACCGGACTCGTCGTACCCCCGCGCCCTCCGCGAGCGCTCGCGGAGGCGTGCGTGTCGCTGCTGCGCGACCCCGAGCGGCGCGTGCGCCTCGGTGCCGCCGCCCGCCCCTCCGCAGACAGGGCCGCTCCCGGACTCCGCGCCGGCTGGGTCGTCCTCACCCTGCTCCCCGGCGCCCTCGGCCTCGCATCGGTGGCCGCTCTGCGCCTCACTCATGGCCAGACCCGCGTCTACGCCGTCTCTGCGGGCGTCCTCGCCATCGCCCTGGCCATGCGCGCGGCCCTGCGACGCGGCAGGCCGCTCGGCACCACGCCCGCCGCGTCCAACCCACCCACCACGGGCCCGGCGGCCTGGACCTGCTGGCTCGTCGGTTACGCCCTCCTGGGTGACGGCCTGCTCCACACCGCGATCACCGGCGGCCCCGACGGCCTGCCCACCGGCGCCACCGGCGTCACCTCCGACGGTGGCTGGGCGCTCGCCGTAGCCCCGGCCCTGGCCCTCACCCTGGCCTTCGCCCCCGGGGTCTGGAGCGCCCGGCTGTTCGCCGTACGGGCCCGACGCAAGGTCGCGGCCAGCCGTGGCCTCGAGGACTTCGCCGACTCCGTGCGCCCCCTGCTGCTCGGCGTCTTCGTCCTGTTCCTGTGCGCTCTTGCCGCTCTCTTCGCCTTCTGCGCCACGGCCCTGGACGAGCCCTTCACCTTCCACGAGGTGCTCGCCCTGGGGGCCCTCCTCTTCCTGGCCCGCCTCCTCACCCTCCACGGCTTCACCCATGCGCCGAAGGTGATCCTCGTCGCCGCGGTCCTCGCCCAGGCGGCGGTCCTGGCCGTGGTCCTCACGGCCCGCCTGCCCGGTTGCGGGGCGCTGGCCGCCCCCGTGGAAACCCTGGTCACCGCCTGGGACCCCAGCGGCGTCCCCACCCTCATCTGCGGCGTGGCCGCCCTGACCCTCCTGATCCACGCAGCACGCACCCTCACCCGAGCCTCGGCCCACGCCCAGCCGGAGGCCCCATCCCAAGGAGATCCCGCATGATCACCCGCCCAGCAGCCTCGGCCGCTACAGGAGCCGCCCGATGAGAGTCCTGCTGATCGGAGCCAACGGCTACCTCGGCCGCTTCGTCGCCGACCGCCTGCTCGCCGACCCGGCCGTCCAGCTCACCGCTCTCGGTCGCGGCGACGACGCGGACGTCCGCTTCGACCTCGCCACCGGCAGCCCCGGCGCGCTCACCCGCTTCCTCGACGCCGTACACCCCGGCGTCGTGGTCAACTGCGCCGGCACCACCCGCGGCGGAGCCCGCGACCTCACCCGGCACAACACCGTCGCCGTGGCCACCGTCTGCGAGGCCCTGCGCCGCAGCGGCTGCGGCGCCCGGCTCGTGCAGATCGGCTGCGGCGCCGAGTACGGCCCCAGCCAGCCCAACTCCTCCACGGCGGAGGACGCCGTCCCCCGCCCCGGCGGCCCGTACGGAGTGAGCAAGCTCGCCGCGACCGAACTCGTCCTCGGCTCCGGCCTGGACGCCGTGGTCCTGCGGGTCTTCTCGCCCGCGGGCCCCGGCACCCCCGCCGGTTCGCCGCTCGGCCGCCTCGCCGAGGCCATGCGCCGTGCCATGCAGTCCGGTGACGGGGAACTGAAGCTCGGCGGCCTCGGCGTCCAGCGCGACTTCGTCGATGTCCGGGACGTGGCCCGAGCCGTCCACGCGGCCTCGCTCTCCGCCGCGCAGGGCGTCATCAACATCGGTTCGGGCCGCGCCGTCCGCCTGCGGGACGTCGCCGGGGTGCTCGCCCGGGTGGCCGGGTACAGCGGCGCCCTGAACGAGCTCGACGGCCCGCTCGGCACCCACCTCTCCCACTCCGCGCACGGCGGGCACGGCGGGCACACGGGGCAACCCCCGCATCCGAGGTCGGCCATCGGGCACCCCCGCGGCGAGTCCGACCAGCACACGGCCGCGGTCGCGTTCCCCTACCCGGACGGCTGCGGCAACTGGCAGCAGGCGGACGTGCGCACCGCGCGCGACCGGCTCGGCTGGCGGCCCCGGATCAATCTCGAGGAGTCCCTCGCCGACATCTGGATGGAGGCGGCATGCCGCATCTGATCAACCGGAACCACCCGGGCGGTCCGGTGCGCCCCGGCCGTCCCGCCGCGGACGGCAGCAGGCCCGGGGCCTGCAGGGGCACAAGCACGGGCACCGGTGCCCGTACCGGCTTCGGGGTGCCCGGTCTGGCGCATCCTCTCCTCGCCCCGGCCGAGTGGAACGCGCTCACCCGCCCGGGAGGCGCGGGCCCGCTGGACTGGGTCGTCCTGAACGTGGCCGACGGACCCGGAGCACACCCCGACCCGAGCTGCCTGGAAGCGGCCGGTCGCCTGCGCAACGCGGGTGTCCGCATTCTGGGCCGTCTCGACTCGGCACATGGTCTTCGGGGCCTCGGCGAACTGATCCCGGAGGCCCACCGTTTCCTCGACTGGTATCAGGCCGACGGGTTCCTCCTGGACCGCTGCCCCGCGGGCCGCGCCGTGCTCCCCGAGGTCCGGCGCGTGGTCCGTACGCTCCGGGCGATCCGTGACGATGCCCACATCGTCCTCGGTCACGGGACCCACCCGCACCCGGGCCACGCGGACATCGCCGACCAACTGGTCACCTTTTCCGGCCCGTGGCGCGACTACCGCTGGTCACAGGTGGCCGAGTGGACCGCCGGTCATCCGCCCGAGCGTTTCTGCCACTTCGTCCACGGAGTGCCCCGGTCGCGTCTGGAGGAGGCGCTGCGCATCGCCCGCTGGCAGGGTGCCGCGACCGTATGGTTCACCGACCGCACCGACCACGACAGCAACGTCGGCCCCTGGGAGTCGCTGCCCGACTACTGGGACGATGTTGTCTCGCAGGTCGGGATGGGTGTCTCGGAATGAAAAAGGCCATGACACTGTTGAGGGGAAGAACAACCGTAGTGATTGACCGACCAACGGAGTCCCCGTGTCGTTGCCACCCCTGGTCGAGCCGGCCGCCGAGCTCACCGTAGACGAGGTCCGCAGGTACTCCCGCCACCTGATCATCCCCGACGTGGGGATGGCCGGGCAGAAGCGGCTGAAGAACGCCAAGGTGCTGTTCGTCGGCGCCGGTGGCCTGGGTTCGCCGGGGCTGATGTATCTGGCCGCGGCGGGCGTGGGCACGCTCGGCATCGTGGAGTTCGACGAGGTCGACGAGTCGAACCTGCAGCGACAGATCATCCACAGCCAGGCCGACATCGGCCGGCCCAAGGCCGAGTCCGCGCGCGACACGATCAAGGGCATCAACCCCTACGTGAACGTGGTCCTCCACGAGGAGCGCCTCGAGGCCGACAACGTGATGGGCCTCTTCGGCGACTACGACCTCATCGTCGACGGCACGGACAACTTCGCGACCCGCTACCTGGTCAACGACGCGTGCGTGCTGTTGAACAAGCCCTACGTCTGGGGCTCGATCTACCGCTTCGACGGCCAGGCCTCCGTGTTCTGGTCCGAGCACGGCCCCTGCTACCGCTGCCTCTACCCGGAGCCCCCGCCCCCCGGCATGGTTCCCTCCTGCGCAGAGGGCGGCGTCCTGGGTGTGCTGTGCGCGTCCATCGGCTCCATCCAGGCCAACGAGGCCATCAAGCTCCTCGCCGGTATCGGTGAGCCGCTGGTCGGCCGCCTGATGATCTACGACGCCCTGGAGATGCAGTACCGCCAGGTCAAGGTCCGCAAGGACCCCGACTGCGCGGTCTGCGGCGAGAACCCGACCGTCACCGAACTCATCGACTACGAGGCCTTCTGCGGCGTCGTCTCCGACGAGGCCCAGGCGGCAGCCGCCGGCTCCACGATCACTCCCAAGCAGCTCAAGGAATGGATCGACGACGGCGAGAACATCGAGATCATCGACGTCCGCGAGCCGAACGAGTTCGAGATCGTCTCCATCCCCGGCGCCCGGCTGATCCCGAAGAACGAGTTCCTCATGGGCGGCGCCCTGGAGAGCCTCCCGCAGGACAAGAAGATCGTCCTGAACTGCAAGACGGGCGTCCGCAGTGCGGAAGTCCTCGCGGTCCTGAAGTCCGCGGGCTTTGCCGACGCCGTCCATGTCGGCGGCGGCGTCGTCGGCTGGGTCAACCAGATCGAGCCGGCCAAGCCGATCTACTGACCGATCCCCGGGGTGCGCCTGACGCGGGGTCGCCCCCGCCGACCCCGTGCAGGACCCCGGTCCCGGGCGTTTTCGGCGGGGGCTTCGCGCACCACGGTTGCGCGAAGCCCCCGCCGTTCTCATGAGCAGACCCGGCCGTCCTTCGGCACCGTGCCGTCCAGCAGATACGCGTTCACAGTGGAGTCGACACAGTCGCTCCCACTGCCGTACGCGCCGTGGCCCTCGCCCTTCCAGGTGAGCACGGTTCCCACGCCCTCGCCCAGCTCGTCCGCCATCCGCCGCGCGCCCTCGTACGGGGTGGCTGGATCGCCGGTGTTGCCGATCACCAGCACCGGCGCGGCACCCGGCGCGCTCACCTCCGGGTTGTCGTGCTGACCGGAGACCGGCCAGTCGTGGCACCAGCCGGCCGTGTCCCAGCCGAGGAACGGGCCGAACACCGCCGATATCCGCTCGAACTCCGGCAGCAGTTCCTCCGTCTCGGCCGCCGTCATCCGCTGCTTGTCGTCCAGGCACGATATGGCCCGCTGTGAGTGGGTCGTCGTGCCGTACTTCCCCGAGGCATCCCGTTCGTTGTAGCCGTCGGCCAGCGCCAGCAGCTCCGAGCCGTCGCCCTCCTCGGCCGCCTCCAGGGCACTGGTCAGCACCGGCCAGCTGGTCCGGCTGTACAACGGGAGGACGATGCCGGTCAGCGCCAGCGACTGGGTCAGCTCACGCCCCTGCGAGGACGTCGGCAGCGGCGCGGCGTCGATCCGGTCCAGCAGCTCCGCTGTCTCACGCGACCCCTGCTCGGGGTCCCGGCCCGTGGACTTCAGATAGTTGTCCAGCGCGCGCTGGAATCCACGGGCCTGGTTCTGGGCGTGCCCCACCGTGTCGGCGGTCGGGTCGACCACCGCGTCGAGAGCCAGCCGTCCCACCTTCTTCGGGAACAGGTGGGCGTAGACGCCGCCGAGTTCGGTGCCGTAGGAGATCCCGAAGTAGTTGAGCCTGTCGTCACCCAGAGCCTGCCGGATGCGGTCCATGTCACGAGCGGTGTCGGTGGTCGACACATGGGCCAGCAGCTCGCCGGCCGACTCCTGGCAGCCCTTCCCGAAGTCGGCGGCGTCCGCGAGGTACGCCTGCCTTTCGGCCGGGGTGTCCGGGGTGAAGTCCACCGACTCGGCCGCCTGGATCTCCTCGTCGTCCCGGCAGCGGATGCCCTCACTGGCGGCCACCCCGCGCGGGTCCCAGCTCACCAGGTCGTACCGCCCGCGCAGCTGCGAGGCGGTAGCGGCGTAGGAAGGCATCCCGGACACGCCGGAGCCGCCGGGGCCGCCGAAGTTGAACAGCAGGGATCCGAGGCGGTCGTCCCCCGTGGCCTTCGCCCGGATCAGCGCCAGCCCGATCGTCCTGCCGTCCGGGTCCGACCAGTCGAGCGGCACCTCGAGAGTGCCGCACTGCCATTCCTCACCGGGTGCGGGCGTGTCCCCGGAGGCCTCGCAGCGCCCCCAGTCGATCGACGTCCCGCCGCTCCTGTCCTGGTCGCCGGAACCGTCCGGACCGTCGTCGGAGGAGCCGCCGCTGCATCCTGCCGTCAGCAGCGCGGCACAGGCCGCCAGAGCCGTCCACCGTACGCAACGCGTCATGTGCCACATTCCCCTCGCGGGCCGTCCGCACCGTGCGGCGGATGGCGGTCAGGCCATGGTAGGCAGATCCCGCATTCGTCACGAAAGCCTGTGGACAACCTACTGACCTGCTGTTTTGTGGAGTTGTTCGGTGTGTACCCGTCGCAGCCCGCTACCCGCTACAGGGCCTGCTTGCGGGTGAGGTGGTTGAAGGCCAGCCACCCCGGAAGAACCGGCAGCCACAGGGTCAGCAGCCGGAACAACAGGACCGCCGGCGCGGCGACCTCGCTGGGCAGGCCGACCGCGATCAGACCGACCGTCAGGGTCGCCTCGACCGCGCCCACACCACCCGGGGTGGGCGCCGCCGACCCCAGCGCGTTGCCCGCGAGGAAGACCACGGCCACGCCGGCGAGGCTGACCGACGTCGTCCCGTCGCCGAACGCCTGGACGGAGGCGTACAGGCACAGCACGAAACAGGCGGTCAGCAGCAGCATGCCACCGATGCCGGTGACCAGTTTCTGCGGGCGTTGCAGTACATCGAGCATCCGTGGCACGACACCCGCGAAGAGCGACCGCACGCGCGTGAAGAGGAACTTCCTCAGGAACGGCACCGAGGTCACCACCAGCACCAGCACCGCCACCGTCAGCAGACCCGCGATGACCGTACGGGACGGCGACAGCGAGGGCGTCTTCTCGGTACCGGTCAGATAGCCGAACGCCAGCAGCATCAGGATGTGGCAGCCCAGCCCGAACAGCTGGGACGCGCCGACACTCGCCACCGCGAGCCCCGGCCGCACCCCGGCACGTTGGAGGAAGCGGGTGTTCAGGGCGACACCGCCCACCGCCGCCGGAGCGACGATCTTCACGAAGGAACCGGCGACCTGCGCCGCCACCGTCCTGACGTACGGCACCCGCTCCGGCACGAACCCCAGCAGCGCCAGGGCGGCGGCGAAGTAGCTGGCCGCCGAGAACAGCGCGGCCGCCGCCACCCAGCCCCATTCCGCGTTGGAGATCAGCGGCCCGAACTCGATATGGGTGAGCTGCGTCAGCAGGAAGTACCCGCCGATGGCGCCCGCGATGAAACTGATCAGCGTGCGCGGACGCACCCGCTCGAGGCGGACCGGCTCGACCGGCGCCTGCGGCCTGATCCGCAGCACCTCGTACCGGATCTGCATGAGCAGGTCCTCCTCGCGCGCCTCCTCCAGCGCCTCGTCGATCGCCCGCTTCTCGGCCCGCTGTTCCGCGCGTACGGCCTTCTTGTCGGGCTTCCCGGCCTCGGGCCGACCGTCGGCCGAGGCCCCCCCGAAGTGGTCCGCGGCCTGCTCCGTGCGCAGCAGCTTGGCCTGCCGGGAAGCCTCCAGGACCGCCTCACGTTCGCGCTCCGCCCGTTCCCGGGCGAGCCTGCGCAGCGTCGCGCGTGTGGAGCGGCTCAGTGCGATCGGCTGGAGCATCGGCAGGCAGTCCGCCACGGCGTCGGGTCCGAGCACGCTCAGCGCGGAGGCCACCGCGCGTTCGGCGCCCACCCGGAGCCCCAGTGTCACCAGCAGCTGGGAGACGTCCATGCGCAGCAGCACCTCGCCGGCCGCGATCTCCCCGCTCCGCAGATCGGTGAGGATCACCGCGCCGGAACGATCCACCAGGATCGCGTCGCCGACCAGCCTGCGGTGCGCGATCCGGCGGGACTGCAGAGACTGCACCTGATGCCAGGTGCCGCGCAGGAGTTCGTCGGTGATCTCCTCGTCCGGCAGCGAGTCGAGGGTGCGCCCGCCGCTGTGCTCGTAGACGAGCATCACCGCGTCGGGGCCCAGCTCGGACATCGCGATCAGCTTCGGCGCGTTGGCACCGGCCGCGATGGCCGCGTACGCCAGCAGCGCCTCCTGCTCGAGTGCCTGGCGCAGGGACTGGAGACTGCTGCGGGTGGCGAAGCCGCGCAGGGTCAGATTGCGCCACGCGCGGTAGAAGAAGCCCTGTGCCTGCTGCTCGCGGTCGACCACCGTCACGTCCAGCGGCGGACCGTCCTCCAGGGTGACGAAGTACCGGCGGCCCCGGTCCCCGGTCTCGACGGCGTCCGGCGCCTCCTGGCGGGACGCGCTCACCGGATGGAAGCCGACCGTCCGCAGGCCCGCCATCAGGGTCTGTCCGGTGGGACGCACATTGGGCGAACCGACCGCATAGAGCGTGCCGTACGCGACGGTCCAGCCGAGCAGCACCGTCAGGATGACCGAGAACGGGGTCGTGTACCCGGTGACCAGCATGGAGAAGGCGTCGAGGAGCAGCACGGCCCACAGCACCGCGCGCCACCTGGGCCTGCGGGACATGCCGACGGCCGTCATGTAGGCGATGACGGGTGCCAGATAGCCGTGCACCGGATCGGTGAGGGCGTGGACGTTGCCGGGGGAGGGCTGGGTCAGCGCCTCCTGGATCGAGCCGGGGGCCGCCTGCGCGACCCACAGGTCGGTGGCGAGTGTCACTCCGTGCGCGAGGACGGCGGCGAGCACACCGTCCGCGATCCGCAGTCCGTCGCGTTTGATCAGCCGTTCGATGGCGAAGGCGACCGGCACGAGGAGGATCGCGATGCTGGAGGCCAGACCGGCGATCTTGATGAGCAGGTCGGGCGCCTGACCGGTGCCCTTGGTGATGTCCTGTTCCAGTCCCGAGGTGGTGCCGTGGGCGAACGTGGCGATCGCCAGCAGCACTCCGATGGCGAACACGCCCACCAGGAGCCGCATGAGATCGGACGGACGGTGCACGCGCGCGGGGAGCAGGGGTTCGTCGCCCTCCACCTCGTCGACGTGCGCCGGACCGGTGCCGTTTTCGCCGTCGGTGCCGTGTGCGTCCGGAGCGGCCTGCCTCCCGGTCCCGGCCGTCCTGGTGCCTGCGTCCTCGGTGCCGGCGTGCTGCGGATCGGTGCCCCGGGAACCGGGGCCGTCGGTGCGACCGGGGTCCGGGCGCGCCGAGGCGTCAGGGGTGCCCGCCGCGTCCCCTGGGTGCGCACCCTGTTCCGTCATGGCCTCGTCTTGATCTCGTATCACCGGTTCACCGCCCGCACGATGGTGGCATGCTGCACCGCCGCGCGCGGGCGGCAGGGTCGACGTGCGGGGTCGCACAGTCTGCCCGACACACGGTTCCCGGGCGAGGCGTATGTACGCCCCGGTGCGCGTGAGGTCGCCGGTCGCGTTGTCGGCGGGGTGGTGCAGGATGGGCAGGATGAGCCAGCAGAGCCTTCCGTCCGATACCGGCCCAAAGTGCGCGGGCGCCCTGCCCGAGTACGCCGAGCGGGTTCTCGACGCGGCCGAGCGGATCCCGCCGGGCCGTGTCCTGACATACGGGGACGTGGCCGAATGGCTGGAGGAGGGCGGTCCCCGACAGGTCGGGCGCGTGATGGCGCTCTACGGGGGAGCCGTCCCGTGGTGGAGGGTCGTCCGCGCGGACGGGGCGCTGCTGCCGGGCCACGAGCTGAGAGCCCTCGACCACTACCGGGCGGAGGGCACTCCCCTGAGGGAGGCGGGCCGGGCCGCCGAGCGGCACCTGCCGCGCCTCGACATGAAGCGCGCGCGGTGGGACGGCGGCGGGTCCGCAGAGGACGGCGGCCGGCTTCCGCCATCGGACGTACCGCCGGGCGACCTGTGATCCGTACGGGGGAAACAGGACACCTCTGTGCCATGACGTACGTTCGTGAGGCAAGTGACACGCCCGCCGTGTGTGCCGGGAGGGAAGAATCGGAAGCCCTGATTCCGCACTTTCCGTAGGCGTAGCGTCAACCACACGTGTCCCTCTCGACCCCGCGGCCACCGCCCGCCACACGTGGTGGAACGGCAACCAGCACACCCACCAGGACCGGCGAACCACGTGAGCTCCTCTTTCTCCACCAACGGCCTGTCGCACCCCCAGGTACGACGGGGGAAGCGTGGCGCTCATCGACTGGTCCGTACCCCGCCGGCCCGCACATCCCCCCCTCGGTTGGACGCCGCACAGCGCTCCGTGGTTGACCACGGGACCGGGCCGATGCTCGTCCTCGCAGGTCCGGGCACCGGAAAAACGACCACACTGGTCGAGTCGGTGGCCGCGCGCATCGCCCGGGGAGGTGACCCCGAGCGCATCCTCGTGCTGACGTTCAGCCGCGGGGCGGCGGTCGAGCTGCGCGACCGCATGGCCCTGCGCACAGGAGCCGCGCACGCTCCGCAGGCGACCACGTTCCACTCGCTGTGCTATGCCCTGATCCGTGCCCACCAGGACAGCGACCTCTTCGTCGAGCCCCTGCGACTGCTGTCGGGCCCCGAACAGGACGTCACCGTCCGTGAGCTGCTCGCCGGCCAGGTCGACCTGGAGCGCCTCGGCCTGACACACGTGCGCTGGCCGGACGAACTGCGCGCCTGCCTGACCACCCGCGGCTTCGCCGACGAGGTCCGCGCGGTGCTCGCCCGCAGCCGCGAACTGGGCCTCGGCCCCGACGCCCTGGACGCCTTCGCCCGCCGTATCGGTCGCCCCGACTGGCGTGCCGCGTCCGCCTTCCTCGCCGAGTATCTCGACGTCCTCGACCTGCAGGGCGTCCTCGACTACGCCGAACTGGTCCACCGTGCGGTGCTCCTCGCCCGCCGCCCCGAGACCGCCCGGCAGCTCGCCGCGCGGTACGACGCCGTGTACGTGGACGAGTACCAGGACACCGACCCGGCGCAGGTACGGCTGCTGCAGGCGCTGGCCGGCGGCGGCCGTACCCTGGTCGCCCTCGGCGACCCGGACCAGTCGATCTACGCCTTCCGGGGCGCGGACGTGAACGGCATCCTGGACTTCCCCGACGCGTTCCCCCGCGCGGACGGCCGCCCGGCCCCGGTCGAGGTGCTGCGTGTCGCGCGCCGCTCCGGCGCTGCCCTGCTGGCGGCCACCCGCCTGGTCACCCAGCGCATGCCGCTGCCCCGCCTGCCCGCCGAGAAGGTCCGCGCCCACCGGGAGCCCACCCCGGTAGGGGACGGCGGCCGGGCTGAGGTCCACACGTACCCGACCTCCGGCACGGAGCTGGACAACATCGCCGACATCCTGCGCAGGGCCCACCTGGAGGACGGCGTCGCCTGGCGGGACATGGCCGTCCTGGTGCGGGCAGGCTCCCGCACCCTCCCCGTCGTCCGCCGCGCCCTCACCTCGGCGGGCGTCCCGGTGGACGTCGACGGCAACGACCTTCCCCTGCGCCACGAACCGGCGGTGACCCCGTTGCTCACGGCCCTGCGAGCGGTGGCGACGGCGGAGGCGGCCGGCGGGCCGGAGGAGGAGCCCGATGCTTCAGGGCAGGAGAAGGGGCAGGCGCAGGGGCAACGCTGCTGGCTCGACACCGAGACCGCGCTCACCCTGCTCGCCTCTCCTCTCGCCGGCATGGACACCGCCGATCTGCGGCGCCTCGGCCGGGCCCTGCGCGAGGAGGAGCGGGCCGCGGGCAACGCGCTGCCGCCGCCCTCGGACGACCTCCTCGCGCGGGCGCTGGCCGAACCCGAACGGCTGGTCGTGCACGACCCCACGTACGCGCGCGGAGCCCAGCGGCTCGGCACGCTGCTGCGCACGGCACGCGAGCGTCTGGCGAACGGCGGTACCGCCGAGGAGGCGTTGTGGGACCTGTGGGACGGCACCCCGTGGCCGACGCGCCTGGAACGCTCCGCCCGCCGCGGCGGCGCGGCCGGACGCAACGCCGACCGGGACCTCGACGCGGTGTGCGCCCTGTTCGCGACCGCCGCCCGCGCGGAGGAACGCACCGGGGGCCGCGGCGCCCTGAACTTCCTGGAGGAGATCGACGCCGAGGACATCGCCGCCGACGCCCTCACCCGCCGCGCCGTACGCCCCGACGCCGTGCGCCTGATGACCGCGCACCGCGCGAAGGGCCTGGAGTGGCGGCTCGTCGTCGTGGCCGGTGTCCAGGAAGGCCTGTGGCCCGACCTGCGCCGCCGCGGCTCCCTGCTGGAGGCCGACCGCATCGGCCGCGACGGGCTCGCCGAACCGCTCACCCCCGGCGCGCTCCTCGCCGAGGAACGCCGCCTGTTCTACGTCGCCGCCACCCGCGCGCGTGAACGGCTCGTCGTGACGGCCGTGAAGGCCCCCGCCGACGACGGGGACCAGCCCTCCCGCTTCCTGACCGAACTCGGCGTCGAGCCCAAGGACGTCACCGGACGCCCACGCCGCCCGCTGTCCGTCGCCGCGCTCGTCGCGGAGCTGCGCGCCACCACCGTCGACCCGCGTGTCTCCGGCACCCTCAGGGAGGCCGCCGCCCGCCGGCTCGCCCGGCTCGCCGCCCTCGCCGACGAGGACGGCCGCCCCCTGGTGCCGTCCGCACACCCCTACCGCTGGTGGGGCATGTACGAGCCCACCCGGAGCAGGGTGCCGCTGCGCAGCCGCGACCAGCCCGTCGTGCTCTCCGGCAGCGCCCTCGACCAGCTCGCCAACACCTGCGCCCTGCAGTGGTTCCTCGGCCGGGAGGTGAAGGCCGACGCCCCCGCGACCGCCGCCCAGGGCTTCGGCAACGTGGTGCACGTCCTCGCCGACGAGGTGGCCTCCGGGCGCACCCCGGCCGACCTCGCCGTCCTCATGGAGCGGCTCGACTCCGTGTGGAACGCGCTTGCCTTCGACGCGCCGTGGAAGTCCCGGCAGGAGAAGCAGAACGCGCGCGTGGCACTCGAACGGTTTCTGAAGTGGCACGTCATGGACCGCGCCGGCCGCACCCCGGTGGCCAGCGAGCACGACTTCGACGTCCGCCTCGGAGCAGGCGACTACGAGGTCCGTATCCGCGGCCAGATGGACCGCGTCGAAGCGGACGGCGAAGGCCGTGCCTACGTCGTCGACTTCAAGACCGGCAAGCACGCCCCCAGCTCCGCCGAGGTGGCCCGTCACCCCCAGCTCGCCGTCTACCAGCTCGCCGTGCAGGAGGGAGCTGTCGACGAGGTCTTCGACGGCTCCCGCCCCGAGGCGGGCGGCGCCGAACTGGTCCAACTGCGCCAGCCCGCGGCCAAGCGGGACGGCGGAGAGACCCTGCCCAAGGTGCAGGCCCAGGAGTCGCTGGAGGGACAGGGAGAGCAGGGAGAGCAGGGGGAGTGGGTCGGTGACCTGCTCGCCACGGCCGCCGGGAAGGTCCTCGACGAACGCTTCACCCCGAGCGCGGGCCAACACTGCACCCACTGCGCCTTCCGCGCCTCGTGCAGCGCCCGCCCCGAGGGGCGGCACGTGATCGAGTGAGCGGTCCGGCAGGCTCCGCAGACCGGCGGGGCGCACCGGCGTGACGCATCGCACCACCCGCGCCGACCTGCGATTCTTTGGCTGTTGAGGGGCGGTGGGGCCTTTTGTCGGTGATCGCCGCTAGCCTCTGCATGTGCATGCGCCCATCAGCGATCCCGAGCAGCTCAAGGAGCTCCTCGGGATCCCCTTCACCCCCGAGCAGACGGCCTGCATCGTCGCGCCGCCCGCTCCTCAGGTGATCGTGGCCGGAGCCGGTTCCGGCAAGACGACGGTGATGGCGGCACGCGTGGTGTGGCTGGTCGGCACCGGCCGGGTCGCCCCCGAACAGGTGCTCGGCCTGACCTTCACCAACAAGGCCGCCGGTGAACTCGCCGAACGCGTCCGCAAGGCGCTGATCAAGGCAGGCGTCACCGATCCGGACACCATCGACCCCGACAACCCGCCGGGCGAACCGGTGATCTCCACCTACCATGCCTTCGCGGGCCGCCTCCTGACCGACCACGGGCTGCGCATCGGCCTCGAACCGACCTCCCGGCTCCTCGCCGACGCCACCCGCTACCAGCTCGCCGCGCGGGTGCTGCGCGAGGCCCCCGGCCCGTACCCCGCCCTCACCCGTTCCTTCCCCGACCTGGTCGGCGACCTCCTCACCCTCGACGGCGAACTCTCCGAGCACCTCGTGCGACCCGAGGACTTGCGCGGCCACGACACCGAGTTGCTGCGCACCCTGGAGAACACCAAGCTCACCAACGCCGACCTGCGCAAAGTGCCCGAAGCGGCCGCCGCGCGGCGCGAACTCGCCGACCTCGTCCTGCGCTACCGGGCAGCCAAACGCGAGCGCGACCTGCTCGACTTCGGTGACCAGATCGCTCTCTCGGCGCGGCTCGGCCGGATCCCCGAGGTGGGCCGCGTCCTGCGCGACGAGTTCCGTGTGGTCCTGCTCGACGAGTACCAGGACACCTCGGTCGCCCAGCGCGTTCTGCTCTCCGGCCTGTTCGGCGGCGGGACCGGCCACCCGGTGACCGCCGTGGGCGACCCCTGCCAGGCGATCTACGGCTGGCGCGGCGCCTCCGTCGCCAACCTGGACGACTTCCCCGAGCACTTCGCACGGGCCGACGGCGGCCCCGCCACCCGCCAGTCGCTCAGCGAGAACCGCCGCAGCGGCGGTCGCCTGCTGGACCTCGCCAACGGTCTCGCCGAGCCCCTGCGGGCCATGCACGCGGGAGTGGAGGCCCTCCGCCCGGCCCCGGGAGCCGAGCGGAACGGCACCGTGCGCTGCGCCCTGCTGCTCACCCACGCCGAGGAACTCGACTGGATCGCCGACTCCATCGCCCACCTCGTACGCACCGGCACGGCGCCCGGCGAGATCGCCGTCCTGTGCCGTACGGCGACCGATTTCGCCGAGATCCAGAGCGTCCTCGTCGCCCGGGAGGTCCCCGTCGAGGTCGTCGGCCTGTCCGGGCTGCTGTACCTGCCCGAGATCGCCGACCTGGTCGCCGTCTGCGAGGTCCTCCAGGATCCCGGTGCCAACGCCTCGCTCGTCCGTCTGCTGACCGGCCCGCGCTGGCGCATCGGCCCGCGCGACCTCGCCCTCCTCGGCCGCCGTGCGCGCCTGCTCGTCTCCCACGCGCGTATGGACGGCGAGGGCGACCCCGACCGCCGTCTCGCCGAGGCCGTCGAGGGGACCGACCCGTCCGAGGTGATCTCGCTCGCCGACGCCCTCGACACGTTCCTGGAAACCCCGCTCGACGGCCACGGGGACGACGACGGGCTGCCCTTCTCGCCGGACGCGCGCGTACGGTTCGCCCGGCTGGCCACCGAACTGCGCGACCTGCGCCGCTCCCTGGCCGACCCGCTGATGGACGTCCTGCACCGCGTCCTCGCCGTCACCGGCCTCGAGATCGAACTGTCGGCGTCCCCGCACGCCCTGGCCGCCCGCCGCCGCGAGACCCTGTCCAACTTTCTCGACATCGCCGCCTCTTTCGCCGCCGGGGACGGCGAGGCGACCCTGCTCGCCTTCCTCGGCTTCCTGCGCACCGCCGCCCAGTACGAGAAGGGCCTCGACAACGCGCTGCCCGGCGGCGAGAACACCGTCAAGGTGCTCACCGCGCACAAGTCCAAGGGTCTGGAGTGGGACGTCGTGGCCGTCCCCGGACTGGTCACCGGCACCTTCCCCAGCGGCCAGGGCCGCGAGAAGTGGACCGCACAGGGCAAGGTGCTGCCGCACGGACTGCGCGGCGACGCCGACACCCTGCCCGACATCGAATCCTGGGACTCCCGGGGCCTGAAGGTCTTCCACGAGGCGATGAAGGACCACCAGCACACCGAGGAACTCCGCCTCGGCTACGTCACCTTCACCCGCCCCCGCTCGCTGCTGCTCGGCTCCGGCCACTGGTGGGGGCCCTCGCAGAAGAAACCGCGCGGGCCTTCCGCGTTCCTCCAGGCTCTCCACGACCACTGCGCCGCCGGGTACGGCGAGACCGAGGCCTGGGCGAACGAGCCCGCCGAGGACGACGAGAACCCCGCCCTGCGGCGGGCCGGCCAGGACCAGGCGTGGCCCCTTCCGCTGGACGACGACGCCCTCGCCCGACGCCGCGCCGCCGCCGACACCGTCCTGGCCCACCTCGAGAGCCTCGCCGGCCACCCCGACGACCGCCCTGCGGCCGTACACGCCCAGGACACGTACGACGACCCGGACTGGCCCCCGCCCCCGGACGACGAAGACCTCCCGCCCGACGACGTCGCCCCCTTCGCCGACGACGTGGCCGACGTGGCCGACGTAGCCGACGAGGACGACTGGGCCTCCTGGACCGCCGACCGCCCCCCGGACGACGGCCTCCCCGCCGACAGCCTGCCCGCCGGCCCGTCCATCGACAGTCTTCCGGCCGACCGTCCCGCCGGCCGCCGTCCCACCGTCCCGCACCAGGCGACGGCTCCGGAACCCGCCGCGCCCCGCCTCACCCCGGAGGAGGCCCGGACCGTCGCCTCCTGGGACCGCGACCTCGACGCCCTCGCCGGCGAGCTGCTGCGCGCCCGCGACAGCGGCACCGAGGTTTTGCTGCCCGCGTCGCTCACCGCCTCCCAGCTGCTGCGGCTGGCCGCGGACCCGGACGGCTTCGCGCGGGAACTGGCCCGCCCCATGCCCCGCCCACCGCAGCCCGCCGCCCGCCGCGGCACCCGCTTCCACGCCTGGGTCGAGGCCCGGTTCGAGGAACTGACGCTGCCCCTGCTCGAACCGGACGACCTCCCCGGCAGCGAGGCCGAGATCTCCGACGAGCACGACCTCGCCGCCCTCAAGGACGCCTTCGAGCGCACCGAGTACGCCCACCGCACGCCCTACCGGGTGGAGGCCCCTTTCCAGCTGGAGATCGCAGGCCGGGTCGTCCGCGGCCGCATCGACGCCGTCTACCGGCAGGACGACAGCGACGCGGGTGGTACCGGTACCGGTGCCGGGACAACGTACGAGATCATCGACTGGAAGACCGGCCGCGGCCGCACCGCCGACCCGCTCCAGCTCGCCGTCTACCGGCTCGCGTGGGCCGAGCAGCAGGGAGTCCCCCTGGAGTCGGTCACCGCCGCCTTCCTGCACGTACGCACCGGCGAGACCGTACGCCACGATGTGCTGCCGGACCGAGCGGCCATCGAACAGCTGCTCCTGGAGGAACCCTCCAAAGACACATCGGGTGACGGACCGGGTGATGCGCCCGGTGAGATACCGCACTCCGAGGACACCCCCGCGGGCCGATAGGCTCGAGACCATGAGCCAGCCCGTTGACAGTGCCGTCAGCGCCGTCCGTACGTACATCGAACAGCACAGCGCCGCCTTCCTCGACGACCTCACCGAGTGGCTGCGTATCCCCTCGGTGTCGGCCCGCCCCGATCACGCACCCGACGTGCGCCGCAGCGCCGACTGGCTCGCCGCCGCACTCACCGCGACCGGCTTCCCGTCCGCCGAGGTCTGGCCGACCCCGGGCGCCCCCGCCGTCTACGCCGAATGGCCCTCCGCCGACCCCGGGGCGCCCACCGTCCTGGTCTACGGCCACCACGACGTGCAGCCCGCCGCCCGCGAGGACGGCTGGCACAGCGAACCCTTCGAACCCGTCGTCCGGGACAACCGGCTGTACGCACGCGGGGCGGCCGACGACAAGGGCCAGGTGTTCTTCCACACCCTCGGCGTCCGGGCCCACCTCGCCACGACCGGCCGTACCGCCCCCGCAGTGCACCTGAAACTGCTGATCGAGGGCGAGGAGGAATCCGGCTCACCCCACTTCCGGGCCCTCGTCGAGCGGCACGCGGACCGGCTCGCCGCCGATGTGGTGATCGTCTCGGACACCGGGATGTGGTCCGAGGACACCCCTACCGTGTGCACCGGCATGCGCGGCCTCGCCGAATGCGAGATCCGGCTGCACGGCCCGGACCAGGACATCCACTCCGGCTCCTTCGGCGGTGCGGTGCCCAACCCGGCCAC
The DNA here is from genome assembly GCF_024701375.2 of Streptomyces sp. KMM 9044. Classification (NCBI taxonomy): domain Bacteria; kingdom Bacillati; phylum Actinomycetota; class Actinomycetes; order Kitasatosporales; family Streptomycetaceae; genus Streptomyces; species Streptomyces sp. KMM 9044. The sequence goes on along the minus strand of NZ_CP113910.1, from coordinate 2,417,407 downwards.
CGTCGTCGCCCGCCTGGTCGCCGCGCTGCACGACGAGAACGCGCGCGTGGCGGTCCCCGGCTTCTACGACGGTGTCGTCGAGCTCACCGACCGCGAACGCGAACTCTTCGCCGAGCTGCCCTTCGACGAGCGGGAGTGGCTGCGCGCCGCCTCCTCCCACGCCACCGGCGGCGAGGTCGGATACAGCACCCTGGAGCGCGTCTGGGCCCGCCCCACCGCGGAGGTCAACGGTATCGGCGGGGGCTACCAGGGCCCCGGCAGCAAGACGGTCATCCCGTCCTCCGCCATGGTCAAACTGTCCTTCCGGCTGGTCGCGGGCCAGGAGCCCGGCCACGTCGAGAAAGCCGTCCGCGACTGGGCGGCCGGGCAGATCCCCGACGGCATCCGCTGCGAGATCGCCTTCAGCCCCGCCACCCGCCCGTGCCTGACCCCGCTGGACCACCCGGTCCTCAAATCCGTGGTCCGCGCCATGGGCCGCGCCTTCGGCACACCCGTCCGCTTCACGCGCGAGGGGGGTTCCGGACCGGCCGCCGACCTCCAGGACGTGCTCGGCGCGCCCGTGCTCTTCCTCGGTATCTCCGTCCCGTCCGACGGATGGCACGCCCCCGACGAGAAGATCGAACTGAACCTGCTCCGCAAGGGTGCCGAAGCCGCCGCACACCTCTGGGACGACCTCGCCGAGCACTGGCGGCGCGTGCCCTGAACGCCCTCAGGCCGTCCGACCCCGGCCGCCCGCGCGGGGCACACTGGAAGCACCCCGCCGCGCGTGCCGCCGGGCCCGGTCGCCTCCCGCCGTACCACCCGCCGACCCGACCGCCGATCCCATCCGTTTCACCGGGGGAGTTGGAAGCACCCGTGACCACCTGGACCGACCACACCGCCGACCGCCCCGTCTCGCTCACCGCCTCGAGCGGCATCCACCGCGCCGCCCACCACCGGCTCGACGAAGCATGGCTCGCGGCGGCCTGGAGTCACCCCTCGACGCGCTGCTTCGTGGTCTCCGGCGGCCAGGTCCTCATCGACGAGACGGCCGACGGCCGTACCGAACTCGTCATGACACCCTCCTTCGAGGCGCCGCTCACCGAAGCACACCGCTACTTCCTGGGCATCGACGAGGACGGCGTCAGCTACTTCGCCCTGCAGAAGGACGCCCTGCCCGGCCGCATGGACGACTCCGCCCGTCCGGCCGGCCTGCGCGAGGCGGGCCTGCTCCTGTCACCCCGCGACGCGGGCCTGATGGTGCACGCGGTCGCCCTGGAGAACTGGCAGCGTCTGCACCGCTTCTGCTCCCGCTGCGGCGAGCGCACCGTCATCGCCGCGGCCGGCCACATCCGCCGCTGCCCGGCCTGCGGCGCCGAGCACTACCCGCGCACCGACCCCGCGGTGATCATGTCCGTCGTCGACGACCAGGACCGCATCCTGCTCGGCCGCCAGGTCCACTGGCCCGAGGGCCGCTTCTCGACGCTCGCCGGCTTCGTCGAGCCGGGGGAGTCCATCGAGCAGTCGGTGCGCCGCGAGGTCCACGAGGAGGTCGGCATCGGCGTCGGCGAGGTCGAGTACATCGCCAGCCAGCCCTGGCCGTTCCCCTCCAGCCTCATGCTGGGCTTCGTCGCCCGCGCCACCTCCACCGACATCGACGTCGACGGCGAGGAGATCCACGAAGCCCGCTGGTTCTCCCGGGACGAACTGGGCGCAGCCTTCGAATCCGGCGAGATGCTCCCGCCCTACGGCATCTCGATCGCGGCCCGCCTGATCGAGCGCTGGTACGGCAAGCCCCTCCCGACCCGCACCGCTTTCTGACACACGGAAACGGGGTGGGCGTTCCTCGGCCAGGGACCCCCACCCCGCTTGGGGTGAACCACTCGCTCAGACACCGACCTTCTGCTTCACCTGCGCCAACGACGGGTTGGTGAGCGTCGAGCCGTCTGCGAAGAGCACAGTGGGAACGGTCTGATTCCCGCCGTTCGCCTCCTCCACGAAGGCCGCGGAGGCCGGGTCCTGCTCGATGTTGATCTCGGTGTAGGCGATGCCCTCGCGGTCCATCTGGCCCTTCAGACGGCGGCAGTAACCGCACCACGTGGTGCTGTACATCGTCACAGTGCCCGGCATATCTCTCGCGCTCCTTCGGCGACTCGGGAAGTCCTCGCTGGGGCAGGAACGTACTTGAAAGCGCCGGCATTCCCAGGGGCCGCGGCCCACTCACCCGTGTGACGTGATGCCTGCCGCATCAGTACGACTGCGAGGGCGTGCCTGTGGACAACCGGCTCAGCCGTCTCCGGGGACCTGGCAGCATGGCTGTGTGACAGCAGCAACGCACTCCCCTCTCTTCCCGCGGGTACCGGACTCGGCCGACGCGGTGCTCGAAGGGCTCGACCCCGAGCAGCGTGAGGTCGCCACCGCCCTGCACGGCCCGGTGTGTGTGCTGGCGGGCGCCGGTACCGGCAAGACCAGGGCGATCACCCACCGGATCGCCTACGGGGTGCGCGCCGGAATCCTCCAGCCCTCCAGCGTGCTCGCCGTCACCTTCACCCACCGCGCCGCCGGGGAGATGCGCGGCCGGCTGCGCCACCTCGGCGCCGCAGGGGTCCAGGCCCGCACCTTCCACTCGGCGGCGCTCCGCCAGCTCCAGTACTTCTGGCCGAAAGCGGTCGGTGGCTCCCTGCCCCGGCTGGTCGACCGCAAGGTCCAGCTCGTCGCCGACGCGGCCGCCGCCTGCCGCATCCGGCTCGACCGGGGCGAGCTGCGGGACGTCACCGCCGAGATCGAGTGGTCCAAGGTCACCCAGACCGTCCCCGCCGAGTACCCGTCCGCCGCCGCCAGGGCCGCGCGGGAGGTGACCCGTGACCCCGCCGAGATCGCCCAGCTCTACGCCGCCTACGAGGACCTCAAGCGGGAGCGGGGGGTCATCGACTTCGAGGACGTGCTGCTGCTCACCGTGGCCGTGCTCCAGGACCGTCAGGACATCGCGGAACAGGTCCGCGCCCAGTACCAGCACTTCGTCGTCGACGAGTACCAGGACGTCAGTCCGCTCCAGCAGCGGCTGCTGGAGCTCTGGCTCGGCGGCCGGGAGAACCTGTGCGTGGTCGGCGACGCCAGCCAGACGATCTACTCGTTCACGGGCGCAACCCCCGACCACCTGCTCGACTTCCGCACCCGGCATCCCGGTGCCACCGTCGTGAAACTGGTCCGCGACTACCGCTCGACTCCCCAGGTGGTCCGCCTCGCCAACGGCCTGCTCGCCCAGGCACGCGGCCGTGCCGCCGACCATCGGCTGGAACTCGTCTCCCAGCGCGGTCCAGGACCCGACCCCGTCTTCACCGAGTACACCGACGAACCCGCGGAGGCCGAGGGTGCCGCGCGCCGGATCGGCGAACTGATCGGCGCCGGTGCCCGGGCCAGTGAGATCGCCGTGCTGTTCCGCACGAACTCCCAGTCCGAGACCTACGAGCAGGCCCTCGCGGACGCCGGAGTTCCTTACCAGCTGCGGGGCGCCGAGCGCTTCTTCGACCGTCCGGAGGTGCGCAAGGCGAGCAGCGCCCTGCGCGCGGCGGCCCGCTTCGGAGGCAACGACAGCCTTCTCGACGACGTGGTCGACCTGCCCTCCCAGGTGCGCGCCGTGCTGTCGGGCGAAGGGTGGACGGCGCAGCCGCCGGCGGGCTCGGGGGCGGTGCGGGAGCGCTGGGAGTCCTTGGCCGCTCTGGTGAACCTCGCCCAGGACTTCACCGCCGCGAGCCCCGGCGCCACCCTCACCGATCTCGTCGCCGAGCTCGACGAGCGGGCCGGTGCCCAGCACGCCCCGACCGTGCAGGGCGTCACGCTCGCGTCGCTGCACTCGGCCAAGGGACTCGAGTGGGACGTCGTCTTCCTGGTCGGTGTCGCCGAGGGCATGATGCCGATCACCTACGCAAAGACCGACGAGCAGATCGAGGAGGAGCGCCGTCTCCTCTATGTGGGTGTCACCCGGGCACGGGAGCGTCTCCATGTGTCCTGGTCGCTCGCCCGCTCGCCCGGCGGCCGGGCGAACCGCCGGCCCAGCCGTTTTCTTCACGGGCTGCGTTCCGGCTCGCCCGCCGCGGTCGGCCGGAGCGGAGCGGGAGGCGCCGGCGGTGTGGAGCGCGGTGTGTCCGGGCCGGTGACCGCCTCCGCGGCCCCGAGTCCGGGACGCAGGCAGCGCAACCCCGCCCGCTGCCGGGTCTGCGGGCGCACGTTGACGGACGCGGGCGAGATGAAGCTGATGCGCTGCGAGGACTGCCCCTCCGACATGGACGAGGGCGTTTACGAGCGGCTGCACGAGTGGCGTGGTGAGCAGGCGCGACGCAGCGGGCAGCCCGCGTTCTGCGTCTTCACCGACAAGACGTTGATGGCCATCGCCGAGACCGTCCCCGAGGACGCGCCGGAGCTCGCCCGCATCCCCGGTGTGGGCAGGCGCAAGCTGGACCGCTACGGGGCCGACGTACTGGCCATCTGCGCGGGCCGGGACGGAGCGGAGGGCAAGGAACAGGACTGATTTCGACTCGTCGAGAAAATAGTTTGCGCAGGCCCCGGGAATCCCCATAGGTTCTTAGACACGAGAACAGCGGCCTTCTCGAAGGCCCTGATTCCGTGTTGTACTTGCATATCCGTTGGACCGGCTGTCCCCGGTCCCCCGATGCGCCGAGAGGAGGCGAGTCCTGTGATCAGCATCAACACCAGCTCCGTCGTCAAAATGACCGGTCGCTCGGCCGTCTCCCTGTGCATTCTCGGCGCCTCGAATCAGGGCACCGGTCTGTCCGGCATCCCTGCCGCACGTCCGGCGTCCTCCGTCGCTCCCGCGGGCCTTGCCCTCCGTGAGCGCGATGAGCGACCGGTCAAGGCACTGGAAGCGGTAGAGGCACAGGCGAAGGCCTATGCCTTTGCGGCGACCGGTGCCGGATTCCGGAAGCAGACGACGCAGCACCACCTGATGTGGGCCTTCCGTGGGCCAGAACCCTGGAGTGATCCAGCCTGATTCGCTCAGGCCGGCGCCTTCAGGGCCGCGGAACCCCATCCGGGATCCGCGGCCCTTCTGTTTGTCCCCGAACGGGGACGACGGACCGAAGCGCCTCGGGACAAGAGCAAGAGCCCGGTACCAGCTGCCACCCGGCCCACCGGCCGGAAACGACCAGACGAGGAAGACGAACCGTGCAACTCGAAGCGCACGCCCCGTCCGTACCGCCTTCCCACACGATCCCCAAGACCGGCTCCACGGAGGACCCGACCTTGACTCCGCTCACCACGCTCACCGCGCTCGACGACGCCATCGAGAACCTCGGCGTCCCCGTCCCCTGCCGTTCCTACGACCCGGAGGTCTTCTTCGCCGAGTCGCCGGCAGACGTCGAGTACGCCAAGTCTCTCTGCCGCACCTGCCCGCTGATGGAGGCCTGCCTCGCCGGCGCCAAGGAGCGGCGTGAGCCGTGGGGTGTCTGGGGTGGAGAACTTTTCGTCCAGGGTGCCGTGGTCGCCCGGAAGCGGCCGCGTGGCCGTCCGCGGAAGAACCCGGTCATGGCATGAACACCTCAGGAACAATCGACCGCCCCCTCACGCACGACCCCCAGAAGCAGGCCCCGATGATGCCGACCGCAGACGAGCCCGCAGGCTCCGCGACCGAAGACTTCACCACCCGTGGCGCGAACGACTCGCGCCAGAACAGGACCCGAGAAATGCAACTCATCCCAGAAGCCCTGGCCCGTGCGCATATGCACGAGCGACTGCGAGAGGCCGAGCGGGAACGCCGGGTCGCCCACCTGGTGACCGCTCGCCGGATGCAGCGCCGTGCCGAGCGCGCCTCCCGGCGCGCCCGCCGCGCGCTCGCCATGGCCGTCATGCAGTAACCGATCCGACCGATCCAATGATCCGATCCAACGGATCAAGGTGATCCAGCCCGTCGTGGCTCTTCCCGCGGGGGCCGGTCCGTGCCGAACGGCCAGGCCCTCGCGGTGCGTTGCGCCGAGCACATGGTGCGGTCCGTCCGCTGCGGCGTTGTCGTCGCCGGGCGACGAGCCATTCCGGTGTCGGTGACGGCAGGCGCGGTCCGCGTCTCTCACGCCTGCGCTGCCGGCGCCTCCTCCACCCCGTCCTCGGAGGCCCCGTCCGAAGGCTTGGCCGCCGTGGCCTTCCCCTCCGTGGCCTTTCTCGCTGGAGGCCTCCCCTTTGTGGACTTCCGCTTCGAGGACTTCTGCTTCGCGGTTCCCCGGCCGGCAGGCCTCTCCTACGAGGGCTCCTTCATCAGGACCTCGTCCACCGTCTGCCTCGGCACCGGCTTCCCGGCTTCCTCCGCTCCCCCTGTTCTCTCCGGTCCCGCCGCCTCCGGATCCGCGTCTTCCACTTCCGCTGCTTGCGTTTCATCCGTCTCCTGCGACTCCTCCGGGGCGAACCCCGGCAGCCACTCCCGCAGTTCGTCGCGCAGCCGTACCGTCCCGCCCAGCTGGCACAGCACGCCGATCGTGCTCAGGGTCACCCGGTGGATCAGCAGATACGCCGGGGGAAGGTTGAGCTGCTTGGCCAGCTGGTACGCGGGGGAGCGGGGGTCGCCGATGCGGGCTGCCTGACCGCGCATCCAGCCCCGGGTGAACGTGAACTCCTCCACCTGCGCCGGTTCGATGATCGGCAGGAGGTACTCGAGGACCGCGTCGGGATCCAGCTCGATGGTCTCCCTGATGAACCCCTCCGCGCGCAGCATCTCGTGGACGGCCTCCGCCTCGCCGTCCAGCGTCATCCGCAGAGCCGCGCCGATGGGAGTGGGCAGCCCGCCCGGCAGACGGTCGACCGTGCCGAAGTCCAGCACACCCAGACGCCAGTGGCCCTCACCGTCCGGGCCGCCGGGCAGCAGGCGGAAGTTGCCCGGATGCGGGTCGGCGTGCAGCAGTCCGGTGCGGGCGGGCCCGGAGAACAGGAAACGGGCGAGGAGCTGGCCGGCCCGGTCGCGCTGTTCCTCCGTGCCGTCCGAGATGATCTCCGACAGCGGGACGCCGTCCATCCACTCGGTGACCAGCACCTGCTCGCACTGGTGGACCACCGCCGGTACGAGGACATCGGGGTCGTCAGCGAACTCCTCGGCGTGGGTCCGCTGGGCCTGGGCCTCCAGACCGTAGTCCAGCTCCTCCGCGACCCGGTCCTTCAGCTCCGCGATCAGTGGCTTGACATCCATACCGGGGACCAGCGGTCCCAGCAGCCGGGCGAACCGGCTCAACTGGTTCAGGTCGGAGAGCAAGGCCTCGCCGGCGCCCGGGTACTGCACCTTGACCGCCACTTCACGGCCGTCGTGCCACACCCCACGGTGCACCTGACCGATCGAGGCCGCGGCGGACGGCTTGTCCTCGAACTCCAGGAACAAGTCGGGCCAGTCCTCGCCGAGCCGCTCCTCCAGCACCGCGTGCACGGTCCGGGCCGGCATCGGCGGGGCCGCCTCCTGGAGTTTCGTCAGCGCCGCGCGGTAGGGGCCGGCGACCTCCTCGGGCAGGGCGGACTCGAAGACCGACAGGGCCTGGCCGAACTTCATCGCCCCGCCCTTGAGCTCGCCGAGCACCTTGAACAACTGCTCCGCGGTGCGCTGCTGCAACTCGCGGCCGACGAGCTCCGCGGACTCGCCCACGATCCGCTTGCCGAGCCCCCAGGTCGCCCGCCCGGCGAAGCCGAGCGGGAGCGCGGCGAGTTTGGCGGTCCGGGTGACCGCCTTCCGGGGAAGATCAGACATGAGCCCTCCAAGTCCTTGCCGGCCGCTCCGCGTCCGCCTGACGGCACACCTTCTTCGACGGCCCGTGCATGACCATTGTCCCGTGCGTCCGGCCGTACTCGGAGGTGTGCTCCGACTCCGTTTTCGCCGAGTCCTGATCCGCCGCTCCGCACGGACAGCCGGGGTGACCCCCGACCGGCCGCGCATGCCAGCGCAGACTCGGAAGGGAAACCTCCCACCGGGCACCGGCACTGGACGGAACATGGCCGTCCAGGAAGGCGAGCGCATGGGCACCGGCGAGTCCGGCCACGGTCGCGGCCAGTAGCAGATCACAGGCTCCCACCCGGCGCTGCTGCCCGGAACGCCATTGGGCGACCATACGCGGCCACGTCGGATCCCGGTCGGTCCTGTCCTCCTGGAGACAGCCCGCGCACCCTGTCTCACCAGGCAGGACGAACGGGCCGACGACACCGGTCCCCTCCACCACGCCTGCGTAGAGATGGGGTGTTCCCGAGACCATCAGGGTTTCGGCCCCCGCCGGGTCCGGAGCGTGCACGGCGACGTCGTCCCGTGGAGCGACGATCACCAGGGAGAACCCGTGGGTGCCCTCATCGGGCGGGGACTGAGTGGTCCGGCGCGGCGGCCGGTCCGGCGCGGCCCGGCGCACGGCGCGGCGGGCCGCCTCGTCCCTGCGGTCGCCGACGGCTTCCGGGGGCAGCCCGCCCGGTGCGACGTCCCAGGGCTCGACCCGGCCGATGTCGCGCACGTCGACCTCGCCCACGCCGGCCCCTGACAGCAGTGCGGCCAGCGTCGAGCCCACCCGGCCCGCGCCCCTCACCTGCACCCGCGCTCCGCTCCGCGCCGCGAGCCGTCCGAGCGCGTCGCCCGGCGCGGAGGTGGTCAGGGTCAGCGAGGCCAGATCGGGGCGCAGCCGGTCGAGGACCTCCCGCTTCTCGCGCAGTGCGTCGGCGGCAGGGCCGCCGCCCCGGGAGTCGTCGAGGAGTCCGGCCCGGGACAGCCGGGCCACGAGCCGGTCGACATGGCCGTCGGGCAGATCCATCCGCCGGCCCTCCTTGCGCAGACGACCGAGGCCGCGGGTGCCGTTGAGCAGGCCGAGGAAGCTGCCTGTCGCCGTGTCCACCGGCCCCAGGGTCAACGCGTGCGCGGATGTCATCCCGAACTGCACGGTGTTCAGGTCGCGCCAGCCGCGCCGGAGTGCCGGCTTCATCATCGGATGCATGTCAGGTCCCCCGTGTGCCCTTGTGTGTCCATGTATGTCTTCGTGCGTCCCCGAACGGCCGCCGTCATACCGCCGTCCGTTCGTGGGCCGGTCGGTGAGTGCCAGCATGCCCGGATCTGAAGTGTCTTGCGAAAAGTTGTCCACAGGGAAGTTGATTGATCGTATAAATCCGTCGCATGGCGGGGGATCGGGTACCGAAGCATCCCGAAGCCGGGACTTCCCCGTGTGCAGCGGGTAACGTCGGGGCGTGCCCGCCGACCCACTGCACAGCGCCGCAGATCCACAGCGCAGCACGACGAGCCAGCCGACGAGCGGCTCACGGGCGAGCGCGATCGAGGTCCGCAGGAGTACCCGCCGGCGCAGAACGGTCTCCGCGTACCGCGAGGGTGATCGCACGGTGGTGCTCATCCCCGCCCGGATGTCCGAGGCGGAGGAGCAGCGCTGGGTGAACGTCATGCTCGACAAGCTGGCGGCCCAGGAGAGACGGAGGGCGCTCGGGGACACCGAGCTGGCCGAGCGCGCCGAGCGGCTGTCGGCCCAGTACTTCGACGGGCGGTCCCTGCCCCGCTCCGTGCGCTGGGTGACCAACCAGAACACGCGCTGGGGTTCGTGCACGCCGTCCGAGGGCAGCATCCGCCTGTCGCACCGGCTGCAGGGCATGCCCGAGTACGTCGTCGACTATGTCCTCTGCCACGAACTGGCCCACCTGCTCGTGCCCGGGCACGGGCCCGACTTCTGGCGCCTGCTGGAGGCGTATCCGAAGACGGAGCGGGCCCGGGGCTACCTTGAAGGAGTGGTCGCTGCCGAGCGGTCGCCCCACCCGCCGGGGACCCGCGACGAGTGAATGTCGCCCGAGGCGAGAACCCCGCAGGGGCAGCCGCGCGTTGTGTACCGGGTCTGTACCGAACTTCATCGGATGTCCGAGTCTGCGGTTAGCCTGGCGCGACGCACTCGCATTCGGGATGGGGGACGGTCGTACGCATGGCCAGGGAATTCCAACGCGGCCACAAGGCCAGGATCAGTGACCTCACCGCGGGCACGGATCTGTACGTAGGCGTACAGATCTCCGGCCCCGGGCTCGCCTTCGACATCAGCTGCTTCGGTCTCGACGCCGAGGAACGGCTCTCGGACGACCGGTACTTCGTTTTCTTCAACCAGCCGAAGTCCCCCGAGGAGTCCCTTCAGCTGCTGGGCCCCCAGGCGGGCGACACGGAGTCCTTCCGAGTGACGCTGGACGCGATCCCGCAGCAGATCAGGAAGCTGTCCTTCACGGCGACGCTCGACGGCGCCGGACAGATGTCCCAGATCGGTCCCGGATACATCCGCATCGTCGCGGGCGGCGAGGAAGTGGCCCGCTACCCCTTCAACGGCTCGGAGTTCTCCACCGAGCGCGCGGTGATGCTGGGTGACTTCTACGTCAAGGACGTGTGGCGGTTCGCCGCCGTCGGCCAGGGCTTCGACGGCGGTCTCGACGCGCTGCTGAAGAACTTCGGCGGCGAGGTCGCCGAGGAGGAGCCCGCCGCCCCGCAACAGCCGCAGCCCCAGGCCGGTGGCGCGGTCCCCGGCTTCGCCCCGCCCGCGTTCGGGGTTCCCGGCAACCCCGCACCCGCGCCGCCTCCCGCACCCGCCCCGGCCCCTGTTCCCGCGCCTCAGCCTGCCGCGCAGGGGTTCGCCCCTCCCCCCGCCGCCCCGCCGCCGGTGCACGCCGCGCAGACGATCGTCGCGCCCTTGCACACTCCGCCCGGCGGTTCTCCCGTGCCGCCACCGTCCCCGGCGCCCGCCTTCGGCCAGCCCGGCCAGCAGCCGCCCGCCCCGAGCGCCCCGCCGCCCCCGGGCTACGGCGCGCAGCCACACACACCGCAGGCCCCCGCTCCGCCGCCGGGCTACGGTCGGCCGACACCCCCGCCGGGCTACGGCCGGCAGCAGCCGCCCGGACAGATGCCGCCCGGACAGATGCCGCCGGGTCAGGTGCCGGGTCAGCAGGCGGCCCCCTACGGGGCACCGCAGGGAGCGCCGCAGAGTCCGGGTGTGCTCGGCGCGCTCCAGATGTTCAAGGAGACGCCCACCGGGCAGCGCTGGACCGCCCAGAACCCGAAGCTGGTCCGTGCCGATCTCGGCACGGGCGGGCAGCCCGTGCTGGCCCGTCAGGGCAGCATGGTGCTTTACCAGGGCAAGGTCGACTTCAGCTACAAGGGCGCCGGGTTCAGCGGCCGGATCGTCGGCAACGCGACCGGCCAGGAGATGCAGCTGATGCGCTGCACGGGCCAGGGCCAGGTGTTCTTCGCCGAGGACGCCACGATGCTGCACCCGATCGAGCTCCAGGGCGACGCCGTCTGCGTCTCCGCCGAGAACGTCCTCGCCTTCGACGAGAGCCTCCAGTACGAGGTCCGCCGCATCGAGGGGCACGGCATCCCCGGCGGGGCGCTGTTCACGATGCAGTTCCAGGGGACCGGCACCATTGTCGTCAAGACGCACGGTGTGCCCGTGGTCCTGCCGGTCACGCCCACCACCTTCGCCGACGCCAACGCCGTGGTCGCCTGGTCGGCCGCCTCCCAGGTTGTCGTCTCCAGCCAGGTGCGGATGCGCCGCAACTCCTACCCCGGCGACACCGGGGAGAGCGTCAACCTCCAGTTCCGGGGCGCGCCCGGCAACTTCGTCCTCGTCCAGCCGTACGAGATCTGAGGGAGCCCGTCATGAACCAGCCACTCGCGGGCTTCGCCCCCGCACCGGTCACCGCGCGCATGGAGAACCACGGCGACCACATGCTCAAGGTCGCCATGCAGACCGGGAACGACCTTCTCGCGCGCGTCGGGTCGATGATCGCCTACGAAGGTTTCATCCAGTACGAGCCCAACCCGCCGGCCGTGCGCCAGATCGCCCGGGACTGGGCCACCGGGGAGGGCGCCCCGTTGATGAAGTGCTCCGGCGACGGCCTGCTCTACCTCGCCGACTACGGCGCGAACGTCGTCGTGATCAACCTCGACGGCGACGGCATCTCCGTCAACGCCACCAACCTCCTCGCCTTCGACGCCGGCCTGACGTGGGGCGTGGAGCGGGTGAAGGGGCTGGCGAAGTTCGCCGGGCAGGGCCTGTGGAACACCAAGATCTCCGGGCAGGGCTGGGTCGCGCTGACCTCCCGGGGCAAGCCGATCGTCGTCGACTGCGGCGGAGGTGACGACGAGACGTACGTCGACCCGGACGCCCTGGTCGCCTGGTCCCCGAACCTCAAGGTGAAGGGCAAGCGCAGCTTCCGGGCACAGTCACTGATCGGCCGCGGCAGCGGCGAGGCCTACCAGATGGCGTTCTCCGGTCAGGGCATCGTCGTCGTCCAGCCCAGTGAGGACAGCACCGACCGTCTCCGGGTCCGGGGCTGAGGGGGAGCAACTACACCATGCAGAGCCCGCTTTTCGCCTTCAACGACCGGCAGACCCAAGAACGCTGGAGCCTGCAGAACAAGCAGATGCTCCGGGTCGCCCTGGGCGGCCACGACGACATCCTCGCCCGCAAGGGCAGCATGATCGCCTACCAGGGACTCGTCGAGTTCGACGCCGAGTACCAGAGCCGTAGCCAGACGCACAGCCGTTCGTACACGGGCGAGGGGCTGGACCTGATGCGCTGCCACGGGCAGGGCACGGTCTACCTCGCCAACCTCGCCCAGCACATCCATGTCATGGATGTGGACCATGAAGGGCTGACCGTCGACAGCAGCTACGTGCTCGCGATGGACTCCTCGCTGCATCAGGAGGTCATCGCCGTCGACAGCCTGTACGGCATCTCCGGATCCGGGAAGTACCAGCTCAACATCACCGGTCAGGGCAAGGTCGCCCTGATGACCTCCGGCATGCCGCTGCTGATGCGGGTGACGCCGGACAAGTACGTCAACTGCGACGCCGACGCGATCGTCGCATGGTCCACGGGGCTGCGCGTGCAGCTGCAGGCCCAGACGCACTCCTCCGGGGTGTGGCGGCGCCGTGGCAGCACCGGCGAGGGCTGGGAGCTCAGCTTCATGGGCAGCGGCTTCGCCCTCGTCCAGCCCAGCGAGCTGCTGCCGCCGCAGAACGCCCGGATCGGCTCCGGCATCGCCGCGCAGTACGGCATGGGACAGCAGGGTGCCCGCGGGCAGAACCAGGGCAACGTCTGGAGCTGACCGGCTTTCGGGGACAGGGCGGTGAGGGGCGGTCGCCAGGCGGTCGCCCCTCACCCGTATGCGGAGAACAATCAGGTGCAGGTCTGCCGTTCTGCCCGTGTGCCTGCCGTCACCCGCAGGTCAGACGCCCAGGCGCGGCCGGGTCGCCTCCAGCAGACGCACGACCGAGGCATCCGCCACCTCCGCCACCTCCGCGTACGGGAACCAGCGCAGGTCGAGCGACTCGTCACTGATGGTGTGCGCGGCGTCGGGAGGGGCCACGGCCGCATACTGGACGTCGAAGTGCCAGTGGCAGGGAGACGGGATCGCATGCCGGTCCAGGCGCACCGGCCCGCCCGCAAGGAGGGTCAGCCCCGCGATCCCCGACTCCTCGGTGGCCTCCCGCAAAGCCGCCGCGGTCAGTGACGGGTCGCCCGGCTCGCAGTGACCGCCCATCTGCAGCCACATCCGCAGTTTCCGGTGCAGAGTCAGCAGCACCCGGCCGAGTCCGGGGTCGACCACCAGGGCGCTGGCGGTGAGATGGCCCGCATGGCAGGTCTTCCACATGCCGTCCGGATGCGCGGCGAGGTGATCCAGGTAGGCCTGGCGCAGCTCCGGCTGGTCCTCGTGCTTCTTGAGTGCGAGAACCGCGTCGTCGTACAGACTCACTCGGCGCCGTCACCCTTGCGGTCGCCGCCCCGGCCGCCCCCGTCCTCGCCGCCGTCGTTGCTGCCCCCGTCGGCGTCCCCGGTGGTGTCCTTGGTGTCCTTGGTGTCTTCGTTGTTGCTCCGCTTGCCGAGGTCGTGCTTGCCCGCCGCCTCGCCGAGCATCTTGTCCAGCTCGGAGAAGTCGGTCTGCTCGCGGTGCACGAAGCCGTCCGGGTCGTCCAGGTCGGTGGCCGTCGGCAGCATGTCGGGGTGGGCCCACAGGGCGTCCCTCCCGTCGACGCCGTGCGCGTCCGTGAGTGAGGCCCACAGGCGCGAGGCGTCGCGCAGCCGGCGCGGGCGCAGCTCCAGACCGATCAGCGTGGCGAACGTCTGCTCCGCGGGGCCGCCCGAGGCACGGCGGCGGCGCAGCGTCTCGCGCAGCGCGTCCGCCGACGACAGGCGGGGCTTCGCCGCCGCGTGCACCACTGCGTCCACCCAGCCCTCGACGAGGGCCAGTGCCGTCTCGAGACGGGCCAGCGCCGTCTTCTGCTGCGGGGTGTCCTCCGGCTGGAACATGCCCTGCTGAAGAGCTTCCTGGAGCTGCTCCGGGTTCTGCGGGTCGAACTGGCCGACCACGTCCTCCAGCTTGGCGGTGTCGACCTCGATCCCGCGCGCGTAGCCGTCGACCGCGCCGTACAGGTGGGAGCGCAGCCACGGCACATGCGCGAACAGGCGCTGGTGGGCGGCCTCCCGCAGGGCGAGATACAGCCGCACCTCCTCCTGCGGGACGCCCAGGTCCTTGCCGAACGCCGCGATGTTCACCGGCAGCAGCGCGGCCTTGCCGACCGGGCCGAGCGGCAGACCGATGTCGGTGGAGCCGACGACCTCACCGGCCAGCACGCCGACCGCCTGGCCGATCTGCGTACCGAACATGGCTCCGCCCATCGAACGCATCATGCCGATCAGCGGGCCCGCCATGGCCTGCATCTCCTCCGGCAGCACATCGCCCATGGCGGTGCCGACACGCTCGGCGACCGGGTCCACGAGCTCCCGCCACGCCGGAAGCGTCGCCTCGACCCACTCCGCGCGGCTCCAGGCCACCGAAGAAGCCGCACCGGACGGCAGCGAGGTGGCATCGTCCAGCCACAGGTCGGCCAGCCGGACGGCCTCGTCGACGGCCTTGCGCTCGGCGGGGCCGACGCTCGCGTCCTTCGTGCCGTCGGCGGTGCCCTGGGACACCGTCTGGCGGGCGATCTGCTTGGCCATGTCCCAGTTCACCGGGCCGCCCTCGTAGGAGAGCATCTGGCCGAGCTGCTGGAACGCGGCGCCCAGGTCGTTGGGGTTCAGGGAACCGAACATCGCGGCGAACGGATTGTCCGCGCCGGGTGCGCCGAAGCCACCGGCTCCGGACATGCCGAGACCGAACGGGTTGGCCGGGTCCTGACCACCACCGCTCTGCTGGTCCTTCTTCTTGCCCTCGTCGCCGTCGTCCGGCTCCTCCGGCGGAAGGCCGAATCCGAATGGGGTGTCACTCACGGGATTCCTCGGCTGATAGGGCCACCGGTTCTTTCCGGCGGCGCGGTTGCCCGACAACACCACCCAGCGTAGACACCTGAGGCGGTTCGAGCCTCGATGCTTCGCCGACATAAGGCCTGCGGCAGGATGGATGCCACCTGGTACGCATGCTTCGCATGCGCTCGTACTGAAGACAACCGCTGGAGACGCCCGGTGAGTTCCCCAGATCCACAGGTTCGCGCAGCGCGAAACCGGTCAGCCCGCTCGTCGCCCGCGCGGGGGCCCGTCGTCGCGGTCACCGGCGCCGCCTCGGGTGTCGGCGCGCTGCTCACCGAGCGGCTCGCTGCCTCGCAGGAGATCAAGCAGGTCATCGCCATCGACGAGCGCCGCGGCGAGTGCGCCGAGGCACAGTGGCACATCCTCGACGTACGGGACCCCGCCATCGCGGACCGGCTGCGCGGGGCCGACGCCGTGGTCCATCTGGCACTCGACCTCGACCTGGAGACCGACGCTGCCACCCGGACGGCCTACAACGTCCGCGGGACGCAGACCGTGCTGACCGCCGCCGCGGCCGCCGGAGTGCACCGAGCGGTGCTGTGCACCTCGACGATGGTCTACGGGGCGCTCCCGGACAACGAGCTGCCGCTGTCCGAGGACGCGGAACTGCGGGCCACCGCCGAGGCGACGGGCGTGGGCGACCTCCTGGAGATCGAGCGGCTCGCGCGCAGGGCACCCCGTGCACACCCCGGGCTCAATGTCACGGTGGTGCGTCCGGCCGTGCTCGTGGGCGGCACCGACACTGCGCTGACCAGATACTTCGAGTCGCCTCGGCTGCTCGTGGTGGCCGGTTCGCGGCCCGCGTGGCAGTTCTGCCACGTCGACGACCTGTGCAGTGCCCTGGAGTACGCCGTCCTGGAGAAGGCCGACGGAGAGCTGGCCGTCGGGTGCGACGGATGGCTGGAGCAGGAGGAGGTCGAGGAGCTCAGCGGGATCCGGCGGATGGAGCTGCCGTCGGCGGTCGCGCTGGGCGCGGCGGCCCGGCTGCACCGGATCGGGCTCACCCCGTCCCCGGCCGGGGACCTGGCGTACACGATGCACCCCTGGGTGGTCAGCGGGAGCCGACTGCACGACGCCGGGTGGCGGCCCGCCTACACCAACGAGCAGGTGCTGGCCGAGCTGCTGGAGGAGGTCGCCGGCCGGCACACCGTCGCCGGGCGGCGGCTCGGACGCAAGGACGCGACGGCTGCCGGCGCCGCGGGAGCGACGGTGGCCCTGCTGGGTGCGGCGGCAGTGGTGCGGCGGGCGCGGAAGGCCCGGCGGCGGATCTGAGCACCACGCGGTGGCCGTATTCGAGTACCACGCGGCACCCGCCGGGGGCAGGGCGCCGACGGGACACAGGGGTGCTTTTGCGCCGGCGTGGGCGTGGGGCACGATGGAGGACATGGCATCCACGAACGATCACCCCGGTGAGCAGCCCGCACAGGATCCGATCAAACTGATCGCGATCCGGGGCACGCCGCTCTCCGTCGACGAGGTCTTCCGGGCCGTCGGCGACGACGCGGCCGGAGGGACGGCACTGTTCGTGGGGACCGTACGCAACCACGACGGCGGGGCCGACGTCGATGAGCTGGGGTACTCGTGCCACCCGAGCGCCGAGGAAGAGATGCGGCGGATCGCCGAGAAGGTCGTCGCCGAGTACCCCGTGCGGGCGCTGGCGGCCGTGCACAGGGTGGGGGGCCTCGGGGTCGGGGATCTTGCCGTCGTCGTCGGTGTTTCGTGTGCACACCGGGGCGAGGCCTTCGAGGCCTGCCGGAAGCTGATCGACGACCTCAAGCACGAGGTGCCCATCTGGAAGCACCAGACGTTCGCGGACGGGACCGAGGAGTGGGTCGGCGCGTAGCGCGGGCGGGTGAGGCATGCCGGGAGGAGGCCTCCGAGGGCCGCCCCACCACCTCCGCTCTCGCACGTCTGTTCCCCGTTCCGCTCCGCTTGCGCAACCTCCCCCCGGGTATGAGCGTTGTCACTGCGGATGGTTAATCTGCTGATCAGTCAGTCGCGGACGCTCATGGGGATGGGAGGTCGGCATGGCGGCGCTTGCCTGGTTGCTGATTCCGTTGATGACCGCGGTCGGCGCGGGACTGTGGGGCAGTTGGGCCAGTCGCACCCGCCGGGTGCGGAGCGACGGCCCCGAGCTCATCGGTTACGCCCGGTTCCGCGAAGCCATGGAGAGACCTCGGCCGGCGGAGGAAGAGGTCCGGCCCTCGTGTCGAAACAGCAGGTCACGTGTGTAGGAAAAGATCAGGGCCGCCCGTCCGGGCGGCCCTGACAGTGCGCTGACAGACCCGTCCCGTACTGTCGGTGCATGCCACGCCGCACTGCGACGATGCTCGCCTCCACCCTCATGCTGATCGTGCTTCTGTGCGCGGGTGTGTTCATCCCTGTGCCGTACTCGGAGATGTCCCCGGGGCCGACGGTCAACACTCTGGGTGATCATGACGGCGACCCGGTGCTGCGGATCGACGGGCGCAAGACGTATCCGACCGACGGCCACCTCAACATGACCACGGTGCGGGTCACGAGCGCTGACTACCGGATGAACCTGGTCGAGGCCGTCTACGGGTGGCTCGCGCACGACAACAAGGTCGTGCCGCACGACACGCTCTACCCCGACGGCAAGACGGAGGAGCAGTCCACCCAGGAGAACGCCGAGGAGTTCAGCCAGTCCCAGGAGAGCGCCAAGGTCGCCGCCCTGAAGGAGCTCGACGTCCCGGTGAAGTCCTGGGTGATCGTCTCCATGGTCGTCAAGGGATCGCCCGCCGAGGGCAAGCTGCACGCGGGTGACGTGATCAGGAGCGTCGACGGCAGCGCGGTGCGCGAGCCGGCCGACGTCGCCGAGCTGGTGACCAAGCACAAGCCCGGCGAGGACGTCGGCTTCACGATCGTGCCCGCCAAGGAGCAGGCCGCCGCCGAGAAGGAGAACCGGACGCCGACCGGGACCGAGGAGATCACGATCACCACCGTGGCCTCCGACGACGCCGGGGACGACCGCGCCGTCGTCGGGATCGCCGCCGGAATCGACCACACCTTCCCGTTCACCATCGACATCAAGCTCGCCGACGTCGGAGGGCCGAGCGCCGGTCTGATGTTCGCACTCGGCCTCTACGACAAGCTCACCCCGGGCAGCCTGACCGGAGGCAAGTTCGTCGCCGGCACCGGCACCATAGACGACGCCGGCAAGGTCGGGCCGATCGGCGGGATCGAGATGAAGACGGTCGGCGCGCGCGCCAAGGGCGCCGAGTACTTCCTCACGCCCGCCGACAACTGCGCGGCCGCCGCCGAGGACGTCCCCGAGGGTCTGACGCTCATCAAGGTGGACACCATCGACGACGCCCTCGGCGCCCTGAAGGACCTCGGCTCCGGCGACACCGCCGACCTGCCGACGTGCACGGCCTCCTGACCGTGCGGACTGCCCGCCGCGGTCGCTGACGGGCAGGCCTCGGACTACGCCTCGAACGTCGCCGTCAACGCCTCCGCCAGGCCCGGCACCAGGGCAGAACCGGTGAGGACCTCCGTCGGAGAGTCCTTCCCCCGCAGCCGCAGAGCGGAATCGCGGGCGCCGTCGCGCAGTACCGCGACCGTCATACGGACCTCCTGGCGCTTCGGGTGCTTCGCCACCCACGCGGCCAGCGCGTCCTCCTCCAGGTCCTGCGGAACCTGGGCCTCCGCGGACGGCGGCAGCATCAGACGTTCCACGGTCAGGGCGCAGCCGGCCACCGAGTCGGGCCAGGCGACGGTGCCCAGGAACTCGTCCAGCGGCTGGCCCGTTGGAATGGCATCCTGCTCGATCGGGGTGAGGGCGGTCGTCCCCTGCTCGTCGCCCGGACCGAGCCGGTGCGCGAGAGAAGGCTGCTCGGCACGCAGCCGTGCGGTGTCTACGAGGGCGAAGAGCCGGGCGGGCTGGTCCCAGCCGAGGCCGGAGACGTACGCGTCGATCTCGAGCACGGCCCGGGTGAGCGGGCTCGCCGCCATGGGTGTGTTGGACATGGTCACAATCCTCTCTCGTTCAGGCCCGGAATCGGGAACCGAGTAAAGGGTGAGTAAGTTGCATAGGTGTGGGCTCGTGAGTAAAAGGGCCCGCACACGGTCCACGAACTCGCGGGCCTGACGAATCAACAGCGAACTTCGAGGTGCCTACCTTGGCTTTCCAGATGCCGGACCGAGGCGGAGGCCCGACAGGGCCACGGATGAGAGTGGGCCGCCCGTCCCGGCGGGTCCGAACCCTGCTCACGACACTGGGCGTCCTGGCCGTCCTCGGCATGGCGTTCACCATGTTCGCGGGGTTCTGGACCGACTGGCTGTGGTACCGCTCGGTCGACTACTCGTCGGTGTTCACGACGACCCTGTGGACCAAGATCGGACTCTTCTTCGTCTTCGGTCTGCTGATGGCCCTCGCGGTCGGCTTCAACATCTGGCTGGCACACCGGATGCGGCCGCCGCTGAGCGCCATGTCGATGGAGCAGCAGAACCTCGACCGCTACCGGATGGGCATCGCCCCGTACAAGAAGTGGCTGCTGCTCGGCATCACCGCGCTGCTCGGGCTGATCGCCGGTGCCTCGGCCTCGAGCCAGTGGCGCACCTGGCTGATGTGGGTCAACGGGGTGCCGTTCGGCCAGAAGGACCCGCAGTTCAAGCTCGACGTGGCGTTCTACGCCTTCGACCTGCCCTGGTACCGGTTTCTGCTCGGGTTCGGCTTCGCGGCCACCATCCTGTCGCTGATCGCGGCCGCGCTCACCCACTACCTGTACGGCGGTCTGCGGGTCACCAGCCCCGGCGCGCGTGCCACGGCCTCGGCCACCGGCCATCTGTCGGTGCTCCTCGGCGTCTTCGTCGCCCTGAAGGCGGTCGCGTACTGGCTCGACCGGTACGGCCTGGCGGTCAAGTCCAGCGACTTCAAGGCGACCGACAGCTGGACCGGTCTGCGGTACGTCGACGCCAACGCCTATCTGCCGGCGAAGACGATCCTGTTCTGCATCGCCGTCATCTGCGCGCTGCTGTTCTTCGCCACCCTGTGGCGGCGCACCTGGCAGCTGCCCGTGATCGGCTTCGGCCTGATGGTGCTGTCGGCGATCCTCATCGGCGGCCTGTACCCGGCGATCGTGCAGAAGTTCCAGGTCCAGCCGAACGAGCAGGCCAAGGAAGCGCCGTACGTCGAGAAGAACCTCAAGGCGACGCGTGAGGCCTACGGCATCGAAGACGCCCAGGTCGACGACTACCCGGGAACCAGCCAGACCGAGGACAAGACCGAGCTCCGGGGCCAGGTCTCCGACACGGCGAGCATCCGGATCATAGACCCGAACATCGTCTCGCCGACGTTCCAGCAGCTCCAGCAGATCAGGAACTACTACGCGTTCCCGACCAACCTGGACGTGGACCGCTATCCCGATCCCGCGACCGGCACGGAGCAGGACACCGTCATCGGTCTGCGCGAGATCAACCTGAACGGCATCCCCAAGCGGAACTGGATCAACGACCACTTCCGGTACACCCACGGATACGGTGCCGTCGCGGCCAAGGGCACCAGCGCCGACGCCGGCGGCCGTCCGGATTTCACCGAGTCGGACCTGCCGTCCAAGGGTGACCTGGGGACGTACGAGCAGCGCGTCTACTATGGCGAGCGGACGACGACGTACTCGATCGTCGGCGGCCCCCAGAAGGAGATCGACTACTCCGACGACAGCGGCGAGAAGACGACCAGTTACGAGGGCGACAGCGGCGTCAACCTCGAGAACCCGGTCAACCGGGCCGCCTACGCCGCCGCGTTCAGCGAGCCGCAGATCCTGTACTCCGGTGCCATCGGAGAGGGCTCGCGGATTCTGTACAACCGCACGCCCAAGGAGCGCGTCGAAGCGGTCGCCCCCTGGCTGACCATCGACGGCGACGCCTACCCCGCGGTGGTGGAGGGCCGGATCCAGTGGATCGTGGACGCCTACACGACCACCAACGGCTATCCGTACGCCTCGCGGACGACCCTCGGTGACACGACGGCCGACTCGCTGACCGCCACCAACGACAGCCGCACGGTGGTGGCCCAGGAGAACCAGGTCAACTACATCCGCAACTCGGTGAAGGCGACCGTCGACGCGTACAGCGGCAAGGTCGAGCTCTACCAGTGGGACACCCAGGATCCCGTCCTGAAGACATGGATGAAGGCGTTCCCGGGCACGGTCGACCCGAAGAGCGAGATCTCCGACGACCTGATGAATCATCTGCGGTATCCGCAGGACCTGTTCAAGGTGCAGCGCGAACTGCTGACCCGCTACCACGTGAAGGACGCCACCACGTTCCTCAGTGGCAGCGAGGTGTGGCAGGTGCCGGACGACCCGACGAACAAGACGGGCGACGCGGTACCGCCGTACTACCTGAGCATGAAGATGCCCGACCAGCAGGAACAGGCCTTCTCGCTCACCACCACGTTCACTCCGAACGGCCGTGACAACCTCAGCGCGTTCATGGCGGTCGACGCCGAGGCGGGCAGTGAGGGGTACGGCAAGATCAGAGTCCTGAAACTGCCGACGAGCACCACGGCCGCCGGACCCAAACAGGTCCAGAGCCAGTTCAACTCCCAGCAGGACATCGCGGAGACGATCAGGCTGCTGAGAGGCGGCGACTCCGAAGTGGAGTACGGCAACCTGCTGGCCGTCCCGCTCGACGGCGGACTGCTGTACGTGGAGCCGGTCTATGTGCGCGGTGGCGGACTCAAGTACCCGCTGCTGCGGAAGGTGCTGGTGACCTACGGAGGCCAGACCGCCTTCGAGGACACTCTGGAGCAGGCTCTTGACAAGATCTTCGGAACGGATGGCGCGGCCACCGAGCCACCGGAAGGCGAGGGCGAGGGCGAGGGCGAGGGCGAGGGCGAAGGAACCGGCGAGGAGGAAGGCGCCGAGCCGCCGTCGTCCGACACCCCGACGGTCCAAGAGGCTCTGAACGACGCCCAGGAGGCCTTCGAGGCCGGCCAGGAAGCCCTGCAGAAGAACGACTGGGAAGCCTACGGCCAGGCGCAGGAGGACCTCGAGGAGGCCCTGCGCAGGGCCGAGGAGGCCCAGTCCGCGGAAGGCCGAGGCGGCTCGGGCACGTCGGACAGCAGTCCCGGCCCCGACTCGAGCCCGAGCAGTTAGCAGGTCGGCTGGTCAAAGGCCCACCTCGCGCCGTGGTACGGTTGGGCACACAACGGCGCGGGGTGGAGCAGCTCGGTAGCTCGCTGGGCTCATAACCCAGAGGTCGCAGGTTCAAATCCTGTCCCCGCTACTGAAGTCGTGAAGTCGGCGACAGTAAAGGCCCGGATTCCTCAGGGAATCCGGGCCTTTGTGGTGTGCGAACGCATATGCCGGGAGCGTCTGCGGCCGCGCCGACGAAGGAAGTTGGCGGATCTGTGTTTCACTTGTCTCTCTGTGGGCATGTCGACAAAACGCTGAAGTGACCTCACTGACTGCGGCATACCAGGTGTACCCAGGTTGCAGGTGGTGCGACGATGGATGTTATGGGGGACAGGACAACTCTGTTCGAGACGGGACGTATTGAGCATCCCTCCCCTCGGGAGGAAACTCGCGACGAGACCGCGGAGGCCGCCGACGAGGCGGCCGAGGAGCTGCGTCGACGGCTCGCCGCCGAAGTCGGCGACGTCGAGGCGATGAGCGTTCTCGGCGCCATGCTGCTGCGCCGCGGTGACCTTGCCGGAGCCGAACCCCATCTGCGCGCAGCCACCGCCGCGGGCGACCGCGCCGCCGCCAACAACCTGGGCGTCCTTCTGTTCCAGCGCGGCTACCCGGAGGAGGCCGCGGTGTGGTGGCGGATCGCGGCCGTCGCCGGATCGGCCCCGGCGGCGCACGCACTCGGCCGGTACCACCGGGAGCGTGGCGACGAGCCCGCCGCCGAGTACTGGCTGCGCCAGTCTGCCGAGCAGGAACACGCCCTGGGTGCCTACGCCCTCGCCGACCTGCTGGAACACCGCGGGGACGCGGCAGGTGCCGAGCGCTGGATGCGGACGGCCGCCGAGCGGGGACACCGGGAAGCCGCCTACCGCCTGGCGAGGACGCTGGACCGGAAGGTGGTCCGGGAGGCAGGCGAGGACACCCTCCCGTTCCTGGAGGAGGCCGAGCAGTGGTACCGGCAGGCCGCCGCGCGGGGACACCGCAGGGCCGCGCTGCACCTCGGCGCGATCCTGGAGAAGCGCGGCGAACTCAAGGAGGCCGGCCGCTGGTACCTGACGTCGGCCAAGGACGGGGAGGCGCGGGCCGCCTGCGCGCTCGCCTTCCTGCTGCGCGACGCCGGCGACACCGAGAACGCCGCCGTGTGGTGGCTGCGCGCCGCCCAGGACGGCGACGGCAACGCCGCCAACGCGCTGGGCGCCCTGCACGCCGAGCGCGGCGAGACCCAGACCGCCGAACGCTGGTACCGGGCCGCGATGGACGCGGGCGACGTCAACGGCGCGTACAACCTCGCGCTGCTCTGCGCCGAGCAGGGACGGACCGGCCCGGCCGAGCAGTGGTACCGCCGGGCCGCCTATGCCGGCCACCGGGAGGCGGCCAACGCGCTGGCGATCCTGCTGCTGACGGCCGGCGACGAGAAGGGGGCGGAGCCCTGGTTCTCCAAGGCCGCGGAGGCGGGCAGCGTGGACGCCGCCTTCAACCTCGGCATCCTGCACGCGGGCCGGGAGGAGAAGGAGGCCGCGCTGCGCTGGTACGAGCAGGCCGCGGGCGCCGGGCACACGGAGGCCGCGCTCCAGGTCGGCATGGCCCGGCTGCGCGACGGCGACGAGGGTGAGGCGGAGCGGTTCCTGCGGTGCGCGGCGGGCGGCGGCAGCGCCGAGGCCGCCTACCGCCTGGCGGCCGTGCTGGACGCCCGCCGCCCGCCGGAGCCTGCGCACGAACTGGGCGAGCCGGTGAACCGGCGCAGCGAGTGCGAGGAGTGGTACGAGCGCGCGGCCCTGCAGGGCCACCGGCGCGCACAGGTGCGGGTCGGCATGCTCGCCGCGGCCCGTGGTGACGTGGTCGAGGCGGCCCGCTGGTACCGGGAGGCGGCCGAGGCCGGTTCCCGCAATGGCGCGTTCAACCTGGGCCTGCTGCTGGCCCGTGAGGGCAGCGAGCCCGAGGCGGCCCTGTGGTGGGCCCGCGCGGCCGACGCCGGGCACGGGCGTGCCGCCCTGCGGCTCGCCCTGGTCTACGCGCGCCGGGGTGAGCTCGCCGAGGGGCAGCGCTGGGCCGACCGCGCGGCGGCACTGGGCCCGGCGGCGGTCATGGAGCGCGCGATCCGCCTGCGCGACGCCCTCCGGGAGGAACTCTCGGCCTGAGGCCGCCCGTCCGCCCGTCCGCCCGTCCGCCCGTCCGGCCGCCCGTCCGCCCGTCCGCCCGTCCGCCCGTCCGGCCGCCCGTCCGCCCGTCCGCCCGTCCGCCCGGCCGCCCGTCCGCCCGTCCGCCCGTCCGCCCGGCCGCCCGTCCGCCCGTCCGGCCGGCGGTGGGACGGTGTCGCCGCAGCTCGGGGGCGTACGACCGCTCCGAAAGGAATTTGCCTCCGTCCGCGTCCTTGACGTAACGTTGCATACGTCGACGCGGGGTGGAGCAGCTCGGTAGCTCGCTGGGCTCATAACCCAGAGGTCGCAGGTTCAAATCCTGTCCCCGCTACTGAAGGCCGAGGGCCGGAATCCGAAAGGGTTCCGGCCCTCGGTGCATGTGCGCATCCGTGGATGCGTGGTGGCGCTGGCGGAACGTTACGCAGGTACGCAGTTCGGGCAGACGCCGCGGTACGTCATCTCGACGCCCGACACCGTGAAGCCGAAGCGCTCCGTGTCGGGGAGGTCGGCCAGCGGGTTGCCGGTCGGATGCACGTCACGGATCGCGCCGCACCGTGCGCACACCAGGTGGTGGTGCGGCCGGTGGGCGTTCGGGTCGTAGCGCTTGGCCCGTTTGTCCGTGGAGACCTCCACCACCTCACCGAGCGTGACCAGCTCGCCCAGTGTGTTGTAGACGGTCGCCCGGGAGATCTCGGGCAGCTTGGTGACAGCTCGGGCGTGCACCTCGTCGGCCGTCAGATGGACGTGATCGCCGTCGAGGACCTCGGCCACCACACGACGCTGTGCGGTCATCCGCCAGCCACGCCCGCGCAGTCGTTCCAGAAGGTCGCTCATGAACGCCAGTCTAACAGCCGCGGAGGCCAGATCCCGAATGAGTGTGATTTTGGAGCCTTACTTGACTTAGACATTGTCCATTGTAGGATCGGGGATGGCTTTGGCCGAGGGGCACAGTTGGTTGGAATGACGCAGGAGGCACACGTGACGCAGGGACCGCTCACCACGGAGGCCGGGGCTCCGGTATCCGACAATCAGAACAGTGAGAGCGCGGGCGTCGGTGGCCCGGTGCTCGTTCAGGACCAGCTGCTTCTGGAGAAGCTGGCCCACTTCAATCGTGAGCGCATTCCGGAGCGCGTGGTGCACGCCCGCGGCGCCGGCGCCTACGGAACCTTCAAGGTCACCGCCGACGTGACGAAGTACACCAGGGCCAAGTTCCTGTCCGAGGTGGGCAAGGAGACGGAGACCTTCGTCCGTTTCTCGACCGTGGCAGGCAATCTGGGCGCTCCGGACGCCGTGCGCGACCCGCGTGGTTTCGCGCTGAAGTTCTACACCGAAGAGGGCAACTACGACCTCGTCGGCAACAACACCCCGGTCTTCTTCATCCGGGACGCCATCAAGTTCCCCGACTTCATCCACACGCAGAAGCGCGACCCGTACACGGGCTCGCAGGAGGCGGACAACGTCTTCGACTTCTGGGGCCTGTCGCCCGAGTCCACCCACCAGGTGACCTGGCTGTTCGGTGACCGCGGTATCCCGGCGTCCTACCGTCACATGGACGGTTTCAGCTCCCACACCTACCAGTGGAACAACGAGGCCGGCGAGGTCTTCTGGGTCAAGTACCACTTCAAGACCGACCAGGGCATCAGGAACCTCACCGCCGGGGAGGCCGAGGTCCTCGCGGGCAGGGACCCCGACTCGCACCAGCGTGACCTGCGCGAGTCCATCGAGCGGGGCGACTTCCCGTCCTGGACCGTGGGCGTGCAGATCATGCCGGCGGCCGAGGCGGCCACGTACCGCTTCAACCCGTTCGACCTGACCAAGGTCTGGCCGCACGCGGACTACCCGGTCATCGAGTTCGGCAAGCTGGAGCTCGACCGCAACCCGGAGAACATCTTCGCCGAGGTCGAGCAGTCCGTCTTCAGCCCCGGTCACTTCGTGCCCGGCATCGGTCCGTCCCCGGACAGGATGCTCCAGGGCCGCGTCTTCTCCTACGCGGACGCCCACCGGTACCGGGTCGGGATCAACGCCGACCACCTGCCGGTCAACCGCCCGCACGCCACCGAGGCGCGCACCTACTCCCGTGACGGCCACCTGTACGACGGCCGTCACAAGGGTGCGAAGAACTACGAGCCGAACAGCTTCGACGGTCCGGTCCAGATCGACCGTCCGCTGTGGGAGCCCATCGCGGTGACCGGTCTCACCGGCGAGACGGCCACGCCGTCCCACGCCGAGGACGACGACTTCGTGCAGGCGGGCAACCTCTACCGGCTGATGAGCGAGGACGAGAAGGTCCGCCTGGTCGACAACCTGGCGGGCGCCCTCTCCGGGGTCACGCGCGACGACATCGCCGAGCGCGCGATCAACAACTTCCGTCAGGCGGACGAGGACTTCGGCAAGCGGCTGGAGGCCGCGGTCCAGGCCCTTCGCGGCTGATTCCAGCGCTGGACCGCTTGTCGTGGCGACGGGCCGGGCTCCCTCACGGGGCCCGGCCCGTTCGGCGTGCCGAGCGGCTCCTGACCCGTTCGGTCACGCAGGTGTGTGCTGGGCGGCCTGTCGTCGTAGGGGAGCCCAGCAGCGGATGATGTCGCGTACCGAGACGATGCCGACGGGCTCGCCCCGCTCCAGGACGATCAGATGGCGGAACCCGCCGTGGGCCATGGCGTGGGCGGCGTCCTCGAGCGTCCAGGACGGGGCGGCGAAGACGACGTCGGTGGTGGTGTGGGCGTGGGCGCGCTCGGAGTCCGGGTTCTGTCCCAGGCCCAGCGAATTGAGGACGTCCCGTTCGGTGAGAATGCCGATGCCGATGCCGTCGGGGTCGAGGACCACGGCCGCGCCGACGCGGCGGGCGGACATCAGGGTGGCGGCCTGGCGAAGAGTGTGGGCGGGGCCGATGGTGAGGACCACCGTGCTCATGGCGTCACGGACGAGCATGGGATGGAGCCACCTCCTACCGGGAACCGTGCCGTCGGACGCCGGAGCGGTCCGCCGGTTCACGGTTTCACAATTTCACAAGTGGGCGGATCCTCAGAGTCGCAGGTAAGGCCGGAGCCAACAAGAGGGCGCGTGCGGCGGATCTGGGGCGCGGGCCTCGTGCGCGGGCTTCGTGCGTCCCCGGACGCCGGCAGCGCTAGTAACGCTGGTTGAGGTAGCCCAGCAGCTCGTCATGCAGCAGGCCGTTCGAGGCGGCCGCGTTGCCGCTGTGCGGTCCGGGCCGGCCGTCGAGTCCGGTGAAACCGCCGCCCGCCTCGGTGACGACGATCGAGGTGGCGGCCATGTCCCAGAGCGACAGCTCGGGCTCGGCGCACATGTCGACCGCCCCCTCCGCGACCATCATGTACGGCCAGAAGTCGCCGTACGCGCGCGTCCGCCACACCTCGCGGGTGAGGTCCAGGAAGCCGTCCAGGCGCCCCTGCTCCTCCCAGCCGCTGAGTGAGGAGTACGCGAACGAGGCGTCGGCGAGTTTGGACACCCGGGAGACCTGGAGCCGGGAGGCCGAGGTCAGGCTGCGGCCGCTGTACGCGCCGTGGCCCTTCGCCGCCCACCAGCGGCGGCCGAGCGCGGGAGCCGAGACGAGACCGACGACAGGCTGGAAGCCCCCCTCGCCGGCCTCCGTCAGGGAGATCAGGGTGGCCCAGACGGGAACGCCGCGCACGTAGTTCTTGGTGCCGTCGATCGGGTCGATCACCCAGCGCCGCGGCCCCGTGCCCTCCACCCCGTACTCCTCGCCGAGAACCGCGTCCCTCGGACGGGCACGCTTCAGGTGGCCTCGGACGACGTCCTCCGCGCCCCTGTCCGCCTCGGTCACCGGCGTCATGTCCGGTTTGGTCTCCACCTTGAGGTCGAGGGCCTTGAACCGGTCCATCGTCGCGGCGTCGGCGGCGTCCGCGAGGACATGGGCGAGACGCAGGTCGTCAAGGTAGTCGGGCATGAAACGAACCGTATCTGCCGAGGTGGGGCCAGGGCCACAGGGGGCTTGTGGCCCGCGCGCGGGCCGACGGTCCGCACGTCGCGCGAACCCTTGACAGTGCCCGGCGGCGCGTCAAATCTGAGACGCAGAGCCGCTCGCCCGCCCCGAGGGAGGCGATGATGCCTGCAGCGCGGGAATCCCTGTTGGACGCCGCTTACACGGCCCTCGCGCGCCGCCCGTGGTCCGCGGTACGGATGGTGGACGTGGCCGCGACGGCCGGGGTGTCCCGGCAGACGCTCTACAACGAGTTCGGCAGCAAGGACGGACTCGCCAGGGCCCTGGCCCGCAGAGAGGCCGACGGCTACCTCGCCGGCGTCGACCGGGCCCTCACGGTCCACAGCGACCCCCGCGACCGGCTCACCGCGGCGGCCGAGTGGACCGCCGCCGCGGCCCGCCAGAATGCCCTCGTCCGGGCCCTGCTCACCGGCTGCTGGAGCGAGTACCTGCCCTCCCCGGCCCTCGCGCCGGTCCGGTCCGGCTCTGCCGTCCCCGCCCAACGCCACGCCGACGGTCCGCTGCCCTCGCCCGGTGACCTCGTCGCGCTCGTCCGCGACCGCGCGGTGGCCGTCCTGACCGGCCCCGGCGTGCCCGGGCCGGCCGACGCCGCGGAGCTGACCCGCGCCTGCGAACTGGTGGTGCGCCTCGCCCTGTCCTGCATCGCCGCGCCGCCGGCCGAGGGCGGTGTCGCCGATCTGGTCCGCAGTGCCCTGTACCGTCAGCCGGCGCCGTAGCACTCCGGCGCTGCCGCACCCCCACGCCCACCGTCGGGAAGCGTTCAGCGCGCCGACCCAGACAACTGCAGCCCGATCACGCCGACGATCACCAAGGTGATCGACACGATCTTCAGCGTCGACACCAGGTCACCCAGGAACACCATCCCGTAGACGGCCGTGCCGGCGGCCCCGATCCCCGTCCACACGGCGTACGCGGGCCCGACGTCCAGTTTCTTCAGGGCCATGGTGAGCAGGCCGAAGCTGCCCAGCGCGAACACGCAGAAGGCGATCGTCGGCCAGAGCCGTGTGAAGCCGTGGGACAGCTTCAGGCACACGGCGAAACCGGTCTCGAGCAACCCGGCCACCACGACCAGCAGCCACGCCATGTGTCGTCCTCCCGTCGTCCCGACATGCAGTGACCGCTTTCGCGTACGGCGACCTGTTCCGCCGGGTTCGAGAGCTTCGGATCCGGCTCGGTGCGATTATGCACTTACCGTCCGTGGTCCATGGCAAACACGGGCGGGCCGACGATTCCGCGTCGTGGCCCGAGAAGACCCGGCGGCTTCAGGCCGCTCCAGGACCCTTCGGGTCCGGTCCGGTCCGTCCGGGTCAGTCGCCCTCCGTGTGCTCCCGGGCCGCCAGCAGCCGCCGCAGCGAGTACAGCCGCGCCGGGTCCGCGTGTCCCTCGGCGACCCACGCGTCCAGCGCGCAGTCCGGCTCGTCGTGGCTGCACGCGCGGGGGCAGCCCTCCGTACCCGGACCGAGGTCGGGAAAGGCGAGGATGACCCGTGACGGATCGACGTGCGCGAGGCCGAACGACCGCACTCCGGGGGTGTCGACCACCCACCCCTCGGCGCCCGACAACGGCAGCGCCAGCGCGGACGTCGTCGTATGGCGCCCCCGCCCTGTCACCGCGTTGACATGCCCGGTCGACCGCCGCCGCTCCTGCGGCACCAGCGCGTTCACCAGGGTCGTCTTGCCGACCCCGGAGTGCCCCACGAACGCCGTGATCCGGCCCGCCAGCTGCTCCCGCACCCGGTCGGCCGCCGCACCGCTCTCCAGTTCCGCGCGGCTGGTGACGACGTGCGGGATGTCGAGGTCGCCGTACAGCTCCAGCAGTTTGTCCGGTGGTGCGAGGTCCGACTTCGTCAGGACCAGCAGCGGGGTGAGCCCGCCGTCGTACGCCGCGACCAGGCAGCGGTCGATCAGGCGTGGGCGGGGCTCGGGGTCGGAGAGGGCGGTGACGACGGCCAGCTGGTCGGCGTTGGCGACGACGACCCGCTCGTAGGGGTCGTCGTCGTCCGCGGTACGGCGCAGTACCGACGTCCGCTTCTCGATGCGGACGATCCGCGCGAGGGTGTCCTTCTCCCCGGAGAGGTCGCCGACGATCGCGACCCGGTCGCCGACCACCGCCGCCTTGCGGCCCAGCTCACGGGCCTTCATGGCGAACACGGTCCGGTCCTCGACGAGGCAGGTGAGCCGGCCCCGGTCGACGGTGAGGACCATGCCCTCGGCGGCGTCCTCGTGTTTGGGCCGGATGTGGGTGCGCGGCCGGTTGCCCTTGCGGTTCGGACGGGAGCGGATGTCGTCCTCGTCGGTGTGCTTGCCGTAGCGGCGCATCGTCTGCGGTCCTAAGCCCCGAGCATCCCGGCCCACAGTGCGGGGAAGTCCGGGAGGGTCTTCGCCGTGGTCGCCACGTTCTCGATCCGTACGCCCCCCACCCGGAGGCCGATGATCGCACCGGCGGTGGCCATGCGGTGGTCCTCGTACGTGTGGAAGACACCGCCGTGCAGCCGGCGCGGGCGGATGTGCAGACCGTCGGCGGTCTCGGTGACGTCGCCGCCGAGCTCGTCGATCTCCTTGGTGAGCGCGGCCAGGCGGTCCGTCTCGTGCAGCCGGAGGTGGGCCACACCGCGCAGCGTGGAAGGTGAGTCCGCCAGCGCCGCGACGGCCGCGATGCCCGGCGCCAGCTCACCGACCTCGCCGAGGTCCACGTCGATGCCGTGGACCGATCCGGAACCGGTGAACTCCAGCCCCTGCTCGGTCAGCTCGCAGGAACCGCCCATCTCGGTGAAGATCTCCCGCAGCCGGTCACCGGGCTGGGTGGTACGGGCCGGCCAGTCCGGGACGAGCACCCGGCCGCCGGTCACCAGCGCCGCCGCCAGGAACGGCTGGGCGTTGGACAGGTCGGGTTCGACGGCGAGATCCCGTCCGAGCAGGGCACCCGGGGTCACCCGCCAGACGTTGGGCTCGCCGCCCGACTCCGGACTGTCCACCTGGGCGCCCACCGCGCGGAGCATGTCGACGGTCATCCGGATGTGCGGCAGGGAGGGAAGCGTCGCGCCGGTGTGCCGGACCTCGACGCCCTGGTTGAAACGCGGCGCCGACAGCAGCAGCGCGCTGACGAACTGCGACGACGAGGACGCGTCCACCGACACGGGGCCGCCCTCCAGGGCGCCGCCGCCGTGCACGGTCAGCGGCAGCGCGCCCCGGCCGTCGTCGTCGATCCGGGCACCCAGGTGACGCAGTGCGTCGACGACGCCGTTCAGTGGGCGCTCGTACGACCGCGGGTCGCCGTCGAACCGGACGGGACCGTCGGCCAGGGCGGCCACCGGGGGAAGGAACCGCATCACCGTGCCGGCGTTGCCGACATCGACGGTGGCCGGGCCGCGCAGGCCCGTGGGCAGCACCCGCCAGGCCTCACCGGTGCCGTCGGGGCCCACGCCCTCCTCGATCTCGATCCCCATGGCCCGCAGCGCGCCGGCCATCAGCAGCGTGTCGCGTGAGCGGAGCGGGCGGCGCAGCCAGCCGGGCTCGGAGGCGAGGGCGGCGAGTACGAGAGCACGGTTGGTGACCGACTTCGACCCCGGCACGTGGACCGTCGCGTCGACGGCTCCGCTCGCGTGCGGGGCGGGCCAGAGGTCGGTGTGCGCGGGATCAGCGGTCATGCGCACCACTTTAGTGGCGGTTCCGGCCACCGGGCGTGCCCGGGACACCCCGAACGGTCGGCCCCGGGCCGTTGTACCCCAGGCCGGGCCGCTCCACCGGGTGCCCCTGGGCGGAGTACGCGTGGGTCCCGCGCGGCGGGCGCCCCTGTTGACCCGTCGGCAACCACCGCCCCCGGGCCACTCCTGCGGCGTCACAGCCCCAGCAGCCACCGTCCACCGCCGAGCAGCGAACACAGCGACACCGCGTGGAACAGGAAGAACCACAGCCCCGCCGGTACGTGTGTCAGCCGGGACAACTGGTCCGCGTCCGAGTCGCCCGCGCCCCCGCGCGCCCGCTTGGCCTGGAGCTCGAACGCCGGGCGCACCCCGCCGAGCAGCAGGAACCACACCACGGCGTACGCGAAGGCCGCCTGGACCTGCGGGCCTGCCAGCCAGGACACGAGGACGAACGTGCCGCCGGTGAGTAGCACCGTCAGCGCCCCGTAGGCATTGCGGATCATGACCAGCATCGCCACGAGCAGCACCGTGGCCAGCCACAGCAGCAGCGTGATGCGCCCGGCGCCCAGCAGCGCCGCACCGCCGAGGCCCAGCAGCGGGGGAGCGGTGTAGCCGGCCGCGGCGGTGAGGATCATGCCGATGCCGGTCGGTTTGCCGCGGCTGACGGTCAGGCCGCTGGTGTCCGAATGGAGGCGTATCCCCGTGAGGGTGCGGCCGGTGAGCAGTGCCACGAGCCCGTGGCCCCCCTCGTGCGCGATGGTGATGGCATTGCGCGAGAGCCGCCACAGCCCGTGCGGCGTGACCACGACGAGCGCGGCGGCCAGTGTGGCGATCACCACCCACAGGTCAGGGTCGGGCTGGGTGCCGGTGACCTCGTCCCAGAGGGAGGTGAGCGAGGCGGATGCGGTGCTGTCCATGTGGGGCGGGGGCTCCTCGTGGTGGCGCGGAGTCTGGCAGTGTTGCACGTATGTGCGGACGGTATCTGAGACGCTGACGTAGCAGCGATCGTTCCTGACGGCAAACATGCAGGTCACAGCGTTGCAGCCCCGGAGCGATCCGGGGCTCTTGCCTTACCCGTGCTGACTGCGTGCTGACCTGTAGACACCTGTGATCACCCCAGGGAACCCGTCCCGTGCTGGGCTGGTGCTGATCTCCTTGCACATTCCCAGTTCGGGCGTGGCGTTGCCTAGAAGGCCACTGAAAATCTTGTGGAGGGGCTGTTCGGCCGCAGGCCGGGCGGCCCTTCTTCGTCATGGGGTGGTTGGGGCGAGGTGCCAGGTGCCGCTGGTTCGGGTGAGTCCCAGGTTGATCAGTCGGCGGAGGTTGAGGGCGGCGGCGCGGTGGTGGAGCGCGATGTTGTTGGCGATCACGCCTCGGTAGCGGACGCGGCGGTGGCCGTGGGCGACGAGCCAGGCGATGGCGCGTTCGACCGGGGGCCGCCAGCGGCGGTATTCGTCCTGCCAGGCGGTGTCGGTGGTGGCCTGGTGCCGGGCGGCGGTCAGCAGCCCGTGCTGGGGGTGGACATTGACGACCCGTCCGGTCTTCGAGGTCGTGCAGCGTTCCCGCAGCGGGCAGCCGGTGCACAGCCGTTTGAACTGGGCGGTGCGGGCGCCGTCGGCCTTGGGGCGGCCCAGATTCGCGGTCTGTCCCGCCGGGCAGGTCACGGTGGCGGCGCCGGTGTCGACGTGGAAGTCGTCGATGGTGAAGCCGCCGGGGACGGCCTGCCGCAGCGGCGGCGGTTTGATCACCAGGACGTGGCCCTGGGCGGTCAGCTGTTCGCGCAGGCTGCCGGTGCCGTAGGCGGAGTCGCCGAGCACGGTCAGCGTCTCGCCTTCGCTGTGGTCTTCGTCGGCCAGCAGGTCCAGCGCGACGGCGGCCTCGTGGTTGTCCGGACCGTAGCCGCCGGTCAGCGCCACGGCGGTGAACAGTCCGGCCTCCGGCTCGAAGGACACGTGCCCGCGGTAGCCCTCCTGGTGGCGGGTGCGGTTCTTGTGGATGTGCCGGGCATCGGCATCGACGGTGGACACCGTCCGGTCGGGCACGGTGCGCCGGGCGATGCGCCAGCGTCCGTCGCGGCCGTCGGAGTCCTCGGCCGGCTCCACGTCCTGGCCGGCGACCAGGGCGAGCAGGCCCACCGCGTTCGCGGCCTGCTCGCCCAGCTCGCGGTCGGGCAGCCGGCCGAGCAGGTTGAGTGCGTCGGACACCAGCGCGTCGACCAGCGCGGCGCGGGCGGCCTCGTCATTCCAGGCGATCTTGGGTTTGCCGGGGTCGGTGTAGTCGTGCGCGGTGCACCACCGGCCGGGGCTTCACCCCGGATCGTAGACACCTTGGACACTGGACCTTGAGGGTCCAGAGGAAGAGATGTCACTGATGGTGATGAAGGTGTACTCGGCGGAGTTCAAGGCGGATGCTGTCGCGCTGTACCTGTCGGACCCGAAGAATACGTTCGAGGGCGTGAGTAAGGACCTGGGCGTCAGCCGGGAGACGCTGCGGAATTGGGTGCGGGTCGAGTGCACCCGGCAGGGCCGTGCGGCGGCCGCGAGTCGCTCGCCGCGGGCGGTACAGGCCGTTGATGTGCCCTCCGACGATGTGCTGAAAGAGGAGAACAAGCAGCTCAGGGCTCGGATCAGGGAGCTGGAGACCGAGCGGGAGATCCTGCGGAGGGCCGCGAAGTATTTCGCCGGCGAGACCAACTGGTGAGCCGTTTCCAGTTCGTTGATGATCATCGCGGCGCGTTCGGCGTCAAGCGGCTGTGCCGGGTCCTGGAGGTCTCCCGGTCCGGGTTCTACCGGTGGCTGAAGGGCGCCCCGGCCCGCATCGAGCGGGCGCGGTCCGACGCCCGCCTGGCCCGGCGGATCCGGGAGATCCACAAGGAGTCCGACGGTACCTACGGCGTCCCGCGGATCACGGCCGAGTTGTGGGACGCCGGGATCGAGGTGAACCACAAGCGGGTCGCGCGTGTGATGGCCCGGATCGGCCTGCAGGGCGTGCATCTGCGTAAGAAGGTCCGCACTACCGTCCCCGAGCCGTCCGCGACGCCGGTGCCCGATCTACTGCGGCGTGACTTCACCGCGAGCGAGCCGAACACCAGGTACGTCGGCGACATCACTTACCTGCCCATCGGCGACGGCCAATTCCTGTATTTGGCAACGGTGTTGGACCTTTGCTCGAAACGGCTGGCTGGCTGGTCGATCGCCGACCACATGCGCACCGAGCTGGTCACCGATGCGCTCCGGGCTGCGGCCCGTACCCGCGGCGGAACTCTTGACGGGGCGATATTCCACAGCGACAACGGCGCCCAGTATGCGTCGAAGGAGTTCGCGAACGTGTGCCGCGAACTCGGCGTGACCAGATCACGTGGGGCGGTCGGAACCTCGGCGGACAACGCCGCCGCCGAATCCTTCAACGCAAGCCTGAAACGGGAGACCTTGCAGAGAAGGAAACGCTGGTCAGGGGCGCGCGAGGCCCGCCTCGCGGTGTTCCGGTGGGTCACTCGCTACAACACGAAAAGAAGACACTCCGCACTCGGCCAGATCAGCCCGATCACCTACGAACAACGATCGATTACGCTGGCCACCGCTGCATAGCAAACGGTGTCCACGATCCGGGGTCAAGCCCCATGTGCCAGGCATCCGCGACCAGCTCCCACTTCTCCGTGTCCGGGTTCTGCTTCCATACCGGCTTGCCCCGCCTCGTCGATCCCGATCGCCTCGGTCGTCGGCAGTGCGGCGGGCAGGTGGCGCTCGGCGTAGGTGCGGGTGGCGCGCATGACGACCGGCCAGGACGGCCCCAGGTCGCGGCCGGTCTGCACCACGGTGCGTCCGCCGTCGGCCACGGCCTGCCCGCACGCGGTCCGCAGCCGCTCGGTGAGCCGCATCCGTGCGGGTATCTGGGGAATCTGTTCGGTGAACGAGCCCCGCTCACAGGCATCTTCACGACACTGCCAGCGCCGTTTGTGCCAGCGGATCCGTACCGCGCCACCGCCATGGGCGAGGTCACGAGGCCGCGTCACGGCCCGTTCCTTGACCCGGGTGGCGAAGGTCCCGCACGCCGGGCAGGCCCGCGCCGCCGGGTCCGTGGTCACCAGACGCACCGTACGTATCCCGTCCTCGTCGCGGACGACCTCGGCCACCGCGACCCCCTCCAGATCGAACAGCGCCGTCGCGCCGGTATCGTGGCCCATGCCGCCCGTGTCTGTTTGAAGATCGGCTGTCTAGACACCAGTCATGATCCACAAGCAGCGCGGGCGGTCTGCGTTCACCCCTCACGCACCCACGACGGTCACTCTCGGCAACCGGCGGTACAGGTCACGGGCGGCCCTCCCCGACTAAATTCGAAGACCCGTGTCCCGGCGACTCCGCGCCAAGTGGTGCGCGGCCCCGTGGCTCCCGAGTGTCGCGTGACGGTGCCTCTCGACTGACCTACGAGCGACGCCCCGCTAGCAGCCACACCGGGCAGACGGCCTCGACGACCACGCAGCCGTCGGGTGCGGGGTGCGGCGCGCAACATAGCCGACGATCGCCGGTTAGCCAAACCGGCGATCGTAACGACCATTGGGGGAGTTCGCAGCGGCTGTGCTTGGCGGTGGAGCCGTTGTGGATACAGTCGGTAGTGCCGCAATACACAAGGAGGTAATAAGCGGCCCTGTCTACGGCTTCCCTGGAATCAGCAGCGCCGTTCGCTGAAAGATAGCGAAATCCACGTCTTGGCGTGGACTCTCAGGTGTTGCTGCTCCCGCTCTGTCGCTTTGTGTGCCCCTTCCCGAGAGATTCCACGCGATGTGCCGATCCGCGATATCCTCTGCCCATTTTCCCCTTCGATTGGCGGCGCCCTCTGTATTGCTCGCCGACTTCGTTCCTGTCCCGGATGCCGCCGAGGCAAACTGGCTGGTGGCGCTTTGACCGCCGGAGGCAGCAACCGGTTGCTGACCCCGGAGGAAGTGGCCGCCTGGCTCAAAGTCAGCGAGATCACTGTCAAGAACAAGTATCGCGCATGGGGGCTAAAGCCTCAGAAAGTCGGTCGCCTTCTGCGCTTCCGATAGCGCGATGTCGTGAGCTACCTGGACCGCAACTACGGGTGAGCCTGTCGCATGGCACCCAAGAGTGAAAGGAGGCCACTTGGCCACCGTCTTCCAGAAGTGCAAGACCGATGACAAGAATAAGAAATATCCGTGTGAGAAGACCAGATGCGGCCACCCCTGGACGGTCAGATACCGTGAGCCGGGAGGCCGGTCCGGGCGGCAGCGCGAGAGGACGTTCCCGACCAAGCGCGAGGCCGACGACCACGGCGTGGAGATGGAGAACGCCAAGCGGGAAGGCACGTACCTCGATCCCAAGCGGGGCGCCGTACCGCTTCGGATGTACGCGGAGGCGTGGTTCGAACGTCAGCATCTCGCACCCAACACGGAGAACACGTACGAGCGGGCCTTCCGACTGCACGTCTTCCCCTTCATGGGTGAACGACTGCTGACCTCGATACGCCCCGATGACATCGAGCGGTTGGGCGCCCACATGACGGCTGGAGGGCTCTCCGCGCACTCCGTTCAGGCGTACACGCCCCCCTGAAGGCGGTCTTCACGGCTGCTGTGAACAACGGGGATGTCGGCCGGCACCCCTTCCGCGGTGCCAAGCTGCCCGCGCTGCCGAGCCGGGCCGTGGATGAGACGCTCCTTCCGTCCGGTCAGCAGGTGCAGGACATCGCTGACGAGTTCCGCCGCGAGTGGGCGCTGTCCGTCTGGCTCATGGCGGGCCTTGGGCTCCGGATGGGCGAGATGCTCGGTCTCCGGGTCGGAGACGTCCTCGACGACCGCGTACGGCTCCGCCGCCAGGTAACCCGTGTCAAGGGCGTCAAGGGGGCCGTACTGGGCCCGCTGAAGCATCGCAGGAAGGGAGACTGGCGGGACATTCCGTTGGCGACGAACCTGTCCGAGGCCGTGGGCGAGCACGTGGCCCGCTCTGGCACCGGTCCGGACGGTGCCCTGTTCCAGACCATCACCGGAACCCTGGTCACGACCTCGAACTACTCGTCAGCGTTCCGTAAGGTCGTGAAGACCCTGGGTTACGACTGGTCGCCTCACGACCTGCGGCACTGGTTCGCCACGACCGCGCTCAGCAACGGTCTGCCACTCTTGGACGTGTCCAGGTGGCTCGGGCACAAGAGCATCAAGGAGACGGCGGACACGTACGGGCACCTCACTCCCGACTCCACGGGCCGGGCTGTCAAGGTGATGGATGTGGCGCTGACCCAGCACCGTGCTGACTTGGTGCTGACTGACGTGGCACAATTTAGCGTTTTCGCAGGTCGGAGGGTCGGATTGAGATGTGCGGACGGTATGCAGCAAGTCGCAGGCCCGAGGATCTCGCAGGAGTCTTTGAGATCGACAGGTGGGAGCCGGAAGAGGCCCTGGAGCCCGACTACAACGTGGCACCCACCAAAGAGGTCTTCGCCGTGCTCGACCGCGCAGTGAAGGACGCGGACGACCCGCGGCCGGTTCGGCAGCTGCGGAAGCTGAAGTGGGGCCTCGTGCCGTCCTGGGCCAAGACGCCCGAGGGCGGGGCCCGGATGATCAACGCCCGTGCGGAGACCGTCCACGAGAAGCCGTCCTACCGCCGCGCCTTCGCCGCCCGGCGATGCATCCTGCCCGCCGACGGCTACTACGAGTGGGTCACCGGCACGCAGGAGCGGGACCTGGAGGTCGAGGGCAAACGCAAGCGCCCGCGCAAGCAGCCGTACTTCGTGACCCCGGCCGACGGCTCGGTGTTCGCGATGGCGGGTCTGTACGAGTTCTGGCGGGACCGGACCCTGCCGGACGACCATCCGCGGGCCTGGTGGGCGACGTGCACCGTCATCACCACCGAGGCGGAGACCACGCCGCTCGCGGTGGCGCCGGCGGACGGCCTGAGGGCGCTGGCCGACATCCACCCGCGGATGCCGCTGATGCTCACACCGGACCGCTGGGACGCCTGGCTCGACCCCGCCCGCACGGACACCGAGGAGCTGCGCGGGCTCCTCGCGCCGCCGCCCTCCGGCCTGATGCGTGCCTTCCCGGTCTCCACCGCGGTCAGCAACGTGCGCAACAACGGCCCGGAGCTGCTGAGGGAGCTGGAGGCACCGGAAGAGAGCACACTCTTCTGACGTGACGCCTGTGAGGAACACGAAGAACGCTCCTGCCGCGGCCGGCCCGGCGGAGCCGCCGTCGGCCGAGACCGTCGAGACCGACGCCGGTCCTGCCCGCATCACCTGGCACCCCGCCCGGCACACCGCGCGCTTCGTCCTCGCGCTGAGCCACGGCGCCGGCGGCGGCATCGAAGCCCGGGACCTGCGGGCCCTGGCCGCCGTGCTGCCCGCGCACGGCACGACCGTGGCGCTGGTGGAGCAGCCCTGGCGGGTGGCCGGCAAGAAGGTGGCCCCCGCGCCGAAGACCCTGGACACCGGCTGGCGCGGCCTCTGGCCCGCGCTGACGAAGCCGGGCCTGCCGGTGATCTCGGGCGGGCGCAGCGCCGGAGCCCGCGTCGCCTGCCGGACCGCCGGTGAACTGGGCGCCCACGCGGTACTCGCTCTCGGTTTTCCCCTGCACCCGCCGGGCAGGCCCGAGAAGTCCCGCGCCGACGAGCTGCTCGGGGCCGGGGTGCCCACCCTCGTCGTGCAGGGCGGCAACGACCCCTTCGGCAGGCCCGGGGAGTTCCCCGGGGGGACGTACGAACTGGTCGAGGTGGCGCACGGCGATCACGGTCTCGCCGTTCCCAGGCGGGCGGACATCACGCAGGAGGAGGCCCTGACAGTCGTCACGGACGCTGTCGTGCGGTGGGTCGGCTCCCTCGTGGAGCAGGGGGCGCCTCCCGCCCGGGTAAAGCTTCGGGAATGTCCGGACGGCCTCCGCTGTTGACCCCGACGTGTCCGCCGGTCCGCCGTCGCAGCCGGCGCAGCCGTCGTAGTCGTAGGAGAGGAAGTCCGCCGCATGGGTTCGACCTTCTGCCCGAGCCGCAAGGGCCGCACCGAGCTGGACTGGACGGTGCTGCACGCGGCAAGGACCGTCGCCCTTCGGGCGGCGGACGGACCGGATCGTCGTCTATCCTCCGATTCGAGTGGGACCGTTTCCGGTCCCACGACAACTCTGGAGGAGGTGGGTCCGGTTCCCGGTACCGACGCAGGGACCGAACACGGCCGGGCGGAACAGCCCGAGGGCCAGGGCGACAAGCGAGTGGAGTCGAACGCCGAGCGCAGCGCGCGCTTCGAGCGGGACGCGCTCGAGTTCCTCGACCAGATGTACTCGGCCGCCCTGCGCATGACGCGCAACCCGGCGGACGCCGAGGACCTGGTTCAGGAGACGTATGCCAAGGCGTACGCGTCCTTCCACCAGTTCCGCGAGGGCACCAACCTCAAGGCGTGGCTGTACCGGATTCTCACCAACACCTTCATCAACTCGTACCGCAAGAAGCAGCGGGAACCGCAGCGCAGCGGGGCCGAGGAGATCGAGGACTGGCAGATCGCGCGGGCCGCGTCGCACATGTCGACCGGTCTGCGTTCCGCGGAGGCACAGGCGCTGGACCATCTTCCCGACTCGGACGTCAAGGAAGCGCTCCAGGCGATCCCCGAGGAGTTCCGCATTGCCGTGTATCTCGCAGATGTCGAGGGCTTTGCCTACAAGGAGATCGCCGACATCATGGGCACACCCATCGGTACCGTGATGTCCCGGCTGCACCGCGGCCGCCGTCAGCTGCGCGGCATGCTCGAGGACTACGCGCGCGAGCGTGGGCTGGTCCCGGCGGGCGCCGGAGAGTCGAACGAAGCGAAAGGCTCGAGGTCATGAGCTGCGGAGAGCCGCACGAGACGGATTGCAGCGAGATCCTCGATCATCTCTACGAGTTCCTCGACCGTGAGATGCCGGACTCCGACTGCGCAAAATTCGAACATCACTTCGAGGAATGCTCGCCCTGCCTCGAGAAGTACGGGCTCGAGCAGGCGGTGAAGAAGCTGGTCAAGCGGTGCTGCGGGCAGGACGACGTGCCGGGTGACCTGCGTGCCAAGGTCATGGGCCGGATCGACGTGATCCGCTCGGGCCAGGACGTTCCCGACCAGGACGTCACCGTCTCCGAGGCGGCCGCACAGCGGCCCCAGGCCGCTCCGGCGCCGCAGGAGTCCTGAGCCCTTCGGGAACCCCTCCCCCCCCCGCGGCCCACTGTTCGAACGCCGCCGAACAGTCGCCCCGGTGAGCACCCGCGAAAGAGGAGCGCCCTCACCCGTACGCGCTAATCCGCGGGTCGGGGACCCGCGGAGGCGCCGCTCGTCCCTCTAGGCTCCAGACCCTGACAGACGGCAGGCCGAGCGTGGCCGGCACGGTCGGGGGGAGGGCCTGACGGAGGTGTTACCGGCGCGGGGTCGTGTGTACCTGGCCGGTGTCGCCGTGGCGGGCCTGCTCTGTCTGCTGCCGGCGGTGCCGTTGTCGATGCGGGCCGGGTACGGTCCGGACGTCTCCTGGCGGGCCGTCGCGTCACTCGCCGTGCTGTACGCCTGCTGCGAACGCCTCGCCCGGTCCCGGCAGCTCGGTGCTCCGCACTCCGGCGGCACCTTCCACCCCGTACTGCTCGCCGCGGCTTTTCTGCTGCCGCCGTCCGCCGCAGCGCTGGTCGCGCTGCCCGGCGCGCTGCTCACCCCCGTGGAGCAGCGGCCGTTCCTCGCGCGGCGGATCTGGCGGGCCGGGCAGCTGGCCCTCGCCGTGTGGGCCGCGAGCCGGGTACACCGTGCGGCCG
The DNA here is from genome assembly GCF_024701375.2 of Streptomyces sp. KMM 9044. Lineage (NCBI taxonomy): Bacteria > Bacillati > Actinomycetota > Actinomycetes > Kitasatosporales > Streptomycetaceae > Streptomyces > Streptomyces sp. KMM 9044. Next base: position 2,375,472 of record NZ_CP113910.1, on the reverse strand, counting down.
GCGGCCGGGAGACGATCGCGGACGGCGACGTTCCTGAGGCGCTGAGCGCGGTCGGCGCCTCGGTGCTGGTGTTCTGCCTGGTGCTGACGCTGCTGGACCGCGGCATCCTGGTGTTTGCGGGCGGCCTGCCGCTTCGGCCCGGGGGCCGGACGGCCCGGCGGACGACGCGACGGAGGGCCCGGCAGACGACCTGGTGGCGGCTGTTCCTGCGGTCGCTCGCACCGGTCACCGTGCACGGGCTCGCCGGACTGATGACAGCCCTGCTGTGGCGCAGCCCCCACGGACCCGTGGCCGCGCTGCTCGTGCTGCCGCCGATATACGTCTCGTGGTGGGCGTTCGCCCAGTACCACCGGGAGCGGGCCGCCCACCAGGCCACGATCCGCGCGCTCGTGCAGGCCGTCGACATCAAGGACGGGTACACACGCGGACACAGCGAGCGGGTCGGTCAGGCCTCCACGATGATCGCGCGCGAACTCGGCATGGACGACGAGCGGACCGAGGTGCTGCGCTTCGCCGGCATCCTGCACGACGTGGGCAAGCTCGGTGTGCCCACCCGGCTGCTCACCAAGGACGGGCCGCTGACCCCCGAGGAGCGGCGGGTCATCGAAACGGACGGCAGCCCGGTGAAGGAGCGCTGCCGGGCGCCGGAACGCAGCCCCGCGACGGACCGCGGGTCCGTCAGGCCGCGCCGCTCGCCGCCGCCGGGTCACTGGCGTACGCGCTGCTCGGCGAGGCCGGCGGGGGACCCAGCCACCACGGCGTGGCCCAGGCCGGCGCCGTGGTCCTCGCCGCCTCCCTGCTCGGCAGCGTGCCGCACATCGGCCGCGGGCACGGACCCACCCGCGACCGGCTGGCCCGCCGGAGCCTCACCGTCGGGTTCGTCGCCGTGTGTATCCAGCCCTTGTACGGCAGGGGGACGTTCGACGACGGGGGTGGCCCCGCCTACGCGCTGCTGCTGCTCGTCCCCCTGTCGTTGTCCGCCCTGTGCGACACCGTGCTCGCCGCCGCGCTGGCCCGCTCCCGCACCGGCTGGCCCTTCCCGCCGGTACTGCGTGACGAACTGAGGGCGCTGTCCGGCATCGGGGCCGCCGCCGTCGCGACGGGCGCGGGGATGGCGCTCGGCGTCGCGGCCGTGGGGCTGTGGGCGCTGCCCCTGCTCTCCGTGCCCTTGCTGCTCGCACAGCTGCCCTACCGACGGTACGCGGCTGTCCGGGCCACCTACCGCCAGACCATCACCTCCCTCGCGCGGGCCACAGAGATCGCCGGCTGCACCCCGGCCGGGCACGCCCGCAGGGTCGCCGACCTCAGCCGGTCGGTGGGCCGGGACCTGGGACTGGCCGAGCCGGATCTGGTGGTGTTGGAGTACGCGGCCCTGATGCACGACATCGGCCAGCTCAGCCTTGTCGACCCGGTGCCGGCAGGGCGCCACCGCCGCCCTGTCGGCAGCGCAACAGCGGCGGATCGCCCTGCTCGGCGGCGCCGTGGTCCGGCAGACCGGGGTGGACCCGAGGGTGGCCGGGATCGTGGAGCGGCAGGCCGAACCGCACGGGGAGCAGCCGCTGGCCGCGCGGATCGTCCGGGTGGTGAACGCGTACGACGAGAAGTCCCGGGCAGGAGGCCCCGGCGGACCGCTGACGGCACTGGAGGAACTGCGCCTCGGTACCGCCGGTGAGTACGCGCCCCAGGTCGTCGAATCCCTGGCCCGGGTGCTGTCCAGGGCCAGGGAGAGGGACTACGCAGACGGGTACGACGACGGAGGCGGACGGTCGTGAGGCAGTGGGAGGCCGCCCAAGGACCGCGGAGGCCGGGATGTGAGGATGAGGATGAGGACCGAAGTGGGGGGCGAGGGAGGAAAGGGCGCGAGAACCGGCGTGAGGACAGGCGCCCGACCGCGGCGAGAGCCGCGAACCGGACGGTCTGACCCGGGCCGGTCCGGGGTAACCCATGGGTAATGGGCGCCCTTCCGCCCGTACGTGGTTGGATGCGAAGGAGACGGTGTCCGGGGGCTAGGCCGCCCACCGCACGGAACTGGCAGGCGGGAATCGTGAGGATCTTCGGCAAGGGACGGAACAGGCCCTCCGCCTCCTGGCGGCAGGCCACGGACCGCGCGTTCACACTCATCGGCGACGGCCGTTACGAGGACGCGGGTGCGCTGCTCACCCGGGCCGCCGATCTGGAACCCTGGCTGTCGGAGTCCTGGTTCAACCTCGCGCTGCTGCACAAGTTCCGGCACGACTGGGAGCAGGCGCGGGCAGCGGGCCTCAGGGCCGTGGCGCTGCTCGACCGGGACACCGGCGCGCCGGACTGGTGGAACGTCGGCATCGCCGCCACCGCCCTGCAGGACTGGCCGCTGGCCCGCCGCGCCTGGCAGGCCTACGGGCTGAAGGTGCCAGGGGGCCCCACCGACTCCGGCGAGCCGCTCGGTATGGACCTGGGCAGCGCGGCCGTGCGGCTGTCCCCGGAGGGGGAGGCCGAGGTCGTCTGGGGGCGACGGCTCGATCCCGCCCGGATTGAGGTGCTGTCCATTCCACTGCCGTCCTCCGGCCGCCGCTGGGGCGAGGTCGTCCTGCACGACGGGGTGCCGCACGGCGAGCGGAGCACGGCCGCCGGGCACACCTACCCGGTGTTCGACGAGATCGAGTTGTGGGCGCCCTCTCCGGTGCCCACGTGGGTGGTCCTGCTGGAGGCCGCGAGCGAGGTCGACCGGGACGCCCTGGAGCGGTTGGCCGCGGACGCCGGGTTCGCCGCCGAGGACTGGTCGTCCTCGGTGCGGCTGCTGTGCCGGTTGTGCTCGGAGTCCCGGATGCCGTCCGACGAGGGGGAGGGCGAGCATCTCGACCCGCACGACCACAGCGAGCCCGGACACCCCGGGCCGCTCGGCCACCGCACCGACGGGCAGTTGTGGGTGCCCGAGCGCGAGTGTGGGCTGGCCGCGCCGGCCTCGCTGGTCCGCGGGCTGCTGGACGGATGGGTCGCGGACAGCCCGGACTCGCGGGGCTGGCGGGACCTCGAAGAGGTCTGCTAGGGCGTTCCCGGGGCCCGTTCACGGGGCGTACCACAGGGCCGGTTGCCGTGCCGGCCGCGGGCGAGGGCCGGTCGGCGGGACGTCCGTTCGCCGTACCCTGTATCAGTATCACACCCCATGTTTTCCAGGAAGGCGTACGTCGGTCATGGTTCAGCAGGACACCGATCAGCAGCACGCGGGAGTGCTCCCCGTCGACGAGGAGGGGTACGTCATCGACACGGAGGGCTGCGCGGAGCGCGAGGCCGCCTGGGTCGAGCGCGGCACCCCGCGGCCGATCACCGTGGTCGGCAATCCGGTGCTGCACAAGGAGTGCCGGGACGTCACCGACTTCGGTCCGGAACTCCAGCAGCTGGTCGCGGACATGTTCGCCAGCCAGCGCACCGCCGAGGGCGTGGGCCTGGCCGCCAACCAGATCGGTGTCGACCTGAAGGTCTTCGTCTACGACTGTCCGGACGACGACGGCGCACGCCACGTCGGCGTGGTCTGCAATCCCGAGCTGGTCGAACTGCCCGCCGGGAGGCGCCGGCTGGACGACTCCAACGAGGGCTGTCTGTCCGTCCCCACGGCGTACTCCCCGCTGGCCCGGCCCGACTGCGCCGAGGTGTCCGGCCAGGACGAGCTGGGCAACCCGGTCAAGGTGCGGGGCACCGGCTACTTCGCACGGTGTTTGCAACACGAGACGGATCATCTCTACGGCTACCTGTACATCGACCGGCTCTCCAAGCGGGAACGCAAGGACGTGCTGCGGCAGATGGCCGAGAACGAGCCGCGCTATCCCGTGGTCGCCAACGACTGATCTCCCGTCGCGCCCGTCACGTCCGGGCCTCCTCGCCCCTCTCGTCCGCTGGTCCGCACAACTCCCTCGCGCACGGCGCCTGGTCCGGCATCCCTACCGGACCAGGCGCCGTGCGTCTTTCCGGCACGTGTTCGACCCCTCGGCGGCCCGGCGGCCCGAAATCAGACACCCAAGGGAAGATTCTCGGCACCCTCGGGTGGTGAAGAAGGCAAATGCGTTCCCAAAACGGTCAGTTGTGGTGCTGAATGGAGTGGCAGGGATACGCAACGGCGCGCGCCCGGGACGGGGGAACGGGGCGCACACCAAGTGGCGGCTGAGAGGGGATTGTTCGTGCATGCTTTGTCACGCGGCACCACATCGAAACCGACCGCCATCGCAGTTCCACCGGCGCTGTTCCTCCCGGTGATCGAGGCGGCGTTTCCCCGGCAACTCCATCCGTATTGGCCGAAGCTCCAAAAGGAAACCCGTGTGTGGCTGCTCGAAAAGCGGCTCATGCCGGCCGAGAAGGTGGAGGAATATGCCGACGGACTGTGCTACACGGACCTCATGGCGGGCTACTACACCGGCGCCGCCGACGAGGTCCTCCAGGCGATAGCGGACTACAGCGCGTGGTTCTTCGTCTGGGACGACCGGCACGACCGCGACATCGTGCACGGCCGTCCCGGCGCCTGGCGGCGGCTGAAGGACCACCTGCACACGGCTCTCGACCGTCCCACGGACCACCTGCGTCACGAAGACGCACTGGTGGCCGGGCTCGCGGACGGTGTGCGGCGGCTGTACTCGTTCCTCCCGGACACGTGGAACGCCCGGTTCGCCCGGCACTTCCACGCGGTGATCGAGGCGTACGACCGGGAATTTTTCAATCGTACGGAGGGGATCGTCCCGACCGTCGAGGAATACCTGGAACTGCGCCGGCTCACCTTCGCCCACTGGATCTGGACCGATCTACTGGAGCTGAGTGCGGGCTGTGAACTGCCGGTCTTCGTGCGGAATGACCCGTCCTATCGGAAGGCGGCTCTACTGAGTCAGGAATTCGCCGCCTGGTACAACGACCTCTGCTCACTCCCGAAGGAACTGGCGGGCAATGAGGTGCACAACCTCGGAATCAGTCTCATCACCCACGAACGGCTGACTCTCGAAGAGGCGACCGCCGATGTGAGGCGCCGGATCGAGGAATGCATCAACGAATTCATCGACGTCGAACAGGAGGTCTTACGATTCGCCGACGGTCTCGAGGACGGCACGGTAGGAGGAAAGGAACGGGGTGCGGCCGTGCGTGCCTGCCTCGGAAACATGCGGAACTGGTTCAGTTCCGTCTACTGGTTCCACCACGAATCCGGCCGGTACAGGGTCGACAGCTGGGACGACCGGTCCACGCCCCCGTACGTCAACAACGAAACGGCAGGTGAGAAATGACCCTCGAGTCGGTGACGCCCGACGCACCAGACGCATCCGGAGCATCCGGAGCATCCGAAGCGGCCGACGAGGCAACCCGGGGGAGGACCGACACGACCGGGCTGCACGTGGCGCCGGTGGCCGGCGGAGGCATCCCCGGCCTCGGCCACGGCCTCAGACTGGTCCGCGATCCGCTGGCCTTCATCTCCCAGTTGCGCGACCACGGCGACATCGTGCGGCTCAGGCTCGGCCCCAAGACCGTGTACGCCGTCACCACGCCCGCTCTCACCGGGGCGCTGGCCCTCAGCACCGACTACATCATCTCCGGCCCCCTGTGGGAGTCGATGGAGGACCTGCTCGGAAAGGAGGGCGTGGCCACGGCCAACGGCCCGCTGCACCGGCGCCAGCGGCGCACCATCCAGCCCGCCTTCCGGCTCGACGCGATCCCCGCCTACGGCCCGGTCATCGAAGAGGAGGCCCACGCGCTGACCGGGCGCTGGGTGCCGGGGGAGCCGGTCGACTGCACCACCGAGGCGTTCCGGGTCGCCGTGCGCATCGCCGCCCGCTGTCTCCTGCACGGCGGTTACATGGACGAGCGGGCGGACCGGCTGTGCGTCGCGCTCTCCACCGTCTTCCGCGGCATGTACCGGCGGATGGTGTTGCCGCTCGGCCCGCTGTACAAACTGCCGCTTCCGGCCAACCGCGAATTCAACCGGGCTCTGGCCGATTTGCATCGCGTGGTCGACGAGATCGTCGCCGAGCGCCGTGTATCCGATCAAAGGCCGGACGATTTGCTGACGGCATTGCTGGAGGCGAAGGACGACAATGGCGACCCGATCGGGGAGCAGGAGATCCACGACCAGGTGCTCGCGATACTCACCCCCGGCGGTGAAACGATCGGCTCCACGATCATGTGGTTGCTGCAGGCACTTGCCGCGCACCCGGAACACGGCGACAGGATGCGCGACGAGGTTCTCGCCGTTACCGGGGGCCGCCCGGTCGCATTCGAGGACATACAGAAGCTCACGCACACCAACAATGTCGTCGTCGAGTCCATGCGTCTGCGTCCCGCTGTCTGGATATTGACCCGCCGGGCGGTCAGGGACACGGAGCTCGGTGGCTATCGCATTCCGGCCGGGGCGGACATCATCTACAGTCCGTTCGCGATCCAGCGCGATCCGAAGTCGTACGAGCGCAACCTGGAGTTCGACCCGGACCGCTGGCTTCCGGAGCGTGCGAAGGACGTTCCGAAATACGCCATGAGCCCGTTCGGCGTGGGCAACCGCAAGTGCCCGAGCGATCACTTCTCGATGGCCCAGCTCAGCCTGATCGCGGCCGCGCTGGCGACGAAGTTCCGCTTCGAGCACGTCCCCGGCTCGGACGACACCACCCGTGTGGGCATCACCCTGCGCCCGAACCGGCTGATGCTCAGGCCGGTCACGCGCTGAACCGTCACAGCCGGCGGGACTGTCACCTCCGGCGGGCGTTCACGCGGCCTCGGGGCCACGGAACGTCCGCCGGTAGGCGTTCGGGGTCGTTCCCACGGCGCGTACGAAGTGGTGGCGCAGCGCGGCCGCGTTGCCGAAGCCCGTACGACCCGCGACCGCGTCCACCGTCTCGTCGGTCCCCTCCAGGAGACGCTGGGCGAGCAGCGCACGCCGGCGCAGGATCCAGCGGTACGGCGTGGTGCCGGTCTCCTGCTGGAAGCGGCGGGCGAAGGCGCGCGGGGACATGAGGGCGCGGGCCGCGAGCCGCTCGACGGTGACCTCCTCGTCGAGGTGCCGCTCCGTCCACACCAGCACCTCGGTCACGGTGTCGCCGCCGGGCAGCGGCAGCGGGCGTTCTATGTACTGGGCCTGGCCCCCGTCCCGGTGCGGGGGCACCACCATGCGCCGGGCGATCCGGTTGGCGACCCCGGGCCCTGCTCCTTGCGCACGAGATGCAGACAGGCGTCGATCCCGGCGGCGGTGCCCGCGGAGGTGATCACGGGGTCCTCGTCGACGTAGAGCACGTCCGGTTCCACGGTCAGATGGGGGTACTTACTGGTCAGCGCGTCCGCGTGCCGCCAGTGTGCGGCGGCGCGCCGGCCGTCGAGAAGACCGGCGACGGCCAGCACGAACACGCCGGAGCAGACGCTGAGCACCCTGGCCCCCCGGTCCACGCCCCGGCGCAGCGCGTCCAGCAGCTCGGGCGGGAAGTCCCGCGTCTCGTGCCCCGGCGGCGGAACCAGTACACGTAGGCGAACGCCCCGCAGAAGAACAGACCTTCGATGCACGCGGCGAAGCAGATCAGGTTGAGCAGGAAGCGGCGGCGGTCGGCCCGCGTCTCCAGCCGGTCCAGCTTCTCCACCGAGCCCATCCACCGGAAGCAGAACTCGGCCTTCTCCCGGATGGACGGAATGTTCTCCACCGCCGCGAACGCGGCCGTCCGGTCCTGGAGGCCGGGCAGACAGGTGTCCAGCAGCGTCAGATAGAACTGGACGTGCGCCGCCTCCTCGAAGAGCTGCCGCGACAGATACAGCCGCGCCTCCGGGGAGTCGATGTGCTGGTAGAGGGTGAGCACGAGGTTGTTGGCCACGATCGAGTCGCCGGTGGCGAAGAACGCCACCGGACGGCCGATCAGATGCTGTTCCGCGGGGCTCAGTTCCGCGAGGTCGGCGACGTCCGAGTGGAGGTCGACCTCCTCCACGGTCCAGGTGTTCTTGATCGCGTCCCGGTAGCGCTCGTAGAAGTCGGGGTAGCGCATGGGCCGCAGGGTGAGCTCGAAGCCCGGGTCGAGGAGGTTCTGGGTCCGGGTGGTCCCGTGGTGCTGGTCATTACTGGCAGGCCTCGCAGGACTCGGGGGTCTCAAGGGAGCAGGAGACGGCCTCGGGGTCGGCGGCCGGCTGCCGGGCGGGGACGGGGGCAGGGGAGAAACGGGGGCGGTGGCGGCGGTGCTCTGCGCCTGGGCCGCGCGGGCGATGCGGGTCGCCGGGCGCGAGCGCAGGTAGTAGGTGGCCTTCAGGCCCCGCTTCCAGGCGTAGGCGTACATCGAGGAGAGCCTGCCGATGGTCGGCGTCTCCAGGAACAGGTTCAGCGACTGCGACTGCGACTGGTCCAGGAACGGGGTGCGGTCGGCGGCCACGTCGATCAGACCGCGCTGCGGAATCTCCCACGCGGTCCGGTACAGCTCGCGCACCTCCTCGGGGATCCAGGTGCCCCCCGCACCGAGCCGCCGGCCTCGCGCAGCGCCTCGCGGGTCCGCGCGTCCCACGTGCCCGGCCGCTTCGGATCGTTCACCAGGTACGAGTTGACCTGGAGGAACTCGCCGGACAGCGTCTCGCGCTTGAACAGGTTGGACACCTGCGGCTCGACGCACTCGTACACGCCGGCGATGGACGCGATGGACGCGATGGTGGCGGTCGGCGCGATCGCCAGCAGCAGCGCGTTGCGCAGGCCCGACGGACGCGATGCGCTCGCGCAGCGCCGACCGCCGCTCGGGCCAGGCGAGTGCGGTGTCGTAGTGGTCGGGGTGCAGCACGCCCCGGGCGGTCCGTGTGTGTTCCCAGGCCGGCAGGACACCGTCGCGTTCGGTCAGGTCGGCGGAGGTCTCGTACACGGCGAGCACGATCCGCTCCGCGATCCGGGCGGAGAGCCGCCGGGTTTCTCCGGCGGCCGTTGCCCGTTGTCGTCCCCGTGTGCGGTGCCAGCCCGTGTCAGCGCTTTCCGTCGGCGGCCACGTCGGCTGCCTCGGCCGCGTCCAGCGGCAGCTCGGTGCTGACCCCCGGGTCGCCCGAGTCCGCCGTGTAGTCCCGCGGTCGGGTCTCGTCGATGCCCTCGGGAGCCTTGACCGCCCGCAGGACGAAGGTCAGGGCGATCGTGACCAGAGCGTTGATCACGAAAGCGGTGAGGCCGATGTAGCCGATCTCGCCGATGCCCGGGATCTCCCGCGACGAACCGCCGAAGTGCTTCTGCGTCGGCGAGGCCACCCCGTACGCCGCGACCGTGCCGTAGAGCATGCCGACCGCCCAGCCCGCGAGCAGCGCCCAGCGGTGGAACCAACGGGTGAACAGACCGCCCACCAGCGCCGGGAAGGTCTGCAGGATCCAGATGCCGCCGAGGAGCTGGAAGTTGATGGCGACCGTCTTGTCCATGGTGAGGACGAAGGCCAGCGCCCCCACCTTCACAAGGAGCGAGACCACCTTGGAGACTTTGGTCTCCTGCGCCGGTGTCGCGTCCGGTTTGATGAAGTCCTTGTAGATGTTACGGGTGAACAGGTTCGCGGCGGCGATCGACATGATCGCCGCCGGCACCAGCGCCCCGATGCCGATGGCCGCGAAGGCCACGCCGGCGAACCAGGCCGGGAACATGTTCTCGAACAACTGGGGGATCGCCAGCTGCCCGTTGCTGACCTCGACCCCGGCCGCGATCGCCATGAAGCCGAGCAGCGCCAGCAGGCCCAGCATCAGCGAGTACAACGGCAGGATCGTGGTGTTGCGGCGGATCACCTCACGGCTGCGCGAGGACAGCGTCGCGGTGATCGAGTGCGGGTACATGAACAGCGCGAGCGCCGAGCCCAGCGCCAGCGTGGCGTACGTCCACTGCCCCGCCTCGGCCGGCACCAGCGAACCGCGCGCCGCGCCGGTGGCCGGGTTGGTCTCGCTGTACGCCTCGCTCGCCCTGGCGAAGATGTCGTCGAAGCCGCCCAGCTTGATCGGGATGTAGATGATCGCCACCGCGATCACGAGATAGATCAGCGTGTCCTTCACGAACGCGATCAGCGCCGGGGCCCGCAGACCCGACGAGTACGTGTACGCCGCCAGCACACCGAAGGCGATCAGCAGCGGCAGGTCCTTGACGAACCAGTTGGTGTCCTCGCCGCCGCCGACGCCCATCACGTCCAGCACGGCCTGGATACCGACCAGTTGGAGGGCGATGTACGGCATCGTCGCCAGGATGCCGGTGAGCGCCACCGCCAGCGACAGTCCCTTCGAGCCGAACCGGCCGCGCACGAAGTCGGAGGTCGTCACATAGCCGTGCTTGTGCGACACCGACCACAGCCGGGGCAGGAAGGTGAAGATCAGCGGGTAGACGAGGATGGTGTACGGCACGGCGAAGAAGCCCGCCGCTCCCGCCGCGTAGATCGCCGCCGGTACGGCCACGAAGGTGTACGCGGTGTACAGGTCGCCACCCAGCAGGAACCAGGTGACCCAGGTGCCGAACGACCGTCCGCCCAGGCCCCATTCGTCGAGGCTGTGCTCGTTGGCGGCCTTGCGCCAGCGGGCGGCCAGGAAACCCATCGCCGTGACGAGGACGAAGAAGAAGATGAAGACGGCGAGTGCCACGCCGTTCACGCCGTCGTTCACCGCCGCGTACCGCCCTTCGCCGCCGCGTGGGCACGCTGGTCACGCTGCCACAGCTTGTAGGCGATCACCGTCAGCGCGGTGGAGACCAGCACCCACAGCATCTGGTACCAGTAGAAGAACGGGATGCCGATGAAGGTGGGGTCGATCCTCGCGTACGAACCGACCCACAGCATGGCCACGAACGGTGCTGCGAGACAGACGCCGATGACGACGCGCGCGGGCGTCACCGCCGGACCTCTGCTGGAATCTGGGGCTTGCGACATCGAACGACTCCGTCCCTTCGCTGATCGCCTGCGCTGCGTGACGCGCAGAGAATCTAGATCAGCGCCGGACCGGGGCGGAACCCCTCGAGGGTATTGCGTACTCAAACTCCACGGAAGGCCGACTCAACGGCTCAGTCCTGCGGGCGCTTCAGCCGGGCGACGAACTTGTACCGGTCCCCCCGGTACACCGAGCGCACCCACTCCACCGGCTGCCCGCCCCGGTCCAGAGAGTGCCGGGAGAGCATCAGCATCGGCAGCCCCACGTCGGTGCCGAGCAGGCCGGCCTCGCGCGGGGTGGCCAGGGAGGTCTCGATGGTCTCCTCGGCTTCCGCCAGATGGATGTCGTACACCTCGGCGAGGGCGGTGTAGAGAGACGTGTACTTGACCAGGCTGCGGCGCAGGGCCGGGAAGCGCTTGGCGCTGAGGTGGGTGGTCTCGATGGCCATCGGCTCGCCGTTCGCCATGCGCAGCCGCTCGATGCGCAGCACCCGCCCGCCGGTGGCGATGTCGAGCAGCGAGGCGAGCCCGTCGTCGGCGGTGATGTAGCCGACGTCCAGCAGCTGCGAGGTGGGCTCCAGACCCTGCGCGCGCATGTCCTCGGTGTACGAGGTGAGTTGCAGCGCCTGCGAGACCTTGGGCTTGGCGACGAAGGTGCCCTTGCCCTGGATGCGCTCCAGACGCCCCTCGACCACCAGCTCCTGCAGCGCCTGGCGCACGGTGGTGCGCGAGGTGTCGAACTCCGCCGCCAGGGTGCGCTCGGGCGGGACCGGCGTACCGGGAGAGGCCGTTTCCGTCATGTCGAGCAGATGCTTCTTCAACCGGTAGTACTTGGGCACGCGCGCCGTACGGACCGTAGTCCCACCCTCGTTCTCCGTATTGCTGACGTCGGTGCTCATGCTCTGCCTTCCCGGCTCCGAGTGCCGAACGACCGACACGCCATCGGCCCCGGCTCACATCGTGGCACGGCCGCGGCCGGGGGTGTTCCCCGTACGCTCCGTGATCCCCTCTGTATACCGCCGGGCCCGGGGCTGGTCTAGTCCACCGAGGCCGCCCGGGGCCGTGGCGGCCGCGGGAGCTGCGGCGCGCGGCGAGGGGCGAGGGGCGAGCCCGGGGGCCTTCGGTCAGATCCCCTGCCAGTCCGGCTTGTTGGCGTAGGTGTGCCGGAAGTAGTCCGCGAGCTTGAGTTCGGTCGCGGCGGCCTCGTCGACGACGACCGTGACGTGCGGGTGCAGTTGCAGCGCGGACGCCGGGCACACCGCGGCCACCGGGCCCTCGACGGTCGCGGCGACCGCGTCCGCCTTGCCCTCGCCGGTGGCGAGCAGGACCAGGTGGCGGGCCTCCAGGATGGTGCCGATGCCCTGGGTGATGACGTGGTGCGGGACCTGGCCGATGTCGTCGCCGAAGAAGCGCGCGTTGTCCACCCGGGTCTGCTCGGTCAGCGTCTTGATCCGGGTGCGTGAGGCGAGCGAGGAGCACGGCTCGTTGAACCCGATGTGCCCGTCCGTCCCGATGCCGAGCAGTTGCAGGTCGACGCCGCCGGCCTCGGCCAGCGCCCTGTCGTACGCCTCGCACGCGGCCTGTACGTCCTCGGCCGTGCCGTTGGGGCCCATGAAGGCGTCCATGCCGATGCCGAGCGGCTCCAGGACCTCGCGCCGGAGCACCGACCGGTAGGACTCGGGGTGATCGGCGGGCAGGCCCACGTACTCGTCGAGCTGGGCGATCCTCGCCCGGGAGGTGTCCACGGCGCCGGAGCGCACCTGGGCCGCAAGCGCCTCGTAGACGGGCAGGGGTGTCGAGCCGGTGGCCACACCGAGCAGGGCGTCGGAGGTGCGCCGCAGGAGATCCGCCATGGCCCCGGCGATGAGTGCGCCGCCGGTCTTGGCGTCCGGAACGATGACAACTTCCACGCTGAGCCTGCCGATCTGGGAGGGGACTCGACTGGGACCGGCCCCGGAGAGGCGCGGGCAGCCATGTGGTTTAGACCAATCTCAATCTAACAGAGCGGGGGTCCCGCTCCCAGGCGGTCGGGGCGAGGGGGTGAAGGGGCGAGGGGAGCGGCACGTCGGGTGGACATCCGCCGCCTGGCCTCTTCCCGGCGCCCCGGGACGGAACGGTCGCGGCCCGCCGACCGAAATGAGCATGGAATTCCGTTCCCGAGGCGCACCCCCGCGGGATAGGGTGCCTGATGGACTCTTGGCTGTCCGCTTGACCGTTGTCCCGATCGATCGTTGTCCCGAGGGTCGCGTGAGCACGTGAGCACGTGAGCACGTGAGCACGGAAAAAAGACAACAACGAACAGCCTCCGGCACATGGACACGGGTAGTGGTCTAGTCCACAATGCCTAACAGTGCAGCGCACGCAAGCCTGCCTTCCCCGCACAGGAAGGCGGATCGAGGACCCGGAGCTCTCTGCCCTGACTGCCCCGGATCCTCGTCCCTCGGCCGAACGGGACCGCACACCCCGCGGCCGATGTCGCTCCGGGCTGCGGTGCCGGGAGGGCTGAGGGTCCCTCCCCGGCGCCGCGGCCCGCGGGTGTTTCCGGGGGAGGGGCGACGCCCCGGGTACGCTCGCTGACGTGCCCTCCATGAACGAACTCGTACACCAGCACACCGATCTCGGCGACTCCGCTCTCGAGTGGCTTCATCTGCTGGTCTCGGAGTGGCAGCTGCTCTCCGACCTCTCCTTCGCCGACCTGGTCCTGTGGGTCCCCACCCGCGACGGCACCCGCTATGTCTCCGTCGCCCAGATGCGGCCCAACACCGGCCCGACCTCGTACCAGGACGACATGGTCGGTCATCTCGTCCCGCGCGGCCGGCGTCCCATGCTGGACGTTGCCCTGGACGAGGGGCGGATCGTGCGCGAGGGCGACCCGGAGTGGCGCGAGGAGGTCCCCGTCCGCGTCGAGTCCATTCCCGTACGGCGGGAGGGCCGCGTCCTCGGGGTCATCGCGCGCAACACCAACCTGCTCACGGTGCGTACCCCCAGCCGGCTGGAGCTCACCTACCTCCAGAGCGCCTCCGACCTCGCGCAGATGATCGCGGCCGGTTCCTTCCCGTTCGCGAACCAACAGCTCGACATGGACGCGTTGCCCCGGGTGGGCGACGGACTGATCCGGCTCGACGCCGAAGGGCTCGTCCAGTACGCCTCCCCGAACGCCCTGTCCGCCTACCACCGGATGGGCCTGGCGTCCGACCTGGTCGGCCACCACCTCGGCCGCACCACTGCCGAACTGGCGCCCTCCCGCGGGCCGGTGGACGAGGCGCTGGCCAAGGTCGCCAGCGGCTGGGCACCGCGCGAGTTCGAGATCGAGGCGCCCGGCGGGGTGATCCAGTTCCGGGCGATCCCGCTCAAGCCGAAGGGAACCCGCATCGGTTCGCTGGTCCTGCTCCGGGACGTCACCGAACTCCGGCGCCGTGAAAGGGAGCTGATCACCAAGGACGCGACCATCAGGGAGATCCACCACCGGGTGAAGAACAACCTCCAGACGGTGGCGGCACTGCTGCGCCTCCAGGCCCGGCGGATCGGCTCCGAGCGCGGCCGCGCGGCGCTGGAGGAGGCGGTGCGCCGGGTCGGTTCCATCGCGATCGTGCACGAGACACTCTCCCAGAACCTGGACGAGCGGGTGGAGTTCGACGAGATCGCTGACCGTGTCCTGGCGATGGTCGCCGAAATCTCACCGGGCAAGGTCGCCGGACGGCGCACCGGCCGCTTCGGCATACTCGACGCGGAGGTCGCCACCCCGTTGTCCATGGTGCTGACGGAGGTTCTGCAGAACGCTCTGGAGCACGGCTTCCGCGAGGGTGACACGGGCACGGTCGAGGTGACTGCGGTCCGCGGCGGCACCACCAAGGAGGCCCGCCTGCTGGTCACCGTCCAGGACGACGGCGTCGGCCTGCCCGAGGGCTTCGACCCGCACACCGGCGGCAACCTGGGGTTGCACATCGTACGGACCCTGGTCGAAGGCGAGTTGGGCGGCACCTTTGACATGGTCCCGGCCCCGCACGGGGGAACACGGGCGATCCTGGACGTGCCGGTCGCCGTGGACAAGTGACGGCGAGTGCCGACGAGCGACGTACGTGATGTCGGTGAGCAGCGAAGAGCCCCGGACGGTCGACCGTCCGGGGCTCTTGCCTGACTGATGGGTTCCCCTCCGGCTCGAAGTGAGCCGGGAACTCGGGGGAGCACCGGGGAACTGCGTGCTGCGGCTCGGGGGCGGGAGATGCGTACGCGCTGTACGCGCCGCCAAGCTCAGGCTGTCAGCAGGGGTGGGTGGTCAGGCGGAGGCCTGACGGGCCCGGTTGCGGGCGGCGCGGCGCTTCATCGCACGGCGCTCGTCCTCGCTGAGACCACCCCAGACGCCGGAGTCCTGACCGGACTCGAGTGCCCACTGAAGGCAGCTCTCGATCACCGGGCAGCGACGGCAGACGGCCTTGGCTTCCTCGATCTGCAGCAGCGCAGGACCGGTGTTGCCGATGGGGAAGAAGAGCTCGGGGTCTTCCTCGCGGCAAACGGCGTTGTGACGCCAGTCCATGGCTGCTACCTCTCCTTGGTATGAACTACATATGCTTGTGAATGTGAACGCTTTCACGAATCCCTCAACAAGGGAAGGGCCGAACGCCAGATCGCCTGGCGTGGTCCTTGGGTTTGAAGAGGGGTTCCGGCGATCTGTGGAGGCCGATGTTGCGGGCCGTCCCGATCGCCATGTAGAGACTCGCAAACCTCGGCGGCGGATACAACCCCTTGCGGAAAGTTTTTTTTGATTCATCGGTGTCGACTAGGTCACAGCCGTACTTCCATGGGGTGGATCCTGGTCTAAACGTTCGAGTGAAAGGAGTTTAGTGTTTTCCGCTCACACAATCACACGCAGTGCACGGCGAACGCCTGTGAACGTCACGCTGGTTCGCAGTCCTAGGTGGTCGCCGTCCATCTGGAGGGGGAGTGGCACCTTCGAATGCAAGGTGAACTGGGTCAGATCGTGCCCTGCGACCACGTGCCGGCCCAGGGGTCCGCGCTCGGGGGACGAAGTGAGCAACTGGGTGCCATACCGGGCAACGGCGAGGGTGGACAGCCGTTTCAGACCGAAGATGTCGAGGCCGGTATCGAACGAGGCCTTAGGTGACGCGTAGATCGGGCGATTGCCGAGAAACGTCCACGGGGAAGCGTTCGAAACTATCGAGAGCACCAGATCGGTGACCGGGTCCTCGCCCGGCTGCTCGAGCGTTATCACACCGCTGTGGCGATGGGGCTCACCGACCAGCTGACGCACGACCTGACGCATGTACAACGCGTGAGTGGACTTCCTGCCGCGCTCCCGGTGCTGCTCCACCCGGCCGACCACACCGGCGTCGAAGCCCAGCCCCGCGTTGAAGGTGAACCAGCGGGCCGGCACGCCCTCGTCGTCCGTTCCCGGTGTGCCCGACGTCAGGCCCAGGCCGACGGTGCGTTCGCGGCCCTCGCGCAGCGCGTCCAGGAGGGCGCCGGTGGCCTCCACGGGGTGGTTGGGCAGATCCAGGGCGCGGGCGAAGACATTGGTGGAGCCGCCGGGGACCACGGCGAGGCCGGGCAGGTGCTCCGGGTCGGGGCCGGCGTGCAGCAGGCCGTTGACGACCTCGTTGACCGTGCCGTCGCCGCCGAGGGCTACCACCAGGCCGATGTCGTCGCTCTCCGCCGCCTGCCGGCCCAGGTCGCGCGCGTGGCCGCGGTACTCGGTGGTGACCGCCTCCAGCTTCATCTCGCTGGCGAGGGCGTGGATCAGCACATCGCGCGTGCGCGCACTCGTCGTGGTTGCCGCCGGATTGACCACGAGAAGTGCACGCATGCGATGCAGGGTACCTACTGGGTGGTACCGGGGCCCAGGCCGAGGCGAGGCGGTGAGCGGGATCAGAGGTGGGACCAGGGGTGTGACCAGGGACGGATTCGGGGGTGGCACGGGCACGGGAGGGGGCGTGAACCTCCGCATGGAGGCGCTCGGGCGAGGGCTACCCTTCAGGGGTGAGCAGCGAGCAGACCCCCACCACCGCCCCGGGCGCCGCCGGTCCCCGCCCGCGCCGCCTGACGTACGCCGCGGGGCTCGCCGCCCTGGAAGGGCTGGCCCTGCTGGTCGGCGGGGTCTGGATGCTGGTCCTCGGGCTCACGGGCGAGCCGGACGACCGGCAGCAGGCCGTCACCGGCGGAGTGACGCTCGCGGTCCTCGCCCTGCTGCCGCTGCTTGCCGCGCGCGGGCTGCTCGGCCGCCGCGGCTGGAGTCGCGGCCCGGCCGTCATCACCCAGCTCCTGGCCCTGCCGGTGGCCTACAACCTGCTGCAGTCCGACAGCGTGGCCATCCCGGCGGGAATCGCGCTCGCGGTGGTCGCCGTCACGGCCCTGGTGCTGCTGCTGAATCCCGAGACGGCCCGGGCCCTCGGTATCCGGGGGCCCGGGAACGCCGAGAAGTAACGCCGCACGCTCCACGGCCCGGGGCACGTTTCACGGTCCGGGCGGGCTCTCGGGACTTCATTCCTCCACGAGCAGCTTCTCCCGCAGCTGGGCCAGTGTGCGGGCCAGCAGCCGGGAGACGTGCATCTGCGAGATCCCGACCTCCTGGGCGATCTGCGACTGGGTCATGTTGCCGAAGAAGCGCAGCAGCAGAATCCGCTTCTCGCGCGGAGGCAGGTCCTCGAGCAGCGGCTTCAGCGACTCGCGGTACTCCACGCCCTCCAGCGCCTCGTCCTCCGCGCCCAGGGTGTCCGCGACCGCCGGGGACTCGTCGTCGGTGTCGGGAACGTCCAGGGACAGCGTGGAGTACGCGTTGGCGGACTCCAGGCCCTCCAGGACCTCCTCCTCCGAGATGGCCAGCTTCTCGGCGAGTTCGTGGACGGTGGGGGAGCGGCCGTGCTGCTGCGAGAGTTCGGCCGTGGCCGTCGTCAGCGCCAGCCGCAGCTCCTGCAGCCTGCGCGGCACGCGTACCGCCCAGCCCTTGTCCCGGAAGTGCCGCTTGATCTCGCCCACGACCGTCGGGGTCGCGTACGTCGAGAACTCGACGCCCCGGTCCGGGTCGAAACGGTCGACCGACTTGATCAGGCCGATGGTGGCGACCTGTGTCAGGTCGTCCAGCGGTTCCCCGCGGTTGCGGAAACGGCGCGCGAGATGCTCGACGAGCGGCAGGTGCATGCGGACCAGCCGGTTGCGCAGTTCCGCGTACTCCGGACTGCCGTCCTGCAGCATGCGCAACTCGAGGAACAAGGCACGCGCCCCGCTGCGGTCCTGCGGGTCACGCTGTGCGCCGCCGTGCGTCCCGGGGGTGTCCGGTGTCCGCCGGGCGCTCTCTGCGCCCGGCATCCGCGGCACCTCGCTCTCGGCGTGTCGCTCGTGCTCGTTCATCGTCCCGCCCGTCGTCCTTCCCCGAGCGCTCGCCTCGTCCCCCGCCGTCGGCTTCGCATGCACACGGTCTCCCCCGTGGCCGGGGGAGACGGCGGGCCGCCCGGCCTCGGGCATGTTCCGTGCGGCGGCGTCGTGCTGCCCGCCGTCCGGAGCCCCGGCCACCGCGGAGTCGTCCTCCGGATGCGGCCGGGCCTGTTCCGGAATGGCGTCGACGGGGTCGACGCCGCCCGGCATCCGCTCGGCCGGCAGTTCGCGTGTGCCGCGTTCTTCGTCCCGCACCGGCCCGTCCTCGTTCCTCACGCCGGCCCGGGTCCCGCGCCGCGCTGTTTGTAGAGGCTGATCGAAACGGTTCTGTCCTCGTCCACGGCGGAGGAGACCTTGCCCGCGAGAGCGGACAGCACGGTCCACGCGAAGGTGTCACGCGAAGGCGCGTGACCGTCCGTGGTGGGCGCCGAGACGGTGACCTCGAGCGAGTCGTCGACGAGGCGGAAGACGCAACTGAGCACCGAACCCGGCACGGCCTGCTGAAGCAGGATCGCGCAGGCCTCGTCGACCGCGATGCGCAGGTCCTCGATCTCGTCGAGGGTGAAGTCCAAACGGGCCGCGAGGCCGGCCGTGGCCGTACGCAGCACCGACAGGTAGGCACCCGCGGCCGGCAGCCGGACTTCCACGAAGTCCTGGGTCGCGGGCTCGCCTGCGATCTGGGACACCCTCACCTCCAAGGTGGTACAAGCGTTCAGGATCGGGGTCGCCCCCGGACAACGCGATATGTGGTTCAGCGGTGACGCTACCGCGCCCCGGACAGTCCTGTCCCCGGGACCCCGACCTCACGCGGTTACTCATAGTAAACCTATGAATACGCTCCGTGGCTAGGGGTCTGTGGGCCCGAATGGGAAGAGCGCGCGCCGCATTGACGTACCCAGACGTCAGACGGTCGAACCGTCCGGTATCGGAGTCCTCTCGGGTCGCTTCGCAGGACACCGGGGCGCCCTTGTCCACGCGTCCCTGCTCATGGGAAGGGGTGCCCGGTGACCACGGCCGCGACGGTGCTCCCGCGCGGGAACGCGTTCTCTTCCACCAGGGCGACAAGGGCGTAAAGCAACTTGGCGACATAGACGCGTTCGACGGGTACGCCGTGGCGGTGCTCGAAGTCCGCGGCGAACGCATCGAGTTCCGGGGGTGTACGGGCGTAGCCGCCGAAGTGGAAGCGGTCGTCCAGGCTCCAGTCGCCGCGCGGACCGCCGAACGCCTCGGCCTGCAGCCTCTGTGTCCCGGCGGCCAGGAAGCCGCCCTTGAGCACCGGAACGCCCAACGCGCGCTCACCGGAGCCGAGTCCGGCGGCCAGCCCGGCGAGCGTCCCGCCGGTGCCGCACGCCACCGCGACCACGTCCGCCCGCCCCGCCAGCTCCTCTCCGAGCGCACGGCAGCCGCGCACGGCGGCGGCGTTGCTGCCGCCCTCGGGGACGACGTACGCGTCCCGGGCATCCGTGTCGCGCAGGACGGCGGCGAGCGTCTCCGGTGTGGTTGTGCGGCGGTAGGTCGTCCGGTCGACGAAGTGCAGCCGCATGCCGTCGGCCGCGCACCGGGCCAGCGAGGCGTTGAGGGGGCGGCCGGCGAGTTCCTGGCCGCGCACCACGCCGACCGTGGGGAGCCCGAGCAGCCGCCCGGCGGCGGCGGTGGCCCTCAGGTGGTTGGAGTAGGCGCCGCCGAAGGTGAGCACCGTCCGTCCGGTCACCGCCGACAGGTTCGGCGCGAGTTTGCGCCATTTGTTTCCGATCAGCTCCGGGTGGATCAGATCGTCCCGTTTCAGCACCAGCCGGACGCCGTGCCGCTCGAACCGCTCGTCCACGACGTCCTGCACCGGCGAGGGCAGCCGGGGGCGCAGACCCGCGACGCCTCCGGGACCGGCGGAGGTGACGGAGGTGACGGAGGCCGGGGCGGTGGAGGTCGCGGTGCCGGAGGCGGCGGGTTCAGGGCTGGAACGGGCGCCCGGCCTGGGGCCGGAAGGGGAATCGGGGGTTTCCGGTCTGGTCACCGGGCCATTGTCGCCCGGCTGGGGAGACCGGACGCCGGACGGGCCGGGCGTCGGGCGGGTGAAGTGAGCATGGCTGGATTCTGCCGTTGCCAACCGGACTCTGTTGCCCAATTCGCCGCGGCGGCGATGCGCAGTGGGAGATGATCTGCCGTGTCGTCATGAGTGGTGCGAGCCCTGGGATGGTGCGGATGTCGATGCGGCCGGAGGGGCTGCCTGCGGTTCCGGAGGAGACAGCGAGGGTGGCCCGGGCCGCTTTCCCGGCCGGGAGCCTGCCGATACGCCTGCGAGACCGGATGGAAGCGGTCTTCGCCGATGAGCCGTACACCGACGCGTTCGGGGTGCGCGGTGCCCCGGGGCTGTCCCCGGCGGTGCTCTCGCTGGTCACTGTCCTGCAGTTCACCGAGGACCTGACCGACCGGCAGGCCACCGCGATGGCGGTACGCGCGATCGACTGGAAGTACGCGATCGGCGCCGAGCTGACCGATCCCGGCTTCGACTTCAGCGTGCTGGCCAAGTTCCGCGCACGCCTGATCGAGCACGGCATGGAACGCCTGGTCTTCGACCGGCTCCTGGAGTGCTGCCGCACCGAGGGACTCGTTGCGGCCGGCGGCAAGCAGCGCAGCGACTCCACCCATGTCATCAGCGCGGTGAGGGACTTGAACCGGCTGGAGTTGGCGGGCGAGAGCGTGCGCGCCGCGCTGGAGGTGCTGGCCGCAGCCGCGCCCGAGTGGCTGGCAGGCGCGGTGGATGTCACCGAACTGGCGCACCGCTACGGTCCGCGCGTGGACGGGTGGAAGCTGCCGGCCTCGAAGACCAAGCGGGACCGGCTCGCGGTGGTGTTCGGGCAGGACGCGCTGATGCTGTGCCGGGCGGTGCGCGCGCCCGGCGCCCCGCCGTGGCTGGCGGAGCTTCCCGCGGTTGAGCTTTTGCGGCAGGTGCTGGTGCAGACCTACTACATCGAGACCGGCGCGCGGGGACGGGAGGTGATCAGGAAGCGGGAGGCCGAGGTGGACGGCGTCCCGCCCGGTCATATCCGCCTGGCCTCTCCCTACGATGCGGATGCGCGGTGGGCGGCCAAGGGCGAGGAGCTGTTCTGGCTGGGCTACAAGATTCATTTGACCGAGACCTGCCATACTCCCGCCGAAGCCGAAGCCGAAGCCGAAGCCGAAGCCGAAGCCGAAGCCGAAGCCGAAGCCGAAGCCGAAGCCGAAGCCGAAGCCGAAGCCGAAGCCGAAGCCGAAGCCGAAGCCGAAGCCGAAGCCGAAGCCGAAGCCGAAGCCGGGAGCGGGAAGCGCGTCGCGGCGCCGCCGAACCTGATCACCGATGTGCACACCACGAAGGCGACGGTGCCGGACGTGAAGGCCACCGCCGGCATCCAGCAGCGCCTGAATGAGCGCGGTCTGCGCCCGGGCGAGCACTATCTGGACTCCGGCTATCCGAGCGTGGACCTGGTGGCCGCCGCCGGCAAGGACGGGACCGCGATGGTCACCCCGCTGCTGGCCGACCACTCGCCGCAGTCCAAGGCCGCTGCGGGGTTCGACAAGAGTGCTTTCCGCGTCGACTGGAAGGCCCGTCAGGTCACCTGCCCGGCCGGTCGCACCAGCGCCGGGTGGTATCCGGTCACCCAGCACGGCAGGCCCGCCATCGTCGCCCAGTTCGCCTCCACCGACTGCCGGGCCTGCCCGTCAAGGACGCAGTGCACTTCCTCCCGGCGGGTCAGTCGGATGCTCACCCTGCGGCCGAAAGAGCTGCACGAGATCCAGGCCACCGCCCGCGCCGTGCAGAAGACCCAGACCTGGCGGGACAAGTACAAGCTGCGCGCGGGGGTCGAGGGCACGATCAACCAGGCCCTGGACATGACCGGAATCCGCCGGGCCCGCTACCGAGGACTGGCCAAGGTCCGCCTCCAGCACGTCTTCTCCGCCACCGCCTTGAACGTCATCCGCCTCGACGCCTACTGGAGCACCACCCCGCTCGGCAGACCCCGGACCAGCAGACTCGAACGCCTTGCCTACATGCTCACAGCCTGACCGGCGACCGCTCGGAATTGGGCAACGGAGTCCAACCGGGCTTCAAAGGAGCACGCGACCGATGTGCGCGGTTGGCTTGAACTTTTGTTCGATGCCGGCGCTCCGGCGCTGGAGCGCCGGAGTGTCCGACAGGTCCGGCGGGACCGGGTTTCCCGGTCGGTCCCGGTGGGGGACCCGCGCCGTCGGCGGCGGGCGAGGGTGACCAGGGACGGGCCGCGCCGAAGACACCGCAGGGCGATCACCGGGTCGCAGATCGCGCAGCCCGGCGACGAGGTGTGGGCGAACGGGATGATCGGGTTGCCCTCGAGGTGGTGGACGACGTCCCACGCGGTGTGCGACAGCCGGCCGATGCCGGTGAACGTCCACGGATCCAGGCCGCGGAACGCGACGCAGGGCATCGGCGCGGCGAAGGCGAACGTCCAGCCGCCCAGGCCGACCCGTTGAGGTGGGCGGCGCCCGCGCCGGCGAGCACGACGGCGTTCGGGCGCCGCCGGTGCGGCTCGCGGACGAGGTGCATCGACAGGGCGTGGAGAACGCCGAGGGCTACGGGGGCCACGTACTGCACGGCGGGGCCTTTGCCCGGGACGACGACTCTGCTGCGCAATTACCCGGCGTGATGACGCCGTGCCGATACGGCCTTCAGAGCGCGTCGCAGATGCAGGCAGGCCGGGCGCGGCCGAGCCCTGAAAGCACGGCACGTGATCGCTCGCCGAATTGAGCAGCAGAGTCGACGACGTGGGGTGGCTCGCCACGTCGGAAGCGGGTGTGCCGCACTCCCGGGGGCCGGGCGACAGCTTCCGGCGGATCGCCGCCGACCCCCGGTCCCGGCGCTCTCCCGTACGCCGCGTGTGCCCGCGTGCGTCACTTGAGCCGGTCGAGGATCCGCTTCCGCGTCGACGCCATCGTGAACCCGCGCGGGTCCACCTTTCCCGGCTGACACTCCAGATGCCCGATCACCGACCGCTCGTTCCAGCCGTGGCGGCGGCAGACCGGGGCGGCCCTCTCGACGGCCTCCAACTGCGCCGCGGGCCAGGGATCCTTCCCGTCGCCCGGGTTCTCGTACTCGAAGCCGGAGAAGTGCCGGTTGCCGTCGGTGTTCTGCTCGTTGTCCGCGGGCAGCCGCTTCTCCGCGATCACCGCGCGCAGGACGTCGTCGTCGCCCGGGCCGGCGTGGTCGGCACGGCCGTAGCCGACGAGGTGGACCTTGCCGTCCTGGGTGATGACACCGTGGCACAGCGGTCCCGGCAGCCCCGAGTAGCCCTTGCGGCACAGCTCCACGGTCCGGGCGCTGCCCCGGGTGACCGTGTGATGGATCATCACGCCGTGCACCGGCCCCCACGGGCCCTTGTGGTTGCGGTTGTGGTCGCGCCAGTCGCCGACCTCGGCGACCGTGGGACCCTCCGCTTTCAGGGCGCTCAGGAACGCGCTCGCGGACAGGGGTGGGGTCATGTCCACCCTCCTTCTCGCAGCGCGACGGCTGCCGGTCGCAGTCGCCTCGTACCGGTGCTCGTACCTGAACGGAGCGAGCGCAACCCATCGTCCGGGCCCGGTACGAGCCGATCCGGACAATGTCCGGCCACGGGGTCGCCGCTGAACGGAACCCCCATGGATGCCCACACAGTTGAAGATCCATTCCCGCTCTTTCGGGTAATACCGCGGACACGTTACGTGAGGAAGGCTTTGTCGCGGAGACCGGCGCCCGGCACGGATGGGCATCGGTCACAACTGGGAGGGCAATTCCTTATGTCGGTAGGCGAAGAGGTCCGCACCGAGCAGACCCGGCAGCAGAGTCTCGGCACGGCCGCGGCGCGGAACCTGGCCACCACCACCAAGTCCGTACCGCAGATGCAGGAGATCAGCTCGCGCTGGCTGCTGCGCATGCTGCCCTGGGTGGACGTGCAGGGCGGCGCATACCGGGTGAACCGGCGGCTGACGTACGCCGTCGGCGACGGACGCGTGACGTTCGTGAAGACCGGCGACCGCGTCGAGGTCATCCCGGCCGAGCTGGGCGAGCTGCCGGCCCTGCGGTCGTACGAGGACGAGGAGGTGCTCTCGGAGCTGGCCTCCCGCTGCCGGCAGCGGGAGATCGAGGCAGGCCAGGTGATCGCCTCGTTCGGCAGCCCGGCCGACGAGGTGTTCCTGCTGGCGCACGGCAGGGTCGAGAAGGTCGGCACCGGCCCCTACGGCGACGACGAGTCGCTCGGAGTCCTCGCCGACGGCGCCTACTTCGGCGACCAGGCGCTGCTGGACGACGACGCCATCTGGGAGTACACCACCCGCACCCTGACCGCCTGCACCGTGCTCGTGCTGCCGCGTGACGCCGTCCAGCAGGTCGCCGAGCGGGCCGAGACACTGGGCGAACACCTCCAGCAGCAGCGCTCGGCCCCCAGCAGGCGCACCAACAAGTACGGTGAGCAGGAGATCGACCTCGCGGCCGACCACAGCGGCGAACCCGACATCCCGCACACCTTCGTCGACTACGAGGCCAAGCCCCGCGAGTACGAACTGAGTGTCGCCCAGACCGTGCTGCGCATCCACTCCCGCGTGGCCGACCTCTACAACCAGCCCATGAACCAGACGGAACAGCAGATCCGGCTGACCGTCGAGGCGCTGAAGGAGCGCCAGGAGCACGAACTCGTCAACAACCGCGGCTTCGGTCTGCTGCACAACTGCGAGTACGACCAGCGGATCCAGCCGCACGACGGGGTACCCGCCCCCGACGACCTGGACGAACTGCTGAGCAGGCGGCGCGGCACCAAGCTGCTCCTCGCCCATCCGCGCGCGATCTCGGCCATCGGCCGCGAGCTCAACAAGCGCGGGCTGGTGCCGGAGACCATCGACATGGCCGGCAACCGCATCCCCACCTGGCGGGGCGTCCCCCTCTTCCCGTGCAACAAGATCCCGGTGACCGAGGAACGCACGACCTCCATCATCGCCCTGCGTACCGGTGAGGAGGACCAGGGCGTCATCGGCCTGCGGGCCTCCGGCATCCCCGACGAGATCGAGCCGAGCCTGTCGGTGCGGTTCATGGGCGTCAACGAACAGGCCATCATCAAGTACCTCGTCACGGCCTACTACTCGGCCGCGGTCCTGGTGCCGGACGCGCTCGGCGTTCTGGAGAACGTCGAGATCGGCCGCTGGCGGTGACCTTCCGGGATCTCTCGGCCCGCCCGCCGTGTCCTCGCCCACCTGGGCGGGTGCACCCCGGGGGCACGCGCGCGACACCGGCGGAAGCGCCACCTCCGCCCATTTTCCGGGACGGGTCCAGAGGTGAGTCCACGACCGAACTCAAGACGGGGAGGGAGGACGTGCACCCTCCCGTGGAGGGCCACGAGGCGACGATTCTGCTCGAGCGGGCGAGGGCCGAGGTCGACCCGGTGCTGCGGGCCGCCATCGGCTCGCTGCCCGGCCCGCTGCGCCGGATCGTCCGCTACCACTTCGGATGGGAGCACGCGGACGGTGCCCCGGCCGACGGCGGTTCCGGCAAGGCGATCCGCCCCGCACTGGTGCTCGCCACGGCCTCCGCCCTCGGCGGCCGTGCCGCACGGGCGACGGCCGTCCGGGCGGCCGTCGCGGTGGAACTGGTCCACAACTTCACGCTGCTGCACGACGACGTGATGGACCGGGACACCACCCGGCGCCACCGGCCCACCGTGTGGACCGTGTTCGGCGACGCCGACGCGATCCTCGCCGGGGACGCCCTCCACGCCCTCGCCCTGGGACTGCTCGCGGAGGATCCGCACCCGTCGGCCCCGGCCGCGGTGGCCCGGCTCGCGGACTGTGTCGTGGAACTGTGCGCGGGGCAACAGGTGGACACAGCCATGGAGGGGCGCGCTCCCGACGAGGTCACCCTCGACGAGACGCTGTCCATGGCTGAGGCGAAAACGGGCGCGCTGCTCGGCTGCGCCTGTGCGCTCGGTGCGCTGTACGCGGGTGCCGGGACGGCGGACGTGGCGGCACTGGACGCGTTCGGCCGGGAGGCGGGACTGGCCTTCCAGCTGATCGACGACGTGATCGGCATATGGGGAGACCCACGGCGCACCGGCAAGCCGGCCGGTGCGGATCTGGCCGCCCGCAAGAAGTCCCTGCCAGTGGTCGCCGCGCTCACCTCCGGCACTCCGGCGGCCCCCGAACTCGCCGCGCTGTACACGGCCCCGCATGCTGGGGAGGACCTGGAGCGCATCGCCCTTGCCGTGGAACGGGCGGGCGGCCGCGACTGGGCACAGGCCCAGGCTGCCGACCGCATGGCCCGGATGATGCAGGAACTGGCCCGCGCGGTGCCGGACCCGGAGGCGGCGGGCGGACTGCTGGCCCTCTCCGAGTTCGTGACACGGCGCACCACGTAGGCAGAGCGGCTCGGGCCGCCGGGCCACCGGTGCCGTGCGGGACCCACCCGTACGGCGGCCGTGGTTCCGGCTCGGCGGCCCCCCACTTTCCCATGGTGTGCGAGTCCTGCCGTCCCCGCCGCGCGCCTGTCTTTGCCCTGCCGCCGGACTCTGCTGCTCAATTCGGCGAGCGATCACGTGCCATGCTTTCAGGGCTCGGCCGCGCCCGGCCTGCCTGCATCTGCGACGCGCTCTGAAGGCCGTATCGGCACGGCGTCATCACGCCGGGTAATTGCGCAGCAGAGTCCCGCCGGACTCTGCTGCTCAATTCGGGGGAGGGTCACGCACCGCATCCCAGAGGGGCCGGCCGGGGCGCCGGACCGCCTCCTCACGAGACCCGTTCCCTGCGCCCCGCCGACAGGCCGGCGTCCCTCTCCGCAATGGAGCAACAGAGTCCCGCCGGGCATCGCCGTCCCGATAGGGTCACCCCCCTTACAGAAGAGGATGGTTGAGGCGAAGGAGCGGACATGGGTGTGGCGATCCGGACGGCTGGGGACGGGGACCGGGAGCTGCTGGTCCGGCTCCTGGACGAGGCGTTCCAGGACGACCCGGTGAGTGGCTGGGTCTTCCCGGGCGTGGAGTACCGCCGTACGACGCACCACAGGCTGATGGGAGCCTTTACCGACATCGTGCTTGCCGCAGGACGCATCGATGTCACGGGGGACGGCTCGGCGTGCGCGCTGTGGACGTCGATGCCGGCCG
The DNA here is from genome assembly GCF_024701375.2 of Streptomyces sp. KMM 9044. NCBI lineage: Bacteria > Bacillati > Actinomycetota > Actinomycetes > Kitasatosporales > Streptomycetaceae > Streptomyces > Streptomyces sp. KMM 9044. The sequence goes on along the minus strand of NZ_CP113910.1, from coordinate 2,348,138 downwards.
ACGACCACGGCGACGGGGACCGGGCGGACGACGAGGGGCCTGCGCAGGTGCGCCAGGCCGTCGACCCGGAGAACGAGCGGGTGGAGATGATCGGCCGGCTGACGGCGGGCGTCCACCCCACCGGGCGGGCCCACGAGTACCTGTGGATGATCGGCGTGACCCCCGGCCGGCAGGGTGAGGGACTCGGCACCGCGCTCATCGGTCCGGTCCTCGACCGCTGCGACCGCGAGGGGCGGCCGGCCTATCTGGAGGCGAGCAGCGCCCGCAGCCGTCTGCTGTACGAACGTCTCGGCTTCGCCCCGGCCGGCGAGCCCCTGTCGCTCCCGGACGGCCCTCACATGTGGCCGATGTGGCGCGAGCCCCGCACCCCGTGACCGGCCGACGTCCCGCCCGCGTCCGGCCGGGCCCGACCGAACGCGATCGGGCAGGTTTCCCGTCCCGACAGGGACGTTCGGCCCTGGCTGCCGACGTGCCTCCTCGCTTCACTTGCCTGGCAAGAAGCGGGCCGAGGCGGTGTAGGAGGTGAGCAGTTCGGGGTGCCGGGTGGCCTCCAGCCGCATCTCCAGCAGGGCCAGCCAGCCCGTGCGGTCACCGGTGGCACGCGCCATCAGGTCGTGCATGAACGCGGTGACGAGCGAGCGGCCCCGCGGCCGGGTCAGCAGCTCGGCGACGACCGCCGGGTCGGGTGCGAGCCGTATCGACGTGGTGCGCGGTAACGATCGGGGCACTGTCGGGGCATGAAGTAGGCCGTGCGGCTTGGGTGTTGTTGTGACGCAATACCTTGGCCGCACGGCCTTGTCCAAGCGTATCTTCACCGGCCTTGCCCCGCGGCGCCTTGGCGAACTCGTCGTCGAGCTTGCCGACTCCTGGTTGGCCGCGGAAGAGGGGCGGCTGCGTGAACGCCGAGGTCACGACCGTCAGCGCGCGCCAGGAGCCGGCCCGAACCACGATCTGGTGTTCGTCGACCGAGTGATCGTCACCCTGGTCGTGCTGCGCTTCCAGCTCCCGCACGCGGCCCTGGCGGAGCTGTACCGGGTGGACCGCTCCACGCTCACCCGCGCCGTCCACGAGATCCGGCCGCTCCTGGCGGCCCGCGGATTCGCCGTCCCCGCCCGCCCCGACCTGCGCCTTCGCACCCTGGCGGACGTTTTTTCGTACGCTGCGGCCGAAGGCGTCGAGCTGCGCATCGACGGCACGGAGGTCCAGGTGCGCCGACCACGGGCCAACAAGCCCGGCCGCCGTGCGTTCGTCTCGGGCAAGAAGAGGATGAACACCAAGAAGGCCACCGTCATCACCGACGAGAAGGGCCGCACGCTGTGGGCGGGGGCGTTCCGGCCCGGCCGCGTGCACGACCAGACCGCCGTGCGCACCGAGGGCATCGCCGACCTGTTCAAGGAGTTTCCCCAGGTCAAGGCCAAGGTCGACGCCGGATACCGAGGCCTGGCAAAGGAGTTCCCCTGCCAGGTCACCGCCCCGCCGCTCAAACCGAAGAAGGACGCGACACCCGAGGAAGTTGCCGTCTGGGAGACCGAGCGCCACCAGCAGTCCTCGGAACGGATCTGCGTGGAGCACGCCAACGCCGAGCACAAGCAGTGGCGAACCCTCCAGCGCTTCCTCGGACGCCGCAAGTACTTCGATGAGAGCTACCGGGCCGTCGCCGGCCTGCTCTCCGACCACGCCGCCGAAAGGTGATCACCCACCAGCCAACCCGCCAGGCCGGCACGCCCCAAGCTCAATCGCGCACCACGTCGTAAGGCCATCGAGCTGCCCCACATGGTCACCCACGACCTGCGGCACTTCTACGCCTCTGCGCTCATCGCCGGCGGCGCGAGCGTCAAGCAGGTGCAGCTCGTCCTCGGGCACGCGTCCGCCGTCATCACGCTGCGGATCTACGCGCACCTGTGGCCCGGGGAAGAAGACCGCACCCGGGCCGTCATGGACGCCGTGCTTGGCGGCCTGCGGACCGGGTGCGGACAGGTAGGCGACGTTACCCGCGAAACCGCAGGTCAGAACGCCTAGCCAGAGATCAGGCCTTCTTCGTCTCCCAGAAGATCTTGTCGATCTGGGCGATGTGGTCCAGTGCCTTCTGGCCGGTGGCCGGGTCGGTCGAACCCTTGGCGGCCGACAGGGCCTTCAGGGTGTCGTTGACCAGCTGGTGCAGCTCCGGGTACTTCTCGAAGTGCGGGGGCTTGAAGTAGTCGCTCCACAGGACGGAGACGTGGTGCTTCGCCAGTTCGGCGCGCTGCTCCTTGATGACCGTGGCGCGGGCCTGGAAGTGGGCGTCGTCGTTGCCGGCCATCTTCTCCTGGACGGCCTTCACCGACTCCGCCTCGATGCGGGCCTGGGCCGGGTCGTACACGCCGCAGGGCAGGTCGCAGTGGGCGCTGACCTTGACCTTGGGGGCAAACAGGCGGGAAAGCATGGAGCAATCCTTCCTCGTGATCGTCTTCTCACAGGGGACATTACTCCGTGGAGGAGTGGTTTTCTCGAGTGCCCCCGGGGGCTTAGGACAAAAGTCCGGGGTCAGACTGGGACTGGTGGAGGAAGAACCGGGGAGGTGCCGGGTGATGCCGGAGCTGTCGCAGGACGCCGGGCGGGCAAGGGCGCCGCTGCCCTTCGGGGTGGCCGAGGTGACGGGGCCGTCCATGGTGCCCACGCTGCACCACGGGGACCGGCTCCTGGTGCATTACGGAGCCCCGGTCGGGCCGGGATGCGTAGTCGTGCTGCGACACCCGTTCCAGCAGGATCTGCTCGTGGTCAAGCGGATCGCCGAGCAGCGCGAGGGCGGCTGGTGGGTGCTGGGGGACAACCGGTACGCCGGCGGTGACAGCACCGACTACGGGGTGGTGCCCGACGAACTGGTGCTCGGCCGGGTCCGCCTGCGCTACCGGCCGCGCGAACCGGCTCAGCGCTCGCCGCTGGCCGTGCTGGGCTGGGCGCTGTCGGCGGCCCGGCCGGTGTTCACCGCCCGCTCGGCCTCCAGGCGCTTGCGGGCGCGGTAGGCGGCCACGTTGGCGCGGGTGGCGCAGCGGTCCGAGCAGTAACGCCGGGAGCGGTTGGTCGAGGTGTCGAGGTAGGCGTTGCGGCAGGGCGGCGCCTCGCACAGGCCGAGGCGGTCGACGCCGTACTCGGTGAGGTGGAAGGCCAGACCCATCGCGGCGATGGCGGCGTAGCCGGCGGTCGGGTTGGAGGGATGGTCCGCCAGGTGCATGTGCCACAGGGGGCGGCCGTCGTCGTCACGGTGGTCGTGCCCGGAGATCTGCGGGCTCACCGGGAACTCCAGCAGCAGTGAGTTCAGCAGGTCGACGCCGAGGGTCTCGTCGCCCGCGTCCGCCGCCTCGAAGACCGCGCGCAGCCGGGCCCGGACGGAACGGAACCGGGTCACGTCCGCCTCGGTCGCGCGCCGCGCCGCGGACTGGTTGGCACCGAACAGGTCACGGACGGCGTCCACCGAGGTCAGGGTGTCCTTGCCCCGGGCCGGCTCCTCGGTGTTGACGAGACGCAGGGCGTAGTCTGAGTAATAGGCCAGTTCCACTTGTAGTCCTTACGTGGGAGGTCTATGGTCGTGCCTGCGGTCAAGTAACAGGTGACTGTAGTTAAAGGGTATTACGTTTCATGGATACGGGAGAGCTGCATGATGGACTCGAGCATCAGTACGACGGCGGTCGGGGCCGCGGTGACAGCGGACTGGCAGGCCTGGCAGGAGAGCTGGGACCGCCAGCAGGAGTGGTACATGCCCGACCGTGAGGAGCGGTTCCGGATCATGCTCGACATGATGGAGGCCGTCGTCGGCACCTCTCCGCGCGTCCTGGACCTCGCCTGCGGCACGGGGACCATCACCGCCCGGCTGCTCGCCCGGTTCCCGGACGCCACCAGCACCGGCGTCGACCTGGACCCGGCGCTGCTCACCATCGCCGAGGGCACCTTCGCGGACGACGAGCGGGTCGCCTTCGTCACGGCCGACCTCAAGGACCCCGACTGGCCCGCCCGGCTTCCCCGTGACTCCTACGACGCCGTACTGACCGCGACCGCCCTCCACTGGCTGCACGGCGAACCTCTCGCGGACCTCTACGGACAGGTCGCGGAACTGGTCCGCGACGGCGGTGTCTTCATGAACGCGGACCACATGATCGACGAGGCGACCCCCCGGATCAACGCGGCCGAGCGCGCCCAGCGTCACGCACGCATGGAGCAGGCCAAACGCGCCGGTGCCCTCGACTGGGCCGAATGGTGGAAGGCCGCGGCCGAGGACCCCGTCCTGGCCGAACCCACCGCCCGACGCTTCGGGATCTACGGCGAGCACGCCGACGGTGACACGCCGTCCGCGGCGTGGCACGCGCGCGTGCTGCGCGAAAAGGGGTTCGCCGAGGCCCGCCCGGTGTGGTGCTCGCCCTCGGACACCCTGCTGCTCGCGGTGAAGTGAGCCGGCCGTACGAGGCGCACGCCGGAGGGGCGGTACGGAGATCATCCGTACCGCCCCTCCGTCCTCGCGTGTTCCCGTGGGCCGTCAGAGCACCTTGGACAGGAACGACTTCGTCCGCTCGTGCTGCGGGTCGGTCAGCACGTCCCGCGGGCGGCCGGACTCGACCACCACGCCGCCGTCCATGAAGACCAGGTTGTCGCCCACCTCGCGGGCGAAGCCCATCTCGTGGGTGACGACGACCATCGTCATGCCCGACTCGGCCAGATCGCGCATGACGTCGAGGACGTCACCGACCAGTTCCGGGTCGAGGGCCGAGGTCGGCTCGTCGAACAGCATCAGCTTCGGGTCCATGGCGAGCGCCCGCGCGATCGCCACCCGCTGCTGCTGGCCGCCGGAGAGCTGCGTGGGGTAGCCCTCGGCCTTGTCGGCCAGGCCCACGCGCTCCAGCAGTTGCCCCGCGCGCTCCCTGGCCTGCGCCCTGCTCACGCCCTTGACCTGCACCGGCGCCTCCATGACGTTCTCCAGCGCCGTCATGTGAGGGAACAGGTTGAAGCGCTGGAAGACCATGCCGATGTCCCGGCGCTTCAGCGCGACCTCGCTGTCCTTGAGCTCGTACAGCTTGTCGCCCTTCTGGCGGTAGCCGACCAGCTCACCGTCGACGTAAAGACGCCCGGCGTTGATCTTCTCGAGGTGGTTGATACACCTCAGGAAGGTGGACTTGCCGGAGCCGGAAGGGCCGATGAGGCAGAACACCTCACCCGTCCTGACCTCGAGGTCGATGCCCTTGAGGACCTCCACGAGACCGAAGGACTTGTGAACGCCCTCCGCCTTGACCATGGGAACGGAGGAGTTCTTCACCGGTGTGCCCGTCGTGCTCGCCTTCACCTGGTCGGTCATGCCGCGCCTCCCTTCGGGCGGCCGAGGGACAGCATGTTCGCCCTCACCTTCTGCCACGGCGTCGCCGGCAGCTGCCGGGTGGAGCCGCGGGCGTAGTAACGCTCCAGGTAGTACTGGCCGACGCTGAAGACCGAGGTCAGCAGCAGGTACCAGGCCGCCGCCAGGAACAGCATCTCCGCGGGGGCCCCGGAGGTCTGTCCGATGTCCTGGGCCACCCTGAACAACTCGGAGTACTGGACGACGGACACCAGCGAGGTCGTCTTCAGCATGTTGATGACCTCGTTGCCCGTGGGCGGCACGATGACGCGCATCGCCTGCGGGATGACGACGCGGCGCAGCGTCTTGGTGTGGCTCATGCCCAGCGCGTGCGACGCCTCCGTCTGGCCCTCGTCGACCGAGAGCAGACCTGCACGGCAGATCTCCGCCATGTACGCGGCCTCGTTGAGGCCGAGGCCGAGCAGCGCGGTCAGGAACGGGGTCATGAAGTCGGACCACTCGTCCCGGTAGACCGGCCCGAGGCTGATGTAGTCGAAGACCAGGCCCAGGTTGAACCAGACCACCAGCTGCACCAGGACCGGGGTGCCCCGGAAGAACCAGATGTAGAACCACGCGATCGCCGAGGTCACCGGGTTCTCCGACAGTCGCATGACAGCCAGCACGATGCCGCCGACGATGCCCATGGTCATGGCCAGGACGGTCATCAGGAGCGTCTTGCCCACACCGCCGAGGACACGGCCGTCGAAGAAGTAGTCCGGGATCGCGTTCCAGTTGATCCTGCCCTGGGAGAAGGCGTAGACGACCGAGCCCAGCAGGACGAGAGCGATCACGCCGGTGACGTACCGGCCGTAGTGACGGACCGGGATGGCCTTGATGGCCTCCGGGCCGGCCGGCGGGGTGTCGGCCGGGCCCGTCGTCTTGTCGGTGTCAACAGTCACGGGTGTTGCCTCTCAGCGCCGCGAGGCCCGCGGTCACTTGCCGCCGTTGACGGTGGCTTCGCCGACGGCGCCTTCCTCGACGCCCCACTTGTCCATGATCTCCTGGTACTCGCCGTTCTCGATCACGGCCTCCAGCGCGGCCTGGAGGGCGTCCCGCAGTTCGGTGTTGGTCTTGGCGACCGCGATGCCGTACGGGGCGGCCTCGACCTGCTCGCCGACCAGCTCGAAGTCGTTGCCGCCGCCGGAGGTCTTCACGGCGTACGCGGCGACCGGGAAGTCGGACGATCCGGCGTCGGCACCGCCGGCCCGCAGGCGGGTCTGGGCCTGCTGGTCGTTGTCGAAGGACTCGATGCTGAGCTTCTGGTCCGCCGGGCACTTCTCGGCCTCGGCCTTGGCGAGGTCCTCGGAGACGGTGCCGCGCTGCAGCACGATCTTCTTGCCGCACAGGTCCGACCAGGTCTTGATGCCCTGGTCGTCACCCTTCTCGGTGTAGATCGACACACCGGCCGTGAAGTAGTCGACGAAGTCGACGCCCTCGCCGACCTTCTTGCCGGTCTCGGAGTCGATGCCTTCCTGGCGGTCCTTGGTGTCGGTCATCGCGGACATGGCGATGTCGTACCGCTTGGAGCGCAGACCCGTGATCAGGGTGTCGAAGGTGCCGTTCTCGAACTCGAACGTCACGCCGAGCTGCTTGCCCATGGCGTCGGCGAGGTCGGGGTCGATGCCGACCGTTTCGCCGGAGTCGTCCTTGAACTCGACCGGGGCGTACGCGATGTCCGAGCCGACCTTGATGACGCCCTTGTCGCGGATCGCCTGCGGCAGCTTGTCGGCCAGCGGGGCGGCGCTGTCGGCCGCGGTGCTGCCGCCGTCCGAGCCGTTGCCGTTGTCCTTGGTCTGGTCACCGCAGCCGGTGACGAGCAGGGTGCCTGCGACCGCGATCGCGCCAACCGCTGCCAGTCGGGACTTGGCGGCGGGGGTACGACGGGTGGTACGTGCGGTCATGGTGTTCCTCCGGCGGAAGGGTGGGGTGCCGATGGGGTCGGCCACGGCCGATGGGTATCGGCAGTGCCGCGAGTCGACGGAAGCACACGTCTTCGAGTGTCGCGACTCTGTGTGATGACCGCATCTTGCCATTCGGACTGCGCCGTTCAGTGGGCTCGCCATGTCAAAATCGGATAACAGGTGACGCTCGAACCGCACTGCCCCGCTCCACCATGGCCGGGCAGCCTGCTGGTTTACGCCATCGTGGCCGGAAGATCTTCGGTCTTCGGTGAGGTAAAGGGCGTTCGGCCGTCGGATTTGTTGCGGCTCGAGCGCTTGCCGAGTCTTTGTCCGGGCCTTGTCCTGAAAATGGTCGATGGGTCCTGGCGCCCGCATGTGACCTTTGCGTTATGGACTCGTCGCCGAAGGCGTCGGTCCGGTAAGAAGGTGCTTTACACCCCTCATCCGGGGATCAAGGGCGCGTGTGCGGCGCGCCCGTCGTGTCCGAGCCCGACGCATCAACCCACCGGGCCCGGCACGGTCCCGCCCGCTCCTCACCCGGAGCGGCAACCCTCAAACCGTGAACGATTAAGGGGTAAAACCAAGTGGCAGCGGAGATCGTCAATCCTCGCAGCGACAGCGAAAGCCGGACCGGTCATGAGGAGAAGGACGGCGGGGCGGAGCCCCTCGAGTCCTTCGACCCGGCATTCGCGCTGCACCGCGGCGGCAAGATGGCTGTGCAGGCCACCGTGCCGCTCCGCGACAAGGACGACCTGTCCCTGGCGTACACACCCGGCGTCGCGAAGGTGTGCAGCGCGATCGCCGAGCAGCCGGACCTCGTCCACGACTACACCTGGAAGTCCTCGGTCGTCGCCGTCGTCACGGACGGTACGGCCGTGCTGGGGCTCGGTGACATCGGCCCCGAGGCCTCCCTCCCCGTGATGGAGGGCAAGGCGATCCTCTTCAAGCAGTTCGGCGGCGTGGACGCGGTTCCGCTCGCCCTGGACTGCACCGACGTGGACGAGATCGTCGAGACCGTGGTCCGGCTCGCCCCGTCCTTCGGCGGCGTGAACCTGGAGGACATCTCGGCGCCCCGGTGCTTCGAGATCGAGCAGCGGCTCCAGGAACTGCTGGACATCCCGGTCTTCCACGACGACCAGCACGGCACCGCGGTCGTGTCGCTGGCGGCACTGCGGAACGCGGCGCGGCTGAGCGGGCGGTCCCTGGGTGAGCTGCGGGCCGTGATCTCGGGCGCGGGCGCGGCCGGTGTCGCCATCGCGAAGATGCTCGTCGAGGCCGGTATCGGCGACGTCGCGGTGGCCGACCGCAAGGGTGTCGTCTCACGGGACCGCGAGGACCTCACGCCGGTCAAGCGGGAGGTCGCCCGGTTCACCAACAAGGCCGGCCTCTCCGGATCGCTGGAGGACGCGCTCGCCGGGGCCGACGTCTTCATCGGCGTCTCCGGCGGTACGGTGGCGGAGACGGCGGTGGCGTCGATGGCCGAGGGTGCCTTCGTCTTCGCCATGGCCAACCCCGATCCCGAGGTGCTCCCGGAGATCGCCCACAAGTACGCGGCCGTCGTGGCCACCGGGCGGTCGGACTTCCCGAACCAGATCAACAACGTGCTGGCGTTCCCGGGGATCTTCGCCGGGGCGCTGCAGGTGCGGGCCTCGCGGATCACCGAGGGGATGAAGCTGGCGGCGGCCGAGGCGCTGGCGGCCGTGGTCGGAGACGATCTCGCCCCCGACTACGTCATCCCGTCCCCGTTCGACGAGCGGGTCGCGCCGGCGGTGACGGCGGCGGTCGCCGCGGCGGCCCGTGCGGAGGGCGTCGCCCGCCGCTGAGGCGCGCGACGGTGTGTGTCGGCCCCGTCCACCCGTGGACGGGGCCGACACGCGTGTGTGGTTCGAAGCGCGGTGGCAAGAAGGCGTGTCTCACAGCGACACCTTGTTCCGCCAGGAGGACGGGCGGCCTATCGTCAAGGCCATGTTCGCTGTCTACGCCGCTCGAATCGACCGTGACCAGCCGCTTTCCGGTCTGGAGCTGGGGGAGCGCCCGGCTCCCGAGGCCCGCCCCGGCTGGAGCACCGTGACCGTGAAGGCCGCCTCCCTCAATCACCATGACCTGTGGTCCCTGCGGGGCGTCGGCCTTCCGGAGGACCGGCTGCCGATGATCCTCGGCTGCGACGCCGCCGGGGTCGACGAGGACGGCAACGAGGTCGTCCTGCACTCCGTGATCGGACAGACCGGCCACGGGGTGGGTCCCGAAGAACCCCGGTCGATCCTGACGGAGCGCTACCCCGGCACGTTCGCCGAGCAGGTCGCCGTGCCCACCTGGAACGTCCTGCCCAAGCCGAAGCAACTGTCCTTCGAGGAGGCGGCCTGCCTGCCCACGGCCTGGCTGACCGCGTACCGGATGCTGTTCACCAACGCCGGGGTGCGGCCCGGCGACTCCGTACTGGTGCAGGGCGCCGGCGGAGGCGTCGCCACCGCTGCGATCGTGCTCGGCAGGGCCGCGGGGCTGCGGGTGTTCGCCACCAGCCGTGACGAGGCGAAGCGGAAGCGGGCTCTGGAGCTGGGCGCCGTGGAGGCGCTGGAGCCCGGGGCTCGGCTGCCGCAGCGGGTCGACGCGGTCATCGAGACGGTGGGGGCCGCCACCTGGTCCCACTCGGTGAAGTCGCTGCGGCCCGGCGGCACGCTGGTGATCTCCGGCGCCACCAGCGGTGACCGGCCCTCGCACGCCGAGCTGACCCGGATCTTCTTCCTGGAGCTCAAGGTCGTCGGGTCGACGATGGGCAGCAAGGACGAACTGGAGGACCTGCTCGCCTTCTGCGCCGCCGCCGGGGTGCGTCCCGTCATCGACGAGGTGCTGCCCATGGACCGGGCCCGGGAGGGGTTCGGGCGTATGGAGACGGGCGGGCAGTTCGGAAAGATCGTGCTCACTGCTCCGTAGGCGCACGGCGGTACGCCGCCCAGTCCCGACGCCTCTCGCGGTGGGTGTTCGCGGCCGGTCCGGTTTCCGGACCGGCCGTCGAAATGTCAACCGAGGTCGACGTGCGCGAGGTCGTCAATGTACGTTGACGGCATGACCGAGGCAACCGATCTTGCCGAGCGGGCGGGCGACCGCGATCCACGGGTCGGCCTGCGGGCCGTCGCCGCGCTGCGCAGGCTGCTGGAGCAGTTGGAGGCCGTGCAGGTGCGCAACGCGCGCAATCGCGGCTGGTCGTGGCAGGAGATCGCCAACGAGCTCGGAGTGAGCAGGCAGGCCGCGCACAAGAAGTACGGGAGGCATTGATGTTCGAGCGGTTCACGAAGGATGCCCGCGCCGTGGTGAAGGGGGCGGTCGAGCACGCAGAAAAGGCGGGAGCACGGCGTGTCGACGCCGGCCACCTGCTGCTGGCCCTGACCGACCGGGAGGGCGGCAGGGGTTCGTTCGCGCTGGCCGCTCCCGGACTCGCCGAGCGACGGGACTCGGTGCGGGTGGTGTGTGGTCGCGGGCCGGGTGGGGCCGGGTGTGCCGGAGGTTCAGGGCTTCGGGGGGTGAAGGAGGGCTTCGATCCGGGCTGCGGCCGTGGATGCGCGGCGGGCGGGCGTCGCGGAGCTGGTCCGGAGAGGCCGGGCCGGGGATCGCGCGGTGCGGGTGGTGTGTGGTCGCGGGCCGGGTGGGGCCGGGCGTGCCGGAGGTTCAGGGCTTCGGGGGTGAAGGAGGGCTTCGATCCGGGCTGCGGCCGTGGATGCGCGGCGGGCGGGCGTCGCGGAGCTGGTCCGGAGAGGCCGGGCCGGGGATCGCGCGGTGCGGGTGGTGTGTGGTCGCGGGCCGGGTGGGGCCGGGCGTGCCGGAGGTTCAGGGCTTCGGGGGTGAAGGAGGGCTTCGATCCGGGCTGCGGCCGTGGATGCGCGGCGGGCGGGCGTCGCGGAGCTGGTCCGGAGAGGCCGGGCCGGGGATCGCGCGGTGCGGGTGGTGTGTGGTCGCGGGCCGGGTGTGCCGGAGGTTCAGGGCTTCGGGGGGTGAAGGAGGGCTCCGATCCGGGCTGCGGCCGTGGACAGGTGGTGGCGGGCTTCGCGGAGCTGGTCCGGGGTGATGCCGTGGTCGCGGGTCGCGTCGCGGATGTCGTCCCGGAAGCGGTCCAGCAGGCGGTCCAGGTCGCGCGCGGGGTCACCGGCGGAGTCCGTGGCGCCCTCGTGCGCCCACGCCGGGGTGTAGTCGGCGGGGAAGTCCTCCGGTGTCCGGGAGTACGACGGTCCGGGCGCCGGGGCGCCGCTCTCCGTGCCGGTAAGGCCGAAGTCGAAGTCCTTGCCGAACCCGCCCACCTCCTTGACCAGCTCACCCAGGCCCTCGCGCAGGCCCGTAGGCCAGTCACCCCGTGAGAAGTGGTCCTGCATCTGCTCCTGGACCCGCCGGGCGATGCGCTGCACCTCCTCCTGGGCCTGGGCGGCGGCCCGGTCCTGGGCCTCCTTGGCCTGACGGCGGGCACGCTGTGCCTCGTCGCGGGCGCGGCGGCTCTCGTCCTTCGCGCGCCGGGCCTGTTCCTTCCACTCCTGCTTGGCGCGGTGCATCTCCTCCTTCGCGGCGCGCCAGGCCTCGTTGTCGCCGAGGCCCGTGAAGTCGCCGCCGGAGGCAGCGCCGGGGCCGGCCCCGCCCGGTGCCTCCGCGTCGCGGCCGCCCTTGCGGGCCTGGCCGGCGGCGGCACGCATCTCGCGGCGCAGGTCGCCCGCCGCACCGCGGACGTCGGCCCGGATCTCGGCGGCCAGCTCGGCGACCGAATCCCGGATCTCCAGCTCCAGGTCGACCAGCTCACCGCTGCGGTCGGTCAGTTCGGCACGGCCGGCGTCCGTGATCGAGTACACCTTGCGGCCGCCCTCGGTGGTGTGGGTGACCAGGCCCTCGGCCTCCAGCTTGGCCAGGCGCGGGTAGACCGTGCCCGCCGACGGCGCGTAGAGCCCCTGGAAGCGCTCCTCGAGCAGACGGATCACCTCGTAGCCGTGGCGCGGGGCCTCGGCCAGCAGCTTCAGCAGATAAAGGCGGAGACGGCCGTGCGCGAAGACGGGGGGCATGTCAGAACACCTTCTTGTCGGTCGGGCCATCGGCAGGGCCACCGGATGTGGCGTCGGTGGAGCCGGGGTCCGGAGTGGGGACGGAAGGGTCCCCCGAGTCGTCCCACGGCTCGCTCCCCTCCTCGTGAGGCGGGCGGCGCAGCAGGGCGATGGAGCCGGAGACGGTGGTGGCCCGTAGCCTGCCGGTGCCCGCGCCCAGCCGGCCGGTTATCTGGTGGGCGCCCCACTGGCCGTGCACGCGCAGGCCGTCGAAGGCGCTGGAGACGGCGCCGCTCGCCGTATTGGCCTCGACCCGGGCATCCGCCGGATCGGGCAGCCGGATCGCGATCTCGCCGGAAACGCTGGTCAGCCGGATGTCGGTGGGGCCGTCGGCAGCGAGGTCCACGATCATGGAGCCGCTGACCGACTCCGCCCGCACGGTGGAGCCGGAGCCGTCGACCACGGTGAGGTCGCCGGAGACGGAGTTGAACTGGAGGTCACCGGTGACGGACTGGGCCTCGACGTTCCCGGACACCGTGTCCGCGCGGACCGGGCCGGCGAGGGCGACCAGGGTCGCGTCGCCCGTGACGCCCCTCACCACGGACGGTCCCTTGACCCCGGAGACGACGGCGGCGGCGCCGACCACCCCCACCTCGACCCGCGTTCGCGCCGGGACGGCCAGGGAGACCACCGCGCTGCGGCGCCGGCCCTTGCGGTCCAGCCACTTGAGGAGGCCCTTCCAGGGCAGGTCCTTGTAGGTCACCGTCAGGACGCCGTCCCGCTGGGTCACCACCAGGGGCGGTCCCTCGATCTCGGAGACCTCCAGCCGGGCGGAACCTTCGTCCGTGCCCACCACGTTCACCGTTCCGTCGACGATGCGGACGTGGAGCTCGGTCACCGGGTCGTCGAAAGTGAGCTTCTCGGGCCCTGGGACGGACCTTTCGGACATGGCGGAACCTCCTGGGCCGGACTGCCTGAACGCCGGGGGGCGAAACAGTGCAACGAGGAGTGCGGTGCATGGCTGCACGCACACCATGACACGCCATATCGCGTCTCACGCAATTCACGATATATCGCGGGCAAGGAAAGTCAAGACGCTCGTTCCGGTGGGCAGTCGCCGTGCGAGAGGGGTGAATTGCCCTACGGTGTGACCATGTCGACGGAACAGTCCCAGGTCGCGGAGCGGGCCCGTCCCGAATCGGGAGCCCTGCTGCTGTGCCGGGCGGCGGCCCGATCCGTCGTCCCCGACGCCCGGCTGCTGCACGAACGCATGCTGCTCGCCCGAGCCGGCGACGAATGGAGCGTGCTCGTCCCCGAGGGCGGGCCCTGGCGGTCCGGCACGGACCCGGTGGACCGGGTGGTCAACGGCTGGGCCATCGCGCTCACCGTCGCTTTCTCCTGGCCGGTGCTGGCCCTGTGGTGGGACGGAGAGCGAACCGGATTCACCCTCGCCACCGGCTTCTGCCGTCCGGTCGGCTACGTGTGGCTGGCCGACGGCACACCGGCCGGCACGGAGGAGGCCATGCGCACCTTCGCGGGCCGGCTCGGCCTCGACCCGGTCCTGGACATGCAGGCCCTGGACGAGCTGACCAAGCCCGACTCCGCCGCCGACGCCTCCACGCGGCTGCGCGGCGTCCTCGCCGTCCTCACCCACGCGGGCGTATCACTGCCCCCGGGACTCGTCCCCGGAGAGAACGCCGACGGACTGCTCGAAGCGGCCCGGCTCCAGCCGGACACCCGCCGGATCGAGGCCGACGAGAGCGGCGAGAAGAGCGGCGAGAAGAGCGCGGCGGGACGGCCGGACGGCACCGCCGCCCCGCACCCCGCGCCCCGGCCCTCCCGCGCGGGCGGTCCGTCGTCCGTGCCCGTCGTGTCCGCCGCCGTGCCCGTCCCGGCCCTCGTCCAGATGGCCGCGGGCCTGCCGCTGGCCCTCTGGGGTCTACGGCACCGCAGCGGCGGCTGGATCGTGGCGGGGACGCTCCTGCTCGCCCAGGGAGCCGTCACGCTGGCCACCCACACCCTCACCCACCCGCGCGGCTGAACCCGCGCGCAGAGCCCGGCCTACTCCTACTCCTCGTCCTCGTCGTCGTCGTCCAGCCGGGCCAGCCATGTCGCCAGGCGCTCCACCGGCACCTCGAAGTCGGGGTTGAGGTCGACGAACGTCCGCAGCCGCTCGGCGAGCCACTCGAAGGTGACCTCCTCCCCGCCGCGCCGCTTCTCCAGTTCCTCGATGCCACGGTCCGTGAAGTACATGAGGACAAGAATATGTGCGCCCACACGAGCCGGGCCGCACCCCCGGAGTGGGAGTGCGGCCCGGTCACGTACGGCCTACGACCCGTCACGGGGCCGCTCAGGAGTCCGTCAGGCGTCGAACACCTCACGCACCAGCTGCTCCTGCTCGGCCTGGTGCCGCTTCGCGGAACCGACGGCCGGGGACGAGCCGTGCGGGCGCGAGATGCGGCGCAGACGCTCGCCGTGCGGGACGTCGGCGCCGACCGCCAGGTCGAGGTGGTCGATCAGGTTGAGCGCGATGAACGGCCAGGCACCCTGGTTCGCCGGCTCCTCCTGGGCCCACAGGTACTTCTCGGCGTTCGGGTACTTCTTGATCTCCGCCTGGAGCTCGGCACCCGGCAGCGGGTACAGGCGCTCGATGCGCAGGATCGCCGTGTCCGTCACGCCGCGCTTCTTCCGCTCGGCCTCGAGGTCGTAGTAGACCTTGCCGGCGCAGAAGACGACCTTCCTGACCGCGGCCGGGTCGACCGAGCCGTCGCCGATGACCGGACGGAACTGGCCCGTGGTGAACTCCTCCGCCTTCGAGGCCGCGGTCTTCAGACGCAGCATCGACTTCGGGGTGAAGACGACCAGCGGCTTGTGGTGCGGGTTGTGCACCTGCCACCGCAGGAGGTGGAAGTAGTTCGACGGGAGGGTCGGCATCGCGACCGTCATGTTGTTCTGCGCGCAGAGCTGCAGGAACCGCTCCGGACGGGCCGAGGAGTGGTCCGGGCCCTGGCCCTCGTAGCCGTGCGGCAGAAGCAGGGTCACCCCGGAGGTCTGGCTCCACTTCTGCTCGGCCGACGAGATGAACTCGTCCACGACCGTCTGCGCGCCGTTGACGAAGTCGCCGAACTGCGCCTCCCACATCACCAGCGCGTCAGGGCGGGCCAGCGAGTAGCCGTACTCGAAGCCCATCGCCGCGTATTCGGAGAGCAGCGAGTTGTGGACGTTGTACCGCGACTGGTCCTCGGACAGGTACAGCAGCGGTGTGAACTCGTCGCCCGTCTCACGGTCGATGACCACCGCGTGACGCTGGCCGAAGGTGCCGCGCTGCGAGTCCTGGCCGGACAGCCGGACCGGGACGCCCTCCAGGAGCAGCGAGCCGACCGCGAGGGTCTCACCCATGCCCCAGTCGATCGTGCCGTCCTCGACCATCGCCGCCCGGCGCTGCAACTGCGGCAGCAGACGCGGGTGGATGGTGACGTGGTCGGGGATGTTGACCTGCGACTCGGCGATCCGCTTGACGACCTCCGAGGTGACCGCCGTGTTCACCGCCACGGGGAACCGGGCCTGCGGCTCCGAGGGCTCGACGGCCGTCGGCTGGGACGCCGCCTCGCGGACCTCGGTGAAGACCTTCTCCAGCTGGCCCTGGTAGTCCTGCAGCGCCTGCTCGGCCTCCTCCAGGGTGATGTCGCCGCGACCGATGAGGGACTCGGTGTACAGCTTGCGCACCGAGCGCTTCTTGTCGATCAGGTCGTACATCAGCGGCTGTGTGAACGCCGGGTTGTCCGACTCGTTGTGACCGCGGCGGCGGTAGCAGATGAGGTCGATCACCACGTCCTTGTTGAACGCCTGGCGGAACTCGAAGGCCAGTCGCGCGACGCGGACCACGGCCTCCGGGTCGTCACCGTTCACATGGAAGATCGGGGCCTCGATCATGCGGGCCACGTCCGTCGCGTACATGGAGGAACGCGAGGACTCGGGGGCCGCGGTGAAGCCGACCTGGTTGTTGATGACGACGTGGACCGTACCGCCGGTGCGGTAGCCGCGCAGCTGGGACATGTTCAGGGTCTCGGCCACCACGCCCTGGCCCGCGAAGGCCGCGTCGCCGTGGATCGCCACCGGCAGGACGGTGAAGTCCGTGCCGCCCTTGTTGATGATGTCCTGCTTGGCGCGCGCGACGCCCTCCAGTACCGGGTCCACCGCCTCCAGGTGGGAGGGGTTGGCGACCAGGGAGACCTTGATCTGCTCGCCGTCGAGACCGGTGAAGGTGCCCTCGGCGCCGAGGTGGTACTTCACGTCGCCGGAGCCGTGCATCGACTTCGGGTCGAGGTTGCCCTCGAACTCGCGGAAGATCTGCGCGTACGACTTGCCCACGACGTTGGCCAGCACGTTCAGCCGGCCGCGGTGGGCCATGCCGACGACGACCTCGTCGAGACGGGACTCGGCGGCCGAGTCCAGCACGGCGTCGAGCAGCGGGATGACGGACTCGCCGCCCTCCAGGGAGAAGCGCTTCTGACCGACGTACTTGGTCTGCAGGAAGGTCTCGAAGGCCTCCGCCGCGTTCAGCCGGCGCAGGATGCGCAGCTGCTCCTCACGCTCCAGGTTGGAGTGCGTGCGCTCCACGCGGTCCTGGATCCACTTGCGCTGCTTCGGGTCCTGGATGTGCATGAACTCGATGCCGGTGGTGCGGCAGTACGAGTCGCGGAGCACGCCGAGGATGTCGCGCAGCTTCATCAGGCTCTTGCCCGAGAAACCGCCGACCGCGAACTCGCGCTCCAGGTCCCACAGGGTGAGTCCGTGCTCGGTGATGTCCAGGTCGGGGTGCTTGCGCTGGCGGTACTCCAGCGGGTCGGTGTCGGCCATGACGTGGCCGCGGACCCGGTAGGAGTGGATCAGCTCGAAGACGCGGGCGGCCTTGGTGACGTCGTCGTCGTGGGACGCGTCGATGTCCTTGAGCCAGCGGACCGGCTCGTAGGGGATGCGCAGCGCCTCGAAGATGTCGTCGTAGAAGCCGTTCTCGCCCAGCAGCAGGTTCGCCACGGCGCGCAGGAACTCGCCGGAGGCGGCGCCCTGGATCACCCGGTGGTCGTAGGTCGACGTGAGCGTCATGACCTTCGAGATGCCGAGCTTGTTCAGGGTGTCCTGGCTGGTGCCCTGGAACTCCGCCGGGTAGTCCATGGAACCGACGCCCAGGATCACCGACTGGTTCGGCATCAGACGCGGCACCGAGTGAACCGTGCCGAGGCCGCCGGGGTTGGTCAGCGAGACGGTGACTCCGCTGAAGTCGTCCATCGTCAGCTTGTTGTCGCGGGCGCGACGGACGATGTCCTCGTAGGCCTGCCAGAACTCGAAGAAGTTCAGGGTCTCGGCCTTCTTGATGCCCGCGACGACCAGCTGGCGGTCGCCGTTCGGCTTGACCAGGTCGATGGCGAGGCCGAACTTGATGTGCTCCGGCTTCACCAGGGTGGGCCTGCCGTCCACCTTCGCGTAGTGCCAGTTCATCGACGGCATCGCCTTGATGGCCTGGACCATCGCGTAGCCGATGAGGTGCGTGAAGGAGATCTTCCCGCCCCGGGCACGCTTGAGGTGGTTGTTGATGACGATGCGGTTGTCGAACAGGAGCTTCACCGGGAGTGCGCGTACGGACGTGGCCGTGGGCACCTCCAGGGAGGCGTCCATGTTCTTCGCGACGGCCGCGGACGGGCCGCGCAGCGTCAGCTGCTCGGGGCCCTGCTTGGCCTCCTCGGCGGGCTTCTCCCGGGGGGCCCGGGACTTCGCGGCGGCCGGCTCGGCGGGGGGCGGAGCGGCCTTCGCCGGAGCGGACGCCGGAGCCTTCGCGGCCGGCTGGGCAGCCGGCCGCGGGGCGGCGGGCCGCGGGGCAGCCGGCGCGGGCGTGGCGGCGGGCTGGGCCGGAGTGACCGGCGCAGCCGTCGTCGTGCCTGCGGTCCCCGACGCCGCGTTGTTCACCGGAGCCGGGCCCTGAGGGGCGCCCGGCTTGTAGTCGGCGAAGAAGTCCCACCAGGCCCGGTCGACCGAGTTCGGGTCCTGGAGGTACTGCTGGTAGATCTCGTCGACGAGCCACTCGTTGGCACCGAAGGCCGCGGCGGGGTTCTTGCCCGCTTGGTCGGTGTCGGTCGAGATGCTCGAGTTACTGGGGGACTGTGGCGACACGGCGTCAACCGCCCTCTTCCGCTTCACAAGATGATGGACAGCGGAAATTAAGGCTACGCCTCCCCGACCGAGAAGGTCAGTCCGGGCCCGTTCAACGTCGTGCAAGTCACATCTCGGAGGGTGTTTCGGTGCAGGAAATGGCGGGAAACAAGCGTGGTTCCGCGCTGTCGGGGCGCGTGGGGTACGGGTCGGCCGCGACCCGTCGTGCTCGCCGCACGGGCCTGTGTCCGAATCCGTACCTGATCACACGTATCCGTCAGTGCGAACGTACGTGGATCTTGTGGCTCCGCTTGGCACCCTACGTCAACCTGACGAGAGAGAGGCTCCCGGAAGAGTGATGAGAATGCGACAGCCCCGCTCGGATTCGGCCACCCCGATGCGTCCGCCGTGGAGATCGACGGCCCAGCGGGCGATCGCCAGGCCGAGACCGGTGCCCCCGTCGCTGCCCGGACCGTGCGGCAGATTGACGCTGCCACGGTTGAACCGCTCGAAGACGCGGTGCCACTCGGTCCGCGGAATGCCGGGCCCCTCGTCCAGGATCTCCAGCCGGAGCGAGTCCGGCTGCGGTCCGGGCCGCGCCTTGACCGTCACCCGGCCGTGCGGCGGGCTGTGCTTGACCGCGTTGTCGACGAGGTTGGCGACGACCTGGTGGATGCGCTCCGGGTCGAGGTGCGCGGTGAGCTCCGGGGGCGAGACGTCGAGGCTCAGATGGACGTCCTTACGCGTGTGGCCGCCGGATCCGGTGGTCATGCCCGCGCGAGCGGAGGCGACCATGTTGGCCTCCTTGAGCACGCCGGACAGATACGGCCACACCTCGAACCGCTGCCGCCGCAGCGGGACGACCCCGTTGTCCAGACGGGACAGGTCCAGGAGCGTCTCCACGAGACGTCCCAGCCGCTCGGTCTGCTTCAGCGCCGTGCGCATGGTCTCGGGGTCGGCCTCGGTGACGCCGTCGACGATGTTCTCCAGCACCGCGCGCAGACCCGCGATGGGGGTGCGCAGCTCGTGCGAGACGTTGGCCACCAGCTCCTTGCGCTGATGGTCCTGGGCCTCCAGCTCGTCGGCCATGACGTTGATGGTCCGGGCCAGGTCGCCCAGCTCGTCCCAGCGGTTCTCGCGCACGCGGCGGGTGTAGTCGCCGTGGGAGATGGACCGGGCCACCGCGTTCATGTCGTCCAGCGGCGCGGTGAGGGAGTGCGCCACGAACTGCGTGATGAGCAGGGTGGCGATCATCGAGAAGACCGTGATGAAGCGCAGCTCCGTCTTGGTGTGCACCGCGATCATCGACAGCCCGGTGGTGATCAGCACCGAGATGACGACCAGCGCGCCCAGCTTGGTCTTGATGGAGAACGGGCGGACAGCGCCCCAGGGACCGGGATCCCCGGAGCCTTTCCGTGCGGCCGGCCCGTCGCTCATGGCGTCGGCGTCTCCAGGGCGTAGCCCACGCCGTGCACGGTGCGGATGCGCTCGGCACCGATCTTCCGGCGCAGCGCCTTGATGTGGCTGTCGACGGTCCGGGTGCCGGAGGCGTCCGCCCAGTCCCAGACCTCGGCCAGCAGCTGCTCGCGGGAGAGCACCGCGCGGGGCGTGTTCGCCAGGCACACCAGGAGGTCGAACTCGGTGGGCGTCAGGTGGACGTCCTCGCTGCACACCCGGACCCTGCGCTGCGTGTGGTCGATCTCCAGTTCGCCCAGGCGCAGGATGCCGCTGCGCGGGGTGGTGGCCGCCTGGGCCGCCCGCTCCATGCGGCGCAGCAGCACGTGCACGCGTGCCGCCAGTTCCCGCATGGAGAACGGCTTGGTCATGTAGTCGTCGGCGCCGACGCCCAGCCCGACCAGCATGTCGGTCTCGTCGTCGCGCGCGGTCAGCATCATCACCGGCACCGGCCGCTGTGCCTGCACGCGCCGGCAGACCTCCAGACCGTCGAAGCCGGGCAGCATGATGTCGAGGATCAGCAGGTCGGGCTGCCAGGCCTCCGCCGTGTCGACCGCGGACGGCCCGTCACCCGCCGTCTGCACCAGGAATCCCTCGGCGCGAAGGCGGGTCGCGATGGCGTCCACGATCGTCGCGTCGTCCTCGACCACCAGGACCCGGCGCTGCGCGCCCGGGGTGGCCGCCGTGCCGTTGTGGGAGGTGTGTGTCTGCTCCATCGCCCGCCCCTGAAGTGTGCTTTCCGGAATCCGTGGGGTGAATCCGTCTCTGCGCATGACTGTGATTGACGTTTGAATGATCGGCGTCAGTGCAGCAGCGTACGGGGAGTCACCGCGGCTTTGCTATCCAGGGCGGACGCCGAGGTGCACGACGTCCGGCACGCCCCGGGCAACGGGGATCTCTTCGGTACGCACCTGCCTGAACCCGGCATCCCGCAAGGTTTTTTCGAAATTCGCCGACGGCTGCGCGGACCACACCGCGAGTACTCCGTCCGGTCTCAACGCCCTTGCGCAGTCCATGAGTCCGGTGGGGGAGTAGAGCCCGCCGTTGTCCTCGGTGACGGTCCAGTCGGGACCGTTGTCGATGTCGAGGCACAGTGCGTCGAACGTGTCGGACGTCTCGTGGACGTACGCCACCAGATCGGCCTCGACGATCTCCGTGCGCGGGTCGGCGAGGGCGCTCGCGGAGAGTTCGGCCAGGGGGCCCGCGCGGTGCCAGTCGACGACGGCGGGTTCGCGCTCCACCACCGTGATGCGGCCCCAGCGGGGTGCTGCGGCGGCGTGCGCGAGTGAGAAGCCGACGCCGAGTCCGCCGATGAGGACGTGCGGGTCCTGCCGCGGACCGTGCCCCGCACGGGTGTCGGCGGCGTCGAGCGCGGACAGGGCCGCGTCGACCAGCCGGCGCTCCGAGCGGCCGTCGGAGGTGTCCATCAGGAAGCACCCGTTCGCGATGATCTGCAGCAGGCTCCCGTGCCGGCGGAGCACCACCTCCCCGTACGGGCCCTCGCGGCGGTCCAGGACTTCGGGAATGTCGTAGGGGGTGGACATGCGTTCATCCTGGCAGTGCTCCCCGTTCGGCGGAGCACCTCCCGCCGTTTCGTGTCGTCCGCGGCGGATCCGGGCGTGCCCGAGCGGCACCAGGTGGCCCTGATCCGTCCCGGGCCGGCGGGTGATCGCTGAGAGCGAACGCGAGGGAGCGCAGTCCGGGAACAATCGCGGACTCACCAGCATTGAGTCGGCATAGCTCAACTTGACTGCCGAAGGGGAGATCATGGCTGCTGAGTCCACACCGCTCGCCCTGCCTGTGCTGCCGCTCGACGACGAGGTCGTGCTGCCCGGGATGGTGGTCCCGCTGGACCTGAGCGATTCCGAGGTGCGCGCCGCGGTGGAGGCCGCCCAGGCCGCCGCCACGTCGGAGACCGGAAAGCCCAGGGTCCTGCTGGTTCCACGCATCGACGGGACCTACGCTGCCACCGGCGTCCTGGGCACGGTCGAGCAGGTCGGCCGGCTGGCCGACGGTGACCCGGGCGCCCTGATCCGGGGCCGGGGCCGGGTGCGGATAGGCGCCGGGACGACCGGGCCGGGCGCCGCGCTGTGGGTGGAGGGCACCCGGACCGACGAGACCGTACCGGAGCCGGTGTCCGGCCAGGTGACCGAGCTGGTCACCGAGTACAAGGCGCTCGCCACCGCCTGGCTGCGCAAGCGCGGTGCCTGGCAGGTCGTCGACCGCGTCCAGGCCATCGACGACGTCTCCGCCCTCGCCGACAACTCCGGATACTCACCGTTCCTGGCCACCGGACAGAAGGTGGCCCTGCTGGAGACCGCCGATCCGGTGGCCCGGCTGAAGCTCGCCACCCGGCAGCTGCGCGACCACCTCGCCGAGCAGGACGTCGCCGAGTCCCTCGCCAAGGACGTCCAGGACGGCGTGGACAAGCAGCAGCGCGAGTTCCTGCTGCGCCGCCAACTGGAAGCCGTGCGCAAGGAACTGCGCGAGCTGAACGGCGAACAGGACGGTGAGGAGTCCGACGACTACCGCAGCCGGGTGGAGGCCGCCGGCCTGCCGGAGAAGGTGCGCGAGGCCGCGCTCAAGGAGGTCGACAAGCTGGAGCGCTCCTCCGACCAGTCGCCCGAGGGCTCGTGGATCCGCGCCTGGCTCGACACGGCCCTGGAGATGCCGTGGAGCGAGCGCACCGAGGACGCGTACGACATCCAGGGCGCCCGGGCCGTGCTCGACGCCGAGCACGCCGGCCTGACGGACGTGAAGGAACGCATCACCGAGTACCTGGCGGTGCGCAAGCGGCGTGCCGAGCGCGGGCTCGGCGTCGTCGGCGGCCGCCGCGGCGGTGCCGTACTCGCCCTCGTGGGCCCGCCGGGCGTCGGCAAGACGAGCCTCGGCGAGTCCGTCGCCCACGCGATGGGGCGCAGGTTCGTCCGGGTCGCCCTCGGCGGCGTCCGCGACGAGGCCGAGATCCGCGGCCACCGACGTACGTACGTCGGCGCGCTGCCCGGCCGGATCGTGCGGGCGATCAAGGAGGCCGGGTCGATGAACCCGGTGGTGCTGCTCGACGAGATCGACAAGGTGGGCTCCGACTTCCGGGGCGACCCGGCCGCAGCCCTCCTCGAAGTGCTGGACCCGGCGCAGAACCACACCTTCCGCGACCACTACCTGGAGGTCGAGCTGGACCTCTCGGACGTCGTCTTCCTCGCCACCGCCAACGTCCTGGAGGCCGTCCCGGAGGCACTGGCGGACCGGATGGACATCGTCCGTCTGGACGGTTACACGGAGGACGAGAAGGTCGTCATCGCACGCGACCACCTGCTGCCGCGCCAGCTGGAGCACGCGGGGCTCGCCACCGACGAGGTCGCCCTCGACGACGGCGCGCTGCGCAAGCTGGCCGGTGAGTACACGCGCGAGGCGGGGGTGCGCACCCTGGAGCGATCCATCGCGCGGCTGTTGCGCAAGGTCGCGGCCCAGCACGAACTGGGCGAGCGGGAGCTGCCGTTCACCGTCACGGACGGTGACCTGCGCGGACTGCTCGGCCGGCCGCACCACGTGCCCGAGTCCGCCCAGGACCCGGCCGAGCGCCGCACCGCCGTCCCCGGTGTCGCCACCGGGCTCGCGGTGACCGGTGCAGGCGGTGACGTCCTCTACGTGGAGGCGTCCCTGGCCGACCCGGAGACGGGTGCCGCCGGACTGACCCTGACCGGACAGCTGGGCGACGTGATGAAGGAGTCGGCGCAGATCGCGCTGAGTTTCCTGCGTTCCCACGGCGCCGAACTGGAGCTTCCCGTCGGCGACCTGAAGGACCGGGGCGCGCACATCCACTTCCCGGCGGGTGCGGTGCCCAAGGACGGCCCCAGTGCCGGCGTCACGATGACCACCGCCCTGGCCTCGCTGCTGTCCGGGCGCCCGGTCCGTACGGACGTGGCCATGACCGGAGAGGTCTCGCTGACCGGGCGGGTGCTGCCGATCGGCGGGGTGAAGCAGAAGCTGCTCGCGGCGCACCGGGCCGGGATCGCCACGGTGATCATCCCCAAGCGCAACGAGCCCGACCTGGACGACGTCCCCGCCGAGGTGCTGGACGGGCTCGACGTCCACGCCGTGACCGACGTCCGCCAGGTCCTGGAACTGACGCTCTCGCCGGCGGCGAACGGCGCCGGGCCAAAGGTTCCGCTGGCGGTGTGACGGCGCCATCGGACGGGCGGCGGTCCGGGCCCCGTGAGGGCGGTCCGGGCCGCCGCCGTGCGGCAGCGCGAACGACGGGGCCGTGGCCGGCGGGCCGGTGGCGGTGTACTGCCGCGCCCCACGTCTGCGAAATACTTGCGGAGCCCCAGTGGCGTCGCCATGTGGCGGAAACACGGACGACCGGGAAGACCGAGGCAGGGACCGACGTGCACGAAGGCGGAAACGGCGACAGCGAGGACACCTCGTCCCAGGCACCCGACAGCGGCGTGGAACAGCCCGGATTCCTCGCCCTGGAAAGGGAGCTGACCGTGCTGCTGCGCCGGGCCAGGGCCAGCCAGGGGGAGATGTCCCGCGCGGTCCACCCGGACCTGGAGCCGTCCGCGTACGGGCTGCTCGTGCGCCTGGACGAGTGCGGCAAGCAGCGGGCCACCGAACTCGCCGCCTTCATCGGCGTCGGCAAGGCGACCATGTCGCGCCAGCTGCACGCCCTGGAGGAACTCGGACTCGTCACGCGCGAACCGGACCCCGCCGACGGCCGTGCCTGGCTGGTCGCCCTCACCCCGGAGGGCCGGAGCCGGATGAGCAGGGTCCGCGAGGCCCGTCGGGAGCGCTACTCCCGCGGCCTCGCCGACTGGGATCCGGGCGAGGTCACGGAACTCGCCCGGCTGCTGCACCAGCTGAACCGGGGGATGGAGAAGTAGCGGGGGCCTTGGCCGGTCCTCGGAACCCGCGGGGCTCAGAACTCCACGTACACGACCGTCGCGTCGTCGTGCGTCTTGCTCCGGCCGAGCATCACCCGTTCCGTGTCCGCCCGCTCCAGCGCCCGGACACGGTCCACCAGCGCCTGCGCCCCCTCCTTGCGGACGAGGGCGAGACAGTCGGGCCAGTCGCCCTCGCCGAACTTCTCGACCCAGCGGGTCGCCCCGTCCGTCAGCGCGGCCAGGGCGCGCACCCCGGCGCGCGGCAGCGTACCGGTGACCGCGCGCGCCGCGACCGACGGATCGGCCGCCGCGGTGAAGAAGCCGCCCTCCCTGTTCCGCACGGTGGAGTCCACCAGCGCGTCCGTGGCCAGCGCCGAGCGGGGCAGCCGGGCCAGCCGGTCGTCCAGCAGCGCGGTGACCGTGCCGTCGGAGGACTCGACCAGCAGGGCGGAGTCGGAGAGGACCAGGTAGTCGACCGACTCCGGTGACCAGCGCGCCAGCACCACCGTCGCCTGCGGCGTTCGCGGGTGAGAAAGGTCACAGGTCCCGGCGTGTGCCCCGGCGGTACGGGACACGGCCCGGGACAGCAGGTCCGTCAGGGGGACATCAGGGAGGGAAACGGTCAGTTCGGCGAGCGCCCCGCCGAGCCGCGCGGTGAACCAGGGGACCGCGTGCAGGCAGCCCGTGCCGTCGCGCGGCGGCGTGACCCCGTCCAGTACGACCAGTGAACCGCCCTGCCCGGAGGCCGGAAGCCCGACGCTCGCGAAGTCCTCGTTGGGGCGGTCCGCGTCACCGGGGTCCGAGACAAGTTCCGTACGCATTCGGCCAGTCTGCACGACGTCTCCACAAGGGCTCCAGGAGACCGTCACCGTTGACCGGATGCCTACAGTCACGCAGGTCAGGCACCGCGTTTGGGCGGGGTTGCAGTGCTCCGAAAACGCGTGGCGGCGAATCCTGCCACCGGCCGCCGCAGACGTCCAACCGACGTGCCGCGGAGGGCTGCTGCGGGAGGTCGCGTGACTTGCTCCTCAACTCGACTCCGGGGTTCACTCCTTCGAGTGGCGGGTCAGGTGATGCGCGTGCGGTGCCCGTGGGCACTGGGAGGGTCGGGGAGTGACGGGGGCGTCTCGCTGCCCGAGCGCGACCGGCCGTCCGCCAGGACGTACACGCCCGGCACGGGCAGGGCGCAGAAGCCTGTTGACGGAACGTCACCCCGACCCACGGGTACACGAGTTCAGGAATGCGAGCACCGGTGCAGAAGACGCGGCCTCGTCGCACAGGCAAGCAGACGTCCCCCACGGGGGACGCTGAGCAGCAGCCCGCCGTCGGCAGGGGCCGCCCCGCCCACGTACGCAACCGGCTCATCGTGGCCGTCGCGGTCGTGGCCGCGGCGATCGCCGCCGCCGGGACACCGTCCCTGCTCACCGCCTCCGGGCAGCTGAGCGACTCACAGAACCTGGTGACCCACGCCGAGCTGACCCAGGACGCACTCACCCTCGCGCACTCGCTCGCCGACGAGCGGGACGACGTCACGTCCTACGTCGCGGCCGGCCGTGACGAGGACAAGGCGCCCACCGAGCAGCACAGCACCCGCGTCGACCGGCAGGTCGAGGAACTGCGCGCCGACACCGGCACCCCCGAGGCGCTGCGCGAGGACCTCGACGCCATCGCGGCCCTGCGCAGGGCCGCGCTCACCGGCAAGAGCAGCCCGCTCGAGGCGCACCAGGCGTACTCCACCGCCATCACCCAGCTGCACCGGCTCGCCGAGCAGCTCGCGGAGGAGACCCCGCCCCGGGCCGGTTCCGGCTCCTACGCGCTCGCCGAGCTGGACACCGCCGTCCAGCAGGCCGCCGCCACCCGAGGACTGCTGCTCGCCGCGCTCAACGTGCCGAGCACCGCCCAGGCCGTGATCGACCCCGTCACCGGTCGGCCCGGCACGTCCACCTCCACGTCGGACGCCGACGCCGAGCGGCGCGACGCGCTGACCGCCGCCGCCCTCCAGGCCCGCCTGCGCTCCGACGCAGCGCTCGCCGACTTCCGTGAGACGGCCCCCAAGGCCCCCCGCGCCTCGTACGACTCCACGGTCACCGGGCCCGAGGTCGACGCCGCCGAGAAGTACCTCGAGAACCTCACCGACGAGCCGACCCTCTCCGACGAGGAACTCTCCACCGGCACCAAGAAGCTGGCGGCCGCGCTCACCGCCCGCGTCGAGGCGATGCGCGGAGTCGAGTCCGCCCTCTTCGACCAGCGCACCAAGGACCTCGCCCAGCTGCGCGACGACGACGTCACCGCGCTGGAGGTCCGCGTCGCCCTCCTCGGTGCCCTCCTGCTGCTCGCGGTCGGCGTCGCCACCGCCATGGCCCGTACCCTCACCCGTCCGCTGTCCGTGCTGCGCCGCGGTTCCGCCCGGCTCGCCGGCGCCGAGGACCCCAGCAGCGAGGAGCCGGTCGCGTTCACCGGGCGCAACGACGAGTTCGCCCAGGTCGTGCGCTCCGTCAACGCCCTGCACGCGCACGCCGCGCAGCTCGCCGGGCGGATCACCACGCTGGAGGCCGACCGCAAGCACCTCGTCGCGCAGCGGCAGCGGATGGCCGACGCCCGCGAGGAGCTGCGCACCCAGGTCACCGAGTCCGCCACCCACCTGGAGCAGCTGCGCAGCAGCATCGGCGGCACCTTCGTCAGCCTGGCACTGCGCACCCTCGGCCTGGTCGAACGGCAACTCGGGGTCATCGAGGGTCTGGAGGAGCGCGAGGACGACCCGGAGCGCCTGGCCACCCTGTTCAAGCTCGACCACTTCGCCACGGTGATGCGCCGGCACAGCGAGAACCTCCTCGTCCTCGCCGGCACCGAACACGTCCAGCACTCGGCCGGGCCGGTGCCGCTCGTCGACGTGGTACGGGCCGCGGTCAGCGAGATCGAGCGCTACGAGCGGGTCCGCATCGCCGCACTGCCGCCGCACGCGCACATCGCCGGGTTCGCCGCGGACGACCTCAGCCATCTGCTCGCCGAACTCCTGGAGAACGCCACCTCGTTCTGCCCGCCCGACCTGCCCGTCGAGGCCTCCGGCTGGCTGCTCGAGAGCGGCGAGGTCATGCTCTCCGTGCAGGACGAGGGCATCGGCATGACCGGGGAGCGGCTGGAGCGGCTCAACGCCCGTCTGTCCGACTTCGACCCTCAGGCGCCCTACGAGCACGAGGGCGAGGGCGGCCTCGGGCTCGGCCTGTACGTCGTCGCCCGGCTCGCCCGGCGGCACGGGGTACGGGTGCAGCTGCGGGAGCAGAAGCAGGGCGGCGTCGCCGCGGTCGTGGTCCTGCCCACGACCCTGCTGGCCGCCGCCCCGGGCGCCGTACCGGCCTCCGGCACCGTCGCCGACGGTTCGCCCCGTGTCACCCTGCCCGGCGCCGACGCGGAGTCCAGCTCCCACGTCCTGCACGACCGTGCGGAGGGCGGCGACCCGCTGGTCGCCCTGGCGGAGCAGGCGGTACAGCAGCAGGAGCCCGCCGACGACGAGCCGGCCGGGAAGCCCGCCGCCGAGCCCGCAGGGGAGCAGGCCGGGGAGTCCGTGCGGGACGACGCCCTGGAGCGCACGGACGGGGCGGCCGACGGGCCTGGGGCGAGCGGTGCTGTCGACGGCGTCGGCGAGCCCGCGGACGTGCCCGTGGCAGAGCAGGCCGGGGAGTCCGTGCGGGACGACGCCCTGGAGCGCACGGACGGGGCGGCCGACGGGCCTGGGGCGAGCGGTGCTGTCGACGGCGTCGGCGAGCCCGCGGACGTGCCCGTGGCAGAGCAGGCCGGGGAGTCCGTGCGGGACGACGCCCTGGAGCGCACGGATGGGGCGGCCGACGGGCCTGGGGCGAGCGGTGCTGTCGACGGCGTCGGCGAGCCCGCGGACGTGCCCGTGGCAGAGCAGGCCGGGGAGTCCGTGCGGGACGACGCCCTGGAGCGCACGGACGGGGCGGCCGACGGGCCTGGGGCGAGCGGTGCTGTCGACGGCGTCGGCGAGCCCGCGGACGTGCCCGTGGCAGAGCAGGCCGGGGAGTCCGTGCGGGACGGTGTCTCGGAGGCGGGGGCCCGAGCGGCCGACGTCGTCCACGGCGCCGGCGAGCCCGCGGACACGACGCACGAGCGGCCCGTCGAGACCACCATGGAGCTGCTGATCCCGGCGCCCGCGCTGCCGGCCGACGACCAGCCCGCACGGCCGGCCACCGAGATCGCCGGACCTGCCGGGACTTCCGGCGCCGACACCCCGGCCGCCCACCCCGGTCACCCGGTCGACGACACCTCTGCGGCCGTCGACCTCACGGCCGCCCCGGAGGCCACAGCCGCCCCCGGGCCCGTGTCGCCGGCCAGGCCCGCGCCCGCGTCGGCGCCCGTGAGTGACTCCGCCCCCGACCCCGCCCCCCCCTCCGTTGCCGAGGACACGCGTGCGGCCGACGGCCCGGCGGCGGAGCGAGCGGTGCAGCAGGCGCCGGAACCGGTCACCGACAAGGGCCTGCCCAAGCGCACACCGAAGATCACCGCACCCGTCGAGGCCCCTCGCCAGCGCACCGGCTCGGTGGACGCCGACACCCTGCGCCGCCGCCTCGGTGGCTTCCGCCGGGGGGCGGACGCCGGACGCCGGGACGTCGAGGTGGAGATCGGGGAGGAGGCGGGACCGCACCGGCCGCCGTCCACCGCCCCATCCGAAGAAGCCACGGGGGGCACTGTCGAGGAGGCAACGAGTTGACCGCGCCGAGTACCTTCGGACCGAGCAGTGAAGCCCGCAACCTGCACTGGCTGCTGACCAATCTCGTCGAGGAGGTCCCCGGCATCCTCTCGGTCGCCGTGGTCTCCTCCGACGGCCTGCTGCTGCTCTCCTCGGACCCCGATCCCGTGATGGCCCGGACGGACTCGCCCGAGGGCGCCCGCACCGCCGGGGCACCCCGGGCGCGGGCCGGCGGGCGCACCGGCCCGCGCGGCTCCGCCGCCGATCTGGCCACCGTCGTCTCCGGCATCGGCAGCCTCACCGTCGGCGCCGCCAAGCTGATGGACTCCGGCCCGGTCCGGCACACCATGGTGGCGATGGACGAGGGCAGCCTGTTCGTCATGTCGATCAGCGACGGCTCGCTGCTCGGTGTGCACGGCTCCGCGGACTGCGACATGAGCGTGGTGGCGTACCACATGGCCCTGTTCGTGGGCCGGGCCGGCCATGTACTGACCCCCGAACTCCGCAGCGAGCTGCGCCGGTCCCTGGAGAACAAGTCCCTGGAGAACGAGTCCCCCGGGAGCCCCCGTTGAGCGGTAAGTCCAGGAAGGACCTCCCGGTCCGCGGCGGTGACCGCAAACCCGCCAGGGTCCGCCCCTACTCGCTCACCGGCGGACGTACCCGCTTCGGGCACGTACTCCTCGTCGAGACGTTCGTGGCGAGCACCGCCGATCTGGAGGCCGCCGAGGAACGCAAGGAGCTGCCGAAGGGCTCGCTGAAGTCGACGGTGACGCCGGAACTGCGGGCCATCGTCGAACTGTGCCGCCGTATGCGAACGGTGGCCGAGATCTCCGCGCTGCTGAAGATGCCGCTCGGTGTGGTCCGCGTGCTCCTGAGTGACCTCGTGGACCAGGGAAAGATCCGTGTCTACGGAACGGGAACCGGCCACGGCACGGGCCGCCCGGACCGCGCGCTGCTGGAAAGGGTGCTGAGTGGACTCCGCCGTCTCTGACGCTGCTCGAGGCGTCACCTCGCTCGTCGAGGACGACGAGCCGTTGCTGCCCTGGCAGACGGACCGTACCCGCGCCCCCGTCGCCACGAAGATAGTGGTGGCCGGCGGTTTCGGCGTCGGCAAGACCACGCTGGTCACCACCGTCTCGGAGATCAGGCCTCTGGAGACCGAGGCGCTGATGACCGAGGCGAGCGCGGGGACCGACGACCTCAGCGCCACGCCGGAGAAGCTCACCACCACCGTGGCCCTGGACTTCGGCCGGATCACGCTCGACGACGACCTGGTGCTCTATGTCTTCGGCACCCCCGGTCAGCAGCGGTTCTGGTTCATGTGGGACGACCTGGTGCGCGGCGCGATCGGCGCGGTCGTCATGGCCGACACCCGCCGGCTGAAGGACTGCTTCCCGGCGCTCGACTACTTCGAGAGCTGTGGACTGCCGTACGTCGTCGCGGTCAACCACTTCGACGAGACCGAGCTGTTCGAGCCGGACGACGTGCGGGAGGCGCTCACCGTCCCCGCCCACATACCTGTCATGATCATGGACGCTCGGCGCCGGATCTCGGTCATCGAGACCCTCCTGTCCCTGGTGGGTCACGCGCTCGAGGAAACCCCGGAGTAGTCCGGGAGCCCTCTGTTCGGCTGCCGAAGCCCTCGTCCAGCGAGGAGACCCCGTATGCGGAAGATACTCGTCGTCGGAGCCGGCCAGTCCGGTCTCCAGCTCGCCCCCGGCCTCCAGCCGCACGGGTACGAGGCCACCCTGATGTCCAACCGGACCGTGGACGAGATCCGCACCGGGCGGGTGATGTCGACGCAGTGCATGTTCCACACGGTGCAGCACGAGCGTGATCTCCAGCTGAGCTTCTGGGAGTCCCGGGCCCCGAGGATCCAGGGGACCGGCGTCTCGGTCGCGGCCTCCGGCTCGCACGACCCGGGTCCCACGCAGCGCGCGGTCGACTGGCTGGGCAGGCTCGACGGGTTCGCGCAGTCGGTCGACCAGCGGGTGAAGATGGCGGGCTGGATGGAGACGTTCGCCCAGCGCGGCGGCCGGCTGGTCATCCACGGCGCGGCCGTGGGCGACCTGGACCACTTCTCCCGTACGTACGACCTCGTGCTCGTCTCCGCCGGCCAGGGCGAGCTCGTGCGGATGTTCGGCCGGGACGCCTCGCGTTCCCCGTACGCGCAGCCGCAGCGCGCCCTCGCGGTGGCCTAGGTCCACGGACTCGCCCCGCGTCCGGAGCACCCGGAGACGGAGGCCGTCCGCTGCAACCTCGTCCCCGGGGTCGGCGAGATGCTCATCATGCCGACGTCCACCACCTCGGGCCGCGCCGACATCCTGTTCTGGGAAGGCGTACCCGGCGGCCCGCTGGACGTCTTCAAGGACGTCAAGGACCCGGCGGAGCACCTCTCCCTGACCCGGGAACTCATGGAGAGGTTCCTTCCCTGGGAGTACGCGCGGGCCACCAAGGTCGAACTGACCGACGCCGGCGGCACCCTCGCCGGCCGTTACGCCCCGACCGTCCGCCACCCCGTCGGCACCCTGCCCGGCGGCGGCAAGGTCCTCGGCGTCGCCGACGTGGTCGTGGCCAACGACCCGATCACCGGTCAGGGCTCCAACTCCGCGTCCCGGTGCACGGCCTCCTACCCTCGCCTCCATCGTCGAGCACGGCGAGGCCCCGTTCGACGAGGCGTGGATGCGAGGGACCTTCGACCGCTACTGGGACATGACCCGGCACGTCACCAAGTGGACCACCGCCATGCTGGCCCCGCCGCCCGAGCACGTCCTGGACGTCCTCGGTGCCACCGGCGGCCTCCAGCCCGTCGCCGACCGGTTCGCCAACGGCTTCGACAACCCGGCCGACTTCGAGAACTTCCTCTACGACCCGGAGAAGGCCGGCGCCTACCTGGCGGAGGTCCCGGGGGCCGTGGGGGCGTAGGGCAGGCCCCGGTCCTGGTCCTGAGCCGGTGCGTATCCCTCGTCGGGCCCCTCCGTCGCCCCCTCGGGGAGTTCGGGCGGCACATGGTGCCGCAGGGGCTTCCCGTCCGGGTCGGGGCGTACGGCGCCCAGGACCGGGTTGGCCGCGATCGGGGAGACCTTCACCCGCGCGCCGGGCCGGGGGGCCTGCACCACCATGCCATCGCCGAGGTAGAGGGCGACATGCGTGGCGTCGGGGAAGTACACGACGAGGTCACCCGGTCGCAGCTCGTCCAGCGGGATCCGGTCCAGCCGCGCCCACTGCTCCTGGCTGGTCCGGGGCACCTGCGTCCCGGCCGTCCCCCACGCCCCGGAGGTCAGCCCCGAGCAGTCGAACGCCTCCGGACCCTCGGCGCCCCACTCGTACGGCTTCCCGATCTGCTCCACCGCGTACCGCAGGGCCCGGTCGCCCGCAGCGGAGGGCGTGCGCCCGGTACCGGTACCGCCCGGGGCGCCGGTACCGCCCGGGGCGCCGGGAGCGCCTGGCGTGCCGAGGGCACCGGACGCCATGAACTCCGCCTGTTTCTCGGCCGCTTCGGTCCGCTCCAGCTCCGCGAGGGCGGCCAACCGGCCGGGGGTGAGCGAGGCGAGCAGTTCCTCGACCTCGCCGAGCCGCTCGTGCACCGCGGCGCGTTGCTTCCCGCGCAGCTCGGTGAGGGCGAGCTGGTCGTCGAGTGCCGTGCGGGCCCGCCGGGCGAGCGCGTCGGCACGCTGCTCGCTGCCGGTCAGCCGGCCCACCGTGTCCGCCCGGTTGCGCGCCAGCCGCCCGATCACGTGTCCCTGGTCGAGCGCGCGCTGCGGATCGCGGGCCAGCAGCAGTCGTACGTACGGGGAGATGCCGGTGCTGCTCTGGTACTGCTGCCGGGCCAGCAGCCCGGCAGCGCCCCGGCTGTCATGCAGGGAGAGGCGGGCGGCGGCGAGGGCACGGTCCAGGCGCCGTGTCTCGGCGCGCTGCTTCGCCAGCCGCTCCTCGGTGGCGTTGTAGGCCTCGGTGGCCTTCCCGGCCTCGCGGTACAGCCGCTGGAGATCCGTCAGCAGTTCCGCGACGGACCGGTCATCGGGCTGAGCCCTCTCGGTGGACACCCCGGCCCCCGGAGCCCGTGCCGCGGTACCTCCCGACGGGTCCGCAGCGGCCGTAGCGGGTACCGGTGCGAGAACGGTTCCGGCCGCGACCGCCGCCGTACACACCAGACGCAGAAGCATTCCTGGCACGCCATCACCTCCGACGCGGGCGGCTCCTCCGCTCCGCCCCGTGAGCATCCGGCGACCCGGCCGGGCCCGCTCGCCGGGTGTGCGCGGTTCGGCGCAACAGCGTCACCCGTCGGCGTCGTCCGGCTTGCCGCGCGGCGTGGCGCCTGGATCGGCGGCCGGACCGCGGGTGCGCCCGGACCACGGCCACCTCGGGCGGCCGGGTGTCGCCGCCCCGTCCGGGTCGTACAGGTACTTCCACCCCTGCGTCAGGCCGAGCCGGCTGCTCCGCCCCCGGGGCACGCGCCGGTAGACCAGCACCGTGGGCGGGCCGCCGCCCGGGGCCGGGACGGGGATGCGGTACGTCTTGGGCGGGTGCCCGGTGATGCCCGGCAGCACGGGCAGGACGCGCCCGTCCATGGGCCCGCCCTCGAAGGGGGTGTCCTGTCTCTTCACGGCACCAGTGTCGGCCATGCCCCCGCGCAGGGTGCCCGCCGGCCGGCCGTCCGGTCAGCCGTCCACCAGCAGCGTGCGGACGAGGACCCCGGTCTCCGCGTCACGCCGCGCGGTCACCTCCAGGGCGGCCAGGAACTGCTCCACGAGCCAGTCCCGCAGCTCACCGACGGGCAGCGGCCTGTCCTCGTCGAGCCAGATCAGCGAGGCAGCCTCCACGGCGGTGATCCACATCCGGATGGTCATCCGCAGCCGCGGCCCCGGCTCGGCGACCCCGAGATGACTGAGGATGTGCTCGGCGGCGGCCCGGCGCACCCCGTCGACGATGGCGGTCGTACGGGAGGTCTCCACCACGCTCCCGCCCTGCAGCAGCGCGCTGAACCCGGTGCCGTGCCCGTCGGCGAAGGCGAGATACCGGTCGAGCGCCCGGGACAGCCGGAGCAGCAGCGGGCCCTCGCGGGGCTCGTCGAAGCAGTCCCGCAGCTCGTCGGCGGCGGACCGGAGCGCCGCCTCGTGCAGCTGCTGCTTGCCGCCCGGGAAGTACCGGTACACCAGGGGCCGCGACACGCCGGCCGCCTCCGCCACGTCGTCCAGCGACACCTCGTCGGGTGCGCGGTGCGCGAAGAGGGACAGCGCGGCGTCGAGCAGCTGACTGCGCCGCTCCTCGACGCCGAGGCGCCGGTAGGCGGGGGTGGGGGCCGGCGGAGTCATGCCCCGCAGCGTAACCGCCCGCCCCCGGCGGCTGCTCGGGTGTGTGCCGACTGCCCCTGCCCGAGCCCTGTGCCGGCGGTCCGGATGGTTTCCGCGGTCGTCGTGCGGTGCCGGGCAGCACGCCGATGTCGTCCAGGTCGTGTCGGTGTGCGGCTCCGCCGTGTGGTGGTGGGCCGTTTGGCGGGTGTGGGGCGGTGGTGTTCAGGCCGGCGGTCCGGATGGTTTCCGCGGTCGTCGTGCGGTGCCGGGCAGCACGCCGATGTCGTCCAGGTCGTGTCGGTGTGCGGCTCCGCCGTGTGGTGGTGGGCCGTTTGGCGGGTGTGGGGCGGTGGTGTTCAGGCCGGCGGTCCGGATGGTTTCCGCGGTCGTCGTGCGGTGCCGGGCAGCACGCCGATGTCGTCCAGGTCGTGTCGGTGTGCGGCTCCGCCGTGTGGTGGTGGGCCGTTTGGCGGGTGTGGGGCGGTGGTGTTCAGGCCAGCAGTCCGGACGACTTCCACAGCCGTCGTCCGACCCCGCGCAGCACACCGATGTCGTCCAGGAAGTCGGTGAGCCGCTTCGAGCCCTGCTGCATGATCTCCCGGCGGTGTCCGCTCGCCCTGACCTGGGCGACGGCCTCCCGCTTGTCCAGCCCGACGTTCGTGTAGACCTCCGGGTTGACGAACGCCACCGAGAAGACGCGGGCGAACTCGCCGGAGGTGACCCGGGTGAACTCCTGCGACCACTTCGGCGCGGTCACCATCTGGCGCCGCAGCTCCTCGCGGGCGTAGCGCACATGCCGGGCCTCCTCGACGACGTGGATGCGCGTGACGCCCCGGATCAGCGGCTGGACCCGCTCGTCGGGGAAGGTCAGCCGCTGCATCCAGTCCAGGACCTCCTCGCCGAGCAGGGTCGCAGTGAAGGAGCCGGGCGTGGTGGAGATGGTCTTGAACAGCCGTCCCAGGTGCTGGTGCAGCGGGCTCACCGGGTACCACGGTGTCCCGCCGCGGGTGATCAGCCGCGCGAACATCATGGAGTGCCGGCACTCGTCCTCCATCTCGGTGAGCGCGTACCGCACATGGGCAGTGGTGGCGTCCTTGTCGTAGACGTGCCGCACCAGCAGCTGCATCAGGATCAGCTCGAACCAGATGCCGAGCGAGGCGAGCGCCGCCGCCTCGTGCCGCGACAGCCGGATGCGCTGTTCTTCGCTCATCCGCTTCCACAGCGGGGTGCCGTACAGCGAGACCAGCTCCGGCGGCCAGAACCACAGGCCCTCCTCGAAGGGCGCGTCCCAGTCCAGCTCCTCGTCCGGGTCGACGGAGTGCTTGGCGGAGGCGTCGAGCAGCCGCTGCGCCACCTGCTCCCGGTCCTTGAGCAGGCCGAGCGCGTCGCGCAGCCCGTCGATCGCGTCGGCATCCGTCAGGGGCTGGGCCGTCATGGTGGTTCCACCTCGCGGGCGTTAGGGGTTACCGGCGGTCACTCAACTTATGAGACCGCTTGTCAGTAAGCCCGTCAATCCCTCGTGCGAGTCTTATTGACAGATGATCTACCTGGGGCGAGTGTCAACGGCGCACGCCCCGGCCCACCTCATGGAGCGGCGAATCGGCGTTCACCCCGGGTAGGCTGACTGCGCGGGTCGGACTCCAGCGCATGGGGGCAACCATGAGCGCCGTACGCGAGTCCGAGTCGGACGACGACTACCAGTGGCCGCGTCCGCCGCAGGACGGCTGGACGGCGGACGACCTCGACAGGCTTCCCAATCTGCCTCCGCACACGGAGCTGATCGACGGGAGCCTTGTCTTCGTGAGTCCGCAGACCAATTTCCACTCACGTGTCATCCGCCTGCTGGACAATGCCCTGCTTGCTCAGGTGCCTGACGAGTTCGACGTCCTCCGTGCGATGACCGTCAAGCTCAACCAGCGCAATCGACCGGAGCCCGGTGTTCTGGTGTTCCGGGCGGACGCCGGCACCGGACCAGGCCAGACCTGGTACCGGCCGGAGGATGTCGTGATCGCGGTCGAGGTCGTTCTCCGCGACCGTGGGGCGGTGTCCCTTCGGAACCCACCACAGGGTCGTCATCGCCTCCTGCACCCGTTCGAAGAACTCTCTGCGCCGCGCCAGCATCTCCCGGTGCCGCCCTTGGTACATGTACGCCGTCAGGGTGTCGGCGTCCCGCCACACCGTCATGTTCAGGATCAGCCACGCATCGTCGAAGACGGCCACATCGGCGGCGTTCCCCTCCTCGCTCTGCAGTCGCCGGACGAAGCCGTCGGCGGCCTCGGCGTCCGCGTTCACCGGGCCGAGGTTGTCGACGAAGTCCTTCAGCCGCGGGGAATCCAGAGGGGCCTTGAGCCGGGCGATGTTGACCTGGGCGAGTGCGTACGCGGGAGCGGCTTCCGTCATGGGCCGAACCGTAGGCGCGGGGGGCGGGATTCGGCAGTCCCCGTCCCGGCAGGTGATCCGCGAGGTGGTCCGCGAGTGACGCCTACGGCCTCAGCACCGCCTCCATCACCGCCCGCGCGATCGGCGCCGCCGTGCCGCCGCCGCTGATCTCCCGGCGGCTGGCCGCCGCGTCCTCCACCACGACGGCCACCGCGACCTTCGCCGCCGCGTCCCCGACGGCCTGCGCCCAGGACACGAACCAGGCGTACGGCGTACCGGAGTTGCCGATCCCGTGCTGGGCCGTGCCGGTCTTGCCGCCGACCACGGCACCGGGGATCGCGGCGTTCGTGCCCGTGCCCTCCTCCACCACCGCGCGCATCAGCTTTCGCATCCGCAGCGCCGTCGACGGGTGCATGGCCCGCCGGGGCTGCCCCGGGGCGGCCGTCGCCACCGTGGAGCCGCCCGCCCGGGTGGTCCGCTCCACCAGGTACGGCTCCCGCACGTTCCCGTTGTCGGCGACGGCCGCCGCGACCATCGCCATCTGCAGGGGAGTGGCCCGCGTGTTGTACTGCCCGATCGACGACAGTGCGACCTGTGCCCGGTCCATCGTGGTGTCGAGGGTGCTGCGCGCCACCGGGAACGGCACCCGCAGTCCCTCCTCGTTGAAGCCGAAGCCCTCCGCCGTGGCCGCCAGGTCCGCCAGGCCCGTGGCCACCCCCAGCTTGGCGAACACGGTGTTGCAGGACCAGGTGAACGCCTCCCGCACCGAGGCGTCCGCGCAGCCGCGGGACTCGTTCGTCAGCCGTGTCGTCGTCCCCGGCAGGGTGTACGGGTCGGGGGAGTCCGTCGGCTCGTCGAGGTCGGTGACCACACCCGCGTCCAGCGCCGCCGCCGCGGTGACCACCTTGAACGTCGACCCCGGCGGGTACGTCTGCCGCACGGCCCGGTTCAGCATCGGCTTGTCCGGATCGGCGTTCAGCCGGGCCCAGGCCCGCCGCGCCGCCGCCCCGTTCCCGGCCAGCGGCTCCGGGTCGTACGACGGAACGGACACCAGTGCCAGGATCCGGCCGGTTGACGGCTCCACCGCCGCCACCGCGCCCTTGCGCGAGCGCAGTCCCTCGTACGCGGCCCGCTGGGCTGCAGGGTGGATCGTCGTGACGACGTCGCCGCCCGCGTTGCGGGAACGGGTGAAGTCGTTCCACAGCGGCAGCGGCTGGAGCAGCGGGTCGGTGCCCGCCAGCAGCGCGTCCTCCGTGTGCTCCAGCAGGGTCGTCCCGTACTCCTGTGAGGCGAAGCCGGTCACCGGCGCGTACAACGGGCCGTCGGTGTAGGTCCGTTCGTAGCGCAGGTGCTCGCCGGTGTCCCGCGAGCCGGTGACGGGGCGGCCGTCGACCAGGATGTCGCCGCGCGGCTGGTGGTAACGGGCGATGGTGTCACGGCGGTTGGCGGGGTTGTCGGCGTAGGCATCGGCATGCAGTACCTGTACCCGGGTGGCGTTCGTCAGCAGGGCGAACAGCAGCAGCGCGCAGAAGACGGCGGCACGCCGGATGTACCGCGTCATGACCCCGCCCCTTCGTTCGCCCCGTCGCACCGGGAACGTCCGTCCCCCCGACGGCGTGCCGAATCGCTCAGCCGGACCAGCAGCGCCACGATCGCCCAGTTGGCGACCACCGACGAACCTCCCTGTGCCAGGAACGGCATCGCCATCCCGGTCAGCGGGATCAGCCCGGTCACCCCGCCCGCGATCACGAACACCTGGAGCGCCACGATCGCGGCCAGCCCCACGGCGAGCAGTCGGCCGAACGGGTCGCGCAGCGCGAGGCCCGTCCGGTAGCCGCGTTCCACCAGCAGCCCGTACAGCAGGAAGATCGCGGAGAGCCCGGCCAGCCCCAGT
Organism: Streptomyces sp. KMM 9044; assembly: GCF_024701375.2. NCBI lineage: Bacteria > Bacillati > Actinomycetota > Actinomycetes > Kitasatosporales > Streptomycetaceae > Streptomyces > Streptomyces sp. KMM 9044. The sequence goes on along the minus strand of NZ_CP113910.1, from coordinate 2,309,112 downwards.
TCCTCGCCGGCCGTGGCCAGGATGAAGTCGGACTTGACCGCGAAGCCGATGAGTACGGAGTGCCCGAGCCCCAGACCGGTGCCGAGCAGCCCGCCCTCCGCGAAGGCGAACAGGGACTGCGCCAGCTGGTTCGGGCCCGCGCCCGCCTCGATCGAGGCGAACGGTCGCAGCCAGGTCTCGATCCTGCTGTGCACGTGGGGTTCCAGCCGGCCGACGGCCACCGCGCCCAGCGATGCCAGCAGCAGCCCTACGGCGAGCCAGCCGGTGCGGCCGGTGGCGACGTACAGCACGATGACGAACAGGCCGAAGAACAGCAGCGACGTGCCGAGGTCCCGTTCCAGGACCAGCACGCCCACGCTCACCAGCCACACGGCGACGATCGGCCCGAGCACCCGCCCGGTGGGCAACTGCACCCCCCAGAACCGGCGGCCGGCGTAGGTGAGCGCGCCCCGGTTCTCCGCCAGGTACGCGGCGAAGAACACCGCGAGCAGCACCTTCGCGAACTCACCCGGCTGGATGGAGAAGCCGGCGACGCGGATCCAGATCCGGGCTCCGTTCACCGAGGGGAAGAAGATCGGCACCGTGAGCAGGACGAGAGCGGAGACGGCGCACACGCGGGTGAAGCGCCGGAGCACCCGGTGGTCGCGCAGCAGCAGGACGACCGCGATGAACAGCGCCACGCCCAGCGTCGACCACACCAGCTGGGTCGGGGCGGCCTCGTCGCCCGGTGTCTCCAGGTCGAGCCGGTAGATCAGCACCAGGCCGAGCCCGTTGAGCAGGACGGCGATGGGGAGCAGGAGCGGGTCGGCGCAGGGCGCCCGGAAGCGCACCGTCAGATGCGCGACCAGCGCGAGCACACCGAGCCCGGCGCCGTAACCGGCGGCGCCGGGCGGGACGGAGCCGTTCCTGGCGTAGCCGACGGCGCAGTAGCCGTACACCGACAGCAGGACGGCCAGGACGATGAGGGCGAGTTCGACGCCACGGCGCCGGGAGAGGGGAGCGGTGGGCGTGGGCGGATCAGCCGTCGCCAGGGAGATTCCGGCCTTGCTCATGCCCGGAACCTACCTATATGTTCCCCTTTGGGTGCTGTGTCTGTCAGCACCAGCGTGGCGCGGGCCCGATGTTGTCGATGTGGCGGGCGGGGCCCCAGGCCCAGGTGCCGTCGGTGAGCAGGTACCAGAGCGGGTTGCCCTGCACGTCGTCTCCGCCCACCTTGCAGTAGATCGAGACGACATCGCCCTTGTGGGCATACCGGATGACCTTCGAACCGCGGTCCGGCGAGGTGCGCAGGGCGAGCGAATCGGTCGTGACGACCCCCTTGTACTCGCCCCGGTTGCCGTGGTTGCCGCCGGCATGGTTGCCCCCGTCGCCGCCGCCTGCGTTGCCTCCGCCGCTGTTGTTGCCGTGATCGTTGCCGCCGTTGCCGCCGGACTGCTGGTCCCAGTCGCCGTTGCCGCCGTTGCCGCCGTTGCCGCCGGACTGCTGGTCCCAGTCGTCGTTGCCGCCCTGCTGGGGGGAGCCGCCGCCGTCGCCGTTGCCGCCGCCCTGCTGGCTCCAGTCCGACTGGCCGCCGCTGTCCGGAGTGTCGTTCGCGACGGCGACCGCGGGGGCGACGGCGGCCGCGAGCGCCAGGGTGCCGGCGGCCAGCGTCATGGGCAGACGGCGAAGGAGGGGGGAGCGCGACGAGCGCGGCGTGCGCGGGGAGTGGCGTGACATGAAGTACCTCCACATGGGGGCGAGAGGGCCGAAGGTGACTAATCGCCACATTAGGAGCACCCCTCCGCCCCCGCCCGCCCTGGTGCGCCATCGGGGACGGCAGTCCGTCTACTCGGCCAGTTCCTCCAGCAGCCGGGCCGTCGCCAGTCCGGCCCGCAGGTAGTCGACGAACAGGTCGTTGTGCAGGGCCCAGACCGAGCGGCGGGCCCGGATCAGCCGGATCGCCTCCTCGGCGGAGCTGCCCCGGCGCATCAGCGCGTGCGCGACGACCAGTCCGGAGCGGTTGTACCCGTGATAGCAGCGCACGAGGACCTTGCGCCCGTCGTCCAGCGCCTCGCACGCCGCCTCGGCGAGCCGGATGACGCCCAGCAGGTGGGTTCCGTCGAGCGGCCCGTCCGGGATCGCCCACACATGGTGCCCGACCCCGGGGGCCGGCCCGTGCCCCGGCAGCCGCAGCAGCGTCTGTACGAGATCGAACTCCTGGCGCACCGAAACGGACTCCAGCTGCCCGGTCCGGGCCCTGAACTGGTGACCGCCCATCCACAGACCGGGTGCGATCTCGTCCCACGGAGTGTCCGGTGCCGGCACGTCGGGCTGCTTCCTGCGGGTATGCAACGGTGCCTCCCCGGCATCACCGTCCACGTGCTCCCAAAGGTAGCCGGGTTCTTGCCCCTGGAGCACCCCGCCTGTTCCCATGGAAGACGGGGTGATGGTGCATGAACGGTCTGCGCGTCGTACCGGCCTGGCGGCACGGCCAGGAGCGGCTGTACGTCTCTCTCCCGGACGGCGGGAACATCGCCTGGTACGACCGTGACGCGGCCAGGGTCAACCTGCTCGGCGAGGACCGGGAGGCGGAGGTGCTCGAAGCACTCGGCCCCTTCCTCACCGGCCCGGTCTCGGTCGGCCCGCCTCTGGCCCCCACCCCCGCCGAGCTGGCACGACTCACCCTCCACCCCGACGACGACCTCGCCCCGAACCGCCCCGGCGAGGCCCTTCTGGTCGCGATCGACCGCGACCCCGGCCCGGCCCGCCTCCTCCGCGCCGACCCGCGCCACCGGGCTCTCGAGGCGGAGCGGGCGGTGGGCGAGGTGCTGGACCGCATGGACGGCCTGGGCGTACGCACCCTGCACTCGATCCCGCTCCCCGGCGGCGACCGCGTCCACCACCTGGCGATCGGCCCCGGCGGGCTGTACGCCGTACACGCCGTGTACGCCCGCAGGCAGCGGGTTACGGTCGCCGACCCCCTGGTCACCGTCGGCCGCCGTCGTGAGCCGCACCCCCTGCTGCGCCGCGTCCGTGCCGACGCCGACCGGGTCTCGTACGCCCTGACCGCTGAGGTCCGTCCGGTACTTGTCCTGGCCGGAGCGTCGCAGGTGACGGTGAGGACCCCGCCGCGCGAGGTGCGCGTCCTGACGGACGGCGAGGTGGAGCGCCTGGGCGGCCTGGGGGGCGTACTGAAACCGGCGGACGTGGAGGCCCTGCACGCGATGGCACGGGACCGGAACACGTGGGCACGGCTCTGAGCGGGGCGGCAAGGTCCTGGACCTGATGGCGGCCCCGGAGAACGACGTCCGTGCGGCCCGTGCTTCGCGGGGGGAGGAGGAGGGAGCGGGCCAGATGCAGGAGGAACGGCGGCAAGGAGCCGACGCCGACGGCCTCGTCGCCGAACCGGGCCTCGGGGACGGCCACGGCGAAGACGGGCCGGAGCGCGCGGACGCTCGGCCTGCCCCGGCCGCAGACGGCCGCGGGTGACTACGGCCGACTGCGCGACGACGAAAAGATGTTCACTCACATGGCGGTTGATGGATCCCGGGACCGGCGTTCCGCGTCTTCCTTCAGGGCTGTGCTTCCATGTGCGTGATCTGTTGGACCTGTGTGCATGAGGAGGCAGCCGGTCACACGGCACATTCACGGATACCGGTGGAGGGCATGACCGAGGACGAGTTCGACGCTTTCTACGCGGCCGCTTTCCCCCGTCTGACCGGGCAGCTCTTCGCCTTCACGGGGGACCTGGGCGAGGCTCAGGACGTGGTCCAGGAGGCGTTCGTACGGGCCTGGGACCGGCGCCGCGTGCTTCAGGCCGACGGGGCACCCGAGGCATGGGTACGCACGGTCGCCATGCGCCTCGCGGTCAGCCGCTGGCGCCGCGCACGCCGTTGGCTGGAGCTGGTGCGCCATTCCGCGCTGCCGGAAACGACCCCCGGCCCCGGCCCCGAACGCGCCGCGCTGGTCGCCGCGTTGCGCGAACTGCCCGAGACCCAGCGCATGGCGGTCGTTCTTCACCATCTGTGCGACCTCAGTGTCGAACAGGTAGCCTCCGAGACCGGCGCACCCGTGGGGACGGTCAAGGCCCGGCTGTCCCGGGGGCGGGCGGCACTGGCCAAACAGCTGGCGGTGGACGAGGCCGAGGAGCCGGTCTGGAGGGAGGGCGGCCGTGTCGGATGAACTCGCGACCGTGTTGCGTGAGTTGGCGGAAGCCCATGAGGCCCCGCCGCCCACGCCGGCCGCCGAGGTCCGCACCCGGGCACGCCGCCGCTCCCACCGTCGCCGGGCCACCGTCCGCCTGGGCCTGGCGACCTCGGTGGCCGGCATGCTGGCGACGATCGGACTCACCGTGCATGCCGAGGAGCCCGGCCACGACTCGCGGCACACCCCGGCCACCTCGTCCGGCACCCGGGCGACCGGCACGCCGACGTCCAGCCCCCGGGCACCCGAGGCGGCGGCCGGCAGGCCGGCCGGCACCGCAGAGGCCGTCCTCGACCTGGGCCGCCACACCCTCACGGTCGGCGGCCGCGTCATGCGCGTCAACTCGTACCTCGCCGCCACTCCGCTGCCGCACGGCCACCGGCTGACCGTGTGGGCCAAGCACGAGGCCATGCTGCTGCGGAGCGACGCGAAGGCCGGTAACGCCTACGAGGCCAAGGTCCCGTACGTGGTGGAGCTGCGTACCGGCGACGGGGCCCCGGCCTACGCGGGCGCCCTCGCCTTCGACACCAGGTCCCTCGGCGCCCTCGACGCCAGGACGAGCTGGCTGGGCCTGGGCGTCGACGACGCGCGATGGTTCTACACCCGCGCCCGGCGGGGCGAGCACATCGAGATCACCTCCGTGGCCGCCCCGGCCCCGCCCGAGGCGACGACGGACCCCACCGCAGGGGCCGGCCCCGAAACCGGAACCGCAACCTCCCGCCCCCGGACCTGACCCCACCCGCGCCCCGGGACCACGGCCCTGGACCAACGCCCCTGGATCAGCGGAACACGTTCCGGAGGAACGAGCCCAGGACAGCCGCGAGTTCGGCGGGCGCATGCTCCTGGACGAGACGCCCGGCGCCGGGGATCGGCTCCCACCGGGCGTGCGGGATCAGGACGGCGGGCTTCCGCCCCCTGGCCACCGGGATCCAGGCGTCCGAACCGGAGAACCGCCCGCTCAACTGCCACTGCCACTCGCTCATGTACACCCGCTTTCGATTCCGGCCGCCCACGACGCCGCCCACGGCCCACCCCGGTCGGAGGTGCGCCGCGGCAGTACGCGAAGCGTCCTTCGGCAACTCCTCCCAGGAGAACACCGATGCCACACCCGGATCCTCCGCAAGCCTTCTCCCTTCTCCCTTCTCCCTGACCGTCCCCGACGTCAGCCCGCGGAGGAACGAGCGCCGGAGGACCGGGAAGGCGATGCCCGACGGCAGCACGGCCAGGAACGTGTCCACGAGGACACGACGGCCCCGAGGGTCTCGGGGCGAATCCCAGGGCCCCGGGGCCGGCGCCCGCCGGCCGGGCGGATCAGGCCGAGGACAGGGCAAGGACAGGACAGGACAGGACAGGGCAGGGCAGGACAGGTAAGGGCAGGACAGGTAAGGACAGGTAAGGGGACAGGTAAGGACAGGCAGGGAACGAGGCAGGGCGGGGCAGCCCGGGTCAGGACGCCCCGGCCGCCAAATGGGCCCGCCAGCCGCCGAGACGGGTGATGTCGGTGCCGGCCGCGGCCGACTCCGGGTCGCACTGGAAGCCGAGGACCCACGTCCCGTCGCCGAGTTCGACGCGCCCGAGGGACATGGGCGCGGGCAGCGCGGCGAGGAAACGCCCGAGGGCGGCGGGGGAGAGGGTCCAGAGCTCCCCGGTGATCCCGGCCCCGGACCCCGGAGCGACCCGGACCAGGCCGGGCTTGGCGGGGACGGTGTCCAGCGCGGCGAGCCGGTAGTGCGGCGCGGTGACGACCTCGCCCCCGAACCGCGCGCCCGCGCCCGTGAGCTGGTGGTTGAGGGGCTGGCCGCGCAGGTGGGCGCCGAACACGGCGAGCCCGACTCCCGTACCCGGCAGCGGAGCGGGCTCCTGCTCCCCGGTCAGCAGGGCCGCGATGTCGAGCGCCGGCTGGTCCTCGAAGGCACGCGTGATGACACTGACGCCGAACGGACCGCCGTCCGCCTCCCCGGCCGGAACGGCCACGGCGGCCATGTCCAGCAGGTTGACGAAGTTGGTGTAGGTCCCCAGCCGCTTGTTCACGCCGACCGGGTCGGCGAGGACCTCGGCGATGTCGGGGTGTTCGGTCGTGGTCGGCAGGAGCAGGGCGTCGAAACCGGCCAGCAGCCGTGAGGCCTCCGCCTTGTGCCGGTCCAGCCGCTCCTGGTCCGCCGCCAGCGCGTGGGCGGGAATCCCGGCGGCGGCCAGGATGATCGCGGCCACCGTCGGGTCCGCCGCCGAGGGGTCCCGCGCGATGAACTCGCCGACGGCCGCGTACCGTTCGGCGACCAGGGCGCCGTCGTACAGCAGGCGCGCGGCCCGCAGCAGCGGGGAGACGTCGAGGACGGCGGTCTCGGCCCCGGCCGCCTCCAGCCGTTCGACGGCGCCGCGGAACGCGGCCCGGGCCGCCGGTGAGAGCGGGGCCAGGTCCTCGTCCCGGGGCACCGCGACGCGCGGGTGTTCGGGCGCGGCCAGGCGCACGTCGTCCGGCCAGTCGCGGCCGCGCGGGTCGCCGGCGTCGGGGCCGGCCATGCGGGCCACGGCCCGCTGCGCCTGGGTGAGCGTGCGGGCGAACACGGTGACCGCGTCGTAGGACCGCGCGGCCGGGACCACCCCCGCGGCGGGGACCAGGCCCAGGGTGGGCTTGATGCCGACGATGCCGTTGAAGGCGGCGGGTACCCGGCCGGACCCCGCGGTGTCGGTGCCGAGCGCGAGGTCGGCGATGCCCAGCGCGACCGCGACCGCCGAGCCGGAACTGGAACCGCCGGAGACCTTCCCGGGGCGCAGCGCCCCGCGGACCGCGCCGTACGGGCTGCGGGTGCCGACGAGGCCGGTGGCGAACTGGTCCAGGTTCGTCTTGCCCAGCACGATCGCCCCCGCCTCCACCAGCCGTCGCACGGCGGGCGCGGAGACGTCCGGCGTGTACGCGTACGCGGGACAGCCGGCCGTGGTGGGCAGTCCGGCGACGTCGATGTTGTCCTTGACCGCCACCAGAACGCCCGCCAGCGGCAGCGGTGTGCCCGGGGAACCCGCCGCCACGCGCGTGTCGAGGGCCCGCGCCTCGGCCACGACGTCCTGTTCGTCCCGCAGGGTGATCCAGATCTCCGGGCGGTCGGTCTCGGTGATGCGCCGGTACGCGGCGGCGACGCGTTCCACGCAGCTCGGGGACGGGGTGAGGGTCATGCTGCTTCCTCTCGTACGACGACGGCCAGCGGGGCACCGGCGTCGATGTGCTGTCCGGCGGAGACGAGGACGTCGGTCACGATGCCGTGTCCGGGCGCCCGGATCACCACCTCCATCTTCATGGCCTCCAGGACGAGCAGGGGCTGGCCGGGTTCCACGGTGGTGCCGGGCCCCGCCTCGACCTTCCACACGGTGGAGCTGAGCGGCGCCTCCACCAGGCTCCCGCCCGGCGGAAGGGCCACCGGGGCGGTGTCGGCGCCCGGCCCGGGCAGCGGGCGGTCGGCGAACTCGCCCGCCGCCTCCCACGCCTGCCGCTCCGCCTCGAAGGCGGCGGCCTGACGGCTGCGGAACGCGGCGATGCCGGCGGCGTTGTCGCGCAGGAACGCCTCGTGCGCGGCGAGCGAGAAGGTGCCGGGCCGGATGTCGAGGCCGGTGCGGCCGGCGGCCAGGTCGGCCCGGATGCCGAGGAGCTCGTCGGCCTCGACGGGGTGCCAGACGATGCGGTCGAAGAACCGCAGCAGCCACGGTGTGCCGTCGGCGAAGGAGCGCGGTGGCCGCAGCCCGCCCCAGATGGGCACGGTCCGGCCGATCAGCTGGTAGCCGCCGGGGCTCTCCATCCCGTAGATGCACAGATAGGCGCCGCCGATCCCGACACCGGCCTCGGCGGTCCAGGTGCGGGCCGGGTTGTACTTGGTGGTGACCAGCCGGTGCCGCGGGTCGAGCGGGGTCGCGGCAGGGGCGCCCAGGTACACGTCACCGAGCCCGAGCACCAGGTACTCGGCGTCGAAGACCGTCCGGCGCACGTCCTCCACGCTGTCCAGGCCGTTGATGCGGCGGATGAAGTCGATGTTGGACGGGTTCCACGGCGCGTCGTCCCGGATGGACGCCCCGTAGCGGGAGACGGCCTCGTCGACCGTGGGGTCGTCCCAGGACATCGGGAGGTGCACCTCCCTGCTGGGCACGGTCAGTCCGGCGGTCGCGGGCAGCTCGTCCTCCGCCTCCCGGAGGATCGCGAGCAGCGTGCGCAGGGGCAGCACGTCGGGGTCGGTGTGCAGGTGCAGGGAACGGACCCCGGGCGTGGAGTCCACCAGGCCCCGCGGAGCGAGGGCGGCCAGGTGCCGGGCGAGGGTGTGGACCCGCATGCGCAGGGCCAGGTCGAGGGTCATCGGGCCGTACTCGACGAGGATGTTGTCGTCCGCGCCGCGCCGGTAGGTGACCTCGGGGGTGTCGTCGGTGGCCGGGCGGCGGGCGAGGACGCCGTCGTCGCCGTCCGGGCCGCCCGCCGCCGTGAGCAGGGTGGGCGTACGGCGCAGACCGTCGGCGACGGCCTCCGTGACCGGCACGAACCGTACGGTGTCGCCGGGGCGCAGCTGCCCGGTTTTCCAGCGTTCGCCGCGCACGACGGTGACCGGGCAGGCGAAGCCGCCGAGGCTGGGCCCGTCCGGGCCGAGGATCGCCGGGATGTCGCCGGTGAGGTTGACCGCGCCGACCGAGTACGCGGTGTCGTGGACGTTGGAGGGGTGCAGCCCCGCCTCGCCGCCGTCCGGGCGGGCCCACTCGGGGCGTGGTCCGATGAGCCGGACACCGGTGCGGGCGGACTGGGCGGACACCTTCCAGTCGGAGGAGTACACCGTCCTCAGGCCGTCGCGGGTGAGGAAGTCCGGTGCGGGGTGCGGGCCTTCGCTCACCGCGAGCCGCCAGTGGGCGGTGAAGCGCGGGCGGTCCGGCACGGGGACGGGCGCGGGCGTCGGAGCGCCGTCGGCGGGAACGGCCGGATGCAGCACGTCCCCGGTGCGCAGGGCACGGCCGGCGTGCCCGCCGAACCCGCCCGGGGTGAAGGTGGCCGCGCTGCCGAGGTGGCCGGGTATGTCGAGGCCCCCGCGGACCAGTACGTATGTCCGCATGCCGGGGCCCTCCGGCGTGCCCACGTCCAGCAGTTGCCCGGCGGCCAGCTCGACCGGCTGCCACTGGGCGGCGGGCCGTCCGTCGACGGTGACCTCGGCCGGGGCGCCCGTGACGCAGACGACCGCCGGGTGCGAGAACCGCAGCGCCGGACCCTCGAGCGTGCACTCCAGGCCCGGTGCTCCCACAGGGTTGCCGACGGCGGTGTTGCCGAGCCGGAAGGAGAGGTCGTCCATCGGACCGCCGGGAGGGACGCCCACCTCCCAGTAGCCGGTGCGGCCGGGCCAGTCCTGCACGGTGGTCTGCGTGCCGCCGCGTACGACGTCGACGCGCGGACGCGGGTCGACGATCTTGGCGAGTGTGGCCGTGGTGTGCCGCACCTCCAGCACGTCCTTCGTCCGGCACGCGGCGCGCAGCAGGCCGAGGTTGGTCTCCACACCGTCGACGCGGGTCGCGTCCAGGGCCGCCGCGAGCCGGGCGAACGCCTCCGCGCGGTCGCGGCCGGTCGCGACGACCTTGGCGAGCATCGGGTCGTACGCGGTGGACACCTGCTGCCCGGTCTCCGCCCAGCCGTCCACGCGCACGCCGTCGGGGAAGCGGACGCGGGTCAGCAGCCCGGAGCTGGGGCGGTGGTCGCGGGACGGGTCCTCGGCGTAGATGCGTGCCTCCACCGCGTGGGCGTGGCGAGTGCCCGAGCCCTCGGGACCCCTGGAGCCGTTGGAGTTCTCGACTGCGCCGAGGGGAGCGGAGGCCGGGAAGCCGGACTCGCCGCGGGCCAGGCGCAGCATCCAGGCGACGAGATCGACGCCGGTGATCTCCTCGGTGACCGGATGTTCCACCTGGAGCCGGGTGTTGACCTCCAGGAAGTACGCCTCCTCGCGCTCGGCGTCGTACACGAACTCGACGGTGCCGGCGGAGCGGTAGCCGACGGAGGCACACAAGTCCCGTGCGGCGCTGTGCAGTCGGGAGCGCAGCCGCTGCGGCAGACCGGGTGCCGGGGCCTCCTCCAGCACCTTCTGGTTGCGGCGCTGGAGCGAGCAGTCGCGGTCACCGAGGACGACCACCCCTCCGGCCCCGTCGCCGAAGACCTGCACCTCCACATGGCGGGCGCGGTCGACGTACCGCTCCAGGTAGACCCCGCCGTCCCCGAAACTGCTCCGGGCGAGCCGCGTCACCCGGCCGAACGCCTCCCGCAGTGCCTCCGGTCCGGCGCACACCCGCATGCCGATGCCGCCCCCGCCGCCCGTCGCCTTGAGCATCACCGGGTAGCCGGTCTCCTCCGCCGCGCGCAGCGCCTCGTCCTCGTCGGCGAGCAGTCCGCTGCCTGGCAGCAGCGGCACCCCGGCCGCCCGTGCGGCGGTCCGGGCGGTGTGCTTGGCACCGAAGACCTCCAGCTGGGACGGGGTGGGGCCGACGAAGACCAGGCCGGCCTCCTCCACGGCGGTGGCGAAGGCGGCGCTCTCCGACAGGAAGCCGTACCCGGGGTGGACCGCCCCCGCGCCGGTGGCCAGCGCCGCCTCCAGCAGCAGATCCGCCCGCAGATAGCTCTCGGCGGCGGGCGCCGGGCCCAGCCGTACGGCCTCGTCGGCCATCCGGACGTGCGGGGCGGCGCCGTCGGCGTCCGAGTACACCGCGACGGTGCGCAGCCCGAGCGCGTGGGCGCTGCGGATGATGCGGCAGGCGATCTCTCCGCGGTTGGCGACGAGCAGGGTGTCGAACATGACGGCAGCTCCTCCGGAACGGGCGGGGCGGGACGGTTCGGGGCGGGACGGCCGCTCCCGGGGCAGGCGAGACGGCGCGGGGCGGAGACGACGGTGGCAAGTGGTGGGGTGAGGGCCGGGCGAGGGGTGGCAAGTGGTGGGGTGGCGGGTCGGGTGCGGGGCCGGGTGGGGGACGGCGGTGGACGTCGGGAGGTGAGGGGCGGAGACGCTGGGGCGGGCGTCGGGGCGGCGTGCCGGGCGGAGGAGGGCGGTGGGGGGTGACGGGCGGGGAGCGCGGGGCGAGGGCTGCGGCGGTGCGTGGCGCGAGGGCGGTGAGGCCGGCCAGGCGGAGGGCGACCGGGGGCGCGACGGCGGAGAGGGAGGTCGGGGCCCCTGGCCCGACGGGGACTCAGGGGTGGTCGTCGGCGTGCAGCGCCCTCTGCGTCATGGCACGCCGGGCGCGTTCCAGCACCACGTCCATCGAGTCGCCGACGTGGGCGTGCAGGGCGCGGTAGGCCTCGTCGAGCCGTCCGTCGCGGACGAGCTCCATGATCTCGATGTGCTCGGCGACGGTCGTCCGCACCCGGTCCTCGGTCAGGAAGTCGTACCTGCGCACCCGGCGGATGCGCTCGCCGACCGCCACGAGTGCGTCCGTGAGTGCCGGATTGCCCGAGGCGCGGGACAGCTCGGCGTGGAACCGCTCGTCCTGCACCACGAAACGCGGATCCGGCGCCGGCGACCGCTCCCGCATCGCGTACCAGCGCTCCAGCTCGGCGCCGAGGACCGCCGGATCGTGCCGCACGGAGGGGTCCTCGATCGCCCGGGCGATACCGCGCAGCTCCAGGGTGACCCGGAGTTCGTAGAGATCCTTCAGCTGGGCGAGTCCGAGGACCGTGACGTGGAAACCGCCGTCCCCCCGCTCGATCAGCCCGTCCGCCAGCAGCCGCGCCAGCGCCTCCCGCACGGGCGTCCGCGACACCCCGAAGCGCGCGGCCAGCCGTACGTCGCTCAGCCGCTCGCGTGTGCCGAACCCGCCGTCGAGCACGGCGGCCCGCAACTCCGCGTACACCCGGTCACGCAGCGAACCCGCGGGCGGCGTCACGCCCGGGGCCACCGGGGCCACGAGGGTGAGCGGTCCGGCAGGATCGGCCGGGACCGCGTCCGGCCGCGTATACACCGTTGAATCCATGCCCGCAGACGCTAGAAACCCCTTGTTTCCCAGGAGCCCTCCGCGCGTGAATGCCTCGTTTCCGAGTCCTCACCCCGGAATCCGGGATCCGGCGCCCGGGGTCCGGGATCCGGCGCCCGGGGTCCGGGATCCGGCGCCCGCTCCCCCGGGCTCAGGTGCCGCCGAGGCCGCGGGCGTGGGCGAAGCGGGCCTGGCCGTCGGCGAGGCCGATCAGCGGTCCGGGATAGCCGAGGCGGGCGCGCCGGTCCTCCGGCAGCCGCCAGGGCTCGTGCACGTACCGGTCGTCCACGTCCGCCAACTCGGGCACCCAGCGCCGTACGTAGATGCCGCTCGGGTCGTAACGCCTGCCCTGGCGCACGGGGTTGAGGACCCGGTTCGGGCGGGTGTCGGTGCCGGTCCCGGCGACCCACTGCCAGTTGAGCTGGTTGTTGACGAGGTCGCCGTCCACGAGCAGGTCCAGGAAGTGCCGGGCGCCGACCCGCCAGTCCACGTACAGCGTCTTGGTCAGGAAGCTCGCCGCCAGCAGCCGTGCGCGGTTGTGCATCCATCCCTCGTGGAGCAGCTGGCGCATCGCCGCGTCGACGACCGGATAGCCGGTACGGCCCTCCCGCCACGCGGCGATGTCCTCGGCCGCCTCGTCCCCGGTCCGCCACCGGTCGTGCCGGGGGCGGTAGTCGCGTTCGGACGCCTCGGGCCGTGCCGCCAGCACCTGGTGGTGGAAGTCGCGCCAGCACAACTGGCGCACGAACGCCTCCGCCCCGGCCCCGCCCCGTGACCGGGCCCGGTGGACGAGTTCCACCGGCGAGAGGGCCCCGAAGTGGAGGTAGGCCGAGAGCCGGGAGGTCGCGTCGCCCGCCAGGTCGTCGTGCCGTTCCTGGTACCCGGACATCCGGGACCGGGCCCACCGGGCGAACCGTTCGCGCCCCGCCGACTCGCCTCCGTCCGGGAGGCCGGGCGAGAGGCCGGACAGGCCGTCACGGGAGGGCAGCGGCTCGCCGCGCACCGCGTCGGGGACCCGCACGGTGCGCGGCGCCGGGCAGGTCTCCCGCAGCTGCTCCTGCGACCAGCGGCGGAAGTAGGGGGTGAACACGGCGTAGTGGTCGGACCCGGCGGGCGTCACCGCCCCGGCGGCGAGGGCGGTGATCACGGCGTCGTGCACCTGCAGCGCCACCCCACGCCGCTCGAGTTCCTCCCGCAGCCGCTCCTCACGCCGCTGGGCGTAGCCGCTGACGCCCGCCGCCATGTGGACCTCCGTGGCCCCGCACTCCGCGGCGACCGCGCAGGCCTCCCGGACACCCGGCCCCGTACGCACGACGAGCCGGCCGCCGCGCCGGCGCAGCGAGGCGTCGAGATCCCGCAGGCAGTCGCCGAGGAAGGCGGCACGGTTCGGCGCGTCGAAGCCGGCCGCGTGGATGCCGGTATCGCGTACGAAGAGCGGCACCACCTCGTCGGCCGCGGCGAGCGCGGCGCGCAGCGGCGGATGGTCGTGCAGACGCAGATCCGAGGTGAACAGGACGACCGCGACGGTCATGGGGCCACTCCTCGCCGTGCATGAGGCCTTGCTTGCTTTCCCGCCGTCTCTTCGGGCTGTTCCCGGCCCGCGGATGCGGAGCCGGGCACGTCACCGCCGGGCACGTCACCGCCGGGCACGTCACCGCCGGGCACGTCACCGCCGGGCACGTCACGCCGGACTCGTCACCCGCGGCGCGGGCGGCGGGCACGCCGTGCGGGCCCGTGGCTTTCGCCGCGGCCCCCGCGCGCATCGGCCTCGTGTGCGCTCATGCCCTTCGTGGCGGCCTGGGTGATGTTGCGGGCCATGCCCTCGAACACGACGGAGTGGAGCGGGGCGACGGACCACCAGTAGGCGTGGCCCGGCAGCCCGCGCGGGTGGAACAGGGCGCGTTGCCGGTAGAGAGTGCGGCCCTCGTCGTCCGTGCCGGCGTACATCTCCAGCCAGGCGAGACCCGGCAGCCGCATCTCCGCCCGCAGCCGCAGCAGCCGGCCGGGCTCGATCTCCTCGACCCGCCAGAAGTCCAGCGAGTCACCGACCCGCAGCCGTTCGGCGTCACGCCGCCCGCGCCGCAGGCCCACCCCGCCGACGAACCGGTCCAGCCAGCCCCGCACCGCCCAGGCCAGCGGGAAGGAGTACCAGCCGTTGTCCCCGCCGATGCCCTCGATCACCTTCCAGAGCGACTCCACGGACGCCTCGACGCGCACCTCGCGCTCGTCGCGGTAGAGACTTCCGCCGGCCCAGTCGGGGTCGGTGGGCAGCGGATCGCTGGGCGCCCCCGGCAGGCTCGCGGACGACCAGCGCGTGGCGACCTGCGCCTCCCGCACCCTCCGCAGCGCGAGCGCCAGTGACTCGTCGAACGACAGCGGGCTGTCCGGTGTGTCGGGCACGTAGGGGGCGATGTCGTGCTCGTGGCAGACGACCTCGTGGCGCAGCGACTCCGTCAGCGGCCGTGCCAGGGAGGCGGGTACGGGGGTGATGAGCCCGATCCAGTGGCTGGACAGGCTCGGGGTGAGCACCGGCACCGACACGACGAGCCGCCGCCGCAGTCCGGCGATGACGGCGTACCGCCGCATCATCTCGCGGTAGGTGAGGACGTCCGGCCCGCCGATGTCGAACGCCCGGTCGACGTCGGCGGGCATGCGGGCCGAGCCCACCAGGTACCGCAGCACGTCGCGTACCCCGATCGGCTGGATCCGGGTGTGCACCCAGCTGGGGGTGACCATGACCGGCAGCCGTTCGGTCAGGTAGCGCAGCATCTCGAACGACGCCGACCCCGAACCGATGACCACCGCGGCCCGCAGCACGGTGGCGGGCACCGGCCCGTCGAGGAAGATCCGTCCCACCTCGGCGCGGGAGCGCAGATGCGGGGACAGGGACTCTTCCGGGACGTCGCGCGGGGTCAGCCCGCCCAGGTAGACGATGCGCCGTACGCCGGCGGCACGGGCCTGCTCGGCGAAGGTCCGGGCGGACCGCCGGTCGGTCTCCTCGAAGCCGGGACCGGCCCCGAGGGCGTGCACCAGGTAGTAGGCGACGTCGATCCCGCGCATGGCCGCGGCGACCGAACCGGGGTCGGTGACGTCGCCCCGGACCGCCTCGACGTCACCCGCCCAGGGATGGTCGCGGAGTTTGCCGGGGGAGCGGGCGAGGCACCGGACCCGGTGGCCGGCCCGCAGCAGCTCCGGTACCAGGCGCCCGCCGATGTATCCGGAGGCGCCGGTGACCAGGCAGTGCAGCCGCTCGGTGCCGCCCTCGTCCCACTGCCCGCCCGAGCCCTCGCCCGCGTCCGTCTCGGTACCCACGTCCGTCTCCTCCGCGCTCGTCCGCCCACGTGCCCACTCGCTCCGGGGTTGCTTCCTCTCCTCCGATCATGGCGGCAGCGCGGTGGACGTGCCCGTTCAGACGGACCGGGAACCGGAAGGGGAGCCGGAGCCGGCACCGGCATCCGCGTCGCTCCCGCGGGCCAGGGCGCTGGGCCACCATGCCCGGGGGCCGATGTCGATCACGAGCGCGGGCACCAGGAGCGAGCGGACGACGAGGGTGTCGAGCAGGACGCCGAAGGCCACGATGAACGCGATCTGGACCAGGAAGGCCAGGGGAATCACCATCAGGGCCGCGAACGTCGCCGCGAGGACGACCCCCGCCGAGGTGATGACCCCGCCGGTCGTGGTGAGCCCGCGCAGCACGCCCTGCCGGCTGCCGTGCGCGAGCGCCTCCTCCCGGACCCGGGACATCAGGAAGATGTTGTAGTCGACGCCCAGCGCGACCAGGAACACGAACCCGTACAGGGGTACCGACGCGTCCGTGCCCGAGAAGCCGAGGAGATGCTCGAAGACGAGCGCCGACACCCCGAGCGTCGCCAGGAAGTTGAGCCCGACCGTCGCCACCAGCAGCACCGGTACGAGCAGCGAGCGCAGCAGCAGGACGAGGATCAGCAGGATGATGGCGAGCACGATCGGCACGATCACCGTACGGTCCCGGGCTGCGGTCTCCTGGGTGTCGTACTGCTGCGCCGTGTAGCCGCCGACCAGCGCGTCGGCCCCGGAGACGGCGTGCACGCTGTCGCGGAGCCGCTCGACGGTCTCCTTGGCGGCGTCGCTGTCCGCGCCGTCCTCGAGGGTGGCGGCGATCTCGACCCGGCCGTCGGCGACGAGCGGCTCGCCGCCGGGCCTCCCCGAGGCGGAGACCGGGGCCGCCGAGGCGACGCCCTCGGTCTCCTCGGCCGCGGCCGTCACCTCGGTGACGCGGGCGGCGTCGGCGATGATGACGGCGGGGTTGCCGGAGCCGCCGGGGAAGTGCTCGCCGAGTGTCTCCTGGGCGGTCACCGAGGGGGCGTCACCGACGAAGATCTCCTCGAACGGTACGCCCTTGGAGGACAGGGTGGGGGAGAAGGCCGCGAAGACGGCGAGCACCAGGGCGGTCACCACCCAGGTGGCGCGCGGCCGCCGGTCCACGGCCGCGGCGACCCGGTGCCACACTCCGTGCCCCTCCGCGGGGGCGTCCGCGGAGGGCGTGCTCCCGGCCTTCTTCGGGCGGGAGGGCCAGAACGCGCTGCGCCCCAGCAGGGCCAGCACGGCCGGCAGGAAGGTGAGCGTGGAGAGCACGGCGCACACGATGCCGATCGCGCCGACCGGCCCGAGAGCGCGGTTGTTGGTGAGGTCACTGGCGAGCAGGGCCAGCAGTCCGAGCGCCACGGTGGCGGCACTGGCCGTGATCGCCCCGAACGAGCGGCGCACCGCGGCGACCGCGGCCTCGACCCGGTCCCCGCGCAGGGTGATCTCCTCGCGGAAGCGGGCGGTCAGCAGCAGCGCGTAGTCCGTGGCGGCGCCGATGACGAGGATGGAGAGAATGCCCTGCACCTGGCCGTCGACCCGGACGACGTCCCGGTCGGCCAGCGCGTACACGACCGCGCAGGCGAGCCCGAGGGCGAAGACGGACCCGAGAATGATCAGGAACGGCAGCAGGACGCTCCGGTAGACGAGCAGCAGGATCACCAGCACGGCGGCGAGCGCCACGCCCAGCAGCAGCCCGTCGACCCCCGCGAACGCGTCCGACAGATCGGCCTGGCTTGCCGCCGGCCCCGCGATCTGCGCCGTGGTCCCCGGCACGTTCCCGGCCGCCTGCCGGATCTCGTCCAGGACGGCGGGCAGTTCCTCGTCGAGACCCGGCTCCAGTTGGACGACTGCCTGCAGGGCCTGCCCGTCGTCGGAGACGAGAGCGGGCGACGGCGAACCGGCGACCCCGGGCTGCCCGGCCAGAGCGCCGGCGGCCCGCGTGGCCTCCTCCTGCTGGGCCCCCGTCACCCGGCCGCCCCCGTCGGCCGTCCACACGATGACGGCGGGTACATCGCGCGACGCCCCGGCCTGCTCGAACGCGTCGCCCTCTTCGAGTACCTTGGTCGACTCTGCGCTCTGCGGCAGGAACGCGGCCTGGTCGTTGGTGGCGACCTCGCCCAGCTTGCCCGCGTAGGGGCCGAGCGTGCCGCCCACACCCAGCCAGACGATCAGCAGAACGAGCGGCACCAGCCACCGGCCCCAGATCGGTGTGGTCCTCATTGAATCCCCAAGTGGCATAGGAACGGAAGGAACGGAAGGAACGGAAGCGGGACGAGCAGAAGTAAGTCAACCATCAAGTATCTCAATGGTTGAACAAATATATACTGAACGCATGTCCGGCACCGATAGCACCTCGCCCTCCCCTCCCGGGGACGACCCGACGGGGCTGCAGAGCTTCGCGGTCCTGCTGCGCCGGATGAACTCCGAGTTCAACCGCATCGCCCACGAGTTCGCCCAGGCGCAGGGCCTGCACCTCACCGACGTGCAGGCGCTGGTCGCCGTCCTGGACGCCGACCCGGCCGACGGCCCCATGACGCCCGGCAGGCTGCGCGACCAGCTCGACCTCACGTCCGGCGCGGTGACGGCATGCGTCGACCGCCTGGAGAAGGCGGGCCACATCCGCCGTGTACGGGCCCCGGGGGACCGCCGCGTGGTCCATCTGCACTACGAGCAGGCGGCCAGGGCCGTCGCAGGCGCCTTCTTCCGCCCTCTGGCACGGAGTACGGAAGCGGCCCGGGTCCGCTTCACCCAGGACGAACTGATGACGGTGACCCGGTTCCTCACCGAACTCAACCGGGAACTCGTCCTCCTGGGCCGTCACGGCTCGTGACGACGGGAAGGGCACCCCGGCTCCGGTTGCCGCCCGCACGAAAGGCCATGCCCGACCGGGGAGGGCAACCCCACGGCCCGGGCGTCTGTTCCACATCAGCAGCAGGTCAGGTACGTGGAACCGTGCCCTCGGGTACCACCGCCGTCCGTCCACCGTGTTCGCAAGGGTGTCGGGGCGGTCGTCCTTGATCTGCGTCACCCTGCGGCCGTCCACCCCGATCGGCTTGGCGAGCCCTCCGAGCGTCACCTCACGGTCCAGGTCCTCCTCCCTCGGCTCCACCGGGTCGGCTGGCCGTGGACGAAACGGTTCCCGCTCGACCGGGTCGTACCACGCGCTGCCCCGCCCCTCCCTTGGTGCCCATCCCGCGTCGAGCGCGCCCCGGGGCCGGGAAGCCGGGGTAGTGGCGAGGCATCGCGCGCACCACGTGGCCGTGGCGGTACCCCACCTGGGCGGCCCACTCCCCCAACGTCACCCAGCCCCTGTCAGGCTCGACCACGATCCACCCCGTTCCCACCCGGAATCCGCGACACGCGGCAGCGCACATCAGCGTGACACCCACGGCACCCGAACATCTACCGGCCTCGCCGCCGCCCTCGGGACCTTCGGCCCCGAGGGCATCACGGCGCTGTGCGGCGGGCACACCGCAGTGATCAGGATCTGGCGGCGTGCGTCGGGTGGCCGGCAGCGGACCGGTGCACGATCACACGGTCGCGGCAACCCCCTGGCCGAGGGGGCCGAGGGGGCCGAGGGGGCCGAGGGGGCCGAGGGAGCCGAGGCGTCCGGGTCGGTGCGCCACGTGGCGCGGGGCCACGCCCGCGGCAGAGCGGTGCTCACCGCGGCGCGAGCCTCGAAGGCAACGCCCGGACGAGGTCAGAGGGAGGAAACCCCCGGCTGCGGCGGCCCGACGGGCCCGTTGCCCCGCTCGGCGAGCCCGGCGTGCAGGAGAAGCAGGCGGGCCAGGTCACGCGCCTCGTCGGCGGTGAGCGCCGCCCATGTCCCCGGCCCGCCCCCCTGGTCCTGGCCCACGTCCAGGGTGACCCTGCTGATGGGCCGGTCCGCGGGCGCGAGCCGCAGGCACCGCACCGCGATCCTGCGCCCGCAGGCCGTCACGAGCGAGGGGGTCCCGGCCGCGGTGGCCAGGTCGCGCCCTGTCGTCGTCATCCGTCTCACACTCCTTTGCGCCGGCCGGGCCGGCCCGGCAACTCCGGCGGTCGTCCTGTCCGCTGGGCCCGGCAGGTGTCCTGTCCGGGACCTCCGGCGGGTCAATACGGTCAGCGCGGAGCGGCACCGGAATGTTCCCCGCCGGATCGTGAACCGCTCCGGCGGGGACGGAGGCTTTGATCTGCCCGGAGGCGTCCAGGGCTTCCCCGCGGCCCGGCCCTGTCTGAACACGGCCACTGTTCCGGCGAAGTCGCTGTACGCGGTCATGCGTTCACTGCGGAGCTGCCGCCGGGACGCGGCCATCTGGTCGCGTGCAGCCGCTCGGCGCTGGAACAGGTGCGTCACGGCGACACCGAGGAGAGTCCCCAGAGCTGCGATCAGGGCTGGGAGAACACCGGCCACGGGGAGCAGGACGTCACAAGATCTCCTGCGTGCCCGGACGCCCGGACGCCCGGACGCCCGGACGCCCGGACGCCCGGACGCCCGCGCGGCCCCGGAACGAGTCCTGGCCTGCCGGAAAGACCATCAAGATCATGACGTTCCTCTTGTGCGGGCGGCCTGTCAGGCGGCCTGAGCGTGGCGGCCGGGTGCCTCGCCCTCCGCGGCCGGGCTACGCGAGGCGGGAGGGGGCGCGGGTCCCGGACGCGCCGGGGGTGCCGTCCGCGGTGCCGGTGTCCAGGCCGGGGGCGCCGCCGGACGTGGTCCCGGGGCCGTTCGCTCCAGCGGTGTGCGGCCCTTCCGCAGAAGCGGACGGGGCGGTGGGGCGTTGGGTGTGCAGTTCCTCGCGGAGGCGGCGGACCTCTTCCGTGAGGGCGGAGATCTCGCTGGTCGTCTGGGCCTCGTTGGCGCGGAGTTCGGAGAACCGGTCCATGAACCAGGACGCGAGGGTCGCGGTGACGAGACCCGCGAGCGCGATGCCGCCGACCATCAGCGCGACGGCGATCAGACGCCCCTCGGTCGTCGTGGGGTAGAGGTCGCCGTAACCGACGGTGGTGACCGTGGTCAGCGACCACCACAGGGCGTCACCGAACGCCGTGATCGAGGCGTCCGGGTTGCGCCGCTCGACATCGAGGATGGTCAGGCTGGAGAGGAACAGCAGCAGAGCCGTGCAGGCCGCCACGTAGGTGCCCAGACGCAGCCGGACCCGGCCCAGGGTGGAGGCGTTGCGGCGTACCACCATGAACACGAGGGTCACCAGTCGCAGGGGGCGCAGCGGCGGCAGGACCAGGGTCGCCAGGTCGAACAGCCGTACCTTGAGGAACTGCCATCGGCTGCCGGCCACGGCGAAGCGCAGAACGAACTCGGCGGCCAGCAGCGCCCAGATGGCGAAGGTCACGGTTTCGGCGGCGTCACGCCAGGCGCGGGGCAGCCCCGGGTCGAGGATCGGCACCGCGTAGGCCGTGAGGTAGACCAGCGCGAGGCCGATGAGCCAGCCGCCGGTGCGCTGCTCCCAGCGCCGGAGCCGTTGGTCCCTGAGGGCAGGTGTGGCAGACATGGCACGCCATTGTGGCATCGACCCGGTACGACGGTCACGACGGCATGCGTTCCGGCCCCAGGGGGACGGCTGGGGACCCGGCGGTCCGGGCAGGACCAGGCGGGGCTGTGAAGCGACGGGTGGAATCCTTCGCCTGCGCGGGCGACGCGACGACGTCGGCCCGGATGATCTCGACCGCGATCTCCCGGTCCAGGACGGCGTCGTAGCCGCGCCGGACCGTGCTCATACCACCGGACTCGATCTCCTCGATCAACTCACAACGGTCCTGCTCGCAGAGTCTCCTTGCGGGCGCAACGCGTTGCGCCCGCGTCGTCCTGATGCCGCGTCAGCCGGTCGCTGTACACGGTACCGACTGGTGGCGGGATGCGTGGCGGGCCCTGCAGCAGGTGGTCGGCCTCGCCGGCCTTGATGTCGGTGATGAGGGTACGCAAGGCTTCGAGGGAGTCGGCGGGGCAGTGGTCCTCTTGGCCGTCGCCGTCGCCGTCGCCGTCGCCGTCGCCGTCGGTGCCGAGGCGGAAGCAGTTGCCCGCATCCTGGCGGAAGGGTGCCTCCCGGGTTGTGTCAGGAACGGTGAACTCCCCTAAGAACTCCGTGCAATGGTGTGCACGAGATCGAGGGTCCCCTCGGGCCTGTCCCGGGTGGAGGAATGGGCCGGAAGGCCCTGCTGGGTGACTTTGGTCTGGAGGTGAGTATCCCGGTCGGCCCAGAGCGCAGCCAAGCAGTCAGGAGGCTTCCGAAGAGCACTCGGCCGGGCCGTGCGAGCCGCTTTGCCTGTCCGACCATGCCGCTGCCGATCCGGATGGCGGGCCGTCGTCCACCAGAAGTTCCGTGGCGTGCCCGGCGCTCCTCATGGCGTGCTCCGGGAGGAAACGACTGGCCTTCCCGTTCCACGTGATCACCAGTTCGTCGCGGGCCCGTGTGGCCGCCACGAAGAGCAGCGAACGGGACTGCTGTTCTTCCTGCCGGTAGCGTTCCACTTGTTCGTGCCGGTAGGTTTCGAGCCGCTGATGCGGAATCAGACCCTCGCTCACCCCGGCGAGGAAAACCCGTTGGAACTCCAGACCCTTGAAGCCGTGCAGCGTGCCGATGCGTACGGCGTCAACCCTGGCCGGGATGTCCCGGCCGATCTCGCAGGCGTGGATGCCGTACCGCTCATCGGCCAGGGTGACGGCCAGTTGCCTGGCCGAGTCCCGCGACGGCACACCGATCGCCATCGCCGCGTAGGGCGTTCCGTAGCGGTCGTGGCGTTCCCTGAGAAGCACGGCGATCGCCCGCATCTCGGTCTGCCAGTCAGGGGCGCGCCAGTACTGCGGTGACAGTCCGGTGAGCACGGATCGGTAACCGTCGAGAGTGTCCCGGCCGTCGTCGAGGTCGTCGAACCGCTCGCCGCTCATCAGCCCCTGCGCGCTGCCCAGGATCTCGCGCGTGGTCCGGTAGTTGAGCGTCAGCCGGCGTGAGGCCCGGCCGGGCGTGCTGATGCCCAGCCGCCCCAGTACCACCTGGTGGGCATAGATCCGCTGGTGGGCGTCACCGACCAGGAAGATGTCGTCCCGGTCGGGCGTCACCATCGCGCGCAGCATGCGCCAGTGGGACGCGGACAGGTCCTGCGCCTCGTCCACGACCACGTGCCGGTAACGGGGCTTGAGCCACATACCGCTCCCGGCCTCGCGGTGGATCAGGTCGAGGCCACCGTGTTCGGCTTTGTAGCGGGTCTGCTCGTTCACCCTGGCCATTCGATGGCCCTCCGCACGGGCGGCCTCGTCGGCGATGAGCGCGTGTGTGGTGCGGTATTGCTGGTCCAGATGCGCCCGGTAACGCTGGACCAGCTCCCACACCTGGCGGCGCTGCGGACGCTGGAGGACGCCCCTGCCCTTGCGCCCGGCCCGGAGGTACATGTGGTCGGTGCCGCAGCCCTGGGCGAGGATCACATGTCGGAACTCCCAGTCCAGGAACTCCGCGTCGAACGCGTACACCTTGGCCTCGGCGCAGACGGTGTGCCAGAGGCTCAGCGCCTGCTCGTCGCTCAGCGGAGGGGGCAGCGGGGACCCGGGGTGCGTCTCCTGGACGACTTCACGGGCGAGCCGGTCGATCGACTTCACTTCGACCCGGCGCACCAGCTTGTCACCGCCGAGGCGGTACAGCCTGTCCTGAAGGTCCTTGGCCAGGTTGGTGTTGTACGTGGTGAGCAGCACCGGCTTGGTGTGCCCCGGCGGAAGCCGCTCCACCAGATGGCGCACCCGGTGCAGTGCCACCACCGTCTTGCCGGTCCCGGGGCCGCCGGTCACCTTGGCCGACCCCTTGAACGAGGTAGTGGCCAGGCGGTGCTGCTCGGGGTGGAGGAACAGCCGCCAGGCTTCGAACCCGTCGCCGAGCGCGCCGAGCACGGCGGCGTCCTCGGTGCTGACCCGGGACACCGGCCGGCGTGCAGCCTTCGCCCAGTCGTGCGGATCCACCTTGTCGTCGGCGCGCCACGCCTCGGTGATGTGGACCCGGACGTCGGCGGGCTCCATTCCGTCGCTCAGGGCGAGCAGGACGTCGCGGGTGAGAGCGGGGAGGTTGTGGCCCAGCAGCGTCTCCAACTGCGCCCGGTCCGTGATCCGCCGAAGCGCCGGAAGCAGCGAGGCGGACACGCCGAGGCGGAGCAGTTCCGTGTCGTCGTGCCGGGCGAACAGGGGTACCGGCAGCGACCGGGGGGCCGGATGAGCGGTGCCGTCGGCCGGCGACGGCACCGCGTCCCCGGTGTTGCCCGCGCCCTCTCGGGGCGGGAGCGCGACGACCTCACGGCTGACCACGCTCTGGTCCACGAGTTCGACACCCCCGGAGATCTCGTTGATCTCCACGGTGATCCGGGCGAGTTCGTCGCGGGCCGTGTCGCCGACCCGCACGGCGAGGAGGCTGAAGCGGTTCTCGTCGGTCTCCAGTAGCAGAGCCGTCCCGCGGCTGTCGACCCTCGCGAGGAAGAGCCGGCCGTTGCGGCCCGCATCCCGCAGCGAGGTGAGTCGCAGAGCGCGGTTGGAGCGGTCGGCGCGCAACCTGCGGACGAAGTCGCCGACGGCGTTCTTGTCGCCGGGAGCCAGGCCCTTGATGTCCTCGTTGGCCTGCGGGGTCGGGATGACCTGTGTCCTGACCGGGGTGTTCACGCTCCGTCGCCTCCCTCGTCCGTCGCGCCGGACCGTGCCTGGCGGACCAGGGCGGCCAGCTCGGTCTCGTTCCAGGCTCCCGCGTCCCCGACCCGCCAGCCCGCGGCGTGGCACTCGGACAGATACCCGGCGTCCTGCGCGTCCTCGGCCAGGACGACGGCGATCCTCGCCGTGGGCCAGGCCAGTTCCAGCGGGCGGGAGACCCCATGCGTGTCCCACCCGGCCTCGGGCGGCGGTACGTCCCCCCGCTCCGCGAGCGCGAGCGCCAGCTTCTCGATGGCAGGGTCGCCCATGTACGACAGCTCCCGCAGCACGAGTTGCCAGGCGGTCGTCCGCTCCAGAGCAGTGGGCGTGACGGCGTCGGCGTGCGCGACTGCGACTGCGGCACCGGTGCCGGTGCCCGTGATGCGGACGTCGGCGCCCCGCTCGGGCTCCGCGACGGCCCCGGCCGGGACCGCGCCGCTGTCGGTCAGCCCGGTACCCTGCTGGTCCTCGCGCAGGGCGGCCAGAAGCCCGCCGGCCGGCCCGGCGGTCGCGGCCAGCAGGCCGGCGTCGAAGGCGTCCAGCGCCGTGCGGGCCAGCTGCAGTCCGTCCGCCCGGCCTTCGCCCGACGGGTCGAGGAACTGCAGGACGTTGCCCCAGCACAGCCACGCCTTCCAGCGCCGCCGGTGCTCGGCACCGTCACCGGCGACGGCCTCCGGACGGTCGTCCAGGACCGCCAGTGCGCTCAGCCCCTGCGGTCTGACGCGGGAGTCCCCGATCAGCAGCAGGGGCAGCCCCGAACCGTCGCGTACCGGATACAGCCGCAGCCCCCCCGGGTCCCCGCCGACCGCCGGGCGTTCCCCGCCACGCAGCACGGCCTCCACCCACGGCACCGCGGCCTCGGGCCCGGCGTCGACGACGTCCTCGCGCCGCGCCATGCTCATCAGGCCCGCCACGGCGAGCCGTGCCAGCACCTGCCACCGGCGCGGGTCCGGATCGGCCAGGAACCCCAGTAGCGCGGGGATCGC
Organism: Streptomyces sp. KMM 9044; assembly: GCF_024701375.2. Taxonomy (NCBI): domain Bacteria; kingdom Bacillati; phylum Actinomycetota; class Actinomycetes; order Kitasatosporales; family Streptomycetaceae; genus Streptomyces; species Streptomyces sp. KMM 9044. The sequence goes on along the minus strand of NZ_CP113910.1, from coordinate 2,283,987 downwards.
ACCGGCGAACAGCCGGTCCATGTACGCCGGGTCCTGCCGCTGCTGTACCCACCGGGCACGCGCCTTGCCGCCCGGCGTGTTGTCGCCGTCCACCGGGTACGGAGGCCAGGCGCCTCGCGCCTGCGGTCCGGCCAGCGCGGGGGCGAGCGCACCCGCAGCCTCGTCCGCGTCGGCGCCGCCGGCGCGCCCGGACCGCTCGCGCAGTTCCTTCTCCCAGGCGATGACGTCGTCCCAGGTGATCTGCCACACCAACGTGCCGTCGGCCCGCAGGCGGGCACGTTTCGCCGCGTCCCCGGCGATCCGGTTGACGGCTTCGGAGGCGTGCCAGCGGTAGCCGTCGAGATACACGGCCACGGGTACCGGGCGCGGCCCGTCACCGGTGGCCGTGTCGCCCGCGGGGCGCAGCAGCAGGTCCGGGACCGTGCCGTGGGCATCGAGCGGCTTCTGCGCGACGACCTCCCAGTGGACGGGGGAGCCGTCCCGTCCGCGCAGGGTGAACAGCTTGCCCTGGCGACCGGTCGGCGTCTCCTCGTGCTCGACCCCGGCGCCGTCGGAGGCGCTCTCCAGCCACCGGTCCAGGCAGTCGATGAAGCGCCGCTCCAGGTCGCTCTGTGCCTGCTTCGCGAAACGTCGGCGGTCCACGTCCCCGACGTCCTCACCGGCTCCGGTCCGTCCGTCCGGTTCCTTGCGGGCTCGGCGGACGTCCCAGCGGCTGTGCCCGTCCACGCCGAGGACGTCGTCCAGCATCCACAGGGCCTCGCGCCGGTCGAGCAGAGCGTGGTCCCGGTCGGGCGCGTAGCCGAGCAGACACAGATGGCAGGCGCGGCGCCGGGGCTCCTTCCCGCAGGGGCAGCCGCGCAGATACGACTGGGCGCGGGCCAGTACGGCCCGGAACTCCTCGCCGTCGCGTTCGACGAGACGCTGGAGATAGCCGGTGCCCCCGGGCAGGGAGTCGTACAGCACCAGGTGGTTGCGGGTCAGACCGGTCGCCCGGTCCGGTTCGCTGGTCGGGGCGGAGCGGATGTGCGCGGGGTCGCCGCCGTAGCGCAGGGCCAGGCCGAGATGGAGCGCGGCGGAGAACGAAGCGAGTCGCTCGGGGACTTGCAGGGTCGCGGCCGGCAGCAGGACGCGCAGGGCCTCGGTGCGGTGCTCGGCGCACGTGATCACCCGCGCGTTCGCCGTCTGAACGGGCCGGGCCCGGCGCCGGGTGGGACACCAGGGCCGGTGATGCGCCAGCTCGGGCCGGGCCGCGATCGACTCGCTCACCTGCTCCTGCACGGGCGGATGGCCCGCATCCCGGTCGGTGGCCCCGCCGCACAGCGGGCACACGGTGAACGGGCTGACAGTCACCTCACGCCCGGCGAAGAACGTGTCCGGACGCCGCCCCGGCCTGGACGGACCCAGGTTGAAACGGCGTACGACCGCCTCGCGTACGTGGTCGAACCCGAAGACGGCGCTCTGGTGCCGCCAGCTCTCCTTGACCGCCGCCGGGTCGACGTCGACCGCCGTCACCGTCGAGTGGTAGCGGCGGCTGCGGGACTCCTGGTCGTCGATGATGCGGGCGTCGTCCCGCCGGTCACGGGAGGTGACCTTGCGCGGCACGATGACCGAGAACCGTGCCGACCGGCCGCCGATGCCGGGCCCGGCGCAGCGCGGGCACGGCGAGGTGTCCGCCTCGGCGTCCCGTCCGGTGCGGACGTGACCGCACTCCGGGCACACCCGCCACACCGCAATCGCCGGCCGGCTCTCCTCCCCGGTGCCGTCCGCGGTCTGCTCGCCGCCGCGGGGCCGGGCGCCGAGGTCGAACCCGTCGACCTCGTGCCGGTAGCCGAGAACGTAGTAGGAGCTGCCCGGTGCCAGCTCGGTCAGCGCGGCCTCGGCGGGCCGCTGGTACAGGCGTGTCTCGGTACGCCACCGGCTCTTCGGCGCGCGCTCCGCGTCCGCCCCCCGGGCCCGCCGGGCCGGTTCCTTGCGGGTGAGGACCGCCTCCAGCCGGACGCCGTTCTCCACCAGGGTGTAGTTGGGCAGCAGTCCCCGCTCGACGAGGAACGCCTGCGCGCCGGACTGGGCGAGGGTCTGCAACTGTCCGCGCACGGCTTTGGCCTCCCGGCCGACTCTGTTGCCCAATTCGCCGCGGCGGCGATGCGCAGTGGGAGATGATCTGCCGTGTCGTCATGAGTGGTGCGAGCCCTGGGATGGTGCGGATGTCGATGCGGCCGGAGGGGCTGCCTGCGGTTCCGGAGGAGACAGCGAGGGTGGCCCGGGCCGCTTTCCCGGCCGGGAGCCTGCCGATACGCCTGCGAGACCGGATGGAAGCGGTCTTCGCCGATGAGCCGTACACCGACGCGTTCGGGGTGCGCGGTGCCCCGGGGCTGTCCCCGGCGGTGCTCTCGCTGGTCACTGTCCTGCAGTTCACCGAGGACCTGACCGACCGGCAGGCCACCGCGATGGCGGTACGCGCGATCGACTGGAAGTACGCGATCGGCGCCGAGCTGACCGATCCCGGCTTCGACTTCAGCGTGCTGGCCAAGTTCCGCGCACGCCTGATCGAGCACGGCATGGAACGCCTGGTCTTCGACCGGCTCCTGGAGTGCTGCCGCACCGAGGGACTCGTTGCGGCCGGCGGCAAGCAGCGCAGCGACTCCACCCATGTCATCAGCGCGGTGAGGGACTTGAACCGGCTGGAGTTGGCGGGCGAGAGCGTGCGCGCCGCGCTGGAGGTGCTGGCCGCAGCCGCGCCCGAGTGGCTGGCAGGCGCGGTGGATGTCACCGAACTGGCGCACCGCTACGGTCCGCGCGTGGACGGGTGGAAGCTGCCGGCCTCGAAGACCAAGCGGGACCGGCTCGCGGTGGTGTTCGGGCAGGACGCGCTGATGCTGTGCCGGGCGGTGCGCGCGCCCGGCGCCCCGCCGTGGCTGGCGGAGCTTCCCGCGGTTGAGCTTTTGCGGCAGGTGCTGGTGCAGACCTACTACATCGAGACCGGCGCGCGGGGACGGGAGGTGATCAGGAAGCGGGAGGCCGAGGTGGACGGCGTCCCGCCCGGTCATATCCGCCTGGCCTCTCCCTACGATGCGGATGCGCGGTGGGCGGCCAAGGGCGAGGAGCTGTTCTGGCTGGGCTACAAGATTCATTTGACCGAGACCTGCCATACTCCCGCCGAAGCCGAAGCCGAAGCCGAAGCCGAAGCCGAAGCCGAAGCCGAAGCCGAAGCCGAAGCCGAAGCCGAAGCCGAAGCCGAAGCCGAAGCCGAAGCCGAAGCCGAAGCCGAAGCCGAAGCCGAAGCCGGGAGCGGGAAGCGCGTCGCGGCGCCGCCGAACCTGATCACCGATGTGCACACCACGAAGGCGACGGTGCCGGACGTGAAGGCCACCGCCGGCATCCAGCAGCGCCTGAATGAGCGCGGTCTGCGCCCGGGCGAGCACTATCTGGACTCCGGCTATCCGAGCGTGGACCTGGTGGCCGCCGCCGGCAAGGACGGGACCGCGATGGTCACCCCGCTGCTGGCCGACCACTCGCCGCAGTCCAAGGCCGCTGCGGGGTTCGACAAGAGTGCTTTCCGCGTCGACTGGAAGGCCCGTCAGGTCACCTGCCCGGCCGGTCGCACCAGCGCCGGGTGGTATCCGGTCACCCAGCACGGCAGGCCCGCCATCGTCGCCCAGTTCGCCTCCACCGACTGCCGGGCCTGCCCGTCAAGGACGCAGTGCACTTCCTCCCGGCGGGTCAGTCGGATGCTCACCCTGCGGCCGAAAGAGCTGCACGAGATCCAGGCCACCGCCCGCGCCGTGCAGAAGACCCAGACCTGGCGGGACAAGTACAAGCTGCGCGCGGGGGTCGAGGGCACGATCAACCAGGCCCTGGACATGACCGGAATCCGCCGGGCCCGCTACCGAGGACTGGCCAAGGTCCGCCTCCAGCACGTCTTCTCCGCCACCGCCTTGAACGTCATCCGCCTCGACGCCTACTGGAGCACCACCCCGCTCGGCAGACCCCGGACCAGCAGACTCGAACGCCTTGCCTACATGCTCACAGCCTGACCGGCGACCGCTCGGAATTGGGCAACGGAGTCCCGGCCGAGGGTCCGCTTCTCGCGGGCCTCGTCCTCGACGGTGTCGTGCAACGCCTCGGCGGCCTCGTCGATCGCGGCGAGCCGGTCCACCAGCTCCGCCCGCTCCGCCTCCCAGGCGGTCTCGGCGTCCCGCAGCCGCCAGGCCAGCCACCGCTCGGGCGATCGCGCCGCCGCCGCGTCACCGGCGTCGGGCAGCGGCTCCACGTACCGGCGCAGCTCCTTGTGGGCGTCACGGGACGCCCCCGAGTCGGGGACCCCCTCGACCTCGGGGAACAGTCGCAGGAAGTCGTCCACCAGGTCGGTCCGGCCGACGACGGCCTCGGCGAACCGGCGCAGCCATCCGGCCCGCCCGAACAGTGCCGTAGCCCGGTCGGGCAGCGGCAGCACGCCCTCCAGCCCGCCCCGGCCCGCGAGGTCGAGCAGACGGGCGGTGAACTGGCGGCGCAGCAGCTCGGTGGCGGACAGGAAGCAGCCCGGTGGAAGGATGCGCCCGGCGATCAGATGCCGGGGCTCTGCCAGGTGGTAAAGGGAGCGTGGGCTGGTGTCGGCGAGGGACACCAGCAGCGCGTTGCCGGTGGAGCGCCCCGCCCGGCCGGACCGCTGGACGTACGCCGCGGTCGTCGGCGGCAGCGAGGCCAGCAGCACCGCCTCCAACTGGCCGATGTCGATGCCGAGCTCCAGGGTGGGCGTGCAGGACAGCACGTTGGGGTCGGTGTGCCGGACCCCTTCGCGGAAGCCCTTCTCGACCTGCTCGCGTTCCCTGCGGGTCAGCACACCGGTGTGCTCGGCCGCGACCACGCTGTAGGGGTCGGCCTCCCGGTACAGACGGCGGTAGTAGTCGCCGCGGAAGTCACGTCCGGCCCGCCCGGCGTCCGCCGCCGGGGGCCGTCGCAGGGCGCCGGCGCAGCCTTTGAGCGGACAGGGCAGCCCCGCCCACACCTGGACCCGCTCCGGCGGCACGGTCTGCGTCCAGCCGCACTCGCGGCACACCAGCGCGGCGGCGGCCGTCTCGTCGTCGGCGAGCGGACGCACCCGGACGTGTCCGGGGGTCAGCCCGTACACCCCGGCCCGGTCCCGGCCGCGTCCGGCGCGCTGCTCGCCGGTACGCCGGTACGCCAGCGCGCCGATGCCCGGCTCGGCGAGCCGGGGAAGCAGCCTGGCCAGGTAGTCGCCGGCCAGGGAGCGGTCCATGTCCAGGCAGCGGGCCGTGAAGTCGGTGTACCAGCTCTCCCGGGTGTCGACCCGTTCGAAGTCGCTCCGGCCGGCCCGTGCGCCGACGAGGACGAACGCCGGGGCCTCGGAGCCCCGCCCGAACGCCTGCATCCCCTCCGGGCGCCCGCCCCACACGCTGTAGCGGTTGCGGCCCTCCTCGCCGATGAAGGTGTCCAGCCAGGCGTGCCGTATCCCGCCGCTGACCCTGACGTGTTCCAGCAGCCCGCGCACGAACCCCTCGAAGCGGCGCAGCCGTTCGGGCCCCACCGCGGGCACCCTGACCGGCACGCCCGCGTCCGGGCCGCCGTCCGGAGTGTCGTCCGGGGGGTCGTCGAAGCCGCCGTCCCCGGCTTCCGGGTGGGCGGGGGACCCCTCGGCCGGCGCCTCGTCGAACGGCAGTTGCTGCCGCAGGACCTCCTCGTAGAGGGCCTCGGCGGTCCTGGCCGCCGTCCCCGGGTCGGGCAGGTGGACCTCGGCGGCCACGGTTCGGGTCAGTTCCAGGGTGCGGCCGAGCCGGGCGTGCAGCCCGAACTCCAGCAGCGTGTTGAACGCCAGGCGCTCCCCGACCAGATTCCACGTGCCCTTCGGTAACCGCTTCCGCCCGGCCAGCAGCCGCCGTACCCCGTCCACGTCGTGCAGGTCCGGCGGTACGACGGAGGCCAGGAGCTTCTCCTTGTCCACCGACGCCCGCCGCACCAGCGCGGCGATCAGCTCGTTCAGCGGCACGCCGTCCTTCGCGAACTCCGGGTCCTCCGACGCCTGTTCGGCCAGCTGCTCGTGGACCAGCGAACGCAGGGAGAACTTCCACGCCCGGCTGGCCACGAACCCGGCCAGGTGCGCGGCGTCCTGCACCGAGTCGTTGAAGACCAGGGTGCGTCGCCGGTCGTTTCCGTCGGTGTCCCTCGCGGGCAGCTCGCCACCGGTGAACAACTGGGTGACCGCCACCGACGCGAGCGGCGCGACGCCCGCGCCGAGGAAGCGGATGCCCTGGGCCTGGCCGCAGGCCGGGCAGCGGTCCTGCCGGGCGAACTCGTCGGCGTCCGACTGGAGGTACCACATCTTGACGAACACCCCGTTGTCCGGGGCGTCGGCGATCCGGTCGCCGGGCAGCAGGACTTCATCCGGGTCGACGGGCCGCAGCCGCTCCCCGTTGTCCTCCAGGACGAGCACGCTCGCGTCCCGCGAGGTCGCCGTACGCCTGCGCCGGGCCCGAGCGAGGGCCCGGCGGGCCTCCTCGGCCGCCTCGGCGGGCGTCGCCGCGATCATCGCCCGCACCCGGGCCTTCCCTGCGCCGCCGCCCGCGCTCAGCCGGTAGACGTCATCGGGGGCGGTCACCAACTCGGACGGGTTGCGCTCGGGGCACACGGCGCTCCAGCCGGACCGCCCGCAGTGCCGGCAGTACGCCGACGGCAGCCGCCCCGAGCGCCGCACCGAACGCCGCCGCTCCTCCTGCGCGGCCGACGCCACGGCACAGGCGGCGGCCTGGTCGGCGTCCGACCAGGAGAACACCGGCCGGGGCGCCACGAACCGCAGCACCCGCGACAGCGACCGCACCCACAGGTGGCTCTCGACCAGCAGCAGGGGCCGCCGCTCCCCGTTTGGGGCGTCCGGGTCACGGGCCTCGGAGACCAGCGCCACGAACCGGGCCAGCGCCTCCACGGCGGTCGCCGGGTCCTGCTCCACCACCGGACACCAGGGCGAACTCGCCGGGAAGCCCCGCAGCACCTCCTCGAAGGTGAGCGGCTGATCCACCCCCGTGGCCAGCAGCTCGTGGGTCACCGGGTGCGCGAGCAGCCGGCGTCCCAGCTCCCGGGCGTCGGACGCGTCGCAGCCGAGCACGGCGCGCGCCAGCCGGTCCATCCCGCCGGCCGTGGCCGCCGGGTCGGGCAGCGCGGCCACCTCGCCGGGCGGCGGCACGGGCAGCGAGACGTCCAGCGGCTTCAGGAAGGCACCCGGCTCCCGCCGGTCCTCCCCGATCACCGCGTCGTCGGGGAAGTACGTGCCGAACACCCGCGAGGCCACGTCCAGTATGGCCCGTGCCCCGCCGGCCCCCGCGGTCTGCGGATCGGCCCGCGGCCCGGACCCGCCGAGGGTCGCCGACGTCGCCACCGGGCACACCGACCCGAGTGGCCGCCCCTCCTCGGCCGCCCCGGCGACCGCGCCGAGGCGCCGCAGCAGCATCGCCACGTCCGTGCCCTGTGCGCCGTCGTAGGTGTGGAACTCGTCGATCACCACGTACGCGAGGTCCGCGTCCGCCCACAGCGGGGCGTCGAGCTGCCGCTGGAGCAGCAGGTCCAGCATCTTGTAGTTGGTGAGCAGGACGTCCGGCGGATTACGGCGCATCTCCGACCGGTCCACCATCACCCGCCCGTAAGGGGAGGCCGCCCCCCGGGCGCTCGCCTCGCCGATGTACAGCCCGGCGGTCACCTCGGCGAGCCGCGGGTCCTCGTCCAGCAGCTTGCCGAGCCGCCCCGCCTGGTCCCCGGCGAGCGCGTTCATCGGATACAGCAGCACCGCCTTGACGCCGGCCTGTCCCGCCGCCCGCTCCCGACGGCAGTGGTCGATCACGGGCACCAGGAACGACTCGGTCTTCCCGGACCCCGTACCGGTCGTCACGAGCGTGGGCTGAGGAGTATGCCCGTCCTTGGTGGTGAGCCGAGCGAAGGCCTCCGCCTGGTGCGCGTACGGCCGGAAACCGTCCTGCCACCAGTCCAGGTGCCGCTCCCAGCCGCCGGGCGCGGACCGGAACGGCCGCCGGACGCGCAGATACGGCCCCCGGAAGAGGCCGTCGGCCGGATCGGTGAGGAAGTCGGTGAGCGCCTCCTGCGTGGCCGGTTCGGCCAGCGCGAACGTGGTGGTCAGGTACTCGACCGCCGTGTCGCGCAGTGCCTGCGCGGCGAGTGTGGGTCTCATGGCGGTCGCGCCCCTCCCGTACGGCCAGACACGGGACGCCCGCCGACGGTTCCCCCGGCCCCGCCGCCCCGCACACGATCACCACCACCTTACGCGCGGGCACTGAGGGTGAGGAACGAATCAGCCGGAACGGACTGGTGAGGGGCCTGCGGGACCTGGCCGGCGTCCCGCCCGTCAGGAGGGGACCGGTGCCGCGTACTCCGCCCACACGGTCTTCCCCGGCGTCCCGCTCTCCCGGGGCCGCCATCCCGAGCGGGCGGCGAGCGCCGCCACGATCGCGAGTCCGCGCCCCGTGTCGTCCAGCGGCCGGACCGGACGGGTGACGGGGAACCGCTCGCCGACGGTGTCGGTGACAGCGACGCGGAGGACGACGGCCCTCCCGTCGGGGGAGGCGCCGAGGGCTGAGGCGGTGTGGGGGGAGGCGCCGGGGGCGGGGCGCGCGCCGAGGTCCAGCCGGAAGTCCCGGCCGGACACCCGTGCGTGCCGTACGGCGTTGGAGCACAGCTCGGCGACGATCAGCGTCACGTCGTCGTGCGCGTCGGTGCCGTACGCCCACCCCCACGCGTCCAGCCGCACCCCGGCCAGCCGCCGGGCGAGCCGGGCACCGCGCGGGGTGCAACTGAACCGCATCCCGAAGTGCCGGACGGGGGTGAGGGGTTCGGGGGCACCGGTGAGGGTGGTGCCGGAGGTGTCTTCCTTCGTCATGCGGACAGCATCCGGGCCGGTCGCGTAGCGTGACCAGTGGTGACGCGCTGACGCGGGCCGGCTGTACGCGGCTGTCGGCGGCGTTGTCGGCGGGACCGGGCGTGCCGTGGGTGACGGCCGGGTCCCGGGGCGGCGTGAAGTTCTTCCACACGTCCTTGACGGCCATCAGACGTGCTGTTGTTCTGGCACCGTTGCCGAGACAAGGGGGATGCACAGTGGGTCGGTCGGATCTGAGGGCGCTGTTCCGTTCCAACGACCGGGAGGTCAAGGCGGTCGACTACTTCGCGGACCGCGTCGACGAGTGGCAGTCCGTCGCCCGGGGGCTATCCGTTCTCGTGGACGCGACGCGGGAGAGGGGCTTCGACGTCCAGGACCTTGAGGCACCCCGGCGGAACGTGCTCACCTTCTACGGTGTCGGCGGTATCGGGAAGTCGACCCTCTCACGTCAGGTGACCGGGCACCTGAGGCAGGGGACCGGCCGTCGGGGACACTGGCCGGCGGTCGATCTGGCGACCGGCCCCGTCGTGCCGGTGCGGATCGATCTGGCGCGGGACTCGGGCACGGACTTCGAGTCCCTGGTACTGGCCATCCGCCTGGCAGCGGCGGAACTGGGACGACCGATGCCGACGTTCGACCTAGCCCTCCAGCGTTACTGGGAGCACAACCATCCGGGTGAGCCGCTCGACGAGTACATTCTGCGCCGTACCCGGCTCAGTGGGCTGCCCGGGGCGCGGAACCTGCCGGGCCAGGTGCAGTCGGCCCTGGCGGACGTGGCGCAGGCCGTGGCTCTTCCGGGCACGGTGGGCAACGTCGTCGGCCAAGGCTTACGCATGGTGGTGCACGCCCTGCGGGAGAGGCAGCACCGGGTCAGGGCGTTCGCCGGGTGCCGCCGGTTCGCCGACCTCCTCGAGGCCACCCCGGACCAGGACGCGCTCAGTTTCTACCCGTACCTTCTCGCCTGGGACCTGGCCAATGTACCGAGGCGGCAGCGGGCGACCCTCGTCGTCCTGCTGGACACCTTCGAGGATGTCGGCGACCGGATCCACCGCGACCTCGAACGCCTCGTCCAACGTGTGGTGTGGCTGATGCCGGGAACCCTGTTCGTCATCACCGGACGCAATCGCCTCCAATGGGACGACCCGCGCCTCGAAGGGCAGCTGGACTGGGCTGGCGACGAGTTCTGGCCGCAGTTGGTCGGCGGTGCTACGCAGGAGCCCCGCCAGCACACGGTCGGCTATCTTTCAGCCGGGGACTGCGAGGCGTATCTCTCGCAGCGCCTGACACGTGACGGACGGCCGATGATGGACGACGCCACCCGCCGGCTGATCACGACCAACTCCCACGGTCTGCCGCTCTACCTCGACCTCGCCGCGATGCGGTTCCTCGACCTCTACCGACGCCGGGGACACGCGCCCGCGGCTGATGAGTTCAACATCGGCTTCCCCGCTCTCGTGGCCCGGACCTTCCGGGACCTGGCCCCGGAGACACGCCGGGTCCTTCGCTCTGTGAGTCTCCTGGAGACCTTCTCGGTCCCGCTGGCGTCCGCCGCCGCAGGCCTTGACCACGACGCTCCCGCGCAGGATTTGACCGAGCGGCCGTTCGTCGACCACGACCCCGACGCGCCCTGGCCGTACCGCCTGCACTCGCTGGTCCGTGAAGCGGTGCGGGAGATGGACTCGACCAGCGACGACCGGTGGACGGAAGCGGACTGGCGACGAGCCGCGCGGCGGGCGTTCGACGCCGTCGGACAGCAGGATCTCTCCGACCGTGCGCGCCTTGTCTCTGCCCTGCGCCAGGGGCTGACGCTCTCCCACGAGTTCGACCTGCCGCTCGGATGGCTGGAGGACGCGGCCTTCCAGTACGTCGACGACTTCGTGTGGGAGCCGATCGAGCCGCCCTCGGTGGCCCCGTCCGACGACCGGCCTCTCACCCCCGCGCAAGCGCTGGCGACCGTGCTCTCCTCCATCGCACAGCGTCAGCGTCACCATCGCGGCCAAACGGCGCGGCGACTCCGCGTGGTCCTCGACAGCGGTGCACTGCCGGAGAGCCTGAGCGAACTGCCCCGCTACTTCCTCGCCGAATGCGACCGGGACCTCGGCAACTTCCGGGCGTCCCTGGAAGGCATGCACCGTGTTGCCGACGCCGGTGGACGCCTGTCCGCGACCGCGCGCCGGGGCCTGGTGCACCTCGCCCGCAGGACTGGTGACTTCCCTCAGGCGTTCCAGGCCGCCACGCGTCTCGGCGTCGAAGGACGACAGGACCGGGTCATGGGTGACCTGCACTGGGCTCATGGGTCCATCGCCCTGGCCTGCGCCTCCTACGCGTCGGCCCGCGACCAGGCCCTCGCCGCCGGGCAGGCCGGTGAGGCCGCGCTCTCGCAGACCTGCCTCGCCTTCGCCGCGGCCTTCCAGGACCGTCCCCGGGCTGCCGAGCAGATCGACCGTGCCGGGGAGCTCCTCGCGGGCGTCGCGATCCGCTGGGCCGAGGTCCACCTCCGCGTCGCCGCGCTGGTACGCGACGCGGGCATCGCGGGCGGCTTCCCCGAGCGAGCTGAAGCAGTCGCGACCGAGGCCCGGGAGGCGGGCCTGACCTCGTCCGTGGCGTACGTCCGCTTCGCGGAGTGCCTCCACGTTCGCCTCACCGAAGGCAGGGACGCACTCACCACCGCGCGGGAACGGTTGACGCGGGAGTGCGTCAACGGCACCGAGTTCGCCTATCTCGTGGAGCTTACCCACCTGATGGCGGGGGAGGAGCCCCCGGACAGCCTTCCACGGGCCACCTGGCTGGACACCGTCGACCAGGTGCGGGCACGCTGGGCCGGCCTCGTCGAGGACCGCAGGCGCGAGTCGCCTACCGCACGCCAAGGAGACTGAGCCAGGTGGCGCACTACACCACAGCCGATCAGATCGCCCTGAACGCCGTCGCCGAGCGGTACGCGTTGACGAACCCGGCGATCGCCCCGCTCGCGGGAGGGGCCGCCAACTCCAGCTTCCGACTCGACGCCGACCAGGGGCGATACGTCCTCACCGCGTTGGACAACCACGACGACCGCAGCGCGTCGGCCCTGGCCCGCCACACTCGCGCCCTGCGCATGCTCGGCCTGTCCACCAGCGTGATCGTCCCGACGGTGGACGGAGACCTGGTCACCCCGGTCGGCGGCCGGAGACTCGTGCTGAAGGAATGGATCTCCGGAAGGGTCGAACAGCCCCTGCCGGTGACGCTGCTGCCCGAGGCCGGCCAGTTCCTCGCCGAGCTGCACGGCCTGCCGTCTCAGGCCGACGGCCTGGAGGACGTCCCCCGCGGCGCTCGTCGACTGTCCTCCGAACAGCTTGCCGCGATCCCCGGCTTCCCCGACCGGGAGTTCGCCGGGTGGCTGACGGGGCGCCTCGACCGGATCCGCGTCGCTGAGCTCCGCGCCCGGCGCGAACCGTGTCTCGTCCACGGTGACCTCTTCGACGACAACATCGTCGTCCGGGACGACGGGCACCTTTCCGTTCTCGACTGGGAGACGGTCTCCCTGGACGACCCTCTGCTCGATCTCGGCATGGCCGCGGTGGGCCTGGCACAGGACGGAGCGGGACTCCTCTCCATCGAGCGGTTCGAAGCGCTTCTGCGCGGCTACGAGAAGAGACGGCCTCTCACGATGGAAGACCGTGCCGTTCTCCCCCTGGAGATCGAGCACGCGGCCCTCATCATCGGCTACCACCGCTACCACCGCCACAACGTGCGCTTCCCGAACCCCGACAGAGCCGCCTATCACCGGGAGATGGTGAGGTTCGCCGAGTCCGTGGAGGGCCGGGCGCGAGGGCTGGTCGACTGACCGAGCGGATCCGCCGTACGGGGGTGAGGGGTTCGAGCGCGGCGGGGTCACCGGTGCGGGTGGTGGTATCCGTCGTCATGCGGACAGCGTCCGGGTCGGTCGCGTAGCGTGACCAGTGGTGACGCGCTGACGCGGGCCGGCTGTGCGCGGCCGTCGGCGAGGTTGTCGGCGGGGCTGGGCGCGCCGTGGGTGACGCGGGGCGCGTGGGCGTACGGAGAACGGGCGGTGAGGGCCGATGGAGCCGACGGAACTGGGCACGGACGTGGAGCACACGGCGGGGGAGACGGGCTCCCGGCCGGAGGACGATCCGGGTACGGGGGTGGTGGCCGCGTTCGGCCGCCAGCTGAAGCTGCTGAGAACGGCGGCGGGCATGGAGCGTACGGAACTGGGGTGCAGGCTGGGCTACTCGGCCTCCAGCATCGCCTCCTACGAGCAGGGGCGCCGCATTCCGCCGCCCCGGTTCATCGAGCGGGCGGACGAGGCGCTGAGGGCGGGCGGGGTGCTGGCGGCGCTGAAGGAGGAGGTGGCTCGGGCGCAGTATCCGGCACACTTCCGGGACGCGGCGCGTGCGGAGGCCAGGGCTCTGGGAGTGCACGTGTACGCAGCCATCGCTGTACCTGGCCTGTTGCAAACGGAAGAGTACGCGCGCGCGGTGTTCACCGTGCAGCGTCCGCTGCTGGACGACGACGTCATCGAACAACGGCTGTCGGCGCGCCTGGCCCGGCAGGACATCTTCGACCGGCGCCCCGCGCCCTTGCTGAGCTTCGTGATCGAGGAGTTCGTCCTGCGCAGGCCGCTCGGTGGACGGTCGGTACTGAACGAGCAGTTGGAGCACATCCTGCTGGTCAGCCAGAAGCGGAACGTGGAGATCCAGGTCATGCCGGTGGATCGCGAGGACCACGCGGGAATGGACGGGCCCTTCAACCTCATTGACACGGCTGAGGGGCAACGCATCGCCTACACGGAAGTGCAGGATGACAGCCGTATGCATACAGATCGAGCCAGGGTTCATGAACTCGAATCCCGCTATGGCATCATCCGATCACAGGCGCTCACCCCGCGTGAGTCGTCAGCGTTCATCGAGAAGTTGCTGGGAGAGAGATGACTGATGGGGGCGCACCGATGATCTCGGAGACAGCCTGGTTCAAGAGCAGCTACAGCGGTGGGGGTGGCGGCGAGTGCCTGGAGGTCGCCACCGCCCCCGGCACCGTCCACGTGCGGGACTCGAAGCGACCGACTGACGCGATCGTGACCGTCTCCCCGCAGGCGTGGGCCGGGCTGGTCGCCCTGGCCGTCACGGACCTGCGCGTGTGAGTCCTGGCATGACGTGGCCCCTGCCCCCTTGGGGTCAGGGGCCACGTCATGCGGCGCCGAAGTTCTACTTCCCTCCGGGCGGCTCGGTGTCGCCGGGCTCCCAGCCGACGGCCCGCATCCGTCGCGTGAACTCCGCGTGCGCGGCCTGCATCTCCTCCACTCGGTTCGCCCGGTACAGCGGCCCTTCGTAGCCTTCGGGAATGTTGCCCTTGAGCGGGAAGTCGTCATGTGAACTGAGCTGCTTCCACGCGTCCTTGGGTTGGTCGTGGCCGTGCTGCTGATGCGCCTTGGCGATCCTCCGCCCCGTGGCGTCGAACCACATGCTCTCCTCGTACTGCTGAAGTACAGGGAACCGGGCCCGGTACATCGCGACCAACTCCTCCGCGCTGATGCCCAGCCACACGGCCACGAGCGCGTCAATCTCGACCAGGGCGGCACGCCGGGCGAACTCCGAGCGGAGGGGGGCGTCACGCGTCCAGTCGGGACCGACGCCCGCCGAGAGGCTCGGACGGGCTGACGGCCACTCGCTCTTCGCCGCCCAGTCGTCCTTCGCCCAGGACGGCTCGTACAGCATGGACCAGAGGCGTGCGTAGGCGTTCGTCTGGGCGTTGAGGCGCAGGGTGCGGAGGAGCAGGGCATGGGTGAGGGGATGGCCGAGTGTGGGTGAGGGAAGTGTCTTCGCTTCTCCGATACGCAGGTCGTTACGGCCTGTAGCTCGCAGGTAGTAATCGAGTGGGAGACCGGCCATGAATCCGCTCAGCAACACCGTCTTGAAGTCATCGTGCAGTGAGGCGCTATTTACCAGGTCGACGTGCACCGGACCGCTCGGAATGAGTGAGGCGAAGAGGCTGCGCTCAGTGTTGGAGGGAATCTGCCGCCGCCACGCCACTCGGTAGAACTCCGAGTACGGTCGCTCCGCCACCGTTTCCAGAAGTGACTTGACGGCCTGGGCGCATGCTGCCTCGTCCTCCGCCAGGTCGGGCCGACCGGCCAGCACCTCGGTCTCGGCCGCGTCCACAGCGGCCGGAGAAGTGAGAAGCTGCGCCAGCCGCCCGTGGTCTACCCAACGATCCTGCGCCTTCAGGAACCGCGCCCTTGGCGTGGCCCGCCGGTAATTGGTACGCGGCACCGCGTCCTCGGCAAGCCCCGTATTATCCCAGGGCTCCATCTGAAGCGAAGTCCGCGCGCCCTCCACCGGCCGCTTCGCGAACGGCGTCGCGATACCGAAGAACGGCCCCTGGAGGATTACGTCCTCCCACGCCCCTGCCGGGCCGGAGTCCCAGGTGAAGTAGCCCGCCGTGTGGTCGTTCTTCTCGTGAAAACCGGGGCTGATGCGCGGCCTGAGCGCCCCGAGCCGGTGTGGCCACCTGGCCAGGGCCGAGATGGCCGACTCCTCGGACGCGGTCACGGGGAACAGCAGCTTGGCCTCTTCGGCGGGCCCCTCCTTGTCACCCGTCAGCTTCTGCCATTCGGTGAGCGTCGATGTGCTCACGGTGACGACGCGTTTCGCATGCGGCCGTTGGTCCCAGTTGCCCGCGTGCTTGATGCCGGGGGTATCGCCCTTGCCGTCGTGACGCAAAGACTCAGACAGAACCAACCTCGATTCTTCACTTGCGGTGTGACGTCGGTCGGTTCGGCGGTTTGCCCGTAATGTCCCCTGCCGTTCGAGGACGGGCCGTCGCGTGACGCTGCGGGGCGTCGGGTTCCACGGGCCCGAGGGTGCTGCGGGTCCTCTCCTCTCCGCTGTCGTCGGGGCGGGGCCGACCGTCAGGTGTGGGCCGGAAGCTGGGTGGCCCGCTGCCAGGCGGTGGCGAACGCCGGCGCCCAGGGCCAGGTGCGGTCGAGGTGGAGGGTGCGTCTGCGTGCGTGGGCGGTGAGCCGGGCGGGCAGGTGGTAGAGCCTCCTGCGGATCGTCTCCGGTTCGGCGGCGGCGAGTTCGGGCTCGTCATGCAGGAGAAGGAGCCTGGTCCATGCGTCGAGGTCCGCGGCGATAGTGGCAGCCAGCACCCAGGCGGCGTTCAGCTGCCAGGACTTCGAGGGCAGCAGCCCGAGGCCGATCCGCTTGATCGCCTTGACACGATCCTCGACCTCGGCATGATCACGGTAGAGAGCATCGACGAACCACACCTGCCCGGAGCCGGACACCCCGGAAAGCCCCTGGTGGGCGGGGATGTTCGTGGCGACGATCTGGTAACGCCAGCCGGTGCGCTGCTCGAACGCGGTCAGCTTCTTCAGATCGCGGCGCGAGGGCTTGACCCGGCGCACGATCAGCCGCATCCCCTCGGGCCAGCCGCTCAGGTCGCGCACCCCGGTCAGCTCGGCGACCTGGTAGGTGACCTTCTGTCCGTCCGGGCCCTTGATCTCGTGGACCTCGCCGTCCTGCCGCAGCGCGTCGTTCCACACGTCCGCGGGCAGCAGTGCGATCGCGGCCTCGTCGGCGGTATTGATGGCCCAGCCGGTCACCCAGCGCACTCGGCGGCGGCTGGTGGTCAGCGCCTGCAGATGCTCAAGGAGGCCGTGGCTGAAGGCCGCGCCGTCGATCCTCACCAGCAGCTTCGACCACAGCGGCAGCGGAGTTGCCGCAGCGCGGCGGCCAGCACCGTCTTGTGGTCGGCGACGTCGTTGGACGCCGCGTTGCCCGGCCGTAGCAGCATGGTCACGCACTCGCGGGTATTGGCCAGCCAGGCGCCCAGCGGGTGATGTCCGTAGCCGCCCTTGAACGTGCCGGCCGCGCCGTCCTTCTTGCTGGTGCAGGTCACCAAGGTGGCATCGAGATCCAGGACGTACCAGTTGGTGAGCGTGCGCCCGCATACCGAGATCCACGGGAACCCACCGGGCCGCAGGGCGAGCAGCGTCCACACCCCACGCCGTATCACGGCGCGCACGCGCTCCACCCGGGCTCCGACAGGGCCGTCGATGGCTTCCAGCGTGCGCCACAGGGTGCTGTCCGAGACCGGACGGGGGAAGAACGGCCTCCAGTGCTGCTGCAGTTGCTCGGCCTGCAGGACATTCCTCGCGCCGAGGACGATCGCGCAGGCCAGCTGGACCAGGGCCATCCCGCGATCCCGCCACCCCGGCCCGACGCCGCGGGGCAGCGCGGCGGCCAGGGCGCGGGTCAGCCCGACCCGGTCCGCGATCCGGTGCAGCAGCACCACGCCCGCATGCCCGACCAGGTTCTTGCCGTCGGCCCGCACAACGAGCCGACGATCCCATTCGGTAGCCTGCACCTGTTGGGTGCCCCCACTCTGCGACGTTCTTGATCTAGGAAGTTCAGATCATCGCAGGTCAGGGGCACCCTTCCGCTATCAGGGCGTCACATCACTGACGGACGGCCCTCGTAGCTGAATACACGAGGCCAATGGATGGACCAGCCAAGACAGATGCTGGAACCCGATGGCCCGCTTCCTGCCGTAGATGTTCACGCTGAAATGCGTGCTGTGGTCGACCGGCTTGGCGAAGAGGTAGAGCTCGTTCACGAAGTCGGCGTGCAGGCGCAGGTGCTGATAGGAGGCACGCCGCAAGGGGCCTTCCTTGGCCCCCGTCAGATGAGTGGACGGATGGATGAGCCCCACGGCTCCTCTTTCTCCCGTCGACCTCCACGAGAGCAGCATGAACCCGCGGTACACATCCGGCTGCGTTCCGACGAGCTCCGGACAGGTGTCAGCCGAGGCCAGGAAACCGGAAAGCCCCGCCGCCCCCGCCAGCTCCCCCAGAAACGCCGACCGCGCGTCCCCCCGCTCCAGCACCGCCGACTTCCGCTCGGCCCACGCCTCGTTGCCCGGCTTCTCCGCCAGTTCGAACCACGGCTCGAACTCGGCGAGGACCTCGCTCTCCTTCCACTCCTGCTTGACCCACGGCGGATTTCCCACCATCACGTCGAACCCGCCCTCCGCGAACACGTGGGCGAAGTCCAGCTCCCAGTGGAAGAACCCCCGGTCCCTGGCGATCTGTACGGCCGTCCCGTGCCACGGGAACAGGTCGCCCAGGTCGAGGAAGGACACCCAGGCCGACAGCCGGGTCATCCGCCCGTCGAGTTCCTGCTCGAAGGTGTCCAGGTCCCGCAGGCCGGTCACCTTCGGCATCTCGAACAGCGAGGTCGTCCCCCTGGCTCTGGCCTCCGCCTCCGAGTCGGCGTCGACGCGGCCGACGAGGGCCTCGGCGAACTCGATCCAGTCGTCCAGGGACCGCAGGGCAACCCGGCGGTCCCCGCCGCCCCGGGGGGCCTTCTTCAGGTCCCGGCCCTCACGGAAGTAGTCCGGTGCCGTGCCGTCCAGCAGGGCGACCTGCTCCAGCGGCCAGAACCACAGGGCGCACCAGGCGTCCATGAGCTGCCGCAGCCGCCAGTACGGGCTGCCCGGCGCGTGCAGGGCGGCGACGACCGCCGCACGGTCCATGATAGGTCCGCCCGTCCCACCGGACGGCGCGTCCGCGCCCCACACGGGAACCTGCCGCGCGATCTCCCGCTCGGACAGTTCCAGACGGAGCCGTACCAGGCCCCACAGGTACTCCACCCGCTCGGCCAGTGCCATCAGCCGGCCCGTCTGGGACCGCCCGCCGGGCCTTTCGTCGTCCTCACCGCCGCCGGTGGCCGTCCGGGCGGACACCTGGGCGGCCCGCGCCGCCGGCACGGAAGCGGCCGGGACGGCCCGGGCACCGGGGCCCCCGGAACCCTCCGCGCCCCCGGAACCCTCCGCCTCCCCGGACCCGCCGAAGTCCAGCCCCGCCTGCTCCCAGATCTCCAGCCCCAGGTCGAACGCCCCCTGCCCGGACCGCGCCTCCGACTTCGCGGCCCGTTCCTGCGGCGTGGACCGGACCACCTGCGCGGCAGCCGACGCGCCCGCGCCCGCCCGCTTCGACGTCTTCGAGCCCTCCGGCGCACGCCGGATACGCGACCGCCACCGCTTCAGCGCCTCGATCCGCTCAGGCTCCAGCCACTCCGCGACCGCCCCGGCCACCACGCTCACCGGCGTCCGGTCGGCCGCGTTCTTCTTCGGCCTGCGCACCGACACGGACTCGGCGACCGAGCCCCAGCCCAGCGCCGGCAGCAGGAACTGGTGCACCGACCGCCCCGGCAGCTTCTCGGGGAACGGCAGCACACGCGGCTTCTGCTGGCCCCCGGACTTCAGCCAGCCGCCCTCGCTCAGCCCCTTGCCCGGGTACACCTTCCGGGACGCGCCGACGAGCGAGTTGCCCCGGTGCAGGTGCAGCCCGTACCAAGGGGCCCGCATCCCGGGGTACATGGTGTTCAGCCACAGCGAGATCTCCGCCAGCTCCACCGCCGTACGGTTCAGGTCGACGCCGTAGGCGTTGTGCAGGGCGATGTACGCCTTCGCCTTCTGCAGTTCGCGCGGATACTCCTCGGGGTCGATCTGCTCGCCCCGCTCGTGCTGGGCCAGCCTCAGGTACAGCTCGGCCAGCTGGTTCACGGCCTCGTTGAGGAACGCGCCCGAGCCCAGGGCCGGTTCGCACACCCGCCAGCGCAGCACCTCGGCGGCCGTGACCCGGGACTTCTCCGGTGCACGGGGGTCGGTCCGGCCCTGGTCGTCGAGCCGGAAGCGCAGGGTCTGCTCCACCGTGGTCTCGGTGAGGGACTTCGGGGTGTAGTAGGAGGCGCTCGTCTGCCGCTCGCGGCCGGCCAGCCGGTAGACGTACGAACCCACCGGATGCACCACCGAGTCCGGCACGCCGGTCTCCGGATTGATGTCGTCCGCCTTGACGAAGACGCTGTCACCCGGCGTGTCCGGGTACAGCCCGGAACGCACCTGCGCCTTGCTGATCAGCCAGCTCCCGCCCTCCGGGTCGCCGCCCCTGGCGACCTCGTACAGCGGCTCGGTGGCGACTAAACCCGAGTACGCCATCAGGCCCTCGTACACCGCGCCGAGTTGGTCGATGCTCAGGTTCGCGTAGCTGATGAAGCCTCCGCGTCCCTTGCTGCCCCTGCCCTCCACCAGGGTCAAATGGCGCAGCACCTGGTGGAGCACCTCGTTGCGCAGGCGCAGGTCCAGCGGCTGTGCCGGGGCGGGAGAGCCGTCGGGGCGCACCCGGTCCGGGTAGGGGACGCGGCGGCCGACCAGCCTTGTCGACTCGGGGTCGAACAGGCGGGAGCGCAGGGCCTCCACGCGGACGTCGTCGTGGCCGTCGTCGGCGGCGAGCGCCGGCGCCTCCTCGGCGAGGACGGAGGCCGAGGCGCGGTCGGTGACGGTCCCTGCCAGCGGATGCCCGTGGTAGACCCGGTCGAAGAGCAGGGCGAGGGACTCGTGGAAGTGGTGGCCCCGGCGTGAGGCGCTGCCCAGCCTGTCCGGCACGGCCAGCTCGCGCAGCCGGGCCACGCTGTAACCGGTGGCGTACGCCTCCGACTTCACCGGCAGGATGTTCAGCTCCGGCCGGGCCTCCGCGTACAGCAGGAACAGGATGCGGTACAGGTAGCGCAGCGACTCCTCGGTGAGCAGGCGCGGCAGGTCGCCCGGCTCACGCAGCTCGTCGGGCAGCCACTCGGGCAGGTCCTCGGGGTGCACGCCGCGCTCGGTCCGGGCCCGCTCCAGGACCTCGTTGGCGATGAGCTGCACCGACTTCTGGAGGCCGACGCGGAGTTCGGCGGTGACTCCCACCGAGTGGTCCCGGGAGGCGGCGACCAGACGGGCGATGCCGTCGTCCGCGCCGCTCTCGCCGGGCCGCAGCGAATCCGCCGCGAAGAGGGCTGCGATCAGGTCGATCTCGTTCGCACGCGCACCCTTGGCGGCCTTGCGGGGCAGCGCGGTGTCCAGCCGTACCGCCAGACAGCGGCCCCGGGAGAAGGCGTGCCGGTCGGCGAGGATCACCACGCCCCCGAAGAGCAGCAGCGCGTAGCGGGGCGCGTTCTCCGAGTTGAGCAGCCAGGATGCCAGCTCACGGACGGTGGTGAGGGTCTTCGACGCGGACACCCGCACCGGCACCGGCAGGAGGTTCGCGGTGCCGTCGCCCCGGGTGGCGTCCAGATCCTCCGCGAACCCGCCCGTCAGGACGACGATCCCGGGCTCGTGATGGGCGACGGGGGCGGCGACGGGCCCGGTGGGGGTACGGACGGCGAAGTGACCGGGGGAGGGGGTGAACCCCAGGGCGGACAGCAGTCGGCGGTGCCAGCCGTCCAGTGCCTCGCGCCACTCGTCCTCCACATCCGGTACGTACGGGTCGTCGGGGTCGTCCGTGGTGGGCACCGAGGGCTGGAAGACCGGCGGCCCGGCGTCGGGGCCGACCGCTCGCAGCACCTCGGCCGCCGCGAGCTGCGAGGCCATGGCGGGCGCGTACGGCAGCCGGTTGTACTTGTCCGCCTCCGGACCGAGCACGGCCCGTACGTCCATGTACGGGCCGGTCAGGTCGCGCAGCGCCTGCCGCGGCGTGGGCACACCCTGCCGCTCCAGCGCCGCCCACTCCTTCAGCGGGCCGCTCGCCAGCTCCTTGGGCAGGATGTCGTCCAGGTAGAACGAGGGAAAGTACTCGTTCTCGTTGATCAGGGAGTCGAACGTCATGCCTGCGGCTCCTGCCGACTGCTCGGAAAGGGGAGGGGCGGGGGTGGCGCCGACACCACCGGGGACGCGTCGGACGTGAAGGGACCGGCGCGCCGGGAGGCGGCCCGGCGCGCGCGGCCACCCCTCGGGCGGCCGGCGGCGCGACGGGGAGCGGAGCCGGTCATGAACCGGCCTCCAGCACGGCCAGCACCCGGACCATGGGCTCGCCGGCCGTCCGCAGCCGGGCGGCGAGCCGGGCCAGCCGGTCCGCCGCCTCCCGCTGTTTGGGCTTGCCGCCCTCGAAACCCGGCAGCGTCTGCTGCCGCCACGCGGCGATCCCGCGTTCGAGGTCGCGCAGCGGGCCGTCCACCCGCTCCTCCGCCACGTCCCTGACCCGTTGCATCGCCCGCCGGGTCTCCTCCACGGCGGGACGCACCAGCGGCTGGAGTGTCGTCGCGGCGTCGGAGGGGGTCCAGTGGTCCGGCATCCCCGGACCCACTCCGAGTGCCGCGAGCAGGCCGGGGGTCAGCTCGCGGGTGCGGGGCGTGCCGGAGCCGAGTTGGTCGATCGCCAGCCAGACCACGGCGGTGGGACGGCCCTCCGCGTTGGACCACACCCCCTGTGTCAGGAACACCGGGTCCGGCGCCTTCTCGGGCCCCACCTGGAGCACCAGGGCCTGCTGACGTCCGTACTCCACCAGCACCCTGTCGGTGATCCACTCCACTACCGGGTGCAACTCGCCCACGTAGTGCGCGTCCGGCCACAGCGACGTCGAACCGGCGTCCTCCCGGGCCCGCCGCAACGAGTCGGCGGCGTCCTCCCGGCTGAACGTGAGGTTGATCCGCCGCGTGATGCCCTGGTCACGGACGTATCCGGGCGGCAGGACGTCGAAACGGTCGGCCAGGTCCCGCGGCGGCTCGAAGCTCAGGTCGGTGCCCGCGACGGTGAGCCCGGCCCGCAGCCCGCCGAGGTCCGGCAACTCGGCGAGACCGGCCAGGACGAACTCCTGCCGGTTGCGCTCGGGGACCCCGGAGAAGAAGCGCAGCTCCTCGACCGTGGGGATGTCCGAGGCGGGGGCCTCCGACGAGCCCGTGCCCGAGGCCGCCCCCCTACCGCTGCCGTCCTCCTCCGTCCCCTCGCCGTCCGCCGGAGGGGCGAAGTCCCCGAAGTCGTCCAGGTCGATGTCCAGGTCCAGTCCGGAAGCGGCGCCGAAGGCGCTCCCGTCCGGCGTACCGGCCTCGGTCACCGTCGAGGCGACGTGGGCCGGAGAGCCGACGGGTGCGGGGCCGGTGCCGAACTCGCTCATCGTCAGCCGCTCGACCGGTAGCGCGGCGGCGTCCGTTCCCGGTGTCCCGTCACCCTCACCCGACGCGAACGCCTCCACCGGGACCGCCTCCAGGTCCGCCACTGCCTCCTCGGACGTGGCCCGGCCCAGCAGCGCCTCCATGACCCTGCGCTCCTCGCGGTCCCCGTCGTTCTCCCGGGTGACGGCCTCCACCGCGCCCAGCACCTCGTGCACCCTGGCCTCGCGGGCCAGCACCTTCTCCGCGACGGTCCGGTCGTCGAGCGCCCCCTCGACCCCGCTGGTGAGCAGCAGGGCGCGGAACTCGGGGCGGCGGGTCTGGCCGTAGCGGTCGATACGGCCGTTGCGCTGCTCGACCCGGATCAGGCTCCACGGCAGGTCCCAGTGGATCAGGTGGTGGCACTGGCGGTGCAGGTTGACACCCTCTGAAGCGCCGTCACCGGTGAGCAGCACCCGGATGTCCCCGCCCGCGCGGGCGAACTCGTCGACGTGGCCCATCTGGACCGTGTCGGAGACCCCGCTGTGCATCACCTTGACGGCGGCCTCGCCGTCCTTCGGGTCCGACCAGCCCAGCAGCGGCGGCAGCACCGTGCCGAGCCAGTTGAGGGTCTCGCGGCGCTCGGAGAACACGACGGCGCGGGCCGCGCGGCCCGGCCCCACCTTCACCTCGTCCCGCAGCTCGGCGACGAGTCCGGCGAGCTTGGCCGAGACGCCCGTACCGTCCGCCGCCGTCAGCTCGATGCGCCGGGCCAGCTCGGTGAGCCGCAGCAGGGACACCACCTCGCGCGCCGCCGGGGACTCCGCTGGCCCCGCCGGGGAGGGGTCCGCTACCTGCTTGTGGCCCTCGGGAAGCGCGTGCCCCAGCGTGGCCAGCTTCTCGCGGGCCGTCGCGAACAGCGCCCGGTGCGAGGAGAGGAACGACTTCAGCAGCACGTACGGGAAGAGGCGCTCGTCGCCCCGGGCGCCGGACCGGCCGGCCCCGGGGTCGGACAGCCACACCGCCGCCAGCTCGGCGAACACCTCCTCCTCCAGCTCGCTCGCCCTCACCCGCAGGGGGCGGGAATCGCCGCGGGGCGCCCACTTGTCCTCCAGCACCCGTGCGACCTCGTCGCTCACCTTGGTCCGCCGCACCATCAGATGGTGCAGTTCCTCGGCCCGGGGGCGGGCGGCGTCCCGCACCGCCATCGGGTCCAGCAGCCGGACCAGGCCGGTGAAGGCGCGCATCTCGCCGTTGTGCGGGGTGGCGCTCGCCAGCA
The DNA here is from genome assembly GCF_024701375.2 of Streptomyces sp. KMM 9044. NCBI lineage: Bacteria > Bacillati > Actinomycetota > Actinomycetes > Kitasatosporales > Streptomycetaceae > Streptomyces > Streptomyces sp. KMM 9044. The sequence goes on along the minus strand of NZ_CP113910.1, from coordinate 2,259,914 downwards.
CCAGCGCGTCGGTCTGGCGGGCCAGCACCTCGGCGAGCTCCCGGCGGTCGCTGCCCCGGTTGAGCAGATTGTGCGACTCGTCCATCACCACGGCGTCCCACTCGACGTCCCGCAGCCAGGGCCCGTAGCGCTTCTGGTTCTTCAGGGTGTCCATCGACACGATGACGCGCTTGTAGTAGGTGAACGGGTTGCGCCCCACCGGGATCTTCCGCTCGATCCGCGAGATGCCGGCGCTGTCCAGCCGGACCAGGGGCAGGGAGAACCGCGTCCACATCTCGTGCTGGAACTGCTCCAGCACGGGAGCCGGCGTCACCACCAGGATGCGCTCACCACGGCCGCGCCGGATCAGCTCGCCCAGCAGGATCCCGATCTCCAGGGTCTTGCCGAGGCCGACGACATCGCCGATCAGCAGCCGCGGCTGGAACCGGTTGGCGAGGGCCTTCACCGCGGGCCTCAGCTGGTAGTCCAGCCGGTCCAGCAGAAACCCCTCGGTCAGCGCGAGACCCTGCTCCCCCTGCGGGAGCGGCAGCCTGCGTCGCACCGCTTCGAGGAACAGCCGGCCGACCCGGTACCCGTCGGACCCGTCGACCTCCAGCCTGGTGTCCTCCGGCCGCAGAACCCGCGGCATGCCGTCGAGTGCCGTCAGGAACCGGGCGCTGTGCCCGCGGACCAGCTCCGAGGCGCCGATCGCGTCGATCGCGTACTCGCCCGCCCGCAGCTCGTCGCTGCTGCGTACCAGCCATTCCTCGTCCCGGACCTCGATCAGCGTCCCGGCCGGGGGCGCGCCGGAGGGAAGACCGGAGGCGGTCTCGGACATGACGGACGTTCCTTTCGACGGAGGCCGCGGGGCGACACCCGGGTCGCGGGCACGGTCTCGGTGTGGGTTTTCCTTTGTACCGTTCGCCGCCCGTCGGCCGGGCGGGCACCCCGGAATCGGTCACGGCGGCGGGGACGCCGTGCAGGGGGGCGGCGTCGTCACGTGCCCCGCACGGCGGGACCGGCGTGACCGAGCCGTCGACGGCGGGGACACCGGCCATCGGTGTTCCCGGCCGGTACCCCGCTCACAGACGTCCGCTGTGCGCGTACGCGCGACGCAGGGACTCCGCCGCCTTGAGCGCGGCCGGCGGCGGACCGGACGTCGTCGGCTCCGCCGGCACCGGGGCCGGCGCGGGCTTCGGCGGAGCCAGACGGTAGCTGGTGACCTTGGCGGGGTTCCCCGCGGGTGCCCCGGTTCCCGGCGTCCGCACCGCCCCCTCGTCCACGACGGTCGGTACGTACCCGGCGGGAGGAGCGTCGTCGGGCGCAGGCGCAGGCGCAGGCGCAGGCGCAGGCGCAGGGGCGTCGGCGACGTCGGCCGCCGGAAGCTGCTCAGCGTCCTCCCCGGCCAGGAACTCGGCGAACAGGTCGTCGGCCGGCGCCCACGGCGCGTCCGGACGGTCGCCCTCGTCCACGGCCCGCTGGGCGGCCGACCGTACCTCGGGGTCGGGCCCGTCGGCGAACGCGCCGGGGGGAAGGACCGGTACGAGCCCGGACGAGTCGACCAGGGCCCGGAGCTGTCCGGCCGCATCCTGCGGGGTGAGGCCGTGCTGGGCGAGCAGCTGCACCAGAGTCTGCTCGATCTCACCGAGCAGCGGCCGCTGGACCGCGACGTGCACCAGCATCCGGGAGAGCAGCGGTACGAAGGGCGACGGCACCCGCTCCCAGCCGGGCTCCACCGGAATGGGGCCGTGAGGGAAGGCCACCCGGCCCGTCGCGGTGTAGTAGAGCACCGCGCCGAGAGAGTAGACGTCGGCCGGCTCCTCGACGTGCTTGGCGTCGGTCGCCTGCTCCAGGGACATGTAGGCCGGGGTCCCGAAACCCGTACCGGTCTTCGTCAGCGCCTCGGCGCTGTCGCGTTCGGTCAGCACCGCCAGACCGAAGTCGAGTACCGCCGGGCCGTCCGGGCCGATCGCGATGTTGCCCGGTTTGAGGTCCCGGTGCAGCAGTTTCACCTCGTGGATGGCGCGCAGGGCCTCGACGAGGGCCAGACCGACCGCCGCGTACGGGCCGACCTCCAGCGGGCCGCGGGCGTGCACGAGGTGGTGGAGCGTCGGGCCGTGCACGTAGTCCATGGCCAGCCAGGGCCGTGCCGCGTCGGCGTCCGACGCCAGGAGGGACGGCACCCGGGCGCTGACGACGGTCCGCATCGTCTCTATCTCCTGCCCGAAGCGGGCACGCGCCTGCTGCTCGGAGTGCTCGCTGCCGTCCGTCAGCCTGTCCGGCTTGACCACTTTGACCGCGGCGAGCACAGGACCACCGTCCTGCCGCTGGTCGACGTCCGTCAGGTGACAGGCCGCCTCCAGTTCCGGCGGGAGGTCCTCCAGCCGTAGCCTCCGCGCCAGATAGGTCCTGCCCATGCCTCCCTGACCGAGCACGGCGAGCAGCTCGAACGGGCCCAGCACAGCCGGGTCCCTCTCCATGTCCAACGCCTGCATGCCGCTCCGCGTCCCCCGTCCCTCGTCCTTGGATCAGATCCGGCCGGCGGCAGAGGAGCGGCTCGGGAGCCCGTGCGGTTCCCGGACGGCCGCGTCGCGCCGACTACGCACACAGCGTGTCGATCAGTGTACGGACGTAGTAGCCATGATCGGCCGGTTCCGGTCAGGTTCCGTCATGCCACTCGGTCCCCCGCGTGTAGCCGGCGAGCCGTTCCGATCGTGGTCCGAGCAGCGGCCGCAGCTCACGGGTGAGCAGATGCGCGTCCGCCGGCGGAAGGGTGAGCGACGCCCGCCGCATGCGTACGCTCCAGGAGCGCTCGTCCGGGAAGACCTCCAGCCGCGGGACCAGGTCGGCGAGCACGACACCGTCACGCACCGGCGCCAGCCCTTCGATCCGCAGGGCACACCCCGAGGTGAAGCGTCGCTCGCCGAAGACGACCGGTTCCGGGAGCGTCTCGACGGGCGACGTGACGACGGCCAGTCCCATGGCCCGGCCGCGGTCACGTGTCGGATTCCGGTAGCAGCCCCGCGTCGTGCAGAGAAGGGCCTGGTCGCCCTCGGCGGGCAGCCCGCTCGCGGCCCGGCTGGCCGGAAAGGCCAACCGCTGGGCCCCCAGGACCTATGCCGGCGGTTCACGGTCACTGATGATCACCAGTTGAGTCGCCATACCCTCGTCCCCGCACCGTACGGCTGGCCCCGTGCCGCACCTCGTCGAGCCGCACACGCCGACGGCACACCACCCTGACCGTGTCACGCTTCGTCGACGGGATCATCATTTCCCCCGCCAACTCCGTGCATCAGGTGCTATATCCGATGCAGGACGAACGGATGTGGTCACCGGCCGCGCCGCCCCGAAGGCGGGGGCCCGGGGCACTGCGACATTACGGACTCCGAATGTCACAGCCCTTGAACGTCCTCAGGCCCGCGATGTCCCCCGATCCTCGGTTCCGCACAGGAGAAGGCACTTTGACCGTACTCGGCTCCACCCTCACCTTGAAACACGCTCGCGACTACGTCCCCAGGCAGGGCACCACGACCTCCGGCGCCCAGGACGCGGGGTTCGCCACCGAATGGCACCTTCAGGCCGCCGGCCGTCCACGGCTGACGATCCACGACACGCGGTGGGACGGAGGCGAACGGGACGTGGTCCTGCAACAGGGCGCGCTGTTACCGGAGATGCCGGCCGGACTGGCCAACCTGCACGGCCGGCACCGGGCCGGGATCACCGAGGTGTCCGCGGAGCGTCGGCGGATCACTGCCTTCCTGTCCCTGCCCCAGCCGAACGGGCGGCCGAAGCAGAAGCGCGCCCTGACCACGGCGCAGCTGGCGCAGGGCTGCGGGGCTCAGCTCCTGTGCCGGCTGGTGGCCCGCCCCGGCGTGTCGCTCAGCCCGTCCTTCGATCCGGCGGACCCGCAGGACACCGAGCGGTTCCAGCACGCGATCGTGTTCGAGGACGAGGACCGGGAGACACCCGTCGTCGCCTACGTGCTCACCCGCCTCATGCCGACGCTGAGGCAGACCGGCTGGACGGGCGACACGTGACGGCGCCCCGGACCGGCGGCGGCCATCCGGCACGGCCGCACGCGGAGAGCTCCGCGACCCGAAACCGTACGAACCCGGCCGACAGGACACCAGCATGAGCGGCGTGAAGCATCTGTCGATGAGGATCCCGTGGCGGGACCGCCCCTGGGACCAGTTCCTCTGCGACGACCCGAAGGGCAACTCCTCGTGCACCCTGCTCGCGGCGATCGGCAAGGGCCGCGACGACGCGTTCGAAGCGGAACACGCGGGCGCCCCCGTCGGCAGCCTGGACCCCGACCGGCTGCCCTGCCTGAGTGAGCGGGCCACCTTCATGTCGCCCGTCGGGTACACCGTCGTCAAGGAGCACCCCTACAGCCACAACCAGGCGCTGCGCGGCAGTCTGCTCCCCACGTCCCTCAGCGTCCCCGGGTACGCGTTCGAGGCCATCCCCTTCCGCTGGCTGAACCGCGCCTCCCTGAACGACGAGATCGGCCACGCCAGGGTGCCCGCCTTCGACCAGTTCGCCGAGGACCACACCGACCGCGTCCTGAACTCCCGTGCCGCCTGGGTGATGGACGGTGACAACCAACAGGCGGTCATCGAGTCCTTCTTCGAGCCGGTCGCACCACGCGACAGCCTGGTGTTCGTCTACCTCAAGCACTCCCCGCTCCAGGAGCAGCGCACCGACCGCCTGCTGGTGGGCGCCGCACACGTCACGGGCCTGACCCGGCCGCCGATGTGGAACCAGGCCGGGAAACCGCCGTTCGACTCCTCCATGTGGGAGACGATCGTGCAGCACTCCCTGCGCCCCGGCATGACGGAGGGAGTCCTACTGCCCTATCAGCAGCTCGTGCCGCTCCTGGACGGGGGCGCCGACATCGACAGGGCACTGGCCTGGGCGCCCGAGGGCCGTGACGTCGAGTTCTCCTACGTCACGGAACACCTCTCCGACGACGCCGCCATCGAGGCCCTGGCCTCACTGATGTCGGCCGCCGAGGGCATGCGCGAACTGGGCCTCGCCGTCCCCGAGTCCGCCACGACCTGGCTGACCGAGCAGACCGAACGGCTCTGGCAGCTGCGCGGTCCGGTCCCTGGCCTGCCCGGCGTCCTCGCCCTCATCGGGGTCCAGCGGCCACACGTGGCCGCACGAGCGGTGCTCACGGAAGCCGGCGAGGCCACCGATCCGTGGGACCTGCTGCACGGCGTCTTCGCCGATCCCGCGCGCGCTCCGCGGGCACTGCGGGCTCATGTCGGCCCCCTCCAGGCACGGGTCTGGAACAGGATCCCGGCCGAGCGCCGGGCGGTTCTGCGTCTGCTGTCCGGGTTCGACATCGGCCCGGACCAGGTGCGCATGCTGCTCGACGGCGACACCGAGGTCGAGACGACCGCCGAGGAACTCCTGGAGAACCCGTACTACGCCGCGACCTGCACGTACGGCCAACCCCTCCACGTCCCGTTCACCACCGTCGACCGCGCGGTGTTCCCTCCGGCGCACGTCACCTGGCGACCGCCCGTCCCGGACGAGGTGGGCCTCGGCGACCCCCTGGACCGCCGACGCGTCGAAGCACTCCTCACCGAGGTGCTGGAGCGGCAGTGCGACCAGGGGGACACCCTGATCCCCGTCGGCGAGGCCCTGGAGCACATCCGGCTCATGGCACCCACGGGGCTCCCGGCTCTGAACCGCGACATCCTCACCGGACTCGGCCTGGACCACGACGGGGTCGTCGACTGCCCGGACTGGTCACCGCTGACCGCCGTCCGGCTCGACGACGGCGCGCCCGCCTACAAGCTGGACCGGCTGGAGGAGACGGCGAACGTCGTCCGGGACTGGGTGGCGGCGCAGCAGGCACGCCCCGCGCTGGGCGGGATCGGTGACGCCCGCGCCGTACTCGACGCCGTACTCGACCGGGACAGTGACCGGGACCGGGACGGCTCCGGCGACGCCGCGCACGCCGCCGAGCTGGAGGAGCGGGCCCGCACGGAGAAGGCCGCGGGGCTCGCCGCCCTGCACGACGCACGCCTGTCCGTCCTGGTCGGACCGGCGGGCACCGGCAAGACGACGCTGCTGCGGGCCCTCGTCGACTACCCCGGCGTGGCCGCAGGGGACGTCCTGCTCCTCGCCCCCACGGGCAAGGCGAAGGTGCAGCTGGAGACCAAGGTCGGGCGTCCGGCGAAGACCCTCGCCTCCCACCTGAGCGCCACCGGCCGCTACGACGCCGACAGCGGCCGGTACCTGGTACGGGGCGCCGACCGCCCCCGGCGCGGCTACGGCCTCGTAGTGATCGACGAGGCGTCCATGCTGACGGAGGAGATGCTCGCCGCGACGCTGGACTCGTTCACCGGCGTCAAACGGCTGATCCTGGTGGGCGACCCCCGCCAACTGCCCCCGATCGGAGCCGGACGGCCGTTCGTTGACCTGGTCGACAGACTGTGCCCGGACGACTTCCCGACCGCGGTGCGGGTCGCCGCCGGATACGTCGAGTTGCAGGTGCCCCGACGCCAGTTGCCGGACGGCAGCCACGGCACCCGCCACGACCTCGAACTCGCCGCCTGGTTCGGCGGGGGCACCCGCGGCGCCGGCGACGAGGCCGTCTGGGACGAACTCGCGACCAACCCCGACCTTCCCACGCTCCAGTACGTCCCCTGGGGCGGGCGCACCGCCGTGCAGGCCCTCACGGACGCCCTCGGCCAGGTCCTCGGTCTCGGTGATGCGGAGGATCCCGTGCGGGCGTTCGCCCTCACCTACGGCGGCAGCGTCAACGGCGACCACCTCAACTGGCAGCGCGGCGCGGGCATCCGCGCGGAGGCGTGGCAGATCCTCTCGCCCACCCGTTCCCGTGCCTTCGGGACGGTCGAGCTGAACCGACACATCAAACGCGTGTACCGGGCCGGCGACACCGAGTGGGCGAAACGGTACCGGCGTGCGAACATCCCCTTCCCGATCGGGCCCGAGGAGATCGTGCGCGGTGACAAGGTCATGCAGACGACCAACAAACGCATGAAGGCGTGGCCGCGCGAGAACGCGATGGACTACGTCGCCAACGGGGAGATCGGCGTCGCCCTCGCCCGGCCCACGCCCCCCGCCAAACGGAAGAAGCACACCCTGAAGCTCGGTGTGGAGTTTTCCTCCCAGCCCGGCCACGAGTACAGCTACCAGCCGTCGGACAAGGACGACGCCCCACTGGAGCTGGCCTGGGCCGTCACCGTGCACAAGTCGCAGGGCTCCGAGTTCGGCACGACGTTCCTGGTCCTGCCCGCCAGGGCCAACCTGCCCAGGGAACTTCTGTACACGGCGCTGACCCGGCAGAAGGACAGAGTCGTCATCCTCCACGAGGGCACCCTGGCGGACCTGCGTGCCTTCGCCCACCCGAGCAACTCCGAGACCGCCCGTCGGCTGACCGACCTCTTCGAGGCACCGCAGCCGTTCGCCCTCGACGTACGGGGGCAGACCCGCCGCTTCGACCGCAAACTGATGCACGTGTCCGCCGACGGGACGCCGATGGCCTCCAAGAACGAGGTCATCATCGCGGGCCTCCTCGACCGCCTGGCGCCGGGGCGATGGCTCTACGAGGAGCCGCTCACGGGCGCCGACGGCCGCGTCGTCCGCCCCGACTTCACCGTGGCCGCCGAGGACGGCCGCACGGTCTTCTGGGAACACGCCGGCATGCTCGACCTCCCCGACTACGCGCGCACGTGGGAGCGCAAGAAGGAGTGGTACGCGAAGAACGGCATCGAGCCGTGGGAAAAGGGCGGCGGCCCCAACGGCACCCTGATGTGGACCGACGACCTCGACGGCGCGGACGCCCGGGCCTGGCTCGCGCTCGCCTCCCAGGTCCTGGACGCGGAGCCTGCGGACTCCGGGTCCGCGAACGTGACCGGGGCCGGGGCCGGTCCGGTGAGAAGGGCCAAGAAGACCGCCGCCCGGCGGAGGAGGCCGTGACCGCGCCGCCGGCACCCGCCCGGTGGCGTGCGCGTACGGTCCCCCCGAAGGACGAGGGACCGTACGAGGCCCGGGTGAGCGCGGGGAAGCGCGGAAGAGGAACGACGGGTCGGTGAACGGGGGCATGCTGAACGACGGCGCGGCGAAGGGCAGGACAGTGCACGGCGGGACGACCCTCAGGGCCGGGGCGCTGGCCCTCCTGCTCGAACCGCTGAGGGTGGACGCCGTGGTGGGCCCGGCCGCACTCCAGCGCTTCGCCGAGGACGTGGCCGCGGTCGCCCGGGCGCGGGGGTACCCGGCCCTGCCGGCGTCCGGGAGCACTCTCCCACCGGTGTCCGACGCGGTGGTGACCTGCGCCGAGGCACACGAACTGATCCGCCTGACGACGGCCCGCGGGCGGGTCCCGGCGCCGGACGGGGGCGGACACCTCAGGGAGCTGCGACGGTTCGACGGACTGCGGAGCCGTCTGCCGGCCCTGGAGGGCGTGCCGGTGGAGGCGCTCCGGGCGGACGCCGCGGCGCTGGCGGTCGCAGAACGGGAGCTGCCCAAAGCAGGCGAACGACCTCGAAACCCCCGGGACGACGCCCGTCGCGGCGCCGAAGGAAGCGTCCCCGCTGGCTCAGGGGGTCAAGGGGGCGGCCAAGAAGGGCGTGAAGACGGGTGCCGCGAAGGCGGGGGAGTGGCTCGGGAGGGTCAAGGACGGCGGCCACGGGCCGGGAAGCGCGGCGGCCACCGTCGTGGACAAGCTCAACAAGCACGGGGTGGGACGGAAGATCCTCGACGCCGGTGGAAAAGTCACCGACGGCGCAGGGAAGTTCAAGCCGTGGGGCAAGACCAAGGCGGCCGGAAAGGTGGCGGATGCGGCGGGCCGGGTGCAGTGGGCGCTGGCGGTCATGGGGCCGCTGACGGACCTGGCGGGCGTCGTGCAGGAGCAGGGCGAGTGGAGGGTGGTCAACAAGCGGCGGCAGGAGGTCAGGGGCCACTTCGCCGAGCAGGCACGCGCACAGCGGAAGGCCCTCACCGAGGCCGGCACGCGGTACGTGAACGCGTGGATCGCCCTGGTGGAGCAGTCGCTCGGCGGCCTCACGGAGCCGGGTGCGAGGATCAACGCCGAGCGTGAGGCGGCGCTGAGGGCGATCGAGGACCTCCGCGACGAGACCGCGCGGCTTGCCGGGCCGGCCCTGTGACCGACCGGACGGACCAGCGGGCCGAAGGGCCGGGGCCGGGGAGCAGGCGGACCGGCCGGCCGCGGGACGGCGAGTGGGCAGTGCGGGTGTGCGGGCCGGGGGGCCGGTTGTAGCGGTCGGTTGACGGCGTTCCAGCCGCCGTACCGCTACCCGGCACTCGCCACCGGCTTCCGGCACGTCACCGGCGTATCGCCGCCTCGAGTCCGCTCGCCCGGCGGGCAGGCCGACACGGGCGCTCCGACGCGGCCCCGCTGCGGCTGACCGGGAGGCCGTGTCCCGTCCGGACCGGTCGGCCCACTGGTGTCCCGTTAGCCTGTCGGTATGACGGAGCACGTCGTGCACCACGGTGCGAAGGGTCTGGTCACTCCGGAGGAGGCGGACGCACTGTGGGCCGTTCTGACGGCCGACGGTACCGTGCCGGCGGTCGCCGGGCCGTTCACCCACCGGCCTTCCCCCGCCCGGGCGGGGTATGTCCTCGTCGGGTGCCGTGTCGTCACGGCGGTTCAGGTGGGCGGGGACCGGTGGCGTGTTCCGGAGGCCCAGGTGCGCGAAGCGGCGGCGGAGTTGAACGCGGTGCGGATGGACCGGCGGGACCTGGTCCGTGTCGGTCCCTTCCGCGCGTCGCAGGGGCCCGCGTACGACGAGGAGACACGGATGCGTTGGCGGCGGCGCGTCGCGGACGAGCTGGCGGAGCCGGCCGGTCCCGGGCGCACGGCAGGTCGACCGACTCACCTGGCGGGGATCGACTGGCGGCGGGTGCTGGTGGAGCGCGACCGTGCCGGGACCCGGACGTGGTGGCTGCCGCGCACGGTGGTGAGGCTGCTCGACGCGGCCGAGCACGCCGAGACACGGTGGCTGCGAGCCGAGGCGATCGGTGAAGGGGACGTGGCCGGGGGACCGACCGCGACCGCTTCTTCCCCCGCCGCCCGGCAGGACGTGGGAGCCGATGGCGGGCCGGCGCCGCGCTTCGCGGGTCCCGTGTCGCCACCGGATCCCGTGGAGCAGGGCGTGTCACAGCCCTCCGAGGAGGCCACCGCTCCGCCCCGCCCGTACGGGAAAGAGCTCGAAGGCCGTCGGTACTCCGTGCTCAGCAGAGAGCCCGGCATCACGGAGAGGGTGGCCGGGTGGCTCTGCGCCGTCTGCCTCCGTGTGCCCGCCGCGGTCCTCGACCACTGCCACGAGCACGGCTATGTCCGCGCCCCCGTCTGCCAGTCCTGCAACACGCGGGAACGTCCCGACCACCTCTACGCCACCGACGCCCGCGTCACGGACCGCTGCCTCCGCCTCTTCCGCACCGACGCCGAGACATGGCTCCGCCACTGGCACCGCTGCACCGGCTGTCGCGCGCGCACCGTCCTGCCGCTGCCGCACCTCGCCGCGTGGACGGCGTTCATCGCCTGCCGGTCCCTGCGCCCGACCCACCGGACTCCGGGCGGACGCAAACCCTGCGGAGCCCTGCGTGTGTCCTGGACGGGCAGTCAGAACACGCCGCGAGCCTGTCTGCTCACCGTCATGGTCGACTTCTGTCCCTCCGGCGAGCACCGGATCCTGGCCCGGGTCCCCTACCGCGAGGCCGTCCGGTTGTTCCACGACTGGCTGGCCGAGACGGCCCCCGCCGTGGCCGCTGCGGCCGGTCCCGACCGGGTGGACGGCCTCCCGACCCAGCCCCGCCCGGTCGTCGTGGACACCAGTGGTGACGGCTTGGCACTGTTCTGAGGCGGTGTGCCGCGCACGGCGAGGCGGACTCCGGCGCCATGGCACGGGCTGAACCGCCCCGTATGGCGTTGCGTACATCCCGGCAGGCGTCGGCGTCGTCGGCGCGGCCGGTGGTCTCGGCGCAGATGCGGCAGTGCTCATGGCGCTGTGCGTGCCGGCTGCACAGATCGTGACTGCGCCGGCAGACGATGAGGCATGCCCCGACTGCGCGGTGAGCAACGTGTGGCGATCCGCGGGAACCAGCCGCTCCTTCCTTCCGACTGTTGTGGGGGAGCGAGGAGGTGGCATGGACGGTCTGGACGTCCGGATGTGTGAAGTCGTCTGCCGTCACGGCCGGGTGGACGCCGTGCGGGACGTCGGCCTGGACGTCGGGGCGGGCCAGCGGGTGGCGTTGACCGGCACCAACGGTTCGGGCAAGACCACCTTGCTACGAGCTGTCCTTGGCCTGCACCGTCAGTACGCCGGCCGGATCCTCGTCGGCGGTCGGGGCACGGAGAGCGCGGCCGAGTGGGCATGGCGGCGCCGGGCGTGCGCGTGGATTCCGCAGAAACCCGCGGTCGGCCGGTTCCCGCTGCTGGCAGGGGAGTTGCTGGCAAGCAGCGGCGCGCGCGTCGAGGCGGTGGAGGCGGCGGAGAAGCTGGGCGTCGGGTCGTTGACCGGCCGGCCGCTGCACACGCTCTCCGGAGGCCAGCTGCAACGCATGTATCTGGCCCGCGCGGTCGGCTGTGTCGCGGCCGGCGCGGGGGTGCTGCTGGCCGACGAGCCCACCGCCGCGCTCGACTTCGCGGGACAGGAGGAGGCCGCCGACGTCCTGCTGTCCCTGCCCGTCACCGTCGTGGTCGTCACGCACGACCGGGCGCTCGCCGATCGCTGCGACCGGGTGCTGGAGATGGCCGCCGGCCGGCTGAGGGAGGTCCGGTGAACACCCTCGCCGCCACCGACCTCGGGCCGCTCCTCCAGCTCTTACCCGTCCAACGCGCCGGAACGGCACTGCTGTTGGCTGCGATCGGTCTCCCCGTGATCGGTGTCGTGATCGTCGGGCTCGACATCATGCCGGTGCGGTTCGCGATGATGCACGTCGCGCTGCTGGGCATCGCGGTCGGACTGCTGACCGGGCTCGACCCCATGCTGTGCGCCCTCGTCGCCTGCGCCCTGGCGGGTGCCGGGGTCGCGCCGCTCGCGCGCACGCCGGACGGCCTGTCGGGCGCGATGGGTTTGCTGATGAGTCTGGCGATCGCCGCCGCGCTGCTGCTTCTTGCCGTGTCCGGGGTGAACGCGCAGGGCGCGTTCGCGCTGCTGTGGGGCTCGATCCTGTCCGTGGGCACGGCCGACCTGTGGCTGCTGGGCGTGCTCGCGGTCGTCGTACCGGCGCTGTTCTGGTGGCGTCGCCGCGATCTCGCCCTGCTGCTCCACGACCGTGAACTCGCCCTTTCCTCGGGCGTACGCGTCGACCTGCTCACCCTCCTGCTGCTCGTCCTGGTCGCGGTGTCCGTGGCCGGAGCCATCAAACTGACCGGCGCGCTGCTCGTCGACGCGCTGACCCTGCTGCCCGCGCTGGCCGCGAGGCGGCTGGGCACCTCCCTGAAGTCCATCACCGCCTGGGCGGTGGGCATCGGTGTCGTCGTGAACCTCACCGGGTTCCTTGTCGCGTTGAAGCTCGACTGGCCGCCCGGGCCCGTGCTCGTCCTGACGGCCGGGATCGTCGTCCTGGCCGTCCATCTCATCCCCGAACGGAGAATCAGCTCATGGCGCGCATCCGCGTCCGCATCATCCGTGTCCCTTCCCTTCTCGCACTGAGTCTGAGCACCGCGCTCGTCCTGACCGCCACCGGCTGCGGCTCCGACAAGGCCGACAGCTCGGACGCGAGCACGAGCGGGAAGACCGACGCCGACACGCCCGTCGTCGTTGCCACCACCACCTGGGAGGGCGCCTTCGCGAAAGCCGCGGGTGCCGAGGACGTGAAGGTCATCGTCCCGTCGTCCGCGCAGCACGCCCCCGACTACGACCCCAAACCGTCCGACCTCACGGCCGTCGCCGGCGCCGACTTCGTGCTCTACGCACCCTTCGAGCCGTACGCGGAGAAGATCAAGGAAGCCGCCGGGTCCGACGCGAAGCTGGTCGAGGTCAACCTGGACAACGACGCCGACAAGGTGAGCACCGAAGTGGCACGCCTGGGCGAGCTGTTCGGCACCGGGGACGCCGCCACTCAGTGGAACGCCTCCTTCGAGAGCGAGTACGGCACGCTGCAGAAGCAGTTGAAGGAGGCATGGCCGGGCGGCAATGCCCCGACCGTCGTCGCCCAGGTGTTCTCCCTCTGGTCGGCGAAACTGGCGGGCGCCGAGGTGAGCGGCACGTACGGCCCCGAGGCCGTGACGGCCAAGCAGCTGTCCGAGCTGTCGGGGAAGAAACCCGCGTACGTCTTCGACAACGTCCACATGACGACGGGCGAGGTGCTGCCGGACTCGGGGGCGAAGCAGGTGGAGATCGTCAACTACCCGGGCAAGGACCTGGATCTGATGACCGTCTACAAGAACGCGGCGGAGACGATCGAGAAGGCGCTGGCCCCGTAGCGGGGCACGCGAGGGAGGAGGGGGAGTCCTCCTGACAGGAGTGCGGGGCCGCCGGGAGACACACGGCGGCCCTCTCACGTACGGGTCACACGGCCTGCGCCGCGGGCTCCGGTGCCTGCGCCGCGCACCGCTCCCGCAGCAGCGCCCGGTCCGGCTTGCCCGCCGGAGTCAACGGCAACTCCGTGACGAACACCAGGTGTTCGGGGTGCTTGCGCCGCTCAAGTCCGCGCCTGTCCAGGTGCGCGGACAGCTCCTCCAGCGTGGGCGCATTACCCCGCGACACCACGCAGGCCGCCAGCCGCTCGCCCATCAGCGCATCCGGCACCCCGACGCACACCACGTCCCGGACCAGCGGATGGCCGGCGAGCTCGATCTCCACCTCGGCCGGGCTGATATTGGCCCCGCCCCTTATGACGACGTCCTTCAGGCGGCCGACGATCCGCAGGTTGCCGTCGTCCTCGACCAGGCCGAGGTCGCCGGTGCGTACCCAACCGTCGGCGGTGCGGTAGCGGGCATCAAGGTCCGGGGCGGCCACATAGCACAGTGGCGTCATGGGACCGCGGGCGACGATCTCACCGACCGACCCCTTCGGCGCTTCCTGCAGTTCGGGTGTGCCGGGGACGGCTATACGGATGTCGGCGACGCGCGGGTCGGGGTGTCCCGCGAGGATGCCGGGCCCTTCCCCGCGCAGGGGTTCATCACTCAGCCCGGTGTGGCAGTTGACGCCGTCGGCCGAGCCGTAGAGGTTCACGACCGGGCAGCCGAAGACCCGGCGGGCCTCCTCGGCCGTGGCCTCGTCGAGCGGCGAGCCGCCGACGACGACGGCCGTCGGGGGAGTCGGCGCCGGGTGCCGCCCCTCGGCGGTCCGGTCCAGCATCATCCGGATCATGGTCGGCACGCCCAGGACATGCGTGGGCTCGTGCTCGGCGAGCGCGTCCAGGGCCGCCTCGGGGGTGAAGTGGTCCAGCAGGACGAGCGTTCCGCCGTGCCGGGCGAGCGTGACGGCGGTGCCGTTGCTGCCGAACGCGGAGGCCAGCGGTACGAGGAAGAGACAGCGCGGCGGCTGACCGTCGGGGATGAGGGAGGCCAGGAAGTTGCCGCGGCCGCCGGCCAGCGCGTTGTGGGAGTAAGCCACCATCTTCGGCTCGGCCTCGGAGCCGGACGAGACGAGGATGCGGGCGGCGGAGTCGGGGTCGGGGCGGGCCGGACTGAAGGAAGTGGGGTCGGTGCGCAGCAGTGAGGAGAGCGCGACAGTGCCTTCGGGGGCGGTTCCCGGCCCGGCGCTGATCACGGTGCGCAGGTCGGGCAGTTCACCGGTCAGAGCGAGCAGGCCGGCGGCGTGGTGGTTGCCGCGGTGTTCGGTGGCGGCGATGACGGCGACCGCCTCCGCCCTGCGCAGCAGCGAGGCCGCCTCGCGGTGGCCGCGGCCGACCGGGAAGGGCAGCGCGATCGCGCCCAGGGCGGCCAGCGCGAGGTCGGCGATGACGGCGCCCCGGCCGTTGGGGAGCTGTATGCCGACGACGTCGCCGGCGCGTATGCCGAGCCCGGACAGCCCGGCGGCCAGACATCGCACCTTACGGTCCATGGCGGTGTAACAGAGCTTCCCCCTGGCATCGAGGACCGCGGTGCGGTGCGGGTCGGCGATCTGCCGGGACCGGTAGAGGCTGTAGAGGTCGAGGTCGGGGCAGCTGCCGTCGACCGCCCAGCCGCGGCGCAGTCCGGCGGGAAGCAGGTCGTGCAGGGCCACGGTCATACGAAGCTCCAGGGGGTCGGCACGGCGGGTGCGCCGTGGGCGTCGCGGCTGATCGAGCCGGAGGAGAGGAGAAGGGCGAGGTCGGTGACGACCGGGACGGCGGCCAGACCACGCTCGCGCAACCGCAAAAGCGCCTGACCGGTGGACAGTCCGCGTACGTCGTACGGGATCGCGCCGTGATCGGGAAGGGCGATCCAGCCGTCCGTCGTCGGCAGCGGGCGGCGGAACCCAGCCGGCTGACGCGGGTCGAGCCCTTGTGCGGCCCGGGCCCGGGCGGGTGCCGTGAGCACGTCGGCGGCGCCGAGGAGAGACGAGTCGACGCGCACCCCGTGACCAGTGCGCTCACGCAGCAGCAGCCCCGCCAGGACCCCCTCGGTGCCGAGCAGCCCGCCGAGGACGTCGAGCAGTGTCATCAGCGACGGCGCGGGTGTCTCGTCGGCGGGCCGTACGGCCTCACCCACCCCGGTACGGGCCTGGACCATGAAGTCGGTGCCCATAGGAG
Organism: Streptomyces sp. KMM 9044; assembly: GCF_024701375.2. Classification (NCBI taxonomy): domain Bacteria; kingdom Bacillati; phylum Actinomycetota; class Actinomycetes; order Kitasatosporales; family Streptomycetaceae; genus Streptomyces; species Streptomyces sp. KMM 9044. Next base: position 2,244,251 of record NZ_CP113910.1, on the reverse strand, counting down.
CGCCTGGCAGCCGGCCGGCCCAGCCGCTGGTGTACGCGTAGACGAGCGCGGGGTTGGCGGCGGCCAGGTGCTCGTGGTCGAGGCCGAGTTGCGCGGCCTTGCCCGGCGCCCAGTTGTGCAGGAACACATCGGCGTCGGCGGCCATCTCGCGCAGCCGCTCCCGGTCGGCCGGGGACTTGATGTCCACCTCGACGGCCTTCTTGCCCCGGTTCAGCGCGAGCCACCGTGCCGAGACACCCGAGCAGGTGGGCGGCATACCACGCAACGGGTCGCCGCCCGGCGGCTCGATCCGGATCACCTCCGCGCCCAGCAGACCGAGGAGATGGGCGGCAAGCGGGGCCTGGACGCGGCGGCCGGCCTCCAGGACGGTGAACCCGGACAGCGGCGGATCGCCGCTCGCTCTCCCCGGGGCGTACGTGGCGTCGCGCGGGCTCAGTTCCCAGGGCGGGGCCCCGTCGTACTCCGCCGCCCGTTCGGCGAGTGACCGCAGCGGGCACACATCGGCGCCGGACGTCTCGGCGGTGTGCCGGACCCGCTCCCAGGAGCTCGCCCGCACCGCCTCGTGCAGGGTCCGCGGGAAGGGAGCGCAGGCGGTGGCGTAACGGAACTGGAAGGGCCGCCACCCCTGACGTATCGCCTCCTCCGGTGCGTCGAGGGCGCGCCAGAACGCCGCCCACACCCCAGGGTCGAGCGTCTCCAGTTCGAAGACGGTCCCGTCGGCGGAGGTGAAGGGGGGCCCGCCGGGCGCGAGTTCGGCGGCCTCGCCCTCCTCCGCCCCGGCGGCGGCCAGGTACTGCGAGGCCGCGAGCAGACCGGCCCGCTCCGCGCTCACCTCCACCTGCGCGGTGCGCCCGCCTCCGCGCGCCGAGGCCAGGAGCCCGGCCAGCAGGCCCTGCACGGCGAGCACGCCGGTGGCGGTGGCGGCGTAGTCGACGGCGAGCCCGCGCGGGGAGCCGTCGCGCCGACCGTGCACCGCCATGATGCCCGTCGCCGCCTGAGCGGTGGCCTCGTCCGTCGCGGTCATGCCCCATGTGGTGCGGGCGGTGACCTCGCCGAGGTCTTCTCCGGTGACGGTGAGCCGGCTGCCGGAGCTTCCGTCTCCCCGGGCGCCGAGCAGCCGCAGATGCTCCGCGACGAGGCCGTCCGCCGGACCCGGTGGACCTGAGCTCTCCAGTCGGAGTCCGTCGAGGGGGCCGACCGTCCGAGCGACGGCCGGTGTGGCTGGAGTCGCCATGCCACTCCTTTCCTGACGCGCGGGAACCCGGGGGCGGTCGCCCCCGACCTGTTCCACGGAAGAGGAAGTCGGACGGCCGACGGCCGGGGTTCCCGTGACCTCTGAGGAAAGTGAGGAGAAATCCGCATGGAGGACTTCACCGGAGCGCCCCAATGCCCGGCGGAAACAACAGAGTTGAGAGACCGCGTCGGGGCGTTCGTACGCGACCGGGTGGTGCCCCGTGAACCGCTGCTGGACGCCGGCGGACCGGAAGCCGCAGCCGCCCTGCACGGACTGCGGGAGGCAGCGACGGCCGAGGGGCTGTGGGCGTTGCCGCTTCCCGCCGAACTCGGCGGGCAAGGGCTGCCGCTGGGGTCGTACGCGCATGTCGCCGAAGCGGAGGGAGCCAGCGACCACGGACCGGCCGCCCTCGGATCGGCACCTCTGCTCGACACGCTGATGCTGTGGCGGCACGGCAGCCCCGGCGTCCGCGACCGCTACGCCGAGCGCCTGGTCGCCGGGGAGATACGGGCCTGCTACGCGATGACCGAGCCCGAGACACCGGGCACCGACCCCTTCCTCACCGCCACGCGTGCCGTGCCGGAGGAGGACGGAAGCTGGCGGGTGAACGGGCGGAAGTGGTTCACCAGTGGGGCCGCCGACGCCGACCTCGTCACGGTCCTCGCCCGCACCGACGGCGAACCGCCGGACCGCGAAGAGCTGTCGCTGCTCCTCGTGCCCACCTCCTCACCCGGCTTCCGTGTGGTGCGCGAACTGCCGGTGTTCGGTGCGGGCGGGCAGTGGGAGATCGCCCTGGACGAGGTGATGGTCGACGGGGACCATGTGATCGGCGAGCGCGGCAAGGCCCTCGCCGTCGCGGGCGAACGACTCCAACTCGGCCGTACCCTGCGCTGCCTGCGCTGGCTGGGCCAGGCACGCCGGGCCTTCGACCTGATGCGCGAGCGCGCCGTGAACCGCACCCGCTCCCGAGGCCCGCTCGGCGACCTGCAACTCGTCCAGCAGCACGTCTTCGAGTCGCTGCTCGCCCTGCGGACCACCCGCCCGCTGGTGTACGAAGCGGTGGCCCGCCTCGACGCGGGGGCTGACGCGCACGTGGAGGTGGGCCTGGCCAAGGTGGCCGCCGCCCGCACCCTTCAGCAGGTGGCCGACGCGGCGATCCAGGTCCACGGAGCAGCCGGCCTCGGCCCGGACACCGCTCTGCCCGCCCTGTTTCGCACGGGCAGAGCGGCCCGGCTCCTCGATGGCCCGGACGAACTGCACGTCACGTCGGTCGCGCGCCGGGTCCTGCGCACCACCTAGGGCCGCAACAGGCAACGTTCGCCCCGTCGCGGCGTCCGGTGCGCACTCTCGCCGCACCGGGCACAAGCCCAAGTACGTCCAGTACGGGGGCGTGCGCCCGGCACGCCGAGAGCACGCACCGGACGCCGCCCCTTGACGGGCACACATTGCCTGCCGCGGCACTGGGTTGGATCTCGGCGCGTGAGGTTGGGCGGCTCTGTCACCGTCCGGCCCGCCCCTCGAGGCGGCCGGCCCCCGGCCCTCGCCCGCGCGTACGGCTGCTCCGACGAGGAAGCAAGCTGTCCGGGCGGTTCCGCGCGCCTCGCACGACCGCCGGTTTCCACGCTGTCCGACAGCGCCCTGAAGGGATGCGGGGCCGTATCGCCATGCGGCCCCGCCGCGACGGGACGGTGTCCCGTGGAGTGGTGCAGCGGATCACGTTCCGCTGGGAGGCGCTGCCCCCGATGGCCGGTGCGTCGGTGTCCGAGGGGCGGAAGATACAAGATCGGCCACACCGGACAGCGGGACGTGACCCGCGACCGACGACGACGGGTCCCCCGGTTTCGAGCGAAGCCGAGAGCGAGGAGAGCGACCGGCCGAGACGGTGCCGCAGACGAACGACGGCATGACACGGCACGTCCGGCGGAGCGCTCAGGCGTCGTGCGGGCCGACGAGGCCCGTGAGTGTGGCGAGCGCGTACGCGAGGAAGAAGTCGCCCCAGATCAGCTCGTGTTGCGTCGCCGTCCCGGCGGCGAGGTCGTAGCAGCCGTTCAGGAGACGGCCGTCCGCCGTGACATGGGTGCGGACCAGTTCGTCGAGAAGTGTGACCGCCTGCTCGCGGTGGCCGAGCTTGAGCAGGGCCACGGTGGTAATGGCGGCGGCGGAGGTGTCGAGAGGGCCTTCGGGGTGTGCCTCGTCGGCCGGAGGCACAGCCGGTTCCCGGAGCAAGTGACTTACGGATTCTGCCGGATCGTCGGTGTCCAGATGGTGCGCGGCATCGGCGACGGCCAGCAGCAGCCAGGCGCGGCCTCGGCTCCAGCCGGGCGGCGGGTCGTCGCAGGACGCCCAGCCGCCAGGCCGCTCGTACCGCCAGGACCAGCGGAAGCAGCCATCACCCGCGCAGAGTTCCAGATGACGGCGCAGATGGGACCCGGCCGCCCGTGGGTCCACCGAGGCAAGCAGCGGAACCATGCCGGGCACGCCGTCCACGCGCGCCAGGAGACGGGGTCCGCCGAACGCCGAGCCCCAGGGAACCAGGCCGAGTTCGCAGTCGTAGGCGTCCCGGCAGGCGTCAGCCGCCCGCAGACGCAGAACGGCGGCCTCGGGTGTGTCGGCGAGCGCCGTGCCGTACCAGAGGATCAGTCCGCGCGTGGCGGTGTCGGCGTCCACCCAGCCGGTGAGCCGGGCGGTGAACCGTTTGGCGGCCTCGCGGTCGATCCCCTGCCCGGAATACCGGGCGCGGAGCCACAGCAGTCCTGCCCAGAAGCCGCCCGTCCACGAGCCCCGCCCGGTCGTCGTCCACCGGCCGCCGCCGGGGTCCGCGAACAGCGGGAAGCGGTCGCCGACATCGGTCCGGGCGACAGCCACCCGGTCGAGGACGGACTTCAGCGCCCGCCCGGCCCAGTCGGGTACGGCAGGCGGGGGGCCCGTGACCGCACGCGGCGTACTCATCGCCGTACGACCGGTCGCCGTTCGCGCACCGCCCAGACCAGGGCCACCACGCCCGCGCCCAGGAACTCTCCCGCGACCAGCAGCCATCCCGCCCCGTAGTGACCGGCCGCGGCGAGCAGCCCGAACAGCGGCGGACCGAGCGCGAACCCGGCGAAGAAGCCGGCTGAGACCAGCGCCGAGTCCTGGCCGGCCCGGCCGGCTGCCGCGCGCTGCATCACCAGCACCATCGAGACCGCGTTCGCGGCGACCGCGAAGACGCCCACGGCCACCGCCGCGACCCAGGCCAGCGGATGCGCGTACGCGGAGGCCGCGAGCAGCAGCGCCGCCCCCACCGCACCGGCCGCCAGTGCGCCCGGCAGCCACACGGCTCGGCCCGGTTGTCCCGCGACCTTGGACCAGCCCAGTCGCCCGGCGATCCCGGCCACGCCCAGCACCGCCACCAGGGCGGCGGCCGTCGTCGGGCCGAGATCGAGCCGCCGTACGCCGTAGAGGGCGAGGTAGGTGTTCACGGAGGCGATGCCGCAGCCCAGCAGTAGCGAGTAGGCCGCCAGCCAGGCGATCGTTCCCCGGGGGATCCACGAGACGGGCGCGTACTTCGGGGGCGGATCGGCGGGCAGGGCCCGCGCCGCCCAGACCGCGGCCACCACGGCCGTCCCGGCCGCCGTCCACACCGCGCCCCGCCAGCCGACGGCCCCGGCCAGCGCGGCCAGCGGCAGTCCGGCGGCGAACGCGCCCAACTGCACGCCCGACTGTTTCATCCCGGTCACCGAACCGCGCCGTTCGGCGGGAACGGCGGCCAGGATCGTCTTGTTCGTGGCGGGGTTCGCCAGTGCCTGCGGCAGCCCGCCCAGCGCGACCGCCGCCAGCAGGAACCCCGCCCCCGGAGCCGCCCCGATCAGTGCCAGCGCCACCGCCGACACCAGCAGCAGCGCGACCAGACAACGGCGTGGCCCCAGACGGTCCACCACACGCCCACCGGCCGGTGAGAGCACAGCCGCCGCCCCGAAGCCGACGGTCGTGGTCAGGCCCAGCACGGTCGGCGACACGTCCAGGTCGTCCACGAGCCGCGGTCCCAGGGCGCCGAGCAGGAACAGCTGCATCATCGAGAAGGCCATGGCACACGTCAGCAGCGCGGTCACAGCCGCGGTCGCCCGCGCCGGGCCGCTGCCGACCGCGGTCCGGGTCTCGCTCTGCTCCGCCGCCACCGGCGCCCCTCCTCCACCCCGACTCCGCCCGGCGGTACTTCCCGGGGCCTCGGTAGGAGTCGGCAGGAACGACCGGCGAGTTCCCGCCCGCTGCTGTGGTGTGGATCACAACGGCGGGCCTGAGTCGGATACCTGGGTCGTTTCCGTACCCTTCCGTGACCCAGGTGACCCGGACTGCGAAGATGAGGCGCCATGACTGTCGGGTGGTGTTCTCGCACGCTACGGGCCGCGGTGTTCGCGGCCGTCTGCGTGCTGCTCACTGCCCTGGGTCACGTCATGATGTCGGGGGTCCCGGTGCCTTGGTGGGCCCTGGCCGCAGGGGCGGCTGTGACCGGCTGCACGGCCTGGCGGCTGGCAGGACGCGAGCGCGGGCCGGTCCTGGTCGGCTCCGTCGCGGTGGCCGCTCAGGCCGTCCTCCACTCGTCGTTCTCGTTCGCCCAGGCCCTCGTGCACCCGGAACCGTCCAGCGGCAGGTCGCTCGTCCAGCAGTGGCTGGGCCACCTGCTGTGCGGTTCGCCCTCCGGGCCGGGCGCGGGGTATGACGCCATGTCGACGTCCGTGGGCTCCATGGACCACGGGACGGGCGCCATGCACTCCATGGGGTCGATGGACCACATGACGGGGGCGGCGCACTCCATGGGATCGATGGGTCCCATGGGGGTCGCGCATTCCCTGGATCACGGCATGGGCGGCATGTCCTCGGCGGGCATGCTCGCCGCCCACCTGCTGGCCGCGTTGCTGTCCGGCCTGTGGCTCGCCCACGGCGAACGCGCCGCCTTCCGCATCCTGCGGGCGCTCGCCGGCTGGCTCGTCGCACCACTGCGCCTGGTCTTCCGGCTGCCCTCGCCGCCGGACCGCCCACGCGTCCGGTCCCGCCGGGCCCGTACGGGTCGCGGGCTGCGGCAACTCCTTCTCACCCACGCGATCGCTACTCGGGGACCGCCCGCCGGGACCGCTGTCGCCTGACGACAGCCGGTTTCCCGAGGCCCGTCCACACAGACGTCGAGCCGTCGGCTCCCTGCCTCGGGCATCGGCCGCACACAGCTGTGCCCGGCCGTTCACCCTTCACCGGTTCCGCCGTGCCGCCCGCTGTTCTGCGCGCGCCGCCCCGGACATCGGTTCCCTGGATTCCCGAGAAGGAGAGACACCAGGTGATCATTCCCGCCCTGTCCTCAGCACGCGAAGAATCGAAAGATGTGTCGGGAGACGAGTCGATCACGGCGTGGGCACTCGCCGCCCGCAGCGGCGACCCCGACGCTGTCGAGAAGTTCGTCCGCGCCCTGCACCGAGACGTCCGCCGCTACGTGACCTTTCTCGGCGCCGACCCTCAGAGTGCCGACGACCTGACCCAGGACACGTTCCTGCGTGCCCTGGGCAGCCTGCACCGGTTCGAAGGCCGTTCCTCGGCGCGTACCTGGCTGCTGTCCATCGCCCGCCGCACGGTGATCGACAGCATCCGCTACAGCTCCTCCCGCCCGCGCCTGTCGGACACCGATGACTGGCAGTCGGCCGCCGAACGTGCCCAGCCGCGCGGTCTGCCCGGCTTCGACGACGGCATCGCCCTCGCCCAGCTGCTCGACACACTCCCGGACGACCGCCGCGAAGCGTTCGTCCTCACCCAGCTGGTGGGACTTCCCTACGCGGAGGCGGCCGGTGTGAGCGACTGCCCCATCGGCACGGTGCGCTCACGCGTCGCCCGAGCCCGCACCTCGCTGATCGAGTGGCTCGACGACGCCGAGCACTGCACGCCGGTGGCCGCTGCGGCCTGACAGGCCGTACGTCGCTCCGGGGGCCGGGGAACGCCGTCACGTCGGCGTCTCTGCCGGGCGGAGTGGATGCACTGCCCGGCGAACAGCACCGGGCCTGTGCGGCATGGGAGCGGGACTCCTGATGACGCGCCCGACGCCTGGACGACTCCCTGGCACTCGGCGGCCCCGCGGGAGTCCGACGGCAGGTGGGCCCTCGTGCCCCGGGCGAGGGCCGAGCGGCTCCGCCGCCCGGTCCGCCGGAACGGCAGACCGGGCCACTTCGAACGGTGGATGGTGTCCCGTGGAGCGGTGCAGCGGATCACGCTCCGCTGGGAGGCGCTGCCCCCGATGGCCGGTGCGCCGGTGTCCGCGGGGCGGGAGACACAAGATCGGCTACACCGAACAGCGGGACGTGACCGAGCGGTGCTGACACACGCGCCTCCATCGACCGATGGCATGCGTGAACGCGGCTGCCCGGCCACCCGTAAGTAACGGGAACGGTCGGTCCTGAGAAGTCTCCCCGATGTCCCGGAGGTGCCGCATGGCAGGCGTCACCGAAGACGCCGCCGATGTCCTGCGTCTCGCGCGGGCCGGGGTCCTGGCGGCCGTCTGCGTGGTGACGACAGCGCTGGGCCATGCCCTGATGTCGGGCGACCTCCTGCCCTGGTGGGCGGTGGGCCTCGCGTTCGCCGTGACGGTCCCGGGCGCCTGGTGGCTGACCGGCCGGGAACGCGGCGCCGCGACCGTCGTCGGAGCCACGGTGGGCGCGCAGGGGCTGTTGCATCTGCTGTTCAGCCTCGCCCACCTGCTGATCCGCCCGCCGGACGCCCCGGCCGGTGGGCCGGGGACGGAACAGGCCTCCGGCATGCACCACGGGGCGGTCTTCACCCACTCCGGCGTGGCCGTGCACCATCACGGGGCCCGTTCCGGGGTGGTGGAGACAGCTTCCGGCACACCGCTGTTGTCCGCTGTGATGCACGGGAGTACTGCCGGGATGCTCCTGACGCACCTGCTGGCCGCCGTCGTGTGCGGGCTGTGGCTCTGGCGGGGCGAGGCGGCCGTCCACCGGATCGGCCGGGCCCTGGCAGCCCTCCTCTTCGCACCACTGCGCCGGGTCTGCGGCGTCCTCTTCCACCCGGGCGACGGGCGCGAGGCGCGGCCGTACCGGGCCGCCGCCGGTGACTGGGAGCGGCCGCAACCGACACCCGTCTCCCTGAGGCATGTCCTCGTCCGAAGAGGGCCACCGCGGAGCCGGTCCGCAGTCAGCCGCCCGTCTCCCGATCCGCTGCTCGCCGTACGGCCCTGAATCCGGCCCGATGTCCGGTTGTTGCCGTGGCCGGGAGACAGGCGACGGCCGACCTGCCCGCAGGCGCGTCGGCCTGTCCTCTTCGGCCCGGGCCGTGTCCGCCCATGGCCACGCGACGGCCTGCTGTGCGCCGCCGCAGTCTCGTCGTCCGGGCCCCGGCCTCAGTCATCGATCGGGAGTTTGACCCATGAACCACCACACGTCCGCCCGCCCGCCCCTGCGTGACACCACGTCAGTGGTGCCTTCGGTGATGCCCGAACGGGACGGGCCCGCGGCCGTGCCGCGTCGCCCGCGCACCCGTCTCGCCGTCGCCGGCGCCACGCTGGCGGCGACGGCCGCCCTGCTGTCCGGCTGCGGCGGCGACTCCTCCGAGAACACCTCGAACACGTCCGCCGACACGGCCGCGTCCTCATCCCCCTCCAAGAGCATGGACGGCATGGACGGCATGGACGGCATGGACGGCATGGACGGTATGGACGACATGGCGATGGGGGACCCCTCGGCCACCCCCGCGAACAAGATCCCCGACGCGGAGGTGGTGAAGGGCACGCTTCAGGTGCTGGACACCCGGCCGCCGGGCATGGACGACGTCAAGGGCACGGCCTGGCTGGCGCAGGGCCCGAAGGGCACCACGGTGACGGTGTCCCTGACCGGCCTGAAGCCGGGCGACGCCTACATGGCCCACCTGCACGCCCAGCACTGCGCGGACGACAACGGCGGGGAGCACTTCCAGTTCGAGAAGGGCGGCGCGACCACACCGCCGAACGAGGTGCACCTGATGTTCGTCGCCGACAAGTCGGGCAAGGCCATGACGACGGTGAACAACGCCCAGAAGACCGGCGAGGACGCGGTCGCCCTCGTGGTCCACCCCCGTGAGGCGATGGACAACCGGACAGCATGCGCGGACTTCGACTTCTGAGGGCGCCGGCCGTCCTGCTGGGCTGCCTGTGCGCGCTGCTGCTCCTCGGCAGCGCGCCCGCGTACGCCCACACCGCACTGAAGGACGCCACGCCGGCACCCGGCGCCAAGGCCGGCTCCGGAACCAGCGTCGTCGCGCTGACCTTCGACCGTCTGATGCCCGGCACCACGCCGGAGATCGGCCTGACCGGACCCGACGGCACCACAGTGCCCGTGGGGCAGCCGGTTCTGGCCGACGGCTCCGTCGCCTGTGCCGCCGTCACCCCGCTGCGCGCGGGAGTCACCACCCTCACCTACACCGTCACGGCCACCGACGGCGACACCCAGACCAACGCGTTCCAGTTCCAGGTCGTGGACGGCACCGAGCCTGTCGCCACGCCGTCCGCCTGCCAGGGCCTGACCTTGTCGGCGCCGGACGCGGGCGGGGAGGACACGCTGCCGGGGCTCAGCCGTACCACGGCGCTGGTCGTCCTCGCGGGGTGCGTCGTCGCGGTCGTGGGCGCGGGCGTCCTCGCCGTGCGCGGGCTGCGCGGGGCGGGGCCGACGGGGCGGAGAAAGGGGGCGCCCGTGTGACACCGGAGCACCCCGCGCCCCGGGCGCGCTCACCGGACACGGCCCGAGCGCGCCCGAGCACCGCCTGAAGCGATCGACAAGGACGCATCCGAAGGGATCTGACAGGGGGGCACCTATCGCGGCGGCGGGCCCGGTTCCGGCGGATAGTCGGGCCGGGTCCACACGTGACCCGTGTACGGCACAGGAATGGGGCCGTACGGTCCACTGTGAGCGTGGTGGTGGACCGGTCGGCGGTGCCCTGCCAGACGAAGGAACTGACGGCGGGTGCGTCCAGCAGGTCGGTACGGCCGAGGAAGTACGCGCCGTTGCGCATCTCGCCGACCAGCAGTCCGCCGGGGACCAGCGAGCGGCGGCAGGAGGCGAGAAAGCCGTCGAGCTGGTTGTTGGTGTGGCAGTACAGCAGGGCGCTGTCCAGGCAGACGATCGCGTCGAAGGCCGCCCGGCCCAGGTCGAAGTTGTGCAGGTCGGTGTGGACGTACTCGGGTCCGGGAGGGTGGGTGCGGGCGTGGGCGAGCATCGCCTCGGAGAGGTCAGCGCCGGTCACCCTGCGGCCGGCGCCGCGCAGGTGGGTGGCGTCGCGGCCGCTGCCGCGGCCGATGTCCAGCACGCGCGGGCCCGCCCCGTGCCGCCGCGGGCAGTCCTCGGTCCAGCGTCCGGCGAGCCGGTCGGGGTCGGGGAAGCGGGCCTCGTACAGCTCGGGGTTGTCGCCGGCCATGGCGAGCGCGAAGGCGAGGAAGGTCCGGTTGCCGAGGACCTCGCGCCAGTCCACGAGCACGGTGCCCCTGCTCGGTTCGACCTCCCGGGCGGGCAGGACCAGGGCCTGCGCGACGGTGAGGACGGCGAAGATCCCGGCCGCGCTCGCGTGCGCCCACCAGCATGGAAACGGCGGCCCGGGCCTTCATGCCGCCCGCGGCGAGCCCTTCGGGCCTGGCCCAGAAGCCGGGGTGCGGTTCCGGCAGGCCGGCCGTGATGCGCACGACGGGGGTACGACCGCGCAGGGTGAGCAGCTCCGGGCGGGCGGCGGACCGTATATCGGTGGGGGCGGTCGCTGTCACCGGGCGCCTCCCGGAGTGTCGGCGCGGTAGCGGTGGACGGTGCCGGGGCCGCCGTCCAGCCAGAAGAAGGGGTACGGCTCCGCACACACCGCGCTCACTCCGTGGCCCGGGAAGCGGGGCAGCACGGCGCTGCCGGTCTGGGCGAAAGCCGGGGCGACACCTGAGCGGACGACACCGCGGCCGTGTGCCTCGTCGACGGGACGGTGCCGGCGGCGGACGCGCGCCGTGTGGGCCCGCATTGCCCGGTGCCGGGACGCGCCCCGAGCCTTCTTGAAAAGTGTTTTCAGCTGGCTAGCGTGGCGGGACCCGGGCGGCGCGGCTCCCGGGTCCCGCTGCCGACGCTGCCGTGCGCTCGGCACACGCCAGACGGAGGAGCCCCCGTGACCCAGGCCGCGCACCACGAGTACACCGTGCGCCCCGCGACACCGGCCGACGTCGACGGCGCGCGCCGCGTCATGTTCGACACCTTCTGCAACGAGTTCGGCTACGGGTACGTGCCCCAGTGGCATCACGACGTGGTGGACATCAAGGGCACGTATCTCGACGATCCCCGGCACCTGCTGATCGTGGCCGTTCACGACGGCGAGGTGGTTGCCACGACCGGCGTGCGGTCACAGGGTCCCAACCACCCGCCCCACCCGCGTTGGCTGGCCGAACGCTACCCGTCCGGAACCACCGCCCCACTGGTCCGCGTCTACGCGCGGCCCGACCACCGACGCCGAGGGCCCGCCCGTACCCTGGTCGGCGCGGCATGCGACTTCATCGCGGACACGCCGGGCTACGAGTGCATCTACCTCCACACCAACGTGAACATCAAGGGGACGGAACCCTTCTGGCGGAGCGTGGCCAAGGAGGTGTTCGACGCCCGTACCACCGGCGAACACGGACCGGGCATCGCCGCGGTGCACTTCGAGATTCCGATGTGACGACTGACCGCAACCCGAGAGGACCCCGGGCGGCGAGAGCCGTCTCCAGTCGCTCCTGCAAGTCGCCCGGCCGCATGGGGGCTGGTGTGCCCCGTGAGGCTGCTGCAAACAATCCAGGCCGAAACGGCAGCACCCCACCCCACCCCACCCCACCCCACCCCACCCCACCCCACCGCTTGCGTTTTGCGTCTTTGGCATGGGCATAAGCTTGTGACCCGCATTCCTGAAGGTCACAAGCTTGATCCGGAGTGCCCCCGGCAGGATTCGAACCTGCGCACACGGCTCCGGAGGCCGTCCGATTCCCGTGCGTTTTCGCAGGTCAGCGGCTTACCTGACAGGTTGTCAGGCCCGCGGTCCCGCGCATGTCCCGCGAGAATGAAATGGGCCATTCGGTCGTCTTGTCCGGATCATTCCCTGTCGTGGTTGATCCATGCACCGTGACGTAGATCATGGCTTCCTCGGACAAGGGTAGGGGGTATATGGTGCGCCCTTCAATCGAACAAGGAGGCTGTCCGGAGCGCGCGGGCAGGCCAAGCGAGCCGGTTGTGCGACGGGCCGGTTGGGGTGCTCCCCCGTGGTGTCAGAGCGCGCGGTGACTGACGGGCGTGTCCCGCCGCCTCTCGTCAGGATGTCCTGAGAGCATGTGCCCGTGCCGGGCTTCCGGCGGGCTCTGTGGGGGCCATCGCTGACGCGGTGCCGTAGTGGCCACCGCGCGCCGGCCCACGCGGTGATCGAGCGGCGTCTCATGAGTCGCGACAGCGAACAGGCCCGTCCGACGCTGGGCAGGGTTGCGAACGACGGTGGACCGGCGAGTGAAGGCTGGCGAGGCGTACACCAGGGCGGAAATGGCACCGGTCTCCCGGCGTCCCTGGAAGTGCTCGGCGTGGGAGCTGTGATCCTCTTGCGACGTCCCTGGGAGACGGACCACGGACTGAGTGTCGAGCGGGTCCTGGACGTGGGTGCGGCGGTCCTGCCCGCCTGCTCGTGAATGCAGGGCGTGAGGGGCCCCGAAGATCTCGGACAGGGACCCAATAGGGTTGTCCTGTAAGGAATCGAGGGAAGAAGCACGTGGCACGTCCAAGCTCGTACTCGCCAGAGTTCCGTGAGGAAGCGGTCCAGCTGGCGCTGAAATCCAGTAAACCGATCGCTCATGTCGCGCGAGAACTCGGCATGAACCCCGAGACGCTGCGCACCTGGGTGCGCCGGCACGAGCGTGAGAACGGACGGCAGGACGGACCGCTGCCGGTGGACGAGCGGGCCCGGCTGAAGGAACTCGAACGCCGTAACCGTGAGCTGGAGATGGAAGTCGCCTTCCTGAAAAAAGCCGCAGCGTACTTCGCGAAGGATCCCCGGTAGCGAGCAAGTACGAGTTCATCGAATCGATGCGACTCGGAAACGCGGAGTACGCCTACTCCGTCGAGTTCATGTGCAGACAACTCGGCGTATCCACCTCCGGCTACTACGACTGGCGAAACCGGCCCGACTCCGCGACCGCCCAGCGGCGCGAGGAACTGCGGCTCCTCATTACCAAAGCGTTCGAGATGTCCGACGGCACCTACGGCTACCGGCGCGTCCGTGCCCAGATGCTGCGCTGGGGCGTCGCCGCCGGCCCGGAACTGGTTCGGCAACTGATGCGGGAGTCGGGCCTGGTGCCCTGCCAACCGAGGCCGAAGCGGTGGGCGCTGACCCGGACGGCGCCGGGCCCGGTGCCGGACCTCGTCGGGCGCGACTTCACCCAGGGCCCCGGCGAGTGCCTGGATCGTCCGGTTTGATCATGTGATGCCGTAGAGGGTGAGGGCGCGGGGGCGTTCGGTGTGGGCTCGTCGTCCGGCGGCGGTGTTGACGTAGCCGGCGAGCTTGAGTGTGCTGCGGATCAGGTCGCGGAGGGCTGCGAGTACGGCGGGCGTGTTGTGGGTCCTGACCTGGTACTTGTCCTCGTTGAAGGTGACATCGCGGCACCAGTGGACGGTGTTTTCCACGGTCCAGTGCCCGCGAGCCCAGGACGCGATCTCGGCGGCGTTCGCTTCCTCGGCGGGCAGGTCGGTGATGGCGTAGACGGTCTCGCTGGACCACTTCTTCGCCCCTGTAGAGGCGGCGTCTGCGCTGGATGCGCAGGACCTGGGCCGCGTGCGGGAAGAGCAGGCCGTCGACGGTGACGACCTGCACGAGCCGCTGCTCGTGTCGGCCGTGGCCCCGGGCGTCGTCACGGTGGATCACGGGGATCTCCTTCCAGGGCAGGGCGTGGAGCTGACGGGCTTGTGCGCGTTGGTTGTTCTTGATGGTCAGCAGGTAGTGAGCGCCGCGTTCGTGCAGGTAGGTGGCGTGGTCGCGTGGGGCATGGAGTGCATCGGCGGTGACGATCGTCCCCGCGAGGTCCGCGTCGTCGATCTGGTCGAGGAGAGGGGCGAACTCGGGGATTTCGTTGGTCTTCGCGCCGATCTCGCGGGAGGCGAGCGTGACGCCGTCGCCGTGGCGGACGGCGGACAGGACGAAGACCCGGCTGCCGTCCGGGCGGCGGGCGCCGCGCAGGCACTTGCCGTCCACAGCGATCGCCCGCCGCCGGATGCGTACCGGATCGGCGTGGGCGGCTGTCCGGTGGGCCCGGCGCTGTTCACGCTCGGTGCCGCCGTCGGGCATGACCGGTTCCGGCCGGCGGGGCTGTGCGGACAGCAGGGGCCAAAGGTAGTCGTAGGCCGCCGCACAGATCTCACCTGGATCCAGGCGTCCCAGGACGCTGCGCAGAGTCTTCTCGCTCGGCACCCGGTAGCGGCCGAGGAGCGGGTGGTAGGGCAGGCCGAAGGCAGCCAGTTCCTCCGGCGTCGCGCGTCGGCACCACTCCGCCGCCGCGGTGATCGAGTCGTGTCCGGACGGGGTCATAGCGCAGACCACCAGGGCCAGCAGCGAGGAGAGCCGGTACCGCACCCCGCAAGCCCCTCTCGGATCGGTGACCGACTCGAACTCGGTCACCAGGCAGCGGACTTGATCCTTGGCGGCCCCCTCGCCGAGGGCTTCCAGGCGGGGCACTGCGCAAGCGGGGGCAGCGACAGGGGATGATGGAGGAACGAACACGGCACCTTCGTGGATCTTGAAGCGTAGAGAACTCCATGATCCACGGGTGCCGTGTTCACCTGCTTCCGGGACCCATCACCGAGATCAACATCCCAGAACGGGATGATCCAGGCACTCGCCGGGGCCCTGGGTAAAGGACTCGCCGGATAGATCCACCAGGGAGATCTGATGGGCCAGGGCATACCGCTGAGCCTCCGGCGTAAACCCGTTGGCGGAGAACAGCGCGTACGTGTACTGGAAGCGTCGCCTGGGCCGGGTACCCCCGTGGTCCATGAAGTTCTCATTGACGTCGTGCAGTACGCCGTGGGCGTTGCGTACGACCTCCAGCCGGCACGGCTCCCGGTAATGTTTGGCCTCAAGGAACAAACGGACAGGGAGGGAGAAAGCGGGCGTGAAGGCGAACTCTCCAAGTACGTCCACCTGGTGAACCGCGCCACGCCCACGGACTCGGAGCGTACCGCCGGACCCAGTCAGCTCAGTTCGATCTTGACTCGCGTCGACGAGTAGACGGTAGCCGCTGTGCCGCAGAAGCCAGGCCAGCGCCTCCTCCAGCAGATACCCACGCAGCGCTGATCTCTTCGCCACCCTGCACTCCCCCTGCCGAGATCCAGTTCTTGACGGATCTTGATCCTCTCACCCACCCAGCGCTCGGTGCGGCGTCATGATCTGTGATGCAAGCGCCGTCTGACTACAAGATCACGATCTGCGGTTGAGCATCAAGAAGCTGTCCGCATAGGTGGGCCTGGAGCGGCAGCTATGGGGCGGAGCATCGGCCCTGTGATGTCGACTGGTGCGTCCAAGCCGTCCAGGAGCACGGTGATCCGGTCGATGTTGGTGAGGCGTCGCTGGCCAGATTCCAGCATCGACAGAAATGCCTGGCTCAGCCCCGTGAGGACGGCCATGTCCTCCTGACGGAGGTGGCCGTACTCTCGCACGAGTTGGCACAGCCTGCCGAAGTCCTTGTGTAACAGGGCGTCTCGGACGTCCTGGCGAGCCCATACACGGGGTGGAACGCAGAGCGCAGGCTGTACGGCTATCCCACTGCGAGCGCAGCCGGAACAGAGGTCTTCACTGTTGTACCGGCTCAGGTGGCATCGGCAGAGGCTGCAGAGCCGGGTGCGGCTAGTTGGCGTGGGGGCGCTTCTTGCAGCGCTCACGGCGATGCGCTCCATGCCCGCTGACGTTGGGGCGGCATCAGACGAGCATCGAGATGAGAAGTCATCCTCGTGTATTCAGCTACGAGGGCCGTCCGTCAGTGATGTGACGCCCTGATAGCGGAAGGGTGCCCCTGACCTGCGATGATCTGAACTTCCTAGATCAAGAACGTCGCAGAGTGGGGGCACCCAACAGGTGCAGGCTACCGAATGGGATCGTCGGCTCGTTGTGCGGGCCGACGGCAAGAACCTGGTCGGGCATGCGGGCGTGGTGCTGCTGCACCGGATCGCGGACCGGGTCGGGCTGACCCGCGCCCTGGCCGCCGCGCTGCCCCGCGGCGTCGGGCCGGGGTGGCGGGATCGCGGGATGGCCCTGGTCCAGCTGGCCTGCGCGATCGTCCTCGGCGCGAGGAATGTCCTGCAGGCCGAGCAACTGCAGCAGCACTGGAGGCCGTTCTTCCCCCGTCCGGTCTCGGACAGCACCCTGTGGCGCACGCTGGAAGCCATCGACGGCCCTGTCGGAGCCCGGGTGGAGCGCGTGCGCGCCGTGATACGGCGTGGGGTGTGGACGCTGCTCGCCCTGCGGCCCGGTGGGTTCCCGTGGATCTCGGTATGCGGGCGCACGCTCACCAACTGGTACGTCCTGGATCTCGATGCCACCTTGGTGACCTGCACCAGCAAGAAGGACGGCGCGGCCGGCACGTTCAAGGGCGGCTACGGACATCACCCGCTGGGCGCCTGGCTGGCCAATACCCGCGAGTGCGTGACCATGCTGCTACGGCCGGGCAACGCGGCGTCCAACGACGTCGCCGACCACAAGACGGTGCTGGCCGCCGCGCTGCGGCAACTCCGCTGCCGCTGTGGTCGAAGCTGCTGGTGAGGATCGACGGCGCGGCCTTCAGCCACGGCCTCCTTGAGCATCTGCAGGCGCTGACCACCAGCCGCCGCCGAGTGCGCTGGGTGACCGGCTGGGCCATCAATACCGCCGACGAGGCCGCGATCGCACTGCTGCCCGCGGACGTGTGGAACGACGCGCTGCGGCAGGACGGCGAGGTCCACGAGATCAAGGGCCCGGACGGACAGAAGGTCACCTACCAGGTCGCCGAGCTGACCGGGGTGCGCGACCTGAGCGGCTGGCCCGAGGGGATGCGGCTGATCGTGCGCCGGGTCAAGCCCTCGCGCCGCGATCTGAAGAAGCTGACCGCGTTCGAGCAGCGCACCGGCTGGCGTTACCAGATCGTCGCCACGAACATCCCCGCCCACCAGGGGCTTTCCGGGGTGTCCGGCTCCGGGCAGGTGTGGTTCGTCGATGCTCTCTACCGTGATCATGCCGAGGTCGAGGATCGTGTCAAGGCGATCAAGCGGATCGGCCTCGGGCTGCTGCCCTCGAAGTCCTGGCAGCTGAACGCCGCCTGGGTGCTGGCTGCCACTATCGCCGCGGACCTCGACGCATGGACCAGGCTCCTTCTCCTGCATGACGAGCCCGAACTCGCCGCCGCCGAACCGGAGACGATCCGCAGGAGGCTCTACCACCTGCCCGCCCGGCTCACCGCCCACGCACGCAGACGCACCCTCCACCTCGACCGCACCTGGCCCTGGGCGCCGGCGTTCGCCACCGCCTGGCAGCGGGCCACCCAGCTTCCGGCCCACACCTGACGGTCGGCCCCGCCCCGACGACAGCGGAGAGGAGAGGACCCGCAGCACCCTCGGGCCCGTGGAACCCGACGCCCCGCAGCGTCACGCGACGGCCCGTCCTCGAACGGCAGGGGACATTACGGGCAAACCGCCGAACCGACCGACGTCACACCGCAAGTGAAGAATCGAGGTCATTGCCACCCATCGCATCCGTGCGTGCGTTCGGGGAGCTTCTGGATGCGTCGCCCCACGTCGTTGCGCCGGGAAGCGCCGCGCTCAATCCCTGATCGGGCATCCGTTCCCTCCGTTAGCCGGTGATGCCCTCAGACTGGAGCCGGTCAAGACGAAGGGCCCGGACAGACTGTCCGGGTCCAATTGCTCTTACTTCCACGACTTATTGGTGGAACTGTCAGGAGACTGCCCTGCTGGCCGCGTCTAGTACGGCTTCCCACGGGTACCGGCGTCCCGGCATCCCAGCCCGCGGCTCGGCGAGCGGCCATACCTCGTCTCCGTAGATCAACCGCACCCCTGAACTGCGAAGAGTTTTGATGTGCCCTTCCCACGCAGGGTGGCGAGCGTGCGCGGCGTTCACACGCGGCCAGACGACTAGCGGAAGGTCCAGTGTTCCGATGGCTTCGTTGACCTGTGTCAACGCCTGGTTGTCTGAGATCCCCAGGGCGAGCTTGGCGACGGTGTTGGCACTTGCCGGGGCCACGACGTAGCAGTCCACGGGCGGATGCGGCCGGGAGTCACCCGGCAGGCGTGATTCGGACCGCACGGGAAGGCCGGTCAGCCCCTCGAGCTGCGCCGTCTCGCCGCTCGCGCTGAGCCACTGACCTGCGGTCGGTGTGAGCGTGACCGCAACCGTCCAGCCCCGTTCGAGCGCCGGGGCCACGAGCCCTGTACGAAGTTCCTCGATCCCGCCGGCGCTCGATCCGACGACGCCCAGCACCTTGCCCTGCATCGAACTCACTGCACCGCCCTGCATCGTTGGGCCATGGCCAGCAGCTCGGACGAGTGGCCGCCGCCCGTGACCGGGGACTGCTTCCTCAGGTCGCGAAGGGTCTCGCGTACCCGTGGATTGTTCCGCACGAGCTGGGGCGAGGTGCGTTCGGCCTCCCGCAGTTCGCTGAAGGACTCGTCGACGCGACCTCTGAGGCAGAGGCCGCGGGCGTAGTCGATGCGATGAGACACGGCGCGTTCCGCCGGCATGTGGGAAACGTCGATGCCGCCATGTTCGACGACGTACGGGATGTTCTCCAGGTCAAGCTCGATCGACAGGCGGTGCAGCTCGACGTTCGTCGGACCGAAACACGTCTGCCAGTAGTTCCCGTCGGAACCGAGCCGGTCGGCGAGCCGCTTCGCCTTCTCCAACAGGGAGTTGGCGGTGTGTCGATCCTGATGCCGTGCAGCGGCCACAGCAGCCCGCAGATGAATCATGCCAAGCAGGCTCAAGGCGGCCGGGTCGTCGTCGCGAACCCGACTGGCGAGCCAGGCCGCGGCGGTATCGCCCAGTTCGAGGGCGTCCTCGTATCGCCCGTTGGCCAGCAGTGCGTGCGTACCGGAGCGGGCGGCGGAGACGAGCGACAGCGGGTCCTCGGATTCGTCCGCGGCCCGCATGGCGCGCTCGGCCGCGAGCCACGACAAGTCGGACTCGCCGACCTTGGCGAGGGTGGTTGCCGCCAGGTGATGCGTACGGGCCGAGACGGCGAGGCCACGTCGCCGCTGATCGCCAGGCGGAAGGTCTTCCAACTCCTGGGCAGTCCTCAGCAGACCGGGCAGGGCGGCGATGACATCGCCAAGAGCGCCAGCCTGGTAGTCGCCCCAGCTGCGCTCGACGAAGACCTGCGCCTGCTCCGGCCTCGGCAACTGCCGCTCCGCCGTGGGACCGAACAGCAGCTTGGAGAGCCGTCGAGGGCTCATCAGCGCATCGCGGACCGCTGGCACGTCGTCCATGCGCTTTTCCTCGTCCTCCAAGAGGACGGGCTGCCCCATCAAGTCGCCGAGCGGGACACGCAGCACGCGAGCGAGTTCAGCGAGCTTGTCGATTCTCGGCGGCTTTCGCACTCCTCGCTCGATCTTCGACAGCCAGTCGGTGCTGTGTCCGACGAGGCCGGCGAGGACGGGCTGCGTGTAGCCCCGGCGCTCGCGGTAGAACGCGATCCGCTCTCCTATGCTGAGGTGATCACCAAGACCACGCATGCGCGCTGCCTCCCCAACTTTGGTCCGTCATTAACGGTAGCGGCCGAGCAGACCGCGAGATCAGGCAGCGAGTCGGGCTGCGGTGCCACGTTCAACATCCGCTCTCGGGCCTGGAACAGGCCGGACACTTTGTCCGGCTACACCCACAAGTCCAGGAGGTGCCAGAGCTTTGCAGGTCCGCCATCCCTGCCAACGCTCGATGCCCTGGGGATTAATTGCGTGGCGGTGCAACGCAATGGAAGTCCCCGATCCGCCGGATCGCGAAGAAGCCTCCACCGAACTCGTTGCGCACTCCACCGCACAGCAGCACCTTGCCCTCGGCCAGAAGGCATCGCAGGATTTTCGGTAGAGCTGAATACTGGGATCGTCCACGGTGACCCGAGCGCCCGTTGGAAATCGGTAGGCTGCCTGTATGCCTGATGCCTCCACACGCGTGCGTTTCGCCCCGTCTCCCACTGGAATGTTCCATGTTGGCGGAGCTCGGTCGGCTCTCTACAACTGGGCCGTCGCACGACAGTCGGGAGGCAAGTTCGTCCTGCGCATCGAGGACACCGACACGGCACGCAACAAGCCCGAGTGGATCGACGGCATCATCAGCGCGCTCGCGTCCATCGGGATCTCCAAGGACGATCCCACGTTCGAGGGCTCCTACTTCCAGTCGCACAACGCCGACCGTCACCGCGAGGCCGCCCAGCAGCTCTACGCGCAGGGCCGCGCGTACTACTGCGACTGCACCCGTGAGCAGGTGCAGGAGCGGACCGGCTCGCAGCACCTCGGCTACGACGGTTTCTGCCGGGACCGGGGCCTGGAACACGTGGAGGGCCGGGCTCTGCGGTTCCGTACGCCCACGGAGGGCGAGACGGTCGTCGTGGACCTGATCCGAGGTGAGCCGTCCTTCCCGAACTCGGCGATCGAGGACTTCGTCATCGCCCGCGGCGACGGCTCTCCAGTCTTCCTGATCGCCAACGTCGTCGACGACCTGGACGAGGGCATCACCCTAGTCATCCGCGGTGACGAGCACCTGTCGAACACGCCCAAGCAGCAGCTGCTGTGGGAGGCCCTCGGCGCGAAGCCCCCGATGTGGGCGCACCTGCCGGTGATCGTGAACGAGAAGCGGCAGAAGCTGTCCAAGCGTCGCGACAAGGTCGCTCTTGAGGACTACCTCGCCGAGGGCTACCTGCCCGAGGCGATGACCAACTACCTCATGCTGCTCGGCTGGGGCCCCGGCGACGACGTCGAGCTCCTCCCGTACGAGGAGCTGGAGCAGAAGTTCCGCGTCGAGGACGTGAACACCTCCCCAGCCTTCTTCGACATCAAGAAGCTGACCGCGTTCAACGGCGAGTACATCCGCGCCCTGCCGTTGGAGAAGTTCATCGCGGCATGCGAGCCGTGGCTGCGAACCCCGTATGCCAACTGGGCGCCCGAGGACTTCGACCAGGCCGCCTGGGAGGCGATCGCCCCGCATGCCCAGACCCGCCTGGCCGTCCTGTCGGACATCACAGCGAACGTCGACTTCCTCTTCCTGAAGGAGCCGGTGGAGGACGAGGCGTCCTGGACCAAAGCGATGAAAGGCGAGCCGGCAGTCCTCCTGGCCACGGCCCGCGCCAAGCTGGAGACGGCCGATTGGACCAGCCCCGAGTCCCTCAAGGAAGCGGTCCTGGCCTCCGGCGAGGAGCACGGCCTGAAGCTGGGCAAGGCCCAGGCCCCGGTGCGCGTCGCCGTCACGGGCCGCACGGTCGGCCTGCCTCTCTTCGAGTCCCTGGAGGTCCTCGGCAAGGACTGCACACTGTCCAGGATCGACGCGGCCCTAGCGAAGCTCGCCGGCTGACACTTCGCGATCAAGATCCCGTCGCCCGCGTGGGGAGGCGGGACCCGACGTCGCGGAATTGTGGGCATGGACCGCAAGAGGAGGAGGGGCGGAGTGCGTTCGCCAACGCGCGGATTGTTCGGTTGTTGCCGCCGTGTGAATGACCGACCCGCTCTCAATGACCTTGCGGCGGTGATATCACCTCAGCGATAGGGGGCAGGCCGCCGGTGGTCCATGGTGGTCGTCCGCCACCTGCCGGGCTGCTGACGGTTTCGTTGGATCACCTGTGGACGCACCCTGAGGTGCCCCGGAGTTTCCGGACAGGGACCCAATAGGGTTGTTCTGTCAAGGAAATGAGGAAGTTCGAAGTGGCGCCACCCAGCAAGTACACCCCGGAGTTTCGTGAGGAAGCCGTCCAGATGGCACTCCGGTCCAGCAAGACCATCTCGGAGACGGCCCGCGAGCTCGAATTGAACTCGGAGACACTCCGGGGCTGGGTGAAGAAACACCAGAAACGGAACGAGCCAGCTGCCGGTGCACCGTTGACGCTCGATGAGCGGGCGCGCTTGAAGGAACAGGACCGGCGCATCCGTGAACTGGAGGCGGAAGTCTCCTTCTTGAAAAAGCCGCAGCGTACTTCGCGAAGGATCCCCGGTAGCGAGCAAGTACGAGTTCATCGAAACGATGCGGCTCGGCACAGCGGAGTGCGCGTATTCCGTCGAGTTCATGTGTGAACGGCTCGGCGTGTCCAAGTCTGGCTATTACGAATGGCGGAACCGTCCCAATTCTGCGACGGTCCAGCGGCGCGAGGAACTGAAACTGCTCATCAAGAAGGCATTCGACATGTCCGACAGCACCTACGGCTACCGGCGCATCCACGCCCAGCTCGCCCGCTGGGGCCACACCGCCGGCCTGGAGCTGATCCGTATGCTGATGCGTGAACTGGGCCTGGTGCCCTGCCAGCCGAAGCCGAAGCGGTGGTCGCTCACCAAGGCCGCCGCGGGCGCCGTGCCGGATCTCGTCGGCCGCAACTTCACCGCCGACGCCCCCGGCGAGAAACTCGTCGGCGACATCACTTACATCAAGACCGGAGAAGGGTGGCTGTATCTCGCGACCGTCATCGACTGCTGCACGAAGGAAGTCATCGGCTACGCGATGGACGACCACTATCAAACTCCCCTCATATCCCAGGCAATTCGCAACGCGGCACGGAACAGGAAACTCGCCGACGGCGCGATATTTCACTCCGATCGCGGGTCGAACTACATGTCAGCAGAGTTCGCGGCGACGCTGAAGCGGTTCAGGCTCCGCAGATCTTCCGGGCGTACCGGGGTCTGCTTCGACAACGCCATGGCAGAATCGTTCTTCGGGGCCTTGAAGAACGAGCGGGTTTCCCGCGTGACTTACCTGACCCGAGAGGCCGCCCGACAGGACATCACTCGATACATCGAACTCTGGTACAATCACAAGCGCCTCCACTCGGCTGTTGGTTACCGCCCGCCGCGAGAAGTCCACGCCGAATACACGGAGTTGCACATAGCCGCGTGAAATAGACGGTCAGCTCACTGTCCGGAAAACGCGAGGCCCCTCAAGCCGCCAGGCTTCCTCGACAGCGAAGGAGAGACGTTCAAGGCGCACGGTTTCACGGTCGTCGTACAGCGAGCCCGCCAGTCGTCGTGACTGCATGAGTGCGATTCGAATCGCCGGAATGCTGGCCGCGTGCGGCCCGCGGTCGTCCAAGAGTGTTGGCGTGCCCTGAAGATCCTCAACGTGCACTCGCAGAGCGTGCGCCAGGTCTGCGAGCATCTTCACGTTGTTCACCGGGATGCGTTCGGACTCCACCCGGTACACCCAGTCCTCAGAGCGTCCCAGAAGATCGCCGAGCTGCCGTTGGCTCAGGCCCCGGCGTTTCCGGTAGAACCGGACTCGCTTGCCGAACGGAAGATGGTCGGTCATGCCCCGCATTGGCGCGCTCCCCTCACCCTGCTCGATCGAGTGTCACACAGTGTGAGCGCGTAGGACAGGAGAGCCATCGCCTGAAGACGTCTGTGATCCGGAACGTAGGCTGGTGCCCATCGAGGGTGCGGCTGATCTCCGTGTGATGCCCGGAGACGGGGCTGTACGTTTTCAGCGGCGGGGCGCAGCCGTTGGCGAACATTGGAGGGCGAGGGTAAGTGATCTCAACGCAGGCATGGGCGGATGCTCGGCGGCTGTGGGACTTCCAGCAGATGCGCCACGAGCTGCGCCCTTGCTCCGTGGCGATCGGACTCGGGAGCCACGACCTGGGGGTGGCCGACACCACCGCAGACTTGTACCACCGTGGCATGGCGCCGCTCATTGTCTTCACCGGAGCGACGAGCCGTACCACGCGTGAGCGGATGCCCCGCGGTGAAGCCGAACACTACCGGGACCGCGCGGTGGAGCTGGGGGTTCCTGCGAGCGCCATCATCGTCGAGCCGAAGGCCAGGAACACAGGCGAGAACATCCGCTTCTCCCGCGCCCTGCTCGAAGAACAGCGTGTTCCCGTCTCGTCGGTCCTATTGGTCAGCAAGCCGTACGAGGAGCGACGGGCCTACGCAACGGCGCGAAAGCTCTGGCCGGATGTCGAGTGGGTGAGCGCCTCCACGCCTATGACGCTCTCCGAGTACGTCGACTCGATCCAGGACGCGCGTCTCGTCATCGACATGTTGGTGGGGGCCCAGCAGCGTCTCATGGTGTACCCAAGGCAAGGGTTCATGATCGAGCAAGAGATTCCTGACGAGGTAGCGGCGGCTTTCGAACGGTTGCGTAGCGAGGGCTTCACGAGTCGGCTCGTGCCGGAAGAGGCGGAACGGGCCTGAGCGCCGGTCCACCCCCTCTGAGACCGCGTCCTATGTGGCGAGCTTCGCGCATCGCGTCGGTTGTATCGCTTAGGTGATCCAGCGGCCTTGAGAGGCATCGAATCGGGAGACCATCAGAAAGCGGGCTGGCGCTCAGGCGCGCACACTTTGCCCAGAGCGCCGGTCCGTGCAGGCGATAGCCGTTGCATCTCAAATGGCCGGATCACTGCATCACTCCAGTGATATCACTCGTGAAATGTGCGGTTCGCCGCCGCAGTCACCAGTCTTACGGAATGCGTCCGGAACCCGTGCTAGTACGGCGGGCGCGGACGGCACTCTCATAAGCGCCCACGAACGAGGGCGCAACTCGCCGCCCATCGTGGAGTGCGGGCCGACCGAGCATGGCTCCGCATCCCACGGCGGCCTCCGACGGAGGTGACACCGTGCTGGGCCAGGGGACCACGTTTGGCGAGAGCCAAACGATGACCTTGATGACCACCACCGGGCAGTCCACACAGACGCCCTCGTTGCACAGCACTCCCGCATCTGCGCTTTGCTGCCGACCTGGCG
This sequence comes from Streptomyces sp. KMM 9044, assembly GCF_024701375.2. Taxonomy (NCBI): domain Bacteria; kingdom Bacillati; phylum Actinomycetota; class Actinomycetes; order Kitasatosporales; family Streptomycetaceae; genus Streptomyces; species Streptomyces sp. KMM 9044. The sequence goes on along the minus strand of NZ_CP113910.1, from coordinate 2,219,081 downwards.
GTCTGCCACCTTGTGTGCGCCCGTTTCACAAACGGGCTGAGCCCGGGCGTCATCGCCGACACAGTCATGGTCACAACCGAACTGATCGTCAACGCCTCTGCGGCTATGGGGCATCCGTGCCGTGAAGTTCGGCGTCTGGTCGGCTGACGCAGATGGTGTCGACCAGGTAGAGGGCCCGGTCGGCAGCAGGCCGAGGATGTCGGACGACGAACAGATGGAGACCGGCCGGGACGGATTCTGGTCGCAGAGCTCACCCACGAGCGGCCGGACACCGTTCCCCGAGGGGACAGAGTCGTCTAAGGGCTGATCAGCACGGCCCCCGATTCGTTCGCGAAGACCAGCCGGTGCCGAACCTGGCTGGGCCCGCCACACCCTGATCGCACCATGAGCGGGCACAGCTATGCCAAGTTTCATCCGAATTGCGAGAAAGAGGTCTTATGGATACCTCCACAAGGAGGCAGGATTTAGCGGGGCGAGCGCCTTTCCGCCGAGCCGTCGTCACCGGAGGTTGCGGATTCGTCGGCTCCCACCTGTGCGATCTGCTACTCGACAGCGGTGTCGACGTGGTGTGCGTTGACAACCTTCTTACGGGCTCAGCGGACAACATCGTGCATCGGCAGACGGATGGCCGTTTCGAGCTGCTGGTTCACGATGTCACCCATCCGCTCTCGATACAGGGCGCTGTTGACCTAGTACTGCATCTCGCTTCGCCGGCCTCCCCACAGGACTACATGCGCCTGCCGATCGAGACCCTCCAGGTCGGCTCGTTGGGAACGCTCAACATGCTGGAACTGGCCCGGCGCAAGAAGGCCCGCTTCATACTCGCCTCCACCTCTGAGGTGTACGGCGACCCGCTTGAACATCCGCAGCGCGAGTCGTACTGGGGCAATGTCAATCCGGTCGGGCCGCGCAGCGTGTACGACGAGGCGAAGCGGTTCGCCGAGGCGACGACCATCGCCTACCGCAACGAGCATGGTGTCGACGCCGCGATCGTACGGATCTTCAACACGTTCGGGCCGCGGATGCGTGCCGAGGACGGGCGGGCGGTACCGACCTTCATCCGCCAGGCGTTGGCGGGCGAACCGCTGACCGTCACCGGCGACGGCTCGCAGACACGTTCGCTGTGCTACGTGGACGACACCGTCCGTGGCATCCTCGCCGTCGCCGCAGGTCATCACGCCGGCCCCCTGAACCTGGGCAACGCCGCCGAGACCACGGTCCTGGAGCTCGCACATCTGGTCCGCGAACTGTGCGGATCCTCGTCTCCGATCAAGTTCGTCGACCGCCCGGTCGACGACCCGGGCCGTCGCAGGCCCGACCTCGCCTTGGTCTGGGAGAAGTGCGGCTGGACGCCGGAGACCGACCTTCGCAAGGGCCTCAGCACCACCATCGACTGGTTCACCACGCAGCTCACCCCCACCGCAGCGAGGGAACGATGACCCAGCATCCACCGCGCCCGACCGGCGCCTTAGCGTCGCCACTCGGCGAGGAGCCGCTCCGAGACTTTCATAGGGATGGCTACACCGCTCTTCCCCAGCAGGTTACTGGGGTGGCGCTTGAGGCACTCCGCATCGAGGCTGCCAACCTGATCCGGCGCTTCACCCAGCACGGCTTCCGGTCGCCCGACTACTGGTACTTCACACCCGCCGGCACCGATACACCCGTCCTCTACCGGATCCACAACCTGCAGGACCAGGGCGCACCGGCATCGGCACGCTTCTACACCGACGGAAGTCCCCTGCACCTTCTGGCCGCCGCCATCCTTGGCGGCCCCGTCCGCGCCACCGCCTGCGCCATGATCGTCAAGCTGCCCGAGGTGGCCGCCCCCGTGCCCTGGCACCGCGACCGGACCGATGTGCCGCCCCACACCGTGTGCAACCTGAGCGTCTTCCTCGACGACTCCGACCCGGGCAACGGATGCCTGGAATTCGTCCCCGGCTCGCACCTCCAGCCCGACGGCGAGGACGCCGAAGCGCTCCAGGCGCAGGGCCCTGTCCGCGCGGTCTCCCTCGCTGCGGGTGACGTAGCCGTCCACGACGTACGCATCGCCCATGCCTCGCGCCGCAACACCTCCCCGCGCATCCGGCGCAGCATCGTTGTCGAGTTCGCCCCCGCAGACCTGGAGCTGCCGTGACCGGCCCCGACTCCGCCGGACAGGCGCCGCTCGTGCGGGTAGCGACGATTACGGTTGGCACCAACGAGCGCCGCTGGCTGGAGCCCTGCTTAGCCTCACTCCTGGAGAGCGACATCCCCGGGATCGACCTGGCGGTCTGGTATGTCGACAACAACTCCCACGACGGCAGCACCGCCTTCGTGAAGGACCGCTTCCCGCAGGTGCGGATCATCCAGAACGAAGGGAACGTCGGCTTCGCCCGCGCCAACAACATCGGCATGCGTGCGGCGCTCGACGACGGCGCCGACTACGTCTTCCTCGTCAACCCGGACACCCACACTCCGAAGTCCCTGCTGCGCGACCTGACCGAGTTCATGGAGACCTGGACCGACTACGGCGTGGTCGGCCCCATGCAGTACGAGTACGACGAATCGAGCAGCATCGCCCTCGACGCGTACAACGACTGGTCAAAGACCGCTCTGCGCTGGGGCGAGCAGCACGCCTTCGCCGGTGACTGGCCGAACCACCCATCACCCGCCGGCCCGCCCGAAGGGCGAGCTCCGAACACCCTGGAACACGCGTACGTCCAGGGGGCGGCCTTCTTCGTTCGCGCCGCCCTGCTACGCACCGTCGGACTCTTCGACGAGGTCTTTCATACGTACTACGAGGAGACCGACCTGTGTCGTCGCGCCCGCTGGGCCGGCTGGCGCGTCGCCCTTCTGCTCAACCTCGGGATACAGCACTACGGCGGCGGTGGAACCACGGGTAGCAGTTACCGGCGCGTCCAGATGCGCCGCAACCGCTACTACTACCTCCTCACCGACATCGAATGGCACCCACTGCCCATGCTGCGGCTGGCGACCCGGTGGCTGAAGGACGATCTGCGCGGGCATGGCGTGGGCGGAGTCACCACCTGGTGGCGCGGGACGTGGGAGACCGCCGAGGCCGTGCGCTGGCTCATGCGCCGCGCACCATTGATGCGGGCCCGCCGCCGCGCCCACCGCCAGCTCGGCCGACGGACGGACAGTCACAGTCGTCCGCAGGCGAGGAGCGCACGATGACCACACCCCGGATTCTGTTTGCTGGCGTCTTCCACTGGAACGCGGGCTCCAGCCACATGATCGCCGAGTACTCCCAGGTCGCTGCAACGGCGGGATGCGAAGTCGGCGTCTCCAGCCAACTGTCGCGCCTGGACGGCACGGTGAACGGCCGCCTGCCGCTCGTGGACGACCTCACCTGGGCGACCCACCTCGTCCTCGTCTTCGAGAGCAGGCAGTTCCTCTCGGCCCAGCAGCGTGAACTCTGCGAGGCCGTGCCGCGGCAGCGGCGGATCGTCGTCGATCCCGACGGCCACTGGGGTCCGTACGTCACCGCCGGCGTGGACGACAACGCGGGTGCGGACACCACCGAGTCCTGGCACAAGCTGTATGCCGACCTCAGCGATCTGATCCTGCAACCGCGCATGAACGAACGTCTTCCCGACGGAGCCGAGTTCTTCAGCTACTTCGGAATGCCGGACATCCACCGGCTCGCCAGCGACCTCCCGCACCCGCAAGCACTCCCGTACGAGCTGCAGTACGTCGGCGCGAACTGGTGGCGCTGGAACGAGATGACCAGCCTCATCCGGGCCGCAGCCGCCGCCCAGCCGCCGATCCGACGCATCCGCGTGTGCGGACGCTGGTGGACCGGCGCCCCGCACCCCGACCACCCGACCGCCACCGCCAACGTGTCCGGCTGGATGCAGGATCACCGTGTCGAGGTGGCACCACCCGTTCCGTTCGGACACGTGATCTCCACCATGTCCCAGGCGGCGATCACGCCGGTACTGGCCCGTCCGCTGCTCGCGCGGATGGAACTCCTGACCCCCCGCATGTTCGAAACCCTCGCCTCGGGCAGCATCCCCGCACTCTGGCCGGACCTGGGCTACCTGTCCGCACTCTACGGCGACGACACGGAGCTGTTCCTGCTCGACGACGATCCCGCCGAGAGCCTCGCCCGAATGATCCGCGAGCCGATCCGGTACCGCGAGCGGCTGGCGACCATCCAGCGCCGAGTACACGAACGCTTCAACTACCGCACGGTTCTGGCCGAACTCATCCGGTTCACCCGATGATCCCTGAGAGGTCTGCTGTGTCCAACGTCCTGATCACCGGCATCACCAGCTGTGAGAGCCGCGGCGTCGAGGCCCTGGCCCGCTCCATCATCGAACAGCTGAACACCGAAGGCCCCGGGGGAGGCGACAACGTCACCGTCCTCACCCAGACCCCGGTGCTCGACGCGGAATCCCTCGCCCCCACCGGCGCCCGTTGCGTGGCCGACCCGTTCGTCGTCTCCCGCTCCTGGCAGCAGATGCGCCCCCAGGAGAGCCCCGCCGAACTGGCCGAACGCCGCGAACAGCTCCTCGCCGAAACCGATCTGGTCATCGCCACCGGGGGCGACCTGCACACCTCGGACTACGGGGTCTCCACGCCGTACCTCCGTGCCCTCACCGCCGCGCAACAGCGGGACATCCCGACAGTCATGATCGGCCAGTCCGTCGGCCCCTTCGACGACCCGGCCGATGCCGAGGCGTGGCTCACCGTCGCCGCCCGGTGCGGTCTCCTCACCGTCCGGGAGAGCGTCTCCCTCGACTACCTCGTGGGCAAGCTCGGCCTTCCCGAACACCGTGTGCGGCTGTCCTCCGACCCCGCCTTCCTGCTGCCGGCCGCTACCGGCGAGCGAACAGCGGCCGTGCTCGGGCCTCTGGGGCTCGCTCCCGAAGACCCCTACCTCTGCCTCGCCCCCAGCCAGGGCATCACCCGCTTCAGCACCCTGGAGGAGTCCCAGCACGCGGCAGCACTGACGCGACTCGCCACCTCCCTCGTCCGCACCCGGAAGATGCCGGTCGTCCTCGTCCCGCACTGCCACGACTCCCGTCCGCACAACGACGACCGGATCCTCGCCGCCCGTATCGCCGAAGCGGCCGACATGCCCGAGGTCATGGCGCTGCCGGGCGCGCTGACGGCATCCGACTACAAGGGAGTGCTGTCACAGGCCGAGCTCGTGATCTCCGAGCGCCTGCATGCCGCGATCGGCGCACTGTCCGGCGGCGCCCCGGCGATCGCGATCGGCCACTCGCACAAGTTCAACGGGGTGCTCGCCGAAACCTACGGCGGCACGGTCGACGTTGTCGGCATCCACGCGGACGTCCGCGCTTTCGCCCAGGACGCCACCGTCTTCGACCGGCTCGTCCACGACACCGACGCGGCCGTACTGCGCACCACCCTGTGGCAGCGGCTTCCGCTGATCACGGACCGCGTCCAGAGCGATTTCGCTCAGATCAACAAGCTCCTCGGAGCCTGAACCGCCAGTCGCACAGGGCGGGCGCCTGCCCGCACGGCATCTCGCACGACCCGCTGCGGCCCGTTCCGGGGCAGCAGCGGGACCCCACTCACGCCATGGGAGACACGACATGCCCACGCATTTGGTGACCGGCGGCGCCGGGTTCATCGGGTCCCACCTTGCCGCGTCCCTGATCGAGCGCGGCCACGACGTCGTCGTCCTGGACAACCTCGACGGCGGCAAGACCGAGAACGTGCCCGACGGTGCGACCCTCCTCGTCGGCTCGGTCGCCGACCAGGCAACGGTCGCTGAACTCTTCGCCTCCTACCGCTTCGACGGCGTCTACCACTTGGCCGCCTTCGCCGCCGAGGGCATCAGCCACGCGGTCAAGCACCACAACTACTCGGTCAACCTGCTCGGCAGCATCAACCTGATCAACGCCTCGCTGGCCGCCAAGGTCAGGTTCTTCGGCTTCGCCTCGTCGGTCGCCGTGTACGGTCACGGACACGTCCCCATGCGCGAGGACGAGCGCCCCGTCCCCGCCGACAGCTACGGCAACGCGAAGCTCGCCGTGGAGCGCGAACTCGCCGTCACCATGAAGCTGCAGGACCTGCCGTACTTCGCTCTGCGCATGCACAACGTCTACGGCGAGCGGCAGAACATGGGCGATCCCTACCGCAACGCCGTCGCCATCTTTCTCAACCAGATCATGCGCGGCGAGCCGATCAGCGTGTACGGAGACGGCAGCCAGATCCGGGCCTTCACCTATGCCCCGGATATCGTCGGCACCTTCCTCGCCGCGTCCGACCAGCCGGCCGCCTGGGGACAGGTCTTCAACGTCGGTTCCTCGCACACCACCACCGTGCTGGACATGGCCCACGCCGTGCGCACCGCTATGGGCGTACCCGACCACCCGATCAAGCACTTGGCAGCCCGCGCCGAGGTCCACGCCGCGTACACCGACAACAGCCTCGCTCGTAGGACGCTCGGCGACTGGACCGACACCCCGCTCGCCGAAGGTCTGCGACGCACCGCGGCCTGGGCCCGTGAGCACGGACCCGTAGAACCCGTGACCTCCCTCAGCATCGAGAACGACACCGAGGACAAGCCCGAGTGGTTCACCTGGGCCGCCGGACGGGCGGTCACGTCATGAGGGGCCGCACCCTGGCCATCGACGTCGGCGGCATCATCTACTACGACGAGCCCTTCGACCTCGCCTGGCTCCAGGGCGTCTGGGAACTCGCGCGCGCGGACGATCCAACCCTCACCATGAAAGCCTTCCTCCAGGCGATGCGGGACTTCTACCAGGACCGCACGCCCGGATCACCGCCTCCCAGCCTCTTCCCACCCAACGGCACGAAAAGCTGGCAGAGCGTCCGCGAACGCTGGACCTCGCTCGTCCAGCCCATTCCTGGAGCCGTCGACGCGCTCGGCCAACTTGCTGGGGAGTACGACGTGTGCATCGTCGCCAACCAGCCCCCGGAATGCCTCGCTGCCCTGCGTGCCATCGGCGTCGAGGACCAGGTCCAGCTCGTCGCCCTCGACTCCCTCGTCGGCTACGCCAAACCCGACCCCCGCCTCTTCAAGTGGGCCTTGGAGCGGCTGAGCTGGAAGCCGGAACACACCATGGTCGTCGGCGACCGGACCGACCACGACGCTGCTCCGGCCCTAGCTCTCGGCTGCTCCGCAGCGATCGTCAACGTCGACAGCGGATGGAACGCTCCTGCTGGAGTCGGTCCCGAGATCGTGACCGCCTACCGCGAGCTGAAAGCCCATCGTGACCACACAACCGAGGGAGGCGCGAGGCACTGGGCCGTCGCTGCCTTCGGAGACCTGGCCGATGTTCTCCGGGCAATCGGCCGCGATGAGAGCTGCCCACGGCCGAGCCAGGAGGTGCGCCTGTGAGTCCCGGCGCCCACCTGCCCCTCACCATCGCCATCTGCAGCAACCGCCCTGATCTCCTGCCGGGAGCCGTCGCTCGTACCGCCGCGGCGATCGGCCCCCGAGACCGCCTGCTGATCATCGAGGATATGCCCGCCATCCACCTTCCCGCACTGCCCTCGAGCTCCTCGCTGCCTCTCTCACGCATCCGCGTCATCTGCAATGAGGGAAACCAGGGACTCGCCTACAGCCGCAACAAGGCCATGAAGGAGGCCACGACACGGCACCTCGTCTTCCTCGACGACGACATAGTCCCCACCGTCGAGGCGCTGACGCAGATACGGGCCGCGCTGACCGCCGGTGCGCATGTCACCGGGACGAGGATCAGCGCCCATCTTCAGGGGCACCACTGTCCGTGGTTCCTCACCTCTGGCCAGCTGCACTACCTCGGATCCCATGTTCCTGCCCGGCCGGCGTCGATCTGGGGCGGCAGCTTCGCCATCGACTCCGAGCAGGCCCGCTTGCTCGGAGTCGGCTTCGACGAACGCCTCGGCCGGATCGGCGGCTCCCTCAACTCGGCCGAGGACACCACCTTCGTACGGGAGATGACCGCGCGCGGCGCCACCGCGACGGTCTTGCATGACGCCGAGGTCCAACACCTCATCCCCGCTCACCGGCTGACCCTGTCCTACTTGCTGCGCCGCGCCTTCTGGCAGGGGCGCAGTGAAGCACGGCGCAACGATGCGCGGCGAGGCATCGGGAAGGAATGGAACCGTAACTGGTCGGGGGACGGCCCCCGTCCAGTGCGAGCTGCCCTCGCTGTGCTCTACACCGCGAGCGTCCTCCTCGGAGTCCTCCGGGAGGCCATGGCCCAGAGCCCGACCGGCGCCGCCAATGTCGAGACCAAGGGTGACCGATGAAGGTGGCCATGGTCATTCCGCCGTATCGGTACGGGGCCGACCCCAGTCAGTGGATCACTGTGCCGCCCCAGGGCTACGGCGGTATCCAGTGGGTCGTAGCCACGCTCATGGACGGACTGCTGGAGGCCGGGTGCCAGATCCTGCTTCTCGGAGCCCCTGGAAGCCCCGTCCAGGCGGGAGTCACGGTGTCCGCCGCGGTTGAGACAGCCGAGATCCACGCCGCCATCGAGGCGTTCGCCCCGGACATCGTCCACGACCACTCAAACGCTGCCGCGCTTCCACCGGACGTGCTAAGGCCAACCGTGAGCACGCACCACCTCAACGGCGTGCCGGAGCGTCAGATCAACGGCATCTACCTCTCCTGCGCACAACGCACCGCCGCGGGGTCCGTGTCCGCCCCGGTGATCCGGCTACCGGTCAATCCCTCGCGATATCCATTCCAGGAGGCGAAGGACGACTACCTGCTCTTCTTGGGGCGGGTCTCCGCACACAAGGGCGTACGCGAGGCGGCGGCATTCGCACGCGCCGCCGGCCTGCCGCTGACCGTTGCCGGACCAGCCTGGGAGAAGGACTACCTGGACGCCTTGCTGGCCGACTTCCCGCACACCGTCCGCTACGTAGGCGAAGTCGGCGGCGGCACCCGTACCCGACTCATCGCACGCGCCCGGGCACAACTCGTGCTGTCTCAGCCCTGGGGCGGCCCATTCGGCGGACGATGGATCGAGCCTGGCGCCACCGTGGTCTCGGAGGCCACAGCCAGCGGCACCCCGGTGATAGCCAGCGACAACGGTTGCCTGCCTGAGATCGTCCCCGGCGTCGGCACGGTACTACCGGTCGGGCAGAAGATCACCCTCGGAGACGCGAAGCGGGTGCTGGCATCGCTGCCCACGGCCCAGGCCGTGCGCGAAACGGCGGTCGACCGATGGGGCCACCACACCATCGCGCGCCAGTACCTCGCGGTCTACAAGAGAGCGGTCAGCGGCAAGGTCTGGACGTGACCTCGGCAGATCACGCCGAGCGCTGCCTCGCGAGACGCTGACGGCGCGCCTCGTAGAGAACGACGGAGGCGGCGTTCGACGCGTTCAGGGAGCTGGCCGAGCCCGTCATCGGAATGCTGATCACGTGGTCGCAGAGCTCACGCCAGGCCGCACTGAGGCCCGCGGTCTCATTGCCGATCAGCAGCAGGACCGGCTGGGTCAGGTCGAATTCCGAGACTTCGGCGTCACCGTTCTCGTCCGTGCCGACTACGGCCACCGGCCGCCCCTGAGTGCGCTCCTTCTCCAGCCACTCCATGACCTCGTGGTGCGACTGGCTGCGCACCACGGGCACGGCGAAGAACGACCCCGTGGAGGCACGCACCGACTTGGGGTCGTACGGATCCGCAGCGTGTCCGGTCACGATGAGCCCGTCGGCACCGAACGCGTCGGCCGACCGCACGATGCTTCCGATGTTGCCGGGCTGTGTCGGCCGGTCGAAGACCAGACCGAGAAAGTCGTCGTGGACCTTGATCCGCGACAGACTGTCCGGCGCCATCTCGACCACCGCTAGGACCTCCGCAGCCCCGTCGGCCTTCTCGCTGAGCTCGGCGAGCAGCTGCGGTGCCATCGCTACGCGCTCGGCACCGATGCCGCGAAGTAGATCCTCAGCCCATCGGGAGAGCGGGCGGCTGGCGTCGTAGAGCAGGGAACGAATGGTCCAGCCGTGCTCCACGGCCATCGTGATCGGACGTACGCCCTGGACCAGGAACTCCTTGGCACGCCCTCGCTTGGTGCGGTTGTTGAGCAGCGTCTGCAGCTGCTGGAAACGGGCATTGCGGGTCGTGATCCGCTGCACTGCTACCCGTCCTCCAAGCCAAAGATGATCATTTGCTAGCCCGGCCGTCCCTCGGTGAACCACGACACCGGGCAACCAGCAGGTTACACGCCCCGCAGAGGTGACCATGTGTGCCCAGCTCGTTACATCATGGGCTCGGTCGCGATGTGCGCGGAGGTGAGGGCCGGCCAGTTTTCGAAGGGGAACCGCTCGCGCCCAGGCGATGTGGTCGAACTCCTTCGGCGGAGCGCTGCGCCTCTCGAACCGGAGAACGGCCCGAAACCGTAGGAGTGGCGATCAAGCTGCGCTCCACTGGGCCTGACCGTCTTCGTTCCTGAGCGTTTCAATGCGGTAGCCAAGCTGCTTGCCAGCCGCTTCGTCGCCACGGTCCGCACGCCGAATGAAGGAACCGAGTGTGTGTAGGTCACGGATTCCGCAGAGGACCCGAAGGCCAGGCCACTCCCTGATGTCATAGCCGTACCGAAGGCTGAATTCGTCCAGTTCCTCAGTGCTACGACCGAAGCGGATGCCTTGGAATGTGTTCGCCAGGTCGATCTCGCGTGGACCGAATGATGCCTCGTCCCAGTCACCGAGCCTCACCTCTTGGCCGTCCCACAACGTGTTGCCTGGATACGCGTCGGCGTGGAGATGACCGTACCCGAGAGGAAATTCCAGATCCCTGTAGGACTCCAGGAGCTCACCTCGGCGTGCGGTGAGGGGCCTCGCGTTTTCCGGACAGGTAATTTAGCCGGTTATTTCATGCGGCGAGGCGGAGTCGTTCATGATCGGCGTGTGCTTCTCGTGGCGGGCGATAGCCGATCGCCGAGTGAAGACGCTTGCGATTGTACCAGAACTCGATATACCGAATAATGTCCCGCCGGGCCTCCTCGCGAGTGTGATACGTCACGCGTGACACACGTTCGTTCTTCAAGGCACCGAAGAACGATTCGGCCATGGCGTTGGTGTGTCCAGAAGGTGATTGTGAGGTTCTGATGTAGAAGACGGGAACGAACAGTTGCCATGCTGTTGTGGAGATGAAGGTAGGTCCTTCGGCATCGGCATGCAGGTGCAGGTGTCAAACCACCATGAGCTGCTGCGGTGAATGAGCCGTGGTGGTGAGCGTCATGGAAAAGCCGTACTAAATATGGCAGGTGTGGGCTGAGAAGGCGAACGCAAGTGAACCGCCGATGACGTGTCGTAAAGCTTAGACGACATCAAAACCAGGGCCTCAATGCTGTCCTGGGACAAGCCAGACGGGAACCTGTTTACTGGTCTGGCGGTGTCCGGCATGAAGGTGGCGCGAGCTCAGTCTGGGCTTCACAACGGAACTGGAGAACTCCTCGACGCGAAACCGCGATCCATGGGTTGACGTGGCTCGCGAGAGGGAGAGGCGCAAGTGGCGAAGAGTCATGAGGGCCGGAGTACCGGTCGCGCGTCGGGAGGGCGGAACGTCCCGTAGTAGTGATGAAACCTCCGTAATAGGGGTGGAGCGAAGGGGACGTGTTGTTGGGTGTCGATCGGCGATCAACCAGCGATGGGAGGAATCGGATGGTCGAGACAAGGCCAGCGGACAAGCCGTTTGATATTCCGAGGCGGCTGGTCTGGAACGCATACCTGAAGGTCAAGGCCAACAGGGGAGCGGCTGGGGTGGATGGGCAGTCTTTAGCGGAGTTTGAGCAGGATGAGAAGAACAACCTGTACAAGCTGTGGAACCGGCTGTCCTCGGGAAGCTACTTCCCTCCACCCGTGAGAGCGGTTGATATTCCCAAAGCCGGCGGTGGGATTCGGAGCCTTGGGGTTCCGACCGTGGCCGACAGGATCGCCCAGACGGTAGTGGCTATGACATTGGAGCCTGAGGTGGAGCAGATCTTCCATCAGGACTCGTATGGCTACCGCCCGAGGCGGTCCGCGCTGGATGCGGTGGAGACGTGCAAGCAGCGGTGCTGGAGGCATCCTTGGGTGATCGGCCTTGACATCCAGGGCTTCTTCGACAACGTGCCGCACGGCCCCATCAACGCGGCAGTGGAAAGGCATACCAATCTTCCGTGGGTTCTGCTGTATGTGAAACGGTGGCTAGTCGCCCCCGTACAACAGCCCGACGGAACGCTCGTCAGGCGGGAAAAGGGGACTCCCCAAGGGTCTGCTATTTCACCATTGTTGTCGAATCTGTTCATGCACTACGCCTTTGACGCGTGGTTGGTCCGGGAGTACCCGGCGATCAGATTCGAGCGGTACGGCGACGATGCTGTGGTGCACTGTGCCAGTGAGAAGCAGGCGATTTTCGTCCGCGACATCATCGAGGGCAGGCTGCTGCAGTTCGGATTACGTCTCCATCCGGAGAAAACCAGGGTGGTGTACTGCAAACAGGAAGGTCGTGAACGGGAGTTCCCGGTCACGAAGTTCACGTTTCTGGGGTATACCTTCCGTCCTCGGGCTGCCCGCTTGCGGGATGGGAGGCTGAAGACCGGCTTCCTTCCCGCAGTGAGCGAAACAGCCATGAAGTCCATGGCGAGGACTATCCGGAGCTGGCGACTGGGGCGCTGTACCGAGCTGAGCTTTCAGGAGATCGCCGCGATGATCAACCCCGTCGTGGCGGGATGGATCAACTACTATGGGCGCTTCTACAAGTCCAGGTTGATCAGGTTTCTGGAACAGCAGATCAATCCGTTCCTGGTGAAATGGGCCCGGAGGAAGTACAAACGGTATCGTCGTGCTTCAAGGAAGGCCCGGAGAAGGCTGGCTGAGATTGCCTCAGCATTCCCGGGCATGTTCGCTCACTGGAAGCATGGCGCGTTGCCCACTGGTTCAACAATGGGAGCCGTGTGAGTCGCGAGGTTCACGCACGGTTCTGAGAGCGGCGGTGGGTGAAATTCCCGCCGCCGACTCACCTCAAAACAGATTCCGGTCCGGCCGGCCGAGCGCCGCAACCCGAGTCTCCCGAGGACCTTCCCGTACTCGGCCGACATGTAATTGCTGCCGCGATCGGAGTGGAAGATCGCGCCCTTTGCGAGCTTCCTGTTGCGGGCCGCGTTCCGGATCGCCCGGGATATCAGCGGTGTCTGGTAGTGGTCGTCCATGGCGTAGCCGATGATCTCCTTGGTGCAGCAGTCGATGACGGTCGCCAGATAGAGCCACCCCTCACCGGTCGGAATGTAGGTGATGTCGCCGACGAGTTTTTCTCCGGGCGCGTCGGCGGTGAAGTCGCAGGGCCCCGGCGAGTGCCTGGATCATCCCGTTCTGGGATGTTGATCTCGGTGATGGGTCCCGGAAGCAGGTGAACACGGCACCCGTGGATCATGGAGTTCTCTACGCTTCAAGATCCACGAAGGTGCCGTGTTCGTTCCTCCATCATCCCCTGTCGCTGCCCCCGCTTGCGCGGTGCCCCGCCTGGAAGCCCTCGGCGAGGGGGCCGCCAAGGATCAAGTCCGCTGCCTGGTGGCCGAGTTCGAGTCGGTCACCGATCCGAGAGGGGCTTGCGGGGTGCGGTACCGGCTCTCCTCGCTGCTGGCCCTGGTGGTCTGCGCGATGACACCCGCCGGCCACGACTCGATCACCGCGGCGGCGGAGTGGTGCCGACGCGCGACGCCGGAGGAACTGGCCGCCTTCGGCCTGCCCTACCACCCGCTCCTCGGCCGCTACCGGGTGCCGAGCGAGAAGACCCTGCGCAGCGTCCTGGGACGCCTGGATCCAGGTGAGATCTGTGCGGCGGCCTACGACTACCTTTGGCCCCTGCTGTCCGCACAGCCCCGTCGGCCGGAGCCGGTGATGCCCGACGGCGGCACCGAGCGTGAACAGCGCCGGGCCCACCGGGCAGCCGCCCACGCCGACCCGATACGCATCCGGCGGCGGGCGATCGCGGTGGACGGCAAGTGCCTGCGCGGCGCCCGCCGCCCGGACGGCAGCCGGGTCTTCGTCCTGTCCGCCGTCCGCCACGGCGACGGCGTCACGCTCGCCTCCCGCGAGATCGGCGCGAAGACCAACGAAATCCCCGAGTTCGCACCCCTCCTCGACGGAATCGACGACGCGGACCTCGCGGGGACGATCGTCACCGCCGATGCACTCCATGCCCCACGCGACCACGCCACCTACCTGCACGAACGCGGCGCTCACTACCTGCTGACCATCAAGAACAACCAACGCGCACAAGCCCGTCAGCTCCACTCCCTGCCCTGGAAGAAGATCCCCGTGATCCACCGTGACGACGCCCGGGGCCACGGCCGACACGAGCAGCGGCTCGTGCAGGTCGTCACCGTCGACGGCCTGCTCTTCCCGCACGCGGCCCAGGTCCTGCGCATCCAGCGCAGACGCCGCCTCTACGGCGCGAAGAAGTGGTCCAGCGAGACCGTCTACGCGATCACCGACCTGCCCGCCGAGGAAGCGAACGCCGCCGAGATCGCGTCCTGGGCTCGCGGGCACTGGACCGCGGAAAACACCGTCCACTGGTGCCGAGATGTCACCTTCAACGAGGACAAGTCCCAGGTCAGGACCCACAACACGCCCGCCGTACTCGCAGCCCTCCGCGACCTGATCCGCAGCACACTCAAGCTCGCGGGTTACATCAACACCGCCGCCGGACGACGAGCCCACACCGAACGCCCCCGCGTCCTCGCCCTCTACGGCATCACATGATCAAACCGGACGATCCAGGCACTCGCCGGGGCCCTGAGGGGCAGGCGACTGGTGGGCATGTTCGCCGGCATGTACTACGCCGGGATGCGTCCGGCGGAGACCGTCGGGGTCGCGATCCAGGACTGCTACCTCCCCGAGGAGGGGTGGGGGCTGGCGAATCTCCATCGGACCAGGCCGACCGCGGGGAAGAAGTGGACCAAGACGGGTGAGGTGCACGACGACCGCGGCCTGAAGAACCGCGATCCCGAGGAGGTGCGTCCGACGCCTCTGCCGCCGATCCTCGTGGCCATCTGGCGCGACAGCATCGCCACGTTCGGCACGGCAGATGACGGCAGACTCTTCTTCAACGAGCGTGGCGGACTGGTCGGCTCCTCGACCTACTCGCGCGTGTGGGCCGAGGCCCGCGAGCTCGGCCTGCCACCAGAACTTGTCGTGAGCCCGCTAGCTGACCGACCGTACGACCTGCGTCACTCGGCGCTGTCGACATGGCTGAATGCCGGAGTCGATCCGACGGAGGTCGCAGAGCGGGCCGGAAACACCGTGGAGGTGCTACTCGCTCGGTATGCGAAGTGTCTCCATGGGCGGCACGTGGTGGCCAACAAACGAATCGAGGATCTGTTGCTCGAATACGAGTGACGATGATCACACCGAACGCCCCGGGGGTGAACCCTCGGGGCGTTTGCTATGTGGCGGATTGGCCATTAAGTGACTCAATGTCCGATCCCGCGTATGTCCCGCAGCGTGCGTCCTACGGCTGCTTTCGCTGGCCCCTGGCTGCATATAGCTGCGGTTACTTCGTTTTGGCATCTGCGCTGGTCAGATGGCGTTTTAACCCTCTGGCCTGCAGTGCCCCCGGCAGGATTCGAACCTGCGCACACGGCTCCGGAGGCCGTTGCTCTATCCCCTGAGCTACGGGGGCGTGTCGGTTGCGGTGATCGCTTCGACGGGTAGAACAGTACCAGTTCCGGCGGGGTGGTCATGAACCGTTTTCCGCGGGGTGGGGGAGGCCGGTGTCGCCCTGTGCGTTCGAGGCGCCACCCACGGGAGGCGGAAGTGGGGAAAGCGCGGACGCGGTGGCCGGTCTCGACCTATTCTCGAGTTGTGCCAGGGGCGTCGCGCCGGGTGCTTGTTGTGGACGACAACAAGGTCATCCGGCAGTTGATCAGGGTCAATCTCGAGCTTGAGGGCTTCGAGGTCGTGACCGCGGCCGATGGTGCCGAGTGTCTGGAAGTCGTTCATCAGGTGCGGCCCGACCTGGTCACCCTCGATGTCGCCATGCCGCGGCTCGACGGGCTCAGGACCGCGGCCCGGCTGCGTTCCGATCCCCGGACCCGTGACCTGCCGCTCGCCATCATCAGCGCCTGTACCCAGTGCGAGGTCGAGAGCGGGCTCGATGTCGGCGTTGACGTCTTCCTCGCCAAGCCCTTCGATCCTGCTGAACTCGTGCGGTTGGTCTGGCAGTTGGTCGATCGGCGGAGGCGGGGAGCCAGTGGGGGCGGTGGCGGGACGGGCAACGGCGGTGGCCTCGGGGGTGCCGAGCGGGCCGCCGGGCACGCCCCCGGGTAGTCGCGCGCCCGGTCCGTCCATTCGGGCGTCCACATCATGGGATCCCGGCCGAGCCGGCTCGCCTCCCCACCCCCCTCCTCCCCTACCCTTGTCCCGTGACCCCCGTCGAGCTCTCCCGTACCGTGCTGCGCGCGGTACGTCGTGCTGTCGACGACGGGGAGCTGAGCGTGGCCGTGCCCGAGCGGGTCGTCGTCGCGCCGCCGGGGCCCGGGGGGTGCGGGGAGTACGCCACCAACGTCGCCCTTCGGCTGGCCCGTCCGGCCGGCCGGACGCCGCAGCACGTCGCCGAGGTGCTCCGGACCCGCCTTCTACGCACCGACGGCATCGGCGACGTCGTCATCACCGGCCCCGGGTTCCTCAACATCAGCCTGTGTGAGGCCGACGTGTCCGTCGCTCTCGTGACGGAGGTCCTCGGCGCGGGTGACATCCCTTACGGGCATCTCCCCGAGGGGAGCCGGGAGCCCGTGCTGCTGCGTGGCGCGGCCGACGTGCGTGCCTTCGTGCACCTCGATGCGCTGGCCCGGACCCTGCGGGCACAGGGGCATTTCGTACGGGTCGGCTTCGACGCTCCGCCCGCCTCCGAGTGGGGCGCCGTGCTCGGGGAGGGCGGCATCGAGGGCGCCCCTCTCGAGGACGAGCAGAGCGCCGACGCCCAGGACAGCCGCCCCCCCGTCACCGTCCGCCCCGTTCCCGCCCCGGCCGACCCGCTGCCGCTGGGCCGGGACGCCGCGCGCTGGGCGCTGCTGCGGCCCGCGGCGCGCGACCGGCCGCGGATCAGCGGCGAGCACCTGGAGCAGAGGGAGAGCAACCCTCTCTTCCGGGTGCGGTACGCCCACGCCCGCACCCGTGCCCTCGCGCGCAACGCCGCCGACCTCGGGTTCCGCCCCGAGCCCGGCCCCGTCGGAGTGAGCGGAAACCGGCCGCTGCTCACCGCCCTCGCCGACCACCCCCGCGTGCTCGCGGCCGCCGCGCGGCACCGCGCTCCCGACCGGCTCGCCCGGCATCTCGTCACCGTCGCCGATGCCACCCAGCCTCTGCTGCCCGCCGTGCTGCCGCTCGGCGCGGAGAAACCCTCGGCCGTCCACCGCGCCCGGCTCGCGCTCGCCGACGCCGCCGGGACGGTGCTCGCCGACGGCCTGTCCCTGCTCGGCATCGACGCCCCCGACCATCTTTGAGAGAGCACGCGAAGAATGAGCCGTTCCGCACATCCCGCCGGGCCCCGTCACGCCGACGTCCTGCCCGAGGGGCGCTCCGCAGCGAGCACAGCACCGCCCGCCGACCTCAACGCCCTCGACCCCAAGGTGTGGGCGCAGACCGTCAGCCGTGACGCCGACGGCGCGCTCACCGTCGGCGGGGTCCCCGTCACGCGGCTCGCCGAGGAGTTCGGCACCCCCGCCTACATCCTCGACGAGACCGACTTCCGGGCCCGCGCGCGGGCCTGGCGCACCGCCTTCGGGGACGACGCCGACGTGTTCTACGCCGGCAAGGCGTTCCTCTCCCGGGCCGTCGTGCGGTGGCTCCACGAGGAAGGGCTGAACCTCGACGTCTGCTCCGGCGGGGAGCTGGCCACCGCCCTGTCCGCCGGAATGCCCGCCGACCGGATCGCCTTCCACGGCAACAACAAGTCCGTGGCCGAGATCACCCGGGCCGTCGAGGCCGGGGTCGGGCGGATCGTGCTCGACTCCTTCCAGGAGATCGTCCGGGTCGCGCACATCGCGCAGTCGCGCGGCAGGCGACAGCGGGTACAGATCCGTGTCACCGTCGGCGTCGAGGCGCACACGCACGAGTTCATCGCCACCGCGCACGAGGACCAGAAGTTCGGGATCCCGCTCGCCGGCGGGCAGGCCGCCGAGGCTGTGCGGCGGGCGCTCCAGCTGGACGGGCTGGAGGTCATCGGCATCCATTCGCACATCGGGTCGCAGATCTTCGACATGTCCGGGTTCGAGGTCGCGGCCCACCGGGTCGTCGGGCTGCTCAAGGAGGTCAGGGACGAGCACGGGGTCGAGCTGCCGGAGATCGACCTCGGCGGTGGTCTCGGCATCGCCTACACCAGCGAGGACGACCCCCGCGAGCCGCACGAGATCGCCAAGGCGCTGACCGAGATCGTCACCCGGGAGTGCGAGTCCGCCCGTCTCGCCACCCCCCGCATCTCCGTCGAACCCGGGCGGGCCATCGCCGGACCGACGGCCTTCACCGTGTACGAGGTCGGCACCGTCAAGCCGCTCGACGGGCTGCGCACGTACGTCTCCGTCGACGGCGGGATGTCGGACAACATCCGCACCGCGCTGTACGACGCCGAGTACAGCGTCGCCCTCGTCTCCCGCAGTTCCGACGCCGACCCGATGCTCTGCCGGGTCGTCGGCAAGCACTGCGAGAGTGGTGACATCGTGGTGCGCGACGCCTTCCTGCCGGGGGACCTGGCGCCGGGCGACCTGATCGCCGTACCGGCCACCGGGGCGTACTGCCGGTCGATGGCGAGCAACTACAACCACGTGCTCCGCCCGCCCGTCGTCGCCGTCGCGGACGGTGAGGCACGGGTGATCGTCCGGCGCGAGACCGAGGAGGACCTCCTCCGCCTCGACGTCGGGTGAGGGGGAACGGCAGGGGCGGAGAAGGAAACCAGGAAGGAAGCAGAGAAGGAGTGGCGGAAGATCTTCGGTTCTTCCGGCTTTCCGACGAAATTGATGTCTCACGATCCGGACAAAGGGAAGAATCCTCCGTCCGGTGAGTGAGACTGGTGCAACCTAGACGGTAATCAGGAAACGAGGTCGGATGATGCGTACGCGTCCGCTGAAGGTGGCGCTGCTGGGCTGTGGAGTGGTCGGCTCAGAGGTGGCGCGCATCATGACGACGCAGGCCGCCGACCTCGCCGCCCGCATCGGGGCCCCGGTGGAGCTCGCCGGGGTCGCCGTGCGGCGCCCGGACAGGGTGCGCGAGGGCATCGCCCCGGAGCTCGTCACCACCGACGCCACCGCCCTGGTCAAACGGGGCGACCTCGACGTCGTCGTCGAGGTCATCGGCGGGATCGAGCCGGCGCGGACGCTGATCACCACCGCGTTCAAGCACGGCGCGTCCGTCGTCTCCGCGAACAAGGCACTGCTCGCCCAGGACGGTGCCGCGCTGCACGCCGTCGCCGAGGAGCACGGCAAGGACCTCTACTACGAGGCCGCCGTCGCCGGTGCCATCCCGCTGATCCGGCCGCTGCGCGAGTCGCTCGCCGGTGACAAGGTCAACCGGGTGCTCGGCATCGTCAACGGCACGACGAACTTCATCCTCGACGCCATGGACACCACCGGCGCCGGCTACCAGGAGGCGCTCGACGAGGCCACCGCGCTCGGGTACGCCGAGGCCGACCCGACCGCCGACGTCGAGGCCTTCGACGCCGCTGCCAAGGCCGCCATCCTCGCCGGGATCGCCTTCCACACGCGCGTGCGCCTCGACGACGTGCACCGTGAGGGCATGACCGAGGTCACGGCCGCCGACTTCGCCTCGGCGCGGGAGATGGGCTGCACCATCAAGCTGCTGGCCATCTGTGAGCGGGCCGCGGACGGTGGATCGGTCACCGCGCGGGTGCATCCGGCGATGATCCCGCTCACCCACCCCCTGGCCTCCGTGCGCGGCGCGTACAACGCCGTCTTCGTGGAGTCGGACGCCTCCGGGCAGCTGATGTTCTACGGGCCCGGCGCCGGCGGGGCGCCCACCGCCTCCGCCGTCCTCGGCGACCTCGTCGCCGTCTGCCGCAACCGGCTCGGCGGGACCACCGGACCGGGTGAGTCCGCCTACGCGGCGCTGCCCGTCTCCCCGATGGGAGAGGCCGTCACGCGCTACCACATCAGCCTCGACGTGGCCGACAAACCGGGTGTTCTCGCCCAGGTCGCGACCGTGTTCGCCGAGCACGGTGTCTCGATCGACACGGTTCGCCAGCAGGGCAAGGACGGGGAGGCCTCCCTCGTCGTCGTCACCCACCGTGCGTCCGACGCGGCCCTCGGCGGCACCGTCGACGTATTGCGCAAGCTCGACACCGTGCGTGGTGTCGCCAGCATCATGCGGGTTGAAGGAGAGTAAGCAGCAATGACCCACCAGTGGCGCGGAATCATCGAGGAGTACCGGGACCGGCTGCCGGTCGCCGACACCACGCCGGTCGTGACGCTCCGTGAGGGCGGCACGCCGCTCGTACCCGCACAGGTGCTCTCCGAGCGCACGGGCTGCGAGGTCCACCTCAAGGTCGAGGGCGCGAACCCGACCGGGTCCTTCAAGGACCGGGGCATGACCATGGCCATCTCCAAGGCCAAGGAGGAGGGCGCGCAGGCCGTCATCTGCGCCTCCACCGGCAACACCTCGGCCTCCGCCGCCGCCTACGCGGTGCGTGCCCGGATGGTCTCCGCCGTGCTCGTGCCCCAGGGCAAGATCGCGCTCGGCAAGATGGGCCAGGCCCTGGTGCACGGCGCGAAGATCCTCCAGGTCGACGGCAACTTCGACGACTGCCTTACCCTGGCCCGCGCGCTCAGCGACAACTACCCCGTGGCGCTGGTCAATTCGGTCAACCCGGTGCGTATCGAGGGTCAGAAGACGGCCGCCTTCGAGATCGTGGACATGCTGGGCGACGCCCCCGACATCCACGTCCTGCCGGTGGGCAACGCGGGCAACATCACCGCCTACTGGAAGGGCTACCGCGAGTACGCCGATGACGGCGTCTCCACCCTCAAGCCCCGGATGTGGGGATTCCAGGCCTCCGGCAGCGCCCCGATCGTGCGCGGCGAGGTCGTCAAGGACCCGGCGACGATCGCCACCGCCATCCGGATCGGCAACCCCGCCTCGTGGCAGTACGCGCTGGCCGCGCGGGACGAGTCCGGCGGCTTCATCGACGAGGTGACGGACCGTGAGATCCTGCGCACCTACCGGCTGTTGGCCTCACAGGAGGGTGTCTTCGTCGAGCCCGCGTCCGCCGCGTCGGTCGCCGGCCTGCTGAAGGCCGCCGAGCAGGGCAAGGTCGACCCGGGCCAGCGCATCGTGTGCACCGTCACGGGCAACGGCCTGAAGGACCCGGACTGGGCCGTCGCCGGGGCGCCGCAGCCGGTCACCGTCCCGGTCGACGCCGCGACGGCCGCCGAGCGGCTCGGACTGGTCTGACCGCCACAACCGGAAGGCCCGGGGTGCCGCACCCCGGGCCCTCCGGCCACCCGCCCCGGACGTTCCCCGCCCGGCGGCGGCACGGGTCGGCAGGACGGGCGTAAGAAGGTGCTTGTCCGGGAAAGTTCCCATGAGGGGGGCACAGAGGGCTTACGACACGCATCGTGCGCCTCCCGTGCGCCCTGTGTCGACACAGAACCTTCCTTCGATAGGCTGTACTCAACCCACCCGCCGCATATGCCGCGGTCCCGCGTCGTCTCCGTGGTCCGGACCATGGTCCGGAGGAGCCCGGAGGGGTTCGGGAAGCAGCCGGCCACCCTGGTCGGCGGCGGTCCCAGGGGTTCCGTACGTCATCGAATGTCATTCGACAGTTCGACAGGCCGGCAGTCTTCGACTGTCACCGTCACCAGCTCAAGGAGAGTCATCGAGCGATGGCCGGTCCCGCGTTCCGCGCAGCCGCCGTCCGGGTGCGCGTCCCCGCCACCAGCGCCAATCTCGGTCCGGGCTTCGACGCCCTCGGTCTCGCGCTGGGCCTCTACGACGACGTGGTCGTCCGGGTGGCCGACGCCGGGCTGCACATCGACATCGCCGGTGAGGGCGGTGAAACCCTCCCCCGCGACGAGAACCACCTGCTCGTACGTTCCCTGCGTACCGCCTTCGACCTGCTCGGCGGACAGCCGCGCGGCCTGGAGATCGTCTGCGCCAACCGCATTCCGCACGGCCGGGGCCTCGGCTCCTCCTCCGCCGCCATCTGCGCCGGAATCGTCGCCGCCCGCGCCGTGACCATAGGCGCCGAGGCCAGGCTCGACGACACCGCGCTGCTCGAGCTCGCCACCGAGATCGAGGGCCACCCCGACAACGTCGCGGCCTGTCTGCTGGGCGGCTTCACCCTCTCCTGGATGGAGAGCGGCGCGGCCCGCGCCATCAGGATGGAGCCCGCCGAGTCCGTCGTGCCGGTGGTGTTCGTACCCGGCAAACCCGTCCTCACCGAGACCGCGCGCGGTCTGCTGCCGCGCACCGTGCCGCATGTCGACGCCGCCGCCAACGCGGGCCGTGCCGCCCTGCTCGTCGAGGCTCTGACCAGGCGCCCCGAACTGCTGCTGCCCGCCACCGAGGACCGTCTGCACCAGGAGTACCGCGCCCCCGCCATGCCCGAGAGCGCGGCGTTGGTCGAGCGGCTGCGCGCGGACGGCGTCCCCGCGGTGATCTCCGGCGCGGGCCCCACCGTCATGGCGCTGGCCGACGCGGAAACCGCCGACAAGGTCGAAGCGCTGGCCGGCAACGACTGGGCCGCCAACCGGCTCGGCCTGGATCCGCAGGGAGCGAGCGTGCTTCCGCTCGCCACCTGACACACGGTTGCCGGATAAGGAGAGGGGGAATGTTTGTTGGATCCGGTAGTGTTAACCTCAAGTCTGCACCCGCACTCCACCATGGCGAGGTGCCTCGTGTCCCCGATCGGGACAGACATTCTTCCGGGAGCCCCCCAAGCCCAACTGTGTTCTCTGCTTCGTACGCGGGCAGTACGTCGTACGCGGACACTGGACGGCCCGCCGGGCACGCTCCGGAACCGGTGCGACCACGCCACGTGACACTGGATGCCACGGCTCGGGGAAGCGCCATCACCAGATATCCCTTCCGCCGTCGAGGCGGACCACCGCCCCGGCACGGTTCGCACAGCAAGGACCGAAGCCGGACAGCACAACCGGTCGCCGAGCCAGACAGGCCGACGTCCGCTCCAGGGAAGGACCCTTCGTGAGCGACACCACCGATCTGATGGGCGCACGTGTCGAGGAGACCGCTGCCGCGCCCGCCACGGACGCCTCCGCGCCTGCCAGCGGTGCCGGCTCCCGGCGGCGCCGGGGTACCGGCCTCGAAGGCATGGTGCTGGCCGAGCTTCAGCAGGTCGCATCCGGCCTCGGCATCAGGGGCACCGCGCGCATGCGCAAGAGCCAGTTGATCGAGGTCATCAAGGAAGCGCAGGCGTCGGGCGGCTCCGTCGCGCCGAAGAGCGAGGCTCCGGCCGAGGCGGCGGAGACCAAGCCCAAGCGCCGCGCCACCTCCAGGACCCGTACGGGCGACACCGCCCAGAAGAAGTCCGCTGCCGAGGCTCCCGCCGAACAGGCCGCCGCCCAGCAGCAGATCGACATTCCCGGCCAGCCCTCCCCGAAGGCCTCCGCCCCGGCCGAGCAGGCCCCCGCCGCCGAGGTCCCCGTCGAGCGCCGCCGCCGGGCCACCGCGGAAGCGGGTGCTCCGTCCGCCGCGGCCGAGAAGGCTCCCGCCGAGGCGAGGAGCGACGCGAAGGCCGAGGGCCAGGCGCAGTCGCAGCAGTCCTCGTCGCAGGGCGACGGCAAGTCCGACGGCGACGGCGACGGCCGCCGCCGTGACCGCCGCGAGCGCGGCCGTGACCGGGGCGACCGTGCCGAGCGCGGCGACCGTGCCGAGCGCGGCGACCGGGGCGACCGTGCTGAGCGCGGCGACCGTCGGGGCAAGGGCGACGACCAGCAGCAGAACCAGGGCGGCCAGGGCCGTCAGCAGAACCAGCAGCAGGGCGGCCGTCAGGACGACGGTTACGACGACGACGGAGGCGGCCGTCGCGGCCGTCGAGGCCGCTACCGAGACCGCCGTGGCCGCCGTGGCCGCGACGAGATGACCTCCGAGCCGCAGGTCACCGAGGACGACGTCCTGATCCCGGTCGCGGGCATCCTCGACATCCTCGACAACTACGCGTTCATCCGGACCTCCGGCTACCTGCCCGGCCCGAACGACGTGTACGTCTCCCTCGCCCAGGTCCGCAAGAACGGCCTGCGCAAGGGCGACCACCTCACCGGCGCGGTGCGTCAGCCGAAGGAGGGCGAGCGGCGCGAGAAGTTCAACGCGCTGGTCCGCCTCGACTCCGTCAACGGCATGGCGCCCGAACACGGCCGAGGCCGCCCGGAGTTCAACAAGCTCACTCCGCTCTACCCGCAGGACCGCCTCCGCCTGGAGACCGATCCCGGCGTCCTCACCACGCGGATCATCGACCTCGTGTCGCCGATCGGCAAGGGCCAGCGCGGTCTGATCGTGGCCCCGCCGAAGACCGGCAAGACCATGATCATGCAGGCGGTCGCCAACGCGATCACGCACAACAATCCCGAGTGCCACCTGATGGTCGTCCTCGTCGACGAGCGTCCGGAAGAGGTCACCGACATGCAGCGGTCGGTGAAGGGCGAGGTCATCTCCTCGACCTTCGACCGCCCGGCCGAGGACCACACCACGGTCGCCGAGCTCGCCATCGAGCGTGCCAAGCGTCTGGTGGAGCTGGGTCACGACGTCGTCGTGCTGCTCGACTCGATCACGCGTCTGGGCCGTGCCTACAACCTGGCCGCCCCGGCCTCCGGCCGCATCCTCTCCGGTGGTGTCGACTCGACGGCGCTGTACCCGCCGAAGCGCTTCTTCGGCGCGGCCCGCAACATCGAGGACGGCGGCTCGCTGACCATCCTCGCCACCGCGCTGGTGGACACCGGGTCCCGCATGGACGAGGTGATCTTCGAGGAGTTCAAGGGCACCGGCAACATGGAGCTCAAGCTCGACCGCAAGCTCGCCGACAAGCGCATCTTCCCCGCGGTGGACGTCGACGCGTCCGGCACCCGCAAGGAGGAGATCCTGCTCGGCAGCGACGAGCTGGCCGTCACCTGGAAGCTCCGCCGGGTGCTGCACGCGCTCGACTCGCAGCAGGCGATCGAGCTGCTTCTCGACAAGATGAAGCAGACGAAGTCGAACGGCGAGTTCCTGCTGCAGATCCAGAAGACGACGCCGACGCCCGGCAACGGCGACTGACGTCCGCCGTTCGTCACACCCGTCTCCTCACGAGGGCCGCTTCCCGGACATCCGGGGCGCGGCCCTCGTGGTTCCGGACGACGGCGCGGACGGGGTGGTGCAGCCGGTTCCGGTGTGGTCGAAGGGGGTACCCGGGCGGACGGGAGCCGCCTATGTCTGCCGAGAGCACGCACCGGAGCGACGGCCTGCGGGCCGGGGGCCGCAGCCGCAGGGGGCGGGGCATGAAGGTCGTGGCGTGGACCGCGGCCCTCGTCGCCGTCCTCGGCGGCGCCGGCCTCGGATACGTGTACGCCACCCTCGACGGCAACCTCAGGAGCGTCGACATCGACCGGATACTCGGAGCCGACCGGCCCGAGAAGGCCGACGACGGCTCCGAGAACATCCTCGTCCTCGGCTCCGACACCCGCTCCGGCGGCAACGGGAAGCTCGGCGGCGGCACCGACGACGGCACGGCCCGCTCCGACACCGCGATGATCGTGCACGTCCACGAGGGACGGGACGAGGCCTCCGTGGTGTCCGTCCCGCGGGACACCCTCGTCGACCGTCCCGAGTGCACCGGCGCCGAGGGCGGCAGGCACCCCGCCGCGGACGGCGTGATGTTCAACTCCGCGTACGCCACGGGCGGGGCCGCCTGCGCCGTCAAGACCGTCGAGTCGATGACCGGCCTGCGCATGGACCACTACCTGGAGATCGACTTCAGCGGCTTCCGGGAACTGGTCGACGAGCTGGGCGGCGTCGAGATCACCACCACCGAGGACATCGACGACCCCGACAGCCACCTGCACCTCGCCGCCGGCACCCACCGGCTCGACGGCGCGCAGGCCCTCGGCCTGGTCCGCACCCGGCACGGCGTGGGCGACGGCTCCGACCTCGGCCGCATCCAGCTCCAGCAGGCCTTCGTCAGGGCCCTGGCCCAGCAGGTGGACGGCGTCGGCCTCCTCACCGACCCCGGGAAGCTCCACGGCATCGCCGACACCGCCACCCGGGCCCTCACCACCGACACCGGTCTGGGCTCGGTGAACTCCCTGATGTCCTTCGCCGGCGGCCTGCGCGACATCGACCCGGCCGGCCTGCACATGGTGACCATGCCGGTGCGCTACGACCCCGCCGACCCCAACCGCCTCGTGCCCGAGCCGCGGAAGGCGCGGCTGGTCTGGGACGCCCTGAGGAACGACGAGCCGATCCCGGGGGCGGCCACGGACGACACGACCACCGGCGGGGCCGGGGGCATCGCAGGTGCCCCGTGAGCAGCGCCGAAGGCCCCGCGGAGCCGGCGCCGCCGCGCCGGGAACAAAAGGAGGCGGCCCCCGGTTTGGGGGGATGGCACCAGTCCTGGCAGACTGGTACGTCGGCTCCGGTTCACGCTCCCGCATCCCGCGGCGGCGACCCGGCGCCCTCCCGAACCTAGGAGTCACCTTGAAGCGCGACATCCACCCCGAGTACGTCGAGACGCAGGTCAGCTGCACCTGCGGCGCGTCGTTCACCACCCGCAGCACCATCGAGTCCGGCACCGTCCGGGCCGAGGTCTGCTCCGAGTGCCACCCGTTCTACACGGGTAAGCAGAAGATCCTCGACACCGGTGGCCGTGTGGCCCGCTTCGAGGCCCGCTTCGGCAAGGCCCCCGGCTCCAAGAAGTAGCGAGCCCCATTTCGCCGGTCCACGGCCGCGCCCCCGCCCGGGGCAGGCCGGGACCGGCGTTTTTGGTCCGCCCCTTCACCCACGTACCAGCAGGAGCCCAAGATGTTCGAGGCCGTCGAGGAACTCGTCGCCGAGCACGCCCACCTGGAGACGAAGCTCGCCGACCCGTCGGTCCACGCCGACCAGGCCAACGCGCGCACGCTGAACAAGCGCTACGCCGAACTCACCCCGATCGTCACCACGTACCGCGCCTGGAAGCAGACGGGTGACGACATCGGGACCGCGCGTGAACTGGCCGTGGACGACCCGGACTTCGCCGCCGAGCTGAAGGACCTGGAGAAGCAGCGCGAGAAGCTCACCGAGAAGCTCCGCCTGCTGCTGGTCCCGCGCGACCCCAGCGACGAGAAGGACGTCATCCTCGAGGTCAAGGCGGGCGCGGGCGGCGACGAGTCCGCCCTGTTCGCCGGTGACCTGCTGCGGATGTACCTGCGGTACGCGGAGCGCGTGGGCTGGAAGACCGAGATCATCGACGCCACGGAGTCCGAGCTGGGCGGCTACAAGGACGTCCAGGTCTCCGTGAGGACCAAGGGCGGCCAGGGCGCCACCGAACCCGGCCAGGGCGTGTGGGCCCGGCTGAAGTACGAGGGCGGTGTGCACCGCGTGCAGCGGGTGCCGGCCACCGAGTCGCAGGGCCGCATCCACACCTCCGCGGCGGGCGTCCTGGTGACCCCCGAGGCGGAGGAGGTCGACGTCGAGATCAACCCGAACGACCTGCGGATCGACGTCTACCGCTCCTCGGGGCCCGGCGGGCAGTCCGTCAACACCACCGACTCCGCCGTGCGCATCACGCACCTTCCGACCGGAGTCGTCGCCTCCTGCCAGAACGAGAAGAGCCAGCTGCAGAACAAGGAGCAGGCGATGCGTATCCTGCGCTCCAGGCTGCTCGCGGCGGCGCAGGAGGAGGCGGAGAAGGAGGCCGCGGACGCCCGGCGCAGCCAGGTCCGCACCGTCGACCGCTCCGAGAAGATCCGCACCTACAACTTCCCGGAGAACCGCATCTCGGACCACCGCGTCGGGTTCAAGGCGTACAACCTGGACCAGGTCCTGGACGGCGATCTGGACGCGATGATCCAGGCCTGTGTCGACGCGGACTCGGCCGCCAAGCTCGCCGCGGCATGAGGCCGGCCCACCGGGCCTGAGCACCGGGCCCGCTGTCCGGGCCCCGCGCGAGGGGCCCGGACAACCGGGCCGCCGCAGCGACCGTACAAGAACTTCCGGAGGATGAGCGTGCAGCACCATAGAGGGGGGCGACCCCCAAGCCCTCGCAGCGTGCTGCTCGCGGAGGTGGCCCAGGCCACCCAGCGGCTCGCCGACGCGGGCGTGCCCTCGCCGCGCACCGACGCGGAGGAGCTCGCCGCGTTCGTGCACGGCGTCAAACGCGGCGCACTGCACACCGTCCGGGACGCCGACTTCGACGCCCGCTACTGGGAGGTCGTCGCCCGCCGCGAGGCGCGCGAACCGCTCCAGCACATCACCGGGCACGCCTACTTCCGCTACCTCGAACTCCAGGTGGGGCCCGGGGTGTTCGTGCCGCGCCCGGAGACCGAGTCGGTCGTCGGCTGGGCCATAGACGCGGTACGGGCCATGGACGTCGTCGAGCCGTGCGTCGTCGACCTGTGCACCGGCTCGGGCGCCATCGCGCTCGCCCTCGCCCAGGAGGTGCCGCGCTCCCGCGTGTACGCCGTGGAGCTGTCCGAGGACGCCCTCGTGTGGACCCGCAGGAACGTGGAGGGCTCGCGCGTCGAACTGCGCCAGGGAAACGCCCTGACGGCCTTCCCGGACCTCGACGGCCAGGTCGACCTCGTCGTCTCCAACCCGCCGTACATCCCGCTCACCGAATGGGAGTACGTCGCCCCCGAGGCGCGCGACCACGACCCCGGCCTGGCGCTGTTCTCCGGCGAGGACGGCCTCGACCTCATCCGCGGTCTGGAACGTACCGCGTACCGCCTGCTGCGCCCCGGCGGAGTGGTCGTCGTCGAGCACGCCGACACCCAGGGCGGCCAGGTCCCGTGGATCTTCGCCGAGGACCGCGGCTGGACCGACGCAGCCGACCACCCCGACCTGAACAACCGGCCCCGGTTCGCCACCGCCCGCAAGGCGCTGCCGTGACCGTCCGGCAGACTTCGACCACCCCCAGCCGCATGTGCACGAGGAGGCCCGCCAGATGGCTCGGCGATACGACACCAACGACGTGACCGACCGCGCGACCGGTCTGCGTGAAGCCGCGTCCGCGGTCCGTCGCGGCGAGCTTGTGGTGCTGCCGACGGACACCGTCTACGGCATCGGTGCCGACGCGTTCACCGGCGAGGCCGTCGCCGACCTCCTGGAGGCCAAGGGGCGCGGCCGCACCATGCCCACGCCCGTCCTCATCGGCTCCCCGAACACCCTGCACGGCCTGGTCACGGACTTCTCCGAGCTGGCCTGGGAACTGGTCGACGCGTTCTGGCCGGGCGCGCTGACCCTGGTCGCCCGGCACCAGCCGTCCCTCCAGTGGGACCTCGGCGACACCCGCGGCACGGTCGCCGTCCGCATGCCACTGCACCCGGTCGCCATCGAGCTGCTCACCGAGGTCGGCCCGATGGCCGTCTCCTCGGCCAACCTGACGGGACACCCCGCGCCGGAGAACTGCGACGCGGCCCAGGAGATGCTCGGCGACTCCGTCTCCGTCTACCTCGACGGCGGGCCCACCCCGGGCATCGTCCCCTCGTCGATCGTCGACGTCACGCGCCCCGTGCCCGTGCTGCTGCGCGAAGGCGCCATCCCGCCGGAGGAGCTGCGGAAAGTGGTACCCGACCTAGAGGTGGCGAATTGACGGCCCCCGAGTCGGGGCGTGGCATAGGCGACGGGGAACGCAGCGCGGAGGAGACGACCACCTTCGGGTTCCCGCGCGACACCTTCCGCATCCTCCACGTCAGCACCGGAAACGTCTGCCGCTCGCCCATCACCGAGCGGCTGACCCGGCATTTCGTGAGCCAGCGGCTGGGCATCCTGGGCGGCGGGCTGATCGTGGAGAGCGCGGGCACCTGGGGCCACGAGGGCGCGCCGATGGAGTCCCACGCGGAGACCGTGCTGGCCGACTTCGGCGCGGACGCCTCCGGCTTCACCGGCCGTGAACTGCTGGACGACCACGTGATCCGCGCCGACCTGGTGCTGACCGCGACCCGCGACCACCGCGCCCAGGTCATCTCCATGGGCCACTCGGCGGGCCTGCGCACCTTCACGCTGAAGGAGTTCACCCGCCTGGTGAACGCGATCGACCCGGCGACCCTGCCCACACTGGACGAGGGCCTGGTCATGCGCGCCCGCGCCCTGGTCCGCGCCGCCGCCGCGCTGCGCGGGTGGCTGCTGGCCCCGACCGCCGAGGCGGACGAGGTCTACGACCCCTACGGCGGGCCCCTGCCGTTCTTCCGCTCCATCGGCGACGAGATACGCCAGGCCCTGGACCCGGTCGTCACCGCCCTCACCGGCGTCCCGCCCCGGGCCTGACCGCTCCGCTCGGGCCCGTCCGGCCGCCGGCACGGGCCGTCCGGGTGTCTGCTCCGGCCGCCGACGTGCCCCGTACGAGCCGCCGGGGGCGTCCCCGGCGCCCCGGGCGTGAGCGGGTCGTGAGCGGGGGAGCGAGGACGCTGTTCCCCGGTGGCGTGCCCGGGGGCCCGGCAGCCGAGCGGGGCGGAGGTGGCGGGCCTACATTGGTCGTACGTCGGCTTCGACGTCCAGGAGCGCGCCATGACGGTCACCCACGCCCTCGAGGGCGGGTTCGGGGTCCTGCACCGGCAGGACCCCGAGCTCGCCGGGATCCTGCTCGGTGAGCGTGCGCGGCAGGCGACCACCCTCCAGCTGACCGCCGCCGAGAACTTCACCTCGCCCGCCGTGCTGGCCGCCCTCGGCTCACCGCTCGCCAACAAGTACGCCGAGGGGTACCCGGGCGCCCGCCACCACGGCGGCTGCGAGATCGCCGACGTCGCCGAACGCCTCGCCGTCGAACGGGCCAAGGCACTCTTCGGCGCCGACCACGCCAACGTCCAGGTCCACTCCGGATCGTCGGCCGTGCTGGCCGCCTACGCCGCCCTGCTGCGCCCCGGGGACACCGTCCTGGCCCTCGGCCTGGCCCACGGCGGCCACCTCACCCACGGCTCGCCCGCGAACTTCTCCGGCCGCTGGTTCGACTTCGCCGGCTACGGCGTGGACGCCGGGACCGGCCTGATCGACCACGCCCAGGTCCGCACCCTGGCCCGCACCCACCGGCCCAAGGCGATCGTCTGCGGCTCCATCGCCTATCCCCGCCACGTCGACCACGCCTTCTTCCGCGAGGTCGCCGACGAGGTCGGCGCTTACCTGATCGCCGACGCCGCGCACCCCATCGGGCTCGTCGCCGGGGGAGCGGCGCCCAGCCCGGTCCCGTACGCGGACATCGTCTGCGCGACCACGCACAAGGTGCTGCGCGGGCCACGCGGCGGCATGATCCTCTGCGGCGCGGAGCTGGCCGAACGGGTCGACCGCGCGGTCTTCCCCTTCACCCAGGGCGGGGCCCAGATGCACACCGTCGCCGCCAAGGCGGTCGCCTTCGGGGAGGCGGCGACCCCGGCCTTCGCCGCGTACACCCACCAGGTCGTCGCCAACGCGCGGGCCCTCGCCCGGGGCCTGGCCGACGAAGGGCTGGTCGTCACCACCGGCGGCACGGACACCCACCTGATCACCGCCGACCCGGCTCCGTTCGGCGTCGACGGACGCGGGGCCCGCGGCCGGCTGGCGGCGGCCGGAATGGTTCTGGACTGCTGTGTCCTGCCGCACACCGACGTCCGCGGGCTGCGCCTGGGCACCGCGGCGGTGACCACACAGGGCATGGGGGAGCGCGAGATGGCGCTGATCGCGGGGCTGCTGGCGAGCGTTCTGCGCGGCGGCACCGGGCCGGCGCAGGCCCGTGCGGACGTACACGAACTGACCGCCGCCTTTCCGCCGTATCCCGGCTGAGACGTGTCACCAGGCCGGGCATACGCACCCGTACCGGTGCCCGTGCGGGCTCGGCGAGCCCGGGTACCGGGCCGTGCGCGCCGCTGTGCACAGACGGACGTGCAACCATCGTCGCTACCCGGAAGTCCTCACCCCTATGCGTGCCTCGCTAGGGTGTGAGGCTGTGACGGCCAGCGAGACCTGTGGGGAAGCCTGTGCGTGAATACCTGCTGACGCTCTGCATCACGGCCGCGGTGACGTATCTGCTGACAGGGCCGGTACGGAAATTCGCGATCGTGGCGGGAGCGATGCCGGAGATCCGGGCACGCGACGTGCACCGGGAGCCCACTCCCCGGCTCGGCGGGATCGCCATGTTCTTCGGACTGTGCGCGGGCCTGCTGGTCGCCGACCACCTCACCAACCTCAGCCAGCTCTTCGAGGAGTCCAACGAACCACGGGCACTGCTCTCCGGAGCGGCGCTGATCTGGCTGATCGGTGTGCTGGACGACAAGTTCGAGATCGACGCCCTGATCAAACTGGGCGGGCAGATGATCGCCGCCGGTGTGATGGTCATGCAGGGTCTGACGATCCTGTGGCTGCCCGTCCCCGGCGTCGGCTCGGTCGCACTCACCCAGGGGCAGGGCACCCTGCTCACCGTCGCCCTGGTCGTCATCACCATCAACGCGGTCAACTTCGTCGACGGCCTGGACGGCCTCGCGGCCGGCATGGTGTGCATCGCGGGGGCGGCGTTCTTCCTGTACGCGTACCGCATCTGGTACTCGTACGGCATCGAGGCGGCCGCCCCGGCGACGCTGTTCTCGGCGATCCTGATGGGCATGTGCCTGGGCTTCCTGCCGCACAACATGCATCCCGCGCGGATCTTCATGGGCGACTCCGGCTCCATGCTGATCGGTCTGGTCCTCGCCGCCGGTGCGATCTCCATCACGGGCCAGGTCGACCCCGACGCCCTGAACCTGTACGCGGGCGGGGAGAAGGAGGCCGTCCACCAGACGGTGCCGGTCTACATCCCGCTGCTGCTGCCGCTGACGATCATCGCGGTGCCGGCCGCCGACCTGGTCCTGGCCATCGTGCGCCGCACCTGGCGTGGCCAGTCGCCGTTCGCGGCGGACCGGGGCCACCTGCACCACCGCCTGCTGGAGATCGGCCACTCGCACAGCAGGGCGGTGCTGATCATGTACTTCTGGTCGGCGCTGATCGCCTTCGGCGCGCTCGCCTACTCGGTCAACTCGGCATCCATGTGGATCGTGCTCAGCGTGGTCATCCTGAGCGCCCTCGGCCTGCTGCTGCTCCTGCTGCCCCGGTTCACCCCGCGCGCGCCCCTGTGGGCCCAGCACGTCGTCCCGCCGCGCTACCGCCGTCGCCGGTCCCGGGCGGTCGCGTCCGCCCCTCAGGGGGCGGGGGAGAGGGCCCCGGGCGCCTCGGCGGGCACGGAGCCGGACGAGGACGACCAGGCCGCCGCAGCCGTCGTGGCCGACCACCGTGCCCCGGTGACCGCCGGTGTCCTGGGGGGCAACGGCGCGACCGCCCTGGGCCACCACGCGCACCCGGGCGACCGGGGGAAATCCGCGCGTTCCCGCTGAGGCGGCATGGCACACATCACGGCCAAGGTAAGAATCCGACTAGAGCATTGCCAAGTCGTGGGGTGGCGATGGGGCACTCTTGGGGGTGCGAAGTCCCCCAATACCAGACAAGACGACCCCGCGCACCCTCAGGCAGGCAGGCTCACCCGCATGTGTGACCTCTTGTGCGGCCACTAGGTAAAGACTGCATCAAATAGTTTGTGATACCGTTCACGAGTCTCGCCGGGGAGAAGCCGGAGAACCGCAGTACGACGGTTCGCCGGCGGAGGGAAATCGCATCCCGTCCGCGGGACTACGCTCGTCCCTGACGACATCCTTTGCCCCCTGCTCAAAGCGGAGTTCCGCCATGCCGTCCAACGACGTCCGGATCCTGATCCAGGCTGCCGTACCCACCGCCGCCGTCGGTGCCGTCGCGGTCGCGGTCGGTGGTGCCGTCAAAGGCGGCCAAGGGGCGATCGGAGCGGTCATCGGTGCGGTGCTCGTGATCCTGCTCATGGGGACGGGGCTGTACGTCCTCCAGTGGATCGCCAGGTCGATCCCGCACCTGTTCCAGGCCATGGGCATGATGATGTACCTGACGCAGATCCTGCTGATCTTCGTCTTCATCGCGCTCTTCAAGGACACGACGCTCTTCCACCCCCAGGCCTTCGCTCTCTCCCTGCTCGTCTCCACCCTCACCTGGGTCACGGCGCAGGCGCGCGCCACCATGAAGGCCAAGACCTATTACGTGGACCCCGAACCAGCGGCGGCCGGCAACACGGCTGAGGCGAAGGAAGCTTCGGGGCGCCAGCCGTGAGACGTAGGGCCGGGATAAGGGCGCATGGCAGACCCTGCTATGGTCCGGTGCCAACTGCGGCATCGCGGGCGCGGGCATTCACGCTGACGCCTGACACATCGCGAGGCGAGATGCCCCACAGCCGCCCTCACATCCGTAACACCAGTCCCGTGCCGATCCGCGGCTCCGTGCCGCGCCGACACCACGAGGTTGCCGAATCAATGCGCCACGCTGAAGGAGCCCGCGGTGAGTGCTGACCCGACACAGGTGCTCGCCTTCGAGACCGACTGCCACATCTTCGACGGCTGTGGCTTCCCGTCTCCCGGGCTGCACTCGTTCCTGTTCGAGCCCATGTGGGGCGACGGCGACAGCAGTGTGTACTTCAACAAGACGATGCTGCTGGCGCTGCTCGGCTCGGTCATCATCATCGGCTTCTTCTGGGCGGCGTTCCGCCGGCCCCAGGTCGTCCCCGGCAAGCTCCAGATGGTCGCCGAGGCCGGCTACGACTTCGTCCGCCGGGGCGTCGTCTACGAGACGATGGGCAAGCGCGAGGGCGAGAAGTACGTTCCGTTCATCGTCGCGCTGTTCTTCTTCGTCTGGATGATGAACCTCTGGTCGATCATCCCGCTCGCCCAGTTCCCGGTGACGTCGGTCATCGCGTACCCGCTGGGGCTCGCGCTGATCGTCTACGCCGTGTGGGTCTCGCTGACCTTCAGGCGGCACGGCTTCGTCGGCGCCCTGAAGAACTTCACCGGCTACGACAAGTCGCTCGGTGCGGCGCTTCCCGTCGTCATGCTCATCGAGGCCTTCTCCAACCTGCTCGTGCGGCCCTTCACCCACGCCGTGCGACTCTTCGCGAACATGTTCGCGGGCCACATCCTGCTGGTGCTGTTCACCATCGCCAGCTGGTACCTGCTGAACGGCATCGGGGTCGCCTACGCCGGCGTCTCGTTCGTGATGGTCCTGGTGATGACCCTCTTCGAGCTCTTCATCCAGGCCCTGCAGGCGTACGTCTTCGTTCTCCTGGCCTGCACCTACATCCAGGGCGCGCTCGCCGAGCAGCACTGAGCGCCCCGCACCACCCCCCTTCGTCCGGTGGCCCACCCCCCACCGGCCCGTGAAGAAAAGGAAGAACCGGAATGTCCTACACCCTGGCCGCCGTCACCGGCTCGATCGCTTCCATCGGCTACGGCATCGCCGCGTTCGGCCCCGGCATCGGCGTCGGCATCATCTTCGGCAAGGGCACCGAGGCTCTCGCCCGCCAGCCCGAGGCCGCCGGTCTCATCCGCTCCAACCAGATCCTCGGCTTCGCCTTCTGTGAGGCCCTCGCCCTCATCGGCCTGGTCATGCCGTTCGTCTACGGCACGTGATCAGCTGATCCGCGACCGTTTCACCAGACGAAAGGCACTCTGATATGAGCCAGCTGCTTCATATCGCGGCCGAGGAGGCGCAGAACCCCCTCGTTCCGCCGATTCCCGAGCTCGTCATCGGCCTGCTCGCCTTCGTCATCGTCTTCGGTTTCCTCGCGAAGAAGCTTCTCCCGAACATCAACAAGGTTCTGGAGGAGCGCCGCGAGTCCATCGAGGGCGGTATCGAGAAGGCCGAGGCCGCTCAGACCGAGGCCCAGAGCGTCCTTGAGCAGTACAAGGCTCAGCTCGCCGAAGCCCGGCACGAGGCCGCACGCCTGCGCCAGGAGGCGCAGGAGCAGGGCGCCACGCTCATCGCCGAGATGCGCGCGGAAGGCCAGCGGCAGCGCGAGGAGATCATCGCCGCCGGTCACGCGCAGATCGCGGCCGACCACAAGGCCGCCGCGTCCGTGCTGCGCCAGGACGTGGGCAAGCTCGCCACCGACCTGGCCGGCAAGCTCGTCGGCGAGTCCCTCGAGGATCACGCCCGGCAGAGCCGTGTGATCGACCGGTTCCTCGACGACCTCGACCAGAAGGCCGAGGCCGCACGATGAACGGAGCGAGCCGCGAGGCCCTGGCAGCCGCACGTGAGCGTCTCGACGCGCTGACGGACTCCACGTCCGTGGACGCCGGCTCGCTCGCCGAAGAGCTGGCCTCCGTCACCGCGCTCCTCCACCGCGAGGTGTCGCTGCGCCGGGTCCTCACCGACCCGGCGCAGGACGGCGGGACCAAGGCGGACCTGGTCCGGCGCCTGCTCGGATCCCAGCTCAGCGGCAGCGCCGCCGACCTGGTCTCCGGCATGGTGCGCTCCCGCTGGTCGCAGCCCCGCGACCTGGTGGACGCACTGGAGGAGCTGGCCGACCTCGCCGACCTCACCGCCGCGCAGCAGGCCGGCGCGCTCGACGACGTCGAGGACGAGCTGTTCCGGTTCGGCCGGATCCTCTCCGCGAACAACGACCTGCGCGCCGCGCTGACCGACCGCAAGGCCACCGCCCCGGCCAAGAGTGAGCTGCTGAGCAGCCTGCTCGGACGCAGGGCGAACGCGGCCACCGCACGTCTGGTGACGCGTCTGGTCTCCGCGCCGCGCGGACGTAGCCTGGAGACGGGACTCCAGTCCCTGTCCAAGCTCGCCGCCGACCGTCGCAACCGCATGGTGGCCGTCGTCACCTCCGCGGTGCCGTTGAGCGACCCGCAGAAGCAGCGCCTCGGCGCCGCCCTCGCGAAGCTCTACGGCCGCACCATGCACCTCAACCTCGACGTCGACCCCGCGGTCGTCGGCGGGATGCGGGTACAGGTCGGCGACGAGATCATCAACGGCTCTCTCGCGGACCGGCTGGAGGACGCGAGCCGCCGGCTGGCGGGCTAGCGCCGACGCGGCCCCCGCGCACCACGCGGCGGACGCGGCAACTGAACATGGAGTACGTACCTACGGCCCTGGTTGGGCCGTGCAGAGGATTCACCTCTTTCCGGGGGGAGTCCCCGACTCGTGGAATACCCCCAAAGTGAAACTTCGGGCCCAACAAGGAGAGCAGGGAACTCAGATGGCGGAGCTCACGATCCGGCCGGAGGAGATCCGGGACGCACTGGAGAACTTCGTCCAGTCGTACAAGCCGGACGCGGCCTCGCGCGAGGAAGTCGGCACGGTCACCGTCGCCGGCGACGGCATCGCCAAGATCGAGGGTCTTCCCTCGGCCATGGCCAACGAGCTGCTGAAGTTCGAGGATGGCTCCCTCGGCCTCGCCCTCAACCTCGAGGAGCGCGAGATCGGTGCCGTCGTCCTCGGTGAGTTCAGCGGCATCGAAGAGGGTCAGCCGGTCTCCCGCACCGGCGAGGTCCTGTCCGTCGCCGTGGGCGAGGGCTACCTCGGCCGCGTGGTCGACCCGCTCGGCAACCCGATCGACGGCCTCGGCGAGATCGAGACCGAGGGCCGCCGCGCCCTCGAACTGCAGGCCCCCACGGTCATGCAGCGCAAGTCGGTGCACGAGCCGATGGAGACGGGCTACAAGGCCGTCGACGCCATGACCCCGGTCGGCCGTGGCCAGCGTCAGCTGATCATCGGCGACCGCGGCACCGGCAAGACCGCGCTGGCCGTGGACACGATCATCAACCAGCGCGACAACTGGCGCACGGGCGACGTGAACAAGCAGGTCCGCTGCATCTACGTCGCTATCGGCCAGAAGGGCTCCACCATCGCGTCGGTCCGCCGCGCGCTGGAGGAGAACGGCGCCCTGGAGTACACGACCATCGTCGCCGCCCCGGCGTCCGACCCGGCCGGCTTCAAGTACCTGGCGCCCTACACCGGCTCCGCCATCGGCCAGCAGTGGATGTACGAGGGCAAGCACGTCCTCATCATCTTCGACGACCTGTCGAAGCAGGCCGACGCCTACCGTGCCGTCTCCCTGCTGCTGCGCCGCCCGCCGGGCCGTGAGGCCTACCCGGGCGACGTCTTCTACCTGCACTCCCGTCTGCTGGAGCGCTGCGCCAAGCTCTCCGACGAGATGGGCGCCGGCTCGATGACCGGTCTCCCGATCGTCGAGACCAAGGCCAACGACGTGTCGGCGTTCATCCCGACCAACGTCATCTCCATCACCGACGGCCAGTGCTTCCTGGAGTCCGACCTGTTCAACGCCGGTCAGCGCCCGGCCCTGAACGTCGGTATCTCGGTCTCCCGCGTCGGTGGCTCCGCCCAGCACAAGGCGATGAAGCAGGTCTCCGGCCGTCTGCGCGTGGACCTCGCCCAGTTCCGTGAGCTGGAGGCGTTCGCCGCCTTCGGTTCCGACCTGGACGCCGCGTCGAAGGCGCAGCTGGAGCGCGGCCAGCGCATGGTCGAGCTGCTGAAGCAGGACCAGTACCAGCCGATGTCCACCGAGGACCAGGTCGTCTCCGTCTGGGCCGGCACCACCGGCAAGATGGACGAGGTGCCGGTCGCCGACATCCGCCGCTTCGAGAAGGAGCTGCTGGAGTACCTGCACCGCAGTGAGCAGGGCCTCATGACCTCCATCCGCGAGGGCGGCAAGATGTCGGACGACACCCTCCAGGCCGTGGGCGACGCGGTCGCGGCCTTCAAGAAGCAGTTCGAGACGAGCGACGGCAAGCTGCTCGGCGAGGACGCCCCGGCCACTGCCGCCAAGTGACGTCCAAGGAAGGGACCTGACTCATGGGAGCCCAGCTCCGGGTCTACAAGCGTCGCATCCGATCCGTCACCGCGACCAAGAAGATCACCAAGGCGATGGAGATGATCGCCGCCTCGCGCGTCGTCAAGGCGCAGCGCAAGGTGCGGTCCTCCTCGCCGTACGCCCGGGAACTGACCCGTGCGGTCACGGCGGTCGGCACCGGTTCGGACGCCAAGCACCCGCTGACGACGGAGGCGGAGAACCCGACCCGTGCCGCGGTCCTGCTCCTCACGAGCGACCGCGGCCTGGCCGGCGCCTTCAACTCCAACGCCATCAAGGCGGCGGAGCAGCTCACCGAGCGCCTTGAGCGCGAGGGCCAGGAGGTCGACACGTACATCGTCGGCCGTCGCGGGCTCGCGCACTACAACTTCCGCGAGCGCACGGTCGCGGAGTCGTTCACGGGCTTCACCGACGAGCCCTCGTACGCGGACGCCAAGAAGGTCGCGGCGCCGCTCATCGAGGCCATCGAGAAGGACACGGCGGACGGCGGCGTGGACGAACTCCACATCGTCTACACCGAGTTCGTCTCGATGATGACGCAGACCGCGCTCGGCTCCCGGCTGCTTCCGCTGCGCCTCGACGAGGTCGCCAAGGAGTCGTCCACCAAGGACGAGATCCTTCCGCTGTACGACTTCGAGCCCTCGGCGGAGGACGTCCTCGACGCCCTGCTGCCGCGCTACGTGGAGAGCCGTATCTACAACGCGCTGCTCCAGTCGGCCGCTTCGAAGCACGCTGCCACGCGGCGCGCGATGAAGTCGGCCACCGACAACGCGGGCGAGCTGATCAACACGCTCTCCCGTCTTGCCAACGCGGCCCGCCAGGCCGAAATCACCCAGGAAATCAGCGAGATCGTCGGTGGCGCAGGCGCTCTGGCCGACGCAAACGCGGGGAGTGACAATTCATGACCACCACTGTTGAGACCGCGACGGCCACGGGCCGAGTCGCCCGGGTCATCGGCCCGGTCGTCGACGTGGAGTTCCCCGTCGACGCGATGCCGGAGATCTACAACGCCCTGCACGTCGAGGTCGCCGACCCGGCGAACGCGGGCGAACTGAAGACGCTGACCCTCGAGGTCGCCCAGCACCTGGGCAGCGGCCTGGTCCGCACCATCTCGATGCAGCCCACCGACGGCCTGGTCCGTCAGGCCGTGGTGACCGACACGGGCTCGGCGATCTCGGTCCCCGTCGGCGACTTCACCAAGGGCAAGGTGTTCAACACCCTCGGTGAGGTGCTGAACAGTGACGAGTCCTACACGGGCGAGCGCTGGCCGATCCACCGCAAGGCGCCGAACTTCGACGAGCTCGAGTCGAAGACCGAGATGTTCGAGACCGGCGTCAAGGTCATCGACCTGCTGACCCCGTACGTCAAGGGCGGCAAGATCGGTCTGTTCGGCGGTGCCGGCGTCGGCAAGACGGTGCTCATCCAGGAGATGATCTACCGCGTCGCCAACAACCACGACGGTGTCTCGGTGTTCGCCGGTGTCGGCGAGCGCACCCGTGAGGGCAACGACCTCATCGACGAGATGAGCGAGTCGGGCGTCATCGACAAGACCGCGCTGGTCTTCGGCCAGATGGACGAGCCGCCGGGCACCCGTCTGCGGGTCGCGCTGGCCGGCCTCACCATGGCCGAGTACTTCCGTGACGTCCAGAAGCAGGACGTGCTGTTCTTCATCGACAACATCTTCCGCTTCACGCAGGCCGGTTCCGAGGTGTCGACCCTGCTCGGCCGGATGCCCTCCGCGGTGGGCTACCAGCCGAACCTGGCCGACGAGATGGGTCTCCTCCAGGAGCGCATCACCTCGACCCGCGGTCACTCGATCACCTCGATGCAGGCGATCTACGTCCCCGCGGACGACCTGACCGACCCGGCCCCGGCCACCACCTTCGCCCACCTCGACGCGACGACGGTTCTCTCCCGTCCGATCTCCGAGAAGGGCATCTACCCGGCCGTGGACCCGCTGGACTCCACGTCCCGCATCCTGGACCCGCGCTACATCGCGCAGGACCACTACGACGCGGCCATGCGGGTGAAGAACATCCTGCAGAAGTACAAGGACCTGCAGGACATCATCGCGATCCTCGGTATCGACGAGCTCGGCGAGGAGGACAAGCTCGCCGTCCACCGCGCCCGTCGCGTGGAGCGCTTCCTGTCCCAGAACACCCACGTCGCCAAGCAGTTCACCGGCGTGGACGGTTCGGACGTGCCGCTGGACGAGTCGATCGCCGCGTTCAACGCGATCTGCGACGGCGAGTACGACCACTTCCCGGAGCAGGCGTTCTTCATGTGCGGTGGCATCGAGGACCTGAAGAACAACGCGAAGGAGCTGGGCGTCTCCTGAGCCACGCGCTCGACTGAGAGGGGGGCGGGCGCCGTCCCGCCCCCCGATCCACGCCCACTAGACTTGTAACCAACACCCGGCGGACCTGCCGGGTGGTGACCCGAGGAGCCATCTTGGCTGCTGAGCTGCACGTCGCGCTGGTCGCGGCCGACCGAGAGGTCTGGTCCGGCGAGGCCACCCTGGTCGTCGCGCGCACCACGTCCGGCGACATCGGCGTCATGCCCGGTCACCAGCCGCTGCTGGGTGTGCTGGAGTCGGGCCCGGTGACCATCCGTACGAACGACGGCGGGACGGTCGTCGCCGCGGTGCACGGCGGTTTCCTCTCGTTCGCCGACGACAAGCTGTCGGTGCTGGCGGAGATCGCGGAGCTGTCGCACGAGATCGACGTCCAGCGTGCCGAGCGGGCGCTCGGCCGTGCGAAGTCGGACGCCGACGCCGCTGCGGAGCGTCGCGCGGACGTTCGCCTGCGGGCCGCTACGGCGGGCCGCTGAACGACCGGGGTGCCCGAGGCGCCTTCCGGGCCGTTTAGGCTCTGAGGGAGCCGTACGATGACGTCACTCAGCCGCGGCTGGGACCGGAGCGATCCGGACCCGGTCGCGGCTGAGGCAGATCTGGATGATTTTTCCGTTCCGTTACCTAGGAGACGAGGAGGTCGGTGTCGATGGTCCTCGCTCTGACTGTGTGCGGAAGCGTCGTGGCGCTCGTGGTGGTGGGCCTCTTCGTCTTCGGTCTGCGCCGCCGCCTCATCCAGGGTTCCGGCGGGACCTTCGACTGCAGCCTGCGCTG
Source organism: Streptomyces sp. KMM 9044 (assembly GCF_024701375.2). NCBI lineage: Bacteria > Bacillati > Actinomycetota > Actinomycetes > Kitasatosporales > Streptomycetaceae > Streptomyces > Streptomyces sp. KMM 9044. Next base: position 2,177,166 of record NZ_CP113910.1, on the reverse strand, counting down.
GGACGCCCCCGAACCGGGCGACTCCGGCGGCAAGGGCTGGGCGTACGGGGTGGCCCGCTACAACGGGGACCGGGTGGAGTGGTTCCGGGTCTTCTCCTACGCCCCGCGCCCGCGCCGGGTCCTGGAGCGCTCGGCGATCGAGGTGGCCGGCCGCCGGGTGCCCGAGGGCGAGGAGGAGCTGGCGCTGCTGTCGGACGCGGTGATCCTCGCCTGTCTGCACCGGGGCAGGCGGCTGGAGCTCGCGATGAGCGACGACGCGCTGACCGGCTTCCTCGCCTGGCTGGAGGCGGCCCCGCCCGGCCAGAGGGTGAACGTGGCGTAGAGCGGCGTTCAGGGCCCCGCTGGGTGGGGGTCTCCGGCGGCGGAGCTGTTGGGGGAGGGCGAACGTCGCGTAGCCGGGTGCCCACACGCGGGTGCTCCCCCGGACGGGGTCCGGGGGAGCACCTTTGTCATGCGGGGTTCTGCGGACCTGCGGTCTACTTCAGGCCGCTGTCGATGGCGGTGGCCAGCTCGCCGTTGGCGGTGTCACCGCTGAACTCCCAGAAGAACGCACCGCCCAGGCCCTGGTCCTTGGCCCAGTCCATCTTGCTGTCGATGGTGGCGGGGGTGTCGTAGGACCACCAGGTGTCGCCGCAGTGGGCGTAGGCCGTGCCGGCGACGGTGCCGGTGGCCGGACAGCTGTTCTTGAGGATCTTGTAGTCCTCGATGCCGGCCTCGTAGGTGCCGGGCGCCGCTCCGGTGGCCGCGCCGCCGGGGGCGGCCTGGGTGACACCGGTCCAGCCGCGGCCGTAGAAGCCGATGCCGAGCAGCAGCTTGCTCGCCGGGACGCCCTTCGCCTTCAGCTTCGAGATCGCGGCCGCGGAGTTGAAGCCGTCCTGCGGGATGCCGTCGTACGAGGTCAGCGGCGAGTGGGGGGCCGTGGGGCCGTCCTTGTCGAAGGCGCCGAAGTAGTCGTACGTCATCACGTTGTACCAGTCGAGGTACTGGGCGGCGCCGCCGTAGTCGGCCGCGTCGATCTTGCCGCCGTCCGAGCCGTCCGCGGTGATGGCCGCGGTGACCAGGTAGTCCTGGCCGAACTCGGCGCGCAGGGCCCGGGAGAGGTTCGTGAAGGCCGCCGGGCCGCTGGTGTCGCAGGTGAGGCCGCAGGCGTTCGGGTACTCCCAGTCGATGTCGATGCCGTCGAAGACGTCGGCCCAGCGCGGGTCCTCCACGACCTGCTTGCAGGAGGCGGCGAACGCGGCCGGGTTCTGCGCGGCCTGGCCGAAGCCGCCGGAGTAGGTCCAGCCGCCGAAGGAGTACAGCACCTTGATGTGCGGGTACTTCGCCTTCAGCTGGCGCAGCTGGTTGAAGGTGCCGCGCAGCGGCTGGTCCCAGGCGTCGGCGGTGCCGCTGACGGACTGGTCCGCGGTGTAGGCCTTGTCGGTGGCGGCGTAGGCGTCGTCGAGCTTGCACTGGCCGCCCACGACGTTGCCGAACGCGTAGTTGATGTGCGTGATCTTCTCGGCCGAGCCGGACGTCACCAGGTCCTTGACGTGGTAGTCGCGGCCGTAGACGCCCCACTCGGTGAAGTAGCCCAGCTTGATCTTGTCGCCGGTGGGCGGCGGCTCGGTGGTCCCGCCGGTGGTGCGGACCTTCACCGAGCCGCTGACCGGGCCGGTCTGGTCGGCGGTGTCACGGGCCCGCACGCCGTACGAGTAGTCGGTGCCCTTGCTGAGACCGCTGTCCGTGTACGAGGTGCCGGTCACGGTGGCGACCCTGGCGCCGTCGCGCAGGACGTCGTAGTTCTTGACGCCCTTGTCGTCGGTGGCCGCGGACCAGGACAGCGTCACCGAGGTGTCGGTGACGCCGGAGGCCGAGGGGGTGCCGGGCGCGGAGGGTGCCGCGTCGCCGGGGACGGAGGTGCCGTCGCAGCTGCCGCCGTTGAGCTCGCAGCCGGCGGGGGAGCCGGTGCCGGAGCCGTTGAAGCCGAAGCTGACGGAGGCGCCGGGGGCGAGGGTGCCGTTCCAGGACGTGTTCTTGGCGGTCCAGTGGTGGCCCGAGGACGTCACGTCGGCGTCCCAGGAGGAGGTAACGGAGGTGCCGGAGGGGAAGTCCCACTCGACGGTCCAGGCGCTGAGGGCGGTGGTGCCGGTGTTCTTCACCGTCCACTTGCCCTCGAAGCCGGAGCCCCAGTCCTGGGTCTTGGCGTAGGTGGCGGTGGCGGACGTCGCTGCCTGGGCGGGACTCGCGAGGGCGACGAGGGCGGAGAAGGGGAGGAGCAGGGTCGCGAACCCTGCCACGGCTCTGTGTCTGAAGCGCATGCTGCGCCTCCTTTGTGAGGGCCGGATGTCGTCGTGGGTATGACTGAGCCATCACACCCGCGGTGCCGTGAGGATAGAAAGGTCTGGACCACGGGTCAATAGGTCTGGACCACTAGTCCGTCATGTCCGGTGGGCGCCCAACTCTTTTACGAGCACCGCAGCTTGTACCCGGCTGCGCAGGCCCAGCTTCCCCAGAAGGCGGCTGACGCGTGTCTTCACCGTGGTCTCCGCCATGTCGGGACGCCCGGCGACATCGGCGTTGGACAGGCCCTCGCCGAGACAGGCCGGCACCTCCCGCTCCCGCCGGGTGAGGGAGTCCAGCACCGCCGGATCGGCCGTGGCCGCGCGGGCGGGCTTCGCCGCGAACTCGGCGATCAGCCGCGTCGGCGGGCCGCATGCCCAGCCCGATGCCCCACAGCAGCAGCCCGCCGGACAGTCCGGCGAGCGACGCCCACACGTCGAAGCGGTGGGGCCGGGGAAGTCGTGGGGCCATGCCTCCGTCCAACACGCTGCGCGCGGCCGTCGCCCGATGCCCGAGAACGGTCCTCGGCGGCGCTGGACTGCACCTTTCGATGTACGGGGAGTTCATCGGCGGCGACGACGCCGGCGGCCGGTGCGCACGGGAGCCTGAAAGGGTGACCGAGCGGCCGGGTCCCGGTAGGGCGTGCTGCGGGAGCGGCGTCGTCCGCCCGGAGGGCGGGCCCGCGGCGTCCGGCGCGGTGCATCGCAAGGCGGAGGGCCGTCCGCGTACCAGGTGTACGCGGACGGCCCCGCACCACGGCGAGGTGCCGTGCCGGACGCCGCGTGCCGGACGGGACTTCCGGAACACGCCCTGGGGCTCAGCGCTCCCCGCCCGGCACCCACAGCACGTCGCCGGTCTCCCTGTTGGCGATGCGCGCCAGGATGAACAGGAGGTCGGAGAGGCGGTTGAGATAGGTGGCGGTGAGGGCGTTCATCGTGTCGCCGTGCGCCTCCAGCGCGGCCCACGTGGAGCGCTCCGCGCGGCGGACCACCGTGCACGCCTGGTGGAGCAGGGCGGCACCCGCCGTCCCGCCCGGCAGGATGAAGGAGCGGAGCTTCTCCAGCTGCCCGTTGAAGCGGTCGCAGTCCGCCTCCAGCCGGTCCACGTAGAACTGTTCGACCCGCAGCGGCGGGTACTCCGGGTTCTCCACGACCGGTGTCGACAGGTCGGCGCCCACGTCGAACAGGTCGTTCTGCACGCGGGTGAGGACCGTGACGACCTCCTCGTCCAGAGTGCCCAGCGCGATCGCCGTGCCGATCACCGCGTTCGCCTCGTTGGCGTCGGCGTAGGCGGCGATGCGCAGGTCGGTCTTGGGGACCCGGCTCATGTCACCCAGGTTCGTGGTGCCCCTGTCACCGGTCCTGGTGTAGATGCGCGTCAGATTGACCATGCGGCCCAGCCTAGTTGCGCCCGGGCGCGGACGGCACGGTGGGCGGGCCCCGGTGGGCGCGGGTCCGCCCGCCGTGCGGCGTCGGGACGTCGGACCGGTCCGTCAGATGCCGCAGGTGAGGGCCGACCAGTACGGTGACGGGTCGTGGGCCACGTGGAGGTGGTCGTTGTGGCCGATGTAGCCGGGGCCGAGGATCTCCGAGGAGCCGTGGGTCCTGCTCTGCCTGGCGAGGGTGCAGAAGCCCGGGGAGCCGACCAGGTCGGCCGCGTCGCCGTAGAGGTGACGGCTGGTCGAGGAGCCGCCGGCCGCGTTGTCGCCGGCGCGGGACCGGAAGCCGCTGGAGACGGTGATCGGCACGTCACCGAGTTGGCGCCGCATGGCCTCCAGCTTCCACATGGTCTTCAGGGCGTTCACCCCGGCGGTGGCCGCCGGGACCGCGCCGCCCGACCGGGTGGAGTTGCACCTGGTCGGGCGGCGTAGGTGGAGTGGACCGGCGTGCGGTCGGAGTCCTGGAGCGTGTAGATCCTGCCGAAGGCCGCCGGTCCGGCCACGCCGTCCGCGGTCAGTCCGCAGGCCGCCCGGAACTTCTTGACGGCGGCGGTGGGCGGGCGCCGTACCGGCCGTCGTAGGAGAGGCGTTCGCCCGAGGTCACCCAGCCCGCGACCCGGATCTGCAGCTGGGTCACGTCGCTGCCGGAGGAGCCCTGGGACAGGGTGCGGTTCCAGGGGTGGCCGTCGTCGGCGTGCGCCGTGCCCGCGGTGGCCCCCACACCGAGGACCGTGTCAGTCATGATCATGGCAAAGGGAGGAGGGTGCGTGCCGCGCGTCCGAGCATGGTGGCCTCCCGGCCGTCGGTCGCTGGAGGGGGCGGTGCCGTCGGCCGGACGGCGACCGCCGGCCAGCGTGCGCCACACCGCTACGCGCGTCAACAACGCGCCGGTGAATGACCGGAGTTGACTGCGGGGGGACCCGGTGAGCGAACCCTGCCGTCCGTCACCGGCCGGGAGCCCCGCCGGAGTCGGAAACGGTACGGTCCTCGGGCGTGATCGGCGTCTCACGGCGTGAGACGTGACACGCATTACTAACCCCTCACACATCCGCTCGCGGACGCTAATGTCCGCGAGTGACAGACATGAACAGTGTGTGAGCGTTTCGAAGGGGAGTCGCACAGTGGCACGGAAGCTCGCCGTCATCGGGGCCGGTCTCATGGGGTCCGGAATCGCCCAGGTCTCCGCCCGGGCGGGCTGGGACGTCGTGCTGCGCGACGTCACCGACGAGGCGCTCGCGCGAGGCACCGACGGGATCAAGTCGTCGTACGACAAGTTCGTGAGCAAGGGCAGACTCGAGGCCCACGACGCCGACGCGGCCCTCGCCCGGATCACCACGACCACCGACCTGGACGCCTGCGCCGACGCCGACGTCGTGGTCGAGGCGGTCTTCGAGAAGCTCGAGGTCAAGCACGAGATCTTCAGCGCCCTGGACGGAATCGTGCGCGACGACACCGTCCTCGCCTCCAACACCTCCGCCATCCCGATCACCAAGATCGCGGCGGCTACGCGGCGCCCGGAGCGGGTCGTCGGCGTCCACTTCTTCTCGCCGGTGCCGATGATGCAGCTGTGCGAACTGGTCCGCGGCTACAAGACCAGCGACGAAACCCTCGCCACCGCGCGGGAGTTCGCCGAGTCCGTCGGCAAGACCTGCATCGTCGTCAACCGCGATGTGGCCGGCTTCGTGACCACCCGCCTCATCTCCGCCCTCGTCGTCGAGGCCGCGAAGCTCCACGAGTCGGGTGTGGCGAGCGCCGAGGACATCGACCTGGCCTGCAAACTGGGCTTCGGCCACGCCATGGGACCACTGGCCACCGCCGACCTGACCGGCGTGGACATCCTGCTGCACGCCACCAGCAACATCTACACCGAGTCCCAGGACGAGAAGTTCGCCGCTCCCGAGCTGATGCGCCGGATGGTTGATGCCGGTGACATCGGCCGGAAGAGCGGGCAGGGCTTCTACACGTACTGATCCATCCGAACCCCCGGCCCGGTCACGCGCCGGGGTGAATTCGGTATCGGTTCGCTTACGCGGGGCAACCTCCGCAGGCTCCACGCAGTCAGAGGTTGCATCACCGTCATGACCGAACTACGGAGACACGAGACGCACGCACCGGGGAGCGCATATGCACATCAGGGGCGACCACACCGAGCTGGTCGTCGGGGGCCGCCTCGACGTCCGCAGCGCGGCGGACGCCCGTACGGCCCTGCACGCGGCCGTCGACGACGGAGTCGGCGACCTGCTGCTGGACCTGTCCGAACTGGACTCCTGGGACGCCACCGGACTCGGTGTGATCATGGGAGCCCACCGGCGGGCCGGCCGTTGCGGCCGTCGTCTGGTGCTGCGTGACGTACCACTGCAGATGCAGCGCCTGTTGGTGGCCACCCGGCTGCACCGGATCCTGGCGATCGAAGGAGGCATCGGGGTGGACACGCTGCCCCGTGTATGAGGTGCGGGACGGGATCTGCCGGACCGGACCGGAAGGACAGGCGGACCCGGGCCGACCTCGGCCAACGGTGTGACGCACGCACAATCCTCACGAGACCGTGACGTCTCGGACCGCCCGGCACCCCGGGCTGTCGTGGATACTGAGCGAAGGTTTAGGGTTCGGCTACCCGCCGCCTTGCAACCCTCGGGCGGGACCGGACCAGAAGCGACAGCGCGGTGTGCAGCGACACCGGGAGTCCGACGACAGGACCCAGGCACACAACGCTTTTGGGGGGCTAGGACCTATGGACCCGAACAACCCGGGACCCGAGGAGTACGGTCGCGACGGCGACGGGCACGCGCCCCGCCAGCGCCCGCCCAGGGATTCCCTCGCATCCGAAATCGGACAGCACGTGCCCGCACTCGCGCGCACGGTGCAGCTCGTCTCCGGCGACTACCTGCTCACCGTCAACCCCGTCGACGGCAGCGAGATAGAGCCCTGCCCGCCCGCCGAGCGGCCCGCCCGTCCGGTGAAGCTGGCGGAGGCCGAGCGCGCCGGGACCGCCCGTGCCGCGAAGCCGCCCGTCCCGCCGGGGCCCGCCCAGGCCGAGCTGCCGCTGCTGGCCCGTCACGACGAGCGCGAGAAGCTGGTCCGGCTGCTCGCCCGCGGCCGCTCCGTGCTCCTGACCGGGCCCGCGGGATCCGGCCGCACCCGGCTGCTCGACACCGTCGCCGAGGACTGCGCGGACCTCGCCCCCGACGGCGTCGTCCGCATCAACGGCCACCGCCGCAGCGCCGACGACCTGCTGTACGACCTCTTCTACGCCGTCCACGGCGCTCCCCTGTACCGCCCCGGCCGGGACGAACTGGCCGACTGCCTGCGGGAGGTCGGCGCGGTCGTCGTCCTCGACGACCTCGGGTTCGGCGGGGCGGCCCTGGACGAACTGCTGGACGCCACCCCCGAGTGCGCCTTCCTGCTCGGCGCCACACCGGACGTGCCCGCCCCGTCCGCCGACTCCGGTGTCGAGGAGGTCGCCCTCGAGGGTCTCGACCGCGCGGCCGGCCTGGACCTGCTGGAGCACGCCGTCGGCCGGCGCCTCACCGAGGACGAGTCGAACTGGGCCGGTGACCTCTGGTTCGAGTCCGAGGGGCTGCCGCTGCGCTTCGTCCAGGCCGGCGCCCTGCTGCGGCAGCGCGACCGGCTGCGCATCGGGACCAGTGCCGTCGACGAGTTCGGTGTCTTCGAGGACACCCCGCCCGAGGACCTGCCCGAGGGCGCCGTCGAGGGTGACGCTGTCCCGCTGCCCTCGCTCGGCGAGGCGGCCGCCCCCGCCCCGCTGCTCGCCTCCCGGCTCAGTGCCTCCGCCCGTGCCACCCTGCGGTTCGCCGTCGCGCTCGGCGGTGAACTCCCGCACCGGGCACACCTGCCCGCGCTGGTCGGCGACACCCACGCCGACGCCGCGCTCGGTGAACTGACCGCGTGCGGACTGGTCTCCGCCGTCGGCTCCCGCTACCGGCTCGCCGCCGGTGTGCCGGCCCAGCTGGAGGCCGCCGGGTACACCGACGAGGCCGAGGCGCAGGCCCGTACCGCCGCCCAGCACTACGCCTGGTGGACCGGGCACCCCTCGGTCACCCCCGAGCGGGTCTGCGCCGAGGCCGACGCCGTGCTCGCCGCGCTCGGCCTGCTGTCGCCGCTCGGCTCGTCCGCAGGCGAGGGCGAGCCCAGCGCCGCCGTGCAGCTCGCCCGCTCCGCCGCACCCGCGTTCGCCGCGGGCCTGCGCTGGAGCGCCTGGGAGCGGGCGCTGCGGGCCGGCGCGGAGGCCGCCCGGCTCGCCGGGGACGTGGCGGAGGAGGCCTACTTCCACCACGAGCTCGGCATCCACGCCCTGTGCACCGGCGATCTCGACCGTGCCCGTGCCGAGCTGGAGGCCTCCATCGGCCTGCGCGGCGCCCTCGCCGACAAGCGCGGCACCGTCGCCGGACGCCGCGCGCTGGCCCTGGTCGCCGACCGTTCCGGCATCCCGGTGACGCCGGCCGCGGGGGAGGAGGTGCCCGACGCCCGCGACGAGGAGTCGGTGTCGCCGCCCCGCGGGGTGCCGACGGCCTTCCCGGAGCTCCGGCCGCCCGCCGACACGGGGCTGATCGTCCACCGCACCGCGCCCGCGCCCGTGCCGGGGCCCGCTCCCGCGCACAGGGCGGCAGGCGGCCTGAAGGGTATGGCCCGGCGCAACCTGGTGGCGGCCGGCGCGGGCGCGCTGCTCGTGGCCGTGCTGGGCACGGTGGTCACCCTCGGAGCCACCTCGGACCACGACGCGGGCACTCCCTCGGAGAACGTCGGCGTCAACCCGTCCGCGAGCCGGGGCATCGACGACGGCAGCCTGGGCGCCGACCCGCGTGCCGACGAGAACGGCGACACCGGTGACGCCACCGGCCGGCCGGCCGCCCCCGGCCCGGACGGCACCCCGGACGGCCCGACGCCGACGGCCACCGGCTCGGGCGAGCCCTCGGACGACCCGAGCGGCACGAGGGAACCGGACGGTCCGACGACCGGCACGGGGCCGTCGAAGTCCCCCAGGCCGTCCGAGCCGTCCGGCGAGCCGTCGGACTCCGGCGGGCCGACGGAGCCGGGTGGTCCGACGGAGCCCGGTGAGGAGCCGAGCGGGGAGCCGTCCGAGCCCACCGAGTCGACGGGGGAGCCCACGGAGGAGCCCCCGCCGCCCGAGACGTCCAACTCGGCGAGCGGTCCCGCACCCTCCACCCCGGCCGAGACGCAGTCGGAGGCGAGCAGTTCGGCGAGCGCCCCGCAGAGCGGCGACGCGGGCACGCCCAGCAGCTCCGGGGCCACGGTGATCTGACGGACGTCACCCCGCGACGAAGGGCCGGCTGCCCCTCCTGGAACCCGAGGAGAGGAATCCGGCCCTTCGCATATGCCGTGGTGGCGTGACGGCGCGTGCCGCGGCGCCGGGCACCGCGGCGACGGTCAGAACAGGCGCAGCTTGTCGTCCTCGATGCCCCGCATCGCGTTGTAGTCGAGGACCTGGCAGCCGATGCCCCGGTCGGTGGCGAGCACCCGGGCCTGCGGCTTGATCTCCTGGGCGGCGAACACACCGCGCACCGGGGCGAGATGCGGATCGCGGTTCAACAGCTGGAGGTAGCGGGTGAGTTGCTCCACGCCGTCGATCTCACCGCGTCGCTTGATCTCCACCGCGACCGTCTGTCCCTCGGCGTCGCGGCAGAGGATGTCGACCGGGCCGATGGCGGTCATGTACTCGCGGCGGATGAGGGTGTAGCCCTCGCCGAGGGTCTCGATGCGGTCCGCCAGCAACTCCTGGAGGTGAGCTTCCACGCCGTCCTTGATCAGACCGGGATCGACGCCCAGTTCGTGCGAGGAGTCGTGCAGGATCTCCTCCATCGTGATGATGAGTTTCTCGCCCGCCTTGTTGACGACGGTCCAGACCCCCTCCTCGTCGCCGGTGCCCTCTGTGAGGGCACAGGGCGGCGACATCCAGTTCAAGGGCTTGTAGGCCCGGTCGTCGGCATGGATGGACACGCTGCCGTCCGCCTTGACCAGGATCAGACGGGGTGCCGGGGGCAGGTGCGCGGTGAGCCGCCCGGCGTAGTCCACGGAGCAGCGGGCAATGACGAGACGCATGGTCGGCAACGCTACTCGACGGGCCGGGGTCGATGCGATCCGCCCTCACGGGCACCCCGTCGGCGCACCCGCGCACAGCACCGCGGCGGGTCCCGCGCAGCCCTCGCACCGCACGTGCCACCGACTCCCACGAGCCCCTCCGGACCCACACGGCCCGTCCTGTATCTCCTGGAAAACGCGTGTTCGCCGATGGCTGATTACCGGCCCACGGGAAGTCCCGCATCCGGGGATTCTCCTGGTGCGGTCACGGTCCGTTGCTTACGGTATTGAACGGGAGGTCGCGAAGTGTGTACGCAGCGTGTCGAAATTTGCGAGCTCCCGTATCTGTCAGGCATCCCCCGCCCTGCGGGGGTGCGAGAGGAGAACCCATGTCGCTCGACGTCTCACCGGCCCTACTCGAACAGGCCGAGCGAGGCGAGGTCGACGAAGCTGACTTCGTCGACTGCGTCCGGACCTCCCTGCCCTACGCATGGGAGATGATCAGCTCCCTGGTGGCCCAGCTGAAGGTCGACGGCGGAGAGTTCGCCGACAACCAGACGCCCCCGCCGGACGAGCAGGCGCGCGGTCAGCTGTTGCGTGCGCTCGCGAGTGACGCGATACGCGGCGCGCTGCAGCGGCACTTCGGTGTCCGGCTGGCCTTCCAGAACTGCCACCGGGTGGCCGTGTTCCCGCTGGACTCCTCGGTCGACGAGAGGCTGGCCAGGTTCACCTCGGTCCGCGGACAACTGCTGAACCAGTCACCGGAACTGCGTGACTGCTGACGCACCACGTCGGTCGCTTGCCGCTCCGTACGCGGAGGTGCGGTTTTTTGCACCGGGGCGGCAAGCCACCCTCGAACCCCCGGCTCGTTCAGGGCCTGTCGGCGAGTCGGGGGATCACCTCGCAGCCGAGCCGCCGCACGGTCTCCTCGGTCGCCGCGAGGTCACCGGAACCCTCGACGAGCAGCGCGAACCGGGAGATGCCGGTCCGCTCCGCGGTCGCGGCGAGCCGGTCCGCGCACAGCCGCGGGGTGCCCACCGGGTGCAGCCCGCAGAGCAGTTCGGTGTAGGCCAGCGGGTCACGCATCCGCCGTCGGCGGCCGTTCACCGTGACGTGGGCGCCGAGCCCCTGCCGCAGCCAGCCCGGCATCGCCTTCAGCAGCGCCTCCGCCGCGTCGGTGCGCCGGTCGGCGATCTGGCAGACACCGGCCGACACATGGGACGCCCGGCGGATCTCCGGCACGGACCGCCCGCACGCGCGCGCGTGCCGTGCCCACAGGGCGACCATCTCGGCCTTCTCCTCGTCCCCGACATGCATGCCGAGCAGCATCGGCAGCCCGCGCTCGGCGGCGAGCCGCACGCTCGCCGGGGAGGTGCAGGCGACCACGACCTCGGGGCCCGCGGCCCCGGTGAGGGCCTCCGACGGGCGTGGCACGACGGGCACTTCACGGAAGCGGTAGCGCTCCCCGTCGGCCGCGACGGACGGTTCGCGCAGCCAGCGCATCAGCAGATCGAGGGATTCGGGGAACCCCTGTTCGTACGCCTTCAGGCCGGCGCCGAACACCTCCAGGTCGACCCACGGCCCGCCGCGTCCGACACCCAGCGAGAACCGGCCGCCGCTGGTGACGTGCAGCAGCGCGGCCTGCTCGCCGAGCGCCACCGGATGGACGGTGGGCAGCACGCTCACCGCCGTACCGACACGGATGCGGCGGGTGCGGCCGAGCAGTAACGCCGCCAGGGTGATCGCCGACGGGCAGATGCCGTACGGCACGAAGTGGTGCTCGCCCAGCCAGACCGTGTCCAGCCCCGCCTCCTCCGCCAGTTCGGCGGAACGGACCGCTCGGTGCAGCGCCTCCCCTTCGCCCTGCCCGGGGAACTGGGCGCCCAGCACGAAACTTCCCACACGCATCGCTTTCCTGCTTCCTTGGCTCCGACCCGGAGCTCCCCCGCAGGGCATAACCGTCTGACACGTGCCGAGGGCACGGCCGGGAGGGGAGAATTTACGGATTGTCTACAGAATGAGCGGTCAGGGAACCGGTGTTGCGTCGCCGTGAAGCGAGGCTTGTGATGATTGGTTCCGCACGTGTACCCGGCTCCGCCCCGCGTAGGCTGGATGCGGTCCCTGCATCCTGTATAGCCCCCGTGAGGTGTCCTGTGTCCCCGCGTCGCAACCGAGCCAAGGGAGCCGGTTCGTCCGGCAGGAGCGCCGAGGACGACCGGTCCGGGCGCTACGGGGGCTGGCAGTCCGCCCAGAACTGGCGGGGCGAGGAGTGGAACGTACGGCATGTGGCGGGAGCCAGCGCCCAGGGCAAGGCGTACCGCTGTCCCGGCTGCGACCAGTTGATCCCGGACGGGGTGCCGCACGTGGTGGCCTGGCCGGACCACTCGGGGGTCGACGAGCGCCGGCACTGGCACAAGTCCTGCTGGAACGCCAGGGACCGCCGCACCACGCGGGTGCAGCGGTCCCGTAACGCGCCCAGGTTCTGAGGTCTCCGGGACCCTGGGCCCTGTCTGGAGTTTCCCGTCGGCCGTGCGGCGTCTGGCACGGCATCGCGCCGCACGGCCGCATCATCCAGGTACGTCCGGTACGAGGGCGGTCCGGCCGCACCCCGATGCACCGCACCAGACACCGCACGGCCGCCCTGGGGACGATGACGGGAAACTCCAGACAGGACCTAGACGTCCCGCCTTCCGAGGAGGGTGAAGGCGGCGCCGAACGCCACGGCCGTGAGCCCGAGCATGATCCACAGCGGGTCCCAGCCGGACGGGCCGGACGTGCTGAGGGAGTTGGCGTAGAAGATGCTCAGCTGGTTCGGGATGGAGTACTCGAACAGCGCGGTGCGCACGTCCTGCAGTGACGAGGCGAACATGAACATCGCGATCACCAGCGGGGCGAGCACGGCGCCGATCATGAGGGTGATGGCGCCCGCCGAGTGCCGGACGATCGAGCCGACCGCCAGCGAGAGCGTGCCGAGCAGCGCGATGTAGAGCGAGATGCCGACGGTGCCCTTCAGCCACTCGTCTCCGGTGGGTTCGTCCGCGTTGTTGCCCTCCAGCATGGACACGTGCAGGAGGGCGACGATCGTCACGGACACCAGCGTGACCAGGAAGGCGATCAGGAAGAACACCAGGGCCTTCGCCGCGAGCACCCGGCCGCGCGAGGGGCAGGCCACCATGGTGGTGCGGATCATGCCGGTGCCGTACTCCGAGGCGGTGGTCAGCACGCCCAGCGTGATGATGCACACGATGCCCAGGAGCAGGCCGAAGAAGCCCATGAAGAGCGCGTTCTCACCATCGAGGTCCGGCTCGGTGCTCGCCACCACACCGGTCAGCAGGCCGATGCCGACGACGAGGAGCGCGAACACGCCCAGCGTCCACATCGTGGAGCGCACCGACTTGATCTTCGTCCACTCGGAGGCGAGCGCATGCCCGAAGTGGGTGCGCGCCACCGGGATCGGCGAGGTGTAGCCGGGGTACGGGGATCCGGCCGCGGCCTGCTGCGTCGGGGGCTGGGGCGTGCTCATCGGGCGTCCTCGGGCTTGGTCACGTCGGAGCCGGCCGGGCCGGCCGGGGCAGCGGGGGCGGCATGTGACGCGGCCGGTGCGGCCGACGGGGGAGCGGGCGGGGCGGTTGCCGGAGCGGCACCCCGGCCGGGCTGCGGGACGAGCTGGGCGTACGGGTTGGCCACCGGTGCCACCGGGAGCACCGCAGGGCCGCCCGGAGTGCCGTACGGGCTCGCGGGGGCCTGCGGTGCGCCCGGCGCCGCCGCGAACTGCTGACCGCCCTGCTGGGGCGGCGGCGGGGCGTACCAGCCGGGCTGGCCCTGACCCGGCACCGGTACCGGCGGCTGCGTACCCGGCGGGAGCGGCTCCTGGAACCCCTCCTTCTGGTCGGTGGTCGAACGGTAGTCGACCACGCCCTGCGTCATCCGCATGTACGCCTCCTCCAGCGAGGCCTGGTGCGGGGACAGCTCCCACAGCCGTACGCCGGCCTCGTGGGCGATGTCGCTCAGGCGGGACAGCGGCAGTCCCGTCACCCGCAGTGCGCCGTCCTGCTCGGGCAGTACGTGACCGCCCGCCTCGGTGAGCGCGGCGGACAGCTTCTCGCGCTGCTGCGGCTCGGTGTCCGGGGTGCGCACCCGGGCGAAGTCGGCGGAGTTCGCGGAGATGAAGTCCTTCACGCTCATGTCGGACAGCAACTGCCCCCGACCGATCACGATGAGGTGGTCGGCGGTCAGCGCCATCTCGCTCATCAGGTGGGACGAGACGAAGACCGTACGGCCCTCCGCGGCGAGCGCCTTCATCAGGTTGCGCACCCAGAGGATGCCCTCGGGGTCGAGGCCGTTGACCGGCTCGTCGAAGAGCAGCACCTGGGGGTCGCCGAGCAGCGCGGCGGCGATGCCCAGCCGCTGGTTCATGCCCAGGGAGAAGCCCTTGGAACGCCGCCGCGCCACCTCGTGCAGCCCGACCACGCCCAGTACCTCGTCGACGCGGCGGGCCGGGATGCCGGACAGCTGGGCCAGGCTCAGCAGGTGGCTGCGGGCGGACCGGCCGCCGTGCACCGCCTTGGCGTCCAGCAGGGCGCCGACCTGCCGGGCGGCGCTGGGCAGCCTTCGGTAGGGATAGCCGCCGATCGTGACATGGCCCGCGGTGGGGTTGTCGAGACCGAGGATCATCCGCATCGTCGTCGACTTGCCCGATCCGTTGGGCCCGAGGAAGCCGGTGACGGCGCCGGGCCGCACCTGGAAGGAAAGGTTGTACACAGCGGTTTTGTCGCCGTACCGCTTGGTCAGGCCGACTGCCTCGATCATGCTCCGCCCCATCGAGAGGTTCAGGACAACGAGGGCGCACACCCCCGTAAGGGTTAGGAGGATATCGAGAGGCTGACGGTTCCGCCCAAGGCGAGGTAAAAACCGGCCCGCCTCTCCGCGTCCTCCCCGCGTCCTCCCCGCGTCCTCTCCGCGTCCTCTCCGCGTCCTCCCCGCGTCCTCTACGCGTCGCGTTTCCTCAGCAGCAGATAGCCGCCGGCGAGCGCCGCGATCACCCACAGCACCATGATGCCGAGTCCGCCCCAGGGCCCGTACGGGGTGTCGTCGTCGAGCGGCGTGACCACCTGCATGATCCTGCTCCCGGCCTGGTCCGGCAGGAACCGGCCGATCTTCTCCGTCGCGGGAACGTTGCCCAGGATGCTGGAGATCAGGAAGAAGAACGGCATCAGGATGCCCAGCGACAGCATCGGGGAGCGCAGCATCGTGGCGACGCCCATCGAGAACACTGCGATCAGCGTCATGTACAGGCCGCCGCCGATCACGGCCCGCAACACGCCTTCGTCGCCCAGGGCCGCCTTGTGCTCGCCGAGCATCGCCTGTCCGAGGAAGAAGGCGGCGAAGCTGGTGGCCATGCTCACGACGAGTGCGAGCGCGGTCGCCACGCCGAGCTTGCCGGCCAGGAAGCTGCCCCGCTGCGGCACGGCCGCCAGCGAGGTGCGGATCATGCCGGTGCTGTACTCGTTCGACACCACCAGCACCCCGAACACGATCATCGCGAGCTGACCGAGGCTCATCCCCGCGAAGCTGATGAGTGTCGGGTCGAAGGAGAGCCGGTCCCGGGCGTTCATGGTGTCGAACTCGTTCGCCGACAGGGCCGAGATCAGCATGCCGAGCGCGATGGTGACGACCACTGCCAGAGAGAGCGTCCACACGGTGGACGCCACCGACCGGATCTTGGTCCACTCGGACCGGACGACCTGCGCCGCCGCCATGCTCAGCCCCTCTTCCAGCCGTCGCCCCACCGCTGCCCGCCGCCCCGCTGCTGCGGGGACGCGGGCGCGTCGGACTGCGCGTGGTACTCCACCGACTCCGCGGTCAACCGCATGAACGCCTCCTCCAGGGAGGCTCGCTGCGGGCTCAGCTCGTGCAGCACCAGCTGGTGCCGGGCCGCCAGCTCCCCGATCCGCTCCGCCCCGGCGCCGTCCACCTCCAGCGCCCCGCCGCTCTCCACGGCCGTGATACCGGCCTCGTGCAGCACGTCCAGCAGCCGCTCCCGCTGCGGGGAGCGGATCCGGACGTACGTGCGGGAGTTGTGCGCGATGAAACCGGCCATGGAGGTGTCGGCGAGCAGCCGGCCCTGCCCGATGACGACGAGGTGGTCGGCGGTCAGCGCCATCTCGCTCATCAGGTGGGAGGAGACGAAGACCGTACGGCCCTGCGCGGCGAGGGTCTTCATCAGGGTGCGGATCCAGTGGATGCCCTCGGGGTCGAGCCCGTTGACCGGCTCGTCGAACATCAGGATGCGCGGATCGCCGAGCAGCGCGCCGGCGATGCCCAGCCGCTGGCCCATGCCGAGCGAGAACCCCTTGGCCTTCTTCCCCGCCACCGACGAGAGCCCCACCGTGTCCAGTACCTCGTGCACCCGCCGCCGGGGGATGCCGTTGCTCTGGGCGAGGCACAGCAGATGGTTGAAGGCGCTGCGGCCGCCGTGTACGGCCTTGGCGTCGAGCAGGGCGCCGATGTACTTCAGCGGATCCCTGAGCCGGTCATAGTGCTTGCCGTCGATCCGGACGTCACCGGTGGTGGGGCGGTCCAGACCCAGCATCATCCGCAGGGTGGTGGACTTGCCCGCGCCGTTGGGACCGAGGAAACCCGTGACGATGCCCGGTCTGACGGTGAACGTCAGGTTGTTGACCGCCACCTTCTCGCCGTACCGCTTGGTCAGCCCCACGAGCTCGATCATGCGGCAACGCTAGAACGGGACGAAGCCCTCTGCCACCTCAGTGGCAGAGGGCTTCGCCGATGTTCGGCCGCGGTGTTCCGGCCGGTAACCGGAACCGCTGGTTACCGGGTCTGCTGGGCCGGGACCCCGCGGGAGGCGGGCTCCTCCTCGGCCGGCGAACCGGCCGCGGCCACCGCGGCGCCCGTGAGCGTCGCCAGCATCTCGCGGACGTTGGTCAGCTGGGCGTTGATGGAGTCGCGGCGGTTGGTCAGCGCCGCGAGCTCCCGCTCGGATTCCGAACGGATCCGGTCGGCCTTGGCGTTGGCGTCGGCCACGATGTCCTCGGCCTGGCGCTGGGCGGTCTCCACCGTCTGGCGGGCCCGGCGCTCGGCGTCCGTACGCAGCTTCTCGGCCTCCAGGCGCAGCTGCTCCGCCCGGTGCTCGATCTCGGCCAGACGCTTCTCGGCCTTGGCCTGACGCGATGCCAGGTCGCGCTCGGACTGCTCGCGGCGCTTGGCGAGGTTCGTCTCGAAGTCGGCGGCGGCCTGCGCGGCCTTCGCGCGGGTCTCCTCGAAGAGGGCGTCCGCCTCCTCGCGCTTGGACTGGGCGTCCCTCTGGGCGTCCGACCGCAGCTGCGCGGCCTCGCTCTGCGCCTTCTCGACGATCCGGACGCCGTCGTCCTCGGCCTTGGCCTTGCGCTCGGCGGAGTACGACTCCGCGTCGTTGCGTACCTGCTGGGCGGCGGACTCGGCGAGCTCGCGGTGCTGCTCGGACGCGCGCCGGGCCTCCTCGCGGAGGTCCTTCGCCTCCTCCTCGGCCAGGCGCAGGATCTTCTCCACCCGCGCGCCGAGCCCCGCGTACGACGGCTCGACGTCGGTGACCTGGGCCTGGGCGTTCTGCGTTTCCAGGTGGAGCTCTTCGATGCGCTTTTCCAGAGCGGTGATGCGGGCGAGAGCGCTGTCACGGTCGGAGACGAGCTTGGAGATTCGTTCGTCCACCTGAGCGCGGTCGTATCCACGCCGCACAAGCTCGAAGCCGTAGGGGGAAGTGTCGCTCATGGGGTTCCTGTCGAATGAGACCGGTGAGGTGATAGGGGGAATCCTAGGGGCCGAAGCGCTGTGTCATCGAGCGGATGCACGTTTGATACGGAGAATGACACCCCTTTTGAGTGGCTGCCCCCCGGAGTGCTTGCCAAGTTCATGCTCAAACCCCCTTACTGGCAGGAGGTTTGACCTGTAAGTAAGGGATTTCACCCACCCTCGAAGGGATTCGGCCGGTTCATCACGATAAGCCCTAACTGTCCGAAGACTTGCTCCGCTGACCGGGCGTACCGGCCGCCGCGGCCGCCTTCACCCCGTTGTCCTTGCCGCCGCCGGGTGTCTCGAACGACTCCAGGGCCTCCAGGACGTCCTGCACACGCGAGATCTCGACGTTGATGTCCTCGCGCCGCCGCACCAGGACCTCCAGCTCGCGCTTGCCCTCCTCGACCGTGGCCCGCGCCTCGCGGACCGCCTCGGCCTTCAGCTCCTCGGCCTCCCTGACCAGCGTGGCCTTCTTCTGCTCGGCCTCCTTCAGGAGACCCTCGGCCTTCTTCACCGCGGCGATACGCACCCTGCCCGCCTCGGAGTTGGCCTCGGACACGAGCTCCTTGGCCTTCGCCTGCGCCTTGGCCAGCTGTTCCTCGGACGCTTTGATCAGAGCGTCGCAGCGGTCACCGGTGGACTTCATCGTCTCGGACGCCTCACGGCGGGCCCGCTCGTGCAGCTCCTCGATCTCCCCGGTGATCCGGTCCCGCAGCTCCTCGGCCCGCTCCCTGATCCGGGTCGCGTCCCGGCGGGCTCCGATCAGCAGCTCGTCCGCGTCCGTACGGGACTTCTCCACCCGGGTGTTGCCCTCGACCGTCGCCTCGGAGACGAGCCGGTCGGCCTCGGCACGGGCAGCGCCGACCATCGAGTCGGCCCGGGCCTCCGCCTCCGCCGTAGTCCTCTGAGCCTGCTGCTGCGCCTCGGCGAGCAGCTTGTCCGCCTCGGCGGCGGTCTCCGTGATGAGGGTGTCGACCTGCTCGGCCGCCTCCGAACGCCGCTTGTTGGCATCCTTGCGGGCCTCGTCGAGGGTGCGCTCGGCCTCCTCGCGCGCGGACGTCACCAGCAGGTCCGCCTCCCGCTCCGCGTCGGCCTTGAGCCGTGCGGACTCGCTGCGGACCCGCTCCGCGTGCTGCTGCGCCGAACCGGCCGCCTGGGACGCCTCGGCCCGCAGCCGCTCCGCGTCGCCGGACGCGTCCGCGATCAGCTTCTCGGCCTTGGCCACCGACTCCGCGCGCAGCCGGTCGGTCTCCGCGATCGTCTCCGCGGTGAGCCGCTCCGCCTCGCCGCGGGCCTCGGTGATCAGGGTGTCCACCTGGGCCGCCGCGTCCGAACGGATCCGGTTGGAGTCCTCCCGGGCCTCGGCGCGGGTGTGCGCGGCGGCCTGCTCGGCCTCGGCGACCGCGTCCGACGCCTCCGTACGCATCCGCCGGGCCTGCTCGGAGACCTCCGAACGGACCCGGTCCGCCTCGGTGATCGCCTCGGAGACCGTGCGCTCGGCGAGCGCCTTGGCGGCCTCCGTCTCCTCCTGCGCCTCGCGCCGCAGCCGGGCCGCGTCCTCGCCGGCCCGCTCCCGCTCCGCGTAGGCGTCGGCCCGGACCCGCTCCGTCTCCTCCTGCGCCTCGCGGCGCGCGCGGTCCGCCGCGTGCTCGGCGGCCTGCCGCAGCCCGGTGATCTCGTCCTGCGCCTGCTCGTGCAGCCCCGCGACCGAGTCCCGGACCTGCTGGGCGTGCTGCTCGGCCGCCGACACCATCTCGGTGGCGCGCCGGTCGGCCTCCTCGACCAGCCGTACGGCCTCGGCCTGTGCCTCCTCCACCCGCTTGCGGGCCGACGCCAGCAGCTCCTCGCTCTGCTCCCGGGCCCGCTCGCGCTCCTGGTCGGCCTCCGTGCGGGCCGCGCCCAGCAGCTCCTCGGCCTCGCGCCGGCGCCGGGCGGCCTCCTCCTGCGCGCCGGCCAGCGTCTGCTGTGCCTCCGCGCCGAGCCGCTCGGCGGCGGCCAGTGCCTCGGTCCGCATCCGGTCGGCGCTGTCCTGCGCCTCCGACTTCAGCCGCTCCGCCTCCGCCGCGGCTTCCGACCGCAGCCGCACGGCCACGGACTCGCCCTCCGCGCGGGAGGCCGACGCGTCCGCCGCTGCCTCGCCGCGCAGCCGCTCCGCCTCCGCCTCCGCCTGCTGCCGCTGCGCGCGGCTCCGCTCCGCCGCCTCGGTACGCAGCCGCTCGGCCTCGTCCGCCGCCTCCCGGCGGATACGGGCCGCCTCCTCGCGGGCGTCACCCAGCGCCTGCTCGGCCGAGGCGATGCGTTCCTCGGCCTCCGTGTGCAGCCGGGTCAGCTCCTCGGCGGCCTCCGCGCGGCGCGCGGTGACGGCCCGCTCGGCCTCCTCGTGGACCTTGCGCGCGGCCCGCTCGGCGTCCTCCCTGAGCGCGTCGGCCTGCTCGACGGCGTCCGCGTGGTGCCGCTCCGCCTCCTTGCGGGTACGGTCCAGGGTCTCCTCGGCCTGCCGGCGCAGCGCCGTGGCGCGCTCGATGGCCTCGGTACGGACCTTCTCGCTGTCCGTCTGCGCGGTGGAACGCAGCTCGTCGGCGTCCGCCCTCGCCTTGGCCAGCAGCTCCTCGGCGGACCGGGCGGCCTCCTCGATCTGCGACACGGCCTGCTTGCGGGCCTCCGCGCGGATCTTCTCGCCCTCGGCGACCGCGTCGGCGCGCAGGTGCTCGGCCTCGCCGCGCAGCCGACGGGCCTCCTCCTGGAGCTCGACCGTCTTGGCCCGGTACTCCTTGGTGTCGTCCTTTGCCGCGCCCTTGAGCTGCGTGGCGATGTCGTGCGCCTCGGCACGCAGCCGGTCCGCCTCCGTCTCCGCCTCGCCACGGATCCGCGCGGCCTCCTCGGCCGCCTCCTTGGTGGTGCGCTTGGCTTCCTCCGACGCCTTGTTGAGCACATCCTCGGCGGTCCGGGCCGCCTTCGACAACTGGGTGGCGCTCTCCTCGGCGGTGAGCGCACGGGCCCTTTCGGAGGCCTCCGCGACGATCTTCTCGGCCTCCGCGCGGGCGTCCGCGACGATCTGCTCGGCGTCCGCCTTGGTGGTCTCGGCCTCCTTGGTGGCCTCGGTGACCAGCCGGGCGACCTGCTCCTTGGCCGTACGCGTACGGGTCTCGTTGGCGGACTCGGCGGAGGCCAGCGCCTTCGACGCTGCCTCCTTCGCCTCGTCGAGCACCTTGTCCGCCTCGGCGCGGGCCGTGCGCAGCGCCTCCTCGGCTTCCGCCATGCGTTGCTCGGCGGCCCTGGCGAGTTCCTGAGCCTCACGGCGGGCGGACTGCGACTCACTGGCCGTCGACGTCCGCAGCTGCTCGGCGTGGTCGGTGGCCTCCTGCGCCTGCGTGGAGGCGGCGTTCAGCAGCCGCTCCGCCTCCGCGCGGGCCCGGCGCAGCGTCTGGTCGGCCTCCGTACGGGCGGCCTCGGCCTCGCTGCGCAGCCGGTGACGGGCCTCGGCGGTCACCCGTTCGGCCTCCGCGCGGGCGGCGGCCAGCGCCTGCTCGGCCTCCGCGCGGGACTCGTCGAGGAGCCGGCGGGCCTGCTGCTCGGAACGGGCCCGGACCTGCTCGGCCCACGCCACGTTCTCGTTGACGTGCGACTCGACGGTCTGCCTGCGCTCCGCCAGCTCCTGGTCGAGCTGCTGGCGCCGGGTCACGGCCTCCTGGTGCAGCTCGGACTGGAGCCGGGCCGCCTGCTCGGCGTGTTCCTGGAGGATCCGCTGGGTCTGTGCCCGGACCTGGCTCAGCTCGCGTTCGGCGTCCGCGCGGAGCTGGTCGGCCTGCACCTGCGCGTTCCGCAGCATCTGCTCGGCCTGGTAGCCGATGTCACCGCCCTCGTAGGCGGGCCGGAACATGATGGTGCGCCGCGCCTCGTGCAGCTTGGCACGCAGCACCTCGACCTGGTAGCCGAGGTCGTCGGCGTGCTGGATCGCCTTTTCCCGCTCGGTCTTCAGCCGCTTCATCTCGGCTTCGAACCGAGAGAGGTGGTCGACGTCAGCCGCCGGATCTCGCTCCTGGCTCTCGTAGCCCCGCACTGCGCGGTCCCATCCGTCCCCTGGTCGCAACTCTGGCCGGGTCCCGTCCATCAGCGGAACGGGACCCCCGGGGAATGGTGTCAGATCAACGGAGGAACATGCGCTGCTGCCCCGCGCTCGCCCCCGAAACCCGGACCCCGGTACGTCCTGCTGCCAAGACCGGCGACGCTCACCCGAACGGAGGCAGTCGTCACTTTTCTGACGGCAGGACCCGATCGCCCTGGATCGAGCGGCGACCGCACCCAACCCTACCGGCCCTTATGTACGTGGGTCAGTGCTCGGGCGACTCAACTGGCGCCGAAGTGACCAGTTCTGTCAGTACGCCGTGACAGTCCTTGGGGTGCAGGAAGGTGATTCGTGACCCCATGGAGCCGCGTCGGGGCTCTTCGTACAGAACACGCACCCCCTTGCCCTTGACCGAGGTGGCCTCGGCGTCGACGTCCGCCGTGCCGAAAGCGATGTGGTGGACCCCCTCGCCGTTCTTCGCGAGCCACTTCGCGACGGTGGAGTCCTCCCGGGTCGGCTCCAGCAACTGGAGGTAGGACGCGCCTCCGTCCGAGGTCTCGTTGATCTTCAACATGGCCTCGCGCACACCCTGCTCCTCGTTGATCTCGGAGTGGAACACCTCGAAGCCGTAGGTGGCCCGGTAGAACTCCACGGTCGCGTCGAGGTCGTGGCAGGCGATTCCGATGTGGTCGATTCGCGTCAGCATGGAATCAGTGGAGCGTCACCGGGACGGTTACGCAACGTGCGCGCGATCACACCGACGGCCCGATGACGGGGCGGACCGCAGCTCAGTACATTCGAAGTAAACCCTCGTTCACTCCTCGGCTGTGCAGCCGGAAGGGGATCGCAGCTCATGGCTTCTGCATCTTCCGAAACTTCCGCACCATCCGCACCATCCGCGGCGAACGGCACGACGTCCGTCATCGTCGCGGGCGCCCGGACCCCGATGGGCCGGTTGCTCGGCTCGCTCAAGTCCTTCTCCGGAGCCGACCTCGGTGGCTTCGCGATCAAGGCCGCCCTCGACCGCGCGGGGATCGGCGGCGACCAGGTCCAGTACGTGATCATGGGGCAGGTGCTCCAGGCCGGGGCAGGGCAGATCCCGGCACGCCAGGCCGCCGCCAAGGCAGGCATCCCGATGAACGTCCCGGCGCTCACCGTCAACAAGGTGTGCCTGTCCGGCCTCGACGCGATCGCGCTGGCCGACCAGCTGATCAGGGCCGGCGAGTTCGACGTGGTCGTCGCCGGCGGCCAGGAGTCCATGACCAACGCCCCGCACCTGCTGCCGAAGTCCCGGGAGGGCTTCAAGTACGGCGCGGTCCAGATGATCGACGCCATGGCGTACGACGGTCTCACCGACTCCTTCGAGAACGTCGCCATGGGCGAGTCCACCGAGAAGCACAACACCCGCCTCGGCATCGGCCGACCGGAGCAGGACGAGATCGCCGCCCTGTCCCACCAGCGGGCCGCAGCAGCGCAGAAGAACGGAATCTTCGAGGCGGAGATCACTCCCGTCGAGATCCCGCAGCGCAAGGGCGACCCGGTCCTCTTCAGCCAGGACGAGGGCATCCGCGCCGACACCACCGCCGAGTCGCTGGGCAGGCTGCGCCCCGCCTTCGCCGAGGACGGCACGATCACCGCCGGTTCCTCCTCCCAGATCTCGGACGGTGCGGCGGCCGTGGTCGTGATGAGCAAGGCCAAGGCGCAGGAGCTCGGCCTCGGGTGGATCGCCGAGCTCGGCGCCCACGGCAACGTGGCGGGACCCGACAACTCCCTGCAGTCGCAGCCGTCCAACGCGATCGCCCACGCCCTCAAGAAGGAGGGTCTCGAGGTGTCCGACCTGGACCTCGTCGAGATCAACGAGGCCTTCGCGGCGGTGGCCGTGCAGTCGATGAAGGACCTCGGCGTGTCCACGGAAAAGGTGAACGTCAACGGCGGCGCCATCGCCCTGGGGCACCCGATCGGGATGTCCGGCGCACGGCTGGTGCTGCACCTGGCGCTGGAGCTGAAGCGGCGCGGCGGCGGTGTCGGTGCGGCGGCGCTGTGCGGCGGCGGTGGGCAGGGTGACGCGCTGATCGTGCGGGTACCCAGGGCCTGAGCGAACCGGTCGTCTCTTTCGTCCGTAGGTCTTGACGGGTCTTCCTTGTGAACGGAGCAGTGATGCAGGACGTCTCCACTCTGGTGGCACGGGCCAGGGAGGGCGCGCCGCGTGCCGTGGCCCGGCTGATCTCCCTGGTGGAGGGGGCGTCCCCACAGCTGAGGGAGGTCATGGCGGCCCTGGCGCCGCTGACCGGCAACGCGTACGTGGTCGGTCTGACCGGTTCGCCGGGCGTCGGCAAGTCGACGTCCACCTCGGCGCTGGTGAGCGCGTACCGCAGGCAGGGCAAGCGGGTCGGCGTCCTGGCCGTCGACCCGTCCTCGCCGTTCTCCGGCGGCGCGCTGCTCGGTGACCGGGTCCGGATGTCGGAGCACGCCTCCGACCCCGGCGTGTACATCCGTTCCATGGCGACCCGCGGCCACCTGGGCGGCCTCGCCTGGTCCGCGCCGCAGGCCATCCGCGTCCTGGACGCGGCCGGCTGCGACGTGGTCCTGGTGGAGACGGTCGGCGTAGGCCAGTCGGAGGTGGAGATCGCCTCCCAGGCCGACACGTCGGTGGTGCTCCTCGCCCCCGGCATGGGCGACGGGATCCAGGCGGCCAAGGCCGGAATCCTGGAGATCGGCGACGTCTACGTCGTCAACAAGGCCGACCGCGACGGCGCCGACGCCACCGCCCGCGAGCTGAACCACATGCTGGGCCTCGGTGAGTCCCGTGCCCCCGGGGACTGGCGGCCCCCGATCGTCAAGACCGTCGCCTCGCGCGGGGAGGGCGTCGACGAGGTCGTCGAGGCCCTGGAGAAGCACCGCGCGTGGATGGAGGAGCACGGGGTCCTGGCGGAGCGCAGGCTGGCCCGCGCGGCCCGCGAGGTCGAGACGATCGCCGTCACGACCCTGCGGGAGCGCATCGGCGACCTGCACGGCGACCGCCGCCTGGGCGCGCTGGCGGAACGGATCCTCGGCGGCGAGCTGGATCCCTACCGCGCGGCGGACGAACTGGTGGCGGGGCTGACGCAGGGCTGAGGCGGGGCCGGGCGGGCAGGAACGCACGGGCAGGGCGGTGCGGGCACATTCGCCCGCACCACCCTGTTCACGTGGCCGGTTCGGAGGCCCGCCCGGAACTCCGCTCAGCGGTCGTCGCGGTCATCGGCGTCGTCGCGGTCGTCCGAGGCGTCGTCCGCGGTGACCTCGCCGCTGTTCGGGTCGACCCTCCACTCCCGGTCGTCCCCGCCGGAGGCGACCGTCCCGACCTCCCAGGCCTTGGTGTCGTCGTCCAACTCCACCGAGGTGTCGTCCGCGGTGACCTCGCCGCTGTTCGGGTCGACCCTCCACTCCCGGTCGTCCCCGCCGGAGGCGACCGTCCCGACCTCCCAGGCCTTGGTGTCGTCGTCCAGCTCCACCGAGGTGTCGTCCGCGGTGACCTCGCCGCTGTTCGGGTCGACCCTCCACTCCCGGTCGTCCCCGCCGGAGGCGACCGTCCCGACCTCCCAGGCCTTGGTGTCGTCGTCCAGCTCCACCGACGTCACGGTGCCCTTGGCGGCCACCGCCCGCGCGGCCTTCTCGGCCGTCACCGACGTTCCCTTCAGCGCGGCGCGCGCCTCGGCGGTGTCGTCGTCATCGTCGTCGTCATCGTCGTCGTCCCGCTCCGAGCCCAGGACCTTGCCGCTGCTCGGGTCGGTCCACACGCTGTGCCAGGTGCCGCCGCCGAGGACGTCGACCTTCCAGGCCGTCCTGCCGCGGTGGTCGTCGTCATCGTCGTCCATCACGACGGAGACCGCGGTGCCCGCCCGGTGCTTCAGCGCGGCGGCGACGGCCTCGGCCGCGGTCACGTCGGCGGAGAGCGCCCGAGAGTCGTCGTCCAGGTCGTCCAGGTCGTCCAGGTCGTCCAGGTTGTCGCGGTCGTCGTCGCGCCGGTCGTCCCGGCCGTCGTCGTCCGGTCCCCTCGTCTCCGCCTGGTCCGTGGTCGTCGGCGCGTCGTCCCCCGAGACCGCGACGGCCGTAGCGGTGCCTCCGCCGACCAGTGCCGCGGCGGTGACGGCGGCGATCACGATGTTGCGCTTCATGTGGGTTCCTCCCCGTTCGCTGCGTTTTCGACGTCCTCAATCTCGCCGACCGATGCTGAGAGGAGCCTGAAACCGCCTGAAGCGCTCTTCAGGTTCGCTCTGCAACCCTTGTGCGCATGCGTCTGTTGATAGTCGAGGACGAGAAGCGGCTTGCCCTGTCCCTCGCGAAGGGGCTGACCGCCGAGGGATACGCCGTGGACGTCGTCCACGACGGCCGGGAGGGCCTGCACCGGGCCACGGAGAGTGCGTACGACCTGGTGATCCTCGACATCATGCTGCCCCGCCTCAACGGCTACCGCGTCTGCGCCGCCCTGCGCGCCGCCGGACACGACGTGCCGATCCTGATGCTCACCGCCAAGGACGGCGAGTACGACGAGGCCGAGGGCCTGGACACCGGCGCCGACGACTACCTCACCAAGCCGTTCTCCTACGTCGTCCTCGTCGCCCGGGTGAAGGCGCTGCTGCGCCGCCGGGGACAGGGCGCAGGGGCCTCGCCGCTGCACGTGCTCGGGGACCTGAGGGTGGACACCGCCGCACGCCGGGTCTTCCTGGCCGAGGACGAGGTGACGCTCACCGCCAAGGAGTTCTCCGTGCTCGAGCAACTGGTGCTGCGGGCCGGCGAGGTCGTGTCCAAGCCGGAGATCCTGGAGCACGTCTGGGACTTCGCCTACGAGGGAGACCCGAACATCGTCGAGGTCTACGTCAGCGCCCTGCGCCGCAAGCTGCGCTCCGGGCTGATCCGGACCGTGCGCGGCGCCGGATACCGGCTGGAGACCGCGCCGTGACCCGCCTGTTCGGCTCGGTCCGCTCCCGGGCGACGCTCGGAGCCACCCTCGTGGTCGTGGTGGCCCTCGTCCTCACCGGTGCCGCGGTCCTGCAGGCACTGCGCTCCAACCTGACCGCCGAGGCGGGTACCCAGGCGGAGCGCACGGCGCGGGCGGTCGCCTCCGAACTCGCCGCGCGGACCCCGTACGACCAGTTGTCCGAGCTGGACAGCGAGACCGGGCCCGTACAGGTCGTCGACGAGGACGGGAACCTCGTCGCGGCCACCGAGGACCTGCGGTGGATCACCGGCACGACCACCGACCAGGTGGAGTCCCGCCCGTCGTCCTCCCCTTCGCCCTCGCCCCCCGCGTCGGCGTCCCCCTCGCCGTCGGCTCCGGCCCGCGACGACGAGGACGGCGACGGCGTCGGCGTCGGCGACGAGGACGAGGACGAGGATTCCGACGCCGACGAGGCCCCGCGGAGCCCTGTCGCCCCGGAGGACTCCGGAGAGGCCGAAACCTCCCTCACCCCCGGTGGGACCAGCCGGCAGACCACCTTCAGCAGCGGCGCCGCGACCATGGACGAGGACACCGCGGACTACCGTTTCGCGGCCGTGGACGTGCGGACCCACGAGCGGGGCCTGCTCACCGTCTACGCGGGCGCCCCGCTGGCCGCCGAACACAGCGCCGTACGCACCGCGCTGACCGTCATGCTGATCGGCCTCCCGCTGCTGGCGGCGCTGGTCGCCGGGATGACCTGGGTGGTCACCGGGCGTGCCCTGCGTCCGGTCGCCGGTATCCGCGAGGAAATGGCCGCGATCACCGCGTCCGAGGATCTCACGCGCCGGGTTCCGGAACCGGCGACCCACGACGAGATCGCCCGGCTCGCCCGCACCACCAACGAGACGCTCGCCGCCCTGGAGACGTCCGTGGAGCGTCAGCGGCGGTTCGTCGCCGACGCCTCGCACGAGCTGCGCAGCCCGATCGCCTCTCTGCGCACCCAGCTGGAGGTGGCCGCCGCGCACCCCGAACTCCTCGACCTGGACGGTGCCGTCGAGGACACCGTGCGGCTCCAGCACCTCGCCGCCGACCTGCTGCTGCTCGCCCGCCTTGACGCGGGGGAGCGGCCCGTCGACGCGCGGGTCGACCTGGCCGCGCTGGCCCGCGAGGAGGCGGCGGGACGCACGGGGGTGACCGTGGAGGTGGAGCCGGCGGAGGTGGCCGGGTCGCGGGGGCAGCTTGCCCGGGTGCTCGGCAACCTGCTCGACAACGGACGCAGGCACGCCTGCGAGACGGTCTCGGTGACCGTGCGGCGGGAGGGCGGCTGGGCGGTGCTCGGGGTCGCCGACGACGGCGACGGGGTGGCCGAGGCCGACCGGGAGCGGATCTTCGAGCGGTTCGTCCGGCTGGACGCCGCCCGCAGCCGCGACGACGGCGGGGCCGGTCTGGGCCTCGCCATCGCGCGGGACGTCGCCGTACGGCACGGCGGGACGCTCACGGCGGGTGCGGTGCCCTCGGGTGGAGCCCTGTTCGAACTCCGTCTGCCGCTCGTCTGACAGGCACCGGAACGGACCGGACCCGGCCGGGTCACCGGACCACCGGGCCGGCCGACCGGGTCAGAAACGCCCGCGCTCTCCGCGCAGGTGCTCGGCGATGGGCTTCAGGGCCTTGTCCAGCTCGCCGAGGGTCTCGGGGGAGAGCAGGTCGATGAAGTGCCGGCGGACCGACGCCACGTGATGCGGCGCGACTCTCTGCATGGTCTCCATGCCGAGGTCGGTGAGGACGGCGAAGAATCCGCGCCGGTCGGACTCGCAGCTCTCCCGCCGGACCAGGTCCGCGTTCTCCATACGGGTGACCTGGTGCGAGAGGCGGCTCTTGGACTGGAGGGTGGCGGCGGCGAGGTCGCTCATCCGCATCCGGCGGTCCTCCGACTCGGAGAGGTTCACCAGGATCTCGTAGTCGTTCATTGTCAGGCCGAAGGGCTGCAGATCCTTTTCGAGCTGGTACGTCAACAGCCTGTTGACCTCCAGGTGGGTGCGCCAGGCGCACTGCTCCGCGTTGGCCAGCCAGCGTGTGGCCGTCTCGGTCTCCATGAATGAAGTCTACCTAAGAAGTTGAAAGGCGAACTAGTGAGGGTTTCTCTGTGACGGTGACGGCGTGCACGCGTTCGATGTCACACTCCGCAGACTACCGCTCACAGACCGAAGCGACGCTGGAGGTCTCCCAGCTGTCCGGGAAGGCGCCCCGCCCCCGCGCCCTCCCCGGGTGCTCCGGGCGCCCCGCCGCCGGGCACTCCCGGCTGCTGCGGAGTGACCCCCGTGGCCTGCTCCGGCATCAGCGACTCGGACGACTGCAGCAGTACGGTGCCGGCCCCCACGAACTCGAACTGGTGCTCCTCGCCGGAGGCCCCGCCGAGGCCCGTCAGTGCACGTAGACCGCCCATGACGCCGGTCATGTATCCGTGGTCGTAGTGGTGGCACGGGGAGGGGCAGTCCGCCCACCCGACCAGCGCCTGCGGATCCACCCGGAGCGGGGGTTCCATGAACACCACCGGGCCGTTGGACGCGGCCACGAACTTTCCGGTTCCGATGAGCGTCAGGAAACCCGGCACGATCGACTGCTTCAGTGACAGACTTGGCTGAAAAGCGAGCAGATTGCCTGAGCGAATGGTCAGGTTGCCGTCCTCGAGGTCGTACGAGTTCACGTCGAACGCCCGGTCGGCGAGGAGCATCTTGCCCGAGCCCTCCGCCACGACCCAGTCACTCGCGTGCAGAGGCGAATGGAACGACGTGCGGACAATCCGGTCGAGCCGGCCGTGTCCGATGCCGTTGAACTCGATCGTGCCGTAGTAGGCGATCATCTTCCCTTTCTGCAGGAACCACTGGCTCCCCGCGAGCTCCACGCAGAAGGTGTAGTGACCGACGTTGTCGTCGGACGGCAGCGTCATCGGGTCGAAGACCGTCACGCCCGGCTGCCGGCCCGCGCCCGGGGTCGCGTACGTACTCAAAGCTTCTCCTCCGAGGCCTGGACGAACACCGCGCCGCTGCCGCTGAGCTCCAGCTGGAACGCCTCGCCGGAGCCCCGCCCCACCATGTCCCGCCAGCCGAGCGCGGTGGACAGCTTGTTGCGGACGTCGCCGTGATGGGCGACGTAGGCCTGCGGATCGACGTGGATCGGGCGCTGCGGCGTGACCGGGATCTCGATCACGCCCCCGTGCGCCATGACCGCCACGGAGCCGTGTCCCTTGAGCGTGGTGGTGAACAGGCCCTGCCCGGAGACCTGGCCCCGGACCATGCCCATCACCCCGCCCTGCGAGCCCAGGAACATCGTGCCCTGCTCCAGCGTGCCCTCGAACGCCAGCAGGCGGTCCGCCTCGACGTACAGGGTGTCCCCGGAGAGGTCGATCACCTGGATGTGGTGGCCGCCGTGTCCGAACAGGACCGTGCCGTTGCCCTCGACGGTCATCAGGGGCGTGTCCTCGCCCGCCACCCGCCGGCCGACCATCGAGCGGAGCCCGCCCTGGCCGCCCGTCGTGCTGGGGGTGAAGCCGACCTCGCCCCGGTAGGCGAGCATCGCGCCCCGCTGGCTGAACAGGCGCCGGCCGGGCACCACGGTCGCCTCGACGACCTTCGAGTTGATCTCCTGGAAGGGCATGTCAGACATCTCCCGCGATCGTGTTCCGCTCGCTGGGCTGGACGTACACCAGCCCGTCGCCCTCGAACCGCATCTGGAACGCCTCGCCGCCGCCCTCGCCGAGCAGCGTGCGGAACGTCACCCCGGACTGGAGGGACTGGCGAAGGCTCCCCTGGTGGGCCACGTACGCGCCGGGGTCGACGGTCAGCGGGTGCTGCGGGGCGACCCGGAGCACCACCGCGGGACCGTCCGACATGATCGCCGCCTGCCCGTGGCCCTCCACGGTGGTCGTGAACAGCCCGTTGCCCTGCGAGGCGCCGCGCAGGCCGGTGAAACCCGTCCCCGTGCGCAGGCCGCCGTCGGTCGCCAGCAGGTTGCTCGACTCCACGGAGAGCGTGTCCCCCTGAAGGCCGACCAGGTTGATCTCGGCGGCACGGTCCGCGAACCAGCAGACCCCGCGCCCCCTCACCTCCATCACCGTCATCTGCTCGCCGGTCAGCCGCCGGGCCACCATCCCCCGGATGCCGTCCCCGCCGCCGCTGAGCTTCTTGAACGCCATGTCGCCGTCGTACGCGACCATCGAGCCGTTCTTCGCCCTCACGGCGTCCCCGGTCATCTCGACGGCGAGCACCTTGCTGCTCTGAAGTCGGAACATCGCCACGTGTGCGACGGTAGCCGCAGCCCCGCCCCCGGAACAGGCCCTGTCGGGGGACACGCACCCCGAAGATTCCCCCGGGGCGACCCCAGGCACTGCACTGCGTCGAAGCCGGACCCCCTCCGCCGGTCACGGACGGTGTTTGCCACAATGGGCGGAGGCTTGTGTATGCGTTCACAAACCGTCAGGCACAGGACACCGGGCCGCCCGGCCCAGTACGACCCGTAGACATCGCTGTCTCTCCCACCGAAGGTGATCCGTGGACCTCAAGACCGCCAGTGCCCTCCGCCGCCTCCGCCTGGTATCGGGCCCCGAGGCGATCTCGTTCCTGCTGCTGCTCGTGGCCTCGGTCCTGAAGCGGACCACGGAGTTCAACGCCGTTCCGGCGCTGGGCGCGATCCACGGATTCCTCTTCGTCGTGTACGTGCTCTTCTGGGCCGACGCCTGGAACCGCGCCAAGTGGACGCTGAAGACCGCCGCCTTCTACTTCCTGATGTCGGTCCTGCCCACCGGCGGCTTCTTCGCCGAGCGCCGGCTCAGGCGGGAGGCCGAGGACGCGGTGATCTCCTCCCGCGCCCGTGCGGAAGGCGCGGAAGGGGCCGTGAGCGCGTGATCGTCGCCTTCTCCGTGACCCCCCTCGGCGTGGGCGAGGACGTGGGGGAGTACGTCGCCGACGCCGTGCGGGTGGTCCGCGAGTCCGGGCTGCCGAACCGCACCGACGCCATGTTCACCTCGGTCGAGGGCGACTGGGACGAGGTGATGGACGTCGTGAGGCGCGCCGTGGCCGCCGTCGAGGCGCGCGCCCCGCGGGTCTCCCTGGTCCTCAAGGCGGACATCCGCCCCGGGGTCGAGGACGGCCTCACCTCCAAGGTCGACACCCTCGAGCGGCACCTGGTCCGGGGCGCGGACGAGAGCGCGTAGTACGACAAGGAGCGCGGGGGCGCGGGGCGTCAACGGGGCCTCGCGCCTCACGCGCGCCCCGCCGTGCGGCGCAGGTGATGGCGTACCGCGCGGTGGGCGACCGGGCCGAGGTCGTCCAGGGCGGCGACGAGGATCCCGAGCTGCTCCAGGGCGTCCAGCGCCGCGCCCGCCCCCGCCGGGTCCACCCCCTCGTACAGCCCGAGGCCCACGAAGGCAGCCGCCACCGCGCGGGCGAGCCCGCGCGGAGTCGGTGAACTCGCCGAACGGGGTTCCGGGCAGCACCCGTTCGAGGACCTTCTCGACCTCCACGATCCACAGGTCGAGCCCCGCCGACGTCGCCGCCTTCAGGCTGTCGTGGGTCTGTGCGCCGGCCAGCAGCTGCCCGAGCAGGGCCACCTGGCCCGCGGCGCGCTCCCCGTCGTGCGTCTTTCGGCCGAAGGCGAGGAGTTCCGTGAGGGAGCCGACCTCCGCGAGGCGGGCGCGGTAGCGGGCCACCCGCTGCTCGGCCCCGTGACGGCAGGCGGCGGAGAGCAGTTCGTCCACCGAGCCGAAATGGTGGAAGACCAGCGCCTGGTTGACCCCGGCCGTCGTCGCGATCGCCCGCGCCGAGGCCTTGGCGATGCCCTGTTCGGCGAGCGTGCGCAGGGCGCCCTCCAGCAGCTTCGTCCTGGTGCTGTCGGCGGGGCTCACGCGCGCGGCTCCTCACGGACCGGACGCAGACCGGGGCGCACCCCGCGGGCGCGGATGTCGCTGTAGACGGCGGTGAAGGAACCCTCGTGGCCGAAGAGCGGTCCGAAGCGCCGGTTGGCGACGTCGACCCGGATACGGAAGCGGCCGGCGCGTTCGTCGTAGGACTCGCGTACCTCCGCGGTCGCGCCGACGAACTCGGGCACGCGCACGTCCACCGGGCCCTCCCCGAAGCGGTGGTCGCCCGAGCGGATCAGCAGCGAGCCGTCGGGTTCCGCGCGGAAGCCGAGGTCGGTGGCGAGGTGCTGGTGGGTGCCGAGGCAGTCGACGACGCGGTCGCCCCGGGGACCCGGCACCATCTGGGCTTCGAAGCGGTAGGGGCGGCCGGACAGCCGGAAGGTACGCACGAAGGTCACCGTCTTACGGCCGAAGCCGTCGGTGTACGGCACGTTCTCGATGATGAAGGGGACGTGCCGGCCCTGGCGGGGGACCAGGACGTTCCGGGTCGCGCCGAGCGCCAGGAACGGCTTCACGAAGGCGCCGCCGTGTCGGACGCGGTCCGTCACCCCGTGACCCGTACAGGCCTCGCCGCTCGTCAGGCCGACGGAGAAGCGGCGTCGCAGCTCGGGGTGGAGGCGGTCGAAGTCGGCGCCCGTCACGGTGCGGGAGATCGAGGTCATCGCGGGGTCTCCAGGGTGCGCAGCAGGCGGGGCGGACGGACCGGGGCCGGCGGGGTGCGCAGACAGCGGCGGGCGGCCGGGGTGCGGGCCGGCGGCGGGAGGCGCAGCGCGGCGGTGATCGCCGCCATGAGGAGCAGCGGGGACAGGAAGGCTCCCGCGGAGCCGGGCAGGGCGACCGGCTCCAGGGCGAGGACGGTGCCGGCGGCGGGAGGCGCAGCGCGGCGGTGATCGCCGCCATGAGGAGCAGCGGGGACAGGAAGGCTCCCGCGGAGCCGGGCAGGGCGACCGGCTCCAGGGCGAGGACGGTGCCGGCGGCGGTCACCGCCGCCCGGAGCGTCACTTCCGTCGGCCGGTTGCGGCGGGAGCGTTCGGGGGTGACCCCGTGCTCCAGCCGGATCCGGAGCCGGTCGAAGGACCAGGCCGTCGCCCAGCCCATCAGGGGCCGCAGCACCAGCCGGTCCGCGAGCGCTCCCGCGGCACCCCAGCGGGGCCGGCAGTCGTACCCGGTGAGGAAGCGCACGCCGGTGCCGGTCCCGTCCGGGAGGTAACAGCCAGTAGCCGCTGCCGTCCGCGAGCGGGGAGAGCGGGTGCGGGCAGGAGAAGCGGAGCGCGGAGGTGCGGGTGCCGTCGGGGCGCGCCTCCTCACCGGCCGAGACGCCGGTGCCGGCGATGGTGAGGAACGGCAGCACGCGCGGGGCGTAGCGGAAGTGCCGGGATTCGCCCCCGGTGCGCGGGAGGCAACGGATCTCGGTGAAGCGCAGGTCCCAGCGCTGGTGCTCGGCCGGGTCCTGGGTGCGCGCCCACAGCTCGTCGAAATCCGCGCGGACGCGCGTTTCTGTGTACAGCCTCATGCCGACCCTCTGTCAGCAGCATGTTTGAGCGAGTGCGCAAGAGCTGCGGTGGGGAGCGCACGTCATTTTGAGCACTCGCTCAACGAGGGGGTGCCGTACAGGCCCCGGCCGAAGGGCGAGACAGGGCTGACCGGCATGTGACCGGCCGGTAGGGTCTGCTGCGTGCCGAAGCCGCTCAGTCTCTCGTTCGATCCCATCGCCCGCGCCGACGAACTCTGGAAGCAGCGCTGGGGAAGCGTGCCGTCCATGGCCGCGATCACCTCGGTCATGCGCGCCCACCAGATCCTGCTGGCCGAGGTCGACGCGGTCGTCAAGCCGTACGGTCTCACCTTCGCGCGGTACGAGGCGCTGGTGCTGCTGACCTTCTCGAAGTCCGGCGAACTGCCGATGTCCAAGATCGGCGAGCGGCTCATGGTGCACCCCACGTCCGTGACGAACACCGTGGACCGGCTGGTGCGGTCGGGCCTGGTCGGCAAGCGCCCCAACCCCAACGACGGCCGCGGCACCCTCGCGAGCATCACCGACAAGGGCCGTGAGGTCGTCGAGGCGGCCACCGCCGACCTGATGGCGATGGACTTCGGCCTCGGCGCCTACGACGCCGCGGAGTGCACGGAGCTGTTCGCGATGCTCCGTCCGCTGCGCCTCGCCGCCGGGGACTTCGAGGAGAAGTGAGCGACGGCACCCCGGACCCGGTCCGGGATCCGCCGGAACGGGCCGTTACGCTCGACGCCATGAAGCGAAGCGTGCTGACCCGCTACCGGGTCATGGCCTATGTCACCGGTGTCCTGCTTGTCCTGCTGATCTTCGGCATGATCGGCAAGTACGCGCTCGACATGGACGGCGCGGCCGACTTCACGCAGGTGGTCAGCATCGCCCACGGCTGGCTGTACATCCTGTACCTGGTCTTCGCCTTCGACCTCGGCTCCACGCTGAAGTGGCCGGTCAAGAAGCAGATCTGGGTGCTGCTGGCCGGCACCGTCCCGACCGCCGCGTTCTTCGTCGAGCGCCGGATCTCCCGCGAGCTGGAGTCGGCATCCGCCGCCGAGGCGCCCGCGACCGCCAAGGCGTAGCCACCGGGCGTCACGACCGGGCGTCCCGGGGGTTCCCGGTCCCGCGCCCGCGTCCTTCCCGGGCCGTGCCGCCGTACGGAGCAGCGTGCGGCGGTCAGCCATCGACATCTACTAGGACGTCCTAGTAAATTCGAGGGTATGGATGCTGACGCCATCGAGGAGGGCCGCCGTCGCTGGCAGGCCCGGTACGACGCCGCACGCAAGCGCGACGCGGACTTCACCACGCTCTCCGGCGACCCCGTGGAGCCGGCGTACGGGCCCCGGCCCGGGGACACCTACGAAGGGTTCGAGCGGATCGGCTGGCCCGGTGAGTACCCCTTCACCCGCGGCCTTTATCCGACCGGCTACCGGGGGCGTACCTGGACGATCCGGCAGTTCGCCGGGTTCGGGAACGCCGAGCAGACCAACGAGCGCTACCGGATGATCCTGGGCAACGGCGGCGGCGGACTGTCCGTCGCCTTCGACATGCCCACGCTCATGGGCCGTGACTCCGACGACCCCCGCTCCCTGGGCGAGGTCGGCCACTGCGGGGTGGCCATCGACTCGGCCGCCGACATGGAGGTCCTGTTCAAGGACATCCCGCTCGGGGACGTGACGACCTCGATGACGATCAGCGGGCCGGCCGTGCCCGTCTTCTGCATGTACCTCGTCGCCGCCGAGCGCCAGGGCGTGGACCCCGCCGTGCTCAACGGCACGCTGCAGACGGACATCTTCAAGGAGTACATCGCCCAGAAGGAGTGGCTCTTCACGCCCGAGCCGCATCTGCGCCTCATCGGCGACCTGATGGAGCACTGCGCGGCCGGCATCCCCGCCTACAAGCCGCTCTCCGTCTCCGGCTACCACATCCGCGAGGCCGGCTCCACGGCCGCCCAGGAGCTGGCGTACACGCTCGCGGACGGCTTCGGGTACGTGGAGCTGGGGCTCAGCCGCGGGCTCGACGTGGACGTGTTCGCCCCCGGCCTGTCCTTCTTCTTCGACGCGCACCTCGACTTCTTCGAGGAGATCGCCAAGTTCCGCGCCGCGCGCCGCATCTGGGCCCGCTGGATGCGGGACGTGTACGGCGCGAAGAGCGAGAAGGCGCAGTGGCTCCGCTTCCACACCCAGACCGCGGGCGTCTCGCTGACCGCCCAGCAGCCGTACAACAACGTCGTACGCACCGCCGTCGAGGCCCTTGCCGCCGTGCTCGGCGGGACCAACTCCCTGCACACCAACGCCCTGGACGAAACCCTCGCGCTGCCCAGTGCGCAGGCCGCCGAGATCGCCCTGCGCACCCAGCAGGTGC
Source organism: Streptomyces sp. KMM 9044 (assembly GCF_024701375.2). Classification (NCBI taxonomy): domain Bacteria; kingdom Bacillati; phylum Actinomycetota; class Actinomycetes; order Kitasatosporales; family Streptomycetaceae; genus Streptomyces; species Streptomyces sp. KMM 9044. The sequence goes on along the minus strand of NZ_CP113910.1, from coordinate 2,140,795 downwards.
TCATGGAGGAGACCGGCGTCGCCAACGTGGCCGACCCGCTCGGCGGTTCCTGGTTCGTCGAACAGCTGACGGACCGGATCGAGGCCGACGCCGAGAAGATCTTCGAACAGATCAAGGAGCGCGGCCTGCGCGCCCACCCCGACGGGCGGCACCCCATCGGCCCCGTCACCTCCGGCATCCTGCGCGGCATCGAGGACGGCTGGTTCACCGGCGAGATCGCCGAGTCGGCGTTCCGCTACCAGCAGTCCCTGGAGAAGGGCGACAAGAACGTCGTCGGCGTCAACGTCCACCCCGGCTCGGTCACCGGCGACCTGGAGATACTGCGGGTCAGCCACGAGGTGGAACGTGAACAGGTGCGCACCCTGGCCGAGCGCAGGGCCGCCCGCGACGACGCGGCGGTACGCGACGCCCTGGCCGGCATGCTCGACGCGGCCCGCTCCGGCGCCAACATGATCGAACCGATGCTGGACGCCGTACGCGCGGAGGCCACCCTCGGTGAGATCTGCGACGTACTGCGCGACGAGTGGGGGGTGTACACGGAGCCGGCGGGCTTCTGACCGGACGGCAGGGGGCCGGACCGCAGGGCGGCGCAGGAGTCCGGTCCGCCGGGGGATGCCTTCCGCTACGGGCCGGTGGCGGCCGTGACGAGGCCCGACAGCAGGATCCGGGTGAAGTCGCGGATCCACTCCTCGTCCACCGGTCGGCCGCCGACCAGCGTGCGGTGGACCACCGCGCCGGCCACCATGTCGAAGATCAGGCCCACCGTGCGGGCCGCCTCCTGCGGCTCCGGCTCCGGCGGCAGCTCGCCCCGGTGCTGGGCGCGGGCCCGGCCGGTGTGGACCAGGTGTTTCTGCCGTTCGACGATCGAGACGCGGATGCGTTCGCGCAGCGCCTCGTCGAGGGTGGACTCCGCGACCACCGCCATCGGTCCGCATCTGGCCTCCGGACGGGACAGCAGGGCCGCGAACTGGAGCACCACGCCCTCGATGCCCGCGGCGAGGCTGCCGCGGTCGGGGAGTTCGGGTTCGTCGAAGAGTTCGGCGACCGCGTCCACGACCCGTTCGTTCTTGCCCGCCCAGCGCCGGTAGAGGGTCGTCTTGGCGACCCCCGCGCGGCTCGCCGCATCCCCCAGGGCGATCCCGGGCCACCCCGCCTCGGCCAGCGCCTCCCGCGTGGTGGCCGGGATCGCGGCGTCGGCGGCGCTGCGCGGCCGGCCGGGGCGGCCGACGGGCGTGCAGCGCACGACCATAACCGCGGTTTCCGTGCGGATCCGTGCGGGTACGGCCGTGAGGGAGATCACCGGGGCGTGCTGTTCCGTGCACCCCGCGTCGTATGACGCTACGACCTGTAGCGTAAGCGTGGCCGCCCGGTCGGGCCCACACGTTCGAGCGACGACCACCGGCGTGGGGTGGGGGCCCGGCGCCCGACAGTACGGCGCCCGACGGTACGTGCGGCCAACAGTGCCCGTACGGACCGGTTTCCGGGCGCTTTTCACAGACAGGCGGGGTACGGGGGAGGATAGACGCATGCAGCCACGGAACATGTCCATGAGCGGGGTCGTCGACCTCGCCGCGGTGAAGGCGGCCCAAGAGGCCAAGACGAAGGCGGAGCAGGCCCGCGCGGAATCGGTCCGGCAGGGCGGCGGGGGCGCCGTCTCCCCGGCCGGCCTCGTCATCGACGTCGACGAGGCCGGCTTCGAGAGCGAGATCCTGCAGCGGTCCGCCGAGGTCCCGGTCGTCATCGACTTCTGGGCCGAGTGGTGCGAGCCCTGCAAGCAGCTGAGCCCCGTCCTGGAGCGCCTCGCCGTCGAGTACAACGGGCGTTTCCTGCTCGCCAAGGTCGACGTCGACGCCAACCAGATGCTGATGCAGCAGTTCGGGATCCAGGGCATCCCGGCGGTCTTCGCGGTGGTCGCCGGCCAGGCGCTGCCGCTCTTCCAGGGGGCCGCCGGCGAGGCGCAGATCCGTCAGACGCTGGACCAGCTGGTGCAGGTCGCCGAGGAGCGGTTCGGCCTGACCGGGCTCACCGTCGACCCCGAGGCCGTGCCCGGGGAGGGCCCCGCCTCCTCGGACGCCGAGGAGCCCGTCGGTCCGTACGACGCCCTGTTGGAGGCCGCGGTGCGGGCGATGGACGCCGGTGACCTGGGCGGCGCGATCCAGGCGTACAAGAACGTGCTCGGTGACGACCCGGGCAACCCGGAGGCTCAGCTGGGTCTCGCCCAGGCCGAACTGCTCCACCGGGTGCAGGGCCTGGACCCGCAGCAGGTGCGCGCGGACGCCGCCGGCAAACCGAAGGACATCCAGGCGCAGATCACCGCAGCCGACCTGGACCTGGTGGGCGGCCATGTGGAGGACGCCTTCGGTCGGCTCATCGAGACGGTGGGGCGTACCGCGGGCGACGACCGCGACGCCGTACGGGTGCGGCTGCTGGAGCTGTTCGAGGTGGTCGGCGCCGAGGACCCGCGGGTCGTTGCGGCGCGTCGGGCGCTGGCACGCGCCCTGTTCTAGAGCGGGGCGGGCACCTGGTTTCCGGCCGCCCGAAGCCGGTTTCCGGAGAAGTGATGCCCGAGTGAAGGAATGACCGACGGGGACCGGTGCGGCCGCGTTTTACCGAAACTTGGTAATCGCGGCCGCCGTTACTGCGAGTAAGTCGCCCGCGCGGGTCTGTCGCGTTCCGTCCGGCGATCAACCGCTTTGCGATCCCGTCCCGGGGTACCGAGGGTCGCCGTCCGGTGCCGGCGTGTCGCCCCTGGGTCATCCGGTCGTTACTGGCAAGTAACGAACCCCCTTGTGCGGGCGCCGAGAATGCACCACGATCGGCGACGCTCGGTCCACTGCCCGTCCCCCGACATCCGGTCGGGACGCGGGCGCCCTGGGTCCCCACCGGGCAGAACCGGTGGCAGTGGAGCCGGTTCTCGGACAGGGGGGTCTTCGCCCGATCGGCGAAGCCTGTCCAGCAGGTGGTGCGTGATGCGTGTCAGACGCGACCAGTGGTTGTCGCTCGGGGGTGATCGCCGGTGATTCGGACGCCTAGTGCGCTGCCGAGCGCGGCGCTCTCCTTCCCGAGGACGTAGCACTTCTCCCATCCCTGCCCGGCCGTCCGCCTGCTGGGGGCGCGTCAGAGCAGGAGATGTACGTCCGAGAAGGAGGAAAATATGGAGTCCCAGGTGCGTGGCGGGACCAGATGGAAGCGGTTCGCCGTGGTCATGGTGCCCAGTGCGGTCGCCACGGCCGCGGTGGGTGTCGGCCTGGCGCAGGGTGCCCTCGCGGCGTCGTTCAGCGTGTCGGGCCAGCAGTTCAAGGTGACGGCCCAGCATCTTGAGGGATGGGGATTCGCCCAGTACGGCGGTATCGACACCGGTTACACGTCGACCGACGGCAACAAGAAGACCCAGCACCCGGTGGCGATCTCGTCGTTCGACACGGCCGAGATCACCAAGATGTGCCAGTCCGTCAAGACGGAGATTCCCCTCATAGGGAAGACGGTCTACCTCCGTCTGGAGGCGGGTCCGAACGAGAAGAACAAGGTCGAGGCCAAGAACCTCTACATCGACGTCGCCCAGCTCGACGCCGACGCGACCTTCACCAACATCGACATCGGTGTTGCGATCAGGGACAAGACCCGCGGTCCCGCGGTGAAGGAAGGCGAGAACGTCCTGCCGGGTGGTTTCGCCCAGCAGGCGGAGAAGGCCGACCTCACCAACGTCAAGCAGACGGCGTGGGCGACCACGGCAGGGACGTTCAAGCTCAGCGGCCTGAAGATGCGTCTGGGCGCGGACCCCAAGATGGAGTGTTACTGACGGTCTCCGCTCCGGAGCCGCCCTCGGTCGGCTGAGCGGCCGAGGGGGGGGCGGGGAAGCAGCCGCTTCTCCGCCCCGTACCCCCAGCCCGGTACCTCGTGTCCGGGTGTTTGCACAGACTCAGACTTTCCGGCTTCTCCACCCCCAGGCCGAGCCGGTATGTACCTTCACCGGACCAGGGAGCTGTTTTCCATGAGTGCCGAGACTCCGGTCCAGAGCGCCGGGCCCTTCAACCGGCTGCGTCTGCGATTCCGTGACTGGCGGGGCCACCGGCCGTTCTGGGCGGGTCTGTTCACCCTGCTCGGCGGGGTGCCCATCGCATACTTCCCCTACGCCACGCTGAAACTGGGCCACATGTCGATCGCCATGGCGACGACCGCCGGCGCGGGCTCCCTGATCATCGGTGTCCTGCTGATCACGCTGGGTCTGACCATGTGGTTCCAGCAGGCCACCCGCATCTTCGCCGGTGTGGCGTCGATACTTCTGGCCCTGGTGTCCCTGGTGGTCTCCAACCTAGGCGGCTTCGTCGTCGGCTTCCTGCTCGCGCTGGTCGGCGGTGCGCTGGCCCTCTCCTGGGTGCCGGACAAGCCGCAGGCCGAGGCGGGCGGACGCTGGAGGTTCCCCGGTGGGCCTTCCAGGACCGGCGCGCAGAAGGACGTCTCCGAGGGCGCCCCCGAGGGCACCGGGACGGGGCAGCCGCATCCCCCGTACGGGGCCGACGGGTCCGGGGAGGCGGACGCCCGGATCGAGGACCACGACAGGGGGCACCGTGTCGGCTGACGAGACCCGGGGCCGGAGCGTTGCCGCGGTGCCGGTCCCGGAGAGAAGGGGGCCGCGCCACGCGGCCCCCAGGAAGCCACTGTTCACCAGGTTCCACATGCCCGCCGGGAAGGCGATAGCCCTCGCGGCGATGCCGACCGCGGTCCTCATGGGCATGGGGTTCACGCCGACGCTGGCCCAGGCCGACGAGCAGCAGCCGCTCTCGAACAGCCTGACCACAGACGAGTACAAGGACTGCGTGGCGGCCCTGGAGGCCTCCGAGGGCGGCGCGTCCTCCCCGGCCGCGTCGCCGTCGGCGCCGGCGAGTGACACGGCCTCCCCGGAGGCCGGGGAGCCCGCCACGGAGCCGAGCTTCTCGGCATCCGCCGACGGCGACGCGGCCGAGGACTCCGGCGCGGGCTCGGACACGGGCAGGGGTGCCCCCCCGTCCTCTTCGCCGGATCCAGGTTCCGACGACAAGGACGAGACGGCGCCCGCCGGCTCCGAGTCCTCCGGCGACCGGGCCGAGGAGCCCGGGCCGTCGCCCTCGAAGACCGAGCGCAACGCTCTGGAGGAGCTCGGTGATTCCCTCACCGACCTCCTCACCTCGAAAGACAGGAAGACCGGCGAGGCGACCGCGAGCCCCGCCCCGTCGGCCTCCGCGTCCGCCGGGGACGAGACGGACACGGTGGAGGAGTCCGCCGGGAAGGCCGCGGGAGAGGCCGCCGACGCCGTGGAGGACGCCGCCGGGGAAACGGCCGGCCAGGCGGACGAGGCAGCCGAGGGAGCGGAGGACGCCGTCGCGGAGACCGAGGAGGCCACCGCGACCCCCGGGGCCACCGCCTCGCCGAGCCCCAGCCCCTCCGAGAGCGCCACGACCGACGCCGAGGACTGCCCGGTCGCCACCGACGCCGAGGGCGGAGTCGACAACGAGATCCTTCTGCCCGAGGACCCGTGGTTCCTGAACGCCAGCTCACTGCTGCTGAAGGGCGCCGACTACCAGGGCGTCGTCGAGGTGCGCACCGCGAGCGGCAAGATCAAGAAGGTTCTGAAGTACGTCGTCTCCGACGGCACCGACATCGGAGACCTGCACCAGACGGTCGAGGACAAGATGTCCGGCAGGACCCACCACGTGCGGGCGGCCGAGGGGTCGATGTCCACCATCCGCGACGGCGACACCGTGATGTACACGGAGTCCATCTCCGGCAAGCTGCTCGGGCTGATCCCGGTCACCTTCGACCCGGAGAACCCGCCGCCGCTCGACATCCCGCTGATCTACTTCACGGACGTGACGGTGCAGCAGGCCGGCCAGTTCGGCGGGACCCTGCGCATCCCCGGACTGAGCCAGTACGTCACCTGAACCCGTACGTCCCCCGAGCACCCGTCAGGACTGCTCCGGGAGCCGCGGAGAGACACCGGGGGCGCCCCCTGCCACAGGGGGCGCCCCCGGTGCCGTACACGTTGTACGCGCCGGCCGGGTCAGCTGGTGGCGCCGCCCATGTGGTGGACGCGGACCATGTTGGTGGTGCCGGGGACGCCGGGAGGCGAGCCGGCGGTGATCACGACGATGTCGCCCTCGTCGAAGCGCTGCAGCCGGACCAGCTCCTGCTGGACCAGGTCGATCATCTCGTCGGTGCTGTTCACGAACGGCACGACGTGGGACTCCACACCCCAGCTGAGCGCGAGCTGGTTGCGGGTGGACTCGTCCGTGGTGAACGCCAGGATCGGCTGGCTCGCGCGGTAACGGGACAGCCGGCGCGCGGTGTCGCCGGACTGGGTGAAGGCCACCAGGCCCCTGCCGCCGAGGAAGTCGGCGATCTCGGCGGCGGCACGGGCCACCGAGCCGCCCTGCGTGCGCGGCTTCTTGCCGGGGACCAGCGGCTGCAGGCCCTTGGACAGCAGCTCCTGCTCGGCCGCCCGCACGATCTTCGACATCGTCCGCACGGTCTCGACCGGGTACGCGCCCACGCTCGACTCGGCCGAGAGCATGACCGCGTCCGCGCCGTCCAGGATCGCGTTGGCCACGTCGGAGGCCTCGGCGCGGGTCGGACGGGAGTTGGTGATCATCGACTCCATCATCTGGGTCGCCACGATCACCGGCTTCGCGTTGCGCCGGCACAGCTCGATCAGGCGCTTCTGCACCATGGGGACCCGCTCGAGCGGGTACTCGACGGCGAGGTCGCCGCGGGCGACCATCACACCGTCGAACGCCATCACGACGTCCTCCATGTTCTCCACCGCCTGCGGCTTCTCCACCTTGGCGATGACGGGCACCCGGCGGCCCTCCTCGTCCATCACGCGGTGGACGTCGGCGACGTCCTTCGCGTCCCGGACGAAGGACAGGGCGACCATGTCGCAGCCCATGCGCAGCGCGAACCGCAGGTCCTCGATGTCCTTCTCGGACAGCGCGGGCACGTTCACGGCCGTGCCGGGCAGGTTGATGCCCTTGTGGTCGGAGATGACGCCGCCCTCGATGACGATCGTCCTGACCCGGCTGCCCTCGACGTCCAGCACCTTCAGCTCGACGTTGCCGTCGTTGATCAGCACCTGGTCGCCGCGGGACACGTCACCGGGCAGGCCCTTGTAGGTCGTCCCGCAGATCGTCCGGTCGCCCGGGACGTCCTCGGTGGTGATGGTGAACTCGTCACCCCGCACCAGCTCGACGGGTCCCTCGGCGAAGGTCTCCAGACGGATCTTCGGGCCCTGGAGGTCGGCGAGGACGCCGATGGCCCTGCCCGTCTCCTTGGCGGCGGCACGGACCCTGTCGTACCTGCCCTGGTGCTCGGCGTGCGAGCCGTGGCTGAAGTTGAAGCGGGCCACGTTCATGCCGGCTTCGATCAGGGTGACGAGCTGCTCGTGGGAGTCGACCGCGGGGCCGAGAGTACAGACGATTTTGGAACGGCGCATGGGGCGATCCTAACGGTTTGTTTCGCTCCGGAATATTCCGTCTGGCGGAAGGTGCAGATGAGATGGCCGGCGCTCAGTTGTCCTTTCCCGCCAGTGCGTAGGTCTGGGTGGCGATCTCCATTTCCTCGTCCGTCGGTACCACGGCGACCGCGACCCGCGCACCCTCGGGGGAGACCAGCCGCGGCCCGTCGCCGCGTACGCCGTTGCGCGCGACGTCGATCTCCAGGCCCAGCCCGGCCAGGCCCGCCACGGCCGCTTCCCGCACCTCGGCGGCGTTCTCGCCGACCCCGGCGGTGAAGGCCACCGCGTCCACCCGGCCGAGCACGGCGTAATAGGCCCCGATGTACTTCTTCAGACGGTGAATGTAGATGTCGAACGCGAGCTTCGCCTGTTCGTCGCCCGCGTCGACCCGGCGGCGGATCTCCCGCATGTCGTTGTCACCGCACAGGCCGGCCAGACCGCTCTTCTTGTTGAGGAGAGTGTCGATCTCGTCGACGGACATGTCGCCAACGCGCGTCAAATGGAAGATGACGGCCGGGTCCACGTCTCCCGACCGGGTACCCATCACCAGCCCCTCCAAGGGCGTCAGCCCCATCGAGGTGTCCACGCATCTCCCGCCCCGCACCGCCGAGGCGGACGCGCCGTTGCCCAGGTGCAGCACGATGACGTTCACGTCCTCGGGCGCCTTCCCGAGCAGCCGGGCCGTCCGGCGGGACACGTACGCGTGCGAGGTGCCGTGGAAGCCGTAGCGGCGGATCCGGTGCTCGTCGGCGGTCGCCACGTCGATCGCGTAGCGGGCGGCCGACTCCGGCATCGTGGTGTGGAAGGCGGTGTCGAAGACGGCGACCTGCGGCAGGTCCGGGCGCAGCGCCATCGCGGTGCGGATGCCGGTCAGGTTGGCCGGGTTGTGCAGCGGGGCGACCGGGACGAGCCGCTCGATCTCGGCAAGCACCGCGTCGTCGACGACCGTCGGCTCCGTGAAGTGCATCCCGCCGTGCACCACCCGGTGCCCGATCGCGGCCAGTTCGGGGGAGTCGAGCCCCAGCCCGTCGGCGGCCAGTTCCTCGGCCATCGCCTTCAGGGCGGCCTCGTGGTCCACGACCGGGCCGGTGCGCTCCCTGGGCTCCCCGTCCGACGCCGACGGCGTGTGCCTCACCAGCGAGGTCCGTTCGCCGATCCGCTCGACCAGGCCGGACGCGAGTCGGCCGCGGTCCCTCATGTCCAGCAGTCGGTACTTCACCGACGAGGAACCGGAGTTGAGGACGAGGACACGGGTGCTCACTGGGACGCTGCCTTCTCGCTCGGTGCGGGGGACTGGGCCTGGATGGCCGTGATGGCGACGGTGTTCACGATGTCCTGGACGAGGGCGCCCCGGGACAGGTCGTTGACCGGCTTGCGCAGACCCTGGAGCACCGGGCCGACCGCCACCGCGCCGGCCGAGCGCTGCACGGCCTTGTAGGTGTTGTTGCCGGTGTTCAGGTCGGGGAAGATCAGTACGGTCGCCTGCCCGGCCACCTCGGAGTCCGGCAGCTTGGTCGCCGCGACCGACGGCTCCACGGCCGCGTCGTACTGGATCGGCCCCTCGACCCGCAGGTCGGGGCGGCGCGCGCGGACCAGCTCGGTCGCCTCGCGCACCTTGTCGACGTCGGCGCCGGAGCCGGACGTACCCGTCGAGTACGACAGCATCGCGATCCGCGGCTCCACCCCGAACCGTGCGGCCGTGACCGCCGACTGCACGGCGATGTCGCCGAGCTGCTCGGCGTCCGGGTCGGGGTTGACCGCGCAGTCGCCGTAGACCAGGACCCGGTCGGCCAGGCACATGAAGAACACGGAGGAGACGATGGAGGCGTCCTCACGGGTCTTGATGATCTCGAAGGCCGGACGGATGGTCGCGGCCGTGGAGTGCACCGAGCCGGACACCATGCCGTCGGCGAGCCCCTCCTGCACCATCAGCGTGCCGAAGTAGTTCACGTCCGAGACGACGTCGTAGGCCAGTTCGAGGCTGACGCCCCGGTGGGCGCGCAGGGCGGCGTACTTCTCGGCGAAGGCGTCGCGCAGTTCGGATGCGGCCGGATCGATCAGCCGGGTGTCGCCGAGGGCGATGCCGAGGTCGGCGGCGTGCTTGCGGATGCGGTCGACCGGCCCCAGCAGGGTGAGGTCGCACACGCCCCGGCGCATCAGCACCTCGGCCGCGCGCAGCACCCGCTCCTCGTCGCCCTCGGGCAGGACGACCCGCCTGAGGTCGGAGCGGGCCTGTTCGAGCAGCTTGTGCTCGAACATCATCGGCGTCACCCGGTCGCTGCTGGGCGCGGAGACCCGCCGGGTGAGTTCGACGGTGTCGGCGTACCGCTCGAAGAGGCCGAGCGCGGTCTCCGCCTTGCGCGGGGCGGCCGCGTTCAGCTTCCCCTCCAGGGAGAACAGCTGTTCGGCGGTGGGGAAACTGTTGCCGGGCACCGACAGCACCGGGGTGCCGGGGGCGAGCCGGGCGGCGAGGGTGAGAATGCGGTCGCCGGGCACCTCGTCCAGGGTGAGCAGTACACCGGCTATCGGCGGGGTGCCGGCGCTGTGCGCGGCCAGTGTGCCGACGACCAGATCGGCACGGTCGCCCGGGGTGATGACCAGGCAGCCGGGGGTCAGGGCGGCGAGGAGGTTGGGGAGCATGGCGCCGCCGAAGACGAAGTCCAGGGCGTCGCGGGCCAGTCCGGAGTCGTCGCCGAGCACCACCTTCGCGCCGAGGGTGTGGGCGACCTGGGCCACCGTGGGGGCGGCGAGCGCGGGTTCGTCGGGGACGACGTAGCAGGGCACGGGCAGCCGGGAGGCGAGCCGCCCGGCGAGCTCGTCGCGGTCCTCGCGGGCGACCCGGTTGACCACCATGGCGAGCACGTCGCAGCCCAGGGTCCGGTAGGCGCGGTAGGCGTTGCGGGCCTCGTCGCGCACCGACTCGGAGGTCTGCCTCCGGCCGCCCACGACCGGGATCACCGAGGCGCCGAACTCGTTGGCCAGGCGGGCGTTCAGGGACAGCTCGTCGGGGAACTGGGTGTCGGCGTAGTCGGTGCCGAGGACGAGGACGACGTCGTACTCGCGGGCGACCAGGAGGAAGCGGTCGACCAGCGTCGACACCAGTTCGTCGGTGCCGCGGTCGGCCTGGAGGGCGGACGCCTCCTGGTAGTCCATGCCGTAGACGGTCGCCGGGTCCTGGGTGAGCCGGTAGCGGGCGCGCAGCAGTTCGAAGAGGCGGTCCGGGCCGTCGTGCACCAGAGGACGGAAGACGCCCACCCGGTCGACCTGCCGGGTCAGGAGTTCCATCACTCCCAGTTCGACGACCTGACGGCCGTCGCCACGGTCGATTCCGGTGACGTACACACTGCGGGTCACGCGTGCTCCGTTTCGTCGGGGTCTCGCGGTGCTTCGGGCCCGGCGGACCAGGGCCTCCCGGCGCCGGCCGGCACCCGCCCGCCGGGGTGCGCGGATCCTCCTCGACAGTACCTCCGCCGCTGGTCGGAGTGCCCGCCCGGGGGCGGGGGCGCCGGGGCCCGTCCGGCGGACCGGGTCGGCGGCAGCGGACGGCGCTCTCCGGCGCGGCTGAGCGGGGTCCGGTGCGCGCAGCGGCCCTCCGCTCGCATCATGCCGGTCATGCCGGGGCCCCGAACGCAAGACCCCGGGACGGGATACGCGACCGCAACGGGACGGCCCGGCCGGGGCGGCTTCGGCGAGGCCAGGAGAGGGCGGGACCCGGGCCGGGGACGGGAGGCAGGGCGGGGGAGGGGCAGGGGGACCGGTACCCGGGGAGGGACAGGGCCGCGGTGTGCCGGGCGGCATGGAACAATCGGAGACGGCTCACCGGCCTCCACAGCGACCAGGAGACGACTGCACGATGCGTATCGGAGTTCTCACCGCAGGCGGCGACTGCCCAGGCCTGAACGCAGTGATCCGGTCGGTCGTGCACCGAGCGGTCGACAACTACGGCGACGAGGTCATCGGCTTCGAGGACGGCTACGCGGGCCTGCTCGACGGCCGCTACCGCACCCTCGACCTCGACGCGGTCAGCGGCATCCTGGCCCGCGGCGGCACCATACTCGGTTCCTCACGCCTGGAGCGCGACCGGCTCCGCGAGGCCTGCGAGAACGCCTCGGACATGATCCGCGACTTCGGCATCGACGCGCTCATCCCGATCGGCGGCGAGGGCACGCTCACCGCGGCGCACATGCTGTCGGAGGCGGGCCTGCCGGTGGTCGGCGTCCCGAAGACGATCGACAACGACATCTCCTCCACCGACCGTACCTTCGGTTTCGACACCGCCGTCGGCGTCGCCACCGAGGCGATGGACCGGCTGAAGACCACCGCCGAGTCCCACCAGCGGGTCATGGTCGTCGAGGTCATGGGCCGGCACGCGGGCTGGATCGCCCTGGAGTCCGGCATGGCCGCCGGCGCCCACGGCATCTGCCTGCCCGAACGGGCCTTCGGCCCGGACCGGTTGGTGAAGATGATCGAGGAGCGTTTCGCCCGCGGCAAGAAGTTCGCGGTGATCTGCGTCGCCGAGGGCGCCCACCCCGCCAACGGCGCCATGGACTACGGCAAGGGCAAGATCGACAAGTTCGGCCACGAGCGCTTCCAGGGCATCGGCACGGCACTGGCCCGCGAGCTGGAGCGGCGCCTCGGCAAGGAAGCCAGGCCGGTCATCCTCGGTCACATCCAGCGCGGCGGGACCCCGACCGCGTACGACAGGGTGCTCGCCACGCGCTTCGGATGGCACGCGGTGGAGGCCGCGCACCAGGGGCGGTTCGGCCGGATGACGGCGCTGCGCGGCACGGACATCGTGATGGTCCCGCTGGCGGAGGCCGTCACCGAGCTGAAGACGGTCCCGAAGGACCGGATGGACGAGGCCGAGTCGGTCTACTGACGCGCCCCGGGCGGCCGGGGCGGCACCTGCGCGGTTCCCCCTCGGGCCGCTCCCCGACCGCCGTCCGGAGGCACCCGGCGGCCCGGCCGGAGAACTCCGGGCCGCCTCCCCCGTGCCGCCGTCGCCACAGGTCCTCTCGCTCCTCGACCGCCCGCCCGGCGCGAGACGCGGGCGCACCGGGCGGGGCTCGGCTCGTGCCACGTCCTCGCGGGCTCGTGTCCGGGCGCCGGCCGGAGGAGGCCCGGTCGGGGAGCGGGCCGTCGGTGTGCCCGGCCGGCGATGGGATCCGTCATACCTCCTTCCGGCGGCCGGGCACCGGCTGGTACATGTGGCTTTCAAGCAGTTCGTACCGCGGGAAGGCGCGCGCAGGGACCAGCCCGATGCTCCCGACCACCTGGTCCCCTTCACCCTCGACCTGACCGCGGAGGAAGCGCGGCGCCGGGCCGAGGTCGTCGCGGCGCTCGGAGCCGACGGGGATCCCGGCACCGTGCTGGAGGGCGAGGACGCCGCCACCGTGCCGCTGTACTCGGGCCTGGACCCGGCACAGCAGAGTGCACCACGACACGCTCGTTGCGGCCGGTGTGCTGCCGGCGACGGTCCGGGAGCCCCGAGATGCGGTTGGTCTCGCGGACCGTCTTCTCGCAGGAGCCGACCCCCACCGGGTTCTCCTGGAAGATGTTGTGGTCGACCATGTACTCGGCGGACTCGACGAGGTGGATGATCCACTCGCCGAGGTGCGGCTTCACGCCGTACGCCATGTTCTCAGCCGGAAACGCACACGATCGGGATCCCCGCATGGGACTTCCAGTCCCAGTCGGGATAGTCGGGCACGCCCATGACGCCGGTCGGGTGGCCGGCCATCGCGTGGATACCGCCGTACGTGGCACAGGTGTCGATGGCGGCCACCGCCAGTGCCCTGGGCGCCAGCCGGTCGATCCACTCGCTCGTCGTGATGGGCTGGCCGGTCTCCGGATCGTCGCCGAAGCCGCTCCAGCACCCCTCCTGCTTGATGGCCTCGTGGGGGATCGACCCCCTCGATCACCAGCACGAACGGGTCGATCTCGCCGCGCTCACCCGTGAAGAACCACTCGATGAACGTGTCGGCGCCGCCGACCGGACCGCACTCGAAGTCGATCAGCGGCCAGGGGACCGCGATCTTCGGCAGGCCGGGCAGACCGCCGAGCGCGATCTCCTCGATGCTGGGCTGCATCGCCGCCGCAGGGCGACCGAGCCGCCGTCGCAGCTGAGCCCGGCGCTGATCCGGAAAACCGGAGGACATGGACCGGTTTCTCTTCGGGAGGCGGAGCCGGGGGCGCCGGTTGCGCCCGGTTCCGCGGCCGTGGCCGGCGATGCTGGGTTCATGGGGAACGCCTCCTGAGGGTGCGGCAGGCCTGGGGGGCCCTCGTTCTCACGGTCGGCCTCCGCCTGCGCGGCCGACCGTCGTTCTCGCCCGCCCTCGTCCGGACGGCCGTCGCCGCCTCCCCAGCGGCCCGATCGGGCGGTACCGCCTCCTTGCGGGTGAACGCCCGGTGCGGGGCGTGGCACGGCGCCACCGGGCCGGTGGAGGCACGCGGCATCCGGGCGAGTTCCCGCTCACCACGGGCGCGGCAGGGCCGACGGACTGCCGGCCCTGCCGCGCCCGTGCCCCGCCCTCTTCGCGGTGGCGCGGAGCCCCGCCGCGGGACGGCCGGCGCGGCGTACGGCCAACCGGGTGACCTCGGTGGTGGCCTCCTACGCCCCGCAGCCGACCACCCGGTCGACGAACCCCATGCGCAGCACCGCCACCACGGACACCGGGCCGCGCGGGCGCGCGGGCCGCACGTTCCGGTTTCCTCCTGCCCTCGGCTCAGGAGGGGGACGCCATCCACCGGTACTGCAGCTCCGGCCGGCCCACGGTGCCGTACTGGGGGCGGCGGGCCGCGCGGCCCGCGTCGACCAGGTGTTCCAGGTAGCGGCGGGCCGTGATGCGGGAGATGCCGACGGCCTCCGCGACGCCGCTGGCCGTCAGACCCTCGTCGGCGTCGCGCAGGGCCAGGGTCACGCGTTCCAGGGTGGGCGCGCTCAGGCCCTTGGGCAGGGCGGCCGGTCCGGGAGCGCGCAGGGCGGCCAGCGCGCGGTCCACCTCGTCCTGGCCGCCGGCCTCGCCCACCGACGCCCGGAACTCGGCGTACCGCACCAGACGGTCCCGCAGCGTCGCGAAGGTGAACGGTTTCAGCACGTACTGGACGACGCCGAGGGACACGCCCTCGCGCACCACTGCCAGGTCCCGCGCCGAGGTCACCGCGACGACGTCCGCGTGGTGCCCGGCAGCCCGGAGGGAACGGGCCAGCTGGAGCCCGTGCACGTCGGGCAGGTGCAGGTCGAGGAGGAGCAGGTCGACGGGGGCGCGCTCCAGCACCCGGCGTGCCACGGCACCCGTCTCCGCCTTGCCGACGGCGACGAACCCCGGAACCCGGCCGACGTACATCACGTGGGCGTCGGCGGCGACGGGGTCGTCCTCCACCACCAGGACACGGATGGGCCGCGCGCCGGTCATGCCGTGACTCCGGAGGCACGGCCGGTGCCGGCGCCGGCCGTCGGAGCCCGCAGCGGGAGGCGTGCCTCGAAGCGGGCGCCGCCGTCCTGTGCCGACGTCACCGTCAGCGTGCCGCCGTGGCGGCTCACCGCCTGCCGTACCAGCGCCAGGCCCAGCCCCCGGCCGTCCGGCCCGGACGGCTTGGTCGTGAAGCCCCGCTGGAAGACGGCCTCGGTGTGGTCCGGGTCCACGCCCGGACCGGTGTCGGACACCCGCAGGATCAGCTCCGCGCCGGCGTCGGTGAAGGCGGTGGCCGTCACCCGGGGATTCATGCCGCCCAGCGCGGCGTCCACCGCGTTGTCGATCAGGTTGCCCAGGATGGTGACCAGGTCCCGGGCCGGCAGGGTGTCCGGCAGCAGCCCGTCGTCCAGCCGGCTGTCCGGGGTGACCACCAGCTCCACACCCCGCTCGTTGGCCTGGGCGGTCTTGCCCAGCAGCAGCGCCGCGAGGACCGGTTCGCCCACCGCCGCCACCACCTGGTCGGTGAGCGCCTGGGCCAGTTCCAGCTCGGCGGTCGCGAAGTCCACCGCATCCTCGGCCCGGCCCAGCTCGATCAGCGAGACGACGGTGTGCAGCCGGTTCGCCGCCTCGTGCGCCTGCGAGCGCAGCGCCTGCGTGAAGCAGCGCTCCGAGTCCAGTTCACCCATCAGCGACTGGAGCTCGGTCACGTCGCGCAGGGTCACCACGGTTCCGCGCCGCTCACCGCCGGACACCGGCGAGGTGTTCACCACCAGCACCCGGTCCGCCGTCAGGTGCACCTCGTCGACCCGGGGCGCAGAGGCGAGCAGCGCGCCCGTCAACGGTGCCGGAAGACTGAGTTCAGCGACCGACCTGCCCACCACGTCCTCCTTCGGCCCCACGCCCAGCAGCTCCCGGCCGCCGTCGTTGAGCAACGCCACCCTGTACTGCCCGTCCAGCATCAGAAGCCCCTCGCGCACGGCGTGCAGCGCGGCCTGATGGTAGTCGTGCATACGGCTGAGCTCGGAGGCGTTCATCCCGTGGGTGTGTCGGCGCAGCCGGGCGTTGATCACGTACGTGCCGACCGCGCCGAGCCCCAGGGCGGCGGCCGCGGCCGTGAGCAGGGCGGTCAGCTGGCCCTGCGCGCGCTGGCTGATCTCCTCGACCTGGATCCCCGCGCTGACCAGGCCGACGATCCGGTCGCCGTCCAGGATCGGGGTGACCGCGCGGACGGACGGGCCGAGGGTGCCGGTGTACGTCTCGGTGAAGGTGTGACCCTCGAGGGCGGCGGCGGTGTGGCCGCGGAACGACAGGCCGATCTGGTCCGGGTCGGGATGGGTCCAGCGGATGCCCCGCGGGTTCATGATCGTGACGAAGCCGATGTCGGTGTCACGCACCACCGCCAGCGCGTACGGCTGGAGCGTCGCCGAGGGGTCGGCCGTGCGGGTCGACTCCCGCACCGAGGGCGAGTCCGCGACGGACAGGGCCACCGCCGTGGCCTGGCGGCCCGCCGCCTCCTCCGCCTGGCTGCGGTCGCCGACGTAGCTGAACAACGCGTAGCCCACCACGAGCACCGCTATCAGCACCGCCTGCATGGCGAAGAGCTGGGCCGCGAGGCTGCGGGGTTTCGGAAGGGCGATGCGCATCCCGTCAGTGTGCATCCCCGTGCGGGCGCGAACTCAATGAACGTAAGGGTGACCGGGCTCACAAGGCAGGACATAGTCACGGCAGTCCCCACCCCCGACCCCCACTCCCATCCCCCGGACGTGAGCCGCACGCCGGTGATGCCGACGACGTCGTCAAGGAGGCCGCCGTGACCAGCACAGCCGATACGGCACCTGCCGCTCCCCGAGCGAAGCGGGACCGCACGCACTATCTCCACATCGCGGTGATCATCGCGGTCGCCCTCGGTATCGCCGTCGGTCTGTCGGCACCCGGCTTCGCGGTCGGGCTGAAGCCGATCGGCACCGGGTTCGTGAACCTGATCAAGATGATGATCTCGCCGATCATCTTCTGCACCATCGTGCTGGGCATCGGCTCCGTGCGAAAGGCCGCCAAGGGCGCCGCCGGCGGTATCGCCATGGGCTACTTCCTGGTGATGTCGCTGGTCGCGCTCGGCACCGGCCTGGTCGTCGGCAACATCCTGGACCCGGGAACAGGGCTCGCGGTCACCGACGCGGTCAAGGAGACGGGCCAGGCCCAGGTCGACGCGGAGGCCAAGTCCACCACCGACTTCCTGCTCGGCATCATCCCCACCACGATCGTGTCCGCCTTCACCCAGGGCGAGGTCCTGCAGACCCTGCTGGTCGCCCTGCTGTGCGGGTTCGCGCTGCAGGCCATGGGCAGGGCCGGCCAGCCGGTCCTGCGCGGCATCGAGCACATCCAGCGGCTGGTCTTCCGGGTCCTCGCCATGATCATGTGGGCTGCCCCGGTCGGTGCCTTCGGTGCCATGGCCGCCGTCACCGGAGCCTCGGGCGTGGACGCGCTGAAGAGCCTCGCGGTGCTGATGCTCGGCTTCTGCATCACCTGTGTGCTCTTCACCTTCGTGGTGCTCGGCGCGCTGGTGCGGATCGTCGCGGGGCTGGACGTCTGGTCGCTGTTCAAGTACCCGGGCCGTGAGTTCCTGCTGATCCTGTCCACTTCCTCGTCCGAGTCGGCGCTGCCGCGGCTCATCGCGAAGAGGGAGCACCTGGGCGTCAGCAGGCCGGTCGTCGGCATCACCGTCCCCACCGGCTACTCCTTCAACCTCGACGGCACCATGATCTGCATGACCATGGCCTCGCTGTTCATCGCCGACGCCCTGGGTACGCCGATGTCGATCGGCGAGCAGATCCCGCTGCTGCTCTTCCTGCTGGTCCGCCTCCAAGGGTGCCGCCGGTGTCTCCGGTCCCGGCCTCGCGACGCCGGCCGGTGGTCTGCAGTCGCACAAGCCGGCCCTGGTGGACGGCACCGGTCTCATCGTCGGCATCGACCGCCTGATGAGCGAGGCCCGCGCCCCGACCAACTTCGCGGGAAACGCGGTCGCCACGGTGCTGATCGGCACCTGGACCAAGGAGATCGACGAGGAGCGGGTCGGACAGGTCCTCTCCGGCAGCCTCCCCTTCGGCGAGGCCACCCTGCTCGACGAGCACGGCAACGACGGCCCTGCCGGCCCCCCCCCGCACCGGGCGGCGAGAAGGAACTCGCCACGGCCTGGCCCACAGGCCGCTGCCTGCCGCACAGGGGCCGGCGCCCCAGTGCTCCCCCCCGCCGCCGGGTGGCCGGACTACCTCCCCCGTGAGCCCGACCGATCGGCCCTCTTCCGTTCCGTCCCGTCTTGCCCTGACGCCGACGTCAGGGCTTGCGTTCACCGGTATGCGAATCGGCGGGCCGGCCGCACGCGCCGGGACCACCACGCGGACGCTGCGGTACCACGAATCACGGGGACCGCTGCCCGCACGGCGTACGGGCAACAACCACCGGACGCACGAGGAGAGCGACCTGAAGCTGCTGCGGCAGATCCGGACGCTGCAGGACTTCGGGTTCGAGCGGGAGGAGACCCGGCCCTTCGTGGGGTGTCTGCGGGCCGGACACCCGAAGGGCGACGCGTGCTCCGCCTCGCTCGCGGTCTACCGGCGCGAGCTGGGCGAACTCGACGCGCTCATCGGCGAGCTGCGGGCCGTACGGGCGAGCGTCGGGGAGCAGTTGGCACGGGCGGAGAGGGCACGGGCGGAGAGGGCACGCGACGAACCGGCGGCCGACGCCGCGGTTTCGGGAGGCCCGGAACCGGTGCGCGAACGGGGAGGGCACAGGTGAGCGGGGCGAAAGACGTGAGGGAAGTGACCGACGCGGACTTCGCGGCGGAGGTGATCGAATCGTCGCTGCCGGTGCTGGTGGAGTTCACCGCCGACTGGTGCTCGCCGTGCCGGCAGATGGCACCGGTGCTGGGCGCGCCGGCCGCCGAGGAGAGCGGGCGGCCGAAGGTCGTCCAGCTGAACGTGGACGCCAACCCGGACACCACCCACGCGTACAAGGCGCTGTCGACGCCGGCGTTCGTGCGGGTAATTGCGCCCGGGGGGTTTCCTCTGCGTATATTCGTTGACTCGCGACTTCAGTGGAACCGAGTTGCGCAGAAGTTTATTGAACACATTGTATCCGGGTGGGGGCAGAATTGTCAAACAGTGAATATCCGGACCGTGAATTCCGGCAGGAACAGGAATTCATCGACGGACTGTACGCACGCGTGGACGCCCTGCGCGGTGACACCGAGGTGTCCCTCACGGACGCGCTCGGGCAGGGCAACACGCCCATGCAGGCCAGGCTGGAGCGGGACGTCCTCGTCGCCGAGCGGTCCGGGCTGCTCGCGGCGCTGAACGCGGTGGACGGTTCGCTGTGTTTCGGCCGGATCGACCTCTCCTCGGGCGACACCCACCACATCGGCCGGATCGGCCTGCGCGCCGACGACGCCGAGCGCACCCCCGTCCTCGTCGACTGGCGCGCCGACGTCGCCCGCCCCTTCTACCTGGCCACCGGCCACACCCCGATGGGGCTGAGGCGCCGGCGGCACATCACCTCCGAGGGGCGCACGGTCACCGCCCTGCACGACGAGATCCTCGACCTCGGCGACGAGACCCGTACCGGCCACGAGGACCCGACCGGCGACGCCGTGCTGCTCGCCGCGCTCGACTCCGCGCGCACGGGCCGCATGGGCGACATCGTCCGCACCATCCAGGCGGACCAGGACCGCATCATCCGTGCCCCGCACCGCGGTGTCCTGGTGGTCGAGGGCGGTCCGGGCACCGGCAAGACCGCCGTCGCCCTGCACCGCGCCGCCTACCTCCTCTACGAGCACCGCGAGCTGCTGGCCCGCCGCGCCGTGCTGATCGTCGGCCCCAACCCGGCGTTCCTCGGCTACATCGGCGAGGTGCTGCCCAGCCTGGGCGAGACCGGCGTGCTCCTCGCGACCGTCGGCGAGCTGTTCCCCGGCGTGAAGGCCACCCGGGCGGACACGCCCGAGGCCGCCGCGGTGAAGGGCCGGGCCGATATGGCGGACGTCCTGACCGAGGTCGTCCGCAGCCGGCAGGCGCTGCCCGACCCGGTGATCACCATCGAGCACGACCGCGAGATCCTGATGCTGGACGACGGCCTGGTGCGGGTCGCCCGCGCACGCACCCGTGCCGCCAAGCTGCCGCACAACGCGTCCCGCGAGTACTTCGAGGGCCACATCCTCAACGCGCTCACCGACATGGTCGCCGAACGCATCGGCACCGACCCGTACGACGGCACCAACCTGCTCGACCCCAGCGACATCACCCAGATCCGCGACGAACTCGCCGAGAACCCCGACGTGTGGTCCGCCGTCGACCAGTTGTGGCCCCGGATCACCCCGCAGCGGCTGATCGCCGACTTCCTCGCCGCACCCGAGGACTTCCTCCCGGCCCAGGACGCCGCCGCGATACGCCGCCCGGTGACCCGGCACTGGACCGTCGCCGACGTGCCACTGCTCGACGAGGCCGCCGAACTCCTCGGCGAGGACGAACGGTGGGTGCGCGAGCGGGCCGACCGGGAGCGGCGGACGCGGATCGCGTACGCCCAGGGCGTCCTGGACGTGGCGTACGCCTCGCGGACCTTCGAGTTCGACGACAAGGAGGACGACGACCCCGAATCCTCCGAGGTGCTGTCCGCGCACGACATCATCGACGCCGAACGCTTCGCCGAGCGGCACGAGGAGGAGGACCACCGCAGCGCCGCCGAACGGGCCGCCGCCGACCGCACCTGGGCGTTCGGGCACATCATCGTCGACGAGGCGCAGGAACTGTCGCCGATGGCCTGGCGGCTGCTGATGCGGCGCAGCCCGACCCGCTCGATGACCCTGGTCGGCGACCCGGCGCAGACCGCGGAGGCGGCCGGGGTCGGCTCCTGGGCGGACATCCTCGCCCCGTACGTGGAGGACCGCTGGGAGCACACCCGGCTCGGCGTCAACTACCGCACCCCGGCCGAGATCATGGACGTCGCGGCGGCCGTGGTCCGTGCCGAACACCCCGGCTTCGAGCCGCCCGGCTCGGTCCGCTCCACCGGCGTGCGCCCCTGGGCCCGCGCCATCGACGACCTGCCCGGTGCCGTCGCCAAGGCCGTCGCGGATTTCGGCGGGCCCCAGGGCGGCCGGCTCGCCGTCATCGCCCCGCGCGACCTGCACCGCGCCCTGGCCGCCCGCCTCGACGGGGCGACGGCGGGCGCCGAGCCCGACCTGACGCAGGAGGTCGTGCTGCTCGACCCGCGGCAGGCCAAGGGCCTGGAGTTCGACTCCGTCCTCGTGGTCGAACCGGGGCGCTACGGCACCAGCGACCTGTACGTGGCGCTGACCCGCGCCACCCAGCGGCTCGGCGTCCTGCACACCGGGCCGCTGCCGAAACCGCTGGCGGACACGCTGGCATGACAGGAGGGTCCGGCGACGGCCGGACCGGTCAGGCCGGGCGCAGCCAGACCGTGGCCAGGGGCGGCAGGGCCAGCCGGACGCTCGCCGGGAAGCCGTGCCGCCCCTGCGGCTCCGGCTTGACCGGGCCCGGGTTGGCGACGTCCCCGCCGCCGTAACGGCCCGCGTCGGTGTTCAGGACCTCGTGCCAGGCGGGCACGTCGTCCGGGACGCCGACGAGGTAGTCGTGCCGGACCACGGGGGCGAAGTGGGACACCGCGAGCAGCGGGGTGCCGTCCCGGTCGTACCGCAGGAACGCGAGCACGTTGTCCTCGGCCGCGTCCCCGGCCACCCACCGGAACCCGGCAGGTTCGGTGTCCCGCTGCCACAGCGCCGGGGTGTGCCCGTACACGGTGTTCAGGTCGCGCACCAGGTCGCGCACCCCGCGGTGGTCGGCCTCGGCGCCGTACGCCGGGTCCAGCAGCCACCAGTCCGGGCCGTGCTGCTCGGACCACTCGGCGCCCTGTGCGAACTCCTGTCCCATGAACAGCAGTTGCTTGCCGGGGTGGGCCCACATGAAGCCGAGGTAGGCGCGCAGGCCGGCGCGCTGCTGCCACCAGTCGCCGGGCATCTTCGAGACCAGTGACCGCTTGCCGTGCACGACCTCGTCGTGCGAGATCGGCAGCACGTAGTTCTCGCTGTAGGCGTACACCATCGAGAACGTCATCCCGTGGTGGTGGTACCTGCGGTGCACCGGCTCGTGGCTCATGTACTCCAGCGAGTCGTGCATCCAGCCCATGTTCCACTTCAGCCCGAAGCCGAGCCCGCCGAAACCGCTCGGGCCCTCGTGATGGGTGGCCCGGGTGACGCCGTCCCAGGCCGTGGACTCCTCCGCGACCGTCACCACGCCGGGCACCCTGCGGTACACCGTCGCGTTCATCTCCTGGAGGAAGGCCACCGCGTCCAGGTTCTCCCGGCCGCCGCGCTCGTTCGGCTGCCACTGTCCGGGCTCGCGCGAGTAGTCGAGGTACAGCATCGAGGCGACGGCGTCCACGCGCAGCCCGTCGATGTGGAACTCCTCGCACCAGTACACGGCGTTGGCCACCAGGAAGTTGCGCACCTCGCGTCGCCCGAAGTCGAACTCCAGGGTCCCCCAGTCGGGATGGGCCGCCCGCAGCGGGTCCGCGTGCTCGTACAGGGGCCGGCCGTCGAACTCGGCCAGCGCCCACTCGTCACGCGGGAAGTGCGCCGGCACCCAGTCTGTCAGCACCCCGATCCCCGCCCGGTGCAGGGCGTCGACCAGGTACCTGAAGTCGTCCGGGGTGCCGAGACGGGCCGTGGGCGCGTAGAAACCGGTGACCTGATAGCCCCAGGAGCCGCCGAAGGGATGCTCGGCGACCGGCATCAACTCCACGTGCGTGAACCCCAGGTCCTTCACGTACGCGGGGAGTTGGTCCGCCAGTTGACGGTACGTCAGGCCTGGTCGCCAGGAGGGCAGGTGGACCTCGTACACCGAGAGCGGCGCCTCGTGCGCGGGCGCTTGGGCACGGCGCTCCAGCCACTCGGCATCCCCCCACGCGTACCGCGACGACGTGACGATCGACGAGGTGGCCGGGGGGACCTCCGTACGCCGTGCCATCGGGTCGGCGCGCAGGGTCCTCGAACCGTCGGGCCGGGTGATGTCGAACTTGTACAGCTCACCCTCGCCGACCCCCGGCAGGAACAGCTCCCACACCCCGGACGAGCCCAGTGACCGCATGGGGTGCCCGGTACCGTCCCAGAAGTTGAAGCCGCCCGCCACCCGTACCCCGCGCGCGTTCGGCGCCCACACGGCGAACCGGGTGCCGACGACGCCCTGGTGGGTCATGGGGTGCGCGCCGAGCGCCGTCCACAGCTCCTCGTGCCGCCCCTCGCCGATCAGGTGCAGATCGAGTTCGCCGAGCGAGGGCAACAGCCGGTACGCGTCCTCGACCTCCCGCACCGTCCCCTCGTAGGCCACGAGCAGCCGGTACGCCGGGACCTCCCGCAGCGGCAGCAGTGCCGAGAAGAACCCGCTCCCGTCGTCGTGCAGCTCGACGGTGAGGCCCCCGGAGACCACGGTCACGGCCAGGGCATACGGCTTGAAGACCCGGAAGGCGACCCCGCCCGGCACCGGATGCCCGCCCAGCACCGTGTGCGGGGCGTGGTGTGTGCCGTCCAGCAGCCGCTCCCGGTCGGCGGTGCCCAGAGCGGGGGAGACCGCGAGCTCCGCCTCCGGCGGGGCGAGCCGGCCGGCCTCCGGGTCGGTGCCGGAGGCCGGCACCCGCACGGCCCTGGCCTTCTTCGCCCTGCCCTTCTTCGAAGCGCCCTTCTTCGCCGTGCTCTTCTTCCCGGCGCCCTTCTTCGCGCCGCCCTTCCCGGACGTCTCCTCGGCTGCCGCGGGCTTCTTCCCCCGCGCGGACGCCGGCGGCTCGGCGGGCCGTTGTTCGGCAGGCTGCTCCGGATGCGAACCGCTGGACTCGGGACGGGGGGTCACGGACGGGGCCTCCTGAGAGAAGGGCGGGCGGGTCAGATCTGGTCGGTGCCGGCGAGTCTGCGCACCGCCGCCATCGGGACCGGGAGCCACTGAGGCCGGTGCCGGGCCTCGTACAGCACCTCGTAGACGGCCTTGTCCGTCTCGTACGCACGCAGCATCACGGGATCGGTGCGCGGGTCCCTGCCCGACGCCTCCGCGTAGCCGGAGCAGTAGGCCGCCCTGCAGTGCTCGGACCAGTCCGGCCGCGGCGGGTCCGCGGAGCGGGCCGCGTAGTCGAAGGACCGCAGCATGCCGGCCACGTCCCGGACCACGGGCTGCGGCATCCGCCGCTCGGCGAGCGGCCGGGCCGGTTCCCCCTCGAAGTCGATCAGCGACCACTCTCCCCCGCCGCCGAAAGCGGGAGAGGGGTTCCCTGCCGGGGACCGCAGGCACTGGCCCAGATGCAGATCGCCGTGCACCCGCTGGGCGGTCCAGGTCCGCCCCTCGGCGGCCAGGCCGTCCAGCGCGGTGTACGCCGAGCCGAGACCGGCCGCGTACGGCCGCAGCGCGGGCACCGCCCGGACGGCCGCCGCCAGCCGCTCGGCCATGCCGGCGACCATGATCCGCAGCCGGCTGCGGCCCAGGGTGACCGTGGGCAGCGCGCGGGCCAGCGCGGTGTGCACCTCGGCGGTGGCCCGCCCCAGCGCGCGCGCCTCGGCGACGAAGTCCTCCCCCTTGGCCAGCTCCCGCAGCGCCAGCTCCCACCCGTCCGTCGCACCCTGCACGAACGGCTGGAGCACGCCCAGCACATGCGGTTCGCCGGGGACGGCCGGGTCGGGGTCCGCGACCAGCCACGCCGTGGGCGGCGGCACCTGCGGGCAGCCCTCGCGGGCCAGCGCCAGCGGCAGCTCCAGATCGGGGTTGACCCCGGGCACGATCCGGCGCAGCAGCTTCAGGACGAACTCGTCCCCGTAGACGACGGACGAGTTCGACTGCTCGACCGTCATCAGGCGCGGCGCCAGACCGGACCGGATCTCCTGCCCCGGGTCCCGCTCGAAGCGCAGGACGCCGATCCGGGCCCGGGTGCGCAGGGCCTCCAGGAGCAGTTCGGCGGGCCGGGTGTCGTGCAGGGCCTCGTAGACCGTCCGTCCGGCGAGCGGGCCCTCGCCCACGTGCCCGATCAGCGCGCTCGCCAGCCGGGGCGGCAGCGCCTCGCGCACACCGATCAGCAGCTGGTAGCAGTCACCGGGGTGGGCGGTGCCGCCGTCGGGGACGGGCGAACCGGGTGGGACGGACGGGTCGGGCTGGTGGGCGCGGACGAGCAGGTGGTACAGGCCAAGCCGGGCGGTGGGCGGCAGCAGCTCGGTGGCCGCGATCAGGGTGAACCCGGTGACCGGCCGCCCCTTGCCCGCGAACCAGCGCTGTCGGGGCAGCCATTCCCTGAGCAGTGGATCCAGCGACACAAGGAGGCCGGGCGGGGGTGCGACCGTACGTATGACGGCTTCCGACATTTCAGTCGCGTCCTTTCCCCGGAATCGTCGGGGTGTTACTGATGCGTGCCCCGGGCGGGGCAGGAGAAACCGCCCCACCCCGGGTTCCCTGCGTGCTACGCGGTGTCCCCGCGCAGCCGGAACCAGTAGAAGCCGTGCCCTCCGAGGGTGAGCAGATACGGCAGTGCTCCCACGGCCGGGAAGCGCACCCCGCCGGACAGTTCGACCGGATGGCGGCCCTCGAAGGCGCTCAGGTCGAGTTCGGTGGGCTGTGCGAAGCGGGAGAAGTTGTTGACGCAGAGGACCAGGTCGTCCTCGTACTCCCGGAGGAAGGCGAGGACGGCGGGGTTGGAGGAGGGGAGTTCGGTGTAGGTGCCGAGGCCGAAGGCGGGGTTCTGCTTGCGGATCTCGATCATCCGGCGGGTCCAGTGCAGCAGTGAGGACGGCGACGCCATGGATGCCTCGACGTTGGTGACCTGGTAGCCGTAGACCGGGTCCATGATGGTGGGCAGGAACAGGCGGCCGGGGTCGCAGGAGGAGAAGCCGGCGTTGCGGTCGGGGGTCCACTGCATGGGGGTGCGGACGGCGTCGCGGTCGCCGAGCCAGATGTTGTCGCCCATGCCGATCTCGTCGCCGTAGTAGAGGATCGGCGAGCCGGGCAGGGACAGCAGCAGGGCGTTGAAGAGTTCGATCTGGTTGCGGTCGTTGTCCAGGAGCGGGGCGAGGCGGCGGCGGATGCCGATGTTGGCGCGCATGCGGGGGTCCTTGGCGTACTCGGCCCACATGTAGTCGCGTTCCTCGTCGGTGACCATTTCCAGGGTCAGCTCGTCGTGGTTGCGCAGGAAGATGCCCCACTGGCAGCCGGAGGGGATGGCGGGGGTCTTGGCGAGGATCTCGGAGACGGGGTGGCGGGACTCGCGGCGTACGGCCATGAAGATGCGGGGCATGAGCGGGAAGTGGAAGGCCATGTGGCATTCGTCGCCGCCGACGGCGTAGTCGCCGAAGTAGTCGACCACGTCTTCCGGCCATTGGTTCGCCTCGGCGAGGACCACGGTGTCCGGATAGTGGGCGTCGATCTCCTTGCGTACCTGCCTGAGGAAGGTGTGTGTGGCCGGCAGGTTCTCGCAGTTGGTGCCTTCCTCCTGGTAGAGGTACGGCACCGCGTCCAGCCGGAAACCGTCGATGCCCAGGTCCAGCCAGAATTTCAGCGCGGAGATCATCTCTTCCTGCACGGCCGGGTTGTCGTAGTTGAGGTCCGGCTGGTGCGAGAAGAAGCGGTGCCAGTAGTACTGTCCGCGGACCTGGTCGTACGTCCAGTTGGAGGCCTCGGTGTCGACGAAGATGATCCGCGCGTCCTGGTACTGTCTGTCGTCTTCCGCCCACACGTAGTAGTCGCCGTAGGGGCCGTCCGGGTTCCGGCGGGACTCCTGGAACCACGGGTGCTGGTCGCTGGTGTGGTTCATGACGAAGTCGATGATCACGCGCATGCCCCGCTGGTGGGCGGCGTCCACGAACTCCACGAAGTCGGCGAGGTCGCCGAAGTCGGGCAGGACGGCGGTGTAGTCGGCGACGTCGTAACCGCCGTCGCGCAGCGGCGACTTGAAGAAGGGAGGCAGCCAGAGGCAGTCGACGCCGAGCCACTGCAGATAGTCGAGCTTGGCGGTCAGCCCCTTCAGGTCGCCGATGCCGTCGCCGTTGCTGTCCTGGAAGGAGCGGACGAGGACCTCGTAGAAGACGGCTCGTTTGAACCAGTCCGGGTCGCGGTCCTGCGCCGGGGTGTCCTCGAAGGTGTCCGGTACGGGTTCGTTGACAGTCATGACGCTCCTGACCCTCCGGTTCGCTGTGCGGCGGGCGGTCGCTGGACGTGCAGGACATGCGCGGGAGCCCGCCCCGGCTCCAGGCGTACGTAGTTGGCCCTGCCCCAGTGATGGGTCTCGCCGGTGAGCTCGTCGCGCACCGGTACCGACTCGTGCCAGTCCAGGCCGAGTTGCGGCATGTCCAACGAGACCGTGGCCTCCTGGGTGTGGTGGGGGTCGAGATTGACGACCACCAGCACGGCATCCGGTCCTCTGCGTTTGCTGTACGCGATGACCGCGTCGTTGTCGGTGTGGTGGAAGCGGAGGTTTCGCAGCGCCCGCAGTGAGGGGTGCTCCCGCCGGATGGTGTTGAGGCGGGTGATGAGGGGGGTGATGGTGCGGCCCGTCTGTTCGGCGGTGTCCCAGTCGCGGGGGGTGAGCTGGTACTTCTCGGAGTGGAGGTATTCCTCGCTGCCGTCGTGCAGGGGGGTGTTCTCGCAGAGTTCGTAGCCGCTGTAGATGCCCCAGGCGGGGGAGAGGGTGGCGGCGAGGACGGCGCGGGCCTCGAAGGCGGGCCGGCCGCCGTGCTGGAGGTAGGCGTGCAGGATGTCGGGGGTGTTGGTGAAGAAGTTGGGCCGCATGTAGGAGGCGGCGTCCTGCGAGAGTTCGGTGAGGTAGTCGGTCAGTTCCTGTTTGGTGGTGCGCCAGGTGAAGTAGGTGTAGGACTGCTGGAAGCCGATGGCGGCGAGGGTGTGCATCATCGCGGGGCGGGTGAAGGCCTCGGCCAGGAAGATGACGTCGGGGTCGGTGCGGTTGACGTCGGCGATGACCCGTTCCCAGAACACCACCGGTTTGGTGTGCGGGTTGTCGACGCGGAAGATCCGCACCCCTGCTGCCATCCAGTGCCGCAGCACCCGGCAGGTTTCGGTGATCAGGCCGTCCATGTCCGCGTCGAAGGCGACCGGGTAGATGTCCTGGTACTTCTTCGGCGGGTTCTCCGCGTGGGCGATGGTGCCGTCGGGGCGGTGGTGGAACCACTGGGGGTGTTTGTGGACCCAGGGGTGGTCGGGGAGCACTGGAGGGCGAAGTCCAGGGCGATCTCGAGTCCGTGGCGGGCCGCCTGTCCGACGAACCAGGTGAAGTCCTCGAGGGTGCCCAGCCGGGGGTGGACGCTGTCGTGGCCGCCCTCGGGGGAGCCGATGGCCCAGGGGACACCGACGTCCCCGGGGCCGGCGTCGAGGGTGTTGTCGGGGCCCTTGCGGAAGGTGGTGCCGATGGGATGGATCGGGGGGAGGTAGACGACGTCGAAGCCCATCGCGGCGATCGCGGGCAGCCGGCGGGCTGCGGTGCGGAAGGTGCCGTGCGGTTCGTCCGCGGTGCCCTCGGAGCGGGGGAAGAACTCGTACCAGGAGCCGAACAGGGCGCGCTCGCGCTCCACCAGCAGCGGCAGTGGCTCACTGCCGGTGACCAGCTCCCGCAGCGGGTGGCGGGCCAGCACCGCGTCCACCTCCGGCGTCAACCCCGCCGCCAGCCGGGACGACGCCGGACGCCGCTCGTCGCGCAGCGCGTCCACGGCGGCGAGGAGCACGGCACGGCGGTCCGGTTCCGGGACCCCGGCCGCCGCCTTCTCGTACAGCCGGGCGCCCTCCTCCAGCACCAGACCGGTGTCCATACCCGCCGGAATCTTGATCCGCGCGTGGTGCCGCCAGGTGGCGACCGGATCGCTCCACGCCTCCACGGTGTACGTCCAGTGCCCCGTCCCCCCTGCGGTGACGGTCGCCCCCCACCGGTCGGTGCCGGGTGCCAGCTCCCGCATCGGCGTGAACGGCCCCCGCCGGCCCCCGGGGTCGGTCAGGACGACACTGGCGGCCACCGCGTCGTGCCCCTCGCGGAACACGGTCGCCGACACCTCGAACGACTCCCCGACGACCGCCTTCGCCGGCCGGCGCCCCTCGCGGACCTTCGGCCGGACGTCGAGGACGGGGATACGGCCCACGGAGGTGGCGGGGGCGGTGGAGCCGGGGGAGCCGGGGGAGGACGGCTCGGGCGTCGGCACCGGCGTCGGGGAGGGCGACGGAGCTGTGCCCCCGTCGCCCGGCCGCACCGGAGACGCTCCGGAACCGCGCTTCGCGGACGGCCGTGGCGGGCCGGGCTTCGGGGCCGTTCCGGGGCCCGGCCGCGCCGGTGTCCCGGAACCGGGCGCCGAGGGTGTCCTTACGGTGTCGGGCTGCGATGAAGGGGATGACGAAGGGTGCTTGGCGGGCATGACCGCTCCTGTCCGCGTCAACGTGGGTGGACGGATGACTGTGGGGAGGTGGGTCCTGCGTGGTCTTGCGCGATCCTGCGCGATCCTGAGTGACGTACCGTGATGCCCCGTCATGTCCCGTGGTGCACGGCGGCGCTCCTGAGGGGTGTACCGCAGGAGCCTTCCCACTCTGTTCGGGTGAGCAATCCGGCACTTTGTTAACTACTCGCGCGTATGTCGACACACAAGACCGGCCTCGCCGTGCGGGGCGGAGCCGGCTCTCGGCGGACCCGCTCCCACGCCGTCGCCCGTTCCCCCGCCGACGCCGTCGGCGGTTGGGGCGCGGGGCCCGGGAACGCCGCACCAGGGCGTCGGCGTCCGCGGCAGCCGGTTCGGCGACCCGAGTCCGCAGCCGCCGACCTTCCCGGCCGCCGCCTCCTTGACCAGGCCTTTCGTCACCTGAGCCGGAGTCGCCCGCGGGTGCCCGGCGAGATGCGGTGCCGCGGCGCCCGCCGCGTGCGGGGACGCCATCGACGTGCCCGAGGCGGTGACCCGCCCGGTGTCGCTCGCGGTGGCCGCCGACGTGATGGCGGCCCCGGGGGGCGAACAGACCCACGGCCGAGCCGTGGTTCGAAAAGGCCGGTTTCTTGTCCTGCCGACCGGTCGCGCCCCTCGTGATCGCCTGTCCGGCCCCCGCCGGCGAGTACAGCGCGGCCGGCCCGCCCTCGTCGCCCGCGGCGACCGTGCAGCTGACGCCGGACGCGATGGAGGCGCGGAGGGTGGTGTTCAGCGCCATGGCCGGAGTTCTCCTCCTCGGCTCGGCGTACGGCGCCGCGGGCCGGGGTGCACCCGGCGCGGCCGGCACGCCACCGTGGCAGCGTCTCGTGCGGAACGAAGCCCCGCAAGGACGCCTACAGGTGGGGAACCGGCCATGTCCGCCGCGCGGCGAATCGTTTGGGTGAGGGTACGCCGGTGCCGGGTTGTCCGACTTCCGCCGTGGATGCCGTTTCCGCCGGTAGTGTCGTACGGGACGACCGGACGCACAGTGCCGTCCCTCCGCACCGCGACTCGCGCCGAGGTGGAATTTGAAGGCGATCCGTCGATTCACCGTCCGACCCGTTCTCCCCGACCCCCTCCAGCCCCTCAGTGACCTGGCCCGCAATCTGCGCTGGTCCTGGCACACTCCGACCGGCGACCTCTTCCAGTCCGTCGACCCCGAAGGCTGGGCCGCCTGCGGCCGCGACCCCGTACGGCTGCTGGGCGGCGTGGGGCCCGAGCGGCTCGCCGAGCTGGCCGGCGACCGCGCGTTCCTGGACCGCCTCGACGCGGCCGCGGACGACCTGCACTCGTACATGACCGGCGACCGCTGGTACCAGACCCAGTCCGGCACCCGGCCGCATAGCGACCAACTGCCCGCCTCCATCGCCTACTTCTCTCCGGAGTTCGGCATCACGGCCGCCCTGCCGCAGTACTCCGGCGGGCTCGGCATCCTCGCCGGCGACCACCTCAAGGCCGCCAGCGACCTCGGCGTCCCGCTGATCGGCGTCGGCCTGCTCTACCGGCACGGCTACTTCCGCCAGACCCTGTCCCGGGACGGCTGGCAGCAGGAGCACTACCCCGTCCTCGACCCCAACGAGCTGCCCCTCGTCCAGCTCGAGGAACCCGACGGCAGGCACGCCCTGGTGAGCCTCGCCCTGCCCGGCGGCCGGTCGCTGCGCGCCCGGATCTGGCTGGCCCAGGTGGGCAGGGTCCCGCTGCTCCTGCTCGACTCCGACGTCGAGGAGAACGACCCCGGCGCCCGCGGCGTCACCGACCGGCTCTACGGCGGCGGCAGCGAGCACCGGCTGCTCCAGGAGATGCTGCTCGGCATAGGAGGAGTCCGGGCGGTGCGCGCGTACTGCGGGCTCACCGGGCACGCACCGCCCGAGGTGTTCCACACCAACGAGGGCCACGCCGGTTTCCTCGGTCTGGAGCGCATCGCCGAACTGGGCTCCGAGGGGATGGAGTTCGACGCCGCCCTGGAGGCCGTCCGGGCCGGGACCGTGTTCACCACGCACACCCCCGTACCGGCCGGCATCGACCGCTTCGACCGCGATCTGGTCGCCCGCCACTTCGGCCCCGACACCGAACTGCCGGGCATCGACGTCGACCGTGTCCTCAGGCTCGGCAGGGAGACGTACCCCGGCGGCGAGCCCGGTCTGTTCAACATGGCCGTGATGGGCCTGCGCCTCGCCCAGCGCGCCAACGGCGTGTCCCTGCTGCACGGCAGTGTCAGCCGCGGGATGTTCGCCGGGCTGTGGCCCGGGTTCGACCCCGAGGAGGTGCCCATCACCTCCGTCACCAACGGGGTGCACGCGCCCACCTGGGTCGCCCCCGAGGTGTTCCGGCTCGGCGCCCGGCAGATCGGCGCAGAGCGGGCCGAGGAGGCGCTGGCCGTCGGCGGATCGGACCGCTGGGACTCGGTCGCCGACATCCCGGACGAGGACATCTGGGAGCTGCGCCGGTCCCTGCGCGCCCTGCTGGTGATGGAGGTGCGGGAGCGGCTGCGCGCCTCCTGGCGGCAGCGCGGCGCCGGGACGGCGGAGCTGGGCTGGATCGACCGGGTGCTCGACCCGGACGTGCTGACCATCGGGTTCGCCCGGCGGGTCCCCTCGTACAAGCGGCTGACGCTGATGCTGCAGGACCAGGGCAGGCTGACGAACCTGCTGCTGCACCCCGAGCGGCCGGTGCAGATCGTGGTCGCGGGCAAGGCTCACCCGGCGGACGAGGGCGGCAAGCGGCTCATCCAGGAGCTGGTCCGGTTCGCCGACGACCCGCGCGTCCGGCACCGGATCGTGTTCCTGCCCGACTACGGCATGGCGATGGCGCAGAAGCTCTACCCGGGCTGCGACATCTGGCTGAACAACCCCCTGCGTCCGCTGGAGGCGTGCGGCACCAGCGGCATGAAGGCCGCGCTCAACGGCTGTCTCAACCTCTCGGTGCTGGACGGCTGGTGGGACGAGTGGTTCCAGCCCGACTTCGGCTGGGCCATTCCCACCGCGGACGGGGTGGACGGGGGCACCTCCACGCTTTCGGCGGTGGGGGACGACCCGGACCGGCGCGACGCCGTAGAGGCCGCCGCGCTCTACGACCTGCTGGAGCAGCGGATCACCCCGCGCTTCTACGAGCGGGGTGGGAGCGGGCTGCCGGACCGGTGGCTGGAGATGGTCCGGCGCACCCTGAGCCTGCTCGGCCCGAAGGTGCTGGCCGGCCGGATGGTCCGCGAGTACGTCGAGCGCCTGTACGCGCCCGCCGCCGGCAGCCACCGCGCGATGGATCCGGACGCCGCGCGGGACCTCGCCCGGTGGAAGTCCCGGGTGCGCGCCGCCTGGCACGGGGTGAGCGTCGACCACGTCGAGACGTCGGAGACACCGGGCACCGCGGAACTCGGCACCACGCTCGGGCTGCGGGTGCGCGTGGGCCTCGGCGACCTCGGCCCGGACGACGTCGAGGTCCAGGCCGTCTCCGGGCGGGTGGACGAGGAGGACCGCATCGCCGACGCGACCCCCGTACCGCTGAAGCCGGTGGGCGCCGCCGACCTGGAGGGCCGCTGGGTGTACGAGGGCCCGCTCGCCCTGGACCGCACCGGACCGTTCGGCTACACGGTCCGTATCCTGCCCAGCCACCGGCTGCTGGCGCAGGGCACGGAACTGGGCCTGGTCGCGGTCCCCTCGGAGGAGGTCCTGGGGGCGGCGGGGCTGCTGATGAGGTGAGGCGCGGCGAGTGAACGGATGGGGACGAAGGGCCTCGGGGAGTCCTCAGGACTCCCCGAGGCCCTTCGTCGCGAGGCGGCGCAGCACCGTGCCGCAGCGGCGGGCCCAGGCCTGCTGCAGGCCACGGCCGGCCGGGCCGGCCGCCCGCGCGTACCACCTGGCCGGCCTGCTGAACGCCGAGACGGTCAGCCACACCGTCCCGTCACCGGTGCGGTCCACGACGAAGGCCTCCTCACCGCACTCCGGATGACCGGGCAGGGTGCCGTACGCCCAGCCGGCTCTGCGGTGTTCCTCCACCGTCCAGACCACCCGGCAGGGTGCCCGGACCACTCCGGCGAGCGTGACGGTGACGTCGGCACCGGGCGTCGCACGGTCGGCGCCGGTGTCGAACCCGACCCCCAGGGCCCGGTGCAGTTCCCAGGACAGGACCGCCTGCGCGCCCTGGCGGAAGACCGCCTCGCCCTCGCCGAGGCGGGTGCGGACGTGCAGGGGATGGAATCCGGGAGGGCAGAAACCCGGCTCACGGGTCGCGCCGACGTGGTCGTAGGTGAAGTCCGCCGAAGACATGGGACCCAAGAGTAGGGCGGCGCCCGGAGCCGTCGACGGGGGGGCGCCGCCCCGGAGGTCCGGCCTCCGGGGCGGCGCCCCGTTCCGTGTGCTGCCTGCGGCGGCCTACGGGAAGGTGGGTCCCCGGCTGTTGATGTGGCCGGTGTCCCGGGCGGCCTGGTCCTGCACCCTCAGCCGCCAGATGCCGTTGGCGGTTTCGGAGGAGGCGTGGACCGTGTAGGTCTCGTTGACGTTGTCCGCGGAGTCGCCGGAGCTGCGGCTCTTGAGGCGGTACGCCGTCCTGTCCGGGGCCAGCAGGTCGACGACGAGGTCACCGCGCCAGGTGTGCACGATGTCGACCGGTCCCGGAGGCCGGAGGGAGCGTTGCCCGCCTGCCCGGTCACGGTGACCGACGAGGTGACGGCCGCGCCGTTGTCCGGGATGGACACGTCGGTGGTGTTCTCGAAGGTGGTGCCGCCACCGCCACCGCCACCGCCACCGCCACCGCAACCGCTCACCCCCGCCCAGCGCGCCGACGTTGATGCCGGCCCAGGCGTCCTGCACCGCCCCAGACCGAGGTCCTCGGGGGTGTCCGTCTTGGTGGCGTCCGCCTCGCGGATCAGCTCGGCGCGCTGGGCGGGGGTGAGCGGTACCGACTCCGCGGTGGGCTTCGGCCGAGCCGCAGGTGTGGCGTCCGGCACGGCACCTCGCCGCACGGCCGGATCACCCGGGTACGTCCGGTACGAGGGCGGTCCGGCCGCACACCGATGCGCGCACCAGACACCGCAGGGCCGCCCTTCGGGCGACGACGGGAAACTCCGGACAGGACCTCCTAGGGGCCCTCGGTGTAGCCCCAGGCGCGGGCCAGTTCGCGCAGGCGGGGAGGGAGTTCGGTGTCCGGGGCGGCCGGGCGGGCGGTGTGGATGCGGCCGGATCTGATGGTGTCGGACCAGTCGCCCAGCTGAGGGCGGAAGGCCCCGTGGTCCTTACTGCCGTAGTCGAGCATGCCGGGCTCCCAGGGCACGCCGAGGTAGTC
The DNA here is from genome assembly GCF_024701375.2 of Streptomyces sp. KMM 9044. Taxonomy (NCBI): domain Bacteria; kingdom Bacillati; phylum Actinomycetota; class Actinomycetes; order Kitasatosporales; family Streptomycetaceae; genus Streptomyces; species Streptomyces sp. KMM 9044. The sequence continues at coordinate 2,106,147 of NZ_CP113910.1, read as the reverse complement.
GCACACGCCCCGGGTCACCCGCTCCGGTGCGGTGGTGAGCTCCTCGTAGGAGATCACGTGGGCGCCGGGGGCGTGCCGCGCCTCCTCCAGCTTCTCTGCGTAGCCGAGGACCTCGGCGCGGATGGCCGCGTGGTCCGGGTCGGTGCGGCGGGCGGTCAGGGAGGCGACGACCGCTCCCGGGTGGCGCAGCAGGACGATGCGGCGTGCGCCGGGCCAGCATCGGTGCAGCCGGGGCCAGACGAGGGTGTTGGGCGGGGTCTTGTCGACGATGACGTCCTTGCCGCTGCGGGTCAGTTCCAGGTGCAGCACCCGGTCCCACAGGAGGTGCTCGAGTTCTTCCCGGTCCAGCTGCAGGGCCCGCATGGCGTCCACGCTGAAGGACCGGGACAACTGGACGTGCAGGGTGCGCAGGTGCATCTCGTGCGGGGCGCGTATACGGCTGTGGCTGTTCAGCAGGACGCGCAGCAGCGTCGATCCGGAGCGCACCGAGGACAGCACGAACACCGGTGACTCCACCAGACGTGGCGCGGGCGGGGCGGCGTACGGGGCCGCCCCGGGCCGGGGGGCCGGCACCGCGTCGAGGCGGCGGCGCGGCGGGCTGACGGCCTGCGCCATCAGCCTCCCCCGACGCCTCAGCCCCTTGCCGATCGCGGAGATTCGCGGGTCCTTCACCGTGCCACCTCTTTCTCGCCGTGCGCTGGCTGCAGTCCAGGGGTGGCGGACGAACGTGAGGTGTCCGGGAGGCGACGCGCCGGGGCGGCCGGTCCGCACACACCGGCCGCCACCAGGCACTTCGGCCCTTCCTTAATTCTTCGTGGGAAGGCTTCGGCCGGAGGGCGCGGGACGGCCGGGGGGCCCGCTGCTACGCCTTCCACTCCTCCCAGGACATGTTCCAGCCGTTGAGTCCGTTGTCCGGGGCGATGGTGGCGTCGTTGGAGTTGTTCACGACGACCACGTCACCGATCACGGAGTTCTCGAAGGACCAGGAACCCGGGGCCTTCTTGTCCCAGCCGCCACGGGTGTCGCGCAGGCCGATGCAGCCGTGGCTGGCGGCGTCGTTGCCGCAGGCGCCGCCGCCCCAGTAGTTGCCGTGGATGAAGGTCCCCGCCCGACGTGCTCAGGCGCATGGCGTGCGGGACGTCCTCGATGTCGTACTCGCCGCCGAACCCGACCGTCTCGCCGTTCATCCGGGTGACCACGCGCCGCTCGCTGATGACCATCCGGCCGTTCCAGGTCGCGGCGCCGGGGCACCGGTGGTGACCGGGATCGTCTTGATGACCTTGCCGTCCCGCTCGACCTTCATGGTGAGCTTCTTGGCGTCGACGACGGAGACCTGGCTGCGGCCGATGGCGAAGGAGACGGACTTGGCCTGCTCGCCGTAGACACCGGGGCGGCCCTCGACGCCGTCGAGGTTGAGGCCGGCGGTGACCTCGGTGCCGGCCTTCCCGTACTTCTCGGGCCGGAAGTCGAGGCGGTCGTTGCCGAACCGGTGGCCCCCGACCTCGACGGCCGGCTCGGTCCTGACGGTGATGGCCTTCTCGACGTCCCCGGGGTTGGTGATGCCCCGGGTGAAGCGGAGCGAGAACGGCATTCCGACGCCGACCTTGGAACCGCCCTCGGGGGTGAAGGTCCCGACGAAGGTGTTCTCGGGGGTCGGCGGGGTGAAACTGGAGTCCTCGGCGGCGGTGCGGCCGGCGGAGTCCTCGGCGACCGCGTGCACGGTGTACTTGGCGGAGGCAGCCAGGTGGGTCGACGGCCTCCGGCGGGCGCCGTCGCCGGATATCTCCCCGTCGACCCTCTCGCCGTCCGGGTTCTTGACGACGACCTCGGTCAGTCTTCCCCCGGCCGCGTCGACCTTGAGTGCTCCGCTGGTCCTCACCGACTCGGCGCCGTCCTCGGGCGCTATGCCGATGACCGCCTCGGGCTGCTTGCTCACCGCCGCGGTGGGGTCCTTGGGCCTGTCGTCCTGCGAGCCGGACCCGGCGCCCGAGCCGGTACTCCCGCCGCCGCAGGCGGCGACCGCGAGCATCACCCCGGGTGCCAGTGCGGCGAGCTTCCCGCCGCCGCGCCCGCGCGCGCCGACCGACGCCCCGATATCGGCCCCGCGTTCACTTGTTTCTCCCCTCGGCGGGCCTGGCCCGACCCGCGCCCCCGCACGCCTCTCGCGCTTCGGCGCATAGCAACCGCAGGCCAGGAGGGTTGGACGCGGCTGGTGTGTCACCGTTCCGTTCCGGCTTTCACCTTCTGAGGCGCACAACCGGAGCGCCCTTTCGGCGGGCCTGGCCCGACCCGCGCCCCCGCACGCCTCTCGCGCTTCGGCGCATAGCAACCGCAGGCCAGGAGGGTTGGACGCGGCTGGTGTGTCACCGTTCCGTTCCGGCTTTCACCTTCTGAGGCGCACAACCGGAGCGCCCTTTCGGCCGTCCGCGCAAAGAGTGTGGCCCCAGCACGTCACCCAGGGGCCGCGCCAGGGCCACGCCGAGGCCGTGCCGGGGTTGCGTCGGGGACCGTGCGGGAGACGTGCCGGGGGCACGTCGGGGGGTCACTTCACGGCGCTGCCCTTCGCCCACTTCTCCCAGCTCGTGTTCCAGCCGCCGAGGCCGTTGTCCGGGGCGACCGTCCGGTCCTTGCTGTTGACCACCTCGACGACGTCGCCGACGAGGCTGCGGTCGAAGAACCAGCCCGCGGGAGTGCTCGCGCCGCCGCCCTTCACATCCCGCAGACCGATGCACCCGTGGCTGACGTTGGTGTCCCCGAAGACGTCGTTCTCGGCCCAGTAGTTGCCGTGCAGGAAGGTGCCGGAGTCGGTCAGGCGGATGGCGTGCGGGACGTCGGGGATGTCGTACTCGCCGCCGAAGCCGACCGTGCGGCTGTCCATCCGGGTGACCTCGAGCATCTCGGTGATCACCATCTTCCCGTTGTACGTGGGGGTCCTGGGCGCTCCGGCCGTGACCGGCACGGTGGCGAGCACCTCGCCGTCCCGGCGCACCTCCATCGTGTGCCGGGACGCGTCGACCACCGAGACCTGACCGCGCCCGACGGTGAACGAGAACGTGCGGTGCTGGAGCCCGTAGACACCGGGCGCGCCCTCGACGTCCCGCAGGTCCAGTTCGACGGTGACCTCGGTGCCGGGCTTCCAGTACTTCTCGGGACGGAAGTCGAGGCGTTCCCTGCCGAACCAGTGCGGGCGGATGTCGACGGCCGGACGGGAGGTGACGCGGACGGCGCGTTCGACCGCCGCGCGGTCGGCGATCTCGCGGTTGAACGCCAGGGAGACGATCATCCCCGTGCCGACGACGGAACGGTCGTCCGGGGCGACATAGCCGATGAAGCGCTGCTCGGGGACGTACGTGGTGAAGGTGGTGTGACGGGCCGAGCGGCGCCCGTCGCCGTCCAGGGCGACGGCGTCGACCGTGTACTTCGCGGCCAGCGCCAGCCGTTCGTCGTCGGGCTTCCAGCTCCGCCCGTCGGCGGAGATCCGGCCGGGGACCGGGGACTCCTGCGCGTCCTGGGACCGGACGACCCTGACCGACTTCAGCCGGCCCTCGGACGCCCGCACCCGCAGCACCTGGCCGGGGCGCACCTCCTTGCTGGCGTCGGCGGGCACGACCCGGATCACCTCTTCGGGTCCCGGGGGGCCGGACGCCCCCGCGACGGGGCCGTCCGAGGTACAGCCGACGGCTCCGACCAGCAGTCCTGCCCATGTCACTACGGCGGCCAGTGCGGCCCTCGCGCGCAGTGCGCGCCCTTGTACGTGGCTCACGCGCTACCCAACGACGGTGTGCGCCGCGGGGAAACGACCATGCCTCCCCTCGGGGGAAGCACCCCTCTTCGCCCGGCCCCGCCCCCGCACCCCGCAGGGACATGCGTGCGCGCCCCCGCTCCGGGGGCGACGCGGGGTGCGCCCCGGGAAACACCGGGGCGCACCCCGACGTTCCCCGGGGAGACGTGAGTGCACGGCACGCTCTGGGCAGAACTGAGGGGAGGACGACGCGCCGGGGAGCCGCGGCCGGAGCCGGGGAACGCCCAGAGGACTGGGCGCCGCACCCCCCTGCCCGCCGTCGTCCCATGACGAGCCGCGGGAGGCTGACAGGTGTCCAGCGCAGCCGAGCAGGAGGCGGTCGCCGGGCGGGAGGCGGCGCCCGGGGCCCGGGTCACCGGCGACGGGCGCCCGGCCGTCGCCGTGAGCGGCGTACGGGCAACCGCGCCGCCGCCGGTGACGGTGCCCGTGCGGCCCGGCCCGCCGGCCCCGTTGGGAGCCCGCTTTCGGACCGGTCCGGACGGGGCGGGGACCGGCTTCGCGTTGTGGGCACAGGGCGCCGAAGGCGTCGAGCTGTGCCTGTTCGACGGGCACGGCGGGGAGAGCCGCGCCCGGCTCACCGAGCTGACGGACGGGGTCTGGCACGGCTTCGTGCCGGGCGTCCTGCCCGGCACGCGCTACGGCTACCGGGTGCACGGCCGCTGGGACCCGTGGACCGGTGCCCGCTGGAACCCGGCGAAACTGCTGCTCGACCCGTACGCCCGCGCGGTGGACGGCGACTACGGCACGTCCGGCCTGCCGCCCCAGGTGTACGGGCATGTCCGGGCCTGGCCGGACCAACAGGTCGCGGACACCGTGCGCGACGACCGGGACTCCGCTCCGTACGTGCCGAAGGGGGTCGTCGTCCACGACGACGACGACTGGTCCGACGACCGCCGGCCCGGGACGCCGTGGGCGGACACGGTCCTGTACGAGCTGCACGTCAAGGGGTTCACGCAGCGGCACCCGGGCATCCCCGGGGAACTGCGCGGCACGTACGCGGGGCTGGCCCATCCTGCCGCGATCGACCACCTGGTGCGGCTCGGGGTGACGGCCGTGGAACTGCTGCCGGTGCACCAGTTCGCGCACGAGGACCATCTGCTGCGGCGGGGGCTGCGCAACCACTGGGGCTACAACTCCGTCGGCTGGTTCGCCCCGCACGCCGGCTACGCGGCCTTCGGGACGGGCGGACAGCAGGTCGGCGAGTTCAAGCGGATGGTGCGCGCGCTGCACGCGGCGGGTATCGAGGTCGTCCTCGACGTGGTCTACAACCACACCGCCGAGGCGAACGAACTGGGCCCCACCCTGTCCCTGAAGGGCATCGACAACCGTGGCCACTACCGGCTCCGGGCCGATGCCCGCCGGTACGCCGACTACACCGGCTGCGGCAACACCCTGGACGTCGTCCAGCCGCACGTACTGCGCCTGATCACGGACTCGCTGCGCTACTGGGTGACCGAGATGGGCGTCGACGGCTTCCGCTTCGACCTGGCGGCGGCACTGGCCCGCACCGCGGACGGGGACGACGTCGACATGCGCGTCCCGTTCCTCTCGGCGATCGCCCAGGATCCGGTGCTGCGCGGGGTGAAGCTGATCGCCGAGCCGTGGGACGTGGGCCCCGGCGGCTACCGGGTGGGGGCGTTCCCGCCGCTGTGGTCGGAGTGGAACGACCGGTACCGCGACGCCGTACGGGACTTCTGGCGGCCCGGCGCCGCGGACCTGCGGGAGATCGGCTACCGGCTCTCCGGTTCGAGCGACCTGTACGACTGGGGCGGGCGGCGCCCGTACGCCTCGGTCAACTTCGTCACCGCACACGACGGGTTCACCCTGCGTGACCTCGTGTCGTACGAACACAAGCACAACGCGGCCAACGGCGAGGGCAACCGGGACGGCACCGACGACAACCGCTCCTGGAACTGCGGCGCCGAGGGCGAGACCGACGACCCGGGCATCCTGTCCCTGCGCCGGCGACAACTGCGCAACCTGCTGGCCACCCTGCTGCTCTCGACGGGTGTGCCGATGCTGGTCGCGGGTGACGAGATGGGGCGCACCCAGCGCGGCAACAACAACGCCTACTGCCAGGACAACGAGACCGGCTGGGTGGACTGGGAACTGCTGGCCCGGCCGGGCTGGCAGGCCCTGTTCGACCTCACGTCCAGGCTGATCGCCCTGCGCCGCAGCCATCCGGTGCTGCGCCGCCGCACCTTCTACTCCGGACACGCGCACGGTGCCGAAGGCCTGCGCGACCTGGCCTGGTTCACCGCGCGGGGCACGGAGATGACCGAGGAGGACTGGTACGCGCCCACCGTCACCCTCGGCATGTACCTCTCCGGCCGGGACATCCCGGACCGGGACGAGCACGGTGAGCGCGTCCTCGACGACAGCTTCCTCGCCGTCCTCCACGCCGGCGACGAACCGGCGGACGTCCGCCTCCCGGGTCCGCCATGGGCCGAGCGCTACGAGGTCCTCGTCGACACCGGCCGGGAGGACCAGGGGTCCCCGCCGGCCACGCCCCACCTCGCGGACACGACGATCACGGTCGCGGGACGGACGGTGCTGCTGCTGCGCGTGGTCGGGTGACGTGCCGCACCCCCGGCCGGACACCGGTCCGTTGCGCGGCCCGTGCCCGGGGGCCGGTCTCAGCCGAGGACGCCGCGGTCGTAGGCGGCCGCCACGGCCGCGGCACGGTCCTTGACGCCGAGTTCGGCGTACAGGTGGGTGAGGCGGGTCTTCACGGTCGCCTCCCTGACGAAGAGTCCGCGGGCGATCTCGCGGTTGGAAGTGCCCCGGGCGACCAGGGCGAGGACCTCGCGCTCCCGTGCGGACAGGGGCGCGGACCGCGGTTCGGCGGTGGGCGCGCGGACCGCGGAGACCAGGCGGGGGCCACGGCCGGGGAGAGGACCGTACGGCCCTCGGCTGCCGCCCGTACGGCCGTGAACAGGTCCTCGCGCGGCGCGTCCTTCAGCAGGTAGCCGGTCGCGTCCGCCCCGATCGCGGGCAGGGTGTCGGAGTCGGTGTCGTAGGGGGTGAGGACGAGCACCTTGGCCCGCGCGCCCCGGCGGGCCGGCTCCCGGATGGCGTCCACGCCCGGACCGCCCGGCATGCGCAGGTCCATGAGGACGGCGTCGGGGTCGAGGGCTGCGGCCCGCTCCGTCGCCTCGACGCCGTTCGCCGCCTCGCCGAGGACGCGGAAGCCGGGCCCGGACTCGAAAGATCTCGCCCTCCTCGACGGCGAAGGAGAGGCCGTGCACGACGGGCCGGACCCCGTAGGACTTGCGCAGATCGGTGACTTCGATGACGGGCACGGCACCAAGCCTTCCGGGGGAGGGGGGCTCGCACATCGGCCGTCCCGCTGGGGAGGCATCAGCCGATCGGCTGATGGAGTGATACGACTCCCGCGTTCTCCGGGGACGGCCGGCCCGAGCCGCAGGCCGTAGGTCCGAAGGCCGAGCATGGTCCGGCCAAAACTCGGTGGGCAGGGTCAGTGACGATCCGTAGGCTCGCTGCTGATGGCCACCACACTCCCACCCCCGCCCCCACCCCTCGAAACGCGCGAAGCGTCCTCCACGGTTCGTACGTTGCTGCGTCTGTGGCCGTACGTGCGGCCCGTGCGGGCGCGGCTGCTGACCGCCGCCGTCGTCGCGATCCTCGCCTCGTGCATCGGCCTGGTCATCCCGTTGGTCCTGAAGTGGATGGTGGACGGCCCGATCGCCGACCGGGATCCGGCGGGTGTGTGGCTCGGCGCGCTGTACCTGCTGCTGCTCGGACTCGCGGAGGCACTGCTGTTCGGGCTCCGGCGGTGGCTGGTGGCGCGTCCGCTGGCGGGGGTCGAGGCGGGGATGCGGGCGGGCCTGTACCGGCGCCTGCAGCGGCTGCCGGTGGCGTTCCACGATCAGTGGCCGTCGGGGCAGTTGCTGTCCCGGGGGACCACGGATCTGATGCTGGTGCGCATGTTCCTGGCCTTCCCACTGACGTTTCTTCTGGTCAACGGGGTGACGATCCTCGTCGGTGTGATCATCATGCTGATCCAGGACTGGGCTCTTGGACTGGTCGTCCTGATTCCCGCCGTGCCGGTGGTGGTCACCTGCCTGATCTTCGAGAAGCGGTACTCCAGGGCGTCGCGGCTCGGACAGGACCAGGTCGGCGATCTGACGACGGTCGTCGAGGAGAGCGTGCTCGGCATCCGTGTCATCAAGGGGTTCGGACGGCATCGCAGCCAGGCCCGGGTGTTCCGGAAGCTGTCCGAGGATCTGCGCGGGACGGAGCTGCGCAAGGCCCGGCTGCTCGGCGCCATCATGAGCGTCATCGTGACGCTCCCGGAGCTGGCCATCGGCACGACCCTGGTGCTGGGGGCCATGCGGGTGGCCGACGGGGACCTGTCCGCGGGCACCCTGGTGGCGTTCCTGTCGACGGCCCTGGCGCTGCGCTGGCCCGTGGACTCGATCGGCTTCCTGCTGGCGATGAGCCAGGAGGCGGCGACCGCGACCGAGCGGTACTTCGAGGTGATGGACACCGAGGAGGAGGAGCCGGGCCCCCACGGCGCACGGACGCCGGCCGCCTCCACGGGCGACGACGGGCTGCGCTTCCACGACGTCACCTTCCGCTACCCCGACGCCCCTTCCGGGTCCCCGCCCGTCCTGGACCGGGTCGACCTGCACATCCGTCCCGGCGAGTCGATGGCCCTGGTCGGCGCGACCGGCAGCGGCAAGACCACGCTCACCGCCCTGGTCCCCCGGCTGCACGAGGCGACCTCGGGGCGGATCACCCTCGACGGCACGGACATCACCGCGCTGTCCCGCGAGGAGTTGCGGTGCAGGGTCTCCGTCGCGTTCGAGGAGCCGGCCCTGTTCTCGGCCGCGGTGGGGGAGAACGTGCTGATGGGCGCCGGGGCCGCTGCCGGGAAGGACGAGCTGGAGCGGGCGCTGGGCGTGGCGCAGGCCGACTTCGTGCACGCGCTGCCGCAGGGCACCGACACCCAGGTCGGCGAGCAGGGGCTGAGCCTGTCCGGCGGGCAGCGGCAGCGTCTCGCGCTGGCCCGCGCGGTGGTCGGGCAGCCCGACTTCCTGGTACTGGACGACCCGCTGTCCGCGCTCGACGTGCACACGGAGGCCGCGGTCGAGGCGGCCCTGCGCCGGGTGCTCGCGGACACCACGGCCCTGATCGTGGCGCACCGTCCGTCCACGGTCCTGCTGGCCGACCGCGTCGCCCTGCTCTCCGGCGGCCGGATCACGGCGGTCGGCACCCATCACGAACTGCTGCGCACCAACGCCGAGTACGCCCACCTGATGGCCGGCGACCCGGTGGGACAGAAGGAGGAGCAGCGATGACGGCGGCCCCCACCGCGCCCGTCCGTGACGAGGACGGCAAGAACGGCAAGAACGGCAAGAACGGCAAGAACGGCAAGAACGGCAAGAACGAGGCACGGCCGGCCCCGGCGACCGGTGACCCCTTCGACCGGGACGTCCTGCCCACCCCACCGGGAGCCAGCGGGGTCCTGCTGCGCTCCCTGCTGGCACCGATGCCCGGCCGGGCCGCCCTGACGGCGCTTCTGCTGCTGCTCCAGCAGGCGGCGGTGCAGGCGGGCCCGCTGCTGGTGGCGTACGCGATCGACCGGGGCGTACCCGCGTTCCGGTCCGCCGACCACGGGCCGCTGATCGCGGTGGCGGCGGGCTATCTGCTGTGCGCGGCGTCGGGCGGCGTGCTGCAGTACGCGTTCATCGCCACCGCCGCCCGGGTCAGCCAGGACGTGCTGCTGGATCTGCGCGGCCGCATCTTCCGGCACGCGCAGGCACTCAGCGTCGACTTCCACGAGCGCTACACCTCGGGCCGGCTCATCTCCCGCTCCACCACGGACGTCGAGTCGCTGCGGGAGCTGCTGGAGGAGGGCCTGCAGGAGTTGGTGACGGTCATCGTGTCCTGCGTCTACATCTCGGTGCTGCTGCTCTGGCTTGACCTCGGACTCGGCGCGGTGGCGGTGGCGTCCTTCGTCCCGCTGTACGCACTCATACGGTCGTACCGGCGGCGGGTCTCCGAGGTGTACCGGCAGCGGTCCACGGCGATCGCCGCGGTGATCGTGAAGTTCGTCGAGACGATGAACGGCATCCGCCCGGTGCGCGCCTTCCGCCGCGAGTCCGCCAACGACGTCGCGTTCCGGGAGCTGAACCGGCGGCACGAGCGGACCAACGGCGACGCGCTCCTCGAGATGGCCCGCTATGTCGTCGGCTCCCGGGTGACCGCCAACACCACGGTCGCGCTGGCCGTCCTGTGGGGCGCCCACCGGGTGGCGGAGGGGACACTCGCGCTCGGTGTGCTGGCGGCGGCGGTGCTGTACCTGCGGCGGCTGTACGACCCGATCGACCGGCTGGGCATGTTCCTGAACGCGTACCAGTCGGCGGCGGCCTCGCTGGAGAAGATCGCCGGTCTGCTGGCGCAGGTCCCGTCCGTCCCGGAGCCGGTGGCGCCCCGTGAGCTGCCGGAACTGCGGTCGGAGCACCCCGGCCGCGAGGTCGTCTTCGACGGGGTCCGCTTCGCGTACCGCACCGGCGGCGAGGTGCTGCCCCGCTTCGACCTCACCCTCCCCGCCGGGCAGACCGTCGCCGTGGTGGGCTCGACCGGCGCCGGCAAGTCGACGCTGGCCAAGCTGCTCGCCCGCTTCTACGACCCCACCGACGGCCGGGTCCTGCTCGGCGGCGTCGACCTGCGCGACCTGTCGGGGCCCGAGCTGCGGCGCGGGGTGGTCATGGTGACGCAGGAGGCGTTCCTGTTCTCGGGCACGGTCGCCGACAACATCGCCCTCGGCCGCCCGGAGGCCGGCCGCGCGGAGATCGAGCAGGCGGCGAAGGAGATCGGCGCGCACGACTTCATCTCCTCCCTCCCGGACGGCTACGACACCGACGTACGCAAACGCGGCGGCCGCATCTCGGCCGGTCAGCGCCAACTCGTGGCCTTCGCAAGGGCGCTGCTGGCCGATCCCGCCGTACTGATCCTGGACGAGGCGACCAGCTCACTGGACATCCCCGGCGAGCGCGCGGTGCAGCGTGCGATGACGACGGTGCTGAAGGGCCGTACGGCGGTCGTCATCGCCCACCGTCTGTCCACCGTGGAGATCGCGGACCGCGTCCTGGTGGTGGAACGCGGCCGCATCGTGGAGGACGGTCCCCCGGCCGAACTCGTCGCGGGCACAGGCCGCTTCGCGGACCTGCACCGGGCCTGGCGGGACAGCCTGGCGTAACGCGCGAGCGGCCCCGGTGCGGGGTGCGGCACCGGGGCCGTCGGCATCGGTCGCCGTGCCGTGTCTGCCGGGGGCCTCCGGGCCCCTGGCCGGGTGTGATCGACCGCACCGGGCCGGCTGCCGTTAGTCGCCGTTAACCTGCTGCCATGACCGTACATCTCGAAGTAGCCGAGGGCGTCGGCACGCTCCGCCTGGACCGCCCGCCCATGAACGCGCTGGACGCCGCCATGCAGGACCGGCTGAAGGAGCTCGCAGAGGAGATCACGCGCCGCGACGACGTGCGTGCCGTGGTGGTCCACGGAGGGGAGAAGGTGTTCGCGGCGGGCGCGGACATCAAGGAGATGCAGGCGATGGACCACACCGCGATGGTCCTGCGCGCCCGCGCCCTGCAGGACTCCTTTACCGCAGTGGCCCGCATTCCCAAGCCGGTGGTGGCCGCGGTGGCCGGCTACGCGCTCGGCGGAGGCTGCGAACTCGCGCTCTGCGCGGACTTCCGCATCGCCGGGGAGAGCGCCAGGCTGGGCCAGCCCGAGATCCTGCTCGGACTGATCCCGGGGGCCGGCGGCACCCAGCGCCTGGCCCGCCTCATCGGCCCGTCCAGGGCCAAGGACCTCATCTTCACGGGCCGTCAGGTGAAGGCCGACGAGGCGTTGGCGCTGGGTCTGGTGGACCGGGTGGTGCCCGCCGCCGAGGTCTACGAGCAGGCGCACGCGTGGGCCGCGAGACTCGCGAAGGGCCCCGCGATCGCCCTGCGCGCGGCCAAGGAGGCGGTCGACACCGGTCTGGAGACCGACATCGACACCGGCCTCACCGTCGAACGCAACTGGTTCGCCGGCCTGTTCGCCACCGAGGACCGCGAGCGGGGGGTGCGCAGCTTCGTGGAGGACGGCCCCGGCAAGGCAAGATTCCTGTGAACACCCCTGCGGGGGATGGTCATTGACGTGACGTCTGATCCGGATCCCTCGATGGGGTGGTTTATGGGAGCCTTAACGCACCCTTAAGCCTGTCGTGTCGAGGGAGCCTGTCGATTGCCGCGCAGCGAGCCGTCTCCGCAGGCCGAGTGGGCCGTCGGCACCTCCGAAGTGCCAGAGGCATATGCCGCCGGGCTGCCCTGTGGTGGGGGCGTGCGGGGGGTGCATTCCGCCGGAACGACCCCGGACGCCCCGCCGGACATCCATGATGGGGGGCATGGCGGGGCTGGAGGGCAGGGAACAGCCGCGGGGAGGCGGACGTGCGACCGCGTCGCGCTGGTCGCCGACGGTCGAGGACGAACACGCCCAAAGGGCACTGGAGTTGTTCGGCGATCCGTCACAGGCGGAGGTCCCGCTGCCGTCCCGCCCGGAGTCCGCGGCCGCCGCCCGCCGGCTCACCCAGGTCGTGGTCCTGCGCCACTGGGGCCTCGGGGCGGCGATCACCGAGGACGCCGTCCTCCTCGTCTCCGAGCTCGTCGGCAACGCGGTGCGCCACACCGGCGCCCGGGTCTTCGGCCTCCGGCTGCGCCGTCGTCCCCGCTGGATCCGCGTCGAGGTCCGCGACCCGTCCCGCGGCCTGCCCTGCCTCATGCCGGTTCAGGAACTCGACATCAGCGGACGTGGCCTCTTCCTCGTCGACGCCCTTGCCGACCGCTGGGGCGTCGACCTCCTGCCCCGGGGCAAGACGACCTGGTTCGACATGCGCGTCACCGACCGCTGAGCCGAAGCGCCGGCCGGTGAGCGGGAGCCCACTCCTCCAGGGCGGCGTGGTCGGGGAAACCGGCGGCGTTGGTGTCCACGGGGTCGTGGGTGCGCTGGTGAGAGCGTCACGCCGCCTTGACGAAGACGAAGGACAGACCGTCGGTGTCGTAGGGCGAGGACTGGTGCGAGCTCACGTCGATGCCGCGCAGCATGAGGTCTCCCTGAAGCACCGGTGAGGGGAGGGGAGCCGGGTGGAGCCGGAGGCGTCGGGGGAGCCGGATGGGCCACTCCTCTTGTGAATCACTCCTCCCGCCGTGGCACAGGACGCCCGCGCATGTGGTGGAAATGTCGGCTTCTCGCCGTTCGGGGGACCGGCCTGCCGTGACCTCACACGCCACAACGTCCCCTTGGAGTCCCTCCGGCGTCTTCTCTTCGCCATGTATTGATTACCTGGCACGAGTGAACTACCCCGAGGGCGAAGAGCTTTGGTGCGCGCCGACGGTCCGGGGCGCGGTCGCTCCGGGCGCTGCGCAGAACCCGTTGGGGGTTTGGTTCGGTGGGAGTCCTGGTGGGCCGTGGGGCCGCGGACGCACTGGCCTTTCGTGTGCCGGGGCCGCTGGAGGTGAGTGACACCGGCGGCCCCGTCGGTGCCGGTCCTCCGCAGCGCCGCCCGCTTCCGCCGCGTCTGCTCCTGGAAGCCGGCCCGTTTGCCTCATCCGGCTGCCGGCCGCCCCGGTCGGCCGGCGACAAGGTCTGGCCGAGTCCGACGCCGTTGACCGCGGGTGGCGTACGTGCCACGCGCGCGGGGGGACGAGGCCCCGATGGAAGGAGCGACGTGTTGACGACTGGCGGTGCGCCGCGTACACGCGCCGAATGGCATGCTGCCCGGACGGAGAACCTCTGTACCCGCGGGGCGCGCTTCGTCACCGGCTCGGACATCGCCCGCACCGCCCGGGCCCTCGCCCTGGAGCCCCGGCATGTCACACAGACCGCGCCCGAGGCCGCCGACGATCCGGCCGGAATCCTCACGGCCGGCGGTCGGCGCCGGGTGGACCTCCGCCTCGCGAACGGCTCGCACGGCTGCGTCTTCCTGCCGCGCACCTCCGGTGGCCTCGGCCGCTGCGGACTCGGCGACCTTGCTCCCGTCTCGTGCCGGGCGTACCCCGCCCGTCTGGGAGACCGCACCGCCCCGGCCCCGGCGGCGGATACCGAGCAGACCGGTGCCACGCCGTCCGGCGGGCCCCGGCGGTGGACCGAGAAGGACCTCGGCCAAAAGCCGCTGACGGAGGTCAGGAACGACTGGACGGCGGACCGCGACCACTGGTTCGAGGTCGTCAAGCGGTGGAACGCCCTGGCCGCCGAGTACGAAGGCGCCAAGCCGGCCGACGGCGAACCCGGCATCCGCGACTTCCAGCACTACCTCCTGGAGGCGTACGCCGCCCGCGAGGCGGGCACGGCCTGGCCCGGGGAGGCGACGTCGTGAACGGAAGCGGAGTCAATGCCGCCGGATGCGCCACCTGCACGGGCGACTGCTGCCGGAGGTACAAGGTGGGCGTCACCGCTGCCGACATGCGCAGGGTCGCCGCCGGAACCGCGCTGCACCCCGAGGAGTTCATCACCCTGCTCAAGGACGGCACGGGATTCCCCCCGGCCCCCGGGGGGCCGACCCTCGACCTCTCTCTCGTGCGCAGGCCGGAGACCGGCGGATGCGTGTCCCTGATGGAGATCGACTCGGGCAAGGCCCGCTGCGGTGTCTACGCCCATCGCCCCCTGGTGTGCAGCAACTTCCCGACCACCCTCGAACGGGGCGCGGTCGGCATCCGACAGGACACCGTCTGCGGACCGGACTCGTGGAATCTCGCCGCCATGGAACTGATCACGTACCGGCGCGACCTCGAACGCAGCCGCGGGGCATGGGCGGAGCACCGGCGCCTGACCCGGAAGTGGAACGCCGCCGTGGAGCGGGGCGAGCGGGAGCGCACCGCCCGGGAGCTCCACGACTTCCTGCTCGGCCCCGACCGGACCGGCCGATGAGACTGCAGAGAGACGAGCGGCCGGACGAACGGTCGAGCGAACCTCGCGGTGACCGGCGCGACGGCCCGGTCGGGCCCTGCGGGCCGGAGGTCCCCTCCGCGCCGCTCGACCGGCTCCTCGCCGCCTCCGTCGCCCGGCGGTTCTACCTCGGCAACCAGTCGAAGGTGGAGATCGCCAAGGAGTTCGACATCAGCCGCTTCAAGGTGGCCCGCCTTCTCGACGCGGCGGTGGCCCACGACATCGTGCGGATCGACATCACCGTCCCGGCCGAGATCGACGCCCCGCTCGGGCAGGCACTGGCGGGACGGTTCGGACTCCGGCACGCCGTCGTGGTCAACCTGATGGACGGCGAGGGCGCGGAGGGCGGCACGGCGCGCCCGGCGGGCCCGGCGGGCCGGCACCGGGTCAGCCGCTGGCTCGGCACGGCGGCGGCCCAACTGCTCTCGGCGACCGCCGAGGAGGGCGACGTCATCGGGCTGGACGGCAGCCCCGAGGTGGACGCGCTCAGCGAGGCGGTCAACCGGCTGCCGCCGTGCGACGTCGTCCAGCTGACCGGAGTGCACGGACCGGACCTCGCCCGCGATCCCGCGGTCGCGGCGGTGCGCCGTACCGCCGCGGCCGGTGGCGGCGGTGCCTTCCCCCTCTACGTTCCCTTCGTCCTGCCGGACGCCGCGACCGCGACGGTCCTCAGGAGCCAGCCGGCCGTCGCCGGAACGGCGCACCGCTTCGGCCGGATCACCCGGGCCGTCGTCGGCATCGGCGCGTGGGGCGCCGGCCTGTCGACGATGTACGACGCCCTGGGCGACGCGGAACGCGAGACGTACCGGGCGTCCGGCGCGTGCGCCGATGTGGCCGGCCACGTCCTCGACGCGTCCGGCGAGGTGATCCGCACCGAGCTGAACGCCCGCATGATCTGCGTGAGCGCCGCCGAACTCCGTGCCGTGCCCGAGCTGATCGGCGTCTCGGGCGGTGCGCGGGGCGCCGAGGCGATCCGCGCAGTCCTGAAGTCCGGCCTGCTCACCTCGGTCGTCACCGACACGGCGACCGCCCGCCGTCTGCTGTGGCACGACGGCGCGGACGACACGGCGCGGACGGTCTCGTCGCCCCGAACCACCGAATGAGGACAGCCATGACCCAGCAGGGCACCGGCAGTGCCGTCGCCGTGAGCGAGCCGACGGCACCGGAGGGCACGGGCGCGGGCGCGGGCGCGGAGCTTCCGCCCGTGCCCGACGACATCCGTGAGGCCGGCCGGCTCGCCCCGGACCACTGGCTGGGGGCCGTCGATCCGATGTGGTCCGGTCAGGAGAGGCCGCCGCGGTGGGCGATGCCCGGCCGCTGGCGGTCCGGCCTCGACGGCGAGATCGTCGAGTGGGAGGAGAACCCCGACTACCGGCCGTCCCCCCTCGCCCTCGGCTGGCCCGAACCGGAGGACGAGGTGGACCACGCCGTCCAGCTCGCCTCGACCGGCTACGGGCCCGGCGAGGCGGTGCCGGCCGCGCTCGTGGGCCGTGAGGTCGCCGTGCTGACCGGACCGGACGGCGGTCCGCTGAGCGCCGCGACCCCGGAGGGAATCCCCGTCGTACCGGTGTTCACCTCGCCCGCGTTCCTGCACACCGCGGGGCGCCTGGCCTTCGAACTCGTCGGTGTCGCCGACCTCGTGCCGCGGATCCCCGGGGGGCACGCGCTCTATCTGAACCCCTCGGCCGCGGTGGGCATGCTGCTGGACGTCGACGCCGTACGTGACGCGATCCGATCGGGCACGGAGGACGGAGCGGACGTGCGCGGGCCGTCCGGAGAGCGGCACAACGGTGCGCGGCAGCGGCCCGCGCGGGTGCTGACCGAGGCCGTTCACCCGGTACGGGGGACGGACGCGTGAGCCGCTGGCCGTCCGTCGTCCCGCGCCGCGGCGGCAGGTCCGGTGCGGGGCGCGGAACCCGGCGCCCCGCCGCCGAGCCGCACGGCGGCGCCGGAGACCGGAGGGCCGTCGGTGCCCCGCCCGTCGAGGACGTCGACGGCGTCCTGCTGGTCCGCTCGGTCGACGACGACTCCTTCCCGCTGGACACCCTGCTCGAAGTGGCGGGCGCCGTCGGCACGGAGGAGGACGTCGTCACGGTGATCGTCGGCTCCGCCGCCGGAGGCGGACCCGCCGGTGCCGAGCACTGGGCGCGGCTCGGCGTTCTGCTGGACACCCTTCGTTCGCAGGGCACCGACCGGGTCCGGCTCGTCATGCCCGGCGCCGGGGACGACCGGCCCGAGCGGCCCAGCGTCGCCCGCCGGATCGCCGACGCCTGGGAACTGGAGGTCATCGCCCCGGACGGGACCGTACTGGTCACCCCCGGCGGCGTGCTCTTCGTCCACGGCACCGCCCGCCCCGGACCCGGATGGTGGCGGTTCGCGCCCGGCGAGGCACCCCGCAAACTGGGCCCGCGTGCCCCCGCTCCCGCATGGCAGGAGGCGCTGGGCCGGGTGCCCGTGCGCACCACCGGCGGCTGCGTGGTGGACCGGATACCGGCGGGCGTGGTGATCCGCCCGGCCGAGGCCCCCGGCCCGGCCCCCGACGACCTGTGCTTCGCGGTGCCCGTCGACTTCGAACGTCCCACGGTCCTGGTCGGTGCCCCGCAGGCGGAGGACGTCGCGGCCGACGAGGTGGCCGCCGTGCTCGCGACCCTGCCCGTGGCCCAGCGCTCCCGTGTCCGGCTCGCGCCGGGCGGCCGACGCGACCTGCTGCGGCTCGGCCAGTCCGTTGCCGACCTGCTGGGCGCCGAGATCGAGGTGCTCACCGGCCTGCCGCTGATCGCCGACCACGCACCGCCCGGAACGGGCCCCCGGCCGACCCTGGTGGGACGGGACGGCCGGCCGAGCTGGCAGCCGTTCGTGTCCGCCGTGGTCTGCGGACCCACCGACGCCGAGGGCCGTACGCCCGCTCCCCGGCCGGTGGCCACCCACATGCCCGACTGGATCCTCGGTGGCACCGAACCGGGGACCGTACGGCTGACGGACCGCTGGCAGGCCACCGTCACCCGGGCCGGACTCGCCCTGTGGGCACCGGACGGCCCGCGTCCCGGACCGGTGGGCCCGGCCGTGGACCCGGAGGTGTGCGCCATCGAACTGGGCATGCCCGGCCAGCCGTTGGACGGCTCCCTGCTGTCCGCGCTGTCCCGGCTGCTGCGCGGCCTCGGCGCCGACACCCGGGCACGGGCCACCCTGCTGGTGCGCGGCCGGCTCGTGGGCGGTGACGGCGAACTGCGCCGGCTGGCCGCCGAACACGGCGTGCCGGGCATCCGCTACGTCACCGCCGCACGCCGCGCGGGCGTCGGTACCGCGGCCCGCCGACCCGGCACGGCCCCGGCCGGCGTGCCCGGGGAACATGCCTCCGCCGCGTCGGCGGTGCCCCCGCCGAACCTCCGGCTCACCTCCTTGCCGGCACCCTCGCAGGCCGGACGCCGGCCCGGGACCGGGCCGGCGTCCGGCCAAGTGGCAACGGCCGGAGCGGCCGCCGCTCAGGCCGTTGCTCCGGCGAGCGGCAGGCCGCTCGGCCGCCCCGCACCCGGCTCCACCGCCAAGTCGTCCCACTCGTACGGAGGGTCACGGTTGGGTGAGGACACGGGGCGTTCCGGTGGCACCCCTGGACGGACGACGCCGGAAACCGCCCCGAACGGCGGCACCGGGAAAGGAACGACACGGAACGACAGCAAGCCGGCTGTTCCCTCCGGTGGTTCACGTGCCGGTGAGGGTGGGGGTCGTGATGGTGGCGGGGCCGGGGTGGGGCCGGGTGGGTGTGCGGCGTCCGTGGCCGGTGCGGTGCCGGGCAGGGGTCCGGTGGGGACGGCGAGGTTCTGGCCGGGGGGCGGGTGCCTGAGGGAGAGCCGGCTGTTCCCTCCGGTGGTTCACGTGCCGGTGAGGGTGGGGGTCGTGATGGTGGCGGGGCCGGGGTGGGGCCGGGTGGGTGTGCGGCGTCCGTGGCCGGTGCGGTGCCGGGCAGGGGGTCCGGTGGGGACGGCGAGGTTCTGGCCGGGGGGCGGGTGCCTGAGGGAGAGCCGGCTGTTCCCTCCGGTGGGACGGCCCGTGCGGCGTCGGAGCCCCAGGCCGGCGGCAGCCGGGCCGTACCCCCGGGGACCGACGCCGAGGGCACGGCCACGGAAACGGGCACGGGCGAGGCGTCGCGCGGCGCCGGAACCGGTCGCAGGGCGCCGCAGGCCGAGACACGGCCGTCGTCCGCTTCGGCGCCGGCTCCCGAGGTGTCGCCGGGCCCCGCCGCGCCGGCGTCCGGGACCGGAGCCGGTCCCGGGACCGGGATCCCGGGCACCCCGCCCCCGCAGGCCGCCCCGATGCCGGTTGCCGCGCCGGCCCCGGCCGCCCCGAAGCCCCCGCCCCGCCAAGCGCGTACCGCGCACCTCCCCTTCGTCCCCGGGCATGTCAGCGGGGCCGCCGAGCGGGCCGCGTTCCGGGAGTTCGCGGCGGGGGTCTGGGAAGCGCACGCCGCCGCGGTCTCCCGGCTGCTCACCCGGATGCCCGCGCTGCGCGGCCACGAGCTGGAGGCCGCGCGGATCGACCTCGTCGCGGCGCACGCCTACCTCACCACCGAGGAGGGGCCGTTGCACCATCGCGAGCTGATCCGGGACCTGCACTCCGGCGAGGGCCGCCTGCTGCCCTACGCCGGATGCCTGGCATCCGCCCTGCGGCGGCTGCCCTCCTACCGCGGAGTGGCACTGCGCGGCGGGGACCCCGCCGGGCCCGAGCCCGGGGTCGGCACGCTGCTGCAGGACCCCGGCCCGGTCAGCACGCTGGCCGGAACCCCGGCGCTTCCCGCCGGGGCCGCCGTACGGTACGCGATCTGGTCCGTCACAGGCCGCAAGGTACGGCAACTGACCGACCGGCCCACCGGATCCGCGCGGACGAACGAAGAGATCGTCTTCGTGCCGGGGACCGGTTTCCGGGTGCTGGGGGTACGGACCGTGCCCGCAGGCCCCTCGGTGGTGCTGCTCCGTGAGCTCCCCGGGAACGCGACCGCCTACATGGACGGGTCGGAGGAACTGAGCGGACTGGACCTGAAGGCGCTCGCGCACCTCGAGGAGACGCTCTCCAGGGAGGACCGCGTCGGTGAGGGCCGGGGCTGGCCGGAACGCTGCACCGGGCCCGTGGGCCAGGACGGGTAGCGACGGGCGACGGGTGACGCGTGGGGAACCACTCCACCCGGTCGGCCCACGGACAGGGATCACCACCGATCACGTACACAGTCCAAGGAGAATGATGACAAGCAGCCAGAACCGGTCGTCCCCGGACGGGCCGGAGCGAGAACCCCATGCCACGGGCGCTTCGTCCGTCCGCCGGGCGGTGTCCCTGGGCCCGGCCGCGGCCGACCCGGGCGCGATGCTGGCGCCCGCCGTACGGCCGTCCGCCGCCCCGGCGAGCGGTACGGGCGCCCATGAGGGAAACGAAGGCGACGAGAGCAACAAGAGCGAGGCGGCACCCGCGCAGTCCGCCGCAGTGGGCACCACGGGCACCACGGCCGCGGAACCGACCACGACGGCCGACCCCACCTCCACCTCCTCCACCTCCACCACCACCGCGACGACCGCGGTCACGACGGCCACCGCCGGCACGGCCGCCGCGCTCGCCGCGCAGCCGCAGGCGCGCGCGCAGGCGGCCCCGGAGGCCGAGGGTTCGGCTCGCGGCATGGCGGCAGCCGGTGGCGCGGCGGGCGCAGCCGGTGCGGCTGCCGCGGGCGGGGCGGGCGAACCGCCCTCCGGCAAGCCGAAGAAACCGCTGCTCGCCGCCGCCGGTATCGCCGGCGCCGTCCTGCTCGCCGTGCCGCTGCTGATCTGGGCCACGGACGACGGCAAGACGAAGAAGGACAGCGTGGAGGTGGCCGCAGGTTCCGACACCCTGCTCGACGAGGAGCCCCTGGACGTGCCGAAGGGCGCGTACGCCCCGGCCGAACCCTCGCCGGAGCCGTCGACCGAGAAGCCCGCGGCCAAACCGGCCCCCGTCGTCAAGGCACCCGTACCGGTGCTGACGTCGGCGCCGCCCCGTGAGCCGGTCGAGAAGAAGGAGACGGCGGAGAAGGCGGAGACGGCGGAGAAGGCGGAGACGGCGGAGGCCGAGGAGAACCCGCCGCCCAAGCTCCCGGGGAACACCGCCGGGGCCGCCGTCCAGCGTCTCGCCGCGGCGAACCCGGGCCGGCACATCTGCTACCGGGCCTATGCCAAGGACATCGGCTGGCAGACCCCGCGGTGCGACGGAGCCGTCGCGGGTGTCCAGGGCAAGGGCATCACGGCCCTGAACATCGCGGTGTCGGGGACCAAGGGCCTGTCCGCCAACGAGTTCATCCAGAAGGACGGATGGACGACCAAGTGGGAGAGCGCGGCCAACGGCGTCGACCTGGTCCTGGGAAGCTCCGGGCAGAGCGCGCCGAACATCAGCGGCTTCACCATCGACGTCGGTGAGGGCCACGTCTGCCAGAACCACCGCGTCGGCGGGCACGGCTGGGGCGGCCTGGCGTGCGACACGGTCGACCCGTGGGTCTTTGGCGGGTCGACGGAGCCGCACCTCTGGCTGGAAGTCGTCCGGTTCACCGTGTGAGCGGGATGTGAGGGGTCCGACAGACGGGCGAACGCCCGCCGGTGTGTTCCTCCGGCGGGCGTTCGCCCTCACCTCACCGCGCGGCCGGGCGCGGCCTCACAGGGCGGCCTGCTGCCGCCGCGCGGGCGGCAGGTCCTCGGGCAGCAGCGTGGTGAGGTCGGCGAGGCTCGGCGACCGGAGCCCGCCCAGTCTGCGGGCCTGGCTGGTCATCATGGACTCCAGCAGTTGCCGGGCGAGCCGGGCGTTGCCGAAGGACCGGTCGCGCGGGATGGCGTCCACATGGGCGCGCAGCGCCGCGAGGGTGTCGTCGGCGCACTCGTACCCGGAGGAGGCCGCGTGCCGGGACACGATGGTGACCAGCTCGTCCGTGCTGTAGTCCTCGAACTGCACGTACTTGGAGAACCGCGAGGTCAGACCGGGGTTCGAGGCGAGGAAGCGCTCCATCTCCTCGGTGTATCCGGCGACCACGACCACGATCTCGTCGCGGTGGTCCTCCATCAGTTTCAGCAGGGTGTCGACGGCTTCGCGGCCGAAGTCGTGGGAGGACCCCTCGGGGGTGAGGGTGTAGGCCTCGTCGATGAACAGCACGCCGCCCAGCGCGCCCGTGAAGACCTCCTTGGTGCGGGCCGCGGTGTGGCCGACGTACTGGCCCACCAGGTCCGCCCGCGCCACCTCCACCAGGGAGGCGCGGGGGAGCACCCCCAGCGAGTGCAGGAGCCTGGCGTAGAGGCGGGCGACGGTGGTCTTGCCGGTGCCGGGCGGCCCGCTGAAGACCAGGTGGTTGCTGATCCGGGGGGCGGGCAGCCCCGCCGCGATCCTCTGCCGGGCGTTGGACAGCAGGCTCACCAGGTCGGTGACCTCCCGTTTCACGGCGCCGAGGCCCACCATGGCGTCGAGTTCGGCCATCGGGTCGACCGCGTCGTCCCCGGTCCGTCCCGTGCCGCCGTCGCCTCCGACGGTCGCCGCCTCCTCGTCCCCGACGTCCTGCGGCAGCAGCAGCGTCAGGTCGTTCTCGGCCGGGTCCGCCATCGCCGCGAGGCGGAACGCCTGCCGGTCCACCATGTCCTCGAACACCCCGCGGGCCGCACGGCCGTTGCCGAAGGAGGCGTCGCGCGTCATCGCCTCGAAGCGTACGGACAGGGCCTGACGGGTCAGCGGTCCGAGCTCGAACCGGTGCTGGGCGCACATGGACTCGGTGATGGTCACCAGCTCGTCCACCGCGTAGTTGTCGAACTCGATGGTGCGGGTGAAGCGGGAGGCGAGACCCGGGTTGGCGGACAGGAACGACTCCATCTGTTCGGAGTATCCGGCCGCCACCACGACCACGTCGTCGCGGTGGTCCTCCATCAGTTTCAGCAGGGTGTCGACGGCTTCACGGCCGAAGTCGTGGGAGGAGCCCTCCGGGGTGAGGGTGTAGGCCTCGTCGATGAACAGCACGCCGCCCAGCGCGCTGGTGAACGCCTCGGTGGTCTTGATGGCCGTACCGCCGATGATCTGGGCGACGAGGTCGGCGCGGGCGACCTCCACCAGGTGCCCGCTGCGCAGTACGCCGAGGTCCGCCAGGATGCCGCCGTAGAGGCGGGCGACGGTGGTCTTGCCGGTGCCGGGCGGCCCGGCGAAGATCAGATGCCGGCTCATCGACGGCACCGGCATGCCGAGCCGGCGGCGGCGCTCCGCGAGCTGGTTCAGGTTGACCAGCGTGTTCACCTGGTGCTTGACGTTGTCCAGTCCGATGAGCGCCTCCAGTTCGGCCAGCGGACTCTGCGGCCCCGACTCCCTGCCGGAGCCGCCCGTGCCGCCGTCCCCGCCGCCCAGATCGGCGCTCTCGCCCCAACTGTCCGCGAGACCGTTGTCCGCGCTGGTCAGCAGGTCGACCGAGAGCCGCTCGCTCGCACGGCTCTGGCGCAGGCCCGCGCCGCGGTTGTCGCGCACCACGCACCGGGTGACGTCCACCGGCTCGGCGCTGTCGATCCGTACGCCGTCGCCCGTGCTGCCGACGACCTCGCAGCCGATGAGCGCCGCCCGGCCGCCGTGCGCCACCTGGATGCCGTGGGCCTTCGCACCGCTCACCCTGACCCGCTCCAGGGTGATCTCCGCGCCGTCCCGCACGGTGATGCCCGCGTCGGCGCTGTCGTTGACCTCGCAGTCCCGCAGGAGGCCCCGGCCGCGCTCGCCGACGACGACACCCGAGCGGGCGGCGGAGGTCAGCACGGTGTCGCTGACCTCGGGGTCGGCGTCGTCGTCGATGCTCAGGCCGCAGCCGCCCGCGGACTCGACCTCGCAGTGCTCCAGCCGGCCGCGGCCGTCGTCGGTGATCTCGATGCCGTGGCCGCCCGCCCCGACCACCCGGGCCCGGCGCAGCAGGGGGTTGGCGGCGGAACGCACCGCGATGCCGACGCCCGCCGCGTCCCGCACCTCCAGACGGTCGAACTCGGCCGTGGAGTCGTCCGCGAGGAGTACCGCCCCGCCGGTGTCGGCGCAGTCGCTCACCACGGTGTCCCGCAGCAGTGGGGCACTGCCCTCGACGACACGGATCGCGGCCTCCGTGGAACTGTGGAACGCGCAGCCCTCCATGGTGCCGCGCGAGCGGTCCAGCACGAGCAGTCCGCTGTTCTTGGTGCGCCGGGTGACGCACCGGGCCAGCAGCGGGTCGGCACCGCCGGAGACGACGACGGCGCTCTGCGCGATGGATTCGAAGGTCGTCTCCTCGATCTCCGGCCGGGACATGCTCGACACCAGCAGGCCCACCGAGGTGTGGTGGACGGTGCACCGCAGCACCCGGGTCGAGCTGTGACCCTCCAGAGCGATGGCCGGCTTGTCGGTGCCGGAGATGTCGCAGCCCTCCACGGTGCCCCTGGCCTCACCACTGGCGAGGACGCCGTTGGCCCGCGCGCCCCGGATGCGGCAGTCGCGCACCAGAGGCGAGGCCGTCTCGCCGATGACCACCGCGGACGTGCCGAAGTTCTCGAACACACAGTCCTCGACGATGCTTTCGTTCTCCGAGGAGTCGACGAGCCCCGCGCCGCCCGGGTTGCCGATCCGGCAGCCGCGGGCGGCCAGCGAGCCCTTGCCGCGCACCAGCAGCGCCGTCCAGCCCGCGCCGGTCACCGTGCAGCCGTCGAGGGCGGCCTGGCCTGCCGGCACGTCGACGACCGCCGCCTCCTTGTCGCGGCCCCGGATCGTGAGACCGCTGAGCATCACGGCGTCGGCCATGAGGCTGACGGCGGTGCCGCTCCGTGGGCAGAGTTCCACCGTGGCGGGCTCGCCCTCGCCGACGATCGTCACCCGGTTGCGGATGACGAGGTTCTCGGCGTAGCGGCCGGGACGCACCCGGATCACCGCCCCGGTGCGCGCCTGGGCCAGTGCCTCACCGATCGTCCGGTAGCCGTCCGACCGCTCCGGGTCGACCGTGAGTATGTGCCGTGCCACGCGCCTCGAACCTCCTTGTGTTGCCGCGACTTCGACTCGCCGTGCCCGGGGCCTGTCCGGTGGATCAGGCCGTGGACGCGGCGTGCGCCCAAGCATGTCATGTGCATATCATGCGCTTCATGTGGAATGTCATGAAATACCGGTGTGCGCGTCTCGCGCCGGCCGTCGCCGTCGCCGTCGTCCTGCCGGTCACCTGGGGGACCGCCCTCGCCGCACCGGCCGCGCCCCACGCGTCCGGAGCCCCGTCGGCGACCTCCGGCGACGATCCGGGGACCACCCTGCTGCCCCCGCTGCCCGTCCGGCTCGGCGAGGGCAATCCCTGCACCGGGGAGTCGGGCGAGACGGCCACCATGGCGGCGTGGTCGCAGACCGCACTCGGGCTGCCGCGGGCCCAGCGGATCACCCGCGGCGGCGGGGTGACCGTCGCGGTGGTCGACACCGGCGTCGCCCCCGGCGTCCCCGGCCTGTCCGGGCGGGTGACGGCCGTCGACGGCGCCGGCGAGGACTGCGTGGGCCACGGCACCTTCGCCGCCGGCCTCATCGCCGCCGCGCCCCGGACGGGCAGCGGCATCACCGGCGTCGCCCCCGAGGCCCGGATCCTCGCCCTGCAGGGCACCGACGACCGCGGTGTCCCCTCGGTGGAACGTGCCGCGCTCGGCATCCGCGAGGCCGCGGACCGCGGCGCGAAGGTCATCTACGTCGGCCAGGCGCTGCGCACCGGACGGGCCGAGCTGACCGAGGCCGTCGCCCACGCCACCCGGCGCGACGCCCTGGTCGTCGCCCCCGCCGCCCCGGACGCCGTGACCCGCGAGGAACGCGGACCCGACGGGGAGATGCCCGAGGGGCCGTACTGGCCGGCCGCCGTGCCGGACGTGCTGGCCGTCGTGGACTTCGGGGCGGGCGGCGTACGGCAGAAGAACGCCCCGCCCGCCCACGAACCCGACCTGGCCGCACCCGGCAGCGGCATGGTCAGCGTCGGGCCCGAAGGCACGGGCCACTACATCGGCTCCGGCGCCTCGCTGGCCGCGGCGGGCACCGCGGGTGCCGCCGCCCTCGTCCGCGCCTACCGGCCCGAGCTGACCGCACACGAGGTCTCCCGGCAGCTCCTCGCCGCCGCCTACCCGTCGGACACACCCCGGCTCGACCCGTACGCCGCCCTGACCGTCGTCCCGGACCAGAACACGGCGTCCCCGGCCGCGCCGGTCCCGGCCCACATGCCCGCCCCGGCCGACCCGACCCCCCACCGGCGCTCCCTGACCATCGCCGCGGCGGGCCTTGCGCTCGTCCTCCTCCTCGCAGCCGCCGCCGCGGTCGTCCCCCGGGGCCGGGCCCGCAACTGGACCCCGCCGGGCCCCCGCACCCGGAACACCCCCACGGGCCGGTAGCCCGCACCCGGCACCGCTTTCGACAGCGGGCCGGGAGCCGGGGCCCGAAGGGACGACGGCCGGGGCGGGCGGGCGGACGTCGAAGCGCATCCGGCGCATCCGGCGCATCCGGCGCATCCGGCGCATCCGGCACACCCGGAGCCGCGAACCCGTCCCCGGGCACGACGGCAGCCCGGGGACAGCACGGCTGATGACGTGGTGGCTCGCCACCGCCGCCCCGGTGCTCCCCGCCCCGCCCCCGGCCTCGACGCAGGCCGCCGGCCCGGCGACACCCGGCCGGGCGGTGGCCGGGTACGGGAAGGGCCGGTGCGCGGGGAAACGCGACCGGTGCCGCGAAAGTCGGAGGGGCCCCCTCCCCGGGTACGGCCGCCCGGCGGCGCGGGTGTGGGTGTCCTCGGCCGGTGTCCCGGCGGCCTCCGTCCCGCTCAGGGCCTCGGCCCGGGGCGGGAGGGCCGGGAGCCCGGCGGGCGGCCGGGCCGGGGTGCCCGGCCGCGCCGTGACGGTGCCGGGGCGGTGTGCGCCCCGATGCCTTCGGCGGCCCCGGAGCGGCGAGTCCGCCTGCGGGGCCGGACGGCCGCAGGCCGTGCGGACCACGACACACGGGCTTGTCGCCGGAGCCGGTACGGCCCCGCCCGTTCCGCTCCCGCGCCCCGCGTGCCCGGCGTGCCCGGCGTGCCCGGCGTGCCCGGCGTGCCCCGCGTGCCCCGCGTGCCCGGCCGCCGGCCGGGCCGGGGCCCGGCCGGCGGTGGGGTGGAGCGCGGGGTGGAGCGCGGGGTGGGAAGGGAGCATCAGCTGGGGTTCTCCACCAGGGCGGTCTGGATCTGGACGGTCTTGCGGCGGGCTATGCGCACCGCGCGGCCGGGAATCAGTTCGCGGCCCTTCACACTGCCGAAGAGGTAGCCCTCGCTGGGCGGGCAGGACATCAGCAGGCCGGGCGTGTTGACCTCCTGCAGCCGGCGCAGCAGCGACTCGTTGAGGCCGCGCCCGGCGCCCGCGGAGGAGCGCGCCACGATCAGGTGCAGGCCGACCTCGTGGCCGAGCGCGAGATGGTCCAGCAGCGGGGCGAACGGCTGCGACATGGGTCCGCTGCCGACCATGTCGTAGTCGTCGACCAGGACGAACAGCCGCGGCCCCTGCCACCAGTCGCACAGCCGCATCCGCGACGGCGCGATGTCCTCGCCGGGCACCCGCTGCCGTACCGCCCTGGCCGCCCCGTCCACGAGGTCCTTCAGCATGTCCGTGGAGACCGCGTGGCCGAGCCGGTAGGGCTCCGGGACGCTCTCCACCAGCTCCCGCCGGTAGTCCACCGTCATGATGCGGGCCTCGGAGGGGGTGTACCGCTCGGTGATGCCCCGGGCGATCACCCGCAGCAGGTTCGTCTTGCCGGACTCGCTGTCACCCACCACGATCATGTGCGGGTTCTCGGTGAAGTCGTGCCACACCGGCGCGAGTTCGTTCTCGTCCAGGCCGATGGCGATGCGCAGGCCCTGAGCGCCCTGTGGCTCGGGCAGCTCCTCGACGGGCAGCGAGGCCGGCAGCATCCGTACCCGGGGCGCGGTCGGCCCCGGCCAGTTCTCGCTGATCGCCGAGACCAGGCCCGCGACCCCGTCGGCGAGGTCGTCGGCGTCCTCGACCCCGTCGACGCGCGGCAGCGCCGACAGGTAGTGCAGCTTGTCGGAGGTCAGGCCCCGTCCCGGGCTGCGCGGAATCGTCGCCGCCTTGCGGGAGTCGATCTGCGAGTCCATCGGGTCACCCATCCGCAGCTCCAGCCGCGTACCGGTCTGGTCGCGCACCGAGGACGACAGCTCGACCCAGCGGGCGGTGGTGATCAGCAGGTGGACGCCGTAGTTGAGCCCGCGGGCGGCCAGCGCGTTGAAGGTGGGAAGGTGCCGGTCGAAGTCCTGGCGCACGGTCGACCAGCCGTCGATGACCAGGAAGACGTCCCCGTGGGGCTCGTCCGGGAACTCACCCGCCGCCCGCCGCTTGCGGTACGTGGGCATGGAGTCGATGCCGTGCTCCAGGAAGAACCGCTCCCGCCTGCCGAGCAGCGTGCTCACCTCGGAGATCGTCCGGCCCACCCGCTCGGTGTCCACGCGCGCGGCCACCCCGCTCATGTGCGGCAGCCCGTCCAGCGCCGCGAGCGTGCCGCCGCCGAAGTCCAGGCAGTAGAACTGCACTTCGCGCGGAGTGTGGGTGAGCGCCAGCCCGGTGATGAGCGTCCGCAGCAGGGTGCTCTTGCCACTCTGCGGGCCACCGGCGATGGCCACATGACCGCCGGCCGCCGACAGGTCCACGGTCAGCAGATCGCGCAGCTGGTCGAACGGCCGGTCCACCACACCCACCGGCACGGTGAGCCGGCCCCGCAGCGGCCAGTCGGCCGTCGTCAGGCCGTGGCGCGCGTCAGGCGCCAGCGGAGGCAGGACCTGGTCCAGGGTGGCCGGCGCGTCCAGCGGCGGCAGCCACACCTGATGGGCGGGCGGCCCCGAACCGCGCAGCCGGTCCAGCGCCACCGACAGCAGCGTCTCGCCGCTCCCCGCGTCACCGCCCTCCCCCTCGGGACCCTCCGCCTCTTCCTCCTCGCCGGGCCCACCCGCGGGATCCGGGTCGGCGGGCGCGCGCGGCACCACCCACTGAGCCGTCCACGGCACCACCTGACGGGCCACCTGCGCCTGCACGAGGGCACGCCGCCGCCGGTACGGGCCGGAGACGTACGCGGCACGGAACCGGGTCAGCGCGTCGACACCGCTCTTGAGGAAACCGGCACCCGGCTGCGCGGGCAGCTCGTACGCGTCCGGCACCCCCAGCACACCCCGGCTCTCCATCGCGGAGAAGGTCCGCAGACCGATCCGGTAGGACAGATGGCTCTCCAACTGGTGCATACGGCCCTCGTCCAGCCGCTGCGACGCCAGCAGCAGGTGCACCCCGAGGCTGCGCCCGAGGCGGCCGATCATCACGAACAGTTCCATGAAGTCACGGTGGGCGGACAGCAGCTCGCTGAACTCGTCGACCACCACGAACAGGCTCGGCAGCGGCTGCAACGGCACCCCGGACTGGCGCGCCTTCTCGTACTCCAGGGCGGAGGTGTAGTTGCCGGCCGCCCTCAGCAGCTCCTGGCGGCGGATCAGCTCGCCGTGCAGGGCGTCCTGCATCCGGGCGACCAGCGACACCTCGTCCGCGAGGTTGGTGATGACCGCGGAGGTGTGCGGAAGCTCGTCCAGGCCGAGGAAGGTGGCACCGCCCTTGAAGTCGACGAGGACGAAGTTCAGCGTCTCGGACGAGTTCGTCAGCGCCAGCGACAGCACGAGGGTGCGCAGCAGCTCGCTCTTGCCGGAACCGGTGGCGCCGATGAGCATGCCGTGCGGACCCGTACCGCCCTGCGCGGACTCCTTGATGTCCAGCTCCACCGGCCGGCCCTCACCGCTGACCGCGATCGGCACCCGCAGCCGGGCACTGCCCGTGTACCGCTCCCACAGCGTGGCCGGCTCGTGCCGGTGCAGATCGGGGATGTTCAGCAGCGAGGTCAGCTCGACGTCGCCGGAGAACGGCTTCGCGTCGTCGCCGCCCATGCTCATCCGGTACGGCGCGAGCAGCCGGGCCAGCGCACGCGCCCCGACCGGCCCCAGCCGGTCGGGCCTGCCGAGCACCGTCGACTGCTCCTTGCGGTCCCGGTCGGTGCGCACCAGCGCGACGCCGTTCTCCTCCACCTCGAGCCGCAGCGTGGTCCGTCCGGGCTTCCAGGCCAGGGCCCCGGACAGGTCGAGCACCACCGCGTTGCGGAACCCGTGCCCGTCGAACCGGTGGCCCGCGGGCACCGTGCACCCGTCGACCACGATCACCGTGTACGGCTCCTCACGCCCCGGCACCGCGTCCGGGTCGGCGCCGGGCCGCTCGTGGAACTCGGCGCCGAGCAGGCCCTCCAGCTCGTTGAACGCGGAGGCGATCATGCGGGTCGGCCCGGCGCCGTCCTCCTCGTGCCGGTGCAGGCTGTGCGGGAGCCACTTCGCCCACTCCCACCCGGAGCGCCGCTCGTCCGAGACACCCAGCACGATCCACAGGTCGTCGGGGGAGTGGAACACCGCCAACTGCGCGAGCAGGGAACGCGCCAGAGCCCGCACGTGCTCCTCCTCGCCCCGCAGCAGCACCTTCGACCAGGCCCGCAGGTAGATCGCGACGGGCTGGTCCCGCACCGTCGAGTAGGCGCGGGTGAAGCTGCGCAGCGCGTGCGCGGACAGCGGCTCCAGGTCCTCCACGGGCTTCGTCGACAGCGGCGTCAGCTTCATCGCGAGGCGCTGGTCGCCGACGCCCATCCGGACCTCCGCGAAGTCCTCGTCGGACGCCCGCCGTTCCCACAGCCGGGTGCTGCGCACCAGCGACGACAGCGCGTCGGGCTCGGGGTGGCGCCAGGCCAGGGCACGCTGCTGGTCGACGACGGACGCCCGCACCTTGCGCCGGGTCTGGCGCAGATAGCGCAGGTAGTCGCGGCGCTCGCCCTTCATCCGCTGCTTGCGCTCGCCGTTGCGCCGCATGACCTGACCGAGCATCATGCCGGCGGACGCGATCACCATCACGCCGAGCGCGATGTAGATGAATCCGCCGCTGGACCGGCTCATGCCGGGCCGCATGAACATCAGCATCATGGAGACCGACATCAGTGCCATCGGCAAGTATGTCCATACCGCGGAACTGTCCGGCACGACTTCCGGAAGGGTCGGCGGTTCCTGGAGACTCAGCTCCCCCGAAGGCAATTCCGGTCCTCTGCGGCGCGCCGGCCTGCGGAACAGGATCACGCTCAACGAATGGCCTCCTCAATGATCTCGGAACAATTCCGCGGTAACAGCACGGGATTGTCCGGTGTCCGCCCGCACGCGCCCGCCGGAAAAAGCCCTCCGTGAAGTCCACCTCGGAGTCCGCCGCGAAGTCCGCCACGAAGTCCGACGGGGCGCGGGAGAGACGAAACGTCGGAGCGCAATGCGTCACAGTCCCGCGCCATGACTGCGGGAAAATTACCGCAGGGTTCCTGGACGCTGAATTCTTGACCGGTGTTGCGAAAAGGCCCGGCCTGCCGTCAAACTCGTCGGCGCGTGCCCCGTCCGACGTCCTGTCGCGATCGAGCGACCGACCGGTGTGCCGCTGCCACCTTCCAGCCACCGCGCAACCCGTGGCCCGCCAGAAAGCGTGAACCCGAACCCATGACGGACACTGCCCATGACTGACATCCAGGCGGCAAGCCTGTGCCGCGTCACCGTACGTGCTCCGGCCAGGACCGTCGACCTGGCCGTGCCCTCCGACGTCCCCGTCGCCGATCTGCTGCCCACAGTGATCGGTTACGGAGGGGACGACCTGGAGGAAGCAGGCCTGGAGCACGGCGGTTGGGTACTGCAACGCCTCGGCGGCCCACCGCTCGACCCAGAGAGTACCTTGGACTCCCTCGGTCTGCGGGACGGTGAGGAGCTTTGTCTCCGCCCCCGCACCGAGGCGTTGCCCGAAGTGCACCTCGATGACCTGGTCGACGGCATCTCGGGCACCATGCAGCAACGCCCGCACGGCTGGAGCCCCGAGGCCGGCCGGCGGCTCCTGCGCGGCCTGGCCGTGGCCGCCCTCACCCTCGGCATGGTGCTGCTCGCCCTGCCGGGAACCGAGGGCTGGATCCGGGCCGTCGCCGCCGGCGCCGCCGGACTGCTGCTGCTCGCCGGCGCCGGCTCCGCGACCCGGGCCGTCGGCGACGCCGGAGCCGGTTCGGCGCTCGGCCTCATGGTCGGTCCCTACTTCGCCCTGGCCGGCTGGCTGCTGCCCGGCGGCGACCTGGGCGGAGCCGACGGCGAAGCCGTCCTGGGCGCACGCCTGCTGGCGGCGTCGGCGGCCGGCGGCGCGGGAGCGGTGCTCGCCCTCGCGGCGGTCGGCGTGCACCCGGCGCTGTTCATCGGCGTGGCCTGCGTCGCCGCGGCCGGAGCGCTCGGCGCCACCCTGATCACCCTGAACCTGGCGCCGGACCAGGCTGCCGGGGTGGTCGCCGTCGTGGTCGTCCTGTTCGGCGGGTTCGTCCCCTCGCTGTCGTTCCGGCTCTCCGGCATGCGGATGTCACCGCTGCCCACCAACGTCCAGCAACTGCAGCAGGGCATCGACCCGTACCCCGCCTCCGACGTCGAGGCGCGGTCCATGCTGGCCGACGACTGGATGACCGCCTTCTACGGCGCCGTCGGCCTCGTCTGCCTGCCCTGCCTGGTGGCGCTCGCCGCCGACCCCGGCCTCGCCGAGATCCTCACCGTGGTCGCCCTCTCGCTCCTGTTGCTGCTGCACAGCAGGGGGCTCGGCAACGTCTGGCAGCGTCTCGCGCTGACCACCGCCGGCGCCTGGGGCGTGGTCCTGCTGCTGGCCGTCTTCGCCCGCTCCCTCGGCCCGACGGACCGGCTGACCCTCACGGCCGGCCTGATGGGCCTCGCGGCCGTCCTCGCCATCGCCTCGTGGACCGTCCCCGGCCGGCGGCTCGTCCCTTACTGGGGGCGCGCGGCCGAACTGCTGCACTCACTTGCCGCCATCAGCATCCTGCCGCTGACGCTCTGGTCCATGGGCGTCTACGGCCTGCTCCGCGGCATCAACGGCTGAACCCGGGAGAACGGCGAGCATGCACAGCAAACGGGACCAGGTACAGGCGCACCTCTTCGTCATGGGGAGGCTGGCATCGGCCATGCTGCGGGCCGAGCCCGACGACCCGGAGAGCCCCCTGGGCCGGACCAACCGCGGCGCCGCGATCGGCGTGGTCATCGCCGTGCTGGTGTGCGCCGGCGCCTTCGTCTTCGGCCTCATCCAGCCCGGCGGCAACAACTCCTGGCGCTCCGGCGAGAACCTGGTCGTCGACAAGCAGACCGGCGCGCGCTACCTGTACCTCGACGGGCGGCTGCGCCCGGTCCGCAACTACGCGTCGGCCCGCCTGATCGCCGGCGGCGACCTCGGCGTCACCACGGTCGGCACGTCCTCGCTGGCCGGCACACCGCACGGCACCCCCATCGGCATACCCGACGGTCCCGAGGCACTGCCGTCCACCGGCGACCTGGACCGTACGCCGTGGCTGGTCTGCTCGGGGGTCCGCCCGAGG
Organism: Streptomyces sp. KMM 9044; assembly: GCF_024701375.2. Taxonomy (NCBI): domain Bacteria; kingdom Bacillati; phylum Actinomycetota; class Actinomycetes; order Kitasatosporales; family Streptomycetaceae; genus Streptomyces; species Streptomyces sp. KMM 9044. Next base: position 2,072,921 of record NZ_CP113910.1, on the reverse strand, counting down.
TCGACCGGTGTCGTGACGGCCACCACGACCCTCGCCCTGGGCACCGACACACCGCACAACGCCCCCGGCGCACGGCAACTGGGCGAGCGGGACGGCCTGCTGGTCACCGGACCGGACGACTCCGCCTACCTGCTGTGGCAGGGCAGCCGGCTCCGGCTGGACGAGCGGGCGAACGCGGCCGAGGCCCTCGGCTACGGAAGTGTCGCCCCGCGCCCCGTCTCCGCCGCCTTCCTCGACTCCTTCCCGCAGGGGCCCGACCTGTCCCCGGCCGACGTACCGGGCCGGGGCGAGGAGGGGCCCGAACTGGCCGGGCGCGCCACCAGGGTGGGGCAGCTGTTCCGGGTCGAAGTGCCCGGCTCGGCCCCCCGCTACCACCTGCTCGCCAAGGAGGGCCTGGTGCCGCTCACCGCCACCGGCGCGACCCTCCTGCTGGGCGACCCGCTGACCCGGGAGAAGGCGTACGGCGGCGCCGCGACCGTGGCGACACTCGGGGCGGACGCACTGGCCGGGCATCTCGCCCCGGGCTCCGCGAGCGCCGCGGTGAACGCGGCGAAGCTGCCCGAGACCCCGCCGAAGGCGGTCGTGGTCGGCGCCGGCTCCGCCGCCTGCGCGGCCGTCGACTCCGCGGACGGCGGCGTCCGGGTCGGCGCGTCCGTGCTGCCCGAGAACGCGCTGCCCGAGCCCGTCCAGCCGCCCGCCGCCGAGGTCGTACCGGCCTGCCTGAAGGTCGACTCCATCGCGGTACGGGCCGGGAAGGGCGCGCTGGTAAGGGCGTTGAGTGCGAGCGGCAGCGCCCTGGGCGACACCACGTACCTGGTGACGGACACGGGTGTGAAGTACCGGCTGCTCTCCCAGGAGGGCGTCAGGGCGCTGGGCTACGAGGGCGTCGAGGAGCGGACCATGCCGTCCCCGATGCTGGCCATGCTGCCCAGCGGCCCCGACCTCACCCCCGAGGCGGCCTCCTCGGGCGAGGCCCGGGTGACGCTGCGCTGCCCGCGCGCGGAGGGGACGAGCGGGGACCAGCGGGAGCGGTCCGGCCCGGGGTAAATCATCCTGCAGGGGAAATCTTGGATTCGCGACGGTCACCTCGCGTTAATGCGGGCGACCGGCGGTGCCGTACGGAAGGAGGTGATGCCCGATCTGTCCGGCCGGCGTCGCGCCGCCGCTCAGGTGAGCGCCGCGAATTCTCCATCCGTGCTCAATAGAGCGCCGGAAACAGGGATATGGGGGTCCCCTGGACGTCCTGACGGCAATTGCCAAACAACTTGCGGCGCGCATAGCATTTGGCCACTCCCATGACCCGGCGAACCGCCTGGTGTGTGCAGGGGCACCCTGTCTGCCCGCGGGGTGACATGGGATCCACAGGTCGGTGAAATTCACCGAAAGGGAGTTCTCTCATGGCCATGCAGCAGTCCGAAGAGCAGGCGACCCGCAACGGGATCATGGCGCTGGAACAGGCCTTCACCGGTGTCCAGCGCTGTCAGCAGGACGTCCAGTCGACCTCGCACACCCTCGCCGCCCATTACGGCGGTGCGGACGGCGGCAAGTACAAGTCGCTCCTCGAGCAGTGGGACAGCCACGTCGACACCATCCTGATCAACCTCGACCGGATGGTCGACGAGCTCAACTCCACCCTCACGGAGCACGGCCTGGTGCAGGGCTCGTCGAGCGACATCATCGACCAGGAGTACTCGCGCTCCACGGCCGTGTTCGACGAGCTCAACGGCACCAACACCCACAGCAACTGACGTCCCCGGCCGACGCGGCCGACGCGGCCGGCCGTCCCGCCGCGGGCGTCGGCGCGTGCGTCCGGCGGCGCCTGCCCGCGCCGCTCCACCACCCCGCGGCAACGCCCCGCACACGCCCACGGCCGTCACTGCCCGGCGTCACGGTCCCGCCCACAGGCCGTGCCGCGCACATCTTCCGTAACCCGCGGTTCCCGCGGCGAATCGAGGAATTCCGATGGACTTCTCCGACGGTTACATCTACGTCGACTACAACCACGCCGAAGGCGCGGCGGACGACATGGTCGGCCAGTCGCAGGCGATCATGAGCATCCTGGCCAACCTCGAGATGGAGCTAACCGAGCTCAGGAACAGCTGGATCGGTGACGACCGGGACGTGTACAGCGAGGTCCAGGCGAAGTGGGACAACGCTGTCGAGAACATCAAGAACCTGCTGGCCAACCACTCCGGCCTGCTCACCGACATCTCCTCCAACTACCGCTACACGGAGCAGAACCTGTCGCAGCGGTGGGGCGACATCCGCATCGGAAGCCGCTGACGACTGCCGGTGACGGAAGGGTGATGACGTGGCCGTCACGGTCCTCGACAGCGAATTCCTGAGACAGTTCATCAACCACCAGATCACTGACTTCAGGAAGACGCTGGAGAACATCCTCAAAGACGACACGCATGCCGGCCCGGCGATCTCGTACATCGCGGACGCCATCTCGACCACCACGATCGACGCCGCGAAGCCTCTCGTCATCGGGCTCATGGCCGGAGAGAGCAGCGCGGTCGGCGGGGGTGCCCTGAACGGGGTCATCCAGAAGGGCGCGGGCGAGGTCGAGCGGATCCTCGAGGCCCAGGGAGTCCTCTTCGAGGACCTCGAGGAGGCCCTGTGGGACACCATCGACCAGCTGGCCAAAAGCCAGAACAAGAACCTCGAGAGCATCACCGCGGACGAGTTCATGGACATCTTCGAGGATGTCGACAGCGACTTCGACAATCCGGGCGCCCCCGACGAGGACTGACCGGGTCACCCGACAGCAGGTGACCCCGGGCGGTTCGACGCACACCCGGTAGTTCTCCTCCCCACCACCTCGCGGAGCTCGGCGATGGCCAACCCCGAAGACAACAACAACGACAACTGGAAAAAGGCAGTTGACATGCTCACCGGCTACATCCTGCCGGAGCGGAGCACGTTGTTCGAAAATCTGAAGGGCAACGACGACATCCCGTTGATCCACGTCCGGCTGGACAGGGAAGGCGGACCGGGATATTCGTCCGGGTTCCTTTCCCCCAGTGGCTGGAAGACGAAGAACACCGACTACACCCTGCCGTTCTACCGTCCCAGCAGTGACACGGAGGACGTGTCCGAGGGCAGCAACCTCTACCGGTACCGGGCGTACATCACCTTTCTCGGTTCGGGCCAGGCCTGGCCGCCGAGCGGCGACGACATCATCCCGGGCTACACGAAGACCAGTGAGGTCCTGAAGGACAAGGGAGGCTGGAACAAGGAGGGGGAGAAACTCGACTGGGACACCAACCCCCTGGTCCAGTACCTCTACGGTTCCCGGGACGCCCTCTCGCAGCTGACGATGTGGCCCTACTCCACCCACGGGTACACGAACCGTGACCTCAAGGTGGACGACGCCAACTACGTCGACCTGCGGTCCTTCACGGAGGCCGCCAAGGCGTTCGACCGGGTCGTCAAGTTCTTCGAGGACAGCCAGGTCACCGTCGGCACGTGGGACACCGAGGACATCGGAGAGGGCAGTGAGTCCTGGGACGGCACCTCGGCCGCCATTTTCAAGGAACTCATCCACAAGCTGGCACGCAACTACGAGGGGTACGCGGACCAGCTCAACGGTGACGGCGGTGAAGGCTCCGCCCTCACCATCGACGGTGTGACGGTGACGTCCGAGCCGGCCCGCGCCCTCGCCGAGGCCCAGCAGATCATCCTCACCCAGGCGCAGAACCTCTACGACGCCTGGGAGGCGTGGAAAGCCGAGAGCAATCCGCAGCGCTGGCTCTACGACATGCTCGAGGACGCCCGGCTGACGCTCTTCGACACCCAGTACGACAAGACCGACATCGAGACGGTGAGCTACGGCTCCGGGCTGTACACGTCCTGGCACAACAACGTGGTGGCCACGGCCGGCTTCCAGAACGACATCGTCATCGAGGGCAAGTCGTACGGCAGGCCCAGCGAGATGTCGACGTGGAAGGCGATCGGCGACGAGGCGGTGCGCCGGTGGGAGCAGTCGGTGCAGGACTGGCTCAGCACGGCTGGCGCCACGGCCATTGTCGAGATCCACAAGGCGTTCAAGACGGCTCAGGACGCATTCGACGCCAGCGTAACCGACAGGGACAGCCGGCCTCTTTCGGAGATCTCCGCCGAAGCGGAATCGGACGCCGAGAAGAAGAAGGCGAAAGAAGAAGCGGACGCCGCCAAGGCGCAGGCGGACAAGGAGAAGGCCGAGGCCAAGGCGGAACGTGACGCCGAGAAGGCCGCCCTGGAGAAGGAGAAGGAAGAAGCCAAGGCGGAGGCGGAGCAGGAGAAGGCGGCGGCCAAGGCCGAGCGTGACGCCGAGAAGGCCGCCCTGGAGAAGGAGAAGGAAGAAGCCAAGGCGGAGGCGGAGCAGGAGAAGGCGGCGGCCAAGGCCGAGCAGGAGGCCGCCAAGGCCGAGGCGGACAAGGAGAAGGCACAGGCCAAGGCGGAGGCGGAGCAGGAGAAGGCGGCGGCCAAGGCCGAGCAGGAGGCCGCCAAGGCCGAGGCGGACAAGGAGAAGGCACAGGCCAAGGCGGAGGCGGAGCAGGAGAAGGCGGCGGCCAAGGCCGAGCAGGAGGCCGCCAAGGACGAGGCGGACAAGGAGAAGGCGCAGGCCAAGGCGGAGGCCGCCGAGCAGCAGGCCTTCGTCCTCGCCCAGAACCAGAAGGCTCAGGACGAGGCGAAGAAGGAGCGCGAACGGGCCCAGGCCCAGAACGACGCCGACCGCGCCGAGGCCAAGGCCGAGCAGGAGGCCGCCAAGGCCGAAGCCGCCGCGGAGAAGGAAGCCGCCAAGCAGGAACAGGCCCAGGCGAAGGCCGAGGCCGAGAAGGAGCAGGAGGCCGCCAAGGCCCAGGCGGAGCAGGAGAAGGCGGCGGCCCGGGCCGAACAGGAGGCGGCCAGATCCGAGTACGAGCAGGACAGGGAAACCGCCCGGCAGGAGCAGGCCGACGCCAGGGCCGATGCCGAGGCCCAGCAGGAGCAGGCCCGCCGCGAGGCGGTGGTCGAGAAGCAGCAGGCCAGGCTGGAGGCCGAACAGGCCAAGGCCGAGGCGCAGGCCGACTACGAGGAGCAGAAGGCCGAGGCGCGTGCCGAGCGCGAGGCCGCCGTACGGGAGGCCGACCGTCAGGAGGAGGCGGCCAGACAGGAGTACGAGCGGGAGAAGGCCGCCGCCGGGGAACAGCGGGACCAGGCGCGGGAACAGGCCGAGCAGGAGCGGGCGCAGGCACGCCAGGAGTACGAGCGCGAGATGGCCGCCGGCGCCGACGAGGCCCGCGCCCGGCAGGAGTACGACGACCGGATCGCGGAGATCGACGCCGCCGAACGGGAAGCCGTCGAACGGGCCGACGCCGCCGAGGCCGACGCCAGGAGCGAGTACGAGCGGGAGAAGGCCGCCGCACAGGAGGAACGGGACCAGGCGCGCACCGACGCGGAGCAGGCACGTAAGGACGCCAGGGCCGAGTACGACGAGCGCATGGGCGACATCCAGGCCGAGTACGACCGGATCAACGCCGACGACAAGAACATCGACGAACTGATCCGCCAGCGCATCGCGGACCTCCCCGAGCCTCCCGACCTCTCCGCCTACAACTCCGGCGGCACACCCGCCGGATCGGCCGGATCGGCGTACTCCTCCGTCTTCGCCGACAACCTCTACAACCAGGACGACCTCTCCTCGGCGCTGGGTCGCCCGCAGAGCGGTGACAGCCTGGCGGCCGCCTCCGCGGACGGGACCGGCACGGGAGCGGGATCGCCGGGGATGTATCCGCCGATGGCGCGGGGCGCCGGCGGCGAGGCCGGTGGGAACTCCGGCGAGCGTGTCAGGAACGTCATCGAGCCGGGCGTCGCCCGGTCCGCCCGGGTGGCGGCCGGCACACCGACCGTCGACGACGAGGAACACCGCGTCGTGTCCAAGGGCACGCAGACCAGCAGCAGCATGCCCTTCATGCCGCCCATGGGAGGCATGGGCGGGGCGGGCGAAGGCAGGCCGCAGACGGAGAGCGGCGACAGGGAACGCACCACCTGGCTCGCCGAGGACGAGGACATCTGGGGCACCGACGAGGGGGGAGCGCCCCAGGCCCTGGGGCGCTGACGGGGAGGAGACCGAGTTGAGTCAGTCGATGGAAGACCGTGTGGCCCAGGCGATGGCCCACCTCAGGGCGGCGGAGGCGGCCGCGGCTTCGGCGCGCGCCGAGCTGGACGCCGCGTCGGTCACCGCGCGTTCGTCGGACCGGTCGGTCCGGGTCTGTGTCGGGGCGAAGGGCGAACTGACCAGCCTGGAGTTTCTTGACGGCAAGTACCGGACCATGGCCGCCCCACAGCTGTCCGCGGCGGTGCTGGAGGCCGCCAACGCGGCACGGGCCGAGATGGCCCGCCGGGTCGTCGAGACGCTCGACCCGCTCACCCGGATGACCTCGCGGGGCGCCGCACCCGAGCGGATGGGCGTCGACTGGGGGTCGGTCTTCGGCTCGCTGCTCAGCGAGACCTCCGTGACGAAGGGGCGGCCGACCGCGATGAGCCGGCTCCGCGACGAGATCGTCGAGGACGAGGAAGAGCCCGCGGCCCCGCCCGGGATCCGCGGCACGGACGACCGGCGGCAGGAGGGGATGTAGTCGTGGCCGGCAACTACTCCGCCGACATCCAGGCGATCCTGGCAGGTTCCAAGCACCTCGCCGACGCCGTCCGGTACGGCGACGAGATGCTGCCCCGGTTCGAGAACGGCTACGCCGCGTACTCGGGCTGGTGGGGCGAGGAGGGCGGCGACGACGAGTTCGCCAACGCCGTCGGTGAGCAGGTCCGGAAGGAACAGGAGCAGGTGTCGGCCACGGTCACGGCCATCACCAGCGGGTTCCTGGCCCTGGTCGACGCGGTCGCCGCGGAGGCCGAGCACGTGCAGCGGCCCCAGACCCAGGCGCTGGACGACATCGAGGCGCAGGGCTCGGAGAGCGAAACCAGGCGCTGAATGGCGATCATGTTCCCGCCCGGTCTGCGGGAGTTCATCGAGGTCTGGGTGGGCGCGAACGTCGCGACCGGCAACGAGGACCTGGGCTTCGCCAGCCGCAATCCCTACCGGCGGCTGGCGGACGACGTCCGTGACCTGTCCGACGCGGTGAAGGGAGCGATCTCCACCGCCGGGAACTCGCTGCCGCCGCGGATCGCCGACGAGTTCGTCGCCGCGATGAAGCTGTTCGTCGACGACAACGGCCAGAACCACCTGCAGAAGTTCTCCGACGAGCTCCGGGACATCGGTTCGCGGCAGGTGGACCGCTCGATGAAGCTCTCCGAGGCCAAGTACCAGATCCTCCTCGAGTTCATCCTGATGAACATCGAGCTGGCCCTGATCGCCGCGCTGTCCGTCTTCACCGGTGGGACCTCGCTCACCGAGATCGCCATCGCGAAGGCGCGCACCGCGCTCACCATCCTGCTGCTCCTCCAGCGGCTGGGACGCGCCGTCCCCACGCCGCTGTCGGTCCTGCTCGAGGCGATCCAGGAGGCGTTCGTCACGTTCGCCGCGCAGCTGATCTCCATGACCGCGCCGGACGCCCCGGACCGCCGGCGCAAGGAGTTCGACTGGACGGAGATCGGGCAGTCGGCGGTCGCCGGCGCGTTCGCGGGACTCTTCGGGGGCCTGTTCTCCCAGTTCAGCGCGCCGATCGTGCGCAACATCTTCAAGAACAACCACACGTGGAAGGAAGTGTTCGACCTCCCGCTCAGCTTCGTCAACGAAGGCCAGGCGGAAACCTTCGCGGAGGCCTTCACCGGCCTCATATTCCTGGGCACGTTCACCCTCAACCCCGCGACGTTCGTGAGCGCGGGCCTCAGCGGGCTCCTCTTCGAAGCCGCCTCCACCGGCGCCGAGTACGGCGGCAAGTGGATGTACGACAAGTTCTTCCACAAGCCCGACTTCGGCCCCGACGACATCAACCACCTGACGAACGGTGGGGGCGGGGACAGGAACGGCTACCGGGACCGCGACCGGTACGGGGACATCTACAAGGACGCGTACACGGACACGTACCAGAGCACGTACAGGGACCCATACGGCAACGGCAACGCGTACCAGGACACCTACGGGAACGGGGTGCAGGACCTCACGGAAACCCCCTACGGGCCCCCGGTGTCCGGCCCCGGCCCGAACCCCGCCCCTCTGCCCCGCCCCGAGACGGTCTCCACCACCGACACCTGGAACACCCCGTACACTCCGCCGCCCCGCTCCGGCACCCACGACGACGACCCCTCCTCCGTCGGCGACATCAGTGACCGCGCGTCGGTCTTCAGCGACGCCGGTGGTCTCTCGACGGTCTCCTCCCTCACGGACCACGGCCCGGACCACGACGCCGACAGCGCCCTCGACGGGAACCCCCACGTACAGCCCGCGGCGACCGGTGGGAACGGCACGCAGGCCGGACCGGGAGCACCGGGTGCGGGCAAACCGTCGTACACCAACACCCCCTCGGACGCGTCCACGAACGCCTACGACGACTTTGCCGCGGACGACCTGGACACCACGGTCCCGGACTCCGCCCTCGGCCGGGACCTCCCGCCGACGCCGGTGAACCTGGACACCGACACCGTCTTCTCCACCCTCAGCCCCCCGGTGGCCACCGGCCCGGGGGCAGACGGGGCCACCGGCACGAACAACGGGCCGGGGAACATCCCGTCCACCGTCGGCTCCTCCGCCCCGGGGCCGCCGTCGACCCAGACGGGCGGCAACACCTCCGTATCGGACGGCACCGAGCGCCAACGGACGGCGGACGACGACACGACGACACCGCTCGCCGACGACACGGACGCCGCGGACGACACCGAGAACTCCGCGGACGTCTCCAGGAACCCGGAGACGTCCCGGACCCCCGACACCCGGGTCACGTCCGACCAGCAGGACCGGGCCACCCCGCAGCCGGACCCGCTGACGGGTCCCCTCGCACCCCCGGTCGCCCCGGTTCCCGGCGGTTCGCCGGCCGCCGCGACACCCACCCCCTCGACCACCGCCTCCCCGGCCCCCGCCCCGCCGAACGCCACCCCGCAGCAACGGCCCCAGACCACCCCGTCCGGTGAGCACGGCACCACCCTCACGGACACCGACGGCGTCACCACCACCGACGACCCGGCGGCCACCGTCACCCCGGACGGCACCCGTGCCCCCTCGCCCGAGGAGGCCGAGCGGTCCGGCCCGCCCCCCACGGCGCCGGAGGCCGGGGCCACGTCCGACGTCCCGCCGCCCTACCGGCCCGTACGGACCGAGTCCGGGGAACTGCCGGCCGCCGCCTCCCTGGTGGAACCGGCCCCGGCCGTCGCCCGCGAGGTGCCCCCCGTACCCCCCGTCGTCGCCGACGAGACGCCGCTCAGCTCCCGGGCACCGGCCGAGATCCCGGCCGGGCCCTCCTCCCGGCCGGGCTCGCCCGGCTCCCCGGACTCGATCGACATGATCATGGACTGGGAGGACGGCGACGCGTCCACGACCGACTCGCCCGAGCCGTCCCCGGCCACCGACGCCCTCGACCACCGGCTGCTGACGGGGGTGTTCGGCCCCGGCGTCGGGACCAACCGGATCTACCCCGCCCTCCGCGACACCCTCACGCACCTCGACCGGCTCCGGCAGGCCGACCCCGCGCTGCGCGACGGACCGCTCGACCTGGACGCCCTGACCCGCCGGGTGCTGATCCTGGACACCGCCGCTGCGGTGACCGACGCGCAGCGCAGCGAGCTGTTCCGGGTGGCGATGGACCCGGCGGTGGAGTCGGCGGGCGGCCTGGCCGCCCTGGCGGCGTTCCACCTCCAGCTCCGGGGGGTGCTGTCACCCACCCGTACGATGACCGCCCCGGGCGGGGGCGTCCGGGGCCGCAACTGGACGAACGGCGCGATCCCCGACCTGGATCTCGCCCATGTCGGCAAGGTGGTCCGCCAGGCCGACGGCAGCCTGGCGCGCGGCGACGTGGGCACCGCGCCATGGCACCGCCCCGGTGAGCCGGAACCGTACGTCGTGATGACGGAGGGCGACCACCGACGGGTCGTCGTACGCGGCTTCGACGGCGCCCCGCGCCAGGTGCCGATCGACGTGTTCGCCGAACTGCTCGCCCTCGACCCCGCGTTGAGCGGGCTCCCCCCGGACGTCCCCGTGGTGCTGCTCGTCCCCGACGCCGGTGCGCGGGGTCTGGATCTGCCCCGCAGGGCGGCGGACCGTACCGGCAGGGAGGTCTGGTCGGCCAACGGCACGGTGAAGGTGTCGCCCCAGCAGGACCCGGCCCTGCCGCACGTCGTCTCCCTGCAGTTCGGGGAAGGGCTGCCGCGCGCCCACTGGATCCGCAGTACCCCCGGTCAGGTGCTCGACCCGGCGGAGTACCGGAACGCGCCGGCCTGGGAGCGCGAGGTGCGGTCCCACAGCGTCGTCACCGACCGGGGCACCACCATCGGCAGAGGCGTGTTCGAGGACTCCGAGGCTCCGCGCCGGATCGAGGCGCTGCGGCGCGCGACGGAGTCGACGGAGCTGTGGCACTACAACCCGGTCACCGGGGAGTCCGCCAAGGACGACGCGCCCGTACCGTTCGCCGGCAAGCCGGTGTACGTCTTCAGCGCACACGGCCGGCCCGGCGCGACCCGGGTACCGACCATGACGGACCCGCGCCACCACACCCGGCAGCGGGAGACCGGCGGGATGCTCAAGCGGCGTCCGAGCCTGGCGCGGCTCCCCAAGGACCACGCCGTCCTGATGGAGGCGTGCTCCAGCGCGAAGCCGCCCGGTGCGGTCCGCACCCGCAGGGGCATCGACGACACCTTCGTCCCCGACCCGCTGGCGGTCGTCAGCGAGAGCCAGCACGTCGCCAACGAGACCGGGCGCACCACCTACGGCGGCACCCACATGGTCAGCTTCGCGGTGCTGCCGGACCGGACGTTCGTGCACCGCCTCTACACGGACTCGCGGGGCCGGCGCGGCGCGTGGGTGGAGCACCGCCCCGAACCCGCCGGAGCCGTCCTCGACGACCGCGCCCGCGCGGCGGGCCTGCACGCGGACCCCTCACAGCCGGTGTCCGACGCGACCCGTGAACGGACGCTGCGGCTGGTCCGCGCGCTGCGCCTGACCTTCGGCGCGGCGATCGAGGACGACAGCCGGTACGGGGAACTCCTGGCCGGCATCGGCGCGCTGGAGAGCATGCGCGCAGCCGACCCGGCGCTGCGCGGCCTCGGCCCGTTCAGCACGGACCTGTTCGAGCGCGTGGCCCACGCGTACCAGCGGGGTGGTGCCCCGGGCCCCGACGCCTACCGGGACCTGCTCGACCGGGCCGCCCACGCGGTACGCAGTCGACCGGGCACCGTACTCTCCGACTTCGTCGCCCTGCCGCACGTCACCGCCGCCGCGCAGCGGCTGGGCGGTCTCCCGGACCAGGACCTGGACACCGAGGCCGCCCGCATCCTGCGTCTCGACGGCGGCCCGGCGGCCGTCGAAGAGCCCCAGCGGGCCCGGCTGTTCTGGGCGAGTGTGAAGGCCCTGGAGTGGGAGAGCCGGACCCCCGACCCGGACGCCCTGACCGGCAGGCTGCTGCATCTGGACCGGCCGGACCCGGCCCGGCGGCCCGAACTGCTCGACCTGGTCGCACAGGCGGCGGCCGTCGGCGTCGACGTGGACAACCCGACCGAACTGGGCGCGTTCCACCTGGAGACGCTGGGCGCCCTCGCGCCCCGGACGCAACTGCTCGACCTCGACGGCGTGCCGACCGGACGACGCTGGTCCCCCTCCCCGCCGACCACGACCACGACCACGACCACGGCCACCGACCGCGTCGTCGTCGCCGTACCCGAGCAGGGCGGCGGCTACCGGGCCGTGGGCCAGGAGCGCCCGCCGTGGAGCACACCCGACAGGGCACCGGCCTACCTGGTGTGGGCCGGAGGCGGACCGGGCCACCTGATCATGCACCTGCCCGGCGGCTTCCGCGGCCGGGTGCCCTACGACGAGGTCGCCGAGCTGCTGGCACGCGACCCGGTGCTCAACACCCGCCCGCAGGACACCACGGACATCGTCCTGGCCGTCCCGAAGGCGGCCCAGGCGGCCCAGGCGGCCCAGGCGGGCCAGGCGGGCCAGGCGGGCCAGGCGGGCCAGGCGGGCCAGGCGGCCCAGGAGGCCCAGGAGGCCCAGGAGGCCCAGGCGGGCCAGGCGGCCCAGGCGGGCCAGGCGGCCCAGGCGGGCCAGGCGGCCCAGGCGGGCCCCCCGACGTCCACCGGGCCGGCCGGCAACGGCACCCCGGACACCGATCCGCGGGCCGTCGTCAGCGCCGGGACCGGTCGTACCGTATGGGCCTCGCAGGGCAGCGTGAGCCTGGCCCCGACCGGCCCGTCACGGCCGTACGTCCCCTCCCTCCTGCCCAGCGCGCCGGGGCGTCCCGCGGCGGCCGACTGGGCGGCCGTCCGGCCCGGCGACCCCACCGCGCCGGACACCGGCGCGCGGACCGGCCGCACCGGAGCGGACGACATCACGTTCGCGGCCGAGGACGACACCAAGGCCCCGGACAAGCCGCCCTCGTCCCCGGAGCCGGACCTGACGGTGGCCCTCGTCCCGAAGCCCACCGAGCCGGACCCGACCCCTCCGCACGCCCCGCGCCTCGACCGCGCCATGACGCCCCCGCCCCGACGCCGTGCCCCGGCCCGGTTCGAGGACGGCAGGCGGATGCCCGAGTACGTCGACGACCTCCAGGCGCTGCTGCCGTCCGGGCTGACCGCCGCCGAGCTCGAACAGCTCCTCGCCAGTCCCAGCACCTTCGGCCAGAGCACGGTCGCCCTGCGGGGCTTCGAACAGGCAGTGGACGCGATCGACGCCGAACTGCGGCGCAGGCCGGGCGCCCGGCCCGGCAAGGGCGGCGCACAGCTGCTGACCGACATCCGTCGGACGCTCCGGGACAAGCCGAAGACGCTGGCGGACGGAGACGGGCGCCCGTTCCCGTACGTCACCGCGGACGGAGAGGTCCGTGTCCTGTACGTCAGAGCGCGTCACTACGGCAACTGGGTTCCGTTCGACGACGGCACCGGTGACGCCGCGAAGATCGACAGCATGCACCGGGGAGCCGCGACGTTCGGGCTGACCAAGAACATGCAGGCCAACTCCCAGTACGGTCTCGGCGGGCCGATCGGCCCGGCGGGCGCCGCCGCGTTCGGCGGCTTCGGCCGTCTCGCCCTGCGGTTCGGCTTCATCAACAAGGTCGGCTACACGCTGGCCGACCAGCGCATGAACCAGATGGAGACCCGGACGCTGGACGCGTCACGGTCGTTCCTGGACGACGTCCACTACGAGATACGCGTCACCGACGCCGCCGGACGGGACGTCACGGGCACCGACACCGACCCGGCCGCACCGGCCCGGTTCGCCTTCGGCCTCCGCAACGGGCTCCGGGTGCGCCTGCCCGACAGCGTGACGAAGATGCCGAAGCCGGGCCGCGTCCCCCGGTCGATCGACCTGGACCGCAACTCCCCGTACCGCTTCGTGCGGATCGAGGGGTTCGGCCCCGTCGCGGCGATCCGCGACTGGGCTGCCGGACAGGTCGGGGCCCTGCCCGGCAGCTCGGCCTACACCGAGCTGGACATCTTCTTCTCGGGCGACAGCTTCCAACGGCACGGCGGCACGATGGCGCGCGGCCGCATCACCACCCCGCCGCTGTTCGCCGACGACAAGAAGAAGTCACCGCTGGGCGTCTTCGTCGTGGAGGAACTGATTCCCCGGGCGGCGGTGCTCGTCGGAGAGACCGACCAGGCCGAGATGCGGGACATCAACACCTCGACGGTCCGCAGCGAGCGCAGCCGGGCCACGGGCAGAAGCCTGCTGCTGCAAGCCGTCGCCGGGCCCGCCTTCAACTTCTTCGACCCCGGCACGGCCCCCTTCGACCTGCGGCTCCAGTTCGGGCCCAGTGCCCAGTACGCGTACGCGAAGACCTGGTCGGCCGGACTCGGCGGGGCCGGCACCCTCAAGTCGGCCGGACAGGTGAAGGGACCCAGGACCGCCCTCTACCTGGTCGTGAAGTCGGTGCGCGTGCGGCGGGCCGGTGACAGCGCACCGCCGACGCGCTTCCTCACCTGGAGCCTGGACCGGATGACCAGCTCCGAGGCACGGCGGCTGGCCGGATGGGACGACGGGACCTCGCTCGCCCTGCGCCACGGCGGTGCCCCGCCGTTCGTCCCGCCCTATCTGACCGTGGACCGCCCGCGCACCCTGGGCATGCACCGGGTGAAGGAGTTCACCTTCGACGACGGCCTGCGCACCCGGGTCGCACCGGACGCGGCGGACGGCGTCGGCCGCACCCTGCTGGACGCGTTCGCCGACGGCGTGGTGGACTCCCTCGCGCAGCTGCGCCAAGGGCTGGTGGTCCCCCTCGACCAGCTGCTGCCGCCGAACCTGCCGAGGGCCTGGCGCGCCCGCCTGGGCGACCTGCTCACCCGCAGGCCGGACCAGGCGCTCGACGCGGCCCGGCGCCTGCCCGTGCCGCCCCGGTGGACCGATCCCGTCACGTACCGGATCGCGCTCCAGAACACCCTGCAAATCCTCGGTGTGCTGTCCCAGCAGAACATCACCGCGAACCTGGAGGCGCTGACCACGGTCGGCCTGCCGGTCAGACTCACGGACCCCGACTCCGTCGGACAGACCTACTACACCCTCCGGGTGCACGGGACGCTGACCGGGCGACGGTACGAGGGCAAGGACGTCGACGAGGGAATGCGCTTCAGCGCACAGGGCGTCGACCGGCTCGACGGCCAGGCAAGCGCGAAACGGGGCGTGGACCTCGGCTTCGAAGGCACGTTCTCGGGACGCGACAACAACGCCGACGACGCGGGGCTCCCCCGCAACACGCTCGGACTGACCCTGGGCGCGCGCCGGGGATGGCAGGGGGAGGCGGAGACCGCCTTCGGTTCGACGGTCACCAACGAGCCGATGTCGGTGAGCAACCAGCCCACCCACCTGTACCGCTACGACCTCTCCCTCACCGCGACCCTGGGCGGCTACTGGCGGCCCCGCGGCCTGATCCGCGGGCTCGGCCTCGGGCTGCCGGGACTGCTGGTCCTGGACGAGCCGGTCAACGTGCTCTTCGGCCGGACGGCGCTGGGCCACCTGCGGGGCGGCGGCCCGATGACCGGGCAGGTGCTCATCGGTGTCCCCGTCCAGCACACCCCCGACGCGGACCCGTACGCGGACGGGGCGCTCAACCCCTATCTGTCCGACGAGCCCGCGCCCGCCCCCATGACCACCGAGCGGGCTCTCGCACTGGCGAAGGGCGACCTCGTGCTGCCCGCCGGCACCGGCGGGGGCCAGCCCGCCGGACGGCTCGCCGACCGCGGGACACAGCCGTTCCGGGACTTCCGGCAGCACCCGTTCGTGATCGTGAACATGGTGCTGTCACCCACGCTGACCGCGGAGGTCGACCGGGTCCTGAAGGAGGCGTCGGGCAGCGCCTGGCACCTCGTGAAGGAGGGCGCCCCCACCCGGGAGGCGATCGTCCGCACCTTCACCCCCCAGTACCTCGCGGCGGGCTTCGACCAGAGCTCGGGGCCGCTGGGCCTGGTGGGCAGCGGCCTGCTGGGCAAAGGGCCGTACGGTGAGCTGTGGGGGACCTATCGGTACGCGACGACGGTCGGGGACCTGCACGCCCTCACGCCGTCGATGTCCATGGACACCGAGATGACGCTCGGCGGCACCCGGCAGGCGGCCGGCAAGACCAGCAACAGCACGAGCTTCGTCTTCGGCGGCCAGCTGATCTACTTCGTCGCCCAGAATCCGGGGCACGGCCTCATGGGCGCGTACGGAATCGTCGCCAACCCCGTCTCGACGTCCCGCGCGCGCAGCCTCAGCGTCGTACGGACGGTCGTCGCGGACATGAACCGCAAGGGCTTCACCCACCAGGTGCTGGTGGCCGGCGACGTGCACCACTGGTTCGCGCTGGTCTCCAGCCGGCTGGGGGCGGGCCGGATCGGGACGACCGCGGCGGCCAGCGCCCTCGTACCCCGCTCACTCGCCGGAGCGGCGGGAACGGAGCTGACCAGCCCGGGCGGCCTGCTGGGGCACCTGCCGGAGAAGAGCGCGCACCGGATGGGGCTGCTCGCCGACGGCATGGGGGACGTCCCCCGTTACACGCGGCAGCTCTGGGCGCCGCAGCCCTGGCTGCGCGGCGCCGCCTTCGGCACGTACGCGGTGAACGCGCTGGATCCCACCGAGGTGCTGCTCGCGTTCGACCGGCGGATCCGGGAACTGGGGCTCGACGACGAGAGCCGGGAGAGGATCCGGCAGATGGTGACGGCCCGCGCCACCCGGGCCCTGAAGGGGGAGATGACGACCACCGGCCCGTCGACGCCGGTCACCGCCGGAGGCTGGGGCTGGGGCAGTGTGCGGCTCGGCAGCCGGCGGGTGCGGGTACGGGTCGAGCTGATCCCCGGGACACCCGCGTTCGACGGGCTCGACCACAGCGCGGAGCTGGAGGAGAACCGGCGGGCCATCGAGACCGCCCAGGAGAACTCGGAGTTCTCGTCCGGGGCGGACGTGGGTCTTCTGACCAGCCAGCTGGCGCACACCGGCAACGCGCAGGTGGTGGCCGCCGGACCGACGTACACCGAGGGCGGATCCCACCGGAGGACGGTCGCGTCGAGCCACGCGGTCACCACCGTCACGATCTACCGGGCGGCGTCCACCGAACCGCATGCGGAGATCGTCACCCCGTACCGGATGCGGATCACCCTGGAAGCCGACGACCCCCCGCACACCGGCGCCCCGGCCGACGGGGGACCGCCGGAGCGCCGGGCCACGGCCTTCGACCGCTTCCGGGGCCGACTGCGGATCATCGAGGAGAACGACGCCGGTGAGCTGCGCGAACACGTGCCGCTCAGCCTGATGGAGCCGGTGCCGTCGAAGACGGATTCGTCCGGGGCGGACGGGACCGGGGCCTCCCCGGCCGGCACCTCCACCGCCGGCCGGCTGCTGCCCGCGCCCGATCCGGCGGCCGACCCCGCCCTGGCCGAACCGCCCCGGCCGGTGCCTCTTCCCACGGCGGGAGAAGAAGTACTGGTCCGGGACGGGGAGGGCGCCGTACGGCCGTTCACCTTCCCCGAGAACGGCATGCACCCCCGCGGGATCGTCGGCATCGAGAACATCCGCGTCGCCAACGACCTCCTCCTCACGAAGGCGTACGACGCGGGCTTCTCCCTCCGTGCCCTCGAGGCCGAGGACGGTCCCGACGCCGACACCCTCTCCCTGCTCCTGCGCAGGACCAGGGAGACCGGCCTGACCCGGCTGGGCACCGGATCGGCGCAGGCACTGGAGGACGGCACCAGCACCACGGCGGTCACGGCGTTCTTCCCCCGCACCACCGAACCGGGCGGCTACCAGGTGGTGGGGCTGACCGAGCAGTCCCTCGTGGGCACCGACACCGGGCGGCTGACCCTGCGCTCGACGCCCGACTTCAGCCGCGCGCTGCTGCTGACGGTCGCCGACGGCAAGAAGCTGGAGGTGCTCAGGCGGTACGGGGACAACGCCGGCACGTCCTCGTCGGGCGAGCACGGCCAGGCCGCGAGCCTCGGCGGCGGCTTCCTGTACGACTCTCCCGACATCGCGGGCCTCAACCAGATCGGACTCTCCGGTCCCGGCCCCAACGACCTCGACGGCGACGGGATGCCGGTCGGAGACGACCACCTGACCTCGCGCAACCTCAAGCCCAAGACGGGCCGGTCCTTCCTGTTCGCCGTCCCGGCCACCTGGCTCAGCGTCGGCGACGTGCACCGGAGCATCGTGGACTCGAAGCTCGCGAACAGGATTCGGGGCGGGACCTTCGGCAAGGCCAGGTCGGGTCCGCAGGCGATGCAGTCCGAGGCGTACGTCGTCACCTGGGTCCGGGAGGACATCGCCCGCGACCTGAAACTCGTCACCGACGCGAACTTCCCCGAACGCGTCGCGAAGGCGTGGGACGCCGTCGGCAGAGCGAGCAAGGCGTGGGTCGACGCCGACAAGGCCTACTGGAAGAAGCGGCGCGCCTCCGCCGGCCTGCGCGCGGACCTCGACGCCGCGCAGGCCGCCCTCGACGGAGCCGCCGCGACCGCCCGCGCGGCAGGGCGCCCCGTCGACCTCGCCCGGGCCGACGTCGACACGGCGGACGCCGCCCTGCGACAGGCCGGGAACGACGCGCGCCGGGACCACGGCACCGCGGACGCGGCCGTGGCCGCCGCACAGGCCGAAGTCGACGCCCTCGCCGAGAACGAGTACGGCGCCGAACCCGAACACGACGGCTGGGCCGACCTCCTGAGAGAGGAACAGGACGCCGTCCGGGCCCGCCTGGCCGAGGAGACGAAGGCCGCCGGGACCCTGCGGAAGGCCGCCGAGCTGCGGCTCGACACCGCGCGTACCGAGAAGGCCGCGGCCGAGGAGCGGCTCGAGGCGGCCCTGCTGTCCGCGAGAGCGCCCGGCCGGAGCCTCGACGACGCCACCGTCCGCCGGGACACGGCACGCACCGCCTTCGACGCCCGGCGCGCCGAGCTGGACACGCTCAGGGAGGCGGCGGAGAAGGCCGCGGCGGAACACCACCGGGTACGGGCCGGGGCGGACCAGCTCACCCGCTGGCACCGGCTCGTGACCACCGAGGAGGGCCGCAGGCAGCTGGACGGTCTCGCCGAACCGCCCGCGGTGACCTACCAGGCCCCGCCCAAGGCACCCAAGGCGTCCTCCCCGGCCCCGCCCCGCTACACCAGGACCGGTACGGGACCGGACACCGTCCTCACGTCTCCCGCGAAGGAGACGTACACGCTCCACGACGTGCCGAGGGACGGGGAGGCCTTCTTCCGCGCGCTCGCCCACGGCCTCGAACGCGCCGCCCCGGGACTGCTGTCCGCGCAGGGCATCGACCCCGACGGTCCGCGGGCGATGTCCGAGCTGCGCCGGAGGATGGCCTCCTGGCTCACCGACCACGCCGACGGGGACCTGCTGGCCGCCGTCGCCCCGGACGCCACCGACGCCTTCGGCGCGGACGAGATCGCCGCGGCGGGCCTGGACCTCGCGGCGGACACCCCCGCCCGCCGTGAGTTCGACGGTCTCGGCGGTCTCCTCCCGCACGCTGTCGACCTGACGCCCGAGGTCCGGGCCGAACTGGCGATCACCCAGCTCCTGCGCCGGGGCGACGCCGCCTCCGAGGCCGGCTGGAACCACTCGGCGGCGGACCTGCTCCCGCTGCTCGCCGCACGGACCTTCGGCGTGCGCGTCACGGTGGTCCGGAGCGACGGCGGCTTCCAGGACTTCACTCCCGGGCACCCGACGGGAGAGGAGAACCTGCGGGGACTCGTCGAGACATCCGAACACACCGGCGCACACGTGGTGCTGAGCCTCGACGACCGCCACTACCGACTGGCACTGCCGACCGCACGGACACCGCCGGCGGACACGCAAACCCCGGACACCCAGCCGCCTGTGGTGCCGGTGGACGTTGTGGTGCCGCCTGTGGTGCCGGTCCGCGACAGGTTCGGCGACCCGGTTCTCCCGAAGCGGGTCAAGGACGAGGAACGCGACCAGGACGGCGACGTACGGCTGAACCCCCTGTGGGTGCCGTTGGAGGAGGTGGATCCGCACCTGCTGATCACCGGGAACCGGGACGCGGTGTGGCTGTACACGGTCACCGATGACGGGCGGGTGGTCCTGGGCACGGAGAGCCCGAGCGGGATCGTCACCCAGGAGCAGTTCGACGCACTGCTGGCGGGCATGCGGGAGCGGGACCCCGACCTGACGGCCCAGGCGCTGCGCGAGGCGCTGGACGGGCTCGGCCACACCGGCATCGCCGCCGGTTTCGCCGACGCCGGTCCCGCCGCCGACGGCGAGAAGAAGGCCGGACGGACACTGCCGGGGCGCAGCCGGGTGTCCGGCGAGTTCCGCTGGAGCGCGAAGCTGGGCTCCTGGGTGGTGAACGACAAGTCGGGCCGTTACATGAGCGTCCAGGTCCGGCCGGACCTGGACGCCGATGAGGCCGCCGCATGGCTGGCCAACGTGGCGGCCCTGTTCAGCGACCGGCTGGGCGTCGTCGTCCGGACCGACCAGGTGAAGACCGCCGCACCCGCCCCGGCCCCGCCGTCGGAACCCCCGCCGTTCCCGCAGCCCGCGCCCCCGCCTCCGCCTCCGCCGTCGGCCCCCACCACCCCGGCCGGGCGCGGTGTCCCGGGCCCCCTGAAGGGGGCTGGGGCGTACGAGCCGGACACGCCGTCCGGTGACGGCACCGGCGAGCTGGACGTCGCGCGCCGGGTCGGTGCCGTGCTGCGCGGCCTCGGCCACCCGGTGGTGCTGGCCGGAGCCGCCCGCGGCCGGGTGCAGTTCGGCCTGCCCCGGCCGCTGGGTACCGTGGAGTTCCAGCTGTCCGCGGCTGCCCTGCCCGCCGTCGCCGGGATACGCGGGGCGCTGGAGCGGGAGATGCCCGGAGCGTCGGTGCGGGTTCGGCCCGTCACGGGCGGCGGCCGTGTTCTCGGCCTGTCGGTGAACGGCGTCGACATCACGGTCACGGCGGTGGACCGGCCGGTCTCCGGCACGGTCACGGTCGACGGTTTCACCGTGCCGGCGCCCGCGGACTCCCTGGCCGACGCCGCCCTCGCCCCGGCCACCGGGACCGACCCGGAGCTGCGCGGACGCGACCTCCTCGACCTGCTGTGGGCGTTTCACCACACCCCTGCCGACAGCCCTCGTACGGTCACGCCGGTGCTCGCGCGCGAGGACGCCTACCGTTCCGCGCGGCCCGCCGGCGCCGCCCCCTCCCTCGTCGTACGGCTCAGCGAACTGCTCGACTCCGCAGCCCTGGACCCCGATGCCCTCGCCCGCCACGAACAGACGTGGCGCGCCCTCGGCGTCACCGACGCCGACCTGCCCGCGCTGCGCGCCGAGCTGACCGCGCTGGCCGACGGGCTGCGGGTCCGTCCGGAGGTGGCCGCGGACCCGGTCCGGGCGCTCGCCGCGCGGCTGCCCGGCCTGTCCACCGCCGACCGCGACGTGACGCTGGCGTCGCTGCCGCCCGCGGACCGTGAGCGGTTGGCCGGTGATCCCGTGCTCGTCGATGCCTTGCGTGCCGGGCTCGCCCCGGCCGAGTTCGGCTCGGTCGCGGCGCGCCTCATGACGCAGGTGCCCGACGGGGTCGAACAGCCCGTCTCCGCCGGTGACCGGGCCCGTGCCCAGGTCGCCCGACTGCTGCGGGACCCCGACGTCGCGGCGCGGCTGCTCAAGGGCGGTTCGCGGGTCGTGGTGGTGCCCAGGAGCGAGGCCATGACCTCCCTGGACGCCTTCCGTTTCCTGCGGGGCGCCGTCACCGGCGACGGCCGCCCCTGGGACGACGTCCGCGGCGTCGGCACGCGCACCGCGGCCGTCACCGAGGAGAATCTGCTCGGCGAGCGCACCACCGTCAGCGCCGGCATGTCCGCCTATCCCGACGGCTACTCGACCACCCTGCACGAATTCGCCCACACCCTTCACCTGCACGGTCTGGACGCCGTCGACCGGCAGCGCATCACCAACACCTTCCGCACCACCACACGGGCCGGCGAGGCGGGCAACTGGCCCGACGGCCCCCTCCACGGCTACGACGCCGACGGCCGCCGCAGCGCCCCCAACTACAGCAGCCGTGACGAGCTCGAGTTCTTCGCCCAGCTCACCAACGTCTACCTCAGGGCCAACGGCGGCAGCGACCCCTACACCGGGCTGCCCCGCAACAACGCCGGCCCGGAGTGGGTGCGCACCCGCCAGCCCGCCCTGTACCCCCTGTTGCGCCGGTTGTACGGCGAGGGCCCCCGGACGGCGCCCGGCCACCCGCGCAGCGTCGAACCGGCCCGTCCCCGCGGGCCGCGCCCCGCGGACGTCAACCCCGTCGAGGCCACCGACGTGGAGAACGAGGCACTGGCCCGTGCCCGTGCGCTGTGGGACGTCGCCGAGGGCGACCCGGGTGACGGCAGTGACTCCTATGTGGCCGTCCGCGCCCTGTGGGACGGCACCACCGGCGCGCACGCGCCGCAGCCGCACACTCCCGCCCCGTTGCCGCTGCCCACTCCGGTGCCGGAGGCACGGTCCGCCGCCGCACCGCCGCCCACCCACAGCACGGTCCAGCAGCGTCTCCGGGAACTGTGGGCACTCGTCGACGCCACCTTCGGCTCCCAGCCGCTCCCGCCGGAGCTGCGCGACGGGCTGTTCAACTCACTGCGCGTGATCGAGGCGGTGCGCGCCGGGCACCCCCGCTTCGGCGCCGACCTGGACCTCGACGGCATCACCCGGATGCTGTTGCACCTGGCGCCGGACGAACCGGTGGACGCGGCCCGGCACTACGACGCCCTCACCCTCGTGAGCAGCGCCCATCGCCGGGGCCGGAGCGGCAGCCTGGACGCCGTCGCCGCTTACGGGCTGACCCGGCAGGGTTACCCGGAGCAGTCCGTGCTCAGCGGGGACGACGGCGCGCCGCACGGCAGGAACTGGACCGGACGTCCCGGTGTCCACCTGCACCTGGACGTGGTCGCCGATCCCCGGGGCGTCCACCCCGCGCCCTGGAGGCCCGCCGCTTACGTGGCGGTGGCCGAACGGAACGCCGAGGGAGTGATGACGGCGGACGGACGGCCGGTGTCGGACGAGGAGTTCGCCGAACTGGTGCTGCACGACCCCGAGCGGCAGCCGAATGTGCCCGTGGCGCTCCTGATCGGGGAGGAGGACGGCCGCAACGAGGCCCTCGCACGGGTGATCGCCGACCGCACCGGCACCCGCGTCTGGTTCACCTACGGCGACCTGCGACTGGAAAGGGCCCCGGACGGCCGCCGGGTTCCGGTCCTGGCCCCGCCGGTCTCCGGGAGCGACCCGGCGGGGACCTGGATCCCCGCCGACCCGGGACTGGTCCCGGACGACCCGGCGGCCACGGTCAGGGCCGCGAACGGCACCGTCCTCCCCGACGCCGACGTCCGCTCGTACCCGCTGGTCACGGTCGACGGGCAGGCCCTGACCGGGCGGGCGTTCCTCGACGCGCACGACATGGCGATGCGTGAGGAGGCCCTGCGAACGGTGTCCGCCATCCAGCACTACACCCATGCCCTGGAAGGGCTGCCCGGTGTGTATGCCGGGCGGCAGAGCGGCGCGCTGCCCCTGCCGCGGGGCCTGGCCGACTCCTACGTCGTCGTCGGCCACGGCGACGGCGGACGCACCACCGTGCCCCGCCGCAGCACCGGCGCCAACCAGGCGGTCCATCCCCGGCAGCTGGGCCGGATACTGGCGCGGCGCAAGAGCATGCAGGCGCTGTCCCCCGATAAGCCGGTGTGGCTGCTGATTTGTGAGCTGTCCATGACACGCGCCGACCAGGACCTGCTCGCCCATCCCTCCTCCGCCCAGTACGTCGCCAACGAGACCCGACGCACCGTCTTCACCGTGGACCGGCAGATCTCGCCGAGCGAGGCCGAGGGCAGCCTGCCGCCGCGCCTGATCGTGTACGACGACCCCGACGACCCCGTGGGCCACATCGAGGAATTCCTTCCCGAGCCCAGGAGCGCCGCCCTCGACGCGCTCGCCGACCTGGGCGGACTGCCCGCCCAGCTGCCGGGGCGCACCGACCACGCCCTCCACTGGGTGCGGGCCCTGCGCCAGACCCACGGCGTGCACACCGACTCCGACCCGGCCCGCGAGGCGGAGTTCCACGAGCTGATCGAGGGCTTCGGCGCCCTCGAAAGGCTGCGGTTCCAGGCGGCAGGCAACGCCGACCCCGGCCTGCTCACCTGGGGCGGACTCCGGCACATCGTCGGCCGGTACGCCGCCCGCCAGGGCTGGCACCGGTCGCTGACCGCCGGTTCCCTGGCATACCTGCTGCGCGCCGCACGCGCCGGCCAACTGCGGCCCTCCGACGCCGTGGGACCCACCGCCCCCGCCGCGCCGCCGGCCTCCACCGCCACCCCGGCCCCGACGGACACGGTGGCGCGGCCGACCGCTCCGGGGGCGCTGTCGGACACCGTCCCCGCCCTCGGCCCCGACGACGAGGCCCGGAGCGTGGCGGTGCCGGACGACGACGGACCCGCCGAGCCCGCCCCGACGCCTTCCCCGTCCCGCACCCGGATCGCCTTCGAGCACCGCCACCGGGACATCACCGATCCGGTGCAGCGCCGCCTGCTCGCCGGCCTGGCCGAGCAGATCGTGCTGTCCGGCCTGCGGGACCTCAGGGCCGGCCTCCGGCTCCCCGGGATCACGGTCACCGGTTACAGCAACGGCCCGCGCTTCGCGCTGTCCGGCGGTGCCGCCGAGCACGCCGGGACGGTCGGCCGGCGGCGGGCGGACGCCGTGCGCGACCTCCTCCTCGAGGAGATCCGGCGTCAGCTGGAACTCAACGAGCGGGCCGTGCGCAACGTCGCGGAAGTACGGGGCGGCACGGTCCGGGCCGAGGACTTCCCGATCACCGCGGAGAGCGGCGGCCGGGACATCGGCGCCGTCGGCCCGACCGACGGCGCCACCGGGCGGGCGGCACGGCGGCAGGCAGTGATCACGGTCGACCGTTCCCCCCTGTCGGAGGCCGTCGCCCGGCTGGCGGAACTGAGCCCGGAGGACTTCGGCGAGGCGGACTACTTCACCGGCCCGGACAGGCTCGCCAGGAACCTCCTGCACCTCGACGACAACCCCGGGGACGACCCCGACTCGGACCCCGACTCGGACCCCGACTCGGACCCCGACTCGGACCCCGACTCGGACCCCGACTCGGACCCCGACTCGGACCCCGACTCGGACCGTGACTCGGACCCCGACTCGGACCGTGACTCGGACCCCGACTCGGACCGTGACTCGGACCCCGACTCGGACCGTGACTCGGACCCCGACTCGGACCGTGACTCGGACCGTGACTCGGACCGTGACTCGGACCGTGACTCGGACCCCGACTCGGACCGCGACTCGGACCGTGACTCGGACCGCGACTCGGACCCCGACTCGGACAGCGACTCGGACCGTGGGTCCACGGACTCCGCTCCCGCACCGGTGCGCTTCGACGTCGACGGTCTGTCGAACCGCGTGCGCAGGCTGTACGAGCTGGTGGACGAGGCGATGGCGGCCGGCCGGGCGACCAGCCGGACGTCGCTGACCGCGTATCACCTGGGCCAGCAGGGCCTGCTGTCCGACGCCACCCGCCTGACCGCACCGGACGGCACCCCGCTGGGCCGGAACTGGACGGGCCGGCCTGCCCGGGACGTGGACGTCTCCTCGTACGACGTGGTGGACGGAGGGAGCAGGGACTCCCAGCCCTCGCCGTGGGCACGCCGGCCCGGTGCTCCCCTCCCGTACGTGATCGGGACGAAGGACGGTGACCACACGAAGGTCGGGCTGTCCCTGCCGGACGGCAGCAAGCGGTGGAAGCTGTCGTCGGAGGAGTTCGCCGAGCTGCTGGCGCTGGACGAGGAACTGGCGAGCCGTGAGGACGGCACCGAGGTGGTGCTCGTCTCGCAGAACGCCGGCGCCATGGGACTGGATCTGCCGCGCAGGGCCGCGGCCCGGTCCGGCAGGACGCTGTGGTCGCACAGCGGCGAGGCCGCCCTGAAGCCGCACCCCGGCACCGGCCGCCACCGCATCGAGGTGGCCGACGACCGGGTCCTCGGAAGCGGGCCGCTGGGCGGGTGGATCGGCAGCGGGCCCGACGACCTGGGCCCGGACGAGGGACGGCCGGGGCCCGGGGAGGGCGTCCTGCACACGGTCGAGGGGAGGACTCTCGAGGACGGGAAGGTCATGTCCTTCACCCTCACCGACGAGGGCCGGCCCGTCGGCCGCGCGGTGCTCAACGGCCCCGACCTGCTCCGGTTCGAGCCGTTGCTGCAGACCATGACCCGGTCGACGGAGTGGTCCGTCTACGACCCGCTCACCAGTGAACCGGTCGGAGACCCCCGGCCGGTTCCCTGGAAGGGCCGGAAGCCCTACTTCTTCCTGGCCCACGGCCTGCCGGGCCAGACCCTCATGGTCAATGAATTCCAGAGCGACGTTCCGGTCCGGGGTTCTGAAACCGGTGGCTTCCTCCGGCGGCGCCGAAGCGTGGCACGACTGGACCGGGACACCCCCCTCGTGTTCCTGTCCTGCTGGGGGAGCGGACCGGAGGGACACACCGCCGCAGCCCTGAAGCGGAGCCGCCCGTTCGTCCCCGACCCGCTCTCCGCCTCGTCGGCGGCCCAGAGCGTCTCCAACGTGACACGGCGCGACGTCTACGCCCCCGAGAGGGAGCACTGGAGCCGCCACGCGAACGGGAAGCTGCACCACCACGGGATCCCCACCACGCCGGCGAACGACCCGGTGGACATGGTGAAGCTGCGCCCCGAACCGACCCCGGACGAACTCGACGCCCTGGCCGCTCTGGCCGGCCTGGCCGGCCTGGAGACGTCCCCCGACCTCCCCCGGGTCACGGCCCGGGACACGGCACTGAGACTGGTCCGCGCCCTGAGGATCACGTTCGGCGTCGATGTGGAGCACGACCGGGACGACCCGGCCGGCACCTACCGTCAGCTCCTGCGCGGCATCGGCGCCCTGGAGGTCATGCGCCGCGGGGACGAGAACCTGCGGGGACACGGTGAGCTGACGCTCGACCTGCTCGACCGGGTCACCCGCGCGCACCACGGCCTGACGACCACCCCCGGCACCCGGCCCGCGCCGCCGGAGCCCGTCGACGTACGGACGATGCTCGAGGCCGCGTCGGTGCGGCTGTCCACCGACCCCCGGTCCGCACTGTCCGACTTCGCCTCCCTGCCCTCCGTCGACCGCGCCCGCGAACTGATCGGACAGCACGATCCGGACCAGTGGGTCCGCCGGGTGCTGGGTCTGCACCCGGCGGCGCAGGTCACCGCGGCCCACCGGCAGAACGCGCTGTGGGCCGCGGTCAAGGCCGTGGAGAGCGTGGAGAACCATCCCGACCCCGACGCCCTGACGACGAAGGCGCTTCATCTGGGCGGCACCGGCGAGGACCCGCGGGACGACGCCCTGCGGGCGGACCTGCTCCGGATGGCGGCCACGGCGGCGGCCCTCGGCCGCGACACCCACGATCCGGCGGTGCTCGCCACCCCCGGGCAGGTCTGGACCGGCCAGGACCGCGACGGGACCGCGACGGCGGGAAGTGAGCGCCACGGCGGCAGTGACGCACCGGCACACCCGGTGCCGGTGTCCGCGGAGGGGACCACGCCCCCACCCGGGGAGACCACCCCCGAGGCCCTCCCCGGGACCGGCACCGGCCCTGACGCCGACGTGGGGTACGTGCCCGTCGTGCCTCGCGACACCGCCCAGCGCCAGTGGGTGGCCGGGCAGGTGACGGCCGAGGACCTGCCCGGGAATCCGCCGGGGTTCGGCGATGCCGACATCGTCGGCCTGAGCGACCTGAGGGCCGCGGGCATCCCGGTGACCCCCGGAATGGACGTCGAGGCACAACTCGGGGGAGGCCTGCGCGGCAGCGGACTGGCGCCGCTCGACCAGGTGCGGCTGCTGATGCTGCGGCCCGGCCTGTGGCCGGACGCGCTCGAGGCCATCGCGGCCGCGGTGTCGAGGCGGATCTGGCAGTGGGCGTTCACGGACTTCGAGAGCGCGTTCCCCGCCGAGGGCACGGGTACGGACCTGAACGCCGTCCGGGCGTGGGACACGGCCGTCGGGCTGGTACTGCCGCACGAGGCGCACTCCGTGCTCGCGGACTCCCGGTACGCGGGGGAGGAGTTCCGCGACGCGGTGCGGCAGGTCGCCGACCGCCTGGCGGCGGACAGGGCGGACCTTCGGGAGGCGGTGCGCCTCGCCGCCCGGCTCCGGCACGCTCTCGGACTGCCGCCCCTCGGGACAGGTGGTCCGGGGGCCCGGTAGGTGAAGCAGACGGACGAGCGACGAGTGGAGCGACGAGTGGAGCGACGGATGGCAGCGCTGTGGGTCGGGAGAGTGCCTGCGGGTGAACGAGGTGAGTGAGCGCAGCGGGGCGTCGATGCCCACACCCCCCGAGGACATCGTCGAGGCCGCACGGCTTGCGCCGGAGCACTGGATCAGCATGGTCGACCCCGGCTGGCACGGCGAGGGCGTGCCGCCCGACTGGGCTGTGGTCGGCCGTTGGCGCACCGGAACGACCGGCGAGATCGAGGAGTGGGAGGACAACGAGGCACACCGCCCCTCCCCGGAATCGCTCGGCTGGCCCGAGGCCACCGACGGCGTCGACCAGGCCCTCCGGCTTGCCGTCACCGGTTACGGACCGGCCGAGGACGTACTGCGCGCCCTGGCCACCGCCGAGGTGGCGGTGCTGACCCTGCCGGACGGAACACCGGTGACCGCCGCCGTGGAGGACGGCCGGCTCGTGGTCCCGGTCTTCACCGCCCCGCCCCACCTCGACACCGTGGGCGGCCTCGCCTCCGCACTCGTCGCCGTGCCGGACCTCCTGGACCGCTTGCCATCCGGCCACGCGCTGTACGTCAACCCGCCCAGCCCCGCGGGCACCGTACTGGAGACCGATCCGCTCGCGGAGACGATCGCGAGCAGGACACGGACGGACGGCGCCCACTGACCGGACAGGGCCGGAGGGGCCACAGCCCAGTCCGGCCCCGGTGCGGGCCGAGCCCGACGCCCGGCAGGCAGGGTATCGGCGAACTCCCGTCCCGCGTCCGTCGGGCGACCTGCGCTGCGTCCTACACGACGGTCCACAGGAACCAGGAACCCGCCCGACCGCACCGGGGCCGGGCTCACCGTGCCCGTCTCACCCGTCGCACCAGCCGTGGGTCTTGCCGAACTGCAGCAGCCCGCGACGCGCCTGGAGGATCTGCTCGCCGGTCAGCGTGGGCACGGCGGACAGCAGGACCTCCGTGACCTCCTGAAGGTACTCCTCGACGGTGAGCACGTCGCACAGCGAGTCGTCGCCGTCCGGATGCCGCCCCACCCCGGCGGAGGACACCGGGCCTGCCCCCTGGGCCAGCCGCACGCCCGAGGCCTTCAGCCCCCGGTCGCCCTCCTCGATCTCGAACTCCACGGTGACCCCGGGACGCAGCTGATGCTCCGGGATCCGCACGTCGTTGACGTGGAGGAAGACGTCCTCCCCGCCGTGCTCCGGAGCGATGAACCCGTAACCCCGTACGGCGTCGAACCGCACCACACGACCAGCAACCATGTGTACCAACCCCAACGGAACACCGGACCCCACGCCCGGACCAGAACCCGACCAGCGAGGACAACATACGCCGTCCGCGGGACAACATACGCCGTCCGCGGCGTCCCGTCCTCAGCACTCGATGATGTTGACCGCGAGCCCACCCCGCGCCGTCTCCTTGTACTTGACCGACATGTCCGCACCGGTGTCCTTCATGGTCTTGATGACCTTGTCCAGGGACACCTTGTGCGACCCGTCGCCGCGCATCGCCATCCGTGCCGCGGTGACCGCCTTCACCGCGGCCATGCCGTTGCGCTCGATGCACGGGATCTGGACCAGGCCGCCGACCGGGTCGCAGGTCAGGCCGAGGTTGTGCTCCATGCCGATCTCGGCTGCGTTCTCGACCTGTTCCGGTGAGCCGCCCATCACCTCGGCGAGGGCGCCCGCCGCCATCGAGCAGGCGGAGCCGACCTCGCCCTGGCAGCCGACCTCGGCGCCGGAGATGGACGCGTTCTCCTTGAACAGCATGCCGATCGCGCCGGCCGCCAGCAGGAAGCGGACCACGCCCTCCTCGTCGGCACCGGGGACGAAGTTGACGTAGTAGTGCAGGACGGCGGGGATGATGCCGGCCGCGCCGTTGGTCGGCGCGGTGACGACCCGGCCGCCGCCGGCGTTCTCCTCGTTCACGGCCATCGCGTAGAGCGTGATCCACTCCATGGCGAGGGCCTTCGGGTCGCCCTCCGCGCGCAGCTTGCGTGCCGTGTTCGCGGAACGCCGGCGCACCTTCAGACCGCCCGGCAGGATGCCCTCGCGGGACATGCCGCGCGCCACGCACGCCTGCATCACCCGCCAGATCTCCAGCAGCCCCTCGCGGACCTCCTCCTCGGTCCGCCAGGCGCGCTCGTTCTCCAGCATCAGCGCGGAGATGGACAGGCCCGTCTCCCGGGTCAGGCGCAGCAGCTCGTCGCCCGTGCGGAACGGGTACTTCAGGACCGTGTCGTTGAGCTTGATGCGGTCCGCGCCCACCGCCTCCTCGTCGACGACGAAGCCGCCGCCCACCGAGTAGTACGTCTTCGACAGCACCTCGGCGCCGGACGCGTCGTACGCCCACAGGGTCATGCCGTTCGCGTGGTAGGGGAGCGCCTTGCGGCGGTGCAGGACCAGGTCGTCGTCGAAGGAGAACGCGGTCTCGTGGTCCCCGAGGAGACGGAGCCGGCCGCCGTCCTTGATCTTCGCCACCCGCTCGTCGGCCGTCTCCACGTCCACCGTGCGGGGCGAGGCTCCCTCCAGGCCGAGCAGCACCGCCTTGGGCGTGCCGTGCCCGTGGCCGGTCGCGCCGAGCGAGCCGTACAGCTCCGCGCGGACCGAGGCGACCGAGTCCAGCAGCTCCTCGTTGCGCAGCCGCCGGGCGAACATGCGGGCAGCCCGCATCGGGCCGACCGTGTGCGAGCTGGACGGCCCGATACCGATCGAGAACAGGTCGAAGACCGAGAGGGCCACGGGAGGACTCCTAGGGGTTCGGCGGACGGCGCTGTCCGCCGGGCAGGGGGTGGACCGGAGGGGGATCGAAGGGGGGGACCGGAGGGGGATGTCACGTGCGCGGTGCATGGTGCGGGGCACCGCGCCCACCGACCCAGTGTGTGCGATGCCCCGGACGTCCGTACGAACGAAAGCGTACGGAACTACTGCAGACCGGGGTACAGCGGGTGCTTCTCGGCGAGAGCCGTGACCCGTGCCCGGAGCGCCTCGGTGTCGTGGGACGGCTTCAGCGCCTCGGCGATCACGTCCGCGACCTCCGCGAAGTCCTCGGCCGTGAAGCCGCGGGTGGCCAGGGCGGGCGTGCCGATCCGCAGGCCCGAGGTGACCATGGGAGGCCGCGGGTCGTTCGGGACCGCGTTGCGGTTGACGGTGATGCCGACCTCGTGGAGCCGGTCCTCGGCCTGCTGCCCGTCCAGCTCGGAGTCGCGCAGGTCGACCAGGACCAGGTGCACGTCCGTACCGCCGGACAGCACGTCCACGCCCACCGCCCTGACGTCGTCCCCGACCAGGCGCTCGGCCAGGATGCGGGCGCCCTCCAGGGTGCGGCGCTGGCGGTCCCTGAACTCCTCGGACGCCGCGACCTTGAAGGCGACCGCCTTGGCCGCGACCACGTGCTCCAGCGGTCCGCCCTGCTGGCCGGGGAAGACCGCGGAGTTGATCTTCTTGGCCAGTTCGGCGGTGGAGAGGATCACGCCGCCGCGCGGGCCGCCGAGCGTCTTGTGCGTGGTCGTGGTGACGACGTGGGCGTGCGGGACCGGGTTCGGGTGCAGGCCCGCCGCGACCAGACCGGCGAAGTGGGCCATGTCGACCATCAGGTACGCGCCGACCTCGTCCGCGATCCGGCGGAACTCGGCGAAGTCCAGCTGCCGCGGGTACGCCGACCAGCCGGCGACGATCAGCTTCGGCCTGCTCTCCTTGGCCAGCCGCTCGACCTCGGCCATGTCGACCCGGCCGTCGTCACCGACGTGGTAGGCGACGACGTCGTAGAGCTTGCCGGAGAAGTTGATCTTCATGCCGTGGGTCAGGTGCCCGCCGTGCGCGAGGTCCAGACCCATGATCGTGTCACCGGGCTTGAGCAGCGCGAACATCGCGGCGGCGTTGGCCTGCGCGCCCGAGTGCGGCTGCACGTTGGCGTGCTCGGCGCCGAACAGCTCCTTGACCCGGTCGATGGCGATCTGCTCGATCACGTCGACGTGCTCGCAGCCGCCGTAGTAGCGGCGGCCGGGGTAGCCCTCGGCGTACTTGTTGGTGAGAACCGTGCCCTGGGCCTCCATGACCGCGACCGGGGCGAAGTTCTCCGAGGCGATCATCTCGAGGGTGGACTGCTGGCGGTGCAGCTCGGCGTCGACCGCGGCGGCGACGTCGGGGTCGAGCTCGTGCAGCGGGGTGTTCAGAAGCGACATGCGGCTACGGCCTCCTCAGCCCTGGATGAAGGCGTCGTACTCGGCGGCGGAGAGCAGGTCGGCCGGCTCCTCGCCGGTCCGCACCCGGAACAGCCAGCCGCCCTCGAAGGGGGCCGAGTTCACCAGCGACGGGTCGTTCACCACGTCCTCGTTGATCTCGGTGACCTCACCGGTGACCGGGCAGTACAGGTCGCTGACCGACTTGGTCGACTCCAGTTCGCCGCAGGTCTCGCCCGCGGTCACGGTGTCACCCACCTCGGGAAGCTGGACGAACACGACGTCGCCGAGCGCGTTGGCCGCGTGCTCGGTGATGCCGACCGTCGACACGCCGTCCTCGGCGGCCGACAGCCACTCGTGCTCCTTGCTGTAACGCAGCTGCTGGGGGTTGCTCATGGTCTGGGTTCTCCTGTAAGCGGGGGATGTGCTTGATGAGTCGGAAACTACGTCGGCCTGCGCCGCCGTACGGCACCGCGCACCGCCGTGCCCCGACGTGCGAAAGCCCGGAAGGCCGTGCCGGGGCCGTCTACGGCGGTGTCACTTCTGCCGCTTGTAGAACGGCAGTGCCACGACCTCGTACGGCTCGTGGCTGCCGCGGACGTCCACGCCGACACCCTCCGTGCCCGGCGCCGCGTACGCCACGTCGACGTACGCCATCGCGATCGGCCGGCCCAGCGTCGGGGAGGGCGCACCGGAGGTGACCTCGCCGATCACCTCGCCGCCGGCGACCACCGCGTACCCGGCGCGCGGCACCCGGCGGCCCTCGGCGACCAGGCCGACCAGGGCGCGGGGCGGGGTCGCCCCGGCGCGGGCGGCGGCCTCGGTCAGGGCGGCGCGGCCCACGAAGTCGCCCTCCTTCTCGAACTTCACCACCCGCCCGAACCCGGCGTCGAACGGCGTCAGGGAGGTGCTCAGCTCGTTGCCGTACAGCGGCATGCCGGCTTCCAGGCGCAGCGTGTCCCGGCAGGACAGCCCGCACGGGACCAGCCCGGCGCCCTCGCCGGCCCCGGTCAACGCCTGCCACAGCCCGACCGCGTGCTCCGGCTTCACGAACAGCTCGAAGCCGTCCTCGCCGGTGTAGCCGGTACGGGC
Source organism: Streptomyces sp. KMM 9044 (assembly GCF_024701375.2). NCBI lineage: Bacteria > Bacillati > Actinomycetota > Actinomycetes > Kitasatosporales > Streptomycetaceae > Streptomyces > Streptomyces sp. KMM 9044. Next base: position 2,039,839 of record NZ_CP113910.1, on the reverse strand, counting down.
GATCAGCGCGGGGACGCCCGCGACCGTGCCGGGCAGCCCGGCGTAGTACTTCAGGTTGTCGAGGTCGGCGTCGGTCAGGGACCGCAGGATGCCGGGGGACTCGGGGCCCTGCACCGCGAGCAGCGCGTACGCGTCGCGGTCGTCACGGACCTCGGCGTCGAAGCCGGCCGACCGCTCCACCAGCGCGTCCAGCACCACCTGGGCGTTGGAGGCGTTCGCGACCACCATGTAGTGAGGGGTCCCGGCGTGAGGGGTCCCGGCGTGAGGGGACCCGGCCCCGGTGTCCTCGAGCCGGTAGACGATCAGGTCGTCCAGGATGCCGCCGTCCTCGCGGCAGATCATGGTGTAGCGGGCGCGGCCGGGCTTGACGGTCCCGATGTTGCCGACCAGCGCGTGGTCGAGGAGCTGCGTCGCCTGCGGGCCGGTGACGGTGATCTCGCCCATGTGGGAGAGGTCGAAGAGGCCGGCTCTCGTGCGCACGGCGTTGTGCTCGTCGCGTTCGGAGCCGTAGCGCAGGGGCATGTCCCAGCCGGCGAAATCGGTCATCGTGGCGCCGAGCGAACGGTGCAGGGCGTCCAGTGCGGTCCGGCGGGGTGCGGTACTGCTCATCGGTCGGTCTCCCAGGGCAGGACGGGCGAGGTCGTTCCTCCCCATCTGTCATCGGGACCTGAGAGGTTCGCCATGACCGCCCGCGCAGGGGACGACCACGGTTTGCACCTTGGGTGGGGCCGCCGGAAACACGTGCGGCGGCCCGCTTTTCAGATGTGCCTCGCCCACGCGGTAACGGTGCCTGAGAGATTCAAGGGAGGGACTTGCTCCTTCGGCGCCCCGGCGGCAACGGTGCCGGGGACTCTCCCGCGCGGATTCGAACGGCCGGTATGCAGTTGGCGCGCACATCATTGCACGCATCGCCGGGCCGCGGCAGGGGGACCCTTCTGGGAGGAAGCGCAGGGTGTTCGGGTGTTCACGGACGGCTGTGACAGGCCTGTACCGGGAAAGGGAAGGAATCCTGAAGACCGCGGCGTTACCGTCTCTTTACACTCGGCGGGGAGACGGTCCGGTACCTGGTCACAGGGCCGGACCGCCCCCAGGGGAGGACTTACGGTGAACAAGGCCACGGCGTACGCCACCACCACGGGCGTCGCGCTGCCCGAGCAGCAGGCCCCCTCGGTGCGGGGGACCCGCGTCATCCTGCCCGCGCCGGTCGTCCGCGACCTGCGCGAGCGTGCCGGCCGCAGCCCGCACGCCCTGCTCTTCGGCCCCCGCGACCTCGTCGTGGTCACCGGACTGCCCGGCAGCGGCAAGTCCACCCTCATGCGGCGCGCGGCGCGCGGCACCCGCATCGACTCGCAGGACACCCGGGACCGCTGGGACCGCGGCATGCCGCGCCTCCTGCCGTACGCGGTGTACCGGCCCCTGGTCCGCCTCGCCCACTACGCCGGACTGCGGCGCGCCCTGCGCACCGGTGAGGGCGTCGTCGTCCACGACTGCGGCACGCAGGCCTGGGTGCGCCGCTGGCTGGCCCGCGAGGCCCGCCGCCGGGGCGCGGTCCTGCACCTGCTGCTGCTCGACGTCCCCCCGAAGCAGGCCCTGGACGGCCAGCGCGAGCGCGGCCGCGGGGTCTCCCGGTACGCCTTCCGGCGCCACCGCACCGCCATCGACCGGCTGCTGACGTCCGTGACGCGCGGCGACCTGCCCGCGGGCTGCGGCTCGGCGGTCCTGGCCGACCGCGACGCGGCGGACGCGCTGCACCGCATCGAGTTCACGGACTGATCACGGGCCGGCGGCTCCACGGCCGGCCCGTGGACGGGCCGCACGCCGGGGTACGGCAGCGGTTAGCCTTTTCAGCCACAGCAGTGGTTCCAGGCAGGCGGTAGGCAGATGGACTTCCCGGCGGGCTTCTCCGCGGACTTCCCGGCACAGACTCACCCCCACCCGCACGGCGGATGGCCCGGCAACGAACTGGAGGAGGCGCTCTCCGCGTCCCTCGGCGTCCCCTCGGCCGACGGCCGGATCATCGAGGTGCTGGGCCGCAGTCACCTGTGGATACCACTGCCCAACGGCGGCGGACCGGACAGCGGCCCGCTGGACCTGCCCATGACGGAGATCGACGGCCAGGCGTACGTACCGGTCTTCAGCTCCGAGGAACAGTTCCGTCAGGTCGTCGGCACCCACATGTCGTTCACCGTCGCGCCCGCGGTGGAGTTCGCGCGCGGTCTGCCGCCGCAGGCCGGGATCGCCGTGAACCCCGGGGGAGTGGTCGGCATCCCGCTGCCGCCCCCCGCCGTCGCCGCCCTGTGCCGCGCCGGACGCGGCCCGCTGGACGGACCCGCGAGCGGCGGCCGGGTCAAGCTGTTCGCCCCCGACTGGCAGGACGACCCGGTGGACTTCCTCGCCGCCGCCGCCGCGGAGTTCGAGGCCCTCGGCGTCGTCACCACCGCCCGCCGCTGCCTCGCCGAGATCGAGACGGCCGAACCGGTGCTGTTCGTCGGCGTCGAGCTGGCCCCCGCCGAACTGTCCCGGACGGAGGGCGACCTGCGGGCCGCGCCGATGGACGCGCTGGGCCGCGCGCTGGGCCGTGAGCCGGTGAGGTGGCCCGTCAACCTCGTCCTCCTGGACGTGGCCCAGGACCCGGTCGGCCAGTGGATGCGCGACCGCGTCCGCCCCTTCTACCAGTGGCAGCGCTGAGGGGGCTCGGTGCTGCCGGAGGCCGGTCACGCACCGGCGGAGCTCCCCGGCGCCGGGAGGCGCTTAAGCTAGGTTCATCGGGCTCGGGCGAGGGTGTTGTACGGGTGGTACGGAGGGGCGATACAAAGTGAGCGCTGGCACCGCGGCGGCCGGGCAGGTCGAGCACATGCTGCGCCAGGTGACACCCGGGCGTTACGACGCCTATGAGGCGTTGCTGCGCGCGCTCGCGACACCCTCCTCCGGCCACGTCTGGATGCTGCTGTGGCACGGCCAGGCCGGCTCCCCGGACGCCCAGTACGGGAACATGGAGGTCGACGGCTTCGGCTACGCGCCCTGCGTGACCTCCGCCCAGGAGCTGTCCGCCAGTGGCTGGAACCGGTCCTACGAGGTCGTCGACGGCGTCGAGGCCGCCCGCGCCCTCTACCCCGACCGCTACGGACTCTGGCTCAATCCGCACGCCCCCGGCGGCGGCCTCGGCATCCCCTGGCTCGATCTGCGCAGGCTCGCCACCGGGCTGGACCGCCAGCCCGCCGGACCCCTGAGGCTGTCCGAACCCGCCATCGAGATCCCGCAGTTCTACGCCCTGCTCGCGCAGAACGCGCACCGCACTCCCGCCGTCCGCTCGCTGCGCCGTGCCTGGGTGCAGCCGTCGCTCGGTGACCCGTACCTCGCCGTCGGCCTGGACGTGTACGACACGTCGCCGTCGGCCGTGGACGCGGTGCGCGCGATGATGCGGCAGTCCCTCGACGCGGTCCCGGACGGGCTTCCGGTGTCGACCGTCGCGATGTCCGACGAGCACGACCCGGTCGCGATGTGGCTGCGTGCCCACGCGCGCCCGTTCTACGACCGCGAGGCGCACGCCGCCGCCGCCGCGCCTCCCGCCGCGGGGTCCGGCTACCTGCCCGCGCGGTAGGTCCTGTCCGGCGGACCGCGCCTCGGAGGCCGGGGGACGGCCGGGCACGCCCTCCTCGAGCTCTTCGAGAAGGGGGCGCCCCGGCGGCGCTGTCGTCGGCTGCCGACTTCCCCAGGCTCTCGGCTTCGCTCGATCGGGGAACTCCCATGAGCGGGGGCGGCCGGGCACGCCCTCCTCGAGCTCTTCGAGAAGGGGGCGCCCCGGCGGCGCTGTCGTCGGCTGCCGACTTCCCCAGGCTCTCGGCTTCGCTCGATCGGGGAACTCCCATGAGCGGGGAGGGCCCTCATCGCGTCGGCGCCCTCCTCCGCCTTGCGGCTGAACGCACCGGCCCCCGCTCGGCCTGGTCGGAGAGATACCGCCAGTCACCTCCGGCCTGATCCGCCGGACGGGTCCCAGCGCTGACCGGGGCGTATGCGTGAGAGGCAGGTCCGGAAGGACCCGGCCGCACTCCCCGTGATGACTCAACGTGACGGTGTCCGCGGAACGGGCACACCTGTCGACGGAGAGCGCCCGTTTCGCCCTCCCGGCCGCTGATTTCACGTCAGATTTTCGGCCATGTGCACTCAGCTATGGCCAGTCAACCGCCTGTCACCTGCGGTTTCACCCGTCCTTCACGCCGTCCGGCGCTTTTCTCGGGTCTCTTGACGGAGGGTCAGATGTGTCCGAACGGTTAATTTGCAACAGGGGGACGCCTGAAACATCCCTTATGTCAACTGTTCAGATCTCAGCTAGGTATCACCGCTATCCGGACTGTTCTCGACTCGCTGTGAACGTCTGTAGTGTTCGGCCGGTCAAGATGCATCCACATAGCGGACCCGGAGTGGCCCCAATATGCGCATACCCAAGTCCCGAGCCGCTCGGGCGATCACGGCCGCGGTGGCGGTCGGTCTGATCGCCACGGGCTGCTCCAGTGAACGGGACAGTGACAACGAGAGCGGCGGCGAGAAGGACACCTTCGTCTTCGCCGGTGCCGGTGACCCGGGCTCCCTCGATCCTGCCCTGGCCAGCGACGGTGAAACCTTCCGCGTGACGCGGCAGGCCTTCGAGGCGCTTCTGGAGCACGAGTCGGGCGGCAGCGAGCTCGTCGGCGGCCTCGCCGAGAAGTGGTCGAGCAACGACGAGGGCACCGTCTGGACCTTCAACCTCCGCAAGGGCGTCGAGTTCCACGACGGCGAGGCGTTCAACGCCGAGGCCGTCTGCGCCAACTACGACCACTGGTTCAACTGGACGGGCACCTACCAGTCCAGCGCGGTCTCGTACTACTGGCAGTCCATCATGGGCGGCTTCGCGAAGAACGAGGACAAGGAAACGTCCGAGGCGAACTACAAGTCCTGCACCGCGAAGGACGACAACACCGCCGTCATCGAGGTCAAGGAGCCCTCCGCCAACCTCCCCGGCGGCTTCTCCCTCCAGGCCCTGGCGATCCACTCGCCGAAGGCCCTCGAGGAGTACAAGAAGCAGGACGCCTCCGCCAAGGGCGACGCCATCACGTACCCCAAGTACAGCCAGGAGGCCGGCACGGTCGCCGGTACCGGCCCGTACAAGATCACGAAGTGGAACAAGGGCAACAAGGAAGTCTCCCTTGAGCGCTTCGACGGCTACTGGGGCGACAAGGCGAAGGTCAAGAACCTGGTCTTCCGCACCATCGACACCGAAGAGGGCCGCCGCCAGGCGCTCCAGGCCGGTGACATCGACGGCTACGACCTCGTCGCGCCGGCGGACGTCAAGACCCTCGAGGACCAGGGCTACGTCGTCCCGACCCGTGGCGTCTTCAACCTCTTCTACGTGGGCATGAGCCAGGAGGCCAACCCCGCGCTCAAGAAGAAGGAAGTCCGCCAGGCCATCGCGCAGTCGATCGACCGGGAGAACCTGGTCAAGACCCAGCTGCCCGAGGGCGGCAAGGTCGCCGACCAGTTCATGCCCGACACGGTCGAGGGCTACTCCAAGGACGTCAAGCAGTACTCGTACGACACCGCCGAGGCGAAGAACCTCCTCAAGGAGGCCGGTGAGGAGAAGCTGAAGGTCGACTTCTGCTACCCGACCGAGGTCACCCGCCCGTACATGCCTGCCCCGCAGGACCTGTTCGAGCTGATGAAGGCCGACCTGGAGAAGTCCGGCATCACCGTCACGCCGAAGGCGATGAAGTGGGCCCCGGACTACCTGGACGCCACCGAGTCGGGCTCCTGCGACCTGCACATGCTCGGCTGGACCGGTGACTTCAACGACGGCTTCAACTTCATCGGCACCTGGTTCTCCGGGTACGACAAGCAGTGGGGCTTCAAGAACAAGAAGGTCTTCGACGCCGTGAACGAGGGCTCGACCCTCGGCAACCACGACGAGCGCGTGGCCGCGTACGAGAAGGCCAACGAGGCCATCATGGACTACCTGCCCGGTCTCCCGGTCTCGTCCTCCCCGCCGGCCATCGCCTTCGCCAAGAACGTGAACCCGCCGAATGTCTCCCCGCTGACGCAGGAAGTCTTCGCCGAGGTCTCGTTCAAGTAGGCGAGCAGGAGCAACCCAAGCACGAGGAGTCCGCCCGGCCGTCGCAACTCGGCGGCCGGGCGGGTCCGTTCATGTCACACATTACGCAAGAAAGGGGCATGCGGGGTGCTGCGTCTCGTCGTACGAAGACTGCTCCAGCTCATACCCACGCTGCTCGGCCTGTCGGTTCTGCTCTTCCTGTGGCTCGACCGGCTGCCCGGCGGACCCGCCTCAGCGATCCTGGGGGAAAAGGCCACCGAGGCCGAAGTGGCGCGGATCAACCGCGCACTCGGACTGGACCAGCCCGTCTACGTCCAGTACTGGCGCTTCCTCAAGCGCATCGCCGAACTCGACCTGGGCACCAGCACCCAGACCGGACAGCCGGTGTGGGACGAGTTCGTCCTGCGTTTCCCCGCCACCGTGGAGCTGTCCCTCCTGGCGATCATCATCGCCGTGGCCGTCGGCATCCCGCTCGGCTACTTCGCCGCCCGCAACCGCGGCGGCTGGCTCGACGTCACAGCGGTCTCCGGATCACTCGTCGGCATCTGCATCCCGGTCTTCTTCCTGGCCCTGATCCTCAAGCAGATCTTCGCCGTCGAGCTGGGGATCTTCCCCAGCTACGGACGCCTGGACACCGGCATCAACGCCACGAACGTCACCGGATTCGCCGTCCTGGACGGCGTCCTGACCGGGGAACTCGACGCGTCCTGGGACGCGATCATGCACCTGGTGCTGCCCTCCGTCGCCCTGGCCTCCATCCCGCTCGCCGTCATCGTGCGCATGACCCGCGCCAGCGTCCTCGAGGTCCAGGACGAGGACTACGTCCGCACCGCCGAGGCCAAGGGCCTCAAGCGGAGCGTCGTGCGCAGCCGCCACGTGCTGCGCAACGCGATGCTCCCCGTGGTGACCGCGGTCGGCCTGCTCACCGGCTCCCTGCTGTCCGGGGCGGTCCTGACCGAGTCCGTGTTCTCCTTCGGCGGCATCGGTTCCTTCATCCGCACCGCGATCGACGGCCGTGACTACCCCGTGCTCGTCGGGTTCATCATGTTCATCGCGCTGGTGTACGTCCTGATCAACCTGCTGGTGGACGTGGCGTACAGCCTCATCGACCCGAGAGTGCGGGTGCACTGACGTGAGTGTCGCCACCAAGACCGACAAGATCCAGCGCCTCGCGGAACTGACCGCGACCAAGGAGACCAGCTCCGGCGCCAGCCTGTGGCGGGAAGCCTTCCGCCGGCTCAAGCACAGCAAGATGGCGATCATCGGCGCCGTCGTCATCGCCCTGTTCGTCCTCGTCGCGGTCGTCGGGCCCTACCTCACCCCGTACTCCCCGACCGCCCAGGCGTGGAGAGGAGAGGTCTTCCCCAACCGGGGCGAGTTCGTCGGCCCCCGCGGCGACAACTGGTTCGGGCTCGACCACCTCGGCCGGGACATGTTCTCCCGCATGCTGGTCGGCGCCCGCCAGACGCTGCTCGTCGGCGTCGTCTCCACCTTCATCGGCCTGACCGTCGGCTTCCTGATCGGCGGCGTCTCCGGAGCCGCCGCCACCCTCGGCGGTGATGCCGGGAAGCGGATCGACTCCGTCATCATGCGCTTCATCGACATGATGCTGGCGCTGCCCTCGCTGCTGCTGGCCGTGTCCGTGGCCGCCGTCATGGGGCAGTCGCTCACCACGGTGATGATCGCCGTGGGTGTCGTCCAGATCCCGGTGTTCGCGCGGCTGCTGCGCGGCTCCATGCTGGCACAGGGCGGCGCGGACTACGTGCTCGCGGCCAAGTCCCTGGGCGTGCGCAAGCGGCGCATCGTGGTCTCGCAGATCGTCCCCAACTCGCTCAGCCCGGTGATCGTGCAGGCCACGCTCTCCCTGGCCACCGCGATCATCGAGGCCGCCGCCCTGTCCTACCTGGGCCTGGGCAACCCCGACCCGGCCATCCCCGAGTGGGGTGTCATGCTCGCCCAGGCGCAGCGCTTCTTCGACAACGCGCCGATGATGGCGGTCTACCCCGCCGTCGGCATCATCATCACCGCCCTCGGCTTCACCCTCCTCGGCGAGGCCATGCGGGAAGCCCTCGACCCGAAGCTGAGGGGCTGAACCACCATGTCTCTGCTCACTGTCGACGAACTGACCGTCACCTTCGGCGGCCGCGGCCGCAAGGAGTCCCGGGCGGTCGACGGCGTCTCCTTCGCGGTCGACCAGGGCCAGGTCGTGGGCCTGGTCGGCGAGTCCGGCTGCGGAAAGTCCGTCACCTCCCTGGCCCTGATGGGCCTGTTGCCCCACAAGGGCGTCACGGTCGGCGGCCGCGCCGAATTCGACGGCACGGACCTGTTCACCATGAGCCCGTCCGCCCGTCGCGACCTGCGCGGCAGCAGGATGGCGATGATCTTCCAGGACCCGTTGTCCTCGCTCAACCCGGTCGTGCCGATCGGCGTGCAGGTCACCGAGATCCTGGAGCGCCACCGCGGGATGAAGGGGGAGGCCGCCCGCAAGGAGGCCGCCCACCTGCTGGACCGGGTCGGCATCCCCGACCCGGTCCGGCGGCTCAAGGAGTACCCGCACCAGCTCTCCGGCGGCATGCGCCAGCGCGCGCTGATCGCCATGGCGGTGGCCTGTGCCCCGAGCCTGCTCATCGCCGACGAGCCGACCACGGCCCTCGACGTGACGATCCAGGCCCAGATCCTGGAACTGCTCAAGGAACTCGTGGACCAGGAGGGCACCGCCCTGCTGATGATCACCCACGACCTCGGTGTGGTCGCCGGCCTCTGTGACGAGGTCAACGTGCTCTACGCGGGCAAGGCCGTGGAGTCCGCCGGGCGCCGCGAGCTGTTCGCCCACCCCACCCACCCCTACACGCACGGACTGCTGGGCTCCATCCCGCGCCTGGACGCCCCCCGGGGCGAGTCCCTCAAGCCCATCCGCGGCTCCATCAACGACCGCGTCGCCTGGGCCGACGGCTGTGCCTTCGCGCCGCGCTGCGACCGGTACGAGATGGGCTGCCTGACCGGCACCCCGCAGCTGGCCGAGGAGCGTGCCGCCGATCACCGGGTGCGGTGCGTCAACCCCGTACCCGACGACGCGAAGGCCGAGGAGGTCCCCGCATGAGCCTGCTCGAACTGGACGGCGTCAAGGTCCACTTCCCCATCAAGAAGGGCGTCCTGTTCGACCGTACGGTCGGACACGTCTACGCCGTGGACGGGGTGTCCCTGAAGGTCGAGGCCGGCGAGACCTACGGCCTGGTCGGCGAGTCCGGCTGCGGCAAGACCACCCTCGGGCGGTCGGTGCTGCGGCTGGTGGACATCACCGAGGGGTCGGTCGTCCTCGACGGCACCGACCTGGCGAAGCTGCCCGGCGAGGAGATGCGCCGCTTCCGGCGCCGGCTCCAGATGGTCTTCCAGGACCCGCTGGGTTCGCTCAACCCCCGGCAGAACATCGAGTCGATCCTGTCCGAGGGCATGGTCGCCCACGGCATCGGCAAGAACCAGGAGGAGCGCCGCGAGAAGATCAAGGCGATCCTGGAGCGGGTCGGCCTGCCCTCCAACGCGCTGGCCCGCTACCCGCACGAGTTCTCCGGCGGCCAGCGCCAGCGCATCGGCATCGCCCGCGCGCTGGTCCTCGAGCCGGATGTGATCATCTGTGACGAGCCGGTCTCCGCGCTCGACGTGTCGATCCAGGCCCAGGTCGTCAACCTGCTGGAGGAACTCCAGGAGGAACTCGGCCTGACCTACCTGGTGATCGCCCACGACCTCGCGGTCGTCCGGCACATCTCCGACGTGATCGGCGTGATGTACCTGGGCTCGCTGGTCGAGGAGGCACCGAGCGACACCCTCTACGCCGAGCCCAAGCACCCGTACACCAAGGCCCTGATGTCGGCCGTGCCGGTGCCGGACCCGGAGGTGGAGGACCGCCGCGAGCGCATCCTGCTCACCGGTGACCTGCCCTCCCCGGCCAACCCGCCCACCGGCTGCCGCTTCCACACCCGCTGCCCCTGGGCCCAGGCGGAGCGGTGCGCGACCGAGCGGCCGGAACTGCAGGACGTCGGCGGCGGTCACCGGGTGGCCTGCCACTACACCGCCGAGATCGCGTCGGGAGAGCTGACGCGGACCCAGCCGACGGGCATCGAGGCCGTCACGGAAACCGAGGACGTGCCGGCGGAGCGGGCCGAGGGCGAGGCGGAGGTTCCCGCCGCGCTCCTGCCGGCCGACTCGACGACCAAGCCGGACGCCGCGGTGGTCAAGGAGAAGGCGCCCGCAGCGGTCGAGGTCCCGGGCGACCCGACGGCCGATGCCGACGCGAAGGGCCATGACGTGGCGCGGCCGGACGTGTCCGCCAGGGGTTCGGCCGGGACCGACTGACGGACCGCCGTGCTCCCGGATTCCCGGAGCGCCGGACGGAGCAAGACCTCCCGGCGCTCCGGGAACCCTCCGGGCCACCGCCCGGTGTCCGCCCGGAGCGGTTCGCACCGTCGCGGACAGCCCGGCGGCCGTCGGACGACTGGACGGCAGATCTGATCCCACCGGTCCACGGACAGCACGTTCGTCTCACCCCTCGCCTTGCTTTGCAAGGCGAGGGGTTCTTGCCGGGTAAGAATGTACGGGTGCTTCAGCAACTCTTCAGCCCGTCCCTCCTGCACACGCTCGACCTGATCGGCATCTTCGTCTTCGCGATCTCGGGTGCCCTGCTGGCCGTGCGCAAGAACCTCGACGTCTTCGGCATCGCCGTACTCGCGGAGGTCACCGCGCTCGGCGGCGGTCTCTTCCGCGACGTGGTCATCGGCGCGGTGCCGCCCGCCGCCTTCACGGACCTGGGGTACTTCGTCACCCCGCTGTTCGCCGTGGTGCTGGTCTTCTTCCTCCACCCGCACGTGGAGCGCATCCAGAACGCCGTCAACTTCTTCGACGCCGCCGGGCTCGGCCTGTTCTGCGTCGTCGGCACCACCAAGGCGTACGACTACGGGCTCGGCCTGACCGCCTCCGCCTGCATGGGCCTCGCCACCGCGGTGGGCGGCGGCGTGCTGCGGGACGTGCTCGCCAACGAGGTGCCCTCGCTGCTGCGCTGGGACCGCGACCTGTACGCGGTACCGGCGATCGTCGGCGCCACCATGGTCGCGCTGTGCATCCGGTTCGACGCGCTGAACGCGTTCACCAGCACTGTGGCGGTGATCACGGCGTTCGTGCTGCGGCTGCTGGCGCTGCGGTACCACTGGCGGGCGCCCCGCGCCTGGCAGCGCCGCACGACGGTTCGCGAGGAGGAGTAGACGAGGGGAGCGGTGGAGGGACAAGGGGAAAAGCTACCGCTCAGTAGGTCGCTCTTGTACTGTTCATCCATGCCAGAAGCAGCCTCCGCCGCGGCCGTTCGGGCCACCATCGGCGACAGTGAGTTCGATCGCGACACCGCGGTCGTCCCCCGCGCACCGGGCGTCTACGACGCCGATCTCTCCGCCGGATGGACGATCATCAGCGCCGTCAACGGCGGCTATCTGCTGGCCGTCCTGGGCCGCGCCCTCGCCCACGCGCTGCCGCATCCGGACCCGTTCACCCTCACCGCGCACTACCTGACCGCCTCCCAGCCGGGCCCGGCGGTCGTCCGTACCCAGACCGTACGCACCGGACACACCCTCTCGACCGGGCAGGCGTCCCTCTTCCAGACGGACGACCGGGGCCGTGAGGTCGAGCGCATCCGTCTCCTGGCCTCCTACGGCGACCTGGACGCCCTGCCCGACGACGTCCGTACGTCGGCCGAGCCGCCCGTGATACCGCCCATGGACCAGTGCTTCGGTGCCGAGGACGGCCCGGCCCCCGTCGACGGCAGCTCCGCCATCATGGACCGTCTGCTGCTCAAACTGGACCCGTCGACCCTCGGCTGGGCTCTCGGAGAGCCCTCCGGCAAGGGGGAGACGCGTGCCTGGTTCGGGCTCGCCGACGGCCGGGACCACGACCCGCTCTCCCTGCTGCTCGCGGTGGACGCGCTGCCTCCCACCGCCTTCGACCTCGGGCTCAAGGGCTGGGTCCCCACGGTCGAGCTGACGGTGCACGTCCGCTCCCGCCCGGCGCCCGGCCCGCTGCGGGTGTCGATCACCACCCGCAACCTCGCCGGCGGCTTCCTCGAGGAGGACGCCGAGGTCTGGGACAGCACCGGCCGTCTGGCGGCCCAGTCCCGTCAGCTCGCCCGGGTACGCCTGGGCTGAGCTGCCCGACCCCCCATACCCCACCTCCGGGGTCGCCCACCGGACCGCTGTCCAGGGCGCCGACGGCATGGCGGTCGCGTCCTTCGTCCTGGGGGTGCTGGGCCTGCTCGTCCTCGACGTCGTTCCCGGGCCGATCGCCGTCGTGCTGGCGGGCCTCGCCCTGCGGCGGGGCACGACCCGGCGCGCACGCGCCTGCCTGGGCCTCGGCCTGGTCGCCGACCCGCTGGTCCTGCCGGCGTCGACGCAGACGGACGACACGATCTCCCGGAGCTTCCGAGCGGGCGCGGTACCCGGCCGACCGCGCCCCAGGGCCACCGGACACGGCCCGTAGAATCGGCCCCACCATGGCTTACCTCGACCACGCCGCGACCACCCCGATGCTTCCCGAGGCGGTCGAGGCACTCACCGCGCACCTCGGCGTCACCGGTAACGCCTCCTCCCTCCACGCGGCCGGCCGGCGTGCCCGCCGGAGTGTCGAGGAGGCCCGTGAAGCCCTTGCCGACGCCCTCGGCGCACGCCCCAGCGAGGTGGTCTTCACCTCGGGCGGCACCGAGGCCGACAACCTCGCCGTGAAGGGGCTGTACTGGGCCCGCCGCGACGCCGAGCCGGCCCGCACCCGGGTCCTCGCCAGCCCCGTCGAGCACCATGCCGTCCTGGACGCCGTCCACTGGCTCGGCGAGCACGAGGGCGCCACCGTCGAGTACCTGCCGGTCGACTCGCACGGCAGGGTCCACCCGGACGCCCTGCGCGAGGCGATCGCCAGGAACCCCGACGACGTGGCCCTGGCCACCGTGATGTGGGCCAACAACGAGATCGGGACGGTTCTGCCGGTCCGTGAACTGGCCGAGGCCGCCGCCGAGTCCGGTGTCCCGCTGCACTCCGACGCCGTCCAGGCCTTCGGCCAGGTGCCGGTGGACTTCGTCTCGTCGGGGCTCGCCGCGATGACCGTCTCGGCCCACAAGATCGGCGGCCCGTACGGCATCGGAGCGCTGGTCCTGGGCCGTGAGTACACCCCCGTACCCGTGCTGCACGGCGGCGGTCAGGAGCGGCACGTGCGCTCCGGCACGCTCGACGTGCCCGCGGTCGCCTCCTTCGCGGTCGCCGGCCGGCTCGCCGCCCAGCAGCGGGAGTGGTTCGCCCGGGAGATCGGCGCGCTCCGCGACGCGCTGGTCGCCGCGGTCCGCGAGGCCGTCCCGGACGCCGTCCTCGGCGGCGACCCCGCGCCCGGGGGACGGCTTCCGGCCAACGCCCACTTCGCGTTCCCCGGCTGCGAGGGCGACTCCCTGCTGCTCCTGCTCGACGCCCAGGGCATCGAGTGCTCCACCGGTTCCGCCTGCACCGCCGGTGTCGCCCAGCCCAGTCACGTCCTCCTGGCCACCGGCACCGATCCGGACCTGGCCCGCGGCACCCTCCGCTTCTCCCTCGGCCACACCTCCACCCGCGCCGACGTCGAGGCCCTGGCGAAGGCCATCGGCCCGGCGGTGGAACGTGCCCGCCGGGCAGGCCTGACCTGAACGCCGGCTCTCAGGCCTGTGCCGTGAGCGCCCGGCGGACCAGCTTCATGTAGCGGTCCCAGTCCCAGTGCGGACCCGGGTCGGTGTGGTCGGTGCCCGGCACCTCGATGTGGCCGATGATGTGCTCCCGGTCGACCGGGATGTCGTAGCGGGCGCAGATCCGGGCCGCGAGCCGGGCCGAGGCCTCGTACATCTCGTCCGTGAGGTCCTGCGGCCGGTCCACGAACCCCTCGTGCTCGATGCCGACACTGCGCTCGTTGTAGTCGCGGTTTCCCGCGTGGTAGGCCACGTCCAGCTCGCGGATCATCTGCGTGACGCGTCCGTCCTGGCCGACGATGTAGTGCGTCGCCGCCTGGTGCCCGGGGTCCTGGAAGGCCCGCACCGCGCTGTCGAAACTGCCCTGGGTGACATGCACGATCACCATGTCTATGCCGAAGTCGTCGGGCCGGTCCGCGCGCCGCCAGTTGGCGTCCGAGGCCGCCACCCAGCGCGCGCCCGCGAAGTCGACGACACCGTCCTCACGGGGCTTCTCGACCCCCGGCACCCTCCACCACAGGCGGCCCAGTTCGTCCCGTGCGAGCGCGGCCGTCCCCGCGGCGGCGGCCACCCCGCCGACGATCAGGGCCCGCCGGCCGATGCGACGGTCCCCGTCCCTGGTGACCCGGTCCCTGGAAGCTCTTCTCTCCCCCATGCGGTCTACAACGGATACCCGGTGGTTCCGGTTCCCGTGCCCCGTACCCTGGAGACGTTATGACTGAGACCCCGCAGCCCTCCCGTCCCCTTCGCGTCCTGGCCGCCATGTCCGGCGGCGTCGACTCCGCCGTGGCCGCGGCCCGTGCCGCCGAAGCGGGACACGACGTGACCGGCGTCCACCTCGCGCTCTCCGCGAACCCGCAGTCCTTCCGCACGGGCGCGCGGGGCTGCTGCACCGTCGAGGACTCGCGCGACGCCCGCCGCGCCGCCGACGTCATCGGCATCCCGTTCTACGTGTGGGATCTCGCCGACCGCTTCCGCGAGGACGTGGTGGAGAACTTCGTCGCCGAGTACGAGGCCGGCCGCACCCCCAACCCGTGCCTGCGCTGCAACGAGAAGATCAAGTTCGCCGCGTTGCTGGACAAGGCCCTCGCCCTCGGCTTCGACGCCGTGGCCACCGGCCACTACGCGCGCGTGGTCACCCTGCCCGACGGCACGCGCGAACTGCACCGCGCCTCCGACATGGCCAAGGACCAGTCGTACGTCCTCGGGGTACTGGACGACCGGCAGCTCGCCCACGCGATGTTCCCGCTGGGCGACACGGTGACCACCAAGGACGAGATCCGCGCGGAGGCCGGGCGCAGGGGGCTGGCGGTGGCCAGGAAGCCCGACTCGCACGACATCTGCTTCATCGCCGACGGCGACACCCAGGGCTTCCTCGCGAACCGGCTGGGCCGGGCCGAGGGCGACATCGTCGACGAGTCCGGCACCAGGATCGGCACGCACGAGGGCGCCCACGGCTTCACCATCGGCCAGCGCAAGGGTCTGCGGATCGGCACCCCCGCCCCCGACGGCAAGCCCCGGTACGTCCTGGACATCTCCCCGGTGACCAACACGGTCACCGTCGGTCCCGCGGACTCCCTCGACGTCGGCGCGCTCACCGCGGTCGAGCCCCGCTGGTGCGGTACCGCCCCGGCCGGCCCCGGCACCTACACCGCCCAGCTCCGCGCCCACGGCGGCGAGACCGAGGTGAGGGCGGAGCTGGTCGGTGACACGCTGCACGCGTCGTTCACGGAGCCCGTGCGCGGGGTGGCTCCCGGGCAGGCGATCGTGCTGTACGACGGCACCCGGGTGGTCGGCTCCGCCACCATCGCCACCACGGTTCGCCGGGAAGCCGCCACCGCCTGATGTCGAGGGCTCGCAGGAGCTGGCACGGTCCGACCACCCCGGCATAGGCTGGCCGTCGCGGAAGGTCCGCGCAGGGTGAGTCGGCGGCGGGACCTCCCCGCCCCTCCGGGAGGTGGACGGTGCTTCTGCGCTTTCGAGTGGCGAACCACCGCTCGATCCGGGACGAGGCCGAGCTGACACTTGTCGCTGCGGGCGGTGTGGACAGTTCCGACAGCGTCGCGCGGGACAGCGGGATCGCTCAGGACGGTGGCGGGCACGTGCCGGTGCTGCCCGTCGCCGGGATCTTCGGTGCGAACGCTTCCGGCAAGAGCAACATGCTCAGCGCGTTCCACGCCATGCGGGAGGCGGTACGCACCTCCTTCGCGGACTGGGCCAAGTATCCCGGGGTACCGCACCGGCAGCCCTTCAAGCTGGACGCCGCCGGCGCCGAGGAGACCACCCTCTTCGAGGTCGACCTGGTCCTGGGCGCCCGCACCCCCGTCCGTTACACGTACGGCTTCGAACTCTCCGACGACCGGGTGGAGGCCGAATGGCTGCACGCCTACCCGGGCGGCGTCCGGCAGGTCTGGTTCGACCGGGAGGCGGACCGCCCGGCGGAGGACGGCGACGCGTACCTCTTCGAGAGCCCGGCCTTCACCGGCCGCCGCGACGACCTGGTCGCACTCACCCGGCCGAACGCCCTCTTCCTCTCCACCGCGGCCACCCTCAACGACCCTCAGCTGTCCGCCCTGCACCGCTGGTTCCTGAACAACCTGTGGCTGATGACCCCGGGGGAGGACATCAGCCACCGTGCCGACTGGACCAAGCGCCGCCTCACCGAACGTCACGACGACACCGGCTACCGCGAACGACTCGTCCAGCTCCTGGCCGCCGCCGACCTGGGCGTCACCGGCTTCGATCTCGATCCGGACACCGGTACGGTCTCCCTTCGGCACCGGACGGAGGGGGCGGAAGCGGTGCCGCTCGACTTCCTCACCGAGGAAAGCTTCGGCACACACGCGTGGTTCGCCTTCCTCGGCCCGATGCTCACCGTCCTCGACAACGGGGCGACGCTGCTGGTCGACGAGCTCGATTCCAGTCTCCACCCCACGCTGGCCGCCGAGGTCGTCCGCCTCTTCCAGGACCGTGAGGCCAATGCCAAGGGTGCCCAGCTGATCTTCACCACGCATGACGCCACCCTGCTCGGCAACGCCGTGCTGGACCGTCCGCTCGGCCGCGACCAGGTATGGCTCACCGCGAAGACGAAGTCCGGCGCGACCGAGCTGTATCCGCTGGTCGCAGCCCATCCGGAGGCCGGCGAGGACCTGGAGCGCGGCTATCTGCGGGGCCGGTACGGAGGGGTGCCCCGGGTGACCCCGGGCGAGATCGCCCGTGAGGTGTCCCAGCTGGAGGAGAAGGCGGCAGCGACGGCGTGAGCGAGCGGGGTGGGCACGGAGCATGAGCAGCAGACGCAGGTCGAGGAAGGACGCGGCGAGCACGGTGATGCCGCCGCAGGCGCCTCCGCCGCAGTACTCACGTCGCGAGCGGGTGCTGTACGTGGGATGCGAAGGCGAGGCGACCGAGTACGACTACCTGCGCTACCTCAACAAGGAGTACGGGAGCGGGGACAGCGAGACCGGCCGGCCGGCCTTCACCATCAAGCCGGTCCGCAAGGCCGACGGCCTGATCCCGTCCCGCGCCGTCGAGGCGGTCGTCGACGCGGCCCGGGGGGAGGACGAGACCTGGGTGCTCTTCGACCGGGACAGCCACCACGACATCCCCGAGGCCTTCGAGGCCGCAGCGGCCTCGGACACCGAGGTCTGCTTCTCCCACCCCTCCTTCGAACTGTGGCTGCTGCTGCACTTCCAGCCGTTCGGCGGCGCCCAGGGCGCGGCGAAGAACACGCACGTCCTGGAGAAGCTGCGCAAGGCCGACCCCGCGTACAAGCGGTTCGACAAGCCCGACAAGGGTCTGGGCGATGCCCGTACCAAGGCGCTGAAGGGCAGGGAGAAGGCGGCGGTGCGGCACGCGCGAGCCCTGGTCGGTCAGTGCGAGCACGGTGCGTGCAAGCCCGCCAACGCCACGTTCGAGGCTCCGGAGTACGGCCGCTCGGAGAAGGAACGGGCCCCCCGCTCGGGGCACGCCAAGAACTGCGAGCCGCTGAACCGCGACCCGTCCACCGACGTGTGGCGGCTCCTGGTCAGCCTGGGCATCGTCAAGGTCTGAGCGACGGCCGCGCCCCTCGCCGTGCGGCGGCGGATGTCCGGTTTCCGCGCGGGTTGCCTCCCGCACCGGCGGGCCGTCTAACCTTCCGTAGCACCTCCATCTCCGTACGAAGGATCCGCGCGTGGCCAGAATCACCCTGCCCGAGCTCGAACGCCATCTCTTCTCGGCCGCCGACATCCTGCGCGGCCGGATGGACGCCTCCGAGTACCGCGACTTCATCTTCGGGATGCTCTTCCTGAAGCGGGCCTCGGACGAGTTCGAGCCGGAGTGGAAGCGGGTGTACGAGCAGCGGCTCGCGCAGACCGGCGGCGACGAGGCGAGGGCACTGGCCAAGGCGGACAACCCGGCCGCCTACCCCCGCGTCTTCTACGTGCCGCCGCGGGCCCGCTGGTGGCGTGGACCACACCACGACCCGGAGAAACCGCAGAGCCCGGCGCCCGGCATCATGGCCCTGACCGAGAACGTCGGCCAGGGCCTCGACGAGGCATTGGTGGCGCTCCAGGAGGGCAACGACCTGCTCGCGGGCATCGCCTCGCACATCGGCTTCAACGAGGTGGTCGGCACCAAGCCGCGCTTCACCGACCCCGAACTCCGTTCGCTGATCCGGCACTTCAGCCTCTACCGGCTGCGCAACGAGGACTTCGAGTTCCCCGACATGCTGGGCGCGGCCTACGAGTACCTCCTCGGCCGGTTCGCGGACTCGGCCGGCCAGCGCGGCGGCGAGTTCTACACGCCGCGTTCGGTGGTGCGGATGATGGTGCGCCTCGTCGACCCGCAGGCCGGGGAGTCGGTGTACGACCCGTGCGCGGGCTCCGGCGGCATGCTCATCGCGGCCCGCGAGCACGTCGAGGAACACGGCGGCGACCCCGAGGAACTGTCGGTCAACGGGCAGGACAAGAACGGCCCGTCCTGGTCCATGGCCAGCATGAACATGGTCCTGCACGGCATCCACACCTTCGACCTCCAACACGGCGACACCCTCGCCGAGCCGCTCCACCTCGACGAGAACGGGCGGCTGCGCAAGTTCTCGGCGATCCTGTCGAACCCTCCGTTCTCGCTCCCGTACGACGAGGACGCCGTCGCCAGGGCCGACGAGGACCACGGCAAGCGGATGCACTGGGGCTGGACGCCCGGGAGCGGCAAGAAGGCCGACCTGATGTTCGTCCAGCACATGGTGTCCGTCCTGGAGGAGGACGGCGGGCGAGCGGCCGTCGTCATGCCGTACGGGGTGCTCTTCCGGGGCGGCAAGGAACGCGAGATCCGCATCGGGATGCTCCGCGCGGACTGCGTGGAAGCCGTCATCGGCCTCGGCCCGAACCTGTTCTACGGCGCGGGCGTCCCGGCCTGCATCCTCATCCTGCGGCCCCCGCACGGGAAGACCGACCCGAAGCGCCGGGAGAAGGTCCTCTTCATCAACGCCGACCGGGACTTCACGCCCGGCCGCAACCAGAACGAACTCGGCCCCGAACACATCGAGAAGATCGTCAAGGTCTTCCGCAGCTGGCGCCTCATCGACGGCTACTCGCGCGAGGTCCACCGCGACGAACTCCTCGCCCCCGACGCGAAGGGCGTCCCCGAGGCGAACTTCAACATTCGCCGCTGGGTGGACAACTCGCCTCCCGCCGAGCCGCAGGACGTACGGGCGCACCTGTACGGGGGCGTGCCGGTCGCCGAGGTCGCGGCGAAGGAGGGGCTGTTCAGGGCGTACGGGGTCGACGCCGGTTCGCTGTTCGCGCGCCGGGAGGGCTCGGGCGAGTACTACGACTTCCTGCCGGAGGGCGCGGAGGCCACGGCCGCCCGTGTTCCGGGACTGACGTACGCGCGGGAGTCGGAGCTGCGCGAGACGTTCGACGAGTGGTGGGCGAAGAGCTCCGGTCTCTTCGCCCAGCTCGCGGCGGACCGGAAGCTGATGGGTCTGCGCAGTGGGCTTCTCGACGGGTTCACGGCCGCGGTCGGCGGAGCCGGGGTTCTCGACGAGTTCACGACCGCCGGCATCATCGCCGCCTGGTGGACGGAGAACCGCTACGACATGAAGGCCCTCGCGGCGGGCGGCTTCGAGCGGGTCCTGGAAGGCTGGGTCGACTCCGTCGAGGCGATCGTCGACCCGGCGGTCCCGGGTGGCGGCGCGGAGGACGCGAAGCGCACGTCGGTCTCTCCGGCCGAGCGCCGCAGGGCCCTCGACCAGCCGGTCGTACGGGAGCTGATCCCGGAGTTCCTGGAGGCGGTCAAGGCGGCGGACAAGGCCGTCGCGGAGGCGGAGGCCGCGGCGAAGACAGCGGCCGAGGCGAGGTCGGCGGTGGCGGACGCGGGTACGGACACGGACGACGAGTCCGACTCCGAATCCGGTGAACTGGGGGAGCCGGTCGCCCCGGAGCAACTCGCCGCTCTGGACAAGGCGTTGACGGCAGCCAAGAAGTCCCTGACGGCGGCGCGCAGGAAGCGCAAGGCGCTGGACGACAGCTTCCTGCCGGAGTTGAAGCAGGCGGCCAAGTGGAAGCTGTCCGAGGCGGGCGGACCTGAGGGTGTCGTCCTCGCCGTCCTGCGCCGTGACCTGTCCGACCGTCTGAACGCGGCGCTGGCGGCGGGCCGCCGCGAGATCGTCGCCTCCTTCCGACGCTGGGCCGAGAAGTACGAGGTCTCGCTGACGGACCTGGAGGACGAGAGCGGGGACGCGGCGAAGGGGCTTGCGGAGTGGCTGGGGGTGCTGGGTTATGGGCGTTGAGGTCCGATCCACGGTGGCACTCAAGGATGTGCTGCGGAAAGTCGAGACCGGATGGAGTCCGGTCTGCGACTCGGCGCGACCTGCGATGGACGAGTGGGGTGTCCTGAAGCTCAGCGCGGTCACTTCGGGGAAGTTCGTCGCCTCGGAGGCGAAGCGACTTCCCAACGAGGTCCTGCCGAGGATCGCCTTTGAAGTACGGCGCGGCGATGTCCTCATGTCCCGGGCCAACGGGGTCAAGGCGCTGGTGGGTGTCGCCTGCACGGTGAACCAGGTCCGTCCGAGACTGCTTCTGCCGGACTTGGTGTTCCGGCTGGTTGCTGATCCTGACCTGCTGGACCCCGGATTCTTGGGAATCGTGCTGACCTCAGCTGCTGTGCGGCGGCAGATTGAGGCGGCCATGCGCGGGACCAGCGGCCAGTACAAGGTGTCGCAGGCCGACGTACGAGCCCTGGAGATTCCGCGACTGCCGCTGTCCGAACAACGCGACATTGTCGCCGCGCACAAGGCGTTCGAGCGGCGGATCGGGGCGTTGGAGCGGATGCTGGCCAAGGTCGAAATCGCCGAATCCGCGCTCTCTGCGCATGCATTGGGTCAAGTCGGGACAGCCGGTCCGCGTCTCGACTCGGTCGCCACCGTTGCGGCCGGTGTCACACTCGGCTCCGAACTCGTGGGCGACGGAACCATCGAGTTGCCCTACCTCCGCGTCGCGAACGTGCTCGATGGGCGAATTGACACCACTGACGTAAAGACGGTTCGTATCGTAAAGACACAGTATGAGCGTTACGCCCTCAGGAAGGGTGACCTTCTACTCACCGAGGGCGGCGACCTCGACAAGCTGGGCCGAGGTGCCGTCTGGGACGGTCGCATCGACGAGTGTCTGCACCAGAACCATGTGTTCAGAGTTCGTTGTGGCGAGCAGATGTTGCCGGACTTCCTCGCGCTGTATGCCGCGTCGCCCGAGGGCCGAGCCTACTTTCAGCGTGTGGGTAAGCAAACGACCAACCTTGCGTCGATCAACTCGACCCAGGTGAAGCAGATGCCGGTTCCGGTCCCGCCGGTGGAGGAGCAACGGCGTCTACTCGGCCCGGTACATGCGGCTCGGGAGCGGGCTGCCGTGCTGCAACAGCAGATCGCAAAGCTCCGCACGATCCAGCAGGGCGTGATCGAAGACCTGCTCAGCGGCCGCTCCCGAGTGAACCGGACCTGAGGCTTCCTATCAGCGCACCAAGCGACGCCCGGCCCATGACGATCACATCCGCCGGGCGTTCGCTGTCCCGCAGGGCGACTCCTGTCTGTGTCCAGGCAACCTCAACGCAGTTGTTACCACTGGCCTCGGAGTACGAGGACTTGATCCACTTCAGGGCGGACACGACGGGCACCTCTTAGAGGTCGTTGGCGATTTCGGCGATGGCATCTGATGACTGCTTCGGATTCAACGCCACCTGTTCGATCGCGTCCAGTCGCCGACGGAAGTTGGCGAGTTGAGTGGACGAGTGGAAGAAAGCGGCGCCGAGCGGGGAGTCGACCAGGACTGTGTCCAGGTGAGGGCTGGGGCCCACCGCGTACATCACGGAGTCGCCGGCCATGGGGAAGCCGCCCGCCGAGAACGGGATGACCCGGAGAGTGACGTTGTCACGCTCGCCTTCTTCCAAGAGGCGAGCGAGCTGCGCTTTGGCTACCTTCCGCCCGCCCACCTGCATATGCAGCGCGGCTTCGTGGATGAGTCCGATGTAGGGGATGCCGGGCTCATCTGCGATCCGTGCATGCCGCGCCAGCCGATGAGCGATGCGGAGTTCCACCTCAAGGCGGGGCAGGGTCGGGATGAACAAGTCGAAGAGGGCGCGCGCGTGGTCCTCGGTCTGGAAGATGCCGGGAAGATGGGCTGTCTGGACTGAGCGCAGGCTCGTGGCGTAGTGCTCCAGTTCCGATGTGTCGAGGAAATCGGGCGGGATCTTGCCCCGGTACTCCTCCCACCAACCGCTCCGGCGGCCTCCGGTCATGGAGGCCAGGGCGTCGATGAGTTCCTCGTCGTCGCACTCGTAGATGCTCACGAGCCGACGCAGACGGTCCTCGCTGATGCCGTACCTACCGGCCTCGATGTTGGAAATGTTGGTGCGGTCGGTGCCCAGCAACTCGGCTGCCCTGGGAGCGGGCATGCCTGCGGACTCTCTGAGCCGTCGCAGCTCGGCGCCGAGTCGGCGCTGACGGATCGTGGGCTGGCCTCGTGTATTCAGCTACGAGGGCCGTCCGTCAGTGATGTGACGCCCTGATAGCGGAAGGGTGCCCCTGACCTGCGATGATCTGAACTTCCTAGATCAAGAACGTCGCAGAGTGGGGGCACCCAACAGGTGCAGGCTACCGAATGGGATCGTCGGCTCGTTGTGCGGGCCGACGGCAAGAACCTGGTCGGGCATGCGGGCGTGGTGCTGCTGCACCGGATCGCGGACCGGGTCGGGCTGACCCGCGCCCTGGCCGCCGCGCTGCCCCGCGGCGTCGGGCCGGGGTGGCGGGATCGCGGGATGGCCCTGGTCCAGCTGGCCTGCGCGATCGTCCTCGGCGCGAGGAATGTCCTGCAGGCCGAGCAACTGCAGCAGCACTGGAGGCCGTTCTTCCCCGTCCGGTCTCGGACAGCACCCTGTGGCGCACGCTGGAAGCCATCGACGGCCCTGTCGGAGCCCGGGTGGAGCGCGTGCGCGCCGTGATACGGCGTGGGGTGTGGACGCTGCTCGCCCTGCGGCCCGGTGGGTTCCCGTGGATCTCGGTATGCGGGCGCACGCTCACCAACTGGTACGTCCTGGATCTCGATGCCACCTTGGTGACCTGCACCAGCAAGAAGGACGGCGCGGCCGGCACGTTCAAGGGCGGCTACGGACATCACCCGCTGGGCGCCTGGCTGGCCAATACCCGCGAGTGCGTGACCATGCTGCTACGGCCGGGCAACGCGGCGTCCAACGACGTCGCCGACCACAAGACGGTGCTGGCCGCCGCGCTGCGGCAACTCCGCTGCCGCTGTGGTCGAAGCTGCTGGTGAGGATCGACGGCGCGGCCTTCAGCCACGGCCTCCTTGAGCATCTGCAGGCGCTGACCACCAGCCGCCGCCGAGTGCGCTGGGTGACCGGCTGGGCCATCAATACCGCCGACGAGGCCGCGATCGCACTGCTGCCCGCGGACGTGTGGAACGACGCGCTGCGGCAGGACGGCGAGGTCCACGAGATCAAGGGCCCGGACGGACAGAAGGTCACCTACCAGGTCGCCGAGCTGACCGGGGTGCGCGACCTGAGCGGCTGGCCCGAGGGGATGCGGCTGATCGTGCGCCGGGTCAAGCCCTCGCGCCGCGATCTGAAGAAGCTGACCGCGTTCGAGCAGCGCACCGGCTGGCGTTACCAGATCGTCGCCACGAACATCCCCGCCCACCAGGGGCTTTCCGGGGTGTCCGGCTCCGGGCAGGTGTGGTTCGTCGATGCTCTCTACCGTGATCATGCCGAGGTCGAGGATCGTGTCAAGGCGATCAAGCGGATCGGCCTCGGGCTGCTGCCCTCGAAGTCCTGGCAGCTGAACGCCGCCTGGGTGCTGGCTGCCACTATCGCCGCGGACCTCGACGCATGGACCAGGCTCCTTCTCCTGCATGACGAGCCCGAACTCGCCGCCGCCGAACCGGAGACGATCCGCAGGAGGCTCTACCACCTGCCCGCCCGGCTCACCGCCCACGCACGCAGACGCACCCTCCACCTCGACCGCACCTGGCCCTGGGCGCCGGCGTTCGCCACCGCCTGGCAGCGGGCCACCCAGCTTCCGGCCCACACCTGACGGTCGGCCCCGCCCCGACGACAGCGGAGAGGAGAGGACCCGCAGCACCCTCGGGCCCGTGGAACCCGACGCCCCGCAGCGTCACGCGACGGCCCGTCCTCGAACGGCAGGGGACATTACGGGCAAACCGCCGAACCGACCGACGTCACACCGCAAGTGAAGAATCGAGGCTGGTGCTTCGGTGCCATTTACAGCCTCCTTGCTCGCGCACAGTGTGCCGACGCTGGTGGATCGGGTCCAACCGAATCCGATTATTCACTCGTTCCAGTTCAAAGCATGGCACGGGTTAAGTGGGTAGCTCTACATTGTGTAGCACGCCATTCGCGTTCCAGCCGCTCAGCGGAAGCGCACCGGCCCCCTGCCCTCCGGAAGGCAGGACCCCGGCATTGCCACCGCCGTACGGCGGTTCGCGACCGGCGCCCCAAAGAACCCGTTCCGCACCACGGAGGCAGACCCTCGTGAGCAGCAACGAACAGAGCACTGAACCGAGCAACGAATCGACCCGCCCTGTCAGTTACGGCGTCAACCACGACGTCGGCTACGGCGACCACCCCGCCCCGATCCCGTTCGCCGCTCCCTGGACGTACGAGATCCACCTCCCCTGCGACCCACGCGGCCCCCGGATCGTCCGGGGCACCCTCCGTGCCGTACTCCACGCGCACGGGATCAGTGAACTCGCCGACCGAGCAGAGCTGTTGACCTGCGAACTCGCCACCAACTCGGTGCGGCACACCAAGGGCCCGGTCATCGTCCGGATGCAGTGGCTGTGCCCCGCGCTGCGGGTGAGCGTGTGGGACGCGAGTCCGGATCTGCCTCCGTTCGCGCCGGGCGCGGCGATGCCCGATCCCGCCGCTCCCTCCGGCCGTGGGCTGCCGATCATCGAGAGTCTCGCCGACCGGTGGGGCGGCTGCGGGTCCGTCGACGGGCCGAACGGCGGGCCGGGCGGCAAGACCATCTGGTTCGAACTCGCCCTTGGTGGTGATTTCAGGCCGCCGCTCCCGGCGCTCGCGGCCTGATCCGCACACCCGGTGCCTTACCTCCCGAAGCCGACGCCGGCAGTGTTCATCACCCGTATGGGGGAGCACTGCCTGCGTCCTGGTTCAGGAGTCACCACGTCCGTGGTACACCGATCACGCCGTTCCGCGAGAGAAGGCGACGACGCCATGAGCACCCACCCGCAGCCCGACGACAGGTACGCGGACATCGATCACGAGCGGGCCCTGAAGCACGCCATCAGGTACATGGCCGGCAGCCGTGTACAGATCATCGAGGGGATCATCCAACCCGTGCCGCCGACTTGGGACCACGAACGCGCCACACGGGTCATTCGCCGTCAGATCGAGGACCGTGTCGACGAACTCGGCTGCGTCGAGGGTTCCGGGGACATCGACCTCCCCGGCTCGCCCAACTGGTACGTCCCGGACATCGCCGTCGTCCCCGAGGAACTCGCGCAGGACGACAACATCGTTGTCACCCCGGATCTGACGCTTCTGGCGGTCGAGGTCACCTCGAAGTCCAACGCCGACACGGACCGCGTCACCAAGCGCAAGCGCTACGCCGAGTACGGCGCTCCGCTGTACCTACTGGTCGACCGTCAGAACCGCGAACTCACGCTCTTCTCCGAGCCGGGCGAACTCGGCTACACCAAGGCCGACGGCCCTCACCCCTTCGGCACCCCGGTCACCCTGCCCGAGCCCTTCGGGATCGTCCTGGACACCACGCGCCTCTGAGTAAGGAGTGGGTGCTTTCCAGCCACCCTCACCCGTACTCGCGGCCTGATCCGCGCGCACCCCGCCCCACGCTCCCCGGCCGCCGATAGAGTTTCGATCTCCTGTCCTGTACCGGAGGGCGGGGAGCGGGGCCGGTGGCCGGGGAGGGCAGGCGCGTGGGGGAGCAGCCGGAGTACGTCAGGACCGAGCGGCCGCTGATCGAGCAGCTGACGGCGATGGGCTGGACCCATCTCCGGGGCGGACCGACCGCCGGACCCGCCACCGCGCCGGGCGCCTCGGACCGTACGAGCTTCGAGGCCGTCGTGTACGCGGACCGGTTCAGGGCCGCCGTGGCCAGGATCAACCCGAGGCCGTCGGACGGGAAACCCTGGCTGAGCGACGCGC
Organism: Streptomyces sp. KMM 9044; assembly: GCF_024701375.2. Taxonomy (NCBI): domain Bacteria; kingdom Bacillati; phylum Actinomycetota; class Actinomycetes; order Kitasatosporales; family Streptomycetaceae; genus Streptomyces; species Streptomyces sp. KMM 9044. Next base: position 2,013,332 of record NZ_CP113910.1, on the reverse strand, counting down.
AGCTCGACCACCTCCTCGCCCTGGTCCAGGGCACCGCGCCGGGGCAGGGCCCGAAGGAACGCGGTGTGGCCGGGAACCTGGAGGTGACCGACCTCCTGCGCAAGGGCCGCAACGCCCGCACCCTGACGGGCTGGACGAAGGGCGACCCCGAACACGTACGGCTCGTCGACTGGGACGGCGAGTTCGGGGAGCGGCCGGACACGCCCGGCGGCGGCAACGACCTGCTCGTCGTCTCCCAGTTCCGGGTCGAGCGCAAGGACGCCGCTCCCGTCACGCCCGACCTCGTGCTGTTCGTCAACGGGCTGCCGTGGGTGGTGATCGAGTGCAAGGCGCCCGTGGTGTCCGGCCCTCGGGGAGACGTGCGGGCCGCCCTGGACGACGCCGTCGACCAGGTCCTTCGGTACGCGGGCGTCAACTCCCCGGCCGCAGTCCCCGAGTTCGTCCGCTTCGCGCAGGTCCTGGTCGGCACCGACCGCGACCACGCCGAGACCGGCACGGTCACCGCCGAACCCCGGCACTTCGCCCCCTGGCGCACGGTCGCGCCCGTGAGCGAGGACCGCGTGCGCGAGGAGGTGCGCAAGTCCGCGTCGGCAGCCCTCACCGACCAGGAGGTCCTGGTCGCCGGGATGCTGCGCCCTGCCCATCTCCTCGATCTGGTACGGGACTTCACCACCCGGCTCGGCAGCGGTCACCGCACGGTCAAACTGGTCGGCCGCCACCAGCAGTTCAAGGCGGTGAAGGCGCTCACGCGGAAACTGGAGGAGCGGGACCGGAAGGCGGCGGCCGGCGTCGCCGTCAGCCACCGGGGCGGTGTGGTCTGGCACACCCAGGGCTCCGGCAAGAGCCTGACCATGGCGTTCCTGGTCCGGCACCTGCGCAGCCGTCCCGCTCTGAAGTCGCACAAGGTGGTCGTGGTCACCGACCGCCTCGACCTGGAGAAGCAGATCCGGACGAGCCTCGCCGCCACCGAGGAGAAGGTGCACCGGGCGCCGAGCGTCAAGCGGGCCAGGAAGTACCTGGAGGTGGACGTCGGGGACGTCGTCCTCGTCACCCTGCAGAAGGCGCAGCGCGACGACACGGCGTACGACGGCCGCGAGGAGTCACTGCCCGACGCCGTTCCCGACGACGATGACGAGGACGGTGGCGAGGACGCGGGACACGTACAGAACCGGGTGGCCAACCCCCACCACCACGTCGTCGTCCTGATCGACGAGGCCCACCGGGGCAACGACAAGTGGCAGCACGCCCGCTGGCGGGCCATGCTGCCGCGCGCCGCCTTCGTCGGCTTCACCGGCACCCCGGTGATCAGCAGCAACCGCAGACGCAGCGAGGAGATCTTCGGCCCGTACGCCGACACGTACACCCTGCGTGATGCCGAACTCGACCGGTCCGTCGTGCCCGTCCGCTACGAGGCGTACGCCGTACCGCTCGATGTGGTCGAACAGGCCGCCCTCGACGCCCGGTTCGACGAGAAGGTGCCGTCCGATCCGGAGCTGCGGGCGAAGGTGCTGCGTACGTTCGGCCGCCGCAAGGAGATCCTGGAAGCCCCTTCGGTGATCGAGGCCAAGGCCGAGCACATGCTCGGCCACTGGGCCCGCACCGCGCTGCCCGACCGCTTCGGGGCGCAGATCGCCACCGTCTCGCGGCTGGCCGCCGTCCGCTACCGCAGCGCGCTGCTCGCCGCCCGCGACCGGCTGGTCGCCCGCCTGGACGCGCTCGACCCGGCCCTGATCGCCGACCCCATGGCCGCGCTCGAAGCCGACGACGAGGAGCGGGCGCTCCTCGTGCTCCTGCCGGACCGCGAGGTACTGAGAACGCTCGACGCGGCCGTCGTCATCTCCCCGGCGGGCCAGGGCGGCAGCGATCCGCAGGCGTGGCGGCCGTGGATCACCAAGAGCCACCAGGACGCGCACATCGCACGCTTCAAGAAAGGGCTGCCGCCGCGCGACATCACGGCCGACCCGGCATGGAACGTCAGGACGCACGGGTCGCAGCCGTCCGGCGTCGGCACCCCGGCGAGCGGTGGCCAGGTGTGGAACGTCGATCTCGACCTGCCCGCGGACAGCGGACCGCCCGCGCCGCCGGACACGGAGGGCGGCGCGCAGCCGGAGACCATGGCCTTCCTGGTGGTCCAGTCGATGCTGCTCACCGGCTTCGACGCGCCCGTCGAGCAGGTCCTCTACCTGGACTGCAAGCTGTCCGGCGCGGGACTGCTGCAGGCCGTGGCCCGCACCAACCGGCCCTACCCGGCCAAGACGTGGGGCCAGGTCGTCGACTACGTCGGCATCGGTCCCGAACTGGCCCGCTCGCTCGCCTCCTACGACCAGGAGCACCTGCGGCACGTCCTCGGCTACCGGAACGTCTCCGTGGACCACCTCCAGCCGGACTACGAGGGACCGCAGCCCGACGGCCGCGGCCCCGACCGGGACGGACTGCTGCTGCGGTCCGACGCCGCCGCCAAGGCCCTCCTGGAGGACCTCGGGGCGAAGGTCACCCGCTTCCTGGCCGGGCAGAACGTCACCGACCCCGGCGACGCGTCGCAGTGGGAGGACTTCCTCGGCCGACGCCTCGACGACCCGCTTCTGCGCGGTGAGTTCGACGAACGCGTCCGCGACTTCCTGACCGCGCTCAACGCGGTCCTGCCGGACCCGGAGGCCCTGAGGTACCGGGAGCTGGCCGGCCAGCTCGGCACACTCCAGTACATGGCCAGACGCCGCTACCTCGACGGCCGCGAACAGTTCAGCCCGCGCCGCTACGGGGCCAAGGTGCGCCGGCTCATCTCGCAGCACCTCGAGACCACCGGGATCCGGCAGCGGATCCCACCCGTCGAACTCACCGACCCGGAGTTCATGGAACGGGTCGACGCGAACGCCGACCCCCGGGCGCGGTGCTCGTACATGACGGGCTCGCTGAAGCTGCGCATCACCGCGAGGATCGGCGGCGACCGGGCGGGCTACCAGCGGTTCAGTCTCCGGCTCGAGGAGATCGTCGCGCGGATGCGGGACGACTTCGAGCAGGCCGCGGCCGACCTGGCGCGTCTGGTCGGGGACGTGGCCGCGGCGGAGCAGGAGCCGGAGAACGACGACGGCCTCGACTCCCGGACCGAACGGCTGGTCCTCGGACTGCTCCGGCAGCACGCCGAAGACGCCGTACGGGAACCGTGGCCGCCGGGCACCGATCTGATCCGGGCGGCCCGCGGCCTCACCCTGGAGATGTCGGTGCTCGTCCGGCGGCCACAGGTACACACGCAGATCGCCGCCCGCAACCGCATGCGCAACGAACTCCGCGAGCACCTGGAGACCTGGCTCGCCATGGACTGGGACGACATCGGCGACCTCGCGAGCCATCTGACGGAGCTGGCCGTGGAGAGGCACGAGTGCTTCCTCGGATACCGGCCGCGCGACGAGGCGGACGGCGGGGACACCTGACCCGGTGACCGCCGCCGGCCGCCGGGCGGGGTGAGGCCGTTGCCGGATGGTAGGAAGAGCGGGTGAGCACCGTCGTCGAACAGGCCATCGCCGATCTCCCCGTGCCCGGGGGGTGGCGGTGGGATGTCGTCGTGCGGCCACGGCGCCGCACCCTCGGCATCGAGATCGCCGAGGACGGCCGGGTGCTCTTCGCGATTCCCGCAGACGCGGATCCCCAGGAGATCGCCGACGCGGTGCGTGGCCGCATGCCGCGCCTCGCCGCCGAGGTCCGCCGCCGTCAGGACCTGTGGGCGGCCGAACCGGTCAGGGACCTGATCGGCGGCGAGGGCTTCGCCTACCTGGGCCGCCGGTACCGGCTCAAGCTCACTCCCGACGGCGCCGGCCGTCACGTACGACTGCGACAGGGATGGCTGGAGCTGCCCCGATCGCGGTCGGCCGCCGCCGATGCCGGGCCCCTTGTGGAGTGGTACGGCAGCCGCGGGGAGCGCTGGCTCGCTGCCCGGCTGCCGCCGCTGGCCTCACTGGCCGGAGTGCGTGCTCCGGCCGGCATCGAGGTGCGGGACCTCGGCCGTCGCTGGGGTGTCTGCTCCCCTGAGGGCGCGATCACCGTGCACTGGGCGGTGGTACAGCTACCGGTCGCCCTGGTGGACCTCGTCCTGATCCATGAGCTCTGCCACCTCAAGCACCCCGGCCACGGAGCGGCTTTCCGAGGGGCCGTCCGGCTCGCGCTACCCGACGCCGACGTGCGCGAACGGCGGTTCGCGCAGGAGGAGCCGCGACTGTGGCGCGGAGCGGTCTCGGCCACGTCCCGCGGTTTGGTGTAGCCGATCTTGTATCTCCCGCCCCTCGGACACCGGCGCACCGGCCATCGGTGGCAGCGCCTCCCAGCGGAACGTGATCCGCTGCACCACTCCACGGGACACCATCGGCGCGGACTGCCGGAACCCGCTGGAGGCCAGCCCGGAGGCCGCCGCGCAGTGGAAGCAGGAAGGGGCCTTCCACCGCTTCGGGCCGAGCTTCCGCACCCACCGCTGATCCCGCGACCTTTCGTCTTCCCAGGTGCCGTGGAGCCCCGTGAGCGCGTCCGCGCCGTGGGGCTCCACGCCGCGGCACCCGTCTCGACGAGCACACCACCCGCGGGTCCGGCGCCGCACCGCGGGAACGGAGCGGAGCCCTGCCGGACGCCGGTGAGTGCGAGCGCCGTCTCGCTGAGCAGGGACCGGACCTGCGGAGGGGCGCGGTGCGATGACCTGACGGCAGGCCGTCACGGCGCGGGCCCGTGCCTCCGGGGCCTCAGCGGGCGAAGAACTCCGCCAGCACCGGCGCCAGTACGTCCGGTTCCACCATGTGGGTCTGGCCCGCCAGGGTGCGGCAGGTGCCGTGGGGGACGGTGTCCGCGATGGTCCGGGCGGCCTCGCGCATCCAGGCCGGGCTCGCGTCGCCCGCGATGGACAGCACCGGCACGGGGACCGACGCCAGCAGTTTCACCGGGACGCCGCCGTCGCCCATGACCGCGTCGTCGTGGGCGAGGCTCGGCGCGATCGACTCCATGCCGGCCCACAGGGGGGACTGCCGGGCGCTCTCGATCACGGCCTCGTCCAGTCCGGTGAGGCGGAGGAAGAGTTCCACCGCGTCCCCGCGGCGTCCCTCACCGAGTGCCTCCGTCAGGCGCTCGGTGTACCGCGCGCGCTCCCTCAGGTCCTCCTCGGACATCGCGTACGGTGTCTCGTACACGGCGACGTGCCGTACCGGCAGACCGCTCGCCGCCGCGCGCAGCGCCAGCGCGCCGCCCGAGGAGACGCCGTACAGCGAGGCCTGTCCGCCCACCGCCTCGATCAGCGCCGCCAGGTCCTCGACCTCGCGTTCCACCGCGTACGGGGCCGTGTCCCCGCTCGCGCCGCGGCCCCGGCGGTCGTACACGACGACCCGGAACCGCTCCGAGAGCGGCGCGGCCAGCGGTGCCACCGTGGCGCCCGTCGACATCGCGCCGCTGACGAGGACGACCACGGAACCCCGTCCGGCGCTCTCGTGGGCGATGAGGGTGCCGTCACGCGAAACGATGTTCTTGTCCATGTCTCCGCAGACTGCCGCACCGCGGCCCGATCGTCGGTGAGGCGGGCCGCGCGTCCGACGAGCGCAACCCTTCTATCCGATCATCGGACTTCCACCTCGTAGAAACACAGGTGGTCCTTGATGCCGGCGACGTCCGGCTTCGGGTCCGGGTACGCCCACACGAGGTCGGCCGCGTCCGGCCGCGACCAGTAGGACGCGGTGCCCTTGAAGGGGCAGTGGGTGCGGGTGTCGGACGGGGTCAGCAGGTCGAGCCGTACGTCCTCGGGCGGGATGTAGTACCGCGCGGGCAGGCCCGTCTCGCGCAGCACCAGCGCCTGGCCGCTCTCGGCCAGAACCTCCCCGCCGTGCACCACACGCACGTGCCGCTCGCTCCGCTCGACGGTGATGCGGTGTCCTACGGTCATGGTCCACACTCCTCGGTCAGCCGGGTCGGGGGCATCCGGGCCGGCGGGGCAGGCCGAACGCCGGCCGGCCCGGACACCGGACGGTGCAGCGTCCGGCGGACCCGCATTCTTCCCTCTCGCGCCGGACGGGTCCGTACCCCGGGCCGGTGAACATCTGTGTCTTCCTCTCCGCCGCCGATCTCGACGAGCGCTGCACGCGCCCCGCGCGGGAGTTCGCGCAACTGCTCGGCAAGGGCGGCCACACCCTGGTGTGGGGCGGCTCCGACGTCGGTCTGATGAAGGTCGTCGCCGACGGCGTGCAGGAGGCGGGAGGCCGGCTCCTCGGCGTCTCCGTGGAGTTCCTGGCGGCGAAGGCACGCCGGAGCGCCGACGAGATGGTGATCGCCCCCGACCTGGCGGAGCGCAAGCGGCTGCTCCTGGAGAAGGCCGACGCGGTGGTGATCATGGTGGGCGGTACCGGCACGCTCGACGAGGCCACCGAGATCCTGGAACTGAAGAAACACGGGCACACGGACAAGCCCGTGGTCCTGCTGGACACCGCGGGCTTCTACGACGGACTCAAGGCGCAGTTCCGGCGGATGGAGGACGAGGGCTTCCTGCCCCGCGCCCTCACCGACCTGGTGTTCTTCGCCGAGGAGCCCGTCGGGGCACTCGCCTGCCTGGAGGAGAGCCAGGGCACCCAGGGCCTGGCCCCGGCCCTCCCGCGGGTCGCGACGCCCGGCACGCACGCCCGCCGCACCGGACGGCCTCCGACGTGACTCCGCCACGACGGAGGCCGTCCCGCACACCGGGAGCACGCACCGAACGCCGCTCCTTCCTCCACGGGAGAACCCGGGCCAGGCCCTGACCGCGCGATGGTGCGAGCATGGCGGGCATGCCTACACATGTGATCACCGGAGCCGGTTCCGGCATCGGCGCGGCCGTCGCCCGCCGGCTGCACGCGCGCGGCGACGACCTCGTCCTGCACGCGCGGTCGGCGGGACGCGCGAAGGAACTGGCGGCCGGCTTCCCCGGCGCGCGGACCCTCGTCGGCGACCTGGCCGACCCCGACAGGCTCAGCTGGGCCCTCTCCCACCAGTCCCTCCCGGACCGGGTGGACTCCCTGCTGCACATCGCCGGTGTCGTCGACCTCGGCGAGGTCGGCGAGCTGACGCCGAAGACCTGGCGGCACCAGCTCGACGTCAACCTCCTCGCCCCCGCCGAACTCACCCGGCACTTCCTGCCCCAGCTGCGCGCGAGCCGCGGACACGTGGTCTTCGTCAACTCCGGCGCGGGCCTGGGCGCCCACGCCCGCTGGTCCGCCTACGCGGCCTCCAAGCACGGCCTGAAGGCCCTCGCCGACGCGCTGCGCGAGGAGGAGCACGCGGGCGGCGTCCGCGTCACCTCGGTCTACCCGGGCCGCACCGCCGGCCCCATGCAGGCCAAGGTCCACCAGCAGGAGGGCAAGGACTACGACGCCGGCAGGTGGATCGACCCCGAGTCGGTCGCCACGACCGTCCTCATGGCCCTCGACCTGCCGAGGGACGCGGAGGTCAACGACCTGACCGTGCGGCCGGGGCCGGGGACCGGGCGCTGACCCACGGGCGCACGGCCGGGCGCTTCGAGGACGCCGTCCCGCGGGGGGTGCGTTCCGTGGGGTGTGTGTCCCGTGGGGTGTAGGGGCCGTGGGGTGTGTGTCCCGTGGGGTGTGGGGGCCGCAGGGTGTGGGGGCCGTGGGGTGTGCGGGCCGCAGGGTGTGGGGGCCGTCGGGGGTGTGTGTCCCGCAGGGAGTGCGTTCCGTGGGGTGTGGGGGCCGTCGGGGGTGTGGGGGCCGTGGGGTGTGTGTCCCGTGGGGTGTAGGGGGCCGTGGGGTGTGTGTCCCGTGGGGTGTAGGGGCCGTGGGGTGTGGGGGCCGTGGGGTGTGTGTCCCGTGGGGTGTGGGGGCCGTCGGGGGGCATGCCGGCCGCCCGCCCTGTGGCCGGGGGCGAAACCGTCCGGGCCGCCGGCGCGCTCCCGCGGCCCGGCCGGGACACCGGCCCCGCCACCCGTTCCGTACGCTTCTCCGGTGAGCGATAACAGTCAGTTCAGGTTCGGGGCCGCGACCGGGGTCGGGTCCATGCCGGGCGGAGACGCCCGCGAGGCCGCCAAGACCGTCACCGGAAGCTTCGAGGACTTCCCCTTCCTGCCCGAACTGCCCGCCCGGGGACCCGGCGCGGACATGATCGGACGGACCGCCGGGATGCTCGTCGAGCTGTACGCGCGCGTGGAGCCCAGTGGCTGGCGGCTCGGGGACCGGCCCGGACGCGACACCAGGCGGGCGCGCTCCTGGCTCGGCGAGGACCTCGACGCACTGGAGGAGTACACCCAGGGGTACGAGGGCCCGCTCAAGGTGCAGGCCGTCGGCCCCTGGACACTCGCCGCCCACCTGGAGCTGCGTAACGGCGAGGTCGCCCTCTCCGACCCCGGCGCCTGCCGGGACCTGGCCGCCTCGCTCGCCGAAGGGCTGCGCCTGCACCTCGCCGAGGTGGGCCGGCGCGTGCCCGGCGCACGGCTCGTCCTCCAGCTCGACGAACCCTCCCTCACCGACGTCCTGGGCGGCCGGGTGCGCAGCGCCAGCGGCTACCGCACCCACCGCGCGGTGGACCGTCAGCTCGTCGAGTCCGGGCTGGGGAACGTGTTCGCGGTGCACGACGGCGGCCCGGTCGTGGTCCACTCGTGCGCGCCCGACGTGCCGTTCGCCCTGCTGCGGCGGGCGGGCGCGCAGGCGATCTCCTTCGACTTCTCGCTCCTCACCGAACGTGACGACGAGACGATCGGGGAGGCGGTCGAGAGCGGAGCCCGGCTGTTCACCGGTGTCGTGCCGGGCACGGACGGCCCGTTGTCGGACCCTGCCGGTAGCGTCATGGGGGTCAGAACGCTGTGGCGCAGGCTGGGGCTGCGACCGGGCCTTCTCGCGGAGGCGGTCACGGTCACCCCCGCGTGCGGACTCGCGGGGGCGTCCCCGGAGTACGCGCGTACCGCCTACGCGCACTGCGTCAGGGCGGCGAGATCCCTCGCGGACAACCCAGAGTGACGGAAGGACCCACGGTGGCGGGTGACCAGCAGGCGGAGACGACGAGCGTGCCGGCCGAGGCGCGGGAGCAGCACGCCCGGCTCGCCGAGCAGATCGAGGAGCACCGCTTCCGGTACTACGTGAACGACGCGCCCGTCGTCAGCGACGCCGCGTTCGACCGGCTGCTGCGCGAACTGGAGAAGCTGGAGGAGCGGTTCCCGGAGCTGCGCACCCCCGACTCCCCGACCCAGAAGGTCGCCGGGGTGTACGCGACGGAGTTCACGTCCGTCCGGCACCGCTCCCGCATGTTCTCCCTCGACAACACCTTCAACGACGACGACCTCGCCGCCTGGGCCGAGCGCATCCACCGGGAGCTGGGCGAGCAGGAGTTCCACTTCCTGTGCGAGCTCAAGGTCGACGGTCTCGCGGTGAACCTCACCTACGAGCACGGGCGCCTGGTCCGCGCGGCGACCCGCGGTGACGGCCGCACCGGCGAGGACATCACGCCCAACGTGCGGACGATCACCGAGATCCCGGACCGCCTGAAGGGCGACGAGGTGCCCGACCTCGTGGAGATCCGCGGCGAGGTCTTCTTCCCGATGGAGGAGTTCCAGGGCCTCAACGCCCGTCTGGTGGAGGCCGGTGACAAGCCCTTCGCCAACCCGCGCAACGCGGCGGCCGGTTCGCTGCGCCAGAAGGACCCGCGCGTCACCGCCACCCGCCCGCTGCACATGGTCGTCCACGGCATCGGCGCCCTGGAGGGCTTCGAGGGCTTCGCCCGCCTCTCCGAGGCGTACGGCCTGCTGAAGACCTGGGGCCTGCCCACCTCCGCGCACAACCGCGTGGTCGACGGTCTCGCCGGCGTACGGGAGTTCATCGCGCACTACGGCGAGAACCGGCACTCCGTGGCGCACGAGATCGACGGCGCGGTGATCAAGCTCGACGAGATCCCGCTCCAGGGCCGTCTCGGCTCCACCTCGCGCGCACCGCGCTGGGCCATCGCGTACAAGTACGCGCCCGAGGAGGTCAACACCACACTGGTCAACATCCGGGTGGGCGTGGGCCGTACGGGCAGGGTCACGCCGTACGCGCAGGTCGAGCCGGTCACCGTGGCCGGCTCCGAGGTGGAGTTCGCCACGCTGCACAACCAGGACGTGGTCAAAGCCAAGGGCGTTCTCATCGGGGACACGGTGGTGCTGCGCAAGGCGGGTGACGTCATCCCGGAGATCCTCGGTCCGGTCGCCGACCTGCGGGACGGCAGTGAGCGCGCCTTCGTGATGCCGGCCGAGTGCCCGGAGTGCGGTACGCCGCTGCGGCCGATGAAGGAAGGCGACGTCGACCTGCGCTGCCCCAACGCCCGTGCCTGCCCGGCCCAGTTGCGGGAACGCCTGTTCTATCTCGCGGGCCGCAAGGCGCTGGACATCGAGCACTTCGGCTATGTCGCCGCCGCGGCGCTCACCGGGCCCCTCGAGCCCGCCGACCCGCCGCTGAAGGACGAGGGCGACCTGTTCGATCTCACCGTCGGGCAACTGCTGCCCATCAGGGCGTACGTCCTCGACCAGGACAGCGGCCTGCCCAAGCGGGACCCGAAGACGGGAGAGGAGAAGACGGCCACCGTCTTCGCCAACCAGGAGGGCGAACCGCGCAAGAACGCGGTCGCGATGCTGGCGAACATCGCGGCGGCCAAGGAGCGACCGCTCGCCCGGGTCCTTACCGGTCTGTCGATCCGGCACGTCGGCCCGGTCGCGTCGGAGGCGCTGGCCCGGGAGTTCCGGTCCATCGACCGGATCGAGCAGGCCACCGAGGAGGAACTGGCCGACACCGAGGGCGTCGGCGGCATCATCGCCGCCTCCATCAAGCAGTGGTTCGCCGAGGAGTGGCACCGCGAGATCATCCGCAAGTGGCGGGCTGCCGGTGTCCGCATGGAGGACGAGGGGGCCGGCGAGGACGAGGGCCCGCGTCCGCTCGAAGGGCTGACGGTCGTGGTGACCGGAACCCTGGAGCACTTCACCCGGGACGGCGCGAAGGAGGTGCTGCAGACCCGGGGAGCGAAGGTGACCGGTTCGGTCTCGAAGAAGACGTCCTTCGTCGTCGTCGGCGACAATCCGGGGTCGAAGTACGACAAGGCAATACAGCTCAAGGTGCCGGTCCTGAACGAGGAGGGCTTCACCGTCCTGCTCGACGAAGGGCCACAGGCGGCGGCCGACGCGGCGCTGCCCGCCGAGGAGCGGCCCGAGGAGCGGCCCGAGGAGCGGCCCGAGGAGTAGAGGGGAGCGGCCGGAGAGCAGTCGGGAAGCAGCGGGGAAGGCCACTTGGTCGGCGCATACCCGATGGATACGGGTGGCTGGGGCGCATTCGGGCAACCGTCGGCAACCGGTGCCCCCGGAAGCCGTCCGCGGCCTACTGTTGGGAGGTGTGCCCGCCGTGCCCAGTTGCGGTCGGGGCATCCCTGTGTTCGTGGCGGCACCGTGGAAGGGCTTTCTGTCACGGAGCCGCCGGGGGTTGTCAGGCATCGAGCCGTGTGGCGTGGGCACCGCCGGCTGTGAGAGGGACGGGAATGGAACCCACCGAGAGCGCCGCCCCGGGTTCACGGCTGCGTCTGGGTCTGCGCCGCATGGCGGCCGCACGGTGGCGCGGACGTGGGGCAGGGCGGCCCGCGGGGTCTGTGGGCGCACCAGGGCGCCCCGGGGCGCGCACCGCGGAGGCGCGCCCCGGAGGGGTGCGCGGCACCGGACAGCGGGCCGCGGGGCAGCCGACGGCCGGCCGGCCGGGCACCGGACGGGGTCCCGGAGCACCACCGCTCGCCACCGGACTGTCCGCGGGCGGCCCCGGGCTGTCCGAAGCACACGCGGAACGACACCTGTCCTGGCCCGCGTTGCCCACCGCGGTCGTCTCGGCCGCCACGTTCGTGCTCGGCGCCGGCGTCCTCGGGGCGGTCACCGGCGGTCACGCGCTCTTCCCGTCCGGCCGCGTCGGCTGGTTCCTGGCCGTACTGACCGGGATCGTCGTCGGCCACCTGGTGATGCTGGGCCGCTCCCGCTGGTGGGGCGGCACCGGCTCGGGCGCCGCCGTCACCCTCGCCGTGCTGCTGCTCTACGGCTGGGTCCCGGCCGGCATGGTCAGCCTCACCGTGGTCGTGCTGGTCGGCGTGGCCCGGCGGGGCCGCTGGCGCCGCGGCATCCTGCACGGCGCGGTGGACCTGCTCGGCATCGGCGCCGGCGCGCTGGTGCTGGCCCTGCTCGGGTCCGTACCGTCCGTCGAGTCCCCCGCGACCCCCGACACCTGGGGACCGCACACCGCCTTCGAGGTGGTGCTCGTCGCCGCCGCGTATCTCGTGGTCACCCGCACCCTCTACTGGTACCTGCACGTCCCGCGGGGCGGACTGCCCACGGTCGCCCGCACCGCCCTGGTCAGACAGGGCCTGGTCGCGGTGGCGCTGCTCGGCATAGCGCCGCTGATCTGCGTGGTCGCCGACGCCCGGCCGGCCGTCCTGCCGCTGTTCGCCATCCCGCTGGTCGCGCTCGACTCCACGCTGTGGATAGCCAGGGCCCGCGCGGAGGAGCAGTTGCGCGATCCGCTGACCGGACTGCCCAACCGCCAGTGGCTCTTCGAGCGCATCTGGACCGCGCTGGACGACGCCGAGCGCGCCGACGCCCGCGCCACCCTCATGCTGATCGACCTCGACCGGTTCCGCTCGGTCAACGACACGCTCGGTCACCTCGCGGGTGACCGGCTGCTGCTGCAGATCGCCGACCGGCTGAGGCTGGCCCTGCCGCGCGGGGCGGAGGCCGCACGGCTCGGTGGTGACGAGTTCGCCGTCTTACTGCCGGTCGCCGACTCCATCACGTCGGCGACCCGGGTCGCCCGCAGCCTGGTGTCCGCCCTCAGCTCGCCGCTCGACCTCGACGGCCTCACCCTCGTGCTGGAGGCCAGCGCGGGCGTCGCCGTCTTCCCCGACCACGCCCTCGACGCGGAGGGCCTGCTGCGGCGCGCGGACGTGGCGATGTACCAGGCCAAACGGGACCGTACGGGCGTCGAGGTCTACGAGTCCAAGCGGGACTCCAACACCCCCGACCGGCTGGGACTCCTGGGCGACCTGCGCCGGGCCCTGGACGCGCACGAGGTCCAGCTCCACTACCAGCCCAAGGTCCGCTTCGACGGGCAGGTCGCGGGCCTGGAGGCCCTGGTCCGCTGGGTGCACCCGGAGCGCGGCAGGGTGCCGCCGGACGAGTTCATAGCCATCGCCGAGTCCTCCGGCCTGATGCCGCAGCTCACCGAGTACGTGCTGGAGACCGCCCTCGGGCAGGTCGCCCGCTGGCGTGCCCGGAAACTGTTCGTGCCGGTCGCGGTCAACGTCTCCCCGCGCGACGTCCACAGCCCCGGCTTCGCCGGCTCCGTCGCGGCGCGACTGGCCCGGCACGGGGTTCCGGCGGGAGCGCTCCAGCTCGAGATCACCGAGAACGTCCTCCTGGAGGACCCGCAGCGCGCCGCCGACACGCTCAACGGACTGACCGGGCACGGCGTGAAGATGTCCCTCGACGACTTCGGCACCGGCTACTCCTCCCTCGTGCACCTGCGGCGGCTGCCCGTCAGCGAGCTGAAGATCGACCGCTCGTTCGTGGCCCGGCTGGCCGTCGACAGCGAGGACGCCGCGATCGTGCGCTGCACCGTCGACCTCGCCCACTCGCTCGGACTGCTCGTCGTCGCCGAGGGCGTCGAGGACGACGAGACCTGGGAACGCCTGCGGGACCTCGGCTGCGACGCCGTCCAGGGCTGGCTGGTCGCGGCCGCGATGCCGCCCGACGAAACCACGGCCTGGCTCCTCGCCCGAGGCTCCCGCGGCTGGCAGCTCCCGGCAGCCGCCCTCCCCGCGGCAGCCGCCGACGACTCCGGCCGCCCGGTCTGACATTGGGTCCGTCGTGGCCCTGAAACCGGCCCTGAAACCGGCCCTGAAACCGGCCCCGGGACGGAGCCGGCCGTCGGCCCGGCACCGGCCATGCCGTGGATCCGGGCGCCGGGCGGCGGCACCGCTTTCGGGAGGCGCGGGGAAACCGTTTCACGGGGAGGGGGCGGCGACCCATAGGATTGGGGCCTGTCGTCACCTTCCCGCCAGCCGCGCCACACCCGGCCGCCCGGGACACGACGGCAGGCCCTAGCCCGAACCGCACACTCACCCCAGAGGAACGCTGCATGCCTGGCATCACGCGCGAGGAGGTCGCCCACCTCGCCCGGCTGGCGCGTCTGGAGCTGAAGCCCGAAGAGCTCGACCACTTCGCAGGCCAGCTCGACGACATCATCGGCGCGGTGGCCCGCGTCAGCGAGGTCGCCGACCAAGACGTACCGCCGACCTCGCACCCGCTCCCGCTGACGAACGTCATGCGCCCGGACGAGGTCCGTCCCTCGCTCACCCCCGCGCAGGCGCTCTCCGGCGCCCCGGCCCAGGAGCAGCAGCGTTTCAAGGTGCCGCAGATCCTGGGGGAGGACTGAATCCCATGACGGACATCATCAGGCTCACGGCCGCCGAGACCGCCGCGCGGATCGCCTCCGGCGACCTCACCGCCGTCCAGGTCACCGAGGCACACCTGGCCCGGATCGAGGCCGTCGACGAGAAGGTGCACGCCTTCCTGCACGTCGACCGCGAGGGCGCCCTCGCCCAGGCCCGCGCCGTCGACGAGAAACGCGCCAGGGGCGAGAAGCTCGGCCCGCTGGCCGGCGTCCCCCTCGCGCTCAAGGACATCTTCACCACCGAGGGCATCCCGACCACCGTCGGCTCCAAGCTCCTCGAGGGCTGGATCCCGCCGTACGACGCGACGCTCACCAAGCGGCTCAAGGCCGCCGACGTCGTCATCCTCGGCAAGACCAACATGGACGAGTTCGCCATGGGGTCCTCGACCGAGAACAGCGCCTACGGACCGACCGGCAACCCCTGGGACCTCGCCAAGATCCCCGGCGGCTCCGGCGGCGGGTCGAGCGCCGCGCTCGCCTCCTTCCAGGCCCCCCTCGCCATCGGCACCGACACCGGCGGCTCCATCCGCCAGCCGGCCTCCGTCACCGGTACGGTCGGCGTGAAGCCGACCTACGGTGCCGTCTCCCGCTACGGCATGGTGGCGTTCTCCTCCTCCCTCGACCAGGGCGGCCCCTGCGCCCGCACGGTCCTGGACGCGGCCCTGCTGCACGAGGTCATCGCCGGGCACGACCCGCTCGACTCCACCTCCATCGACGCCCCGGTCCCGCCGGTCGTCGAGGCCGCCCGCAACGGCTCGGTCACCGGCATGCGCGTCGGCGTCGTCCGGCAGTTCCGCGGCGAGGGCTACCAGGCCGGCGTCATCCAGCGGTTCGACGAGACCGTCGCCCTGCTGAAGGACCTCGGCGCCGAGATCGTCGAGCTGGACTGCCCGTCCTTCGACCTCGCGCTGTCGGCGTACTACCTGATCGCGCCGTCCGAGTGCTCCTCCAACCTCGCCCGCTTCGACGGCCTGCGTTACGGCCTGCGGACCGGTGACGACGGCACGCACTCCGCCGAGGAGGTCACCTCGCTGACCCGCGAGGCCGGCTTCGGCCCCGAGGTCAAGCGCCGCATCATGCTCGGCACCTACGCGCTCAGCTCCGGCTACTACGACGCGTACTACGGCAGCGCCCAGAAGGTCCGCACGCTGATCAAGCAGGACTTCGACACGGCGTTCGAGCAGGTCGACGTGATCGTCTCCCCGACGACGCCCACCACCGCCTTCGCGATCGGCGAGCGCGCCGACGACCCGATGGCGATGTACCTCGCCGACCTGTGCACCATCCCGACCAACCTGGCGGGCAACGCGGCCATGTCGCTGCCCTGCGGCCTCGCGCCCGAGGACAACCTGCCGGTCGGACTGCAGATCATTGCCCCGGTCATGAAGGACGACCGCCTCTACAAGGTGGGTGCAGCCGTCGAGGCGGCCTTCGTGGAAAAGTGGGGCCACCCGCTGATCGAGGAGGCTCCGTCGTTGTGAGTGCACTGACCAAGGCCAAGGGTTTCAAGAAGTCCAGGTCCGGCACGTATCTGGCCATGGCCGGTACCGCGTTCAGCGCGATCGGTGTCGCCAAGCGCGTCAAGAAGGCGCGGCACGAGAAGGACACCCTGGTCCTGATCGACGCCACCGTGTCCGCCGTCGCGATCGTCACCGGCCTCGCCATCCTGTACCGCGAGCTGAAGCGGCTGGGCGACGACGACGTCCTGCTGGGCTGAGAGGGAAGTTACACCGTGACCACCACGACCGACCTGGTGTCGTACGAGGACGCGCTGGCGTCGTACGACCCCGTCATGGGCCTCGAGGTCCATGTCGAACTCGGCACCAGGACCAAGATGTTCTGCGGCTGCTCGACCACGCTCGGCGCCGACCCGAACACCCAGACCTGCCCCACCTGCCTCGGCATGCCGGGCGCGCTCCCGGTCGTCAACGCGACCGGGGTCGAGTCCGCCGTCAAGATCGGTCTCGCGCTGAACTGCGAGATCGCAGAGTGGTGCCGCTTCGCCCGGAAGAACTACTTCTATCCGGACATGCCGAAGAACTTCCAGACCTCCCAGTACGACGAGCCGATCGCCTTCAACGGCTACCTCGACGTGCAGCTGGAGGACGGCGAGACCTTCCGCGTGGACATCGAACGCGCCCACATGGAGGAGGACACCGGCAAGTCGACGCACGTCGGCGGCGCCACCGGCCGTATCCACGGCGCGTCCCACTCCCTGCTCGACTACAACCGGGCCGGCATCCCGCTGATCGAGATCGTCACCAAGCCGATCGAGGGAGCGGGCGAGCGCGCCCCCGAGGTCGCCCGCGCCTACGTCCGTGAGCTGCGCGAGCTCATCCGGGCGCTCGGCGTCTCCGAGGCCCGGATGGAGATGGGCCAGATGCGCTGCGACGTCAACCTGTCGCTGCGCCCGCACGGCCGGGAGAAGTTCGGCACCCGCTCGGAGACGAAGAACGTCAACTCGCTGCGGTCCGTGGAGCGCGCGGCCCGCTTCGAGATCCAGCGGCACGCCGCCGTGCTGAACGACGGCGGGACGATCATCCAGGAGACCCGGCACTTCCACGAGGACACGGGGTCGACGACCTCCGGCCGCGTGAAGGAGGAGGCCGAGGACTACCGGTACTTCCCGGAGCCCGACCTGGTCCCCGTCGCACCGTCCCGCGAGTGGGTCGAGCAGCTGCGTGCCGGGCTGCCCGAGCTGCCGCTGGTGCGCCGCAGCAGGCTCCGCGAGGAGTGGGGGATCTCCGGCACCGACATGCAGGCGATCCTCAACGCCGGTGCGCTGGACCCGATCGTCGCCACGATCGACGCGGGCGCCGACGCGGCCTCCGCCCGCAAGTGGTGGATGGGCGAACTCGCCCGCAACGCCAACGAGTCGGGCAAGGCGCTCGACGAGCTGACGATCACGCCGGACCAGGTCGCCCGCCTCACCGCGCTGGTGACCTCCGGCGACCTGAACGACAAGCTGGCCCGTCAGGTCATCCTGGGCGTCCTCGCCGGTGAGGGCACGCCGGACGAGGTCGTCGAGAAGCGCGGTCTGAGGGTCGTCTCCGACGACGGCGCGCTCACCACGGCCGTGGAGGAGGCCATCGCAGGCAACCCGGGCGTCGCGGACAAGATCCGCGGCGGCAAGGTGGCGGCGGTCGGCGCGCTGGTCGGCGCGGTCATGAAAGCCACCCGCGGCCAGGCGGACGCGGCCCGCGTCAAGGAGCTGATCCTGGAGAAACTGGGCGTCGCCGAGGGCTGATCCCCGGACGCCGCACGGGAACGGAAGAGGGGGACGCGTCGGGTTCGATGCGTCCCCCTCCTTCGTGCGGTCGGAGCCGCACGTCTCACGCGGTCAGGACCGACGCCCCACCACGCGGGCGAAGCCCGGCATGCGGCCCTCGTCCACGCGCAGCATCCGCGCGCTCTCGCGGCTCGACCGCACGTGGAACTCCTCCGTGCTCTCCCCGGCGACGACGTCGCTGGCTCCGTCCTCCGCAGGTCACCCGTTCGGGAAGATCAACCGATCACAGCTGGTCGGCCACCGATCAGCGCAGCGGTCCGCGGTGCAGAACCCGCCGAAGCACGATCGCTTCAGGACCGTGATCCAGCCCGGAGGCGGTGCGAGAGAGTGACCCGCGGAGGACGGAGCCAGCGAGGTCGTCGTGCGGGGTGTTCGATGGGATGTCCGACATCGGTGAACGGGCTCCTTGGGTCCGTGCGGGGGTGAAGGGTTGCGTCGGAGATCGGGCGGACCGTCATCAAAGCACCTGCTCCGGCCGGGGCGGCGGGCTGCCGCGGAGCATCGGACCGACGGACGCCGGCAGGCGGTCACGCGCCCCCGCACCCCGGTTTCCGGGCAGGGGGCGCTACGCTCCCGCGTCATGAGTGGACGCACTGATTTCGACCCGCCCCCGGACACTCACGCCGAAGACGCCGAAGACGCCGAAGACGCCGAAGACGCCGAAGACGCCGAAGACGCCGAAGACGCCGAAGATGCCGAAGGCGCCGAAGGCGCCGACGACGCCGACGACGCCGACGACGCAGAGCAGGACGACGACGCCCTTCGGGCCGCCCGGCGGGCCCGGTGGGCCGCGGTCGGTACCGGGACCGTACTCGCCCTGGCCGGGGCGGCAGCGGCGCTGCTCCGCCTCACCGGCTCCACCCCGGTCCTCGTGCCGGCCGCCTACGCCTGCGGCGCCGGCGCCTGCGCGCTCGCCGCCGTCCTGGGCTCGCGCGGACGGACCCGCAGGGCGCTGTGGCTGCTGATCGCGGGGCTGATGGTGATGGCGCTGGGGGATCACTTCGACTGACCTGCGAACTGTGAACAAGAACACGAACGCCGCAATGGATCATTCATGGCTGGAAGAGTGCACTTCATTGCTCATGCGTTCTTTGCGGGCTGTTCGGTCGCAAGTGGCTGTTCCCGGTCAAAGATCCACTTACCGTCACTCCGGGAGCACGATTCGTGGCAGCCCTCGCACGCTGGTGTGTCCGACGCCGTCTGGTCACCGTCCTGCTGTGGCTCCTCGCCCTCGGCGGGGTCGCGACGGGAGCCTTCGCGACCGGAAACGCGTACTCGAATGACTACGACGTGCCCGGCACCGAGTCCGGGCACGCCACCGAACTGCTGCGCGAGGGCTTCCCGGCCCTGTCGGGCGACAGCGACACCGTGGTCTGGCACACACCGTCCGGCAGCGTCCGGGAGTCCGGCGTCGAACAGCACATGACCCGCACCCTGGACCGGATGGCGGACCTGCCCGGCATCGCGGCCGTGGCCGGCCCGTACGGGGACGACGGCACCGGCGGGATCAGCGCGGACGGCCGTACCGCCTACGCCACCGTCACCTACGACGACCTGGCCAAGGACATCGACGAGGACGAGGCGGCGGCGGTGCTCGACGCGGCCGGGGCCGCCCGGACCGACGGTCTCCAGGTGGAACTGGGCGGCAGCGCCGCCGCGCTGACCGGGGCCCCGGAGGGGCACCTCTCGGAGATCGTCGGAGTGGCCGTCGCCGCCGTCGTCCTCTTCCTCGCCTTCGGCTCGCTCGCGGCCTCGCTGCTGCCCCTCGCCACGGCGACGGTCGGCGTCGGCACCGCGTACGCCTCGATCGTGCTGCTCGGGCACGTCATGACCGTCGCCGACTTCGCGCCCATGCTGGGCATGCTGATCGGACTCGGCGTCGGCATCGACTACGCGCTGTTCATCGTGACCAGGCACCGGCGCGGACTGAAGCGAGGACTGTCCGTGGCCGAAGCCGCCACCGATGCCGTCGCCACCACCGGACGCGCGGTCGTGTTCGCGGGGGCCACCGTGTGCATCGCCCTGCTGGGCATGCTGATCCTCCGGCTGAACTTCCTCAACGGTGTCGCCGTCGCGGCCTCGCTCACCGTGGTGCTGACCGTCGCCGCCTCGGTCACCCTGCTGCCCGCGCTGCTGTCGCTCATCGGCATGCGCGCCCTCAGCCGCCGCGAACGGCGCCGACTGGCCGAGGCCGGTCCGCAGCCCGAGCTGCCGACCGGCCTCGCCGCGCGCTGGGCGGCGTTCGTGGAGCGCAGGCCCAAACTGCTCGGGGCGCTCGCCCTGGCCGTCGTGGCGGTGCTGGCACTGCCCACCTCGTCCCTCCATCTCGGCACCTCCGACCAGGGCAACGACCCGAAGACCTCCACCACCCGCCAGGCCTACGACCTCCTCGCCGACGGATTCGGGCCCGGCGTCAACGGCCCCCTCACCCTCGTGACCGAGGTCGACGACGCCGCCGACCGGCTCGCTCTGGACACGCTCGGCCCCGCCCTGCGCGCGACCGAGGGCGTCGCGAACGCCGGGCCGGTGGTCCACAGCGCCGACGGCGGTACCGCGTACCTCACCGTCATACCGGAGTCCTCCCCGCAGTCGGAGCGGACCAGCGACCTCGTCGACCGGCTGCGCGAGGACGTCCTGCCGAGCGCCGAGGCCGGCACCGCCCTCGAGGTGCGGGTCGGCGGCATGACGGCGGGCTACGACGACTTCGCCGAGGTCATCGTCGACAAGCTGCCCCTGTTCGTCGGCGTCGTCGTCGGCATGGGCTGTCTGCTGCTCCTGCTCGCCTTCCGGTCCGTCGTCATCCCGCTCAAGGCCGCCGCGATGAACGTGGCCGCCGTCGCCGCCGCCTTCGGCGTGGTCGTGGCGGTCTTCCAGTGGGGCTGGGGCAGTGAACTGCTGGGCCTCGGCAGCGGAGGCCCCATAGAACCCTTCCTGCCCGTGATCATGGTGTCGGTCCTCTTCGGGCTCTCCATGGACTACCAGGTCTTTCTGGTCAGCCGGATGTACGAGGAATGGCTGGAGACCGGGGACAACCGGCGCGCGGTACGGGTCGGCCTCGCCGAGACCGGCCGGGTGATCAACTCCGCGGCCGTGATCATGATCTCGGTCTTCCTCGCCTTCGTCCTGACCGGCGACCGCGTCATAGCGATGTTCGGCATCGCGCTCGCCGCCGCCGTCGCCCTCGACGCCTTCGTGCTGCGCACCCTGCTCGTCCCCGCGCTCATGCATCTGCTCGGCGACGCCAACTGGTGGCTGCCCGCCCGGCTGGACCGGATCCTGCCGCGGATCAGCATCGAGCCACCGGAGAGCCGCGCCGCCCATGAGAGGCTGGCCACGGCCACGGCCACGGCCACGGCCACGGCCACGGCCACGGCCACGGCCACCGACGCCGACGCCGACGCCGAGGTGGAGGTGGAGGTGGAGGTGGAGGACGTGTTCACCAAGGAGGAACGGCGGACGGATGTACGCGATACGACTGGGTGACGACGGAGCCGAACTGCGTCCCCTGGAGCCCTGGCACGCGGAGGAGTTCCTCGCCCACCTGGAGCGGGGCCGGGAGTTCATCAACCGGTACGTCCCCTTCGGCTCCAAGGCCGTCGACGTGCCCACCGCGCGGGAGGCGCTCCAGCGGTATGCCGACTTCCGCGCCGCCGACACGGCCGCGCTGCACGGCCTGTGGCTGGACGGCACGCTCGTGGGCGGGGTGCTCACACTGAACTTCGACGCCGCAGGCGGCACCTGCGAGGTCGGCTGCTGGCTGGAGCCGGCCGCCACCGGGCGCGGGCTCGTCACACGTGCCATGCGGGTGCTGATCGACTGGGCGATCGAACAGCGGGGCATCCACCGTGTGGAGTGGGTCGCCGCCGCCGGCAACGAGCCCAGCCTCAGCACCGCCCGCCGGCTCGGCATGACCCGGGACGGGGTACGGCGCGCGTCCCACCTCCACCACGGTGTACGGCACGACCTGGAGGTGTGGTCGGTGCTGGCTCCCGAGTGGCGGACGGCGCGCGCGGCGCACAGCGATCATTAAGGGACTTCTCAGAGAGCGTCCGTACGGTGCGCCCCATGGGAACCAGGACCGAGACCGAGAAAGCGGCCAAGGCCGAGGACGACAGCGCGGACACCAGCACGGACGGGAGCGGCACCGAGACCGGCACCGAGACCGGGGCCGAGACCGAGACCGGGGCCGAGACCGGGGCCGAGACCGGGGCCGAGACCGGGGCCGAGACCGGCGCCGAGACCGGCACCGAGACCGGGGCCGGGGCGGTCACCGACGCAGAAACGGTCGATGGCGGCACCCCGGAGCCGGAGCCGGAGACGGAGCCGGAGCCGGTCCCGAAGCCGGAGGCCCAGGGCGCCACCGGGGTCGGGCAGGGCGCCGCGGCCGTCGTCTCCGCCGGACTCGGCGTCGTCTCGCTCACCGGAAGCTGGCTCGGTACGGTGGCCGCCGCCCGCGAGACCCTGGTCGGCCAGCTGGAGACCGCCGCGGACTCGACCGTTGCCGTCCAGATCAAGGAGGTCTACGGCGACGCCTGGCAGACCAGCGCGCTGTGGGGCGGCCTGTTCGCGCTCACCGCGCTGGTCGTCGGCGTGGCGGTGCTCGTCCGGCCCGCGTTCGGGACGCCCGGCGCCGCGCAGGCCCCCTGGATCAAGTCGGTCGCCTGGGCCGGTGTCGCACTCGGCGCCGTCGGGCTGCTGTCCGCCGTACTCAAGTACACCGGCGTCCTGCTGGGGCTGCCCGCCGCGGGTTGAGCCGTCGCAGGCCCCCGGCAGGCACCGGGGACCTCGAACAGGTCTCGCAGCGTTCCCGGAGGGGGCCTGGCCCGGCCACGAGCACCTTGCGGCCGGACCGGGGCCCCTCACCGGTGTCCGGGGTCCCGGCGGCCGTCGTAGACGCGGGCGAGGCAGTGGCGGTCACCCGCCGCCCGGGGCTGTTCGCGGCCATGGCCGGGGACCGGTCCGCGGCGGGACAACGGGCGGCACGCCCACGCGACCCCGGAAGGAAAGCGTTGTTCGACGCCTTCGAGGAACTGTTCGCTCCCGGCCGCAAGCACACCCGGGACGAGCAGAACCGGCGTGAACCGACCCGGGAGGACGCCGGCGACACCGGTCCCGGACGCGGGCCGATAGACCTCGCGTCCGGAAAGGTCGTCGTGCGCCCGTCACCGGACCACCCCGAACCGGCAGCGGACGACCGTTCCTAGCCCCGTCCTCCGCAGGTCACCCGTTCGGGAAGATCAACTGATCACAGCTGGTCAGCCACCGATCAGCGCAGCGGTCCGCGGTGCAGAACCCGCCGAAGCACGATCACTTCAGGACCGTGATCCAGCCCGGAGGCTGTGCAAAGGAGTGACCCGCGGAGGACGGACCTAGCTCACCCGGACCTCCAGGATGCGGTCGTCCTCGCCCCCCGGGTCGCCGCGGCCGTCCGTGTTGCTGGTGACCAGCCACAGCTTGTCGTCGCCCGCCGCCGCCACCGTGCGCAGCCGCCCGTACGCGCCCTCCAGGAAGGCCTGCGGGTCCGCCGAGGCCTCCGTCCCCCTGAGCGGGATCCGCCACAGGCGTTCCCCGCGCAGGCCCGCCATCCAGATCGACCCCTCCGCGTACGCGATGCCGCTGGGGGAGGCCTCGTCCGTGCTCCACTGGGTGATCGGATCGTGGAAGCCGCCCTCGTCGGACGTGCCCTCGGCCTCGGGCCAGCCGTAGTTGTCGCCGGGCTCGATCGCGTTCAGCTCGTCCCAGGTGTTCTGGCCGAACTCCGAAGCGAACAGCCGCTGCCCGGAGTCCCAGGCGAGGCCCTGCACATTGCGGTGGCCCAGCGAGTACACCGCGGAGTCGGGGAACGGATTGCCCGGCGCCGGCTCACCCTCCGGGGTCAGCCGCAGGATCTTGCCCCCCAGCGACTTCTCGTCCTGGGAGAGGCCGGTGTCGCCGCTCTCGCCCGTGCCCACGTACAGCATCCGGTCCGGGCCGAACGCGATCCGGCCGCCGTTGTGGACCACTCCCTTGGGGATGCCGCGCAGCACCGTGTCCGGCGCGCCCAGCCGCTCGCCCTCGGGCTTGTTCTCGTCGTGGATCATGCGGACGATGCGATTGTCCGAGGCCGAGGTGAAGTAGGCGTAGACCATGCGGTCCGAGGCGTAGTCGGGGGAGAGCGCGATGCCGAGCAGACCACCCTCGCCGGACGGCGACACCCCGGGCACCTCACCCAGCTCGGAGGTCTCGCCCGTCTCGGCGTCGACCCGGCTGATCGTGGCATCGTCACGCGACGACACCAGCAGGTCGCCGTCGGCCAGCGGCGCGAGCCCCCAGGGGGAGCGCAGGTCCGTACCGACCGTACGGAGCACCTTCGCCGAGCCCTTCGCGGGCGGTGTCTCCTCGGCGCTGCTCTCCGGGGAGACCGGCCGCCCCGCCGTACTGCCCGGGGAGGAGCCGTCGTCCTCGCCCGGCGACCTCCCGTCCTCGGAGGAACAGCCGGCCGTCAGCAGGAGCGCGGCGGTGGCCAGTACGGCCGTAACGGCTCGATGGTGCACGATGTCGTCCCTTCGACGCGGCGGGTTCTCCCTGTCATACACCGCCCGCGCCCCACACGTTCCCGATCAGGGGAGACCGAACCGCCGATCACCGTCCGACCCCGGCCCGGACCCCACGATTCCGGCCCGGCGGCCCGGGTTCCGGGGGTCCGCTCCCACGGCTACGGCCCGACGGCCCGGGCCCCCGGGACCCGCCCGTCACGATCAACCCGACCGGCTGCGCCCCGGGTTCCGGGCCCATGGACTCGGCCCGGCGTCCCTCGCCTCCCAGCCCCGCGCCCGTGGCCCGAACGCCCGTGACCTCAGGTCCCGCTCCTGCGGGCCTCCGGCTCAGTCCCACGACCCCCGGGCCGTGGGCAGGTCCTCGATCTCCGCCAGGTCGGCCTCCGCCAGCTGCAGGTCCGCAGCCCCCGCGTTCTCGGCGACCCACCGCTCCCGCTTGGTACCCGGCACCGGGATCACCTGCCGGCCCTGGGCCAGTACCCAGGCCAGAGCCACCTGCGCCGGGGTCACATCCTCGCCGTGCCGGCGGGCGGCCCGGCGCAGGCCGACCACGATCGGCTGGTTCGCGGCCATCATCTCGGCGGTGAAACGGGGGTGCCGGGCCCGCAGATCGTCCGCCTCGAAACCCCCACCAGGCGTCAGCGTGCCGGTCAGGAAGCCGTTGCCCAGCGGCATCGCGGCCAGGAAACCCACACCGCGCGCCACGCACCACGGCAGCAGTGCCTCCCGCGCCTCCGGCGACCACACCGACAGCTCCGCCTCCACGGCGCTCACCGGGAACACCTGCTGCACCCGATCCAGTTGCCGGACCGTCGCGTCGTGCAGCCGCGCCCCCGGCCGCCGCGCGGACCGCGCACCGACCGCGCAGAGCCCCAACGCCCGGACCTTTCCGGCCCGTACGAGCTCCGCCATCGCGCCCCAGGTCTCCTCGACGGGAACCTCCGGATCCGCCCGGTGCAGCTGGTACAGGTCGATGACGTCGGTCTGCAGCCGGCGCAGCGAGGCGTCGCAGGCCCTTCTCACGTATCCGGGGCGGCCGTTGGCCACGATGTGTTGATCGCCCGCCAGCAGACCCACCTTCGTCGACACGAAGGCGTCACCGCGTCGTTCCTTCAGCACCCGTCCCAGTAACAGTTCGTTGGTGAACGGGCCGTACATGTCGGCCGTGTCCAGCAGTGTCGACCCCAGGTCCAGTGCCCGGTGCACCGCCCTGAGCGAGTCCTCGCCGCGCTGCCGCGAGGTGCTGTAGGCCCAGCTCATCGGCATGCACCCGAGTCCGACGGCCCCCACCGCGAGCGCCGCCGCGCCGATCGTCCTGCGCTCCACCTGGTCGTGACCCTCCCTTTCCCGGACCCCAACCTAACCTCTGGCGTCGTGGGCCCCTGACGTAGCCTCCGCTGCATGACTGCCGATGTGTGGCTCCCCTTCCCGCCGGACGAGATCGAGGGCCTTCCGAAGGGGCCGAGGTACCACTTCTGGGACGGCGCGAAGGAGTACCCGGCGGACCCGGCCGACTGTGCGTTCTACGTCGTGCCGTACATGAAGCCCGGCGACGTCGGGGTGCGCCCGCTGCCGCTGATGAGCTCGGTCGAGGTCGTGCAGACCCTGTCCGCCGGCGTCGACCACGTCCAGCCGGGCCTGCGCCACGTGGGCCCCGGCGTACGGCTGTGCAACGCGCGCGGTGTGCACGAGGCGAGCACGGCGGAGCTGACGATCGCCCTGGTCCTCGCCTCGCTGCGCGGCCTGCCCGACTTCGTGCGGGCGCAGGACAAGGGGGAGTGGCTCGGCGGGTTCCGGCCCGCGCTCGCCGGCCGGAGCGTGCTCATCGTGGGCTACGGAGCCATCGGCGCGGCCATCGAGGACCGGCTCGTTCCATTCGAGCTCGCGCGGGTGGCGCGCGTCGCGCGCTCCGCACGCGCCACGGCGCGCGGCCCGGTGCATCCGTTCGCCGAACTGCCCGCGCTGCTGCCCGAGGCGGACGTCGTCGTTCTCTCCACCCCGCTCACGGAGGCCACCCACCACCTCGTGGACGTCGGCTTCCTGGCCCGGATGAAGGACGGCGCGCTGCTCGTCAACGTGGCCCGGGGGCCCGTCGTCGACACCTCGGCCCTGCTCACCGAGGTGGAGAGCGGCCGTATCACCGCGGCCCTCGACGTGACCGATCCCGAACCGCTCCCTTCGGAGCATCCCCTGTGGCGGGCGCCGGGCGTTCTCCTCAGTCCGCACGCCGGCGGACCCACCTCCGCGTTCCGGCCACGCGCTGAGCGACTGTTGGTGGATCAGTTGAACCGATTCTTGAACCGGGAAGAGCTTCGGAACGTGATCCTGGTGACGGAGGCGGCAGACCTGTAGTCCACTTCGAGTACCTTCCGCGTTTTTCCGGATGCGTTGGGTACTCATACATCAAGTGGTCGTTACGGAGCGTAGAGGAGGTATGTCCCTGAGTGACGATACTGGTGTATCGTCCCGACAGGGCAGCGCCGCTGACCGATCGGCGCGGGGGATTGACATTGCAGACTGTGAGGGGGGCGACGGGCGATGCACGGCCTATGGGCAAGCGATCCGACGCGATTGAGCCGCCGTCGGCGACCCTGGCGCACGACCGCGCGCAGCCGGGGTCACCACAGCGGTCACCACACCCGCGCTCACCCCACCTGCGGCGGCGACCGTCCCAGGAGGGTCCGGTGAGTGCGCCGGCCGCCACGACCACGCTCGACGGAGCGGTGCGGGCGCACCCCGCCCCGGAAGCGCTGCTGCCCGGCCCGCCGGCCGCGGCCCCCCGGCAGGGACTGCTGCCGCAGCTCGTCCTCGCCGTCGTCTGCGCGGCCTACGCGATCGGGGCGGCCTTCGGCTGGGGGTCGGACCAACTCGCACTGATCATGGGCGATTTCGGACTGAGTGCCGCGGCGGCCGCGGCCGCGGTGTCCTGTGTCCTGTACGCGCGTGGCCCCCACATCCGCTTCCGGCCCGCCTGGCTGCTGTTCGGCATCTCCTCCGCCATGGCCTCCTTCGGCAATTTCGTCTGGGGGTGGTACGAGGTCGTCCTCGGGCTCCCCGTGCCCAGCCCCAGCTACGCCGACCTGTTCTTCCTGTGCTTCGCGCCGCCCACCATCGTGGGGCTGCTGGTGCTCGCCAAACGGCCCGCGACCAAGGCCGGCTGGGTCTGCCTGGGCCTGGACGCCTGGCTGATCGGCGGCTCCCTGCTCACGCTCGCATGGAGCCTCGCGCTCGCCCGGACCGCGCAGGCCGGGGGTGAGGACGTGGCGCACACCGCGCTGTCCCTGGCGTACCCGCTGCTCGACATCGCCCTGGTCAGCATGGTCCTGGCGCTGCACTTCCGGCGGTCGGCGGTCAACCGCTCCGCGGTCAACACCGCGATCGGCGCGCTCGCGCTCACCGTGATGTGCGACGCCCTGTTCACCTCCCCGCTGCTGCACGACACCTACCGCTCGGGACAACTGCTCGACGCGGGCTGGTTCGCCGGCTCGCTGCTCCTGGCATACGCGCCCTGGACCCGTCCTCGGGGCGGCCGGCCCGAGGACGAGGGGCACACGCGCGTGGTGCGCGAGCACCTGCCCGGACCGCGCGGCGGACCGGGCTCCCGGGCGAACAGACATCCGGTCGCCCACGACACGGCCCACGACACGGCCCACGACACGGCCCACGACACGGCCCACGACACGGCCCACGACACGGTCTACGACCCGGCCCACGACACGGTCTACGACCCGGCCCACCACCCGCACCTCCGCCCCCCGTACCCCCAGCGCCACAACCTCCGGCATCCGGCCGCGCCCGGGAGTGAGCGCGGGCGGTATCCGGTCTCCCGGCCCATCGCCGGCTCCCTCGGCGCGCTCGCGCCGTACCTCGCCGCCGCGGTGTGCACCCTGGGGATCCTCTACACCGTCCTCAACGGCCGCAGCGTCGACCGCGTAGTCCTGCTCACCGGCGGCACCGTGGTGCTCGCGCTCGTCGTCCGCCAGGGCATCATGCTGCTGGACAACATCACCCTCACCCAGGAACTGGCCCACAAGGAGAATCACTTCCGCTCCCTGGTGCAGGGATCCAGTGACGTCATCATGATCGCCGCGCCGAGCGGCATCCTCCGCTACGTCTCCCCGGCCGCCGCCGGCGTGTACGGCCGTCCCGCGGAGGACCTGGTGGGGACGGAACTGGCGCAGCTCATCCATCCCGAGGACCTGGACTGTGTCGTGCACGAGGTACGCCGGTTCCTCGCCGCCGGTCCGGCCGAGGAGCCCACCACACGCATCGAGTGCCGGTTCCGCTCCAGCGACGACGGCTGGCTGAACGTGGAGTCGACCGTCAACCGGCACCACGGCGGCCTCATCTTCAACAGCCGGGACGTCACCGAGCGCGTGCGGCTCCAGGCACAGCTCCAGCACAACGCCGAGCACGACCCGCTCACCGACCTGCCCAACCGCTCCCTGTTCACCCGGCGCGTCCAGCAGGCACTGTCCGGCCGCCGGGCCTCCGACCGGGGTGCCGCCCTCAGGGGCACGGCCGTGCTCTTCATCGACCTCGACGGCTTCAAGGCCGTCAACGACACCATCGGCCACCAGGCCGGCGACGAACTGCTGATCCACGCCGCCCGCAGGCTCCGGGACGCGGTCCGCAAGGGCGACACCGCCTCCCGGCTGGGCGGCGACGAGTTCGCCGCCCTGATTGTGGGCGACGGCGCCCGCGACCGGGAGGCCCGCGAGCGGCACATCCTGGAGCTCGCCGACCGCCTCAGGGTGACCCTCTCCCAGCCCTACCTCATCGACGGCAACGATGTCCGGGTCAACGCCTCCATCGGTGTCGCCTTCGCCGAACCATCCCTTGGCGCAGGCGAGTTGCTGCGCAACGCGGATCTCGCCATGTACCGGGCCAAGGCCGGCGGCAAGGGCCGGGTGGAGCTGTACCGGCCGCAGATGCAGCAGGACGTCGTCCGCCGGGCGGAGCTGGCCACCCGGCTGCGCGCCGCGCTGCACGACGGCGAGTTCGCGCTGCTGCACCAGCCGGTGGTGTCCCTCCAGGACGGCAGGATCACCTCGGTCTGCGCCCAGGCACGCTGGCGTTCCTCGCAGGGCGTGCTCTTCACCCCCGCGGAGTTCCTGCGTGTCGCCGAGGACAGCGAGAAGACCGCCGAGCTGGGCCGCTGGCTGCTCGAGGAGGCCGTGGAGCAGGCCGCCGAGCGGCAGACGACCGGCGTGGCGGTGCCTGTGGCGGTCCGGGTCGGTGCCCGCCGGCTCCTCGACCGCTCGCTGCCGCTCGGCTCCGTCGAGGCCCTGCTCACCCGGCACGGACTGCCCTTCGGTTCGCTGGTCGTCGAGGTGGCCGAGACCGACCCGCAGGTCTGCCTGGACGAGCTGGAGCGCCGGCTGACCGCGCTCAAGCGGGTCGGCGTCCGGATCGCCCTGGACGGCTTCGGTGGCGGCTGCGCGGCGATCACCGCCCTCAGGCGCCTCCCCGTCGACGTACTGAAACTCGACCGCAGCCTGGTCGAGGGCGTGGTCGAGTCCGCGCGGCTGTACAAGATCACCAGTGGGCTGCTGCGGATCGCCGGGGATCTGGGCGTGCAGTCCATGGCCGACGGGGTGGACCTGCCCGAGCAGGCCGTCGCCCTGCGCGCGATGGGATGCACGCACGGTCAGGGCATGGCCTTCTCCGGGCCGCTCGACGAGTACCGGCTGCGCAGAGTACTGGGCACCGGCCGCTGCCCGGTGCCGCACGGACCGGCCGAACCCGCGTACGCGGGCGGCGGTTCCGGCGGTTCGGGAGGCTCGGGAGGGTACGCGTCGGGGGTCGCCTCGGTGCTCCGCACCGGTGCGGTCCTGCGCTCACATGATGAGACTCCCGTCCCACCCACTTGACAGTCGGTGCGCGCCGGGGGGAAGGTCGATGTCATGCGCACCCGAATCCTCGTACTTGGACAGCGCGTCGGCCGACGCTGAGCATCGCCTGCTCAACGCCCCCGCCCGACGCGCTCCCCTCGCTTGCCTCATGGCACGAGGGGTTTTTTGTTGCACCCGTACCTGTCGCACCGTCCACGCACACCGCGCGAACCTCGCGAAAACCCTCAGCATCGAGAAGAGAAGCCGATGACCGAGCAGGCCACCGGGGCCCACCCGCAGCCGCGGCCCCGATCCGGAGGACAGCAGTCCGCCCCCGAGAGCGTCACGGGCGCGCAGTCCCTCATCCGCTCGCTCGAGGAGGTCGGCGCCGACACGGTATTCGGCATTCCCGGCGGTGCGATCCTTCCCGCCTACGATCCGCTGATGGACTCCACCCGGGTGCGCCACGTCCTGGTCCGGCACGAGCAGGGCGCGGGCCACGCGGCCACCGGCTACGCGCAGGCCACCGGCAAGGTCGGCGTCTGCATGGCGACCTCGGGTCCCGGCGCCACCAACCTGGTCACCCCGATCGCCGACGCGCACATGGACTCCGTGCCGCTGGTCGCGATCACCGGCCAGGTCGCCTCCAAGGCGATCGGCACGGACGCCTTCCAGGAGGCGGACATCGTCGGCATCACCATGCCGATCACCAAGCACAACTTCCTGGTCACCAGGGCCGAGGACATCCCGCGGGTGATCGCCGAGGCCTTCCACATCGCCGCCACCGGCCGCCCCGGCCCGGTGCTCGTGGACATCGCCAAGGACGCCCTCCAGGCGCGGACCACCTTCTCCTGGCCGCCCACCATGGACCTGCCCGGCTACCGGCCCGTCACCAAGCCGCACGCCAAGCAGATCCGCGAGGCCGCCAAGCTCATCACCTCGGCGAAGCGGCCGGTCCTCTACGTCGGCGGCGGCGTCATGAAGGCCAGGGCCACGGCCGAGCTGAAGCTCCTTGCGGAACTCACCGGAGCGCCCGTCACCACCACCCTGATGGGGCTCGGCGCATTCCCCGACAGCCACCCGCTGCACGTGGGAATGCCGGGCATGCACGGTGCGGTCACCGCCGTCACCGCGCTGCAGAAGGCCGACCTGATCGTCGCCCTCGGGGCCCGCTTCGACGACCGTGTCACCGGCAGGCTGGACAGCTTCGCCCCGTACGCCAAGATCGTCCACGCCGACATCGACCCGGCCGAGATCGGCAAGAACCGGGCCGCCGACGTGCCGATCGTCGGCGACGCCCGCGAAGTCCTCGCCGACCTCGTCCTGGCCGTCCAGAAGGAGCACGCCGAGGGCCGCCGCGGCGACCACACCGCCTGGTGGAAGGACCTGAACCGCTGGCGGGACACCTACCCCCTGGGCTACGACCAGCCCGAGGACGGTTCGCTCTCCCCGCAGCAGGTCATCGAGCGCGTCGGACAGCTGGCGCCCGAGGGCACGATCTTCGCCGCCGGTGTCGGCCAGCACCAGATGTGGGCGGCCCACTTCATCCAGTACGAGAAGCCCGCCACCTGGCTGAACTCCGGCGGCGCCGGAACCATGGGCTACGCCGTCCCGGCGGCCATGGGCGCCAAGGCCGGACAGCCCGGCCGGGCCGTCTGGGCGATCGACGGCGACGGCTGCTTCCAGATGACCAACCAGGAACTCACCACCTGTGCCCTGAACAACATCCCGATCAAGGTCGCCATCATCAACAACGGCGCCCTCGGGATGGTCCGCCAGTGGCAGACCCTGTTCTACAACCAGCGCTACTCCAACACCGTGCTGCACTCCGGCCCCATCGAGGCGGGCCGCGCCCCCACCGACCTGGGCAGCGGCTCGGCGGTGGGCCCCGACACCGAGCGGAGCGCCGGCACCCGCGTCCCCGACTTCGTCAAGCTGTCGGAGGCCATGGGCTGCTACGCGATCCGCTGCGAGGACCCGGCGGACCTCGACAAGGTCATCGAGGAGGCGAACTCCATCAACGACCGCCCGGTCGTCGTGGACTTCATCGTCCACCAGGACGCCATGGTGTGGCCGATGGTCGCCGCCGGCACCTCCAACGACGAGATCATGGCGGCCCGCGACGTCCGTCCCGACTTCGGCGACAACGAAGACGACTGAGCCAGGAAGAGCGAAGAGGAAACACGACATGTCCAAGCACACGCTCTCCGTGCTGGTGGAGAACACCCCCGGCATCCTGGCCCGGATCGCCGCCCTGTTCTCCCGCCGCGGTTTCAACATCGACTCGCTCGCGGTCGGCGTCACCGAGCACCCCGACATCTCCCGCATCACCATCGTGGTGAGCGTCGACGAGTTCCCGCTGGAGCAGGTGACCAAGCAGCTCAACAAGCTCGTCAACGTGCTGAAGATCGTCGAGCTCGAACCCGGGCAGGCCGTTCAGCGCGAACTCGTCCTGGTGAAGGTGCGCGCCGACAACGAGACGCGTTCCCAGATCGTCGAGATCGTCCAGCTCTTCCGGGCCAAGACCGTGGACGTCTCCCCGGAGGCCGTGACCATCGAGGCCACCGGCAGCAGCGACAAGCTGTCCGCCATGCTGAAGATGCTGGAACCGTTCGGCATCAAGGAACTGGTCCAGTCCGGCACGATCGCGATCGGACGCGGTGCCCGTTCGATCACCGACCGATCACTGCGCGCGCTCGACCGGTCGGCATAAGACGGAAACGGGCGGTCGGCGACACTCCGGCCGCCCGTATTCCGAGACTCCGAACCTTCCCCTCCCCTCACCGTCATACGGTGGGACGCGACACCCGCACACAAGGAGAGAACCCAAAGTGGCCGAGCTGTTCTACGACGCCGACGCCGACCTGTCCATCATCCAGGGCCGTAAGGTCGCGGTCATCGGTTACGGCAGCCAGGGCCACGCCCATGCCCTGTCGCTGCGCGACTCCGGCGTCGACGTGCGCGTCGGTCTGCACGAGGGCTCGAAGTCCCAGGCCAAGGCCGAGGAGCAGGGCCTGCGCGTGGTGAGCCCGTCCGAGGCCGCCGCCGAGGCCGACGTCATCATGATCCTCGTCCCGGACCCGATCCAGGCCCAGGTCTACGAGGAGCACATCAAGGACAACCTGAAGGACGGCGACGCCCTGTTCTTCGGCCACGGCCTGAACATCCGCTACGGCTTCATCAAGCCCCCGGCCGGCGTGGACGTCTGCATGGTCGCCCCGAAGGGTCCGGGCCACCTGGTGCGCCGTCAGTACGAGGAGGGCCGCGGCGTTCCCTGCATCGCCGCCGTCGAGCAGGACGCCACGGGAGGCGGCTTCGAGCTGGCTCTGTCGTACGCGAAGGGGATCGGCGGCACCCGCGCCGGCGTCATCAAGACGACCTTCACCGAGGAGACCGAGACCGACCTGTTCGGTGAGCAGGCCGTCCTGTGCGGTGGCACCGCGGCGCTGGTCAAGGCGGGCTTCGAGACCCTGACCGAGGCCGGCTACCAGCCGGAGATCGCCTACTTCGAGTGCCTGCACGAGCTGAAGCTGATCGTCGACCTCATGTACGAGGGCGGCCTGGAGAAGATGCGCTGGTCGATCTCCGAGACCGCCGAGTGGGGCGACTACGTCACCGGCCCGCGGATCATCACCGACGCCACCAAGGCCGAGATGAAGAAGGTCCTCGCCGAGATCCAGGACGGCACCTTCGCGCAGCAGTGGATGGACGAGTACCACGGCGGTCTGAAGAAGTACAACGAGTACAAGAAGCAGGACGGCGAGCACCTGCTGGAGACCACCGGCAAGGAGCTGCGCAAGCTCATGAGCTGGGTCGACGAAGAGGCGTGAGCCGCACGGCCGGGGGCCGGAGCGACGTGCTCCGGCCCCCGGCCGAACCCGGGGTAACGTCGGTGGTACGGCGTTGTCCGTCCCGTCCTGTCACGGACGGGTGATCCTTCCGAAGCGCCGTAAGGCGACGCCCTCGGCGCCACTAGACTGCTGCACTACATACGCGTCAGGCCCACAGCGTCGTGCGTCTTCCACGCGGCTAGCACTTCTTCACCGCATGCGGCCGTCGGGACGGCCGTCCGCATTGGACATGTGAGGACTCACGTGAGCTCGAAACCTGTCGTACTCATCGCCGAAGAACTGTCGCCCGCGACCGTGGACGCGCTCGGCCCGGACTTCGAGATCCGCCACTGCAACGGAGCGGACCGCGCCGAACTGCTGCCGGCCATCGCCGGCGTGGACGCGATCCTGATCCGCTCGGCCACCAAGGTCGACGCCGAGGCCATCGCCGCCGCGAAGAAGCTCAAGGTCGTCGCGCGGGCCGGCGTCGGCCTGGACAACGTCGACGTCTCCGCCGCCACCAAGGCCGGCGTGATGGTGGTCAACGCGCCCACCTCGAACATCGTGACCGCCGCGGAACTCGCGTGCGGTCTGATCATCGCCACCGCGCGCAACATCCCGCAGGCCAACGCCGCGCTGAAGAACCACGAGTGGAAGCGCAGCAAGTACACGGGCGTCGAGCTCGCCGAGAAGACCCTCGGAGTCGTGGGTCTGGGGCGGATCGGCGCCCTCGTCGCGCAGCGCATGTCCGCCTTCGGCATGAAGGTCGTCGCCTACGACCCCTACGTGCAGCCCGCACGGGCCGCGCAGATGGGCGTCAAGGTGCTGTCGCTGGACGAGCTGCTCGAGGTCTCCGACTTCATCACCGTCCACCTGCCCAAGACCCCCGAGACGCTCGGTCTGATCGGCGA
This sequence comes from Streptomyces sp. KMM 9044, assembly GCF_024701375.2. NCBI lineage: Bacteria > Bacillati > Actinomycetota > Actinomycetes > Kitasatosporales > Streptomycetaceae > Streptomyces > Streptomyces sp. KMM 9044. Next base: position 1,978,491 of record NZ_CP113910.1, on the reverse strand, counting down.
CGAGGCGCTGCGCAAGGTCAAGCCGAGCGTGCGCGTCATCAACGCCGCGCGCGGCGGCATCGTCGACGAGGAGGCGCTGTACGCGGCGCTCAAGGAGGGCCGCGTCGCCGGCGCCGGCCTGGACGTGTACGCGAAGGAGCCCTGCACGGACTCCCCGCTCTTCGAGTTCGACCAGGTCGTCTGCACCCCGCACCTCGGCGCGTCCACCGACGAGGCCCAGGAGAAGGCCGGTATCGCCGTCGCCCGCTCGGTGCGCCTCGCGCTCGCCGGCGAGCTGGTCCCGGACGCGGTGAACGTACAGGGCGGCGTCATCGCCGAGGACGTCAAGCCGGGCCTGCCGCTCGCGGAGCGCCTCGGCCGGATCTTCACGGCGCTGGCCGGCGAGGTCGCCGTCCGCCTCGACGTCGAGGTGTACGGCGAGATCACCCAGCACGACGTGAAGGTGCTCGAACTCTCCGCGCTGAAGGGCGTCTTCGAGGACGTCGTCGACGAGACGGTGTCCTACGTGAACGCGCCGCTGTTCGCCCAGGAGCGGGGTGTCGAGGTCCGGCTGACCACCAGCTCCGAGTCCGCCGACCACCGCAACGTCGTCACGGTGCGCGGCACCCTGGCCGACGGCGAGGAGATCGCGGTCTCCGGCACACTGGCCGGTCACAAGAACGTGCAGAAGATCGTCGCGGTCGGCGAGTACGACGTGGACCTCGCGCTCGCGGACCACATGGCCGTGCTGCGCTACGAGGACCGCCCCGGTGTCGTCGGCACCGTGGGCCGGGTCTTCGGCGAGGCCGGCATCAACATCGCCGGCATGCAGGTCGCGCGCGCCGCGGCCGGCGGCGAGGCCCTCGCCGTCCTGACCGTCGACGACACGGTGCCCTCCGCGGTCCTGGCCGAGCTCGCGGCGGAGATCGGCGCCACGTCGGCCCGCTCGGTGGAACTGGTCTGAGACCACCGTCCCCGGGAGCTCCGCTCCCGGGCCCCCGTCCGGTCCGAAGGCGCCGGGCGACCGCACAGCCGGTGCGGCCGCCCGGCGCCTTTCGCGTCGGCCCCCGGGACTGTCCGAGACCTCCCCGCCCCCACCGGGCGACGCCCGGCACGCACGCGCCTCAGCCCTGCGCGCAGGGGCGCGTCCGGCGGCGTTGTCTTCGGCCGCCGATCCCCCACGCTTCACTGCGCCCGAGCGGGAGGGCTCATCGCCGCCGCCGGACCGGCTCCAAACGGCCGCTTTCTCGACCTTCTCCGTGGCCGCCTCCTCCCGCACGGGGACTTTCCGCGGCGTCACGGCCGCCGGCACCGCCCTCGCTGCAGGGATGCCCGCCGCCGCGATCGCCGCCGTCTGCATCCCCTGGACGAACGCCTCCCGGGCCGTCCCCCGCGCGCCCCGGCAGCCGTCCGGCCGCGGCCAGCGCGCCGCCCAGCCTCTCGCGGGCCGCAGCCGGGGCCGTCTTCGGGACGTCGTGGCGGTAGACGGCGGTACCGATGGAGCCGAGGGCCGCCATGCCCAGCGCGCCGCCGAACTCCGCCCCCGTCTCCCTCAGGGAGGAGGCCGAACCCGCCCGCTCCACCGGGGCGGTGCCCAGCGCGAGATCCGTGATCTGGGACACCACCATGGTGACGACCCCTGGTCGTTCGACCGGCAGAACGCGCCCGACGCCGACCGGCTCACCGAGGGCCTGCGCCGGGTGATCGAGGCCGCCGGACGGCGCTGACGCGCCTGCCGGTCGTCACAGGCGGTGCGCCTTCAACGCCATGTGCAGCAGCAGCCGGTCCTCGCCGTCGTCCAGGTCCAGGCCCGTGACCTGTTCGATCCGGGACAGGCGGTAATACAGAGTCTGACGGTGGATGCCCAGCTCGGCGGCCGTGCGGCCGGCCTGGCCCGCCTGGTCGAGGTAGGTCTCGGCGGTACGGGCGAGTTCCCGGTGCACCGGGAGGAGCAGGGGGCCGACGGCGGGGTCGGGGGCGGCCGGGCGGGGCAGCGCGGTCAGGAGCCGGTAGGGGCCGATCGACGACCAGCGGGCGACCGGGCCCAGGCGGGGCTCGGCCAGGGCGGCGCGGGCCGCCGCCGACGCCTCGCCCCAGGCGGTGGACAGTCCGACGAGGCCGGAGCGGGGCGTGGCGATCCCGGCGGCCGAGGCGGTCGTCCCTGGCGCGGCGGGCCGGTGCCCGGGGCCGCTCGCGCGGGTTCGCTCGAGCAGCCGGCCGGCGGCCGTCGTCGCCGGGGTCAGCACGTCCGGGGCGCGCAGCCGCAGCAGCAGGGCCAGCGACACGTCCGAGGCCCCCCACGGCAGGGTGCACAGGGCGGTGGCACCCGGCACCGTACGCACCGACGGGGCGTCCTCGGGGCCGGCGGAGGGCCACGGGGCCACGCACACCAGCGTGTACGAACCGTCGGCGCGGCCTCCCAGGGCGGAGCGGAGCTCGGCGACCGCGAGGTCACGCTGCCCGTCACGCTCCGCGCCGAGCACCGCCCGCAGCTCGCGGGTCAGGTCGGCACCGTGCTGCGCCTCGTCGGCGAGCAGCGCCCCGATCCGGGCTGTCACCCCCATCGCCGCGCCCAGCTGCTCCTCGGAGGGGCCCGGGTCGTAGTCGAGCAGCCAGACATAGCCGAGGACGACGCCCCGATGACGTACCGGAAGACAGACCCGGCCCCGGTGCACACCCGCCTCCGGAGTGCGCGGGATACGGACCGGGCCCGTCGCGCGGGTGATGCCGAACGCCTCGAACCAGGACCGGACGGCGGCCGTCGAACGGCGGGTGAGGAGCGAACGGGTGCGCACCGGGTCGAGGACGGACGGATCGAGCTCGCCCTCGCTGTCGTACGCGCCGAAGGCGAGCAGCTCGAAGTCACGGTTCTCCAGGGTCGCCGGAGCCCCGAGCAGCTCCGAGATCTCGTCCACCAGCTCCTGGTAGTCATCCCTGTGTTCCGACGTCACCCCGGCATTGTCCCGTAGGACCGCACCGCCTTCATACATCTGTCTGAGATCGGTGGTACGGATGCGTGACAGCTGTCGATGGCCCACGATCGGATGGATCCCTAGGTTTCACGGTGGTTCTCCGTGCCGTACCCGAAGTACCGGGTCACGGCCATTTCACAGCTTGTGGAGGTGCCCCGTGCTGGGTCCCGTGATTCTCGCCGCCTCGCGCAGCGACCGGATGCGTCGCCTCGTCTCGGCGGCCCCGGTGACCAAGCAGGTCGTCGACCGTTTCATCCCCGGTGAGACCGTGGACGAGATCCTGCCCGTCATCGAGGAGCTCACCGGCAACGGCCTGGAGCTGACGATGGACGTCGTCGGCGAGGACATCACCACTCCCGAGCAGGCCGCCGCCGCGCGCGACGCCTACCTGGAGCTCATCGGCCGGCTCGGCCCGCTGGAGCTCGGCACCCGCGCCGAGATGTCGGTGAAGCTGTCGATGTTCGGCCAGGCACTCCCCGGCGGCCACGAACTCGCGCTCGCCAACGTCCGGCCGGTCGTCGAGGCCGCCGCCGCGACCGGCACCACGGTCACCCTCGACGCCGAGGACCACACCACCCTCGACTCGATGTTCGCCATCCACGACGAGCTGCGCGGGAACTTCCCACAGACCGGCTGCGTCATCCAGGCCTACCTCTTCCGCACGGAGGAGGACGCGCGCCGCCTCGCCGCGAACGGCAGTCGAGTACGGTTGGTGAAGGGCGCCTACAAGGAGCCCGCAGAGGTCGCCCACCAGCACAAGCACGCGATCGACAAGGCGTACGTGCGCATCCTGCGGACGCTGATGGAGGGCGAGGGCTACCCGATGATCGGGTCCCACGACCCGCGCCTGATCTCCATCACCCAGGAACTGGCCCGCACCGCCGGCCGCAAGCTCGACGAGTACGAGTTCCAGATGCTCTACGGCATCCGCGGCGAGGAGCACCTGAGGCTGGTCGCCGAAGGCCACCGCATGCGCGTCTACACGGCCTACGGCACCGACTGGTACGGCTACTTCATGCGCCGCCTGGCGGAGAAGCCGGCGAACCTGCGCTTCTTCCTGCGCTCGATGGTCAGCAAGGGCTGAGCCCGAGCACCACCGCTCAAGCACCCGCAGCTCAACTCAAGGAGTACGGAACTCATGGACGCTGTGACCCAGGTCCCCACGCCCGTCAACGAGCCGGTGCACGGTTACGCCCCCGGCTCGCCCGAACGCGCCCGGCTGGAGACCAAGCTCAAGGAACTGGCCGACAACCCCGTCGACCTGCCCTGCACCATCGGCGGCGAGAAGCGGATGGGCGGCGGCGAGCGGTTCGACGTCGTGCAGCCGCACAACCACACGGCGCGCCTGGGCACCTATGCCAACGCCACCCAGCAGGACGCCCGGGACGCGATCGACGCCGCCCTGGCCGCCGCCCCGGCCTGGCGCGCGATGTCCTTCGACGACCGTGCCGCGATCATCCTGCGCGCCGCCGAACTGCTGTCCGGTCCCTGGCGCGAGACCATCGCCGCCTCCACCATGCTCGGCCAGTCCAAGACCGCGCAGCAGGCCGAGATCGACAGCCCCTGCGAGCTGATCGACTTCTGGCGGTTCAACGTCCACTACGCGCGCGGCATCCTCGCCGAGCAGCCGCCGGCCAACTCGCCGGGCGTGTGGAACCGCATGGACCACCGCCCGCTGGAGGGCTTCGTCTACGCGATCACGCCGTTCAACTTCAGCGCCATCGCCGCCAACCTGCCCACCGCACCCGCGCTGATGGGCAACGTCGTGCTGTGGAAGCCGTCCCCGACCCAGACCCACGCCGCCGTGCTGCTGATGCGGCTGCTGGAGGAGGCCGGGCTGCCCAAGGGCGTCATCAACCTCGTCACCGGTGACGGCATCGAGGTGTCCAAGGTCGCCCTCGAGCACCGTGACCTCGCGGGCATCCACTTCACCGGCTCGACCAAGACCTTCCAGCACCTGTGGAAGACGGTCGGCAACAACATCGAGAAGTACCGCACCTACCCGCGCCTGGTCGGCGAGACCGGAGGCAAGGACTTCCTGGTCGCCCACCCGAGCGCCGACCGGGCCGTGCTCAAGACCGCCCTGACCCGCGGTGCCTTCGAGTACCAGGGCCAGAAGTGCTCCGCCACCTCGCGCGCGTACCTCCCGGCGTCGATCTGGAACGACGGCTTCAAGGAGGAGTTCGCCGCCGAGGTCGACTACCTCACCATGGGTGACGTCACCGACCTGTCGAACTTCGTCGGCGCCGTCATCGACGAGCGGTCCTTCGCCAAGAACAAGGCCGCCATCGACCGGGCCCAGGAGGACCCGTCCTGCACCATCGTCGCGGGCGGTTCCTACGACGACTCGGTCGGCTACTTCGTCCGCCCGACCGTCGTCGAGTGCTCCGACCCGGAGAACGAGGTCTTCCGCACCGAGTACTTCGGCCCGTTCCTCGCCGTCCACGTGTACGACGACAGCGCGGCCGACGCGTACGACGAGATGCTGACCCAGATGGAGTCGGTGTCCGACTACGCGCTGACCGGCTCGGTCGTCTCGGGCGACCGCGCGGCGGCGGCGTACACGATGGAGAAGCTGCGCTACGCGGCGGGCAACTTCTACATCAACGACAAGTCGACCGGCGCCGTCGTCGGCCAGCAGCCCTTCGGCGGCGGCCGCGCCTCCGGCACCAACGACAAGGCCGGCGCCCCGCAGAACCTGATGCGCTGGACGCTGACCCGCGCCATCAAGGAGACGCTGGTACCGCCGACCGACTACGCGTACCCGCACATGGGCTGACACCCCCGGCACCGGGACGCCCCCGGACCGCTGCCGCAGCCCGTCGGGCGGGCCAGGTCTGCAGACCTGGCCCGCCCGATGTTTTCGCAGGTCACCGCGGTGTGGCAGCGTGCGCCGTCTCAGATAGTAGGAAGTCCGAGTATGTGTGCAGACAGATGCGCCACGCCCCCTTATTTTTGTAGGAGCCGAACGTCTCGCTCGATCAAGCGAACGGCGGTAGTGAGCCGGGCCCCGTGCAGGCGACCCCTGCGGCCCCCGCTCCCCGCCCCCTCCGGTGACGCGTTTTCCCCACCGTGCTTCCGCGCATTCCCGGCTTGCCGAAGGAGTCGATTCCCCATGGCCGAGACCACTGCCCGCCGCCGCGTCCGCCACGCCGCCCCCACGAGCGAGTCGGACCGCAAGAACGCCGCCGCAGCCCTCCAGCGCGCCCTCGACCGCCGCGACAACGGCGGCTCGACCGGCCACTGAGCCGCGCCGGGCCGTACCGTACCGCGGCTTCCTCTCCCGTGGCTGTCCGCATCCCGGACGGCTCGTGTCAGGAAATGGGACGAGGAGTAGGGTGCCCGCATGTCTCGCAGCATCAATCTCGCAGTGATCCCCGGTGACGGCATCGGCCAGGAAGTGGTGGCCGAGGGCCTGAAGGTGCTCTCCGCCGTCCTCCCGCAGGACGTGAAGCTGGAGACCAAGGAGTACGACTTCGGCGCCCAGCGCTATCACGCCACCGGTGAGACCCTCACCGACGCCGACCTCGACGCGCTGAAGCGGCACGACGCCATCCTGCTCGGCGCCATCGGCGACCCGAGCGTCCCCTCCGGCGTCCTGGAGCGGGGCTTCCTGCTGAAGCTCCGCTTCGCCTTCGACCACCATGTGAACCTGCGGCCGTCGAAGCTCCTGCCGGGCGTGGCCACACCGCTCGCGGGGCAGCCGGAGATCGACTTCGTCGTCGTCCGCGAGGGCACCGAGGGTCCTTACACCGGCAACGGCGGCACCATCCGCAAGGGCACCGAACACGAGGTCGCCACCGAGGTCTCCGTGAACACGGCCTTCGGCGTCGAGCGCGTCGTCCGCGACGCCTTCGCCCGGGCCCGGGCCCGCCCCCGCAAGAAGCTCACGCTGGTCCACAAGAACAACGTGCTGACCTTCGCCGGCCACCTGTGGACGAACGTCTTCAACAAGGTGGCCGAGGAGTACCCCGAGGTCACCACCGACTACATCCACGTCGACGCCGCGACGATCTACCTCGTCACCCAGCCCGGGCGCTTCGACGTGATCGTCACCGACAACCTCTTCGGCGACATCATCACCGACCTCGCCGCGGCCGTCTCCGGCGGCATCGGCGTCGCCGCCAGCGCGAACATCAACCCGTCCGGCGTGTTCCCGTCCATGTTCGAGCCCGTGCACGGCTCGGCACCGGACATCGCGGGCCAGGGCAAGGCCGACCCCAGCGCCACGGTCCTGTCCGTCGCCCTCCTCCTGCGCCACCTCGGCCACGACGCCGAGGCCGCCCGTATCGAGGACGCCGTCTCCGCCGACCTCGCGGAGCGCGGCGGCCTGCCCGCACGCAGCACCTCCGAGATCGGCGACGCGCTCGCCGTACGCGTAGCCGGCTGACCTGGCGCGCACACTCGACACCGCTCGAAGCCGCCGGCCGCGACCGCCCGGCGGCTTCCGCATGTCCCCGCCGGGTGTCACCATCGACCACCGGGCCGCATCTACCCCGTGTTTCCTCCTCCGCCGCCCCCGGGCGATAATCGAACGCGGAGCCGCGGATTGAGGGAATGCTCGGACGTCCTATCACTGGCCACCGGCCGTACGGGCGTGAGCGCGGCCCGTCACTACAACCGGTGAAGGACACCCACTCATGACCACGCCCACGATCGAGCTCAAGCCCTCCGCCCACCCCCTCTCGGACGCCGAGCGGGAGGCGATCCTCGCGGACCCGGGGTTCGGCCGCCACTTCACCGATCACATGGTGACGATCAAGTGGACCGAGGGCCAGGGCTGGCACGACGGACAGCTCGTCCCGTACGCGCCGATCCCCCTCGACCCGGCGACCCACGTCCTGCACTACGCGCAGGAGATCTTCGAGGGACTGAAGGCCTACCGCAGGCCCGACGGGTCCGTCGCCACCTTCCGTCCCGAGAAGAACGCCGAGCGGTTCCAGCGCTCCGCCCGCCGCCTCGCGATGCCCGAGTTGCCGGTGGAGACGTTCATCGCGGCGTGCGACGCCCTGGTCGGGCAGGACAGGGCCTGGGTGCCGGCGCACGGCGGCGAGGAATCCCTCTACCTGCGCCCGTTCATGATCGCGACCGAGGTCGGCCTGGGCGTGCGACCCGCCAACGAGTACCTGTTCCTGGTGATCGCCTCCCCGGCCGGTGCCTACTTCCCCGGAGGTGTGCGGCCGGTCTCCATCTGGGTCTCCGAGGACCGGGTGCGCGCCGTCCCCGGCGGCATGGGCGACGCCAAGACGGGCGGCAACTACGCGGCCTCCCTGCTCGCCCAGGCCGAGGCCGCCGCCAAAGGCTGCGACCAGGTCTGCTACCTCGACGCCGTGGAGCACTCCTGGGTCGAGGAGCTCGGCGGCATGAACCTGTACTTCGTCTACGGAGACAGGATCGTCACCCCCGGGCTCAGCGGCTCCATCCTGGAGGGCGTCACCCGTGACACGCTGCTGAGCGTCGCCCGCGACCTCGGCTACGAGGCCGTCGAGGAGCGGGTCTCGGTCGAGCAGTGGCAGCGCGACACCGAGAACGGAACCCTCACCGAGGTCTTCGCCTGCGGCACCGCGGCCGTCATCACACCCGTCGGCACCGTCAAGCGGGCCGGCGGCGAGTGGCAGCAGAGTGGCGGCGAGCCCGGCGAGGTCACCCTGCGTCTGCGCCAGGCCCTGCTCGACATCCAGCGCGGCACGGCCGACGACAAGCACGGCTGGATGCACCCGCTGGGCTAGCTCCGTCCTCCGCGGGTCACTCTTTTGCACAGCCTCCGGACTGGATCGCGGTCCTGAAGCGATCGTGCTTCGGCGGGTTCTGCACCGCGGACCGCTGCGCTGATCGGTGGCTGACCAGCTGTGATCAGTTGATCTTCCCGAACGGGTGACCTGCGGAGGACGGGGCTAGCTCCGTCCTCCGCGGGTCACTCTTTTGCACAGCCTCCGGACTGGATCGCGGTCCTGAAGCGATCGTGCTTCGGCGGGTTCTGCACCGCGGACCGCTGCGCTGATCGGTGGCTGACCAGCTGTGATCGGTCGATCTTCCCGAACGGGTGACCTGCGGAGGACGGAGCCAGCCCCTGCGCACCTGCCGGACCGCGCACCGGGGCGGGCCGGCGGGTGCGCGGTCCGGGCCCACCCACCGGCCCCGACACCCGGCTCCCGCCCCCCCCGGCCGCCGCAGGCCGGACACCCCGCGCCCGTATCCTGAGACGGACGGTGATCGCGGGACCGCTCTGTGCCAGACTCCTTCCGTGCCCTCGTTCGCCACGATTATCGGCAGCAGGCGCGCCGGTCCGCAGTGACCGCACGTACGACAACGTACGGGCGGACACCGTCGTCCTCGACCCGCGCGCAGACCTCTCGCACCCGCGAGAGGTTTTTCTGTTTCCTGGCCCACCTCAAGCCGGGGACCGGGCGCGAGGGACCATGGGGGGCGGTGGAACCGGTCATTCCGGTAGACCGAGATCCGACATCAGGAGCCTTCAGACCATGACCGCAACCAGCGAGCCCGACGACTCGTTCCACGTTTTCGACACCACCCTGCGCGACGGCGCCCAGCGTGAGGGCATCAATCTCACCGTCGCCGACAAGCTGGCCATCGCACGGCACCTGGACGACTTCGGCGTGGGTTTCATCGAAGGCGGCTGGCCCGGCGCGAACCCGCGCGACACCGAGTTCTTCGCCCGTGCCCAGCAGGAGATCGACTTCCGGCACGCCGAGCTGGTCGCCTTCGGTGCCACCCGCCGCGCCGGCACCACCGCCGAGAAGGACCCGCAGGTCAGGGCGCTCCTCGCCTCCGGTGCGCAGGTCATCACGCTGGTCGCCAAGTCCCACGACCGCCATGTCGAACTCGCCCTGCGCACCACCCTGGACGAGAACCTGGCGATGGTCCGCGACACCGTGGCCTTCCTCAAGGCCGAGGGACGCCGGGTCTTCGTCGACTGCGAGCACTTCTTCGACGGCCACCGCGCCAACCCCGAGTACGCCAAGTCCGTCGTCCGCGCCGCCGCCGAGGCCGGCGCCGACGTCGTCGTCCTGTGCGACACCAACGGCGGCATGCTCCCCGCCCGGATCCAGGCCGTCGTCGCCACGGTGCTCGCCGACACCGGCGCCCGGCTCGGCATCCACGCCCAGGACGACACCGGCTGCGCGGTCGCCAACACCCTCGCCGCGGTCGACGCGGGCGCCACCCACGTGCAGTGCACGGCCAACGGCTACGGCGAGCGCGTCGGCAACGCCAACCTGTTCCCGGTGGTGGCCGCGCTGGAGCTCAAGTACGACCGGCAGGTCCTGCCCGAGGGCCGGCTGAGGGAGATGACGCGCATCTCGCACGCCATCGCCGAGGTGGTCAACCTGACCCCCTCCACCCACCAGCCCTACGTGGGCGTCTCCGCCTTCGCCCACAAGGCCGGCCTGCACGCCTCCGCGATCAAGGTCGACCCCGACCTGTACCAGCACATCGACCCCGAGCAGGTCGGCAACACCATGCGGATGCTGGTGTCCGACATGGCGGGCCGCGCCTCCATCGAGCTCAAGGGCAAGGAGCTCGGCATCGACCTCGGCGACGACCGCGAACTGGTCGGCCGGGTCGTGGAGCGGGTCAAGAAACGCGAGCTCAAGGGCTACACCTACGAGGCCGCCGACGCGAGCTTCGAGCTCCTGCTGCGCGCGGAGGTCGAGGGCAGGCCGCTGAAGTACTTCGACGTCGAGTCCTGGCGGGCCATCGTCGAGGACCGCCCCGACGGCACCCACGCCAACGAGGCCACGGTGAAGCTGTGGGCCAAGAGCGAGCGCATCGTCGCCACCGCGGAGGGCAACGGACCGGTCAACGCCCTGGACCGGTCCCTGCGCGTCGCCCTGGAGCGCATCTACCCGCAGCTCGCCAAGCTGGAGCTCGTCGACTACAAGGTCCGCATCCTCGAGGGCAAGCACGGTACCCAGTCCACCACCCGGGTCCTGATCTCCACGTCCGACGGAGCGGGGGAGTGGTCGACGGTGGGCGTCGCGGACAACGTCATCGCCGCGTCCTGGCAGGCCCTGGAGGACGCGTACACGTACGGCCTGCTGCGCGCCGGGGTCGAGCCGGCGGTCTGACACGACGGGTCCGGTCCGGCAGGGACGGCCCGTGACGGCGTGCGGTGCCGCGTGGTGGCGTGCGGTGCTGCGAGGGTCGCGCGGGCCGTACGGGAAAACCCTGCCGGGTTGAATATCCATTTTCCTTCCGGTTCGGGTAGCTTCGAACATATGAAGGACGCGCTGACGCGTACCCTCGTACGCCTGCTGATCGTGCCGGTGGCCGCCGTTCTGGCGGTCCTGGTGGCCGGGGCGCCGGGTGCGCACGCGGCCACCGACCTCTCGACCGTGGCCCGGGCCCTGCGCGAGAGCCCTGTCTACGTCGACCCCGAGGCGACCGGCATCCTGTCCGAATCGGACGCCGAGGCGCTCGCGGACAAGATCGAGGACGCGGACAAACCCGTCTTCGTCGTGGTTCTCCCGGCCGGATACCCCACCGAGAACCTCTTCCAGAACCTGCGTACCGGGACGGGGATCACCGGTCTGTACGGCGTCCGCCTCGGTGACGAGTTCGACGCGCGTGCCGACGGCAGCGTGCTGAGCCGTCAGGGCGTGGGGAACCTGGTCACCTCCGCGCAGGACGCGGGCGACGCCAAGGCCCAGCTGAACGACTTCGTCGACGACGCCCTGCGCAACATCGGCGGTTCGGCACCTGCCTCCTGGAACGAGGGCGGCGGCGAGGTGCCGGTCGGCGGACTGATCGCCGTCGGCGCGGTGGTGGCGGTGGGCGGCGCGGGCGCGTACGCCGTGGTCCGCCGCAACCGCAAGCGCCACGAGGAGGAGCAGCGGGCCGGGCTGGAGAAGCTGCGGGTCGTGGTCGACGAGGACATCACCGCGTTCGGCGAGGAGCTCGACCGGCTCGACTTCCACCCCGGTGAGCCCGGCGCCGACGACGCCATGCGCGCGGACTACGAGCGCGCGCTGGACTCCTACGAGCTTTCCAAGCAACTGATGGACAGGGCGGGCAGGCCGGAGGACGTCCGGGCGGTCACCCAGGCCGTGGAGCACGGCCGCTTCGCGCTGGCCGTGCTCGCCGCACGCCGTGAGGGCCGGCCGCTGCCGGAGCGCCGTCCGCCCTGCTTCTTCGACCCGCGTCACGGCCCGTCGGTCGCGGACGCACGCTGGACGCCGCCGGACGGCACCGCGCGGGAGGTCCCGGTGTGCACCGCGGACCGGGACCGCCTGGCCGCCGGCCTGGAGCCGGTGGCCCGCGAGGTCGACACCGATTCCGGCCGCCGCCCCTACTGGGACGCGGGCCCGGCCTACGGCCCCTGGGCCGGCGGCTACTTCGGCGGTGGCATGCTGCCGGGTCTGCTGATCGGCACGATGCTCGGCAGCATGATGGCGAGCCCCGCCTACGGCGGTGGCTACGGCGACGGCTACGGCGACTTCGGCGGGTACGACGGGGGCGACGTCTCCGGCGCCGACTTCGACTCCGGTGACTTCGGCGGTGACTTCGGGGGCGGCGGCTTCGGCGGCGGGGACTTCGGCGGAGGTTTCTGACCCGGACGGCGGCGTGGGGCTGATTGCGGTGCCGTGGGCGGGGAGGTGGCCGTGGGGCCGCGCTCTTCCTGACCGGTGTCGTGCTTCCGCGAGCCGGGTGAAGGGCACTCCGCGTCGCCTTCGGCGAGAGGCCTGCGGTACACCCCCGGCTCGGCTCGCGGAAGCACGGGGGAGAAGCGTGCGCGCGGTCGGGGAGAGCGGGTGGCCCGGGCACGCCCGTGGTGTGGGGTGTGGGGTGTGCTGCGTGGCCGACCGGGGCCGGCGGCACGCGGCCGCGCCTCACCCGCACACCCGGCGGGCTCGGCGGCTCGCGGTGGGAGCGGGTTCACGGCCGGGTGACACGGCCCGGCAGGCGTCGGGCCGGGCACCGTATCAGGCTCCGGGCCGACGCCGTTCTGAACTCGGGTGCCCCGAGGGGGCGGCGAAGCTCATGCCTGCTTGATCGCCGAGATGTCGAAGTTCAGCTTGATCTTGTCGGAGACCAGGACACCGCCCGTCTCCAGGGCCGCGTTCCAGGTCAGGCCCCACTCGGAGCGCAGGATCTCCGCCTTGCCCTCGAAGCCGACGCGCTCGTTGCCGAAGGGGTCCTTTGCGGCGCCGTTGAACTCGAGGTCGATGCTGAGCGGACGGGTGGTGCCCAGGATGGTCAGGTCACCGGTGACGCGGTAGTCCTCGCCGCCGAGGGCCTCCGCCTTGGTGGTGCGGAAGGTCATCGTCGGGAACTCGTCCGTCTTGAAGAAGTCCGCGCTCTTCAGATGGCCGTCACGGTCGGCGTTGCCCGTCCCGATGCTGTCCATCACCACGTCGATGGTGGCCGTGGAGCTGGACGGATCGGTGCCGTCGAGGTGCAGCGTGCCGGTGAAGTCCTGGAAGCCGCCCTTGACGTTGGTGACCATGGCGTGCCGGGCGACGAAACCGAGCGTGCTGTGCGCGGGATCGATCGTGTACTCGCCGGTCAGCGCGGCCAGGTCCGGGTTCACTGCGGTGGCGGTCTCGTTGTCCTTGCGGCCGAAAATGCCCATGGTGTTCCTCCTGAGAGATCACGTTGAATGTTCAACCAACTTGACGGGATCTACCGTAGGGTCATTCCCTTCAAGTTTCAACATCTTTTGTGGGAGGGTCGCGATCGGACCGCCGGAGGCGTGGTATTCGCCGGTCGTGCCCTCGGCAGTGGTCTTGGCGGAGCCGCTCCGGCGCGACGCGTCGGGCGGCCGGGTGAGGTGCTGGGAGCGCCTCCCGCCTCCCGGAGCGCCTGCCCGACGATTTCCGCGGCATGCCACTCGACCTGACCGTCCACTTCCTCGGGGGGCACGGGCGGGCCGAGCCCCTGTCCCCCGCACCTCGGATTCGTCATGCTCCGGCCGGTGCCCAGCTCGGCGGCCGTGCGGTCGGCCGACGGCGCGGCGGACGTCCGCGGCCTCGCGCCGTACCCCTCGCGTCCCGCGGCCCTGCTGCCCGGGCACGACGTCTGGCACCTGACCCACGGCTTTGCCTTCGTCGCCGACTCTGCTGCTCAATTCGGCGAGCGATCACGTGCCATGTTTTCAGGGCTCGGCCGCGCCCGGCCTGCCTGCATCTGCGACGCGCTCTGAAGGCCGTATCGGCACGGCGTCATCACGCCGGGTAATTGCGCAGCAGAGTCGTCGCCGACTCTGCTGCTCAATTCGGGAAAGGGTCACGCACCGCATCCGAGAGGGGCCGGCCGGGGCCCGACCGCCTCCTCGCGAGACCCGTTCCCTGCGCCCCGCCGACAGGCCGGCGTCACTCTCCGCAGTCGAGCAACGGAGCCGTCGCCACCGCCGTACGACTCGACCGCCGCGCCGTCCGGTGCTCCGTCCCACGGCCCCGGCTCATCGGCTCCGTGCACCACCCGCTCCGGGCCGGGTGGTCCGAGGCGGAGGAAGACCTCGGAGTACGTCAGGGCGCTGGGACGGACGAGCGGCAGACGCATGGTGACCTCGCCACGGGGGCCGGACGGACCGGGTACGAAAGGACGTCCCCTTCGTGTCCCGGCAGACCGGCCGCGTACCCGCCCGTACGCCCGGCCGGCCGCATCCCGCGGCACGCGGGAGTGGTCCTGCGGCACGGCGTACCGACCGCCGGGAGCCGGGGCACCGCCCGCCGACGGGGAACGGCGCGTGTCGGAACCGGCCGGGCGGACGGCCTCCCGCACTGGCGAGGTGCACCGCAGTGGGGGTGTCCTGGATGACGATGCCCCGCAGCGACAGTGCATGGGAGACCGACTCGTGACCACTACCGGCCCCGGTTCCACCTACGACCCCCCGGCGGACCCCGCACGCGGTGCCGCCCGTGCCGCCGCCGCCCCGGCGGCGCACGGTCACGGGCCGCCACCACGCACGGACCGGCGCGTCGCCCTCGTCACCGGCGCCTCCTCGGGCATCGGTGCGGCCACCGCGCGGCGTTTCGCCGCAGGGGGCTGGCATCTGCTGCTCAGCGGCCAGGACCGGCGACGGCTGGAGGAGACGGCGTCCGGCGCCTCGGCGGTCCTCCTGCCCGCCGATCTCGCCGCGCCGAGGGGCGCGAAAATTCTGGCGGAGGCCGCACTGCGGGAGACCGGACGGATCGACGTGCTGGTCGCGGGGGCGGGCATCGGCTGGGCGGGGCCCTTCCTGACCATGCCGCACACCGACATCGACCGGGTGCTGTTCCTGGACCTCAACGCGACGCTGCACCTCGTACGGGAGGTGCTGCCCTCCATGGTGGCGGCCGGCCGCGGCCGGGTGGTGCTCGTCGGCTCGGTGGCCGGCGCCGTGGGCGTAAGGGAGGAGGCGGTGTACTCCGCCGCCAAGGCCGGACTCGCCGCCTTCGCCGAGGCGCTCCGGCAGGAACTGCGCGGGACTGGCGTGGGGGTGACGCTCGTCGTGCCCGGCCCCGTGGAGACGGGCTTCTTCGCCCGCCGCGGCAGGCCGTACCATCGTTCCCGCCCGCGCCCCACCTCGCCCGGCCGGGTCGCGGACGCGGTCTGGGACGCCGTCTCCCAGGGCCGCGACGACGCCTACGTCCCCACCTGGCTCACCCTCCCGCCCCGGGTGCGCGCCCTCACTCCCGGCCTGTACCGCAGACTTCTGAACCGCTTCGGCTGAACCGCTTCGGCTGAACCGCTTCGGCTGAGCCGACGCCGTGCGTCACTCCCGTGGAGGTATGCCCCGTCGATGAATGTGAGGTGACTCTCCGGTAGCGTCTTTGTACAACCCCTACAAGCCGAAAGTCCTCTGAGCAGTCGGAACGGCTGCATTCCGCCATGGTTCTGTCCAGTGCTACCAGGAAAACACCCCGGAGACTGTGAGGAGTCGACGGCCCGCATTCCCGGGTGGGCTTCGTAAGGTCGCAGCATGACCGTTTTGGATGACGCACCGGGTGAGCCGGCGGATGCGCGTGGGCGCGTTGCCGAACTGCACGGGATCCGTGCGCAGGCACTGGCCGGCCCGGGTGAGAGGGCGACCCGGGCGCAGCATGCCAAGGGCAAGCTGACTGCCCGGGAGCGCGTCGAGCTGCTGCTGGACGCGGGGTCCTTTCGTGAGGTGGAGCAGTTGCGCCGGCACCGGGCGGTGGGGTTCGGTCTGGAGGAGAAGAAGCCGTACACGGATGGTGTGATCACCGGCTGGGGCACGGTGGAGGGCCGTACGGTCTTCGTCTACGCCCACGATTTCCGGATCTTCGGCGGCGCGCTGGGCGAGGCCCATGCCACGAAGATCCACAAGATCATGGACATGGCCATCGCGGCGGGTGCGCCGCTGGTCTCCCTCAACGACGGTGCGGGTGCCCGGATCCAGGAGGGTGTCTCGGCGCTCGCCGGTTACGGCGGCATCTTCCAGCGCAACACCAGGGCGTCCGGTGTCATCCCGCAGATCAGTGTGATGCTCGGTCCGTGCGCGGGCGGTGCGGCCTACAGCCCCGCCCTCACCGACTTCGTGTTCATGGTCCGTGAGACGTCGCAGATGTTCATCACCGGGCCGGAGGTCGTCAAGGCGGTCACCGGCGAGGAGATCAGCCAGAACGGGCTGGGCGGCGCGGACGTGCACGCCGAGACCAGCGGTGTGGCCCACTTCGCCTACGACGACGAGGAGACGTGCATCGCCGAGGTGCGCTACCTCCTCTCGCTGCTCCCGCAGAACAACCGGGAGAACCCTCCGAGGGCCGAGAGCGGCGACGCGGCCGGGCGCCGCGGCGAGGTCCTGCTGGACCTGGTCCCGGCCGACGGCAACCGTCCGTACGACATGACCAGGGTCATCGAGGAGATCGTCGACGACGGCGAGTACCTCGAGGTCCACGAGCGCTGGGCGCGCAACATCGTCTGCGCGCTGGCCCGGATGGACGGCCAGGTCGTCGGTGTCGTCGCCAACCAGCCCCAGGTGCTGGCCGGTGTGCTGGACATCGAGGCGTCCGAGAAGGCCGCCCGGTTCGTCCAGATGTGCGACGCCTTCAACATCCCGATCCTCACCTTCCTGGACGTTCCCGGTTTCCTCCCGGGCGTCGACCAGGAGCACGGTGGCATCATCCGCCACGGCGCCAAGCTCCTCTACGCCTACTGCAACGCGACGGTCCCCAGGATCTCGCTGATCCTGCGCAAGGCGTACGGCGGCGCCTACATCGTCATGGACAGCCAGTCCATCGGCGCCGACCTCACCTACGCCTGGCCCACCAACGAGATCGCCGTGATGGGCGCGGAGGGCGCGGCCAACGTGATCTTCCGCCGCCGGATCGCCGACGCCCAGGACCCGGACGCCATGCGGGCACGCATGGTCAAGGAGTACAAGTCCGAGCTGATGCACCCCTACTACGCGGCCGAACGCGGTCTGGTCGACGACGTCATCGACCCCGCCGAGACCCGCGAGGTACTCATCCGCTCCCTGGCGATGCTGCAGACCAAACACGCCGACCTGCCCTCCCGCAAGCACGGCAACCCGCCCCAGTAGACGACCGGCCGGCCGAAGCCGCCCCCCGTCCCGGTAACCCGGCGGACCCGCCGCGGCAACCCCGCGGACCTCTCTCCCAGGGAGACTGACACCCATGAGCACACCTGACATCCGCGTCGAGAAGGGCCACGCCGGACCCGAGGAAGTCGCCGCCATCACCGCGATCCTCCTCGCCCGCGCCGCCCGCCCCGTCCACGACGCCCCGGCCCGCCCCGGCCGCGCCAGGGCCGGCTGGCGCCGCCTCGAGCGTGAGCCCGGCTTCCGTGCCCCGCACAGCTGGCGCTGAGCCCGCGAGCACGTCCTGCAGGGGCGGCCCCGCCCGGGAGGCCCCTGCGTACGCGTCCGCCCACCGCGGGGCCGCACCACGCCACGGAGAACGACACGGGAAAGCCCCCTCCGGTCCGGAGGGGGCTTTCCCGCGCTCGCGGGCCGTACGGCCCGGCCGCCGTGCTACCGCAGGCGCGCCATGAGGGCGTGTTCGACCAGAGTGATCAGCGCGCTCTTGGCGTCCGAACGGTGCCGGGCGTCGGTGATGATGATCGGGGCGTCGGGTCCGATCTGCAGGGCTTCGCGCACCTCTTCCGGCTGGTAGGGCTGCTGTCCGTCGAAGCCGTTGAGGGCGACGACGAACGGAAGTCCGCTGTTCTCGAAGTAGTCGACGGCCGGGAAGCAGTCGGCGAGCCTCCGCGTGTCGACGAGCACGATCGCGCCGATCGCGCCGCGTACCAGGTCGTCCCACATGAACCAGAAGCGGTCCTGGCCGGGTGTACCGAAGAGGTACAGGATCAGGTCCTGGTCCAGGGTGATACGGCCGAAGTCCATGGCCACCGTCGTGGTGGTCTTGTCCCCGGTGTGGGTGAGGTCGTCGATGCCCGCTGAAGCGGACGTCATCACGGCCTCGGTACGCAGCGGGTTGATCTCCGAGACAGCGCCGACGAACGTGGTCTTGCCCACGCCGAAGCCGCCCGCCACCACGATCTTCGCGGATGTGGTGGAGCGGGAAGGACCGCCGCTAGAGCTTGCGAAGTCCACTGAGCACCCTTTCGAGCAATGTCACGTCTGGCTGGCCGCCGGCGCTCTCGTCGCCGCCGGGCTGATGGATGGCGACCAGTCCTGCCTCCGCCAAGTCGGCGACGAGAATCCTGGCCACACCGAGAGGAATGGTCAGCAGGGCCGAGACCTCGGCCACCGACTTGATCTCCCGGCAGAGGTGGCAGATCCGCTGATGCTCGGGCAACTGGCCCTGCATCTGGTGCGGCTGCGCGGTGGTGTGCACCAGCGCCTCGATGGCGAGCTGGTACCGCGGCCTGGTGCGGCCGCCCGTCATCGCGTACGGGCGCACCAGGGGATTGTTCGACGCCCCGGCGGGCGCCGGCTCGGGGGTGCGGTGCTGCGGCTGCACGTACGGCAAAGGGCCGGAGCCCTGCGGCGCGTACGGCCGGCCGTGGTTCGGCGAAGGAGGGTAGCCGTACCGGTTCTGGGGACCGTCGTTGTGCCCCTGTGCGGGGTCGTACGACCAGTTGCCCGTAGACGATCCGCCTGGTGTTGTAGCCACTTTTCCTCCTCCGACTGTGCCTGGCGTCCATCACATGGAAGCCGCGTCCCAAGACCTTACGGCCACAGGGCGCGAAACCGCACCGTCCGTTTGTCAGTTGAGCAGGCTCCCCTGAAGCTCCGCACGAAGGTCCGGGGTCAGGACCGTACCGGCACGATCGACCAGGAGGGCCATCTCGTAGCCGATGAGACCGATGTCCGCATCGGGGTGTGCGAGAACGGCGAGCGAGGAACCGTCGGAAATGGACATGAGGAACAGGAATCCCCGTTCCATCTCCACAACCGTCTGGTTCACGCTGCCACCCTCGAAGATCCGGGAGGCGCCTGCCGTCAGCGACGTCAGCCCGGAGGCCACGGCCGCGAGCTGGTCCGCGCGGTCGCGGGGAAATCCTTCGGACATCGCCAGAAGGAGTCCGTCGGCGGAGACCACCACCGTGTGGGACACCCCCGGGGTGTTGTCCACGAAGTTGGTGATCAACCAGTTCAGGTTCTGTGCCGCCTGGCTCATCGGGCTCACACTAACGCTCCTGGTTGTAGGTGCTGTCAGGACCACTGCGGTGATTCCCGGTGGCCTGGCCGTTCGTTTCACTGCCTGCGTTGCGGCCTCGCTGGACGCCGCGCCGCAGGTTGCTCAGCCTGCCCCGGACATCCTCCGGGGCGCGGGAGACCTGAGGGCCTCCCTGAGGGGTGGTTTCGGCGGCGCCCTCGACCAGGTTGGCCTTGGGAACACGCCGCGGCAGCCCGGATGAGGTCACCCCGCCCGCCTTGGGCCTCCGCAGGGAGGACGCCTGCTGCCAGCGCTCGTCGTTCGCCGAACGCCAGGAGCTGTCGCCGTCGCCCTGCTGGGCCGGAGCCGAGGTGGCGGCGGGAGCCGGAGCCGTGGGCTCCTGGCGCGCACGCCGCTTGTCACCGGCGCCGTCCGTGGAGGCTCCACGGCGCGGAAGCCCGGCGTCGGTCAGCTCGTGGGAGGCGGAGTGGGCCGGACCCGGACGGTCGAAGCCTACGCTGTCCTGCGCCGTCGCGTCAGCGGCCGGTGCGGAATCCGCCTCCGGGGACGCCGCGGGGTACTGAGCCGGATAGCCGTTCTGGTAGCCGTCCTGCTGCGGCCAGTCGTTCTGCGGACGCTGCTCACCGAAGGCCGGGAACGCCCCGGGGTCGGCCTGGCCGCCCGTCGTGTGATCGTCCTGGACCGGCTCCGCGTAGGAGCCGTCCGGGTAACCGCCGTTCGAGGAGAAGGAGTCGTTCTGCGGCAGGTGGGCGCCCGGAGCGTAGTACGACTCGTCGTACGCCTGTTGCTGCTGTTCCTCGTACTGGGCCTGCTGCCCGTTGCCGTACGCCTGCTGGTCGAAACCGGCCGGCTCCTGCTCCGGGTAACCGGCCGGTGCGCCCTCGAAGTTCCGGGAGTCGCCGTCACCCTGACCGTCGCCGTAGCCCTGCGGCGCGGCGGCGAACCCGTCGGGGTGGGCGGTCTGTTCGGAACCGTCCCGCTCGCCGGGTGCCTGCGGGCCGGACAGCGCGGGCTGCCCGCCCTGCGGGTCCAGGGCCGCCCGGCGTTCCTCGCGCGTGCGGGAACGGCCGACCGGGTCCAGGTCGCGGAGGTCGTCCGGGACCTCGTAGCGGCTGTCGTCGAAGCCGAGCTCCGCCGCCGTGCGCAGCGGCGGCTGCTGTTGCTGTTGCCGGCCGAATTCCTCGCCCGGGTAGGCGTTCTGCTCCGGGATGATCTGGGAGACCGTGAACTCGTCGGGGGCGGGCTGCGTCTCGCCACCACCACCATGGGTGATCGCGTCCGGCAGCATGACCAGCGAAGTCGTACCGGCCTGCTCGCCCGAGGGACGCAGCTGGACCCGGATGCCGTGCCGGTCGGAGAGCCGGCCGACCACGAACAGACCCATGCGCTGCGAGATCGCGGCGTCCACGGTCGGCGGGTTGGCCAGCTTGTGGTTGATGTCCGCGAAGTCCTCGGTGGTCAGGCCGATGCCCTTGTCGTGGATCTCGATCATCACGCGGCCGTCGGGAAGACGGGTCGCGGTGACACGGACCTTGGTCTGGGGTGAGGAGAACGTGGTCGCGTTTTCAAGCAGCTCGGCCAGCAGGTGCACGAGGTCGGTCACCGCACGGCCGTGGATCTCGGTCTCGGGGACGCCGGACAACTCGATGCGCTCGTACTGCTCCACCTCGGAGGAGGCGGCGCGCAGCACGTCGACCAGCGGAACCGGCTGGTCCCAGCGGCGGCCCGGCTCCTCACCGGCGAGGACCAGCAGGTTCTCGCCGTTGCGGCGCATGCGGGTGGCCAGGTGGTCCAGCTTGAAGAGGTACTCCAGCTGGTCCGGGTCGGCCTCGTTGTTCTCCAGGCCGGTGATCAGGGTCAGCTGGCCCTCGATCAGCGACTGGTTGCGGCGCGAGAGGTTGGTGAAGATCGCGTTGATGTTGCCCCGCAGCAGAGCCTGCTCGGAGGCGAGCCGTACCGCCTCGCGGTGGACCTGGTCGAAGGCACGGGCGACCTCGCCGATCTCGTCCGTGGAGTTGATCGGGATCGGGGCGACCCGGGTGTCGACCCGGCCGGGGTCGGTACGGGAGAGCTGGTCGACCAGCATCGGCAGCCGCTGCTCGGCGATACCGAAGGCGGCGTTGCGCAGCTGGCGCATGGAGCGGCTCATCTGGCGGGCCACCATGCCGGCCAGGATGAACGCGGCGAGCAGCGCGATCACGACGGCGCCACCGGTGACGAAGGCGTCGCGCTGCGCGTCACTGGCGATGGCGGCCGCGTCCTCCACCGCGGTGTCGGCGAGGTCCGCCTCGATCTCGCGGTAGCCGTCGAACTTGAGGGTGTTGACCGCCCAGTAGTTCTCGGCGGTGATGCCGCGGCCGGCCATCTCGGTGCGGGCGGCCGGGTCCGTGGTATTGAGCCGCGCGACCTCGGTGACCAGCGTGACCGGGTTCTCGGGCGGCGGCACGTAGTCCGGGTCCGAGGCGGAGTTCTCCCTGGCCAGGGCCGCGCCGTCGGCCTCGATGTCCTTACGGGTCTGCGCCAGGTTGTCGACGTCGGTCTCGGTGCCGCCACCCGTGTACTCCTGGACGGCGATGCCCTCGAGGTAGGCGTAGGACGAGAGCGCGACGCGCTGGCTGGCGAGCTGGCTGTCGGTGGGGCCGGGCTTCACCAGCAGATGCGTACCGATGGACCGCTGCAGCGACACCGCCGCCTTGGACAGCGAGATCGCGTAGACCGTACGGCCGTAACTGGTGATGTTGCCGGTGCCCAGACCGAGTTCGTTGGCGAACTGCATCAGGGGGTTGGCCACCCGGACGTAGCCCTCCTCGGTCTCCACCCCCTTGAGCTCGGAGGTGTACGCGGCTTCGCGCAGCTGCGCGAAGCCGGGTTCGGCCTTGCGCAGCAGCTCCAGCCGGCGCTGCAGGCCGGGCTTGTCCGGCACGGACCGGGCCGCCGCGTCGAAGTCGTCGGCGGCCCGGTCCGTCGCGGCACGCGCCTTGACGACGGTCGGGTCGTCCTGGCCTTCGCCCTGCAGCAGCGGAGCCGCGGTGAGGTCACGCTCCAGATAGAGGGCGTTGGCGTACGTGAGGGAGGCCCGCACCAGACGGGCGGTGTTCTCGGCGTCCTCGGCCTCCTGCCAGGTGTCGATCGAGCCCTTCACCTGGAAGCCGCCCATGACGAGGCCGACCAGCACGGGTATGAGCAGGATCGCGTTCAGCCTGGTGGCCACCCGCCAGTTACGGGGGGAGAGGCGGCCGCCGCTCGGGGCGGGCGCGGCCGTCGGTTCCGTGTCGTGCACGGGGGCCGCTGCGCGCGGCGGCGGGGTGAAGTTGCCCCGGGCCGACGGCTCGGGACTGCGCGTGCTTCGCCTCACTCGACCAACAACCTCTCAGCGGGTCGGCACCAACGTTGTGCCGCAGTGTCTCAGAGCCCGGCGGGCCAACGACTGCTGAGTGCGTCTTTGGCCAATGGGCAGTTCAGGCATTTCAGCATGCCGACCAGTTCTCTTCCAAACAGCGGAAGGGAAGGTTCCGACGTGATGTAAGACGCAGATAAAACGGTCAAAAAGAGTGAGCCCCGTCAAATGACGGGGCGGTCGTGCGCACAGCGGTACGGTTCGAACGCGTCGCGTGGCGACCCCGGTCGATTCCTCTGCCGAAACGTTATGAACACCGGGGCCGGCCGTGTCCAAGGACACAGCCGACTCCGGCGTATCTACGACAACTGTCGTATACGGTCGCCGCCGTGCTACCGCAGGCGCGCCATGAGGGCGTGTTCGACCAGAGTGATCAGCGCGCTCTTGGCGTCCGAACGGTGCCGGGCGTCGGTGATGATGATCGGGGCGTCGGGTCCGATCTGCAGGGCTTCGCGCACCTCTTCCGGCTGGTAGGGCTGCTGTCCGTCGAAGCCGTTGAGGGCGACGACGAACGGAAGTCCGCTGTTCTCGAAGTAGTCCACCGCGGGGAAACAGTCGGCCAGCCGGCGGGTGTCCACCAGGACGACCGCGCCGATCGCGCCGCGTACCAGGTCGTCCCACATGAACCAGAAGCGGTCCTGGCCGGGTGTACCGAAGAGGTACAGGATCAGGTCCTGGTCCAGGGTGATACGGCCGAAGTCCATGGCCACCGTCGTGGTGGTCTTGTCCCCGGTGTGGGTGAGGTCGTCGATGCCCGCGCTGGCGGAGGTCATCACGGCCTCGGTGCGCAGCGGGTTGATCTCCGATACGGCACCGACGAACGTGGTCTTGCCCACGCCGAAACCGCCCGCCACCACGATCTTCGCGGAGGTGGTGGAACGGCTTTCGGAGACCGTCCCGCCGCTAGAGCTTGCGAAGTCCACTGAGCACCCTTTCGAGCAGTGTCACGTCCGGTGCGCCGGTGGTCTCGTCGCCGCCCGGCTGGTGGATGGCGACGAGACCCGCCTCCGCGAGGTCCGCCACCAGGATCCGGGCCACGCCCAGCGGCATGTTCAGGAGCGCCGAGACCTCGGCGACCGACTTCACCTCACGGGTCAGATGGCAGATGCGCTGGTGCTCCGGGAGGAGCCCCATGAGCGCTGCCGGATCGGCCGTCGTACTGATCAGTGCCTCGATGGCGAGCTGATAGCGCGGCCTGGTCCGGCCACCGGTCATCGCATAGGGACGGACCAGCGGCTGGTCGCCCTCGTCCTCGTACGGCTCCGCGTACGGATCATGAGAGGCGGTGGGCGGGGTCATGGATCCTCCGGGCGGGACAGCAAGTCGGTCGGTCAAGCCGTCTGACGGGGCCGGTGGGGGGAATGTGGCGGCCGGACGGTGATTTGGTGAGACGGGTGGTGCCGGGGCCGATCAGTGGAGCAGACTTCCCTGTAGCTCAGCCCGCAGGTCCGGGGTGAGGACCGCTCCCGCACGGTCGACCAGGAGTGCCATCTCGTAGCCGACGAGGCCGATGTCGCAATCGGGGTGAGCGAGGACGGCCAGGGACGAACCGTCCGAGACGGACATGAGGAAGAGGAAACCCCGCTCCATCTCGACGACGGTCTGTGCGACGTCACCGCCCTCGAAGATGCGGGAGGCGCCGGCGGTCAGGGAGGTCAGTCCCGATGCCACGGCCGCGAGCTGGTCCGCACGATCGCGCGGGAAGCCCTCGGACAGCGCCAGGAGGAGTCCGTCGGCGGACACGACAACGGTGTGGGACACCCCTGGGGTGTTGTCCACGAAGTTGGTGATCAACCAGTTGAGGTTCTGTGCCGCCTGGCTCATCGGGCTCAACTAACGCTCCTGCTGGTGAGTGGGTCGGGGGAAGCTGCCGGTCTGGGGGGACGAACCGGCCTGACGGCCCTGGGCGATACCTCGACGGAGATTGGTCAGCCGGCCGCGCACGTCATCGGGCGCACGGGAGACCTGCGGACCGCTCTGGTGGGACTGCTGCTGAGCCGTGCCCGGGACGAGGTTCGCCTTGGGCACCCGGCGTGGCAGGCCGGAGGTGGTGACTCCACCCGCGGCCGGCTGCCGGACGCGTTCGGCCTGCCGGACCAGCTCGTCGTTGGGCGAGCTGCGCCAGGTGGAGGCAACGGACCGCTGCGGGCCGGTCGGTCCCTGCGGCTGCTGCGAGGATTCCTGTTGCGGCGGCTGCGGCTGCTGCTGCTGCTGCTGCGGCGGCTGGGCCGGAGCCGGGGGATTGCCCTGCTCCTCCCGGGCACCGTGGAACCAGTTGGTCTCCAGGGTGTCGTACAGCGGGGTACGCCCGTCGCCGGGACCGGGCGCCGGCGGCAGTGCCCAGGCGTCGCTCTGCCCACGGCCGTTGTCGGGCCGCTGAGGGGCGGCCCCCTGTTGTCCCGGCTGGGGACGGTCCGGCCGCTGCTGCGGGGCAGCAGGGCGCCGGTTGCCGTAGCCGGCCCCCTGCGTCCCGTTCGTCTGCGGACGCTCGAACTGGCCGGTGGAGGCCGGATCCGCGAGATTCGGGCGCTCCGGGGCGGGGTACCGCGCGGGAGCGCCGTCGCCCAGACCCGGCTGGGCCGGGTACTGGCCGGTGGAACCGTTGTCGTACGAGCCGTTGCCGTAGGCCCCGGTGTCGTAGCCCTGCTGGCCCGGGAACTGACCGGTGCGGGACGGGTCCTGACCGTTGTAGCGGTCCGCCGGGGCGCCGTAGAGGTCACCGCGGACGAACTGGCCCGGATCCTGGGCACCGTTCGCACCGGGCCGGCCGTACTGGCCGTACTGGCCGGTGTGCTGCGGGGCGTCGCCACCGGGAGCGTCGTGACGGGGGGCGCCGGAGCCCTGTCGGTCGTCGAACCGGGGCATCTCGGCCGTCGCCCCGGCGCCGTGCTGGTCGTCGAACCGCGGCATGGAGTTCGTCCGGGCGGTGTCCGGCTCGTCGTGGCCGCGCGGTGCGTCCAGCGGGGCCCGGGGCACCGGCCGCTGGGCGTTCTCGTCGCTCCAGCTGGGCACCCGCGGCTGCTGGTCGCCGCCGGGCAGCTCGGCGCGCGGCGGCGACTGCGGACGACGGCCCCGCTCGGCGTTGCCGTTGCTCCGCTGCTGGGGCACGTCGCCCCGGCCGCCACCGAACATGTCCTGGCCCTGTGCACCGCCCTGCCCCGGGGACTGCGTCCCCTGCGGGGCACCCGGAGCCTGGCCGCCGTAGCCGGCACCCGCGCCGGCCGGGGCCGGACGTCCCTGTGACGGACTGCCACCCTGCTCGAACAGCGACGGAGCGGACGACCTGCCCTGCTGGCCACGCGCCCCTCCCGGGGCACCCGGCCGGCCCTGGCCGTCCCGTCCGGGCAGCGCGGCCCGCGGACCCTGGCCGGCGGCGAGCCGGCCACCGCCGGACGCGCCGGCACCGAGGGCACCGCCGTTGGACTGACCGCCACCGGCGGCCCTGCGGGCCGCCGCGGCACCGGCCGCGGCCTGCGCGGCGGCGGGACCGCCGCCGACACCCGGCTGACCGGGCTTGCCCTGGGGCTTCTTGCCGCCCTGGGCGACATCGACGGGCAGCATGACCAGCGCGGTCGTACCACCGGAGTCGGACGGGCGGAGCTGGATGCGGATGCCGTGGCGCTGCGACAGCCGGCCGACCACGAACAGACCCATGCGGCGGGAGACGGAGACGTCCACGGTGGGCGGCGAGGCGAGCCGCTCGTTGATCGCCGCCAGGTCCTCCGGCGACAGACCGATACCGGTGTCGTGGATCTCGATCAGCACACGGCCGTCGGGCAGCGCGTGACCGGTGACCTTGACCTTGGTCTGCGGGGAGGAGAACGACGTCGCGTTCTCCAGCAGCTCGGCGAGCAGGTGGACGAGGTCGTTGACGACCCGGCCGGCCACTTCGGTGCCCGGCACGGAGGTCAGTTCGATGCGCTCGTACTGTTCCACCTCGGAGGCGGCGGCACGGAGCACGTCGACCAGCGGGACCGGGCGGGTCCACCGTCGTCCGGGCTCCTCACCCGCGAGGACCAGCAGGTTCTCACCGTTGCGGCGCATACGGGTGGCGAGGTGGTCCAGCTTGAACAGCGAGGACAGCTGGTCCGGGTCGGCCTCGCGGGACTCCAGTTCGGAGATCAGCGACAGCTGGCGCTGGATCAGACCCTGGGAGCGGCGCGAGAGGTTGGTGAACATCGCGTTGACGTTGCCCCGCAGCAGGGCCTGCTCGGCGGCGAGGCGGACCGCCTCGCGGTGCACGTCGTCGAAGGCCGCGGCCACACGGCCGATCTCGTCCCGGGAGTGCACACCGACCGACTGCACGGACGTGTCGACGTCCTGCGGGTCGGCCTCGGACAGCTGCTTGACCAGCTCGGGCAGACGTTCCTGGGCGACCTTGGTCGCGGTGTCCTCGAGGCGGCGCAGCGAGCGGATCATGGAGCGGGCCACGACGAAGGCGCCGACCAGTGAGACACCGAGCACGATCAGGATCAGCGCACCGGAGATGATCGCGTCGCGCTCGGTGGCGCTGCGCAGCTCACGGGCCTTCTGTTCCATCTCCTCGAGCAGCGTGTGCTCGACGTTCTTCATCTGCTGGAGCTTGGTGGAGCTGTCGTCCAGCCAGTCCCGGTAGGACCGCTTGTCCATCGACTCCAGGCCGCCGGACGACACCAGGGCACGGCTCGCGTACTTGTCGGTGGCCTGGATGGTGGCGTTGCCGTCCTCGATGGGCAGCAGCAGTTCGGCGGCCGAGTCCTCGCCGTAGATGCTCTTGAAGCTGCGCACCTCGGACTTCTGGCTCTCCAGCGCCGACTCGGCGTAGAGCCGGTCGTTCTCGGCGAGGTCGCCGAAGCTGGTGTTGTTGGAGGGCAGGGCCGCCGCGAGGACCGCGCGCTGGATCGACGCGTACTCCTTGGCGGCGGAGAAGGCCCCCAGGGCGCGTGTGCGCTGGATCATCTCGGAGTTGCTGGTCGCCTCGGCCATGTCCTGGGAGAGGCCGATCAGGTTCTCGATCAGACGGTGGTACGCCTCGACGGTCTGGGTGGAGTTGCCCTCCGCCGCGTAGGCCGTGTTGCGGATCTTCTCGAGGTCGCCCAGGTTGCCGGCGAGCTGGACAAGGTTGTCGCGGACACCGGTGAGATTGCCGTCCCGGCTGGTGTCGTTGATCTCCTCGGAGCTGTCGAGGAAGTTCTTCCGGGCGCGGTCGGTCTTCTCGCGGTGGCCCTTGACCCCGAAGTCGGTGGCCTTGCCGCCGTGCGCCAGCGGGCCGGCCGACTGGTCGCGCTCCTCCTGGAGTGCGGCGGCGAGCTCGGTGGCCTGCTGGGTCATGTCGGTCAGCAGCTTCATGTTGTCGAGCTGCTGGATGTCGTCCATCGACTGGCTGATACGCAGGGCGCCCAGCGAGGTGGCCGCGACCACCGGGAGCGCGAGCAGCGAGATCAGCCGGGTGGAGATCCGCCAGTTGCGCAGGGCTACGCGCGGCCCCGGGCCGGTGGGGCTCTTCGGAGGCTTCGACGGGGCCGGGGGAGCACCCTCCGGCTCCGCGGACCTGGCGCCGGGGCGTTCGCCGCCTTCACCGTTCACCGCCGGGCCCTGGTTCTGGTTCTGGGCGTGCTGGGGCGAGGAGCCGGCGGGCACGGGGCCATTCCCGCCGTGCTCCGGCTCCGCCGAAGCGCTGCCATCCCTCTTGAAACGTCCCTGCACTAGCGTCGCAACCTCTGGACCAGGCGCCCCTCCGCGTGAACGGACGGGACACGGTGTCGGCGTCATAGGGGCGCCCTGAATACGCCCCGTGATGGTCGTGAGTGACCGGCGCGGGTTCCCCCTTGCTCACCGCCGCGATGGCGCGTTTGTGCGCCCCCTGTGCGCCGGATCGGAATCTGCGGCGGTCGCTGGAATTCCAGCACAGTGCGGGATCTCCCAACAAGGCCCACGGGGTATGCAGTGACTTACATGACGCCGTGTGAGGGAGGGGTCACCCCGCGTGGGAAGTGATCCAGAGCAAAGGGGGTCAATGGGGGTGATCGTGCCGAGCGGATCCGGGGTCGATCCGGTGCCCCAGTCGCGATGATCAGGGGCGGAATGGCTACTTCAGGTGCTCGATGTCCGTTTCGCTCGCACGGGGGAGCGGTCCGGATTGCGTGATTTGCCCCTCGATTAGTGAGCAAACTCACATGCCTGTGGCGGTCTCCCGCGGCGGCCGATGGGAAACGCATGCTTAGCCTGACGCTTTACAGAGATGGCAAAACAGACAACCCGCGCCCGAGGGGCGGTCTCCGGACCCCGCCGGACGCCCGTGAACAGGACAGGGTCGAGTAAACAGTGAAGACGACGATGTTCCACAAGATCGCCAACCCGCGACGCACGACGCTGGCCCACCTCGACGGCGCCGCCGAACTGCAGACGCCGTTCCAGCGGGAGCACACCGTCGAACTCCCGGCCCAGACCGCCAATCCCAGGCGCACCATCCTCATGGAGATGCCGACCGCGGCCGGCGCCGCGAACTAGTTCCCCCTCCCTGTACCGGCACCGACTGGTACGGGCACCGACTGGTACGGGCACCGGCCCGGAAACGCTCAAAGGCCCCGGAGGCATCCCGAGCGGCCCCGCGGCACCCCCTTCCCCGGGGGCGCCGCTCCGTGCTGTACGCGGGGCAATGCGCGAGGCGCGCGCCCCCTGCCGCGTTAGCCTGGAGCGTCAGACTCCAGCCAGTTCAGTCAAGGGGCCGAGCATCCCGTGCGCATCGCCAGATTCTCCATCGACGGGAACGTCGCCTTCGGCGCGGTCCAGGGCGACCAGCAGGACGAACTCGTCCTGGACATCATCAAGGGCATCCCGTTCACGGACTTCGAGCTCTCCGGTACGAAGGTCCCCGTGAGCAGGGTCAGGCTGCTGCCCCCGGTGCTTCCCAACAAAGTGGTGGCCTTCGGCCGCAACTACGCCGAACACGCGAGGGAGACGGGCGGCGAGGCCCCCGACGTGCCGTTCGCCTTCTTCAAGCCCGCCACCTCGGTGATCGGACCCGGCGACGAGATCCAGTACCCCTCCTTCTCCGAGGAGGTGCACCACGAGGCCGAACTGGCCGTGGTGATCGGCCGGCTCTGCCGCGAGGTCCCGCGCGAGCGCGTCAAGGACGTGATCTTCGGCTACACCTGCGCCAACGACGTCACCGCCCGCGACGTCCAGCGGCGCGAGACGCAGTGGGCGCGGGCCAAGGGCTTCGACACCTCCTGCCCCCTCGGCCCCTGGGTGGAGACGGACCTGGACGTCACCGCCGCCGGCGACCTCACCGTCCAGCTCACGGTCAACGGCGAACAGCGCCAACTCGGCCGCACCAGCGAGATGATCCACTCCATCGAGGATCTGATCGTCAACATCTCCGAGGCGATGACGCTGCTCCCCGGCGACGTGATCCTCACGGGCACCCCGGCCGGCGTCGGACCCCTCAACGTCGGCGACGAGGTCGCCGTCACCATCGAAGGCATCGGCACTCTCACCAACAAGGTTGTCAAGCGTGGCTAGCGCATCAGGCTCCCCTTCCCCCGTACGCGTCCGTTTCTGTCCGTCGCCCACCGGCAACCCCCACGTGGGCCTGGTCCGCACCGCTCTGTTCAACTGGGCGTTCGCCAGGCACCACCAGGGCGCGCTGGTCTTCCGCATCGAGGACACCGACGCGGCCCGCGACTCCGAGGAGTCGTACGACCAGCTGCTCGAGGCGATGCGGTGGCTCGGCTTCGACTGGGACGAGGGCCCCGAGGTCGGCGGCCCGCACGCGCCGTACCGCCAGTCGCAGCGCATGGACATCTACACGGACGTCGCCGCCAAGCTTCTCGAGGCCGGCCACGCCTACCGCTGCTACTGCTCCCAGGAGGAGCTGGACACCCGCCGCGAGGCCGCCCGCGCCGCCGGCAGGCCCTCCGGGTACGACGGCCACTGCCGCGAGCTGACCGACGCCCAGGTCGAGAAGCACAAGGCCCAGGGCCGCGAGCCGATCGTCCGCTTCCGGATGCCCGACGAGACGATCACCTTCACCGACCTGGTCCGTGGCGAGCTGACCTTCACCCCGGAGAACGTCCCGGACTACGGCATCGTGCGCGCCAACGGCGCCCCGCTGTACACGCTGGTCAATCCGGTCGACGACGCCCTGATGGAGATCACCCACGTCCTGCGCGGCGAGGACCTGCTCTCCTCCACCCCCCGCCAGGTCGCGCTGTACAAGGCGCTGACCGAGCTCGGCATCGCGAAGCGGACCCCGGCCTTCGGCCACCTGCCCTACGTCATGGGCGAGGGCAACAAGAAGCTCTCCAAGCGCGACCCCCAGTCGTCGCTCAACCTCTACCGCGAGCGCGGCTTCCTCCCCGAGGGGCTGCTCAACTACCTCTCCCTGCTGGGCTGGTCGCTCTCCGCGGACCAGGACATCTTCACGGTCGAGGAGATGGTCGCGGCCTTCGACGTCAGTGACGTCAACCCCAACCCGGCCCGCTTCGACCTCAAGAAGTGCGAGGCGATCAACGCCGACCACATCCGCCTGCTCGAGGTGAAGGACTTCACCGAGCGCTGCCGCCCGTGGCTGAAGGCCCCCGTCGCCCCCTGGGCCCCGGAGGCCTTCGACGAAGCCAAGTGGCAGGCCGTCGCCCCGCACGCGCAGACCCGCCTCAAGGTCCTCTCCGAGATCACCGACAACATCGACTTCCTGTTCCTGCCGGAGCCGGTCTTCGACGAGGTCTCCTGGACCAAGGCGATGAAGGAGGGCTCCGACGCCCTGCTGCGCACCGCCCGCGAGAAGCTGGACGCGGCCGACTGGACGTCCCCCGAGTCCCTGAAGGAGGCCGTCCTGGCCGCCGGCGAGGCCCACGGCCTCAAGCTCGGCAAGGCACAGGCCCCGGTCCGCGTCGCCGTCACCGGCCGCACGGTCGGCCTGCCCCTCTTCGAGTCCCTCGAGGTCCTGGGCAAGGAGACGACACTGACCCGCATCGACGCGGCCCTGGCGAGGCTCGCCGCGTAGTCCCACCCCGGCAGAGGGGCGGCACCCGGAGGTACGGGGTTCCGCCCCTCTCCCGTTGTCGGTACCGTCGGCCGCATGGCGATCCGAGCAGTTGTCTGGGACGTGGACGACACCCTCTTCGACTACACCTCCGCCGACCGTGAAGGCATGCGGGCGCATCTCCTCGCCGGGGAACTGCTCGCCGGGTACGCCTCCGTGGAGGAGGCGCTGCTGCGCTGGCGGGAGGTGACCGACCTCCAGTGGGCCCGGTTCGCCGCGGGCGAGGCCGACTTCGAGACCCAGCGGCGCGACCGCATCCGGGTCTTCCTGGAGCACGAGCTGACCGACGACGAGGCCGACGACTGGTTCCGGCGCTACCTCGTCCACTACGAGTCCGCCTGGTCCCTCTTCCCGGACGTCCTGCCGGTCCTCGACGCGCTCGCCGCCAGTCACCGGCACGCCGTGCTGTCCAACTCCAGCCTGCACGTCCAGGATCCCAAGCTGCGCGCCCTCGGCGTCCACGACCGCTTCGAGGCCGTCCTGTGCGCCGCGGAGCTGGGCGTCTCCAAGCCCGAGGCCGGTGCGTTCCTGGCGGCCTGCGAGGCCCTGGCGTTGCCGCCAGACCAGGTCGCGTACGTCGGTGACCATCCCGAGATCGACGGGAGGGGTGCCGCGGAGGCCGGGCTGCTGTCGGTGTGGATCGACCGGGGCGGGGCGTACGCGACCGCCGAGCCGCCCGTGGGGCTGTGCAGGATCGTCTCTCTCGGTGAACTCCCCGCACTCCTCCGCGCGGATACCCGTTTTGGAGCCCCGACCGGCATCGGGTAGTGTTCTTCCTGCGCCGCGGGGGTCCGGGCCGGAAGGCCGAAGCCCTCAAGCGCACAGCTAGAACAAGAACCCTCCGGGGCTTGCGTTCCAGTGGCCTATGGTGTAATTGGCAGCACGACTGATTCTGGTTCAGTTAGTCTTGGTTCGAGTCCAGGTAGGCCAGCTCGCAGAGCTCATCTGCAAAACGCGGACCTCATCCGCGAGCCCCCGTTGTGTAGCGGCCTAGCACGCTGCCCTCTCAAGGCAGTAGCGCCGGTTCGAATCCGGTCGGGGGTACAGATCCATCCCGTGAGGACGGCTGGGCGGCGTCCACTGTCCTCACGGTGACACCACCTGGTTCCGGCCGGGTGAGGATCGCCAGGGCCCCCGTTGTGTAGCGGCCTAGCACGCCGCCCTCTCAAGGCGGTAGCGCCGGTTCGAATCCGGTCGGGGGTACTGAACTGGTCTAAACCATCATTGGTCTATGGTGTAATTGGCAGCACGACTGATTCTGGTTCAGTTAGTCTTGGTTCGAGTCCAGGTAGACCAGCTCGGACCTGCGGAAACGCAGTGTCCATGCCCCCGTTGTGTAGCGGCCTAGCACGCCGCCCTCTCAAGGCGGTAGCGCCGGTTCGAATCCGGTCGGGGGTACAGAGGGGAAAGCCCTCCACTTCGGTGGAGGGCTTTCCTCGTGTCCGTACGTCCATGCTCCGGGTCCGGGGGAGGGCCTGCCGCGGCGTTGGGGCGGGCCCACCCCCGGAAGGCGGGCGGGGTCAGGTGCGGCGCAGGGCCTCGGAGAGGCGGGCCGCGGAGTCGATGACGGCCTGGGCGTGCATCCGGCCCGGGTGGCGGCTCAGGCGCTCGATGGGCCCCGACACGGAGACGGCGGCCACCACGCGGTTGGACGGGCCGCGCACCGGTGCGGAGACCGAGGCCACGCCGGGCTCGCGCTCCCCGATCGACTGCGCCCAGCCGCGGCGTCGGACGCCCGACAGGGCCGTCGCCGTGAAGCGGGCGCCCTGCAGGCCGCGGTGCAGGCGCTCCGGCTCCTCCCAGGCCATCAGGATCTGCGCGGAGGAACCGGCCTTCATCGTGAGCGTGGAGCCCACCGGGACCGTGTCCCGCAGGCCGGACAGGCGCTCCGCCGCGGCGACGCAGATACGCATATCGCCCTGGCGGCGGTAGAGCTGGGCGCTCTCGCCGGTGACATCGCGCAGGTGCGTGAGTACGGGGCCCGCAGTGGCGAGCAGCCGGTCCTCGCCGGCCGCCGCGGCCAGCTCGGCCATGCGCGGGCCGAGGATGAACCTGCCCTGCATGTCGCGCGCCACCAGCCGGTGGTGTTCCAGGGCCACGGCCAGGCGGTGGGCCGTGGGTCGTGCCAGTCCGGTGGCACCGACCAACCCCGCGAGGGTGGCCGGACCGGACTCCAGAGCGCTCAGGACAAGGGCTGCCTTGTCCAGAACGCCGACGCCGCTACTGTTGTCCATGAAACGATACTCGCGTCTCACTCTGTGAAACGCAAGTTCAATTTTCCGTGGGACGCGACACTCTGGACGTACACAGTTCATCAACACCATGGCCCGTGAATCACCGGGCCAGGCGGCGACGCCCCGGAATCAGGGGTGGGGGTGCCGTCTCCTCATGGATCTCTAGTTGGGCCGGCGCACCTCTGCCGGCCGGAGGGAAAGCGATGGGTAGGACACTCGCGGAGAAGGTCTGGGACGACCACGTCGTCCGGCGCGCCGAGGGCGAGCCCGACCTCCTCTTCATCGATCTGCACCTGCTGCACGAGGTGACCAGCCCCCAGGCCTTCGACGGCCTCCGCAAGAGCGGCCGTACGGTGCGCCGTCTCGACCTCACCATCGCGACCGAGGACCACAACACCCCGACCCTCGACATCGACAAGCCCATCGCCGACCCGGTCTCCCGCATCCAGCTGGAGACGCTGCGGGCGAACTGCGCCCAGTTCGGCGTCCGGCTGCACTCACTGGGCGACGTCGAGCAGGGCGTCGTGCACGTCGTCGGACCCCAGCTGGGCCTGACCCAGCCCGGCATGACCGTGGTCTGCGGAGACTCGCACACCTCGACGCACGGCGCGTTCGGCGGACTGGCCTTCGGTATCGGCACCTCCCAGGTCGAGCACGTCCTCGCCACGCAGACGCTGCCCATGGCCCGCCCGAAGACCATGGCGATCACCGTCGACGGCGAACTGCCCGACGGTGTCACGGCCAAGGACCTGATCCTCGCGGTCATCGCGCGCATCGGCACCGGCGGCGGCCAGGGCTACGTCCTGGAGTACCGCGGCGAGGCCATCGAGAAGCTCTCGATGGAGGCGCGCATGACCATCTGCAACATGTCGATCGAGGCCGGCGCCCGCGCGGGCATGATCGCCCCCGACGAGACGACCTTCGCCTACCTCGAGGGCCGCCCGCACGCCCCGCAGGGCGAGGACTGGGACGCGGCCGTCGCCTACTGGAAGACGCTGCGCACCGACGACGACGCCGAGTTCGACGCCGAGGTCGTCGTCGACGCCTCCCGGCTGTCCCCGTTCGTCACCTGGGGCACCAACCCGGGCCAGGGCGCGCCGCTGTCGGCGGCGGTCCCCGACCCCGCTTCGTACGAAGACGCCTCGGAGCGCCTCGCCGCCGAAAAGGCCCTGGAATACATGGGGTTGGAGGCCGGTCAGCCCCTGGGTTCCATCAGCGTCGACACCGTCTTCGTAGGGTCCTGCACCAACGGGCGGATCGAGGACCTGCGCGCCGCCGCGGACATCGTCAAGGGCCGCAAAGTCGCCGACGGGGTACGGATGCTGGTCGTCCCGGGCTCCGCGCGGGTCGGTCTGCAGGCCGTCTCCGAGGGCCTGGACGTGGTCTTCAAGGAGGCAGGCGCCGAGTGGCGGCACGCGGGCTGTTCGATGTGCCTGGGCATGAACCCCGACCAGCTCGCTCCCGGTGAGCGCTCCGCGTCCACCTCCAACCGCAACTTCGAGGGCCGGCAGGGCAAGGGGGGCCGTACCCATCTGGTGTCCCCGCAGGTCGCCGCCGCCACCGCGGTCCTCGGTCACCTGGCCTCCCCGGCCGACCTCGCCGCCGACACCCGTACGCCCGCTGGAGTCCGATAGCCATGGAAGCATTCACCACGCACACCGGCCGGGCCGTCCCGCTGCGCCGCAGCAACGTCGACACCGACCAGATCATCCCCGCCCACTGGCTCAAGAAGGTGACGCGGGACGGGTTCGAGGACGGGCTGTTCGAGGCCTGGCGCAAGGACCCGGAGTTCGTGCTCAACCGCCCCGAGCGCGAGGGAGCCACGGTCCTGGTCGCCGGCCCCGACTTCGGTACCGGCTCCTCCCGTGAGCACGCCGTCTGGGCGCTGCAGAACTACGGCTTCAAGACCGTGGTCTCCTCCCGCTTCGCCGACATCTTCCGCGGCAACTCGCTGAAGAACGGCCTGCTCACCGTCGTCATCGAGCAGAAGATCGTGGACGCGCTCTGGCAGCTCACCGAGCGGGACCCCGAGGCCGAGATCACCGTCGACCTCGAGGCTCGCGAGGTGCGCGCCGAGGGGATCACCGCCGCCTTCGAGCTCGACGAGAACTCACGCTGGCGGCTGCTGAACGGGCTCGACGACATCTCCATCACCCTGCAGAACGAGGCGGACATCGCCACCTACGAGGCGAAGCGCCCGTCGTTCAAGCCGCGGACACTCACGGCGCAGGGCGCCTGACGCTCCGCAGCGCGCAGTCCGGGCAGCAGGTCGACTTTCAGCCACGCCCACCCCCTTCCGTACCCCCGATCGGACCGATCGGGGGTACGGCCGTGTCTACACCCGTTCGGACCTGCGCGCCCTCTTGAAGCCTGGCAACTTCCCACGTTATGAAGGTGGTTGCTGGGGTACACGTGTCACGTGGGCGTGACCTCGGAGTGTGCTCGGACCGCTGTCCGCGGCGGCAGTTGCCCCCTGCGCAGGCGACAACTCGCCCTAGATGGCACAATCTGTGCATGGAACACGACGGCCAACTCGAGCTCTGCACGGCGGTCGCGGTCCGGCTCAAAGAAGCGCATGCGAAAGTGCGCGCACTGCAAGTACCGGAGGGCGTACGGATGGCGCTGGCCCGGAAGCTGCTGGTCATTACGGCCGGGGCCAAGCACGATCTCGCCGCTGCGGCAAAGCGGCTGGAGCGGTTCATCGCGGACCTCGACGAGGGCCGATTTCCCGAAGAGGAACGCTGAACCACTCAAGGCGGCCGAGCTCGTTGCGGCACAAGGGTGATAAGCCCGTTTCGTGTTTGATTTGCGGTATATATCTGCCTAACGTGCGAAAACGCTTGAACGGATTCGTTCGGGCGATGTCTCCGAAGGGGAAGACGTGAACAAGGCGCAGCTCGTAGAAGCGATTGCCGACAAGATGGGCGGCCGGCAGCAGGCCGCCGATGCCGTCGACGCGGTCCTGGACGCCGTCGTCCGTGCTGTGGTCGCGGGTGACCGGGTCTCGGTCACCGGCTTCGGTTCGTTCGAGAAGGTCGACCGCCCGGCCCGGTACGCCCGCAACCCCCAGACCGGTGAGCGGGTTCGGGTCAAGAAGACGTCGGTGCCGCGTTTCCGTGCGGGCCAGGGTTTCAAGGACCTGGTGAGCGGCTCGAAGAAGCTGCCGCGCGGTGGTGAGGTCGCCGTCAAGAAGGCGCCCAAGGGCAGTCTGTCCGGCGGGGCTTCCGCGACGGTGAAGAAGGCCGCCGCGAAGAAGAGCGCCGCCAAGAAGGCGACGGCGAAGCGGGCCGCGGGAAAGACGGCCGCCGCGAAGAAGACCACCGCCAAGAAGACGACCGCCAAGAAGGCCACCGGCGCGTCCGCGGCGACCGCCAAGACCTCCGCCGCGAAGAAGTCGACCGCCAAGAAGTCCCCGGCGAAGAAGGCGACGGCCACGAAGGCGCCCGCCAAGAAGTCGACCGCACGCAAGACCACCGCCAAGAAGACCACCGCCCGCAAGAAGTAGCGGCGGCGAAACGGTACTCACGCGCCGGGCCGGACTCCGTCACGGAGTCCGGCCCGCGGTGTGCCGGCGCGCACCCGGAACGTCGTCGGAACGCGGGCGGTGGTCAGAACGTCTGGAGCGTGACCAGGGTGATCCGCCGGGCCTCGCCCTCGCCCCGGGTCTCGATGCGCACGCGCTGCCCCGGACGCAGCAGCCTCAGGCCTCCGGCGTCGAACGCCGGTGCGTCGAAGGGGACCGGTGTGCCGTCGTCCAGCAGCACCTGGCCGCTTCGGCTCTCGGGGTCGTAGGTGTACGCGGTCGCCTGCATGGCCGCAGCCTACTGCTCCGCTATCAGCAGCCGCGCGGCGGCGGCCGCCGTGCGGGGTCCCACACCCAGCGCCAGCGCCGCCCGGAGATCGTTCCCCGTGTCCACGTCCTGTCGTACGGAATCCACCGCGTCGAGGCGCAGTTCGACGGCTCCCCACGCGCGGTGCCGGGCCCGGGAGCCGGGACCGAAGGACGGCCGCAGTTCCTCCGTCGCCGCCGCTGTGAGCAGCGTCGTGCCGACGCCCGCGGTATCCGGGAGGAACGCGCGCGGGAACGCGGCCGCGTCCTCCAGCACACGCGCCAGTTCGGCCGGGCGCAGCGCCGGGAGATCGGCGTTGAGTGCCGCCACGGGACCCGCGTGCCGCACGGTCCGCACGGTGGCGGCCGCGTGGGCGAGGGCCGCGTTCAGGCCGCTGCCCGGCTCGTCGGAGACGACACCCGCACCCAGCGCGGCCAGCTCACGGCCGGCCAGGGTGTCGTCCGTGACAACCACCACGTCCCGCACCGCACGGCATGCCAGGGCGGCCGCCACCGTGTCCTGCGCGAAGGCGAGCGCGAGCCCCGGACGCAGGGCGTCGTCCGCGGTGTCGGAGAGCCGGCTCTTGGCCTCCGCCAGCGGCTTCAGGGGTACCACCAAGGTCCACTGCACGCGTGTTACGTCCCTCTCTTGTCGCCGTCATTGTCCCCTGCGGCACCCGGGGGCCGGGGTGCCGGGGCGTACGGTGTTCTCGACAGACCGGTGCCCCGGGGCGACACTTGTGCGACCCGCCTGGCCCCCGGGTCCAGGACTTAGAGGAAGGTGTCCCTGTGCCGCGCCGCAGAATCGGCTTCGCTTACCGCTTCGCCGCGGTGATCTGCAAACCTCCGCTGGTGGTTCTGCTCAAGCGGGACTGGCGCGGAATGGGGAACATTCCGGCCCATGGTGGATTTATCACCGCGGTAAATCACAATTCGTACATTGACCCCGTCGCCTACGCGCACTTTCAGTACAACACCGGTCGTGTTCCGCGATTCCTGGCGAAGAGCGGTCTTTTCAACAAGGGATTCGTCGGGGCCATGATGCGCGGCACCGGGCAGATCCCCGTCTACCGCGAGAGTACGGACGCGCTCAGTGCCTTCCGGGCCGCGATCGACGCCGTGGAGCGCGGCGAATGCGTCGCCTTCTACCCCGAGGGCACCCTCACCCGCGACCCGGACGGCTGGCCCATGACCGGCAAGACCGGCGCCGCGCGGGTCGCCCTGCAGACCAGGTGCCCCGTCGTCCCGGTCGCGCAGTGGGGCGCCAACGAGGTGCTGCCGCCGTACGCCTCCAAGCCTCACCTCTTCCCGCGCAAGACGCACCGCGTGCTGGCCGGACCGCCGGTCGACCTGGACCGCTTCTACGGCCGGGAGATGACACCCGAACTGCTCAAGGAGGCGACCGAGGCCATCATGGCCGCGGTGACCCGCCAGCTGGAGGAGATCCGCGGCGAGAGGGCCCCCGAGGAGCCCTACGATCCGCAGAGCGAACGCGTGGAGCAGCGCCGAAAGACCCTGGCCCAGACCCGGCGCAGGGGCCACGCCGGTCCGTCCGGGCGCGGACCGGCGGAACACCGGCACCAGGAACGGCAGAACGAACAGCGGTGGCCCGGAGAAGGTGCCGCCGCGCGGGAAGAGGGGCTGAACACGTGAGCAAGCCGGTCAAGGCGGCCGTCTTCGGCACCGGATCGTGGGGTACGGCCTTCGGCATGGTGCTCGCCGACGCCGGATGCGACGTGGTGCTGTGGGCGCGACGCCCCGGACTCGTCGAAGCGGTCAACTCCACCCGCACCAACCCCGACTACCTGCCCGGAGTCGAACTCCCGGCGAACCTGCGGGCCACCACGGACGCCGCCGAGGCCGCGCACGACGCCGACTTCACCGTCCTCACGATCCCCTCCCAGACGCTGCGCGACAACCTCGCCGGATGGAAGCCGCTGCTCGCCCCGGACACGGTCCTGGTGTCGCTGATGAAAGGCGTCGAACTCGGCTCCGCCATGCGGATGAGCGAGGTGATCGAGGACGTCTCCGGGGTCGGCGCCGACCGGATCGCCGTGGTCACCGGACCCAACCTCGCCCGGGAGGTCGCCGCCCGGATGCCGGCCGCCACCGTCGTCGCCTGCACCGACGAGGCCGTCGCCCGGCGGCTCCAGGCCGCCTGCCACACGCCGTACTTCCGCCCGTACACCAACACCGACGTCGTCGGCTGCGAACTGGGCGGCGCCGTGAAGAACGTGATCGGGCTGGCCGTCGGCATCGCGGACGGCATGGGGCTCGGTGACAACGCCAAGGGCTCGCTCATCACCCGCGGGCTCGCCGAGACCACCCGGCTCGGGGTCGCGCTCGGCGCGGACCCGCTGACCTTCGCCGGACTCGCGGGCCTCGGCGACCTGGTGGCCACCTGCTCCTCACCGCTCTCGCGCAACCACACCTTCGGCACCAACCTCGGCAAGGGCATGACCCTGGAGGAGACCGTCGCGGTCACCAGGCAGACCGCCGAGGGTGTCAAGTCCTGCGAGTCGGTGCTGGACCTCGCCCGTCGGTACGGCGTCGACATGCCGCTCACCGAGACGGTCGTCGGCATCGTGCACGAGGGCAAGCCCCCGGTGGTCGCCCTCAAGGAGCTGATGTCGCGCAGCGCGAAGCCGGAACGACACTGAGCGACGGCGGGGCGACGGCGGGGCGACGGCGGGGCGACGGCGGGGCGACGGGGGAGCGCCGCCGGCACCGTCCCGCGCGGAAGCACTCCGTCCGCAGCACCGTGGACGCTGTATCAGAGGTACGGCCACCGGGTACCCTCATCGCCATATGAGCACCCAGAACCTCCCCCAGAGCCCCGAGCAGCCGCCTCGCAAGCCGCGTGTGGCCGTCGTGTTCGGCGGGCGCAGCTCCGAACACGGGATCTCCGTGGTCACGGCCGGCGCCGTCCTCAAGGCCATCGACCGGACGAAGTACGACGTCCTGCCGATCGGTATCACCCGGGGCGGCCGCTGGGCACTCACCGCCGACGAGCCGGACCGCATGGCCATCGTCGACCGGCGCCAGCCCAGCGTGGACCAGCTCACCGACGCGGCCGAGGGCGCGGTGGTGCTCCCCCTCGACCCCGCGCACCGCGAAGTCGTCTACAGCGAGCCCGGTTCGGTACCCAAGGC
The DNA here is from genome assembly GCF_024701375.2 of Streptomyces sp. KMM 9044. Lineage (NCBI taxonomy): Bacteria > Bacillati > Actinomycetota > Actinomycetes > Kitasatosporales > Streptomycetaceae > Streptomyces > Streptomyces sp. KMM 9044. Next base: position 1,937,335 of record NZ_CP113910.1, on the reverse strand, counting down.
GCTCGGCGAGGTCGACGTCGTCTTCCCCGTGCTGCACGGCCCCTACGGTGAGGACGGCACCCTGCAGGGACTCCTGGAGCTCTCCGGGGTCCCCTACGTGGGCTCCGGGGTGCTCGCCTCCGCCGTCGGGCAGGACAAGGAGTACATGAAGCGGGTGTTCACCTCCTTCGGGCTCAAGGTCGGCCCGTATGTGGTGATCCGGCCCCGCGAGTGGGAGAACGACGAGTCCGCCGCCCGCGAGAGGATCGTCGACTTCGCAGGGGAGCACGGCTGGCCGCTGTTCGTGAAGCCCGCGCGGGCGGGCTCCTCGATCGGCATCACCAAGGTCGACGACCTCGCCGCTCTGGACGAGGCGATCGCCGAGGCCCAGCGGCACGACCCGAAGATCCTGGTGGAGGCCACCCTGCGCGGCCGCGAGATCGAATGCGGGGTGCTGGAGTTCGAGGACGGCCCGCGTGCCTCGGTGCCCGCCGAGATCCCGCCGCCCGACGCACACGCCTACTACGACTTCGAGGCCAAGTACATCGACTCCACGCCCGGCATGGTGCCCGCACCGCTGACCGGCGAGGAGACCGCCGAGGTGCGCCGGCTGGCGGTGGAGGCGTTCGAGGCTGCGGGTTGCGAAGGGCTGGTGCGCGCGGACTTCTTCCTCACCGAGGACGGCGGGTTCGTCATCAACGAGATCAACACGATGCCCGGCTTCACGCCCATCTCGATGTACCCGAAGATGTGGGAGGCCACCGGCGTCGAGTACCCCGAGCTGGTGGACCGGTTGGTGCAGGCGGCGCTGCGCCGGCGGACCGGACTGCGCTGAGGCGCACGTCCGGGGCCGGGAGACCGGGTGACTAGGAGGCGATCCCTTCGGGGATCGCCTCCTTGAGGGCGGGGGCGAGATCGATCAGTACGCCCGTGCTGTCGCGTCCGTCGGTCACTCCGACCTCGACATAGGCCTCACGGCTCGCGGTCGTGAAGCGGTGTGTCCCGTCGTCCTGCTGTTCCATGAGCCAGTCGACGCCGTCGACGCCGCCCGCCATCGCCTCCGGGTCGTTGCCGCCCGTCACTTCGGGATCCACCATCTTCGGCGGTTGCCCGACACCGCACCGCAGTATGATCGCCTCGCCGCCCCAGCCCGCGGTCAGCGCGGACGAGGGTTCGGGATCGTCGCGGTCCTCGCCGTCCACCTTCGCCGGCAGGACCTCGTCCAGGTTCCGGCACAGCGTGGTGACCTTCGCGTCCGGGCTGGGAACCGCCGCCGACGCGCTGTCGTCTGCTGAGGAGCAACCCGCGGCGGTGATCAGCAGGGCGAGAGCGGGAAGGACGGTGTGGCGGTGACGGAAGGAACTCACCGCCCCAGGGTAGACGGGGGCTACAGATGGACGACCGGGCAGGTCAGGGTGCGGGTGATGCCGTCCACCTGCTGCACCTTCGCGACCACCATGCGCCCCAGGTCGTCGACGGTGTCGGCTTGAGCGCGCACGATGACGTCATAGGGTCCGGTCACGTCCTCGGCCTGGACGACTCCAGGAATCCCGCCGATCAGATCGGCGACGGTCGACGCCTTGCCGACCTCCGTCTGGATCAGGATGTACGCCTGTACCACGGAACCTCCAGAGCGGCCACGAGGATCATGTGGGGAAAAGGAACGCCACGGTATCGCGTTGCCGCTCGTCGAGGGGAGACCTGCGGCAACCGGACCCCGCGCGCCGGGGCACGGGACGGACACAAGGTGACGGTCACTTCGACCGTAGCGAGGGCAGACACGACTCGCGACCGAGAACGGAACCGGGAACGGGCCGGGACAGAAGGGGAGCTGGGGACATGAAGGGCACGGTTGGTGAACTCGGGGAGTTCGGGCTCATCAGGGAGCTCACCTCCCGTCTCACCACCACCCCGGCGGTCCGGATCGGTCCGGGCGACGACGCCGCCGTGGTCGCCGCACCCGACCGCAGGGTCGTGGCCAGCAGTGACGTCCTGCTCGAGGGCAGGCACTTCCGCCGCGACTGGTCCACCGCCTACGACGTCGGCCGCAAGGCCGCCGCGCAGAACCTCGCGGACATCGCCGCCATGGGCGCCGTGCCGACCGCGCTGCTGCTCGCGCTGGTCGTCCCGGCCGAACTGCCGGTGACCTGGCCCTCCGAGCTGATGGACGGCCTGCGGGACGAGTGCCAGGTGGCGGGCGCCGCGGTGGTCGGAGGGGACGTGGTGCGCGGCGACACGATCATGGTCGCGATCACCGCGCTCGGCGACCTGCGCAACCAGGAGCCGGTGACGCGGGGCGGCGCACAGCCCGGCGACCTCGTCGCGGTGACCGGCTGGCTCGGCTGGTCCGCGGCCGGGTTCGCGGTGCTCTCGCGCGGTTTCCGCTCGCCGCGCGCCTTCGTCGAGGCGCACCGCCGGCCCGAACCGCCCTACCACGCGGGCCCCGCGGCGGCCGGGCTGGGGGCGACCGCGATGTGCGACGTGAGCGACGGACTGATCGCCGACCTCGGGCACATCGCCGAGGCCAGCAAGGTCCGCATCGACATCCGCTCCGGGGCGGTCGACATCCCCTCCCAGATGAACGACATCGGGCAGGCCGTCGGCGTCGACCCCATGCAGTGGGTGCTGACCGGGGGAGAGGACCACGCGATCGTGGCCACCTTCCCGCCGGACGTGAAGCTGCCCGCCCGCTGGAAGGTGATAGGTGAGGTCCGCACCCCCTCGGCGCTGCCCCAGGTGACGGTCGACGGGGCGCCCTGGACCGCCCAGGGCGGCTGGGACCACTTCTCGGACATCGAGTCATGAGCGCGGGGAGAGTGGAGGGAGCCAAAGGCGCCGGGGCCGTGCCGCCGAGGGTGCTGACGGTCGCAGGTTCGGACTCCGGCGGGGGAGCGGGGATCCAGGCCGACCTGAAGACGATGCTCGCGCTGGGCACCCACGGCATGAGCGTGATCACCGCGGTCACCGCGCAGAACTCCCTCGGCGTGCAGGGCGCCTGGCCGCTGCCGGTGGAGGCGGTACGGGCCCAGTACCGCAGCGTCGTCGACGACATCGGGGTCCAGGCGGTCAAGACCGGCATGCTCGCCTCCGCCGAACTCGTCGAGGCGGTGGCCGGCCTGCTCGCCGGGAGCCGGGTGCCGGTGGTCGTCGACCCCGTGGGGGTCTCCAAGCACGGGGACGCGCTGCTGGCGTCCTCCGCGCTCGACTCCGTACGGACGAAGCTGCTGCCGGTCGCGACCGTGGCCACGCCGAACCTGGACGAAGTGACCCAGCTCACCGGTGTCCGGGCGCAGTCGGAACGGGACTTCCGCCGGGCCGCGGAAGCGGTGCTGGCGTTCGGGCCGCAGTGGGTCGTGATCAAGGGCGGCCATCTCGCCGGGGACCCGGGCGACGCCGTCGACCTGCTCACGGACGGTTCACAGGAGCACTGGCTGCGCGCCCCGAGGTACGACAACCGGCACACCCACGGCACGGGCTGCACCCTCGCCTCGGCGATCGCCGCGCAGCTGGCCAAGGGGCAGCCGGTGCCGGAGGCGGTGACGGTCGCCAAGGAGTACGTCACAGGGGCGATCGCGGCCGGCTTCGGGCTGGGCGCAGGGATCGGGCCGGTGGACCACGGGTGGGCACTCGGGCGGAGGGCCGGCGTCGGACCCGGGGCCGGCCCTGAGCCCGAGGTGTGCTGAGGCCCGCCTCACGGGAGGGACAGCCCGCGCGGGCACGGCAAGAAGCCGGTCCACCGTGGGTGGACCGGCTCAGTGCGGTGAACCAGCTGTGGCCGCGCGCTCAGCGAGAGCGTCAGCGCGAGACCTTGCCGGCCTTGATGCACGAGGTGCAAGCGTTCACGCGCTTCGGCGTCCCGCCCACCACGGTACGCACACGCTGGATGTTCGGGTTCCAGCGACGGGGCGTACGGCGGTGCGAGTGCGAGATGTTGTTGCCGAAGCCCGGCCCCTTGCCACAGACGTCGCAGTTGGCAGCCACGGGTCACTCCAAAGACTTCAGATGCACTTACGGTTGATCCCGGCATGCCGGGATCAGGAACGTCGGAACTCGAGGAGCTCTTGGGAATCTGAGTGGCTCTGCCAGGGAGAGGCCCGATTCGGATCGGGCAACCGGAGCAGCATACAACGGGTGAACCAGGAGAACGAAACCGGCATGGCAGCTCAGGGGCCCGCCCGGCCCGCTTCCGCCGACCCGTCCCTCACGGTCTACGCTGCGTGCCACGTCCAGCAGCTCAAGGAGGCGCAGGTGGCGCAGGTGCCGCAGAGATTCTTCGATGCTCTCGCGGTGCGTGCCTGGTGCGGACTCGCGCTCGACGCCCTGGGGCGCGCGCGTGAGGAGATCGACGCGATCAACGTCTACCCCGTGGCGGACGGGGACACCGGGACGAATCTCTACCTGACGGTCGAGTCCGCGGCCACGGCCGTCGAGGCGGTGTTCGCGGGGTACGCGGCGGACGGGCCCGAAGGGCCCACGCTGGCGGACGCGGCGCGCGCGATGGCGCACGGGGCGCTGATCGGTGCCCGCGGCAACTCCGGGACGATCCTGGCGCAGCTGCTGCGCGGAATGGCGCAGGTGCTGGCCGGGGAGGAGGCGGCCCACGCCGACGGCCGGGGGCTGCGGCGCGCCCTGCGGACCGCGGCCGACTCCGCGCGCCGGGCCGTGGCCCACCCCGTCGAAGGCACCGTGCTCACCGTCGCCACGGCCGCCGCCGACGCGGCCGGCAGTACGGAGGGCGACTGCGGGCAGGTGGCGCGGGCGGCCTACGACGGCGCCCGCACGGCCCTCGCCGCGACGCCGGGCCTGCTGGCCGTGCTCCAGCGGGCGGGTGTGGTGGACGCGGGCGGCAGGGGGCTGGTGGTGGTGCTGGCGGCCCTGGTGGAGACGTTCACGGGAGAGACGCCGCGAGGGACAGGGCCCAAGACGTACGGGGGCGGGGCCGGGACGCACGCGCGGCCGGGGCGCGACGCACCCGCCGGGGCCGTGCCTCCCGCCGGGTGCGCCGACGCAGGGGGAGCGGCGGACGTCCCGGCCACCGGGCCCGCCTTCGAGGTGATCTACCTCCTGGAGGCCGAGGACGCGGCCGTGGAGCGGTTGCGGCAGCGGCTCGACGCCCTCGGGGACTCACTCGTCGTGGTCGGCGGCGACGGACTGTGGAACGTCCACGTCCATGTCGACGACGCCGGAGCCGCCGTGGAGGCGGGAGTCGAGGCAGGGCGCCCGCACCGTATCCGGATCACGCACTTCGGCGCCGGTGACACCCACGCCCCCGGCGCCGGCCGTCCGCCCGTGGAGCGCGTCGCGCGGGCCGTGGTGGCCGTGGTGCCCGGGGAAGGGCTGGCCGGCCTGTACACCGAAGCCGGGGCGACCACGGTGCTGGCCCGCCCGGGGGAGCCGCCCGCGAGCGGTGAGCTGGTCGACGCCGTGCGTCGGGCCCACGCGCACGAGGTGGTGCTGCTGCCCAACGACGCCGAGCTGCGCCACACCGCCGCCGCGGCGGCCGAACAGGCCCGCGCCGAAGGGCTCAGGGTGGCTCTCATCCCCACCCGTTCCGCGGTCCAGGGCATCGCGGCGCTCGCGGTGCACGAGCCGGAGCGCCGCTTCGACGAGGACGTGGTGGCGATGACCTCGGCGGCGGGCGCGACCCGGTACGCCGAGATCACCGTCGCCGAACGGCAGTCCTGGACCATGGCGGGCATCTGCCAGGCCGGGGACGTCCTCGGCCTCATCGACGGTGACGTGGCCGTGATCGGCGGCGACGTCACCGCCACCGCCACCGCCGTCCTGGACCGCATGCTCTCGGCCGGCGGCGAGATGGTCACCCTGGTCCTCGGGGACGAGACCCCGCACACCGTCGCCACCCACCTGGAGACCCACGTCCGCGAGGGCTATCTGGCCGTCGACACGGTCCTCCACCAAGGCGGCAGACAGGGCGCCCTGCTTCTCATCGGGGTGGAGTGACGACGGGGGCGGCCCGGCTCTCGCGGCCGCCGCCCGGCAGGTCCGGCCCGGGTCAGTCCTTCGCCCGTTCCTGCTTCCCCTCCGTCCTCGTCTCCTTCTTCTCCGTGACGGTGCTCAGAAGGTGTTCCGCCCGGGCGCGCAGGGTCTGGGCCGCCTCGTCCCCCTCGGGGGCCTTCCCGTGGGCGGTCAGGACGGCACGCGCGCGGGCCGTCGCGGCAGCGGGACGGCCCAGGTCGGCCTCCAGCCGGGCCGCGGCCAGTTCGGCCCGGGAACGGTCCTCGATGGCGTCCGGGCCCAGCGGGGCGAACACGGCGATCGCCCGGTCCAGCGTGGCCACCGCCTCCTCGAGCAGGGCCCTCCCGTCGTCGTCAGCGGTCCCGCCGTCCGCCGCCCGCACCAGCAGGTCCGCGAACTGCCGGTAGGTATGGCCGAGTTCGGCGGTGAGATGCACGCGGGTCCCGTCGTCCGGGGCCGCGGCCACCGCCGCCCCGCACTCCTCGACCGCGTCCGCCATCAGCGCGCGTGCCCCGTCGGGACCTGCCTCCGCACGCAGCAGGAGCCACGCGCGGGCGCGCAACGAGCGCACCAGTCCGGGTACGTCGCCGACCGTGCGCCACAGCTCGCCCGCACGGGCGAAGGCCCGCTCCGCCTCCTCGGACAGGCCCGCCTGCTCCAGACTGGCCGCGGCCAGATGGGCCAGCGTCGCGTGGTCCTGCTGCTCCGGCCAGTGCCGGGCGATCTCGGCGGCCTGCAACCGCCGCTCGGCGGCGGACCGGTGCTCGCCCAGCTCACCGAGGCAGTCCCCGAGCCACCACAGCGTCTGGACGACCGCTCCCTCCCCGTGCGTATCGGCCGTCACGTCGGGCAGGACGGACTCCAGCACCTCGGCCGCCTCGGCCCACCGCCCGCGCTGCAGCAGGAAACCGCCGAGCTGATGCCGCGCCCAGGCGCCCAGCGTCGCTCCCTCGCCCGCCTCGTCGGCCCAGTGCGCCGCCTCCAGGGCGTGGTCCGCGGCCTGAGCCACCCGCCCCCGCCCGCCGGTCACCTCGGCGAGCTGCAGATGGAGCTGTGCCCGCCCGGCCGGCTCCAGATACGGCCCGCCGTGCTCCAGAGTTGCCCGCAACGCCCGTTCGGCGCCGTCGACGTCGCCGAGATGGTGGGCGAGCTGCGCCAGCCGGGCCTCGTACTCCACCGCGAACCACGGCAGCCCCGCCGCGACGAACGCCTCGGCGGCCCGCGCGGACAGCTCCGCGGCACCCTCCACGTCCCCGGAGAGCCCCGCCAGCTCGCCGAGCATCGCCTGCGCCTCGGCGGCCCGCGCGGCGAGCCGTACGTCCTCGCCGGTGTGCCCCTCCACGAACGTCAGCACCGCGCGTACGGCGGTCACGGCCTCCTCCAGGACGGCGTCCTCACGGTCCTCACCGGCGGCGCGCATCCGCCGGGTCAGGATCCGCGCCCGCGCCGTCAGTACGGACGCCGTCTGCCGCAGGCCCGTACCGCCGGCGGCGTACAGCGCGAGGATCTCCTCGTGCGGTCCGGCCACCGCCGTCAGCGCCTCGTCCACCCGGCCCGCCAGCGCATGGACGTACGCCGCACGCGCGCGTGCGGCCAGGGCCTCCCCGGGGTCGCCCGCCTCCGCGTACAACTCGGCGGCCCGCTCGAAGAGGTCGGTGGCCTCGGGGCCGAGCGCCATCGCCTCGTGGTCGGCGACCTCCGCGCGGTCACGGGCCGCCAGGGCGGCGTCGTTCCCCGCCGCCTCGGCCTCGTGCGCGGCGCGCGCCACCGCCGCCCACGCCTCCACGGCGTGCGGTTGCAGGGTGTCCGACATCCGCCGCGCCTCGACAAGCAGCGCGGGCAGGGTGGGCGGCGCGGAATCGCCGGAGGGCTCCGGGCCGGCTGCCGCCGACATCCCGGCACCCGGCGCCACGGGCCGTACCGGGCCCCCGGGCGGCGGTACAAGGGACGCGCCCGACGGCCGTACGCCGAGCGGCAGCCGGTCCACCAGCGGGCGGCGCGCCATCCGCGCGCGGGCCCGCTCGCTGACGTACTCCGTGCCGTTGCGCTCGTCGAAACGGGCCGCCAGAGCCAGCGCCCGGGCCCGCGCGTGCGGGGCCAGTTCCGCGGCGGTCCAGGTCCGCCCGGCCGGCCCGGGGACCTGGCTGCCGCCCAGGCCGAGCCCGGTCAGCCGGTCCATGAGCAGCGTCACCACGCTCAGGAAGTCCAGCTTGCTGCGCGGATGCCCCTCGTCGGTGAAGTAGGCGGGCCGCTCCGCGAGCAGTTCCAGGGCGCGCGCCTCGTTGCCGCTCAGCGCGCAGAACTCCACATGGTCCGCGTACGCGCCGCGCATGCTCTCCATGGGCCGGACCAGCCGGAAACCGCGCAGATGGTGGGCGCGCGCCTCGTCCACGCGGTCCAGCCGCAGCAGGGAGAGCAGGGAGGACGCCAGGACCGTGTGCGGTTCGTGGGCGCAGGTGAACTCGCCCTCCAGGACCGGCCGCCACAGCTCGAGAGCCTCCGCGTCCCGTCCGTTCTGCGCCTGCCACCAGCCCTGCCCGTGCAGCTCGCACGCATGGCAGTCGGCCATGGTGTCCCGGTCGGCGGCCAGCCACGCGGCGTACGCCCGCTCGGCCCGCGGCATGTCCCCCACGTGCGCGGCCACACTGAACTCGGCGCTGCGCACCGCCCGTTCGGAATGACCGGCCAGCCGGTAGCGGCGCTCCATCTCGCCGAGCCACTTCTCGACCGAGGTGAGCGGGATGTGCGGCTGGTCGAGCATGCCGGCCGACATCCACTTGAAGACCCAGTGCAGCGAATGCGTCTCGTACGCGTCGAAGTCCTCGGGGCGTTCGTCCCACATACGCAGCAGCCGCGCGAAGGGGACGAACATTTTTCCCTTCTCCGAGCTGTAGTTGTACACCTTCAGCTGGTGCCCGAGCGCCTCGATCACGGCGAGCGGGATGTTCAGCTTCTCGGCCTCGAGCAGCAGGTGCTCCGCGCGCGCGTTGCGCGCCGGTCCCTCCGGCTGCTCGGAGTTCTCACCCATCGCGTGGCGCAGGGAATCGAAATCGGTGATCGAGCTCATCGGCCGGAGCCCCCCGTGGAGTCGTCGTGGGTGGCCCACTCCAGCAGGCCGAGGAACGCGCGGTTGAGCAACGCCGAGTCGGTCGGCCGCAGCTGCCGCTGCGCCATGAGCAGCGCCTGCCCGTACAGGGACTCGACTGCGGTACCGATGAGTTCGGTCTCCCCAAGCGAACTGATGCGCCGCACCAGCGGGTTGAGATGGTTGAGCACCAGACGCGCCCGCGGGGCGCTGCCGCGCAGCGAGCCGAGAACGCCCGCCCACAGGTCGTCGGCCCCCGACTCCGCCTCGGCGCGCGCCTGCTCGTGCCGGGACTCACGGTCGTCCAGGTGCAGCGCGGGCACCGACAGCGGGTGGAACGCGCGCAGGACCACGTCGCAGCCCAGCGGATCCAGCCTGGCCCGTGCGGCGGCCAGGAAGCCCGACAGGGCCAGCTCCTCGGCCGGGTCCACCGCGTCCAGATGGGCGGTGACGGTGTCCGCGTCCAGCTCGGCGACCACGCTGCCCGGCCGCACCGCCGGCAGCGCCTCGACCAGCTCGCTGTCGTACGTGTAACCGCCGTTGACCACGCCGATGCCCTGCGCGGACGCGATCGGCGCGACCTGCCGGTACTCCTCGACCGTGCGCGTGAAGTGCACCACCGGGTGCCGTTGCGCGAACTCCTCCAGGGACAGCCGCCCGTCCGTCGTCTCGAACGGCAGCCAGGGCAGCATCGTGCGCAGCATCTCCCGGTCGTGCCGCGCGAGCGCCTTCACACCCAGGTGGTGCACCGACAGGAACGCCGCAAGGTGCTCCGGGTCACCGGCGGCCAGCCCGGTCAGCCAGCCGCGGATCCGCTCGCCCAGCGCCTCGCGGACCCCGGCCAGCGTCTCGTCCTCGTACAGGGACTCGCGCGAGGCCGTGGGCCGCAGGCTGTCCGTGTCCAGGACGCAGCGCGCGAAGAACGCCCAGTCGGGCAGCAGCTGTTCGGCCCGCTCGGTCAGCAGCATGCCCTTCAGGTGCACGCGGTGCCCCGCGCGCCGGGCCGGGCTGACCGCCGACGGCAGCACGTACGCCACTCCGCGCACCCCGGCCAGCGGCACGTCCAGTTCGATGGAGTCCAGCGGGGTGAAGCCGAACAGGTCGTGACAGTGCCGGGCCAGCGCCACCCTGCGGGCGGCGGGGCTCGGATACGCGCGGTCCCAGGGCGCGGGGAGTTCGGTGACCGTCTCCCCGCCCACCCGTACGTCGTACGGCAGCAGCGAGCCGAAGTCACGGGCCAGTGAGAGCACCCGCTCCTCGGCCAGCCACTCGGCGGACCCGGTCCGCGCCACCAGGTGCACGGTGGTGCCCGGCTCGGGCCGCGCCGCGTCGGGCAGCGTCCGCACGGTGTACGAACCGTCGTCGCGCGCGGTCCACTCCACGGGCGGCGCCTTCGGCGTCCGCGCACTGCGGCTGACGACGCGGATCCGCTCGGCCACCACGAAGCAGGCGAGCAGCCCGATGCCGAACTGTCCGAGGAAGTCGGAGCGGGCCTCCTGCAGGCCCTCGGCACGCTTGGAACTGCGCCCGATGGTGGCGAGCAGGTCGTGCACGTCCGCCTCGGTGAGGCCGACGCCGGTGTCCTCCACCCGCAGTCCGCCCGTCTCCACGGACAGCCGCACGTGCGCCGGGGCGTCCGGGTCCTCGGCGCGGCGGGCGGTGACGGCGTCCACCGCGTTCTGCAGCAGCTCGCGCAGATACACCTTGGGACTGGAGTAGAGGTGGTGGGAGAGCAGGTCCACCAGGCCGCGGAGATCGACCTGGAAGGTATGAGGCGGCTGAGGTGAGCCGGATGCCTGGGATGCCTGGGATGCCTGAGAGATCTGGGAGTCCATCGTCACGGCGCCGGTGAGGGCTCTTGACGGCGCGGGGTCGGGCGGTCCCGGTGAGGCGGTGACCGCGGGGGCGGCGGGGCGTTGGCGCGTCATCCTAGAGCCCGGAAGACTCCGCTGACCAGGGAATTCCCGATCTTTCGGAAGGCGCCGAGGCACAGGTGTTCCCGCTTTGTCGGTGCGGTGGTGTGCAATGGACCCCGTGCCCGCACTGCAAGAACCGCTGCAAGAACCGTCGCGAGAACCACTGCAACAGCCGCTGAAGTCGGTGCTCGGTCCGCCCACCGCGAAGGTGATGGCCGAACACCTCGGCCTGCACACGGTCGGCGACCTCCTCCACCACTATCCCCGCAGGTACGAGGAGCGCGGCCAGCTCACCCATCTCGCCGACCTCCCCATGGACGAGCACGCCACCGTGGTCGCCCAGGTTGCCGACGCGCGGCTGCACACCTTCGCCTCCGCCAAGGCGCCGCGCGGCAAGGGCCAGCGCCTTGAAGTCACCATCACGGACGGCAGCGGCAGGCTCCAGCTGGTCTTCTTCGGCCACGGCGTCCACAAGCCGCACAAGGAACTCCTGCCGGGCACCCGCGCGATGTTCGCCGGCAAGGTCTCCGTCTTCAACCGTCGCCTCCAACTCGCCCATCCCGCGTACGAGCTGCTGCGGGGCGACCCGGAGGAGAGCGTCGAGGCCTGGGCCGGCTCGCTCATCCCGATCTACCCCGCCACCGCCAAACTGGAGTCCTGGAAGATCGGCAAGGCGCTCCAGACCGTCCTGCCCCGCGCCCAGGACGCCGTGGACCCCCTCCCCGGGCCGCTGCGCGAGGGGCGGGGGCTGGTCCCGCTCCCCGAGGCCCTGCTGAAGATCCACCGCCCGCACACCAGGGCCGACATCGAGGACGCCCGCGCCCGCCTCAAATGGGACGAGGCCTTCGTCCTCCAGGTCGCCCTCGCCCGACGCCGCCACGCCGACGGCCTGCTTCCCGCCGTCGCCCGCAGACCGCGGCCCGACGGCCTGCTCGCCGCCTTCGACGACCGGCTCCCCTTCACGCTCACCGACGGCCAGCGGAAGGTCTCCGAGGAGATCTTCGACGACCTCGGCACCGAACACCCGATGCACCGGCTGCTCCAGGGAGAGGTCGGCAGCGGAAAGACCCTGGTCGCCCTGCGCGCCATGCTCGCCGTCGTCGACGCCGGGGGGCAGGCGGCCATGCTGGCGCCCACCGAGGTGCTCGCCCAGCAGCACCACCGCTCGGTCACCGAGATGATGGGCGAGCTGGCCGAGGGCGGCATGCTGGGCGGGGCGGAGAACGCCACCAAGGTCGTGCTGCTCACCGGCTCCATGGGCGCGGCCTCCCGCCGTCAGGCCCTGCTCGACCTGGTCACCGGCGAGGCCGGCCTCGTCATCGGCACGCACGCGCTGATCGAGGACAAGGTCCAGTTCCACGACCTGGGCCTGGTCGTCGTCGACGAGCAGCACCGGTTCGGCGTCGAACAGCGCGACGCCCTGCGCGGCAAGGGCAAACAGCCCCCGCACCTGCTCGTCATGACCGCCACGCCCATCCCGCGCACCGTCGCGATGACGGTCTTCGGCGACCTGGAGACCTCCGTCCTCGACCAGCTCCCGGCCGGCCGCTCACCCATCGCCAGCCATGTCGTCCCGGCCGCCGACAAACCCCACTTCCTGGCCCGCGCCTGGGAACGGGTCCGCGAGGAGGCCGGCAACGGCCACCAGGCGTACGTGGTCTGCCCGCGCATCGGGGACGAGGAGGACGACCCGAAGAAGGCCGGGAAGAAGAAGCCCGGGTCTCCCGGGGACGACGCCGAGAAGCGTCCGCCGCTCGCCGTCCTCGACGTCGCCGGCCACCTGGCGAGGGGTCCGCTGAGCGGCCTGCGCGTGGAGGTCCTGCACGGCAGGATGCAGCCCGACGACAAGGACGCCGTCATGCGCCGATTCGCCGCAGGGGAGACCGATGTCCTGGTCGCCACCACCGTCATCGAGGTCGGTGTCAACGTCCCCAACGCCACCGTCATGGTGATCACGGACGCGGACCGCTTCGGTGTCTCCCAGCTCCACCAGCTGCGCGGCCGGGTCGGCCGCGGCTCGGCCCCCGGCCTGTGCCTGCTCGTCACCGAGATGCCCGAGGCGAGCCCGGCCCGGCAGCGGCTCGGCGCGGTCGCCGGCACCCTCGACGGCTTCGAGCTCTCCCGCCTCGACCTCGAACAGCGCCGTGAAGGCGACGTCCTGGGCCAGGCCCAGTCGGGCACCCGCTCCAGCCTGCGCATGCTCGCCGTCATCGACGACGAGGAGATCATCGCCGAGGCCCGTGAGGAGGCCACCGCGGTCGTCGCCACCGACCCCGAACTGAAGAGCCTGCCGGGACTGCGTACCGCGCTCGCGGCTCTGCTGGACGACGAGAGGGAGCAGTACCTGGAGAAGGGCTGACAGACTGGGACGGCCGGCCTCCGGGCACTGGCCGGCACACCGGTCGGCACACCGGCACGGCCAAGGACGGCCAAGGACGGCCAAGGACGGCCAAGGACAAGGACGAGGACATGACCCGCGTGATCGCCGGCCTGGCCGGCGGACGCCGCCTGGGCGTACCGCCGGGCAACGGCACCCGCCCCACCTCCGACCGGGCGCGCGAAGGACTGTTCTCCACCTGGCAGGCCCTCCTCGGCGGCCCGCTGCACGGCGAGCGCGTCCTCGACCTGTACGCCGGTTCCGGTGCCGTCGGTCTGGAGGCCCTGTCCCGGGGAGCGGGGCACAGCCTCCTCGTCGAGGCCGACACCCGGGCCGTCCGCACCGTCCGGGACAACGTCAAGGCACTCGGGCTGCCCGGCGCCGAGGTCAGACCGGGCAAAGTGGAACAGGTCGTCCGCACGCCCCCGCCGGCCGAGCCGTACGACGTCGTCTTCCTCGACCCCCCGTACGCCGTCTCCGACGACGATCTGCGCGAGATCCTGCTCACACTCCGTACCGGGGGCTGGCTCGCCGACGAAGCCCTCGTCACCGTGGAGCGCAGCACCAGAGGCGGGGAGTTCGCGTGGCCGTCCGGCTTCGAAGCTCTCCGGTCCCGTCGTTACGGCGAGGGAACGTTTTGGTACGGTCGCGCCGCCGCTCCGTGCGAAGACGCACAATGACCGGACCGGAGAGCGAGGGATCACCAGTGCGCCGCGCCGTCTGTCCCGGGTCGTTCGACCCGATCACCAACGGACATCTCGACATCATCGCCCGAGCCTCGAGTCTCTACGACGAGGTCTACGTCGCGGTGATGATCAACCAGTCCAAGAAGGGCCTCTTCAAGGTCGAGGAGCGGATCGACCTGATCGGCCGGGTCACCGCCGAGTACGGGAACGTCCGGGTCGAGGCCTTCCACGGCCTGCTCGTCGACTTCTGCAAGCAGCGCGGCATTCCCGCGATCGTCAAGGGCCTGCGCGCGGTCAGCGACTTCGACTACGAGCTGCAGATGGCCCAGATGAACAACGGCCTCTCGGGCGTGGAGACCCTCTTCATCCCCACCAACCCCACCTACAGCTTCCTGTCGTCCTCCCTGGTCAAGGAGGTCGCCACCTGGGGCGGCGACGTCTCTCACCTGGTGCCCCCGGAGGTCCTCTCCGTCCTCTCCGAGCGCCTCCGCAAGGACTGAGAGCGCCCGAGTGCCGTCCGCGCGGAATCCGGGCGCGCGACGGCATCGGGCAGGCCCGGGGCCCGGGGTGCGGGCCTGCCTCCGGGTAATCCGCCGGGCGGTGTTCCCCACCCGCCCCAGAGTCGTACAGTCGTTGCGTCCGTCTCCAACACAGCTGTAGAGAGTGGCGAGCACACGGTGGACGTGCAGAAGAAGCTGGACGAGATCGTCGACCTGGTCTCCGGGGCCCGGTCGATGCCCATGTCGGCCTCGTGCGTGGTCAATCGCGCCGAACTGCTCTCGATGCTCGAAGAGGTGCGCGCGGCGCTGCCCGACTCCCTCGCCCAGGCCCAGGAACTCATCGGGGGCCGCGAGCAGATGGTCGAGCAGGCCCGCCAGGAGGCCGAGCGGATCATCGAGGGCGCGCACGCCGAACGCGGCTCCCTGGTCTCCGGCACCGAGGTCGCCCGCCGCTCCCAGTCCGAGGCCGACCGGATTCTCACCGAGGCCCGCAAGGAGGCCGAAGAGGTCCGTGCCGAGGCCGACGACTACGTCGACTCCAAGCTCGCCAACTTCGAGGTCGTCCTCACCAAGACTCTCGGCTCCGTCGGCCGCGGCCGCGAGAAGCTGCTCGGCACCGGCCCCGGACTCGACGAGCAGGGCTACGAGGACGAGGACGCCCTCGAGCGCAGCCACGACCCGGAGACCCTGCGCCGTAGTGCCGACGCATACGTCGACGTCAAGCTCGGCGCCTTCGAGGCGGTCCTCGCCAAGACCCTGGAGGCGGTCGGCCGGGGCCGCCAGACCCTGCACGGCCGGATCGCCAGCGACGACCTCGGTGCCCTCTCCGAGGACATGACGACGGTCCAGCACTCCAGCGACGCCGACTACCTCGCCGACCTCGCGGCCATGTCGGACGCCCCGGCCCAGCGGCCCGCCCGGCCCCAGCAGACCGTGCCCGACCAGCCCCAGCAGGCTCCGCTGGCCGCACAGCAGGACTACGCCCAGCAGCAACAGGCGTACGGCTACGAGCAGCAGAACCAGCAGCCCGATCCGTACGGCGGCTACCAGCAGCAGTACGGCGGGGGGCAGGACCCGTACGGCTATCCGCAGCAGTCCGCCGGCCTGCAGGCCGACCCGTACGCCGCCTACCAGGGCTACGGGACGCCGCAGCAGCCGGCCTACGACCCCGGCCAGGGCCGGCAGGACTACGCCCCGCAGCAGCAGAACCCGGCCGTCCTCGACGAGACCAGTCTCTTCGACACCAGCATGATCAGCGCCGAGCAGCTGCGCGCCTACGAACAGGGCCGCGGCAACGGCTGACGGCCCGGCCACGGCCCGGCCGGCGCCGCCCGGTACCCGCTCCCACCGGCCCGGATTGGGACGAGAGCCGAAGGTCCAGTATCCTGGCTCATCGGTCGTGTGTGCGTTGCGCTGCCTTCGTAGACGTCCGCGATCCACGCTGCCCGGGACACAAGGGGGCAGCGTATCCCCGAGCTCGAAGACCGAAAGCAGGAATGGCTCTGAACGCCCGCCTCGACCACCGCAATCCCCTCGTGTTCGACACACACGAGCTGGGACGGAGGCCGGGCGCGCTGCAGCGCCTGACCCGCTCGATCGAGGCGCCCGGGGACCTCGGGATCCAGGGAGTCATCGGAGTGCCGGAAGGCGCCCCGGTGGAACTCGGACTCCGGCTCGAGTCGGTCATGGAAGGGGTGCTCGTCACCGGCACCGCCCGTGCGACGGCCGAGGGGGAGTGCGTAAGGTGTCTGGAGCCGCTCGAGCGGGAGCTCGTCGCGGAGTACCAGGAGATGTTCTCGTACCATGACGCCGACGACCGGGGCCGCGTGAAGGCGGAACCGGGGGACGACGCCGAGGACAACGAGGACAGGCTTTTCATCGAGGACGGCATGTTCGACCTCGAGACCGTGCTGCGCGATGCGGTGGTGCTCGCACTGCCGATGCAGCCGGTGTGCCAGGACGACTGCCCCGGCCTGTGCTCCGAATGCGGAGCCCGGCTCGCGGACGACCCGGACCACCACCACGACGCCGTCGACATCCGTTGGGCGGCACTGCAGGGACTCGCCGGTTCACTCGAAGATGGCGAGAAGGACGAGATGAGCGGCGCCGAACCGGGCGTCGACGAGAAGCAGGAGAAGTAGCCGTGGCTGTTCCGAAGCGGAAGATGTCGCGCAGCAACACGCGCCACCGCCGGTCGCAGTGGAAGGCTGCGGTCCCCACCCTGGTTGCGTGCGAGCGCTGTCACGAGCCCAAGCAGCAGCACATCGCGTGCCCGTCTTGCGGCACCTACAACAAGCGCCAGGTCCTCGAGGTCTGAGCGGCTGGTGAGAGGCACTGTGTCCACGCCCAAGAAGCAGTCGCCCCGTGTGAGCGGGAGCGGACCGGCGGACAGCAACCAGGCCTCGTCCCACACGCTTCTGGAAGGGCGGCTCGGCTACCGGCTCGAGTCCGCCCTTCTGGTGCGTGCGCTGACCCACCGTTCCTACGCGTACGAGAACGGCGGTCTGCCGACGAACGAGCGGCTGGAGTTCCTCGGGGACTCCGTGCTCGGCCTCGTCGTCACGGACACGCTGTACCGCACCCACCCCGACCTGCCCGAAGGCCAGCTGGCCAAGCTGCGGGCCGCGGTGGTCAACTCGCGTGCGCTGGCGGAGGTGGGCCGCGGGCTCGACCTCGGTTCCTTCATCCGGCTCGGCCGCGGTGAAGAGGGCACGGGTGGCCGGGACAAGGCGTCCATCCTCGCCGACACCCTCGAAGCGGTGATCGGCGCGGTCTATCTCGACCGGGGGCTCGACTCGGCGGCGGAGCTGGTGCACCGCCTGTTCGACCCGCTGATCGAGAAGTCCTCCAACCTCGGTGCCGGCCTGGACTGGAAGACCAGTCTCCAGGAGCTCACCGCGACCGAAGGACTCGGTGTGCCCGAGTACCTGGTCACGGAGACCGGTCCCGACCACGAGAAGATCTTCACTGCTGCCGCCCGCGTCGGAGGCGTCTCGTACGGCACCGGCACCGGCCGCAGCAAGAAGGAGGCGGAGCAGCAGGCCGCCGAGTCCGCCTGGCGGTCCATCCGGGCCGCGACGAACGAGCGCGCCGAAGCGGCTGCCTGCGCCGAAGCGGCCGGTCCGGCCGTCGAGGCGAGCGCGGGGGCAGGCACGGAGACGTTCGCCGAGCCTGCCGCCGACACGTCGGCGGCCTCCGCCTGACGATCGTACGCACGCGCACCGCGCACACGTCCACGGATCACGCGGCACCCGCGAGCGTCGGGGTGGTCGCGACACGCGCAGAGCGCGGCCCGAGTGCCCGCCCCGGAAGGGGGCGGGCACTCGGGCCGCGGTCGTGGAGACCGGTCCTCGGAGGGGAAAGGAACCATGCCCGAGCTGCCCGAGGTCGAGGTCGTACGGCGCGGACTGGAGCGGTGGGTCGCCCACCGGACCGTCGCCGAGGCCGAGGTGCTGCACCCGCGCGCGGTGCGCCGCCACCTCGCCGGCGCCGACGACTTCGCGCACCGGCTGAAGGGCCACCGCGTCGGTGTTCCCAGCCGCCGCGGGAAGTACCTGTGGCTGCCCCTCGAGGACGCGGACCAGTCGGTCCTGGCCCACCTCGGAATGAGCGGCCAGCTGCTGGTCCAGCCGCACACCGCCGCTGACGAGAAGCACCTGCGTGTCCGCGTCCGCTTCGCCGACGACCTGGACACCGAGCTCCGCTTCGTCGACCAGCGCACCTTCGGCGGGCTCTCACTGCACGGCAACACCCCCGACGGGCTGCCCGACGTCATCGCGCACATCGCCCGCGACCCGCTCGACCCGCTCTTCGACGACGAGGCCTTCCACCGGGCGCTGCGCCGCAAGCGCACCACGATCAAGCGGGCCCTGCTCGACCAGTCCCTGATCAGCGGAGTGGGCAACATCTACGCGGACGAGGCGCTGTGGCGGGCCCACGTCCACTACGAGCACCCCACGGAGACCTTCACCCGCCCACGCTCCCAGCTCCTCCTGGCCCATGTCCGGGACGTGATGAACGCCGCTCTCGCGGCGGGCGGCACCAGCTTCGACAGCCTGTACGTCAACGTCAACGGCGAGTCGGGCTACTTCGACCGCTCCCTGGACGCCTACGGCCGGGAGGGCCTGCCCTGCCGCCGCTGCGGTACGCCGATGCGCCGACGGCCCTGGATGAACCGGTCCAGCTGCTTCTGCCCGAAATGTCAGCGGGCCCCGCGCGTCTCGTCGTAGCGCTCGTGGGCCTGGAGCACGTCGTCCATCCTGCCCTCCAGGAAATGGATGAGGGACAGCACCCGCCGTGCCACCTCGTGGCCCAGCGGGGTGAGTTCGTAGTCCACCCGGGGCGGGTTGGTGGGCTGGGCCTCACGGTGCACCAGGCCGTCGCGCTCCAGCGCGTGCAGCGTCTGGGAGAGCATCTTCTCGCTCACGCCGTCGACGCGGCGGCGCAACTCGTTGAAGCGCAGCGATCCCCCGCACAGTGCCCCGAGCGTCAGCGCGCCCCAGCGTCCCGTCACATGCTCCAGCGTGCCGCGCGACGGACACCCCTTGGCGAACACGTCGTAGGGGAGCCGCTGCTCCGCCGAGTCCTCCGGGTGGGGCCGCGTGGTGGTCATGTCTTCAGCCTACTTCGGCGCAGCGCTCACCAGCAGGTCGCACTCACCACACGACAGCGCGGGGAAGCCCGCGCGAAGAAGTGCGCACGGAACCCGGACGGCGGCCGGGGACGTCCCCGGCCGCCGTCCGGGTTCCGTGCGCCTCCCGCTGTGACCCTCTGGTGGGTGAACCGGTGGGGTGAACCCCTAGTAGCCGAAGTTCTGGGTCCACCACGGGCCGCCGGAGCCGAAGTGCACGCCCACGCCCAGCGTCTTGAAGTCGCAGTTCAGGATGTTCGCCTTGTGGCCGGGGCTGTTCATCCAGGCTTCCATGGCCGCCGCGGCGGTGGCCTGGCCGCGGGCGATGTTCTCGCCGCCGAGGTCGGATATCCCGGCCGCCGACGCCCGGTCCCACGGTGTGTCGCCGTCGGGGTCGGTGTGGTCGAAGAAGCCGCGGTCGGCCATGTCCTTGCTGAACGCCGTGGCCAGACCGGTCAGCGCGCTGTTCGCGGCCACCGGGCTGCAGCCCACCTTGGCCCGCTCCTGGTTGACCAGCCGGAGCACCTGGGCTCCGGCGGCGGCCTCCTCGGAGACGGTCACCGGGCTGCTGGGCGCCTCCTTCTCCGGCTGCGGAGCGGTCCTGCGCTCCGCAGCCGTCGTCTTCTCGGACACCTCCTCGCTCGGTGTCGTCGAAGGCTTCTCCTTCTCCTTCTCCTTCTCCTTCTCCTCCGCCGATTCCGCTTCGGCGGGCGCCTTGCTCTCCGGAGTCTTCTTCTCCTTCTCGTCCGAGGAGTCCGACGGTGAGGGTGCGGGGGAGGCGGCGCGGTCGGCGTCGCGGCTCGCGGATTCGCCGGCGTCGCGGCTCGGGCTCTCGAGACTGTCCGAGGTGCCACCCAGTCCGCCGGGCGCGTTGGTCGGGGTGCCCGCGGCCTCCACGCTGTCGCCGGGGGTGCGGTCGCCCCCCAGTTTGTAGTTGTCGAGGCCGGGCACCACGCCCGTGGCCACCGCGACCGTGCCGAGGGCCACCGCGGCGGACACCCCGAGCAGACCGGTGCGGACCGGGGTCGCGGCCTTCTTCTTCCGGCGTCGTCCCCCCGCGTGCCGGTCGCTCTCGCCGGGCGTGAAGCCGTCGTCCGGGGAGCCGCTCTGCGGGAGGTCCCCGCGCCGGAGGCCGTCACTCGCGAAGACGGCCGTGTCGGCGGCGGCCGTGTCAGCGAACCTGGAGCGGTCCGGGCGCGCGGAGAAGCGGTCGTTCCGGTGGCCGTACCCCTGGTGGTTCTCCCGGTGGGCGGCACCTGCGGAGAAGCCGCCCTGAGTGAAGTTCCCCGAGTGGCCGCCTTCGGAAGCGTTCTCCGTCGCGAAGAGGTATGCCTCGCTCCTCGCAGCCGTCTCGGCGTACGCCTCCGGGTTCAGATAGGGGGCGATGCCCATGGTCGGAGCGTCTTCGGCGTGAGCACCCAGCGGGCCGTGGCCTCCGTCGTGCAGGTCGTCGTGCTGAGTGACCCCCGTGGCGGCGCGGCCCGTGGCGGCGCGGCCGGCGGCGGAGCGTCGGTGGCGTCCCATGTTCTGGCCTTCCTCGTCCTGGCGGTCGGTCGACTCGTCCTCGCGTTCAACACGAAACTCACACCATCGAGTGAGTTTCGTACGAGATTCATTCGATCGGGACGGTACCGCATGCCGCCAGGGGAGGGAGTGCCCCGAGTGACATTGTCCGGTTAGGTTGCAGTCATGAGCGAGGATGTGCGACTGGTCGCCTGGGTGCGGGGGCGTGTCCAAGGTGTGGGTTTCCGCTGGTTCACGCGAGCCAAGGCGCTGGAGATCGGCGGCCTGAGTGGCTTTGCTCTCAATCTGGCGGACGGACGCGTCCAGGTGGTCGCCGAGGGCTCCCGCGAGCGCTGTGACGGACTGCTCGACTGGCTCCAGGACGGCGACACGCCCGGGTGCGTGGACGGCGTCACCGAGATCTGGGACACACCTCGCGGCGGATATGACGGCTTCGCCATCCGCTGAGCCCTCCGCGTTCGAGGGGCCCCGGGACGCCGGCCGGCCGCCGCGGTCGGCTCTCCGACGGGGAAAAGTCCTGGTGGTTGCCAAGACCCGGGGCGCCGTGGGAGGCTCCCCGGCACCGATGGCCGCCACGCCGAGAGGGCCCGCCGAAACCGCCGCAGGGCCGCCCGGTGGCCGTGTGCGCCGGGTCATCGGCCGATACGGCGTGTGATCGTGTTGACCGTCAAACTTTTTGGTGAGACGCTGAAAGTCCCCGCGCACCTCAGCTGTTTGGCATGGCTGAACGGCACTACTGCAAGTCTGCCAGGCATCGCGGGTGCTCATCCCTCACGACCCACACCGCACAGGTCGGTCACGCATTGTGGAGGACCATCCATCATGGCAAAGGCGCTTCTCGGTTACGTCGGCGGCTCCGACCCTCGACTCCTCGCCGAGATGCGACGGCTCCAGCAGCGCGTCCAGGACCTGGAATCCGAACTCGTACGGATCCAGGCGGAGAACGACGAGCTCGCGGCTGCCGCTTCTCACGACAGGATCATGGAGAGCGTTGACGCACACCAGGCGGAGCCTGCGCTGACCTGATCACTGCGCCGCTCCACCACGGCACGCAGTGGTCGGTCGGTCCGCCCGTCACCACCACGCTGTCAGAAGTGCAAGGGACGCTCCGGCGTCCCTTCTCTCTTTCCTCCGCACCCCCGTGCCGGCCGGGCCCCGAGTTCCTTGCCCCGTGCATCCTTTCACCGTCTTTAACGTTTGATGTGCCCTGCGCGTTCACCGGTGAAACCGCCGGTTCATGGAGGGGGACATCCCGGGCAGGTAAAGTCCGGCGGCGTGCACCTCAAGGCCCTGACCCTCCGTGGCTTCAAGTCGTTCGCCTCGGCGACCACGCTCCGGTTCGAACCGGGGATCACGTGCGTCGTCGGACCGAACGGCTCGGGCAAGTCCAACGTCGTGGACGCGCTCAGCTGGGTCATGGGCGAGCAGGGCGCCAAGTCGCTGCGCGGCGGCAAGATGGAGGACGTCATCTTCGCCGGCACCACCGGCCGCCCGCCGCTCGGCCGGGCCGAGGTGTCCCTGACCATCGACAACTCCGACGGGGCCCTGCCCATCGAGTACGCCGAGGTCACCATCACGCGGATCATGTTCCGCAACGGCGGCAGCGAGTACCAGATCAACGGCGACACCTGCCGCCTCCTCGACATCCAGGAACTGCTCTCCGATTCCGGCATCGGCCGTGAGATGCACGTCATCGTCGGCCAGGGCCAGCTGGACTCCGTCCTGCACGCCGACCCGATGGGCCGCCGCGCCTTCATCGAGGAGGCCGCGGGCGTCCTCAAGCACCGCAAGCGCAAGGAGAAGGCGCTGCGCAAGCTGGACGCGATGCGGGCCAACCTCGCCCGCGTGCAGGACCTCACCGACGAACTGCGGCGCCAGCTCAAACCCCTCGGCCGCCAGGCGGCGGTCGCCCGGCGGGCCGCCGTCATCCAGGCCGACCTGCGCGACGTCCGCCTGCGCCTCCTCGCCGACGACCTCGTACGCCTGCGCGAGGCCCTCACGGCGGAGATCGCCGACGAGGCCGCCCTCAAGGAGCGCAAGGACACCGCCGAGCAGGAACTGCGCAAGGCCCTCCAACGCGAGGCGGTTCTCGAGGACGAGGTCCGGCGCCTCACCCCGGGCCTGCGGAACGCCCAGCAGACCTGGTACGAGCTCTCCCAGCTCGCCGAGCGGGTGCGCGGCACCGTCTCGCTCGCCGACGCGCGCGTGAAGAGTGCCACCTCCGCCCCCCCCGAGGAGCGCCGCGGACGAGACCCCGGGGACCTGGAACGCGAGGCCGCCCGGATCCGCGAACAGGAGGCCGAGCTGGAGGCCGCCCTCGAAGCCGCCGAACGTGCCCTGGAGGACACGGTCGCCCACCGCGCCGTGCTGGAACGCGACCTCGCCCAGGAGGAACGGCGCCTGAAGGACACCGCCCGCGCCATCGCCGACCGGCGCGAGGAACTCGCCCGCCTCACCGGAAAGGTGGGCGCCGCCCGCTCGCGCGCCGCGGCGGCCCAGGCCGAGATCGAGCGCCTGGCGGCCACCCGGGACGAGGCCCGGGAACGGGCCGCCGCCGCCCAGGAGGAGTACGAGACCCTGCAGGCCGAGGTCGACGGCCTCGACGCCGGCGACGCGGACCTCGCCGGACAGCACGACGGGGCCAAGCGGCGGTTCGCCGAGGCAGAGACCGCCCTCACCGCCGCCCGCGAGGCGGCCACCGCCGCCGAACGCGAGCGCGCGGCGACCAGGGCCCGCCACGAGGCCCTCGCCCTGGGCCTGCGCCGCAAGGACGGCACCGGCGCCCTGCTCGCGGCCCAGGACCGGCCAACCGGACTGCTCGGCCCCGCCGCCGAACTGCTCACGGTCGCCCCGGGCCACGAGACCGCCCTCGCCGCCGCCTTCGGGGCCGCCGCCGACGCCCTCGCCGTGGCCGGCCCCGCCGCCGCCGCCGAGGCGATCCGCCTGCTGCGCGCACAGGACGCGGGCCGCGCCGCCCTGCTCCTCGCCACCGGCCCGAACGCGGTGCGTACCGGGGCATCCGACGGCCCGCACGAGCCGCTCACCGGCGTATCCGACGGACCGCGGTACGCCGCCGATCTGGTGCGCGGGCCCGCCGAGCTGCTGCCCGCCGTACGCCGGCTGCTGCACGGGATCGTCGTCGTCGGCACCCTGGAGGACGCCGAGGAACTGGTGTGCGGGCGGCCCGAGCTGACCGCCGTGACCACCGAGGGCGACCTGCTGGGCGCGCACTTCGCGCACGGCGGTTCGGCGGGCGCTCCGAGCCTGCTGGAGGTGCAGGCCTCCGTGGACGAGGCCGCCGCCGAGCTGGAGGAGCTCGCCGCGCGGTGTGAGGAGCTGACCCGGGCCCAGCACACGGCGGCCGAGGAACGAGGGCGGTGCGCCGCCCTCGTCGAGGAACTGGGGGAGCGACGCCGGGCGGCCGAGCGGGAGAAGTCCTCCGTCGCCCAGCAGCTCGGCCGGCTCGCCGGGCAGGCCCGTGGGGCCGCAGGGGAGGCGGAGCGGTCCGCCGCTGCGACGGCCCGCTCGCAGGAGGCCCTCGGCAAGGCGCTCGACGACGTGGAGGAACTCGCCGAACGGCTTGCCGTCGCCGAGGAGATGCCGTTCGACGAGGAACCCGACACCTCCGTGCGCGACCGGCTCGCCGCCGACGGGGCCAACGCCCGCCAGACCGAGATGGAGGCCCGCCTCCAGGTGCGCACGCACGAGGAGCGGGTCAAGGGGCTCGCCGGGCGGGCCGACTCCCTGGACCGTGCCGCCCGTACGGAACGCGAGGCACGCGCGCGTGCCGAGCAGCGGCGGGCCCGGCTGCGGCACGAGGCGGCCGTCGCCGGGTCCGTCGCCGCCGGTGCCCGGCACCTGCTCGCGCACGTCGAGGTGTCCCTCGCGCGTGCCGACGAGGAGCGCACCGCCGCCGAGGCGGCGAAGGCCCGCGGCGAGCAGGGGCTCGCCCGCGCGCGGACCGAGGGACGCGACCTGAAGGCGGACCTCGACAAGCTGACGGACTCGGTGCACCGGGGTGAAGTGCTCGGCGCCGAGAAGCGGCTGCGGATGGAACAGCTGGAGACCAAGGCCCTGGAGGAGCTGGGTGTCGAACCCGCCCACCTCATGGCCGAGTACGGCCCGCACCAGCCGGTCCCGGCGGCACCGCCCGCCGGGGCCGGGCCGGGTGGAGAGCTCCCGGACACGGGCGGTCCGGTGGGTCCGGGGGGTCCGGGGGATCCGGACGAAGGACGGCCCAAGGGCTCCGACGGCTTTGGCGACGGCACCACAGAGGGACGGAAGCCGAGGAACGGGGTCCCCCGCCCCTTCGTCCGCGCCGAGCAGGAGAAGCGGCTGAAGGCCGCCGAGCGGGCCTACCAGCAGCTCGGCAGGGTGAATCCGCTCGCCCTGGAGGAGTTCGCCGCGCTGGAGGAACGCCACCAGTTCCTCGGTGAGCAGCTGGAGGACCTGAAGAAGACCCGCGCGGATCTGCTCCAGGTCGTCAAGGAGGTCGACGAACGCGTCGAGCAGGTCTTCAGCGAGGCCTACCGGGACACCGCCAGGGAGTTCGAAGGAGTCTTCTCGCGGCTGTTCCCCGGCGGCGAGGGGCGGCTGGTGCTGACGGATCCCGACAACATGCTCACCACGGGTGTGGACGTCGAGGCGCGTCCGCCGGGCAAGAAGGTCAAGCGGCTGTCACTGCTCTCGGGCGGAGAACGGTCACTGACCGCCGTGGCGCTGCTGGTGTCGATCTTCAAGGCGCGGCCGAGCCCGTTCTACGTCATGGACGAGGTCGAGGCCGCGCTCGACGACACCAACCTCCAGCGGCTCATCCGGATCATGCAGGAGCTGCAGGAGGCCTCGCAGCTGATCGTGATCACGCACCAGAAGCGCACCATGGAGGTCGCCGACGCGCTCTACGGCGTCTCCATGCAGGGCGACGGTGTGTCCAAGGTCATCAGCCAGCGCCTCCCCCGGGCATTCTGACCGTCTCTTGAACTCACTGGCTTCACATTTTGAACTCAATCCTGTCGTACGCGTGCGGGCATTACCTGAAACATCCGCCTTTTCCCTCCCTCACCCTTCCCTCGCTCTTCCCTCTTGACTTCAAAACTTGAAGTCATAGGCTCTTCGGCGTCATTTTTACCTTCAGGTACCTTCAGGTGGACCTCGAAGGGCTGAACCCCCACCGGCGATGCTGCCGGTGGCCCGAGGAGTTACACGTGACCAGCTCAGTGCAGGCACAGAAGTCAGGAGCCGGTACGGCTCACCCCGATCATCTCGGGCACGTCGTCTTCATCGCGGCGTCGGCCGCCGTGGGCGGTTTCCTCTTCGGCTACGACAGTTCCGTGATCAACGGCGCCGTCGAGGCCATCCGCGACCGCTACGACGTCGGTTCGGCCGCTCTCGCCCAGGTCATCGCGATCGCGCTGATCGGCTGCGCCATCGGTGCCGCCACCGCCGGCCGCGTGGCCGACCGCATCGGCCGCATCCGGTGCATGCAGATCGCCGCGGTCCTGTTCACCGTCAGCGCCGTCGGCTCGGCCCTGCCGTTCACGCTGTGGGACCTCGCCGTGTGGCGGGTCGTCGGAGGCATAGCCATCGGCATGGCCTCGGTGATCGGCCCGGCCTGCATCGCCGAGGTCGCCCCGCCCGCCTACCGCGGCCGGCTCGGCTCCTTCCAGCAGGCCGCGATCGTCGTCGGCATCGCCGTGTCGCAGCTGGTCAACTGGGGCATCCTGAACGTGGCCGGCGGAGACCAGCGCGGCGAACTGCTGGGCCTGGAGGCCCGGCAGCTCATGCTCGGCGAGATGTTCCCCGACCGGATCCGCGCCGCCGCCCTGGGCGTGGCCGCCGCCGCGCAGTGGATCGCCAACTGGGCCGTCACCGCGAGCTTCCCGTCACTGGCCGACCGGAACCTGTCGGCGACCTACGTGGTCTACACGGTCTTCGCCGCGCTCTCCATCCCGTTCGTCCTCAAGTTCGTCAAGGAGACGAAGGGCAAGGTCCTGGAGGAAATGGACCGACCGCGGCCGCAGGGCCGATACCGGCGGGTCCCCTCGGGCCGGCCCGCCCCCGGACGGGGGAGAAGGGTTCAAGTCCCCGCTGTCCCTCTCCTCGTACCACCGTCGCCCCGGCCCGGACGGAGTCCGGGCCGGGGCGACGGTGTGCCGCACAGCCTCCGGCACCTCGTCCCGGAGGGAAGCGTACGGCCGTGACGGGCACGACCTCGCCTCCCCACCGTGCACCGGGCGGGCTGTGGGGGCGGACCACGACCGGCGGGGCGTCAGGTCGTCGGGCCACAGGCGCCCGACGGAACGGGGCGCGTCGCACGGGCCGCCATCGGCACGGCAGGGGTGCCCATGGCTGATACTGAGGCTGTTATGGACATCGTCATCCTTGCTGTAGTCATCGCCGTGGTGGTGGTCGGCGCGCTCGGCGGGCTCATCGTCGGCAGCCGCCGCAAGAAGCAGCTGCCCCCGCCGCCACCCGCTGCCCCCGACATCACCGCCCCACCGGCCGAGCCGCACGTCGGCGACGAGGCCGAGACGCCGCGGGAGGAACCGCGGCGCACCGTAGAGGAGGTTGATCTTCCGGACGGCTCCGCCCCGGTCATCGTCGAGGAGCCGCCCGCCGAGGCGCCCGCGATCGAGATCCCGGAGCCCACCGCAGGCCGGCTCGTCCGGCTGCGTGCCCGTCTCTCCCGTTCGCAGAACGCGCTCGGCAAGGGCCTGCTCACCCTGCTGTCCCGCGAGCACCTCGACGAGGACACCTGGGAGGAGGTCGAGGACACACTGCTCACCGCCGACGTCGGCGTACAGCCCACGCTGGAACTGGTCGAGCGGCTGCGCGAGCGCGTGAAGGTGCTCGGCACGCGCACCCCCGCCGAGCTGCGCGGACTGCTCCGCGAGGAACTGCTCGCACTGGTCGACCCCGGCATGGACCGCACCGTGCACACCGAGAACGAGACCGGCGGCCCGGGCATCGTGATGGTCGTCGGGGTCAACGGCACCGGCAAGACCACCACCACCGGCAAGCTCGCCCGGGTCCTGGTCGCCGACGGCAACACCGTGGTCCTGGGCGCCGCCGACACCTTCCGCGCCGCCGCCGCCGACCAGCTCGAGACCTGGGGCGAGCGGGTCGGCGCCCACACCGTGCGCGGCCCGGAGGCCGGAGACCCGGCCTCCGTCGCGTTCGACGCGGTCAAGGAGGGCAAGGAGATGGCCGCGGACGTCGTGCTCATCGACACCGCCGGCCGGCTGCACACCAAGACCGGCCTCATGGACGAACTCGGCAAGGTCAAGCGGGTCGTGGAGAAGCACGCCCCGCTGGACGAGGTGCTGCTCGTGCTCGACGCCACCACCGGCCAGAACGGCCTGGTCCAGGCCCGGGTCTTCGCCGAGGTGGTCGACATCACCGGCATCGTGCTCACCAAGCTCGACGGTACGGCCAAGGGCGGCATCGTGGTCGCCGTCCAGCGTGAACTGGGCGTCCCGGTCAAGCTGATCGGCCTCGGCGAGGGCGCGGACGACCTGGCGCCGTTCGAGCCGGACGCGTTCGTGGACGCGCTGATCGGAGAGTGAGACCCCGGGGCGGCCGGCCGGACCGGACCGCCGTGGAAACGCGAAGAAGCGCCCGCTTCCGGTACCCGGAAACGGGCGCTTCGCCATACAGGCACGTTGGCCTACGCCTGTAACCGGTGCACCACGTAGGCCAACGTGCCCAGCACCAGGCGGGCCTCCGGCGGCCGGAGTGCCGAATCGAGGGCGGGGGAGCGCAGCCAGCGCACCGGGCCGAGGCCGCCCCGGTCGGACGACGGCGCCGTGATGTGCGTGCCGGGGCCGAGGCCGCGCAGGTCGAGGGCGGCCGGGTCGTCCCAGCCCATGCGGTAGAGCAGCTCGGGCAGCGCGACGGCGGCGCCGGGGGCGACGAAGTACTGGGCCCGGCCGTCCGGGGTGGCGGCGACGGGCCCGACAGGCAGGCCCATGCGCTCGAGCCGTGCCAGAGCACGGCACCCGGCGGGTTCCGCCACCTCGATCACGTCGAACGCCCGCCCGACCGGCAGCATCATCGCGGCGCCCGGGTACTCGGCCCAGATCTCCGACACGTCGTCCAGCGGGGCCCCGGCGGGGATCTCCGGCGCGAAGTCCAGCGGATGCGCGCCCGGCGCCCGGCACCCCGCCCGGCCGCAGGAGCAGGCCCCGGCGGCGGCGCGGGCGCCCGGCACGACGTCCCAGCCCCACAACCCGGTGTACTCCGCCACGGGGGTGCCGCCGGGCCCGCGGCCCCGGCGGCGCGAGCCGGACCGGATGTCACGGATGTCACGGATGCCCCGGCTGATACCGATCGTGAAGCCCATGCCCCTCCAACGGGTCCGACGCGCCGTCGGTTACGCAGCGGGAGCGATGCGTGACCCTCTGTGTCTCGGCTTTCCGGTGCGCCCTTGTCCGGTCGGCGCTTGGAAGCGCCCGGGGTGGTGTGCGCAATGGCGCGCGCCCCCGAGTGTGTCGCCGCACCACTTTTGGCTGTCACATGTCAAGTGAAGCGCGGGTCGGCCACCGTGAATTCATTCGATGGGGTGGCGAATGGTGGCGATCCCGGGTTCGCCATGGCTGGACGGGTGATCGTGGGGCTACTTTGTGTGCACGGTCCTTCGGGGCACATGTGCCTATGGGTATGCCGGAGGCAACTCGGCATTCCGTTCGAAGGGTGAGGACCGCCGGACGGCGGTCCCGGCAACCGGCATTCCGACAGGGCTTGGCGCACTCAGCGGCAACTGGTTTTCAGGGAGGGGGGCGTTCCAGTGAGCGGCAACGGCGGTGGCGGTACGAACGCTGTGAGCAATCAGAAGCGTCCGAACGAGCTGCTCGCCTCGTGGTTCGTCCGCAGCGGCTGGTCCAAGGGCGAGCTCGCCCGCCAGGTCAACCGCAGAGCCCGTCGGCTGGGCGCCAACCACATCTCCACCGACACCTCACGCGTGCGCCGCTGGCTGGACGGCGAGAATCCGCGCGAGCCCATCCCCCGGATCCTCTCCGAGCTGTTCTCCGAGCGCTTCGGCGTCGTCGTGCCCGCCGAGGATCTGGGCCTGCGCGCCACCCGGCCCTCGCCCTCCGCCACCGGCGTCGACCTGCCCTGGACGGGTCCGCAGACCGTGGCCCTGCTCGGCGAGTTCTCGCGCAGCGACCTGATGCTCGCGCGGCGCGGTTTCCTCGGGGGTTCGCTGGCGCTCTCCGCGGGCCCGTCCCTCATCGAGCCCATGCAGCGCTGGCTCGTCCCCTCGCCGGCCGCGGCGCAGTCCCTCCCGGAGCCCGAGCCGGTCTCCGCCGGCTGCGCGCGCGGCCGGCTGTCCCAGCCGGAGCTGGACCTGCTGGAGACCACCACCGTGATGTTCAGGCAGTGGGACGCCCAGTGCGGCGGCGGCCTGCGCCGCAAGGCGGTCGTCGGGCAGCTCCACGAGGTGACGGACCTGCTCCAGGAGCCCCAGCCCGACCCGGTCCGGCGGCGCCTGTTCAAGGTCGCCGCCGAGCTCGCCGAACTGGCCGGCTGGATGTCGTACGACGTCGGACTGCAGCCCACCGCGCAGAAGTACCACGTCCTCGCCCTGCACGCGGCGAAGGAGGCCGGGGACCGACCGCTCGGCTCGTACATCCTGTCGAATCTGAGCCGTCAGATGATCCACCTCGGCCGGCCCGAGGACGCCCTGGAGCTCATCCATCTCGCGCAGTACGGCAGCCGCGACTGCGCGAGCCCCCGCACCCAGTCGATGCTGTATGCGATGGAGGCCCGTGCCTTCGCCAACATGGGCCAGCCCGGCCGGTGCAAGCGCGCGGTCAGGATGGCCGAGGACACCTTCGCCGAGGTCGACGAGTGGGACGAGCCGGACCCCGACTGGATCCGGTTCTTCTCCGAGGCCGAGCTGTACGGCGAGAACTCCCACTCCTTCCGCGACCTCGCCTACGTGGCGGGCCGCAGTCCCACGTACGCCTCGCTCGCCGAGCCGCTGATGCAACGGGCCGTCGAACTGTTCGCCGCGGAGGCCGACCGGCACCAGCGGTCGTACGCCCTCAACCTGATCGGCATGGCCACCGTCCACCTGCTCCAGCGCGAGCCCGAGCAGGGAGCGGTTTTCGCCACCGACGCCATCAAGGCAGCCAAGAAGGTCCGCTCCGAGCGCGTCAGCACTCGTATCCGAAAGACGGTCGCCACGGCCGTCCGCGACTTCGGTGACCGGGCCGAGGTCGTCGACCTCACCGAGCGGCTCGCCATCGAACTGCCGGAGACCACCGAAGCGGTCTGACGCCCGGGAATCCCGCAGACCCCCGGGAAAACCCAGAGCCCCGGCCGCGGCCGGCCCTCCCGAACTGCCCGACTCGGCTCCCCCGTGCCAGGTCATCGGAAGGCCCGCCGCGGCCGGTTCTGTTTTCTGCGCCTGAGCCGGCGCCGCTCTCGCGGCTGTGCTGCTCGTCGTCGTGGTTGCTCAACCGGTGGTTGCGGTGTCCTGTGGCGAAGGTTGCGCCACGATAACGATCGACACATCCCGGATCCGGCAGTTCATCGACGTGTAACACACCGGGCGCCTTCGTCACGGCGGCGAAACAGTGAGGGGCTTCCACCGAAACGGCGCTGCGCGAATCTCTTGGCGCAGAACCGGCCCGCCCCTCACGACCCGCTCAGGCTTCGCCCGCACGGGGCCGTACCAACGACGAGGAGACGCCGATGGCACCAGCCATCACCCTTGCCGCAGAAGCGCCCACGCTCTCTGCCGCCAACACAGGGTTCATGCTCATCTGTTCCGCTCTGGTGATGCTCATGACGCCAGGCCTGGCCTTCTTCTACGGAGGCATGGTCCGGGTAAAGAGCACTCTGAACATGCTGATGATGAGCTTCATCAGCCTGGGAATCGTCACCATCCTGTGGGTGCTGTACGGCTTCTCCATGGCGTTCGGCACCGACTCCGCCGGTCTTGTCGGCTGGAACTCCGACTGGGTCGGCCTCAGCGACATCGGCCTGACCGAACTCTGGGACGGCTACACCATCCCCGTATTCGTCTTCCTGGTCTTCCAGCTGATGTTCGCCGTCCTCACACCCGCCCTGATCAGCGGCGCGCTCGCGGACCGCGTGAAGTTCACCGCGTGGGCGCTGTTCATCGCCCTGTGGGCCACCATCGTCTACTTCCCGGTCGCGCACTGGGTCTGGGGCTCCGGCGGCTGGGCCTTCGAGCTGGGCGTCATCGACTTCGCCGGCGGTACGGCCGTCCACATCAACGCGGGTGCCGCCGCACTCGGTGTCATCCTGGTGATCGGCAAGCGGGTCGGCTTCAAGAAGGACCCGATGCGCCCGCACAGCCTGCCGCTGGTCATGCTCGGCGCCGGGCTGCTGTGGTTCGGCTGGTTCGGCTTCAACGCCGGTTCCTGGCTCGGCAACGACGACGGCGTCGGCGCGCTGATGTTCGTCAACACCCAGATCGCCACCGCCGCCGCCGTCCTCGGCTGGCTCGCCTACGAGAAGATCCGCCACGGCGCCTTCACCACGCTCGGTGCCGCCTCCGGTGCGGTCTCGGGTCTCGTCGCCATCACCCCGGCCGGCGGAGCGGTCACCCCGCTCGGCGCGATCGCCGTCGGCGTCATCGCCGGTGTGCTGTGCGCCATGGCCGTCGGCCTGAAGTACAAGTTCGGCTACGACGACTCCCTGGACGTCGTCGGCGTCCACCTCGTCGGCGGCATCCTCGGCTCCCTCCTCGTCGGCCTCTTCGCCAGCGGCAAGGGCCAGTCCGAGGTCGAGGGACTCTTCTACGGCGGCGGCCTCGACCAGTTCTGGAAGCAGTGCGCCGGTGTCTTCGGTGTCCTCGCCTACTCCCTGGTCGTCTCCGCGGTCCTCGCCCTCCTCCTCGACAAGACGATCGGCATGCGAGTCTCCGAGGACGACGAGGTCGCCGGTATCGACCAGGTCGAGCACGCCGAGACCGCATACGACCACAGCGGTGCCGGTGGCGGCGCCGCCCGCAGCACCACCACCCCGCCCGCAGCCCGGGCCGAGAGCAAGAAGGTGGACGCATGAAGCTCATCACCGCCGTCGTCAAGCCGCACCGGCTCGACGAGATCAAGGAGGCCCTGCAGGCCTTCGGGGTACACGGCCTGACGGTCACCGAGGCCAGCGGCTACGGCCGCCAGCGCGGCCACACCGAGGTCTACCGCGGTGCCGAGTACACCGTCGACCTGGTCCCCAAGATCCGCATCGAGGTGCTGGTCGAGGACGACGACGCCGAACAGCTCATCGACGTCGTCGTCAAGGCGGCCCGCACCGGCAAGATCGGTGACGGCAAGGTCTGGTCGATCCCGGTCGACACGGCCGTACGGGTCCGGACCGGCGAGCGCGGGCCGGAAGCGCTCTGAGGAACACCGACGGAACAGGAGTCGCCGGGTGACGAGCACCGACACGCACAACGAGACACAGGACTCGGGACCCAGCGGCTACGCGGCGGCCCGGCTGCGCCTCCTCACCGAGGGGACGCAGTCCGGGCCGCCGCGCCGTGCCGCCCTCGCCCGGCTCACGGACGACTGGCTCACCGCGCTGTTCACCGCGGGCACCGGACAACTGCGCGGTGCCTCCCTGATCGCGGTCGGCGGCTACGGGCGCGGCGAACTGTCCCCGCGCAGCGACCTCGACCTGCTCCTGCTGCACGACGGCAGCGACCCCAAGGCCGTCGCCGCCCTCGCCGACCGGCTCTGGTACCCCGTCTGGGACCTCGGCATCGCCCTCGACCACTCCGTACGCACCCCGGCCGAGGCCCGCCGCACCGCCGGCGAGGACCTCAGGGTCCAGCTGGGCCTCCTGGACGCCCGGCACATCGCCGGAGACCTCGGCCTCACCGCCGCCCTGCGCACCACCCTCCTGGCCGACTGGCGCAACCAGGCACCCCAACGCCTCCCCGAACTCCAGGAACTCTGCGCCGAACGCGCCGAACGCCACGGTGAGCTGCAGTACCTCCTGGAACCCGACCTCAAGGAGGCCCGCGGCGGGCTGCGCGACGCCACCGTCCTCCGCGCCGTCGCCGCCTCCTGGCTCGCCGACGCCCCGCGCGAAGGCCTCGCCGACGCCCGCCGCCGGCTCCTCGACGTACGGGACGCACTGCATCTGACGACCGGCCGCGCCACCGACCGGCTCGCCCTCCAGGAACAGGACCAGGTCGCCGACGAACTCGGCCTGCTCGACGCCGACACCCTGCTGCGTCAGGTGTACGAGGCCGCCCGGGGCATCGCGTACGCCGGCGACGTCACCTGGCGCGAAGTCGGCCGGGTCCTGCGCTCCCGGGCCGTGCGACCGCGGCTGCGCGCCATGCTCGGCGGCGGAAAGCAGAACGCCGAGCGCTCGCCGCTCGCCGAGGGCGTCGTCGAGCAGGACGGCGAGGCGGTCCTCGCCCGCGCCGCCCGTCCCGAACGCGACCCCGGGCTCCCCCTGCGAGCCGCGGCCGCCGCAGCACAGGCGGGGCTCCCGCTGTCGCTCCACGCCGTCCGGCGCCTCGCCGCCACCGTGCATCCGCTGCCCACCCCCTGGCCCGCCGAGGCCCGCGAACAGCTGGTGACCCTGCTCGGCTCCGGCCGCCCCACCGTCGACGTCTGGGAAGCACTGGAGGCGGAAGGCCTGATCACACGGCTGCTGCCGGACTGGGAGCGGGTCCGCTGCCGCCCGCAGCGCAACGCCGTGCACCTGTGGACCGTCGACCGGCACCTCATCGAAACGGCGGTCCGCGCCTCCGCCTTCACCCGGCGCGTGCACCGCCCCGACCTGCTCCTGGTCGCCGCGCTGCTGCACGACATCGGCAAGGGCTGGCCCGGCGACCACTCCGTGGCCGGCGAGACCATCGCCTCGGACATGGCCGCGCGGATCGGCTTCGACCGCGCCGACGCGGGCGTCCTCGCCACCCTCGTACGCCACCACCTGCTGCTCGTCGAGACG
Organism: Streptomyces sp. KMM 9044; assembly: GCF_024701375.2. NCBI lineage: Bacteria > Bacillati > Actinomycetota > Actinomycetes > Kitasatosporales > Streptomycetaceae > Streptomyces > Streptomyces sp. KMM 9044. Next base: position 1,902,724 of record NZ_CP113910.1, on the reverse strand, counting down.
GCAACCCGCCGCGACCTCGACGACCCGGCCACGGTGCGCGCGGTCGCCGACGCGGTCGGCACCCAGGGCACCCTGGAACTGCTGCACGCCCTGACCGAGGCGGACGCGCTGGCCACCGGACCGGCGGCCTGGTCGTCCTGGCGCGCCTCACTCGTCGCCGACCTGGTCAGACGCGTCTCGGCGCTTTTCGCCGGGGAACCGCTGGAAGAACCCGGGACCGCCGCACCCACCGCCGAACAGGAACGGCTCGCCCTGGAGGCGGTCGCCACCGGCGGCCCGGTACTGTCCCTGCGCGCCCAGACCGAACCGCCGGCCGGGCCGTCAACGGAAACACCGGCAGGACCGGAGCGGGCGGGCGAGCCGGAACCCCTCGGCGTGGAGCTGCTGATCGCCGTACCCGACCAGGCGGGCGTGCTCCCCGCGGTCGCCGGGGTGCTGGCGCTGCACCGTCTGACCGTCCGCACCGCCGAACTGCGCACCCTCGACCTGCCGGAGGGCGTCGAGGGCTCCGTCCTGCTGCTCGACTGGCGGGTCGCCGCAGAGTACGGCTCGCTGCCCCAGGCCACCCGCCTGCGCGCCGACCTCGTCCGCGCCCTGGACGGCACCCTGAACATCGCCGGCCGCCTCGCCGAACGCGACGCCGCCTACCCGCGCCGCCGGGGTGTGGTCCCGCCCCCGGCCCGGGTGACGGTCGCCCCGACCGCGTCCCGCCTGGCCACGGTGATCGAGGTCCGCGCGCAGGACGCACCGGGGCTGCTGTTCCGGATCGGGCGGGCACTGGAGGACGCGGGGGTGCGGGTGCGGAGCGCGCATGCGAGCACGCTGGGTGCGAACGCGGTCGACGCCTTCTACGTGACGCAAGCGCTGGGTGTGCCATTGCCGGGTGGAGAGGCGGAAGCGCTCGCGGGGAAGCTGGAGGAGATTTTGCGGGCGTGACCTTTCGGCCGTGTCACGCGTTCACCGGATGCGCTCCCCGCTGACGCGGGGGTGATCCGGCGACCGACGACCGTTCGGAGAGTGTGTCCGACTGCTCCCCGCCGACACGGGAATCCGTCCTCGTCCACTGACTGCAGCGGGCGGGGGCGATTTGCTTGCCGGGCCGGATACCCTGGAGGGCAGCCCAGCTCCGCCCCCGACTCCGAGGACCGACGCCGCCGTGTTCGATACTCTCTCCGACCGCCTCAGCCTGACCTTCAAAAACCTCCGCGGAAAAGGCCGGCTGAGCGAAGCGGACATCGACGCCACGGCGCGCGACATCCGTATCGCCCTCCTCGAGGCGGACGTGGCCCTGCCGGTCGTCCGGGCGTTCATCAGGAGCGTCAAGGAGCGGGCGCTCGGCGCCGAGGTCTCCAAGGCCCTCAACCCCGCACAACAGTTCGTCAAGATCGTCAATGACGAACTGACCTCTATTCTCGGCGGCGAGACCCGTCGTCTGCGGTTCGCCAAGCAGCCGCCGACCGTGATCATGCTCGCCGGTCTGCAGGGTGCCGGCAAGACCACCCTCGCGGGCAAGCTCGGCCACTGGCTCAAGGAACAGGGCCACTCGCCGCTCCTGGTCGCCTGTGACCTCCAGCGCCCCAACGCCGTCAACCAGCTCAGCGTCGTCGCCGAGCGCGCCGGCGTCGCCGTCTACGCGCCCGAGCCGGGCAACGGCGTCGGTGACCCGGTCGAGGTCGCCAGGGACTCCATCGAGTTCGCCAGGTCCAAGGTCCACGACATCGTCGTCGTGGACACCGCCGGCCGCCTGGGCATCGACCAGGAGATGATGCGGCAGGCCGCGGACATCAGGGACGTCGTTCATCCTGATGAAATCCTGTTCGTCGTCGACGCGATGATCGGCCAGGACGCCGTCAACACCGCCGAAGCCTTCCGTGACGGCGTCGGCTTCGACGGTGTGGTGCTCTCCAAGCTGGACGGTGACGCCCGCGGTGGTGCGGCCCTGTCGATCGCCTCGGTGACCGGCAAGCCGATCATGTTCGCGTCGAACGGTGAGAAGCTCGACGAGTTCGACGCCTTCCACCCCGACCGGATGGCCTCCCGCATCCTCGACATGGGTGACCTGCTCACCCTGATCGAGCAGGCGGAGAAGACGTTCAGCCAGGACGAGGCCGAGAAGATGGCCTCCAAGCTGGCGTCGAAGAAGGGCCAGGACTTCACCCTGGACGACTTCCTGGCCCAGATGGAGCAGGTCAGGAAGATGGGCAGCATCTCCAAGCTGCTCGGCATGCTGCCCGGCATGGGGCAGATCAAGGACCAGATCAACAACCTCGACGAGCGGGACGTCGACCGTACGGCCGCGATCATCAAGTCGATGACCCCGGCCGAGCGCCAGGACGCCTCGATCATCAACGGCTCCCGCCGCGCCCGTATCGCCAAGGGCTCCGGCGTCGAGGTCAGCGCGGTGAAGTCCCTTGTGGAGCGGTTCTTCGAGGCCCGCAAGATGATGTCCCGCATGGCCCAGGGCGGTGGCATGCCGGGGATGCCCGGGACGCCTGGCACGGGCGGCGGTCCCGGCCGGACGAAGAAGAAGCAGAAGCAGGCCAAGGGCAAGCAGCGCTCCGGCAACCCGATGAAGCGCAAGCAGCAGGAGGAAGAGGAGGCCCAGCGCCGTGCCGCAGCGGCCGGGGGGAGCAACGCCTTCGGGCTGCCGCAGCAGGGCGGCAAGGACTTCGAACTGCCGGACGAGTTCAAGAAGTTCATGGGCTGACGAGCGGTTCGATCCGTTCGGCCGGCTGTGTCACGGGGGCCTCCCTTGCCGGGGGCGCCCCCGTCCCGTGTCGGCGTCGGGTGAGCGGAGCCGTGGGTCAGGGGGGCGATCAGGTACCGGAAGACGTTCGGCATCCACACGGTCCTGTCCTGCCGCTCGTACGGATGCAGTGCCTCGGTGAGTTCCCTGTCCACCTGTACCCGGTCCGTCGCCGTGACCGCCGGGTCGAACAGCCCGGTCGACAGCAGGCCCCGTACGGCGCTGTCCACGTCGGCGTATCCGAAGGGGCAGGCCACCCGCCCCGAGCCGTCCGGCCTCAGGCCCGCCCGCCGGGCGACGTCCTCCAGGTCGTCGCGGTGCGCGGGGCGCCAGGTGCCCGTACCGTGCAGTGGCTCCGCCAGCCGGGTGGCCACCCGGAGCACGGACGCCGTGGCGCAGCGCTCCGGCGGGCCCCAGCCGGCGAGCACCACGGCCGCTCCGTGACCGGCGAGCGGAACCACCTCGGCGAGCTGTCCGCTCAGCCCGTCCGTGTCGCCCGCCAGGCATCCAATCGGTTCGAAGGCGGTCACCACGGTGTAGGCGGGGCCGCCCCCGCCCGCCGTGCCCGTGCCGGCCGTGTCCCCGGGGGAGCCGTTCACGATCCGGGCGTCCGCGCGCGTATGTGCGTCCCGCCCGGCGGACAGCAGTCGCTCGCGTGCGAGGGCCAGCCGGTCCGGCGAGGTGTCGACGCCGGTGACCGAGGCGCCCCGGGAGGCCGCCCTCAGCAGGGCGAGCCCCGCACCGCAGCCGAGGCCGAGCAGCCGTGTCCCGGAGCCCACGTCCCATCGCTCGTAGACGGCCTCGTAGAGCGGTACGAGCATCCTTTCCTGTATCTCGGACCAGTCACGCGCACGCCTGCCGGTCCACGCGAGGGCCGTGCCCCGTGCGAGGAAGGTGCTGCCGCACGAGCGTGGGTGTCATAGGTAAGCGCTCCGATCAGCCGAGAGTTCCCGCGCCGCCCGATCGATCGCCTCGCCCCCGCGCGGCGCGCTCGTACCACCCCCGTCATACCAGGAAACTCCGCCCTCGCCCGGGTGTCCAGTGGAAAGGGGCGGCGGTCTGGGAGGCGCTCGTGCCAGTGGCAAGAATTCACATTCCGGTAATCCGGGGGAGACGGGGTGGTTCCGGCCAAGGTCCGCAAAACGGTGATCGTGGACGGGTTCGGAGCAGGCGGCGGCGATGGAGGGTGGGCCGGTGTCGGATGCCGGCGGCGAAGGGGGTAACGTCGCGACCGTGGTACTCGCCCGGGGAACCGGGGCCGCTCCGTCACGAGGGCGGCCGAAACGCCCCTTGTGTATTCGGGGCCACGGGAGCGCCGGCGCGCGGACGCCGCGTACGCGCCGGGCCGGGGGGTCGCATACGTCGGCCTACGCACCACCTTGAGGTGAGCTGCGCGGCTTCTCCGCAGATCAGCGCACCCGCCCTCGTCGGGACGCATGAGCGCATACTGACGGGTAAGGGCAAATTATTTGGGATGCCCCGGAATCGGAACACAGGGGCACCCAGGCTCGTTGTCATTACGTGAGCACGACACAGACACCACCTGTACTCGCCGCAGAACTGGCGCAGGCGTGGGCCGATATTCAGCGGTACCACCCCGAGCTGCCCGATCTTGCCGCGCCCGAGTCCCTGATCGGGGAGTCGTCGTCCGCGTGCGGTCACGAGCTCTCCTTCGAGCGACTGCTGCACGAGGCAGTCCATGGCGTCGCCGCCGCACGCGGTGTACGCGACACTTCCCGCGCCGGCCGCTACCACAACCGCAGATTCCTCGCGATCGCAGAGGAACTGGGCCTGGACCACCCCGACGAGCCGCATCCCAGCAGCGGTTTCTCGCTGGTCTCCCTCACGCCGGAGGCGAAGCGCCGCTACCGTCCGACGACCGAGCGCCTCCAGCGAGCCCTGAAGGCGCACTCCGCCGCGACCGCGGGCGACACCGCCCGCAGCTTCCGTGGTCCGGCGGCACGGCACGGCTCGTCCGGCGGTGGTGTGCGGGTCAAGGCCGTCTGCGACTGCGGCCGCAATGTGCGCGTCGTCCCGTCGGTCCTGGCGCAGGCCCCCATCGTCTGCGGCGGCTGCGGCAAGCCGTTCCGGATCCCCGAGGGGGTGGCCGCGGCCGCGAGCTGACAGCAACCCGGCATCTCGTGGGTGCCGGACGCACGTCAGGCGCGTGGATGCCGTCCATGCGCGCGCATCCATGGCAGCCGTGCCGCCTCGCCGGCACCCGGTGTGACAACCTGCAGTGCCCCCGAGGTCCCGGGCGCCCCGTGGGATGTGGCACAATGGCCAGCTGTACTCGACAGTCGCACAGGAACCCTCTCTCCTCCGGCTGACGCGTCCATCGGGCACTCGGGTACCGCAACCCCACGCGGCCGTCCCGCCGTGCCCCATCACGTCAAAATCCAGGAGAACCCACTCCCGTGGCAGTCAAGATCAAGCTGAAGCGTCTGGGCAAGATCCGTTCGCCCCACTACCGCATCGTCGTCGCCGACTCCCGTACCCGCCGTGACGGCCGGGCCATCGAGGAGATCGGCAAGTACCACCCGACGTACAACCCGTCGGTGATCGAGGTCGACGGTGAGCGTGTGGCGTACTGGCTCGGTGTCGGCGCCCAGCCGACCGAGCCCGTGCTCGCCATTCTGAAGAAGACCGGTGACTGGCAGAAGTTCAGGGGCGAGCCCGCCCCGGCTCCGCTGCTGCAGCAGGCCGAGAAGTCCGCCCGCCCGTCGTTCGAGGCGCTCGGCGGCGAGGACGAGGGCAAGGGTGAGGCCATCACCCAGAAGAAGAAGGCTGAGAAGAAGGACGAGGCCCCGGCCGAGTCCTCTTCGTCTGCGTCGACCGAGGCCTGAGCATGCTCGAGGACGCTCTCGAGCACCTCGTGAAGGGCATCGTCGACCATCCCGACGATGTGCAGGTCGCCTCGCGCGACCTGCGCCGCGGGCGTGTGCTCGAGGTCCGGGTCCACCCGGACGACCTCGGCAAGGTGATCGGCCGCAACGGCCGCACCGCGCGCGCCCTGCGCACCGTCGTGGGCGCCATCGGCGGCCGAGGTGTCCGGGTCGACCTCGTCGACGTGGACCACGTCCGCTGACGCTCAGCGCAACCGGCTCGGGCCGGGGAGGGCCTGAGGGCCGTCCCCGGCCCGTCGCCGTACGACAGGAGAACAAGCACAGTGCAGCTGGTAGTCGCTCGCATCGGCCGTGCCCACGGCATCAAGGGCGAGGTCACCGTGGAGGTCCGCACCGACGAGCCGGAGCTGAGGCTCGGGCCCGGTGCCGTCCTGGCCACCGATCCGGCCTCCGTCGGACCGCTCACCATCGAGACGGGCCGGGTGCACAGCGGCCGGCTCCTGCTGCGCTTCGAGGGCGTCCGTGACCGCACCGGTGCCGAAGCGCTGCGCCACACCCTCCTCATCGCCGAGGTCGACCCGGACGAGCGGCCCGAGGACGAGGACGAGTACTACGACCACCAGCTGATCGACCTCGACGTCGTCACCCGGGACGGACAGCCGGTGGGCCGGATCACCGAGATCTCCCACCTGCCGACGCAGGACCTCTTCGTGGTGGAGCGGCCCGACGGCAGCGAGGTGCTCGTGCCGTTCGTGGAGCAGATCGTCACCGGGATCGACCTCGGGGAACAGCGCGCGGTCATCGACCCGCCGCCGGGTCTCATCGACGACCGGGACACCCGCGACGAAGCCGCCGACGGACACGGCGCCTCCTCACGGGACGAGGCGTGATGCGGCTCGATGTCGTCACCATCTTCCCCGAGTACCTCGAACCGCTGAACGTCTCCCTCGTCGGCAAGGCGCGTGCGCGTGGACAGCTGGACGTCCAGGTGCACGACCTCCGTTCCTGGACCCGTGACCGGCACAACACCGTCGACGACACCCCGTACGGCGGTGGCCCCGGCATGGTCATGAAGACCGAGCCGTGGGGCGAGGCGCTCGACGAGATCCTGGCGGACGGCTACGAGACCGGCGCGCACGCGCCCGCCCTGATCGTCCCCACCCCCAGCGGCCGCCCCTTCACCCAGGAACTCGCCGTCCGCCTCTCCGAACGCCCCTGGCTGATCTTCGCACCGGCCCGCTACGAGGGAATCGACCGGCGCGTCGTCGACGAGTACGCGACCCGCATGCCGGTGCACGAGGTGTCCATCGGCGACTACGTCCTGGCCGGCGGTGAGGCGGCCGTCCTCGTCGTCACCGAGGCCGTGGCCCGGCTGCTGCCCGGCGTCCTGGGCAACGCCGAGTCACACCGGGACGACTCCTTCGCCCCGGGCACCATGACCAACCTCCTGGAAGGCCCCGTCCACACCAAGCCACCGGTCTGGCGCGGCCGGGGCATCCCCGAAGTGCTGCTCAGCGGCCACCACGGGAAGATCGCCCGCTGGCGGCGCGACGAGGCACTGAGGCGCACCACGGCCAACCGGCCCGACCTCATAGAGCGCTGCGAGCCCGAGGCCTTCGACAAGAAGGACCGTGAGATGCTCTCCATCCTGGGCTGGGAGCCGGACCGGGCAGGGGAGCCGTACGGCAGATTTTGGCGCAGGACCGGCGGCGTGGAACAATAGGCCGCTGTTGTGCGTCGTCCGGCGTGCGCCCCTGCCGCAGGGGGACATGACGCCCGCTTCGAACCGCACACCCCGATCCGAACTTCTATCGCCGCTGATGACCTGCGGCATCAGCGAAGAAAGCAGACGAAATGTCTCACCTGCTCGACTCCGTCGACTCCGCGTCGCTGCGCGACGACGTCCCGGGCTTCCGCCCCGGCGACACCGTCAACGTCCACGTGCGCGTCATCGAGGGCAGCCGCTCCCGTGTGCAGCAGTTCAAGGGCGTCGTGATCCGCCGCCAGGGTGCCGGCGTGCGCGAGACCTTCACGGTCCGCAAGGTCTCCTTCTCCGTCGGCGTCGAGCGCACCTTCCCGGTGCACACCCCGATCGTCGAGAAGATCGAGCTCGTCACCAGGGGCGACGTCCGCCGCGCCAAGCTGTACTACCTGCGTGAGCTGCGCGGCAAGGCCGCGAAGATCAAGGAGAAGCGCGAGAACTGAGCGCTTTCCCGAGGTGAGCGCGGGGCCGGATAACATCTGGCCTCGATGGACACCGAAGCACAGCCGACGGAGCGCGACCGCTCCTCCCACCCGGTCGGACCCGAGGACACCTCGGGGGCCCCGGGCCCGGAGGGCCGGTCGCGTTCCTCGTTGGCAGGGCACCTCGCGGGACGGTTTCCCGGGGGGCGGACCACCGCGGCCCCGCTCCTCGTACTGCTGCTCCTGCTGGCACTCGGCACCTTCGTGGCCCGGCCGTTCCAGATCCCCAGCGGATCGATGGAGCCCTTGTTGAGGGCCGGAGACCGCGTTCTCGTACTCAAGTTGGCATACCGTTTCGGTGCCGGACCGCAGCGTGGCGACGTGGTCGTGTTCGACGGCACCGGGTACTTCGGGGACGCCGACTACATCAAGCGCGTTGCCGGGGTGGGTGGGGACCACGTGGTCTGCTGCGACATGGAGGGGAGGATCCGGGTGAACGGCCGGGCGGTCGACGAGTCGGGATTCCTGTTCCCCGGCGAGAGCGCCTCCACGGTGCCCTTCGACCTCGTCGTCCCCGAGGGACGCCTGTTCGTCCTCGGTGATCACCGCAGAGCCTCCAGCGACTCCCGTGACCGTCTCGGTTCGCCTGGTGGCGGCATGATCCCGGTGAGCAGGGTGATCGGCCGCGCCGACTGGATCGTCCAGCCCTTCGGCCGCGCCACCCGGTTGCACCGCCCCGACGCCTACGCGCGCGTGCCGGCCCGGGAGCCGACGGCGCAGCCGGACGCGGCGAACCCGGGGGAGGGAGCCCATGGGTAACCGCGGCAAACCCCGCGGCGTCCCGGCGAGCGCCACGGACAACCTGCTGCCCACCGGCGTGCGCCGCGCGGTGAGCGCGACGAGCGGCCGCAGCCGGGCCGACCGGCGCAAGCTCCAGCGGAAGGTCAAACGGCGCCGCAGGCAGGGCGCGGTCAAGGAGATACCGCTGCTCGTCGGAGTCGCCCTCCTGATAGCGCTGGTGCTGAAGACGTTCCTCGTCCAGGCCTTCGTGATCCCGTCCGGCTCCATGGAACAGACCATCCAGGTCGGCGACCGTGTCCTGGTGGACAAGCTGACCCCGTGGTTCGGCTCCAAGCCGCAGCGCGGGGACGTCGTCGTCTTCAAGGACCCCGGCGGCTGGCTGCAGGACGAGCAGCCCACCCCCCAGAAGGAGGACCCGGTCGGCATCAAGCAGGTCAAGACCGGGCTCACCTTCATCGGCCTGCTGCCCTCGGAGAACGAGAAGGACCTCATCAAGCGGGTCGTGGGGGTCGGCGGTGACCAGGTCCGGTGCTGTGACACGCAGGGGCGGGTCACCGTCAACGGGGTGCCCCTGGAGGAGAGTGACTACCTGTTCCCCGGGAACACCCCGTCCACCACGCCGTTCGACGTCACCGTGCCCCAGGGACGCCTGTGGGTGATGGGCGACCACCGGTCCAACTCCGCCGACTCCCGCGCCCACCAGGACACCGACTACGGCGGCACCGTCTCCGAGGAACAGGTGGTGGGCCGGGCCGTGGTCATCGCCTGGCCGTTCGGTCACTGGAACACGCTGGACGAACCGACGACCTACGCCTCCGTGTCGGACTCGACGACCGGGTCGACCGCTGCCGCCCGGCTGTCGCATAGGGTTGCCCCGGATGATTCGAACGGAATGATTCAGCTCCCGAGCCCTGCGGAACTCCCGCTCGTTATGGGAGTGGTGGGCCTGCGCCGTGTATGGGGCAGGCAGCGGCACAGAGTAAGGAGCTGGCGTGGGGGATGTGGCGGTTGGCGCACGGTCCGGAGCCGACGGCGAGGAGCACCGCGGGCGCCCCGCGGAACCCTACGTCCCGGTCGAGGACGGCGCCGTGACCTCCGGGAGTGATTCCCCGGCGGCAGGAGAGGGAAGAGTGGCGGACGACCGGTCGGAGCGCGGTGGCCGGGGGCCGGACGAGCCGCCCCGCGAACAGAAGAAGCCACGCTCCTTCTGGAAGGAGCTGCCCATCCTGGTCGGTATCGCCCTGGTTCTGGCGCTGCTGATCAAGACGTTCCTGCTGCAGGCGTTCTCCATTCCGTCGGACTCGATGCAGAACACCCTTCAGCAGGGGGACCGCGTTCTGGTCGACAAGCTCACCCCCTGGTTCGGCTCCGAGCCCGAGCGCGGCGAGGTCGTGGTCTTCCACGACCCGGACAACTGGCTGGCGGGCGAGCCCACGCCCGAACCCAACGTGTTGCAGACGTTCCTCAGCTGGATCGGCCTGATGCCGTCCGCCGAGGAGAAGGACCTGATCAAGCGGGTCATCGGGGTCGGCGGTGACGTCGTCGAGTGCAAGGGCACCGGCCCGCTGAGGGTCAACGGCGTCGCCCTGAACGAGGCGGACTACGTCTATCCGGGCAACACCCCGTGCAGCCAGGACGACCAGGGCGGCCAGTTCAAGGTCGAGGTTCCCGACGGCAAGATCTGGGTCATGGGCGACCACCGGCAGAACTCCCGGGACTCGCGTTACAACCGGGCCGACAAGAACGACGGCATGGTTCCGGTGAGTGAGGTCGTCGGCCGTGCCGTCGTCATCGCCTGGCCGGTCGGCCGCTGGGACATGCTCGAGGTCCCGGACGCCTTCGCCCAGCCGGCGCTGGGCACGCAGGCATCCGCGGCGCTGACGGTGGCACCCCAGGGGCTCGCGCTCGTGGGCGCGGTGCCGCTGGTGCTGTGGCGGCGCGGGCGGGACCGCCGCCGGGAGGACGGGCCCGAGGCCTGAGCGCTGCGGGGGCCGGCGGGGCGGTCGCCCGAAGGAGGGGCTGACCCGCTCCGGTACTGCCGGGTAGGGTGCCGCCCATGAGTGGGCAGAGCACGACACGTACGGCTTCTCGCGGCGGCGGTGCGGGCCGGGGCCCGGCGGGAAGCCGGACCGGGCAGCGACTGTCCTCACTGGCCGTGGCGCTGGGCCTGGCGCTGTTCCTCGGCGGGTTCGTCTGGGCAGCGCTGGTGTATCTGCCGTACACCGTGCCCACCCCCTCGATGGCGCCGGCGATCGGTGCCGGGGACCGGGTACTGGCCCAGCGCGTCGACGGCGGTGACGTCCGCCGCGGCGACGTCGTGGTCTTCGAGGACGAGGGCTGGGCGGACGTACCGCTCGTCAAGCGGGTGGTCGCCGTCGGCGGGGACATCGTCTCCACCGGGCAGGACGGCAGGCTGAGGGTCAACGGTACGGAGATCGACGAGCCGTATCTCTCCGCGGACGAGGCGGCCGGGCTCAGTGCCTTCCCGGAGGTGGCCGTGCCGAAGGGCCGGCTGTTCCTGCTCGGTGACGAGCGCAGCGGCTCCCTGGACTCGACCTCCCATCTCACCGACACCGCGAACGGCACCGTCTCCCGCGAAGCGGTCGAGGCCCGGGTCGACGCGGTGGTCTGGCCGATGGACGGCATGCTGCAGGCTCCGACCGGCTTCGGGGAGCTCGGCGAACTCTCTTCACCGGGGCCGCTGCCGACGGTCGTCGCCCTGGCCATCGGCGGTGCCGTGCTCATCCTCGGCGGGGCCGCGTACGGCCCGCTCGCCGCGCGGGCAGGCGCGTCCCGGGCCCGTCGTGCGGACGCGGGAGCGGAGGCGAGCGGTGTCCGCTGAGACGGCCCACGCCCCCGGGAACTCCTGCGGGGGCGGGCTGCGCAGGGTCGCCCGTGTCGTCCTGCTCGACCCGAGGAACCGCATCCTGCTGCTGCACGGGCATGAACCGGACGACCCCGCCGACGACTGGTGGTTCACGCCCGGCGGTGGGGTGGAGGGCGACGAGAGCCGTGAACAGGCGGCGCTGCGGGAGCTCGCCGAGGAGACCGGCATCACGGAGGTGGAGCTCGGGCCCGTGCTGTGGCGGCGGACGTGCTCCTTCCCGTTCGCGGGCCGCCGCTGGGACCAGGACGAGTGGTACTACCTCGCTCGCACCACCGGAAGGGTCACCGGGGACACGGCACTGACCGAGCTCGAGCGGCGCAGCGTCACCGGAGCACGCTGGTGGACGTGCCCGGAACTGGCTCGGGCCCGTGAGACGGTGTACCCGACGAGACTCGCCGAGCTGCTGCGCACCCTGCTCGACGAGGGCCCCCCGGCCGGGCCCGTCACCCTGGACACCGAGACCGTCTAGGGCGGGACCTGGATGCGGGCCCCGGGGGCGTCCGGCGGGCCGGTCCGGATACGGGGCCCTTGGACTGGCGCACAATGGTGGGATCGCACAGGTGAAGGGGAACATGCCATGAGCGCCGAGGACCTCGAGAAGTACGAGACCGAGATGGAGCTGAAGCTCTACCGGGAGTACCGCGACGTCGTCGGTCTGTTCAAATACGTGATCGAGACCGAGCGCCGCTTCTATCTGACCAACGACTACGAGATGCAGGTGCACTCGGTCCAGGGCGAGGTGTTCTTCGAGGTGTCCATGGCGGATGCCTGGGTCTGGGACATGTACCGGCCGGCCAGGTTCGTGAAGCAGGTACGCGTCCTGACATTCAAGGACGTGAACATCGAGGAGCTCAACAAGAGCGACCTGGAGCTCCCGAGCGGGTGACGGAGTTCTCCACAACCGCCGGGTTGTCCACCAAGATCCACCTCGGATGACCGGCTGGGTGACGGTGGGTGCCGGAGGTGGTGCCGACATGAACCCACGACAGCAGGCACGCAGGGCACTCGGCAGGTACGGCGAGGCGCTGGCCGCGCGGCGGCTGGCGCAGGCCGGAATGACGGTCCTGGAGCGCAACTGGCGCTGCGGCAGGACCGGCGAGATCGACATCGTGGCCAGGGACGGCGACGCCCTCGTCGTCTGCGAGGTCAAGACCCGCAGGGCCGGGTCCTTCCAGCACCCCATGGAGGCGGTCACCCCCGTCAAGGCGGCCCGTCTGCGGGGCCTGGCGCAACGCTGGCTCCAGGAACACGGGGGAGCACCGCCCGGCGGCGTCCGCATCGACCTGGTCGGCGTCCTGCTGCCGGAGCGTGGCGCGCCCCGGGTCGAGCATGTCCGGGGGGTGGCCTGAGATGGGGTTCGCCCGTACGTGCTCGGTGGCGCTGGTCGGCGTCGAGGGCGTGGTCGTGGAGGTCCAGGCCGACCTCGAACCGGGAGTGTCGGCGTTCACACTGGTGGGGCTGCCGGACAAGAGCCTGACGGAGAGCCGCGACCGGGTCAGGGCCGCGGTCGTCAACTCCGGGGCGGAATGGCCCCAGAAGAAACTCACCGTGGGGCTCAGCCCGGCGTCGGTGCCGAAGGCCGGCAGCGGCTTCGACCTGGCCGTCGCCAGCGCAGTCCTGGGTGCCGCCGAGCGGATCGACCCGCGGGTGCTCGCCGACCTCGTGATGATCGGCGAGCTGGGCCTGGACGGCAGGGTACGGCCTGTCCGGGGCACGCTGCCCGCGGTCGTCGCGGCGGCCGACGCCGGATACGAACAGGTCGTGGTGCCCGAGTGCGCCGCCGCCGAGGCCGCGCTGGTGCCGGGCGTGTCCGTACTGGGTGTCCGCAGCCTGCGCCAGCTGATCGCCGTCCTCACCGACGAGCCGGTGCCCGAGGAGGAATCCGGCGGTCGAGGGCGGCCCGACCCGCTCCTGGCCGGACTGCGGGTACCCGGCACCGGCGCGGCCACCGGCGTGCACAGCGCCGGCGCGGCACACTGCGACACCGGCCACGACCTCGCGGACGTCGTCGGCCAGCTTCCGGCCCGGACCGGGGTGGAGGTGGCGGCGGCCGGCGGCCACCACCTGTTCCTCGAGGGACCGCCCGGGGCGGGCAAGACCATGCTTGCGGAACGGCTGCCCTCGCTCCTGCCGCCGCTCGACCGGCAGGCGTCCCTGGAGGTCACCGCCGTGCACTCGGTGGCCGGCCTGCTGCCCCCGGACAGGCCCCTGATCGACACCGCCCCCTACTGCGCCCCGCACCACTCGGCCACCATGCAGGCGCTCGTCGGCGGTGGCCCCGGCATCGCCCGTCCCGGAGCCGTGTCGCTCGCGCACCGGGGCGTCCTCTTCCTGGACGAGACCCCCGAGTTCGGCAGCCATGCCCTGGACGCCCTGCGCCAGCCGCTGGAGGCCGGACACGTCGTCATCGCGCGCAGTTCGGGCGTCGTGCACTTCCCGGCGAGGTTCCTCATGCTGCTCGCCGCCAACCCCTGTCCCTGCGGCCGCTTCTCGACGAAGGACAGCCTGTGCGAGTGCCCGCCCTCGTCGATCCGCCGCTACCAGGCCCGGCTGTCCGGCCCGCTGCTGGACCGGGTCGACCTGCGGGTCGAGGCCGAGCGCGTCACCCGTGCCGAACTGACTGCCGACGGAGCCCGCGGCGAGTCCACCGCCACGGTCGCCGACCGGGTGCGCTTGGCCCGGGAGCGTGCCGCGAGGCGGCTCGCGGGCACCCCGTGGCGCACCAACAGCGACATCCCCGGACGGGACCTGCGCAACCGCTGGCACGCGGCTCCCGGCGCGATGGAGGACGCCGAGCGGTGCCTGGAGCGCGGTGTGCTCAGCGCGCGTGGACTCGACCGGGTGCTGCGGGTTGCGTGGACCGTCGCCGACCTGGTCGGCCGCGACCGGCCCGACGCCAGGGACGTCGCCCTCGCCCTGCACCTGCGTACCGGCGTCCCGCGCGGGGTGCCCATGGCGATCGGGGCGCTGACATGAGCGGCGCCGCCGGGTCCGCGGACGGTGAGCTCCTCGCCCGGGTTTTTCTCGCGCGGGTCCTCGAACCCGGCGACGAGTCCGGTGGGCGGTGGGTGCGGGAGCTGGGCGCGCGGGAGGTGGCGGCACGGCTGCGGGCGAGGGCCGAGCCGCTGACGGGGGTGAGCGGCCGTCGCTGGGCAGGACTGCTGGCACGGGCCGAGCAGACCGACCCGGGCCGGGACCTCGCCGTCGCACGGAACGCCGGGGTGCGGTTCGTGTACCCCGGGACGGCCGAATGGCCCCGGCAGCTCGACGACCTGGGAGACGGCCGGCCTCTCGGGTTGTGGGTGCGCGGCCCCGCCGACCTGCGGATGTGGGCGCTGCGCTCGGTCGCCGTCGTCGGCGCCCGGGCTTGCACCGAGTACGGCGCCCACATGGCCGCCGCCCTCGCCGCCGAGCTCGCCGAGCGCGGCTGGGTCGTGGTCTCCGGTGGTGCCTACGGGGTCGACGGCGCCGCACACCGCGGTGCGCTCGGCTCGGCCGGCGCCACCGTCGCCGTACTCGCCTGCGGTGTCGACCGGCCCTACCCGCGCGGACACACCGGGCTGATCGCCAGGATCGCGGAACAAGGACTGGTCGTCGGCGAGCTGCCGCCCGGCGATCACCCGACTCCTGGCAGGTTCATCCTGCGCAACCGGGTCATCGCCGCGCTCACCCGGGGCACCGTGGTCGTCGAGGCCGCGCACCGCAGCGGCTCCCTGGTGACCGCCAGGGCGGCCGGGCGCCTCGGACGTCACACGATGGGAGTACCGGGGCCGGCCACCAGCGGGCGCTCGGCCGGGGTGCACGAACTGCTGCGGCAGGGCGCGGTGCTGGTCACCGATGCCGCGGAGATCGTCGAACTGGTCGGGGACATGGGCGAACTGGCCCCGGAACGGCGTGGGCCGGTACTGCCCCGGGACCTGCTGGGACCCGCCGTCCACCAGGTCCTCGACGCGCTGCCCGCGCACGGGGCGGCCCTCGTCGACGGGATCGCGCGCGACGCACGGACCACCCAGGACGACGCGATCGCGAGACTGTACGAACTGCGCGCACTCGGGTACGTCGAACGGCACGGTGACGGCTGGAAGTTGACACGCCAGGCGGTGATTCCGCTCGACAACGGTTCCGGTGTCCCCTGACGGAGGGTGTTCGGCCGTCCGGGGGAACGGCTACCCCCCTTGGAAAGCAAGTCAGTTGGGGCACCCGGGTGATCACGTAGAGCGACGGGATTCACCCGGCGGGGTGGCGTGCGGGACGTGCTCGCACCCGCCCCGACCTCACTTCTTCGCGCACAGCGACGCCGCAGTCACGCTACGCTCACAAGCGTCCCGCACGGAACGACGGCATGGAGGGAAGCCCCGCAGGCGGCAACCGCAGGCGATACGGGCAGGCAGCACAGACAGCTCACCCAGGCAGCACCAGTCCACTGCAGAACGGCACGAGGCGACGAATGCCCCAGCACACCTCCGGGTCCGACCGGGCGGCGATCCCCCCAGCCGCCCGTGACGGTGGCAGCGTGCGACCGCCCGCTCCCTCGACACTCGACGAGCTGTGGCGGTCGTACAAGGCGACGGGCGACGAGCGGCTGCGGGAGCAGTTGATCCTCCACTACTCGCCGCTGGTGAAGTATGTCGCGGGCCGGGTCAGCGTGGGTCTGCCGCCCAATGTCGACCAGGCGGACTTCGTCTCCTCCGGGGTGTTCGGGCTGATCGACGCGATCGAGAAGTTCGACGTGGACCGGGAGATCAAGTTCGAGACCTACGCGATCACCCGCATCAGAGGCGCGATGATCGACGAACTGCGGGCCCTGGACTGGATTCCGCGCTCGGTGCGGCAGAAGGCACGCAATGTCGAGCGGGCGTACGCGACACTGGAGGCGCGGCTCAGGCGTACGCCGACGGAGAGCGAGGTCGCCGGTGAGATGGGCATCGCCGTGGACGAACTGCACGCGGTTTTCAGCCAGCTGTCGCTCGCCAACGTCGTCGCCCTGGAGGAGTTGCTGCATGCCGGAGGGGACGGCGGCGACCGGCTCAGCCTGATGGACACCCTGGAGGACACCACCGCCGACAACCCGGTGGAAGTGGCCGAGGGCCGGGAGTTGCGGCGGTTCCTGGCCCGGGCGATCAACACACTCCCGGAGCGGGAGAAGACCGTGGTCACGCTCTACTACTACGAAGGGCTCACCCTGGCCGAGATCGGCCATGTGCTGGGGGTCACCGAGAGCAGGGTCAGTCAGATCCACACCAAGTCCGTCCTCCAGCTCAGGGCGAAGCTGACGGGTTTCCGGGGCTGAGCCGGCCGTCGGCCCTCCGCCGGGGTGGGCCCGTCCGACCTGCGGTTTCGGCCGGGGGACTCCCGCCTCGCGCGGTGCGTCCGTAAAGTGGTGGCGTGCCAAGGATTCGAGCGGCCTCCGTGGCCGAGCACCGGTCGATGCAACGCGCCGCCCTGCTGGACGCGGCACGCTCCCTGCTGTCCGAGGGCGGTACGGAGGCACTGACCTTCCCCGCCCTCGCCGAGCGCACGGGCCTGGCGCGCTCCTCCGTGTACGAGTACTTCCGGTCCCGGGCGGCCGTCGTCGAGGAGCTGTGCGAGGTCGACTTCCCGGTCTGGGCGACCGAGGTGGAGACGGCCATGGCCGCGGCCGACGGCGCCGAAGCCAAGGTCGAGGCGTACGTCCGCAAGCAGCTGGAGCTGGTCGGGGACCGGCGTCACCGGGCCGTGGTGGCGATCTCCGCGAGCGAACTCGACGCGGGCGCCCGGGAGAAGATCCGCGCTGCCCACGGCGGCCTCATCGCGATGATCGTCGAGGCCCTGGGCGAACTGGGCCACGGCCAGCCCCGGCTCGCCGCGATGCTGCTCCAGGGTGTGGTCGACGCGGCGGTGCGCCGCATCGAACTCGGCGCCGCCGAACACCCGGAGACGGTCACGGAAGCCGCGGTCGCCATGACCCTGCGCGGCATCCAGCCCTGACGAGCCCGGAGTCCCGGCCCTGGACCCGGACACCTCGACACCGGACGTGCGGTGCTCCGGCGCGTGACGGCTGCTCCCGGCGCATTCACGGGGCGGCAGGAACCCCTGTCGGCCGGCCCGGTCCCGCCCTGCCGGTCACTCCGGTACCGGAAGGCCGAGGACCGGGAGGAGTCTCGGCGGGCCGGCGCGCAGGAGCCAGGGCGGGAGCAGGGCGAGCGGGTCGAGGTAGACGTCCGCTCTGAGCAGGCCCCAGTGCAGGCAGGGAGCCGTGCAGTGCGGACTCCTCGCCGGTTCCGTCGCCGCCACCGCTCCGACCACCTCGCCCGGTGCCACCTCGGCCCCCTTCTCCACCGACGGGCGGACCGGCTCATAGGTCGTACGCAGCGGCGGTGTCCCCGTGTCCGACAACTCCACCGAGACGACACCCCGGCCGGCCACCTGGCCGGCGAAGGAGACCCGGCCCGCTGCCACCGCCCGCACCGGTGTCCCCGGCACCGCCGCCAGGTCCACTCCCCGGTGCCCGCGCCCGTACGGGGTCTTTGGCGGTTCCCAGCCCCGCAGCACCCGGGGCCGTGTCCCCACGGGCCAGACCCGTCCGACGGCCGGCCCCCCGGCACCGGCCCGAGCGGTGTCCCCGGCCGAGGCCGCGAGCCGCAGCGGCGGCGATGAGGGCGGCGGGGGCGACAGGACCGCCGGTGTCAGGACCAGCAGGACGATCAAGCGCGCCCACACCCTCGGAAATCGGCGCACGGACCGGCTCACGGACCGCCGCACGAATCGGTTCACTCGCATGCCGGAAAGCCTCCACGGAATCCGTGATCACGGCCCGGACCTGTGGACCGTCACCCGGTTGTGGACAACGGCGTCACCCGGTGCCCCGCGGGTCCCGTACACTTCTGGTGGCGACCCGGGTCACCGGGTCGACTTCGCACGCCCCGACATCAGGACCGGTCACGGCCGCTCCCGGTGTCAGCGCCCCTCGGTCCTTCGTGGCAACGGCGCGTCGTGGGCGTCAGGCGCGGGAGCCGCCGGCTCCCGCGGCACAACCGAGAAAACCAAGGAGATACGGCCATGGCCGTCGTCACGATGCGGGAGCTGCTGGAGAGCGGCGTCCACTTCGGTCACCAGACCCGTCGTTGGAACCCGAAGATGAAGCGCTTCATCTTCACGGAGCGCAACGGCATCTACATCATCGACCTGCTCCAGTCGCTGTCGTACATCGACCGCGCCTACGAGTTCGTCAAGGAGACCGTCGCCCACGGCGGCACGGTCATGTTCGTCGGTACGAAGAAGCAGGCGCAGGAGGCCATCGCGGAGCAGGCCACCCGCGTCGGCATGCCGTACGTCAACCAGCGCTGGCTGGGCGGCATGCTCACCAACTTCTCGACCGTCTACAAGCGTCTGCAGCGCCTCAAGGAGCTCGAGCAGATCGACTTCGAGGACGTGGCCGCCTCCGGCCTCACCAAGAAGGAACTGCTGGTCCTCTCCCGTGAGAAGGCCAAGCTGGAGAAGACCCTCGGCGGTATCCGCGAGATGCAGAAGGTGCCCAGCGCTGTCTGGATCGTGGACACCAAGAAGGAGCACATCGCGGTCGGCGAGGCCCGGAAGCTCAACATCCCGGTCGTCGCCATCCTCGACACCAACTGTGACCCCGACGAGGTCGACTACAAGATCCCGGGCAACGACGACGCGATCCGCTCCGTCACCCTGCTCACCCGTGTGATCGCCGACGCGGTCGCCGAGGGCCTCATCTCCCGCTCCGG
This sequence comes from Streptomyces sp. KMM 9044, assembly GCF_024701375.2. Taxonomy (NCBI): domain Bacteria; kingdom Bacillati; phylum Actinomycetota; class Actinomycetes; order Kitasatosporales; family Streptomycetaceae; genus Streptomyces; species Streptomyces sp. KMM 9044. Next base: position 1,883,530 of record NZ_CP113910.1, on the reverse strand, counting down.
TGTCGCCACCGGGGGCAAGGGCGAGAAGGCCGCGAGCGAGCCCCTCGCCGAGTGGGAGCGCGACCTGCTCGAGGGCGAGAAGAAGGCCGACGAGGCCCCGGCCGCCGCCGAGGCCGAGAAGCCCGCCGAGGCCGCCGAGGCTCCGGCCCCCGCGGCCGAGGCTCCGGCCGCCGAGGCCGAGGCTCCGGCCGCCGAGGCCGAGGCTCCGGCCGCCGAGGCCGAGAAGCCGGCCGAGGAGGCCCCCGCGGCCGACGCCGCTCCGGCCGCCGAGGCCGACCAGGCCTGACCTGCCCGTCCGGGCTGATGACGGCGGGAGCGGGTGACATGAAGTCCGCTCCCGCCGTTCACCCGTAGGCGCGCGGCGTGTCACGGTCCTCCGTCTCACTGAGCACCGAAGACCCCGCAGATCTCCGATTCTCCAGACTTCGAGGAAGACTCACAGACTCATGGCGAACTACACCGCCGCCGACGTCAAGAAGCTCCGGGAGCTCACCGGCGCCGGCATGATGGACTGCAAGAAGGCGCTGGACGAGGCCGAGGGCAACGTCGAGAAGGCCGTCGAGGCGCTCCGTATCAAGGGCCAGAAGGGCGTCGCCAAACGCGAGGGCCGCTCCGCCGAGAACGGCGCCGTGGTCTCGATCATCGCCGACGACAACTCCTCCGGCGTGCTCGTCGAGCTGAAGTGCGAGACGGACTTCGTCGCCAAGGGCGAGAAGTTCCAGGCGGTGGCGACCGCCATCGCCGAGCACGTCACCAAGTCCTCCCCGGCCGACATCGAGGCGCTCCTCGCCTCCGAGATCGAGGCGGGCAAGACCGTCCAGGCGTACGTCGACGAGGCCAACGCCAACCTGGGCGAGAAGATCGTGCTGGACCGCTTCGCCCAGTTCACCGACGGCTACGTGACGGCGTACATGCACCGCACGATGCCCGACCTGCCCCCGCAGATCGGTGTTCTCGTCGAGCTCGACAAGCAGACCGACGAGAGCGCCGCGGTCGCCAAGGGCGTCGCCCAGCACATCGCCGCCTTCGCGCCGAAGTACCTCTCCAAGGAGGACGTGCCGGCCGAGGTCGTCGAGACCGAGCGCCGCGTCGCCGAGGAGACCACCCGCGCGGAGGGCAAGCCCGAGGCCGCCCTGCCGAAGATCGTCGAAGGTCGCCTCAACGGCTTCTTCAAGGACGCCACGCTGCTGGGCCAGCCCTACGCGCTGGACAACAAGAAGTCCGTCCAGAAGGTTCTCGACGAGGCCGGTGTCACCCTGAAGCGCTTCACGCGCATCAAGGTCGGCATCTGAGTCCGTACCGCGACGGGCGCGCGACCCCTATAGGGTCGTCAGCAGTCGTTCGGACACGCCGTCACGCACGCCCGCGTGCCGGGCGACAGCAGATCTGACGAGGAGGCCATTGCCGCATGGGATGCGTCGTACACCCCACCGGCAGTGGCCTCCTTCGTATGTGCAACAGGTGAAAGAGGCGGGACCCGCGATGACCAAGGCTGAGAAGAGCGACGACGGCACCGTGCACGGACGGTTTCTGCTGAAGCTGTCCGGAGAGGCCTTCTCCGGTGGCGGGGGCCTGGGCGTCGACCCCGACGTGGTGCACGCCATCGCACGCGAGATCGCGGCGGTCGTCCGTGACGGCGCGCAGATCGCCATCGTCATCGGCGGCGGCAACTTCTTCCGCGGCGCGGAACTCCAGCAGCGCGGCATGGACCGGGCCCGTTCGGACTACATGGGCATGCTCGGCACCGTGATGAACTGCCTCGCGCTCCAGGACTTCCTGGAGAAGGTGGGCGTGGACTGCAGGGTCCAGACCGCCATCACCATGGGCCAGGTCGCCGAGCCCTACATTCCGCTGCGGGCCGTACGGCACCTGGAGAAGGGCCGCGTGGTCATCTTCGGCGCCGGCATGGGCATGCCGTACTTCTCCACCGACACCACCGCCGCCCAGCGCGCCCTGGAGATCGACGCCGAGGCACTGCTGATGGGCAAGAACGGTGTGGACGGGGTCTACGACTCCGACCCGAAGACCAACCCCGACGCGGTGAAGTTCGACCACCTCGGGTACGGCGAGGTCATCACGCGTGATCTGAAGGTCGCCGACGCCACGGCTGTCACCCTGTGCCGTGACAACAAGCTCCCCATCGTCGTCTTCGAACTGCTGGCGGAGGGCAACATCGCGCGCGCCGTCAAGGGTGAGAAGATCGGCACGTTGGTGGGTGACCCGATGGACCGGAAGTGACCGGACCGCAAGCACCCGTCCGAGGGGCGACACCCCGGGGGACGGACGGGGCGGACCGGACCGGGGGATGGACAATGCCCCCCCCCGGTCGGGAACCGTGCAGGAAGAAGACGCGACGCAGCCGGTCGTTGCCCCGACAGGGAACCGCGGCCGGGCCTACTCAAGACACGCAGGAGCAAGTGGTGATCGAAGAGACCCTCCTCGAAGCCGAGGAGAAGATGGAGAAGGCCGTCGTGGTCGCCAAGGAGGACTTCGCCGCGATCCGCACCGGCCGTGCGCACCCGGCGATGTTCAACAAGATCGTGGCCGACTACTACGGTGCGCCGACGCCGATCAACCAGCTGGCCTCGTTCTCCGTGCCCGAGCCGCGGATGGCCGTGGTGACGCCGTTCGACAAGAGCGCGCTGCGCAACATCGAGCAGGCCATCCGGGACTCCGACCTGGGAGTCAACCCGAGCAACGACGGCAACATCATCCGCGTGGTGTTTCCCGAGCTGACCGAGGAGCGCCGCCGCGACTACATCAAGGTGGCCAAGGCCAAGGCCGAGGACGCCAAGGTCTCCATCCGTTCCGTGCGCCGCAAGGCCAAGGACGCCATCGACAAGATGATCAAGGACGGCGAGGTCGGCGAGGACGAGGGGCGCCGTGCGGAGAAGGAGCTCGACGACACCACAGCGAAGTACGTCGCCCAGGTGGACGAGCTCCTGAAGCACAAGGAAGCGGAACTGCTCGAGGTCTGATGAACGACTCTTCCTGGGAGGCGCCGCCGCAGGCCGGGTACTGGGGGCCGCCCGACCGGGGGCCCGTCCAGGAAGCCGGTCCGGCGGGTCCCCCGTACGATGCGCACTACGCGCAGCAGACTCGCCCCATGCCCACCGTGCCCGGCGCACCCGAACACGGCGGTGACCAGGACGTGGACCAGGGGGCTGCTCGGCTGAGCGGTCCCCTGGTCCGAGACGAGACGACGCGGGCGCGTCCCCACCCCGGGGAGATGCCGCACCATCCGCAGAATCCGGAGTCCATGTCCGACGCCCCGCAGCCGGTGCCCCCACCGCAGAAGAGGACCGCGGGGCGCAACCTGAGCGCCGCGATAGGGGTCGGCCTCGGGCTCGGCGCGCTGGTCGCCGTGTCGCTGTTCGTCGTCAAGGCTGTCTTCGTCGGCGTTGTCGCCGTCGCCATAGGGGTGGGCCTGCGGGAGCTGACGAAGCGGCTCGAGGAGCGCAAGGGCATCAAGGCGCCGTTCGTGCCGCTCGCCGTCGGCGGGGCGGCCATGATCGTCTCCGGGTACGTCTGGGGCAGTGACGGCGCCTGGATCGCCGTGGCGCTCACCGCGCTGGCGGTGCTGGTCCGGCGGATGGCCCAGCCGCCCGAGAACTACCTCAGGGATGTCACGGCGGGGGTCTTCGCCGCGTTCTACGTGCCGTTCCTGGCGACCTTCGTGTCGATGATGCTGGCCGCGGACGACGGGCCCTGGCGGGTGCTGACGTTCATAGTGATCACGGTCGTCGCCGACACCGGTGCGTACGCCGTCGGCTGGCGTTTCGGCACGCACAAGCTCGCCCCGCGCATCAGCCCCGGCAAGACCCGTGAGGGTCTGCTGGGCGCGGTCGGGTTCGCCATGGCGGCGGGCGCGCTGTGTATGCAGTTCCTGATCGACGACGGCACCTGGTGGCAGGGGCTGCTGCTCGGCCTGGCTGTCTCGGTCAGTGCCACCCTCGGTGACCTGGGGGAATCCATGATCAAGCGGGACCTCGGCATCAAGGACATGGGCACACTGCTGCCGGGGCACGGTGGCATCATGGACCGGCTGGACTCGCTGTTGCCCACGGCGCCGGTGGTGTGGTTGCTGTTGGTGATCTTCGTCGGCTCGGGTTGACAGTCATCAGGTACGCTGAAAGGGCCCGCGGCACTGGCTGCGGGCCCTTTCGCACATCCCCGCCGATGCGGGGGTGTTCCGACGGTACGGCCATGCCGGAGCCAGGAGACCTGAGCCTCCCCCGCCGATGGGGGTGCCGTAGGACCCGTCGTCATGAGGAGTTGCCCGACCGTGGCCCGTCCTGCTCCCGGTGAGCTCGCCTTCGTCGCCCCCCGCGGAGCGAAGAAGCCGCCGCGGCACCTCGCCGACCTCACGCCCGCCGAGCGCAAGGAGGCGGTCGCAGCGGCCGGTGAGAAGCCGTTCCGGGCGAAGCAGCTCTCGCAGCACTACTTCGCGCGGTACGCGCACGACCCGGAGCAGTGGACCGACATTCCCGCCGGGGCCCGGGCCAAGCTGCAGGAGGCGCTGCTTCCGGAGCTGATGTCGGTGGTCCGGCACCTGTCCACCGACCAGGGCACCACCCGCAAGACACTGTGGAAGCTGTTCGACGGGACTCTCGTCGAGTCGGTGCTCATGCGCTACCCGGACAGGGTGACGATGTGCATCAGCTCGCAGGCGGGCTGCGGCATGAACTGTCCGTTCTGTGCGACCGGGCAGGCCGGTCTCGACCGGAACCTGTCCACCGCGGAGATCGTGCACCAGATCGTGGACGGGATGCGGTCGCTGCGGGACGGGGAGGTCCCCGGCGGGCCGGCGCGGCTGAGCAACATCGTCTTCATGGGGATGGGTGAGCCGCTCGCCAACTACAACCGGGTCGTCGGAGCCATCCGCCGCCTGACCGATCCCGAGCCGGACGGTCTCGGGCTGTCCCAGCGCGGGATCACCGTGTCGACGGTCGGACTCGTGCCGGCGATCAACCGGTTCTCCGACGAGGGCTTCAAGTGCCGCCTCGCCATCTCCCTGCACGCGCCCGACGACGAACTGCGCGACAGCCTCGTCCCCGTGAACACGCGGTGGAACGTGCGCGAGGTCCTGGACTCCGGGTTCGAGTACGCGGCCAGGTCCGGGCGGCGGCTGTCCATCGAGTACGCGCTGATCCGGGACATCAACGACCAGGCGTGGCGCGGTGACCGGCTCGGGCGGCTGCTGAAGGGCAGGCCCGTGCACGTCAACCTCATCCCGCTCAACCCGACGCCCGGCTCCAAGTGGACCGCCTCGCGGCCCGAGGACGAGAGGGCGTTCGTGGACGCGATCGCCTCGCACGGTGTACCGGTGACGATCCGGGACACCCGCGGACAGGAGATCGACGGGGCCTGCGGTCAGCTCGCCGCGAGCGAGCGGTAACCTGACCGGCACAGGAACAACAACTGCATACCGGGCCATCACACGTTCATATTCCGACAGGGGAGCGCCACAGCGCTGAGAGTGCGGCACCGGCCGCAGACCCTCCGAACCTCGCCCAGGTCATTCTGGGTAGGGAGATCGGTCATCACTCGAGCTGTTGCGCCCTGCCCTGGGCACTTGCGGGGGTCCCGGGCAGGGCCGCGTCTCTTCCTGGTCACCCCCAGGAGGAAATACCGGTGAACATCACCAAGAAGGTCACGATCCTGGCCGTCGGGCTGGGTCTGGTCACACTGCCCGCCTGCGGTTCTTCGTCCGACGGGTCGGACGGCCCCGGCGGCCGGAGCGGCGGCGGTTCGAAGACCGTCACGCTCGTCAGCCACGACTCGTGGGCCGCGTCCAAGGATGTCGTCGCCGCCTTCGAGAAGGAGACCGGCTACCGGCTGAGGGTCCTGGAGGACGGCGACGCCGGGCAGGCCGTCAACAAGGCGATCCTGACCAAGGACAACCCCCAGGGCGACGTCTTCTTCGGCGTCGACAACACCCTGCTGTCCCGCGCCCTCGACAACGAGCTGTTCCAGCCGTACGAGGTGAAGGACTCCGACGCCGTCCTTCCCGAGTACCGGGCCGACGAGGACGGGCACCGGGTCACCCCCGTCGACACCGGTGACGTCTGCGTCAACTACGACAAGGAATGGTTCGAGAAGCGTGACCTGGCCCCGCCGCGGACCTTCGACGACCTGACCGAGCCCGAGTACAAGGACCTGCTCGTCACGTCGAACGCCTCCACCTCCTCGCCCGGCCTCGGCTTCGTCCTCGGCACCGCCGCCAGGTACGGCGACGAGAACTGGCAGGACTACTGGAAGAAGCTCAAGGACAACGGCGTGAAGGTGGTCGACGGCTGGGAGCAGGCCTACAACGAGGAGTTCTCCGGCTCGGCCGGCGGCAGGCAGGCGGGGGGCGACCGGCCGCTGGTGGTGTCCTACGCCTCCTCGCCGCCCGCCGAGGTGATCTACGCCGATCCGAAGCCGAAGACCGCGCCCACCGGTGTCGCCGACGGCACCTGCTTCCGCCAGGTGGAGTACGCGGGGCTGCTGAGCAACGCGCGCAACCCCGAGGGCGGCAAGGCGCTGCTCGACTTCCTGATCAGCAAGCCGTTCCAGGAGGACATGCCGCTCAACATGTTCGTCTACCCGGTGCGGGAGGCCGCCCAGGTGCCCGAGGAGTTCGCGGAGTTCGGACCGCAGGCCGAGAACCCCGAGACCATGGACCCGACGAAGATCGCCGAGCACCGCGATCAGTGGATCAAGTCGTGGACCTCGCTCGTACTGAAGTGAGCCGGGCGGAAGCGGGCCGGGCCGCGGCGAGACGGCGCGGGACCGCGGCGCGGCTCGGCCTGATGGCCGTGCCCGTCGCGTTCTTCGCCGTCTTCTTCGCCTACCCCGTCGCCGCGATCGTCGCGCGCGGCCTGAAGACCGACGGGGTCTGGCAGCTCGGGCGGATCGGTGAGGTGCTGGCGCAGTCCGACGTCCGCCAGGTGCTGTGGTTCACCACCTGGCAGGCGCTGGTCTCCACCGCTCTCACCCTCCTGATCGCCCTGCCCGGCGCGTACGTCTTCGCCCGTTTCGACTTCCCCGGCAAGCAGCTGCTGCGGGCCGTGGTCACCGTCCCGTTCGTGCTGCCGACGGTGGTCGTCGGTACGGCGTTCATGGCGCTCGTGGGGCGCGGCGGGCTTCTCGACGAGCTGTGGGGTCTGCGGCTGGACACCACCGTGTGGGCGATCCTGCTCGCGCACGTCTTCTTCAACTACGCCGTAGTCGTACGGACCGTCGGCGGGCTGTGGGGGCAGCTCGACCCGCGGCAGGAGGAGGCCGCACGGATGCTCGGCGCCTCCCGGCTCACGGCCTGGCGGACCGTCACGCTGCCCGCGCTGGCCCCCGCCGTGGCCGCCGCCGCGCTGATGGTCTTCCTGTTCACCTTCACCTCGTTCGGTGTGGTGCAGATCCTCGGCGGACCCACCTTCGCCACTCTCGAGGTGGAGATCTACCGGCAGACGTCGGAGATCTTCGACCTGTCCACCGCCGCCGTCCTGACGATGATCCAGTTCGTCGCGGTGGGTGCGATCCTCGCCCTGCACGCCTGGACCGTACGGCGGAGGGAGACCGCGCTGCGGCTGGTGGACGCCTCCCAGACCGCGCGCCGGCCGCGCGGCGCCGGGCAGTGGGCGCTGCTCGCCGGGGTCGTCGCCACCGCTGCCGTGCTGCTGCTCCTGCCGCTCGCGGTGCTGGTGGAGCGCTCCTTCGGCGACGCCGGCCTCGGCCACTACCGGGCGCTGACCCACGACGACGGGGGTGTGTTCCTGGTCGCGCCGATCGCGGCGGTCGGCAACTCCCTGCGGTACGCGGCCCTGGCCACCGTCATCGCCGTTGCGGTCGGCACCCTGGCGTCCGTCGCGCTCACCCGGCGGGACGCGGGACGGCTGGTGCGGGGCTTCGACGCCCTGCTGATGCTGCCGCTCGGAGTGTCCGCGGTGACCGTCGGCTTCGGGTTCCTGATCGCCCTCGACGAGCCGCCGCTGGACCTGCGTTCCTCCTGGATCCTGGTGCCGCTCGCACAGGCGCTGGTCGGTGTCCCCTTCGTCGTACGGACCATGCTGCCCGTGCTGCGGGCCGTGGACGTGCGGCTGCGGGAGGCGGCGGCGGTGCTCGGGGCATCGCCGTGGCGGGTGTGGCGGGAGGTGGACCTGCCGATGGTGCGGCGGGCCGTAATCGTCGCTGCCGGGTTCGCCTTCGCGGTGTCGCTGGGGGAGTTCGGGGCGACGGTGTTCATCGCTCGGCCGGACAACCCGACGCTGCCGGTGGCCGTGGCACGGCTGCTGGGCCGGCCGGGAGAGCTCAACTACGGGCAGGCGATGGCCCTGTCGACGATTCTGATGATCGTGTGCGCGGTGGCGCTGCTGTTCCTGGAGCGGCTGCGGACCGACCGATCCGGGGAGTTCTAGGTGCTGTTGGGTCTTGAGGGTGTCACCGTCCGCTTCGGCGGACGGGCGGTGCTGGACGCCGTGGATCTCCAGGTCGCCGAGCACGAGATCGTCTGCGTGCTCGGACCGAGCGGCAGCGGCAAGTCCACGCTGCTGCGGGCGGTGGCCGGGCTGCAGCCCCTCGACGCGGGGCGGATCTCGCTCGCCGGGCGCGACCAGGCCGGTGTGCCCGCACACCGGCGCGGGGTCGGGCTGATGTTCCAGGACCACCAGCTGTTCCCGCAACGGAACGTGGGCGGCAACGTGTCCTTCGGGCTGCGGATGCGCGGTGTGTCCCGCAGCGAACAGGACGACAGTGTGGGGGAGCTGCTGGACCTCGTCGGGCTGCCCGGGGCGGCCGGACGGGCGGTGGCGGCCCTGTCCGGCGGCGAGCAGCAACGCGTGGCCCTCGCCCGCGCGCTGGCGCCCAGCCCACGGCTGCTGATGCTCGACGAGCCGCTCGGCCAGCTCGACCGGTCGCTGAGGGAGCGCCTCGTCGTCGAACTCCGGGAGCTGTTCGGCCGGCTGGGCACCACCGTGCTCGCCGTGACGCACGACCAGGGCGAGGCGTTCGCCCTGGCCGGCCGGGTCGTGGTGATGCGGGACGGGCGGATCGCCCAGTCCGGTACACCACTCGAGGTGTGGCAGCGCCCGGCCGACGCGTTCGTCGCCCGCTTCCTCGGCTTCGAGAACGTGGCAGAGGCGACGATCGCCGCGGACGTCGCGGTGACGCCCTGGGGCAAGGTCCCGGTGCAGGCAAACGCCCCGCAGGGCACCCGTACCCTGCTGGTCCGGCCCGCCGGCGTCCGTCTGGTCCCGGACGGGGCGGGCCTGCGCTGCACCGTGGCCGTGCGCACCTTCCGCGGCACCCATGTCGCCGTCCGCCTCCAGCCGAAGGACGCACCCGTTCTTGAGGCGGCCTGTGCGCTGAGGGCGGCACCGGAGGTCGGGGACGAGGTCGGGGTGGAGTTCGACGCGGAGGAAATCGTCGTGCTCGGGTAGGGCACCCCGCCTAGGGTGAGGGGCATGACACCACTCACCCATGATCGCTACTGTGGTGAAATCGCCGACCAGGTAGGCCGGTTGCGGTCCGTGGTGACCTCGGGGGCCGATCTGGACGGCAGAGTGCCCACCACTCCGGAGTGGTCGCTGGAACAGCTTGTCCGGCATACCGGCGGCTCCCTGCGCTGGGCGGCGCTGATGGTGCGCACCCGGGCCGGGGAGGAGATTCCCGAGGAGCGGGTGCCGGGATTCGACGGGCCCGGTGTGCGGGGTGGACCCGCCGCGCTGGACGGGTGGCTGGCCGAGTCCGGAGACCTGCTCGTCGAGGCACTGCGGGAGGCCGGGCCGGACGCCGAGGTGTGGAGCTGGGCGGGGATCTGCAACGCCGGGTTCTGGGCCCGCCGTATGACGCACGAGATGACCGTCCACCGTGCGGACGCGGCCCTCGCCGCCGGACTGCCCTACGAGGTCGCACCCGATGCCGCCGCCGATGCGATCGACGAGTGGCTGGAGATCGTGCAGTGGGCGCAGCGGACGCTGCCGGAGGGCCCGGCGCGCGAACTGCGCGGCCCGCACCGAAGGAGCATCCGTCTGCACGCCACCGACACCGGCCCGGAGGTGAACGCCGAATGGAGCATCGAGCTCACCGAGGACGGTGTCTCCTGGCACCGGGGCCACGAGAAGGCCACCGTCACCCTCCGCGGCCCGCTCACCTGCGTGCTGCTCGCCTTCTACCGCCGGCTGCCGCTCGACGCACCGGAGGTGGAGGTGCTCGGCGACCGGGAGCTGTTGGAGTTCTGGCTGACACGGGCGACGTTCGGGTGACGGAAGCGGGCGGCGTTCGGGCGAGATGAACCGCCGGGCGAGGGGCCGTGCACAGTGATGGCCCGCCCCACCGGGGACGGGCCGTCACATCATGTCTTCGAGGCGTCAGCTGTCGCTGTTCGCCCCGCGACGGCGCATGCCGAAGAAGACCGCACCGCCACCGACGGCGACCAGGACCGCCGCGATACCGGCGATCAGGCCGGTGTTGGAGTCGGCGCCGGTTTCGGCGAGGTTCGACTCACCGACAGCGGGCGACGGAGCGTTGTCCGAGGTGTCCGCCGGGGCGGTGGTCTCGGGCTCCGACTCCGACGGAGCCGGGGCACCGGGCTCGTCCTCGTCCTCGGGCGGGGTCGAGACGGAGTCCGACGGCGTCGGAGCGGGCTCCGTCGGAGCCGGAGGCTCCTCCTCCTCTTCCTTGCAGGCCGTGGCCGGGGTGGTCAGGTTCGGCTTGATGTCCTCGTCCACGTAGGGCTTGGCCTTGACGTGGATGCGGTACTCGGCGTTGGGCTGCCAGTCCTCCTCGAAGGTGATGGTCACACCCTCGCGGGAACCCTTGACGACCTGCTCGCCGATCTTCTTCTCGTCGGCACCGTTGTTCTCCAGGAACACGGTGACGGTCGCGGGAACGCCCGCGGGGTCGACGTCGGTGACGGTGATGACACCCTTGTCACCGACACACTTCGCCTCGGCCGAGAACTCGTTGATGTTGCACGCGGCCGCGCTGCCGGCGAGGCCGATGGTGAGTGCGGCCGACGCGGAGACGACGCCGAGGGCGCGTACGGTGCGCGCGACGTTACGGCGCGAGGCAGTACGGCGTGATACGGACAGAACTGTCACGTTTGTCCTTACGGGATACGCAAATGCGGGGGGTGGGGGGCGTGCTGATGAGACATCAGTACGCCCATGAGGCTCCCAGGTCTATAAGTGCCGCATAAGTAGTGTCAACGCATATGCCGATAGCAGGCCATCGTTTTACTGATTCGTTAACTACCGAGGAGTTTCAATGCCCTGGGAGCCTCCCCGGTGGGCCTCCGCCCCGGTCGCAGGTCTTCCCTCAGCCCTCCAGCGCGGACGGATCCATCCACACGACCTCCCAGGTGTGGCCGTCCAGGTCGTCGAAGGCGCGGCCGTACATGAAGCCCTCGTCCTGGGTCTCGCGGCTGACCGACCCGCCCGCCGAGAGGGCCCTCTCGACCAGTTCGTCGACCTTCTCGCGGCTCTCGGAACTCAGGGCCAGCAGCACCTCACTGGTCTTCGTGGAGTCGGCGATCTCCTTCCTCGTGAACTCCGCGTAGCGCTGCCTGGTGTGCAGCATCGCGACGATGGTCTCACCGACCACGACGGAGGCGGTGTTCTCGTCGCTGAACTGTTCGTTGATCTCGTAGCCGAGCGTCGTGAAGAACCTCTTCGAGGCGTCGAGGTCGTTGGTGGCCAGGTTCACGAAGATCATCTGCTGCGTCATGGTGGTGCCTCTCCCGTGCGGTTCACCGGTTCCGTCCCGGTCGCGAGTGGTGCCGTGCCGTTCGAGGGGCAGACCGGGGCCGGGTGCGGAACTCTTCGCCCTGCGGAGGTTTTCCTCAGGGGTGGCGCGGCGTGTGGTGCGCGGTCTCAGAGGGCCAGGGGCAGGGTCGACAGTTCGGCCACGATCACGGTCAGCGGGCCGAACAGGGCGAGGAGCGCGCCGGCCCTGAGGGCCGCGGCCCGACGCGGTGTCGAGGGGGGAGCCCCGAGGCGCAGCAGCGCGGCCGTGGTGCCGGCGTGCGCCTGCTTGGCCTCGACGGCCGCGGTCAGCAGTGTCGCCATGGCGCAGCCGGTCACCAGCAGTACCCCGAGCAGGGTGAGCGGGCCGGGCGACAGGTCGTCGGCGTAGTACAGCGAGCCCATGGCATACGCGCCCGACAGCACGGCGCAGACCACCCCCAGCGGGCGGCCGATCCTGGTGGCCTCCGTCATGAGGACCCGTCCGGCCAGCAGCCGCAGGGCACCCGGGCGGACCGACTGGAGCAGCCGGCCGCACAGATGGGTGAGACCGGGACCGGCCAGTGCGAGGCCGACGGCGGCCAGCACCAGACCGGTCAGCGCGCCGGGCCGGTCACCGGGCGCGGTGCCGGTGCGGCTCGTGTAGGCCTCCACGGCCAGCCCCACGGCCAGCACCGCGATGCCCCAGGGCAGACCGGACGGTGCCGTGCCGGCGCCGGGCGACGGGACCGCGGCGGGGCTGCCCTCCGCGCCCTGCGGCCGCCCGGAATCCTTCCCGGGAAGATCCGCCCGCACCCGGTCCCGCTGTGCCTGTGCCTGCCCCGACGTCGCCTGCTGGGCGGTGGCCGGCCCGCGGCCGTGGGCCGCCGGCTCCAGGTGCGCGCCGAAGCGTCCGTACGCGCCGAACGTCTCCCGCGCCGTGGTGGCACGGTACGCGCCGAAGCGGCCGTACACCGTCCGCTCCGTACGGGACGGGCCCGCCGCCCGCTCGCGTGGACGCAGCGCCGTCGCCACCGCCACCGAGGCGCTCACCGGCACCAGCGTCAGCAGCAGCAGGGCTGCCGGAAGCGGCAGCGGCCGGCCGGTGGCCAGGAAGTCGGTGCCGGCGCCGTCGAGGGGCGTACCGGTGAGGTCGCCGCGCAGGTGGAGGAAGACGAACAGGGCGATCACCGACCCCAGCGTGCAGGCCAGGGCCGTGGTCGTCGCGGAGATCGCCGTCAGCCGTGCCGGGCCGAGGCCGAGTGCCGAGAGCCCGACCCGGGGCCGGGTCCCCGGGTCGGTGCGGGCCACCGCGACCGCGAAGTACACCGTGGCCGCCAGCGGGGCCGCGCACCAGGCCAGCCGGAGCAGCGAGGCGGACGGCGCGCCGGGGTGGCCGATCGCGTGGCCGAGGGCACACAGCAGCAGAAAGCCCGTACCCGCCGAGGCCGCCGCGACCAGGAGACGGCGCAGCTGGACGGCCGGACGGGCACCTCGGGTCAGACGGAGAGCGAGCACGCCGCCCGGCCCTCCGTCTCGGTGGTCCCGGAGACCGGAGGCAGATGTACGGTGCGCACCCGGCGCCCGTCGAGCAGCGAGACCGTGCGGTCGGCGAGGGCCGCGGTGTCCGCGTCGGCGGTGGCGAGGAGCACCGTGATGCCGTGCGAACGGGCCGCCGTGGTCAGTGTGCGCAGGACGTGCCGCCGGTCGGCGCGGTGCAGCGGGGCGGTCGGCTCGTCGGCGAACAGAACCGAGGGGGCCGGGGCGAGGGCACGGGCGATGCAGACCCGCTGCCGCTCCGCGTGCACCAGCTCCGCCGGCCGCTTGCGGGCCTTGTCACCGAGGTCGAGGCGCTCCAGCCACTCCAGGGCCGTCGCCCTGGCCCGGCGGCGGGCGGTGCCGCGCAGCATCAGGGGGAGAGCGGCGTTCTCCCAGACGTTCAGTTCGGGAACGAGCACCGGCGCCGGGTCGATCCAGCCGAAGCGCTCCCGGCGCAGCCGCTCGCGGGCGGCCGGGCGCATGGTGTGCACGGGCACGCTGTTGTACCAGACCTCGCCGTCCGCCACGGAGGCCAGTCCGGACAGGCATCGCAGCAAGGTCGTCTTGCCGCTGCCGCGCGGGCCGCCGACAGCGAGGATCTCGCCCTCTCCGACGCCGAGCGAGACCCCGCTCAGCCCGGGTGAGCCGTCGTCGTGCCGGAAGTGCAGGGCACGTGCCCAGAGCACGTCGTTGTCCGGTGGGGCCACCATGGCGTACACCTCGGTTCGGATCAGAAATGCCGTGCGAGATTCGTGAATCCCCCATGCGGGGGAACGAAAGCAGAGCCGATCGGTCACTGGGCACGCTAGGCAGCGCACGGCGGGACGCCGGACAGCACGCGGCCCCGGAGCGCCGTTTCTCACTCGAACGGGCGACACCGGGGTCATATCCGGTCATTCCAGCCGAAGATCACAGCGGGAGATCACGGCTGAGGACCGCTGTGCGGGGTCACAGCTTCGTCCATGCCTCCGACAGGGTGGCGCGCAGGATCTGCTCGATCTCGTCGAAGGTCTCCTGGTCGGAGATCAGCGGCGGCGCGAGCTGGACGACCGGGTCGCCGCGGTCGTCGGCACGGCAGTACAGGCCGTTCTCGTCCAGCTTCTTGGACAGGAAGCCGTACAGGACGCGCTCGGTCTCGTCGTCGAAGGACTCCTTGGTGTGCTTGTCCTTGACCAGTTCGATGCCGTAGAAGAAGCCGTTGCCGCGGATGTCGCCGACGATCGGCAGGTCGTACAGCTTCTCGAGCGTCGCGCGGAAGGCGCCCTCGTGGTCCAGCACGTGCTGGTGGAGCCCCTCGCGCTCGAAGAGGTCGAGGTTGGCGACGCCCACCGCGGCCGAGACGGGGTGGCCGCCGAAGGTGTAACCGTGCAGGAAGGTGTTGTCGCCCTTGTAGAACGGCTCGGCGAGGCGGTCGGAGACGATGCACGCCCCGATGGGGGAGTAGCCGGACGTCATGCCCTTGGCACAGGTGATCATGTCAGGGACGTAGCCGAACTTGTCGCACGCGAACGTCGTGCCCAGGCGGCCGAAGGCGCAGATGACCTCGTCGGAGACGAGCAGCACGTCGTACTGGTCGCAGATCTCACGGACCCGCTGGAAGTAGCCGGGCGGCGGCGGAAAACAGCCGCCCGCGTTCTGCACCGGCTCCAGGAAGACCGCGGCGACCGTGTCCGGGCCCTCGAAGAGGATCTGCTGCTCGATCTGGTCGGCGGCCCAGCGGCCGAACGCCTCCGGGTCGTCACCGTGGATCGGGGCGCGGTAGATGTTGGTGTTCGGCACCTTGTGGGCACCCGGCACCAGGGGCTCGAACGGGGCCTTCAGGGCCGGCAGGCCGGTGATCGACAGGGCCCCCTGCGGGGTGCCGTGATAGGCCACCGCGCGGGAGATGACCTTGTACTTGGTCGGCTTGCCGGTCAGCTTGAAGTACTGCTTGGCGAGCTTCCAGGCGGTCTCCACCGCCTCGCCGCCGCCGGTCGTGAAGAAGACCTTGTTCAGGTCGCCCGGTGCCTCGTGGGCGAGCCGCTCCGCCAGCTCGACGGCCTTGGGGTGGGCGTAGGACCAGATGGGGAAGAACGACAGTTCCTGCGCCTGCTTGAAGGCGGTCTCGGCGAGCTCGACCCTGCCGTGCCCCGCCTGCACGACGAACAGCCCGGCGAGACCGTCGATGTACCGCTTGCCCTGTCGTCGTAGATGTGGGTGCCCTCGCCGCGGACGATGGTGGGCACGGGGGAGTTCCCGTACGAGGACATGCGGGTGAAGTGCATCCACAGGTGGTCGTACGCGGTCCGGCTGAGGTCCCTGGGGCTGTCGGTGCTCACGATTATCGGGTTCCCCACATGTAGGTCTGCTTCTTGAGCTTGAGGTAGACGAAACTCTCGGTGGCGCGCACACCGGGCACGGCCCGGATGCGCCTGTTGACGACCTCGAGAAGGTGGTCGTCGTCCTCGCAGACGATCTCGACCATGAGGTCGAAGGAGCCCGCGGTCATCACCACGTACTCGCACTCGTCCATGCCGCTCAGCGCGTCCGCCACGGACTCCACGTCACCCTCGACACCGACGCCGACCATCGCCTGCCGGCGGAAGCCCACCGTGAGCGGGTCCGTGACGGCGACGATCTGCATCACGCCCTGGTCGAGCAGCTTCTGGACGCGCTGGCGCACGGCCGCCTCCGACAGGCCGACGGCCTTGCCGATGGCGGCGTAGGGCCTGCGGCCGTCCTCCTGGAGCTGCTCGATGATGGCGAGGGAGACGGCGTCCAGGTGGGGAACGCCGCCGTTCCTGGACTCGCGGGAGTCCCTGGGTTCTGCGCTTCGACTGGCCACACGGTCACTGTGCACGACGTCTCGGCTGTTCCGCAAGGCGCATTCGATGAAATCCGTTGCCGAAAGAGCTGATGTCTGCGGATTTCGCAGACTCGGGGCGGGCGGGGGTGTTGAATGCGTCAGGGGTCCGTCTAGGGTGGTGTCTCAGAGGTTGGACGCCTCCGACACCCACGAGGAGCACCGGGAGGACCTGCAGTGAGCACCGAGCTGCGACGTCTGCGCAACTACATCGGCGGTGCGTTCCGTGACGCAGCCGACGGACGGACCACCGAGGTGGTCAACCCCGTGACCGGCGAGGCGTACGCGACCGCGCCGCTGTCCGGACAGGCGGATGTGGACGCCGCGATGACGGCCGCCGCCGAGGCCTTCCCCGGCTGGCGCGACACCACGCCGGCCGAGCGGCAGAAAGCCCTGCTGAAGGTCGCGGACGCCATCGAGGAGCGCGCCGAGGAACTCGTCGCGGCCGAGGTGGAGAACACGGGCAAGCCCATCGGGCTGACCCGCACCGAGGAGATCCCGCCGATGGTCGACCAGATCCGCTTCTTCGCGGGTGCGGCGCGGATGCTGGAGGGCCGCTCGGCCGGTGAGTACATGGAGGGCCTGACCTCCATCGTGCGCCGTGAGCCGGTCGGCGTCTGCGCCCAGGTCGCCCCCTGGAACTACCCGATGATGATGGCCGTGTGGAAGTTCGCCCCGGCGATCGCGGCGGGCAACACGGTCGTCCTCAAGCCCTCGGACACCACCCCGGCCTCCACCGTCCTGCTCGCCGAGATCCTCGGCTCGGTCCTGCCGACGGGCGTCTTCAACGTCGTCTGCGGCGACCGGGACACCGGCCGCGTGATGGTCGAGCACGAGATCCCGGCGATGGCCTCCATCACCGGTTCGGTGCGGGCCGGCATGCAGGTCGCCGAGTCCGCGTCCAAGGACCTCAAGCGCGTCCACCTGGAACTGGGCGGCAAGGCGCCGGTCGTCGTCTTCGAGGACACCGACATCGCCAAGGCCGTCGAGGACATCTCCGTCGCCGGCTTCTTCAACGCCGGCCAGGACTGCACGGCGGCCACACGCGTCCTCGTCCACGATTCGATCCACGACGAGTTCGTCACCGCGCTCGCCAAGGCCGCCGCCGACACGAAGACGGGTGCCCCCGATGACGAGGACGTCCTCTTCGGCCCGCTCAACAACGCCGGTCAGCTGGCCCAGGTCCAGGGCTTCGTCGACCGGCTGCCCGCGCACGCGCGCGTGGAGGCCGGCGGGCAGCGCGTCGGCGACAAGGGCTACTTCTTCGCGCCGACCGTCGTCTCGGGCCTGGAGCAGGACGACGAGATCATCCAGAAGGAGGTCTTCGGCCCGGTCATCACCGTTCAGACCTTCACCGACGAGGACCAGGCCGTCGCGTACGCCAACGGCGTCGAGTACGCGCTTGCCTCCTCGGTGTGGACCAAGGACCACTCCCGCGCGATGCGCATGTCCAAGAAGCTCGACTTCGGCTGCGTGTGGATCAACACCCACATCCCGCTGGTGGCGGAGATGCCGCACGGCGGCTTCAAGAAGTCCGGCTACGGCAAGGACCTGTCCGCGTACGGCTTCGACGACTACACGCGCATCAAGCACGTGATGACGTCGCTCGACGCGTAACCGCTCCGCGGCCGCACCCGCCCACGCGGCGGGGTCACACGTCGTCACGGTCCCGCGCCCCTTTGGGCGCGGGACTTTTCTGTTCGCGCCGGCCGGTACGCGGTCGGCGCGGGAAGGGGGAGGAGGGCAGGGGGAGTTGACCCGACTCCGATTTTTGGACGCGTTCAACTGGGGTGCGTGTCGCCGCCATGAGCGACAGAGCCGCCCTGCTCAAGGGCATTCGCGCCTGGTTGGTCCTCTTCGCCGTCTGCCTGGTGCTCAGCGGCGCCACGGCCTTTCCCCTGGTGCACGAACCGCTCCGGGCCGAGGAGGTGCTCCGTTCCCTGGGGGCACCGGAGCACCTTCCCGCCCTCATGGAGTGGATCGAGCGGGTCCGTGACGGGCTCGACGCAGCCGACGCCGGGTACCCGTTCCTCCTCTGCGGCACCGGCTGGCTGGCCTTCACCCACCTGGTCGTAGCCGTCGCCCTCTACGGTCCCTGCCGCGACCCGGTCCGCAACATCTGGGTCGTCGAGTTCGGCATGATCGCCTGCGCCGGCGTCATCCCGCTCACCCTCGTCTGCGGCCCGGTCCGCGGCATCCCCTTCTGGCGGAGCGTCATCGACATGGCGTTCGGGGTGCTCGATGTGATCCCGCTGCACGCCGTACGGAAGAAGACCAAGCGGCTGGAAGCACTCACCCCGTACGCCGCGCCGCCCGCTCTCGCGTCTTCGGCCCGACCCGCAGGACGGGGTCCTCCAGGCCGGCCGGGCGCCCTACCGGCCGGGCGCCCTACCGGCCGGGCGCCCTACCGGGCGGTGGTGCGCAGCGCGCACAGGACGTCGATGCGGTTGGTGGTGATCGAGTCGGCGCCCAGCGCCAGCAGACGGCGCATGGAGCGGCGGGTGTCCGGGGTCCACACGGAGAGCAGACAGCCGTCCGCGTGGATCCGGTCGGCGAGGGCCCGGTCGGCCAGGCCGAAGCGGTAGTTCAGCCAGCGCGGCCGGACCGCCTCCAGGACGCCGGCGCGCGGCGGGACCGACGACGTGACGGTGAGGGCGATCTCGGCCGACGGGTCCGCCGCGCGCACGGCAAGCATCGGGGCGGCGCCCGCGCAGTAGCAGACGCGGTCCTGGGCGCCGTGCTCCCGCACGGCGCCCACGATCCGGCGCACCGTCCGGGGGCCGGGATCGCCCGGCAGGTCCAGCATGACCCTGGCGCCCTCGGTCGCCGACAGCGCGTCCGGCAGCGTGGGCACACCGCCGTCGGTCAGGCCGCGCACCTCCTCCCAGGACAGCGACCGCAGCGGGCGGTCGTGCTCCCAGAGCCGCTTCAGCGTTTCGTCGTGCAGCAGGACCGGTACGCCGTCCCGGGTGAGGCGTACGTCGAACTCGACCGCGTCCGCGCCCTTGTGGAGCGCGGAACGCAGCGAGGCGAGCGTGTTCTCGCGGACGTGGTACGGGTCGCCGCGGTGGGCCACGGCGGTCACGTGGTGCATGGCGGTCCTTCGCGGGTTCGGCTCACGGGACGGCTGCTTCACGGCGGCAAAGAACGGTTTCACCGCAGCGGCCGGGAGGCGAGCCAGGACGTGGTGTACGCGTCGATCTCGGCGGCCAGCCGTGCCTTGCCCGGCTCGTCCAGGAACGAGGCCTCCACCGCGTTCCTCGCCAGCGCCGCCAGGCTCCGCTCGTCGAGGCCCAGCAGCCGTGCGGCGATCGCGTACTCGGTGTTCAGGTCGGTGCCGAACATCGGCGGGTCGTCGGAGTTGACGGTGACCAGCACACCGGCGCGGACGAACTCCCTGATCGGGTGCTCGTCGAGGCTGGTGACCGCGCGGGTGGCGATGTTGGAGGTGGGGCACACTTCCAGCGCGATGCGCCGCTCGGCGAGATGTGCGAGCAGCCCGGGGTCCTGGGCGGCGCTGGTGCCGTGCCCGATCCGCTCCGCGCGCAGGTCGACCAGGGCGTCCCACACCGTCCCGGGACCGGTCGTCTCACCGGCGTGCGGCACCGAGCGCAGGCCCGCGGCGATGGCCCGGTCGAAGTACGGCTTGAACTGGGGCCGGGGCACCCCGATCTCGGGTCCGCCCAGACCGAAGGAGACCAGGCCCTCCGGACGCAGACGGTCGTCGGTGGCGAGCCGCGTGGTCTCCTCGGCAGCCTCCAGTCCGGCCTCGCCGGGGATGTCGAAGCACCAGCGCAGCACGGTCCCGAACTCGGACTCGGCCGCCTTGCGGGCGTCCTCGATCGCCTCCATGAACGCCCGCGCGTCGATCCCGCGACGGGTCGACGAGAACGGGGTGATCGTCAGCTCGGCGTACCGCACCCGCTGCCGGGCCAGCTCACGCGCCACCTCGTAGGTGAGCAGCCGGACGTCCTCGGGCGTGCGGATCAGGTCGACGACGGACAGGTACACGTCGATGAAGTGGGCGAAGTCCGTGAAGGTGAAGTAGTCGGCGAGCGCCTCGGGGTCGACGGGGACCCTGGAGTCGGGGTGGCGGGCGGCCAGCTCCGAGACGATGCGGGGGGAGGCGGAACCGATGTGGTGCACGTGCAGTTCGGCCTTGGGCAGTCCGGCGATGAAGTCGTGCGGGCCGCTGCCCGCCGCCCCGGCGGACGCGGCGAGGCGTTCGGTCATGGTCCCTCCCAAAAACGGCGTCCCCGGCCGGGGTGCGGCTGTGGCGGGACGCGGGTGATCGGCTGATCGGTGGATCGGGGGTCATCGTAGGCCGGGCGCGCACGGGGCGGTGTCGGGCCTTACCTTGACGGCACGTTCGACGGAGGAGGGCCGGCGTCTGTCCGGCGACGCGCAGGCGCCGGAAGCGCGGGGAAACCCGGCGGGCGGCACTCCGCCCCGGGACCCGCATGCTCATGACGACGTCCGGGCGGCGCCGGCCGACAGCGGGGCCGCGCAGGCCCAGCCGCCCCAGAGCCCGCCGCGGGAGGTGTCGCCGCCCGAGCTGACCCGGCTGGATCTCGGCGGCCACGGCACGTCCGGGCCGTCGGGCTCCGCCGGAGTCACCGACCCGTTCGCCCTCCCGGAGTTCGACCCTCCGGCTTTCGCCCCGGGGACGCCCGGCGCGGCCGGCGCACCCCCGGCCTCCGGCACCCCCTCCGCTCCCCCGACGCCTTCCGTGCACGACCAGCGGACGGTCACATCCCTCCCCGCGGCGAATGCCCCCTCCGGCCCTTCGGCCGCGCCGCCCGCCCGGCCCCTCCGGCCCCCTCCGGCCCTTCGGCCGCGCCGCCCGCCCGGCCCCTCCGGCCTCGGCCGGCCCCTTCGGCCGCGCCGCCCGCCCGGCCCCTCCGGCCCCGGCCGGCCCTTCGGCCGCGCCGCCCGCCCGGCTCCGGGCGGACACCTCCGGCCCCTCCGGCCCTTCCACCCCGTCCGCTCCCGCGCCCGCAGGCCCCGAAGCCGCGGCCTCCAACCCCTTCGCGCCCCCGTCCGCCGAGCCGGTCCCGCCGCCCATCGCCCCCGGCGGTCCCGGCCAGGTGCCGTACGGCTACCCGGGCGGCCACCGGAGCGGGTACATCCGCCCGGCCGCGCACCCGCCCGGCCGCGCCGGTGCTCCCGCCCACGACGGCATGCCCGACCAGGGCGATCACGGCTGGACCGGCACGCCTCCGCAGCCGGCCAACGGCATGGGTGTCACCGGACTCGTCCTCGGGATCATCTCGGCCTGCGTCTTCTGCCGCTGGCCGCTGGCCGCTGGCCGCTGGCCGCTGGCCATCGGGCTCGGCGCCATGATCGCCTTCGCGCTGGCCCGCTACCGCTTCCGTGCCCGTTCCACCGTGAACTCGCTGGTCTTCCTGCCGATGGCGATGCCCGAGGTGGTCATGGCGGCGTCACTGCTGACGCTGTTCCTCAACATGGGCGTCCAGGTCGGCTTCTGGACGATCCTCATCGCCCACATCATGTTCTGCCTCAGCTTCGTCGTGGTCGCCGTCAAGGCCCGCGTGATGTCGATGGACCCCCGCCTCGAGCAGGCCGCCCAGGACCTGTACGCCGGCCCGGTCCAGACGTTCCTGCGGGTCACCCTGCCGATCGCCGCCCCCGGCATCGCGGCGGGCGCGCTCCTCGCCTTCGCCCTGTCCTTCGACGACTTCATCATCACCAACTTCAACTCGGGGGCCACCGTCACCTTCCCGATGTTCGTCTGGGGCTCCGCGCAGCGCGGAACTCCGGTACAGATCAACGTCGTCGGTACGGCCATGTTCGCCGTCGCCGTGCTGCTGGTGCTGGTCTCCATGGCCGTCGGCAACCGCCGCACGCGGCAGAAGGCGTAGGGGGCCGGGACCATGAGCCGTTGGATGGAATCCCTCGCCGATGCCCGTCCGTCCGCTTACTGGCTGGACGACCCGGGCCGGCCGGAACCCCGGCCCGCCCTCACCGGCGCCGAGAACCGCGACCTGCTGGTGGTGGGCGGAGGATACAGCGGACTGTGGACGGCGCTGATCGCCAAGGAACGCGACCCGGGGCGGGACGTCGTCCTGGTGGAGGGACGCGAGGTGGGCTGGGCGGCCTCGGGCCGCAACGGCGGATTCTGCGCCGCCTCCCTCACCCACGGTCTGGCCAACGGCCTGACCCGCTGGCCGGACGAGATCCACGAACTGGAGCGGCTGGGCGCCCGCAATCTCGACGCCATCGAGGAGACGGTCGCCCGCCACGCCATCGACTGCGACTTCGAACGCACCGGTGAGCTCGACGTCGCCACCGCACCCCACCAGGCACGCGAACTGCGCGACCGGTACCAGGAGATCGACCGCCGGGGGCTCGCGGAAGGGGCGGAGTTCCTGGACACGGACGAGGTCCGCGCCCAGGTCGACTCGCCCACCTTCCTGGCCGGTCTCTGGGACCGCAGGGGCGTGGCCATGCTCCACCCGGCGAAGCTGGCCTGGGGACTCAAGCGGGCCTGCCTCGGCCTCGGCCTCCGCGTGTACGAGCACACCCCCGCCCTCACCCTGCGCTCCCACGGCGCCGGACTGGCCGTGCGCACCCCCTACGGGCAGATCCGTGCCCGCACCGCCGCCCTCGGCACCAACGTCTTCCCCAGCCTGGTCAAACGGGCCCGTGCCTACACCGTTCCGGTCTACGACTACGCCCTGATGACCGAGCCGCTCACCGACGCCCGGCTGGCGTCCGTCGGCTGGCGCAACCGGCAGGGACTCGGCGACAGCGCCAACCGGTTCCACTACTTCCGGCTGACCGCCGACCACCGCATCCTGTGGGGCGGCTACGACGCGGTCTACCCGTACGGCGGGCGGGTGCGCGCCGAGTACGACGACCGGCCGGAGACCTACGCGAAGCTCGCCGAGCACTTCTTCACCTGCTTCCCGCAGCTGGAGGGCGTCCGCTTCACCCACGCCTGGGGCGGCGCGATCGACACCTGCTCCCGCTTCTCGGCGTTCTACGGCACCGCCCACCGGGGCAGGGCCGCCTACGCGGCCGGCTTCACGGGGCTCGGTGTCGGCGCCACCCGCTTCGGCGCCGAGGTGATGCTGGACCTGCTGGCGGGGGAGCGCACCGAGCGCACGGAACTGGAGATGGTGCGCAGGAAGCCGCTGCCGTTCCCGCCCGAGCCCTTCGCCTGGACCGGCATCGCGCTCACCCGGTGGTCGCTGGCGCACGCCGACACCCACGACGGACACCGGAACCTGTGGCTGCGGACGATGGACAGGCTGGGGCTGGGCTTCGACAGCTGAGAGCGATTCCCGGCAACCAGGGTCCGGGTCCCGGCGGACGTGGCCTGTTTTTGGCAGTGGTGACCGGATTTCGTCTGGTGTGATCCGTTTCGCTGCGGCGAGGTGCCGGAACCCGCTCAATGCCCGGCGGAAAGCCTCCTCTCCTCCTCGTGACGCGTTTTTCCGCGTCCACGACAGAGAGGCAGGCGTTGGTGATGACAGGGACGAAGCCGGCGGTCGAGTGGCTCTCCTGCGTCGCGCCCGATCCCGAGACGTGCCGCTGGGAGTGGGAGCGCAACCCGCACGGGGTGGCGCTGCTGCCGGCCGGCAAGGAGTGGGACGTGCTGCTCCGGCCGACCGACCCACTGCCGGTCAGCGGCCCGGACGGCTGTTCGGGCCGGCCAGCAGCCACAGGCAGACCAGCAGGACCGCCCCCAGGCACCAACTGGCCGCCACGTCCAGCGGCCAGTGGTAGCCCCGGCGCACCAGCCCGTAGGAGGCACCGGCGACCAGGGCGGCGCAGAGCAGCAGGAACGCGCGGCGGACCACCGGCGAACGCAGCAGCGGGAGGAGGAGCAGGACCGCCGCACCGTACGCCACGACGGCGGTGGCGGTGTGGCCGGACGGGTAGTAGCCGACGGCCGGGGGCACAGCCGGGGTGCCGGGGCGGCCGGTCCACTCCTTCAGGGGCACGACGAGCACCGGCACCAGAACCATCGCCACCGTTCCGGCGGCGGGCGGCAGCCACCAGCGGTCCCGGCCCACGGCACGCCCCCGCCACGCGACGTACACCAGGGCGGCCGCGAGGAGGGGAACGGCCACTTCGGTGTTGCCGAGGTCGGCGAGCACTTCGGAGGCCGTGTCCGGCTCGACGAGTGCCTCGCTCAGCCGTTCGTCCAGGTCCACCAGGGGGCCGTCGGTGACGACCTGCCAGGTGATCAGGGCGAAGAGGAGAACAGGAGGTCCGAGCAGCAGCATGGTGCACAGCGTCGCATGTGCGGGCTCGGGGCCGTTCGCAGCGGCGGTGCGGGGCGGGGCAGGCCGAAGGGCCAGTGCAGGGGGGAGCACTGGCCCTTCGGGCAACGGCCTGCCGCGCATGACGCGTGGACAGCCGTCCGGACCGGAACGCCGCGCGCCCCGGGGGGTTTGGGGCGAGCGACTGTCCGATCGTGAGGAGGCCCGGAACCCGGGGGCTCCGGTTGTGTGCGTGAGGGCACGACCAGGTCGAAGCTGGGGACACCTCGGCCCGTACCGCTCACAGTCACCTGTGAACGGGTGTCTCTCTTGTCCCGGTAGAACCTACGGCAGGGGGTGGACCGGCGACAGGGCCAACCGGCTCCTGTCATCCACCCCGCACACGTTCTTCACACGCTCTGCCGCTCACGTCCCGGCGGTGGACGCCGGAGCGGCTCACCCGCTTCCCCGGCGGCTCAGATGTGCACGAATGCCTGTTCAGATATGTGCGAACGCCTGCTCGAGGATGTCCAGGCCCTCGTTCAGCAGGTCCTCGCCGATGACCAGCGGCGGCAGGAAGCGCAGCACGTTGCCGTAGGTGCCACAGGTCAGGACCAGCAGGCCCTCCTGCCGGCAGGCCTTGGCCAGCGCGGCCGTCGTCTTTGCGTTCGGCTCCTTGGTCGTGCGGTCCTCGACGAGCTCGATGGCCATCATGGCGCCGCGGCCGCGGATGTCACCGATGACGTCGAACTTCTCGGCCATCGCGGTCAGCCGGGTCCTCATGACCGCCTCGATCGCCTTGGCCTTCCCGTTGAGGTCCAGCTCCTTCATCGTCTCGATGGCGCCGAGCGCGCCCGCGCAGGCCACCGGGTTGCCGCCGTAGGTGCCGCCGAGACCGCCGGAGTGGGCCGCGTCCATGATCTCGGCGCGTCCGGTCACGGCGGAGAGCGGGAGCCCGCCGGCGATGCCCTTGGCGGTGGTGATCAGGTCCGGGACGATGCCCTCGTCCTCACAGGCGAACCACTGGCCGGTGCGGCAGAAGCCGGACTGGATCTCGTCGGCGACGAACACGATGCCGTTGTCCGAGGCGAACTTGCCGATCGCGGGCAGGAAGCCCTTCGCCGGCTCGATGAAGCCGCCCTCGCCGAGCACCGGCTCGATGACGATCGCGGCCACGTTCTCGGCGCCGACCTGCTTGGAGATCTGGTCGATGGCCTGGGCGGCGGCCTCGGGGCCGGCGTTCTCGGCGCCGGTCGGCCAGCGGTAGCCGTAGGCGACGGGGACGCGGTACACCTCGGGCGCGAACGGGCCGAAGCCGTGCTTGTAGGGCATGTTCTTCGCGGTGAGCGCCATGGTGAGGTTGGTGCGGCCGTGGTAGCCGTGGTCGAACACCACGACCGCCTGCCGCTTGGTGTGGGCCCGCGCGATCTTGACTGCGTTCTCGACGGCCTCGGCGCCGCTGTTGAAGAGGGCCGACTTCTTGGCGTGGTCGCCCGGCGTCAGCTCGGCGAGCGCCTCGGCCACGGCCACGTACCCCTCGTACGGCGTGACCATGAAACAGGTGTGCGTGAAGTCGGCGAGCTGAGCGGTGGCACGGCGTACGACGGCCTCGGCGGAGGCGCCGACCGAGGTCACCGCGATGCCCGAGCCGAAGTCGATCAGCCGGTTGCCGTCGACGTCCTCGATGATCCCGCCGTCCGCACGCGCGGCGAACACGGGCAGCACGGAGCCCACGCCCTGTGCGACCGCGGCGGTACGGCGGGCCTGCAACTCCTGCGACTTCGGGCCCGGGATGGCGGTGACGACGCGGCGCTCCTGCGGAAGTGCGGTCATGAGGGGCTCCTGGGGTGAAACGGACACGTGCCTTCTTTTCTCGCAGGCTAGGGCGGGGAAGGGAGGCTGGGCATGCTCCATGTGGGCGTTGTCCGGGGGGCCGGGTTGTCCGGTGTGGACATAGCGGGGGACGGAAGGCAGGAGAGAGGGCGGTGGACGTGACGGCGACCCGGGGGGCGGCGGGCCTGCGCCGCGCGGTGCCGGACGGGGGGCCGCGCGGGATCCGGGGCGCACCCGGCACCGTACAGAGCGACCTCGTGGCCCGGCCCGGCCGGGCGAACGGTGAACTCGCCCTGCGGGGGCGTTAGATTGGCTCGCTGATGGTGAACGGCGCGGCAGCTCAGGGGGCAAGGGTGATGGACAGCGACGGGACGCAGGACGCGCGGGGTACGCACGCGAACCCGGTGCCGCGCCCTGCCGGGCCACCGGAGGTGCCCTCGGCGCCCCCGAGGCCGGCCAGGGCACCGGGCATGCCGCCCCTGCCGGACGGGTCGGCGTTCCTGACCTGGCTGCGCACCCCCCGCCCCGAGGCGCTGCCCGGCGTATGGCGGTTCGGACACCGGCCCCGGCCGATGGAGGAACCGGTACAGATCGCGACCCGGGAACTGCTCAGCGGAGCACTCATCGCCCTGCTCGTGGGGTGGCTGATCTGGTCACTGCTGGCGAACGGCTATCTGGGCGGCTGGTGGCTTCTTCCCCTGGAGCTGTTCACGCCGGATTCGTGGCGCACCAGCGACGACCAGATCGTCAACCTCGTCGTCTGGGACGGCTACACCCTGCTCGTCGTGTTCGCGATCATGATCGGGGTGGGGAGACTGGGCCGCTGGGGTGAGGTCTGGCGTCGTTTCGGGGCACCCCGACTGCGACGCCCCGAGCTGAAGGAGCCGCAGCCGACCCCCGAGGACGACCCCGTCACCTGGCCCGCGCTGCGTGCCGCCGGCGCCACCGACGCGGCGGACCGGCTCGCCGCCGACGCGCGCGCCGGGCTGATGCGGGACGTCGACCACGCCCGGATCACCCGAGCCTGGCAGGGCGTACGCAGCGGCCGGCACCCCCTCGCCACCTTCGCCGGCGCCGTGCTCGGCCACGGTGCCGCCGCCTGCCCGCATCCCTCGGGAGCCCGCGACCTGCCCGCCCGGCAGGCCCGGCACGACCTGGTCACCGGTCAGGTACGGCTCGGCACCACCGCCGACGACGTCCGCAACCCGTACGCCTACCGGGGCACCGGCCTCGCGCTCGGCCCCGAGCTGCTGGGCACCTCCCTGGTCGCGGTCGGACCGGCCGGCTCCGGCAAGACCAGTGCCGTCGTCCGGCCGGTCGCCGAGTCGCTGTGCCTGCACGCGCTCGCCGGACGCGCCGCCGTGGTCGTCGTCGGTGCCGCCGGCGTGGCCGCCGGTCCGGCCGACGCGTACGACGTCGTGGTGCGGATCGGCCACCCCGACTCCGTGTACGACCTCGACCTGTACGGCGGGACCACCGACCCCGACGAGGCCGCCGCGGTCCTCGCCGAGGCCCTGGTCGGTGACCTGGCCGACCCGAACCCCGGCAACGACAGCCGGCGCGCCACCACCGTCCTCGCCCAGCTGCTCGGCCCCTTCCACGCGGTGCACGGCCGCTTCCCCTCCGTCCCCGAGCTGCGCGGCCTGCTCGACGGCTCGCCCGGCCCGCTGGCCGAGCTGCGCCAGGGCCTGACGGAGACGGGGCAGCGGTCACTGCTGCGCGAACTCGACGCCCGGGAAAGGCAGATGGCTCACCCCGGCGACGTCGGCGGGGTTCTCGCCGACCGGGTGGCGCTGCTCGACCGGCCGGCCTTCGCGACGTTCTTCAAAAGCAGGGGTTTCGACACCTCCGGGCAGTCCCGGCCGTTCACCCTCAAGGCGCTGGACCATCCCGTACGGGTCCGCGTCGACCTGCCCGCGCGGGGCCACGCCGACGCCTCGCGGGTACTGGCGCGGCTCGTGCTCGCACAGTTCACGGCGAGCGTGACGGAGCGCGAGGACCGGTCCCTGTTCGCCTGTCTGGTGCTGGACGACGCGACCGGCGTCATCACTCCCGAGGCCGTACGCGGCATCCAGCGGCTGCGGTCGGCGAACGCCGGCGCCGTGCTCACCCTGCGCACCCTGGACGACGTGGCGCGGCCACTGCGCGGCCCCCTGCTCGGGACCGTCGGATGCAGGATGGCGCTGGCCGGGCTGACCCCGTGGGACGGGCAGGACTTCGCCGAGGTCTGGGGCAAGGAGTGGACCGAGGCACGGGACGTCACCGACCGGCAGATCATCGCGGAGAGCCCGGCGGGCAAGGCCTGGCACGCGGTGCGGCGGGCCATCACCGGCAAGGCGCCCACCGCGCGGGCGGTCACCGTACGGCAGGTCGAGCGGGAGCGGTGGTCCGCGTCCGAACTCGCGCACGCGATGCCGGCCGGGCACGCGGTGCTGTCCCTGACCGACGTCCGGGGCGAGCACGCGCCGCCGCTGTTGGTCGACCTGCGGGACTGACCAGCACGTCGGGAACGAGCGCCGCACATGTGGTGACGCGGTGTGCATACGGTGAGGCAGAATCGACAAGGGTCGTTCATACGTGACGGCCAAAACGTCAGACCGCTCACCGACCCGGACACCCGACCAACCGTTCCCGTAGTCGATCTGAAGGCGCCATGCCCCTGACGCTCGCTTCGCTCGCCCACCACTCCGCGCTCAAGCTGACCGTGCGCGCGGGCGAGGACGGCCTCGACGTGCCGGTCCGCTGGGCGCACGCCAGTGAGCTGGCCGACCCCGTGCCGTACATGGAGGGCGGCGAACTGCTGCTCATCACCGCGCTCAAGCTGGACGCGGAGGACGCGGAGGCGATGCGCCGCTATGTGAAGCGGCTGGTGGACGCGGGGGTCGTCGGCCTCGGGTTCGCCGTCGGCGTCCACTACGAGGACATCCCCGAGGCACTGGTCGACGCCGCGCGTCAGGAGGGCCTGCCGCTCCTCGAGGTGCCGCACCGCACTCCCTTCCTCGCGATCAGCAAGGCCGTCTCCGCCGCCGTCGCCGCCGACCAGTACCGCGCGGTGACCGCGGGGTTCGCGGCCCAGCGGGAGCTGACCCGGCAGGGACTGACCGGCGGCCCCGAGGGCCTGCTGGCCGCGCTCGCCACCCAGATCGACGGATGGGCCGCGCTGTACGACGCCTCGGGCGCCGTCGTCGCCACGGCACCGGACTGGGCGGGCCGGCGCGCCGCACGGCTCATAGCCGACGTACGGCGGCTGCGGGAGCGGTCGGCGCCCGCCTCGTCGGTCGTCGCCGGACCGGAGGACGACGACCGGGTCGAACTGCACTCCCTCGGCACCGGCCGGCGCCCCCGTGCCGCGCTCGCCGTCGGCACGGCCGCCACGCTCGGCACCGCCGAGCGGTACGCCGTCCACTCCGCCGTCGCGCTGCTCACCCTGACCACGGAACGCTCCCGCTCCCTGCACGCCGCCGAACAGCGGATCGGGGCCGCCGTCCTGCGCATGCTGCTCGCCGGGGAGCCGGACCACGCCCGCGCGGTGGCCGGGCACCTGTACGGCGGTCTCCTGGACGCACTTTTCCGGATCGTCGTGGCCGAGACGGGCACGGCACCCCCCGCTCGCGCCCAGGGCGACCCGAACGGCGACGCCCTCGGCGCGCTCGCGGAAACCATGGAGTCCGCCGCCGCCCGTTCCGGCGAGGCGGTTCTGGTCGTGCCGGAGGGAGAGCGGCTGGTGGTACTGGCCGCCGACGACGGCGCGGCCGTGGCCGCGTGCCGCGACCACGCGGCCGCCCTGGAGGCCGCGCGCGGTGCCGGAGGCGCCCACGGGCCCTTCGTGAGCGCCGGCGAGGACGAACTGGTCGTGGGTCTCTCCGCGCCGGTCGGTCCCATCGCCGCCTCCGCCGCCTACCAGCAGGCCGGACAGGCGCTGTCGGTGGCCAGGAGGCGGGGCAGGGTACTGGTGGAGCACGAGCAGATGGCCGCCGGGTCCGTGGTGCCGTTGCTCGCGGACGACGCGGTCCGTGCCTTTGCCGACGGACTGCTGCGCCCCCTGAACGAGCACGACGCGACCGGGCGCGGCGACCTCGTCGCCTCCCTGCGCGCCTGGCTCTCCCGGCACGGGCAGTGGGACGCCGCGGCCGCCGACCTCGGCGTGCACCGCCACACC
Organism: Streptomyces sp. KMM 9044; assembly: GCF_024701375.2. Lineage (NCBI taxonomy): Bacteria > Bacillati > Actinomycetota > Actinomycetes > Kitasatosporales > Streptomycetaceae > Streptomyces > Streptomyces sp. KMM 9044. Next base: position 1,853,227 of record NZ_CP113910.1, on the reverse strand, counting down.
CTCCGCTACCGCATGCGCCGCGTCGAGGAGATCCTCGGCCGTTCCCTGGACGACCCGGACGTCCGCATGGAGCTGTGGCTAGCGCTGAAGGCGACGTCGTCCGACTGACGGCCGCGACGGTGCGGTGGACTGTCTGCCCGTCTTTCTTCGCCCGCCGCCCGCCGCCCGCCGGCCGATCTGCCAAATCGGCGCGCCCCGGGAAGCGACTGCTACGACTCGGACAAGCGTCACGTCGCCGGCGCGCCCCTACGGTGGATGCAGCAGGCCACGTACACCCCCATACGGAAGGGCCGGATCACTCATGCCCCAGAAAGACATGGCGGCCACCCACCCCTTCTGGCTCGCCGGCCGCCAGGCCACCGGCGAGGCCGCCTTCGACGTCACCTCTCCGTGGGACGGCCGGGTCGTCGGCACGGTGAGCGAGCCCACCGACGCCCAGGTCGAGGAAGCCGTGGCCGCCGCGTACGCCGTACGGGACGAGTGCGCGGCCACCCCCGCCCATGTCCGCGCGGCCGCTCTCGACCACGTCGGCCGACGGCTCGCCGAGCGCGCCGAGGACATCGCCCGGCTGATCTCCGCCGAGAACGGCAAGCCGGTCAAGTGGGCGCGCGGCGAGGTCGGCCGGGCCGTGTCCGTCTTCCGGTTCGCCGCCGAGGAGGCACGCCGGTTCAACGGCGGCGAGGGCCAGCGGCTCGACACCGACGCCGGCGGCCAGGGACGGCTCGCCCTCACACGGCGGTTCCCCAAGGGCGTCGTCCTGGGCATCGCTCCGTTCAACTTCCCGCTGAACCTGTGCGCCCACAAGATCGCCCCGTCCATCGCCGCCGGTGTCCCCATCGTCCTCAAGCCCGCCCCGGCGACCCCGCTGTCCGGGCTGCTCATCGGCGAACTGCTCGCCGAGACCGAACTGCCGGCCGGCTCCTGGAGCATCCTCCCGGTCCCGAACGACCGCATGCCCGCCCTGGTGCAGGACGAGCGGCTGCCGGTGATCTCCTTCACCGGCTCCGAGAAGGTCGGCTACGCGATCATGGACTCGGTGCCGCGCAAGCACTGCACCCTGGAGCTCGGAGGCAACGGCGCGGCCGTCGTCCTCGCCGACTGGGCGAGCGACGAGGACCTGGACCGCGCCGCGCAGCGCATCGCCACCTTCTCCAACTACCAGGGCGGCCAGTCCTGCATCTCCGTGCAGCGGGTCATCGCGGACGCCTCCGTGTACGACAGGCTGCTGCCGCGCATCGTCGCCGCCGTGGAGGCCCAGGTCACCGGCGACCCGGCCGACGACGCGACCGACGTCGGCCCGCTGGTCAGCCAGGACGCCGCCGAGCGGGTCGAGGCATGGGTGCAGGAGGCCGTCGAGGCCGGCGCCGCCGTCCTCACCGGGGGCAAGCGGGACGGCGCCTCCTACGCGCCGACCGTGCTCGCCGACGTACCGGCCGGGGTGACGATCGCCCGCGAGGAAGTCTTCGGTCCCGTCCTGACGGTGACGAAGGTGGACGGTGAGGCAGCGGCCTTCACCGCCGCCAACGACTCCAAGTACGGCCTCCAGGCAGGGGTGTTCACTCACGACCTCCAGGCCGCCTTCCGGGCCCACCGCGCCTTGGAGGTCGGCGGGGTCGTCATCGGCGACGTGCCCTCCTACCGCGCCGACCAGATGCCGTACGGCGGTGCCAAGCAGTCCGGCGTGGGCCGCGAGGGCGTGAGGTTCGCGATGGACGATTACACCTACGAGCGGGTGATGGTCCTGACCGGCCTCGCCCTCTGAGGCGGACGGTGGGTTCCTGAGGCCGCCGGAAGGGGCCCGGCACCGGTGTCTTCCGGTGCCGGGCCCCTTCCTTTCGACGCCGGTGCGTGCCTCTTCGCACCTCTGCGTGCCCTCAGCCGGAGAAGCCGATCCGGGCGAGCCGCAGCGCGCCGCGCAGCCTCAGGCGCACCTCGTGCACGCCGGCGGTGGCCCCGGGGTTCTCGGCGCAAGCGAGGGGCGCCTCGAGGGTGACGTAGTCGTACGGGCCCGACGACGGGGCCGACGGGGACAGCGTGGTGAGCACCGGGCCGTCGTCGAGGGAGAGCACGACGCTGCCCCCGCCCGACACCTCGACGGTCACCTTCGTCGCCCCCTCCCCGAAGTCGCAGCGACGGAAGACCAGTTCGCCCTCCTGCCCGGCCGCCGACGTCACCGCGTCGCCCGACTCCCTGGCCCGGTCGACGATCTCGGTACCGCTCTGCTCGTCGAAACCGGCCGCGTCCAGGCCGTGTTCGAGGACTGCGCGGGGGGCGGAGGGTTCGCCGTCGAGGGTGACGGTGGTCCACTGCCGGATGTCCGTGCTGGACGCGCCGGCCAGCAGCTCGTACCGGCCCGGCTCCACCCGCCACCGGCCCACCGCCACGTCCCAGAACGCGAAGGAGGACAGGGGGAGCTCGAGGACGACCTCGGCCGTCTCGCCGGGCGTGAGGGTCAGCCGCCGGTGGGCCACCAGTTCGCGCAGCGGACGCGGCACCGAGGGGGCCACGGCCCGCGTGTAGAGCTGGGCCACCTCGTCGGCCGGGACGGCACCGGTGTTGGTGACCGTGAACGACACCCGCACCGCCCGTCCCTCGGCGCGAGCCGTCAACTCGCCGTAGGCGAAGGCCGCGTACGACAGACCGTGCCCGAAGGGGAACAGTGCGGTGCCCCCGAAGTACAGGTAGGTCTGGCGGGAGCCGATCACGTCGTAGTCCAGCAGGCCGGGCAGGTCGGCGTCGTCGGCGTACCAGGTCTGCGGAAGCCGGCCGGCGGGGGAGACGTCACCGGCGAGCACCCGGGCCAGCGCGGTGCCCGCGGCCTGCCCGCCGTGCGCGGTCCAGAGCACCGCCGGCAGGTCCGTCGGATCGATCGCGTAAGGGTAGGCGGAGACCAGCGCCAGCACGGTGTTCGGGTTGGCGGCGCGGGCCGCGCCCAGCAGCAGCTCCTGCTGGGCGGGCAGCCGGAGTGTCGCCCGGTCCTCGGTCTCCCGGCCGTTGATGTGCGGGTCGTTGCCGGCGACCACCACGACCACGTCGGCCTGCGTCGCGGCCCGCGCCACCGCCTCCGCGCCGTTCTCGGTGACGATCAGCTCGAAGACCTCGGGGGCCGACGCGCCGGGGCTCTCCCCGGTGGTGACCCCTTCCGGGTTCTCGGTGTTCTCGGTGTTCTCGGTGTTCTCGGCGGCAACCTTCACGCCGTCGGCGGTGACCTGCACGTGGCGTCCTGTTCCCACGTGCCTGAGGAGGTGACCGCCGCCGTGCGGTTCCAGCCGGAACGTCTCCTGCACGACCCAGCCGCCCGGCTGGTCGGCGGAGGCGCGGAGGTAGCCGTCCTCGGCGACCGACAGATACCGGCCGTCCGGGGCGCGCAGGGTCAGCACGCCCTCACCCCAGTCGACCAGGGCGAGCTCGGTACCCTCCGGCCCGGCGGTGAGCGGGGCCAGGTCGGTCCGGCCCGCGAGCAGCGCCGGGTCCAGCGCGCCCTCGGCGCCACGCACCTCGTCGGGACTGTCGGGCGCGGGCGGCACGTGCACGAAGGCGCCGGCGGAGGTCCTCAGCAGGACGCGGTCCACGCCCTCGGCGAACTCCACCCGCTCGGTGCCGAACCGCTGGTAGAGCCCCTCCAGGGGAGTGGAGCGGTGGATGAGGGTGCCGCTGTACCAGTCGAGCTTGCACTCGTCGGCGAGCAGGCCGACCACGGCGACACGGGCGGGGGCCGGTGCCAGGGGCAGCAGGCCGTCGTTCTTCAGCAGGACCACCGCCTGCTCGGCGGCCTCCTGCGCCAGCGCCCGGTGCTCCGGGGTGTCGAAGGAGTGCTCACCGGCGCGTCCCTTTGCCTGCGGGACACCGCCGTCCCCGCCGTTTCCGTACGGGTCCTCGCCCGGGTCGAACTCGCCGAGCCGGAAGCGCACCGAGAGCTGCCGGCGGACGGCGCCGTCGATCTCGGCCTCCGTCAGCCGACCCTGCCGCAACGCCGCTTCGAGGCGACCCACGATGACCGAGCTGTCCGTGCCGTGGTCCGTGAAACTGTCCACCCCGGCCCGCAGCGAGGCCGCGACGGCCTCCTCGTGGGTGTCGAAGTAGTGCTCGGAATCGACCAGGTTGGACGGTGCGCCGGCGTCCGAGCAGACCAGCAGCTCCTCCTCCGTCCAGGTACGCAACTGCTCGCGCAGATACGGCGAGACATGGTTCGGGCGGCCGTTGACCAGGTTGTAGGCGGGCATCACCCCGGCCACCGCGCCGGCCTCGACGGCGTCGCGGAAGGCGCGCAGATCGTACTCGTGCAGCACGCGCGGGCGGACCGAGCTGGATGCGGTGTCCCGGGCCGTCTCGTTGTTGTGCGCGAGCCAGTGCTTGAGCACCGGGGCCGTGCGCCAGTACACCGGGTGATCACCGCGCAGACCGCGGGTGTAGGCGGTGGCGATCGCCGAGGTGAGCAGGGGATCCTCCGAGTAGCCCTCCTCGTTGCGGCCCCACAGGGGATGGCGCAGCAGATTGACGGTCGGCGCCCACACGTTGAGGCCGACCCGCTCGTCCCGGGCACGCATCGCGCGGGTCTCCCGGGACACCGCCTCGCCGACCCGGCGCACCAGCTCGGGGTTCCAGGTCGCCCCCAGCCCGACGGCCTGAGGGAACACCGTCGCCGGACCCATCCAGGCCACGCCGTGCAGCGCCTCCTGGCCGGTGCGGAAGGCGGCAATGCCGAGCCGCTCGACAGCGGGCGTGAACTGGTGCAGAGCTCCGATCTTCTCCTCGAGGGTGAGCCGCGACAGAAGGTCGTCGATGCGCTTCGCGAACGGCAGGCGCGGATCGCGGAAAGGCGGCATGGGCGGCGTTGGTGCGGTCACGTGGACATCCCCTTGCGGTGGAGCGGCGAGGCGCTTTCGAAGCGCTTCGATGCTCATTCCGAGCAGGGGTGGGTGTCAAGGACATGGGTGTGACGGATCGGACACCCCGGGGGATCTCGCGGACATTCCGTGAGGAGTGCGCGCGCATGATGATCGCGCAGTTCCTCGGCACACCTCGGAGGAATCTTGTAAGCAACTCTTGTGCGCCCCTGGGTGTTCACTTAACCTCGCAGCAACATCGAAGCGCTTCGACTGCAGGGCCGCCTCCCCGGCACGTTCCTTCCGAACGACCGCTTCGGCTCAGCCAGTTCCAGTGAAGACACCGCAGCCGACGGCCGCCGGGTGTCCTGGTGTGCCATGAAGGGTTGACGCAATGACGCCGAACGCCTCCACCTCCTCCGGGCCCAGCCGGAGAAGCTTCCTCGCCTCCACGGCGGTCGCCACCGCAGCGGTGGCGGGGGGAATGCCGTTGCTCGCCGCGTGCGGCGGGTCCGACGGAGGTTCGCGGGAGGGCACCACCTCGGGCAAGGACGCCAAGAAGCTGCTGCCGACGTATGTGGCCGGCATTGTGGTCACCCCCGACATCCCCAGCAAGAACGGTTCGGCGGTCGGTTTCACCAGCAAGCTCGACCTCGCGGGCCTGAAGACGTCGGTGCCCGAGAAGCTCGGCAAGGGCAGCAAGGTCACCGTCATGTCGCCCTTCTGGGGCTCCCCGCCCAAGGGCGGCAACGCCTACTACACGGCGATGAACGACCTCATCGGCGTCGACGTGGTCTGGCAGAACCAGGACGGCAACACCTACGACCAGAAGCTCGGCGCGGTCCTCGCCTCCAGCGACGTGCCCGACGTGGTCGTCGTGCCCGGCTGGAACATGACGGGCAAGATCCCCAGCGCCGTCATCGGCAAGTTCGCCGACCTCGGCCCATACCTCTCCGGCGACGCGGTGAAGGACTACCCGAACCTCGCGGCGATCCCCACCGACGCCTGGCAGCGGTCCATCTTCGGCGGCGAGCTGCGCGGCCTGCCCATGCCCTCCTCGTACGTCACCGGCATCGTGCCGCTCTACCGCCAGGACATCTTCGAGAAGGAGGGGTACGAAGTCCCCGGCTCCTGCGACGATTTCATGGCGCTGGCCAAGGACGCCACCAACGCCAGGGCCAAGCGCTGGGCCTGCCTGGACATGAAGTGGACCGCCTTCAACGCCTTCGGCGTGCTCTCCGGCGAGGAGAAGTCGCTCGGCTGGAACCAGGCCGACGGCAAGCTGCTCTACCGCATCGAGACCGACGAGTACCTCGAGGCCCTGGAGTGGACGCGCAAGCTGTTCGCCGCCGGTGTCGTGCACCCCGACGCCGAGCTGGGCAAGAGCAACGCCACCGACCCCGGGCCCAAGTTCGCCGCCGGAGAGTTCCTGATCTACAACCAGGACTCCTCGCAGTGGTGGAGCCGCACCGCCGAACAGGCCACCCAGAACCCGGATTTCAAGATCTGGGGTATGGACATCTTCGGTCACGACGGCGGCGACCCCACCCTGTGGGCCAAGAACCCGGCCGGCATCTTCGCCTTCGTCAACAAGAAGGCGTCCGAGGCCGTGATCCGTGACGTGCTGGCCGTCGCCAACGTCACCGCCGCGCCGTACGGCACCAAGGAGTACATGCTCACCAACTACGGCGTGGAGGGAACCCACTACACCGTCAAGGACGGTGTGCCCACCAAGAACGACCAGGGCAACATCGATGTGATGAACGCCTACGTGATGGTCGCCAGCCCCGCCGCGACCATCGCCCACCCCGACTTCCCCGAGGTCGCCAAGGGCCAGGTCGAGTGGCAGCAGCGGATGGGCGCGTTCACCAGGAAGTCGCCCTTCTACGGCATGCAGATCACCGAGCCCACCCGCTACACCAACCTCTCCAACGACTTCGAGCAACTGGAGGACGACGTCATCCGGGGCCGCAAGAAGATCGGTGACGTACAGCAGGCCGTCTCCGACTGGAAAAGCAAGGGCGGGGACAAACTGCGCGACTGGTACCAGGAGATCCTCGACGAGAACGGTCCGGCGGCCGGCTGACCCGGGACCGGGGCAAGGAGAACCGCCGTGTCGCACAGCACGGTGCCTCGGAGCAAGGCCGAGGCCACGAAGCCGGTCGAGAAGCCGGCGGCGTCCGGTGACGCAGCCGGCCCCCCTGACGCGCCACGCCGGGGAAAGCGCGGCAGACTGAGCCTGCGGCTCAGATACCGGCGCGACCGCGTCCTGCTGCTGATGATCCTGCCCGCCGTGGCACTGGTCCTGGTCTTCAACTACCTGCCGATCCTCGGCAACGTCGTCGCCTTCCAGGACTACGACCCCTACATCAGCGACAACGGCGTCGTCTCGATGCTGAACAGTCCCATGGTGGGACTGGAGAACTTCCAGCGGATCCTCGAGGACTCGGCGTTCTGGAACGCCCTGAAGAACACCCTGGTGCTCTTCTTCCTCCAGCTCGTGCTGTTCTTCCCGATCCCGATCCTGCTCGCGCTGCTCATCAACAGCGTGGTCAGGCCCCGGGTGCGGGCGGTCGCGCAGGCCGTCCTGTACCTGCCGCACTTCTTCTCCTGGGTGCTGGTCATCGCCGTCTTCCAGCAGATGTTCGGCGGTGCGGGCATCTTCTCGCAGCTCCTGCGCCAGAACGGCCACGACGGCCTGGAGGTCATGACCAACCCCGACACCTTCGTGTTCCTGCTCACCGCGCAGAGCGTGTGGAAGGACGCCGGGTGGGGGATCATCGTCTTCCTCGCCGCGCTGGCCTCCGTCAGCCCTGACCTGTACGAGGCCGCCGCCATGGACGGTGCCGGACGCTGGCGCCGGATGTGGCACGTCACCCTGCCCGCGCTGCGGCCCGTGATCGCGCTGCTGCTCGTCCTGCGGGTGGGTGACGCGCTCACCGTCGGCTTCGAACAGATCCTGCTGCAACGCGACGCCGTGGGGCCGGGGGCGTCGGAGGTCCTCGACACCTTCGTCTGGTGGAACGGCGTGCGCAACCAGGACTTCGGCTACGCGGCCGCCGCGGGCCTCATCAAGGGCGTGGTCAGCCTCGGACTGGTCCTCGCCGCGAACAAGGTGGCCCATCTCATGGGCGAGCAGGGGGTGTACAAGAAGTGACCGCCGTGATCGACGAACCCCCGACGCACAAGGTCCGGAGCTGGGCCGCCCCGCCCCGCCCGGTGTGGGAGGAAGCTCCCACCAGAGCCGGGCTCGCGGGCAAGGGCATCGTCCTGGCCCTCGCCTGCCTGGCGGTCGTCTTCCCGCTGTGGATCGTGATCGTCACCAGCCTGTCCACCCGCAGGACCATCGACGAGGCCGGCGGCCTGGTGATGGTGCCCAGGGACATCACCTTCATCGCCTACCAGGAGCTGCTCAGCGGCGGCCAGGTCACCAGGGCCGCCCTGGTCAGCATCGGCGTCACACTGGTCGGCACCGTGTTCTCGATGACCGTGTCCGTGCTCTGCGCCTACGGTCTGTCGCGTACCGACTCGCTGGGGCACCGCTGGATCCTGATGACGCTGCTGGCGACCATGTTCTTCAGCGCCGGCCTCATCCCGACGTACCTGCTGGTGCAGACCCTGGGTCTGACCGACAGCTACCTCGCCCTGATCCTCCCCAGCGCCCTCAGCGTCTTCAACATCCTGGTCCTGCGAGGCTTCTTCATGAACATCTCGCAGGAACTCACCGACAGCGCCCGCATCGACGGGGCAGGCGACTTCCGCATCCTGTGGCAGATCGTCATGCCGCTGTCCCGTGCGGTGATCGCGGTCATCACGCTCTTCTACGCCGTCGGCTACTGGAGCGCCTGGTTCAACGCCTCGCTGTACCTCAACGACCAGAACATGCTGCCCCTGCAGAACGTCATGATCCAGCTCGTCCAGAAACAGGAGGCCCCCGTCGGCCTCGGTCAGGCCATCAAGACCGGTGAGCTGTCGGGACTGGCCGTCCAGATGGCCGTCATGGTCATGGCCCTGCTCCCCGTCGCCGTGCTGTCCCCCTTCGTCCAGAAGCACTTCAAGAAGGGCATGCTCACGGGCGCCGTGAAGGGCTGACGGACGGGGAGCCCGGCGATCCGCCGATCCGCCGCGGCTCCCCACGGTCCTCCCATCCCACTTCCCGCACTTCCCGCCATCCGCCGAACGAGGTAGGCCAGGTCATGCACGCGTCCCGCACATCCCGTACGCTCCTCACCCGCCAGGAGCGTGCCTGATGCCCGGACTGAGCGACGCCACCCGCGGGCGCATCCTCTACGGCGGTGACTACAACCCCGAGCAGTGGCCCGAGGAGACCTGGCACGAGGACGTCCGCCTGATGCGACAGGCTGGCGTCAACTCCGTGACACTGGGCGTCTTCTCCTGGGCGAAGCTCGAACCCCGTCCGGGGGAGAGGGACTTCGGCTGGCTGGACCGGATCATGGACCTGATGCACGAGGCCGGCATCGGCGTGGTCCTCGCCACCCCGACCGCCTCGCCGCCGCCCTGGATGGGGCACCTGCACCCGGACACCCTGCCCCGCGACGAGGAAGGCCGCACCGAGTGGTGGGGCGGCAGGCAGCACTTCTCCCACTCCAGCGCCACCTACCGCCGTTACGCCGCCGCCGTCACCGAGGACCTGGCCGCCCGCTACGCCGGCCATCCGGCCCTGACCATGTGGCACATCAACAACGAGTACTGCACCTACGACTGGGGCGACGAGGCCGCCGCCCGCTTCCGCGACTGGCTGCGCGACCGTCACGGCACCCTGGACGCCCTCAACACCGCCTGGGGCAGCGCCTTCTGGAGCCAGTGCTACGGCGACTGGGCCGAGATCATGCCGCCCCGCCACCCGCACTACCTGAAGAACCCCACCCAGGTGCTGGACTTCAAACGGTTCACCTCCGACATGCTCCTGGAGTGCTACACCGCCGAACGCGACATCGTCCGCCGGCACACCCCGCACCTCCCGGTCACCACCAACTTCATGCCGCTGTGGGCGGGGCAGGACGCCTGGCGCTGGGCCGAGGAGGAGGACGTCGTCTCCGTCGACCTCTACCCCGACCCGCGCGACCCCTTCGGCGCCCAGGAAGGCGCCCTGATCCAGGACATGACGCGCTCCCAGGCCCGAGGCCCCTGGATGCTCATGGAGCAGGCGGCCGGACCGGTCAACTGGCGCGGCGTGAACCACCCCAAGCCCCCCGGCCTCAACCGCCTGTGGTCCCTGCAGGCCGTGGCACGCGGCGCGGACGCCGTCTGCTACTTCCAGTGGCGGCAGTCCCGGCAGGGTGCGGAGAAGTTCCACTCCGGGATGGTGAGCCACGCCGGCGAGCAGGGCCGTACGTACCAGGAGGTCAGGCAGTTCGGCGGCGACCTGGCGCGGATCGCCCCGCACGTCGCCGGCGCGCACAGCACCGCCCGCGTCGCCGTACTGCACGACTGGCACTCCTGGTGGGCCGGTGACCAGGACGCCCGGCCGTCCCACGAGGTCGACCACCCCGGCATGCTGCGCGCCTGGCACCGCGCCCTGTGGCAGGCCCACCTCGCCACCGACTTCGCCCACCCCGAGCACGACCTGTCCGCCTACCCGCTGGTCGTCGTCCCGCAGCTCTACCTGCTCACGGACGCGGCCGTCGACAACCTCCTCGCCCACGTACGCGGCGGCGGCACGCTCGTCTGCGGCTTCCTGACCGGCGTCGCCGACGAGGACGACCGGGTGCGGCCCGGCGGCATGGACGCCCGGCTGCGGGACCTCTTCGGCATCCGCACCCTGCACGAGTGGTGGCCGCTGGACGCGGGGGAGACGGTCGCCTGCGAGGGCTTCCACGGCACCCTGTGGTCCGAGGAACTGGAGGCCGACGGCACCGCCGACGCGACGACCCCCTACAAGGGCGGTGAACTCGACGGCCTGCCCGCCGTCCTGCGCAAGGGCCGCGCCTGGTATGTCTCGACGCTCCCGGAACCCGGGGCGCTGCGCGACCTGCTCACCCGGATCGCCGCCGGCGCGGGCGTACAGCCGGTACTCGACGGTCTCCCCGGCCAGGTGGAGGCGGTACGCCGGGGGAACCTGCTGTTCCTGCTCAACCACGGCCGCGAACCGGTCGCCGTCGACCTGCCGGGCGCCCACCACGACCTGCTCACCGGCACCGACGTCACCGACCGGGTCACCCTCGGCCGCCACGGCGCGGTGGTGCTCCGCCCGTGAACGCGCCCGTGAACCCCACCGCCCCCGTTCACGGGACCTGGGAACCGCAGCCCGCCGCTCGCTGGGAGGACGCCTTCCTGAGCGGCAACGGCCACCACGGGATCCTTGTGTCCGGTGACCCGGACGACGAACGGGTCGTCGTCACCCACCACACCCTGGTCCGTCCGGTGGGTGCCGACGAGGGCCGGCTGCCGCCCCGACTGGCCGGGGAACTGTCCGCCCTCCAGGACCGGTTGCTCGCCGGTGACACGGGCGCCGCCGAGTCCTTCACCGACGGCCGCCCGCTCCAGTGGGTCAGGCCCTTCCACCCGGCCTTCCAGATACGCCTGCGCCGACCCGACGGTGCCCCGGACGAGACCGGCGCCCCGCCGTTCCACCGTCGCGCCGTCGACTTCCGTACCGGCGTGGCGGAGGCCACCCGCGCCGACCGGGCCGGCCGCGTCTTCGTCTCCCGCGCCGACGACGTGATCGTCCAGCACGTCACCGGGCCGGACCTCACCCTCGACATCCGCCTGGACCACCGACTCGCCGGTGCCCCCGCCACGCTCGGTGTCGGACACGGCGCCGTCCTCACCGCCGAGGGCGCCCTGCTGAGCCTGCGCGCCCGCTACCCGGACAGCGACCTCGCGTACACCGGTGTCACCCTGGTCGCCGTCACCGGCGGCACGACGACACTCGCCCTGCCGGGCGTGCGGGTCGCGGGCGCGCGGTCGGTACTCCTGCTCACCCGGGTACGCCGGCATACCGGGGAGACGGACGTGACCGGCGAGGGCCGCGCACTCCGTGACCTGCTCACGGACGCCCACGGCGGCGACGACGGCGGCCGCGGGAGCGAGGGCGTGCCGGCAGGGCCCGGTTCCCCCGCCGAGGCGTACGACGCCCTCCTCGCCCGCCACCTGTCCCTCCACCGCACCGCCTACGACCGCGTCACCCTCGACCTGGACGCCGACCCGGCCGAACGGGCCCTGCAGGGATCGGCATTGCTGGACCGGCCGCGCAGCGCGGCCCTGCTCGAGCGCCTCTTCGCGGCAGGCCGCTACCACCTGCTGTCCTCCGGCGGTCTGTTCCCGCCCCGCCTCACCGGCCTGTGGACCGGCGACTGGGGCACCGCCTGGTCCGGAGCCTTCACCAACGACGCCAACCTCAACCTCCAGACCGCCTCCGCCGCCGCGGCGGCCCTCCCCGAGGTCACCGAGGCGCTGGCGTCACTCGTCCAGCGCCAGCTTCCCGACTGGCGGGACAACGCCCGCGAGGTCTTCGGTGCCCGTGGCGTGGTCGCGCCCGCCCACTCCGACGGCGAGTCCGGGCACAGCTACCACTTCAACCGCGAGTACCCGCTGCACCTGTGGACAGCGGGCGCCGACTGGCTCCTCGGGCCGCTCGTCGACCACGACGACACCTGCGGCGAGCACGATGCCCGCACCACCGCCGCCCTCGCCGAAGTCGCCCTGTTCTACCAGGACTTCCTCACCCGTACCGACGACGGGGACCGCCTGGTCGTCGTTCCCTCCTACTCGCCGGAGAACCGCCCCGCGAACGCCGGCTGGGGCACCGTGAACGCGGCCATGGACCTCTCCGCCGCCCGGCACGCGCTGCGCACCGCCGCCGACCGCCACCCCGAGCACGCCGAACGCTGGCGGGCCCTCGCCGACCGGCTTCCGCCGCACCGGATCAACGCCGACGGGGCCCTCGCCGAATGGGCCCGGCCCGGCCTCGCGGACTCCTACGACCACCGCCACCTCAGCCACCTCTACGCCGTCTGGCCGCTGCACGAGATCACCCCGTACGACACCCCGGACCTGGCGGCCGCCGCCCACCGCGCCCTCGAACTGCGCGGCCCCGAGAACGACTCCGCGCACGGCCATCTGCACCATGCCCTGATCGCCGCCCGCCTCCGCGACGCCGAACGGGTCGCGGGCGCCCTCGGCCGGGTCCTCGAGGGCGACTTCTTCCACGCCTCCCTGATGAGCGCGCACTACCCCCGCCGCGACGTCTACAACGCCGATGCCGCCCACACCCTCCCGGCCGTGCTGATCGAGGCGCTCGTGCAGTCCACCCCCGGCCGGCTGGTCCTGCTGCCCGCCCCGCCCGCCGGGTACCCGCGCGGGACGCTGCACGGCGTACGGACCCGCTTCGGCGCCGCTCTCGACCTCACCTGGGCCCCGGACGGCGTCACCGCCGTCCTGCGCCCCACCCGCACCGTCCGCATCGAACTGAGGACTTCCGAAGGCGCCGAGCCGCTCGACCTCGTCGCCCACGAAGACCGCGTCCTCACCCTGAAGGCGCGGTGACATCGGCGCAATCCCCCCGCCCATGGAAGGACATTTCATGGCACCAAGCGCCATGAGCAGGATCGGCACGGTCCTGGCGGCGCCAGCCCTCGTGCTCGGTATCACCGTGGGCGTGGCCTCCGCCCCCGCCCACGCCGCGATCTGGAGCTCCTGCGACCAGTGGGGCAACACGACTCCGAACGGCTGCATCCTCTGCAACAACATCTGGGGCTCCGGCGCCGGCAGCCAGTGCGTCCGGGGCAACTCCGGTACCAACCGGGGCGCGTGGGCCAACCACCCCAATACCGGGGGCATCAAGTCGTACCCGAACGCCAAGAAGGTGGTCAACAAGCCCATCGGCTCGCTCGGTTCGCTCACCAGCACCTACACGTGACCGTCCCGTCCGCGGGCGCGTACAACACGTCGTACGACGTCTGGGACACGGACTACGACTACGAGATCATGCTCTGGGGCAACCACCACGGTGCCGTCGGCCTGCTCGGCAGTCCGCAGGACACGGTGAGCCCCGGCGGCCACACCCGGAACGTCTACAAGGGCGACAACGGCGCCCACCAGGTCTTCTCGTCCCTGCGTACGTCCGACTCGGACTCCGGGACCGTGGACATCCTGCCGATCCTCGACGGGATCAAGGACACCAAGTGCTGGATGGGCAACGAGACCATCGGTGACGTGCAGTTCGGCTAGGTCCGTCCTCCGCGGGTCACTCCTTTGCACAGCCTCCGGGCTGGATCACGGTCCTGAAGCGATCGTGCTTCGGCGGGTTCTGCACCGCGGACCGCTGCGCTGATCGGTGGCCGACCAGCTGTGATCAGTTGATCTCCCCGAACGGGTGACCTGCGGAGGATGGGGCTAGGAGATCGCCTCGGCGTCCGGCGGCCTGGCCTTCCGCACCGACAACCTGCCGGTCAGCAGCAGCTGATCCCTGCCTCCGCCCGGCGGGCGGCAGGGCCGGCCACCGGACGGAGGAGCGGGAACGAGGCGGCGGGAGTGGCTGTGCGAGGTGGCGGAGGCTGTGCGGGTCACGCGCGGGCGGGTGCCGGGCCCGAACTCGCCCGGACCGTCAGTTCGGGCGCGATCAGCACGACCTCGTCCCCGCCCCGGCTGTCGAGCTTGGCGACCAGGTGCTCCACGGCGTACCGGCCCATCTCCTGCGCGGGGATGGCGACCGACGTCAGTCGCACCGACGCCTGGACGGCGACCTGTTCGGGGCAGACCGCGACCACCGAGACGTCCTCCGGCACGGCCCGCCCCTGCTGCCGCAGCAGGGCGAGCAGCGGTTCCACCGCCGACTCGTTCTGCACGACGAACCCGCTGGTGCCCGGACGCTCGTCGAGGATCCGGGCGAGCGTCACGGCCATCGCGTCGTACCCGCCCTCGCACGGCCGGTGCAGCAGGCGCACACCCAGATCCCGTGCCGCGGAGCGCAGTCCGTCCAGGGTGCGCTCGGCGAAGCCGGTGTGCCGTTCGTACACCGCGGGGGCCTCGCCGATGACGGCGATGTCGCGGTGCCCCAGCTTCGCCAGATGCTCCACACAGAGCGCGCCGGTGGCCCGGAAGTCGAGATCGACGCAGGTCAGGCCCGAGGTGTCGGCGGGCAGTCCGATCAACACCGCCGGCTGGTCCGCCCGTACGCCCGGCCGCGCTCCACCGGGGGAGTCCCCGCCGCGCAGCAACGGCAGCCGCTCGTCCTCGAGTTCGACGTCCATCAGGATCATCCCGTCGGCGAGTCCGCTGCCCGCGACGCGGCGCACCGCATCGGGACCCTCCTCGCCGGTGAGCAGCAGGACGTCGTACCCGTGGGTGCGGGCCGTGGTGGCCACGGCGATGGCGATCTCCATCATCACGGGTACGTACATGTCCGTCCGCAGCGGAACCATCAGCGCGATGATGTTGGACCTGCTGCTGGCCAGGGCGCGGGCCCCCGCGTTCGGGTGGTACCCGAGCTTCTGGATGCTCTCCTCGACCCGCTGCCGGGTGTTCGCGGAGATGGACCGCTTGCCGCTGAGGACATAACTCACCGTGCTCGCCGAGACTCCGGCGTGCTGGGCGACCTCGGCGAGGGTGACCATCCAGCTCTCCCATTGTTGTGAAGCGCTTCGACAGTGCGTCAGGGCGACGCGGCGGGCGAGGATGGCCCGATCGGTGACTCGACCCTAGTACCAGCACGAGTGCGTGTCCATATAACTGTCGAAGCGCTTCGATGGCTGATGGGGGTCGCCTGTCCGGGACTTCGCGGACCGGATACGAGCCGGACTTCCGTGCCCCCAGGTTGCCACGAGCGCGCCGCCGTGACCCCGAGAGGACCCGGCCCGGCCGGAAGATCACGGAGGGTCGGCCGAACGGGTGCACGAAGGGTGGCGGGGCCACTACGAATCGGGTAGATACGTACGGGTGGCAGCAGTCGGTGACGTAACCCCTGAGATCGCGTAGAACGATACCCGGGGCCGGTGCCGAGCTTCACGCAGTCCGCACGCCCTCCGACCTTCCGATACGCGGCGAGGTGAGCCTCATGTCCGCAACACCCGAGTCTCCGTCCCGACCCACCGTCACCGAACACGAGGCCCGCCAGGTCGCCGAGGCCGCCCGGGAACAGGACTGGCGCAAGCCCAGCTTCGCCAAGGAACTGTTCCTCGGCCGCTTCCGGCTCGACCTCGTCCACCCCCACCCCCTCCCGGCCCACGAGGAAGCCGAACGCGGCGAGGAGTTCCTCGCCAAACTCCGCGACTTCTGTGAGACCCGGATCGACGGTGCCCTGATCGACCGCGAGGCGCGCATCCCCGACGAGGTGGTCACCGGCCTCAAGGAGCTCGGCGCCTTCGGCATGAAGATCGACACCAAGTACGGCGGCCTCGGCCTGACACAGGTCTACTACAACAAGGCCCTCGCCCTCGTCGGCTCCGCCAGCCCCGCGATCGGCGCCCTGCTCTCCGCCCACCAGTCGATCGGCGTCCCGCAGCCGCTGAAGATGTTCGGCAGCCAGGAACAGAAGGACACCTTCCTGCCGCGCTGCGCCCGCACCGACATCTCGGCCTTCCTGCTCACCGAGCCCGACGTCGGCTCCGACCCGGCACGGCTCGCGACCACCGCCGTCCCGGACGGCGACTCCTACCTCCTCGACGGCGTGAAGCTGTGGACGACCAACGGTGTGGTCGCCGACCTCCTCGTCGTCATGGCCCGTGTGCCGAAGTCCGAGGGTCACCGGGGCGGCATCACCGCGTTCGTCGTGGAAGCGGACTCCGAGGGCGTCACCGTCGAGAACCGCAACGCCTTCATGGGCCTGCGCGGCCTGGAGAACGGCGTCACCCGCTTCCACCGCGTCCGGGTCCCTGCCGCCCACCGCATCGGCGAGGAGGGGCAAGGCCTGAAGATCGCGCTCACCACGCTGAACACCGGACGGCTGTCCCTGCCCGCGATGTGCGTCGGCGCCGGAAAGTGGTGCCTGAAGATCGCCCGCGAATGGTCGGCGGCCCGCGAACAGTGGGGCAAACCGGTGGCCCTGCACGAGGCGGTCGGTTCGAAGATCGCGTTCATCGCGGCGACCACCTTCGCCCTGGAGGCCGTGCTCGACCTGTCCTCGCAGCTGGCCGACGAGAACCGCAACGACATCCGCATCGAGGCCGCCCTCGCCAAGCTGTACGGCTCGGAGATGGCCTGGCTGATGGCCGACGAACTGGTCCAGATCCGCGGCGGACGCGGCTTCGAGACGGCCGACTCCCTCCGGGAGCGCGGCGAGCGGGCGGTCCCCGCCGAGCAGATCCTGCGCGACCTGCGCATCAACCGCATCTTCGAGGGCTCCACCGAGATCATGCACCTGCTGATCGCGCGGGAGGCCGTCGACGCCCACCTGTCCGTCGCCGGCGACCTCATCGACCCCGAGAAGACCCTGGGCGACAAGGCGAGGGCGGGGGCGAACGCGGGCGTCTTCTACGCGAAGTGGCTGCCCAGGCTCGTCGCGGGCCCCGGACAGCTCCCCGGCACCTACGGAGAGTTCAAGCACGGGATCGACCTCTCCCCGCACCTGCGGTACGTCGAGCGCACGTCCCGCAGACTCGCCCGCTCCACCTTCTACGCCATGTCCCGCTGGCAGGGCCGGATGGAGACCAAGCAGGGCTTCCTGGGCCGGATCGTCGACATCGGCGCCGAACTGTTCGCGATGAGCGCCGCCTGCGTCCGCGCCGAACTCCTGCGCACCCGCGGCGAGAACGGCCGCGAGGCCTACCAGCTCGCCGACGCCTTCTGCCGCCAGTCCCGCATCCGCGTCGAGGAGCTCTTCGACCGGCTGTGGACCAACACCGACGACATCGACCGCAAGGTCGTCAAGGGCGTGCTCTCCGGCACCTACACGTGGCTGGAGCAGGGCGTCGTCGACCCCTCGGGCGACGGCCCCTGGATCGCGGACGCCGCCCCCGGCCCGAGCACCCACGAGAACCGGCACCGGCCGATCCGCTGACGCGCGAGTTGCCGGGGCGGGGCCCCGGCAGCGCCCGCGACCGGACACAATGGTGCCCATGACCGACGCTCCAGCTCCGCTCGCCGACCCGCACCTGGTGTACGACCCCGTGGCGGGGGACGGCCCCAAGGACGTGGTGATCCTCGGCTCCACCGGGTCGATCGGCACCCAGGCCATCGATCTCGTACTGCGCAACCCCGACCGTTTCCGCGTCACCGGCCTGTCCGCCAACGGCGGCCGCGTCGCGCTCCTCGCCGAGCAGGCCCACCGGCTGCGGGTGCGCACGGTCGCCGTCGCCCGCGAGGACGTCGTCGGCGCGCTGCGCGACGCCCTGAGCGCGTGGTACGGCGTGGGGGAGCCGTTGCCCGAGATCCTGGCCGGAGCGGACGCGGCCACGCGGCTCGCCGCCTCCGACTGCCACACCGTCCTCAACGGCATCACCGGCTCCATCGGGCTGGCCCCCACCCTCGCCGCCCTGGAGGCGGGCCGCACCCTCGCGCTCGCCAACAAGGAGTCGCTGATCGTCGGCGGCCCGCTGGTCAAGGCGCTGGCCGAGCCGGGCCAGATCATCCCGGTCGACTCCGAGCACGCCGCACTGTTCCAGGCGCTGGCCGCCGGAACCCGCGCGGATGTCCGGAAGCTCGTCGTCACCGCCTCCGGCGGCCCCTTCCGCAGCCGTACCAGGGACGAACTGGCGAACGTCACCGTCGAGGACGCACTCGCCCACCCCACCTGGGCCATGGGCCCGGTGATCACCATCAACTCCGCGACCCTCGTCAACAAGGGCCTCGAAGTCATCGAGGCGCACCTGCTGTACGACATTCCCTTCGATCGCATTGAGGTCGTCGTCCACCCGCAGTCGTATGTCCACTCGATGGTTGAGTTCACGGACGGATCGACACTGGCCCAGGCGACGCCCCCCGACATGCGCGGGCCCATCGCCATCGGCCTCGGCTGGCCCGAAAGGGTCCCCGACGCCGCCCCGGTCTTCGACTGGAGCAAGGCGTCCACCTGGGAGTTCCACCCCCTCGACAACGAGGCCTTCCCCTCGGTGAACCTCGCCCGGCACGTCGGCGGGCTCGCGGGAACCGCCCCGGCGGTGTTCAATGCGGCGAACGAGGAGTGCGTGGAGGCGTTCCGCGCCGGCGCGCTGCCGTTCAACGGGATCATCGATACGGTCACCCGGGTGGTCGAGGAGCACGGCACCCCCCGACCGGGAACCTCCTTGACGGTCCCGGACGTCCTCGAAGCGGAGGCCTGGGCGCGAGCGAGGACCCGGGAACTGACAGCCCGTACGGCGAGCGCGGAGGCGCGTGCATGACGACCCTGATGTTCATCCTCGGCATAGTGGTCTTCGCGGTCGGCCTGCTGTTCTCGATCGCCTGGCACGAGCTGGGACACCTGTCCACGGCCAAGATGTTCGGTATCCGGGTGCCCCAGTACATGGTCGGCTTCGGCCCGACCCTCTGGTCCCGGCACCGGGGCGAGACCGAGTACGGCGTCAAGGCGATCCCGTTCGGCGGCTACATCCGCATGATCGGCATGTTCCCGCCCGGTGCCGACGGACGCATCGAGGCCCGCTCCACCTCGCCGTGGCGCGGCATGATCGAGGACGCGCGCTCCGCCGCCTTCGAGGAACTGCGGCCCGGCGACGAGAAGCGCCTGTTCTACACACGCAAGCCCTGGAAACGGGTCATCGTGATGTTCGCGGGCCCCTTCATGAACCTGATCCTCGCGGTCGTGCTGTTCCTCACCGTGCTGATGGGCTTCGGCATCCAGCAGCAGACCACCATCGTCAGCTCGGTCTCCCCCTGCGTCATCTCGCAGAGCGAGAACCGCGAGGAGTGCGAGCGGTCCGACCCCCGGTCCCCGGCCGCCGCGGCCGGTATGGAGGCGGGCGACAGGATCGTCGCGTTCAACGGTGTCCGGACCGACGACTGGGGCACGCTCTCCGACCTCATCCGCGACAGCGCCGGCAAGGCCGTGCCGATCGTCGTCGACCGCGACGGCCAGGAGGTCACCCTCCAGGCGGAGATCGCCACCAACCTGGTCGCCAAGAAGGATTCCCACGGGCTCTACGTCGAGGGCGAGTACGTCAAGGCCGGCTTCCTCGGCTTCAGCGCGGCCACCGGCGTCGTCAAGCAGGACTTCGGCGACTCCGTGGTCTGGATGACCGACAGGGTCGGCGACGCGATCGACTCCCTCGCCGCCCTGCCGTCCAAGGTGCCCGCCCTGTGGGACGCCGCCTTCGGTGACGGCCCGCGCGAGCAGGACTCCCCGATGGGCGTCGTCGGAGCGGCCCGGGTCGGTGGAGAGATCGCCACGCTCGACATCCCGGCCTCGCAGCAGATGGCCATGTTCGTGATGCTGCTCGCGGGCTTCAACCTCTCCCTGTTCCTGTTCAACATGCTGCCGCTGCTGCCCCTCGACGGCGGACACATCGCGGGCGCCCTGTGGGAGTCGCTGCGCCGCAACCTCGCCAGGGTGCTGCGCCGCCCCGACCCGGGCCCGTTCGACGTGGCGAAACTGATGCCGGTGGCCTACGTGGTGGCCGGGGTCTTCGTCTGCTTCACCCTTCTTGTCCTCGTCGCGGACCTGGTGAACCCGATACGGATCTCGTAGCGCCCGACCGGCACGCATCCGCCGGACACCTGTCGTTCACGATGGCCTGGAACCCTTTCGTTCCGGGCCATCGTCCTTTGGGTGGGTTTACGGCCGGGATGTGCCGGGGCCGATGCCGGTGCCGTAATCTCGGAGTCCGGAGTCCGGAGCCCGCTGCTCACCGGGAGCCGGACCTTGATCCACGACTTGGGGTTGCACAGCAGATGACTGCGATTTCTCTCGGCATGCCGTCCGTTCCGACCACGCTCGCCCCTCGGCGCAAGAGCCGGCGGATCCAGGTCGGGTCGGTGGCGGTGGGCGGGGACGCGCCGGTGTCGGTGCAGTCGATGACGACGACGCGTACGTCGGACATCGGGGCGACGCTGCAGCAGATCGCGGAGCTGACGGCGTCGGGGTGCCAGATCGTGCGGGTGGCGTGTCCGACGCAGGACGACGCGGACGCGCTGGCGACGATCGCGCGGAAGTCGCAGATCCCGGTGATCGCCGACATCCACTTCCAGCCCAAGTACGTGTTCGCGGCGATCGAGGCGGGCTGTGCGGCGGTGCGGGTGAACCCGGGCAACATCAAGCAGTTCGACGACAAGGTCAAGGAGATCGCGAAGGCGGCCAAGGATCACGGCACGCCGATCCGGATCGGGGTGAACGCGGGATCGCTGGACCGGCGGCTGCTGCAGAAGTACGGCAAGGCGACGCCGGAGGCGCTGGCGGAGTCGGCGCTGTGGGAGGCCTCGCTGTTCGAGGAGCACGACTTCCGGGACATCAAGATCTCGGTGAAGCACAACGACCCGGTCGTGATGGTGGAGGCCTACCGGCAACTGGCGGCGCAGTGCGACTACCCGCTGCACCTGGGTGTCACCGAGGCCGGTCCGGCCTTCCAGGGCACGATCAAGTCGGCGGTGGCCTTCGGGGCGCTGCTGTCCCAGGGCATCGGTGACACGATCCGGGTCTCGCTGTCGGCGCCGCCGGCCGAGGAGGTCAAGGTGGGCCTGCAGATCCTGGAGTCGCTGAACCTGAAGCAGCGCGGCCTGGAGATCGTCTCCTGCCCGTCCTGCGGGCGTGCCCAGGTCGACGTGTACAAGCTCGCGGACGAGGTGACGGCCGGTCTGGAGGGCATGGAGGTTCCGCTGCGGGTGGCGGTGATGGGCTGTGTGGTCAATGGTCCGGGGGAGGCCCGCGAGGCCGACCTGGGTGTGGCCTCGGGCAACGGCAAGGGGCAGATCTTCGTGAAGGGCGAGGTCGTCAAGACCGTCCCGGAATCGAAGATCGTGGAAACCCTCATCGAGGAAGCCATGAAGATCGCCGAGCAGATGGAGGCCGACGGCGTGACCTCCGGCGAACCCCAGATCTCGGTCGCCGGCTGACGGAGCCCGTCAGGCCGCCTCGCCCCCAGGCCCGCCAGGCCGGTCCGCCCGCTCGGGCCGACCGGCTCCTTGGTGCTTCCTGCCCGGGAGACCCCGGGCAGGACCGTTTCCCTCCCGCGAGTCGGCAGCACACAAATTCGGCGGGTACAGTGCGGAAACCAGCAGACCCAAGTGTGTGAGGCCCCCGCACGTGTTGACGCAGACCACCTCCCGGGTCCTCGAACCGAGCGACCTGGACGCCGCCCTCGCCATCCTCGACCGCGAGCCTGTGGCGAACGCCTTCGTGGCATCCCGGGTGCAGGTCGCCGGCCTGGACCCGTGGCGCCTCGGCGGCGAGATGTGGGGCTGGTACGAGGGCGGCATGCTCACCTCCCTGTGCTACGCGGGCGCCAACTTGGTCCCCATCTGCGCCACCCCCCGGGCCGTCCGCGCCTTCGCCGACCGCGCCCGCCGGGCCGGACGCCGCTGCTCCTCCGTCGTCGGCCCCGCCGCGCCCACCGCCGCACTGTGGCGGCTCCTCGAACCCCAGTGGGGCCCCGCCCGTGAGGTCCGCGCCCACCAGCCCTTGATGGTCACCGACCGCCTGCCCGGCGACATCGCCCCGGACCCCTACGTCCGCCGCGTCCGCAAGGACGAGATGGAAAAGGTCGTGCCGGCCTGCGTGGCGATGTTCACCGAGGAGGTCGGGATCTCCCCGCTGGCCGGTGACGGCGGCCTGCTCTACCAGGCCCGGGTCGCCGAACTCGTCGGCGCCGGACGTGCCTTCGCCCGCTTCGACGCCGACGGCAAGGTCCTCTTCAAGGCCGAGATCGGTGCCGCCACCGACCGCACCTGCCAGATCCAGGGCGTATGGGTGGCACCCGAACACCGGGGCAAGGGGATCGCCGCCCCTGGTATGGCGGCTGTGCTCCGCTACGCCCTCGCGGATGTCGCCCCCGTGGCGAGCCTCTACGTCAACGACTTCAACACCGCCGCGCGCCGGACCTACCAGCGGGTGGGGTTCCAGGAGGTCGGCGAGTTCATGAGCATCCTGTTCTGACCCCACGGTCTCCCACCGCCCCCTGTAGTCTCCCCGGCATGCTGCGCTTTCCCGGTCACGGGCACCCCCGCCCCGACGACATCGTGATCGGCCCCCTCGACCTCGCCGCCCATGTCGACGAGGCACTGGCGGTCCAGGCGAAGGCGTTCGGCCTCGGCCCCGACGAGGTGGCCGTCCGCCGGCAGATCGTGCTGCGCCACATGACCCTGCCGGGCGCCAGAGCCTTCGGAGCCACCGTCAACGGCCGTCTCGTCGGCTTCGTCTACGGCATGCCCAACGACCGCGCGCACTGGTGGTCCACGGTCGTCGAGCCCTCTCTGCGCGCCCGGGGCCACGGCGACTGGCTCGACGGCTCCTTCGTCATCACCGAACTCCACGTCCACCCGCGTCACCAGAAGCACGGCATCGGCCGCTCCCTGATCACCACGATCACCGACGGCGCCGAGGAACCCCGCTCGATCCTCTCCGCCATCGACGTCGAGAGTCCCGCCCGCCGCCTGTACCGCTCCCTCGGCTACGACGACCTCGCCCGCCGAGTCCACTTCCCCAGCGCCCCCAAGCCGTACGCAGTGATGGGTGCTCCCTTGCCACTCCTTCGCCGATAACGGATTTCCACCGCCCGGTCCCGCCCGGCTAACCTCCTGTCATCACCCAGACGCAGCAGGAGTACGAAAACCATGGCGAACGCACCGGTCCAGCGCATGTCCCAGTTGATGGCGAAGACGCTGCGCGACGACCCGGCGGACGCCGAGGTCCTCAGCCACAAGCTGCTCGTCCGCGCCGGCTACGTACGCCGGACCGCCGCCGGCATCTGGAGCTGGCTGCCCCTCGGCAAGAAGGTCCTCGCCAACGTCGAACGCGTCGTCCGCGAGGAGATGGACGCCATCGGAGCCCAGGAAGTCCTGCTCCCCGCCATCCTGCCGCGTGAACCCTACGAGACGACCGGCCGCTGGGAGGAGTACGGCCCCGAGCTGTTCCGCCTCCAGGACCGCAAGGGCGGCGACTACCTCCTCGGCCCCACCCACGAGGAGATCTTCACCCTCCTGGTGAAGGACCAGGCGTCCTCCTACAAGGACCTGCCGGTGATCCTCTACCAGATCCAGAGCAAGTACCGTGACGAGGCCCGCCCCCGCGCGGGCATCCTGCGAGGCCGCGAGTTCCTGATGAAGGACTCCTACTCCTTCGACCTCGACGACGAGGGTCTGGGGCAGTCCTACGGTCTGCACCGCCAGGCGTATCAGCGGATCTTCGAGCGCCTCGGCCTCGACTACCGCATCTGCGCCGCCACCGCCGGTGCCATGGGCGGCTCCAAGTCCGAGGAGTTCCTCGCCCCCGCCGAGGCCGGCGAGGACACCTTCGCGGACTGCCCGAACTGCGACTTCGCCGCGAACACCGAGGCGATCTCCTACGACTTGAAGCCCGTCGACGGTTCCGCCGTGCCGGCCGCCGAGGACATCCCGACGCCCGACACCCCCACCATCGAGACCCTCGCCGCCTCGCTCGGCGTCCCCGCATCGGCCACGCTGAAGAACCTGCTGGTCAAGGTCGACGGCGAGATCGTCGCCGTGGGCGTCCCCGGCGACCGGGAGGTCGACCTGGGCAAGGTCGAGGCGCACTTCGCCCCGGCCGCCGTCGAACTGGTCACCGCCGAGGACTTCGTCGGCCGCCCCGACCTGGTGCGCGGCTACGTGGGCCCGCAGAGCCTGGAGAAGGTCCGCTACATCGCCGACCCGCGCGTGGCACCCGGCACCGTCTGGATCACCGGGGCCAACAAGGCCGACACCCACGCCAAGAACGTGGTCGCCGGCCGTGACTTCGAGGTCGACGCGTACGTGGACGTCGTGGTGGTCGACGAGGGCGACCCCTGCCCCCGGTGCGGCACCGGGCTCCGGCTCGACCGCGCCATCGAGATCGGCCACATCTTCCAGCTGGGCCGCAAGTACGCCGACGCACTCAAGCTCGACGTCCTCGGCCCGCAGGGCAAGCCCGTCCGCGTCACCATGGGCTCCTACGGCATCGGCGTCTCCCGCGCGGTGGCGGCCCTGGCCGAGCAGACCGCCGACGACAAGGGCCTGTGCTGGTCCAAGGAGGTCGCCCCGGCCGACGTCCACGTGGTCGCCGCCGGCAAGGCCCTGCAGACCGAACTCGCCCTCGACGTCTCCGGCCGGCTCGCCGCCGCCGGCGTCCGCGTCCTCGTCGACGACCGCGCGGGTGTCTCACCGGGCGTGAAGTTCACCGACTCCGAGCTGATCGGCGTCCCGCAGATCCTGGTCGCCGGCCGCCGCTCCGCCGAGGGCGTCCTCGAACTGAAGGACCGCCGCACCGGCGAACGCGAGGAACTCACCGTGGGTGAGGCGATCACCCGCCTCACGGCCTGACCACCCCGCCATCAGGAGCCCGCGCGGAACCGCCCTCCGCGTGGGCTCCGGCGATCCCGGCCGACACCCGCAGCCCGGCCGCCGCCGCACCGGCGAACGCGAGGAACTCACCGTGGGTGAGGCGATCACCCGCCTCACGGCCTGACCACCCCGCCATCAGGAGCCCGCGCGGAACCGCCCTCCGCGTGGGCTCCGGCGATCCCGGCCGACACCCGCAGCCCGGCCGCCGCCGCACCGGCGAACGCGAGGAACTCACCGTGGGCGAGGCGATCACCCGCCTCACGGCCTGACCACCCCGCCATCAGGAGCCCGCGCGGAACCGCCCTCCGCGTGGGCTCCGGCGATCCCGGCCGACACCCGCAGCCCGGCCGCCGCCGCACCGGCGAACGCGAGGAACTCACCGTGGGCGAGGCCCCGGCTCGTTCCGTGGCGTGGCTCCGGCCTCACCGTGCCGAGGCCGGAGCCGGTCTGCGCACTCCGGGAGGACCCCGCGCGGTGAGCGCCGCCGGAGGGCCGGGCCGTACGCCGTGGCTCACCGCGTGGCCCCGTCCCCTGCGGACGGGAGGAACACCAGCACCGTGGACGAGACCGGAGCCCGCACGGGAACGTTCCCCGCGGGGGCTCCCGGCGGCTCCCGGCGTTCCCGCGCACCGTCAGAGCCAGCTCGCGAACTCCAGGAGCAGCTCCGCGTCCCGGTCGCGGCCGACGCGCCGGGCGCGTACGCCGGACTCCACCGCGCGGAACAGGGTCCAGCCGCGCAGACGCTCCTGGTCGATCTCCAGGGACTCCGCCAGGCGCTTCACCCGGCGGCGGGTCGTCGTCGCACCGGACGGCTGGGCGACCAGGTCCTCCACCCGGTCGCGGACCAGCCGGGCCAGGTCGAAGGCGCGCTCCCCGACCACCGGGTCAGGGCCCACCGCCAGCCACGGCATCCGCTCGCCGGAGAGCACCTTGCTCTGCCGGAAGGTGCCGTGCAGCAGCCGGTGTTCGGGCGGCCCGGCCAGCAGTTCCTCGCGGGCCGTCAGCGCGGCCGAGACCAGCGGCGCCACCTCCGGGTCGCCGGCGGCACCCGTCCGCATGGCCCCGGCCTGCCGGCCGGTCCGCTCGGCCACCGTCTCGAAGACGTGAGCGGTGTCCCCGGCGGGCGGCTCCACCCACAGCCGCCGCAGCGTCCCGGCGGCCTCGAGCAGTGCCCTCGCCTCCGGCAGGGACCGCACCGAGACATCCGGATGCAGCCGCTCCAGCAGCAGCGCCCCGTCCGCGGCGAAGGGCTCCAGCAACCGGACCGTGCCCAGGCCGTTCCAGTGGGCCAGCGCGGCCCGCTCGCTCTTCGGCCGGGCCCGTGCCGGGGCCAGCTTCAGCACGGCGGGCAGGTCGTCGGCGGTCCGCACCAGAACCACCAGACTGCTGCGTCCCCCCGGCACCTGCACCCGTTCCACGGTCAGCCCGCGCAGTGCGACGACCTCGCGCGCCGCCCCGGGGAGCTTCTCCAGCCAGTCCCCACCGCCGTCGGGAGCCGTCTCACCCAGTGCCCTCACCAGACGCTGCGGCGGTTCGAAGACCATGCGCGAGTCGTTCCCTTCGTGCTGTGCGCGGCACCTGCCGCCGTCCGCTCCCGCCGCCCCGCACGCCTTCGCGTGCGGTCATGTCACACCGCCGGCGTCGACGGAGCCCCCGAGGACGGTTCGGCCCGCTCGTCGAGCCCAGGGAAGGCTACGCTCTCCCGGCCCCAGCGCACCGCCCGCACCGCGGCCTCCCGCAGGGCCTCGGCCGCCGCACGGCGCCGCTCGCCCCCGCTCGCGCGCACCAGGTCCGCGTACACCCCGGCCACCCGGTTCTCCAGCTCCGTCGCGAGCCGCACGGCCGCGGGCGAGTCCGGCACCTGGAACGGCAGCGCGTACCCCGCGGCCGCCGCCACGGGGTCGGCGCCGGTGTCCTTCACCTCGCGTACCAGCGCGTCCCGGCGTGCGCGGTGCGCGTCGTACGCCGCGCGCGCGTCCGCGCGCCGGTCGTCGGCGACCAGCCCGCCGACGACCCCGTAGCCGTACACCGCCGCGTGCTCCGCCGCCAGGGCGCCCTGCAGCGCCCGCAGTTCCCGGTCCTTCGCCTCGCTCACCCGTCAGCCCTCCGTCAGCAGAAACACGTGTGCCGCCCCGGCCGCCGCCACCGACGCCAGCAGCCTGGCCAGCTCGGCCGGCGCATCGAGCAGTGCCTCCAGGCGCCGGTCGGCGATCTCCCGCTCGGCGGCGGCGAGCCCGGCGAGGGCGTCCTTCTCCTTCGCGGGCACCGGCACCGGGGACGAGGCGGACCGCCCCGCCCTGGTGGGCTCCGGCGACTCGGGCGAGGCCGACGCCGTACCCGCCGCGGTCTCGAAACCCTCGAAGGCCTTCGCGTGCCGCATGGTGACCTCGCGCAGCGGACCCAGCCGCTGCGCGAGCCCGGCGTGCGCCGCGATCACCGCGTCGTACCGCTCGGCCAGTCCCCTGCTGTCGCGCGCCGCACGCACGCGTGCCTGCTCGCCGGCCGGGGGGTGGCTGCCGGCGGTGGGGCCGGAATCCTCGGCCGAGGCGGAACAGCCCGCCGCGAACAGGGCCGCCGGGGCGACGGCGAGCAGGCTCCTTCTGCGCGGTCCGGTACGGGCGCGCGGAGTGTGGGGGAACGGCACGGCAGACGTCCTCGGGGGCTCGTACGGAACGTGGCGACGGAAGCGGGACCCGCAGGCGCTGTCGCCGTACTCCCGTCTGCCGGGCGACGGCAGGGCCCGGTCCCGTGAGCACGGTACCCGTGCATCTCCCCGACGGCGCTCAGCGGCACCCTCCGCGACCGGGTGGACGGCATCACCCCTCGCGACCGGATACCCTTTGACCAGACACGCGCCCCACACCACAACAGCACACGCGGCCGAGGAGTCACCCGGATGAGCAGCAGCCAGAGCGAGAGGCTTCGAGAACTTCTGGAACCGCTCGTCAGCTCGCAGGGCCTCGATCTCGAGGAGATCGCCGTGGACGCGGTCGGCCGCAGGCGGGTGCTGCGCGTGGTCGTGGACTCGGACACCGGGGCGGATCTGGACCGGATCGCCGATGTGAGCCGCTCGCTCTCGGCGAAGCTCGACGAGACCGACGCGATGGGCAGCGGGGAGTACACCCTCGAGGTCGGCACCCCGGGCGCCGAGCGCCCCCTCACCGAGCACCGGCATTACGTGCGTGCCACGGGCCGCCTGGTGAGCTTCCGGCTGACGACGGGCGACGAACTGACCGCCCGGATCCTGCGGGCCGACGGCGACGGCCTCGACCTCGAGGTGCCCGGAGTCAAGGGCCGCAAGCCCACCGCGCGCCGGCTCGCCTTCGAGGAGATCGGCAGGGCGCGCGTCCAGGTCGAGTTCAACCGCAAGGACGACAAGTCCGCCGCACACGCCGCGCACGACACCAACGACGAGACGGAAGAGGAGGCGTAACCGTGGACATCGACATGAGTGCCCTTCGGCTCTTGGTACGGGAGAAGGAGATCTCCCTCGACCTGCTGGTCGAGGCAATCGAATCGGCCCTCCTCATCGCCTACCACCGCACCGAGGGAAGCCGCCGCGACGCGCGCGTGAAACTCGACCGGGAGACCGGACACGTGACGGTGTGGGCGAAGGAGGACCCCGAGGATCTCGACGAGGGCCAGGAGGCCCGGGAGTTCGACGACACCCCGTCCGACTTCGGCCGCATCGCCGCCACCACGGCCAAGCAGGTCATCCTGCAGCGCCTGCGCGACGCCGAGGACGACGCGACGCTGGGCGAGTACGCCGGCCGTGAGGGCGACATCGTCACCGGTGTGGTCCAGCAGGGCCGCGACCCGAAGAACGTCCTGGTCGACATCGGCAAGCTGGAGGCCATCCTGCCGGTGCAGGAGCAGGTGCCCGGTGAGACCTACGCGCACGGGCTGCGGCTGCGCAGCTACGTCGTCCGGGTGGCGAAGGGCGTGCGCGGCCCGTCCGTCACCCTGTCGCGCACCCATCCCAATCTGGTGAAGAAACTCTTCGCCCTGGAAGTGCCGGAGATCGCCGACGGCTCGGTGGAGATCTCCGCCATTGCCCGCGAGGCCGGCCACCGTACGAAGATCGCCGTCCGCTCCACCCGGCCCGGGCTGAACGCCAAGGGCGCCTGCATCGGACCCATGGGCGGCCGCGTACGCAACGTGATGGGCGAGCTGAACGGCGAGAAGATCGACATCGTCGACTGGTCGGACGACCCGGCCGATATGGTGGCCAACGCGCTCTCCCCGGCCCGCGTCACCAAGGTGGAGGTCGTGGACCTGGCGGCCCGGTCCGCCCGGGTGACCGTGCCGGACTACCAGCTGTCCCTGGCGATCGGCAAGGAGGGGCAGAACGCCCGCCTGGCCGCCCGCCTGACCGGTTGGCGGATCGACATCCGGCCGGACACGGAACAGCCCGGGGAATAGATCCAAGCCGCCGTCCGCTGAGATCACGACAGTCTGGTGCGTGGCATGTGTCCGATGCTTGCCCCATAGGGGGGAGGTCGGCCCGGGGAGGTAGACTCAGGAGTGTCTGGCCGGACACCTACCCGCGCGCGCCCAGAGCGCACCTGCGTGGGCTGCCGGGAGCGAGCGGTCAAGAACGAACTGCTGCGGATCGTGGCGATCGGGGAGGTGTGTGTCCCCGATTCACGCGGTACGCTGCTCGGTCGGGGTGCGTATGTACACCCCGCCCCGGTCTGTCTTGACCAGGCGGTACGCCGAAAGGCGTTTCCGCGGGCGCTCCGCGTCCCGGGACCGCTCGACGTAAAGGCGTTGCGCCACTACGTCGAGCAGGCACAGGGTTGCGACAGCAACCCGTAAGAAGACATGCCGTGCGGAACCCCCCGTGCGGTCTGGTACCTCGCGAGTCGAAAGCAGGTCGAGATTGCGATGAGCACTCGATGAGTACGCGATGAGTACGCCCATGAACTAGCGACGGTCCGGACGCAACCCGGACCTCAGAGGAGCGAAGTGGCTAAGGTCCGGGTCTACGAACTCGCCAAGGAGTTCGGTGTCGAGAGCAAGGTCGTCATGGCCAAGCTCCAGGAGCTCGGTGAATTCGTCCGTTCGGCGTCTTCGACGATCGAAGCGCCCGTAGTACGCAAGCTGACCGACGCGTTCCAGCAGGGCGGGGGCAACGGCAAGTCCGGTGCCAAGCCCGGCGCGCCCAGGAAGGCCGCGCCCAGGCCCGCGCCGTCCCCGGCGCAGGCACGTCCGGCAGCACCGCGGCCGCCGGCCGCACCCAAGCCCGCCGCGGCCCAGCAGCCCGCGGCCTCGTCGGAGCCCGCTCCGACGCCCCCCGCCGGCCCGCGTCCGACGCCGGGCCCACGTCCCGCGCCGCGGCCGGCTCCGGCGGCCCCTGAGTTCCAGGCCCCGCCGGCGCCGGCCGCCGCTCAGGCTCCGTCTCCGGCTCCGGCCGGACCGAAGCCCGGCGCGCGTCCCGGCGCTCCCAAGCCCGGCGGTCGTCCCGCCGGTCAGGGCGGCCAGGGTAATCAGGGCGGCCGTCCGGCCGGTCAGGGCCAGCGTCCCGGTGGCGGCGGTCAGCGTTCGGGTGGACGCCCGGCCGGCCCGCGTCCGGGCAACAATCCCTTCACCTCCGGTGGTTCCACCGGTATGGCCCGCCCGCAGTCGCCCCGCCCGCAGGGCGCGCGTCCCGGCGGTCCGGGTGCCCCCGGCGGCGGTCCCCGTCCCCAGGCTCCCGGTGGCCAGGGCGGTGGCGGTCCCCGTCCGCAGGCTCCGGGCGGGCAGCGTCCCTCCCCGGGCTCGATGCCGCGTCCGCAGGGCGGCGGCCCCCGTCCCGGTGGCGCCGGCCCCGGCGGTCCGCGTCCCAACCCCGGCATGATGCCGCAGCGTCCGGCTGCCGGTCCCCGTCCCGGTGGCGGTCCCGGCGGTGGCCGTGGTCCGGCCGGTGCCGGTCGTCCCGGCGGCGGTCGTCCCGGTGGCGGCGGCTTCGCCGGTCGCCCGGCCGGCCCGGGTGGCGGCGGTGGCGGTCGTCCCGGTGGTGGCGGCGGTTTCGCCGGTCGTCCCGGTGGCGGTGGCTTCGGTGGCGGCGGTGGCCGTCCCGGCTTCGGTGGCCGTCCCGGCGGTCCCGGTGGCCGTGGTGGCACGCAGGGCGCCTTCGGCCGTCCCGGCGGTCCGGCCCGTCGTGGCCGCAAGTCGAAGCGGCAGAGGCGCCAGGAGTACGAGGCCATGCAGGCCCCGTCGGTCGGCGGTGTGATGCTGCCCCGCGGCAACGGCGAGAGCATTCGCCTGTCGCGCGGTGCCTCGCTCACCGACTTCGCGGAGAAGATCAACGCCAACCCGGCGTCGCTCGTCGCGGTCATGATGAACCTCGGCGAGATGGTCACCGCGACCCAGTCCGTCTCCGACGAGACGCTCCACCTTCTTGCCGGCGAGATGAACTACACGGTTCAGATCGTCAGCCCGGAGGAGGAGGACCGCGAGCTGCTGGAGTCCTTCGACCTGGAGTTCGGTGAGGACGAGGGCGGCGAGGACGACCTGGTGGTCCGTCCGCCGGTCGTCACCGTCATGGGTCACGTCGACCACGGCAAGACCCGCCTCCTCGACGCCATCCGCAAGACGAACGTCATCGCGGGCGAGGCCGGCGGCATCACCCAGCACATCGGTGCCTACCAGGTCGCGACCGAGGTCAACGAGGAAGAGCGCAGGATCACCTTCATCGACACCCCGGGGCACGAGGCGTTCACCGCCATGCGTGCCCGTGGTGCGCGGTCGACCGACATCGCGATCCTGGTCGTCGCGGCCAACGACGGCGTCATGCCGCAGACCATCGAGGCGCTCAACCACGCCAAGGCGGCCGAGGTCCCGATCGTCGTCGCGGTCAACAAGATCGACGTCGAGGGCGCCGACCCGACCAAGGTGCGCGGTCAGCTGACCGAGTTCGGTCTGGTGGCGGAGGAGTACGGCGGCGACACCATGTTCGTCGACATCTCCGCCAAGCAGGGTCTGCACATCGACAGCCTCCTGGAGGCCGTCGTCCTCACCGCAGACGCCTCGCTCGACCTGCGGGCCAACCCGACGCAGGACGCGCAGGGCATCTCGATCGAGTCCCGGCTCGACCGCGGCCGCGGTGCCGTGGCGACCGTCCTCGTGCAGCGAGGCACCCTGCGGGTCGGCGACACGATGGTGGTGGGCGACGCCTACGGCCGCGTGCGCGCCATGCTCGACGACAACGGCAACAACGTCGCCGAGGCCGGCCCGGCGACACCGGTCCAGGTCCTGGGCCTGACCAACGTCCCGGGTGCGGGCGACAACTTCATCGTCGTCGACGAGGACCGTACGGCCCGTCAGATCGCCGAGAAGCGCGCCGCCCGCGAGCGCAACGCCGCGTTCGCCAAGCGCACGCGCCGCGTGTCGCTGGAGGACCTGGACAAGGTGCTCAAGGCCGGCGAGATCCAGCAGCTGAACCTGATCATCAAGGGTGACGCGTCCGGATCGGTCGAGGCCCTCGAGTCCTCGCTGCTCCAGCTGGACGTCGGCGAAGAGGTCGACATCCGCGTCCTGCACCGCGGCGTCGGTGCGGTCACGGAGTCCGACATCGACCTGGCGATGGGCTCGGACGCCATCGTGATCGGCTTCAACGTGCGCGCCGCCGGGCGGGCACAGCAGATGGCCGAGCGCGAAGGCGTGGATGTCCGGTACTACTCGGTCATCTACCAGGCGATCGAGGAGATCGAGGCAGCCCTCAAGGGCATGCTCAAGCCGGAGTACGAAGAGGTCGAGCTCGGCACGGCGGAGATCCGCGAGGTCTTCCGCTCGTCCAAGCTGGGCAACATCGCGGGTGTTCTCATCCGCTCCGGCGAGGTCAAGCGCAACACCAAGGCGCGCCTCCTCCGCGACGGCAAGGTCATCGCGGAGAGCCTCAACATCGTCGGTCTGCGCCGCTTCAAGGACGACGTCACCGAGATCCGGGAAGGCTTCGAGGGCGGTATCAACCTCGGAAACTTCAACGACATCAAGGTCGACGACGTCATCGCGACCTACGAGATGCGCGAGAAGCCGCGGGGATAACATCCCACGGTGTGTGCCGGCCGGCGGGACCCCTGTCCCGCCGGCCGGCTCGTGCGTCCGGGGCCGGCGGACCGGTCGGCGGAGCACCATATCCGTCGATCGGCACGCCCCTTCGATGTACGGTTCTGATGTCCCTGCCCACCACGGACGGCGGGGGCACCGATCCCGTACCGGCGGGTGAACCGGTTGTGCATGTATGTGGGGACGCTGTCCTTCGACCTCCTCCTCGGCGACGTCAGGTCGCTGAAGGAGAAGCGCTCCGTCGTCCGCCCGATCGTCGCCGAGCTCCAGCGGAAGTACGCGGTGAGCGCGGCCGAGGTGGATCACATGGATCTTCACCGCAGGGCCGTCGTCGGCCTGGCGGTGGTGTCCGGCGACGCGGCGCACCTGACCGACGTACTGGACCGGTGCGAGCGGCTGGTCGCCGGGCGCCCCGAGGTGGAGCTGCTGTCCGTCAGGCGGCGCTTCCACGGCGAGGACGACTGAGGACGACTGACGAATCCAGCCCCGGGAACGCGGGGCTTCGACAACGCGGACAGGAAAGAACGGGAGACGGACCAGTGGCCGACAACGCGCGGGCGAAAAGGCTGGCGGACCTCATCCGAGAGGTGGTGGCCCAGAAGCTGCAGCGTGGGATCAAGGACCCGCGGCTCGGCACGCACGTCACCATCACGGACACCCGGGTCACGGGTGACCTGCGGGAGGCGACCGTCTTCTACACGGTGTACGGGGACGACGAGGAACGCAAGGCCGCCGCGGCGGGCCTGGAGAGCGCCAAGGGCGTCCTGCGCTCCGAGGTGGGCCGGGCGGCGGGCGTGAAGTTCACGCCGACCCTGGAGTTCGTCATGGACGCGCTTCCGGACACCGCGCGCAACATCGAGGACCTCCTCGACAAGGCGCGCCAGTCCGACGCCAAGGTGCGCGAGGCGTCCGCAGGTGCCGCGTACGCGGGCGGGGCCGACCCGTACCGCAAGCCCGAGGACTCCGAGGACTCCGAGGACTCCGAGACGGACGACACCGCCGAATGACCCAGAAGCACACCACGCCCGGCGGCCTTGTCATCATCGACAAGCCGTCGGGCTTCACTTCGCACGACGTGGTCGCCAAGATGCGCGGCATCGCCCGGACCCGCCGCGTCGGCCACGCCGGCACCCTCGACCCGATGGCGACGGGCGTCCTCGTCCTCGGCATCGAGCGGGCCACCAAGCTCCTCGGCCACCTCGCGCTGACCGAGAAGGAGTACCTGGGCACCATCCGGCTCGGGCAGGACACCCTCACGGACGATGCCGAGGGCGAGATCACCTCGTCCACGGACGCCTCCAAGGTCACCCGCGAGGCCGTCGACGCCGGGGTGGCCAAGCTGACCGGCGCCATCATGCAGGTGCCGTCCAAGGTCAGCGCCATCAAGATCGACGGCGTGCGTTCCTACAAGCGGGCCCGCGAGGGCGAGGAGTTCGACATCCCGGCCCGGCCGGTCACCGTCTCCTCGTTCACCGTCCACGACGTCCGCCCGGCCGTCGCCGAGGACGGCACGCCGGTGCTCGACCTGGTCGTCTCCGTCGTCTGCTCCTCCGGTACGTACATCCGTGCCCTCGCCCGCGACCTGGGCGCGGACCTGGGAGTCGGCGGTCACCTCACGGTGCTGCGCAGGACCCGCGTGGGCCCGTACGGACTGGACACGGCCCGCACCCTCGACCAGCTCCAGCAGGAACTGGCCGTGCTGCCGATCACCGAGGCCGCCGCGGCGGCCTTCCCCCGCTGGGACGTCGACGTCCGGCGTGCCCGGCTGCTCACCAACGGCGTGCGCCTGGAGATGCCCGAGGAGTACGCGGGCACAGGCCCGGTCGCCGTCTTCGACCCCGAGGGCACCTTCCTCGCCCTCGTCGAGGAGCACCGGGGCAAGGCCAAGAGCCTGGCGGTCTTCGGCTGACGGGCGGACCCGGCGGTGGAGCGGCGTCACGGGGATTGCATGCCGTCGCTCCACGGTCCCCCTCGGTTCCCCCCACCTTGAGAGTGTCCACTTGGGCCCCCGTTCACCCGTAAGTGCAGGCGCTCGGAGTGAACGGGGGAGTGGGAGGGGGCGCGTTTACCGGGGTGCCGTTCCACTGATCATCCGGCCCTGCTGTCGAGGCCGAGGCAGTCGACAGCACGGCATGAAGGCACGGCATGAAGGTTCCACGATGACGTCGCGCGATCCGTCCCGTCATGAGCGGGGCCCACTCCACGCCCCGGCCGACCGGGGCCCGGGGGAGGCCCCTCCGGCGCGGCGGGAGCCGTCGCCTGCCGATGCCCTCATCCGCGTCCGGGACATCGCCGGCCGCCCGCGAGGTCTCGCCTTCCCCGCCGACCACCGCGGCACGCTGATCACCAGCCACGAGGCCGTCGACGGCCTCCCCGGCCTCGTCCTGCACGCCTCCGACGACCGCTGCCGCGTCGTGGGTGCCGACGCCGTCATCCCGCTGCCCGGGCTCGGCCTCGCGCTCCTGCGTGCCGAAGGACTCGGCGTCGACCCGCTGCCCGTCACCGCGCGGGACCGCGTCGACAGCGGGGCCTACGTGCGGATCGCCGCCGGGTGCTGGCGCGAGGCACGGGTACTCGGCACGACCACCGTGACGTACACCGCCACCGGACGCTGCCACACCCTCGACGACGCGCTGGAGCTCGCCATCGGCACCACCGGCCGCGACGCGCTGCGCACCGGCGGCGGAACGGCCGGTGGCCCGGTGATCGGCGCCGCCCCCGACGCCGTCCTCGCCGTCCTCGCCGTCCTCGCCGTCCTCGGCGTCCTCGGCGTCCTCGGCACCGCGCTCCACACCGGCGGCCGCGACGGCGGCTTCGCCGTGCCGCTCCGCCCCGTCCCGGGCCCCTCGCCGCACTGCTCGCCGAGAACGCGGCGACGGTCCCGGCATACGGCCCCGACCTCAACCTCGCCGGCGTGCTGGAACTCACCGCCACCTCGGTCGGGCAGGACGGCCCGTCGGGCGCCCTCGGCCCCGGAGACGTCGTCCCGGTGGAACGAGCGGCCACCACCGCCGAGTTCACCGCGTTCGAGCACGGCCCGGCCGCGGTCCTCGGTCTGGTCGGACCGCCCGGCAGCGGCCGTACGACGGAGCTCGCGGCACTCGCCGCCCGCCGCCACCGCGCCGGCGGTCCCACACTGTGGCTGCGCGGCGCCGATCTGCGGGAGGACGACCTCTCCGTCGCCGACGCGGCCCGGCGGGCGCTCGACCGGGTCGCCCGCATCGTCCCGCGTCCCGCGTCCCGCGTCCCTTTCCCGGCCGGGCCCGAAAGTCTCGGCGAGACCGGCCCGACGCGCCTCGCCGCCCTGGCCCGCGGCGCCGGCCGCCCCTGCCGACGCTCCTGCCGAGGCCGAGGCCGAGGCCGAGGCTGACGCCGAGGCTGACGCCGAGGCTGACGCCGAGGCTGACGCCGAGGCTGACGCCGAGGCTGACGCCGAGGCTGACGCCCAGGCTGACGCCCAGGCCGAGGCCGACACGCCCGGCTTGGCCCTCCGCGTCGCCGCGCTGGTGAGCGCGGCGGAGGAGCGGCGGCCGGATCCCGTGGGACAGCCGGCCGCGTACGCGGACCGGCGCCTGGACCAGGAGCAGGCCGACCGCGACGTACTCCTGCCCCTGCTCACCGGTCTGCTGGACGCCGGCCCGCAGCCGCTGCGGGCCGCTCTCGTCGGCGCCCCGCCGAGCCCGGCACCCCCGGCCTCGCGCCCCCTGCGCCGTGCGCTGCTGGACCCGCTCCTCACCCGTGACGACGATCCCGACGCACTGGCCGCGGTGCGGGCCGCCGCCCGCCACACCGACGGCCCCCACCATGCCGGCGGCCCGCGCCACACCGGCGACCCCGCGCGCGAGCTCGTCCACCACACCGGCCTGCTCCTCGTCCGCACCCCCGGCGGCGCCGCCCGCTTCGACCACGTCCTGGCCGACCTGGGGCGGCGCGTCCCGGGCTTCGCCGCCGCCCTGGCCCACTGGCTGGCGGACGAACCCCAGGAATGGGAGGACGTGGTCGGCCCCGGCACCCGGCTGGTGATCGAGACCCGGACGGGAGTGGGCGTCCCCGCCTGAGCCGTGACGGGGAGTGCACAGCGTCACAGTGCCGGAGCGCCGATACCGATGCGAGCCGACTGCGGTCGGCATGGCACCCTTAGACCTGCGCAGGAGAGGTCCGCGGACTCGGCCCGACGAGGTTTCGACAAGGAGCAGGCAGTGCAGCGCTGGCGTGGCTTGGAGGACATCCCCCAGGACTGGGGGCGCAGCGTCGTCACCATCGGTTCCTACGACGGAGTCCACCGGGGGCACCAGCTGATCATCAGGCACGCCGTGGACCGCGCCCGCGAGCTCGGCGTCCCCGCGGTCGTCGTGACCTTCGACCCGCACCCCAGCGAGGTCGTCCGCCCCGGCAGCCACCCGCCGTTGATCGCCCCGCACCACCGCCGCGCCGAACTCATGGCCGGACTGGGAGTGGACGCGGTCCTGATCCTCCCCTTCACCATGGAGTTCTCGAAGCTGTCGCCGGCTGAGTTCGTGGGGAAGGTCCTGGTCGACAAGCTGCACGCCAAGGCGGTCGTCGAGGGCCCCAACTTCCGCTTCGGCCACCGGGCCGCGGGCACCGTGGACTTCCTCGCCGAACGGGGCAAGGTCTACGACTTCGACGTGGAAGTCGTAGACCTGTACGTCAGCGGTGAGGCGGGCGGCGGTGAGCCGTTCTCCTCCACGCTCACCCGCCGCCTGATCGCAGAGGGCGAGGTCGAGGGCGCCGCCGAGATCCTGGGCCGTCCGCACCGGGTGGAGGGCGTGGTCGTCAGCGGCGCCCGGCGCGGCCGTGAACTCGGCTTTCCCACGGCCAACGTCGAGACGCTCCCGCACACCGCGATCCCGGCCGACGGCGTCTACGCGGGCTGGCTGCACGCCCAGGGCGAGGCCATGCCGGCGGCGATCTCCGTCGGCACCAACCCCCAGTTCGACGGCACCGAGCGCACGGTCGAGGCTTACGCCATCGACCGCGTCGGCCTGGACCTCTACGGCCTCCACGTCGCCGTCGACTTCCTCGCCTTCGTCCGCGGCCAGGCGAAGTTCGACTCGCTCGAGGCGCTGATGGAACAGATGGCCGCGGACGTCAGGCGCTGCAAGGAACTGGTGGCAGCGGCCGAGAGGCCGTAGGCAGGCGCGTCAGAGGACGAGGAGCGTTTTGGTGGCCGCCCGCGCCTTCGCCCATGGCCTGTAAGGCTCTGCTGCCCGGCCCAGCCGGCTAGGCAGGGCACCCCTTCCGGGCACCGGGGCTCACCCGCCACCCACGTCGGCCGCCAGGACAGGAGCGCCGACACCCGCGGCCTGTTCCGGTGACGCCGGGCGCGCCGGTTGTCAGTCCTCGTCATCCTTGATGACGCCGGGGGCCCGGTGGCGGGTCATCGAGCGGTGAGGACGTGTGCCCACGGCTCATCGGTGTCGGCCAGATCCAGCACGGCGACCACGTTGTCGAGCATTCCGGCGCCGAACCAGCGTCGCACGCCGTCGTCGTCGCCCAGCAGTTCCCGGACGGTGTCGACCTGCTTGGCATAGCACCGGCGCACGGCCTGTGCCACGAGCGGCTCGCCGACGGCACAGTTCGCGTGCAGGAGGAAACGCAGGATGTTCCGGTCCGCGACGAGCGCGGCATAGGCGCTGCGTGCGGCATCCACCGCCGCCTCGGGCGCCAACCCCGCCCCACCCGACGCCGGTGCGTGCGCGACCAGTGTTTCGGTCATGACGACGGACAGGTGGTCGACCGCCGCCGCGAACAGTGCCTCCTTGTTCGGGTACAGGCGGTAGAGATACGGCTGAGGGTGCCGACAGTGAACGAGGCCGGCACCACGAGCATCGTCGCGCAGAGGCTGGATGTCCTTGACCAGAGGTTCGCCTTTCGGTCGCCCCGGTCCCGTCAGCCAGCGGGCATCCGGCCGCCGGCAGAGACCCGCCGGGTTCGGGCCCGAGTAGTAATGGACCAGGAAACCCGTGTTGCTGTCAGATGAAGTTGGGTCAGAACGGCCTGCGGTCACCCGGAAGAGGTAACAGGTCCAGGTCCAGACACTCTCAGCGGCGCCAGCGCGCTACGGACGAACGCGGAACTCGGGGACTATGGCTCACCCGACATACGCGGCGGTTACTCCTGTGGAGGCGGCGCTTGCGGAGGCGGAGTCTGCCCGCCGCCGGGCTGACCGTACCGACCGGGTAGGCCGTGCTGATCCGTCCCGTCCGGCTGCGGGTAGCCGTAACCGGACGGCTGGGGGTACGGCCGGCCCGGAGCGGCCTGCGGATACCCCTGGCCGGGCTGTGCCGGAGGCTGACCGGGACCCGGCTGCGGGTGGGGCTGTCCCGGGGGCGGGGCGTACGGCTGGCCGGGCTGCGGCTGCCGGGGGTGCTGCGGCGACTGGTGGGGGTGTGGGGCCTGCTGGCCGGCATAGGGCTGACCCGGGGCGTACTGGCCCGGCAGCGGCGGGGCGGCGACCGGCGGCGGGTTGCCGTCGGAGGTCCACAGGCCGTGCGCCTGCTGGTGTCGAACGAAGTCCTCGGCCACCATCGACGCGAGGTGGAAGTACGACTCCCGCACCTTCGGCCGCATCATGTCCAGGTCGACCTCCGCACCGGCGGCCAGATGTTCGTCGAACGGTACGACGACCACGCCGCGGCACCGCGTCCGGAAGTGCGAGACGATGTCGTCGACCTTGATCATCTTGCCGGTCTCGCGCACCCCTGAGATGACCGTGAGCGACCGCGACACGAGATCCGCGTACCCATGGGCCGACAGCCAGTCCAGCGTCGTACTGGCGCTGCTCGCACCGTCCACGGACGGCGTCGAGATGATGATGAGCTGATCGGCCAGGTCCAGCACCCCGCGCATGGCGCTGTAGAGCAGGCCCGTACCCGAGTCCGTGAGGATGATCGGGTACTGCTTGCCCAGGACGTCGATCGCCCGCCGGTAGTCCTCGTCGTTGAACGTCGTCGAGACGGCGGGGTCCACGTCGTTGGCGATGATCTCCAGACCGGAGGGCGCCTGCGAGGTGAACCGCCGGATGTCCATGTACGAGTGGAGGTGCGGGATCGCCTGCACCAGGTCACGGATGGTGGCCCCGGTCTCCCGCCGCACCCGGCGGCCGAGCGTACCGGCGTCGGGGTTGGCGTCGATCGCGAGGATCTTGTCCTGCCGCTCACTGGCGAGAGTGGCCCCGAGCGCGGTCGTCGTGGTCGTCTTGCCGACGCCGCCCTTGAGACTGATCACGGCGATCCGGTAGCAGGACAGCACCGGAGTACGGATCAGTTCCAGCTTCCGCTGCCGCTCGGCCTCCTCCTTCTTGCCGCCCAGCTTGAACCGGGACCCACCCGCCGTGGAACGGCTGCTCTTCGCCTTCTGCTTGCGGCTGTTGAGGAGCCGGTCCGACGAGAGCTCCACAGCCGCGGTGTAACCGAGCGGTGCGGCACCGGGGTTGGTCGGTTGCCGCTGGTCGTGCTGGATGGGCTGCGGCCAGGCGGCCCCGGTACGCGGATCGACGGGCGACGGCTGCGGCGGCTGGCCGGCCTGCGGGGCATGGGGCTGCTGGAGGGGGAACCCCTGCTGGGCGGCATGTGGTTGCTGGGGCCGGGCCTGCGGGGGTACGAGCGGCTGCGGGTGTTCCTGCGGTGCCGGTGGCCGCTGTGGGAAGCCGGCACCGCCCGGCTGGGCCGGAGGAACCGGGGAGACAGGAGTGGTGCCGGCGGGCGGGAAGCCGTAACCAGGGAGGGGAGCGCCCGACTGGGGGAAGCCGTATCCGGCCGGCGGAGCGGCCTGTTGCACCGGCGGCTGGAACGGCGGCTGCTGCGACTGTTGCGTGGACGGGGCGGGTGCCTGGTGCGGGGGCGGCGGTCCGTCCGGCGTGTTCCATGCGGCCGGCGGAGCGGCCTGTTGCACCGGCGGCTGGAACGGCGGCTGCTGCGACTGTTGCGTGGACGGGGCGGGTGCCTGGTGCGGGGGCGGCGGTCCGTCCGGCGTGTTCCATGCGGCGGGCGAGGGCTGCGCCGCCGGCGGCTGGAACGGCTGCTGCTGGGCAGGCACGCCCGCGCCCGCGTCCGCCGGCTGCGCCGGTGCCGGGACGACCGGTGCCGGGGGCGCTGCGGGAACCTGCGGTGACTGCTGCGGTTGTGCCGGCCACTGGCTCGCCGGCGCCGGTGCGGCGGGATACGGGGGAGGAGGAACGACCGGCGGTGCCGGGGGAGTCCAGACCTCCGAGGCCGAGGTGCCGGACGCGGCAGGTCCGGAGTCCTCGGGCTCGCCGAGGGCGCCGGACGCGGAACGTGCCGGTTGGTCCACCGGCTCGTCGTCCCCCGGCTTCGTGTCCTCGGGCTCGGCAACCGCCGGAACGGTCGTCGTGGACACCATGCCCCCGGGCCCGGGGACGGGCGCGTCCGCCTCGGCCGTGGTCTCCGTCTCGGGCTTCTCGGACTTCGCCTCCGACCTGCGCTCGTCGAAGTCGTCGCCCGCGTCGCCGTCAGCGACCTCCGCGGACGGCTCGGCGACGTCGGTGTCGTCGTCCTCGACGTCGTCCTTGGGTTCGCCCGTGCCTCCGGTGCGCTCGCCGTTGGTGGGCAGCTCCTGGTCGTCGGCGGGCTCCCGCCACGTGTCCGGTTTCGCGTCCGCCTGGGACCCGGCGGGCCCGACGGCGGCTTCGGCACCGGCCTCCGCCTCCGCCTCCGCTTCACGGTCCTGGATCTCCTGCTTCAGTGCGGCGGCGGAGAAGCGGACGGTGGCACCGCTCGCGAGGCCACCGCTGTCGGAGTCCCGGTCGAACCCGCCGACCGGAGGATCCGGCACAGCCGCAGGCGAAACGGAGCCCGGTTCCGGCATGGGTGTCGACGACGGCCCCGGCGTCGGCTCGAACCCGCTGTCCACCGGAAGCCGCGGTACGGCACCCGGCCTCCCGGACGGCGGAGCAGGCGGCGTGAAAGGCGCTCCCGGCGCGGGAGCCGACGGGGTGAAAGGAGCACCCGGAGCGGGAACGGGCGGAGTGAAAGGCGCTCCCGGTGCCGGAGCCGGAGGAAGGGACGAAGGCCCCGAAGCGCCGACCGCGTGCGGCGGCGGAGTCAGCCCGGGCAACGGCGAAACAGGCCTGGCGGAAAAAGAGGAAGAGGACGAGGCATCGGTCCCCGGCCCGGTCTGTCCCGGCCTCGAATCCGACTCCGAACTTCCCGCAGCGTTCTGCGTGTACCAGGCCGGCGGCGCGTAGTCGATGGTGAACTCGCCCGTCGCCTCGACGGAGGACTCCGCATCGGGCTGGTCATCGCCGGGTGTTGCCCAGCCCCCGCGGATCCCGTCCCGATCGCTGCCCACAGTTCCTCCTGGTCTGGTCGAGCACCCTTGTGCCGTCGTGCTGTGCCGGGGGCGACCACCTGCAGTGGTCCGAAATGGCCCTGCACGAGGACGACATCGTCCGAACCGGCCTCCCCCGGGCCTGGGACGCCGGTACCCGGTTCGCGGGTTCCGGCGTCGCGTCGGGTACCAGCCTAATCACCGGTAGCCCCACCCCGTCAGCCCTGCCCACCCTCAGCCAGTGCCACCCACAACACCCGTCACTGTCAAGGGGCATACACATTCACTGCACAAACGAAAGAAACCGCCCATGGAAGAAGAACCATGGGCGGTCGCCTCATCGAGCCCGGTCCGGAGCGCCGGACCGGGCCGAACTGCTCGGGCCGCTCGGGCCGCTCGGAGCCTTGGACTACTCGGCGGACTCGGCCACCGTCCCCCCGGTGCCCGCCCCGTCGGCCCCCGGCGTCGGCTCCAGGTCGAACTCGCCGTCCCGTGCGCCGAGCACGAACGCGTGCCACTCCGCCTCCGTGTACCGCAGCACCGTGTCCGGGTCGAGGGACGACCGCATGGCCACCGCGCCGTCGGGCAGATAGGCGATCTCGACCCGCTCCTCGTGTTCCTCGGTACCCGGCGCGCTGTGCCACTCGACGCCGGAGATGTCGAGGGCGTAGAGCTCGTCCTTCTCCCGCTCCTTGCGCGCCTTGATCTCCTCAGTCGTCTCCGCCATGTCGCAGCGACCCCTTCCTGACACATGACTGGTCCGGTGGACTGGTACGAGCGCTCACATTAGTGGCACCCCGCGTCCCACCTGGGCGGTTCCGCGGA
Source organism: Streptomyces sp. KMM 9044 (assembly GCF_024701375.2). Classification (NCBI taxonomy): domain Bacteria; kingdom Bacillati; phylum Actinomycetota; class Actinomycetes; order Kitasatosporales; family Streptomycetaceae; genus Streptomyces; species Streptomyces sp. KMM 9044. The sequence goes on along the minus strand of NZ_CP113910.1, from coordinate 1,809,839 downwards.
CCGTGGTAAAGGGGTCCACCGCCGGCTGGTACCCTGGTTGACGGCCGTATGCGTACGCACCCTCGGAGCCCTGCTCCGGAGGCCGCGCCCTGCGGATCCCGCCTTCCGAGTCATGGAAGATCCCCCGAGGCGAAGACCGGGGGCGCTCGGTGGCCAGTCACAGACCATGAGGAGTACGCGTGTCGCTCGACGCCGCTACGAAGAACCAGATCATCGCCGACTTCCGCACCAAGGAAGGTGACACCGGCTCCCCCGAGGTCCAGGTCGCTCTCCTGTCCCGTCGGATCTCCGACCTGACGGAGCACCTCAAGACCCACAAGCACGACCACCACTCCCGTCGTGGTCTGCTCATCCTGGTCGGTCAGCGCCGCCGGCTGCTGCAGTACCTCGCCAAGAAGGACATCCAGCGCTTCCGTGCACTGGTCGACCGCCTGGGCATCCGCCGTGGTGCGGCGGGCGCCAAGTAAGACGCCGTGACGGGAGCGGTTCCCCTGAGGAAAGGGGACCGCTCCCTTTGCTGTACGTGCCTGTACGTGCCTGTACGTGCGGAGTGTCACCACGTCTTTGTAGTGTGGTAGCGCAACACGGAAACAAGACACCGACTCGCTGCGACGACCGGTACCGCACCAGGTCGCGGCCGTCACCGGCACCACCCCGACGTCCCCCGGACGTCCCGACGTACGAGGGAAGCGCACCTCGCCGCCGCCGGTCCTCGGTAGTGGCCCCCGGGCGAATGAACCCGGGAGCTTCGATCGAAGACCGGCCCGCACCAGACGGCGCGCTTCTCCACCCCGTCCCCCCGCCACACGGGCGAGGCGGGACAAAAGACGACAAGTAACGGAGAACCCACTGGTGGAGAACGAGACCCACTACGCCGAAGCCGTCATCGACAACGGCTCCTTCGGTACCCGCACCATCCGCTTCGAGACGGGCCGCCTCGCCCGGCAGGCCGCCGGTTCCGCCGTGGCCTACCTGGACGACGACACCATGGTGCTGTCGGCCACCTCGGCCTCGAAGAACCCCAAGGACCAGCTCGACTTCTTTCCCCTCACGGTGGACGTCGAGGAGCGGATGTACGCGGCCGGCAAGATCCCCGGCTCCTTCTTCCGCCGGGAGGGCCGGCCCTCCGAGGACGCGATCCTCACCTGCCGCCTCATCGACCGCCCGCTGCGCCCGTCCTTCAAGAAGGGCCTGCGCAACGAGATCCAGGTCGTCGCCACGATCATGGCGCTCAACCCCGACCACCTGTACGACGTCGTGGCGATCAACGCCGCCTCCGCGTCCACACAGCTGGCCGGTCTGCCCTTCTCCGGCCCGATCGGCGGCGTCCGCGTCGCGCTGATCAGTGGCCAGTGGGTCGCGTTCCCGACCCACACCGAGCTCGAGGACGCCGTCTTCGACATGGTCGTCGCGGGCCGCGTCCTGGAGGACGGCGACGTCGCGATCATGATGGTCGAGGCCGAGGCCACCGACCAGACCGTCAAGCTCGTCGAGGGCGGTGCCGAGGCCCCCACGGAGGAGGTCGTCGCCGCCGGCCTCGAGGCTGCGAAGCCCTTCATCAAGGTCCTCTGCAAGGCCCAGGCCGACCTCGCCGCGAAGGCCGCCAAGCCGACCGGCGATTTCCCGGTCTTCCTGGACTACCAGGACGACATCATGGAGGCGCTGACCGGCGCCGTCCGCCCCGAGCTCTCCCAGGCGCTCACCATCGTCGGCAAGCAGGAGCGCGAGGCCGAGCTCGACCGCGTCAAGCAGCTCGCCGCCGAGAAGCTCCTGCCGGAGTTCGAGGGCCGCGAGAAGGAGATCTCCGCCGCGTACCGCGCGCTGACCAAGTCCCTGGTCCGTGAGCGTGTCATCAAGGAGAAGAAGCGCATCGACGGCCGCGGTGTCACCGACATCCGCACCCTGGCCGCCGAGGTCGAGGCCATCCCGCGGGTGCACGGCTCCGCGCTGTTCGAGCGTGGCGAGACCCAGATCCTGGGCGTCACCACCCTCAACATGCTCCGCATGGAGCAGCAGCTGGACACCCTCTCCCCGGTGACCCGCAAGCGCTACATGCACAACTACAACTTCCCGCCGTACTCCGTCGGCGAGACCGGCCGGGTGGGCTCCCCCAAGCGCCGTGAGATCGGCCACGGTGCTCTCGCCGAGCGCGCCATCGTGCCGGTGCTCCCGACCCGCGAGGAGTTCCCCTACGCGATCCGTCAGGTGTCCGAGGCCCTCGGCTCCAACGGCTCGACGTCCATGGGCTCGGTCTGCGCCTCCACCATGTCGCTGCTGAACGCCGGTGTGCCGCTCAAGGCACCCGTCGCCGGTATCGCCATGGGCCTGATCTCCCAGGAGACCAACGGCGAGACGCACTACGTCGCCCTCACTGACATCCTCGGTGCGGAGGACGCCTTCGGCGACATGGACTTCAAGGTCGCCGGTACCAAGGAGTTCGTGACCGCCCTCCAGCTCGACACCAAGCTGGACGGCATCCCCGCCTCCGTCCTGGCCGCCGCCCTCAAGCAGGCCCGTGACGCCCGCCTCCACATCCTCGACGTGATGATGGAAGCGATCGACACCCCGGACGAGATGTCCCCGAACGCGCCGCGGATCATCACCGTGAAGATCCCCGTCGACAAGATCGGTGAGGTCATCGGCCCCAAGGGCAAGATGATCAACCAGATCCAGGAGGACACCGGCGCCGACATCACGATCGAGGACGACGGCACCATCTACATCGGTGCCGCCCAGGGCTCGCAGGCCGAGGCCGCCCGCGCCACGATCAACAGCATCGCCAACCCGACCATGCCGGAGGTCGGCGAGCGCTACCTGGGGACCGTCGTGAAGACGACCACCTTCGGTGCGTTCGTCTCCCTGATGCCCGGCAAGGACGGGCTGCTGCACATCTCGCAGATCCGCAAGCTCGCCGGGGGCAAGCGCGTGGAGAACGTCGAGGACGTGCTCGGAGTGGGCGCCAAGGTCCAGGTCGAGATCGCCGAGATCGACTCCCGCGGCAAGCTCTCCCTCATCCCCGTGATCGAGGGCGAGGACGACGACAAGAAGGCCGACACCGACCAGTGACGTCCCACGGCTCCAAGGCGACGGCCCGCACCTCCCCAAAGGCGCGGGCCGTCGCCCGTACCCAAACCCTCATCCAGGGTGAGAACGGCATCGGCACCGTCCGCAGGACCACCCTCCCCGGGGGCCTGCGCGTGGTCACCGAGACCCTGCCCTCGGTCCGCTCGGCGACCTTCGGTATCTGGGCGCACGTCGGCTCCCGCGACGAGACGCCCGCGCTGAACGGCGCCACCCACTATCTGGAGCACCTGCTCTTCAAGGGCACGCACCGCAGGTCCGCACTGGACATCTCCGCCGCCATCGACGCCGTCGGCGGCGAGATGAACGCGTTCACGGCCAAGGAGTACACGTGCTACTACGCGCGCGTGCTCGACACGGACCTGCCGCTCGCCATCGACGTGGTCTGCGACATGCTGACCGGCTCCCGCATCCTCGAGGAGGACGTCGACGTCGAGCGCGGCGCGATCCTCGAAGAGATCGCGATGACCGAGGACGACCCGGGCGACGGTGTCCACGACCTGTTCGCGCACACCATGTTCGGCGACAATCCGCTGGGCCGTCCCGTCCTCGGCACGGTCGACACGGTCAACGCCCTCACCGCCGACCGCATCCGCCGCTTCTACAAGAAGCACTACGACCCGACCCACCTCGTAGTCGCCTGTGCCGGCAACATCGACCACGACGACGTCGTACGCCAGGTCCAGGCCGCCTTCGAGGCGGCCGGCGCCCTCAAGGACCCGGACGCCCAGCCGATCGCCCCGCGCGGCGGACGACGCACCCTGCGCACCGCGGGCCGCGTCGAGGTGGTCGACCGGAGGACCGAGCAGGCGCACATCCTCCTCGGGATGCCCGGCCTGTCCCGCACCGACGAGCGCCGGTGGGCCCTCGGCGTGCTCAACACCGCCCTCGGCGGCGGCATGTCCTCCCGCCTGTTCCAGGAGGTACGGGAGAAGCGCGGCCTGGCCTACAGCGTCTACTCGTACACCTCCGGCTTCGCCGACTGCGGCCTCTTCGGCGTCTACGCCGGATGCAGGCCGTCCCAGGTGCACGACGTGCTGAAGATCTGCCGCGACGAACTCGACCAGGTCGCCGGGCACGGCCTGCCCGAGAACGAGCTGCGGCGCGCCATCGGCCAACTCCAGGGCTCCACCGTCCTCGGCCTGGAGGACACCGGAGCGCTGATGAACCGTATCGGCAAGAGCGAACTGTGCTGGGGCGAGCAGATGTCGGTCGACGACATGCTGGCCCGGATAACCTCGGTCACCATGGACGATGTCCGCGCGGTCGCCCGCGACGTCCTGGGACAGCGGCCCTCACTGTCGGTCATCGGCCCGCTCAAGGACAAGCAGGCGGCCCGGCTGCACGACACGGTCGCCTGACCGGCCGGCCCGGATCCCACGGTTTCGACCTCTCCGGTAAGGAAGCAAGGAAGATGAGCAAGCTGCGTGTGGCGGTCCTCGGCGCCAAGGGCCGCATCGGCTCGGAGGCGGTACGGGCCATCAAGGCCGCCGACGACATGGAACTGGTGGCCGCGCTCGGCCGGGGCGACCGGCTGGAGGCCCTCGCCGAGACCGGCGCCCAGGTCGCCGTCGAACTCACCACCCCCGCCTCGGTCATGGGGAACCTCGACTTCTGCGTACGCCACGGCATCCACGCGGTCGTCGGTACCACCGGCTGGACCGACGACCGCCTCGCACAACTGACGGGCCTGCTCGACCAGTCGCCGGAGACGGGCGTGCTCATCGCGCCGAACTTCTCCATCGGTGCCGTGCTGACCATGAAGTTCGCGCAGATCGCCGCCCCGTACTTCGAGTCCGTCGAGGTCGTTGAACTGCACCACCCCAACAAGGTGGACGCCCCCAGCGGCACCGCCACCCGCACCGCCCAGCTCATCGCCGAGGCCCGCCGCAAGGCCGGCAGCGCCCCCGCCCCGGACGCCACGGTCACCGCCCTGGACGGCGCCCGCGGCGCCGACGTGGACGGCGTCCCGGTGCACGCCGTTCGGCTGCGCGGCCTGCTGGCCCACCAGGAGGTCCTGCTCGGCGCCGAGGGCGAGACCCTCACCGTCCGCCACGACTCCCTGCACCACAGCAGCTTCATGCCGGGCATCCTGCTCGGCGCCCGCCGCGTGGTGACCAATCCCGGCCTGACCTTCGGCCTGGAACACTTCCTCGACCTGAACTGAGCCCGAGCCGAATCCATGCGCGCGAAGATCTCCTACGCCGTCACGGCAGCCGTCCTGGTCGTCTACTTCGTCCTGGTCGGCAGCCGCGGTGTGCTCCTCATCCAGGCCGGAACACCCCTCACCATCGTTTTCGGGGTGGCGGTGCTCATCCTGCCGGTCATCGGCGTGTGGTTCCTGTGGAAGAACACCGAGTTCGTCCGCAACGCCCACCGGCTCGCCGCCGAGCTCGACGCCCAGGGCGGACTGCCCGTGGACGAGCTCAAACGCCTGCCCAGCGGCCGTGTCGACCGCGACTCGGCCGACGAGGTCTTCGCCCGGCGCAAGGCCGAGACGGAGGACGCCCCCGACGACTGGCGCAGCTGGTTCCGGCTCGCCGTCGCCTACCACGACGCCCGGGACACCCCGCGTGCCCGCAAGGCGATGCAACGCGCGATCGCCCTGCGCAGGACGGCCTCCTGACGCAGGGCGACCCGGTTCGTCGGGTGCGCGACGGTTCGGTCCCGCTCAGTCCCGCCGGTACTCGTCGGCCCAGACCTCCACCGAGTCGGCCGCCCGGTCGAAGGCCGCCTCGCGTCCCAGGAAGTCGGCGTTGTGCGAGGTCAGCAGCGGTGGCTGGGGCTCTGCCGACCGCCCCCGCCGGACGAGCAGCAGCGCCTGTCCCTGCACTGTCCGCGGTAGCCCCAGCCAGCGCACCGGCTGCTGCACCGTGCGCACCGCGACGACCTGGTCCCACGGCGTCGTACGGGTGGTGAGCGGACCCACCTGCCGCAGCCCGCGGGCGCTCACCCACGTGCCCATGCGCAGCAACCGCAGGGCGGCGGCGACGGCGACCAGTGCGACCCCGAAGACCACGCCGGCCGACGACAGCGATGCCGTGGCCGCGATGATCACCGCCGAGAACAGCACGAACGAGGCGAGCAGCAGCAGTATCGCCGCCGCGCCGACCCGCCACGGACCCGGCCGGTACGGGCGCCGCCAGCGGTCACGGTCGTCGTACGGCAGCGCGACATCGTCAGCCGTCTCGAAGGCGCGGTCGGCCGTCAGGAAGGGCAGGGGCACGGCTGGGTCCTCACTCGATCCATGCGTGGGCAGTGCCCGGTGAGGCTACCGATCTGTGGTACCCCTCACCACCCTGGGGGTCCGGTTGGAGCCGCTCCGCCCTCCGCGCGGTTCGACGCCCGTCCGTGTCCGGTCAGTGTTTGTCGGACGCCTCTGACTGCTCGGTCCCCGTGGCCGACTGGTCCGTGGACAAGGCGGGCATCCCGATCACGAGGGAACCCACCAGCCCGGCGACGATGCAGACCCCCAGCAGCCAGCGCCCCGCCAGCTCACCGGCGGAAGCCCGCTCGCGAGGCGGAGGTGTGACATTGCTGCGGAACCTGTCGGTATGGGCAAGGAAGGCGAACGGCACGGATTCCCGTCGACCGAACATCAGTGGTGCCTCTCCTCTCGAACCTCGAACGAATCACTCTCACCGACACAAACGAGCGACACCGGCAGAAGGTGCCCAGACGGGGAGGATCCGTCCCGCACGACCCTTCTCCCGTTGTGACGGGTGCCCCGTAGAGTGGTCGCCGAACTGCAGCCGTGATGTGACCGGAAGGACCCTCTTGACCTTCGCCGACGATCCCCAGCCGTCAACGCCCGATGGCGTCACCTTGCAGAGTGACGTCACTGTCGAACTGGTGAAGTCCAGTGCCTCGGACTCGGACGTCCTGTTCGCCGCCCGTGTATCGACCCTGGGCGAGCAGTCCATCGGAGAACTGGAGAAGGACCCGGAGCGGTCCAAGGGCCTGATCAACTACCTGATGCGGGACCGGCACGGCAGCCCGTTCGAGCACAACTCCCTGACGTTCCTCGTCAGCGCCCCGATCTTCGTGTTCCGCGAGTTCATGCGCCACCGGGTCGGCTGGTCCTACAACGAGGAGTCCGGGCGCTACCGCGAGCTGCAGCCCGTCTTCTACGTCCCCGACGCGTCGCGCAAGCTCGTCCAGGAGGGGCGTCCGGGCAAGTACGTCTTCGTCGAGGGCACCGAGGCCCAGCACGAGACGGTCCAGGACGTGCTCGGCGACACCTACCGCCAGACCTATGACGCCTACCAGAAGCTGCTGGCCGAGGGCGTCGCCCGCGAAGTGGCCCGGGCGGTGCTCCCGGTGGGCCTGTACTCCTCGATGTACGCCACGTGCAACGCACGCTCGCTGATGCACTTCCTCGGCCTGCGCACCCAGCACGAACTGGCGAAGGTCCCGTCCTTCCCGCAGCGGGAGATCGAGATGGTCGGCGAGAGGATGGAGGCCGAATGGGCCCGGCTCATGCCGCTCACCCACGCCGCCTTCAACGCCAACGGGCGCGTGGCCCCGTAGTCTCCGCTACGGGGCCTGAACCCCGGTCGGGCACACATGTACGATCGACCCTCCGAGGTGTCCGAATTGCGGTATTTCCAGTAGTTCATCTAGCCTGATCAAACGGGCCCGGCACTGCCTGAACCCCCGAGCAGGCAGTGCCGGGCTCTCCCTTTGTTCCTGCTTGTCGCCTCCCCCGAGGGCAGACCCCGCCCCGAGCAGCGAGTAGCGTGTAACCCATGGCTCCGACCTCCACTTTGCAGACCCCCTTCGGGAGGGTCCTCACCGCCATGGTCACGCCTTTCACGGCGGACGGCGCACTCGACCTCGATGGCGCCCAGCGGCTCGCCACCCACCTGGTGGACGCAGGCAACGACGGCCTGATCATCAACGGCACCACCGGCGAGTCCCCCACCACCAGCAACGCGGAGAAAGCGGACCTCGTACGAGCGGTCCTGGAGGCGGTCGGAGACCGCGCGCACGTGGTGGCCGGGGTCGGCACCAACGACACCCGCCACAGCATCGAACTGGCCCGCACCGCGGAGCGCACCGGCGCACACGGCCTGCTGCTCGTCACCCCGTACTACAACAAGCCTCCGCAGGAAGGCCTGTACCAGCACTTCACGGCCATCGCCGATACCACCGGGCTGCCGGTCATGCTCTACGACATCCCCGGCCGCAGCGGTGTCCCGATCAACACGGAGACGCTCGTCCGTCTGGCCGAGCACCCGCGGATCGTCGCCAACAAGGACGCCAAGGGCGACCTCGGTCGCGCCAGCTGGGCCATCGCCCGCTCGCGCCTCGCCTGGTACTCCGGTGACGACATGCTGAACCTGCCGCTGCTCTCCGTGGGCGCCGTCGGCTTCGTCTCGGTCGTCGGCCACCTCGTCACGCCCGAGCTGCGTGCCCTGGTCGAGGCGTACACCTCGGGGGACGTCCAGAAGGCCACCGAGATCCACCAGAAGCTGCTTCCCGTCTACACGGGCATGTTCCGTACCCAGGGCGTGATGACCACCAAGGCAGCGCTCACCCTGCAGGGCCTGCCCGCCGGCCCCCTGCGTGCCCCCATGGCCGCGTGCACGCCGGAAGAGATCGAGCAGCTCAAGATCGATCTTGCCGCCGGCGGGGTACAGCTCTGACAACAGACTTCGCGCGACCGCTCGCGCAACCTGACTCCACAACTGAATAAGCGGCGGGCCACCGGTGCCCGCGCACCACCACAACTGCTTCTGCACGAACGTCACACGCGCCACGTGCCCCACCGGGACGTGGCGTGCGTGGTGAGGAGAGTCTTTTGAGTCATCCGCATCCTGAACTCGGCCCGCCGCCGCCGCTCCCCGCGAACGGCCTGCGCGTCACCCCACTCGGCGGTCTCGGTGAAATCGGCCGCAACATGACGGTCTTCGAGTACGGAGGCCGCCTGCTCGTCGTCGACTGCGGTGTGCTCTTCCCCGAGGAGGAGCAGCCCGGGATCGACCTGATCCTTCCGGACTTCTCGTCCATCCGGAACCGCCTCGACGACATCGAGGGCATCGTCCTCACGCATGGCCACGAGGACCATATCGGCGGCGTTCCCTTCCTGCTCCGCGAGAAGCCGGACATCCCGCTGATCGGCTCCAAGCTGACCCTCGCCCTCATCGAGGCGAAGCTCCAGGAGCACCGCATCCGTCCGTACACCCTGGAGGTGACGGAGGGGCACCGCGAGCGCATCGGACCGTTCGACTGCGAGTTCGTCGCGGTCAACCACTCGATCCCCGACGCTCTCGCCGTGGCCATCCGTACGCCCGCGGGCACGGTGGTCCACACCGGCGACTTCAAAATGGACCAGCTCCCGCTGGACAACCGCCTCACCGATCTCCACGCGTTCGCCCGGCTCAGTGAGGAAGGCATCGATCTCCTCCTGTCCGACTCGACCAACGCCGAGGTCCCGGGCTTCGTCCCGCCCGAACGCGACATCTCCCACGCCCTGCGCCAGGTGTTCGCCGGAGCCCGCAAGCGGATCATCGTGGCGAGCTTCGCCAGTCACGTCCACCGCATCCAGCAGATCCTGGACGCGGCACACGAATACGGCCGCCGGGTCGCCTTCGTCGGCCGCTCCATGGTCCGCAACATGGGCATCGCCCGCGATCTCGGCTATCTCAAGGTTCCACCGGGCCTGGTCGTCGACGTGAAGACACTGGACGACCTGCCGGACAGCGAAGTGGTCCTGGTGTGCACGGGCTCACAGGGCGAACCCATGGCCGCCCTGTCCCGGATGGCCAACCGTGACCACCAGATCCGCATCGTCCAGGGTGACACGGTGATCCTCGCGTCGTCGCTCATCCCCGGCAACGAGAACGCGGTCTACCGCGTCATCAACGGCCTGACCCGCTGGGGCGCCAACGTCGTCCACAAGGGCAATGCCAAGGTGCACGTCTCGGGCCACGCCTCCGCCGGCGAACTGCTGTACTTCTACAACATCTGCCGTCCGCGGAACCTGATGCCGGTACACGGCGAATGGCGCCACCTCCGGGCCAACGCCGAGCTGGGCGCCCTGACCGGTGTCCCGCACGACCGCATCGTCATCGCCGAGGACGGAGTCGTCGTCGACCTGATCGACGGCAGGGCGAAGATCGCCGGCAAGGTCCAGGCCGGGTACGTCTACGTCGACGGCCTCTCCGTCGGTGATGTCCGCGAGCCGGCCCTGAAGGACCGCAAGATCCTCGGTGACGAGGGCATCATCTCGGTCTTCGTGGTGCTCGACTCGTCCACCGGAAAGATCACCGGTGGGCCGCACATCCAGGCGCGCGGCTCCGGGATCGAGGACTCCGCCTTCAGTGCCGTGCTGCCGAAGATCACGGAGGTCCTGGAGCGATCCGCCCAGGACGGCGTCGTCGAACCGCACCAGATGCAGCAGCTCGTTCGCCGCACGCTGGGCAAGTGGGTCTCCGACACCTACCGGCGCCGGCCGATGATCCTGCCTGTGGTCGTGGAGGTCTGACGACCCGTAGGGCAGTCCGTACACCGGAACTGGGGGCAGGGCGCCTCGATTTGCATCGGGGCGCCCCGCTCCAGTACGTTTACAGCTCTCCCCGACCGGGAACCCGATCGCTTCGAGCATCGGATCCATTCCCCGGAGGGGCGGGAAGTCCGACCCGGAATCTCTGATAAAGTCGGATCCGCCGGAAAGGGGAACGCGAAAGCGGGAGCCTGGAAAGCGAAAGGCCCGAGGAAATCGGATCGGAAAGATCTGGTAGAGTCGGGGACGCAGGACCGAAGGGAAGCGCCCGGAGGAAAGCCCGAGAGGGTGAGTACGAAGGAAGCGTCCGTTCCTTGAGAACTCAACAGCGTGCCAAAAATCAACGCCAGATATGTTGATACCCCGTCCTCGGCCGTTCGGCCGGGACGAGGTTCCTTTGAAGAAAACACAGCGAGGACGCTGTGAACGGTCGGGCCTGTTCCGCTCGACTGTTCCGCTCTCGTGATGTGTCCTTCCCGGTTACGGGAGAGCATTCACGGAGAGTTTGATCCTGGCTCAGGACGAACGCTGGCGGCGTGCTTAACACATGCAAGTCGAACGATGAACCACTTCGGTGGGGATTAGTGGCGAACGGGTGAGTAACACGTGGGCAATCTGCCCTTCACTCTGGGACAAGCCCTGGAAACGGGGTCTAATACCGGATAACACTTCCACTCGCATGGGTGGGGGTTAAAAGCTCCGGCGGTGAGGGATGAGCCCGCGGCCTATCAGCTTGTTGGTGAGGTAATGGCTCACCAAGGCGACGACGGGTAGCCGGCCTGAGAGGGCGACCGGCCACACTGGGACTGAGACACGGCCCAGACTCCTACGGGAGGCAGCAGTGGGGAATATTGCACAATGGGCGAAAGCCTGATGCAGCGACGCCGCGTGAGGGATGACGGCCTTCGGGTTGTAAACCTCTTTCAGCAGGGAAGAAGCGAAAGTGACGGTACCTGCAGAAGAAGCGCCGGCTAACTACGTGCCAGCAGCCGCGGTAATACGTAGGGCGCGAGCGTTGTCCGGAATTATTGGGCGTAAAGAGCTCGTAGGCGGCTTGTCGCGTCGATTGTGAAAGCCCGGGGCTTAACCCCGGGTCTGCAGTCGATACGGGCAGGCTAGAGTGTGGTAGGGGAGATCGGAATTCCTGGTGTAGCGGTGAAATGCGCAGATATCAGGAGGAACACCGGTGGCGAAGGCGGATCTCTGGGCCATTACTGACGCTGAGGAGCGAAAGCGTGGGGAGCGAACAGGATTAGATACCCTGGTAGTCCACGCCGTAAACGGTGGGAACTAGGTGTTGGCGACATTCCACGTCGTCGGTGCCGCAGCTAACGCATTAAGTTCCCCGCCTGGGGAGTACGGCCGCAAGGCTAAAACTCAAAGGAATTGACGGGGGCCCGCACAAGCAGCGGAGCATGTGGCTTAATTCGACGCAACGCGAAGAACCTTACCAAGGCTTGACATACACCGGAAAGCATTAGAGATAGTGCCCCCCTTGTGGTCGGTGTACAGGTGGTGCATGGCTGTCGTCAGCTCGTGTCGTGAGATGTTGGGTTAAGTCCCGCAACGAGCGCAACCCTTGTTCTGTGTTGCCAGCATGCCCTTCGGGGTGATGGGGACTCACAGGAGACCGCCGGGGTCAACTCGGAGGAAGGTGGGGACGACGTCAAGTCATCATGCCCCTTATGTCTTGGGCTGCACACGTGCTACAATGGCCGGTACAATGAGCTGCGATGCCGTGAGGTGGAGCGAATCTCAAAAAGCCGGTCTCAGTTCGGATTGGGGTCTGCAACTCGACCCCATGAAGTCGGAGTTGCTAGTAATCGCAGATCAGCATTGCTGCGGTGAATACGTTCCCGGGCCTTGTACACACCGCCCGTCACGTCACGAAAGTCGGTAACACCCGAAGCCGGTGGCCCAACCCCCTTGTGGGGAGGGAGCTGTCGAAGGTGGGACTGGCGATTGGGACGAAGTCGTAACAAGGTAGCCGTACCGGAAGGTGCGGCTGGATCACCTCCTTTCTAAGGAGCACTTCCAGGCTGCCGGGCTTGCCCGGTGGTCCAGGGGCCAGTACACCGGCGCGTGTCCGGTGCTGGTTGCTCATGGGTGGAACGTTGATTAGTCGGCCGGGTTTTCCGGGTCGGGGGTGTGTGAGTACTGCTCTGCGGAGTGGGGAAAGCATGATCTTCGGGCGGAGGTCGGCCGGGCACGCTGTTGGGTGTCTGAGGGAATGATCCCTCTGGATGCCGGCCCCAGTGAACTCCGGTTGTTGCCGGGGGTGGTGGGTGGTTGGTCGTTGTTTGAGAACTGCACAGTGGACGCGAGCATCTGTGGCCAAGTTTTTAAGGGCGCACGGTGGATGCCTTGGCACCAGGAACCGATGAAGGACGTGGGAGGCCACGATAGGCCCCGGGGAGTCGTCAACCAGGCTTTGATCCGGGGGTGTCCGAATGGGGAAACCCGGCAGTCGTCATGGGCTGTCACCCATACCTGAACACATAGGGTATGTGGAGGGAACGCGGGGAAGTGAAACATCTCAGTACCCGCAGGAAGAGAAAACAACCGTGATTCCGGGAGTAGTGGCGAGCGAAACCGGATGAGGCTAAACCGTATGTGTGTGAGACCCGGCAGGGGTTGCGCATGCGGGGTTGTGGGATCTCTCTTCTGTTGTCTGCCGGCAACAGGGCGAGTCAGAAACCGTTGATGTAGGCGAAGGACATGCGAAAGGTCCGGCGTAGAGGGTAAGACCCCGTAGTCGAAACGTCAGCGGCTCGTTGGAGAGACACCCAAGTAGCACGGGGCCCGAGAAATCCCGTGTGAATCTGGCGGGACCACCCGCTAAGCCTAAATATTCCCTGGTGACCGATAGCGGATAGTACCGTGAGGGAATGGTGAAAAGTACCGCGGGAGCGGAGTGAAATAGTACCTGAAACCGTGTGCCTACAAGCCGTGGGAGCGTCGCGTCGAGTGCGTGCACTCGACGTCGTGACTGCGTGCCTTTTGAAGAATGAGCCTGCGAGTTTGCGGTGTGTTGCGAGGTTAACCCGGGTGGGGAAGCCGTAGCGAAAGCGAGTCCGAACAGGGCGTTTCAGTAGCATGCTCAAGACCCGAAGCGGAGTGATCTAGCCATGGGCAGGTTGAAGCGGAGGTAAGACTTCGTGGAGGACCGAACCCACCAGGGTTGAAAACCTGGGGGATGACCTGTGGTTAGGGGTGAAAGGCCAATCAAACTCCGTGATAGCTGGTTCTCCCCGAAATGCATTTAGGTGCAGCGTCGTGTGTTTCTTGCCGGAGGTAGAGCACTGGATAGGCGATGGGCCCTACCGGGTTACTGACCTTAGCCAAACTCCGAATGCCGGTAAGTGAGAGCGCGGCAGTGAGACTGTGGGGGATAAGCTCCATGGTCGAGAGGGAAACAGCCCAGAGCATCGACTAAGGCCCCCAAGCGTACGCTAAGTGGGAAAGGATGTGGAGTCGCACAGACAACCAGGAGGTTGGCTTAGAAGCAGCCATCCTTGAAAGAGTGCGTAATAGCTCACTGGTCTAGTGATTCCGCGCCGACAATGTAGCGGGGCTCAAGCGTACCGCCGAAGTCGTGTCATTGCGATATGTGCCCCCAACGGGGATCGTGATGGGTAGGGGAGCGTCGTGTGCCGGGTGAAGCAGCCGCGGAAGCGAGTTGTGGACGGTTCACGAGTGAGAATGCAGGCATGAGTAGCGATACACACGTGAGAAACGTGTGCGCCGATTGACTAAGGGTTCCTGGGTCAAGCTGATCTGCCCAGGGTAAGTCGGGACCTAAGGCGAGGCCGACAGGCGTAGTCGATGGATAACCGGTTGATATTCCGGTACCCGCTGTGAAGCGTCAAACATCGAGCATCGTGATGCTAAGGCCGTGAAGCCGTTCCGGACCCTTCGGGGAAGGGAAAGTGGTGGAGCCGCCGGTCCAAGCGGTCAGTAGGTGAGTGATGGGGTGACGCAGGAAGGTAGTCCAGCCCGGGCGGTGGTTGTCCCGGGGTAAGGGTGTAGGCCGTGCGGTAGGTAAATCCGTCGCACACGGGGCTGAGACCTGATGCCGAGCCGATTGTGGTGAAGTGGATGATCCTATGCTGTCGAGAAAAGCCTCTAGCGAGTTTTATGGCGGCCCGTACCCTAAACCGACTCAGGTGGTCAGGTAGAGAATACCGAGGCGTTCGGGTGAACTATGGTTAAGGAACTCGGCAAAATGCCCCCGTAACTTCGGGAGAAGGGGGGCCATGTCCGGTGATGGGGTTTTCCCTCTGAGCTGGGTGTGGCCGCAGAGACCAGCGAGAAGCGACTGTTTACTAAAAACACAGGTCCGTGCGAAGCCGTAAGGCGATGTATACGGACTGACGCCTGCCCGGTGCTGGAACGTTAAGGGGACCGGTTAGTCATTCTTCGGGGTGGCGAAGCTGAGAACTTAAGCGCCAGTAAACGGCGGTGGTAACTATAACCATCCTAAGGTAGCGAAATTCCTTGTCGGGTAAGTTCCGACCTGCACGAATGGCGTAACGACTTCTCGACTGTCTCAACCATAGGCCCGGTGAAATTGCACTACGAGTAAAGATGCTCGTTTCGCGCAGCAGGACGGAAAGACCCCGGGACCTTTACTACAGTTTGATATTGGTGTTCGGTTCGGCTTGTGTAGGATAGCTGGGAGACTGTGAAGCTGTCACGCCAGTGGTGGTGGAGTCGTCGTTGAAATACCAGTCTGGTCGTGCTGGATGTCTAACCTGGGTCCGTGATCCGGATCAGGGACAGTGTCTGATGGGTAGTTTAACTGGGGCGGTTGCCTCCTAAAGAGTAACGGAGGCGCCCAAAGGTTCCCTCAGCCTGGTTGGTAATCAGGTGTTGAGTGTAAGTGCACAAGGGAGCTTGACTGTGAGACCGACGGGTCGAGCAGGGACGAAAGTCGGGACTAGTGATCCGGCGGTGGCTTGTGGAAGCGCCGTCGCTCAACGGATAAAAGGTACCCCGGGGATAACAGGCTGATCTTCCCCAAGAGTCCATATCGACGGGATGGTTTGGCACCTCGATGTCGGCTCGTCGCATCCTGGGGCTGGAGTCGGTCCCAAGGGTTGGGCTGTTCGCCCATTAAAGCGGTACGCGAGCTGGGTTTAGAACGTCGTGAGACAGTTCGGTCCCTATCCGCTGTGCGCGTAGGAGTCTTGAGAAGGGCTGTCCCTAGTACGAGAGGACCGGGACGGACGAACCTCTGGTGTGCCAGTTGTCCTGCCAAGGGCATGGCTGGTTGGCTACGTTCGGGAGGGATAACCGCTGAAAGCATCTAAGCGGGAAGCCTGCTTCGAGATGAGGACTCCCACCTCCTGGAGAGGGTAAGGCTCCCAGTAGACGACTGGGTTGATAGGCCGGATATGGAAGCACGGCAACGTGTGGAGTTGACCGGTACTAATAGGCCGAGGGCTTGTCCTCAGTTGCTCGCGTCCACTGTGTTGGTTCTGAAACCACGAACGACCCCGTCGTCACCGGTATGCGGTGGTGGGCGGTGCGGTTGTCTGTTTCATAGTGTTTCGGTGGTCATAGCGTAGGGGAAACGCCCGGTTACATTCCGAACCCGGAAGCTAAGCCCTACCGCGCCGATGGTACTGCAGGGGGGACCCTGTGGGAGAGTAGGACGCCGCCGAACAATCTTTGACAGGGTTGGACCCCGAACTTCGGTTCGGGGTCCAACCCTTTTTTGTTCTGCGTCACTTGAAGTTCACGTTGCGCAACGAACATCCATCTCATGGGTACTGCTGCACTGCTCAGGGCCGCCGGTGTCGGAGTCGGTGACGAGGTGATCGTGTCCGCCTTCGGGAACGTGGAAGTTGCCGAAGCCGTCATTTTCGCAGGTGCGTTGCCGGTGTTCGCCGAGATAGATCCGGTGACCTACTGCCTCGCGCCGGCCGCTGTGGAAACGGCCATCACCTCGCGCACGGCGGCCGTTGTCGCCGTCCATCGTTTCGGCAGACACGCCGACATGGCGCGGTTGCACGCGCTCGGACAACGGCACGGTCTGCTGGTGCTGGAGCACGGGGAGTCCGAAGCTCCGTACGACGAGGTCGCCCGACGCAGGGAGCGGGCCGCCTACCTCGACGCGAAGCTGCGGGGTGTGCGGACGCCCGACGGAGGTGACGGGCACACCTACCAGCAGTACGTCGTGCGGGTCCCCGGCAATGGACGACCAGACCGGGACGCCTTCGCACGAGCCGTGCGGGCCAGGGGAGTCGAGTGCAGGGTGCCGGTGAAGACGCCGGTGCACCGGTTGCCGGAGTTCCGGCGGTGCGTGTCTCTGCCCGAGACGGAACGGGCCGCCGACGTGACGCTCGCCCTGCCCGTGGACGCCTCGTTGACCAAGCGGGACATGCAGCGCGTCGCGTCGGCGTGCAACGCACTGGGCGGACTGCTGCAGCCGGCTGTCTGAACCTCGGTCGCGGGCCGGTGGTTGGGAGCACGAGTCTGCTCGGGGTATGATCTATTCCGTTGCCGGGCGGGAAACCGCGGAAAGCGACAGGCCCCTATAGCTCAGTCGGTAGAGCGTCTCCATGGTAAGGAGAAGGTCAACGGTTCGATTCCGTTTGGGGGCTCCGGCAGAAAGGCCCCGCCCTTCCGGGCGGGGCCTTTCTCATGCCCTGATCCGACCCGGTTCAGTTCTTGTGGAGCTCCGGGACACGCATGGTGAGGATCGCCATGTCGTCCGAAGGGGCGTCGGAGGCGAAGCGTTCCACCGCGCGCATGATGCGGGCGGCGACCGCGCCGGCTGTCAGGCCCGTACAGGTCGTCAGAACGTCGGCGAGTCCGTCGTCGCCCAGCATGCGCGGGCCTTCACGGCGCTCGGTGACACCGTCGGTGACGCACAGCAGGACGTCGCCCGGATCGAGCGTGACCGTCTGTTCGTACAGTTCCAGGTCTTCCAGGACGCCCAGGAGGGGCTGAGGGTCGGCGGCCGGTTCGACGGTGCCGTCCTGGCGCAGGCGCAGCGGCAGCGGGTGGCCGGCGCACACCACCTTCAACTCCGCGCTGCCGTCTTCCTGCGGGCGCAGTTCGCCGTAGAGCAGGGTGAGGAAGCGGCTGCGGGCGCCCTCGTCGAGGATGGCGGAGTTCAGGCGATCGAGGACCGCAGGGCCACTGAGGCCCTCACGGGCGAGCAGCCGGAGCGCGTGCCGGGCGAGACCGGTGACGGCCGCGGCGTTCGGTCCTGTACCGCAGACGTCGCCGATGGCGAAGCCGTAGGCGCCGTCGCTGATCGGGAAGAGGTCGTAGAAGTCGCCGCCGACCTCGTTGCCCTCGCCGGCGGCGCGGTAGATGACCTCCACCTCGACGCCCTCGATCGTCGGCAGCTCGGGGGGTAGGAGACTGCGCTGGAGGGACTGGCTGATCGCCGTGCGCTCGGAGTAGAGGCGGGCGTTGTCCAGGGCGAGGGCGGCCCTGCGGGAGAGGTCCTCGGCGAGTTCGAGGTCCTCCTGGCGGAAGTGTTCGTCAGTCGGCTTGCCGAGCGTCAGCATGCCGATGACGCGGTTACGGGCGACCAGCGGGAGGACCACCGTCTCGCCGCCGACCGCGGAGGCAGTGGTGAGGGTGGGGCCGATGCCGGGAGTGACCCGGGTGTCCGGGCTGCCGCTCAGCCCCAGACTGCGCATGGACGTGCGCAGGGCCGCCTGATGGGCCACCTCGCCGGGTGCCGACCAGACGCGGGCGCCGGGAGTGGGGACCGGGTCGGGCGGGGCGATCTTCGAGAGCAGGGACTTGATGCCGTCGATGAGCTCCTCGTCCTCGTGCAGCACGTAGGAGAGGTACGGCTCGGAGGCCTGGTCGGCGATCGTGTAGACGGCACACCAGGTGGCCAGGGTGGGAACGGTCATCTGGGCCATGAGGGCCAGGGTCTGGTCGCGGTCCAGGGTGCCGGCCAGCAGGTCGGACGCCTCGACGAGGAAACTCAGCGAACCTCTGCGCAGTCGTTCGAGTTCTCCCAGGCGGGCCGACTCGACGGCCAGGGCGATGCGGTCGGCGGCGAACTGGAGCCGCAGCGCCTCCTCGTTGGAGTACCGGCCCGCTCCCTCCGCGGCGACGCCCAGGGAGCCCGTGAGACGGCCCTCGACCTTGAGCGGGACGGTGACGACCGAGCGCATGCCGGTGCCGTTGAGGAGCGGGACCGCGCCGGGCAGGGCGGCGAGGTCGTCGTGGACGGCCGGCATACGGGCGGAGCCGTAACGGCCGGAGCCGGCTTCCACCGGAACGCGGGCGAAGCGCTGACGGGCCGAGGGCAGGCCGGTGGAGGCACGTACCTCGAGTTCCGTCTCGTCGTCGGTGGCAAGCAGCAGGAAGGCGGAGTCGCCGTCAAGCATATCGCGAGCGCGTTCCACCGTGCGCTGGAGGAGGCCGTCGAGGTCGTCAGGCGCGGGGGAGCCGATGAACACCTCGAAGGGGTCGGTGCTCTGGCTCTCGGAGGAGGCGCCCGAGTCGGAGGGGACGCGCAACGGGGTCTGCAGGACCGCCCGTTCGTGGTCCCTGACGAGAAGGCACACGGTCGACGGATCGCCGTCCGTGTCGCGGACGCGCAGGTGCGAGGCGTAGACGGGGATCACCCGGCCGGTGGTGTCCCTTATGCCGTAGCTGCCTTCCCAGCGGGAGAGCTGGAGCGCCTCCGCGATGCCGGTGCCGGTGCCGGGGGTGTGCGGCCAGGCCGCGAGGTCGGTGAGGGGCTTGCCGACGACCTGGTCGGCCGTATGTCCGAAGAGTTCCTCCGCGTCCTCGTTCCAGGAGGAGATCGCGCCGATTCGGTCGATCTGCACAACGGCGACGCGGACCCGGGCATCGGCGATCGGGAGGAGTTCGGACGGCAGCGCCGGTCCGGCCGAGCGGGCGCCCACCGGGCGGTCGGGGACGTCGAGTTGGAACCAGACGGTCTTGTGGGCGGGGGCGTACTCGACGCCCCACCGGCCGGCCAGGGCCGCGCAGAGCTGGAGGCCTCGTCCGCCCTCGCGGTCGGGGCCGCCCATGTCGGCGGCCGGCATCTGGAGCGGTACCTCACGCTCCGGATACCGGTCGGTAACCTCGATCCGCACACCGTTGTCGCAGCGCAGACACAGCAGGTCGGCCCAGGTGCTGGTGTGGATCACGGCGTTGGTCACGAGCTCACTGGTGAGGACCACGGCGTCGTCGATGATGTCGGCGAACCCCCACCCCTGGAGGGTGTCGCGGACGAAGGAGCGGGCACTCGCGACCGAGCGCCCGACAGGCTGGAAGCTGGCGGCCGCACGCGCGGTGATCACAGAACTCCTCGACCGGTTCTCGACGGGCATGGTCCCATGGCCGACCGGCTCGTGCCGCTGGTGCGGCAGGCCGCTCGTCGGCCGAGGGTCCGGGGGCTGTTCCCCCGGGATCAGTCCGGTGGTCATGTGTGCGGCCGCCCTCCGATGCCCGCTCGTCTCCGTGCCACCGCCCAGACCGGACGGACCGGTGTGGCTGGACAGCCGGATGCAAGGTTACTTACCTTCGCGGTCCGAGCGGATGCCGGTCTGCCGTGTATCCGTCGGGAGGTGTCCGGCGGCCGGTGGCTGTGCGGACGGTGTGCGAAGCTGCCGAACTGTTATGGCCTGGTTCGGTGGGGGTGAAACACTGGGAGGCAGGCTGTCGCGAAGGTCCGGACGGGCGGGTGTCCTCCGGCCGGACAGACAGCGGCCCGGGTAGCGCCCAGGTAGGCAGGGCAGGTATCGCAGTAGTACATGCATATGCGCGAGTAAGCAGAGCAGGCACAAGCAGTCAGCAGTCACAGGTACGCCCGTGCGGTGGTACCCGAGCACAGCAGTAACGGTCGACCCCTGCGGGAGGGACACAGTGGAGTCTGGCGCAGCGACGCGGGGCACGAACACGCGCGCGAAAGGCGGACAGTCCCCTAGTAGGCAGGGCAGGTCCCGGGGCGGGACCACCGCGGTGGACACCGCGGCCCTGGACCGCCTCATGGTCGCTCTGGTGGCTATGCGGGACGGCAACTTCCGCAAACGGCTCACGGTCTCCGGCGACGGCGTGATGGCGGAGATCGCGGCGGTCTTCAACGAGGTGGCCGACCGCAATCTCCATCTGACGGGCGAGCTGGCGCGGGTGCGGCGCATGGTGGGGCGCGAGGGGAAACTCACCGAGCGCCTGGAGACGGGGGCCTGCGAGGGCTCCTGGTCCACCGCGATCGACAATGCGAACGCGCTGGTGGACGATCTGGTACGGCCCGTCTCCGAGGTCAGCCGGGTGCTGTCGGCGGTGGCCGACGGTGATCTGTCGCCGCGGATGGAGCTGCGGGCACAGCTGGGCGGGGGCGACGGGCAGGGACAGCCGCTGCGCGGCGAGTTCCTGAAGGTCGGGCGTACCGTCAACAATCTGGTGGACCAGCTGTCGACCTTTACCGACGAGGTCACGCGGGTGGCCAGCGAGGTCGGTACCGAGGGCAAACTGGGCGGTCAGGCGAGGGTACGGGGCATGTCCGGTTCGTGGAAGGACCTCACGGACTCGGTCAACACCATGGCGGAACGGCTGACGGCGCAGGTGCGCGACATCGCGCTGGTGACGACGGCGGTCGCCCGGGGTGATCTGTCCCGCAAGGTCACCGTGCATGTCGAAGGCGAGATGCTGGAGCTGAAGAACACCGTCAACACGATGGTGGACCAGCTCTCGGCGTTCTCCTCCGAAGTGACCCGCGTCGCACGCGAGGTGGGCACCGAGGGCGCGCTGGGCGGGCAGGCGCAGGTGTCCGGTGTGGACGGCGTGTGGAAGGAGCTCACCGACTCCGTCAACACCATGGCCGGGAACCTGACGGCCCAGGTGCGCGGGATCGCGGAGGTGACGACCGCGGTCGCCAACGGCGATCTGTCACGGAAGGTGACCGTTCCGGCGCGTGGCGAGGTCGCGCAGCTCGCCGAGACGATCAACCAGATGACCGAGACGCTGAAGATCTTCGCGGACGAGGTCACCCGGGTCGCCAACGAGGTCGGGGCAGAGGGGCAGCTGGGCGGTCAGGCGAACGTGCCGGGCGCCGCCGGTACGTGGAAGGACCTGACGGACTCCGTCAACACGGTGTTCCGGAACCTGACGACGCAGGTGCGGGACATCGCCGCGGTGACGACGGCGGTGGCCAACGGCGACCTGTCGCAGAAGGTCACCGTGGACGTGGCCGGCGAGATGCTGGAGCTGAAGAACACCGTCAACACGATGGTCGACCAGCTGTCCTCCTTCGGCGCCGAGGTCACCCGCGTAGCGCGCGAGATCGGGGTCGAGGGTGAGCTGGGCGGCCAGGCGCAGGTGCCGGGTGCCGCCGGTACGTGGAAGGACCTCACCGACTCCGTCAACACCGCGTTCCGCAACCTCACCGGTCAGGTGAGGAACATCGCCCAGGTGACGACGGCGGTGGCCAACGGCGACCTGTCGCAGAAGGTCACCGTCGACGTGTCCGGCGAGATGCTCCAGCTGAAGAACACCGTCAACACGATGGTGGACCAGCTGTCGTCGTTCGCCGACCAGGTCACGCGCATGGCCCGGGACGTGGGCACGGAGGGACGGCTGGGCGGTCAGGCCCGGGTGGACGGCGTGTCGGGCACCTGGAAGGAGCTCACCGACTCCGTCAACTCGATGGCGTCCAACCTGACCGGTCAGGTGAGGAACATCGCCCAGGTGACGACGGCGGTGGCCCGGGGCGACCTGTCGCAGAAGATCGACGTGGACGCGCGCGGGGAGATCCTCGAGCTGAAGAACACGATCAACACGATGGTGGACCAGCTGTCGTCGTTCGCCGACCAGGTCACGCGCGTGGCCCGTGAGGTGGGTACGGAGGGCCGGCTCGGGGGCCAGGCGCAGGTGCCCGGCGTCGCCGGTGTGTGGCGCGACCTCACCGACTCGGTCAACGGCATGGCCGGCAACCTCACCGCGCAGGTGCGCAACATCGCTCAGGTGGCGACGGCGGTGGCCCGGGGCGACCTGTCGCAGAAGATCACCGTGGACGCGCGCGGGGAGATCCTCGAGCTGAAGAACACGCTGAACACGATGGTGGACCAGCTGTCGTCGTTCGCCGAGGAGGTCACCCGGGTGGCCCGCGAGGTGGGGACGGAGGGCATCCTCGGCGGCCAGGCCGAGGTGCAGGGTGTCTCCGGCACCTGGAAGGACCTCACCCAGTCGGTGAACGGCATGGCGAACAACCTGACCCTCCAGGTGCGCAACATCGCCGAGGTCACCACCGCGGTCGCGAAGGGGGACCTGTCGAAGAAGATCACCGTCGACGCCAAGGGCGAGATCCTCGAACTCGTCACCACTGTCAACACGATGGTGGACCAGCTGTCGTCGTTCGCCGAGCAGGTGACCCGGGTGGCCCGCGAGGTGGGGACCGAGGGCATCCTCGGCGGCCAGGCGCACGTGCCCGGGGTCACGGGCATCTGGAAGGACCTGAGCGACAACGTCAACCTGATGGCCAAGAACCTGACCACGCAGGTGCGGAACATCTCCCAGGTGTCCGCCGCGGTCGCCAGTGGTGACCTCACCCGGCAGGTCACCATCGAGGCGCGGGGCGAGTTGGCGCAGCTCGCCGACACCATCAACATCATGGTGAAGACACTGAGTTCGTTCGCCGAGCAGGTCACCAAGGTGGCCCGCGAGGTGGGTACGGACGGCATCCTCGGCGGTCAGGCGCACGTACCGGGCGTGGCCGGCACGTGGAAGGACCTCACCGAGTCCGTGAACCGGATGGCGTCCAACCTGACCGGTCAGGTGCGCAACATCGCCATGGTGACGACGGCCATCGCCAAGGGCGACCTGACGAAGAAGATCGACATCGACGCGCGCGGGGAGATCCTCGAGCTGAAGACCACCATCAACACGATGGTCGACCAGTTGTCGTCGTTCGCCGAGGAGGTCACGCGTGTGGCCCGTGAGGTGGGCACGGAGGGCCGGCTCGGCGGGCAGGCCCGCGTGCGTGACGTCGACGGCACCTGGCGGGACCTGACCGAGTCCGTGAACGAGATGGCAGGGAACCTGACCCGGCAGGTGCGTGCCATCGCGCGCGTGGCGACCGCGGTGGCACGCGGTGATCTCAACCTGAAGATCGACGTGGACGCGTCCGGAGAGATCCAGGAACTGCAGGACTACGTCAACAAGATGATCGCCAACCTGCGCGACACCACGATCGCCAACAAGGAGCAGGACTGGCTGAAGGGCAATCTGGCCCGTATCTCCGCGCTGATGCAGGGTCGCCGGGACCTGGAGGACGTGGCCTCGCTGATCATGAGTGAGCTGACGCCCGTGGTCTCCGCACAGCACGGGGCGTTCTTCCTCTCGATGCCCCTGGCCGACGGGGAGGACGCGAATGTTGCCGACGACGACCAGTACGAGCTGCGCATGCTCGGTTCGTACGGCTACTCGCTGGGCTCGATGCCGACGTCGTTCCGGCCCGGAGAGGGGCTCATCGGGACGGCCGCCATGGAGAAGCGCACGATCCTGGTGGAGAACGCGCCCAGCGGCTACCTGAAGATCTCCTCGGGTCTCGGGGAGGCGCCGCCCGCACAGGTGATCGTGCTTCCGGTGCTGTTCGAGGGGACCGTGCTGGGCGTCATCGAGCTGGCCTCGTTCACTCCGTTCACGCACATCCAGAAGGACTTCCTCAACCAGATCGCCGAGATGATCGCGACGAGCGTCAACACCATCTCGGTGAACACCAAGACGGAGTTGCTGCTGGCACAGTCACAGGAGCTGACCGAGCAACTCCAGGAACGTTCGGCCGAGTTGGAGCAGCGACAGAAGGCACTCCAGGCCTCCAACGCCGAACTGGAGGAAAAGGCCGAGCTGCTGGCCCAGCAGAACCGCGACATCGAGGTGAAGAACACCGAGATCGAGGAGGCGCGGCAGGTCCTTGAGGAGCGCGCCGAGCAACTCGCGGTCTCCATGCGCTACAAGAGCGAGTTCCTGGCCAACATGTCGCACGAGCTGCGCACCCCGCTCAACTCGCTGCTGATCCTGGCCAAGCTCCTCGCCGACAACGCCGACGGGAATCTCTCCCCCAAGCAGGTCGAGTTCGCCGAGACCATCCACGGCGCCGGCTCCGACCTGCTGCAGTTGATCAACGACATCCTCGACCTGTCGAAGGTCGAGGCGGGCAAGATGGACGTCTCCCCGACGCGCATCGCGCTCGTCCAGCTCGTGGACTATGTGGAGGCCACCTTCCGGCCGCTGACCGCGGAGAAGGGCCTGGACCTGTCGGTGCGGGTCTCCCCGGAGCTTCAGGCCACGCTGCACACCGACGAGCAGCGGCTGCTGCAGGTGCTGCGCAACCTGCTGTCCAACGCGGTGAAGTTCACCGACTCCGGGTCCGTCGAGCTGGTCATCCGGCCGGCCCGCGGCGACGTCCCACAGGCCATCAGAGAGCAACTGCTGGAGGCCGGTTCGCTGACCGACCCGGACGCAGACCTGATCGCTTTCTCGGTGTCCGACACGGGCATCGGGATCGCCGCCAGCAAGATGCGGGTGATCTTCGAGGCGTTCAAGCAGGCGGACGGTACGACCAGCCGCAAGTACGGGGGTACGGGGCTCGGGCTGTCCATCTCCCGGGAGATCGCCCAACTGCTCGGCGGTGAGATCCACGCGCAGAGCGAGCCGGGCCGCGGCTCGACCTTCACGCTGTATCTGCCACTGCACCCGAGCGAGTTGCCGCCGCACGGCTACCAGCAGTCCATGCCTGCCCTGGAGGGCGGCGGCCCCGCCGCGTCGGCTGGTTCCTCAGGTGCGGGGGTGGATGCGCCGGCCGAGGTGACGTCCTACCGGGAGACCCAGAACGGTCCGGCCGCACTGTTCCGGCGGCGCCGCAGGCCCCTGCCCGAGCTGGAGCAGCGGCCCGCGCGGCAGCAGCCGGAGCAGTGGCCGGCGACGCCGGGCGCGGAGCTGGAGCAGGATTCGGCGCCCCGGCCGCAGCGCGGTATCCGGTTCGGCGGGCAGAAGGTGCTCATCGTCGACGACGACATCCGCAATGTGTTCGCGCTGACCAGCGTCCTCGAACAGCACGGGCTCTCCGTGCTGTACGCGGAGAACGGCCGCGAGGGCATCGAGGTGCTGGAGCAGCACGACGACGTGGCGGTCGTCCTGATGGACATCATGATGCCCGAGATGGACGGATACGCGACGACGGCGGCGATCCGCCGGATGCCGCAGTTCGCGGGACTTCCGATCATCGCACTCACCGCGAAGGCGATGAAGGGCGACCGGGAGAAGGCGATCGAGTCGGGAGCCTCCGACTACGTGACGAAGCCGGTCGACCCCGATCACCTGCTGTCGGTGATGCGGCAGTGGATGGGAGGCGTGTGACCGTGGCGCCCCGTGGGAGGGGTGCGTGAAGGCGGTGGCCCGGGGCGTGCGATGGTGGAGGGGGGCTTCGCCGTTCATGTGGAGTTGCTGACACGGTGTGTGCGAAGTCGTGTAGAAGTACGGGATGCGGGGAACCTTCTGGTCTCGCTCCGCGTTTCTGCTAGGTGCGCGGTGACATCGCGGTGACAGGGTGTGTCGACGGGCGGGGTGCGGCTACGATGACCGGCACAAGGACGGGCGGCGCAAGGGAGCCGTCCCCTGGGTCGGCACCCGCCGGTGTCCCCCCAGGACCTGCGGACAGGGGAGGCCCCAAGCCGGGGCGAGGAGGGCGGGCCATGGTACAGAAGGCCAAGATCCTCCTGGTCGATGACCGGCCGGAGAATCTGCTGGCGCTGGAGGCGATCCTCTCGGCGCTCGATCAGACGCTGGTACGGGCATCGTCCGGGGAAGAAGCACTCAAGGCACTGCTCACGGACGACTTCGCGGTCATCCTGCTGGACGTCCAGATGCCGGGGATGGACGGTTTCGAGACCGCGGCGCACATCAAGCGGCGGGAGCGGACGCGGGACATCCCGATCATCTTCCTCACCGCGATCAACCACGGCCCACACCACACGTTCCGCGGGTACGCGGCGGGTGCGGTCGACTACATCTCCAAGCCGTTCGACCCGTGGGTGCTGCGCGCGAAGGTCTCGGTCTTCGTCGAGCTGTACATGAAGAACTGCCAGCTGAGGGAGCAGGCGGCGTTGCTGCGGCTCCAGTTGGAGGGCGACGAGAAGGACGCCGGGGAGCAGAAGGAGTCCGCCGGCCTGCTCGCCGAACTCTCCGCGCGGCTCGCGGCCGTCGAGGAACAGGCCGAGGCCCTGTCCAAGCAGCTCAACGACGAATCGACCGATGCGGCCGCGGTGGCCACGGCGGCCCATCTGGAGCGCAAGCTCACGGGGTTGCGGCGGGCACTGGACGCGCTGGAACCGGGCACGGGCAGTGCGTCGCCGATGCCGTCGCAGAACTGACCGACGGCGTACGGGCCTTGCGGCTCATCCGGGACGGCCCCCGGGCCGTGGGGCCTGTCCGGTGATCGCGCCAAAGACGAGAGGGCCGGCAAGGCCCTCTCAAGCTCTTCGAGCAGGGGTGCCCCCAGCGTCGTTGTCGTCACCCGCCCCCTCTCGGCTTTTCCCCGGCTCCCCGCTCCCGGCTCTGCTCGAGCAGGAAGGGCCCTCATACGTGGGAGGGGACCCATCGCGTCGACTTCCTCCTCCGCCCTGCAGGTGAACGCACCAGCCCTCGTTCCCCCCGACCGGACAGATACCGTCGGTCGCGTCGGTCGCCTCCGACCCGGCCCGCCGGACAGGCCCTTCCCGCGTCAGTTCGGCGCCTCCGTGGAAGCGACACGAACGGGTGAAGCGGTCGGCACGCGTGTCCACTGGCGTCTCCACCGGTAACCTCACCCCCATGGCCTCACGTCCCTCCGCAGCCAAGAAGCCACCCGCGAAGAAGGCGGCTGCTTCCGCGAAGGCTCCGGCGAAGAAGCCGCCCCCGAAGAAGGCTCCTGCCAGGAAGCCCGCGGTGAGGAAGCCCGCGCCCAAACCGGCTCCCAGCCCGACCGGCGGCGTCTACCGGCTCGTGCGCGCCCTGTGGCTGGGCCTGGCGCACGCAGTCGGGGCGGTTTTCCGGGGCATGGGACAAGGCGCCAGGAACCTCGATCCCGCCCACCGCAAAGACGGCCTCGCGCTGCTCCTGCTCGGCATCGGACTCATCGTCGCCGCGGGCACCTGGGCCGATCTCGAGGGGCCCGTCGGCGACCTCGTGGAGATCCTGGTCACCGGCGCGTTCGGCCGGCTCGACCTGCTGGTGCCGATCCTGGTCGCGGTCGTCGCGATGCGCTTCATCCGGCACCCGGAGAAGCCGGAGGCCAACGGCCGCATCGTGATCGGCCTGTCGGCGCTCCTGATCGGTGTGCTCGGCCAGATCCACATCGCCTGCGGCTCGCCCGCCCGCAGCGACGGCATGCAAGCCATAAGGGACGCCGGAGGACTCATCGGCTGGGGCGCGGCCACGCCGCTGTCGTACACCATGACCGATGTGCTCGCCGTGCCCCTGCTGGTACTGCTCACCGTTTTCGGTCTGCTGGTCGTCACGGCCACTCCGGTCAACGCCATTCCGCAGCGACTGAGGCTGCTCGGTACCAGGCTGGGGCTCGTGCACGACCGCGAGCCGGAGGAGTTCGGCGAGGACGACGAGCGCTACGACGAGCAGTGGCGCGAGGCGCTGCCCGTGAGCCACCGGGGCCGTCGGCGGGAGCCCCGGGAGCACGACCCCGACCTCGCGGAGCAGGAGGCGCTGTCCCGACGCCGCGGTCGGCCGCGCAGGTCCGCGGTGCCCCAGCCCGACATGAACCGGCCGATGGACGCCGTGGACGTGGCCGCCGAGGCCGCCGCCTCGCTCGACGGCGCCGTCCTGCACGGGATGCCGCCCTCGCCGGTCGTCGCCGACCTGACCCAGGGCGTGCGCGTGGGAGACCGCGAGCCGACCACCCCGACGCCGGTACCGGCCGCCCGCCCCGAGCGGGACCGGCAGGGCAGCTCACGGCAGGACAGGCCGAGGCCGGGCGTCAGGCAGAACGCGCCGCAGCAGGGCGGACCGGCCGGGCCGGACCGGAAGCAGGCGGACTCCGGAGTCCCGGACCTCACCAAGACCCCGTCCGCGCCCCGCGAACTCCCCCCGCGCGCGGAGCAACTCCAGCTGTCCGGTGACATCACCTACTCCCTGCCGGCCCTCGACCTGCTCACGCGGGGTGGCCCCGGCAAGGCGCGCAGCGCCGCCAACGACGCCGTCGTCGCCTCGCTCACCACCGTCTTCACCGAGTTCAAGGTCGACGCCCGTGTCACCGGCTTCACGCGCGGGCCCACGGTCACCCGCTACGAGGTGGAACTGGGCCCGGCCGTGAAGGTCGAGCGGATCACCGCACTCACGAAGAACATCGCGTACGCCGTCGCCAGCCCCGACGTACGCATCATCAGCCCCATTCCCGGCAAGTCCGCCGTCGGCATCGAGATCCCGAACACCGACCGGGAGATGGTCAACCTCGGAGACGTGCTGCGGCTCGCGGAGTCCGCCGAGGACGACGACCCGATGCTGGTCGCCTTCGGCAAGGACGTCGAGGGCGGATACGTCATGCACTCGCTGGCGAAGATGCCGCACATACTGGTCGCCGGTGCCACCGGCTCCGGCAAGTCGTCCTGCATCAACTGCCTGATCACGTCGGTCATGATGCGGGCGACACCGGAGGACGTCCGGATGATCCTGGTCGACCCCAAGCGCGTGGAGCTGACGGCGTACGAGGGCATCCCGCATCTGATCACGCCGATCATCACCAACCCCAAGCGGGCCGCCGAGGCCCTCCAGTGGGTCGTCCGCGAGATGGACCTCCGCTACGACGACCTGGCCGCCTACGGCTACCGGCACATCGACGACTTCAACCGCGCGGTGCGCGAGGGAAAGGCCAAGCCGCCCGAGGGCAGCGAGCGCGAACTCCAGCCGTACCCGTACCTGTTGGTCATCGTCGACGAGCTGGCCGACCTGATGATGGTCGCCCCGCGGGACGTCGAGGACGCCATCGTGCGGATCACGCAGCTCGCGCGGGCGGCCGGCATCCACCTGGTGCTCGCCACACAGCGGCCCTCGGTCGACGTCGTCACCGGTCTGATCAAGGCGAACGTGCCGTCCCGGCTCGCGTTCGCCACCTCGTCCCTCGCGGACTCGCGGGTCATCCTCGACCAGCCCGGCGCCGAGAAGCTGATCGGCAAGGGCGACGGCCTCTTCCTGCCGATGGGAGCGAACAAACCGACCCGTATGCAGGGCGCGTTCGTGACCGAGGAGGAGATCGCCGGCGTCGTCCAGCACTGCAAGGACCAGATGACGCCCGTCTTCCGGGACGACGTCGTCGTCGGGACCAAGCAGAAGAAGGAGATCGACGAGGACATCGGCGACGACCTCGACCTGCTGTGCCAGGCGGCCGAACTGGTCGTCTCCACCCAGTTCGGGTCGACGTCCATGCTCCAGCGCAAGCTGCGCGTGGGCTTCGCGAAGGCGGGCCGGCTCATGGACCTCATGGAGTCCCGGAACATCGTCGGACCGAGTGAGGGTTCGAAGGCCCGTGACGTTCTTGTGAAGACTGACGAGCTGGATGGCGTGCTCGCCGTGATCCGGGGGGAGTCTGAAGGGTAGGCAGCGGAGACACGGTCGTTGCTCCGGCTCACCCGGGTGGCCGATCGTGACCCATCCGTGAGGGATCGGCGTGCAACCGTTTCCCTCGGTCGCACGTCAAGTTGAGGGAAACGACGAAAAGCAGTGCCGCCATCGGCGTGTCGGGCCATTCCGATGGCGTACAGAGCCCTACCGCCCGGTTGCCCCACCCTTCCGTCACCCCCCTAGACTGAACCTCCAGCACAGGTGGCTACACGCTCGAAAGGCGCCCCCGTGTCCATCGGCAACTCCCCTGAAGACGAGCGTCCGTCCGACGACGTGTCCGACGTGTCCGACGTGTCCGAGGAAGTCCGTCCCTCCGTCGGACGTGCGCTGAAGCAGGCACGCATCGACGCCGGCCTCACCGTCGACGCCGTCACCACCGCCACCCGGGTCCGTATCGCCATCGTGCACGCCATCGAGGCGGACGACTTCGAGCCCTGTGGCGGCGACGTCTACGCGCGCGGCCACATCCGAACCCTGGCCAGGGCCGTGCGCACCGACCCCGCCCCGCTGATCGCCCAGTACGACGCCGAACACGGCGGCCGTCCGGCGCCCACCCCGGCCGCCCCTCTGTTCGAGGCGGAGCGCATCCGGCCCGAGCGGCGCGGTCCCAACTGGACCGCCGCGATGGTCGCCGCGATCGTCGTCGTCATCGGCTTCGTCGGATTCACGATGGTCAACGGCGGCGACGGCGGCAAGGAGAACGTCGCCGACGGTGCCGCCACTCCGAGCGCGTCCGAATCCTCCACCCTCAAGTCCGGGAAGCCCGCCGTCCCCGAGCCGGAACCCTCCGACAGCGCCATCGCGGCCGCTCCGCAGGACAAGGTGATCGTCAAGGTGAGCGCCCCCGACGGGCGCAGCTGGATCTCCGCCAAGGACCACAGTGGCCGGCTGCTCTTCGACGGACTGCTCAAGCAGGGCGACTCCAAGACCTTCGAGGACAGCACGAAGATCAACCTGGTGCTCGGTGACGCCGGGGCGATCGACCTCTTCGTCAACGGCAAGAAGATCGAGGACGACTGGCAGCCGGGCGCCGTGGAGCGTCTGACCTACACCAAGGGCGACCCGCAGGCCGGATAGCGGTACGGCATCCGAAAGGGCGCTTCGTCGACGGGGCCGGCCAAGACCGGCCAACCCCGTCGGCGTGGGGTGCCGGCGGGACGA
This sequence comes from Streptomyces sp. KMM 9044, assembly GCF_024701375.2. Lineage (NCBI taxonomy): Bacteria > Bacillati > Actinomycetota > Actinomycetes > Kitasatosporales > Streptomycetaceae > Streptomyces > Streptomyces sp. KMM 9044. The sequence continues at coordinate 1,778,491 of NZ_CP113910.1, read as the reverse complement.
AGTAGTCTTGAGTCCATGCCTGATCGCCGCACCGTCGCACTCGTCACCCTTGGCTGCGCCCGTAACGAGGTGGACTCGGAGGAGCTCGCAGGCCGTTTGGAGACGGACGGCTGGCAGCTCGTGAAGGACGCCGAGGACGCGGACGTCGCCGTCGTGAACACCTGCGGTTTCGTCGAAGCCGCCAAGAAGGACTCCGTCGACGCTCTCCTGGAGGCCAACGACCTCAAGGGCCACGGGAGAACGCAGGCCGTGGTGGCGGTGGGCTGCATGGCCGAGCGGTACGGCAAGGAACTCGCCGAGGCGCTTCCCGAGGCCGACGGCGTGCTCGGCTTCGACGACTACACCGACATCTCGGACCGCCTCCAGACCATTCTGAACGGCGGCATCCATGCCTCCCACACCCCGCGCGACCGGCGCAAGCTGCTGCCGATCAGCCCCGCCGAGCGGCAGGCGTCCGCCGCGTCCGTCGCGCTCCCGGGGCACGGCCCGGTGGACCTGCCCGAAGGCCTCGCCCCGGCCTCCGGCCCCCGCGCGCCCCTGCGACGCCGGCTGGAGGGCACCCCGGTCGCCTCGGTGAAGCTCGCCTCCGGCTGTGACAGGCGCTGCTCCTTCTGCGCCATCCCCTCCTTCCGCGGTTCCTTCGTCTCGCGCCGTCCCGGCGACGTGCTGGGCGAGACGCGCTGGCTGGCCGAGCAGGGCGTGAAGGAGGTCATGCTGGTCTCCGAGAACAACACCTCCTACGGCAAGGATCTCGGCGACATCCGCCTCCTGGAGTCCCTGCTGCCCGAACTCGCCGAGGTCGACGGCATCGAGCGGGTCCGCGTCAGCTACCTCCAGCCCGCCGAGATGCGTCCCGGCCTGATCGACGTGCTGACCTCCACCCCCGGGGTCGCCCCGTACTTCGACCTGTCCTTCCAGCACTCCGCGCCCGACGTGCTGCGCGCGATGCGCCGCTTCGGCGACACCGACCGCTTCCTGGAGCTCCTCGACACCATCCGGAGCAAGGCGCCCGAGGCCGGCGTGCGCTCCAACTTCATCGTCGGCTTCCCCGGCGAGTCCGCGGCCGACCTCGCCGAGCTCGAGCGGTTCCTGACCCACGCGCGGCTGGACGCCGTCGGCGTCTTCGGCTACTCCGACGAGGAGGGGACCGAAGCGGCGACGTACGAGCACAAGCTGGACGAGGATGTCGTCGACGAGCGGCTGGCCCGGGTCTCCCGGCTGGCCGAGGAGCTCGTCTCGCAGCGCGCCGAGGAGCGGATCGGCGAGACCGTGCGCGTGCTGGTGGAGTCCGTCGACGAGGGAGAGGGTGTGTACGGCCGCGCGGCGCACCAGGCGCCCGAGACCGACGGCCAGGTGCTGCTCACGAGCGGCACGGGCCTGCGTCCGGGTCGTATGGTCGAGGCGGAGGTCGTCGGCACGGAAGGTGTCGACCTGGTGGCCGAGCCGCTGTTCCAGGGTTCGCCCGCGCTGAGCGAGGAGGCGGGCAGATGACGGGTGTCCCGGCATCGGCGGCGGGAGGCTCCCCCGGTGCGAGGAGGGCGGCGGCGAGTCCGGCCGGCCGTCCGAGGCCCGGCGGGACTCCTGGCGGTGAGGCCTCCTGGGCCCGTACCCCGGCCTCCGCGAGCGCGACCGGCAGTACCGCGGACAGTGTCCCGGGCGGTGTCCCGGGCGGTGTCCCGGTCACGGGCAGCACGTCGAACAGTGGTTCCCACGACGTTCCGGGCGGTGAGGGGCACGACGGCGTCGGGCGTGACGGCGACGGTCACCCGGCGCGGGGCAGGAAGATCACGGCGGCGGCCGTCAGCCAGGCCAGTGTCTGGAACATCGCCAACCTGCTCACCATGTTCCGGCTGGGGCTCGTCCCGGGCTTCGTCGTCCTGATGCTGGCCGACGGGGGGTACGACCCCGCCTGGCGCTCGTTCGCCTGGGCCGCCTTCGCCGTCGCCATGATCACCGACCTGTTCGACGGTCATCTGGCGCGTACCTACAACCTCGTGACCGACTTCGGGAAGATCGCCGATCCCATCGCAGACAAGGCGATCATGGGAGCGGCGCTGATCTGTCTCTCCGTGCTGGGCGATCTCCCCTGGTGGGTCACCGGAGTCATCCTCGGCCGGGAACTCGGCATCACGCTCCTGCGCCTTCTGGTCATTCGTTACGGCGTGATTCCGGCAAGCCGTGGCGGCAAGCTGAAGACCCTCACCCAGGGTGTGGCCGTCGGCATGTACGTACTCGCGCTGACGGGATGGCTGGCGACTCTGCGGTTCTGGGTGATGGCCGCGGCCGTCGTGCTCACGGTCGTGACCGGTCTTGACTATGTGAGACAGGCCATTGTGCTGCGCCGGCAGGGAATCGCGGAGCGGAAGGCCGCGTTGGAGGAGACGAGGGCGTGAGTTCTCCGGCCACCGAAGTGGTGCGAATACTCATGGTGAAGGGCATGACGCTCGCTGTCGCGGAATCCCTGACCGGCGGCCTGGTGGCGGCGGAGATCACCTCTGTCCCCGGGGCGTCCAAGGCCTTCCGGGGCTCGGTCACAGCCTATGCCACCGAGCTCAAGCGGGAACTGCTCGGCGTCGACGCCACCCTGCTGGCGCGGAGCGGAGCGGTGGATCCGCAGGTGGCGGCGGAGATGGCGGCCGGTGTCCGCAGGGCACTGGGTGCCGACTGGGGAATCGCTACCACGGGCGTCGCCGGCCCGGATTCCCAGGACGGACAGCCCGTCGGAACCGTCTACGTGGCCGTGAACGGGCCGTCGGGGCCGGCTTCGGGTTCTGCCGGTGGCGGAAAAGTGGAGTGCCTGCGGTTGAACGGTGACCGGGCGGAAATTCGTATGGAGAGTGTACGGAGCGTACTCGCACTGCTTCTTGAGGAGCTTGCGGGCGAACAGACCGGAAATGAGCGGGCACAGGATACGGAACGGAACGGGGGGTTTTGATGTTTACAGCCCAGAGTGAACACGACATCGCTCCCCGCACGGCCGCGGCGCAAGGCGGTACGGTGGGGCGAGAAGGATCCCGATACACGGCCCGAGGAGGGAGCCACCGATGATTCTGCTCCGTCGCCTGCTGGGTGACGTGCTGCGTCGGCAGCGCCAGCGCCAGGGCCGTACTCTGCGCGAAGTCTCCTCGTCCGCCCGAGTCTCACTCGGCTATCTCTCCGAGGTGGAGCGGGGGCAGAAGGAGGCTTCCTCCGAGCTGCTCTCCGCGATCTGCGACGCGCTGGACGTACGGATGTCCGAGCTCATGCGGGAAGTGAGTGACGAACTCGCCCTCGCCGAGCTGGCCCGGTCGGCTGCAGCGACCCCCAGCGAACCCGTACCCGCGCCGGTTCGCCCGATGCTGGGTTCCGTCTCGGTGGCCGGTGTGCCACCGGAGCGGGTGACCATCAAGGCACCCGCCGAAGCGGTGGACGTCGTCGCCGCTTAACGCGGTGTGGTGTGACAGGCCCCGGTCGGGGCTCTTCCGGGAGTTCCGGAGGGGCGTCGCCGGGGTTTTCGCTTGCCCGCGTCCGGTGGCCGAGCCTTCTCCGGTTCCCGCCCGTGCGTGCGTTTGCCGGTCCGAGGCGTGACCGCCATGGTTGAGGGAACGAGGGACCATGCGGGGGATCAGCAACGGAGGTGCGGATGTACGTCGTGAAGAGCCCATTGTCCGACGGGGACCTGAAGACCGTGTCCGAGGCTCTCCAGGGAGCCCTTGTCGATCTGGTGGACCTCAGCCTGGTGGCGAAGCAGATCCACTGGAACGTGGTAGGGCAGCGTTTCCGTTCCGTACACCTGCAGCTCGACGAGGTGGTCACTCTCGCGCGGACGCACGCCGACACCGTGGCGGAGCGCGCCGCGGCACTGGGCGTCTCACCCGACGGGCGCGCCGCTACGGTGGCCGTCGGCAGCGGCATCGGGGTGACACCCGAGGGCTGGGTCGACGACACGGCCGCGGTGGGCGCCCTGGTGGAGGCGCTGGGCGCGGTGATCGCGCGGATGCGCGAACGGGTCGGTGCGACCGGCGAGGCGGACCCGGTGAGCCAGGACGTCCTCATCGCGGTGACGGCGGATCTCGAGAAGCAGCACTGGATGTTCCAGGCCGAGAACGGGTGACGTGGCCCCGGCCCGCTGCCCCGAGCGGCAGCGGGCCGGGCCGGGCGGGCGCGCAGCACGCGAGGCCCGCGGAACGCGCGGAGTCCCGGGGACGCGTGGGAGCGCCGGTGCGGCGGCCGACGAGGGGCGTGATGCGTCCGTGTGCCGTCGGTGCGCCCTGGCCGCCCGGGTGAGCCGCCTCATAGCGTCCGGCTGGAGGTGGAGGCCATGAGGGCGCGGGCGGTTCGCTGGGGTGCTCGAGGTGCTGTGCTGGGGCTCGGGGCCCTGTGGTGGTGGGCCGTGACGAGGCTGGTGCTCGTGCCCGACGCCGGAGTGCCGGCGGCGGCGCTCGCGGCCGGTGGCTGGGGACTGAGTCTGCTTCCGGTGCACTGCATGCCGAAGGGCCGGGCACAAGGAGCCCTTGCTGACGGGCGGTGGCGGCGGGTCCGGACCCGGAGAGCGGGAGCGGGAGACGACAGCTCGGCCGCGGGCATCGCGGCCGGAGACGGCTCGCCGCCCGCCCCCTCGTCGGGGGGCACTTCGCCCCAAGGCGTCACCAGGACATCGCCACACCTTCGTTCGGGCGGAGAGCCCGGCCCGTGGTGAAGGCCGCTGCGTCGCGGCCGATGCCGCCGGTGGCACCGGGGACGGAGGGGGTGTGGACGGTGAGGTTGTACGGCGCGGGTGCCGTGCGGGACCGTACGAGAGAACCTGACGAGGCGGGTTGCCGGTTCAGGAGCCGGGGGCGGGGCCCTGCTGGCAGGCGGGGCACCAGTAGGTGGGGCGGTCGCGGGAGCCGTCGCCCTGGTCGGCCCGGCGGATCAGGGCGCGACAGCGCAGGCAGGGGCGGGCCGCGCGGCCGTAGACGAACAGGTTCTGGTCGCGGCGGCCGGTGGTGCTGCGGACAGGGCGGTCGCGGTTGTGCTCCAGCAGCTTCCTGGCGAGTTCGGGCAACTGCGCGGCGCGTTCGGCGGGCAGGTCGCCGAGGGGGAGCCAGGGCGTGACGCCGAGCAGGAAGCAGAGCTCGCTCTTGTACACGTTGCCGATACCGGCGAGGTTGCGCTGATCGAGGAGGGACTCGCCGAGCGGGCGGGCCGGGTCGCGGAGCAGGTTGGCCAGTGCCAGGACGGAGTCCCAGTCCGGGCCGAGGAGGTCGGGGCCGAGGTGGCCGACCACGCGGTCCTCGTCCGTGGTGCGCAGGAGTTCGAGGACGGGCAGGCGGTAGCCGACGGCGGTGCGGTCGGCGTTGCCCAGGATCGCGCGGATCTGGTGGGCGGGGCCGCCGCTCCAGCTCCGTCCGCTCGCGTAGACCCGCCAGGAGCCGTCCATCCGCAGGTGCGAGTGCAGGGTCAGACCGCCCTCGACGCGGGTGAGGAGGTGCTTGCCGCGCGGTGTGACGTCCAGGACGGTGCGGCCGGTGAGGTCGGCCGTGGCGAACCGGGGCACCCGGAGGTCGCTGCGGGTCAGCACCGTGCCCGCGAGGGCGCTGTGCAGCCGCTTCGCCACCTGCAGGACGGTATCTCCTTCGGGCATGGGCCAAGGGTGGCATATCGGCGTGCGGTGGCCGGGGGAGCGTGTGGCCGGATGGGTTGCCGGGGCTGTCCGGCTGGGGTGAGCCGGGTTCGGCCCGGTTCTCCGCACGCAAGGAGGAGGAAGCCGAATCGAGGAAGGCCCCTCACGGGCCGGGCACGATCCCTCCCGCTCGAGTGGACCCGAGCGGGAGGGAGTGCGTGCCACCTCGTTCGCCCGGAATGATCGGCCGGACGGACCGAGCAGACTCGAGCGGGGCCGTGGGCGGCCGGCAGGACCACCGGGTCAGGCGCGGAGGCGCAGACCTCTGGGGGTGGCGACGAAGCCGGCGGCCTCCAGGAGCGCCCCGAGCGGGGAGGTCAGGGCCGGGGCGCCGTTGACCCGCTCCACGGTGACCGTGCCCAGGGAGCCTGCGCGGGTGGCCCCGGCGAGGGCCTCCGCCGCGGCGGGGAGACGGGGGTCGTCGGCGGGTTCGCCGTCCGGGTCCGCAGGCCAGGCCAGCACCGTCCTGCCACCGCGCTCCACGTAGAGCGTCAGCTCACCGTCGACGAGGACCACCAGCGAGCCCGCCTTGCGCCCCGGCTTGTGTCCGGCGCCCGTCGGGGGCTCGGGCCAGCCCAGGGCGGCGCCGTACGCGTTCGCGGGGTCGGCGGCAGCCAGGACCACGGCCCGCAGGGCGCGCTCAGGGCCGGTGCGCCGGCCCGCGAACGGATCGTACGACGGGCGCGCCCCCTGCTGCCAGGGCCCGGGAGCCTGCGCGGCGAGGTCGCGCGGGGAGACGTAGTCGCCCGGCGACGGCCGTGGGTACGGTGCCCGGTCGCCGCCGTCCGGGAGGTGCGGGAAGCCGTCGTGGCCGGGGGCGGGCTCGGGAGAGCCGTCGGCGGAATCGACGGGCGGAGCGAAGCCGTGGAGAGCGAGGGGACCGGTGCCGCCACCGAAGGAGTCCTCCGGGCCGGGCCCGGACAGGGCGTCGCCCCGCTCGCGGGCGCTGGCCGCCGCGCGAAGGCGGTCCACGGCGCCGTCCACGGCGAACTGGGCGGCCCCCAGCCCTTCCACCACATAGCCACGACGGGCCTGCCCGGTCTCCTCGAAGGCCGACAGCACGCGGTAGACCGCGGAGAAACCGCCCTCGACGCCCTCCGCCGCGACCGCGCCCCGGGTGACCACGCCGTGCCGGTCGAGCAGGATGCGGGCCAGCGCGTGGGCGCGGACCGTGGGATCGGTCTCCCGGTCCGGCAGCAGCGACCAGCGACCGGCCACCGTCGGAGGGCCGGTACGGGAGGTACCGCGGGCGGTTGCCGTGAGCGAGCCGTATCGCCCGCGCGGGGCCGGGCGCTTCGCACGGTGGGCGGTGGAGCCCGCGGTGCGGCCCGAGCCCAGCAGCGAGCGCAGGGGGGCGAGCGTGTCGTTGGTCAGCCGGCCGGACCAGGCCAGGTCCCAGAGGGCGTCGGCCAGCTGGGGGTCAGTGGCCTCCGGGTGGGTGGCGGCGCGGACCTGGTCGGCGATCTGGCGGAAGAACAGCCCGTAGCCGCCGGAGAGGGCGTCGAGGACCGACTGGTGCAGGGCGGTCGTCTCCAGGGGGTGCGGTGGTGGCAGCAGCAGGTCGGCCGCATCCGTGAGGTGGAGGGAAACCCAGCCGTCCTTGCCCGGGAGGGAACCGGCACCCGCCCACATCACCTCGCCGGTGGCCGTGAGCTCGTCCAGCATCGCCGGGGCGTAGTGCGCCACCCGGGAGGGCAGGACCAGCTTCTCCAGGGCGGACGCGGGCACGGCCGCACCCTGCAACTGCTCGATCGCCCGCACCAGACCGTCGACGCCGCGCAGCGTGTGCCCCCTGCCGATGTGCTGCCACTGGGGGAGGAACTGGGCGAGCGCGGCGGGCGGCACCGGTTCCAGCTCGTGCCGCAGGGCCGCCAGGGAACGGCGGCGCAGCCGGCGCAGCACGGCGGCGTCGCACCACTCCTGGCCGATCCCGGCCGGGTGGAACTCGCCCTGGACGACCCTGCCCGCCGCCGAGAGCCGCTGAAGGGCGCCCTCGGTGACCGCCACGCCCAGCCCGAAGCGGGCCGCGGCCGTGGCCGACGTGAACGGGCCGTGGGTGCGCGCATACCGCGCGAGCAGGTCGCCGAGCGGGTCCTTGACCGGTTCGGTGAACGCTTCCGGCACACCGACCGGCAGCGCCGTGCCCAGCGCGTCGCGCAGCCGCCCGGCATCCTCGATCGCCGCCCAGCGCTCGGTGCCGGCGATGCGGACCCGGATCGCGCGGCGTGCCGAGGCCAGGTCCGCCGCCCACCGCGGCTCGGCGCCCCGCTCCGCCAGCTCGGCCCCGGTGAGCGGGCCGAGCACGCGCAGCAGGTCGGCCACGCCCTCCGCGTCCTTGACCCGCCGGTCCTCGGTGAGCCACTCCAACTCACGCTCCAGCTCGGTCAGCACCTCGGCGTCCAGCAGCTCGCGCAGCTCCGCCCGGCCGAGCAGTTCGGCCAGCAACCGCGAGTCCAGCGACAGGGCCGCCGCGCGGCGCTCGGCGAGCGGGGAGTCGCCCTCGTACAGGAACTGGGCGACGTACCCGAACAGCAGCGAGCGGGCGAAGGGGGACGGCTCGGGGGTGGTGACCTCGACGACCCGCACCTTGCGGGACTCCAGGTCGCCCATCAGCTCGACGAGCCCGGGGACGTCGAAGACGTCCTGGAGACATTCGCGGACCGCCTCCAGAACGATCGGGAACGAGCCGAACTCGCCCGCCGCCTGGAGCAGCTGGGACGCACGCTGACGCTGCTGCCACAAGGGGGTGCGCTTGCCGGGGCTGCGGCGCGGCAGCAGCAGCGCGCGGGCGGCGCACTCGCGGAAGCGGGACGCGAACAGCGCCGAGCCGCCCACCTGGTCGGTGACGACCTGGTCGACCTCCCCCTTGTCGAAGAGGACGTCCGCCGCTCCCAGGGGCGCCTGGTCCGTGTCGTACCCGGTACCCGCGCGCACCGGCTCCTGGTCGAGCAGGTCCAGGCCCGTCAGGTCGGCGTCCGGCAGGCGCAGCACGATGCCGTCGTCGGCGTGCATCACCTGGGCGTCCATGCCGTACCGCTCGGAGAGACGCGCCCCGAGCGCGAGCGCCCACGGGGCGTGCACCTGGGCGCCGAACGGGGAGTGCACGACGACCCGCCAGTCGCCGAGCTCGTCACGGAAGCGCTCCACGACGATCGTGCGGTCGTCCGGGACGTGGCCACAGGCCTGGCGCTGTTCGCCGAGGTAGGACAGCACATTGTCCGCGGCCCAGGTGTCGAGGCCGGCGGCGAGGAGCCGAGGACGCGCCTCCTTCGGAGACAGCGAGCCGACCTCACGCAGGAAGGCGCCCACCGCGCGGCCCAGCTCCAGCGGGCGGCCCAGCTGGTCCCCCTTCCAGAACGGGAGACGGCCCGGCACGCCCGGGGCCGGGGAGACCAGCACCCGGTCGCGTGTGATGTCCTCGATGCGCCAGGAACTGGTGCCGAGGGTGAACACATCGCCGACGCGGGACTCGTAGACCATCTCCTCGTCGAGCTCGCCGACCCGTCCGCCGCCCTTCCTGGGGTCGGAGCCCGCGAGGAACACCCCGAACAGGCCCCGGTCGGGGATGGTGCCCCCGGAGGTGACGGCGAGCCGCTGTGCCCCGGGGCGGCCGGTGATCCCGCCCGTGACCCGGTCCCACACCACGCGCGGGCGCAGCTCCGCGAACGCGTCGGAGGGATAGCGTCCGGCGAGCATGTCCAGTACGGCCGTGAAGGCCGACTCGGGCAGGGAGGCGAAGGGCGCGGCCCGGCGGACCAGCGCAAGCAGGTCGTCGAACTGCCAGGTGTCCATGGCCGTCATGGCGACGATCTGCTGGGCCAGGACGTCCAGCGGGTTCGCGGGAACGCGCAGCGACTCGATGGAGCCCGTCCGCATCCGCTCGGTGACTACGGCGGCCTGGACGAGGTCGCCCCGGTACTTCGGGAAGACCACCCCCGTGGAGACCGCTCCCACCTGATGCCCCGCGCGGCCGACCCGCTGGAGCCCCGAGGCCACGGAGGGCGGCGACTCCACCTGGACCACCAGGTCGACCGCGCCCATGTCGATACCCAGCTCAAGGCTGGATGTGGCCACCACCGCGGGCAGCCGGCCCGCCTTGAGGTCCTCCTCGACCTGGGCGCGCTGCTCCCTGGACACCGAGCCGTGGTGCGCGCGGGCGATGACTGCGGGTGCGCCCCGGGCGGCTTCGGAGCCGCCCATCAGCTCGGCGGGGGAGTGGTGCTCGTCCAGGGGCTCGCCGGTGGCCCGCTCATAGGCGATCTCGTTGAGCCGGTTGCACAGGCGCTCCGCGAGACGGCGGGAGTTCGCGAACACGATCGTCGAACGGTGGGACTGGACCAGGTCGGCGATCCGCTCCTCGACGTGCGGCCAGATCGACGGGCGCTCCGCCCCCCCGGCCCCGCCCGAGCCGTCCGTCGCCGGAGAGCCGCCCAGCTCCCCCAGATCCTCGACCGGGACCACGACGGACAGGTCGAACTCCTTGCCCGAATCCGGTTGGACGATCTCCACCTTGCCGCGCGGGGACAGGAAACGGGCGATCTCGTCGACCGGACGGACCGTCGCCGACAGGCCGATACGGCGGGCCGGCCGGGGCAGCAGCTCGTCCAGCCGCTCTAGGGACAGCCCCAGATGTGCCCCGCGCTTGGTCCCGGCGACCGCGTGCACCTCGTCCAGGATGACCGTCTCGATGCCGGTCAGCGCGTCGCGTGCGGCTGACGTCAGCATCAGGAACAGGGACTCCGGGGTGGTGATCAGGATGTCCGGCGGGCGGGTGGACAGGGCCCGGCGCTCGGCGGGAGGGGTGTCGCCGGAACGGATCCCGACCTTCACCTCGGGCTCGGGCAGCCCCAGGCGCACGGACTCCTGGCGGATGCCGGTCAGCGGGCTGCGCAGATTGCGCTCGACGTCGACGGCCAGAGCCTTGAGGGGGGAGACGTACAGGACGCGGCAGCGCTTGTGGTGGTCCGCGGGCGGGGGCGCGGCGGCCAGCTGGTCCAGGGCCGCGAGGAAGGCGGCCAGCGTCTTGCCGGAGCCGGTGGGGGCGACCACCAGCACGTCCGAACCCTCTTGGAGAGCACGCCACGCGCCTGCCTGGGCCGCGGTGGGCGCGGCGAACGCCCCCGTGAACCAGCCGCGGGTCGCGGCGGAGAAGCCGTCCAGGGCCGGGTGCGGAGTACTCAGCATGCGTCCATCCTGCACCCGGACACTGACAACGGGGCTGAGCCGGGCGGACGCCCGGACCCCGGTGTGCCGTGGCCCCGGGGGCCGGCGGGGAGCGCGCTGCCCGGAGCGCGCGACAATGGCCGCATGGCGGAAACGGGAACGGAGCGCGCGCGGCACTGGCAGTACGCCGGGCTGCCCGGCGTCGACCTGCTCCGGGCCCGCTACATCCGCAAGACGTTCGCCCGGCACACCCACGAGAACTTCGTCATCGCCGCCATCGCCGACGGGGTGGATGTCTTCCACCACGGCGGGGCCGACCAGTACGCCGGCGCCGGAACACTCGCGCTGGTGAACCCGGACACCCCGCACTCCGGACGGGCGGGGGCACCCGAGGGATGGCGGTACGGCGCGCTCTACCCGCCGCCCGAGGCGGTCGCGGCCATCGCCGCCGAGACCACCATCCTGCGCGGAACCCCGGGGTTCGCGGCACCGGTGCTCGACGACCCGTACGCCGTCCGCCTGGTGCACCAGGTGCTGCGGGCCACCGACGAGGGCAACGCGCTCGCCGCCGACACCCTTCTGAGGGTGGCCGTGACCCGGCTGCTCCGGCTGAACGGCGGCCCGCTGCCCCGGCGCCGGGTGCGCACGGCCGGCGCCCGGACCGCCGCACGCGCGCGTGCCCTGCTCGAGGAACGGATGACCGCGCCGCCGACGCTGGAGCAACTCGCCGACGAACTCGGCACCGGCCCGTTCGCGCTGCTGCGGGCCTTCCGCGACACCTACGGGATGCCGCCGCACGCCTGGCTCACCGACGCACGGGTACGGCGGGCGCGCCGGCTCCTCGACGCGGGCACGCTGCCGTCGGAGGCCGCCGTCGCCGTCGGGTTCACCGACCAGCCGCACCTGAACCGGCACTTCGGCCGGATCGTCGGAGTGCCGCCGGGCGCCTACCGGCGAGAGCGCAAGAACGTACAAGACGCGGGGAGCACGCTCCACGTACCGTCCGGAGTGTGGCAGCAGAACAACGGACAGCACTCGCAGAGGCACGCGACGGGGGAACCCCGGGAGGGAAACCGGACGGCGCCGTAGTCCGGGACGCCCTGGGGGTCGGGATCGCCGTCGGACTCTCCGGATTCGCCTTCGGGGTGGCCTCGGCCGGCAGCGGACTCACGCTGCCGCAGACCTGTGCGCTCAGCCTGCTGGTGTTCACCGGCGCGTCCCAGTTCGCCCTGGTGGGGGCGCTGGCGGCAGGGGGAAGCCCGTTCACCGCCGCCACCGGAGCGTTCTTCCTGGGCGTGCGGAACGCCTTCTACGGATTGCGCCTGTCCCAGTTGCTGGCCCTCCCGCGCGCGGTGCGGCCGTTCGCGGCCCAGTGGGTCATCGACGAGACGGCCGCGGTCTCCCTCGCCCAGCCCACCCGGCGCAGCGCCCGGACCGGCTTCCTGGTCACCGGGCTCAGCCTGTACGTCCTGTGGAACCTCACCACCCTGCTCGGCGCGCTGGGCGCCGAGGCCATCGGGGACACCGACGCCTGGGGCCTGGACGCGGCCGGCCCCGCGGTCTTCCTGGCCCTGCTCGCGCCGATGCTGCGGACCGGCACCGAACGGCTGGTCGCGGGGCTCGCCGTCCTGCCGGGACTCGGCCTGCTGCCGGTCCTGCCCGCCGGTGTACCGGTTCTGGTGGCCGCCCTCGCGGTACCGGCCGTCCTGTGGGCCCGGGGCCACCGCGGGGGCACACCGCACGGTGACGCGCCGGAGGAGGACCGTTGAACATCTGGATCGCGATCGGCGTGACGGCCCTCGGCTGCTACGCCGTCAAGCTGGCCGGGCTCCTGGTGCCCGCCGGCGCCCTCGAACGGCCGCTCGTCCGGCGCCTCGCCGCGCTGCTGCCCGTCGCCCTGCTCGCCGCCCTGACCGCCCAGCAGACCTTCGCCGACGGCCGGACGCTCGTGCTGGACGCGCGGGCGGCGGGTCTCGCGGCTGCCGCCGTCGCGCTGGTGCTGCGCGCCCCGTTCCTGGTCGTCGTCGGGGCGGCCGTGGCGGTGACGGCGGGAGTCCGGGCCCTCGGCGGGTGAGACGGCGCCGGGTGGCCGGGCAGGTGGCCGGGCGGCGCAGGGCCGGCCGGTCGCGCGGCCGTACGCGGTGAGCGTGCGCAGCGCGTCGGCGGCCGTCACCGGGCGGACCCGAGGGCGGGATACTGGGAGGCATGCGGTTGACGGTCTTCTGGGAACGGATGGCGGAGCACTTCGGTACGGGCTCCGCCGACACCTTCGCGCGCGATCACGTCATGTCGGAACTCGGCGGGCGCACCGTGCACGAGGCGCTGGGAGCCGGCTGGGCAGCCAAGGACGTCTGGCAGGTGGTCTGCGCGGTGATGGAGGTCCCCCGGGAAAAGCGCTGATCGTCACAGAGACCGCCGGAAGGCAGACGGCTGCCGGCGGTGTGGGCGAGACTTGGCCTGTGGCACCCACTGAAGAGACCGGGCAGGCAGCCCAGCATCCCTCCGCGCCGGGCACGCCGCCGCTCCCCGGCCCTCGGGTGGACGGCGCGGCTCCGCCGCCGGGCTCCCGCATGCCACGCTGGCTGCCGCGCGCCATGGTGCTCGCGCTCGCGCTGATCGCCCTGTTCCAGCTGGGCAGCTGGGCCTTCCACGAGCTCACCGGACTGCTGATCAACATTCTCATCGCGTTCTTCCTGGCGCTCGCCGTCGAACCCGCGGTGAGCTGGATGGCCGCGCGCGGGGTGCGCCGGGGACTGGGCACCTTCCTGGTCTTCCTGGGCGTGCTGATCGCGGCGGCGGGCTTCGTCACGCTCCTCGGATCCATGCTGGCGGGACAGATCATAAAGATCGTCGAGGACTTCCCGGAGTACCTCGACTCCGTCATCAACTGGATCAACGCGCACTTCCACACCGAGCTGCGGCGGGTGGACATCCAGGAGGGCCTGCTCCGCTCCGACTGGCTGCGCAGCTACATGCAGAACAGCGCCACCGGCGTCCTGGACGTCTCCACGCAGGTCCTCGGGGGCCTCTTCCAACTGCTGACCATCGGGCTGTTCTCGTTCTACTTCGCCGCCGACGGCCCGCGGCTGCGCCGCACCATCTGCTCCGTACTGCCGCCCGCGCGGCAGGCCGAGGTGCTGCGCGCGTGGGAGATCGCCGTGAACAAGACCGGCGGCTACCTGTACTCGCGCGGGCTGATGGCGCTGGTCTCCGGCTCGGCCCACTACGTGCTGCTGGAGATCCTGGAGGTGCCCTACGCGCCCGTGCTCGCGGTGTGGGTGGGCCTGGTGTCGCAGTTCATCCCCACCATCGGCACGTATCTCGCGGGGGCCCTGCCCATGCTGATCGCCTTCGCGGTCGACCCCTGGTACGCGCTGTGGGTGCTGATCTTCGTGGTGATCTACCAGCAGTTCGAGAACTACGTGCTGCAGCCCAAGCTGACCTCGAGGACCGTCGACATCCACCCGGCGGTCGCCTTCGGCTCGGTCGTCATGGGCACCGCCCTGCTCGGCGCCGTCGGAGCGCTGATCGCCATTCCCGCGGTCGCCACCCTCCAGGCGTTCATGGGCGCGTACGTGAAGCGCTACGACGTCACCGACGACCCCCGCGTGCAAGGCCACCGCGGGGCGGGGCCCGGTGAGAGCGGTTCCGCGGAGCGGCGGACCCTCCTCGTCCGCGCCCGGCACCTCTGGGACCGCCGACCGGCCTCGGCGCGCCTCGGGACCGAGGACTCCTGAACGTCGCGGACCCTGGGGGCGGCTCCGGCCGACGATGTGGACCGCCGGCCGGAGCCGTTGCCGGAGGGTGAACGACTCGTGGGAGTGCCGGGTGTCGCGCTTGACACAAAAATCGAACATCTATTCTTATGGGTGTACCGGCGAAGCCCGAGAGTGGGTGATTTAACCCGGTTGAGTCCGTAATGGACTCCGGTTGTCCACAGGCTGGAGGTGCGTCGGAGCGCGTTGTCAGTGGCAGGCGCTAGCGTCATTGACGTGAAGCGATCGACTCAAGCACATCGGGTGGAACCCATGGCAGGAACCGACCGCGAGAAGGCGCTCGACGCCGCACTCGCGCAAATCGAACGACAATTCGGCAAGGGCGCGGTCATGCGTATGGGTGACCGGTCGAAGGAGCCCATCGAGGTCATCCCGACCGGGTCGACCGCGCTCGACGTGGCCCTCGGTGTCGGCGGCCTGCCGCGCGGCCGCGTCATCGAGGTCTACGGCCCCGAGTCCTCGGGCAAGACGACCCTGACCCTGCACGCGGTGGCGAACGCGCAGAAGGCCGGCGGCCAGGTCGCGTTCGTGGACGCGGAGCACGCCCTCGACCCCGAGTACGCGCAGAAGCTCGGCGTCGACATCGACAACCTGATCCTGTCCCAGCCGGACAACGGTGAGCAGGCGCTGGAGATCGTGGACATGCTGGTCCGCTCCGGCGCCCTCGACCTCATCGTGATCGACTCCGTCGCGGCGCTCGTGCCGCGCGCGGAGATCGAGGGTGAGATGGGCGACAGCCACGTGGGTCTGCAGGCGCGTCTGATGAGCCAGGCGTTGCGGAAGATCACCAGCGCGCTCAACCAGTCCAAGACCACCGCGATCTTCATCAACCAGCTCCGCGAGAAGATCGGTGTGATGTTCGGCTCACCGGAGACCACGACCGGTGGCCGGGCGCTGAAGTTCTATGCCTCGGTGCGTCTGGACATCCGCCGGATCGAGACGCTGAAGGACGGCACCGACGCGGTCGGCAACCGCACCCGCGTCAAGGTCGTCAAGAACAAGGTGGCGCCGCCCTTCAAGCAGGCCGAGTTCGACATCCTCTACGGCCACGGCATCAGCCGCGAGGGCGGCCTGATCGACATGGGCGTGGAGCACGGCTTCGTTCGCAAGGCCGGCGCCTGGTACACGTACGAGGGCGACCAGCTCGGCCAGGGCAAGGAGAACTCCCGCAACTTCCTCAAGGACAACCCCGACCTCGCCAACGAGATCGAGAAGAAGATCCTGAAGAAGCTGGGCGTCGGCGTGCAGCCCGAGGAGCCGGCCGAGGAGAAGAGCGTGGATGCCGCCGTCACCGCCGCTCCGGCCGGGACAGCCGTGACTCCGGTCCCGGTGGCCAAGACCACCAAGTCCAAGGCCGCCGCGGCCAAGAGCTGACCCGTGACCCGACGAACCGACTGGGCCGACTGGGCCGACTACGAGTTCGCTGCTTCCGGAGCCCCACGGGAGGCGGACGCCGGAAGCGGCGACAACCCGGCCGCGCGCGGGGACGGAGTACACGGGGACGCCGGCGACGGCCTCTTCGACGACTTCTCCGGTGAGGACGAGGGCGGGACCCGGCGCCGACCCGGCGCCGGGTCCCGTCGCGCAAAGGGCTCGCGGGGGAGCGGCTCGCGTGGCGGCGGGCCGAGCGGTGGGCGCAGAAGCCGGGCTTCCGACGAGGCGGCCGCGGCGGACGGGGACGGCTCCTCCTCACCGAGGGCCGAGCGGGAGGAGCCCGCGGGGGACCCGGTGGAGCGGGCGCGGGCGATCTGTCTGCGGCTGCTCACCGGAACCCCGCGCACCCGGAAACAGCTCGCCGACGCCCTGCGCGAACGGGAGATCCCGGACGAGGCCGCCGAGGAGGTGCTGTCCCGGTTCGAAGAGGTCGGACTGATCAACGACAGCGCCTTCGCGGACGCCTGGGTCGAGTCCCGGCACCATGGCCGGGGCCTGGCACGGCGCGCCCTCGCCCAGGAGCTGCGGACCAAGGGCGTCGACTCCACGCTGATCGACGCAGCCGTCTCCCAGCTCGACTCCGAACAGGAAGAGGCCACCGCGCGCGAGCTCGTCGCCCGCAGGCTGCGCTCCACCCGCGGACTCGACCGCGACAAGCGGATCCGCCGTCTCGCCGGCATGCTCGCCCGCAAGGGCTACCCCGAGGGCCTCGCCCTGCGCGTGGTCAGGCAGGCGTTGGAGGAGGGCGAGGACACGGAATTCCTGGAGGGCGGCGGGTACTGAGAGCCCGTGCCCTACGTCCGTACCGGCAGCCCCGCTGCTCGCCAGGCCCGGAAGCCGCCGATCAGGTCGGTGGCCCGGTGGAGTCCCAGCCGGTGCAGGGACTCCGCGGCCAGGCTGGAGGCGTGGCCCTCGTTGCAGATCACGACGACGCGCAGGTCGTGGCCGGTCGCCGCGGGGAGGCGATGGCCGCCCCGGGGGTCGAGACGCCACACCCGTTCGTTGCGCTCGACGACGAGGGCGCCGGGGATCGTCCCGTCCCGGTCGCGCAGGGACGCGTAGCGGATGTCGACCAGCAGCGCTTCCCCGTGGTGGGCGGCCTCGTGGGCGAGGACCGCCTCGATGCGTTCGTAGCCCGCGCGGACCCGCTCCAGCAGCTCGTCGGTCCCCGGGGCGCCGACGCCCCTCTCCGGTACCCCGCTCACTGCCAGCCCTCCGGGCTCTCGGCCTGCTCCGGACGCAGCGTCGGGCCGGTGCGGCTGTACCGGCGCATCAGGGGAAGCGGCGGATGGCAGGCGTGTACGGAGACCGCGTGCTGCTCCGGGGACGCGTTGAGCACCTCGTGCACGTGGTGCCGGCCGAAGGCACGGCCCTCGCCGGCCGCCGGCCGGCGCTCCCGGTCCACTCCGTCGTTCAGCTCCAGCGTCTTCCAGCCCTCGGTGGGCATCCGCACGGCGAGCGAGTTCTCCTTCAGTTCACCCGACGCGGTCATGAAGGCGCCGAGGGAATTTCCATGGTCGTGCCAGCCGGTGCCCGTGCCGGGCGGCCGGCCGATCAGCCAGACCCCGCTGCCCGCAGGACCGTCGAGCCGTACCCAGGTGCGGCTCTGCGGATCGAGCGGCAGTGAGACGACCAGCTCGGCGTCGGCGGCGACGTCCCGTACGAAGTCGAGGAGTTCCGCCTGCGAAGGGCCGGCGGCAGGAGTGGCATCCGTACCGGGAGCAGCGGCCGTACCGGGAGCCGTATCGGAGGAGGAGACCGCGGGTGACGGGGAAAGGGCAGGGGAAGCAGACACGGGGCACCGTCCTGGAGAAGGGCTCGCGCAGCGCGCACGGCAGCAGCGGCAGGAAAGCGGAGCGCGGTACGCAGGGGAGGAAGCGACTCCAGAAGGACGGGTGACACACAGTCGGCACAGCGGAGAGGGTCCATACGGCCCCTCCGTCACAGGCGTACACAGGCGTCGGTCACGGGCCGGGGTACACCACGACACCGCGCACGGGAACAACTCGTCGTCAGCATGCGGACACCCACGGCGGACACGGCGGCGACGGGGAGTCGGCAGGAAGGCCGGAGAACACAGAGGGACGCCGGGACGGGACAGGACGGGTACGGGACAGGCGGGCCGCGACGCCGGATCATCCGCGCCGCACGACCCGTGACAGCACTCCCACCCGGTCCCCGCACCGGATCCCGGCGCGGCGAAACCTCAGCGCGACCTGGTGCCGGCGTTGGCCCCCGCCCCTGCCCGCGCTCCTGCTCCCGTCTCCGCCCCGGTGTCCGTTCCGGTGGCCCCCGCCGCCGTCCCCGTCCCTGCCTCAGCCGAAGCCGGTCTGCCGACCGTCGTCCCGGCCGCCGCGTACAGGGACTCGGGACGGACCCCGCCCAGTGCCGTGACCAGGTGCCCGTCGGGGCGTACCAGCAGCACGGTGTGGGCCGCCGCGCCCGGATAGCTCTCCGCGACCAGCAGCTCGGCAGGGTGCGGGAGCGCCGCCACCGCCGACGCGAGCCGGGGCATGATCCCGGCGGACACCCAGTGTCTGCGCTCCCACACCCCGGTGCCCGGCGCGACCAGCACCACCAGCAGCGCCCCCCGGCCCAGCCGGTCCCGCAGCCGGACGAAGGTGCCGTCCTCCGCCGTGACCCGTACATCGGTGACCGGTGCCCCGACCGGCGTGTCCACGGGGACCTCGCCCTCGAGGGGCGAGGGCGTGAGGGGCGAGCCGGCGTGCCGGCCCGGCGCGCCCACCGTCCCCTGCCCCAGATGCCCCTCCACCAGGAGCGTGTCATGACCGCGGGCGGCGCCGGGGACGTAGGAACGCAGGCCTCCGCCGCTCCGCACCAGCGGCAACGCCTGGTCGGCGGCGCGCAGCCGGGCGGCGACGATCGCCCGACGCTCCGTCTGGTAGCTGTCCAGCAGCGCTTCGTGCGGACCGTGGTGCCAGGCCAGGGCCAGCTTCCAGGCGAGGTTGTCCGTGTCGCGGAGCCCCTCGTCGAGCCCGTGCGTGCCCAGGGTGCCGAGCAGATGCGCGGCGTCCCCGGCGAGGAACACACGGCCGGACCGCCAGCGCCGGGCGAGCCGGTGGTGGACGGTGTGGACCCCGGTGTCGAGCAGCTCGTACGGCGGTGTCGGGCCTTCGGCCCAGCCGGCCAGGGTCTCGCGGACCCGGGCGAGGAGCAGTTCGGGGGTGACCAGTTCCTTGCCCGGAGGCATCAGCCAGTCCAGCCGCCACACACCGTCCGGTAGCGGGCGGGCGCTGATCTCCCCGGCGAAGGGACCGGAGGTGCGCCACGAGGGCATCCGGTGCAGCACCGCTTCCTGGGGCCAGGGAAGTTCCGTACGCAGCACGGCCACGGCGTGACGTTCCACCGCCGTGCGGCCGGGGAAGCGGATGTCCTGGAGCTTGCGCACGGTGGAGCGAGGGCCGTCGCAGCCGACCAGATAGCTGCCGCGCCACCAGGTGCCCCCGGGACCGCGGGTGTGCGCGGTGACACCGGAGGGCTCCTGTTCGAGGGAGTCCAGACGGCTGTCCACGACGACCCTGACGAGCCGCTCGTCGGCGAGAGCTGCGCGCAGGGCGCCGGTCAGGACGTGCTGGGCGACGTGCACAGGGCCGGGTTCGGTGTCGGCGAAGGTGATCTCGTGTGTCACCTGCTTGCGCCGCATCGACCGCCATCCGGCCCATGGCGAACCGGCGTGGGTGAGCGGCGCACAGGTCAGTCGTTCCACGAGTTCCGTGGTGTCCTCGCGCAGTACCACGGAGCGGGCGGGGCGCGGTTCGTCCGTGCCCGGTCCCTCGTCGAGGACCACGCACGGCACCTCCTGACGCGCCAGCGCCAGGGCGAGCGTGAGCCCGACGGGCCCCGCTCCGACGATGATCACCGGGTCCACGGCGCGACGCCCCCTGCTCGAAGTGACGTCCGGAGGGACGGGGAGGAACAGGAAGATGGAGCAGGGTGCACGATCACAGAACGTATGCAACCTATTGCCGGTGCTTGCGTCAAGTGACCGAAGGCCGGTGGCGATCATGAAATGGGGCGGGGCCCGTCCCCTCACTTGACTGCTCATCACATGGGTCCGGTCCGTACCGCTCGTTCGCACCGGTGGTGCGGACCGGCCCCCGGCATGACTGTGGCCCGCCGGGCAACGGCGGGCCACAGTCATGCCGTACGACGGGCGCACGGCGGGGCGTGCGTCAGGCGGGGCCGCCCCCGCCCGCCTTGTGGGTGTCCCCGACCTCGGCCGCGTTCAGGTCGTCGACCTCGTCGGCGCCGAGTACCGCCCCCGTGCCGCGCTTGCTGCGGCGCAGCCGTGCCTCCAGCCAGGAGGCGAAGGAGGTGAGGAGGAAGTTCAGGAGGATGAAGATGAGCGCCACGACGATGAAGCTGGGGATGACGTTGGCGTAGTTGGCCGCGAGCGTGCCGCGCGCGTTCAGCAGCTCGGTGAAGTTGAGCAGCACGCCACCCAGCGCGGTGTCCTTCACGATGACGACGAGCTGGCTGACGATGGCCGGCAGCATCGCGGTGACAGCCTGCGGCAGCAGGATGTTCTTCATCGTCTGGCCCTTGCGCAGCCCGATGGCGTAACCCGCCTCGGACTGACCCCTGGGGAGGGAGAGGATGCCTGCCCGGACGATCTCGGCGAGCACCGAGGCGTTGTAGAGCACCAGACCGGTGACCACCGCGTACAGCGGGCGGTCGTCGCTGGAGATGTCCGTGGAACGGACGTAGACCTCGTTGGCGAACAGCATCAGCAGCAGCACCGGGATGGCCCGGAAGAACTCGACCACGACGCCGGCGGGAACCCGTACCCAGCGGTGGTCGGAGAGGCGGGCGATGCCGAGGACCGCGCCCAGAGGAAGGGCGATGATCATGGCGAGCGCGGCGGCCTTGAGGGTGTTGCCGAGGCCTGGCAGCAGGTATGTCGTCCACGCCTGGGACTCGGTGAACGGCTTCCACAGGGACCACTCCAGCTGGCCCTTGTCGTCCATCGTCCGGTAGACCCACCACAGGGCGAGGCCCAGGAGGGCGACGAACACGACCGAGAAGATGACATTGCGCCGCTTGGCCCGGGGGCCGGGGGCGTCGTACAGAACGGAGGTCACCGCTTCACCGCCAGTCGCTTGCTCAGCCAGCCGAGGAACAGGCCGGTGGGCAGGGTCAGTACCACGAATCCGAAGGCGAAGACCGCGCCGATGAGCAGCGTCTGTGCCTCGTTCTCGATCATTTCCTTCATCAGCAGAGCGGCCTCCGCCACACCGATCGCGGCCGCCACCGTCGTGTTCTTGGTCAGTGCGATCAGCACGTTCGCGAGCGGCCCGATGACCGAGCGGAACGCTTGCGGCAGCACGATCAAGCCGAGGACCTGCGAGAAGTTCAGGCCGATGGCGCGGGCCGCCTCGGCCTGCCCGACGGGCACGGTGTTGATGCCGGAGCGCAGTGCCTCGCAGACGAAGGCCGCGGTGTAGGCGGCCAGGCCGAGCACCGCGAGGCGGAAGCCCTGGAGCGCGAAGTCGTCGGGCGCGCCCATGGTCATGCCGAAGATGTCGGCGAGGCCGAGCGAGGTGAAGACGATGATGACCGTCAGGGGGGTGTTCCGGACGATGTTCACGTAGGCGGTGCCGAACCCCCGCATCAGCGGGACGGGGCTGACCCGCATCGCCGCGAGCAGGGTGCCCCAGACCAGGGCACCGACGCCCGAGAACACGGTGAGCTTCACCGTCATCCAGAAGGCGCCCAACAAGGTTGGATCGTCATAGTCAGAAATGAAGTCGAACACGATCTCCCGCGCTTCCGGGTGTGTGGCGTACGTGGCGGACGCGGCACGCCGCCGTCCTGATCGCGACGGACGGCGGCGTGCCTCAGAAACCCCGCGTTACTACTGGACGGCCCGGGGGGCCTACTGAACGATGTCGCCGATCTTCGGGGCCGGCTCGTTCTCGTACTCGGCCGGACCGAAGTTCGCCTCGACCGCCTCGTCCCAGGCCTTGTCGCCGACCATCTTCTCCAGCGCGTCGTTGATCTTGTTCACGGTCTCGGTGTCGCCCTTCTTGACACCGATGCCGTAGTTCTCGTTGCTCAGCTTCAGACCGGCGAGCTTGAACTGGCCCTTGTACTGGTCCTGCGCGGCGAAACCGGCGAGGATCGAGTCGTCGGTGGTCAGTGCGTCGACGGCACCGCTCTGCAGACCGGCGATGCACTCCGAGTAGGTGCCGTTCTCCTTCAGCTGCGCCTTCGGGGCGAAGTCCCTCTTGACGTTCTGCGCCGAGGTCGAGCCGGTCACGGAACACAGCTTCTTGTCGTTCAGGTCCGTGGCGTCGGTGATGTCCGAGTCCGCCTTCACCAGCAGGTCCTGGTGGGCCAGCAGGTACGGGCCGGCGAAGTCGACCTTCTCCTCGCGCTCCTCGGTGATGGAGTAGGTCGCCGCGATGAACTTCACGTCCCCGCGCGCGAGGGCGTTCTCGCGGTCGGCGCTCTTGGTCTCGACCCACTCGATCTGGTCGGCCTCGTAGCCGAGCTCCTTGGCGACATAGGTCGCCACGTCCACGTCGAAGCCGGTGAAGGAGCCGTCCGGCGTCTTCAGGCCGAGACCGGGCTGGTCGTACTTGATGCCGACCTTGATCTTCTCGCCGCCCCCGGAGGCGGAGGACGAACCACTGTCGTCGCTGTCCTCGCCGCCGCACGCGGTGGCGGTCAGGGCGAGGGCGAATACGGCGGCCGAGGCGGCGGTGACCTTGCGGAGCTTCATGGTGCACATCCTTTTGACTGGTGAGGTGATGCGGCCCGTTTCAGGGGTGGGGCGATGCGGCCCCGGCCATCCGGTGACGCACGTCGTCCGAGCGCCGGGCGCAGGACGTCAGTGGTGCAGGATCTTCGACAGGAAGTCCTTGGCACGGTCGCTGCGCGGGTTGCCGAAGAACTGGTCCGGCGTCGCCTGTTCGACGATGCGGCCGTCCGCCATGAACACCACTCGGTTGGCGGCCGAGCGGGCGAATCCCATCTCGTGGGTCACGACGATCATGGTCATGCCGTCGCGGGCGAGCTGTTGCATGACCTCCAGGACCTCGTTGATCATCTCCGGGTCGAGCGCCGACGTCGGCTCGTCGAAGAGCATGACCTTGGGCTCCATCGCCAGGGCCCGCGCGATGGCGACGCGCTGCTGCTGGCCGCCGGAGAGCTGCGCGGGGTACTTGTCGGCCTGCGAGCTCACGCCGACCCGGTCGAGCAGGGCACGGGCCCGTTCCCCGGCGGCCTTCTTGTCCTTCTTGCGGACCTTGACCTGGCCCAGCGTCACGTTCTCGAGCACGGTCTTGTGTGCGAAGAGGTTGAAGGACTGGAAGACCATCCCCACGTCGGCCCGCAGCCGGGCGAGCTCCTTGCCCTCGTGCGGCAGGGGCTTGCCGTCGATCGTGATCGACCCGTCGTCGATCGTCTCCAGCCGGTTGATGGCGCGGCACAGGGTGGACTTACCGGACCCGGAGGGCCCGATGACGACGACGACTTCGCCGCGGGCGATCGTCAGGTCGATGTCCTGGAGTACGTGCAACGCGCCAAAGTGCTTGTTGACGCTCTTCAGGACGACCAGATCGCCGGTCGCGGCCACATCTTCCTTGGCCACCGATACTTCGGTCATCGCTCTCAGGCTCCGTCCTCCTCGGTTTGGGAGGACATTAGTAATCCTTCAGACCTGCGTCATCACATCTGAGGGGAATCTGAGCATCACGATCCGATAGCAATCGGACACGTGTCATAGCACTTGTGAGCAGGGCTCATTCCGGCCGGGTAACGGTACCGAAGAGCAACCGGAACCCTCTTGACGCCGTCCTCGTTCATCGGCGTCACTGCAGGGTGCGCCCACGCGTGCACCCGTTTTTCTCCACACCCGAATCGTACGGCCGATGAACCGAAGGGGGACCGGATGAGACTGCTTCTCGTCGAGGACGACAACCACGTCGCCGCCGCCCTGTCGGCCGTCCTGGCGCGGCACGGCTTCGACGTCACCCATGCGTGCAACGGCGAGGAGGCTCTCCAGGCGCTCGTCCCCGACCCCGACGGTTTCGGTGTCGTCCTCCTCGACCTGGGCCTGCCCGACCAGGACGGCTACGAGGTGTGCGGCAAGATCCGCAAACGCACCGGCACCCCGGTGATCATGGTCACCGCCCGTGCCGACGTGCGCTCCCGCATCCACGGCCTCAACCTCGGCGCCGACGACTACGTGGTCAAGCCCTACGACACCGGCGAGCTGCTCGCCCGGATCCACGCCGTCAGCCGGCGCACCGTCCAGGAGGACGCCCCCGGCAGTGGAGAGGGAGAGCTGCGGATCGGCTCCGTGCGCGTCGAGCTGCCGACCCGGCAGGTCAGCGTGAACGGTGCGGTCGTCCCGCTGACCCGCAAGGAGTTCGATCTGCTGGCCCTGCTCGCCCAGCGCCCCGGAGTCGTCTTCCGTCGCGAGCAGATCATCAGCGAGGTGTGGCAGACCAGCTGGGAGGGGACTGGGCGCACCCTGGAGGTGCACGTCGCCTCCCTGCGCTCCAAACTGCGTATGCCGGCCCTCATCGAGACCGTGCGCGGAGTCGGCTACCGGCTCGTCGAGCCCGTGGCCTAGGGCAGGCCTGACCGGGTGCACACACGTCTGCTGCCGCTGCTCATCATCCTGATGGCGGCCGTCCTGCTCGCCCTCGGCGTCCCGCTCGCGGTCAGCCTGGCCGGCGCACAGCAGCAGCAGGTCATCGTCGACCGGATCGACGACACGGCACGCTTCGCCGCCCTCGCCCAGTTCGTCACCGAACCCGCCGACCCCAGGACCGGGGACGTCAACGAGCGCCGGGAGGCCCTCAGCAGCGAACTCCACAGCTACTACGAGGTGTACGGCATCCGGGCCGGCGTCTTCCGACGCAACGACGTCCCGATGGCGCACGCGCCGGACGACTGGTACCTGCCCAGCACGGGTGAGGTACGCGACGCCTTCCAGGAGGCGCTGCTCAGCCGCCGCAGCCACGATCCCGAGCAGGTGTGGCCCTGGGAGCGGCGCAGCCTCGTGGTGGCCTCGCCGGTCATCCGGGACGGTGACGTCGTCGCCGTCGTCGTCACCGGCTCGCCCACCGGGCAGATGAGGTCCCGCATCCTGCGGGGCTGGCTGGTCATCGCGGCGGGCGAGGCGGCCGCGATGCTGCTGGCCGTCGGCGCGGCCCTGCGGCTGGCCGGCTGGGTGCTCAAGCCCGTACGGGTCCTGGACGCCACCACCCACGACATCGCCACCGGGCGGCTGAAGTCCAGGGTCGCGGCGGCCGGCGGACCGCCGGAACTGAGGAGGCTCGCCCGGTCGTTCAACGAGATGGCGGACAACGTCGAGAGCGTGCTGGAGCAGCAGCGCGCCTTTGTGGCCGACGCCTCGCACCAGCTGCGCAACCCGCTCTCGGCGCTGCTGCTGCGGATCGAACTCCTCGCCCTGGAGCTGCCCGAGGGCAACGAGGAGATCGCCTCGGTCCAGGCCGAGGGCAGGCGTCTGGCACGGGTTCTCGACGACCTGCTCGACCTGGCGCTGGCCGAACACCTCGAGGCTCAGCTCGAGATCACCGACATCGGCGCCCTGGCCGCCGAACGCGTGGCGGCGTGGTCGCCCACCGCCGAGGCCAAGGGCGTCCTGCTGGCCGGGGACTGCCCGCCGACCACGGCGTGGGTTGACCCGGTCGCCCTGTCCAGCTCCCTGGACGCGGTCATCGACAACGCGGTGAAGTTCACGCCCGAGGACCGGACCGTCGAGGTGGCCGTCGCCTCCAACGGGGACACCTCCACCGTCGTCGTCACCGACCAGGGCCCCGGTCTGACCGACGAGGAGCTGGCCCGCGTCGGCGACCGCTTCTGGCGCAGCTCGCGGCACCAGAACATCAAGGGCTCCGGCCTCGGACTGTCCATCTCCCGAGCCCTGCTCACGGCGGGCGGCGGCTCGATCGCGTACGACCGGCACGAGCCGCACGGGCTGCGAGTGACGGTGACGGTGCCCAGGAGCGCCCCCACGGGTGAAGCGACGGTTCAGGGCTTGACGGACCGGTAGTACCGGCGCGCGCCGTCGTGCAGCCGGAGCGGATCGGTGTAGATCGCGGTGCGTACGTCGACGAGCTGGGCGGAGTGCACGTGCGCCCCGATGTTGTCCCGGCTCTTGAGCACGATCCGGGTCAGCCACTCGGTGAGCCGTGGGTCCATGTCCGCCCGCGTGATCAGCAGATTGGACACGGCCATCGTCGGGATGGTCGAGCCGTGCTGGCTGCCGGGGTACGCGGACTCCGGCATGTTGGTGGCACGGTAGTAGCGCGTGGCGCCACCCTGCTCGTGCAGCTCGGCGACCAGATCGGCCGTGATCGGCACGAACCGCAGGCCGGCGTCCTCGGACAGCGTGCGCAGGCCGTCGGTGGGCAGCCCGCCCGACCAGAAGAACGCGTCGAGGCCCTTCCCGAGCCGCCCGGGGCCGGAGTCGATGCCGTCCGCGGAGGGGCTGATGTCCTTCTCCGGGTCAATGCCGGCCGCTCTGAGCACCCGGTTGGCGATGAGCCGCACACCCGACTTGGGCGGCCCTATGGCGACCCTCTTGCCCCGCAGGTCGGCGACGGAGCGGAGGTCCGAGCCGGGCGGGACCACGAGCTGCACGTAGTCGTCGTAGAGACGGGCGACCCCGCGCAGTTCACCGGCTCCCCGCCGGCCGTCCAGCTTGTACGTCTCCACCGCGTCGGCTGCGGCGATCGCGAAGTCCGCCTGCCCGGTCGCCACCCGTCGCACGTTCTCCTGCGAACCGTCGCTCGTCCGGAGCCGCACCTCGAGGTCGGGCATGTGCGCACCGAGCGACGCGTGCAGAAGCTCCCCGTACTTCTGGTAAACCCCCGCGTGTGTTCCCGTACTCAGCGTGACCGATCCGCGCGGCGGATCCCCGCTCCAGGGCGCCAGCCACCACAGCAGCAGCCCGAGCGCCACGAAGCCGGCGACCGCGCCCCGCAGGACCCGGCGCCTGCCGACACGGGACGGCGCGATGGACATATGGGCGATCCTGCCAGTCCGTACGCTCTTCTGACCAGGCCGGGAGAGTACCGGAGGTGGGCGCGACAGGCTCTAGAGTCACGGCATGAGTGCTTCACCCGCCGACCTCGTCCGTGAGTTCCACCGCGCCTTCGGGCTGGACGCGCGGGAGACACCGACCGAGGTCCCGCCGGAACTCGCCACCCACCGCGGTGAACTGCTCGCCGAGGAGGCCGCCGAGGTCGCGGAGGCGGCGGTGCACGGACCCCTCGACCGGCTCGCGCACGAACTCGCCGACGTCGTCTACGTCGCCTACGGCACGGCGCTCGTCCACGGCATCGACCTCGACGCGGTGATCTCCGAGATCCACCGCGCCAACATGAGCAAGCGCGGCCCCGGCGGCGAGATCGCCCGCCGTTTTGACGGCAAGGTCCTCAAGGGGGACCACTACGAGGCACCGGACGTGTCCCGGGTGCTGCGCCGGCAGGGGTGGAGGCCGGGCGCGGAGTCCCGGGCGGCCGACTGAGCGGGAGCCCGGGCGGAGGCCGGTCGAGGGCGGAGCCCCGGGGGTGTCGTGCCGACCGCCTACCCTGTAGGGCATGAGCAGCATCGACCGGAGCCAGTCAGCGGGCGGCACGCGCACCTATGAAGTACGCACCTACGGGTGTCAGATGAACGTCCACGACTCCGAGCGATTGTCCGGGCTGCTGGAGGACGCGGGCTATGTCCGCGCCCCCGAGGACGCCGACGGCGACGCCGACGTCGTCGTCCTCAACACCTGCGCCGTGCGCGAGAACGCCGACAACAAGCTCTACGGCAACCTCGGTCACCTCGCACCCAGGAAGGCACGGCGTCCCGGCATGCAGATCGCGGTCGGCGGCTGCCTCGCGCAGAAGGACCGCGACACCATCGTGAAGCGTGCCCCCTGGGTGGACGTCGTCTTCGGCACGCACAACATCGGCAAGCTGCCGGTCCTCCTGGAGCGCGCCCGCGTCCAGGAGGAGGCGCAGGTCGAGATCGCCGAGTCCCTGGAGGCCTTCCCCTCCACGCTGCCGACCCGCCGCGAGAGCGCCTACGCGGCCTGGGTGTCCATCTCCGTCGGCTGCAACAACACCTGCACCTTCTGCATCGTCCCCGCGCTGCGCGGCAAGGAGAAGGACCGGCGCCCCGGCGACGTCCTCGCCGAGATCGAGGCCCTGGTCGCCGAGGGCGTCTCGGAGATCACCCTGCTCGGCCAGAACGTCAACGCGTACGGCTCCGACATCGGTGACCGGGAGGCGTTCGGCAAGCTGCTGCGGGCCTGCGGGAAGACCGAGGGCCTGGAGCGCGTCCGCTTCACCTCCCCGCACCCGCGCGACTTCACCGACGACGTCATCGCCGCCATGGCCGAGACACCCAACGTGATGCCGCAGCTCCACATGCCGCTCCAGTCCGGCTCGGACACGGTCCTCAAGGCGATGCGCCGCTCGTACCGGCAGGAGCGCTACCTCGGCATCATCGAGAAGGTCCGCGCCGCCATCCCGCACGCGGCGATCAGCACCGACATCATCGTGGGCTTCCCCGGCGAGACCGAGGAGGACTTCGAGCAGACCCTGCACGTCGTGCGCGAGGCCCGCTTCGCCCAGGCCTTCACCTTCCAGTACTCCAAGCGTCCGGGCACCCCGGCCGCCGGGATGGACGGCCAGATCCCCAAGAAGGTCGTCCAGGAGCGCTACGAGCGGCTCGTCGCCCTCCAGGAGGAGATCTCCTGGGAGGAGAACAAGAAGCAGGTCGGCCGTGTCCTGGAGCTGATGGTCGCCGAGGGCGAGGGCCGCAAGGACGGCGCCACCCACCGTCTCTCCGGCCGTGCCCCGGACAGCCGCCTGGTGCACTTCACCAAGCCGGAGCAGGACGTCCGTCCCGGCGACGTCGTCACCGTCGAGATCACGTACGCGGCGCCCCACCACCTCCTCGCCGAGGGCCCGACCCCGGATGTACGCCGCACGCGCGCGGGCGACGCCTGGGAGAAGCGCAACGCGGAGAAGGCGGCGCAGCCCACGGGCGTGATGCTCGGGCTGCCGAAGACCGGCGTCCCCGAGCCGCTCCCGGCCGTGGCGAGCGGCTGCGGCTGCGACTGACACCGGCCCGGCCGGACGGCGTCACGGGAAGCGCCCGGGACGCCGTCCGGGCATACGAACGTGCGGGCGTACAGGCGTACAGGCATCGCGCCGCGGCTGAGCAGGCAGGGCGGGCTGCGGCGGTGGGCCGACCCGCGAGGGCTACGCTGCCGATCATGATGGTCGCCGCCGCAGTCTGTCCCTGTCCGCCGTTGCTCGTGCCCGAGGTCGCCACAGGCGCCGCCCCCGAGCTGGACGCCGCGCGGGCCGCGTGCGCGGACGCGGTCGGTGTGCTCGCCGCGGCCCGGCCCGACCTCCTGGTGGTCGTCGGTCCGGCGCCGGACGACGTGGACGCCGAGCGTTACCCGGAGGGCAGCACGGGGTCCTTCCGCGGCTTCGGGGCCGGTTCCGACGTACGGCTCGGAGCGGACCGCGACACGGCGGCCGGCCGCGAGCTGCCCGCTGCGCTCGCGGTGGGCGCCTGGCTGCTGGAGCGGGCAGGGTGGGCGGACGCACCCGTCGAAGGACTCGGAGTGGGGGAGTCCCTCGCGGCCGGGAGGTGCCTCGAGGAGGGACGGGACATCGCCACCCGCGCGGAGCGTGTCGCGCTGCTGGTCATGGGCGACGGCAGCACCTGCCGCACGCTCAAGGCGCCCGGCTACCTCGACGAGCGGGCGGCACCCTTCGACGCGGAGGCCGCGCGGGCACTGGGAGCGGCCGACACGGTGGCCCTACGGGCGCTGGACGGCGGCCTGGCACACGTACTCAAGGCGTCCGGCCGGGCTCCCTGGCAGGTCCTGGCGGGCGCGGCCGAAGCCGGGGGACGCGCTCTCCGGGGCACGCTGCTGTACGAGGACGCCCCGTACGGGGTGGGCTACATCGTGGCCATCTGGTCCTGACAGCCGGCTCCGCCGGACCCGGCACGGGGGCGGCCTGAGAAGGCCGTCCGAAACGACCGTCGGCCGGGAACGCCCGATGCCCGTCGGTGCTCCCGGCCGTATGCCGGTGCATCACTCAGTGAGCGGGCGGCGGCCCCGCCGGGGGAGTGGTGCCGCCCGCGTCCGCACCGGGGTCGTTCTTGTGCGCGAGCCGGCCCATGGCGTCCTTGGCCTTGCCGGTGCCCTTCTGGATCCTGTCGCTGTACTTGCCCTTGGTCCGCTCGTCGGCGGTCTTCGCGGCCTTGTCCAGCCCGTGCTGGATCCTGCCCTCGTGCTGCTGTGCGAGGTCCGAGACCTTGTCCTTGGCCGGCCCCAGCCTGGCCTTCATGTTGTCCAGGAGACCCATGGTCCACCTTCCCTCGCGGTGCGGTTCACGTGCGCTCATGCCGTGCGGGATACGTGCGGGATACGTGCGGGATTCATGCGGGCTCATACGCGAAAACGCCCATATCCACCCCACACGGTACCCGTGCGGATGTGGTTCCGCCCTGTCGCGGGGTGCTCCGGTGGCCGAAACCCGGCCATGCGCGCGGGTCCCTGTCCGGCGCGACACGCAGCTCGACGGAGGGCCGGCTGGGAGGTTTGCGAGACTGGACCGGTGAGCAGCGCACCCCCCGCCCCCCGGGTCATCGCCGTCGTCGGCCCCACCGCAGCAGGAAAGTCCGATCTGGGCGTATTCCTGGCCCGAGAGCTCGGCGGTGAGGTCGTCAACGCCGACTCCATGCAGCTCTACCGGGGAATGGACATCGGCACCGCCAAGCTGACGCCCGAGGAGCGCGGGGGAGTCCCTCACCACCTCCTGGACATCTGGGACGTGACCGTCACCGCGTCCGTCGCCGAGTACCAGCGCCTCGCCCGGGAGCGGATCGACGCGCTGCTCGCCGCAGGGCGCTGGCCCGTCCTGGTCGGGGGCTCCGGCCTCTACGTCCGCGGAGCCGTCGATCACCTCGAGTTCCCGGGCACCGACCCCGACGTGCGGTCGCGCCTGGAGGGCGAGCTCACCCTGCGCGGATCCGGCGCGCTGCACGCCCGCCTGGCCGCCGCCGACCCCGAGGCCGCGCGGGCCATTCTGCCGAGCAACGGCCGCCGTATCGTCCGGGCGCTCGAAGTGATCGAGATCACCGGCCTGCCCTTCACCGCCAACCTCCCCGGCCACGAATCGGTTTACGACACCCTCCAGATCGGTGTCGACGTGGCTCGCCCCGAGCTGGACGAGAGGATCGCCGGCCGGGTCGACCGGATGTGGGACGCGGGTCTCGTGGACGAAGTACGCGCACTGGAGGCGCAGGGGTTGCGCGAGGGGCGTACGGCCTCGCGCGCGCTCGGCTACCAGCAAGTGCTCGCCGCGCTGGCCGGAGAGTGCACCCTGAAGGACGCGCGGGCCGAGACCGTCCGTGCCACCAAACGCTTCGCGCGCCGCCAGGATTCGTGGTTCAGGCGCGACCCGCGAGTGCATTGGTTGAGTGGGGCCGCGGCGGATCTGACGGAACTTCCGCAGCTCGCGCTGTCGCTGGTCGAACGACCGGTTACAGCCTGATCACGTCATGGCATCGGGACGCCCAGGCCGTCATCCGGGCCTCCGGCGCCGTGCCATCATCGAGCTTCGATCGACCAGTGGAGTCCAAGTTGGGAGGGCGCGTGGCGATGGAGGCCGGCCCTCGCGACACCGCACACGGCACAGAACACCTCGCCACCGAGCGGGGTGCACCGGAGCAGGAACCTGACCGTCTCAGTCCTGACGGGCCGGACGAGACACAGGGCCAGGTGACCGACGACGGCCCCGAGCCGGACGAGATGTTCGCGGGCGGCGACGAGGTCGAGGTCGAGCTGCGTCCGCAGCGTCGGCTGCGCATCTGGCAACTCGCGCCCATCGTCGGCCTGGCCGCGGTCGGATCCCTGATGTTCGCCTTCCCGCTCGCCTTCGACTTCGGCGACAGTGGCGCCGTGATCGCCATGCTGGGCCTGCTGATCTGCCTCTGCTCGGCCGGCTGGGGCATGATGGCCGCCCGCAGGGTGGGGTACACCTGGCCCGGTCTGCCGGCCCGGAGCTCCGGCCGCAGACCCGACTGGCGGGTCGTGGCGGCCTATGCCGTGCTGGTCGCCGCGGTGGTGGCCCTGGCCGTCTGGCGGGTCGCCCGCCTCCGCTGAGGCCCGCGCCCTCCGCCGGTTCCCTTCGCGCGGGCCCCGCGCGAAGAAGTCGCCGGGACGCGGTGCCGCGGCCACCACGTACGATCGAGAGATGAGCACGCGGATCGCCTTCCTCAAGGGACATGGCACCGAGAACGACTTCGTGATCGTCCCGGATCCCGAGAACGCCGTCGACCTGCCTCCCGCCTCCGTCGCGGCCCTCTGCGACCGACGCGCGGGCATCGGCGGTGACGGACTGCTGCACGTGGTGCGGTCCGCGGCACACCCCGAGGCGCGGCACCTTGCGGCCGAGGCCGAGTGGTTCATGGACTACCGCAACGGCGACGGCTCGGTCGCCGAGATGTGCGGCAACGGTGTGCGTGTGTTCGCACGTTACCTCCAGCGCGCGGGACATGTGGCCGAGGGTGACATCGCGGTCGCCACGCGCGGGGGCGTGAAGGCGGTTCACATCGCCAAGACCGTGTCCGGCAGCGGCTCCGCCGCGGGTGACATCACCGTCGGCATGGGCCGGGCGCTGCTGCCCGACGACGGCGTCACCGTGAGCGTCGGCGGGCGCAGCTGGCCCGCGCGGAACGTGAACATGGGCAACCCGCACGCCGTGGCCTTCGTGGACGACCTCGACCACGCCGGTGACCTGTTCACCGCGCCCCCGTTCAGCCCTGCCCCGGTCTATCCGGACGGCGTCAACGTCGAGTTCGTGGTTGACCGCGGTCCGCGGCACGTGGCGCTGCGCGTCCACGAGCGGGGCGCCGGCGAGACCCGCTCGTGCGGCACGGGCGCCTGCGCGGTCGCCGTGGCCACGGCCCGCCGGGACGGCGTCGACCCGCGGAGGACCGGAACCCCGGTGACGTACACGGTGGATGTACCCGGCGGTACCCTGGTGATCACGGAACAGCCCGACGGGGAGATCGAGATGACCGGGCCGGCGGTGATCGTCGCCGAGGGAGTGATCGAGAGCGAGTGGCTGGAGAACCTGTCCCGCTGAACCCTGCACCGGCTTGGTATCCAAGAGCCGTGCGGTCCGGCCGCCCGCACCGGTGGGGTGCGGGGAACGGTTGGGCTTCGGGAGCATGGCATGCCGTCGGCCCCGTGGCGTGAAATCGCCGCCGTGACGGTCTTCGCTCGATGGGGTGATCCGTTTCACGCTCCGCGAGAGGCGGTCGGTCGCGCATGCTGGGCTCGGTAGCATCAAGCACCGGCCCGGACGGGGGACGAACACCGTCTCCTCAGCCCGAGTCCGCCCTGGGCATACGTCCGCCGGTCAACGCAGCCGGAGGTGCCCATTGAATGCGGAGGCCGCGAAACCTGCGACCCCAGGTCCTGTGACGTCAGGGTCCGTGACCCCAGGTCACGTCACGCCCGCAGGGACACGCAGGAAGGCCCGCTCCCGGCTCGACCTGCGTCGGCTGGGCCGCGCCGCGCTCCTCGGCCCCACCTCCCGCGGCCGGCTTCCCGACGCCATCGGCCATGTCGTCGACGCCCATCGCGCCCACCATCCCGACGCCGATCTCGACCCCCTGCGCCGCGCCTATCTCCTGGCCGAGTCCTCACACCGGGGACAGATGCGCAAGAGCGGCGAGCCGTACATCACCCACCCGCTCGCCGTGACCCTCATCCTCGCCGAACTCGGCGCCGAGACCACGACCTTGACCGCCTCCCTGCTCCACGACACCGTAGAGGACACGGACGTGACCCTCGAGCAGGTACGCGAGCAGTTCGGTGAGGAGGTGTGCTACCTCGTCGACGGCGTCACCAAGCTGGAGAAGGTCGACTACGGTGCCGCGGCCGAGCCCGAGACCTTCCGCAAGATGCTCGTCGCCACCGGAAACGACGTCCGCGTGATGTCGATCAAACTCGCCGACCGGCTGCACAACATGCGCACCCTCGGGGTGATGCGCCCCGAGAAGCAGGAACGCATCGCCAAGGTGACCCGGGACGTCCTCATCCCGCTCGCCGAACGGCTCGGTGTCCAGGCGCTCAAGACGGAACTCGAGGACCTGGTCTTCGCGATCCTGCGTCCCGAGGAGAACAAACACACGCGTGAGCTGATCCTCCGCAACGCCTCCCGCGCGAACGACCCGCTCGCCGAGGTCGCCGACGAGGTGCGCAAGGTGCTGCGCGAGGCGGACCTCGCCGCCGAGGTCCTCATCCGTCCCCGTCACTTCGTCTCCGTGCACCGTGTCTCCCGCAAACGCGGCCGGCTCCGCGGCGCCGACTTCGGACGCGTGCTGGTGCTGGTGAACGAGGACGCCGACTGCTACGGCGTCCTGGGCGAGCTGCACACCTGCATGACGCCCGTCGTCTCGGAGTTCAAGGACTTCATCGCCGTACCCAAGTTCAACCTGTACCAGTCGCTGCACACCGCCGTCGCACGCGACGACGGCCAGGTCGTCGAAGTCCTCATCCGCACGCACCAGATGCACAAGGTCGCCGAGGCCGGTGTCGTCGCTCTCGGCAACCCCTACGCCGCCCCGGCGGAGGAACAGTCGACGAGCGACGGCGAACGCGTCGACCCGACCCGGCCCGGCTGGCTCTCCCGGCTCCTCGAGTGGCAGCGCGGTGCGCCCGACCCCGACACGTTCTGGTCCACGCTGCGCGAGGACCTCGCCCAGGACCGCGAGATCACCGTGTTCCGTCCCGACGGCGGCACGATCGGCCTGCCCGAGGGCGCGACCTGTGTGGACGCCGCGTACGCGCAGTACGGTGAGGACGCGCACGCGTGCATCGGCGCCCGGGTCAACGGCCGTCTGGCGACGCTGAGCACCGTGCTGAGGGACGGGGACACCGTCCAGCTCCTGATGGGCCAGGACCCCGCGTCCGAGCCCTCCAGGGAGTGGCTGGAGCACGCCCACACCCCGGCCGCCCGGATCGCCATTCAGCGATGGCTGACCGCCCACCCCGCCCGCCCCGCCGATCCGGCCGGTCCCGCGGTGATACAGCAGGGTCCCCGCCCTGCCACGGGCGAGCCCGCGGCGGGACACGCTCCCGAGGCGGTGCCCGGTTCCTCCGGCGGTGCCCGGGTCCTGGCCGACCGGCCCGGCGCGACGGTACGGCTCGCCGGCTGCTGTACGCCCGTACCGCCCGACGAGGTGACCGGCTTCGCCGTGCGCGGGGGAGCGGTCACGGTGCACCGCGTCGAGTGCGCCGCCGTGGCACACATGAAAGGCGCGGGGCGCGCGGAGGTCGGCGTGCGCTGGGGGGAGGGCGCCGAGTGCCGGGTCACCCTGGTCGCCGAATCGTTCGTCCGCCCCCATCTGCTCGCCGACCTCACCGAGGCCATGGCGTTGGAAGGCGCCGAGATCGTCTCCGCGACCGTCGATCCACCGACCCACCAGCAGGTGCGGCACACCTACACCGTGCAGCTGCCGGACGCCGCCCACCTGCCCACCCTCATGCGCGCGATGCGCAAGGTGGCGGGCGTGTACGACGTGAGCCGGGCCAAACCGCAGACCCAGGGCACCTGACCGCGGGCCGCGCAGGGCGCCGCGGTCAGGTGCCCTGCGCGGCCGGACACCCTGTCGGCGCGCCTGCTCGGCCATCGGTCCACCCGATCGGGTGGACCGGGAGCGCGCCGCCGGAATCACGCACGCGCGCCCTGATAGCCGTGGGCCCATGCTGCTCACCCCTCACGGACCCGCTGCCCCGGAACCGGCTTCTGAACATCCCACCCCGCACGGTCCGGCCTCCGCCCGTCGGGCCGTTTCCGTCGAGGCGCAGGCCGTCCCCGTCCCGGCCGCCCGCAGGCCGGTCCCCCGCGGCCGTCGCCGGCGGGCGTCCGCGGCACTGCTCGCGTCGGCCGTCTCCGTCTGCCTCCTCGCCGCGAGTGCTCCCGCCACGCCGCTGGGCATCGGCGACCGTCTCTTCCCGTACCTGGGCAACCCCGGGTACGACGTGACGTCGTACCACCTCGCCCTCAGCTACCCCGGCACCAACGACACACCGCTCCAGGCCACCACCACGATCCACGCCCGGACGACTGCGGACCTGGAACGGATCAACCTCGACTTCGCCCGCGGCAGGGTCCACTCGGTCGAGGTCGACGGAGTCCCCGCCACCTTCACCACCGCCGGTGAGGACCTCGTGATCACACCCGTCGGCGGGCTGGACGCCGGCGACCGGACCCGTATCGCCGTGCGTCACACCAGCGATCCGGTGGCCGCCGAGGGCCGTGACGGCGGCTGGGTGCGCACCGCGGACGGTCTCGCCATGGCGAACCAGACCGACGCCGCGCACCTGGTCTTCCCGTGCAACGACCACCCGTCCGACAAGGCCTTCTTCACTTTCCGCATCACCGCACCCGACGGTCACACGGCTGTCGCCAACGGTCTGCCGATCCACGTCGACCGCACCCGGGCGGCGACGACGACCTGGACGTACCGCACCCGGCACCCCATGGCCACCGAACTCGCCCAGGTGTCCATCGGCCGTTCCACGGTCCTGCGCCGCACCGGTCCGCACGGGCTGCCGTTGCGCGACGTCGTCCCCACGGCCCACCGCGAACAGCTCGAACCGTGGCTGTCGAAGACCCCCGACCAGATCGCCTGGATGGAGGCCAGGGCCGGCCGCTACCCCTTCGAGACGTACGGTCTGCTCATGGCCGACGTCTCCACCGGCTTCGAACTCGAGACCCAGACGCTGTCCCTCTTCGAGCGGGCCCCCTTCACCGATCCGTCCTACCCCGCGTGGTACGTCGAATCGATCATGGTGCACGAGCTGGCCCACCAGTGGTTCGGCAACAGCGTCAGCCCCCGCACCTGGTCCGACCTGTGGCTCAACGAGGGCCACGCCACCTGGTACGAGGCGCTGTACGCCCAGGAGAGGGGCGGCCGGTCCCTCGAGACCCGGATGAAGGCAGCCTACGAGGCCTCCGACCGCTGGCGCGCGGAGGGCGGACCGCCCGCCGCGCCCAACGCCCCCCAGCCCGGCCGGAAGATCGGCATCTTCCGGCCGATCGTCTACGACGGTGCCGCGCTCGTGCTGTACGCCCTGCGCGAGGAGATCGGCCGCGCCTCGTTCGACCGCCTGGAACGGCGCTGGGTGACCCGGTACCGGGACGGCACGGCCTCCACCGCCGACTTCGTCAAGCTCGCCTCCGACACCGCGGGACGGGACCTGACCGGATTTCTGAACGCCTGGCTCCACGACGCGAGGACCCCACCGATGCCCGGCCACCCGGACTGGAAGTCCACGGCCCGCAAGCCCACGGAACGCTCTGCCCCGACCGGGCATCGAACCGGCGTGATCCGGGAACAAACACGGTGACGAGACGTGCCGTGCCGTGCCACCATCATCAGGACGCCACGGCACGGGGCACGGGAATCTCCCGGCAGACCCGTGCGTTGTGGAGGGTGACGGGTGCGCCCGTCACCTCTGCGAATTCCCATCGACGTATCGACGTAAGGACCCAATGACCTCCTCTTCTTCCCCTTCCCAGGACACCAAGCGCCTCGCGCAGACCTACCCCGAGGGCCTCCGGGCCGATGCCCTGATGGAAGCGGACGTCGCCTGGAGCCTCGAGATCGACGGAGAGCGGGACGGCGACCAGCTCGACCGCTCCGAGCGCGCGGCCCTGCGCCGCGTCGCCGGCCTCTCCACCGAACTCGAGGACGTCACCGAGGTCGAGTACCGACAGCTCCGCCTGGAGCGCGTCGTACTCGTCGGCGTGTGGACGTCGGGAACCGTGCGAGACGCGGAGAACTCCCTCGCGGAGCTCGCCGCCCTGGCGGAGACGGCGGGCGCCCTCGTGCTCGACGGCGTGACCCAGCGCCGCGACAAGCCCGACGCGGCGACCTTCATCGGCTCCGGCAAGGCCGAGGAACTGCGTGACATCGTGCTCGACACGGGTGCTGACACGGTCATCTGCGACGGAGAGCTGAGCCCCGGCCAGCTGATCCACCTCGAGGACGTCGTCAAGGTCAAGGTCATCGACCGTACGGCCCTGATCCTGGACATCTTCGCCCAGCACGCCAAGTCCCGGGAGGGCAAGGCGCAGGTCGCGCTCGCGCAGATGCAGTACATGCTGCCGAGGCTGCGTGGCTGGGGTCAGTCGCTGTCCCGGCAGATGGGTGGCGGCAAGGGCGGCGGCCTCGCCACCCGTGGTCCCGGTGAGACCAAGATCGAGACCGACCGGCGCCGGATTCGCGAGAAGATGGCGAAGATGCGCCGGGAGATCGCGGAGATGAAGACCGGCCGCGACATCAAGCGCCAGGAGCGCCGACGCAACAAGGTGCCCTCGGTCGCCATCGCGGGCTACACCAACGCCGGCAAGTCCTCGCTGCTCAACCGCCTGACGGGCGCGGGCGTGCTGGTCGAGAACGCCCTGTTCGCGACTCTCGACCCGACCGTGCGCCGGGCCCAGACGCCGGGCGGACGGCTCTACACGCTGACCGACACGGTCGGCTTCGTCCGGCACCTGCCGCACCACCTGGTCGAGGCGTTCCGCTCCACGATGGAGGAGGTCGGCGACGCCGACCTGATCCTGCACGTGGTGGACGGTTCGCATCCCGTCCCGGAGGAGCAGCTGGCCGCCGTGCGCGAGGTGATCAGGGACGTCGGCGCCACCGGCGTACCCGAGATCGTCGTGGTCAACAAGGCCGACGCGGCCGACCCGCTGACGCTCCAGCGGCTGCTGCGGGAGGAGAAGCGCTCCATCGCGGTCTCGGCCCGCACCGGCCAGGGCGTGGACGAGTTGCTCGCCCTCCTCGACGACGAGCTGCCCCGGCCGGCCGTGGAGATCGAGGCACTCGTGCCGTACCCCCAGGGCAAGCTGGTGGCCCGCGCACACAACGAGGGTGAGGTGATCTCCGAGGAGCACACTGCGGAGGGCACCCTGCTCAAGGTGCGGGTGCACGAGGAACTGGCGGCGGAGCTCACGCCGTACCTGCCCACGCCGGCCGCCGGCTGAGTCCGCGGCCCACGGCAACGCCGACGGCCCGCCCCCTGCTGCTGACAGGGGGCGGGCCGTCGGTGTGTGCGGATCACCGGCTGCCCTGATCACGTACCGTCATGATCACTGGCCGCCATGGGCCCTGCTCATGCTCTGGTGCAGTGCCTCGGCGTCCCGGCCCAGCTGCGGGCCCGCCAGCCAGGTGTTGTCGGTCGGGCCGATCGACGTGTTCGACACCAGCACGGTCTCGCCGTTCACCACCCGGAACCAGCCGCCGCCGGACGAACCACCGGTCATGGTGCAGCCGATACGGTGCATGGTGGGCAGGTCCGAGGCGAGGGAGAACCTGCCCGGGGTATCCAGGCACTTGAACATCTGCAGACCCTCGTGGGGCGCCGCCGCCGGGTAGCCCCAGGCACCCGTCCGACCCGCCCCGGCCGCGGGCGGGGCCGAGAAGTCCACGTCCAGGGCGGTACCGACCGTCTCCTCCAGGGACGTGGTGCCCTGCTCCGGCTTCACGTGCAGGACCGCGTAGTCGTACGGCGCCCCGGCGCCGCCGGTCCGCGCTCCGCCCTCGATCCAGCCGGTGGAGGTCGAGGCCCAGTCCGCCCACCAGCTGCCGTACGGGGCGATCTCCGAGGAATTCGCGTTGTCCAGCTCCGCCGCGGGTTTGCCGAGGTCGTTGTACGCGGGGACGAAGACGATGTTGCGGTACCAGCCGCCGTCGCCACCGGCGTGCACGCAGTGTCCGGCCGTCCAGACGAGGTTGGACCTGCCCGGGTGGTTCACGTCCTCGACGACCGTGCCGGAGCAGACGCTCGGGCCTTCGGGGGAGTCGAAGAAGACCTTGCCGACCGGGGCCGCGTTCCCGCGATACGGCGTCTGCTCGGCCTGTGCCTCCACCGGGGCCGGCTCCGGATCGCTGACGCCGGAGGCTGCGCCCGCGTCCCTGGTCGAGAGGGTCTTGCCGGCCTCCTCGGCGGAACGCATCCGCTCCGGCTTCCACAGACCCTCGATCACCGGGTTGACGTAGGCCTTGGCGTCACTGAGCCGCTTGTCCTTGTCCCAGTCCCGCCAGCCGCCGTCCTTCCACTCGTCGACATCGATCCCGTGCTCCTTGAGCCGGTCCGCGATGTCGGCCGGGACCCTGGCCCTGTCGGCCTCGCTGCCCGCGGTCTGCGAGGCGCCGGAACCGGACTTCTTCGCGTCGGCCCTGTCGTCGGCGGAACCGCCGCACGCGGTCGCGGTGAGCGCCAGGGCGACGACGAGGCCGGTGGCGGCGAGGGCTTTGCGACGGCCACGCCGACGCGGAGCGGACGTACCTGTGGAACGCATGGTGCGATGTCCCCCGGGTGCTGTGGATGAACGTCCT
Source organism: Streptomyces sp. KMM 9044 (assembly GCF_024701375.2). Classification (NCBI taxonomy): domain Bacteria; kingdom Bacillati; phylum Actinomycetota; class Actinomycetes; order Kitasatosporales; family Streptomycetaceae; genus Streptomyces; species Streptomyces sp. KMM 9044. The sequence goes on along the minus strand of NZ_CP113910.1, from coordinate 1,738,030 downwards.
GCCGCTGCCCGCCGGAGCGGCCCCGGGTCACTGGCCGGCGAACTTGTCGCTGACCGCGTCGTACACGCCCTTGGCCTCGTCGCCCAGCCGCGGGCCGGCCAGCCAGCCCGAAGTCACCGGGCCGATGGAGGTGTTGGACACCAGCGCCGGTTGGCCGTCGGAGCCCTCCGCGACCCAGCCGCCGCCGGACGAGCCGGCGGTCATGCTGCATCCGATGCGGTACATCGTCGGGTCGGAGGCACTGAGCGAGAGCCGGCCCGGCTGGTCCTCGCAGCTGAACAGCGTCTGGCCGTCGTACGGCGCGCCGGCCGGGTAACCGGTCGCGGTCACGCTCTTCACGTCGGGAACGGCGGGGGCCCGGAAGTCCACCGGCAGTGCCGAACCGACCGTCTCCTCCAACGACTTGCCGTCGCCGCCCTTCTCCGGCGTCACATGAATGACGGCGAAGTCGTACGAGGCGCCGTCACCGCCGGTCGCACCGCCCTGCTCGATCCACTGGTCGGAGGTCTGCGCCCAGTCACCCCACCAGACGCCGTACGGAGCGACCTCCTCCTCGGCGGCGCCTTCGAGCTCGCCGGTCGGTCTGCCCGCGTCGTTGTACGACGGCACAAAGGCGATGTTGCGGTACCAGCCGCCCTTCTTGCCGGCATGCACGCAGTGCCCGGCCGTCCACACCATGTTGGACCTGCCCGGATTGGCGGGGTCCTGCACCACGGTCGCCGAGCACACCATCGTGCCCTCGGGTGCGTCGAAGAACACCTTGCCCGCCGTGGGGGCGTTGGCGTGGTAGGACGGCGGTACGGCCTGCGCCTGCACCGGCTCCGGCGTCGGGTCGGTCACGCCCTGGTCACCGGAGATGTCGCTCTCGTCGACCTCCGGGTCCGGCTGCTCGGCGTCCCGCATACGGTCGGGGTCCCACAGGTCCTCGATGACCGGGTTGATGTAGTCGTTGGCCTCCCGCAGCCAGTCGTCCTTGTCCCAGTTCTTCCAGTCGCCGTTCTTCCACTTGTCGATATCGATCCCGTGCTCCCTGAGCCGGTCCGCGATGTCGTCGGGGATCCGGAGCTTGCCGTCCCCGGCCGCGGCGGTCGCGGAGGCCTCGCCGTCCGCCGCTTCGCCACCCGAATCACAGGCGGTCGCGGTGAGCGCGAGCACCGAGGCGAGCGCGAGGGCGGTCAGCACGGGGGAGGTTCTGCGGCGCGCCCTCCCACCTCGGCGACTGGCGGACGACGGCCGTATGGATCGCATGATCTGACTCCCCCTGATGTGGACGAACTTGGTGCTTCGGCCGTGCTCGCATCGCGGACCCGAACGGAGTTCGGACCCGTCGCACGACCACCGGGAACGGCACCACACACTATGCGGTCGCTGTGGTGGACAACCGCCGGAACGGCAACGGTTTCGCTACGAGCTTCCTGGCCTGGACATTCGCCGGAGAACGGCCGATGCGACGTCTTCCCGACTCCCGGCCGGCGCCTGGTGCCCGATGACACACATCCGATCGGAAATGCGTTCGTCCGCACCCTGTGCCGCGCTCACCTGTGCGCCCACGGCCCACTGTCCTCGCGGTCGGCGCACGATTGTCGGTGCCGGGCCGTAGGGTGGTCGCGCTATGACGAAGCCCTCACTCCCTGAACTCCTGCACGCTGCCGTCACCGCCGTCGGCGGCACGGAGCGCCCCGGCCAGGTAACCATGGCCGAAGCCGTCGCCGAGGCGATCGACGACGCCTCTCACCTGCTGGTCCAGGCCGGCACCGGCACCGGAAAGTCGCTCGGCTATCTCGTGCCCGCGCTCGCGCAGGGGGAAAGGGTCGTCGTGGCGACGGCCACGCTGGCCCTGCAGCGCCAGCTCGTCGAGCGCGACCTTCCGCGCACGGTGGAGGCGCTGCACCCGCTGCTGCGCCGCCGCCCGGAGTTCGCCATGCTCAAGGGCCGGTCCAACTACGTGTGTCTGCACCGGCTCCACGAAGGCGTACCGCAGGACGAGGAGGAAGGGCTCTTCGACCAGTTCGAGGCGGCCGCCCCCACCAGCAAGCTGGGACAGGACCTGCTGCGCCTGCGCGACTGGGCGGACGAGACGGAGAACGGGGACCGGGACGACCTCACCCCGGGCGTCTCCGACCGTGCCTGGTCCCAGGTGTCGGTGTCGTCGCGGGAGTGCCTGGGCGCCACGAAGTGTGCCTACGGCGCCGAGTGCTTCGCCGAGACGGCCCGCGAGCGCGCCAAGCTCGCCGACGTCGTCGTCACCAACCACGCCCTCCTGGCGATCGACGCGATCGAGGGCGCTCCGGTGCTCCCGCAGCACGAGGTGCTGATCGTCGACGAGGCCCACGAACTGGTCTCCCGGGCCACCGGAGTCGCCACCGGGGAGCTCACCCCCGGTCAGGTCAACCGCGCGGTGCGCCGTGCCGCGAAACTGGCCGACGAGAAGGCGGCCGACCAGTTGCAGACCGCGGCCGAAGGCTTCGAACGTCTGATGGAGCTGGCCCTTCCGGGCCGTCTCGAGGAGATCCCGGAGGACCTCGGGTACGCACTGATGGCGTTGCGTGACGCTTGCAGGACCGTCATCTCCGCGATCGGGGGCACCCGTGACAAGTCCGTCCAGGACGAGGACGCGGTCCGTAAGCAGGCGCTCGCCTCGGTGGAGAGCGTGCACGACGTGGCGGAGCGCATCACCAACGGCTCCGAATGGGATGTCGTCTGGTACGAGCGCCACGAACCCCGCGGCGGAGCCGCATATCGACACAGCGGCGCCTCGCTGCGTGTCGCTCCCCTGTCGGTCTCGGACCTCCTGCGGGAGAAGCTCTTCTCCGACCGCTCGGTGGTCCTGACGTCCGCGACGCTGAAGCTCGGCGGCGACTTCAACGGCGTGGGCGCCTCTCTGGGCCTGGGCCCCGAGGGCACCGAGGGGGACGACCTTCCGCGGTGGAAGGGCGTCGACGTCGGCTCTCCGTTCGACTATCCCCGGCAGGGCATCCTCTACGTGGCCCAGCACCTGGCGCGCCCGGCCCGCGACGGTGACCGCGCGGACATGCTCGACGAGCTCACCGAACTGATCCGGGCCGCGGGCGGTCGCACCCTGGGCCTGTTCTCCTCGATGCGGGCCGCCCAGCTCGCCGCCGAGGAACTGCGTTCCCGCATTCCGGAGTTCCCGATCCTCCTCCAGGGCGAGGAGACCCTCGGCGAGCTGATCAAGAACTTCGCCGCCGACTCGAAGACCTGCCTGTTCGGCACGCTGTCGCTCTGGCAGGGCGTCGACGTCCCCGGCCCCAGCTGCCAACTGGTCGTCATGGACAAGATCCCGTTCCCGCGCCCGGACGACCCGTTGACGAGCGCCCGCCAGAAGGCCGTGGAGGAGGCGGGCGGGAACGGCTTCATGGCGGTCGCCGCCACGCACGCCGCGCTGCTCATGGCGCAGGGCGCCGGTCGTCTCGTCCGGGCCACGGGGGACCGCGGGGTGGTCGCCGTCCTGGACCAGCGACTGGCGACGGCGCGCTACGGCAGCTACCTGAAGGCCTCGCTGCCCGACTTCTGGTTCACCACGGACCGGAACCAGGTGAGGAGGTCCCTGGCCGCGATCGACGCGGCGGCCGGGCAGGCCGAGAGCCAAGCGGACTGAGGGACAAGCGGACTGAGGGACAAGCGGGCCGAGAGCAACCAGGCCGGGACCGCCGGGGGCACGTACCGGCGTGGACGGAAGACGCGCGGGCCCGGCGTGTGCCATGAGGGGGTCGTGCCGGGCCGTGAACCGACATGGCAGGACCTGACAGCGCACAGGACCGGCAGATCCGGACAGTGCAGGGCCCCGGAACCGGCGCAGGGGTTCCGGGGCCCGGACCAGGGGCGGGGCCGGACCGGCCGGTCCCCGCGGTGAACTCAGACGCGGCGCAGAACGGCCACCACCTTGCCCAGAATGGTCGCGTCGTCGCCGGGGATCGGCTCGTAGGCCGCGTTGTGCGGGAGGAGCCAGACATGGCCGTCCTCGCGCTTGAAGCGCTTGACCGTGGCTTCGCCGTCAAGCATCGCGGCGACGATGTCGCCGTTCTCGGCGACGGGCTGGCGCCGGACCGTGACCCAGTCGCCGTCACAGATCGCGGCCTCGATCATGGAGTCGCCGACGACCTTCAGGACGAACAGCTCACCGTCACCGACGAGCTGACGGGGGAGGGGGAAGACGTCCTCCACCGACTCCTCGGCGAGGATGGGGCCACCGGCGGCGATACGGCCGACCAGCGGCACGTACGACGCGGCCGGTTTGCCCGCGGTGTCCGTGGGCTGCACGGAGGTGGCCTGGTCGGAGCCGCGCACCTCGTACGCGCGGGGACGGTGCGGGTCGCGACGCAGGAATCCCTTGCGCTCCAGCGCCATCAGCTGGTGTGCCACGGAGGACGTGCTGGAGAGGCCGACCGCCTGGCCGATCTCGCGCATCGACGGCGGGTACCCGCGGCGCTGCACCGAGTCCCTGATGACTTCGATCACCCGACGCTGGCGGTCGGTGAGTCCCGAGCTGTCCGCCCGGATGCCGGGAGGTCGGCCCGGCAAGGAGCGCTTCCGTCCCTCAGGATGCTGCGTGGCTTCGCTCATCGCATGCACCGGCTCGAGCCGGCCCTGGGCAGTGATGCTGGCGCTGTCTGCGGTGGTGGTCACGTCGGCCCCTCTCGATGGTCTCCCTGCAGGACAACGGTAGTAGCTTTCGAAAGGTTGCGCCAAACACACGTTCGAGTGAAAAAAAGCGAATTGCCCTCTGCGGTCGCTCGTCGAGGTGTATTGACTGCGATTTCCCCGTCGGTAAAAGCCTCCATTGCCGTACTCTTCGCCGCCGAGGTGGCGGCCTCCCGGCCGGGGGCCAGTCTGTCATCGGGTGGCACGTGCCACCTGCCACGTGCCACCTGCCACGTGCCACGTGCCACCTGCCGCGGGGAGCGGCCCGGCCCTTCCCGGGTCTCTTCGGGAGTCGCGTGCCGCCTCCTTGTCGGCGCGCGCGACACCTCCTCACGCGTGGCCTTCTCGGGGCTCCGCGCGGACTCGCGCGAAGCCCTCGCGGGTCCGTACCGTGGCCCCGCGTGAGCGCACCGTGAGGAGGGTCTGCCGGATGCCTCGCGCCCGGCGCCGAACGACACGCACGCTGGAGTGGATGAATGAGTCAATCACCACATCTAGTGGTTGGATTGCAGCAGCTGCCCAGAAGTTGTGGTCCCGCGGTCCTGAGGTCTTCGGAGATCGCTTATGCTGGAGCAGCTTCGCGGGGCCGAACGGGCCCTGTGGGGCCATGGAGTCTGCTGCGAGGGAGGGTTGGGATTTCATGCACTGCCCCTTCTGCAGGCATCCCGACAGCCGTGTCGTCGACAGTCGTACGACCGATGACGGCACGTCAATCCGCAGGCGTCGCCAGTGCCCCGACTGCTCCCGTCGTTTCACGACCGTGGAGACGTGCTCGCTCATGGTGGTCAAGCGGTCCGGCGTGACCGAGCCGTTCAGTCGCACCAAGGTCATCAACGGTGTGCGCAAGGCGTGCCAGGGGCGTCCCGTCACCGAGGACGCGCTCGCGCAGCTCGGCCAGCGCGTCGAGGAAGCGGTGCGGGCCACCGGGAGCGCCGAGCTGACCACTCATGACGTGGGGCTGGCCATACTCGGCCCGTTGCAGGAACTCGACCTCGTCGCCTATCTGCGGTTCGCGTCCGTCTACCGGGCGTTCGAGTCGCTCGAGGACTTCGAGGCCGCGATCACGGAACTCAGGCAGGTGGAGCACCCCACCGCGGACGACGAAGACCGTGAGAGGGCTGCCGCGGGGGGCCGGGAAGACGGCGGAGGGTCCGGCGGGACCGCCCAGGTCCCGGAACCCGCCCAGCCCGTCGGCTGACCGGCGGGCCCTGCGGCCGGGGACGGCCGGGCCGCGGCGATGAGAAGACCTGTTGCGGGTGACGTGCGTGAGCGCCCGCAGCATCAGGACAAACACCGTGCCACGGGAACATCGGGGCACTTCAGGGCGTTTTCGCCCGTACCAGGGAGGCGGCATGACAGAGACGGCGAGCGGTCCGACACGGAGTTCCAGGGCCAGGGGCAGCAGCAAGGCCGGCAAGGGGCTGCGAGTCGAGCGCATCCACACCTCTCCCGGAGTCCACCCCTACGACGAGGTGGCCTGGGAACGCCGTGACGTCGTCATGACCAACTGGCGCGACGGCTCGGTCAACTTCGAGCAGTACGGCGTCGAGTTCCCCGACTTCTGGTCGGTGAACGCGGTCAACATCGTCACCAGCAAGTACTTCCGCGGTGCCGTGGGCACCCCGCAGCGCGAGACCGGTCTCAGGCAGCTGGTCGACCGCATCGTGAAGACGTACCGGAAGGCCGGCGAGGACCACAAGTACTTCGCCTCTCCCGCCGACGCCGAGATCTTCGAGCACGAGCTGGCCTACGCCCTCCTGCACCAGATCTTCAGCTTCAACAGCCCTGTCTGGTTCAACGTCGGCACGCCCCAGCCGCAGCAGGTCTCCGCCTGCTTCATCCTGTCCGTCGACGATTCCATGGAGTCGATCCTCGACTGGTACAAGGAAGAGGGCATGATCTTCAAGGGCGGTTCCGGCGCCGGCCTGAACCTCTCCCGCATCCGCTCCTCCAAGGAACTGCTGTCCTCCGGCGGCAACGCCTCCGGCCCGGTCTCCTTCATGCGCGGGGCCGACGCGTCCGCCGGCACCATCAAGTCCGGCGGTGCCACCCGCCGGGCCGCCAAGATGGTCATCCTCGACGTCGACCACCCCGACATCGAGGACTTCATCCAGACCAAGGTCAAGGAAGAGGAGAAGATCCGCGCCCTGCGCGACGCGGGCTTCGACATGGACCTGGGCGGCGACGACATCACGTCCGTCCAGTACCAGAACGCCAACAACTCGGTCCGTGTGAACGACACGTTCATGAAGGCGGTCCAGGACGGCGGCAAGTTCGGCCTGACGTCCCGCATGACCGGCGAGGTGATCGAGGAGGTCGAGGCCAAGGCACTCTTCCGCAAGATGGCCGAGGCCGCCTGGGCCTGCGCCGACCCGGGCATCCAGTACGACGACACCATCAACCACTGGCACACCTGCCCGGAGTCCGGCCGCATCAACGGTTCGAACCCCTGCAGCGAGTACATGCACCTGGACAACACGTCCTGCAACCTCGCGTCGCTGAACCTGATGAAGTTCCTCGAGGACGACAGCAGGGGCCACCAGTCCTTCGACGTCGAGCGCTTCTCGAAGGTCGTCGAGCTGGTCATCACCGCGATGGACATCTCCATCTGCTTCGCGGACTTCCCGACCCGGAAGATCGGCGAGAACACCCGCGCCTTCCGGCAGCTCGGCATCGGCTACGCCAACCTCGGCGCCCTGCTGATGGCCACCGGGCACGCCTACGACTCCGACGGAGGCCGCGCCCTGGCAGGCGCCATCACCTCCCTGATGACCGGCACGTCGTACAAGCGCTCCGCCGAACTGGCCGCGATCGTCGGTCCGTACGACGGCTACGCCCGCAACGCGCAGCCGCATCTGCGGGTCATGAAGCAGCACTCCGACGAGAACGACAAGGCCGTCCGCGTGGACGACCTGGACACACCGATCTGGACGGCCGCCACCGAGGCCTGGCAGGGCGTGCTGAGCCTCGGCGAGAAGAACGGGTTCCGTAACTCCCAGGCATCCGTCATCGCCCCGACCGGCACCATCGGTCTCGCGATGTCCTGCGACACCACCGGCCTCGAGCCCGACCTCGCCCTGGTCAAGTTCAAGAAGCTGGTCGGCGGCGGCTCGATGCAGATCGTCAACGGCACCGTCCCGCAGGCCCTGCGCCGCCTGGGGTACCACGAGGAGCAGATCGAGGCGGTCGTCGCCCACATCGCCGAGCACGGCAACGTGATCGACGCCCCGGGTCTCAAGCACGAGCACTACGAGGTCTTCGACTGTGCCATGGGCGAGCGCTCCATCTCCGCGATGGGTCACGTCCGCATGATGGCCGCGATCCAGCCGTGGATCTCGGGCGCCCTCTCCAAGACGGTCAACCTGCCGGAGTCGGCGACCGTGGAGGACGTCGAGGAGGTCTACTTCGAGGCCTGGAGGATGGGCGTCAAGGCGCTCGCCATCTACCGCGACAACTGCAAGGTCGGCCAGCCCCTCTCCGCCAAGACCAAGGAGAAGGAGAAGGCCGAGATCACCGGGAGGACCGAGGACACGATCCGTGCCGCGGTCGAGAGGGTGGTCGAGTACCGTCCGGTCCGCAAGCGTCTGCCGAAGGGGCGTCCCGGCATCACCACGTCCTTCACCGTCGGTGGCGCCGAGGGCTACATGACCGCCAACTCCTACCCGGACGACGGTCTCGGCGAGGTCTTCCTGAAGATGTCCAAGCAGGGCTCGACCCTCGCGGGCATGATGGACGCCTTCTCCATCGCGGTCTCCGTCGGCCTCCAGTACGGCGTCCCGCTGGAGACGTACGTCTCGAAGTTCACCAACATGCGCTTCGAGCCGGCCGGCATGACGGACGACCCGGACGTGCGGATGGCGCAGTCCATCGTCGACTACATCTTCCGTCGCCTCGCGCTGGACTTCCTGCCCTTCGAGACGCGCTCCGCGCTCGGCATCCACTCCGCCGAGGAGCGCCAGCGTCACCTCGAGACCGGCTCCTACGAGCCGACCGACGACGAGGTCGACGTCGAGGGCCTGGCCCAGTCCGCACCGCGGGCGGCCCAGGAGCTGAAGGCGGTCTCCACGCCGAAGGCCGAGGAGGAGGCGGCCAAGCCCGCCCCGCAGCAGGCCCACACCAGCGCCGAGCTGGTCGAGATGCAGCTGGGTATCCAGGCCGACGCCCCGCTCTGCTTCTCCTGCGGGACGAAGATGCAGCGCGCCGGTTCCTGCTACATCTGCGAGGGCTGCGGCTCGACCAGCGGCTGCAGCTGAGACAGGGTGTGACACCGTTCGTCCGGGCGTGCCCGCCCGCTGCGACCGGTTGAGCCGACGAGGGAGGGGCACCGGCTTCGGCCGGTGCCCCTCCCTCGTTCCTGCTGCGGTTTCCCGCCGAACCGGACCCCGGCGGTGGCCGGGTCCGGTTCACGGGCGGCGGGTGGCTCCCATGGAGCGGGTGAAGGCCAGAGGATCCCCCTGGAAGCCCTGGACGCCGGAATGGAAGTCCCAGGCGCCGGTGCTGTCCCGGGTGAACTCGGCGACCGTGGCTGCCGTGGCTCCGAGGACACCCCTGAAGTCGTCCTCGGCCAGGACGGTGTACCCCTCGCGGATGCGCAGACCGGGGCGGCCCACGCCGGCGAAGGTGCGCTGCTCCTGATGCTGCTGTATGACGACCCCGACCACCACGCGTGCGTACCGCGCGTCGAGCCGGTCCAGCTCCAGCATCATGACCTCGTCGAAGCCGAAGCCCTTGCCGTCCTGGCTGTCCCGGCTGAGAGTGATCGTGCCGTCGGGAGAGCGGCTGCCGAAGTGCACCACGTACGAGGGGGCACCGTGCGGATCGCTTGCCGGGTAGGGCGCGGCAACGAGATCCAGGTCGGTGGCCGACTGTCCCGCGGGACTCGGGTCCCACCTCAGCGCGATCTCGACCTTGCCGATGCCCTTGTTGACGCCGTTCACCAGTCTTCTCCTTCCCCCTGGGACCGTTGTGCCCCTTCAGAAGCTGCTGTCCAACTGCCGTGCAAACCCGGCAGGTTGCCCATCCTGTCATGCCGGGCCGGGTGAGTGCGGCGAAGCAGTCCCGCCGAGGGTGACCGGGGCTGAGCCCCGCGGCCTTACGATGGCGCGGTGCTGGTCAAGTGGATTCGCTGCACCGTGGTGGACCGCCGCGGGTTCGAACGGGGACAGCGGAAGTGGGCGGGGCTTCTGGGGGAGCCGGGATTTCGTGGACAGGGCGGGGGCTGGAGCCGGGGACGACAGGATGTAGCGCACATCTTCTCCTTCTGGGAGAGCCGCGCCTTCTACGACTCCTTCATGGCGCGGTCCCACGACCGGCTCGCCTCGTCTCAGTCGGGCACCTTCAAGGACGCCCGGGTCAGGCTGTTCGACCACCGCTTCGACGTGAAGACCGGCTTCGAACCGCGCTTCACGGACGTCGACCTGCTGAGAGTGGCCCTGTGCCGCGTCCACGAGGAGCGGGCGGAGCATTTCGTGCTGATGCACGAGAAGGTCTGGAACCCGGCGATGGCAGGCTCGCCCGGCATGGTCCGGGGACTGTTCGGCGAGGCCCCCGGCCATGAGTTCCTGGTGCTGTCGATGTGGTGGTCGGCGGCCGAGCACGGCAAGTACCGTACCGAGCGCGTGGAACGCCTCGCCCTGCGGGCGCAGACGGAGGCCGACATCGCCGCGCTCACGGGGGACATCGTGGACATGGAGCCGGTCTGGACGGTCTGACGTCCCAGCGCGCGGAACGGCCCCGAAGCGCGGGAAGTGTGTGACCTGTGCCGTATGGGTCGCATACGGGTGCTCGGTCTGCCGTCAGCCGTTCTAGGGTTTCAGTATGGTACGACCACGGCGCATCGTCCTTGTCCGGCACGGTGAATCAACGGGCAATGTTGACGACACCGTTTATGAGCGCGAACCCGATCACGCGTTGGCCCTGACCGAGCGGGGCCGACGGCAGGCGGAGGAGACCGGCAGACGGCTGCACGACCTGTTCGGCGAGGAACACGTCAGCGTGTACGTGTCCCCCTACCGCCGCACGCACGAGACGCTGTGCGCCTTCGGTCTCGATCCGGAGCTCATACGTGTACGTGAGGAGCCGAGACTGCGTGAGCAGGACTGGGGCAACTGGCAGGACCAGAAGGACGTCCGTCTGCAGAAGGTGTACCGGGACGCGTACGGCCACTTCTTCTACCGTTTCGCCCAGGGCGAGTCCGGTGCTGACGTCTACGACCGGGTCGGAGGCTTCCTGGAGAGCCTGTTCCGCAGTTTCGAGGCCCCCGACCACCCGCCGAACGTCCTCATCGTGACGCACGGTCTTGCCATGAGGCTGTTCTGCATGCGCTGGTTCCACTGGACCGTGGCGGAGTTCGAGTCCCTGTCCAACCCCGGTAACGCCGAGATGCGGGTGCTCGTTCTGGGGGAGGAGGGCAAGTACACGCTCGACCGGCCCTTCGAGCAGTGGCGGCAGCCGGAACCGTACGGGATCACCGGATAGGGCGGCAGAGCGATGACCGCCGACCTCCACCACCGCCGGGCGCCTCGACCGCGCCCTGGCCAGTCTGCGCGGACTGTCCGTGGAGGACGCGCTGGGCTCGCAGTTCTTCGTCCCGGTGAACCATCCGCTGCTCATGCACCGTGAGCTGCCTCCGGGCTCCTGGCCGTGGACGGACGACACGGAGATGGCCTGCTCGGTCGTCGCCGTCCTCGCCGCCCACCGGCGGGTCGACCAGGACGCCCTCGCGCAGTCCTTCGCCCGGCGTCACGACTTCGACCGCGGCTACGGGCCCGCGGTCGACCGGCTGCTGCGGTTGGTCCGCGAAGGCGGTGACTGGCGCGAACTCGCCGCCGGCCTCTTCAACGGCCAGGGGTCCTGGGGCAACGGCGCCGCGATGCACATCGCACCTCTGGGCGCCTGGTACGCGGACGATCCGGAGCAGGCGGTCCACCAGGCCGAGATCTCGGCCTATCCCACCCACCAGCACCGCGAGGCCGTGGTCGGCGCTATGGCCGTCGCCGCGGCGGCCGCACTCGCCGCGGCCCCCGGCGGGCCGCCCGGTCCCGAAGCGCTGCTCGACGGGGTCGTCGCGCTGGTGCCCAGGAAGAGCGCGGTCGGTGCGGGACTGCGCCGGGCCCGGGACATGTTCGACTACGGCGACGCGGCCACCGTCGCCGCCGTACTGGGGTGCGGACGGCGGACGACGGCCCACGCCACCGTGTCTTTCGCACTGTGGTCGGCCGCCCGAGCCCTGAGCGACTACGAAGAGGCCTTCTGGACCACGGCCCAGGCGGGCGGGGACGCCGACACGACCTGCGCCATCGTGGGCGGGGTGATCGCGGCAGGGAAGGCCGGGGCGCCGCCCGCCGGGTGGGCCGAGCGGGTCGAGGCGCTCCCGAACTGGATGCCGGTGTAGCTCCGGCAGGCCCGGCCGTGCGGGGAGCGGTCCGGTCCGGCAGGTGCGTGCGCGGAGGGCCGTTGCCGACGGTCGCCGGTGCGGGCGCGCGAGCTTCCGCAACTCTCCGTGCGCTATGAGAACTCTCCGTGACCGTCCGCTCGTTGTCGGGACATCAGCCGTGTGGGACATGAGGCCCGGGACGAGGCGGCGGCTGTGCAGTCCCGAGCCCTGTCAGAGGTGGTCGTGGACGAGCAGTTCACCGTGCTGCTCGGTTCCGTGACCGCCGTCCTGACAGCCGCGGGGCGGCTCGGCGTCCTCCGGGGCGGCCCCGTCGGCCGGCGCCCGGTCCGGCGGAGCAGGCGAGCCTCTCCAGGCCGCTCCTGCGCACCCGGATCACCGACCGGGCGGTGAGCAGGGCGAGTGCGGCCATGACGGCGGCCGGAATGAAGGCCGTCGAGATGCCCTGCGGGAGCACTTCGTGTCCCCAGGGCTCGGGCGGCCGGCGGGCCGCCGCCCCCTCGACGTGGCGCCGGACGCGGGCGACGTGCGTGGCAACCTGCCGGCCCTGTGCCCGCGAGCGCGCGACGGGATGTTCTCCCGACCGGGCCCCGCCCTGCGCTCGGTCATTCACGAGTGCGATTCCATGCAGGTCGAGCGGTTTCGTGCCGCGATCTTCGAAGGGGTCGTGGAACCGGCCATCGTGATGCTCCGAGAAGTGATCGAGCGAGGAACCGGGTGCGGAGAGATACGTGCCGGCGCGGCGAACAGCTACGTCTTCGAGGTCGTCCCGGCGATGAGGAGGTACCGGTCCGAGATGTGCGGAAGTGAATGAACGGACGTCGGCGTGGAGGAGACGATCGACCTGCTGATGGTTTTGCTGTTGCGGCCGGCAGGCCCCTGGCCCGAGGTCGCCGACACTCTGCCACCGCTCGGGGAACCTGGGTGTCGCGGGCCGTCACGGGCGGCGTACGCTAAGGGCGCCATGCCGTACGAACCACCAACTCACGCTGTCGAGCGCTCCCTCCGCGCCACGACCGGGGCGAAGACCGTCGCAGGTGTCGACGAGGTGGGGCGCGGCGCCTGGGCCGGCCCCGTCACCGTCTGCGCGGCGGTCACCGGACTGCGCCGGCCCCCCGAGGGCCTCACCGACTCCAAGCTCCTCACCGTCAAGCGACGGGACACACTCGACCGGACGTTGCGGGACTGGGTGACGTCGTATGCCCTGGGCCACGCGTCCCACGAGGAGATCGACCAGCTGGGGATGACGGCCGCGCTGCGGCTGGCGGCGGTGCGCGCGCTCGAAGGGCTGCCGGTGCGTCCCGACGCGGTGATACTCGACGGCAAGCACGACTATCTCGGGGCGCCCTGGCGGGTCCGCACCGTGATCAAGGGTGACCAGTCGTGCGTGGCGGTCGCGGCGGCCTCGGTGATCGCCAAGGTGCACCGCGACAAAATAATGGCCGAACTGGGTTCCGAGCATGCAGACTTCGGTTTTGCGGACAACGCGGGGTATCCGTCACCCGTGCACAGGGCCGCGCTGGAGGTCCGGGGGCCCACCCCCTACCACCGGCTGTCGTGGGCGTATCTTGATGCGCTGCCCCAGTGGCGGCATCTCAAGAAGGTCCGTAGCTGGGCGGATGGAAGCGTTCCGGCGATCGAGGGTCAGCTCGGCTTCGATTTCTGACGATTCCGTTCGCACTCATGTGCCACCCGGCGGCGCAAGCCGTACCAATGTTTGATAAAAATCAGCCCATGCCTCTCATTCCCGAGGAGCCTCAGATTCACGAGAGTGCCCAGGGTCCCCGCGCCACTCCGGCCAGCGGCCGTACCGCGCCGACCCCCCGCCCCGTACCCGGTCCCCGCCCCGCGGCACCGCCGCGTCCCGGTCGGCCCGGCCCGGTCCGGCCTGCGCCTTCGGCGCAACGTACGCCGCGTGATGCTCCTGCGGCGGCCGACCCCGTCCCTTCGAAGCCGACCGCTCCCGCTGCGGCCGGCGCCCAGATCCAGTTGATCCCGGCACCCGCCCAGGGGGCGCTCGATGCCGCCGAGGAAGCCGTGGACCTGCTGCTGGACGCGGGCCGCGCCCCGGGTGACGTGCTGGTGATCACCACCGGCGAGCCGCACCCGTGGGCCACCCACGAACGCTCCTTCGGCGAGGCCTCCTACTGGGCCCTGCACGCTGCCGCCGACGACGTCTTCTACGCGGACGCCGCTGTCGCGGACCGTGCCGGAGCGCGCCCCGTCGTCGTGGTCGCGGTCAACGGGGGGGCCGAGCCGGTGATCACGTCGGCCCTGGCCGTGGCGCACACCAAGGCCACCACCCTGCTGATCGTCTGCGGTGATCCGCAGCGGATCAACTCGATGACGGGTACGGGCGTCTGAGACGATGTCATGGCGCCCGTCCGTACGGGCGCCATGACATAGCTGTTCCGCCGCGCGGGTAGCGGCGTCGAAGGAGCCCTGGCTCCCGGGCGTCCGGTGGGCTCTCAGCGCGCTGCCGCGCGGCGCAGGACGTCGGACGCGACACCACCGGTGCGCGGTGTGTGCGGTGTGTGCGGCGGTGCCTCGGCCGTGGCGAACGGTTCCGGTGCGGAGCCGGTGCTGGGCCGACGCCCGCCGCGGTCCTCGCCGAGCACCTGCCAGCCGTCGCGGGTCAGCGTGATGTACGCCCCGCAGCGCAGCCCGTGCAGCGTGCAGGCGTCCCGCAGCCCCCACATCCACGCGCCGTCCTCCTCCGTCCAACGTGCGTCGCCGTCACGGCAGCAGAGCAGGACAGCGGTCCGCACCGGTGTGCGGCGCCGCAGGTCGTGAGGAATGACCCGGCGCAGTTGGGACAGCAGCGCGTTGCGGAACATCCAGCCGTCGGGCGGGGCGGCGCGGCGGGTGAACGAAGCGCTCGCCCGCACCCGCTCGTCCTGGTCGAGTACGGCGACGATCGCGGTCGCCGGCCCCGGGTGATGCCGGGCGTGCAGTCCGCTGACGACCTCACGCGGGTTGCGCAGCAGCGGGATTCCCGCGGCAGCCCACTCCGCGGGTTCGAGCAGACGAGTGGCGGAAGCGGCGGGTGCGGACAGAGATGCCGCCGAGGACGGAGCGAATCCGAAGGTCATGGTCCTCCCTTCGGCTACGCCCGGACGACGGGCGGGGTCGGATTCGGGGGAGTGCGCACGCAACGGAGCCCAACCTGAGCGGCGGACGAGCCGTACGGGTGCGGACCTCAATTCTTCCTGTCGAACCAGGATGCGGCAACGAGCAATCGTGCGAGCCGATCGATATCAGATGATTGGGAGTTTATATCCCTGCCCTGTGTGCCGTCGGAGCACACAGGCGGTGCCCGGTCCCGCCGTGTCCGTACGTGACGTGCGGGTCCGGTGACCAGTGGCCGGCTTCGAGGACGCCGGGGTGCCGCCGCGAGATGAACGCGGGGGTGAAGTGGCCGACCGTCGTAGCCATCGGGTTGCATGGGGGCATGAACACCCTGGAGCTGCGCACCGAAGCCGACGCCGTCCTCGCCGAGCTCGTCGGCGACCCCAATGGCCCGGCGCGGTTGCGGGAGGACCAGTGGCAGGCCGTGGCGGCCCTGGTGGAGGAACGCCGGCGCGCCCTGGTGGTGCAGCGCACCGGCTGGGGCAAGTCGGCGGTCTACTTCGTCGCCACCGCTCTGCTGCGCCGCCGTGGCTCCGGCCCCACGGTGATCGTCTCACCGCTGCTGGCACTGATGCGCAACCAGGTCGAGTCGGCGGCGCGGGCCGGTATCCGGGCGCGCACCATCAACTCGGCCAACCCCGAGGAGTGGGACACGATCTACGAGGAGGTCGGGCACGGCGAGACCGACGTTCTCCTCGTCAGCCCGGAACGCCTCAACTCCGTGGACTTCCGCGATCAGGTGCTGCCCAAGCTCGCGGCCACGACCGGCCTGCTGGTGGTCGACGAGGCGCACTGCATCTCCGACTGGGGACACGACTTCCGCCCCGACTACCGCCGGCTGCGGGCCATGCTCGCCGACCTCGCCCCCGGTGTGCCGGTGCTGGCCACCACCGCGACCGCCAACGCACGTGTCACCGCGGACGTGGCCGAGCAACTGGGCACCGGCGCCGGCGAGGCCCTGGTCCTGCGCGGCCCGCTGGAACGTGAGAGCCTGCGGCTGGGCGTGGTCCGGCTGCCGGACGCCGCGCACCGCCTGGCCTGGCTCGCCGAACATCTGGACGAGCTGCCGGGCTCCGGGATCATCTACACGCTGACCGTCGCGGCGGCCGAGGAGGCCACCGCCCACCTGCGACAGCGTGGCTTCCGGGTGGCCTCGTACACCGGGCGCACGGAGAACGCCGACCGGCTGCAGGCCGAGGCCGACCTGCTGGGCAACCGGGTCAAGGCGCTGGTCGCGACCTCGGCGCTGGGGATGGGCTTCGACAAGCCGGACCTGGGCTTCGTGCTCCACCTGGGCTCCCCGTCCTCGCCGATCGCCTACTACCAGCAGGTCGGCCGGGCGGGCCGGGGCGTGGCCCACGCCGATGTGCTGCTGTTGCCGGGCAAGGAGGACGAGGCCATCTGGCGCTACTTCGCCGACACCGCCTTCCCGCCCGAGGAACAGGTCCGGCAGACCCTCTCGGCCCTGGCCGAGGCGGGACGCCCCCTCTCCGTGCCGGCCCTGGAGGCCCAGGTCGACCTCCGTCGCACCCGCCTGGAGACCATGCTCAAGGTGCTCGACGTGGACGGCGCGGTCAAGCGGGTCAAGGGCGGCTGGAGCTCCACCGGTGAACCGTGGGTCTACGACTTCGAGCGGTACGCCTGGGTCGCCCGGCAACGGGCCGCCGAGCAGCAGGCCATGCGCGACTACGTGAGCACGGACCGGTGCCGGATGGAGTTCCTGCGGCGGCAGCTGGACGACGAAGGAGCGGTCCCGTGCGGCCGGTGTGACAACTGCGTGGGGCCCTGGGCCGATCCCTCCGTCTCGACCGAGACCCTGACGGCGGCGGCGAAGGAGCTGGACCGCCCAGGGGTGGAGGTCGAGCCGCGCCGGATGTGGCCGACGGGGATGCCGGCCCTGGGCATCGACCTCAAGGGACGCATCCCGGCAGGAGAACAGTGCTCCACCGGGCGCGCCCTGGGCCGGCTCTCGGACATCGGCTGGGGCAACCGGCTGCGCCCGCTGCTGGCCGAGAACGCGCCCGACGGGCCGGTCCCCGACGACGTCCTGCGGGCCGCGGTGGAGGTCCTCGCCGACTGGGCGCGTTCTCCGGGCGGCTGGGCGACGGACGGCCCGGACGCCTCCGCCCGGCCGGTGGGAGTCGTCGCCGTGCCGTCCCTCACCCGTCCGCAGCTGGTCGGTTCCCTCGCCCAGGGCATCGCGACCGTCGGCCGCCTGCCCCTCCTCGGCGCCCTGACGTACACCGCGCCGGACGGCGTCCACACGGCCCGCCGCAGCAACTCCGCCCAACGTCTGAAGACGTTGTCCGGTGCCTTCGCCGTCTCCGAGGAACTGGCGGACGCCCTGGCACACGAGCAGGGGCCTGTCCTGTTGGTGGACGACCGCACGGACTCCGGCTGGACCCTCGCGGTCGCCGCCCGCCTGCTCCGCAGGGCAGGCGCCGCACAAGTCCTTCCTCTGGTCCTCGCCGCGGCGGGCTGAGCGTCCGCGTCCCGCGGACCGGGCCAGTCCGGCCCGCAGGACTCTCGCGCGGCCACCGGCCGAGGTTCCGCCTTCCCGTCCGTCGTCGGCACCTTGCGCGCCCGCGACGATCCGGAGAGTGCCGGGAAACTGTTCGCTCACCCCTCCTCTCTGTGGCGGAGACGCTCGCGTGATGGTGTGGAAATCGGACCACAGTGAGATGGAAAATGCAGGTCACATGGGGTGCCTGACGTGTCCCTGCAGGAAGTTGTCCACAGGGCGAGCGGAATTTCCTGATCCGAGCGACCGTCCTCCCATGACGAACAGCAGCGAAACGAACGAATCCTCCGAAAACGGCGGCATCACCGGTCGGGAGCGGGCCGAGCACGCCGGCCTACCGGGGCGCGACGACAACGACGAGGGTGCCGGGGCTGCGGGGCCGAGGACCCACAAGAACGGGAGCGCGCACGCGGGGCGCGCGCCGGACATCGCCTGTACCGCCTACGGCAGCCACGGCGGCGAACAGCAGGTCACGCTGCGCACCCCCGCCGAACTCGCCGACGCCCTGCCCTATCTGCTCGGCTACCGCCCCGAGGACAGCATCGTCCTGGTCGCCCTGTACGGCAAGGACGGGCGGGGCAGGTTCGGCGGCCGGGCCAGGCTCGGTATCCCCGCGAACCGGGACGACTGGCCCGCCGCCGCCCGCCAGCTGGTCCAGGGGCTGGTCACGGGCAGCGAGCGCCGAGGCGCCAAGCCCGAGCAGATGGTCGTCTTCCTCTGCCAGGAACCGGAGGACCGCGAGCCCGGACAGCGGGTCAAGGAGCGGCTGGGCCCGCTCGCTCACGCGCTGCGCCTGGAGTGCGGTGCCCTCGACGTTCCCGTGGTGGAGGCCCTGTGCCTCTCGGGCGGCCGTTTCTGGTCGTACTGCTGCGACGACGAGGGGTGCTGCCCCGAGGCCGGGACGCCGATGGGACTGCCGGGCACCTCGGTGCTGGCCGCCGCCGCGACCTACGCCGGACTTCAGGTCCGGGGCACGCTGAGCGAACTGCGGGCGAGGTTCCTCCCGTGGGAGCGCGCCGCCGCCCTCGAGCAGGAAACCGCCCTGGACTCCGCCCACCGGACGCTGGTCCCCAAGATCCTCGACGCGGCGGCACGGAGCGAGGTCGCCCGGCAGACGCTGGAACTGGCCGAGCGTGTCATGGGCAGGCTGGCCTGCGCCCCGTCCGTGTCCGGCACGCTCCCGGCGGACCTGCGGGACGACGAAGTGCTCCGGCACGACGAGGCCGCCACGCTGATCCTCGGTCTGCAGGACCGCGCAACCCGGGACCGGGCGGCGGAGTGGATGGAGGGCGAGGAGGCAGGTCCCGCCCTCCGCCTGTGGCGGGCGCTGGCCCGCCGCTGCGTCGGATCGTACGGTGAGCACGCTGCGGCCCCCCTGACACTCGCCGGCTGGGTCGCCTGGTCCATCGGCGACGAACTGGAGGCCAGGGAGGCACTCGCCATGGCCCTGGGCGCCGATCCCGACTATCTCTTCGCCCGCCTGCTGCACCAGGCCTGCAATGAGGGCCTCGATCCGGAATCGATCCGCCGCTGCCTGCGCTCGGAACGCGACGGCCAAGGGCAGACGGACGGCGACGGTCCGGAGTCCACCGGTGCGGACAGCGAGGATCCGGACAGCGAGGATCCGGGAGACGGCGGGCCCGGTGCGGCGGGGGAGTCCACATCCTCCGGGCCCGCGGTTGCCCTGGGCCGGGAAGCGCGCTCGCGCCGCCGACGACGCGAGCGCGTCTCCGGCGCTGGCGCCGGTGGCGGTTCCCCGCGTCGGGGGCGGGCGGAGGGCAGCCGCCCGAATGTACGGATTCCGCATCCTCGCACGGCGGTGGGTGACGCGCGTCCGGGCGGTGTACGTCCCGGCACCGAGAGGCCGGATGCTGTACGCCGTCGCCCCGCACCCTCGCGGGGACGCATGCAGATCCGGAGCCAAGGCGGTGCCGGGGAGGAGTGACCGGGCGGGAGGGGAGGTGGCAGCCGATTGGGCGAGAGGTGCGGCGCAGGCGTCTCCGGAGCCCGTCCCGCAGGTGAGTTGACCGTCGTCCGCCCGTGGCGGGGCAGTACCGGACCGAAGCCGATCGGCTGTCGACGGCGTCGGCGAGGGGAGTGTTTATCGTCAGGCAGACGACTATGATCGCCGCATGTCCTACGATCCGTCAGCCTTTCCGCCCTTTGCCGTCACCGTGGACCTGGTCGTGCTGACTGTGCGCCGCCACGTGCTGTGTGCGCTGGCGGTACGCAGGGGGGAACCGCCGTTTCAGGGACGCTGGGCGCTTCCCGGCGGATTCGTCCGGGCCGACGAGGACCTGGCGCAGGCGGCGGCACGTGAGCTGGCGGAGGAAACCGGGCTGCGCGTGCACGACCCCGGCGTCCCCGCCCAGGCCGGCGGTGCGCACCTGGAGCAGCTCGCCACCTACGGTGATCCCAAGCGCGACCCCCGGATGCGGGTCGTCAGCGTCGCACACCTCGTCCTCGCCCCCGACCTGCCCGCCCCCCGGGCGGGCGGCGACGCCAGCAACGCACGCTGGGCCCGGGTCGGGGAGCTGCTGCAACAGGCGGGCTATGGCAGGGACGGCGAGCCGGTGGCGCCGCTCGTCTTCGACCACGCGCAGATCCTGGCGGACGGGGTGGAGCGAGCCCGCTCCAAGATCGAGTACTCGTCGCTGGCCACGGCCTTCTGTCCGCCCGAGTTCACCGTCGGCGAGCTGCGCCGTGTCTACGAGGCCGTGTGGGGTGTGGCCTTGGACCCGCGCAACTTCCACCGCAAGGTGACGGGCACACCGGGCTTTCTCGTGCCGACGGGTGGCACGACCACCCGGCAGGGCGGCCGTCCCGCCCAGCTCTTCAGGGCCGGCGGAGCCACCCTGCTCAATCCGCCGATGCTGCGCCCCGAGGTGTGACCGCATCGGACCGAGCGGCCTGGACGTCGGGAGCGGGTGGGGACGGGTGGGGACGGGTGGGAGAGCGGAGACGACTGCAGGGGCATCCGGCCCCGGACGGGGGCGGGTCGTGGACACGGGCCCCGCGCGGCTGAATTCCCCGTGGCCGGCAGGCCTTGCGGTGCCCGAAAAATCCGATATGGCGCGCTATCTTGCTTCGGGTGATCCAGGCCATCGGACTGACCAGCAGCCCGCGCAAAGAGCTTCCGCCCGCTGTCGACGACGTGTCCTTCGACGCGCACGCAGGTCGCGTCACGATGCTGCTCGGAGCACCGGGCGTGGGCAAGACGACGACTCTCAGACTCATGCTCGAACTCCAACCGGGCCGCGGCATCACCTACTTCAGAGGCCGTCCACTGCACCGCATCGCCCACCCGTCCCGCGAAGTCGGCGTACTGCTGGGTGAGGTGCCCGGCCACCCCGCACGCACCGTGCGCGGACACATCCGCATGCTGTGCGCCGCGGCGGGGGTTCCGGTGCGGCGCGGGGACGAAGTCCTGGAAGCCGTCGGGCTCGTGAGCCTGCGGGAGGAACGCCTCGGCGCCCTCTCGCGGGGCATGGACCGACGCCTCGGGCTCGCCTGCGCACTCTTGGCGGATCCGCACACCCTCGTGCTCGACGAACCCGCGCGCGGACTGTCCGCCGGCGAGAGCCGCTGGCTGCACGGCATGCTCCGGGCCTACGCGGACCAGGGCGGCACCGTTTTGAGCACAACGGCCGACCCCAAGGAGGCGGCGCGCACCGCGGACCGTGTGGTCACCCTCGATCAGGGCCGACTCGTGGCCGATCAGCCGGCCGCGGACTTCTCGCGTACCCGGCTGCGTCCCCGCGTCGCCGTCCGCACCCCGCACGCCGCCCGGCTCTCCGCGCTGCTCACCAAGGAGGCCCGGACCGCCCGGCGTTCCGTGGAGGTGGCCGAGGACGGCGGCAACCGCATCTCCGTCTACGGCAGTACCTGCGCGGACGTCGGTGAGACCGCCTTTCGGCACGGTATCGTCGTCCACCGACTCGCGGACGAGATCGGGGACATGGGGCCGGGTGCGGGTACCCCGTCCCACGCCGGAAAGCCGGTTGCCCCGGACGGTGAAGCGTCGTCCACCGCGCCGCCGGCCCCCGCCGCCGTTCCTGATGCCGCGCATCCCGGCGGCTTCGCCGACTTTCCACCCGACGGCCCTCCACCCTCGGGCCTCCGCGCCGGAGGTGAGGTCCGGGTGCCGGAGTCCGGGTCCACGGCGGGGCTGCCGCCTCCCATCTCCGTCCGCCCCGCCCTCCGTCCCCTCCGTCCGCTGCTCTACGAGATTCGCCGGGCCACCGGCATCGGGACCGGGTTCCTCGTCGGGGTGGCCGTGCTCGTGGTGTCAGCGCTCACCGCCGTACTGCTGGCACGGATCGGGCACACCCCGCAGCCGCGCCTGCTGGCCGCGTGGCCCAGGGAACTGCCTCTGCCGCCCGCAGCACTAGGGGCGGGGCTGCTCGGGGCGCTGGCCTTCGGCGACGAGTTCCGTCACCCCGCCCTGGCGGCGGGCCGGGGCGGCGTGCCCCGGCGGCTGGGACTGCTGACCGCCAAACTCCTCGTCGCCTCGGTCTCCGCCCTCGTGCTGGCCGTCCTGACGATCGGGTGCGATGCCGAACTGCTCTACCTCGTCTACGGGCGGGAGCTCGTCGAGATCCCGCCCGACGGGCTTTCGCTCGGCGCGAGTTGGCTCGGACTCGTGATCGGGTGTGCGTGGGCGGGCGTGCTGGCCGCGGGGGTTTTCCGGTCCACCGCCGCCGGTCTTGCCGCGGTCCTCGCCGTACCCCTCCTCATCGTGCCCCTCATGCGCAGGCTGCTGGAGGAGACGTCGGTGCGGACCGGGGCCGGGGCGCCTTTGCGGATGCGTGAGGTGTCCCTGCCCCACTGGCCCTTCGGGGGCGAACGGTATCTGGAGGGGGCGCTGCGGTTGATCGCCCAACCGGTGGGCGGGGCACTGGCGTTGTCCCTCGCGGTGCTGCTCTGCGCGTATCTGCTCGCCTTTTTCCGGAGCAGGGTCCGATGACGATCGGGCGCGCCCCGATCGGTTCCTCCATGCCTGCAACTCCCCCGAGGGAGCCCGCTTCTTTCCGATAAGGCGTCAATTGCGACAGGGTGAGCGATCACCCTTTCGTGTGCTTTTCACCAAACTCCTCAAGGGAGTTGGGAGCCACGCCGACAAAAGATGCGTGAGTACCCTTGCGCACACCATGACGACCACCGCCCGCTCCGCAGACTCCGGCCTCACGGGTCCGGGCGAACTCGACCGCTACCCCTACGCCGACGCGCTCGTCGGCGGCCGTGCCGGGGCCCCTGTCTGGGGCACCGATTCCGAGCTGGGCCGCCCGGGGCGACGCAGCGCGGGCAGCCGCGGCCGCGGGCTGCACGGCCAGCTCGTCCAGCAGCTGGGTCAGATGATCGTTTCGGGGGATCTGGGCGCCGACCGCCCTCTGGTCCCCGAGGAGATCGGCCAGCGCTTCGAGGTCTCCCGCACCGTCGTCCGTGAGTCGCTCCGTGTCCTGGAGGCCAAGGGCCTGGTCAGTGCCCGGCCCAATGTCGGCACGCGGGTGCGCCCGGTCAGCGACTGGAACCTTCTCGACCCGGACATCATCGAGTGGCGGGCCTTCGGGCCGCAGCGCGACGACCAGCGCCGCGAGCTCAGCGAGCTGCGCTGGACGATCGAGCCACTGGCCGCCCGGCTCGCCGCCGGGCACGGGCGCGAGGACGTCCAGCAGCGCCTGTCCGACATGGTGGAGATCATGGGCCACGCCATGGGGCAGGGGGACGCGCTGACCTTCGCCCGCGCCGACGCCGAGTTCCATTCGCTGCTGATCCAGGTCGCCGGCAACCGCATGCTGGAGCACCTCTCCGGGATCGTGTCCGCCGCGCTGCAGGTCTCGGGCGGCCCGGTCGCGGGTTGTGAGCGGCCGAACGAGGCGTCGCTCGGGCATCACGGTCGGATCGTCGACGCGCTCGCCGGCGGTGACGGCGCGGCGGCCGAGGCGGCCATGCGCCAGTTGCTGACGGTCCACCCCGAGGTCGAGCGAGTGGTGCCCGCCCCGCGCGAACGCTGACCGCCTTCCGTGAGCGGCCCGGCCCGGTCTGCCGCCCCCTCCTGTGGCAACGCCCGACCGGTGGGCCGCCCGCTGTAGGGCCCCGCGCGATCACCTTCGATCGCGCGGGGCCCTACAGCGATGAAGGGGCCGTAAGGTCCGGCATGGTGTCGCCGTCACCCCCGAGTGACCCTCTTTGTCCCGATCTGATCGATTCTGGGCGCTTACGAGGTGTGACTCGGGCCACGCGGATTGGGCGTAACGCTCCTGGAAAGAACGCGATGACCTAAGAGGTGGCAGTCGCGGAGGGAACACGGACGCCGTTCACGGCGCTGTTGCATCTCCCGGCCCCCGCCCGCATCGTCGGCCCATCCCCGAGCCGGCGGTCGGCTCCTGTCCCTCGTGGACGGGGCCGGAAGTCGTTTTTCAACGTCCCGAGAGGTTGTTCGTGTCGGCCAGCACATCCCGTACGCTCCCGCCGGAGATCGCCGAATCCGTCTCTGTCATGGCGCTCATCGAGCGGGGAAAGGCTGAGGGGCAGATCGCCGGCGATGACGTGCGTCGGGCCTTCGAAGCTGACCAGATTCCGGCCACTCAGTGGAAGAACGTACTGCGCAGCCTCAACCAGATCCTCGAGGAAGAGGGTGTGACGCTGATGGTCAGTGCCGCAGAGCCCAAGCGCACCCGAAAGAGCGTCGCAGCGAAGAGTCCCGCCAAGCGCACGGCGACCAAGACGGTCGCGGCGAAGGCGACGACCCCGCGGAAGGCCAGTGCCGCCATGCCGGCCGCGCCCGACGCGGACGCCATCGCCGAGGAGGAGTCGCCTGTCAAGAAGGCGGCTGCCAAGAAGACCACCGCGAAGAAGGCGCCCGCCAAGAAGGCGGCGGTGAAGAAGACGGTCGCCAAGAAGACCGCGGCCAAGAAGGACGAGGCCGAGGCGACCGACGAGGAGGCCGTCGAGGAGGTCAAGGCGACGGACGAGCCGGAGGGTACGGAGAACGCCGGTTTCGTCCTCTCCGACGAGGACGAGGACGACGCGCCCGCCCAGCAGGTCGCCGCCGCCGGTGCCACCGCCGATCCGGTCAAGGACTACCTCAAGCAGATCGGTAAGGTGCCCCTGCTCAACGCCGAGCAGGAGGTCGAGCTCGCCAAGCGGATCGAAGCCGGTCTGTTCGCCGAGGACAAGCTGGCCAACTCCGACAAGCTGGCGCCGAAGCTCAAGCGCGAGCTGGAGATCATCGCAGAGGACGGGCGTCGCGCCAAGAACCACCTCCTGGAGGCCAACCTCCGCCTGGTGGTCTCCCTGGCCAAGCGCTACACAGGCCGCGGCATGCTTTTCCTGGACCTCATCCAGGAGGGAAACCTCGGTCTGATCCGCGCGGTGGAGAAGTTCGACTACACCAAGGGCTACAAGTTCTCCACCTACGCCACCTGGTGGATCCGTCAGGCGATCACCCGCGCGATGGCCGACCAGGCCCGCACCATCCGTATCCCGGTGCACATGGTCGAGGTCATCAACAAGCTCGCGCGTGTGCAACGCCAGATGCTCCAGGATCTGGGCCGCGAGCCCACCCCGGAGGAGCTGGCCAAGGAACTCGACATGACCCCGGAAAAGGTCATCGAGGTTCAGAAGTACGGTCGCGAGCCCATCTCCCTGCATACTCCGCTGGGCGAGGACGGCGACAGCGAGTTCGGTGACCTCATCGAGGACTCCGAGGCCGTCGTCCCGGCGGACGCGGTCAGCTTCACGCTTCTGCAGGAGCAGCTGCACTCCGTCCTGGACACCCTGTCCGAGCGCGAGGCGGGCGTCGTCTCCATGCGCTTCGGTCTCACCGACGGTCAGCCGAAGACCCTCGACGAGATCGGCAAGGTGTACGGCGTCACGCGCGAGCGGATCCGCCAGATCGAGTCCAAGACCATGTCGAAGCTGCGCCACCCCTCGCGCTCCCAGGTCCTGCGCGACTACCTCGACTAGGACAGACAGCGAGCACGGCGGCGAGCACGACAGCCCCACAAGGCCGACCACAGGCCCGGTCCCGTTCGCGGGACCGGGCCTGTGGTCTTTGTGGTCCTGGGCGACTCTGTTGCTCCATTGCGGAGAGTGACGCCGGCCCGTGGACGGGGCGCAGGGAACGGGCCTCGCGAGGAGGCGGTCCGGCCCCGGCCGGCCCCTCCCGGATGCGGTGCGTGACCCTCCCCCGAATTGAGCAACGGAGTCCTGGGCCCGTCCGGCATGGTCCGCCGGACGGGCCCAGGTGCTGATCCGCGGGTGCGGCGCGGGACGAGGTGGATCACTCTGTGTTTCCCATCGATGTCCCAGTGTGAGGAGAGAGTATGTGTCGTCGCCTGGCCCGGGTTCTGGTCCGGCCGCTGGTCCTTGCCGCCGCCGCGGCCGCGATGCCCCTGGCAGCGGCTGCTCCGGCGGTCGCGGACCGCATCGTCGTCGGCGGTTTCCCGGTCGATGCGGCCCAGAGCCCGTGGACCGTGGCGCTGTCCAGCCGTGACCGCTTCGGGGGTACCCGGGCGGGACAGTTCTGCGGGGGTGTGGCCGTCGGCCGGACCACCGTGCTCACCGCTGCCCACTGTATGGACAAAGAGGTCCTGGGGGCGCGTCCGGACCGGGTGCCCGACCTCAGAGTGATCTCGGGCCGTACGGACCTGCTCTCGGAGCAGGGCGAGGAGACAGCGGTGCGTGAGGCCTGGGTGAACCCGGGATACGACCCGGTCAGCAACTCCGGCGACTTCGCCGTGCTCACCCTGGCCTCACCGCTGCCCTCCGGCTCGGTGATCGGCATGGCCGGCGCGGGCGATCCCGGATACTGGGCCGACACCCCGGCGACCGTCTACGGCTGGGGGGACACCACGGGCTTCGGGACCTACGCCGGCAGCCTTCACGCGGCACGGGTGCGCGTGCTGCGCGACACCGTGTGCGAGGCCGCGTACCCGGGCGGAGCCGAGGGCACGTACCGCGCAGGGACGATGCTGTGCGCCGGTGAGCAGGCCGGCGGGCCGGACGCCTGCCAGGGGGACAGCGGCGGACCGCTGGTGGCCGAGGGGAGGCTGATCGGCCTGGTGTCCTGGGGCAGCGGATGCGGCTGGGCGGACTCTCCCGGGGTCTACACGCGTGTGTCCGAGGTCATGCGGGCGCTCGACGGGCCTCGGGCCCGCCAGGCCGGAAAGGCGCCCGACGGTGCCTGACGGGCCCTGGGCGGGTCTCCCGGGCCCTCATCCCGGCGCCCCGTGGCTTCCGGGACGCCAGAGCTCCTGGGGGAGCGGGAGCGCGCGAGACGACGAGAACGAGTGCACGAGAACGAACGCACGAGAAAAGGGCGGCTGTCTCCGCAGGGGAGGCAGCCGCCCTTCTCGCCCGCCTGTGCCGGGTTGGCTCGTCGTCGTACGCGAGGTGTCAGAGAGTCACCGTGTCAGCGCTCTTCCTCGATGGCGGGGGCCGACGGCGAGGTCAGCCGCTCGCTCTCGTCCTGTATCTCGGCGGCGATCTTCTTGAGTTCCGGCTCGAACTTGCGGCCGTGGTGGGCGCAGAAGAGCAGTTCTCCGCCGCTCAGCAGGACGACGCGCAGGTATGCCTGGGCGCCGCAGCGGTCGCAGCGATCGGCGGCCGTCAGTGGGCTCGCGGGGGTCAGAACAGTAGTCACGTCGCCTCTTCTCTAGCTCGACGAGCTGTCGTACCAGGGTCAACATCCAACCAGCCCCAAAACGTTCCCGCTCGTGGCTCCTCTTCGAAAAAATCTTTCCGAGGTGGCTGGGTGCTGCCGGTTGGCGGCGAATGTGCCGTATCGCGTGTCTCTGTGTCGTACGGATTCGCGTGGTATGGGTGGTGGTCGGCCCTCCCGGCTGGGTTGCCGGTTGTTCTTGAGGACGTGCCCGGAGCCTAAATGGTTCATGCCTGGAAGGGAACGTGATGTGTGCTTCACTCCGTCGAGAGATCGAACAGATATACGGCTCTCGACTAGTCTAGATTTCGGACGAGGGTGGCGTGACAACGGCTCTACCAGGCCTCGGTACCCTCTCACCGGTGACAAGTGACGTGCCCTTACCCATGAGGGCCCCATCTGAAATTCAGCGAGGAGCGAACCGCGTGACCGCCGAGACGTCCGTGCCGTCCACAGCGCTGCTGGCAGGAGCAGACCGGGACGGTTCCAACTACACCGCGCGGCACCTGCTCGTCCTCGAGGGGCTCGAGGCCGTGCGGAAGCGCCCCGGGATGTACATCGGGTCGACCGACAGCCGCGGTCTGATGCACTGCCTCTGGGAGATCATCGACAACTCGGTGGACGAGGCCCTCGGGGGCCACTGCGACCACATCGATGTGATCCTCCATGACGACGGCTCGGTGGAGGTCCGGGACAACGGCCGGGGCATCCCGGTCGACGTGGAACCCAAGACCGGCCTCTCGGGTGTTGAGGTCGTCATGACCAAGCTGCACGCCGGCGGCAAGTTCGGCGGCGGTTCGTACGCCGCCTCCGGCGGCCTGCACGGCGTCGGCGCGTCCGTGGTCAACGCGCTCTCCGCGCGGCTGGACGTCGAGGTGGACCGCGGTGGGCACACCCACGCGATCAGCTTCCGCCGCGGTGTTCCCGGCGCCTTCGCCGCCCTGGGGCCGGACGCGAAGTTCGAGGCCGGGAGCGGGCTGCGCAGGACGAAGAAGATCCCGAAGGCCCGCAGCGGCACGCGCGTGCGCTACTGGGCCGACCGCCAGATCTTCCTCAAGGACGCCAAGCCGGCCCTGGAGACCCTGCACCAGCGCGCCCGCCAGACCGCGTTCCTGGTGCCCGGCCTGACCATCGTCGTCCGCGACGAACTCGGGCTCGGTGACGGCGGCAGCAAGGGCGAGGAGTCCTTCCGCTTCGACGGAGGCATCAGCGAGTTCTGCGAGTTCCTGGCCACCGACAAGGCCGTCTGCAACACCCTCCGCTTCACTGGGCAGGGCACCTTCAAGGAGACGGTCCCGGTCCTGGACGAGCGCGGCCAGATGACCCCCACCGAGGTGACCCGAGAGCTCGGCGTCGACGTCGCGATGCGCTGGGGAACCGGCTACGACACGACCCTCCGGTCGTTCGTCAACATCATCGCCACCCCCAAGGGGGGTACCCATGTCGCCGGCTTCGAGCAGGCCGTCGCCAAGACGGTGAACGAGGTGCTGCGTACGAAGAAGATGCTGCGGGTGGCCGAGGACGACGTCGTCAAGGACGACGCCTTGGAGGGCCTCACAGCGGTCGTCACCGTCCGCCTGTCCGAGCCGCAGTTCGAGGGCCAGACCAAGGAGGTCCTCGGCACCTCGGCGGCCCGACGCATCGTGAACACCGTGATCTCCCGGGAGCTCAAGGCCTTCCTGACCTCCACCAAACGCGACGACGCCCCGCAGGCCCGTGTGGTCCTGGAGAAAGCGGTCGCCGCGGCCCGTACGCGCATCGCCGCCCGTCAGCACAAGGATGCCCAGCGCCGCAAGACGGCCCTGGAGTCCTCCTCGCTGCCGGCCAAGCTCGCCGACTGCCGCAGCGACGACGTCGAGCGCAGCGAGTTGTTCATCGTCGAGGGAGACTCCGCGCTCGGCACGGCGAAGCTCGCCCGGAACTCCGAGTTCCAGGCGCTGCTGCCGATCCGGGGCAAGATCCTCAACGTTCAGAAGTCGTCCGTGACGGACATGCTGAAGAACGCGGAGTGCGGGGCGATCATCCAGGTCATAGGGGCCGGATCCGGGCGGACGTTCGATATCGACGCGGCGCGTTACGGCAAGATCATCATGATGACCGACGCCGATGTGGACGGTTCCCACATCCGCACCCTGCTCCTGACGCTGTTCCACCGCTACATGCGGCCCATGGTCGAGTCCGGCCGGGTGTTCGCCGCGGTGCCGCCGCTGCACCGCGTCGAGCTCGTCCAGCCCAGGAGGGGCCAGGACAAGTACGTGTACACGTACTCGGACCGTGAGCTGCGCGACAGACTGATGGACTTCGAGACCAGGAACATCCGCTACAAGGACTCGATCCAGCGCTACAAGGGCCTCGGTGAGATGGACGCCGACCAACTGGCCGAGACGACCATGGACCCACGCCACCGCACCCTGCGCCGGATCAACCTCACCGACCTGGAGGCCGCCGAGCAGGTCTTCGATCTGCTCATGGGCAACGACGTCGCCCCGCGCAAGGAGTTCATCTCCAACTCGGCGGCGACACTGGACCGGTCGCGCATCGACGCGTAGGGGGTCCAGCGGTCACCTGATGGGGTGAAGCAGAACGGGAAGAAGAGCCGGGGGTCCACCCGTTCTGTTCATCCTTGGGCATGCGCCAAAGAGACGACCGCCCCCACTCGGGCGGAGGCGGTCCCGAGAGTCCCGCCGGACATGCCGAAAGACGCTCCGTGGCATCTCCGGGCTGATCGCCCTTTTCGGCTACGACGGGATGCTGTACTCGGTGGGCTTCCTGGTGACCTGGCTCGTGGTACTGCTCCTGGTCGCGGAACTGGTGTGCAACTGCGGCCGGTTCACCCTCGCCGACGTGGTGGCGGCCCGGATGAGGGAACGGCCCGTGCGTATCGCCGCGGGAACGTCGTCGGTCACCGTGTCCGTCCTGTACCTGGTGGCGCAGATGGCGGGCGCGGGCAGCCTGGTCGCGCTGCTGCCCGGCAGCCGGAGCGAGGCGGCGCAGGCCTGGACCGTCGTCGGCGTCGGGGCACTCATGGTGATCTACGTGTCGATGGGAGGGATGCGGGCCACCACCTGGATCCAGATCGTCAAGGCGGTCCTGCTGCTCGGTGGCACCGTCGCGCTGACCGTTCTCGTCCTGCTGCGGTTCCACGGCGACCTCAACCGGATGTTGCTCACGGCGGCCGAGCGCAGCGGTCACGGGGAGGCCTTCCTGGCCCCCGGGCTCGCCTACGGCGGGGACTGGACCTCCCGGTTCGACTTCATGAGCCTGGGACTCGCGCTGGTGCTGGGCACGGCCGGGCTGCCGCACATCCTGTCCCGCTTCCACACCGTCCCGACCGCGCGGGCGGCCCGGCGTTCGGTCATCTGGCCGATCGGACTGATCGGCGGGTTCTACCTGATGACGATCGTGCTCGGCTTCGGTGCCGCGGCCATCGTCGGACCGGATGCCGTACGCGGGTCCAACACGGCCGGGAACACGGCGGTTCCGCTGCTGGCGCTCGACCTCGGCGGCGGCGCCGGCTCCACCGGCGGGACGGTGCTGTTCGCGGTCGTCGCCGCGACAGCCTTCGCCACGATCCTCGCCGTCGTCGCCGGGATCACGCTCGCCTCGTCGGCGTCCGTCGCCCACGACCTGTACGCGTCCCTGCGGCGCCGCGACAGGAAACCGCGCAGCGAGGTGGCCGTGGCCCGGGCGGCCGCGCTCGGCATCGGCGTGCTCGCGATCGCGCTCGGCCTGCTGGCCCGCGATCTCAACGTCGCCTTCCTCGTCGGGCTGGCCTTCGCCGTGGCCGCTTCCGCCAACCTGCCCGTGCTGCTCTACTCACTGTTCTGGCGCGGATTCACCACCAGGGGCGCCGTGTGGGCCGTCTACGGCGGGCTGATCCCGGCGATGGCGCTGGTCCTGCTCTCCCCGGTGGTCTCCGGCAGCCCGGCATCCCTGTTTCCCGGCGTCGACTTCCACCTCTTCCCGCTCCAGAACCCCGGCCTGGTCTCCATCCCGCTCGGTTTCCTCGCCGGTTGGCTCGGCACGGTGACCTCGGCCGAGACCCCGGACGAGGCCAAGCACGCGGAGGCCGAGGTGCGGTCGCTGACGGGCGCGGGGGCGGTGTGACGCGAGCACGTGTGGCGGGGGCCTGTGGGATGCCGGGCCGTGCGACGACGCTCAGGTACGGGTCACCCACACGTAACGGTGTTCCGGGCGGCCCGCGTCGCCGTACCTGAGGGGCAGCACGGCCCGGCCGGTCCGCTCCAGAAGCTTGAGATAGCGCTGGGCGGTCTGACGGCTCACCCCCGTGCGCTCGGCGATCTCCTGGGCCGGCAGCGTGCCGTCGGCACTGATCAGGCACTGACGGACCAGTTCCGCGAGCGCGCGGCGCATCGCCTGGTCGTCCAGCTGCCCACCGAGCGGGGCGAGGAACAGCCCGGTCGCGAGCACCGCGACCCCCGCGGCGATCGCCAGCTGCATCAGCAGGACCTGCGAGAAGACCCGCCGAGGCAGACCGAGGCAGACCGAGGCGCAGACGGCGGGCGAAGGGAGTGGTGCGCATACTCATGACGGTACGTGGACGGCCGCCGGGGGCCGCGGGCAGGTGGCGCGGATCGCCTCGCACACGCGGAGAGGAGCCCGCGTGCGCTCCCACGCGCGGGGAGGAGCCGGTCTCCGCGCGTGACCGCGCGCGGCGGGTCAGCTCGCGAGCGCCGCCAGGGTCACCTCGCGGACCGCCACCACGTCCATCCGCGCGGGCGAGCCCAGTGCGGACCCGCAGCTCTCCGCGCGGGGCGGCAGGGACGAGCCCTGTGCCACCTCCACCCGCCAGCGGCGCCCGTCGGCGTGCGCGACGAGCACCTCCCAGCGCGGGGCCGCGCCGTCCGTCCGTACGACGGTCAGCGCCGCGGCGGCGTACTCGCCCACCTCGCTGCGCACGGCCAGCTCGGCCGCCTGGCCGGGGCGTTCCCAGGCGGAGCTCCCTCGGCACCCCTCCACCACGATCCGGCCCTCCTGCGCGCCGTGGAGCACCTCCTTGACGGCATGCGCCTCGGCCCTGCCGTACGCGTAGCCGTGGGGCAGCACGAGCACCGTGGGCGAGAAACGGTGTCCGCCCAGGTGGGTGACCTCCCAGACGCCCTCGA
Source organism: Streptomyces sp. KMM 9044 (assembly GCF_024701375.2). Lineage (NCBI taxonomy): Bacteria > Bacillati > Actinomycetota > Actinomycetes > Kitasatosporales > Streptomycetaceae > Streptomyces > Streptomyces sp. KMM 9044. Next base: position 1,705,535 of record NZ_CP113910.1, on the reverse strand, counting down.
CGCCGGAGGCGACGAGCTCGGCCGCAAGGGGGCGGCCGAGGAGTGCGCAGCAGCGGTCGCGCCTGCCGTTGGTGCAGACGAGGGCGAGCGGGGCGCCCTCGTGCGGCCGCCCGTCGAGCGCCGTGGCGAAGGTGCCGCTGTGTCCCCTGCCGAGGGCGGCGAAGTCGAGGTCGAGCAGGCGCTCCGGGTCCGTGGTCGTGGCGGTGTGCAGCCAGGTGCTGTCGGGCACGGTGTGGGCCACGTACACCTGACGGGTGGCGGACGTCCTGTGGTCCGCGTGCCGTCCGGAGCGTCTGATCAGGGCGATACGCACCCCGGTGCCCGACGCGGCGGCCTCCAGGGCCCGGCCCAGGGCCGGGTCGAGGTGGCTCGAGGTGAGCGCCTTGGGGCCCCAGGGACCGGGCTGTTCCAGCAGGAGCCAGGTCCTCGCGGTGGCTGCGGTTCCCGCAACGGGCTCGTCGAGCTCGCGGGAAGCGGTTGAGCACGTACTCACAGAGGTGAGCCTAACCTGAGTTGCTCCCGTGTGCAGGGCGGCATGCCTTGGCGCAACCCGCCGTGGGAGAAACTCCGGAGCTGATATGGATGCGCGCAGGCGTTGCGCCCGTCGGGGTGCGAGGTGGCTGTGCCGTGGTGAGTCCCGTGTCTGTGCCGTGCTCCGGCCGCGACGATCCATCGCGCATCGCGTGGTTGCGGGCGCGGGCCCGCTTGTGCCGTGAGAACAAGGGAAACTCAACAGTGAGTCAGATCATCCGCCGTCTCGGTGTCGCTCCACGTCATCGAGGCAGTACGGGTGGCGGGACATGCCCCGACACCTTCGAGCTGGTGGACGGGAACTTCGCGGTCATCGGCACGGATGCGACTGATTCGCTCGATACCCAACTGCCCGAGGACGCGGCGCGCGCCGACTACGAACGCATCGTCGTGATCCCCCGGGAGACCCTGACCAGGGCGAAGACGGATATCCCGGACGCCTGGGCGTGCCGTCCGGACAGGTCCGCCCTTCGCGGCGGGGTCGCTCCGGGGCGGCCCCCGCGGCTCACGTGGTGGGTCCCCGACCACCCACCACTCGTCGGTGTCGGCCTCGTCGAGCCGAAGCAGCAGGTCGTCGATCAGCCGGCCGAGTTCCGCCTCCTCGGTTCCCGTGAGGCTCGCGCGCTGCTGCCGAGTCGCGTACCCGTACTCCCCTGGCGATCGGGTTCTGGAACATGCCCCGGGCGTGCTTGAAGAACTCGTCCCGGCTGAGGTTGCCGATACGGTGGTAGCAGAGCAGGTTCGTGTACAGGGCGTTGGCGAAGAGGTACTGGCGGCGCTTCTGCGCGGTGACAGGAATCTCGAAGATGTCCAGGACCGCGGCGAGTTCGGGGTCGTCCATCGCCTTGCCCAGCAACTCCCAGTGCTGGCGCTGCTGGCTCGCCAGATTGGCCTGCCGCCGGGTGTCCGCCTGTTGTTCCAGGCATTCCAGACGGGAGTGCAGGTACTCCGGCGTGTGGCGTCGAACCGCCGCGGTGGCGAGGATGCCCGCGGCCATCCCCAGTCCCGCCACCGCGGCGACGTCAAGCCCGCGCTTGCCAGTTTTCCGTGTGGCCATGTCAGTTGCCCCCGATCAGGCGGCCGTCCGCCGGCCGTCGGGATGCAGGTCGACTGCAGGGGACCGGCGAGCGGTGGGCGGCACTTGCCGCCTTCCAGGGGGCCGAGCGGCTCTGATCGGCGGAAAGGCGGAGAGGCGGCGCACGGAGGGAAGCGAGGGTCGCGCAATCCGTCGCCCTGTCCCACGTCTGCCCCGCGAACGCTGCTAACAATCGTTCACTTCGTCACTGTCCCCACCGCTCGTATCCTGGGGAGTCAGTCGATTCCCGGACGTACGCCGAGGCGCGAGCCGGGGTACGCGTGGGCATGAGAGGGGTCGCGTGGTGGAGCGCAGCAGTGGTCGGCAGATTCCGGTCGTCGTCCTGGCCGGATTTCTCGGATCCGGGAAGACCACCCTGCTCAACCACCTCCTCCACCACAGCGGTGGCAGCCGTATCGGGGCCGTCGTCAACGACTTCGGTGCCATCGAGATCGACGCCATGGCGGTGGCCGGAGCGCTCGGAGACTCGACCGTCTCGCTCGGCAACGGGTGCCTGTGCTGTGCCGTCGACGGCAGCGAACTGGACGTGTATCTCGAGCGGCTGGCGCGGCCGTCCGCCGGGATCGACGTCATCGTCATCGAGGCCAGCGGTCTCGCCGAGCCGCAGGAACTCGTGCGGATGGTGCTCGCCTGCGAACACCCCCGGATCGTGTACGGCGGGCTCGTAGAGGTCGTGGACGCCGCCGAGTTCGAGGAGACGAGGGCCCGGCATCCCGGGATCGACCGGCATCTCGGCCTCGCCGACCTGGTCGTCGTGAACAAGCTCGACCGGGCGGCGGACGCGCACGGCGTGCTCGGCGCCGTGCGGTCGCTCGTGGACCGCGCCGCCGTCGTTCCCGCCGTGCACGGCCGCGTCGATCCGGAGTTCCTCTTCGACTGCCGGCCCGGTGAGGAGCGTGTCGGGCAGCTCTCCTTCGACGACCTGCACCGGCACGAGTCCGCCGCGGACGACGAGCACGCCGGGCATCTGCACGCCCGGTACGACAGCCTGTCCTTCGCCTCCGCGACGCCCCTCGGTCCGCGGCGGCTGATCCGGTTCCTCGACAGCCGCCCGGAAGGGCTCTACCGGATCAAGGGATACGTCGACTTCGGGCCGTACGACGCCGGGAACCGGTACGCGGTGCATGCCGTCGGGCGGTTCCTCCGGTTCTCCCCGGAGCCCTGGCCGGCCGGTGCGGAGCGGCTCACGCAACTGGTGCTCATCGGGACCGGCATCGACACCGCCGCCCTCCGCAAGGAACTGGAGGAGGCCTGCGGCAGCGACGCCCTCGATGACCCCGGCGCCCCACACGCCGACGAGCGGGGCATGTGGGGCGTGCTGCGGTACGTACGGGAGCCCGACGACCCGCGGGGCCAGGACGACCCGCAGGGTTAGACCGGGCCCGCCACCACCGCCACCGTCTTCGGCAGGGACTCTCCCGAGCCGTCGCGGCGCGGGTCGGGCTTCGGCAGGTCGACCGGTGTCCCGTTCTTCTGGGAGGCGCGGGCCGGGGTGGCGCCGGCCCAGGCCAGGGACAGGCAGTCCTCGCCCTTGAGGAACCGCTGGCAGCGCACACCGCCGGTGGCCCGGCCCTTGCGCGGGAACTGGTCGAACGGCGTCAGCTTGGCCGTCGTCTGGACGGAGTCGTCCAGCGTGCCGCGCGAGCCGGCGACCGTGAACACCACCGCGTCCGCCCCCGGATCCACCGCCGTGAAGGTGATGACCTTCGCGCCCTCGGCGAGCTTGATGCCCGCCACGCCGCCGGCGGGACGCCCCTGCGGACGGACCTGCGCGGCCTGGTAGCGCAGCAGTTGCGCGTCGTCGGTGATGAAGACCAGGTCCTCCTCACCCGTGCGCAGCTCGACGCCGCCGACGATCCGGTCGCCCTCCTTGAGGGTGATGACCTCCAGCTCCTCCTTGCTGGAGGGGTAGTCGGGCACCACCCGCTTGACGACACCCTGTTCCGTGCCGAGCGCGAGGCCCGGCGACAACTCGTCGAGCGTCGTCAGGCAGATCACCCGCTCGTCGTCCTCCAGGGAGACGAACTCCGAGACCGGCGCCCCGCCCGAGAGGTTCGGGGTCGGCATCGACTCCGGCAGCTGCGGGAGGTCGATGACGTTCACCCGCAGCAGGCGCCCCGTGGAGGTGACCACGCCCACCTCGCCACGGGCGGTGGCCGGCACCGCCGAGACGATCATGTCGTGCTTGACCCGCTTGGCGTGCGCGCCCTTGGGGAACGGCTTCGCGTCCGCCGTACGGGCGAGCAGGCCCGTGTCGGACAGCAGCACCCGGCACGGGTCGTCCGCCACCTGAAGCGGCACGGCGGCGACCGGGGCTGCCGCCCCGTCCAGCAGTACCGTACGACGGTCGTTGCCGAACTTCTTCGCCACCGTGGCCAGTTCGGACGAGACCAGCTTGCGCAGCTCCGCGTCCGACTCCAGGATGCGGGTCAGTTCCTCGATCTCCGTGTTCAGCCGCTCCTGCTCCGCCTCCAGTTCGATGCGGTCGAACCTGGTGAGGCGGCGCAGGGGGGTGTCCAGGATGTACTGGGTCTGGATCTCGCTCAGCGCGAACCGGTCCATCAGACACTGCTTCGCCTGCGCGGAGTTGTCGCTGGAGCGGATCAGGCGGATGACCTCGTCGATGTCCAGCAGCGCCGTGAGCAGGCCCTCGACCAGGTGCAGACGGGCGCGTCGCTTGCCGCGGCGGAACTCCGAGCGGCGGCGGACCACGTTGAAGCGGTGGTCGAGATAGACCTCCAGCAGTTCCTTGAGTCCCAGGGTGAGCGGCTGGCCGTCCACCAGGGCCACGTTGTTGATGCCGAAGGACTCCTCCATGGGCGTCAGCTTGTACAGCTGCTCCAGGACCGCCTCCGGCACGAAGCCGTTCTTGATCTCGACGACCAGACGCAGGCCGTGGGCGCGGTCGGTGAGGTCCTTGACGTCGGCGATGCCCAGGAGCTTCTTCGAACCGACCAGGTCCTTGATCTTGGCGATCACCTTCTCCGGGCCCACCGTGAACGGCAGCTCGGTGATGACCAGGCCCTTCCGGCGGGCCGACACCTCCTCCACGGTGACCGTCGCGCGGATCTTGAAGGTGCCGCGGCCCTTCTCGTACGCGTCCCGGATGCCCGGGAGGCCGACGATCCTGCCGCCGGTGGGCAGGTCGGGGCCCGGGACGTGCTTCATCAGGGCGTCGAGGTCCGCGTTCGGATACCGGATCAGGTGGCGGGCGGCCGCGATCACCTCGCGGAGGTTGTGCGGCGGCATGTTGGTGGCCATACCGACCGCGATGCCCGACGCACCGTTCACCAGGAGGTTGGGGAACGCGGCGGGCAGGGTCGTGGGCTCCTGCTCCTGGCCGTCGTAGTTGGGCGCGAAGTCGACCGTGTCCTCGTCGATGGACTCGGTCATCAGGCTCGTGGCCTCGGTCATCCGGCTCTCGGTGTACCGCATGGCGGCCGGAGGGTCGTCGTTGCCCAGGGAGCCGAAGTTGCCGTGGCCGTCGACCAGGGGGACCCGCATCGAGAAGGGTTGTGCCATGCGCACCAGAGCGTCGTAGATCGACGCGTCGCCATGGGGGTGCAGCTTGCCCATGACCTCGCCGACCACGCGCGCGCACTTCACGTAGCCGCGGTCGGGGCGCAGGCCCATCTCGTTCATCTGGTAGACGATGCGGCGGTGCACCGGCTTCATGCCGTCGCGCGCGTCCGGCAGGGCGCGGGAGTAGATGACCGAGTACGCGTACTCGAGGAAGGAGCCCTGCATCTCGTCGACGACGTCGATGTCGAGGATCCGCTCCTCGTACGAGTCGTCGGGCGGCGGGGTTTTCGTGCTGCGGCGGGCCATCGCTGCCGGCTCCTTGCTGAAGCGTGGGACGGTATCTGACGCGGACCATTGTGGACCGCCGTACCGACAACCGGGACCATGACCCCCGCCGCTGCCCTCCGTCGGGGACCGGGGGCGGGGTGCCGGCAGGGTACGCGCACTTCCCGCCTGCGCCGCGGGCGGGGGGGGAGGAGAGGACCGGGACCGGGTGCACACCCCGTGCGCCGCCTGCGATCCCGTACGCCCCACGAAACCCGTGTGTACCGCGTCGTCCCACCCGTACCCGTGGTTCTCGCTCTCGGCGTAGCCGGTCCCGTCCGGGAACTTCACCGGTGCTCCGCACGCTTGCATACAGTGGCAGGACCGGCACAAACGGCGGATGCGACGACCGCCTCCGCGATCGAAGGGACGTACATGCCCATGGGTCACACGGCCACCGCCCAGGCAGGCTCCGGCGGCCTGACAGCGACCGAGCACCGGCTGTCCAACGGCCTGCGCGTGGTGCTCTCCGAGGACCATCTGACCCCCGTCGCGGCGGTGTGCCTCTGGTACGACGTCGGTTCGCGTCACGAAGTCAAGGGCCGTACCGGCCTGGCCCACCTTTTCGAACACCTCATGTTCCAGGGTTCCGGGCAGGTGAAGGGCAACGGTCACTTCGAGCTGGTCCAGGGCGCCGGAGGCTCGCTCAACGGCACCACCAGCTTCGAGCGGACCAACTACTTCGAGACCATGCCGGCCCACCAGCTGGAGCTCGCCCTCTGGCTCGAGGCCGACCGCATGGGCTCCCTGCTGGCCGCCCTGGACGAGGAGTCCATGGAGAACCAGCGGGACGTCGTCAAGAACGAGCGCCGCCAGCGCTACGACAACGTCCCCTACGGCACGGCCTTCGAGAGGCTGACCGCTCTCTCCTATCCGGCCGGCCACCCGTACCACCACACGCCCATCGGCTCGATGGCGGACCTGGACGCGGCCACCCTGGAGGACGCCCGCGCCTTCTTCCGCACGTACTACGCGCCGAACAACGCCGTGCTCTCCGTCGTCGGTGACATCGACCCGGAGCATACGCTCGCCTGGATCGAGAAGTACTTCGGTTCCATCCCCTCCCACGACGGCAAGCCCGAGCCCCGCGACGGCTCGCTGCCCGAGATCATTGGTGAGGAGCTGCGTGAGCTCGTCGAGGAGGAGGTCCCTGCGCGTGCGCTGATGGCGGCCTACCGGCTGCCCGAGGACGGCACCCGCGCGAGCGACGCCGCGGACCTGGCGCTCACGATCCTCGGGGGCGGCGAGTCCTCCAGGCTCTACAACCGGCTGGTACGACGGGACCGCACGGCGGTGGCGGCCGGATTCGGCCTGCTGCGGCTGGCCGGGGCGCCCTCGCTGGGCTGGCTGGACGTGAAGACGTCCGGTGACGTGGAGGTGCCCGTCATCGAGGCCGCGATCGACGAAGAGCTCGCCCGGTTCGCCGAGCAGGGGCCCACGGCCGAGGAGATGGAGCGCGCCCAGGCCCAGCTGGAGCGCGAGTGGCTGGACCGGCTCAGCACCGTCGCGGGCCGGGCCGACGAACTGTGCCGGTACGCCGTCCTGTTCGGTGACCCGCAACTCGCCCTCACCGCCGTCGGACGCATCCTCGACGTGACCGCCGAGGACGTGCGGGAGGTCGCCGAGGCCCGCCTGCGTCCCGACAACCGAGCGGTGCTCGTCTACGAGCCCGTCGCTCCCGAGGCCGGGGAGACCGAAGAAGCCGCAGCCGCCGGCACCGACGAGAACGAGGAGACGGCGAAGTGACCGAGCTCGCCACGATGGACTTCCACCCCCAGCCGCAGGCGGGCGAGGCCCGGCCCTGGGCCTTCCCGGCCCCCGAGCGCACCACCCTCGGCAACGGTCTGACGGTGCTGCGCTGTCACCGCCCCGGCCAGCAGATCGTCGCTGTCGAGGTGCTCCTCGACGCGCCCCTGGAGGCCGAGCCGGCCGGTCTCGACGGTGTCGCCACCATCACCGCGCGGGCGTTCTCCGAGGGCACCGACAAGCACTCCGCCGAGGAGTTCGCCGCCGAACTGGAGCGCTGCGGCGCGACCCTGGACGCCTACGCCGACCACCCCGGCGTCCGTCTGAGCCTCGAGGTGCCGGCCTCCCGGCTCGCCAGAGGGCTCGGGCTGCTCGCCGACGCACTCAGGGCGCCCGCGTTCGCCGACAGCGAGATCGAGCGTCTCGTCCGCAACCGCCTCGACGAGATCCCGCACGAGCTGGCCAACCCGTCCCGCCGCGCAGCCAAGGAACTCTCCAAGGAGCTGTTCCCGGCGGCGTCGCGCATGTCCCGCCCGCGCCAGGGCACCGAGGAGACGGTCACCGGCATCGACTCGGCGGCCGTACGCGCCTTCTACGAGAAGCACGTCCGTCCCGCGACCGCCACCGCGGTGGTCGTCGGCGACCTCACCGGCACCGACCTGGACGAGCTGCTCGGCGACACCCTCGGAGCCTGGACCGGATCGGCCGCCCAGCCGCAGCCCGTCGCGCCGGTCGCCGCCGACGACACGGGCCGCGTCGTGATCGTGGACCGCCCCGGTGCCGTACAGACGCAGCTGCTCATCGGCCGCGTCGGCGCGGACCGGCACGACCGCGTGTGGCCCGCGCAGGTGCTCGGCACCTACTGCCTCGGCGGCACCCTCACCTCCCGCCTGGACCGCGTCCTGCGCGAGGAGAAGGGCTACACCTACGGTGTGCGGTCGTTCGGCCAGGTCCTCAGGTCCGCCCCGGACGGCGCCGGCGCGTCGCTGCTCGCCATCAGCGGTTCCGTCGACACCCCGAACACAGGCCCTGCCCTGCAGGACCTGTGGACGGTGCTGAGCACCCTCGCCGCGGAGGGCCTCACCGACGCCGAACGCGACGTCGCCGTGCAGAACCTGGTGGGCGTGGCACCGCTCAAGTACGAGACCGCCGCGGCTGTCGCCGACACCCTCGCCGACCAGGTGGAGCAGCACCTGCCCGACGACTACCAGGCCGAGCTGTACCGGCGGCTCGCCGCCACCGGCACCGTGGAGGCGACCGCGGCGGTAGTGAACGCCTTTCCGGTGGACCGCCTCGTGACCGTCCTGGTCGGCGACGCGGCGCAGATCAAGGAGCCCGTCGAGGCGCTCGGTATCGGCGAAGTCACGGTGGTGTCCGCCGAGTAGACGGCCCGTCGGCGCGCTGTCGGCGGCCGTCCGGCCGCACACCGTACGCGCACGCGCGCGGGGCTCTGGTGACGCGAACGCCACCAGGGCCCCTTTGTGTCCGAATTGGGATGGGAGGTACCTGTATGACCTGTGGGATGTGCTACAAAAACCGGGATTCGTTTGGGAATTGAAAGACGTCCCGCTTAGCGTCAGGCGGTCTGTTCGTCGGGCAGTGCGCCGCACCCGCGGCACCGGACAGTCATCGCCGAGTCCCCGTACGGTGCGAACCAGGGGAGCCGGGGACCCATCAGCAGTCCCTGGGGTGAATCGGACGCCCGCGCGTGTCGCGAGGGGGTCCGTAGGAGACCTTCCTGCTCCGAACCCGTCAGCTAACCCGGTAGGCGAGAAGGAAGGAAAGGACCACCCTGTACATGGCGTTCACCCGCGCCACCGGGAAGCACCGTCGTCCCAGCCGTGTGCATCGCGGCACCGCCAAGGCGGCGGGCGTCGCGGCTCTCACCAGCACCGGTGTCATCGGCTCCCTCTCCGCTCCGGCGCTCGCCGCCGAACCCGCCGCACAGACCGGCCTGACCCCCGTGGTCACCATGGGCGACGAGGTCGCCGCCAGGGTCGACGCCCAGGCCTCCGCCCAGCACGAGGCCGCACGCGAGGCGGCCCAGGCCGCCGCGCGCGTAGCCGCCGAGGAGGCGGCCAGGGAGAAGGCGGCCGAGGCGGCCGCCAAGGCCCGTGAGGCCGAGGAACGCGCCGCGCGTGAGGCCGAGCGCAAGCGTCTCAACACCTTCGTGTCCCCGATCGCGGGCTCCTACGTCTCGACCGGCTACCTGTCCGGCGGTGCCGTCTGGTCCTCCGGCACCCACACCGGTGTCGACTTCCACGCCGCGAGCGGTACCCCCGTGCTCTCGGTCGGTATGGGCACCGTCGTCGAGGCCGGCTGGGGCGGCGCCTACGGCAACCAGGTCGTGATCAAGATGCACGACGGCACGTACACCCAGTACGGCCATCTGTCGTCCGTCGGTGTCTCGGTGGGCCAGCAGGTCACCCCGGGCCAGCAGATCGGCGTCTCCGGCGCCACCGGCAACGTCACCGGCGCGCATCTGCACTTCGAGGCCCGCACCACCGCCGAGTACGGCTCCGACATCGACCCCGTCGCGTACCTCCGTGCTCACGGCGCGAACGTCTGACCGGGGGCGCGTCTCCCTGACCTCCGTGTACACCTCGATGTCCGCGTGATCACCTGACGCCCCAGGTGCCCGTTTTCCGTGGAACGGCCCCGGCTCGGCTCTCCGAGTCGGGGCTTTCGGCGTTTCCGGCTGCCCGTTGTCCAAAAAATGGACATGATTCCCGGTCCGCCGTCGGAAATTCCCGCGCGTTGCAATAGAGTCACGGAGCAGGTGTCACCCGTTGACGTTATGCGGGGATTAATTCGGAGGTCGGTCATGCGTATTCCGGCGCACTCGGTGTGCACGGCGATCCGGGACGACATCGTCTCGGGTGTCTACGAGCGTGGCGGCCGGCTGACCGAGGAGCTCCTCGCCCGCCGCTACGGTGTCTCGCGCGTCCCCGTCCGGGAGGCCCTGCGCACCCTGGAGGCCGAGGGCTTCGTGGTCACCCGGCGGCACGCGGGCGCGTGCGTCGCGGAACCCACCGAGCAGGAGGCCGCCGACCTGCTGGAGATGCGGCTGCTGCTGGAGCCGCTCGGTGCCCTGCGTGCCGCGCAGCGCCGCACCGAGGCCCATCTGAAGGTGCTGCGCGGCCTGGTCCGGCTGGGCCAGGAGCGGGCCCGGCAGGGCAGCAGCGACGACCTGCGCTCACTGGGCGGCTGGTTCCACGAGACGCTCGCCCAGGCGTCCGGCAGTCCGGCGCTGACGTCGACGCTGATCCAGTTCCGGCACAAGATCGGCTGGATGTACGAGGTGCGCGGGACGAGGGATCCCATGGAGTGCTGGGCGGAGCACGGCGCGATCGTCGACGCCGTGGTGCGCGGTGACGGTGAGCGCGCGCGTGCGGTCATGGCACTGCACACCGAGCGCGCCACCGCCGCCCACCGGCTGCGCTTCACCGCGAGGGCCGACCGGACGGCCCGCCCCGAGCGCGTGAGGAACTCGCAACACCCCGTAAACACACCGAGTCTCCGGCATTAACACAAAGACCGTATACAAGAGAATGTAATTCGGCGGAAGTGGAATCCGCCTGCCATTTTTCGTGAGCGCGGGATTGCGTGTGGGGGAGCGGTGCGCGGGGAAACCGGCGGGCAGGTGAACCGGAGATCACGGAAAACAACGGAGCCGCGTCGCCCGCAAGGGGTGACGCGGCTCTGTCCGCTGCCGGGTGTTTCACACGGTCTCGGGGAGTTCCTCGAGCCCTTCGGAGACCAGCTTCGCCAGCCGGTCGAGGGCGGCGTCGGCCCCCTCGGCGTCGGAGGCGAGGACGATCTCCTCGCCCCCCTGGGCGCCCAGACCCAGAACGGCCAGCATGGAGGCCGCGTTGACGGGGTTGCCGCCGGCCTTGGCGATCGTCACCGGGACGCCTGTCGCCGTGGCGGATCGGACGAAGATGGAGGCGGGGCGGGCATGGAGGCCCTCGGCCCAGCCAACGTTGACGCGGCGCTCAGCCATGTGTTGCTGCCCTTCGGAGTTCATGTTGTCTAGACCAGTTTTCCATATCGTGAAGCAAGCCGGGGAAGGGCACTCGCTCCCACTCCCCGGCGGCACCGGACCGCGGCCTCGGTCCGGTGCGTGCCCCCACAGACTGCCTCGCGCCGTTGTCGTACGCGAGCCGTATTCTGGGGCCCATGCAGACCTCGTCGGACCGGCACGAGTATCCCGCCCACTGGGAGGCCGACGTGGTGCTGCGCGACGGCGGCACCGCGCGGGTCCGCCCCATCACCGTCGACGACGCCGAGCGCCTGGTCAGCTTCTACGAGCAGGTGTCGGACGAGTCGAAGTACTACCGCTTCTTCGCGCCCTACCCCCGCCTGTCCGCCAAGGACGTGCACCGCTTCACGCACCACGACTTCGTGGACCGGGTGGGGCTCGCAGCCACCGTGGGCGGCGAGTTCATCGCCACCGTACGCTATGACCGGATCGGCCCCGACGGGGCTCCCGCGTCCGGGCCGGCCGACGAGGCCGAGGTCGCCTTCCTCGTGCAGGACGCCCACCAGGGCCGGGGCATCGCCTCCGCCCTGCTCGAGCACATCGCCGCCGTCGCGCGGGAGCGCGGCATCCGCCGGTTCGCCGCCGAGGTGCTGCCGGCCAACAGTAAGATGATCAAGGTGTTCACGGACGCCGGATACACCCAGAAGCGCAGCTTCGAGGACGGCGTCGTCCGTCTGGAGTTCGGCCTCGAACCCACGGACCGTTCCCTGGCCGTGCAGCAGGCGCGCGAGCAGCGCGCAGAGGCCCGCTCGGTGCGGCGGCTGCTCGCCCCGGGCTCGGTCGTCGTCATAGGCGCCGGCCGCGCGCCCGGCGGCGTGGGCCGAGGCCTCCTCGACAACATCCGGGCGGCCGGATACACCGGCCGCCTGTACGCCGTGAACAAGGCCCTGCCGCCGGAGCAGAAGGAACTCGACGGAGCCGCCGGGGTGCCCGCCCACCGCTCGGTGCGGGAGATCGACGGCCCGGTCGACCTCGCCGTCGTCGCGGTGCCCGCCGGACACGTCCCCGAGGTCGTCGCCGAATGCGGCGAACACGGTGTGCAGGGGCTCGTCGTTGTGAGCGCCGGGTACGCCGACGCGGGCCCCGACGGCCGGGAGCGCCAGCGCGCCCTCGTCCGCCAGGCCCGTTCGTACGGCATGCGGATCGTCGGGCCGAACGCGTTCGGCGTCATCAACACCTCCCCGGACGTACGCCTGAACGCCTCGCTCGCACCGCAGACGCCGCGCTCCGGCCGCATCGGCCTGTTCGCCCAGTCCGGAGCCATCGGCATCGCCCTGCTGTCGCGGCTGCACCGGCGTGGCGGGGGCGTCACCGGTGTCACGGGCGTGTCCACCTTCGTGTCCTCCGGCAACCGGGCCGACGTCTCCGGCAACGACGTCCTGCAGTACTGGGACGACGACCCCGACACCGATGTCGTCCTGATGTACCTGGAATCCATCGGCAACCCCCGCAAGTTCACCCGTCTCGCCCGCCGGACCGCCGCCGCGAAGCCGCTGGTCGTGGTCCAGGGCGCCCGCCACGGCTCCGGACCCCGCGGCCACGCCGTACGCGCGACGCGACTGTCCCACGCGACCGTCTCCGCGCTGCTGCGGCAGGCCGGGGTCATCCGGGTGGACACCATCACGGAACTGGTCGACGCGGGCCTCCTGCTCGCCCGTCAGCCGCTGCCGTCCGGCCCCCGCGTGGCGATCCTGGGCAACTCCGAGTCCCTGGGCCTGCTCACCTACGACGCCTGCCTCACCGAGGGGCTGCGCCCGCACCCCCCGCTGGACCTCACCACCGGGGCGTCGGCGGCGGACTTCCACGCCGCGCTGTCCCTGGCGCTCGCCGACGACACCTGTGACGCGGTCGTCGTGACCGCGATCCCCGCGCTGGGGGAGCCGCCGGCCGACGACGCGGCACTCGCCGGGGCGCTGCGCTCGGCCGCCGTCGCGACGCCGTCCAAGCCGGTCCTGGTGGTCCACGTGGAACTCGGTGGCCTGGCCGAGGCCCTCTCGGCGGCGGCCGGCACGGCCCCGCAGCCCACTCCGGCCGCCGAGAACCCCCCCGGGGCGCAGAACCCCGGCTCCGCACCCTCCGCCGGTCAGCGCCCGGCCACCCCCGGGGCGCCGTCCGCCGCCGGACCGGCCGCCCCCGGGAGCCCCGGCCCGGCCACCCCGTCCACGCCCGTGAGTCTCCCCGAGGACGCCCATCTCATCCCCGCCTACCCCGCAGCCGAACGAGCGGTCCGGGCCCTCGCCCACTCCGTCGCCTACGCCCAGTGGCGCCGGGACGCCGCCGACCCCGGCAAGGTCCCCGCGTACGAGGACATCGACGAGCGGAGCGCCGCCGCCCTCATCGACGCGCAGCTCACGCGCGGGGAGAGCCTCACCCCCGGCCCCGAGGAGACCTGCGCCCTGCTCGGCGCCTACGGCATCCACGTCCACCGCGCCCTCCCCGCCCCCACCGCCGACGCCGCAGTCGAGGCCGCCCGGACCCTCGGCCGGCCCGTCGCCCTCAAGGTGACCGCCCCGCACCTCAGGCACCGCGCCGACCTGGGCGGTGTACGGCTGGACATCGTGGACGAGGAGCAACTGCGCCGGGCCTACGCCGAGCTGACGCAGCAGCTCGGCACGCCCGAGGAACTGCGCCTCGTCGTGCAGCGGATGGCACCGCGCGGTGTCGACACCATCGTCCGCGCGGTGATCGATCCCGCCGCCGGGGCCGCGCTCTCCTTCGGGCTCGCCGGCCCCCCGTCGCAACTGCTCGGGGACATGGCGCACCGGCTGATCCCGGTGACCGACCGGGAGGCGACCTCCCTGGTCAGGTCGATCCGGACCGCACCCCTCCTGTTCGGCTGGCGCGGCTCGGCCCCGGTCGACACCCCCGCCCTGGAGGAGCTGCTGCTGAGGGTGTCGAGGCTGGTCGACGACCACCCCGAGGTCGTCGAGGCCGACCTCGAGCCGGTCGTCGTCGCCACCCGCGGGGTGAGCGTCCTCGGCGCCTCCGTACGCCTGGCCCCGCCCCCCGCCCGCGACGACCTCGGCCCCCGGACCCTCCCGGCGTACTGAGAGCGGCGTGAACCCCCGACCGTTCCACCCCGGCAGTCCGCCGCGGGTTTGACGGTGCGTTGGGCGGGTTATCCGTGCCTCCGGCCGGCAGCGGCACCTGCCGCGGGCACAGGACGGAGAGAACGGCATGCATCTCGGGGCCATCGACGCCGGCAGGACCGGTTCCCCCCTCGCCCGGCACATCGCCCGCAGCACGAAGCCCCTGCCCGCGCTTCCGCCGGTGAGGTATGGCGCGGCGGTGCTCCGTCGGACGGCTCTCCCTGCTACACAGAGCACTGAGTGCCCAATCAATGACAAACCGGGGCACAGTCCCCGGGGCTCGGGCGGGGGCCGACCGCGTGTCAGCGGTCGGCCCCCGCGAAGGAGTTGGTGCTGAAGTGCTGGTCCTGCTGGCCGTCCACGCGGTGGCCGCAGCGTCGATGCCGTGGTGGGAGAGGCGGCTCGGCCGTGCGATGTGGGTCGTGGCTGCCTTGGTGCCGTTGGCATCCGTGGTCTGGGCGGGCACGCGGGCGGGCCGCGTGCTGGACGGCGGCGCGTACCGGGAGTCCCTGTCCTGGGCCCCGTCGCTCGGCCTGACGATCGACCTGCGTCTGGATGCCCTGTCGCTCCTGATGCTGTGGGTGGTGGCCGGTGTCGGAGCCATGGTGCTCCTGTACTGCCGGTACTACGTCGAGCGCGACGCCGGCCGGCTGGCCGCCCTGCTGCTGGCCTTCGCCGGGGCGATGACCGGGCTGGTGCTGGCGGACAACCTCTTCGTGCTGTACGTCTTCTGGGAGTTGACCACGGTCGCCTCCTTCCTGCTGATCGCGGGGCGGGGGGAGGGCGCGGAGCAGCGGCGCGCCGCCCGTCAGGCCTTGCTGGTGACCGCGGCCGGCGGCCTGGCGATGCTGCTCGGTTTCGTCGTGCTGGGTGAGGCGGCCGGCACGTACCGCGTCTCCGCCATCCTCGCCGACCCCCCGCGGGGCGGCGCGGTCCCCGCCGCCGTGGTGCTCGTCCTGGTCGGCGCGTTCGCCAAGTCCGCGCAGATGCCGCTGCACGGCTGGCTTCCCGCGGCGATGGTCGCCCCCACACCGGTCAGTGCCTTCCTGCACGCGGCGGCGATGGTCAAGGCAGGGGTCTACCTGGTGGCCCGGCTGGCGCCCGCCCTGGCCGACGTGGCCCCGTGGCGGCCGATGGTGCTCGGCGTGGGACTCGCCACGATGGTGGTGGCCGCGTGGCGGGCACTGCGCGAGACCGACCTGAAACTGCTCCTCGCCTACGGGACCGTCAGCGAACTCGGCCTGCTGACCGCCCTGCTGGGCGCAGGAACGCGGACGGCGGCGCTGGCCGGGGTGGTGATGCTGCTGGCGCACGCGGCGTTCAAGTCGGCGCTGTTCCTGTCCGTCGGGGTCGTCGACCACAGCACGGGCACCCGTGACATCCGGGAGCTGTCGGGACTGGGACGCCGGCTGCCCGTGCTGTTCTGGGTCACGGCACTGGCCACCGCGTCGATGGCGGGCCTGCCGCCCCTCGTAGGTTTCCTGGGCAAGGAAGCCGCCCTGGAAGCCTTCCTGCACGGCACCGGACTGGCCTCCCCCTACCCGCTGACGGTGGTGCTCGTGTGCGGCTCCGCGCTGACCGTGGCGTTCGCGGCACGGTTCCTGCACGGCGCCTTCGGCGGACGGCGACCGCCGGAGAAGGCGGCGCGTTCCGTACGGAGCCCGGAACCCGGATTCGTCGCACCGGTGGCCGTCCTGTCCGCGGCGGGCCTGGTGCTGGGCGTGGCGTACACCGGTACGGCGGCCCTCGCCACCGCCTACGCCGACGCCTATCCGCCGGGAGCCGACGGTCCGTACGAACTGTCCCTGTGGCACGGGTTCACGCCCGTGCTCGGTCTGTCCGCACTGTCGCTCGTCACCGGTCTGCTGATCCACGCGGTGCAACGCCGCGGTGCCGTGACGGGCCGCCTGCCGCGCCTGCCCGACGTGCAGCACGCGTACGACCGTGCGACCGAGGGCGTGGACCGGCTGTCCGTGACACTGACCCGGCACACCCAGGTCGGCTCGCTGCCCGTCTATCTGACCGTGCTGCTCGCGACGGTCGTCGCCGTGCCCGGCACGGCACTCGTGGCCGCGGGCCCCTC
Organism: Streptomyces sp. KMM 9044; assembly: GCF_024701375.2. Taxonomy (NCBI): domain Bacteria; kingdom Bacillati; phylum Actinomycetota; class Actinomycetes; order Kitasatosporales; family Streptomycetaceae; genus Streptomyces; species Streptomyces sp. KMM 9044. Next base: position 1,689,102 of record NZ_CP113910.1, on the reverse strand, counting down.
GCTGGGGTCACCGCCGCTGTGGCGGTATCCGCTCGAACCCGTCCTGGCCGTGGTGATACTGACGGCCGCCGCGGCGGTGGTGGCCGCCCGGCACCGGCTCGCCGCCCTGCTGCTGGCCGGGGCCGTCGGATACGGCGCGGCCGGTCTGTTCCTGGTGCGGGGCGCCCCGGACCTGGCGCTCACCCAGTTCCTGGTCGAGACGTTGACGCTGGTCGTCGTGGTGCTGGTGCTGCGCCGCATGCCGACCCGGTTCGATCCCGGCCGGACGGCGGCCCCGGGGCGCGTGCTGCGGGGCGCGGTGGCTGTCGGGGTCGGCCTCGTCGTCACCTGCTTCGCGCTGGCGACGTCCGCCGCGCGTACGGCCCCGGCGATCTCACCCGAGTACCTGCGCCGGGCGTCGGAGACGGGTGCCTACAACGTCGTCAACGCGATCATCGTCGACTTCCGGGCCCTGGACACGCTGGGCGAGATTTCGGTCGTGCTGGTGGCGGCGGTCGGAGTCGGCAGTCTGGTCCGGTTCCGCAACCGCGGCGCGGTATGGATGACCGGCGAGGAGCCGCCGGCCCGGTTCCCCACGACGCACTGGGACGAGCCCCGGCAGACCTGGCTGCCGGGAGCGGGCGAACGGCCCGGCGGCGAGCGCTCGGTCCTGATGGAAGTGGCCACCCGGCTGCTCTTCCCCTCCATCCTGGTGCTTTCGCTGTTCCTGCTGTTCTCCGGGCACTACCGCCCCGGCGGAGGCTTCTCCGGCGGTCTGGTGGCAGGGCTGGCGTTCGTCCTGCGGTACCTGGTGGGCGGACAGGCCGACCTCGGCGCCGCCGTACGCCTGCGCCCGATCGCGGTCGCGGGCACGGGCCTGTTGACCGCGGCGGTCGTCGGGTTGGTGCCGCTGGCCTTCGGCGGTACGCCGCTGGACAGCGACCTGGTGACGTGGCACCTGCCGCTGCTGGGCGAGGTGAAGTGGGCGACCAGCGTGTTCCTCGACGTGGGCGTCTACCTGCTCGTGGTCGGCGTCGTGCTCAAACTCCTGTCGGCAGTGGGTGTCTCACTCGAAGTGGCCGGCGCGGCGGCGGACCGGCAGGAGAAGGGATCCGCCCGGTGAACGGCGCGGGCGACATCACGCTGAACACGCTCGACGTGACGATGGCCCTCGTAGTGGGCGGCCTGTTCACGATCGGCTTCCACCTCATGCTGCAACGGTCCCTGATGCGGATCATCCTCGGCTTCATCCTCCTGGGTCACGGCACCAACGTGCTGCTCCTGGTCGCCGGCGGCACCCCCGGCCGCCCCCCGGTGCTGGAGGGGAAGCCGGTGAACCCGGCTGAGCCCGCCGATCCGCTGCCCCAGGCCATGGCGCTGACGTCGATCGTGATCACGTTCGGTCTCACGGCGTTCCTGATGGTCCTCGCCTACCGTTCCTGGCGGCTGTCCGGCAGCGACGAGGTGCGTGACGACGTGGAGGACCGGCGCATCGCCCGGCGACGTGCCGACACCGACACCGACGACCCTGTCGACGGCGACGATGCCGACGGCGACTGGCCGGACCACCGCGACCACGGCACCGCCCCGGGGGAACACCGATGACCGCACTGCTGCTCGCCGTGCCCGTGGTGCTGCCGATCCTGGGCGCCGCCACGGCCCTGCTCGGACTGCCCGTCCGGGTGACCCGCCCCATGAGCACCCTCGTACTGGCCTGTGTACTGGCGGACGCCGTCGCTCTGCTCGTCCTCGTCGACACCCGCGGCCCGCAGGCCGTGCACGTCGGCGGCTGGCCGGCCCCGCTGGGCATCACGCTCGTCGCCGACCGGTTGTCGGCGCTCCTGCTCGCCGTGTCGCTCCTGGTGACCCTGGCCGTGCTGCTCTTCGCCATCGGCCAGGGCACCGCGGAGAAACGCCGGAGTTCGGCGGAGGTCTTCCATCCCGCCTACCTGATGCTCGTCAGCGGAGTGAGCCTGGCCTTTCTCACCGGTGACCTGTTCAACCTCTTCGTCGCCTTCGAAGTGCTGCTCGCCGCGTCCTACGTCCTGATCACCCTGGACGCCGACGGAAACCGCACCCGCGCCGGTATGACCTACATGATCACCAGCCTGACGTCCTCCCTGCTGTTCCTCACCTTTGTCGGCCTGGTGTACGCGGCCGTCGGCACGGTCACCCTGGCCCAGCTCGGACCGCGGCTCGCCGAACTCCCCGACGGCCTGCGTGGCGCACTCGCCCTGCTGCTCCTGGCCGTCCTGGGCATCAAGGCGGCGATCGTCCCCCTGCACTTCTGGCTGCCCGACAGCTACCCCACCGCACCGGCGCCGATCACCGCCGTGTTCGCCGCCCTGCTGACCAAGGTCGCCGTCTACGCCCTGCTGCGCACCCAGACCCTGCTCTTTCCGCGCTCCAGCGTGTGGACCCTGCTGGCCTGTGTGGCGATCGCCGCCATGATCGTGGGCATCCTCGGCGCGCTGGCCCAGGACGACATCAACCGGCTGCTGTCCTTCACCCTCGTCAGCCACATCGGCTTCATGCTGTTCGGTCTCGCGCTGTTCGACACGCTCGGACTCACCGGCACCGTCCTCTACATCGTCCACCACATCATCGTCCAGGCGGCGCTCTTCCTCGCCGCCTCCCTCGCCGTGCGCCACGCGGGGACAACAGGCATGAGGCGCATGGCACAGGGGCCGCCCCCGAGGCCGCTGGTCGCCGCGCTGTTCGCCCTCCCCGCCCTGAGCCTGGCCGGGATCCCGCCGTTCTCCGGGTTCGTGGCCAAGCTGACCCTGCTGCGGGCCGGTGCGTGGCAGGGCGGTACCGCGGCGTACGCCCTGGCTGCGACCGCCCTGCTCACCAGCCTGCTGACGCTCTACGCGATGACCCGGGTCTGGACCAGGGCCTTCATGCGGCAGGACCCGCACCCGGACCGCCACGACGAGCCACCGCCGGGGAAGCCGGCCCCCGGCACCGCCCTCCGCCCGGAGCGCCGCGCCGTCCGGCGCGGGACCGGACTGATGACCGCCGCCACCGTCGTCATGGTGGCCACCAGTGTCGCGGTCGCCGTCTGCGCGGGTCCGCTCGCCCGCGTCGGCGAACGAGCCGCACACGAACTGCTCGACCCGCGGGAGTACCGCTCCGCCGTCATGACCGAGGAGGGCCGTTGACCCGCCGGGAGTACGCCCGCCGAGTCCTGCGCCGCCTGCCCATGATGGGGTGGCTGTGGTTGCTGTGGATCGTGCTGTGGGGTTCCGTCGGCCCGCTGGTCCTCCTCGGAGGTCTGCTCGTCGCCGTGACCGTCGTCGGGTCCTTCCGCCTGCCGCCGGTCCTGCCGGGAGCCGTGCCCCGGCCGCTGCAGATCGCGCGCCTGCTGGTCGACCTGCTGAAGGATCTCGTCGGGTCCGGGGTCACCGTCGCCTGGCAGGTCCTGAGATACGGAGGGAAGACGTCCGCGGCGATCATCGAGGTCCCGCTGCACGTCGACAGCGACCTCCTGATCACCGCGGTGGCCGAACTCACGACGATCTCCCCCGGCACCCTGGTGGTGGAGATCGACCGGCGCCGGCAGCGGCTGTACGTCCACACGCTCCCGGTCCGCGACGAAACCGACCTCGCCCGCCGCAGGAAGTTGGTGCAGACCGTGGAGCACAGAGTGGCGCGGGCGGTCGGCCACGGCCGACGACGCGGAGCGACGGGTGACGACGACACCTCCGGGCCTTCCGCCGGGCCCGGTCCCAGTCCTGGCCCCGGGTCTGGCCCCAGTCCTGGCCCCGGGTCTGGCACCCGGTCTGGCTCCGGGTCTGGCTCCGGGTCTGGCTCCGGGTCTGATACCGGCCCGGGGCCGGTTCCCGGCCCGGGGCCTGCCGGCGGCTCAGGGCCTGCCACCACCCCTGGGGCCTCCAGCGACCTCGGGCCTGGCACCGGCCCTGAGCCTGCCACCGGCCCTGAGCCTGCCACCGGCCCCGGCCCCGGCGGCGGTTCCGGGCCCGCCGTCGGCCCAGGGCCGTCCGACCGTCCCGGTCCTCCCGACCACCCTGATCAAGGAGGCAGAACCCCATGACCGTCGTGTACACCGCCACCCTGGCCGTGGTGTCAGTGGCCGGCCTGCTGACCCTGCTGCGTCTCGTGCGAGGTCCGGACGCGCTCAACCGCATCGTGGCGCTGGACGTCCTCCTGACGATGATCATCGCCGGGGCCGCCGTGGGCATGGTCCTGCGTGGGGACACCACACCCCTGCCCGTGCTCGTCGTCCTCGCCCTGCTGGCCTTCACCGGATCGGTGACGGCCGCCCACCTGGTCGAGAAGCGGGCAGGCCTGCGGTGACCGCGGTGTCCGACGTGATCACCGCCGTCCTGCTCCCGGCCGGCGCGATCTTCTGCCTGCTCGGCTCCGTGGGCCTGCTCCGCTTCCCGGACATCGGCAGCCGCCTGCACGCGGCCGCCAAGGCCCAGACGCTCGGCCTGATGCTCATCCTGGTGGGAACCGCCGTGCAGATGCCTCTGCGCTACGCGCCGATGCTGCTGCTCGTCGTCCTGTTCCAGTTGCTCACCGCGCCGATCACCAGCCAGATCGTCGGCCGCACCGCCTACCGCGTCCAGGCACTCGACCGCGGCGCGCTGTTCCGGGACGAACTGGCCGACCGTCTCGCGCGGGACGGCACTCGGGTGGACGAACAGCCGTCGCGCGAGGACACGGGCCGGTGAGTCCCGCCGGCCGTACCGGCCGGGCCGTTCCCGGCCGGCCGGACCCGGTGCGCACGAGGGAGTGCCGTGACCGGTGCCTCGCAGTCAGTGCTCCCCCGTAGGATGGGCACCATGGCCAAGACCAGTACGACGACCCAGGGGCTGCGGGCGGCGATCGAGCGCAGCGGCTACTACCCGGCCCTCGTGGCCGAGGCGGTGGAGGCCGCCGTGGGCGGCGAGCCCGTCCGGTCGTACCTGGTCCACCAGGAGACGACATTCGACCAGAACGAGGTACGGCGCCATGTGACCGTGCTCGTCCTCACCGGTAACCGCTTCATCGTCAGCCACACCGACGAGCAGGCTGCCGACACCACTTCCCCGACCCCGTACGCCACCACGTCCACGGAGTCGGTCAAGCTCGGCCGGATCTCGTCGATCGTGGTCAGCCGGGTGGTCGCCAACCCGGAGTCGTACAAGCCGGGCACACTGCCCCGTGAGATCGTGCTCACCATCGGCTGGGGAGCGGTCGCCCGTCTCGACCTGGAGCCGGCCGCTTGCGGCGACCCCAACTGCGAGGCCGACCACGGCTACACGGGCAGTTCGACGGCCGACGACCTCAGCCTGAGGGTCAGCGAGGCCGGGGACGGCCCGGAGACGGTGCGTCAGGCGCTCGCCTTCGCACAGGCTCTCTCCGAGGCGACCGCGGACTCCGCACGCTGATGCCGCACACCTCCCCGACCCCGCACACCCCGCCGTCCCCGCACACCACCGGCTGGGACGTCCACCCGGAGCCCCTCGCCCCGGACTCCGCCCCCCTGCCCGAGTACGGCACCGGCTCGCTGGCCGACCTGCTGCCCACCCTCGCCGCGGGCATGGGCGTCCCCGGCACCACCGCCGCGATCCCGGAACTCACCCCCGCCGACCGGAACTGCGTGTTCCTGATCGACGGTCTCGGCTGGGAGCAGCTGAAGGCGCACCCGGAGGAAGCCCCGTTCATGGCGTCCCTGATGGCCACCTCACGCGGCGGCACCGGGCGTCCCCTCACCACGGGCTACCCGGCGACCACCGCCACCTCCCTGGCCTCCGTCGGCACCGGCCTGCCGCCCGGCGCGCACGGCCTGCCCGGCTACACCGTGCGCAACCCGGACACCGGCGAGCTGATGAACCAGCTGCGCTGGCAGCCCTGGACCCGGCCCGACACCTGGCAGCCCCACCCCACCGTCTTCCAACTGGCCCACCGGGCAGGGGTGCACGCCGCCCAGGTGTCCTCACCCGCGTTCGCGAACACCCCGCTGACCAAGGTCGCGCTCAGCGGCGGCGCCTTCCACGGGCGGCTGTCCGGCGAGGAGCGCATGGACCTCGCGGCCGCTCAACTGGCCGCCGCCGACCGCTCCCTGGTCTACACGTACTACGCCGAGGTCGACGGCGCCGGGCACCGATTCGGCCTCGACTCCGACACCTGGCGCGGCCAGCTCATGTACGTCGACCGCCTGGTCCAGCGGCTGGCCGGGCAACTCCCGCCGCGCAGTGCGCTCTACGTCACCGCCGACCACGGAATGGTCGACGTGCCCTTCGACGAGGAGCACCGCATCGACTTCGATCACGACTGGGAGCTGAGCGCCGGAGTCGCCCTGCTCGGCGGCGAGGGCCGCGCCCGCCACGTCTACGCCGTACCGGGCGCCGCGACGGACGTCCTGACCTGCTGGCGCGAGGTGCTCGGCGAGCAGTTCTGGGTGGCCTCGCGGGACGAGGCGATCGACGCGGGCTGGTTCGGCCGCCGGATCGAGGACCGTGTCTACCACCGCATCGGCGACGTGGTCGCCGCCGCCCGGGACGACGTCCTGATCGTCGCCTCGGAGCGGGAACCCGGGGAATCGGAGATGGTCGGCAACCACGGTTCCCTCACCCCTGCCGAACAACTGGTCCCCCTCCTCGAAGTACGCTCCTGAGGCCCACCCGGTCCGCCCTCACCGCCCGTTCCCGCCGAAAGGTGCCCGACCTCCCATGCCCGAGCTGGTGTTCTTCTCCGGAACGATGGATTGCGGGAAGTCGACGCTGGCCCTCCAGATCGAGCACAACCGTTCGGCGCGTGGCCTGGCGGGCATGATCTTCACCCGCAACGACCGGGCCGGCGAGGGCAAACTCTCCTCCCGCCTCGGCCTGGTCACGGACGCGGTGGAGGTGGGGGAGCACGCGGACCTGTACGCGCACCTCGTCGACCATCTCTCGCAGGGCCGGCGCGCCGACTACGTGATCGCGGACGAGGCGCAGTTCCTGGCGCCGGAGCAGATCGACCAGCTCGCGCGGGTGGTGGACGACCTGGAGCTCGACGTCTACGCCTTCGGCATCACCACCGACTTCCGGTCCAAGCTGTTCCCCGGCTCCCAGCGGCTGGTGGAGCTGGCGGACCGGGTCGAGGTGCTCCAGGTCGAGGCCCTGTGCTGGTGCGGCGCCCGCGCCACCCACAACGCCCGGACGGTCGGCGGGGTGATGGTGGTGGAAGGCGCGCAAGTGGTCGTCGGCGATGTCACGGGCTCCCCGGACGAGGTCGGTTACGAGGTCCTGTGCCGCCGCCATCACCGCCGCCGCATGACGGCCGCCACGTCCCACGCGGCCGCCCTGGCCCCGGACGTCCTGCCGGTCACCTGACCGGCGTGACCGGCCTCCCACGAGGCGGAGTCCGCGTGGGGGATCGCCGTACCGAGGGCTCGCACGGGCAGATAGTCTGACCTGCGTCATCAGGACTCCCAGGGAGTCCGGCGGAGTACGAGGAACAAAGGGGCGGACCGGTGGCGGAGATCGAGGAAGCGCGCAGGCAGTTCGAGCGGATCGACGCGGACGGGGACGGGTTCATCACCGCTGCCGAGTTCAAGACCGCCCTGGCCCAGGGCGGTGACTGGAACGTCACCGAGCCGGTGGCGGAGGCCGTCATCAAGTCCCGCGACCTGGACGGCGACAAGCTCCTGTCCTTCGAAGAGTTCTGGGCGCACCTGGACAAGTGAGCCCCAGGCCGGGGCCCGGCTCCGCACACCTCCGCGGCGGACCGGGCCCCGGGCCAGGGCTCGGCCACCGCGGCCCGGCGACGGAATCCCCCGGCTGCCGTCCCGGCATCTGCCACCGTGCTTCTGCGCTCCGTCATGTCCACCACCGCCGCTTTCGCCCAACGCCTCCGCAAGGGAAGCCGTTGCGGTGCGCGGCTCCTCATGCGTGCAGCGTGTACAGAAGCTCTCTGTCGTTGCGTCACCGTGGGTCCCGATGCGCGACCGACGGGATGGTGGTCGGCATGACAGCGGACCGGCGGGAGAGGCGCGGCACGAGCCCTACGGGCCCTGCAGCAGCGAGAACCGTGCCCCCTCCGGGTCCGCCACCGTCGCGACGCGGCCCCGGGCGCCGTCGTGGGGCCGCTCGAGGACCTGGCCGCCCAGGCGCAGGACGTGGTCCACCGCGTCGTCGAGACCGGCCACGGTGAAGTACGTCGTCCAGTACGGCCCCCGGTCCCTCAGGGGGCCGCCGCCCATGCCGTGGATCCCGGCCACGGGCCGGCCGTCCACGCTCAGGGTCATGTGGTCGATGTCGGCGGAGACCTCGGGCTGGGCGGTGTGACCGAACACCGACGCGTAGAACTTGGCCACACGCTCCGACTCACGGGTCGTCAGTTCGTACCAGGCGGGCGCGCCGGGCACCCCGGTGACCGCCCGGCTGCCCAGCCGCACGGACGCCTGCCAGATGCCGAAGACGGCGCCCGAGGGGTCGGAGCCGATCGCCAGCCGCCCGGCCTCGCCGGCGTCCAGCGGGCCGACGCCGATGGTGCCGCCGCGCCACCGCACCGCCTCGGCGGTGCGGTCCACGTCCACCGAGGCGAAGTACGGTGTCCAGGCCACCGGCAGACGCGCATCCGGCGGGAGCAGCCCGATGCCGGCCACCTCGCAGCCGTCGAGCAGCGCACGCGCGTAGGGACCGAGTTGCTGCGGACCGGACCGGAACTCCCAGCCGAACAGCGCTTCGTAGAACATCCGGGCCCTGTCCGGCCCGTGCACCATGAGACTCACCCAGCAGGGTGTACCGGGTGCGTGCCGAACGGGTGCTTCGCCGTCTCGGCGGGCGGGCCACCGTGCGTCGGTCATCGTCACTCTCTTCTCGGCCGCCCTCGCGGTGGCCGTGCTCTTCTCGACCCGGCGAGGGTCGTGCCGCGTCCGCTCTGCGGATTCGTCCCCGTGCTGGTACAGGCATCGGCCACGGTGTCGCGCGCTCCGGGACCGCCCCGTACGGCGGTTCCTGTATCCGGAGGATGCCCGATGCGCGGGTCCCCGTCCTTTTCGGCGCGCTTGCCGGATGATGTCGATCGGTAGTACAGCATGTGCCCGATCCCATACGCCTCGTGACCGGTTCTGCCCGGCCGAGCAGAGTAGCCGGACCTGGACGAGACGGCCACCCCGTACGTCAGGATGGTGGCCATGAACGCCCTCATCTCCGCATCCGAACTCGCCGCCGTACTGGCGGGCGGTGACCCTCCGGTACTGCTCGACGTCCGCTGGCGGTTGAGCACGGCCGCGGCGGCCGGCGAGCCGCCGTTCGACGGACGGGCCGCGTACCGCGACGGGCACCTTCCCGGCGCCGTATTCATCGACCTGGACAAGGAGTTGGCCGGACCTTCGACTGGACGGGGACGCCATCCGCTGCCCGGTCCGCAGGAGTTCGGCGCCGCGATGCGCCGGGCGGGCGTGTCGGCGGGCACCCCGGTGGTCGTATACGATGGAGGGCTGGGCTGGGGGGCTGCCCGCGCCTGGTGGCTGCTGCGCTGGACGGGTCACCCGGACGTGCGGGTCCTCGACGGCGGGTTGCCGTCCTGGGACGGTCCGCTCGAGACCACGGAACCCGAACCGCCCGAGGGCGACTTCGTGCCCGTGCCCGGTCCGGCCGGGCTGCTCGACGCCGACGGCGCGGCGGCCCTGGCCCGGTCCGGGCTGCTCCTCGACGCCCGCGCGGGGGAGCGCTACCGGGGCGAGGTGGAGCCGATCGACCCCGTCGGCGGCCACATCCCGGGCGCGGTCTCGGCGCCCACCACCGAGAACGTCGGCCCGGACGGCCGCTTCCTGCCCGCCGGGGAACTGGGAGCGAGGTTCAGGGAGTTGGGCGTGTCCGCGGACACACAGGTCGGCGTGTACTGTGGTTCGGGGGTCTCGGGGGCGCACGAGGTACTGGCGCTGGCGGTGGCGGGCATCCCGGCGGAGCTGTACGTCGGCTCCTGGTCGGAGTGGTCGTCGGACCCGGAGCGGCCGGTCGCGGTGGGACCCGACCCTCAGTAGACCGGAAGCGTGAAAGGGGCGCTCGCGCATGACGAGCGCCCCTTTCACGACGTCTCGGGCGGGTCCCTCTGCCTCGTCGGCCGCCCCCGCAGGGTCACTCCTGTTTCTTGCGCCGGGTCCCGAACACGATCTCGTCCCAGCTCGGCACCGCCGCGCGGCGGCCCGGACGGACTCCGTCCGCCTCCGCCTGACGGTCCGTGGACCCGACGAGACGGTCCCGGTGACTGGTGACGGCGCGGGGCATGAGGACGTCCGCGTAGGCGGAACCGGCCGAAGCCGCGGGAGCCGGCGGCTCCTCCGCCTCTGGTTCGCTGTCGGGGTCCTCCGCGGCGGGCTCGGGGGCCCGCTCGGGAACCACCAGGTCACCCCGGAAGCTCGGCACCGCCTCCAGCAGGCTGGTGAGCGAGTCCCGCTCACCACCGACGGTGACCACCGACTCCTCGTCGGCCTCGTAGTCCTGACCCGACGGCAGGCTCTGCCGCTCACGGTCACCCGGACGGTCACGGGGCAGCCGGGCGATGCGCGGCACGAACGGGAAGCTGGGCTCGGGCGAAGCGGCGAGGTCGTCGGACTCGCCGATCAGCGAGCGCGCCTCGTCGTCGACGGCCTGGACCAGCCGCCGGGGCGGGTCGTACGTCCAGCTCGCCGAGTGCGGTTCACCCGCGACCCGGTAGACCAGCAGCACCTCCCAGGTGCCCTCGTCGCGGCGCCAGGAGTCCCACTGCACGGTGTCCTTCTCCGCACCGCGCAGCGTCAGCCGCTCCTGCACGGCCTCGCCCAGCGGCGGACCGGAGTTCTCACCGGGCCGACGGACGGGGGTCTTGCGGGCGCGCTCCGCCATGAAGGCGCGCTCGGCGAGTACGGGGCCTTCGAAGCGGCGGACACGGTCCACGGGGATGCCGGCCATCTGGGCGACCTCTTCCGCGGTCGCACCGGCTCGTATACGCGCCTGGATGTCGCGGGGGCGGAGATGGCTCTCCACCTCGATCTCGATCTGGCCGAGGCGGGGACGGTCGCCACGCACCGCGGCGCGCAGACGTTCGTCGATCGGAAGCGTGTACTCCGTGCTGTCCGCAGCCTTCAGCACCAGCCGTGTGCCGTCATTCGAGACGGCCACGACACGCAGTTCGGGCATGGGGACCTCCCGGGTGGTGCCTGCCGACGTCACGTGCGTCGCTGCTTCCGCTAGTCGAGTGTGGCCTGCCCGGGTGCAGCCTGCCACAACCTTGCCGAGTTGCCCGGCGTGTCGGGCGTGGGCCCGGACTCGCCGTTATGGCACGGTTACCTATTCGCAACGCTGAGTGACCAACCGTGTCACCCTGTGCAACTGGCCCCCTCCTGGCGGTCCGCAAGGGGTCCGGGCGCCCTGATGGGCGACCGGATCCAGGGCTCGCAACAGTACTCCATTCGGGCCATGTGCGTGGATTGGCGCGCCGCCCGACTTCGCGCAAGGGGTGCTACTTGGCCGTCACGGCCCGGATGCACCGATCCCGGCGTGGGGCACCTTGCGCAATCACCAGAAACGGAACTTATGGTTTCGTCCGGGCGTCCACTTGTCGTGCAGTTGATCGTTCGTGTGCGGGAACGCAGGGGAAGGCGGGAAAGGTCAAGAAAAGCGGGAAACGCCGGTTGTCGCAGGTGAGTACGGTGACGCGGAGGAGGGGAAGCGTGCGCGGATCGACCTGAGCGTGCCGCAGGTCGCGGGCGGCGCGGTGGCCGCGGTGCTCGGCGCCCAGCTCGCCTCGTCGTTCGGCGTCTACGGGACGATCATCGGCGCCGGAATCATGAGCATCGTCGCCACCTGCGGCGGAACGACCTTCCAGCACTTCTTCACGCACACCGGCGAGCAGTTGCGCGTGGCGCCCGCTGCACCGGGGCAGCCGGCCGGGGAGGGGTCCTCACGGACACCCGGCGAGTTCACCGGGGGCACCGTGTACCGGGGCAGGGCCAGGGGAGTGCGGCGGGGCCGGAAACGGACGGTGGTCGCGGCGGCGCTGGTATTGGGCGTCACGATGGCCGGAATCACCACCTACGAGCTCGCCTCCGGCCAGAGCCTCAGCGGCGCACCGGACACCACCGTCGGCAACGCGTTCACCGGTGAGCACACGTCAGGCTCCGGTGACCCGGACGGCTCCGGCGAGCAGGACCCCGGCACCTCCGGCACCTCCGGCGGCTCCGGTGACCCGGACGGCTCCGGCGAGCAGGACCCCGGCACCTCCGGCACCTCCGGCGGCTCCGGCGGCTCCGGCGGCTCCGGCACCTCCGGCACCTCCGGCGGCTCCGGCACCTCCGGCGGCTCCGGGACGGCGGAGGACTCCGGTGGCTCCGGTGGCTCCGGGGAGTCCGGCGGGGACGGAGAGGCGCCCGCCCCCTCCGCGACGGCGCAGGACGGGGGAGCGGCCACCGGCTCCGGGGTGCCACGCCGGACGAGGGCGACGCACCGGAGGGCACCCCGGACGGCACCGGGGGCCAGGACGCCGGCGACACCGCGAGCCCGGAACCGGACGCGTCCGCTACGTCCCCAGGACCCTCCGCAGATAGTCGTTCCGGAACAGACGCTCCGGATCGAGACGGTCCCGCAGCGCCGTGAACTCGGCGAAGCGCGGATACACCCGGGAGAAGTACCCGGCGTCCCGGGTGTGGATCTTCCCCCAGTGCGGCCGTCCCTCGTGGGCGGTGAAGATGTGCTCCGCCGCCGTGAAGTACCGCTGATAGGGAGTGCCCCGGAACATGTGGACCGCGATGTACGCGGTGTCGCGACCGGAAGCCGTGGACAGGGTGATGTCGTCGGCCGGGGCCGTGCGCACCTCGACGGGGAAGCTGACCCGCAGAGGGGAGCGGTCGACCATGGCCCTCAGCGCGCGCAGCGTGTCCACCAGGGCCTCGCGCGGCACCGCGTACTCCATCTCCACGAAGCGGACCCGGCGCGGCGAGGTGAACACCTTGTGCGGGATGTCGGTGTAGGTCCGCGCGGACAGGGCCCTGCTGGAGACCCGCGCGATGGCGGGGACGGTCGCGGGCGCCGCGCGGCCGACCCAGTTCGCCGCCTGGAAGACGCCGTTGGAGAGGAACTCGTCGTCGAACCAGCCCCGGACGGGATGCACCGGCTGCCGCGGTCCGGCGCTGCGGTTGTTCCGTTTGGTGTTGGTGTTTCCGGTGTGCGGGAACCAGTAGAACTCGAAGTGCTCGTTCTCGGCGTGCAGTTCGTCGAACTCGGTGAGGACGCGGTCCAGGGGCATCGGCTCCTCACGGGCCGTGAGCAGGAAGATCGGCTCGACGGCGAAGGTGATCGCGGAGACGATGCCGAGGGCGCCGAGACCGATCCGGGCGGCGGCGAAGACCGCACGCTCCTCGTCGGTCCCCTTCTGCGAGCAGGTGAGTACCGAGCCGTCGGCGGTGACCAGCTCCAGGCTCCGGATCTGCGCGGCGATCGATGCCGAGTCGCGGCCGGTCCCGTGGGTGCCGGTGCCGGTGGCCCCGGAGACGGTCTGCTCCGTGATGTCCCCCATGTTGGTGAGTGACAGCCCCTCCCGCGCGAGAGCAGCGTTGAGCCGCTTGAGCGGGGTGCCGGCCTCGACCGTGACGGTACCGGCCGCGCGGTCGATGTGCCGGATGCCCGTCAGCAGATGCGGGCGGATCTGCACACCGTCGGTCGCCGCGATGGAGGTGAAGGAGTGCCCGGTGCCCACCGCCTTCACCGGGAGGCCGTCCTCGGCGGCCCGGCGCACGGCCGCCGCCAGTTCGTCGACGGAGGCCGGCGTGACCTCCCGCGCGGGGCGGGCGAGGACGGTGCCTCCCCAGTTACGCCATGTTCCGTTCCTCGTGCTCGCCGTGCTGCCCAACGGAGCCTCCCCGACCCGGAGCCGGCCGCTTCAGCCGGCGGTACCCGAGGAAACCGACCGCGACCGCGACGGCTCCCGACACCGTCGGAACCCCGTACCCGGCGCGCGCTCCTGCCGCGTCGATCACCCAGCCGGACGCGGCGGAGCCGAGAGCGACCCCGACCGCGAGCCCGGTGCTCACCCAGGTCATGCCTTCGGTGAGCTGCGCGCGTGGTACGTGCTCTTCGATGAGGGACATCGTCGTGATCATCGTGGGGGCGATGGACAGACCCGCAACGAACAGCGCCACAGCCAGAAACGGCAGGTTTCCGACCAGTAGGAGGGGGATCATACTCACGGCCATCGCACATATGCCCAGCAGCCAGCGTCGCTCGGGCGCCCCGGCGAAGCGCATCAGCCCGAACACGAGGCCTGCCACGCAGGAGCCCAGCGCGTACACCGCGAGCACCACACTGGCGGCGGCCTTGTGCCCGCGTTCCTCCGCGAACGCCACGGTGACCACGTCCACGCCGCCGAAGATCGCCCCCGTCGCCGCGAAGGTGGCCACCAGGACCTGCAGGCCCGGGGAGCTCAGCGCCGTACCGCCCCCCGCGCCCTTGCGGCCGTCGTCCGAGCGCTCACGCGGGTGCGGGGCCGGCTCGGTGGCGTGCTGGGACGTCAGCCAGAAGACGCCGACCGCGAGGAAGCAGGCCGCGAACAGCGGGCCGGCCTCGGGGAACCACGCCGTGGACAGCCCGATCGAGATGATCGGCCCGAAGATGAAGCACATCTCGTCCACCACGGACTCGAAGGAGTACGCGGTGTGCAGTTGAGGGGTGCCGCGGTACACGGCGGCCCAGCGGGCCCGGATCATCGCGCCGAGGCTCGGCACGCAGCCGATACCGGCGCAGGCGACGAAGAGCGCCCAGTCCGGCCAGCCGTAGTGCGCGGCGAACAGCAGCAGCGCCGCCGCGGCCAGTGCGAGCAGCGTCACCGGACGCAGGACCCGCCGCTGCCCGTACTGGTCCACCAGACGGGAGACCTGCGGGCCCGCGACCGCGGCGGCCAGGGCGATGGTGGCCGACAGGGCGCCGGCGAGCCCGTACCGGCCGGTCAGCTGGGAAACCATCGTGACCACGCCGATGCCCATCATGGACAACGGCATCCGGCCGATGAACCCCGCGGCCGAGAAGGCCTTGCTGCCGGGGGCGGCGAACAGGGCGAGATAAGGGCTGGGCACGAGGTCTCCGGAGATCTCAGTAAGGCGCGACCACAGGCGATACAGCTTACGGGTTAGGTAACCCTAATGTCTCCTGGCCGCAGAGGTAGGCCCGGTCGGCCCCCCGCCGTCGCCCGGCCGCCGGTGGCAGGTGGCAGGATCGAGGCATGCCTGACGAGCTCGATCCCACCCCCTACGACGCACTGCTCCTGCTCTCCTTCGGCGGCCCCGAGGGCCCGGACGACGTCGTCCCGTTCCTGGAGAACGTGACGCGCGGGCGGGGCATCCCCAAAGAACGACTGAAGGAAGTCGGGGAGCACTACTTCCTGTTCGACGGGGTGAGTCCCATCAACGAACAGAACCGCGCCCTGCTGGACGCCCTGCGCGAGGACTTCGCCGACCACGGCCTCGGCCTCCCGGTGTACTGGGGCAACCGCAACTGGGCGCCGTACCTGACCGACACCCTGCGCGAGATGGTCCGTGACGGACGCCGCCGCATCCTCGTCTTCGCCACCAGCGCCTACGCCTCCTACTCCGGCTGCCGTCAGTACCGTGAGAACCTCGCCGAGTCCCTGGCGACGCTGGAGGCGGAGGGCCTCGAACTGCCCCGGGTCGACAAACTGCGGCACTACTTCAACCACCCCGGCTTCGTGGAACCCATGGTCGACGGGATCGTCCGCTCGCTCGCCGACCTGCCCGAGGAGGTGCGCGACGGCGCACACCTCGCCTTCTGCACCCACTCGATCCCCGTCGCCTCCGCCGACACCTCCGGACCGGTCGAGCGGCACGGCGACGGTGGCGCGTACGTGGCCCAGCACCTGGACGTCGCCCGGGTGATCGGCGACGCCGTACGGGAGCGCACCGGCGTGGAGCACCCCTGGCAGCTCGTCTACCAGTCCCGCTCCGGCGCCCCGCACATCCCCTGGCTGGAGCCAGACATCTGCGACCACCTCGAGGAGCGGCACGCGGCCGGGGTCCCGGCCGTCGTCATGGCCCCCATCGGCTTCGTCTCCGACCACATGGAGGTGATCTACGACCTCGACACCGAGGCCACGGCCAAGGCCGGGGAGCTGGGACTGCCGGTGCGCCGCTCGGCGACCGTGGGCGCCGACCCGCGGTTCGCCGCCGCGGTCCGCGACCTGATCACGGAGCGTGCCGCCACCGAACGCGGCCAGGACGTCACCCCGTGCGTCCTGGGCGGTCTCGGCGCGAGCCACCACCTCTGCCCGGTGGGCTGCTGCCCGGCCCGGGCCCCGCGCCCCGCCGCCGCGGGCGCCGACAGCCCGTACACCTGAGGAGCGCCGTGACCGACCCCCTTGCCGCGACCGACCCCCTGCACGCGGAACTGCTGGAACTGGCCCGAGAGGCGGCACGCCGCGCGGGTGAGCTGCTGCGGGACGGCCGCCCGGTCGACCTCGAGGTCGCCGCGACCAAGTCCAGCCCGATCGACGTCGTCACCGAGATGGACATCGCGGCCGAGAAGCTGATCACCGGACTGATCACCGAGCGCCGGCCCGACGACGGCGTCCTCGGCGAGGAGGGCGGCTCCACCGAGGGAACCAGCGGCGTCCGCTGGGTGATCGACCCGCTCGACGGCACGGTCAACTACCTGTACGGGCTGCCGACCTGGGCCGTCTCCATCGCCGCGGAGCAGGACGGCGAGACCGTCGTCGGGGTGGTCGCCGCCCCGATGCGGGGTGAGACGTACTACGCGGTCCGCAGCGGCGGGGCACGGGCCACCGGCGCGTGGGCGGGCGAGCGCACGCTGACCTGTCGCCCGTCGCCGCCCCTGGACCGGGCGCTGGTCTCGACCGGCTTCAACTACGTCACCGGGGTCCGCGCCCACCAGGCCGATGTCGCGCAGCGGCTGATCCCGCTGCTGCGGGACATCCGGCGCGGCGGCTCGGCCGCGGTCGACCTCTGCGACCTGGCCTGCGGGCGGCTCGACGGCTACTACGAGCGGGGACTGCACCCCTGGGACCTGGCCGCGGGGGACCTGATCGTCCGGGAGGCGGGCGCGCTGACCGGTGGACGGCCCGGTGAGCGTCCCTCATGGGATATCGCGGTCGCGGCCACCCCGGGCGTCTTCGAGCCCCTTCAGCGGCTGCTGGAGGACTTCGGTGCCTGGCACGACTGACGGACGGCCGGGAGGCGAACCGGGAGATCCTCGATGGCTCTTGGATCCCTGGGACTCCTACGAGTCCTGAGAACTCCGAGAACTCCGAAGCGGGCCCCGACGCTGGATTCGCCGGGGCCCGCTTCGCCGAGCCGCCTTGGCTCGTCGGGCTGATCAGACGCAGGACACGCCGACCTCCACACCGTGCTCGGCGGCGAGCCGGCGCAGGTCGTCGAGCTCGCCCTGCTCCACCTCGACGAGGAAGTCGTCGCCCTCGTCGAGGGCCCGGGACAGATCGGACTCGGTTGTCCTTATGCGCTGCAGAAGTCCTGCGGTGAAAGCGTCCATGCTGCGCCCCCTCGTCCTGGGTCGTGGGTCGATGGCACGGGGGTGTGCCGGTTCGGAAGGGACGATCACGCCTCTGGTGGATGACCGCCGCCGCTCGGCCGGGGGGCTACGACTTCGGGCATCCGGTCCGCTCTGCGGGAAACGGACTGAAGCGCACCGCATGGTGGCGCGGTGCAAGCAGAGCGTGATCGCGGGATGTAAAACCCGTCCTCCCCAAGCTCCCTTCCGCGGAAACCTAACCGGACGGGAAAATCTCGTATTCCCGTTCCGTTCTCCGGGGCGTTCCCCGGTCTCCCGCCCTCGCGTCACCCTCCGTTCCCCGGTTCCGCGCCGGCGGGTCCGTGCCGGCGGGTCCGTGCCGGCCGGCCACCGCCGGCTTCCCGCCCGGGTGTCCGCCCGCCGCAGCCTGCTGTCCTGCCCCGTGCCGTCCGCCTCCCGCTGTCCGTTCGCTCCCCGGCTTACAGCCGACTTACGGTCGAAAAGGGCAGGATGGAGGCAACACACCCACCAGACCCCTGCGCGCGTGCGCTGAGGAGCGCTGCCCGGCAGGACGTAGGAAGGACAACCGACGTGCGCGTACTCGTCGTCGAGGACGAGCAACTGCTCGCCGATGCGGTGGCCACCGGACTGCGCCGGGAGGCCATGGCCGTCGACGTCGTGTACGACGGTGCGGCCGCCCTCGAGCGCATCGGCGTCAACGACTACGACGTGGTCGTCCTCGACCGCGACCTCCCCCTCGTGCACGGCGACGACGTGTGCCGCAGGATCGTCGAGCTCGGCATGCCCACGCGTGTGCTGATGCTCACGGCCTCCGGCGACGTCAGCGACCGCGTCGGGGGCCTGGAGATCGGCGCCGACGACTATCTGCCCAAGCCCTTCGCGTTCAGCGAGCTCATCGCGCGCGTACGTGCCCTGGGACGGCGTACCAGCGTACCGCTGCCGCCGGTGCTCGAGCGCGCCGGGATCAAGCTCGACCCCAACCGCCGCGAGGTCTTCCGCGAGGGCAAGGAGGTCCAGCTCGCACCCAAGGAGTTCGCCGTCCTGGAAGTGCTCATGCGCAGCGAGGGCGCCGTCGTCTCCGCGGAGCAGCTCCTGGAGAAGGCCTGGGACGAGAACACCGACCCGTTCACCAACGTGGTGCGGGTGACCGTCATGACGCTGCGCCGCAAACTGGGTGAGCCGCCGGTCATCGTGACCGTGCCCGGCTCGGGCTACCGGATCTGATTCCGTGGCCACCACGCCCACTCCCGCCCCGCCGTCCCCGCCGGCTCCCCCGAAGCCCACCTGGGACCCGCGCAGGCCCGTACCGCCGTTCCCCTGGCTGCGCCCGACCATCCGGATACGGCTCACCCTGCTCTACGGCGGCATGTTCCTGATCGCCGGGATCCTGCTGCTGTCGATCATCTACCTGCTCGCCGCGAACGCGCTGAACGTGGGCAGCGACCTGCCCTTCCGGATCCTGTCCGGACAGGTCTCCAGCGACACCTGTCAGCTGCGCAGCGCGCAACTGCCCGCCGACGAGCTGAACAGCGCGCTGAGCGCCTGCGTCAACGAACAGCGCCAGCACGCCCTGGACAACCTGCTCAGCCGCTCGCTCCTCGCCCTGCTCGGCCTCGCGGTCATCGCCTTCGCCTTCGGGTACGCCATGGCCGGCCGTGTCCTGTCGCCGCTGGGCCGGATCACCCGCACCGCGCGCGCGGTGGCGGGCTCCGACCTGTCCCGCCGGATCGAGCTGGACGGCCCGGACGACGAGCTCAAGGAACTGGCCGACACCTTCGACGACATGCTGGAGCGGCTGCAGCGGGCCTTCACCGCCCAGCAGCGCTTCGTGGGCAACGCATCGCACGAACTGCGCACCCCACTGGCGATCAACCGCACGCTGCTCGAGGTGCACCTCTCCGACCCGAACGCGCCGGTGGAGCTCCAGCAGCTCGGCAAGACGCTGCTGGCCACCAACGAGCGCAGCGAACAGCTCGTGGAGGGCCTGCTGCTCCTCGCCCGCAGCGACAACCAGATCGTCGAGCGCAAGCCGGTGGATCTCGCCGAGGTGGCCTCCCAGGCCACCGACCAGGTGCACGCCGAGGCGCAGGCCAAGGGTGTGGAGATCCGCGGGGCCCGGAAACCCGCGGTCGTCCGGGGCAACGGCGTCCTGCTGGAGCGGATCGCCCTGAACCTGGTCCAGAACGCCGTGCGCTACAACGTGGCCGAGCAGGGCTGGGTGGAGGTGACCACCGACCTCGAGCACGGGCAGGCGGTCCTGGTGGTGTCCAACACGGGCCCGGTGGTACCCGCGTACGAGGTCGACAACCTGTTCGAGCCCTTTCGGCGGCTGCGCACCGAGCGGACGGGCAGTGACAAGGGCGTCGGCCTGGGACTCTCCATCGTCCGGTCGGTGGCGCGGGCGCACGGCGGGCACATCTATGCCCAGCCGCGTGAGGGCGGCGGGCTCGTGATGCGCGTCACCCTGCCGATCTGACATTATGTCGCCGACGCGACGAGGTGTTCGCTTTGAGCGGAATTTCCGGAGGGCCTCTCCAGTGCCCCCGTGTGGGATCGATCACAGGGGCGATTTTCGATCCATTGACTCTCCGTGATCTTGGAGCCTTCGAAAGGTCGGGTAAGTCCCGGTTTCCAGCGGCTTCGACTACGGGAAGTACACGGTGAGGCGGCTTTGAAGTGCCGCGTTCGGACCGTGTACGGTCCCCCTCGCCATCCAAGCCGATCACCCGCGAGGGGTTCGATTGGGTGTCGATTGAGTAACAGGCCTTGATGTGAGGCAAAATCTCCGCCTCGGGTCGGGCACAAGTCCGGCCCCTCGCGCGTTACGTGCGCTGAAGAGACCGCATACACCCAGAGGGGGAGAGCGACCATGGCAACCGATTACGACACTCCACGCAAGACCGACGACGACGTCGACTCGGACAGTCTCGAAGAGCTGAAGGCCCGCCGCAACGACAAGTCGGCCTCGGCCGTGGATGTCGACGAGTTCGAGGCCGCGGAAGGCCTCGAGCTGCCCGGCGCGGACCTCTCGAACGAAGAGCTGGCCGTCCGGGTCCTGCCGAAGCAGCAGGACGAGTTCACCTGCATGAGCTGCTTCCTGGTGCACCACCGCAGCCAGCTGGCCCGGGAGAAGAACGGCCAGCCGATCTGCCGCGACTGCGACTGAGGGCGGGTCGGCCGTGACTGGCTCGACCCCTCCTCGGAAGCGCCGCTTCCTCTCGAGGGGAGCGGACCCGGGGCCGCAGGACGGCCCCCTGCGCGACGCGCCTGACCACGAGCGAGGCTCAACCGATACCGGCTCGACCGACCCAGGTCCGGCCGATACCGGGGCGGCCTCGCTCGAACCCGCAGCCGGCCGCGGTGACCTCCCGGCACCCGCGGAGGCCACCGCCACCGCTCCGGTGACCCGCAGACGCGCCACCGCCTTCCGGGAGAAGGCGAGGGAAGGCGCCCAGAAGGGCGGCGCACGCGCGCGTGCGGGCCTGGCGTACCTCGCGGACCGGATCATCGAACTCGCCCCGCGGGTACCCGTACGGGACCTGGAGGCGCTGCGCAGACAGTTCCCGGGGCTCGGTCCCGAGGAACTCGCGGAGAAGCTCGTGGCGGGCGCCACCAGGGCGACGGCGGCGGTCGGTGCCGGCGTCGGTGCCGCTGCGGCGATGCCCGTACCGCCCGCGATGCCGACGGAGCTGGCCGCCGAGGTCACCGGAGTCGCTGCGATCGAACTCAAGCTGATCGCCGAACTGCACGAGGTCTACGGTGTACGCCCGGCCGGCAACCTCACCCAGCGCAGCACCGTGTACCTGAACTCCTGGTCGCAGGAGCGCGGGATCGAGGCGACCAGGCCCTCGACCGTACGCACGGCGATGAACAGCCGCATGAAGCGCGAACTGCGCCAGCGGATCATGAAGCGCACCGTCCGCAACCTGCCGAACCTGATGCCCTTCCTGGTGGGAGCCGCCGTCGGCGCGGCCATGAACCGCCGGGACACCAGAAAGCTCGCCACCCGTATCCAGGCCGACCTGCGCAGGATCCAGGTCCCCTGGGACGCGCTCCCCGCCCTTCCCGCGCTCGAGATTCCGGCCGACGCCCTGGAGAGGGACAGGCTGAGCGGCGGCGCCCTCCGCAGAGCACTCGGCGGCGGCTACGGCCGCCCGGACGGCAACGACGGACCCAGGAGAGGCTGAGCCTGCCGGGTGTTTCCGCCGTGCTACGCGGCGGCCTTCGCCGCCTGCAGGGCTTCCGCCAGCCGTTTGGGCTCGCGTGTCGACAGGAGGGCGTACGGTGTCGGGTCGTCCGGGTCGGTGATCTTCACCCGCAGCGCCCCCGGGACGTAGGCCCGCAACAGCATGAAGCAGCGCGGGTCGGCCCGGTGGGTACGCCAGGCGAGAGCCTCCTCGGCGTCCAGGATCTCCACGTCGCCCAGAGCCGTCACCGGGATCTTCGCCTCACCGGCGATCAGCAGCCCGCCCACGACCCGGATCCGCACCGAGCCGTACGCGCTGGCCACGACCGCGGCCGCCGCCGTGCCGCCGACCAGACCCCCGAGCATCGGCAGGATGCCGAACGGCAGCACGATCAGCGCCATCGAGACACCCACGAGCAGGGAGATCAGCCACCAGGAGCGAGGAGCTGTCAGGCGTTCTTCGTAGGGGAGGACGGAGAGCTGCATGGATCCAAGCTTGGCACGGTGGTGGGACGGAGCCGAAGTCCGGGTAGCCGGGGCGGAGCGCTGTCGGGCAGGGCGGTGGTGGGTGACGGGCGGGCGGGTAAGGTCTGCGCCTGTGAGTGGTACTTCCTCAACTCTTCAGCCCCCCGCCGACGCTGTGACGCCGGTGCGCCACCCGGACGCCCCCGCACCCGGTGCGCTCCTCGGCGCGCACTACGGCCAGTGCTTCGGCTGCGGCGGCGAGCAGCCCCACGGGCTGCACATCGAGGCGCGGGCCGGTGAAGACGTGTCCGTCACCGCCGCCTTCACCGTGCGCCCCGCCCACCAGGGCGCCCCCGGCCTCGCGCACGGCGGGGTGCTTGCCAGCGCCCTGGACGAGACGCTCGGTTCGCTGAACTGGCTGCTGCGCACGATCGCCGTGACCGGCAGGCTCGAGACCGACTTCGTCCGGCCTGTGCCGGTCGACGCGGTCCTCCACCTGCGGGCGGAGGTGACCGCGGTGGCCGGACGGAAGATCTACTGCACCGCCACCGGACGCATCGGCGGCCCCGACGGTCCGGTCGCCGTCCGTGCCGACGCGTTGTTCATCGAGGTCGAGGTCGACCACTTCGTCGACCACGGCCGCGAGGAGGAGATCAAGGCGGCCATGGACGACCCGGACCAGGTCCGTCGCGCCCGTGCCTTCGAGGTCAACCCGTGAGCGGGGCCCGCCGCCCCGAACTCCGGGTACCGCTCCGGCGCGTCGACCCGGACGTACCGCTCCCGGCGTACGAGCACCCCGGTGACGCGGGTGCCGATCTGCGGACCACCGAGGCGTGCGAGCTGGCACCCGGGGAACGGGCCGTGCTGCCCACCGGAGTGTCTGTGACCCTGCCTGAGGGGTACGCGGCCTTCGTGCACCCGCGATCCGGACTGGCCGCGCGCTGCGGCGTCGCCCTGGTGAATGCCCCGGGGACGGTTGATGCCGGGTACCGTGGGGAGATCAAGGTGATCGTGGTGAATCTCGACCCGCGCGAGGCCGTGCGGTTCGAGCGCTTCGACCGGGTTGCCCAACTGGTCGTCCAGCAGGTCGAGCGGGTCCGCTTCGTGCCGGTCGCGGAGCTGCCCCGCTCGGCACGGGCCGAGGGGGGCTTCGGATCCACCGGAGGCCACGCCGCGGTGGAAGGTAAGAGCGGCACAAGCGTTCAGGCCGCCGCCGGCGGCACAGCGGGTGGGAATCGATACGCTTCGGTCGTATCCGACCGGGAAGGACAGTGACGTGTTCGGACGTCGCAAGAAGAGGGATGCCGCCGAGGACGCGGCCGGCGAGGCCGAGCAGGTCGTCGACGGTGTCGACACGGAGGCGGACGGCGGGAGCGAGCGGCTGAGGCTCGAACCGGCCCCCCGGCCCGACGGGCCCTGGGACGGCTCCGAGGTGAGCCGGCCCGGCGAGGGCCGGGTCGACCTGGGCGGTCTGTTCGTGCCCGGAGTGGACGGTATGGAGCTGCGGGTCGAGGTCGCGGGTGACGCGATCGTCGCGGCCACCGTCGTCCTGCGTGACAGCGCCATCCAGCTGCAGGGGTTCGCGGCCCCGAAACGTGAGGGCATCTGGACCGAGGTCCGCGAGGAGATCGCGTCCGGCATCACCCAGCAGGGCGGCATCATCGACGAGGTCGAGGGCCCGCTGGGCTGGGAACTGCGGGCCCAGGTGCCGGTGCAGCTGCCGGACGGCACGGGCGGTTCCCAGGTCGTCCGGTTCGTCGGCGTGGACGGCCCCCGCTGGTTCCTGCGCGGGGTCATCTCGGGTCAGGGCGCGGTGCAGCCGCAGGCCGCCGGGCTGCTGGAGCAGATCTTCCGGGACACGGTCGTCGTACGCGGGGACGGCCCGATGGCGCCGCGCGACCCGATCGTCCTGAAGCTGCCGGACGACGCGCAGATGGTCCCCGAGGGTGTGCAGCAGGAAGAGACGCCCGAGGGCTCCCGCTTCGCGGGCGGCATGGGGCAGCTGGCGCGCGGACCGGAGATCACCGAAGTCCGCTGAGCCCGGCCTCCGAGCGCTTTCGCAGCCACGACGACGGGGCCGCACCCGACAGGGTGCGGCCCCGTCGTCGTGGCTGCGAAACCCCGTACGGCACCGACGCCGGTGAGCGGCTGAGGCACCGGCACGGCGAAGCCGCACCGCCGCCGCACCGCCGCCGCGGCTTCGCCGTGCCGGTGCCCGGGGCCGGAGTCCGCCGCAGCCCCGTCAGAGTTCCGTCAAGGCCGGATCCCGCACCTCGGCCGGCGCCTTCGGCCGCCCGGGACGAACGTAGGGTCGACTCCGCGCAGACAGCGGTGAACCGGCGACCGGCAACCGGCGGCAGCCGTGCTGTCCGGAAACCGGAGGACAGTGAGGGAATGGGACGCGGCAGACTTCGGATCCACCTCGGCGCGGCACCGGGCGTCGGCAAGACGTACGCGATGCTGTCCGAGGCGCGGCGCCGTGTCGAGCGGGGCACCGACTGCGTGGTGGGCTTCGTCGAGCCCTACGACCGGCCGCGCACCAGGGCGCTGCTGGAGGGCCTGGAACAGATACCGCGCCGGGAACTGGAGCACCGCGGAGCCGTGCTCTCCGAGATGGACCTCGACGCCGTCCTTGCCCGCCGCCCCCAGGTGGTTCTCGTCGACGAACTCGCTCACACCAACGTGCCCGGCTCGCGCAACGCGAAGCGCTGGCAGGACGTGGAGGAGTTGCTGGCCGCCGGTATCGACGTGCTGTCGACCCTCAACATCCAGCACCTGGAGTCCCTCGGCGACGTGGTGGAATCCATCACCGGCGTCCGGCAGCAGGAGACCGTACCGGACGAGGTGGTGCGGCGGGCCGGGCAGACGGAACTGGTCGACATGACGCCCGAGGCGCTCCGCCGCCGCATGGCGCACGGCAACGTCTACCAGCCGGACAAGGTCGACGCCGCCCTCTCGAACTACTTCCGTCCCGGCAACCTCACCGCGCTCAGGGAACTCGCGCTGCTGTGGGTGGCCGACCGGGTCGACGAGTACCTCCAGCGGTACCGCAGCGAGCACGACGTCTCGGCGATCTGGGGCTCACGCGAACGGATCATGGTCGGCCTGACCGGCGGCCCCGAGGGCCGCACCCTGATCCGCCGTGCCGCGCGGCTGGCCGAGAAGGGCGCCGGGGGCGAGGTGCTCGCGGTCTACGTCGCCCGAGGCGACGGGCTCACCGCCGCCTCGCCCGGCGAGCTGGCCGGGCAGCGGACCCTCGTGGAGAGCCTGGGCGGCACCTTCCACCACGTGGTGGGGGACGACGTCCCGGCCGCCCTGCTCGCCTTCGCCCGCGCGGCGAACGCCACCCAGATCGTGCTGGGCTCCTCGCGCCGCAAGACGTGGCAGTACGTCTTCGGCCCCGGCGTCGGCGCGACCGTCGCGCGGGACTCCGGTCCCGACCTGGACGTGCACATCGTCACCCACGAGGCGATAGCCAAGGGGCGTGGACTGCCGGTGGCCCGGGGCGCCCGGCTCGGGCGGTCGCGGGTGGCGTGGGGCTGGGCGGTCGGGATGGCGGGCCCCGCGCTGCTGGCCGTGCTGCTCAGCGCCTTCGACCCGGGCCTGGCCAACGACATGCTGCTGTTCCTGTCACTGACCGTGGCCGCGGCGCTGCTCGGCGGGCTGCGGCCGGCCCTGGCCTCGGCGGCGTCCGGCTCGCTGCTGCTGAACTACTTCTACACCCCGCCCCTGCACCGCTGGTCGGTCTCCGACCCGAAGAACATCATCGCCATCGCCATCTTCGTCGCCGTCGGCGCGGCGGTGGCGTCCGTCGTCGACCTCGCCGCCCGCCGCACCCATCAGGCGGCCCGGCTGCGCGCCGAGTCGGAGATCCTGTCGTTCCTCGCCGGCAACGTGCTGCGTGGCGAGACCGGCCTCGAGGAACTGCTGGAACGGGTCCGTGAGACGTTCGGCATGGAGTCGGCGGCGCTGCTGGAACGCGCCGGCGACGTCGAGCCGTGGACCTGCGCCGGACGGACCGGCACCGGACCGGCCCTCGAACGGCCCGACGACGCCGACGTGGACGTCCCGGTCGGGGACCACCTGGCGCTCGCGCTGACCGGCCGGGCCCTGCCCGCCGAGGACCGCCGGGTACTGGGCGCCTTCGCCGCCCAGGCCGCCGTCACCCTGGACCGCCGCCGGCTGCGCGCCGAGGCCGACCGGGCGCGCACCCTCGCCGAGGGCAACCGCATCCGCACCGCCCTGCTGGCCGCCGTCAGCCACGACCTGCGCACCCCGCTGGCCGGGATCAAGGCCGCGGTCTCCTCGCTGCGTTCCGAGGACGTCGACTGGTCGCCCGAGGACCGGGCCGAGCTGCTCAAGGGCATCGAGGACGGCGCCGACCGTCTGGACCACCTGGTGGGCAACCTGCTCGACATGTCCCGCCTGCACACCGGCACGGTCACCCCGCTGATCCGCGAGGTCGATCTGGACGAGGTGGCGCCCATGGCGCTCGGCGGGGTGCCCGAGGGCAGTGTCACCCTGGACGTCCCGGAGACCCTGCCCATGGTCGCCGTCGACCCCGGGCTGCTGGAGCGGACGATGGCCAACCTGGTCGAGAACGCCGTCAAGTACGCTCCTGCCGGTACCCCCGTCCTGGTGGCCGCCAGTGCGCTCGCCGGCCGGGTCGAGGTCCGGGTGGTCGACCGGGGTCCAGGCGTTCCCGACGACGGGAAGGACCGCATCTTCGAGCCCTTCCAGCGCTACGGCGACGCTCCGCGCGGGGCCGGGGTGGGCCTCGGTCTGGCGGTGGCGCGGGGCTTCGCCGAGGCCATGGGCGGCTCCCTGAACGCCGACGACACCCCCGGCGGCGGCCTCACCATGACACTGACCCTCCGCGCGGCGGCCCCCGCGGCAACGGCCGCGACGGGGGCTCCGACGGCAACACCCGCGGAGCCCGTGGCCCCCGCGGGCCCGGAGCCCCTCCGCCCAGCAGAACCGGAGCCCGTGGGCCCCGCCGAACCGGAAAGGCACTTCTCATGACCCGTGTGCTGGTGGTCGACGACGAGCCGGCGATCGTGCGTGCCCTCGTGATCAACCTCAAGGCCCGCTCGTACGAGGTCGACTCCGCCCACGACGGCGCCGCAGCCCTGCGCCTGGCCGCCGCCCGCCACCCCGACGTGGTCCTCCTCGACCTGGGACTGCCCGACATGGACGGCGTCGAGGTGATCCGTGGACTGCGCGGCTGGACCCGGGTGCCGATCCTGGTGCTGTCCGCCCGGCACGCCTCCGACGAGAAGGTCCAGGCGCTCGACGCGGGAGCCGACGACTACGTCACCAAGCCCTTCGGCATGGACGAGCTGCTGGCCAGGCTGCGGGCCGCCGTGCGCCGCGCCGAGCCCTCGGGCGAGGACGAGGGCGGCCTGGTGGTGGAGACCGACGGGTTCACCGTCGACCTGGCCGCGAAGAAGGTGCACCGCGACGGCAGGGACGTACGGCTGACCCCCACCGAATGGCATCTGCTGGAGGTCCTCGTGCGCAACGGCGGCCGGCTGGTGGCGCAGAAGCAGCTGCTCCGGGAGGTCTGGGGGCCGTCGTACGGGACGGAGACGAACTACCTGCGCGTGTACATGGCCCAGTTGCGCCGCAAGCTGGAGGCCGACCCGTCCCACCCGAAGCACTTCATCACCGAGCCGGGCATGGGCTACCGCTTCGAACGATGAGTGCCCGCCCGGGGTGTGCGCGCTGCGCGCGCGGGTCTGGGGGCGGCCGGTTCGGACCGGGCGGGCAGCGGGTACGTAACCGTGGGGGCGCCCCGGTACGCTTCACGTATGGGTGCTGTTCCTCGCTCGGAGAAACCGACGGGCCGGTTCCGGCGCATGCTCGACCGGCTCTCCTCGTCGCAGGAGGACCTGGAGTCCGAGGAGCTGCGTGAGGACGCCGAGACTGCCGGTTGTACACGAATAGGTGACTGCCAGGACCGGCAGATAGTGACGGTTACTGGTACCTTGCGCACGGTCACACTGCGGCCGCGTGCGGGAGTCCCCGCCCTGGAGGCCGAACTGTTCGACGGCTCCGCCGCGCTGGACGTGGTGTGGCTCGGCCGGCGCTCCATCGTCGGGATCGAACCGGGCCGCAGGATGATCGCATCGGGCAGGATCTCCCTGAGCAGAGGCCGCAGGGTGCTGTTCAACCCGAAATACGAACTGAGACCCCTCGGACGGGAGTAGCCGGTGACGTCACTCGACAAGCCGACAACCGAAGACACATCCGCCGACGACGCCAGGGCGGTGACCGAAGCCGCCCTGTTCGAGGCGTTCGGCGGGGTGCGGGGCATGGTCGAGACGGTGCTGCCCGGCCTCCTGTTCGTCAGCATCTACACGATCAACAAGAACCTGCACATGGCGGCGCTCGCGGCGCTCGCCGTGTCGCTGGCGATGGTCGTGGTCCGGCTGGCGAGGAAGGACACCGTCAAGCACGCCTTCAGCGGCGTCTTCGGCGTCGGCTTCGGTGTGGTCTTCGCGATGATGACCGGCAACGCCAAGGACTTCTACCTGCCGGGCATGCTCTACACCACCGGCCTGGCCCTGGCGTACATCATCACCGCGATGGCCGGCGTCCCGCTGATCGGTCTGATGCTGGGCCCGATCTTCCGGGAGAACCTCTCCTGGCGCACCCGCAACCCGGGCCGTAAGAAGGCCTACACCAAGGCCAGTTGGGCCTGGGGCCTGATCCTGCTCGGCAAGAGCGCGATCCTGTTCCCGCTGTATTGGTGGGCGGACACGACACAGCTGGGCTGGGTCCTGGTCGCGCTGAAGATCCCGCCGTTCCTGCTCGCCGTATACCTGACCTGGGTGTTCCTGGCGAAGGCGCCGCCGCCGATCGACGTGTTCGCGGAGATGGAGGCGGAGGAGCGCGCCGAGGAGGAGCGCAGGGCCGCGCGCGAGCAGGAGAAGGCGCAGCAAGCGGAGGACGACGACGCGACGACGACAGGCCGGCACCGCCGCCCCTGAGCGCCGTGAGCACGTACGTGAGTGGGGGCGCCCGGAGATTCCCGGGCGCCCCCACTCACGTGGTCACGTCCTCGCGTGCCTAGCGTGCGGTGTCGGTCCTGCGTACCGACAGCAGGTCCTCCAGTTGCTCCTCGCGGGCCTGGGCGGTCACGAAGAGCAGTTCGTCGCCCGCCTCGAGCGAGTCCTCCCGGGTCGGGGTGAGGACACGTGTCCCGCGGATGATCGTGACCAGCGAGGTGTCCTGCGGCCACTGGACGTCGCCGACCTGCGTGCCGGCCAGCGCCGACTCCTCCGGCAGGGTCAGCTCGACCAGGTTGGCGTCCCCGTGGCTGAAGTGCAGCAGCCGGACCAGGTCACCGACGCTGACCGCCTCCTCCACCAGCGCCGACATCAGGCGAGGGGTGGAGACGGCCACGTCCACGCCCCAGGACTCGTTGAACAGCCACTCGTTCTTGGGGTTGTTCACCCGGGCGACGACGCGCGGAACGCCGTATTCCGTCTTGGCCAGCAGGGAGACGACCAGATTGACCTTGTCGTCGCCGGTCGCGGCGATGACGACGTTGCAGCGCTGGAGCGCCGCCTCGTCCAGGGACGTGATCTCGCAGGCGTCGGCGAGCAGCCACTCGGCCTGCGGAACCCGCTCGACCGAGATGGCGGTCGGCGCCTTGTCGATGAGCAGGATCTCGTGTCCGTTCTCCAGCAGCTCGCCCGCGATCGAGCGGCCCACCGCGCCGGCTCCGGCAATGGCGACCCTCATCACTGACCGCCCTCGTCTTCGGGACCCTCGGTGAATACCGCCTCGACCTTGTCGATCTCGTCGGTGCGCATCATCACGTGCACCAGGTCACCCTCCTGCAACACCGTCTGGGAACTGGGCAGGATCGCCTCACCGAGCCGGGTGACAAAGGCCACACGGACGCCGGTCTGCTCCTGCAGCCTGCTGATCCGGTGCCCCACCCAGGCTTGCGAGGTGTGCACCTCGGCGAGTTGCACACCGCCGGTCGGGTCGCGCCACAGCGGCTCGGCGCCCGAGGGAAGCAGCCTGCGCAGCATCTGGTCGGCCGTCCAGCGGACCGTCGCCACCGTGGGGATGCCCAGGCGCTGGTAGACCTCCGCGCGGCGGGGGTCGTAGATACGGGCGGCGACGTTCTCGATGCCGAACATCTCGCGGGCCACCCGCGCGGCGATGATGTTGGAGTTGTCCCCGCTGGAGACGGCGGCGAAGGCACCCGCGTCCTCGATGCCCGCCTCGCGCAGGGTGTCCTGGTCGAAGCCGATCCCGGTGACCCTGCGGCCGCTGAACGAGGAGCCCAGCCGACGGAAGGCGGTCGGGTCCCGGTCGATCACGGCGACCGTGTGCCCCTGCTCCTCCAGAGTCTGGGCCAGGGCGGAACCCACCCGCCCGCACCCCATGATCACAACATGCATCGCGTCACACCGCGCTTCCTGCAGGCCCGTCGACCTTCATGACCATCGTGCTCATGTCCTTCTTTCGGCTCGCCGGGCAACCCGCGGCGGCCCGATGACGGGCCGCGGGGCAACATCATGCCGGGACGGCACGATCCCGGTCCCCTCCGGGGCCCGGTCCCGGGTACCCGGGACCAACGTATCCGTATCGGGAGACGGTCAGCGGCGGGTGATGCTGCGCACGCTCGCCAGGGTCAGGATCCCGAGGCCGAGCAGCGCGGCGAGGGCACCGATCAGTTCTGCGGGCGCGTACATGGGAACCTCCACGGAGCGGCGACGAGCAGGGCCGGCGGACAGGGACCCAGTCATGTAGGCATGGAATCGGTGCGCTTCGCGGAACCCGCAACGCCACCGCCCCGCGTTTTCACCCGGAGAGCAGAAGGCCGGAGGTTCCGCAACCCGACGGTGCACCCGAGTGCCGTACGGAAGCCGTATGGAAGGGGGTGGTGGGTGGGTCGCTCCTTGTGCCACGGCCTACGATCCACTGTTGTGTCCAAACTGACCGACGTGCCCAAACGCATTCTCATCGGGCGCGCGTTGCGCAGCGACCGGCTGGGCGAGACGCTTCTGCCCAAGCGTGTCGCACTCCCCGTCTTCGCCTCCGACCCCCTGTCGTCCGTGGCGTACGCGCCCGGGGAGGTCCTGCTCGTCCTCTCCGTCGCGGGTCTGTCGGCCTACCACTTCAGCCCCTGGATCGCGGTCGCGGTCGTCGTCCTGATGTTCACCGTGGTCGCCTCCTACCGGCAGAACGTCCGCGCCTACCCCAGTGGCGGCGGCGACTACGAGGTGGCGACGGCCAACCTCGGTCCCCGGGCGGGCCTGACCGTCGCGAGCGCCCTGCTCGTCGACTACGTCCTCACCGTGGCCGTGTCGATCTCCGCCGGCATCGAGAACCTGGGCTCCGCGATCCCGTTCGTCGTCGAGCACAAGGTGGCCTGTGCGGTCGGCGTGATCGTGCTGCTGACGCTGATGAACCTGCGGGGCGTACGGGAGTCGGGCACCCTCTTCGCGATCCCGACGTACGTGTTCGTCGCCGGCGTCTTCACCATGATCGCGTGGGGCACGTTCCGCTCGGTGCTGCTCGGTGACGACATGCGGGCACCCACGGCGGACTACGAGATCAACCCCGACCACCAGGGCCTGGCCGGCTTCGCCCTGGTCTTCCTCCTGCTGCGCGCCTTCTCCTCCGGCTGCGCCGCACTCACCGGCGTCGAGGCGATCTCCAACGGAGTGCCGGCCTTCCGCAAGCCCAAGTCCAGGAACGCGGCGACGACGCTCGCGATGATGGGTCTGCTCTCCGTCACCATGTTCTGCGGCATCATCGCGCTGGCCCTCGCGACCGACGTCCGCATGGCCGAGAACCCGGCCACGGAACTGTTCCGCGACGGCGTCCCGGTCGGCCCCGACTACGTACAGCACCCGGTGATCTCGCAGGTCGCCGAGGCCGTGTTCGGCGAGGGCAGCCTGCTGTTCCTCGCCCTGGCCGCCGCGACCGCACTGGTGCTCTTCCTCGCCGCGAACACCGCCTACAACGGCTTCCCGCTGCTCGGCTCGATACTGGCCCAGGACCGCTACCTCCCGCGCCAGCTGCACACCCGCGGCGACCGGCTCGCCTTCTCCAACGGGATCGTGCTGCTCGCGGGCGCGGCCATCGTGCTGGTGTGGGCCTACGGCGCCAGCACCACGCACCTGATCCAGCTCTACATCGTCGGCGTCTTCGTGTCCTTCACCATCAGCCAGATCGGCATGGTCCGGCACTGGAACCGCCTGCTGACCACCGAGAAACAGCGGACCGCGCGCCGTCGCATGATCCGCTCCCGGGCCATCAACACCTTCGGCGCCTTCTTCACCGGCCTGGTTCTCGCCGTCGTACTCGTCACCAAGTTCACCCACGGCGCCTGGGTCGCCCTGCTCGGCATGTGCTTCTTCTACGCGCTGATGACGGCCATCCGCCGGCACTACGACCGCGTCTCCGACGAGATCGCCGCCCCCGAGGGCCCCAGCCCCGACATGGTGCGCCCCTCCCGCGTCCACTCGGTCGTCCTGATCTCCAAGATCCACCGGCCCACCCTGCGCGCCCTCGCCTATGCCAAGCTGATGCGCTCGGACACTCTGGAGGCGCTCAGCGTCAACGTCGACGCGGCGGAGACCCGGGCGCTGCACGCGGAATGGGAGCGGCGCGGCATCGAGGTGCCCCTGAAGGTGCTGGACTCCCCGTACCGCGAGGTCACGCGGCCGGTCATCGAGTACGTCAAGAACCTGCGCAAGGAGTCGCCGCGGGACGTGGTGTCCGTGATCATCCCCGAATACGTGGTCGGCCACTGGTACGAGCAACTGCTGCACAACCAGAGCGCGCTGCGGCTGAAGGGCCGACTGCTGTTCACACCGGGCGTGATGGTGACCTCGGTGCCGTACCAGCTGCAGTCCTCCGAGGTGGCGAAGCGGCGTGCCCGCAAGCGGGCGGACTGGACGGCACCGGGGTCGGTGCGGCGCGGACCGGCGGAGCGGTCGAAGGACTCCTCTCCGCACACGTAGACTGGACGGCTGTTGTCGCGGGCCACCGCCCGCACCTACGCCCCCGATGTTGTGGAGTCACCCCGCCATGCAGGCAGAACCGAGGAAATCGCTGGTGGGGGAGGAGTACGAGGTCGAGGTCGGCCCCGTCGCCCACGGCGGCCACTGCATCGCCCGTACGTCCGAGGGCCAGGTGCTGTTCGTCCGGCACGCGCTGCCCGGCGAGCGGGTCGTCGCGCGGGTGACCGAGGGCGAGGAGGGCGCCCGCTTCCTGCGCGCGGACGCGGTCACGGTGCTGGACGCCTCCAAGGACCGCGTCGACGCCCCCTGCCCGTACGCCGGGCCCGGCCGCTGCGGCGGCTGCGACTGGCAGCACGCCAAGCCGGGAGCGCAGCGCCGGCTCAAGGGCGAGGTCGTCGCCGAGCAGCTCCAGCGGCTCGCCGGGCTCACCCCCGAGGAGGCCGGCTGGGACGGCACGGTCGTGCCCGCCGAGGGCGACAAGCTCCCCGCCGGCCAGGTCCCGCACTGGCGCACACGCGTGCAGTACGCGGTGACCGCCGACGGCCGCGCGGGCCTGCGACGGCACCGCTCGCACGAGGTCGAGCCGATCGACCACTGCATGATCGCCGCTCAGGGCGTCAGCGAACTCGGCATCGAGAAGCGGGACTGGACCGGCACGGACTCCGTCGAGGCGATCGCCGCGACGGGCTCACAGGACCGCCAGGTCGTCCTCACCCCGAAGCCGGGGGCACGCCTGCCGCTGGTCGAACTCGACCACCCGGTCTCCGTCCTGCGCATCGACGAGCGCAACGGCCAGGTCCACCGCGTCCACGGCCGCCCCTTCGTCCGCGAACGCGCCGACGGACGTACCCACCGGGTCGCGAACGGCGGCTTCTGGCAGGTCCACCCGAAGTCGGCGGACACCCTGGTCACCGCGGTCATGCAGGGCCTGCTGCCCCGCAAGGGCGACATGGCCCTCGACCTGTACTGCGGCGCCGGTCTGTTCGCGGGCGCCCTCGCCGACCGGGTCGGCGACGCGGGAGCGGTCCTCGGCATCGAGTCCGGCAAGCGCGCGGTCGAGGACGCCCGGCACAACCTCGCCGACTTCCCCCGGGTCCGCATCGAACAGGGCAAGGTCGACTCCGTCCTGCCCCGCACCGGTATCACCGAGGCCGACATCGTCGTCCTCGACCCGCCGCGGGCGGGCGCCGGCCGCAAGACGGTGGAGCACCTGTCGTCCCTGGGTGCGCGGAGGATCGCGTACGTCGCCTGCGACCCGGCGGCCCTGGCCCGCGACCTGGCGTACTTCCGGGACGGGGGGTACCGGGTGCGGACGCTGCGGGCGTTCGACCTGTTTCCGATGACCCACCATGTGGAGTGCGTCGCGATCCTAGAACCCATCGCAAAGGGTGCCTGACCTGCGGGTTTGGGTGATGTGCGTTATGTGCGCTGTGGGCGTTACGGGCGATATCTTGACGCTGAAATGACGCTCGCCGAGGCATCGTGACGCTCATTTGACGCTCGTTCTGACGGGCCGTCAGGTATGTTGTCCCGCTGGTCGGGTGGCCTCCTGGCTGTGCGGGTGTGGCAAGGTGCCGGGGGATTGGTGTGCCGAGCGGTCCCAATCAGCCGCCTGGGCGGAGTGCCAGCAGGTTCTTCGTCTGATGGGGGTACACGCCCCGCATGACCCCTGACCAGCGGAAACGGCCGCTATGCGGCCAAACTGTAGGCGGCTGGTCCGCGTATGGCCCGGATCTTGGTCGGCACGGAGTGCACCCCTGACCGCCGGCCCGTAGCGGCGGCGAGCTGGCGGGTTGCTTCGGGACCGGCTTGGCGCCGCGTCGGCGGGCAGTACGGCAAGGGCTGGGACGACAGCCTCCCGCGCAGCGGAACGCCCCCGCGCCGGCGTGGACTCCTGGAGGTCGTTGACCCCCGACAGCGCGGGCGGAACACTCCGCGTCGGCGAGGAGGACCCGGAGTGGTGCCTATTTTTGGGCACGCGGTGCTCATTTTGAAGCACCGACCCCTCGCGTTTCCGTAGGCCAGAGGCCATTTTCAGGAACCTTCTATTCCTCCTCCCAGGGCCTGCTCGCGGACGGCCGCCAGCAGGTCTCGCGGAGCCCGTCTCACCGATGGAGGAGGAGAGCCTGGCGGATCAAAAGACGACGGCCACCCCCCCCGCAGGACGGCCGATCGATCGCGACGCCCACTGAGCAGTGTGCATCGTGAAAACTGCACGTCGGGTGGGCTGGTGTGCGTAGGTGCTGGGACGCTCGGCCAGGTCCGGGGTGGTAGTCCAGCGGCGAGATCATCGGTCACCGGGCAACTTCCTTGTTCGTGAGGACCAGCAGGGCCCGCACCAGCGCGGTCGCCCACCTCGGATCCGTGCGGACCTTGCCCAGCACGCGCCAGTTCTTCAGGTGCGCGAAGCCGTGCTCGACCGGGGCGTGTACTGCGGCCAGTGCTTTGTTGGACAGTTTCTGGCCACGGGTCAGGGGCCGGTTCCGGGCGGCCTTGTAGCCGGTGATCACCGCCGGGTCGTCGTCCGGGCCGCTGTTGTCGAGGCCGACGAAGCCCGGGTCGGCGATAGCTCCGAGGCCGGCGGCACGCAGGTGCGCGGTGAGCTTGTCGTGGCGGCAGGCGGTGATCTCCGAGGTCCGCCCGGGTCGGGCCGCGGAGACCCACAGCAGTCTGCCTCGGTCGTCGGTGAGCGCGATCACGAGCAGGCCGTGGCATTTGTTCTTGCCCGAGTAGTTCTTGCGGTTCTCGGTCCCGGTTCTGCGACGGGTGTGTATCACCGAGCCGTCCAGCAGGACGATGCCGCCACCCTTTCGGGCGATCTTCTTCAGGGCGCGGTCCAGGCGCGGGGCGCGGGGCGCGGGCGGCGAGCAGGCCGACGACTTCCCGGACCCAGCGGGTGACGGTGGTGCGGTGTACTCCGTTGCCGCCGGCGAGGTCGCCGGGCCGCTGGTCACAGCGCAGGACGGCCAGCACGATGGTGGCGATCTTTCCTGCGGGCAGGGCCCGCCACCGGGAGCCGATCTTCTTGAGGTGGCCGCGTATCAGGTCGGCGAGCCAGTTCAGGGTGGCGCTCGACAGCGGCAGTCGGGCGGTGCAGACAAGGCCGTCAGGGCCCTCGACGGGATGGTTGTTTTTCTTCACACAAACTCAACTGACTTCGGGGGCCCGCCGGTTACGCGCTCTTGCCGCCCCCGGGTCCGCAGCTGCTACAGGCGTGCGGTGAACTTCCCGTCGGGCCGTTTGTGCAGCCGGCCACGATCGGCGAGCTTGGTCATCTTCGCCCGCAGTGGCTCCAGCTTCCCGCGCACCCCCACCTCAAGCCCCAGTTCCTCACCCACCGCCTTGACCTGCACCGCCCCGCCGGCGGTCCGCACGATCGCCAGGATCCGGCGGTAGTCGGCGGGCAGCACGGCCTCGTCGCCAACCTCACCGCGGTGCGGGATCAGCAGCACCGCACGCCCCGCCACCTGCACTTTCACCGGAGCCGCCGCCTCAGCAGCCTTCGTCTCGGCCCGGTCCTGTTCGGCCAGCCGGTTCAGGACCCGCTCGGCGACCAGCAGTTCCTCCCGCTCGGCCTGGACCTCCTGCAGCTGCTTGGCCAACTCCTCTGCGAGCGCGTCCAGTTCGCTGCGGCGAGCCGTGATCCGCTCCAGATCGGACATCCCCGCACCCTCCCCACGATCCACGGCATATCGGCACGGTGACGGATCGTAGGCGGCCCGCTCACGCAGGCGCAGCAGAACCAGAGAACCCTCCTCGCCGGCCAGTCAGACGATCTTCACCGTGGACACCCGCCAGCGACCAGCCCGAGCACACCGAACCCCGCGCACACCAGCCCACCTGACGTGCAGTTTTCACGATGCACACTGCTCATCGATATCGACCCCACCCACCGCCGGGTCTACGGACGGGCCAAGCAGGGCGCCGAGCACGGGCGCCTGAAGGGGCAGCGCACCCTGCACCCGATCATGGCCACCCTGTCCACCCCGCTCGCCCGGCCGGTGATCGGAGCGGTCCGCCTGCGCCGCGGCAAGGCCGCCGATGTCCGCGGCGCGACAAGCTTCGTGCGTGAGGCCCTGGCCATCGCGAAGGACGCGGGCGGAACCGGAGTCCGGATGGTACGGGTGGACAGCAAGTTCTACACCGCCGATGTGGCCGCCGCCTGCCACAGGTCCGGTGCCCACTTCTCCCTGACCACGGGCATGAACCCCTCCATCGCCACCGCGATCGGCCGCATCACCGAGGACACCTGGGTCCCGATCCGCTACCCCGAGGCGTTCGTGGATCCCGACACCGGCGAGATGGTCTCCGACGCCGAGGTCGCCGAGACCGAGTACACCGCGTTCACCGGACGCAAGAAGACCGAGCAGGTCACCGCCCGTCTGATCGTGCGCCGGGTACGACGCCTCAACCCGCAGGCAGCCACCGGGCAGGGCGAACTGTTCGACTCCTGGCGCTACCACCCCGTCTTCACCAACAGCCCCTTCGGCATGCTTCAGGCCGAACTGCACCACCGGCAACACGCTGTCGTGGAACAGGCGATCGCGGACGGGAAG
This sequence comes from Streptomyces sp. KMM 9044, assembly GCF_024701375.2. Classification (NCBI taxonomy): domain Bacteria; kingdom Bacillati; phylum Actinomycetota; class Actinomycetes; order Kitasatosporales; family Streptomycetaceae; genus Streptomyces; species Streptomyces sp. KMM 9044. Next base: position 1,651,436 of record NZ_CP113910.1, on the reverse strand, counting down.
TCCTCCGCACTCGCCCACCTGCCCTCGGGAAACTTCCAGGCGAACGCCGCCACCGCCTTCCTCCTCGGTGTCTCCACCCTGCCGGGGCGAGAAGCTCGCCGAGTCCCTCGGCGTCACCCGCTCTCGAAAACCCAGGACAGCGCGAGAAGTGTGATCCGAGACTTCTGCTGACCCCGTAATCGTTGGCTCTGGGCAGAGAGCCCGGTCGCAGAAACGTCATCGGATCCGTTTTCACATGCTTCTTTCGTCTGCACACCGCGGAAGCGGCAGTGACCCCAGTCCATGCGTCGAGCCCGCAGGTCGGGGCCTTTGCCGCGCGGGGTCTGAGTACGGAGTTGAGTACGCTCACTCATGCTCCGCGGCATGACGCGCGCCACACTCCACGGCATGACCCACCTACCACCACCGGCTGAGGAGTTGCGGATCCTCGACGCGGAGTTGTGGCAACTCGAGGCCCGCCGAGCCCAGTTGCTGGCCCGTCGTACCCAGCTGATCGGTCTCCTCCAGTCGGCCTTCCCGCCCGCTCCGCCGGTGCCGCGGCGACCCGAGACCACCGCGCCCCGTGTGCAGAACGTGCTCCTCGTCCTCGGCGGTGTCCTGCTGACCGTCGCCGCGATCGCGTTCACCCTGGTCAGCTGGGGGCACCTGGGGATCACCGGGCGGTCCATGGTGCTCGTCACGGTGACTGTGGCGGCGCTCGGCGCTCCCGTGCCCCTGCTGAAGCGCGGGCTGCGCTCGACGGCGGAGACGCTGGCGGGCCTCGGTCTGGCGCTGACGGTGCTCGACGCGTACGCGCTGCACGAGGTCGCGCTGACGGCCGCCGACGGCACGGGGTACGCGGCTGTCGCGGCGGCGTTCCTGGCCGGGGTGTGGTGGGGATACGGCAGGGGACTCGGTTCCCTGCGCATCCCCTTCCCCGCCGCGCTGGCCGCCGCCCAGTTCCCCCTGCTGCTGTGGGCGGTGGCAGCCGACGCGGGCCCGTACGCGATCACGGCCGCGCTGTTGCTGACGGCCGCGTTCGACACGGTCGTCGCGCTCCGGACGTCCGCGAGGCCCCTGCGCATCGCCGCCGCCATCGGCGCGTACGGGACAGGCGGTTGGGGCGTGGCGGCGGCCTGCGTGCTCTCCTGGGAGGCCGTCGGCCCGAGCGCCGCCGCCCTTGCGGCGGCGCTCCTCGCCCTTGCGGCGGCGATCGCGCTGTACGCCGCATGGCGCGTCCCGCAGCAGGGCCTTGCCACCGGCGCCGCGGTGACCGGCGGGCTGCTCCTGGTCGCGGCGCTCGGCGGCGTCCCGCGCGCGTCGCTGCCCGGGGTGTGGACGGTGCCCGGCTATCTGGCCTGCGGGGTCGGGCTGCTGTCGGCCGTCCGCGCTCCGCTCCCTGAACCCGTGCGGCGCGGTGTCGCCTGGGCGTCGGCCTCCGTCCAGGCCCTGGCGGTGGTGTGGGCACTGCCCCTGGTCGTCGTGGCGCTGCTGGGGCCGGTCGGATGGATGGGGCGGGTCTGGTCCGGGGCGCCGTCAAACCTGCATGCCGCGGTGACGGTCTGGGCGCCTTGGCCGACGGACGCGGCGGCCGCGCCGCTGGTGCTCGCGGTCGTCGCGGCGGTTCTGGCCGGGGCGGCCCGCGCCGCCACGACCTGGCGCGACCAGGCTGCGGCCGGTGCCGTGGTCCTGGTTTGGGCGAGTGCGATCGTCTTTCCGGTCGTTTTGCAACTCCCTTACGTAGCAGGGATGTTCGCGCAGGGGCTGACGGCTGTGGCGGTGCTGGCCGTGGCGGCGTACGCGCGTCGGACGCCGATGTCCCTCACCGCCGTCCTCCTCTCCCTGCTCACCGCGGCCGGCCTCGCGCTCCTCGCACTCGCCTCCCAGGGCGCGACCCTGACCGTGCTCGCCGCGCTGACGGGACTCTTCGCGGTGGCCGCCGCACACCGGTGTCTGACCGCCGTCTGCGCAAGCGCGTCCCTGGCAGGGGCGGCGGGTCTGGCGTGTGCGGTGGGTGCCGCCGCGGGCCGGCCGCCCGCGCACACGGCGCTGCTGGTCCTGATCGTCCCGGTCGCCGCGGCCCTGCTCGCGGCGCGGGTCCCGCGGACCGCGGTTCCGGTCGAGGTCACGGGCGCCGTCGCGGGGCTCCTGGCCATCGGACTGGCCGTCACCGACGCACCCGTGCTGGCCCTCGTGCTGGCCCTGTGCGGGGTGATCGCCGCGGGCACCGCCGTGCGCGCGGACCGACGTCGGGCCGGGTACGCGGCCGCCGCGCTGTTCGTGCTGGCCACCTGGGTACGGCTCGGGTCGTGGGCCGTGAGCACCCCGGAGGCGTACACCCTGCCGGTGACCGTCCCGGCGCTGGTCGTGGGCTTCGTCCGGCGCCACCGGGACCCCGAGGCCTCGTCGTGGACGGCATACGGTCCCGGGCTCTCGGCGACGCTCGTGCCGAGCCTGCTTGCGGCGTGGGCCGACGCGGACTGGCCGCGCCCCCTGCTGCTCGGCACGGCGGCCCTCGCCCTCACCCTGCTGGGTGCCCACCACCGGCTCCAGGCGCCGCTCGTCCTCGGCGGGAGCGTGCTCGTGCTGGACGCGCTGCACGAACTCGCCCCCTACCTGGTGCAGTTGGCGGGCGTGTTCCCCCGCTGGCTGCCTCCCGCGCTCGCCGGGCTGCTGCTGCTCGTGCTGGGCGCGACGTACGAACAGCGGATCCGGGACGCCCGGCGGGTACGGGAGGTGCTGGGACGTATGCGCTGAGGGACGGTTACGGCATCCGGACGGCGAGCGGCGATGCTGAAGCAGACCGGTGCCGCCGGGCATCCCGGCCTTGACCTTGCTTGTCTTCAGCGCCTTGACGTACGCGTTCCAGGGCCGGCCCTCCCACGGTTCGACGTCGAAGCCGATGCTCCGCCGGGACCTTGAGGGCGAACCCCACGGCGCCGGGCCGGAGACTTCCGGTCGGCCGCGGCATCCACCAGATCTGCTCGAGCTCCGCGCACTTCCGGCGATCTGCTGATCGCGGCCTCCACGCAGAGGGGCCACTTCGGCATGCCGAAGTGGTCATCGTGGGTGCCGATCTGAGGGGCGGCGAGGAGGAGCAGGAAGCCGTCCGGGGGCAGTCGCTTTTCGAAGTGCCTCAGCGTGTCGATGAGCTGTTTGACGTGCTGCTTGATCTCTCCGAGGAACCCCCAGCCGAAGTCTGTCAACGTCCCGTCACAGCCCGGCCAGAGTGCCTCTCGGTCCAGGATCACGTCTTCGAGTCCGTAGAGACGGAAGCGGTCACGGCTGGTCAAGGTGTCGTATCCCTGCTTCGTCAGCCACGTGTTGCGGGCGAACACCACGCCGTCGCTCAGGTTCTTGCGTCGCTTGGTCGGCTGGGACGCGTGTGCATCCTCGACTGGACCGTTTCACCACACGGACAGGACGAGACCGTGGGCGGCCGCCCAGCGGAGCCCGTCGGGTGATTTGAGAACGCCCATACCGACGATCTGTTCGCGCGCCCACGCGAGCCGCTCCTGCAGCTCTTCGTCCGTCACAGCCTCATACCTCCCGCCCCCATGGCAGCCGACTTCATCGTCGGCGTCCCCAGCCCGACCGTACTTCGTATGCCGTGTCCGGGGGAGCTCTTTCAGGGGGCTGCGGTTAGGCCCGGTGGCGGAGGGACCCCTGTGCAGGTGCACGCGGAGAAGGTTCAGTGGCGGCCACAGAACTCAGGACGGAGATCGGTAGAAGGGATCCTGCGATGCGGACCTGCTCCGGGTGGACGCCACCGACGCGGTAAAGCGGACCTATCTCCGGGAGAGGCGGGCATCCAGTCGGGGAGCACCTTCGCGCATGCGCCGATTCCCGGCCCCAGCCCCTCGGCCACCACAGGCCGGTGTCCGAGGCTTCCACGGAACAGCCGAACGCCTGGCCCCCTGGGTTCATTTGCCGGGTTCTGGCCCGTACCACTGGAGTGCCTGGCCTGTGACGGCGGCGATGCATTCGAAGTCCCGGTCGCGGTGCAGGAGGGTCAGTCCCTGCAACTCGGCCGTGGCCGCCACCACGAGGTCGACGGCTCCGGCACTGCGGTGCTGTCCGCGTTGGGTGAGGATCTCCTGGACCTGCCAGGCGCGGTCGTAGGCGCGGTCGTCGACCGGCACCCAGCCGAAGAGCAGGCGCAGGTCCTCGATGCCTTGTGCACGGTCGGCGGCGGAACGCGCGCTGTAGAAGAACTCCAGCTCGGTGAGGGGGCACGTGGCGATGAGCCCGGCTGCCGCCGCCCGGTCCCATCCGTATTGCTCGGCGTCGCCGCGCAGCAGACGGGCGAGTGCGCTGGTGTCGATCAGGAACTGAGCGGCGTTCACCGACGGTAGTTCCCCTTGTCTTCAAGGAGATCGAGATCGAAGGCACCCTCGGCCGCCGCCGCCCGCAGGCGGGTGAGGGCCAAAGCCCGCCGCCGGTTCTCCAGCACCTCGCGCAGCGCGGTGTTCACTGTCTCCTTCTTGGTGCTGGTGCCGAGGGCCTTGGCCACGTCAGCGACCAGTTGATCGTCGAGGTCTATTACGGTGCGAGTCATTGATGCACCTCCATGGATATATTGAGTGCCTTCAAGTATATACAAGGATGTCGCTCCTGCTGGATGGTGACCGCGGACGGGTGCCGGTGCTCCCGTGCCCAACCCTCGCGATCGGCTGCCCTTGAGCGTGACGAGACGGTTGAGTGTTGACGCCAATGCATCTCTGGGTCCACAGGCGAGATCGTTGACGTGTGCAGGGATCGGTGATGGTAACGCCTGCGTGGGGGAGCCTCTCGTCTCTCGTTCCGCGTGCCGAGTGCGAAGACACTTGAGTACTGCCAGTACTCAGTGGATGCTCCTACGGCAGTAGCTCTAGAGTCATGCCCAAAGAGCAGACGTCCGGACCACTTGAGAAGGGTGGCGGTGCGAGATGGAGAACAACCCCGGTGTGCCTGACGGCGATCGTCTGATCACACGTACGCAGATCGCGGCCATGGCAGAGGTGACGCGAGCGGCCGTCACCACCTGGGAGCGGCGCGCGGCGGATTTCCCCACCCCCCGGCGTACCGCCGGCCAGGACTACTTCCACGAGTCGGAGATCTTGAGCTGGCTCGACAGAAGGCGGGTGCCATCACACCACCGGGCGCAGGGAGAGGACGAGCACAGCACCTACGGAGATCGGGCGCGGCAGCGCAGATCGTCCAGTTCCGTGGCCCAGGAGAGTCCGACGGCGTACGACGCCCGGCCCGCGCTCGGTCCACGGGAGAAGCCGTCTCCGGGTGATGTCGAGACCGTCCGCACGCTCATGGGTCTCCTGGCCGAAAGGGTCGGAGGCGCGGACATGCCCATGGGCTATGTGAACCTGCTGGCCGCCCTGTATTTCTTGCGGATGACGAGGCCCGAGGGCTGGCAACGGGTGAAGGCGTACTCCACGTCCGGCGACGGTCCGCGGTCCAGCAGCGTACTGCTCAGGCTCATCGGCTCGGAGGCGGACGCGGCGCTGCGGGACGTGGGATCTCTTCCGGAGACGAGGGATGCCCTGGCTCGCCTGGAACCCAGGCGATTCGAGGACCTCGTGGAGGTTGTCCGGCTGGTGGGTTCGCTCGGTCCGCACGCCTTCCAGCTGATCATCGAGGGCTACGAGGAGAAGGCACAGCTGGGGAGTCGGGAGTTCTTCACCCCGCTTCCCGTGGCGTACCTGATGGCGGGATTGGGGCGGGCCGCCAGGGGGGCGGCCCCGGGCAGTGTGTACGACCCGTACTTCCGCGGTGGGGAACTCCTCGGCGCAGTAGCCGACGTGGCGATGTGGGTGCGACGTGGGAGGCCGGGGTTCACCGATGTGCCGCTGCCCAGGCTGCTGGGGCAGACGCCGAAGCGGGCCACCTTGCCGCTGGCGAGCATGAATCTGGCGCTGCGCGGAGTCCGGCCCGCCCTCCGGTTGAAGACCGGCGGGCGGCCGTGGGAGCAGACGTGGCTTCAGGGGCCGGTCGACCTGGTTCTCACCAACCCGCCCTTCAACATGAAGGACACCCTGAAAGAGACCACGCGCACCGGGCGCTGGCCCTACGGCGCCCCTCCGCTGGGTAACGACAACCTGGCCTACCCGCAGTACGCCCTGTCCGTCCTGGCCGAGGGCGGACGCGCCGCACTTGTGATGCCGAACAAGGCGGGCAACTCGGGGAACGCGGCGGAGCGGGCGATTCGCCGTGCGCTGGTGGAGCAGGGCGTGGTGGAGTGCGTTGTCGCGCTGCCCGACAGACTTTTCTCGGGCACTTCGGTGCCGGTGTGCGTGTGGTTGCTGCGGCACCCCGCCGATGCCGGAGATCACGTCCTGTTCCTGGACGCACGCGACTTGGGCACCGTGCAGAGCGGCGGGCGACGTGTGCTCGCGTACGACGACGTCAGCTCCGTCATCGACTCTTACCTGGCTTTTCGTCCGGGAGACGGCCCCGCCCGACCGTACGACCCTCCTCCGGTGACCGTGCCCGGCGCACGCGTTGACCGCGAGTCCTTGCGCCGTATCGGCTACTCGCTCAATCCGATCGATCACATCGGCGGGTTGCCGGTTCTGGACAGCGGCCCGTCCGGCATCGCGGAAGCGGAAGTCTGGGCCGAGGTTTCATGGCTGGCGGAGCACTGCAGGTACCTGGACGAGCGCACCGCCGACCTGAGGACCGTGCTCGAGACCGACCGGGTGTGTCAGGCGCCCCGCCGCGAAGCCGTCCTCGCAGAACTGTGTGACATCCAAACCGGCCCGTCTCACGCGCTGCTGGCACCGAAGGACCGGATTCCGCACGGTGAGGTGCCGGTCGTCTTTCCCAGGCACCTGCGGGACGGAGAGGTGAGTGACAGCGGCGACGAGCGCGTCTCGTCCGAACTCGCCGACCGGTTGGGGCGCTACCGGCTCAAGGAGGGCGACATCGTTTGCGTCCGCGCAGGCGCCATGGGGCCGCCGGCCCTGGTACGGAGGGACCAGACGGGATGGCTCATGAGCTCGAACGTGATCAGGCTCCGCTGCCGAGAGGATGCCCATGTCCTCCCCGGCTATCTGCTCGCCGTTCTGAGCCGTCCGGAGGCCATCGGCTGGGTCAGGGACCGCGCGGCCGCCACCGCCGCCCCGTTCATCACCAAGGCCGTACTGGAGAGCCAGAAAGTCCTGCTGCCGCCCGTCGAGGTGCAGCAGGAGATCGTCGAGTCGCTGGTGCTCCTGCGGGAGCGGTCTACCGCTCACCGAGAACTGGCAGCAGCCATCACCCGGACCCGAGCACTGCTCGTCGAACAACTCACGGGCTCCCGTACCTCCACCATTCCTCCGACCACGTGACCCAGCCAACCCAGCCCGCAGAGGCAGTGAAAGGAAGTCCCGGCCATGACCACCTCCGGCACCTCGCGCCCCTCCTCCTCCTCCTCCTCCAGAGCCTGGGCGCTCTGGCTGCTGATCATCGTTCTTTTCTCCGCATTGATCGCTGCGTGTGTCGCCGCGTTGAAGTACGTGACCGGCACGGGAATCGCTGACGCGGTCCTGTTCGCAGGGGCTGCGTTCGGTGCGGCAGCAGGGCTCTGCTTCGCCGCGGTGGGAGCGGTCACGGCACTGCGGACCTAGGTCCTGTCTGGGATTCGGATCATGAGTGCGGTGTGATGCTGCGGATCCAGAGCATCGCGCCGCAGAGATGGAGTCCGGCTTCGTAGCTCTGCGGGGTTTTGTCATAGCGGGTGGCGATGCCACGCCAGTTGCGGAGCCGGTTGATACAGCGCTCCACGGTGTTGCGGTCCTTGTACAGCTCGGCGTCGTGGGAGATGGGTCGGCCGCCGGCGCTGCCGCGCTTCTTGCGGTTCGCGGCTTGGTCGGCCTTCTCCGGAATGACCGCCTTGATCCCGCGTATGCGTAGGTAGCGGCGGTTCTTCCGGGAGGAGTACGCCTTGTCCCCGGCCACGGCGTCCGGCCGGGTCCGGGGCGTCCGACGGGGCCGCGGACCTTAATCCGCTTGAGGACCGCGGTGAACTGCGGGCTGTCACCCGCCTGTCCAGGGGTGAGGACGAACACCAGCGGCCGGCACCGGCGATCGGCCGCAACATGGATCTTGCTGGTCAGCCCGCCTCGGGAACGTCCCAGTTCAGCGGCTTTCAACCGGGCCCGGCGCCGTCTGCGGATCCGTCGCCGCTCGGTACGTGCCTCGTCTTCGCCTTGGGCATCACCTTGTCCGTCCTGCGGCTGTTGTCCCTCCTTGCCGCCCCCTTTTCCGCTTCGGCGGCGGCCTCAGGGCCGCCGGCTGCTCGGGATCGAGGACCATCCCGGCGGCATGGTGGTGAGCGCGGGAGGTTGCCGAGTCCACGCTGACCAGACCCATGTCAACCTGGTCACGGGCGGCAGCCTCGGCGATCATCGCTTCCATCACCTGCTGGAAGATGCCCCGCTTCGCCCAGATCCGGAAGCGGTCGTACGCACTCTGCCAGGGCCCAAACTCGGTCGGCAGATCACGCCAGGGAGCCCCGGTGCGGAACCGCCACATCGCCGCGTTGAAGTACTTTCGCAGATCAGGGATGGGCCCGACCGCGGCATACGGGAGATGGGGTTCAACCAGGGACCACTGCTCATCGGTGAGATCGCCTCGCGCCATGACTCATGACCTATCAAGACCGAGCCTCCGCGCGCAGGCGATCCACCTAACTCATGATCTGAATCTCAGACAGGACCTAGTACTCCAGCCGTAGTTCGGTATCTGGGCTGGTCAGCGGCCTGGTGGCGTGGAGTGTAGCGGGGGCGCCGGGTGCGCGGGAGGAACTTTGCCACCGCGCCCACGAACGAGTGCCTGTGCCGCATGCCTGTGAGCGGGTCCGAGCAATCCCTCGGCATGCTCAACGATGCGCCGACGAGCGCGTGGGACCGGGAACTCGAAGAACTCTTCCTGCGGACCGGGAGCCGCTTCACCCGGATCGAGCCCCGGCAGCGGATGCGGGACTACGTACGCGGCCTGCTCGCCCCGGTCGACCGCAAGAACGGGTGGGTGCGCCACGAGGCGCCATGTGACCGAGTGGAGGTGGGAGACCTCTACCGCCGGGCCGTCGCAGCGGCCGGGTAGAAGCTGAGGGCAGTCCGGGCCGGGGAACGCCGGTGAGGACGGGAAGCAGCCCTGACAACGCCGGGACGGCGCGGTACTGCCAGACGCGTCGGGTTCGGCAAGCAAGGCCAGAAGGCGTACGAAGAGGAATCCGTGTAAAGCCCCGTAAGTCTTGTCACCGGGCTCCAATCTGGCGGATATGGGCCCGGGGTGCAGTGCGTGACCGCTTGCTTCGGCTGGGGCGGTCAACTCCGAAGCCGGTCTCCAACTGCCGGTGGGGAGGCCACGCTGAAGGTCTGCGGCGTAGGCGTGGTGATGCTGCCGGGGTAGTAGCGGGACGCCGACCTGGCCGATCGGCACATGGTGAACGTGGGAACCGCCTGCGGTCGCCCTTTCCTTCCGGACAGCCGGTCCGGCGAGGAGGGCAGGCCCGTTGCCGGCTGAGGTCCGCAGGTGGGGCGGAGGCCTCGTAGTAGTCCGAGCGGAGGAAAGCTCCGTGCATGGCGAAGGGGGCCAGCAAGTCGGCAGGGAGGATGCTGCAATGCCAGGAGGTCGCTGGTGAATACCGACGCGCTGGAGTTCGGGCTGCTCAAGGCCGAGCGCCGGGTACTGGAGATGCAGACCAAACTGCACTGTTGGGCGACCGACGATCGTGATCGCCGGTTCGATGACCTGTTCAATCTCGTTGCTGATCCCGCGTTCCTGCTGGTCGCGTGGGTTCGGGTGAGGAGGAACAGGGGCGCTCGCTCGGCCGGAGTGGACGGGCAGACGGCCCGTTCCGTGGAGGACGGGCAAGGCGTCGAGGCATTCCTCGACGAGGTGCGGTCCGACCTGAAGGACCGCACCTTCCGTCCGCTTCCCGTGCGGGAAAGGATGATCCCCAAGCCGGGGACGGCCAAGCGCCGTCGGCTGGGTATTCCGACCGTGCGGGACCGGGTGGTCCAGGCGTCCCTGAAGCTGGTACTGGAGCCGATCTTCGAGGCGTATTTCCTCCCGTGCTCCTACGGGTTCCGCCCGAAGCGCCGGGCTCACGACGCGCTCGCCGAGGCGCACCACTTCGCCAAGAACTCCTATGAGTGGATGGTGGAGGGGGACATCGAGGCGTGCTTCGACTCGATCGACCACGCGGCCCTGATGGGCCGGGTGCGTCGCCGAGTCGGAGACCGGCGCGTCCTTGACCTGGTGAAGGCGTTCTTGAAGTCGGGCATCCTCAGCGAGGCTGGCCAGTCCAAGGACACCGATTCCGGCACTCCGCAGGGTGGGATCCTCTCGCCGCTGCTGGCCAACATCGCCCTGTCGGTTCTCGATGAGTTCATCGCGGCCGGTCCGGGCGGGCCGAACTCCACGCAAGGCCAGCGGGCCCGGCGACGTCGGCAGAATCTGCCCAACTACCGGCTCTTCCGGTATGCGGACGACTTTCTGATCGCCGTGACCGGGACACGCGAGCAGGCCGAAGACATGCGCACCCAGGTGGCGGAAGTACTCGCCCCGATGGGACTGCGTCTGTCGGTGGAGAAGACGGCCATCACCCATATCGACGAGGGGCTGGACTTCCTCGGGTGGCGCCTCCAGCGTCACCGCAAACGTGGGACCCAGAAGCACTACGTCTACCTCTACCCCTCCAAGAAGGCCCTCCAAGCCGTCAAGGAGAAGGTCAAGACGCTGTGCCGACAGGACACGAACCTGCCGCTGGCAGTCGTGCTGCACCATCTCAACCCGGTGTTGCGCGGCTGGACGGCGTACTTCCGGCACGGGGTGTCGTCCGCGACCTTCCAGTACCTGTCGGCCTTCACCTGGCGGCAGGTCTTCGGGTGGCTGCGGCGAAAGCACCGCCGGTCCAACTGGAAGAGTCTTCGCCGTCGTTACTGCGCGGGCCGATGGTGGCCTGCTGATGACGAGGTGGTCTTGTTCAGGTGCGCGAAGGTGCGAACCAACCGCTATTTGTATCGCGGGAACAAGATCCCCTCGCCCTGGCCCAGTGGGAGCACGACGGCCGCGGCCGTCTGAGAGGGCTTGTGGAGAGCCGGATGCCTGGAGAGCGGGCACGTCCGGTTCGGGAGGCGGCTCGGGAAACCCGCTGGTGGAAACACCAGCAGGGCGCCCCGAGTCGACCTCACCAGCTCGCCGAGTGGGCCGGCCACGCCACCCCGGACGGCCTGCAGTACCTGCTCTCCCGCAGCCGCTGGGACGCCGACCGTGTCCGCGACGACCTCCAGCAGTACGTCGCCGACCAACTCGGCCATGAAGACGGTGTGTTGATTGTCGATGACACCGGCTTCGTCAAGAAGGGGATCACCTCCGCCGGAGTGCAGCGCCAATACTCCGGCACGGCCGGGCGGACCGAGAACTGCCAGATCGGCGTGTTCGCCGCCTATGCCACCAGTCGGGGACACGCCCTCGTCGACCGTGACCTCTATCTGCCCAGGTCCTGGACCGACGACCGCGACCGCTGCCGGGCCGCCCACATTCCCGACGACCGTGCCTTCGCCACTAAGAACGACCTCGCCCGCGACATGATCCGCCGGGCCCATGCCTCCCCACTCCGGTTCCGGTGGGTCACCGCGGACGCCGCCTACGGCCAGGACAGCCGCTTCCGCCGCTTCCTCGAAGACGACCTCAAGCTCCACTACGTCGTGGCCGTCCCCAAGTCCCAGCAGGTCCACGGCCCGCGCATCGAGGACCGCATCCGCCGCGAGGCCCCACCGGAGGCCTGGCAACGGTTGTCCGCCGGCCCCGGAGCGAAAGGTGAGCGCTCCTACGACTGGGCCGGCGCCCTCCTGCCCGTCGTTGAGGAACGCGACGGCGACAAGCCCACCCGCAGACGGTGGATGCTGGCCCGGCGCAGCATCAGCAAGCCCGACGAGATCGCCTATTTCCTGGCCAGCGCCCCGCTGGACGCCACGCTCGCCGACCTGGCCCGGATCGCCGGATGCCGCTGGAAGATCGAGGAATGTTTTCAGTCCGCGAAGAACGAATGCGGCCTCGACGAGTACGAGGTCCGCCGTTACACCGGCTGGTACCGGCACATCACCCTCGCCATGCTCGCCCACGCCTTCCTCGCCGCCATGGCCGCCCAGGAACGCGAAAGGGTGTGGCTCTGTCTGAGTGAGATCCCGAGTCAGGCTTGAAGTGCGTATATGTGCTGGTCGGGTAAGGGATGGAGTCGTTCGTGCTCCTTCCGCGTGTGGAAGATCCAGTAGTCGGGGAAGTCGCCGTTGCTGATGACGGCGCGGAGGGTGAGGACGGCTTCGGCGCCGGGGACGGTCCACCTGCTGCCGGTGATGTCGAGTCTGTCGGCGACCAGATGGCGGGCTGCTCCTTCGACGGCGCCGCTGGCGATCGGCCAGCCGGCGGCCAGGGCCTGGTCGTAGTGGACGAAGTCGGCGTTGTTGTCCAGGTATCGGCAGGCTTTGTCCGCGGCGGCGCGCTGGTCGTCGCTGAGGTGGTGGCGGTCGGCTTCGGCGCGGATGTCGTGGGCGGCGCCGGGGGCGTCGCCGGCCAGGATCCGGGCGGCCTTGCTGCCGACCCAGTCCTCGGTGGCGGGATCGGTGGCGGTGTGGAAACAGCGAGCGGCTGCCCACAGCTTCTCGATCACGTGGACGATGTCGAGGACGATGTGGATCGTGACATTGCGGCGGGCGGCCTCGGCCTGGATCAGCTCCCGCTGGTGGGTGGCGCCGTCGATCAGTACGACCCAGGTCCGCCTGTGCTCGGGGTCGCGGGCTTCGGCCTGGTCGAACGCGGCGGCGATGACGGTTTCGGCGTCCTCGCGGACGGAGGCGGTGAGCCATTTCGCCCGCGCGGTGGGTCCTTTGCGGACGGTGCGGTGGCCGGTGCGGCCGCCGGGCGGGGCGATGACGTCGTGCGGGCGGCGGACGGCAGGCTCGGCGTCGTGGACGACGGCGAGGGTGGCCATCCTTTTGCGGCAGGACTTCTCCCCGGCCGCGAGCCGGGTGCGGAAGGTGCGCCGGGCCCTGGCGGCGGCCTTCGCGGTGGCCTCGCGCAGGTGGCCCGGGCGCATCACGATTCCCTTCTGGTCGACACTGAGCACCAGCAGCGTCCCGGCCGGGGCCGGCGCGGGGGTGCGGGCCGTATAGAACGCGGCGACGTCCACGGCCGCGGCCCGCACCAGATCCTCCACCTGGCGTTTGCCCACCACCCGGCCCCCGCAGCCGCGGTCGATCGCTTCCAGCGCGGTGTCGTAGGAACTACGGACCGCTTCGAGGACCGCGAGGCGGCGCAGTCCCAGACTGTGCCGGCCGTGGGGCAGGCCCAGCATGGCGTCGGCGGGGTAGAGGTTGGTCATGCCCGCGCCGCGCAGGGCGCACCGGGTCACGGTCACCGGCCCCAGCACGGTGGCCAGTTGCCGCCGGTGGCCCTTCTCCAGCCGGCTCCGGCCGCCGGCGAGCGCAGCCCGCTCCCGCGGACCGAGGGCGGACAGGTGGTCCTCTTCGTGGCGGGCCCGCCACTGGAGATGGGCCTGCAGGAGCAGTCGCCCCAGCTCCCGGGAGCCCGCTTCGACGTCGGCCTCCACCTGTTCATGCGTCGCGGTGAGTGCTTCAGGGCCGGAGAGGCGGGTGGTCAGCAAAGTGAGGGAAGAAAACACGCGGGCAAAGGGGTCAGCCGCCGCGGCCGTTTCATACGCTGCGTTCATCGGGCTCTCGTCCTCGGACAGTGGCGAATTCGGTTGGCACCATCGACGCTAGGGACGAGAGCCCGGCCCCACACCGGCGCGACGCCGCCCGTCGGCCGCGGCTTCCCGCTCCGGCGCACCCGCTCCCGCCCTCCGCGCGCCGCCCCACGCGAACAGGCCCGGCTCGTCCTCGGCCAGCCAGCCCCGCTCCACCAGCCGTTTCAGCTTCGAACGGAACCCCTCCACCTTGTTCTTGTCCGTCGACAACCCCAGCGCGGCGCACAGATGATGCGCCCGCATCGGATGCACCGCGTCCTGCAACACCTCGACGACGTCCCGGTACGAGCGCGGCAGCACATCCGCCTCAAGCCCCGGCTCCCACTGCGGCACCAGCCGCACCCCGACCGGCGATCCCGCCCCGCTCCCCTCCACCGGCACTTCCCCCGCGGCCTCGTCCACGGACACCCTCACCGCCCCGTCGCCGGACAGGATCTCCGTCATCGTCTCCCGGGTGATCTCCAGCCGGGACAGCCTCTCCTCCCGGTCAGCAACTCGCCTGGTCAACTCTGCGATCTGGGAGCGCAGTTCGGCGATTTCCTCCCGCGCGGCAGCCTCCCGCCGATCGAGCTCCTCCAGCCACGACACCATCGCCGCCTCCAAGACCACGTCTCAGGACACGACGATCCGCCATCCGCGCACGAACGGCAACGGCGCACGGCATCACCAGCTCACTGAAGAAGAGCCGCACCCAACGCGAAAAAGGGGCCCCGACGACGACACTCCCGACCTCGTGGACCTCACGCCGGCCGAGATCCGCCGTCTCCTGGCAGCTGAACCCCCGCACCGCCCCACACGCCGCGGCCACACCCTGAACTGGTCACGGTGGAGACGACGCCACCAGGCACGCGCCCGCCAGAGCCACTACGAACGACGCGGCTACCTATTAGCCGGGGCGCGGTGGCAAAGTCCGTCCCGCGCACCCGGCGTCCCCGCTACACTCCACGCCACCAGGCCGCTGACCAGCCCAGATACCGAACTACGGCTGGAGTACTAGAGGAGAAAAGACCGGCCGGTGTGTGAGCGCGTGCACCGGCAGCTCAGGGGAACGATGGTGCGGGCCTACCGGCCGTGCGGGAAGGCCGCGCCGGTCCAACAGCATCCCGACGAGGAGCGGCAACGGGCGGTCGCCGGGCTCGACGACGACAACAAAGAACCCCCGGGTCGATGACCTGGGGGTTTCGCATGGAGCGGGTGACGAGAATCGAACTCGCGCTCTCAGCTTGGGAAGCTGCGATCATTTGCGGTCGGTCAGGGCATTGACCTCGTGTATTCAGCTACGAGGGCCGTCCGTCAGTGATGTGACGCCCTGATAGCGGAAGGGTGCCCCTGACCTGCGATGATCTGAACTTCCTAGATCAAGAACGTCGCAGAGTGGGGGCACCCAACAGGTGCAGGCTACCGAATGGGATCGTCGGCTCGTTGTGCGGGCCGACGGCAAGAACCTGGTCGGGCATGCGGGCGTGGTGCTGCTGCACCGGATCGCGGACCGGGTCGGGCTGACCCGCGCCCTGGCCGCCGCGCTGCCCCGCGGCGTCGGGCCGGGGTGGCGGGATCGCGGGATGGCCCTGGTCCAGCTGGCCTGCGCGATCGTCCTCGGCGCGAGGAATGTCCTGCAGGCCGAGCAACTGCAGCAGCACTGGAGGCCGTTCTTCCCCGTCCGGTCTCGGACAGCACCCTGTGGCGCACGCTGGAAGCCATCGACGGCCCTGTCGGAGCCCGGGTGGAGCGCGTGCGCGCCGTGATACGGCGTGGGGTGTGGACGCTGCTCGCCCTGCGGCCCGGTGGGTTCCCGTGGATCTCGGTATGCGGGCGCACGCTCACCAACTGGTACGTCCTGGATCTCGATGCCACCTTGGTGACCTGCACCAGCAAGAAGGACGGCGCGGCCGGCACGTTCAAGGGCGGCTACGGACATCACCCGCTGGGCGCCTGGCTGGCCAATACCCGCGAGTGCGTGACCATGCTGCTACGGCCGGGCAACGCGGCGTCCAACGACGTCGCCGACCACAAGACGGTGCTGGCCGCCGCGCTGCGGCAACTCCGCTGCCGCTGTGGTCGAAGCTGCTGGTGAGGATCGACGGCGCGGCCTTCAGCCACGGCCTCCTTGAGCATCTGCAGGCGCTGACCACCAGCCGCCGCCGAGTGCGCTGGGTGACCGGCTGGGCCATCAATACCGCCGACGAGGCCGCGATCGCACTGCTGCCCGCGGACGTGTGGAACGACGCGCTGCGGCAGGACGGCGAGGTCCACGAGATCAAGGGCCCGGACGGACAGAAGGTCACCTACCAGGTCGCCGAGCTGACCGGGGTGCGCGACCTGAGCGGCTGGCCCGAGGGGATGCGGCTGATCGTGCGCCGGGTCAAGCCCTCGCGCCGCGATCTGAAGAAGCTGACCGCGTTCGAGCAGCGCACCGGCTGGCGTTACCAGATCGTCGCCACGAACATTCCCGCCCACCAGGGGCTTTCCGGGGTGTCCGGCTCCGGGCAGGTGTGGTTCGTCGATGCTCTCTACCGTGATCATGCCGAGGTCGAGGATCGTGTCAAGGCGATCAAGCGGATCGGCCTCGGGCTGCTGCCCTCGAAGTCCTGGCAGCTGAACGCCGCCTGGGTGCTGGCTGCCACTATCGCCGCGGACCTCGACGCATGGACCAGGCTCCTTCTCCTGCATGACGAGCCCGAACTCGCCGCCGCCGAACCGGAGACGATCCGCAGGAGGCTCTACCACCTGCCCGCCCGGCTCACCGCCCACGCACGCAGACGCACCCTCCACCTCGACCGCACCTGGCCCTGGGCGCCGGCGTTCGCCACCGCCTGGCAGCGGGCCACCCAGCTTCCGGCCCACACCTGACGGTCGGCCCCGCCCCGACGACAGCGGAGAGGAGAGGACCCGCAGCACCCTCGGGCCCGTGGAACCCGACGCCCCGCAGCGTCACGCGACGGCCCGTCCTCGAACGGCAGGGGACATTACGGGCAAACCGCCGAACCGACCGACGTCACACCGCAAGTGAAGAATCGAGGTTGACCTGCGTCGATGGGTGATCTGCACCCTCGTCGGCGATGTCTGCTTCACTGTGATACCCCGCTGTTCCCTGCTCGATCTGGTGCGGTTGTGGTGCGGAAGCGGTCACGGGCCACTCTTCTGGCATTTCTTCCAGCAACTTGCGTAGCTGGATACTCCGCTTCAGAGGTTCCGTGAATACTTCGGGCTGCTGCTTGGCCAGGGTGCGGTAGGTGTCGACGGCGCGGGTGATGGCGGTCAGTGCTTCCTCGCGCCGCCCCAGGTCCGCCAGACGGACGGACTGGTTGTTCAGCGAACCGGCGAGTTTGGGGAGGAAGGCGTCGGGCTGCTGCTTGGCCAGGGTGCGGTAGGTGTCGACGGCGCGGGTGATGGCGGTCAGTGCTTCCTCGCGCCGCCCCAGGTCCGCCAGACGGTTGGACTGGTTGTTCAGCGACATGGCGAGTTCGGGGAGGAAGGCGTCGGGCTGCTGCTTGGCCAGGGTGCGGTAGGTGTCGACGGCGCGGGTGATGGCGGTCAGTGCTTCCTCGCGCCGCCCCAGGTCCGCCAGACGGTTGGACTGGTTGTTCAGCGAACCGGCGAGTTTGGGGAGGAAGGCGTCGGGCTGCTGCTTGGCCAGGGTCTGGTAGGTGTCGACGGCGCGGGTGATGGCGGTCAGTGCTTCCTCGCGCCGCCCCAGGTCCGCCAGACGGTTGGACTGGTTGTTCAGCGACATGGCGAGTTCGGGGAGGAAGGCGTCGGGCTGCTGCTTGGCCAGGGTCTGGTAGGTGTCGACGGCGCGGGTGATGGCGGTCAGTGCTTCCTCGCGCCGCCCCAGGTCCGCCAGACAGTTGGACTGGTTGTTCAGCGACATGGCGAGTTCGGGGAGGAAGGCGTCGGGCTGCTGCTTGGCCAGGGTGCGGTAGGTGTCGACGGCGCGGGTGATGGCGGTCAGTGCTTCCTCGCGCCGCCCCAGGTCCGCCAGACGGTTGGACTGGTTGTTCAGCGACATGGCGAGTTCGGGGAGGAAGGCGTCGGGCTGCTGCTTGGCCAGGGTGCGGTAGGTGTCGACGGCGCGGGTGATGGCGGTCAGTGCTTCCTCGCGCCGCCCCAGGTCCGCCAGACGGTTGGACTGGTTGTTCAGCGACATGGCGAGGTCGGGCAGGCTGGGTTCGTGTGTGTCGTGGTGTTCGACCAGGGCTGTGCTGAGGTCGGCTGCCCACTCGCTGAGGGCCAGGGTGGATTCCGGTAGCTGGTCGCTGAGGTGGTGCAGCAGGGTGATGTCCTGTGTAGCGCGGGTCAGGTGAGTCAGAGCGTCGATCAAGGGCGAGGTATGGGCGGTGCGGGTCGCTGTGGTCAGGGCGGCCGGTCCCAGCACGGTCGGGGCCGTGGTGAGGGCGTCACGCAGGATGCCGTTGATCGCGTTGTGGTGGTGGGGGTGCTGGGCGGTGCGGGCCAGCACGGTCAGGGCCTGTTCGGCAGGTGCGCCGGTGAGGGTGGTCAGGATGCGGGTGAACAGGGCGGGTTCGCGGCTGAGCTGGGTGCCGAGGTGGTATTCGGCGATGCGGTCGGGTTGGAGGCTGCCCCATACGGAGCCTGCCGGGGTCGGGTAGAGATCCGCGAGCCAGGTGGCCAGTGCCCCGCGGACGGCGGCCGCGCTGTCGTCGGCCAGACCGGGAAGCCGGGCCAAGAGCGCCCTGGCGTGATCACGGTCGGTCGCGGGGGCCAGGCAGGCCAGGGCGACGGCGAGGGCACGGGTCTCGGTCCCGCTGTGCTCCCCGGTCAGGCCTCGCTCGGGGCTATTGGCGGTCTCGTCCCAGTACTTGCGTTCGTGTCCCAGCAGCCTGCCTTCCAACGCGGTGGCCCGGCCTGGGGTTTGCGGGGTGCCGGTGGTGTCGAGGAGGGCGAGGAGGGCGGCCATCTGCACCGACAAGGGTGTGTCGAACTCGGCGCCGGCCAGGGCGGGCATCGCGTCCACAGTGGTAAGGGCAGGCAGGAGGGTCGCCCAGTCGGTGGCGGGGAAGAGCCGGCGCAGTCGGGTGCTGAAGTCGCCCAGGGCCTGACGGTAGGCGGCGGTGCGGTCCTGGGAGGTGTGGTGCAGGGCCGGAACCGGTGTGACAGGGGCGGTGGCCAGGGCCTGGCTGTGGGGGTGCTCGGTGGCCCGGGTCCACCAGTCGCCCGCGGCACGGGCCAGGGCCAGCACCCGCACGGGGCTGGTGACCTGGTCGTGGTCGACCGCCTCCAGCAGAGCATGCAGTTGCGGGACGCGGGTCTCGGCGTAGTCGACGACGATCAGCAGCGGCCGGCGCACCCGGGACAGCACATCCAGCGGCACCCTGGTATCGGTGGTCAGGCGGATCGCGGCCCAGCCCCGGCTCGTCATCCGGGTGGCGAGTTCGGCCGCCAGCCGGGTCTTTCCCGCACCACCCGGCCCGGTCAGCAACCGAGCCTGCACCAGGCTCTGCCCCCAACCCCATGCGCTGGCAGGCTCATCGTGAGGGGCGGACTGCGCCTGGCTGGAAGGCAGCTCGCACCAAGGGGTCAGATCCTTCTCGAGCAGATCTTCGCGGCGCATGAAGGACACCGTCGCCTGTTCCGGGCGCAGCAGATCGGCCGGGGATCGGGGCGGCCGGGGGATGGCGGTGCGGTCGGCGAGGTGTTGCAGGTCTGCGGGCTCCAGTAGCATCGCCCGCCCGGTGTGCTCCTCGATCAGCTCCCCTACCACCGGATCCGACGCCAGGACATAGGCCGGCATGGCCTCCAGCCGGGTGTGGCTCCAGCCGGGCGGATCACCGGCCACCACCCCGGTCAGCAGTGGCGCCATTCCTGATGCGCTGCCGCACCACAACGCCGCCCCCGACATCCCGCCCCACGGCGCAGCGCCCTGATACAGTTCGGCTCCCGCCTCACCTACCAGGACGTACCGGTCCCTGTCCCGGCCGCTTTCCGGCAGCACCCGCCCGTCAGCCTGCACCAGCGACACCGCATCGGCACCGGCCTGCCCCACCACCGGATAACCCAGGCACTGTGCGGGACAGGCCTGCATCGTCACCAACCGCCCCCACCGCACTCCGGGCAAAGGCCTGTCCGACAGATCCTCCCCGGCCAGCAGCAACGCCGCGTCCCACCCCTGAGGGCCGGCCTCCAGCCGTTCCCACACCACCCGACACGGCACCCGCCCGGCACGGCCGGGCAATTGCACCGACACCCGCCCGCGGTCCTTGAGCACGTGCGCGGCCGTCAGCACCAGCCGACCGCCCAGCACATACCCCGACCCCCGAGCCTCACCGGACCGCACCACCACCACCCGCGCCCTGTCCACCCCGCCCTGCCTCCCCGATCTGTGTCCTTACAGGCCTCGCCCCCGATCCAGGCGCGGGCCGACCCGGCAGCGTGGATGCCACCCGGTTACTCGCCGAACCGGGACCCCAGCACCTCACCCGTCTCATCCGGCAGGTCGGTGTTCACGTGATACGCCGTGCCCGTCGTGGTGTCCTTCGGCGTCAGCACGAGCTTCACCCGGTGCACCGACACTCTCGATGTCCCCGCACCGGCCGACACCACCCACGCCTTCACCCCGGCCTTGCCCTCCTTGCGCATCTCCACCGAAAACTCCAGCTCCACCGGCCCCACCTCGAACCGCGGACCGCTTCCACCGCCTGCCGCAGCGGCCACCAACTCCGCCCGCAGATGCTCCACAGCCTCCGCAATCCCGATCTCTTCAGCCATCCCCGGCCCCTCCCTTTCCCGCTGCCGCACAGACCACTGTCCGCACCAAAGGGTGCACCCGCGCAGACGACCACCACCGGCCGAGAAGTTCCCGCACCGCCTCAGACATCGAAAAAGACCGAAACCATACGGAAGTAAGGCCTTCCATGACCGTTTCTGACCAGCGGAAATGCAGGGCTGGTTCCTGTGCGCCACCCAGGGCGGTGGAGCGGCTTTGGGGTGGCGCTGCTTTGGCGCGAGTGATCATGGCCCCGTAAGCTTCCGGCGCGTCGGGCAGGTAGTGGACCTGCCCGGTAAAGCACGACGTTGGGGCCATGATCTTCGAGGCTCGCGCCAAAGTGGCTCCGTAAAGCCGCGGAACCGACCGCCCCAGCCACGACGAACCCCTTCTCTGACGTCAGGCGGCTGATTGCTGTGCGCGCGGCACGGACGCCGGCCGGGCTGGAGCGGGGCGGAGACAGGAGCGCAGGCCAGGCCGGGGGCCGGGCCGCGTGCGGTGAGCGGAGCGAGCCGCCTTGAAACCCGTGAAGAAGGTTGTTACTCAGCAGGGGCTGTGATCCGCCACAAGGGCGCGTCGTACTGCTCCGGACGGCTGTTGATCAGCAGTTGGCGCAGGTCCTCGCGTAGGGAGCCGTTGAAGTTCAGTGCCTCGGTGATGCGGCGGAACGACGTATGGGTGACTCCGCGGCCTTGGGCCTCCGCCTCGAACTCATCGAGTCGGGTCAGTGCAGCATCGGGGTCAAGCCTCGTCGGCGGCTGGTTCTTGAGCCACGTGGCCTTGTTGCGCTCGTAGTCGATCTCTGAGTACCCGCAGATCTCACGGCTGTATGCCTCGACCTCGTCCAGGGTGGCGGTGGTCGTGATGGCGCGGGCCAATTCGTTGCGGCTTAGAGCCTCGTCGAGGTCGACCTCATAGACGGTCGGGCCTTCGTCGGTGAGAGGGACGGGAAGGCCGGCGTCCCGCATCTCGCATGTGCCGCGTACGCCGCGGGCTGTCGCCGCGAGCATCCCGGTTGCCTCGGAGGGGTGCCACTCCAGGACCGAGTTGACTGGCTCTACATCCTTCGCCGTGAAGGTGTGGACGAGCGGGCCGAGCATTGCTCGCAGGTCATCAGGAGGCAGTTCGCCGTCCAGGCCGGGGCCTGCCACGAGGAGGCGGATTGGTGCGTTCACTTGGCAGGACGCGGCGAGCGTGACGGCATCTGCGAGCGGGCTCTTGAGCGTTGGCTCATCGCCTCGGGCGAGGATGTCTCCGCCGACGTCCAAGAGATCGATCGACTCGGGTGAGAACTGGATCACCAGCTCTTCGAGTTGGCGGGTGATGCCCTCGACTCCGTGGTGCGGGTCGATCAGCGCGAAGGTGTGCGGGAGCTCTGCCGCGAGGCGGGGGAGGGTGGAGCCTGCTGAAGCGATCGGGCGGGCGTTGGCCGGCACTGTCCAGACTGTTGGGGTGAGGCGCTGGAGGCCGGTGAAGTTGTTCGGTCCTCGGGGGCCCGGTACCGGGTCGATCAAGAGGCGGTCCCACGCGTACGTGAGGATCACCGCCTGGTCCTCGTCGCCGTAGAGGGCGGTGTGAAGCATTGCGGCGGCGACTGCGTCGCCCCCTCCTCCTGCTGCGACGATCAACCGCTTCATGCGGTTCAGCCTACGGGGTCGGGGGTTGACCACTCATCCTATAGTGGCTACTGGCCATAGCCACTTGGCTATGGGAAAGGTGAGGAGGCGGCATGCCGCAGATCGAGGAGGCTCAGCCGAAGTATCTCCAGATCGCGCACTACATCCGTGATCAGATTCTTCGGGGTGACCTGCGACCAGGGGACGAGGTTCCCTCGGAGAGGCAGTTGGCTGCGAACTGGAAGGTGTCCCGTCCGACTGCCGCGCGGTCACTGGAGGCGCTCAGCCATCAGGGGCTCGTTGAGAAGCGTCAGGGGTCGGGCACCTACGTGCGGAGCCTGGAGGTCAACCGGCGGGCGCGTGAGTTGTACGGGCGGGCTCGGCAGACCGGGAAGATCTACACGCCCGGTGAGTACGCGGTGATCACCTCGGCCGGTTGGATGGAGGCCCCGGATCACGTCGTTGAGGCTCTGGGCCTGGTCAAGGACCGCCGGGCCGTGCATCGGCGGCGGGTGACGAACAACCAGGACGGGCCGATCACGCTGTCCACGTCGTGGTTCGCTCCGGATGTCGGCCAGCGCGCGCCGAAGCTCCTGGAGCCGGAGCGGATTCAGGAAGGGACGCTCATGTACGTCGAGAACATGACTGGGCGTCAGGGAAGCTATGCCGAGGATCGTATGTGTGCTCGTGATGCGACGGAGGAGGAGGCCGCGGATCTTCAACTGCAATCCGGTTCAGCCGTCCTGATCGTTCACCACGTCGTCTTCGACCTCCAGGACAGGCCGTTGGAGTTCGCCGAAGCCACCTACCCGCCGCATCGCTGGGCGTTCGAGCAGGGCTACCCGCTCACCTGATGGCCTGGAAGTTGTGTCGAATCGCTTGCACAGCCCAAGTGGCTAATGCCACTATCCAGAAAGTGGCTAAGGCCACTTGGATTCGGAAGGGGGCACGGAGTGACGAGTCAGCGGCCGGACCAGGGCGCGCGTGCAACTTGCCGGGGGTGTCGGGGGCGCGGTTGGAAGCGCGTCGGCTCCCGTACGGCTCTGGCGCTCTCGACGGCCAATGACCGCGTCCGTGCCACGTCGAAACGACGCTGCCTCGACTGCGACGGCAGCGGCAAGGAGTGAGTGCGGATGGCCTACTCGATCGACCGCTATCCCTCTGCGGACTCGCCGCGACTCGGTGCCATGACCTTGCACCCCGTCGCGGAGTCCGTGCCTCGGGCTCGGCGCTGGTTCCGGAAGTTCATCGCCCCGTACAACCCTGCCTGCTCGATCGATGACTGTGTGTTGATGATCTCGGAGCTGGTGACCAACGCGATTCTCTACGGGCGGGCTGACGAGACCTGGATGGTGCGCGTTGCGTGGTACCGCGTGGAGACGTCGCTTCGGGTGGAGGTGCATAATCCGGGGTTCCCGGCGAGTGTGCGCATGCGGCAACCGGACGCCGGCGATGCCCACGGGCGCGGGCTGCTCCTCGTCGACTCCATCGCCGACTCGTGGCACTCCGGTCCCAGCCGCTTCGGCGGGACGGTTGTCTCGTTCACCATGGCCGACGCCTGGTCGCCCGATGAGGTCTTCGGGCCCGTTCTGTTCTGACGGCGAAGTTGTCGCTAGTCTGGTTGACCAGTTGACTTGGCCAATCTCGACAGACGGCGGCGTTCATGGCGTATGAAGTGGAGGCACCGAAGTACGTACGCCTCGCGCAGACGATTCAGTGCCGCATCGAGGACGGCACGTATCCGCCTGGCACTCGGGTGCCCAGTGAGAATCAGCTGGTTCAGTCCTTCGGAATGTCCCGCCCGACCGTCGTGCGGGCCCTGGAGCTGCTCAAGCGGGACGGCTGGCTGGAGTCTCGGCAGGGGTACGGCACGATCGTCCGGGGCCGTCCTGAAGTTGTTGAGCAGCAGGACCGGCGGGGGCGAGAGGTCCTGAAGCGTGACGAGTCTCGGTCGTCCGGGCGCCTGGTCGAAGTCGCTGATATGCCTGTTCCGGCGCGGGTCGCCTCCGCGCTCGGGCTCCCGAAGCGAGCCAAGGTCCTCATGCGCCGTTTCCTGGCGGAAGAGGACGGTGAAGCGGTCGAGTTGGTCTCGACGTACTTCCCCGCCGGCCTGGTCGAGGGGACCGAGCTGGCGAGCCCTGATGCCCTCAGCGGCAGTGTGCGCGAGCATGTGGAGGCTCGGAAGAAGGTCCGCTATGACCACGTGACGGAACGAGTCTCGGCTCGACTACCTGAGAGTGGTGAAGCCGAGCTTCTGGGCTTGCCTGACGGTGTGCCCGTGCTCAGCATCCTGGTCATCGCGTGCGACGCGTCCGGGCAGGCGCTGCAAGTCTCTGATGTGCTGCTTCCGGCCGACCGCCAGGAACTCGAAGACACCTATCGCTTGAACTGACGTCTGCTCCAGGCGAGTTCACCTATAACTCCACTTGACAAGTCAACCTGTCATCTCTAGCTTCGAACTTGCTAAGTCAATTTGTCAGGTGGCGAGTTGATCGACTCGAAGGAGAAATCTCTGTGCGTGTGATCCGCGTTGACGCCTCGTCCGCCACGATCCTGCTCACCGAAGCGCCGGCGCCCAAGGTGCGCGACCGGCAGACCGGCGAGATCGCCAAGGATGCCGTGAGCGGTGAGGCACTGATGACGGTCGGCGTCGTCTTCATCGACGAGGGCGAGTCGTCCCTGATCCAGGTCACCATCCCCGAGAGCGGGGTGACCGACGGGCTGACGGTCGGCGCTCCTGTCTCGCTGCCGGGGCTCATCGCCCGACCGTGGGAGAGCGTGTTCAACGGCCAGCAGCGGCACGGCATCGCCTACCGGGCCACCGCCGTGGCTCCGGGTGCCTTCCCGATGGCGCAGGCGGGCTGATCGCCGTGACCGACCTGGTGACGCTGGCCGAGTGGGGCGCGCCGCTTGCTGCGATAGGCGGCGGTGCTCTCTACGCCCGGCACGCCCACCCTGCGGCGTACTGGTCCACGGTCGGGCTGCCGGTCTCGGTGGCCCGGCTGCTGGCCTCATACTCCTCGACCATGGACGCGTGCGGCCTGACGGTCCCGCCGTCCCGGTTGCGGGCGCTGGCAGTCAAGGCGACCACTCGACGGGAGATCCGGCCCGTACCACCTCGGCGGGGCATGATCCGGCCCACCTCGACCGGCCTGCGGCTCCGGCTGCGGGCTCGCTCCGGGACAGGAACCTGCGGATGTGGCGGCCTCGGCCGAACGGCTGCGGCACGCCTGGGGCGTTCACGCCGTGTACGTGCGGGACGTCAAGCCTGGAGTCGTGGAACTGCGGCTCGTCGGCTTCGACGTCCTGCGGAACGTCCGGAGGCCTCGTCGGACCGTCGCCGGGCCGCTTCGGGTGCCGGTGGCTCTGCGCGAGGATGCGACGCCGTTCGTACGGGACTACCGGGCCGTTCCGCATGAACTCGTCCTCGGCGCCACGTTGTCGGGCAAGTCCATGTTCCTGCGGAACCTGCTCGTCGGGCTGGCTGCTCAGCCGGTCGTCCTCGTGGGGATCGACTGCAAGCGCGGGGTGGAGCTGGCGCCGTTCGCGGCCCGGCTCTCCGCCCTGGCCACCGACCCGATACAGGCGGCCGAGCTGCTGCCCGTGCTGGTGAAGGAAATGGAGGACCGATACGACCTGATCAAGGCGAGGCAGGGTATCGCCCCCGGTACTCCGGATGAGCTGATTACCTCGGACATCTGGGGCCTGCCGGACGACGAACGCCCGGTTCCCATCGTGCTGTTCATCGACGAGGTGGCGGAACTCTTCCTCGTCGCCACCAGGAAGGAGGAGGAACGGCGGGACGAGATGGTCACTCAGCTCATCCGGCTCGCTCAGCTCGGTCGTGCGGCCGGCATCTATCTGGAGGTGTGCGGACAGCGCTTCGGCGCCGAGCTGGGCAAGGGCGCCACCATGCTCCGGGCCCAGCTGACCGGCCGGGTCTGCCACCGCGTCAACGACGAAGCCTCCGCGAAGATGGCGCTCGGTGACATCGCCCCCGAAGCGGTCTACGCGGCCTGTGCCATCGCGCCCGAGCTGCCCGGCCTCGCCGTCGTGGGTGATACGTCCGGCGGCTGGTCCCGCATCCGCACGCCTCACCTGACCCTCGCCGAAGCGGCGGCCACCTGCCGCGAGACGGCCCACCTCGCACCCGACGTGCCCGCGCTCGCGCCCTTCCGTCCCTACGTCCCGCCCGTGCCCGTGGAGGTGTCCGGGCCGGTAGCCACTCCTCGCCCCGTCGCCGAGTAGTCGCACCCGCTCCCACGGTCGGCGCGACCGTCCCGCGCCATGTCCCTACCCCACCCATGCCCGAAACCGGAAGGAGTCGCGCCGTGCGTGCCCTGCCCGTCCGCGTGGACGCCGTACTCGTCCAGGCGCTCATCGCCGCCGCGCTGTCCTTCGCCCACCTGCACGACCTTGCCTCCGCCGCCGGACAGGACGGTTGGAAGGCGTGGGCCTACCCGGTATGGGTGCGGATCCTTCTGGGGGAAGGTCGTTGATCAGGCTCCGAGTTGGTAATCCCGCTGTTCGGGGTAGGTGCGCTGGTGCTCGCGGGTGTGGTGGTAGGCGAGGTAGTCGTCGAGGTCTCCGTTGGCGTGGACGGCGCGGAGTTTGAGTACGGCTTCGGCGCTGTCGAGGCCCCAGCGGGCGCCGGTGATGTCGAGGCGGTCACCGATGAGGTGGCGGCAGGCTCCCTCGACGGAACCGGTCGCGATCGGCCACCCGTTCTTCAGCGCGATGTCGTAGCGGAGTCGGGCGAGGTGCCCGGTCAGGTAGCGGACACAGGTGCCGACGGCCTCGCGCTTGGAGCCGGTGAGCTGGTCTTTCTCGGCCTGCGTGGTCATCTCGCGGGTGACGCGGGCGGCGTGTCCGTGCAGGATCGCGGTGAGTTTCTCCGCGGCGAAGGTCTCCGCGGCCTCGCTGCCGACCGGGTGGAAGGCGTGGGCGGCCGTCCAGAGGTATTCCGCGACATGCACGAAGTCGATCAGGACGTGGATCGTCGCCTTGCGCCGCCGTGCCTCGGCCTCGACCAGATCGAGTTGGTGGTGGGCGCCGTCGACGAGGACGAGCCAGGGCCGCAGGTGGCCCCGGTCGCGGTCGGCGGCCTGGGTGAACGCCTCGGCGATCACGTCGGCCGGGTCGTGGATGAGCGAGGCGGTGCACCACCGGTTGACCGCCTTCGGGCCGGGACTGGGCGTGCGCAGGCCGCTGCGGCCGCCCGGCGGGTGGACGATGTCGTGCGGACGACGCACGGCGGGGACGGTGTCGTGGACGCAGGCGATCGTCGCCATCCGTTTCCTGTCCGGTTTCTCACCCGGCGCGAGCCGGGCCTGTCGGCCGCGGCGCTTCTTGGCCTCGGCGGCCCGCCGGGTGGCCTCGCGCAACGCTTCGGGCCGCATCACCACACCCTTGCCGTCGACCTGGATGACCAGGGGCATGTCGGCCGTGCACGCGGGGGCGATCTTGTGGTGGTAGAAGGCGTCGATGTCGACGGCGGCCTCAACGACCAGGGATTCGGCCCGTCGCTTGCCCAGGACCTTCCCGCACCGGTCGGTGACCGCCGAGACGGCCTGGTCGTAGGAGGAGCGGACCGCTTCGCGGACAGCGAGGCGTTTGATGCCGTGACTGTACCGGCCGTGCGGCAGCGACAACCGCGCGTCCGCCGGGTGCGCATTGGCCCGCCCCCGGCTCCGCCAGGCGCACCGGGTCACGGTCACCTTTCCGAACAGACAGGTCAGCTGCCGTTCGTGTCCCCGCTCGCGGTACGGTCGCCTCTCTCCGTCCGCACCGAGGACCGGCTCCGGCGGCGGGTGCTGTTCTTCGCGGACCGCGCGCAGATCGAGGTGGTCCTGGAAGAAGCGGCGCAGGATCTCCCTGCCGTCGACCTCGATCAGACGCTCCACCGCGGCGTGGTCCAGCTCGGCGGTCTCACGCGCCGACAGCCGTGCTGCCAGCGACTTCACCGCCTCCATCGAGCAGGCAAACGGGTCGGGGACATCGCTGGTGCCGTAGCGTTCCATCCGGGCTCTTCTTCCTGATGTTCGTTTCGGTTCGCACCTACGAATGTAGGGAGAAGAGCCCCTTGAACACCGGGAGTTGACCTACCTCACCGAGCCGGCTGCCGCCCGGTGGGCCGAGATGGTGAACTGCCCCGGCGCCTGTTCGGCCAGCCAGCCCCGCTCAACCAGCCTCTTCAGCTTCGACCGTGTCGCCTCGATCTTCGAGGTCTGGGCGGGCAGCCCGATCCTGGGCACGATCTGCTTCGCCTGCACCGCCCCCGGCGCGTCGTCGATCACGTCCACGATGTCGCGGTAGACCGGCGGGAGATCCACGCTGGTCATCCCCTCCCGCCAGAAGGTCACGGTCTGCACCCCCACCACCCGGCCCCCGCCCACCGGCAAGGTCTCCGCCGGCGGCCGGGCCACTTCGAGGGCCACTCCTCGGCCGCGAGTTCCTCCAGAGTCTCCCGCGTCACCGTCAGCCGATCCAGCCGGCCCCGCTCGGCCTCCAGCCGAACGGTCAACGCGGCCACCTCCCGCTCGAGTTCCTCCACCCGCAACCGCACCGCCGCCTGGCGTTCCTCCAGCTCACCGATCAACGAGCCCATCCGGCACCGCCTCCTCTACCGCCACGGTAGACAAGCCGCCACCCCACCCACACCCGGATCAGCGAAACCCCAGCTCAACCATCCCTGGAAAGGATCCGCACCCATCTACGTTGTGATGGTGGTCACGGCCGAGGGGCACCGGGGCATCCTGGGGATCTGGGCCGGTGACGGAGGCGAGGGCGCGAAGTGCTGGCTGAGCGTGTTCACGGACCTCGAGGACAGGGGTGTTGACGACGTCCTGATGCTGTCTGCGAGGGGCTGAAGGGCCTGCCCGAGGCCGTGGAGACACTCCGGCCTCGAGCGGTTGTCCGGACTTGCGTCGTTCACCTGCTGAGGAACAGCTTCCGGCATGCGGCCCGTCAGGACCGGGACAGGATGGCCAGGGCGCTCAAGCCCGTCCACACGGCCCCGAACGAGGCCGCCGCGACCGGGCGGTTCAGCGAGTTCCAGGAAGCCTGGGGCAAGAAGTACCCGGCGGTCATCCGGCTCTGGGAGAACGCCTGGGCCGAGTTCGTCCCCTTCCTCTCCTTCGACGTCGAGATCCGCGAGGGTGATCTGCTCGACGAACGCGATCGAGTCCGTCAACGCCCGCATCCGCAAGGCCGTCCGCGCCCGCGGCCACTTCCCCTTCCCCGACGGGGCCGCGGCCCTCAAGTGCGTCTACACGGCGCTGATGAGCCTGGACCCGAGCGGCAAGGGCCGCAAGCGGTGGACCATGCGCTGGAAGGCGCCACTCCACGCCTGCCAGACCGCTTTCGAGGGCCGGCTCACCCCGGCCAACAACTGAACCTCAACAACCAAGGTCAGCCGTTAAATTGACACACCCCCCGTACGCGGACAGAATCCGCGGCATGTCTCCGAAGGAGGCGAGCTGGGCGACGCCCATCGCCGTGTACACCGTCCCGGGCACGATCCTCAGCACCATGATCCGGCCGTAGGCTCCCGGCGGCGGCGGCGAGAACTGTAAGCGCGCTCACCGAACCACCACCCCCGCTCCCGGCACGATCGAAGGGATGACGGCGGTGTTCGCCGCCGCGCGAGCCCGCATCCCGGGGGATCGGGAGGTGCCAGGTGAACGGTCAGCCGTCCTCCCCCGCCCACCGCGCCGGCAGGTACTCAAGGGAGCGGGCGTGATCGGGGGAGTCGTTGTCCTGCTGGTGGGCGGGGGCGTGATCGGCTGGCAGACCCTCGCCGGCCGCCCGGATCCGGTGACGGCCGTGCAGCCGGGCCAGGACCCGTCCCTGGAGGCGCTCGCCGATGCCGCCGTGTCCGGCGGGCCGGGCAAGGACGGCGTCCCCTCCATCGACAAGCCCCGCTTCGTCCCGGCGAACAAGGCCGGCTTCCTCGACGACGACGATCCGGTCTTCGGCCCGGAGTATCGCGGCGAGGTGAGGGCGTACCCGCAGCTGGTCCTGGTGTGGCACGAGATCGTCAACGACACCGTGGCCGGCAAGCCGCATGCTCCAGTCGAAAATGCCTCGGCCTGACCGCCGGTCACCCGTCGGCGCCGCGGACCGCACCCTGCTTCCCGGCAGGGCGGGACAACGCCTCCGTCACCGGGGTGGTCGGACTCAAAGATTCATGACTTCCTGAATTCAGAACTTTGTGTACTCTCAGGGGGTGCTGACACTAGCCACTGACATCGAAGTGCTGGCGCGGTTCGGCCGCGCCCTCGCCGACCCCATCCGCTGCCGTATCCTGCTCGCCCTCCGTCAGGCGCCCGCCTATCCGGCCGACCTCGCCGACGCCCTGGACATTTCCCGCACCCGGCTCTCGAACCACCTGGCCTGCCTGCGCGACTGCGGCCTGGTCGTCACCGTTCCCGACGGGCGACGCACACGCTACGAGTTCGCCGACGAGCGCCTGGGGCACGCGCTCGACGACCTGAGGGCGGCCGTCGTCGCCGTCGAGACGGACAAGACCTGTCCGGACGCGGACAAGAAGGGTTGCTGCTGAATGACCGCGATCTCCCTCAGTCCCAGCCCCGCCCGCCGTGACCGGCTCACCCGGCGCATACGTCTGCTCGTCGCCGCGACCATCGTCTACAACGTCATCGAAGCCGTGGTCGCGATCACCGCCGGTACCCTTGCCTCGTCGACCGCCCTGGTCGGCTTCGGACTCGACTCCGTCATCGAGGTCTCGTCCGCCACAGCGGTCGCCTGGCAGTTCTCCGCCGGTGATCCCGCTGTCCGTGAAGCCCGCGAGGAGCGCGCCCTGCGCATCATCGCCGTATCGTTCCTCGCGCTCGCGGTCTACGTCACCGTCGATGCGGTCCGTGCACTGACCGGCACCGGTGAGGCCGACCACTCGATTCCGGGCATCGTCCTCGCCGTTGTGTCGCTGGCGATCATGCCCTTCCTGTCGGCAGCGCAACGCAGGGCCGGTCGCGAGCTGGGCTCCGCCTCCGCGGTCGCGGACTCCCAGCAGACCCTGCTGTGCACCTACCTCTCCGCCGTGCTCCTGCTCGGTCTGCTGGCCAACCTGCTGCTCGGCTGGTCCTGGGCCGACCCGGTCGCGGCCCTCGTCATCGCTGCGATCGCCGTCAAGGAAGGCCGCGACGCCTGGCGGGGGAAGGGCTGCTGCGCGCCCACCCCTCACGTCCCGGCCGCGAGTACCGCAACAGTCTGCGGCTGCGCCAAGGGGTGCGATTGCTGCTGAACCGTCGCGAGGGCGGCTCGGCCTGCTCCGGGCCGCGGCGGTGCAGCACCATGGCGTCATGCTCTCCCGTGTGCCGCCCGGCGGCCGGAGCCCTGAACGTGCGTGGGGGCCGGTACCGACCTGCTCGGTCTTCGGGACGGCCGCCTCGCGGTGGCTGTCGGCGACGTCGGCCGGGCTTGGAGGCCGCCGGTGTGATGGGTCGGTGCGTAGTGCCCTCGGTGTCGCTTCCCTCGTCGAGGCCGGGCCCGCCCAGGCCCTGGGAGCCCCCGGGGGAGATGACGGGAATCATCCTGTGGGCCGTTGAGGTTCCTCTCTTCGATAGGGTACCCGCGGGGGTATTTCGAAGGAGTGGGCTGTGGAACTCGCGATGGCGGCTGAGGAACTGAAGACGGTGGTCAACCGGCTGCGCCGGGCGCAGGGCCAGATCGCCGGCGTGATCAAGATGATAGAGGAGGGGCGGGACTGCGAGGATGTGGTCACGCAACTTGCGGCGGCGTCCCGCGCTCTGGACAAGGCGGGTTTCGCAATCATCGCTACCGGACTGCAGCATTGCCTGACCGATGCCGATATGGCCGCCTCCGGTGACCGGGAGCAGATGCGTGCCCGGCTCGAGAAGCTGTTCCTTTCCCTGGCCTGAGTCGTATCATCCGATCATCCGATCATCCGATCAGCTGGCCGGGTGGGTGAGGGCTCCCTGGAGGCAGCCGCGGCCGGTATCGTGTCGGCGGGCTGCGCCTCAGGCGTCGGCACGGTGTGTCCCTCGCGCAGCAGGCGCATGCACGCACCGCCTCCGAGTTCCCTCTGGAAGAGCGGTTGTCCGACCTCGGCGCGGCCGTGTCCGACCGGCTGATTCCGCTGGTCGTGGCCGCTGTGGTGGCACTGGCCGCACTGCTGGTCCCGCTCCGGCCGACGAGAAGGCGCGCTCCGCAGCCGGAAGCGGAGACACCCGCGCACCGGTGTCGGGCCCTCGGCCGTATACCCCCTGGCATACGCAGGGGGAGGGATCCGGCTACGGACCCCTCCCCCTGCGCGCGTGGCTCATCGGTTGCGCAGGGCGGCCAGCGTCTCGTCGAGGTCGGTGGCGCGGGGGCGGTTGTGGGGCAGCCTGGCGAGCATGGCGGCCATGCCGCAGGTGTCGGTGAGGGCGGAGAAGACCAGACCGCCCGCGATGCCGGCGGAGAGGAGCTGGAACGCTGGGTGGACGACGAGCCCGAGCAGCAGACCGAGCAGTACGATCGCTCCAGCGGTGAGCCTCACCTGCCGTTCCATGCCCCAGGTGGCGCGCGGGGCGCCCTCGGGACGGTGGAGCTCGTGACCGTCGGCCGCCCAGGCGCCGGTGCCTCCCGCGAGGGTGGCTGCGGAGACGCCGTTCTCCGCGAGGATGCGGCCGGCGTTCTCGGAGCGTGCGCCCGAGGCGCAGACGATCAGGACGTCACCGCGGTCGGCGGCGTGCCGGATGTCGGGCAGCGCGCGCTGGATGTGGCCGAGGGGGACGTTCAGTGCGCCGGGGAGGTGGCCGCCGGCGTATTCGCCCGGGGTGCGCACGTCGATGACGGTCAGCTCGTGCAGGCGGGTGCGCGCCTCGTCGGTGGCGAGGGTGGTGGGTGTGGTCATGGCACAGGTCTCCTTGTGTGTCGGGGTGTGGTGGAGCTTGTTCCGAAGGGGACCGGGCCGCAGGCGGTCCTGACCCGCGCGGCCGGCCCGGCCTGCTCTCCCGGTCGCTGTCCTGAGCAGTCGGCGCCCCCCGTGTTCAGACGGTCACGTCGACGAGCATGAAGGCCGCCACCGCCAGCAGTACGCCGGCGAAGATCTTCTGGAGGGTGGTGCCGGAGATCTTCGTCGCGAGCCGCTTGCCGTCCCAGGCACCCAGGATCGCGGCTCCGGTGAAAGGGCCGATGATCTCCCAGTGGAGTCCGCCACCGGTGCCGGTGCGAGCGACGAGCGCGGCCAGCGAGTTGACCGTGATGACGAGCAGGCTGGTGCCCACCGCCCGCCGCATGGTCAGTCCCAGGACGCTCACCAGGGCGGGCACGGCGAGGAATCCCCCGCCGACTCCCAGGAAGCCGGTCACGGCGCCCAGTCCGGCGCCGGCGCCGGCCGCCTTGCCCGGACGGATCCGGTCCGGCGGCTCGGACGCGGACGGCCGCAGCATACGCAGGGCCGCCAGCGCGGCGACGACCGCGAACGCCGAGGTCAGCACCGCTTCGGGCAGGCGCCCGGCGACGGTGCCGGCGAGGAAGGCGGGGACGATGCCCGCAGCGGCGAACAACGCGCCCGTCTTCCAGACCACGTTTCCGTCGCGGGTGCGCGCGTACAGGGCGGTGATGGAGGTGGCGGTGACGATGATCAGGCTTGCTGTGGTGGCGGCGGCCGGGGTGAAGCCGAGCAGGTAGATCAGCGCCGGCACGGCGAGGACACTGCCACCGCCACCGAGGGCACCGAGGGCGAGACCGATGACGGCCCCGGCGACAAGGGCGAGAACGAGAACGGTCACGCTATCCGGCCGCTGTTCCCGCGCTCGTCGACGACCGGGTGTCCGGCGGCGGCCCACGCGTTCATGCCGCCCTCGACGTCGACCGCCTGCGCTCCGCGCTCGAGGAGGAGCTCGGCCGCCCGCTGGGAGCGCTGTCCGCTGCGGCAGACCACCACCAGCGGCCGGCCCTGTGCCTCGGTGGGCAGCGTGCCGCCGGCGTCCAGTTCCGTCAGCGGTACGTGGACGGCGCCCGGGGCGTGGCCCGCGGTCCATTCGGGCCTCTCACGGACGTCCAGCAGGACCGCCTCGGGCTGATCGCCACCGGTACGGCCGCGTGCCTCGTCGACCGTGACGCGCGGTCCGTCTCGGTGCAAGGGGAACATCACACGTTTCCTTCCTGGCCGGGGGGACGGTCGGGGATCAGTCGGAGGTCAGAGGCAGACCGGCGTTCGTGGCGGCGTCGAAGCCGTCGTCGACGGCGACCACGTCGCGGCCCGCGGCATCCAGCAGGGAGGCGGCGATCGCCGCGCGCATCCCGCCGGCGCAGTGGACCCACACCGTTCCGTCCGGTACCTCGCCGATGCGGCCGTGCAGCTCGTGGACCGGGATGTGGAGGGAGCCCTCGATGTAGCCGTCCGCACGCTCCGAGTCCCTGCGTACGTCCAGCACGGCCGCGTCGTCGCCGCGTTCACGTACACCGGCGAGGTCGGCGAAGCGGGCACGAGGGAAGGAAGCGAGTCGCCCGCCCTCGCGGATCCAGCCGGCCGGGTCGCCGGTGGCGGCGGCGGCCGGGCGGTCGATGCCCACCCGCACCAGCTCCCGCTGCGCGGCGGCGATCTGCGCAGGGGTGTCGGCGAGCAGGGTGACGGGCTTGCCCCACGGGATCAGCCAGGCGAGGTAGGTGGCGAGCTTGCCCTCGCCTTCGAAGTTGAACGACCCGGCCACATGCCCCTCGGCGAAGGCCGTACGGCTGCGCAGGTCCACCACCCACTCGCCCGCGGCCAGCCGGGAGGCGATCTCCTCGGCGTCCGCCCGCTCGGGCGGAGTGAGATCCACCGGGGAGGGGCCTGCGGCGTTGGCCGGGCCCATGTACGTGTAGTAGGCGGGCACGTCCTCCAGCCCGGCGAGCATCCGGGCGACGAAGGTGTCCGCGTCCAGGGTCAGCGCGTCGTTGGTCTCGCGCTCCTTGCCGATCGTGGTCGCGTCCCCCTCGGCCTGGGACGAGGAGCAGAAGCTGCCGAACCCGTGGGTGGGCAGCACCGGCACCTCGTCGGCCAGTTCGCCGGCCAGCCGGTGGGCGGAGGCGTGCTGGGCGCGGGCCAGCTGCTCGGTCAGCCGGGGCTCGACCAGGTCCGGGCGGCCCACGGTGCCGATCAGCAGCGAGCCACCGGTGAACGCCGCCACACCGCGCCCGTCCTCGGTCAGGGCGTAGGAGGTGTGGTGCGGGGTGTGCCCGGGAGTGGCGATCGCGCGCAGCACCAGGCCCTCGTCCACGGTCACGGTGTCGCCGTCGGTGACGGGAGTGTGGTCGAAGGCCACGTGTGCCCCGGCCGGCACCAGGTACCGGGCGCCGGTGACGCGGGCCAGTTCCAGGCCGCCGGTGACGTAGTCGTTGTGCACGTGGGTCTCGGCCACGAAGGCGATGCGCACCCCGTGACGGGCCGCAGCGGCGATGACCTGGTCGATGTCGCGCGGCGGGTCGACGGCCACCGCGACGCCGGGTCCGCCGGCCAGGTAGCTGCGGTTGCCCAGGCCCTCGAATTCCAGGGTGTCGACAAAGAACACGGCGCACGACTCCTCTCGGACGATTTACCCCTGGGGGTATTGGATGCTCACTCTAACAGCGATACCCGGAGGGGTATTCCAGAGGTGAAGGTGTCCGCTCAAGGCATCGCCCGACCTCGCGCGGGTACCCAACGGGGTATCGAGGAATCAGCCGTTCCGCGCTATCCGGGAGTCTCCGTGCCCTACGACCGCACCGTCCGTCTCGACACCGACTTCGACGCCGTCGTCACCGCCGTGCGCAAGGCCCTGGCCGATCAAGGCTTCGGCGTCCTCACCGAGATCGACGTCAAAGCCACCCTCAAGACCAAACTCGGCCACGACATGGAGGACTACCTGATCCTCGGCGCCTGCAACCCGCCGCTCGCCCGCCAGGCACTGGAAGCCGACCGCAGCATCGGCCTGCTCCTGCCCTGCAACGTCGTCGTCCGCCGTGACGGCGGCACCACGCTCGTCCAGGCCCTCGACCCGGGCACCATGGTCACCCTCACGGGCCTGGCCGCCCTGGAGCCGGTGGCCGCCGACGCCACGGCCCGACTGGACGCCGCCCTGGATGCCGTCGCCGTCGGCTGATCCGGCCGCGTCGGCCGGCGGTCTCGGACCGGAGGGTGAGTGTGCGCCCGGGGCGTGACGGAGGGAGATCGGGCGCCCCTTCCTCCGGTGGGCGGATCCAGGTCACGCGGGCAGGTCGGTTCCCCTGCCCGCCTTCCGGGGCACGACCCGGATCCGCGGGACACGGCGGTTCCAGCGGAACGCGAGCCGGTGGTCGCCGGCTCTGACCAGGAGGAGGCCGGTCGCCGTCGCGGTGACAGCCGCCACCGCGCCGGCCGTCCCGAGGCCGGCCCGGGCACCGTACGTGTCGGTGATCAATCCGACCACCGGAGCGCCCAGAGGCGCGCCGCCGAGGAGGACCATCATGTACAGCGCGGTGACCCGCCCGCGGAAGGTCGGGGCGGTCGAGGTCTGCATGGTGGCGTTGGTGGTGACGTTGACGACCATGGCGAACAGGCCCATGGGGATCATGAGCAGCGCGAAGCTCCACAGGGTCGGCGCCACGGCGGCCACGGTCTGCAGCGCGCCGAAGGCCAGCGCGGCGAGGAAGGGCAGTCGCCGCCGCGCTCTCTCGTGTCGGGCGGCGAGCAGCGCGCCTGCCAGGGAGCCCGCCGCGACCAGGGTGTTGAAGAGGCTGTATGCGCCCGCCCCGGCGTGGAACACGTCGTCGGCGAAGGCGGAGAGGTGGACGGGGAAGTTGAGGGCGAAGGTCCCGAAGAAGCCGACGAGGACGATGGGCCAGACCAGGTCGGGGCGACCGGCGACGTACCGCAGGCCCTCGCGCAACTGTCCCTTTCCGCGCGGGGCGCGCTCGACCGCGTGCAGTTCGCGGCGCCGCATCAGAGTCATGCAGGCCAGCGGCGCGGCGAAGGAGACGCCGTTGAGGAGGAACGCCCACCCGGTGCCGATGCCCGTGATCAGCAGGCCCGCGACGGCCGGACCGATCAGCCGGGCGGACTGGAAGTTCGCGGAGTTGAGGCCGACCGCGTTCCGCAGGAGGTGCGGGCCGACCAGTTCGGAGAGGAAGGACTGGCGTGCGGGGTTGTCCAGCACCGTCGCCAGGCCCACGGCGAACGCGGCGGCGTACACGTGCCAGACGTGGACCCGGTCGGTCAGGGTGAGGACGGCGAGCGCGAGTGCGGTGAGGGCCATGGCCACCTGGGTGGCGACGAGTACGGGGCGTTTGGGCAGGCGGTCGACGAGAACGCCACCGTACAGGCCGAAGAGCAGCAGGGGCAGGAACTGCAGGGCGGTGGTGATACCGACGGCGGTCGACGAGCCGGTGAGACTGAGGACCAGCCAGTCCTGGGAGATGCGCTGCATCCAGGTGCCGTTGTTGGAGACGACCTGGCCGAGGAAGAACAGGCGGTAGTTCCTCACCTTCAGCGAGGACAGCAGAGGGCCCCCGGGGGCGAGGGGGCGGAACGGGCCGCGCGTGTCGGGTGTGGGGGCGGAACCGGTTCCGGGTTCCGTAGTCAAGAGGGTTCGCCTCCTGGTCGTCGTCCGATGGGCGCCGGGGCGGGGCTTCGGGGCGCGGCTCCGGCGCCCCGACGTGAGGAGCGGGCCGGTTGCATACGCGCTTGCGGTGGTGAAGAGCTGCAGGCCCGTGTCATGGCGAGGAGAAGCGGTCCGGCTACGTGACCGGGGACGTCGCGGGCGCCGAGGTCGAGTCGCGGATCACCAGGGTCGGCCGGTGCAGGATGGACTGGCCGGTCTTCCCGCCGTCACCGTCCATGACCTGGCGCAACCTGGCGAACGCGGTGGCCGCCAGCTCCTCCACCGGCTGCCGCACCGTGGTGAGCGCGGGCATGGCCATGCCCGCGAGCATGATGTCGTCGTAGCCGGTCACGGAGACGTCGCGGCCGATCACCAGGCCCGCCTCCCTGGCGCCCGCGATGACGCCGAGCGCGCACATGTCGTTGATGGCGACGATCGCGGTCGGCGGACGGGGCGCCGAGAGGATCTCCAGCGCGGCGACACGTCCGAGTTCGGCGGCGTCCCGGTCGTCGAAGTCGACCGTGTCGGCTCCCGACCACACGAGGCCGGCCGACCGGGGGAGACCGGCGGCGTCTAGGGCCTGCCGGAAACCGCTGTAGCGCTCGGCCCGGTTGACACTCCCGATCGAGCCCGACACGAAGGCCAGGCGCGTGTGCCCCAGGGCCAGCAGGTGCTCCGTCGCCAGGCGCATGCCGAGAACGTTGTCGCTCCCGATGTTCACCGCGCGGTGCGGATCACCGGGCTGGGCGGTGCGGTCGAAGGCCACGAGCCCCAGCCCGGCCTCGACGGTGGGCTTCACATGGTCGAGCGAGGGCAGGGACGAGCACAGGACGACCCCGCCGATGCCGTCGCACCAGAGCTCCTCCACGTAGCGGCGCTCCCGCTCCGGGTCCCGTTCGCTGTTGCACAGGAGCATGTAGAAGCCCTCGGCCAGCGCCGCGGCTTCGAGATGCCGGGCGAACGTGCCCCAGAACGGATTGGCCACCGACGGCACGATGAGGCCGAGCATCTGGATCCGTCCGGTGCGCAGTTGCTGGGCGGCGCGGTTGGGACGGTAGCCGAGGCGCCGGATCGCCGACTCCACCCGGGACCGTGTCTCGGGCAGCATCTTGCCGGTCCGGCCGTTGAGCAGGTTGGAGACCGTGCTCGGGGAGACCCCCGCTTCCTCTGCCACCTGGTAGA
Source organism: Streptomyces sp. KMM 9044 (assembly GCF_024701375.2). Taxonomy (NCBI): domain Bacteria; kingdom Bacillati; phylum Actinomycetota; class Actinomycetes; order Kitasatosporales; family Streptomycetaceae; genus Streptomyces; species Streptomyces sp. KMM 9044. The sequence continues at coordinate 1,612,619 of NZ_CP113910.1, read as the reverse complement.
TCGTTACCCCGGCCACTGACCCACTCCCTATGAATCGGAAACCAAATGTTTCCGTTGTGTTGACAGCCTGTACTGCCGTTCCTAGTCTCGTGCATCGAAACACCAGTAAATCGATGCACTGCTCGAAACGCAAGTTCGTCACCCGCTCAGTACGTACCTCTCAGCCGGGAGTCTCCTATGCGCCCACGTACGTCGCCCCTCTCCAGAAGAAGGCTCCTCGGACTGGGCGCCGCCGCCGCGGCAGGCGCCGCACTGTCCGCCTGCGGCGGTCCCGCACCTCGGAAAGAGGGAGGCGGTGACGCCTCCCTGCGGCTGCTCACCCCGATTTTCGACCGGGCGGACGGACAGAAGCTGCTCACCTCGCTGCTCGCCGACTTCAAGAAGGACCACCCGGGCGTCACCGTCCAGGTGGACTACACCGAGTACGGAAAGCTCAACGAGAAGCTCGCCACCTCAATCGTAGGGGGACAGCCCTACGACGTCATGCTGATGGGTGTCGGCTGGATCCCGCCCTTCGTCGAGAAGGGTGTGCTCGCCGACCTCGGGACGAGCCAGTCCGAACTGGACCGTCTCTACAACCCGCGGGTGGTGCAGCCCGGGATCTACGAGGGCAGGACATACGCCCGCCCCATCCTGCTCGACACCCGGATAGGCATCTACCGCAAGGACATTTTGGCCGAGGCGGGAATCGACGCGCCGCCGAAGGACCTGACCGAGCTGAAGGAGATGGGCAAGGAGCTGACCGTCCGCGAGGGCGGCAAGCTGACGCGGGCCGGCGTGGACATCCTCAGCAACGACCTGCGCCAGACCTACCTTCCCCTCATGTGGGCGCACGGGGCCGACCTGTTCGCCGACGGCAAGCCCGTCTTCGACTCGGCCGAGGCCGTGGACGCCCTCCAGTGGATGGTCGACGTCATCCGCACGGAGAAGATCGAGGACTACGGCTTCACCCAGAAGGGGGCGGTCGTCGCGCCCCTCGTCCAGGGCCGGGCGGCGATGATGGTCGGACACAACGACATGTGGCGGCAGGTGTCCGAGAGCGCCCCGGAGCTGATCGCCGAGGACAAGATCGCCGGCTTCATGCTGAACCAGCAGCGTCCGGCGCTGTTCCAGGGCGGCACGCTGGCCACCCTGTCGGCGAAGACGCGGTACCCCGAGCAGGCCAAGGCCCTGGTGGAGTTCCTGTCAGGGGAGAAGGTGTCGCCGCAGGCAGCCGAGCAGCGTGGCAACATCCCTGCCGTCCTCAGCGCGGCGGACTCCGACTACGTGCGGAACAACAAGCTCGTCTCGTTCGCGGTGGACAACCTGGATCACGCCTTCTCCGAGGGCGGTGTGCCGACCTGGCTGGAGATCCGGGAGGAGTTCAAGCCTGCTCTGGAGAGCGCCCTGCTCGGTAAGTCCAGCCCGGCCGACGCCCTGCGGGGGCTGGCCGAGAAGGCCGAGGCCATCATCGCCAAGGGGGCGTGACCCTGGTGCCCAGTCATCCGCCCGTGGACACGGCACGTCCGCGCCCGCCCGCAGTGCATCGATCTACCAGATCGCCAACGTCGATGCAGCGCGACGAACGGCCCCGGCGCACAAAGAAGTTCGGACACGAACGGGGCCGGGTAGCCCTCCTCCTGCTGGCGCCCTCGGTCATCCACCTCGTGTGGTGGATCGGCATCCCGGTCGTGGCGACCTTCGCCCTGGCGTTCACCGACTACGACATCCTCGCGGGCACGGTCACCTTCAACGGTCTGGACAACTTCCAGGAGATCTTCAGTGACTCGACCTGGAACGCGTCCATCTGGCACACCGTCGTCTTCACCTTCTTCACCGTGCCGGTGGCCATGGCGATCGCGGTCGTCCTGGCGCTCCTGCTCAACGTGAAGATGCGGGGGTCGGCCTGGTACCGGACGGCGGTCTTCATGCCGCACGTCACCGCGACCGTGGCGATCGCCCTGGTGTGGATGTGGATGTTCGAACCCCGGCTCGGTGTCGTGAACACGATGCTCGGCTGGGTCGGCATCGACGGGCCGGTCTGGCTGGCCGACCCGGACTGGGCTCTGACCGCCGTGATCGTGGTGAGCATCTGGAAGGGCATCGGCATCAAGATGCTCATCTACCTGGCCGCCCTGCAGGCCATGCCGAACGACGTGTACGAGGCGGCGAAGATCGACGGCGCCTCACAGGTGCGGCAGTTCTTCTCCATCACCCTGCCGCTGCTGAAACCGGCGACGTTCTTCGTCCTGGTGGTGTCGATCATCGACTCCTTCCAGGCGTTCGACCAACTGTACGTGCTGACGCCCGACGGAGGGCCCGGCAACTCGACGACGGTCATGACGTACGAGATCTACCGCACGGCGTTCAAGGAGTTCAACATGGGTGCGGCCTGCGCTCAGAGCGTGGTGCTGTTCGCCTTCCTGCTGGTGCTCATGCTGATCAGCCGACGTCTCACCGGGAAGGAAGACGATGTCCGCTGAGAAGCTCTCCGCCGGCGCCGCGACCGCGGTGACCCCGCGTACGAGCAGACCCCTGCTCGCCCGGCGACTGCGACGCGTGGCGCTGCACCTGGTGCTCGGCACGGTGTCGTTGGCGATGGCCATCCCCTTTCTGTGGATGATCATCACCTCGCTCAAGACCGATCCCGACCTGGCCTCCTACCCCCCGGGGCTGCTGCCCCGGATCTGGGACTGGGACAACTACCCGGAGGCCCTGGAGTACGCACCCTTCGGCACCTACTTCCGCAACAGCCTGTTCATCTCGCTCGGGCACACCGCGCTCAACCTGGCGCTGGCCTCCATGGCCGGATACGCCCTGGCCCGCCTCCCCTTCCGGGGCAGCACCGTGATCTTCATGGGTGTCCTGGCCACCATGATGATCCCGACCTACACCAAGATCGTGCCCCAGTACCTGATCGCCAAGGGCATCCCGTTCTTCGGCGGCAACGACTATCTGGGCCGGGGCGGCCACGGCTGGCTCGACTCGTGGTGGGGTCTCATCATTCCCGGCGCGCTCACGCCTTTCGCCATCTTCCTCTTCCGGCAGTTCTACCTCTCGTTGCCACGGGAGCTGGAGGAGGCCGCCCGCATCGACGGCATGGGGGAGTTCGGCATCTACGCACGGGTGATGACACCCCTGGTCAAGCCGGCCATCGCCACCGTCGGCCTGCTCACCTTCGAGAGCAGCTGGAACAACTTCCTGTGGCCGCTGATCATCACGACCGACACCGACCTGCGGGTCATCCAGGTGGGACTGTCCGCCTTCCAGCAGGCCGACCAGAACGCCTGGGCCTACATGATGGCCGGCACGACGCTCGCCACGGTCCCGATGGTGGCGCTGTTCCTGCTCACCCAGCGGTACTTCGTGCAGGGCTTCGCCAACTCCGGCATCAAATAGCCCCCTTGCTCAACGCGACACATCAGATCCGACATACAACCGGAGAACTCCTCATGCCTTTTGACCTCACGGGGCGCCGTGCGCTCGTCACCGGTGCCGGGCACGGCATCGGCGCGGCCGTCGCGCTAGGGCTGGCCCGGGCGGGCGCCGACGTGATCGTTCACCACGGTCACTCCGCCGAATCGGCCCAGCGCGTCGTGGCCGACATCAGCGCGCTCGGACGGAAGGCCACCGCCGTCACCGCGGACGTCACGGACGCGACCGACGTCGAGCGCCTGGTCGACGAGAGCGTCGCCTTCCTCGGGGGCCTCGACATCGTCGTCGCCAACGCCGGGCATCTGGTCGGACGGGTTCCCGTCTCCGACATGACCGAGGAACACTTCCGCAGCGTGATCGACGTCAACCTCGTCTCCGCCTTCCGCACCTGTCGGGCCGCCCTGCCGCACGTGCGGGAGGCCGGGCGTGCGGGACGGATCATCCTGATGGCCTCGCAGGCGGCCCACGACGGCGGTGGTCCCGGCGCGACCGCCTACGCGGCGGCCAAGGCCGGAGTGGTCGGCTTCGCCAAGGGGCTGGCCAAGGAGGTCGGCGGCTCCGGGGTGACGGTCAACTCCCTCGCTCCCGGCTACATCGGCGACACCGCCTTCCACGGCACGTTCACCGCGCCCGAGGCCCGCCACGGCATCGTGGAGAAACTGCCCATCGGCCGCGCGGGCACCGTGGAGGACGTCGCGGGCGCGGCCGTCTACCTGGCCTCGGACGAGGCCGGATACGTCACCGGCGCCACCTTCGACATCGGCGGCGGCGCATGGCCGCGCTGACTGTCCCGTCGGAGCCCGGCGGGTGGTGGCACGCCTACGTCTGCCCGGCACACGGCGTGGAGCTCGACCACGGCGACCTGCTCGGCGGTGCCTTCCCCGTCGGCGGTGCCGCCTGCCGGTACGGCTGCCGTTTGGACACGGACGCCATACGGGGTGCGTGGACCGTACTGGCGCATCAGGAGGCCGCCCGGTGCCTGCGGGACCTGGCAGCCGGCCCGACCGGCGAACGCCGCGAGGCCGTGGCGATGCTGCGCGAGTACGCGGAGCTCTACGCCGGTCTGCCGGGCACGCACACGGGCGGTGACGACTGGATGCTGCGCGGACGGCTCTTCCACCAGGCGCTGACCGAGGCCATCTGGGCCGTCAACATCGCCCACGCGGTACGCACGCTGACGGCGGACCCCGATGGCCCCCGACTGGACGAGCTCGTCCCCTTCCTCGAATCGCTCCAGGAAGCGGCAGGGGCGGCGCGGACCGAGCTCCTGCGGAAGGGAGAGGCCCGTTCGAACTACACTGCCTGGCTCGCCGCCGCGGAGATCTCCTGCCGCTGCGCGGCCGAGCTGATCACCGGAGCGGAGCCCGACGTGATCGGTCTCGCACAGGAGTACGGTCTCGCCGCCCACATGCGGGCAGCGGTCCACCGGGACGGCTGGGAGTGGGAGGCAAGCACCTACTACCACCTGTTCGTCCTGCACGCCTACCTGCTCGCGCTGCGTGGCGCCCGCCCGGAGCAGCTGCCCGACGACATCGCGGACGTACTGGGCGCGATGGTCTCGGCGCTCGGGGGCATCGCCGCCCCGGACGGCACCCTGCCGGCCCTGCACGACGGTCCCTACCGGCGCGAGGCACAGGCGGCCGAGATCAGAGAGGTGGCCGCGCTCACCGCCCAGATGTTCGCGGACGCCCCGCTGAAGGCCGTCGCGCAGGCGGCCGAACGCGACTCGGCCGCTGCACTCCCCGCGGACCTCGACGGGTGGTTCACCGGCGTCCCGCTTCCCGCGCCGCCGCCGCGGCACACCTTCCCCGACGCCGGGTTCGCGGTCTTCCGGTCCGCGGGCGTCCACGCCCTGCTGGACGCAGGACCGCACGGCGGCGGACACGGGCACCAGGACAAACTGTCGCTCTACCTGTACGGGGACGACGGCACCGCCTGGCAACCGGATCCCGGACAGGTCCCGTACGCACACCGGAACCTGCGCGCGTACTACGCGAGCACGGCGGCCCACCCCACCTTCCGGGCCGACGGGACGGAACAGCGCCCCTGCGACGCCGTCCTCGACGGCGACACCGGACGGTGCGAGCAGGCGTACGACGGCGTCACGGCGACACGGCACGTCGTCACCGACCGGCGCTACCTGCTCGACGTCCTCGTCCTCGAGGCCGCCACCGAGCGCCGGCTCACCGCCCAGCTGCGTCCGGGCACCGATCTCGACGTCGTGGCCCAGGGGGCCGACCGGGCCCGCACGGTCTGGGGCGACGGGGAGTCCGCCGTCCTGACGGGCTACCACGCCTCGCGTCCGCAGGCGGAGTTCACCGTCGTCGCCCACCCCGGGACCGCCGACGACCCGGCACGGAGCCGGCAGGGCGTCGACTGGTCCCTCACCGGCCGCCACGCCGTGTTCGTCTCCGTCTACCAGTCCGCCGAGACGTCGCCACCCGTCCGCCGGGTGAGCCTGTCCGAACGGACCGTCCATATCGACCTGGCCGACGGCACCGTCGCCACCCATCCCATCGGAGCGTGAGAACGCATGCTGCTTCTCGAGGGACGACTCGACTCACTGCGCGGCGAGCTGAACGGCACGCACGCCGCCCAGTGGCGAAGGCTGCACGAGCAGTGCGACTGGTACCGCCGCCAGAACCCGCCCACGGAGCACCCCGAGGCGAGCATCACCTATTTCGGCCCCGCCGCCGCGAACCTGGCGCTCGCCTACCGGCTCACGGGCCAGCGCGGGTACCTGGAAGAGGCGTGGCGCTGGATCTCCACCTGCGTGGCCTTCCCCCACTGGGGGCGTGCGCACATGCCCGACCACGACCTGGACGCGGGCTGGCTGCTGCACGGTCTCTCCCTCGCGTACTCCTGGCTGGGGGAGGACCTGGAGCCGGAGCGGCGCGAGGTTCTGCGGGCCAAGCTGGAACTCCAGGGCGAACGGCTGTACTCCTTCGCCGAGGAGACCACCGGCCGCTGGTGGTCGAGCGCGTACTGGCAGAACCACAACTGGATCTGCTGGACCGGTATCGCCACCGCGGGCTACGCGCTGGCACGTTACGAATGGAGCAAGGCCGCCCGGACCAACCTGGAGACCGTCCTCAGGATGCTCCCCGAGGACGGTTCGGACGCGGAGGGAGTGGTGTACTGGCGGTACGGAGTGCCCTGGCTCGCCATCCACACCGACCTCGTCCAGCACCAGGAGCGGGCCGACCTGTGGTCGGCCGGCGGCTTCCTGCGCAACACCGCGCGCTGGCGCCTGCACCAGAGCGTGCCGGGCTTCGAGGAGAACATCGACCACGGCGACTGCCACGACCGGCGCAGCGGCCACAGCGTCGCCCTCTACTACCGCCTGGCCTCCGCCTACCAGGACGGCACGGCGCAGTGGCTGGGAAACCTCGTCGCGGAGCGCCACTTCTGGCGCGAGGCGTACGAGTCCGGCGTACGTCCCGGTGTCATGCCCGAAGCCTTCCTCGAACTGCTCTGGTACGACTCGCGGGTGACACCCGTGGCACCGGACCGGGAGCCCGGCACCGCGTACTTCCCGGACCTGGGGCAGATCACCGCACGCACCGGCTGGGACGACGCCGCCACCTGCGTCAGCTTCAAGGCCGCGCCCGGCGGCGGCCACCGCGCCTGGGACGAGGGGCACCGGCTGAAGGCCGCGGGCGGATGGGACGCGATGAGCGCCGGCCACCACCACCCCGACGCGGGCGCCTTCGTCCTCCACTCACACGGCGCCTTCCTCGCCGTGGACGAGGGCTACAGCAACCACAAGCGAGCGGCTCACCACAACCTGGTCCTGGTCGACGGGGAGGGCTGGGCCGACGAGGGCCGCTACCACGTGTACGAGGGGATACCCGAGGAGCGCCGGGCGGGGGTACGCGACGTGCTCGCCCAGGACGGGTTCGCCCACGCCACGGCGGAGTCCGCGGCGATGTTCCCCGAACGGCTGGGCGTACGGCGCGTCGACCGCACACTGGTGGTGACGCCTCTGGGACGTGTGGTCGTCCTCGACGAGCTCGAGGCCGAGGCACCGCGCGAGTGGACGTATCTGCTGCACTCCGACTGGCCCACGACGCAACTGGACCCCGACGGCTGGTGGCTGGACTCCGGGCCGGCGAGCGCACGGCTCACCCGGCTGCTGCCCACCGACGCGACGGCCACGCGTCACCGCACCGAGGTGGAGGCGAACCCGACCTCCAGCACCCCCAGCCTCAAGGTCAGCAAGACCATGCACACCCTGAGTCTCACCACACCCAGGGCCCGCACGGCCACGTTCCTGACCGTCCTCGACAGCACGGGTTCGCTGGATCCGAGGCCGGACCCGGCCGTGCTCCTGGAGTCGGACCAGGGGCACGCGGTGTCCGTCGGCCGGGGGGACGAGACGGAACTGGTCCTCCTCGCTCCCCGGGCCCGGGTCATCGAGACGGAACGTGTCAGCGCCGACGCTGCCGCGGTCATCCTCTCCGGCACGCGGGTCGCCGCCGTACGGGCGCGCCGTGTCGCCATCGACGGCGCCGAGGAGCTCCGGTCCGACGAGCCGTTCACCGGCGTACTGCCCACCGAGACCACCGGCGCGTAGGGAGCACACCATGAAGGGCTGGGAGCGAGGTGCACTGCGCGCCATGGAGTTCGTCGCACAGCCGGCACTCGCGGGAGCGGCGTTCTGCCTGCTGGCACTCGGCGTCGTCACCTGGCTCCCGGCTCTGGCCGCCGCGGCGATTGCCTTGCAGGACTGGCGCAGGGACGGCGGTGGCCGGCCGTTCACCGGGACGCTGCGTGCCTTCCCGCGCTGCTGGCACGCCCTGTGGAAGGACGCACTCGCGGCCAGCGCCCTGATCGCCCTCCTGGCGACGAACTCCCTCTTCCTGCTGGGCCGGGGAAGTGCGACGGCCTGGGTCCTGCTCCCGGTCCAGCTCGCCCTGCTGGCCGCCCTGGCGGTCTACGCGCTGTCACTCGCCGCCTCGGCCGGGGTCGGTACCGAAGACGGGTTTCGCCGCCGCGCGGCCGTCCTCGCCTTCGCCTCCCCGCGGCGCAGCCTGGTTCTGCTGCTCGCCCTGCTGCTCGTGCCGCCGGCGATGCTGCCCGTTCCCTTCGGCCCCCTGCTGCTCGGGCCCACCGTCCCGCTCCTCCTGGCTCTGTCCCTGTACGCACCCCTGAACCTGAGGAAACCAGCATGAGACTCATCCGGTACTTCGCTTCTGCGGCCGCCCTGTTAGCCGTGACCGGAACATCCGTGCCGGCGGCGTCAGCCGCCGCACCCCGGGGCGGACACGACATCTACGTCTCACCGCGCGGCAGCGACACCGCCCCCGGCACCCGCCGGGCTCCCTTCGCCGGCATCCAGCGGGCCCTGGACGTGGCCGGACCCGGATCGACCGTGCACCTGGCGCCGGGACGCTACCTGCAGAACTTCGTCACCCGGAGCCCCGGTGTGACCCTCACCGGGCCCCCCTCCGCTGTGGTCCAGGGATCCGGTGAGGGTCGTGCCATCGGGGAGATCCAGCACGACCGCGTCCGGCTGACGGGATTCACCATCGACGGCCTGATTGGTGACGCCGGCGAGAAAACCGGCTACCGTAAGAAGCTTCTGTATGTCATGAGCCTGACACCTGGAGACGGTGTCGACGGCCTGCGCATCACCCGGATGACCTTCCGCAACGCCGGTGAGGAGTGCGTACGGCTGCGCTACCTGGTCACCGGCGCCGAGGTCGCCCACAACCGGATCACCGGATGCGGGGTGTGGGACTTCCGCTTCGCCGACGGCGGGAAGGTCGGCGAGGGCGTCTACCTCGGCACGGCCCCCGAACAGCAAGGGCTCAACGGCGCCCCGGACGACCGGCCGGACGTCAGCCGGGACAACTGGATCCATCACAACAGGATCGACACCCAGGGCAACGAGTGCGTGGACATCAAGGAGAACTCCACCGCGAACCTCGTCGAACGCAACGAGTGCACGGGCCAGCGCGACCCCAACTCCGCGGGCCTGGACGCGCGCGGTAGCGGCAACACGTTCCGCGCCAACCGCTCGTACGGGAACGTGGGCGCTGGAGTCCGGGTCGGCGGTGACACCCCCGCCGACGGCATCCACAACACCATCGAGGGCAACGTCCTCCTCTTCAACGCTGCGGGGGGCATCAAGTTCGAGGCCACCCCGCAGGGCCGGGTGTGCGGAAACACCCTGGCCGGCAACACCGGTGGCGACGCGACGGGCACGTACAGGGACGAGTACGAGCCGTCGCGTCCCTGCTGGCCGCAGAAGGAAGCCGACAAACCATCGTCACAACCGACAGTGAGGAAGCAGCAGACATGAGCCGCACCCGCAAGCGTGCACTCGCCACCACAGGCGTGGCCGCACTCTCCGCCCTGGCCGCCCTGACCCTCCCGCTCGTCACGGGCGGCACGGCCGCCGCCGCCGCCCCGTGCGACTATCCCGCCCAGCAGCTCAACCTGACCAACTGGAAGGTCACCCTGCCGACCGGTTCGAGCGGCTCGCCCACCGAGGTCAAGCAGCCCGCGCTCGCCACCTACTCGGCCAGCCCCTGGTTCACCGTGAACTCCAAGTGCACCGGCGTCCAGTTCCGGTCGGCGGTCAACGGCGTCACGACGCCCAACTCCAGCTACGGGCGCGCCGAGCTGCGCGAGATGACTGACAACGGAACCGAGAACGCCTCTTGGTCGTCCACCTCCGGCACCCACACCCTGACCTTCAGGGAGGCGTTCAACAAGCTCCCCAACGACAAGGACCACGTCGTCGGCGCCCAGATCCACGACGGCGACGACGACGTGACGGTCTTCCGCCTGGAAGGCACCAGCCTCTACATCACCAAGGGCAACACCACCCACCACAAGCTGGTGACCAGCAACTACAAGCTGAACACGGTCTTCGAGGGCAAGTTCGTCGTCAGCGGCGGCCAGATCAAGGTGTACTACAACGGAGTCCTCCAGACGACCATCGCGCACTCCGCGTCCGGGAACTACTTCAAGGCCGGGGCCTACACCCAGGCCAACTGCAGCAACTCCTCCCCGTGCAGCAGCTCCAACTACGGGCAGGTGAGCCTCTACAAGCTCCAGGTCACCCACAGCTGAGAGACGGGGTGGTGCCGGGCCTCGGACTGGGAGGCCCGGCACCACCCAGCACGGTACAACGGGCGGCGCGGATCTCCGTCCCACAAGCGGAGAGAGACCGGTCCGGTGTCCGTCGTTTGGACCGGGCCGGGCTCGTGGTCCCTGGCACCCGAGCCGCGGCGTCGGCCAGCAGGGCTCCGCCTGTCCTCCTCCTCCGCTGTGCGATCGCACGCACCGGACCCCACTCCCTGATCCAGCCTGATCCCAACGGCGAACACCGGTCGGCGCCCTGAATTCGCACGTCATCGATATGAGCCACCGACTGCCACGTCGTGTCACCCGGCCTTCGCCAGACCGGTGTGCCCGTAGCCGCCATCCGCAACCGTCACAGGTACGTCCTGCTGGCACCGGACGGCCCTCTGGACCAGCGCCGGGTTGCTCGACATCGCATGCCCGTCCCTACCGTGCGGAGAAACCACATGAACAGATCAAAACTCGGTACCTCCGGCGCGATCGCTGTCGCGTCCCTCACGATCACGGCGCTCGTCACCGCAGCACCCGCTCGCGCCTCCGCCGGCGACACGCCGTCGCTCACCCCGAGCGCGACCTCGACCTCACAGACCAACGCCACCGTCGTCAACGTCTCCTCTTCGGCGCAGCTGGCTGCCGCGATGTCCGACGCCGTGCCCGGCCAGACGATCGTCCTCGCCAACGGCTCCTATTCAATCGGCAAGCTCAACGCCAAGAACGGCACCTCCGGCGCGCCCATCACGATCATGGCCGCCCAACAGGGCAAGGCGATCATCACCGGAGGACAGCTCGAGGTTCTCAGCTCGTCGTACGTGACGTTCTCCGGGCTGAAGTGGACGAACAGCAACACGTTGAAGATCAACAGTTCGCACCACATCCGGTTGACTCGCAACCACTTCCGGCTCACCGAACCGAGCTCGTTGAAGTGGATCATCATCCAGGGAGCCGACAGCCACCACAACCGGATCGATCACAATCTGTTCGAGGAGAAGCACCAGCTCGGCAACTTCATCACCGTCGACGGGTCTTCGACCCAGCAGTCGCAGTACGACCAGATCGACCACAACCACTTCCGCAACATCGGTCCGCGGGCCACCAACGAGATGGAGGCGATCCGGGTCGGCTGGAGCGCGATCTCCAAGTCGGACGGGTTCACCACGGTCGAGAACAACCTCTTCGAGAACTGTGACGGCGACCCTGAGATCATCTCGGTGAAGAGCAACGCCAACACGGTCCGGTACAACACCTTCCGGACGTCACAGGGCTCCCTGTCCCTGCGCCACGGCAACCGCAGCCAGGTCTACGGCAACTTCTTCTTCGGGGGCGGCAAGAGCGGCACCGGCGGCGTCCGGGTCTACGGCCAGGACCACAAGATCTACAACAACCACTTCGAAGGACTGACCGGCAGCGGCTACGACGCGGCGCTGCAACTCGACGGCGGAGACGTCGACACCTCGGGCGCGCTCTCCTCGCACTGGCGGGTGTACCGGGCCACGGCAGTGCACAACACCTTCGTCAACAACGTCTCGAACGTCGAGATCGGCGCCAACTACAGTCTCGCCCCGGTCGACAGCCTGGTCGCCGACAACCTCGTCGTCGGGTCCTCCGGCAAGCTCTTCAACGAGCTGAAGGTGCCCAAGAACATGACGTACGCGGGCAACATCGGCTGGCCGACCGGTTCCGCCGCCATCGGGATCACTACCGGCGTCCGGACCGTGAATCCGCTCCTGGTCAAGCAGGGTGAGGTGTACCGCCTCGGCACTGGTAGCCCCGCGCTGAACGCTGCGTCGGGTGGCTACAGCTTCCTCACCGAGGACATGGACGGCCAGTCACGCAGTGGAACGGCCGATGCCGGCGCGGACGAACTGTCCACCGGCGCTGTCGTCCACACGCCGCTCGACTCCGACGACGTCGGGGTCGACGCCCCCTGAGAGGGCCGGAACAGCTCTGCCCGCGACACCATGAGGTGTGGCGGGCAGCCACCGGTGCCGAGCGGGCACGCACACCCCGGAGCTCCAGGTCACCCGTACCTGAGGGACGAGGCGGTGCCGGGCTTCGGAGTAGGAGGCCCGGCACCGCCCAGCACGGTACAACGAGGGCTGAACCGGCCTCCCGCGCGCCCGCGAGGACACCCGTCCGGGAGCAGCCGCTCCCGGACGGGTGTCCTCGCGGGCTCCTGCCGATCCCACCTCTCTCCGGTGCACACCGCCCGCGATCGCCCGCACGGGGCCGGTCCCCGAAATGCAGCACCTCTCCCCGGAACAGGACACGAAGCGGAAATGACCCGATCCGACGACCCGGCACCCACGCAGCCGGAATGCCCGATCACCACGGAGATCACCTCCCGGGGTCTGATAGCGATCCTGCGCGCCCCCACGGCCGAACACTTCCCCGCGATCGTCGACACGCTGCTCGACGCCGGGATCCACGCGATCGAGATCACCCTCACCACTCACGGCGCCCTGCGGTGCATCCGTGATCTCGCGGCCGCCTACGGCCGGGAGGCGGTCATCGGGGCGGGGACGGTCCTGACCACCGGTCAGGCGCAGACCTGCGTCGATGCCGGTGCCCGATTCCTCGTCTCGCCCGTCGCGGCGCCCGACGTCGTCCGAACGGCCCGCGCCGCGGGCGTGGCCGCCTACCCCGGCGCGCTCACCCCCACCGAGATCCACGCCGCCGGCGGTACCGGCGCATCCGCCGTGAAACTCTTTCCCGCCTCGGCCGTCTCGCCCCGGTACGTCTCGGACCTGCGCGGCCCGCTTCCCGGCATCCCCCTCATCCCCACCGGCGGCATCTCCCTCACCGACGTCCCGGCATGGGCCGCGGCCGGGGTCGCCGCCGTGGGCCTGGGCACGCCGCTGATCGGCACGGCGGTGACGGAGGGCGTCGACGACCGCCTCGCGGCCCGCTGCCGCCAGGCCCTGGCAGCCGTCTCCGAAGGCAGGGCCGTCCGGTGACAAGCTCCCGAGCCACACCCGCACCGCGAACCGACGGCGGTCTGCTCACCTTCGGCGAGACGATGGGCCTGATCACCGCGACCACGATCGGCACCCTGGAGTACGCACGCGACTTCACCTTCGGTATCGGCGGTGCCGAGAGCAACGTGGCCATCGGCGCCGCGCGCCTCGGGGCCCCGGTCACCTGGATCGGCCGGGTGGGGAGCGACGCGGCCGGAGATCTCGTCGGACGCCGTCTGAGGGCGGAGGGCATCCGGACCCTGGCGGTCCGGGACGCGTCCTTCACCGGCCTCATGGTCCGCCACCACCGCGCCGCCGCCGTGGTCCGTGTCGACTGCCACCGCGCCGGATCGGCCGGCTCCCGCCTCACCTCACGCGACATCCCGGTCGACGCGGTCCGGCGGGCCGCGATCCTGCATCTCACCGGCATCACCCCGGCCCTCAGCGCCTCCGCCCGCCAGGCCGCCCGGGACGCGGTCGCCGCGGCGAAGGCGAACGGCGTACGCGTCGGCATCGACGTGAACCACCGCAGCAAGCTCTGGGACCGAGCCACGGCCTGTCGCGAGCTGCGACGGCTCGTCGCGGAGGCGGACATCGTCTTCGCCGGGATCGAGGAAGCCCAACTCGTGCTCGATTCCCAGGTGGACGTTCCCGAGTCCCTGGCCGCGGACCTGGCGGCGACAGGGCCGCGGGAGGCCGTCGTGAAGACCGGCGTCAGGGGATGCACGGCCCACATCGACGGCACGGTCCACGAGGAACCGGCGCTGTCCGTCCCCGTCGTCGACACCGTCGGGGCGGGCGACGCCTTCGTTGCCGGATACCTGGCAGAACGCCTGCGCGGAGCCGATCCCGTCCAACGGCTCCGGACAGCCTGCACCATGGGCGCCTACGCCGTGTCCGTCCCCGGCGACTGCGAACTGCTCCCGACCCGCGGTGAACTGGAGACCTTCCTGACGGCCGGGGACGTCCTGCGATGAGCGGGTGCCCGCGAAACCGTGTACCCGCTCGGCTCCCGCTGAGAGGACCAGCCCATGAGTAGACGCCCGGTGACCCTGCACAGGATCGTGTTCACCGACTGGCAGGCGGTCCACTCGTGGGCCGGCCTGCCCGAAGCCTGCCGCTTCCAGCCCTGGGGGCCGAACACCGAGGAGCGGACACGCGACTTCGCGAGGGCGGCGGCCGAAGCCTGGGCGCACGAACCACCGCGGAGGCTGGCCCATGTGGCGCGCGTCGGGAACGCCGTTGTCGGTATGGGTGAGCTGCACCTCCGCGGTCACACACAGCGCCAGGGCGAGATCTCCTACGTCGTGCATCCGAGGGTGTGGGGGCGGGGCATCGGCACGGAGATCGGGCGCTCGTTGCTCTCGCTGGGCTTCGACCGGTGGGGACTCCACCGGATCCGCGCCACGTGCGACCCCCGCAACCGGGGATCTTCCCGCGTGTTGGAGAAGCTCGGCATGACGTACGAGGGGCACCACCGGCACACGGCGTGGATCCGGGACGGCTGGCGGGACAGCCTGGTGTTCAGCATCCTCGAAGAGGAGTGGCACGCCGATACCCGGAGCGGTGCCGAGACAGGCGCGGAAGGACCGCCTCCCCCCCCGGCCCGGGTGACAAATGAGCCGCCGACCGAGCCATGGACCTCGCCGACCGGCAGCAGGGGCGCGCGGGACCGCGGGCTCGGCCGGTCCGGGTACCGGCGTGCTGGGCGCAGGCACGGTCGAGGCAGCCGTTCGATCAGGGCAGACGCCCCGTCGGATCGGTCCCGCTCACGCACCGGCCGGCGGCGAGGCGCTGTCCGGTGCGTCCCCGGCCTGGACCTGCCCGTCGTGCACGAGAGACCGGCCGAACGCGGTGAGCCGTGCCAGCGCGTCCGCATCGGGCTCCGCGCGGCGGGCCAGCGCACCGCGGATCTCCTGGTAGACCGATGCTTCCAGACCGCAGCGCCGGCAGTCCTCCAGATGGACCGCGACCCTGCGGGCGGTGATCTCGTCGGTCTCACCGTCGAGATACTTCTGGAGCACCCGGGCCACCTGCATGCAGTTCATCCTGCGCTCGCCCGAGCGGCGAGCCCACCATGGGCGCTTGTTCACGTCACACCTCGCTTCGGTGCCAGTCCCGCCGCGGACAGCCGCACACGTATCCGTCTGCGGGCGCGGTGCAGCCGGCTCATCACGGTTCCTTCGGGCACATCCAGCAGGTGTGCGGCCTCGGCGTAAGTGAGGCCGTCGATATCCACCAGCTGCACCACCTGCCGGTGCTTGTCGGGCAGCGCGGACAGCGCCGCGTCCACCACCTCGTCGAACGCCTCGCCGACCACCAGTTCCTCCGCCGAGCCCTGGGACCCTGTGGTGCTGAGGCGGTCAAGGTCGGTGTCCGGGTCGTCCAGGAGGTGCGGGCGGCGCCGGCGGTGCCGGTTGATCTCGGCCCGCCGCATGATCGTCAGCAGCCAGGCCCGAGGGTGCCGGCCGTCGAACCCGTCGATGGCCCGGTAGGCCCGCAGCAGCGTGTCCTGCACCAGATCCTCGGCGTCCGCGCGCTGCGTGGTCAGCGTCATCGCCACCCGCAGCAGCACCTCCACCTCCGGCAGCACGTAGGCGGCGAACGCCGCACCCCGCGGGTCCGCCGGGGCAGGCGGCGGTGTCACTCGGTCTTCCACACGTGGGGAACCCGCTGGCCTGTTCGGCCCATTCCATCCACCCTCATCCACCCTCATCTGCACGTCGGCGCGCTTGCGTCAGCGCCTGCTGGGCGACCGAAGGCCCGGAGGCGTGTGCGAGGGGAATGCGCCGCGGCTCGAACCGGGTTTCCCGTCCATGAGGAAGCAGCACGTCCCCAGGCCGGTACAGGTGTGGGCGGAGTGCCGGGAGAAGCTGCGGCACGTATGCCTGCGCGGTGATGTGGAGGCGTACGCAGACGGGCAGCTGAGGGGTGTGCGCCGGGCACGGGTTGCCGCGCACGTCGGCGCGTGCTGGGCGTGCAGCGGCAGCCTGGAACTGCTCCAGCTGATCAAAGCGTCTCTCCGACGCACCCCGCAGCGCGCGCCCGTCCCCCTCGCGTCCGCCCGGGTACGACGCTTCGCCCACCGGCTCACCGCGTCGGCGGGGTCTGACCGGCGCGGCAGCGCAGGGGGCTGAACCGCCGGCTGATACCGAGAGTGGTCCGGTGCCCGCCGAGTCGAACTCGTGGCCGACGTGGGAGAGGAAGGCGACTTGGCCGCAGTCCTCGCAGCGCTCAGGGCGGGACAGCCCACGGCGGCGATCCCGCACGCGGGGCGGCTTCGGTCAGCAGCAGCCCGGCGACGCCTGCGCGTCCGGGCCGCTGTCCCCAGGGCCGCAGGGGAAGAGGCCGAAGTGCCGGTTCTTGTCGCCGGTGACGGAGAAGTGCGGCGCGTAGCGGGTGGCGCTCAGCATGTCGGCGGTGTTGCCGCAGACGAGCTTCGGTTTACCGGTGTGGAAGCGGTGGTGGTCGTCCAGGTCGAAGGCGTGCGGGTACTCGGCGACGGTGCCGTGGTAGACGGCGACCTGGCCGTAGTCCTCGCAGCGGTCCTCCAGCGGGAGTTTGAAGGCGCGGACGGTGCGGGACGTGAAGGTCGCGAAGCCGATCCTCTGCCGGATGCCCGGGTCGCTGATCGTCACCGGGGAATCGGCGACGGTGCGGGCGTCAGGGCATCCGGTGCCTTCAAGGACGCGGCGGAAGTCCTCGGTGTACAGGGCGCCGGCGAGGCACTCGCCGACGAGGACGGGATCGTCCAGGAGAGCGGCGGGCAGGCGCCGGTCGGCGAAGATGTCGGAGAAGTACAGCTCGCCGCCGGGCCGCAGGACCCGGAAGATCTCGGCGAGGACGCGCGGTTTGTCCGGCGAGAGGTTCACCACGCAGTTGGAGACCACGAGGTCCACGGATACGTCCGGGATACCGGCCGCGGCCAGGTCCTCGATGCAGGCGTGGCGGAAGTCGGTGTTGGCGTGGCCGAACCGTTTGGCGTGCCAGTCCTGGTGGCGCCGGGCGACGGCGAGTTGTTCCTCGGTCATGTCGATGCCGATCACCCTGCCTGTGGGACCCACCAGTTGGGACAGCACGTAGACGTCGCGTCCGCTGCCGCAGCCCAGGTCGAGCACGGTGGCCCCCTCAAGCGCGGGTGGGATGGGCGAGCCGCAGCCGTAGAAGCGCTCCATGACCTCGTCGTGTACTGCGCCGAGAGCCGCGGCGATGTGCGGCGCCGGTACCGCGTCCGTGCAGCAGGCCGAGGTCTTCAGATCCGCGGAGGACGCGAGGACCCTGCCGTAGTAGTCCTTGACCGATTCCGCCACGGTCGAGTCCGGTTCCTGTCGCTCCGGCCGTACGCCGATCGTCGCCATGTCTCTCCTCTGCCGCGTGCTGCCGTGAGTCCCGGCGGACTTCGCCGCCGGGACGGAAACCCGCTGGGCATGGCCCGCCATTCCGACTCCGCTGTGCCTGAACCAGACTGCGTCCGCCCGGGCGTCACCGGCCGTCGGCAGCCGCGGTGACCTCCCCGCCGTGGGAGCGGACGAACCGGGCCGCCCACCAGCCGCCCGCGCTGAGGAGCAGCAGGCCGCCCGACGCGATCCACAGCCCGGGAGAGATGGGATCGCGCAGCGAGCCGCCGAGCCCGGCGTAGACGACGGTGCCGGGGACGATGCCCAGGGCTGTGGCGGTCAGGTAGGAGGAGAAGCGGACCCCGGCCACTCCCGCTCCGTAGTTGATCACCGAGAAGGGGAACAGCGGCACCAGCCGCAGGAGCAGGACGGCTGCGAATCCGCGGTGTGTCAGGTGGGCGTCCAGCCGGGCCAGCCGTCCCGAGCCGGCGTACCGGGCCACCACCGGACGCCCCAGCCGACGGGCGATGCCGAACGACAAGGCCGCACCCGCCGTCGCTCCCACGAGTACCGCACCGACCCCCAGCGGCAGCCCGAACAGCACCCCGGCAGACGCGGTGAGCACCGAACCGGGCAGCAACGCCGTCACCGCCAGGGCGTAGCAGACGGCAAACACCACCGGCCCCCACGGGCCGAGTGAATCGACACCTTGGCGCACCTCCCGCAACAGGTCCGCTCCTCCCCACACACCCAAGGAGCCGAGCGCCGCCAGCAGGACCACCAGAAGTGCCAGCCGTGTCCACGCCGCGCGCGCCGACCGCGGTGCCGGCCTGTCCGGGGCCGCCCCATCGGAGGGCGGGGGCCCGGTCGCGGGTGAGGGGGCTGCCGGGCGGCTCATATGGGCTCCTCTGATGGTTGTCCGGTGGGGAGGCAGGCCACCACGCGGCGCAGCGGCAGCTCAAGGCGTCGCCCCGGGGCCGCCCACCGTGCCAGGGAGCGCTTTGCGGCCTCGGCGCGCCGAGGCGTCAGTCCGGGCAGGTACAGGGCGTCGGGCAGCAGGGCCGCGGCGTCGGCCGAGTCGATGGCGAGGGTGAAGACGTGTCGCTCGTCGGAGCGGACGTGGAACCCCGCATCGCGTAGCAGGGCGGCCAGCCCGTCCCGTGCCTGCGGGCTGGGCCAGGGCTGACGTACGGCGCGCAGGGCGGTCATCACCCGGAGCCATCCGAGCATGCCGGACGTGGTCAGCCCTGTCTGGGAGGGCACCAGCGCCGCGAGTGTCCCGCCCGGGCGCAGCACGCGCCGAACCTCCTCGAGCACCTGCGGCAAGGGGGTGAGGACCGGTAGGCACATGGCCGCGCACACGCCCGCGACGCTCGTGGAGGCCGTCGGGAGCGAGTCCGCTCCGGCCCGCACCAGCGGCCCTCGGCCAAGCCGCGCCGCTTCGGCCAGCTCCGCCGCCGAGAGGTCGATCCCGACCCACTCGGCGTACGGAAGCTCCGCTCGGGTGGGTGCCGAACCGCAGGCCAGGTCGAGGACCGTGCCCTCGATGCCGTGGAGTGGTTCGGCCAGCCAGGCGTACGGGGAGGTGTCGGCCAGGGTGAAGAGCTGTTCGGTGATGCCGGGATGCGCGTGGTGGTAGGCGGCGATGAAACGTCGCCATTCCTGTTCGTTCATCCGGTCCTCGTCTCTGTCGCGGCCCGCGAACCCCTCGCGCCCTGTGCCTGCCGCCGGGAACCCTGCCGGGAGGGCTCCACATTCCGCTTCGGACACGCCGGTTCGGGCTGGATGATTCCGGCCGGCCCACCGGGCAGGAATCGTGTGACCGAGAAGGGAAGGCCGTGGAGGCGTCACCGGGTTCCCCTCGCGTCCCCTGCCGCGCACCGACCGGAGAGAGCCCACTCGATGAGTACGTACGACCTGGTGGTCATCGGCGGCGGCAGTGCCGGCCTGACCGCGGCCCGCACCGCCGGGCGCCTCGGCGCCCGTGTGTTGCTCGTCGAGCGGGACCGGCTGGGTGGGGACTGTCTGTGGACGGGGTGCGTACCGAGCAAGGCGCTGCTGCATGTGGCCGCCGACGTGCAAGCGGCCCGCCGCGCCGCTGCCTACGGTCTCCCGACGGTGTCCGGCCCGGCCGACCTCGCGGCGGCCATGGGCGAGGTGAAGCGGGCGATCGGCGCGGTCGAGCCGCACGACTCGGCCGGGGCACTGGCTCCGTTCGGCGTGGAGGTGACACGAGGCGCGGCCTCCTTCACCGACCGGAGAACCCTGACCGCGGGCGGGCGGAAGGTCTTCTTCCGGTACGCCCTGATCGCGACCGGCTCCACGCCGGCCCTGGTGCCCGTCCCGGGCCTGGCCGAGGCCGGGCCGCTGACCAGCGACACCGTCTGGGAGCTGACCGCACTCCCGCGGCGTCTCGTCGTGCTGGGCGGTGGACCCATCGGCTGCGAGCTGGGCCAGGCGTTCGCCCGGCTCGGCTCGCAGGTCACCCTTGTGGAGGCGATGGACCGCCTGGTGCCCCGGGAGGAACCGCGGGCCTCGCAGGTACTGCGGGAACGGCTGGAGGCCGAGGGAGCCACCGTGCTGACCGGTTACCGCGCCGAGAAGGTCGACGCCGGAGCCGTCCACGGGCCCGGCGGCCCTCTCCCGTACGACACACTGCTGGCCGTCACGGGCCGCCGCGCCGACACCGACGGGCTCGGCCTGGAGGCTGCCGGTGTGGAGCTGACCGAGACCGGTCACGTCCGGACCGACGGCCGGCTGCGCACCGCCAACCACCGGATCTACGCCGCCGGCGACGTCACCGGCCATTCGGCCTTCACTCACCTGGGCGGCACGCAGGGCGGAGCTGCCGCCGCCGACGCCCTCCTGGGTGTGCGCCGTCCCATCGACTACCGCGCGGTGCCCTGGGTGACGTACACCGACCCCGAGATCGCCCGCGTCGGCCTCACCACCGACGAGGCGCGCGAGAAGTACGGCGACACCGCACGCGTCCACACGCTGGACAACGACCGGGTCGACCGGGCGGTCGCCGACGGCCGCACGGAGGGCTTCACCACCCTGGTGCTGGGCCCGCGCGGGAAGATCGTCGGAGCGACGGTCGTGTCGCCGAGGGCGGGGGAGACCATCGCCCATCCGGCGGCGGCGGTACGCCTGGGCTGGACCCCCTCCGACTACGCCCGCACCGTGCACCCGTACCCCACGTACGCCGACGGTCCCTGGCACACCGCGCTGGCCGACGTCCACGCCCGCCTGGCCCGGGGCAGCGGCCCCATAGGCGCGCTGCTCAAACTCCGCAGGGCGGTGCTCCGATGATCCTCCGTCTCGTCCTGGGCGCCGTCCTCGCGGCGATGGCGCTGGGCCAGCTCGCCTCGTTCAACGCGATGCCCGCCGTCATGACCGCCTACGGCCTGCCGTCCGGCGCGGTTTCGACCGCCCTGACGGTGGCGTTGATCGGCGCCGAGGCCGTGACGGCCTTCTGGTTCCTCGCCCGGCCCCGTTCCCGCGCCGCCGCACCCGTCTGGTCGTACACGGGCGTGGCAGTGGTGTGGGCTGTCCTGGCCTCCCAGGCGTTCGCCCGCGGACTCGTCCTGGACAACTGCGGCTGCTTCGGAACCTACCTGGCTCAGCCACTGCGCTGGTACGTACTGGTCGAGGACGCTCTGATGCTGCTGTACGCCTGGTTGTTGTGGCGCCGCCTGCGCCGGACCAGGGCCGCCTCGTCACCCGCAACAGCGCGTACGGAACGAACCCTGTTGGAGAACCACTGATGCGGATCACCGCGAAACTGCGCGCCCTCGAGCGCGCCACCCGCCCTTACGACGCCGAATTCGCCGCGGCCATGGAACGCCGCTGGGCGGAGCTCCCCGCCGTGGCCCGGACTCCCGGCCAGATCCTCGGCCGGCACGGCGTCGGCTGCGAGGGTACCCACGGCGTCTTCCCCAAGTGCAACCTCAAGTGCACGCCCTGCTACCACTCACGGGACGCCAACCAGGTCCGCGTCGACGGCCCCCACACCCACGAACAGGTCACGGCCCAGATGCGCCTGCTGCGTGAGCTACGGGGCCCGCGCGCGCACGCCCAGCTCATCGGTGGAGAGGTGAGCCTGCTCGCCCCAGACGACCACGCCGCCGCGCTCGCAGTCATGCGGGAGCACGGCCGGGAACCGATGAGCTTCACCCACGGCGACTTCGACTACGGCTACCTGACCCGGCTCGCCCTCGGCCCGGACGGCACACGGCGCTTCGGCCGGCTGTCCTTCGCCGCGCACTTCGACAAGTTCATGTACGGCAGACGCGGCATCGAAAGCCCGCCGAACGAGCAGGCGCTCCACCCGTACCGGGCACGGTTCGCCGCGATGTTCGTCCGGTTGCGGCGTGAGCACGGGGTGCGGTTCTTCCTCGCCCACAACATGACCGTCACCCCGGGCAACCTCGACGAGGTCGCGAGCGTGATCCGCGACTGCCGGGCCATGGACTACGGCATGTTCTCCTTCCAGCCCGCCGCCTTCCTCGGCGACGAGCGCCGCTGGAAGGAGGAGTTCCGCGAGGCGACCCCGGACGCGGTGTGGGCGGAAATCGAGCGTGGCGCCGGAACCCGGTTGGACCACCGGGTCTTCGAGAACGGCGACGTGCGTTGCAACCGCACCGCCTACGGCTTCTACACCGGCCGCCGCTGGTATCCGTTCCTCGACGGCGACGACCCGCGCGACCTCGCCGTGCGCGACGCGTTCTTCCGGTACTTCGGGAGGGTGACCTTCACGGGCACCCCGCCCGCCCTCCTCACGGCCAGGCTCCTGCGGGTGGTGGCCCGCCACCCGTCCACCGTGGTGACGGGGCTTCGCTGGCTGGCCCGCACCGCCCGCCGCGTCGGACTGTTGCGGCTGGTCCGGCACCGGATGCGGGCGCGCCCGGTCACTTTCGTGATGCACCAGTTCATGGACGCCGATGTCGTCGCCCCGGCCTGGGAGATGATGCAGCGCGGCGAGCAGGCGGAGGACCCCGGGCTGCGCGAGACCCAGGAGCGGCTGGCCGCCTGCCACTACGCCATGGCCCACCCCGAGGACGGTGCTCTCGTCCCCGCCTGTGTGCAGCACGCCGTACTCGATCCGGCCGAGAACGCGGCACTGCGTACCCTGCTGCCGATCGTCGGAGTCCGCACCACCGTCGATCGCTCGTCCGGAACGTCACCGAAGGAGAAGAAGTAGACCATGCGCATAGGCGTGATCACCGGCTCCGGCAGCTACGACTGGCCCCACCTGCAGGGTGCGACGGAGCTGACCGTCACCACGGACCACGGCGAGGTCACCGTCACCGAGGGACGCCTCGGGGACGCGGAGATCGTGCAGCTCTCCCGGCACGGCGCCGGCCACCACCGGCTCTCCAGCCAGGTCGACCACAAGGCGAACCTCTCCGCTCTGCTGGCCCGCGAGGCGGAGGCCCTCGTGTCCTTCACCGTCTGCGGATCCCTCGACCCGACCGTCCCGCCGGGCTCCCTGGTGGTCTTCGACGATCTGTACTTCCCCGCCAACCGGCTGCCCGACGGCACCCCGTGCACCTGGTACGACACACCCGGCGCGGCCGGTCGCGGGCACTGGATCTTCGACCGTCCCTTCAGCGCACCACTGCGCCAGGCGTTGATCTCCGCGGCCGGGGCGACCGGAGTGCCCGTCGTGTCGCGGGGCGTGTACGGGCACGTCGACGGCCCCCGGTTCAACTCCCGCCCCGAGGTGGCCGCCCTGACCGCGGCCGGGGTGTCCGCCATCAGCCAGACCGCGGGCCCGGAGGTCGTTCTGGCCGGTGAGGCCGAACTGCCCATGGCACTGGTCGGTTTCGTCACCGACCACGCCAACGGAGTCGCCACCGAACCGGAACCGGTGCAGGCTCTCCTGGACCGCATGGCCCTGAGTAAGGACGTCTTCGCGACGCTGGCGGCACACGCGCTCCCCGCACTGGACAGCACGGCCGGTACCGGCTTCGTCCACCGGTTCGACGCATGAGCACCCTCGCCACCCAGGGCACTCCCGCCGTCCTGATCATGGCCAAGGCGCCCCGTCCCGGACTGGTCAAGACCCGGCTGCACCCGCTGCTGAGCCCTCCGCGCTGCGCGGATCTCCAGGCCGAACTCATCCGCCACACCGCGGAACTGGCCACCTCCCACACCCCCAGGACCTACCTCGCCCTCTCCCCGCACGAGGGCGAGGACGCCATCCGCACGACGGTGTCCGCCGGCGTCCGCCTGCTGCTCCAGCGCGGTACCGACCTCGGAGAGCGCCTGGCCGCGGCCGTGGCCGACGCCTTCGCCGACGGCGCGGGACCCCTGCTGGTCGTCGGCACCGACGCACCGACCCTCACCGGCGGCCATCTGACTGCCGCCTTCACCGCCCTGCAGAACCATGACGTGGCACTGGGCCCCGCGCTGGACGGCGGCTACTACCTGATCGGCCTGCGCGCCCCCCACACCTCCCTCTTCGCCCTCGACCCGGAGGTCTGGAGCACGGACCGGGTCCTGACCGCCACCCGCGCCCTCGCCCGTGACGGCGGGCTGAGCACGGGGACGCTTCGTCCGCTCCGGGACCTGGACACCCCCGCGGACGCGGCGGCGCTCCTGAGGGATCCGATGCTGCCGCCAGGTATCGCCGCTCTGCTCCGGCCCGAGGAGACGTCATGCCCCTGACCCCGCCCCGAGTCTCGATCATCGTCCCGGTCCTGAACGAGGAAGCCACCGTCCACAGTGCGGTGAGCCGCCTGTGCCGGGACTTCCGCGGCTGCGAACTGATCGTCGTCGACGGCGGCTCCACCGACGCCACCGTCGAACTCGCCTCCCTCCACGCCACGGTGGTGACCAGCGAGCGCGGCCGGGCCAGGCAGATGAACGAGGGCGCCCGGCACGCCTGCGGCGACATCCTCTGGTTCGTCCACGCCGACACCAGTGTCGACCCCGACGCCCTGCACCAGATCCAGGCCGCTCTCGCAGACCCGGCCGTCGTCGCCGGCGGGCTCACCCTCCGCTTCGACCGCAGAACCCCCGGCCTGAACTACCTTGCGCGGACGTCGAACGCCCGCGCGCGGTGCCTTCACCACATCTTCGGTGACCAGGCCATGTTCGTCCGACGTACCGACTTCGACGCCCTCGGCGGCTTCCCCGACCTGGCCATCATGGAGGACCTGGAGATGTCGAGGCGCCTGCACCGCCGAGGCCGGCTGCGCCTGCTGCCCGCGACCTCGACGGCCTCCTCACGCCGTCTGGTCGCACACGGCACCTGGCGCATGATCGCCTTCATGCAGTACCTGAAACTGCTGTACTTCGCCGGCGTCGATCCGGAGGCCATCCGCACCCGCTACGCAGCGGGCCCCAGCCTGTTCGGGCGCAGACGCGCGGCAGCGGCGCGCACCCCCCGTCCCTGAACCACCCCCTGCCCTCTCCGCCCTTCCCCCGACTTCCTGGAGACCAGTCCCATGCGCATCGCAGTCAGCGGCGGCCCCTACGGAAACCCGTACGCCCTCCAGGCGTTCGTCGACGACGCCCGCGCCCGCGGCTGCGAGCGACTGTTCTGCCTGGGTGACCTGGGCGGCTTCGGCGCCGAAGTGAACGCGCTGTGGCCGATCCTCGCCGACAACGACGTCGAGTGCGTCGCCGGGAACTACGACGTGGCGATCGCGCGCGGGGACACCGACTGCGGCTGCGGCTATCGCGACGCCAAGGACAACGAGTACGCCCAACTCGTCTACGACCACACGCTCGCCACCACCCGCCGTGACTTCGCCGCATGGATGGGCACCCTGCCCACCGAGAGCCGGGAGACCATCGACGGCGTCGACGTGCACATGGTTCACGGCTCGACGCTGGCGCTGAACGACTTCTGGTGGGAGTCGCTCCCCGACGAACAGCACCGCCTGCGCGCCGAGGCCTCGGGCGCCGACGTGGTGCTGTGCACCCACAGCGGCCTGCCCTGGCAGCGTCGGGTCGCCGACACCCTGGTGGTGAACGTCGGCGTGCTCGGCAAGCCGGCCAACGACGGCCGCCGTGAGGTCTGGTACGCGATCCTCGACCTGGACGGCGGGCGCCCGACCGCCGAGCTGGTCCCGCTCTCCTACGACTGGCGGGCGCAGGCCGCCTCGATGCGCGCCGCCGGACTGCCCGAGATCTTCACCGAGACCATCGAGACCGGCTGGTGGACGACCTGCCTGGAAATCCTCCCGCCGCGCGAACGTTCGCGCGGCCGCTTCCATCTGTACCGCTCCACCCTGCCGAGCGGTTTCCGACCCGCTGACGACGGCTGGGGCGAGGCCGCGTCCGCCGGCGCCGTGGAAGGCGACCGCCCCGTCGTCCCCCTCTTCGGAACGGCGTACTTCCCGTCACGACTCTGGGTCTACACCAACTTCCACTGCAACCTGGCCTGTGACTACTGCGCGGTCGCCTCGTCCCCTAAGGCGGCCCCCCGCACACTGCCCGCGACCGACTTCCACGCACTCGTCGACGAGGCCGTAAATGCAGGGTTCACCGAGTTGTACGTCACCGGCGGCGAGCCCTTCCTCCACCCCGACATCGTCGGCCTCCTCGACCATGCCACCACGCGGTTGCCCACGGTCGTCATGACCAACGCGATGCTGCTGCGCGGTCGGCGGGCCGCCGGACTCCCCGCCCTGGCGGGCCGAAAACTCACCGTCCAGACCTCCCTCGACGGCGCGACGCCGGCCGCGCACGAGGCACACCGTGGCGCCGGTTCCTGGCTGCGCACCCTGGACGGCATCCGCCACCTCGTCGACCTCGGGCTGCCCCCGCGAATCGCCCTCACCGAAACCCCGGACAACACGCACGAGATCCCGGCGGTCGCCGAACTGCTGGCCGGACTCGGCCTGCCCGCCAGCCACTTCGCCGTACGTCCGCTGTTGCGCCGAGGCTTCTCGGACACCGGGACGGAGATCGGCGAGGACTCCAGCATCCCGGAACTGACCGTCACGGCCGACGGCCTGCACTGGCACCCCGCCGGTGCCGACCTGGCCACCAGCCCCGACCTGTATCTCGCCCCCGCGGGCACTTCGCTCGCCGCGGGCAAGGAGCTGGTCACCGAACGGTTCTTCACCGCCCGCCTGAACGACGGCAGCCTTCCCCGGCCCGTCCACTGCGCCGTCTGACCCGACCCGTACGCGTGCACCGAGGGAGCCCACCACCATGCAGCAGCACCAACCGCACGTAGCGATCCTCGGTGCCGGACCCGTCGGCCTCGACGCCGCCCTCGCCTGCGCCGACGCCGGATGGCCGTTCACGGTCTACGAGGCGGCGGACAGCGCCGCCGCCCATGTACGCGACTGGGGCCACGTACGTCTCTTCACCCCATGGGACCTGAACGTCTCGCGCCGGATGCGTGCCCATCTCCCGCACGCACCCACGGGCGACGCGTGCCCCACGGGCGACGGACTCGTCGACGAGGTGCTCTCTCCGCTCGCACAACTCCCGGCGCTCAAGGGGCGGATCCGCTACCGCACCCCCGTGGCCGGCGTCGCGCGCGCCGGCCTGCTCAAACACGAACAGATCGGCACCGACACCCGGGCGGCGGCCCCCTTCAGACTCCTGTTGGACGCCCCCGACGGAGAGGAGACCGCCGAAGCGAGCCTGGTCCTGGACTGCACCGGTACCTACTCCCATCCCAACACCCTCGGGTTGGGTGGCATCCCCGCTCCGGGTGAACGGGCCCTGCACTCCCGCATCACCCGCACCCTGCCCTCGGTCAACGGCTCCTTCGACCGCTGGGCGGGAACCGTTCTCCTGGTCGGCGCCGGGAAGTCCGCCCAGACCGCCGCGCGGGACCTCGCCGCGCTCCCCGGGACGCGTCTCGAATGGGTGGTACGCCGCCCCGCGCCCGACTGGGGGGCCGTCCCGGGCGACACTCTGCCCGGACGCCAGGAACTCGTCTCCACCGCACAGGCTCTGGCATCGGGCGCACACCGCCGGGTGTCGGTCCACACCGGAGCCCACGTCCACTCGCTGTCGACCGTCGCCGACGGTGACCGCGTACTCGTACGCCTCGCCACCGCCTACGGTCCGCGCGAGGTGCTCGCCGACCACGTCGTGTCGCTCACCGGCTACACCGGCGACCACACCCTCTACCGTCAGCTCCAGGTCCACGAGTGTTACGCCACCGGCGCCCCCATGAACCTCTCCGCCGCCCTGCTCGGCGCGGCGGGCGGTGACTGCCTCACTCAGCCGGCCACCGGCATCGCCCAGCTCCGCAGCCCCGAGCCCGACTTCTTCGTCCTGGGTGCCAAGTCCCACGGCCGCCTGAACACCTTTCTGCTGCGCACCGGCTACCGGCAGGTCGACGAGATCGCCGCCGGGTACGCGACGGTGGAAGACCCACGGCGACTCGGCGGGTTTGTCTCACGGACGGAAGATCCTGCTCGCGGGAGCTCGCCCTGACCGGCACCCGTCGACGAAGACGACGGTAGACGTGGGCCACTTCGGCAGATTCGAGGCACCCCCGTACGGCCCCGCGCGTGGCCTCCCCCGGCGCGCGGTTGGCCGGAATCCTCCTTGGCCCCAGACCTTGCCGGCCCAGCTCGGGCCCGTCGTCCCCCTGCTGGTAGCCGGTGCGCCGAGCCCGGGCACCCGCCGGGCAGACCGCCACAGCCTCCTGCCCGGTGGGGAAGGCCGTCATTGGTGGCGGTGGCGAAAACCAGGGAGGCAGGACGGGCCTCAGCTCGTCCTGCCCCACCTACGGCGCCGGCTCCTCCCAGGTGAACGAGTGGTCCGTCGGCGGCTACGACCTCGGCAGCGCCACGACGAACGCGACGGTCTACGCGATCTGCTCGCTGCCCGTGCACGACCTCTCGCTCCACCGCTGCGCCGGTACGGACGAGAACCCGGTCGGCGGCCTCCTCAAGTGCCCCGCCGGAAAGATCATCACCGGCGGTGGCCTCGAGGGAACCGAACGCGTAGGGGGCAGCACCTTCGCCGGCCGGCCTGCCAGGGCGGCGGAGACCGGCTCGAACGACGGCTGGTGGGCGCAGACCACGGACGGCCGGAGCAACGCCGACTTCGGGCTCTACGCCATGTGCGTGAACCCGTAGCCGACCCGCACCCCATCAAGTGCCGGGGTGTCAGCAGACCGACCCGCCGGGGTGCTCCTCACCGCGAGTGCGCCCCGACCGCGTTCTGCTCGCCGCGGTTCGGTCTCGGCGCGGCGGACCCGGCCGCGCACGGCCTCGTTGTGGATGCCCCGGTCCTGTGAGACGTGCGCGACCGCCGGTCTGTGGACCGCACGACGTTCGACCAGGTCACACGCCTTAGCGGCGATCTCGGAGCCGTCTGCCACGGCGACACGGTCGCCCTCGCAGACGCCGGGCGGGGCGCTCATCGCGCCGAGTACGCAGACACGCGCCTGCTCTCCGCGGGCCCGTAGCCGGCGCAGGTGGAAGAGGCTGTCGCTGCGGAGGAGGGGAACCGTCGTGGCGCGGCCGTTGCGGGCGGCCCGGATCCTGGCGGCGACGTGCGCCGGCCCGGGGTCGGGGGAGTGCCGGTCGTGTGCTTCGCCGTCGGCTCGGAGAGGTTCGTCGGCCGGTGTCGGGGTGACGGCCGGAGTCTGCGCGGTGGTGACACCAGGGGAGGGCCTGCGGCGGGCGGGGTCTCAGAGGTTTCGCGGGCGGCCCTGGCGAAGGGGGTGGGGGCCTCAGCAGGCCGCCGGAAGACCTCGCCCACTGCGGTGAGTCTTCGGCTGACGGCTCGACCCCTGCACATGCCAGTGCTCCGATTCGGCGTGGGGCGCTGTCAGGAGGCCACAGCCTGCTCGGTCGTCGGGTGGCAGGGGATGAAAGCGTCGACTCCGGTGACCTGCAGGAGGCGCTGTATGGGTTGCTGGGCACCGGCGATGCGCACCCACCCCTGTGCCTGCGTTGTCCGCAGATGGGTGGCGATGAGGATGTTGATGCCGGTGGAGTCCATGAAGCTCACCCCGCTGAGGTCGGCGACGATCCGCGCCGGTGCTGCTTCAGCGGTTCCCAGCAGGGCATCGCGGAAGATGCCCTCGACGTCGTGATCGATCTCGCCGTGCAAGGTCACGACATGGATTCCGCCGACCTTGCGGTGCGCGGCGCGGAGAGGGTCCGGCCGGTCGGCTTGCTCGGTGTCAGTCACTGTTTCCTCGTCTGCTGTCCGGGACGCCTCTGCAGGGACGGCCGGAAGCGATTCTGCCCCACGATGGCGACCGGATGCACCGACGCACACATGGCGGGGCCGGCGTGGAGTGGGAGAGGAGCGGGCTGCAGGCGGATCGCGACGGAAGGGGGTGGGGTCATTACCGACAGCGACGACTGCAAGATGCTCGGTCAGTTCATGATGCACGCCGCGTGCAAGCTGGAGCAGACGGCAGTTGCCTCCCTGACACCCGCCGCCGCCCTCCCGCCGGTCGGCCAACCCAGGTCAGCACCGCCGCAAGAATGTTCCGGGCCCACCTCGCGACTTCGCTGCTCAATTCGAGGGATGGTCACGCACCGCATCCCAGAGGGGCCGGCCGGGGCCGGGCCTCCCGCCACCGTGCTCAACGAGCCGCAGCA
Source organism: Streptomyces sp. KMM 9044 (assembly GCF_024701375.2). Lineage (NCBI taxonomy): Bacteria > Bacillati > Actinomycetota > Actinomycetes > Kitasatosporales > Streptomycetaceae > Streptomyces > Streptomyces sp. KMM 9044. The sequence continues at coordinate 1,582,271 of NZ_CP113910.1, read as the reverse complement.
AGGCGGCGACGCCGGGCCCCTCCCTTGTGACCACGGCAGCCACGGGCCTACCGCCATGCCAGCGGCCGGGGCGAACATCGGGTTGAGACCGACGTGCTCGACCCCGGGGGCACGGGCCGCGAGTTCCGCAGCCGTGCCCGTCCGGACGGAGAGCGTGTCGGCGAGCAGCGCGCCCGGGGGCATGAGCCGGGTCACGGGGGCGACGGCCTTGAAGGCCACGGCCTAGTACTGCAACGACTGCTTCGGGTCACGAGGTGTCGTTGCAGTACTGGTGGACGGCGAGCAGGACGAGGTCCGCGCGGCCGAGGGCAGCCGCCAGTTCGGGCCCCGGCGCGGTGACGTCGGCCACCAGGCAGGAGTCCCGCTCCTCCGGATTGGACGGCAAGGGACACTGACGCGGTCGTCGCGGGGGAGTTGTCCGCAGGGCGGAGCATCCGCCGGGCGCGGCGGCGATGATGGACCGATGTGGGAAGAAGATTTGACCCGGCTCACCCGCGGCGGGCGTATGGCCGGTCGTCCGGTGCCCGTGGTGCTGCCCCCGTCGCTGCGCGGGTGGCTCGGGGCGGTGGCGGTCCTCGGCGCGCTGGTGGTCGGCGTGCTCGGGGCCCTGTACGCCGACGGCAGCGAGCCCGGCACAGTGGACACGTGGATCTGGGCGGTGGTGGAGGGCGTGGGGCCGTCGCTGCGGAACGCCGCTCTGGCCACGGACTTCCTGGGGGAGCCGGTGGGAGCGGCGACGCTGGTCGGGGTCACCGTGACGGGCTGCCTGCTGCTTCGGTGGCCCCGCGCGGCGGTGCTCGTCGTTGCCGGCGCCGGCCTGGCCGTGGGGACGACGAAGCTGATCAAGCCCTTGGTGGGACGGACCATCCACGGCGACGACAACTTGTCCTACCCGAGCGGGCACACCGCCTTCCTCACCGCGTTCGCCCTCGTGGTGGCGCTGCTCGCGACCGGCAGGCTCGGCCTCGGCAGGACGGCCGGCGCATTACTCGTGCTCGCCGCGGCACTGGTCGCCGGCGCCGCCATGGGCTGGGCGCAGGTCGCCCTGGGCGCGCACTACCCGACCGACGTCCTCGGCGGCTGGTGCACCGCACTGGCGGTGACACCGGCGACCGCGTGGCTGGTCGACCGGACGGCTGACCGGATGGCCGACGCCGGTCGCCCGGAGCCTCGCTGACGTCACGCCAAGCGGCGGAAAACGGGCTTCACCGGTCGTCCGCCCAGCCAGGGAGCGGGGTCACCGGCGTCCAGTGCCTTCCGGTACACCGCACAGGCCTGGGCCACCACGTCGACGGTGTGATCGATGTCGGCGTCACCGAGCGCGCTGCTCACCACGAACGACGGCGCCAGCACCCCGCCCGCGATGAGCTGGCGCAGGAACAGGGTGCGGTACTGCTGCGACGGCTGCCGGTTCTCGTCGAGGGTGGCGAAGACCAGGTTGCTGGCCCGGCCCCGGACGACGACGTGGTCGCCGACGCCCATGGCGGCCGCGGCGTCGCGGACACCGGCGGCCAACCGCTCGCCGAGGGCGTGCAGCCGCGCGGTGACGCCCTCCTCGACGTAGATGGTTTGCACGGCCGTCGCGGCGGCCAGGGAGTGCGTTTCCGCACCGTGCGTGGTGGACAGCAGGAACACCCGGTCGCCGGAGTGACGCAGCCCGCCCCGCTCCATCAGATCGCGGCGTCCGGCCAGCGCGGAGACGGCGAACCCGTTGCCCAGCGCCTTGCCGAACGTGGAGAGGTCGGGGACGACGCCGTACAGGCCCTGGGCGCCTGCCTCGGACCAGCGGAATCCGGTGATCATCTCGTCGAAGATCAGTACGCAGCCGTGCCGGTCGGCCAGCTCGCGCAGACCGGCGAGGTACCCGGGAGTGGGGTCTCCCCCGCTCGAACGGAGTGGAGAGCCCGGGGAAGGCTCGGTGCGGCCGGCGGGTTCGAGGATCAGACAGGCGACCTCGTTCCGGTACCGGGTGAGCAGTTCCTCCGTGGCGGCCAGGTCCCCGTAAGGGAACGCCACGGTGAGCTCGGTGGTCGCCGCCGGAATGCCGGCCGGCATCGGCGTGGTACCGATGAACCAGTCGTCGACGGAGAAGAACGGATGGTCGCCGCAGAGGGCCACCCGCGGGCGTCCGGTGGCGGCGCGGGCCAGGCGCACCGCGGCGGTGGTGGCGTCGGAGCCGTTCTTCGCGAACTTCACCATCTCGGCGGTCGGCACCGTGGCCAGGAAGCGTTCCGCGGCCTCGACCTCCACGACGGACGGCCGGACGAAGTTGCTGCCGCGGCCGAGTTCCCGCCGCACTGCCTCGATCACGCGTGGGTGGGCGTGGCCGAGGCTGACCGACCGCAGGCCCGAGCCGTACTCGATGTAGCGGTTGCCGTCGACGTCCCACACGTGAGCACCGCGGCCGTGGCTGATGACCGGGGCCAGGTTGTCGGGGTACTGGTCGTCGCCCTTGGCGTAGGTGTGCGCGCCCCCGGGGACCAGGGCGTGCAGCCGCTCGTTCGCCTGCCGCGACCGGGGCAGGAGGAACTCTTCGGTGTCTGGGGTGTCTGGGGTGTCCACGCCGGTCTCAGCTCTCCTTCTGCTTCAGGACCTCGGCGAGGCTCGGCGCCTCCCGGTCCCGCAGGGACATCGATGTGACCGGCAGCGGCCAGGGGATGGCGAGCTCCGGGTCGTCGAAGGCGATCGTCACGTCCTCGGCCGGATCGTGCGGACGGTCGATCCGGTACGAGGTGTCGGCGGTGCCGGTCAGCGCCTGGAAGCCGTGCGCGCACCCCGCCGGGATGTACAGGGTCGCCTGCGTCTCGCCTGACAGCTCGAAGAAGGCCCGGCCCAGGTAGGTCGGCGAGTCCGTCCGCAGGTCCACGACGACGTCGAAGATCCTCCCGTACGAGCAGCGCACCAGCTTGGCCTCGCCGCCGCCGGAGCGCAGGTGCAGGCCGCGCAGCACGCCCCGGACCGAGCGGGACAGGCTGTCCTGGACGAAGGCGTCCGGGTCGAGGCCCACCGAGCGGACCACGCCGGCGTCGAAGGTGCGGCAGAAGAAGCCGCGTTCGTCGGCGTAAGGCGTCGGCTCGAACAGGTACGCGCCGGTGATCGCCGGGACTTCGGTCGCTTTCACGGGGTCTCCCGCAGGGTGTGGTCGTGGTCGTGGCCGGTCGCCGGGAACAGGGCCGCCGTCAGGGCGGTGAACTGGTGATCGAGTTGCGCGGTGGCGACCAGGTTCCGTTCGGTGAGGGTCCGCCGCAGCTCCGCCGAGCTCCGCTCCAGCGCCCGGAACTGCCCGAGCAGCCGGTCGGCGTCGACCTCGCGGGCCGGGTGGCAGTACGCGTCCAGCCCCATCCGGGCCATGAGCGTGTCGCTCTTCGCCGCATAGCTGAGTGCGAGCGTCGGCGTGCCGGTCTTCAGCGCGCAGACCAGGTTGTGGTAGCGGGTCGCCACCACGGTGTCGGCAGCCGCCGTCTCCTTCATCAGGTCGGCCAGCGAGGTCGCCTCGGCAGCGGTGACCAGCGGCGAGCCCACCGCGTCGAGGATCGCCCCGGCCACCGGCGCGTCGCACGCGTCGCCGGTGAGCAGCCGGACCGGCCTGCCCTCCCCGACCAGCGTGCGCACGAAGCGGATCGTCCCGTCGAGGTAGCGCCGGTGGATCTCCTCGGCCCGGGCGCGGTCGTCGTTGCCGCCGTGGAAGTCCATGACACCGACGCAGACGTGGCCCGGCGGGCCCGGGGACGCGCCCGCCGGCGGCGTCGGCAGGGCGAACGCGAGGTCCGGGTAGACCTCGTCGCGCGCGGTGTCCACGCCCATCGCCCGCATCGCGTCGCGGGACAGGGCGTCCCGGTACGACCGGTAGGTGGCCAGCCGCGCCGACCAGCGCACCAGGGTCCGGGTCGGCCGGTCGCTGATCGTGTCCGCGCCGACGCCGACCAGCGCGACCCGGGTGCGCAGCAGCCGGCCGCCCGCGCAGAGCAGGAACAGCGAGTACGGGAAGCCCCACGGCCGCAGCGGCAGCGTGGCCTCCAGGACGCCCATGCCCGGCACGATCACCACGTCGTGCCGGCGCACCCAGGCGGCGGTGCGGACGGCGTCGACGAGTTTGCCCAGCCCCTTCCCCACGATCGCGCCCGCCCGCGACGCGGTCCGGTACTCCCCGCGGTACCAGTGCAGCCGTGTCGCGGGGATCCCGTACCGGGCCGCCACGACTTCGGGTCCGCCGCACAGCGCGTCCACGACCGCCTCCGGGTGCTCGGCGCGGAGGTACCCGAGCACGGCCTCCAGCGACCCGTCGTTGCCGAGGTTGCCGGAGCCGAGCAGGCCGAACACCCCGACGCGGGCAGCGGTCACGCCCGCCTCCCCTCACGGCCGGCGACGAGGGCGTCGACGGAGACGGTGAGCCCGGCCGGGTCGACCGGGGCGCGGTCCTCGACCCGCTCGCCGGCGCCCGGCCGGACCCGGCTGGTCATCCACGCGGCCAGGTGGCGGTAGCACGCGCGCCGGTCGGCCGGGGACAGCGGCGCCCGCCGGATCGCCGAAACGAAGCCCCAGACGTACTCGGCGAGCAGCCGGGGCGTCGGGTGCAGCAGGCCGGCCCGGCGCGGGTCGAGATTGACGCACCGGGAGCGCTTGGAGGGGTTCGCCCGCTCGGCGCGGGCGGGGTGGTCGCGGCGGAAGTACAGCAGCTCCGGCACCTGGTGGAAGGGGCCGTGCAGGGTGATCTCGGCGACGAACGTGCGGTCCGCGTGGTGGTAACTGTCGTGCGGCTTCACCCGGCGCAGCACATCGGCCCGCATCACCCCGTAGAAGTCGTCGCCGCCGGGCTCGAACAGCATGCTGCGGAAGCGCTCCGGCGCACGCGGCGAGGCGGTGGCGAGCCCGTATGCGTAGGGGACCTTCACCTGGCCGTCGCCGTCGACGACCGCCTGGTCGGTGTGCGCGAGGATCACGTCGGGCCGCTCGTCCAGCGCCTGCACGCAGCGCCGCAGCAGGTCCCGGGCGTACAGGTCGTCGTGCGAGGCCCACTTGAACAGCTCACCGCGGCACGCGGTGAACACGTGGTTGTGGTTCGGCGCGGCGCCGATGTTCCGGGACAGCCGTATGTACCGGATGCGGGAGTCCCGCGCGGCGTACCTCCGGCAGATGTCCTGGGTCCCGTCCGTCGAGGCGTTGTCGGAGACGACCAGCTCGAAGTCCTCGTAGGTCTGGCCCAGCAGGGCGTCGAACGACTCGGCCAGGTACTCCTCGCCGTTGTACACGGGCAGGCCGATGCTCAGCCGGGGTCGGTCGGTCATGGCGTCCTCACTTCGCGGATGGTGTTCTGGTGGTGCTCGCGCAGGGCGGACCGCAGGTGCAGCCACCACACGGCCGAGCCGCAGACGGTCGCGGCGGCGACGCCCCAGGCCGAGCCGGCCGTACCGGCCACGACCGCCCCGCCGAGCCCGCCGACGACGTAACAGGCGGAGGCGAACAGCTGGCTGCGCAGGCTGAGCCGGGCCGCGCCGAGCGCGCGCAGCCCGGCCGCCGCGCCGGTGCCGAGTCCTGCGCCCGCGACGCCGAGCGTGACCGGCACGATGAGCTCCGCGGCAGAACTCCAGACACCGCCGAGCACGAGTTCGCCGAGCCGGTCCGGCACCAGCAGCAGGGCCCCGCCCCAGAGCAGCGCGGCGACGGCCTGCCCGCCGCCGAGCAGGAGGCAGAACCTGCCGAGCTGCTGCGGGGCCCGCCGCCGCACCCGCGCCGCCTCCGCGACGGTGACCAGGGAAAGCCCCATCAGCAGCGCGAGGAACGGGCCGAGCAGCAGCTCGGCCCCCCGGATCACACCCACCGCGCCGACCCCGACGATCGCGCCGAGCCCGTACGCCCGCAGCTGGCTCGCGCCGCTGTTGCTGACGTTCTCGACCAGGTACCGGTAGCCGAGGTCGCGGTGCTCGCGCACCCACTCGCGCGCTCCGGCCAGGCGGGGCCGGATGCCGGACTGGAGGCAGCCGTACACCGCGGCCACCGCGGCGGACCCGCCCCAGGCGAGCACGAAGGCGGACACGCTGCCCACGCGGGCCGCCGCCACCATGGCCAGGGCGAGCGCGACGCCCCACACGACGTCGTTGACGAACGCCTTCCGCCCGGTGCCGGCGGCGAAGAACGCGAACCGCCACGCGTCCTGCAGCAGCAGCCCCGGCAGTACGACTCCGAGGCAGGCGAACGCGGTCCCCACACGGCCGCCGAGAGCGAGACCGGCCACCGCGGACGCGGTGCCGAGGGCGGCACCGACACCGAGCGCGGTACCCGACGACCGGGCCACCGCTCCGCGCCAGGACGCGTCCGACACGCCGCTGAAGCGCACCATGAGCGGGTCGGTGGCCACTCCGCGGGAGACGTTGAGCACCACTCCGTAGGTCACCCAGGCGAGGCTGAACACGCCGAACGCGGTCAGCCCGAGCGAGCGGGCCACGTAGATGCCCACCGCGAAGTTGGTCATGCTGGAGGCCGCCTGGTCGGCCAGTCCCCAGGACAGCCGCCCGACGACGGCCCGCCTGGCGGTCGTCGCCCTCGGCCTTGCCTTCTCCCCCTCGGTGGTCATCGGCGTCATGCCTTGAGCAGCCCGGTACCGTGCAGGGCGTCGGCCGCGACCGCGACGGTGTCGAACGGCAGCCCGGACCGCTCGGCGACATCCAGCAGGCTGTGCTCGCCGTCGGAGAGGCTCAGCACCCAGAGCATGGCCATCTGGGCGTGCTTCGCGTCGCTGCGGCCCCCGAGCGAGTCGTACAGCCCGCGCCGGCCCAACTGCGGCTCGCCGTAGGGGCTGAGGTTGACGTACCGCCGGTTGCGGTCCAGGACGGCGAACGCCTCGCGGCAGACGGCGAGCGTGTCCGCCATCGCCCGAGGGGAGACGAAGTCCAGGTTGTCCGCCGAGGTGTGGTACTCGGGGTACCCGGCGTACGGGGTCCGGCTGAGCGAGCCCACGCCGAGATCGAACCCGGGCGAGCAGAACTGCCGCTCGTCGTAGCCGTACGGAGTGAACTCGGCGATCCGGTGCGGGCGTTCGGAGGCGGCCAGCACGTGCCGCAGCACCCGGTCGATCTCCGCGTCGCCGCGCCTGCTCTGCTTGTAGGTCAGGTCGCCCGGGTCGCCGGCGCAGGCCAGTACCAGGCCGTGCCGGACCCTTCCCCCAGCTCTCGGCTCCGCTTGAGCAGGGGATACCCCATTCACCCGCTCGGCGTTGCGGGCGAGCCAGGTGATCGCCCCGATGGTGCCGGGGGCGAAGATGAACCGGTAGGTGTAGTAGGGACTTTGCTCCGCCAGCGCCCGGGCCAGGAAGACCGCCACCGCGATGCCGGCCAGGTTGTCGTTGGCGAGCGACGGGTGGCAGACGTGGCAGGAGACGATCACCTCGTCGGGGACCTGCCCGGGGACCACGTGTTCGGCGTAGGTGAGGTGGCCGTCGGCGAGCGTGGAGTCGATGCGCACCTCGTACTCGCCGTCCGGCAGCGCATCCAGGGTCTCCTGGGCCAGGCAGAACCCCCATTCCGGCTTGTAGTAGCTGGTGCGGTACGGCACCCAGGACGGGTGGTCCGGCAGGGTGTGCAGGTGTCCGCGCAGCTCGGACAGCGGCATGGTCGCCGACACCGGCACGCTGTAGCCGAGCACGTGCAGGCTGGACGCGGCGAAGTCGACGACCCGGTTGCCGGCGGTGTCGGCGATGTAGGCGTCCCGGATGTTCCACTCCTGCGGCACCGTCCAGTCGAGCACCCGGGTCCCGGTCGGCACCTCGTGCACCTCGAGCGGGGCGTACTCGCCGACGATCTCCAGGGTGGCGCGCACACCGTCGCCGGTGATGCTCCGGCACAGCGGGTACAACCGCTCCACCAGCGCGTGCATCTCCTCGCCGACCTCGGTCACCGGCGCCACCGCAGGGTGTCGTCGACGGTCCCGGTGCCGGAGGCCGCGCGCAGCACGGCGAGGCGGGTGAAGCGCCGTTCGAAGTCCTCCCGGGTCAGCCCGTGCTCCCGGTAGGCGTCGGCGAGTTCGAGCGCGCCCTGCTTCACCGTCCACTCGCAGTCGAAGCCGGGCACCGCGGCCCGGAACCGGGAGAAGTCCACCCGGTAGGACCGCGGGTCGGCGCCGGTCTCCCCGGTGATCACCACCTTGGAGCCGGACACCGCCTCGGCGACCTGCCCGGCGATCTCCGCGACCGTGACGTTGTTGATCTCGCCGCCGATGTTGAACGCCCGGTCGTGCACCGCCACCCGCGGTGCGGTCAGCGCGGCGGCGAAGGCCCGTGCGATGTCGGCGGCGTGCACCAGCGGACGCCAGGGAGTGCCGTCCGAGAGCACGAGCACCTCCCCGGACAGGAGCGCGTGGCCCACCAGGTTGTTCAGCACGATGTCGGCACGCAGCCGGGGAGAGTATCCGAACGCGGTGGCGTTGCGCAGGTACACCGGGCTGAAGTCGCCGTCGGCCAGCGCGTGCAGGTCGTCCTCCACCCGCACCTTGGACTCCGCGTACGGTGTCACCGGGCGCAGCGGGGCGTCCTCGCCCACCAGGTCGTCGCCGCCGGCGGCCCCGTAGACCGAGCAGGTCGACGCGTACAGGAAGCGCTGGACCCCCGCGTCGCGGGCCAGTTCGGCGAGCCGCACGGACGCGTGGTGGTTGATGTCGTAGGTGAGTTCCGGTGCCAGCGAGCCCAGTGGGTCGTTGGACAGCGCGGCCAGGTGGATCACGGCGTCCACCCCGGCCACGTGCTCGGCCGTGATGTCCCGCAGGTCCACCCGTGTCCCCGGCGGATCGGTGGGCGCCGGGCCGAGGACGCAGTCGGCGAACAGGCCGGCGTCCAGACCGACGACCTCGTGGCCCGCGGCCGTGAGGACCGGGGCCATCACGGTGCCCAGGTAGCCCTGGTGTCCGGTCAGCAGTACACGCACGCTTCATTCCCCCAGGTCGAGAGTGAGTTTGGTGACGGCGAACGCCTCGGCGTAGCGGGCGTGGCATTCGATGCCGCGGATCCGGGCCAGCCCCAGGAAGGCCTCCCGGTCGTACCAGGGCCGGTGCCGCTGCGAGGGGTAGTGCTCCTGCAGCAGCCGCACCTTCCGCTCGGCGGTCTCCGGCGACAACGGCTGGTACGCCGCCATCCGGCCGAGGTCGCCGTCCCACTTGACGATCTCGTAGCCGAGCACGAGGTGGTCCCGGAACGCGGTGGTCATCAACCGCGCCAGCCCGCGGTGGTCCTGGTGCGCGTCCTCGGTGCGCGGGGCCAGCACGAGATCCGGTTCGGTCCGTGCGCGCAGTTCCTCGACCGCGGCCTTGGCCTCCTCCCAGTGCGCCGGCATCCGGCCGTCCGGCAGCTTGAGCACGGTCAGCCGCAGGTCGGCACCGGGGCAGAAGGCGGCGAGCGCGGCCCGCTCCTCCTGCTCCCGCTCGCCGCCGCCGGAGAGCACCAGCGCGTCGACGCGGATCCCGGGCCGGGCGAGGCACAGCGTCAGCAGCGTGCCGCCGGCGCCGATGGCGATGTCGTCGCAGTGCGCGCCCACCGCGGCGAGCCGGTCCAGGCGCCCGGCGCCGAGCCGGATCACGCCCTCGCCCCGGCGCCCGCACCGTCCCGTTCCCACACCGCCCACGGGCGGTCGCCCCGGGCGTAGGCCTCGTCAAGCGCGGCCCGCTCCTTCACGGTGTCGGTCGGCTTCCAGAAACCGCGGTGCCGGTGGGCCACCAGCCGCCCCTGCTTGGCCAGCTGCGCACATCCGTCGGCGACCAGGTCACCGCCCTCGGGGATGTGGTCGAGGACCTCCCGGCGCAGGACGAAGTAACCGCCGTTCTCCCACAGCGGCAGTTCACTCACCGGGGTGATGCCCCCCACCAGGCCGTCCTCGCCCAGGTTCACGCAGTGGAACGAGGACTGCGGCGGCACCACCATCATCGACGCGCCGGCGTCGCGCCGCGCGAACCGGTCGATCATCTCCGGCAGCGGGGCGTCGGTGAGCACGTCGGCGTAGTTGGCGAGGAACATCTCGTCGCCGTCCAGGTGGTGCCGCACCCGGCGCAGCCGCTCCCCGATCGGCGACTCGATGCCGGTCTGCGCGAACGTGATCGTCCAGTCGGCGATGTCGGTGGACAGCAACTCGGTCCGCCCGCCCCGCAGGACGAAGTCGTTGGACGTCGTCTCCTCGTAGTTGAGGAAGAAGTCCTTGATGTGGTGCGCCCCGTAGCCGAGGCACAGGATGAACTCCGTGTGCCCGTAGTACGCGTAGTAGCGCATGATGTGCCAGATCAGCGGGCGCGGCCCGACCATCGCCATCGGCTTGGGCACGTCGTCGGAGGTCCCGCTGCGCATCCGCAGCCCGTAACCGCCGCAGAACAGTACGACCTTCATCGCTCGACCTCGACAATGCTCAGTTCCGGTATGGGGAAGACCAGCCGCCCGCCCCACTCGTGCACGAAGGACAGCTGCTCGGTCAGCTCGGCCCGCAGGTTCCACGGGAGCACGAGGACGTAGTCCGGCCGGTCGACGGCGATCCGCTCCGGCGGCAGGATCGGGATGCGGGTGCCGGGGGTGAACCTGCCGTGCTTGTAGGGGTTGCGGTCGACCGTGTACGGCAGCAGGTCGGGCCGGATGCCGCAGTGGTTGAGCAGGGTGTTGCCCTTGCCCGGCGCGCCGTAGCCGACGACCGTCTCGCCGCGTTCGGCCGCCTCGATGAGGAACCGCAGCAGGTCACGGCGTACCTTGGCCACCCGGGCGGCGAACTCGGCGTACCCGGAGAGCTCCTGCAGCCCGGCGGCCTTCTCCCGGTCCAGGACGTCGGCCACCCGCCGGGACGGCTCCCCGGCCACCCCGTCCGGCCGCGCCCACAGCCGGACGGAACCGCCGTGCGTCGGCAGCAACTCCACGTCCACCAGCGTGAGTCCGCCGCTCGCCAGCGCCCGGGCCGCGGCCGCGACCGTGTAGTACTGGAAGTGCTCGTGGTAGATCGTGTCGTACTGGTTCTCCTCGATCAGGGTCAGCAGGTGCTGCACCTCGATGGAGACCCAGCCGTCGTCGGCGACCAGGGCGCGCAGCCCCCGGGTGAAGCCGACCACGTCGGGTATGTGCGCGTACACGTTGTTGGCCACGACCAGGTCCGCCGGGCCGTGCTCGGCGCGGACGCCGGAACCGGTGGCCGGGTCGAGGAACGCCGTGAGCGTGGGCACACCCGCGTCCCGCGCGATGGCGCCGACGTTCACCGACGGCTCGATGCCGAGGCAGCGGATCCGGCGGTCCACCACGTGCTTCAGCAGGTACCCGTCGTTGCTCGCGACCTCGACCACGAAAGAGTCCGCGCCGAGACCCAGCCGGGCCGCCGCGTCGGCGACGAACGTGCGCGCGTGCTCCACCCAGGAGGTCGAGTAGGAGGAGAAGTACGCGTACTGCGTGAACGTCTCCTCCGGAGTGATCAGCGGAGGGATTTGCGCGAGCCAGCAGTCCGTGCACACCCGCAGATGCAGCGGGTACGCCGGTTCCGGCCGGTCCAGTCGGTCCGCGGCGAGAAAGCTCTCGCACGGCGGAGTCGCCCCCAGGTCGACGACGCTCGCGAGCGCCCCCGAGCCGCAGAGTCGGCATCGTGTCATCTACTGCCCCCATCCCGCCCGCGCGGGTGATCCCGCCGCGAGCCAGTGCTTCCGTCCCCCGGCGGCGGGCCGTCCCCGCCGCCCGACCGCCCCGCGACCGCGGTGCGGTACCCCTCCAGCAGGCGCTCCAGCCCGACGGCCGGGCTGAAGTCTTGCTCGTAACGGCGCCGGGCCGCCTGCCCCATCTCCCGGTTACGGGCCGCCTCGGCGGTGATGTGGCGCAGGCAGGACGCGAGCGAGGCGGCGTCGCCCGGCCGGTGCAGCAGCCCCGTCCTCCCGTCCTCGACGAGTTCGGCGAAGGCGCCGTGCCCGGCGGCGACGGCCGGTACCCCTGCCGCCATCGCCTCCACGACCACCAGGCCGAAGGTCTCCCACCACGTCGAGGGAGCCACCACGGCGACCGACCGCGCGACGGCCTGGCGGCACTGAGCCGTGTCGTACAGGCCGGCGTACCGCACGTCGTCCCGGCCCGCCGCCCAGGCGGCCACCTCCCGCTCCAGCGGCCCCGACCCGACGATCACGAGCGGCACGCCCGCGCCGCCGCCGGTGGCGATCTCGTCCCACGCGGCCATCAGCAGCCGCACGCCCTTGGCCTCCGCGAGGCGGCCGAGGAAGAGCAGATGCTCACCGTCACCCGCCCGGCGGACCTCCGGGTCGGGCACGAAGTTGTGCTTCACCGCCAGCCGTCCGGCGGGCATGCCGGCCTCCACCAGGACGTCGCGCTGCGCCGCGGAGATGCAGAAGAACCGCTCCACGCCGGACCACCACCGTCGCCGGTTGACCGACAGGCTGACCGCGAGCGGCACCGTGGCCAGCCGGGAGCCGCGGTAGCAGCCGTGCCGGACGGCGGGCAGCGGCGAGGCTCCGACGCACTCGGCGCACGGCCGGCCGTCCCGCTGCAGCGTGCCGGGCGGGCAGACCTGGGTGTAGTTGTGCAGCGTGGCGACGGCGGGCACGCCGGCGTCGGCGCAGGCGGCCAGCACCGCCGGCGACAGGAGCGGGAAGACGTTGTGGATGTGCACCACGTCCGGCCGTTCGCGGCGCAGCCGCGCGGCGAGTTCCCTGCGGACCGCGGGATTCCACGGCACGAGCAGCGGCAGTGCGGCCTTGCCGGGCAGGGACCGGCCGGCGATGTCGTCGCTGCGCCGCTCGAACAGTCCGACCCGGTGGCCGGCCCCGCGCAGCAGCGCCGTCTCCTGGTCGACGACCTTGTTCTCCCCGCTCGGCTGCGCCGAGGCGTAGCGGTTGTGCACCACGAGGACGTGCATGCTCAGGTCACCTCCGAACTCTGGGCCCACCGCGGAACGCGCCGCCGGGGGCCCCCGGGCGCCGCGAGGGAAGGGGCCGCGGCGGGCGCCGCCAACAGGGATGCGGCCACGGTCAGATGCAGCAGATACGGCGAGGCGTCGCCCAGCCCGGCCTCGGTGTACGAGGCGATGGCGCAGTAGCTGATCAGGAACAGCGCGCAGGCCCTCGACAGCGACGGAGGCCGCAGCAGCGCGACACCGCCCAGCACGGCGATCATCGCCGCGACCAGGGTGACCCCGGTCGTCCCCTGCTCGTGGTAGACGGCCAGCCAGCTGTTGTCGATGGGCAACCCGCCGAACGACTTGTCGCCCAGGCCCGCGCCGAACAGGTACTCCGAGGCCGTCCGGGGTGCCGCCAGCAGGGCGTCCCACACCTTGGCCCGGCCGGTGAGGCTGGTGAGGTTCTCCTGGCTCTGTCCGCGCAGGAACCACGCCTGCAGCGCGGAGCCGAACCCCACCGCGGCCACGGCGGCGCACAGCACCGCCCAGGTGAAGAACCGGCGGGCGGCGGCGCTGGTCAGGACGAGCGAGCCCATGGCCACTCCCAGCCCGGCGATCAGTCCGAGCGTGGCCGTACGGGTGTGGGTCAGCGAGAGCAGGACCAGGGCCGGCACGACGACCAGGGCCGCGCTGCCCCGGTCGGTGCGGCGGCCCAGCAGGAGCAGCACGGTGAGCCCGGTGATCACCGCGGCGTACTGTCCGATCTGCGGCGGGGTGAGCGGCCACAACGCGCCGACCAGCCGCCCGCCGTAGAGGTCGGGCAGGGCGGCCCCCGGAGAGACGGCCAGCCCGGCGGCCACCGAGCACAGCACCAGGAAGTACATCCGGATGTGGTGCCGCACGAAGGCCGTGCCGCCGTTCCACCAGCGGCTGAGCAGCCACAGCGTGCCGACGAAGAGAGTCAGCCGGGCGCAGCGGAACAGCGCGCCGAACCCGGACTCCAGGCTCGCGCTGGCGAGCACGCTCGGCACCAGCAGCAGGGTGAGCAGGAACAGGAAGGCGCTCGGCCGGACGCACAGCCGGAGATTGACCGTGAGCGCCAGCACGAACGCGGCGACCAGCGCGCCCATGGTGACCATCTGGATGAGGGAGCGGGGCAGCGGCACGACGGTCTTCGCGCCGGCGGAGCCGAGCGTGTTGAGGACCAGCAGCCCCCAGGCCGTCCTGACGGCCCTCGGCATGCGGTCGGCACCCATGTCAACCACCGTCCCGGGTACGGAAGGTGCTGCCCGCGTCCTGCCGGTACGGCGCGCCCTGCCACTGCCCTCGGTCCAGCACCCGGCTCGGGTCGTGGGCGACGAACTTCCACGCTCCGACGTAGACGTTGTCGTGCCAGCGGTTGTGCTGCCCGTGGGTGACCGCCTCGGCGACCCGCTCGCCCTGGTACGGCGACCAGTCCGGGTGGGTGCCGTAGTTGGCCAGTACCGCCATGCGGTCGCACCGGTCCGTGCAGTCGACGACGGACTTGTCCAGCAGGAAGCGGTTGTCGTGGATGTCCACCCGCTGGGTCTTCCACCGGCAGTCGGAGTGGAGGGGTGCGGCGGCGATCGCCGGCTGCGCGCAGCGGGCGGTGTCCTTCACCAGTAACGTGCAGTCACCGGAGGAGGTGTTGGCCGGGCTGTTGCAGAACCGGTCGGCGTTCTCCCACAGGGTGATCCCGGACCAGTTGTCCTCCAGGACGTTCCGGTGGATCTCGATCCTGTCCGTGCGGGCCCGCACCCGTGGTTCGCCGCCGGACTCGGACACGTAGACGGTCGCGAACGGGAAGGTGTCGCCGCGGTCGGCGTACCTGCGTCCCTCGACCCAGTTGTTCCGCCGGATCGTGTTGCCCCGGACGACAGCGTTGTAGCTGGTCTCGTAGATCAGCGCGGCACCGTCGTTGGCCTCGAGCACGTTGTCCTCGATGCGGAAGTCGTTGTTGTTGGTGTCCGCCCACAGTCCGGTTCCGCGGTTGTCGTGCACCCAGTTGCCGCGTACGTCGGCGCCGTCGACGGCCCAGAACTTGACGCCGCCGGTGCAGCCGCAGCCCGGCCGCTTCCGCTCCCAGTCGCCGGTGTTGTTGCCGGTGATCTCGTTGCCCTCGACCACCAGGCCGGTGATGCGGTTGCCGGCCTGGTAGGCGTTCATGCCGTACTGGCCGTTGTCACGGAGGCAGTTGGCGCGTACTTGCTGGCGGGCGCCGGCCATCAGCCCGGCGCCGGTGTTGTTCCGGATCGTCGCGTGCTCGATCACCCACCCGTCGGCGGAGTCGTGGTTGACGACGCCCTCGTCGTGCGGTGCGACGAAGCCCTGCACGGTCAGGTGGCGGACGGTGACGTCCCGGGCGGTGCCGCCGAACGCGTACTGGTTGGTCTTCCGGCCGTCGAGCACCGCGCCCGGCGCGCCGAGGTAGGTGTTGCCCTCCTTGGGGACGACCTGGGCATAGCGGTCCGGCTCGAGCCGGTGCGTGCCCGGACGGAGCCAGAAGGTGGTGTTCGGGGGACTGCTCCTGGTCTTCGCGGCGAGGTCACCGGTGACCGCGGGGTCCACGGTCACCGCTCCCGCCGGCGCCTTGGCCGGCCCGGGTTCGGGATCGGCACACACCCGGGCCACGGGGGTGGACGGCGTGGCGGTCGGTTTTGGCCGTGCGTCCGGCGTGCTGTCACAGCCGGTCGCCGCCAGCAGGACCAGTGCCAGCGCTGCCGCCGGTAACGCCCGGCGCCGCCAAGTGCTCCCCAACTGCCCTCCTCCCCTCAGTCCTTGAACCCCAGCACGGTGGTGAAGCCCTCCGTGCCGTCGGTGAGGCCGGTGCCGACCAGCGTGGTGGCGGGTTCCCTGCGGCCGAAGCCGGGGGAGTACCAGCCCAGCGGCGGGTCGCTCTCGCCGCGGTGCGCCCGCCAGTCCAGCCGCGCGGGCAGGTCGAGCACCGCGGAGCGGTCCTCGCCGCCCCGGGTCCAGGTGAGCACCGCCCGGTTGCCCGCCATGTCCGCGGTGATCGAGGGGCCGAGGTGGAACGCCAGCCGGACGGCCCGGCGCGGGCCGCGTACCTCGTCGACCAGCCTCAGCTCCCGCGTGGCGTACGTCAGTTCCACCCGGCGGCGGTGCACGGATGTCCCGTACCCGTCGTGTTCGGCGCACCAGCGGGCCACGTCCTCGCCGGAGGTGTCCACGGACAGGACGCGGCTGCGGGCGTGCCGGGTCCACAGGAACGGGCCGCCGGAGACGGACTGGTCGGCGCCGTCCAGCTCCAGGGTGTTGTGGCCGAGGGTCGAACGGAAGTACCGCCGCCACTCGGGCTGCCCGTGGTAGCAGTAGGTCCCCGGGTCGGCGAGCACGTCGACCCCGTCGTGCCGGACCTCCACGGACAGCGCGTCCGCGTGGGCGTGCGCGGCGATGGAGAGGAACCCGTGCGGGCCGCCGTCGCAGCGGCACCAGATCCCCTCCGGACCGCGCAGGACGGTGAGCCCCGCGTCGGCGAAGTGGTCCGGCCGGCTCGCCGGGCGGGACACGGCCGGGGTGGAGCCTGCCGGAGGGTTCCCGCTGTCCCCGCCAGGGGTGGGCGCCGCGAGGATCGGTGCCTGCCCCCGGCGGGCGGCGTCGCCGGTCACGCGGCGCAGCCACCTGTCCAGGGGGGCCGCTCGGCGGGTGCGGGCCGCCGGGCGGAGCCACCTGTCCACGAGTGTCGTACGGCCGGGGTGGATGCCGGGCGTGGGAGCGCGGCCGGAAGGCACCGGAGCTCCGGGCCGGATGAACGCGGCCAGCAGCGAGGTGCGCACATCCGTGCCGGTCACCTCCGGCCACCACGGGAGCCGGCCGAACACGGCGTCTCCGGTGGCCAGCAGCGAGCCCCAGCGGTCGGTGCCCGCGCCGTCCACGACCAGACCGTGCCCGTCGTCGGCGTCCCCCTGGCGGGGAGGCCGCAGCCGGTCGTCCACGACGGCCGCGAGCGCGTCCGTCATCCGCAGCAGCACCAGTCGTACGGTCGCGGGCACCGGCACGCCCGCGGCGTCGGCCTCGGCGACGGCGGCCAGGCCGAGTTCCAGCACCAGTCCGTGGTATTCGGTGGCGAGTTCGCGGTTGAGGCCGGAGCCGAAGGTGTTGCCGCGCAGATGCCGCTCCAGCGACCGCAGCGCGTCGGCCCGCAGGCGCGCCGAGTCGGGGAACCAGCCGAACGCGCAGGCCGCGGCGAACTGCCCGGTCGCCTCGGCGACGACGTGGTTGTTGGCCGAGGACCCCCGGCTGGGGAAGGCGGCCAGCCAGCGCTGGTGGTGCCAGATCTGGTTCCGTACCACCGGGTCGTCCTCGAACAGCCCGGCCGCGCCCGGCCAGCCGTCGAGCAGTCGGCGGATCCACACCCAGGACAGCAGCCGGATGCCCAGCTCGATGCCGCTGGTCCAGTGCACCCCGCGCAGCGGCGGGTTGGCCGCCCACCACGACCGCAGGTGCCCGGCGACGCGCTCGGCGTACCGCTCGTCCCCGGTGACCGCGTAGGCGGCGGCGAGCACGGTCAGGTACTGGTGCCGGGACGGCTCCCAGATCTGCTTGATGTCGCCGACCGAGTCCTCGTCCCGGTACGGCACGTCGAAGGCGTAGCCCCCCGGAGCCCGGCGCCCGGTCCTCGGGTCGAACCACCAGTCCGGGTCGGCCAGGTCGGCGCGCTCCACCCCGAAGAACTCCGTGTGCCCGGCCATCAGCCGGTCCGCCTCGGCGACGAGGCGTTTCGCGGCGTCCGGCGGCACCGCGGCGATCGTCCCGGCGGGCAGGACGGCGGTGAACCGGGCACCGGTCACGCCCGGGCAGTCCGGCGGCCGGGCCGACCGCCACCGCCGCCTGCGCACCGCGTCGCCCACCCGGCCGCCGACCTCCCGCGGCCCCATCCGGGACAGCCGCCGCAGGTACCAGCCCGCGCTCATCGTCATCGCGCGCCCGCCAGCGTCACCGGCGCGCCGGCGGCCAGGCCCGCCCGCACGGCGAGGGTCGCCGCCGTGGTGGCGACCAGCGACTCCAGTGGCACCGGCATCGGCCCGCCGGTCCGCACCGCCCTGACGAACGCGGCCAGTTGGGCGGACTGGCCCTTGTCCCGGGCCTTGGGCAGCCGCGAACTGACCCACCGCTTGCGGCCGTCGTAGACAGAGGCACGGACGAAGTCGTCGAGGCGCAGTGCACGGCCGTCCGCGACCAGGTCCAGGGTCTCCTTGGGGAAGCCCGCCGGGCCGGTGGTGACGTAGCTGATGGTGGCGGTGGACCCGTCCGGGTAGCGCAGCACCACCTGGAGGTCCTCGCCGCCGGGCGTGGTGAGCGCGTACACCGAGACCGGGTCGGCCCCGAGCAGTCGGCTCGCCGTGTCGATGAAGTGTCCGCCCTCACCCACGAACCGCGAGCCCTCCGTGTCCTGTTGGAGGTACCAGCTGCCGTGGCCGAGGCGGCCCGCGTTGACCAGGCAGCGGACGTGCCCCGGCCCGGTGCGGGGACCGAAGCGTTCCTGGGCCTCCCGCAGCAGCGGCGCGAACCGGCGGTTGAAGCCCACCTGGAGCCGGTCGTTGCCGGACTCCTCCACCGCCGCCAGCACGCCCGCCAGTTCGTCCTCGGTGAGCGCCAGCGGCTTCTCCACGAACACCGCCTTGCCGGCCAGCAGCGCCTTCCCGACCAGGCCGGCGTGCGAACTGTGCCGGGTGACCACGAACACCGCGTCGACGGACGGGTCGCCGAGCACGGCGTCGAGATCGGTGGTCGCCCCGGCGAAGCCGAACTTCCGCTGCGCGTTGGCCGCGGACAGCGACGTCGTGGTGACGACCGTGGACAGCTCGACACCGTCGCGCCCCGCCAGGTGCGGCAGCAGCATCGACGTCGCGTAGTTGCCCGCGCCGACGAACGCGAGCCGCACCGGCGTCCCGGCGTCCCGGACCGGGGCGGACATCGAGCCGCCACGTCGCACCGAGGGCACGGTCACCTCCGGGGCCCACGTCTCCACCGTCCGCCCGGGGTACCGGAACAGCACGGCCACGGCCTTCAGCCCGCCTCCCTCCAGACTCCGGTACGTCTCGACGGCGTCGTCGAAGTCGGCCGTGTGGGAGACCAGGGGCTCCACGTCGAGGCGGCCCCGGGCGGCGAGATCGAGGAAGCACGCCAGGTTGCGGCGCTCGGTCCAGCGCACGTAGCCGACCGGGTAGTCCCGGCCCTCCAGCTCGTACTCCGGGTCGTAGCGTCCGGGGCCGTAACTGCGGGAGAACCGGACGTCGAGCTCCTTCTCGTAGTACGCGTTCCACGGCAGGTCGAGACGGCACTTGCCGATGTCGATCACCCGGCCCCGGTCCCGGGAGAGCCGGGCGGCCAGCTCGACGGGCTGGTTGCTGCCGCCGCCGGCGGCCAGGTACACCTGGTCCACGCCCAGGCCGCCGGTGAGTTCGGCGACGGCCTGCTCCACGGCCGGGGAGCCGGGGTCGCCGCAGGCCGCCGCGCCCAGCCGCTCGGCGAGCTCGCAGCGCACCGGGTCGGGATCGGCCCCGACGACCCGGACCCCCGAGGCGGCGAGCAGCTGCACCACCAACTGGCCGATCAGCCCGAGGCCGATGACCAGCGCCACGTCGCCGAGCTGCGACTCGCCCCGGCGCACTCCCTGCAGCGCGATCGACCCGACGGTGCCGAACGCCGCGTGCTGCGGCGCGAGACCGTCCGGCACCGGTGCGTAGAGGTTCTTCGGCACCCAGTTCAGCTCGGCGTGCAGCGCGTGCTCGTTTCCGGCGCAGGCCACCAGGTCGCCGACCTTGACGTCGTCGATCCCGGCGCCGACCTGCTCCACCACCCCGCACAGCGAATAGCCCAGCGGCGTCCAGGAGTCCAGCTTGCCCATCACCTTGCGGTAGGTGGCGGGCACCCCGTTGACGGCCACGCTCTGCACCACCTTGGCCACCTGGTCCGGCCGGGAACGGGCCTTGCCCAGCATCGACATGCCGGCCTCGGACACCTTCATCAGCTCGGTCCCGGTGGAGATCAGCGAGTAGGCGGTGCGGACCAGCACCCCGCCCGGCTTGCACCCCGGTACCGGCACGTCGAGCAGGGCCAGTTCGCCGCTCTTGTAGTTCTGTACGACCTGTTTCACCCGAAGTCCTCTTGTTCTCTACGCCGTCGGAGGGTTCTGGCCGGACCCGGAGGTCGCGCCGCGGTACCAGTACTCGAGGGTCAGCACGTGCCACAGATGCTTGGAGAAGTCCTGCTGTCCGGCGGCGTCCTCGGCGACGAGCCGCTGGAGCGCGTCGCGGCGCAGCAACCCGGAACGGACGAGCTCACCGTCGTTGACCACCTCGCGCACCAGTGGTGCGAGGTCCCGGCTCATCCAGGCCCGCAGCGGGGCGCTGAACAGGCCCTTGGGCCGGTAGACGATCTCCCGGGGCAGGACGGAGTCGGCCGCCTTCTTGAGGACGGCCTTCCCCTGCCGCCCGGCGATCTTGCGGTGGCCGGGCACGGCGAACGCCGCCTTCACCACCTCGACGTCCACGTACGGCACCCGCACCTCGGTCGAGGCGGCCATGCTGGAGCGGTCCGTGTACGCGAGGTTCAGGCCCGGCAGGAACATGCGGGCGTCGGCCAGGCACATGCGGTTGACGAAATCGTCGAGACCGTTGTCCCCGTAGACGTCCGCGTGCTCGGTCAGCACGTCGTCGACCGTCCCGGCGAGATCCGGATCGACCAGGGCGAGCAGCTCGTGCCGGTCGTACAGGGTGTAGCTGCGCCGGAACGCGGTCTCCTCCGGCAGGTCGGCGAAGGACAGGAACCGCTTCGCGAAGCGCACCGACCGGTACCCCCGGCGCGCCGTGGCCACCGGCAGCCGGTCCACGGCGCCGGACACCCCGCGCCGCAGGGGCCGCGGGACGCGCTGGTAGCGCAGCGCGAGCAGGTTGGCCAGGTGCTTGCGGTACCCGGCGAACAGCTCGTCGGCACCCATCCCCGAGAGCATCACCTTCACCCCGGCCTCCCGGGCGGCCGAGCAGATCAGGAACGTGTTGATCGCGGCGGGATCGCCGATCGGCTCGTCCAGGTGGTACGTCATCCGCGGCAGCAGGTCGAGTACGTCCGGGGCGATCTCGATCTCGCGCAGGTCGACACCGAACCGCTCGGCCACCTGCCGGGCGTAACGCAGGTCGTCCGGCATCGCCTCGAACCTGGCGTCCTCGGCGCGGAAGCCGATCGTGTACGCGGAGATCCCGGGCCGGTCACGGGCCGCGAGCGCGGTCAGATAGCTGGAGTCCAGACCACCGGAGAGGAAGGTCGCCACGGGGACGTCGGAGAGCAGGTGACGCCGGGTCGACTCCTCCACGACGGCGGCGATGTCCGGCTGCTCACCGGCCAGGGCCCGCTCCCGGGCTTCGGCGGCGACGTCCCTCAGGTTCCAGTACCGGCCGCGCTCCACCCGGCCGTCGGGCCGGCACCTCAGCCAGCTCCCCGGCGGCAGCTTCTCCGCCTCGCGGAACGCGCACCGCGAGTCCGGCACCCAGTAGTACAGCAGCGAGGCCACCAGCGCCGCGTGGTCCACCTCCAGCGATCCGCCGGTCACGGCGGCGAGCGCCTTGAGTTCGGAGGCGAACACCAGACCCTCGCCGCGCCGCAGCAGGAACAGCGGCTTGACGCCGAGCTGGTCGCGGGCGAGCACCAGCTCACCGGTCCGCTCGTCGAAGATCCCGAACGCGAACATGCCGCGCAGTCGGGGAAGGCAGCCCGTGCCCCAGCGCCGCCACGCCTCCAGCAGCACCTCGGTGTCGGAGGTGCCGCGGAAGCGCACCCCGGCGGCCGCCAGTTCGGCGCGCAGCTCGGGCGCGTTGTACAGCTCGCCGTTGTACGTCAGGGCGAGGCCGCCGGAGACCATGGGCTGGGCGCCGGTCCCGGACAGGTCGATGACGGCCAGCCGGCGGTGCCCGAGGTGCACCTCGCCGTCACCCACGGAGTGGCCGTACCGGCCCGCCCCGTCCGGGCCGCGGTGGGCGAGGGTGTCGGTGAGCCGGTCGGTGACGGCCTTCCCGTCCGGCCATCGGTACGTGCCTGCGATGCCACACATGTGCTACCACACCTCCTGGTCGCTGTCCGGGACCCGTGCCGCCGGCATCGGCTGCCGCTCGGTCCGCCGCGGGCCGGTCCCGCCCTGCCGGGCCGTCCGCTCACCGTGGCCGCGCGGGCCGGTGTGCGGGCCGTCCCACAGCGTGCCGTCGGTCCGGTCCCGCGGATCGGGGTCGATCAGCACCACGCCGATCACCGCGACGCGTTGCTCAGCGAGCTGCCGCGCCACGGTGTGCAGCCACGCGGCGCTGCCGTGCCCGGCCCGCACGACGAGCACGGTCCGGGTGCCGAGATACCGCAGGTCGGTCCACGCCGTGCCGGGCGCCACCGAGCCGACGCCGAGCCGGCGATCCCCGGGCGGCACGTCCGTGGCCCGCTCGGCGTCAACCACGGCCGGGCCCCCGGGCTTCGGGCGGCGGCCCGAGAGCTGCGGCCCCGGCAGACCGTCGACGACGACCACGGGTTCCTCCGCCGCCAGCGCGCGGGCGAGGTCCAGGGCGATGTCGCTCGCTCCGTGCGCACAGCCCAGTTCCAGCAGTGACACCGACTCCGCGGAGCCGCGCACGGTGCGGGTCAGGGACGTGGTGAGCCGTGTGCGTGCCGCCCGGGTCCGGCGACGCCGCCACGGCGCGGCCGTCCGGCGGGGCAACTCAGCGATCACCGAGGCGCCGAGGTGCGCAGCGATGTCGCGGCGAAGCACGGGGCGGTCCGCCACCACCGAGGTGACCGCGGCCACCGCGAGCCCGAGGACGAGCCCGAGGACGAGCCCGATCGCGGCGTTGGCGGCGGCCGTCCCGGGCAGGGAGTGCCGCACCACGCGCGGCACGTCCACGATCTGGGTGCCTGCGACGAGTCGGGGCGTGCCGACGCGTGCCTCTGCGGCGCGCTGCCCGAAGTCGGTGATCCGGGAGGTGAGTTCGGCCCGGCGGGCGAAGACCGACTCCATGTTCGCCGAATCCTGCGGCCCGCCCTGCGGCGGTCCGTCCCCGATCGCCTCGTTGACCCGGTCGAGTTCCTCCCGCATGCGGTCCTGCTGTTCGATCAGGGTCTCGGCCTCGGTGTTCGCGGCTTCCTGTATCCGCCGCACGTGGTCCGCGACGAACGCGTCGGCCAGTGCCCCGGCGCGGGCCACCGCTTCCGTGTCGCTGTCACCGGTCACCGTGATCTGCAGCAGGTTGTTGGTCAGGCCGAGCCCCTCGTAGTCCTCCATGAAGTCCTCCGGTCTCTCCGGGGACTCCAGGACCTTCAGGGCCTCACCGGCGATCCGCGTGGTGTGCAGCAGGGCGGCGTCGGTACGGATGAGTGTCCCGGGGTCGTTCGGCTGGTCCTGCTGGTGGGCGACCAGCACCTTGGTCACCGCGGTCGGTGGCGGCGGCAGGAGGACCGCCACCGCCGCGCCGGCGAGCAGCCCCAGCAGGGCCAGTGCGGACCAGAGGCGGCGCCGTCTGCGCACCGCGACCACCAGCGCGTGCAGGTCCAGCAGGGGGGCGGAGGCCGGTGAGCCCGGCGTCGCAGGCATCGTCACGCCGAACCCCCTGTCGCGCTGTCGCCCACCGCGAGTGTCGGCACCGCGGCGTCCCGGGGACGGCCGGTGGTCCGTGCCGGAGGGGCGGGCACCGGGCCGGCGAGGACGACCCCGACGACCTCGTGCCCCGCGTCCGCGCACGCCTCGGCGAGGCCGGTGAGCTCCTCCGAGGTCCAGTCACCCGCGCCGAGCACGACGAGGGCGCCGGACTCGCCGCCGTGGTCCGGCACCATCGGCCGGGGCACCGGTACCTGCACCACCCGCAGGCGCGGATCGTTTCCGGCCACGTCGGCGAGCCGCTCGGCGGCCCGGAGGGCGATCCCGTCGCCGTCGGGAACCACGACCAGCAGCCGCCGGGGGGCAGGCAGCCGGTCCCGGAGGCGGGCGCACACCCGCCGGTAGCGGAGCTGCCGGCCGGCCTCGTCGCCGGACGCCCGCGGGAGGGGTACGTCCCACCGGGTGCCGGCGCCGAGCAGCCGGCTCACCCGGGCCCACGGACCGTGGTCCCCGGGTCGGTGCGCGGGCCGTCCACCAGGTACGTCGACGGTCCCCAGCGGCGTCGAGCGGAGCGCCGCGGCGATCTCCGGTCCGGTTCGCGGCCGGCGGTTCCTACGGGCGGCGGTGAGGTGGCCGACGACCGCGAGGAGGAAGAACAGCAGAGCCCCGGCGGCGACGAGTTGCGGCCTCGTCGGCGGTGCCTCGCCGTCCGGCCGGGCCGCCGGCCCCATGACGACCAGGCCGGCCCCGGCCGCGGCGGGGTCGGCCTGGTCCAGCTTGGTGACGGCCTCCTGCAGCGCGGTGCGCAGCTTCGCGAGCTCGGTGCGGGTCTGCACGCTCTCCACGGTCTGCCCCGGGTCGGCCGCGTCGGCCAGTTCGGTGATGCGGCGGCTGGTCCGCAGCACGAGCTGCCGGAGTTGCTCGGGCCGTGCCGCCGCCTCGGGGTCGGTGGTGTCGCCGACGACACGCGCGGCGTAGGTGACGAACTGCTCGGCCATCCGGTCCGTGAGCTGCTGTGCGCGCTCGGGGGTGTCGGCAATGCCCGAGACCTCGATGATGTTCCCGTCGGTGACCCTGGCGGCCACCCGGTCCCGCAGGTCGCTTCCTTCGACCCCGTCCCAGTCGAGCTCGGCGGCCGCGCGGTCGACCACCACCGAACTGGCCGCGATCTCCGCCTGCGTCAGCAGTTCGCGCTCCTGCCACGCCCCCGGAAGCAGGACCGACGCCGACGTCGTGTAGCGCGGGGGGAACACCAGGGAGGTGCCGTGGCCGACGAGCGCACCCAGCACGGCGAGGACGGTGAGCAGCCGCCGGCGCCGGCGGATCAGCCGCCCGATCATCACCAGGCGTATCGTGTCGTCGCTCAACGGCGCGGCCTCTTCCCTGTCCGGTGAGGGCCGCCCGCCCGCACCGGAGGGCGGTCACGGCAGGCGGCGGCGTAGGCGGCGAGCAGCGACGCCTGCGAATTGCGCCAGGACAGCGGCCCGTTGATCCGCTCCTGGCCGATCCTTCCCATCCGGGACCGCGTTTCCGGCTCGTCCAGCAGCCGCGCGACGAGCCGGGCGAACCCGGCCTCGTCGTCGGCGGGCGCGTAGACGGCGGCGTCACCGGCGGAGACTCGCGCCTCCCGGAGGTCGAACGAGACGATCGGCCGGCCCATCACCATGTACTCCAGAACCTTGTTCATGGTCGACACGTCGTTGAGCGGATTGTGCGGGTCGGGGGAGAGGCACACGTCCGCGGTGGACAGGTAGCGCACCAGGTCGGCGTCCGGAATACGCCCGGTGAACTGCACCTGCTCCGAGAGCCCGAGCTGCCGGGACAGCTCCACCATCGCGTCGAAGGTGTCGCCGGCGCCGACGAACACCGCATGCCAGTCGGTCCGCCCGAGCTCGTCGCGCAGCTTCGCGAGGGCCCGCAAGGCGTAGTCGACGCCGTCCTGCGGGCCCATGACGCCGAGGTAACACAGCAGATGAGGCTTGCCGCGCTTCAGCTCCGGCTCCGGCGGTACGGGGTGGAACCGGCCGGTGTCGGGTGCGCTGCGCACCACGAAGACGTCCGCCGGCCGCCGGCCGCCACGGCGCACCGCGACGTCCCGGTAGCTCTCGTTCGTGGCGAGCACGACGTCCGCGGCCCGGTAGGTCAGCCGTTCCAGCGCGCACACGGCGCGGTAGAGCAGGTCTCTGCCGCGGCCGAACCGGGAGAGGTACAGCTCGGGTACCAGGTCGTGCTGGTCGAAGACGAACCGCGCTCCGCGCCGCTTCAGCCACAGTGCCGGCAGGAACAGCAGGTCGGGCGGGTTGCAGGCGTGGACCACGTCGACCGGGCCGACCTTCCGGGCCAGCCGGACCGTATGCCACAACGCCGATCCGTACTCCCGCAGGTAGCCGGCCGGCCCTCCGGTGGCCGCGCGCAACGGGTAGCGGTGGATCCGCACCCCGTCGATCTCCACCTCCGGCTCCGTGTCCCGTTTACTCCCCCGGGGGCAGATGACGTGCACCTTCCAGCCCGCGTCGCGCAGCGTCGTGCACTCCTGCCACACCCGCCGGTCGAACGGCACCGACAGGTTCTCCACCAGGATCAGCGCGCGCCGGTCCGGCCGGTCGCCGCCGGCCGTGTCATCGAACGATGTGTCACCAGGCAAGGCCCACGTACCCCGGTTCGGCCCGGCGCGCCTCGGCGTCGGGAAGGTGGATGAGGTCGACGATCACCGGGCCGTCGCCATGGGGCAGCGCCGACAGCACGGCCGGGTCCCTGGTCCCGACCAGGCACACCTCGGCGTGCTCGAGCACCTCGTCGACGGAATCCGCGAGCAGCTGCGCGAGGTGCGGCAGCCGGGTCTCGATGTACTCGCGGTTCGCGCCGAGCAGCCGGGAGAGGCTCACGTTGGCGTCGTAGATCCGCAGGTCGTAGCCCTTGCCGAAGAGTCTCTCCGCCAGCTCGACGAGCGGGCTCTCGCGGAGGTCGTCGGTGCCGGGTTTGAAGGACAACCCGAACAGGCCCGCCCGGCGCTTGCCGGTACGCTCGACCAGCTCCACCGCGCGCTGCAGATGGTCGGAGTTGGAGGGCAGCACGTGGGCGAGGATGGGCACCGAGACGTCGGCCCGCTGCGCCGCGTGGACCAGGCTGCGCAGGTCCTTGGGCAGGCAGGAGCCACCGAAAGCGAAGCCGGGCCGCAGGTAGGCGGGGCTGATGTTCAGCTTGCGGTCGGCCAGGAACACGTCCATCACCTGGTGCGAGTCCACCCCGAGCGCCTGGCACACCGCTCCCAGCTCGTTCGCGAAGCCGATCTTGAGGCCGTGGAACGCGTTGTCCGCGTACTTGATCGCCTCGGCCGTCGGGACCGGCACCCGGAAGACCTCACCGGGCAAGCCGTCGTACAGTGCCGTCACCGCATCGCCGCTTGCCGGGTCGAGCTCGCCGATGACGGTCTTGGGCGGGTCGAAGAAGTCCCGCACGCTCGTGCCCTCGCGCAGGAACTCCGGGTTGACCGCGACCCCGATGTCCACCCCGGCCGTGCCGCCGACGTGCTTCTCCAGGATCGGTACCAGCAGGTTCAGGCAGGTGCCCGGAAGCATGGTGCTGCGGAACACGACGGTGTGCCGCCCACCCCGCTCGGCCAGCGCGGCGCCGATCTGCTCGGTGACCCGCTCCAAGTACGCGGTGCACAGACTGCCGTTGGGCTCCGACGGCGTGCCCACGCAGACCAGCGACACCTCGCTGCCCATGACCGCCTCGCGGACGTCGCCGGTGGCGCGTAACGCTCCGGTCCGCACGACCTCGGCGATGAGCTCGCCGATCCGCTCCTCGACCACCGGGGCCTTGCCGTCGTTGACCAGGCCGACCTTCACCTGGTTCACGTCCACCCCGATGACCTCGTGTCCCATGCTGGCCAGGCACGCGGCCGACACGCAGCCCACGTAGCCGAGCCCGAAAACGCTCACTCTCATGACCCGTTCCTCCCCCCAGGCAGGCCCTGCCGGCCTGCGGTCCGCACGCCGG
Source organism: Streptomyces sp. KMM 9044 (assembly GCF_024701375.2). Lineage (NCBI taxonomy): Bacteria > Bacillati > Actinomycetota > Actinomycetes > Kitasatosporales > Streptomycetaceae > Streptomyces > Streptomyces sp. KMM 9044. The sequence goes on along the minus strand of NZ_CP113910.1, from coordinate 1,554,824 downwards.
CGGGACCGTTGAGTTGCAGACCTCCGCGCATCAGTAGGCCCCCTGCCCGTGGAGCACCGCACGCAGCGTCTTCCACAAGATCACCGTGTCCAGGGCGAGCGACCAGTCCTCCACGTACCGCAGGTCCAGCCGGACCGCCTCCTCCCACGACAGGTCGCTGCGTCCGCTGATCTGCCACAGACCGGTGAGGCCGGGCTTGACCAGCAGCCGCCGCCGGATGTCCGGGCCGTACGCAGCGGACTCCTCCGGTAACGGAGGCCGCGGACCGACGAGCGACATCGATCCGGTGAGCACGTTGAAAAGCTGCGGGAGCTCGTCGATCGAGTACCGGCGCAGCACCGCTCCCACCCGGGTCACCCGCGGATCCCGGCGGAGCTTGAACAGCAGACCGGCGCCCTCGTTGCGGTCGGCCAGCTCGGCACGTGCCCCGTCGGCCCCGGCCACCATGGTGCGGAACTTGAGAATGGTGAACTCACGGCCGTCCTTGCCGACCCTTCGCTGGCGGTAGAACGCCCCACCCCGACTGTCCGCCACCACGAGCAGCCCGACGAACAGCATCAGCGGCGCGAACAGCATCAGCAGGATCGCCGCGCCCATCCGGTCGACGACCCCTTTGACCGCCCGGCGGCCCCCGGTGAAGGTCGGCATGCTGACCCGCAGCAGCGGGATCCCGAGCACCGCGTCGATGTGCAGCCGCGGGCCGGCCACCTCCATCAGCACGGGGGCCACGATCATCTCGGCGTCGCTGCCTTCGAGGTTCCAAGCCAGCCGTTGCAGCCGGTCCGGTGACCAGTGCGGGTCCGGTGTGACGGCGACGACACGGTAGCCGTCGCGGCGGACGTGGCCCGCGACGTCCGCCAGCGGGCCGACGACCGGCACTCCGTCCAGCTGGTCGCCGTCGAGCCCGGGACCGTCCGTCGTGCACACCGCGTCCACCCGCCAGCCGAGGTGCGGGAACTTGCGGGTCCGGGTGATCAGGTCGCGCACGGTGGCCGGGCTCCCGGCAGCGAGCACCGGTCTCAGGCACCGTCCTTCCTTCCGCTGTCTGTGCAGCCAGAGGCGCAGCAGATACCGCTCGGTCATGGTGATGAGCGCGATCGCGGGGATCACGACGAAGATCCAGAGCTTGACGTTGCGCGAGGTGAGGGCGATCCCGCCGAGCGCCAGTACGACGGTCGCCGCGAACAGCGAGCGTCCGAGCCGGCGGAATTCCTCGGCGCCCTGGCCGAGCACGGCCGGAGCCCACGACCGGCCCACCGCAAGCGCTCCCAGCACCAGCAGCTCGGTGCCGAATGCGAGGATCCCCCATTTCTCGTGCCAGTTGGCCGCGTCCCTGACCCCGAAGAAGTTGCCGATCGCCGCCACCACGAAGGCGGTGGTCACGGTATCGCTGGTGATCACGGTACGGCGGTACCGCTGCTCCCAGTCGATCGCGGGCCGGCCGATTGTCCCGTTCGCCAGACGCCCGCGTGCCGACGGGAACGGGCCGACTAATCCCCCTTGCCGCACAGAACCCCCCAGGTCCCCAGTGGTTCGACGTGCTCGCCTAACACTGTTCCTCCCCCCCCCCGGGAGGCCCCCGCCCCCCGCACTGTTCCTTCCCCCGGGAGGCCCCCGCCCCCCCGCACTGTTCCTCCCCCCGGGAGGCCCCCGCCCCCCGCATGACGTCCCCGCTATTTCAGAGCTGTGGGAACAAGCCGCCCTGGTGGCAGCACACTCGCATGTGCTGCCGGACTCTCAAGGTGCAGGGGAGCCCGTCGAAGCCTCGGGTGCTCCCCGCACCCAGGGCTCTCTCTCGGGCTCCGAGAACAGATCATCCCCACGTCTGGCGCCGGGGAAACGACTGCCGGCTCTCCGTAGCGCCTGACCTATAGATCATCATTGGTCGCGTTGTGTCCGAACAGCTGAAGCACGGTCAATCTAGACCATCGGGGCCAGTATGTAGAGGGGACGTGTGTGATTTGTGCTCGATCTCTGAGGCAGGATCCCCCGATCGGTGGACCGTCTACGGGTGCTTTGACGCCACCGCGCGCTCCGACGGCTCGCCCGGCCCCCGGGCGCGGCTTCTGCGCGGTAGTGACGGGCGAGCTGCAGCGGGCCTTCTACGGCGCCCGGTCCGGCAACGGCCTCCCGCTGTTCGCGCACTGCGGCATGCCGCTGCGGGTGCCGGGGGCGGGCGGGTCGGTCGACCCGGACAACGAGGTGCATGACCTGATCGTGCCGGTGTTCGCAGGCGTGTCCAAGGGCGGACGCCGCCGCCTCAAGGCCCGGGTGCATGCCTCGATGCCGGTTCGGAAGCTGATGGAGGAGCCACGGACAAGAACGGCCGGTGCCCGAAGTACTGGGGAGGTCTGATCGAAATCTGCGACGCTCATCGACTCGTGGAGCCTGGCGGGAAGGCCCGAGAACAGGGCCTGACCGCCGAGCTCCTTCAGGGCGGGAAGAACTGCTCGGAGGCGTGGGCGAAGATCGAGTACTCGTGCTGCAGGACCGGGCCGGGTGTACCGCGTGGGCGCGCCGGATGGCGTCGTGCCGGTGTTGGACAGACCGGGGTACTTCACCTTGCCGGTGTCGACGAGCCTCCGTCACCCCCACCACGTCCTCGATCGGGCCCTCGGGGCCGCGCCGATGCGTTCGGCACCTGCCTCCGGCACCTCGGACAGTGCCCGGGCATCCCACGAGTCAGTGCCCAGGAGTGGCCCGCCCCGTCCGTGACGGGGCGGAGGCGTCGGCGAGGTCGGCGCCGGTGTCGGCGTCCCGCTGGGAGTGGCCGATGCCGTGCCAGTCCAGGCATATGACGGTCGCGTCGTCCTGCAGGTGGCCCTGGCTGGCGTCGGAGATCGCCGTGATGAGGGTGCGAGCGGCTTCGCGGGGATGCAGACCGCGGGTTCGGACGATCAGGTCCGACAGATCGAGGCTGCCTGCGTTGCGCTCCAGCATGCCGTCGGTGAGCATCACCAGCCGGTCACCCGGCCGCAGATCCAGCGACTGGATCCGGTAGGTGTGGGGGATCTGGAAGCCGAACGGCATATCGACTTCTGGAACGATCTCCTGTACCTGTCCGTCCCTCATACGCAGGGGCCAGGGGTGGCCGGCGTTGACGAACTCGGTCTTGCCGTCGAGCAGGCTGATGCGCAGGAGTTGGCCGGTGACGTAGCCCTGGCGGCCGTGATCCAGCATGGCCCGGTCGGCCTGGCGGGCCTGTTCGGCGAGGTCGCCCCCGGCCCGCCGGGCCCGGCGCAGGGCGCCCACCAGGAGGGTGGCCAGCAGTGCGGCGGCGACCTCGTGGCCCATGGCGTCGGTGACGGAGAGCTGGACGGTGTCCCGGTCGATCACGTAGTCGAAGGTGTCACCCCCGACGTGGTCGGCGGGCTCCAGCGCGCCGGAGACCGTGAACTGGGCGGCCTCGCACGCCAGCGACGCCGGGAGCAGCCGGTGCTGGATCTCCGCGGCCAGGCTCAGCGGAGTGGTGCGCCGTCCCCACTGGTACACGTCGGTGAAGGACCGGTTCGCGATGACGATGTACGCCAGCGCGTGCGCGGTCTCGCCGATCTCCCGCATCACCTCGGCGTCCGGCACCGCGGGCAGGAACAGTTCGAGGAGCCCGATGGCGTCGCCCCGGTTGGTCACCGGGGCGACGATCCGCACCAACGCGCCCTCACCCTTGTCCTCCACCCTCGACCGCTGGGTGCGGATCACGTCGTCGTACAGGGTGCCCCGCAGCGGGATGCGCCGGGCGGGCTCATCGGTATCGATGCTGCTCGAGGCTCCCAGCCGTACGACCGAGCTGCCGGTGAAGTCGGCGATCAGGAACGACACCGACGCGGCCCCGAGGCGTTCCCTGAGCATGCGCGCGATCACGTCGAGCGACTCTACGGGCGCCGCGGCCTCCGCCGCCGCCAGCGTCCCCGCCAACGTCATCACCCTGCTTTGGCCACCCCCGTTCCCAGGAGTACGAACGGCCGGCCCACTGTCTCCGTCGGGCCCGCATACGGTCACGGTGACTCCTCGCTGGCGCTCAGGGCTCCGTCCCACGTGTGCGAGGGGCCGACGCCAAGCCCGGTGCCGGGCAGGTGCCATTGCATCACAGAGCCCCTGAACGGATGTGCCTGTCGGCCGACCACTCGACGAACGGTCCGCTGCCGCCGTGTGGGACGCCCATGGCCACGCGTCCGTCCGACACCGCACGCCTCGGGGGCGGACGGCGACCGGCTGGCCGACACCGGGGTCGGGGTCGGTCTCCTGGAGCCGCTGCCGAGGCCCCCGGACAGGTGGAAGCCCCAGGGGGACCGGTCGTCCTGTCCGGACGGGCAGGGGGACACCCGGCTCGTGGAGCGGCCCGGCGCTGCGGAGAACCTGCTCCACTCGTTCGCCCTGATCCCGCAGTGCGCCGCCGATGTGGACGCGGCCGACCACTGCACGTCGACTCACCCGGATTCACCGTTCACCGGACAGCTGGCCGTGACGCGGCGACGTGACGGGGAACTGGGGCGACTGCCCGACCGCGAGTACTCGCGGTCGCGCCGGACGGTTCCTCGACCGGGATGAGCTGTGTGGACGACGACGAGCTGACGGCGGTGCCGGCCGGTTCGGGGCGGAACTCGACGGCAGGAGGCGGGTGGAACCGGCGGCGGGAGTGCAGGACGAGCGGTCCGGCCCCGCAGGAGGTCCGTGACCGTCACGCCGGCGGACCGGGTGCCGTCCGTGCCCGGTGCCCCCTCGGCACGGTGACGGCGGGGGCGCCCGCGGACCACAGCCTCTCCAGCGGGCCGACGGTGTGCGTCCGGTCCACCCGTCTTCTTGGCGATCGGGCGCACGGAGCAGGCGGTGGTGTACAGAGCCTCGACCACCGCGCGGTAGTCGGCCGACGTGTTGGGGTTACCACGGCCGTCCGCCATCGGGAAGCCCATACGCGGCACATCGACGATGTCGAACCGGTCGCGCCTGGCCGAGCAGATTTCTCGGCGTTCCTTCATGCCGTCGTAGTTCCGTATCAGGACGTACTCTCCCCCGTGCTCAGCATGTTCCGGGGCCGGGAGGGATCGGCCGAGGACGGGGTGAGCGACTCCACGGCCGCATCCCGGCCGTGCGTCTGCACGCGTTGCCCGGAGTCGGGTACTCGATCGCCTGGCCGGATATCGGTCCGCGGAATTGGCTTCCGCCCCCGTGACGAGACGGCACATCCCTCATACCCGAGGGGTGTTCACGATCAAAACGGCGTCCCACGAGCCGAGTTGGAGCACTGGAGCAGGAACGTGGCGGCGTGCCCGGCGAGGTCTGGGCCAGCGGTCCCGACCACCCTCTGAGCGGGGCCTGCAACCCGGTCGGCGACTCCGGCGGGCGCCGCCGGAGTTGTTCCCCTCTCCCTCCCCGGCTGAGGTCGTACGGGCGAGCGGTGCCGAGCGTGGCGTGGTGGACACCGCCGCGGTCCGTCACGGCGCCGCTCGGAGTGGGGGCCCGGCTGCAGCGGGGCCGTCGCGTACTCCCCACAGTGGCCGGGGTCGACTGTCTCTCTGGCTGGCACACGAAAATCTATGCTGTCGAGAGTAGACATTGGATGGCAGTGTGGTTATGGTTTCTCTTGTAGCCGAGATCGAGCAGGGCCCGGCAGAGATGAACTGCCGGGCAGCAGTACACGCAGTTCGGTGCGGTGGTGGAGTTCCGAAGCCAGGGTTGTCGCAGGATGGTGACGGGGCTGACGACCGGACCGGGTGGCCCGCAGTGATCAGGGGCCGCCGTGAGCAGTAGCGCAGTGCCAGCAGTGCGGTTGTCAGTGGTTCCTCGGTAAAGGCGTCGGCCGCGGACGCGCGTACCGGGAGGTCCGGCAGTGGGGTTCCAAGCCAGAGCAGACGCAGGACGGGCGACGGGGCTGGCTGCCGGAGGGTGGCGCTGTCCCAGGCCGCCGGTGGTCCGCAGTATCAGCAGTGCAAGCAGTACGCAGTATCCGTTTGGCAAGTGATCGGTTCAGAGGGAAGAACGGAGGACTTCGGCGCCATCAGGATCGCCCGGGCAGGTGGCTTGAGCCCGGGTACCGCAGGACATCGACAGTGAGGTGGTCTCCGGTCGAGCAACCGCGATCCCCGCACCCCCGGCAGCGTTCAGGTCGGGTCCGCGGAAACAGAGGGCCGGTGCAGTATCAGGGCCGGCAGATGGTGTAGCAGTTCCTTCGGGGCCCTGGTGCCAGTACGGCGCCAGGGCCCCTCCACGCGTTTCGCAGAGAGGTGCGATGACGGCACACGACTCGTTCGGCCGTCTCGACGGCGACGACTGTTCCGCCCACGCCATGGGCCGGGCCGCCGAGATACTCGGCACCACCCAGGGCTTCCTCCGTGCCGTCGGAGAGGTCCGACTGATCACCCCGCTCCGCTCTGCGGGCGGCCACCGCCGCTACTCCCGCTGCCGGCTGCGCATCGCCGCCCGCGCCCGGGAGCTCGTCGGCCAAGGCGCCCCCGTCGAGGCCGCCTGCCGCATCATCATCCTCTGAGGACCGGCTCGAAGAAGCCCAACGCATCAACGCCGAACACCGCCGGACCGCCGCCCCCTCCGGCCCGCCCGTGTCCTGAGGCGGCGTGCCCGGGTTCCGGCGGGCCCTGCATACGGGTGTCGGGGCGTGACGTACGGGCGGTGTCCGAGTCGGCTGTCATGGTGCGGAACCCCTCCTTCCCCCACGCCGCCGGCATGCGCGGTTCACCGCGCTGTGCCGCAGGAGTCAGGCTTCGGCTTCCTCGATCAGGATGACGGCGGCGCTGACGTGTCCGTGAACAGCGACCGGTCTTCCCGGAACGTTGCGCTCCGGCCGGATCAATAGCTGCGACCGCGAGGTGAGGGTTAAACGTGCCGCGCCGGGAGTGTTTTTACCACAACGAGCAGAATGGAATCATGTCATATGTACCGGTCTTCGTGGTGTGTTACTGTCGATATCGGTTGCAGACCTGGTTCCCCATTCAAGCGCCTCGAACGGCACGTTCAGCCGTTGGGAGCGCTTTTATATTTCCGGTCGTTCCGGGAGGGGTGTGATTGCGGCGATCCGATACTCGCGCATTTCGGGTCCCGGTGCGCTTACTGCCCCAAAGGAGGTATGGCATGGCATCTGGCACCGTAAAGTGGTTCAACGTGGCAAAGGGTTTCGGATTCATCGAGCAGGACGGTGGCGGCGCCGACGTGTTCGCCCACTTCTCGAACGTCGCCGCCCAGGGCTTCCACGAATTGCTCGAAGGTCAGAAGGTCACCTTCGACATCGCGCCGAGCCGGAAGGGCCTGACGGCCGAGAACATCGTTCCCGCCTGACGCCGACCCGCACTCGCGGCGGCGCGCACTCGTAGCGGGGGGACACCTCCCGGGGTGCGGGCGCCCCGCTGCGGACGTTTCCCGTCCCGAGCTCACGCGTGGGGTCACCCCCGCCTGTATCCGTACCGGATTCACTGCAGGTTGGACTTGTTTTCGCATTTCATTCGGCTCGTTTCTGCGAACCCCGCACTTCTCTTGCGTGGCGGGAATTCCTTGGTACGGGCCGCATCGAGGAAGGTTCTGAATGAACCCCGCATCCACGGACGGCCGTTCCCTCCACAGCCGGACCAGTGGCCCCGCTCTCGGCTCGCCCGCCGTCGGTGAGGGGAAACCGGTGGGCATGGATATCCGCCGCAGGAACAACGTCACCGTCACCGGCCGGGTGGACGGGCCGGTGCTCCTGCTGGCGCACGGGTTCGGCTGTGACCAGAATCTGTGGCGCCTGGTGGTCCCCACGCTGGCCGAGGACTTCCGGCTGGTGCTCTTCGACTACGTGGGCTCCGGCCGCTCGGACCCTTCGGCCTGGAGCGAGCAGCGCTACAACTCGTTGGAGGGCTACGCCTCGGATGTCTTGGACATCTGTGAGGAGCTGGACCTGCGGGATGTGATCTTCGTGGGGCATTCGGTCAGTGCCATGGTCGGGGTTCTCGCAGCGGCCAAGGCGCCCCAGCGGATCTCCCGCCTGGTGATGGTGGCTCCGTCGCCCCGCTACATCGATGAGGACGGGTACCGGGGCGGGTTCAGCGCGGACGACATCGGTGAGCTGTTGGAATCCCTGGAGTCGAACTACCTGGGCTGGTCGGCGGCGATGGCCCCGGTCATCATGGGGAACGTGGACCGGCCCGAACTCGGCCAGGAGCTGACCACCTCGTTCTGCGCGACCGATCCGGAGATGGCGCGGGTCTTCGCCCGCACGACGTTCCTGTCCGACAGCCGCGAAGACCTCAAGACGGTCACGGTGCCGACGCTGGTGCTGGAGTGCAAGCAGGACGCGATCGCCCCCCGCGAGGTCGGTGCCTACGTCAACGAAGCGATCCCGGGCAGCCGCCTGGTCACGCTGGAGGCGACGGGGCACTGTCCGCAACTGAGCGCACCACAGGCCACCGCGGTGGCGATCACCGACTTCATAGAAGAGGCCGGCTGATGGGCCGCGGCAGTCAATGCCCGGACGGGGAGCAGGATACGGAGGCCACCAACATGGCTTTCACCGTCCTGCTGGAGGACAGCGCGGAGGAGCTGTACGAACAGGCACCCTGCGGCTACCTGTCGACGCTGATGGACGGCACCATCGCGAAGATCAACACCACCCTCCTGGAGTGGCTGGGTCTTTCGCGGGAGCAGGTGGCGGGCCGGATGCGGTTCGGCGATCTGCTCACCGTGGGCGGCAAGCTCTACCACGAGACGCACTTCGCCCCGCTGTTGCAGATGAACGGCGAGGTCAGCGGCGTCGCCCTGGACATCAGAACCGCTGACGGGCAGCGGATGCCGGTGCTTGTCACCTCGAAGGTGAAGACCAGCGACGACGGTGGACCGATGCTCGTCCGCACCACGGTCTTCGACGCCCGCGACCGTCGTGCCTACGAGACCGAACTGCTGCGCGGACGCCAGGAAGCCGAAGAAGCGCGCCGACAGGCCGAGGTCGACCGCAAACGACTTCAGGAAGCCCTCGCCGTTTTGCAGCAGAGCCTGCTGCCCGCCGAGCTGCCCGCGGTTCCGGGCCTGGAAGCCGGCTCCTACTACCACACCGCCTCTCCGGATCTTCTCGGCGGAGACTTCTACGACCTGTTCCCCCTCGGCGCGGACCGGTGGGCGTTCTTCCTCGGCGACGTGTGCGGCAAGGGCCCCCAGGCCGCCGCAGTCACCTCACTGGTCCGCTACACCCTGCGGGCGACCGCCCTGCACGACCCGGACCCCGTCACCGTACTGACCACCCTGAACACCGTGCTGCACGAGCGGTACACCAGCGGCGACCCTCGGTACTGCACCGCCGTCTTCGGCCTCCTCGACCCGGGCGGTGACCACGTCGGCGTGCACCTGGCCTCCGGCGGCCACCCCTCCACACTGGTCCAGCGTGCCGACGGCGCCGCGCACTACCTGCCCACCCCCGACGGCATGCTCATCGGCGCCCTGCCCCGGGCACAGTTCACGGCCGCCCGCACCCGGCTGTTCCCCGGCGACACCCTGCTGCTCTACACCGACGGCCTGACCGAAGCCCGCACCGGGCCCAAGCGCGAGCTCTACGGCGATGACGCCCTGCGCGCCTTCATCTCGGCACAGCCCGCGGCGGGGCCCCAGGCCCTTGTCGCCGCCCTGGCCGGGCTCCTCGACGGCTTCGGCGACGGACTCGACGACGACACGGCACTGCTCGCCCTCGGCGTGCCCGCCCCGTCTCCCGCCCTCACGAGTGAAGACCTGACATGAGCCCGCTGACGATCACTGCCCGAGACGCGGCCACCGGTCCCGTACTGGAAATCACCGGGGACCTCGACTACACGACGGCACCCGAACTCCGTCAGGCCCTGGACCGTCTCACCCTGGTTGCCGGGCAACTGCTGGTCCTGGATCTGGCCGGCCTGGAATTCTGCGACTCCAGCGGCATCACCGCTCTGCTGGTGGCACGCAACCTGGCCACGGAACAGAGCGGCGGCATGGCCTTGGCCGCAGTCCCCGACAACACCGCCCGCATCCTGCACATCGCCGGCCTGGACAGAGTCTTCACCCTCCACCCCGACACGCCGACAGCCACCAAGCCCAGCTCCACAGCCCGCTGATCATCGGGACCCGAGGGACTGCGGAGCCCGCGCCCACCAGCGCCCGAGCCCTCGATCCGGCCTGCCGGGCCGGGCGGTGCGGACACCGGGCACCAGGCCGGCCAGGAGCAGAACCAGGCCGGTGAGGTTCCACGCCCGGTCGTACGGGGTACTCGGCGAAGGTGCCCGCCGCTCGCTCGAGCGATGGGGGCGCGGGTTGCCCCGGCGGGGAGCGCAGGATGACTGAGCCGCCGTCCGGGCCCGGAGGCGCTCCTGCGCCGCGTCCGGAGGAGGACGAGGGTGTCACTCGTGCGGATGCTGCTGGTCTTCGACATGCAAGCGCCACTACGCGCCGAACGACTGCCCACTGCCGGAACCACGACGCCAGCCCCGCCTTTCGCGTCAGACTCCTCGCCGCCGCCCCGAGGGCCCACCCCGCGACCGCCCCCACACCTCCCCGCCTGGTTTTCGCCGACGCGCTCGCCGTCGACTGGGGCGTCGGCGACCGCCTCGGCCCCGGCAGGACGGTCTGGGCCGAGTGCACCCTGCCTCGGGTGGTACAGCCTGGGTGCTGACGCATCCTCAGCGCCTGCTCCCGCCCCACCGGATGCCGGCCGCGCGGGAACTGGCGGTGCTGCTGGAGGCGCCCGGGCTGCTGGACGGCGCGGCGGCGGCGCACGCGCCATGCTGGTGGAGGAGGCGGGCGGGCCGCAGCCCGCGAGGAGGCGCGCCGGCATCCGGACGCCGCGCGCCACGGTCCGCACGGGGTGCCCCTCGCGCGGGGCGCGGCCGAGGATCTGGACGCGTTGTTCGCCTACCTGCTCGACCGCAGTTGGGGAAGCGTCCGTCGGCCGGGGTCGGAACCGGACGATCCGCGCCGCCGGGGGTGGAACGAACGGGGGAGACCCGGCACAGGGGCAGTCGGCCTTCGTCCCGGAACGAGGAAACCGGGTGGCGGCATCCCCGAGGGCTTCGGGGGTACAAGCCCTCTGCTTGGATCCGGCGGCCGGCGGCAGCTGACCAGGTCCGGAGCACGGCAGGCCGCTTCACGGATGCCGGCTTCCGGAGCACGGGAGCGCTCGAACCCGGCCGTTCCCTCGTCCTTTGTCTACACAGGTGGAACATGTCTGGCGTCACAGAAATACCCGAAGACACGCAACTGGACGACCGCGCGGATCTGGACACGGCAGCCCGCGACGCACGCTCACTGCGGTTGAGACGCAGGCTGGAGCGGCTGATCGGTATCGCGGCCACCGAGGGCAACGCGCTGGTCCCGCTCCGCAACGGCGACGAGATCTTCGGCGCGATGCTCGACGCCATCCGGGGCGCCGAGCACACCGTGGACATGATGACCTTCGTCTACTGGCGGGGTGACATCGCGCACAAGTTCGCCGAGGCGCTGGCCGAGCGCGCCCGTGCCGGAGTCCGGGTACGGCTCATGCTCGACGGCTTCGGCAGCCGGCCCATAGAGAAGGACCAGCTGGACCTCATGGACGAGGCCGGGGTGCACGTGGCCTGGTTCCGCCAGCCGCTCGCCCTCTCGCCCTTCAAGCAGAACCACCGCTGCCACCGCAAGGTCCTCGTCGTCGACGAGGCGACCGCCTTCACCGGCGGCGTCGGGATAGCCGAGGAGTGGTGCGGCGACGCGCGCAACGAGAACGAATGGCGCGACACCCACGTACAGGTCCGCGGGCCCGCGGTCGACGGCCTCGCCGCCGCCTTCGCCCAGAACTGGGCCGAGTGCCACGACGACCTCTTCGACGACCGCGACCGGTTCGTCAGCACCGCCCCCGAGGGTGACGCCGTCGTCCAGGTCGTGCGCGGCTCCGCCTCCTTCGGCTGGCAGGACATGCAGACCCTGATCCGCGTCGTCCTCGAATCCGCCGAGGAACGCGTCCGCCTCACCACCGCCTACTTCGCCCCCGACGCCTACTTCACCGAGCTGCTCTGCGCCGCCGCCCGGCGCGGGGTGGAGGTCGAGATCCTGCTGCCCGGCCCGCACACCGACAAACGGGTCTGCCAGCTCGCCGGACAGCGCTACTACGAAGACCTCACCGCCTGCGGTGTGAAGATCTACCAGTACCAGCCGACGATGATGCACGCCAAGGTCGTCACCGTCGACCGGATCGCCTCGCTGGTCGGCTCGACCAACTTCAACCGGCGCTCGCTCTCCCACGACGAGGAGGTCATGCTCGCGGTCATGGACTCCGAGTTCACCGCCGCCCTGGACGGGCACTTCGACGAGGACCGGGAGAAGAGCGTGCTGATCGAGCGCGGGCGGTGGAAGCGCCGCGACCTCCTCCAGCGGGCCCGGGAAGCGGCTGTGGTGCCGATCCGCCGCTACCTCTGAGCACACCGATCCGTTCACCCGGCATCCCGGCATCCCGGCATCCCGGACTCCGGCGGCCGGAGAGGCTGGTGGTCCGTGGCGGACCACGGGTGGCGGAACCCTCTCCCCGGGGCACCGGACGCCTCGACGCGCACGCAGCCGGCGGATACGACACCGTCGCCCCCGGGAGCGGTCCGTCGCATCACCATGAACCCCTGCCTGCGCCCGGCTCGCCGTGGCCGATGACGGGCGGGTCCGACGGCCACTGAGCCGGATGGCCCGGTGGGCCGGATCCCTCGGACGAGGCGCGTGGGTCAGGCGGTTTCCTGGTGGCCGAAGGTCTGCAAGGGTTCACTGACCGCGTCACACAGTGCGCTGATTCCGGTGGCGAGGGCGTGCTGAGCGTCGGGAGTCATGCGGCTCAGGGCCTGATGGAGCGCTTGCTCCCGGCGCTGCCTGATGCCGTGCAGGTGGGCGATGCCCGTGTCGGTGAGCTCGAGTTGCATTTCGCGACGGTCCTGGGGGCGCGGGGTCCGGCGGAGGAACCCGGCGGCCTGGATACGGTCGCAGAGGCGGGTGACGGACGGCGCGGCAGCGGAAAGGCGGCGGCCCAGCGTGCTCAGATTGATACCCGGTTCGCGTTCGATGATGAACATCACACGTGTCTGAGCGGCGGAGAGCGGCGCGGTACCGAGCATGCCGCGGCTACGCTCCCAGGCGATTTCGAGGAGTTCCAGGACCTGGCCGATTTCGGGCACGGTACGTGAGTCGTGCTGGTGGAGTGATGTGGGGGCCTCGCGCATGTGACACTCCCGAGTGGGCCGTTCGCGGCCGTTCCGGCTGGTCGATGTGGGCAGTCGCACAGACGAAGATATGCGAAGGAAAGAGGGACCGGCACCAGTGGACAGCCCCAGCGCGGTCGAGCGCTCGCTGCGCGAGGCCGCGCCCCACGAGATCTTCGACGTGACCCGCTCCCTGATCGAGCGCCGCCATCATGCCCGGTCGGTGGAGCTGCTGATGGCCGACTATGCCATGAAGAGGCTGCAGCCCGTCGAGGTACTGCCGCACACCCATCCGCCGGTGTCGGTGCACGAGAGTGCCTCGGGCCGTGCGTTCGGCGCCCAGGAACCGCACTGTGTGTACGACGACGTGGCATCCACGGTGACGGTGCACCTGCCGGTCAGTGTCCGGGGGGACAGGCTGGGGGTCCTGAGCGTCACTGTGCAGACCGGCGAGGACGGACTGGCGGCGGACGTGCTGGAGGAGCTCCAGCAGTGCGCCGACGCGCTGGCGCACGAGGTGGTGGTCGCGGGACGGGACACCGATCTGTTCCTGCAGGCGCGCAGGGCGGAACGACTGACGCTGGCCGCCGAGATGCAGTGGCAGCTGCTGCCCGGTGGCTCCTGCACCCGGCCCGAGTACAGCCTCGGCGCCCAGCTGGAGCCCGCGTACGCCATTTTCGGCGACAGCTTCGACTGGTCGGCCTCGGCCGACGACCTGTACGTGACCGTCAGCAACGGCATGGGCGAGGGGATCGACGCCGCGTTGCTGACCAGCCTTGCGGTCAACGCCCTGCGCAATGCCCGCCGTGCCGGCCTGGACCTGAGTGATCAGGCCTATCTGGCTGATCAGGCCGTCTACGGGCAGTACCAGGGAAGCCGCTACCTGTCGACGCTGCTGTTCCGGTTCCACCTCCCGACCGGGGACGTGGAGATCATCGACGCCGGTTCGCCGCGTGTGTGGCGGGTACGCAAGGGGACGGTCGAGGCGATCGAACTGGAGGCGCAGATGCCCTTGGGCATGTTCGAGGACACCGCCTACGTTCCGCAGCACTTCAGGGTCGAGCCCGGAGACCGCCTGCTCTTCGTCAGTGACGGCGTCTACGACGCGTTGTCACCGAGCGGTGAGAAGTACAGCCTCCGCGCACTGGCCGCGTCCATCACCAGCACGCGTCTGCTGCCCGCCTCGCAGGTGCCCAGAGCGATGCTGCAGGAGCTGCTCGGACATCGCGGCTCCGGCCCGGCCCCGGACGACTCTCTGGTGGTCTGTCTGGACTGGCACGGCCGTCCCGCCGCAGGCCGGGACCGCTAGAGCCGGCCCGGCGGATCATGCGGAAGCCGGGAGGGCCGGGCCCGCGGCCCCCTCGCCCCGGCGCGAAAGACGCCGGCGGACGCCTCCGCCCCGGCCCGCCGGACAGGCCCCGCCGGCCCCCGGACACCAGTCATGTGACTTCTCCGCGGAGATTCCGGGCCTGCCTCGTGAGGGGCGCGCACGGTACTCCCTTCCTGGAAGGCTGCGCGCGCGGGAGCGGGTTGCCATCGAGGACGCGCCTGGGTAATGTTTGCCGCAAGCTAAGTATTTTTCGTCCAATGGGAAGGGTGGTGTGGTTCGCCCCGGCGGGCCCTCTTCATGGCCTCTACCGAGGGATTCCCTGTCTCGAGACCCCCGCAGAGCCCCGCCTCCGGTCTGTGGACCCTGGCCCCCCACCCCGTGATCATGGCCGACGAGGTCGGCACCGTCGTGGAGGCGAACCCCGCGGCCGCTCTTCTCCTGGAAGGCATGGTGCCCGGGGCGAACATGCTCGACACGGTCCCGGGCTGGCTCGCCCGGGCCCACCTGGAAGCGGTCGTGCACGGACCACGTTCTGCCCGGGGGCACCAGGGCACCAGGGCTCTGCCTCCGGTATCGGGCTGGATCGCGGCCCAGAGCTTCGAGGCACACCCCACCTGGAGCCAGGACGGGAACGTGCTGTGGTGGCTGGTCGACGACACCGACCGGCGGCTCGCCGAAGAGACGCTCGCCACCGAGCGCGAACGCACCAGGTTCCTCGCGGAGGCTTCCAACGTCCTGCTGGCCTCGTTGAACACCGACAGATGCATGGCCGCCACCGCACAGATGGCCGCCGAGTTCCTCGCGGACGCGGCGGTCGTCGTCGCCCCGTCGTCCGGCACCAGGCTGCCCGTCGCACACGGCATCGCGGGCCAGGAGGTCACCCGCACCGTAATCGCGGCTGATCCGTCCCAGATCCCGGGCCTCAGCGAGGCGCTGCAGGATTTCCCGCCCGTCCCCTCACGCTGGATCGACCCCGCGACACTGCCCGACTGGGTCGTCCCGCAAGGATTCGGCGGGACGATCCGGTCGGTCGTCGTGATCCCGCTGCCCGGCCACGGCGTGCCCGCCGGAGCCCTGATCCTGCTGCGCAGCACGGACCACGCGCAGTTCAGTGAGAACGAAGAGGTCTTCGCCCGGCTGTTCGCCGCCCGGGCCGGCGCCGCCCTGTCCGCCTCCCGCCTCTACAACGAGCAGAGCGCCATAACCCAGACCCTGATGCGTGATCTGCTCCCTCCCCGACTGCGGCGGCTCAACGGGGTGGAGATCGCCGGCGGCTACCGGCCCGCCGGGACCCGTGAGCGGGTGGGCGGCGACTTCTACGACGTCCACCCCGGCAGCACCGAGGCCGACGCGTCGCTGGTGGTCCTGGGCGACGTGTGCGGCAAGGGCCTGGACGCGGCTGTTCTGACCGGCAAGATCCGCAACACCCTGCAGGCACTGGTGCCGATGGCAGACGACCACGAGCGGATGCTGCAGCTTCTCAACGGAGCACTCCTGACCTCTCACCACACCCGCTTCGCGACCCTGGTGATGGCCTCGGTACAGCGCGCGGAGAACCAGGTACGGCTGCGCCTCACCTCGGCCGGTCACCCCGCCCCCCTGGTGGTCCGGACGGACGGAAGCGTCGAGGAGGTCCCCACTCGCGGCACCCTGATCGGAGCCCTTCCGACGATCGAGGCCCACTCGGCCGAGACCGTCCTGCAACCGGGCGAGACGTGCCTGCTCTACACCGATGGGTTCACCGAGGCCCGCGGCGGGCCGCTCGGCGACGAACTGTTCGGCGAAGAGCGCCTGAAGCAGGCCTTGTCGGAGTGCGCCGGCCTGCCCGGGGAGGCCGTCGTCGAGCGGATCCAGATGCTCGCCTCGCAGTGGCTGCGCGACGGCAGCCACGACGACATGGCCGTCGTCGTCATCGGTGCCCCGCACACGCCCCCCCTGAGCGCGGTGAACGGGCACACCCAGGGCAGGCGCACCGCATGAACGCGAGCGACGGCTTCGGCACCGACGACCTACAGGCTCTTCGGGGCCGGCTGTGGACGGCGGTGACCAGCCGCGACGAACACCGTGCCGCAGAGATCGTCCTCGCCGCCCTGGAGGACGGCGTGGACGCGGAAACGGTTCTGCTGGATCTCATGGCCCCGGTGCAGGCGAAGGTCGGTACCGAGTGGGCGGCCAACCGTCTGAGCGTCGCGCAGGAACATGCCGCCAGTGCCATAACCGAGCGCATCATCGCCGTCCTCGCCCACCACCCCGCCGCCCGCACCCCGCCTGTCCTGGGCCGCGTCACCGTGTCGTGCGTGGACCAGGAATGGCACGTCCTGCCGGCCCGTCTCCTCGCCGAAGTCCTCACCCTGCGTGGCTGGCAGGTCGACTTCCTGGGCGCCCAGGTGCCCACCCCCCACCTCATCGACCACCTCCACAACAACGCTGTGGACGCGGTCGCGCTCTCCTCCTCGGTCCCCACCCGGCTGTCTGTCGCCCACACGGCGATCATCGCCTGCCAAGCCGTCGGGGTCCCTGTCCTCGTCGGCGGAGCGGCCTTCGGGCCCGACGGCCGCTTCGCCCGTCTGCTCGGAGCCGACGCCTGGGCCCCCGACGCGCGCGCCGCGGCCCAGCGGCTCGCCGACGGAATCCCCACGTCCGTCCTCGCCGCCGGGCGGCAGCGGATCGATGACCTGCCCCACCTCGCCGACCAGGAATACACACTGGTCGCCCGTTCGCAGAGACAACTCGTCAAGGAAGTCCTCACGCAACTGGAGGACCACGTCACCGCGATGGCCGCTTACACCGCTCCACAGCGTGAGCGCACCGCGGAGGACATCGCGCACATCGTCGAATTTCTGACGGTGGCCCTCTACACCGATGACGACGACGTGTTCACCACGTTCATCACCTGGACCGCCGGCATTCTCACTGCACGCCACGTGCCCGCCCGGTCCCTACGGCCCGCACTGAACATCCTGGCCACCGAACTCAAGGACTTCCCCCGGTCCACCCGGCTGCTCGACCGGGCGCGCTCCGCCCTGGACGGCGCACCCGTGCCGGCCGGAACACACCCCGGAGCCTGCACATGACCCCCCTGCCCCACCGCCCCTTCACCCTCACCGTTGAAGCCGGGCAGGGCACCGCACACCTCCGTCTCGCCGGTGATCTGGACTACGACACCAGCGACGAACTGGTGGAGCAGGCCGCCCAATGCCTCACCACCCACCCCGACCTGCAGGACCTGCGTCTCGACTGTGCAGGACTCCGGTTCTGCAGTTCCATGGGCATTTCCGTCCTACTGATGATCCACCGCAAGACCACCGCGCGAGACGTACGGCTGCACCTGGACAACCCGCCCCCGTCCCTGGAACGCCTCCTGAACACCACCGGAGTCCGGCAGCTCTTTCCACAGGCGCACACGCCCCAGCAGACCGAGCAGGCATCCCCCGCCGGTCCCCCATCGCCCCGTACCCCGCCGCCCCCACCCCGCCGCCCCCCACCCCGCCGCCCCCCGGACCGGGGAGCCCCGAAGATCCTGGACCGGGATCCGAGAAGGCCGTCGGGTAAGGGCGGCGAGGGAAGAACCAGACGGCGCGTCCCACCCGAGCGGGCTCGATCGGACCGGTACGGCCAAGAGCGGAACCCCTTCTTCGGTGGTCGTGCCGGGCAGCCGGGAGAAGACTGCCGTTCGGGCTTCGGAACCGCTCGACCGCCGTTCTTCGCGCAGAAGCTCCCGTTCGACGCGGGCGAAGAACGACTCCGCCGGCGCGTTGATCAACGCCAGGACACTCACGGGGTCAGTCATGAACAAGAGCCGGACCGGGTTCTCCGCCGATACGTGCCTGCATTCGGGGCAGGCCCGGGAGGTGTTGCGGGGGACCACGGCGATCACTTCTCGTCCGTCGCTTTCAGCCTTGGCGTGCAGGATCGTCGGGAACACCCCCCGTCCGGCATCCGGGATCGAGTGGTTGAGTCCGGCTTTCGCGGCGGCCCCGTTGGGCAGGGACACGCCCGGCTGTTCGGGGTCGGGCTTCGGCCTGGGGACCTTGACCATGTCGCGGATCTTGAGGTCTTCGTGCGCGATGACATCGTGTGCGCGGACCAGACCCGAGGCGGTCTTGTGTGCGTGGTCGAGCCGCTGACGGCGGACCTTGCGGTGCAGGTCGACGCCCGGATGGGACGGCGTGAGCTGCTGGACGGCGAGAAGGCCCCTCCGTTCCGGACCATTCTGTCGGAGGCGGTGCTGCGGACGCCGTTACGTGATGCGGGGGAGTGGCGAGGGCCGTTGGAGTACCTGGCGGGCGTGACGGAGCGGCCGAACGTGACGGTGCAGGCGCTGCCGTTGAATGCTGGGCTGCATGGCCTGACGAACGCCACTGTGATGTTCCTGAGGCTGACGAACGGACGTTCGGTGGCCTGCACGGAGAGCGGCTACCGGGGCGATCCCGTTGAGGAAAACGCAAGAGTCGAGCGTTTGCATGGTGCATGCAATGCGATGCGCGACCTGGCGTTGTCGCCCGCTGAGTCGCGGAAGTTCGCCTTGGCGATGTGGGAGGAAGAGCTGTACGACCCGTGGACCTGAGTACCGCAGCCTGGCGCAGGAGCAACTCCAGCAACCAGGACGGAGGCGAGTGCGTCGAGGTCTCCGACGGCTTCGCCGCCGTCGTCCCCGTGCGGGACAGCAAGGTGCCGCACGGCCCGGTGCTGGTGTTCCGGGCCGGTGGATGGTCCTCCTACGTGTCGGCCTTCAGAGAGCGGCAGTTGGGCAGCTGAACCGACAGGCCGTGGCCTCCGCGGGTGGTGCGTGCGGAGGCCACGGCCTTTTCGTGTCCAGGTTCCGGGGAAGGCGTCAGGGCCTCGCGTTCGCCGCCCCGCGGAGGGGGTGCTGAAGCGATACCGACTGGCTTGCTGTTGATCCACCGGTCAGTTGCAGTTGATCTTCGCTCCGGTCTCCATGCTGTAGTTCGCCCACACCATCGCATTCCGCGTGTGGGGGCCGTACTCACCGTCGGCGGTCACCCCCACCTTCTTCTGGACGGAGACGAGTGCCGACTTGGTGAGGGATCCGAAGACGCCGTCCAACGCCAGGTTCTTGCCGTAGCAGTGGTTCAGGTTCTTCTGAAGCGCACGGACTGCCGTGTTGCTCATTCCGCTCTTGAGCCAGCAGTAGTTGGAAGTCCCGACGTAGGGGATGTACTTGTAGGAGGTGGGGTTCGTCACTTTGTTGTACAGGTATCCCCCGGTAGTACAGGGGAGATAGTCGGCTGCGGTCGCGGACGGAGCACCGGTGAGGGCGCCGCTGACGAGACCGGCGAGGAACACACCCATGGCGACGGCGGACTTGGAGCGCTTGCCTCGAACCTTCAGCATTCTTCTACTCCAGATGTCGGTTCCCGTGATTTCAGTGCCGCCCTCAGGACGACGGCTTCCGCCAGCAGACCCTAGGAGGCTCGTGGGGCTCGGAATTTGCCATGCGTGCACGGAACCTTGTCAGTGGTGCACCCGGACCGGGCGACGGCGGCGTCCGGCGCTCGCAGCCCGCTGTGGCGACCCCCGTGAACCGGCGTCGTGCCAGGCAGAGACTCCGCACGGCCTCTGCCACGCCGCTCGAAACCGTTGTGTGGCGGGCCGGATCGCTGCGATGCTGACGTGGGAACTGTCCGTGTCGAGAGGGGACTTGTGAGGAAACGGGCGAAGGCGTCGGCAGCCCGGCTCCACGCCGGGTGCGGACGAGGGCCGGCCCTGTGAGCCCGGTCCTGGACACCGCGTTCGTGCCGCCCGGGGAACGCGAGGAAACAATCCGGCACGCGGTGTGGGAATCCGTCGTGCCGGTCGACATCGATCACCATCTTCCGGCCGATGACCTCTCGGTTCGCATCGGGCTCGGCACCGTCGGGCCCATCAGGATCTGCTCGGCGCGGGCGACCGCGGTGACTGTCGAACGGACTCAGCGGCTGGCCCGGAGGGACGAGGAACCCGCGGTCTTCCTCGGACTCCAGATGGCGGGCACCAGCCTGGTGGTGCAGAGCGGCCGTCAGTGCCTGCTGAGACCGGGAGAATTCGCTCTCTACGAGACAGCGACTCCCTACACGCTTCTTTTCGAGGAGGGAGTCGGCCACCACTTCATCCGTTTCCCCCGCTCGGTCCTCTCGCTTCCCGAGCGGTTACTGCGAGACGTTGCCGCGGTTCCCCTCGGTTCCGACAACCCGCTTGCCGGCCTCGCCTTCACGTACTTCTCCGGACTGGCCGACGACGAGGAGATGCACCGAGGCCCGCACGCCGCCGCCGTGGAGCCCAGCATCGAGCTCGTCCGCGCGGTCGTGACCTCCCAACTCGGCGACTCCAGCCTTGCCAGGGAGCCTTTGGAGGCGACGCTCAGCCTGCGGATCACTCGGTACATGCGGGCGCACCTGGCCGACCCCGGCCTCTCGGCCGCGCGGATCGCCGCCGCGCACGGCGTCTCGGTCCGTCACCTCTACAAGGTGCTCGCCCGGTCGGGCATCAGCCTCGGCGACTGGATCCGCTCGCACCGCCTGGCCGAGTGCAGACGGGAACTGGCCGGCCCGAACGGCCGGCTGCGGACCATCGCGGCAGTGGGCCGGAGCTGGGGCTTCGTGGACGCGACCCACTTCAGCAAGGTGTTCAGGCAGGCCTACGGTGTTTCGCCCCGGGCCTGGCGCGACCAGAACCACCCACGCCCCTCCGGCTGAGCCGGTGAAAGGGGGCGCCGCCGTCCGGGCCGACCGGTCCGGACGCCGGTCAGACCGGATAGGCGTGGGTCTGGGTCGCCTTGACCGTGGCCCAGACGTCCGTGCCCGGGTGGAGGCCGAGTTCGGCGGCGGCGACCGTGGTGAGGTCGGCGGCCAGGGGGAGTTCGCCGGTGAGGTCCACGCGGATCTGGTCGCCGTGGGTCTCCATTCCGCCCACCTCGCAGTGCCAGAGGTTGCGTGCGCTGGAACCGGTGGGGCGGCTGCTGTGGAGGGTCACGGCACCGGGCGGGAACGCGACGAAGACCTGACCGGCCAGGTCCTCGGTGATGGTGACCGCCGGGCCGCCGTCCAGCCGTACGGTGTGGCCCTCGGCCCGGCCGGTGTAGAGGTTCAGGCCGACCAACCGGGCGATGTAGTCGGTGCGCGGGTGACGGGCGATGTCCCGGGGAGTTCCCTGCTGGACGACCCTGCCGTGCTCCACGACCACCAGACGGTCGGCCAGCACCGTCGCGTCGAGCGGATCGTGCGTCACCAGGACGGCGACGGCCTCGAACGCGGCCAGATGGCGGCGGAGTTGGGCGCGCACCTCCAGGCGGGTACGGGCGTCCAGGGCGGCGAGGGGCTCATCGAGGAGGAGCAGCCGGGGGCTGGTGGCCAGGGCACGGGCGAGGGCCACGCGCTGGGCCTGGCCGCCCGAGAGACGGCGGGGCCTGTCACCGGCGTGGTCCGCCAGGCCCATGCGGTCCAGCAGGGCGGCGGCCGTCGCCCGTGCCCGAGCCTTCGTGGCGCCCTGGCAGCGGGGGCCGAAGGCCACGTTGTCCAGGGCGGTGAGGTGCGGGAAGAGGAGGTAGTCCTGGAAGACGACGCCCACGGGACGGGACTCGGGCGGCAGGCGGTCCAGCTCCCTCCCGTCCAGGCGGAGACGGCCGGTAGTGAGGGGCGTGAGGCCGGCCAGGGCGCGCAGTGCCGTGCTCTTGCCGGCACCGTTCGGGCCGAGCAGGGCGACGACCTCGCCCGGCGCGGCGGTGAGCGCGATGTCCAGGCGGAAGGTGCCGTGGTCGACGACGAGGTGGGCGTCGAGGCCGGCAGGGCCCTCGCCGAATCCGGTGGTGCCGTCGTGCTCACGCTTCCCGGTGTGGGTCATGACGCCGTCAACCAGCGGTCGCGCAGGCCGGCCAGCACCGCGATCGAGACGGCGAGCAGGACCAGGCTGAGGGCGATGGCCGCCTCCGGGTCACTCTGCAGGGCGAGGTAGACGGCCAGGGGCATGGTCTGGGTCCGGTCGGGGAAGTTGCCGGCGAAGGTGATCGTCGCCCCGAACTCGCCCAGCGCCCGCGCCCAGGCCAGCACCGAGCCCGCCGCGACGCCCGGCGCGATCAGCGGCAGCGTGACCCGCCGGAAGGCGGTGAAGCGGGACGCGCCCAGCGTGGCCGCGGCCTCCTCGTACCTGCGGTCGGCGGCCCGCAGGGTGCCCTCGACGCTGATGACCAGGAACGGCATCGCCACGAACGCCTCCGCGACCACCACCCCGGCCGTCGTGAACGGCAGACTGATGCCGAACCACTGGTCCAGCCGCTGCCCGACGATGCCGTTGCGGCCGAGCGCCATGAGCAGGGCGACACCGCCCACCACCGGCGGCAGCACCAGCGGCAGTGTCACCAGTGCCCTCACCAGGCCCCGGCCGGGGAAGTCCGTACGTGCCAGCAGCCAGGCCAGTGGGACGCCGAGGACCAGGCTCACCGCCGTCGCCGCGGTGGCGCACACCAGGGAGAGCCGCAGCGCCTGCCACACCGCGGGGCTGGTCAGCTGCTCGGGCATGCTCTGCCACGGGGCCCGGACCAGCAGCGCGAGCAGCGGCACGAGCAGGAACGCCAGCGCGAGCAGCGCGGGCAGCAGCAGGGGCAGCGGTACGCCCTGCCCGCCCGCCGCCCCCACGCGGCGCCGCCGCGGACCGGATCCCTTGCGGAGGCCCTTGCGGGTGCCGGTCCGCGTGCCGGAGGTGTCCGCCGGGATCACGACGTCAGGAACCCGGCGTCCGCCAGCACCCGCTGACCCCCGTCGGACCGCACGTACGCGACGAACGCCTCGGCCGCCTCGGCGTTCGGGGCGTCCTCGAGCAGGGTGATCGAGTAGTCGTTGACGGCCTCTGCGGCCTCGGGGAAGTCCACGCCCT
The DNA here is from genome assembly GCF_024701375.2 of Streptomyces sp. KMM 9044. NCBI lineage: Bacteria > Bacillati > Actinomycetota > Actinomycetes > Kitasatosporales > Streptomycetaceae > Streptomyces > Streptomyces sp. KMM 9044. The sequence goes on along the minus strand of NZ_CP113910.1, from coordinate 1,531,478 downwards.
CCACCTTGTCACCCGCCGCGCGTACGTCGGTCCTGTACACGAGGGCGGCGTCGGCCTCCTTCAGCGCGACCTTCGTCAAGGCGCTCCTGACGTCCTGCTCGTACGACACGGGGGTGAGCTTCAGGCCGCCGGCGTCCAGTGCCGTCTGCGCTGCGACCCCGCACGGCACCTCCCTGTCGCACAGGACGACCTTCAGCTTCGCGTCGGTCAGGTCCTTCAGCGAGGAGACGCCCTCCGGGTTGTCCGGCAGGGTGGCGATCTCCAGCCGGTTGCGGACGAAGGTGGCCGGGGTGCCGGTGGCGTCCCCCGCATCCGAGACGATCTTCATCGTCCCGGGGCTGGCGGAGGCGAAGACGTCGGCGGGGGCGCCGCTGGTGATGCCGGCGGCGAGGCCGTCGCTGCCGCCGAAGCTGAACGTGACCTCGGTGCCGGGGTTCGCCTTCTCGAACCGCTCGCCCAGCGTCGTGAAGCTCTCCGTCAGGGACGCGGCGGCGAACACGGTCACCGTGCCCGACACGCGCGTGTCCCCGCGCGCCGGCGAGGAGCCGTCGTCGGAGGACGAGGAACAGGCGGTCGAGGCCCCCAGAACCAGCAGCACGACAGCGCCGGCACCGGCCGCCCGCGTCCTCGGCGTCCGGCGGACCGAGCAGCCCGAGCGGGACGGGCGGGTCCGGTGTGCGGGGCGGGTCGTCACAGGGCTGCTCCCTCTGCCTGCTGCTTCTCACGGCCCGGTCCGACGGCCATGCGCGTGCCGATCATACTGCCGCACATGCAAGCTGAAAACCTTCTTTTGTCGTGCATCGACTGCCAGTATCGATCTTTTGGCTGGCATATGCGTCTGGCCGGACTGCCGTCCGAGTGCCCTCGCCGGAGAAGGGGTGGTCCATGGGTCGGCCCCTCGCCGGATCCGACCGACCGGGATCGCTTCCAGGGGTACCGCCGCCGGCAGGAGTCGAGCGTGGCTGCGGGAAGCCGTCGCCGCCCGGAACGGGCCCGGCTGCGGGGCCGAGGGCTTGGGCGGGTTCCCTCTGGACTCCCCTCTGCCGGGGGCCGGATGAGTGTGAACAGCGTCTGGTGTATGAGATACGAAAGAGCGCACCCATGGCGTCCAGAGCCTTGCCAGGCTGGTCCGGGCCGCCCTATTCTCGCGGTGAGAAAGCGCTTTCCCCGGTTGTCGGTTCGGGACCAGTGGAGTGAAGTCGCCGCGTTCGCCGGGGACTTCGCGCAGAAGCCGCCACAGGTCCGGCGCGGGAGCACGGTCGCGGTGATCCCGCGGCCGGCGTCGGCCGACATGCCCCCCGGGCCCTCGTGGCGGCGGTCGGTCCGGTCGCACCGAAGCCGAGCAAGAGCCGAGCAGGAGCCGAAGAACCACCTCGGAGAACAGCACCCGCAGCAGGGCAGGACCAGGGTGCCGGCAGGGCGTGGTCGCAGTACGGCCGAGTGTGGCCGGAGCCGTCCGGAGAGAGGTCCGGCGAATCCGGCCGTGCTCTACATGACATGCCCATGCCATTAAGGCCGGCCGTTGTGGTCGCCCCGGTCCATCCATGCAGTCCGCCCCCGGCACGTGCAGACGAACAGGGAGAGACACGGATGAAGAGATCAGCAGCAGTGCGCCTCGGTGCGACGCTGGCCACGGCGGCCCTCGCGGCCGCGACCGGGCTGGTGGCGTCGACGTCCTCGGCGTCGGCGGCCGTCACCGGCAGCGCCACCGGCTACGCCACGCAGAACGGCGGAACCACCGGCGGCGCCGGCGGGCAGACGGTGCGCGCCACCACGGGCACCGCGATCCACGCGGCCCTGTGCAACCGGGCCAGCAGCAGCACCCCGATCATCATCGAGGTCCAGGGGACCATCAACCACGGCAACACCAGCAAGGTGTCGGGCAGCAGCTGCAACACCGCCGACGGCGTGATCGAGCTCAAGCAGATCAGCAACGTCTCGATCGTCGGTGTCGGCAGCGGCGCCGTCTTCGACCAGCTGGGCATCCACATCAGGGAGTCCAGCAACATCATCATCCAGAACGTCACCGTCAGGAACGTCAAGAAGTCCGGCTCTCCCACCTCCAACGGCGGCGACGCCATCGGCATGGAGAGCAGCGTCCGCAACGTCTGGGTCGACCACGCAACGCTGGAGGCGTCCGGCGGCGAGTCGGAGGGCTACGACGGCCTCTTCGACTTGAAGAACAACACCCAGTACGTGACCCTGTCGTACAGCATCCTGCGCAACTCCGGCCGCGGTGGCCTCATCGGGTCCAGCGAGAGCGACCGCTCCAACGGCTACGTCACCTTCCACCACAACAAGTACGAGAACATCGACTCCCGTACCCCGCTGCTGCGCGGCGGTATCTCGCACATCTACAACAACCACTACGTCGACGTGCACGAGTCCGGCATCAACTCCCGGGCCGGGGCACGCGCGAAGGTGGACAACAACTACTTCGAGGACTCCAAGGACGTTCTCGGCACCTTCTACACCAGCGAGGCCGGCTACTGGCAGGTCAGCGGGAACATCTTCGACAACGTGACCTGGTCCAGCCGCAGCGGCGACAAGCAGCCCGCCGGCCCGAACCCGACGTCCAACACCTCGGTCGGCATCCCCTACTCCCACAGCCTCGACAACGCGAACTGCGTACCGGACGTGGTGAACCGAACGGCCGGCGCCAACAAGGGCAACCGGGTCTCGAACGGCAACTGCACCCCGCAGAACCCGGGCCCGACCGACCCGCCCACCGACCCCACCGACCCGCCCACCGGCCCGACCGATCCCCCCACCGGGATCAACCTCAGCCTCGGCGCCGGTGCCGACGGCTCCAGCAAGGCCAGTGGCACGAGCTACGGCAACGTGATCGACGGCAACATGAGCAGCTACTGGTCGCCGAGCGGTTCGACCGGTTCCGTCTCGGTCAAGTGGCCGTCCGCCACCTCGGTGTCGAAGATCAACATCCGGGAGGCGGCGGGCGCCGAGGGCACCATCCGGAACTGGAGGGTCCTCGACCACGACACCGGAGCCGTCCTGACATCCGGCAGCGGAGCGGGTGTCATCTCCTTCCCGCGGACCTCGCTGCGCAAGGTCACCTTCGAGATCACCAGCTCCAACGGCACCCCGCGGATCGCCGAGTTCGAGACCTACAACGGCTAGGGGCGCGCCAGAGTCCCCACGCGCCCGGTTCCGGTCCCCGTCCGGGGGCCGGAACCGGGCGTCGGCCGTGCCGCCGGAAAAGAGAGTGTACGTTCGTACGCTCTGCGGATAGGGTCCGGCGTATGACCACTGACGTGCTGCGCCGCACGGGCCCGGCCGAGCGGCAGGCCCGTGCGGCCGTCGCCGTGCTCTTCTTCACCAACGGCGCCCTGTTCGCGAACCTCCTGCCGCGCTATCCGCAGATCAAGGCGGATCTGGGCATCGGCAACGCCGCCTACGGGCTGGCCGTCGCCGCGTTCCCGGCGGGGGCCGTCGTGGCCGGGCTGGGGGCGGGGGTCCTCGTCCGCCGGCTGGGCTCGGCGCGGGCCGCGGTGGCGAGCACCCTGCTGACCGCGGCCGGGATCCTCGTCGCCGGACTGGTCCAGTCGGTGGTGCTGTTCGCGGTCGCGCTGTTCCTGGCCGGCGCGATGGACGCGTTCACCGACGTCGCGCAGAACGCCCACGGGCTGCGGGTGCAGCGCCGCTACGGGCGCTCCATCATCAACTCCTTCCACGCCGTCTGGTCCATCGGAGCCGTCACCGGCGGAGCCATGGCCGCCGGCGCCATCGCGCTCGGTCTCCCGCTCGGGCCACACCTGCTGATCTCGGGCCTGGTCTTCGGCGTCGCCGCCTGTGTCGCCCTGCGGTTCTGCCTGCCGGGACCCGACACCGGGCCGGCCGAGGAGACGGAGGTGCAGGAAGAGCCCGGGGAGAAGGAGCCCACAAGGGGAGGCAGCCCCGGCCTGACCTCGCGCACGCGGTACGTACTGGCCGCGCTCGTCCTCATCGCCACCGCCGGCACCCTCGTCGAGGACGCGGGCAACTCCTGGGCCGCTCTCTACCTCTCGGACTCACTGAACGCGTCGGCGGCGCTGGCGGCGTCCGGCTTCATCGCCCTGGCCGGGGCCCAGTTCGTCGGCCGGGTCCTCGGCGACCGGCTCGTCGACCGGTTCGGCCAGCGCGCGGTCGCCCGCGCCGGAGGCTTCGTCGCCGCGGCCGGCATGGGTCTGGCGCTGGCGGTGCCCACGGTGCCCGGCACCGTCCTCGGCTTCGCCGCAGCCGGGTTCGGTGTGGCGACCCTCGTACCCGCCGCGATGCACGAGGCCGACGAACTGCCCGGCCTCAGGCCCGGATCGGGCCTGACGATCGTCTCCTGGCTGATGAGGCTCGGCTTCCTGCTCTCCCCACCGGTCGTCGGCCTCGTCGCCGATGAGGCCGGCCTGCGCTTCGGCCTGCTGGTGGTCCCCCTCGCGGGCGCGCTCGTGGTCGTCCTCGCGAGGGTGCTGCGGGCCGGTGGCGCATCACGTGCGGAGCGGTAGGCGGCAGGTGGTGTCGGGGGAGCGGAGCGGGGGAGGGCTTCCGCGGTGCCCGGATCCGGCCGCCGGCCGTCCACGCGCCCGTCCACCCCGTAGGGGTGCCGGGGGCGGTCCGGTCCGGCAGGTCCAGCAGGGCGGACAGGTACGCGGGGTGCTCCTCGACCGCGAGGTGCCCTGCCCCGGGAATCACCTGGAGGTCGGCGCCGAGTGCGGTGCGCGCCGCCGGGCCGAGCCGCCGCGGAGGAAGGGAGACGTCGTGTTCCCCGCCGACGACCAGGCGGGGGACCGGCCGTGCGGGCGGGACGGCGGCGCCGGGTGCTCCGCTGGAGCGGGAGTGGAGGGCGACCAGGGTCATCCAGCCGACCAGTCTCCCGCGGGGCGGAGGCCGGGCGCGAGCATGGGGCGCAGGAGCCGGGCGCTGTGTGCCGGCGCGGGCCGCAGGAACCAGGCGGCCGAGGCGGCCGGCACCCAGGGGGTCACCCTCAGCCGGGTCAGTCCGCCGGGGGAGACCAGGACGAGCCGGTCGACGCGGGGGGAGTCGCTGGACAGGGCGACGGCGGCGCAGAAGGAGTGGCCCATCACGGCCACCGGCCCGGACGCGATCTGCTCGATCACCTCGCCCAGCCACGCTCCGTACCACGCGAGCCGGCCGCCGGACGGACCGCGTGCGCCGGAGCTGGGACCGGTCTGGCCGGGGACGGGCCGTCAGCAGGACCCGGTGGCCGGCGTCCACCGGGGCCGTGGCCAGCGGCAGGGACGTGGCGGCGTTGAAGCTGGTGCCCGGGACGAACGCGACCGTCGTCGCACCGGATCCGGCGAGGACCACATGGGTCCGCGTGCCCTGGGTGGTCACGGTCCTCCGCTCGTGCGGTACCGGCCACGCGTCGAGACGGGCGAGGCATCAGCGCCGGATGAACTCCCTGCCCGCCGTACTGCGGTAGAGCGATGTCACGTGCCGAGTACCGTCGTCGCACCGGATCCGGCGAGGACCACATGGGTCCGCGTGCCCTGGGTGGTCACGGTCCTCCGCTCGTGCGGTACCGGCCACGCGTCGAGACGGGCGAGGCATCAGCGCCGGATGAACTCCCTGCCCGCCGTACTGCGGTAGAGCGATGTCACGTGCCGAGTACCGTCGTCGCACCGGATCCGGCGAGGACCACATGGGTCCGCGTGCCCTGGGCGGTCACGGTCCTCCGCTCGTGCGGTACCGGCCACGCGTCGAGACGGGCGAGGCATCAGCGCCGGATGAACTCCCTGCCCGCCGTACTGCGGTAGAGCGATGCCACGTGCCGAGTGTGGCGTCTCGTCCCGGCCGTGACGAGACGGGCCCCACGGGCCGGGCACGTGGCGACGAGGGGGTGTACGTTCGTACGCTCCGAAGGGTACCGTCATCCCATGGCGACGGACTACTTCGCACAGGACCCCCGTACGAACCTGGAACGGATGCGGGCGGGCGCCCCCTGCATCGCCGACGACCCCGAGATCGCCCGCCGGCAGCAGGAGGTCGTACGCCTGGCCGCCCGCTTCCAGGCCGCCTTCGTCGAGGACGCCGTCGCGGCGCAGTCGGTCCTCGCCGAGCTGCTCGGATCCGTCGGCGAGGAGGCGCATGTGCGACCGCCGCTGTACGTCGACTACGGCAGCAACATCACCATCGGGGCCCGCACCTTCGTCAACTACAACCTGACCGCACTCGACGTCGCGGCCATCGTCATCGGCGAGGACTGCCAGATCGGCCCGGGCGTCCAGCTCCTCACCCCCACGCACCCCGTGGACCCCGGGCCCCGGCGCGACAAGCTGGAAGCCGCGCAGCCGATCACCATCGGCGACAACGTATGGATCGGCGGCGGTGCCGTCGTCCTGGCCGGGGTGACCGTCGGGGACAACTCCGTGATCGGAGCCGGCGCGGTCGTCACCAAGGACGTGCCGGCGAACGTGGTCGCCGTCGGCAGCCCCGCCCGCCCGGTCCGCAGCATCTGAGGCTCCCGTGGCCACCGGACACACCGACCCGCGGCGCCGCGAACGCATCATCGCCGCCACCCTCGACCTCATCGCCGAGGAAGGGCTCGCGGCGGTCTCGCACCGCAAGATCGCCCGGCGCGCCGGGGTGCCGCTGGGGTCGATGACGTACCACTTCAGCGGGATGGACGAGCTGCTCAGGGAGGCGTTCAGCGAGTTCACCGGCCATGTGGTCGCGATCTTCGACACCCATCTCGCGGCGCCGTCCGGCCCCGAGGAGGCCCGCGAGGCCGTGGCCGGCCTCATCCACGCCCTGTCCGAGGACAGCACGCGTGACCTCGTGCTCACCCAGGAGCTGTACGCCCTCGCCGCCCGCAGGCCCGCCTACCGGGAACTCACCCGCGAGTGGATGCGCCGCAGCCGGGTCCACCTCGAGAAGTACTTCGCCCCGGACACCGCCCGCCAGCTCGACGCCCTCATCGAGGGACTGACCCTCCACCTCGCCCTCTCCAGGGAACCCCACGACCGCGCCCTGACCCTCGAGGCGATCGCCCGCATCACGGCACCCGGCGGCGCACCGCCCCGGGAGCCCTGACCGGGCCACCGGCAGCCCGTGCGGCACAGGCCTGACCTCTGTGCCGCACGGGCGTCACCGCCTCAACCGGCCCCGCCCCCCCCTCACCGGCCGGAGCGGGCTTGCCCGGCCTGTGCCAGGTGATGCGCCGCGCGGAGACGGACACCAGCAGTGCCGAGGCGGCGACCACCGCCATGCCGACCGTCAGATCCGTGCGTCCCGCCACGAAGCCGATCAGTGCCGGGCCCGCCAGCAGACCGGTCGTGCCCATCGCCGCGACCAGGGTCAGGGCGTTCGGGCCCTCCGCGGCGGCGACGTAGAGGCAGGGCGTCACGGTCGCCATGCCCAGGCCCACACCGGCGAAGCCGATCAGCGCGGGCCAGGTCCCGCCGGCCAGCAGGGCGAGCGCGAGACCGGTACGGCCACCACACCGCCGACGTGGACGACCCGGGCGTCGCCCAGGCGGCCACGCCAACCGTCGCCGAGGAGGCGGGCCAGCACCATCACCACCGAGACCACGGTGATGCCCGGCGGCGCGAGCTGCCCCGACGTCCCGGTCTCCACCGTGCGGCAGAGCGCCGACCCGTCGTTTATCGCGCCCTCGGTGACGGTGCCGAACACCATCGCGCAGCCCAGTCAGAGCGCCGCCCTGGAGGCACCGACGAAGCTCCGGACGCCCTTGGCGGCAGCCTCCTCGGGCTTGGGCCCCGGCGCCGCCAGCCGGGGCGCGCGACGGCGAGCAGCAGGAGGAGGAGCAGGGCCGCGGCGGCCGCGAGGTGCGCGGATACGAAATGCGTCATGGCGGTCGTCCCCGAGGCGGGCAGCGCGGCCGTGAGCGAGCCCGCGCTGAACCTGGCGTGCGGCTGCGCCACCGCCGCCCGCTCGCACCGGGCCTCGAGTGCCGCGCCCTGCGCGTTCATGGCGACGTTCAGACAGCCGACGGCCACCCCGTCGACGAACACCACCAGCAGGACGAGGGGATAGGAACCGGTCGCGGACAGCGCCGGCAGCACCGCCGCCAGAGCCAGCGCCGACCAGAGCGCCAGGCACCGCGAACCGAGCTGCCGCATCAGCCGGGCGGCCAGAGGGAAGGACACCGCGGCGCCGACCCCGCAGACCATCAGCAGCAGGTCCAGCTGTGTCTCGCCGAGGTCGAACCGGTTCTTGAGGGCCGGCAGCCGGGAGACCCATGGCGTACTGGAAGCCGGGGAAGCAGAACAGTGCGGCGGTGGCCAGCTGGTCGCGCCGGAAGGCGTCGAGCCTGCGGGGTGCGGGGTGCGGGGTGCGGGGTGCGGGGTGCGGGGCGCGGGGTGCGGGGTGCGGGGTGCGGGGCGCGGGGCGCGGGGTGCGAGGGGACGGGACACGGACGTCAGCCCTCCGTTTCAGGGGTGTCGGTCCGGGCCGTCCGGGCCGTCCGGGACAGGGCTGGACAGGTAGACCGTGTTCTCGCCGTAGCACGAGGGAGTTCGACCTGACGGTCGGGCCGGAAACCGTGCCGGTCCCAGAAGCTCTCGGTGCCTCCCACGGCGACCGGGGAGACCTCCTCGTACCGCTGCCGTGCGGCCCTGGTGAGATGGCGTACGAGCCTGCTGCCCAGACTCCGGCCGCGCAGGTCGTCGGCGACGACCAGGTCGTGCGGGTGCAGATGGGAGGAGGCGAAGGACTCCGCCTCGGGCCGTTCCAGGTCCGGGCACCGCGACGGCGGGTAGGGCAGGACGAGTACATAGCCGGCGATGCGGTCGCCGGCCTCCAGGACGAAGCAGGCCGCAGGGGAGGCACGGCACGGCCCCGGGACTCCAGTGCCTTTCGGCCCTCGGACAGCCCGGCGGGCGCGTACACCTCGGCCTCCAGGGCGGCGACCTTCGGCCAGCCGCCCTCGGCGAGGGTGCGGACACGCAGGCCGGCCGGCACCTGCTCCCGACCGGAGCCCTCCGGTGAACCACCTCTCCCCGCACCGCCGCTGCTCGCGCCCACGCAGGTGTGGGGGAGCGGGGCGAAGCCGTCGAAGCCACGGGTCGTATAGCTGGTGGCGTAGGCGCTGCCGGACAGCACCCACACGGGGTCGCCCGACGCGACCGCCCTCGGCGCGAGGACGTGGCGGTGCTCGGGCGCGTAGGAGTCGTCACTGTCACAGGTGGGGCCCCGCCGCCATGGCCTCCTCAGCCGGTGCGACCCGGCTGCCCCGGCGATCGGCAGGATCCGGGGGTGTGGTCGAGCAGCCAGGCCAGGACCACCTGGTTCACGGTCGCCCCCAGTTCCCCGGCCACCTCGCGGAGCGCCGTCAGCCGGGGCGGTGTGCCCGGGTGGTCGTACGCGGCGGGGATCTCCACACGCGGTCGCGCGCCCCGCGGCTCTCGGGCCAGGCGCCGAGGACGAGTTCGCTCTCGTCGCCGATCGCGCCGTCGACCCAGAACGCGTAGTTGTCGACCGTGTCGAGGACGGTGCCGCCCAGTTCGGTGAAACGGTCGAGGATCCGGAACGACGTCTCCTCGTCGACGCTCGTGCCGAAGCCCAACGTGCCGAGGGTGATGGCGCGTTGCCGAATGGCCATGTGGTGGGTCCTCGGGGTGGAAGCCAGATGGACCATCCGTGTGTACCGTCCGGACCACATAAAGGTCCAGACCAATCACCCTCCGGGTCCGGGCGGCATCAGGGGCGGGAGGCGTCGGGGGCCGGAGGGGGGCAGGGGGCCGGCCGGGACAGCGTCGCCGTGAACCGGTAGCGCGAGCCCCGGTACACCGCGCGGACCCACTCGACCGGTTTTCCCTGCTCGTCCCGTGAGTGGCGGGAGAGCCGCAGCATCGGCAGGCCCACGTCCGTGTGGAGCAGTCCGGCCTCCCGCGGGGTGGCGGGGGAGGTCTCGATGGTCTCGTCAGCCTCCGCCAGGCGCACGCCGTAGACCTCGGTGAGCGTGGTGTAGAGCGAGGTACTGCGGGCCAGGTTCCGGCGCAGGCCGGGGAAGCGGCGCGCCGACAGGTGGGTCGCCTCGATCGCCATCGGCTCGCCCCCGGCCAGTCGCAGCCGCTCGACCCGCAGCACCTTCTCGCCCCGCTCCACCTCGAGCAGCGCCGCCAGTTCCTCACCGGCCGCCATGTGGCCGATCTCCAGGACCTGGGAGGCGGGAGTGAGTCCCTGGTTGCGCATGTCCTCGGTGTACGAGGTCAGTTGGAGGGTCCGGTAGATCTTGGGGCGGGCGACGAAGGTGCCCTTGCCCTGGATGCGGACCAGCCGGCCCTCGCTCACCAGTTCCTGGAGGGCCTTGCGCACGGTGGTGCGCGAGGTGCGGAACTCGAGGGCGAGGAAGCGCTCGGCCGGCATCGGCGAGCCCGGTGGGCGCGCCTCGGTCATCCCCAGTAAGCACTGCTTGATGCGGTAGTACTTCGGGACGCGGCCGGCGGGGTCCGGTGCCCCCGTCTCGGCCTGGGCGCTGCTGAGGTCCGTGCTCATGACCTGCCTTCCGGGTGCGGGGTCCGGCGGCGCGGACGGCAGGCGCCGGCCGCGGTGCACGTTGGCGGACGGCCGGGTTCGGCGCCGCACGCTCGGCGGTCCCGTTATAGCCGCACGTCTTCTTCTGGTCTAGTCCAACTCTCGACACGTCCCCGTCCGGGGGGAGTTCCGGGCCCCGTGAGAGACGCCGGTAACGGCTTGGGGGATCGGTTGCGCGACCCTTGACAGGGTCATAGGTCTAGGCCAAGCTCCCCTTGCTGGTCTAAACCATTTACGGAAGCCGGGTCCCAGCCCGCCGAGTGCCGCGCCGCTGCGAGGGTCACCGCCGAGGGCGTGGGTGTGGAAGGCATTCCTGAGGAGGGGTGGCGCGTGAAGCGCAAGCTGATAGCCGCGATCGGGGTCGCGGGCATGGTGTTCTCCGTCGCTGCGTGCGGAGGAGACGACGGCGACGGGAAGAACACCGGAGCAGACGGCTTCGAGGGGCAGACCCTGGTCGTCTGGACGATGGACGGTTCGGCGCCGGCCGACTGGAGCAAGGACGTGCAGGCCGCCTTCGAGAAGAAGACCGGCGCGAAGCTGAAGTTCGAGACCCAGAAGTGGGACGGCATCCAGCAGAAGGTCACCACGGCCCTCTCCGAGAACGACCCGCCGGACGTCATCGAGATCGGCAACACCCAGACCCCGTCGTACGCGGCGACCGGAGGCCTTGCCGAACTGGAGGCCCTGAAGAAGGAGATCGGCGCCGAGTGGACGGACTCGGTCAACCGGTCCTCCGTCTTCGAGGGCAAGCAGTACGCCGCTCCGTGGTACTTCGCCAACCGCGTCGTCATCTACAACAAGGCGATCTGGGCCGAGGCCGGGATCAAGGACACGCCGAAGACACGGGACGAGTTCTTCGAGGCCCTCGAGACCATCGAGAAGAACACCGACGCCGAGCCGATCTACATGCCCGGCCAGAACTGGTACTTCCTCGACGGCCTGATCATCGGCCAAGGTGCCGACCTGGTGAAGAAGGAGGGCGACACGTACGTCTCCAACCTCGCCGACCCCAAGGTCACCGCAGCGATGGAGATCTACCAGAAGTACGCCTCCTTCTCCAAGGCCCCCAAGGACAAGGACGAGGCCACCCCGCAGCAGGCCGACGTCTTCGCCAAGGGCAGGACCGGTGCGTTCATCGGTATGGGCTGGGAGGCGGCGACCGCCGTCAAGGCCAACCCGGAGATCGAGGAGGACCTCGGCTACTTCACCATTCCCGGTGAGACGGCGGACAAGCCCGAGGGCGTCTTCCTCGGCGGCTCCAACCTCGCTGTCGCCGCCGGCAGCGAGAAGCAGGAACTGGCCCAGGAGTTCCTGAGGATCGCTCTGTCCGACGAGTTCGAGGGTGCCCTCGCCAAGGTCAACGGCGTCATCCCGAACAAGCAGTCCCTGGAGTCCAGCCTGGAGGGCAACGCGGTCGCGGAGGCCGCGGCCCCGGCCGCCGCCGGCGGTGGCACCACCCCGCTGATCCCGCAGTGGGCCGCGGTGGAGAACACCCCCAACCCGATCAAGGCCTACATGACGGCGGTGCTGAAGGGGAAGTCCCCGGCCGAGGCCGCCAAGAGCGTCGAAGCCGAGATCAACAAGCGTCTGGCTCAGGAGAGCTGACGCCTCGTGCCGGGGGCGCCGTCGCACGGCACCCCCGGCATCAGCTGTGTTGCTCGTACGGCCATGGAAGAGACGACAAGTCATGCCAGTGCAGACCCGCGACACGGACACGGCAGGGGAGCCCGACGTCCGCAAGGCCGAGGCCCCTTCGGGCCCGCGTGGGACACGCGGTTCCAGGGCCACACGCGGCCGGAAGGCCGCAGTCCCCTACCTGCTCCTGCTGCCGGCCCTGACCGCCACGCTGATCCTGCTCGGCTGGCCCCTGGTGAAGAACGGCATGCTGTCGTTCCAGAACCTGAACGCGCGGCAGCTCATCCAGCACCTGACCGAATGGAACGGGGTCGACAACTACCGGGAGGCCCTCGGAGGTCCGGAGTTCTGGGCGGTCGTCAGGCGCACCGTCTACTTCACCGCGGCCAACGTGGTGCTGATCATGGGGTTCGGCACCCTCATCGGTCTTCTGCTCGCCCGGCTGGGACGCCGGATGCGGCTGCTGCTCCTGCTGGGCCTGGTCCTCGCCTGGGCCATGCCCGTCATCGCCGCCACCACCGTCTACCAGTGGCTCTTCGCCCAGCGCTTCGGTGTCGTCAACTGGACGCTGGACAAGCTCGGCTGGCACTCCATGGCGGACTACAACTGGCTCGGTACCCAGTTCTCCGCGTTCTCGGTGATCACCCTGCTGATCGTCTGGCAGTCGGTCCCGTTCGTGGCGATCAACCTGTACGCAGCCAGCACCACCATCCCCAGGGAACTGTACGAGGCCGCGTCCCTGGACGGGGCCGGCGCCTGGAAGAGCTTCGTCTCGGTCACCTTCCCGTTCCTGCGGCCCTTCCTCTACGCCACGACGTTCCTCGAGGTCATCTGGGTCTTCAAGGCGTTCCCGCAGATCTTCGCCGTCACCGAGGGCGGCCCGGACCGGCTCACCGAGACCCTGCCGATCTACGCCTTCGTCGAGGGCGTCGGAAACCAGCACTTCGGCATGGGCGCGGCCATTTCGTTCCTGACCATCCTGGTGCTGATCGTCATCACCTCGTACTACCTGCGCGCGGTGACCAAGCAGGAGGAGGACGAGCTGTGAAGCACTCACTCTTCGGCCGTATCTGGCCCAACGCGACCGCCGTCGTCCTCTTCGTGGGGTTCGCGTTCCCGGTCTACTGGATGTTCGCCACAGCCTTCAAACCGCAGGGCGACATCATCTCCGAGAACCCCGTGTGGTTCCCGACCGACGTCACCCTCGAGCACATCGACCGGGCCGTGCACGCGGACCACTTCTGGACGCTGGTGCGCAACTCCGTCACCGTCACCGTGGCCGCGGTCCTGCTGTCGTTGGCCATCGCCCTGATCGCGTCCTTCGCGCTGGCCCGGATGCGCTTCAAGGGGCGGCGCGGCTTCATCGTGACCTTCATGCTCGCCCAGATGGCGCCCTGGGAGGTCATGGTCATCGCCCTCTACATGCTGGTGCGCGACAGCGACATGCTCGACAGCCTGGTACCGCTGACCGCGTTCTACATGATGATGGTGCTGCCCCTCACGCTCCTCACCCTGCGCGGCTACGTGGCCGCCGTGCCGAAGGAACTGGAGGAGTCGGCCATGGTCGACGGCTGCACCCGGACCCAGGCGTTCGTCAAGGTGATCTTCCCCCTGCTGGCGCCCGGCCTCATGGCCACGTCCCTGTTCGGCTTCATCACCGCGTGGAACGAGTTCCCCCTCGTCCTGATCCTCAACAAGAGCATCGAGGCGCAGACGCTTCCGCTGTGGCTGTCGCAGTTCCGCACCGCCTTCGGTGACGACTGGGGCGCGACGATGGCCGCTTCCTCCCTGTTCGCGCTCCCCATCCTGATCCTCTTCATCTTCCTGCAGCGCAAGGCCGTCAGCGGCCTGACCGACGGCGCCGTGAAGGGCTGACGCTTCGATGACGACACCCACCGCCGGCACCGGCACCCTCACCCGCGACGCCCTCGCCGTGCTCCAGCCGGGCTTCGCCGGCACCACCGCGCCCGACTGGGTGCGCCGCCGGCTCTCCGAAGGGCTCGCCTCCGTCGCCCTCTTCGGACGCAACGTCGCGACCGCCGAGCAGGTCGCCGCCCTCACCGCGCAGTTGCGGGCCGAACGGGACGACCTCCTCGTCGCCATCGACGAGGAGAGCGGCGACGTCACCCGGCTCGAGGTCCGCACCGGATCCTCCTTCCCCGGCAGCCACGCCCTCGGCGCCGTCGACGACACCGCTCTCACCCACGCCGTCGCCCGCGAACTGGGCCGCCGGCTCGCCGAGTGCGGCGTCAACCTCAACTGGGCTCCCTCCGCCGACGTCAACGCCAACCCCGACAACCCGGTCATCGGCGTCCGCTCCTTCGGCGGCGACACCGACCTGGTCGCCCGGCACACCGCCGCCTGGGTCGAGGGCCTGCAGTCCACCGGCGTCGCCGCCTGCACCAAGCACTTCCCCGGCCACGGCGACACCAGCGTCGACTCCCACCACGCCGTCCCGCACATCGATCTCGACGCCACCACGCTCCACGAACGCGAACTCCAGCCGTTCCGGGCCGCGATCGCGGCCGGCACCCGCGCCGTCATGAGCGCCCACATCCGCGTCCCCGTCCTCGACCCGGACCGCCCCGCCACCCTCTCCCGCCGCATCCTCACCGACCTGCTGCGCGGCGAACTCGGCTACCAGGGCCTGATCGTCACCGACGGCATGGAGATGCGCGCCGTCTCCGGCACCTACGGCCTCGAACACGGGGCCGTCCTGGCCATCGCGGCCGGCGCCGACGCGATCTGCGTGGGCGGCGGGCTGTGCAACGAAGGCACGGTACGGGGTTTGACGGACGCGCTGGTCGCCGCCGTCCGCTCGGGCGAACTCTCCGAGGAGCGGCTCGCCGACGCCGCCGCCCGGGTCCGGGCCCTGGCCGACTGGACCGCCGGGATGCGGTGCTCCCAGGGCCCCGGGGGTGACCGGGAGCCGGGGATCGGCCTCACGGCGGCCCGCCGCGCGGTGACCGTCACCCGCAGCAGGCCCGCCGCACCGGTCACCGGACCGGTGTACGTGGCCACCCTCCACCCCGCCGCCAACATCGCCGTCGGCGACGAGACCCCCTGGGGCGTCGGCGCGGAACTGGAGCGGCTGCTGCCGGGCACCACCACCGGCTCCTTCACCGGCCCCGACGCGGGAGCGCGGGCACTCGAGGCCGCGGCCGGCCGGCGCGTGGTCGCCGTGGTCCGCGACGAGCACCGGCACGTGTGGATGCGTACGGCCCTGGACACCCTGCTCGCGGCCGGGCCGGACACCGTGGTCGTGGAGATGGGCGTGCCGCAGTCCGCACCGCGCGGTGCGCTGCACGTCGCCACGCACGGGGCGGCGCGCGTGTGCGGGATCGCGGCGGCCGAGGCGGTCGTCGCGGGCTGACCTGCGGGGAAGACCCCGGCCGTCCGGCGGTGCGCGCCGATGGCCGGGGCCTTCGTGAGGGGGACGGGGTGCGCGAACGGCCTGGTCGGACCGCTGTCGGTGCCTGGGGCCGCGCCGACGGGTTCTTCGCGGCGGCGTGTCCCCTCCCCGGGGTCCGGGGAGCACGGATGCCGGCCATGCCCGCCACGGTCACGACCGTGGCCACCGGGGCGGCGATGCCGCACACCAGGCAGGCGAGGCTGTGGCCGCTGCCCAGGACGTCGAACGCGATGCTCTGCGCGGCCGCGTCGGCGCGCCCCGGCGGCAGACTGGTGACGGCGATCGGGCCGGCCGCCCGGCCGGCCCGATCGCCGCCTGCGCTGAGCAAAAGCGCGTCGGCCGGCCCGCATGGCGCGGACCGGCCGACGCGTTGTCGTGCTCGCGCCCGGTGTGCTGGTCAGCCCCCGACCGGGAGCATCAGCCGGGCCAGCAGGTCGTCCAGCGTGACCATGCCGGTCAGCCGGCCCGAGTCGTCCCGGACGACCGCCAGCGTGCCCCGGCGGCGGCGCAGCACGTCGATTGCGTCGGCGACCGTTGTGGTGTCCGTCAGCTCGGGCACCGGGCGGGCCAGCTCGCGGGCGCTCGTGGCACGGCCCCGGGCACGGGCGACCAGCGCGTCCCGCGCGTGGATCGCACCGAGGACGGTGCCGCCGTCACGGACGAGCAGCCGGGTCCGGTCGTACGCGGTGGCCACCCGCAGCACCTCGTCGACCCCCGCGTCACCCTCCACCGAGTCGATCTCCTCGGCCGGGATCCGCAGGGCGCCGACCGGGGTGTCGGGCTCGGTCAGCGAACGGGTCAGCAGCTGGGAGTCCGTCTTGCTGATCAGTCCGAGCCGCTCCGACTCCACCACCAGGTGGGTGAGCTGCTCACGGTCGTGGACCGAGGCCAGCTCGTCGCGCGGGTTCACCCGGCACATCCGCACCAGTGCGTTGCTCACCACGTTCAGCACGTGGATCAGCGGCCGGACGACCTTCACCACCGCCCTGAACGACGGGGCGAGCAGCATCGCGGAACGCTCCGGGTGGGCGATCGCCCACGACTTGGGCGCCATCTCGCCGACCACCATGTGCAGGAACACCACCAGCATCATCGCGATGGCGAACGCCACGCCGTAGCTGACCGCGCTGGGCAGCCCCAGGGCGTGCAGCAGCGGGTCCAGCTCGTGCGAGATCGCGGGCTTGGACACCGAACCCAGGCCCAGCGTGCACACCGTGATGCCCAGCTGGGCACCGGCCAGCATGAGCGACAGCTCGCGCATGCCGGCCAGCGCGGCATTGGCGCCGCGCCGTCCCTCGGACGCCGCCTTCTCCATGCGGTGCCGTTTGGCGGCGACCAGCGCGAACTCGGCCGCCACGAAGAACCCGCTGCCGATCAGCAACAGCACGGTCACGAAGAGAGCCATCGGAAAACTCATGCGGACTCCTCCGTCTTCTCCGTGTCGTTTTCCACCGGGGGCGCGGTCCGGGTGACCCGCACCCGCTCGGCGACGTGCCGGTCCAGGGTGCGTACGTCGATCACCGCGTGGCCGTCCCTGGGCAGCTCGACGGTGACCCGGTCACCCACGGTGGGGAAACGGCCCAGCCGGTCCACGATCAGGCCGGCAACCGTCTCGTAGCCGTCCTCCTCGGGCAGCTGGACGCCGGTGGCCTCGGCCACCTCGTCCAGCCGGCGGCCCGCGTCCACGAGCCAGCCGTCGCCGTCGGCGACCGCCAGTTCGGAGACCTGGTCGGACTCGTCGGCGATGTCACCGACCAGCTCCTCGGCGATGTCCTCGTAGGTGACGATGCCGGCCACGCCACCGTGCTCGTCGAGGACGACCGCGAACTCGTCCTCCTGCTCACGCATTCGCGCGACCGCGTCCGGCAGCGGAAGGGTGTCCGGCAGCAGCAGGGGCCGCCTGGCCAGCCGGCCGGCGGTGACGCCGGCCAGCCGGTCGGCGGGCACCGCCATCAGTTCGCGCACACCCAGCACCCCCGCGACGTCGTCGGGGTGGTCACCGAGCACGGGGTAGTTGGAGTGGCCGTGCGCCGCGATCAGGCCGACCGCCTCGTCGGCGCCCGCCTCCCCGCGGACGAAGACGGCGTCCGCGCGCGGCACCATCACCGCGTGCAGGGTCCGCTCGGAGAACTCCAGCGCGTGGTCCAGCAGGGTGGCTCTGTCCCCGGGCAGCGACCCGTTCTCATGGGACTCGCCGATCAGATGACCGAGCTCCTCCAGCGTGGCACCGTGGTGCAGCTCCTCGACCGGCTCGATGCCGATGCGGCGCAGCAGGCTGGAGGCGGCATTGTCGAAGATCCGCACCAGCGGTCCGACGACCTTCAGATACGCCAGGGTCGAGCCGGCCAGCGCCTTCGCCAGCCGTTCGGGCACGGCGATGGCGAGGTTCTTCGGGGCCAGCTCACCGAGCACCATCTGGACGATCGTGGCCAGCACGAACGCGAGCACGACCGAGATACCGCTCAGGGCCGCATCCGGCAGTCCGATACCGGACAGCACCGGCCTGAGCAGCGCGGACACCGACGGCTCGGCGATGAAACCGACGACCAGACCGGTCACGGTGATGCCGAGCTGGGCGCCCGACAGCATGAAGGACAGCCGCTCCAGCACCTTCAGAGCGCGGGCGGCCCTGCGGTCCCCGGCCTCGGCCTCACGGGCGAGCGCGAGCCGGTCCACGGAGACGTAGGCGAACTCCTGGGCCACGAAGTAACCGGTGCCGGCGGTGAGCACGAACACGGCGAGCAGGCCCAGAAAGGCCTCTGCGGCACTCATCGAACACCACCCCGCCGAGTGCCGATTTCAACAGTTGCGTGACGGGATGGTCGGGGACTGTGCCCCGGGGGGTCCGTCGATCTGGCGGACACGTGCATGACTCCTCGTGGATGTACCGGGTGGCCGATGAGCCGGTCGGCCGGACTGAATCTGTCTGCGATCCAACGTTTCGGACAGGGAGCATGTTCCCGCGCCGGACCGGTCCCCGGCCGCTGTCGACAGTCAGTATCTACAGCGAGGTAGAAGTTACCTGACCCGGCCCCGGGGCAGAAGTGCCGGACCCGGGCGTTCCGGGGTGGCGGAGGGTGTCGCTGTTGGGCCGAACAGGTGACCATGCGTAAGAATTGCCCGATGCAGACAGTCAGCACCACCCAGGACGGAGCATGCCGGTGAACAGCCACGATGTCACCGACGAACAGTGGGAGGGACTCGCCCAGGTCGTCCCGCTGCGGGGCCACGACGCCTGGCCGTCCTCGGTGGGTCACCGGTCCGCCCCCGAGGCCGAGGCGCGACGCCGCCTCGTGGTCTTGAGGGTGAGCGTGTTCGCGGACGCCCGTGACGTCGCGGAGACGCTGATGTCCGGGATACCGGTCCTGCTCGACCTCACCAGCGCGGAGGGTGACGTGGCCAAGCGGATACTGGACTTCAGCACCGGCGTCGTCTTCGGCCTGGGAAGCGGCATGCACCGCGTCGACCGCAACGTCTTCCTGCTGACCCCGGCCGACACCGAGGTGACCGGTCTGATGCAGGGGATGGGGATTCCCGGAAGCGGTTAGGCCCGGCACGGGAGAGTGAACGGGCGGGGCGGCGCTTCGCCCGATCGTGGGAAGAGCGCACAAGCGGAACGGTTCGCCCCGCTCCGGAGCTCTAGCGTCCCGCGCATGACCCTGCCTCACCGGTCGCCGCCGGCCACGTCCTCCCTGTCTTCTTCCTCTCCGCCCCCCTCCCTGTCTTCCCGCCTGCCCTCCGTCCCGTCCGCCGGGGCCTCCTCCGGGGACGGCGGTGCCCAGGAGCGCTGGCGCCCCGACCGGCCGCACATCACCGAGCTGCTGCTGTCCGCCTTCGCCGGGCACCGCAACACCGGGCTTCCGCTCGGCCCCCTCACCCTGCTGGCCGGGGCCAGCGGCAGCGGCAAGACCAGCGCCCTGCGGGCCTACGAGGCGCTCGCCCGGCTCGGTGGCGGGGCCGAACTCGGCGAGGCGTTCTCCGAGCCGGACGCGTGCGTGCCGGAACGGGCCCGTGCCGACGCACAGGACCGCCGGGGCTTCCGCATCGGCTGCACCGCCGACGGCCCCGAGGGCCCGGTCCGGCTCGAGGTCGCCGTCCAGGCCGAACCCACGCTGCGGATCGCGGGGGAGCGGCTGACGGCTGACGGGGTGGTCCTGCTGGAGTCCGCGCTGCGCGACCCTGGGCGCCGTACCGTGCAGGCCGCGTGGCACACCGCCGGGACCGCCCCGGTCACCCGCGGCCCGCTGCCCGACGACCGGTTGGGCACGGCACTGCTGCCGCTGCGCGTCGCCGGCAGGACGCCCGGTGAGCGCAGGGTGCTGGCCGCCGCCGAGCAGATGGTGGTCGCCCTGCGCTCGGTCTTCGCCTGCGACCCCCGGCCCGACGGCATGCGCGACCCCGTGCCGACCGGCACCGGGCGGCTGCTCGGCAGCTGCGGCAACCTCGCCGACGTGCTGTGGCGCACCCACACCGAGTGCGCGATCCGGTACGGGCTCCTGGTCTCCGCCGTACGCGCCGGATGCGCCGGGCCGGTCACCGGCCTGCTCGCCGAGCCGTACGGCGGTGGCCTGGTCCGCGCCCTGCTCGACCGGGGCGACGGAATCCGTACCGCGCTCGGACGCCTGGGCGACGGCGAGCTGCGGTACGTCGCGCTCGCGCTGGTGCTGCTCACCGGACCAGGGGTGCTGGAGGTCGACGCGCCCGGCGAGGTCCCGGCCGCGCTGCAGACCCTCACCGTGCTCGCCGACGGGCTCGACCGGGGCATGGACCCGCTCCAGCGCGCGGAACTGCTGCGGCTGGCGGCGCGGATGTGCGAGCGGGGGCACATCCGGCTGGTCGGCGCGGTGAGCGACGCGTCCTGGGCCGCGGGGGTGGACGGGGTGACGGTGGTACACCTGACCCGTGACTGACACGCCCCACCCGACGCGCCCCCCTGCCCCCGCGGACCTGATCGCCCCGCTCGACGTGGCCGGACTCCAGCGCAGGCTCGCCGAGTTCGCCGCGGCACGGAACTGGCAGCCGTACCACACCCCGAAGAACCTCGTCGCCGCGCTCAGTGTGGAGGCCTCCGAACTGGTCGAGATCTTCCAGTGGATGACGCCGGAGGAGTCGGCCCGCGTCATGGACGACCCGGCCACCGCGCACCGTGTCGGCGACGAGGTGGCCGATGTGCTCGCGTATCTCCTCCAGTTGTGCGAGGTGCTCGGCATCGACCCCCTGGCCGCCCTGAACGCCAAGATCGACCGCAACGAACACCGCTTCCCGGTCTGAACGGGGTGCTCCGCGGACCGCCCTCTGCGGAGCACCCCCGGAGCGGACTTCTCCGCTATCACTCTCCGCATTCGACATGCCGACCGTTTTCGAATTGTTGTCCCCAGATTTCCGCCTTCTGTTCGATGTTCCGTCTCAAACGGACTCACTCTGGGTAGTGAACAGGAGAGTTGGGCGGACGCGTGGGCAGCGCGTCGGACAGACAGGGGCGGCGCATGGACGCTGTGCGGCTCGTAGTGACGAGCAGGCGGGCCCTCACCACCGCCGGCGGTATGCCGGAGCTCTCGGCCGAGGTGTGGCAGGCGCAGGCACTCGCGCAGGCGATAGGCGGTCGCCTCGCGGTCACCGGCCCGCCCGAACTGCGCGGTGAGGCACTGGGGCTGACCGAGCTGGCGGGACGAGGCTGCCGTGTGCTGGACACCCCGCGACTCGGTCCGGGTGAGCTGCGCGCCGCCCTGCTCACCGAGTTGGGCGACACCCGGCAGGCCCTGCTGCACCTGGGCGGACTGCTCGGCGAGGTCGGCATCGCGCTGGTCGGCATGGCCTCCTCGGCGGAGGACGAGACCGCGTACTGGCAGTGCGTGGAGGCCATCGACGCGGCGGACGAGGCCCGCGACCGCGTCCTGGAGATGCTCCGCAAGCTGGCGGACCGCGACCGGGCCCTCGCCGAGCGCGAGACCGGCTAGGCACGGCACGGGCGCGAGGGGCGCGAGGGGTCGGCCGGGCCGTCGACGAGACCGCGTACTGGCAGTGCGTGGAGGCCATCGACGCGGCGGACGAGGCCCGCGACCGCGTCCTGGAGATGCTCCGCAAGCTGGCGGACCGCGACCGGGCCCTCGCCGAGCGCGAGACCGGCTAGGCACGGCACGGGCGCGAGGGGCGCGAGGGGTCGGCCGGGCCGTATCGGGGCCGAGCAGGCAGGATGGGGGCATGGATCTCCGTATCTTCACCGAGCCCCAGCAGGGGGCCACCTACGACACCTTGCTCACCGTCGCCAAGGCCACCGAGGACCTCGGCTTCGACGCCTTCTTCCGCTCCGACCACTACCTCAAAATGGGCTCCGGGGACGGCCTGCCCGGCCCCACCGACGCCTGGATCACCCTCGCCGGCCTCGCCCGCGAGACCAAGCGCATCCGGCTCGGCACCCTGATGACCGCCGGCACCTTCCGACTCCCCGGCGTCCTCGCCATTCAGGTCGCCCAGGTGGACCAGATGTCCGGTGGCCGAGTCGAACTCGGCCTGGGATCGGGCTGGTTCGAGGAAGAGCACAAGGCGTACGGCATTCCCTTCCCGAAGGAGAAGATGGCCCGCCTGGAGGAACAGCTGGAGATCGTCACCGGCCTGTGGGCCACGGAGGCCGGCCAGACCTACGACTTCCACGGCACGTACTACGACCTCACGCGGTCACCGGCGCTCCCCAAGCCGGCCCAGCCCAAGATCCCGGTGCTCATCGGTGGCCACGGCGCCGTCCGCACACCCCGGCTGGCCGCGCGGTACGCCGACGAGTTCAACATGCCGTTCGCCTCTGCCGAGGACAGCGAGCGCCAGTTCGGCCGGGTGCGCGCCGCCGCGCAGGAGGCGGGCCGCGACCCCGGAGCCCTCGTGTACTCCAACGCGCTGGTCGCCTGCGTCGGCAAGGACGAACAGGAGATCGCACGCCGCGCCGCCGCGATCGGCCGCGAGCCCGGCGAACTGCGCACCAACGGCCTCGCCGGCTCCCCCGCCGAGGTCGTCGACAAGATCGGCCGCTACGCCGAGGCCGGCGCCGGCCGCATTTATCTCCAGATCCTCGACCTGTCCGACCTCGACCACCTGGAACTGATCTCCTCCCAGGTCCAGCCCCAGCTGAGCTAGCCCCTCCGGCCGTCGGCAGGCCTGCACACACTCCCGGCAGGCCCGAGGCTCTGCAGAAGCAGAAGCAGAAGCAGAAGCAGAAGCAGAAGCAGAAGCAGAAGCAGAAGCAGAAGCAGAAGCAGAAGCAGAAGCAGAAGCTCGGGGCCGTCCAACGCGTTCGGCAGAGGATCCTCCCGGTGGCGGCCGACTGCACCGCCACGGCGGCCTGGAGCGCCCTG
The DNA here is from genome assembly GCF_024701375.2 of Streptomyces sp. KMM 9044. Classification (NCBI taxonomy): domain Bacteria; kingdom Bacillati; phylum Actinomycetota; class Actinomycetes; order Kitasatosporales; family Streptomycetaceae; genus Streptomyces; species Streptomyces sp. KMM 9044. The sequence continues at coordinate 1,508,579 of NZ_CP113910.1, read as the reverse complement.
GACGTCCGAAAGCCGGGCCACGCCCATGCTCTGCCGGGTAAACGGTGGCTCTGGGATCTCTTCGGGACGGGTCCTTTTCACCGTGGTTCCCCGATGTTCCCCGCTTGTTCCGGTGCGCTTGTGGTGCGCGTCCGTGCGCGGGGGCACCTCACCGGTGGACGGTCCGGAGTCATGCAGGTGGCCGCCGCCGGAAGCGACGACACGCACCCGCAGCAGCCCCTCGATCCCAGGGCGCCGTGGAAGGATCTCGGCGGGCCGGACAGCTGACCAGACCGGATCGAGAACACGGTACATGGGAGAAGAGATGTCCCTTCCGGACCCCGGGCGGGAGGCCGAAGCCGCGGCGGTCGTCGGCTTCGACCTCAACGAATGCATCCAGGAGCCCATTCACCTGCTCGGCCGGATCCAGTCCCATGGCACCCTGCTGGCGGTGGAGGCCGATACCGGCACCGTGGACACCGCAGCCCTGAACACCGGCGGCCTGCTGGGAATCGCGGCCGAGGAACTGGTCGGGGGCCCCATCACGCGGGTGCTGTCTCCCGAGGACTGGGCCCAGGCTCTGGAGGTCAGCGCTCAGCACGAGGCGGCAAGCCTGGTTCTCCCCGTCTCCGTCGATGTGGCAGGCGTCCCCCGGGTGTTCGACGTGACCGCACACCGGCAGGGGCCTTTCATCATCCTGGAGTGCGAGCCCCGAACCGTCGCGTTGCCGCATTTCGCGCGCTACTACCAGGGCGTCCGGCGGTCCCTGGCACGGCTTCGATCGTCGACGACAGTGGCCGAGTGCTGCCAGGCGGCCGCCCATGAGGTCCAGGCGCTGACCGGCTTCGACCGAGTGGTCGCCTACCGCTTCGAGGGCGAGGACGGGCCGGGAGAGGTGGTCGCGGAGGCGCTCACCGGCGGCCACGAGCCCTGGCTGGGGCTCTGGTTCCCCGCCAGTGACATCCCGCCCCAGGCGAGGCGGCTCTACCGCGACAACTGGATCCGGGTGATCGCCGACGTGGACGACACCAGTGTGGGCCTGCACTCCCAGCGGCAGGCCGGCTCCGGCCTGCCGCTGGACCTGTCGAACTCCGTACTGCGCACCGTGTCCGGCTTTCATCTGGAGTACCTGCGGAACATCGGTGTGAAGTCGTCGATGTCGGTCAGTGTCCTTCGTGAGGGAGGGCTCTGGGGGCTGATCGCCTGTCATGGCGACGCCGCCGCCACGATCCCCCCGGAACTGCGGGCGGCATGTGAGTTCTTCGCTGTCGCCTTCTCCCTGCAACTCGCGGTCATCGAGGAACGAGAGCAGGCCGAGGCGCTCCGCGCGTCCCGTGAGCGCCTCGACCGGATCACCTCCCGGCTCACGTCCGATCTGGAGCACTCGCTCCTGGCGGACGACGAGGCACTCAGGAAGCTGCTGGACGCCGATGGCGCGGCACTCCGCCGCGGCGGCCGCAGCACCACCAGCGGGATGAGTGTGGCGCCCGCTCTGCTGGAGACCCTCCGGACCCGCGCGGCAGGACTGTCACCGGGCACTGTCTGGAGCACGGACCGTCTGTCCGAGGAATCGGACCAGCCCGGCGGCGGGATGACGGAAGGCGGCCCGGCGGGGATCCTGATGGTGACGCTGAGCCGCGCGGGTGACTTCCTCGCCTGGTTCCGCAGGGACCGCCCCACCGCCCGCCGATGGGCCGCAGACCCTTCCCGGCCCGTCCAGGTCGGCCCGCGGGGCGAACGGCTCACCCCTCGCGGGTCGGGTGCGGTCTTCCGCGCGGCGGTCCGTGGGCAGAGCCTGCCCTGGACGCCGACCGACCGCGCCACCGCGCTGGAGCTCTGGAGCACGCTGACCGGTCTCGTACTCCGGCACGAGGCCGAACTGGCCTCGCTCAACGAACAGCTACGGGTCACCAACTCCGACCTCGACTCGTTCGCCCATGTGGCAGCCCACGACCTCAAGGAACCACTGCGGGGCATCTCCAACGCCGTGACCTTCGTCATGGAGGACGCCGCGGAGGACCTCGACGCGACGACCGTCCGACGGCTTCTCACCATGCGGCGACTGGCCGGCCGCATGGACGACCTGCTCGACTCGTTGCTGCGCTTCGCCCAGCTGGGCCGGGGCGGGCTGCGCCGCGTCCGCGTCCCACTGGATCAGGTGCTGGACTCCGCACTCGACGTGGCCGGGGAACGTCTGGCAGAGGCCCACGTGCGGGTCGTCAGAAGAGATCTGCCCGAGGTGTACGCCGATGAGCACCGGCTCTACGAGGTCCTGGTCAACCTCCTGGTGAACGCCGCCAAGTACGCCGTCGATCAGGGAGACCGCACGGTCGAGGTCCTGGTCGACACACTCCGCACGCCGGCAGGCGGGCCCCCTCGGCAGACCGTCGTGGTCCGCGACAACGGCATCGGGATTCCGGCCGAGCAACAGGGTGAGGTCTTCGAGTTGTTCCGCAGACTGCACGGGCAGGACGAACGCGGCGGAGGCGCCGGCGTGGGTCTCGCCATCGTCAGACGGATCGTCGAACGGCACGGTGGCGAGCTGTGGCTCGAAAGCGAACCCGGCCGCGGGTCCAGCTTCTGCTTCACCCTGGGTCAGGAAGGCGGCGACTGAGCGGAAGGGCCCTCGCCCCCACCCTTCGCCCTTCTCTGCCAGTAGTCCACGGCCCCCTTCAGAACGGTGCGGAAGAGTTCGAAATTGACCGGCTTGTAGACGTAGCTGTCGGCCCCTGCCGCGTAGGTCGCGTCGACCTCGTCCGGCGCGGTGGACGAGGTGAAGACAACCACGGTCACGTTGTCCAGTTCGGGCATGGTGCGGATCGATCGGAGCACCGCGGCTCCGCTGAGACCGGGCATGTTCAGATCCAGGAGGACGAGCCCCGGCCGTCGGGTGGCTTCCAGCAACCGCTCGGCGACCCCGGCCCCCCTGTCCGTGAACAGCAGCGTCAGATCCGGATGAGTGCGCCCGAGCGCCCGCCGGATCGCCTCGGCGTCCTCCGCCGAATCCTCGACCACCCAGACGAGACCGTGATCGACCCTCGCATCCCCGGCCGGCCCGCTCACGCGACCATCTCCGCCTGGGCGACGAGCACGGCGATGTCGTCCGCACCCGTGGCCCGGAATTCCACCACAGCCGCCGCCAGCCGTTCGGCGAACCCTTGGGCCTCACCGGCTCCCTGCAGGGTCACCGCGTCCCGCAGACAGGATTCGAAGAACGTTCCGTCAGCCGCTCTCGCCTCGGTCACCCCGTCGGTGAACAGCACCAGCGCACCCCCCGGCGCCACATGTGCCGACCCGGATCCGTACTCGATCTTCTCCAGCACACCCAGCAGATCGCCGTGGGCGGCGAGCTCCTCCACAGCGCCGTCCTCGCGCCGCACCAGAGGCGCCGGATGTCCGGCGTTCCAGTAACGCAGGTGGAATCCCTTTCCGTCCGGCACCAGGGCCGCCACGAGCGCCGTCACGAAGCGGGACGTGCCCTCCCTGACCAGCGCCTGGTTCAGCCGTCCCAGCGCGTGCTCGGGCGTTCTGCCGTCCTCGAGCAGGGTGCGCAGGGTGTGGCGGGCCAGACCGGTGAGTCCCGCAGCCTCCGCCCCGCGGCCGCAGACGTCACCGATGAGGAGCGTCACCCCGCCCCGCGGCCCCGGGACGGCGTCGTAGAAGTCACCACCCACATCGAGCGAGACATCGCCCACTTCGTATGCCGAACTCAGGACGAGACCCGGGATCCGTGGCAGTTCTCTCGGCAGCAGATGCCGCTGGAGGGAGACCACGTGCCGGCGCCGCTGTTCGTACAGGGTGCTGGTATCGATGGCCAACGCAGCCCGGTCGGCAAGATCGGCAAGGAACCGCGAGGGCATCTCGGCGATGTTCGTCCGGTGGTACAGGAAGGTCAGAGTGCCCAGAGTCCGCCCCCGGGCCTTGAGTGGATTCACACTGAGCGCGCGCACGGCCGGTCCGGCCCCGGACGAGGCGGGCCCGAAGGGACCGCCGTCCAGCTCGTCACCCTGCAACACCAGCCCCTGCCCGCGGTCGACGACCTGCTGCAGCACATCGGCGAGCCAGCGGTCCCCGGCCGCGAGCGCACCGAGCCACTGCTGCTCGCCCGCGTCCACGTGCGAGTGGGCCACGGGAGTCAGCCCGGCGGAAAGACGCAGGTGCAGGACGCACCCCTCGGCGACAGCGGGAACAGCCGTCCGGGCCACCCGTTGCACGGTCCTCTCCAGATCGAGGCTCGAATCCATCTGCAACGACGCCTCCGCCAGGAAGGCGTCGCTCACCCGACGCAGCTCGTCCTCGCGTCGTGCCATGATGCGCCTGTCGGAGACCATGGTGACCTCGGCCACCTGCTTCAACCGGGCCCGCAGCGTCGCATCGACCGTGTTCCCGGCCGCGGTGCCGACCATGAGCGACGCCCAGCCTCCCTGCCCCAGCTGCACGGAACACCCGGCCACGTTCCGGGCGCCCGCCGCCACCAGAACCCGGACATGCGGCAGGGAGCCGTCGAGCTCCGACACCTCGTGAACCGTGACGGTCGGATCGTCGGCCGGAACCCCGGCGGCGGCAGCCTCGCCAACATTCTGTTCGAATTCAATGAGCGACGGCGTCGGCTCCGCCAGGGTGGCACTCCGCAGACAGCGCAGCAGCCCCCCGCTCCATCGGGTGCCCACGACGGCCAGCACACCGGGCATGCGGAGCAGCATGCCGTAGAGGAAAACCTCCAGCTCCGTCACGTCCTGCGCCGTGTCGGCGACACGCCAGAGCTCATGCAGCCGACCGGACCACCATCCGTCATCCGCCCGGGGGGAAGCTCCGTCCTCGTGCTGCTCCACCGCTGGTCCGCCGTTCCTGTCGCCGCTGTCGACCCGGCCCCTCACGGCAAACGCTATGCCAGGCGGACGCCGACCGCCTCCAGGCGCGGTCTCCGCGGCAGCCGGGGATCGGCGATCGGCGCAGAGCACCGGCCGCCGACCCCGCCGGGGGCATCGGTTGATCCGGTGTGCGGGCGGCACGGCAGGGAGCCACGACGGCCACCCCGGCGTTCCGCTCCTGGCGGTGCGAGGGCCGCGGTGGCCACCCGGCCGCTGGGCAGGACGACGGTGACGCGAGTCGTTGGGGGCATGCGGCGGCAGGACGGGCCGGCGGCCGACGCAGACGAGTCCGGCGCGACCGCCTACGGAACGTCCGGCCCGGGGCGGGACCGTCGGCGGCGTCGGACCGGAGCCGGCGCAGGTGCCTGAACCCGTAGTCACATCCGGCGTCCGAGTCCTGCCTGGTCTCTGCCCGTGGAAGGTCGGACGGCGGACTGGAGTTTCCCCATGGGGCCGGACGCCTGCCGGCCCGGTGGGGGCCGTTGTTGTTGCGAGGTAATCAAGTACCGGCACGGGCCCTCGACTTTCGTCGTTCTGGCTGATCGTCGTGGGGGTCGCCCGGGTGGGTGATGTGAGGCTGTTGGGCCGCGTTGGCGGTGGACAGCAGAGAGGCATCGGCGGTGCTTTCGTCTCCTCCGGGGAGGGACCCGCCGATGCTTCCGGATCCGACCGTAACCAGTTCGCTGCTCGCCGTCTTGAAGTCGGTCGGGGGCAGTTTCACTGCTCCGACGTTCGTCACGTTCTCCGCCATGGTCACGGGGCTGATCGCGCAGACCGGCCAGTCGACGGTGACCGGGATGCTCTCCGGCGCCGGCTTGACGCGCGTCTGGTCGCATGACCGGGCGCACGCCTTCTTCTCCCGGGCCCGCTGGAACGCGGACATCCTGGGCATCTCGCTGTCCCACCTGATCGTCCGCCGGCTCCTTGCCGAGGGTGCGGTGTTGACGGTGGCGGTGGACGACACCCTGTTCAAGCGGCGCGGGAAGCGTGTGTTCGGTGCGGCCTGGCAGCACGACGGCGCCGCGCCAGGGCCGAAGCCGGTCGGGCGCGGGACCTGCTTCGTCGTCATCGGCCTGGTCGTCGAACTCCCGGTCCTGGCGCGGCCGGTGTGCCTGCCGGTGATGGCCCGCCTGTGGCGCCCCGGACAGGAGAAGTCGAAGGTCGACATCGCCGCTTCCATGCTCCGTTTCCTGGCCGCCTGTCACTACCGTCGGCGCCTGCACGTCGTCGCGGATGCCGCCCACCACGGCAAATCCCTGCGCGACCTGCCCGCAAATGTCACGTTCACCACCCGGCTGCCCGCCACCGCCGTCCTCTGCAACCTCGCCCCACCCCGCACCGGCAGGCGCGGCCGACCTGCCCTCAAGTGCGACCGCCTCGGCACCGCCAAAGAACTCGCGGCCAGGCTCGCCTTCGCATCGTTCGAGGTCAGGCGCTACCAATGCACCGACACCGTGTTCCTCGCCGAGACCACCTGCCTGTGGTACGGCTCCTTCCACACCCAGACCGTCCGCCTGATTCTCCCGCGCGACGACCACACCGACACCGGCTACGACCTCGCCTTGATCACCACCGACCTCACCACCCCCGCCCCGCAGTTGGTCACCCGGCACGCGTGGAGGTGGTCGATCGAGGTCATCTTCGCCGAAGGCCGCCACCTCCTCGGCGTCGGCCAGGCCCGCAACCGCACCCGGGCTGCCGTCGAGCGCACCGTCCCCTTCGGCCTGTACTGCTACACGATCACCGTCATCTGGTACGTCCTCCACGGCCATCAGCCCGACGATGCCGCCACCCACCGCGAACGCGTACCCTCCTGGTACACCACCAAGATCGACCCGTCACCGTCCGACATGATCGCCAAGCTCCGCCGCACGATCATCGCCGCCCGATTTACCTCGTGTATTCAGCTACGAGGGCCGTCCGTCAGTGATGTGACGCCCTGATAGCGGAAGGGTGCCCCTGACCTGCGATGATCTGAACTTCCTAGATCAAGAACGTCGCAGAGTGGGGGCACCCAACAGGTGCAGGCTACCGAATGGGATCGTCGGCTCGTTGTGCGGGCCGACGGCAAGAACCTGGTCGGGCATGCGGGCGTGGTGCTGCTGCACCGGATCGCGGACCGGGTCGGGCTGACCCGCGCCCTGGCCGCCGCGCTGCCCCGCGGCGTCGGGCCGGGGTGGCGGGATCGCGGGATGGCCCTGGTCCAGCTGGCCTGCGCGATCGTCCTCGGCGCGAGGAATGTCCTGCAGGCCGAGCAACTGCAGCAGCACTGGAGGCCGTTCTTCCCCGTCCGGTCTCGGACAGCACCCTGTGGCGCACGCTGGAAGCCATCGACGGCCCTGTCGGAGCCCGGGTGGAGCGCGTGCGCGCCGTGATACGGCGTGGGGTGTGGACGCTGCTCGCCCTGCGGCCCGGTGGGTTCCCGTGGATCTCGGTATGCGGGCGCACGCTCACCAACTGGTACGTCCTGGATCTCGATGCCACCTTGGTGACCTGCACCAGCAAGAAGGACGGCGCGGCCGGCACGTTCAAGGGCGGCTACGGACATCACCCGCTGGGCGCCTGGCTGGCCAATACCCGCGAGTGCGTGACCATGCTGCTACGGCCGGGCAACGCGGCGTCCAACGACGTCGCCGACCACAAGACGGTGCTGGCCGCCGCGCTGCGGCAACTCCGCTGCCGCTGTGGTCGAAGCTGCTGGTGAGGATCGACGGCGCGGCCTTCAGCCACGGCCTCCTTGAGCATCTGCAGGCGCTGACCACCAGCCGCCGCCGAGTGCGCTGGGTGACCGGCTGGGCCATCAATACCGCCGACGAGGCCGCGATCGCACTGCTGCCCGCGGACGTGTGGAACGACGCGCTGCGGCAGGACGGCGAGGTCCACGAGATCAAGGGCCCGGACGGACAGAAGGTCACCTACCAGGTCGCCGAGCTGACCGGGGTGCGCGACCTGAGCGGCTGGCCCGAGGGGATGCGGCTGATCGTGCGCCGGGTCAAGCCCTCGCGCCGCGATCTGAAGAAGCTGACCGCGTTCGAGCAGCGCACCGGCTGGCGTTACCAGATCGTCGCCACGAACATCCCCGCCCACCAGGGGCTTTCCGGGGTGTCCGGCTCCGGGCAGGTGTGGTTCGTCGATGCTCTCTACCGTGATCATGCCGAGGTCGAGGATCGTGTCAAGGCGATCAAGCGGATCGGCCTCGGGCTGCTGCCCTCGAAGTCCTGGCAGCTGAACGCCGCCTGGGTGCTGGCTGCCACTATCGCCGCGGACCTCGACGCATGGACCAGGCTCCTTCTCCTGCATGACGAGCCCGAACTCGCCGCCGCCGAACCGGAGACGATCCGCAGGAGGCTCTACCACCTGCCCGCCCGGCTCACCGCCCACGCACGCAGACGCACCCTCCACCTCGACCGCACCTGGCCCTGGGCGCCGGCGTTCGCCACCGCCTGGCAGCGGGCCACCCAGCTTCCGGCCCACACCTGACGGTCGGCCCCGCCCCGACGACAGCGGAGAGGAGAGGACCCGCAGCACCCTCGGGCCCGTGGAACCCGACGCCCCGCAGCGTCACGCGACGGCCCGTCCTCGAACGGCAGGGGACATTACGGGCAAACCGCCGAACCGACCGACGTCACACCGCAAGTGAAGAATCGAGGTTTATGCCCACCCACTCCGGTCAGCCCACCCCTACGGAAATCCGCGCCGTCCAACAAGCGCGGGCCACGGCCAGCCCCGACTACGCCGCGTGACCTCACAGACCCCCCAGAACGTCGGAAGTCGAGAGTGTAGACAGGAGGCGTGTATCGCCCCACCGCCCGGCCAATCACCCAAACCGGGCATGCCGTCCGCGACGACCTGGCGCTGCCCCGTCCGCAGGCGTCTACCCGGCTGGCGCCGATGTCACAACCGCGATCACGCCGAAATCCGCAGCCTCTGCGAAACGTGCCATGTCAACGTGGTTGCTGACGGCCGCCCCGTGGCGGACGCCCCGCCCTCTCCATGTCGGCGGCCACCCATTCCCGTACTCCTTCACTGAGAGGAACTGTCATGACCGACGATTTAGTGCTTCGCGCCCAGAGATTCGTGAACCTCACATACAACAACGGTGCCACCCTCGGCATATCCAAGCTGGCGGAGAACGGTCGGACCGGCTGGCCTGCCATGTACGCACTGACTCGCGCACTCCAGTACGAAATGGGCATCACCGCGCTTTCCGATGCGTTCGGTCCAACCACCCTCGGAAAGATCGGCGAATTATACGGCAAGATCGACGAGACCACCGTCCCGTCCGCGAACTTCTGTCGCATCATCCAGTCCGCCCTCTACTGCAAGGGCTACGACGGCGGCGAGATCGACGGCATCTACAACGCCAGGGTCAAGGCCGCCGTTGCCGAAGCTCCACCGGGACATGGGCGCCGACGCCGTCTACCCGGGGGGTTCCCTCTGGCCGAAGACGACCAAGGGCCTGTTCAACATGGACGCCTACGTCACCGTCAGCGGTGGCTCGGACACCATCCGGTCCATCCAGCAATGGCTGAACGGTCGCTACCTGCTGCGCAAGGACTTCTACGCCATCCCCTGCGACGGCCACCACTCGCGGGACGTCGCCAAATCCATGCTCTTCGCGATCCAGTACGAGCTCGGCATGGCCGACGGTACAGCGAACGGAGTCTTCGGCCCCGGTACCCAGGCCGGCCTAAAGTCCCACACGGTCTCGGTCGGCAGCACCGGAGTCTGGGCGCAGCTCTTCACCGCCGGCATGATCCTCAACAAGCGCAGCGTCCCCTTCGGTAACTTCACCCCCACAGTGAAGACCGGCGTGGAGAGCTTCCAGTCCTTCTCCAAGCTGCCTGTCACTGGGCTGGGCGACTTCCAGACGTGGGCCTCGCTGCTCGTCTCCTACGGTGACCAATCCCGCAAGGGGACCGCCTGTGACGGTGTCACCATGGTGACACCTCCGCGTGCACAGGCTTTGAAGGACGCCGGTTACGCCTACATCGGCCGTTACCTCTTCAACCCCTCCAGCGCCTCCCTGCCGGAGAAGCAGATCCAGCCCGGCGAACTGGCCACCATCAAGGACTACGGGCTCCGCTGCTTCCCGATCTACCAGACCTGGAGCCGCTCGGCCGACTACTTCCGCTACCCACAGGGATGTATCGATGCCACCAACGCCATCGAGTGGGCCAGAATGCACGGCTTCAGGCCGGGCACGATCATCTACTTCGCGGTCGACTACGACGCCATGGACGGCGAGATCACCGACTTCATCCTGCCGCACTTCCGGGGCGTGATGCGGACGATCGGCGAGAACTCGGCCTACGGGATCGGCGTCTACGGTCCCCGCAACGTCTGCCAGCGTGTCGCCGACGCCGGCTACGCCGCGACCAGCTTTGTCTCCGACATGTCCTCGGGCTTCTCCGGCAACCTTGGCTACCCACTGCCCAGTAACTGGGCGTTCGACCAAATCTCTACGATCACCATCGGATCAGGCAGTTCGTCGATCGAGATCGACAACAACATCGCCTCCGGACGCGACACCGGCCAGGGTGACTTCGACCCCGGTAGGCCGACGGAGCGCGATCTCGACGTCGACCTCGACAAGGCTGCCTACCGGTCACAGTTGCTGAGCGCTGTCCAGACGTACCTGACGTCGATCGGTGTCCCGGAGACCGGTGGCGAAGGGTGGACGGCGGACGGCGACTGGGTGACGTATAACGTGGTGTCCACGACGGAGGCATTCAACAGGATCATGGAAGCCGACTGGCTGTTCACGAACCTGGCGCGAACGCTCAAGGTGCGAAAAGCCCTCCTCCAGGCCCCGGTCCTGTGGGAGCTGCGCAAGCTTAACCCGCTCGACGTGGTAGCCGACGAAGCCGTCAAGCTCGGGCTGCGGGACGACAGCAGCACCGGCTGGGGGCAGATCTTCGCCTGGGCGACCATTGAAGCCCGCAACTACTGCGTGCAGGAGGGCATCATCAACGGCACCCCTCTGAGCGGCAGCGATACGCGGGCCGTCTGGAACTACCTCCAGGAACCCGAGTACAACCTGCCGTCCGTCGCCTACCTCACGCTCTACAACGCCCACCGGCTCGGCACGCCCCGCCCAAACCTGACCACCGGCCAGGCTGACACCCAGGCCCTCCTGGCCCGCTACAACGGCACCGGAGACGCCGCAGCTCAGTACGGTCGCGAGCTGATCGGCCTGTACCACGTGCTGGAGAACTACAACAGGCTCAGCCGAGCCAGCTGAACCCGGAGGGCTCGTGAAGAACGCGCGGTTGTGGAAGTCCCTTGTTCCGGTGGTGGCGAACCTGTTGTTCGGAATTCCGGCCATGGTGCCGATCTTCCTGACCTGGTATTTCCTGTCCAACGGGCCGCTGGCAGAGCTGGGATGGACACAGCGGGACCCCAACGAGGACGACGGAATGCTGTTGTGGCTGGTCATCGTTGTCCCGGTGGTGGCCCTTTTCGGAGGCGTCTGGGCCCTGATCAATCGGTGGATACGACGCAGGCTGTTCACTGAGGCGCCGCCATACCCGTACTGGCCCGTGTCAGCGACGCTGACCCTTGCCCCATTCTTCCTGGCCATCGGATTCGGCTGAGCGAACGCTGCCGGGCGAACCCTGCGCAATGAGATCCGTAGACCGAGATCCGAGGAGAGGAAGAGAGCTATGAACGACGGACTATCGCGCCGGACAGTGGTGAGGACCGCGGCCGTGGTGACCGCGATGACCGCTGCCGGCCTGGCGTCGGGACCGACCGCCGCATCGGCGGCTGAGACCGGCCCGTCGGGGCAGAAAACTGCTCCGAAGCGCCCGGACACCACCCCGAACGGGTGGCCAGTGCAGCAGAACGCCGACCGCGACACCCAGGTGTGGACCCGCGCGGTGGCAGGCACCGGACTCGACGTGCCGGTGTGGATCGGCGACCCGGAGGCCATCCTGCTGCACGTGGTGCGCCGGTACCACTACGAGGTTACGGAGATCCGCTCGGGCGAACTCGTGGGCTGGCAGAAAGTGAACGAGCCCGAACTCAGAACCCCCCAGGCCAACCTGGCGTCGGGCACCGCAGTCCGTATCCGTCCAGGGGCGTCCGCGCCGGGCAGCCTCTTCCCACTGGAGAAGGCCATGGTGCGGGACATCGTCACCGACTGCGCGGGGGTGGTCCGCTGGGGCGGTGACGACTCCCCGGCGGACGAGTCGCTCTTCTACCTAGCCGCTGGCCCGAAGGACCCACGCGTACGCAAGCTTGCCGACTGGCTGCGCGACGGCGAAGCCAGCCCCGGCCGGGGCGCGGGCATTGCCATTGCCCTAGTGTCCTGAGTCTGTAATTCGTCGGCAGTATGAGGCCAGCGATTCGAGGATTTGGTCGGCGGTCTTTGTCCAGACGAACGGTTTGGGGTTGTCGTTCCACGAGTCGATCCATGTGCGGATGTCCTTCTCCAGCGCCTGGAACGACTTGTGGACACCTCGCCGTATCCGCTTGTTCGTCACCAAGGGATGGCCTGCGGACATGGGACGAGGGCGTCCAATGCCAGTGTGTGAAGACGGACCTGGACACCCTCGCGCCGGCACCCTGTGCCCGGATCGACGACGAGTTGAAGGCTCGGCCATGGTTGGCCCCGTGGCGTCCCGCCGTCGGGATCGCACCCACGCTCGGTGACGCCGAACTGGTCACCCTCGCGGTGCTGTCGGCGTTGCTCGGTTACACCTCCGAGCGGCGCTGGCTTCGCCGCATCGAGCGGGACTTCGGCCGCCTGTTCCCCTACGTGTCCCAGCAGTCCGGTGACAACAAGCGGCTGCGTGCCGCGTCCTCGCTGGTCACCAGCATGATCCGGATCCTGGCGCGGGACACCATGCTGTGGAACGACGACGTGTGGCTGGTCGACTCCACCCCGGTCGGCTGCGGCTGCTTCCGAGAGACGGCCAAGCGCTCGGACCTGGCGGGCTGGGCCGGGTACGGCTACTGCGCGTCGCACTCCCGGTATTTCCGGGGGCTGCGGCTGCACCAGCTCCCCGCGTACGCCGAGATAGTCATGAACAGCCGCGAGGTGTGGTTCACGCCTGCCCTCCTCCCTCCTCCGTCCCGTCCGTCCCGTCCGTCCCGTCCGAGGAGGGGTGAACGGCCCCTCCGGTGGTCAGGATGGAGACATGACCTACCACGTCGACTCCGAGGCCGGACGGCTGCGCCGCGTCATCCTGCACCGGCCCGATCTCGAGCTCAAAAGGCTCACCCCCAGCAACAAGGACGCCCTGCTGTTCGACGACGTGCTCTGGGTGCGCCGGGCGCGCGCCGAGCACGACGGGTTCGCCGACGTCCTGCGCGACCGGGGGGTCACCGTCCACCTCTTCGGTGACCTGCTCACCTCCACGCTGGACGTCCCGGCGGCCCGCTCGCTCGTCCTGGACCGTGTCTTCGAGGAGAAGGAGTACGGCCCGCTGGCGACCGACCACCTCCGCGCGGCGTTCGAGACGCTGCCGTCGGCCGAGCTGACCGAGGCGCTGGTCGGCGGGATGACCAAGCGGGAGTTCCTGGACGCCCATCCGGAACCGACGTCCGTGCGCTTCCACGCGATGGAACTCGACGACTTCCTCCTCCGCCCGCTGCCCAATCACCTCTTCACCCGCGACACCTCCGCCTGGATCTACGACGGGGTCTCCATCAACGCCATGCGGTGGCCCGCCCGGCAGCGCGAGACCGTGCACTTCGAGGCCATCTACCGGCACCACCCGCTGTTCCGCGACGAGAGCTTCCACCTCTGGTCCGAGGGGCAGGCCGACTACCCGTCCACCATCGAGGGCGGGGACGTCCTGGTCATCGGCAACGGCGCGGTGCTGATCGGCATGAGCGAGCGGACCACCCCGCAGGCCGTGGAGATGCTGGCGCACAAGCTGTTCGCCGCCGGTTCCGCCGAGACCATCGTGGCCCTCGACATGCCGAAGCGACGTGCCGTGATGCACCTGGACACGGTGATGACGATGGTCGACGGCGACACCTTCACCCAGTACGCGGGCCTCGGCATGCTTCGTTCGTACACCATCGAACCCGGCTCGGGGGAAAGGGAGTTGAAGGTCACCGACCACCCGCCGGAGCACATGCACCGCGCGATCGCCGCCGCGCTCGGGCTCAGCGAGATCCGGGTGCTGACCGCCACCCAGGACGTCCACGCCGCCGAGCGCGAGCAGTGGGACGACGGCTGCAACGTCCTGGCCGTCGAACCGGGCGTCGTCGTCGCCTACGAGCGGAACGCGACCACCAACACGCATCTGCGCAAGCAGGGCATCGAGGTGATCGAGATCCCCGGCAGCGAACTGGGCCGGGGCAGGGGCGGACCGCGGTGCATGAGCTGCCCGGTCGAGCGGGAGGCGGTCTAGGGGAAACCCAGGAGCAGAGGAGAGGGTGCATATAAATGCTGATGATCGTATAGACTTCCAAGCGTCCTTGTGTCCGATCTGGCCCGATCCTGCCCCCGTACCTCTGGAGCGCCCCATGGCGACAGTCCCGACCGCCCTCGCCGGCCGCCACTTCCTCAAGGAGGTGGACTTCACCGCGCAGGAGTTCCTCGGCCTGCTCGACCTGGCCGCGGAGCTGAAGGCCGCCAAGAAGGCCGGCACCGAGACCCGTCACCTCCAGGGCAGGAACATCGCGCTGATCTTCGAGAAGCCCTCGACGCGCACCCGCTGCTCCTTCGAGGCCGCCGCCGCCGACCAGGGTGCCTCCACGACGTACATCGACCCGAGCGGCTCGCACATCGGGAAGAAGGAGTCCGCGAAGGACACCGCGCGGGTGCTCGGCCGGATGTTCGACGCGATCGAGTTCCGGGGCGACTCCCAGTCCACCGTCGAGACCCTCGCCGCCCACGCGGGCGTGCCCGTCTACAACGGTCTGACCGACGACTGGCACCCCACCCAGATGCTCGCCGACGTGCTCACCATGACCGAGCACGGCGGCGGGAAGCCGGTCACGGAGATCTCCTTCGCCTACCTCGGCGACGCACGCTTCAACATGGGCAACTCCTACCTCGTCACCGCGGCCCTGCTGGGCATGGACATCCGCATCGTCGCCCCGAAGAGCTACTGGCCCGCCCAGGACGTCATCGACAGGGCGCGCACGCTCGCCGAGTCCAGCGGGGCCCGCATCACGCTCACCGGGGAGATCGCCGAGGGCGTCGCGGGCGCGGACTTCGTCGTCACCGACGTCTGGGTCTCGATGGGGGAGCCCCAGAAGGTCTGGGACGAGCGCATCGCCGCTCTCGCGCCGTACGCGGTGACCATGGACGTGCTGCGGGCCACCGGCAACCCGGACGTCCGTTTCCTGCACTGCCTGCCGGCCTTCCACGACCTGGGGACGCAGGTCGGCCGTGAGGTGTACGAGAAGCACGGCCTGGAGTCGCTGGAGGTGACCGACGAGGTGTTCGAGTCGGCTCACTCGGTTGTCTTCGACGAGGCGGAGAACCGGATGCACACGATCAAGGCGGTCCTGGTGGCGACCCTGGCCTGAGCCGGGGCGGCGTCGGCCGGCCCGGCTCAGTCGGGCCGGCGCTGGCGTGGCACCGCCGGCAGCCGGAACCACACGGCCTTGCCCGACGCGGTCGGGCGGTGGCCGCACGACGAACTCAGGGTGCGGATCAGCAGCAGCCCGCGCCCGTGCTCCTGCCAGGGGTCCGGCTCGCGGAGCGGCGGGCGGGTCAGCTCGGCGGGCGGCCGCGGGTCGGTGTCGTGCACCTCGACCCGACAGCCGGTCGGCAGCAACTCCACCACCAGTTCGATCGGCGCGCCCCCGGCGGTGTGCTCCACGGCGTTGGCCACCAGTTCGGCGGTGAGCAGCTCCGCCGTGTCCCTGTCCGGGGCGTGCTCCCGCTCGGCCAGCGCGGTACGGACCAGCGCACGGGCGACGGGCACGGCCGCGGTGGTGTGCGGCAGCGCGACGCGCCAGGAGGCGGAGGCCGAGGGTTCGTACACGCTGGATCCGATCATGGAGAGCAGGCGGGCGGTCCTGCTTTCAATTACTCAATGGTACGGCGTAGCCCCCAGGTGGTGCCGTCGGCCGGTGACGGACGCCGTGTCTCCGGAGTGTGTGAACGGTATGCCCCCGCCCCGCCGGACAGGCTCTCGGGCCCGTTGCGTCGATCATGCCCGGCCCCTCTGTCGCGCAATCATGACGGTGGTCACGGATCAGTGACGTGCGATGCCGGAAGGAAGCTTCGTGAGCCGTGAGTCGCACGTCAAGTGCCATGTGGCACGTGTCACAGGCCGACGAAGGCCGCCCCCGCGTCCCGCAGGCGCGTGTGCAGGCCGTGGAAGACGCGCGCCGAGCGCGTACCCGGCCAGTCCTCGGGGAGCAGCCCGGCAGGGAGCCCGGGGTCCGTGTAGGGGAGGTGGCGCCAGGAGTCGAGAGCGAGGAGGTAGTCGCGGTACGCCTCCTCGGGCGGAGTGTCCTCGCGCTGCTGCCAGGTGTCCAGTACGCGCGTGTGCCGGTCCAGGAATGCCTCGTGCTCCTTGGCCATCCCGGCCAGGTCCCACCAGCGGGCGACCGCCTCGGCGGTGGGCGTGAACCCGAGGTGCTCGCCGCGGAAGAGGTCGACGTAACCGTCCAGCCGCAGCCGCTCCAGGGTGTGCCTGGCCTCCTCGTGCAGCCGGGCCGGCGCTATCCACACGCCCGGAGCGGTGGTGCCGAAGCCGAGACCGGACAGGCGGGAGCGCAGGATGTGACGCTTCTGCCGTTCGGACTCCGGTACGGAGAACACGGCGAGCACCCAGCCCTCGTCCCCGGGGCTCGCGGCGGCGTGCACGCGGCGGTCGCTGTCGTCCAGCAGCCGACGGGCGTCCGGCGACAGCGCGTAGCCCGCCGCGCCCTGCGCGGTGCGGGCCGGCAGGAGCAGCCCGCGCCGCTTGAGCCGGGACACCGAGGAGCGCACGGCGGGGGCGTCGACGCCGACCGCGGCCAGCAGCCGGATCAGCTCGGCGACGGGCACGGGGCCCGGCACGAAGCGGCCGTACGCGCCGTAGAACGTGACGATGAGAGACCGTGGGGCAGACTGGTCGGACACGTTGATCATCTTAGGTCGTGCCGATCGGTGCCTTTCCCCGGGGCATCGGCATCAGGCCTGGTCATCTCCCTTACCGGACAAGGAGGTTCCGGTGCCGGGGCGTTTCCTGCTCCGGGTGACGCGCCGTGCCGTGTGTGCGTCGTGCCGTACCGCGTCCGGTCAGGCGGCGACGGTGGGGCGGCCCGCGGGGGGCCGGTGCGGGGCGATCGCGCGGCTGCCGGGCAGCGGTTCGCCCGGGTCGTCGAAGACGGTCGCACCGTCGCGCATCAGGCTCCGGCCCTGCTCAGGGTGGGCGGCGACCCCATGGGGGACCTGCCCGGGGGGCCGGGGCATGACGTCCGGTGGGTACACATGGCGGACCTCCGCATGGGCGGATCGATTCGAACGGGTCGTCCACCCGGACCATGCCCCCGCCGGCAGCCCGTCGGAACGGTCCGCCGCGAAGCGCGACAGCTCCCGGACAGTGCCGGGACGGTTCCCCGACGGCCGGTGCCAACTCGCCACCGGAGGGGTGAGGTCACCGCCTCCGGCCCGCTCCGCCGGTATGGGTGGTTGCCCCATTCCGTGAGCTTCGGGAGGTTCCTCATGTCTCTGCCCGCGTCCGTCGCCGTACCCGTGTCCGTGCGCTCCGTCCTCGTCGCCGCCGCGGCCGGCGGGGCGCTGCTGCTCGGCGTCGCCGCGCCCCCGGCGGCGTCCGCCGCACCCGGCGGGACCGTGACGGTGGACTCCGAGGGCCGGATCGCCGCCGACGGCAGCGTCACCCTCTCCGGCACGTACCGCTGCCTGGACACCTCCGGTCCGGTCCTCGTCGGCTCCTCCGTCCACCAGGGCGACGCCACCACGCGGTACAGCGCCGGCGGCACCCTGGCGGAGTGCGACGGCGAGACCCACGGCTGGGAGAACACCGGAAAGGCCCCCGACGGCGCCGTGGAGGCCGGTGCCGCCGACGTCGAGGTCACTCTCACCGAACTGCGTACGGTCGACGGCCTTCTGCTGCCCGAGTTCCACGCGGTCCACCAGCGGACCGTCACTCTGGTCCGCGACTGAACGAGCGGCACCCGCCCGCCCGCCGTCCGGCCGGGCCGGGCCGCGACGGCTCTCGGATCAGAGCTGCTCGGCCGGCCAGTCCAGCAGGCGGGCGCCGATGACCGCGGTCTGGAGCATGTAACGGTGGGCGGGGTCGGCCGGGTTGGCACCGGTGAGCTTGTGGATGCGTTCCAGCCGGTAGGTCAGCGCCCGCACGCTCAGTGCGAGCCGCCGGGCCGCCTCCGCCGCCACGCAGCCCGAATCGAAGTACACGGTGAGCGTCTCGAGGAGCGGCCCGGCACCGCCCCGGGCCGAGGTGAGCGGGCCGAGGGTGCTGTGCACCAGGTCGGACATGGCCTGGCGGTCGCGGGCGAGGACGGGGTAGACGAGCAGTTCGGCGGCGTGCAGCACCGGCTCGTCCAGCCCCAGCCGTTCGGCGATCTCCAGCGTGCTCAGAGCTTCCTCGTAGGACTGGACGACCCCGCCGGCCCCGGACTGCGGGCGGCCGACGGCGACCTGGCCGCCGTCGGTGGCGGCGTGCGCCTGCTTGGCGAAGTACGTGAGCACCTCGCCCTGGTGCCCCGGGGCTATGCACAGCAAACGGCCGTCCTTGGTGGTGAGGAGGATGCTGCGGTTGCCGAACCGGGAGTTGAGGGCCTGCTCCACCCGCCGCGGGACGGCGTCGCCCTCGTTGTAGGCGACGGGGCCCCGTGCGACGGCGACCGCGTGCTCATGGGAGAGCCGCAGGCCGAAGCGTTCGGCGCGTTCGGCGAGCCGGCCCAGGTCACTGCGGCCGTAGAGGAGGTCGTCGATGAACTCCCGCCGGGCCGCCTCCTCCTGGCGAACGGCGAGGCGCTGCGCCCGCTCGTAGCCCTCGGCGAACGCGTCCACCGCCTGCTGCACGGCGGAGAGCGCCTCCTCGGCCGAATCACCCTGGCCGCGCGGCCAGACCTCACGCGTGGCGGTCAGGTGCGTGCGTACCAGGGCGCGCAGACCGAAGCCCGCCTCCGCGGCCCGTTCCCCCAGGGCCCGACGGGAGCTCAGCTCCTCCCGGGAGAGGTGCCGGCCGGTAGCCGCGACCTCCTCCAGGATCTGGGCAAAGCCTTCGAGATAGTCCTCGGGTATCTCCCGCTCCGCCACGTCACTCCCCAAATCCCGACGCGCCCCTGACGCCGTCCCGACGGGTGCCGATCACGCACCCGGCATGCAGACCCTAGGGAATATTGCCGGAAACCGGCAATGCGTGAGCGGTGCCTGACCGGCCATCATGGTCCGCGGGGAGCACCGCGGACGGTTCTGGTGCCTGGTACCGGCAGGTGCGAGGCACCGGAACCACCGGGGGCCGGTGCTGCCGTCGGCGCGAGCCGTCAGAGGGGCGCGACCCGCGGAACGCGGGACGCGGGGATCGGGAAAGGGGGTGGCCGAGGATGCACATGATCGCGGAGGCCGCCACAGGCCTGCCCACGCTTCTGCTCACCGCAGCCCTCGTCGTGGCGGCCTGCTTCTGGCTGCTGGTGGCCGTCGGCGTCACCACACCGCACGCCTTCGACCCGGACGCGGATCTCGACGCCTGGGGGATGGGCGGAGTGCCGGTCGCTCTCGCGCTCTCCCTGCTGACCCTGTTCGCCTGGCTGCTCGCCACCGGCGTGACCGTGCTGCTGGACGCGCACGTCCCCGAGGGGCCCGGCAGGGGACTGCTGCGCCTTCCGGCCCTGGCCGGAGCCCTCCTCGCGGCCTGGCGGCTGACCCGCTTCTTCGTGCGTCCGCTGCACCGTCTGGTGCCCGACGAACCCGGGCCCTCCCGGTAGTTCCGCGGACCCGGCGGGAACCGGGGCGGTTTGCCCGGCGTGTCTCGTGGCGGAGCCGGCGAACGGCTCCCGCGCGAGCCACACGTGCCGCACACCACCACGCCACCGCCGCACGGCCGTCACGTCACCACCACACCGTGACCACGTCACGCCGTCACCACCTGCACGGTCCGGGCCGGGAGGCACCGGGGCGGCCCCGCCGCCGCACTCCTCGGCGCCCGGCGCCGACCTGTCACTTCTGTCCGTCACCCAGCTCCGAAGGACGTATCCCATGGATGCTGCCACCGTGGGCATCGCCGTGCTCGTCGGCGTCTGCCTGCTCGCCGCACTCGTCGTGCTGTTCATCATGTCCCGGCTGTTCCGCAAGGTGGAGCAGGGCAAGGCGCTCATCGTCTCCAAGGTCCGCAAGGTCGACGTGACCTTCACCGGGCAGACGGTGCTGCCCGTGCTGCACAGGGCCGAGGTCATGGACATCTCGGTGAAGACCATCGAGATCACCAGGGCCGGCAAGGAAGGCCTGATCTGCCAGGACAACATCCGCGCGGACATCCGCATCACCTTCTTCGTCAAGGTCAACAAGACCGTCGAGGACGTCATCAAGGTCGCGCAGGCCGTCGGCACCGCGCGGGCCAGTGACCGGAACACGCTGCAGGAGCTGTTCCACGCGAAGTTCTCCGAGGCGCTGAAGACCGTCGGCAAGCAGATGGACTTCACCGACCTCTACACCAAGCGCGAGGAACTGCGGTACCGGATCATCGAGGTCATCGGCGTCGACCTCAACGGCTACCACCTCGAGGACGCGGCGATCGACTTCCTGGAGCAGACGCCGCTGGCCCAGCTCGACCCGGGCAACGTGCTCGACGCGCAGGGCATCCGCAAGATCACCGAGCTGACGGCCGTGGAACACGTCCGCACCAACGAGGCCCAGCGCGGCGAGGAGAAGGAGATCACCCGGCAGAACGTCGACGCGCGTGAGGCGATCCTCGAGCTGGAGCGCCGGCAGACCGACGCCGAGATCAAGCAGCGCCGTGAGATAGAGACCGTGCGGGCCCGTGAGGAGGCCGAGACGGCGCGGGTGGTGGAGGAGGAGCGGCTGCGCGCGCAGAGCGCCTTCCTGCGCACCGAGGAGCAGCTCGGCGTGCAGCGCGAGAACCAGGCGCGTGAGGTCGCCGTCGCCGCCAAGAACCGCGAGCGGGTCATCGCCGTGGAGAGCGAACGCATCGAGAAGGACCGGATGCTCGAGGTCATCGCCCGTGAGCGGGAGACCGAGCTGACCCGGATCGCCGCCGACAAGGAGGTCGAGGCCCAGAAGCGCGACATCGCCGAGGTCGTCCGGGAGCGCGTCGCGGTGGACCGTACGGTCGCCGAGCAGGAGGAGTCGATCAAGAAGCTGCGGGCCGTGGAGGAGGCGGAACGCCAGCGCCAGGCCGTCATCATCGCCGCCGAGGCCGAGGCACAGGAGAAGCTGGTCAAGGACATCAAGGCCGCGGAGGCCGCCGAGGTGTCCGCCACGCACCGCGCCGCCGAGGAACTGACCCTGGCCGAGGCCCGGCTGAAGAGCGCCGACCTCGACGCCCAGGCCAAGGTGCGGCTGGCCGAAGGCATCCAGGCCGAGGCCGCCGCCGAGGGACTCGCCCTCGTACAGGTCCGTGACAAGGAGGCCGACGTCATCGAGAAGGCCGGCCGTGCCGAGGCCGAGGCGGCCGAGGCCCGGATGCGTGCCGAGGCCGAGGGCGCGCGGGCCAAGGCGCTCGCCGACGCGGAGGGCATCAGCGGCAGGCTCAAGGCGGAGGCCGCCGGCCTCACCGAGAAGGCGGCGGCGATGGCCGCGCTGGACGAGGCGTCCCGCGGCCACGAGGAGTACCGGCTGCGCCTCGAGGCGGAGAAGGACGTACGGCTCGCCGGGCTCGAGGTGCAGCGGCAGGTCGCCGAGGCCCAGGCCACGGTGCTCGCGACCGGTCTGGAGAACGCCGACATCAACATCGTCGGCGGGGAGTCCGTGTTCTTCGACCGGCTGGTCTCCTCCATCGCGCTCGGCAAGGGCCTCGACGGGTTCGTCCAGCACTCCGAGACCGCCCAGGCCCTCGCCGGCCCGTGGCTGGACGGCTCGGCGAGCTTCACCGACGGCGTGAGCCGGATCCTGGGCTCCGTGTCGAGTGCCGACGTGCAGAACCTGACGGTGTCCGCGCTGCTCGTGAAGCTGATGCAGACGGGGGGCGACAACACCGGCCGGATCAAGCAACTGATCGAAAAAGCTGCGGAGTTGGGCCTCGCAGACACCCCGCTGGCCGCGCTGAACGACCACGCCAGGGCCTGACCACCCCCGGTCGGGGAGCCGCCGCGCAGGGGACGGCGGCTCCCCGGCCGCTCCCGTTCGAAAGGCAGGAGGCAGCCATGACCACCGGCACCCACGAGACACCCGGCACGGGCACCGACCAGCAGTCTGCCGAGGGCGCGCGCAACCCGGCGGGCGCGGGCACCGCCGTGCACGACACCGTCGACGGTGGCACCTACCAGGTGCTGCGCGACCGCCTCACCGCGCAGGCCACCGAACTCGCGCGGCGCGCAGAGGAGTTGAACCGGCTCCGGATCGAGACGTTCGGTGCCGCCGAACTGCGCCTCACCGGCACCGAACGGCTGCGCACCGACCGCACCAGCGTGCCCCGCGACATCGTCGCCGTGGGCGACGTGCTCCTCTTCGGCTACGGTGCCCATCCGCGCCCGGAGACGGACACCGCCGTCGGCGACGTCCTCGCCGTGCACGACCGCGCCCTGAACCGGCTGCCCGACGACGCCGTTCCCGGACTCCTCGACGATCCCGGGTTCCTGCGTGAGTTCGGCGCCCTGCACCGCTACTACCGTCAGGCCCGCCTGCTGCGGCTGCGCCGCGTCGACGGCAAACTCCTCGCCGTGTTCCAGACCGGCGAGAAGGCCGGCGACATCCGCGTCCTGCACTGGTCGGTGTCCGAGGACGGCCGGGCGGCCTTCCTCGACGCGCGCGGCGACCGCGACCACGCCCGCACCCCGGCCCCGGACATCGAATGGACCCGCACCACCCGCGAGGACCACGTCGTCGGTCGGCACCCGCACGTGCGTGTCCTGGACGAACTCTTCGCCGACACCCTCGGCGGCACCCTCACCGTCAAGACGGAGAACGACACCGGCACCCCCGACGGCATCCACACCGAACCGGTCGACGAGCCGCTCCAGTCCCTCGCCGACGCGGAGATCGCCCACGCCCGCGTCGGCGCGCTGATCCTGCTGCGCGTCCTGCCCTACAAGGAGACCGCGCACCGCCACCTCGTCTTCAACACCCTCACCCGGACCGTCGTCCGCCTCGACGGCATCGGCCAGGGCTGCCGACGTCTGCCCGAGGACCAGGGCATCGTCTTCCCCGGCGGCTACTGCCTTGCCGCCGGCACCCACAAGACGTACGCACTCGACACCAGCGGAATGGAGTTCGAGCACGAGGTGCGCTCGCCCAACGGCGAGGACGTGCTGTACGCCTTCCACGCCCCGGGCCGGGGCCGCGCCCTGCTCCTGCCCTACAACGTGATCCGCAAGGAGGTCGCCGCACCGCTGAGCTGCCACGGCTGGGCGCTCTTCGACGACGGCGCACTCATCCTGCTGCGGCCCGACGGCGACGAACCCGCCCGCGTCCACCCGCTCCAACTGTGGCACTCGCCCTACGTCTCCGACACCCATGCCGCAGCCCAGCCCGTCGGCGACGGCCCCCTCGACCGGGTCGGCAACGCCGACCTCGTCCGCGGCGTCTCCGCCTGTCTGGCCCTGGTCCGCTCCGTCACCGAGACCACCCCGACGACCGAGGTGTACGAGGCCCTGGCCGCCGCCTGCGTCCGCACGGCCGACGCCCACCACTGGCTCGGCGAACCCGAACTGGGCGACCTGCGCGGCCCGCTGGAGGACGTGCGGACCACCGCCGAACAGGTCCTGGACGAGTTCGAGACCGTACGCGACCTCAGCCGCCGTGCCGCCGCCGCGCTCGACGAGGCGGCCGGCCGCATCGGCTCCGTGGTCCGCCGGCTGCGTGGCGAGCAGCCCCGCGAGGCCGCTGCCTGGGTCGCGGGTCTCACCGAACTCCGCCACGCCCGGGGCCATCTGCTGACCCTGAAGGAGATGCGGTACGCCGACCACGCCCGCATCGACGAACTCGCCGCCGACGCCGGCCACGACCTCGACTCCTTCGGCCGGCGCGCGGTCACCCACCTCGCCCACGAGGACGCCTTCGCCGCCCACCACGCCGACGTCGAACGCCTCGTCGCCGACGCCGAACAGACGGCCACCGCGGCCGAGGCCGCACCCGTCGCCGCCCGCCTGGACGAACTCGCCGACGGGCTGCGGACGGTGACCGAGGTCGTCGCCGGACTCGAGATCGGCGACGCGACCGTCCGCACCGCCGTCCTGGAACGCGTCGCCGAAACACTCGGCGGTGTCAACCGCGCCCGCGCCACCCTCGACGCCCGCCGCCGCGGCCTGCGCGACCGCGAGGCCCGCGCCGGATTCGCCGCCGAACTCGCCCTGCTCGGCCAGACCGTCACCGGCGCCCTCGCGGCCGCCGCCGACCCCGAGTCCTGTGACAAACAACTGACTCGCGTTCTCGCCCAGTTGGAAACCCTGGAGTCCCGCTTCGCGGAGTTCGACGACGTCCTGGGTGAACTCGTCGACCAACGCACCCAGATCTACCAGGCGTTCACCGTCCGCAAACAGAGCTTCACCGACGCCCGCGCCCGCCGCGCCGAACAGCTCGCCTCCGCCGCCGAACGCGTCCTGGAGACCATCGCCCGCCGCTGCGCCACCCTTGCCGACGCCGACGAGGTCAGCACCTACTTCGTCTCCGACCCCCTGGTCGACAAGGTCCGCCGCACCGCCGACGAACTCCGCGACCTCGGCGACCGGGTCCGTGCCGAGGAACTCGACGGACGGCTCCGCTCCGCCCGGCAGGAAGCCGCCCGCGCCCTGCGCGACCGCACCGACCTCTACGCCGACGGAGGCCGCTCCGTCCGCCTGGGCAGCCACCGCTTCGCCGTCACCACCCGGCCCCTCGACCTCACCCTCGTCCCGCACGGCGACGGCCTCGCCTTCGCCCTCACCGGCACCGACTACCGCGCACCCGTCACCGACCCGGCCCTCGACGACGGCCGCCGCTACTGGAACCGGCACCTGCCGTCCGAGTCGCCCGAGGTCTACCGCGCCGAACACCTGGCCGCCCGCCTGCTGCACGAGCACGGCCCCGACGCCCTGCACGGCCCCGACGATCTCGCCGCCCTCGTCCGCCGGGCGGCCGAGGAGGCCTACGACGAGGGATACGAGCGCGGCATCCACGACCACGACGCGACCGCCCTGATCACCGCCGTCCGGCCCCTGCACGACGGGGCCGGACTCCTGCGCCACGAGCCCGCCGCCCGCGCCCTCGCCCTGCTCCACTGGACGCACGGCACCACCGCCCCCGAACGCGCCGACCTCACCCGCCGGGCCCGCGCCCTCGCCCGCGTCCGCGACGCCTTCGGCCCACCCCAGGCCCTCGCCGACCTGCGCGCCGAACTCGCCCGCGGGATCGCCGACCGGGACGGGGACGGCAGCGGCACGGGTGGTGCGTCGTCGGCCCGCCCGGAAGCCGCCGCCGCCTACCTCCTCGACGAACTCACCACCGGCCCGGACGGGTTCGTCATCAGCGCGCAGACCCGCACCCTGCTCGACAAGTTCCGCCGCACCGTCGCCACCGAGGCCTACGACGAGGACCTGCCCGCCCTCACCGGTCTCGCCGCCCGCCGCCAGCTCGTCGAGGCCTGGCTGTGCGCGTACGCCGCCGCCACCGGCAGCCCCCTCACCCCCGGCGACCTGGCCGAAGCCGTCGCCGCCGAACTCTGCCCGGACACGCCCCGCCACGAGTGCGACGCGCCCCTCACCGTCACCGTGGACGGCCTGCTCGGCACCCACCCCCGCATCACCGACCGCCGTCTCACTCTCCGTCTGGACGAATTCCTCGCCCGCACGGAGGAGTTCAGGGACCGCGACACCCCCGCGTTCCGTGCCTTCCAGCGCCGCCGCACCGCCCTGGTCACCGCCGAACGCACCCGGCTGCGCCTGGACGACCACCGCCCGCGCGTGATGTCGTCGTTCGTCCGCAACCGCCTCGTCGACGAGGTCTACCTCCCCCTCATCGGGGACAGCCTCGCCAAACAGCTCGGCACCACCGGCGAGTCGGGCCGCACCGGCACCGGCGGCCTGCTCCTGCTCGTCTCCCCGCCCGGCTACGGCAAGACCACCCTCGTGGAATACGTCGCCGACCGGCTCGGCCTCGTCCTGGTGAAGGTCAGCGGCCCGGCACTCGGCCGCCGCGTGACCTCGCTCGACCCGGCCGAGGCGCCGAACGCCACCGCGCGCCAGGAGATCGAGAAGATCAACTTCGCGCTGGCCGCCGGCAACAACACGCTCCTCCACCTCGACGACATCCAGCACACCTCGCCCGAACTCCTCCAGAAGTTCATCCCGCTCTGCGACGCCACCCGCCGTGTGGAGGGCGTGTGGGAAGGCGCGCCGCGCACCTACGACCTGCGGGGCAAGCGCTTCGCCGTCTGCATGGCCGGCAACCCCTACACCGAGTCCGGCGACCTCTTCCGGGTGCCCGACATGCTGGCCAACCGCGCCGACGTGTGGAACCTCGGCGACGTCCTCACCGGCAAGGACGACGCCTTCGCCGCCAGCTTCGTCGAGAACGCCCTCACCGCCAACACCGTCCTCGCCCCGCTCGCCGGCCGCGACCGCGGCGATCTCGACCTGCTGATCCGCCTCGCCGAGGGCGACCCCACCGCCCACGCCGACCGGCTCACCCACCCGTACGCGCCCACCGAACTGGACCGCGTCCTCACCGTCCTGCGCCACCTGCTGACCGCCCGCCGCACGGTCCTCGCGGTCAACGAGGCCTACATCGCCTCCGCCGCCCAGTCCGACGACGCCCGCAGCGAGCCGCCGTTCCGGCTCCAGGGCTCCTACCGCAACATGAACAAGATCGCCCAGCGGATCCAGCCGGTCATGAACGACACCGAACTCTCCGCGGTCGTCGACGACCACTACGCGGCCGAGGCACAGACCCTCACCACCGGCGCCGAGGCGAACCTGCTCAAGCTCGCCGAACTGCGCGGCACACTCACCGCCGCACAGGCCGCCCGCTGGGCCGAGGTCAAGGCCGCCCACGTCCGCACCCACGCCCTGGGCGGCCCCGACGACGACGCCCTCACCCGCGCCGTCGCCGCCCTCGCCCTCCTCGGCGACCGCATCGCCGCCGTCGAGTCGGCCATCACCCGGGCCGCCGACCCGCGCCGGCTCATGGCCGGTCCGCCGACCCGGCACACGTCCCCTCCCGCACCGGGGCCGTCACCCAAGGAGGGAGACCTGTGACCGGACCGGGGCATCCGGGGCACCGGAAGCGGTTCGCGCAGGGCGACTTTCGGCCAACGATCACCAAGCACCCGAGAGGACCCGGGACAGGACTGTCCCGGCCGATGAACGATCAATAACTCTGCGCACTACATCAGTTGTTGGACCTCATCAGGGAGCTTCATGTCCACCGCGCAGCAGGTGCCCGACATCCACATGATCATGCGTCAGTCGGCCACCGAGGTCTCCCTCAGTGGCGGCACCATGCCGGCCGGTGCCACCGTCACCTGCCTGGGCACTGTGGAAGAAACCGGAAAACCTCACCGGGAAGCAGGAGTTGAAGCCCACACTGATCCAGGAGACGAACAAGCCGCTGTACCGCGCCTACCTGCTCAAGGAGCAACTGCGGGCAGTGTTCGCGCCCGGCGGGCCGGAGCGGGTGTACCTGCTGGACGCCTGGCTTCGCTGGGCCTGCCGCAGCCGCCTCGCCCCGTTCGTCAAGCCGGCCCGCACCACCCGGGCCAGACGCCCGGACATCGCCAACGCCCTGGCCTGCGCACTGACCAACGCCCGCGTGGAGGCCATGCATACGAAGATCCGCCTGCTGATCCGCCGAGCCTACGGCTTCCGCAGCGTCGCCGCCCTCCGCGCCATGATCCTGCTCTGCCTGGCCGGTTACACCCGACCACTACCCGGCCGCACCTGACCGACCCACAGATGCGAGCGAAGAGCCCGAATTTGCTGGTGGAACATGGCAGCGTGTTAAGGATGTCGGTGGCTACCAGCGTGTCCGGGAGGCTTGGAGCAGGGGTACCGCTTGCTCCTCGCACCCGCAACGCCCCTCGCTTCGACGCCGGTTCGACGTCTTCATCCCGCCTCCCGGCGACTGCTTTTCGGCCGACTTTGCGGTAGCGGAAGACTCTGCTGCTCAATTCGGCGAGCGATCACGTGCCGTGCTTTCAGGGCTCGGCCGCGCCCGGCCTGCCTGCATCTGCGACGCGCTCTGAAGGCCGTATCGGCACGGCGTCATCACGCCGGGTAATTGCGCAGCAGAGTCGCGGAACGTTTTTGTGATCGCGCGGAGTCAGGACGCAGGGTCGTCGGGATCACCCGCAAGGGGGATTTTCCGGATGATGCGATCAGTGAGTGGAGCACTCCGCCGGCAGGCCGCGGCCACCACTGCCAGTTCCTCCGGGGTGCGAGGGGTGGCACCCCCCTCGGCCGGCGGTCCCCACGCACGCAGCAGGTGCGCGGCCGCGATGCCCCACGGAAGCCGCAGCCCGGCCGCCGCGAGGAGGTCCGTACGGGCCAGCATCACGACCGCCGGACCGGTACGTACCCCGGACGGTGTGAGCAGCGCCGCGTCGTCGGCCCAGCGCAGGGCGAGGTCCACGTCGTGGGTGGCCATGACGACCGTGGTGCCCCGCTCACGCAGTCCGGCGAGGGTGGCGAGCAGCCGTTCCTGACCGTCCGGGTCGAGGCCCGCGGTGGGCTCGTCCAGGATCAGGACACGGGGCCGCATCGCCACCGCCCCCGCGATCGCGGCCCGCTTGCGCTGCCCGTAGGACAGCAGATGGGTGGGCCGCTCGGCGAGCGCGGTGATGTCGAGTGCCGCCAGCGCCTGTGCGACCCGCGCCCGCACCTCCGTGTCGGACAGCCCGAGGTTCAGCGGCCCGAACGACACGTCCTGCCCCACGGACGCCGCGAACAACTGGTCGTCGGGGTCCTGCACCACCAGCTGCACCGTCGTCCGCAACCGCGTCAGTCCCTTGCGGTCGTACCGCACGGGCCGGCCCTCCACCGTCAACTCACCGCCGCTCGGCCGCAGTCCACCGCTCAGCAGCCGCATCAACGTGGTCTTGCCACTGCCGTTGCGGCCCAGCAACGCGAGTGCGCGCCCCTGACGCACCTCGAAGTCGAGGCCGCTCAGTACGGCCGGGCCGTCCTCGTAGGCGAAGGACGCGTCCCGCAGGGCGACCAGCGCGGGACCTTTCGGTGCGGGATCGCTCATGACATGCGGCTTTCCAGGAGAAGGGTGACGGTGGCCAGCGTCACGAGCAGCAGCACGCTCACGGCCGTGAACCGTACGGAGATCCGCGCCTCGGGCACCAGGACGCGCAGCGTGCCGTCGTAACCGCGCCCGGCGAGCCCCGCCTGCAGTCGCGCCGCCCGGTCGAAGGACCGGACGAACGCCGTCGCGCCGAGCCCGCCCAGCGAACGCCACGACGCCGCCCGGGCGGTGTGCCCCAGCCGGGCCGCCTGCGCCTGACCGACCCGGCGCACGGAGTCGAGCAGCAGGAAGCTCATGCGGTACGTCACCAGGGCCACGTCCACCAGGGGTGCGGGCACCCCGGCCCGTACCAGGCGCGGCAGCAGGTCCGACATCGGCGTGGTGAACGCGAACAGCAGCACCCCGAGGGACGCCGCCGAGGTGCGCAGCAGCAACTCGCCTGCACGCAGCGGCCCTTCGGGGGCCGGTGACACCCACCCGTCCGGTCCGCCCACCTGCACGAGCAGCGTGAGCGTCCCGGTGACGCAGAAGCCCAGCGGTACCCGGTAGGCACGCCACAGCCGCCGGCCCGGCACCCCCGCCGGGCCCAGCAGCACCGCGAGCGCGGTCACCAGCACCAGAGCCGCGCCCGGCCATGGAGGCAGGGAGACCGCGAGCACGGTGAGCCCCAGTCCGAGCACGGCCTTGTCCACCGGATGACGGCGGCGCCAGCGACTGCTGTGCGCCGCCACGTCGATCGGCAGCACGCGCGATCAGGCCCGGGGCCCGGGGGAGACCGCTTCACCGGAGCCGGAGCCGGAGCCGGTGCCGGTGCCGGTGCCGGAGCCCGGTCCGGTGCCGGCCGCCGACTGCTGCTCCCGTGCCCGCTCCGCACCCTGCCGCCGCCCGCGCCGCACCCCGAAGCAGTACGCCAGGACCCCCGCGCCGCCGGCGGCCTGGAGGGCGAACAGCCCCGACTCGATCTCACCGGACGGGGGTTCGTACAGCGGCGAGAACCACGGCTCGTAGTCGGGTTCGATCTCGGTGATCGCGGTCTGAGCCTCACCGTCCGCACCGGCGAACGGCTCCTCCTTGTGGTCGCCGAGCCCGAGCGCCAGCGGCAGCACCGCGAGCGCGGCCACGGCGAGCAGCAGCAGCGAGTTGATCTTCGCGTTCCTGGTCATCGCGCCACCTCCGATTCCGTACCCGCCGTCGCCGACGAGGCAGGCCTGTTGCGGGCGGCTTTGGCCACCAGCACGCCGAGACGGGTCAGTTCACCCCTGCTGGACTGCACCAGCAGGCGCATCACCAGCACGGTCAGCAGCCCCTCGCTCACCGCGAGCGGGAGCTGCGTGACGGCGAAGATGGAGCCGAACTTCCCGAGCGCGCCCAGGAACCCGCTCCCCGGATCGGGGAAGGCGAGCGCCAGTTGCGCGCTGGTGACGCAGTACGTGGACAGGTCGGCGACGAACGCGCCGCAGAACACCGCCGCCATCAGCGGCGCCCCGTACCGCCGGGCCAGCCGGTACACGCCGTACCCCGCCCACGGCCCGACCACCGCCATGGAGAAGACGTTGGCGCCCAGCGTGGTCAGCCCGCCATGGGCGAGCAACAGGGCCTGGAACAGCAGGGTGATGGTGCCCAGCACCGCCATGACCGGCGGCCGGAACAGGATGGCGCCCAGCCCGGTGCCGGTGGGATGGGAACAACTCCCGGTAACCGAGGGGAGTTTCAGCGCGGACAGAACGAAGGTGAACGCTCCCGAGGCGCCGAGCAACAGCGTGCTCTCGGGATGTTCCCTGACGTCACGGATGAGTGACCGGGCGCCGTGGACGACGAACGGCGTCGCCGCGGCACCCCAGGCGACCGCGTGCGCCGGTGGCAGAAAACCTTCGGCAATATGCATGACTCAGCAGACCCTCTCCAGCACCTCGTGGATGGTTGACGCGCCTTGGCCGGTCTCCTGGCTGACGGGTACCACCGCCCGAACTCCGCCTTCCCGGGTCCCAGGGGGACCCAGTGGCTGCCCGTCGGTCCTGTCGGGGACAGGACCAGGGGCCGGAGCCGGACTTCCCGATCACAGTGGCGAGGGCCGCACCGGTATCGCACCGGATTTCCCGTTCACCAAGGCGTGGCGACAGTAGACCGGCTCCGGCCCGGTGACAAGCAGGTGCCGCGGCGCGCGGACGGCGCTGCACAGCTCGCACCCCGGCGCACACCTGCGGCCTTGACACCCGACGCACGCCGATGACAAGGGCGGCACCCCGGCGCCGCTGTTCCCCGAAACGTCGGCATGAGGGGCCGGGGCCCTGGGCAGAACCTTGCTGCAATTAATATGCAACAACGAATTCCAGTCAGCAGAGGTGTGAGGTTCGATGACGACCCGACGAATACGGCGTACCACCGGCACGGCGACCACGGCCGCCGCGCTCGCGCTGGCCGCCGCCTGCTCGGCGCCGACCGGCGGCTCGGACGCCGGTGTGCACGGCGGCGGGTCCGCCGAGTCCGTGGTGATCGGCGTTCCCTCCGAACCCGACACCCTCAGCCCCCTGCTCGGCTACGGCAAGGACGGCAACTCCAAGATCTTCGACGGGCTGCTGGCCCGGGACGCAGACCTGGAACTCGAGCCCGCCCTGGCGAAGGCCCTGCCCGAGATCGGCGACGACGGCCGCACCTACACCTACACCCTGCGCTCCGGCGTGACGTTCAGCGACGGCGAACCCCTCACCGCCGAGGACGTCGTCCACACGTACGAAACGGTGCTCGACGACAAGACCAACAACACCGCCAAGAGCGAACTGGACGCCGTCGAGAAGGTCCGCGCGGGCGGCGACGACAAGGTCGTCTTCACCCTCAAGTACCCGTACGCGGCCTTCGCCGCCCGCACCGTCCTGCCCATCGTCCCCGAGCACATCACCGCCGGGCAGGATCCCAACACCGGCGCCTTCAACACCGAGCCGGTCGGCACCGGACCGTACGTCCTCACCGGCTGGAGCAAGGGCGAGAAGCTCACCTTCAAGGCGAACCCGGACTACTGGGGCGGCGCCCCGAAGGTGAAAAAGCTCACCATGGCGGTCATCGCCGACGACGACGTCCGCGCCACCCGCCTGCGCTCCGGCGACCTCGACGGCGCGACCCTCCCGCCCAACCTCGCCGCCACCTTCAAGAACGACGACGGCCTCAAGACCCACCAGGCCACCTCCTACGACTTCCGTGCCGTCACTCTCCCCACCGCGAACGAGGTCACCGGCGACACCGCGATCCGCCGCGCCCTCGACCTCGCCGTGGACCGCGAGGCCATGGTCGACAAGATCCTCGACGGAGCCGGCCGCCCCGCCTACGGCCCGCTGCCCCTGGACGACCCCTGGTACACCAAGGACGTCGAACGCCCCCAGGACCTCGACGAGGCCCGCAGCATCCTCGACGAGGCCGGCTGGAAGACCGGCGGGGACGGCGAGGAAGGCATCCGCGCCAAGGACGGCGTCCGGGCCGGCTTCACTCTCTTCTACCCCTCCGGCGACAAGGTCCGCCAGGACCACGCCCTCGCCTACGCCTCCGACGCCAAGAAGGCCGGCATCGACGTCAAGGTCGAGGGCGCCACCTGGGAGGTCATCGAACCCCGGATGGGCAAGGACGCCGTCCTCGCCGGCTTCGGCAGCACCGGCGACCCCGACTTCGGCCTCTACACCCTCCTGCACTCCTCCCTCGCCGGTGACGGCTTCAACAACATGGCCCGCTACGACAACCCCGCCGTCGACGAGGCCCTCGACACCGGCCGCCGCAGCCAGGACCCCGAGGACCGCAAGGCCGCCTACGACGACCTCCAGCGTGAACTCGTCAAGAACCCCGGCTACACCTTCCTCACCCACATCGACCACCTCTACGTCCTCGCCGACCGCTGGGACGGACTCACCACCCAGGTCGAACCGCACGAGCACGGCTTCGCCAGCGGCCCCTGGTGGAACGCCGAGAACTGGCAGCCCAAGAAGTGACCCCACTGCCCTGGGGCCCCATGGCCCGCCTCGTGGCACGGCGGGCCCTGCTCGCCGTGCCCGTCCTCCTCGTCGTCACCTTCGGCGTCTTCGCCATCGCCGCCGCCTCCCCCTTCGACCCCGTCAAGGCCTACGCCGGCACCGCCGCCCTCGGCGCCGACCAGGAGACCCTCGACCGGCTCCGCGAGAACCTCGGCGTGGACCGCCCCTTCGCCGCCCAGTGGTGGGAATGGCTGACCTCCGCCGTCACCGGCGACCTCGGCCAGTCCAGCGTGCTGCGCCAACCGGTCGCCGAGGCCATCGGCGAGCGGATCGTGTGGTCCACGCTGCTGTGCACCGCCGCGTTCGCCGTCGCCGTCCTGCTCGGCACCCTGCTCGGCGTGCTCGCCGCCCGACGCCCCGGCTCACCCCTCGACCGCACGGTCACCTCCCTCGCGTACTCCCTGGAGGCCGCACCGGTCTTCTGGACCGCCCTGCTCGCCGTCTGGCTGTTCGCCCTCCAACTCGACGTCCTCCCCGCCGGCGGCCTCACCGACACCGGCAGCGAACACGTCACCGCCGGACAGGTCGCACACCACCTGATCCTCCCCGCCGGCGTCCTCGCCCTCTCCCAGCTCCCCTGGTTCACGCTGTACGTACGCCAAGGCGTCGGCGACGCCCTCGCGGAGGACCCCGTACGCGGCGCCCGCGCCCGCGGCCTCGGCGAACGCACCGTCCTGCTCGGCCACGCCCTGCGCTCAGGACTCCTGCCCGTCCTCACCCTGATCGGCTCCCGCGTACCCGAACTCATCACCGGCGCCCTGCTGGTGGAGACCGTCTTCAGCTGGCCCGGCATCGCCGCCGCCACCGTCGAGGCGGCCACCGCCGTCGACTTCCCGCTCCTGGCCGCGCTGACGACCCTCGCCACCGCCGCCGTCCTCGCCGGGAACCTCCTGGCGGACCTCCTGTACGGACTGACCGACCCGAGGGTGAAGCTCAGTGAGATGTGATTCCGATGACTGACACCACCGTCGAGAAGGCCGGCGCGACCGTACCCGCGGCGGGGGCCGGGTGGCGCTCACGCGGCACCGCACGCCGCTCCACCCACACCCTGCGCCTGCGCGTCTCCGCCACCCTGGTCGGCCTCACGGCCCTCGCGGTCCTGCTCGTCCCGCCGCTGGTCCAGCTCGACCAGCAGGCCGTCGACCTCGCCTCGAAGCTCCTCCCGCCGAGCTGGGCCCACCCCTTCGGCACCGACGACGTGGGCCGCGACCTGCTGCTGCGCTGTGTCTACGGCCTGCGGGTCTCCCTGCTCGTCGGAGTCGTGGCGGCACTCACCGCCACCGTGATCGGCACCGCTGTCGGAGCCACCGCCGGAGCACTCGGCGGCTGGGTCGACCGCCTCGTCATGCGCCTGGTCGACACCATCTCCTCCGTCCCGCACCTGCTGCTCGGCATCTTCATCGTCGCCATGTTCCGGCCGGGCGTCTGGCCGGTGGTGGTGTCGGTCGCCGCCACCCACTGGCTGTCCACCGCCCGCATCGTCCGCGCCGAGGTCCTCTCCCTGCGCTCCCGCCCGTACATCGACGCGGCCGTCTCCGGCGGCGCCTCCCGCCGGCGGGTCGTCCTGCGCCACCTGCTCCCCGGAGTACTGCCGCAGGCGGGACTCGCCGCCGTCCTGATGATCCCGCACGCCATGTGGCACGAATCGGCGCTGTCCTTCCTCGGCCTCGGCCTGCCCACCCACACCGCCAGCCTCGGCACCCTCATCCAGGGCGCCCGCGGCACCCTGCTCGCAGGCCAGTGGTGGCCCACCCTTTTCCCCGGCCTGTTCCTGATCATCCCCACCCTCGCCATCGCCGGACTCGCCGGAGTGTGGCGGGAACGGATCAACCCCCGCCGCCGATCGGAGCTGATGCTGTGACCGAGAGACCTCCCGTGCTGTCGGTCCGCGGACTGTCGGTGCGCTTCCTGGTGCCTGGCCCGGGCCCCGTCGCCGCCGTCACCGACGCCCACTTCGACGTCGTGCCCGGCGAATGCCTCGCCCTGGTCGGCGAGAGCGGCTGCGGCAAGTCCGTCCTCGCCTCCGCCCTTCTCGGCCTGCTCCCCGCCAACGCACAGACCGCCGGCAGCGCCCTCCTCGGCGACCTCGACCTGCTCGCGGCCGACGAACGCACCCTCGCCCGCACCGTGCGCGGCCGGCGCGTCGGCCTCATTCCGCAGAGCCCGGCCGCCCACCTCACCCCCGTCCGCACCATCCGCGCACAGACCGAGGAGACGGTCGCCGCCCTCACGGGAATCCGAGGCCGCGCGGCCCTGCGCGCCGCAGCAGAAAAGGCCGCCGCCCGCGCGGCCTTCCCCGCCGACCACCTCGACCGCTACCCGCACCAACTCTCCGGCGGCCTCGCCCAGCGCGCCGCCACCGCCCTCGCCCTTGTCGGCGATGCCCCCCTCCTCCTCGCCGACGAACCCACCACCGGCCTCGACCACGATCTCGTCGACCACACCGTCGACGAACTCCGCGGCCACGTCGACGCCGCCGGCGACCGAGCCCTCCTGATCATCACCCACGACCTGGCGGCAGCCGAACGCATCGCCGACCGTGTCGCCGTCATGTACGCGGGCCGCATCGTCGAACTCGCCGACGCGAAAGCCTTCTTCGGCACCCCCGGCCCCAGCCACCCCTACAGCCGGGGCCTCCTGAACGCCCTCCCCGACCGAGCCTTCACCCCCATCCCCGGCATGCCCCCCGAACTCGGCGCCCTCCCCGAAGGCTGCGCCTTCGCCCCCCGCTGCGACCGGGCCACCCCCACCTGCGCCACCCTCCCGCCCCTGACCACCACGGCCGCCTGCCACCACCCCGTCGTCGAGGCCGGTCCCGCTCCGGAGAACGCCCGTGCTTGAACTGCGCGCCATCACCGCCGGCTACGACCGACGCTCGGCCCCCGTCGTACGCGACGCCGCGCTGACCGTCGCCCCCGGCGAGGCCGTCGGCCTGCTCGGCCCCAGCGGCTGCGGCAAGTCGACCCTGGCCCGGGTCGCCGCCCTCCTGCACCGCCCCGACGCGGGCACCCTCCTCCTGGACGGCACCCCGGTACGCCACTGGCGCCACCGGGCCCCGCGAGACCTGCGCACCATCTTCGGCGTGGTCTTCCAGCAACCCCGCCTCTCCGCCGACCCCCGCCTGAGCCTCGCCGACCTGATAGCCGAACCCCTGCGGGCCACCGGCCGCCGCGACACCGTCCCCGAACGCGTCCCGGAACTGGCCACCGCCGTCGGCCTCACCCCCGACCTCCTCACCCGCCGCCCCCACGAGGTCAGCGACGGCCAGCTCCAACGCGCCTGCCTGGCCCGCGCACTGGTGCTCCGCCCCCGCTGGCTGATCTGCGACGAGATGACCGCGATGCTCGACGCGTCGACGACGGCCGCGCTGGTGGCGGTGGTCGAGTCCTACCGCACCGAAACCGGCGCCGGCCTCCTGGCCGTGGGCCACGACCACGTCCTCCTCGACCACTGGTGCGACCGCACGGTCCACTGGAACACGGTGGTGTCCCCGGAGAAGGCGACGGCGGGCACACGGTAGGGGAATACGACCGGGTGAATCGGCGTGAAACGACGGTATTCCCCCAACACCGCGCACCGGGTTGCGTCCTCGGCGCGTCACGAGAGCGAGGAAGGACGCGCCTTCCGCACCGTCCGTGGAGGTGAACGGCCTTGTCGCAGCGCCGCGTCGTCACGAGCCGCAGCCAGGAACCGCGTCAGCGGTTCGCCGAGGAGCTACGACGGCTGCGGGCCCAGAAAGGCGTCAGCCTGCGGCAGCTCGGAGAGCGGCTGGGCTGGGACTGGCCGCTCTTCGGAAAGATGGAGAAGGGCGACACTCCGGGCAGCCCCGAGGTTGCCCAGGCCCTCGACCAGTACTACGGGGCCCCGGGGATGCTGCTGGCCCTGTGGGAGCTGGCCGCCGGGGACCACACGCAGTTCCGCGAGCAGTACCGGCGGTACATGGCGCTGGAGGCGCAGGCGGTGAGCCTGTGGCACTTCGCGGTGAGCGTGGTGCCGGGGCTGCTGCAGACGGAGGGGTACACACGGGAGGTGCTGGCGGCGGGCGGGATCAAAGGGCCGGAACTGGAGCGGCAGGTGAAGGCCCGGGTCGGGCGCCGGGATCTACTGGAAGGACCGGCCCGGCCCGCGAGGTCGGTGAGACCGAGCTGACGATGCCGTCCGTCGAAGGCGCCCAGGACCGCCAGCGCGCGACTGGTCACCGAGCGTCCGGGCGTCGCGGCGTTGCCTGCCATGAGCAGCATCCTTCCGCTGGGTGGAAACGGGTGCAAGGCAACGCATGCGGCGATTTTGGTGGTCACGGTGGTGGTCACGGTCACCGCGGTCCGGCCGGCCACCGCGAACGGACGACGTACCGGAAGGCGTGGTTCGAGCCGAAGTGCCCGCTTGTCGTCGGACCGCCTGTCAAGTGGAGGCCCGATGCCCCATGATGAGCGGGCCATGCCCGAACCCGACATGACGCCCCGTGTGCCACTGCCCCTCTTCCGGGCCGCGGTGTTCGCCGTGGTCTCCGTGGTGTCGGGGGCCGGCGGGCACCATCTGGTGGCCGAGGGGCCGGTGCCGTGGCGGCAGGGAGGGGCGGCGGTCGCCGTGCTCTTCGCCGTGGCGCTGCTCGGTGTCCGGCGGCCGCGTTCCCTGGCCACGGTGACGGTCGTGTGCGCCGCCGCGCAGGTCGGGCTGCACCTGTGGCTGATGGCGGGGCACGTACACCGGACCGCCCCTCTCGCGCGGCCCGGACACGTGCACCACGTGGCCGACCCGGCCGGCGTCCACCCGGGATGGTACGAGGGGGCGGCGGGCTCGCCGGCCATGACCGGTGTGCACGTTCTCGTCGCCGTGCTGGTCGCCGTACTGCTGCACCGGGCCGACCGTGTCTGCTGGTCGCCGGCGCGAGGGCTGACGGCGGCCGTGGGCGCGGCCCGGGACGCCATGACGGCACTCGGCGCCCTGGCCGGGGCCGGCCCGGTCCCGGCGCGGTGGGAACCGCCGGCACCCCCGACAGCCCTGTGGCCGGCGCCCGTACCGCCGGACGGGGCGGTGCTGGCGGACGTGGTGTCACGGAGGGGGCCGCCCCGGGCGCGGTTGTCTCCCGCCACCCGACCCTGCCGGGGCGCCAGCCGCTGAACAGCGCGCCCCACCCACCCACGCCTGGAGTAGCAGTGTTCCCTTCCCCCGTCCGCCTGCGTGCCGTACGCCGTCCGGCCCTGGTCACCGCGGCAACCGCCGCCGCCCTTCTGCTGGCCGTCGCACCCGCCGCCGCCCACGTCCACGTCGAGTCCGACAACGCCCGGGCACTCGCCCAGGACGTCACGCTCACCTTCGCCGCCGCCTCGGAGTCCGCCGATGCCGGCATCACCCAGCTGAGGGTGGTCCTGCCCGAGGGCATCGAG
The DNA here is from genome assembly GCF_024701375.2 of Streptomyces sp. KMM 9044. NCBI lineage: Bacteria > Bacillati > Actinomycetota > Actinomycetes > Kitasatosporales > Streptomycetaceae > Streptomyces > Streptomyces sp. KMM 9044. The sequence goes on along the minus strand of NZ_CP113910.1, from coordinate 1,470,043 downwards.
CCCACGGACGTGACCTACGGCGAGGGCCCCAAGGGCTGGAAGCTCACCGCCACCGACGACGGCTACACCGTCAGGGGCCCCGCCGTGGAGGCCGGCGAGGACGTGGAGTACTCGGTGGTCGTCCGTCAGCTCCCCGACGTCGAGGAGCTGGCTTTCAAGACGCTCCAGAGCTACAGCGACGGCCGCATCGACCGGTGGATCGAACTGACGGAGCCCGGCGGTGACGGTCACGGTCATGGCCACGGCAACGAGGCCCCGGTCCTCGAACTCGAGGACGCCGCCCCCGGAGCCGCATCGGTCGGTCCCTCGCCCACCGCACCCGAAAGCGCCCCGGCCCCGTCTCCCGCCCCGGCCGCCGAGGAGACGGCGGCATCGCCGCCCGCCCGGGCCGCGTCCGCCGACACCGAGGCGGAGGACGGCGGCCTGTCCGCCGCGGCCTGGGCCGGGACAGCCGCAGTGGTCCTCGTCGTGGCCGCCGCCGTGGCCTTCCTCCTCCGCCGGGGTGCCGCCCGGCAGTGACGTGGAGCGCAGCACACCTCCACGGACGAGGGACGGGGTGCCCGCACTGCCGCGAGAGCGCGGCAGCCCGCCCTCGTCGGGCCGGACGGATGCTCGTCACGGATGACCGCGGACACGGTCCTCGATCACCGAGGCGACCTGATCGGCCGCGGCCGGGACGCGGTGCGTGCGGCGGGCCAGTACCAGTTCGACGGACTCGGGGCCGGTGAGCGGTACGTAGGCCGCGCCGTCGAGGTTCAGGCTCTGCACCGACTGCGGTACGAGGGCCACGCCGTGCCCTGCCGCGACGAGGCCGACCAGGGTGGCGGTCTCGCCGGCCTCGATGAGCGGGGCGGGACGGAAACCGGCCCGCCGGCAGGCGGACAGGACCCGGTCGTACATCGAGGACCGGGACTGCGAGGGGTGGATGACGAACGGCTCGTCGGCCAGGGCCTTCAGCGGGATGCTCCGGCGCCCCGCCAGCCGGTGGCGGGGCGGCAGCACGGCCACCAGCGGATCGGACCGCAGCGGCGTGGTGCGGATGTTCTCCTTCGACACCGCGCCCCGCAGGACGGCGAGGTCGAACGTGCCGGAGAGCAGGCCCTCGACGAACAGCGGGGGCAGAAGCTCACCCCGCAGGTCCAGGGTGATGCCCGGCAGCTTCGCCCGTACGGTGCGGGCGACCTTCGGCAGGACGTCGTAGGCGGCCGTGCCGACGAAGCCGACCGAGACCCGGCCCGCGTGACCGGTGGCAAGTTCCCGCAGAGGGATCCGCGCGCGTTCCTCCTCCGTGACGAGGGCGCGTGCGTAGTCGGTGAGGTGACGGCCGGCCTCGGTCAGCTCGACGTGCCGGGTGGACCGGTGGAACAGCGGGCCGCCCAGCTCCCGCTCCAACTGCTTGATCTGCCGGGACAGGGCCGGCTGCGCCACGTGCAGCCGGGCGGCCGCGCGCCCGAAATGGCACTCCTCGGCCAGGGCGAGGAAGAAGGAGACCGGCGGAGAATAAGTAGCGTGTTCCACAAGGTCACATTGCTGGCCGGATCGCCACAAGGCGCTGGAAGCAGGTCACTTGTTCATCGACGGGTCCAGCGGAGCCGGCGGAGTTCCATACGCCCCATTTTGTGAGGCGGCCTTATGAATCGATGCGGACCAGGTCTTGGACATGGTGAAGCGGGCGCTCGTACCGTGAGGGCGTGAGCGACAGTTACCTTTACGCAGCAGCGAGAACGCCCTTCGGCAAGTTCTCGGGGGCCCTCGCCGACGTCCGGCCCGACGACCTCGCCGCGGTGGCTGTCACCGGGGCCCTGGCCAAGACCCCCGCGCTCGACCCGGCGCAGATCGGCGACGTCGTCTGGGGGAACGCCAACGGCGCGGGCGAGGACAACCGCAACGTCGGCAGGATGGCCGTACTCCTCGCGGGACTGCCCACCTCGGTCCCCGCCACGACCGTCAACCGGCTGTGCGGCTCCTCCCTGGACGCCGCCGTCATCGCCTCCCGCGCCATCGAGACCGGCGACGTGGACATCGTGCTCACCGGCGGGGTCGAGTCGATGACCAGGGCGCCCTGGGTCCTGCCCAAGCCCTCGCGCGCGTTCCCCGCCGGGGACGTGAGCGCCGTGTCCACCACGCTCGGGTGGCGGCTGGTCAACCAGCGCATGCCGAAGGAGTGGACCGTCTCCCTGGGCGAGGCGAACGAGCAGCTCGCCGACCGCTTCTCCATCGCCCGGGACCGGCAGGACGAGTTCGCCGCCCGCTCCCACAACCTCGCCGACGACGCCTGGAACGCGGGTTTCTACGACGACCTGGTGGTGCCCGTCGTCACGGACGCCAAGGGCACGACCGTCACGCGGGACGAGGGGATCCGCCCCGGTTCGACCGCCGGGAAGCTGGCCGGACTCAAGCCCGTCTTCCGCCCCGGCGGCGTCATCACGGCCGGCAACGCCTCCCCGCTGAGCGACGGCGCCTCGGCGGTCCTGCTCGGCTCGGGCGACGCCGCCGCGCGCATCGGCACCGACCCCGTCGCCCGCATCGCCGGCCGCGGTGTGTCCGCGCTGGACCCGCAGATGTTCGGATACGCCCCCGTGGAGGCGGCGGACCGGGCGCTGAAGAGGGCCGGGATCACCTGGTCCGACGTCGCCGCCGTCGAGCTCAACGAGGCCTTCGCCGTCCAGTCGCTGGCCTGCGTCGACGCCTGGGGCGTCGATCCGGAGACCGTCAACACCAAGGGCGGCGCGATCGCACTCGGCCACCCCCTGGGCGCCTCCGGCGGCAGGATCCTGGGCACCCTCGCCCACCGGCTCCGGGAGTCGGGACAGCGGTGGGGCGTCGCCGCCATCTGTATCGGAGTCGGCCAGGCGCTCGCCGTGGTCCTGGAGAACGTCTCGGGAGGAAGCCGATGACCACCCTGCTGTGCGACCACGCCGACGAGGCGGTGGCCGGGACCGAGGACGGCGCATTCATGTTTCTGTCCCTTCGTTCTCTTCGCTCAGGGGAAGTCTGATGGTGAAGGTGGCGCCGCGTCCGGGCGCGCCGGCAGCCGACAGCACGCCGCCGTGCGCCTCGGTGAGTTTCCTGGCGATGGACAGGCCCAGCCCGCTGCCGCCGGTCTTGCGGTTGCGGGACTTCTCCGCTCGCCAGAATCGCTCGAAGACGAAGGGCAGATCCTCTTCCGTGATGCCGGTGCCTGTGTCGGTCACCTCGATGACGGCCGTGGCATCGTCCCTGTGTGTGTGGAGGGTGACTCGGCCGCCGGGCGGTGTGTGACGGACGGCGTTGGATACGAGGTTGCCGACGATCTGACGAAGCCTCAGTGGATCGGCCCACAGGTCCAGTCGGGCCGGGTTGTGGACCAGCAGCGTGACCTCCGCCTTCTCCGCCGCGGTCCGGTGGGCGTCCGTCACATGCCGCAGAACGGCCTCGGCCAGGACCGGTTCCGGGTACAGCCGCAGGGTGCCTGCATCGGCGGCGGCGAGATCCTGCAGGTCGTCGATGACGTGCTGCAGCAGCAGGACCTCTTCCAGGAGGGAGGCCGTCAGGTGCTGGTCTGCCTCGATGATGCCGTCCTGAGTCGCTTCCAGGGCGCTGCGGATGGTGCTCAGCGGAGTGCGCAGTTCGTGGGCGATGTCGCTGACCATGACCCTGCGTTGCTGTTCGGTGCGTGCTCGGTGCTCGGAGAGTTCGTTGAACGCCGCCGTGAGCCGGCCGATCTCGTCGTGCCGGACGACCGGCACCGGGGGCAGGTGTGCGTCGCGGTCCTGGGCCGCCCTGGTCAGGGCTCTCAGCGGGCGGACCAGATGGATGCCGGTCACGACGGTGACGAACGCGGCGAGCAGCAGGACCGCCGCGGTGACCACGAGTGTCCGAAGGACGTTGGCCGGCGAGAGGTCGAAGGGAGCGGACGTCGAGCCGGAGGTGTTGCCGACGTACAGCAGCGCCGCGGGGGCGACGTAGGGCGCGAGTTGTTCGCGGCGGCCGGTGTCGATGCAGTTCTGCGCCGAGTGCGTGCCGGTGTCTTGCGCCGTGGTGCCGGACGTGAAGTCCAGTCCGAGGCGCACCGTGGGCAGCCTTTGGCGCCGCAGGCAGGCGTTGACCACCTGGTTGAGAGTGGTGAGTGCGCGGTCCTCGCCGGCGGTCGGAACGTCCAGTTCGAGCAGTCCGCATTCGTCGGCGCGCTTGGCGCGGTGCTGCTGTTGGTCTGCGCCTGTCATCTGCTCCTTGAGCGAGACGTCGTGCAGCAGCGCGATGATCGGACGGCCCGCCGGGGAGGTCGAACGCTCGAAGGGCACGCTCGCGTCGGTGAGGCATGTCGCGACGGCGTCCGCCGCATGGCCGAGACGTTGCCGGTCTGATGCCCGAAGTGCGTAGGGGCCCAGCGCGGTGGGGTCGATGCTGCCGCCCTTGGCCTGCGGTGACAGGAACGGATCGGTGTGCAGCGGGTCGATGGTGGCGAATGGCTTGCCGTGGGAGCGGGAGGCACGGACCGGCCCGCCCGTCACCGATTGCGCGGTGTCCTGCGGAGTCACGGTGACGTGTCGGCCGGTTCGGCGGGCGAGGTCGCGCACCACCGGTTCGGCATCGCTCCAGTCGGGATGCGTTGCGGCGTACGACATCAGGGTGCGGTAGATCATGGTGTCGTCGGCAAGGACCTGCCCCTGCTGGTCCCGTACGGCGTTGGTGGTGGTCCGTACCGCCAGCCAGGCGGTGGCCGCGATGGCACAGACCACGATGAGCAGTGAGGAGGCGAGCATCCGGAAGAGCAGACTGCGGTGGACCGGCAGCCTGCCCCCGGGCCCGGGGGCAGGGGCGGCGTTCACCGGCTGTCCGAGGGGAGGGAGGCGCCCGCCGGAGTGCGGTCGTTGAGCTTGTAGCCCACCTTGTAGACGGTCAGCAGGTGGACCGGGGAACGCGGGTCGGTTTCGATCTTCTTGCGCAGGTTCAACACGTGCACATCGACGGTTCGCTCGGTGATGTAGGCGTTCGTGCCCCGGCTGACGGCGAGCAGTTGGCGCCTGGTGAAGACCCGCCCCGGCTCGGCGGCCATGGCGGCGAGCAGGTCGAACTCCCCGGCCGTGCACAGCACCGGCCGCCCCTCGACGGTGACCGTGTGGCGCCGGGGGTCGACCGCGATCGCCCCTGCCGTGAGTACACCGGTGGTATCGCCCGCCGTACCCATCGACGCACGCAAGGACAGTTCCGCTTCCGCCAGCCGTTCCACACGTTTGAGCAGGTTGCGGATGCGGGCCATCAGCTCGCGAGGACTGTAGGGCTTGGCGACGTATTCGTCCGCGCCCAGGTCAAAGGCGAGCAGCAGGTCTTCCTCCGTGGTACGCGCGGTGAGCATCAGCACCGGGAGGCCCGCATGGGCGGGATCGGCGCGCAATATGCGGCATATGTCCAGTCCGTCGAGGCTGGGCATCATGACGTCCAGCACCAGGAGATCGGGAGGCCGGCGGCGAATCTCCTCCAAGGCGGTGCGGCCGTCGTGAATGAGCCGGGCCGCATGGCCCTCTCGCACAAGGTAGTGGCCGATGATCTCGGCTTGTTTGACGTCGTCTTCCGCAACCAGGACGTTCGCGCACATAGCCGGGACTGTAATCGCCCGGACGGGGCACTCATGCGGCCCTGACCGGACCTTCATATCCGGCCGACGGGCTGTCGTCCATGCCGCGCCACACCTCGAAAGTCAGGTCGCCCCTACCTGGCTCGCGCCGACCGGTCGACCCCGGCCAGGAGTCCGGCCCCGCGGACCCGGACGCACCTCGGCACCGCTCGACCCGCCGAACGGCCTTCATCGTGGGGGGAGTGGTGATCGCAGTCGTCGCGGGCGGCGTGGTCCTCGTCCCGCACTGGGCTCAGGTCGCCCGGTCCCCGTCGAAAGCCGCGACTCCGCCGGTGAGCACGGCGGTTGTGCAGTGCACCGATCTGTCGGACTCGGTGTCCCTCGACGGGACGCTCGACTACGGCAGCCCCCGTGGGATCAGCAGCGCCTCGGCCGGGGGATGGTGACCTGGCTGCCGGCGGTCGGGGCGACCGTCAGGCGTGGCCACCAGCTCTACCGGGTCGACAACCGGCCGGCCGGGGTGTTCTACGGGTCCACCCCGCTGTACCGGCCCCTGGACACGGTGGGCATGGTTGGCCCGGACGTGCGGGTGGTGGCTGACAACCTCCGGGCACTGGGATACGACATCGGCGTCCAGCCCTCGGCGGGCTCTCTTGTCACCCTGTCGCGGGCCGACCTTGCTCAGGAGTCGGGGGGCCCTGAGGAATCGGGCGGCGCTGAGGAGCCGGAGGAGGGGAAGGGGCCGGAGGGAACGGAAGCCGCTCCGGGCACCCCGGACCCCGCCGTCTCCAGCAGCCCTTCTCCGGCTGCGTCTACCGTGCCCCAGCGAATCCAGCCGGCCGACTCGGTGCTGGCCCAGGAGCTGATGGCGGCGATCGGCCGTTGGCAGCGGGACACCCGAGTGCCCAGAACCCCGGTGCTGGAGTCCGGCGATGTGGTCGTGACCACGGCGAGCTGGCTTCCAGCGCGGGTGCCGACCCGGCCCTTCCCCCGGATGGGAGGGCCGTGGTCATGGACGAGGCCGGGGTACCCGGATGGCGGCGGGCGCCCGGAGCGACGTGGCCGAGGCGCTCGGGGGCGATCCGCGTGTCCGTGGTCACCGCCCGGCGGGCCACCCGCGTCCCGGACGACTGCCCGCCCCGGCCGGCTCCAGGTGCACCGCCGCACCGCCGCCACAGCGCGACCAGCTCCGCGGGTGGCCCGTACCCGGCGTACCGCATCGGCAGGGAGCCGGCGGTGGCGACGTCCTCCTGCGGGGCGGTCGCGCGGAGCTGGGTGTCCGCGTCAGCACCAGCGGGTGCGGGCGCAGTTCCAGCCGCCGCCTTTGCCGGACGAGCCCCCGGAGCTGCCCGAGCTGTCCGGCAGGCCGTTCGGGAAGGCGCTGTCGCGCTCCCGGTCGCCGGGGGAGGGGGCGCGGTAGTCGGGGTCGCCGTCGTCGTCCCCGGTCCGGCAGGCGGTGCGACGCCTTTTCCCGTACGCCGTCACCGGGTCACGGAATTCCGCGGCCCGGTCGTGCGCGACGAGCGCCGGGCCGCGCACGCCGGAGCGCGGCGAGCCGCCGCCCCACGCCCGCCACCAGGCCGCGGTGCCCGGACGAGGCTGCGCTCAGCCCTCGTCCGAAGCGCGTTGTCCGTACACCCTGACGGCTCCCGCTCCTGCGAACAGGGGAGGGAGCCGTCCAGGTGGGTTCGAGGGCGTATGCCTCGACGGGTCATGCGTGACGGTGCGAGCGTCGGTTGCCGACGATGAGGCGGTAGAGGGCGAGCAGGATGAGCGAGCCGACGATCGCGGCGATCCAGGTGGAGAGTTCGAAGAACCCGTCGATGGAGTCGACGCCGAAGATGACCTTGCCGAGCCAGCCGCCGAGCAGACCGCCGGCGATGCCGATGAGCATGGTGATGATGATGCCGCCCGGGTCCTTGCCCGGCATCAGGGCCTTGGCGATGGCGCCGGCGAGCAGACCGATGATGATCCACGCAATGATGCCCATGAGGTGTCTCCGCTCCGTCGTGTAAAGGTTGTGTCAGCTCATCGTGTGCACCAATCGCGCCCGAACAAACGTCTCTTCCGCATTTCAGTTCTGTCGGCCCCTGACTCGGGAGGAACGGTGGGGCGTCGAAAGCCACGGCCTGGGCCGGGCTGCGGGCCGCGACGAGGACGCGCGGAAGGACGGTGGCGCGGCGCCTTGGACGGCAAGGGCCCGGCGCCTCCCGGCCCTGATCCGCTCCACCACCTCGGTGGCGCGCTCCGTGCTGTTCTCATAGGTCAGGACGACGTCGGCACCTGCTTCGGCCAGTCGTAACGCCACAGCGGCACCGATACCCCGGCTTCCGCCCGTGACCAGGGCCACGTTTCCTTCAAGTCGGTTCATGGCGTCGAGCATTGTCGGCACCCGCGCCGGAAGTCGGCGGGAATCCGACCTCGCGTTCAACCTCCGGGAAGGCGGCACCGTCCTGATCACGAAACCTCACCGGAGTACGAGGAGGTCCGTGGGCTGGTTTGTGAGAGTGCGGTTCGCACTGTGATACCGGGTTTGGTGTCGCTCGATGGGGTGGCGTTGGGGCGTCTCTTCCGGTCAGGCGTTCGGTCGGGGTTCGCTTGGGTGGCAGGATGAGTGGTCGCAAGCCGTACCCGAGTGATCTCACCGACGAGCAGTGCAAGTTGATCGAGCCCGTGATCAGCGCCTGGAAGGCCGAGCACCCTTCGGCCACCGGCCATCAGGGCAGATACGCGATGCGGGAGATCGTCAACACGATCCTCCACCAGAACCGCACCGGCTGTCAGTGGAAGTACCTGCCCCACGATCTGCCCCCGAAGAGTGCGACGTACTACTGCTTCGCCGCCTGGTGTGACGATGGGACCGGCCAGACCGTGCACGACCTCCTGCGCCGGCAGCCGCGCGAGAGCCGGAAGCGATTAGCCGACCGAGTCTGGTGGTCCTGGACACCCAGAGCATCCACGCGGCCGTCGGCGTCCCGGCCGGCACAACGGGCAAGGACGCTTCGAAAAAGGTGCCGGGCAGGAAGAGATGCCTGGCCGTGGACGTGTTGGGCCTCGTCGTCGAGGCCGTCGCCCTGCCGGCGTCCGCACACGACAACGCTGCCGGCATCGCCCTGCTGAACGGCGTGGCCGCGCAGACCGACACGGTGAAGAAGGCCCTGGTCGACCAGGGCTTCAAGAAGAGCGTCGTCGACCACGGCAGGACTCTCGGCATCGATGTCGAGATCGTCGAGCGCAACCCGGCCGACAAGGGCTTCGTCCCGCAGGCCAAGCGATGGATCGTGGAACAGACGAACGGGATCCTGATGTTCTACCGCCGTCTCGTGCGTGACTACGAACACCGGCTCGCCTCCTCCCGCTCGCGGGTGTTCTGGGCGATGACGTCGGTCATGATCCGCCGCCTCACCGGCATCACCCTCCCCTCCCGGAGGGACGCGTGAGTGAGATCCCCCAGGTCGAGGCCGTACTGGCCTACGTCGAGGTCCGGATGAGCGAAGTCTCCGAGCAGGCCGGACGCCTCCGGGACCAGATCGCCGAACTCAACTCCCGCCTCCGCGAGCTCGACACCGAGAGCGAGAATCTGCAGATCACCCGCAAGACCCTCCTCAGCCTCCCCGCACCGGTCGACGATCCACCCCACGCCGAGGTGCCGGAACACCCCGCCCACCAGCAGATCCTCACGGTCCTCGCCGACACCGGCACCCCGATGCGGGCCCGCGACAGCTGCGAGGCCCTCGACCTTCCGATCCTGCCGAAGAACACCGAGGGCATCCGGTCCAAGCTGAAACGCCTGGTAACCCGCGGCATCCTCACCGAGCCCGAGCCCGGCTTGTTCACCCAGCCCCACCCCTGAGCACCAGCCCACCCCACCGAACAGGGCACCTCACCCAGACCTCATCGCGAATCGGGCATCACGGCGCGAACCGTACTCTCACACCCATCGAGTTCGAACCGAAGTCGACCCCCTCGATCGCCTGGACCCCCGCAACTCGACTCACGCAACCCGGGGCACATCAGAGTCCCCCATCGAACCCGGAACGGTTCAGTCATGGCCGAGGCGGTGGTGTGGAGCGCGCGATGCGGAAACCCACGTCGTCGATCCGGAAGGTCGGGTGGCTGCGCCGCCGCACCGACGCCCGGCAGCTCCAGTGCTCGTCGGCCCATCCACCGCCACGGAGTACCCGGTAGGTGCCGTACACCTCGGCGTCGTAGACATCCCAGCACCAGTCCCACACGTTGCCCAGCATGTCGTACAGACCCCATGCGTTGGGCTGCCTGCCGCCGACAGCACGGATCCGCCCGTCGGAGTTGCCTTGGTACCAGGCGACCTCGTCGAGCCGGCCGTACCTCGCGCCAGTGGTCCCCGCACGACAGGCGTGCTCCCATTCGGCCTCGGTCGGCAGCCGGTACCCGTCTGCGGAGGTGTCCCATTCGGCCGTCCCGGCGTCGACGCACAAGTCGTACGCGGGCGACAGCCCCTCGCGCCGGGACAGGGCGTTGCAGAACTGGACCGCGTCCCACCACGAAACACCCTCGACCGGCAGTCGCTCGCCTCGGGTGCTACCCGGCCATCGGCCTGTGACCAGCGCATACCAGGACTGAGTGACCGGGAACGCCGACATCTGGAACGGCGCGACCTCGACCGGCCAACTGCTCTGTGTCCGCCGGTCCGACAGCGTCACCCGTCCCGACGGGACGGTGACCATCTCGTTTCCTGTCCCCACGTCCACAACGGCCCACCCTACCGGTGTCTTCCCACCGCTCCACCGATCTCTCCGAGGGATCCGAGGAGGCGGCGGAGCCGTTGTCGGACCAGCGCCCAGCACCTCCGTCCGCTCAGTGGTGGGGCCAGGTCGACCTCGTACGCCGTGGAGCCACTTCTCATCCGTGCGGTGGAGCCCGTGGGAGGGCTTGCGAACATCTTTTCTGCTGAGCCCGGGTCGCTCCGGCGACGACATGCCTTCCGGTGTCCGTCGACGCCGCCGGTGGGCATCCCTCTCCTCATCAGTGTGGTCACGATCGGTCTCCCGGCTGTTCGCACCCGCGCCTGTGGTGTGACATGGCCGGAACCCTGTAGCACGATCGAAATCATGCACAAGCGGTAAGTCCCGAAGCGAGACGAACGAAAAGACGAACAAGAAAGGGGGAACTGTGGCACAAGCGAGGACCCAGAACCTACGCAGGATGGCCTCGACGGTGGCGTCCGGCGCCGACCCGCGGCAGGCGGCCGAAGAGGAGATCCGGCGGCGCACCGGGCGGCAGCAGAGCCACGGGCAGGACGGCTCCGGCAGGGACGCGTCCCCGCCGCAGGAAGAGGGCATGGACCCCGCCGACTTCCCGGCCGCCCGCGAACAGGGCGGCTCCATAGCCACGGTCATGCACCAGAAGACCGTCGCTCTCGACGAGGCCGGCGAAGCGCTCAACCAGAGCGAGCAGCAGCGCGAGGGCCGGGAGCAGGTCCATGCGATCTGCCCCATGGTGCTGCCGAAGGGCCGCTCCTTCCTGAGCATGCTGCCGGTACTGTCGCTGCTCGTCCTGGGCGTGGTGGGAACCGCCGTCGTGTCCACTGTGGACGACAGCCCGCTGACCAACCCGCTCTTCGGGCTGCACTACTGGATCATCTCCGTGCTCGCGGCCCTCTTCGTGTGGTGGCGTCAGGGCATGGTGATGGTCCCGGACGGCTCCCAGGCGCTGATCACACGCTTCGGAAAGCTGGAGAAGGTCGTCGGCCCCGGCCGGGTGGTCCTGATCAGCCCGTGGAAGCGCGTCTCGTACATCCTCAACACCACCCGCGAGTACCCGTTCAACGCCCCGGTGCGCGAGGCCCCGACCAAGGGCGGGGTGAAGGCCTCGATCGACCTGTTCATCCAGTTCCGGATCAGTGATCCGACCGAGTTCGTCTACACGCTGGGTGCGGTACGCGGCTTCGAGGAGAAGCTCAGCAACGCCGTCAGCGAGACGATCCGCAGCCTCATCTACGAGCAGGAGGCGGCCGGGATCTACGACATGGTCGGCGAGGACACCGGCCGGCTCCTCGAACAGCTGAACCAGCAGTTCCGGCCCGCGGTCGAGCTGACCAACGCCAACATCACGCACGCCGAACCGTCCGACCGTGCGTACCGCATGGACCTGGCCGCGCCGGAGATGGTGCGGATGGCGAAGGAGGCGTACACCCACGAGTACGCACTGATGCTCCGCAAGGAGCAGGACGAGGGCGACCTGAGCAAGGAGCTGGCGACCAGCCACGAGACGCTCTCCGCCATCGAGGCCGACATCGCTCAGTACCAGGCACAGATGGACACCGCCGTGGAGCGGGAGACCAACCGCGCCCAGGCGCTGGCCCGTCAGCGCTACGTCCAGGCCGAGTCCGAGGCGAAGGCCAACGCGGCGCTGCTGGAGGCACAGGCCCTCGACATCCGCGCGATGACCGCGGCCGAGGCTCCGGAGATCCTCGAGTACCGTTACCAGCAGCAGATCCTCGACACCCTCGAGCAGGTCGCCGACCGCCTGCCGCGCCTGGTCCGCATCGGAGGCTCGGTGGACGACAGAGGTGCCGTCGGAGTCGACTTCCTGCAGCTGGCACGGGAGCTGGTCGGCGAGCGCGGGGAGGAGTTGTTCACCGAGGCGGACATGTCCGCCGTGCGGTCGCGGCTGACCGAGGTCGCCGACCGCGTCGCCGGACGTCAGGCGGAGATCGGCACGCTGTGGGAGACCGAGCGGCCGACCGTCCCGTCGGCGCCGATCGGAGAGACGGCGGACGCCGCGGGTGCGACGACCACCGCGGGTCGGACAGCCCAACAGCATGCCGGGAAGCATGAGAACCCCGACGCCACCGACTTCTCCGAGGAGGCCGGTCAGTGAGTACCGCACATATGAACCGCAGGTCGGTCATCTCCGAGGCGGTGGCGCCCTGGAGCGACATCGCCCAGCTGCTCCGTGGCGGCGAGTCCGGCGCCCTCACCCCGGTCATCATTCCCCGCCACCGGCGCAGGCTGTGGTGGATGCTGCCGCTGTGGCTCGGCCTGTTCGCGCTCCTCGCGGGCGTGATGCTGACCCTGCGTGAGGCGGACGCCGACGGCGCCGCGGACATCGCGTACGGCGCGATCGCCACCCTCTCCTACACCGCCGGGGTCGCCCTCCTCCTGATCGGCGGGCTCTGGTGGTGGCGTTCCTCGATCGTCGAGATCGAGCAGGGCACCCACGGCGTCCTGACCCGCTACGGCGCGGTCACCGGCACTCTGGACGCAGGCCGCCACTATCTCTGGCACCCGTGGTCGAGGGTGGACTTCGTGGTCGACGTGGCCACCGAGATCCCGTACTCGGCCCCGGTGATGGCCTGCCCGACGCAGGAGAACGTCCCGCTGCGGTCGATCGAGTTCTTCCTGAAGTTCCGTATCACGGACGCGGTGCTGTTCGTCCGCACCATCGGCGCGGGCAACTTCGACCTGGTCCTGTCCAGCGCGGTCCAGGACGCCATCCGGCAGCGGGCGCGCAGAATGCGCACGGAGCGGGCGTACGACCTGCGCGGCTCGGACGTGGCCGACATGCAGGAGCTGCTCAACAGCCAGCTCTCGCGCTACGGCGTGCGCATCACCGGCTCCAACATCCCGGACGTCCAGCTGCCGACCCAGTACCAGCAGCACCTGGCCACCAGGGAGCGCATCGCCAAGGAGCGCACGGCGTACGAGCAGGAGTGGGGCCTGATCCGCAAGCGCCGTATCGACAGCCTGGGCATGGACATCGAGCGGGCGAAGAAGGTGCGCGACGCGCGCATCGTCGAGGTGAGGGCCGCGTTGAACAGGGCCCGTGAGCAGGTCGCCCAGCTGCTCGAGGAGCAGGAGACCAACGCCCAGCGGGTACGTTTCGAGATCGAGACCCGCGGCCGCAGCGGCCTGATCTCCGCCGAGAACGAGGCTCGTGCCCAGCGCGCCCTCGCCCAGGCCTACCGCGACAACCGCGCGGTGCTGCAGTACGAACTGGCCCGTCGCCGCCTCGAGGTGGGAGCGGAACTGGTGCTGAAGGCGCCGCAGCCGGTGGTCGTACGCACCGACGGGGGCAGTGGCGACCACTCCGCCCTCTCGACGCTGATCGCCGCACAACTGCTGCCGCGGATGGCGGGGCTGCCCGAGTCCGCAACGCCGTACTCCGACGGTGGAAGAGCGGGCGGTGATGCCTGAGGCGCGCGCCCTCGCGCGGTGCCGCGGGGAGGCAGCAGGCAGCCCTTCTCGAACACGATCAGCGGGTGTGTGCCCAGGGTGCCCAGGCTGTCGTACGGCTTTTCAGCGAGTCCCTCTCCTCGGACCAGTCGTTCTCTCGGTGCTGCAGCGTCGGTACTGCCGTCCTCCGCCAGCACCGACATGAGCAACGACTGAGACCGGACAAGCGAGTCGCACCGTTCGCCGGGCTCGGTCTCACATTCGTGGTGACGGAAAGCCATGACGACGACGGACAGATCATCGAGGCAAAGCCGCAGGTCTGCGCTTCGTGGAGGTCGTTCTCCGGGAGCGGCCGATCGACTTGGAGCCTGGTCGTAGGAGTCCGGTGCGACAAGACCGGCGGCCCCGACGGGCTGTCGTCCCGGTCGGTCGGCCGTTGTCGCCCGTGGCGGCGCGGGACGACACGTTCACCGCATGGCGGGGCAGGCTGGTGCCGGCACTGGCGGCGGGCCCGCTGCTCATGAGCATCGTTCTGTACGCCGCCCCGCCGCTGGCCCGACTGGCCGATGCCGGCGGTCACCGCCTCGGCTGGTCCGCCGTCCTGGCCTTCCACTTGCTGTGGCTTCTGCTCTCCACGGAGGTGTTCCTGCTTTTCCGGTTCGTCGGCGTGGGTGTCGCGGGGTTGCGGGCAACGGTTCTGGCCGCGTTCGTGACGGGGGCCTTCCTGTGCGGTTTCCTCGGTGGGTTCGTCTTGTTCCTGGCTGTCCCGGTCGACTGGAGCGTGCCGTTCGGCGGGCTCGTCGTGCCCGGAGTCGTCGCGGCGCCGGGCCTGTGGATGTACCTGCTGCACACGGTCCTGCTCGTCGGCTACCAGCTTGTCGCCCGACGGTACGCCGGGCACAGGGGGGGGGAACTGGGCCGAGGTGTGCGTGATCGGCTGGACGGTGGCCGCAGGGGGTCGGCTTCGTACAGTTGACGGCCGGGGTGGCGCGGGCGCTGACACAACGGCCGGTGGGGTCAGGCGTTGCCGATGTCGGCTGCGACGATCTCCGCGGACAGCGCCACCAGCGGCAGACCGCCGCCGGGGTGGGCGGATCCGCCGACGAGGAAGAGCCCGGGCACGGGGGAGCGGTTGGCCGGCCGGAGAAAGGCGGCCCGGATGCCGTTGGAGGAACTGCCGTAGATGGCGCCCCCCAGGCTGCCGGTCTGCTGTTCCAGGTCGAAGGGGGTGCGGGTCTCGCACCACAGCAGTCGTGGGCGCACGTCGATGCCGCGGTCGGCCATGACGTCCAGGACGCGTTCGGCATAGGACTCCCTGAGTCCCGGAGCGGTCCAGTCGACGGTGCCGCGGGTGCCGTCCAAGGAGTGCCGGGGGGCGTTGACCAGAACGAACCAGGCTTCATGCCCGTCATCGGGACGCAGCGCGGCGTCGTCCGGCGCGCTGATGTACACCGTGGGATCGATGGCGGGACGGCCCGGCATACCGAACACGGCATCGAATTCGGCGTCGTAGTCCGCCGGGAACAGCACGCGATGGTGGGGTGTCCGAGGATCCCGCCCGCGAAGCGCCAGCAGGAGGACGAACCCGGCGAGCGAGGACTGGGCGCGCGCGAGGGCAGCCAGGGGGCGACGCCCGCGCCGGTCCGCCGTCAGGTGGCCGTAGAGCGTTCTCGCGTCGATGCCGGAGACGACGATGTCCGCTGCCGCCGTGCCGCCGTCCGCCAGGCGGAGACCGGTGACACCGCGGGCCGAGGCGTCCACTGCGGCGATCCGGCAGTTGTAGCGGAATCGCACCCCCAGCTCGGTGCACCGCTGCTCGAGGGCGTCGGCCAGCAGGCGCAGGCCGCCGGGCACGTACCAGGTGCCGTAGCGCTGTTCCACGTAGGAGACCACTGCCAGGACGGCAGGTGCGCGTCGAGGGTCGGAGCCACTGTAGGTAGCGTAGCGCTCCAGCCACATGCGCAGCCGAGGATCGCGCAGATAGTGCCGGCCGGTGCCCCGCAGGCTGCGCCAGGGGGCGACAGCGGTCAGCCCCCGGGGCCGCGCCGAGCGACGCAGCAGCCCGGCCGGGCCGCCGAGCGGTCGGCGCAGCACACTCTCGCCCACCAGCCGCCACAACTCGCCGGAGGCCTCGTGCAGCCGGGCCCACTGCGCCCCGGCTCCTCCCCCCAGAGTGTCGTCCAGCACACCGGGCACCAGGCGCGGATCACCGGGCATCACCAGCTGAGTTCCGTCGGCGAACCGGTAGCTGCAGGCCGGCTCGACCGGCATGAGCGGTACGCAGCGCTCCAAGGGAGCCCCCGTGTCCGCGAACAGGCGGCGATAGACCTCGGGCAGAGTCAGCAGCGACGGCCCGGTGTCGAAGACGAAACCGTCCCGGCGTACGGTGCCGAGCTTGCCCCCGCAGGTGGCCGCCCGCTCGTACACGGTGACGTGGTGACCCTGACGGGCGAGCCGGGCAGCGGCTGCCAGCCCGCCCATGCCGGCTCCGATCACGGCGACGCGGGGCATCTCAGCACCGCCCTCGCAGCGGCCTGCCCTTCCACGACAACGTGGAGCGGCGGTGGCCGAGCCAGGACCATCCCGTCAGCACCGCCAGCAGTGTGACGGACACCGGGTGGGCCAGCGCGTCCGGCCAGCGTCGCCCGCCCGTGCGCCGCGCGGTCAGCACCCGCCCCGTCACGGCTGCGGCGTATCCGGCCGCCCCCCAGCGCGATCCCCAGCATGCCGCCAACGGCGACACCACGTACGCCCAGGTGAGGAGAGTGCACACTGCTGCCGCGCCGCCGCCGGACCCGAATGCCGCCCACGGGGATTTGCCGTACCCCTCTCGCAGCTCGCGCCAGCCGTCGTACATCTGGCAGACCGCGATCTGGCTGCCGTCCACGACACCGCCCCGGCCACCGACGCGCTTGAGCGCCCGGATGAGCGCCGTGTCCTCGAGGGCTTTGTCCGCGACCGTCACTCTGTTGCTCCATTGCGGAGAGGGACGCCGGCCTGTCGGCGGGGCGCAGGGAACGGGTCTCGCGAGGAGGCGGTCCGGCCCCGGCCGGTCCCTCTGGGACGCGGTGCGTGACCCTCCCCCGAATTGAGCAGCAGAGTCGACCGCGGCGAACCCGCCGCATCTGCGCAGAGCGGTGGCGTCCACGGCGAGGAACTGGCCGTTGGCCGCGGACCGCCCCGGCCTCGGTGAGGTCTCCGCCCGCCGCAGTGGCAGCAGGGTGAGCCACGACCACTGCAGCAGCGGCTGGAACAGCCGGTTGGCGAGCCCCTCGGCGACCTGACAGGGGAAGGGCGAGACCAGATCGAGTCCGGACGAGCGCAGCAAGCCCACTGAGGAGGCCACCGTGTGCGACGCGAGCACCACGTCCGCGTCCACGAGGACCAGCACGCTGCCCTGCGCGAGCGACGCGAGCTGATGGCAGGCATGGGCCTTGCCCGGCGAACCGGGCTCCGGCGCCGTGCCGTGCACGACCCGGGCGTGCCGATACGATCCGCACAGGCGGCGCACCACGGCGCCGGTGTCATCGGTGGACTGGCCGTCGAGCACGATGACCTCTGCCCGGAGCAGGCGTTCCTGAGCCAGCAGCGACCGCAGCGCGGGACCGACACGCCCGGCCTCGTTGCGTACCGGCAGCAGAAGCGACACCGACTCGCCCACCGGCGCCGGATCCGGCGGGGGAACTCGTAGGCTCCTGCTGTTCAGAGCGCTGTGCACCGTGCCGGCGACCGCCAGCAACGCGCCCCCCGCGGTCAACGCCCGCGCGGCGTGGAGCCGGCTCACCTCCGCCTCCCGGCGGCACCTGCCACCCGCACTGCCAGCGGGACGGCGGCCAGCCCCATCAGCACACCACCCACCAGCGCCACCTGCGGACGGCTGAAGAACACCAGGCACGCCATGACCGAGGAGGCGTAGGTCCACAGGTACAACACGACAGCCGGGCCGGCGGGCCGGCCGTCCTCAGCGGGGCGCCGCACCGCGTGCCCGCAGAGCGCGTCCATCGCGGCGATCATGACGACGGACACGGCTACCCACCCGAGGAAATTGGTGAGCGGCACACCCTCCACCCCGGGGAGCGCCGGATGAGGATCCGTCCAGCTCCAGTGACCGGCATCGACCATCTGCGGATCGAGGAAAACGTCCCAGGACGCCAGCGCCCACCCTCCGGCCACCGCCGTTCGCACCCGGGTCGAACGGGGCCCCGCATGCCCCCGGCCCGGGGCCAGCAACCGTCCCGCCTCCAGCGCGGGCCAGGCCATCATGATCCAGGCGAGCGGCACCACCACCGGCACCCCCGCCACGCCCAGCCCCAACGTCCCCGTGTACTCGTAAGTACCGAACGGAAAGCCCGTACGCACCCCCACGACCTCGACCGCCAGGCCGCCCAGCCCTGCCACCGCCAACAGCACCAGCGGACCCCGCACACCGTGCCGCAGAGCGGCGGCCGCCATGGACGCGAGGCAGAAGACCACCACGCCGACGACGGTGAGCACATCACGCAGCGAGCCGGACACGAGCGGGTAGGGAATCTGGCACAGCACGGCGACCGCGGCGAGCGACCAGGCTGCCCGCCTGCCGACCCCGAGCTTGCGGCTCAGCGCCGGCTGCTCCTGTACCTGGACCATGTCGTGAGCATAAGGACACGACCTGGCTTCACCGCCGAGGCAGCAGGGCCGGTACCGGAAGCTTCACCGGTACGGGCCATACGACGGCGCGGCAGCCCGCACGCCTGCCGCACGGGACGGAGACTTGGGTGATCCGCACCCGGCCCGACCGTCCGGCCGGCGGCAGCAGCAAGAAACCTCGGGGCACCTCAGCCCTCGATGCTGCGGATGTCGAGGAGGTTCTGTGCCATGAGCGCGTCCCGGGTGGCGAACAGCCGGGACAGCCGGTCGTTGTTCTCCAGGCGCTGGGCCGCCTGCCGGTGGTAGCGCAGCAGGCCGAGGCCGGCGGTGAGGTGTGCCCTGGCCCGGAGCCACTCCGCGCGCGAGGTCTGCGCGATCCGCTCGGCGGCGTTGGAGTGGAGCAGGGTGAGCATGTCGTCGGCGAGGGACCGCAGCCGCTCGGCCTCGGGCGTGGCGCCGACCGACATGGCCGGGTCCATCACCGCCTCCGTACGGCTCCACTGCTCGTCCGCGCCCAGCAGCCCGGCGAGGTCGAGGTCGAGCCGCAGGTAGTCCCGGGCGAATTCGAGACAGCGCCGCGGGCTGGGGGCACTGGTCGTCTCCGCAGGGACGTCGAAGCCGTGAAAGCTCAGCCGCTCCTCCGGCGGCCGGGTCGCGTTGTGTTCGCGTATCCAGGCGACGAGGCGCCGGTTGGTCTCCAGGTTCCCGAAGTCGTGGGAGAAGCCCTCTCGCGCCACCTCGTCGAGATCGCCGTCGCCGCCCTTGACGAAGTCGTCGACGCGCAGCGCGGCCACGCGGTCGGTCTCCAGGGCGATCGAGCGGAAGCCGAGGCCGGCCAGCCGGGCGAACAACTCGTTGCGCACCCACCCGAAGGCGGGCTCCCGGTGGGTGGGTTCGCCGAGCGCCAGCACAGCGCACGAGGCCACGGAAAGGTTGTGAAAGTCCTTGCTCATGTCTGTCAATCGAATCATTGAAAGACCCGTTGAGGCTTACGGCGATGCCGTCGGTGCAGCGGGCGGACCCGCCGGGCCGCGAGGTCTCAAACCGTCGGCGGGTACCCCGGCGCGGGAGCCGGTTCCGTGGTGGCCGGCGGTCCGGCTGGGACGCCCAGATGGGCCACGTACCCGCCGAGCTGGGCCGCCGCGCCGAGCATGGACACGCCGCGGGCTGTGAGCCGCCGCCGCCAGTCGTCGAGGGCGGCGGACAGCGCCTCGGTGCCGCCGGCCGTGCGGATCTGCCGGACCACCGTGCGGATGTGCTCCAGCGGGTAGCCCCCGCGCCGCAGGAGATGGGTCAGTTCGGCGTCGCGTACGTCCGTGGCGCCGAACGAGCGGTGGCCGGTGACCGGCTCGCGCGCCGGGATGAGGATGCCCACCGCTTCCCAGTTCCGCAGGGTCGCCGCGGTCACCCCCAGACGGCGCGCGAGTTCGCCGATGCTGAGCGGCTCGCTGCTGGCGGACGTGTGCTCGGCGGGGCCAGGGGCGGAGGTGAGGTGCTCCACCGCCCGTCCCACCGCGTCCAGCGTGCTTCGGTCGCGCAGCAGTTGGGCGTGGCCGCGGTCGACGGCCGTCAGCGCGGCGTCGAGGTCGCCTGTGTTGAGCGACCGCATGATCTCTCCGCCCGTGGCGTACCCGTACGCCTGGACGAGCGCCAGATAGGCGCGCAGGGCCGCCGCGTGGGTCTCGGTGTAGGTGCGGTAGCCGGACGGGGCGCGCCGGGCGAGCGGGATGAACCCGTCCCGCTCGTAGTTGCGGACCGCCTGGGTGGAAATGCCGTGCTCACGGGCCAGGTCGAACGGACGCAGGTGCTTCACGGTTTGAGACTATATCCCAAGGAATCCGCTTAGCTTCTCGAAGAGCTTCTTCAAAACCCTCAACCGACTTTGCAGGTATACGCTTGAGTCCCATGAACCGGGACGTTCAGGAACTCGTCACCACGTCACCTGACGAAGGCATGCCGCGTCCGACGAACGGGAGGGACAACATGACCGCTGGCACGGAGACGGACACCCCGCCTCCTGGGCTGTGTGCCGCCGACAGCCACGATCTGATCCGGGTGCACGGGGCTCGTGAGAACAACCTCAAGAACGTGCATGTGGAGGTCCCCAAACGGCGGCTGACCGTGTTCACCGGGGTCTCCGGCTCGGGCAAGAGCTCGTTGGTGTTCGACACGATCGCCGCGGAGTCGCAGCGGCTGATCAACGAGACGTACAGCGCCTTCATCCAGGGCTTCATGCCCACCCTGGCGCGGCCCGAGGTCGATGTGCTCGACGGGCTGACCACCGCGATCCTCGTCGACCAGCAGCCCATGGGCAGCAGCCTCCGCTCCACGGTCGGCACCGCCACCGACGCGGGCACACTGCTGCGCATCCTCTTCAGCCGCCTCGCCAAGCCGCACATCGGGTCGCAGAAGGCGTTCGCCTTCAACGTCGCCTCGGCCGACGCCTCGGGTGTCCTCGTGGTGAACGGCAAGAAGATCGAGAAGGGCTTCAGCGTCGTCGGCGGCATGTGCCTGCGCTGCGAGGGCATGGGCACCGTCTCGGACATCGATCCCGCCCAGCTCCTCGACGACTCCAAGTCGCTCGCGGACGGCGCGGTCATGGTCCCCGGCTGGAAACCCGACGGCTGGGTGGTGCAGTCGTTCACCGAGTCGGGCTTCCTCGACCCGCACAAGGCGATCCGCGACTACACCGAGCAGGAGAGGTACGACTTCCTGCACCGGGACCCGGTCAAGGTCAAGGTCAAGGGCGTCAACACCACCTACGAGGGCCTTCTCGCGCGGGTGCGCAAGTCGTTCCTGTCCAAGGACAAGGAGACGCTCCAGCCGCACATCCGTGCCTTCGTGGAACGGGCGGTGGAGTTCTCCGTCTGCCCCGAGTGCCACGGCACCAGGCTCAGCGAGACCGCCCGGTCCGCGAAGATCGACGGCCTGAGCATCGCCGACGCCTGCGCCATGCAGATCAGCGACCTCGCGGCCTGGGCCCGCGGTCTCACCGACCCGTCGGTCACGACACTGCTCACCGTGCTCGGCCAGACCCTCGATTCGTTCGTCCAGATCGGCCTGGGCTACCTCTCGCTCGACCGGTCATCGAGCACGCTCTCGGGCGGTGAGGCCCAGCGCGTCAAGATGGTCCGCCACCTGGGCTCCGCGCTCACGGACGTCACCTACGTCTTCGACGAGCCCACCGTCGGCCTGCACCCGCACGACATCCAGCGGATGAACGACCTGCTGCTGCAACTGCGCGACAAGGGCAACACCGTGCTGGTCGTGGAGCACAAGCCGGAGACGATTGTGATCGCCGACCACGTCGTCGACCTGGGACCGCACGCCGGCACCAAGGGCGGCGAAGTCGTCTTCGAGGGCACCGTCGAGGGCCTGCGGGCCAGCGGCACCGTCACCGGACGGCACCTGGACGACCGGGCCTCACTGAAGCCGTCCCTGCGCGAGCGGTCCGGTGTGCTGGAGGTACGCGGCGCGAACGCCCACAACCTGCGTGACGTCGACGTGGACATCCCGCTCGGTGTGCTCACCGTACTCACCGGCGTCGCGGGCTCCGGCAAGAGCTCCCTGATCCACGGCTCGGTAGCGGGCCGCGACGGCGTCGTCACGGTGGACCAGTCGCCCATCAAGGGCTCCCGGCGCAGCAACCCGGCCACCTATACCGGCATGCTCGAACCGATCCGCAAGACGTTCGCCAAGGTCAACGGGGTCAAGCCGGCCCTGTTCAGCCCGAATTCCGAGGGCGCCTGCCCGACCTGCAAGGGTGCCGGTGTCATCTACACCGACCTGGCGATCATGGCCGGCGTCGCCACCACCTGCGAGGAGTGCGAGGGCAAGCGGTTCCAGACCTCGGTGCTCCAGTACCGGCTCGGCGGTCGGGACATCAGCGAGGTGTTCGCGATGCCGGTGGCCGAGGCCGCCGAGTTCTTCCGCAGCGGTGAGGCACGGACGCCGGCCGCGTATGCCGTCCTCGACCGGCTCGCCGAGGTCGGCCTGGGCTACCTCAGCCTCGGCCAGCCGCTCACCACCCTCTCCGGCGGAGAGCGGCAACGGCTCAAGCTCGCCGGTCACATGGCCGGAACGGGCAGCGTCTACATCCTCGACGAGCCGACCAGCGGCCTGCACCTGGCCGACGTCGAGCAACTGCTCGCCCTGCTTGACCGGTTGGTGGACGCCGGCAAGACGGTCATCGTCGTGGAGCACCACCAGGCGGTCATGGCGCACGCCGACTGGATCATCGACCTCGGCCCCGGCGCCGGCCACGACGGCGGAAAGATCGTCTTCGAGGGCACGCCCGCCGAGCTCGTCGCCGACCGCCCCACCCTCACGGGCGAGCACCTCGCACAGTACGTCGGCGCCTGACGCGATGCGGCCCTCGCCCGCCCTCCCGCCTGGTGACAGGGAGGGCGGGCGGGGGCCGCTGACCGTCGTCGGCCCGCGCCGGGCCGAAAGCCGACGTCGCCCGTACCGCCGTACGCGCACGACTGTCTGGCTCACCTCTTTCGCCCGCACCTCTCCCGCACCGCGGCGGCGACCACAATGCGGGCCGACGGCCTCCGCCCGCCGACAGCCCGTTCCGGCGTTCCCCACCGCGCACCCGCCGGACCGCTCCCACGGTGGACGGACCCGCTCACGCCGCCCGACGGAAGGGATCAGACCGATGTCCTCGCACGCCGACCACACCACCGTGATCGTGGGAGCCGGCCCCGCCGGGCTCACCGCGGCGCTCGGCCTGGCCAGATACCGGCACCCGGTGACCGTCGTGGACAGCCCACGGGCACCGCGCAACAGCGCGTCGGCGGGTGTTCACGGCCATGTCGGAATGGACGGTGTCACACCCGCCGAGTTCCGGGCGCGCGCCTGGAAAGAACTCTCCCGGTACGCGACCGTCGAGCGGCTGGAGGCCGACGCCGAGAGCGTGACCCCCGCTCCGGGCGGAGGCTTCCGGGTCGCCGTCGGCGGCGGGACCGTCGAGGCCCGAACCGTTCTGCTCGCCACCGGTGTCGTGGACGTCCTCCCGGCCGACGTGGACGGTTTCGCGGAGTGCTGGGGCCGCAGCGCGATCCACTGCCCGTTCTGCCTCGGCGAGGAGAACGCCGGCGGGCGCTGGGCGACCGTCGCCGACAACGCGGAACTCGCGGGACTGTCGGCCGTGGCCTTCCTCGCCTGGAGCGAGGACACCATCGCGATCTGCCAGGAGTCCATGCCCGGCCTGGAGACCGCTCGCGCGACGGCGCGGAGCAGCGGGGGCGAGGTCGTCACGGGAACGGTCCGCCGCCTGCACCACAACCAAGGGGCGCTGTACGCCGTCGAGTTGGACGACGGCCGGGTCCTGGAGCGGGAGACCCTGGTCTGGACGCCGCGACAGCGGCAGCAACCCGTCGTCAGGCAGGCGGCCGAAGAGCTGAAGCTGATGGTCGACGACGCCGGCTTCATCGGCGTCGACGCCTCCCAGTGCACCAGCGTGCCGGGCCTGTACGCGGCCGGGGACCTGACCAGCCGCTGGAAGCAGTCGGTCACCGTGTCGGCCGCGGCGGGCGCCGCGGCCGCCGACGCCATCCACATGTCGGCGTTGCTCGGTGCTGTGCGCCGCTGAGCCGGTTGCCCCGCCACTACTCGATTCGGGGTTGCGTCGGAATCGGAAAGGAACCACGGCAGATGCCAGCAGCGATCAGAACGGCCGGACTGTGCAAGCGTTTCGGCTCGCTCACCGCACTCGACCACCTCGACCTCACGGTGTCCGAGGGCACGGTGCACGGCCTGCTCGGCCCCAACGGCGCCGGCAAGACCACCACCGTCCGGGTCCTGGCCACCCTCATCAGGCCGGACGAGGGAGCGGCCGAGGTGTTCGGCGTGGACGTGCGTGACGACCCCGGCCGGATCCGGTCGGTCATCGGCCTCACCGGCCAGTACGCCGCCGTCGACGAACTCCTCACCGGGCGCGAGAACCTGCACATGATCGGCAGGCTGTTCCGGCTGTCGAAGTCCGACTGCCGGGCCCGCGCGAGCGAACTGCTGGAACGCTTCGGCCTGGACGACGCGGCCGACCGGCAGCCCAGGACCTACTCCGGCGGAATGCGGCGCCGGCTCGACGTCGCCGCCAGCCTCATGGCGCGGCCCAGGCTCATCTTCCTCGACGAGCCGACCACCGGCCTCGATCCGCGCAGCCGCATGGAGGTGTGGCGGCTCGTGCGCGAACTGGTCGCGGAGGGCACGACCGTACTGCTCACCACGCAGTACCTGGAGGAGGCGGACCAGCTCGCCGACTCCCTGTCGGTCATCGACCGGGGCAGGGTCATCGCCGGCGGCACCCCGGACGAGCTGAAGGCCCAGGTGGGTCAGGACCGGGTCGGCATCACGCTGTTGGACGGCGAAGGCATGGAACAGACGGTGCGGCTCCTGCGGGAGCGGCTGGGCGCCGACCCGGTCGCCGACCCGCAGAAGATGGTGGTCCACGCTCCGCTGCCCGACGGCGGCACCCTGCCCGACCTGCTCCACCTGCTCAGGGAGTCGGGGATCGCGATCGGTGACGTGGCGCTCCGCCGGCCCACTCTCGACGACGTCTTTCTCGCCGTGACCGGCCGCTCCGCCGATCACGGCGTCGACCAGCGCAACAGCGGGAAGGAAACCGGGCGCACATGACCTCCACCACCCTGACACGGGAGAGCGGCACGTCGTACACGCCGTCGCGGAACACCCTCGGGTGGTGGCTCTCCGACGTGTGGCAGATGACGCTGCGCAACGTACGGCACGTGCTGCGCAGCCCCGACCTGGTGATGTTCTCGCTGGTCCAGCCGGTGATGTTCATCCTGCTGTTCACGTACGTCTTCGGCGGCGCCATGGACGTCGGCGGCGAACGCTACGTCCAGTTCCTGCTGCCCGGCGTCCTCGTCCAGATGGCGCTCTACGGCTCCGCGGCCGGCACGACCATCGGGGTCGCCGCCGAGATGCACGAGGGCCTCATGGACCGCTTCCGCTCGATGCCGATGAGCCGTACCGCCGTGCTCATCGGGCGCACGCTGTCGGAGATCTTCCGCAACGTCGGCGTGGCCTGTGTGACCGTCGGAGTCGGCGTGATGGTCGGCTTCCGGTTCCACAACGGCCTCCTGCCCGCGCTGGCCGGCCTGTTGCTGTTGCTGCTGTTCGGCTACGCGGTGTCGTGGTTCGCCGCCTACCTCGGGCTTTCGGTGCGCAACGCGGAAGCCGCTCAGGCGGTCGGCGGCGTGTGGATCTTTCCGTTCACACTGATCTCCTCGGCGTTCGTACCGACCGACACGATGCCGGGCTGGCTCCAGGCGTACGCTGCCCACAGCCCCATGACGGCGGCCGTGAACGCCCTGCGCGCACTGTTCACCGGGGGCCCGGCGACGAGCTACGTCCTCCAGACCGTGGCCTGGTCGGTCGGCCTGATCGCGGTGTTCGCCCCGCTCGCGGTCCGCAAGTACGGTTCGCGCTGACCGGCGGGGATGCCTCCCTGACAGAAGTCCGCAAGAGACCGGGGACGCGCCGGGGGGCGACGCAATCATGGCAGCCATGACTGAACCTGTCGCCGCACCCGACGGACCCGCCCCGATGACCGAGGTGTTCGACGCCGTCTACCGTGGGGAGAGCCCTTTCGGCAAACGCCCGCCGTGGGACATCGGGGCGCCCCAGCCCGCCTACGCCGCCCTGGAGGAGGCGGGACTCATCGGCGGCGCGGTCCTCGACGCGGGCTGCGGCACCGGTGAGGACGCCCTCCACCTGGCGGGCAAGGGGTACGCGGTGACAGGGCTGGACCTGTCCCCGACGGCGATCTCCCTCGCCCGCGACAAGGCCGGGGCACGCGGACTCGACGCCGTCTTCGAAGTCGCCGACGCCCTCGACCTCAAGGGCTGGGAAGGGTGCTTCGACACCGTGATCGACTCCGGCCTCGCCCACACCTTCGAGGGCGACACGCTGCGTTCCTACGCGGCGGCCCTGCACCGGGCCTGCCGCCCGGGGGCGGTGGCGCACATCCTCTCGATCAGCGACCGGGGGTCCGCGGAGATGCAGGCGCGGCTCGCCGAGGCCGTCGAGGAGATACCGGCGCCGCTTCCGGACAACGACGAGCCACCCGGCCCCAAGCGCTCGGCCGACCACTTGCGGCACGGCTTCGCCGACGGCTGGACGGTGGAGTCGATCGACGAGACCCACATACGCGGCATCATCCCGACCACGTCCGAACTCCTTGACGTGCACGCCCGGCTCGGACGTTTCCGCCGTAGCTGACGCGACCACCGAAGACGGCCCTTGCGAAGGTGATGAACGATGAAGGTGCGAGTAGGCAAGTGGCTGCGGGCCGTCGCGTCCTCACCGGCCGGCCGGACGGCCCGACGGGTGGTCCCGTCGGCCGGCGCCTCCCCGGCCCCGCCTCCCTGGACCGGGGCCGCCCGCGCCGCCTACCGGTTCGGTTTCGCCTACGCCGGCCTGTACTGCCTGACTTCCCCTCAGGTCTATCTGGCCCTGCGCGGCGGCGGCATGGGGCGTCTCCAGGAAGCGGCCGACTCCTGGGCGAAGCTCTGGGAGGTACGCACGGTGCGGAACTGGATGTCCGTGCGGGTCCTCGGCAGGGAGTTGGGTGACCGCTTCGACGGCGGCGACGACCCGCACACCTGGGCGGGGCAGCTCTGCTGGCTCGCGGGCGCCGCCGTGGCCACCCCGGTCTGGTCCGTGCTGGACCGGAACTGGACGGACTGCGCGGCGCTGGACAAGTGGGTCCGCCTGGCCGCCCGTTTCTGCCTCGCGGGGCAGATGTTCTCCTACGGTGCGGCCAAGGCCGTCCCGCTCCAGTTCCAGCTGCCGCCCTCCAAGCTCGTCGAGCCGCTCGGCGACCTCAGCCCGATGGGCCTGCTGTGGGCGCAGACGGGGTCCTCCAAGCCGTACCAGATGCTGCTCGGCTGCGCGGAGATCGCGGGCGGGCTGCTGCTCATCGTTCCGCGCACGGCCTCGCTGGGCGCACTGGTGTCAGCGGCGGAGATGGCACAGGTGCTCCTCCTCAACATGACCTTCGACGTCCCCGTCAAGGTCCACTCCTTCCACCTCCTCCTGCTCAGCCTGCTTCTGCTGGCCCCGCACACGCCTCGCCTGGCCGGAGCCCTGCTCACGGACCGCCCGGTCCCCGCTGCCGTCCCCACGGACCTCTTCCGCTCCCGCAGGGTGAACCGGATCGCCACCGCACTGCAGGCGGGGGCGGGGCTCTGGCTGCTCGGCGCACAACTGCGCAACGACTGGTCGTTCTGGAAGAACCACGGGGGTGGACAGGAAAAGCCCGAGTTGTACGGCGTCTGGGACGTCACCGACTTCTCCATCGACGGCGAGCGGCACCCGCCCATGACGACCGACGGCCGGCGCTGGCGCCGAGTCGTCGTGGACTCCGCCGACGCCGTGGTCATCCAGCACATGGACGACTCGCTCGACCCCTGCATGGCGGCGATCGACATGAACGCCCGTTCGGTCGCGCTGACCAAGATGGCTGACCCCAAGTGGCAGGTGACGTTCACCTTCGAGCGCCCGGCCGACGATCGCCTGATCCTTGAGGGCGACGCCGACGGCTACCACCTCCGCCTGCATCTGCGCCGCCGCGACCTCGGCACCTTCCCGCTGGTCGGCCGTGACTTCCACTGGGTGCAGGACAACTCGTACCTGCGGTAGCGGACCAGTCCACCGAGCGGCACACACGGGACGGCGGCCCGTCGTCCCGGGGAGGAGAACAACGGATGAGCGCGGACGTGGAGACGCTGGCCGCGGAGGTACGAGGCCCCGTCCTACTGCCCGGAAGCCGAGGGTACGACGAGGAACGGACCGGATTCCAGACCGGCTTCCGGCACCGGCCCGCCGTCGTCGTCGGCGCCACCCGCCCCGAGGACGTGCGCGCCGCCGTCCGCTTCGCCGCCGAGCGGAGACTGCCCGTCGCCGTGCAGTCCACCGGACACGGCATCGTCACGGCCCTGGACGGTGAGGGCGTACTCATCACCACCCGCCGGATGAAGGCCGTCGTGGTGGACGCGGACGGCGGAACCGTCAGCGCCCAGGCCGGTGTGCTGTGGGGAGAGGTCATCGAGCAGGCCGCCCCGCACGGTCTGGCCCCTGTCAACGGCTCAGCTCCGCACATCGGCGTCGTCGGCTATCTCCTCGGCGGCGGTGTCGGCCTGCTCGGCCGCCGGACCGGTTACGCCAGCGACTACGTCCGCGCCATCGACATCGTCACCGCCGACGGCGCGCTGCGCCACGTCACGGCCGGCTCCGACCCCGACCTGTTCTGGGCGCTGCGCGGTGGCGGCGGCAACTTCGGCACCGTCACCGCCGTCGAGACCGCCCTCGTGCCGGTGGCCAGGCTCTACGGCGGCGGCCTCCACTTCGCCGCGGACCACCCCGTCGACCTGCTGCACGCCTACCGCGCGTGGACCCTCACGCTGCCCGAGGAACTCACCTCCTCGATCGGCCTCATGACCTTCCCATCGATGCCGTCCGTCCCCGAGCCGCTGCGCGGACGCTACGTCGCACACGTCCGGATCGCCTTCACGGGATCGGCCGAGGAGGGCGAACGGCTCGTGGCGCCCCTGCGTGCGCTCGGCCCGCGTCTGATCGACACCGTCCGGGAAATGCCGTACACGGAGGTCGGCACCATCTACCAGGACCCGCACGTCCCGCACGCCTACTTCGGCGGAAACGTCCTGCTGAGCGAGCTCGATCCGACGGCCCTGCGTACCGTCATGGACGTGGCTGGACCCGATGCGGCCGTCCCCTGCATCGTCGACATCCGTCACCTCGGTGGGGCGTTCGCCCGTCGGCCCACCGACCCGGGCGCGGTCGGGGGCCGTGACGCCGCGTACATGCTGCGAGTGATGACCGGCGGCACGGCCGCGCCGTCCACCGCAGCCCGGCCGATCCACCAGCGCGTCTACGACGCCTTGAAGCAGTGGACCGTCGGCCGCAGCCTCAACTCCGTCTACAACGACGGCGCCCCGGTCCGCCAGGAGCAGGTGCGGGAACTCTTCGCGGCCGAGGACCTCGAGCGGCTGCGACGCGTGAAGACGCTGCACGATCCGCACAACCTGTTCCGGTTCAACCACAACATCCGACCGAAAGACAGCGATTGACTGAGCTTCGTCGCTTGCATGCGGGCACCATGCCGCTCGTCGTGCCCGTGGTCCCGCTGAACAACTTCGTCGTGGTGATCGTCGTCGCCTTGGTCATCGGTTCAGGGGCGTCTTGTGGCAAAAGCAGTTCTCTGGTCAGGGCGTCCCTTCGCGCTTGCTTCGTCGGGCGAGGTTTCGGGCCTGCCCTTCGTGAATGCCGCTTGCCCACTCCCAGCCGGGTTTGGGCGATACGACCCGTGGGTCGCTGGAAACCCGGGCGTTACGTAGGTCCTCCACGTACGCTCGATCCAGTTTGATCCTTGCGCGTACCTTCTCATCCTTGGCGACGGACCCATGTCCGGGGATGAGGACATCGACGTCGTCCGCTACGCCCTCAAGCAGCCCCAGCCCGATGAGGTAGTCCTCAGTCGGGTTATCGGTGTCGTCGAGCATGGGAACGAAGACATCGGAGAGCATGTCGCCTGCGATGAGAACTCGGCGTTCTTCGATCAACAGGGCCGCATGGCCCGGGGCATGCGCCGGGTGCTCGATGATCCGCACCTTGGGGCCGTCCCAGGGAAGCTGCGCGGTTTCAGCAGGCAGACCAGTGATCAGGCCGTACAGGTCGAGCGGTGTGTCCTCAGCGATTTCCGGCGGCAGCCCCTCGACGATGCCTGCCTTCCAGTCCGCGTTCGACAGCACCTCCTGCATAAAGTCCGCGCAGCGGGCTGTGCCGTAACGAGGCGCTTCGCCGAGTTCGGCGTGCCAGAGTACGTGATCCCAATCAGGATGCGTCGAGAACCCTGCCACCACGGGTCGGCCCAGCTCTCGAAGGTCGTTCGCCAGGCAGGTCATTTCGGCACCGGTAATCCCGGCGTCTACGAGTAGCACGCCGTCCTTGCCCTGCACGACAACGGTGTTGTTCTCGAGCAACTTACTCTGGTGGATCAGCACACCCTCGGCGACTTGCTTCAGCATGAGTCCCTCCCCGTTTGATGTCCGCACCCTGCCAGAGGGTCTGGCGCACATCAACACAACCGGACGGCGGTGTGTGATGCCGACTCCTTACGGCGAGACCGTCCACGGAGACTTCTCCAGGGGCCAGCCCTCGATCATTCACGTGCGCGCGCCGGCTTGAGGGGGTCGGCTGAGGTGTCCGGTTTCCGGCGGTTCGTTCCGCTGGGTGATCGGTGCCGGTCAGGGCGGTGTGCCGCGTGTCGTCGCGGTGGGCGTCGGCTTCCACGGTCCGAGGGTGCTGCGGGTCTTCTCCTTCCGGGCTGTTGGGGCGACGGATTGGTGGTCAGCCGGTGTCGGGCAGGTCCTGGACGCGGTCCCATGCGGCGACGGCCCGGTGGGCGGCGGGCCAGGCGGGGTCGAACTTGAGCTCCCGGCTGCGGGCGTGGTCGGCCGGCTTGGCGGGGATGTCGAAGAGTTCGCTGCGCAGGGTGGCGGGTTCGGCGCGGGCGAGTTTGCCGTCGAGGGCGAGGAGCTGCAGCCAGGAGATCAGGTCCATGGTGAGGGCGAGCAGGGTGCACCAGGCTTGGTTCAGGGCGAACTTGGCCGAGGGCAGCCGTGTCAGGGTGAGCGCTTTTGATCTTCGAATGCCGGACTCGACGTGCGCGTGGACGCGGTGACGGGCGTCGAGCCACTGCAGTTGACGGCCTGGGGTGTTGGTGGCGATCACGGTGTAGCGGAAGCCGGTGGCCACTTCGTAGGGCTTGAGGTCCTTTTCGTACTTGGGGTGGATCGGCTCGCGGCGCACGACGATCCGCAGGCTCCCGGGCCGGCCGGTGAGGTCGAGCAGGTCGGTGATCTCGACCAGGGCGGCGTCCTCGCGTGGCTTTCCCTTCGCGTCGAGCGCGGGCGTCCACGCCTTCTTGGGGACCTTGGCCAGCGCGGTCCAGAAGTCGTCATCGCGGGTCCAACCCACCGAGTAATCCCAGGTGTTGGCCTTGTTTCCGCCGCCTGATGTGATCCAGGTGAGCCACTCCTTGGTGGCGCCGGCACCATCAGCGCGGAAGAGGACCTTCCGGCGTCGGCGGGTGGGCAGCTGGCGTATCGCCTCGGCGCCGACCTCGATGTGGTCCACGGCAGTGTTCGACCCGGCGCTGCCCGGCCGTAGCCGGCACACCAGATGCTCGTCGGTGTTGTCCAGGAAGATCAGCAGCGGGTGCAGGCCGAAGCCTTTGCGGTGGGCTTCGGCGCCTTCCTTGTCGGAGTGCACGGGCACGAAGGAGGCGTCGATGTCCAGGACTGTCCAGCCGGTCAGTGGTCGGCCGTCCACCCGGATCCAGGGGAACCCGCCGGGGCGCAGGTCGATCAGGTCGTGCACCCTGGAGCGGGTCCTGGCCGGCGCCGAGGCGATCTTGTCGAGCTGGAGAGGGCCGATCCCGTCCAGCGTGCGGTACAGCGTGGAGGCGGAGGCCGGATGGCCAAGGATCAGCGCGGCCTGCCGCATCATATCGATCCCCGCGATCGACCGTGACCCCAGCAGCACCGCGCACGCCGCCGACACCAACACCCCGCCCCGGTCATGCACCGGATGGAAGTCCCGCCGCACCAGCGCCGACGACAGCGCGTCGGTCAGCCCGACCTTGTCCGCGAGACGCCGCACCGGCACGATTCCTGCCTTGCCCACCAGCTTCCGCCCGCCCGTCGACAGCGACAAGCCCTCCGCCCACCCAGTAAGCTTCGACACCCGGAGGGTGCCTCCTTCCCAGCATGATCCAGTCGTAGAGAAGCTGAATCATCGCAGGTCGAGGCACCCTCCTTTGCTGATCTCACACACCGTCACCAGCAGCCGCCCGCCTGGTGAATTCATGAGGCTAGGGAGTTTGTCCGGCCTCGTCGACGATGCCGCTGTCGATGAGGGCGACGGAGGTGACGACGGTGCCGGCCTTCCCCCACGCGTTGTCCTCCACGAGGACCGTGCGCTCACCCAGCAGTCGGGCCGTGCTCTTGTCGAAAATCCACTCAGTGCGTTCGCCGCCGTGTGTTCGGGCGACGGCGACCCCGTGTCGGCCTGCCGCGTCCACAGCGTCGGAAACGGCGTCGACTCCGGGGATGAGGGCAGCGGCCCGGTAGAGAGCCGCGGTGGTCTCGGGGGAGTCGCTCCATTGCGCAGAAGGTCGCCGATCGTGACGAAGGCTTCCTGGTCCGGTCCCGTCGTGGAGTCGGAACCGGCACCGTGATTCTCCTCGGCGTCGTCGCGGATCCGCTTCAGCAGAGCGTCGGGATCGGCCGGCAGGGCAGCCAGGAAGTTGTAGGTCGGTGAGTTCAGATTCCCTCCGCCCGCAGTGCCCGGCAGTTCATTAGGCAAGTCACTTATCGGAATCAAGGCTGTCGGCTTGCACACGGACCGGCGTCAGCGTTGGTGCAGCCGCCAACCGAGCCCACGCGAAGCTGCTCACCTTCACGACACGGACGTCGGCTATTCTGCGATCCGCTTCGGGCATCCGAAGCGGAGGGCGCGCCACTACGCAGACGCTGCACCCGTACTGCGGTCGAGTTGCGGGGTAGCGCAAGCTGTCCTCTGCGGGCGCGTCGGATTCACGGCGGCCATAGGCTGCCATACGAATGGGGTGGGGATTGTCCAGTCATCGGCTGTCCAAAAAGAGCCGCTACATCGCCTGGGCGACGGCGGGGGTCGCCGTCGCTGCGGGTGCCGGGATCGCAGCGCAGACGTCCATGGCGGCCACCGTTTGGCCCGCACAGAAGACGTACACCGGTCGAGCGTTCGATACGTGCACTGCGCCCTCGCTCGCGGCGATGAAAGCGTGGAACACGAAGTTTTATGGCGCCGCCGCTGTCTACATCGGCGGCAAGAACCGTGGCTGCGCTCAGCCCAACCTGACCAAGTCATGGGCGAAGTCGGTCAACTCCACCGGCTGGAAGCTCATTCCGCTCTACGTCGGCGCGCAGCCGCCCTGCCAGAAGAGCGCAAACCCGGAAAGATTCACCGCTTCCACGGCGGCCTCCGTCGGTGCGAGTAACGCGAAGGACGCGGTGGCCAAGGCATCAGCCCTCGGGATGAAAGCCGGCAGCCCGATCTACCTGAACATGGAGTCGTACGACATCACCGACAAGGCGTGCAACGACGCCACTCTGACCTACGTGCGCTCCTTCACCAAGACGCTGCGGAACGCAACCTACCGTGGCGGCCTCTACGGCTTCAGCAGCTCCAGTGCCAAGGCTATCGCCACCGCCCCGAACAAGACGGACCTGCCAGGCAACCTCTGGTACGCACTGTGGGACAAAAAGAACACGACCACCACCGACTGGCCGTGGAACCCCGCTCAGTACACCAACCACAGTCGCGGCCACCAGTACATGGTAAATAGCAAGGAAACGCGGGGCGGTTACACCATCACAGTCGACCGCAACGCCTGGGACGCCCCTGTCGCCATCATCGGCTGAGAAGCTCTAACCAAGCGAGACCCCGGCTGGTTAGGGAAGGCCAGCCGGGGCAGCTCAGGGGCGCGGGGTACCCGAAGGGTGGGGTTTTTCTACTGCGTCACCGTTGGTGTGCGCCGGCTCCTCTCGGCCCGTACTTCCATCAGGGACACCGCGATCGCGGCCAGGAGCAGGGGGAAGGCGACAGCGTTCGCGACCTGGGGGATGTCGGCGGCTCGCAGCAGGCTGGCTGCGATGGACAACACAAGAAGGCTGAGGGGGAGGAACCTGCGCCACGGGGGCAGGCCGCGCATTCTGGCGACGCGCGCCGAGTACCACAGGGTGAAGCCGAGTATGGAGATTCCGATAATGGCGATGACGAACAGCATGAGTGTCTCCCGTACGGAGGTGGGCAGGCTTTCACCAGTTGT
Organism: Streptomyces sp. KMM 9044; assembly: GCF_024701375.2. Taxonomy (NCBI): domain Bacteria; kingdom Bacillati; phylum Actinomycetota; class Actinomycetes; order Kitasatosporales; family Streptomycetaceae; genus Streptomyces; species Streptomyces sp. KMM 9044. The sequence continues at coordinate 1,435,785 of NZ_CP113910.1, read as the reverse complement.
TGAAGGCTGCAAGCGGATGTGGCGCTCCGCAGAGGGATCCGCGGAGCGCCACATTAATCAGGTTCGGTCAGTGAACCCTTCTCGGTAACGTCTCGTGACGGTTTGTGATCTTCGTTCAGGTGGTGCGGCCGTGTTCCATCTGGAGCAGGACGAGGGCGGCTCGGGCGATCCGGGTGATGCTGCCAGGGTCGAGGCTGACCCGGCGCAGAGCCTTGAACGTGACTTTGAGCAGGGCATTCGCGCGCTCGGCGACGCCGTGGATGCCACGGATCACCTTGTTGAACGTCTGCTGTTCGAGGTCGAGTTCGCCGCCCTGCGGCTTCTTGGCCGGGTGGCGGAAGCCGTCGCCGGCGTTCTCGTAGCCGAGATCGGTCAGAGTCGGGATGTCCAGAGTGGCGGCGAGCCGGTTCAGCGCGCCGATCAGGCCGTGGGTGCGCGCGCAGGTGGTGTCGTGCTCGCGGCCGGGGCGGACCGGGGACACCCAGAGCGGCCAGCCGTCCGGGGCGGAGATGACCTGCACATTCCCGCCATGATGCTTGTGCTTCCCGGACCACCAGAGATCTGCCCCGTTGGGACCGGGGGCGGCGACGCGGTCGGTGCGGATGACAGTGCCGTCCAGGTTGAGGTGGGTGTACCCGGCGGCCGCCGCCCGCTCCAGTGCGGTGGCCAGGTCCGGGGCGTGGTCGGCGAGCACGGTCAGCCCCTCGTGGAGATAGCGGTAGGCGGTCGGCACCGAGATCCGGCTGTCCCGGGCGAGTTGGGCCAGCCGGGTTCCGTCGACGAACCACCGCAGGACGAGGATCCCCTGCTTGAAGACGCCCAGGGCGCGGGTGTTCTTGCGGGTGCCGAGCCGGTCGCGGTGCTCGCGCAGGAGCCGGGCCAGGGTCTCGGCGGTCTCCCTGCCGACATCGAGCACGGCGGTGTAGGTGATACTGGTCAACGTGTGAAGCCTCTGGCCGTACGGAACTTGATTTTCGCAGACCTGCTCCTACCAGGGGCTTCACCCATATCTGACAGCGGGGCACTCGACGCGGTCCGGCTCACCCCGCACGCGGTCACGCACCGCAACCGTCACGTTGCCGAGAAGACCTCAGTGTCCAGGTCAGCCTTTGGTGTAGACGATGCGGTAGTAGGAGACGTAGGTCCGTGATGTTCGGGCCCAGCTCCAGCCGCCGGTGCGGGTCCACTTGTAGCCCGACCATGCGACGCGGTACGTGGTGCGGTCGCGGTAGGAGTACTGGTAGCGGGTTTCGAAGGATGCGAGGATCTTCTGCCTGCCCCAGCCGTACCAGGCCACGACCTTACACTTGAAGACGTACTGCTTGCGGTACTTGTACTGGCGCTTCCAGGATGAGATGGGCAGCGGGCCCCAGTCGCCGCTGACGACGTCCCAGAACCAGTGGTAGTTGTAGCTCTGCCAGCTGCCGTAGCTCCAGCCGGTGGTACGCAAGACGGTCGTATAGCTGCGGCCGGTCCAGGCGTGCTTAGGGACCCGGCAGGTCGCGCAGCCGGTCACGTCCTCGTTGTTGATCGGGTCGGCGCAGGCGTAGTCGTAGGCGTTGCAGCTGCCACCGGGGACCGGGTCTGCGGACAGGAAGCGCCCCAGGGTGGGGCTTGAGGGGCCTCGCGTTTTCCGGACAGTGAGCTGACCGTCTATTTCACGCAGCTATGTGCAACTCCGTGTATTCGGCGTGGACTTCTCGCGGCGGGCGGTAACCAATAGTCGAGTGGAGGCGCTTGTGATTGTACCAGAGTTCGATGTATCGAGTGATGTCCTGTCGGGCGGCCTCTCGGGTCAGGTAAGTCACGCGGGAAACCCGCTCGTTCTTCAAGGCCCCGAAGAACGATTCTGCCATGGCGTTGGCCTCGTGTATTCAGCTACGAGGGCCGTCCGTCAGTGATGTGACGCCCTGATAGCGGAAGGGTGCCCCTGACCTGCGATGATCTGAACTTCCTAGATCAAGAACGTCGCAGAGTGGGGGCACCCAACAGGTGCAGGCTACCGAATGGGATCGTCGGCTCGTTGTGCGGGCCGACGGCAAGAACCTGGTCGGGCATGCGGGCGTGGTGCTGCTGCACCGGATCGCGGACCGGGTCGGGCTGACCCGCGCCCTGGCCGCCGCGCTGCCCCGCGGCGTCGGGCCGGGGTGGCGGGATCGCGGGATGGCCCTGGTCCAGCTGGCCTGCGCGATCGTCCTCGGCGCGAGGAATGTCCTGCAGGCCGAGCAACTGCAGCAGCACTGGAGGCCGTTCTTCCCCCGTCCGGTCTCGGACAGCACCCTGTGGCGCACGCTGGAAGCCATCGACGGCCCTGTCGGAGCCCGGGTGGAGCGCGTGCGCGCCGTGATACGGCGTGGGGTGTGGACGCTGCTCGCCCTGCGGCCCGGTGGGTTCCCGTGGATCTCGGTATGCGGGCGCACGCTCACCAACTGGTACGTCCTGGATCTCGATGCCACCTTGGTGACCTGCACCAGCAAGAAGGACGGCGCGGCCGGCACGTTCAAGGGCGGCTACGGACATCACCCGCTGGGCGCCTGGCTGGCCAATACCCGCGAGTGCGTGACCATGCTGCTACGGCCGGGCAACGCGGCGTCCAACGACGTCGCCGACCACAAGACGGTGCTGGCCGCCGCGCTGCGGCAACTCCGCTGCCGCTGTGGTCGAAGCTGCTGGTGAGGATCGACGGCGCGGCCTTCAGCCACGGCCTCCTTGAGCATCTGCAGGCGCTGACCACCAGCCGCCGCCGAGTGCGCTGGGTGACCGGCTGGGCCATCAATACCGCCGACGAGGCCGCGATCGCACTGCTGCCCGCGGACGTGTGGAACGACGCGCTGCGGCAGGACGGCGAGGTCCACGAGATCAAGGGCCCGGACGGACAGAAGGTCACCTACCAGGTCGCCGAGCTGACCGGGGTGCGCGACCTGAGCGGCTGGCCCGAGGGGATGCGGCTGATCGTGCGCCGGGTCAAGCCCTCGCGCCGCGATCTGAAGAAGCTGACCGCGTTCGAGCAGCGCACCGGCTGGCGTTACCAGATCGTCGCCACGAACATTCCCGCCCACCAGGGGCTTTCCGGGGTGTCCGGCTCCGGGCAGGTGTGGTTCGTCGATGCTCTCTACCGTGATCATGCCGAGGTCGAGGATCGTGTCAAGGCGATCAAGCGGATCGGCCTCGGGCTGCTGCCCTCGAAGTCCTGGCAGCTGAACGCCGCCTGGGTGCTGGCTGCCACTATCGCCGCGGACCTCGACGCATGGACCAGGCTCCTTCTCCTGCATGACGAGCCCGAACTCGCCGCCGCCGAACCGGAGACGATCCGCAGGAGGCTCTACCACCTGCCCGCCCGGCTCACCGCCCACGCACGCAGACGCACCCTCCACCTCGACCGCACCTGGCCCTGGGCGCCGGCGTTCGCCACCGCCTGGCAGCGGGCCACCCAGCTTCCGGCCCACACCTGACGGTCGGCCCCGCCCCGACGACAGCGGAGAGGAGAGGACCCGCAGCACCCTCGGGCCCGTGGAACCCGACGCCCCGCAGCGTCACGCGACGGCCCGTCCTCGAACGGCAGGGGACATTACGGGCAAACCGCCGAACCGACCGACGTCACACCGCAAGTGAAGAATCGAGGTTGGTGTGTCCAGAAGGTGATTGTGAGGTTCTGATGTAGAAGACGGGAACGAACAGTTGCCATGCTGTTGTGGAGATGAAGGTAGGTCCTTCGGCATCGGCATGCAGGTGCAGGTGTCAAACCACCATGAGCTGCTGCGGTGAATGAGCCGTGGTGGTGAGCGTCATGGAAAAGCCGTACTAAATATGGCAGGTGTGGGCTGAGAAGGCGAACGCAAGTGAACCGCCGATGACGTGTCGTAAAGCTTAGACGACATCAAAACCAGGGCCTCAATGCTGTCCTGGGACAAGCCAGACGGGAACCTGTTTACTGGTCTGGCGGTGTCCGGCATGAAGGTGGCGCGAGCTCAGTCTGGGCTTCACGGGTCTTCGAAGTTGGGTGTGGCTCCTTTGGAGGGACGGCCCTAGCTGCGTGAACTGCGGCTTGAGGCACGCCCGAGTGATCGACTCGACCACGACAGCGGGTCACGCGGTGACCGGCACCCTCCGCGCTGTCGATCTTGATGCGACGCGCGGGCGTGACCTGCTGGTTCCGAAAGGATCTCCACGACCGGCAGTCGAGCCCAACCGGCAAATGCCCAGCTCAGCCTGTCCCTCCAAAGGAGCCACACCCTTCGAAGTTAGTCGGGGACCCCCTCGCGGCGGGCTCGTCTCGTGGTCGCGCAGAGTGACCGTAGGCGTTGGTTGGCGCGGTTGCGATAGCCGAAGGCGCATCGCGCGTCGAGCTTGATGACGCGGTTGTTGCCCTCGCTGGCGGCGTTCGTGATCCCGGTCAGGACGTATGCCTCGATGCCGTTCCACCACTGATCGACGGTTTCGGCGAGGGTGACGAGTTCGGGCAGGTGGGCGTGGTCGGCGACGTGGGCGTTGAAGCGGTGGCGGGCTGCGGAGATCGCGGAGCGGTCGGGGGTGACGTGGGTGCGGTGGACGGCCAGGCCGAGGAGGTCACGCAGGAGTTCCTTGGCCTGCCAGGCCGCGTAGATCTGACGGCCGTAGGTGCCCATGTACTCCAACTCGACCTTGAGCAGGGCGAGTTGTTCTCCGGTGAGGTCTTCCTTGTTGCGGCGCAGGAGTTTGCGGACGGTGTAGACGCTGTCTCCCTTGCGGGCCCGGCGGCCGTGCTGTTTCCAGGTGAGGCGTCGGCGCAGGTCGGCGAGGTGGCGCTGGGCGAGTTGCACGATGTGGAAGCAGTCGATGACGACGGTGGCGTGGGGCAGGGCGCGGTGGATTGCGGCGCGGAAGGTGGCGCACAGGTCGATGGCGACGTAGCGCACGTGTTCGCGCCAGGCGGCGGGCTGGGCGCTGAGCCAGTCGGCGACCGAGTCCGCGTTGCGGCCCTCGACCTGGCCGAACAGGCCGCGTCCGCCGATCGCGTCGACGAAGCCGATGTGCCAGGCATCCGCGACCAGCTCCCACTTCTCCGTGTCCGGGTTCTGCTTCCATACCGGCTTGCCCCGCCTCGTCTCGTCGATCCCGATCGCCTCGGTCGTCGGCAGTGCGGCGGGCAGGTGGCGCTCGGCGTAGGTGCGGGTGGCGCGCATGACGACCGGCCAGGACGGCCCCAGGTCGCGGCCGGTCTGCACCACGGTGCGTCCGCCGTCGGCCACGGCCTGCCCGCACGCGGTCCGCAGCCGCTCGGTGAGCCGCATCCGTGCGGGTATCTGGGGAATCTGTTCGGTGAACGAGCCCCGCTCACAGGCATCTTCACGACACTGCCAGCGCCGTTTGTGCCAGCGGATCCGTACCGCGCCACCGCCATGGGCGAGGTCACGAGGCCGCGTCACGGCCCGTTCCTTGACCCGGGTGGCGAAGGTCCCGCACGCCGGGCAGGCCCGCGCCGCCGGGGCCGTGGTCACCAGACGCACCGTACGTATCCCGTCCTCGTCGCGGACGACCTCGGCCACCGCGACCCCTCCAGATCGAACAGCGCCGTCGCGCCGGTATCGTGGCCCATGCCGCCCGTGTCTGTTTGAAGATCGGCTGTCTAGACACCAGTCATGATCCACAAGCAGCGCGGGCGGTCTGCGTTCACCCCTCACGCACCCACGACGGTCACTCTCGGCAACCGGCGGTACAGGTCACGGGCGGCCCTCCCCGACTAAATTCGAAGACCCAACAACCCTATTGGGTCCCTGTCCGGAAACTCCGGGGCACCTCAACGACCGGCTGAGAGTCGCCTACCCGAACGCGGTCCTCGTCCACACCCCGGTCCACGCCTCCTGGCTGAACCAGGTGGAGATCTACTTCTCCGTCGTGCAGCGCAAGGTCGTGACACCCAACGATTTCACCGACCTCAACGAGGTCGAGGACAGGCTCCGAGCATTCGAAGACCGCTACAACACCACGGCACAGCCGTTCCAGTGGAAGTTCACCACCTCCGACCTGGACGATCTACTGGCCAGGCTCGACCGGCACACCGCCGATCACCAGGCAGAATCCTCCGCCGCCCCAGCCGCATGATCAACCCCCGAAGGACTTACGACGCAGACCACTAAGGCCCTGCGTCACGCCGCTTCGGATGGGATCCCCACCAAGAGCACCGTTGATACCGGACTGGTATCATGGGTGTATGGCGATGACACTCCGACTCCCCGACGACCTTGACGCGAAGCTCACCGAGCGGGCTCGCCGAGAGGGCCGCAGCAAGCAGGAACTCGCCATCGAGGCCATCCGTGACGCCCAGGACCGGGCCGAGCTGAAGGTCGATGACGTTCTGGTCGAGCTCATGGACAGTGATACGGAGATCCTGGACTACCTGAAGTGACCGACGTGCGCTACATCCAGCTCGACGAAATCCTGGCCATCGCCCGTACGGTCAATGGTACGGAGCACAGCGTGCGTGACATGGGCCTTTGGTGTCAGCGATCGAACGACCCCGGACGAACGTGTTCGGAACCGAGCTGTATCCCACGCTGCACGAGAAGGCTGCAGCACTGCTGCACTCCGTCGCCCGCAATCACGCGCTGATCGACGGCAACAAGCGCACCGCTTGGCTTGCCATGCGCGTCTTCCTGCGGTTCAACGGCGTCAGTGCCAGCACCGCCCCACCGCCTGTCTCCATTGCCGGCCCATTCGTCGAGGACGTTGCGCAGGACAACATCGATGTACCGGTCATCGCGAAGCGCTTGGCGGCCTGGTTCCCCGTTTCCTGACGTTCGACGACGTGAGGGCAGGGCACGCGCGTGCCCTGCCCTCACGCGCGGTCCGAGCCCTGCTCAGGTCAAGCCGGAATGGAACGCTGTGCACTGGAAGGCGTGGCTTCCTTATCGTTCGCGCCGGGGCAGGAACGGGGTGACTGCCCTCTCTGTCATTCTTGGGCGGGTCAGGCATACTGGATGATTCGATGTATTGAGGGTGGAGAAGGAGTAGTGCCCAAGTGGCCGGCATCAACGACCACGGGACCCCTGATCCGCAGGTAGAGCCCCGTTCAGCCGGTCCGCGCCGGTATTCCGCGGAGTACAAGGCGAGGATCCTCGCCGAGTACGAGACACTCGACAAGAAGGGCAAGGGAGCCCTGCTGCGCCGGGAGGGTTTGTACTCGTCGCTGATCGCGAACTGGCGGGAGCAGCGGGACGCGGGCGCGAAGGCCGCGCTCGCCGCGCCGGCGGGGCGGCCGAAGGCCGATCCGCGGGACAAGGAGATCGTCCGCCTGGAGGCGAAGGTCGCCCGGCTGGAGAACGAGCTGGGCAAGGCCCAGACGGTGATCGAGGTCCAGTCAAGACTCTCGGCACTGCTGGACCAGTTCGCCACTGGCGGTGCGACGAGCACGGGCGAGACGAAGTAGCCATCTCCAGCGAGGAGTTGGACCCGGCGGCAGGCGCCGGAGTGGCGGTCGGCCAAGATCCTGCCGGAGCCGGAGCCGGAGCCGGAGCCGGAGCCGGAGCCGGAGCCGGAGCCGGAGCCGGAGCCGGAGCCGGAGCCGAGGAGGTGCGGGCCGAGGAGGTGCGGGCCGGTTTCGAGCGGGCCAGGGTTGCGGCGTTGGAGGAGCTGGCAGGTGTGGTCGGCCGGGTGCGGGCATGTGCCGCGCTCGGGGTGAGTCGGGCGACGTACTACCGGCATCATCGCCGGTCCCCGGCGCCGGTGCGGCCGCGTGCCGAGCGTCGGCCGCACCCGCGTTCGCTGTCGGCGGCCGAGCGGGAGGAGGTGCTTGACGTGCTGCACAGTGAGGAGTTCGCGGACATGGCGCCCGGCGAGATCTACGCGGTCCTGCTGGACAGGGGCACCTATCTGTGCTCGGAGTCGACGATGTACCGGCTGCTGCGCGGGCACGGCGAGGTCCGCGAACGGCGCCGGCAGGCAACCCACCCGCCGCGCAAGAAACCGGAGTTGGTCGCCGAGGGCCCGAACAGGGTCTGGTCGTGGGACATATCGAAGCTGAAGGGTCCGGTCAAGGGCAGCTACTACTGCCTCTACACGATCGTGGACATCTACAGCCGCTACACGGTGGGCTGGATGCTCGCCGGTCACGAGAACAAGGAGCTGGCCGAGCAGTTCCTGTCCTCCAGCATCGCCAAGTACACCATCGGAGAAGGGCAGTTGACGATCCACTCCGACCGCGGCTCGCCCATGGTCGCCGAGAACGTCGCACAGATGATGTCCAACCTCGGCGTCACCAAGTCGCACTCGCGCCCGAAAACCTCGAACGACAATCCCTTCAGCGAGAGCCAGTACAAAACCCTCAAATACCGCCATAACTATCCGGACCGGTTCGGGTGCATCGAGGACGCCCGCGCCTGGTGCGAAGACTTCTTCGACTGGTACAACCTGGCGCCCCGACACTCGGGGATCGGCATGCACACGCCTTTCGACGTCCACTTCGGTCTCGCCGACCAGCTCCGCGAGATGCGTGCCGACGTCCTGGCCTCCGTCTACGACCGGCACCCCGAACGCTTCGTCCGCAAGGCCCCCGAACCCCCGAAACTCCCCGGCACCGTCTGGATCAACAAGCCGACCGACCCGCGTCACCCCGACGCAGAGATCCCAGCTCAGGGATAGCCGCAAAATCCTGACTCACCAAAATTGACAGGCTCCGGCCGTTGGTGAACGCGTGTCAGCACCATAGCCCGGAGTCGCCTGTACCGACCGACTCAAGCTCGTGGTCCGCCTTGACTGGTAAGCCCTCATGGCACATATGCCACCCGCCCCGAGGTACCGCTTACACAGCTGGTCACTGACCGCCTATACACAAGGGCCGGGGTGTCGTAAGAAGACGCCGTGGGCGTGGACAGCGCGCGGGATGCGCGGGATGAGGACCGCTGGGTCGTCGCCCGGGTAGAGGTGGAGGTTGCGCCAGCCGTGGGTCCGGGCCATGTACGCGGCGGCGGCATCGATGATGTCGGCCCACCGCTGGTGTCGGGACCAGGAAGCCGACCGGGTAGAGGTCATCGTCGGCGCCCCCGTCGATTCCGGCGACGAACAGGCCCTGGTGGGCGATGAACCCGTGGTCGGCTGTGCCGTCAGCACAGGGCGTCCAGACCTGTTCGGCGGGGTGCACGGTGCCGTCGTCGCCCTCGCTGGTCTTGATCTCGTACAGGGCCGGTGCGGACACGCGCTCACCCCCGCGACGGCGGCGTCCAGGAGCGCCACGGCGTCGGCCTCGTACGGGTCGGCGAACAGCTGGTGGTCGCTGACGTCGAACGGTGCGTACCGCGCGGAGACGCGGCAGTCGGGCACGAGGGTGGTATCGCGTCCGTCCAGCGCGGCGGTGAGCCGGTCGTAGTCCTGCTGGGCGTGCCGGGTCTGGGTGTACGGGCCGACGCGCAGCAGGGTGTAGCCGTCGCGGCTGTCGTCGCGGTTGCGGGCCTCGATGTAGAGGGCGTAGTGCGCGGGTTCCATGCCGGTGTCGTCGGGCAGGGGCAGGTCGGCGGCGGCGTGGGTGAGCATCGCGTAGCCGGGCTGCCAGAAGCCGAGGATCGCGTTGGTCTGGCAGCGGAGCCAGCCGCGGTCGGTGTAGCCGAGCTGGCGGCCGTGGAGGTAGGCGTCGGCGTGCGGGGTGGCGGGGTGGACCAGGGCGACGGCGATCATGTCGGGGCCGTGGTCGTCGCCGGGCCGGGTGTGGGCGCGTTCCACGAAGGGCCCGATCCGCACGGCGATGTCCTGTGCGTGGCCGGGCGTCCAGGGCTGCGGGTTGCGTAGGGCGGTGAGCATCGCGCGGAACCGGTCGACGACGGCCTGGTCCTCGGGTGTGAGGGTGCCGGGGCCGCAGCGGCGGAAGCGACGGATCATCGGGTGGTCTCCTGCTCGAAGGTGGGGCGGCTGCTCGTGGGGCGCAGGTAGCGGGCGGCGGCGTTGACGAAGTCGTCGTGGGCGGTCTTCGCGGCCTCGCGGGCGGAGGTCAGGTCCTCGGTTGTGGCGTACGCGTCCCGGATCGCGTAGGTCAGCGTGATCATGCGATCGGCGGCGGCGCGCACGGCCTGGTCCTCGATGAGGACGCGCAGGGCGACCAGGGGGCGGGTGACGGCACTGCGGGTCATGTGGCTCTGGCTGCGCAGGGCCTCGATCCGGTCGGTGCCGGCGCCCTTGAGGATGGCGTCGCCGCGCATCCACATCGCCGTGCGGTGGTCGCTGGCGGCGCAGGCGAGGGCGGAGACGGCTTCCAGGCGGTCGCGGCGGATCGCTTCGCCGTGGGTGGCGCGCACCTGCCGTTCGGCGGCGCGTTCCTGGAATCGGCCGGACACGATCGCGCCCAAGAGGGTGGCGACGACGGCGAGGCCGGCGGTGACGACGGTGGCTAACACGCGACGGCTCCTCGGCGAAGGGGGAACAGGAAGCGCCGCGCCCGGCCGTCTGGTCCGGGGCGCGGCGCTGTGGTGTCTCGTGCTGGTGCGTCAGGAGGCCGTGGCTGCACGGAGGACGTCGGCGTGGTCGAACGCCAGGCGCTCCGGCAGGTGGTCCAGGGGCCACCAGCGGGCGGTGCGGGCGTCGTCTCCGGCGACGATCTGGGTGCCGGCCGGGACGACGGCCGCGTACGCGACGGTGACGTACCGGCCGCGCGGGTCGCGGTCGGGCGCGTCCCAGACGCCGATCGGGCGCAGGCTGTCGGTGGTGACGTGGACGCCGGTCTCCTCAGCGAGCTCTCGGGCCGCGGCCGCGAGGCTCGTCTCGCCGGGGTCGACGTGCCCGCCGGGCGAAGCAGGCGGGTTCGTCGATTTCTGGCCGGTGAGTCGCAGGAACCGACGCGTGGGTGGTTCACCGACAGCTATGAGTATGGCGGGTTCGCGGCCGAACGAGCTCGGGGCGAGCGGCCCGTCATCGCTGCAGTGTGTCTGGCCGGTCGGCGATCTGAGTGCCGTGGTCGGAACGGGCTTGACCTTGACGCTGGGTCAACCCTCCATCCTTCCGGGAGGAGCTTTCCGCGTAGTCGCCTGGAACAGCTCCGCGAAGGAGGCAGATGACCATGACAGCCCAATCGATCGCCGGTCCGGCGATTCGCGTGCAAGGTCTCAAGAAGTCGTACGGGAAGCTCGAAGTGCTGCGCGGTGTGGACTTCGACGTGGCGTCGGGCAGCATCTTCGCCCTGCTCGGCTCCAATGGGGCGGGCAAGACCACGACCGTGAGGATCCTCGCCACGCTCCTGAAGGCCGACGCGGGGGCGGCGAGCGTCAATGGCTTCGATGTCGCCACGCAAGCGGCGAATGTGCGGGAGTCCATCAGTCTCACCGGACAGTTCGCGGCCGTAGACGAGATCCTCAGCGGTCGGGAGAACCTCGCCCTGGTCGCCAGGCTGCGCCACATCAAGGACCCCGGCGCGACCGCGGATGACCTGCTGAGGCGTTTCTCCCTGAGCGAGGCGGGTGCGCGGCGAGTGTCCACGTATTCGGGTGGGATGCGCCGCCGACTGGACATCGCGATGAGCCTCATCGGGAATTCGCCGGTGATTTTCCTGGATGAGCCGACGGCCGGTCTTGACCCCGAGGCGCGCATCGAGGTGTGGGATGCGGTCAAGGAACTCGCCGGCCACGGAACGACGGTGCTGCTCACCACACAGTATCTGGACGAGGCAGAGCAGCTGGCCGACCGGATCGCGATCCTCCACCAGGGGCGGATCATCGTCAACGGCACCCTCACCGAGCTCAAGCAGCTCTTCCCACCCGCCAAGGTCGAGTACGTCGAGAAGCAGCCGACTCTGGAGGAAATCTTCCTCGCAGTCATCGGCGGCAGCGACAAGAGCGACGTCACTGGCACGACAACTGGGGGACGAGGATGACCACGTACTTCTTCAACGACACTGCCGCACTCACGGGGCGGACCCTACGCCACGTCACACGCAGCATGGACACCATCATCACGACCGCCATCACGCCGGTCGCCATGATGCTGATGTTCGTCTACGTGTTCGGCGGCGCCATCGACACCGGGTCGGTTCCGTACGTGAACTACATGCTGCCCGGCATCCTGCTTATGACCATCGCCTCAGGCATCTCCTACACCGCGTATCGGCTGTTCACCGATGTGAAGAGCGGGATCTTCGAACGATTCCAGTCCATGCCGATCGCGCGGTCGGGTGTGCTGTGGGCCCACGTCGTCACCTCTTTGGTCGCCAATCTGATCGCGCTCGTGCTCGTCGTGGGCGTCGCTGTGCTTATGGGCTTCCGCTCAGGGGCAGGCGTGTCGGCATGGCTCGCGGTCACCGGCATCCTGCTCCTGTTCACCCTGGCGCTGACCTGGCTCGCCGTGATCCCCGGGCTCTCCGCGTCGTCGGTCGAGGGCGCTGGCGCGTTCGCCTACCCCCTCATCTTCCTGCCGTTCGTCAGTTCGGCGTTCGTGCCCACAAAGACGATGCCCGGCCCTGTGCGCTGGTTCGCCGAACATCAGCCGGTGACGTCGATCGTCAACACGATCCGCAACCTGTTCGCCCAGCAGCCGGTCGGCGACGACATCTGGACCGCCCTCGCGTGGTGTCTCGGCATCCTCGTCGTGGCGTACATCTTCGCGATGGCCGCCTATCGCCGGAAGATCGCCTGAGGCAGGCTGAGACCCATGCTCACCATCAGCCAGCTCGCGGCGTACGCCGGGGTGACGGTGCGGGCGGTACGTCACTACCACCGGATCGGGTTGCTGCCGGAGCCCGAGCGCGACCGGTCCGGATACCGGACCTACGACGCTGTCGCGGTCGTGCGACTGATCCGGATCCGCACCCTCGCAGACGCCGGCGTGCCGCTGGCCCGGGTGCAGGAACTCCTTGACGCCGGCCCGGAGGAGTTCGCCGGCGGCGTCCAGGAGATCGACAAGGCCCTGCGTGCCGAGATCCGGCGGCTGCAGGACTCCCGCAGCCGACTCGCCAGGCTCGCCGCCGGAGAGCACCTGGCGCTCCCGCAGAGCGTCGTGGACTACCTTGACCGGCTGCGCGGTCTCGGCGTTGAGGAACGGTACATCGAGATGGAACGGGACGCCTGGATCATGATCGCCGCACAGGTGCCGCATTCGATCGACTCCGTGATCGCCAAGAAGCACGAGGAGCTGGACGACCCCGACATGGTGAAGCTCTACGGCCTTCTCAGCGGGGCACTCGACTGGTCGGCCGACGACCCGCGGGTCGTCGAGGTCGCCGACATCATGGAGCGCTTGATGGTTCGCGCTGTAGAGGCTGGCGAGGTGGGTGCCGATGACGGCATCGACGATCAGTTTGTCGACCTGCTGGACTCAACCATGGTCGAGTCCTCACCGCACGCCGCGCGGCTGTTGGCGATCCTGGAGGAGCGGGGCTGGAGGGGATGGACCCGCATCGAGCGAGTGCCTGCCGAGAGACTCAACACTGAGCTGCCGCCATCGTGAAGGCAGGTCAGGGTCCTGGAGTGACGCTATTTGGGGGTGCAGGTGCTTCCCGGGGGCGGCCGTCTGCCTCAGCGAGGAACAGGGCCGGCGCGGTGGGGGTGGGCAGCGTGGATGTACTTCATGGCAGTGGTGATGGAGATTCCGAAGACACGGACGAGGTGGACGGGATCTTCGGTCTCGCGGGCCTCGTCCAGGATTCTGTCGGCGCGAACTGCGCGCAGAGTCAGACCGGCGGGCTCGAAACGCCTGTAGACGTAGTCCGCGGAGACAGGATCGGTCACGCTGGCGGTCTGTTGAGTGACCAGGAGGTGCGCGTTGACGGTGCGTGGCCAACGCTGATGGCGGTAGCGGAGCCAGGCATGCAGTAGGGCATCCGTGGTGTTGTCGAGGTGGACGACGTGACGGCCGTGGGGGCGGCGGATCAGAAGTTGCCGTCGGGTGAGTAGCACGTCGGAGAGGACGAGGTCGCGCAGGTCGGTGCCGCTTGTTGCGTGGAGGGCGACCAGGGTGAGAACCAGACGGGTGGCCGGGTTGGAGCTGGTCTCCAAGAGCCCGGCCAGCCGGTCGGGGGTCAGAGTTGTGGGCAACAGTTCCTGACGGGTTATGCGAACGCCGCGGGTGGGGTCGGCGAAGACGAGCTTGGTGTGTTTCAGGGCTCGAAAGAGCGACCGGATCGCCACAGCACGCTCGTGGGCGCGTGGGCCTTTGACCGCGGTGACAGCGGCTGTGACGTCAGCCTTGGTCACCTGACGCAAGGTGGTGTAGCGGGTGGTCCAGTCAGCGAGTGGCGCGGCCAGGTAGATGAGGTAGCGGCGCAGAGTGGCGTAGTCGGTGACGCGGTGGTGGGGCCTGCTGGCGCCACGCAAGACCCCGACCCACGTGCCGAGTTCGTCGCTGATTCGTGGAGGGAAGGCGGCGATGGTGCGCTGGACGAAAGCCTCGTGGCGGTTGCGCCGCGGCGGCGAGGTGACGAGCTGTTCGCGTTGGTCCAGGAAGGCGACGAGCCCGCGGATGCGACCCTTGCCGCCGAACACGCGGTGCATCACCCGAATATCTTCCTCGCGGAAGACGGTGTCGGCGCCCAGCCAGGTGGCGGCCACTCGTAGAACCCGAGCCATCGGCTCGTGGACTTTCTGGTTCCAGCGGTTCTCGGTGGTGTATCGGGCGAAGTCCGCCAGCAGGGCCTTCACCGGCGGTAGCGGGGCTGGCAGCAGGGCTCCGGCCAGCGGGCGCCAGTCCCGCTCGATCTCGAAGATCGTCGCCTGACCTTCAAGTACGGCTGGCGGACTGAGCTCTGGGCGATCCGCGCGGAGCTTGCGACGGGCCGCGCTGCCGTTCGCCAAGGACGGTCCGGCAAAACGTAGTTGTCGCCAGGTAGAGGCGTCGGTGTCAGGACCCAGGCGAAGGCGCTGTCGAGTGCAGTCGCGGCATCGACCGTTCCGAAGAGGAAGCGGCCCGGCGCCACACCGACCGCAGCATCCTTGCTGGTCAGCGTATACACGACGCCAGTTCCTACAGGCGTCGCACACTTGGTTTCGGCCCCACGAAAGGCAGTGATGGCAACTTCGTGGCTCAGATTGGGGGCGCGCCCGCTGGGCGTGCGGCAGCAGGACCACCTCGCGGTCCAGGCCGGGGGCAAGCCAGCCGACTTTGTTCAGGACCCGGGTGACTCCGACGGGCCGGTGAGGCAGGGCGTCAAGGATCGCGGCGTCGACCAGCTCCTGGCCGGCCGCGTCGCGTGCCGCCAGCGCAAGGGCCAACATGTTCATGGCACTGACGCGCCAGGCACGCCCGAGGCAGTGCTCGGCCTGCAATTGACCGACCAGCGGTTTGAGTCGGATCAGATCGTCTTGGAATCGGCTGCGAATCGCGATGGCGTGGCGCTCCAGCAGCCGGTACGGCGCAGGGAACAGGGCCACCTGTCCACGCGCTGCGGCGGACAGATCCGCTCGTCGTCCACGGCGAGGGCGGGGCGCTGAGCGCGTGCCCAGCCAGGTGCGTGGTAGCGGCCGTCAGTCTGCAGGCGGTAGGTACCGGTGGGCAGAGCAGGCCGGCGGACGGAAGCGGGCAGGCAGAACGCGAGCTGGGTCCATGTCGGCTGCTCTGCGGCCTGTGCGGGTTCGAAGTACCAGGCCGCGTCGTACTCGGTGACAGCTACGACGCACGCCCGGCAGAAGCCTTCGTCGTTGATGCGCCACAGTCGCTTGCACCGTCTGCACTCGCCCTCCGAGTGGTTCCGTTTGGAGCGCCATTGGTGGCAGGGGGAGCAGAACGGTGACTGGACCCGCAGCCCCCAGCCGAGGCAGCCGGTGCACTGCCCCAGCGAGGGCAGGCGCTTAGGGCGCTTTCGTATTGGGGCCACCTCAGTTCGGTGGGAGTGACCTGGGCCGCCCCGCCCCGGTGGACCGGCGTGGCACCGGCCTGGGCGGCTCGCCCGCAGCCGTCGCGAGCCCCTCGTCCTGGGCCACCGGCGTCTTCCCGGCCACAGGTTCGGCGACGAGCAGGTCCGCGACCGTGCACTGAAGAGCAGCGCAGATCAGGTCCAGGTCGTCCAACCGCACCGTTACCGGTGTGCCCGACCAGAGCGCGGAGACCTTCGACACCGACGGAGTGAAGCCGACTTCATTGAACACGGGCATCAGGTCACTGAGGTCTTCTCGGCAACGTGACGGTTGCAGTGCGTGACCGCGTGCGGGGTGAGCCGGACCGCGTCGAGTGCCCCGCTGTCAGATATGGGTGAAGCCCCTGGTAGGAACAGGTCTGCGAAAATCAAGTTCCGTACGGCCAGAGGCTTCACACGTTGACCAGTATCACCTACACCGCCGTGCTCGATGTCGGCAGGGAGACCGCCGAGACCCTGGCCCGGCTCCTGCGCGAGCACCGCGACCGGCTCGGCACCCGCAAGAACACCCGCGCCCTGGGCGTCTTCAAGCAGGGGATCCTCGTCCTGCGGTGGTTCGTCGACGGAACCCGGCTGGCCCAACTCGCCCGGGACAGCCGGATCTCGGTGCCGACCGCCTACCGCTATCTCCACGAGGGGCTGACCGTGCTCGCCGACCACGCCCCGGACCTGGCCACCGCACTGGAGCGGGCGGCGGCCGCCGGGTACACCCACCTCAACCTGGACGGCACTGTCATCCGCACCGACCGCGTCGCCGCCCCCGGTCCCAACGGGGCAGATCTCTGGTGGTCCGGGAAGCACAAGCATCATGGCGGGAATGTGCAGGTCATCTCCGCCCCGGACGGCTGGCCGCTCTGGGTGTCCCCGGTCCGCCCCGGCCGCGAGCACGACACCACCTGCGCGCGCACCCACAACCTGATCGGCGCGCTGAACCGGCTCGCCGCCACTCTGGACATCCCGACTCTGACCGATCTCGGCTACGAGAACGCCGGCGACGGCTTCCGCCACCCGGCCAAGAAGCCGCAGGGCGGCGAACTCGACCTCGAACAGCAGACGTTCAACAAGGTGATCCGTGGCATCCACGGCGTCGCCGAGCGCGCGAATGCCGACTCTGTTGCTCAATTGCGGAGAGTGACGCCGGCCCGTCGACGGGGCGCGTGGAACGGGCCTCGCGAGGAGGCGGTCCGGCCCCTCTCGGATGCGGTGCGTGACCATCCCTCGAATTGAGCAGCAGAGTCAATGCCCTGCTCAAAGTCACGTTCAAGGCTCTGCGCCGGGTCAGCCTCGACCCTGGCAGCATCACCCGGATCGCCCGAGCCGCCCTCGTCCTGCTCCAGATGGAACACGGCCGCACCACCTGAACGAAGATCACAAACCGTCACGAGACGTTACCGAGAAGGGTTCACTATGTCTCGGCCCACTGGTGGCCCACCCAGAGCGGTGACCCGTCCACTCTGGAGCGCATCGAACAGCGGGTACGTCGGCACATCGTCCCCCACCTCGGCGCGCTGCCGCTCAACAGCGTCGGAACGGAAGCGCTGCGGAGCTGGAAGAAGCGGTTGGAGAAGGACCTCGGTCCTACCTCCATCCGGCTCGTCTGGGCGACGCTGTCCGGCATCCTGCAAGCGGCCGTCGAAGACCGCCGGCTCGCACGCAACCCCTGCCGCGCCAGTACGGTCCGACCTCCGGCAGCCGCTCCCGGGCGGGTCGAAGCGTGGCCGCCAGATCGAGTGCTTGCGGTGCGTGCCGCTCTGCCGGAGCGCTACCGAGTCCTCATCGAGATCGGTGCGGGACTCGGGCTCCGGCAAGGAGAGGCGTTCGGCCTGGCCAGGGAGGACATCGACTTCGATCAAGACGTCGTCCGGATCCGACGGCAGGTCAAGATGGTGCGGACGAAGCTGTGCTTCGCACTTCCCAAGGGGCGCAAGGTGCGTGACGTGCCCTTGCCTCCCAGCGTGGCCAAGGCCCTGTGGCGGCACATCGACCTCTTCACGCCCGTGCCGGTCACCATGCCGTGGGACGACCCGAGCCCTCCGCAGACACCGGTGGAAGCCAAGCATCGCCGGCCGAGGACGCACAACCTCCTGGTGGCCGGACGCGAGCGGAAGGCGATCAACCGGAACTACTTCAACTCCTACGTCTGGAAGCCCGCTCTGGCCGAGGCCGGCGTGATCGCCTCGCTGGAGGAGAACGCTCCGGACGGAGCCCGCGTGTGGGAGCCTTCGCGAGAGCACGGCTACCACGCCCTGCGTCACTTCTACGCCTCCGAGCAGTTGGAGGCCGGTGAGTCGGTCGTCTCCTTGGCTCGGTGGCTCGGCCACTCGGATCCCGGGTTCACGCTCCGGAAGTACGCCCACTTCCTGCCCCGCGCGGGCGCACGTGGCAGCGCCGCCATAGACGCCGTTTTCGGGTAGCTCCCAAGCGACTGGGAACAGCCCGGCCCCGGCCCAAAGTCCCAGAGAAGTCCCAGAGGCGCCGCCGCACCCCTTCCAGACCCGCATTCGCGCAGGTCACATAGGGTGCGGCGGCAGCCGTTGCTCAGATGTCCCGGAAGATCTCGATCTGCGCCCCCACCGAGTTGAGGCGCTCGGCCAGATCCTCGTAACCGCGGTTGATGACGTAGACGTTGCGGAGGACGGACGTACCTTCGGCGGCCATCATCGCCAGCAGGACGACCACGGCGGGGCGCAGGGCCGGGGGGCACATCATCTCGGCGGCGCGCCAGCGGGTGGGGCCCTCCACCAGGACGCGGTGGGGGTCCAGGAGTTGGAGGCGCCCGCCGAGGCGGTTGAGGTCGGTCAGGTAGATGGCGCGGTTGTCGTAGACCCAGTCGTGGATCAAGGTCTGGCCCTGCGCCACCGCCGCGATCGCCGCGAAGAACGGGACGTTGTCGATGTTCAGGCCGGGGAACGGCATCGGGTGGATCTTGTCGATCGGCGCCTCCAGCTTGGAGGGCCGGACCGTGAGGTCGACCAGCCGGGTGCGGCCGTTGTCCGCGACGTACTCGGGGGTGCGGTCGTGGTCGAGGCCCATCTCCTCCAGGACCGCGAGCTCGATCTCCAGGAACTCGATCGGCACCCGGCGCACCGTCAGCTCGGACTCGGTGACGACGGCCGCGGCGAGCAGGCTCATCGCCTCTACCGGGTCCTCGGAGGGGGAGTAGTCCACGTCGACGTCGATGGTCTCCATGCCGTGCACGGTGAGCGTGGTGGTGCCGATGCCCTCGACCCTGACGCCCAGGGCCTCCAGGAAGAAGCACAGGTCCTGGACCATGTAGTTGGACGAGGCGTTGCGGACGACGGTCACGCCGTCGTGCCGGGCGGCGGCCAGCAGCGCGTTCTCGGTGACCGTGTCCCCGCGCTCGGTCAGCACGATCGGCCGGCCGGGGCTGACGGAACGGTCCACCACCGCGTGGTACTGGCCCTCGGTCGCGGCGATCTCCAGGCCGAACCGGCGCAGCGCGATCATGTGCGGCTCGACGGTACGTGTACCGAGGTCGCAGCCGCCGGCGTACGGCAGCATGAAGCGGTCCGTGCGGTGCAGCAGCGGGCCGAGGAACATGATGATGGAGCGGGTGCGGCGGGCCGCGTCCGCATCGATGGAGTCGAGGTCCAGCGTGGCGGGCGGCACGATCTCCAGGTCGACGCCCTCGTTGATCCACCGCGTGCGGACGCCGATCGAGCCCAGCACCTCCAGGAGGCGGTACACCTCCTCGATGCGGGCGACGCGGCGCAGCACCGTGCGGCCCTTGTTGAGCAGGGAGGCGCACAGCAGTGCCACGCACGCGTTCTTGCTCGTCTTCACATCGATGGCGCCCGACAGGCGGCGGCCGCCGACGACCCGCAGGTGCATCGGACCGGAGTAGCCCAGGGAGACGATCTCGCTGTCGAGCGCCTCACCGATGCGGGCGATCATCTCAAGGCTGATGTTCTGGTTGCCGCGTTCGATACGGTTGACGGCGCTCTGGCTGGTGGCGAGTGCCTCCGCCAGCTGTGCCTGTGTCCAGCCGCGGTGTTGCCGGGCGTCACGGATGAGCTTGCCGATGCGTACGAGGTAGTCGTCTGACATGGGACTTAGGTTATCTCAGATATGAGATGGCGCCTCCCGAGGGTCTCGCTGCTGGGCCGTTCGGGTGATGTGGAGTCAGTGCCGCCTGCCGCGTCGGGTGCTGCGCGTGCGCCGCCATCCGAAAGGCCCGGGCAGATCCATCGATGTCGTGCGACGTCCGGTGCTGCTCGTGGTGTGGCGCGGCCCGCGCCCGCCGCCGGTGGTGACGGACCAGGAGCGCTTGTTGATGTTGAGGCGCACCCCCGGAAAGATCCTGAAGCTCTTGCGGAACGTGAGCGGCACCCCTGTCTCCCTCACTGGGTTCGTGGCGTCGGGTGTACGACGCCCCTCCCCGTGCGCATACCCCGTCCGGGCCCGGTGACGACGGGCTGCGGGTACTGCGGGGGAGTGTGCGGGGGTGGGCCGTTCCGGTCGGTGCGCCCGGGGTGGGCGGGGTGCCCGGAAGGGGCGGGGCGTCCGGAAGGGGCGGGGCGTCCGGAGTCCGGGCACGCGGAGATTCGGGGCGGGTGTCCTTGGACAGCGAATCCAGTCGTCCGCCCGCGCTGACCTGCGGCGACTAACTTGACTGACGAGGGCGCTGGTGTGGCCGTGCCCGCTCACCAACGCTATGACCTGCGACGACTACGTTGGATGGCAAGGAACTCCACGGACTTGGTTCGACGTCGGCGGACATTCGGGGCGGGCCCGCGCATGACCATTCGGCCGCAGTGTATTAGGGTTATCTCGACATCGAGATATCTGCCGAGGTGCGCCGCAGCCGCCGCGATCCGGTAAGGGATGCCTAACTTGGCCTTACCTTAGCGGATCCGTCGAGGGGTAGTGGCGGCACCACGTGGCGGTAGCCGCAAAGGGTTTGCGGTGTGGTGGTACGCGCACATCAATGAAGGAGACTGTCGTGTCGGCGAACAGCTTCGACGCCCGCAGCACGCTGCAGGTGGGCGACGAGTCGTACGAGATCTTCCGGCTGGACAAGGTCGAGGGCGCCGCGCGCCTTCCCTACAGCCTGAAGGTGCTGCTGGAGAACCTGCTCCGCACCGAGGACGGCGCGAACATCACCGCCGACCACATCCGTGCGCTCGGCTCCTGGGACTCCCAGGCCCAGCCGTCGGAGGAGATCCAGTTCACCCCGGCCCGGGTGATCATGCAGGACTTCACCGGTGTCCCCTGTGTCGTGGACCTCGCCACCATGCGCGAGGCCGTCAAGGAACTGGGCGGCGACCCGGCGAAGATCAACCCGCTCGCGCCGGCCGAACTGGTCATCGACCACTCCGTCATCGCCGACAAGTTCGGCACCAACGACGCGTTCAAACAGAACGTCGACCTGGAATACGGCCGCAACAAGGAGCGCTACCAGTTCCTGCGCTGGGGCCAGACCGCCTTCGACGAGTTCAAGGTCGTCCCGCCCGGCACCGGCATCGTCCACCAGGTGAACATCGAGCACCTGGCCCGCGTCGTCATGACCCGTGGCGGCAAGGCCTACCCCGACACCCTGGTCGGCACCGACTCGCACACCACCATGGTCAACGGCCTCGGCGTCCTCGGCTGGGGCGTCGGCGGCATCGAGGCCGAGGCCGCCATGCTCGGCCAGCCGGTCTCCATGCTGATCCCGCGCGTCGTCGGCTTCAAGCTGACCGGCGAGCTGCAGCCCGGCACCACCGCCACCGACCTGGTGCTGACCATCACCGAGATGCTGCGCAAGCACGGCGTCGTCGGCAAGTTCGTCGAGTTCTACGGCGAGGGCGTCGCCGCGACGAGCCTGGCCAACCGCGCCACCATCGGCAACATGTCGCCGGAGTTCGGCTCCACCGCCGCGATCTTCCCGATCGACGACGAGACGCTGAACTACATGCGCCTGACCGGCCGCAGCGACCAGCAGGTCGCCCTCGTCGAGGCGTACGCCAAGGAACAGGGCCTCTGGCTGGACCCGCAGGCCGAGCCGGACTTCTCCGAGAAGCTGGAGCTCGACCTCGCCACGGTCGTGCCCTCCGTCGCCGGCCCGAAGCGCCCTCAGGACCGCATCGTCCTCGCCGACGCCAAGGCCCAGTTCGCCCAGGATGTACGCAACTACGTCAAGGACAGCGGCGACGTCGACGAGGCGAGCAAGGAGTCCTTCCCGGCCTCCGACGCCCCGGCCATCAGCAACGGCGCACCCAGCAACAAGGTGAAGGTCACCGCCCCCGACGGCACCGAGTACGAGCTGGACCACGGCGCCGTCACCGTCGCCGCCATCACCTCCTGCACCAACACGTCGAACCCGTACGTCATGGTCGCCGCCGCCCTGGTGGCGAAGAAGGCGGTCGAGAAGGGCCTGACCCGCAAGCCGTGGGTCAAGACCACTCTCGCCCCGGGCTCCAAGGTCGTCACCGACTACTTCGACAAGGCGGGCCTGACGCCGTACCTCGACAAGGTCGGCTTCAACCTGGTCGGCTACGGCTGCACCACCTGCATCGGCAACTCCGGCCCGCTGCCGGACGAGGTCTCCAAGGCCGTCAACGAGCACGACCTCGCCGTCACCTCGGTCCTCTCCGGAAACCGCAACTTCGAGGGCCGGATCAACCCCGACGTCAAGATGAACTACCTGGCGTCCCCGCCGCTGGTCGTCGCGTACGCCCTGGCCGGCTCGATGACGGTGGACATCACCCGGGAGTCCCTCGGCCTGGACCAGGACGGCAACCCCGTCTTCCTGAAGGACATCTGGCCGACCGAGGCCGAGGTCAACGACGTCGTCGCCAACACCATCGGCGAGGACATGTTCTCCAAGTCCTACGCCGACGTCTTCGCCGGCGACGCCCAGTGGCAGGCGCTGCCGATTCCGACCGGCGACACCTTCGAGTGGGACACCGAGTCCACCTACGTCCGCAAGCCCCCGTACTTCGAGGGCATGGGCATGGACCCGGCCCCGGTCGAGGACATCGCCGGCGCCCGCGTCCTCGCCAAGCTCGGCGACTCGGTCACCACCGACCACATCTCCCCGGCCGGTGCCATCAAGGCCGACACCCCGGCCGGCAAGTACCTCACGGAGCACGGCGTCGAGCGCCGCGACTTCAACAGCTACGGCTCCCGCCGCGGCAACCACGAGGTCATGATCCGCGGCACGTTCGCCAACATCCGCCTGCGCAACCAGATCGCGCCGGGCACCGAGGGCGGCTACACGCGCGACTTCACACGGTCCGCCGAAGGCGAAGGCGGAGCCCCGGTGTCGTTCATCTACGACGCCTCGCGCAACTACATCGACCAGGGCATCCCGCTGGTCGTTCTGGCGGGCAAGGAGTACGGCTCCGGCTCGTCCCGCGACTGGGCGGCCAAGGGCACCGCGCTGCTCGGCGTCAAGGCCGTCATCGCCGAGTCCTACGAGCGCATCCACCGCTCGAACCTCATCGGCATGGGCGTCCTGCCGCTCCAGTTCCCGGAGGGCCACACCGCCGAGACGCTCGGCCTCACCGGCGAGGAGACCTTCTCCTTCACCGGCGTCACCGAGCTGAACAACGGCACCATCCCGGGCACGGTGAAGGTCACCACCGACACGGGCGTCGAGTTCGACGCGGTCGTCCGCATCGACACCCCCGGCGAGGCGGACTACTACCGCAACGGCGGCATCCTGCAGTACGTGCTGCGCAGCCTGATCAGCACGTAAGCGACAGCGCTGGACAGTCGAGGGCCGCACCCCGCCCGACGGGGTGCGGCCCCTGTGGTCCGCCCGGTCCCGCCGCCGCGGCGGAACGGCTGGTAACCGCCCCTCGCCCCGGCCGTCGTTGCGCCACCCGTTTACAAGCGGAGCCCGCGGCGCTACCTTCCCCGTACGAGTGGGATGGGAGCGCTCCCATCCTTCGTCGGACCGGAACCCGTCGCAGGATGCTCCCATCTCGCTCGGCCCCACGCGTACCCGTGCGACCGCACGCGCAACGCAACCGCGCGCGCAGTGCGCGCGCACCCATGTGCACGACCCGTGACCCGTAGCACCCGCAGCGACGGACAGGTGTGTCATGATCCCGACAAGAACGAGGGGCGGCACCGCTCCCCGGCCCACGCTCCCCACCCGTACCAGAGCCCTCTTCCTGGTCCTCGTCTCCCTCCTCGCCACCCTCCCCGCCGTCGGCCTGGTCATGACCGCGGGCGGCGAGGCGGAGGCGCACGGGACGCCGATGAAGCCCGCCAGCCGCACCTTCCTGTGCTGGCAGGACGGGCTGACCGACACCGGCGAGATCAAGCCGGTCAACCCGGCGTGCAAGGCCGCCGCACAGGTCAGCGGCACCACGCCGTTCTACAACTGGTTCTCCGTACTGCGCTCCGACGGCGCCGGCCGTACCGACGGCTTCGTGCCGGACGGGCAGCTGTGCAGCGGCGGCAACTCCAGCTTCACCGGATTCAACCAGCCGCGCGACGACTGGCCGCTCACCCACCTCACCTCGGGCGCCACCGTCGACTTCTCCTACAACGCCTGGGCCGCGCACCCGGGTTGGTTCTACGTGTACATCACCAAGGACGGCTTCGACCCGACACAGACCCTCACCTGGGACGACATGGAGGAGCAGCCGTTCCTCTCCGTCGACCACCCGCCGCTCAACGGGTCCCCGGGCACCGTCGACGCCAACTACTCCTGGACCGGGCAGCTCCCGGGGGGCAAGTCCGGCCGCCACATCGTCTACATGGTCTGGCAGCGTTCGGACAGCGCGGAGACCTTCTACTCCTGCTCCGACGTCGTCTTCGACGGCGGCAACGGCGAGGTGACCGGCATCAAGGTGCCCGGCAACCCGCCGACCGAGCCCGTCCCCGGCCAGTGCACCGCCACCCGCAGCACGACGGGCAGCTGGAACGGCGGTTACCAGTCCCAGGTGACCGTCACCAACAGCGGTGACGTCCCCATGCTCGGCTGGATGGTCGACTGGACCCTCCCGGCCGGCCAGCGGATCGACAGTCTGTGGAGCGGCAACGCCACCTATCAGGGCCAGGACGTCATGGTCCACAACGCCGGCTACAACGGTGAGCTGGATCCGGGGGAGAGCGCCACCTTCGGCTACGTCACCTCCGGCTCCGGAGGCGACGGCAGAACGAGTCTGCCCTGCCGGGTCGGCTGAACCCGCGTCACGACGAAGGCGGGTCCGGGGCCGTCACGGCCCCGGACCCGCCTCCCGGCGCGAAGCCGGCTCGGCTCAGCTCAGGAGTTCCACCTCCGTCAGCGCCGCCTCACCGCTGAGGACCAGCCGGTAGTGGCCGTACGTCCCCGGCCTGTCCACCGAGAAGGCCCGTGTCTGCCGGTCCCAGCGGAAGGCGTCCGGGTCGTCCGCCCGCCTGTCGCGCTTGTCGAGGGTCTTCCACGTCGTGCCGTCCGACGACCCCTGCAGGACCCAGCCCGTGGGCGCCTCGGCCTGTCCCGAGGACGTCAGCGTGTACTGGACCGCCTTCGTCTCCCCGCCCACGGGCAGGTCGACCGTGGACGCCGTGGCGCCGGTCGCCGAGGAGTTGTCGAACAGGGCGCCCTCGGCCTTCAGCACGTCCTCGCGGGGCGTGGGCACCTCGTCGTCCTGGGTGATCGACACGGGCGCCGCCTTCTTGCCGGTGCCCCACGACGAGGGCCGCGGGCCCATGTCGAACTCCAGGACCCCGCCCTTCGCGAGCACCGAGTGCGGCAGCGAGGTCTTGTCCCACCTCTTGCCGTTGACCTTCAGACCCTGGACGTACACGTTCTTCGCACTGTTCTTCGGCGCCTTGACGACCAGCTCACGGCCGTTCTCCAGGTGCACGGTCGTCTTCTTGAACAGCGGGGAGCCGACGGCGTACTCGCCGCTGCCCATCACCAGTGGGTAGAAGCCGAGGGAGGAGAACAGGAACCAGGCCGACTGCTCGCCGTTGTCCTCGTCCCCGTGGTAGCCCTGCCCGATCTCGCTGCCGGTGTAGAGCCGCGACAGCACCTCACGGACGTTCTTCTGCGTCTTCCAGGGCTGCCCGGCCGCGTCGTACATGTACAGGGCGTGGTGGGCCACCTGGTTGGAGTGCCCGTACATGCCCATCCGGACGTCCCGCGCCTCGGTCATCTCGTGGATGACCCCGCCGTAGGAGCCCTTGAACTCCGGGGAGGCCGTCTCCGGGGTGGCGAGGTACTCGTCGAGCTTGTCCGCGAGACCGTCGCGCCCGCCGTACAGGTTGGCCAGACCCCGGCTGTCCTGCGGGGCGGTGAAGGCGTAGCCCCAGCCGTTCGTCTCGGTGTAGTCGTGGCCCCACACCCGCGGGTCGTACTTCGAGGACTCGACGCGCCAGTCGCCCTTCGGGTTCTTCCCCTGGAAGAACCCGGCCCCGGAGTCGAACAGGTTGACGTACTCCTGGGCCCGGTCGAGGAAGTAGGCGGACTCCTCCTCGTAGCGCTTGTCGCCGGTCTTCTCGTACAGGGCCTTGCCCATCCGGGCGATGCCGTAGTCGTTGAGGTAGCCCTCGAGCGCCCACGACAGGCCCTCGTGCGTCTCCGTGCCGGTGTAGCCGAGGAAGGGTGAGGTCTCCATGCCCTTGCGGCCGACGCCCGACGACGGGGGCACGACGGTGGCGTTCTTCACGGCCGCGTCGTACGCCGCCTCCGCGTCGAAGTTCACGCCCTTGACGTACGCGTCGGCGAACGCGACGTCCGAGGAGGTGCCGGTCATCAGGTCGGCGTAGCCGGGGGAGGACCAGCGGGAGGTCCAGCCGCCGTCCTTGTAGTGCTGCACGAACCCGTCGACCAGCTCACCCGCCTGGGAGGGGGTCAGGAAGGAGTACGCCGGCCAGGTGGTCCGGTAGGTGTCCCAGAAGCCGTTGTTGACGTACACCTTCCCGTCCACGATCTTCGCGCCGGTGTGCGTCGGGGTGTCGGGCTGGGGCATCTTCGAGAAGGGAGAGGCGTACTTGTACGTGCCGTCGACCTTCTCGAAGCCCGAGTTCGGGTACAGGTACAGCCGGTAGAGGCTCGAGTAGAGCGTGGTCAACTGGTCCGGGGTGGCGCCCTCGACCTCGACCTTGCCGAGCAGCCTGTCCCACTGCCGCTGGGCGCTGCGCTTGACCGAGTCGAAGGAGCGGCCCTCGGGGATCTCCTGGCGCAGGTTGTCCTTCGCCTGGCCGACGCTGATGAGCGAGGTGGCCAGGCGCAGGGTGACCGTCCGGTCCTTGCCCGCGTCGAACCGCAGACGGCCCTTGACGCCCTCGGCGGAGCCGTCCGTCACCGGCTTGTCGAACTCGCCGTGCACGAACAGCCGGGTGGCGCCCGTGGACAGCCCGGACTTCACGTCCGAGTAGCCGCTGAAGGTGCCGTTCTCCTCGTCGAGGGTCAGGCCGGCCTGGTCGGTGACGTTGTCGAACAGGACGCTCGCGTCGTCGCCGGGATAGGTGAAGCGCATGACCGCCGCGTGGTCCGTCGGCGCGATCTCCGCCTTCTGGCCGTTCTCGAACCGCACCCCGTAGTAGTACGGCCGCGCGGTCTCGTTCTCGTGCCGGAAGGCCAGCTCCCTTTCCTCACGGCCCAGTTCCGGGGTGCCGGAGGCGGCGGACGGCAGCACCTGGAAGGTCTGCCGGTCGCCCATCCAGGGGCTCGGCTCGTGACTCGCGCTGAACGCCTGGATCGTCGGCAGGTTGTCCGCGTTGTTGCCGCGCGCGTAGTCGTACAGCCAGCTCAGGGAACCGGCGTTGGTCACCGGCGTCCAGAAGTTGAAGCCGTGCGGCACGGCGGTCGCCGGGAAGTTGTTGCCGCGTGAGAAGCCGCTGCTGGAGTTGGTGCCCCGGGTCGTCACCGCGTAGTCGGACAGGTGGGCCTTCGGCCGCTCGGGCCGCACCGGCTTCAGCGACACGTCGTCCAGCCAGCCCCGGAACTTCGCGGGGCCCTTGGGGGAGTCGTACGCCACCAGGATCCGGTCGACGGTTTTGCCGGCCGCGACCAAGCCGATCCCCGACTCGACGCTGTTCCACTGGTTGACGTACAGCACCTTGGCGTCGCCCTGACCCCGAGGCGTCAGCGGGAAGCCGTGCTGGTCGGTGGCGCGCAGGTCGCTCAGGTAGGTGCCGTCGGTGAAGGCCAGGTCGACGGAGACGTTCGTGGCGTCGTAGTCGAGGTCGCCGTCCGTCATCGACGGGAAGATCTTGTACGACAGCTCCGTACGGCGGTCGACCTTCACCTGGACGTCGAAGACCTTGTTGTAGGAGTGGGCGCGCCCGTCGGCCGTGTGCCGGCCGGCGTAACGCAGGGCACGCTTTCCGGTGAATCCGGCGCCCGACTTCGCCGTCGGTGAGCCGCTCGGGCCGCGGTCGACCAGCGAGAGCATGTCCTGCGGGACCGGCTCCTCGGTGCCGCCGGTGGAGAACTGGACGTCGGCGAGCTGGAGCGCGTCCGCCCCGCCGTTCCTGGTGATCTCCAGCCGGAAGTGCCGGTACCCGGCGACGGCCGACGCGTCCAGGTCGTAGATCTTCGTCTGGAAGCGCTCGGCGAACGTTTCGCCCGAACGGGTGTCGAGGGCCGTCCAGTTCTCGCCGTCGGCCGAGCCCTTCAGGGTCCAGTCCCGCGGGTCGCGCGGGGCGAAGTCGTTGGCCGAGGTGAGCGCGTACCGGACCACCTCGACCGGTGCGTCCAGGTCGAACTCGGCCCAGCCGGTGGACGTGAAGGCCAGCCACTTGCTGCTGGGCTCGCCGTCGACGAGGTTCTCCTTCACCTCCCCGCCGCCCGCGTTCTCCGAGCTGGCGCGCACGTCCGTGACGTGGTCGGTGACATTGCCCGGTATGCCGCTGCTGTAACCGCCGTCGACGCCCGAGGCGCGCTTCTTGCCGCCCGGTGTGGTGTCGACGGTGTTCAGCCAGTCGGGGGCGGGTTCACCGGCCTCGAACGACGAAGCGAACTCCCGGTCCGCCTTCGCGGGTGCCCCGGGAAGTGCGACCGCGACGCCCGGGGAGGCCCCCGCCACGGCGAAGGCGGTCGCCGCGACGACCACCGGGCCCCATCTGTGCCGAACTCCGTGCTGCATGCGCGAGCACCCTCTCTGGGCTGGACAACGTTGTCAGAATTGCTGCGCAAGCACCAGTAGTGGGTCAAGGGGTGCGTGGTGTCAAGGGTGTTGAATGCGGCCTTCGGGCCCGGAGGCAGGGATTCTTCCGTTTCGGAACACGACGACCGCTCATATTTCCGCCAGGTCTCAACTCGGAAAAGACCACCGGTGAACCTTGTGTTCGATCTTGCTCCGTCGGCGGAAAGTGGACTATACCTGTCGGCACTCCGGGCTTCTTCACAGCTCCCGAACAGCAAGTGCCACCCCGTCCTGCACTGCCCGCACTTCCTGCACGACCCAGCACGACCCGAACGCGGTGCCGGGGAGGATCCGGTTCACCGCCTGAGTCCTGGAGAAGGCGAGGACTTGAGCATGGGATCCAACTCCGCCGAGTACGACGGCATCCGCGAGCGAGGCGTTCCCGGCCACCCCACCCCCGTCCGCCCGGCCGCGGGGGTGGGCCGCCGCGACCTGATCAAGCGGTCTGCGGCGCTCGGCCTGATCTCCGTCCCCACGATGAGCTTCCTGTCCGCGTGCGCCAGCGGCGGCGGGGACGACCAGGAGAAGGCCGAGGCGGGCAAGAAGACCGCGAAGAACCCGCTCGGCGTCAATGACACCGCGCAGATGGAATTCGTCCTGTTCGACGGCGGCTTCGGCAAGGAGTACGCCGAGGACGCCGTGACGGTGTACGAAAAGGCATTCCCCGGCGCGACGGTGAAGTTCTCCGCCACCCAGAAGATCCAGTCCACCCTGCAGCCGCGTTTCAACCAGGGCACCCCGCCCGACCTCATCGACAACTCGGGCGCCGAGCAGATGGACATGGGCACTCTGGTCGGCAAGAAGCAGCTCACCGACCTCACCCCGCTGCTGGACGCACCCTCCTACGACGACCCGGGCACCAAGGTCCGCGACACGCTGCGCCCCGGCATCGTCGAGATGGGCCAGTTCGACGGCGAGCAGGTCTGGATCCTCTACTACGCCTACACGGTCTACGGCGTCTGGTACTCGCAGAAGGCGCTGGACTCGCTCGACGAGCAGTACCCCGAGACCTGGGACCAGATGCTCGCGGTCTGCGCGAAGGCCAGGAGGAAGGGCATGGCCGGCTGGACCTACGCCGGCAAGTACCCGTACTACATCCCCTTCTCGCTGTACCCGATGATCGGCAAGGTCGGAGGGCGCGAGGTGCTCGACGCCATCGACAACCTGGAGCCGAACGCCTGGAAGCACCCCGCCGTCAAGGCGTGCTTCGAGGCCTACTACGAACTCCAGCAGAAGGGATACGTCCTCGAGGGCACCCCGGGCCTGGACCACATCCAGTCCCAGACCGCCTGGGCCAAGGGCGACGCGCTGTTCATCCCGAACGGCTCCTGGGTGGAGAACGAGGCGGCCAACGTCATGCCCGACGACTTCGACCTCGCCGTCTCCGCGCCCACCGGCCTGGACTCCTCCGACAAGCTGCCCTTCGGCACCATCTGGGCCTCCGGCGGCGAGCCCTTCGTCGTCCCCGCCAAGGCGGCGAACGCGGCCGGCGGCATGGAACAACTGCGCATCATGCTGGGCGAGGCGTCCTCGAGGAACTTCACGGGCAAGGTGAAGTCACTGACCGCGTACAACGGCGGCACCGACGGCATCGAACTGACCCCGGGCCTCAAGTCCGGTGTCGCCGCGCTGGAGGCGGCCGGGGAGAACGTGGTGAACCCGCGCCTGCAGGACTGGTACGTGCAGCTCCAGAAGGAGAAGATCGGTGTCTCCGGGCTCGGCGAGATGATGGCCGGCCGCGCGACCCCGGCCGAGACCATCAAGAAGATCCAGGCCTTCGCCGACGGGACCGCCAAGGACTCGTCGATCAAGCACTACAAGCACCAGTGAACAGCCGGAGCAACCAGAACAAGCAGTGAGCACCCGTCACCGGGGCCCGTCCGGTACGCCGTTGCCGGGCGGGCCCCGGTGGCAGCCCGCGCGCAGATCGGGGTCGCAGCACATGCAGCACGGCAAGTACCGTTTCATCGTGGGGTTCCTGGCGGTTCCCCTGGGGCTGTACGCGCTCTTCGTCGTCTGGCCGTTCGTCCAGTCGATCTACTACTCGTTCACGGACTGGACCGGTCTGAGCCCCGACTTCGAGATGGTCGGGTTCGCCAACTACGCACGCATGCTGGACGACGACATCTTCTGGAAGTCGTTGCAGCACAGCCTGCTGTTCGCCCTGCTGGTGCCGGTGGCGACGATCGGCCTGGCGCTGTTCCTCTCCTTCATGATCAATGTGGGCGGGCGGCGGCGCCGCGGCGGGCCGGTGGTCGCGGGGGTCCGGGGCTCCACCTTCTACAAGATCGTCTACTTCTTCCCGCAGGTGCTCTCCATTGCGATCGTCGCTTTGCTGTTCGCGTTCGCGTACAATCCGGACAGTGGTGCGATCAACTCGTTCCTGCGCGGCATCGGGCTCGACAGTGTCCAGCCGATCTGGCTGGGCGACCCGAACCTCGCCCTGTGGTGCGTGATGGCGGTCCTCGTCTGGTCCACGGTCGGCTTCTTCGTGGTCCTCTTCTCCGCCGGGATGGCCTCCATCCCGCTGGACCTCTACGAGGCGGCGCTGCTGGACGGCGCCGGCCGCTTCACGACCTTCTTCCGCATCACCCTGCCGCTGCTCTGGGACACCGTGCAGTCCGGCTGGGTCTACATGGGCATCCTCGCGCTGGGCGCCGAGTCGTTCGCGGTCGTACAGATCATGACGACCGGCCCCGGCGGCCCCGACTACTCGACCACCGTCATGGTCCTGTACGTGTACCAGAAGGCGTTCCGCGACGGCCAGGCCGCCTACGCCACCACCATCGGTGTCGCCCTCCTCCTCGTCACGCTGGCGTTCGCCGCCCTCGTGATGAGGCTGGGGCGGCGCGAGCGGCTGGAGTACTGATCCGATGAAGACGACCGAGCCTTTTGCGCCCGTACCCGCCGAGCCCGGTGCCACCCTCACCAAGGCCGGCCCGCCGCCCGGCACGCCCGCGAAGGAGCCGAGGGAGAAGCGGGAGGGCGGCGTCCTCAACGTCTTCTCGCACGGCATCCTGGTGATCTGGGCGATCATGGTGGTGCTGCCCCTGGTGTGGGCCGTGATGACGTCCTTCAAGGACGACGCCTCCATCTTCGGCTCACCCTGGTCGCTGCCGGACTCGCTGCACTTCGACAACTGGTCGCGGGCCTGGACCCAGGCCGACATGAGCGACTACTTCCTCAACACCGTCCTCGTGGTCGGCGGCTCCCTGATCGGCACCCTGGTGCTGGGCTCGATGGCCGCCTACGTGCTGGCCCGCTTCGAGTTCCCGGGCAACCGGTTCATCTACTACCTGTTCATCGGAGGCATGAGCTTTCCGATCATGCTCGCCCTGGTCCCGCTGTTCTACGTCGTCAACAACATGGGCCTGCTGAACACGGTCCACGGGCTGATCCTGGTCTACGTCGCGTACTCGCTGCCGTTCACGGTGTTCTTCCTGACCGCGTTCTTCCGGACGCTGCCCGGCAGCGTGGCGGAGGCCGCGTTCGTGGACGGCGCCTCGCACAGCAGGACATTCTTCCAGGTCATGCTCCCGATGGCCAAACCGGGCCTGATCAGCGTGGGGATCTTCAACTTCCTGGGCCAGTGGAACCAGTACATGCTGCCCACCGTGCTCAACACCGACGAGGACAAGCACGTGCTCACCCAGGGCCTGGTGCAGTTGGCCGTCAGCCAGGGCTACAAGGGGGACTGGTCCGGCCTCTTCGCCGGCCTCGTGATGGCGATGCTCCCGGTGCTCGCCGCGTACATCGTCTTCCAGCGCCAGGTCGTGCAGGGACTCACCGCGGGTGCCCTGAAGTAGAGCCCGCCGCCCGGACCGCGCCGGATCCGGCGTCACCCTCCGGGTCGCCTCGCGCACCCGCCGCTCTCCCCCGGCCGGCGACGGGCGCACGTGTGTCCAAGGACCCGGAAATGGTTCAACCTCTTGACGTGAGGCAACCCGAACAGCTCATCTTAGAGTTCACTAGTTGGACACGGAACGGGGCCCCACCGAAGCGGCCCCGCGCGCAGGAGGTCGTCGTGGAGACTCCGGGGTCGCAGTCGTCGCTGCACCGAGCCAATCTTGAGCGGGTCGTCCGGGCAGTACGTCTGGCCGGCTCGCTCACCCAGGCCGAGATCGCGAGGACCACGGGCCTTTCGGCGGCGACGGTGTCCAATATCGTCCGGGAACTGAAGAAGAGCGGGACCGTCGAGGTCACGCCCACCTCCTCGGGCGGCCGCCGGGCCCGCAGCGTCTCGCTCAGCGGGGACGCCGGGATCGTCGTGGGCGTGGACTTCGGGCACACCCACCTACGGGTCGCGGTCGGGAACCTGGCCCACCAGGTGCTCGCCGAGGAGTCCGAGCCGCTGGACGTGGACGCCTCCGCGGCCCAGGGCTTCGACCGGGCGGAACAACTGGTCAACCGGCTGATCGGGGCGACCGGCGTGGACCGCGCCAAGATCGCCGGGGTCGGCCTCGGCGTGCCCGGCCCGATCGACGTGGAGTCCGGCACCCTGGGCTCGACCGCGATCCTGCCCGGCTGGACCGGCACCAGGCCCGCCGAGGAGCTGCGGGGGCGGCTCGGCGTGCCCGTGCACGTGGACAACGACGCGAACCTGGGGGCTCTCGGCGAGATGGTCTGGGGCAGCGGCCGGGGCGTGCGCGACCTGGCGTACATCAAGGTGGCCAGCGGCGTCGGCGCCGGTCTGGTGATCGACGGGAAGATCTACCGGGGGCCGGGCGGCACCGCGGGTGAGATCGGGCACATCACGCTCGACGAGTCCGGCCCCGTCTGCCGCTGCGGCAACCGCGGCTGCCTGGAGACCTTCACGGCGGCCCGTTACGTGCTGCCCCTGCTCCAGCCCAGCCACGGCACGGAACTGACCATGGAGGGTGTCGTACGGCTGGCGCGGGACGGTGATCCGGGCTGCCGCAGGGTGATCGCCGACGTGGGCCGTCACATCGGCAGCGGAGTCGCCAATCTCTGCAATCTGCTGAACCCGAGCAGGGTGGTTCTCGGCGGTGACCTCGCCGAGGCCGGTGAACTGGTCCTCGGGCCCATAAGGGAGTCCGTCGGCCGCTATGCGATCCCCAGTGCCGCACGCCAGCTGTCCGTACTGCCCGGGGCACTTGGGGGCCGTGCGGAGGTGCTCGGCGCCCTCGCCCTCGCCCTGAGCGAAATGGGCGATTCGACCCTGTTGGACAGTACGGTGAACGACACCCTCGCCGCGACCTCCCCCGCCTTCACTTAGAGAACGATTGGCACCGTTGCCATCTCGTTAAGGATTTACTTCTTGACGTCGCACGTGTGGCCGAGTTGACTTCCAGCCACCTCGGCCGCAACGTTGCGGCCTCGTCAGGGAGGTTTCTGAAGTGAACACCCGTATGCGTCGTACCGCCATTGCCGTAGCCGCCGGAGCACTGGCCGTCTCTCTCGCCGCCTGCGGCAGTGCCGCCGAGTCCAGTGACGACAACAGCGACTCGGGCGACTCCGCCGCCAAGGGCGACGACATCAAGGTCGGTCTGCTCCTGCCGGAGAACCAGACCGCGCGGTACGAGAAGTTCGACAAGCCCCTGATCGAGAAGAAGATCAAGGAGCTCACGAACAACAAGGCCGAGGTCGTCTACGCCAACGCCAAGCAGGACGCCAGCCAGCAGAACCAGCAGGTCGACACGATGGTGACCAACAAGGTCGACGTGCTGATCCTGGACGCGGTGGACGCCAAGGCCATCGCCGGCTCGGTCAAGAAGGCCAAGGACGCCGGCATCCCGGTCGTGGCCTACGACCGCCTGGCCGAGGGCCCGATCGACGCCTACACCTCGTTCGACAACGTGACCGTCGGCAAGACGCAGGGCGAGGCCCTGCTCGAGGCGCTGGGCGACAAGGCCGAGGACGGCCAGATCGTCATGATGAACGGCTCCTCCACCGACCCGAACGCCGCCCTGTTCAAGGAGGGCGCGCACTCCGTCCTCGACGGCAAGGTCGAGGTCGGCCGCGAGTACGACACCAAGGAGTGGAAGCCGGAGAACGCCAACGCCAACATGGAAGGCGCCATCTCCGCCATCGGCAAGGACAAGATCGTCGGCGTCTACTCCGCCAACGACGGCATGGCGGGCGGCATCATCACCGCTCTGAAGGCCGCCGGCATCGACGTCCCGGTCACCGGTCAGGACGCCGAACTCGCGGGTGTGCAGCGCATCGTCACCGGTGAGCAGTACATGAGCGTCTACAAGCCGTACGCCCCGGAGGCCGACGCCGCCGCCGAGATGGCCGTCGCGCTGGCCCAGGGCAAGTCGCTGGACTCCATCGCCAAGGACTCGGTCGACAGCCCCACCACCAAGGGCGTGCCCTCGGTGCTCGTCCCGGTCGTGTCGCTGACCCAGGAGAACATCAACGACACCGTGATCAAGGACGGTGTCTACACGGTCGAGGAGATCTGCACGGCCAAGTACAAGGCCGCCTGCGACAAGGTCGGTCTCAAGTAGACCGGTTGATCCCAGCAGTCCCCCAGTCCCCCGAGCCGTACGGGAGCCCACACCGGACTCCCGTATGGGACCGACTGCCATGAGCTCCGCCGGCGCCCCGCACACACCAGCCCCGCAGGCTACGCGGGGCGCCGGTCGGAACACCCCCCAACTTCTGCACAACCTCCCGCCGGGTCAGGCGGCGAAGGAGATGGTTCACGTGTCCGCTACGCCCGTGCTGGCGTTGCGCGGGGTCTCCAAGCGTTTCGGTGCCGTCCAGGCGCTCACCGACGTAGAGCTTGAGGTCCGTGCCGGTGAGGTGGTCGCCCTGGTGGGTGACAACGGCGCCGGAAAGTCCACGCTGGTCAAGACGATCGCCGGCGTGCACCCCATCGATGAGGGCGTCATCGAGTGGGACGGCAAGGCCGTCCAGATCAACAGGCCGCACGACGCCCAGAACCTGGGCATCGCGACGGTCTATCAGGACCTCGCGCTGTGCGACAACATCGACGTCGTCGGCAACCTCTACCTGGGCCGGGAGATCCACAAGCGCGGTGTCCTGGACGAGGTGGAGATGGAGCGCCGCTCCCGGGAACTGCTCGACACGCTGTCGATCCGCATCCCCAGCGTCCGCATCCCGATCGCCTCGCTCTCCGGCGGTCAGCGCCAGGTCGTGGCGATCGCCCGGTCCATGCTCGGCGAGCCCAAGCTGGTGATCCTCGACGAGCCCACAGCAGCTCTCGGCGTCGAGCAGACCGCGCAGGTCCTCGACCTGGTCGAGCGGCTGCGCGAGCGCGGCCACGCAGTCATCCTCATCAGCCACAACATGGCCGACGTCAAGGCCGTGGCGGACAAGGTCGCCGTCCTGCGCCTCGGGCGCAACAACGGCATCTTCGAGGTCAAGTCGACCTCGCAGGAGGAGATCATCTCCGCCATCACCGGCGCCACGGAGAACGCCGTGACCCGTCGTGCGGCGCGTACCCATGGGGAGGTCAGCAAGTGAGCACCGAAAAGACCTCGACGCCGACGGACGGCCACGTCGTCGACAACACCGCGGCGGCCGCCGCGGCGGTCACCGCCGTCGACCCCCGGCTGCTGGTCCGCGAGCAGGGCTTCGCCGGCTACCTCGGCGAGTTCAAGCGCAAGATGAAGGCCGGTGACCTCGGGTCCGTCCCCGTCGTCATCGGCCTGGTGGTGATCTGGGCCATCTTCACCGGCCTGAACTCCAACTTCCTCACCGCCGGCAACTTCTCCGACATGTCCGTCGCCATGGTCGGCACCGGCATGATCGCCGTCGGCGTCGTCTTCGTGCTGCTGCTCGGCGAGATCGACCTGTCGGTCGGCTCGGTCAGCGGCGTCGCGGGCGCGGCCTTCGCGGTGCTGAACGTCTCGCACGGGATGAACGAGGTGCTGGCCCTGGTGCTGGCCATCCTCACCGGCACGGTGGCCGGCACGATCCACGGCTTCTTCTTCGCCCGCATCGGCGTCCCCGCCTTCGCCGTGACCCTGGCCGGCCTGCTGTTCTGGCAGGGCTTCATGCTGCAGATACTGGGCAGCAACGGCACGATCAACCTGGACGGCGACGGCATCGTCGGGAAGTTCACCAGCTACTACTTCACCGATGTCGCGGCCGCCTACGGCCTTGCCGCCGTGGCCGTCGTCGCGTACTTCCTCGCCGCGTTCCTGGGAAACCGCCGCCGCGAGGCCGCCGGGATCCCCTCGCGTCCGCTGAACGACATCATCGTGCGCACCGTGCTGCTGGCCGTCGTCGCCTTCGTGGTGGCGATCGTCTACAACCAGCACAAGGGCCTCCCGCTCGCCGTGGTGATCTTCCTCGCGGTGCTCGTGCTCACCGACTTCGTGCTCCGCCGCACCACCTACGGCCGCAAGGTCTTCGCGCTCGGCGGCAGCGTCGAGGCATCCCGCCGTGCCGGTATCAACGTGGAGATGGTCCGGATCTCGGTCTTCGCGGTCGCCGGCACCTTCGCCGCGATCGGCGGCCTCTTCGTCGCCTCGAAGATCGCCTCCGCCAACCAGGGCGCGGGCACCGGTGAGTTCCTGATGAACGTCATCGCCGCGGCCGTGATCGGCGGTACGTCTCTCTTCGGTGGCCGTGGCCGCACCTGGAACGCGCTCCTCGGTGTGCTGGTGATCGTCTCGATCCAGTACGGCCTCGCCCTCGAGGGCATCGCCTCGCCGGTCCAGTACATGATCACCGGTGGCGTGCTGCTGGCGACCGTCGTCATCGACGCCGTCACCCGCAAGACCCAGAAGACAGCGGGCCGCGCCTAGCCGCGCCCGCCTGCCGCTCCCGCGGCGGCACCGTCCGCGGAGCACATCCTGTGCCCGGTACCCGTGCGGTACCGGGCACAGGCATGTCGCGTCACGTGTCGCGTCACGTGTTGTAGCGCGGTCCGGTCATGGGTAGGGCCGAGGACGTGACGTATGAAGCACCGCCCGGACGCAGGGCACCGGACCGGAACATTAGACTCGACGAGCCCGGCAACAGCTCGATCAGCTCTACTGCAAGGAGGCACGGGTGCCGCTGCTGACCCGCATCAGGGGACCGCGCGATCTGGACCGGCTCACCCCGGAGGAGCTGGACCAGCTGGCCGAGGAGATCCGGACCTTCCTCGTCGACGCGGTCTCCAAGACCGGTGGCCACCTCGGCCCCAACCTGGGCGTGGTGGAGCTCACCCTCGCCCTGCACCGCGTCTTCGAGTCCCCCCGGGACAAAGTGCTCTGGGACACCGGACACCAGTCCTACGTGCACAAACTGCTGACCGGCCGGCAGGACTTCTCCAAGCTGAAGATGAAGGGCGGCCTCTCCGGCTACCCCTCGCAGGCCGAGTCCGAGCACGACGTCATCGAGAACAGCCACGCCTCCACCGTCCTCGGCTGGGCCGACGGCCTGGCCAAGGCCAACCAGCTGCGGAAGGCCGGCGACCACGTCGTCGCCGTCATCGGTGACGGCGCGCTCACCGGTGGCATGGCCTGGGAGGCGCTGAACAACATCGCCGACGCCAGGGACCGCCCGCTGGTCATCGTCGTCAACGACAACGAGCGCTCCTACGCGCCCAC
Source organism: Streptomyces sp. KMM 9044 (assembly GCF_024701375.2). Classification (NCBI taxonomy): domain Bacteria; kingdom Bacillati; phylum Actinomycetota; class Actinomycetes; order Kitasatosporales; family Streptomycetaceae; genus Streptomyces; species Streptomyces sp. KMM 9044. Next base: position 1,397,362 of record NZ_CP113910.1, on the reverse strand, counting down.
CATCGGCGGCCTCGCCAACCATCTCGCGACCCTGCGCACCACTGACGGCTACGAGCGCTTCCTGGCCCGCACCAAGGAGGTCCTGGAGCGCACCCCGGTCGTGGGCCGGCCCCTCTACGACACCCTGCACGGCGCCAAGAAGGGCCTCAAGGACTTCATCGCCCCACAGGGCATGTTCGAGGACCTGGGCCTGAAGTACGTCGGCCCCATCGACGGCCACGACATCGGGGCGCTGGAGTCCGCCCTCACCCGTGCCAAGGGCTTCGGCGGCCCGGTGATCGTGCACTGCCTCACCGAGAAGGGCCGCGGCTACCAGCCCGCCCTCGCGGACGAGGCGGACCGCTTCCACGCCGTCGGCAAGATCCACCCCGACACGGGCCTGCCGATCGCCTCCTCCGGCGCCGACTGGACGTCCGTCTTCGGCGAGGAGATGGTCAAGCTCGGCGAGGAGCGCGAGGATGTCGTCGCCATCACCGCGGCCATGCTCCAGCCCGTCGGTCTCGACAGGTTCGCCAAACGGTTCCCGGACCGGGTCTACGACGTCGGTATCGCCGAGCAGCACGGAGCCGCCTCCGCCGCGGGCCTGGCCCACGGCGGGGTCCACCCCGTGTTCGCCGTGTACGCCACCTTCCTCAACCGCGCCTTCGACCAGGTGCTGATGGACGTGGCCCTGCACAAGTGCGGCGTCACCTTCGTCCTGGACCGGGCCGGCATCACCGGCACCGACGGCGCCTCCCACAACGGCATGTGGGACATGTCGATCCTCCAGGTCGTCCCCGGGCTGCGGCTGGCCGCCCCGCGCGACGCCGACCAGGTCCGCGCCCAGCTCCGCGAGGCCGTGCGGGTCACCGACGCGCCGACCGTGGTCCGCTTCTCCAAGGGCGCCGTCGGACCCGCCGTACCGGCCGTGGGCCGCGTCGGCGGCATGGACGTCCTGCGCGAGCCCGGCACCGACGCCCCGGACGTGCTGCTGGTCTCCGTGGGTGCCCTCGCCCCGATGTGCCTGGAGATCGCCGGCCTGCTCGACCGGCAGGGCATCTCCACCACCGTCGTCGACCCGCGCTGGGTCAAGCCCGTCGACGAGGCCATGGCCCCGCTCGCCGAGAAGCACCGCGTCGTCGTCACCGTCGAGGACAACTCCCGCGTCGGCGGGGTCGGCTCGACGATCGCGCAAGCCCTGCGCGACGCCGGCGTCGACCTGCCGCTGCGCGACTTCGGCATCCCGCCGCGCTTCCTCGACCACGCCTCGCGCGCCGAGGTCATGGCGGAGATCGGCCTGACCGCCCCGGACATCGCCCGCCAGGTCACCGGCCTGGTCTCGAAGCTGGACGGCGGATACGCGCGCTCCGCCGCCGACTCGGTCGAACCGGCCCGCGACTGACCCGCTCCCTTCGCCGATACGCCTGAACGGGTCGTACGCGCCACTGCGAAGAGTGGTACGGGCGGCCCGTTCGCGTGGACACGCTGGTGCCGGGGCACACGTTTCAGGTCCCCTCTCGATCATGCCGGGGACGACGCAGCGTGGGAGGCAGCCGTGAGCAACACCCTCTTCCGGACGAAGAAGGTCGAGCAGTCCATCCGTGACACCGAGGAACCGGAGCACGCGCTCAAGAAGTCCTTGTCCGCGCTGGATCTGACCGTCTTCGGCGTCGGTGTCATCATCGGTACCGGCATCTTCGTCCTCACCGGTACGGTCGCCAAGAACAACGCCGGGCCGTCGGTGGCCCTGGCCTTCGCGGTGGCCGGAGTCGTCTGCGCGCTCGCCGCGCTCTGCTACGCCGAGTTCGCCTCCACCGTCCCCGTGGCGGGCTCCGCCTACACCTTCTCGTACGCGTCCCTGGGCGAACTGCCCGCGTGGATCATCGGCTGGGACCTGGTCCTGGAGTTCGCGCTCGGCACGGCGGTGGTGGCCGTCGGCTGGTCCGGGTACATCCACTCGCTGCTGGACAACGCGGGCTGGCAGCTGCCCGCCTCGCTCGGTGTCCGGGACGGCGCCGAGGGCTTCGGCTTCGACATCCTCGCCGCCGCCCTGGTGCTGGTCCTCACCGGCGTCCTCGTCCTCGGCATGAAGCTGTCAGCCCGGGTCACCTCGATCGTCGTCGCCATCAAGGTGATCGTCGTCCTCGTCGTCATCGTCGCCGGTGTCTTCTTCATCACCGCCGACAACTACGACCCGTTCATCCCCGAGGCACAGCCCGTCGAGGCCGGTGGCGGTCTCAGCTCACCGCTCATCCAGCTGATCTTCGGATGGGCGCCGTCCAACTTCGGCGTGCTGGGCATCTTCACCGCCGCCTCGGTGGTCTTCTTCGCCTTCATCGGCTTCGACATCGTCGCCACGGCCGCCGAGGAGACCAGGAACCCGCAGCGGGACATGCCCCGCGGCATCCTCGGCTCGCTGTTCATCTGCACCGTGCTGTACGTGGCCGTGTCGATCGTCGTCACCGGCATGCAGCACTACAGCGAGCTCTCCGTGGACGCCCCGCTCGCGGACGCGTTCAAGGCCACCGGGCATCCCTGGTACGCGGGCTTCATCAGCTTCGGTGCCGCCGTCGGCCTGACCACGGTCTGCATGATCCTGCTGCTCGGCCAGACCCGGGTGTTCTTCGCGATGAGCCGGGACGGACTGCTGCCCCGCTTCTTCTCCCGCGTCCACCCCCGGTTCAGGACCCCGCACCGGCCGACCATCCTGCTCGGCGTCGTCATCGCGGTTCTCGCGGGATTCACCCCACTGACGGAACTCGCCGAACTCGTCAACATCGGCACGCTGTTCGCCTTCGTCATCGTCGCGCTCAGCGTGATCATCCTGCGCCGGACCCGCCCCGACCTGCCGCGGGCCTTCCGCACCCCGTGGGTGCCGTTCCTGCCGATCCTGTCGGTCGCCGCCTCGCTGTGGCTGATGCTGAACCTGCCCGCCGAGACCTGGGTGCGGTTCGGCGTCTGGATGGCGCTCGGCGTCGTCGTCTACTTCCTCTACAGCCGCAGCCACAGCCGCCTGGGACGCGGTGAGGGGGCCGGCCCCGCCGAGCCCGCAGAACCGTCGGGCCGGGCGCCCCGGTAGAGCTCCTGGCTTCTGCCCCCGGCCCCGCGCGGACCGCCCCTCGGCGCGGAGCACGGGGCCGGGGGTTTTCGCCGGGCGGGGCCCGGCCGGCGGATCAGGGCGGGGGAGAGGGGAGGTCCTTCCCGGAGCCGGCAACCGACGACAACGCGGCTGGGGGTACCCCCGCTCGAAGCGCTCGGGGGTGGAGAGCACGCCGGATCCCGTGTCTCCGGCATGATCCACCGGACAGGCCCTCAGGGGCGGGCCGTCCGCGGGCCGGCCACCGTCGCGCCGAGGGCCGTCACCCGGCGCCGCAGCTCGCGGTCGGCGGTGACGACCAGGACCGGCCGCTCACCCGCACCGGCCACCAGGCCGACCATGTGGTCGTCGCCGCTGCCCGGTGCCGACTCCACCCGCACCCCCGGCACCGACTCCACGCCCCGCGCGGCCCCCTCCACCACCAGGACGATCTCCACCGGCTCCGCAGGGTCCGTACGGCCCGGGAGCCCTCGCTCGGCCAGCCGGTCCCGCAGCCGCTCCGCGGCACCCCGGCGGTCCCGCCACCACCCGTCGGGCACCGACCCGACGACGTTCGCGGAGTCGACGATCACGAGCAGGGCGGCGCTGTTCTCCATGCGGCCAGGCTCCCACGCAATGCTGTTCCGCAGGTGCCCGCAGGTGCCCGCAGGTGCCCGCAGGTGCCCGCAGGTGCCCGCAGGTGCCCGCAGGTGCCCGCAGGTGCCCGCTCGCGGGGTTCCTCTCTGCCTGTCTCCACCTCGCGCGAAGGCCACGGCCCGCTGGGGTCCGGCGCGGTTAAGCGGGGTTTGGTGGGCCCGGCGCGGTCCGGCGCGGCCCGGCGCGGCCCGGTGGGGCCCGGCGCGGTCCGGTGGGGCCCGGCGCGGCCCGGCGCGGTCCGGTGGGGCCCGGCGGGGTCCGGTATGAGACGAAGAGGGCGGCCCGCACGGATCGACTCCGTACGGACCGCCCCTGCCGTGCTCCGGGACGGATCAGGCGGGGACGCTCGCCACGCCCGGGGCCAGGAACCGCTTGCCGGTGACGCGCTCGGAGACGCCCTCCCGGTCCAGGTACGGCGTGATGCCGCCCAGGTGGAAGGGCCAGCCGGCGCCGGTGATCAGGCACAGGTCGATGTCCTGGGCCTCGGCGACGATGCCCTCGTCGAGCATCAGCCCGATCTCCTGCGCCACCGCGTCGAGCACCCGGGTCCGCACCTGCTCCTCGGTGAGGACGGTGTCGCCCTGCTTGAGCAGCGCGGCGACCTCGGGGTCCAGCTCCGGCCCGGCGGGATTGCCGGCGGAGTGGACGTAGAAGCCGCGCTTGCCGGCCTCGACGACCGCCTTGAGGTTCGGCGAGACGGTGAAGCGGTCCGGGAAGGACCGGTTGAGCGTCTCGGAGACGTGCAGCCCGATCGCCGGGCCGACCAGTTCGAGGAGCACCAGCGGGGACATCGGCAGACCGAGCGGCTCGACGGCCCTCTCGGCGGTCTCGACCGGGGTGCCCTCGTCGATGACGTTCTGGACCTCGCCCATGAAGCGGGTCAGGATGCGGTTCACGACGAACGCCGGGGCGTCCTTGACCAGCACCGCCGTCTTCTTCAGCTTCCGGGCCACGCCGAACGCCGTCGCCAGCGAGGCGTCGTCGGTCTGCTCGCCGCGGACGATCTCGAGCAGCGGCAGGACCGCGACCGGGTTGAAGAAGTGGAAGCCGACGACCCGCTCGGGGTTCTTCAGCTTCGACGCCATCTGGGACACCGACAGCGAGGAGGTGTTGGTGGCGAGGATCGCGTGCGCCGGGGCGACCGCCTCGACCTCGGCGAACACCTGCTGCTTGACACGCATCTCCTCGAAGACCGCTTCGATGACGAAGTCGGCGTCCGCGAAGCCCTCGGCCTTGTCCAGCACACCGGTGACCAGCGCCTTGAGGCGGTTGGCCTTGTCCTGGTTGACGCGGCCCTTGCCGAGCAGCCTGTCGATCTCGGCGTGGACGTAGCCCACACCCCTGTCGATGCGCTCCTGGTCGATGTCGGTCAGGACGACCGGCACCTCGAGGCGGCGCAGGAACAGCAGCGCGAGCTGCGAGGCCATCAGACCGGCGCCGACGACACCGACCTTGGTGACCGGACGGGCCAGGTTCTTGTCCGGGGCACCGGCAGGACGCTTGGCGCGCTTCTGCACCAGGTTGAACGCGTAGAGACCGGAGCGCAGTTCACCGCCCATGATCAGGTCGGCGAGCGCCTTGTCCTCGGCGTCGTAGCCCTGCTGGAGGTCACCGTCCTTGGCGGCGGCGATGATGTCCAGCGCCCGGTAGGCGGCCGGGGCGGCGCCGTGCACCTTGGAGTCGGCGATGAACCGGCCCTTGACGACGGCCTGGTCCCAGGCCTCGCCGCGGTCGATCACCGGGCGCTCGACGACGATCTCGCCCTTGAGGACGGCCGCCGTCCAGATCAGCGACTGCTCCAGGAAGTCCGCGCCCTCGAAGATCGCGTCCGCGATGCCGAGTTCGTAGACCTGCTCGCCCTTGAGCTGCCTGTTCTGGTTGAGGCTGTTCTCGATGATCACCGAGACGGCCTTCTCGGCGCCGATCAGGTTCGGCAGCAGGGCGCAGCCGCCCCAGCCGGGGACCAGGCCGAGGAAGACCTCGGGCAGGGAGAACGCCGGGATGGCCGAGGACACCGTGCGGTAGGCGCAGTGCAGGCCGACCTCGACGCCGCCGCCCATCGCCGCGCCGTTGTAGTACGCGAAGGTGGGCACGGCGAGCGTGGACAGCCGCTTGAAGACGTCGTGGCCCCCCTTGCCGATGGCGTGGGCGTGGTCCCACTCCCTCAGCTGCTCGACGCCCTTGAGGTCGGCGCCGACGGCGAAGATGAACGGCTTGCCGGTGATGCCGACACCGACGATCGTGCCGTCCGCGGCCTCCTTCTCGACCTGGTCGACGGCGGCGTCCAGGTTCGCCAGCGACTGCGGGCCGAAGGTGGTCGGCTTGGTGTGGTCCAGCCCGTTGTCCAGCGTGATCAGGGCGAAGCGCCCGGCGCCCAGGGGCAGCTCGAAGTGGCGTACGTGGGCCGTCGTGACGACCTCGTCCGGGAAGAGCGCGGACGCGCCCTTCAGCAGTTCGGCGGTGGTGCTCACTTGTCCCCCTCGAAGTGCGGGTTCTCCCAGATGACCGTCGCGCCCATGCCGAAGCCGACGCACATGGTGGTCAGGCCGTAGCGGACGTGCGGCTGCTCCTCGAACTGGCGGGCCAGCTGCGTCATCAGGCGGACGCCGGAGGAGGCCAGCGGGTGACCGAAGGCGATGGCGCCGCCGTACTGGTTGACGCGCGCGTCGTCGTCGGCGATGCCGTAGTGCTCCAGGAAGGCCAGCACCTGGACGGCGAAGGCCTCGTTGATCTCGAACAGGCCGATGTCGGAGATGGACAGCCCCGCCCGGGCGAGGGCCTTCTCCGTCGCCGGGATCGGGCCGTAGCCCATGACCTCGGGCTCCACACCTGCGAAGGAGTAGGAGACCAGGCGCATCTTGACCGGCAGCCCGTTCTCGCGGGCGAAGTCCTCGGAGGCGATGACCGAGGCGGTGGCGCCGTCGTTCAGACCGGCCGCGTTACCGGCGGTGACCCTGCCGTGGACGCGGAACGGCGTCTTGAGACCGGCCAGGTTCTCCAGGGTGGTGCCGGGACGCATCGGCTCGTCGGTGGTGACCAGGCCCCAGCCCGTCTCGCCCGCCTCAGCGTTGGTGCGGCGCACCGACACCGGTACCAGGTCGGCCTGGATCCTGCCGTTGGCGTACGCCTTGGCGGCCTTCTCCTGTGAGCGGACCGCGTACTCGTCGGCGCGCTGCTTGGTGATCGTCGGGTAACGGTCGTGCAGGTTCTCCGCGGTCATGCCCATGAACAGGGCCGACTCGTCGACCAGCTTCTCGGAGACGAACCGCGGGTTCGGGTCGACGCCCTCGCCCATCGGGTGGCGGCCCATGTGCTCGACGCCGCCCGCGATGGCGACGTCGTACGCGCCGAAGGCGACGGAGCCGGCCACCGTGGTCACGGCGGTCAGGGCGCCCGCGCACATGCGGTCGATGGAGTAGCCCGGGACCGAGGTCGGCAGGCCCGCCAGGATGCCGGCGGTGCGGCCGATGGTCAGTCCCTGGTCACCGATCTGCGTGGTCGCGGCGACCGCGACCTCGTCGATCTTCTTCGGATCGAGTCCGGGGTTGCGGCGCAGCAGCTCCCGGATCGCCTTCACGACGAGGTCGTCGGCACGGGTCTCGTGGTAGATGCCCTTCGGGCCCGCCTTGCCGAACGGGGTGCGGACGCCGTCGACGAAGACGACGTCCCTGACGGTACGAGGCACGATGGCTCTCCTCCAGGGTGCGGGATGGCACTGCTGCGTTGCGCTGAGCGCGCGCTCAGAGCCTATGCTACTTGCGGGTAATGTGGCTGCACAGTCCCGCGGGTCCGAGCGGTGAAGGTCACACCGTCGGCGGAGTCCGTCGAACCGGCAGGGACGAGGGACGGGGCCGGTGCGCACGCTTCACGGCCGTCGAGGATCTTGGCGCGATCTCGACGTCCCCGGTCCGCTTCATCCGCTTCAAGGGCCTCATGAGGGGGCGACGAACCAAGGGGGTCCCTTGTGACCGGAGACCGAGCCGACGGTGTCCTGCACGGGCACGGGGCCGCATCGACGTGCGGCTCCGCCGCAGGCGGCTGAACGAGGGCCACCTCCAAGGGGCGCGGGGCTGTGCGGACCTGCGGCTCCGCCGGGCGGGCACGACCGGCCACGACCCACCCGCACCCGCTCCGGGACCCGCACTGCCGACGGCGCTCAGGCCCCCGCTGACCCGTCGGAGGCAAGCGCGGCGACAAGCACCGGCGTCACCTGCTCCACCTGCCACTGCCGTGCTCCGTACCCCGCCAGCGCGACCGTGACGGACTCCGGGTCGGCGGGCTGCGGCGGTTCCCAGCACACCCTCCGCACCGTGTCCGGCGTGATCAGGTTCTCCTGCGGCATGTTCAGCTGCCCGGCGAGCGCGCTCACCCCCGCGCGGGCCGAGGACAGCCGGGCCGCGGCCACCGGGTCCTTGTCCGCCCAGGCGCGCGGCGGCGGGGGGCCGGTCACCGGCTGGCCGGGCTGCGGCAGTTGCGTCTCGCTCAGCGCCCGCGCCCGGTCCACGGCCGCCTGCCACTGCTCCAGCTGACGCCGCCCCACGCGCGGACCGAACCCGTTCAGTGCCGCCAGGGCCTGCACGGTGGCCGGCACGGCGAGCGCGGCCTCGACGATGGCCGCGTCCGAGAGCACCTTGCCCGGCGAGACGTCCCGGCGCTGGGCGATCCGGTCCCGGGTCTGCCACAGTTCCCGTACGACGGCCATCTGCCGGCGCCTGCGCACCTTGTGCATGCCGGAGGTGCGCCGCCAGGGGTCCTTGCGGGGCTCCGGCGGCGGCGCGGACGCGATCGCGTCGAACTCCTGCCGCGCCCACTCCAGCTTGCCCTGCCGGTCCAGCTCCTTCTCCAGAGCGTCCCGCAGGTCGACCAGGAGCTCGACGTCGAGGGCGGCGTAGCGCAGCCAGGGCTCGGGCAGCGGACGGGTGGACCAGTCGACGGCGGAGTGGCCCTTCTCCAGGACGAAGCCGAGCACGTTCTCGACCATGGCGCCGAGTCCGACGCGGGGGAAACCGGCGAGGCGGCCGGCCAGTTCGGTGTCGAAGAGACGGGTGGGCAGCATTCCTATCTCGCGCAGGCAGGGCAGGTCCTGCGTGGCGGCGTGCAGCACCCACTCGACGCCGGACAGCGACTCGCCCAGGCCCGACAGGTCGGGGCAGGCGACGGGGTCGATCAGCGCGGACCCGGCGCCCTGGCGGCGCAGCTGGACGAGGTAGGCGCGCTGGCCGTAGCGGTAGCCGGAGGCGCGCTCGGCGTCGACGGCGACGGGGCCGGTGCCCGCGGCGAAGGCGGTGATCGCCTCGGCGAGGGCGGCGTCGTCCGTGATCACGGGCGGAATGCCCTCGCGCGGTTCGAGCAAGGGGATCGGCGCCTCCGTAGCAGAAGATCCGTCGTCGTCCGGAGGGGCGCCTCCGGTGGTTCGCAGGGCACTGTCTGCTGCGGTGTCGTGGGCGTCGGTCACCTGTCAAGAGTATCCATGCCGCGAAGGGGCCCGCCGACGGAACGTTCCGTCGGCGGGCCCCAGGGGGTCGTAAACAAGTCAGTCCGGCGCGTGCCCGGTGGGAGAGGTCAGTGGATGATGCCGGTGCGCAGGGCGACCGCGACCATCCCGGCGCGGTCGCCCGTGCCGAGCTTGCGGGCGATGCGGGCGAGGTGGCTCTTGACGGTCAGCGCGGACAGGCCCATCGAGACGCCGATGGCCTTGTTCGACTGCCCCTCCGCCACCAGCCGCAGCACCTCGACCTCACGGCCGGACAGTTCACGGTAGCCGCCCGGGTGGCCCGGGGCACCCGGAGGGCGGCGGTGCAGGCGGGCGCCGCCGATGGGGGCGGCACCGGGGCGGGAGGGGAGCCCGAGATTGGTACGGGTGCCGGTGACGACGTAGCCCTTCACTCCGCCGGCGAGGGCGTTGCGTACGGCGCCGAGGTCGTCGGCGGCGGACAGGGCGAGGCCGTTGGGCCAGCCCGCGGCCCGGGTCTCGGAGAGAAGGGTGAGGCCGGAGCCGTCCGGCAGGTGGACTTCGGCGACGCAGATGTCGCGGGGGTTGCCGATGCGGGGACGAGCCTCCGCGACGGACGAGGCCTCGATCACGTCGCGTACACCGAGCGCCCACAGATGGCGGGTGACGGTGGAACGGACGCGGGGGTCGGCCACGACCACCATGGCGGTCGGCTTGTTCGGGCGGTAGGCGACCAGGCTTGCGGGCTGCTCGAGGAGAACGGACACCAGGCCTCCTGGGGTGGCGGCGGGACGGGGCCGGCTCGTGGGGGCGGGCCGGGCTCAACCGTGCTTTCAAGGTCACAGTCGTCTTCGGCAGCAGACCCGATCTCCTTTAGAGAATGATCACGATCCAGTGAGTAACAATCCGTGCAATTCGGACGCACGGTCGATCATTCGAAGACCGAACGGTTTCGGTCCGCGTCGTAACGCTTCCGAAAGTGGCCGTATCGACAAAGAGATCCCCAAGAAGGTCGTCAAAGGGATTGCCGGGGAGATCGGCGGCGGGGAGGCCGGTGAGTCGACAAGGCGACCAGTCCGGCGGTCGGTTCGGCGACCGGCCCGGCGACCGGTTCGGCGCCCCGCCCGGGAACGACGAAGAGACCGGTCCGAAGACCGGTCTCGAGGACCGCCGGGAGCCCCACGCGGGGCCCGGCGCGGCATGTTGCAGGGGCCGCGGGTGCAGGGTGCGGGATCAGCGTCCGCGGGGGCTCCGGCGGCGCGGCGGGCTCAGCGCGACTGCGGGCCCCGCCGCTGAGGCAGCGTCACCACCGACGCGTCCCCCGGGGCGGCCGGCGGCAGCCCGGCGACCTGCGCCAGCAGATCGCACCACGCCACCAGATGCGTGGCCGTGTCCGGCGCCCCGTCCTGGCCCTCCCGTGGTGTCCACGAGGCACGGATCTCGATCTGCGAGGCGGCGGGGCGCTCGGACAGCCCGCCGAAGTAGTGCGAACTCGCCCGCGTGACCGTGCCGCCCGGCTCGCGGTACGTCAGACCGCGCGCCGCGAGCGCCCCGGTCAGCCAGGACCAGCACACCTCCGGAAGCAGCGGATCCGCCGCCATCTCCGGCTCCAGCTCCGCGCGCACCAGCGTCACCAGACGGAAGGTGCCCCGCCAGGCGTCGTGCCCGGCCGGGTTGTGCAGCAGCACCAGCCGGCCGTCGGCCAGGTCCTCGTCGCCGTCCACGACCGCCGCCTCCAGCGCGTACGCGTACGGGGCGAGCCGTTTGGGCGCCGGGGTGGTCTCCACTTCGATCTGCGGGCGCAGCCGCGCGCCCCGCAGCGCGTCGACGGCGGTCCGGAAGGGCAACGGGGGCGCCGTGCCCCCGAGCCCGAGATCCGCATCGGTGTCCTTCGCTTCGTCCATTCCGCCCGTGCCGTCCGACAGTCGTCCCTGAGCCGCAGCCATGCGGGGAAGGTTAAGCGGAAGCGGGCCCCGGCGCGGGGAGGGACACCCGTGGCGGGCAACGGTGTCCGGATCGTGTCGCACCGGCGTGGCGCGGAAGACGGGACACGGCCCGGCGCGGGTCGGGACGCGCGGGTGGCCTGCGGTGCGGGACGGCCGGCGGGCCGTGGGAGACTGGCCGGGTGAGCGCCAATGTCAGCCCGCGGGGCAAGCAGCCGAGCCAGACGTACGACAGTGCCTTCCTCAAGGCGTGCCGGCGTGAGCCGGTGCCGCACACTCCGGTGTGGTTCATGCGGCAGGCGGGCCGCTCACTGCCGGAGTACCGCAAGGTGCGCGAGGGCATCGCGATGCTCGACTCCTGCATGCGCCCCGACCTCGTCGCCGAGATCACGCTCCAGCCGGTGCGCCGCCACAACGTCGACGCGGCGATCTACTTCAGCGACATCGTCGTCCCGCTCAAGGCGATCGGCATCGACCTCGACATCAAGCCCGGCATCGGCCCCGTCGTCGAGGAGCCCTTCCGTACCCGAGCCGACCTGACCCGGCTGCGCGACCTCACCCCCGAGGACGTCTCCTACGTCACCGAGGCGATCGGCCTGCTGACCGCCGAGCTCGGTGCCACCCCGCTGATCGGCTTCGCGGGCGCCCCGTTCACCCTCGCCAGCTACCTCGTCGAGGGCGGCCCGTCCCGCACGTACGAGAACGCCAAGGCGATGATGTACGGCGACCCGGAACTCTGGGCCGACCTCCTCGACCGCCTCGCGGACATCACCGCCGCCTTCCTCACCGTGCAGGTCGAGGCCGGCGCCTCCGCGGTCCAGCTGTTCGACTCCTGGGCCGGCGCGCTCGCCCCGGCCGACTACCGGCGCTCGGTGCTGCCGGCCTCGGCCAAGGTCCTCGACGCGGTGTGCCGCCACGGCGTCCCCCGCATCCACTTCGGCGTCGGCACCGGCGAACTCCTCGGCCTGATGGGGGAGGCCGGCGCGGACGTCGTCGGCGTCGACTGGCGTGTCCCGCTGGACGAGGCCGCCCGCCGCGTCGGCCCCGACAAGGCGCTCCAGGGCAACCTCGACCCGACCGTGCTGTTCGCCGGCACGGAGGCGGTGGAGGCGAAGACCCGTGAGGTGCTGGCCGCGGCCGAGGGCCTCGAGGGCCATGTCTTCAACCTCGGCCACGGCGTCATGCCGACCACCGACCCGGACGCGCTGACCCGCCTGGTGGACCACGTCCACACCGTCACCGCCCGCTGACCACGCGGGCCGCTCACCACGGGGGCCGGGGCCGCGCCCGCCTGCCGAACAGCAGGCCGCGCGGCTCCGGGGGCGGGGGAGTACCCGGCTTGAGGGGCCAGGCGAGCAGCATGCCGGCCACGAAGCCGACCACGTGGGCCGCGTACGCCACCGTCCCGGCGTCGGTGACGCCCGCACCGGACGAGTACGCCGCCTGCAGCACGAACCACAGGCCGAGCACGATCCAGGCCGGCAGCCGCAGCGGCAGGAAGACCAGGAAGGGCACGAGGACCCAGACGCGTGCCGCCGGATAGAGCACCAGGTAGGCGCCGAGGACGCCCGCGATGGCTCCCGAGGCGCCGATCAGGGGAGCGGCGGAGCCGGTGTTCGTGAGAGCGAACCCGTAGGAGGCCGCGTACCCGCAGAGCAGGTAGAACAGCAGGTACCGCATGTGCCCCATGCGGTCCTCGACGTTGTTGCCGAAGATCCACAGGAAGAGCAGGTTGCCCAGCAGGTGCAGCCAGCCGCCGTGCAGGAACATCGCCGTGAGCACACTCAGCCCGGGTGACTTGTCGTACGCCGGCGGCCCCACCACGCACCCCGGTCCCTGCGGGCCCACCCCCGTGTCGCCCGTGGGCACCAGGCGCGGCATCCGGTGGTGGATCAGCTCCTGCGGCACGGCCGCGTACCGGTCCAGGAACGCCTGGAGGTCGCACAGTTCTGCGAGACTGCTCCCACTGCCCGTCAGGGAGCCGACGACACCGGGCGTGAGGAACACGAAGACGACGAAGTTCGCGGCGATCAGCGCGTAGGTGACCCACGGGGTGCGCCGTGCCGGATTCACGTCATGAACGGGGATGACCACGTCCCACGTGTGCCCGCGCGGCCCCGGGCGAACCCGCCGCCCGCTGAACACCGTCGTCCGGCCCTGCGTATCCCTTCCCAACCGCCCGCGGCGCGGGGAAGGGACCGCGGGGCCGACGTGAGGAACAGACCATGAACGACCGAGTGACCGCTGCGATGCAGGCGCTGCCCGACGGGGAGGCGGAACTCACGCTCGTGGTGCGCCTCTCCTGGGAGGACGTAGCCCGGCTCGGCCAGGAGGCGGGGCAGCTCGCCTCCCAGATGCAGCGGCCGGTGACGCTGGACGAGGCGGTGCGCCACCGTCTGCGCTCGGCGCGGGCCACCGCCGCCCACGCGAAGCCGACGGGGGAGCAGCCGCCGGCTGCCATGAGCGCGGGGGCCGCCGGCGCGGCCGGTCTCCCCGGTACCGGCGGCACCAGCGCCTCCGTCTCGTCCCTGTCGTCCCTGCCGCCCCGGACCGCGGCGGACCATGCGCGGCCTCCGGCGGAGCAGGCGCGGCAGGCGATCGAACGGATCAACGGGACCGCGTAGGCGGGACCGCGCGGCAGGACGGCTGTCAGGACGTACGCGGCGACGGCCGTCCCGCCGTGGCGCGGATCTTCGTGGTGGCCTTGCGGGCCGCCACCAGAACCGGGTCCCAGACGGGGGAGAACGGCGGGGCGTAGCCCAGGTCCAGCATGGTCATCTGCTCCACCGTCATCCCGGCGGTGAGGGCGACCGCCGCGGTGTCGACGCGCTTGCCCGCGCCCTCCCGGCCGACGATCTGGACCCCGAGCAGGCGGCCCGTGCGCAGCTCGGCGAGCATCTTCACCGTCATGGGGGAGGCGTCCGGGTAGTAGCCCGCACGGCTGGTCGACTCGATGGTGACCGTCTCGAACCGCAGCCCCGCGCGGTGGGCGTCCTTCTCCCGCAGACCGGTACGCGCGATCTCCAGGTCGCAGACCTTGCTGACCGCGGTACCGACCACGCCCGGGAAGGTGGCGTAGTCGCCACCCGCGTTCGAGCCGATGATCTGGCCGTGCTTGTTGGCGTGCGTGCCGAGCGCGATGTGCCGCTCCTCCCCGGAGACCAGGTCGAGCACCTCCACGCAGTCGCCGCCGGCCCAGACGTTCTCGTACCCGCGGACCCGCATCGACCGGTCGGTGAGCAGCCCGCCGTGCTTGCCCAGGGGCAGTCCCGCCGCCCGCGCCAGGCCCGTCTCCGGCCGCACCCCGATGCCGAGCACCACCACGTCCGCCGGGTACTCGGCGTCCGCGGTGGCCACGGCCCGCACCCTGTCGTCGTCCCCGGTGAGCAGCCCGGTGACCTCGGCGCCGTTCACCATGGTGATGCCCAGGCCCTCCATCGCCCTGTGCACCAGGCGCCCCATGTCGGGGTCGAGGGTCGCCATGGGCTCCCGGCCGCGGTTGACGACGGTCACCTCGTAGCCGCGGTTGATCATCGCCTCGGCCATCTCCACACCGATGTACCCCGCGCCGACCACCACCGCGCGGCGGCCGGTCGTGCGCTCCAGTGTGTCGATCAGGGCCTGACCGTCGTCCAGGGTCTGCACCCCGTGCACACCGGAGGCGTCCATGCCGGGCAGCTCCGGGCGGATCGGCCGCGCGCCGGTCGCGATCACGAGCTTGTCGTACGACGTCCAGGACTCGGTGCCGGAATCGAGGTCCCGTGCGCGCACCCGGTTGTGGCCGGGGTCGATCTCCGTGACCTCGGTGCGCATCCGCAGATCGATGTGCCGTGCGCGGTGCTCCTCGGGCGTGCGGGCGATCAGCTCGTCGCGTTCGGCGACGTCACCGGCCACCCAGTAGGGGATGCCGCAGGCCGAGAAGGACGTGAAGCGCCCGCGCTCGAACGCCACGATCTCCAGCTCGTCCGGCCCCTTCAGCCGGCGCGCCTGCGACGCCGCGGACATCCCCGCGGCGTCACCGCCGATCACCACCAGGCGTTCCGTGCCCGTACTCGTGCTCGTGCTCGTGGTCATGCGACCACGTTACGGGGGCCGGTCACTTCGTAACCGGCTCAGGGGCCTCCTTCGGGGCCTCCCGCGGGGTCCGGGCCCGTAGTGCCCGCGGACGAGGACCGGGGCGCGGGAAGGGGCGGGGAGGCGGGTGCCGGCCGTGTGCGGCGGGACAGCCCGGGGTGTAGGGCCTTCAGCCGCAGCAGCGCGAGCAGGGCCGCCACCGCCGCGAACGGCAGCGCCGCGCCGATCGCCACCGCGAGCCAGCGCAGCATGGTCACGAACGCGTCCCAGCCGTCGGCGAGCGCGTCCAGGAACCCGGGGTCGTCGTCCTTGGTTCCCTGCTCCACCTGCGTCTCGGACAGGGCCAGGGTGATGGTGGCCAGGCTCGTGCGGTCCTTCAGGGAGGCCTGCCGGGCGAGCAGGGACTCCAGGTCGGCCTGACAGGTGCTGAGTTCGCCCTCCAGGGTGACCACGTCACCGAGCCGGGTGGCCCGGTCCGTCAGCTCGCGGATCCGGGCCACGCTGGCGCGCTGCGTCCTGATCCGGCTCTCGACGTCGACGACCTGGTCGGTGACGTCCTCCGCCTTCGCGCTGCGCTCGACGAGCCTGCCGGCGCCCTCGAGGTCCGCGAGGACCTCGTCGTACTTGTCGGCGGGCACGCGCAGCACCACACGCGTGAGTTCGTGGCCCTCCGCGTCCAGACGGGTGTTCTCGTCGCCGACGTAGCCGCCCGCGGTCTCCGTGCTCGTGCGGGCCCCGGCCAGCGCCTTCGGCGCGTCCTTCACCCGCACGGTCAGGGTGGCGGTGCGGACGACGTGCCCGGCGGCGGTGGACCGGTCCGCGGGCGGCGCACTCGCGCGCGAGCCGTCCGCCGCCGAGCCGTCCCCCGAGCTGCCGGGAACTCCTTCCCGCGCCGCGCCCCCTTCGCCCCTTCCTCCGTGCCCTCCTGGGCGCCGGCCGGCGCGGCGGCGGCCTTGCCGTCGGAGGCGCTGGAGTCGGAGCTCGGGCCCGCGCCGCTGCATCCGGCCAGGGCGAGGACGGCGGCCAACAGCAGGACCGCCGTGGCGTGTGCCGGCCGTGCGGATCGTGGTGTGCGCATGCGGGTTCCCCCCGGGGGTTCGCGACCGATGACGTTCCTACGACGCCGCAGGGCGGCGCAACGATGGCCCGAAACGGTCCCGAAGCGGTCCCACCAGGGCCGGACGGCCCCGGTGGGACCGCCGGTGGCGTCTGAGAGGGTGGAGCCATGAGCGGATCACACACGGGTGCGGAGCAGCGGGTCGTCGTCGTGGGAGCCGGCATCGCCGGACTGGCCGCCGCGCACCGGTTGCTCGGGCGAGGGGCACGGGTGACCGTGCTGGAGGCCTCGGAGCGGGTCGGCGGCAAGCTGCTGCCCGGCGAGATCGCGGGCGCCCGCGTGGACCTCGGCGCCGAGTCGATTCTGGCCCGCCGCCCGGAGGCGGTGGCCCTCGCCGGGGAGGTGGGCCTCACCGACCGGCTCCGGCCGCCGGCCACCGCGACCGCGTCGCTGTGGACACGCGGTGCCCTGCGCCCCATGCCCAAGGGGCACGTCATGGGCGTCCCCTCCTCCGCCGCCGCCCTGACCGGGGTGCTCTCCGACGAGGGCCTCGCCCGGATCTGCCAGGACGCCGAGCTGCCCCGCACCGAGGTCGGCGACGACGTCGCCGTGGGCGAGTACGTGGCGGCCCGCCTCGGCCGCGAGGTCGTCGACCGGCTGGTCGAGCCCCTGCTGGGAGGCGTGTACGCGGGCGACGCATACCGGATCTCGATGCGCTCCGCCGTCCCCCGGCTGTTCCAGGCCGCGCGGACGCACACCTCCCTGACCGAGGGCGTCCGCGAGATCCAGGCCGAGGCCGCCGCCACCGCCGCACAGCCGACCGGACCGGTGTTCATGGGCATCGAGGGCGGCGTGGGCACCCTCCCGCTCGCCGTCGCCGAGTCGGTACGGGCCCGCGGCGGGGAGATCCGTACCGGCACCCCGGTCACCGAACTGCGCCGGGAGCCGGCCGGCGGCTGGCGGGTCGTCACCGGGGAACGGGAGCTGCGCGCCGACGCCGTCGTCGTCGCCGTACCCGCCCCGGCCGCCGCACGGCTGCTGCGCGCCGAGGCACCCGGCGCCGCCGCGGAGCTGGCCGGCGTCGAGTACGCCTCCATGGCGCTCGTCACGCTCGCCTACCGCCGCGCGGAGACCGGTCTTCCCGCGGGCAGCGGATTCCTGGTGCCGCCCGTCGACGGCCGCACCATCAAGGCGTCCACCTTCGCCTCGCGCAAATGGGGCTGGATCGACGAGGAGAACCCGGACCTCACGGTCCTGCGCACCTCCGTCGGCCGGCACGGCGAGACGGAGATCCTCGACCGCGACGACGCCGGTATCGTGGAGGTCTCCCGGCACGATCTGCTGGCCGCCACCGGCCTGGCCGCCACCCCGGTCGCCACCCGCGTCACCCGCTGGCAGGACGGCCTGCCGCAGTACCCCGTCGGTCACCACGCGCGCGTGGCCCGCGTCCGCGAGCACCTCGCGGCCCTCCCCGGGCTGGCCGTGTGCGGCGCGGCCTACGACGGCGTCGGCATCCCCGCGTGCATCGCGAGCGCGTACGAGGCCGCCGACGCCGCCGGCCGGAACCAAAGTGAGGCCCCGCACGACGTGCGGGACGTCACCGCCACCCGGTGAGAAACCCTCCACGGGGGAGCGGGAGAATAAGGGACATGAGCGACGACGCCACCACCCCCGCACCCGACCGGATCCCGAACAAGGGCAAGCTGGCCAAGGACCTGAACGAGGTCATCCGCTACACCCTCTGGTCCGTCTTCAAGCTGAAGGACGTGCTGCCCGAGGACCGCGCCGGGTACGCCGACGAGGTCCAGGACCTGTTCGACCAGCTCGCCGCCAAGGACGTCACGGTCCGCGGCACGTACGACGTGTCCGGTCTGCGCGCCGATGCCGACCTGATGATCTGGTGGCACGCCGAGAGCAGCGACCGGCTCCAGGAGGCGTACAACCTCTTCCGCCGCACCAGGCTGGGCCGTGCGCTCGAGCCGGTGTGGTCGAACATGGCGCTGCACCGGCCCGCCGAGTTCAACCGCTCGCACATCCCGGCGTTCCTCGCCGACGAGGAGCCCCGCGCGTACGTGAGCGTGTACCCCTTCGTGCGCTCCTACGACTGGTACCTGCTGCCCGACGAGGACCGCCGCCGCATGCTCGCCGACCACGGCAGGATGGCCCGCGGCTTCCCCGACGTGCGCGCCAACACGGTCCCCTCGTTCTCCCTCGGCGACTACGAGTGGCTCCTCGCCTTCGAGGCCGACGAGCTGTACCGCATCGTTGACCTCATGCGGCACCTGCGCGGCTCCGAGGCCCGGATGCACGTCCGTGAGGAGGTCCCGTTCTACACGGGCCGCCGCAAGGACATCGCGGAACTCGTCGCGGACCTCGCCTGATCAGGCCGCGGGCCGGGGCTCCGTACGCCGCTCCGGCTCCGCCCGTGGCGCCGGTTCCGGGCGCGGTGCGCAGATGCACGTCCGTGAGGAGGTCCCGTTCTACACGGGCCGCCGCAAGGACATCGCGGAACTCGTCGCGGACCTCGCCTGATCAGGCCGCGGGCCGGGGCTCCGTACGCCGCTCCGGCTCCGCCCGTGGCGCCGGTTCCGGGCGCGGTGCGCAGAACGCGCGCCGCCCCGGGACCCGGCCGGTGAGCAGGTACTCCTCCAGATGGCCGTTCACGCAGGCGTTGGGCCCGCCCGCGATGCCGTGCGTACCGGCGTCCCGCTCGGTCACCAGCGCCGAACCCGCGAGCCGCCGGTGCAGCTCCAGGGCCCCGCCGTACGGGGTGGCCGCGTCCCGCTCGGCGGCCAGGACCAGCGTCGGCGGCAGCGCGCCCGCGCCGGCGCGCACGTCCAGCGGCTGCTGCCGGGGAGCGGGCCAGAACGCGCAGGGCAGATTCGCCCACACGTTGTCCCAGGTCCCGAACGGCGCCCGGCGGGCGAGCCGGGTGCTGTCCCGGTCCCACACCGCCCAGTCCGTCGGCCAGGGCGCGTCGTTGCACTCCACGGCGACGTACACCGAGCGCGCGTTCTCCGTCTCCACAGCCGCCTGCGGATGCGCCCGCGCCTGTTCGGCCAGCGGCTCGGGATCGCCCTTCAGATAGGCCGACAGGGCGTGCGCGCGATGCGGCCAGTGATCGTCGTAGTACCCGGCCTGCAGGAACGCCGCCTGCAACTGGCCCGGCCCCACCGTCCCGCCCGCCGGTTCCCTTGCGAGCCGCTCCCTCGCCGTCTCGTAGCTGCGCTGCACCTCGCGCGGTGTGTCGCCCAGCCCGTACACGTCGTCGTGCCGGGCGACCCATGTCCGGAAGTCCGCCCAGCGGTCCTCGAACGCCGCCGACTGGTCGAGGTTGTTGCGGTACCAGATCTGCGCCGGGTCCGGGTTCACCGCCGAATCGAACACCATTCGCCTCACGTGCGTCGGGAACATCGTGGCGTACAGCGCCCCGAAGTACGTCCCGTACGACGAACCCATGAAGGTCAGCCGCGGCTCCTTGAGGGCGGCGCGCAGCACGTCGAGGTCACGGGCGTTGTTCAGGGAGTGGTAGTGGCGGAGCGAGTCGCCGACCCGCTCCGCGCAGCCGCGCGCGTGCGCCTTCGCCCGCGCGACACGCTCCCGCTTGTACGCCTGGGAGGGGTGCACCGGCGCCTGCGTGGGGCCCTGGGTGAACGTCTTCGGGTCCTGGCAGGACAGCGGCGCGGAACGGCCCACCCCACGCGGGGCATAGCCCACCAGGTCGTACGCTGCCGCGATGCGCTTCCATGCGGGGAGCAGGCCGATGAGCGGGAAGTACGTCCCGTCGGAGCCCGGCCCGCCCGGGTTGTGGACCAGCGCGCCCTGCCGGGGCACGGCGCGCTCGCCGTCCTTCTGCGTGGCGCGGACGCGGCTGACGGTGAGTTCGATCCGCTTGCCGTTTGGGCGTGCGTAGTCGAGCGGGACGGTGACCGTGCCGCACTTGACGGTGCCCGGCAGGTCCCGCGCGTCGGGACACGGGCCGAACGCGATGCCCTCGGCCGCGGCGCGCGCGGCGGCCACCGCGGTGCCGCGCAGCTCGGCCGCGCCCGGGGCGGCGGTGGATCCACCGGCCGGCGCGACGGCCAGAGTGGTGAGCAGCAGGGACCCGGCGGCCGCGTGGACGACGGCAGTTCTCATCGCGTTCCCTTCGGTGCACGCCGATTGGACGGCGGTCGGCACCAGGGATGCTTCGT
Organism: Streptomyces sp. KMM 9044; assembly: GCF_024701375.2. Lineage (NCBI taxonomy): Bacteria > Bacillati > Actinomycetota > Actinomycetes > Kitasatosporales > Streptomycetaceae > Streptomyces > Streptomyces sp. KMM 9044. The sequence continues at coordinate 1,376,931 of NZ_CP113910.1, read as the reverse complement.
CCAGTGGCGGGGCGGGGCAAGCACCGTCGGCGGGTGTCGCCGTCAGTGCTCCCGTGCGCCCCCGGAACCGGGGTCGTCTTTGTAAACGACACGGACTCTGCTGCGCAATTACCCGGCGTGATGACGCCGTGCCGATACGGCCTTCAGAGCGCGTCGCAGATGCAGGCAGGCCGGGCGCGGCCGAGCCCTGAAAGCATGGCACGTGATCGCTCGCCGAATTGAGCAGCAGAGTCGACACGGTCCTGAAAGCACCACGCCCTGTTCGCGATCCGGACGGAGTGTTGTCCGCCTGTGACGTTCCGCCCGAGTGGCCCCGGCCTCAACGCCGCAGCAGCGCCCGCCGCGTGGCGCGCGCCAGCCGCACCGCGGGCCGACGGGACCGCGGCCCGGGCCCGGACCGCTCCAGCCACCACTCCCGCAACTCCCGCAGGGGCAACTGCCCCTGCTGCCGCCCCCGTTGCCCGGAGACGAGCAGCAACTGCTCGACGAAGTCCAGCGCGTCCTGCCGGTAGCCCCCGGTCATCGGCCGCCTCCGGGCATGGGCGAGGAAGGCAGCCCGGTACCGCTCGCCGAGCATCACCGGCAGCTCGGGAGCGACCTTGGCGACTACGTCCGCCCGCTTCGCGGCGAGCGCCCGTGCCTGCACGGCCATCCGCACCCGGTCGAATCCCTCGGGCACGGGCGTCCCGGCGACCAGCGAGGACAGCACCGCCGTCTGGGCGAGCGCGACCCGCTGCCGCGCGGGTTCGCAGGAGCCGGCTTCCCTCACGGAGCCGGAGCTTTTCGCCTGTGCTGTGCTCCGCGTGATCGCGCCCTTCTCCACCGCCTCCCGAACGGCGGCCAGCTCACGCTCCAGCTCACCCGGCTCGGGGAAGTCCTCGTCCCGTTCCAGGAGCACACCGGGAGGGGAGACCCGGGAGGCGAGGTCGGTGAGGATGTCCAGTACCGGCCGGGGCACGGGGTGGGCGTGGCTGTCGTGCCAGACGCCGTCCCGCTCGACGCCGCCCGCGACATGGACGTACGCGATGGCCTCCAGGGGCAGTTCGGCGAGTGCCTTCGCGGGGTCCTCGCCGCGGTTGACGTGGTTGGTGTGCAGATTGGCCACGTCGATGAGCAGCCGTACGCCGGTGCGGTCGGCCAGGTCGTACAGGAACTGGCCCTCGGACATCTCCTCACCGGGCCAGGAGAACAGCGCCGCGATGTTCTCCACGGCGAGCGGTACGGGCAGGGAGTCCTGGGCGATCCGGACGTTCTCGCACAGCACGTCGAGCGCGTCCCGGGTGCGCGGCACCGGCAGCAGGTGACCGGCCTCGAGCCGGGGGGAGACGCTGAGCGGACCGCCCGCCCGCACGAACGCGATGTGCTCGGTGACCAGCGGCGACCGGAGCGCCGTGGCCCGCTCGGCCAGCGCCTCCAGCCGTCCCGCGTCCGGCCGCTCGGCCCCGCCGAGCCCGAGCGCGACCCCGTGCGGTACGACGGTCACCCCGCGCTCGCGCAGCCGCAGCAGTGACCCGGGGAGATGCCCGGGACACACGTTCTCGGCCACCACCTCGACCCAGTCGATCCCCGGCATCCGCTCGACGTCCCCGGCGATCTCCGGCCGCCACCCGATCCCCGTCCCCAGTCGCTCCATGCGCTCTCCCCCTCCTCCACCGGCCACCTTGTCGGCCCCCGCCGGACGTCCGTCCGTTCGGACGTGACGGGGGTATGGCCCCGAAGCCCGCACCCGAACCGCGTCACGGCCACCTTCAGAGCAACATTTGAGCTTCGGGGAGGAGCCGCCGGGCGGGTGCCGGGAAGTACGCGCGGCGGGCCCACCGTTTCGGCCCGCCCCGGACGCAGGTGTACTAGCGGTGGTCGTGCACGGGGAGGCCGGGCGCGAAGTGGGTCACGGCGGCCCTCGGCCGTTCCCGGTCGAGGCGGCGCCCGGTCACCGCCCGGGAGGCCATCGCGGCATCGGCCGGAACCGGCACGAGACGCTCCAGGACGGCACGGGCCTTCGGGCCGTCACCGGACAGGGCCGGAGCGCCCTCCCGCCGGGTGACCCCGACAGAGGGAACGGACGAGTGGCCCGCGGCCTGCCGCCAGAGCACCTCACCGGTGATGTCGCCCCACGGCACATGGGCGGTGGTGGCCCTGTACCGGGCGGGGCTCCCGCCGAGCAGTACACCCGTCCCGTCCACCCGGAACGCGACCTTGCCGCTGAGCGCCACGTACGCCATGAACAGCCCGCCCGAACCGAAGAGCGGCAGACCCAGAACGCGCGCGTACAGCGGCATGTCGGGGAACAGCAGAAGCGCGGTGAAGACGGTGCAGACGGCCACGACTCCCGTGGTCCTGAGGTCCCAGCCGTAGCGAGCCCGGTATACGGGCGAGGTGGTATCGGCCATGGCCGAATCATGGCCGTTCCAGTCTCCCGGGGGAGGGAGGGGCCGACGGGGCGATGACGGTGGCGGCGCTCATGACGTCGAGGCGAGGGGAACGGCAGCTTTGCCTCCAACGACCGGCTGTTCGCCGGCACCGGCCCGCTCAGGCCGGTTCCGGGAGCCGGCCGAGCTGCCGGGCGACGCGCTCGCGCAGCAGGAGGTACTCCTCCCAACGGCGGGGCAGGGGGCCCGGAGGACGTACGACGACACGGGAGGCCACGACGGTCTGTCCGCGCTGGAACTGCTCGCGGGTCAGGTCGAGTTCCACACCGCTGGACAGCCGGTTCCACCAGTGGAAGCCGTGCCGGGCCCCGTCGGCGTGCACCTCGCCGACCACGAGAGCGCCGCCGAAGACGTCGTTGACGATCAGGGCCGTGATGTCGCAGTGCCCCCGGGCGGGGTTGTCCGGCTGCCAGTCGGCCAGGTCGTCGGGTGAACAGGTGTCGGCGGCCCAGGCGGCCCGCAGGGCGCTGTCGAGGTCGAGCAGGTTCCACGGAGTCATGCGGCCAGCATCGCAGCCGTCACCGACACCGGGCGGAGGTCTCAGTGGAGGGACGGGTGGTCCGCCACCACCGTGCTGGAGCCCGGGGCGACTTCCGTGAAGCCCGCGTCGCGGACCAGGGGGAGTCCGCTGGTGGTCAGAGCGGTCCAGTGGGACGGGTCGGCGGGTCGGACGGAGAGGGGGAAGCCGGCGTCGCGCCAGGCGGTGCGGTCCTCGCCGGTCAGCTTCCACCAGGCCAGCTGGGCCGCGTGGCCCGCCTGGGCCATGGCCTTGCCGGCCGACATGCCGAGGCCGGGGTTCAGCCAGAGGACCGGGGTCGCGGGGTCCGCCGGGAGCGGGGGCTCCGGGTCGTCCAGGTCGGTGCCGGAGACCTGGAGGCGGGCCAGGTCCTTGGGCCAGCCGTCCAGCGGCACGGGCGGGAAGACGCGGACCTCCGCCGACTTGCCGGTGACCGTGATGCCGGGCAGGGACTCCGCGCGGCGCCACTCCGCGCCGCGGGCCCTGCGGACCACCTTGCGGATACGGGCGTCCTGCCAGTCGCGCATCGCCTGCGCCCACTCGCCCTCGCCCACCGACCGCTCGGCCGCCAGCATCGTCAGCACCGCGCGGGCCGCCGTCTCCAGCGCGTCCGTACGGGCCGGGGGTGCCGACCGCTCGATGCGTGCCACCAGGGGCAGCACGAACGGGGGGGCCTCGTCGCGGGAGCCCGGGCCGGAGCGGAAAGGGCTCGCGGCAGCCGGATTCCGGTCACGGGGCCCGTCGTGGGTCTGGTCACTGTTCACAGGGCCAGTCTGCCAAGCCGCGCAGCGGTCCCGTCCCGTCAGCCGGAGCAGGCTGTGCGCTGGGCCTCCGGCCTCCCCCAAGTTCTCGACTTCGCTCGAACAGGGGGGGACCTCCATGCACACCGGGCACATCGTGATGTCCTTGTACGACTCCAGGTACTCCGTCGGTTCCCGGCACCGCACGCACTCCGCGTGCGGAGGCCCGTCGGCCTCGGGGGCCGGGTCGCGTCGACCGGGCGGCAGGCGTTGCTGTCGGTGGTCATGCCTCCAGCGCGGGACGGTGTGTTCCCGGCCGGGTCAGCCTCGTTCGCCCGCGGTCGCGAGCAGGTCGGAGACCTTGACGAAGCGGTAGCCCTGGCGGCGCAGCTCCGGGACGATCGTCCGTACCGCCCGCTCGGTCGCCGGGGCCGCGCTGCGGGTGCAGTGCAGGACGACCACGGAGCCCGGGTGCACTCCGTCCAGGACCTGCCGGGCCACCGCGGCGGCATCCGTGGCGAAGGCGTCGCCGCCGACCACGTCCCACTGCACGGCGGTGACACCGGCCGGGGTGAGCGCCTTCAGCGCCTCGCGGTCGTAGCAGCCGCCGGGGAAGCGGAAGTACGGCATCGGGTCCTCCACCCCCACCTCGCGGAACGCCGTGTACGCCCGCTCCACGTCCGCCCGCATCCGGTCCCGGTCGACGGTCGGCAGGCCGTAGCAGTCGTCCGTGAACGCGTAGTGGCTGTACGAGTGGTTGGCGACCTCGAAGAGCGGGTCCCGCCCGATGGAACGGGCCTGGTCCGGGTACTCCTCGGCCCAGCGCCCCGTCATGAACACGGTGGACGGCACCTTCAGCGCGCGCAGGGTGGAGATCAGCTGCGGATGGTCGAAGCGCTCACCCGCCGCCGCACGAGGGCCCTGGTCGGCGGTCATGTCGGCGTCGAAGGTGAGGGCGACGGTCTTCCCGCCGGTCCGGGGGGCGTTCTCGAAGACCGGGGTCAGGCCCGCCGGTCCCGGAGCCAGGGTGGGCGGGTGCGTGAGGGGTGTCGCGCTGGTGGCGGAGGAGACGCTGCGTGGCAGCTGCGCGGGACGGGGGGCGCCGCAGGCGGCGAGGGCGGCGAGCGTGGTGGTGAGGACGCAGAAGGCTGCCGCTCGGCGTACCGGTGTGATCACCGTATGACTGTATGGGTCGTATGGGCTGTATCGGGCGATTGACCCTCGTTTGCCGACGGGTGTGGTGGGGTGCCACTCGCATGGTCGAGTCCTGGGGGTGTTTCCCGCCTCCGCTTGCGGCGTGGGGTGTGCGGAGCTGATCTACAATCAAATGGTTGTAGATAGTTTGACCGACGACAGTGTGGACCGGCTGTTCCACGCCCTGGCCGACGCGACGCGTCGCGACATACTCCGTCGTTGCGTGCGGGGTGAGCTGTCCGTGTCACGCCTGGCCGAGGCGTACCCGATGAGCTTCGCCGCGGTGCAGAAACACGTCACGGTGCTGGAGCGGACCGGTCTGGTCACCAAGCAGCGCCGCGGCCGGGAGCAACTGGTGCGGACCGACCCCGACGCGGTGGGCAGGGCACGGCAGGCCCTCGACGAGCTGGAGACGGCCTGGCGGGCGCGTGTGGACCGGATGTCCGGTCTACTGGCGGACGAAGCCGGGACCGAGGCCGCGAGCGGCGCCGGAACCGCAGCGAGGTCGGGCGACGGCAAGGAAACGACGGAAGGACAGGACCGATGACCGTCACGAGCGTGGACAAGGATGTCGACCGGCTGACCCTCACCGTGATCGCGGACTTCACCGCACCGGTCGAGAGGGTGTGGCAGCTGTGGGCCGACCCGCGGCAGCTGGAGCGCTGGTGGGGGCCGCAGGCCTACCCGGCGACGGTGGAGGAGCACGACCTCACCCCGGGCGGGGAGGTCACGTACTTCATGACCGGCCCGGAGGGTGAGAAGTTCGGCGGCTGGTGGCGGATCGCGACGGTGACGCCTCCCACGTCCCTGGAGTTCACCGACGGCTTCTCCGACCAGGACGGCAGGCCGAACGCAGGGATGCCGACCACGGCGGTACGGATGACGCTCAGCGAGCGCGAGGGCGGGACCAGGATGGAACTGCGCTCGGTCTTCGACACCCGCGAGCAGATGGAGCAGCTGGCCGATATGGGCATGGTCGACGGGCTGCGCGAGTCGATCGGGCAGATGGACGGCCTGCTGGCGGCTGCCTGAGCCGCGTACGGACCGTGGGGGCCGGCCGGGGCGGACTGTCCCGGCCGGCCCCGTGCCGTCACCGCAGCCAGGGGCCCGTGACCGCGAACGTCGTCCCGGGGTCGTAGCAGTTGACGTACATCGTCCGGCCGTCCGGGGAGAAGGCGACCCCGGCGAACTCGCCCCAGTCCGGGTCCTGCGAAGTGCCTCTGTTCTGCCGGTTGCGGGCCAGTGCGTACACCTCGCCGCGCCGGGTCACGCCGTAGACGTGCTGCGCGCCGCCGCCGTCCTCGCAGACCATCAGGCCGCCGCCGGGGGCGAGGCAGATGTTGTCCGGTGACTCACCGGGGAGCTGCACGTCGGTGTCCGGCCCGAAGACGATCACCAGCGTCAGGCGGCGCCGGTCCGGGTCGTAGCGCCAGATCTGCCCGTAGTGGTCGCCGGCCGATCCTTCCGCACTGCGGGCGAAGGACGACACGAAGTACACCGACCGACCGCCCCAGTAACAGCCCTCCAGCTTCTGTGCGTGCGTGACGCCGCCGGTGCCGAAGTCCTGGAGACGGATGGGCGTTTCGGCGGCCAGCGGATCCGGTACGTCCACCCACTCGACGCCGTCGAACCGGGCGCCCGTCTCCTGGGCCGAGGACAGGTCCGGCACGCCCGGCACCCGCATCGCCTGGAGCCGGCCGCCCGCGCGCAGCGAGCCGGTGCCGCCCAGCGGTTTGTCGGGCAGGAACCGGTAGAAGAGGCCGAAAGGCCGTTCGAAGGCGTCCTCCGTCTCGTAGACGACGCCCCGCTCCGGGTCGACCGCGATCGCCTCGTGCTGGAAGCGGCCCATCGCGGTCAGCGGTACGGCGCCCGTGCGGTGCGGGTCGGCGCCGTCGACCTCGAAGACGTAGCCGTGGTCCTTGGTATAGCCGTTGGTGCCTGCGCTGTCCTCGGTCTCCTCACAGGTCAGCCAGGTGTCCCAGGGCGTCGGCCCGCCCGCGCAGTTGACGGCCGTACCGGCGATCGCGACCCGCTCCGAGAGCACCCGGCCGCGGGAGTCCAGGGTCAGCGACGTACAGCCGCCCCTGCCCTGAGGGTCGTAGGTCAGGCCCTCGGTCACCGGGACCGGGATTCTGCCGTCGGCACGGTTCTCGTGGTTGCGGACCAGGTGGATCCGGCCGTGCCCGCCCGCGAAGGCGGCCATGCCGTCATGGTTGGAGGGGACCGGCCCCTCGCCGGAGCGCAGGGGGTCGCCCTCGCGGGACAGCACCCGGTAGCGGAAACCTTTCGGTAGGTCGAGCAGCCCGTCGGGGTCGGGGACGAGGAGGCCGTAGCCGTGATGACCGAGGTGCCGCGCGGCGGCGGCAGCGGGGGTGAAGAGCTCGGAGAGGGCGCCGGAGAACGTGATGCCGATGCCCAGAGCGCCGGAACGGGCGAGCAGCCGACGCCGTGTCGAGGGCAGGAATCCGGTGGCGGACCCTGTTTCCGGCGTGCCTGTTTCTGACATGGGGGGAACCTTCCTGCTGGCGGACAGGAACTGTGGTCCCGCCGTGTCTATCACCTGCCGTGAGTCACGGGAACCACGCGCGGAGCACGTGTCACGCGTCGGTCCGGGGGCGCTCGCGTGTCATGTGTCCGGGGCCGGCGGCGGGGTCGGGGTGGGTACTGGGGCCGGGGGCGGCCCTGCGGCCTGTGTCCGGGGCCAGGCGTCCGAAGTCCGGGGCCCTGGCCGCGCCTTCGTCCCTGTCCCTCTCCTCCTCCGTCGCTCCCTCTCCGCCGCCGTTCCCCCGCCGGTCGGCCGGCGGGCCGGGCTCCTCCAGGGCGCGTTCCTGCCGCACCGGATTCTGGGCCGCCCGTTCCAGGAAGCGCAGCAGTTCCACCGGGAAGGGCAGTACCAGCGTGGAGTTCTTCTCGGCCGCGACCGCCACGATGGTCTGGAGCAGCCGCAACTGCAGCGCGGAGGGCGTGTCCGCCATCTGCTGGGCCGCTTCGGCGAGCTTCCTGGACGCCTGGAGTTCGGCGTCGGCGTTGATGACCCGGGCCCGACGCTCGCGGTCGGCCTCCGCCTGGCGCGCCATGGACCGCTTCATGGTGTCGGGCAGCGAGACGTCCTTGATCTCGACCCGGTCGATCTGCACGCCCCAGCCGACCGCCGGGCTGTCGATCATCAGCTCCAGGCCCTGGTTCAGTTTCTCGCGGTTGGACAGCAGGTCGTCGAGGTCGCTCTTGCCGATGATCGAACGCAGCGACGTCTGCGCCATCTGGGACACCGCGAACCGGTAGTCCTCCACGTTCACGAGTGCCGCGGGGGCGTTCACGACCTTGAAGTAGACGACCGCGTCGACCCGCACGGTCACGTTGTCCCGGGTGATGCCCTCCTGCGCGGGCACCGGCATCGTGACGATCTGCAGATTCACCTTGTGCAGCCGGTCCACGAAGGGCACGATCACCGTGAACCCGGGCCGGCGCGCCTCATCCTGCAGCCGGCCGAGGCGGAAGACCACGCCCCGCTCGTACTGCCTGACGACCCGCGCCGCCGCGGCGAGATAGGCGACGCCCGCGGCACCGGTGACGGCGGCCGCGGTGAGCAGTTCCTCGACCATGACGACCTCCCGTCAGAGGCCTGCTTCAGACGCTTACGGTCAATTCTGCCACGGTATGCCCGTTGCTCCGGCCGAGGTCATGGGTGAGGTGACGCATCCGGTGGGCGGGGCGACGGCTGGGAGGGTCCCGTGAGCCGGCCGGCGTCCCGGGCCAGGGCGGTGAGGCGGGAGACGGCCCGGAAGTACTTCTTGCGGTAGCCGCCCTGCAGCATCTCCTCGCTGAACAGCTCGTCGAACGGCAGTCCCGAGGCGAGTACGGGCACCTCGCGGTCGTAGAGCCGGTCGGCGAGGACGACCAGCCGCAGTGCCGTCGACTGGTCCGGCACAGGTCCCACGCCGGTGAGGCACACGGCGGCGAGTGAGTCGGTCAGGGCGCCGTACCGGCTGGGGTGCACCTTCGCGAGGTGGTCCAGCAGGTCCGCGAAGCCGTCCAGGGAGGCGCCCTCGGTGACGTGGGCCGTCCTGGTCACCAGCTCGTCGGTGTACGGCGGCGGGACCTTCGGCAGGCCGCGGTGACGGTAGTCCTCGCCGTCGATGCGCAGGGCGCGGAAGTGGGCCGACAGGCCCTGGATCTCACGCAGGAAGTCGGCCGAGGCGAACCGGCCCTCGCCGAGCCTGCCCGGCAGCGTGTTGGAGGTGGCGGCGAGCGCGACGCCCGCCTCGACCAGCCTGCCGAGCAGGGTGGAGACGAGCACGGTGTCGCCGGGGTCGTCCAGCTCGAACTCGTCGATGCACAGGAGCCGGTGGCCGGAGAGGGTCTTCACCGTCTGCTGGAAGCCGAGGGCGCCGACCAGGTTGGTCAGCTCCACGAAGGTGCCGAACGCCTTCAGTGCGGGCTCGGCCGGGGTGGCGTGCCAGAGGGAGGCCAGCAGGTGGGTCTTGCCGACGCCGTACCCGCCGTCGAGGTAGACGCCGCGGGGGCCGGCCGGGACGGTCTTCGCGGCCTTCCCGAAGCCGAACAGCCCGCGCCTGCCGGAACCGCCGGCGGGGGCTTTGCCGAGACCCGCCGCGAAGCCCTCGAGGACGCGCACGGCCTCGGTCTGGCTGGGCCGGCCCGGGTCCGGTATGTACGTGTCGAAGCGGACCGCGTCGAACCGCGGCGGGGGCACCATCTCGGCGACGAGCCGGTCCGCGGGGACACGCGGCTCACGGGCGCACAGGGACAGCGGGGCCGCTTCGGCTGCGACACCGGGCCGGGATGAGGGGGAGGAAGACACGCTTACTCATACTACGGGGCATGGAAGACTGCGGTTCATGCGACGCCTGTTCCCCGTGACCGACGAAACAGCAGTTCCCGCGGCGAGCGCCGGTACGTCCGGCGACGGCGCGGGAGCCGCGCAGGACGGCGGCGGCCGGGAGTGGAGCCTGGCCCAACTGGCCGCCGCGTACGCCTACCCGGAGCCGGAGCCCGGTGGGGTCCGGCAGCCGTGGCTGAGGGCCAACATGGTGTCGACGCTCGACGGTGCCGCCCAGCACGAGGGCCGCTCACAACCCATCTCCAGCCCGGCCGACATGCGTGTCTTCGGCACACTGCGGGCCCTCGCGGACGTCGTGCTCGTCGGTGCGGAAACGATTCGGCAGGAGGGCTACCGCCCGGCACGCGCGCGTGCCGGGTTCGCGGCGGCGCGGGAGGCCGCCGGGCAGGGGCCGGCGGCGGCGATCGCGGTCGTGTCCGCGAGCCTGGACCTGGACTTCTCCTTGCCGCTGTTCACCTCCCCGCTGGTGCCCACCCTGGTGCTCACCGGCGCCGCCGCGCCCCCGGACCGGGTCGCCGCCGCCGGGGCGGCCGGGGCCCGGGTCGTGACCGCCGGGGAGGGCGCCGGCGCGGACCCGGCACGGGCGGTCCGGGAACTCGCGGCCCTGGGGCACACCCGGCTGCTGACCGAGGGCGGTCCGCGGCTGCTGGGGCAGCTGGTGGCGGCCGGCGTGCTGGACGAACTCTGCCTGACCGTCGCCCCGATGCTCACCGCGGGCGACGCTCAGCGCATCACCGGTGGACCCGCTGTGACACTTCCGCGTCGTTTCACGCTGAAGACGATGTTGGAGGAGGACGGTTTCCTGTTCACGCGGTACGCCCGGTCCTGAGCGGACCGGGCAGAACCGAACCCTCCGGCGGTGTCCGGGAGCGCCCAGGAGGATCCAAAAGCGCGTTCGCCGATTACCGCTGGTCCGGTAATCGGCGGAATGTTCTGTTCCGCTTGGTGCCGCGGCGGGCAGACTGAATCCGGCAGTGCCCGTGCGAACACGGGGCAGGATGGTTTCCGCAGGGCCCGGCTCGGCCCACGGGGAGAGAGGGCCCATGGCCCTCCGATGAGAAGGGGCGCCTGGTGTTCACAAGCGTACTGATGATCGAGAAGGCCCTGACGTCCGCCGACGTGGAGTTCGTCACCACCTTGCACGGCGACGAGGCGGTCACATTCCAGGTGCTGCTCCAGCCGCGCGGAGAGCAGGCCGACCGGCTGCTCCGGGCCATCGACGACGTGGCCCTCGGCGAGCTCGACGACGCCGTCCGCGAGGGGGAGACCCCCGAGGGCGACGAGGCCAAGACCATGGGGGAGCGGGCTCTGGAGGTGTCCCTGCAGGCCCTGCGCGCCGCCGGTCACGGGGCCGAGGGCCGGCTGATCGGGGACCACCCCCTGGCCGCGCTGAGAACGATGGTCGAGGAGGCGGGGGCGGACGAGGTGATCGTGCTCACGGACCCGCACTACGTGGAGGAGTTCTTCCACCGCGACTGGGCCTCCCGGGCCCGGCACAAGGTGGGGGTGCCGGTGCTGAAACTGTTCTCGCACAGCAAGGCATAGGCTGGGGCGGCGCCTTCCCGCGAGGGCGCGAAGACACCCGTCACCACTGGGGAGAGACACGTATGGCACCCGGCCTTCCTACCGCCATGGACCGACCGCACTTCATCGGCATCGGCGGCGCCGGGATGTCGGGCCTCGCGAAGATCCTCGCGCAGCGCGGCGCCGAGGTGGCCGGCAGCGACGCCAGGGAGTCCGCCACCGCCGAGGCGCTGCGCGCGCTGGGTGCCACCGTGCACATCGGGCACGCCGCCGGGCACCTGGCCGACGACGCGAGCTGCGTGGTCGTGTCGTCGGCGATCCGCGAGGACAACCCGGAACTGGTCCGCGCGGCCGAACTGGGCGTGCCCGTGGTCCACCGCTCCGACGCGCTGGCCGCGCTCATGGACGGCCTGCGCCCGATCGCGGTGGCCGGTACCCACGGCAAGACCACGACCACCTCGATGCTGGCCGTCTCCCTGACCGAGCTGGGCCGCCGGCCCTCGTACGCCATCGGCGGCGACCTGGACGTGCCCGGTTCCAACGCGCTGCACGGCGACGGCGAGATCTTCGTCGCCGAGGCGGACGAGTCCGACCGCAGCTTCCACAGGTACGCGCCCGAGGTCGCGATCATCCTCAACGTGGAGCTGGACCACCACGCCAACTACGCGTCCATGGAGGAGATCCACGAGTCCTTCGAGACGTTCGTCGGCCGGATCGTGCCCGGCGGCACGCTGGTGATCTCGTCGGACCACGAGGGCGCGCGGGAGCTGACCCGGCGGCTGGACGGCTCGGTCCGGACCGTGACGTACGGCGAGGCGGCGGACGCCGACGTACGGGTCACGTCGGTCGTACCGCAGGGACTGAAGAGCGAGGTGACCGTCGAGTTCGAGGGCACCCCGCTCACCTTCACGGTGTCCGTCCCGGGCCGCCACTACGCGCACAACGCGGTGGCCGCGCTCGCCGCGGGCGTCGCGCTCGGCATCCCGGCCACCGAACTGGCCCCGGCGCTGGCCGCGTACACCGGGGTGAACCGGCGTCTCCAGCTCAAGGGCGAGGCGGCGGGCGTCCAGGTCATCGACTCCTACGCGCACCACCCGACCGAGATGACCGCCGACCTGGAGGCGATGCGCGCCGCCGCGGGCGACGCCCGCATCCTGGTCGTCTTCCAGCCCCACCTCTTCTCCCGCACCCGGGAGCTGGGCAAGGAGATGGGCCAGGCCCTGGCACTGGCCGACTCCTCGGTCGTCCTCGACATCTACCCGGCCCGCGAGGACCCGATCCCCGGCGTCACGAGCGGGCTGATCATCGACGCGGCGCGGACGGCGGGCGCGGACGTGACGCCGGTGCACGACAGGACGGAGATCCCGGAGACCCTCGCGGGAATGGCGAAGCCCGGTGATCTGGTTCTCACCATGGGAGCGGGCGATGTCACCGACCTCGGCCCGTTGATCCTGGACCGTTTGTCGAGGTAAGAACGTCGGGGCGAGAACGCCGACGGAGGAGTGGAAGGGCTGGAGACTCATGTCGTACGACGTGGAGAAGCCGGACGAGCAGTGGCGCGCGGAGCTGTCACCGTCCGAGTACGCCGTTCTGCGCCAGGCGGCCACGGAGCCGGCCTTCACCGGTGAGTACACCGACACCAAGACCGAGGGTGTCTACGCGTGCCGCGCCTGCGGTGCCGAACTGTTCACCTCGGGGACCAAGTTCGAGTCGCACTGCGGCTGGCCCTCGTTCTACGACCCGCGGGACTCCGACGCGGTCGAACTGGTCGAGGACAGGTCGCACGGCATGGCGCGCACCGAGGTGCGCTGCTCCCGCTGCGGCTCGCACCTCGGGCACGTGTTCGAGGGCGAGGGGTATGCGACGCCCACGGACCAGCGGTACTGCATCAACAGCGTCTCGCTGAAGCTGCAGCCGACGGAGAGCTGATCCGCGCACGGCACATCGCGCTGGGGCAAAGGGGCCGCCGGGGATCCCCGGCGGCCCCTTTGCGGTTCTCGGGCGCCCCGCCCTACCATCCGGTGCGCAGCAGGTGGTTGAGGAGCAGGGCGAGGACCGCCTGACCGGCGAGCCAGGCGCGCGGGGCGGGCAGCAGGGCGCCGGCGGGGAGCAGCCAGAACACGAACGGCAGCCAGATGCGTTCCGTCTCCGCCTTGCTCATCCCGGACAGGTCGGCGATCAGCAGCGCGAGCAGCGCCGACAGCACCAGCAGGGCGAGACGGCGGACCGGGCCGCCGGTGAGCGGGGCGGGCCGCCACCGGGCCGGCAGGCCACTCCCGCACCGGCGCAGTCCGGCCACCGTCGCGGGCCCGACGATCAGCACCGTGCAGGCGAGGTTCGCCCAGATCCAGTACCCGTAGGGCCGCACCCCGCCCGATCCCTGGTGGTAGCGGGTCACCAGCAGCCGGTACGCCTCCCACCAGTCGAAGCCCAGCACGGCGAACACCACCGGGACGACCAGGAACCCGCCGACCAGCGGGAGCAGGAGCCGGGGCAGCCGGCGCCACTCGCCCAGCAGCAGCACCGCCGCCCCGATCACCGCGAACAGCGTCAGCCCGTATGACAGGTACACGCTCAGTCCGAACAGCAGCCCCGATCCCAGGCCCGTCCAGGCCGGCCGGTGCCCCGTCACAGCGAGGGCGAGCAGGGCGACGGCCCAGGCGGCGACGGCTGTGAAGTAGCCGTCGGCGGACGTGCCCACCCACACCGCGGCCGGGGCGAGCACCAGGAACGGTGCGGCACGACGGGCCAGGGACTCCTCGGCGAGCGTGCGCACGGCGGCCAGGACCGCCACCGCCGCCGTGGTGCCGACGGTGATGCAGAAGGCGCCGGCCCAGCCTCCGCCGCCCAGACCGATCCGGTCGAGCAGGACGAAGGTGAGGGTCGCGCCCGGGGGATGCCCGGCGACATGGGCGGGCCAGTTGTCCGGGGCGTCGAGCAGGATGTGCCCGCCGAAGCCGCGCAGTGCGGCGGGGATGTCCTGGAAGCGGTGGATGACCCGCAGGTACTCGTGCTGTGTCGTCAGCTGCTCGGCGACACCCCGGAACCAGCCGTCGACGAGGGCGAGCGACCACGTCCAGGCCAGCGACGCCCCCCACACCGTGAGCAGCAGCGGCCGCCAGGACAGGCGGGCCGCCAGGGACGGGCCGTACACCACCACGGCCGCCGCCACGAGCAGCGCGGCCGGCGTACCGGGACCGGCGTGCGGCGCCCACTGCGCCAGCAGCGGCGGCCGGCCGACGCGCAGCGTGCCGTCGCGGTGCTGGATGAAGTCGCCGACCAGCACGGCGGCCAGGACGAGCAGCGTGGCCGCCGCGACCGCGGCGAGATCACGGACGGTGCCGCGCCGGTCGGAGGGAGGGGCGGGGGGCCGGGCGGCCGGGGGACCGGGGGGAGGAAGATCGCGGGTCACGCCGTCACGCTAGGCCGGACGGCCTCCACCGGGCGGCCGACGAGCGGGGACGTCAGGGTTTCGTCATCGTTCGCGGACCCTCTCCGGGGGTGCTCCGGATCTACGGTCGGGGCATGGCACGGTCATCACGGTTCTCTCTCCCCGCCGGCCGCCCCGCCGCTCCGCGGCGCGGCGGCATCCCGCGTGGCCCGTTCTCGCCGGGCTTCTGGCGCAGCCCGGTGCGCGGCGCCCGGTTCACCTCGGTGCTCGGACTGGTACTCCTCGTGGGCGTCACGGTCCTGTTCCTGACGGGACTCCTGTCGTACGCCGCGTACAACCCGAACCTGTCACCGGTGAACGACAAGACCCCCGGCAAGGGAATCCTCGGTTTCTACCTCTTCTCCTGGCCGACCGACCCGCCCTGGCTCTACCGGTTCACCCAGGGCGTCCACGTCACGCTCGGGCTCGCCCTCGTCCCGGTGCTGCTGGCCAAGCTGTGGTCGGTGGTGCCCAGACTGTTCACCCTCCCGCCGGCCCGCTCGGTCACCCACGCCCTGGAGCGGGTCTCGCTGCTCCTCCTCGTCGGCGGCGCGCTGTTCGAGTTCGTCACGGGCATCCTCAACGTCCAGCTCGACTACCTCTTCCCCGGCTCCTTCTACGCGCTGCACTTCTACGGTGCCTGGGTGTTCTTCGGCGCGTTCGTCGTCCACGCGGTGCTGAAGACACCGCCGGCACTGCGCAATCTGCGGCAGATGCGGGAGGAACGGAAGAGCGAGGGGGACGGCACCGACGGCACCGACGACCTGGCGGCTCCCGAGCCGGATCCGCCGACCGTCTCGCGGCGCGGGGCGCTGGGGCTGGTCGGCGGCGGTTCGCTGCTGCTGTTCGCCACCTCCGCCGGACGCAGCTTCGACGGGCCGCTGCGCCAAAGCGCCGTCCTCACCCCGCACGGCGGTCCCGAACCCGGCACCGGACCGAACGCCTTCCAGATCAACAAGACGGCCGCGTACGCCGGTATCCGCCCGGCCGAGACGAGCGAGGACACCTGGAGGCTGGAGCTCGCCGGGCGTACCGGCACCGTCGTCCGGCTGGACCGCGCCGGCCTGCTCGCCCTGCCGCAGCACAGCGCGGCACTGCCCATCGCCTGCGTGGAGGGCTGGTCCACCTCGGACCAGTGGTGGCGGGGTGTACGGCTGCGGGACCTCGCCGCGCTCGTCGGCCACGACGGCCCGGTCGACGTGTTCGTGGAGTCGCTGCAGCGCCGTGGCGCCTTCCGGCGCGCCGCACTGCGCGCCAACCAGGTCGCCGACCCGCGCTCCCTGCTGGCCCTGTCCGTCAACGGCGAGGAGCTGTCCCCCGACCACGGCCACCCGGCGCGCGTCATCGTCCCCGGCGCGCCCGGCGTGCTCACCACCAAGTGGGTCGCCCGGCTGACCTTCGGCGACCTGTGAGGAGCGCCGTCCGGTGACACGGTTCACTCGATCCAAGCGGTCCACGCGGTCCAGGCGGTCAACGGCACGGCTCCGGGCGGTACTCGGCCGGCCTCCCCAACTCCTCCTGCTGTTCTGCTCGTTCGCCCTGTGCGGGTATGCGGGGGTGCGGCTGCTCGACGGCGACCGGCTCCTGATCTCCCTGTGGTTCGTGGGTGCGGCCGTGCTCCACGACCTGGTGCTGCTGCCGTTGTACGCGACGGCCGACCGCCTGCTGGTGAGGAGCGCCGGCCGGCACCGGGAGCGGGTGAACTACGCGCGGGTGCCGGCCGCCCTGTCGGGCCTGCTGCTGCTCGTGTGGTTCCCGCTGATCACCGGCAGAGTGTCGGAGCGCTACGCCGGCGCCACGGGGCTGTCCGCCGACGGCTACGCGACCCGCTGGCTGATGCTCACGGCCGTCCTGTTCGGCGGTTCGGCGGTCCTGTTCGTGGTGCGGGCGCGCAGGCGGGGACACCGGCCGGTACGTCGCCGGCGGCGTGAGCCGGTGGCGGACGGGGCCCCACCACCGTCCGCCGACGGCTGACAGAGGGGGCCGGGCAGGGCAAGGACGGGCGGCGAGGTGTCGAACCCCGGTCGCCCGCCCTTGTCCGTACGGGCTTCTCCGTACTTTCCGTACGAGGATCAGCGCGCGGGCCGGGCCGGCCCGGCGGTGCGCAGCGCGACGAAGCGGCGCTCGCCCGTCGACCACTGGTCGTCGGTGTGCCAGCCCGCGCGGCCCGCGTGCCGCAGGAGGGCCGGAGTGCCGAGGCGGGCCCAGGGGAAGGCCGGGCCGGGGCTGCCGTGCGCGTCGGTGACCTGAACCAGGGTGCGTTCGTCGATGTCCGGGTGTGATGCCGTCTCGACGATCAACAGGCCCCCGGGAAGCAGTAGTTGGACCATCCGTGCGAGCAGGGCGGGTGGATCGCCGCCGATGCCGATGTTGCCGTCCACAAGCAGGGCGGTGCCCCAGCGGCCGGTGCCGGGCAACGGGTCGAAGACGGAACGGCGCAGCGCCTGCCCGCCGCAGCGGACGGTCCGCGCCACCGCGGCCTCGCTGACGTCGATACCCAGGCTCCTCCTGCCCTGGGCGCTCAGCGCCGCGACCAGGCGCCCGGGTCCGCAGCCCACGTCCAGCACCGTGCCCTCGCAGCGCGCGAGCACGTCCAGGTCGGCGGCGTCGGCCGCCGCGCACCACCGCTCGACGTCCAGCGGCAGCAGCCACCCGTCCGTACGGCGCAGGAACAGCGGCCCCCGGCCGGTGCGCAGGGCGTCGGAGTAGGGGTCGGCGGACCAGGAGTGTTCCGGGGAGGACGCCCGCCGGTCGGGCGTACGCCGACGCGCCATGCGTGCGGCTGCCGCCGCCCGTACCGCGCTCACCGGTGCGTCGCCGTCAGCCGTGTCAGCCGGGCGGCGAACCGTCCGCCCGGTGCCGCGCCGGCGACCACCTCGGCGTCGTACGCCGTGTCCACGTCCCGCAGCCGCGGCAACTCCCGCACCCGCAGATGCGCGAGCCGCCGCCGCTGCGCGGCACCCGTGTCCGGGGTCGACATGGGGACCCCGCGCAGCAGCGCCGGGTCGGGCACGGCCAGGCCCAGCGCCCAGAAGCCGCCGTCCTCGGCGGGACCGAAGTACGCGTCGCAGTCCGCGAAGTCCACCGTCAGCAGTTCCGGCGTCACCTGGGGCGTGTCCATGCCGATGAGGAGGGCGGGGCCGTCGCACTGAGCGAAGGCGGCGGCCAGCCGTTCGTCGAGGCCGCCCGAGCACTGTGCCACGACCTCGACGCCGGCCGGCAGCCACGGGCCCGGGGAGCCGTCCAGCACCAGGACCCGCCGCCGTGCGGGGGTGCGCGCCACCACGCCCAGGGTGTCCGCCAGCGCGGCCTCGGCGAGCCCCGCCGCCTCCTCGGGCGTGAACGGCGGGGTCAGCCGGGTCTTGACCCGGCCGGGGCGGGGTTCCTTCGCGATGACGAGCAGGGTCACGGGGCCGGGCGCCGGGGGAGCCGTGTTCATGAGGCCACCCCCGTACGCTCCGGTGCCTCGCGCAGGACCCGGCTCATGTCCCGTACCGCCTGGAACGTGCCGCGCCAGGTGCCGGTCACCTTGGACGCGCCGGAGCGGGGCAGGTACGGAACGTCGTGCTCGGTGACCCTCCAGCCCGCGTCGGCGGCCCGCACCACCATCTCGAGCGGATAGCCGCTGCGCCGGTCGGTCAGACCGAGGCCGAGCAGATCCGTGCGCCGGGCCGCGCGCAGCGGACCGAGGTCGCGCAGCCGCAGTCCGGTGCGGCGGCGCAGCAGCCGGGCGAGCGCGAGATTGCCCGCACGGGCGTGGGCCGGCCAGGCGCCGCGGGCCTGCGGCCGGCGCCTGCCGAGCACCAGGTCGGCCTTTCCGGCCCGGATCTCCCGCACGAACGGGACCAGGTCGGCCGGATGCAGGGAGGCGTCGCAGTCGCAGAAGCACACGATGTCTGCGGTGGCCGCGGTCAGCCCCGCGTGGCAGGCGGCTCCGAAGCCCCGCCGCTCCTCGCGGACGACGCTCGCGCCGAGCTCGCGGGCGATCCGGTCCGAGCCGTCCGTCGAACCGTTGTCCACGACGAGCGCGCGCCAGCCGGGCGGGACGCGCTCCAGCACCCATGGCAGGGCCTCGGCCTCGTCCAGACAGGGGAGGACGACGTCCACACTCGCCGGCGACGGAGCGGAGGGGAAGGAGAAGGGGAAGGAGAAGGGGAAGGAGAAGGAGAAGGGGGAGGGGGAGGTGGTCACAGCCTTCACCCTACGAACGTGAACCCGACATACCGGACACCGGCTCCTTACGAAACACGGACGTCGGCGGCCGGCCGCCCCGGACGCGCGCGCGTAGTGCGAGGCTGGCCGCATGGAGCAGCAGCAGTCACCCGCGGAGACCGGAGCCCGGGTCCTCGTCGTGGACGACGACCCCACCGTCGCCGAGATCGTCACGGGCTACCTGGACCGCGCCGGATACGTCGTCGACCGGGCCGGCGACGGCCCCGACGCGCTCGCCAGGGCGGCGGACCACTGGCCGGACCTCATCGTGCTCGACCTGATGCTGCCCGGCATGGACGGCCTGGAGGTGTGCCGCCGGATGCGCGGCCAAGGGCCCGTGCCGGTCATCATGCTCACCGCGCGCGGCGACGAGGACGACCGCATCCTCGGCCTGGAGGTCGGCGCCGACGACTACGTGACCAAACCCTTCAGCCCCCGCGAGCTGGTGCTGCGCGTCGAGTCCGTACTGCGCCGTGCCCGCCCCGCCGCAGCCCCCGCACCCGGCGTCCTGCGCGCCGCCGGGCTCCGGGTCGACCCAGTCGCCCGCCGCGCCACCAAGCACGGTGCCGAAATGGCTTTGACCATACGCGAGTTCGACCTCCTCGCGTTCCTGCTGCGCAACCCCGGGCGGGCCTACGCACGGGAGGAGCTGATGCGCGAGGTGTGGGGCTGGGACTTCGGCGACCTGTCCACCGTCACCGTGCACGTGAGGCGGCTGCGGGGCAAGGTCGAGGACGATCCGGCACGGCCCCGCCTCATCCAGACGGTGTGGGGCGTCGGCTACCGCTTCGACCCCGCGAGCGGGGAGGAGTGAGCGTGCGCGACATGCTGCTCATCGCCCTGTTCGCCTTCCTCGGCGCCGCCGCGGCCGGGGCGCTCGGCGCGTGCGTCCTGCTGCTGATCCGGCGGCGGACGCTCACCGCGCATCTCGCGGTGGTCGTGGCCGTCGCGGTCACCGCGATGCTCGCGGGCACGCTGGCCGTCGCACAGGCGATGTTCCTCTCGGCGCACGACCTGACCGTGGTGACGACCGTCGTCGCGATGGCCGCCGTGGTCTCCATGGCGACCGCGCTGCTGCTCGGACGCTGGGTCGTCGCCCGCAGCCGGGACCTGGCGCTCGCCGCCCGTTCCTTCGGCGACGGCGGGGACTTCGCCGCCCCCGAAGGTCCGGCCATCGCCGAACTCGCCGCGGTCGGCAGAGAACTGCAGGCCACCAGCGACAAGCTCGCCGAGTCCCGGAACCGCGAGCGTGCGCTGGAGTCCTCCCGCAGGGAACTCGTCGCCTGGATCTCCCACGACCTGCGCACCCCGCTCGCCGGCCTCCGTGCGATGGCCGAGGCCCTGGAGGACGGCGTCGCCGCCGAACCCGACCGCTACCTCCGCCAGATCCGCACCGAGGTGGAACGCCTCAACGGCATGGTCGGCGACCTCTTCGAACTCTCCCGCATCCACGCGGGCACCCTCACCCTGTCCTTCTCCCGGATGTCCCTGTACGACCTGGTCGGCGACGCCCTCGCCGGCGCGGACCCGCTCGCCCGCGAGCACGGCGTACGGCTCGTCGGCGCCCGGGTCGAGCCGGTGCCCGTGGAGGTGGACGGCCGGGAGATGAGCCGCGTCCTGGGCAACCTGCTGGTCAACGCGATCCGCCGGACCCCGGCGGATGGCACCGTCGCCGTCGCGGCCGAACGCTTTGCCGACGGAGTGGTCCTCTCCGTGACGGACGGCTGCGGCGGCATCCCCGACGAGGACCTGCCCCGCGTCTTCGACACCGGCTGGCGCGGCACCCACGCCCGCACCCCGCCCGCCGGCGCGGGCCTCGGCCTCGCCATCGTCCGCGGTCTCGTGGAGGCCCACCGGGGCACCGCCACCGTCCGCAACGTCACCGGCGGCTGCCGCTTCGAGGTCACCCTCCCGGCAGCCAAGAGCTGAACCCCGCCAACTGCGTGGAACCTGCCCTCGGGCTGCGTACCCGGTGAGGAGCCACCATTTTGGTGCCGCTGGTCACGTGGCCGGTGTGAGTCGCCGGTCGTGTCCACGCTCCGGGGAAAACACCGGGACGGGCACAGCGGCGGACGCTGCCGTGTTCCGAGGCAGGCTGCCGGGGACGGCGTCGAACGGGGTGGCGGAGACGCTCGGGGAGGCGGGTGCGCCGGGGGGCGCACCGCTCGTCGTGGAGACCGTGGGCCCGGTCGGTGGTGCGTCCCCGGCCGTCCCGGACGAGCAGCCGCCGGCCAGCACCCCGGCCCGGACGCCTACGATCCCGCGTGACACCGTTCCCCCTCTGACCCGGTGCCTTTCCCCTGCCGTCTCCGTCCGGCCCGACCGCCCGGGCCGGTCCTGGGCCCGTCGGACCGCACACGGCAGCACCGGGCGCGGACGCACGACCCTACCGGCCGCGGTACGGGAGACGACGCAATCGGCCGAAAAGGTTCCGTAACCGTCGCAGAGTTCGGCAGTTGGTGCGGATACGTCGGGTCCGGCCCTCAGTCCCCCGGCAACCCCGCCGCCGCGAACTCGCGCATCCCGTCCTCGAAGGTGATCTCCGGTTTCCAGGACAGACCGGTGCGCAGGCGGGTGGAGTCGGCCGTGATGTGGCGGACGTCGCCCAGACGGTACTCGCCCGTGACGACCGGTTCCGGGCCGCCGTACGCCGAGGCCAGGGCGTGGGCCATCTCGCCGACCGTGTGGGGTGTGCCGCTGCCCGTGTTGTACGCGGTGAGCGCGCCCCGCGCCGTGTCGGCCTCCAGCGCCGCGGCATTGGCCGCCGCCACGTCCCGTACGTGCACGAAGTCCCGGCGCTGGCGGCCGTCCTCGAAGACACGGGGCGCCTCGCCGCGGGCCAGCGCCGAGCGGAAGAAGGAGGCCACGCCCGCGTACGGGGTGTCGCGGGGCATCCCGGGGCCGTAGACGTTGTGATAGCGCAGCGACACCGCCGTCCCGCCCGTCGACCGGGCCCAGGCGGCGGCCAGGTGTTCCTGCGTCAGCTTGGTCGTCGCGTACACGTTGCGCGGGTCGACGGGAGCGTCCTCGCCGACCGGGCCGGGGGAGAGGGCCGACCCGCAGGAGGGACAGGCAGGCTCGAAGCGTCCGGCCTCGAGGTCGCCGACGGCGCGCGGGCCGGGACGCACCACCCCGTGCCGGGCACAGGAGTAGCGGCCCTCGCCGTACACCACCATCGACCCCGCCAGGACGAGGCGCCCCACCCCTGCCTCCTCCATCGCGGCCAGCAGCACCGCCGTGCCCAGGCCGTTGTGGGAGACGTACGCGGGGGCGTCGGCGAAGCCGGTGCCGAGGCCGACCATCGCCGCCTGATGGCAGACGGCGTCGACACCGGACAGGGCGCCGCGCACGGCACCGGCGTCGCGCACGTCCGCCGCCGGATCGGTGCGGACGTCGTACACCACGGGCTCGTGCCCGCGCGCCCGCAGCACCTCCACGACATGGGACCCGATGAACCCGGCACCGCCGGTGACCATTACACGCATGCGCTCACGCTAGGCCCGCGCCCCCACCCGGAGGCCGCTCCACGCCCCGCATGTCACCGGTCCGTAAGACGGGGGACCCGGTGCCCGGCCCGTCGAGGGGGAGCCGTACGGGTGAAGACCGTCGGTCCCGGTCCGCCGGTCCTCAGCTCGATCCCGCCGCCGTGCGCCCGGACCAGGACCTGGCGACCGTGAGGCCCCGCCCGCTGCCGCGGGCCTTGTCGACCCGGTAGAACCGGTCGAACACCCGCTCCCGGTCCTCGGCCGGGATGCCGGGCCCGTCGTCGGCGACCCGTATCAGCGCGGCGGGGCCGGGGCCGGCCACGGACACGTCGACCCGGGTGCCGGGCGGAGTGTGCACGGCGGCGTTGGTCAGCAGGTTGTCCAGTTGTCCAACACCTGCCGGATGCGCCGCGGATCCACCCGCAGCCTCAGCTGTCGCTGGTCGTCGTGCTCCTCTCGTGACCGTACCCCGCGCTGCTCCGCGCTGCTCCACGCTGCTCCACGCTGCTCCACGCTGCTCCACGCTGCTCCACGCTGCTCCACGCTGCTCCACGCTGCTCCGCGCGGCCCCGCGCGGCCCCGCGCTGTTCCGCGCGGCCCCGCGCGGCCCCGCCCCACGCCGCCCGGCGACGTCACCGTCAGGGGGCGGTCCGGGTGGCTCGCGCGAAACGCGTCGGCGGCCTGCCGGACCAGCTCCGCCAGATCCGCCTCCGTCGTCCGCCGCGGGGCGTCCGCGTCCGCCGCGTCCAGCCGGGCGAGCAGCAGCAGGTCGTCGAGGAGCACGCCCATCCGGGCCGCCTCGGCCCGCAGCCGGGCCAGATGCCGTTCCCGTTCCCCCGGCGCGTTGGCGGCCGCGTACTGGAACAGGTCCGCGTGGCCCCGCACCGACATCAGCGGGGTGCGCAGCTCCTGCGAGGCGTCCGCGACGAAGCGGCGCAGTCGTTGTTCGGCCTCGGCGCGGACGGCGAG
The DNA here is from genome assembly GCF_024701375.2 of Streptomyces sp. KMM 9044. Lineage (NCBI taxonomy): Bacteria > Bacillati > Actinomycetota > Actinomycetes > Kitasatosporales > Streptomycetaceae > Streptomyces > Streptomyces sp. KMM 9044. Next base: position 1,353,573 of record NZ_CP113910.1, on the reverse strand, counting down.
GGAGTCGTCGAGGTGCTCCAGCACGCTGTTGAAAACGGTGCGCGGCTCCGCCACCTGCGCGCCGCCGTCCCGGCCGTCGGCGCGCAGCGGCAGCCGGGACGGCGACTCGGTCAGATCGTGCGACGCGATGCCGTGCGCGGTGTGCGCCATGTCGCTCAGCGGCTGCGGCCCGCGCCGCAGCATCCGCCGCCCCGCCACCACCAGCGCCGGCGCGAACACCACGGTCTGCACGGTGACCAGCCGCTCCACTGTCTCCTCGACCCCGGCCACCGGCGCGGCGCTCACCAGCACCACCCCGGGTTCGACCTCGCGACCCCGAAGCCGGTAGGTGCCCTCGCCGTCGAGGTGGGCGGTGCCCAGCGGCTCGGTGTCGGATTGGGGCATCCTGCGCGCGAGTGCGGAGAAGGCGAGGGTGCCGCCGGGAACGCCGGCCGGCCTGCGCAGGGCGACCGAGCCACCCGAGAGGTCGTACACCGCCGTGCACCAGCCGTAGCAGGGCTTGCGCCGCACCGTGCCGTGCGCGGCGCGTCCTTGGCCTGCACGGTCTGCACCAGCGTCAGCTGCGTGCCGAGCTGACGCTCCAGGTAGTCCTTCATCTACGTGGTCAGGGTCGCGCCGACGACAGCGAACACGACCAGCGACAGCATCCCGGTGCCCAGCCGCAGCCCCCGGTAGCCGCCGCAGCACCTCCCGTGAGCGCCGGATCGCGTAGCCGAAGCCCCGCACGGTCCGGATCAGCGGCTCACCGGTGTCGTCGAGCTTGCGGCGCAGCCTGCTGACGACCGGTTCCACGACACTGGACCGGCCCCCGGAGCCGTACTCCCGGACGTGGTCCAGGATCTGAGCCTTGGTCAGCACTGCCGGCGAGCAGCGCACGGGGTAGCGCAGCACCTCGTGCTCGGTCGGGGCCAGGGACAACGGCCTCTCGCCCCGCCGCACCTCGTGCGTGTCCTCGTCCAGCGTCAGGTCCGCCACCCGCAGCACCGGCCGGGCGGCCGGACCTCGGACCGCCGCCCGCGGTGCCCCGCAGCACCGTCCGCAGCCGCGCCATCAACTCCTCCACGGCGAACGGCTCGACCAGGTAGTCGTCCCCGCCCCGGGGCAGCCCCGCCACCCGGTCGGCGACCCCGTCACGCGCAGTGAGGAACACCACCGGCAGCAGCGCCCGCGCACCGCGCAGCCGGTCCAGCACGCCGAAGCCGTCGACATCGGGCAGCATCACGTCGAGCACCACGATGTCCGGCCGGAACGTGGCGGCCCGGCGCAGCGCCTCCTCACCGGAGTGGGCTGTTGACGGCCTCCCAGCCCTCGTACCGGGCGACGGTCGCCACCAGGTCGGCTATCGGCGGATCGTCGTCCACGACGAGCAGTCGTACTTTCTCCACTCGCCCATACTGCGGCACCCGGTCCCGGAGGTGTTCCGAACCGCGGGGTCGAAGGGTGTTTCCCGTGGTGGGCGCGGGGCAGGTGGCTGCGTGGGGCAGCCCGTCCGGCGGGCGGTCGTGCCACGAACGCGGGGCGCACAGGCACGGGGACGCGGGCAACGTCTTCCCCGGGTGGTGTCACAGGTGCCGTCTACACTCGATCGGCGGCAGACCGCGCGGCCGTCTCGGCCAGAAGTTTCCAGCCACCGAAGGGCATCCGGCGTCTTGATACGGATCGAATCAGTCACGAAGCGCTACCCGGACGGCACGGTGGCGGTCGACCGGCTCTCCCTGGAGATCCCCGACCGCTCCGTCACCGTCCTCGTCGGACCGTCGGGCTGCGGCAAGACGACCACCCTGCGTATGATCAACCGCATGGTCGAACCCACCGAGGGAACGATCCTGCTCGACGGTGAGGACATCCAGCGCCGGCCCGTCACCACCCTGCGCCGGTCCATGGGATACGTCATCCAGAACGCCGGACTGTTCCAGCACCGCACGATCGTCGACAACATCGCCACCGTGCCCCGCATGCTCGGCTGGGGCAAGCAGCGGGCCCGGGAACGGGCGGCGGAGCTGATGGAGCGGGTGGGCCTCGACACCGCCATGGCCGAGCGGTACCCGTACCAGCTCTCCGGTGGCCAGCAGCAGCGCGTCGGGGTGGCACGGGCACTCGCCGCGGACCCGCCGGTGCTGTTGATGGACGAGCCGTTCTCGGCCGTCGACCCGGTGGTCCGCAAGGGCCTCCAGGACGAACTCCTGCGGATCCAGGAGGAGCTGGGCAAGACCATCGTCTTCGTCACCCATGACATCGACGAGGCGGTCAAACTCGGCACGATGATCGCAGTCCTGCGCGAAGGCGGCCGGCTCGCCCAGTACGCGCCGCCCGCCGAGCTGCTGTCCGACCCCGCCGACGCGTTCGTCGAGGACTTCCTCGGCGCCGACCGGGGCATCCGCCGGCTCTCCTTCCTCACCACCGCCGCGCTGGAACTGGCCACCGACATCGTGATCCCGCCGGACGCCACCGCCGAGCGGATCGGCGCCGCCGACGCCGCCCATCTCCTGGTGACCGACGACGAGGGCCGCCCGCTCGGCTGGTCCGAGCCGCGCCGGCTGGCAGCCGGGGACATCCGCACCGACCAGCTCCTGCCGTACGGGCGGCCGTTCGTGCCCGGCGTGGACTCGCTGCGGGTAGCGCTCGACTGCGCCGTGCTCTCCCCGACCGGCTGGGCCGTCGCCGTGGACGACGCCGGCCGGGTGCGGGGAGTCGTCTCCCAGCAGACCATCGGCGACGCCATCCGCACCGCGCACCGAGGCGTCCGCGCCGACGAGGAGAAGGCCGAAGGGTGAACGGCTTCTTCGACATCCCCAGTGACCTCCAGCACACCTGGACCGGTCTGATCGGAGTGCACCTGAGGGAGGCGCTGATCCCGGTCGCGGCCGGGTTGCTGCTCGCGCTGCCCATCGCCCAGCTGTGCGGCCGCTTCCGCTGGCTGTACCCGCCGGTGCTCGGCCTGACGACCGTGCTGTACGCCATCCCGTCCCTGGCGTTCTTCGTCGTCCTGATCGACTACACCGGCCAGACCGAACTCACCGTGATGATCCCGCTGGCCCTGTACAGCCTGGTGGTGCTGATCCCGGCGATCGTCGACGGCGTGCGCTCGGTACCGGACGAGACCCTGGCCGCCGCCACCGCCATGGGCTTCGGCCCCGTACGGCGCTACACCCAGGTGCAGCTGCCGATCGCCGCGCCCGCCATCATCGCCGGACTGCGGGTCGCCACCGCGTCCAGCATCTCCCTGGTCAGCGTCGGCGCCCTGATCGGCAACCAGGGGGCCCTCGGCAACCTGCTCGCGGCCGCGCAGAAGTACGACCGGCCCGAGCTCGCGGTGAACGCCGTGCTCACCATGGCTGCCCTGGCGATCCTGTGCGACGCCCTCCTGGTCCTGCTCAGGGTCCTGCTCACACCCTGGATGCCCCGTGGCGCGCGGTCCGCTTCCGGGGCCAGGTCCGCCGTGCGTCCGGGACGGTTCGAGGAAGCCGAGGTCGAGGCCCTGTGAGCATCCTCGACTTCGCCGACGCGTTCTTCACCGAAAGCGCCAACTGGCAGGGCTACGACGGTATTCCGCAGCGTTTCCTCGAGCACGTCCAATACTCGCTGCTGGCGCTCGCCGTCGCCGCCGCGATCGGGCTGCCCGTCGGCCTGCTGACCGGGCACACCGGCCGCGGCGGGAACGCGCTGGCCTTCATCGCCAACGCCGCCCGAGCCCTGCCCAGTTTCGGCCTGCTGGTGCTGGTGGTCCTGCTGATCGGCTTCGGTCTGCTGCCCGTGATGATCCCGCTGGTCGTCCTGGCCGTCCCACCGATCCTGGTGACCACCTACGAGGCCGTCCGCACCGTGGACCCCTCCCCGGTGGACGCCGCCCGCGGCATGGGCATGCCCGAGTCGCGGATCCTCTTCCAGGTGGAGGTGCCGGTGGCGCTGCCGCTCATCCTCAGCGGACTGCGCTCGGCGGCCGTCCAGATCGTCTCGACAGCCACCATCGCCGCGTACGTCAGCCTCGGCGGCCTCGGCCGGTACATCATCGACGGGCTCTACCAGCGCGACTACGAGAAGGTGGTCGGCGGCGCCACCCTGGTGGCGGTCCTGGCGCTCGTCACGCTCACGCTGTTCTGGGCGGCGGGACGCTTCGTGGTGTCACCCGGGGTGCGCAGGCGGTAGGAGCGGGCACCGGGGCCGCCCGTCGAGCGGTCCGACGTGTACGAGCACCAACCGTGATCCGGCCGCGCTTGACGGAGAGTGAAGCGGCTGGATTGGATCGGTGGATGACTTATACCGCCAAGAGCAGCTGGTCCGGGACGAGGCACACCGGTGCGGCGGCCGTCGCGCTCACCGCCGCGGCGGCCCTGCTCACGGGCTGTTCGTCCGGCGACACCTCCGACAACCCCCTCGAGGAGGAGAAGGCGGAGGCAGGCACCGTCGTCGTCGGCTCCAACAACTTCGCCGAGAGCACCCTGCTCGCCGACATCTACGGCGAGGCACTCAGGGCCAAGGGCCTCAAGGTCACCTACAAACACAACATCGGCAGCCGGGAGACGACCTACGGTCTGATGAAGAACGGCTCCCTCACCGTTCTGCCCGAGTACAACGGCTCCCTGCTCGCCTACCTCGACCCCGAGGCCGAGCAGGAGTCCACGGAGGCCGTCAACACCGCCGTCAAGGCCAAGCTCGACAAGAAGCTGACCCTGCTGGACCCGTCGCCGGCCGAGGACAAGGACTCGGTCAGCGTCAACGCCGAGACCGCGAAGAAGTACGGCCTCACCGAGTCGTCGACACTCGCCGACCTCAAGAACATCGCGCCGGAGCTGGTGATCGGCGGTTCGCCCGAGTTCCAGACCCGGCGCCAGGGCCTGGAGGGTCTGAAGTCCGTCTACGGGCTGGAATTCAAGTCGTTCAAGGCGCTGGACGCGGGCGGGCCGCTGACCCAGGCGGCGCTCACCCAGAACGAGGTGCAGGCGGCGGACATCTTCACCACGGACCCGACGATCGTGAAGGAGGAGTTCGTCGTCCTGGGAGACCCGGAGAACCTCTTCGGATTCGCCAACGTGACCCCGCTGGTCCACAAGGACGCCCTCTCCCAGGAGGGGGTCGACGCGCTCAACGAGGTCTCCGCCGAGCTGGACACCGAGACCCTGCTCGACCTCGACGCCCAGGTCCAGCTGGAGAAGAAGGACCCGCTGGACGTGGCGAAAGCCTGGCTGGAGTCGGCCGGACTGGTCTGACAGGGGCGGGCGGCCGTCCCCGGACGCCTCGGCGGCCGAGGATTCCCCCTGCCGGAGTAACGATTCTTCCCCCGAGGGGGCGGGGCGCGGTCCGCGGTGGGCCGCGCCCCGCCTGCGTTCCCGGCGCGCCCCACCGCACCTCACCCCGCCGGCGTGGCGGCGGCGATCAACCGGTCCAGCAGGGCGATCAGCACGTCCCTGGACGACGTCCGGTCCCGTGCGTCGCACAGCAGCACCGGCACGCCTTCCGGGAGGGCCAGCGACTCCCGGATGTCCTCGACCGGGTAGGGGTGCTCCCCGTGGAAGCCGTTCACGGCGATGACGAACGGGATGCCCCGGCGCTCGAAGAAGTCGATCGCCGCGAAGCTGGACTCGGGCCGGCGCACATCGACCAGGACCACCGCGCCCAGCGCGCCGAGGGACAGGTCGTTCCACATGAACCAGAACCGTTGTTGGCCCGGTGTGCCGAACAGGTACAGCACGAGGTCGTCGGAGAGGCTGATCCGGCCGAAGTCCAGCGCCACGGTGGTGGCACGTTTCTCCTCGATGCCGTCGAGGTCGTCGACGCCCAGGCCGGCCATGGTCAGCGGTTCCTCGGTACGCAGCGGAGCGATCTCGCTGACCGAGCCGACCATGGTGGTCTTGCCCACGCCGAAGCCCCCGGCGATCAGAATCTTGACCGTGTCGGGTGCCGGACGCTCGGTGGGCGCCGTAGCGGTGATGTCAGAGCCGGCCAAGGCCGTCCCTCACTTTCTGCAGCAGATCCAGGTCCGGGGAGGTGCGGGTGACGTGGTGCGGAGGGCGGACGGTGATCCGGCCCGCCTCCAGCAGGTCGCAGAGCATGATCACGACCACGCTCATCGGGAGGTCGAGACGCGCCGCGAGTTCCGCCACCGCGAGGGGCTCCGCGCACAGTCGCAGGATGCGCGTGTGCTCGGGCTGCAGCCGGGCAGCCGCCTCGGGCTGTGGCTCGACCGTCGTCACCGTCGTGATGAGCGTGAAGTCGGCGCGGCTGGGCCGCGTCCGGCCACCGGTCAGCGTGAACGGTCGGACGAGCCGGCCCGGGAAATCGCCTCCGCCCACCTCACGCGCCGGAGTCGGAGGAACCTGCCGTGCCCCGGGGCGCCGCGCTGAGGTGCTCGCCGATCTTCTTCACCAGCATGTTCATCTGGTACGCGACCACGCCGACGTCCGCGCCCGGACCGGTGAGCACCACGAGATGGGCGCCGGGCCCGGCCGAGGTCAGGATCAGATAGCTGTTGGCCATCTCGATGAGGGCCTGGCGCACCGGGCCGCCACGGAAGTCCATGCTGACACCCTTGCTGAGGCTCATCAGTCCGGACGCGGTGGCCGCCAGACGTTCCGCGTCGTCGCGCAGGAACCCGGTGGACTTGCTGACCACCAGCCCGTCCTCGGACAGGACCACGGCCTGGTTCACGTCGGCGACCCGCTCCACGAGTCCGGTCAGCAGCTGATCGAGCTGGGTGTGAGTGGCGGGTATGGGGCGTGTCATGACTGTGTTCCTTCTTCGACGTTCAGCGGTCGGCGGGCGGTGTCGAGAGCTCTCGGGAGGCGGCGGGCACCTCTGTGGGCGCCCCGGGGGATGCTGTCATGTCGCCATCGGCGGCCGGCCGCACGGAATCGTCGTCGGAACCGGCGTCGCCGTCGCGTGCCTCAAGCGTGCCGCGCTGGAAGCCGGCGAGGGAGGAGGCGGCGTGTTCCGCCGTGAAGCTCGCCGCGTCGTCCTCGGCGGTCTGTGTCGCCGTCTCCTCACGGAGTTCGGCGGCCAGGCTGGTCTGCGGCACCCGGCGGGGGAGCGGGGTGAGCCCGTTCGGCCGGGGCGCGGGAGCGGCGCCGGCCGAACGGGCGGCGGTCCGCGCGGGGGCCCCGGAGCGGGACGGCGTCGACGGCCCGCTCCAGGAAGTCCGTGTGTTCGAGGCGCCCCCGGTCTCCGGACTGCCCGGGCCGTCCGTGGCGGACGCCCTGCCGGTGGTGCCGGTCCCTGTCGTGGCGTACGCCGCGCCTGCCGGGTCCGTGGCGCCGGTGGCCTCGCCGTCGAGGGCCGCCGGAGCGGCCGTGCGGCCCGCGGTATCCGTGGCACCGGCCGGGTGGTGCCCGTTCACCGCACCGCCGACGGCGAACGCGGCCTCCTGGGGGGCATGTGCGGCCTCCCGCACCACGATCGCGTGCGGGACCAGCACGATCGCCGTCGTCCCGCCGTACGGCGACGGGCGCAGGGTGACGGTGATGCCGTGCCGGTGGGCCAGCTGGGAGACCACGAACATGCCGAGCCGGAGGTCGTCGGCGAGTGCCACCACGTCGAACTGCGGAGGACTGGCCAACTGGGTGTTGATCGAGGCGTAGTCCTCCTCGGACATGCCGAGGCCCCGGTCCTCGATCTCGACGGCGAGGCCCTTGGCCACCAGAGCGGCGCGCACCCCGACGGGGCTCGGCGCCGGCGAGTACACCGTCGCGTTGTCGATCAGCTCGGCCAGCAGGTGGATGACGTCGGCCACCGCGGGCGGAGCCAGCGCGACCTCCTCTTCGGTGTGCACGTCCACCCGCTGGTACTCGGCGACTTCACCGACGGCGCTGCGCAGAATGTCGATCAGCGCGACCGGCTCGCTCCACGAACGGCCGGGCCGCTCGCCGCTGATGATCACGAGGTTCTCCTCATAGCGGCGCAACTGGCTTGCTGTGGAGTCAAGTTCGTACAGGCCCTTGAGGACCTCGGGGTCGGTGTGCGTGCGTTCCAGCAGGTCGAGCTTGCTGAGCTGGAGGTTGACCAGGTTCTGGCTCTGCCGGGCGATGCCCAGGATGACCTTCTGGAAACCGAGCCGGGTGTCGGCGAGTTCGACCGCCGTGTGCACCGCGGTGCGCTGCGCCGTGTTGAATGCCTGGGCCACCTGGCCGAGTTCGTCGTGGCCGTAGTCCAGGGGCGTGGTCGCCGACTCTGCGTCGACCTTCTCGCCCCGCTCCAGCCGGGCCACGACCTCGGGCAGCCGCTCTTCGGCCAGGCTGAGAGTGGCCTCCCGCAGGCCGCGCAGTCTGCGGGACAGCGAGCGGGTGATCCGCCACGACATGCCGACGCACAGCAGCAGGGCGATCAGACCGCCGGCGCTGAGAGAGGCCGCGGTCAGCAGCAGACCGCGGGCCTCGTCGGCGCTGCGGCCGAGCAGTGCGTCGGTCTGCTCCTCGATCAGGGCGGCGTACTGCGGGGTGATCCTGTCCAGCGCGTCGTCCCACTGTTTCTGGGCGTCCGGCAGGCCGACCCCCCCGCCCTCGGCCGTGGGACGGGAGTCGCGTACCGCGTCCTCGACCTCCTGCAGGGTCCGCCACTCGGAGCTCTGCAGGATCTTCTCGGCCTGCGTCTTGGTGCTGCCGCGCAGGGACGGCACGATCTGGTCCTCGACCAGCCAGCGCTGGGTGGTGACCAGTTCCGTGAAGCCGGCCCAGGACTCGTCGTCGAGTTCCCCGGACGGCCAGGCCAGGGTGAGATGCGCGTTCTCCCGGGAGAGCATCTCCGCGGCCTGCTCCAGCGAGACCAGCGGCCCGGCCTGCGAGGTCAGGTCGCCGTCGTCGACCTGCGACAGTTCCTGGAAGGCGTGGATCTGGTCCTGGATGATCGAGGAGTACTGCTCGAGTGCCTGCTCGGCGGTGATGTCGCTCGGCGCGTCCACCTGGTGCCGGTAGTACTCCAGGCTGCCCACCGAGCCGAGCACCGAGTACAGCGGGTCCGACACACGGTCCGGTGCCTCGGCGATCGCGTCGGCCTGTCCGACCAGCCGGGCCACCGCCGTGTCGGTCTTCTCGCGCTGTGCGTCGAGGGCGGCCCGGGAGCCCTCCGGCGAGGCCAGCCAGGCGGCGGTCAGCCGTCGCTCCTGCTGCAACGCGAGGGTCGCGTCGGTGCCCATCGCGCCGGTCGACCGGCTCAGTTCCGTCTGGGAACGGAGCCGCAGCCCCTCCGAGAACATCTGGATCGTGGTCACACCCCACATGGCGGTGAGGGTGACGGTGGGCACCAGTGCCAGGAGGACCAGCGAGAGACGTATGGAGCCGAGACGGCGCCGGGCACCTGTCCGTGGAGACATCGTCGTCCTAGAGCGGTCGGATCATCGGAAAAGTCGGATCATCGGAAAAGCGGACGGAGGGTGGCGGGGGAACGGGCTGTGGACGCGTCAGGAGGACGTACGTCCGGTACGTCACAGGTGGTGCGCAGGATGTTATCCGCACGCGTGACCGTACAGCCCGTTCGTAACCGAATCTTTGGGTACGTCCTCACGGGATGTGTCGGTCACCGGGTGCCGTTGGCGGCGAACCCGGCGACCGAGGCGGCATTGGTCTTCGTGACGAACGCCGGCCCGGTGAGAACCGGCGACACCCCGCCGCCGCTGATGTTGCCGTTGGTCCGGTACAGCCACAGCGCGTCCACGGAGAGATAGCCCTGGAGGTAGGGCTGCTGGTCCACGGCGAACTGGATGTCACCGCTGCGTACGGCCCTCACCAGCTCCTCGTTGAGGTCGAAGGTGGCGACGTGCGCCCCGGTGTCCGCCTCCTCGGCGGCGTCGGCCATGGCGAGGGCGTACTGGGCGCCGTTGGCGACGACCTCGTCGATGGTCGGGTCCTGCCGCAGCGTGGCGGTGACGATGCCGGAGACGGCGCGCTGGTCGGAGCCGTCCACGTAGAGGTTCTCGACCTTCCCGTCGAACGTCTTCCGTATGCCGGCGCAACGCGCCTCCAGCGCGACATTGCCCCGCTCGTGGATGACACAGAGGGCGTTCTCGGCCTTCAGTTCGTTGAGCTTGTTGCCGACGGCCTGCCCCGCGACGCCCTCGTCCTGACCGAAGTACTCCAGCAGCCCCGCCGGCTTCCAGGCGTCGATGCCGGAGTTGAGTCCGACCACGGGGATCCCCGCCTTGCGCGCCTCCTCCACCGGGCCCTTCATCGCCTGCGGCTTGGCCAGCGTCAGGGCGATGCCGTCCACCTTGTCGCGGACGGCGTTGCGCACGAGTTCGGCCTGGCCGTCCGGGTCCGCGTCGCTCACGTACGTGAAGGTGATGCCGTCCTTCGCTGCGGCGGCCTCGGCGCCCTTCTTCACCCGGTCCCAGAAGGTGTCCCCCTCACCGCCGTGCGTGACCATCACGACGCTCGTCCCGTCGCCGGCCGCGCCCGGGTTCTCCGCCTCCGAGGAGTCGCCGGCCGTGTCGAAGACGGAACAGCCGGTCACCACCAGCGCGGCGGCTGCCGTCAGAGCCGCGAGGTGGACGGGCCGTCTCGGGAAACGATGGACCTGGTGACGCGTGTTCATGAGGGAGCGGACCTCGCTGTACGCCGAGAGGGGAGGAGGGGGCGGGGGCAGGGGGGCAGGGGGCAGGGGACGAGAGCAGGGGCGGAGCCGTGGTGTGTACGCCGACCGGGTGACTCCCGCTGGGACCGGAGCCAATCGCGTCCTCCTGCCGGTAGTCAAGTGACCAGCCACGGGAAGTGAGATGCCGCTGCCGCATCGTGATGAAGGGTGAGTTCCGTGGTGGCGGGGAGGGGCGACGCCCCTGTGCATCGAACCGCGCGGACGGTACGGAACCGGTTCCGCGGCGTACGGGCGAACTGACCATCGGTCAACGTCCTGTGCGGTCGCGGCTGTTCATCGGCACACGCGGGCGGAACGCGGGCCCGGGCGGGCCCCGGCCCCCGGAATCCCGGACGGCTCCATGCCCGTCTCTCGCCGCGGCTCACGGCCGGCCGCCCTCGGCGCTCCCTCCGGCCGTGACTCGTTCCCCTCGTGGCGGTCCGTCGTTCCCTTTGCTCTGTGCGGCTGCCACACTCGGATACCGGACGCGCTGTTTTCTTTCAGCATCCGAACCTGAATTGCCGGATGTGTACCGCGTGATGAGAGGGGCCGGTTGACCGATACGGCCTCAGGGTAAGTTATCGTCTACGTGGGGTTAAAACAAACGGCATGCCCCGTTCCTTTCCGGCTCAGGAGTTCAGTCGATGGCGAGGCAGGTACGCGCCGAGCAGACCCGTGCGACGATCATCACGGCCGCCGCCGATCTGTTCGACCGACAAGGCTATGAATCGACCAGTCTCAGTGACATCGTCGAGCACGCCCACGTCACCAAGGGAGCCCTGTACTTTCACTTCGCGGCGAAGGAGGACCTGGCACACGCGATCCTGGAGATCCAGTCCGCCACCTGCCGCGGGCTGGCCAGGGACACCGAGATCCGGGGCCACACCTCCCTGGAGGCGCTGATGCGCCTCACCTTCGGCATAGCCCGCCAGTCGGCCGAGGACCCCGTCCTGCGGGCCGGACTCCGCCTCGCCACCGGGGGCGCCCGGCCCCGTCCGCCGCTCCGCCACCCGTTCACCGAGTGGACGGACATCGTCACCACCCGACTCGTCGGCGCGGTCAGGGAGTCCGACGTCCACCCCGAGGTCGACATCGACGTCGTCGCCCACTCCCTCGTCTGCTTCTTCATCGGCACCCGCGTCGTGGGCTGCACCCGGGAACCCGTCGCCCGGCAGCCCCGACGCACCGCGGAGATGTGGCAGCTCCTCATCCGGGGCCTGGTCCCGGTCACCCGCAGGGCCCGCTATCTCAGCCTGGCCGCACGGCTGGAGCGGGAGATCGCACCCGTCTGACGCGAGGCTGCGGGGCCCACGCGGGTGGCCCCGGCGGCCCATCGGCCCGTTCCGCGGCGCCGGGGCGGCCGACCTCGTCGCCCGGCGCCGCGCGTTACGGTGAGCCGCATGTCCGACACCCCCACCGCTCCCGTGATCCTCGGCAACCGGCCCGGTTCGTTCCCGCACGGCGTGCTCGCCGAGAGGCACCCCGCGATCATCCGGCAGGTGCGCGAGGCCTTCCCGTACGAACCCGGGCAACAGCGCGCGCTCGACGCCCTGCTGGCCAACTGCACCGGGGGCACCATCGAACCCCTTCCCGCCGACGCACACGACCGGGAGCGCTGGACGGCCTGGGGGATGGACACGTACGCCGGACAGTCCTGGTACGACGTGCCCTGGCTGTGGTCCGAGAGCTGGTTCTACCGCCGACTGCTGCAAGCGGTCGGCTACTTCGGCCCTGGCCCCTGGCAGGGGATCGACCCCTTCTGCCTCTCCAAACGCGCCGAACTCGACTCGCCCGCGACGAACGAGGAACTCGCCGCGCTCGAGGACCTCGCCGACCGGCCCGCGGACGAGCAGAGGCAGGCCCTGCTGCACGGCTCACTGTGGGGAAACCGCGCCGACCTCGGCTTCCGGCTCTCCGCCGAGGGAGCCGACCTCGCGGCGGCCGTCCCCGCGCTGGTCGCCGACGACAGCGAGCGACTGTGGTCGCTGCTGGACGCCTCCCGCGCGGGCACCCTGGTCCTGGTCGCGGACAACGCCGGACGCGAACTCGTCCCCGACCTCCTGCTCATCGCACACCTGCTGGCCCACGGAACCATCAACCGGGCGGTGCTGCACGTCAAGCCGTACCCGTACTACGTCTCCGACGCCACGACCGCCGACGTCGTCGACGCGTTGCGCCGGCTGGCCAACGCCCAGGGGACAGCGGCCGGTTACGGCCGCCGGCTGTGGGACGCCCTCTCCGACGGCCGACTCGTCCTCCGCGCCCACCCGTTCTCCTGCTCCCCGCTGCCGTACGAGGAGATGCCCGACGACCTCCGCGCCGACTTCGCCCCGGCCGCGCTCACCCTCGTCAAGGGCGACCTCAACTACCGCCGCCTGGTGGGTGACCGGACCTGGCCGTCCACCACACCCTTCACAGACGTCACCGGCTACTTCCCCGGACCGGTCGCCGCCCTGCGCACCCTGAAGTCCGACGTCGTCACCGGACTGGCTCCCGCGGCGGAGAAGGCACTGGTCGCGGCCGAGGAACAGCGCTGGCGCACCGGCGGCACCCACGCGCTGATCCAGGTACGGGCATAGCGCTGTGCCCCCATGCCCGGGGGCACAGTCGCGCATCCGGCACTCCCGCACCGGAATTTCGGCATTTCGGCGGAGGTTCACGCGATGGTGTGATCATGTCCGGGCCGGCGGATGCCGCCACGGAGCCACGGGTAGTGCCGGGCCATGACCCAGCCGTTCGAACTTCCGCACTTCTACCTGCCGCACCCCGCGCGGCTGAACCCGCATCTCGACCAGGCCCGTGCCCACTCGTCGGCGTGGGCGCGCGAGATGGGCATGCTGGAGGGATCCGGAGTCTGGGAGCAGGCCGATCTCGACGCGCACGACTACGGCCTGCTCTGCGCCTACACCCACCCCGACTGCGACGGGCCCGCCCTCTCCCTGATCACCGACTGGTACGTGTGGGTCTTCTTCTTCGACGACCACTTCCTGGAACTGTTCAAACGCAGTCAGGACCGTGAGGGCGGAAAGGCCCACCTGGACCGGCTGCCGCTGTTCATGCCGCTGGACCCCTCGGCCCCCGTGCCCGAGCCGCGCAACCCGGTCGAGGCGGGCCTCGCAGACCTGTGGGCGCGCACCGTGCCCGCGATGTCCGAGGACTGGCGCGCCCGGTTCGCCGTCGCGACGGAACACCTTCTCAACGAGTCGTTGTGGGAGCTCTCCAACATCAACGAGGGGCGGATCGCCAACCCCGTCGAGTACATCGAGATGCGCCGCAAGGTCGGCGGCGCCCCGTGGTCGGCGGGCCTCGTCGAGTACGCGACCGCCGAAGTACCCGCCGCCGTCGCCCGGACCAGGCCGCTCAGGGTGCTGATGGAGACGTTCTCCGACGCCGTGCACCTGCGCAACGACCTGTTCTCCTACCAGCGCGAGGTCGAGGACGAGGGCGAGAACAGCAACGGCGTCCTCGTCCTGGAGACCTTCTTCGGCTGTACCACCCAGCAGGCCGCCGACACCGTCAACGACATCCTCACCTCGCGGCTGCACCAGTTCGAACACACCGCGTTCACCGAAGTGCCCGCGGTCGCCCTGGAGAAGTGCCTCGCCCCACACGAGGTCGCGGCCGTCGCGGCGTACGCGAAGGGCCTGCAGGACTGGCAGTCCGGTGGCCACGAATGGCACATGCGCTCCAGCCGGTACATGAACGAGGGCGCGCGGGAGACCTCCCCGTGGGCGGGGCCGACCGGGGCGGGCACCTCGGCCGCCGACGTGCGCGGGCTGCTCGCCGCCGCGGGCGCGGCGAGACTGCGGGCGCACACCCATGTGCCGTACCAGAGGGTCGGTCCGTCCCTGATCCCCGAGATCCGCATGCCGTTCCCGCTGGAGCTCAGCCCGCACCTCGACGCCTCCCGCGGCACCCTCGTCGACTGGTGCCGGCGGACCGGCATCCTGAGCGAAGGCGTGTGGGACGAGGACAAGCTCGACGCCTACGACCTCGCGCTGTGCTCTGCCGGAATCGACCCGGACGCCACCCCCGGGGCCCTCGACCTCAGCGCGCAGTGGCTCGCCTGGGGCACCTACGGCGACGACTACTACCCGCTCGTCTACGGGCACCGCCGCGACCTGGCCACCGCCCGGCTGACCACCGCCCGTCTGTCCGACTGCATGCCCGTCGACGGCGAACCCGTCCCCCCGGCGGCCAACGCCATGGAGCGGGGCCTGACCGACCTGTGGGCCCGCACCACGGCGGGCATGACCCCCGAGGAGCGGGGGCCTCTGAAGAACGCCGTGAACGCCATGACCGAGAGCTGGCTGTGGGAGCTGGGCAACCAGATCGTGCACCGCGTGCCCGACCCGGTCGACTACCTGGAGATGCGCCGGCAGACCTTCGGCTCCGACCTCACCCTCGGCCTGTGCCGGATGGGCCACGGCCCGGCCGTCCCGCCCGAGGTCTACCGCAGCGGCCCGGTCCGCTCGCTGGAGAACGCGGCCATCGACTACGCCTGCCTCCTCAACGACGTCTTCTCGTACCAGAAGGAGATCGAGTTCGAGGGCGAGATCCACAACGCGATCCTCGTCGTGCAGAACTTCTTCGGCTGCGACTACCCGACGGCGCTGGGCGTCGTCCACGACCTGATGAGCCGCCGCCTGGACCAGTTCGAGCACGTCGTGGCGCATGAGCTGCCCGTTCTGTACGAGGACTTCGAGCTGTCCCGGGAGGCACGCGCGATCATGCGGGACTACGTGCTGGACCTGCGGAACTGGATGGCCGGCATCCTGCACTGGCACCGCAGCGTGGACCGCTACAAGGACGCGTGGCTTTCCGGCCGGGCCCACGGCTTCCTGCCGGACCGCACACCCGCGGTGCCCATGGCCACCCGCACCTGAGGAAGAGCCGGTCTCACTCTTTCGTGGCTCGTCGGTCTCCGCCGATCCGGGGAGCACTCCAGCCGGAGGCGATCCATGGAACAGACTACGTTGCGGCCCAAGCCGATGCCCGGCCCAGAGGCGGCCGGTGCCGGAGGCGCGGGTGGGGGCGAGGGCGCGGACCGGACCGGAACGGAATCGGAAACGGCACCGGTGCCCGGCCCGGGGCGGGGGGCAGGGCTGCCGGGGCCCGGTGCGGTTCCGGCCGGCCGCGCCCGCATGCCGCGAGGCGGCGGGGACGGCGGCTGAGGACCACGCTGTTCGCGATGGCCGTCGGCACTGTCCTGGTGTTCTCCGGGGTGGGCGTCGGGGCGAGGGGGGCCACGGTCGTCGGCGCGGACGGGCTCGCCGAGCTGCAACGCCGGGCGGGGCGCGCGGGTGCTGCCGCGCCGTCCGGGCCGTCCGGGCCGACGCCGTCGGGTGCCATTCCCTCCCCGGCGTCCGCGCCCGTCGTCGCCCGGCTCGGTGTGGAGGGCGTGGACGACAGCGGGCCGGGGGTGCTGGCGGTCGGTGTCCCTGTGCCGGGTCCGGGGTTCTCGGCGGGCCTGGTGCGGGGCGAGGTGCTCCTCGTCTTCGGCGACGCCCGGATCGACACCGCCGCCGACCTGGCACGCGCGGCCGTCCGGGCGAGACCGGGCGCCGAGGCGACGCTCACGGTGCGCCACCGCGGCGGTGGCTTCCAGCAGCTCACGGCCGTCCCCGGCCTCGTCACCTGAGCGGCGGGGAGCGGGGCGGGACCCGGGCCGTCGCGAACCGGAATGCCGCGTCCGGACGGGTACATCAGTGCGACGCTGATGGCCGGTGTGCGCGCGGGGCCGCTCCCCAGGCGTCCCGGGACGGGCGACGTGCCGGATGAACACGGCAGACCGGCTCGCGCCGCCCCCGCCCGCCGGGCAGGATGCTGCTCGTAACCCCGCGTCCGCACCTGCCCCGGGAGGCCCGGATGACCGGCAGTACGTCCTCGTCCCGCACCGCCGCCGACGCCGTGTTCCGTACCCGTACCCGTACGGAGCGTGCCGCGGGGGAGCCGGTCATAGTGGACTGAACGGCCCCGACGTCCCCTCCCCGCCCACCGAACGACAGCGGCGCGACCATGACCCAGGCACCGACACCCACCGCGGACACCGTCCGCCGACTGGTCCGTACCCTCCTCCGGGACGAAGGGGACGGTGAGACCGCCGACGTACCGGACGTGCTGCCCGTCGGTGAGGGCGTCGATCCCGCCACCTGGTGGGTCGGCACCCGGCAGGTGCTGCGCCTCGCACTCGACCGCGAGACGAGCGCGCGCCGACGCCGTGAACTGCGGCTGCGCGAACTCGCCCGCCCCCACGTCCCGGTCGCGGTGCCGTCGAGCACGGCGCACGGCGAATGGGCACCGGGCCTGGCCTGCACCCTGGACACCAGGCTGTCCGGCGGGTCGGCGGAGGAGCACCGGGTGTCCGCCGTCGGTGAGACCGATCTGGCCGGGCTGCTCACCGGACTGCGCGAGGTACCGGTGCCGCAGGCGGAGACGCTCGGTGTGCCGCGTGTCTCCCCGCGTTCCCTGGAGTCCCTGCGCCGGGCCGCCGGACCGGCCGCCGAACTGCTGGCCGCCGCCGACGAGTTCGCACCCGTCCGCCTGCGGCAGCTCACGCCGTCCGCCACCGGCCGGCTCGCCGCCCAGTCCGGTTCGCCGGTCCTCGTCCACCACGGTCTCACCGGAGAGCGTCTCGTGGTCAGCACCGACGGCCGGGTACGCGGGGTCCTCGGCTGGGCCGGGGCGGTGGTCGGCGACCCCGCCGAGGACATCGCGGGCCTGGCGCTCGCCGTGGGCTCCCCGGCCGCCGTACGCGCCGCCACCCTCGCCGGCTACGGCGCCCGCCCCTGTCTGCGCGGCCTGTGGCTGGCCCGCTGCGACGCCGTCCTCCACCTCGCCGGCGCCCTCGGCGGCAAAGGCACCGGCCCGCCGCCGGGGCCCGTGCCGCTGCTGCGCGTCCGGCTGCGCAGGGCCTGGGAGGCGATCCTGCTGGAGCGCGTGACGGACCTCCGCAGCGCCGAGGACATGCCGTAGGCGCGCCCGAGCCGCGTGCCCCGGCGGACGGGATCCGCCGGAAGCACCCCGCGGCACACGGCCGTGTGCCGCGGGCCGGCGCACCGGGCACTCACTGCTGCTGCAGCACCACCGCCGACTCGCCGGGCAGGTGCAGGACCCCGTCCGGGCCCGGTACGCCGACGGGCTCCCAGGCGGCGAGTACGCGCGCGTGCGGTACGCCCAGGGGGATCGCGGCCGGTTCACCGGCCAGGTTCACGGCCACCAGCACGTCCCCGCGCCGGAAGGCGAGCCAGCGCCGCTCCTCGTCGAAGACCACCTTGGTGTCGGCGAGGTCGGGGTCGGTGAGATCCGGCTGTGCGTGACGCAGTGCGACGAGCTGCCGGTACCAGGCCAGCACGCGTCCATGGGGCTCGCGCTGCGGCTCCGACCAGTCCAGGCAGGAGCGGTCGCGGGTGGCGGGGTCCTGCGGATCGGGCACGTCCGCCTCGGCCCAGCCGTGTGCCGTGAACTCCCGCCGCCTGCCGTCGCGCACGGCCTTGGCGAGTTCGGCGTCGGTGTGGTCCGTGAAGAACTGCCAGGGCGTGCCCGCCGCCCACTCCTCGCCCATGAACAGCATCGGCGTGAACGGCGCGGTCAGTGTGAGGGCTGCCGCGCAGGCCAGCAGGCCGGGGGAGACCAGCGCGGCCAGCCGGTCGCCCCGGGCCCGGTTGCCGATCTGGTCGTGGGTCTGGCCGTAGCCGAGGAGCCGGTGCCCGGCGATCCGCGTACGGTCCAGGGGCTGTCCGTGCCGCCGGCCGCGGAAGGAGGAGTACGTGCCGTCGTGGAAGAAGCCGCCGGAGAGCGTCTTGGCGAGCGCCGTGAGCGGGGCGCGCGCGAAGTCGGCGTAGTAGCCCTGCGACTCCCCGGTCAGCGCGGCGTGCAGGGCGTGGTGGAAGTCGTCGTTCCACTGTGCGTGCAGCCCGTGGCCGCCGTCTGCGCGGGGCGTGACGTCCCGGGGGTCGTTCCGGTCCGACTCGGCGATCAGGAACAGCGGCCGGCCGGTGCCGGCCGACAAGGCGTCCACGGCCGCCGACAGCTCCTCCAGGAAGTGGTGGGCGCGCGTGTCCGCCAGCGCGTGCACCGCGTCCAGGCGTAGCCCGTCGATCCGGTAGTCGCGCAGCCACGCCAGAGCGCTCCCGACGAGATACGTCCGTACCTCGTCCGAGCCGGGGGCGTCCAGGTTGACGGCGGCGCCCCACGGAGTGTGGTGGGTGTCGGTGAAGTACGGGCCGAATCGCGGAAGATGGTTCCCGGACGGT
This sequence comes from Streptomyces sp. KMM 9044, assembly GCF_024701375.2. Lineage (NCBI taxonomy): Bacteria > Bacillati > Actinomycetota > Actinomycetes > Kitasatosporales > Streptomycetaceae > Streptomyces > Streptomyces sp. KMM 9044. Next base: position 1,334,764 of record NZ_CP113910.1, on the reverse strand, counting down.
CCCAGATGGTTGTGCACCACGTCGAGGACGACGCCCAGACCCAGGGCGTGCGCCCGGTCCACGAACCGTTTCAGCGCCTCGGGCCCTCCGTACGGCTCGTGCACCGCCCACAGCGCGACCCCCTCGTACCCCCAGCCGTGACGGCCGGGGAAGGGACACACCGGCATCAGCTCCACATGGGTGACGCCCAGCCCGGCGAGATGCTCCAGCCGCTTCGCGGCGGCGTCGAACGTCCCCTCGCGCGTGTACGTGCCCACGTGCAGCTCGTACAGGACGGCGCCGGGCAGCGGACGCCCGTCCCAGACCGTGCGCCAGGCGAACGTGCCGTGGTCGACGACGGCGCTTTCCCCGTCGGGCCCGTCCGGCTGCCGGCGCGAGCGCGGATCGGGCAGGACCGGTCCGCCGTCCAGCGCGAAGCCGTACCGGGAGCCGTCCCGCGCGTCCGCCTCACCGCACCACCACCCCTCCCGCTGCGGATCGCGCGTCAACACGCGCGTGACGCCGTCGCACTGGAGCGTCACCTCGCCGGCCTGCGGTGCCCACACCTCGAACTGCACGGACGGTTCCCCTTCGTCTGCTCACCGTGATGTAGCCAGACCATGGTCATACATCGGAGATCGATCCGCCGGTGAATGTTCCCTTTGCGGCGGGTGTCGTTGCCGCAGGAGTGGGGGCGGCAGTGCGGTGCTTGTGCCGTCTCCTGGACAGTCCGGCCGGTGCTGGCCGACAATCGGCGGTGTGACGTCGTCATTCGAGTTCAACACGTACCCCGCGCGGCTCTCCGACACGGAGCGCGACAAGGCGCTGAAGGTGCTGCGGAACGGCGTCGCCGTGGGGCGGTTGTCCCATGACACGTTCGTCCGGCGCATGGAGCTCGCGCTCGCGGCCCGGTGCCCCGACGAACTCGTCCCGCTCACCGCCGACCTGCCCACCGAGGGCCGCTTCTCACGCCTGGTGTTCGGCTCCGTGGAGGCGGTCTCCGGGTTCACGGTACGGCTGCGCGGGGCGTGGCGGGCCGAGCGGCTGCCGAAGCTGCTGCTGCCCCATCCGGCGACCGCCCACTCCTTGTGCATAGGGCGCGGCCCCGCCAACGGCCTGCGGCTCCACCACGAGACGGTCTCCCGCATACATGCCGAACTCCGCCGGCAGGGCGGCCTGTGGGTGCTGCGGGACCTCGGTTCCACCAACGGCACGACGGTGAACGGGCGTCGGGTGGTCGGTGCGGCGGTTGTCCGGGAGGGCGACCAGATCGGCTTCGGACGGATGACGTACCGGCTCGCGGCGAACTGACCGACTGTCCGGAAAATCATCGACCTCCCTTTGCTCTCCGCCGTGACTCTGCTGCTCAATTCGGGGGGATGGTCACGCACCGCATCCCAGAGGGGCCGGCCGGGCCGGACCGTCTCCTCGCGAGATCCGTTCCCTGCGCCCCGCCGACAGGCCGGCGTCCCTCTCCGCAATGGAGCAACAGGGTCCGCGGTGTTGACGCACCCCTCGCCGTCGTGATTCACCGTGGGTACCCCGGCGCGCCCGGTGAAGGGCGAGTCGGCGGACCGACGGCGTCACTTCGTGGAGGTGTGCCCTGCCGTCCCTCCTGCGCTCCCCGACCGTCGACGAACCGGGCGCGCGGGCCGCCGCCCTGGCCGCCGGCAGTCCCCGGAACGCACAGTTGCGCCGTATCGGAACCTCCCGCGCGGGCGCGCCCCTGCTGCTCCTGCGCATCGGCCACGGCAGCCGGCAGGTCCTCGTCGTCGCCGGACCGCACGCCAACGAACCGGCGGGCGGTGCCACCGTGCTGCGGCTGGCCGAGCGTGCCCTGGCCGACCCCCGCCTCACCGAGGGCGCCGACGCCACCTGGAACCTGCTGTTCTGCCTCGACCCCGACGGCCTGCGCCACAACGAGCGCTGGCCGACCGGCCCCTACGCCCTGGGCCACTACTTCCGGAACTTCTTCCGGCCCGGCTTCCTGGAGCAGCCCGAATGGCTGCCCGGCGGTGCGCCCGCCGCCGCACTGCCCGAGCCCCGCACCCTGCTCGCTCTTCAGGACGAACTGCGGCCCTTCCTCCACTGCTCCCTGCACGGCGTCGGCGGCGGCGGCTTCGTCGAACTCACCCGCGACCTGCCCGGCCTCGGCCGCCGCGTCGCCGGTATCGAGGCCCGCCCCGGCGTCCCGCGTGAACTCGGCGCCTGGCCGCCCTGCACTGGCCCGACCTGGACCCCGCCGTATACCGCATCCCGCCGCCGCGCCGGGGTGGCCTGGCCGCCGCCATCACCGATGGCCGCCGTCGAGTCGACGTGGTTCCATCCGCACGGCCACGGCCACGGCCACGGCCACGGCCACGGCACCGTCGCCGCGGTCGTCGAGGCACCCATGTGGGGTGTGCGGGCCGTCGCCGGCACCTCCTTCCCCGCCGACGCGGAGGGCGCGCTGCGCTCCGTCAACCGCACCCTGCGCCAGGACACCCTGTTCCTGCGCGGCCTGCTGGCCCGGATCGGGCCGCATCTGGCCGCCGTCCCCGACGCGGCCCGACTGCTCGCCCCGGGCGGCGACTATTTGCTGGTCTGCCCCGGACTGGCCGACGCCTGGGACCCCGACACGGGCACGGGTGACGGCGAGGGCGGCGTCCGCCCGCTTCCACCCGTGAACACCGCCCGGCTGACCGCGCTCGCCATCACGGGCCGCAGGCTGGCGCTGCGCACCGCGGGGCTGCTGCACCAGCTGGTCGCCACCGGCCACGACCCGGCCGGGGTGCTGCCGGAGCTGGACCGGCTCATCGACGCGCGGTGCACCGACTACCGCGACACCTGCGCGACACGCTGGATCCCAGTCGCACGTCAGGTCGAGTACCAGGCGCGCGTCGTGGTCGCCGCGTTCGAACTGGCGGTACGGCACCCGCGGCACCCCCTCCCGTTCGGGTGAGCCGGGCTGGGGTTCTGGCAGCGCCGTGCCGATGCATCTGGAATGACGTACACCTCACCCAAAGCGGTACGGAGCGCGCTGCTGGCGGCGACCGCCCTCCTCGCCTTCCTCGTCCCCGCCCCCGCGCAGGCGGCTCCGGACCCCCAAGGCGCAGCCGACTCCGACCAGTGGCTTCTCCTCGGTGTGGACCAGGGCGAGACCCGGACCGGCACGACGTCCGGCAGCCTGCTCCTCTGTGACCCGCCCCAGGGGCACCCGCGCGCAGCCGAGGCCTGCGAGGAACTCGCCGCGGCGGACGGGCGCATCACCGGCATTCCGGCCCGGGACACCTACTGCCCGATGGTCTACGCCCCGGTGACCGCCCATGTGCGCGGGCAGTGGCGAGGACAGCCGGTCGAGTACACGGAGACCTTCCCGAACCGGTGCGTGATGGAGGCCCGGACCGGCTCCGTGTTCGCTCTGGACGGGCCCTAGGCCCTGTCTGGAGTTTCCCGTCTGCCGTGCGGCGTCCGGCACGGCACCTCGCCGCACGGCCGCATCACCCGGGTACGTCCGGTACGAGGGCGGTCCGGCCGCACACCGAGGCACCGCACCAGACGCCGCAGGGCCGCCCCTCGGGCGACGACGGGAAACTCCAGACAGGACCTAGCCCCACGAGAGTTCCGGGAGGGGGCGGGGCCAGCCCGGTCCTGCTCCCGCACCCGCGCGGGCGTGCAGCGCCGCCGCCACGACCGTGCGGACCTGATGCTCCACCTGGTGCGCCACGGGCACCCAGCGGGCCCGGAAACGCACGGCGAACGCGTCGCTCCACAGGGCGACCGGGCGCTCGAGCCGCACCGCCGCGTGCGCGTCGGTTTCCCGCAGCTTCCGCAGCTTCCGCAGCTTCCGCAGCTTCCGCAGCTTCCGCAGCTTCCGCAGCTTCCGCAGCTTCCGCAGCTTCCGCAGCTTCCGCAGCTTCCGCAGCAGCAGCATCGCCGCCGCCCGCAGTGGCACCCGGCGCGTGAACGCGTCCACGCTGGCCACGTACGTCCTGGTGTCGTCGGGCAGCGGGATGCGGACCAGGTCCGCGGCCAGCCCCGGGACCAGCTCCAGCCCCCAGGTGGCCGCCCGCAGCAGCGGACCGCCGGCGGTGCCGGCGCCCTCCACGGCCCCGGGCCGGTCCTCCTTCAGCACCTGTCGCACCTCGCCCGCGTCCCGCAGGAGCCGGGCCGCGATATGCCGCAGCGTCCCGGCCGGAGCCGGATGCGGCTCCGGATCGTCCCCCCGGGCACCGGCCCGCATCGGGACCTCGACGACCGCCGTCAGACCGCCGTACCGGTGAGCGTGGTACCAGGTGCTGTGCCGCGCGTCGTCCGACAGGCTCGGATACGCCGGACCGGCCCCCGCCGTGGGCATCACCCGTACTCCGGGGCCGGACGCCGGCCAGCCCGCCGCGTCCGAGGCGCCCGTCTCCACCGGGATGTGCAGTTCCGCAGCGGACTTCGCGAATGGCTCGGCGAGCCCCGGCACGTCCCGCGTCAGCTGGACCCAGCTGCCGCCCAGATCGGTCCCGTGCAGCGATACCTGGAGGGTAGGGACGCAGCTTGTCGATGACCCCGGCCAGGGCCAGGGTCCCGGGCGGCAGCCGGTCGGGAGGGAGGACCGACGGGGCCCACTCCGGCTGTTCCCGGCCGACGGGGCGGAAGAAACCCAGGTGGTAGTCGTACAGGCTGTCCGGTTTCGTCGCCGTATGGCGGCTTGCCGCGCCGGGGTCCGCGCACAGCAGGACGTGCCAGGACGTGCCGTCCCGCAGCTCCCGCTCCGCCACGGCCCGCCGGGCCGGCGTGAGCAGCGTGGCCCCGCCGGCCGGCTCGTTGGCATGGGCGCCCGCGACCACCAGGACGGCCCGCCGGGCGTGCCCCACCGACAACAGGTGCAGCGGTCGCTCCGCGCGGGAGAGTCCCACCTGGCGCAGGACGCACAGGCCGGGCCGTCAGCGCGCGTGCGGCGGCCACGAGTTCGGCCACCGTCAGGTAGTGAAGCTCCGGCAGGAGACCCACCCCCCCCGTCAACCAGCCGTCGTCACACACCGCAGTACCCCACGGCCACGGACCGGTGTCAAGGGCGCGACGGGAAGGCTCCAGGGGACGTATGCGGCGCGCATGACCGGCACCTCCGCCGCTGGTGGAGCACCCGGACGACCCTGCCGGGCGCTCCACGCCCGGCCGCCGAACCCCCCTGTGCCCCGCTTGCGCCCGGCTTGTTCCCGGTGACGCCGTGCGGGCTCTCCCGGCTCGGCCGGAATCCCCACCTGCCGCACCGGACCCCGCACGACACCGTGAGGTCCGTCCTCCGGTCGGACGACGCGGGCCCGACGACAGGGCCTACGCCCCGTCCGCGTCCCCGGCGCGCTCCAGCAGGGCCACCGGTGACCGCTCGAACAGCTCCGCCACGTGCACGCCTCCCGTGAACTCCCGTCCGGGCACCAGTACGTCGGTCCAGCGGCCCGACGGCAGTGCCAGCCGGGTCTCCCGCCAGCCGCCCGCCTCCGCCAGCCGCAGCGACAGCCGGGTCACGGCGGTCAGCACCGCGCCGGACCGCACGAACGCCACGCAGTGCGCGGCCCCCGGCCCCTCGGCGGTCAGCGGTTCGTACGACGCCGTGCCGCCGAACACCCCGGGCCGCCGCGCACGCAACCGCAACGCGGCCCGCGTCACCGCCGCCTTGTCACCGCCGACCGCGTCCTCGCCGTCACCGTCCGCCGCCCAGGCCGGGAAGTCCACCGCGCGCCGGTTGTCCGGGTCCACCAGGGCCCGGTACTCGGACTCGGTGCCCTGGTAGACGTCGGGCACACCCGGCATCGTCAGATGGACCAGGGCGGCGCCCAGCACGTTCGCGCGGATGTACGACTCCAGCGAGGCCCGGAACTGCGCGACCCGTTCGCCCGTGACCCCGCACGGCCCCGTCGCCACGAACCGGGCCACCGCCTCCTCGTACACCGGTTCCTGCTCTGTCCAGTTCGTGTGCAGGTCTGCCTCGCGCACATGCTTGAGCAGCGCACCCGCCACCCGCTCCGGGTCCGCCGGGCCCAGTCCGAACACCGTCTGCCAGGCCGCCCAGGCCAGCTGCGGGTCCGGTACGTCCTCGCCGACGTGGGTCACCTCCGCCAGGACGTCCGCCCAGCGGCCCGGGCACTCGGTGAGCACATGGAGCGCTGCCCGCACATCGGCGCTGCGCTTGGTGTCGTGCGTGGAGACGACGGTGCCGGTCGCGGGCCAGTCGCGCTGCACGCGCGCGCAGTACGCGTGGAACCGTTCCGGGGACAGCGCCGGAGAGCCGGGGGCGTGGCCCACCTCCGTCGCCGACAGCAGCGGCACGTAGCGGTAGAACGCCGTGTCCTCCACCGACTTGGCGCGCAGCGCCGACGCGGTCTGCGCGAACCGCGTACGGAACTCCACCTGCTGCGGCCCGTCGCCGTACCGTCCGAGCACCAGATCCCGTACGGCGTCCACCGCCCCGGCCTCCTCGGGGACGGTGAAGGCGCGCCGGGCGCCGGCCGCGGACTCCTCGGTGACCACGCCGGTCGGGTCCACGGACGTGTAGGGCCGGTACACCTCGAGCCGGACCAGGAGTTCCTCGAGCGCGGTGCGCAGGGCCCAGGGCGCGCGGTCGCGCAGCGCGGGCTCGGGCGAGGTCGCGCACACGCGGTGGGCGACCCGGGTCAGCCGGTCGACCTCGGCCGCCAGCTCGTGCGTGAGCACCTTGTACCCGGCCCGGCGCACCGTCGCCTCCCACGCGCCGCCCCGGTCCGGCTGCGGCGCCGCGAAGCGCCGGTAGTGGCGGAGCAGTTCCCCGGTCCCGGCCGGGTCCGTGAACAGGCCGTCCACATGCCGCAGGGCGTCGTAACCGGTGGTGCCCGCGACCGGCCATGAGGCGGGCAGCGGTTCGCCGTCGGAGAGGATCTTCTCCACCACGGTCCAGTGGCCCCCGGTCGCCGCGTGCAGCCGGCGCAGGTACTCGTCCGGGTCGGCGAGCCCGTCCGGGTGATCGACCCGCAGCCCGTCGACGACGCCCTCGCGCAGCAGCTGGAGGATCTTGGCGTGGGTGGCCTCGAACACCTCGGGGTCCTCCACCCGTACCCCGATCAGCTCGGAGATGCTGAAGAACCGGCGGTAGTTCAGCTCGGTGCGGGCCAGCCGCCACCACGCGAGGCGGTACCACTGGGCGTCCAGGAGCTGCGGCAGCGGCAGACGGGCGGTGCCCTCGCGCAGCGGGAACGTGTGGTCGTGGTAGCGCAGCACGTCGCCGTCCACCTTCAGCCGGCCGAGCTCCGAGCCGAGCGGCCCGCCCAGCACCGGCAGCAGCACCCGGCCGCCCTGCGCCTCCCAGTCGATGTCGAACCACCGCGCGTGGCGCGACGACGGCCCCCCGCGCAGTACCTCCCACAGGGCCCGGTTGTGGCGCGGGGACATCGCCATGTGGTTCGGGACGATGTCCACGACCAGACCGAGGCCGTGCTCCCGCGCGATGCGCGACAGGTCCCGCAGCGCCTGCTCACCGCCCAGTTCCTCGCGCACGCGCGCGGGGTCCGTCACGTCGTAGCCGTGCCGCGAGCCCGAAACCGCCTCCAGGACCGGCGACAGGTGCAGATGGGACACTCCGAGCGAGGCCAGATACGGCACGGCGGCCGCCGCGGCGGCGAACGGGAAGTCGGGCTGCACCTGCAGCCGGTACGTGGCGGTGGGCACCGAGGGCTCGGGTCGCTCAGATCGCTCAGAGGTCATGCAGACGTACGTACCCGCCCTGCCGCCCTTCCTGCCATGCGTCCCTCCGCTGCCGCGCCACGGGTCCCGCCCCCGGCCCCGTCCGCGCCGCCGTTCGTCACACCGGCCGCTGGAGCACCGTCAGGCTCCGGTCGGTCAGGGTCAGCCGGGTGCCGGCCCGCACCTTCGGGCCGGTGCCCGGCGGGACTCCGTCCTCGCGGGCGGTGTCGACGACCACTTGCCACTGCCGGCCGTGGTCGACGGGCACCACGAACTCCAGTGGGCCGGGGGAGGCGTTGAACATGAGCAGGAACGAGTCGTCCGTGATGCGCTCCCCGCGCCGGCCCGGCTCCGAGATCGCGTTGCCGTTGAGGAACACCGTCAGTGCCGAGGCACGCGCCTGGTCCCAGTCCCGCTGGGCCATCTCCGTCCCCTCGGGGGTGAACCAGGCGATGTCGGACAGGTCGTCGTGGGTGCCCTCGACCGGCCGTCCGTGGAAGAAGCGGCGCCTGCGGAACGCCGGATGGTTCTTGCGCAGCCACACCATCGCGCGGGTGAACTCCAGCATCCGCAGGCGGGGGTCGCCCGCGTCCCCGCCGTCCTCCTCGTCGCGTTCACGACCGTGGCCGGGCCCCCGCTTCGCGGGCCAGTCGAGCCAGGCCAGCTCGTTGTCCTGGCAGTAGGCGTTGTTGTTGCCGCGCTGGGTGCGGGCGGCCTCGTCGCCGTGACTGATCATCGGCACGCCCTGGGACAGCATCAGCGTCGCGACGAAGTTCCGCATCTGGCGGGCCCGCAGCCGCAGCACGTCCGGATCGTCGGTCTCGCCCTCGGTGCCGCTGTTCCAGGAGCGGTTGTGGCTCTCGCCGTCCCGGTTGTCCTCGCCGTTGTCGGCGTTGTGCTTGTCGTTGTACGAGACCAGGTCGTGCAGGGTGAAGCCGTCGTGGCAGGTCACGAAGTTGATCGAGGCCAACGGGCGTCGCCCGTCGTCCTGGTACAGGTCGGACGAGCCGGTCAGCCGGGAGGCGAACTCCGCGAGCGCGCGCGGCTCACCCCGCCACAGGTCCCGCACGGTGTCCCGGTACTTGCCGTTCCACTCGGTCCACAGCGGCGGGAAGTTGCCCACCTGGTAGCCACCCTCGCCCACGTCCCACGGCTCGGCGATCAGCTTCACCTGGGAGACCACCGGATCCTGCTGCACCAGGTCGAAGAACGACGACAGCCGGTCCACCTCGTGGAACTGCCGTGCCAGGGTCGCCGCGAGGTCGAAACGGAACCCGTCGACGTGCATCTCGGTGACCCAGTACCGTAGCGAGTCCATGATCATCTGGAGGACGTGCGGGGACCGCATGAGCAGGGAGTTCCCGGTTCCCGTCGTGTCCATGTAGTAGCGGGGGTCGTCGGTCAGCCGGTAGTAGGAGGGGTTGTCGATGCCCTTGAAGGACAGCGTCGGGCCCAGGTGGTTGCCTTCGGCGGTGTGGTTGTAGACGACGTCGAGGACGACCTCGATCCCGGCCTCGTGCAGTGCCTTCACCGCCGACTTGAACTCCAGCACCTGCTGACCGCGGTCGCCCCAGGACGCGTACGCGTTGTGCGGGGCGAAGAAGCCGATGGTGTTGTAGCCCCAGTAGTTGTTCAGGCCCATGTCCACCAGGCGGTGGTCGTTCACGAACTGGTGGACCGGCATCAGCTCCAGTGCCGTCACGCCGAGTCCGGTCAGGTGCTCGATCACCGCCGGGTGCGCGAGGCCCGCGTAGGTGCCGCGCAGTTCCTCCGGCAGCCCCGGATGGCGCATGGTGAGCCCCTTGACGTGCGCCTCGTAGATCACCGTGTGGTGGTACTCCGTCCGGGGCGGCCGGTCGTCGCCCCAGTCGAAGTACGGGTTGACCACCACCGACGTCATCGTGTGGGGCGCGGAGTCCAGGTCGTTGCGCTTGTCGGGCGCGTCGAAGCGGTAGCCGTACACCTCCTCGCCCCACCGGACCGACCCGCTGATCGCGCGCGCGTACGGGTCGAGCAGTAGTTTCGCCGAGTTGCAACGCAGCCCCCGTTCGGGGGCGTACGGCCCGTGGACACGGAAGCCGTACCGCTGTCCCGGCATGATGCCGGGCAGGTACGCGTGCCGCACGAAAGCGTCGCTCTCGCGCAGCTCGACCGCCGTCTCGGAGCCGTCGTCGTGCAACAGACACAGCTCCACTCGGTCCGCGGCCTCCGTGAAGACCGCGAAATTCGTGCCGGCGCCGTCGTACGTGGCACCGAGGGGATACGCCTCGCCAGGCCAGACCTGCATGGATGCGACTCTTTCAGGTGTACGGCGCCGATGGGGGCCTTGGCCCGGAGTGTTACCGTGTCGTCCGTTGCCGTGCTGTTGTCATACCGACCGTCGTACGGGCTGCCGGGGTTCCCGGCGGACCGGCGCGGCGTGATCCCTCCGTGGCCTCACGGATCTCCACGCACCTGCCCCGTCCGCGACCTCTCTGTGCGCGTTGTGACTTCGTGTACTCGCCGTGGACGGGCACAGCAGAACAGTGGTGCGGAACGCGGAAGTTGAGAAACGACCCTGCCATCGGGCTGCACCGCGCACCGCAAGCGGAGTACTCTCCTTGATCGTTGGGGCTGGGAGTGCTCGGGGGAGCGGAAGGCGGTGCGCGGGTGGGCTCGGGAGGGTTGGAGCTGCCCCCTGGTGACGAGGGTCACGAGGGGAACTCCACGGAGGTCCCGCCCGGTGCGGTGTCCCTGGCGCGGCCGATGGACGCGGGCTTGATCGGGCCGGACCTGGGCTGGGGTGCCGACGCCTGGCGTGAGGTGCGGACCCGGGCCCAGCGGGCCGGCCGTGCCTACATATGGCTGAACCTCGTGGAGCAGCGGCTGCGCTCGGTGGTGGCCGCCGTGCTGCGGCCCGTCTACGAGCCCGTCCACGGCGACGACTGGGTGGTCGCCGCTGCCGGACCCGCCGGGCAGGAGTGGGTGCAGCGGGCGGTCGCGGTGCGCGAGGTCAGCCGCCGCAAGGGTTATCTGCTCGACCCGGCCGACGACAACGTCGTCTCCTTCCTCACGCTCCCGCAACTGCGGGAGCTGATGGTCCAGCACTGGCCCTGTTTCGAGCCGTACTTCGACGACCGCCGGGACGTCGAACTCGCCCTGGACGAGCTCGAGGTGACCCGCAATGTCGTCTCCCGCAACCGGGCGCTGTCCGAGGCGGTGCTGAGCCAGGCCGAGCGGGCCTCCGCGCGGCTGCTGGAGATGCTCGGCGCGGACGGGGACGTGCCGTCCGCACGCCGGCTGCCGGTCGACGCGGTGGAGGACCTGGTCGGCGACCGGTACGCGGACGTGGTCGCCGTCCACCCCGACCGGGTGCGGCTGCTGCGCCAGTTCCCGGCCGAGGACATCTTCGGCGGCGCCCGCCGCCTGGACGCCATCGGCATCGGCCTCAACCTGCTGGTGCAGAACTTCTCCGGGCGCCGGCTGGTGCGGCTCGCCGAGTCCGGCTGCCGGGTGCGGCTGCTGTTCCTGAACCCGGCCTCCAGCGCGGTCAAGCGCCGCGAGCGCGAACTCGGCCTCAAGCGTGGGGAGCTGGGCCGCGCGGTCGAGATGAACATCCTGCACATGCGCCGGGTCCGCTCCCGGCTGCGCGACCCGGGAGCGTTCGGGATCCACGTCTACGACGAGACGCCCCGCTGCACGGCGTACCTCGTCGACGGGGACGGAGCCGACGGTGTCGGCGTGGTGCAGAACCATCTGCGCCGGGCCCGCGGGATGGAGGCGCCGGTGCTGGTGCTGCGCAACGGCAGCAGGGTGGTCAAACCGGGCGAGGCGGAAGAAGGTGGACTGTTCTCCACGTATCGCGAGGAGTTCGAGCAGATGTGGGTGGATTCCCGTCCGGTGTCGTGAACCGTCCGTGGCGGCAAGCGGAACGCGACCCTCGGGTTGTCGGTGGTGCGTGCGAAGGTAAGAACCACTGGGGGAACGCACCACACGGAAGGGGGCCACCCATGGGATGGCACCGGGAGCTGCTGATCGGCTTCGACCTCGAGACGACGGGTACCGACCCGTACGAGGCACGCATCGTCACGGGAGCCGTGATCGAGGTCAGGGACGGAGTGCCGCAGGGGCGCAGGGAGTGGCTGGCCGACCCCGGCGTGCCCATCCCGGCGGACGCGGTGGCGGTCCACGGCATCAGCGGCGAGCGTGCGACGGCCGAGGGAAGCCCCGCCGGCCAGGTCGCCGACCAGGCCGCCGACGCACTCGCCGGTCACTGGAGGAGGGGGGTTCCGGTCGTCGCCTACAACGCCGCGTTCGACCTGTCCCTGCTCTCCGCCGAACTGCGGCGGTACGGGCTGCCGTCGCTGAGTGACCGGCTGGGCGGCATGGAGCCCGCCCCGGTCATCGATCCGTACACGATCGACCGCAGCGTCGACCGCTACCGCCGTGGCAAGCGCAACCTGGAAGCGGTCTGCGCCGAGTACGGTGTCACTCTCGACTCCGCGCACGACGCGGCGGCCGACGCCCTCGCCGCCGCCCGGCTGGCCCGCGCGATAGCCGGCCGCCACCCGAGGGTCGCGGCGCTCGGCCCGGCGGAGCTGCACCGCCGCCAGATCGAGTGGTACGCCGAATGGGCGGCGGACTTCCAGGGCTTCCTGCGCCGCAAGGGCGACGCCACCGCGACGATCGACGGGACCTGGCCCCTGCGCGAGCCGGCGGGCGAGCGGGTCTGACCGGGGGACCCGGCTCGGGGCGGGGCCGAGGGCCGAGTCAGAAGGGGTGCCAGCGGACCGTCGGGTCGGCGTCGCGGAGGGACGCCACGCGGCGTTCGAATTCGGCCAGAGCCTTCGGGTTGCTCGGGGCGTGCTGGGCGACCCAGGCGCAGCTGGCCGTCTCCCGCGCGCCGCGCAGCACCGCGCAGCCCTCCCACTCGCGCACGTCCCAGCCGTAGGTCCCGGTGAAGGACGCGTACGCCTGCGCGGGGAGCCCGTAGCGGTCGTGGGAGAGGGCCATGACCACCAGGTCGTGCTCGCGCAGATCCGCGGAGAAGGTCTCCAGGTCGACCAGGACCGGCCCGTCCGGCCCGACGTGCACGTTCCGGGGCAGCGCGTCCCCGTGGACCGGCCCCGGCGGCAGACGGGGTGTCAGGGCCGCGGCAGCCGCCGCGAAACCGTCCCGCCGCTCGCGCAGATACGCCGCGTCCTCGGGGGCGATCGCCTCGCCCGCGAGCCGCAGCCAGCGTTCCACGCCGCCCAGCAGCTCGCGGGGCGGCAGCCCGAAGGCGGGAGCGGGAAGGGCGTGGACCACCCGCAGCAGCGCGGCCAGATCCCCGGGTTCGGCGGGTCGCACCGGCGCGGGCAGCCGGTGCCAGACCGTCACCGGGTGACCCTCGACGAGCAGTGCCTGCGGCCGTGCCGCCCGCACCGCCGGAACGTTCTCCTCGGCGAGCCACAGCGCGATCGCCATCTCCCGGCGGGCGCGCTCCAGCAGGCCGCTGTCGCGGCCCACCTTGACGACCAGGTCGCCGGCGGCGAACACCGCGTTCTCGCCCAGGGCGAGCAGCCGCGCGTCCCCGGCGGCCGCGCGCCCCGGCAGCACGCCCGCCGCCGCCAGGACGTCCCGCGCCCGTACCTCGTCCATCCGCCCGCCTCCGTGGCCGTACCTGTACCTGTGCTCGTGTTGATGCCGGCGTTCGTGCGTGTGCCGTCGGCCAGTGTCCCATTCGCGCAGGCCGACGACGTGCGCGGTGCCCGGTGGCCGGTTCCGCTCTGCGGGCGGACCGCCACGAGGGGGCGGGGTGCTGTGACGGACCCGTAATCGATTGCACGAGACGTGCCGTCTCGCCTAGGGTTCGGGGCATGACCAGTCCCGCTCACATCGCCATGTTCTCCATCGCCGCCCACGGCCACGTGAACCCGAGCCTCGAGGTGATCCGCGAACTGGTGGCGCGCGGCCACCGGGTGACGTACGCGATCCCGCCGGTCTTCGCGGACAAGGTCGCCGCGACCGGCGCCGAGGTGAAGCTCTGGAACTCCGCCCTCCCCGGGCCGGACGACGACCCGGAGGACTGGGGCACCACCCTGCTGGACAACGTCGAACCGTTCCTCGACGACGCCGTCCAAGCCCTCCCGCAGCTGACGAAGGCGTACGAGGGGGACACCCCCGACCTGGTGCTGCACGACATCACCTCGTACCCGGCGCGGGTGCTCGGCCACCAATGGGGTGTGCCCGTGGTCTCCCTCTCACCGAACCTCGTCGCCTGGGAGGGGTACGAGAAGGAGATCGGTGAGCCGATGTGGGAGGAGCCGCTCGGGACCGAGCGCGGCCGGGCCTACTACGCCCGCTTCCACGCCTGGCTGGCGGAGAACGGGATCACCACGCACCCCGACCCGTTCGTGGGCCGGCCGGCGCGCTCCCTCGTCCTGATCCCGAAGGCGCTGCAGCCGAACGCCGACCGGGTCGACGGGAGCGTGCACAGCTTCGTCGGCGCCTGCCAGGGCGACCGCGGCGCGGAGGGGGAGTGGCAGCGGCCGGCCGGTGCGCAGAGGGTCGTCCTGGTGTCGCTCGGAACGTCGTTCACCAAGCAGCCCGGCTTCTACCGGGAGTGCCTCAGAGCGTTCGGCGACCTGCCCGGGTGGCACCTGGTGCTCCAGATCGGCAAGCACGTCGACCCCGCCGAACTGGGCGACCTGCCGGCGAACGTCGAGGTGCGGTCCTGGGTGCAGCAGCTCGCGGTCCTCAAGCAGGCCGACCTGTTCGTCACCCACGCGGGCGCGGGCGGCAGCAAGGAAGGGCTGGCCACGGCCACGCCGATGATCGCGGTACCGCAGGCCGTGGACCAGTTCGGCAACGCGGACATGCTCCAGGCCCTCGGCGTCGCCCGGCACGTCCCGATGGGGGAGGCCACCGCCGCAACCCTTCGCACAGCGGCCCTCGGCCTCGCCGGCGACCCAACGGTCGCCCGCCGGCTCAAGGAGATCCAGGCGGACATGACCCAGGAGGGCGGCACCCGCAGGGCGGCCGACCTCATCGAGGCGGAGCTGCCGCGCGGGAGCCAGGACCTGTCGTCGCGCTCCCGCCTGCCTCGCGACGCCATGCACGTTCCCCCGAGCTCTCGGCTTCTCCCCCACTCTCCGCTTCGCTCGAACGGGGGGACTCCCGTGACGCCGCAAGATCCGCCCTGCGGGCGGACGACGGGGATGTGACGACAGGACCTGGCGGGCAGGAGACCGGGGATCAGCCCTGCACCCGCTCGCCCACGTCGGCGTCGTGGCCCGTGTCCGTACCTCTGCCGGAGCCCTGGTCCACGCCGCCCTCCGCCAGGAGCGCGCCCGCCGTGCCCGCGGCCTCCGGCGACTCGTCGTGGGTCAGGTCGGGCATCCTGTGCAGCCACTTCGGCAGGTACGAGTTGCGCTCGCCGAGCAGCGCCATCACCGCCGGGAGCAGCACGTCCCGGATGCTCGTCGCGTCGATGAGCACCGCCGCCGCCAGGCCCGCACCCGTCTGCTTCATCGACTGCAGGGACAGGGTCCCGGAGAGCCCGGACACGGCGACCATGATGACCGCGGCGCTGGTGATGACACCGGCCGTGGTGACCACACCGTGCTGGATCGCGTCCCGCGTCGTACGGCCCCGCAGGCGGGCCTCGCGGATCCGGGAGACCACGAACACGTGGTAATCCATCGACAGGCCGAACAGGATGACGAAGAGGAACAGCGGCAGCCAGGTGATGATCGTGCCGACCCCCTCCGCGCCCACTCCCACGGGGCACGGCGGCCGTCCTGTCGTGTGCGGATGGCGACGACATATGCGGCACTGCTGCGCGGCATCAACGTAGGTGGCAGCAGAAAGCCCCCCACGGCCGACCTGCGTGCCCTGATGGAGGGCCTCGGCCACGACGCGGTCCGCATCCATCTCCAGAGCGGCCAGCCCGTGTTCACCACCGGGAGCGACAGGCCGCGGGACAGGGGCACGGACACCGCCGGGGAGCCGGCCGAGGACGTGCTGGCCGCCGAACTCGCCGACGCCGTCGAGCGCCACTTCGGCTTCGCCGTCGACGTGATCGTGCGCGACCACGCCTATCTGCGGGCGGGCGGTCGTCGACGACTGTCCTTTCCCGGCCGCCGAGTTGGCGCCCAAGCAACTGCACGTCACCTACTTCTCCGCCGCCGCCGAGCGCTTCGCGGACATCGACCGGTCAGCCCACCTGCCCGAGGAGTTCCGCCTCGGTGACCGCGCCCTGTACCTGTACACCCCGGACGGTCTGGGCCGCTCCAGGCTGGCCGGGCCCCGCACCCCCCGGGGCGTCGTCGCCACCACCCGTAACTGGAACACCGTCGTCAAGCTCATGGAGCTCACCCGTGACTGACCCGTACACCGCCGCCGACGCAGCCATCGAGGCCGAACTGAAACTCCTCGACCCCGAGGCGCGCCGTTCGTCCGAACGTGTCGGAGGGCTGCTCCGTCCTGAGTTCACGCAGATCGGCGCGTCCGGGCGGGTCTGGGACCGCGAAGCGATCGTCGCGCTGCTCGCCGGCGAACGCGGTTCGGGGGACCCCACCGGCACCGTCTCCCGGATGAAGGCCGTGCAGCCGGCCCCCGACACCGTTCATCTCACCTTCGACACGGACCACAACGGCCGGTGCGCCCACCGCAGTTCCCTGTGGCGCCGTACCGGCCGGGAGCAGCCGCTCTACTTCCACCGGGGGACGCTGTACGACCCGGACGCGGTGGCCGGCGGCTGAGCACCGCCGCACCGCCGGCTCCGAGGCCTTCAGGCCCCCACTGCCCGCATCGCCTCCGCCAACGCCGGTATCCGTGCCGCGTCGTACCGCTGCAACAGCACCCGTGCCACCTCCGGCGCCGGGCCGAGGACGTCCGCCAGGACGTCCGCCAGGGCCGCGCCCCGTGCGATGCGGTCAGGCAGGAAGCCCGGAGCCAGCACGTACGGGGCCACGGCGACGCGTTCGCAGCCGAGGGCACGCAGTTCGCGTACCGCGTCCTCGGTGCGGGGCGGGGATGCGGAGGCGAACGCAGGCCGCACGGCGCACCAACCGGTGTGCCGCCACTCCCGCGCGATGTCTGCGATCACTGCGGTCGCCTCCGGGTCGGTGGACCCCGCCGAGGCCAGGACGACCCCGGTCGAGGACTTGTCGGCGGGCGTCAGGCCCGCCTCGTACAGCCGGCGCTCCAGCGCGGCGTGGAGCAGGGGGGACGGCCCCAGGACGTCCGCCTGGCGGACGCGCAGCCGCGCGTCCGCGTCCGCGAGGACCGCCGGGATGTCCGCCTTGGCGTGGAAGGCGCGGGTCAGCAGCAGCGGGAGGGCCACCACGTCGCGCACACCCTCCGCCGCGAGGGAGTTCAGCACCGACGGCACGGAGGGGACGTTGAAATCGAGGAAGCCGGTCTCCACCCGCAGCTCCGGCCGCAGCGACCGTACCCGCCGCACCAGGGCGTGCACGGTCGCCGCGTGCCGCGGATCGCGGCTTCCGTGGGCGATGACGAGAAGAACCGGACGGTGCACGATCGGATCAGTCCTTCCCCAGCAGGCCGCGGCTGCGCAGCACCCACCGCTCCAGCGGACTGAAGATCAGCAGGTCGATGGCGATACCGACGGTCAGGATCAGCAGGATCGCCTCGAACACCATGGCCATGTCGCTCGCGTTGCGGCCGTTCTCCAGCAGCTGCCCGAGGCCGACGCCGAGATCGGGGAACGACGCGATGATCTCCGCGGCCATCAGCGAACGCCAGGAGAACGCCCAGCCCTGTTTCAGCCCCGACACGTAGCCGGGCAGCGCGGCCGGCAGCACGATGTGCCAGGTGCCCTTCAACCCCGTCGCGCCCAGCGTGCGGCCGGCCCGCAGGAACAGCGGCGGCACCTGGCTGACGCCGGAGACCAGACCGTTGGCGATCGAAGGGACCGCGCCGAGCAGGATCACCGCGTACATCATCTGGTTGTTCAGGCCCAGCCAGATCACCGCCGGCGGCACCCACGCCACCGACGGCAGGGACTGCAGCCCGGACAGGATCGGGCCGATCGCCGCGCGCACGAACCTCACCCGTGCCACCAGCAGCCCCAGCGGCGTACCGATCAGCAGCGCGAAGAAGAAGCCGAGCAGACCGCGCGAGACGCTGGTCCAGATGTAGCCGAGCAGCTCGCCCTGGAGCCACGACTCCCGCACGACGCCCCACACGGCGCCCGGCGAGGGCAGCTTGGTCGGATCGTCGACGATCCCGAAGGAGACCAGTGCCTGCCACACGGCCAGCACCAGGGCGACGGCGAGGGCGGGCGGCAGGATCTTCTGGACGAAGGTCTGACGCCACGGCCTGCGGGTCTGCTGCCTCGTCTCCAGCGCGTCGAGGCCCGCCTCGAGACCGGCGAGGTCGTTCGTGTCCGTCTCGTCCTTCGTGGCCTTCGCGGTTGTTTCAGTGCTGGCCATGACGGCGGATCTCCCCACGGAGTTGCTCGGTGATCTCGACGGACAGTTCCGCGACCGCGGTGTCCTCGATACGGCGCGGGTGCTCGATGTCCACCGCCCACTCGCAGGCGATCCGGCCGGGCCGGGACGACAGCAGGACCACCCGCTGCGCGAGCCGGACGGCCTCGCGCACGTTGTGCGTGACGAACAGGACGGACAACCGGCCCGCGGCGGATCCGCTGGTGTTCGCAGTGCGCCAGATCCGGGTCAGCTCGTCGTGCAGCACGTCCCGGGTGATGGCGTCCAGCGCCGCGAACGGCTCGTCCATCAGCAGCAGCTTGCTCTCCTGGGCGAGCGCGCGGGCCAGCGCGACCCGCTGGCGCATGCCGCCGGACAGCTCGTGCACCCGCTTGCCGTGGGCGCCCCCCAGCCGGACCAGCTCCAGCAGTTCCTCGGCCCGGCCGCGCCGCTCCGCCTTCGGTACGCCCCGCAGCTTCAGGGCGAGTTCGATGTTCTTGCCCGCGGTCAGCCACGGGAACAGCGCGTGCTCCTGGAACATCAGCGCCGGGCGGCCGTCCGTGCTGATCGCGCCGGCACTGGGTGCGTCGAGGCCCGCGACCAGGTTGAGCAGCGTGGACTTACCGCATCCCGAAGCCCCCAGCAGGGTGACGAACTCGCCGGGCGCGACATCGAGCGTGATGTCGTCCAGCACGAGCTGCTGCCCGGCCGGGCCCGCGAACGACTTCGAGACATGCTCGATCCGGGCGGCGTGGGTGACCGCCTCGGTGCCGTCTGCGGCCTTGGCGAGGGTCGTGGCCATGGTCGTCACCTCCTGGGACGTTTCTTCGGGTTCCGGGATCAGCTGGTGCCGAGGCCGGCGTCGTCGACGGCGGGCGCGCCCTCGGCCGCGAGGACCTTGTTGAGGAGTTCCAGGTCGTAGATGCCCTTCAGGTCGGGCCGCTCGAGCAGGCCGGCGTTCACGGCGTGCTCCGCCTGGGCGCCGAGGGTGGCGGCCAGCGGGTCGTCGGTGAAGCGGATCGACTCCCACGCCGGGTCCAGGACGTCGGCGGGCAGTGCCTTGCCGGAGTCGGCCGCCAGCTGCTCGTTGGCGGCGGCCTTGGCCTCGGCAGGGTGTTCGTCGATCCACCGGTTGGTGGAGACCGACGCCTCGAGCACCGCCTCGACGGCCTTCGGGTGCTTCTCCAGGAACTCCTGGCGCACGACCAGGTTCGTGATGACGAACTTCTCGTCCGGCCACAGGGAGGCCTCGTCCAGCAGGACCTTCCCGCCCTCGGCGACCAGCTTCGACGCGGTGGGCTCCGGCACCCACGCGCCGTCGACCGACCCGGCCGCGAAGGCGTCCGGGGTGACCTTGTTGTCGCTGCGGACGACCGTGACATCGCCCTTGCCGCTCTGCGCGTCGACCGTCCAGCCCTGCCCGGCCGCCCAGTTGAGGAACGCCACGTCCTGCGTGTTGCCGAGCTGCGGGGTCGCTATCCGCTTGCCCTCGACGTCCTCCAGGGACTTCACCCGGTCCGGGTTCACCACCAGCTTCACCCCGCCGGACGCCGAACCGCCGATGATCCGCAGGTTCTTGCCCTGCGACTTCGCCCAGCCGTTCACCGCGGGGGACGGCCCCATCCAGGCGACGTCGATGGAACCGGAGTTGAGCGCCTCGATCGCGGACGGCCCCGCGTTGAACACCGCGTACCGTGCCTCGGTCGCGCCGAGCTCCTTCTGGAGGAAGCCCTTCTGCTTGCCCACCAGTGCGGTCCCGTGGGTCAGATTGCCGAAGTGGCCGATCCTCACCGCGTCGAGACCGTCGGTCTTCTGCGCCCCGGCGGCTATCCCGGCGCCGGTGTTCTCCTTGGCCTGGGAGCCGTAGCCGCAGCCGGCCAGGGCGAACAGGACGACCAGCGGGGCCGTCACGGCGAACGCGCGGCGGACAATGGCGGGGTGGGCAGGCACGGGAGGTGTTCCTCTCGGTGGCCCGGCTCTCACGTACTCGGCTGGTCGTACTCAGCCGGTCGTGGCCGGGGGATCGGCGGGTTTTCGGCGGTGGCGGCGCTGGACCAGGAAAGCGCGCGAACGGTGCGCGCGCTCCCGCTGCGCCGGGAGCGTCACCCGCATCGCGCGACCCCGCCCTGCCCGCTGCCGAGCTGCCCGCCGCCGATCCGGCCGCCCTCCTTGGCGAAGGTGGCGAAGACGTCGGTGGCGAGGACATCGGTCGGTTCGCGGGCCGGGAAAGAGAGATGGCGCATCGTCAGAAGTCCCATCCGCCGTCCTCGGCCGCGTCCTTGGCCGGGTCCGGGGCGGCGAAGGACGCGCCGACCATGCCCGCGGTGAGCGTGGTGCCGTCGCTCGGGTCGATCAGGATGAACGAGCCGGTGCGCCGTGAGTCGGCGTAGGAGTCGACCGGCAGCGGCTCGGCGGTGCGGATCTTCACCCGGCCGATGTCGTTGGCGGCGAGCGTGCCGGGGTGCGGATGCAGCGACAGGTCGTCCAGCGTCAGCCGGGCCGGGATGTCCTTCACGATCGCCTTGACCGTGCGGGTGCCGTGTTTGAGCAGCACCCGGTGGCCGACCGTCAGGGGCTGGTCGGCGACGTGGCAGACGGTGGCCTCGACGTCCTGCGTGGTGGCCGGCGCGTCCTTGCTCGGCACGATCAGGTCGCCGCGGGAGATGTCGATGTCGTCGGCCAGCAGCAGCGTCACCGACTGCGGCGTCCAGGCCGTCTCCACGGGCGTGCCCAGCAGGTCGATCCCGGTGACCGTCGTGGTCCGGCCGGACGGCAGCACGGTCACCTCGTCGCCGACGCGGAACGTGCCCGCGGCGATCTGGCCGGCGTATCCCCGGTAGTCGGGGTGCTCGGCGCTCTGCGGCCGGATCACGTACTGCACGGGCAGCCGGGCGTGGCAGTGCGTCAGGTGGTGGCTGACCGGCACTGTCTCCAGGTGCTCCAGGACGGTCGGGCCGCCGTACCAGTCCATGTGTGCGGACGGCTCCACCACGTTGTCGCCGGCGAGTGCCGAGATCGGGATCGCGGTGACCTCCGGAACGCCCAGCTCGGTGGCGTACGCCGTGAATTCCTCGGCGATCCGTGCGAACACGGCCTCCTCGTAGTCCACCAGGTCCATCTTGTTGACGGCGAGGACGACATGGGGCACGCGCAGCAGGGCGGCGATGGCCGCGTGACGGCGGGTCTGCTCGACGACGCCGTTGCGGGCGTCGACCAGGATCACCGTCAGCTCGGCGGTGGAGGCACCGGTGACCATGTTGCGGGTGTACTGCACGTGCCCCGGGGTGTCGGCGAGGATGAACCGGCGCCGAGGGGTGGCGAAGTAGCGGTAGGCCACGTCGATGGTGATGCCCTGCTCCCGCTCGGCCCGCAGCCCGTCGGTGAGCAGGGCCAGGTCGGGAGCCTCCTGGCCGCGGCTCGCCGACGCCCGCTCCACGGCCTCCAGCTGGTCGGTGAGGACCGACTTGGAGTCGTGCAGCAGCCGGCCCACCAGGGTGGACTTGCCGTCGTCGACGGAACCGGCGGTGGCGAACCGCAGCAGGGTGGTCTCCGCGAGCGCCTCGCTCGTGATCGTGCTCATGTCTAGAAGTACCCCTCGCGCTTGCGGTCTTCCATCGCGGCCTCGGAGAGCTTGTCGTCGGCGCGGGTCGCGCCGCGCTCGGTCAGCCGGGAGGCGGCGATCTCGGTGATCACCTTCTCGATGGTGTCGGCGTCGGAGTCGACCGCGCCGGTGCAGGACATGTCGCCCACCGTCCGGTAGCGCACCTGCCGCTTCTCGACACTCTCGCCGTCCTTCGGGCCGCCCCACCCTCCGGCGGTCAGCCACATGCCGCCCCGCTGGAACACCTCGCGTTCGTGGGCGAAGTAGATCTCCGGCAGTTCGATGCCCTCGCGGGCTATGTACTGCCACACGTCCAGCTCGGTCCAGTTGGACAGCGGGAAGACCCGGACGTGCTCACCGGGCGCGTGCCGGCCGTTGTAGAGGTTCCACAGCTCGGGCCGCTGACGGCGCGGGTCCCACTGGGAGAACTCGTCGCGCAGGGAGAACACCCGCTCCTTCGCGCGGGCCTTCTCCTCGTCCCGCCGGCCGCCACCGAACACGGCGTCGAACCGCTCCTGCTGGATCCTCTCCGTCAGCGGGACCGTCTGCAGCGGGTTGCGGGTGCCGTCGGGGCGCTCGCGCAGCACACCGCGGTCGATGTAGTCCTGCACCGAGGCGACGTGCAGCCGCAGCCCGTGCCGGCCCACCGCGCGGTCCCGGTAGTCCAGGACCTCGGGGAAGTTGTGCCCGGTGTCCACATGCAGCAGCGAGAAGGGCACCGGCGCCGGCGTGAACGCCTTCAGCGCCAGGTGCAGCATGACGATCGAATCCTTGCCACCCGAGAACAGCACCACCGGGTTCTCGAACTCGCCCGCGACCTCACGGAAGATGTGCACCGCCTCCGACTCCAGCGCGTCGAGGTGGGAGAGGGCGTGCGGGCCGGCCGCACCGCCGGTGCCCTCGTCGCCGGTCGTGACCGTGGCCACGGTTGTCATGCCAGTCCCCTTTCGCTCAGCAGGGCGTGCACCGCCGCGGCGGATTCCCGGACGGTCTGGTGCTGCGACTCGATGCGCAGATCGGGAGAGAGGGGAGCCTCGTACGGGTCGTCCACGCCGGTCAGCCCGGTGAGTTCGCCCGCGGCCTGCTTCGCGTACAGGCCTTTCACGTCACGTACGGAGCACACCTCGAGGGGGGTCGCCACATGCACCTCGACGTACGGTGTGCCGTTCGTCTCGTGCCGCTTGCGGACCGCGTCGCGGCTGTCCGCGTACGGCGCGATGACCGGGACGAGCGCGGTGACGCCGTTGCGGGCGAGCAGTTCGGCGACGAATCCGATGCGCTGCACGTTGGTGTGCCGGTCCTCACGGGAGAAGCCGAGGCCCGCGGAGAGGAACTCGCGGACCTCGTCGCCGTCGAGCAGTTCGACCCGGCGGCCCTGCTCGCGCAGCCGGGCGGCCAGCTCGCGGGCGATGGTGGTCTTGCCTGCGCTCGGCAGACCTGTGAGCCAGACGGTGGCTCCGGTCGTCACGTCGGTCTCCTGGTTCGTAGGGGGCGCGGTCATGGTCAGCCGTGCAGTCCGCACTCGGTCTTGGAGCGGCCCGCCCAGCGGCCGGCGCGTGCGTTCTCGCCCTCCAGCACCCGGCGGGTGCAGGGTCTGCAGCCCACGGAGGCATAGCCGTCCATGAGCAGCGGGTTGGTGAGGACGCCGTGCTCCGCAACGTACGCTGCCACATCTTCCTGTGACCACCGTGCGATAGGGGAGATCTTCACTTTCCGCCGCTTCCCGTCCCAGCCGACGACGGGGGTGTTCGCCCGGATCGGGGACTCCTCGCGGCGCAGCCCGGTCGCCCAGGCCAGGTATCCCCGCAGGCCCTCCTCCAGCGGCCGCACCTTGCGGAGACCGCAGCACAGGTCGGGGTCGCGGTCGTGCAGCTTCGGCCCGTACTCGGCGTCCTGCTCGGCGACGGTCTGCCGCGGGGTGAGCGTGATGACGTTGACGTCCATCACGGCCTGAACGGCGTCCCGGGTGCCGATGGTCTCCTCGAAGTGATAGCCGGTGTCGAGGAACACCACGTCCACGCCGGGCAGGGCACGGGAGGCGAGATGGGCGACCACCGCGTCCTCCATGGAGGAGGTCACGCAGAAGCGCTCGCCGAAGGTCCCGGCGGCCCACCGGAGGATCTCCGGTGCGGAGGCCTCCTCCAGGTCGCGGCCCGCCTGCTCGGCCAGCTCCTTCAGTTCGCCGGTGACGCACTCTTCCTGAACCGTCGTCATGTTCGGTCCCCTCCTGTGTCCGGTCCCGTGTCCGGCCGGTCGAGCCCCTGGGCGAGCAGTCCGAGGAACTTCAGCCGGAAGGCCCGGTTGCACACCCCGCATTCCCAGGCCCCGTGCCCCTCCTCACTGGGACGCAGGTCCTCGTCGCCGCAGTAGGGGCAGTAGAACGGCGCGGCCCGCTCGCTCACGACAGGGCCTCCGCATCCGCGCGGGCCGCCCACGTGGCGAACCGCTCGCCGTCCTCGCGCTCCGCCTCGAAACGCTTCAGGACCCGCTCGATGTAGTCCGGCAGCTCGTCCGAGGTGACCTTCAGGCCGCGCACCTTGCGGCCGAAGGACGGGTCCAGGCCGAGCGCGCCGCCCAGATGCACCTGGTAGCCGCTGACCTGCCGGCCCTCGGCGTCGGTGACCAGCTGTCCCTTGAGACCGATGTCCGCGGTCTGGATACGGGCGCAGGCGTTCGGGCAGCCGTTGATGTTGATGGTGAGCGGCTCCCCGAAGTCGGGCAGCCGGCGCTCCAGCTCGTCGATGAGGTCGCTGCCGCGCTCCTTGGTCTCCACGATGGCGAGCTTGCAGAACTCGATGCCCGTGCAGGCCATCGTGCCGCGCCGGAAGGTCGACGGCCTGACCCGCAGGTCCAGCGCCTCCAGGGCTTCGACGAGCGAGTCCACCCGGTCCTGCGGCACGTCCAGGACGATCATCTTCTGCTCGACCGTGGTGGACACCCGCCCCGAGCCGTGGTCCTCGGCCAGCGCAGCGACCTTGGTGAGCAGCGAGCCGTCCATCCGGCCCACCCGCGGCGCGAAACCGACGTAGAACCGGCCGTCCTTCTGGCGGTGCGCCCCGATGTGGTCGCGCCACTGCTGCGCGGGCATCACGGGTGCCGGACCGTCGGCCAGTTCGCGGCCCAGGTAGTCGTCCTGCAGGACCTGGAGGAACTTCTCCGGACCCCAGTCGGCGACCAGGAACTTCAGCCGCGCCCGGTTGCGCAGCCGCCGGTATCCGTGGTCGCGGAAGATGGAGATGACGCCCTCCCACACGTCGGGCACGTCCGCCTCGGGCACCCAGGCGCCCAGCCGCACCCCGAACTTGGGGTTGGTCGACAGACCGCCGCCGACCCACAGGTCGAAGCCCGGACCGTGCTCGGGGTGGACCACGCCGACGAAGGACACGTCGTTGATCTCGTGGGCGACGTCCAGCAGCGGAGAACCGGAGACGGCCGTCTTGAACTTGCGCGGCAGGTTGGAGAAGCGCGGGTCCCCGATGGAGCGGCGGGCGATCTCGTCCAGCGCCGCCGAGCCGTCGATGATCTCGTCCTCGGCGACCCCGGCGACGGGGGAGCCGAGCATGCCGCGCGGGGTGTCGCCGCAGGCCTCCGTGGTGGACAGGCCGACCGACTCGAGCCGCTCCCAGATCGCGGGCACGTCCTCGATACGGATCCAGTGGTACTGGATGTTCTGCCGGTCGGTGATGTCGGCGGTGCCGCGGGCGTACGTCTCGGCGATCTCGCCGATCACGCGCAGCTGCTCGGTGGTGAGCCGTCCGCCGGTGATCCGGACCCGCATCATGAAGTACTGGTCCTCGAGCTCCTCGGGCTCCAGCACACCGGTACGGCCGCCGTCGATCCCGGGGCGGCGCTGCGTGTACAGGCCCCACCAGCGCAGCCGGCCGCGCAGGTCGTTGGGGTCGATCGAGTCGAAGCCCCGCTTCGAGTAGATCGTCTCAACACGTGTCCGTACGTTGAGACCGTCGTCGTCCTTCTTGAACTGCTCGTTGCCGTTGAGCGGAGTGAAGTGTCCCGCGGCCCACTGGCCCTCTCCGCGGTGACGGCTCACCTTGCGGCGGGGGGTCGCGGCGGCAGGGTTCTGCGGGCTGGCGGCCATGGTTGACACGTCCTTCGGGACAGACGGGGATACGGCTCTGACCTGCGCATGACGGTGCAGGGGTACGCGGCGCGTCATTGCGCGGGAATTCGGTGGAGCGAGAACGAATCGGGCGGAACCGTGCGGTGCCGATCAGGGCGGACCGGAGCGGAACGGACCGAAGAAGGGCTGGCGGGTGCTGCTGAACGTGCTCTCAGCGCACCGGACAGATGGCGCTGGACATGCGGCCGAGGTCGACGTGCCGCCGACTCACCAAGGCGATTCCTGTTCCAGGCATGACGGAAGCGTGGCACGGAGATCTGGACACAGTCCAGCTTCATCCATGATGCGGACAGCTTCGTCTCGACAGGAGAGACAGGGGTGGCTTTGGTCACAGGCGGCGCGAGCGGTCCTGTCCGCGCAGCTCAGGAGGGGGCGTGCGGGGGGCGTGCGGGGCGGACGACGAGGGTGCGGTGCTCAGGCCGGGTGCGCCCCCGGCCACGGGCCCGGGGTGGCGACCTCGGGCTCGTCCTCGACCGAGGTGGCGAACAGCCGGAATCCCCGACGCCGGTAATTGTCCATCGCATGCTCGCCGTCCTTGCTGCACGTGTGCAGCCAGACCCGCGCGGTCGGCTTGCGCCCCGGCCACCGCTCCGCCAGATCCCAGGCCCGCGCGGCGCCGTACGACAGGAGGTGCCCGCCGATGTGCCGGCCTCGGAAGGCGGGGATCAGCCCGAAGTGAACGATCTCCACGACCCCGTCGTCCTGGGCCCGGAGCTCCACATACCCCGCGGGCGCCCCCCGCTCGTACGCCACCCAGGTCTCCGTGCCGGGCCGGTCCAGGTACTCCAGCCACCGCGCGTACGTCCAGTCCAGCCGGTCGGTCCAGCGGATGTCACCGCCGACCGACGCGTACAGGAAGCGGCTGAACTCCGGGGACGGCACCTCGGCGTGCACGACCTGTATGTCCCCCTCCGGCACGGCGGCGGGCAGGAGATCGGTGGACGCGGTCTGCTCCAGGGACCAGGTGGTCACGGCGATGGTCGTCATGCCGGAAAGGGAACCACCCGGCGCGGACACCTGTCGAATGCCCGGCCCGTGCGGCCCGTGCGGCCCGTGCGGTACGGGGAGCGGCAGACCCCTGGCCGGGTTCAGCGGTCGGGTCAGGGCTGCCCGGCGGATCAAGCCGGAGGCCGCCGACCACATCCGGCCGGGGCGAGCGTGGGCTGGTGCGTGCGGCTGCGAGGCAACGACCGGCGGCGACGCCGCTGGGGCACTCCTGCTCGAAGAGCACTGGCGCAGAGCGTGCCGGCCATCCCGCGTCCCTGGCACGATCCGCCGGACAGGCTCTAGTCCAGCGAGCCGTCGACGGAGGTCAGGGGCAGGGCGAAGAGCATGCGGCCGGACTGGGACCACACCTCGCCGGTCTCCTGCCAGTAGGACAGGGACGCCGACGCACCGCTCCAGCAGCGGTGCGTCTCGTCCGCCCCGCACCGGGTGGGCCGGGCCCCCTCTGTGTCCTGTCGCCACAGCGTCCCGCGCTCGTCCGACGTCCCGGTCACCCGGCCCAGGTACCAGCCCGACCCGTACGACAGCACACTGCGCACATGGGTCAGCTTCGTCTCGTACGCCGCGGCCGGGTCCACCTTCAGCAGGGGGTCCGTGGCCAGCAGGCCCGCGCGGGCCTCGTCGTCGTCGAACGCGTACCGCCACAGCCGGGTCGGCCCGTCGTGGTCGTCGGTGACCGCCTCGTGCGCGACCAGGCTGTCCGGTGCCGTGCTGCGGTCCAGGGAGATGCCGCCCGGCTGCGGGGCGGCCGCGTCGGCCGTCCGGTAGGCGGCGACGGCGGGCAGTACGTACCGTGCCCCGGCCGCCGACCAGCCGCCGGGCACCCGCCCGACCGTCGAACCGCTCACGGTGGCCCGCTGGACGCGGTCCACGTCGTACACGTACAGCGCGCTGCCGTCCCCCCGCCCGGCGGTGACCAGCAGCTTGTCCTGGTACCAGACCATGCCCGCCACGGGGGAGACCAGCCCGCGGTAGTCCTGCCCCCCGGCGACCGGGACGGCGAGCTGCGCCCAGGTGTAGCGGAGGTCGTCGGGGTCACCGGCGTCGACGAACGCGACCCGCGCGAGCCCCTGCCCCGCGCCGGCGTCCGCCACGGCCGGGTCCTGCGCCGCGGTGCCGTCCGCCGTGGTGCCGCCCCGGCTCCAGGCGGAGAGCACCACCCGGTCCGGGCCCCAGTGGCCGTCGTCGTCCGCGTCCCCGGACGTGGTGACGGCGCCGGGACGCCAGCCCTCGACGTCGGTGCCGTCCCAGCAGTACGCGCGCGTGGCGGCGGGCTCCAGAGGCAGCCCGTGCCGGTCCTCGTCCGTACAGGACTCCGCGTCGCGCAGGGAACCGTCGGTGTCGTCGAGCACGGTCCGGACGCCGACGGGTCGCCCCATCTCGGAGGAGAGCCGGTCGAGCCACTCCGGTGGCACACGGGTCTCCGACAGCCGCAGCGGCGCGGTCTCGGCGGCCCTGGTGAGCGGCTTCAGCGCCCCGGGGTCGTCGGCGTCGGTGGCCTGCGACGTGCTGATCATGGTGGCCGCCGCGGTGAGCGCGAGCGCGGTCCCGGCCAGCGTCGCCCGCAGCGCCTTGCCCCGCCTGCGCCGGCGGTGTCTGCCGCGATGCTTCATGATGTCCTCCCGAGGCGAGCCAACTGCGTCCGGCGATCGGACCGTTGACCTTCCGACCGATGACCGTTGACCATGGAGCAGGTGAGGGTGGCTCGTGGGGCGATGCTACGGCAGACAGCCCCGCAGGGGGCGAAGACCCGGCGAATCCGCAGAACAGGCGACCCGGCGCACGGTGATGTGCTGTGCTGGACCGTCATGGCCCGGGCTTTCCGGGCCGGGGGGCCGGCGGGCTCTTCGGGCCGCGGTCCCGGCGTGCGCTCGCCTGCGGGTGCTCGCGGCCGCCGCCCAGTGCCGGGGCCCTCGAGTGCGGCAGCAGGTCACGCGGGTCGTCCGGGAGCAGGACGTCGACGTCGGCGCCCTCCGTGAACCGGTACGGCCGGTGCTCCAGCAAGCCGCCCAGATAGCGCCGCACCCTGGACATCTCGGCGCGCACCGTCACCGTACGGGCCGGGTCCCCGAACACGTCCTCGGCCAGGCCCGCGGCGCTGCGGCCGGCCCGCTGCACGGCCAGCAGATACAGCAGTTCGGCATGGCGGGGGCTCAGCTTCCGCGACCAGGAGCCCGCGCCACCGGACACCTCCACCGACGCGCCGCGCGGCTCCCGCAGATCCAGCACGACACGGCTCGCCGCACGGGACACCGGCTCGTCCGCCGCCCGCACCAGCCAGCCCCCGGCCAGCGGCTCCAGGGAGCAGCGGCCCAGCGCCGGCAGCCACCGCATCCCGGCCGACACCGCATCCGGCAGCGCCAGCCGTCTTGTGTACGGCACTCCGGTCACCGCGGCCGTCCACCCGTGCCGGTCCACCACCAGGGCCCGTCCACCGACCCGGGCCAGCACCGGCGCCGCCACCGACCTCAGCCGCTCCAGCGACTCCAGATGACGCTCCCGCAGCCGGGCCTCGGCGAGCTTGGCCACCGAGTCGACCCAGGCCAGCGTGGACGGGTGCATCGTCTCCAGCGGCCCGCTCACATCCACCACACCGATCAGCCGCCCGTCCCGCGGATCGGTCAGGGGCGCCCCCGCACACGTCCAGGCGGCGTGCGACCGTACGAAGTGCTCGGCGGCGAACACCTGCACCGGCCGGCGGGTCACCGCCGGGGTGCCCACCCCGTTGGTGCCGACGACGTCCTCGCGCCAGTCCGCACCCACCGCGAAACCGATGCCGTCCGCCTTGCGCAGGACCGCCGCGCTGCCCTCCCGCCACAGCACCCTGCCGTCCGCGTCGGCCACCACCATGATGTGACGGGTGACGTCCGCGAACGGCAGCAGCCCCTCCCGCAGCACCGGCAGCACATGCCGAAGCGCCGAACCCTCCCGCCGCCGCTGCACCTCCGCGCGGGACAGCAGCCCGGCCCGGACGTCGTGGTCCGGGTCGACGCCGCTGCGCAGCACCCGCTCCCAGGACTCCTCGATCACCGGGCGGGGCGCCATGGGCGCGCGGCGACCGGAGAGCGTCGCGGAGCGGACCTCACTCAGCATCCTGGCCGCGCGCGTCGTGTCCACGCCGACCAGATGCCTCACGTCCATCGGCGAGAGCGGCACTGATCCTCCCGGGGAAAGACTCGGAGGACAGCACCCGGCCCACCGGCCGCGCCCCCGAGATCCGTTCTGGCTGTCGTCGGTCCCATAGTGCCGTGTGCCCCCGGCGAGGTCCTTCGGCACGGACACGGACAGCAGCAAGTTGCAACCCCCTGCAACCCTGGCGGCTCGCCCCGCACTGTTTGAAACTTGAGCGACGCCGTCCCGAGCGGCGTCCACGGCTCCAAGGGGCCCGTGCGGCGGGGGTGGTGCCGTGTCGGCGCAGCACCACTCCCGCGTCACCACCGGGTTGTCGTGCCGGGAAGGCCGAAACCGGCCCTTCCCGGCCGGGTCGCCCCGCTCGATTCGCCGCCGGGCAACCCCCGTCGTCTCGCACCCGGGGCGGGGCTCTCAGACCCGGGGCGGCCCACACCTGGAGCAGCCCCCGCCGTCTCACACCTCCGGCCGGGCCCGTTCCACCACCGTCGCGAGGTCGAGGGTGTGCGGCAGTGTCCCGAAGGCCGCGCCCCCGTCACCGCCCAGCCGTGCCGCGCAGAACGCGTCGGCGACCTGCGGCGGCGCGTACCGCACCAGCAGCGAGCCCTGGAGCACCAGCGCGAGCCGCTCCACGAGCCGCCGCGCGCGCCCTTCGGCGCCCTCCAGGTCGGCCAGTTCGGTCAGCAGGTCCTTGACCGCGCCGTCCAGTCGGTGATCGGCCCCGCGTGCCCGACCGACCTCGCCGAGATACGCGTCCAGCACCTGCGGATCCCGGCTCAGGGCGCGCAGCACGTCCAGCGCCTGGACGTTGCCGGCGCCCTCCCACACCGAGTTCAGCGGGGACTCGCGCACCAGCCGGGGCATCCCCGAATCCTCCACGTACCCGTTGCCGCCCAGGCACTCCGCCGCCTCCACCGCGAGCGGCGCACACCGCTTGGTCACCCAGTACTTGGCGGTCGGCACCGCGATCCGCAGCAGCGCCCGCTCCCGCTCGCTCCCGTCGTCGTAGGCCGCGGCGAGCCGCAGCGCCAGCGTGGTGGCCGCCTCCGACTCCAGCGCGAGATCGGCCAGGACGTTGCGCATCAGCGGCCTGTCGACCAGCTTGCCGCCGAACGCCTCCCGGTACGTGCAGTGGTGCACCGCCTGCGCCACGGCCTGCCGCATCAGCCCCGCCGAGCCCAGCACGCAGTCCAGCCGGGTCGCCGCCACCATCCCGATGATGGTGCGCACCCCGCGCCCCTCGTCCCCGACCCGCCGCGCCCACGTCCCCGCGAACTCGACTTCCGAGGACGCGTTGGACCGGTTGCCCAGCTTGTCCTTGAGCCGCTGGATCAGAAACACGTTGCGCGCGCCGTTCTCGAGCACGCGCGGCACCAGGAAACAGGTGAGCCCGCCGGGAGCCTGCGCCAGCACCAGGAACGCGTCCGACACCGGAGCCGAGCAGAACCACTTGTGCCCGGTCAGCTCGTACGTCCCGTCCTCGGCCAGCGGCCGCGCGGACGTCGTGTTGGCCCGTACGTCGCTGCCGCCCTGTTTCTCCGTCATGCCCATCCCGAGGAGCACACCGGACTTCTCGTGGGCGGGCCGCAGCGCCCGGTCGTACACCGCCGACGTCAGCCGCGGCTCCCACTCGGCGGCGAGCGCCGGGTCCGCGCGCAGGGCGGGCACGGCCGCGTGCGTCATCGACAGCGGGCAGCCGTTCCCGGCATCGACCTGTGACCACACCACGAACCCCGCCGCCCGCCGCACATGCCCGCCCGGCCGCGCCCACGCGCCCGTCAGACCCGCCGAGACGCCCTTGCCGAGCAGCCGGTGCCAGGCGGGATGGAAGTCGACCTCGTCGATCCGGTGCCCGTACCGGTCGTGGGTGCGCAGCCGGGGCGGGTTCTCATTGGCCTGCACTCCCCATTCCTGCACCTGGGCGGAGCCGGAGCTGCGTCCGAGCGCCGTCAGTTCGGACAGGCCCTCCTCCAGCACCGGCGGGTCCAGATGCCGTTCGACGGCCTCCGTCAGCGCCCGGTCGGCGGTGAACACGTCGTACTGCGCCAGCGGCGGCGCCTGGTTGGTCACGGTGTGCGTGGTACCTGCCATGAACACGAACCTACCCGGCACCGCCCTCCGCATCACCCCTCCGCGTCACCCCGCGATCCCCCCGAGACCCTTCGGGCGAGGCCGACCAGGCACGACGGATACCTTTGGTTCGTGCAGCCAGCAAGCGATTCCCCCGACGCGCCCTCCGGCCGACTCCACAGGGCCCGGGCCCTGTACCGCAATGTCTCCAAACGCAGGACCGCCTGGCTGCTGCTCAAGGACACCGTCAACTCCTGCATGGAGTACCGGATCCTGGGCCTCGCCGCGGAGGCGGCCTTCTTCACCCTGCTGTCGGTGCCCCCGCTGCTGCTCAGCCTGATCGGCCTGCTCGGCTACGTCGACACCTGGACCGGCGCCGAGACCACCCAGAGTGTGCGGAACAACATCATCGAGGCCTCCCGGGCGGTGCTGTCCGACCGGGGCGTGAGCCAGATCGCCGAGCCGATCCTGGACGACGTGATGGAGGGCGGCCGGCCCGACGTCATCTCCGTCGGCTTCCTCTTCGCCGTCTGGTCGGGCTCCCGCGCGGTGAACGTCTTCATCGACACCATCACCGTCATGTACGGCCTCGACGGTGTGCGCGGCATCGTCAAGACCCGGCTGATGGCCTTCCTGCTGTTCATCGGGGCCCTGCTGATCGGCTCGGTCGCGCTGCCCCTGATGGTGGCCGGCCCCGACGCCGTGGTCAGCGTCGTCCCCTGGTCGGCGACGCTCGTGCAGATTCTCTACTGGCCCGTGGTGATCCTGCTGTCCGTGGCCTTCCTGACCACGCTCTACCACGTCTCCGTGCCCGTGCGGTCCCCGTGGATCGAGGACGTGCCCGGCGCGCTGGTCGCCCTCGCCATGTGGGTGTTCGGCAGCTTCCTGCTGCGGATCTACCTCACCAACACCATCGAGGGCCCCACCATCTACGGGTCCCTCGCCGCCCCCGTCGCCGTACTCCTGTGGATCGGCGTGTCCGCCTTCGCCGTGCTCGTCGGGGCCGCGGTCAACGCCGCGATCGACCGGGTCTGGCCGGCCGCCGCGACCGCAGCCGCCCGTGAGGAGAACGAGCGGCTGCGGAAGGAGCAGGTCGCCGAGTACGTCGCCCGCACCTCCACGGGAGCCGGCGACGAGGCAGGCCCCGACATGCCCTCCGAGTTCCCCGAGCGCTGGTCCCGTTTCCTGCCCCCGGAGGACGTCACGGCCCGCCTGCGCACCCATGTCAAGAGCAGCCATCGGCAGCAGCGCCCTCACCCGCATCAGAGGAACGGGGAGGGCCCGGCGGGCCCGGCGTCACCGTCCGGTGAGGACAAGTAGCGCGCTCACGGCCTCCAGGTCCCCGCGGCCGCCTCCTCCCGCACGAAGTCCGCGGAGTCCCGCGGTTCCCGGCCCAGCACCTGCCGCACCCCCGCCTGTGCGTTGCGGCGGTCCAGAAGGGTGGCGAACACTCCGGTGAGGAACCCGGCCTCCTCGGGCGGCACCCTGAACCCGGTCAGCGCCTCGCCGTAGCCCTGGGCGGACACCGCGCGGTGCGTCAGTTCACGTCCCGTCGCCCGCGCGATCTCCGCGACCGCCTCCCCGAACGTCAGCAGCCGTGGCCCCGTCACGGTGAGGTTCCGCCTGGCGTACCGCTCCCCGCCGGTCAGCGCGGCGACCACGAGGCCAGGAGGTCGTCCTCGGCCGGCTCTCGACCTGCCGGCCGTCGCCGCCCTGCGCGCATGGTTCGCCCGTCCCGAGGCAATGCCGCCTGCCTGGTACGGGATGCTGGGCGACCCTGTCGTCGGCCCGGTGCCGCGCCTCCTCCAGGACGACCCCGCCCACCCCTGGACGGTTGCCGCGCTCGCCGCGAGGGCCGGCGTCTCGCGCGCCGCGCTGGCCCGACGCTTCACGGAACTGGTCGGCGAGCCTCCGATGACGTACCTCACCGGCTGGCGCCTCACCCTCGTCGAGGACCGCCTCCGCGACACGGACGACACCCTCGGCGCGATCGCCCGCCACGTCGGCTACGGCAGTGCCTTCGCCCTGTCGACGGCCTTCAAACGGGCGTACGGAGTCAGTCCACAGGAGTGGCGGGCGTGGGCCGCGTAGCCTGGGGGACGTGTACAGAGAACGGGCGTCACGGCTGCCGGACGCGGTCGTGTGGACCAGCACCCCCGCCGGCGCGGAAGCGGGCCGAGTACTCCCCGACGGCTGTATGGACCTGCTGTGGCACGAGGGGCGCCTGCTGGTCGCGGGCCCCGACACCCGCGCCCACCTCACCGGGGGCGGCACGTCGGGCCCCTGGGCCGGCATCCGTTTCCACCCCGGCACCCTCCCCGTGCTGCTGGGAGTGCCCGCGCACGAACTGCGGGACCGGCGCCCCGACCTGGCGGACCTGTGGCCGACGGCGGAGGTACGCCGGGCGACCGCCCTGGTGAACGCGGCGGCCGACCCGGCGCGCGGCCTGGAGGACCTGGCCCTGAGGCGGGCTGCCGAGGGCGCCACCCGGCCCGACCCGGTGCTTCGACAGGTCGTGGCCGCCTTGGACGCGGGCCGCCCGGTCGCCGAAACCGCCGACGAACTCGGCCTGAGCGCACGCCAGTTGCACCGCCGCTCCCTGACTGCCTTCGGATACGGCCCCAAAACACTGGCCCGTATCCTCCGCCTGGGCCGAGCCCTCGCCCTGGCCCGCAGGGGCACCCCGTACGCGGAGACGGCCACCCGCACCGGCTACGCCGACCAGGCCCACCTCTCCCGCGACGTACGGGGCTTGACGGGCCTGCCGCTGAGCAGACTCCTGGCGGCTCACGACGGAGGAGCGGTGTGAAAGCGGATCCCGGTCGTGGATGGTCACGCCCTGTGGGGCATGACCATCCGACGAAGGGGCAGCGGGCCCGGCGTGAACCGCTCAGGGATCGGCGGAGGCTCCGACACGCCACGTACGAGGACGGGTCCCGGGCGTCCGTGCGATACGCAGGAGCGCCCGGGACCTGTCATAGGCTCGTGCCGTGGACGGCTGGGGTGCGGGGGCCCTCCGGGGCCGCGTCCTCCGCCTCCGTCCCGTGCTCCGCCGCCTTCCCGCGTCTCCCCTCGTCGCCGTCGCCGTCGCCGTCCTTAGACGAGCCGGCCGAAGCATCGTCCTTCGAGGGCTGCGCGGCATAGACGTGCGGCGGTGGCTGTACCTCCTCCCCGTCGTGCAGCGCCTGGGAACCGGCAGCCACGGTGGCGCGGTCCTCGGGCTCCTCGTTCCAGCCGTTGCCGGCCATGACCCGCAGTGGTACGGCCATCAGGATCACCCCGGCGATTCCGGCGGCGGCCGGCACGGGGGCCTTCGGCCTCCCCGGCGTCCCGTCACTGTCGCCGCTTCCCCGCCGGGTTCCGCCGGACCGGCGGACGCCGCCGAGTACGGCAGCCAGTCCGGACTGGACGCCTCCGGTGGTGCCCGGTGACGCGGTGGGGACCGGCGTGGCGATGTCCGCCCCTGTCTCCGGCCGCTCCCGGCGGCCCTCTCCGGGTTCCGCGGCCGCCTTCCGTTCCTCCGGCTTGTTCGTGGCCGTGGCTGTGGCCGTGGAGGGCGCCTCCGCCTTGCCCCGGCCGTTCTCGTCAAGCATCTCGATGCACCGGTCGGGGCGGGCCGGACCACGATGCGGCTGCGCTCGCGTCCGGGGTCAACGAAGAAGGTGCTTGCCCGGCCGCCCGGCCCGTGCCGCCCGGCAAGCCCGCACGTCTGAACGGAATTCCCGACTCAGAAGACCAGCGGTGCGAACAGGTCCACCCCGTTCCCGTCAGGGTCCAGGACGGTGGCGTACCGCTGTCCCCACATCGCGTCCCAGGGCTTGAGTTCGCTCCGACAACCGCTCGCCATCAACTCCTCATACAGGGAGTCCACTTCGGCAGGACTGTCGCACCGCAGGGCGAGTGAGGCCCGCCCTCCGCCCGAAGGCGGCTCCCACCCGGCGTGGAACGACCGGACGACCTCCTCGGTGTCCAGCAACAACCGCAGGCCACCCGGTAGTTCCGCCTCGGCGTGCCCCTGCTTCTCGGCCCCCTCGGGAAACGCGAACCCCAGCCGCCGATAGAAGGCGACCGAGGCGCCCATGTCGGAGACGACCAGCCCGATGGCATCAAATCGTGCACTCATGGGGTCACCGTAGGCGCGCCCCGGCTGCCCGGTCTTGAAGGAATCGGACACGGCCCGTGCGTGGGTCAGCCGCGCGGCGGCGCCGTGCTCGCGCGTTCCACCAGGCGGGTGGACAGTTCGGTGCGGGTGCTTTCCGGGTGGTGGCCGTCCATGATGCGGAGCAGGAGGTGCAGTGCGGTCGCCGCCATCTCGGACAGGGGCTGGCGAACGGTCGTCAGCTGCGGGGCGAGCCAGCGGGCCTCGGGGAGGTCGTCGAAGCCGATCACGCTCATGTCGTCCGGCACGCGCAGGCCCCGTTCGGCCAGGGCCTCGTACACGACGAGCGCCATCCGGTCCGAGGAGACGAAGACGGCCGTGGGCGGCTCGGGCAGGTCGAGGAGTTCCTGGGCACGGCAGCGGGCGGTGGCCTCGTCGAACCCGGCGTGGCGCACGTACTCCGTGCGGTACCGGACCCCCGCCGCGGCGAGGGCCGAGCGGTAGCCGGCGACACGGGCGCCGCTGGACAGAGTGTGCCCGCTACCCGCGACGACGGCGATGCGCTCGTGCCCCAGCGACAGCAGATGCTCGGTCGCCGTGACCCCGCCCTGCCAGTTCGCCGCGCCCACCGACACGACACCGGGCGGGGGTTCGAGCACCGGGTCGATCATGACGAACGGGATGCGGCGCTGCTCCAGCCAGGCGTACTGGGACATGCCCAGCTCGGCCAAGTTGAACAGGACCCCCGACGATCCACGGGTCACCAGCTTGTCCAGCCAGCCGCGCTCCGGGCGGCCGGAGTGGCAGCGGGTCAGCGTGGCCGACACCACGATCTCCAGCCCCGCGTCGTGCGCCGCCTCCTCCGCACCGTGCAGGACCGCGCCGGACCCCGAACTTCCCAGCGAGTCCACCACGAGGTCCACCATGCGCGGTGCCCTCGCCCCGTCGAACCGGGGTCTGCGCACATAGCCGAGCCGGTCCAGCGCCTCCGTGACCCGGCGCCGGGTCTCCGGGGCCACGTCCTCACGCCCGTTGACGACCTTGGACGCGGTCGGCACGGACACCCCCGCCTCGCGGGCCACGACCGCCAGCGTCGGCCCGGCCGCCGTGCCCGCCCGCCCCGTACCTCCCGTACGGACCATCGGGACCCCACCTCTCCGGCCCAGCCGAGGGCCACCGTGTAGAAAGCGCTTCCTACTGTAGATCCGGTGCAACCCGGCGGGAAGAACCTGTACACGGGCGACGGGCGCACTCGTGGAAGCGCTCTCGCGCTTCCACGAGTGCGCCCGGTCCTCCGACCGCCCCACCCCCCGGCACCTGCCACGCCCCGGAACCCGCCTTCGTCGGCTGTCACCCACGCCCGGGCTACAGCCATGGCTGCGAAACGGGTCTCGGATCCCTGTGAGGTCGATGCACCCCAGGCGACCTCACGGAGGAATGCGAGGCTTGGCCTCCGGTACGGGGATGTCGAAGAGGAGTGAGGAACCATGCGTGAGGTGAGCCGGGCCGATGTGGTGCTCTCCGGATACGGTCCGGTCGGCCAGGCCTTCGTCGAGCACCTGGCGCGGCAGGGAGACGGGCCGGCCCGCCGGCACGGTGTACGGGTGAACGTGGCTGTCGTCCGGGCGAGTTCCTCGCAGTGCCGGCTCCGCGAGGGGGAGCCCGTGCCGCCCCGCTCGGAGTGGGGTCCCCCGGCCCCGCTGGAGGAGACGCTCGACCGCACCGCTGCCCGCGTGTTCGTCCAGGCGATCCCGTCCTCACCCCAACTCCGGCGGCATGCCGCGGAGGAGGCCCTCGTCGCCCTGCGCAGAGGGGTTCATGTGGTCACGGCCACCAAGAGCCACCTGCTCAGCCACTGGCGGGACCTCGACGAAGCGGCCCGCGCGGCCGACAGCATGATCAGGATCTCCGGGGCCACGGGAGCCGCTCTGCCGGCGGGGGACCTGGCCAGGACCTCGTTGCGCGGTCTGGGCTGCACGACGATTCGGGCCTGCCCGAACGGCACCGCCACGTTCGTCCTCGACCGCCTCGCCGAGGGCGGATCGCTGGGTGAGGCGGTCCGGGAGGCTCAGCGCCGGGGGACCGCGGAAGCGGATCCGTCGTCCGACCTGTCCGGCGAGGACGCCGCCACCAAGGTGCGGCTGCTGGCAGCGCTGGCCTGGGGATGGGACCCGGCGTCCGTGCAGGTGCGGGCGGAGCCGGTGGGCGAGGGAACTTCCCGGACGGCGCTGGACGCGGTCTCCCGGGCGTGCCGCCTGCGGGCCGTGGCGAGCGCCTCCCTGGGCGAGCCCCACCTCGTCCGCGTCCGACTGGAGGAGACGGAGCCCGGCGACCCCCTGTACGCGCTGGTCGGGCCGGAAAAGGCTGTGGTGTTCGGCTGCCCCGACGCCGGCGACGTGATCGTGAGCGGGGGACGCTCGAGTCCTCTGGGCGCCGCGCTCGCCCTGGTGAAGGACACCGTCGAGGTCACGGCTCCCCGCACAGGGTTCCTCTGACATGTGGCACGCGGGGGTCTGGTCTCCGGGACGGTGGGAACGGGGAAGGGGGGCACGGGGGCCGGGGTGGTCGGCCCTTGACCCTCCTGGTCCCGACACCGGGAACCCCCTTGCCCCACCAGTGTCCGTTGTCCGTGGCGCCGGCAGAGGGCGGGACCACGGTCGGC
Source organism: Streptomyces sp. KMM 9044 (assembly GCF_024701375.2). Classification (NCBI taxonomy): domain Bacteria; kingdom Bacillati; phylum Actinomycetota; class Actinomycetes; order Kitasatosporales; family Streptomycetaceae; genus Streptomyces; species Streptomyces sp. KMM 9044. The sequence goes on along the minus strand of NZ_CP113910.1, from coordinate 1,295,983 downwards.
GAGCGGCACGGACGACTTCTCCGCCTCCTCGGTCGGACCGTGCCGCGCGGCCTTGGTGAGTGGACGGCAGGCGGTCGGTGCCGGCCCGCCGTCAGCCGCGCACGACACCCCGGTGACCCGGCTCTGTCCGCCGGGGGCTTCGCGTGCGCGGTCGGCCCGGCCCGGCCGCCTCAGGAGACGCTCAGGCCGTACGCCGACAGCCATTCGGTCACCGGCTGGTAGTGGGTGAAGCCTCCTGAGCTGCGGTTACCGCTGCCGGCGACGATGACGCCGACAGCCGTGCCGCCCGAGAAAGCCGGATCACCGGAGTCGCCGGGCTCGGAGCAGATGGTGGACCGGAACAGCCCGTACCCGGTTCCCCCGCCGTAGTCGAGGGTGACGTTCACGGCCTGGACGGTTCCGCAGCGGTATCCGGTGGTCCGCCCGACGTGGCAGATCGACTGCCCGACGACGGGATGCGCCGCGCTGGTGATGTCGCGGGCACCGGCACCGGCGCCCAGCGAGACCTCGGCCGGGTAGGCGACCGCCGTGTCGGTGTACCGGATGCTCGCGTAGTCGTTGCCCGGGAAACCCACTCCCGCGGTGACGCCGACGGCGACGGTCAGGGCGGCGTCGGCGTACCGGGTACGGGCGCCCTGGGCGCACCGGTGCGAAGCGAGCGCGTACAGCGTGGAGCCGGAGCGGGCGTTGAAGCCCACGGTGCGGCGGGCGCCGGTGCTGTGGATGGAGGGTGTCGCCCCCGCGTACCGAGACGGCCGCCTGTCGCCCCGCCCGCTCCCCGGCATGGGCGGCCGATCCGACGGCGGCGGACCAACCGAGGAGCAGTGCCAGTACGACGGCGGCCCGGACGACGGTTCGCAGGGGTCTTTCGGAACGCGTGGGACTCACGGCGGCCTCCTATGGCATGTGCCTGCCATCCTGGGGCAGCCGGTGCCGGGCTCTGACACAACGCCGGGCGGTCTCCCGCAGCTGCACCAACTCCTCGCTGGGCAGCGGAATCCTGAGTACCCAGGGCAGGGCGTTCGTCCTGCTCGGCGACTGGTCGGTCCTGAGGTTGCCGGCCCATTCGTCGTACCAGTTCCGCAGCCGCTGCTGAAGCCGCGAGGGCTGGTACCGGGACGGTGACGGTGCCGGTGAGGCCTGTGGGCTTCCGTCCGCGCCGCGGTCGAGCAGCGGCGCGTCCTCCGCCGCCCCGCCCGCCACGATCAGCAGCGGGTCGAGCTCACTGCGCCGGCTGCGGACGGCGCTGACTGCCTTGATCAGTTCGATGCCGCCGTTCTCCCGACCCGTCCGGCGAAGGAACAGCACCGGCGGACGCGTCCGCTTGAACCCCCGCAGATCCCAGCTGCCGCGCCGGTGGTTGTTCCGCAGGCCCTCGGGGAGCGCCGGCACGTACAGCCGGAGGGGGAACGGGCCGCCCTCCCGCACGGCCCCGGCCACGTCGTAGGCGCGGGCCGCGATGGCCTCCCAGGAGGGGACGGGCCGCAGCAGCCGCACACTGGTCGACTGGTGGCGTGCGGCGGACTGGAGGAACGTCGTGGTCAGGAACCACCGGCCTTCCCTGCGTAACCAAAGGAAGAGAAGGGCGTGGCCGGGGACGTGGTTCAGTACGGCGAGCAGGGCCACCAGTCCGATGCCCGCCAGGACGGTGATGTACCACTCGGGGCGGGTGAGCAGCGCGGTGAAGGCGCCCAGGACGCCCGTGGGGAGGAACTGCTGCACGTCGGTGAGCAGTATCTGCCGGCGCGGAGGTCTGCGGGGGGCGTCAGTGCTGCCGGGCCAGGATGCGCGGCAGGCGGGTCCGGGCCCGCTCCCGCCGGGTGTTCCCCTCCGGGGTGCCGACGGGGGCGGTCGGCCAGTGCTCGCGCATCTCCGGATCGTCGGTGGCCTCCTGGAGGGCACCGACGAGGCCGGGGCGGGGGAAGGAGCAGGGCCGGTAGGCGGCGGACCGGTCGCCCCACTTCCCGGAGTCGCCGAGATCGCGCAGGAGTCGTGTGGCCCGCGCCGTGGGGCTGTCCTTCCCCGGTTGCGGCTCGGTCGAGGCGACGGCCAGGCGCGTGCCGTGCTGCTGTCCTTCGCGCAGCTCGTCGACGAGTCCGGTGACCCGGTCGTCGTCGGCGGGACCCTCGGCATACAGCACGATCACCGGCATCGGAGGATCGCCCGCCCGGAAGTCCTGGATCAGGGACTCCAGTTGACGTTGGACGTCGATTCCCGCCTCGGTCGACATGCCCGGGTGGCCGGCTGGACCGTCCTGAGGGAAAAACTGATCACGGCCGTGCACGGACACCCCCCGGTGGTCGTAAGACACATGTGTCACACGCGTTCGGTGAGGACAACGCCTGACCCTGACAACCGCTCCTGGTGGGACGACGATCAGGCGGCGGCGAGGCGCAGGGTGGGCGAAGCGCAACGGGCGGGGTGGGGGAGCAGGGCCCCGGGAAGGCCGTCCGGTGCGCGTTCGCTACGCCGGCCGCCGTAGCGTCGAGGCGATCGCCGAGATCGTCTTCGGGCCCACCCGGCAGCACCCACCGATCAGCCGGGCCCCGGACTCACGCCACCCCGTGACCTGCTCGGCGGTGAACGTGGCGCTGCCCCTCCATGCGCGCGCCCCCGCGTCCCAGGTCTCGCCGCTGTTGGGGTAGACCACGGCCGGTTTGCCGGTGACGCGGGCCGCCAGGGCGACCGCGTGGTCGGCGTCCTCGGGGGCACAGCAGTTCACGCCGACCGCGACGACCTCGTCCACGTCGGCGGCGAGCGCGAAGGCGTCCTCCAGCGACTGCCCGGCGCGGGTGCGGTCGCCCGTCGCCGAGTACGACAGCCAGGCCGGGATGCCGAGGCCGGCCAGGATGCGGAGGAGTGCCTCGGCCTCGTCGGTGTCCGGGATCGTCTCCAGGGCGAGGACGTCGGGCTCCGCGGCGGCCAGGACCTCCATACGGGGGCGGTGGAAGCGTTCCAGCTCGGCCACGCTCAGGCCGTACCGGCCCCGGTACTCGGAGCCGTCGGCGAGCATCGCGCCGTACGGGCCTACGGAGGCCGCCACCCACAAGGGGCGGGACACCCGCGCCCGCCGGGCCGCCTCGCGTGCCGACCCGACACTCAGGGCGAGCAGGGCGGTGGCCCGGTCGTGGCCGATGCCGCGCCGCGCGAAGCCCTCGAACGTGGCCTGGTAGCTGGCGGTGATCGCCACGTCCGCGCCCGCCTCGAAGTAGGCGAGGTGCGCCTCGGTGATCGCCCCGGCGTCCTCGGCGAGCAGGCGTGCCGACCACAGTTCGTCGCTCAGGTCGTGGCCCGCTGCCGTCAGCAGGGTGGACATGCCGCCGTCGAGAACGGCTGCGCCGGCGGCGAGGAGGTCGGCCGGGGCGGGGGCGGTGTGCATGCCGTCGACGGTAGTCGAACCGTGAGCAGTGAGCCGGGCGCGGGCGGGCGGCTCCTCGGCACGGGGCCGCGTCGGACGCCGGGCGGGACTCCGGGAGGCCGAGCGCGACTCCTCAGTGCCCCCGGCGGGCGTTGAGCCGGGCGGCCTGGCGGGTCAGGTGGTCGCGTTCGGCGAGGTCGGACGCCTTCCGGGCCGCCTCGGCGTACAGGTGTGCCGCCTTCGCCAGGCCGCCGTCGCGCTCGTGGAGATACGCCGCCACCGCGGCGTGGCGGGGCAGCGAGGCGTCCAGTGCGGCGAGCGCCGCCAGGCCGGCGCGCGGCCCGTCGGCCTCGCCGACGGCCACCGCGCGGTTGAGCCGGACGACCGGGCTGTCGGTCAGGCGCGTGAGCTCGTCGTACCACTCGACGATCTGCACCCAGTCGGTCTCCCCGGCGGTGGGCGCGTCGGCGTGGAGTGCGGCGATGGCGGCCTGGGCCTGGAACTCGCCCAGCCGGTCGCGGGCGAGGGCCGCCTGCAGGATCCCGACCCCCTCGGCGATCGTCGCGGTGTCCCACCGGCCGCGGTCCTGCTCGGCGAGCGGTACCAGGCTGCCGTCGGGCGCGGTCCGGGCAGCGCGCCGGGCGTGGTGGAGCAGCATGAGGGCGAGCAGCCCCGCCACCTCGGGGTGGTCGATCGCGGCCGCGAGCTGCCGGGTGAGCCGGACGGCCTCGGCGGCGAGGTCGACGTCGCCGGAGTAGCCCTCGTTGAAGACCAGGTAGAGGACGCGCAGCACGGTGGCGACGTCGCCGGGCCGCTCGAACCGCACGCCGGAGACGGTGCGTTTGGCCCGGCTGATCCGCTGCGCCATGGTCGCCTCGGGAACCAGGTAGGCCCGGGCGATCTGGCGGGTGGTGAGCCCGCCGACGGCGCGCAGCGTGAGCGCGACCGCGGACGACGGCGTCAGCGACGGGTGGGCGCACAGGAAGTAGAGCTGGAGCGTGTCGTCCACCGCGGGCGCGGGCCCGGGGGCCGGCTCCTCGTCGACAAGGCCCTCACGCCGGCGGCGGGCGGTGTCCGCGCGGGTCGCGTCGAGGAACCGGCGCCAGGCCACGGTGACCAGCCAGCCCTTCGGGTCGCGCGGTGGGCCGGCCGGCCAGACCCGGGCCGCCTCGACCAGCGCGTCCTGGACGGCGTCCTCGGCCGCCGCGAAGTCGGCTCCGCGGCGGACGAGGATCGCGAGCACGCTCGGCGCGAGGCCCCGGAGGAGGAACTCGTTCACCTCGGAGGTCATTTACCCGTCGTTTCCGCCGTCGTTTCCGCCGTCATTCCGTGATGGCGGGCGGCGCGGCCAGGAACGGGCGCACCTCGAGCCACTCGTGGATCGGCCTCCCGCCCGCCCCGGGGGCGGCCGACAGTTCCCCGGCCAGCTCGACGGCGCGCTCGTGGCTGTCGACGTCGATCACCATCCAGCCCGCGATGAGGTCCTTGGTCTCGGCGAACGGGCCGTCGGTGACCGGCGGGCGGCCCTCGCCGTCGTACCGGACGAACGTCCCCTCGGGGGAGAGCGCCTGACCGTCGACGAACTCGCCGGTTCCCTCGAGCCGGGCGGCGAAGTCGTTCATGTACTGGATGTGGGCCGAGATCTCCTCCGGCGTCCACTGGTCCATGGGTACGTCGTTGACCGCAGCCGGGGCGCCGCGGTAGTGCTTCAGCAGCAGGTACTTGGTCATGTTGTTTCTCCTCGGTGCTGTGCGACCCATTCTGGTCGCGTTCACTGCGGGGACGGAGCAGGCCACGGTTTCTCGACATCGGCACCCGAAAAGTTTTCGTTCCCGCGGACGTACCGCCTCGGCTTGTCCGAACCGTTGACCCACTCATGACAAGCGCTTACCTTTTGGACGTTCGGCGTTCGTCATGTCAGATGACTTTCGGTATGTCGAACAGAAGGAATGAGTCGAACAGCCCGTGCACGGACCACCTCCCCTCCCCGAGAGGCAGACCGCATGAGCCGCGCCGACGACCTGCCCCGCCCCGACCTCCCCGAGCCGTCCCCCGCTCTGCCGCCCGCGCCCGCCCGCAGACTGTTGCTGAAGAATGCCCTCGCCGCAGGCGCCCCGGCCGCCAGCACCCCCGCGGCGGCCCACGCGGCCGCCCCCTCGCCCCCCGCCGACAGGCCGAAGGCGGCGGCCCCCCACGCGAACTCCCTCGTGCGCAACCGTGCCGACCCGCACATCACCCGTCACACCGACGGCTTCTACTACTTCACCGCCACCGCCACCGCCACCGCCCCCGAGTGCAACCGGATCGTCCTGCGCCGCTCCCGCACGCCGGCCGGGCTCGGGAGCGCCGCCGAGTCCGTGGTCTGGCGGGCGCACCCCACCGGTGACATGGGCGCCCACATCTGGGCGCGGGAGATGCACCGCGTGGCCGGCAAGTGGTACGTCTACTTCGCCGCCGCGCCCGCCGAGGACGTGTGGGCCATCCGCATCTGGGTACCGGAGAACGCCCACCCCAATCCCTTCCTGGGCACCTGGGTCGAGAAAAGGCAGATCAGGACCGCGTGGGAGTCCTTCTCCCCGGACACCACCACCTTCACCCACCAGGGCACCCGCTCCCTCTCCTGGGCCCAGCACGAGCCCGGCACGGACAAAAACAACACCGCGATCTGGCTCTCCGGGATGTCCGATCCGTGGACCCTGACGGGGCCCCAAGTGCGTCTGTCCACACCGGAGTGCGGCTGGGAACGCCTCGGCTGCAAGGCCAACGAGGGGCCGTACGTGATCCAGCGCAACGGCCGGGTCTTCATGAGGTACTCCGCCGGCGTCACCGACGCCAGCTACCGCATGGGCCTGCTCACGGCCCCCGACGACAGCGACCTCATGGACACCGCGAGCTGGTCCAAGTCGCCCGTCCCCGTCTTCACCAGCAACGACACGACCCGCCAGTACGGTCCCGGGCGCAGCTGCTTCACCGTCGCCGAGGAGGTCCGCACCGACGTCCTCGTCTACCACGCCCGCCAGTACAAGGAGATCGACGGGGACCCGCTCGACGACCCGAACCGCCACACCCGCGCCCAGCCCCTCGGCTGGAAGCCGGACGGCACCCCGGATTTCGGCGTCCCCGTCGCCGACGGGACCGCAGCGACCAGTGGCACGGGGGTGTGACATGAGACGCCTGTACGCGGTGGTGCTCACCTTCTGCCTCGCCCTCGCCGGAGCCCTCGGCGCCGCCGGGCCCGCCCAGGCCGCACCGCAGTCGATCGGCAACGGCGTCCAGTTCACCGACGTCGGCGGAAACCCCGTGCACGCCCACGGTGGCGGGATCATCAAGGTCGGCGCGTACTACTACTGGTTCGGCGAGCACCGGGGCGATGACAACACCTTCCGGTACGTCGACGCCTACCGCTCCACCGACCTGAAGAACTGGGAGTTCCGCAACCACGTCCTCACCGAGGCCAGTGACCCGGAGCTCGCCACCGCCAACATCGAGCGGCCCAAGGTCATGTACAACGCGGCCACCGGGAAGTTCGTGATGTGGATGCACAAGGAGAACGGCTCCGACTACAGCGAGGCCCGCGCCGCCGTCGCCGTCTCCGACACCGTGGACGGCGACTACGCGTGGCGGGGCAGCTTCCGCCCGCTGGGGCAGCACATGTCCCGCGACATCACCGTCTTCACCGACACCGACGGCACCGGCTACATGGTCTCGGCCGCCCGCGAGAACTACGACCTGCACATCTACCGGCTCACCGCCGACCACACCGGTATCGCGGGCCTGGCGGCCAACCCGTGGCCCGGCGGCCACCGCGAGGCGCCGGCCCTGTTCAAGCGGGGCGGCGTGTACTTCATGCTGACGTCCGGCGCCACCGGCTGGAACCCCAACCAGCAGCAGTACGCCACCGCCACCAGCCCCGCCGGCCCCTGGTCGGCGATGCGCAACGTGGGGGACGCGACCGCCTACGGGTCGCAGACCGCGTTCGTCCTGCCGGTACAGGGGTCCTCGGGCACGTCCTACCTGTATCTCGGTGACCGCTGGGGCAACTCCTTCGGCGGCAGGGTCAACGACTCCCGGTACGTATGGCTGCCGCTGACCTTCCCGTCCTCCACCTCGATGTCCCTGTCCTGGTCACCCGAGATCACCGTCGACACGGCCGCCGGGACGGTCGGCGGGACCTCCGCCACCTACCACACGCTCATCGCCCGGCACAGTGGGAAGTGCGCCGACATCACGAGCCGGTCGCTGTGGCAGGGCGCCCAGCTCAAGCAGTACGACTGCAACGGCGGCGGCAACCAGCGGTTCTGGTTCAAGCCGGTCGGCAACGGCTACCACCAGCTCGTCGTGCGCAACAGCTCGTTGTGCCTCCAGGAGAACGCGGGCACCGTGACGCAGGAGAACTGCTCCGCCTCCGCCGCAGCCACCGCCCAGCAGTGGTCGGTTTCCACCACCGGCTCCTACGCGACCCTCACGTCCCGTGCGACCGGCGAATGCCTCGACGTGTCCGGCGGTGCGACCGCCAACTCGGCGGCCCTCATCACGCACACCTGCAACGGAGGGAGTAACCAGCAGTGGACACGCGGAACATGAGGACACGTCGGAGACGGACGGCGGAGACCGCCGTCGCGGGAGCCGTGGCGGCCGCGACGGTCGTCGGCGGGCTCGGGCTGTCGTCCGCCCCCGCCGCCGCCCGGACGCGGGACCACCGGCCGGCCCTCGGCATCGAGAACTGCACCACCACCGCCTGCCACTTCGACCTCCCGCCCGGCGCCTACGACGTACACGTCCGTCTCGGAGGTGAGACCGCCTCCCGTACCGCCATCGGGGGCGAGACCCGGCGCGCGCTGCTCGCGGAGACCGCCGCCGGGGCCGGGCAGCGGGTCGACCGCGGTTTCACCGTAGACGTCCGCACGCCCGAAGGAGAGCCCACCGGCCCCGACGGCAGCCCCGGGCTCGACCTCACCATCGACGGCAGCGCCCCCGCGCTCGCGGACATCCGGGTCACCCCGGCCGTCGACCGGCACACCCGGCAGATCCTCGTCGTCGGCGATTCCACCGCCTGCGACCAGCCCGGCGCCCCGTACTCCGGCTGGGGCCAGCACCTTCCGCAGTACCTGCGCAAGGGCGTCTCCGTCGCCAACCACGCGGACTCCGGTGAGAGCACGGTCAGTTATCTGGGGAACCCGCGACTGTGGGACACCGTCCGGTCGTCGATCCGGCCCGGTGACCTTGTCCTCATCCAGCTCGCCCACAACGACAAGACCACCGACGGGGCGACCTACCGGGCCAACCTCGAGACCATGGTGGCGGGCGTGCGGGCCGAGGGCGGCGAACCGGTCCTCGTGACGCCCGTCGTACGGCGCTGGTTCAACGCCGACGGCACCCTGGACAACGGCACCGCCCTGCTGGTCAACGGGCTCGGCGTCGACCACCCGGCGGTCGTCCGCGCCGTCGCCTCGGCAGCCGGCGTCCCGCTGATCGACCTCACCGCCAGGACCAGGGAGCTGGTGGAATCCCTCGGCGTGGAGGGCTCCAAGGCGCTCTACCTCTACGACGAGAAACGCGACAACACCCACACCTCCCCTCACGGAGCCACGCAGTTCGCGGCCCTGGTCCGCGACGAACTCGTCCTCGGGTATCTGGTGCCCGAGGACCGGGTCAGGAGGGGATGAAGCCCCTGCGGCACCCCGGCCGGAACCGGGGTGCCGCAGGCCCCTCCCGAGTCTGCCCCCCGCCCGGCGCACCGCCCACACGGAAATCCAGGTGCTGAGCAGGGCCTCCGTGCGGGACGAGGCCGACGTCACCGCCTTGTCCGGGCGGCCCTGGTACGGTTGACGCTTTCGCGGGTATCAGAACCTCTGTACTCATCTCCGGCGAGGGATGGAGGGACCGAGGAACCATGGGCATGGGCATCCCCGGCGACCCGGCCGGCTGCCCGCCGCCGGACGCAGGCGTTCCCGTGCCCGGCGGGAGGCGGTCCGCCCGGCTCAGCCGGAACCCGGCTGGGCGGAGAAGACGAACGAGAACTCCGCGGGCTCGGCCCTCAGCACGTACTGCGGGAGCGGGCCCGGACCGCACGACTGCGAGCCGATTCCGTGCTGGGCGTGGTCGAGGTGCACCCACACCGTGTCACCGGGGACGAGGTCGGTGAGGTGCCGGGCCGCGTCCAGCTGTTCGGTGGTCCAGGGCCTGGCCGTGAACCAGAACTCGGGCTCGCCCTCGATCCGCAGGCCGCCCAGCTCCACCCAGCGCACGTCGGCCCGCGCGCCGTTCTCCTGCGGACGGACGTAGGGCGTCTGAAGATCCTCGATGCTCGCGTCCCACAGCAGGTCCTTGGACGCCGCCCTGGTGTCCGGGTACGCCTCGCCCCCGCCGCCGAACCAGAGGACGGCGTTCTCCGGTGAGCCCTCCAGCCCGAAGCGGATGCCGAGCCTGGGCAGCGGCACCCGCCAGTCGCCCTCCGGCACGACCGAGACGGTCAGCCGCACGTGTCTGCCGTCGGACGTCCAGCGGTACGCCGCCCGCAGCCCCGTCTCCCGGCCGGCGGACGCCACCCGGGTCCGTACGACCAGGGCGTCGCCGTCCGTCCCGACGGCGACCGTCCGGTGCCGCATGCGGTGCAGGCCCAGCTCACGCCAGAGCGGACCGTACCGGGTGTCCGACTGCCAGGGCGCGCCGTCGTCGTTGTCGGTCGTCGCCCGCCACACGTCCAGGCGCAGACCGCTCACGGGAACACCGGCGATCGTGCGCACCGCGCCGGTGCGTGTGTCGAAGGACGCCGGGCCCAGCGTGATCCCGTCCCCCCGGACGACGGGCCGTACGCCGGTCGCGGCGGCCACGGGGGCGCGAGGGGCCACCGTCCGCTGGGCCCACGCCACTTCGTGGCCACGGCCCGCCCAGCCGGTGTCGTCGGCGAGCAGCGCGCGTACCGTCCACTGGACCTCCTTGCCCTTTCCGTCCGGTGCCCCGGGCAGCTCGACCTCCGCCGACCGGCCGGGGGCCAGCGCGGGCACGGTGAGGCGGTACGTCCCGGCCGGCAGCCCGTCGATCTGGTAGGAGCTCTCGAACTCCAGATGGGACAGGTCGGCGAAGTCGTACCGGTTGGTCACCCGCACGGTGCCGTCCGCCTCACCGGCCTCGATGCGGACGGGCTCGATCACCTTCTTGTACTCGATCAGACCCGGCGACGGCGTGCGGTCCGGGAACAGCAGCCCGTCGCACACGAAGTTGCCGTCGTGCAGTTCCTCGCCGAAGTCGCCGCCGTACGCGTAGCCGAGCGTGGGGTGCCGTACGCCGTGGTCGATCCACTCCCAGACGAAGCCGCCCTGGAGCCGGTCGTACCGTTCGAACAGGGACTGGTAGTCGGCGAGTCCGCCGGGGCCGTTGCCCATGGCGTGCGCGTACTCGCAGAGGATCAGCGGGAGCCGACGGCGCCGGCGGGAGCCGCCGTCGAGCCCGCGGGCGATCCGTTCGACCTCGGCGTGCGGCGGGTACATCCGTGAGTAGACGTCCGTGTCACGGCAGTCGATGTCACCCTCGTAGTGCACCGGACGGGCGGGGTCCCGGGAGCGGATCCAGTCGGCCATCGCCGTCAGACCGCGGCCGGTGCCCGCCTCGTTGCCGAGCGACCACATCACGACCGACGGGTGGTTCTTGTCCCGCTCGACCATGCGAGCGGCGCGGTCGAGCAGGGCGGGGGTCCAGCGTTCGTCGTCGGTGGGGTTGTCGCGCCAGTCCTGCTCGACGAAGCCGTGGGTCTCCAGGTCGCACTCGTCGACGACCCACAGCCCGTACTCGTCGCACAGGTCGAGGAAGGCGGGGTGCGGCGGGTAGTGGGAGGTGCGGACGGCGTTGATGTTGTGCCGCTTCATCAGCAGCACGTCCTCGCGCATGGTCTCCGGGTCGAGCGCGCGGCCCCGCCCGGGGTGCCACTCGTGCCGGTTGACGCCCTTGAAGAGGACGGCCCTGCCGTTGACCTTGAGCAGGCCGTCCTCCAGGGCGACGGTGCGGAACCCCACGCGCAGCGGGACGCGTTCACCGGCCGTGGCGAGCACCCCGTCGTAGAGCCGGGGGGTCTCCGCCGACCAGGGGGCGACCGGCAGCGTCACACTCTCCCCGGTCGCGACGTCGATGCCCAGCTCCGGCACGGTCACCCGCCCGCCGGTACTGGAGCCGGTGTCGGCGTCGACGCGCAGGGTGCCCTCGCCGGTGACGTGGTCGTAGGAGGCGTGCACGAAGAAGTCGCCGACGCAGCCCGCCGGCCGGTGCAGCAGCGTCACGTCACGGAAGATACCGGGCAGCCACCACTGGTCCTGGTCCTCCAGATACGAACCGGCCGACCACTGGTGGACGCGGACCGCCAGAACGTTCCCGGCGGGCTTCAGCAACGCCCCGACCGCGAACTCGTGCGGCAGCCGCGAGCCCTTGAACTCACCGATGTCCGTGCCGTTCAGCCACACCCGGGCACAGGACTCGACCCCGTCGAAGCGCAGCACGGCCTCGTCCCCCTCGGCCGGGGCGGGCCAGCCCTTCGGCAGGTCGAAGACGCGCAGATGGTCGCCGGTCGGGTTCTCGGTGGGGACGTACGGCGGATCGACGGGGAACGGGTAGAGGTGGTTCGTGTAGGCGGGGGCCCCGAAGGCACCGTCCCCCTGGAGGACCCAGTGGCCGGGGACGGTCACCTCCGCCCAGTCGCCGGCGTCGTAGCCGGGCACGCCGAACGCGTCGTCCTCGGCGTCGGCGGTCGCCGACAGGCGCAGCCGCCATTTGCCGTTCAGGGAAAGGGACGCCGCGTCCGAGGACGCGTAGCGGGCACGCGGGGGAAGGGTCCCTCGGCCGGGGGAGACGTCCTCCACGTAGTCGGTCGCCGTGGTGCGCGTGTGCAAAGACATGGGTCTCCTGGGTCAGCCCTTGATGCCGGTCTGCGCGATGCCCTGGACGAGCCAGCGCTGGAGGAACAGGAAGACGCAGACCAGGGGCAGGATGGAAATGGCCGTGGCCATGAAGATCAGGTGGAAGTTGACGGTCTGGTTGGTCATGTAGGAGGAGAGGGCGACCTGGACGGTCCAGGCGCTCGGGTCCTGTCCGATGACGAGCGGCCACAGGAAGGAGTTCCAGCCGCTGATGAAGGTGATCGTCGCGATGGCGGCGAAGAAGTTCAGCGAGTTCGGGACGACGACCCGCCAGTACGCGCCCCAGTAGCCGAGCCCGTCCACCCGTGCCGCCTCCTCCAGCTCTCTCGGGAACCCCAGGAAGTACTGCCGGAAGAGGAAGCACGTGAAACCACTGAAGAGGCCCGGGATGATCAGACCCCGGTAGCTGTCCACCCAGCCGAGGGACGACACGAGCACGAAACTGGGCACGAAGGTGACCGCCGTCGGCACCATCAGGGTCCCCAGGACGGCGTAGAAGACCTTGTCGGCGTGCCGGTACGGGATACGGGCCAGCCCGTACCCGGCGAGCGAACAGACCAGCAGGGTGCCGACCGTATGCAGTGTTCCGACGACCGCCGAGTTCCACAGCGACCGGGCGAAGTCGACCGTCGGGTCGTCGAACGGCTCGGTGATGTTGCCCCACTGGATGTCCGACGGGAAGAACGCCCACTCCTCGCCGGTGATCTCGGAATCGGTGGACAGGGCGTTTCGGACGATCAGGTAGAAGGGGACCAGGAAGAGGAGCGCGGCGAGGCCGGTCGCGGCGTACAGGCCCGCGGACCCGAGCACGCCGGCGCGCGGGCCGCCCCGGCGCGACCGGTTCGGTGCGGGGCCCGCCGTCTTCGGCGTACCGGAGGTCATCTGCCGTCCTCCCCCCGGCCGAAGCCCATGAACCGGCCCTGCAGCAGCGTCACCAGACAGATCAGCAGCGTGAGGATCAGCGCGCCCGCGCTGCCCGCACCGTAGTCCTGGTTGTCGCCCAGGGCCTTGTAATACAGCTCGACCAGTGGCGGGCGCCCCCACGTGGTCTTGCTCAGCAGGTTGAAGAACTCGTCGAAGGCCTGGTACGCGGCCACGAGCAGCAGAAGGATCACGGCCGTCGAGGTCGCGCGCACCTGCGGCAGTGTGATGTACCGGAACGTCTGCCAGCCGGGCCGGGCGCCGTCGATGGCGGCAGCCTCGTACAGTTCGCGCGGGATGTTCTGCAGCGCGGCCAGGAACAGGATCATGTAGAAGCCCGCCTGGAGCCACAGCCGTACGGTCACGATGACCAGCCAGTACCAGGGCGGGTTCGGGTTCGCCAGCCACGCGGTGTCGTCCACCCCGAACACACCGAGCACGGTGTTCGCCAGACCGAAGCGGACCCCGTTGAAAATGGACATCTTCCAGACGAGCGAGGCGGCGACATAACTCACCGCCGTCGGCAGGAAGAAGACCGAGCGGAAGAAGGCCCGCATGAACCGCAGCCGGTTCACCGCGAGCGCCAGCGCCAGCGACAGCGCCCAGGTGGCCGGGACGATGAGCGCCGCGAACACCGTGAAGGTGACGAGGGAACCCACGAACCGCTCGTCCGTCAGCATGACCCGGTAGTTCTCGAAGCCGATGAACTCGCTCGGAGTGACGGTGAACCGGGCCTCGAAGAAGGACAGCCACGCGCTCCACAGGATCGGCACGTAGACGAAGATCAGCAGGCCGATGAGGAAGGGCCCGGTGAACAGCCAGAAGTTGAAGGTGCTGCTGGCCCGCAGCTGCCGCCGCGGCCGGGGGAAGCCCTTGGCCGGGGCGGGGCGGGCGGCACCGCGCGCGGTGGTGGTCGACATCTCGTCGCTGCCCGTCCGCGGTCTATCCGAACAGCTTCTGCAGCTCGCGGCCGACCGTCCGGTCGGCCTTGTCGAGCGCGCTCTCAGGGTCACCGCCCTTGCGGACGCAGTCGGCGAGGACGTCCTCCAGGGCGGTGATCATGGCCTGGGTCCAGCCGATGTTGTCGAAGTGCCCGAACTCGTTGAACAGCCTGACGCCCTCGGCCGGGAGGCCCGACTTGAGCTTGTCGGCGGACCGGGCGATCGAGGTGCGCGGCGGGATGTGGAAGCCGTAGGAGAGCGCCCAGTCCTCCTGGTACTCCTTCTGGTCGATCCAGAGCCACTTCACGTACTCCTTGGCCGCCTCGACGTCCTCGCCCTTCGCGTTGACGAACATCGACCAACCGCCGTTGGTGACCGCCGGCTTGCCCGTGGCGGTGACCCTCGGGAAGGGAAAGATCCCGAGATCGTCGCCGAGCGCCTCCTGCATCTGAGGCATCGCCCACATGCCGCACCACTGGATGGCGGTGAGCCCCTGGTTGAGCGCGGAGGGGTCCCAGAAGTCGGTCGGCGCGTCGAGCAGCAGGTCACCGCTGGTGAAGAGCTTGCGCAGGGTGCGGAAACCCTCGACCACCGCGTCGGTGTGGTACGCGATCTCGTTCTTCTCGTCGAGGGTGTCGGCGCCGGACGCCCAGATCATCGGGTTGACGACCGGGTGCAGGGTGTTGCCCAGATAGATGCCTTTGACCTTGTCCGTGGTCAACTCCGCCGCTGTCGCCAGGAGATCGTCGAGTGTGGCGGGGACACCGACGCCCGCCTTCTCGAACATCGACTTCCGGTAGAAGAAGAACTGCGGGTCGTCGATCATCCGGACCCCGTAGATCTTCCCGTCGACGGTGTGCGACCGGATGTCGGCCGGGTTGAAGTCGTCCTTCACCGGCTCGACCAGGTCGGTCAGGTCCGCCACCTGGCCGCTCCTGACGAGCTGGATCTGCGGATGGAACTCAAAGACGTCCGGAGCCTTGTCGGTGAGCAGGGAGGCGAACAGCTTGCTCTCGAAGTTGGAGCCCGTGATCCACTGCGTGCTCACGTCGGCCTCCTCGTAGGCCTCGGCGTAGCGCCTGATGGCCTGTTCGGTGCCGGCTTCGCCGTAGGCGTGGAAGTACTGGACCAGACGCTTGCCCGATCCCGGCCCGCCGTCCCGGCCGGTGTTGCCGCCGCACGCGGCGAGCCCGCCGACGGCAGCCAGGCCCGTGGCCGCCCTCAGTACGGAACGGCGGTCCCAGTGGTGAGTACCCAATACCGACATGTCGACGTCCTTGTCTCGAGTACGGCTCGAAAGGCAGGTGAGTGGAGCAGGCGCCCCGGGCGGGTGCGGGGACGTACGGGCGGCGCCGGCGGTACGGGGCAGTGCACGCGGAGCAGAGGGATCCGCGGCGGACGGCTTCTGGCGGTGGTGCGGTGGACGGCGCGGAAAGGCCTTGCGGTGCCGGACGTTAACCTTCGTTCAAGGCTTCGGCAAGGGGTTGGGCAAAGCCCGTACGAAGCGTTGTGCGCCGTTCGGGATGACGGACGGATCGGTCAACGGGCCGACGGAGCCGGGGATTCGAGGCTCGGGACGCGGGTGGTGCGCGGGACGTCACGGCTTGTCGGTGCCGGATCCGCGGGCTTGCGTGGCTGTGTCGGCGCGTGTGCCGTTTCCCTTGCGCGCCGCCTTCAACGCGCCCTCCAGCGCGAACGTCGCCGCGCCCAGGCAGACCGGATCGGTGGGAATCGGGGAGAGCACGATGCGGGTGGCGGCCAGCGGGCGGCGCAGCGCGTGCCGGGTGACGGCCTCGCGCACCGCGTCGAGCAGCGGCTCACCGAACGCGGCCGCGACCCAGCTGCTGAGCACGACCACCTCCGGGTTGAGCAGGTTGATCAGGTCGGCGATCCCGGCACCGAGGTAACGGGCGGTGTCCTCGAGGACCTTGACCGCCACCGGGTCGCCCGAAGCCACCCCCCGTGCCAGGGCGCCGACGGTCGCCGTCTGGTCGTCGGGACGCAGCAGAGGGCTGTGCGGGCTCACCTCCCGCAGGTTCAACATGATCCCCGGCGCCCCGGTGTACGTCTCGACGCAGCCGTGGTTGCCGCAGTGGCAGGGGCGTCCGTCCAGGACGAGCGTGGTGTGCCCCCACTCGCCGGCACTGTTGCTGACCCCACGGTGCACTCCGCCGCCCAGCACGAGCCCGGCGCCCACCCCGGTCCCGAGGTTGACCACCACCGCGTCACCGCGCCCGCGCGCCGCCCCGAACCACAGCTCGGCCACCGCGCAGGCACGCAACGGGTTGTCCAGGTACAGCGGGTGGGGGATCCGCTCGGCGAGCAGGTCCAGCAGCGGCACGTCGTGCCAGTCCCAGTTCGGCGCGTACTCGGAGACTCCCGTGGCACGGTCCACCTGGCCCGGCACGCTCACCCCGGCCCCGAGCACCCGCGCGGACCCGGTCCCGGCCCGTTCCACCACCGAGCCGACCGCCGAGGCCACACGGCCCACGACCTGCTCGGGCCGGTTCTCACCGGGACGCATCTCCTCGCCAGCGCGGGCCAGCACGTTCAGCGCGAGGTCGAACAGCTCGACCCGGACGTATGTCTCGGCGAGGTCGACGCCGATCAGGACGCCGCCCGACGCGTCGACGGCCACCAGACCGCGCGGACGTCCGCCGGCCGAGTCCTCGAAACCGACCTCGACGACCATGCCGAGGCCGAGCAGTTCGCCGACGAGGGTGGCCACCGTGGCGAGACTGAGCCCGGTGGCGGCCGCCAGCTCCTGCCGTGAGGTGGGGGACTCGGCGATGATCTGGCGCAGCACCTCGTAGCGGTTGGCGGTACGGATGTCCCGCGAGGTGCGCTTCACCGGAGGTGCCCCCATCCCTGCAGCGCCCGCACTGCCGTGCCGGGCTGCGTCGGCACCGGCGCGCGGCAAGGCTATGGCCGGTGCCGACGTTCGGCAAGAGGTTCGGAAAGGGGCTGTACGAAGTCGGGCGAGCCGGGACCGGGCGCGGTCAGTCGCCCAGGACGTCCCGCACGAACGCGTTGCTGAACTTGCCCGCCGGGTCCAGTGACCGGGCCAGGGCCCGGAAGTCGCCGAGCCGCGGATAGAGGGCGCGCAACTTCGCCGCCGGGGTGGTGAACACCTTCCCCCAGTGCGGCCGCGCCTCGAAGGGCGCCAGCGCCTCCTCCAGCCGCCGGACCACGGGCAGCACCGCGGGCGTGTCCGCGACCCAGGTGAAGTGGGCGGCCACGGTGTCCCGGTCGTAGGAGGGGCTGAGCCACTGGCCGTCGGCGGCCACGGTCCGCACCTCGCAGGTCTGCAGTACGGGGGAGACCGTCTCCCGGATGCTGTCGATCGTATGCAGCATGTCGACGGCGAACCGGCGCGGCAGCAGGTACTCCGACTGCAGCTCCTCGCCGCTGCTCGGGGTGAACTCCGCGCGGAAGTGCGGCAGCCGCTCGTGCCAGGGCCCCGGCACGCCGAACTGGTCCGTGCAGTTGACCGCAGGCATGCCCGGCACGGGGTGCAGCTTCTCGGTCGCGGGCGGCGCCCAGGGGAAGTCCGGCAGCGGTTGGTCCGTACGCCGCTTCACCCACACCTGCCGGAACCCCGGCGTCCTCCAGTCGGTGAACAGGCTCACGCTGTACGCGGCCGACATCACCGTCTCGAAGAGACGGGAATCCAGCCCGGCCAGCGGCAGCTCGGTGAACAGGTGCTGCTCGACGTCGAACGCCGGCTCCAGGTCCAGGGTGAGCGCCGTGACGACACCCAGCGCCCCGAGCGAGGTGACCGCGCCGCCGAACCGGGCCTCGCCCCCACGGCCGATCCGTACCGTCGAACCGTCCGCCGTGACCAGCTCCACCTCGCGCACCACCGACGCGAGCGGACCGTTGCCGACCCCGGAGCCGTGCGTGCCGGTGGCGACCGAACCGGCCACCGAGATGTGCGGGAGCGACGCCATGTTCGGCAGCGCGAGTCCTCGCTCGTGCACGCGGCGGGCCAGCTCCGAGTACCGCACGCCGCCGCCCACCCGTACCGTCCGGGCCGCCGTGTCCACGTCGACCTGCGCGGGCAGGCCCTCGAGCGAGAGCAGGACGCCGGCCTCGCCCGGCTCGGCGATCTCGTTGAAGGAGTGCCCGCTGCCCAGAGCCCGCACCCGGCTGCTCCCGGCGACCAGCGCGCGCAGCGCGTCCAGGGTGTGCGGGCGGTGCAGCTCCTTGGCGGCGTACGTGATGTTGCCCGCCCAGTTGGTCACGGTCCCGGTCATCGGTCGTCCTTCCCGGAGGTGCGGGACCGAAAAGGTCCCCGCCGGAACTTATCGCGAGCCCCGGGGTATGCATCGCCCGGCCCGCTCTCCCGCCCGGCCCGCCCGGCCCGCTCTCCCGCTCTCCCGCTCTCCCGCTCTCCCGCTCTCCCGCTCTCCCGCTGGGGCGCGGGGCGCGCACGGGGCGCAGCACGGCACCGAAGCCCACCGGGCGACCCACGGGACGTACTGTCTCCGCAGGTCCGGGGGGAGTGCCCCGCGTCACGTCGGGGGCCCCGGTACCACGGACCGACGGGCAGGGGCATACCGTGAGGAGTCGTACGTCCGAGCCGGGAGTCGTACGTCCGAACCGGAAGGAGACACGGGATGGGCAGCGGCAGCCGTACCGCGCTGGTCGAGGATCTGATGGAGCGGTTCCCGCATGTGCCGCGCGAGGCCGTCTTCAAGGAGGACCTGCTCCGGGGCGGGATCGCCTTCGATCCGTCCGCCCTCAGTGACAACGAGGGCGGTGAGGTCAAACCGAAGTCGTACTTCATCTTCTCCTTCGACCACGGAACGCTGCCCGAGCTGGGCGAGGCCGCGCTCCGGCGCCCGCCCGAGGAGATCATCCTCACCGGAGGCCCCTACGACCTGCGCCGCACCGTGGTCTCCGTGAGGGTGAACCCGGCCTCCCCCTACCGGGTCGCCGCGGACGAGGACGGGGTCCTCGGCCTTTACCTCGACGGGAAGCGCGTCTCGGACGTCGGCGTGCCGCCGATGCCCGAGTACTACCGGCACACCCTCTCCAGCGGGAAGTCCGTCATGGAGGTCGCCCCCACGATCCAGTGGGGCTACCTGATCTACCTGACCGTCTTCCGGGTCTGCCAGTACTTCGGCGCCAAGGAGGAGTGCCAGTACTGCGACATCAACCACAACTGGCGCCAGCACAAGGCGGCCGGCCGGCCCTACACCGGGGTCAAGGACGTCGAGGAGGTCCTCGAGGCGCTGGAGATCATCGACCGGTACGACACGGCGAAGGCGTCCACCGCCTACACGCTGACCGGCGGAGCGATCACCAGGACGGTCGCCGGCCGTGACGAGGCCGACTTCTACGGCCACTACGCCAAGGCCATCGAGGAGCGCTTCCCCGGCCGCTGGATCGGCAAGGTCGTCGCCCAGGCGCTGCCCAGGGACGACGTGCAGCGCTTCAAGGACTACGGCGTGCAGATCTACCACCCCAACTACGAGGTGTGGGACCGCCGCCTGTTCGAGCTGTACTGCCCCGGCAAGGAGCGCTACGTCGGCCGCGACGAGTGGCACAAGCGCATCCTGGACTCCGCGGACGTCTTCGGCGCGCGCAACGTGATCCCGAACTTCGTGGCAGGCGTGGAGATGGCCGAGCCTTTCGGCTTCACCACGGTCGACGAGGCCATCGCCTCCACCACCGAGGGCCTGCGCTTCTTCATGTCGCACGGCATCACGCCCCGCTTCACCACCTGGTGCCCCGAGCCGACGACCCCGCTGGGCAAGGCCAACCCGCAGGGCGCGCCGCTGGAGTACCACATCCGGCTGCTCGAGGCCTACCGCGCCACGATGGACGACTTCGGCCTGTCCTCGCCCCCCGGTTACGGTGAGCCCGGACCGGGGCGCGCGGTGTTCTCCGTCAGCTCCTTCATGGACAGTCTCCCGGCGCAGGAGCCCGCCGAGGCGTGAGACGCGCGAGGGCCGGGAGCACCTGAGAGGAAAACGGAACACGGGGAAGGCCGGAACCGAGACGTTCCGGCCTTCCTTGCGTATCCTCCGACGTGAGGCGTGCGCGAGGGCGCGTACGCGGGCGTCGTGCCGCCCGAAGCGGACACAGAGCTTGTCAGTTGTGTCGAAATAGTGAAAAGCTCGTCCATCGCCCCCGAGGGTTCCCCCAACTGTGCTTTTAGAATGGCGAGTTGACCTCGTTCGTGGATGCAGGAGACTCATGACCGACCTGCCGGCCCCTCAGGACGCCACCGAGGCAGCACTGTTCTCCGAGTGCTGGGACGCGGTGCTCTCGTACGCCGATCTCTGCACGGCCGGCTCCACCGCCGCCGCGCAACTCGCGCGCGAGGCGTTCGCACAAGGCATACGGGAGGTGCGCGAGGCGGAGGCGAGTACCGTGCGCGGCACCGGCCGCCGCTCCTCCAGGCTGCCCCGAATACCCCTGCTGCTGGCCGCCGTTCGCACCACTGCCGCGGACTGGGAGGGCACCGGACAGGGGCACCGGCTCGATCCGGACCTGAGGTTGTGGCTCCACTCGGACAAGGCCGCCCGCTACACCGGCCCTCCGCTGAGCCGCCCGATCGCTCTGCGCGGACTGCGCGATCTGCAGCAGGCCGACGCCGAACTCCTCTGGCTGGCCGAGGCGGAGTCCCTGCCGCTGCCCCTGGTGGCCCGCCGGCTCGGTCTCGACCCCGTCACCGCCGCGGACGAACTCACCCAGGTCCGCGGCCTGTTCCGGGACCGCTGCCACCGCAACCACCTCGACTCCCCGATGGACGCGGAGTGCCGCAGCTACGCCCGGCTGCTGGACGCCGTCACCCGCTCGCCCGCAGCCGACACCCCCGACGACCTGTCCCGGCACCTCGCCGTCTGCGTGCAGTGTGCCGAGGCCGCGGCCTGCCTGCGGATGCACGGCGGCGGACTGCCCGTCGCGCTCACCGGCGGGGTCATCGGCTGGGGCGGCCTCGCCTACCTGGAGCGCCGCCGCCGCGCGGCCGAGGCGCGTCTCGGTCCCGGGCGCCCCGACGGACCCGGCGTGGGCGGAGTCCCGGCCGACGTGTCGCAGCGGGCGCGCGTCGTCCGCAACCGGCTGATGGTCGCCGCCGTCCTGGTGTCGGGAGCCGCACTTGCCGTCTCCCTGATGCAGTTCGGCGGCGCGGAGGAAGACAGGGCGACCCTCCCCGACGCCGACCGCCAGGCGGTGGCCAACCCGGATCCGTACCCGCCCGAGGGCCCTGGTGCCGTCCCACCCGCCTCGGCCTCCGGATCCGCACCCGCCTCGGCCTCCGGCGCCGCACCCGCCGACGCCCCCAAACCCCCCACCGACGGACGCGCCCCGGGCCGGCCGACCCCCGACACCGGCCCCGACCCCGAACCGCAGGGCAGCACCTCCGCCACGGCCTCCCCGCCCCGGACCACCGCGCCCAGCAAGCCGGCCGTCTGCCACGCCACGTACGACCTGGGTAACCAGTGGCCCGACGGCTTCCAGGCCACCCTGACCGTCACCACGACAGAGCCCCTCGAATCCTGGCGCGTCGCCTTCACCTTCCGGGACGGCCAGCGCGTGACCCAGATGTGGGATGCCGAAGCGAGCCAGAAGGGCTCCCGTGTCACCGCCACCGCCGCCGACTACAACAAGACGGCCCCCGCCGGCGGAAAACTGGCTTTCGGCTTCCTTGCCTCCTGGACCGGAAAGAACTCCCCGCCCACCGACGTCACCCTCAACGGCCACTCCTGCGCGAGCGGGTGACGGGGCCCGGCGGGTACGGAAAAAAGGGTGGCTGTCCGGCTGATCGGCGCTTTATTCTGGGCGCGGAAGCGAGCAGGGCCGTTGGCCGCTGCTGTCGTTGGTGCGTGTGTGCCGAAAGGGAGGTGTGACCGATGGCTGTCTCCGCGATGGGTGCTGTCTGCATCCGGACGTTCGTTCATCCCACCTCCGTGGCCCTCGGCTGACATCTCTTCTTCTGCCGCGCCGGTGATGCGCGGTGCCGGGGCCGCCCTTCGAAGGGTCTCCCTTGAACTTCTCCTTTTCTCTTCCGGCTTCTTCGCGTGCTCTCGCCCCCTTCGGCTGGGACGACGAGTGGGAGGCCGCGTTCTCCTCGTACGGTGCGCAGGGGCTGCTGCCCGGCCGTGTGGTGCGGGTCGACCGCGGCCAGTGTGACGTCGTCACCCCCGACGGGTCCCTGCGCGCCGACACCGCCTTCGTGACCCCGCACGATCCCCTGCGGGTCGTGTGCACGGGCGACTGGGTCGCCGTCGAACCGGACGGCAACCCGCGTTACGTACGGACGTGCCTTCCGCGGCGTACCGCCTTCGTGCGGTCCACCTCGTCCAAGCGGTCCGAGGGGCAGGTCCTCGCTGCCAACGTGGACCACGCCGTCATCGCCGTCTCGCTCGCCGTCGAGCTGGACCTGGCCCGGATCGAGCGGTTCCTCGCGCTCGCCTGGGAGTCCGGGGCCCAGCCGGTGGTCGTGCTCACCAAGGCCGACCTCGTGCCGGACGCGGTGACGCTGGCGCACCTGGTCCAGGACGTGGAGACCAGCGCGCCCGGCGTGCCGGTACTGGCCGTCAGCGCGCAGGACGGGGAGGGGCTCGACGTTCTCACCGCCATCGCCGCCGGGGGTACGTCCGTCCTGATCGGCCAGTCCGGCGCAGGGAAGTCCACCCTCGCCAACGCGCTCCTCGTCGAGGATGTGATGGACGTACGGGCCACCCGTGACGTCGACGGCAAGGGTCGGCACACCACCACCACCCGCAACCTGCTCGCCCTGCCCGGCGGGGGCGTCCTCATCGACACCCCGGGCCTGCGGGGCGTCGGCCTCTGGGACGCCGGCAGCGGTGTCGGCCAGGTGTTCTCCGAGATCGAGGAGTTCGCCGAGGGCTGCCGCTTCCACGACTGCGCCCACGAGAGCGAGCCGGGCTGCGCCGTCATCGAGGCCATCGAGACCGGCGCCCTCCCGGAACGCCGCCTCGAGAGCTACCGCAAGCTGCTCCGCGAGAACCGGCGCATCGTCGCCAAGACCGACGCACGCCTCCGCGCCGAGATCCGCAAGGACTGGAAGCGGAAGGGGGCGATCGGCAGGGCCGCCATGGAGGCGAAGAGGGGCGGCGACAGCCACCGGCGGTAATACCGGTCACAGGTTGCCCGGCCGAGCTCTGGCAGCGGTCGTCCGTCGAGCCCCGGGCGGTCCAGCCTCCCGCCCTTCATGTCCGATTTCCGCCAGCCGGGGTCCTCCGGCCGGTGGAGACTGGACGGCGTGATGGACGAGGACAGCAGGTACGAGGCGGTGCGCAGCCGGGACGGGCGGTTCGACGGGGCGTTCTTCTTCGCCGTCGGGACCACCGGGATCTACTGTCGTCCCAGCTGCCCCGCGGTCACGCCCAAGCGACGCAACGTGCGGTTCTTCCCGACCGCCGCCGCCGCGCAGGGCGCGGGGTTCCGCGCCTGCCGGCGGTGCCGTCCGGACGCCGTTCCCGGCTCCGCCGAGTGGAACGTACGCGCCGACGTCGTGGGCCGGGCCGTGCGGCTGATCGCCGACGGCGTCGTCGACCGCGAAGGCGTCGCCGGACTGGCCGCACGGCTCGGCTACAGCGCCCGCCAGGTGCAGCGCCAGCTCACCGGCGAACTCGGCGCCGGGCCCGTCGTGCTCGCCCGGGCGCAGCGCGCGCACACCGCGCGCGTGCTCCTCCAGACCACCACGCTCCCGGTCACCGGGATCGCCTTCGCCGCCGGGTTCGCCAGCGTGCGGCAGTTCAACGAGACCGTCCGGGCCGTGTACGCGGCCACCCCCGGTGAGCTGCGTGCCGCCGCGCCACGTGCCGGCCGGGCCGGCCACCGCACCGCCACCCCGACCGCCGGTATCCCCCTGCGCCTCGCCCACCGCGGCCCGTACCAGCCCGGACCCGTCTTCGACCTGCTGGAGCGCGAGGCCGTCCCGGGCGTCGAGGACGTCACCGGCACCCCGGGCACCCGCACCTACCGGCGCACCCTCCGGCTTCCGTACGGCACCGGCACCACCGCCGTCGACGAACACCCCGGCGCCGCCCGCCCCGGCTCCGGCGCCCGCCCCGGCGGCTGGCTCGACGCCCGGATCCACCTCACCGACCTCCGCGACCTGGCCACCGCCGTACAGCGGCTGCGCCGCCTGTTCGACCTGGACGCGGACCCGTACGCCGTCGACGAACGGCTCGGCGCCGACGCGCGGCTCGCCCCGCTGGTCGCCGCCCGGCCGGGACTGCGCTCACCGGGCGCCGCCGACCCCGCCGAACTCGCCGTACGGGCCCTGGTGGGGCGTGGCGAGGCCACACGGCTGGTCCAGCGGTACGGCAAGACGCTCGACGCCCCCTGCGGCACCCTCACCCACCTCTTCCCCGAACCGTCCGTCCTCGCCGACGCCGAACCCCGAGGCCCCCTGGGCGCGCTCACCGCCGCCCTCGCCGACGGCGCCGTACGGCTCGACCCCGGCGCCGACCGGGACGAGGCCGCGGGCGCCCTGACCGGCGTTCCGGGCCTGGACGTCCGTACCATCGCCGAGATCCGCACCCGTGCGCTCGGCGACCCGGACGTGGCCCTGCCCGGTCCCGACCTGCCCGACAGCTGGCGCCCCTGGCGCTCATACGCCCTGAACCACCTGCGCGCGGCAGGGGAGTTGGAGTACCCGTGAACACGACCACGACCACGACGGCCAACGGCATGGTCGACACGGGCACGGGCACGGGCACGGGCGCAGGTACGGACACGTACTGGACCGGTGTCGACAGCCCCCTCGGGAAACTGCTCCTCACCGCAGGTCCGGACGGGGCGCTGACCTCGCTCTCCGTGCCCGGGCAGAAGGGCGGGCGCAGTGTGCGGGAGGCCTGGCGGCAGGACCCGGGCCCGTTCCGTGCGGCCGAGGAGCAGCTCGCCGCGTACTTCGCCGGTGAGCTCGAGGACTTCCGGCTGCCGCTGCACACCGCCGGCACCCCCTTCCGGGAGAGGGTCTGGGCCGCGCTCGGTGACATCCCCTACGGGGCGACCGTGTCGTACGGTGAGATCGCCGCGCGGATCGGCGCCTCCAGGGCCGCCGTACGGGCCGTCGGCGGGGCGATCGGCGCGAACCCGCTGCTGATCGTGTGCCCCTGCCACCGGGTGATCGGCGCCGACGGGAGGCTGACCGGATACGCGGGCGGCCTGGACCGCAAGATCCACCTGCTCACCCACGAGGGAGCACTGCGGCCGTAGCCGTGGACCGGTGGACCGGCAGGCCCGCCGGCCTGCCGGTCATCGCCAGACGACCGTGACGAGCCATGCCGCCGTGATCAGCAGGCAGGTGAACAGTTCGGTCAGCACGCTCCAGCCGCCCGAGCGCATCGCCGTACGGGTCGCCGTCACCGCTTCGCCGCGGCGGCCCAGGCGGACCCGCTCGCAGGCGTAGATCCCGGCCACGAAACCCGGGACCGCGCCCAGGACGGGCACCAGGAGGAAGCCCAGGAGCGCCCCCGCGCCCGCGTACGCCAGCACCCGGCCGTCGATGCCGCCGGCCCGGAGCCGGCGGGGCGGCAGGGTCCAGCGGACCACCTGGGACAGGAGCAAGGCGACCGTCGCGCCGACCAGTACCCACCACGTCACGGGCCGCGGGTCCTTCAGCGCCCACCACAGGATCGCGGCCCACACCAGCCACGACCCCGGCACCCCGGGCAGCAGTACTCCGCACAGGCCGAACAGGATCACCAGTCCGGTCAGCAGGAGATCCCACGCTCCCATCTGTCCAGGGTGCCGGAGGACGGCCGGAGGCGCAGACCAGGTGTGGGGCTCCCACCGGCCCCTCGCGTCGAACAAGCGTGGCTCATGTGCCCCGAGTGGCCGTGGCGCCGTAGGCCGCGTGGTGCCGGGAACGGATTTCCCCTGCTCCGTTCTCATCGGGCCCGCGCGGTGGACAATGCAAGGTATGAGCGAACAGGGGGGCAGGCCCACCGGCCACGAGGACGACTGGTGGGGGCAGTTGTACGACGGCGCCACCGCGGACACGGGCTCCGCGCCCGCGCCCGATTCCCTGGAGGACCGCTTCGACTCCGTGGCCGGCACGGTGAACGAGAGGGCGGACGGTCCGGTGGGCGGGCCGGCGCACGGAGGGCCTTCCACGGGGAACCCGTCCGGCATGCAGCCATCCGGCACACAGTCGCCCGGTGGCCGGACGCCCCACCCGCCGCAAGGAGCACCGCAGGCCTGGCCCCCGCCGGGCCGCACGACTTCGGCGGCCGGCTTTCCCGCCCCACCCGATGCCGCCCCCGACGCCGCCCCCACCGACGCCTCCCCCCGCCCCCGGGCCCCGCGCCACGTCCCGCCTGTGGAGCCGCCGCCCCCGCCGCGCGGCCACGTGGGCTCCCGGCCGCCCACCTACGATGCCGAGCCCACCGCGCTGCCCCCCGCCGACCCCCACGAACTGGACGACCTGGTCCCGGACACCGTGCTCGACGGTGCCCGGTACGGGGCCTGCACCCTGCGGGCCGCCTCCGTACGCGGTGACTCCGCGAGGTACCGGGGTGCACTGCGGCGGGATGCCCTGCTGACCGCCCGGTTCGGCAGTGAGGACCGGGCCCTGGTGCTGGTGGCGGTCGCCACCGGCGTACGGGGTACCCCCGGTGCCCATCGCGCGGCCGCCGAGGCCTGTCGGTGGATCGGCAAGGCGGTGGGCCTCAGCCACGCCCGCCTGGCCGAGGACATCAGGGCGGGCCGGCGCGGCGACCTCAAGTCGGGGCTGCACCGCCTCACCGACCGCACCCTCGGCAGGCTCCGCGCGGGCGCCGCCGAGCAGGGTCTCGAACCCGAGGCGTACGCGGCCACCCTGCGCTGCCTGCTGCTGCCCGCCGACCCCGACTGCCGGACCCGCGTCTTCTTCGGCGTCGGCGACGGCGGACTGTTCCGGCTGCGGGGCGGAGCGTGGCAGGACATCGAGCCGGAGGCCGCCGAGGCCAGGGGCGAGGCCGTGCTCGGCTTCGGCTCGCTGCCCTCGGAGACCCCCGAGGGCGACCGGCTCACCATGGACCTCGGCATACCGACGCCCCCGAGCCCGTACGAGCCCGCCCCCGGTCCTTCGCGAGAGCCCTTCCGTTTCCGTACGTCCGTCGCCCGCGAGGGCGACACCCTCCTGCTGTGCAGTCCGGGCTTCGCCGGCCCGCTGCGCGGCGAGGAGGAACTCCGCGCCCACCTGGCCACGCGGTGGTCCCGCCCCGGACCACCGGGCCTCGCCGCGTTCCTCGCCGACACCCAGGTACGGGTCAAGGGATACGCGGACGACCGTACGGCCGCCGCCGTCTGGGAGGCGTGAACCCACCGGGTGTGACTCCATGGAACCCGGACGGAGATCCAGGGATTCACGGACACCGAAGGGGCACCCGGGAACCATGGCCAAACAGAACGTCGCGGAACAGTTCGTCGACATCCTGACCCGCGCGGGAGTCGAGCGCCTCTACGGCATCGTCGGCGACAGCCTCAACCCCGTCGTCGACGCCGTGCGTCGCAACTCCGCCATCGACTGGGTCCACGTCCGGCACGAGGAGACCGCCGCCTTCGCCGCCAGTGCGGAGGCGCAGATCACCGGCAGTCTCGCCGCCTGTGCAGGCTCCTGCGGCCCCGGCAACCTCCACCTCATCAACGGGCTGTACGACGCCCACCGGTCGATGGCCCCGGTCCTCGCCCTCGCCTCGCACATCCCGTCCAGCGAGATCGGCCTCGGCTCCTTCCAGGAGACCCATCCCGACCGGCTGTTCCGCGAGTGCAGCCACTACAGTGAGATGATCTCCAACCCCCAGCAGACGCCCCGGCTGCTCCAGACCGCGATCCAGAACGCGGTCGGCCGCTCCGGCGTCAGCGTCGTCACCCTCCCCGGTGACATCGCCGACCAGCCGGCCCCCGACCGGGCCGCCGAGACCGCCCTGGTCACCTCCCGCCCCTCCGTCCGTCCCGGCGACGCCGAGATCGACCGCCTGATCGACATGATCGACTCCGCCGGGAAGGTCACCCTCTTCTGCGGCAGCGGCACCCAGGGCGCACACGCCGAGGTCATGGAACTCGCCCAGAAGATCAAGTCTCCGATCGGGCATGCCCTGCGCGGCAAGGAATGGATCCAGTACGACAACCCGTACGACGTCGGCATGAGCGGGCTGCTCGGATACGGCGCCGCCTACGAGGCCACCCACGCGTGCGACCTGCTGATCCTGCTCGGCACCGACTTCCCGTACAACGCCTTCCTTCCCGACGACGTGAAGACCGTCCAGGTCGACGTGCGGCCCGAGCACCTCGGCCGGCGCTCGAAGCTGGACCTCGCGGTGTGGGGCGACGTGCGGGAGACGCTGCGCTGTCTGACCCCGAGGATCAAGGGCAAGGACGACCGCAGGTTCCTCGACCGGATGCTGAAGAAGCACACGGAGGCGCTGGAGGGGGTGGTGAAGGCTTACACGCGCAAGGTGGAGAAGCACGTGCCGGTCCACCCCGAGTACGTGGCCTCACTCCTGGACGAACTTGCCGACGAGGACGCGGTCTTCACCGTCGACACGGGGATGTGCAACGTCTGGGCGGCCCGCTACATCTCGCCCAACGGCCGCCGCCGGGTCATCGGTTCGTTCTCGCACGGTTCGATGGCCAACGCACTGCCGATGGCGATCGGGGCGCAGTTCGTCGACCAGGGCCGGCAGGTCGTGTCGATGTCCGGGGACGGCGGATTCAGCATGCTCATGGGGGACTTCCTCACCCTCGTCCAGTACGACCTGCCGGTGAAGGTCGTCGTCTTCAACAACTCCTCCCTCAGCATGGTCGAGTTGGAGATGCTGGTCGCCGGACTGCCCTCGCACGGCACCGCCACCAAGAACACGGACTTCGCCGCAGTCGCCCGCGCGTGCGGCGCGTACGGGGTGCGGGTGGAGAAGCCGAAGGACCTCGCCGGGGCACTCGAGTCCGCGTTCAAGCACAAGGGCCCGGCCCTCGTCGACGTCGTCACCGACCCCAACGCGCTGTCCATCCCACCGAAGATCAAGGCCGAGATGGTGACCGGCTTCGCGCTGTCCGCGTCGAAGATGGTGCTGGACGGCGGGGTCGGCCGGATGCTCCAGATGGCGCGCTCCAACCTGCGCAACGTACCGCGTCCGTAAGGGTGTTCAGCCCGTACGGGGTGTCCAGCGACAGTTGGAGGTGTCGTACTCGTAGCGGGGCGGGCCCTCGATGCCGCTGGTGCGGAACGGACGGCCGCCGTCGTCGATCCGGACGGTGCCGGAGCGGCTGCCCGAGGACCAGTTCCAGCTCCAGGTACCAGCGACAGTCGCAGCCCGCGGCCGTGGCGGTCACCTCCAGTACCTCCGGGTCCTTCGCGGAGACCCGGTAGGGCATACGGACCGCGGGGACCGGTGTACCGGCGTCGTTCCCGGCGACCGGGCGGGCGATCGGCCGGTCCTTGTCCAGGCCCGCCGCGAGGTACCGCGGGGTGAGGGCGCCGCCGTAGCCCTGGTCCCTTGCTGTCGGTGGGACGCGACGGCAGGACGGTCACCATCGTGAGCTGGGGGCAGAGGGGCGTCCTCGGCGACGCCCCGGTGTCCGCCTTCAAGAAGACGACGGCCAAGGCCGTCAACAAGCTGTACTGACACGGGCGCCCGGAAGTGAACCGGCCGGTAGTACATGGTCCGCAACGGACCGCACGACCACCGCGAACCCGGGGTCGTCCTCTCGCCACGGGGGCCGGGAGGACGATCCCGCACACGTGTGTGGCCGTTGAAATTCGGCCAATATCCGGCTTTCAGGACGCCTGGCGACCGCCGCATGACTGCCGCGTGGGTGACAGGGCATGGATTCCCTTGGACGTGTTCGAGCCGCAGGGGGAATCGACACCGGAACGCGGGCGGGGGCCATGAGAAGGCAGGCACAAGGGGGTCGTCCCGGCGTGGCCGGGACCGGCTCGGTGACGACCGTGGAGGGGACGGCCGACGAGGGCGCGGAGCAGGCACCGGCGGCGGCCCGGCTGCAACGCCGACTGGGGCGGGCGGACCTGCGGGCGGTGCCCGAGTCCCGTCACGACCTACGACACATGCTCAGGCACTGGGGAAGGCCCGGACAGTCGGAGACGGCGGAGCTCCTCACCACCGAGCTCGTCACCAACGCGCTGATCCACACCGACCGGGCGGCGGTCCTGACGGCCACCGTCGGACCTCGTGGACTACGGGTCGAGGTAAGGGACTTCGTGGACCACGAACCCCGGCCACGGGTACCGGTCGTCGACGACGGTACGCACGGCCGGGGGCTGGTCCTGGTCGAGTCCCTCGCCGACGCGTGGGGAGTCAGGGCGCACGGAGTGGGCAAGGCGGTCTGGTTCGAACTCGAAGCGGACGCCGCCTGACACCGGCGTCGGCGCATTCGACGGGACGGGGTACGGCCGCACGGGCCGTACCCCGTCCCGTCGAATGCCCTGTCCCGTCCCGCCCGCGTCAGCCGAACTGCTGCTCCAGGTCCTTGAGCTTGCGCTCGAGGGAGTCCAGACGAGGCAGCGCCTGGGTGTCGTCCTCCGCGGTGAGGTCGACGGTCATCGGATCGGAACCACCGCGTACCGGCTGCAGGGACGGACGCGAGCGAACGGGGAGGGCGGTCTCCGGCGCCACTATGGCAGGCTCCTTGGCCGTCACGTCGTCCGCCCGCTCCACCGTCGGGGCCTCCATGGGGTGGCCGCCGCCGCCCACGAGAGCGCGGTGGCCCCGGCTGATGGCCTTCAGCCGCGCCCGTTCCACCCGCTCCTGGACGCGCCGGCGCCGGCGCGTCTCGTCCTTCTGGCGCCGGTCCTCGCGGACCTCCTCGACCGCCTCGTCGAGGCTGCGTACGCCCTCCAGCAGCATCAGCGACCAGGCACGGTACGTCTCCCGGGGAGCCCGCAGCCAGCGGACGATGCGGATCTGCGGCAACGGACGCGGCACCAGGCCCTGTTCACGCAGGGCGGCCCGGCGGGTCTGCTTCAGCGCGCGGTCGAACAGCACGGCCGCCGACAGGGACATACCCGCGAAGAAGTGCGGAGCGCCCGCGTGCCCTATGCCCCGGGGAGCGTGCACCCAGTTGAACCAGGCCGCGGCGAACGCGAAGGTCCACACGAGTATGCGGGAGCCGAGTGCCGCGTCACCGTGGCTGGCCTCGCGCACGGCGAGCACCGAGCAGAACATCGCCGCGCCGTCCAGACCGAAGGGCACGAGGTACTGCCAGCCGTCGGACAGGCCGAGGTTCTGCTCGCCGAAGCCGACCAGACCGTGGAAGGAGAGTGCGGCCGCCACCGCGGCACAGCAGAACAGCAGGATGTAGGAGACGGTGCCGTACAGAGCCTCCTTGCGCCTGCGGCGCTCTTCGCTGCGCTCCCACGAGTCGTCCGCGCTCGTGTCCTTGACCGAGGAGCGCTTGCCGCGCGCGAGCACCGCCACCGCCACCAGCATGCCCAGGAGCAGCACGGCGCCCGGAAGCAGCCAATTCGGCGATATGTCGGTCAGTCTCATCTAGGGGCCCCTTGCATTGGGATAGGGCGTAACGCCCGCCATAGTGGCCCAATCCCGCCGCTCCTCTGGGGATTTCGGGGCAAGTGGCCGCCATGAAGTGCGAGGAGGTGCCCAGGGCGGCGTTCTGCTCGAACTGACGCGTGAGGGGCGAGAGTTGGGTTCGAATGAGACTACCCGTACGGGTGCTTCCGTGGAGACGCCTCACAACAAGCGAGGAAATCGTGAAGACCCTGTGACCTTCGTGGTGGTGCAGAACCGGGCAGATCCAGCGGACGGGTGGACGGATCGACGAGTGACGCGACGTCAACTCGCCTTCGCCACCGGCATGACGGCCTCCTCGGTGGGCATGCTGATGACCTTGCCGGTGGCCACCTCTTCGCTCACCCTTCCCTTCGTCCTTCCGGCGCCGCAGGTGCGCGGGCAGTTGGCGCAGACGTCGTCGGGACGGAGGGTGTAGAACATGCAGCAGCTGATCCGGTCCCGGGTGTGCGTGGCCTCGCCGTCGGGCCCGGTGGCCGGGCGGAAGCCCGCCGCGCCGACGTACGGCCGGGTGGCGCCGGGCAGCAGCAGTTCCAGCTCCCGCAGGGCCCGCTGCTCCTCGCCGAGCAACTGCCCGATGTACCGCAGGCTCTCCACGATCTCGTCGGTCGCCATACCCCACAGGGCGCGGCCGCGACGGCGCATCCTCGGGCCGAAGCCCGCCAGGACGGGGCCGAGGTGCTCGGCGACGGCGGCGCGTACCTCGGCCCGCAGGGCCTCCTCGTCCGGGACCACGCGGGCGCCGGGCAGCGCGGCCGCCGGGTCGTCCGGAAGGCAGGCGAACGTGTCGGGGCGTACGGCCATGCGGCCCACGGCGAGTCCGGCGGCGGCGCGGTCGAAGGAGACGTGGGTCACGGGGTAACGGGGCACGCGGCGGTGCAGGAACCACGGCACGGTGATCAGCAGACAGGCGGGCCAGGCGTAGCGGTGCAGGCCGAAGCTGGCGACCACGTCGGGGCGGCCCCGCTGTCCGTAGTCCCGCAGCACCTGACTGTCGTCCCAGGACAGGAAGGCGTCCAGGGCGGAGCCGCTGTCCCCCTGGGCGAGCGCGTCGGCGGACACCCAGGCGCCGTCCCGGGGCGTTTCCTCGCCGGCGGCGAGCTCCGTGACGGCGAGTGCCGGGAAGGCCTCCGCCAGGCGGGCGTACGCGTCCGCGACGGCCGAACCGGTTGCTGCCATGGGACCACCCCTTCGCATGTCGCCGAACCGGCCCGACGCCGGACCGATAAAGGTAAGGCTCACCTTACCCAAGATCGCCGAGATGTGAACCGGGGGGCCTGTGCCCGTATGGTGCTTGACGGGCGGCTGGCAAGCCGCCGTAATGACCTCAAGTACCGAAACGTCCCGAGGAGGACCCCGTGAGGCAGGGCACGAAGGGCTTCACAGGGGCGGGTGACGCCGGGGCCGGACAGGACGGCGCGGACGCGCGTACAGGTACGGGAGCGGGCAGAGTCAGGGTGCCCGCCCGGTCCGGCGTGCGGGGCGGGGAAGCCGACGCCGCACCAGGCCGGGACGACGCCGTACGCGGTGAGCACACCCACGGCGAACCGGCCGCGGTCCTTCCCCGGCCCCGGACGCCCGTCCAGCGGTCCTCCGTGCGCGGGCAGATCCTCGCCGCGCTGCGCACCGCGCTGGTGACGGGCGACCTGCGGCCCGGCGCGGTGTACTCCGCACCGGTGCTGGCCGAGCGGTTCGGGGTCTCCGCGACACCCGTCCGGGAGGCCATGCAGCAGCTCACCCTCGAGGGCGCGGTCGAGGTCGTGCCCAACCGGGGTTTCAGGGTCGCCGAGCGGGGCGACCGGGAACTCGCCGAACTGGCCGAGGTCCGGGCACTGATCGAGGTCCCGGTGGTGCTGCGGCTGGCCGCTACGGTGCCCGCCGAGCGCTGGGCCGAACTGCGCCCCCTCGCCGAGGCCACCGTCCGCGCCGCCTCCTCCGGCTGCCGGGCCACGTACGCCGAGTCCGACCGCGCCTTCCACCGCGCGGTGCTCGCCCTCGCGGGCAACGACCAGCTGGTCCGCACCGCCGATGACCTCCACCGCCGCGCCCAGTGGCCCCTGGCCGGCACCGTCCCCGGCCCCCTCGGCCGGGCGGGGCTGGTGGCCGACGCCCACCAGCACACGACCCTGCTGGACGCGCTGGTCGCGGGCGACCGGGACGCGGTGCGGTCACTGGTGGGGGAGCACTTCGCCGGCGCGCTCTGAAGCACGGAGGCCCCGGTGCCGCGTCCCGGCACGCGGCACCGGGGCCGCGGCCACCGGCTTTCCTACGCCGTCGCCGCTCCCGGGGCCGGTGGGGCCAGCTGGCGGGACAGCCAGGTGGGGACGCCGCCGAGCAGGCGCAGCAGCCGGCGGGCCTCCTCGCGCAGACGGGACGCCTCCGGCTCGGTCTCCGTGTCGGCGAGGGAGACCAGGGCCGGCGCCGTGCCGACCAGGTAGCCCAACTCCTCGCGGATCCGCAGCGATTCGGCGAAGCCGTGCCGCGCCTCCGCCACCTCGCCGTCCCGCAGGGCGAGCCCGGCGAGGTGGCGCCAGGTGCCGGAGAGCAGCAGTGGGTCGGCGTGCGCGGTGGCGCCCGCGTGGGCGCGGCGGTACGCGGCACGCGCCGACTGCGGGGAGCGGGCCAGGTTCTCGGCGATCAGCCCGCGCCGGAAGTCCAGCAGCGACCGTGCCGGGGCTCCCGGAGGGATCAGCGCCGCCGCACGCCCGAGCGCGGCCCGAGCCTCGTCGGCCCGGTCGCGCACCGCGAGCAGGGTGGCGGCGTAGGCCAGGTACCCGCGTTCACAAGCGGCGGCGCCCCGTTCGTCGTCGGTGTCGGCCAGCGCTTCGGCCGTCCGCAGCGCGTCCTCGGCCTCGCCCCAGCCCGTCTCCGTGTACAGGCACCGTTCCACCAGGAGCGACGACCGCTGCAGCGCCGCGGCCGGGGTGTCCGGGGTGAGCAGGGCGGCGGCGTCGGCCCAGCAGGCGCGTGAGCGCAACCGCCATACCGCGGTCTGGAGGGGATCGTCACCAGCGGTCGTTCCGTTACCAGACATGGCGGTGTGCGCCACGTTGCCCTCCCCGAGCACGCCATCGAGCTGTTGAGTGGTGGCCGCATCTCAGCACGAACAACGGGGCCGGGCCAAGAGGGTGGGTGAAGGATTTCACAAAGTCGTGGATCAGCGGGCCCGAACGGTGGACCGCCCGACGGTGCCCGCGACTCCCCACCGGCGCACGCCCTCACCACGCGCCACCCCCACCACGCGCACGCCGGCCGGCCGCCGGGCCGTCAGCTCATGCGGAGGGCCAGGAAGAAGTCCAGCCTGTCCTCCAGCCGGGACAGGTCACGACCCGTCAGCTGCTCGATGCGCCCCACCCGGTACCGCAGCGTGTTGACGTGCAGGTGCAACCGGGCGGCGCAGCGGGTCCAGGAGCCGTCGCAGTCCAGGAAGGCCTCCAGCGTGGGGATCAGTTCGGCGCGGTGGCGCCGGTCGTAGTCCCGCAGCGGGTCCAGGAGGCGGGCGGTGAAGGCCCGCCGCACGTCGTCGGGGACGAACGGGAGCAGCAGGACGTGCGAGGCCAGCTCGTGGTGGCCGGCCGCGCAGACCCGGCCCGGACGTGCCGCGGCCACGCGCCGTGCGTGCCGGGCCTCCTCCAGGGCCCCGCGCAGCCCCTCCGCCGAGTGCACGGGCGCGCTGACCCCGAGGGTGAGCCGCCCGTCGCCGTCCAGACCGGCCGTCAGCGGCTCCCGTACGGACTTCAGCAGGGCGTCGGCGAGAAGTCCCCGCCCGTCGGCGCTTTCGTGCTCGCTCGGCACCGCGGACAGCGGGACGAGCGCGACCGCCTCGTCCCCGGTGTGCGCCACCGCGATCCGGTCGGAGTGCTCGGGTCCCGTCGACGCCGGGTCGACCAGGATCTCCTCGAGCAGCGTCTGCGCCGCCGCCCCGCCCCCGGACCCGCCGCCGTCCCAGTCGACCCGCGCGACGACCACCTGCCAGTGCGGCGCGGCCCCGAGACCGGGCACCAGCACCGGTGCCGCCCCCCGCAGGCGGGCCGCGACCTCGGCCGGCGCCGCGCCCGCCTGCACCAGCTCCAGCACCTCCTGCGCGAGCCGGCGCCGTACCGCGCGTGCCGCGTTCCGGCTGTCCCGCTCGACCGCGATCAGCTGGGCGACCCCGTACAGCAGGTCCAGCCGCTCCTCGGCCCAGTCCCCGGCGTCCGCCTCGACCACCAGCAGCCAGTCCGACAGCACGGTTTCCCTGCCGTCCCTGCCGTCCCTGCCGTCCCTGCCGTCTCGCACCTCCGGGGAGGCCGGTGCGCCCTGCCCGCTGGGTGCGGGCTGCGCGGCCTGCGGGGTGGCCGCCACCGCCCGGCCCGCGGGTCCGCCGCCGCGCACCGGGAAGAGGCTGTACGTCGTCCGGTCGTCCGGGGTCACCCGGTGCGGTCCGGGGCGGCCGCCGCGGGCGGCCGTCAGCTGCTCCGCCGCGAGCCGCACGCACACGTTGTCGGGCAGCCGCGGCCCCGCCTTCGAACCGGCGATCAGCCGCCCGGTCGGCGAGAGCACCCACGCCCGCAGGTCCAGGTCGGTGCCGAGCAGGTCGAGCACCGCGTCCGGGCCGCCGCCCGCCGGGCCCGACGCCATCAGTCGCCGGTGCCGGTCCACCACGGCCGCGAGGTCCCCGGCCCGCTCGCCGGACACCTGCCGCACGACATGCTCGGTGACCGTCGCGAAGGCCACCGACTCGTGCACCGCGAACAGCGGCAGCCGGTGCCGCGCACAGGCCGCGACCAGGTCCTCCGGGACGGTGCCCAGCTCCGCCTCGCCGGCCGCCAGGGCGACGACCCCCGCCTGCACCAGACGCCTTACGAACGGCTCGGAGTCGGCGGCGTCCCGGCGCCAGGCCAGACCGGAGAGCACGAGTTCCCCGCCGGAGAGATAGCGGCTGGGGTCCCTCAGGTCGGTGGTCATCACCCCGTGCACGGTGAGGTCCAGCCCGTCCTCGCCGCCGAGCAGCGTGAGCCCCAGCGCGTCGGTCTCCAGCAGTGCGCGCAGCCGCATTCTCGTCGCCGCCGTTCCCTGTCTCGATGTGTACCGATGTCTACGATGGGCCTGGGGAGGGCCCCGCCCGGAGGCCGTGGAAGGTCTGTGAAGGGCCTTTCCCGAAGCGTCCGGGTGAGTGGCCGATCCGGTACGGTCGGCCGTCCCCCGGACTGTGTACTCCGTCTCCTCCGTGTCCGTTGTTTCCGGAGGAAAACAAGGAGGTTACCGAGGTCCTCTTTTCATATGAATCTACAAGATGCTCCCGCTGGCCAGGCAACTCCTTCATGTCTTTCGTGACTGACCCGGGTGGAGCAGCGGGCGGTGTACTGAGCCCACTCCGCGTGAATCCCCCATGAACGAGCCGGGCCCGCCGCACACGGACTGGCCAGATCCGTACGACCCACGAGACGAAGAAGAGAGCCGGTCATGGACTTCCTTCGCCCCGCCGGCTGGGAGGAGGCGCTCGCCGCGAAGGCCGAGCACCCCACCGCCGTGCCGATTGCGGGTGGCACCGACGTGATGGTCGAGATCAACTTCGACCACCGCAGACCCGAGTACCTCATGGACCTCAACCGCATCGCCGACCTCACCGAGTGGGAGGTCGGCGAGGACACCGTACGGCTCGGCGCCTCCGTCCCGTACACGAGGATCATGGAGCACCTGCGGGCCGAACTGCCGGGCCTCGCCCTCGCCGCCCATACCGTCGCCTCCCCGCAGATCCGCAACCGCGGCGGGGTCGGTGGCAACCTCGGCACCGCCTCCCCGGCCGGAGACGCCCACCCGGCACTGCTCGCAGCGGGAGCCGAGGTCGAGGCCGTATCGGTGCGCGGGTCCCGACGCATCCCGATCGACGCCTTCTACACCGGCGTGAAGCGCAACGCGCTGGCGCCCGACGAACTGATCCGCGCCGTCCACATCAAGAAGGCCGACGGACCGCAGCAGTTCTCGAAGGTCGGCACCCGCAACGCGGTGGTCATCGCCGTGTGCGCGTTCGGCCTGGCCCTGCACCCCGGCACTCGCACGGTCCGCACCGGCATCGGCTCCGCGGCGCCCACCCCCGTACGGGCCACCGCCGCCGAGGAGTTCCTGAACGCGGCGCTCGACGAGGGCGGTCTCTGGGACAACGGGAAGATCGTCCCTCCGTCGGTGGCCAAGCAGTTCGCCGACCTCTGCTCCGCCTCCTGCAACCCGATCGACGACGTCCGCGGTACCGCGAGCTACCGCCGGCACGCCGTCGGCGTCATGGCCCGCCGCACGCTGACCTGGACCTGGGAGTCGTACCGCGGCACCCGCCGTATCACCGAGGGAGCCGCGTAATGCGTGTCCACTTCACGGTCAACGGACGGCCCCAGGAGGCCGACGACGTGTGGGAGGGCGAGTCCCTGCTGTACGTGCTGCGCGAGCGGCTCGGCCTGCCCGGGTCCAAGAACGCCTGCGAACAGGGGGAGTGCGGCTCCTGCACGGTGCGCCTCGACGGCGTCCCGGTCTGCTCCTGTCTCGTCGCCGCCGGCCAGGCCGAGGGGCACGAGATCGTCACGGTCGAAGGGCTGGCCGGCCTCGCCCGGCAGGACCCCCGCGGCGCGCAGGACGGCACCGGGAGCGGTGCCGTCGGGGATACGGAACTCGCCCCGATCCAGCAGGCGTTCATCGACGCCGGTGCCGTCCAGTGCGGCTTCTGCACCCCGGGCCTGCTGGTCGCCGCCGACGAGATGCTGGAGCACAACCCCAGCCCCAGCGACGCCGACATCCGCGAGGCGCTCTCGGGCAACCTGTGCCGCTGCACGGGCTACGAGAAGATCATGGACGCGGTCCGCCTCGCGGCCGCCCGCCGGTCCGAGGGGGCCTGAGCATGCCGACGAACGGTGTTCCCACCAAGATCACGCAGGGCTCCGGAACCAAGGGCGGCATCGGCGAGTCCACCCTCCGCCCCGACGGCACCCTCAAGGTCACCGGCGAGTTCGCGTACTCCTCCGACCTGTGGCACGAGGACATGCTCTGGGGTCAGATCCTGCGCTCCACGGTCGCGCACGCCGAGATCGTGTCCATCGACACGAGCGAGGCGCTCGCCACACCGGGCGTCCACGCCGTGATGACGTACGACGACCTGCCGACCGGCATGAGGAACTACGGCCTGGAGATCCAGGACACCCCGGTCCTCGCGCACGGCAGGGTCCGCCACCACGGCGAGCCCGTCGCGATCGTCGCCGCCGACCACCCGGAGACCGCCCGCCGCGCCGCCGCCAAGATCAGGGTCGACTACCGCGACCTGCCCGTCGTCACCGACGAGGCCTCCGCACTCGCCCCCGACGCGCCCCTCGTCCACGAGCACCGCGACGACCACCACAACCGGCACGTGGCCCACCCCAACATCGTCCACCGCCAGCCGATCGTGCGCGGCGACGTGGCACGGGCCCGAGAGCGAGCCGACGTCGTTGTCGAGGGCGAGTACACCTTCGGCATGCAGGACCAGGCCTTCCTCGGCCCCGAGTCCGGGCTCGCCGTCCCCGAGGAGGACGGCGGCGTCCACCTCTACGTCGCCACCCAGTGGCTCCACTCCGACCTGCGCCAGATGGCGCCCGTACTCGGCCTGCCCGAGGACAAGGTACGGATGACCCTGGCCGGTGTCGGCGGTGCGTTCGGCGGCCGCGAGGACCTGTCCATGCAGATCCACGCCTGCCTGCTCGCCCTGCGCACCGGCAAGCCCGTCAAGATCGTCTACAATCGCTTCGAGTCCTTCTTCGGCCACGTCCACCGCCACCCGGCCAAGCTCTTCTACGAGCACGGTGCCACCCGCGACGGCAAGCTGACCCACGTCACGTGCCGCATCGTCCTCGACGGCGGCGCGTACGCCTCCGCCTCCCCGGCCGTGGTCGGCAACGCCGCCTCCCTCGGCATCGGGCCCTACGTCGTGGACGACGTCGAGATCGAGGCCCTCGCCCTCTACACCAACAATCCGCCCTGCGGCGCGATGCGCGGCTTCGGCGCGGTACAGGCGTGCTTCGCCTACGAGGCCCAGATGGACAGGCTGGCCGGGCGACTGGGCATGGACCCGGTGGAGTTCAGGCGGCTCAACGCCATGGAGCAGGGCGCCGTCATGCCCACCGGGCAGGTCGTCGACTCTCCGGCGCCGGTCGCCGAACTCCTGCGCCGCGTCAAGGCGATGCCGATGCCGCCCGAGCGGCAGTGGGAGAGCAGCGAGGGCACCGACGTGCGCCGGCTGCCCGGCGGCCTGTCCAACACCACCCACGGCGAAGGCGTCGTACGCGGTGTCGGCTACGCGGTCGGCATCAAGAACGTCGGCTTCTCCGAGGGCTTCGACGACTACTCCACCGCACGCGTGCGGATGGAGGTGGTCGGCGGCCGGCCCGTGGCCACCGTGCACACCGCGATGGCGGAGGTCGGCCAGGGCGGAGTCACCGTCCACGCCCAGATCGCCCGGACCGAGCTGGGCGTCGGCCAGGTGACCATCCGTCCCGCCGACACCCAGGTGGGATCGGCCGGTTCGACCTCCGCCTCCCGGCAGACGTACGTCACCGGAGGCGCGGTCAGGAACGCCTGCGAACGCGTCCGGGAGCAGGTACTGGAGCTGGGCCGGCGCAGGTTCGGCTCGTACCACCCGGCGTGGGCGACGGCCGAACTGCTGCTGGAGGGCGGCAAGGTCGTCACCGACGGCGGCGAAGTGCTGGCCGATCTGGTGGACGTTCTGGGGGACGAGGCCGTCGAGATGGAGGAGGAGTGGCGGCACCGGCCGACCGAACCCTTCGACCTGCGCACCGGCCAGGGCAACGGCCATGTCCAGTACACCTTCGCCGCGCACCGCGCCGTCGTCGAGGTCGACACCGAACTCGGTCTCGTCAAG
This sequence comes from Streptomyces sp. KMM 9044, assembly GCF_024701375.2. Lineage (NCBI taxonomy): Bacteria > Bacillati > Actinomycetota > Actinomycetes > Kitasatosporales > Streptomycetaceae > Streptomyces > Streptomyces sp. KMM 9044. Next base: position 1,255,463 of record NZ_CP113910.1, on the reverse strand, counting down.
GTGATCGAACTGGCCTGCGCCCAGGACGTCGGCAAGGCGCTCAACCCGCTGTCCGTCATCGGCCAGATCCAGGGCGGCACCGTCCAGGGCCTGGGCATGGCGGTCATGGAGGAGATCGTCGTCGACCCGAGGACGGCGAAGGTGCGCAACCCCTCCTTCACCGACTACCTCATCCCCACCATCCTCGACACGCCGGACATCCCCGTCGACATGCTCGAACTCGCCGACGACCACGCGCCGTACGGGCTGCGCGGCGTCGGCGAGGCCCCCACCCTGTCGTCCACCCCGGCGGTCCTCGCGGCCGTCCGGGACGCGACCGGTCTCGAGCTGAACCGCACACCGGTCCGCCCGGAACACCTCACCGGCACCGTGTGACGTACCCACCGGCGCGGAGCAGCCGCCCGGGACGGGCGGGCCCCGGCCGCCACCGAGGCCCGCAGGCCCTTGCCGAGGAGACCGACAGATGCTGGACATCGCCGAGGAACTGCACCGGTGGGCCGCGCAAGGCCGTGACTTCGCGGTCGCCACCGTCGTGGCGGTCTCCGGCAGCGGGCCCCGCGGGCCCGGCGCCGCACTGGCGGTGGACACCGACGGCACGGCCCTCGGCTCGGTCTCCGGCGGCTGCGTCGAGGGCGCGGTGTACGAGCTGTGCCGACAGGCCCTCGAGGACGGCGAAACCGTCCTCGAACGCTTCTGCCACAGTGACGAGGACGCCTTCGCCGCCGGTCTGACCTGCGGCGGCGTCATCGACGTCCTCGTCACACCGGTACGGGCGGCCGACCCCGCCCGCCCGGTGCTCGCGTCCGCGCTCGCCGCCGCCGCGCGCGGGGAGGCGGCAGCCGTGGCGCGGATCGTGAGCGGCCCGCCCGGCCTGACGGGCCGCGCGCTCGCGGTCCGCCCGGACGGCTCGTACCAGGGAGGCTTCGGCGTCCACCCGGAACTGGACCGCACGGCGGTGGCGGAGGCGGGCGCGCTGCTGGAGACGGGTCGCACCGGCACCCTGGAGATCGGCGCGGAGGGCTCGCGCTGCGGCGTCCCGGTGACGGTCCTGGTCGAGTCGTCGGTCCCACCGCCCCGAATGATCGTCTTCGGCGCGATCGACTTCGCGTCGGCGCTGGTCCGGGCCGGCGTGTTCCTCGGCCACCGCGTCACCGTGTGCGACGCGCGCCCCGTGTTCGCCACCCGGGCACGCTTCCCGGAGGCCGACGAGATCGTCGTCGACTGGCCGCACCGGTACCTGGAGCGCACCGAGATCGACGCGCGTACGGTCCTGTGCGTCCTGACCCACGACGCCAAGTTCGACGTACCGCTCCTGCGGCTCGCCCTGCGCCTCCCGGTCGCCTACGTGGGCGCGATGGGCTCCCGCCGCACCCACCTGGACCGCACCGCCCGCCTGCGCGAGGCCGGCGTCACCGACCGGGAACTGGCCCGCCTGCACTCACCGATCGGCCTCGACCTCGGTGCCCGCACCCCGGAGGAGACAGCCGTCTCCATCGCCGCCGAGATCGTCGCCACCCGCCGAGGCGGCACCGGCCTCCCCCTCACCGGCGCTCCCACCCCGATCCATCGTGACAGTGACCGCGAACCCGACCGTGCCTCCGCGTCCGTCGCCGGATCCGGCCCGACGGAGTGACGGAGCGACGGAGTGACGGAGCGACGGACGGAGAGACGTCAGCGGCGTGGGCGTCTCCGCACGCTGTCACGGCTGCCGCAGCAGGGTGTTCACCGCCCGGCCGAACACCCGGCAGGAGACGGCCCGCAGGGCCGGGTCGCAGAAGCCCGGCAGGAAGCGGACGCGCAGGTCCTCGCGCCACAGCACGCGGGTACGGCCGCCCGGCCCCGGGCGGACCTCGATCTCCGCCCACCCCCTGACCACGCGGCCCCGCTTCTCCAGCCGGCACAGGCCGGGCGAACCGCCGGCCGGGGGCCGCCAGACGGTCACCTCCATCCGGTCGTCGAAGGCGACCGGGCCGAGGCCCGAGCGGGCGACGAAGACCGTGCCCTCACCGGTGGGCGGGGGAGTGGTCACGGTGACCCGGGTGAGCGGGACCGCCGCTCCGTGGCGGGGCCACTCCGTGAGCCGACGCCAGGCCTCGTCGAGCGGGAGCGGTGCCGTGCGCTGGAGATGGAAGGTGGCCACGGGACGATCCTAAGGAGTCGGGGCAGGCCGGGGGCCAGGCCGGGGCCAGGCCTGGGGCGTGTCACCCGCCCGGCCCAGTCGGTGCGCGAGTCCACCGCGGGACCGGCGCGGGTGCGGGCCGGGTAGGGGGCGTACCGGCAGCACCTGGAGCGTTCTGGCACCCGTGCGCTCGGCCACCTCGCGCGTCAAGCCGCCGTACTACGCGCTCGCCGCCCGCCTCGACGGCTTCACCCCCGAGGCGCTGTCCCGGTCGATGGCCGGCCGCGCGGTGGTCCGCATCGTCACCCTGCGCTCGACCATCCCCGCCCACACCGCAGGCGGCTGCCTCACCCTGCGCCCTCTGGCCCAGCCCGCCCGCGACCGCGAACTCGTCTCCTTCCGCAAAGGGCTGGACGGCGTCGACCTCGACCGGCTGACCGTGCCCTCCTCGTCGACGGCTTCCTGGCGGGAGTGCGGAAGCTGGACGAACGCGCCCTGGCGATCGAGCCGTTCGGCCCGCGCAGCAGGGCCCGGCGGGACGAGATCACCGCAGAGGGGGAGCGGATGCTGCGGGTGATGCACCCGGACGCGGCGTACGACATCCGCTTCGCAGCCGTACGCCGGTGACGGGACGCCAGGGGAATGGAGAGGGGGCGTTGCGGGCTGCTCGTGGAAGCCCGCAACGCCCCCTGGCAATCACCTGAGGGGTACTCAGGACATCAGGTGGCGGCGACCACGCCGGTGGTCGAAGCGGTCCTCGTACTGCGGACGAGCCCGGACATCGGTCTCCTCATCGGCTGCCGGTGGAGGTCGCGCGGGGCGGGGGGCCACAGAGGACCGGACTACCGGCCCTGTGGGCCCGGCGAGCGGCACACCCTTACGCTACGAGCCGGAGCGCGAGTCTCCAATGAGGGAACCCCCTACGGGAGTTGCACAGGGAAAACCCTCGGTCCCCGGGGTCACTTCGTGCGGCGTCCCGCCGCCAGGCGGACGATGTCCACCCTCGAGCGGATGCCCAGTTTCCGGTACACCCGGGTGAGCGTCGCCTCGACCGTCTTGACGCTGATGAACAGACGGGCGGCGATCTCCCGGTTGGTGGCGCCCTCCATCACCAGCGAGGCGACCTGCCGTTCCATCGAGGCGAGACCGTCCAGCGCCGCCGAGGTGGCCACGGGCACCGTCTGCGGCTCCACCGGACCGGCGGCCACGGCCGTGTCCACCTGCCGCAGCCAGGGCAGCGCGCGGCAGCGCCTGAACAGCCGGGCGGCCTCGTCGTACGGGGCATGGCCCGGTACCGCTTCCGGGCGCCGGGCGCGCAGCCGGGCCAGCGCGAACGCGGCCCGCGCCTCCTCCAGCCCGTGCCCCAGCCGTCCCAGCCGGTCCTGCGCCGACGTCAACTGCTCCTGTGCCGCCTCGTGCTCCCCACGGGCCGCCCGCACCAGTGCCTCCGCGCGGTCCAGTACGGCGAGGACGCCCGCGCGGTCCAGCCGCAGCGCGTGCACCCGGGTGAGGTTGAGGAGTTCCTGCGCCTCGCCCGGCTCACCGATCCGGACCAGGGCCTCGGCGAGATCGCCGTGCCAGCGGCCCCGCGCCGGGTCGGTGATGCCCATGCCCTGCTCCAGTTCCCGCACCCGGCGCAGTGAGCGGACGGCGCCCGCCGCGTCCCCGGCGACCAACTGGGCGTAGCCGAAGGCGGCCAGCGCGCGCGAGAGGTACATCTGGTCGCCGTCCACCTCGGCGTGGTCCGCGGCCTCCCGCGCCAGTACCAGCGCCCGCTCCACGTCCCCGCCGGAGGCCTCCGCGAGCGAGGCCAGCATCGCCGAGGCACCCTCCCCGATCCCGGAGTCCCGGGCCAGCCGCAGGCTCTCCCGGGCCAGGTCCAGGGCACGGCCGCAGTGCCCCGAGCGCAGCTCCGTGTCGGCCAGGAAGCGCAGGAAGTGCACCTCGCTCTCGACCATGCCGCGCCGTCGTGCCTCACGCAGCAGCCCGGTGATGCTCTTACGGGCCTCGGGCAACTGGTCGCTCATGAGCAGCCAGCGGAACCTGGCCATGCCCGCGCCGTTGTGGTGGCAGGCCACATACGGGTCCTGGGGTTCCCTCAGGGCCCGCTGGATGGTGCCCGGTGCGTCCGGGTGGCCCATCAGGGTCTCGGTGGACGACTGGAAGGACAGCGCCATCAGCTCGGTGCGACGGTCCTTGCCCCGTGCCGCCAGGTCCGCCGCGTGCGCGGCCTCCCGCCGGGCCTCGCCGAAGTCGCCGTCGACCACCAGCTCCCGCCAGGCCAGCTGGTAGTGGACCAGGGCGAGCAGCCGCGGGTCGTCGCCCGCGTCGGCCAGTACCTGCGGGAAGACCGCGTCAACCTCACCGAGCGCCTGCCCGGCCGCCTCGATGACCACCATCCACGCCCGTACCCGCTCCGCGGGCACCGTGGCCCGGGTCAGCACCTCGCGCGCGATGTCCCGGGCGAGATCCGCCTCTCCCGCGATGATGGCGTCCTCGGCCGCCTGCAGCCGCCGCTCGTCCGGGCCCGGCGTGCCGTCGGTCGTGTCGGCCGGGGTGCGGCGGGCGGCCAGCAGGCCCAGCGAGGCGGCGACCGAGGGTGCCCCGCGGTCGCGGGCCAGCGTGGCGGCCTCGGCGAGCCGGGCCGCCACCTCCGGGTCGGTGCCGGTCGTGGCGAGCGCCAGATGCCGGGCCCGCTCGATGGGGTCGGAGGCCGCCGTGGACAGCGCCGCGTGTGCGGCCCGCCGCTCGTGCGCGGGGGCCTCCGCGTACAGCGCGGCCGAGATCAGTGGATGCGCGAACCGCAGCGCCGGTTCCTCCGGGTCCGTCGCCAGCAGCCCCAGCGCGGCGGCCTGGGCCGTCTCGTCCTCGGCGTGGTCCCGGCCGGCCGCGTGCAGCAGCGCCGGTGTGGGGCGGGCGCCGGCGCTGGCCACCAGCAGGGTGCGGCGCGCGTCGTCCGACAGCATCTCCAGCCGGCTGAGGACCAGGGCACGCAGCGAGGTCGGCACCGGCAGCGGCTCGCCGGGGCGTGCCCTGGCCGGGCTCTCGGCCAGGGCACGGCCCAGTTCGAGCGCGAACAGCGGGTTGCCGTCGCTGGTGCGGTGGATGTCACGGACCGTGGTGCGGGACAGCCCCGTGTAGCCGCGGTGGTCGAGCAGCGCGGACACCTGGGCACGGGAGAACGGGCCCAGCCGCACCACGTGTGTGTCCGGCGGGCAGACCCGCAGATGACGGTCGTACTCCTGCCCTCCGGTGCCCTCGGCCCGCACGGCGCACAGCATCTGCACGGGCGCGTCGCCCAGACGCCGGGCGGCGAAGCCCAGCAGCTCCGTGCTGGCCGAGTCCAGCCACTGCAGATCGTCCGCGACGACCAGGACGGGCCCCTCCGCGGCCAGCGCCCGCAGCGTGGACAGCACCGCCAGGCGCAGTGCGAGCCCGTCCTGCTGGAGCGTGGACTCGCCGCGGCCGGTGAGCGCCGACTCCAGGGCGGTGCGCTGCGCGGCGGGCAGCGCACCGGAGACCCTCTCGAGGACCAGCCCGAACAGATCTGCCAGTGCCAGGAACGGAAGGTGGGATTCGGACTCCGTGGCGGAGCAGCGCAACACCGTGGGCGCCCCGCTCGCGTTTTCCGCAGCAAGTGCCCGCAGCATGGTCGATTTACCTATTCCGGCGGGCCCGTACAGCAGCACGCTGCCCCCGCGGGCCAGCTGCTCGCGCGCTTCGGCGAACGGTTCCTCCCTGCCGATGACCAGGTCGGAGCGGCACCTGGCAGGATCCTTGAAGTCCCGGCGCACGGTCACCGCTCCCTTCTGTGTCGTGTCCTGGCCAATATTAGGCAATGGGTCAGTTACATCCGGAGGCGCGACGTCGTGAGGGAAATAACAGCGGACGCGCGGATGAAATCCAAAGTCCCGGCGCACCGGTCGAAAAACCCCGGCCCGCCGGTATTGCCGACCCCACGAGAACACCGCAAACCTACGGCAACCACCCCGCCCCGCGTGGGGAGACCGCCATCTCCCCACGCGGGGCGGGGTGGCCGGCCCGTCGCACGCACGGTTGATCCGCCGCGACGCGGAGCAGTTCGTCGGGCCGGTTGTCACCTGTTCGCCCTTCGTCGGGGTTCCCGAGTGAGCCCCGCCCCCCTTTCGGGGTAGGTGGAACCTGCGCCACGGACCGGACGACGGGAGAGAGCCGCCCGGCAAGACCCGGACACCGCGAGGGAACTCTTCGGACACTCCCGCAAGGCACTCGCCCCCTACAAGCGGATCCGCCGGCTGGAGTTCGGGGGCCTGCCCAAGACCGTTTCCGGCAAGATCCGCCGCATCGGGCTGCGCGAGGCCACGGCGGCGGGATCCGACGCCGGGTACCGCGAGGAGGACTTTCCGGGGACCCCCGCGACCTGGTCGCCCCGGAGGACCTGCGTGCCTTCTGCACCGGCCGGCCCACTACAGGATCCCGAGCCGTCCCCAGATCCTGGACTCCTTCCCCACGACGGTCCCGGGAGAGGTGCGCAAGGTGGAACCGCGGAAGCGGTACGACGGGGAGGACGGGGAGGACGGGGAGGGCCGAGGGTTCAAGAGGGCCGAGCGGGAAGTCACGGCTGTCCGACGAGTGCGGACATGCATACGCGCGGCCACCGGTCGAGCCCGTGCTCGCCCTCCTCGGCGCGGATCCGGCGCAGGCCGGGCGTGAGCTCGGTCTCGGCCAGCGTCCAAAAGCCGAGGCGGGCGTAGTACGGGGCGTTCCACGGGACGTCGGCGAAGGTGGTCAGGGTCAGGGCGGTCAGGCCCTGCGCGCGGGCCCGCCCGGCGGCGTGGGCGATCAGGGACCGGCCCACGCCCCGGTGGGCGGCGCGCGGGTGCACCGAGACCTGTTCGACATGCAACGCGTCGTCCACCGGCTCGGCGATCAGGTACGCGACGGGCCGGTCCCGTTCGTCGGCGGCGACCCAGCAGTGGCCCGCCCGCCGGTGGCGCTCGAGGATGGTGAGGGCGGGCGGTTCGTCGTCGGCGATCTCCGGCATGCCCAGGGCGCGGAAGGGGGCGCCGGCGGCCCGTTCGATGTCCTGGAGGGCGGACAACTCGTCGGGGGCGGGGGGCCGGATGTGCGTACGCATGCGCCGAGTATCGGACGGTGGGGGCGGGATCGTCCCCGGGTTTTCGGGCTTCCCGTGAGCGGGTGGCCTCCAGTGCGTCGGCCGGGGTGTTCACCGGCCGCGGGGTGCCGGTGAGGCAGAGCGGGAACAACGGGACGCCGAGGCCGGCGCGGCCACGGACACCACCGTGGCCGTACCGGTACCCGACTGCTACCCGACCGCGCCACCCAGTGCCCACAGTCCGACCTCGAACACGGTGAAGTAGCCGAGGCTGAGGAGCGCGTACCGGCGATAACGGCCGGGGCCGTCCGGCCCGCCGAGCCGTTCCAGCCAGTCGTCCACGTTTTCCAGGTGCGTGTGCCCTGGATGTGCCCGGTGGGGACCGGCCGTTCACCCCTCGGTGAGTCGCAGAGCGTGGCACAGATGCCGGCGTCCGCCGTGGGTGAGGCGCACTCCGGGCGTGCCGGAGAAGATCTCGTGCCCTTTGTCGTGGTCACCGGCCTCGGTGGCCTCCTGGTGCGCCTCGACGCCGGTCCACTCCGTGTACGGCAGTACGCGGCTGCCGTCGGTGCTGTGCAGGAAGCGGACTGAGACCGTGCCGGGATGTCCGCCCTCCTCCGGCTGGGCGGCGAGCACCGCATCGGTGAAGGAGCGCTGCCGCTCGGGTCCGTCGACGTCGAAAACGGCGGTGATCAGGCAACCCGGGACGTGGGTTCCGTCCCGCTCGGCAAGGCTGTGGTACAGCCGGTAGCCGGGCGCGGACCGGCCAAGGGCGCGGTGCAGGCACCGTCACGCACGAAGGCGTCCTACGGCAGGGCGCTCTCCCACTGCGCGAGCGACAGCACGGTCTCGCCGTCCGTGCTCGCGAACCGACTCACGGCATCGAGACCGTGTGGAGAGGGAACACAGTCCACTGCCTGCGCTTCGGCGTCGACGAGCAACTGCTGGTGATCGGGTCCTCCGGCATGCCGCGTGCCGATCACGACGGTGCCGGCGCGGTGGATGTCCGGGAAGCGGTCGGTCGTCAACGCGGTCTCCTCGGAAGGCGATGGGCGGTCGGATCCCGACGATGATGCGGGGGCAGGGGCCTGGGTGGGCAACTGCTGTACCGAGCCTGCATGTTGTCCTCGCCCGCCCGTCCCTCGGCGCCGGATCGGTCGGGGACGCGCCCCAACGGAGCGCCTCCTATCCGCCGCCGTGCACTGCCCCACGCCGTGCACTGCCCCACGCCGTGCACTGCCCCACGGTGTGCACTGCCCCACGGTGTGCACTGCCCCACGGTGTGCACTGCCCCACGGTGTGCACTGCCCCACGGTGTGCACTGCCCCACGGTGTGCACTGCCCCACGGTGTGCACTGCCCCACGGTGTGCACTGCCCCACGGTGTGCACTGCCCCACGGTGTGCACTGCCCCACGGTGTGCACTGCCCCACGGTGTGCACTGCCCCACGGTGTGCACTGCCCCACGGTGTGCACTGCCCCACGGTGTGCACTGCCCCACGGTGTGCACTGCCCCACGGTGTGCACCGTCGCACACCGAACACCGTCGCACGGTCGGACGGCGTCGAGGGGCGCGGCCCATGGAGGACCGCGCCCCTCGACCCGGACCACGACCGAAGCGGCTCAGGCGCTTGAACGGGCATCCGTCTGCAGGCGGCGGCGCAGGGCGGAGGCGAAGTCCTCGGCCATCTCCAGCCGGGCCCGCAGGGTCTCGCAGCGTGCGTCGGCCACCTTGCGGTAGGAGTCCAGCCGCTCCCGCAGGCGCTCGAGCTCCTCGCCAGCGGGCCGGTCGTCGGTGTCCGCAAACCGGTCGGTGATCTCCAGCAGGTCCCGCATCTCCTCCAGGGAGAAGTCCAGCGGCTTCATCCTGCGGATCACCATCAGCCGCGCCACGTCGGCCTCCGCGTACAGCCGGAAGCCGCCCTTGCTGCGCGCCGAGGGAATGACCAGGCCCACTTCCTCGTAGTGCCGGATGGTGCGCAGCGACAGACCGGTCCGCTCGGCCACCTCGCCGATCTGCATGTGCCGCTCGCTCATCGCCGCACCTTCTCCTTCACATCTCCGCCTGTTCGCGAAACCGTCAAGTTCTCGAGTCCGGGTGAGAACAGTCACAGGATCTCGGGGGCTGTTTACCTGCTTCTCACAAGAAGACAAACCGCACCCTCCCCTTACGTCGGGGTACAGTTTCCTCTGTGCTCGTCCCCGGCGTCCAGCGCCCGGCAGGAGCGCAACCGTCGTAGCGGGGCCCCGACCGGGCCCGGACGGCACCCGAAGACTTCCGGGCAATGATGCCCGACCGGCAACCGTAGGGTTGCCGCCCTGTCCGGCACGGCCCCGCCAAGGCGGCCGGGCCGCCGGAGAGTCCGCACCTTGTGGAATCGGTACGACGCGCGCGCGTCCAGCGGCATGGACGTGTGCGCCCGAACAGAAACGGTTGCATGTCCTCACCGCTGTCCGCGGCCCCCAAGCTGCGCATGTCCAAGCCCGACTGGCTCGCCTCCCCGAAGATCCTCCGCACCGAGGTGCTGGCCGGGTTGGTCGTGGCCCTGGCCCTGATCCCGGAGGCCATCTCCTTCTCGATCATCGCCGGTGTCGACCCCAGCGTCGGTCTGTTCGCCTCGTTCACCATGGCGGTCGTCATCTCCGTCGTGGGGGGCCGCAAGGCGATGATCTCCGCCGCCACCGGCGCGATCGCCCTGGTCATCGCCCCTCTCAACCGTGATTACGGCCTCGGCCACCTGATCGCCGCCGTCATCCTCGCCGGTGTCTTCCAGGTGGTCCTGGGCGCGCTCGGCGTGGCGAAGCTGATGCGGTTCGTGCCCCGCTCGGTGATGGTCGGCTTCGTCAACGCGCTCGCCGTTCTGATCTTCATGGCCCAGGTGCCGGAGATGCGCGACGTCCCCTGGGCGGTCTATCCGCTCATCGTCGCCGGTCTGGCCCTGATGGTGTTCTTCCCGAAGATCACCAAGGTGATCCCGGCGCCGCTGGTCTCCATCGTCGTGCTGACCGTCATCACCGTCGCCGCCGGTATCGCGGTCCCCTCGGTCGGCGACCAGGGCGAGCTGCCGTCCTCCCTGCCCGTCCCGGGCCTGCCGGACGTCCCCTTCACTCTGGAGACCCTGACCACCATCGCCCCCTACGCCTTCGCCATGGCGCTGGTGGGCCTGATGGAGTCGCTGATGACGGCCAAGCTGGTCGACGACATCACCGACACCCACTCGGGCAAGACGCGCGAATCGATCGGTCAGGGTGTCGCCAACATCGTCACCGGGTTCTTCGGCGGCATGGGCGGCTGCGCCATGATCGGCCAGACGATGATCAACGTGCGGGTCTCCGGTGCCCGCACCCGCCTGTCCACCTTCCTCGCGGGCGCGTTCCTGATGGTGCTGTGCATCGTCTTCGGCCCTGTCGTCTCCGACATCCCCATGGCCGCCCTCGTCGCCGTCATGATCATGGTGTCGGTCGCCACCTTCGACTGGCACTCCATCCAGCCCAGGACACTCAAGCGCATGCCGCTGGGCGAGACCGTCGTCATGGCGACCACGGTGGTCGTCGTGGTGACCACCCACAACCTCGCCATCGGCGTCGTCGTCGGTACCGTCGCCGCGATGATCATCTTCGCCAAGCGGGTGGCCCACCTGGCCAACGTCTCCGGGGTGGTCGACCCCGACGGCAAGCAGGTCGTCTACTCGGTCACCGGCGAACTGTTCTTCGCCTCCTCCAACGACCTCGTCTACCAGTTCGACTACAAGGACGACCCGGACGACGTGGTGATCGACCTGTCGGGCACCCACGTCTGGGACGCCTCCTCCGTCGCGGCCCTGGATGCCATCGAGACCAAGTACGCCCAGCGTGGCAAGAAGGTCACCATCGTCGGCCTCAACGAATCCAGCGCCGACATGCACCAACGCCTCGCCGGACAACTCACCGGCGGCCACTGACGGGCGGCCTTCGGCACGCGGACCGGGGCGTCTGCGCAGACCGGCCCGACCGGCTCGCGCGCGGCCCGGCGCCTCCGGACGCAGGGCCGCCCGACGGGTGGAACGCCCCGGGCGGCCCGTGGAGCCTCCTAGTACGCGTCTGTTTTCGTGCCGGCCACATAGACCGTGTTGGCCGACGTACCGCCCTGCAGGGGGTTGGTGAACTCGACGACGTGTGCCGCCGGCTCCGTGAAGACCTCGGTGAGCGCGGAGAGGAACCGCTCGTCGGGCGGATCGTTCGACCACAGGGCGAACACACCGCCGGGGCGGAGATGCCCGGCGAGAGCACGGAGCCCGGGCGGCTGGTAGAGCGCGGCGTGGCGTGGGTGGAGCACATCGCGCGGCGAGTGGTCGACGTCCAGCAGGATGGCGTGGAACCGGAGATCCGGCTCCTTTGGGTCCAGTCCGCTGGTGCCGGAGGCCATCGCGAAGAAGTCGCCGTGGACCAGGCGGCAGCGGGAATCCGACGCCAGCCCGGCCCCGAGGGGGACCAGGCCCCGCTGGTGCCAGTCGATGACTTCCGCGAGTGCGTCGATCACCGTGAGCGTGCGGACGCGGGGGTCGTCCAGTGTCGCCCGGGCGGTGTACCCGAGCCCCAGTCCGCCGACGGCGACGTCCAGTCCGGTGTTCGGCAGCCTGGCCAGGCCCAGCTCCGCCAGCGCGATCTCGCCGGCGGTGAAGAGGCTGGACATCAAGAACTCGTCGCCGAGCTTGACCTCGTACACGTCCTCGCCCGAGACCGGATGACGGCGCCGTCGCAGACTGATCTCACCGATCGGTGTCTCCTGCCAGTCGAGTTCCTCGAAGCGCGGACTCATCCGTCCACCTTTCCGATGTCCGTTGGGCACAGGGGGCAGCGCCACCGGGACGGCGCCTGGTGGCCCCCGCCCGGGGCGAGGCGGGGGCGGCCGTGTCAGGCGTCGATGATGACGGGGATGATCAGCGGCCTGCGGCGGTGGGTGCGGAAGGCCCAGTTGGCCACGGCGCGGGCGACGAGCTGTTCGAGCTGATGCGCGTCGCCGACGCCTTCCTGGGCGGCGGTGGCCAGCGTCTTCTCGATGACGGGGATCACGGGTTCGAACGTGGTCTCGTCATGGACGAAGCCGCGGGCCAGGAAGTCGGGTGCCTCGGCCAGCGCGCCGGTGTCGGCGTCGACGATGGCCACGACGGTGACGACGCCTTCCTCGGCCAGGGTGAGGCGGTCCTTGAGGGATGCCTCGGTGGCGCCGCCGACCTCCATGCCGTCCACGTAGACGTTGCCCGCGGGCACCTTGCCGGTGATGGACGCGCGCCCGTCGACGAGGTCGACGACGACCCCGTCCTCGGCGATGACGACCCGCGCGGGGTCGACTCCGGTGCGGATGGCGAGGTCGGCGTTGGCCCGCAGGTGACGGAACTCGCCGTGGACGGGCATGACGTTGCGGGGCTTGACGATATTGTAGCAGTAGACGAGTTCACCGGCGCTGGCGTGCCCGGAGACGTGCACCTTGGCGTTGCCCTTGTGGACGACGCGGGCGCCCCAGCGGGTCAGCCCGTTGATCACCCGGTAGATGGCGTTCTCGTTGCCGGGGATCAGGGAACTGGCGAGCAGGACGGTGTCGCCCTCGCCGACGCGGATCTGGTGGTCGCGGTTGGCCATCCTCGACAGCGCGGCCATCGGCTCGCCCTGCGATCCCGTGCACACCAGGGTGATCCGGTGGTCGGGGAGCTTCTCCAGCTCCTTCGTGCTCACGACCAGGCCGGAGGGGACCCTCAGATAACCCAGCTCACGGGCGATGCCCATGTTGCGGACCATCGAGCGGCCCACGAACGCCACCTTGCGTCCGTGCTGGTGGGCGGCGTCCAGGACCTGCTGGATGCGGTGCACGTGGCTGGCGAAGCTGGAGACGATGACCCGCCGGGGCGCGGTACGCATCACCTGCTCGATCGCCGGATTCAGCTCGCGCTCGGAGGTGGTGAAGCCGGGTACCTCGGCGTTGGTGGAGTCGGTGAGGAAAAGATCGACGCCCTCCTCGCCCAGACGGGCGAAGGCACGCAGGTCGGTGATGCGGTCGTCGAGGGGGAACTGGTCCATCTTGAAGTCACCGGTGTGCAGCACCATGCCGGCCCCGGTACGGATCGCCACGGCGAGCCCGTCCGGGATGGAGTGGTTGACCGCGACGAACTCGCACTCGAAGGGGCCGAAACCCCGCCGGTCGCCTTCCTCGACCCGTACCGTCCGCGGCCGGATGCCGTGCTCCTTGAGCTTGGCCTCCAGGAACGCCAGCGTCAGCTTCGAGCCGACGACGGGAATGTCGGACCGCTCGCGCAGCAGATAGGGCACACCCCCGATGTGGTCCTCGTGTCCGTGGGTCAGGACGACGGCCGCGATGTCGTCCAGGCGGTCCCGGATCGAGGTGAAGTCGGGAAGGATCACGTCCACCCCGGGCTGCGTCTCCTCGGGGAACAGGACCCCGCAGTCCACGACGAGCAGCTTGCCGGCGTGCTCGAAGACGGTCATGTTGCGGCCGATTTCGCCCAGGCCGCCCAGGGCGGTGACCCTCAGCCCTCCTTCGGGCAGGGGAGGGGCGGCTTTGAGTTCGGGGTGCGGATGGCTCATATCCCGACGTTATCGGAGAGCCCTTCGAGGTGGCTCCCCGCCTGCCCCGTGGAGCGTCGAACCGGGTGCGTGGAACACGCCTGGGGAAGGAAGGGAGACGACCGGGGAGTCGTCCGCGCCCGGTCCGAAGTGTACGGCGAAGCGTGATCGTGCGAGGGCGTGAGACCGTTGGGACGGTGCGGCGTCAGCCGCGATTGGTTCTCGACGGAGCGGGACCGCGGTGGTTCGCCCGTCCCGCTCCTCGTCCCGCGGGGTTTCCCGGCGCCGATGCGGGATCGGACGGCCGGTGACACGGCCGGCTTTCGCCCGTGGACGGTCGTGGGCGGCGCCACGTGACGACGGCGGCCCGTCGGGGCTGCCCTCGTGCAGCGACCATTGGCCTACCCTGACGTTAGAGTAGGTTACTGGTTCGGTGAGAGAGTTGGTACGCGAGGCGGCGTGGCGTACGAGGCCGCTGGACTTCTGTCCGGAGGGCGTACGGGCTGCTCCGGAATGCTGGAGCGGCTTCCCGCCGGCGGTTCGCCCTTGCCGGAGAGTGACAGTGACGTACACGAGGAACTGGTGACACGGTTGCGCAAGTACTGGGTCGAAGCCGATGCGCGGTGTGAGGACCCGCGTCGGCGGTCGGGGCAGGCGGAGGAATTCGCTCGTTCCCCGCACGGGTCCCCGGCCCGGCCGGCGGACGCGGAGGCGGTGCGATGAGTGCCTCCCGGGACCGGGCGGCTGCCGAGGCGGCCCGACGGCGTACGTTCGCGGTGATCAGTCATCCGGACGCGGGCAAGTCCACGCTGACCGAGGCCCTCGCCCTGCACGCGCAGGCCATCACCCAGGCGGGCGCGGTGCACGGCAAGGCCGGGCGGCGCGGGGTGGCGTCGGACTGGATGGAGATGGAGAAGGCCCGCGGGATCTCGGTGACCTCGGCGGTGCTGCAGTTCGCGCACCGCGGGTGTGTGCTGAACCTGCTGGACACTCCCGGTCACGCGGACTTCTCCGAGGACACCTACCGGGTGCTGGCGGCGGTGGACTGCGCGGTGATGCTCGTGGACGCGGCCAAGGGCCTGGAGGAGCAGACCCGCAAGCTGTTCGACGTCTGCCGGCACCGCGGCATCCCGGTGATCACGTTCATCAACAAGTGGGACCGCCCCGGACGCGACGCCCTGGAACTTCTCGACGAGATCGAGCGGGAGTTCCGTCTCGGGCCCACCCCCGTCACCTGGCCGGTCGGCGAGGCCGGACACCTGCGCGGACTGATCGACGTACGCGAGCCGGAGCGGATGCTGCGCTACACCCGCACGCCCGGCGGCGCGCACGAGGCGACCGAGGAAGCCGTCCCGGCCCACCAGGCCGAGCTGGAGGAGGGTGCGGACTGGGGCGAGGCGCTCGAGGAGCTGGAGCTGCTGCGGGCCGACGGCGCCGTGCACGACCGGGAGGCGTTCCTGGCGGGCCGGACCACGCCGGTCTTCTTCGGCGCGGCGGTCTCCAACATCGGGGTGCGGCTGCTGCTGGACGCCGTCGTCGACCTCGCCCCGCCGCCCGGCCCGCGCGCACTGGAGGGTGGAGGGAGCCGGCCGGTGGACGCGCCGTTCTCGGGACTGGTGTTCAAGGTGCAGGCCAACATGGACCCCGCTCACCGTGACCGGATCGCGTTCATGCGGGTGTGCTCGGGCGTCTTCGAACGGGGCATGACCGTCACCCGTGCCGCCTCCGGCAAGCCGTTCGCCACCAAGTACGCGCACAGCGTCTTCGGCCAGGACCGCTCCATGGTCGACCTCGCCTACCCGGGCGACGTGGTCGGCCTGGTCAACGCCGCCTCGCTGCGCGTCGGCGACACCCTCCACACCGACCGGCCGGCCGTGTTCCCGCCGATGCCGACCTTCGCGCCCGAGCACTTCGCGGTGGTCCGACCGGTCGACCTGTCCCGCTCCAAGCAGTTCCGGCGCGGCATCGCGCAGCTGGACGAGGAGGGCGTGGTCCAGGTCCTGTCCTCCGACCTGCGCGGCGAGCAGGCGCCCGTGCTCGCGGCCGTGGGGCCCATGCAGTTCGACGTCGTCACCACGCGCATGGCCGGCGAGTTCTCCGCCGCCGTGAGGCTGGAGATGCTGCCCTACCACCTGGCCCGGTCAACCGACGCCGCCGGCGCCGAGGCGCTCAACGGCTCCCGCATCGTCAAGGGCGAGGCCCTCACCCGCATCCGGGACAAGGCCCAGCTCGCACTCTTCCCCGACCGCTGGCAGGCGGGCTCCTTCCAGCGGGAGTTCCCCGGCGCACGGCTGGAGCACCTCGTCGCAGCCCACGACTGACCGCCGGGGCGCACCGGAGCCCCGTGACAGGCGCAGTGGCCACCGCACGTCGAGAGCCTGTCCGCGGGGAGGCCGGGCATTTCTCCGGCGTCGCGGTACGGGAAGCGCCGATCACCTCCCCGCAGCCCCGGCCCGGCGGTGTTCGGCTCCTCCTGGACAGCGCGAAGACCACCGCACCGGGGGCGGTCTTCGCGGACCGCTCCGGCCGCTCCGGCCGAAGGGGGACGGCCTCGGTGTGAGCGGCGACGCCTTCGGCTCCCGGAGGGTGCGGCGTCTGCGCTCCGGACTGGGCTCGGGGCACCTGCCGAACGGACATCGGCTGCGCGTGCCCTCCGCACTCTCCTGCTGCGTGAGTGTGTGCGTCGGTACCGGTCGCGGTCGCTCGGTCGTCCGAGAGGACATCCGTACACGGCCAGGGGCACCGCACCGGGCTGACGGCCTGCCCTGGGGCCATGGCGCCGCGCGGGAGGCCTGGTCACGTACAGGGTGGAGGGCGTCCCGGTCGGTTAGGGTCGCCTCGTGGCGGACGACGTGGCTCCGCCCCAGTGAAATCGATCGGCCGGGGTGTATCGCGACTGTGCAGCAGTCGACTAGTGCGTCCCTGTCGTGCCCCGATGTGCCCTCACTGTGGGGGATCCAGGGGAAAGTGCAGGTCAGGGGCGTTTTCTGGGGGCGCAATGCGATTGAGAGTGGAGTTCACGACCGAGCCCTTCGATCTGGACGAGGCGCCCGCGCACGCGGTGGTGGCCCGGGAGGTCGTGGAGGGGGCCGCGCTGGACTCGGTGGACGTCGGGCCGTTCGGAAACACCGCGGAGGGGGGTGCCGACGTGGTCCTCGACGCTGTGGACGCGCTGCTGCGCCGCAGCCTGGAGGCCGGCGCGACCCGGGTCTCGCTCCAGGTCAACGTGATCGCGGAGGGCAGGGGATGAGCGGTGTGGCGGACGAGCCGTTCGTCGCTGCGGTCAAGCCGCTCGTCGACGCCATGGGCGGGCAGCTGCTCCCGCCCGACGAGGCCGGTCCCGACGACGTCGTCCTCGCCTGGGAAGGCGCCGACGCCGTCGCCGTGCGCCTGCCCCAGCTCGCCGACTCCCTCGATCACATCCTCGCCGCGCTGGAGCGCCGGCACGGCCGGCCCCTCGCCGGCCTGGACCGCAGGACCAAGCAGGAGATCGTCCGCGGTCTGGAGGCGCGCGGTGCCTTCGCGGTCCGGCACGGCGTCGAGACGGTGGCGGGCGCGCTCGGCGTCAGCCGCTTCACCGTCTACAACTACCTCAACCGGGAGAAGGGCTCCTGAGGGTCGCCCGAAGGCCCCTGAAGGACTCCGGCCGGTTTCGGGAGCGGCCCGACTGTCGCGTTTTTCAACAAACTGTTGACGTAGTGGTCCGGGGCGGCGTTAGCTGTTCGCACGCCCGTTCCGCAGGACGGCCGTTCCCGGCCGGGGGAGGCTTCCGTGACGTCCACTTCCACGCCGCAGGGCCTGGCCCGCTTCAACGCCCTGGAGGAGAGCGCGGCCCTTGCCGCACTCCACGAGGTGTGCGCCTGCACGGCATGGGTCCGCCTGCTGCTCGCCGGCCGCCCCTACGCGACCGCCGACGGCCTGTACGCCACCGCCGACGCCGCCGTGAGCGGGCTGACCGCGGCGGACCTCGACGAGGCGATGGCCGGACACCCGCCGATCGGCGGACCCCGGTCCGGCGACCCGGCCACCACGCGGGAGCAGAGCGGCATGGCCTGTGCGCCGGACCGGCTCAAGGCGGAGATGCTCGAGCTGAACCTCGCCTACCAGGAGAAGTTCGGCCATGTGTTCCTCGTCTGCGCCACCGGCCGGACCGGCGAGCAGATGCGCGACGCGGCCAGGGAGCGCATCGGCAACACGCCGGAGCGGGAACGCGAGACCGTCCGCACCGAGCTGGGGAGGATCAACCGCATCCGCCTGGCCCGGCTCGTCGAAGCGGACCGACAGCCCTGACATCCCTAGGAGCAGCGCCCGCATGAGCACCGAGACCACCGCTTCCGTGTCCACGCACATCCTGGACACCAGCGCCGGCCGCCCCGCCCGGGACGTCGCCGTCCAGCTCTCCGCCCGCCCGGGCCGGGAGGCGCACTGGCAGGCGCTCGGCGGCTCCGCGACGGACGAGGACGGGCGGTGCGAGGACCTCCCGGCACTGCCTGAGGGCACCACCCATGTACGGCTCCACTTCGACGTCGAGCGGTACTTCACCGACAGGCAGGCCGAGGCACGGCAGGACACCCCCGCGCACCGGGACAGCGGCACCGGAGTGTTCTTCCCGGAGGTGGCGATCACGTTCGCCGTCGTACCGGGCGAGCGCTACCACGTACCGCTGCTGCTCAGCCCGTTCGGCTACTCCGTATACCGAGGGAGCTAGCAGTCATGCCCACGATTCTCGGCCGGAACCAGTACGGCAAAGCGGAGAACCGCGTCGTCAGGGTCACGCGGGACGGCGCCACCCACCACATCAAGGACCTCAACGTCTCCGTCGCCCTGTCCGGCGACATGGAGGAGGTCCACCACTCCGGCTCCAACGCCAACGTCCTGCCGACGGACACCACCAAGAACACCGTGTTCGCCTTCGCCAAGGAGCACGGCATCGAGTCCGCCGAGCAGTTCGGCATCCACCTCGCCCGGCACTTCGTCACCTCCCAGGAGCCCATCCACCGGGCCCGTATCCGCGTCGAGGAGTACGCCTGGGAGCGGATCGCGACCTCCGGGGCCCACACGGGCGAGCGCGGGGAGCACTCCTTCGTCCGCAAGGGCCAGGAGACCCGGCTGACACAGGTCACCTACGAAGGCGGGTGCTGGGAGATCGTCTCGGGCCTGAAGGACCTGACGGTGCTGAACTCCACCGACTCCGAGTTCCACGGCTTCGTCAAGGACGGGTACACGACGCTGAAGGAGACCCGGGACCGCGTCCTCGCCACCTCGGTCGCCGCCCGCTGGCGGTTCAACTGGACCGACGACGAGCGGCCGATGCCCGACTGGGAGACATCCTACGAGCGGACGAGGCAGCACCTGCTCCAGGCCTTCGCGGAGACGTACTCCCTGTCCCTGCAGCAGACGATGTACCAGATGGGCGCCCTGATCATCGAGCAGCGCGACGAGATAGACGAGGTCCGCTTCTCCCTCCCCAACCGCCACCACTTCCAGGTGGACCTGGAGCCCTTCGGACTCGACAACGACACCGCGGACGGCGCTGTGTACTTCGCCGCCGACCGTCCCTACGGCCTGATCGAGGCGACGATCCTGCGCGACGGCTGCGAGGCGCTCATACCGCCGGACCTCACCAACCTCTGAGACAAGAACGATTGCTGGAGGGACGAACCCATGGAAGCAGCCCGGCGCACCGTCATAGAGAACTGCGCGATCGCGACCGTCGACGCGAAGGACGCCGAGTACGTTTCCGGGCACCTCGTCCTCGCCGGCCACCGCATCGAGTCGCTCGGCCCGGGCAGGGCCCCCGGAAGCCTGGAGAACGTCGTCCGCCGCATCGACGCCACCGGGCATCTGGCGACGCCCGGCCTGGTCAACACCCACCACCACTTCTACCAGTGGATCACCCGGGGCTTGGCCACCGACCACAACCTGTTCGACTGGCTCGTCGCGCTCTACCCGACCTGGGCGCGCATCGACGAGCCGATGGTGCACGCCGCCGCCCGGGGCTCCCTCGCGATGATGGCCCGCGGCGGTGTCACCACCGCCATGGACCACCACTACGTGTTCCCCCGCGGCTCCGGCGACCTGTCCGGCGCCGTCATCCGTGCCGCCCGCGACATGGGTGTGCGCTTCACCCTCGCCCGCGGTTCGATGGACCGCAGCGAGAAGGACGGCGGACTGCCCCCGGACTTCGCCGTCGAGACGCTCGACGACGCCCTCGCCGCGACCGAGGAGACCGTCCGGGAGCACCACGACACCTCAGGCGACGCCATGACCCAGGTCGCCGTGGCCCCCTGCTCCCCCTTCTCCGTCTCCACCGAACTGATGCGGCAGGGCGCGGAGCTGGCGCGCGGTCTCGGCGTACGTCTGCACACGCACGGGTCGGAGACGGTGGAGGAGGAGAAGTTCTGCCACGAACTGTTCGGCATGGGCCCGACCGACTACTTCGAGTCCACCGGCTGGCTCGGCGAGGACGTGTGGATGGCGCACTGCGTCCACATGAACGACTCCGACATCGCCGCCTTCGCCCGTACGGGCACGGGCGTCGCCCACTGCCCCTCCTCCAACGCCCGCCTCGCCGCCGGGATCGCCCGCGTCCCCGACCTGCTGACCGCCGGAGTCCCGGTCGGCCTCGGCGTGGACGGCACCGCGTCCAACGAGTCCGGCGAACTGCACACCGAACTGCGCAACGCCCTCCTCGTGAGCCGCCTCGGCCCTCACCGCGAAGCCGCTCTGACCGCACGCCAGGTGCTGCGCCTGGGCACCTACGGAGGTGCCCAGGTCCTGGGCAGGGCAGCGGAGATCGGCTCGCTGGAGCCGGGCAAGCTCGCCGACCTGGTGCTGTGGCGGATGGACACCCTGGCCCACGCGTCCATCGCCGACCCGGTGGCCGCGCTGGTCCTGGGCGCGGCGGCGCCGGTCACCGCGTCGTTCGTGAACGGCCGTCAGGTCGTGGAGGAGGGCCGGCTGCGCACGGCCGACGAGGGCGAGATCGCCCGCGCCACCCGCGCCCAGGCCCGGCGGCTGGCTGCCATCGCGGCGCAGGGCTGAGCGAGCGCCCGGTGGAGCCGGCCAGGGGGCACCGTCAGGGAGGATGCTGTGCCGAGGGCTCCGGGTGCCGTGACGGTCCGGACGGCCAGGAGTGTTGCCGTTCCGGTGGCGGAAAACCCCACCGACCGAAAGCGGAAGCGAAGCGAAGCGAACTCCGCCCCGGTCCGTCCGCCGGCCGCTCCGCCGTTTCTCCCTTCCGCCGCTGCGGTCGGTCCTACAGGCCGAACAGGCCCGGGTTCCTGGCCAGCTCCCGGAAGACGTCCTGCGGGCTCGGCAGCAGCTTGCGCAGCCCCAGGTCCAGCACGCCGCCGACCGCCGTGATCTCGGCCGAGACGGTGCCGTCCGCCCCGGTGACGACCTGCTCGATACGGAACGTCTTGCCGGTGTTCCAGGAGAAGGCGCAGCTCACGTCGACCTCGTCGCCGGCGAGCAGTTCGCGCTTGTAGCGGATGGTCGTCTCCAGGGCGACCGGCCCCACGCCCCGCGCCGCGAGCACGGACTGCGTGATGCCCGCTTCACGGAGCAGGGCCCAGCGCGCGTGCTCCGCGTAATTGAGGTACACGGCCTGGTTGAGGTGGCCCTGCACGTCGGTCTCGTACCCGCGCACGGTCACCCGGACGGAAAACGGCTCGCTCACTGCGTCCCCTTCGCCCCCGCTCGATTCGCTGCACTCGCCACAGATCCTGACACGCGCCCTCATACACGGCGCGGGGAGGCCAGCAGGTAGCGGGCCCGCGTCCTCGGCTCCGTGTACTGGCCGACCTGCCAGCCGGCCCCCTCCAGGGAGGCCGCGCAGGCCCGCAGCACCTCGCCGTCCGCCTCGTACACGGCGACGGCCTCCGGCTGCGGTGTCTCCCGCACCCGGTAACCGACCTCGGCGTCCTGCCCGGCCGGGGGATGCCCGGCGGCCTCCAGCGCGAGTGCGGCAGCCTGCACGAGATGCGAGCGCTCCCAGCCACAGGGCCGGTCCGTGGCGCCGTCGGGATTGGTCATCCGGCGCAGCTCCAGCATGCCCTGCCAGGCACTGTGCACCTCCCGCCGCCGGGCGGGACCGGGCTGGTGCGCCACGCCCTCGCCACCGACGCGGGCCGTGAACACCCCGGTCGCGGCCGGCGCCTCCGCTTTCACCGGCTCCGGCTCCGGCTCCGGCTCTGCCCCCGCCTCCCGGATCCGGTGCCCCTGTGGGGTCAGGAAGTGAGCGTGCGGCGGCCGCGGATGCCGGAAGGCGAGCCCACGCGTCACCAGCGCCGCGAGCTGGGCTCCCGTCCCCTTCAGCCGACCGGTGACGGGATCGGCGGCGTCGACGAGGCGGCGCTGGGCGGCGGTGAGCGGTCGGTTCATGGGGTGTAGTGGATCAGTGTTCGGAGGCGTACGGGAGGAAGGCGGCCCGGCGCTGGGGGGCGAAGGTGGGGCGGGGGCCCGATGTGCGCTTCGAGTCCCGTACACGGAGGGCGGCTGGGGTGGTGGCGATCTCGACCGTCGTCGGTGCTGCAGCTGCTCTTGAACCACTTCAGCTCGGTGCCGTCACAGGCCGGGGGCTTCGCACTCATGTCTCTCCTGCCTCTGTTCACTCATACCTTGGTCCGACGCGGTCGCCCCGTCCGTGGTTCCCTGGTTCCTACTGTCGGTAACCGCTCAGGAAGCGGCCGATGCGGCCGACCGCGGCCTCCAGGTCGTCCGCGTGGGGGAGGGTCAGGATGCGGAAGTGGTCGGTGGTGGGCCAGTTGAAGCCGGTGCCCTGGACCACCTGGATCTTCTCCCGCAGGAGCAGGTCGAGGACGAACTTCTCGTCGTCGTGGATCCGGTGCACAGCCGGGTCGATGCGGGGGAAGGCATACAGGGCGCCCTTGGGCTTGACGCAGCTCACGCCGGGGATGTCGTTGAGCATGCGCCAGGCCACGTCCCGCTGTTCGTGCAGGCGGCCCCCCGGGGAGGTCAGCTCGCTGATGGACTGGCGGCCACCGAGAGCGGCCTGAATGGCGTACTGGGCGGGCGCGTTGGCGCACAGGCGCATGGAGGCCAGCGTCGTCAGGCCCTCCAGGTAGTTCCTCGCGTGCTGCTTCGGGCCCGTGACCACCAGCCAGCCGGAGCGGAAGCCCGCCACGCGGTACGTCTTCGACAGCCCGCAGAAGGTGAGGACGACCAGGTCGGGGGCGAGCGCGGCGGCCGAGTGGTGTACGGCGTCGTCGTAGAGGATCTGGTCGTAGATCTCGTCGGCGAGCACCATCAGGCCGTGACGGCGGGCCAGCCCGAGGATTCCCTCGACGATCTCCTTCGGATAGACCGCGCCCGTCGGGTTGTTGGGGTTGATGATGACCACGGCCTTCGTGCGGTCCGTGATCTTCGACGCCATATCGTCCAGGTCCGGGTACCAGTCGGCCTGTTCGTCGCACAGGTAGTGGACCGCCTTGCCGCCCGCAAGGGTGGTCACCGCCGTCCAGAGGGGGAAGTCGGGCGCGGGGATGAGGACTTCGTCGCCGTCCTCCAACAGCGCCGTGACGGCCATCGACACCAGTTCGGAGACGCCGTTGCCGAGGAAGACGTCGTCGACGTCGACCTCCACACCCAGGGTCTGGTAGCGCTGGGCCACCGCGCGGCGGGCGGAGAGGACGCCCCGCGAGTCGGTGTAGCCGTGCGCCTGCGGCAGCATCCTGATCATGTCCTGGAGGATCTCCTCCGGCGCCTCGAAGCCGAACAGGGCCGGATTCCCGGTGTTCAGGCGCAGCACGCTGTGTCCCGCCTCCTCCAGCGCGTTCGCGTGTTCTATGACCGGGCCGCGGATCTCGTAACAGACCTCGCTGAGCTTGCTCGACTGCCGGAACTCCATGCGCCGCTTCCCCTCGGGTATCCCGTGCTTCCTGCTTGGTTTTACCAAGTGACCGCTTGGAAAGTCCAACAACTTGTCTACACTGCGTCGCATGTCACCTCGCCGAAGCTACGACCAGTACTGTTCCGCCGCCCGCGCGCTCGACACCGTCGGCGACCGCTGGACCCTGCTGATCGTCCGCGAGCTCCTCGCCGGCCCGCGGCGCTACACCGACCTGCACGCGGACCTTCCCGGCGTCAGCACGGACGTACTGGCCTCACGGCTGAAGGACATGGAGCGCGACGGGCTGACCACCCGGCGGCGGCTGCCCCCGCCCGGCGCGGTCTACGTGTACGAACTCACGCGCCGTGGAAGTGAGTTGCTCCCCGTACTGCAAGCGCTCGGCGCGTGGGGGCAGGCGGCGCTGGGGGAGCGGCGGCCCACCGACGCGGTGCGGGCGCACTGGTTCGCGCTGCCCCTGCTGCGCGCCCTGGAGGGAGTGGGCGCCGGTGAGGGCCGGGGTGCGGGCGAGGGGGAGGGCGGGCTGGTCGAAGTCCGTTTGGAGGAAGGGATGTTCCACCTGCAGGTCGGCGCCGTGGACGGACCGGTCCACGGGAGCGGGTCGGTCTACGGTGACGGGCCTGCTCCCGGCGTGCCGGACGCCACCCTGGTCCTCGGCACCGACACCTGTACGGCGATCAGCCGAGGCGAGTCGACCGTAGCCGAGGCCGTACGGGACGGGCGGGTGACGGTGAGCGGCCACGGCACGCTCGCCAAGGCACTGAGGGAGGTGTGACGGAAAGCGGGACGGCGGGACAGGCCGTCCGGAGGGGAGGAGGCCCGCACGGGGCGGGCCTCCTGACGACACGTCACCCAGGTGGTTTCACGCGGCCGGGGGACGGGACGGCCGCCCCGTACCCCGGGTCAGCCGGTAGCCGGCGACTCCGGCCAGGGCGGCCAGCGCACCGCCCACCGCGGTCCACATCCACCGGTCGGACCACCAGCCGGAGGCCCAGCCGTCCTCGGGCTCGAGGCCGGCCAGCACGGCGGCCGGCGAGTCGTCCCCGTCGCCCTCCTCGCTGTCGTCGGTCTCGTTCCGCAGTGCGACACCCGGCACCAGCGGCTCCGCGAGCGAACCGTCGACCGCCGCCGCACCGCCCATCTCCTTCGAGCCGGCCCGGACTTCGATGTCCACCGGCTGGCCCAGGTCGGACGCCGAGAGGTTCACCGCCGTGAGCCGGATGTAGTACGTGCCCGGCAGTGGGTCGTTGGCCCACGGCTCCGACCATGCGCGGACCGTGCGCAGCACGCACTTCAGCTCCACGGAGCCCGCGTCGGCCGCCGCGGTGCGGGTCTGGGCGCCGTACTGGCAGGCCTGCCGGCGGCGCAGACCGTCGTACACGTCGACCCGCCAGGTCTCGGCGGCGTGCCTCTCGGGCAGCTTCACCGTCGCGTCGACGGTGGGGCGTTGCCCCGCGTCCGCCGGGAACGACCAGTACAGGTAGTCGCCGACGGAGGCACGCGCCGTGGCGGTCCGCCCCTGCTCGAACTCCGTCGCGGTACGGAAGGAGGTGCCCGCACGGGTCGGTCCGGCGGCGTCCTCGGACGCGCTGGGGGAGGGGGTGGAGTCGGCTGCCGCGGGGGCCGCGGCAGCGGCAGTGAGCCCGAACGCCAGCAGAGCGGCGCCCAACGAGCGGGTGAAGCGGATGATGCGCATCAGCTGGTCCTCCAGACCGCGAGCCGCCAGCGTGACAGCCAGCCCCATACGAGACCGGCGAGGAAGCCCGTGAGGACCAGTGCGCCGAGCAGCCACCAGCCCCGGCCCAGGCCGAAGGAGGCCACGTCACTCGACCCGCTCGGGCCGTCGACGACGTCGACGGTCAGTTCCAGAGGCAGGCCGGGCGTGGTCTTCACACCAGAGCCCGGCGAGAACGAGTTGGTCACCGCCAGGCACACCGTCTCGGCGGCCGGCTTGCCGTCGGAGTCGTCGCTGTCGTCGTCCCGTTCGGGCTTCGGGTAGCGCAGGCCGGTGGACAGGACGTCCGTGCGGCCGTTGCCCGTGGCCTCGCCGCGGACGATCTCCCGGCTGTGCACCGTGACGGCCCGCAGCAGCACGCCGTAGTCGGGGTCCACCGCCCGGTCGGCCGCCACGCTCACCGATGCGCGCAGTTCCCGGCCCGCCGGCACGTCCACGCGGTACCAGCGCTGCTGCCCGAACTCCTCACGGTCCGTGTAGAGACCGGACTCCAGCGTCGGCGCCTTCGCGCACGAGGCGCCGCCCTCGGTCGCGACCGGTGTCACCACCGGCTCGGCCGCGCGGTCCACCAGCTCATTGACACGGTCGGTGAGTTCGTCCTGGTGCTCGACCGAGGTGTAGGTGCCGCCGGTCGCCTCGGCGATACAGCTGAGCTGCCGGCTCAGCTTGGCGTTCGGCACCAGGCCCAGCGTGTCGATGGTCAGGCCGATCCCCTTGGCCGCGATCTCCCGGGCCACCTCGCACGGATCGAGCGGGGCGCAGGTGTCCTCACCGTCACTGATCAGTACGATGCGCCTGGAACCGTTGCCGCCCTCGAAGTCGTCGGCCGCCTCCAGCAGGGCGGGGCCGATCGGGGTCCAGCCGGTCGGGCTCAGCGTGGCCACCGCCGTCTTGGCCTCGGTGCGGTCCAGCGGGCCGACCGGGTAGAGCTGCGCGGTGTCCTTGCAGCCCTCCTTCTTGTCGTCGCCGGGGTAGTCGGCGCCGAGGGTGCGGATCCCCAGCTCGACCTCCTCCGGCGTCGCGTCCAGCACCTCGTTGAACGCCTGCTTCGCCGCGGCCATCCGGGACTGCCCGTCGATGTCCCGGGTCCGCATCGAGCCGCTCACATCGAGGACGAGGTCGACCTGGGGCGCGTCCTGGCCCGTGGGTTCACCGGCGGTCGCCGCGGACGGGAGGGCGAGCCCCGCCGACAGGGCGGCGAGCAGGAGACCGATGCCTGTGGCCGGCCATTTTCTTCTGATCATCGGCGGATCCTATTGACCAGAGGCGCCCTGTTCCAAAGCGGGGCTCCGGTGCCGGCCCTACACGGGCTCGCCTTGGAGGGGATCGAGCAGTGGATTGGGCAGTTGTGTCCAGCCGTCCCCGGTCGCCCCCGGCGAAAGCCGCATCAGCGTCAGCGCCTTCGCGGGCAGCGGTTCGCCGCACAGTGCAGCGAGGTCCGGGGTACGCGGCAGGTCCCGTACGGCACTCTCCAACGCGGCGCGCAACGCCGGGCCCGAGCCCGTCGTACCGGCCAGCGAGCCCGCCACCAGCGAGCCGAACAGCTTGCGCCGCAGAGCCCGTTCGTCATCCGTCACCATGCGGGCGGGCAACCCGGGCACGGAGACGCCGTGGTGGGCGAGTCGCGCGGGGCTGATCCGCAGGTCGGCCAGATCACGGTAGACCAGCCGCACCGGCTCCCCGTCCGGCGCCAGCACCACCAGCAGGTTCTGACCGTGCGCCTCCAGCGCCACGCCCGAATAGAGGAGGTGCAGTCCGACCGTCAGGGCGAGCCGCGCGAACCGGGCCGTCCAGCCCGGGGAGCGGGGCAGCCCGGTCGCCGCCAGGGCCGCCACCGGCACCACCCGCTCCCCGGCCGCCGCGTACTCCTGCGGCGACTCGCGCAGCACGGCCGCCAGATCGGGGGAACCGGCCGCCGCGGCACCCAGGGTGCGGGTGATGTGCAACAGCCCGCCGGTCCGCGCCGCCACCGACTCCCCGAACTCCGACAGCGCCGCGGACGCGGCGACCGAACCGAGTGAGATGTCCCGCACCGACGACGTAAGCCGCGCGCTCAACGCCGTCTTCACATGCGGTCCGTCGGGCAGCGCGAGCGTGCGCAGAGCCATCAGCGGACGCGCCGCCATCCGCTCCGCGGGCTCCCGCTTGAGCACGTGCGCCGCCTGCCAGGGATGCACCGGGATCACCATTCGCCCTCCGTCCCGCAGCCACTGGGGCCAGCGCCCCGTCACCAGACAGTCCCCGGCCGGCACCGCAACCAGTCCCAGCTCCACGAGAGGTCGGTGCTCGGGCCCGTACGCCAGCTGCTCGGCCACCGAAAACCCTGGTCGCGAACGGCAGTTGGGATGGAACGGATGCCCGTCGACCACCCGCTGCTCCCACTCCCAGTCGGACCTCCCGCCCCAGGCCCCCACGTCCTTTCCGCTCTCCTCCGGGGATCCCGCCCGGGACAGCGTCAACGAGGCGACACTGTGAGCGAGTTCGGCTGCGAAGGCGGCCGAACACGGTACGGCGAGCTCCCCCGTCAACCGCGCGGGATCGTCGTACGCCACTCCGTCCAGCCATACGACGGTGACGTACGCGGCGGTCGTGTACGGGTCCGGGCGCGGGCCGCGCAGCCGACGGCCGTCCGCCAGCCGCAGCGTGAGCCCGTCACCGTCCGGCTCCCGGCGCACGACCCACGGCAGCGGATCGTGTGCCAGGCCGCGCCACAGCCGGGTCAGCACGGCCGCGCGGGCCCCTGGCAACGCTGCCGTGTACCGGGGCACCAGCGCAGGCCGTACGACGGCCAACTCGTCGGCGATTTCGGCCTCGGCGGCGAAGGGACGGTGCACAGGCGGACTCCTCGGGTACGAAAGGCGCTGCGGAACGAACAGGTCGGTCCGTGACGGACATGCGGAGATACTGATCGTCTCCGTCCGGACAGACCGTAGGGAAACAGTGGAACGCGTGGACCTCATGCCCCCACCCGCAGACGACGACGCGGCACCCCGCGCCCACGACACCGGCCGGCCGGCCGGCCGCGCCGACGCGTACGCGGCTGCCCCGCTCCTGAACTGCCTCCTGCGCGAGGTCGCACGACCCATACCGGACGGCGAGGACGAGGACGAGGACACGGACCGGGGCCGGGGTCGAGAGCCGGGCGTCCCCCGGACATACCGCCTGCCGGGCACCCAGCACCTGCTACGCGTCCACGGCACCCGCCGCAGCCCCGCCGCACCCGAGGTCCGCGCGCAGGACGGCACCTGGCGTCGCCTCGGTCATCCGGAGCTGGTGGAACTCGTCGCCGAGGAGCTGCGCCGGCACACCGGGGTGCCGAACCGGGAGCTGGCGGCCGAGATGACCGGCAGCCGCGACGCGGTGGCCGCGCTGCTCACCGCACGGGCAGGCGCCACCCCGCCCACCGACCCCTACCTGCGCTCCGAGCAGTCCCTGCTCACCGGCCACACCCACCACCCCGCCCCCAAGGCCCGCGGCGCAGGCCCCACGGCGAGCTGGCTGCCGTACGCACCGGAGGCGTACGCACGCTTCCCGCTGACGCTGCTCGGCGTGCGGGAGGACGCGGTCGTGGAGGAGGGCGACACCACGTCCCTGGACCGCCTGGGCGCCGCCCCGCCCGGCTACCGCCTCCTGCCCGCCCACCCCTGGCAGTTGGAGCTGACGGCCCGGAGCCTGGCCCCCGCGTTCGCCGACGGCCGGCTGATCCGGCTGGGCACGACCGCGTTCCCGGTGTGGCCCACGGCCGCGATCCGCACCGTGTACACGCCCGCGCAGGACCTGTTCCTGAAGTTCAGCCTGGACGTGCGCATCACCAACGACGTCCGCCGTCTGTGGCGCCACGACTTGCTGAAGCTGGTCAGGACCGACCGGGCCGCGAGCGAGGCCTTCGCCGCCTCGGCCACGCCCGACGCCCCCGCGGCCTGGCTCAGCGACCGCGGTTACCGCACCGCGGCCTTCGCCTTCGAGGAACTGGCCGTACTGGTCCGCGACGGTCTGCGCTCCCACCTGCTCCCCGGCGCGACCCCGCACCTGGCCGCAGCCCTGCCGGAGGACTACGAAGGCAACCCGCTGGCCACCACCTCCACCCCCGACGCCTGGTGGAAGGCCTACCTGGCCCGGGTCGTCCCCCCGGCACTGCGAACCTTCGCCCGGCACGGCGTCGTGGTCGAGGCCCACCTGCAGAACACCCTGATCGCCGTCGACACCGACGGCATGCCCGTACAGGCCCTGTACCGGGACGCGGAAGGCGTGAAGCTGCTCCCGGAGGTGACGAGGGAGGCGGGCTGGGAGCGCCTCGTCTACTGCCTGATCGTCAACCACCTGACGGACATAGCGTCAGCCCTGACCGACCGCCATCCGGGCTTCACCCCGTGGCCCGCAGCCCGCCGGGAACTCTCCCGCCATCTCCTCCCGGAGGTCCAGACCCTCCTCACCAGCCCCACCCTCCCCGCCAAAACCAACCTCCTCCTGCGCTGGACACACGCCGACGGAGCCTCGGCACGCTACCTGCCGGTCCCCAACCCGCTGGCGGAGCCGTAGGCGTCGGCGCTTCGTACGCAGCGGGAGGGCGAGGAACCGGCCGAGGCCGGGTGCACCAGGAACAGCCCGGACGGCCGAAGACCGCCCAGGGGGATCGGGTGGTCGGTTCAGCGGGGGAGGCCGGAGCGCTCGGGGGCCTTCGACACGTTCCACGCGACGGCGCCGATGCCGGGCCCCGCGGCGGAGATCTCGAAGGTCACGTCGCCCCGCGGCTGCTTGTCGGCCAGGACCAAGTCCATTGCCCGACGAAGCCCTCTCCCGCCTGCTTGGCGCGCAACGGTTCGGCATCCTCGCCACCGTCAAGCGCAGTGGCCATCCCCATCTGACCACCATGTCCTACACCTGGGACGCCGAGACCCGCGTCGCACGCTTCTCGCCGACCGCCGACCGCCGACCGCCGACCGCCGACCGCGTCAAGCTCGAGCATCTGCGGCGCGATCCGCGTGCCGCCCTGCATGTGCAGGGCGGCGGCGTGTGGTCGTTCGCCGTCGCGGAGGGCGGGACCGAGGCCTCCGAGGTCACGACGGTCCCCGGCGACGCGGTCGGGCGGGAACTGCTCGGGCTGGTCCCCGAGGCCGCGAAGCCGCAGGACGAGGCCGCGTTCCTGGAGCAGTTGGTCGCCGAACGCCGGGTGGCCGTCCGCCTGAAGGCGGACCGGCTGTACGGGACGGCGCTCGACATCGCCGGACAGGCGGACAGGACGGAGGAACCGGCCCCTGCGCCGCGTCGGAGGGACGGCCGAGGAGCCAGGCCGCCCTCCCGGGCTGTTCCGGGCCGGGGGTCCGGAACCCGGAAGTGGAAAATAGGAACCATCCGCATCCAAGCAGATGTTTCCGGATGAAAAGCGGTCATGAAGCTGCAAGACGAACTTCCAGTCGACCATCACCTGGCGACCGTCTACCGCTACGGTGCCGCCTTCTGCGGCCTCGTCCTGCTCGCCTTCGCCGGCCTCGGCTTCGCCGACGCGCTCAGTCCTTTCAGCACGTCGGGAAACACGATCGCCGGCATGACCACCAACGTCGCGCTCAGTGTCATCTCCACCGTGGTGGGACTGGCGCTGCTCGTCGGCGCCGCCGTCGGCGGCAACTTCGCCTCCACCCTCAACATGACGGTGGGCGGACTGTTCGTGCTGAGCGGCTTCGCCCACACCTTCGTGCTGGGCCGCCCTGCCAACATCCTGGACTTCGGCATGAGCAACGTGATCTTCAGTTACGTCATGGGGCTGCTCATCGCGACGTTCGGCATGTACGGCCGGGTATCCAGCAGGCTGTCGCACGACAATCCCTACTGGCAGCGCAGGCACTCCGGCCAGGCGGCCCGGGAAACGCAGGATGCCTCACGGCGGGACGTGACGCCGCAGTCACTGCCCCGCCCCGGGAGCCAGGGCCCCCGGGGCGGACGCACTTCACTCCGGTGACGCTGCGGCCGGGCCCGCACGGTGTGCGTGTGTTCCCGAGGGTGCCGTCGGCCCTGCGGGGGCAGGTGGCGCCACGGCGGTCGTACTTCAGGCCGGCGAGGTCCGCCACGGTCCTGACCCCGAACGCCTCCCGGAGCGGCTCGCCGTCGCGGTCGGAGACCCTCTTCAGTGCTGCTGCCGGGGCGGCCGTGATCCCGGGCAGGCTCCTGTCCGCCCATGCCTTGTTTAGCGCTTTGTTCAGATGTCGGTCGAAGCCATGCGTGACATCCTCCGGAGCGCGGAATCCGCTGTGCGTGCGGAACTCCTACAGGCGAGGAGAGGCATAGGGCGGGCCGGTACGGGGAGAGGCGTGCTCCGGGCGGACGTGCCGGGAAGGCCGGAACCGGCTTCCTGGGCTGTCCGACTTCGTACCCCGGCCGTTTGCTGCCGCCCCGGTGCCGCCCGGTCTCCCGCTCGCGGGCCGGGGAAGGCGTCGGGCGGCTTCTCTGCGCCTCCTTTACAGTGGAGAAAGACGCAGGCAAGTCTGCTTCCAGTCACCGTCGTCACAGGTGGTCCGTGCGTTGTGAGAAGGAGTGGCGTCCCCCTGATGGGTGAGCCTCCCGGCACCGCCCGTGCCCTGCTCCGTCCGCTGTCCGTGAGCGAGGGACCGGGCGAGGCACGATGACCGAGGTCCTGTTGCTTCTGCTGGCCCTCCTGCTCACCCTGGCCTGCGCGGTGTTCGTCGCGGCCGAATTCTCCTTGACCACGGTCGAGCGAAGCGACCTGGAACGCGCCTGCGAGGCCGGCGAGCGCGGCGCAGAGAGCGCGCTGAAGGCCGTACGCCGACTGACCCTCCAGCTGTCGGGTGCCCAGCTCGGCATCACCGTGACCTCCCTGGTGATCGGCATGCTCGCCGAGCCGTCGCTCGCGACGCTGCTGCGCGGTCCGCTCCGGGAGGTCGGTCTGGGCGCCGCCGCCTCGTCGGTGGCGACCGTGCTGGGCGTGGTGGTGTCCACCGTCGTGCTGATGGTCGTCGGCGAGCTGGTCCCCAAGAACTGGGCCATCTCCCGGCCGCTGGCGGTCGCCAAGGTGGTGGCCGGACCGCAGCGCGGCTTCACCGCCGCGTTCGGTCCGTTCATCCGGCACCTGAACGGCACCGCGAACCGTTTCGTACGTCGCATCGGCATGGAGCCCACCGAGGAGCTGGCCTCCGCCCGCAGCTCCGAGGAGCTGGTCGCGCTCGCCCGGCATTCGGCCGCCGAGGGGGCGCTGGAGGAGGATGCGGCCGACCTGTTCGTCCGTACGCTCCACCTGAGCGAGCTGACCGCGGAGAACGTGATGACGCCGCGCGTCGATGTCAAGGCGCTGGAAGTGCACGCGACGGCCGCGGATGCCGCCAACCTCACCCACGCCACCGGCCTGTCCCGCTTCCCGGTCTACCGCGACAGCCTGGACGAGGTCGTCGGCACCGTCCACATCCGCGACGTCCTCGCCCTGGAACCGGAGCGGCGCGCCGTCACGCCGGTCACCGAACCGGTCACCGAGCCCCTGCTGGTGCCCGACAGCCTCACGGCCGACCGGCTGCTGGAACGGCTCCGGGCGACCCGCACCATGGCTGTGGTCATCGACGAGTACGGCGGTACGGCGGGCGTGGCGACGGTGGAGGACATCGTCGAGGAGGTCGTGGGTGAGGTCCGCGACGAGCACGATCCCCTGGAGACGCCCGACCTGGTGCCCGCGCCCGCCACCGGGGACGGCCGTGCGGCATGGGAGGCGGACGGCAGCGTACGCATCGACCAGCTCGCCGGCATAGGGCTCACCGCGCCCGACGGCCCGTACGAGACCGTGGCCGGGCTGATCGCCACCCGCCTGGGCCGCATTCCCGCCGAGGGTGACGCCCTCACCCTCGACGGCTGGCGGCTTGACGTCCTGGAGCTGGAGCACCACCGCGCCGACCGGGTCCGTATCACCGAACCGGTCCGCGTCCCGGCGCGGCCGGGAAGGGAGTCCCGATGACCGCCCTCCAGCTGGCCATCGGCATCCTGATGGTCCTGGTCAACGCCTTTTTCGTCGGCGCCGAGTTCGCCCTGATCTCGGTGCGCCGCAGTCAGATCGAGCCCCGCGCCCAAGCGGGCAACAAGCGGGCGCGGATGACCCTGCGGGGTCTGGAGCACCTGTCCGCGATGATGGCCACCGCCCAGCTCGGCATCACCGCGTCCTCGCTGGTGCTGGGCGCGGTCGCCGAACCGGCCATCGCGCATCTGCTCGAGCCCGGCTTCGAGGCGGCCCGCATACCGGACGGCCTGGTGCACCCGGTCGCGTTCGTCATCGCGCTCAGCCTGGCGACGTACCTGCACATGCTGATCGGCGAGATGGTCCCGAAGAACATCGCGCTGGCCGCCCCGGCCGCCACCGCGCTGCTGCTGGGGCCGCCGCTGGTGGCCCTCACCCGGGCGCTCAAGCCGGTCGTCTTCGGCATCAACGCCTTCGCCAACGTCCTGCTGAAACTGCTGCACGTCGAACCGAAGGACGAGGTCGAATCCGCCTTCACCGACAACCAGCTGGCCCGCATGGTCGTCGACTCCAGGGAGGCCGGCCTGCTCTCACCCGCCGACGGCGAACGGCTGCGCGACGCGCTGGAGCTGGGCACCCGGCCGGTGGGCGAGATCCTCGTCCCGGCCCGGCGGATGCACACCGTCGAGCACACCATCACCCCGGCGCGGCTGGAGCGGGTGGCGGCGGAGGCGGGCTACTCCCGGTTCCCGGTCACGGGCCAGGACGGCGGTCTTCTGGGATACCTGCACATCAAGGACACCCTCGGTCGCACCGACCGCGACCAGCCCTTCCCCCGCGGCGTGTTCCACCCGGTCACCCAGGTGCGCATCGACACACCGCTGGACGACACCCTCACCGCCCTGCGCGCCGACGGCAGCCACCTCGCCGCCGTCCTCGGCGAGGGCGACAAGGTGATCGGCGTCGTCACGATGGAGGACGTCCTGTCGGAGCTGGTCGGACCGGCAGCTCCGGCCACCGCGTGATCCCGCCCCCGGCCTGGTCGCCGGACGTCACACTGGGTTACTATGCTCACTTCCTGCCGAAGGTACCAGGACTGATGCCGACCGAGCGCCGGGAGTTTTCCGTGGATCATGAGACTACCGAGTCGTGCGGTCCGGGAGCATGCTGAGAAAGGTGGTCGCGACCCGCTATGTCGCGCCCCTGCACTCCGGCGGTTCCGTCCCCGGCATCGTAGAGGCCGACGACTGCGGGACGTACGTCGTGAAGTTCACGGGATCCGCGCAGGGGCGCAAGGCGCTGGTGGCCGAGGTGATCGTCGGGGAGCTGGCGCGTGCGCTGGGGCTGCGGTTCCCGGAGCTGGTGCTGGTGGACTTCGATCCGGTGATCGCCGCCGCCGAGCCGCACCAGGAGGTGCGGGAGCTGCACGCGGCCAGCGCCGGGACCAACCTCGGCATGGACCACCTGCCGGGGGCGCGGGACTTCACGCCCGAGGTCGCCGAGGTGTTCTCCGTCGACCCGGTGGAGGCCGGGCGGATCGTCTGGCTCGACGCCCTCACAGTGAACGTGGACCGGACCGTGCACTCCTCCAACCTGATGGTCTGGCCGACGCTGGGTGTCGCGGAGCCCCGGCTGTGGCTCATCGACCACGGGGCCGCGCTCGTCTTCCATCACCGCTGGGACGCGTCCGACCCGGCGAAGGCATACGACTTCCGCCACCATGCCCTCGGCGGCCACGGGCCCGACGTCCGCGCCGCCGACGCCGAGCTCGCGCCCCGGGTGACCGAGGAACTGCTGCGCTCCGTCACGGCAGGGGTGCCCGACGCCTGGCTCGCCGGTGACCCCGACCTCGCGACGCCCGACGCGGCCCGCGAGGCATACGTGAGGTATCTGGACGCGCGGGTACGGGCCTCGGCGGCGTGGCTGCCGACCGACTTTCCCGGCGCGGAGGAACTGGCCGCGGAGAACGTCCGCCGGGCCGCCCGCTCCCGGCAGGGGCGTCCGGCCTGGCTCAAGAACGTTCCCGATCTGCACGGCAGGCCCGTGGCGGACCAGGACTGGTCGGTGCACCCGGGGTGACCGGCGGCCCGGGCCGAGTGCCGTGCGGGTCAGCCCCTGAGCTGTTCGTAGGCCGGCAGGGTGAGGAAGTCGGCGTAGTCCTCGTCCAGGGAGACCGTCAGCAGCAGGTCGTGGGCCTGCTGCCAGTGGCCCGCTGCGAAGGCCTCCTCGCCCAGCTCTCTGCGGATGTCCGACAGTTCCTCGGCCGCGATCCTGCGGGCCAGCTCCGCGGTGACCGACTCGCCTGTGTCGAGGACGACACCCGCGTTGATCCACTGCCAGATCTGAGAGCGGGAGATCTCGGCGGTGGCCGCGTCCTCCATCAGGTTGAAGATGGCCACCGCGCCGAGGCCGCGCAGCCATGCCTCGATGTAACGGATGCCCACCTGAACGGCGTTGACCAGACCCGCGTACGTCGGCGTCGCCTTCAGGGAATCGATCGCGATCAGGTCGGCGGCGCTGACGTCGACGTCCTCGCGCAGCCGGTCCTTCTGGTTCGGCCGGCCGCCGAGCACCCGGTCGAAGGACTCCAGGGCGATCGGGACCAGGTCCGGGTGGGCGACCCAGGAGCCGTCGAAACCGTCGTTCGCCTCACGGTCCTTGTCGGCACGCACCTTCTCGAACGCGACCTTGTTGACCTCCGGGTCCCGGCGGGACGGGATGAAGGCCGCCATGCCGCCGATCGCGTGCGCGCCCCGCTTGTGGCAGGTGCGCACGAGGAGTTCGGTGTACGCCCGCATGAACGGGGCCGTCATCGTGACCGCGTTGCGGTCCGGCAGGACGAACTTCGCGCCGCCGTCCCGGAAGTTCTTGACGATGGAGAACAGGTAGTCCCAGCGTCCGGCGTTCAGCCCCGAGGCGTGGTCGCGCAGTTCGTAGAGGATCTCCTCCATCTCGTACGCGGCCGTGATCGTCTCGATGAGGACGGTGGCGCGCACGGTGCCCCGGGGAATGCCCGCATAGTCCTGCGCGAAGACGAACACGTCGTTCCACAGGCGGGCTTCGAGGTGGGACTCCGTCTTCGGGAGGTAGAAGTACGGGCCCTTGCCGAGGTCGATCAGACGCTGGGCGTTGTGGAAGAAGTACAGCCCGAAGTCGACCAGGGCGCCGGGCACCTGAATGCCGTCGGCGTCGACGAGGTGGCGCTCGTTCAGGTGCCAGCCGCGCGGGCGCGTGACGACCGTCGCCAGTTCCCCGTCCGGGCGCAGGGCGTAGGACCTGCCGGACGACGCGTCGGTGAAGTCGATGGTCCGGGCGTAGGCGTCGATCAGGTTGAGCTGGCCGAGGACCACGTTCTCCCAGGTGGGCGCGGAGGCGTCCTCGAAGTCCGCGAGCCACACCCTCGCGCCCGAGTTGAGGGCGTTGACGGTCATCTTGCGGTCGGTGGGGCCGGTGATCTCGACCCGGCGGTCGTTCAGGGCCTCGGGGGCCGGGGCCACCCTCCAGGAGCCGTCCGCCCGGACGGCGGCCGTCTCGGGGAGGAAGCCGAGCGTGGACGTACGGGCGATCTCGGCACGGCGCTCCGCGCGGCGGGCGAGGAGTTCGTCCCGCCTGGGCGTGAACCGCCGGTGCAGCTCGGCCACGAAGGCGAGGGCCGCCTCGGTGAGGACCTCCTCCTGCCGGGGCAGGGGCTCGGCGTCGACGACGGCCAGCGGGTGCGGCGCTGGTGCGGACATCAGCTGTCACTTCCTTCGGCGGGCAGGGCACCGGGTGCCGGTCGACCCGGGTACGGCGCAGAGCGCCCGGGGAGCGGGGTGGGGCCGAAGGCGCTCTGGCTTGCGGATAGTAGTTTCCTCATCGTGGAAGTTCAATGGTTTGTTGATGTCGGGGCGCCCCGGGCCGGGAGGCGGGAAGGCGGCCCCCGCTCACTCGAGGCGGCTCAGATCCTCCTCCGTGTCGATGTCGTAGGCCTCGGCCACGTCCCCGCACTCGACGAGGGTGATCGCATCCGCGTGTGTCCTCAGGTAGGCGCGTGCCCCCCGGTCGCCGGCCGCGGCCCCGGCCACACCGGCCCAGTGCGCGGCCCCGAACAGGGTGGGGTGGCCTCGCACGCCGGCGTAGGCCGCCGAAAGCAGGGCGTCCGGGAAGGGGGCGTGCTGCGCCTCCCGTGCCGCGTGCGCGGCGAGTACCCGCGCGACCGCCTGCGGACCGATGCCGGGCTGGTCGACCAGCAGGACCAGGGCGGCCTGCGCCTGCGTACCGGCCAGCGAGGCGAGCCCGGCCCGCAGGGACGAGCCCATACCCTGCTCCCAGTCCGGGTTGTCGACGAGTACGCAGTCCGCCAGTGCGGCGTGTGCGCGTACGTCGTCCGCCCGCGCGCCGAGCACCACGTGCACGCGCTCGCAGCCGCCCGCGCGCAACGCCCGTACCGCGTGCTCCACCAGCGGCCGTCCCCGGTGCGTCAGCAGTGCCTTGGGGTGGCCGCCCAGTCGTCGGCCACCACCCGCCGCGAGCAGCAGCCCCGCCACCTGTCCCGCGGCCCGTCCTGAGTCCGGGCTCGTCCGACGTCTCGTCATGGGTCCTGCATACCTCAAACCCCCACGGGCCACCGCCGGACGCCGGAGGGGCACGCACAGGGGGTGGCGCGGCGGGTGAGGCGTGGAGAGCGGGGCGGGTGGTACGGAAGGGTCGGAAAAGGGTGGAAACGGGGAGTGTGGAGGGGTGCGTCCGGCCTGGGGCGTCACGCTGTGGAGCAAGAAGATGACGTAGCGGACTGGTGCGGAGGGGGTGGGGTGGCGTTTACTGGCGCGCACCGGGCGGCGGGGCGGCGGGGCCGATGGGGAGGCGCACCACCGCGTGCGAGGGGGAGGGCTGTGTTGCGGAGCGTGGAGCAGCGGCATGAGGCCGGCAGTCGAGAGGGTGATCCGCGGGTGACGGAGCTGCGCTCCGCCGTGGCTCGGCTGCGTCGTCAACTGGTACCCTGTCCGGGGGAGTTCCCCGACCGGATCATCGCGGAGGGCGAACTCGCCGCACTGGACGCCCTCGCGGCCGGCGGCAGTCCGAGATTCCCCGGTTACGCCGTTCCCTGCTGCTGATCGTCGGCGCGATCGGCTCGGTGAGCGCACTCGGCCGGGGGCTGGGCGAAGTGCGGGACGCGGTGGACCTGTTCGGGCCGTCACCCCGGGCTTGACGTACACCTGTGCGCACGCCTCCCGGAAGAGGGCGCGCGCGGGCGTTGCGGCCGCGGTGAGCGATTGGTTCGAGTCGGGCCGGGTCAGACCGTCGGGCCGCTGCCCGGGGCGGTGAGCACCTCGGAGAGTTCCGTCGCCACCTGCTGGAGCACCGGCACGATCCGCTCCGTCGCCGCCTCCGTGACCCGCCCCGCGGGACCGGAGATCGAGAGGGCGGCCGGGGTGGGGGAGTCGGGCACGGAGACGGCGAGGCACCGCACGCCGATCTCCTGCTCGTTGTCGTCTATGGCGTAGCCCCGGCGGCGTACCTCGTCGAGCGCGGCCAGGAAACCCTCCGGTGTGGTGATGGTCCTGTCCGTCGCCGCGGGCATCCCGGTACGGGCGAGCAGGGCCCGTACGTCCTGTGACGGGAAGCCGGCCAGCAGGGCCTTGCCCACGCCGGTGGAGTGCGGCAGGACGCGGCGGCCGACCTCGGTGAACATCCGCATGGAGTGCTTGGACGGCACCTGCGCGACGTACACGATCTCGTCGCCGTCGAGCAGTGCCATGTTGGCCGTCTCGCCGGTCTCCTCCACCAGGCGGGCCAGATACGGGCGTGCCCAGGTGCCCAGCAGCCGGGAGGAGGACTCGCCGAGCCGGATCAGGCGCGGGCCGAGCGCGTACCGGCGGTTGGGCTGCTGGCGTACGTAACCGCACGTGACCAGGGTGCGCATCAGGCGGTGGATGGTCGGCAGGGGCAGCCCGCTGCTCGCCGACAGTTCGCTGAGGCCGACCTCGCCGCCCGCGTCCGCCATCCGCTCGAGCAGGTCGAAGGCGCGCTCGAGGGACTGCACCCCGCCGCTCGGGGCGGACCTGACGGAGTCGTCGGTGCTGGCGCTGGACGTCGGCACGGCGCGTTCCTTTCGGACGGGAGGGAAGGGCAGAAGCCTACCCGGCAGTCGATCGACCGCCCGTCTGTGCATTCACGCATGCATGTGTTCCGCTTCCCTGAATATTAATTCCGCTTCTCGGAATGGTCCAGAGGTCGTGTGCCGATGCCCGTGCGGGAGTGTGCCCTTGACGGCGGTGAAGCTGGAGTGAAGACTCCTTCAACAGAACGTTGAAACAGTGGCCATGAAGGCTCAGGAGGGTGCGGGTGTCCGACGCCGAACTGGTGCTGCGCTCGACGCGCGTCATCACTCCCGAGGGGACGCGCGCCGCGTCGGTCGCCGTCGTCGGCGGCACGATCGCGGCCGTCCTGCCGTACGAGGCACCCGTCCCCGGGGCGGCCCGCCTGACGGACCTCGGCGACGACGTCCTGCTGCCCGGCCTGGTCGACACCCACGTGCACGTCAACGACCCGGGCCGCAGCGAGTGGGAGGGCTTCTGGACCGCCACCCGCGCGGCGGCGGCCGGTGGCATCACCACGCTCGTCGACATGCCGCTCAACTCCCTCCCGCCGACGACGACAACCGGCCGTCTGCGCACCAAGCAGCAGGCCGCCGCCGGCCGCACCCATGTCGACGTCGGTTTCTGGGGCGGCGCCCTGCCCGGTAACGTCGAGGACCTGCGCCCGCTGCATGAGGCCGGCGTCTTCGGCTTCAAGGCCTTCCTGTCGCCGTCCGGAGTCGACGAGTTCCCGCACCTCGGACAGGACCAACTGGCCCGCACCCTGGCGGAGACCGCCGCCTTCGACGGGCTGCTGATCGTGCACGCGGAGGACCCCGACCGCCTCGACGCCGCCCCCCGGCACGGCGGCCCGAAGTACGCCGACTTCCTCGCCTCCCGCCCGCGCCACGCCGAGGACACCGCCGTCGCCCGGCTCCTCACGCAGGCGAAACGCCTCGACGCGCGCGTGCACATCCTGCACCTGTCCTCCAGCGGCGCGCTGCCGCTGATCGCGGAGGCCAAGTCCGACGGGGTGCGCGTCACCGTCGAGACCTGCCCCCACTACCTGACCCTCACCGCCGAGGAAGTACCGGACGGCGCCAGCGAATTCAAGTGCTGCCCGCCCATCCGCGAAGCCGCCAACCAGGGTCCGCTCTGGCAGGCGCTGGCGGACGGCGTCATCGACTGCGTGGTCACCGACCACTCCCCGTCCACCGCCGACCTCAAGACGGCCGACTTCGCCACCGCCTGGGGCGGCATCTCCGGCCTCCAGCTCAGCCTGCCCGCCGTCTGGACCGAGGCCCGCGAACGGGGACACGGCCTGGAGGACGTCGTGCGCTGGATGTCGGCGCGTACGGCGGGACTCGCCGGTCTCGACGGCCGCAAGGGCGCCATCGCCCCCGGCCACGACGCCGACTTCGCCGTCCTGGCCCCCGACGACACCTTCACCGTCGACCCGGCGGGGCTCCAGCACCGCAACCGCGTGACGGCGTACGCGGGCAGGACCCTGCACGGCGTCGTGAAGTCCACCTGGCTGCGCGGCCGGCGCATCATGGCCGACGGCGAGTTCACCACGCCGCAGGGCCGGCTGCTGACCCGCGTCCCCTGACCCGAGCGGCCCCCGGCCTCCGGCCTCCGACCCCCCGGCCTCCGATTCCCGGCCTCTGGCCTCCGGCTACCGACCCCCGACCCCCGACCCCCGACCCCTGGCCCTCGGCTTCCGATCCCCGACCCCGATCCCCGAAAGGAAGGACCGGATCACCGTGACCGCGCAGCACGCATCCCCCGCGGCCCGCTTCACCGGCGACGCGCGCCCCTACGGCGGCGGTGACCCGTACGCGGACTACCGCACCGCCGACTTCCCCTTCACGCAGCTCACCGACCTCGCCGACCGCCGGCTCGGCGCCGGTGTCATTGCCGCCAACGACGAGTTCTTCGCCGAGCGCGAGAACCTGCTGCTGCCCGGCCGTGCCGTGTTCGACCCCGAGCGCTTCGGACACAAGGGCAAGATCATGGACGGCTGGGAGACCCGGCGCCGCCGCGGCTCCCGCGCCGGGCACCCCTGGCCGGCGGCGGAGGACCACGACTGGGCGCTGATCCGCCTCGGCGTGCCCGGAGTCGTCCACGGCATCGTCGTCGACACCGCCCATTTCCGCGGCAACCACCCTCAGGCCGTGTCGGTCGAGGGCGCCTCGGTGCCCGGCTCCCCGGCACCGGAAGAACTGCTGTCGGACGAGGTGAGGTGGGCGACGCTGCTGCCGCGCACCCCGGTGGGCGGCCACGCGGCCAACGGCTTCGCCGTACCGGCCGGCCGGCGCTTCACCCATCTGCGCCTGTCCCAGCACCCCGACGGAGGCATCGCGCGGCTGCGCGTGTACGGCGAGGTCGCCCCGGACCCGGTGTGGCTAAAAGCCCTGGGCACCTTCGACGTCGTCGCCCTGGAGAACGGCGGCCGGATCGAGGACGCCTCCGACCGCTTCTACTCACCGCCCGCGAACACCATCGGACCTGGCCGCTCCCACCAGATGGACCACGGCTGGGAGACCCGGCGCCGCCGCGACCAGGGGCACGACTGGGTCCGCTACCGGCTCGCGGGCCAGGCGGAGATCCGCGCCCTGGAGATCGACACCGCGTACCTGAAGGGCAACAGCGCCGGCTGGGCCTCGGTGTCGGTACGGGACACGGAGCACGGCAGAGCCGATGGACAGGGCGGGGACGACGGGGACGGCGGCTGGCGGGAGATCCTGCCCCGGACCCGTCTCCAGCCCGACACCAACCACCGCTTCGTCCTTCCCGCCCCGGCGACCGGCACGCACGCGCGCGTGGACATCTTCCCCGACGGGGGCATCTCCCGGCTGCGCCTGTTCGGTTCGCTGACCGCGCAGGGGTCGGCCGCCCTGGCCACCCGCCACCGGGAGTTGGGCGGCTGACCCACCCGGCAGGCAGGGGCCGCGACGGACGAGGCGGGGATGCGTCCGGCCCGGGGCCGGGCCCGCAGGCGCTGTACGAGGGCTCCTGCACGCCGGGGCCGGTCTGCCCACGTCGGCGGGGAGGACGAACACCGGCGTCTCGTGAGGCTGAGGGCAGGAGACGACGTTGTTAGACTTCGGAGAACCAAAAGGGCCTGGTCTGCGTGTAGTTGAGGGTGACTGAGTCGTCGCACGCGGTGAAGGGCCAGGGGGTTGAGGGATGCCGGACGGATGGACGGTGTCCGGGCGCACCCGGCATGTCCGAGAGACTAGGGAGAACCGCCCGATGCACCACCAGGACACAGCGTCCTCGGACGCGGACCACGAGCGGCTGGTCGCCGGCCGCTACCGTTTGCTGTCCGGCCTGGGGGAGGGCGGCATGGGAACGGTGTGGCGCGCTCGTGACGAGGTGCTGCACCGCGAGGTCGCGGTCAAGGAGGTACGCGCACCCGCCGGGCTGCCCGCGGAGAAGGTCGAGCGCATGTACACCCGGCTGGAGCGCGAGGCGTGGGCCGCGGCCCGTGTCACCGCCCGCAATGTCGTCACCGTCCACGACGTGGTCACCGACGGTGGCCGTCCCTGGATCGTGATGGAACTCGTCCGCGGCCGGTCGCTCGCCGACCTCCTCAAGTCCCAGGGGACGCTGGCTCCTCGGGAGGCCGCACGGATCGGCGCCGAGGTCCTGTCCGCGCTGCACGCCGCACACGCCGCCGGAGTGCTGCACCGCGACGTGAAACCCGCCAACGTCCTGCTCGACGACGACGGCAGAGTGATCCTCAGCGACTTCGGCATCGCCGTGGTCCAGGGCAACACCGCTCTGACGATGACGGGCGAGGTCGTCGGCTCACCCGAATACCTCGCACCGGAGCAGGCGTTGGGGCGTGCTCTGGGTCCGGCGACGGACCTGTGGTCCCTCGGCGTGCTGCTCTACACCGCCGTCCAGGGCCGGTCACCCTTCCGGCAGGCCAATGCCCTGAGCACACTGCGCGCCGTCGTCGACGAGGAGCCGTCCCTCCCGCACCGTGCCGGGCCACTGGCCCCCGTCATCGAAGGACTCCTGCGCAAGGATCCCGCCGAACGCTTCTCCGCCGAACGGACGGCGCAGGAACTGCGGCTCATAGCCACGGGGGGCACGTCCGGTGCGGACACCACGGAGACGGACACGGTCGACGCACTGACCGTCGACGCGCCGACTGCCGACACCACCGTCGGCGTGCCGACTGCCGACCCGCGCACCGTCGGCGTGCCGACTGTCGACACCACCGTCGGCGTGCCGACTGCCGACCCGCGCACCGTCGGCGTGCCGACTGTCGACACCACCGTCGGCGTGCCGACTGCCGACCCACGCACCGTCGGCGTGCCGACTGTCGACACCACCGTCGGCGTGCCGACTGCCGACCCACGGACTGTCGGCGTGCCGACTGCCGACCCACGGACTGTCGACCCGCGAACGGTCGACCCGCGGACCGTCGACGTGCCGACCATCGGCGCGCCGGCCGACGGCGCACGGCTTCCGCTGCAGCCCTCGCCGGAGGACGACGCCGCGACGACCACCACCGACACACCGGTGGCTCCCGTGCAGACCTCGCCC
The DNA here is from genome assembly GCF_024701375.2 of Streptomyces sp. KMM 9044. NCBI lineage: Bacteria > Bacillati > Actinomycetota > Actinomycetes > Kitasatosporales > Streptomycetaceae > Streptomyces > Streptomyces sp. KMM 9044. The sequence continues at coordinate 1,211,522 of NZ_CP113910.1, read as the reverse complement.
GACACCTCTCCGGCAGCCACGGCCGACGCACTCCCCGCCGCCCGCCCCTCGTCCCCCCACGACACCGCGGTGGTCGCGGCCCGGACCTCCCCCGACCGGACACCCCCGGCGCCGCCCCTCGTGCCCTCGCAGGTTTCGTCGTCGCACTCCTCCCCAACGGCTCCGGCAACGGTCGCCGCCGAGGCGCCGGAGCCCGTCCCGCCACGCCGCGGCCGGCGTAAGGGATACCTGCTGGTGGCGGTGGCGGTCGTCTCCGCCCTGCTCCTCGGAGGACTGGGTTACGCCCTCGCGAGCAGGGAGGACGGGGACGGTGCGGACGCCGACGCCCCGGGCTCGAACGTGATTTCCCCCGCCCAGGGGAAGCCGGACGGTTCCTCCGCCGCAGGAGACGGGGAATCGGACGCCTCCGTGCAGCAGTCGGTGTCGGTGGCGGTCACGGGTACGAACACGACGTACTCGGGAAGCTGCCCGCCACCGCAGGAACAGGCCCCCGCGTTCACGGCCACCTTTACCGTGACGGAGCTGCCCGTGCGGTTCACCTATCGCTGGGTGTCGTCGGAAGGGTCTGTGGTCGACAGGACCTGGCGGACGCTGACGTTCCCGGAAGGCGGCCCCCGCACCCACCGGGAGACGGTGCGCGTGGCGACGTACGCGCAGGCGGGGACGCTCGCGAGTGCGATGGGCGTGGAAATCCGGTCGTCGCAGCAGACGGTGTCCGACACGGTGCCGTTCTCGCTGAACTGCGAGTGACGGCCAGGGCGGTGCGCCACGAGTCGTCCGGCGCGCGGTCCTCCTCCGACCGGTCCGATCCGGTCCGGAGCCAGGAATCCGGTGACCGATCGGCTCCGGATTCCGTCTTGGTTTCGCGTCATCCGGCCCTCGTACCGGACCAATCGCACGACGCGGTCCCGTCCGGCATCGAGGCATGTCTGCTAGGAGTATGAAGTGTCGTCGGTCATCGTGGGACGCACGGGTCCCTTCAGCGGTCAGAGTGTGGTGCTGGGCGCCGCTTCCCTGCGGTTCGGGCGCAAGAGCGACAACGACGTGATCATCGTCAGCACCCGAGCCTCCCGCCTGCACGCCGAGATCGTCGCGGAGGGTGACGCGTTCGTCCTCCACGACCACAACAGCAGGAACGGCACCTATGTCAACGACCGGCGCGTCACACGGCACGTGCTGGAGCACGGCGACGTCATCCGGATCGGTGACGAGACCTTCGCGTTCGAGACGCAGGAAGCCCTGGAGACGGTCATGGACCTCTCCCAGCTCGACATTCCGCGCGCCGCGGCCCCTGCTGACCCCGCCGGCCTCCGCGTCACGGTCGCCGGCGGGGGTCCGGTCGGCCTCGCCTTCGCCCTGATGCTGGAGAACGCGCTGGCGGGGCGCGTGTCGATCACCGTCTACGAGGGACGGTGGACCAGGACCGGCTCCGAGGTGGCCTGGAAGGACGAGACCCACGGAAACGTCCGCCGCCAGCAGGTCGTGACCGTCCAGAGCCGGCAGTACCTCGCGCTGACGGAGGAGATACAGGCCGCGCTGTTCTCCGACGCGGCCCACTTCTCCGAGATGTGGCCCGTCGGGCCGGACTCCGTCGGCGGCAGGCCTCCCCGCAACATCCGGATCGCCTACGTCGAGGACCGGCTGCTGGACCTGGCCAACAGCAAGGCCGCCATCCGGCTCGTGCCCAAGCGCTTCGACCCGTCGGAGCACGAGAGCCGGCTCACCCAGGAACACGTCCTGGTGATCTGCGAGGGCGGACGGTCCCGCACGCGCGAGCACTACGGCGACCGCTTCGGCGCAGCCGACGCCTCCATCTACTCCCTCGATGGCGAGCACCTCCAGGACGTGGTGCTGGGGCTGCGGGTCAAGTCGCCGCTCACGGATCAGATGAGCGTCCTGCTGACCGTGTCGCAGAACAGGTTCCTGCTCAACTCCCTGCGTGGCGAGGGCTTCCTGAACATGAGGCTCACCCGTGAGGAGGCCAAGGCCGTCATCGGTATCGATCCCGTCCGCCAGGTCTTCGAGGAGTGCATCGCCGCACGCCCCTGCGTGATGAGCCGCCACGAGGACAACGAGTTCGTCTGCCCCACCCACGGCACCCTCTTCCTGCCCGCCCTGTTGCGCGGCTCACCCCTGTGGAAGCGGATCCAGGAGGGCCTCAGGCTGTTCGGCGTGGCCGAGGACGACCTCAGCGCGATCACCTCGTTCCGGCTGGACATGGTGCAGCGCCCCCGGTTCACGGCGCAGCTCAGCCGCTCCACCGCGACGAGCCCGGGAACCTACGGCTTCCTGCTGGGCGACGCGGCCAACGCCATTCACTTCTGGCCGGGGCGCGGCCTCAACAGCGGTCTGGCCTCCGCGGTGTCCCTCGCCCGCTCGCTCGGCCAGACGTGGCGGGGACGGCCTCTGCGTGACGCCGACTTCATCCGGCACGAGGCCGCGATGTCCATGCTGCAGTACCGGCACAAGAGCCGTGCGTGGAACGCCATGGTCGCCACCGACGAAACAGGTGTCACCCGCGCCATCAAGGACATCATCGCCCGCAGCATGGAGCAGGACCCGGTCCGGGGCCCTGCCCGGGTGCCGGCCGTCGGTCCCGAGGCGGAGCGGCCCGACCTGGAGGCACTGTTCGAGCGGATGCGCGCGATACGTGAGCGTCTCGCACCCCGCCTCCCCGGCATGCCCGCCGACCGGGAACTGCGCGACCACCTCGCCACGCTCGCGCCGACGACCCTGCGGACACTTCAGGAAAGCGGCGCGTGGGACACGCTGATCGTCGGCGGCGAGGAGGTCGACATCGACCTCTTCTACCAGTCGGACGCTCCCGTCTATGTCGCCCGCCCCACGGACCCACGGACTCTCGGCCCCGATTCCGGCCCTCAGCAGACGACCTTCAACCCGGCCTGACGTCCGCGTCCCACGACGACCCGGTGCCCGCCCAGGCACCCGGTCGGCCAGACGCGGTGCCGCCGGGCTCCCCGGAGCCCTCACGTGCCGTCCTCAGCCGCACTTCCGGCTCTCCGCCACGGCGAACAGGGCGAAGCCCCGAACGAGCAGGGTGATGCCGGCGCAGATCCCGAGGCCGTCCAGGAACCCCGGCCGCCGCACCAGGCCCATGTCCAAGGCGGTGAACCCGGTCACCAGGCAGGCGGCACCCGCGGCAGGCAAGCGCGCCGGGAATCTCCGGCGGTTCCTCGTACGCAGGACGATCGCCGTGCTCGCGCGCATCGGCCACCGGGCGCGAGGGTGACGAGAAAGAGTTCATTCGCGCGCGGAGCACGCCGAAAGCCCGCGGCCGCCCAGGGCACGGTCCTGCCGGTCTCCGCATCCTGAGCACCCGGGCCCGTCGTCCGGCGCCCGCGGGCCCACACTCACCCGTAGGCAGACGCCGTCCTGCCCGCGATCTCCATCAGCCGCACCGGTCTGCGCTCCCGCCGGGACAGCTCGCACGCCTCTGCGACGCGCAGTGCCTGGAGGGCCTCGCGTCCGTCGCAGGGATTGGCCCGCTCGCCCCGCACCACCTCGACGAACCCGTTCAGTTCCGCCTCGTACGCGGGCCCGAAACGTTCCAGGAAGCCCGTCCACGGCTTGTCCGCGGCCGGCGGCCCGGTCGGTTCGGTGGACGCGATCGGAGTGCGGTCGTCCAGGCCGACCACGATCTGGTCCCGCTCCCCGGCGAGCTCCATGCGCACGTCGTAGCCCGCGCCGTTCATCCGCGTCGCGGTGAGGACGGCGAGCGTGCCGTCCTCGAGGGTGAGGAGCGCCGCGCCGGTGTCCACGTCGTCCGCCTCGCGGAACATCGCGGGACCCGCGTCGGACCCGGCGGCATAGACGTCCACGATCTCCCGGCCGGTCACCCAGCGCACGATGTCGAAGTCGTGGATCAGCGTGTCCCGGTACAGCCCGCCGGACTGCGGCAGATACCCGGCCGGCGGCGGCTCCGGGTCACTGCTCATCGCCCGTACGGTGTGCAGCCGGCCGAGCCGGCCCGAACGCACCGCCTCACGCGCGCCCGTGTAGCCGGGGTCGAACCGGCGCTGGAAGCCCATCTGCAGGACCGTCCCGGCCGCCTCCACCTCCGCGACCGCCTGCAACGTGCCCGCGAGGTCGAGGGCGATGGGCTTCTCGCAGAACACCGGCAGCCCGGAGCGGGCTGCCCGGCCGATGAGTTCGGCGTGGGCGGACGTGGCCGTGGTGATCACCAGGGCGTCCACCCCCCAGGTGTAGATCTCGTCCACCCCGGGCGCCGCCGTCTCACCCAGCCGGTGTGCGAGAGCCTGTGCCCGAGCCGGGTCGGCGTCCGTGAGGATCAGGGATCCCACGTCGCGATGCCTGCTGAGTGTGTGGGCGTGAATGGTGCCGATACGGCCCGTACCGATGACCCCGATGCGCATGGGAACAACCTGCGGCCCGCGTCCCTCCCTGTCAATCCGTATGTCCGGACAACCGAACTACACTACTTCCCGTCTACCACGCACGGGACTACGCTCGGGCCGTGCCCAAACCAGGAGTGGACCCGACCGTACAGCTGGAGCTGAGCGTGGACCGCGGCTCCCCCGTACCGCTGTACTTCCAGCTGTCCCGACAACTGGAGGCCGCCATCGAGCACGGCAGGCTGACCCCCGGGAGCCTGCTGGGCAACGAGATCGAGCTGGCCGGGCGCCTCGGCCTGTCCCGGCCCACCGTCCGCCAGGCCATCCAGTCCCTCGTCGACAAGGGCCTGCTCGTACGGCGGCGCGGAGTCGGCACCCAGGTGGTGCACAGCCAGGTCAAGCGGCCCCTGGAACTCAGCAGCCTCTACGACGACCTCGAGGCGGCCGGCCATCGCCCCGCCACGAAAGTCCTGGTCAACACGGTCGTCCCGGCGCCTCCCGAGGTCGCCGCGGCCCTCGGGGTGGCCGAGGCGGGCGAGGTGCACCGCATCGAGCGGCTACGGCTCGCGCACGGGGAGCCGATGGCGTACCTGGGCAACTACCTGCCCCCGGGGCTGCTGGATCTGGACACCCGGCAGCTGGAGGCCACCGGCCTGTACCGGCTGATGAGGGCGGCCGGGATCACCCTGCACAGCGCCCGCCAGACCATCGGCGCCCGCGCCGCCGGGGCCACCGAGGCCGAGCGGCTCGGTGAGGAGCGGGGCGCCCCGCTCCTCACCATGCAGCGCGTGACCTTCGACGACACCGGCCGCGCCGTGGAGTTCGGCACCCACACCTACCGGCCCGACCGCTACTCGTTCGAGTTCCAACTGCTCGTACGGTCGTGACGCCCCCGGCGCCGGGGGCCGGGGCCGGGGCCGGGAGTTCCGGTGAAGCCCGGGTGGTGTGGGCGACTTGGGGTGATCTTCATCGCATTGTCCGGACAATGTGACCGGATCGTGGGACGAGGTGTCGAAATGCGAGAGTTGTTTCGGCGCGCGCAGTCGTTCGGAAACCGCCGGGAAACCGCCGGGAGGCCGTCCGAGGGCCACCGGGAAGCAGCCGGGAGCGTCCCGGAGGCAGCGCGCGTCACGCGGTCCCTTTGCTCCCGGGTACGCTGCCCAGGGGCACGGTGAGGCAGAATCGGCGACGATGAGCACCTACCGCGACCTCACACTCCCCAGGGCGCTGAGTTCCGCCCGGGCGGGCGCCGCCCCGATCGGCTCCCGCCGTGCTCCCGTGCTCCGCACGGTCGGCACCCGGGAACGCCGCTCGCACCTGACGGCACCGCGCGTGCCGACCGTCGGCATCGACATCGGTGGCACGAAAGTGATGGCGGGCGTCGTCGACGCCGACGGCAACATCCTGGAGCGGCTCCGCACGGAGACCCCGGACAAGTCCAAGAGCCCGAAAGTCGTCGAGGACACCATCGTCGAACTGGTGCTTGACCTGTCCGACCGGCACGACGTGCACGCGGTCGGCATCGGCGCGGCCGGCTGGGTCGACGCCGACCGCAACCGCGTGCTGTTCGCCCCCCACCTCTCGTGGCGCAACGAGCCGCTGCGCGACCGTCTCGCCGGCCGTCTCGCCGTCCCCGTCCTGGTCGACAACGACGCCAACTCCGCCGCCTGGGCCGAGTGGCGCTTCGGCGCGGGACGCGGCGAGGACCACCTCGTCATGATCACGCTGGGCACCGGCATCGGCGGCGCGATCCTCCAGGACGGCCAGGTCCAGCGCGGCAAGTACGGAGTCGCCGGCGAGTTCGGCCACATGCAGGTCGTCCCCGGCGGCCACCGCTGCCCCTGCGGCAACCGCGGCTGCTGGGAGCAGTACAGCTCCGGCAACGCACTGGTCCGCGAGGCGCGCGAGCTGGCCGCCGCCGACTCGCCGGTCGCCTACGGGATCGTCGAGCACGTCAAGGGCAACATCGCCGAGATCAGCGGCCCGATGATCACCGATCTGGCCCGCGAGGGCGACGCCATGTGCATCGAGCTCCTCCAGGACATCGGCCAGTGGCTCGGCGTCGGCATTGCCAACCTCGCCGCCGCCCTCGACCCCTCCTGCTTCGTCATCGGCGGCGGGGTCTCGGCCGCCGACGACCTGCTGATCGGCCCCGCGCGGGAGGCGTTCAAACGGCAGCTCACCGGCCGCGGCTACCGCCCCGAGGCCCACATCGTCCGTGCTCAGCTCGGTCCCGAGGCGGGCATGGTCGGCGCCGCCGACCTCGCCCGCCTGGTCGCCCGCCGCTTCCGCCGTGCCAAGCGCCGCAGGGTCGAGCGGTACGAGCGGTACGAGCGGTACACGGAGGCCGGCCGAGCCACCCAGGAGACGCCGTGACGAGCGACGCCTCCCACCAGTCCGACCGTTCCGGCGGACCCCGGCCGCCCGAGGGCCGCGGGCACATGATCCGCCGCAGGGCGCTCACCCTCCTGATCATCGTGCTGCTCATCGGCGTTCCCGCCGGATACCTGATGATCTCCGCGAACCAGAGCCGGGCCAGCGGCAAGGACAAGGAGGCCAGGTACTCGGCGAACGGCCTGACCCAGGGCTGGCCGTCGAAGGTGCAGCGCCGCCTCTACCAGGTGCCGGTCCCGCACCCCGCCTGGTGGGTGGCCACCTACGAGACGAACAACTGGAAGACCAGCCGCCTGTACGTCGAGTTCGAGACCACCGACGCCGGCCTGAGCGCCTTCCTCACCGGCATGGGCGTCCAGCAGGACGACCTGGAGCCGGACAGCATCACCATCGGCGAACGCGACCGGGAGGTCACCGGCTGGAAGTTCGACCGTCCCGGCATCTGGTCCGGCCTCGTCAACGAACAGGAGAACCCCGCGCCCACGCACGATGTCGTCGTCAACGAGGGCAAGCCGGGCTTCCCCAGGGTGTACGTCGTCTCCCGTACGGTTCCCTGACCCGCACCACCGCTCCCGTCCCGTGACCGGGGGTGCCCGGTCCGGCCGGGCCAGGCCGCCTGCACCGATTGTCAGTGCCCGCCCGTAGAGTCGAAGACGAAGGCGCGGACGACACGGGTGGGCATGGAAGGCGACGGGGACGGGCGGGCGGTGACAGGGCGCATGAGCGAGGCGGCCGTGACGGCCGACCGGCACACGGCAGGGACGCGCACGGGCGCGGGGGACCCGGCGACCGGGGCCGTCACCGCCGAAGTGATCTCCGGGATTTCCGTCGGTCTCGCCGCCGTCTTCCTGTCGTCGGCCCTGCCGCGCGACGGACGCGTCGCCTTCTACGACCCCGGTGGGCCCGGCCCCGCCGAAGCCGCGCCTGCCGGGCCGGAGCCTGCCGGGCCGGTCGCGGGCGGCGTCGGTGGTCCGCGGTCCGACGAATCCGTACCCGAGCCGTCGGCACCTGCTCTGCGTACGCGGCTCACCGTCGTCCGCCCGCACGGCGACGGGGTCCGGCAGCGGACGGTCGGCGCGCTCTCCCTCTCCCTCGACGAGGCCCTGCCCCTGCTGGTCCGCGCCCGGCACGCCCCCGCGGCGCACCCCGCCACCGCCTGCTGGGGCGCCGCCGCCCTGCACGCCCTGCGGCTCACGGCACGCGGCCGGCTGCTGCCCGGCCTGACGGCCACCGGCCACGACGCCTGGCGGGCCGGCCCTCTCGAACCGGACGACGTGGCACACCTGCGCGCGGTGGCCGCGGCCATGCCCTTCGAGGGCCACGCCGTCGCGCTGCCCGGCCCCGGCCCGCTCCGGCTGCCGCAGCCGGAAGCCCTGGTCCGCGCCTTCCTGGACGCGGTCGCGGACACCCTTCCCCGCACCCCGGCCGCGCCGTACGCCTCGGGGCTGCCGTTCGCCGCCCGCACGGCCCAGCGGCTGCCCGGCGCCCACGACTGGGCCGCCGAGGTCGCCGCCGGCATGGACGCCGGGGTGCGTGTCTCGCTCCGCCTCGACCTCTCCGCGTACGACCTGTTCGACGGCTCGGGCGAGGGTGCGGGGGGCACCGGCGCGCGCGGTGCGGGCGCGGCGGTCGTCCAGGTGCACAGCCTCGCCGACCCCACCCTCGTCGCCGACGCGGCAGCCCTGTGGGCGGGGACGGCGGACAGCGCGTTCGGCCCCCGCGCGCGCGTGGACGCGGCCCTCGCCGTCCGCCGGGCCGCCCGCGTCTGGCCCCCGCTGGACCGGCTCTCCGCCCAGGACGTCCCCGACGTACTGCCCCTGTCCGAGGACGAACTGAACGACCTGCTCGGCGTCGCCGCCACCCGCCTTGCCGCGGCCGGCGTCGCCGTGCACTGGCCGAGAGACCTGGCCCAGGACCTGACCGCGACGGCGGTGGTCCGGCCGGCCCCCGGATCGGCGACCGACGGGAGCGGCTTCTTCGAGAGCGAGGACCTGCTGCGGTTCGGCTGGCGGATCGCGCTCGGCGGCGACCCGCTCACCGAGGCCGAGATGGACGCCCTGGCCGAGGCCCACCGCCCCGTCGTCCGGCTGCGCGACCAGTGGGTGCTGGTCGACCCCGCCCTCGTCCGCAAGGCCCGCAAACGGGAGCTGGGCCTGCTCGATCCCGTCGACGCGCTGTCGGTCGCCCTCACCGGTACCGCGGAGGCCGACGGCGAGAGCGTCGAGGCGGTCCCCGTCGGCGCCCTCGCCGTTCTCCGGGACCGCCTCACCGCGGGCGTCCGGCCGGCCGAGCCGCCCCCCGGACTCGACGCCACCCTGCGCGACTACCAGCTGCGGGGCCTGGGCTGGCTCGACCTCATGACCTCCCTCGGCCTCGGCGGCTGCCTCGCCGACGACATGGGCCTCGGCAAGACGGTCACCCTCATCGCGCTGCATCTGAAACGGGACCGCGCCGAACCGACCCTGGTCGTCTGCCCCGCCTCGCTGCTCGGCAACTGGCAGCGGGAGATCGCCCGGTTCGCCCCCGGCGTCCCCGTACGCCGCTTCCACGGCCCGGACCGGACCCTGGACGGCCTGACCGGCGGCTTCGTCCTCACCACCTACGGCACCATGCGCTCGGCCGCCCCGACACTGGCCGCACAGCGGTGGGGCATGGTCGTCGCCGACGAGGCGCAGCACGTCAAGAACCCGCACTCGGCCACGGCGAAGGCCCTGCGCACCATCCCGACCCCCGCACGCGTGGCCCTCACCGGCACCCCCGTCGAGAACAACCTCTCCGAGCTGTGGGCCCTCCTCGACTGGACGACCCCCGGACTCCTCGGCCCCCTCACGTCCTTCCGCGCCCGGCACGCCCGCGCGGTGGAGGCCGGCGAGGACGAGGAGGCCGCCGAGCGCCTCTCCCGCCTGGTGCGGCCCTTCCTCCTGCGGCGCAAGAAGTCCGACCCCGGCATCGTCCCGGAGCTGCCGCCCAAGACGGAGACGGACCATCCCGTCCCGCTCACCCGTGAACAGGCCGCGCTCTACGAGGCGGTGGTGCGTGAGTCGATGCTCGCCATCGAGACCGCCCAGGGCATGGGCCGCCGGGGCCTGGTGCTGAAACTGCTGACCGCGCTCAAACAGATCTGCGACCACCCGGCGCTCTACCTCAAGGACGAGCACGCCCGGCCCGGCCACACACGGGCCGGCGGCGACCGCCTCGTGGCCCGCTCCGGCAAACTCGCCCTGCTGGACGAGCTCCTCGACACCGTGCTCGCCGAGGACGGATCGGCCCTGGTCTTCACGCAGTACGTCGGCATGGCTCGGCTGATCACCGCACATCTGACCGAGCGCGCGGTGCCGGTCGAGCTCCTCCACGGCGGTACGCCGGTACCGGGGCGGGAGCACATGGTGGACCGCTTCCAGAGCGGTGCGACGCCCGTCCTGGTCCTGTCCCTGAAGGCGGCCGGCACCGGCCTGAACCTCACCCGCGCGGGCCATGTCGTCCACTTCGACCGCTGGTGGAACCCGGCGGTCGAGGAGCAGGCCACCGACCGCGCCTACCGCATCGGCCAGACCCAGCCGGTCCAGGTCCACCGCCTGATCACCGAGGGCACGATCGAGGACCGCATCGCCGGGATGCTCGAGGCCAAGCGGGCCCTCGCCGACGCGATCCTCGGCTCCGGCGAGTCCGCCCTCACGGAACTGACCGACCGCGAGCTGTCCGACCTGGTCTCCCTGCGGAGGGCGTCATGACACCCCGTCCGTCCGACGAGGCCCGGGAGGCCCTGAGAGCTGCACGCAGGCGCGCGAGCGCCGATCCGGCGCCGGACGCGGGGGAGCCCGCGGGAACCCGGGACCAACAACGCCCCGGTGACGTGGCCCGTGACGCCCTCCACAGGGCGGTACGGGCCCGGCGTGCTGCGGACGCGGGAAGCCCGCAGACGGGGACGGACGGGGGCGGGGGCGGGCACGGGGCCGGCGACGCGAAGGGCGGCTCGGGCACGGTGGCGGAAGCGGGGACAGTGACGGGGCACGGGCGGCCGGTGGTGACCGGTGACGCCGTTACCGACACCGGCGTGCAGGCGGAGGGGCCCGCAGGGGAGGCGGACGCCCGCGCCCTGCCGTCCGCTGCCCACGACGTCCAGAGCCGCCCGGACCGTCCGGATCACCCGGCGCCGCGGCCCGCCCGGCGCCCCGGCGACATCGCGCGGGAGGCCCTGCGTTCGGCCCGCGAGGAAGCGCTGCGCGCGCGAACGGAGACCAACGACCGGCCCTCCGGTGAGCGATCCTCCGGTGACTGGCCCTCCGGTGAGCGGGGGAGCGACGGGCGAGCGGCCGCCACCGGCCCTCACACCGGCCGAACCCCGTCGGGCACCGCTCCCCGCGTTCCGCGCGTCCCCCGTACCACCCGGGGCGAACGCGCAGCCGGTATCCGGACGGCCGAGGAGACGGGAGTGCCCGCGGTACGGGACCTGCTCACCGACGCCGTCCCCGCATTCCCGCCCCCGCCCTTCGACGCGGCCGAGCCGCCCCCGAAGCCCGACGGCCGGCCTCACATGCCGCCGGCCGCCCACGAGCCGCCGGCCGCGCCGCACATGCCGCCGACCGCCCACGAGCCGCCGGCCGCCCACGAGCCGCCGGCCGCCCACGAGCCGCCGGCCGCCCACGAGCCACCGACCGCCCACGAGCCCTCGGCGCCCTCGGCGCCCTCGGCGCCCTCGGCACAGCCGACCCCCCCTCCATCCCCCGCCACCCCCCGAACGCCCCGCTCCATGGCCGCCCCCACCCGGGACGGCGAGTTGCGCCGCACCTTCCCCGCGTTCCCGTCCCGCGCCCCGGACGGCACGGGGTTCGCCGACACCTGGTGGGGCGACGCATGGGTCACGGCGCTGGAGGAGGGCGCGCTCGATACCACGCGGCTGGTCCGTGGACGCCGGTACGCCGAGCGGGGGCACGTCGACGCCATCACCGTCACCCCCGGGCTCGTCCTCGCGTACGTCCAGGGAACCCGTCCCCGCCCGTACCGCGTGCAGGTACGGCTGCGCACCTTCGCGGACGACGAGTGGGAGAGGTTCCTGGACGCGGCCGCCGACCGGCCCGGCCACATCGCGGCCCTGCTGGACAAGGAGATGCCCCAGTCCCTCGCCGACTGCGGGGCCCCGCTGCTGCCCCGCCCCGGCGACCTCGACCCGCGGTGCAGCTGCCCCGATTCCGGTCACCCCTGCAAGCACGCCGCCGCCCTCTGCTACCAGACCGCCCGGCTGCTCGACGCCGACCCGTTCGTGCTGCTCCTGCTGCGCGGCCGGGGCGAGCGCGACGTGATCGACGCCCTGTCCCGGCTCAGCGCCGCCCGCACGGCCCGCGCCACCCGGGACAGGGAACCGGAACCCCTCCCGGGGGTGCGGGCACGTGAGGCCGTCGCCCCGCGCGCCCTACCGCCCCTTCCGACACCGCTGCCACCTCCTCCGCACCCGGAGCAGCCGCCCGTCTACCCGGCGGCCCCGGGCGGCCCGGACCCGTTCGCGCTGGACCAGCTCGCCACCGACGCCGCCGCCCGCGCCCACGCGCTGCTCACCACCGGCCGCGATCCCGTCGGCCGGCTCACACTGTGGCAGGACGCCGTGCGGCTCGCCGCCGCCCGCCCCGGCTCCGGACTCACCGCCGCCAGCCGCGCGCTGTACTCCTCCCTCGCCCGCGTGACCGGGCGCGCCCCGGCCGAGCTGGCCCGCGCGGTCGCCGCCTGGCGCCAGGGAGGGCCGGCCGGGCTCGAGGTCCTGGAGGATCCCTGGGACCCGCCGGCCGGCCGCTTCGACCGCGCCCGCCCCCTCCTCCTCGCCGCCGACCTGCCCGCCTTCCGCCCCTGGCACAACCACCTCACCCACCCCCGGGGGCACCTCCAGCTCCGCCTCGGCCGCAACCACCTCTGGTACGCGTACGAGTCCGAGCCCGGCCACGACGACTGGTGGCCCCGAGGCACCCCCGCCCCGGACCCGGTGGGCGCCCTCACCGGCCTGGACACCCCGCGCACTCTCTGACCCGGCGCAGCGGAACGAAGGCGCCCGCGCCGACCACCACCAGTCGTCACCGTACGCCGCCGCGCTGTCACCCGAACGGTACGCGCCCATGCTTCCGCGTGCGGCAGTGCGGCCGCTCCGTTGCGTCCGGCGCTCCGGCCGCTCGGCGCGACCGCCCGGGTGGTGCGGCGATGCCGCCGACCGGCCGGCGCCACGAAGCGCGCACAACTCCTTCACGGCAGGTGCGCTTTCGGTCGACGGGCGGGCGCAAGGCCGCTCGCGGGGGAGACGGTCGCCGGGGCGCGTGCCTGGCCTCCCGGCTCATGAGATCACCACCGGGACGCCTCGGGCCCGCCGCCGTCCTCGCCCTCGTCCTCGCCCTGTTCGGCACAGCTCCCAGGCCGCCGCGGCCGAACCCGCGCCCGCCGAGCTGACGTTCACCGTTCCCGGCGAACTCGCCGGAGACGACGGCGCTCGCCGACCACGAGCGGACCTATGACATCCCGCAGGTCGACGCCTGCGCCTACGCGCGTCCGGAGGCGGGCCTGGAGTGCCCGGCCGACGGCGGCTGCGCCGGCAGCTTCGACGCAGTCCCGGGCAGCGCCATGCTCCACTCCGTCGACATCCAGCGGCGGGTGCGGATCGGAGATCAGTTCCTTCTCCCCTGGGACGGGACCGGCGTGCTCACTCCGGGTGGGGACGAGGTGCGGGTGCGTCCGATGGGTGAGGCGCTGCTCGTCCCCGGGGAACAGGACGACACGGTCGGTCCAGGTAGTGCGATATCCCTCGGTTGGCACGAGGAGTCCGGCCAGGGGCCCGCGCCAGGTGGACCCTCCGGAGTCCCTCAGGTGGTTCGAGACGATGCGGGACCGCGGCCGGTCGGCCCTGCCCACCGAGGTCCAGGAGCTGAACGGCACCGGCGACGGCTACATCACCATCGACCGTACCGAGTACGACATCCACGGCCGCGAGACCGCGACCTGGGACGCGGACAACCGTAAGACGTCCGTCAAGTACACGCCCGCGACGGTGGCCCGACCCACCCAGCAGATCTCCACCGACCCCCTCGGACACACCGAGACCACGGTGCTCGACGACGTCCGCGGCCTGCCGCTGGTCGAGGAGGACGCCAACGGCAAGAAGGCCACGATGGAGTACGACCCGCTGGGCCGGCTCCTGAAGGTCTGGGAGATCGACCGTGACCCGGCGACCCAGACGCCCACCGCCGCGTACGACTACACCGTCCGCCGGGACGGCCCGACGGTCGTCACCACGCGGACGCTGAAGGACAACGGCCAGTACGCCGTGTCGTACGAGATCCTCGACGGCCTGCTGCGCGAACGGCAGACCCAGGACAAGGCGATCGGCGCCGGCCGGATCGTCAACGACGTCTTCTACGACAGCGCCGGCCGGGTGTGGAAGGAGAACGACGGCTACTACAACAAGGACGACCCGGCGCCCGAGCTGCTCCAGGTCGGCGACCAGGACGTCCCCTCCCAGAACCGGGTGACCTTCGACGGCCTGGGCCAGCCCACCTCCGAGGCGTCCTGGTACCGGGGCACGGAGAAGCTGCGCACCACCACCGAACGCGACGGGGACGTCTCCACGACGATCCCGCCGAAGGGCGACACGGTCACGGCGACCTTCGAGGACGCCGAGGGCCGCGTGGAGCGGCTGCGCGAGTACACCGACGAGGCCCGCACCAAGTGGCGGGACACCCTCTACGAGTACGACGACCTCGACAACCTCCGCAAGGTGACCGCGCCCGGCGGTGCCGTCACCACGTTCGAGTACGACAAGCGGGGCCGCCAGACGGCCTCGACCGACCCCGACGGCGGCCGTACCGAGATGCGGTACGACAACTCCGACAACGTGGTGGAGACCACCGACCCGCTGGGCCGGTCCCTGTTCACCACGTACGACGACGGCGGACGCCCGACCACCCTGCGCGAGGGGAGCACGACCGGCCCCAAGCGCCTGGAGTGGACCTACGACTCCCTCTACAAGGGCCTGCCGACCGCGCAGATCCGCTACGAGGGCGGCCGTGAGTACCGGGAGGAGGTCACCGACTACGACAACGCCTACCGGGTGAAGAAGTCCCGAACGGTGATCCCCGCCGAGGAGACCGGCGTGGCCGGCACGTACGAGTACGAGTACTCCTACACGCCGACCGGCAACCTCGCCTGGGTGTCCGTGCCGGGTCTGGGCGGTCTGGTCACCGAGCGGATCGTCTTCCGCTACAACACGGACGACCTGCCGATCTTCATCGGCGGCGCGTCCACGTACCTCGCCAACGCCCAGTACTCGGCGTTCGGCGAGATCCTGCGCACCGACGCGGGACCGGCGGGCAAGCAGGTGTACGGCACCTACGTCTACGACGAGTTCACCCGTCGCCTGCAGAGCGCCACCTTCGACCGCTCGGTCGGCCCGGGGCGTATCAACGAGGCACGGTACGGGTACGACGAGGCAGGCAACGTCACCAGGATCACCGACGCGCCGGGTGCCGCCGCCCCGGGCTCCGGCGAGACCGACACGCAGTGCTTCGTCTACGACCAGCTCAGGCAGATGACCTCCGCCTGGACGTCGAAGACGGCGGACGACTGCGCGGCGGCGCCGTCGAAGGAGAGGGTCGGCGGCCCGGAGGCGTACTGGCAGTCGTTCCAGTACGACGCGGCCGGCAACCGGACCAAGCTCGTCGAGCACGACACCACGGGCGACGCCGCCAAGAACGTCACCCGTGACTACGTCTACGGAAAGGAGGGCGTCGGTGGTCCGAACGCGCTGGCCGAGGTCAAGTCGACCGGCCCGAGGGGCGAGACCCTCGCCACCTTCGGCTACGACAAGGCGGGCAACACCACCGGGCGCCAGCACGGCGGCAGCAGCCAGACTCTCGAGTACGACATCGAGGGCCAGCTGCGCGAGGTCACCCAGCCCGTCGAGGGCGGCGGCACCAAGACCACGTCGTACCTGTACGGCGCGGACGGCGAACGCCTCATCCGGACCGGCGCGGACGGCAGTCGCACGCTCTACCTCGGCGACGCGGAGCTGACCGTCAACGCGGCCAACACCAGCGCGAAGGCGGAACGCTTCTATCCGCTGCCGGACGGCTCCACGACGGTCCGCGCGACCGGCGGGGTCCGGCAGCTGATGCTGGCCGACCACCACGGCACGTCCCACACGGTCGTGGACATGGCGGACACGGCGATGGGCGTCACGCGGCGCAAGTCGATGCCGTTCGGCGAGACACGGGGGTTGGAGCCCGCGTCCTGGCCCGGGCAGCGCGGCTTCGTGGGCGGCACGGTCGATGCGGACACCGGACTGACCCGGCTGGGCGCCCGTGACTACGACCCGGCCACGGGGCGGTTCATCCAGGTCGACCCGATGGTCGACTACGGCCAGCCGGCCACGATGAACCCGTACGCCTACAGCAACAACGCGCCGGCCACCTTCTCCGACCCGTCGGGTGAGTTCTTCCCGATCCTGATCGGTATCGCGGCCCGGATCGCCATCCAGGCGGCGATCCGCGCGGCGGCCCGCCGGGCGGCGATCATCGCGGCCCGCAAGGCGGCCCAGGCGGCGGCCCGTCGTGCGGCGGCGCTGGCGCGCAAGCGTGTCCTGGAGGCGGCCAAGCGCGCGGCGGCCAAGGCCCGCCGTGAGGCGGCCCGCAAGGCGGCGGCGGCCAAGCGCGCTGCGGCCAAGCGGGCGGCGGCCCGGGCGGCGGCCAAGCGGGCGGCGGCGCGTAGGGCGGCTGCCCAGGCGAGGGCCCGCGCGGCCCGCGCGGCGGCGAGGAAGGCGGCGGCCCGCAGAGCCGCGGCCCGCAAGGCGGCGGCCCGCCCGCAGCCGCGTGCCAAGCCCCGCTCCCAGCCGAAGCCGAGGCCCAAGCCGCGGCAGGTGAAGCGGGCGGTGAAGAAGGTCGCCAAGGAGGTCAGGGAGACCGTCAAGGAAGAGGTCCAGTCAGCGGGCCTGCGAGTCCAACAGTTTCGTTCCGGGCACCAAGGTCCTCATGGCCGACGGCTCCACCAGACCGATCGAAAAGGTCAGGCCCGGTGACAAGATCCTCGCCACCGACCCAAGGACGGGGAAGACCTCCGTCCAGACGGCCACGGCGACGATCATCGGCAAGGGCAGCAAGGACCTGGTCCGTATCACGCTGACGGTCCACGAGGGTTCCACCCGCCGGGCCGAGGCCATTGCGACAGTCACCGCCACAGCTGGCCACCCCTTCTGGGTGCCGTCCCTGGGTGTGTGGATCGACGCCGGTGAACTGAAGCCGGGCCAATGGCTCCAGACGTCCTCGGGTACCTGGATCCAGATCGGCGCGGTTGAGGCGTGGACGGCGCGGAAGGCGACAGTCCACAACCTGACCGTCACCGATGTCCACACGTACTATGTGCTGGCAGGCGAGACTCCGGTTCTCGTTCACAACAGTAATTGCCCCACGAGTGCTGCGAATGGAGAGAAACTTCGTAGGCAGCTCGCGGAGGAGGCTGGTCAACTTCCGGGGATTCGCTCTGCGGACGACATCTTCGATACTCCGTCTGCCCTCAGGGGTGGCGTAACACCCGATCAGGTCAAGCCGTTCTTTGCGGGTAAGTCGGGATGGCGCGAAGAAGGGTTGGGGCGCGGCAAGAATGCTGGAGGTGGATGGGTGATTCGCGAATACACGGGTCGAGGAGATCCGACCGGGCGGATGCTCAGGTGGAATCCTGGCGGTGGCCATCATGGCGATGGTGCCTACTGGAGAGTCGTGGGCCCTGAAGGAGATCTGGGAGGGATCATTCGATGACCGGGGAGCGAAAGCTGGCCGAGTTTCGGCGGTGGACTCTCGCCGTGTTGGACCTGCTCAGCGCAGAACCCGATCGTCAAGCTGCGTATTTGCACGCGTCAGGGGTGGGAGCTGATGAGATCTTGCTTCAGTTCGACGACGTGCTGCATGTGGCTCGCGCCAGAGTGAGCGATCGTTCGCTGAGTCATGAGGAATATCTCCTGCTACAGTCGGTCGATGGACGCGCGGATTCTGTGAGTGCGGGGTCCGAGTCGATTTGGACTGAGGTTGGGCTCAAAGAAGCGGTCGAATGGCGAGAGCTTCGGGCCGCAGCGAGTGTGGCGAAGGCGAGCCTGGAGAGGTCTTGGAGTCAGGATGTTGATGACTCGTCAAAATCTCTCGATGGGTGATTCGTGGTGAATCTGATTCGTATTCGCCAGCACGAGCAAGAGGCGTTTCGGTAGTTCGCTGAAGTCGACAACAAGTGCCCCCGCTGATTCACATCAGTGGGGGCACTTGAGTCGTTTGACGGCAACGGTGACGGCAACGTCAGCGGACGACTGCTGTCGTGGGCGGATCGTCGGGGTCGTCGTCGGTTGGGGCGAGGGCGTGGCCCAGGGTGTCGATGGCTTGGCGTTGGAGGCGGAGTCGGACGTGGGCGTAGACGCCGGCGGTGACGCCGATGTGTGCGTGGCCCAACAGCTCCTTGATGACCACGAGGTCGACGCCTTGTTCCAGGAGCAGGGTGGCGGTCGAGTGGCGGAGGTCGTGGAAGCGGATGCGTCGGAGTCCGGCCCGGTTGAGGAAGCTCCGGAATCGGCGGGTGATGTTGGCCGGGTCGAGAGGCCGGCCGGTAGGGGTGGTGAAGACGAGGCCGCTGTCCTGCCAGGCTGACCCTGCTGTCCCGCGCTCCTTGTCCTGCTGCTGTTTGTGCTCCTTGAGGGAGTGGAGGCATTCGGTCGGGAGTGCGATGCGGCGCTCGGACGCCCGGGTCTTGGTGGGCAGGTGTGTGAGGCCGCCGGTGCGGGTGCGCTGCAGCGAGTGCCGGATGCTGGCCGTTCCGGCGTTGAGGTCGAGGCCCTCCCACCGGAGGCCGAGGAGTTCACCCTTCCGGAGTCCAGTACGTAGTGCGAGTTCATACAGCGCGTGCAGCCGGTC
The DNA here is from genome assembly GCF_024701375.2 of Streptomyces sp. KMM 9044. Lineage (NCBI taxonomy): Bacteria > Bacillati > Actinomycetota > Actinomycetes > Kitasatosporales > Streptomycetaceae > Streptomyces > Streptomyces sp. KMM 9044. The sequence goes on along the minus strand of NZ_CP113910.1, from coordinate 1,192,840 downwards.
GGCGCGGGCCGCGTCGAGGAACTGCCGGGCCTCGGCTGCGGTAAGGGGCCGGAAGCGCCGGGGCCGGGGCGTGGTGGTCTTGACGTTCCGGGCGACGTTGCGGGGCAACTCATCCTCGCGGACGGCGTGTTCCAGTGCCGATTTGAGCACCGAGTGCACATAGGTCACCGTCAGAGGAGACAGCTGCTTCTGGCAGCACTGGCCGATCGCACAGCACTTCTTCCGTTCCGTGTCCAACCCCTGGGTGCAGCACTGGCAGGTCGTGCGGAGTCGATCGAGGAAGGTGCGTACGTCCTTGGCGGTGAGCCGGGCGATCTTCTTGGTGCCGAGGCCGGGGATGAGATGGAGGCGGACGCAGGCTGCGTAGCGGGTGTGGGTGTTCTCGCGGAGCCGGTGGACGGCGACGCCGCCCAGCCAATAGGTGAGGTAGTCGCCGACGGTGCTGTCGGCAGTGGCGACGGGCAGCCCGCGGTTGCTGTCGGCGATCTTCTCGGCGAGTTTGTCGGCGGCTTTCCTCCGCGTGCTGCCGTAGACGCGGACGCGTTTGCGGGTGCCGTTGGCGGCGAGGACGTAGCCGGCGGCTTCCCAGCGGCCGTCCTTGCGCTGGTAGATGGTGCCTTCGCCGTTGGCGCGTGCCTTCTTACGGTTGGGGGCGGTCATCGGGCGGCCTCTTCCAGGTGGCGCTGGACGTAGTCGTCCAGGGCGTGGGTGGGGATGCGGCGGGCGCGGCCGATGGTCAGGGAGGCCAGGCGCCGGGTGCGCAGGAGGTCGTAGAGGGCGGAGCGGCCGATCTTGAGGCGGGCCATCGCTTCGGGAACGGTGAGCAGTTCGTCGTCACGCACCGGCTGTCACTCCCTGTTCGCGTGTCGGGCCGCCGCCGATGAGGGCGGCGAGGCATTCGAGGTCGGGGGTGAGGCCGGTGCCGTCGTAGGTCCAGTGGGCGAGGACGAGGGTGGTCGGTGAGGGCGGAGGGGTGTGGCGGTGGTGCCAGGCGGCTCGGGCGGCCCGGAGGGCGCTGAGGGTGGTGGAGTAGGCGCGGGTCTTGGTGGAGAAGTGGCCGCGGAAGCCGAGCATGTGGGCCCACTTGCGCAGGTTCAGGTGCTTGAGGTCCTCGCGGGCGCCGATGGACCAGGCAGTGCGGATCATCCGGGCGGCGTGCTCGGGCACGGACTCGAACCAGAGGTCGGTGATCCTCCTCAGACGGTGGTCGAGGGTGCCGGTCGCGGCTTCGGTGCCCTTGGTGGCGTACTTGGCGACGTATCCGGCGACCTTGCCCTCGGTGATCGTGGTCCCGCCCTGGAAGGCCGTGGACCGGATGATCCTGGTGTCGATCTGCTCGCCGAAGGCGAAGGAGCGGGTGCGGCCGTTGATCTCCGGTCCGTCGATGTGGGCGCGGGTGGCCGCGAGCCGGATGGCGTTGGCGAGGAGTTCGGGGGTGGCCCATGCGGGTGGTGGGGTGTAGGGGCCTGCGGGGCCGTCGAGGCGGATCACGGCATGGAAGTGGACCAGCCCGCGCTGCTGGTACTCGGCGACCTTGGCGTACGAGACGCGGACGACCTTGTGCAGCAGGCGTTGCGGGACACCGGCTGCGGCGGCGATAGTGCGGCGCAGGTGGAGCATGAAGCGGGCCCACAGGGCCGGGGCATGAGCGTTCCACAGCACGGCGCCGGTGTAGTCGTACCGCTCGGGGTCGAGCGGGGTGCCGAGCAGTGGGTCGCCCTTGGTGTGGGTGCGTCCGCAGCGGCAGCGGGCGGAGCCGCCCACGCGTCGGCCGTGGACCGGGCCGTACGAAGGTGCGGTGAGGGTGGTGAAGACGCGGGGGTGGGTGGCGACCTGGTCGGGGATGTTCTTGCCGCCGCGCAGGCCGACGGCGATGAGGTGGTAGGTGTCCTGGCGGTAGAGCTCGGCGCAGGAGGGGCAGCGGGTGGTGCGGCGGTTGCCGCAGCGGACCAGGAGGTGTCCGGCAGGGAGGTCCTTGGATTTCAGTTCGTGCAGGATCTCGCCGGTGAAGGCGTCGATCTCGGTGCGGTGGCCTTCGAGCCGGATGGGCTGGGCGCAGCCGCCGAGCGAGGACAGCTGCCGTATCAGGCCGAGCAGGTCCCGGTACCCGGTGAACGTGGGCAGCGCGGGTGCGGTCGGTTCGGGTCGGGGGATTGTGGTGGTCGGGGTGTGCGGTGGCATCCTGGCGGGACCTCTCTGCACTGCGGCACACGTGTGCCGTGGATGGATGGGAGGGAGGCCCCGGCAGGGGCGAGGGTTTGGCGACTACACGCCCTTGCCGGGGATCACTGCGAAGCGGGACCAGGAGGCGGCGGTCACGCGGCCTTGTCCAGGTCGACGCGGTCGGGCAGTTCGCGGACCTTTAGCCCTTCGGTGCACATGAGGTCGTTGATCTGCCAGCAGGCTTCGGTGGGCAGGTAGACCGAGCGCAGCCGGACGGGGCTGCGCATGTCGCCGACGGAGGCGATGGAGACGCCCTGGGGCATGGTGCGGTCGGCGGCGGTGATGTCCAGTTCCCGGCCGTCGGGGAAGAGGTGCAGGAAGTCCTCGACGGTGTCGACGCGGTGGCAGATCCGGGCGGACAGGTTGGTGCGTACGGCGGTGGTGAGGACGTCGGCGGAGGGCTTCTGGGTGAGCAGCCACAGCCGGATGCCGAACTTGGCGCCCTGGCTGGCGATGGCGAGCAGTTCGGCCTCGAAGCGTTCGCGGGCCTTGCGGTCCGGGTGGCGGGTGTAGTTCGCCACCTCGTCGATCACCACGAGCAGCAGCGGCAGTTCGGGGCTGAATTCGGTGATGCGGTCGGTTCGGCCGGACCAGAACAACCGCTCCCGGCGTTGCATCTCCTCGCGGACCCAGCGCAGGATCTCGGTCGGCTCGTCGGGGTGGATGGCGTCGGAGACCTTGTAGGCGGTACGCCACCAGGGCGCGACCGCACCGAGGTTGGGGTCGATCACGATCAGCCACACGTCCCGCATCAGGGATGCGTAGGCGAGCAGGGTGTTGACGGTGATCGATTTGCCGGATCGGGTGAGGCCGGCGACGAGGGCGTGGGCGGAGTAGGCGAGGTTGAGCACGATGGGGGTGCCGTCCTCGTCCCAGCCGAGCAGTACGTCATCGGTGGAGACGAACTGACCCGGTCGGCACACTGGGGAGCCGTCCGGGCCGAGGAGTGGTGAGCGGATCACCGCCTCCAGCGGCTCACGCCGGAACCCCCGGGCGACGATCACTCCGGGCTTGGGCTGGCTGATCCGGATGCGACGCATTCCCCAGGCGTCGCACAGGCCCTCGCTGGCGTCCTGCCAGGCGCTGAGCCCGACCTGCGGCAGGGCATCGGCGGTGACGGTGACGCCGAAGGCGTCGGCGCGGGTGCGCAGGCGTGGCACCAGCACGCGCGGCTTGGTCGGTTGGTCCTGCGGGCCGTACTGCTGGAGCACGGTCGGGGTGGCGTCCTTGACTGCCAGGCCGAGCATCGGGGCGAGCCGCTTCCAGCCCCACCGCATCCGCCGCGCCTGCCGCAGGCTGATCCGGGTCTCGGCATCGGCCCGGTACCAGCGGGTGAAGCAGTACCCGGCCCAGCCCAGCAGTCCGAGCGCGCCGAGGACGGCCACGGCCAGGAGCGCGGGTCCGAAGGGGTTGTCGGTCATCAGGCGCCTGCCTTGGCGGTGATGGCGTCGGCGCGCAGCGAGATGCCGTGGCGGTCCTTGCCGTTGATCTCGTTCTCCCAGGCCGAGGCGACCAGGCCGGTGAAGGCGACCGGCAGGCCGACCTTGAGGCCCTTGCCGAGACCGGGCTCCGGGACTTTCACGGTGATCACTTCGGCGCGGCCGTTGAAGGCGAACATCACGTCCACCAGGTGCAGGTGGGTGCCGGTGGCCCGGTCGATCGCGGGCTGCTGGCCTTCGCGGTCCTTGAAGTGCGGCCGGGAGTCGGAGGCCAGGATTACCAGGGCCTGGGACTGGTCGATGGGCATGGTCTTCACGGCAAACCTCCAGGTAGGGGGTGCGAGTCACCCGTGTGGGTGATCGCGTGCCGCAACCATACATTCATTCCATCCGAAGTCCATCCCTATTGAGTTCCATCCGATCTTGCGGTGGTCCATCCATCGGGCGGCTAATCTGACCCCGTGAGGCCGCTGAGCTGGTGAAACACGACAGCCAGCGGGCGGCCCCGCGGCGGATGGATTCGGACTGGGACCAGGGATGGACATGGCTGCTGCTGACGAAGCACGCTTGACGTTCGAACGCATCGCGGACGACCTGCGGCAGCAGATCCGGGACGGCGAACTGCGTCCGGGGCAGCTCCTGCCGACGCAGAGCCAGCTCATGCAGACCTACAAGGCATCGAGCCTGACCGTGCAGAAGGCGATCCGGCTCCTCAGGAACGAAGGCTGGGTCATCGCCCGCCAGGGGCGCGGCACGTTCGTCACGCGCTCGGCCGACTTCGAGGACGCCTTCGAGAAGGTCGCCGGCGACCTCCAACAGCAGATCTACTCCGGCACCCTGGCACCCGGCGCCAGGCTCCCGGCCCGCGAGGTCCTGGCGGAGCACTACGCGGTGCCACTCAACGTCGTCACCAACGCCATCGCCCTGCTGGCCGGCAACTTCCTCCTGCGCTACCCCGGCGAACTGCCCGGCGACGAGGTCTACGTACGTGACTGGGACGACCACGGCTTCGCCACCCAGCTCATCCACGGCCGCCTGGTCCGCAAGATCAGGGACGGATCACTCGCCAGGGGAACCAGGGTCACCGTGGACGACGTGGTTGACACGATCGGAGGCGACCCGGAATCCGCCGACCAGGCTCTGACCTTCCTCGCCCTGGAGGGCAGGATGAAGAAGGCCCACCAGCGGAACGGGTCGATGGCGTACGTCGTCGTGGGGGGCGAGTTCGGCACAGAGGTGCCGGTCGCGGTGCAGCCGGTGGACGAGCCGGACGAAGCGTCGGCTGCCCCGCGGAAGGAGTTCCCGGCGGCGGCCGGAGTGGCGGATCTCGCCTACAAGCTGGAACGCGCCCTGGAGCGGATCGAGGAGCTGGAGGAGCGCGTCGAACGCCTCGAAGGCCGCGACGCGGACTGAGGCGGACACGTGAACGGCAGCGTCCCCGAAGGCCGCAGGCTGGCTTTCGGGGACGCTTCGTGTGGATCGGTCAGGGCTCGTACTCGTAGCCGATGGTGAACCGGGGCGGCAGGCACCATTCCCCGTACTCGATGATCCCTTCCGCGTCCGACCATCGGTGGGCGCCGGCCAGGATCGGGGAGCCGACCGGCAGCCCCAGTGCGCTCGCCTCTCGGGCATCGGCGGGACGCGCGTGCATGTCGTCGCGGGCGTGGGTGATCGTGCGCCCAGTGGCCTCCAGCACCCGGGCGGACAGTCCGTGATTGCGGCCGGGGGCGGTGTTCAGCAGGTCCGGCACGAGGGCTGCGAACGGGGCCGGGTACCAGGTCACCGCGAACACGGTCCGGGTCTTGCCCCGGCCCGCCAGCCACTCACGCCGCACCACCTGATCCCCGGCCTCCAGATCGAAGATCTCCGCCACATACAGCGGCGGGATGATCAACTCGGCAGCCGTCACCCGGCTCGTCTCACCCTCCGCCAGGAACGACTTCACCCGCTGAACCCGGGCCAGCCGGTCCCGCGCCGACAGCGTCCAACGCGGGTCGTCGGCGACGTAGGTGCCCCTGGGGGTGGTGCGGATGAAGTTCTCCACCTGAAGGGCCTGCAAGGCCCGGGAGACAGTGGCCGCTGCGGCCTGCCACTGGCCGGCGATCTCCCGGTTCGTCGGCAGCTTGGCGCCCGGCTCAAGCTCTCCCGACAGGATGCGCTCCCGGAAGTGATCCGCGATCTTCGTGAACGTCTTGGGACTGGGCATAAGGCGCGCCCCTCCATTGAGTTGACGTGCTGTCAGTGCGAGCACACTAGACGAGTAAGTCGTATGTCTTCAGTGGTCGTAGGCGATCAACGATCGAGTGATCGGTGCGCCGGTCAGGTTGTTCAGCCAGATCGCGGCGGCCATGGCCAGAATGCGCTGGGCGACGCGGACCGCGACGCCCGCGCAGCTGCGCCCTCCGTGGCCCTCCAGGTCGAGCTGGCCTTTGAGGGTGTCGTTGACCGACTCGATCAGCTGGCGGACCTTCTTCAGCATCGGCTCGCCGTACCGGGCCTTCTCGCGCTTGCGGGAGGGCCGCAGCAAGGTGATGCCGTGGTCGGCCAGCAACTGCTCGAAAGCTCGGCCGGCGAAGCCCTTGTCGGAGATGAGCAGGATGCCGTCGTGCTCGGCGACGACGCCTGCTTCGACCTCCAGCATCGCGGCCAGCACCTCGCGTTCGCCGATCTTGGGGTCCGCCAGGGCCCACAGGATCGGCATCCCGGCCGGGGTGCACACGAGGTACAGCCGCAGCCCCCAGAAGAACCGCGAGTGGCTGGCGCAGTAGCCGTATCCGGCCCATCCGGCCAGGTCGGAGCGTTTCACGGTGGGCCGCGACATGCCGCACGGCACCGGGGTGGAGTCCACGATCCAGCAGTCGTCCAGCCAGAAGTCGGACGCCTTCGCGAGCATCCGGACGACCCGCTTGACCAGGCCGAGCGCCGCGCGCAGGCGTTTGTTGTAGCCGGACTGCTGGGGCAGGTACGGAAACATCCCGGCCAGGTGCTTGCGGGCGTAGCGCAGCCAGTGGGCTTCGGAGGTGAATCCGAGCATCGCCTGGGCGACCGCGGCGCACACCAGCTCGGAGTCGGTCAGCAACGGCGGCCTGCCCAGCCAACGCGGCCCTCCCAACTCGTCGTCGATCTTCACGTACAGTGCGGTGATGAGGGTCTCGAGGTCGTTCGTCACACATCGACCAACGGGACCCTCACCCTTTGCGCTCAACGAGACTTCGGACTTACTCGTCTAGTGCACTACGAACCGTAGCGGGAGTGCTTCGGCCACTCGAATACTGAACTAGAGCACCGACCTGTCAAGAGGTCGGCCATGTGACGTTCGAGAGGTGGCGATGTGCAATGACGGAGCCGACCAGGTACTCGACCCCGCCGGTTGAACTGCCCTTGCGTCTGGAACTGGAGCCGACGCCCGTCGAGGGCTGCGCGGGCTGTGCCGAGCTGGCCAACGTACGCGACCGAGCCCGCACGGTCGGCGACTTGACCACCGTCAGCGACTGCAACGTCTACATGCGACGCCACCCGGAGGGCCACCAGTGAGCCCCCGCGCGGTATACCGGCACGCCGTTCACACCATCCGCCACGCGCCCGAAGGCGGCATCACCTACGAGACGTTCTGCACCGCGCCCGACTGTGGGGCCGAATCCGGACCCCATTCCGAGCAGGAAGCCGTACAGGACTGGGCACTCCGCCACACCGGACGCACCGGCCACGACCTGTTCAGACGCGTCTTCACCGACCACGCCAAGGTCACCCGGGCCGAGTAGAACCACCACCGCCAGCCGGAACAGGACTCACAACCCGCAGACCACCGAACCAGGCCAGCACTCCAGCCGGACGCTCAACCGACAGCCAGGGCGTACCGCCAAAGCGGGATGCGTCCAAACTTTCTCTACGTCTTCAAGGCGACCCGCTGACGCGGGTCGCGCGCGGCACGGCCGCCCACCCGGCCCGCTCTCGGCTCCGCCACCGCGGGCCAGCCAGCGACCAGGCCGCGCAGAAACAGCGCAGCATGGCGCCGGAGGCGCGGAGAAGCCGGACGCGCCCGCACGGCGAGCGCCAGGCCGACGGCGAGGCGACGGCAGGGAGTTGGCCGGGGCGAAGGCCCGGCGGTGGGGCCGGTCGGCTCCGTGGGCTTTACCCACCTCCCCGGGCAGGGGCCCGCGTCGAGCAAGGCCAGGGGGCCACTCGTTCAAATTCCGGGCAGGATCACGACCTGCCCGAGTTGCCGGGCCAGCGTACGGCCCCCTGACCATGCCCGACCCCAACCCGGGCAGGACACCGGCCAAAGCCCACTCCACCGCCCTCACGCGCGAAGCCGTCTGACGGCAACGCCGACGGCAACACGGGCGTACGCCAGGGCGCTTCCACGCACACCCACGAACAGGCCAGAATTCGCTGACCAGCAGAAATGCAGGTGACGCCCGCCGGGCGAGCACACGTACTATGTGCTGGCGGGCGCCACGCCGGTCCTGGTTCATAACTGCAACAGAGCCGGTTTGGATTTCACCGATGCTGAGCGGCAGAAGGTTTACGACGCCAATGCCGCGAAGAATGGTGGCGAGTACAGGTGTGACTACTGTGGACAGAAGGTGGAACGGCGGGGATCGCGTGATGCCGATGGCAACCCCGTCCCGGGAAGGCCTGACGATGCACAGATCGATCACATAGAGCCGAGGGCCGGTGGCGGGCATGGTGGCGCACATAACGGTGCCGTGGCCTGCCGTCGATGCAACAGGGATAAGTCCACTAAGACCATGGAAGATTGGGACGATGAGCTCAGAGACTTCCTCGACCCCTAGCGGTGGCGAGTCGGTGCCGGCGGGTAAGTCTGAGAGGCTGTACAAGGTAGCCTTCGACCTCCCCGACGAAACTGCCGACTGGGCCCATGCCTCTTCGGAACGGCTCTGGACTGGGAAGACCTCCGTACAGATGGAGGTTGAGGTTCGGAACACTCCCTTCTACGTGAAGGGAATCGCCTTCGGGGACATCGTGCGAGTCAGGGCTGATCACGAGCGCAGAGAGTTCGTGTTCGAGCAGTTCGTGTCGGAGGCCGGGCATTCGACGGTCCGCATCATCATTAAGGATGACGATGCGAGGGACGTGCTTGACGCCATGCTCCGCAGCTTTGAGTGTTCCTGGGAGATTGATACGACGGGCTATTTGTGGGCGATTGATGTGCCACCACACGTCGATTACGCATCCATGAGAGTTGCTCTCCTTGGTGTTGCCGATGAGGGGAAAATCGGCATCGAAGAAGGTGCTCTTGCAAGGGCTCATCGCGATGGTCTCGGATTGCCAGAGTCAGACCGTTAATCGAGTTCACCAGAAGCCCCGCCGGATTTCGTTCCGGCGGGGCTTCTCAGGGCTCCGTCAAGTTCCCTGGATGCGAGGGTGGTTGACGATCAGGGCTGGTAGAGGCGGGTAGCAGTGCAGGCACGGGGGTTCGTGATCATTGTGGTGACTAAGCCAGATGATCACGAGGATGTCCCGTGCCTGCCGTTGCATCTTCCCCTATCCCTGCCGTGCTGGAGAGGCTGGGTCCGCTGGATGCGGACCGGATCGCTGACCTGCGCCCCTACCTCGAGTCGGTGCCCGATCCGCGTTCACGCCGGGGCCGCTGGTACTCACTGGTATCGGTCCTGCTCGTGTGTGCCTGCGCGGCCGTGTCCGGCGCGAAGAGCCTGGAGGAGATCGCCGAGTTCGCCGAGCGGGCCACGAACACCCTGCTGGCAACCCTCGGGATCCGCCGTCACCCGCTCGGCTGGCGGCGCGGCCCGAAACCGGTCACCATCGGACGCGTCCTCATGGCGCTCGACGGCGACGCCTTGGACCAGGCTGTGGGCGCCTACCTCGCTGACCAGCACCGCAAGTCCGCGTGCGTGGGTACGCCGACTGTCCGACGGCGGCGGGTCATCGCCGTGGACGGCAAGGCGCCGAGGGGCTCGGTCCGCCTCGATGCGCCGCGCCGGCACCTGCTCTCGGCGGTCACGCACCACCTCGTCGCCACACTCGCACAGGTCGAGGTCGGTGCGAAGACCAACGAGACGCGGCATTTCAAGCCCCTGCTGGCACCGCTCCACCTCGCTGACGCCGTGGTCACCTTCGATGCACTGCACTCGGTGAAGGCCAACATCACCTGGCTGGTCGAGACGAAGAAGGCTCACTGCATCGCGGTCATCAAGACCAACCAGCCCACCGCGTACGCCCAGCTCGCCGCCCTGCCCCGGGCATCGATCAGCGTCCAGCACACCGCCTCCCGCGCCGCCCACGGACGGCGCGAGTCCCGCTCGATCAAGACCTGTTCCATCGCCGACAGCCTCGGCGGGATCGCCTTCCCGCACGCCCGCCTTGCCATCCGCGTCCACCGCCGCCGCAAGCCCACCGACAAGCCCGAGAGCCGCGAGAGCGTGTACGCCGTCACCAGCCTGGATATCCACCAGACCAGCCCCGCCGACCTCGCCGCCGCCATTCGCGGGCACTGGCCTCGATCATTCACGTGCGCGCGCCGGCTTGAGGGGGTCGGCTGAGGTGTCCGGTTTCCGGCGGTTCGTTCCGCTGGGTGATCGGTGCCGGTCAGGGCGGTGTGCCGCGTGTCGTCGCGGTGGGCGTCGGCTTCCACGGTCCGAGGGTGCTGCGGGTCTTCTCCTTCCGGGCTGTTGGGGCGACGGATTGGTGGTCAGCCGGTGTCGGGCAGGGCCTGGACGCGGTCCCATGCGGCGACGGCCCGGTGGGCGGCGGGCCAGGCGGGGTCGAACTTGAGCTCCCGGCTGCGGGCGTGGTCGGCCGGCTTGGCGGGGATGTCGAAGAGTTCGCTGCGCAGGGTGGCGGGTTCGGCGCGGGCGAGTTTGCCGTCGAGGGCGAGGAGCTGCAGCCAGGAGATCAGGTCCATGGTGAGGGCGAGCAGGGTGCACCAGGCTTGGTTCAGGGCGAACTTGGCCGAGGGCAGCCGTGTCAGGGTGAGCGCTTTTGATCTTCGAATGCCGGACTCGACGTGCGCGTGGACGCGGTGACGGGCGTCGAGCCACTGCAGTTGACGGCCTGGGGTGTTGGTGGCGATCACGGTGTAGCGGAAGCCGGTGGCCACTTCGTAGGGCTTGAGGTCCTTTTCGTACTTGGGGTGGATCGGCTCGCGGCGCACGACGATCCGCAGGCTCCCGGGCCGGCCGGTGAGGTCGAGCAGGTCGGTGATCTCGACCAGGGCGGCGTCCTCGCGTGGCTTTCCCTTCGCGTCGAGCGCGGGCGTCCACGCCTTCTTGGGGACCTTGGCCAGCGCGGTCCAGAAGTCGTCATCGCGGGTCCAACCCACCGAGTACTCCCAGGTGTTGGCCTTGTTTCCGCCGCCTGATGTGATCCAGGTGAGCCACTCCTTGGTGGCGCCGGCACCATCAGCGCGGAAGAGGACCTTCCGGCGTCGGCGGGTGGGCAGCTGGCGTATCGCCTCGGCGCCGACCTCGATGTGGTCCACGGCAGTGTTCGACCCGGCGCTGCCCGGCCGTAGCCGGCACACCAGATGCTCGTCGGTGTTGTCCAGGAAGATCAGCAGCGGGTGCAGGCCGAAGCCTTTGCGGTGGGCTTCGGCGCCTTCCTTGTCGGAGTGCACGGGCACGAAGGAGGCGTCGATGTCCAGGACTGTCCAGCCGGTCAGTGGTCGGCCGTCCACCCGGATCCAGGGAACCCGCCGGGGCGCAGGCCGATCAGGTCGTGCACCCTGGAGCGGGTCCTGGCCGGCGCCGAGGCGATCTTGTCGAGCTGGAGAGGGCCGATCCCGTCCAGCGTGCGGTACAGCGTGGAGGCGGAGGCCGGATGGCCAAGGATCAGCGCGGCCTGCCGCATCATATCGATCCCCGCGATCGACCGTGACCCCAGCAGCACCGCGCACGCCGCCGACACCAACACCTCGCCCCGGTCATGCACCGGATGGAAGTCCCGCCGCACCAGCGCCGACGACAGCGCGTCGGTCAGCCCGACCTTGTCCGCGAGACGCCGCACCGGCACGATTCCTGCCTTGCCCACCAGCTTCCGCCCGCCCGTCGACAGCGACAAGCCCTCCGCCCACCCAGTAAGCTTCGACACCCGGAGGGTGCCTCCTTCCCAGCATGATCCAGTCGTAGAGAAGCTGAATCATCGCAGGTCGAGGCACCCTCCTTTGCTGATCTCACACACCGTCACCAGCAGCCGCCCGCCTGGTGAATTCATGAGGCTGGGGAATCGAGAATTCCTCCCACTACATCCGAGATGTCACCTTCGCCGAGGACGCCTCGACCGTCCACGCCGGCAACGCGCCCCGCGCCATGGCCACCTTCCGCAACCTCGCCATCGGCACCCTGAAGCTCCTCGGAGCCGACAACATCGCCAAGACCACCCGCGCCATCCGCCACGAACCCGAACGAGCACTCGCCATCCTGGGCATTACCAACAACCCCGGCACTCACGGAACTTGATCAAGCCCTGGGTCGGGGCCCGCGTCGGGCAAGGCCAGGGGGCCACTCGTTCAAATTCCGGGCAGGATCACGACCTGCCCGAGTTGCCGGGCCAGCGTAAGGCCCCCTGACCATGCCCGACCCCAACCCGGGCAGGACACCGGCCAAAGCCCACTCCACCGCCCTCACGCGCGCAGCCGTCTGACGGCAACGCCGACGGCAACACGGGCGCACAGCAAGGCACTTGCACGCACACCCATGGGCTGGCCAAATTCCGCTGACCTGCGAAAACGCAGGTGACAGCACCTCAGTACGCACACGTACCATGTGCTGGCGGGGCCACACCGGTCCTTGTTCATAACACTGGCGGAAACGGCCACATGTGCGATATCTCTGTGACGTCATCAGACGGAAGCACGAGTGATATCTCGCTTGAGAGCGGCGATATGACGCCTGAAGAGGCGGGGCTTGGGTATCCAAACAATGCAGCTTTCACGCATACCGAGCACCGGTTCTCGCGGATGGCTGGTGCCTCTACAGGGCCGAAGGTTTCACTCCCGAATGACCTGTTCGCTGGCAAGTTCCCTTTGAGTGCTGGTGATTCGGTTAGGATGCAAGGCCAACTCCCCCCTTGTTCGCGATGCAAGGGTGCGATGAATCGTATGGTCAACGAGTTGGGAGTGTCGGTCACGTATGAATGGTCCGGCGCCAAGGGGGCTGGGTCGTGGACAGCTGGAAGGAGGAGGCGCTAACAATGAGATTGACCGCCGCAGAGGTTGGGTTCTTCGAGGATTACGAGGGCGAAGAGGCCCTTGAGGTGGGCGTTGCCGGGGTGGATGAGTCCGGTGTCCAGAGATCATTCTCAATCCAGCGATCCACGTACGAACCGGATGAGCAGGAAATTCAATCTGGAATGGATTCCTACAACGTCTCTACTGAGCGAGGCTTCACCGTATACGGATGCCTGCGGAGCGTGCGACTCTCCGACCGGGTTCTGACGCTGGAATTCACTGACGAGGATGCGGAGATTCTTGAGATCTCAACGCCCGTTGAAGTGAACCTGAGTGAGGTTGAGATGGGTGTGGAAAATCTCCCTCGGAAACTTCGCGAGATTCTGGACTGGGGCTCTCCCGAGAAGCGACCGGATTTGATTGGGTTGGACGTTTAGCTCCACCCGTCGGCGCTCAATTTGCGTCCTCTCGTTGAGGCTTCTCAACGTCATCTGCTCATAGAGAATTCGGGAATCCGGCACACCTGACCTGGATTCGTCTGTGGGCTGATCGGTTCGGCTGCTCCGGCGGCTTGCCCCGGTTTGTCCAGCCGGTTGGCGTGGGGGCCTTCGCATCCGCTGCGGGGGCGTCGGGTTCCACGGGCCCGAGGTGGTGCGGTCCTCTCCTCTCCGGGATCGTCGGGATGGTGTCCGGCCGTCAGGCGAGGGCGGGGAGCTGGGTGGCCCGCTGCCAGGCGGTGGTGAACTGGCGTGCCCAGGGCCAGGTTTGGTCCAGGTGCAGGGTGCGGCGGCGGGCGTGGGTGCTGAGGCGGACGGGCAGGTGGTAGAGCTTCATCCGGATTGTCTCCGGTTCGGCGGCGGCGAGTTCGGGCTCGTCGTGCAGGAGGAGGAGCCGCATCCAGGCATCGAGGTCGGCGGCGATCGTGGCGGCGAGCACCCAGGCCGTGTTGAGCTGCCAGGACTTGGACGGCATCAGGCCGAGCCCGACCCGCTTGATCGCCTTCACACGGTCCTCGACCTCGGCGTGGTCCCGGTAAAGGGCGTCGACGAACCAGGCCTGCCCGGAGCCGGGAACCCCGCAAAGCCCCTGGTGAGCGGGGATGTTGGTGGCAACGATCTGGTAGCGCCGGCCGGTCTGCTTCTCGAAGGCGGTCAACTTCTTCGCGTCGCGGCGCGAGGGCTTGACCCGCCGCACGATCAGCCGCATCCCCTCCGGCCGGCCGGTCAGGTCGCGCAGGCCGGTGATCTCGGCGACCTGGTAGGAGATCCGGTCGCCGTCGGGCCCGGTGATCTCGTGCACGCGGCCGTCCTGCCGCAGCGCGGTGGTCCACACGCGCTCGGGCAGCAGCGCGATGGCCTGCTCGTCCACCTCGTTGATGGCCCAGCCGGTGACCCGTCGCACCCGGCGCCGACTTGTGGTCAGGGCCTGGAGGTGGTCGAGGACCTGGTGGCTGAAGGCCGCGCCGTCAATGCGGACCAGCAGCTTCGACCAACGGGGCAGAGGGAGCTGCTGCAGGGCTGCGGCCAGCACCGTCTTGTGGTCGGCGACGTCGTTGGGCGGGGCGTTGCCGGGCCGCAGCAGCATGGCGAGGCACTCGTGGGTGCTGGCCGGCCAGGCCCCCAGCGGCATGTGCCCGAAGCCGCCTTTGTAGGTGCCCGCGGCGCCCTCCTTGTTGCTGTGGCACTCCACGATGGTGGCGTCCAGGTCCAGGACGTACCAGCCCGTGAGCTCCCGGCCGGCCACCTCGATCCACGGGAAGCCGCCCGGCCGCAGGGCGAGCAGGGTCCACACCACGCGGCGGATCGCGGCGCGGACCCGCTCGATCCGGGCCGCGACCGGGGCGTCGACCGCCTGAAGCGTGCGGCGCAGGGTGGTGTCGGAGACCGGGCGCGGGAACAACCTGCGCCAGTGGCGCTGGAGTTGCTCGGCCTCCAGGATGTTCGTCGCGCCGAGCACGATCGCGCAGGCCAGCACGACGAGCGCCTCGCCGCGGTCCCGCCACCCGGGCCCGCTGCCCCTCGGCAGTGCCGCACTCAGCGCACGGGTCAGGCCGATGCGGTCGGCGACCTTCCGCAGCAGGACCACACCCGCGTGCCCGATCAGATTCTTGTCATCGGCCCGGACATCGAGCCGCTGGTCCCAGCCGGTAGCCTTCACCCTGAGGGTGCCCCTTACTCTGCCATGTTCTTGATCTTGTCAATCAGATCATCGCAGGTGAGAGGCACCCTTTTACTGTCGGGGTGTCAGTTCAGCAGGCCAGCTGAATTTCTGAGGCCGAAGCCCCCGAATGCCGCTGAAGGATGGTCCGACCCCGCCGCGCCCCGCGTGAAGGCGGACGAGAACGGCGACAAGGACCGCGTTCCCGCCAAGGAGCGCGGCAAGGTCCTTGGTAACGGTTACGCCAAGTCCTCCGACACCGCGTGGACCACCATCGGCGACGCCACCGGATTCCACCTCTTGACCGCGGACGAGGCCGACGGCTACCGCTGGAAGACCGCCGCAACCCTCTCCGAACCCGGGTTCTTCGACACCGACACATGGATCGGCAACGCCTGCGTCACCGCATCCGGTGACCGCGCCCTGGTCGCGTACGCTCCGCGCACCTTCACCAACATGAACCGCCCCGGGTTCGGTAGAGATCTCAGGTTTTGGTTGTGACCTGGGGTTTCGTGGTGGTGAGGTAGTAGTTGGTTTCGTATTCGACGGGCGGGACGTGTCCGATCTCACCGTGGAGCCGGCGGTGGCAGTACCAGTCGACCCACTCCGCGGTGGCGAGTTCGACCTGGGAGAGCGTCTTCCAAGGCCGTCCCGGTTTGATCCGCTCGGTCTTGAAAAGGCCGATCGTGGACTCCATGAGGGCGTTGTCGTATGCGTCACCGACGGAGCCGATCGAGGCGGCGATGCCGGCGGCGTTCAGGTGCTCGGCGAGCGTGAAACTGGTGTATTGCGACCCGGCGTCGGAGTGGTGTATCAACTCGCCTTGCTGGTGCGGATGTTCGTCGCGGTCACGTTGCCACAGGGCCATGTCCAGGGCGTCCAGGACGAGCTTGGTCTCCTTCGACGTGGCGGCGGACCAGTCGACGATCCGGCGGGAGAAGGTGTCCACGACGAAGGCGACGTAGACGACTCCCGACCAGGTCTTGATGTGGGTGAAGTCCGCGGCCCAACAGCGGTTGGGGGCCGGTGCGACGAACTTGCGGTCCACGAGATCGGGGGCCCGCTCGACGGAGTTGTCCGGGATCGTGGTGATGATCTTCTTGCCGCGGACGGCGCCGGTGATGCCGAGCTCCCGCATCAGGCGTTCGATAGTGCACCGGGCCACCTCGTGGCCCTGGCGGTGCAGCTCGTGCCAGATCTTCCTGGCCCCGTAAACACGGAAGTTGGACTCATGGACCTCGGTGATCGCGTCCTTGAGGACGGCGTCCCGCACCTGTCTGGCCGAGGGTTGGGCGGCGCGTTTCTTCGCCGCGTAGTAGGTGGAGGGGGCGATCTTGCAGTCGTGCTCGGTGAGGGTTCTGCAGATCGGCTCGACGCCGCCGAAGCGGTCCCGGTGCTCGTCGATGAATGCTACGAGCGTGTGTGTGGCCGGTCGGTGAAGTCGGCCCGGGACGCGGTGCCAGCCTGTGAGGGCTGGCCCGTTTCCCCGGGCCGCTTCCCGAACCCGGCGGGCACCTTTCAATGCACCGGGCTCTCCACAAGCCCCGCAGGGCTCTCGTGTCGTGTGTCCTCTTCTGTGACCGGCCAGGGCGAGGGAATGATCGAGCCTCGATAGCGGTAGCGGGTCGTGCCCACCTTCTCCAGGTCGATCAGTTCTCTGCGCTCGGTGGCAGGCCACCATCCGCCGCCGCAGTAGCGGTGACGGAGCTCCTTCCAGGTGGACCGGCGGTGCTTGCGCCGCAGCCATCGCCAGACCGTCTCCCACAGGTAGTGGTTGAGATAGGCGAAGACCGAGGAGGACACCCCGGGCCGGAAGTAGCCGCACCAGCCCCGCAGCGTCACGTTCAAGCGACGCAGCAGGTCATCGAGCGGCTGGTTCACCTCGACCTGTCGGCACAACGTCTTGATCTTCCGTTTCGCGGCCATCACGGCCTTCTTCGACGGATACGTATAGACGTAGTACCGATCGGTGCCGCGCTTCCGGTGACGCTGGATACGCCAGCCGAGGAAGTCCACACCGTCCTCGATATGGGTGATCAGGGTCTTCTCCCCCGACAGGCGCAGGCCCATCGGGGCAAGAGCCCGGGCGGCTTCCTCGCGCAGGGCTTCGGCGTCGGCCTTCGTGCCGTGCACCATCAGGCACCAGTCGTCGGCATACCGCACCAGGCGGAATGTCGGCAGACCGCGGCGAAGCCGTCGCTCCCGCTCCCGCGGGCTGGAAACGGGGCCGCCAGGAAGCTGGGCGATGTGCTCGTCCAGCGCCGACAGCGCGATGTTCGCCAGCAGCGGGGAAAGGATGCCGCCTTGCGGGGTCCCGGCGGTGGTCTCCTCCAGCAGGCGGTCCTCGGTGAGAACGCCCGCCTTCAGGAACGCCTTCACCAGGGCCAGGACGCGCTTGTCCCCGACGCGATGTCGCACCCGGTCCATCAGGGCCGCGTGGTCGATCTCGTCGAAGCATGCCTTGATGTCGCCCTCGACGATCCACTCGTAGTTACGAGGTCTCGAAGCGAGATAGCGCACCTCGGCCACCGCATCATGGGCCCGGCGCTTGGGGCGGAACCCGTACGAACACGGAAGGAAGTCCGCCTCAAAGATCGGCTCCAGCACCAGTTTCAAGGACGCCTGGACCACCCGGTCGGCCACGGTCGGGATGCCCAGGCGGCGGAGCTTCCCGCCCGCCTTGGGGATCATCCGCTCGCGCACCGGCAGCGGGCGGAAACTGCGGTCCTTGATACTCGACCGCAGTCCGTCGAGGAACTCCTCGACGCCCTGCCATGCCTCGATGGAACGGGCCGTTCGCCCGTCCACCCCGGCCGTCTTCGCGCCCTTGTTCCCACTCACCCGATCCCACGCCACCAGCAGGAACGCGGGATCGGCAACGAGGTTGAACAGGTCGCCGAACCTGCGACGAGGATCGTCACGGGCCCAACGGTGCAGTTTCGCCTGGATCTTCAGTACCCGTCGCTCCGCTGTGAACACAGCGTGCTCCAGTTCGTCGGTGTTCACCAACGACCGCGTCCTCCTGACCTTCCAGTAACAGCCACTGCTCGGCTTACTGGCCCCCTTCGCCCTGCGGCCGCCTCTCGCGACCTCCACAGCGGGTCGTCACTCCCGCGACTACTACGGGGCCTCCGCCCCGCCCCACGGTCCTCGGCCGGAACGGGCCTTCCCGCCATGCCGGACCGGCTGTCCGGCAACGGGGCGAACCGGGGAACGGTTCCCACGTTCACCATGCGATCGGCCGGTCAGGGAGGTGCCCAGCTCTACTCCGGCAGCATCGCCGCGTCTACGCCGCAGACCTTCAACGCGGCCTCCCCACCGTCAGAGCTATACGGCTTCGGAGTTGAGGACCCCGGATGACCCGGACCCCTCACGCACTGCACACCGGCCCGGTATCCACCAGGTTTGAGCCGGCTTCGCTGTTACGGAGCTTCGACCACTGGTTCACTCGCGTTACACCTTCTGACCTCGCTCGACGAGCCCGTGCCGTCTGGCAGTTCCGGCACGACTCGCCTTTGTCGGGGCCGCTTGCCACCCTCACCGGCGTCCCCGGATCAGGCTGCCCCCAGCTTCGTCAGGCCGCTGCGACGGCCCAACGGAAGTGGTCTTGCACCACCTCCCGATCACCACGGCGCCTCGTGGCGCACAGCTCGGCCGCGAAGAAACTTGCCGCGGCTTTCAGGATGTCGTTCGCGCGCCGCAGTTCGGCGTTCTCCTTCTTCAGCGCCTTCAGCGCTGCGGACTCCTCCGAGGTCGTGCCCGGACGCCGGCCGGAGTCGATCTCGTCCCGCTTGACCCAGTTCCGCAGGGTCTCGGCCGAGCCGATCCCGAGTTTCTGGGCGACCGCCCTCAAGGCGGCCGACTCGTTCGGATAGTCATTACGGACCTCGGCGACCATACGGACCGCTCGTTTGCGCAGCTCAGGGGGATAGGAGGAGGGGCGTGCCATGACTCAATCCTTACATGGAATCGAGTCTCCACCGAACCCGGAACGGTTCAGCGCGTCTTCAACTTCACCGGAACTCCATCGGTGGCCCTCTCCAACATCACCGAAGAGGGGCACGGGATGGACATAGCCTGGGACGCCGTCGCCTTCCAGGACCTCGGCGCCAACCCTACGCACGTGGTCGGCATGGGTGACTCCTTCGCCTCCGGCGAAGGTGCCGACAGCGAGGGCGGCAAGGACTATTTCCGGGAGACGGACTACAGGGAGAGCACCGGAGACGACGAGGTGATCAACAAGTGTCACCGGTCCAAGCTGGCCTGGGTCCGGCAGGCGACCCTGCCCGGCAGACCCCAGTCCATCGGTGAGATCTCCGACGATTACGGCAACGTCGACCTGAGCTTCATAGCCTGCTCCGGTGCACGCACCTACAACGTGACGTCGGGAGGCGAGTCGCAGTACGGCAACTCCCTCCCGCAGATGGACCTCGGCTATCTCGACCAGAACACGGACATCGTCACCATCACGATCGGTGGCAACGACGCCCGGTTCTCCGACATCATCAAGGCGTGCATCGTCCCAGGCACTACCTGTCCGAATGCTTACATCGACTCCGGCAAGCCGATGCACACGGAGATCCCGCGCATCCTCGACGAAGAGGTGCTACCTCGAGTGCAGCAGACCCTCGCGAAGATCAAAGAGCGTGCGAAGAACGCCAAAGTGGTCCTCATGGGCTACCCGCATCTGTTCGAGGACGACTGCGTGCCGGGTATCGACGATGCGGAGGTGGCGTGGATGAACCACACCATAGCGCCGCATCTCACGGCGAATATGAAGAAGGCGGCGGACGCCAACGGCGTAGTCTTCGTGGACCCTGCGGCCGAGTTCCAAGGCAAGACCATCTGCGGGAACCCGGAATCCATCCACGGAGTCGTCATGAGCGGCCGTAGTGAAGCGGACAACGACGCCCCGCTGCCGTCCATGAAGTCGTTCCATCCTAAGATCGCCGGGGCCCGGCTGTTCGCCGACGTCTTGGAGCGTGGACTGAAGTAGCCTGCCAAGCCCCCACTGGTGCGGGGTCCCGGTCCTCCTGGGGCCCCGCACTGAATCCAGGAACTACGGAGTACAGGAATTACATGACCACCGAAGGGAAGGCCCAGTCCGCGGGGGCCGAGACTGCGACGACCCTCGTTCTGCTCGTCCTCGACACCATCGCGTTCTTCGTGCTGTGGGTCGGAGTCGTCGGACTCATCGGGTGGGACCCCGGGGCGGAAGCCGAGGCCGACCTCACCCGCGCCTACCTCACAGCCGCCGCCGTCGCCGCAGCCATCGGGGCCGGGTCCACCTGGTTCTTGCACTCTCTGCGCTTCAAAACCGCCACCATCGTCCACGCCATGCTATTCGCCGTCATGGTGTTTATATTCGCCACCGGCCCTCAGCTCCTGGACAAGGTCGTCAACTGAGCGGATCGAGAAGCACTATGAGGCTAGAAGGCCACTGAAAATCTTGTGGAGGGGCTGTTCGGCCGCAGGCCGGGCGGCCCTTCTTCGTCATGGGGTGGTTGGGGCGAGGTGCCAGGTGCCGCTGGTTCGGGTGAGTCCCAGGTTGATCAGTCGGCGGAGGTTGAGGGCAGCGGCGCGGTGGTGGAGCGCGATGTTGTTGGCGATCACGCCTCGGTAGCGGACGCGGCGGTGGCCGTGGGCGACGAGCCAGGCGATGGCGCGTTCGACCGGGGGCCGCCAGCGGCGGTATTCGTCCTGCCAGGCGGTGTCGGTGGTGGCCTGGTGCCGGGCGGCGGTCAGCAGCCCGTGCTGGGGGTGGACATTGACGACCCGTCCGGTCTTCGAGGTCGTGCAGCGTTCCCGCAGCGGGCAGCCGGTGCACAGCCGTTTGAACTGGGCGGTGCGGGCGCCGTCGGCCTTGGGGCGGCCCAGATTCGCGGTCTGTCCCGCCGGGCAGGTCACGGTGGCGGCGCCGGTGTCGACGTGGAAGTCGTCGATGGTGAAGCCGCCGGGGACGGCCTGCCGCAGCGGCGGCGGTTTGATCACCAGGACGTGGCCCTGGGCGGTCAGCTGTTCGCGCAGGCTGCCGGTGCCGTAGGCGGAGTCGCCGAGCACGGTCAGCGTCTCGCCTTCGCTGTGGTCTTCGTCGGCCAGCAGGTCCAGCGCGACGGCGGCCTCGTGGTTGTCCGGACCGTAGCCGCCGGTCAGCGCCACGGCGGTGAACAGTCCGGCCTCCGGCTCGAAGGACACGTGCCCGCGGTAGCCCTCCTGGTGGCGGGTGCGGTTCTTGTGGATGTGCCGGGCATCGGCATCGACGGTGGACACCGTCCGGTCGGGCACGGTGCGCCGGGCGATGCGCCAGCGTCCGTCGCGGCCGTCGGAGTCCTCGGCCGGCTCCACGTCCTGGCCGGCGACCAGGGCGAGCAGGCCCACCGCGTTCGCGGCCTGCTCGCCCAGCTCGCGGTCGGGCAGCCGGCCGAGCAGGTTGAGTGCGTCGGACACCAGCGCGTCGACCAGCGCGGCGCGGGCGGCCTCGTCATTCCAGGCGATCTTGGGTTTGCCGGGGTCGGTGTAGTCGTGCGCGGTGCACCACCGGCCGGCGATCTCGCCGGCGCCGGGGACCTCGCGGATCACCCGGCGGATCGCGGACACCAGCTGGGTGACGGTGTCCTGGGTGGCCACCGCATCGTCCAGGACCGTGGAATCCAGCGCCCGGCGCTGCTTTCCCTTGAGCACGCCGGTGGCCGCCACCACCTCCCTGACCTTGGTGAAGATCCGCATCGGGTCGGCCGAGCGCGCAAGTCGGCGCCGGAAGTAGGTCAGCAGCGAGGGATCGAAGGCGGTGTCGTACAGGCCCAGCCCGCAGGCGGCCTTCCAGCGCAGGTCACAGCGCAGTTCCTGAACCGTCTCGAACCCCGGATGGGTGCGGATCCTTTCCAGGGATGGTTGAGCTGGGGTTTCGCTGATCCGGGTGTGGGTGGGGTGGCGGCTTGTCTACCGTGGCGGTAGAGGAGGCGGTGCCGGATGGGCTCGTTGATCGGTGAGCTGGAGGAACGCCAGGCGGCGGTGCGGTTGCGGGTGGAGGAACTCGAGCGGGAGGTGGCCGCGTTGACCGTTCGGCTGGAGGCCGAGCGGGGCCGGCTGGATCGGCTGACGGTGACGCGGGAGACTCTGGAGGAACTCGCGGCCGAGGGAGTGGCCCTCGAAGTGGCCCGGCCGCCGGCGGAGACCTTGCCGGTGGGCGGGGGCCGGGTGGTGGGGGTGCAGACCGTGACCTTCTGGCGGGAGGGGATGACCAGCGTGGATCTCCCGCCGGTCTACCGCGACATCGTGGACGTGATCGACGACGCGCCGGGGGCGGTGCAGGCGAAGCAGATCGTGCCCAGGATCGGGCTGCCCGCCCAGACCTCGAAGATCGAGGCGACACGGTCGAAGCTGAAGAGGCTGGTTGAGCGGGGCTGGCTGGCCGAACAGGCGCCGGGGCAGTTCACCATCTCGGCCCACCGGGCGGCAGCCGGCTCGGTGAGGTAGGTCAACTCCCGGTGTTCAAGGGGCTCTTCTCCCTACATTCGTAGGTGCGAACCGAAACGAACATCAGGAAGAAGAGCCCGGATGGAACGCTACGGCACCAGCGATGTCCCCGACCCGTTTGCCTGCTCGATGGAGGCGGTGAAGTCGCTGGCAGCACGGCTGTCGGCGCGTGAGACCGCCGAGCTGGACCACGCCGCGGTGGAGCGTCTGATCGAGGTCGACGGCAGGGAGATCCTGCGCCGCTTCTTCCAGGACCACCTCGATCTGCGCGCGGTCCGCGAAGAACAGCACCCGCCGCCGGAGCCGGTCCTCGGTGCGGACGGAGAGAGGCGACCGTACCGCGAGCGGGGACACGAACGGCAGCTGACCTGTCTGTTCGGAAAGGTGACCGTGACCCGGTGCGCCTGGCGGAGCCGGGGGCGGGCCAATGCGCACCCGGCGGACGCGCGGTTGTCGCTGCCGCACGGCCGGTACAGTCACGGCATCAAACGCCTCGCTGTCCGCGAAGCGGTCCGCTCCTCCTACGACCAGGCCGTCTCGGCGGTCACCGACCGGTGCGGGAAGGTCCTGGGCAAGCGACGGGCCGAATCCCTGGTCGTTGAGGCCGCCGTCGACATCGACGCCTTCTACCACCACAAGATCGCCCCCGCGTGCACGGCCGACATGCCCCTGGTCATCCAGGTCGACGGCAAGGGTGTGGTGATGCGGCCCGAAGCGTTGCGCGAGGCCACCCGGCGGGCCGCCGAGGCCAAGAAGCGCCGCGGCCGACAGGCCCGGCTCGCGCCGGGTGAGAAACCGGACAGGAAACGGATG
This sequence comes from Streptomyces sp. KMM 9044, assembly GCF_024701375.2. Taxonomy (NCBI): domain Bacteria; kingdom Bacillati; phylum Actinomycetota; class Actinomycetes; order Kitasatosporales; family Streptomycetaceae; genus Streptomyces; species Streptomyces sp. KMM 9044. The sequence continues at coordinate 1,169,584 of NZ_CP113910.1, read as the reverse complement.
GCGACGATCGCCTGCGTCCACGACACCGTCCCCGCCGTGCGTCGTCCGCACGACATCGTCCACCCGCCGGGCGGTCGCAGCGGCCTGCGCACGCCCAGTCCCGGCCCGAAGGCGGTCAACCGGTGGTGCACCGCCTCGCTCATCCACGACCCGGCCGACGTGATCGCCGAGGCGTTCACCCAGGCCGCCGACCGCGACCGGGGCCACCTGCGGCCCTGGCTCGTCCTCGTCGACGGCGCCCACCACCAACTCGATCTGGTCGAGGCCGAGGCACGGCGGCGCAAGGCGACGATCCACGTCCTGATCGACTTCGTGCATGTCGCGGAATACCTCTGGACGGCCGCCCACGCCTTCCACCCGGTCGGCAGCGAGGCCGCGGAGACCTTCGCCGCGGAGAAACTCACCGCGATCCTGCACGGACACGCCGCCCGCGTCACCCGCGAGATGACCACGCAGGCCGAGAAAGACCAGCTCACCGGCTCCAAGCGCGAGGCCGTCGGCACCTGTGTCCGCTACCTGACCGGGCACCTCGCCCGACTCCGCTACGACATCGCGCTGAAGAACGGGTGGCCGATCGCGACCGGTTCCGTCGAGGGAGCCTGCCGCCACCTCATCGGTGACCGCCTCGACATCACCGGCGCCCGCTGGGGCCTCGACAGCGCCGAAGCCGTACTCAAACTCCGCGCCGTCCACGCCAACGGAGACCTCGACGACTACCTCGCCTACCACCACACCCGCGAGCACCAGCGCACCTACCCCGAACAGCGGGATTACCAACTCGGAGCCTGATCAACGACCTTCCCCCAGAAGGATCCGCACCCAAGCCAGAAGAGCGCGCCGGGTCCTCGGCTCGCTCATGATCACCAATATCAGAGTAAGGGTTGTACCTTGATGAACACTGAGCAGTTTATGGCGAGAGCCTTCGCGACTCTGCTGGTTTCCATCGACCTTACGGACGATGACGAGCTGGACCCGGACGTCGCCGCAGCGCTGGTCGAGCCTGTGGCGGCCATGGCCAGGGAACTGACCCCCGAGGGGCGCGCGAACCTCGTCACGCTGATTCACATCGCCGCGCAGTCAGAGACCGACCCGGTCAGGCAGCGATCCATGCTCGCTCTGCCTGAGGAATTCGGGCTGCTGGAGGAGGACTGACGGCTACATACCCTTCTTAGCGCGGTGGCCCGCCGACTTCGGCGGGCCACCGCGCAACAGCGTCGCTGACAGCCAGGGTGGGTCTTTTTGAACCGCCCCGGCGCTTCAGGCCGTTCACCGCGAGCGAGGCCCGGCAGTTCCTCCACGCAGCCAGCAGCGACCGGCTCCACGCGCTGTACGAACTCGCCCTGCGCACCGGGCTCCGCAAGGGCGAACTCCTTGGTCTGCACTGGGACGACCTCGACCTCAACACGGGAACCGCCGTCATCCACCGTTCCCTCCAGCGCACCCGCACCGGCGGCTTGACCATCCTGCACACCAAGACCCGCACATCCGAACGTCGCATCGTCCTCCCCACCGAATGCGTCAACTCCCTGAAGACCCACCGGGAACAGCAGGAGGAAGCACGCCGGGCCGCGGGCGCGAGCTGGTCGGGCAACAGCCTCGTGTTCACCACCCCTGCCGGCGGTCCTCTCGAACCCGCCAACCTCACCCGCAGCTTCAGCCGACTCCTCAACCGCGCAGGACTAGTGTCCTGAGTCTTAGAAAAGCCATAGAAGTATGCTTGGCTCATGGCGCGCATGGGTCGGCCGACGGTCGAAGTGGTTCTGACGGATGCCGAGCGTGAGACGTTGCTGCGCTGGTCGCGGCGGGCGACGTCCGCGCAGGCTCTGGCGCTGCGCTGCCGGATCGTCCTCGCGTGTGCCGACGGGCTGTCGAACACCCGGGTCGGCGCGGACCTCGGGATCCATCCGACCACGGTGGCCACGTGGCGCAAGCGGTTCGCGGTCAACCGGCTGGAGGGCCTGGCCGACGAGAAACGGCCGCGGCCTGCCCGCACGGTGACGGACGAGCAGGTCGAGGACGTGATCGTGCGAACGCTGGAAACGACACCGAAGGGGGCCACGCACTGGTCCACCCGGGAGATGGCGAAACAGAGCGGGCTGAGCCAGTCGACGGTCTCGCGGATCTGGCGCACCTTCGGCCTCAAGCCGCACCAGGTCGACACCTTCAAGCTGAGCAAGGACCCGCAGTTCATCGAGAAGGTCCGCGACGTGGTGGGCCTGTACCTCGATCCGCCCGAGCGCGCCGTCGTGCTCTGCGTCGATGAGAAGTCCCGGATACAGGCGCTGGACCGCTCGGCGCCGGTGCTGCCGATGATGCCCGGCATGCCCGAGTGCCGCACCCACGACTACCTGCGCGGCGGCGTCACCACCTTGTTCGCGGCGCTCAACACCGCCACCGGCGAGGTCATCGGCTCCCTGCACCGCCGCCACCGCGCCAGCGAGTTCAAAAAGTTCCTCGCCAAGCTCGACAAGGAAGTCCCCGCCGGACTCGACGTCCACCTGATCTGCGACAACTACGCCACCCACAAGACCCCCGCCATCCAGAAGTGGCTCCTGGCACACCCGCGCTTCCACATGCACTTCACGCCCACCAGTTCCTCCTGGCTCAACCAAGTAGAGCGCTGGTTCGGCCTGCTGACGGACAAGCAGACCCGGCGCGGCGTCCACAAGAACGTCCAGGCGCCGGAGAAAGACATCCGCGACTGGATCGCCCACTGGAACGAAGACCCCAAGCCGTTCACCTGGACCAAGTCCGCCGACGAGATCTTCGAACGCCTCGCCGGCTACCTCAACCGCCTACCGAACCCCAAACCCTAAATATGCGGTGCTTCTGAGACTCAGGACACTATCGAGGGTTTCGGACTGTGGCCGTGGACGGCACCTTGCTGCACGTGCCCGACGAGAAGGCTCTCACCTGGCGCTATCCCAAGCGGGTGGGCGAGAGCGTGGAGTTCGGCTACCCGCTGATGCGACTGGTGGTCCTGGTCGAGTGCGGCACCCGTGCCGTGCCGGCCGCCGCCTTCGGCCCCGAGACTGACAGCGAACTCGCCTACGTGGGACGCCTGTTGAGTGTGCTGGACCGCACGATGCTTCTGCTGGCCGATGCCGGCTTCGACGCGAACGAGTTCGTCCGGGATGTTCACGCCACCGGCGCCCAGTTCCTGGTGCGCTCCTCCGCCCGCCGGATCGCCACCCCCTTCCGGCACCTGGACGACGGCTCCCACCTGGCCCGGATCGGCTACGGCGTTCTGCCCGTCCTGCTGACCGTCCGCGTCATCGAGACGTCCATCACCGTGACCCTGTCCGACGGCACTGTGCGCACCGAGCAGTGGCGCCTGCTCACCAGCCTCCTGGACCCGACCGCCCACCCAGCTTCCAGGCTCGTGGATCTCTACCACGAGCGGTGGCAGTCGGAGACGACGTACTTCTCGATCAAGGCAACGATGCTGGACGGCCGTGTCCTGCGCTCCCGCAGCCTGACCGGCCTCGACCAGGAGCTCTATGCCCTGCTCACCACCTACCAGGCCCTGATCCGTGCCGCTTCCGACACCGCCTGCACCCGGCCCGGGCTGGACATGGACCGCATCGGCTTCACCGTCCTGCAGACCACCGCCGCCGACACCGTCACCACCGCGACCGGAATCCTGCCCCCCACGGGACCCGCCGACCTCGCCGGCACGATCGGCCGGGCTGTCCTCGACGCCCTGCACCCCGCCCACCGCCGTCAACGCGTCAAGGCCCGCACCCGCAAGAACCCCACCAGCAAGTACGGACCGAACGCCGGACAACACCCCACGACCAGCCAGAACTACACCGTCCACGCCACCGTCACGTTCTTCGAGCACGGACTTGCGAACCGCTCACGGACGTAAACGCAACGGTGTTGTAGACAACAAGTTGATCTATCAGGACGTCCCGTTGCGTCATTCACCAGGGCTTGACCTGCGGCTCAAGACTCAAACGCAACGGTGTTGACATGACCGGAGCCAGACGATCAAGACTTACAGCTGCCGTGTTCGTCCCTCGTCGAGGCGGGCAAACTGTCCGTCGAGAAGACCGACATCGTTGCCTCCATGGTGCGAGCCCTCTTCACGCGAGGGTTTTCCGCGCTGGTCGTCGCGTCCGGCGCCATAGCCATCGGTCGCGAGGACCTCGCCGGCGCTGGGAACGAGGACGCCACGCGCCGTCAGGTCCTGGCCGCCGTGGGACAAGGACCGCACTTCCAGGGCATCCGGGAGGCGTTCGCGCGACAAGGCATGTCCTGCGCTCAGTTCCTGCTGACACCGCAGGACATCTGTGACCCACCACACTCGGAACCGGTCCGCGCGGCCCTGGAGCACACCCTCGAACTGGGCATCGTGCCCGTGGTGAATGAGAACGACGCGTTGTCGGTGCGCAACAACGATGTGCTCGCCGCGCTCTCGACGCCCGGATCGTCTCGGCGCACCATGGGCTTCTTGGGGAGGGAGAGAGTGCATGACGTCACCACAGCACGAGCCGCACGGCGGGGTAAACGGGGTCGGCGGGGCAGCCGGTGCCGATACGCCTCCGCAGCAGTCGCGGCTCAAAGGGCGCGTTCTCATGGCCACGGGCAGCGCCCTCCTCCTGATCGGGTCGCTCGGCGTCTACGGCGCGCGGCTGTTCATCTCGGGCACGGGGGGCTTCCTCGACGCGGTCCTGAGTAACATGGTCATTGTCCTCATCGGCGGTGGTGTGATCTGCGGCACCGGGGGCCTGCTCTACTCCCGGGGCCAACAGCATCTGCAAGCCCCCGCCGAGGAGGTCACCGCCGGCGACAGCCGGGCCCCTGTCCTGTACCTGCGCTCGTTCGAAGACGACTCCGTCACGAAGTCGTCCCATCTGGCGGGGTCGTATGCCATCGGCTTCCGGCAGTTCACCGAGGAGCAGGAGCTCACCTTGGCGCTGTCCTCAGCGGGGCCAGTCATAGCTGTCGGACAGCCCGGCGAGCAGCTTCCGCTGCTGGGTGCGCATCGTTTATACATGGACGAGGACTGGCAGAACCGGGTCATCGAGCTCATGACCGGAGCCCGCCTTATCGTGCTACGCCTGGGCACGACCGAGGGGGTCTGGTGGGAGTTCGAACAGGCGTTGGCGCAGGTGGGACCGGAACGGCTGTTGCTCCTCGTGCCCTCCGGTCCAGAGGACGCGTACGAGCATTTCCGACAGCGGGCGCACCCACGTATCAACCTCCCGGCGCTCCTGGATCCCCCGGCTCTCGGCCTTCGGCATAGCCGCATGAGCGTACGAGGCGCGCTCTTCTTCGGGCCCGGCTGGACCCCACACTTCATCGACTTCCACCGTGCGCCCATGCCGCTCATACGCGGGTCCGAGGTTCGGGTGGAGTTCGTCAGGAAGGCGCTGGAGCCCGTCTTCGCCCAGCTCCGCTGAGGATCCGGCAGCATCACGGGCCCGCGCTGCGGCTCACTCTTCGAGCAGCTGCGCGGATGGCCTGGGCGTACGGGGCATCGAACGCACGCGTTTCCGGGGGGAGCTCCCCGAAGGGAACGAGCGCCGCATGAGTGCTGTCGACCGACTGCATCCAGGCTGACCAGGCATTGTGGACGTCCTCGTCGGTTACCTGCTCCCCCTTGGCCTTCAGCAACACTGCATAGATGCGGAACAGAGCGGCTGAGTCCTCAGGAGGTTCAGCTTCAGGCGGGAGGCAGGCCCGAATAAGGTCAGCGAGCGGATCAAGGTAGGTCACGCACTTAGTGTGCCCACAAGCAGCAGCACATGCGCTGCCACGAACACCAGAGGAACGACGCGTTCTGTATCACCCAACTCGGCGTAGCGCTTGCGCCAACCGGTGATCGGATTGCGCTTCAGCTCCTCCCATTCGTCAGCGAATATCTTGACCGGGAGCCGCTCCTCGATCTTGTTGATGCCCTTGAACTTGGCAGTGTTGAGCTCCCGGTAGCTGCGAAGCTGCAGCCACCAGGTAGCCGACAGCGTGACGCCGGCGAGAGCCACGGCCACCACCGCCCACCAAGGGGAGTCCTCAAGCTTGGGGAACCCAAAAGCCACGAGGGCGACGAAGGCGGTCTGGACGGAGAGGAAGAAGGCGTTGGCGGTCCCGCGGCGCGCGGAGACGCGGTCGGCCATCTCCACGCCAAGCTTGTAGAGCTCAAGGATCTCCGCACGCTGGACAGGGTCGGGAGGCGTTGTCACCGAGCCCCTCCGACGAGCGTTTTGAGGTTAGGCCACGTCCACTTGTAGAGCTTGTCGCTGGCCTTTGCGATGGTCGGCTTCTTGCCGGTCTGGCCGCTGTACCCGTTCAGCAGGAAGTAGGCGATCCCCTCCTCCTGGGCGATCTGGAGCTCGATGGCCACGCCGACAGCCTTGTCCGTGTCCTCGCCGCAGATCACGATGACGACGTCGGACGCTCGGATCCTGGCGCGAGCCTTGACCTTCCAGACAGACGACGCCTTCTTGATCGACCAGTCATGTACCTCGAAAGGCGAGTCGGGGTTCTTGGCCTGCCCGATCAGGAATTCTTTGAGGCTCTTGTCGTAGTCATAGTCGAAACTGACGAACACGCGCTTGGGCATCGGCGTTCCTTACTCCAAGTGGAGGTACCTGCGCGAATGGTAAGGGTCGGCGCTGACAGTGGTCATCGAAACGGAGATGGCACCCTCTGCGGCAGGGGCTGTTACATGATCGCGATTCGTCCGGAACATCGGGCCGGTCCGGCTTTGGGGTGGACGTCCCGGTTCGGGCAGGATTGTGGGTCGGCGACGGCGGAGAGGGCGCCACATTCTGGCAGCAAGTCCTCACCGACCCGCGCAACCGCGGCGTCAGGGACGTCCTCATGCTGGTCTGCGACGGACTGTCCGCCCTGCCGGACGCGGTCGTGAACGTGTGGCCCCGGACCGTCGTGCAACGCTGCGTCGTCCACCTGATCCGCCAGAGCCTGCGCTACGCCTCCAGGCGGGACTGGCCCGAGGTCGCCGCCGGCCTCAAGCCCGTCCACACCGGCGTCAACGGGGCCCGGGCCCGCGAGCGGCTCGACGAGTTCGACGCCAAGTGGGGCCACAAGTACGGCTCGATCGCCGCCGTCCGGCAGCGGGCCTGGAGCGAGTTCGTACCCTTCCTGGCCTTCCCCGACGCGATCCGCGAGGTCGTCCACAGCACCAACAGCATCGAGTCCCTCAACGCCCGCTACCGCCGCGCGGCCACCGCCTGCGGACACTTCCCCAACGAACAGGCGGCACTCAAGAGGATCTACCTCGCCACCCTCGCCCCCGCCCCCTCCGGCCGCGGCCGCAAACGCTGGAACAACAAGTGGGAGGCGGCACTGAACGAGTTCGACCAGCTCTTCGACGGCCGCCTCACCGCCGGACGGGTACAGGCCGGTGCCGGGCGTGCCGCGCCGCGAGGGTCACGAGCCGCCGGGTTCACCTGGCCGTGTGAGATTTCGTGAGACGTGAGAGGGTCTGACGCGTGAGCGAGACACCACCGAACACCCTGCAATACCGCTTTGACGGGCCAGAAGAGGCCCCGGTCCTGATCCTGGGTCCCTCACTGGGTACCACATGGCACAGGTTGTAGAGACCGTCCGTGGGCGTCCAGGCCAGTCCAAGATGAGCGCGTAATGCCAGGTCAGGGGATTCTGGTCCGGGGGAGTCGGTGCAGTCGGTGATAGTCGCGTGAGAGCGGCGTGCGACGAGAAGCCCCGCAGGTGCGGCCTTGCGGGGCTTCCGAACCGGTGGGTTGCAACGGCGGCGCGGCGCGGTTGCACGCGGTTGTCCTCTCGGGAGCCACCCGAAGCAAGGGGCACAACGACGGCACGTCTCATACGACCGATGCGCAACACACGACCCAGGGACTTCACGTGATCGACCAGGACACGGTTGTTTGCTTGCGTGAAATCCAGCGCCTCCTGGTACGACGCACGAGGCCGCCCGAAGTCGTCCTGCACGGGCTGACCCTTGCTGCGGCAGGCCCAGGGGAAGCAGCGGCTGGCCACGCCGTTCTCCGGCTCGTACGCAGCAGTTCGGGCGCCCCAGTTGCTGTCGGCGGGCGGCCGATGCGGCAATTTGATCGACCAGGTCCTGGGCAGGCGGTTCCCGGGCGCGATGCGGGGATTCCGGCAGCCGACCCGCCGCGCGGCACGCCCCGGTTGCAATCCGCCACGTTGGAGGGCTAACGGGTTCGCACCTCAGTGAGCCCGGGGCGGACGGGGCCGCCACCACGGCCTCGAGCGGAGGCCGTGGTGGTCGGCGGTCATGGTGTCGTGGTGGCTACGGGATTGAGTCCAGGTAAGGGCACGCGTGTTCCCTCATCATTCGGATGGCGTGTTCGTGTTCGTCGTCGTCCTCGATCACGAGAGCCTGACGCGTCATGGTGTTGTAGATGGCGCCGGGACCGTTTTTCGTCCGGACAACCACCCAGCCTTCTTCCGACCCGTCCCAGAGGAATTCGTACCCGCCGGTCTTCTGTGTCACTTGAGCTGGCTCCACTCTGAGATTCTGCCCAGTTGGTGACGGCTGTGTGATACGCGGGTGATACGGCGAGGTCGTGTCCCTTGACGTGGTGTAGGCGATCAGTCGTCGGTTGTGATGGTGGTGTTCGGGAGCACGGGGGCGCTTTCGCCGGGCTCGGTGGGGTAGATCTGGTCCATGCTGCCTTCGGGTAGGTAACGGCGGGGGAAGGCGATCCACTCGTCGTGCATCTCGAAGAGCACGGCGGTCACCAGCCGCAGGAGGGCGTCGTCGTTGGGGAAGACCTGGACGACATCGACGCGGCGTTTGATCTCGCGGTTGATCCGCTCCAGCGGGTTCGTGGACTGAATCTTCTTCCAGTGCCGTTCCGGGAAGGCGGCGAAGGCGGTGAGGTCGTCCTTGGCGTCCAGGAGCATCTGTTTGACCTGGGGAAACTGCGCGCCCAGCATGTCGGCGACCGTGTCGAGCTGGTTGCGGACGGCGTCCTGGTCGGGCTGGGCGAAGATGGTGCGGATGGTTGCGGCGACCATTTCCGCGGCGTCCTTGGGTATCACGCCGAAGACATTGCGCAGGAAATGAACCCGGCAGCGCTGGTAGGCCGCGCCGATCATGACCTTGCGGATCGCCTTGACCAGGCCCGAGTGGTGATCGCCGAGCACGAGACGGACACCGCCCAGGCCGCGTTCACGCAAGGAGCGCAGGAACTGGGTCCAGAACACCTCGGTCTCGCTGTCGCCGACCATCACTCCCAGGACCTCGCGGCCGCCGTCCTCGGTGATGCCGGTGGCGATCACCACGGCCCGGGAGACGATCTGGTGCGCGACCCGTGCCTTGCAGTAGGTCGCATCGAGGTAGATGTAGGGGAAGCGGGTGTGGTCCAGGGGCCGGCCCCGGAACGCGGCCAGCTGGGTGTCCAGGTCCTGGCAGATCCGTGAGACCTCGCTCTTGGAGATCCCGCTGTCCGCTCCCAGTGCCTTGACCAGGTCGTCGACCGAGCGGGTGGACACCCCGTGGACGTACGCCTCCATGATGACGGCGAACAGGGCCTGGTCGATGCGGCGGCGACGCTCCAACAGACTGGGGAAGAAGCTGCCCGCGCGCAGCTTGGGTATGGCCAGGTCCAGGTCACCGGCCTGCGTGGTCAGCGTCTTGTCGCGGTGCCCGTTGCGCAGTGCAGTGCGTGTCTCGGTGTGCTCGTTCCACTCCGCGCCGATCCTCGACGTTGCCTCGGCCTCGATCAGCTCCAGGGCCATCATGCACCTCCTGGTTGAACTGGCCGTTCACCAGGGAGAGTTGCATGGTGGCCCGCCTGTCGGGCAGAGAGCGGAACCCCTGTCGGCACACGCCCCGGGGCGTACGCCCCAACGTTGATCGGCTACACCACGAAGCGGGACGCCATCCGCGGCCGGCACCGAGGTGCTGTCGTTGGACTACCAGGCGTTGATGGCCGCTGCCCTGGAGGCGGGAGCCGATGGGCTGGGTGCCCGGCGGGCGGCAGTGGTGCTGGGCTGGGACAGCGCTTCCGTCTCCCGCGTCGAAGGCGCGAGGGCCCGGCTGAAGCGGCTGGTGGAACGAGGCTGGCTGGTGGAGGAGAAACCGGGCAGGTTCATCCTGCCCGTGCCGGAGCAAGAGGCTGCTGGTGCCGGGCGGCCAGGCGGCGGCTCATGAGCATGGTCATCGACCACAAGACGACGGCCTCGCTGGTGTCGGGGCGACGCTCGTAGTCACGGACCAGGCGCCGGCTGCGCAGGAGCCAGGCGAAGGACCGTTCCACGACCCAGCGGCGGGGCAGCACCTGGAAACCCTGGACATCGTCGCTGCGGCGGACGATGTCCAGGACCACTCCGAGGTGCTGGTCGGTCCAGTCGGTGAGATGGCCGGTGTAGCCACCGTCGGCCCAGATCCGTGCCAGCCGGCGGAATGGTTCTTCGCTGCGGGGAGCAGGAGGCGGGCGGCGTCCCGATCGGTCGTGGAGGCTGGCGTGACCAGCACGGCCAGCAGAAGCCCGAGGGTGTCGGTGAGCAGGTGCCGCTTGCGCCCGTTGATCTTCTTCCCCGCGTCGAAACCCCGCGTGGCGTGGGCGACGGTGGCGTCCGCCTTCACCGACTGAGAGTCCACCACACCCGCACTCGGCTCCTCCTTGCGACCCTCCGAGCGGCGGACGGCCCCGCGCAGCCGGTCATGCAGCTCGGCCACCAGCCCCGTATCCCGCCAGCGGGCGAAGAAGGCATACACCCGCGGCCAGGGCGGGAAGTCACACGGCATCGCCCGCCACTTGATGCCGTTGTCCACGACATAGCGCACGGCATCAACTATCTGCCGGTGGCAGTAGCCCTCCGGCCGACCGCCCCGGCCCGCCATCCAGGCCGGCACCGGCAGCAGATCCCGTACCAGGTCCCACTCCGCATCACTCATGTCCGAGGCGTACCGGGGTCGACGCTCCGGCCGGTCGGCCGCGTTTCCGAACCGATGGGCGAGACAGTCACACCCAGGAGTGGGCGAGCTGGACTCGGCAACCACGACCACGCGACACTTCGACACCAGGGCCTCTTGCTCCTCGCTGGACTCGACAACCGCGAGCTACCAAGAGGCCCTTCTTCCATGCGCCTGCACCGGTCAACTCACCCGAACCAGGACCCCGTTCGAACCCGATCGACTCCACGAGCGGATAGAGAACGGCCAGTCAGTCCTCCGCTTTGGCGGGCAAGCTGGCTCAGCTGAGTGCCCTCGGCGGTCCATGGCCGTTATGAGGCCACAGACCGCCGGCAGGCCCCTGCTGACTGTGTTTTCGTCAGGTCTCGTCATCGACGCTGAGCATGCGGCCGTCTAGTTCCCTCGCGAACTCCGTCCATGTCTCCGCATACTGCCGGGCGAGGTCGACGACCAGGCTTCCACAGTGCGACGGGACGGCAGCGGCCAATCTCGCCCAGCGCTGATCCCCCAGGGCGTTCAGCTGCAGGACCCGAAGAAGCTGCCGTCCCTCCTCCTTGTGCCGCAAGGACGGGTCGCGCAGGAGCTTCTCCACCAGCTCTGCAGGATCCGGCTGGACGGGGCGTCCCCTCCGCGCGGTGTGCTGCTCGCCCAGCTGCTGCGGAATCACAGAATCAGGCTGGGCGCTGCCGGCCTCGGACGCGTAGGACCTCCGCTCCGGTAACGGCGACTCACCCGACAGCAGCCGCTTCTTGACATCGCTCACCGTCGCCGGCGAGATCCCGGCGTGCCTCGCCACCTCACGCAGCGACGCGTGCGGGTTCTCGGCGACCAGCTCGGCGGCACGTCTTCTGCCTTCCTCGCTGTTCAGTGGACGGAGCTTGCCGTCTCTGCCTATGCGGGCCCGCACCGGCGGCGCGTCGGCCGCCCCCCGTCTGATGGCTGCGACGGCCTTCGCGCCCAGTCCTGCCAGGCGGGCGATCGCCCGGTCCGACATCTCTGGGTGAGACGCGATGATCCGTGCGGCCGCGGCCCGACGGTCCGCTCTGGAAAGTGGAAGACCATGCGTCACATTCGCCTGGACAGCACGAAGGAAGGCCTCTTCGACGGTACCGTCGAAGAGCACGGCGTCGATCGTCTCATCACCCCTCAAAAAGGCAGCCATGAGGCGATGCAGCCCGTCGATCACCCGCATGCTCCGCCGATGCACGAGGATGGGTGGAAGTTGTGAGTCCAGTTCCATCAGCCTGGTGACATGATCGGCGTCATGCCCTTCCAGGCGCGGAGAATCACCAGCCTCACCAATTCACCGTGCCTGCCGGTGCTGGTGACGGAGTGTGAGATCAGCGAAGAAGGATGCCTCGACCTGCGATGATTCAGCTTCTCTAGGACTGGATCACGTTGGGGAGGAGGCACCCTCCGGGTGTCGAAGCTTACCGAGTGGGCGGATGGCCTGTCACTGTCGACGGGCGGCAGGAAACTGGTGGGCAAGGCGGGGATCGTGCCCGTGCGCCGGTTGGCGGACAAGGTCGGGCTGACAGACTTCCTCGGCGGGGCGCTGGTGCGCCGGGACTTCCATCCGGTCCACGACCGGGGGCAGGTGCTGATATCCGCGGCGTGCGCGGTGCTGCTGGGGTCACGCTCGATGAGCGGGATCGCGGTGATGCGGCAGGCCGCCCTGGTCCTGGGCAACCCGGCGTCCGCGTCGACGCTGTACCGGACTCTGGACGCGATCGGCCCGGTCGAACTCGTGAAGATCGCCTCGGCCCGCGCGAAGGCCCGCTCCGCGGTGCATGACCTCATCGACCTTCGGCCCGGCGGCTTCCCCTGGATCCGGGTGGACGGCCGGCCGCTGACCGGGTGGACGGTGCTGGACATCGACGCCTCGCTGGTGCCAGCGCACTCGGACAAGGAGGGCGCCGAGCCCAACCGTAAGGGCTTCGGACTGCATCCGATCCTGATGTTCCTGGACAATACGGACGAGCATCTGGTGTGCAGGCTGCGGCCGGGAAGCGCCGGAGCCAACACCGCGAGCGACCACATCGAGGTCTCCACCGAGGCGATCCGCCAGCTGCCCACCCGCCGACGGCGCAAGGTCCTCTTCCGCGCCGACGGCGCCGGGGCCACCCACGAGTACCTGCGGTGGATCACCGACGGCGGCGGCAACAAGGCCAACACCTGGCAGTACTCGGTCGGCTGGACCCGCGACGAGGATTTCTGGACGAACCTGGCCAAGGTCCCCAAGGACACCTGGACCGCCGCCCTGGACGCGAAGGGCGCCCCGCGCGAGGACGCCGCCCTGGTCGAGATCACCGGCATGCTCGACCTGACCGGCTGGCCGCCCGGCCTGCGGATCATCGTGCGCCGTGAACCGGTGCACCCCAAGTACGCGAAGGATCTCAAACCGTACGAGCTGGCCACCGGCTTCCGCTACCAGGCCATCGCGACCAACACCCCGGGGCGCCAACTGCAGTGGCTGGACGCCTGCCACCGTGTTCATGCTCATGTCGAGTCCGGGATCCGCCGCTCGAAGGCCCTCACCCTGACCAGACTGCCGTCCTCGAAGTTCGCCCTCAACCAGGCCTGGTGCACCCTGCTCGCACTCGCGATGGACCTCCTCGCCTGGCTCCAGCTCCTCGCCCTGGACGGCAGACTCGCCAGAGCCGAACCCGCCACCATCCGCACCCAACTCTTCGACGTCCCCGCCAAACTGACCAACCACGCCCGACACCGCGAGCTGAAGTTCGACCCGGCGTGGCCGGCCGGCCACGCCGCCGTCAAAGCATGGGACCGCGTCCAGGCCCTGCCCAACCCCGGCTGACCTCACCACCACCGCCCCGACACCCCGGAAGGAGGAGACCCGCAACACCACGGCAAGTGGAGGCCGACGCCCGCCCGAGCGATACCGGGATCAACCACCCTGCCCACGCCCCGAACCATCGAAGCTCAAACCAGCTTTAAGCGGACACCCCACCGAACCCCATCAGGCCGGCGCGCGCACGTGAATGATCGAGGCCAGGCAGGAGAGACGAGATCGGCACCGATGCGATCTCCCGCTCGCCATTCTGGAAGGTCACGTTCGGGTCGGCCGGGTCGGTAGCTCCGCTCGTCCTTCTGGTTTCCACAAGATCGGCAATATCGTAACGGCTCAAGTTTGACTCCCCCCGTCGGCATGGCCGATAAGTGTCTATTCGCTACGAAACACGTCCTCTGATGGCACGGCTGCGGTCGTCGGTCAATCTGTACACGCGTAGACCGATCGACCATGGGGGCGGCGAGCAGATCCTGAACCATGACTCCTTCGGCTCCGCTCCCAGTTGGCGGCACACATCGCATTGCCATCGAACGCGAAGAAACCGGGCGTGCCGCCCCACCCTGCACCACGCAAGCGGACGTCGCATGCTTCGGCGGCCCACCTGCGTCGATACAGGTGCGCCACCAAACCGCCGAGGTGCCCGACTCCCCTTCGAACACATTTACTTCGAACACGCTTACATGGTCCGTCACTGTCTCGGAACTGTCGAGAGCTTTAGTCACTCTGGCCACAGAACCCGAGCGGTGTTCCTTCGTGGCACGGATGCGGGTGACCGTGACCCGAGGCTCCCTGCCGTTCGACGCTCAGGCGACCAGCCGGACCGGCAGATGCTGGGGCCCGTTGACGACGATCGATGCCACGAGGGTCGGTTCGCCGTCGAGTTCCATCCGGATGCCACGGTGCAGCAACTCGTTGTAGAGCAGCCGCAGTTCCGCGCGGGCAAGCACGCTCCCCAGGCAGAAGTGCTCACCGAAACCGAGGGCCAGATGCCGGTTGGGCTTGCGGCGGATGTCGAACTCGTCCGGACGGTCGAAGATACTCTCGTCACGGTTCGCGGACGGCAGCCACAGAGTGACACGGTCACCCGCCGCCACCTGCTGCCCGTGAATCTCGACCGGCCGCACCGCAGTGCGCATGATGTGCGTCGCGGTGGACGTCCAGCGGAGCACCTCCTCCACTGCAGAGGGCAGCAGCTCCGGCTCCCTCGACAGAGCCGCCCACTGGTCCTGGTGCTCCAGGAACGCCAGCATGCCGCCGGCCGCCGCGATCCGCGTGTTCTCCGTGCCGCCGACCAGCAGATTGTCGCAGTTGAGGAGGACGTCGTCCGGCTTGAGCCGTGCCCCGTCGATCTCGGCCGTCGCCAGGATGCTGACCAGGTCGTCACCCGGATGCGCCGCCTTAGCCGCCTGCAGATCGTCGAAGTAGCTCATGATGTCCAGGTGGGCGAACCGCTGGGTCAGCGGGTCGTCGGCGGCGAACGCCTGGCTGGTCAGCTTGAACAGGTGGTCCCAGTCGGAGCTCGGCACTCCCATCATCCGGCAGATCACGTACAGCGGCACACGGGCGGCCACGTCCGTCACGAAGTCGCACGTCCCGGACTCCAGGGCCTCGTCCACGACCCTCCGGGTGACCTCCATCATCTCGGGCTCGAAACCCCGCACCGACCGGAGAGCGAACCACTCGTCGACCAGCCCTCTGAGCTGTCGATGCCGAGGAGCGTCCGTCAGTGCCAGCGTGCGGCCACCACCCGGGTCCTCCCCGTGATCGGCCGGGCGCAGCAGAATTCCCCGCGCCGAACTGAACGTCTCCGCGTCGCGGTACGCCGCCCGTACATCCTCGTACCGGGTGAGCGCCCAGAACCCCGGCAGTTCGGTGGGCGGATGCCAGTGGACCGGCGCATTCGCGCGCAGCCAGCGCCACTGCTCGAAGGGATTGCCGTGGGCGTAGAGCTCGGGATCCACCAGATTGATCCGCGGAGCCTGCTGGGACGAGTCGCCGTGCATGCGAATACCTCTCAGGATTTGCTTGAATGCGAGAAACGGATACCCGACGGCGGCAATCTCGCGGCAGATCAGGCTTCCTGAACGATCCGGGCCCTCAATGCGGCAGGCAGGCTGACACGCTGCCACAGCAGCGTCAACCTCAGTCGGCAGTCGCCGCACACGGCTTCTTCCGCTGTGATCAACCGACGCGGTGCAGCACTTGAACACCTGGCTGGCCAACCGTACGCGGCCCGCGCCATTCAGGCGATGATGCGGCATGGAATAGGCATCAGCGGCAGCCGCAGGGCTTCACACCACTGCCGTCGGCCGCGGGCGCGCCCGGGCTGGTCGCACCGAACTGTTCAAGTGCGGCCAGGGCTCAGTTGAACATGGCGGAACACTGATCGCCAGGATTGATCGGACATGCCGCCTGGACCATAGTGAGCCGGGTTCTGCCGAAGGCTGTCCGCTGCTCGAATTGCCCCGGGTCGATTTGGATGACGGCATCGGCAGAACCTGCTCCCGAGGACTCGCCCCTCGTGAATTGACGGGGGAATGCGTCCCGCCGCGGTCATGTGTAAACAGGAGGAATCTCGATGATCCCGTTGTCGTTTGCGCAGCGCCGGCTGTGGTTCATCGGCCAGCTCGAAGGACCGAGCGCGACCTACAACATCCCCATGGCGCTGCGGCTGATCGGCGGACTGGATCGGGAGGCGCTGGACGCGGCGCTGCGGGACGTGCTGGAGCGGCATGAGGTGCTGCGAACGGTGTTTCCGGCGCCCGAGGGCGAGCCGTATCAGCGGATTCTGGCGGTGGAGGAATCCGGTTTCGAGCTGACTGTTGCGGAAGTGGCTCTGGAACGGCTGACGGAGACCGTGGCGCGCACCGTGCGGCAGACCTTCGATCTGGACACAGAGATTCCGCTGCGGGCCAGCCTGTTCGCAACAGGACCGGACGAGCACGTCCTGGTCGTCGTGGTGCACCACATCGCGGGTGACGGCTGGTCGTTGGGGCCGCTGGCCCGGGATGTGTCCGTCGCGTACGCGGCCCGGTGCGCGGGCCAGGAGCCCGGCTGGGAACCGCTGCCGGTGCAGTACGCCGACTACGCGCTGTGGCAGCGGGAACTGCTCGGGGACGAGAACGATCCGGAAAGTGTGCTGTCGCGTCAGGTTGCCTTCTGGCGTGAGGCGCTGGACGGAGTGCCGGAGGAGCTCGCCCTGCCCTATGACCGCACGCGGCCGACGGCGCCGTCGCACGTGGGGCACGCGGTACGGCTCGACCTGTCCGCCGAGGTGCATGCGCGGTTGCGTGAGGTGGCGCGTGAGCGTGGTGTGACGGTGTTCATGGTTCTGCAGGCGGCGCTTGCGGTGACGCTGTCCCGGTTGGGTGCGGGGACGGACATTCCGATCGGTTCGGCGATTGCCGGCCGTACGGATGAGGCCCTGGACGACGCGGTCGGGTTCTTCGTCAATTCGCTGGTGATCCGGACGGACCTGTCGGGTGATCCGTCGTTCGCTCAGGTGCTGGAGCGGGTGCGGGAGGCCGGCCTGCGGGCGTACGACCACCAGGATGTGCCGTTCGAGCGGCTGGTGGAGGAGCTGGCCCCGGCGCGGTCCATGGCACGGCATCCGCTGTTCCAGGTGATGCTGACGGTACACAACAACGCGCAGGCGGTGCTGGAGCTGCCTGGTATGCGGATCGAGGGAATACCGACCCAGGAACAGTCGGAAGCGAACCGCACGAAGTTCGACCTGGACGTCACGGCCACCGAGGTCCTCGACGCGGACGGGGCTCCGGCCGGGCTGACCGGCCGGCTGATCGCGTCCGCTGATGTCTTTGACGCACAGACCACCGAGCGGTTCGCGCAGTGGCTGCTGCGGGTTGTCGAGGTGGTGGTGGGGGCGCCCGACATACGGGTCGGCGCGGTGGACGCACTGAGCCCGGACGAGCGGTCCTTGGTTCTGGAGCGGTGGAACTCCACCGCCACCGAGGTGAACGAGGCATCGGTCTCCGAGCAGATCGCCGAGTGGGCGGCGGCGGATCCGGCTGCGGTGGCTGTGGTGTGTGAGGGAGAGGAGCTGTCTTACGGCGATCTGGACGCCTGGGCGAACAGACTGGCGTATGTGCTGAGGCAGCGCGGTGTCGGCGCGGAGTCGGTGGTGGGTCTCTGCCTGCCGCGGGGCGCGGAGATGGTTGCGTCCGTGGTGGGTGTGTGGCGTGCGGGGGCGGCATACGTGCCGCTCGACCCGGAGCTTCCGGTGGAGCGACTGAAGTTCATGGTCTCGGACAGCGGGGCCGGGGTCGTGGTGGGGCGGGGCGGGCCGCTAGCGGAGTTGCCGGGGGCCGAGGTGATCGATCTCGGCGATCGGAATGTGGCGGAGGTCTTCACGAGGGCCGAGGTGGCGATACCCCAAACACGGGTGCGGGGCGCTGGGCTGGCGTACGTGATCTACACGTCGGGTTCGACGGGACGGCCGAAGGGCGTGGCGGCCACGCACGGCGGTCTGGTGAACCTGGTCGCGGCCCTGAGGCCGGTGCTGGGCGCGGAGCCGGGCGCCCGGGTGCTGCAGTTCGCGTCGTTCAGTTTTGACGCGTCGGTGCTGGACATGGCGGTGACGCTGGCGTCGGGCGCCACCCTGGTGGTGGCATCGTCGGCGGAACGGTCGGATACTTCGCTGCTGGCAGGGATGGTACGACGCTGCGGCGTGGGCTCGGCGAGCGTGGTGCCCTCGCTGCTGGGCGCGCTGGATCCGACGGCACTGACGGACGTGTCCACACTCGTGGTGGGTGCGGAGCCGATCAGCCTGGCGCAGGCCGGGCTGTGGTCGCGGGGCCGGGCGCTCGTGAACACGTACGGTCCGACCGAGGCGACCGTGATGGTCACCACCGGCCAGGTGGACGGTTCGGAGCCAGTGGTGCCGATGGGCGCGCCGGTGGCGAACACCCGGGTGTATGTGCTGGACGGCTCGCTCAAGCCGGTGCCGGTGGGCGTGGTGGGTGAGCTGTACATCGCGGGTGTGCAGTTGGCGCGGGGGTATGTGGGGCGGCCGGGCCTGACCGGGGAGCGGTTCGTGGCGAATCCGTTCGGTGGTGTGGGTGAGCGGATGTATCGGACCGGGGACCGGGCGCGGTGGACGGTGCAGGGGCAGCTGGTCTTTGCCGGGCGGACCGATGACCAGGTGAAGATCCGTGGGTTCCGGATCGAGCCGGGTGAGGTCGAGGCGGTGCTGGCTGCGCATCCGGGGGTGGGGCAGGCGGCGGTGGTCGTGCGGGAGGACACCCCGGGTGACAAGCGTCTGGTCGCCTATGTGGTGGGTGATGTGCGGGTGTCCGAGCTGCGGGAGTTCGTGGCGGGGCGGGTGCCGGAGTACATGGTGCCGTCGGCGGTGGTGGTGCTGGACGGGCTGCCGTTGACGGTGAACGGGAAGCTGGACCGCAAGGCGTTGCCGGCTCCGGAGTACACGAGTGGTGGCGGTCGTGGGCCGGTGTCGGTGCAGGAGGAGATCCTGTGCCAGGCGTTCGCGCAGGTGCTGGGTCTTCCCGAGGTCGGTGTGGAGGACGACTTCTTCGCGCTGGGCGGGCATTCGCTGCTGGCGACTCGTCTGGTGAGTCGGGTGCGCGCGGTGCTGGGTGTGGAGGTGGCGCTGCGGACGTTGTTCGAGGCGCCGACGCCGGCCGGCCTGGCCTTGCGGCTGGCGGGAGCGGACGCGGCGCGTCCTGCGTTGGTGGCGGGTCCGCGGCCGGAGCGGGTGCCGCTGTCGTTCGCGCAGCGCCGACTGTGGTTCATCGGCCAGTTGGAGGGGCCGAGCTCCACGTACAACATCCCGGTGGCGCTTCGGTTGTCGGGTGGGGTGGATCGGGGGGCGTTGGAGGCGGCGCTGGTTGATGTGCTGGGGCGGCATGAGGTGCTGCGGACGGTGTTCGCGGTGGCCGAGGGTGAGCCATATCAGCGGATCCTGCCGGTGGAGGAGTGCGGGTTCGAGCTGGCCTTCGCCCAGCTGGGTGCGGACGGGTTGGCGGAGGCGGTCGCCGCAGCGCAGGGGTATGCCTTTGATCTGGCCACGGAAATCCCGCTGCGGGCATGGCTGTTCGAGACCGGCGCGGACGAGCATGTGGTGGTCGTCGTCGTGCATCACATCGCGGGTGACGGGTGGTCGTCTGCTCCACTCAAGCGTGACCTCGTTACGGCGTATGACGCTCGGCGTCAGGGTGCCGCTCCGGGGTGGTCTGCGTTGCCGGTGCAGTACGCGGACTACGCGTTGTGGCAGCGGGAGCTGCTGGGTGATGAGGGTGACCCGGAGAGCAGGTTGTCGCGTCAGGTGGAGTTCTGGCGTGGGGCGTTGGCGGGTGCGCCGGAGGAGCTGGTGTTGCCGACCGATCGTATTCGGCCGGCGGTGGCGTCGCATGAGGGGCATGCGGTGCGTGTGGAGGTGTCGGCGGGGGTTCATGCGCGGTTGCGTGAGGTGGCGCGTGAGCGTGGTGTGACGGTGTTCATGGTGCTGCAGGCGGCGCTTGCGGTGACGCTGTCCCGGTTGGGTGCGGGGACCGATATTCCGATCGGTTCGGGGATCGCCGGGCGCACGGATGAGGCTCTGGACGAGTCGGTCGGGTTCTTCGTCAATTCACTGGTGATCCGGACGGATCTGTCGGGTGATCCGTCGTTCGGTGAGGTGCTGGAGCGGGTGCGGGAGGCCGGGCTGCGGGCGTTCGAGCATCAGGACGTGCCGTTCGAGCGGCTGGTGGAGGAGCTGGCCCCGGCGCGTTCGATGGCGCGGCATCCGTTGTTCCAGGTGTGGTTGGCGCTGCAGAACATGGAACAGGCGGTGCTGGATCTGCCGGGGCTCGTGGCGTCGGGGCTGTCGGCGGGGTCCGGGAAAGTGGCGGCGAAGTTCGATCTCGACGTGATGGCGAGCGAGGTCTTCGACACCGACGGAGCTCCTGCTGGTCTGGCCGGACAACTGATAGCCGCTGCTGATCTGTTTGATGCGGGGACGGCTGCTCGGTTCGCGGAGCGTTGGGTTCGGGTGTTGTCGGCGGTGGTCGGGGATCCGTCGGTGCGGGTGAGCACGGTGGATGTGCTGGGGTCGGCCGAGCGTCACAGGGTGCTGGTGGAGTGGAACGACACGGCGGCCACGGTCGAGGCGGCGACGGTTCCGGCGCTGTTCGGGGCTCAGGTGGCGCGCGACCGGGATGCGGTGGCGGTGGTCGACGGGGTGGTGGAGCTGTCGTACGGGGAGGTGGACGCGCGGGCGAACCGCCTGGCGCGGTATCTGACCGGTCTGGGGATCGGCCCGGAGTCGGCTGTCGGAGTCTGCCTGGAGCGCGGTGCTGACCTGCAGGTGGCGTTGTTGGGGGTGCTGAAGGCCGGGGGTGCGTACGTGCCGCTGGATGCGGATCATCCGGCGGAGCGGATCGCTTATGTGGTGCGGGATGCGGGGCTGGAGGTTGTGCTGACCTCCCGTGCGCTGGCTGGCGTGGTTGCGGGTGATGTGCGGCAGGTGGTGGTGGATGACCCCGCGGTGGCGGGGGAGATCGCCGGTCTCGACAGTTCGGCGGTGGTCTGTGCCCAGCTGCGGGCGGAGCATCCGGCGTATGTGATCTACACGTCTGGGTCGACGGGGCGGCCGAAGGGGGTGGTGGTTTCGCATGTGGGTGTGGCGAGCCTGGTGGCTGGTCAGGTGCGGGAGTTGGGTGTGGGCCCGGGGTCGCGGGTGGGGCAGTTCGCGTCGGCTGCTTTCGACACGTTCGGGTGGGAGTGGTTGATGGCGCTGCTGTCGGGTGCGGCGCTGGTGGTGGTGCCGGCGGAGCGGCGGCTGGGTTCTGCGCTGCCGGAGTTCCTGGGCGAGACGGGGGTGACGCATGTGACGTTGCCGCCGGGGGTGCTGGCCACTCTCGACGAGGGTTCGATCAGCGCGGACGTGGTGTTGGTGGTGGCGGGGGAGGCGTGTCCGCCGGAGGTGCTGGCGCGGTGGGCGCGGGGACGCGTGATGTTCAACTCCTATGGTCCGACCGAGACGACGGTGGACGCGACGCTGTGGCGTTGCGACGACCCGACGACCGTCTCGATCGGTACGCCGGTGGTGAATACCCAGGTGTTCGTGCTGGACGAGCACCTGGCGCCGGTTCCGGCGGGTGTTGCGGGTGAGCTGTATGTGGCGGGTGCCGGTCTGGCGCGGGGGTATGTGGGGCGGCCGGGCCTGACCGGGGAGCGGTTCGTGGCGAATCCGTTCGGTGGTGTGGGTGAGCGGATGTATCGGACCGGGGACCGGGCGCGGTGGACGGTGCAGGGGCAGCTGGTCTTTGCCGGGCGGACCGATGACCAGGTGAAGATCCGTGGGTTCCGGATCGAGCCGGGTGAGGTCGAGGCGGTGCTGGCTGCGCATCCGGGGGTGGGGCAGGCGGCGGTGGTCGTGCGGGAGGACACCCCGGGTGACAAGCGTCTGGTCGCCTATGTGGTGGGTGATGTGCGGGTGTCCGAGCTGCGGGAGTTCGTGGCGGGGCGGGTGCCGGAGTACATGGTGCCGTCGGCGGTGGTGGTGCTGGACGAGCTGCCGCTGACGGTGAACCGCAAGCTGGACCGCAAGGCATTGCCCGCCCCCGAGTACACGGTGGCCACCGTCAGTGGCGGTCGTGGGCCGGTGTCGGTGCAGGAGGAGATCCTGTGCCAGGCCTTCGCCCAGGTGCTGGGTCTTCCCGAGGTCGGTGTGGACGACGACTTCTTCGCACTCGGCGGACACTCACTCCTGGCCGTGCGACTGGTGAAGCAGCTGGACGGCCGGGGTGTGTCGGTGTCGGTGCGTGCGTTGTTCCAGACGCCGACGCCGGCGGGTCTGGCGCAGGCGGCGGGGCCGGATGCGGTGGAGGTGCCGGAGAACCGGATCCCGGAGGATGCGGGGCGGATCACTCCGGACATGCTGCCGCTGGTTGACCTGACGGTTGAGGAGGTCGAGCGGGTCGTCGGGGCCGTCGACGGCGGCGCGGCCAACATCGCTGACGTCTATCCGTTGGCTCCTTTGCAGGAGGGGTTGTTCTTCCATCATCTGCTGGAGGCGGATGGTGGTGTGGATGCGTATGTGGCGCCGCGGGTGTTGCGGTTCGATTCACGTGAGCGGCTGGAGGGGTTCCTGGCGGCGCTTCAGCGGGTGGTGGACCGGCATGACATCTACCGCACGGGGTTTGTGTGGGAGGGGCTCGGCGAGCCGGTCCAGGTGGTGGTCCGCCGGGCGACTCTGCCGGTCACGACGGTGACCCTTGAATCTGGCGGCCCCGATGCGGTCGAGCAGCTGATCGCGGTGGTCGGATCCGTGATGGATCTCGGGCGGGCGCCGCTCATCGATGTGCACCTGGCAGCGGAGCCGGGGACTGACGGGCAGTGGCTGGCGTTGCTGCGGATGCATCACCTGGTGCAGGACCACACCACGCACGACGTGCTGCTCCAAGAGCTGGATGCGTTTCTGTCGGGGCGCGAGGATGCGCTGCCGGAGCCGTTGCCGTTCCGCAACTTCGTGGCTCAGGCACGTCTCGGCGTCACCCGCGCGGAGCACGAGGCCTACTTCGCCGGCCTGCTCGGCGATGTCGAGGAGACCACCGCTCCTTACGGCCTGATGGATGTGCATGGCGACGGTCGTGGTGTGGTGCGTTCCTACCTCGGTGTGGAGGAGGAGGTGGGCCGCCGGGTGCGGGAGGTGGCCCGCTCGCTGGGCGTGAGTGCGGCGAGTGTGTTCCATCTGGCGTGGGCGCGGGTGCTCGCGACGGTCAGTGGTCGGGACGACGTGGTGTTCGGCACCGTGCTGTTCGGGCGGATGAACGCGGGTGCGGGTGCGGACCGGGTGCCGGGCCTGTTCATCAATACGTTGCCGGTGCGGGTACGGGTCGGTGCTGAGGGTGTGGGCCAGGCGCTGGAGGGTGTGCGGGATCAGCTGGCCGAGCTGCTGGTGCACGAGCACGCGCCGTTGACGCTGGCGCAGCAGGCCAGCGGGATGCCGGGTGGCAGCCCGCTGTTCACCTCGCTGTTCAACTACCGACACGGCAAGTCCCGTACCGCCTCCGGGGCGGGTTCGGAGGCCGGTGCCGCCCGTCGGGGTATCAGCACGGTGTCGATGCGTGAGACGACGAACTATCCGGTGGCCGTGTCGGTCGAGGATCTGGAGTCGAAGTTCGGGCTGACCGTGGACGCGGTGGGCTCGGTGGACGGTCAGGCGCTGTGCCGGCTGCTGCACACCTGCCTGGACCACCTCGTCACCGCGCTGGAAGACCATCCCGGCAGCCCGCTGACAGCCGTCGACATCCTTCCTGAGGCCGAGGAGCGCCAGCTCCTGACGGAGTGGAACGACACTGCGATGCCGGTCGAGCCGGCGACGGTGCCGGTGTTGTTCGCGGCTCAGGTGGCGCGGACACCGGATGCGGTGGCGGTGGTGTGTGAGGGGGTCGAGCTTTCTTACGCGGAGTTGGATGCTCGGGCGAATCGATTGGCGCGGCTGCTGCTTGCCGGGGGTGTGGGGCCGGAGAGTGTTGTCGGGTTGGCGTTGCCGCGTTCGGCCGATCTTGTGGTTTCCGTTCTGGCAGTGCTCAAGGCGGGCGCGGCGTACCTGCCGATCGATACGGAGTATCCGGCGGAGCGGATCGGGTTCCTGTTGGAGGATGCGGCTCCCGCTTGTGTGATTACCACGGGGGATGTGGCTGCCGAGGGAGGCTTCGGGGAATTGTCGTGTGTGGTGCTGGGTGAGCCTGGTACCGAGGAGCGGCTGGCCGGGCTTTCCGGTGTGGATATTGCCGAATCCGAGCGAATTTGCCCCCTGGCTCCGGAGCATCCTGCGTATGTCATCTTCACGTCGGGTTCGACGGGGCGTCCGAAGGGTGTGGTGGTTGGGCATGAGGGGATTGTCAATCGGCTGGTGTGGATGCAGGACCGGTTCGGTTTGGTGCCGGGTGATCGGGTGTTGCAGAAGACTCCGTTCGGTTTCGATGTGTCGGTGTGGGAGTTCTTCTGGCCGTTGCTGAATGGTGCGGTGCTGGTGGTGGCGCGGCCGGGTGGGCATCGGGATCCGGGGTATGTGGCGGATCTGATTTGCCGGGAGCGGGTGACGACGGTGCATTTCGTGCCGTCGATGCTGGAGGCGTTTCTTGCGGAGCCGGCGGCTGCGGGGTGTGGGAGTCTGCGGCGGGTGATCTGTTCGGGTGAGGCTTTGCCTGTGTCCGGGCAGGAGCGGTTCTTCGAGCTGTTCGACGGGGTGGAGCTGCACAATTTGTATGGGCCGACGGAGGCGTCGGTGGACGTGACGGCCTGGGAGTGTGTGTCGGGTCGTGGTGGGGTGGTGCCGATCGGTGCGCCGGTGGCCAATACCCGGGTGTATGTGCTGGACGGGTCGCTGAGGCCGGTGCCGGTGGGGGTGCCGGGTGAGTTGTATCTCGCGGGTGTGCAGTTGGCGCGGGGGTATGTGGGGCGGGCGGGCCTGACCGGGGAGCGGTTTGTGGCTTGTCCGTTCGGTGGTGTGGGTGAGCGGATGTACCGGACCGGGGATGTGGTGCGGTGGTCGGCCGAGGGGCAGTTGGAGTATTTGGGTCGTGCTGATGACCAGGTGAAGATTCGTGGGTTCCGGATCGAGCCGGGTGAGGTCGAGGCGGTGCTGGCTGCGCATCCGGGGGTGGGGCAGGCGGCGGTGGTCGTGCGGGAGGACACCCCGGGTGACAAGCGTCTGGTTGCCTATGTGGTGGGTGATGTGCGGGTGTCCGAGCTGCGGGAGTTCGTGGCGGGGCGGGTGCCGGAGTACATGGTGCCGTCGGCGGTGGTGGTGCTGGACGGGCTGCCGTTGACGGTGAACGGGAAGCTGGACCGCAAGGCGTTGCCGGCTCCGGAGTACACGAGTGGTGGCGGTCGTGGGCCGGTGTCGGTGCAGGAGGAGATCCTGTGCCAGGCGTTCGCGCAGGTGCTGGGTCTTCCCGAGGTCGGTGTGGAGGACGACTTCTTCGCGCTGGGCGGGCATTCGCTGCTGGCGACTCGTCTGGTGAGTCGGGTGCGCGCGGTGCTGGGTGTGGAGGTGGCGCTGCGGACGTTGTTCGAGGCGCCGACGCCGGCCGGCCTGGCCTTGCGGCTGGCGGGAGCGGACGCGGCGCGTCCTGCGTTGGTGGCGGGTCCGCGGCCGGAGCGGGTGCCGCTGTCGTTCGCGCAGCGGCGGCTGTGGTTCATCGGCCAGTTGGAGGGGCCGAGCTCCACGTACAACCAGCCGGTGGCGCTTCGGTTGTCGGGTGGGGTGGATCGGGGGGCGTTGGAGGCGGCGCTGGTTGATGTGCTGGGGCGGCATGAGGTGCTGCGGACGGTGTTCGCGGTGGCCGAGGGTGAGCCGTATCAGCGGATCCTGCCGGTGGAGGAGTGCGGGTTCGAGCTGGCCTTCGCCCAGCTGGGTGCGGGGGACCTGGCGGAGGCGGTCGCCGCAGCGCAGGGGTATGCCTTCGATCTGAGTGCGGAGATCCCCATTCGGGTATGGCTGTTCGAAACCGCCCCGGACGAGCATGTGCTCATCGTGGTGGTCCACCACATCGCCAGCGATGGGTGGTCGTCCGCTCCCTTGGAGCGTGACCTCGTCTCTGCCTATGCGGCTCGTTGCGAGGGTGCCGCCCCGGAGTGGTCCGCGTTGCCGGTGCAGTACGCCGACTACGCGTTGTGGCAGCGGGAGCTGCTCGGTGATGAGAACGACCCGGAGAGCGTGCTGTCACGCCAGGTCGCCTTCTGGCGTGGGGCGTTGGCGGGTGCGCCGGAGGAGCTTGCTCTGCCGTATGACCGTCCGCGGCCGGCGGTGGCGTCGCATGAGGGGCATGCGGTGCGTGTGGAGGTGTCGGCGGGGGTTCATGCGCGGTTGCGTGAGGTGGCGCGTGAGCGTGGTGTGACGGTGTTCATGGTGCTGCAGGCGGCGCTTGCGGTGACGCTGTCCCGGTTGGGTGCGGGGACCGATATCCCGATCGGTTCGGCGATCGCCGGGCGCACGGATGAGTCCCTGGACGAGTCGGTGGGTTGTTTCGTGAACTCGCTGGTGATGCGGACGGACCTGTCGGGTGATCCGTCGTTCGCTCAGGTGCTGGAGCGGGTGCGGGAGACGGGGCTGGGGGCGTATGCGCATCAGGATGTGCCGTTCGAGCGGCTGGTGGAGGAGCTGGCCCCGGCGCGGTCGGTGGCGCGGCATCCGCTGTTCCAGGTGATTTTGACGATGCAGGATGCGGTTGCTTCAGCTGGGGTGGGCAGGTCCGGTCCCGGGGTGGGATGTCGGGGTTGCGGGCCAGTGCGCTGCCGTTGGGGCGGGTCGGGGCGAAGTTCGACCTGGCGGTGCTGGTCGGAGAGCGGTTCGGTGCGGATGGGGAGCCGGCGGGGATCGGTGGGGTGGTGACCGGTGCGGCGGACCTGTTCGAGCCGGCAACGGTGGGCCGGCTGGCCGACACGCTGACGCTGGTGCTGTCCGCGGTGGTGGCGGACCCGGCGATGCGGGTCGGCGCGGTGGAGGTGCTGTCTCCGGCGGAGCGGGTTGAGGTTCTGGACGGCTGGAACGACACGTCTGTCTCCGTTGGTGGGGAGTCGGTGTTGGGGTTGTTCGAGGCGCAGGTGGTGCGTGCTCCGGACGCGATCGCAGTGGTGTGTGAGGGGGCGGAGCTCTCTTATGCGGCGTTGGATGCTCGGGCGAATCGGTTGGCTCGTTTCCTGTTGGTGCAGGGGTGGGTGCGGAGTCGGTGGTGGGGCTGTGTCTGCCGCGTGGGGTGGAGACGTTGGTGGGGATGCTGGCGGTGTGGAAGGCGGGGGCGGGGTATCTGCCGGTGGATGCGGGGCATCCGGCGGAGCGGATCGCGTTCATGCTCGCGGACAGTCGTGCGGTGCTGACGTTGACGACGGAGGAGATTCTGGAGGATCTTCCGGCGGGGCGGCATCGTCTGGTGGCGGTCGACGGGGCGCTGGTGGGGATGCAGCTGGCCGGGCTGGAGGACACCGCGCCGGAGGTGTCGATCGATCCGGGGCAGGTGGCGTATGTGGTGTATACGTCGGGTTCGACGGGCCGTCCGAAGGGTGTGGCGGTCACGCAGGGCGGTCTGGCGAACTATGTGGGCTCGGTTCCGGCCCGGGTGGGCTTCGACCGGCCCGGTGGCGGGTTCGCGGTGCTGCAGGGACAGGCGACCGATCTGGGCAACACCACGATCTTCGCGGCTCTGGTGTGCGGGGGCGTCCTGCACTTCCTTGCCGAGGACATGGTGACGGACCCGGCGTTGGTGCGGGGGTATGTGGCCGACCATGGGATCGAGGGTGTGAAGGCGGTGCCCTCGCACGTGGCCGCTTTGGGTGCGCCGGTCTTCGAGTCGGTGGGATCACTGGTCCTGGGAGGCGAATCCGCACCCCCCGCCCTGGTGGGTGATCTGCTGGCCGCTGGTGGTGGGAGGGTGTTCAACCACTATGGTCCGACGGAGACGACCATCGGTGTCGCCACGACCGAGTTGTCGGCGGGGATGTGGCGGCCGGGGTGGTTCCGGTGGGCCGGCCGGTGGCGAACACCCGCTTCTACGTCCTTGACGAGTATCTGGCGCCGGTGCCGGTGGGTGTGGTCGGGGAGCTGTATGTGGCGGGTGCGCAGTTGGCGCGGGGGTATGTGGGCCGGCCGGGCCTGACCGGGGAGCGTTTCGTGGCCTGCCCGTACGGGTCTGGTGGTGAGCGGATGTACCGGACGGGGACCGCGCCCGCTGGACGGTCGATGGCCGTCTGGTGTTCGCGGGGCGTGCTGATGATCAGGTGAAGGTGCGGGGGTTCCGGATCGAGCCGGGTGAGGTGCAGGCGGTGCTGGCCGCGCACCCGGGGGTCGGGCAGGCGGCAGTGCTCGCGCGGGAGGACGCACCGGGCGAGGTACGCCTGGTGGCCTACGTGGTGGCTGATGACGAGGACGTCGAGTATGCGGCGTTTGCTGATTCGGTGCGGTCGTTCGCTGCTGCCCGGCTGCCGGAGCATATGGTGCCGTCGGCGGTGCTGGTGCTCGAGGCGTTGCCGCTGACGGGTAACGGCAAGCTCGACCGTGCTGCTCTGCCGGCCCCGGACTACGCCGCGGCGGCGGGCACGAGCGGTTCCGGTCGTGGGCCGGCAACGGTGCAGGAGGAGATCCTGTGCCAGGCCTTCGCCCAGGTCCTGGGCGTCGAGCGGGTCGGTGTCGACGACGACTTCTTCACCCTCGGCGGGCATTCGCTGCTGGCGGTGTCGCTGGTGGAGCTGCTGCGGGGCCGGGGTGTGTCGGTGTCGGTGCGGGCGTTGTTCCAGACGCCGACGCCGGCGGGTCTGGCGCAGGCGGCCGGGCCGGATGCGGTCGAGGTGCCGGAGAACCGGATCCCGGACGGTGCCGAGCGGATCACCCCGGACATGCTTCCCCTGGTCGACCTGGCGGTTGAGGAGGTCGAGCGGATCGTCGCGGCCGTCGACGGCGGCGCAGCCAACATCGCCGACATCTATCCGTTGGCTCCTTTGCAGGAGGGGTTGTTCTTCCACCACCTGCTGCAGGCAGACGGTGATGCGAACGGGTACGCGGCACCGGCCGTCATCCAATTCGACTCGCGGCAGCGTCTCGACGCTTGCCTTCGAGCGCTGCAGCGGGTGGTGAACAGGCACGACATCTACCGCACGGCGTTCGTGTGGCAGGCGCTGCGCGAGCCGGTCCAGGTGGTGACGCGCCAGGCGACACTGCCAGTCACCGAAGTCACCCTCGACCCGCAAGGCTCCGATGCTGCCGAACAGTTGATTGCTGCGACTGGCTCGGTGATGGACATCGGAAGGGCTCCGCTGATCGACGTGCACATCGCCGCCGAACCTGACGGAGGTGGTCAGTGGCTGGCTGCGCTGCGCCTGCATCATCTGGTCCAGGACCGCACCGCACAGGACGTGCTGCTGGAGGAGATGGATGCGTTTCTGTCGGGGCGCGAGGATGCGCTGCCGGAGCCGTTGCCGTTCCGCAACTTCGTGGCTCAGGCACGTCTCGGCGTCACCCGCGCGGAGCACGAGGCCTACTTCGCCGGCCTGCTCGGCGATGTCGAGGAGACCACCGCTCCTTACGGCCTGATGGATGTGCATGGCGACGGTAGCGGCGTGGTGCGTTCCTACCTCGGTGTGGAGGAGGAGGTGGGCCGCCGGGTGCGGGAGGTGGCCCGCTCGCTGGGCGTGAGTGCGGCGAGTGTGTTCCATCTGGCGTGGGCGCGGGTGCTCGCGACGGTCAGCGGCCGGGACGACGTGGTGTTCGGCACCGTGCTGTTCGGGCGGATGAACGCGGGTGCGGGTGCGGACCGGGTGCCGGGCCTGTTCATCAATACGTTGCCGGTGCGGGTACGGGTCGGTGCTGAGGGTGTGGGCCAGGCGCTGGAGGGTGTGCGGGATCAGCTGGCCGAGCTGCTGGTGCACGAGCACGCGCCGTTGACGCTGGCGCAGCAGGCCAGCGGGATGCCGGGTGGCAGCCCGCTGTTCACCTCGATCTTCAACTACCGGCACAGCAGGCGCCCCACCACCAAGGCCAGCCTGGAAGCGGACACACCATCCAGGGGCGTCAGGATGCTGCTCTCCCGTGATGCCACCAACTACCCCGTGGCCGTATCGGTCGACCAACGAGACTCCGGGTTCGGTCTGACCGTGGACGCGGTGGGCTCGGTGGACGGGCAGGCGCTGTGCCAGCTGCTGCACACCTGCCTGGACAACCTCGTCACCGCGATCGAGGACGACCCCGACAGCCCGCTGACGGCCGTCGACATCAGCGGCGAGACCGAGCGGCGCCGGCTGTTGGTGGACTGGAACGACACGTCTGTCTCCGTTGGTGGGGAGTCGGTGTTGGGGTTGTTCGAGGCGCAGGTGGTGCGTGCTCCGGACGCGATCGCAGTGGTGTGTGAGGGGGCGGAGCTCTCTTATGCGGCGTTGGATGCTCGGGCGAATCGGTTGGCTCGTTTCCTGTTGGTGCAGGGGGTGGGTGCGGAGTCGGTGGTGGGGCTGTGTCTGCCGCGTGGGGTGGAGACGTTGGTGGGGATGCTGGCGGTGTGGAAGGCGGGGGCGGGGTATCTGCCGGTGGATGCGGGGCATCCGGCGGAGCGGATCGCGTTCATGCTCGCGGACAGTCGTGCGGTGCTGACGTTGACGACGGAGGAGATTCTGGAGGATCTTCCGGCGGGGCGGCATCGTCTGGTGGCGGTCGACGGGGCGCTGGTGGGGATGCAGCTGGCCGGGCTGGAGGACACCGCGCCGGAGGTGTCGATCGATCCGGGGCAGGTGGCGTATGTGGTGTATACGTCGGGTTCGACGGGCCGTCCGAAGGGTGTGGCGGTCACGCAGGGCGGTCTGGCGAACTATGTGGGCTCGGTTCCGGCCCGGGTGGGCTTCGACCGGCCCGGTGGCGGGTTCGCGGTGCTGCAGGGACAGGCGACCGATCTGGGCAACACCACGATCTTCGCGGCTCTGGTGTGCGGGGGCGTCCTGCACTTCCTCGCCGAGGACACGGTGACGGACCCGGCGTTGGTGCGGGGGTATGTGGCCGACCATGGGATCGAGGGTGTGAAGGCGGTGCCCTCGCACGTGGCCGCTTTGGGTGCGCCGGTCTTCGAGTCGGTGGGATCACTGGTCCTGGGAGGCGAATCCGCACCCCCCGCCCTGGTGGGTGATCTGCTGGCCGCTGGTGGTGGGAGGGTGTTCAACCACTATGGTCCGACGGAGACGACCATCGGTGTCGCCACGACCGAGTTGTCGGCGGGGGATGTGGCGGCCGGGGTGGTTCCGGTGGGCCGGCCGGTGGCGAACACCCGCTTCTACGTCCTTGACGAGTATCTGGCGCCGGTGCCGGTGGGTGTGGTCGGGGAGCTGTATGTGGCGGGTGCGCAGTTGGCGCGGGGGTATGTGGGCCGGCCGGGCCTGACCGGGGAGCGTTTCGTGGCCTGCCCGTACGGGTCTGGTGGTGAGCGGATGTACCGGACGGGGGACCGCGCCCGCTGGACGGTCGATGGCCGTCTGGTGTTCGCGGGGCGTGCTGATGATCAGGTGAAGGTGCGGGGGTTCCGGATCGAGCCGGGTGAGGTGCAGGCGGTGCTGGCCGCGCACCCGGGGGTCGGGCAGGCGGCAGTGCTCGCGCGGGAGGACGCACCGGGCGAAGTACGCCTGGTGGCCTACGTCGTACCGGACCAGGCGAAAGACAACGCGTCCGATGGGCTCGTCCAGGACCTACGGGACTTCGCGGCCGGGCAGTTGCCGGAGCACATGGTGCCATCGGCGGTGGTGGTCCTGAACGGGCTGCCGTTGACGGTGAACGGAAAGCTGGACCGCAAGGCACTGCCCGCTCCGGAGTACACGAGTGCTGGGGGCCGTGGGCCGGCGACGGAGCAGGAGCAGCTCCTCTGCCGGGCGTTCGCCCGGGTCCTGGGCGTGGAGCGGGTCGGGGTGGATGACGACTTCTTCGCGCTCGGTGGGCATTCGCTGCTGGCGACCAGGCTGATCAGCGAAGTGCGTGAAGAGCTGGGAGCGGAATTGCCCATCCGTGCGGTCTTCGACGCCCGGACGCCGGCCGAACTCGCGACCCGACTCGCACAGCAAGGTAATAGCCGTCAAAAAGCTAGGCCCGCGCTGCGGCCGATGCGCAGCCAGGAGGAGTCCTGATGATCCCGCTTTCATTCTCCCAGCGTCGGCTTTGGTTTCTGGCACAGCTGGAGGGGCCGAGCACGACGTACACGAACCCCACTGTGCTGCGCTTCTCCGGGGCGCTCGACAAGGATGCACTTGAGGCAGCTCTGCGGGATGTGCTGGGACGGCATGAGGTGCTTCGGACCGTGTTCCCGGCGCACGAGGGCGAGCCGTATCAGCGGATCCTTCCGGTCGGTAACACCGGATTTGAACTGGTCGTCACGGAGGTGGCTCCCGAGCACCTGACTGAGACGGTGGAGCGCACCGCGCGGTACGCGTTCGACCTGGCCGAAGAGATCCCGCTGCGGGCCAGCCTGCTCGTCGTGGATCCGGATGAGTACGTTCTGATCGTGGTGGTGCACCACATCGCGTGGGACGCCTGGTCCGCGGGGCTGTTGGCGCGCGATGTGTCGGTGGCGTACGAGGCCCGGTGCGCCGGCCGGGAACCCGGGTGGGAAGCGCTGCCGGTGCAGTACGCCGACTACGCCATGTGGCAGCGAGAGCTGCTGGGCGACGACGACGATCCGGACAGTGTGCTGTCACGCCAGGTGGCGTACTGGCGCGAGACACTGGCGGGTGCGCCGGAGGCACTGTCGCTGCCCACCGATCGGCCGCGGCCAGCGGTGCGTTCCTATCGCGGTCACCAGGCTGAGCTGGAAATCGCGGCCGCAGTGCACGAACGGCTGGTCGCGGTGGCGCATGAGCGAGGCATGAGCCTCTTCATGGTGCTGCAGGCGGCGCTTGCGGTGACGCTGTCCCGGCTCGGTGCCGGTACGGACATCCCGATCGGCTCTGCCATTGCCGGACGCACGGACAAGGCGCTGCACGATCTGGTGGGCTTCTTCGTCAACACGTTGGTCATCCGGACCGACCTCTCGGGCGACCCGACGCTGGCCGAGGTGCTGGACCAGGTCCGGGAGACGAGCATCGGCGCGTTCGAGAACCAGGACGTGCCGTTCGAGCGGTTGGTGGAGGAGCTGGCACCGACGCGTTCCATGGCGCAGCATCCGCTGTTCCAGGTGATGCTGACGCTGCAGAACGCCGGTACGGCAAGGCTGGCTCTGTCCGGCCTACGGGCTTCCCGCATGGCCGGGGGTGCTCCCGCGGCCAAGTTCGACCTGGAGGTCACCGCCACCGAGGTCCTCGGTGACAACGGAGCGCCCGCAGGTGTGCGGGGTGTGGTCACGGTGGCGGCCGATCTGTTCGATGCGGAGACGGCTGCCCAGATCGCGACTCGCTGGGGTCGTGTGGTGTCGGCCTTGGCTGAGGACCTGTCGCGGCGGGTGAGCGCCGTGGAGATTCTTGATGTGACCGAGGAGCGCCAACTCCTGACGGAGTGGAACGACACTGCGATGCCGGTCGAGCCGGCGACGGTGCCGGGGTTGTTCGCGGCTCAGGTGGCGCGGACACCGGATGCGGTGGCGGTGGTGTGTGAGGGGGTCGAGCTTTCTTACGCGGAGTTGGATGCTCGGGCGAACCGGTTGGCGCATTTCCTGAGGGAACAGGGCGCTGGTCCGGAGTCGGTCGTCGCGGTGTGTCTGGAGCGCGGCGTGGACATGGTGGTGGCGCTGCTTGCGGTGCTCAAGGCGGGCGCGGCGTATCTGCCGGTGGATCCGGATTCTCCGGCCGGTCGCATGGTCGTGGCGTTGGCGGATGCGGGTGCGGCGTGTGTGGTGACCTCGGGTGAGTACGCGGGGCGGTTGCCGGAGGATGCGGTTCGGGTGGTGGTGGACGATCCGGCGGTGATGGCTGAGGTGGCGAGCCGGCCCGGGTCGGCGCCGGAGGTGTGGGTGGCTCCGGAGCATCCTGCGTATGTCATCTTCACGTCGGGTTCGACGGGGCGTCCGAAGGGTGTGGTGGTTGGGCATGAGGGGATTGTCAATCGGCTGGTGTGGATGCAGGACCGGTTCGGTTTGGTGCCGGGTGATCGGGTGTTGCAGAAGACTCCGTTCGGTTTCGATGTGTCGGTGTGGGAGTTCTTCTGGCCGTTGCTGAATGGTGCGGTGCTGGTGGTGGCGCGGCCGGGTGGGCATCGGGATCCGGGGTATGTGGCGGATCTGATTTGCCGGGAGCGGGTGACGACGGTGCATTTCGTGCCGTCGATGCTGGAGGCGTTTCTTGCGGAGCCGGCGGCTGCGGGGTGTGGGAGTCTGCGGCGGGTGATCTGTTCGGGTGAGGCTTTGCCTGTGTCCGGGCAGGAGCGGTTCTTCGAGCTGTTCGACGGGGTGGAGCTGCACAATTTGTATGGGCCGACGGAGGCGTCGGTGGACGTGACGGCCTGGGAGTGTGTGTCGGGTCGTGGTGGGGTGGTGCCGATCGGTGCGCCGGTGGCCAATACCCGGGTGTATGTGCTGGACGGGTCGCTGAGGCCGGTGCCGGTGGGGGTGCCGGGTGAGTTGTATCTCGCGGGTGTGCAGTTGGCGCGGGGGTATGTGGGGCGGGCGGGCCTGACCGGGGAGCGGTTTGTGGCTTGTCCGTTCGGTGGTGTGGGTGAGCGGATGTACCGGACCGGGGATGTGGTGCGGTGGTCGGCCGAGGGGCAGTTGGAGTATTTGGGTCGTGCTGATGACCAGGTGAAGATTCGTGGGTTCCGGATCGAGCCGGGTGAGGTCGAGGCGGTGCTGGCTGCGCATCCGGGGGTGGGGCAGGCGGCGGTGGTCGTGCGGGAGGACACCCCGGGTGACAAGCGTCTGGTTGCCTATGTGGTGGGTGATGTGCGGGTGTCCGAGCTGCGGGAGTTCGTGGCGGGGCGGGTGCCGGAGTACATGGTGCCGTCGGCGGTGGTGGTGCTGGACGGGCTGCCGTTGACGGTGAACGGGAAGCTGGACCGCAAGGCGTTGCCGGCTCCGGAGTACACGAGTGGTGGCGGTCGTGGGCCGGTGTCGGTGCAGGAGGAGATCCTGTGCCAGGCGTTCGCGCAGGTGCTGGGTCTTCCCGAGGTCGGTGTGGAGGACGACTTCTTCGCGCTGGGCGGGCATTCGCTGCTGGCGACTCGTCTGGTGAGTCGGGTGCGCGCGGTGCTGGGTGTGGAGGTGGCGCTGCGGACGTTGTTCGAGGCGCCGACGCCGGCCGGCCTGGCCTTGCGGCTGGCGGGAGCGGACGCGGCGCGTCCTGCGTTGGTGGCGGGTCCGCGGCCGGAGCGGGTGCCGCTGTCGTTCGCGCAGCGGCGGCTGTGGTTCATCGGCCAGTTGGAGGGGCCGAGCTCCACGTACAACCAGCCGGTGGCGCTTCGGTTGTCGGGTGGGGTGGATCGGGGGGCGTTGGAGGCGGCGCTGGTTGATGTGCTGGGGCGGCATGAGGTGCTGCGGACGGTGTTCGCGGTGGCCGAGGGTGAGCCGTATCAGCGGATCCTGCCGGTGGAGGAGTGCGGGTTCGAGCTGGCCTTCGCCCAGCTGGGTGCGGGGGACCTGGCGGAGGCGGTCGCCGCAGCGCAGGGGTATGCCTTCGATCTGAGTGCGGAGATCCCCATTCGGGTATGGCTGTTCGAAACCGCCCCGGACGAGCATGTGCTCATCGTGGTGGTCCACCACATCGCCAGCGATGGGTGGTCGTCCGCTCCCTTGGAGCGTGACCTCGTCTCTGCCTATGCGGCTCGTTGCGAGGGTGCCGCCCCGGAGTGGTCCGCGTTGCCGGTGCAGTACGCCGACTACGCGTTGTGGCAGCGGGAGCTGCTCGGTGATGAGAACGACCCGGAGAGCGTGCTGTCACGCCAGGTCGCCTTCTGGCGTGGGGCGTTGGCGGGTGCGCCGGAGGAGCTTGCTCTGCCGTATGACCGTCCGCGGCCGGCGGTGGCGTCGCATGAGGGGCATGCGGTGCGTGTGGAGGTGTCGGCGGGGGTTCATGCGCGGTTGCGTGAGGTGGCGCGTGAGCGTGGCGTGACCGTTTTCATGGTGCTGCAGGCGGCGCTTGCCGTGACACTGCACCGGTTGGGTGCGGGGACCGACATTCCGATCGGCTCGGCAATCGCCGGGCGCACGGATGAGGCCCTGGACGAACTGGTGGGGTTCTTCGTCAACTCCCTGGTGATCCGGACGGACCTGTCGGGTGACCCGTCGTTCGGTGAGGTACTGAAGCGCGTACGGGAGGCCGGCCTGCGGGCGTACGACCACCAGGACGTGCCGTTCGAGCGGCTGGTGGAGGAGCTGGCCCCGGCGCGGTCCATGGCACGGCATCCGCTGTTCCAGGTGAT
Source organism: Streptomyces sp. KMM 9044 (assembly GCF_024701375.2). Taxonomy (NCBI): domain Bacteria; kingdom Bacillati; phylum Actinomycetota; class Actinomycetes; order Kitasatosporales; family Streptomycetaceae; genus Streptomyces; species Streptomyces sp. KMM 9044. The sequence goes on along the minus strand of NZ_CP113910.1, from coordinate 1,133,053 downwards.
GCTGACCCTGCAGAACGCCGCTGCGGCGCAACTCGACCTGCCAGAGGCTCAGGCTTCCGGGCTGCCCGCGGTGACGGCAGTTCGCTTGGGAGCGGCTGCCGCAAAGTTCGATCTGGAAGTCACGGCCGCCGAGGTATTCGACGCGGACGGTCGATCCGCCGGTCTGAGTGGTCGGCTGGTTGCGGCTGCCGATGTGTTCGACGCGGGGACTGCTGAGCGGTTCGTGGAATGGTTCCAGCGGTTGCTGTCCGGCCTGGTGGCAGATCCTGATGGTGCGATCGGCAGCGTTGAGCTTCTTGGCGTGGACGAGCGTCAGCTGATCCTGGACGAGTGGGTCGGTAGCGGTGGCGAGGTCGTGGGTCGGGTGACGATTCCGGCCTTGTTCGAGGCGCAGGCAGCGCTTCGGCCTGATGCGGTCGCGGTCGTTTTCGAGGGACGGTCGCTGACGTATGGGGAGGTGAATGCGGAGGCGAATCGTCTGGCCCGCTACTTGGTGGAGCAGGGCGCGGGTCCGGAGCGGTTCGTCGCGTTGGTTCTGCCGCGGTCGCTGGACATGGTGATTGCGGTTCTGGCGGTGCTGAAGGCGGGGGCCGCCTATGTCCCGATCGATCCCGAGTATCCGGATGAGCGGATTTCCTTCATCCTGGAGGACGTCCGGCCGGTGTTGACGATCGGGCCGGATGCGGTGGATGTCTCCGGTTATGACGACGGCAATCTGGGTGTCCCGGTTCTGCCGGAGCATCCCGCGTATGTGATTTATACGTCGGGTTCGACGGGGCGTCCGAAGGGCGTGGTGGTGCCGCACCAGAATGTGGTGCGGTTGTTGGAGTCGACACGGCAGTGGTTTGACTTCGGGTCGGACGACGTGTGGACGTTGTTCCACTCCTATGCGTTCGACTTCACGGTGTGGGAGCTGTGGGGGGCCCTGCTGCGGGGCGGCAGGCTGGTCGTGGTGCCGTACGTGGTGAGCCGTTCGCCACGCGAGTTCTCGGAGTTGTTGGCGGAGGAACGGGTCACGGTTCTGAACCAGACGCCCTCGGCGTTCTATCAGCTGATGGCGGCGGAGCGGGACGACTGGTCGCTGCGGCATGTGATCTTCGGTGGCGAGGCGTTGGAGCCGGCCCGGTTGGAGGGATGGTTCGCGCGGCACGGGGACGACGGGCCCCAGTTGGTGAACATGTACGGGATCACCGAGACGACGGTGCATGTCTCGTACCTGGCACTGGACCGTGACGTCGTGCTGGGTGCGCGCGGCAGCGTGATCGGTGTGGGAATCCCCGATCTGCGGGTGTACGTGCTCGACGAGCGGCTGCAGCCGGTGCCGGTAGGTGTGGCGGGCGAGCTGTATGTGGCGGGTGCTGGCCTGGCACGTGGGTACCTGCACCGTGCGGGGCTGACAGGTGAGCGGTTTGTCGCTGATCCGTTCGGCGCACGGGGCACCCGCATGTACCGGACAGGGGATCTGGGCCGTTGGCTGGGCGACGGCCGGCTGGAGTACCTGGGCCGCGGAGATCAGCAGGTGCAGTTGCGGGGCTTCCGGGTCGAGCTGGGTGAGGTCGAGGCGGTGCTGGCGCGCCACGACGCGGTCGCGGACGTTGCCGTCACGGTCCGGGATGAACGCCTGGTCGCCTACGTCGTTCCGGTCCGGACCAAGGACGCGGCAAGGACTAATTTCGCCGACGAGGTGCGGGAGTTCGTGGCGGGGCGGGTGCCTGGGTACATGGTGCCGTCGGCGGTGGTGGTGCTGGACGGGCTGCCGCTGACGTTGAACGGGAAGCTGGACCGCAAGGCGTTGCCGGCTCCGGAATACACGAGCGGTTCCGGTCGTGGGCCGGTGTCGGTGCAGGAGGAGATCCTGTGCCAGGCCTTCGCCCAGGTCCTGGGCGTCGAGCGGGTCGGTGTCGACGACGACTTCTTCACCCTCGGCGGGCATTCGCTGCTGGCGGTGTCGTTGGTGGAGCTGCTGCGGGGCCGGGGTGTGTCGGTGTCGGTGCGGGCGTTGTTCCAGACGCCGACGCCGGCGGGTCTGGCGCAGGCGGCGGGGCCGGATGCGGTCGAGGTGCCGGAGAACCGGATCCCGGACGGTGCCGAGCGGATCACCCCGGACATGCTTCCCCTGGTCGACCTGGCGGTTGAGGAGGTCGAGCGGATCGTCGCGGCCGTCGACGGCGGCGCAGCCAACATCGCCGACATCTACCCCCTCGCCCCCCTCCAGGAAGGCCTGTTCTTCCATCATCTGCTGGAGGCGGATGGTGGTGTGGATGCGTATGTGGCGCCGCGGGTGTTGCGGTTCGATTCACGTGAGCGGCTGGAGGGGTTCCTGGCGGCGCTTCAGCGGGTGGTGGACCGGCATGACATCTACCGCACGGGGTTTGTGTGGGAGGGGCTCGGCGAGCCGGTCCAGGTGGTGGTCCGCCGGGCGATTCTGCCGGTCACGACGGTGGAACTGATCCCTGCCTCCGACGCGGTGGAGCAGTTGGTTGCTGCGGCCGGCTCGGTGATGGACATCGGCAGGGCTCCGCTCATCGATGTGCACTTGGCTGCGGAGCCGGGGAGTGATGGGCAGTGGCTGGCGTTGCTGCGGATGCATCATCTGGTGCAGGACCACACCACGCACGACGTGCTGCTGGAGGAGATGAGCGCGTTTCTGTCGGGGCGGGAGGATGCGCTGCCGGAGCCGTTGCCGTTCCGCAACTTCGTGGCTCAGGCTCGTCTCGGCGTCACCCGTGCGGAGCATGAGGCCTACTTCGCCGGCCTGCTCGGCGATGTCGAGGAGACCACCGCTCCTTATGGCCTGTTCGATGTGCGTGGTGACGGCAGGGGTGTGGTGCGCTCGCATCTGGGTGTGGAGGAGGAGGTGGGCCGCCGGGTGCGGGAGGTGGCCCGCTCGCTGGGCGTGAGTGCGGCGAGTGTGTTCCATCTGGCGTGGGCGCGGGTGCTCGCGACGGTCAGCGGCCGGGACGACGTGGTGTTCGGCACCGTGCTGTTCGGGCGGATGAACGCGGGTGCGGGTGCGGACCGGGTGCCGGGCCTGTTCATCAATACGCTGCCGGTGCGGGTACGGGTCGGTGCTGAGGGTGTGGGCCAGGCGCTGGAGGGTGTGCGGGATCAGCTGGCCGAGCTGCTGGTGCACGAGCACGCGCCGTTGACGCTGGCGCAGCAGGCCAGCGGGATGCCGGGTGGCAGCCCGCTGTTCACCTCGCTGTTCAACTACCGACACGGCAAGTCCCGTACCGCCTCCGGGGCGGGTTCGGAGGCCGGTGCCGCCCGTCGGGGTATCAGCACGGTGTCGATGCGTGAGACGACGAACTATCCGGTGGCCGTGTCGGTCGAGGATCTGGAGTCGAAGTTCGGGCTGACCGTGGACGCGGTGGGCTCGGTGGACGGTCAGGCGCTGTGCCGGCTGCTGCACACCTGCCTGGACCACCTCGTCACCGCGCTGGAAGACCATCCCGGCAGCCCGCTGACAGCCGTCGACATCCTTCCTGAGGCCGAGGAGCGCCAGCTCCTGACGGAGTGGAACGACACCGCGACGGAACTTCCGGAACAGTCGGCACCTGAGATGTTCCAGGCCCAGGTGGCGCGGACGCCGGATGCGGTGGCAGTGGTCTACGGCGACATTGAGCTGTCGTATGCCGAGGTCGCCGCGAAGGCGAACCGGCTGGCGCACTACCTGCAAGGTCTGGGGATTGGCCACGGGTCGGTCGTCGGGGTGTGTCTGCCGCGGGGGGTGGATCTGGTCGTCGCGCTGCTCGCGGTGTTGAACACCGGTGCGGCGTACGTGCCGTTGGACCCGGAGTACCCAGCGGATCGGCTGGATTTCATGCTGTCCGACAGCGGTGCACAGGTGATCGTCAGGCGCAGCGATGTGGCGGCTGGACTGCGGTCCCTGACAGGGCGAGTGGTGGAGCTGGACGACAGTGAGGTCGCTCGCGCCATTGCGGCGGAGCGGGCCACTCCGCTCGAAATCGCCTTCGAAGTCAGCGGGTTGGCGTACGTGATCTACACGTCGGGGTCGACGGGGCAGTCCAAGGGGGTGGCCGTGTCGCACACCGGAGTGGCAAGTCTGGTGGCCGCTCAGGCAGAGCGGTTCGCGGTGGACTCTGCAAGTCGCATGTTGCAGTTCGCGTCGGTGAGCTTCGATGCGGCGGTGTCCGAAGTTCTGGTGGCGCTTTCGTGCGGGGCCAGCCTGGTGCTGGCCGATGCACAGCAGTTGTTGCCGGGTGCGGGGTTGAGCGATGTCGTGGCCCGGTGCCAGGTGACACATGTGACGCTGCCGCCGGCGGTGCTGGCCGTGCTGGCGCCGGAGGCTCTGGTTTCGGTGTCGACGCTGGTGTCGGCGGGCGAGGCGCTGAGCGCCGATCTGGTGGAGCGCTGGGCTCCGGGCCGCCGGTTCATCAACGCCTACGGCCCCACCGAGGCCACGGTGTGCGCCACGATGACGACTCCACTGGCGCTGGGCGAGAGCGTCGGAATCGGCGCGCCGATCGTCAATGCCCGCGTGTACGTGCTGGACGATGCGCTGCGGCCGGTGCCGGTGGGTGTGGTGGGCGAGCTGTACGTGGCAGGAGCTGGTCTGGCGCGGGGGTATGTGGGGCGGGCGGGCCTGACCGGGGAGCGGTTCGTGGCTTGTCCGTTCGGTGGTGTGGGTGAGCGGATGTACCGGACCGGGGATGTGGTGCGGTGGTCGGCCGAGGGGCAGTTGGAGTATTTGGGTCGTGCTGATGACCAGGTGAAGATTCGTGGGTTCCGGATCGAGCCGGGTGAGGTCGAGGCGGTGCTGGCTGCGCATCCGGGGGTGGGGCAGGCGGCGGTGGTCGTGCGGGAGGACACCCCGGGTGACAAGCGTCTGGTTGCCTATGTGGTGGGTGATGTGCGGGTGTCCGAGCTGCGGGAGTTCGTGGCGGGGCGGGTGCCGGAGTACATGGTGCCGTCGGCGGTGGTGGTGCTGGACGGGCTGCCGTTGACGGTGAACGGGAAGCTGGACCGCAAGGCGTTGCCGGCTCCGGAGTACACGAGTGGTGGCGGTCGTGGGCCGGTGTCGGTGCAGGAGGAGATCCTGTGCCAGGCGTTCGCGCAGGTGCTGGGTCTTCCCGAGGTCGGTGTGGAGGACGACTTCTTCGCGCTGGGCGGGCATTCGCTGCTGGCGACTCGTCTGGTGAGTCGGGTGCGCGCGGTGCTGGGTGTGGAGGTGGCGCTGCGGACGTTGTTCGAGGCGCCGACGCCGGCCGGCCTGGCCTTGCGGCTGGCGGGAGCGGGTGCGGCGCGTCCTGCGTTGGTGGCGGGTCCGCGGCCGGAGCGGGTGCCGCTGTCGTTCGCGCAGCGGCGGTTGTGGTTCATCGGCCAGTTGGAGGGGCCGAGCTCTACCTACAACATCCCGATGGCGCTTCGGTTGTCGGGTGGGGTGGATCGGGGGGCGTTGGAGGCGGCGCTGGTTGATGTGCTGGGGCGGCATGAGGTGCTGCGGACGGTGTTCGCGGTGGCCGAGGGTGAGCCGTATCAGCGGATCCTGCCGGTGGAGGAGTGCGGGTTCGAGCTGGCCTTCGCCCAGCTGGGTGCGGACGGGTTGGCGGAGGCGGTCGCCGCAGCGCAGGGGTATGCCTTCGATCTGAGTGCGGAGATCCCCATTCGGGTATGGCTGTTCGAGACCGCCCCGGACGAGCATGTGCTCGTGGTTGTGGTGCATCACATCGCGGGTGATGGCTGGTCGATGGGGCCGTTGGCGCGGGATGTGTCGACGGCTTACGCGGCACGACGTGCGGGTCAGGAGCCGGGGTGGTCTGCGTTGCCGGTGCAGTACGCGGACTATGCGTTGTGGCAGCGGGAGCTGCTGGGGGATGAGGGTGACCCGGAGAGCAGGTTGTCGCGTCAGGTGGCCTTCTGGCGTGGGGCGTTGGCGGGTGCGCCGGAGGAGCTTGCTCTGCCGTATGACCGTCCGCGGCCGGCGGTGGCGTCGCATGAGGGGCATGCGGTGCGTGTGGAGGTGCCGGCGGGGGTTCATGCGCGGTTGCGTGAGGTGGCGCGTGAGCGTGGCGTGACGGTGTTCATGGTGCTGCAGGCGGCGCTTGCGGTGACGCTGTCCCGGCTGGGTGCGGGGACCGATATCCCGATCGGTTCGGCGATCGCCGGGCGCACGGATGAGTCCCTGGACGAGTCGGTGGGTTGTTTCGTGAACTCGCTGGTGATCCGGACGGATCTGTCGGGTGATCCGTCGTTCGCTCAGGTGCTGGAGCGGGTGCGGGAGACGGGGCTGGGGGCGTATGCGCATCAGGATGTGCCGTTCGAGCGGCTGGTGGAGGAGCTGGCCCCGGCGCGGTCCATGGCACGGCACCCGCTGTTCCAGGTGATGCTGACCCTGCAGAACGCCGCTGCGGCGAAGCTCGATCTGGCAGAGGCCCGGGCTACCCGCATGGCCGGGGGTGCTCCCGTGGCCAAGTTCGACCTGGAGGTCGCCGCTGCCGAGATCTTCGATACCGACGGTGCTCCGGCCGGTCTGAACGGTCAGCTGATCGCGGCTGCTGATCTGTTCGATGCGGTGACGGCCACAGAGATGACGAGCCGCTGGGTTCGGGTGTTGTCGGCGGTGGTCGAGGACCCGTCGGTGCGGGTGAGCACGGCGGATGTCCTGGATTCGGCCGAGCGTCACAGGGTGCTGGTGGAGTGGAACGACACCGCGACCTCGGTCGAGGCGGCGACGGTTCCGGCGCTGTTCGAGGCGCAGGTGGCACGCGACCCGGATGCCGTGGCGGTGGTCGACGGGGCTGTGGAGCTGTCGTACGGGGAGGTGGACGCGCGGGCGAATCAGCTGGCGCGGCGCCTGACCGGCATGGGGATCGGCCCGGAGTCGGCTGTCGGAATCTGCCTGGAGCGCGGTGCTGACCTGCAGGTGGCGCTGCTGGGGGTGCTGAAGGCCGGGGGCGCGTACGTACTGCTGGATCCGGATCACCCGGCGGAGCGCATCGCCTATGTGGTGCGGGACGCGGGGCTGGAGGTCGTGCTGACCTCCCGCGCGCTGGCCGGCGTGCTTCCGGGTGATGTGCGGCACGTTGTGGTCGATGACCCGGAGGTTGCGGAGGAGATCGCCGGTCTCGACAGTTCGGCGGTGGTCTGTGCCCAGCTGCGGCTGGAGCACCCGGCGTACGTGGGCTACACGTCTGGCTCGACAGGCCGTCCGAAGGGAGTGGTGGTCTCGCACCGTGGTGTGGCGAGCCTGGTGGCGAGTCAAGTACGGGATCTCGAGGTGGGGCCGGGCGCACGCGTGGGCCAGTTCGCGTCGGCCTCCTTCGACTGCTTCGGGTGGGAATGGCTGATGGCGCTGCTGTCGGGCTCTGCCCTGGTGGTGGTGCCGGCCGAGCGGCGGCTGGGTTCCGCGCTGCCGGAGTTCCTGGCCGAGACACGGGTGACGCATGTGACGCTGCCGCCGGGCCTGCTGGCCACCCTCGACGAGCGTTCGATCAGCACGGACACCGTACTGGTGGTTACGGGCGAGGCATGTCCGCCGGAGGTGCTGGCGCGGTGGGCGCCGGGCCGTGCCATGTTCAACTCCTACGGTCCGACCGAGACGACGGTGGACGCGACGCTGTGGCGTTGCGACGACCCGTCGACCGTCTCGATCGGTACGCCGGGGATGAATACCCAGGTGTTCGTGCTGGACGAGCACCTGGCGCCGGTGCCAGTGGGTGTTGCGGGCGAGTTGTACGTGGCCGGGCTGGGACTCGCCCGGGGCTATGCGGGGCGTACGGGGTTGACCGCGGAGCGGTTCGTGGCGAACCCGTTCGGTGGTGCGGGTGAGCGGATGTACCGGACCGGGGACCGCGCCCACTGGACGGCCAGGGGGCAATTGCTCTTCGTCGGCCGTGCTGATGACCAGGTGCAGATCCGCGGTTTCCGGATCGAGCCGGGTGAGGTCGAGGCGGTGCTGGCCTCGCATCCGCGGGTTGGACAGGCGGCAGTGCTCGCGCGGGAGGACGTTCCGGGTGACGTGCGTCTGGTCGCGTATGTCGTTCCCGCGGCTGAGGCGTCGACAGACATGCTGCCGGATGTCTTGCGCGCGTGGATGACGGAGTGTCTGCCTGGGTACATGGTGCCGTCGGCGGTGGTGGTGCTGGACGGGCTGCCGCTGACGTTGAACGGGAAGCTGGACCGCAAGGCGTTGCCGGCTCCGGAATACACGAGCGGTTCCGGTCGTGGGCCGGTGTCGGTGCAGGAGGAGATCCTGTGCCAGGCCTTCGCCCAGGTCCTGGGCGTCGAGCGGGTCGGTGTCGACGACGACTTCTTCACCCTCGGCGGGCATTCGCTGCTGGCGGTGTCGTTGGTGGAGCTGCTGCGGGGCCGGGGTGTGTCGGTGTCGGTGCGGGCGTTGTTCCAGACGCCGACGCCGGCGGGTCTGGCGCAGGCGGCGGGGCCGGATGCGGTCGAGGTGCCGGAGAACCGGATCCCGGACGGTGCCGAGCGGATCACCCCGGACATGCTTCCCCTGGTCGACCTGGCGGTTGAGGAGGTCGAGCGGATCGTCGCGGCCGTCGACGGCGGCGCAGCCAACATCGCCGACATCTACCCCCTCGCCCCCCTCCAGGAAGGCCTGTTCTTCCATCATCTGCTGGAGGCGGATGGTGGTGTGGATGCGTATGTGGCGCCGCGGGTGTTGCGGTTCGATTCACGTGAGCGGCTGGAGGGGTTCCTGGCGGCGCTTCAGCGGGTGGTGGACCGGCATGACATCTACCGCACGGGGTTTGTGTGGGAGGGGCTCGGCGAGCCGGTCCAGGTGGTGGTCCGCCGGGCGACTCTGCCGGTCACCGAGGTCACCCTTCACAACCACGTGGCGGATGTGGCCCAGCAGTTGATTGCCAGGGTCGGCTCGGCGATGGACATCGGGCGGGCCCCGCTGATCGACGTGCACATCGCCGCCGAACCCGACGGCGATGGGCAGTGGCTGGCGTTGCTGCGGATGCATCATCTGGTGCAGGACCACACCACGCACGACGTGCTGCTGGAGGAGATGAGCGCGTTCCTGTCGGGGCGCGAGGATGCGCTGCCGGAGCCGTTGCCGTTCCGCAACTTCGTGGCTCAGGCACGTCTCGGCGTCACCCGCGCGGAGCACGAGGCCTACTTCGCCGGCCTGCTCGGCGATGTCGAGGAGACCACCGCTCCTTACGGCCTGATGGATGTGCATGGCGACGGTCGTGGTGTGGTGCGTTCCTACCTCGGTGTGGAGGAGGAGGTGGGCCGCCGGGTGCGGGAGGTGGCCCGCTCGCTGGGCGTGAGTGCGGCGAGTGTGTTCCATCTGGCGTGGGCGCGGGTGCTCGCGACGGTCAGTGGTCGGGACGACGTGGTGTTCGGCACCGTGCTGTTCGGGCGGATGAACGCGGGTGCGGGTGCGGACCGGGTGCCCGGGCTGTTCCTGAACACCCTCCCGGTGCGGGTACGGGTCGGTGCTGAGGGTGTGGGCCAGGCGCTGGAGGGTGTGCGGGATCAGCTGGCCGAGCTGCTGGTGCACGAGCACGCGCCGTTGACGCTGGCGCAGCAGGCCAGCGGGATGCCGGGTGGCAGCCCGCTGTTCACCTCGCTGTTCAACTACCGACACGGCAAGTCCCGTACCGCCTCCGGGGCGGGTTCGGAGGCCGGTGCCGCCCGTCGGGGTATCAGCACGGTGTCGATGCGCGAGGCGACGAACTATCCGGTGGCCGTGTCGGTCGAGGATCTGGAGTCGAAGTTCGGGCTGACCGTGGACGCGGTGGGCTCGGTGGACGGTCAGGCGCTGTGCCGGCTGCTGCACACCTGCCTGGACCACCTCGTCACCGCGCTGGAAGACCATCCCGGCAGCCCGCTGACAGCCGTCGACATCCTCCCCGAGGCCGAGGAGCGCCAGCTCCTGACGGAGTGGAACGACACTGCGATGCCGGTCGAGCCGGCGACGGTGCCGGGGTTGTTCGCGGCTCAGGTGGCGCGGACACCGGATGCGGTGGCGGTGGTGTGTGAGGGGGTCGAGCTTTCTTACGCGGAGTTGGATGCTCGGGCGAACCGGTTGGCGCATTTCCTGAGGGAACAGGGCGCTGGTCCGGAGTCGGTCGTCGCGGTGTGTCTGGAGCGCGGCGTGGACATGGTGGTGGCGCTGCTTGCGGTGCTCAAGGCGGGCGCGGCGTATCTGCCGGTGGATCCGGATTCTCCGGCCGGTCGCATGGTCGTGGCGTTGGCGGATGCGGGTGCGGCGTGTGTGGTGACCTCGGGTGAGTACGCGGGGCGGTTGCCGGAGGATGCGGTTCGGGTGGTGGTGGACGATCCGGCGGTGATGGCTGAGGTGGCGAGCCGGCCCGGGTCGGCGCCGGAGGTGTGGGTGGCTCCGGAGCATCCTGCGTATGTCATCTTCACGTCGGGTTCGACGGGGCGTCCGAAGGGTGTGGTGGTTGGGCATGAGGGGATTGTCAATCGGCTGGTGTGGATGCAGGACCGGTTCGGTTTGGTGCCGGGTGATCGGGTGTTGCAGAAGACTCCGTTCGGTTTCGATGTGTCGGTGTGGGAGTTCTTCTGGCCGTTGCTGAATGGTGCGGTGCTGGTGGTGGCGCGGCCGGGTGGGCATCGGGATCCGGGGTATGTGGCGGATCTGATTTGCCGGGAGCGGGTGACGACGGTGCATTTCGTGCCGTCGATGCTGGAGGCGTTTCTTGCGGAGCCGGCGGCTGCGGGGTGTGGGAGTCTGCGGCGGGTGATCTGTTCGGGTGAGGCTTTGCCTGTGTCCGGGCAGGAGCGGTTCTTCGAGCTGTTCGACGGGGTGGAGCTCCTCAACCTTTACGGGCCGACAGAGGCCTCTGTCGAGGTCACATTCTGGGAGTGTGTGTCGGGTCGTGGTGGGGTGGTGCCGATCGGTGCGCCGGTGGCGAACACCCGGGTGTATGTGCTGGACGGGTCGCTGAGGCCGGTGCCGGTGGGGGTGCCGGGTGAGTTGTATCTCGCGGGTGTGCAGTTGGCGCGGGGGTATGTGGGGCGGGCGGGCCTGACCGGGGAGCGGTTTGTGGCTTGTCCGTTCGGTGGTGTGGGTGAGCGGATGTACCGGACCGGGGATGTGGTGCGGTGGTCGGCCGAGGGGCAGTTGGAGTATTTGGGTCGTGCTGATGACCAGGTGAAGATTCGTGGGTTCCGGATCGAGCCGGGTGAGGTCGAGGGGGTGCTGGCTGCGCATCCGGGGGTGGGGCAGGCGGCGGTGGTCGTGCGGGAGGACACCCCGGGTGACAAGCGTCTGGTTGCCTATGTGGTGGGTGATGTGCGGGTGTCCGAGCTGCGGGAGTTCGTGGCGGGGCGGGTGCCGGAGTACATGGTGCCGTCGGCGGTGGTGGTGCTGGACGGGCTGCCGTTGACGGTGAACGGGAAGCTGGACCGCAAGGCGTTGCCGGCTCCGGAGTACACGAGTGGTGGCGGTCGTGGGCCGGTGTCGGTGCAGGAGGAGATCCTGTGCCAGGCGTTCGCGCAGGTGCTGGGTCTTCCCGAGGTCGGTGTGGAGGACGACTTCTTCGCGCTGGGCGGGCATTCGCTGCTGGCGACTCGTCTGGTGAGTCGGGTGCGCGCGGTGCTGGGTGTGGAGGTGGCGCTGCGGACGTTGTTCGAGGCGCCGACGCCGGCCGGCCTGGCCTTGCGGCTGGCGGGAGCGGACGCGGCGCGTCCTGCGTTGGTGGCGGGTCCGCGGCCGGAGCGGGTGCCGCTGTCGTTCGCGCAGCGGCGGCTGTGGTTCATCGGCCAGTTGGAGGGGCCGAGCTCCACGTACAACCAGCCGGTGGCGCTTCGGTTGTCGGGTGGGGTGGATCGGGGGGCGTTGGAGGCGGCGCTGGTTGATGTGCTGGGGCGGCATGAGGTGCTGCGGACGGTGTTCGCGGTGGCCGAGGGTGAGCCGTATCAGCGGATCCTGCCGGTGGAGGAGTGCGGGTTCGAGCTGGCCTTCGCCCAGCTGGGTGCGGGGGACCTGGCGGAGGCGGTCGCCGCAGCGCAGGGGTATGCCTTCGATCTGAGTGCGGAGATCCCCATTCGGGTATGGCTGTTCGAGACCGCCCCGGACGAGCATGTGCTCGTGGTTGTGGTGCATCACATCGCGGGTGATGGCTGGTCGATGGGGCCGTTGGCGCGGGATGTGTCGACGGCTTACGCGGCACGACGTGCGGGTCAGGAGCCGGGGTGGTCTGCGTTGCCGGTGCAGTACGCGGACTATGCGTTGTGGCAGCGGGAGCTGCTGGGGGATGAGGGTGACCCGGAGAGCAGGTTGTCGCGTCAGGTGGCCTTCTGGCGTGGGGCGTTGGCGGGTGCGCCGGAGGAGCTTGCTCTGCCGTATGACCGTCCGCGGCCGGCGGTGGCGTCGCATGAGGGGCATGCGGTGCGTGTGGAGGTGTCGGCGGGGGTTCATGCGCGGTTGCGTGAGGTGGCGCGTGAGCGTGGTGTGACGGTGTTCATGGTGCTGCAGGCGGCGCTTGCGGTGACGCTGTCCCGGTTGGGTGCGGGGACCGATATCCCGATCGGTTCGGCGATCGCCGGGCGCACGGATGAGTCCCTGGACGAGTCGGTGGGTTGTTTCGTGAACTCGCTGGTGATCCGGACGGATCTGTCGGGTGATCCGTCGTTCGCTCAGGTGCTGGAGCGGGTGCGGGAGACGGGGCTGGGGGCGTATGCGCATCAGGATGTGCCGTTCGAGCGGCTGGTGGAGGAGCTGGCCCCGGCGCGGTCGGTGGCGCGGCATCCGCTGTTCCAGGTGATTTTGACGATGCAGGATGCGGTTGCTTCAGCTGGGGTGGGCAGGTCCGGTCCCGGGGGTGGGATGTCGGGGTTGCGGGCCAGTGCGCTGCCGTTGGGGCGGGTCGGGGCGAAGTTCGACCTGGCGGTGCTGGTCGGAGAGCGGTTCGGTGCGGATGGGGAGCCGGCGGGGATCGGTGGGGTGGTGACCGGTGCGGCGGACCTGTTCGAGCCGGCAACGGTGGGCCGGCTGGCCGACACGCTGACGCTGGTGCTGTCCGCGGTGGTGGCGGACCCGGCGATGCGGGTCGGCGCGGTGGAGGTGCTGTCTCCGGCGGAGCGGGTTGAGGTTCTGGACGGCTGGAACGACACGTCTGTCTCCGTTGGTGGGGAGTCGGTGTTGGGGTTGTTCGAGGCGCAGGTGGTGCGTGCTCCGGACGCGATCGCAGTGGTGTGTGAGGGGGCGGAGCTCTCTTATGCGGCGTTGGATGCTCGGGCGAATCGGTTGGCTCGTTTCCTGTTGGTGCAGGGGTGGGTGCGGAGTCGGTGGTGGGGCTGTGTCTGCCGCGTGGGGTGGAGACGTTGGTGGGGATGCTGGCGGTGTGGAAGGCGGGGGCGGGGTATCTGCCGGTGGATGCGGGGCATCCGGCGGAGCGGATCGCGTTCATGCTCGCGGACAGTCGTGCGGTGCTGACGTTGACGACGGAGGAGATTCTGGAGGATCTTCCGGCGGGGCGGCATCGTCTGGTGGCGGTCGACGGGGCGCTGGTGGGGATGCAGCTGGCCGGGCTGGAGGACACCGCGCCGGAGGTGTCGATCGATCCGGGGCAGGTGGCGTATGTGGTGTATACGTCGGGTTCGACGGGCCGTCCGAAGGGTGTGGCGGTCACGCAGGGCGGTCTGGCGAACTATGTGGGCTCGGTTCCGGCCCGGGTGGGCTTCGACCGGCCCGGTGGCGGGTTCGCGGTGCTGCAGGGACAGGCGACCGATCTGGGCAACACCACGATCTTCGCGGCTCTGGTGTGCGGGGGCGTCCTGCACTTCCTTGCCGAGGACATGGTGACGGACCCGGCGTTGGTGCGGGGGTATGTGGCCGACCATGGGATCGAGGGTGTGAAGGCGGTGCCCTCGCACGTGGCCGCTTTGGGTGCGCCGGTCTTCGAGTCGGTGGGGTCGCTGGTGCTGGGTGGTGAGTCGGCTTCCCCGGCTCTGGTGGGTGGTCTGCTGGCCGCTGGTGGTGGGAGGGTGTTCAACCACTATGGTCCGACGGAGACGACCATCGGTGTCGCCACGACCGAGTTGTCGGTGGGGGATGTGGCGGCCGGGGTGGTTCCGGTGGGCCGGCCGGTGGCGAACACCCGCTTCTACGTCCTTGACGAGTATCTGGCGCCGGTGCCGGTGGGTGTGGTCGGGGAGCTGTATGTGGCGGGTGCGCAGTTGGCGCGGGGGTATGTGGGCCGGCCGGGCCTGACCGGGGAGCGTTTCGTGGCCTGCCCGTACGGGTCTGGTGGTGAGCGGATGTACCGGACGGGGACCGCGCCCGCTGGACGGTCGATGGCCGTCTGGTGTTCGCGGGGCGTGCTGATGATCAGGTGAAGGTGCGGGGGTTCCGGATCGAGCCGGGTGAGGTGCAGGCGGTGCTGGCCGCGCACCCGGGGGTCGGGCAGGCGGCAGTGCTCGCGCGGGAGGACGCACCGGGCGAGGTACGCCTGGTGGCCTACGTGGTGGCTGATGACGAGGACGTCGAGTATGCGGCGTTTGCTGATTCGGTGCGGTCGTTCGCTGCTGCCCGGCTGCCGGAGCATATGGTGCCGTCGGCGGTGCTGGTGCTCGAGGCGTTGCCGCTGACGGGTAACGGCAAGCTCGACCGTGCTGCTCTGCCGGCCCCGGACTACGCCGCGGCGGCGGGCACGAGCGGTTCCGGCCGTGGGCCGGTGTCGGTGCAGGAGGAGATCCTGTGCCAGGCCTTCGCCCAGGTCCTGGGCGTCGAGCGGGTCGGTGTCGACGACGACTTCTTCACCCTCGGCGGGCATTCGCTGCTGGCGGTGTCGCTGGTGGAGCTGCTGCGCAGCCGGGGTGTGTCGGTGTCGGTGCGGGCGTTGTTCCAGACGCCGACGCCGGCGGGTCTGGCGCAGGCGGCCGGGCCGGATGCGGTCGAGGTGCCGGAGAACCGGATCCCGGACGGTGCCGAGCGGATCACCCCGGACATGCTTCCCCTGGTCGACCTGGCGGTTGAGGAGGTCGAGCGGATCGTCGCGGCCGTCGACGGCGGCGCAGCCAACATCGCCGACATCTACCCCCTCGCCCCCCTCCAGGAAGGCCTGTTCTTCCACCACCTGATGGAGGCGGATGGTGGTGTGGATGCGTATGTGGCGCCGCGGGTGTTGCGGTTCGACTCACGTGAGCGGCTGGAGGGGTTCCTGGCGGCGCTTCAGCGGGTGGTGGACCGGCATGACATCTACCGCACGGGGTTTGTGTGGGAGGGGCTCGGCGAGCCGGTCCAGGTGGTGGTCCGCCGGGCGACTCTGCCGGTCACCGAGGTCACCCTTCACAACCACGTGGCGGATGTGGCCCAGCAGTTGATTGCCAGGGTCGGCTCGGCGATGGACATCGGGCGGGCCCCGCTGATCGACGTGCACATCGCCGCCGAACCCGACGGCGATGGGCAGTGGCTGGCGTTGCTGCGGATGCATCATCTGGTGCAGGACCACACCACGCACGACGTGCTGCTGGAGGAGATGAGCGCGTTCCTGTCGGGGCGCGAGGATGCGCTGCCGGAGCCGTTGCCGTTCCGCAACTTCGTGGCTCAGGCACGTCTCGGCGTCACCCGCGCGGAGCACGAGGCCTACTTCGCCGGCCTGCTCGGCGATGTCGAGGAGACCACCGCTCCTTACGGCCTGATGGATGTGCATGGCGACGGTCGTGGTGTGGTGCGTTCCTACCTCGGTGTGGAGGAGGAGGTGGGCCGCCGGGTGCGGGAGGTGGCCCGATCCCTCGGGGTGAGTGCGGCGAGTGTGTTCCATCTGGCGTGGGCGCGGGTGCTCGCGACGGTCAGTGGTCGGGACGACGTGGTGTTCGGCACCGTGCTGTTCGGGCGGATGAACGCGGGTGCGGGTGCGGACCGGGTGCCCGGGCTGTTCCTGAACACCCTCCCGGTGCGGGTACGGGTCGGTGCTGAGGGTGTGGGCCAGGCGCTGGAGGGTGTGCGGGATCAGCTGGCCGAGCTGCTGGTGCACGAGCACGCGCCGTTGACGCTGGCGCAGCAGGCCAGCGGGATGCCGGGTGGCAGCCCGCTGTTCACCTCGCTGTTCAACTACCGGCACAGCAAGCCCCGCGACAGCGCCAAGCCCGCGCCGGAAGCCGGTGCTGCATCGAAGAGCATCAGCCTGGTCTTCACACGGGAAGCCACCAACTATCCGGTGGCCGTGTCGGTTGAGGATCTGGAGTCGAAGTTCGGGCTGACCGTGGACGCGGTGGGCTCGGTGGACGGTCAGGCGCTGTGCCGGCTGCTGCACACCTGCCTGGACCACCTCGTCACCGCGCTGGAAGACCATCCCGGCAGCCCGCTGACAGCCGTCGACATCCTCCCCGAGGCCGAGGAGCGCCAGCTCCTGACGGAATGGAACGACACTGCGATGCCGGTCGAGCCGGCGACGGTGCCGGAGTTGTTCGCGGCTCAGGTGGCGCGGACACCGGACGCGGTGGCAGTGATCGACGGTGCGATGGAGCTCTCCTACGCTGGACTGGAAGCCCGGGCGAATCGGCTGGCGCGGCTGCTGGTTTCCGACGGTGTGGGGCCGGAGAGCGTTGTGGGCTTGGCATTGCCGCGTTCGGCCGACCTCGTGGTTTCCGTTCTGGCGGTGCTCAAGGCCGGCGCGGCCTATCTGCCGATCGACATGGAGTATCCGGCGGAGCGGATCACGTTCCTGCTGGAGGATGCCGCTCCCGCCTGCGTCATCACCACCAGCGACGATGCCACCGCCGGGGTCTTCGGTGAGCTGGCGTGTGTGGTGCTGGGTGAGTCCGGTACGGAGGAACGGCTGGCCGACTTCCCGGAGCAGAACCTCGCGGATTCCGAGCGAACTTGCCCGCTGACCCCGGCACATCCTGCCTACGTCATTTACACGTCGGGTTCGACGGGGCGTCCGAAGGGCGTGGTGGTCACACACCGGAGTGTGACGGGGTATCTGGGCTGGAGCAGTGAGCAGTACACGGGTCTGCGTGGAGTGGCGGGTCTTCATTCTTCGGTTGCGTTCGACCTGACGGTGACGTCGCTGCTGGGGCCGCTGGTGGTCGGCGGATGCGTACGGTCGGTCGATCTGACCGCGGGCCTGGAGTCGGGCGCGCCACTGTCGGAAGAGCTGGGCTGCACCTTCCTCAAGGTCACCCCGAGCCATATGGCTCTGATGAGCGAGCTCGCGCCGGGACAACAGGTGGTGTCGGGCAACCTGGTGGTGGGCGGTGAGGCACTGTCCGTCGAAGCGGTGCAGCGCTGGCGGCGAGCCAACCCCGCTGCCACGGTGGTCAACGAGTACGGGCCGACCGAAGCGACCGTGGGGTGCATCACGTACCGCATCAGCCCGGCAGATTCCCCGTCCGACGACGGCATCGCCGGTGGCTCCGTGGACAGCGGGGTGCCGATCGGATCACCAGTGGCGAATACACGGGTCTACGTCCTGGACGCCGCGCTGCGGCCCGTGCCGGTCGGTGTGCCCGGTGAGCTGTATCTCGCGGGCGAGCAGCTTGCGCGGGGGTATCTGGGACGCACCGGGCTGACGGCGGAGCGGTTCGTCGCCTGCCCGTTCGGCGCGTCGGGTGAGCGGATGTACCGGACCGGGGATGTGGTGCGGTGGTCGGCCGAGGGCCGGCTGGAGTACGTGGGCCGTGCGGACGAGCAGGTGAAGGTCCGGGGCTTCCGGATCGAGCCGGGCGAGATCGAGGCCGCCGTTGCCGCGCATCCGCGGGTTGGGCAGGTCGCGGTGGTCGCGCGCGAGGACATTCCGGGCGACAAGCGCCTGGTCGCCTACGTGGTCGGTGAGCTGGAAGGCACCGCGCTGGACAGCGCCGAGCTGCGCGCGTTCGTCGCCGACCGGCTGCCCGGGTACATGCTGCCCTCCGCCGTGGTGGTCCTCGACAGGCTTCCGCTGACGGTGAACGGGAAGCTGGATCGCAGGGCGCTACCGGTGCCGGACCACGCGGCGGGGCTCGCCGGGGATCCGTCGACGGGCCGCGGACCCGCGGGCGCCCTCGAGGCGGCGGTGTGCGAGGCGTTCGCCGAGGTCCTGGGAGTGCCGCGAGTCGCAGTGGACGACGATTTCTTCGCCCTCGGCGGCCACTCGCTCATGGCGGTGGCGCTGGTGGAGCGGTTGCGTGGCCGGGGCGTCACGGTGTCCCTGCGCACCCTGATCACCAACCCGACACCGGCCCGGCTGATGCGGACATTCAGTCTGTCATCCGTGCAGAACGCCCTCGGTGGAGTGCTGTCGATCCGAACCGGCGGTGGCGCACCGGCGTTCTTCTTCGTTCATCCTGCCGGTGGACTGAGCTGGTGCTACATGCCGTTTGCCCGCTTCATCCCGCAGGAGCACCCGCTGTACGGCCTCCAGGCCGCGGGCGTCGACGGAGTCGGGGAGCTGCCCGGGTCGGTCGGCGACATGGCCGCCGAGTACGTGACCCGTATACGCGGCCTGCAGGAATGCGGTCCGTACCACCTGGTGGGCTGGTCCTTCGGAGGAACGCCGGCGCACGAGATCGCGGCGCGGCTCGAGGCCGAGGGCGAAGAGGTGTCGCTGATCCTCATGGACGCGTTTCCGTCGGCGCCGGGGGCCGGCTCGGAGGGCGGGGGCGACGGTTCCGCTCCCGCAGCCGCGGCCGCGTCGGAGGCAGGCAGGGTGCGTCTGGAGGAGCGGATCCGGGCTGAACTCGGCCAGGTGATGGACGGGGTCGATGAGGGGGAAATCGCCTCTCTTGCTCGAGTTTTCGACAATAACGCCAGGCTGAGGATTCGGCACGCCTACGGCGCCTTCGGCGGAGACACGCTGATTCTCGTCGCGGAGGAAGGGAAGCCGGCGGACTTCTCTCCCACTGGCCCGTGGCAGTCGTACCTCACAGGGTCGGTATCCGTCGCCCATCTTCCCTGTCGGCACTCGGACATGGCGCGGCCGGACATGCTCGCGCCGACCTGGGACGCCATCTCGGAGTGGCTGCGGGCACGGCCGGAGCGTCACGGCTGACCTTCCGGAGAGGTCAGAGGGTCGGTGAGCGACCCCTAGGGGTTCCGGTCGGCAAACGTCAGGGCTGCGTCGGGGTCCGGAACTCCGGTTCCCTGCATGTCTATTGTGCTAACTTCCTAGTGAAGGAGGTTGGAGGAATCGCGTTGATCGACTTCCACTTGGATGCCCGAAGTCGCGTTGCGCCGTATGCCCAACTGGCCCAACAGGTCCGCCGAGCGCTACGCCTCGGCATGCTCTCCGTAGGGGATCAGCTGCCCACTGTCAAGGACGTCGTGGCCAAGGTCGCGATCAATCCCAACACCGTCCTCAAGGCGTACCGCGAGCTCGAGCACGAGGGCTTGGTCTCGCCACGACCGGGCGTGGGAACCTTCGTGATCCGCACTCTCGCGGACGACTCGTTGGCGGCACACGAACCGCTGCGGAAAGAGCTGGAGCAGTGGCTGGCCAAAGCCCAGTGGGCCGGACTCGACGAGGAAAGCATTGAAGCCTTGTTCATGACCACATTACGGACAGTCACGAAGGTGAGGAAATGACGTTCGTCCTAGAAGCGGAGGGCCTCGGTAAGAGGTACGGCCGCCACCAAGCCCTGACCGACTGCAATCTGCAGATTCCGGCCGGCCGAGTCGTCGGACTTGTCGGTCCCAACGGAGTGGGCAAGTCCACGCTCCTCGGGCTGGCCTGCGGGCTGATCCAGCCGAGCGAGGGGACCATAAAGGTGCTCGGCAACCGGCCTGCCGCCAGTGCGGAACAGCTGGCGCGCGTCGGCTTCGTCGCTCAGGACACGCCCGTCTACGCGAACCTGACCGTGGCCGAGCATCTGCGGCTGGGCGCCAAACTGAATCCGCGCTGGGACCAGACGCTGGCGGATCGCCGGATCCGACAGCTCAACCTCAAGCTGGATCACAAGGCCGGAAGCCTCTCCGGCGGTCAGCGGGCGCAGCTCGCCCTGACCGTCGCCGCCGCCAAGCGTCCAGAACTGCTCATCTTCGACGAGCCGGTTGCCGCACTGGACCCGCTGGCCCGGCGTGGGTTCATGCAGAACCTCATGGAGTTCGTGGCCGAGCTCGGGGCCAGCGTCATCCTCTCCTCGCACCTCCTCGGCGACCTGGAGCGGGTCTGCGACCACGTCATCGTCCTGGGGGAGGGGCGCGTCCAGTTGGCGGGCGAGGCCGATGACCTCGTGGCCGAGCACTACCGCCTGGTCGGGGCGCAGGGCGACTTCGCCGACCTGCCCCCGGGGATCGAGGTCATCCAGGAAGGACACACGGATCGCCAGAGCACGCTGATCGTGCGCTCGACCGAGCCGATCCCCCACTTCATCACCGAGGCCGCGCACCTCGACCTCGAAGACGTCATCCTCGCCTACATGAGCCGGTCCGCGAACGCGTCGGTGACCGGTTCGGCGCAGCAGATTATGGAGGCTCGTCAGTGATCTGGCTGACCTGGAGGCAATTCCGTGCACAGGCGCTGACGGCCGCGGTCGCCCTGGTGGGCCTCGCGGCGTACCTGGTCTATCTGGGCATGCAGATGCGCGACTCCTACGACAAGGACGTCGTCGGTTGCACGGCCGGCGGCAACTGCGAAGCAGTCGAGAAGCTGTTCCTGAACGAGTACGAGCTGCCGGTGTTCCTGGCCAGCGTTCTGCTCATCGCCATTCCCGCGCTCATCGGCCTCTTCTGGGGCGCGCCTCTCATCACGCGCGAACTCGAAGCCGGCACGCACCGGCTGGTCTGGAACCAGAGCATCTCGCGGACCCGCTGGCTCGTCGTGAAGCTCGGCTTCGTCGCGATGATCAGCGCGGTCGTGGTCGGTGTGTTCAGTCTGCTGCTCACCTGGGCCGCAAGCCCGTACGACCGCGTCCAAGGCGAGCGGTTCGACGCCATCGGGTTCATGTCCAGGAACATCACCCCCATCGGATACGCCGTCTTCGCCTTCATCCTCGCCGCGACGGTCGGACTCCTGATCCGGCGCACGATGCCGGCCATGGCGATCACCCTCGCTGCCGTCGCCGCGATCCAGCTGATCGTGCCGTTCGGAGTCCGGCCGCATCTTCAGCAGCCTGTCTCCACCACGGTGGCGCTGACTGCAGACACCCAGTTCAAGGCCTTCCGGGACGAGGGCGACGAAGTCCAGATCCTGGGCTACAACATTCCCGGCGCCTGGATGCTGGACAAGACGCACACGCTGTACGACTCGGCCGGCAAGGCGTACGACGAGAAGAGCTTCGAGAGCTGCTTCTCCATCGACATGGACGAGATGAAGGAGTGCGTGGCCAAGAGGAACCTGCACGTCGAGGTGTCCTACCAGCCGGCCGACCGTTACTGGCGCTTCCAGTGGATGGAGGCCGGGGGATACCTCGCGCTCACCGCACTGCTGGTGGCCTTCTGCATCTCGCGGATCCGTCGGCCGCTGCTCTGAGGCGACCCGACTCCGCGGTAGTCACTCGAAGCGGCCCGCAGTCGCATCGGCCTCAGTCTCCGAACTGGTCGGCCGGTGAGCGCGGGCCGCTTCGACGTCCGGGGTCACTGCCGCGAGGGACCGTCCGTCGGGTCGGACCCGTGGAGCGTGAAGAGCGCAAACACCATGCCGGGTCACCTCCTCGAGGTGACCCGGCATGGTGGCCGACGGGGCAGTGCTCGTTACTCCGACGTTCCCGCCGTCACGGCAGGGAGCGGGGCTTCAGGGACGGGCTCGACGTCCAGCTGTTCCCTCGCCTGCTGGGAGAACTGCGTGTGGTACAGATCGGCGTAGAGCCCACCTGCCGCCAGCAGTTCCTCGTGGGTTCCGCGTTCGCGGATCCGACCGCCGTCGACGACCAGGATCTGGTCCGCTTCGCGGATCGTGGACAGCCGATGCGCGATCACGAGCGAGGTGCGGCCGGCGAGGGCGGTCTTCAGGGCCTGCTGGATCGCCGCTTCCGACTCCGAGTCCAGGTGTGCGGTCGCCTCGTCGAGCACGACGATCGGCGGAGCCTTGAGCAGCAGCCGGGCCAGCGCGATCCGCTGCTTCTCGCCGCCGGAGAGCCGGTAGCCGCGGTCACCGACGACAGTGTCGAGGCCCTCGGGCAGAGCGCTGATCGTGTCCCACATCAGCGCCGCCTTGCACGCCTCGACCAGCTCGTCATCGGTGGCTCCGGGGCGGGCGTACGACAGGTTCATCCGCAGCGTGTCGTGGAAGAGGTGAGACTCCTGGGTGACCACTCCGACGCTCTCGCGCAGCGACCCGAGGGTCAGATCGCGGATGTCCTGGTCGCCGATGCGCACGCTGCCCGAGGTCGGGTCGTACATACGCGGCACCAGCTGGGTGATGGTGGTCTTGCCGGCGCCGGACGGGCCGACCAGCGCGGTGAGCTTGCCGCCGGGCGCACGGAAACTCAGTTCGTGCAGAACCTGCGGTGAGCTTGCCGCGGTCCGGTCGGACTTGCGGCTCGCATGCAGCTCCAGCGACTCCAGCGACACCTCGTCGGCACTGGGGTAGCAGAACGAAACCGCCTCGAACGCGACATCCGGGGAGGCCGGAACCGTACCGTCGCGGCCTTCGCCCCCGGCTTCCGGGCGCAGCGCCTTGGCGTCGGGGCGCTCGGTGATCAGCGGCTTGAGATCGAGGATCTCGAACATCCGGTCGAAACTGACGAGGGCAATCGTGGCGGTCGCCTGCATCGACGACAGCTCGTTGACGGGACCGTACAGGCGCATGAGCAGGGCGACCATGGCGACCAGAGTGCCGAACGCCAGGGTGCCGTCGATGGCGAGAGCGCCTCCCAGGCCGTAGACCAGGGCCGTCGTGAAGCTGGTGAGAACGGTGACGATGACCGGCAGGATCCGGCCCCAGACGGCCAGCCTGACCGCGATGTTGCGGACCGCGCCGGCCTTGCTCGCGAACAGGTCCGCATCGTCCTGCGGGCGGCCGTAGAGCTTGGCGAGCATGGCGCCTGAGACGTTGAAGCGCTCGGTCATCATGGCGTTCATCTCGCCGTCGTGCTCCATCATCGACCTGCTGATCGGCTGCATCCGGCGCGCGATCAGCCGCGCGGGTACCAGGAACAGCGGGATCATCAGCAGAGCCGCCATGGTGATCTGCCAGGACAGATACAGCATGGTGCCGAGGACCAGGACCAGGGTGAGAACGGCGGAGACCGCCTGGACCGCCAGGGTCGTCACGGCCATGCGGGCGCCGGCGACGTCGGTGTTGAGCCGGCTGATGAGCTTGCCGGTCTGGGTACGGGTGAAGAACGCTAGCGGCTGCTGCTGCACATGTGCGAAGACCTCGGTGCGCAGCTGGTACACGACGCCTTCACCGATCCGGCCCGAGCACCAGCTCTGGGCGAAGACGATCCCGGCGTTCACGAGGGCCAGTCCCGCCAGCAACAGGCAGAGCCCGATGACGACGTCGAGATGCCCGGGCAGGATTCCTCGGTCGATGACAAGCTTGAGCATCAGCGGGCTGGCGGCTGCGATACAGGCTTCGACGACGGTGAGCGACAGCAGCAGCACCATCTGCCAGCGGTATGCCCGGGTGTACGAGAGAATCCGCCGCACCGTCCCCGGCTTGACCCGCCGGCCTCGGCCCGACTCGCCGTCCGGCCGCAGCCGCATCCGGCCCATGGATGGGCCACCTAGCATGGTCACGGGTGTTTCCTCCCTCTCTGTCTTCCTCGTATCGCATGAAGCAAAGAAACCGGATCAAGATCTGCTGACCGGCATGGGAGAACCCGCTGTTCGGTGTTGCGGTGTCAGACCCTTGTTCATGTCGAGGAACTCGATGATGGCCGCGTTCACGGCCTCGGGGCGTTCGAGGTAGCCGATGTGGCCGCATTGGGGAATCGTCACGAAGTCGCAGTCCGGGATGTTCCCTGCGACCTCGGCGACCAGATGAGGAGGGCATACACGGTCATCGGCGAAGGCGATGGCGCGGCATGGTGCGGTGATACCGCCCAGCGCCGCGCCGCGGTCGCCGAGCGCCGCGACGGCCGCCGACTGGCCGCTGACGTTGTTGCCGCTGGAGAGCTCGAACATCTCCAGCCACATGGCGACCGCGGTGTCGTCGTCGATGGTCGCCGGCGAGAGCATCTCCAGCACGGTTCTGGTGGCCGAGTACTTGGGCGGCAGCTGGACCCCGCTCGCCCGCAGTTCCCGTTCGGCCTCCGACTGAGCTCGGCGGAATGCATCGGTCCGCGACCGGGTGGCGATGAGGACCGCAGAGCGCACAAGGTGCGGCCAGCCGAGCGCCAGCTCCTGAGTGATCATCGAGCCCATGGAAGAACCCACGATGTGGCAGGGGCCGAGGTTCAGTTCCTCGATCAACCCCCGGGTGTCGGCGACCATCTCGGCTATGGAGTAG
Source organism: Streptomyces sp. KMM 9044 (assembly GCF_024701375.2). Lineage (NCBI taxonomy): Bacteria > Bacillati > Actinomycetota > Actinomycetes > Kitasatosporales > Streptomycetaceae > Streptomyces > Streptomyces sp. KMM 9044. Next base: position 1,108,772 of record NZ_CP113910.1, on the reverse strand, counting down.
TCGCCCGCCGGGGCGTCCGACGGTGGCACACCGCGATTGTCGAACGTGATTGTTTCGTATCCGGCCCGGTTCAGCGCGGGTGTCTGATGCATGGTCCAGACACGGCCGGAGGCGGACGACCCCATGATCATGAGGACGGGTTCGCCGTGGCCCGAACGCTGATAGGCGAGCCGGATGCCGTTGGTCTTGACAAAAGGCATGGAGTGCTGGTCACTTCCTGCCGGGGAGACGATGAGGACATGGCTGTGGCGCAGCACACGATGCAGTACGCCACGGCCCCGATCAATACCACCGGTCGTCCCGGGCCGTGCGGCCGTCCTTTGGCGTTCAACTGCCGCCCCGGCCACAGTTGAACGTCAATGCTTCGCCCACGGCTGAGTAGAGTACTGTCCAATCGCCCGGAATCGGGCCGTGCCGCACAAGTCGAAGTCCCTTGGCGGCGTCATGAACTCAGCCTGAAAGTAATGCTCTCTCCGTGAACGCTGCGGCTGTCGAAAGCGACGCCGTCAGGAATTGGGCATGGATGCTTTCGGGCAGGCAGTTTCTTTTCATTCCTCTGGAGGAGCTCCGAAGATGGCCGACGAATCGTTGTTCCTGCGGTCGAAGGTTATTGTCGAGCCGCTGCTGGACAGATTCTTCGCCTGGCCGTACACGCTGGCGCCCGTGCAGTCCGCGATGAACCTCGCCTTCCTGCAGGTCCCCCTGCTCGAGTCCTACCTGCAGTCCCCGCAGGTCCACGTGGCCGCCAGCAACAACCCGGAGCTGCGCGGCGGCTACTTCATCAACATCCCCGAGGCACGCGCCGACGAGGTCAGCGATCTGCTCGCCGGCATCAAGCGGGACCGGGCCGCGATCCTGCGGTTCGCCGAGGCGATAGCCGCCGGCCAAGAACTGCTGCGGACGAACGCCACCGGATTCGACCTGACCCCGCTCTACCCCAAGCTGCCCACCGAACTGGGCGGCCTGATCGAGCTGGCCTACGACACCGACAACCAGGCGCAGATGCGCTTCCTGGAGCCGCTCGTCTACGCCAGCGAGGTCTACCAGGAATCCCGCCAATCGGTGCAGCTGTCGTTCGAGACCGGCATCGAGCGCCCGTTCATCCTCAGCACGCCCCGGCTCCCCTCGCCGGACGTCCTCGAACTGAATCTGCCTTTCCGTCACCCCGGCCTGGAGGAGCTGTTCAAGGCCCGCGTGCAGCCCACCAGCCTCGGCCATCTGCGGGAGGCGCTCGAACTCGACGACGCACAGGCGGAGCATCTGCGCGGCATGCTCAGCGACCGGCCGAGCCTCGCCGAGGACCGGCACATCGAGGGCGGCGGCCGTATCCGCTACTTCGGCCACGCCTGCCTGGTCCTGCAGACACCGCAGGCCGCCATCGTGACCGATCCGTTCATCAGCGCGGACAGCACGGCCGGTGACCGCTACACCCTGGACGACCTGCCCGACTACATCGACCTGGTGCTGATCACCCACGGGCACCAGGACCACATCGTCCTCGAAACGCTGCTGCAACTCCGCGGCCGCATCGGGAAGATCGTCGTGCCCCGCTGCTCACGCGGCAATCTCGCGGACCCGTCCATGGCCCTCATGCTCAAGCACCAGGGCTTCCCCGTGATCGAGGTCGACGACTTCGACGAGGTGGAGTTCCCCGGCGGCCGGGTCACCGCCACGCCGTTCCTCGGCGAGCACTGCGACCTGGACATCCGTGCCAAGTCGACGTACTGGGCGGAACTGGCCGGCAAGAAGGTCTTCATCGGGGCCGACTCATCCGGCATCGAGCCCGCGCTCTACCGCCACGTCAAGCAGCACCTGGGAACCGCCGACATCGCCTTCCTCGGCATGGAGTGCGACGGTGCGCCGCTGACGTGGCTCTACCAGGCGCTGCTGACGATCCCCATCACCAAGAAGATGAGCAACTCGCGCAAGCTCTCGGGCTCCAACGCCGAGCAGGCCGCCGCGATCATGACCGAGCTGGGTGCCGGCGAGGCGTATGTGTACGCCATGGGCGAGGAGCCCTGGCTGGGCCACGTCATGGCCACCACCTACACCGAGGACACGTACCAGCTCAAGCAGATCGAGGAGTTCCTGGACTGGTGCAAGAACCGCGGGATCACGGCCGGTCACCTCTACGGACAGCAGGAGTGGCGCTGGTAGAGATCCCGGGCGGGGCGCCCGGAAACCACCGAAGCCTGTGACCGCGGCACTGCAGGAGGAGCTCTCGATGGCTATACACGACGTGGCTCATGTCGAGCTGTTCGTGCGCGACAAGATGGCGGCACTCGACCACTTTGTCTCCGGCATGGGCTTCACCCCGGTCGCGGACTCCGTGGAGGTCGACAGGAGCTCCACCCTGCTGAGTCAGGGCGACGTGAGGCTCGTGGTGACCACCGGCCACGGGATCCGGAGCTTCCTGAACGAGCATGGTGACGGCATCGCTGACATCGCCTTGACGTGCGACGACGTGGCGGCGACCCGGGAGCGGGCGGTGGCGGCCGGTGCCAGGCCGGTCGCTTCCCGCTACGGGGTCCCCTGCGTCACGGCGTTCGGCGACGTCTGCCACACCTTGCTGCCCCAGCGCCCCGCCGGCACGGCACCGCCGGGCCGGCGATGGGTGGCGGTGAGCGGGCGGCCGGCGCCGTCGGCCGGCCGGATCCGGCGGCTGAATCACGCGACGGTTCGCCTCGAACGGCACACGGTCGAGGACCAGGCCGACTTCTACCGGGATGCCTTCGGGCTTTCCCGCGACCGGTTAGGACAGGCAGCCGCCGGCGGAACGTCCGGGGGCTCCCTCGTGGTGCGCAGCGCGTCCGGACGCGTGACCCTGGCGCTGGCGGCCTCGCCGGCCGACGCCGCCGATCCCGGCCCCCTCGACGACCTCCCGCAGCGCGGCGGCGGTGTCGTAGCGGAGGGTCTCGTGTTCCTGACCGATGACGACACGTTCTCCTACGAGTTCGTCCAGCCCCGGCGCGTCCCGGGATCCGGCCGCACCGGGTCCGCGGCCCGGTACGAAGCGGCGGCCCGCGGTCAGCTGGCCGTACGGTGAGGGGCGCCGGCTTCGCGGTCACCGGGCCGGAGACCACCGCGAACCTCGCCGTGCTGCACAGAGACGAACTCCACGGAAGTCTCAGCGACCCGGTGCTGGACACCATGAACTTCCTCAACGAGGTCATGTACCTTTATCCGCAGGCGATCTCGTTCGCACCCGGCCGCCCGTACGACGGCTTCTTCGAGACCGGCCATGTCATCGACTACCTGCGTCGCTATCTGGAGCACCTGGAGAGCGGCGGAGCCTCCCCCGACCGTGTCCGGTCCGCGCTCTTCCAGTACGGCCCGACCGCCGGGCAGATCCGCGACGTGATCGCCGACTGGCTGCGCCTGGACGAGCAGATCGACGTCAGCCCGGAGTCGATCGTGGTCACCGTCGGAGCCCAGGAGGCGATGCTGCTCGCCGTACGTGCCCTCGCGGCCGGGGAGCAGGACGTCATCCTGGTCGCCAGCCCCTGCTACATGGGCATCACCGGTGCCGGCAGGCTGCTCGGGGCCGAGATGACCGCGGTGGCGGAGCACCCCGACGGCTTCCGCTGCGCCGACCTGGAGGCCGCGATCCGAGCCGAACGGGAGCGCGGCCGCCGCCCGCGGGCCTTCTACGTGATCCCCGACCATTCGAACCCCTCGGGCACCACCATCGCGCTGGAGACCCGCCGGGAACTGCTCGAACTAGCCGCTCGCGAGGACATCCTGCTGCTGGAGGACAGCCCGTACCGGTTGGTGAGCCCCGGCGAGCAGCTGCCCACGCTCAAGGCCCTCGACACCGATCGCCGGGTCGTTCACCTGGGCTCGTTCTCCAAGACCCTCTTCCCCGGTGCCCGTGTCGGCTTCGTCGTCGCGGATCAGCCCGTCGCCGACGCGACGGGCCGGGTCGGGCTGCTGGCCGACGAGCTCGCCAAGATCAAGAGCATGGTCACCGTGAACACCTCCGCGGTCGCGCAGGCCGTCGTGGCGGGGATGCTGCTGTCCGCCGACGGGCGCGCCTCGCGGCTCAACTCCCGCACCTCCGCCCACTACGGCGATGCGATGCGGGGCGTACTGGAACAGCTCGATGCGGAGTTTCCCGAGGACGAGCGGAAGGCGCTCGGCATCCGCTGGAACAAGCCCACCGGAGGCTTCTTCCTGTCCGTCGAGGTCCCGTTCCGCGTGGACAACGCCGCCCTGGAATCCTCGGCCGAGGAGTTCGGGGTCATTTGGACACCCATGTCGTACTTCTATCCCCAAGGCGGCGGCGAACACGGCCTCCGCCTGTCCGTCAGTTATCTGACCCACGAGGAGATCGTGCAGGGGGTCGGCCGGCTGGCGCGCTTCATCAGGACCCGCACCGCGGCCTCACAGGAAGGGTGATCGACGTGTCAGCGGCAGTAGGCACCATCCGAAGCAAGCCCCGCATGTGGGGGTGGACCTACCGATGACCATCAGCGTGGAGCTTCCCGGACCCGCCCCTGCGCAACAGCCCGCCCTCGACGTGAAGAACGCGGGCACGGTCGGCATCGTCGGTGTCGGCACGGCGACCACCGGGACCTCGTACTCGCAGCAGGAAGTCCTCGAAACCTTCGGGATCACCGATCCCAGAATCCGTTCCGTCTTCCTCAATAGCGCCATCGACCGGCGCTACCTCACCATCCCGCCCAGGGACAGCGACGGCGCCCGCGTCGTGGAACCGCAGGGCGAGCTGCTGGCCAAGCACAAGCGCATCGCCCTGGACATGGGCGCCAGGGCCCTACGCACCTGCCTGGAGAACTCCGGCCACGAGCTGGCAGACGTCGCCTACCTGTGCTGCGTCACCTCCACCGGCTTCCTCACCCCGGGCCTCAGTGCCCTGCTGATTCGCGAAATGGGGATCTCGTCCGCGACCAGCCGGGTCGACGTGGTCGGCATGGGCTGCAACGCGGGGCTGAACGCCCTCAACGCTGTCGCCGGCTGGGCCGCGGCCAACCCCGGCAAGGTCGCCGTCATGGTGTGCGTGGAGGCCTGCTCGGCCGCCTACGTGATCGACTCGACCATGCGCACGGCCGTCGTGAACAGTCTGTTCGGCGACGGCGCGGCGGCGGTCTGCGTGGTGGCCGACACTCCAGATGCGGCGCACGGTCCCGGCGACGTGCCGCAGGTGCCGGGCAGCCCGCGCATCCTGGGCTTCGCCAGCCATCTCATCACCGACGCCATCGACGCCATGCGCTACGACTGGGACGGCGAGCAGGCGAAGTTCAGCTTCTATCTCGACCCCGAGATCCCCTACGTGGTCGGCGCCCACGCGGAGCGGGTCGTCGACCGGCTACTGTCCCGGGCAGGTCTGGGCCGCCGGGACGTCAGCCACTGGCTCGTGCACTCCGGCGGCAAGAAGGTCATCGACGCCGTCCGGATCAACCTCGGCCTCACCCGCCACGACGTGCGGCACACCACGGCAGTGCTGCGCGACTACGGCAACGTGTCGAGCGCCTCCTTCCTCTTCTCCTACGACCGGCTGCTCAGGGAACGGGTGGTCCAGCACGGCGACTACGGCGTCCTGATGACCATGGGACCCGGCTCGACCATCGAAACGGCGCTGGTGCAATGGTGACGGAGGCTCAGATGGACAACGACAGTCCGATACTGGAGGTCGACGGACGCCGGCCCCTGTCGGCGGACCGGATCGACGCGATCGGCGAAGCGTGCGACCGGGCCGAGGCACACGGCGGCAGGCTCGTCCTGCATGTCTCCGGCGCCCCCGAAGGGTCCTGGGCGGACGACCTCACCGTGTCACTCGTCAGCAAGTGGGAGCGGGCACTGCGGCGCCTGGAGCGGCTGCCCGCCGCCACCGTCGCCGTCGTCGACGGCGACGGCGACGTCGGCGGACTGGCTCTGGACGTGCTGTTGGCCACCGACTACCGGATCGCGACCGGATCCGTACGACTGGTACTGCCGGTCAGTGACGGCGCCACCTGGCCGGGAATGGCGCTCTACCGCCTGGGCCGCCAGGGCGCCGGCGCCGCGGTGATCCGCAGGGCGGTGCTCTTCGGCACTCCCGTGGAGGCGGCCGAGGCCTTGGCCGTTCAGTTGGTGGACGAGGTGGTGGACGATCCGGCACGCGCCCTGGAGCTCGCCGGGGAACGCTTCACAGCCGTGGCGGGCAGCGAACTGGCCATCCGCCGCCAGCTGATGCTCGAGGCCTCCACCAACGGCTTCGAGGAGGCGCTCGGCGCTCACCTGGCGGCCTGCGACCGTGCGCTGCGGCGAGCTGCCGCAGGAGTGGCGTCATGACCGCGGCCGCCCACCTCCGGGAGGGAGCGGGCGACCCTCCCGCCGCCGTACGGAGGAATCTGACACACGCGCGCACCGTGCTCACCCGGGCCGCCCACCACACCCAGGGCCTGCTGGCCAAGCTGCCCGGGCCGGCGGAGAGGTCCGTGGAGCAGCGTGAGGCCGCGGCCGCGGCGACGGACGCCGCCCGCACGCTCCGCGCCGTCTTCATGGACACGCATGCGGACGCCGTCTACGACGAGCTCACGGAGAACCGCAGCCGCTGCCTGAGTCTGGCCGAGCTGGCCGAGGCCGCGGCGTCGGCGTTCCCCGGCCTCGTCCCCACCGCCGACCAGCTCAAGGCCGAACGAAGCGTGGTGCAGGCGGACAAGGAGGGCCTGGAGATCGACCAGGGCATCTTCTTCAGCCGGCTGCTGCGTTCGCCGACGGCTGGTCGGCACCTGATCGAATCGCTGCTGCGGCCGACACCTCGCGCGCTCGCACTGCTCGCGGAGTTCCGTGCGACGGGCTCGGCGGATCTGGGTTCCGTACGGATCGAGCGCACCGACGGCGTGGCACACCTGACGATGTGCCGCGACGACTGCCTGAACGCCGAGGACAACCGGCAGATCGACGACATGGAGACGGCGGTGGACCTGGCGCTCCTGGATCCGGAGGTCGAGGTCTGCCTGCTGCGCGGCGGCGTCATGACCCATCCCCGCTACCGAGGGCGGAGGGTGTTCAGCGCGGGAATCAACCTCAAGTCCCTGCACGCGGGGGAGATTTCACTCGTCGACTTCCTCCTCCGTCGCGAGCTGGGCTACATCCACAAGATAGTGCGCGGGATTCGGTCGCAGGACGGCGACGACTGGCGCACGCCGGTGACCGAGAAGCCCTGGGTCGCCGTGGTGGACACCTTCGCCATCGGCGGCGGTGCCCAGCTCCTCCTGGTTTTCGATCACGTCGTCGCCGCCTCCGACGCGTACTTCAGTCTCCCGGCGGCGAAGGAGGGGATCATTCCCGGCGCGGCCGCCCTCCGGCTCGTCCGGGCCGCGGGCACCCGCCTTTCGAGGCAGGTGATCCTCGAGGGACGCCGGATCTGGGCCGCGGAACCGGAGGCCCGGCTGCTGGTGGACGAGGTCCACGAGACCGAGGACCTGGACCATGCGGTGGAGCGGAGCCTGGAGCGCTTCCGGGCGCCCGCCGTCGTCCCCAACCGGCGGATGCTGCATCTGGCGGAGGAATCCGTGGACGACTTCCGTTGCTACATGGCGGAGTTCGCGCACCAGCAGTCGCTCCGCCTGTACAGCGCCGATGTGCTCGACAAGGTGGGTCGCTTCTCAGCTGTGAGGTAGCCGGACGCCGGCGCGGGCGGGGGAGGGGTGCGGCATCGCACCCCTCCCCCAAGCTCAGTCCTCGGTCCAGCCGTGGTTCTTCGCGGCCTGCAGCAGACCGCCGCGAATCCGCACGATCTGCTCCCCGGTGAGCGACGGCGCCGCCGACAGCAGCACCTCGGTCACCTCGTGCAGGTACTCGTGCGCCGTGAGCACATCGCAGAGCGAGTCGCCGTCCACCTGCCTGACCGGGACCGGCGTTTCGCCGACGGACGGGGCCCGGAAGGCCGACGGCTTGATACCGGCTCCCTCCGGGAGCCGGACGGACGAGGCCTTGAGCCCGCGATCCCCTTCTTCGACCTCGAACTCGACGGCGAGACCGGCGCGTAGCTGGTGCTCGGGGATCAGGAGATCGTTCACGTGCAGGAAGACGTCTTCCCCTCCGCACTCGGGTGCGATGAACCCGAAACCCCGCGAGCTGTCGAACCGCACCACACTGCCGGCAACCATGCCACCACCCCAGAAATGAATCGGGCCCCTTGCCCGGACGAGCATCACGAATTGGTGCCGGTCGCGCAAGCGGTGGCGAGGCTGAGAGCCGGTCCGTTCAGGCCCAGATCCAGGGCCACGGTGGCCGCGGCCACGTTCCCAATGGCCTTGGGGACGGTCAGCGGATTGACCGGCCGAGGCGGGGTGCCCAGCAGCCGTCCCGACTGCTCCAGCCACGTCCCGAGGCCTCCGACGCCGGTGCCGATCAGGACCCCGACCCTGGTCGGGTCCCAGCCCCCGTCGCCCAGAGCGGCGTCGGCGACGGCTTCGCGGGCCGCGGCGACGGCGTACTGAGTGAAGACGTCCATCCGACGCGCCTCGGTGCCCAGCACCAGGCCCGCGTCGAAGTCGGTGACGGCACAGCTGAAGTCCACGGCCGTACCGCCGAGCCGGGCGTCGGGAGCCGCGGACGGCAGCCCGGCGCAGGTCGCCTTCCAGGCGGTGGCCGTGTCGGCTCCGGCCGGTGTCACCATCCCGAGGCCCGTGATGACCACGTCCCGGTGCCGCTGCCCGCGTGTGCTCATGCCGGTATGTCCGCGCCGCGTGACTTCAGGAGCCCGGCCAGTTCGGCCACGGTGGTCGTGCCGCTCAGGTCTCCTCGGCGACCTCGATGCCCAAGTCGTCTGTCAACTGCGCGCCGAGTTCCGCCAGGGACAGCGAATCGACCTTCAGGTCCAGGAAGGACTTCTCCGGGTCGATGGTGCCCGGAACCTTGTACACGTTGCCCAAGAGGTTGGTGAGGTACTCGATGAACACAGGTGGTCCTTCCTTCAGAGCTCTGAGGAGACGGCGGTCAGCTGTGGCCAGATCAGCGCTGTCGACGCCCAGCTGAGCCCGCCGCCGAAGGCGGTCAGGGCCGTCCGGGCGCCGGGGGCCAGGGTGCGGGTCGCCAGCGCGCCGGCCAGCGCCAGCGGGATGGAGGCGGCCGCCGTGTTCCCGGTCCTGGCCAGCTCCCAGGCCATGCGTTCGGGCGGGAGGCCGAGCCGCCTGGCCAGGGCGTCGGCGATGCGTGCGTTGGCCTGGTGCGGGACGAGCAGGTCGATGGTCTCCGGACTCCAGCCGCAGTCCTTCACCACCCGCAGAGCCGAATGGGCCATCTGCTCGATGGCCCGCAGGTACACCTTCCGGCCGGCCATGGCGAACCAGCGGTCGCCGGTCGGCTGTTCGCGGGGTCCGGGAATTCGGATCAGTTCCGCGCCCTCGCCGTCGCTGCCCAGGTCGTACGCGAGGAGCGCGCCGGGCTCGGCGGCCCGACCCGCGCGGAGCACCACCGCTCCGGCGCCGTCGCCGAAGAGGACGGCCGTGGACCGGCCGGTGGGGTCGACGACGCGTGAGTAGGCCTCCGCCGCGACGACCAGGACGCTGTCCGTGATGCCGGCGGTGATGAGGGCGCCGGCCGACGCCATGGGGTACAGGAATCCACTGCAGACGGCCGAGATGTCGAAGGCCGGTATTCGTCCCTGCCCGATGCGGTGAGCGATCTCGGGTGCTGCGGCGGGGCAGGGGCGTTCGGGCGTGTCGTGGCGAAGACGAGGCCGCCGATCGTGTCGGTCCCCTCGGAACGCAGGGCGTTCTCGGCGGCCTCACAGGCCAGATCGAGCACCGAGAGTTCCGGGGGCAGACGGCGGCGGGACCGGATTCCCGTCCGCGTGCGAATCCATTCGTCGCTGGTGTCCAAGTCATCCGGCAGGGACGCGTTGTCGATCGCGGTCGCCGGCAGACAGGTCCCGAGGCCGGCGATCACGGCCGATGGGTGTGTTCCAGATTCTCCCCGGGAAGCAGTGCCGAGGTCGGATGCGCTCATTTGACCGCCTCTCGGAATATCTGCGCGATCAACGTAGTAGACCTGCGGTATGAGGGGATTTCTTGGCTCGGCGACCGTACCCATTCCGGGAGCGGGGCACAACCGGCAGATGAGGTGTTTCCGGAGGTGAGCGGTCACACGTCGTTCAACTGGTGCGGTGGATCAGTTGAACGAAGGTGTGGTGACCGCGGTCGATTGACTAGCCTCCGGTGACCGCTGCTGATCGGGGACGGCCCTGACCGGCCGCCTGATTTCACACCTTCTCGGAAGGGACGGCTTGGTGACGAATCCATTCGACGACCCGGATGCCCACTACTACGTCTTGGTCAATGACGAGGGCCAGCACTCCCTGTGGCCGGTCTTCGCGGACGTGCCGGACGGTTGGGAGAACATATTCGGTGAGGCGGGCCGTCAGGAATGCCTCGACTTCATCGAGAAATCCTGGACCGACATGCGGCCCAAGAGCCTGATCGAGGCCATGGAGAGCAAGTAACCGACCTCTGCCCGGGTGGTCCGCCGTCCGGGCAGAGGTGAAGCCCTCCAGCGCAGCAACAGCTGCCGCTGGAGGGCTTTCGTCCTTCACGGGGTTCTTCAGGGCGGAGGTTCTCAGCCCGCCGGGCGGGGCGAGTGCCGGTCCAGGCCCGCCTGGTGCAGGTGGTTGGGCAGGGCGTCCACCATCTGTTTCATCATCTGGTCCAGGACGAAGTGGCCGGCCTCGACGCGGTGCAGCGAGAAGGCCGCGCTCGTCTCCCCGCGCCAGGCCGCCAGGTCTTCGAACGTCACGAAGGGGTCGTGAAGGCCGCCCACTGCCGTGATCGGGACGTCCAGTGGGCCTGTCTGCCCTGACATGCCCTCCTCCGCGACACGGAAGTCGGCCCGAAGGGTCGGCTCGAAGATGTCCATGACCTCGGGGTCGCCGAGCACGGATTCGTCGATGCCGCCGTACTGCGCGACCCGTTCGAAGAACGCCTCGCGCGGCAGCAGATGGATCGACTCCGAAGAACGCCGCACGGGACCGGCGATGGACGAGACGAACAGCGCGGTGGGAAGCCGCCCTTGGCGCTCGCCGATCCGGCGGGTCAGCTCCAGCGCGACGATGCTGCCCGAGCAGTGTCCGACGAAGACGAACGGCCGGTCGACCAGCGGGGTGACCGCCTGCTCAAGGGCGTCGACGAGCGGCTGGAGGTCTTCGAAGGGCGGCTCGTCTATTCGGTTCTCGCGCCCGGGGTAGCGCACGGCGCACAGTTCGGCTCCGGGGAGCAGGCGCCTTGCCCACGGGGCGAACGCGGCCGCCCCGCCGCCGGCGTGCGGGAAGCAGAACACCCGGAGCTCCGGGTTCGCCATGCGCTGGGGACGCGCGATCCAGCGCTTGGCGGACAACAGCATCCGCGGATCCATTGCTTGAGACGTGCTCGTCATGTCACACCACCTGCCAGGCGAAGACTGTGTGGAGGTCGGTCTTCCGGTACTCCGCGGCCTGCCGGACGGAGGTGGCCATGCCGTGGTCCTCGAGGGTGGAGACCACCGCGTCGAGCGCCCCTTCGCGATCGGCGACCTCGACGGCGGCATTTCTGATCCCCGGCCACAGGGCATCGCCGATTCCCCGCAGGACCCGGAGCTCGAACCCCTCCACGTCCACCTTGAGGAGATCGACGCGATCGATGCCGGCGCTGCCGGCGAAGGTCTCGAGGCGCCGCACGTCGCAACGCACCAGACGCCGCTCGTCGAGGCAGTCGTCCACCAGGCCCTCGGCCTCCAGGATGAACTCGTCACGGAGTTCCCCGTCGAGCGAGTCGGCCACACTGGTGATGAACGCCGAGGCGAGTACCTTGTCGGTCTCCAGGTCGGCATCGAATCCGGACATCATGGTGTAGTTCGGGTAGTAGGTCAGCTCGCGGGTCTGATCGCTGTCACCCAGGGCCAGGTTGTGCGGGTGCGCACCGTGAAGGTGCCCGACATTCCGCCGGAGGGTTGAGTAGACATCAGGTGCCGGTTCGAACGAGAGCACCTTCGCACCGGGCCAACGCTGCAATGCGAAGAGGGTGAACAGCCCTATATTGGCACCGATGTCGAGAATGACCGGCTCCGTCGGCATGTCCCAGCCCTGCGGCGGAATATAGGACTCATCATCGAAGATCTCTCCGTACAGGTAGTCCGTCTCGTTTCCGTTGAGACTGAAGACTTCCATTCCGTTCGGAAGATTTCTCCTGGTCGGCGTCGACTGCGGAGTACCTCGACCTGCTGTCATCGCATCGAGGTTAGGGTGCCGCCCGCTGCGGCACCGGCAGTTCGAGCGGCGCTTCGGAGGCAACTTGGGCCGGCATGCGGCCGCCGCCCGACGCGAGGCGGTATGTGCGCTGCCGACGAGTCGCCGCTCAAACTGCCGTTCGCTCTCGGTGCGACCTCGTACCGTTCCAGGTGACTCAGTGACGCAGAGGAGTGCACGCATGGTGAGGGCACAGAATCACGCGGCCCGGCTCCGGCTGAGCGAGCCGGCACAGGAGTCCGAGCTCCGGGTGCCGGGTGCCCAGGACGTAGCGCCGGTGCGGCTCGCCGCCGCTCCCGAGTGGGGACTGGGCGCGGGCGGCGACGACCGGTTCGGCACGACGTGGACGGTGCTGCCCCCCGATGAGCTGGCCGACGAGGCGAGCCTGCGAACGGCCCTTGCCGTGACGCTCCATCGCTACGACGGCGGCGACACGGAAGAGGTCGCCCTCGGGTCCGCTCAGGGGGCCTTCAGCGTGCGGGTGAGCGGCACGCTCGACGAGATGCGCCGACGCCCGCACACGCCCACCGGTGATCCGGTGGTGGCCGGCACGCGGCCCGGCAGCGACGGCGAGCCACTGCCCGCGCCGGCCCCGGCCTTCCCCCTGACCTTCTCCCTCGTGCGCCGGGCGGACGGCCGGCTCTGGCTGCGCTGCGACCACGCACTGAGCCACGTGTGCCCCGCGATCGCCGAGCAGTTGGCACGTCATGTCGCCCACGTGTACGGGCAGGCGGCGACATCACCGCAGACGCCCGCCGCCGCGGCCGAGCTCTTCGACGACGGCGAACGGCGGCGCATCGTACGTCTCGGCAGTTCGGCCCCCGTGCAGCGGCCCCCGGCGAGCACTGTGCACGAGGCGTTCGCCGCAGTCGCGGCCGGAGCACCCGACGCCGTCGCGCTGTCCGACGAGGACCTGGAACTCACCTATGGACAGCTCGACCACCTGGCGGGCGTGTTCGCGGCGAACCTCCAGGCGAGGGGCATACGCGCCGGCGACCGCGTCGGCGTGTGCCTGGACCGATCCGCCGAGCTGGTCGCGGTACTCCTGGGTGTGCTCAAGGCCGGCGCGACCTACGTCCCGGTCGACCCCGCGTACCCGGCGGAGCGCATCGCGTACACGATGGACAACGCGTCGGCGCGCCTGCTCGTGACCCGGCTCGGCGAGCCCGCCGGACCGGACGCATGCCGGAGGGTGACGCCTGACCAGCTGCTCGACGACCTCACCTTCGAGGCACCCGAGGGCCTCGGCGGTACGCACACGGCGTACGTGATCCACACGTCCGGCTCGACCGGACGGCCCAAGGGCGTCGCCGTCCCCCATGGCAACGTACTGAGTCTGGTCCAGGCCGCCGGCACCGGTCTTGGGCTCGGTACGGAAGACGTATGGACCCTCTTCCACTCGAGCGCCTTCGACTTCTCGGTGTGGGAGATGTGGGGCTGCCTGCTGACAGGCGGCCGCCTCGTGATCGTGCCCCACTTCACCTCCCGTGACCCGGAGCAGTTCCGCGAGCTCCTGGCGGCGCACGGGGTCACAGTCCTCAACCAGACGCCCTCGGCGCTCTCCAACCTCCTGTCCGTCGACTACGCGGACCTTCCGGTACGGCTGGTGATCCTGGGCGGCGAACCGCTCGACGCCAGGATGCTGCTGCCCTGGTTCGACGCCTACCCGCCAGAGCGCTGCCGGGTGGTGAACATGTTCGGCATCACCGAGACCACGGTCCATGTCACCGCCCAGCCGGTGACCCCCGACCTGGCCCTCGGTGCCACGCGCTCGGTGGGCAGGCCGCTGCCGGGATGGCATGTCTACGTCCTGGACTCCGCGGGGCGGCTGCTCCCGCCCGGCGCCGCCGGTGAGATCTGTGTCGCCGGGGCCGGTGTCGCCCAGGGCTACGTCGGCCGGCCGGACCTGACCGCGGAACGGTTCCTGCCCGATCCGTACAACGGCGGCCGCATGTACCGCAGCGGCGACCTGGGGCGACTGCGGCCGGACGGCGCGCTGGAGCATCTGGGACGCATCGACGGCCAGGTGAAGATCCGCGGGTTCCGTATCGAACTGGATGAGATCCGCTCGGTGCTCCTGGAGAGCGGATGCGTCCGGACCGCCGCAGTCGTCGTGCCCCCGGACGGCAGCGGCGCGAACGGCGTGCGCATCGACGCCTACGTGGTCCTGGACGGCGGTGACGTGGCGGCGGTCCGCACCCACGCCGCCGCGGTACTGCCCGACTACATGGTCCCGGCGACGGTGACGGAGGTGGGTGCACTCCCGCTGACCACGAGCGGCAAGGTCGATGTGGCGAAGCTGCCCGCCCCGCAGATCACCACCCGGTCCGCCACGGACCACACGCCGACGGCCGACGACGCGATGGCCGCCCGACTGCAGGAGCTCTGGTCGGAGCTGCTGGGATTCCCGATCGGTCTGGACGACGACTTCTTCGAAGCGGGCGGCAACTCGGTGGTCGCGGTAAAGGGTTCCGCGGCGATGCGTGCCGAGGGCATGCCCACGCTCCGGCTGCGGCAGTTCTACCGTCATCCCACCATCCGCCAGGTGGTGGCGGCCCTCAAGGCAGCCGAGGCGTGAGCGGGCGGCCGCCCTGCGGTGCGGCCGCCCTGCGCCTTCCTGCGCGCGGCCGTCGAGCTCTGCGAGCACCTGCCCGACCTGCCCCGTTATGTTCTCCGCGGTCCTGCAAGAGGGCCGCTGGCCTCCGGGCCCGGCATGACTGTTGCCCCCTGTCGATGGGATGACAATGCCGTTGCTTTTGAGGCTGTCAGCCGGTTGAGCGGGTGTGCTGATATCTCGTCTGGAGCGGTTGGGGCTGGGAGTCCTGACCCGGTCGTGCCCGCCCGAGCTGGTGGACCGGGTGGTCGGTGACGCCAGCCGCTCGGAGAAGCGCCGGCGTCTGCTGTCCGCTCGGTTCACGGTCTACTTTGTGCTGGTGATGTGCTTGTTTCCCCAGGCCGACTACCTGGAGGTCTTGCGCCTGGTGAAGACCAGGGATCCGGGACTGCGGTCGTGGACCGGGGTCAACAAGTCCTCGCTGACCAGGGCCCGGCAGAGGCTCGGATGGACCGTGATGCGGGACTTGTTCCGTGCCGTGGCCCGGCCCCTGGGCGGGAGTGGAGAGCTGTTCCGCGGTCTGCGGGTCCTGGCCCTGGACGGGACCCTGCTGGCTGTGCCCGACTCGGCAGGGAACAACGACACCTTCGGCAAGTCCGGCTCCCAGCGCAGTCCCATGGGATATCCACAGGCAAGGGTGGTCGCCGTCGCGGAGTGCTCCTCCCATGCCGTGCTCGACGCCGTGATCGGCGGGTTCAAGGAGTCCGAACGCATCGTCTCCGACGCCCTCGAAGCCCACATCGGAGCCGGCACGTTGTTGCTGGCCGATCGCGGCCTCTGGGGCCTGGCCCGCTGGCACCGGCTGCGGGAACGGGGCACTCACCTGTTGTGGCGGATCGAGCGGCGCAAAGCCCGCCGGGTCCAGGACGTCCTGCCGGACGGCAGCTACCTGGCCCGGATCGAGGCGAACAAACACAGTAAGGCGGCCGGAACAGTCAAGGCCCCGCCGTCGCTGGTGATCGAGTACCGCATCGACGGACAGCCGGACATCGTCCGGCTGATCACCAGCCTGACCGACCACGCGAAATACCCGGCCGCCGAGCTCGCAGCCCTCTACGCCCGACGCTGGGAGATCGAGCTGGTCTTCGACGAGATCAAGACCCATCAACGCGGCCGACCAGTCCTGAGGTCGCAGACCCCGGACGGAGTGCGACAAGAGATCTACGCGCACCTGATCGTGCACCATGCCACTCGCGACCTGCTGGACGAGGCCGCCCGACTGCACCGCAGCACCGCCGAGCGGACCTCGTTCACCCGGGCCCTGCACATCGTCCGCCGCACGGTGATCTCGCCGAGCGGCTTTTCCCCCCTCCGCCCGCAGACGCGACCGGCACCTCGGACTCACCGAGATCGGCCGCAGCCTCCTGCCTCGCCGCCGACTCCGTGACTGCTCCCGCAAGATCCGGTCATGCATCACCGGCTACGGCAGCAAGGCCCCCGGAGAACCTGCCAGCCAGCGACGTCTACCGATCATCATCACCCTGAACCACCGATGGCACGACCACTAACGCAACGGCATTGGAATGGATGACCTGGGGGGTGCCACCGGGCCCGAGGGGGTGCCGTCGGAGACGCTGATCAGAGGTCCGGCCACCGCCCGGCCGAGCGCAATGCCCGGCCACCTGCGGGCGGCAGGTCTGCATAACGTGGATGCGCGAGAACGGCCCCAATGCCCAGGTCAGCACGCGACGAGTTTGTGGGGGCACGGTGATCGACATTGACAGCGTGGGCGTCTTCCTCGGGCTGGACGTCGGCAAGAGTACGCATCATGGCCACGGGCTGACCCCGGCCGGGAAGAAGGTCTTCGACAAGCCGCTGCCCAACAGCGAGCCGAAGCTGAGGGCCGTCTTCGACAAGCTGGCCGCGAAGTTCGGCACCGTCCTGGTGGTCGTGGACCAGCCCGCCTCGATTGGCGCTTCCCCGCTCGCGGTGGCCCGGGACGCCGGCTGCCAGGTCGCCTACCTGCCCGGACTCGCGATGCGCCGCATAGCCGACCTCTACCCGGGCGAGGCCAAGACCGACGCGAAGGACGCCGCGGTGATCGCGGACGCCGCCCGCACCATGCCCCACACCCTGCGCTCGCTGCACCTCACCGACGAGATCACCGCCGAACTCACCGTCCTTATCGGCTTCGACCAGGACCTCGCCGCCGAGGCCACCCGCACCTCCAACCGCATACGGGGCCTGCTCACCCAGTTCCACCCCAGTCTGGAACGCGTCCTGGGACCCCGCCTCGACCACCAGGCCGTCACCTGGCTTCTCGAGCGTTAAGGATCCCCGCAGGCTCTGCGCAAAGCCGGCCGCCGCAGACTCGTCGAGCTGATCCGCCCCAAGGCTCCGCGCATGGCCGCCCGGCTCATCGATGACGTCTTCGACGCGCTCGACGAACAGACCGTCACCGTCCCGGGCGCCGGCACCCTCGACATGGTCATCCCGTCCCTGGCCCGCTCGCTCGCGGCCGTCCACGAACAACGCCGGGCCCCGGAGGCCCAGATCAACCAACTGCTGGAGGCCCACCCTCTTTCCCAGGTCCTGACGTCGCTGCCCGGTGTCGGCACCAGGACCGCCGCCGTTCTCCTGGTCACCATTGGCGACGGCAGCTCGTTCCCGAGCGCCGCCCACCTGGCTTCCTACGCCGGCCTCGCCCGGCGACCAAGTCGTCCGGGACCTCGATCTACGGCGAGCACGTACCCAGAAGCGGGAACCGGCAGCTCAAACGCGCCATGTTCCTCTCCACGTTCGCCGCCCTGCACGATCCCGTCTCCCGCACCTACTACGACCGCTGCCGGGCCCGCTGAAAAACCCACACCCAGGCCCTTCTCCGTCTCGCCCGCCACCGCATCAGCGTCCTGTTCGCCATGCTCCGCGACGGCACCTTCTACGAATCACGCCTGCCCGAGGCAGCCACCCCATGACCACCTCAGGCTTGACGAAGGACATAGAGGTACCCCCCCCGGGGACCCGCGCCACACGGGTCCCGAAACCCCGAGGACGCGTGCCGGCAGGACGCGCAGGATGGGCATGAGGGAGTCGGGCATCCCGTCGCCGTCGATCAGCCGGCTCAGAGGCAAACCCCAGCGGGTGCCGTCGAGGTAGACGGGCCCGCCGAAACGGCTGTGGTTCATCAGGAGGTCGCGTTCGGCCGGCGCATGGAGGAGCGATTTCGCCGGCATGGCCGGCGGCCCGGTCGTCGGCGAGTCCCGGACTGCCGACCCCGAGCAGATTCAGCCGGGGTCCGCGTGGAAGCGGACGTATCGCTCGCCGATCCGCTCCTCGGGTTCACTGCTCCAGTCGACGCCTGGTTCTGCGCGGTCGAGATGGCGCCAGAAGGCGGTCGATGGGACGGTGACGGTGGCCGTGCGGTTGTTCCAGGCCAGCTGTACGCCGGTAAGCCGCGCGGTTGCCTTGACCATGAGGTCGGCCCAGACGAACCCCTTGATGTGGGGTGGGCGTGAGCGGTTTCGTGAGCGCGAGCGTCACCGGCGCCACCAGCAGGTGGTCACTCACGATGCCAAGGTCTGGACGGGGTGCAGCCCGCCCCAGGAAACGGGCGCGTCGTAAGGGTCGGGCCGGGGATCACGAGCCGAGTGAACGAGGTGGCGTACCAGGTTGAGGACCACGAACCGCTGCGGCTCCCCGCGCACGGACTTCACACGGCGCACCAGGCCGCGAGCACGCAGATCGCGGAGACTGTCCTCCGCGTCCGCGCCGGAGCCGGCCAGAAGCGCGACGGCGTCCTTCACAGTCCAAGGAGGTGCGTCGACCAGTCTGTGCAGGGTACGCATGCCCGACTCGGGGAGCGTGGCGAGGGCCTGACGCACCCAGTCGACGAGCGAGGCGTGCTCACCGGACGGCGACGCCGTCAGCCGCGCCGGCGACTCCTCGGCGATGCGCAGCAGTTCGGCAGGTTCATAGATGAGTAGCCAGGAGAGCGCCGATTCGAGCGCCGCCGGAATTCCGTCGAGGTGCCAGCATATTCCGGCGATCGCGGTCAGGGTCTCCGGTGCCGAGACGTCCTCCGGATACAGGGGGGCGCAGCGCGCGAGCATGTACTGCACGACGGGGGAATCGGCGGCGGCGGGATCGGGGGTCTGCCGGCTCCATTCGGGAACGTGCAGCGGGAAGAGGGTGAAGGTCGTCGCCCCGGCACGGTCCACGGTCACCGTACAGGTCTCGAGCAACACCCGCAGGCCTCTGCAGAGCTGCACGAGGACCCGCAGGTCCTGCCGGTCCCCGTCGTCGAGGTCGCGCTCGTCGGCGACGAGCAGGACATCGTGCGAGGCGAGGCTGCCTGCCACCTCCGTCAGGGCACTGTCGCACCCGATCGCCTCGGCGACCCGGCGCACCAGCCGGAGCGAAGCCTCGTGCCGGCCGTGGGGCGCCGCCCCGATCCGGTCCAAGGAGATCACCGGCATGAACTCGGTCCGGTGCAGCTCGCCGGCGACGCTCTGGATCAGGGACGTCTTGCCCACCCCCGGCGGCCCTGTCACCTTGATCAGCTGATGACCGGGGGAGCGCAGCAACCTGGTCAGCGACGCCGCCTCCTCCTCGCGGGCGAGGGGAGGGGCAAGAACAGTCGACGGCGCCGGCAGGTCGTCGTAGAGCGACCGGACCGCCCTCAGCCCCGCGGCGGCTTCCAGTTCCGCACGCCGAGCGCCCACCAATCGCAGGGCGTCCGCAAGCAACCGTATGGTCTGCACGCGCGGGGTCCCCGTACGATCGAGTTCGAGGTCACGTATCGCCCGCACGCTTACCGTGGAGATTTCGGCAAGCTGATTCTGGGTCATGCCGGCGCGCGTTCGTGCATTTCTCAGCATGCGGCCGAACTGCACCTTCGATACGCGATCGGCAGTCAATTCTCCCTGCTCTCTCATCCATGGGGCGTGGCTGGCCTCAAAATAGCGTACGTGGGTGAAAGTTGCGGTGTTCGCGCCGCAGGCGCATGATCCGGCATACTGTTCAAGTGAGGCGCCGACACAGTTGAACGCCAAAGCCCTGGGCCGGTCATGGTGCCCCTGCCCGGAGCCGGCGGCGGTGCGGCGAGCTCAGTGTCAGTGTGACCGGTATCCACGCGGTCAACCACTGGACGCCGCGCGTACGGTGGGGATTCCAAGCGCAGCGTCGGGGATGTTAGAACATCCCGTCGCAGCTTTTTCATGGAGAGCTGGACGGCGATTCGGCATGCCGCGTCGGCGGCTGCTCTCTGCTGCTCCAGTCGTTGAGTCGGATCGGTTGGGGTGTGCGGGGATGGCTGCATCTGAACGTGAAACCAAGGAACTCATGGCCGGCCAGGTTGCTGTCTGGTACGCACAGCAACTCGCCCCTGAGAACCCGGTTTACCACATCGCCGAATACGTCGAGCTACGCGGAAAACTCGACACCGAACTCTTTATGCGTGCGCTGCGCGCCACCATGATCGAGGCCGAAACGGTCCGGCTACGCATTAGGCTCGTCGACAACGAGCCGCGGCAGTACCTCGGCGCCGTGGACGACCATTCCGTCCAGATACTCGACGTCACCGCCGAACCGGACCCGCACGCCGCCGCCGAGACGTGGATGACGCGCCGGTTGCGCAAGCCCATGAAACTCCTCGGCGAGCCGTTGACGGGTCATGCCCTGATCAAGGTCGGGCAGGACCGCCACTATTGGCTGCACTACGCGCACCACCTCGTCATGGACGGGTACAGCGGCCAGCTGTTCGCCAACAGGCTCGCGCAGCGGTACACGGCACTCTCGGAAGGCCGGGAAGCCGGACCGGACGGTGCCATGGAGCCCGTCTCCGTACTGCTCGACGAGGACGGCACCTACCGTGCTTCCCCCGCACACACGGAGGACCGGCAGTTCTGGACGGACGCGCTGTCGGACACCGCCCGCGCCGCCCGCGCCGTACGGTCCGACGGGTACAGGCCACGGCAGCTTCCGCAGGTGCCCGTCCGGCAGCGCGACGAGATCGCCCCGGATGAGACCGACGGCCTGAAGCGGAATGCGCGCCGGCTGAGGACCAGCCTGGCCGGACTGTCGATCGCCGCCGCGGCCGTCTACCATCACCGGACCACAGGCGCGCAGGACGTCGTGATCGGCATCCCGGTGCTGGGGCGTGTCGGACGCCGGACCCGTGGCATCCCGGGAATGACGTCGAACATCCTGCCGATCCGCATCTCCATCGGCCGAGCGACCACGACCGCGGATCTCCTGCGGCAGATCGCGGCAGAGATGCGCGCGGCCAACCGCCACCAGCGTTACCGGTACGAGGACATGCTCCGCGACCTGAAGCTGCTCGGCGGCAATCCGCTGTGCGATCTCATCGTCAATGTCATGTCGTTCGACTACCAACTCGGCTTCGGTGACTGCACCGGGACCGCCCACAACCTCGCCAACGGGCCCATCGACACGCTCAGCATCGACGTCTACGACCGGCGGGACGGCACCGGCCTCCAGGTGGACGCCGACATCCACAGAGGCGCCCGGGACCTGGAACCGGAAGAGGCCGTCTGCCTCCGGTTCGTGAGGATCCTGCGACGGCTCGCCCGGACCGAGCCGACCGATCTCGTCAGAGGCATCGACGTCCTGTCGGCCGCGGAGCGTTCCCGGGTACTGGCCGAGTGGAACGGCACGGCGGCCGAGACGCTGACGGAGCCGTCGGTACAGGCGCTGCTCGACACGCAGGCGGCGACGAGCCGGGTGTACGTGCTCGACGCGGAGCTGCGCCCGGTCCCGCCGGGGGTGATCGGCGAGCTCTACCTGGCCGGTGCGGCGGACCACGCCAAGCTGCGGGCGGAGCGGCTGGTGGCGGACCCCTTCGCGGCGGACGGGTCACGGATGTACCGGACTGAGGTCCGGGTGCGCTGGAGCGGCGAAGGTGAGCTGGAGTTCCCGGGAGCGACGGGCGGCACGGAGCCGGGCCGGCGCACACCGGAGCGGATCAAGGAGTCGGACGGGGAGTCGGACGCGGGTCGGGGCCGGGCCGATACCCGGGCAGACGTGCTTCGCGCGCTCTTCGCCGAGATCCTGGACCTGGAGAGCGTGGACGCCGACGACGACTTCTTCGATCTGGGCGGTCATTCGCTGCTGGCGACACAACTGGTCAGCCGTATCCGCAGCACGCTGAACGTGGAACTGCCGATGCGGGCAGTGTTCGAGGAGCCGACGGTCGCCGGTCTCCTCGGCAGGCTGACGGGCGCGGACACGGCGCGCGTCGTCCTGGCGGGAAGGGAGCGGCCAGAGCGGGTGCCTCTGTCGTACGCGCAGCGCCGGCTGTGGTTTCTGGACCGGCTCGAAGGACCCAGCGCCACCTACAACACTCCCGTGGTGATGAAGCTGACCGGCCGGCTCGACTCCTCGGCGCTGAGGGCCGCCATGCGGGATGTCCTCGAGCGCCACGAAGCGCTGCGCACGGTGCTGCCCACCGAGGACGGCGAGCCTTACCAGTCGGTCATCCCCATGGACGAACTGGACTGGGAGATGGAGGAGGTCACCGTCCGCGACTCGGGCGGGGCCTACGAGCGGCTTTCGGAGATGACCGACCTGCCCGAAACGACTGCGTCACCGACCGCAACGGCATTGGACCCGGCGCGAGCGGAGCTCGCGGAAGCGGTGGTCGGTGCGTCTGCTCACGTGTTCGACCTGTCGACCGAGGTGCCGGTGAAGGTGTGGCTGTTCCGGACCGAACGTCTGGACGAGCACGTGCTGGTCGTGCTGGTGCACCACATCGCCGGGGACGGTTGGTCGATGGGGCCGCTCGCGCGCGACATCTCGACCGCGTACGCGGCGCGGTGCGTTGACGCCGCCCCTGCGTGGGACCCGCTGACGGTGCAGTACGTGGACTACACCCTGTGGCAGCGGGAGCTGCTGGGTTCGGACGACGACCCGGGGAGTCTGCTGTCGCGGCAGGTGGCGTATTGGCGCGAGGCGCTGGCGGGGGCACCGGAGGAACTGGGGCTGCCGGTGGACCGGCCGCGCCCGGCCGTGCCCAGCCATCGCGGCCGTACAGCCGTCTTCGGTGTGCCGGGTGAGGTGCATGCCCGGCTGCTCGACCTGGCACGAGCGGAGGGCGTGACGCCCTTCATGGTGCTGCAAGGCGTGCTGGCCGTGCTGCTGTCCCGGCTGGGGGCAGGAGAGGACATCCCGATCGGTTCGGCGATCGCGGGCCGTACGGACGAGGCCCTGGACGACCTGGTCGGCTGCTTCGTCAACACCCTGGTGATACGGACGGACTTGTCCGGCGATCCGACGTTCACCGAGGTGCTGGGCCGGGTACGGGAGGCCGGAATCAGCGCCTTCGAGCATCAGGACGTGCCGTTCGAGCGGCTGGTGGAGGAGCTCGCTCCACAGCGTTCCCTGGCCCGCCACCCTCTCTTCCAGGTCGTCCTGACTATGAACGACATCCCCGACGAGCTCATGGAGCTCCCGGGGCTGCGCGCGGAGCTGATCTCGACCGCACGTCCCGCGGTGAAGTTCGACCTGGACGTGATGGTGGGTGAGGTGTTTGACGCCGACGGCGCGCCGGCGGGTGTCAGGGGCTCGCTGACCACGGCGGCGGACCTGTTCGACGAGGGAGCCGCTGAGCGGATCGCGGGTTGGCTGGTCCGGGTGCTCGAAGAACTGGTGGCGGACCCGGCGATGCGGGTCGGCGCGGTGGAGGTGCTGTCTCCGGCGGAGCGGGTTGAGGTTCTGGACGGCTGGAACGACACGTCTGTCTCCGTTGGTGGGGAGTCGGTGTTGGGGTTGTTCGAGGCGCAGGTGGTGCGTACTCCGGGTGCGGTGGCGGTGGTGCAGGACGGTGTGGAGCTGTCCTATGGGGAGCTTGAGCGGCGGGCGAATCGGTTGGCTCGTTTCCTGTTGGTGCAGGGGGTGGGTGCGGAGTCGGTGGTGGGGCTGTGTCTGCCGCGTGGGGTGGAGACGTTGGTGGGGATGCTGGCGGTGTGGAAGGCGGGGGCGGGGTATCTGCCGGTGGATGCGGGGCATCCGGCGGAGCGGATCGCGTTCATGCTCGCGGACAGTCGTGCGGTGCTGACGTTGACGACGGAGGAGATTCTGGAGGATCTTCCGGCGGGGCGGCATCGTCTGGTGGCGGTCGACGGGGCGCTGGTGGGGATGCAGCTGGCCGGGCTGGAGGACACCGCGCCGGAGGTGTCGATCGATCCGGGGCAGGTGGCGTATGTGGTGTATACGTCGGGTTCGACGGGCCGTCCGAAGGGTGTGGCGGTCACGCAGGGCGGTCTGGCGAACTATGTGGGCTCGGTTCCGGCCCGGGTGGGCTTCGACCGGCCCGGTGGCGGGTTCGCGGTGCTGCAGGGACAGGCGACCGATCTGGGCAACACCACGATCTTCGCGGCTCTGGTGTGCGGGGGCGTCCTGCACTTCCTTGCCGAGGACATGGTGACGGACCCGGCGTTGGTGCGGGGGTATGTGGCCGACCATGGGATCGAGGGTGTGAAGGCGGTGCCCTCGCACGTGGCCGCTTTGGGTGCGCCGGTCTTCGAGTCGGTGGGATCACTGGTCCTGGGAGGCGAATCCGCACCCCCCGCCCTGGTGGGTGATCTGCTGGCCGCTGGTGGTGGGAGGGTGTTCAACCACTATGGTCCGACGGAGACGACCATCGGTGTCGCCACGACCGAGTTGTCGGCGGGGGATGTGGCGGCCGGGGTGGTTCCGGTGGGCCGGCCGGTGGCGAACACCCGCTTCTACGTCCTTGACGAGTATCTGGCGCCGGTGCCGGTGGGTGTGGTCGGGGAGCTGTATGTGGCGGGTGCGCAGTTGGCGCGGGGGTATGTGGGCCGGCCGGGCCTGACCGGGGAGCGTTTCGTGGCCTGCCCGTACGGGTCTGGTGGTGAGCGGATGTACCGGACGGGGACCGCGCCCGCTGGACGGTCGATGGCCGTCTGGTGTTCGCGGGGCGTGCTGATGATCAGGTGAAGGTGCGGGGTTCCGGATCGAGCCGGGTGAGGTGCAGGCGGTGCTGGCCGCGCACCCGGGGTCGGGCAGGCGGCAGTGCTCGCGCGGGAGGACGCACCGGGCGAAGTACGCCTGGTGGCCTACGTGGTGGCTGATGACGAGGACGTCGAGTATGCGGCGTTTGCTGATTCGGTGCGGTCGTTCGCTGCTGCCCGGCTGCCGGAGCATATGGTGCCGTCGGCGGTGCTGGTGCTCGAGGCGTTGCCGCTGACGGGTAACGGCAAGCTCGACCGTGCTGCTCTGCCGGCCCCGGACTACGCCGCGGCGGCGGGCACGAGCGGTTCCGGCCGTGGGCCGGTGTCGGTGCAGGAGGAGATCCTGTGCCAGGCCTTCGCCGAGATCCTGGGGCTGGAGAGCGTCGGCGTGGACGACGACTTCTTCGAGCTCGGTGGGCATTCGCTGCTGGCCACGCGGTTGGTGAGCCGGATCCGCACGGTGCTCGGCGTGGAGATGGAGATCAGGACGCTCTTCGACGCGTCGACTCCGGCCGGCGTGGCTGCCGGGCTGGACAGGGCCGTCTCGGCCCGTGCGGCACTGGTGGCGCGGGAGCGTCCGGAACGGGTGCCGCTCTCGTACGGGCAGCGCCGCCTGTGGTTCATCGGCCAGTTGGAGGGCCCGAGCCAGACCTACAACAGCCCCGTCGTGGTGCGCTTGAGGGGGGAGCTGGATCGGCAGGCGCTCGGGCAGGCGCTGACGGATGTCATCGGGCGCCACGAGGTGTTGCGCACGGTGATTCGCGTCGCCGACGGCGAGCCCTACCAGCAGGTCGTACCCGTTGACGAACTCGACTGGGACCTGAACTTGGTCGAGGTGAGCCAGGGCAGTCGGCCGCAGGACGACCGCTTGCTGGACCTCGACAATCTGTCACCGGACGAGTCGGTGATCAGCCTGCCGACGATCGAGCCGTCCGCGGAGCTTCCGGCCGGCGAGATCGAGCAGCATGACCTGGCGGCGGCAATGGCACGAGCCACCGGGTACGAGTTCGACCTGTCGGCCGAGGTGCCGATGCGGGCGTGGCTTTTCGGCGTGGGCGCGGACGAGTATGTGCTGGTCGTGGTGGTGCACCACATCGCGGGCGACGGCTGGTCGATGGGCCCGTTGGCTCGGGACGTGTCGGTGGCGTACGAGGCCCGTTGCGGTGGGCGCGTTCCGCAGTGGGATGCGCTGCCGGTGCAGTACGCGGACTATGCGTTGTGGCAGCGGGAGCTGCTGGGCGATGGTGGCGACGAAGCAAGCCTGATGTCCCGTCAGGTGGCCTACTGGCGTGACGCGCTGGCAGGGGCGCCGGTGGAACTGGCTCTGCCGTTCGACCGGGCCCGGCCGGCGGCGGCTTCCCATCGCGGGTTCTCGGCCGGATTCGTCGTGCCGTCGGCTGTTCACGTGCGGCTGCGTGAGGTGGCGCGTGAACACGGTGTGACGGTGTTCATGGTGCTGCAGGCGGCGCTTGCGGTGACGCTGTCCCGGCTGGGTGCGGGGACGGACGTCCCGATTGGTTCGGCGATCGCGGGCCGTACGGACGAGGTGCTGGACGATCTGGTCGGCTGCTTCGTCAACACACTGGTGATGCGGACGGACCTGTCGGGTGATCCGTCGTTCGCTCAGGTGTTGGAGCGGGTGCGGGAGACGGGGCTGGGGGCGTATGCGCATCAGGATGTGCCGTTCGAGCGGCTGGTGGAGGAGCTGGCCCCGGAACGCTCGCTGGCCCGGCATCCGCTGTTCCAGGTGGTCCTCACCAAGCTGAACGCCTCATCCGGGTGGGAGCTTGATGCGGCGACGCTGACACTGCCCGGCATCCGGTCCACGCCCCTGTTCCTCGGCAAGCCCTCCGCGAAGTTCGACCTGGATGTCATGGTCGCGGAGGAGCACGACGCGCAGGGCGCACCGGCCGGGGTGCGGGGTGCGGTGACCGTGGCCGCCGATCTGTTCGAAGCGGATGCGGCAGAGCGGATGGCACAGCGGTTCATTCAGGTGCTGTCCGCGGTGGTGGCGGACCCGGCGATGCGGGTCGGCGCGGTGGAGGTGCTGTCTCCGGCGGAGCGGGTTGAGGTTCTGGACGGCTGGAACGACACGTCTGTCTCCGTTGGTGGGGAGTCGGTGTTGGGGTTGTTCGAGGCGCAGGTGGTGCGTGCTCCGGACGCGATCGCAGTGGTGTGTGAGGGGGCGGAGCTCTCTTATGCGGCGTTGGATGCTCGGGCGAATCGGTTGGCTCGTTTCCTGTTGGTGCAGGGGTGGGTGCGGAGTCGGTGGTGGGGCTGTGTCTGCCGCGTGGGGTGGAGACGTTGGTGGGGATGCTGGCGGTGTGGAAGGCGGGGGCGGGGTATCTGCCGGTGGATGCGGGGCATCCGGCGGAGCGGATCGCGTTCATGCTCGCGGACAGTCGTGCGGTGCTGACGTTGACGACGGAGGAGATTCTGGAGGATCTTCCGGCGGGGCGGCATCGTCTGGTGGCGGTCGACGGGGCGCTGGTGGGGATGCAGCTGGCCGGGCTGGAGGACACCGCGCCGGAGGTGTCGATCGATCCGGGGCAGGTGGCGTATGTGGTGTATACGTCGGGTTCGACGGGCCGTCCGAAGGGTGTGGCGGTCACGCAGGGCGGTCTGGCGAACTATGTGGGCTCGGTTCCGGCCCGGGTGGGCTTCGACCGGCCCGGTGGCGGGTTCGCGGTGCTGCAGGGACAGGCGACCGATCTGGGCAACACCACGATCTTCGCGGCTCTGGTGTGCGGGGGCGTCCTGCACTTCCTTGCCGAGGACATGGTGACGGACCCGGCGTTGGTGCGGGGGTATGTGGCCGACCATGGGATCGAGGGTGTGAAGGCGGTGCCCTCGCACGTGGCCGCTTTGGGTGCGCCGGTCTTCGAGTCGGTGGGGTCGCTGGTGCTGGGTGGTGAGTCGGCTTCCCCGGCTCTGGTGGGTGGTCTGCTGGCCGCTGGTGGTGGGAGGGTGTTCAACCACTATGGTCCGACGGAGACGACCATCGGTGTCGCCACGACCGAGTTGTCGGTGGGGGATGTGGCGGCCGGGGTGGTTCCGGTGGGCCGGCCGGTGGCGAACACCCGCTTCTACGTCCTTGACGAGTATCTGGCGCCGGTGCCGGTGGGTGTGGTCGGGGAGCTGTATGTGGCGGGTGCGCAGTTGGCGCGGGGGTATGTGGGCCGGCCGGGCCTGACCGGGGAGCGTTTCGTGGCCTGCCCGTACGGGTCTGGTGGTGAGCGGATGTACCGGACGGGGGACCGCGCCCGCTGGACGGTCGATGGCCGTCTGGTGTTCGCGGGGCGTGCTGATGATCAGGTGAAGGTGCGGGGGTTCCGGATCGAGCCGGGTGAGGTGCAGGCGGTGCTGGCCGCGCACCCGGGGGTCGGGCAGGCGGCAGTGCTCGCGCGGGAGGACGCACCGGGCGAAGTACGCCTGGTGGCCTACGTGGTGGCTGATGACGAGGACGTCGAGTATGCGGCGTTTGCTGATTCGGTGCGGTCGTTCGCTGCTGCCCGGCTGCCGGAGCATATGGTGCCGTCGGCGGTGCTGGTGCTCGAGGCGTTGCCGCTGACGGGTAACGGCAAGCTCGACCGTGCTGCTCTGCCGGCCCCGGACTACGCCGCGGCGGCGGGCACGAGCGGTTCCGGCCGTGGGCCGGTGTCGGTGCAGGAGGAGATCCTGTGCCAGGCCTTCGCCCAGGTCCTGGGCGTCGAGCGGGTCGGTGTCGACGACGACTTCTTCACCCTCGGCGGGCACTCACTGCTGGCCGTACGGCTGGTGAGCCGGATGCGGGCGCTGCTCGGTGTGGAGGTGGGGATCCGGGAGCTCTTCGAGGCACCGACGGTGGCGGGCCTCGCTGCACTGCTCGCAGAAGCGGACCAGGCGCGCGCGGCACTGGTGGCGCGGGAGCGTCCGGAACGGGTGCCGCTCTCGTACGGGCAGCGCCGCCTGTGGTTCATCGGCCAGTTGGAGGGCCCGAGCCAGACCTACAACAGCCCTGTGGCACTGAGGCTCGACGGCCCGCTGGACCGGCAGGCACTGTCCGCCGCGCTGCGGGACGTGATGGCGCGCCACGAGTCGCTGCGCACGGTGTTCCAGGTGGCGGACGGCGAACCGTACCAGTATGTCCTTGACGTGGACGAGATCGGCTGGGACCTGCCGACCGACCGAATCACTGACACGGAACTGCCTGACACGCTGGCTGGGATCTCTGCGTACGCCTTCGATCTCGCCTATGAAGTCCCGGTCAAGGCATGGCTGTTCGAGCTCGGTCCCGATGCGCACGTGCTGGCCTTGGTCGTGCATCACATCGCGGGTGACGGATGGTCGACTGCGCCCTTGGCGCGTGATGTGTCGCAGGCGTACGAGGCACGGCTTGAGGGACGGGCTCCGGAATGGAGTGCGCTGCCGGTGCAGTACGCGGACTACACCCTGTGGCAGCGGGAGCTCCTGGGGGGCGAGGACGACGAAGCAAGCCTGATGTCGCGGCAGGTCGCGTACTGGCGCGACGCGCTGGAGGGTGTGCCGGAGGAGTTGGGTCTTCCGTTCGACCGACCTCGCCCTGCGGTCGCAACGCACCGAGGGTATTCGGCCGAGTTCGAGATGCCGGCAGAGCTGCATGGGCGGATGCTGGAGGCAGCCCGCGCTGAAGGTGTGACGGTGTTCATGGTGCTGCAGGCGGCGCTTGCGGTGACGTTGTCCCGGTTGGGTGCGGGGACGGACATCCCGATTGGTTCGGCGATCGCGGGCCGTACGGACGAGGCACTGGACGACCTGGTCGGCTGCTTCGTCAACACCCTGGTGATGCGGACGGACTTGTCCGGGGATCCGACGTTCCATGAATTGCTGGGCCGAGTACGTGAGTCGAGTCTGGGGGCGTACGCGCATCAGGACGTGCCGTTCGAGCGGCTGGTGGAGGAGCTCGCTCCGACTCGTTCCATGGCGCGGCACCCTCTTTTCCAAGTCGTCCTCACGATGCACAACACTGCGGAAGCGACCGTGGCGCTGCCCGGCCTCGAGGTTGAACTGCTCTCGACCGATCGTCCGGCAGCGAAGTTCGACCTGGACGTGATGGTCGGTGAGACGTACGACAGCGACGGCGCTCCGGCCGGCGTCCGGGGTGCGGTCACGGTCGCGACCGACCTCTTCGACCCCGGGACCGCGCGGACGGTGGCCGACCGTTGGGTCGCGGTCCTGGACCGGCTGGTGACGGATCCCGACCGTAGTCTGTCGGCGGTGGAGGTGCTCGATCCGATTGAGCGGCGCCGGCTGTTGGTGGACTGGAACGACACGTCTGCCTTGCTTGGTGGGGAGTCGGTGTTGGGGTTGTTCGAGGCGCAGGTGGTGCGTGCTCCGGACGCGATCGCAGTGGTGTGTGAGGGGGCGGAGCTCTCTTATGCGGCGTTGGATGCTCGGGCGAATCGGTTGGCTCGTTTCCTGTTGGTGCAGGGGGTGGGTGCGGAGTCGGTGGTGGGGCTGTGTCTGCCGCGTGGGGTGGAGACGTTGGTGGGGATGCTGGCGGTGTGGAAGGCGGGGGCGGGGTATCTGCCGGTGGATGCGGGGCATCCGGCGGAGCGGATCGCGTTCATGCTCGCGGACAGTCGTGCGGTGCTGACGTTGACGACGGAGGAGATTCTGGAGGATCTTCCGGCGGGGCGGCATCGTCTGGTGGCGGTCGACGGGGCGCTGGTGGGGATGCAGCTGGCCGGGCTGGAGGACACCGCGCCGGAGGTGTCGATCGATCCGGGGCAGGTGGCGTATGTGGTGTATACGTCGGGTTCGACGGGCCGTCCGAAGGGTGTGGCGGTCACGCAGGGCGGTCTGGCGAACTATGTGGGCTCGGTTCCGGCCCGGGTGGGCTTCGACCGGCCCGGTGGCGGGTTCGCGGTGCTGCAGGGACAGGCGACCGATCTGGGCAACACCACGATCTTCGCGGCTCTGGTGTGCGGGGGCGTCCTGCACTTCCTCGCCGAGGACACGGTGACGGACCCGGCGTTGGTGCGGGGGTATGTGGCCGACCATGGGATCGAGGGTGTGAAGGCGGTGCCCTCGCACGTGGCCGCTTTGGGTGCGCCGGTCTTCGAGTCGGTGGGATCACTGGTCCTGGGAGGCGAATCCGCACCCCCCGCCCTGGTGGGTGATCTGCTGGCCGCTGGTGGTGGGAGGGTGTTCAACCACTATGGTCCGACGGAGACGACCATCGGTGTCGCCACGACCGAGTTGTCGGCGGGGGATGTGGCGGCCGGGGTGGTTCCGGTGGGCCGGCCGGTGGCGAACACCCGCTTCTACGTCCTTGACGAGTATCTGGCGCCGGTGCCGGTGGGTGTGGTCGGGGAGCTGTATGTGGCGGGTGCGCAGTTGGCGCGGGGGTATGTGGGCCGGCCGGGCCTGACCGGGGAGCGTTTCGTGGC
The DNA here is from genome assembly GCF_024701375.2 of Streptomyces sp. KMM 9044. Classification (NCBI taxonomy): domain Bacteria; kingdom Bacillati; phylum Actinomycetota; class Actinomycetes; order Kitasatosporales; family Streptomycetaceae; genus Streptomyces; species Streptomyces sp. KMM 9044. Next base: position 1,077,596 of record NZ_CP113910.1, on the reverse strand, counting down.
CTGCCCGTACGGGTCTGGTGGTGAGCGGATGTACCGGACGGGGGACCGCGCCCGCTGGACGGTCGATGGCCGTCTGGTGTTCGCGGGGCGTGCTGATGATCAGGTGAAGGTGCGGGGGTTCCGGATCGAGCCGGGTGAGGTGCAGGCGGTGCTGGCCGCGCACCCGGGGGTCGGGCAGGCGGCAGTGCTCGCGCGGGAGGACGCACCGGGCGAAGTACGCCTGGTGGCCTACGTGGTGGCTGATGACGAGGACGTCGAGTATGCGGCGTTTGCTGATTCGGTGCGGTCGTTCGCTGCTGCCCGGCTGCCGGAGCATATGGTGCCGTCGGCGGTGCTGGTGCTCGAGGCGTTGCCGCTGACGGGTAACGGCAAGCTCGACCGTGCTGCTCTGCCGGCCCCGGACTACGCCGCGGCGGCGGGCACGAGCGGTTCCGGTCGTGGGCCGGCAACGGTGCAGGAGGAGATCCTGTGCCAGGCCTTCGCCCAGGTCCTGGGCGTCGAGCGGGTCGGTGTCGACGACGACTTCTTCACCCTCGGCGGGCATTCGCTGCTGGCGGTGTCGCTGGTGGAGCTGCTGCGGGGCCGGGGTGTGTCGGTGTCGGTGCGGGCGTTGTTCCAGACGCCGACGCCGGCGGGTCTGGCGCAGGCGGCCGGGCCGGATGCGGTCGAGGTGCCGGAGAACCGGATCCCGGACGGTGCCGAGCGGATCACCCCGGACATGCTTCCCCTGGTCGACCTGGCGGTTGAGGAGGTCGAGCGGATCGTCGCGGCCGTCGACGGCGGCGCAGCCAACATCGCCGACATCTACCCCCTCGCCCCCCTCCAGGAAGGCCTGTTCTTCCACCACCTGATGGCTAATCAGGACGCCGGTGACGTCTACGTACTGCCCATCGTGCTCGAACTCGATTCACGCGAGCGGCTGCACGCGCTTCTCGCAGCGCTTCAGAGAGTGGTGGACCGGCACGACATCTACCGCACCGCAATCCTGTGGGAGGGGCTCGGCGAGCCCGTCCAGGTGGTGCTGCGTGACGTGGAGCTGCCCGTCGAGGAGTTCACTGCGGACCGGGACGGGCCCGATGTCGTAGGGCAGTTGCTGGCGCATGCCGGCGGCTGGATGGATCTGCGCAGCGCTCCGTTGATCCGGGCGCACGTCGCCGCCGACCGGGGAGGCGACCGGTGGGTGTGTCTGGTCCGTATCCATCAGATGGTCCGGGACCACACGAGTCAGGAAGCCCTGCTGCGCGAGCTCGGTGCCTTTCTCTCTGGCGGGGGCGACGCGCTCCCTGCTGCACTTCCGTTCCGCACCTTCGTCGCACAGGCGCGTCTGGGCGTGACCCGCGTGGAGCACGAGCGTTACTTCGCGGAGCTGCTCGGCGACCTCGACGAGACCACGGCCCCGTACGGGCTAGTCGACGTGCACGGCGACGGCAGGGACGCGAACCGCACGCGGCTGTCTGTGAAGGAAGAGCTGGCGAACCGGGTACGCGGGACGGCGCGGTCGCTCGGGGTGAGTCCGGCCACCGTGTTCCACCTGGCCTGGGCCCGTGTCCTCGCGGCGGTCAGCGGCCGGCACGACGTGGTGTTCGGCACCGTGCTGTTCGGGCGGATGAACGCCGGATCCGGAGCCGATCGTGTGCAGGGTCCCTTCATCAACACACTGCCGGTGCGCGTCCGGGTGGGGTCGTCGACGGTGCCTGAGGCCCTGTTCGGTCTACGGGACCAGTTGGCGGAGCTGCTGGTGCACGAGCACGCGCCGCTGGCGTTGGCGCAGCGGGCCAGCAGGGTGCCGGGGGGCAGCCCGCTCTTCACATCGATCTTCAACTACCGGCATCATCAGGCCGCCCCTGAGGCGCAGGAGCATGGCAGTGGCACCGTGCTTGAAGGAATCAGCACGCTGCTCACCCGGGAACGCACCAACTATCCCGTGGCCGTCGCGGTGGATGACGTCGACTCAGGATTCATGCTGACCGTCGACGCGGTGGCCCCCGTGGACGCCGCGGCCGTCTGTTCCATGCTGCACACCTGTGTGGACAACGTGGTGACTGCGTTGGAAACGGCGACCAGCACGCGCCTCTCGGCGGTGGAGGTCCTGCCGGCGAACGAGTTGCAGCGGGTTCTCACCGAGTGGAACGACGATACGGACGAGCCGGTGGCGGCCCGGACCGCGACGGAGTTGTTCGAGGCGCAGGCGGCCAGGACTCCTGACGCGGTCGCTGTTGTGGCCGGCGAGACCGAGGTGTCGTACGCGGAACTCGACACGAAGGCCAATCGCCTTGCGCACCACCTGAGGAAGTACGGGGTCGGGACGGAGTCCGTCGTGGCGCTCTGCCTGCCGAGGGGTGTCGCGGCCATCACCGCAATCCTGGCCGTATGGAAGGCCGGCGCGGCGTATCTGCCACTGGACCCGGAGTACCCGGCCGAGCGGCTGGCGTTCATGCTCACGGACAGCGGAGCAGGCGTCATCGTCGGGGAGAGCGACCTGACGCGTCACCTGCCCGTACCGGCGCTGCCGGTGCTCAACCTGGACGCATCGGAGGTGTCGGCCGCTCTCGACGCGGCGCCGGTGACCGCGCCCGGCGTGACCGGCGTGCCCGGCCAGCTGGCGTACGTGATCTATACGTCCGGTTCGACGGGACGGCCTAAGGGCGTGGCGGTGTCGCACGCCGGACTGGCGGGCCTGGCCGCCGCGCAGGTAGACCGGTTTGCGGTGGAGCGCTCCAGCCGCCTCCTGCAGTTCGCGTCGCTGAGCTTCGACGCCGCCGTCTCGGACGTGGTGGTGGCGTTGTCGTCCGGCGCGTGCCTGGTCGTGGCCGGAGCGGAGGAACTGCTGCCGGGACCCGGTCTGGCCCGGGTTCTGGCCCGGCACGGCGTGACGCATGTGACCCTGCCGCCGGCAGTGCTGGCGGAGCTGTCACCCGAGGACCTGCCTTCGGTGACCACGCTGGTGTCGGCCGGTGAGGCGCTCGGCGGCCGGCTGGCGGAGCGCTGGGCCCCGGGCCGGCGGCTGATCAACGCGTACGGGCCGACGGAGACGACCGTGTGCGCGACGATGTCCCGGCCGCTGGCCGGGGGAGACGCCCCTGACATCGGAGGTCCGCTTCCGGGCGTCCGGGCGTTCGTCCTGGACGAAGGCCTTGCCCCAGTGCCGGCCGGGGTGGTGGGAGACCTGTACGTCACGGGCTCCAACCTCGCCCGGGGGTACGTGGGACGCGCGGGTCTGACAGCCGAGCGGTTCGTTGCGTGCCCGTATGCCGGGGCCGGGGACAGGATGTACCGGACGGGCGACCGGGTTCGGTGGACCGCTGACGGCCGACTGGAGTTCGCGGGGCGGGCGGACACGCAGGTGAAGATCCGTGGCTTCCGGGTGGAGCCCGAGGAGATCGCTTCCGTACTGACCGGGCATCCCGCCCTGGCTCAGGCCGCGGTGACCGTACGTGCGGATGCCGTGGGTGACGCGCGGCTGGTCGTCTACGCCGTCCCGGCGGACGGTGAGGACGCCGACGGCGGCGCGCTGCGTCGATCGGTCGTGGACCACGTGGCGCAGCGTCTGCCGCATTACATGGTCCCCCAGGCGGTCGTGCTGCTCGACGCGCTGCCGCTGACGATCAGCGGCAAGCTGGACCGCGTGGCGCTGCCGGACCCGGACTTCGCAGCGCTGGCGGGGACGGGCCGGGAGCCGGCCACGGAGCAGGAGAGGATCCTTTGTGAGGCCTTCGCCCGGGTGCTGGGCCTGCCGGTGGTCGGGGTGGACGACGACTTCTTCGCCCTGGGCGGGCATTCGCTGCTGGCAACTCGGCTGGTCAGCCGGGTGCGTGCGGTGCTCGGTGTGGAACTGCCAATCCGCATGGTCTTCACGGCGCCGACACCGGCCGCACTCTCAAGCTGCCTCGCCGATCAGACGAGTCCGCCGAAAGCCAGGCCTGCCCTGCGGCGGATGAGGGAGCAGAGGGAGGATTCGTAAGAGGTCCTAACAAAGGCGTCGAACGTGGCGGTGGGTGATCAGGCAGACGGCGAGGCCGAGGAAGGCCTCGTGGATGTCGTCGCGTCGTTCCCAGCGGATGCGCAGGCGGCGGAAGCCGTACAGCCAGGCGATCGTGCGCTCGACGACGTAGCGGAAGACGCCCAGGCCGGTGCCGTGCGGCTCGCCCCGTCTCGCGATCACGGGGCGGATCCCGCGCTGCCAGAGCAGGCGGCGGTACTTGTCGTGGTCGTAGCCGCGGTCGGCCAGCAGTGCGTCGGGGCGACGGCGGGGTCTGCCGACCTGGCCCGCGACGGCGGGAATCTTGTCGAGCAGCGGCTCGAGTTGGGTGACGTCGTTGCGGTTTTCGCCGGTCAGGGTCACCGCGAGCGGGATGCCCTGTCCGTCGAGGTGGTGCTTGCTGCCCGGACGTGCGCGGTCGACCGGGCTGGGCCCGCTGTTGGGCCCCGTCGGGCGGCCCGCACGTGCGAGGAGTCGATCACCGCCCGTTCCCAGTCCAGCTGGTTCTTCGACCGCAGCTCGTTCAGCAGCAGCTGGTGGAATTGGTCCCAGACGCCGGCCTCGTTCCAGGCCGCCAGGCGTCGCCAGCAGGTCATGCCCGAGCCGAAGCCGAGCTCTTGGGGCAGGTACTCCCACTGGATGCCAGTGTGCAGGACGAAGAGGATCCCGCACAGCGCCTGCCGGTCCGGCACCCGCGGCCGGCCCTCGACCTTCTTCGGACCCGGTTTCGGCAGCAACGGCTCGATCAGCGACCACAGTTCATCCGACACGATCCACGGCCGCGACTGACGGTTTCCCATACCCACACATACGAGCAGAGAGGCCGACAGCCTCATGATCAGCCGCTTTTGTTAGAGCCAGTAAGCCCTGTTCGACTTCACCGACCACTGCAGCGGCGAGGGGAGCGAGCGGCCTGGCTCGGCTGGGCCGCCGAGCTCGCCGCTTGCCGTCTAGCTTGATTTTTAACCTGTGCGGCGGGGCCGTGGGGTCCGAGGACCATGGCGTACATCCACGATCTCGTCTCCCGTGGCATCGCACCCGACTTCGCGGGTGCCTGGCGCGTGGCACTGGGGATCGGCTGGCGGCGATGGCTGGAGGAATGCGTGGCGCACTGCGCCGATCCTGACCTGCTCGTGGGAGTCTTGGACGTGTCGGCGAAGTCGTTGGTGCAGTACGCCCTCGACTCGGTCTCGGCCCTGCGCGAGGCCGGTCTGGCCGCTGCGATGGGCAAGGCGGATGCTGAGGCGATCGGATTGATCCAGCTGATCGCCAGCGGGGCGCCGATGGCGGAGGACTTTGCGGAGGGGCGCCTGCGCTACCGGATGGCGCGGTGGCACGTGGGTCTCGTGTTGTGGGTCGATGATCCTGGACAGGTGGATGCTCTGGACGGGGCGATCCCGGCCGCACGCTCCGCTGCCGCGGGTCGCAGCACTCTGGTCGCACGTGCCAGTGCCACGTCGCGGTGGATCTGGCTCTCGGGGACGGATGTCCCGGACCTTCACCATGTGGAGAAGGTCCTGGCGATGGCTGACGGGGTCCGTGCGGCGGTGGGAAGACCCGGATGCGGACTCGAAGGATTCAGATCCAGCCACTAGGACGCCCTCGCTGCGCAGGCGCTGGTCGTCCGGCTTGGATCCGACCGGCGCTTCACCGCCTACGCCGACGTCGAGCTGATCGACGCGCTAACGAAGGAGCGTGCCGGCGCACGCCGGTTTGTCATCAACACTCTCGGACCGTTGGTCGAAGCCGACACAGCACTACGGCAGGCACTCCTCACCTACGTGCAGTGCGGCTTCAACACCACCCGAGCGGCAGCCAACCTCTACGCGCACCGGAACACCGTCGAGCGCCGGGTCTCGCGCGCCAACGAGCTCTCGGCCGTCAAGGTGGAGGGCAACCCGCCCCATGTGGCGGCGGCGCTCCTGGTGCTGGACATCGCGCCTGACATCGTGGCGCCCAAACCGAGCTGAGCTCACATTCTGGGTAGTTGTGTCCGGGTTTCCCGGACCAGTGAAGTGCCGGGTGAGCGAGCAGGGTAGTGGTGGACAGGACTGCGAACGCTGGATTGAAAGACTCAGAGGCGCCAACAGCGCATGTGCGAACGACGCGAGTGCGAGGAGCGGTGCTGCTGGCCATGGCCTGGGCGTGTCGAGCGGAACATAGATGTTGATCGCCGGTTGGCCAAACCGGCGATGATGGCGACCCTTGAGGGAGTTCATGTTCACTGGGCTCGGCGTTAGATCCGTGTGGGCCAAGAGGAGCCGAGACCCTCTAGGAGAGTGAGTAGTCCTGTCCGACCCCATTAAAAAGCTCGTTCCGGATAGCAAGGGCAGGGTCCGGTACCGGTTTGTGGTCGATGTAGGCCCCGATCCGGTCACGGGGAAGCGCAAGCAGGTGACGCGTACCTTCGGCACGCTGAGGGAGGCGAAGGCGGAGTACGCGAGCATCGTGCATCGTCGCTACGAGGCGGCGCGGGCACCACTCAGTCAGGTCACGGTGGGCGAGTGGCTCGATCAGTGGCTGTCTATGAAGGCAGAGGACCTGGAAGAGAGCACTGCCTACAGCTACACCATGACCTTGGCCCGCGTCCGCGGAAGGCTCGGGCGCATCCGGCTCCAGGACCTCACCGAGGACCATGTCGGGACATGGATGCGATGGGCGCTCCGGGAGGGGCGTGGGCGGGGAGGGAAGCCGGGCACCGGCCTGGGGGCGACCTCGGTCCAGATGTCGCTGGCCCGGCTGAAGGAGGCGCTTGACCGGGCAGTGACACAAGGCTTGCTCCAGGTGAACGTCGCTCGTGAGGTGACCATTCCCCGTAGGGCACGGAAGGCAGAGCGCAGGGCCAGGGAGGCTGTGCCGCCGTGGAGCGTCGCGGAGGTACGCGCCTTTGTCCGCGCGATCGCAGGTGACCGCCTGCAGGCACCGTTCCTCCAGGCTCTGATGGGTCTTCGGCCGGCGGAAATCTGTGGCATGCGCTGGGCGGACGTCGACCTGGGCGAAGCCACGGTGTCCATCACCAACACCCGGACGGTCATGGGGAACGACATCGTGGTGGAGAAGGACGCCAAGTCGCTCGCCGGTGAGCGGCAGCTTCCGCTACCGGCTCCTGTTGCGGCTGCTTTGACCGCGTTCCGGGCTGCTCAGGCAGCCGAAAAGACGGCGGCGGGGCAGGGGTACGAAGACAGCGGCTACGTCCTCGTGGACGCTCGGGGAAGAGCGCTCAACGGGCGGCAACTGCGTGAACTGGCCTACAAGGTCATGGACCGCAGCGGGCTGCGTCGGGTTCGTCTGTACGACGCCCGTGCGAGCTGCCTGACGTACCTGGCGAACCACGGAGTCCCGGACCATCTCCTCGCCCGGTGGGCAGGCCACGCCGACGTCCGGACCACGAAGCGCTGGTACGTGAAGCCGGATGTGGAGGACCTGCGGCCGACGGCGGACACGTGGGGAGGTCTGGCGAGTGGCTCCGCCCCCGTTCACGAAGAGAATGTGAGATGTGGGAGCGTGAACGGGTGAGTGAGAAGAACGTCGACAGCATGCAATACCGCTTTGACGGGCCGGAACAGGCCCCAGTCCTCGTCATGGGGCCATCCCTCGGTGCTACATGGCACAGGTTGTAGAGACCGTCCGGGGGCGTCTACGTCGGTCCAGCGTGGGCACGAAGTACCAGGTCAGGGCAGTCTGGTCCGGGAGGGGACGCCCAGTTGGTGATGGCTGTGTGATAGGCGAGTGATACGGCGTGGCCCCGCGGGGGTCCGTCCTGCGGGGACTTTGAGCAGAGCCGTGAGACGACGAAGTCATCGGAGCGCTCCGGTGCGGCTTCGCCTGAGATCGGCTGCGCTGGGCGCGCACGATGCGGTTGGCGGTTCATGCGGTTCGTGTTCCTGTGACGCTTCCTGGGTGCGCCTACTTTGCGATTGCACTCGTCGGGGCAGCAGCCCATGTATTCCTGGCGTGCGTTGTCAGTGCCCCCTTGTACCGTCCGGATGTGCCACGCAACCAGCGCTCCTTGAGCGACCAACAAGCCCAGTGGGTACTCCAGTCCATCGCCGGCGGCCACGTCACAAGGGCGGAGGCTGCAGAGGAACTGGGTGTATCCCGCGCGGTGATCGACGGCATCGTCGGGGGCCGGAGCTACCGTCACCTTTCCCGGCCTACGCCTCTGCCGCTACCACGACCGCGCACCTACCGCGGCAGCGCAGAAACGCCAGAGCGCAGAGCCTTGCGGGAGGCACAGTTCTGGACATCAGTGGACACGTCACCGGGCGAGGCTAATTGCTGGCCCTTCCGCGGCCCGCTCAACATCGACGGCTACGGTCAGTACTACGCCGGACGGACCCTGATCGGTACCGTCAGTGCCCATCGGGTTGCGTATGTGCTGGCTCATGGCCTGGCCTCGAACCTTCCCGCACACAGGCTCGTTCGGCATCTATGCGCCAATCCCCCCTGCTGCAATCCGGCACACCTGACGGTTGGCTCGCAGCGAGACAACATGACGGACCGCTTTCGCCTTCATCGGGACCGGCCTGGCCCCCACGCGGTGCGAACCTTGATCCCACCGCCTCCCGGCGGGTGGAGGGTGATGAGCGGCGACCTGAAAGAGCTGGCACGAAGGCACTCGAGGCGGAGTTCTGGCGGAAGATCGACCGCAGCGGCGGCGATGCCGTGTGCTGGCCCTGGATGGCGGCGAGTCGGCATGACTTCGGATACGGCTTCGTGTACTGGGAAGGTCGCCACACGCAGGCTGCCCGGGTCGCTTATGTCCTGCACCACGGTCTAACCCTGGCGTGTATCGACAGTGCTCTTGTTGTTCGGCATCTGTGTCCTAGAGGCAGTAATCCGGGCTGCTGCAACCCGCGCCATCTCAAGCTGGGGACACAAAAGCAAAACATGCATGATCGTCTGGCGCAGGGCAAGTATGACCGGGGAGATGACCACTTCGCGACCAAGGTGTCCAACCGGGAGGTCAGGGTATTGCGGGAGGAGTACTGGAACGCTCCTCATGGGAAGCGGCCTAAGCTCGAAGTCCTTGCCCAGCGGCATGGCGTGTACTGGGGGACCGTTCACCGTTGGTTGCGCGGGGCCGGCCGCCAAGAAGCAGGCGGCCCTACCGGCGAACTGGAGCCCGAAGCGGAGGCACGGACAAACCATGCACGCGGCGAAGCCCACCGCATGGTGAAGATTTCGGACGCTCGGGTGCGCGAACTGCGCGAGACGTACTGGAGCATGCCCACGAAGCAGCGGCCGTCCACCGTGTCGCTAGCCGCACGGTTGGGCACCGACTCCAAGACCGTGTGGAATTGGCTGCACGGAAAGTCGCGGCTGTCGGCTGGCGGCCCCACCAGCTCCCCTGAGAACAGCGGGCAGCAATCCGGGAAAGGGCCCATACCTGATCGGCAGTCGTGACGAGCTGCACTGGTGTCAGCGGGATCCCTCGGGCTCGATCACCGCCGTTCGGCTCGGAACAGTCAATGGGTTGGTAGTAAATCGTCGGCCAATCACTCACCAGCCGGTCACTGGTCCTGCGAAAGCCCACGCGCGGGCGGGTCGGGGCAGGCATGTCTCCGAGCAGCGGCTGACGGCAGGCGCAATCCGAGCGCGGCGCGGGCAGGTAAGCGAACAACAACCGTCGTACGGCGCCGGAACCCTCTGGCCTACCTCAAATCAGCACGGCCGACCGGTGCCGTCTCACACAGTGGGCCCATGACAACGGTCCGCACCGTGCGCACCTACAGGCAACTCGCTCTGCTTCCCCTCGGGTTCGCGAGCATCATGTACGGCGACCTGCTCTTCCGGGACGACCAGCGGGGGCTGGGTAAGTTCCTCTTCATTAGCGGATGGGTCGTGGCACTTTCCGGGATGCCAGCCCTGAACCGCTACCTGCAGGCAAACCATCTCCGTGAGGGCATCCTCAAAATCTTCGTGATCCTGTTCATCGTCGGGAGCTTCGCGGTCCCCGGCCCGATCGTCAGTCTGGTCAAGGTCTTCGACGGCACGGCGCAGCCGGTCAACTACCGGCAGGCCGCGCTCTCGCTGGCACTGATCTACATCGCGCTGACGATCCTGTCTCGGATCGCCGAGCCGAAAGACCACGTCCTGGAGCGGCTCGCGAGCCGTATCCAGCGAGCGGCTGTCTTCCGGGCGCTGGCGAACGTGACCGGCATCTTCGCCGTGGTGGCCTTCCTGGGGGCACGGTTCGTCGCCACGCACCCGGTGCCTCTGATTTCCACTGGCCTGACGCTCGTGGTGGCCGCCGCGGTGGTCACCCACAAGACATTCGCCCGGGCGCGGAAGCTGTGCACGCAGATCCACGCCGACACACAGACCCTGCTGAGAGACCTCGACGAGCTCGACCAGGCACGCAGCCGCAGCACGACGAGCACGGCGAAGCCCTGGATCCGGCGGCTGCGCGGCGAGCGGCAGGCGGGTGGCAGCCACGCCGACGAGCAGAAAGCGGCGCTGCGGGCTTGGGACGCCGTCAAGCTCGGCCTGTCCACGCCCGTGGACACTGGCTACCGCCGCATCGGCCTGCCGTTCCTCACCGACGAGGTGGTGGCTGAGATAGAGGCGAAGGTGCGGACAGCCGTCCACGGCGGAAGAGCCGGCCCTGCGCGGGCGGACCTGGAGGCCATTCAGCGGGCATGCTCGGGGCGCGTCGACGTCCTGGCCTAGACGAGTAGTTCCGTATGTGGGGGAGGGTGTCCAGCATCGGGTTGTGACGACCGAGCTAGGCACCCTCTTGACCGCACTGTACGTGCATGTCGACGACCGCTTGAAGACCCCGCGATGGCGGGGCCGGCCGCCCTGGCTGACCGACGCGGAACTGGTCACTCTGGCCGTGGCCCAGGCGGTGTTGGGCTTCCACGGCGAGGCCCGCTGGCTGCGCTTCGCCCACGCCCACCTGCGGGCCCTGTTTCTGTATCTACCCCAGCGCCCGGCTTACAACAAGCGTCTGCGGGCCGCACTGCCGCTGGTGTCGGCGTACACGTGAATGTGGCTCTGGCAAGATTCTCGTAGTCGGAGATCATCTAGGCGCGGGGGTCTGCCGGTCCGCGTAACGGCAGCGAAGATGGGCGATTAGGACGACCTGGTGGCGGAGGAGGGGGACGCCGGCGCGTCCGGCCATCAGGCGTTTTTGGAGTTTGAGGTCGGTATCGTGGCAGCCGATCCCGGCAGACGGCCACCGAGATCCGCGAGCCTTGAGAGCGATCAGGGCTGAGTTGGTTCGCTGGCCGAGCCTCTAGCCCCTCGCGCACCAAGGCTCTGCAGCGTGACGCCCTCTGCCGGCGTGGTGTGAGTGCCAGTGAGGTCTTCGACCACGGCGAGGTCGAGTTCGGCGGCACGCTCCTACATGTACATCTGCTGCTCAGGGGTCAGGCCCAGAGCCTCGTCAGAAGCGATGAGTTGGAGAGCGGCGGCGGCTAGTCCTGGCGCAGCCGCAGCCGCAGCCGCAGCCGCAGCCGCAGCCGCAGCCGCAGCCGCAGCCACGGCCTGGCGCATGGCCTCGTCGGCGGCATCGGCCGCAGGCAGGTCAGCGGCGTAGCGCGCGGCCATCCCGTGGACCTCGACCGCCCGAGTGCTGATCCGCTCCAGGGCGGCGTTCGCGCAGGCATCGCCTTGGTAGGCGCGCAGCTACTTTGCCCGAGGCCAGCCACTTGGTCAGGCTCACACGGCCATGATGCCCACTAGAGGCGCAGTCGTAGGCTACGAAGCATGAAGATCAGGGTCCGGGACGCTCATCCAGCGGACGTCAAATGGATGAGCAACAACACCGAGGGCTGGACAGTCACCGTCGAGAAGCAGGAGGGGGCCGCCTCCCTGGCGGAGGCGCTGCACGCTCTGATCGCAGAGGATCCCGACCAAGGCGTGCGTATGGGATGGCTTCACTCAAGTCTGCAGCGCGCGGTAGGCGGCGAGCCCGGCTACGTCAGGCTTTATGAGCTCCACGTTTCTCCCGAGTTCCGACAACGGGGAGTGGCACGAGCCTTGGTCGATGAGTTGTTCGCTCGGGTGCCCGATCAAGAGATCATCTTGTCTGCGTGGGACCGGGAGCTGTACGGAGTGTGGCTTAAGCTCGGATTTACGTACGTCCCTGAACCCGACGAAATGTCAGGGGATCACAGTTACCCCGGTGACATGGTGCGCCCACCGGTAGAAGCTTCGTCCTGAAGGATCAGGCATCGTCGTGCAGACTCGCTTCCTGCGGGAACGAATGTCTAGCCTGGGCAATGCCGAGCTTTTCCGCACCTGCGCGACCCTCGGCCCACTCGACGGTGGCGGAGATGAGGACGGAGGGGCCCACGCCGCCCACATGACGTTGCGCATGCTCGCCGAGCGCATCGAGCAGCTCACCGGACAGATCAATGAGCTGAATCGACGCCTGACCCGGCTCGTCGAACGTCACGCCCCACAGCTGCTCGCGCCGGTGGGCATGTGTTCGGACAGCGCCGTCGCTCTCCCGATGGCCATGGGGGATAATCCCGAGCGACTGAGCTGTTCCCAGTAACCGTCGGCCACCGTCCGTGAGCGGGAGGCGCGTCGCGCGGTCCGCGGTATCCCCCAAGTCCGGGCAGGCGTAAGGCCCCTGGTAGGAACATCTTGCGACAGAAAGATCCGACCGAGGGGCCTCACGTGCCGACCAGTGTCACATACACCGCCGTGCTCGATGTGAGGCGGTCCACCGCCGAGCACCTGGCCGGTCTCCTGCGCGACCACCGAATCGTGGCCAGGACCCGCAAGGGGCGACGCGCGCTGGGCTGCTTCAAGCAGGCCGTGCTCGTGCTGCGTTGGTTCCTCGACGGCACCCGACTGGCCCAACTCGCCCGCGACAACGGCGTGTCGGTCTCCACCTCCTACCGCTACCTCCACGAAGGACTGGCCGTCCTGGCCGCCGGCGCACCGGACCTGTCCACCGCGCTGGAGCGTGCGAAGGCAGCCGGGCTGACGCATCTGAACCTCGACGGTACGGTCATCCGCACGGACCGCGTCGCCGCCCCGGGCCCCAACGGCGCAGACCTCTGGTGGTCCGGAAAACACAAGCACCATGGCGGGAACGTGCAGGTCATCGCCACCCCGGACGGCTGGCCGATCTGGGTCTCGCCCGTACGGCCGGGCCGGGAACACGACACCACCTGCGCCCGCCACCACGGGCTGGTCGAGGCACTCAACCGCATCGCGGCCGAACTGGACATGCCGACCCTGGTCGACCTCGGCTACGAGAACGCCGGCGACGGCTTCCGCCATCCCTTCAAGAAGCCCGCCGGAGGCGAGCTGACCGAGGAGCAACAGACGTACAACAAGGTCATCCGCGGCATCCACGGCGTCTGCGAGCGCGCCAACTCCCTGCTCAAGACGACCTTCAAGGCCCTGCGCAGGGTCAGCCTCGACCCCAGCCGTATCACGAAGATCGCCGCAGCAGCCCTCGTCCTGCTCCAACTCGAATACGACCGCACCATCTGAACGATCACGCAACGTCATGATCCATTACTGGGAAGGGCTCACTGAGCACCGAGGCGTCTTTTGCTGCCCTTTGCGGAGTCAGCCCCATCGCGTGCTCCTCCGGCTGGCGGGGCACGCGTCAGCTCAACTACGGCGGCGACCACCGGGCCAACGCCGCCCTGCATCGCGTCGTGTTCACTCGCCTACGCGTCGATCCCCGCACCCCAGGCGTACTAAGCCGTCGCTGCCTGGAGGCCGACAACGCAACATCGCGGACGCAAGAGCCGGAGCCTCCCAACCTGCCCCGAAACCCTATCGGCTTAAACGAGTCTGGTGCCGCCGCTTACTCTCGCCCGCCACTACTACGAGATCCGCTGGAAGATCCTGGGCACTGCCGGCCGGTCTACTGCTGGGCGATGGCCGCGCGAATCCGGTGGTCGACGCGGAGGTCGTGCGCCAGGTGACCGAAGTACGTCACGCACTCTGGATGCTGTCGCAGCATCGCCGCCACCGAGCTGGCGGCGTCCGCGCTCAGGGTCGTCCACCAGGAGAAGACCTCGGCCTGGCCGCTTTGGCCGTCCAGGAGAGGGATCCATTCGAACGCGCCACCGCAGCACGCTTCCAGGAGCTCGAGCTCCCTCACCCGGGCCGCCTCCTCGGCGATACCGGCCAGCCACCTGACGGTGGCGTCGAGTTCCTCGAAACCGTGGGAGACGTCCGAACCGAAGAGTGTCGCCATCGCGGACACGACCTCGACCGCGCGAGCGGCGTCGGCCAGCAGATCCGTCATGATCGAGGCGACTGGAATTTTGATCAGCACGTCGAAGTAGAGAGCCGTGTCGTCGGGATGCGTAGCGGCCAGCGTCAGGAGGTCGGCCCCCGCTTCCGTCGACCCGGCGAACAGTTCCTCCTGGAGGTGCTCGCCGCGTAGGGCAGCAGGCTCCGTCGGCCCGTCCAGCTCATGTGCGACGAAATCGAGAAAGGCGGACACCGTGGCCGGGCGTCGCTCTGGGTCCCTCTGGGTTGCCTCCCGGACGATCGCACGCCAGGGGCCCGACTTGGGGAGCAACGGGACGTTCACGAGGGGCGTCTCGCCCGTTACGGCCCACCCGATGAGCTGTCCCAGGCTGTAGATGTCGGCAGCGGGGCCCACATGATGGGCGTCGCTGTAGTGCTCAGGTGCCGCGAACCCCTCAGAGCCGAGGAAGACCCCCACGCGGGTCCGCTGCGGATCGGTTGTCTGCCCCAGGGGCCGCCGTACGATCCCCCAGTCCGCCAGAACCCAGCGGCCCCTCAGACGTAGGACGTTGGCCGGCTTGATGTCCCGATGGATCCATCCGATACGGTGCGCCACCGCGAGGACCGAGCATAGGGATTCCAGTAGCTCTCGCAGGACCGCATCATCAGAGAATTCCTCTCGGCAGCTTTCGGCGGTGGCCTCTGCGTACGGCATGACGAACCAGGTGTGCTTGGGATCGAAGTCCAGGACCGGCATCGCGTGCGGGTTCCCGACCAGACTGCGCCCGCATTCGATCTCCCGTCGCATGCGCGCCACTTGACGTCCGGGCGGGTACTTGTCCCTAAGCTTCTTGAGGATGACGACCTCGCCGCTCGGCTTATGCACCGCCTTGAAGACGTCTGCCTGGCCGCCGTCAGCGAGGGGCAGCCGTTCACACCGGTAGTCCTTGCGCTCGCCCCGCCTGGATGGGCCTACCAGCTCTCGCGTTCGCGGCGCGACCAGCGGCTTGCCAGCCAGCTCCTCCAGTTCCCCGGCTTCCGAGAAAAGGGTGATCCGGTCGCTCGTGTGGGCGATGGCGTCCGCGATGCTCGTCGAAGCCTTCGAGTTAGCGTCAGCCGGTTGCCGGGGAGCGACGACGTTCCGGAAGACCTCCGCAGGATCGAACCCCTCCGCGAGGTACTGGAGCACCTCGCCCTGGTCCTCGGGAAGTAGCGGCTGGAAGGCGTCGAACTGTGCCCTGTCCGCGATGGTGCGGATGGCCTCCAGGGTCTGGCCGTCGATACCCAGCCTTGTGAGTTCGGTGGCGGAGAACCGAGCGAAGAGAGTCGTCGGAGCGTGGGAAGCGGGCCGCGCAGTGACCAGCCGCTCCATGGCCGCGACATCCCGCAACTCCAGGCTGCCCATCGCGGAGTTCACAGAGGCGAGTCTGGTGGCGGCCCACTGCAGGGCCTCGTCGTGGGGCAACACCTTGAGGAGGAGAAAGGTCTCACTTCCGTCGTCGGGCGCGAGGAGCACGCCCCTCCAGAAAGCCGTGATGCGCATCGTCCTCATCCGCGGATCACGGGCCATGCGCGCGACGGACAACCCTAGCCCCTTGTCCGCGTACAACTCGGCTACCGTCAGCGACTGGAACTTGGCCATCGCCTTGCGAACCGCGGCCCGGACGGGCTTGTCCAACTGCTCGTAGTCGGTCCAGAAGGTGTGCACGAAGGCGAGCTGCGGCAAGGGTAAGTCTCCTACGCGAAAGTCTGGTTGTGGCTCTCCAGCGTATCGCCGGGGCGTCCACCGGACGTCCGGTCGTTCAGCAGTTCGGTGCCGCATCCGGGCGGGCGCAGGTCCGGCCCTTACCTGCCGCGACACACCTGCGGTAGTGCCGTACCACGTCGAAGGCCCTGGATGCCGGTGCGTGGAGCAGGGGACGCGATGACGGCCCGGGCGCTCGCGACCCGGAACCTCATCGCCTGCGACACCAAGTCCAAGTCGTGGTCCACGACCGCGAGCCGTCGCAGGCTGTCCGGTTCATGTGCAATATCCGCGTTCGTGGGGATTAGAGCGCCAATCCGCGCGCGTGCCAGCACCATCCCGTGCCTCAGCTGCCCAAAGCTTCCCCGTCCAGCCCGGGTCCGGCTCTTCCGACATGACGGTCAGCGGCAGCCCGTAGTGCCAGCTGGCCAGCTTGACGGCGAGCCCCCCGTCCCGTCCGTACCCCCGTCGTCAGCGAACAAGATCTCCGCGCCCCCGGATGGTCCTGAGCCAGGAGCGAGAGGCTCTGCGGCAGCGGCCCGGCCTCGTCCCGTGCCGGTACGGCCCCGGTCACTGGGTCCGCCGTGAAGACAGAGCGGCAGACGCTCCAGGGCCTCGCGGGCAAGCTGTCGGGACCGCGTCGGGTACGCCACAGCCGGTGCTGGCGAAGGGCACGTTCAACGAGCCCTGGAGAGCAACTCCTGGTGCCTGACGAGTGCTGTAGAGCGAAGCAGGTCACGGAACGAGTCGTCCACTGTGCCACGGGTCTTCAGCGCGTGGCAGTTCGGGCACAGAGCGATCATGGCCCTGGGCAGGTCGTCACCACCCTTGGCGTGATCGTCTATGTGATCAACTTCCAGCAGGTAGGAGCCGTTGCGGCCGAGGGCCGATGTGTAGCGGGGATCAGGGCATCTTGGGTTCTCGCAAGCCCCCCGACTCCTCTCGAGCACCGCATCTCGAGAGGCTGCGATACGGCTTAGCCGCTGACCACCTTGGGACCGGAGACGGTGGCTCTTGCCGTCCCGCACGGCGCGCTCCGCCCGGGCATTCAGCTCCGTGTAGCGCAGGGCCAGATCTGCCATACGGCGCAGTAGAGCAGCAGTCATTCGGCATCGTGAGAGCGCGTCGGCAGTCGATTCCTCGACCGGTAGCGTGAAGTGTCCCTCCGCCGCGTCCCAGTCGTTGTCGAATTCGCCGTGGCGCAGGCGCGCACACTCCCAGCGGCTGCGCTCCAACTGCGCAAGAGTGTCCGCTGTGCCCGGCCACAGCGCCCCGTAGGGGAGGCCATCCAAGAGCCAGGCGCGCTCCAGCGCCGTGTAGATTGCAGCGTACTGGAGGCTGCGTCCGTAGATGACGACGCGCTTGCCTTGGATCCGGCGCAGCAGCGTGTCAGCCACCTCGCGGAAACGGGGTGCGGATTCGAGTACCGCGAGGCCGCTCTTGCCGAGTCGGAGTTGCTCCAGGTATGTCGTTTCCCAGTCAGGGTTGATGAATTGGTGCCATCTCTTGCGGCCGCTCGCTGAGGTGAGTGCTATCTCGTAGGGCACTGCCCGCTCCAGAGGCGGGGTGGACGGAGCAGGTGAACCGATGGCGCTGACTGCCAGAATGACCGTATCGGGGTCGTCGAGGACATCTTGTGCCCAACGGATTGCCTCACGGCGAACGGCTTGGGCTTCGTCGGCATGAGGGCGTGTCGAGAACGGAACGGCCTTGTCCGCGCGGTAGACAGGCGATGGCGGGTGCACGGTCTCCTCCCATGCCTGCGTCGTGCGCCCAGTGCCCGTGGGTACCCCGGGGATGGTAACCAGTTGTGAGGGGCCGAGCACGTAGGCGTCAGGGCGGAACAGGTTCGACGCGCGCAGCCCTGCGGCCTTGAGCTCGCCGGCGGACTTCAGCCCTTTTGGCAACCGTGGGTAGCGTTCAAGCAGCCTTCGGAAGACGTCGTGCGGCTGCTTCTCGGGGCCGTCGACGTAGACGGGTGCGCCGAATCCGGCGGGAGTGGCCCCGCACACCACGTGCTGCTCACCCGCCGGCCTGAACGGGACGGCATCGAACTCTACGAACATAGGTGGCTGCTGACTCCATGCGACTGATGTGGGCTAACGACCTCATGCACGTCGTCGTTAGGGTTGCTGTTGACCTGCTTCGGGAGTGGCGTTCTTCTCAGCATCGAGCACAACCGCAGCTTGGAGCAGCTCGTATGCGTACCGTTCCGCCGCACTCTTCAACCGCTCGGGCGACGGAAGAAGCCACCACATCATGAGACATCCACCACTGGCCGCCAGGGCGAGGATGTTCACCAGGGTGAGTGCAGGTTGGTGGTCAATTCTGGCGAGCCACAGGATGTACGCCAGGACGCCGAGTCCCACTCCGAACGCGATGGCTCGTGCTACCCACCGGATGCCGTAGATGTTCCGCTGGAAGCCGTAGCTTCGGTTCTCGGCGCGTATGAGAGGGAACTTCTCGGCATCTCGCGTCAGGTTGCGCAGTTGACCGACGGCGACCTCGAGCGCCTCGTCGGCCCTCACTGGGTTTCCGTTCTCGCTACGGAGAGACGGGAGGGCGACGCCCGTCACGGATGATACGGCCTTCCGCCAGATCTCTCGTTGCAGCGTGTTCTGCCCCTCTTCCCGCAGGCGGAGCTTCTGGATGGTCGGCGAGCCGCCCCAAGACGCCCAGAGCGTCTCCTGAGCCTTGTGTCCTTGGTGACGCACGAGTTCCGCCAGGGCGACGGGACCGCCGGCCAGTGAGAGCGCCGTAACGACGGATACAACCACCGGCGCCTTGCTGAGCCCTAGGGCTGCCAAAGCTACATTGATCGACAGCAGCGCAAGGAGGCCGGGCGCAAGACGTGCCCGGCGCTCGTAGTCATCGAGCCACAGCACGTTACGCATCCCCGCTGTCTTCCACGGATGTGTGAAGCGGCTCGGGAGCGGATGTGCTGTACCCGGAACGTCCGGGCGCGTTCAAGTACGACCACTTCGACACCCCCTGTGTTAGATGGACGGGGTAGCCCCTCCGGAGGAAGGCGTTCGTCGTCTTCTTGGAGGGGTGCTTGTGCTCCGGGTTCTTCTTGGGGACGGACGCGAAGGCGGTCCCTACCTTCGTGGACTGCCCCTTGGCGCCAAGCAGTCGGTTGAGGACCGACGGACTGACGTTGCGGCGGCTTCCGTGGTGAGGTACCTGAACAAACCTCAGATCGCCAGGCTGGAAGCCGTCCGCTTCCAGAACATCGAGAGCCTGGCCGAGGGCGGGAATCCCTGCGTCTCCTGTGAACAGCAGCTTGTTGCCGTCGACCTCCAGGAGGCAGATGGCGCTGGTGTTGTTCTTGGCGGTCGTCTCGGCGTTCTCCGCCAGCGTCTCGATGTCGAGGTCTTCATAGACCGTCCCAGCGAGCAGCTTCCGGAGCGTGTCCTCCCAGCTCGACTTGGCCTCCAGAGAAGCGCTCGCCTCGACAATCTCTGCCAGCAGCTCGCGGTAGTAGTCCTCGGTGGGGCCGAGGATACGGAGTACGCCGTCGTCGCTTGTCCAGCCGAGGAACGGTTCCTCGATGGGCACGCCCTGCGCCTTGGCGATTTCTTCGAGGTCGGTCGCACCCTGAAGTGAATCCCTCAGCTCCGTACGCAGTGATCGTGCGTTGTAGGACAGGAGCGTTTTGGCCCGCGCCATGGCAGCCGAATGGCTCCAAGGTAGGTGCATCAGGAGCTTTTTGACGGTCATCTGCTCCAAGACGACCCGCAGCCCATTGATGTGATCACGGTCCGGGTGCGTTGAAACGACAAGATCAACGACACCCGTCCTGTAGTAGTCGCGGATGTGCTGGACGAGCGCTTCACCGTCGTCGAGGTAGCCGCCGTCGATCACCATCACGGTCTGCTGCTCGCGCGGACCGTGGAGGTTGCCATAACGAAGAGTGATGGCATCGCCACCGCTCGACTCATTCCCTACGGGGAGGAAATCTATCTCGTAGCCCATAGAGGACCTACCTGTCACACGTCGTTGTGTTACTGACAGATCATGCCACCCGGGTATGACAACGCGATGAGCGAGTAACTTTGCCCAGAACAGTGCGTGTTGTCACTTTTCGTGCAGATGGTCAATCACGTGCAAGAACACCGGATCTCTGGATGCAGGGACCGAGTGTTCCGATCAGGGGGTACTCCTAACGAGCTCGTGCACGGCAACGGTGAGGCGTCGAGGATGGTGGCGGGGCTCAGTGTTCACCTCTGCCGCGTCCGACGTCAGGTCCGCGGTCTGCTGATGGGACAGCAGACCGGCGACGGCCTGCACGGTGTGACTCATGTGCTCGCGGCGGCCGAGGTGGCGGGTCAGCGCCGCTAGTTCTTCAGATGGGCGATGCGGTGTTCGACCCGGATGCGGTGTGATGAGTGCCTTGCGCTGGCGCTCGTACATCTCCGCGCACCAGTCCGGGGCGTGCTTCTTGAGATTGCGGTGCGGGGGTGTCACCATCCGTCCGCCGGTCTGCGCGCCCAGGCCCTGATAGCCGGCATCGGCGAAGATCTCTGCGGCGGGGCCGTCGGCCAGGAGTTTGACCAGTCCCAATTGGCGGGCGTGGGTGATGTCCGCACAGCTTCCGAGCCTGGCCTGGTCAGGCTGCAGAACAGCACCCGGCCGTCCCCGTCCGTGACCACCATGGACTCGACGGCGGTCTTGCCGCTGGCGCCGAGGGTGGTCGACGACCTCGGCCAGGGTCCGCAGCCGCACCCCGGGGCTGACGGCGCAGCCTCGCTCGGCGAGCAGGGGGCGCACCTCGCCGATGGCGCGGGTGATGGTGGAGCGGTCCACGTCGAACCATCAGGGCCGCACGTCGAGGGTGGTCGTGTGTCGGAGGTGCACGAGAGTGGCCAGGAGCCGGTCGACAGGCCCGTGATCGTCCGGTCGCTGGTGATCGCTGCCCTAGACGCGTTCCCTCATCACACGACCGTCATCGACGATCAGGAACTCGACGCCTCACCGTTTCAGTGCATGAGCTCGTAAGCTCTGAGGCGCTCCATACGGTGGTCCCTCGCGGTCCGCGATGTCAGTGAGGCGGGATACCGTCCTCTTCACGCTGAGGCGGGGGAGAACCATGGCGAAGAACGCCCGGGCGGAGCAGCTGCGGGAGTACGGCCGGTCCGTGCTGGAGGGGGTCCGGTCAGACCAAGTCCTGCGCATGGCACGGCAGGTGAACGCCGTGTCGTACACGAGCGCGCGGGAATACGCCGGCCGCTCGCTCTTCGAGTTGCTGCAGAACGGCTACGACGCGCATCCGAGGGACCGCCGCGACGGACGGGTCCACGTCCTGCTGGACGAAGCGGAGGGTCAGTGGGGGACGTTGTACGTCGCCAACGGCGGCACGCCCTTCACCTGGCGGAACGTCGAGCGGATCTGCGAGCTCGCTCAGAGCTCGAAGGAGGTCGGCGAGGGCATCGGGAACAAGGGCGTCGGGTTCCGCAGCATCTTGCTGATCAGCGACGCGCCCGAGATCTACAGCGCAGACCCCGACAGCCCGCTCGACCCGGAAATGGACGGGTACTGCTTCCGCTTTGCGCAGAAGGCCGACGTTGAGGAGTTCCTCGCTGGCGAGGAAAACGCCCACGAGGTGGCCGCCACTTATCCGCCGCTCCAGGCGCCCCTACCGTTGGACGATGTGCCCGCGACCTGTCGGCAGCTCGCCGCCCAGGGATACGTAACCATCGTCCGGCTGCCCTTGCTGAGCGAGGCTGCCCGGGCCGAGGTCCGGCTGCGGATGCGCGAGCTCGCGGGGGCGAAGGTACCCGTGATGCTGTTCCTCGACCGGCTGGCTGGCCTGACGCTGGAACGGCGGGCCGCCGGTGGCGAGGCAGGCGAGTTGGACGACGCCCACGAGGCGATCGAGCTGCACGAACTGACCCGCTCCGAGGAGCGCCTCGCGGTTACGCAGGACGGCGCGGGGCACGGATTCCCCGTCTCCTGCGCGACCGTGGACCTGGGGCCGTCCGGCACCTTTCTCGTGGTGCGGGGCACCGTGGAGAAGGAACGGCTGAACAGCACCCTCGTCGAGGCCGTGGGCTCCGGACTCCTCGACGACACGTGGCAGGAGTGGAAGCGGTCCGCCGTCGTCGAGGTCGCACTCCCGCTGCCCGCCCCGCGCCGACCGCGACGCGGGCAGATCTACACCTTCCTGCCGATGGGCGAGGACCAGGCCGCGCCGTTCCCGGGGCACATGAACGCCCCGTTCTTCACCAAGTTCGACCGCACCGGGCTTCCCTTCGACAACCCCCTCAATGTGCTGCTGCTCGACGTGGTCGCCGAGACCTGTCTGGCGGCCGCTGCGGTACTGCGTACTATGCCCGAGCCGTCCATGCGGCAGCTGGCCGTGGACCTGGTGAGCTGGGAGAGTGAGAAGGGCTCGGCGGGGCGGCTCCGCGCGGCGGCTCTGCGCGTGCACGAGAGCGAACTCGCCGACGTACCGCTCGTGCCCGTCCTCGCCGCGGACGGCGCCCCGCCGGAGGCGGGCTGGGCCGCGCCGCGGGGCGCGGTCCTGTGGCCGGACCTCGACCTGGCCGTCCTCACGGCACACCGCGCGCATGAGGCCGGGATCGTGGTGGCGGATCCCGAGATCGGCGGCGACCGGCTGAAACGGCTGGCCATCCTGTGCAAGGCCCTCGCGTGCCCGTTGGAGGCGGGCCCGGAGATCCTCGCCGAGTGCGTGGAACGGATCGTCGGGGGCCTTCCGCTCCCCCGGTTCGGTGAATCCCCCAAGCAGTGGAGCGCGCTGTACGAGGACCTGGCCACTCTCTTCGATGACGACGGGCATGTCCTGCAGGGCAGGCAGTTGCTGCTTGCGGAGGACTGCGCGCTGCGGCACACCAACCGTCCCCTCGACAGGGCGGGTATAGGCACAAATGCACGTACACTGGGCAAGCCGAGCAGTCAGGGTGCCCGCCGTGAGGCGTTCTTCCAGCCGGTGCGTACGGAGGCGAACCAGACCGAGGCCCCGACCGTCCCCGCCCTGCTCGGCAAGCGGTTGTTCTCCCTGCACCCGGGGCTGGTCTGGAAGGACCGCGGCGAGCGTACGCGTGGGCGGGCCGCCCGCGCCTTTCTTGAGCAGGAGGGGCTCGTCCGGCCGTACGACACGAGCGGCCTGTTGGATCACGTAGCGCAGGCGCTCAGCGCGAGCACCGATCGCCGACTGCGGCTCCAGACCCTGCGGTTCGTCTTCAGGCTGTGGCAGCCGCGGCGTTCGCTGGGCGGGAAGGAGATCTCCTCGCTCGGACTGTACGTACCGTCGGCGGACGGCCAGCTAATCAGGGCCAGCGGCGCCGTCTTCGGCCGGGGCTGGGGCCGCGCGTCCCTGGGTGAGGACCTGGCGGCGGTGGTCACCGCCGGGCAAGACGTGTCGAAGAGCCTGAAGGCCATCGCTGGACGCCTCCTCGCTACGCCCGAGGAGTTTGCCAAGCGGGGCGAGATTGAGGAGTGGCGGGCGTTCCTGCTGGAGGCCGGGGTAACTGACGGGCTGGCCCCGGATAGGTCCTCCGACGCCTTGAGCTGGGTAGACCAAGGTCAAAAGATCAGCGCTCGGCAGCTGGTCCGCATGGCAAAGGTGTCTGCCGAGGTACAGGAGCAGTGGGAGCCATACGTCCACTGGCCCGGTGTCTATTACCCCCGGACGCCATACCGGTGAACCCCCGCCTGGCGGCTCCCTGGCCAGGACGTCGTCGGACGCCTCGGCCAGGAAGCCCGGATGGCGTACGCGCGGCTTGTCCTGCATGGCCTGGCCAGCTGGGAGGATGCGAGGTTCGCCAGCGTCTGGACCAGTGCCGGCAGCCAGAGTCCCCCGGACAGGGAACGGATCCCGACCCCGCTCGGTGCCTTTGTGCGGGAGCAGCCGTGGCTCCCGGTGCGGGGACGCGACCGGGTCGTCCGGTTCGTCCGTCCGGCCGACGCCTGGCACTGTCCGCCCGGGCTGGAGGAGGAGCCCTCATACGCGCCGACCGTCGATCACCGCGTGCGCCATCTCCTGGAACGCGGGAAGGCGGGCGACCGCCTGCGGGAGATGCGGCTGCCGACCTGGAACGACCCCCGGGACAGCGCCCGTCTCATCGCCGCACTGGGACGGCTCGCGGCGGAGGGCGCGCTGGGGGCCGAGGAGCGGCCTGCCGCGCAGCGCGCCAACGAACGCGCCTGGAGGCACCTCGTACGGCGACCCCGTCCAGCACTGCCCAAGGGCGCCAGCCTGCTCGCTGAGTCCGGGGACCGGCTGATCGGAGTACCACTGTCCGACCTGGACGGCGGGGAGAGCGATGGTGATGCCGGGACCGTGCTCTACGTCAGCGGTGAACGCGACGGCCTGACGGTCCTGCTGGTACGGGATATGGCGCGCCCCCTGCTCACCCTGCCCGGTGTCTCGGTGGAGGCCGCCGAGCTGCTGGCGGCCGAACGCCCCGCCACCGTCCGGCACACCGACGACCTGATGTTCACGGTGACCGTGGACGGCACGCGGGTTAACCCCGGGGCCATGGGAGAATCCTCAGCGGTCGCGTCCGGGCCCGGGCCAAGTCCGGCGACGGTCCGGTGCACAGCGCCCGGATCTACAAGCTCGCCAAGGACTCCGCGGTCAAGGCCCGCACCCAGGCGGTCAACCAGCTCAAGGCCGTCCTGGTCATCGCCGACCCCGCTCTGCGAGAACGGCTGTCGGGCCTCGGCAACGCCGAGCTGTTCCGCACCTGCGCGCGCCTCGGCCCACCCGACGGTGGGGGAGACGAGGACGCGGTGACCCAGGCCACCCACATGACGTTACGCATGCTCGCCGAGCGCATCGAACAGCTCACGGCTCAGATCAATGAGCTGAACCAACGCCTGACCCGGCTCGTCGAACGTAACGCCCCACAGCTACTGACACCGGTGGGCATCGGCCCGGACAGTGCCGCCACTTTCCTGATCACCATGGGGGACAATCCCGAGCGACTGAACACTGAGGCGTCCTTTGCTGCCCTTTGCGGAGTCAGCCCCATCGAGTACTCCTCCGGCCGACGGCGCACGCGCCGGCTCAACCACGGCGGCGACCGCCAGGCCAACGCCGCCCTGCACCGCATCGTCTTCACCCGGCTGCGCCACGATCCCCGCACCCAGGCGTACTACGAACGCCGCACCCAGGAGGGCAAGACCCGACGCGAGATCATCCGATGCCTCAAGCGATACGAGGCCCGCGAGGTCTTCAACCTGGTCAGACCAGTTTCCCGCACCCCCGCGTTATAGGGGCGTCCCTTCGAGATGTCCGGCTCGCCAGCAATGATCAGGCCGCGCCCACTTGGCTCGTGTCTCGCAGCAGCATTGCCCGTAATCAAGGAAGCGCGTCTCCAGGATCATCGGGGTGGTGGCCGTGAACGCGGTACACGAGCTCGTCCGGGTGGCGCATGACCCTGGCCAGTCGCCACGCCGCGTCATACGGCCTGCAGCCGCGCTCCCGGGACCACAGGCGTAGGGCGAGCAGACTGGTGAGCGGGTCGAGCAGCCAGCGCAGTAGGGAGGTCTTCACTGCTCATCCTCCGCTGCTAAAGGGACGGTTGCTGGGGACGGCGCCACGGGCTCTAAATCACCGGACGGTGACGGCCAGGGGAATCCGTCGGCCCAACCCATCTGCTCGAAGAGCGTGCGGGCCGTAGCCATGAACCGCGCCTGCCGTCCCGGCACGTCGTCCAATCGCTCCCAGACGTAGAGGAAGGTGTGGGCGAGCCGCTCGGCTTGGGTGCGCTCGGTGACCGACGTCCCCACCAAAGGGAGGATCGTGTCCCTGAACGATGCCCAGTTGAGGGCCGACAGGTCGTCCAGATGTTGCTCCAGCCACCAGAGGCGGGCGCTGTCCCCGTCGGTGCACACGGTCCGAGCCAGCTCCTGCCGACGCAAGCGGTCCTGCGCGAGCTGGAGTTCAACGTCGCGCAGGGCGTTCTGGTGCCTCTGGGCCCGGTCGGAGTCCTGCTGGGGGAGCAGCAGGGTGAGTCGTGCCCTGAGCCAGAGGCCGGGATAGCCGTCGGGGCTGTGCCACGGCGAGACCGCCAGGGTGAGCCTCTGCTGAGCGCATTCCAGTTGGGTGTGGCTCTGTCTGAGTGAGATCCCGAGTCAGGCTTGAAGTGCGTATATGTGCTGGTCGGGTAAGGGATGGAGTCGTTCGTGCTCCTTCCGCGTGTGGAAGATCCAGTAGTCGGGGAAGTCGCCGTTGCTGATGACGGCGCGGAGGGTGAGGACGGCTTCGGCGCCGGGGACGGTCCACCTGCTGCCGGTGATGTCGAGTCTGTCGGCGACCAGATGGCGGGCTGCTCCTTCGACGGCGCCGCTGGCGATCGGCCAGCCGGCGGCCAGGGCCTGGTCGTAGTGGACGAAGTCGGCGTTGTTGTCCAGGTATCGGCAGGCTTTGTCCGCGGCGGCGCGCTGGTCGTCGCTGAGGTGGTGGCGGTCGGCTTCGGCGCGGATGTCGTGGGCGGCGCCGGGGGCGTCGCCGGCCAGGATCCGGGCGGCCTTGCTGCCGACCCAGTCCTCGGTGGCGGGATCGGTGGCGGTGTGGAAACAGCGAGCGGCTGCCCACAGCTTCTCGATCACGTGGACGATGTCGAGGACGATGTGGATCGTGACATTGCGGCGGGCGGCCTCGGCCTGGATCAGCTCCCGCTGGTGGGTGGCGCCGTCGATCAGTACGACCCAGGTCCGCCTGTGCTCGGGGTCGCGGGCTTCGGCCTGGTCGAACGCGGCGGCGATGACGGTTTCGGCGTCCTCGCGGACGGAGGCGGTGAGCCATTTCGCCCGCGCGGTGGGTCCTTTGCGGACGGTGCGGTGGCCGGTGCGGCCGCCGGGCGGGGCGATGACGTCGTGCGGGCGGCGGACGGCAGGCTCGGCGTCGTGGACGACGGCGAGGGTGGCCATCCTTTTGCGGCAGGACTTCTCCCCGGCCGCGAGCCGGGTGCGGAAGGTGCGCCGGGCCCTGGCGGCGGCCTTCGCGGTGGCCTCGCGCAGGTGGCCCGGGCGCATCACGATTCCCTTCTGGTCGACACTGAGCACCAGCAGCGTCCCGGCCGGGGCCGGCGCGGGGGTGCGGGCCGTATAGAACGCGGCGACGTCCACGGCCGCGGCCCGCACCAGATCCTCCACCTGGCGTTTGCCCACCACCCGGCCCCCGCAGCCGCGGTCGATCGCTTCCAGCGCGGTGTCGTAGGAACTACGGACCGCTTCGAGGACCGCGAGGCGGCGCAGTCCCAGACTGTGCCGGCCGTGGGGCAGGCCCAGCATGGCGTCGGCGGGGTAGAGGTTGGTCATGCCCGCGCCGCGCAGGGCGCACCGGGTCACGGTCACCGGCCCCAGCACGGTGGCCAGTTGCCGCCGGTGGCCCTTCTCCAGCCGGCTCCGGCCGCCGGCGAGCGCAGCCCGCTCCCGCGGACCGAGGGCGGACAGGTGGTCCTCTTCGTGGCGGGCCCGCCACTGGAGATGGGCCTGCAGGAGCAGTCGCCCCAGCTCCCGGGAGCCCGCTTCGACGTCGGCCTCCACCTGTTCATGCGTCGCGGTGAGTGCTTCAGGGCCGGAGAGGCGGGTGGTCAGCAAAGTGAGGGAAGAAAACACGCGGGCAAAGGGGTCAGCCGCCGCGGCCGTTTCATACGCTGCGTTCATCGGGCTCTCGTCCTCGGACAGTGGCGAATTCGGTTGGCACCATCGACGCTAGGGACGAGAGCCCGGCCCCACACCGGCGCGACGCCGCCCGTCGGCCGCGGCTTCCCGCTCCGGCGCACCCGCTCCCGCCCTCCGCGCGCCGCCCCACGCGAACAGGCCCGGCTCGTCCTCGGCCAGCCAGCCCCGCTCCACCAGCCGTTTCAGCTTCGAACGGAACCCCTCCACCTTGTTCTTGTCCGTCGACAACCCCAGCGCGGCGCACAGATGATGCGCCCGCATCGGATGCACCGCGTCCTGCAACACCTCGACGACGTCCCGGTACGAGCGCGGCAGCACATCCGCCTCAAGCCCCGGCTCCCACTGCGGCACCAGCCGCACCCCGACCGGCGATCCCGCCCCGCTCCCCTCCACCGGCACTTCCCCCGCGGCCTCGTCCACGGACACCCTCACCGCCCCGTCGCCGGACAGGATCTCCGTCATCGTCTCCCGGGTGATCTCCAGCCGGGACAGCCTCTCCTCCCGGTCAGCAACTCGCCTGGTCAACTCTGCGATCTGGGAGCGCAGTTCGGCGATTTCCTCCCGCGCGGCAGCCTCCCGCCGATCGAGCTCCTCCAGCCACGACACCATCGCCGCCTCCAAGACCACGTCTCAGGACACGACGATCCGCCGTCCGCGCACGAACGGCAACGGCGCACGGCATCACCAGCTCACTGAAGAAGAGCCGCACCCATTCCAGTTCCTCGGGCTGGTGCTCCCCGGCGATGCCACGGCCGAGTGCGTCCAGGGCCAGGCGGGCCGCCGCTCGCGCGGCGACCCCGTGGTGGGTCCCGGTCGCCCTGAGCGGGATCTGATGAGTGAGAGTGCCGCGCGCCAGGAAGCGGACGCCCGGCAGGCAGGTGGGCCAGTACGCCGTGAACCGGCCGACCCGCCGTCTCCACCAGGGACCGGGACGATCGGTCACGCCTCCGACGCTTTCCGGACGAGGCTGTAGTGCTGCATGGCGTGGCCGAGGATGTCCCGCCAGAACGGCCGGACCACCGCTCCGTCGGCCACCAAGAGCCGGTCGAGCCGCAACCGCAGCCGCGGCGGGGCGAAGACCTCCGCAAGCAGGGCGATCACCGCGTCCCTCTGGTCGGCGTCGTGCTCGAACCGCTCCTGCCACCGGGTTAGTTGATCGAGCACGGCGTCCACGGCGTCGTTGGTGGACAGCAGCGTCTGCCAGGCATGCACGAAGTGCTCCCTGCTGGACGCGTCGCGGGCCGAGGCGAGGACCAGGTCCGTACCCGTGTCACTGGAGACGAGTGCGAGGAAGGCCCCCAAAGCTTGGCGGTGCGCCTTTCCATCGGCCTCAACCCCATGCTTCTTCAGCCACTGCACGACCGTCTTGTCCACGAGGCCAGGAGCGTGCCGGACGAGCTCCCGGAAGGCATCGACCAGCTTCTCGGCGCCGAATTCCTTTTCGCCCGCTGCCTTGCCCAGGCGGGTGAGGGCGAGCGCCGGCTGCTCAAGGCCCCAGGGCCCGCCACAGACGTCGATGACCAGATCGACCTTCTCGGCGTTGTTGGACTCTGCCCAGTTGAGGAGTCGGTCCCGGACGTAGCGGCCGAGTTCGGCGTCGGTTGCGGCCTTCGTGAGCGCCTCGACGGCCAAGATGCGCCGAGGGCCGATGAGCCCCGTCGCGAGAGCGTCGAGCACCTTCCTGTCGTGCCGACGTACCGCCAGGCGCAGGAGGGCTTCGCTTGCCAGACGGGCGTCGTCCTCCGGGACGGACCGATTCGCGGCGACGCCGACCGCCCACGTCGTCAGCAGGTCATGCTGGGTGGGGAACTCGTCCCACAGATGACGCAGGATGGCAGCAGGCAGCCCCTGACACGTGCGGTCGTGGTGGGCACGTTCGCCGACAGGCTCGATCTCGGCTGCTTTAAGCCGACGGGACGACGTCGCGTCGGTGAGCACATCGGCCGGCCCGCGGGCCTGGCCCAGCGAGGCGAGCAGGTCGTCGGACGCGCGGACGATGGAACCGCGCCGCCCTCCGTCGAGCAGAGCTCCCGCCCATACCGTGACCCGAGTGGACAGCAACGACGGACTCCCGTCCACCGCACCGCGCTTGTTGAGCAGCTTCTCTACCGTGGTATGCCAGTCTCCGAAACGGTCCACGGCTTCCTTGAGCTGTTCCCTGCCGTTGACCGCACTGAGGAGTACGGCCAGCCGGCACGCCTCACGGGCGGACGGGTCGGCTTCCCAGATCGGGGAAAGTTTCTCGTCCGTCAGCCAGGCCACCCGGCCCCCGTGACCGTGCGCGTCGAGCTCGGCCTCGACCAGGCGCCGCGCACCGGGAGACTCCAGCCGTACGGCGACATCGCCAGTGGCATCCGCCCACGCGCCCTGCCAGTCGCCCGGGGTGGCGAGCACGACCAGGAAAGACCCCTGTTTACGCAGCGCCGCTCCATGACGGACCAAGTCTTGGCCGAAGCGGGCGGGCGGCTCGTCCGGGAGGTCGGAGAGGTCGAGCAGGTAGCCCGTCGCCGAGCGCACCGGCAGGCACTGGGTCCCGGGCTTGGTCCACTCCGGTTCCAGGTCGAACAGCTCCGGCTCCTGCGGTCCCGCCGTATGGCGCAGGAGCCGTACCGCCGCGGTCCGTCGGCCGCTGCCAGTGGGGGCGCACAGCACCACGATGCCGTGCGCTTCGAGGATCTTGGCGGCGTCGGGCAGACGGTTCGGTTCCCGGGGCTCGACGAAGCGCCCGTCTTCGCTCGCACGGTAAGCGGGGTCGCGGCCGTCGATGGGCAGGGGGTGAACGTAGTCACCGTTCAGGTGTACGGCGTAGTGGACCGCTTGGACGCTGTGGTCGCCGTATTGGTGGAACTCCGACGCGTTCGACGGCAGAGCGCCGGCCGGATCCTCGTGCGCCTGGGGCCCCACCGGATCGATTTCGTGGTACGTCGGGTCGGGTGCTTTGCTGGTGAGGTCGCTCATTGCCGCCCCCGCTTGTCGTAGAAGTTGTAGCCCTGCTTGCCGTGCTCGCCGTACTGGTGGAAAGTCACCGCGCCGGGACCCGCCGGAGCCGTGGGCGCCGACGCCACGAGCGCCTCGGCTCCCGGCTCCTCCTCACCCCCCGCCGTTGTGGACGGCTCGAAGATGTCCGGATCCGCGAGCCCCCAGTCGAAGCCCGGGAGGTGCAGATAGGCCGGCTGCTCGAACTTCTTCACCCTCACCAGATGCCGGTGGAAGTGCGCCGGCAGTACGTCGCCGTTGACACAGCCGCTGTCGAAGACGTCCTCGTACACCCGCTGGGAGACGATCACGGCGGTGTTGGTGATCTCGGGATGGCCACGTTCGAGCACCGCTCGCAGCGCCTTGTCGTCCAGGAGTCGGTGGGTGTGCACCATGGGCACGCCCAGACCGCTTTGAGGCAACGGGCCGACGTGGATGCTGACCCGCAGCTGCAGGGGCTTGAGGTGCGGGTTCTCGGCCCGCCGACGGGAGAGCGCCTGGCGCAGTGCGTCGGGAAAGTGCCCCACCAGCGCGGGCAGGACCTCGGGGTCCATGCCGGCGACGTAGCCATCACCCGTGTGCTGGCCGAACACGCGCCGTTCCCAGTGCGCGCTGACGTTGCTGGCGCTCAGCGCCTGGGCCAGCAGAGGTGGGATGTCGGCGTTGACTCGCTGCATCCCTTTGCTGTCGAGTGATCCGAAGTCCCTGGCGTCGACGGCCAGCACGGCCCGGTAGGGCCACAAGGGCTCCCATGACGGCAGCATGCGCCGCTCCTCTCGTAGCTCTCCCCGCCCATGCGGCGGGGAGAGCACCACCCTGTTCGAGGAGCGGGGAGCCGACCGTCCAGCGCTGGACGGTACGGGCGTGCCGCACGTCACTTCACAGGAGCTCCGCGCGGCGGTCGGTCGCCGTCACCCACCCCGTTGTCCTGGGCTGCGGCTCTCAGCAGGGCAGGATCTCTGACAACGAGCCGCCGACGGCCGAGCGTGACAATGCCGTCGGACTGGAGACGCGCGAGGGCGGCAAACGCTGATGACCGGCTCATGCCCGCCATCGTGGCTAAGTCCTCTCTGGGTATGCCGAGTTCGACGACAAGACCGCCACTCCTGTCGCGGTGACCCACCTCGTCCGCGAGATAGACGACCACCCGTGCCAGGCGCGCCGGCGGCGGCAGATGAGCAAGGTCGGCGCGCAGACGCTCCTGGCTGTTCAGCCGTTCCACGCTCAGCCGGTACACGACCGGCTCCAGGCGATGCCGGGTCACGAATCCACGGAAGGCGTGTGCGGCCATGACGACCCCGGTACAGGGGCGTACCGCGGTCACGGTCGCCGAACGCGGCCGGTCGAGCAGCACGCCCATCTCGCCGAGGACTTCGCCGGGGCCGCGGAGCATCAACGTCAGACAGTCCCCGGCCTCATTGCCCTGCACCACCTTGACGAGACCATCGACCAGCGCGATCACCCCATCGGGCGACTCGCCCTGTGCCAGGAGCACCGCCTGGCTCCGGTAGGTGCGCCGATGCCCGCGTTCGAGGAAGTCGCGCCATACCTCAGGAGAGACGAGGGAGAGGAAGTTCACCGTGGCACCTCCTCGCCCTCACGCGAAGACGGTGGCCACGGCGAAGCAGCCGCAGCCCGCGACTGCCAGGACGAGAGAACACTGCACCCGGCGGTGTTTAGCCCAGGCGATCTCGCTCATCACTACCACCTGTCGGGTAAGCGAAGGCAGTGGGTCTGTGTTCCGCAGCGCGCTCTCCAGTACGGCGGGTTCCATGAGCCGCAGGTGTCCGAAGTACAGGAAGTCGCCATCCGATTCTGGCCCTCGCCGCTCTTTGCCGAGCCGGGGAGAAACAGCCCATGCAGCACAACAGGCACCCGCCATGATGAGCACGATGCCGATCCACAACAGCGCCTGCGACGCGGCGGACTCGAACCCGCCTACCGCCCGCCGGGAACTCGCCAGCAGGCTCAGTACAGCCAGCGTGGTGGACTGCAGGCCTCACCAATTCACCGTGCCTGCCGGTGCTGGTGACGGAGTGTGAGATCAGCGAAGAAGGATGCCTCGACCTGCGATGATTCAGCTTCTCTAGGACTGGATCACGTTGGGGAGGAGGCACCCTCCGGGTGTCGAAGCTTACCGAGTGGGCGGATGGCCTGTCACTGTCGACGGGCGGCAGGAAACTGGTGGGCAAGGCGGGGATCGTGCCCGTGCGCCGGTTGGCGGACAAGGTCGGGCTGACAGACTTCCTCGGCGGGGCGCTGGTGCGCCGGGACTTCCATCCGGTCCACGACCGGGGGCAGGTGCTGATATCCGCGGCGTGCGCGGTGCTGCTGGGGTCACGCTCGATGAGCGGGATCGCGGTGATGCGGCAGGCCGCCCTGGTCCTGGGCAACCCGGCGTCCGCGTCGACGCTGTACCGGACTCTGGACGCGATCGGCCCGGTCGAACTCGTGAAGATCGCCTCGGCCCGCGCGAAGGCCCGCTCCGCGGTGCATGACCTCATCGACCTTCGGCCCGGCGGCTTCCCCTGGATCCGGGTGGACGGCCGGCCGCTGACCGGGTGGACGGTGCTGGACATCGACGCCTCGCTGGTGCCAGCGCACTCGGACAAGGAGGGCGCCGAGCCCAACCGTAAGGGCTTCGGACTGCATCCGATCCTGATGTTCCTGGACAATACGGACGAGCATCTGGTGTGCAGGCTGCGGCCGGGAAGCGCCGGAGCCAACACCGCGAGCGACCACATCGAGGTCTCCACCGAGGCGATCCGCCAGCTGCCCACCCGCCGACGGCGCAAGGTCCTCTTCCGCGCCGACGGCGCCGGGGCCACCCACGAGTACCTGCGGTGGATCACCGACGGCGGCGGCAACAAGGCCAACACCTGGCAGTACTCGGTCGGCTGGACCCGCGACGAGGATTTCTGGACGAACCTGGCCAAGGTCCCCAAGGACACCTGGACCGCCGCCCTGGACGCGAAGGGCGCCCCGCGCGAGGACGCCGCCCTGGTCGAGATCACCGGCATGCTCGACCTGACCGGCTGGCCGCCCGGCCTGCGGATCATCGTGCGCCGTGAACCGGTGCACCCCAAGTACGCGAAGGATCTCAAACCGTACGAGCTGGCCACCGGCTTCCGCTACCAGGCCATCGCGACCAACACCCCGGGGCGCCAACTGCAGTGGCTGGACGCCTGCCACCGTGTTCATGCTCATGTCGAGTCCGGGATCCGCCGCTCGAAGGCCCTCACCCTGACCAGACTGCCGTCCTCGAAGTTCGCCCTCAACCAGGCCTGGTGCACCCTGCTCGCACTCGCGATGGACCTCCTCGCCTGGCTCCAGCTCCTCGCCCTGGACGGCAGACTCGCCAGAGCCGAACCCGCCACCATCCGCACCCAACTCTTCGACGTCCCCGCCAAACTGACCAACCACGCCCGACACCGCGAGCTGAAGTTCGACCCGGCGTGGCCGGCCGGCCACGCCGCCGTCAAAGCATGGGACCGCGTCCAGGCCCTGCCCAACCCCGGCTGACCTCACCACCACCGCCCCGACACCCCGGAAGGAGGAGACCCGCAACACCACGGCAAGTGGAGGCCGACGCCCGCCCGAGCGATACCGGGATCAACCACCCTGCCCACGCCCCGAACCATCGAAGCTCAAACCAGCTTTAAGCGGACACCCCACCGAACCCCATCAGGCCGGCGCGCGCACGTGAATGATCGAGGCAGGGTCAAGGCGAGCGCGGCTTTCGAATCCGCCTTGGCCGTTGCATCAGCGACGGCCAACTGGATCTTCCACGCTGTTTCGGTTGGCTCAGTCGGCACGGTGGCATCCCCCCGGGTGCAGCGAATAGCGCTCACTGGTGCTGCGCTGAAGGCTGCGCAGGCATGACCGTCCTAAAACGTACGGCGGACATCTTGGCCTGAACACGTGGGTAAGCGGGCGATCCCGGTACGCGAGGTGGGCCGGAAGATCAGATCTTCTGCCGGGCGACGGACTCGGAATTCCGCCAGCTATGAGTGACCACCCGCCTCCGACAACTGGAGGGGGACCTTGCAGCGGCCCGGAGCACTCATTGGAGCCTGATCCCTCAGGTCGTTTACCGCTCCCGCTCCATGGCCCTCTTTTGCTCAACGGGTGGCCCACCCGCCGTGGTCGCGGCGCCCGCATGTTAGGAACGTCAGTGAGTCGGCGACGCCCCGCAGAGTGTTTAGTGGGGCTCGCCGCCACTGACTCGGCGCCGATGGCATCAGGTACGGGCATCGTTGTACTCCGGCTCCCCGCTTTCGAGTACGCGGAGCAGGGACGCCGTAACGACGCGCGAGCTTCGTCCAATGCGAAGCACGCGGCAAGGGAACCGCCCCCTGCGGATCAGCTCGTACCCCTTCGCGCGCGAAAACCCAAGCGCCCTTGCGGCTTCCTCCACGCTCCCTGTTCCGTTCCATGTGGCACGAATGTGCGCGGGACTGTATTGGGCGCTCACAGGCTCGCTCTCTTGTATGTGCATCGACTTCTTTCGTCTCGGCGGGTGGCGTTTTGTGCCGGGTATGCAGTGCGCAGGCCACGTGTGCGCGGTAGACCTCAATTGTCTGCAGAGCTGCCGGTTTGGCTAACCGGCGTTTCGCTGCTATGTTCCCTCGGCCTGGACCCAGCGGCCGTTGATTCGTGGCGCCCCGAGCGCTAGTAAGGGGATTGTCGCTGCTGCTGGTGGTGGAGAAGGCGGCACCTACGTGTCGTCCGCTGCTGTCGCTTCCGCGTAAGTTTCAGATCCCTCGGTTGTCAGACTCGCGCGGGAATGCAGCCGCCCACGCGTTTCAGCCTGGATTCACCGCGTGACGGTCATCCTGTGGATGAGGAATCCAGAAGAGGTGCTCGCTGACCTGCGACGATGGGAGTTCCTACGCTTCCATCCCGCATGATCGGCAGAGCACCTCTCGCATGAAATTCTTCCATACGGCCGCGGCGACGTTCGCGGCGTTCGATGATCCGAATCTGCTCGCGTACAGCGGGCTCGCTCCGGCGGTGCGGCTGGCCGAGCGATGCGGCCTGCCCGACCTGGCCGCCGAGAAGGTGAAGCTCACCGGCGCCGCGAACGGGGCGGGCACGGCGATGGGCGCTTCGGGGATGATCGTGGTGCGGGCCGACTCTGCGTTCTTCTCCCACAAGGTCGTCGCCGCCTGCCGCCGGGCCGCGGCCCGCTTCTCCCTGACGGTCGCCCAGCGCAAGAAGATCCGCGAGACCATCACCACGATCCCCGACGATGCATGGACGCCGATCAAGTACCCCAAGGCCATCCACGACCGCGACGAGGAACGCTGGATCTCCGATGCCGAGGTCGCCGAGATCGAATACACGGCGTTCACCGGCAAGGCCAAGAAGTACCAGACCACCGCCCGGCTCCTGGTCCGCCGCGTCAAACGCCTCAACCCGGCCTCGGTCCCGGACGGGCAGGGCGAGTTATTCGCCACCTGGCACTTCCACGCGGTATTCACCGACAACCGCCTGCCGCTGGTCGAGGCCGAAGCCGACCACCGCCGGCACGCGATCGTGGAGCAGGTCTTCGCCGACCTGGAGGACTCCGCGCTTGGACACCTGCCCTCGGGCAAATTCACCGCGAACGCCGCCTGGCTCACCCTGGCCGCCCTCGCGCACAACCTCACCCGCGCGCTCGGCACCCTGGCCTCCGCCTTCCACGCCCGCGCCAGGACCGGCACCATACGCCGCCAGCTCCTGCACGTTCCAGCCCGGTTGGCAAAGAACTCCCACACGCTGACCTGGCACTTCCCTGAACACTGGCCCTGGCAGGACGCCTTGGAGAGCCTGTGGACAGCTGTCGGTCACCGGCTGAAGACTCAACAGATGGGCCACCTGTCCGCCCACGACCACGAAGGATTTTGGAGACCCCGCCCCGGACGGCCGCCCGGCACCCACCCCCGCCCACCAGCCGAAATCCACCACGAGAAGCCCCAAAATCTCCTCATCGACTTCTACGCGGTGGATCCAGGCTGAAGCATCGCTCCGATCCGCCCGGCGACCTGGTCGAACGTCCGCGCACCTCGCAGTCGCTCGACGGTCAGCCCGTGCACCTCCACTGGTCCCGGATCGCAGCCCGGATTGAGCAGGGTCGAGAACTCCCCGGTCTGCTTGCCGTCCGGACCGATCGTGATCACCGCGACGGACAGCACACGATCTCGTCGGGCCATGAGGCCCGAAGTCTCCACATCAACCGAGGCCCAGGCGTAGGCGTAGTCGCCCATCGCGGGCACACCGAAGGAGGCAGGGACGAGATCCATGACGGCAAGGATGGTCTGATATCCAGCCCTCCTTCAACCTGTATGCGATTTGCCATCGTTTGGGGCGCTGCAACGAGGCGATCCTGCGCCGGTGACCGCTGAACCGGCGGGTGTCGCTACTCTGCTTCGAACGCCTCGCTTGCAGAAACGCCGGAGAGCCATCGTGAGGCCCAGGTTTCGGCGCTGTCTCGCCTCTTGGCGTGCGCTATTGCCTGAGACTCGCCTTCGAGGAGCGAACTGAGGCTGTCCATCAGGCCGGTGCCCGCCAGGAAGTGGGCGAGTGGTGCTACCGACGCAGCGGCCCCCGGTGTGACGGGACCGCCGTGAGCGAGTGAATTGCGCACCGATCGCAGACGATTGAGGGCGCGCGACCAGCGGTCATCGAGCTCCTCGTACCAGTTGCGCATGCCCTCGTGTCCTGCTACCCGGGTGGCCATGTTCTCGGCACGCCGGCGCTGCTTGCTGTGCGTGGGGTAGATCGACATGAGGTCAGGCAGTGTAGAGATGACCCGGCGTACGTCTGTGCGGAAGCTCATCCCCTCGTTCTGCACCATTTCCCTATGCAGGGCCTCGGCGGCTTGACGGACGTCCGGCGTGAAGTGCGCCAGATCGTCGCGTGAGTGTAGGCCCACCCGTACCAGCGCGTGGATGACTTGATGCCGGATCCAGGCTTGCTTGTGGAAGTTGTCCAAGTACACGTACCACTCCTCGCCCGAGACTCTGGTAGCGAGCAACTCGAGAATCCTCACGTCCAGGACGACAGCCGGCAGTGAAGGTTGCGCACTGGAGGCTTTCCACCAGCCCACCGCGTCAATGACATCGGACAGGTCCGAGCTTGCTCCGGTAAGGTGCGGTGCGATGCGCGGGGCCATGCGGTTCAAGCGCTTTGCTGTGGCATCCATTTGAAGGTACGGCATCGCGAAATCCTCGTCGGACAAGCGGAACGCCTCATTGCCACTCCAGGTGCCGTCGACGGCATGGATGTGCCCCTCGTACATTTCCCAGCCTCGAAAGTCTTCAGGGAACGTCGCGGCCAAGATCATGGATTGCACCTGAAGGCGCGAGACGGCCGGAGCATCTGCCTGTGCCCCTACGCCGAGATCCACCCGCGCGAGAACCACGTGTGGTCCGTCGGGGAGCGAGTCCGTGGGGAAGAAGGAATCGGCCCCGCTCACCTCGCAGGGTAGTTGGTCCCGGAACGGGCCGTCCTCGGCCGCGTTTCCATGAAACCAGTCGCGGTTGTACAAGGTAATGGGGCCGAACGTCTGGACCATGCCCGCGATCCGGGCCTTGGCGAAGGCGTGCCACACCACGTGATGGGCGTGACGCGGAGGAGTTGTTAGCAATCGATCGCACAGAGTGAGACGGGATTCTTCGGACAGCCCGGCTGCTGACGTGACGTTTTGATGCGACAGCGTGCCCAGGTCCTCGATGTCTCCCAGATTCAGCCGAGCCATCTGCACGTCTACAAGACGGTCGAGCAAGACACCTGAGAGGGAGCGCATCACCTCTGTGGAGCGACGCTCCGAACGCTGCAGGAGGGCGCGAAGCAGGACAGTACGCGCCCTGATGTCGTCGTAGCGCTGGCAGTCCCTGACCGCGGAGACGATGTCCTGCCAGGCATGAATCAGATGGCTGTCCGAACACGCCTCCTGGGAAAGGGCGCGCACGAGCTGTTGTGCCTGCGCCACCTGCCCTTGGGCCCCGGGTGCAGGCAGGCCAGCCATCGCAGAACGGAAGGCTTGCAGGTGGATGTCCAGACCCTGTCGGTATCCGGGCCCCAGACGGTTGACCCCGAAGTCGAAGTCGGCCATGGCGGCCTGCCAGTAGAACCGGTGCCGCCTCTCGAAATCACGGGAGTCGTTGAGCCACGATTCGAGCTGATCCAATGCCGCCGGGAAGGTCAGATCCTGTTCGTCCTCCTCGTACCAGCGGTCACGGAGGGCCTCTGCCAACTCGAAGGTCCACGATGGGTCGACTACTACATCCCCGAAGAACATGCGCTCCAGTGTCCCCGATACCTGCGGCGACGTCTGGTAATCCGAGCTTCGGCCGGACGCGATGACACGAACGGTCAGGGCCCTACTTTGCGTGGCAGAGGGTGATGCTGGTGGCTGATCGCAGACCGCGTTGCGGGTGAGCGGTTCGACGGCAAGAGACTGTACCGAAACTTCGGGAAGAAAACCCGCCGAGGGCCGGACGAAATCGTCTCCAGCCGGACACTCACCGACTCCGCCCGAGGGGGGCCCCGTGCTTGCAGAACTGCTCCGCCGAGTCCGATAATCGGCCTCTGGTCAGCAAAAACGCCCTCCCGAAGGAGGGCGGAGTCTGAGGCGCCCCGGCAGGACTCGAACCTGCGGCCAGGCGTTTAGAAGACACCTGCTCTATCCGCTGAGCTACGGGGGCTGACCTGCGTAAACGCGGTTTCCGGGAGCTCTCCCCCGGGTCGCGGGGGACACATGGGGGAATCACGGATTCTCGGTGACGGGGGAACGCGAGCGCTCCCTGATCGGGCAGTACGTAGGGTCTCACATTATCTTCACGCCCCCGAAGGCTCTCGCGGAAACAATCCCGCACCCCGTCGGCGTTGGTGATCTTCGAGCCGATGAGGGGAAGGTGTCGGGCCTGAAACTGTTCCGCACGGACACGACGAATAGCGGCATGACGGAGGTCATGCCGCGTCTTGCCGAGATCGAGGCCGATGTACAGGGCCTTGTCGAGGCGCACATGGAGACGCTGCTGGGCCTCCGGTTCCTGGCGAGCGAGTACAGCACCGGACCCGCCCACGGGGGCCGGATCGACTCGCTCGGGCTGGACGAGAACGGATCGCCGGTCATCGTCGAGTACAAGCGCGGCACGGACGCCGGCGTCATAAATCAGGGCCTGTTCTACCTGGCCTGGCTGATGGACCACCGGGCGGAGTTCGAGCACCTGGTTCGCGACCGGCTCGGGGTGACGGCCGCGTCCCAGGTCCTGTGGAGCGGACCGCGCCTGATCTGCATCGCCGGCGACTTCACCCGCTACGACGTGCATGCCGTGCGCGAGCACCGGAGGTCGATCGACCTGGTTCGCTACCGACTTTTCGGCAGGGATCTGCTCGGGCTTGAGACCGTGGCCTCCGTGAGCGGCGGCATGCAGGTGGCCCGCCGGGCACGGCGCGGGGCGGTCGCCCGGGCGGCGACTGATGTCCAGGGCGCGGCGCTGCGCGAGTTGGCGGGTGCGGTCGACGAGGTCCTGCTCGGGCTCGGGGACGGCGTGAACCGGGTGGAGCGCAAGACCTACCGGGCGTATCAGCGGCTGCGGAACTTCGCCTGCCTGTGCCCGCCGCAGCGCAGCAAGCTGCTGGTCTACCTGAAGGTCGACCCGAAGGACGTCGACCTTGTTCCGGGCTTCACTCGGGACGTGTCCGGTCTCGGTCACCACGGCACGGGTGATCTGGAGGTCCAGCTGCGTAGGCCGAGGGACCTGGAGCGGGCGCAGGAGCTGTTCCGGGCAAGCTACGCGGCGGCGTGATCGCCCGACGCTGCCGGCCTCGTGACGGGCTGCGCTACGTGTGGTGTCTGCGGTCGTGGGAGGAGCCTCTCGACGTGCGGGCAGGGCGTGGCGGTGGACTATCTATGGTGCGCGGGATCGCCGGTTTGGCCAACCGGCGATCCCGCGCTATGTTGCCCCGCTCGTGCGGGCCGAGGATCAGCGTGAACGGCTGGCGGGTCGGCTGGCCGTGATTGCCGGAGCCGCTGGCGCACTGGCCGCGAGGCGGGTCCTGTGCTCGCGGCCCGACTGGGGCTGGCGCGTGCCGGTCTCGTGGGCGAGAGCTTCGGAGAGGTCGGCCAGCAGCGAACTCGGGGTGTGCGGGGACGCGGTGATGGCCCAGTTGGGCCGGTCCGGGTCAGGGCCAGCCCAGATGGTCCAGGTGGCTGGGTTCTGGGGGGCCTGCGCGGTCAGTGGGTCAAACCGAACGCCTGCCTGTCCGTCGGGGGACGTCCACCGGATCCCGTGCCCTGTCAGGGTGTGCTTCCACCCGGCCTCAGTGAGCGGCTGCGTGGCTGTGGTGACTGTCCTCTCGCCCGCCGGGACGCCGATGACCGTGTCCCAGCCGTCGCCGTCGGCGAGGTGGTTCAGCAGATTCTGCAGCACGGGGGCGGGGGTGGCGCCGGTCGCGGTGAGGTGCCACATGCGGTCGGAGACGGGTGTCTCGTAGGCGGCCACGGTCCAGGCGGTCTCGCGGGCTTGGGTTTCGTGGACGCGTTCGATGCGCAGGGTCTGCGATTCGTGGATGGCGTGGGTCGTTTCATCGGACCAGGTACGCCACTTTTCGAACTCGCCGTGCGCGTCGAGGAAGCTATCGAGGAGCGCGTCGTGGTCACCGGCATCGGCCAGGTAGACGGGGACGGCCTCCGGCTCCGGGCGGGACGGTTCGGGCTTGGCTGTGATGACGTCGAAGACGGAACGCGCTGCGATGGCGGCGCGTTCGGTGTCGGTCAGGGGTGCCGGGCCGGGGCGCATCTCGGCC
Source organism: Streptomyces sp. KMM 9044 (assembly GCF_024701375.2). NCBI lineage: Bacteria > Bacillati > Actinomycetota > Actinomycetes > Kitasatosporales > Streptomycetaceae > Streptomyces > Streptomyces sp. KMM 9044. The sequence goes on along the minus strand of NZ_CP113910.1, from coordinate 1,036,269 downwards.
GCGTGGACCTTCTCGAAGGCCACCAGTGCCTCCGCGGGTGAGTCGAAGGTGTCGGCGACCTGACGCAGATGATCCTCGCCGTGCAGGTAGACGGACTTGCCGCCCTGGTGGAGGTATGTGCCGACCGCGACGGTGGTGTGGCCGTCGTGGGCGTGGGCGTGAATCAGGAGGTGGCCGTTGCGGATGTCGTCGTGGATCTTCTGCGCCTGGTTGGAGACTTCGCGGATTTCGCTGCGGGTGCACCAGGGCATCGGGTAGTTCGGCCAGGTCCATTCCTCATCGATGGCCTCCTGGAGGCGCGGGGTGATCTCGACGGTGATGCCTTCAGCGGTCAGGTGCTGGGCGGCGTCGGCGGCCCAGTTGGGCTCCTCATGATCGATGCGAGCCAGGACCAGGACGCCTGTGGCGGCGGCACTCCAGCCGGCAGCCTCCAGAGCCATGGAGGCGACGCGGGCCTGGGTGCCGGTCAGGACGGCCTGCACGGCGCTCGGGTGAGTGGGGTGGGTGTCGAGGCGGACATGGGCGTCGATGGCGGGAGTCACGTGGGGGTCTCAGCTGTTCTGCCGGTGGCCGGGCCTTCGGGTCCGGCCACCGGCGGTGTACTCGGGAGTTATCGGGTTGCTCGTGTGGATCGGGCGGCGTGTGCGGCCGTGGCGGTCGGCGGGCCGGCGCGGATGGCAGGCGCCGGTCGCCGCTGCTGTGGCGGGGTGGCTCCGGTGGCGTTCTGCCAGCGGGTGCGGACGGCGGCGATGTCAGCGAGGGCGCGGCGGGCGCCGACGACGAGCTGGAAGGGGGTGTTCGCCGGGTCGCCGGCGTACGCCTCGATGCGCCGTCCGGTGTGCTCAGCCGTGGCCAGGAGGGAACGCTGCAGGGCGCGTTCGGCCCAGTGCCCGACGGATCCGGCCGGTTCGGCCAGCATGCGCAAGAGCTCGCCTGGTTCACTGCCGCCGTCCAGCAGGCCGCGCTGCTGGGCTTCCCAGAGGACGGTGACGGGGTCGACGGGCTCGCCTCGGCGGGCGAGGGTGGTCAGGCACTGCCACAGGCCGGCGTGCAGCGGCAGGGCGAGGTCGTCGGGGACCAGCCACCGCACGGCGTCGATGTCGTCAGGGCGGGCGGTGGCGGTGGCGAGCAGCAGTTGCTCCTCCTCGACCGCCTTGGTGTGGTCAGGGGCGGCGGGGGGCGGTGCCGGGGTGCGGGGGAGGGCGCCGGAGCGTGGGGGAAAGCGGTTCGCGATGTCGTCCACGACCGCGGCGAGCGCGTCGGCCTCGGCGAGCACCGTCTGGACGGGGAGCGGGAGGCTGGCGTCGTGGACGGTGTGGACGAGGCGTTCGGCGGCCGTCAGCAGGCGGCGGCGGGCGTGCTCGGCCTCGACCATCCGGGCGTAGGCGGGAGCGTGGCTGGGCCAGGGGCAGACCTGGACGAGGGTGTGCAGGTAGGTGGCGGTCAGACCGCGCGCCTGCTCCCGGCCCGCGGTGAGCACGCGGTCGAGCCACTTGGTGTTCTTCGCGTGCTCGGCGGGGTCGGGTTGCGGCAGGGTGCTGATCGCGGCGTACAGGGCGGCGTGCGCGGCGGTGGAGAAGGAGTCGGCGGTGATGCCGTTCACGTCGTCCAGGCGGTGCGGGTCGAGGAGGAGGGCCCCTAGGAGGGCCTGCTCGACGTGGAACACCGGCTGGAGCGGTGGGACGGCGTCGAGGTCGTCTTCATCGGGTTCGGGGGTGTGGGGCATCAGGCGGCGAGGGTGAAGTCGTCGGGATTGAGGGGGAGGCCAAGGTGCGGGGCGAGGAGGTGGCCGGCGAGCAGCGGGGGCACGGCGTTGCCGATCTGGGAGAACTGCTGGCCCTTATTCCCGGCCCAGGGGTAGTCGGCGGGGAAGGTCTGCAGAAGGCCCGCCTCACGGGCGGTGATCCGGATCGGCTCGGGAACGGCCGGCGCATCGGCTTCTTCGGCTGGAGGTGTGGCGGGTTCGGCGACCCAGGTGCACTCGTTGGCGCGGTGCCCGAAGAACAGCGTGCCAGCCGGCTCCTGGATGGACCGGACGGTGGCGTTGGCCTGGTTGTTGCTGCGTAGGGACCAGGACCAGCGGTGGGCCTCGGCGGTGAACGTGGGCGCCGGAGCGTCGGCCGCACGGTTGTCTCGGGTGCCGTGCCGGGCCGCCCACCCGGCGCCTTCACGGCGGGACTGCAGGACCACTCCGTCCGGCCGGGGCATCCAGGTGCCGCGCTCCCTGGCGTCGGACAGCGTCTTGCGGGAGCCCGACGGGAACGGTTCGGGCCCGCCGCCGGGCCCACCTCCTGCGCAGACGGTGGGGACGGGCCGGTCGGTCGCTCCCCATCCCAGGGCTTCGGCCATGCTGACCCAGCGGGCACGGCCCGGACCGAACAGCGATTCCGGCTCGGCGAGCTGGGCGTGCGTGGGCGTGGGCGGCTGCGCCGTACGGACACGGGAGGCCAGCAGGATCGCTCGCTTCCTGGTCTGTGGGACGCCGAAGTCAGCGGCATTGAGGATCCCGCACCAGACGGAAAACCCCCACCCCCGCAGGACGGCCGCGTACTGCTTCCACAACGGCAGCACGTCCGGTACTTCCTCCATGGCGACCCAGTCGGGCTCACCGACCGTGTTCAGCGCGTACAGGTAGCGCATCGGCTCGGCAGCGAGCAGGGAGCGCTCGTCACGGCACGCGGCGAGGAGGCGCTCGCGGGTATCGCGACCGGCGGCCAGATCCTTGACCGCCGCGTGCACCAGCGGCTGGTCGACCAGGCCGAGGCGCTTGCCGGCCATGCTCCACGCCTGACACGGCGGCGAAGCGATCACACCGCGGGTGCGGCCGAGGAACGGCCAGGCCGGATACCTCGCCACGTCGCACCGGATGGTCAACTGACCCGCCGCAGCACGGGTCTTGCACGCCCACGGGTCCCATTCCAGCCCGACGTCGCGCACGCCCAGGACGTGCAGCGCCCTGCTCCAGCCGCCCGGCCCCGCGAAGAGGTCGAGTATCACGTGGCCAGCCCGAAGTCGTTCTGCGTCAACGCGTCGGCGTCGCCGCGGCACGCCCAGGGCGAGCAGCCGTCCTCGACCCCCTTCTCCAGGACGTCGGCCTCGTCCGCGCTGATCCGCAGGGCGGCCCGCTCGGCGGCGGTGACGTGATCGATGGGGGCTTCGCTGAGCGGGACGCGGGAGCGGTGCAGGAAAGCCTCACCGAGCAGGCGGCTGCCCGAGGCGTTGGCGCGGGCATTGCCCTGCCGGATGGCCGCGTCGAATTCGACGACGTCCGCCCACTCAGAAGGAGAGGTGTCCCGGATGTGCCGCCACTGCGCATTCCCGTGGAACGGGCACCCCAGGCAACTCGACTTCGGTGTATCTGCGAGACCAAGAGAGGTCAAGTAGCGCACGCAGTCGGCCCTGCTCCAGGACATGTCCAGAAGAGGATGCCGGTTGCGCATGTACTTGACGTCCGCATCCTTCGCGCGGTGGAATTCATCCGTGGATATTCCTACCCACTGCTCGACGAAAACGCCCTTCGGGATGCGGGCCGGATAGGGGTAGCCGAGTAGTTCGCGAACCTTCTTCTTGATCGGCTTGACCTTATATTCCCCGGTGCACTGCCGGCGGGTCATCCCGGGCCGCCCGTCCTGATTGAGGATGTGGAGCGGCATGGAGGCGAACCGGTGATTCGGGTTCAAAGCGTCGTCGCGGATATTTCCGGCCGACACGCGGAGTACGGGTATCCCGGCGGGCGCGGCTATCTCTTCTTCCAGGCGGTCAAGGTGCGCATAAACCGCTTCGGGCTCCCATCCGGTGTCGGCGAAAATCGCGTAGTCGACCCTGGGGATAATGCCCTCGGCTGACAGGGCGAGAAGTGTGCTGGATTGAACTCCCGCGCCAAGGGAGAGGGCGCGGAATCGGGGCTGATCTGAAATGGTCTGTCCTGGGTGTAGGGAAAAGGGAGGGCGCGCTCGAATCGCGGCTGTCGCGTCAGTGGCAGGGGGATTCCGGCCGGTCGCGGGATACGGCGTCGCAGAGGGCGAGGATGCGGTCGAGGAGGCCGACGGCCGACTCGATGAACTGCTGCGGTGCAGGCCCGATCAAGACGACCCAGCATGATGTGGCGTGGCTTTGGCGGCGTTGGTTCTCCACGGCGCGGGCCAGGGCAGCGGTCAGTTCGGCGCCGACCCGTGCGATCTGGTCGGGCTGATGGCGCTCGGTGGGAGCCGGATGCAGTCCGGCGGGAACGAACACGCCGAGCGTGCATCGGGGTTGGGCGAGGAGGGTCGGAGGGAGTCGGTGGTGGCCAGGAGGGGCCTTTCTCGGGGGGCGGGCTGTCGCGGCAGGTCAGCGGTGGCGGGTGGCCGGTGAAGGCGGGGAGGCAGCGTCGAACAGGAGGCCCTCGGGCGGTGTCGTCATACGCGGCGCCGGGCAGCGGGCGCGGGCGGCGCGGAGGGCGCTTTCTGCAGGCTGGGCCCTTGGGCCTCGGCGATGAACTGGCGGTCCTCAGCGCGTGCCGAGAATGAGGCGAGGCGGCGGGAGAGCCCTCGCGCCACGGCGCGATAGGTGGTGGCCGCTCGCTGCATTTCCACACCGGCACGGCGGAGTTGATCACGGCTGGTCGCGGGGGTGGAGTCGGCGTCCTCGTACAGCAGGATCTCGGTGCGGTGATGGACGGCGAGGTTGCACAGTGTGGCGGCGAGTGAGATCTGGGAGCAGGCGCCGGCGAGGTGTGCCAGGTTGTCGGCCCCGTCTTTCATCGCGGGGTACTGGCTGACCGACAGGTCGTGAACCTGCCGAGTGCACTGCATCGCCAGCTCGTGCACCCGCAGGCTGAGGGGTGCGATCTCTCGGACGGGCTTGGCGATCTCGCCTTCCCGGATGCGTGCCGCCTCCGCGGACAGTTCCTCCAGGGCGGGGGCCACCTCGCCGAGAAGGCGAGTGTGTTCGGTCAAGTCGACGGTGTGCAGGACAACTCCGGGAGGATGCGGGCGGTACGGGGCAAGGTGAAGATGGTTGGTCCGTTGATGTGCAGGAACGGAGCCGGTCAGAGGGCTTCCCACAGCAGGCGGGTGACATGGTCGTTGCCGTGGCCGGCTCGTGGGCGAGACGGGGTGTGTCAGCCGGCGCGGGGCGGCCGGCTGGCGATGACGCGCCACCCGGCGCCGCGCAGTGATGCGCCGCTCTCGCCGTCCTGCGTGTAGGTGACCAGTCGCCTGTAGCCGAGGGCTTTCGCCGCCCGCCACGCGGCACCGTAGAGCAGTGAGTTGGCGTTGCGGGCGCCGTCGGTCGCGGTCCGGGTGACTTCGAGGGTGGCGCCGTCGTCCAGGTGACGGGCCACCGGCCGGCCGACGATGGCCACGGCGCGCAGCGTGCCGGTCTCGTCGGCGGCGCCGACCGCGAAGATCTGTCCCGCGGGCGGCGGGTGGTGGCGGTGCCAGGCCCGCACGAAGTCCTTCGCCTCACGGGAGCGGACCGGTGCCAGGTGCAGCGGGGTGTCGCTCACACGGCTTTCCTGAAGTCGGACTGGGTCGGCGCGTGCTTCGCGACGGCGCGCGCGGTGATCGCCTTCGACGCGCGGGCGGACGCCGCGGACAACTCCTCCGCTCCCGGCTCCCGGTACCACGGCCGCAGGTCGAGCATCGCGGCGCGCATGCCGGTGGCGAAGCACAGCGCGGTGCCCTTGGGCAGGGCACGGATCGCGTCGGCGGGCAGGATCCGCTCCTGGCGCATGCTCACCGAGGTCGACTTCCCGGACTCCGAGTGAGAGGTGGACGTGGTCTCCACGTCGTGGTCGCCGATCAAGCGACTGAGCTTGTCCGCGAAGTCGGGGTCATCGATACCAGAGCCGATGACCTTGACGGTCGACGCGGACCACATGGCGTCCATGCCCGCGTCTCCCCAGACCTTCTGACCCTGGCGGTAGGACTGGAGGATGGTGATCGGGATGATTCCGCGGCTGCCGAGGTGGGAGTACAGGTCCGGCAGGTCGCTGATCTTGCACACGTTGGCGGCCTCGTCGAGGATCGCCAGCATGGGCGGGTCCAGGCGTCCGCCGGCGCGTTCGGCCTGGGCGGTGGCCGCGCGCATGATGGAGTCCGCGCACGCGGCGATCAGTGCCGAGGCCCCGCCTCCGCCGTCCTTGCTCAGCAGGAACAGCGTGTCGGTGGAGGTGACGAACTCCGAGGGGCGGAACTCGGGAACGTCCTTCTGCGGGGTGACCCAGGCGGCGATCTCGTTGTTCAACAGTGCGGCGGCGTACTGGCGGGCGGTCTCGTAGATGCCGTCGCGCGTCTCCGGGGGGCCCTCGACGGTGCCCTTGAGCTGTGCTGCGACAGCGGCGAAGTCATGGTCGCGGAGGATGTCGAGCGGGGTGCGGTCGGCGGGGAAGGCGAGCCACTGCATGATGTCGGTGATGGGCCGCTCGTCGAGCGCTGCGGCCAGCAGCAGTTGGGACAGGATGTTGCTGCCGGCCTTGGACCAGAAGTCGCCCTGCTGGGAGGCGTCCACCGAGGCAGCGAGGAAGTGTCCGGCGAGCCGGTTCGCCCCGTCCAGGGTTTTCGCGCTGGCGAGGGGGTTCCACCACATCTCGCGTGCGGCGTGCGCGATCTGCTGCGGGTCCATCGACCACACCTGCCCGACGCGGGAGCGGGCCTCGTATGTGGCGGTGAATGCGTCGCCTGCGGCCTTGTTCGAGGTCAGGAGGACGGGGCCGGGCGCGGCCAGCATCGAGGGGATGGCGAGCGAGGTGGTCTTGCCCGAGCGGGGCGCCATGATGGCGACGGCCACATCTTCGTAGCCCATGCGCACCTCGTGGCGGGTGTTCTGCAAGTTGCCCAGGAGGATGCCGGTGTCACGGGCTTCGATGTGCTTAGCGTCTTTCAGGCTCGGACGCAGCGAGCGGGCCTTGTCGGTGATCGCCTTGGCCATCAAGGGCTCGATGTCCCTGGCCTTGGCCATGCCGGTGATCTTCTTCCGGCCGCCGCCGCGGTTCTTGTGCCGGAGCCACAGGGCGACCACCGTCACCCCGAGAGCCAGGAGGAGCAGAACGGGAACGATGCGTGCCCCGATGAGCAGGGCGTTCCCCCCGGCCTCGGGCCAGACCTGCTCGGGGCGAAGCAAGGCGTTGGTCGGCTGGTAGGGGGCCCAGCTGCCTCCGGTGAGGGAGGCGGTGAGGTTGCCGCACAGCCAGGCCAGGTGGGACAGGGGGACGACGACGGCGAGCACGCCGAGCAGGAGGCGCAGGACGAGGTCGTATCCGTCGGTGTTGCTGCTGGAGGAGGAAGGGGGCAAGGGCTAGGTGCTTCCAGGCGGGGACGGAGGGATCAGCGCAGGCGGTGGCGCTCGGCCTGCGGCCGTTGCGGAGGATGCGTACTCGTCGCCGGCGGGCCGGATCGGCGTGCGGCGAGGGAGCGGATGCGTTCTTCCAGGGCGCCGGCGACCTGCTTGGCGGGTACCTCCCGGGGAGAGAGGGTGATGAGGTCCGGGTTGCGAGTCGGGAGGCTGGAGGGGCCTGCGGTGCGCGGCACCGGTCGGGGGTCGGTGAGCGCGGCGGTGAACGCGGTGATCAGGTGCGGTGGGGTGTGCTCGCTGAAGTGGGCTTGCCATAGGAGAGTCCGGAAGTCGCGGAGGGCGGTGTCGACCCACCAGGCTCCGGTTGTCTCGTCGGCCTCGACGCGGACGGTGCCGTCGGGTGAGGCGAGCCGGTGGTGGCTGTAGGCCGGAGACCAGCCCGCTGTCAGAAGCGGTTCCTGCGGATCCCAGTTGTCTGCCTGGCCGGCAGTGGGGTCGGTCAGCGCATCGGTGAACGCAGCGATCATTTCGACGGGGGTGCGGGCATCGAAGCAGGCGAACCAGGCGGGCCGGTCCGGCGCGGGGGCGTGCTGCAGAGTCCACCACGGTCCGTCGGGGTCGGGCTCCAGCCGCAGGAGGGCCTTCTGGTCGGGGCTGGAAAGCAGGACGCGGGGCATCAGGGGGTCGTGACCGTAGCTCCAGCCGCAGGCACGGTGGAGGGGGACGGTGATCCAGGCTGGATCGCCGCCGCCGGCCAGGTGACGTGGGGCGATGTAGGAGATGTCGACGTTGGCGGGGCCGTCGGGCATGGTCACCGTCCCTTCGCGCCGTGTCCGCTGCGCCGGGATGTCAGGGCGGGGAGCTGCGGGTGCTTCGGCCGGGACGGTGCTCGGCGTGCGGCGGCCTGGATGTCGAGGATGATGTGGCCGTGGCAGGCCCAGTCGTCCAGATAGCTCCAGCACTCTGCGTGGTGCTCGTCCAGCGCGTCGACGTACGCTTCGCTGCCCGGTCCGGCGCCCTCGGGGAGCTGGGCCCGGGTCTGGTGCCACTGTGCGTCCAGGGTGTCGAGGTGGCTCAGTGCCTCCTCCAGGATGGTCAGTTGCCCGGGCCAGCTGTCCCGCGTGAGGTGTGCGGGCAGGTGCTGGAGCTGGAACCGGGCGGTGGCCAGCAATTGGCGGGCGCCAGGGCGGATGCCGGCGAACGCTGCGGCGGTGTCTGCGTCACGGACGGCGGCCCGGCGGCCGTAGGCGTCCTCGTCGAAGGGCCAGCCGTCCAGGTCAGTGTTGAACTCGGTGAAGGCGTCCCAGGACGCCAGGATCCGTTCACTGTGGCGCAGGTAGCGGTTGAGGCGCCGCAGTGAGGTGCGGCGGCCGTGGTTCGTGGTGCGGGAGATGGAAGCATCCTTTGAGGTCAACGGCGGGCGGCCGGCTGGACGGCGGTGGTGGGCGCCGGGGCTGTCGCGGGGGCGGTCTGCTGACGGCGCCCGGCGCGGGCCTGTGCTCGGATCGTCTTCACCCGGGCGGTGTGCGCGTCGACTACCTGCTGTGGGCGCATCGGACTAGGCTCCTGGACGGCTCGGTGGTGAGCGGTGCGGTCGAACATGCCGCGCTGCAGGGGCCGGAGGTCGGCCAGGGCACCGAGGAAGGCGCCGACCAGGTGATCGGGAACGTGCTCGTCGAGGTAGGCGTGCCAGATCCGCGGGCCCGGGAATGATTCGTCGCTGTTTGTCCTGACCTCGATGTGCCAGGACGGCCGTTCATGGAACTCACTCATGGGGCGGTGTTCGATGCGGCACAGCGAGTCCGGAGAGAGCGCTGTCCCGGCATCGTCGTGCTGCCAGCCTGCGCTGGTCACCGGCTGCCAGGGGTTCGACTGGGGTGAGGATGGTGCGATGAGGGCGTCGGTGAGGCCGGCGAGGACCTCGGCTGGCACGAGTTCACCGAACTCGGCGTACCAGCCATGGTCGTTGCCGCCGGGGGCGGCCCGCAGCCGCCACCAGACGGAGGTGGCAGACTGCGGGTCGAACTGCAGGCGGTAGCGGTGATCGGGGCTGGCCATCACGATCTCGGCGCTCAGCGGGTCGGAGACCGTGGCCCATCCGGCCGCGGCCAGGCCATGGGTGACATGGCGGGCGTCGCCCGGACCGGCGAGGTGACGAGGGCTGGTGTCGAAGGGGATCTGCCCAGCGTGCTTGTCGGCGAAGGCGTCGAGCTGGCGCTCGCTCAACGGCACCGGCTGCACCCCTGCTCGCTCTCGGCGTCGTCGTGCAGCGCGCGCAGCTCGTCCAGGACGTAGTGGAGGATGTGCTGGTCGGTCTGCTCCCAGGCGGCGGAGCGCAGCTCGGCGATCAGGAGGTCGACGTGCGCGGTGCGGGGGACGGGCTGGTGCTCCTGGATGGTACGGGCGAGGGCACGCAGGGTGTCGGCGAGCTGGACGGGCAGGCCCGTGTACTCGTCGAGGAGCGGCTCGACGAGGGCGAGGGCTTCGGCGGGGTCGGGGCTCTCGCGCAGGTACTCGGTGACGTCCGACAGCGTTTCGGTCAGGGTGCGCAGGGATTCCGGGGTGGGGGCGGGCATCGGGCTCCTTGAGACGGGGACGGAGGTCAGCGGCGGGTCCGGGCGCCGCCGGCCGGGGTGTAGGGACGGGCGGTGGTGCGTGGCCGGGTGCTTCCGGCGGTGTTGCGAGCCCAGGTAGCGGCGCGGGCAGCGGTGATCCGGGCCTGTTGCCACGCGCTGAGCTGAGAGGGCTTGACGGAGACCGACCAGGTACGGATCTGGGCGCTGTGGGGGACGCGTCCGCGTGGGCGCATCACGGGGTCCGGGCCGGCGAGTTCGGCTGAGAAGGCTTGGACCAGGTGCATCGGTGTGTTCGGCGTGAAGTGGGCAGTCCAGCCGTTGCCCTGTTTGTCCTGCGCTCCGGTCCACCACATCGCCGAGCCGTTGACGCCCTGGTGGTACTGCATCCATGCGGTGCCGTCGGGGCTGGTCGCCGTATAGTCCTGGCCCTCGAAGCGCGTGTGCCAGTTCTGCTCCTGCAGAGGTGCCCAGGCGTTGGGGGCGTGTGCGGAGCGGGGACGAGTGAGGGCGTCGGTCAGACCGGCGACGATCTCCACCGGAGTCTGCCGGCCCAAGTGCGCAGACCACTCGGCGTTCGCCCCGTTTGCCCGGCCGTGAATGGTCCATCCACCGGGCAGGACGTAGGGGTCGTAGGCGACACGGACGGCGCGGTCCGGGCTCTCCATGAGCAGCGGGCCCCCCGTTTTGGACTTGTCTCGCCAGCCCGAGGCGCGCAAAAACTCCGAGACGTGCCGGACATCGCCCCCGCCGGCCAGGGCACGGGGCTGGACGAGGTAGTGCTGCTCGGCCTGCTCGCCCGGCCCCCAACCCTGCCACTGCTTCTTCTTCACCGGCGCCGCCGCACGACGAGCGGTGCGGGCGCCGGGGGCTTCGCCGCCGCAGTGGTGGCGGGCTGGGTGCCGACGCGTTGAAGGGTGCCTTGGTGTTCGTCCAGGTCGAGGGTGATGTCGTGTAGTTCGTTCGCGGCGCGGCCCAGAGCGAGCCACACCTCCGCAGGGAGAGTGCCTTGCTCGGCCTGGTCCTTGGCGAAGTGGCTGCCGGTGGCGACGAGGCGGGTGACGCCACCGAGGACTCCGGCGTCCGGGTCGAGAATGCGGGCGATGACCTGCGCGGCCTGGGGCGGGGGAAGCTGAGAGAGATGGTCGGCGAGCTGGCCGAGCTGGCGGGTGATCTCGTCGGCCAGCCTCACCAGGTAGGGGGCGGGGTGGGACATGCTCCTCCAGGGCGGTGGACGGTCAGTGGTGGTGGCGCTGCCCGACGTGCTGCGTCTCGGTGAGGACGGCCTCCGGGCGGGCGCCGGCCAGCGGGGCGGCGTGGTCGGGGCCGGTGGGAATGCAGGCGCGCAGATAGCGGCGGAACAGGGCGGTCGCGAGGCGCGGCTTGCGGCGGTGGCTGATCGGCGGGAGGGTGCGGGCTGCTACGGGTTTCTCCAGGAGTCGGGGCGGGGCGGTGGGCGGCCCCGACGTGGTGCCGGGGCCGCCCGGGTGTTGCACGGGGTGCGGCGGACCGGTGCGGAGCGCGAGGGGGAACTGGCGGGCACCGGATGCTGCGGGGCGGAGCGGGCTGCGCGCGCCCAGAGGCGGTGCACAGCCTGCTGGTAGAGGGCCTCGTCGAAGACCTCGGGGTCGCAGTTGACCGTGTATTCGGCCAGCATCAGGGCGGGGATGACGCGATTCGCCAGGCGCTTCTGTTCCTCGGCGCCAAGGTGGTCGGGCACGGTGTGCCAGATGTAGAGCGGCTCGCCCGTGGGGTATGCGTGGCGTTCGAGGCCGAGCTGTTCCAGCAGGTTGTGGAGCCCAGCGGGGCGCCGGCGGGAGTGTCGGCCTGAATGGTGGTCGTCAGGGCCTTGATGTAGATCTCGACGTCCGTGCCGTACTCGTCGGCCAGGTTGGCCATACGCTCCTTCTCCGGGGTCAGCGGCGGCGGGATACCGGGGACTGCGCGCGACCCGGTGCCGGTGCGGTGGCCGGTGGCTGTGTCAGGCGGGCGGCGTGGTTGCGGGCGTGCAGGATGACGCTGGCGGCTTCGCGCAGGGAATGGGCGGTGCTACCGAGCCGTGCGATGGGCTCGGGTTCCTCGCCGGGCGCGGCGCAGTGGAGATCACTGGCGGTGATCCAGGCGCGGACGATCACTTCTCTGGTCAGGGCGAGTAGGGCGTGTGAGGCGGTGGTCGCCTTCAGGCGCTGCTGCTCGATGGGCAGGCCGTGCGGAAGATGGTGGTAGTCCCCGCGGGGCCCGGGAGCGGTGAGGAAGCCGCCGGTCCGCTGGAGGATGTCCGCTGCCTGCTCGGGGCCCCCGATGGCCACGACCAGGCCGGTGCAGGAGTCCTTGGTGATGGTGACCTACTCCAGAACCCAGAAGTCGGGCTCCGTCTTGTTCATCGCGTCCTGGTGGCGGGTTTGCGGGCGCCGGCGGGGGCCGGCGGCATGGATGCCGGGGCTGCGGTGGGTGCGGTCCGGGATGCGGGATGCTGGAGGGCGGTGCCGATACCGAGCGCGTCGAGCTGCGGGCCGATCTCGCGCAGCGCACGTGCCTGCGACTGGGTGTCGTTGCCCTCCAGGCGGTAGATGCCGCTGTGCGGGTCCTGGACGAAGCCGTGGGCGGCGAGGATCGTGCGGGCCCGGTCGTCGGCGGGGGCGGTGGCGACGCTGCCGTCCGGCTGCCAGGTCAGGACGACCCGGTCCGGCTGGGAGGGCTGGATGCCGTCCAGAGCGTTGTGCCGGACCTGGGCGAGCGCACGGTCGTAGCGGACGAGCAAATCATTTGCGACCTGCTCGGCGCCGAGGAACGGGTCGTCGGTCAGGACGATGCCGTTGGGCTCGGGGACGGCATGATACGCCTCATCGGGCAGGGCGTGCGGGGCGACGGCGGCGAGGAGGAAGCCGTCGCGTTCGTCGTGCCGGTCGATCAGGACGAGCTGGGCGCCGTCAGGGCGGCTGAGGACGGCTGCCTGCTGCAGGGGGTGTTCGGCCAGAGAGGCGGCGACCAGGTCCAGGTCCCAGATGCGGCTGGTGAGTTCGGCGAGGTCGTCCTTGTCGTCGGCTGTCAGGTGGGTACTGGTCCAGGTGTCGGGGAGTTCGCTGGCGAGGACGTCGGCGTAGGAGGCGAGGCGCTCGGAGGCGCTGTGGTCGTGCATGGTGTCCTTGGGCGGTTGCAGGGGCTCAGCGGCGCAGGCGGGTGGCACCGACGGGTGGCGGTGCCGGGACCGGCAGTGCACGCGGCGAGGGCGGGCAGGCGCACACCGCGGAGCGTTCGGGCTCGTGGTCGGGGACGTGTTCGGCGCAGGCGCGGCGGCCGGGGTGAGGGGCGTGCCGGTCGGCCAGCCGTTTGCGGGTGTGCGCGAGGTCGGAGTGGATGACGCGGACGTATGCGTCGGCGAGGTAGCGCAGGCGCCGGGCGGTGTGCGGATCGCTCGCGTCGCCGAGGCCGTCGAAGAACTCCGCCAGGGCGCGAAGGGTTTCCTCGAACCCGGCGAGGACGCCGTCGTGGGGCGCGGTGAGTTCGGTGAGGATGTCGGCTGCCTCGGCGGTGTCGGTGGCCTCGCGGAGGCGTTCGGCGAGGTGGGAGACCGAGGCGCCGAGCGTGGGATAGCGCGCGGGGCGGGCTTCGGTGTCGAAGCGCTCATCGCAGTCGACGTGGTACCCGACGGCCCGCAGGCGCCCTACGGCCTCGGTGGCGAGACTGGACTCGTCCGCCTCGGTCAGGCCGGCGGGGGCGCGGTGGTAGGTCTCGTGGAGGCGGACGACAGCGACGAATCCCGCGCGTTGGAGAATGCTGTGTGCCTCAAGGTCGCCGCCGCGGGCGAGGAGTTCGCCGAAGTGCGGGCCACGGCGGATGTCCAGGAAGCGGTCGGTGGTTCGGGGCAAGGAGACGTTTCTCCTACGGAGATCTGTGGGCGGCGCGCTGGGCTGCGGCAGGTGCGGCGGCGGCCCGCGGCTGGACAAGGTGGGCCGCAGCGGCGTCCAGGTCCTGCTGAATCGCATGGAGGCGGGGGACGATCAGCTCCAGACGGTGCGCCGTGTCCGTGCCGGCAGCCCCCGGCTGGCGGGCGATCCGGTAAGCGGTGTGCTCGACCAGTCCGCGGACCGTGGCCAGCGGGCCAGCCTGCTCGTCGGCGAGCTGCGTGAGGACGCCGGCGAGCTGCGACGATGCGGTCGGGACCGTACGGGCAACGGACCACTGCGTGGTGCCGGTGCGGACGGGGATCAGGTTCAGGTCCTGCTCGATGCGGCGCGCTTCACCGGTAAGGCGTTGCCGGATGTCGGCGGGCGGGGTGCGCCAGGTGCCGTCGAGGTGGATCAGGTTGGCGAGCAGATCCAGACGTCCGGGCTGGCCTTGGACAGCGATCCACCGCCAACCGTGCTCCGCGGCGCCGGGTACCTCGATACCAGCGGCCCGTGCGAACCGGTGGGCAGTTTCGGACCACTCGGGACCTGTCAGCTCCCGGTCGTCCGGGTGGAGCCGGACGTCGAGATGGAGGATCGCATGCCGGTCGTCGTCCGGGCTGGCAGCGAACGGATGCTCCAGGTAGGGATCTTCGAGGTGCTCGGCCCACTCAACGGACGTCCAGGTCTTCTGCTCGTCGTCCGGGGTGTAGTAGTCCAGGCCCGGCCAGTGGGCGACCACGGTGTATTCCGTCAGGCCCTCGTTCGGGGAAAGGGGCCGCCCGAGCGCCTCGGCCAGCGGTTCGCGCGGCGAGTGGGCCCTCGCGTGCAGGCGGGGGATCATGACGGCACCCCGCTCGACGTGCGGGTGGGTGACCGGTGCTGATGAAGGCCGCGGGCTGCACAGATCAGGGAGCGCTCGCGGACCAGGTCGGCGTGAACCGATGTGTCTCCCGGCGGAAGACAGCCGATCTCCCTGTCGATGGCGCCCAGCCCTTCGTCGTACCGGTCCATCCGGCGCAGCGCCCCCGCCACGCGGAAGAGGACGATCGGGCCGGTGCCGGTGCCGGTGCCGGTGCCGGTGCCGGTGCCGGTGCCGGTGGCGAGGGCGGGCCGGGAGCTGAGGGCCAGAAGACGCTCCGCACCCTCGTCCAGGTCCTGGCCGAACCACAGCCCGTGCAGCAGGACGTGCAGTGTTTTGGGGTGCTCCTCCGCCTCGGTGAGGACCTCGTCCATGACCGTCAGGCCCTCGGGGCGGGACTGGCCAAGCAGCGCGAAGGCGTACAGGGCGCGGGTGTAGCAGTCCAGCGGCTGACGTGTGGTCTCCGCGAGGTGCTCGACGAGACGTTGGAGGGTGGGACAGCGGAAGTCGAACCGAAGGGCGCTCAGGTACAGATGCACCATGGTGCGGGCGGTGATCGAATCACGGTCCGTTGCGAGGACATCCTCCGGGGACAGCAGCCCCAGGACGCTGCGGCCGGCTGACCGTGCCGCCCAGGCGGCATCCGCGCACACCGCGGCTGAAGTTTTCCAGTCGGCCCGGATGCCGCGGAGATCTTCGGACAGGCGCAGCGGCCAGGAAGGATCGACCGGTGTTGCGGTGGCTCGGGCCCTGGCCTTGTGGAGCGAAGCGGCACGGTCGGGGCGGTTCATGGGGGGAGTCACTGGCCGCCCCTGGTGTCTGCGGTGTGCACGAGCTGGCCCAGGGCGGTGGTGGTGTACCAGCCGCAGTCGATCAGCTCGTCGTGGCCGGCGAACCGTGCGAGGAGGGTGTCTTCCATGGCCCGCAGGTAGATCAGGCAGTCCGGGCAGCGGCGCGAGAGGTGCACGAGGTAGCGGGGGTGAGCGGTGACGTAGGACTGGGCACCGCCGGTGGGATCACGCAGTCGCCATCCGTCCTCGTCGGTGGGGGTGTGCCAGGAGGGGGCGACGATGCGCATGGAGTCTCCCCACAGTTCCCCGCCGGCCACCCCCTTGAGGACGACGACGGTGTCCCCGGCCTGAAAGTGGGCGTGGGTGATGTCGCGGGCGGGCGTGAGCGGGTCGGGGGTGAGGGCGGTGACGGGGGTGGGTTGATGGTCCCAGGACGGAGGGAGCACGCGGTTCCTTCCACGCGATGGCTGGCGGGGTGGGAGCATCAATAGTCCGGAGGAACGCCGGTTTGGCTAACCGGCGTTTCCCGGCTATGTTGCCCCGCCGTCAGCGGAACGGGTTCTCCGTCCCGCGGTCCGCCTCGGTGGCTGCGTCGAGGAGTTCGACCAGGTCAGTGCCTTCGGAGTCACGCTGGTCGATCCACCACCCTGCACGGCTGATGGAGCGGGCTTTCTCCTCCAGCTCCGCCCAGTCCGCCTCGTCCCAGCTGCCCTCGACGACCAGGGCGGTGTGCGCGGCCGTCATCAGCTGATGGCGGGAGCGCTCACCCCAGTCCAGGGCCTTCTCCGGGCCCTCCAGCTGCGGCATGTCGAACTGCTTGGCCCAGGTGGCGGTTGCCTCCTGCTCCTCGGCGCGCTTCGCCGCGAGCCACTCTTCCTTGGACTCGGAGTCGGCGTCGCGCGCCGCCTTCCAGCAGTCGGTGCAGTCCTTCGACGCGAGCCAACGGGCGAAGCCCGCCCGCTTGTCGGCGGGGCGGTTGGACAGGTCATGATCTACCCGGTGGGAGCAGGCGTGCTCCACGATCCAGTGCGTACTCACCCCCGGGGAATTCCGTTTGATGGGCATTACGTTCGAGGTCGGGATGCTGGTCTGGGGCTTCAAATCGAGTGCCTTTCGTTGACGGTTGGGGTGGTGGCCTGCGCCGTTGCGGAGGGTCGTGCATCAGATGCACGATTCACGCGGCGGACGGAATTGGTCTGGAGTTCTTGGCGGTGGTCTCGGGGACGCTTCAGCCTTCTGCGTCGTCTCAGCGTGTCCTGCGGATGGCGTCTGTGGCCGCCTTGGCGATGGCGACGGGAGCGCTGGAGGGCTGGGACAGGTGCAGCAAGGTGGTTCCCGGCAAGTGGCGGGACTCCGCGGTGAGGGTGAGCTGGAGTACGGCGCAGCCGGCGGTCGTGAGCTGCTTGACGCGGGTGACGGCTTGAGCGGTTTCGTCGCTGCCGTACCGGGCGTCGGTGACGATCACGAGGAGGCGGCCGGCGCCGGGGCGGCTGAGTTCGAGGCCGTGGTCGAGTGCGTCGATGGCGTCGCCGAGGTTGTGGTGGCCGCCGGTGGCATCGAACGTCGTCACGTGCTCTGGTGCTCGGTGGGTGGGCCGGGTCAGTGCGGTCAGGTGCCTGTCGTAGGCAATGGTGGCGGTACGGGAGTCGGGGTCGGTCAGGGCTGCTGCGCGTGCCACGATCCAGGCAGCGGACGCCACGGGCGCGCAGGCGGCACGCATGGAGCCGGAGACGTCGACGGCGATCCCCACACGCAGCGGTGGGGTGGGGGAGTTCCGGCGGCGGGTGTGGGTGAACGGTTCCGCGGTGGGGACCGACCCGGCCGCGCGCTGAGCGTCGCGGGCGAGGGCCGCGCGCATGTTGAGGCGGCCGGGCGGGGTGGGGCTGGTGGTCCGCTCCTCGGTCCGCTCGCGGTAGGCGGCGGCACGCAGGGCGCGGCTCAGGCGCGCGGCGGCACTCTGCTCGGCGGCGGTGGGCCTGCGGGTGCCGGTGACCGGGTTGCCGGAGGGCGCCGGTGTGCCATCGGGGTTGACGGTGGTGCCACGGGCGTTGAACACCGACTTGGCGGTGGCGGCGGCTTTGCGTCGCTGGTCGGCCCGCTGGGCGCGGTCCTGAGCCTGCGCCTTGGACCGCGACGCCATGGCGCTGGCCGCTGCGTCCTGTGCCGCGAGATCGGCCGCGTCGGTGGCTGCCGTGCTGTCCATGACGACCCCCACGGAGCCGGACAGTAGATCGGAGAGGCCCTCCGGCACGGGCAGGGCGGGGGCCGCGGCGTCCAGAGCGTCGCACCATTCTTGACCGCGCGCGAGCATGGTCGTGGCATCGTGGTCGGCGCACTGGTGAGCTGCGGTCCAGATGCGGGTGAGTGTAGCCAGCAGGTCTGCGCCCAGCACCCTTTCGCACAGATCGGCGACGGCCCGGGTCTCGCCGGCGTCCAGGATGCCGACGTCACGGCGGCCGAGGATCAGGGCCGCCACGGCGGCGGCCTGCTCGATGCCCTGGAGGGTGGGGTGGGCGATGTCGGGCATGACCAGGGTTCGGGCACTGGTGCGCAGGTACGTGCGGTCCGTGGGCCGCGTGATCAGGTGTGCGCCTTCGACGCGGCTCTCCTCCAGTAGGAGCGCGGCCTCGACGACACGGGGGTTCGCTCCGGCAGGCTGTGTCCAGACGGAGTGGGCCGCGTGCGCGGCCTCGTGGACGAACACTCCCCAGGCGGCGGGATACCGCTCCTCGTCGCCTACGATCCGCGGATGAATCTCGTGGGGCTGGAGGGGGGCGAACAGGCGGGCGTCGAACTCGACCTCGCCCAGGGTGGGGAAGAACGCGGCCGGTGCGCCGCTGCGCGTGCCGGGGCGGCAGGTGACGAGGAGGTCGTTGCGGCCGGAGAGTTCGACCAGCCGGTCGCCGAGTTCGGCTCCCACGCGCAGCCACGCGGCCGGGGAGGAACGGGGTTGCGCGGGCGGGGCGCCGTCGTCGTCCCATCGTGCGAGGTCGGCGTCGTCGTCCGGCGTGGTGGCGGGGGACTGGACATGGTGGTGGGCGCTCATCGCGGGCGACCCCGGTGTGCGGAGCCGGTATTGCCTGGGGGCTGCCGGGCGGCCGAGGCGGGGAGCTGCTTGCCGAGGGTGAGAGGAGCGATATTTTTGACGCCGACAGCCTTCATGACGGCGTCGGCGACGGCATCGCGATCCTCCACAGGAGCGATGCCTACCAGGTTCGCGAGCGCGGCCTTGGTGCCGAGGACGGCCTCGGTCTTCTGGTAACTGAGCAGTTCCCGCAGTTGGGGGGCCCAGCCCAGCTCGCCGAGTTCGACCTGACGGGAGAGGTGTCGGGCGACCCGGACCACCCGGGCATCGATCCTCAAGGCCAGGGCGAGGTCATAGTCCGTGCCGATCTGGATCTGCACGCTGAACCGGCTCGCGAGCGCCTCCGTCAACACCGCACCGTGGACGCCGGGATTGTGGCCCGCCACCACGTAGAAGCCCGGCTCGGCCTTGATGGTCTCGCCCTTGTGGGCCTTGACCTGGATCTGCCTGCGCCCGTCCATCGCGGGATACAGCGCCGCCAGGACCTTCGGTGAGATCAAGGTGGCATCGTCGATCAGCAGGGCGCGGCCCTCGGTCATCGCGGTGACCAGCGGACCGTACTGGAAGACATAGGCTCCCGCGTCGTCCTGTGTGTACTCGCCGATCAAGTCGCCGACCGTGGTGTCGCCGTCACCGGCGACGGTGAGCAGGTCCGGGAACGCCGCCTCGACCAGACTCGTCTTGCCGGTGCCCGGAGGGCCGTAGAGCAGCACCGGCACGTCGGCGTCGCGCAAGCGATTCAACGCCTCGACGTCGGGCAGATCGGCCAGCTCCCGGGGGTGGTAGAGCTGGCCCCCCGCGCGGCGGATCGGGCCAGTCTGCCTGGGCGTGGCTGCTGCGGTGTAGGTCGTATGGGCCGTGGCCGCCTGAGCGCGGGGAGAGTGGGTGCCCGGTGGGCTGATCACAGCCCTCTGCGCGGCTGCGGCGGTTTTCCCGTTCGCGCGGAACTCCGGTTGTCCGGTCCCGCTTTGGTCGGCCTCGCCGCGTCGCACCAGGGTGAGCGCGGCGTTGCGGACGGCGCCGTGGGAGTGGCCCAGCTGCCTGGCCATGTCCCCGATAGTGAGCTTGTCCGCCGGCCGGTCGGCCAGCAGCCGGGCCACCTTGGCCCGGAGCTCGCCGCCCTTGGTGCGCGCTGGTCTGGTAGGCGTTCCGGGTGTGGTCAAAACGAGGTCCCTTCAACAGGTGTGGGCGAGCGCGGGGTTGGCGATGAGCTGGAAGGGCTGGCCGCCCGCGGTGCTATCACGGGCTGTGCCGATATCGGCGACCAGCCCAACCGGGGCGTACCGTCGGCGCTCACCGGCCGGCCGAGGGCTCGGTCCAGGTGCACGGGATGGCCGACGACGAGCAGCTCGCTGGCTGCCGAGCAGGCCCGTGCGTCCGCTCCGTACCGGGTTCCGTCGCTCGGCAGGCGCAGCCTGGCGTCTCTTCGAAGCCGTCCTGGAGCAGGATCCGCCGGGCGGCGGCGTTGTAGCCGGTGGTGGTGATTTCGCCGGTGATGGTGTGCCGGATCGGCATGAACGGCTCTGCTGGTGCTTCGGGCAAAGCGAATCTCCTATCGGTGGCGGGCGGTCATGCTGGCGCGGGGCGGCGGCGGGGGCGGTGTGGTGTCCACGGCCGGGCGCGGGCGGGTGCGCATCACGGGGGTGCGGTGCGGGGGCAGGACGGCGACGGTCGCCCCGAGGTCCTCGGCTGCCTCTTCGACTTCGCGGGTGAGGACTCGATCTGCCGGCCCAGAGCTGAGAGGCGGGCGGCGATCTGGCGGCCCTGCACGGTCTCCAGGGCGCTGGCGAACTGGCCGCTCGTCTCCAGAAGTTCCTGCAGGCGGACCATCGGGCCGGCGGCGTAGCCGCGCTGGACAGCTCCCAGGAGAGCGTTCGAGGCGTCACCGGCACTGTGGCCTTCGACGACGTCGCGGATGAGATCCTGCAGGGACAGCGCCGGGGCCGGTGCCGGGCGGTTGAACCGGGAGATGTCCGAGCGCAGCACGCCGGGCGGGACCGGAGCGGGCAGGGCCTTGCCCGCCTCGTACTCGTGGGCGAAGTGCCCGATCACCTGCCAGCCCGGTACGCCCGGGTCGCCGCGCAGCGCGACCACTGTGGAGTCGTCGTCCTCGACCAGGTAAGCGAGGGTGATCGGCTGTCCGTCGGCGGCGTACCACGACTCGGTCAGCTCCAGCGCGCCACGCGTCTGCGCGGCCCGGGCCCTGGCGGTCCACAGCTGCTGTTCCTCGTCGGTCAGCGGAGCCCTGTGGTGCTGGCCGTCGCGCTGGTCGGCGAGGTTGCTGGCGATCGGGCTGTGGTCCGCCCAGGCGGTGAGATGCGGCCACAGGGCCGCGTGCTGAGCGCGCTCGGCGGGGGACCCGGGCGCGGCGGGCCGGTCGAGGGCCCTGCGGATTTCGGCGGCGGAGGATGCCAAGCCGTCCAGGACGGCCCGCCACCCGCTCAGGTGCCGGGCAGGCGGCAACTCGTCGAGCGCGAGTCGGGCGGCATCGAGGAGAGCCTCGGCGTGGGGGGGCGAGGCGGGTGGCGTACGCCTCCAGCGCCGCCTTGTCGCGGTGGGCTCGTGCGGCTGCGGCGGCGTCTGCGTGGACGGTGCGGCCGTGGCGGTCGCGTGTCATGTGGAGGGCGGCATCGGTCTCGCAGTCGATGACTGCCATTCGCAGCCGGAAGTCGCGTGCCTTGCTGGCCAGTGCGGACGCTGTCGGCAAGGGGCTGTCGGGGGCCGGGCTGTTCGCGGGTGTCATCGGGATCGTCCGCCGGCTGCGGCCGTCAGGTGGACGGTGGGAGCGTAGGTGGGCTTCGGCGGGATCGGCCGGGCCGACGGAGGGGAGGTGGTGGGCGGTGTGGAGCGCTGCGTCGTTCGGCCGGCGGCGGCCTGGGCGAGCCGGCTGCGGCGCTCCTGGAGTCCGTGGGGCCGGACGGGGCGCGGCGGGCCGGTGGAGAGGGCCGGGTTGAGGCGGATGTCGGCCTGCACGGTGTAGCCGTGGCGGCGAAGGTCGTGGACGGCCTGGCGGGTGCGTCGGACTCCGTCGCGCTCGGGATCGCTGAGGCGGTACAGCCCGGGTGCACTGGGGACGGGCTCGAATTGCTCGCGCTCCAGGAACCAGTGGGCGAGGTGCTGGGGAATCGAGGAGGTGAAGGAGGCGACGAAGCCGTGTTCCTTGTGGTCTCCGAAGGAGAAGTGGGTGCCGGGTTGCAAGGGAGCGGGAGTCTCCAGTCGTTGTCG
This sequence comes from Streptomyces sp. KMM 9044, assembly GCF_024701375.2. Taxonomy (NCBI): domain Bacteria; kingdom Bacillati; phylum Actinomycetota; class Actinomycetes; order Kitasatosporales; family Streptomycetaceae; genus Streptomyces; species Streptomyces sp. KMM 9044. The sequence goes on along the minus strand of NZ_CP113910.1, from coordinate 1,014,571 downwards.
GGGTGGAGCGGTCAGTGGCTGCGGTACGCCGACCGGGCCGCGGCGAGGGGGCGGGCTGGGGCTGCGACGGGGAGGGCCGGGCGGCGGTGGGGTGCGCTCAGGCGGGCCTGGCGCAAGAACGCGTCGCCGTCGGTCAGCCAGGTCTCGATCGCCGGCCACGCGCGTACTCGGCGCTCCTGCTCCGGTACGGCACCACCGTGGACGATCTCGTCGAGCAGGGATTCGGCATCGATCACGGCGTCGGCCAGACGGGAGAGGGCTGCGGCGTCGTCGGGCCACGGGCTGGTCGCGGGCCGGCACCGGTCGAGAAGCGTCGGGGTGTGGTCGACGAGGGTCAGGAAACGGCGCCAGGCGTGGTCGAGGAACAGCTCCGTCGAGGCGCCGAGGGCAGCGGCGCTCAGCGGGGTGGCGTCGCTGTAGCGGCCGGAGGCGTTCATGGCCTGCCAGGTGTCGTGCTCGCAGCGGATGTCCCCGAGCACGGCGGCGATGGCCGCCGTCTGGCGGGCATGGACGGCCTGCTCGTAGGCGGGAAGGTACCGGTCGGTGAGGGCCTGGGCAGCCCGCCCGGGAAACGGCGGCAGGACGATGCTGCGCGGAGCGTGGGGATCGCCGTAGCCCCCTTCGAGCCCTTCCGGCGAGAAGGCGCCCACCAGGTAGTCGAGTTGCCGGCCGGGCCGCTCGATGAACAACAGCGTGGTGCCCTGCGCCGCGTCGGTGAGGACCGCGGCGTAGGGGATCCGTTCGCTCTGGACGGCGCGGCCGAGGTCGCCGCTGTCCCAGATCCAGGGGACCAGGTCTTCCTGCCAGGCCGGGTGCGCATAGATCTCGACCGAGGCGTGCCACTGGCCGGGCAGCAGGCGCGCGAGGTCACGGGCGGCGTCGCCGATGAACCGGCGGCTGCTCGTGTGCACGCTGGCGCGGTGCCGCTTCGCGCACGTGACCAGATCGACCACGGTGGTCTGGGTGCCGCCCGTGGGCAGGTGCCAGACCCCGTCGTCGTCCCGCTGGAAGCCACTCTCCGCGAGGGCGGTGTGCGCCCACGGGTACTGCTCGCCCGAGGCGATGGCGACGATCCCGGACTCCCGGCTGTGCGACAGGACGATCTGCGCCTCAGCCACGGACCAGGTCCTCGCCACCCTGCAGGACGGCGCGCAGGCTGCGCCCGTACGCCCAGGCGTGCTCCCGGGCCGCCGCCTCCAGCTGGTCGTACCCGACCTGGGCCGTCATCTGTCCGGGGTGCTTGCGGTACCGGTACACAGGGGCCGGCAGCAGGATTCCGGGTGCGAGCGTGGTGACGCCGAGGGCCGCGCAGTAGTCCTCGCCCTGGACGAGGCCGCCCATCGGCGCGGCGCGCACGAGGTCGGTGCGGGCGAGGATCGTGGTCGGCCCGATGGGGATCGTGTCCGTCGGCGACTTCCAATACGTCCAAACGTCGCCGGCCTCGTGCCGGCCGGGCGGGGCGGGGCAGCGCCACAGGCGGGTCGAGCCGTCGGGGTACTGGTCCTCGCTCCACCCCGCGCACCAGCCGACCCCGGTGGACTCCAGGGTGTCCAGCCGTACGGACATGGCGTCATCGGTGAACTCATCGTCATCGTCGGCCCAGTTGACGTAAGGGGTGCGCACGTGGGTGAGGGCCAGGTTCCTGGCGCAGGCCGCGCCGACCGGCCGGGGCAGGCGCAGTGTACGGATGCGGGAGTCCTGCGCGAGCGGGGCCGGCAGGCGTTCGGGTGCGGTGCCGTCGAGCGCGATCACGGCCTCCCACGGCACGGACTGCCGGGTAAGACTGGCGTGCATGGCGGTCAGGTAGTCGAGGCGGTCGTCGCGCAGACGGGTGGCGATGACGACCGTAAGCAGAGGAGCGGGCAGGGAAATCTCCGGCAATGAGAGGCGGTGAGGGTCAGCGGCGGGCAGCCGTGCGGGGCCCGGTCGGCGCTGCACCGGCAGCGGACCGCGGCGGGCGCGTGGCGGGCGTCCGGCGTGTGGTGATGGCGGGCCAGTGCGCCGGGTGGTCGCTGAAGGGGGTACTGGGGTCGGTGTCCCAGGCGACGAGGGGGCCCGTGCCGGTGTGAGCCATGCTGATCACTTCGATGCCCTGCGGATGCAGGATGTAGCCCCACTGCATGCCCAGTTCGCCGGCGGTGGTGTCGGTGACCGTCATGCGCACCGGGGGCGAGCCGTCCGGAGTGATCAGGTGATCGAGGGTCCGGCTGGGCCAGTGTTCGCCGCCGGTCAGCGCGGCCACGAGCGTGGGCGGGGCGTCATCGAGGAGATCGGTGCCGAGTTCGTCCCAGCCGACGGTGATGTCGTCGATGAGGTGCTGGGCCATGGCCTCGACGTCACGTCCGAACTTGTACTGGTAGGCGGCCAGGAGGAGCGGGAGGTGGTGGCTGGGCACGCCGTCGAGCTGGACGTGGATGCCGCTGTACCCCGCACCGATGGTGGGTCGGGCGATGAAGGAGTGTGTGGACAGGGAGTTCTCCGGAGCGAGCAGAGGGATGCCCGGCGGCCGTCGAAGTGGCGGGCGGGTGCGGCTACGCGCGGTGCGACCAGGAGGCGACCGGGGGGCCGGAGGCGTCGGTGCGGGCGCAGGTGTAGCCGATCAGGCGGGAGGGTTCGGCCTTTGCGGGGACGGTGGCGGCGTCGTTGCACACGAACGTGTACCGGATGGACATGCGGGGCACGTCGTGGAGCCAGGCCCGGTCGCCCTTGCCGGGGTTGAGCTGCAGGCCGGAGTGCGCGACGGCGTCGGTCTGGGTGTGCGTGTGGGAGAAGAGGATCAGCGCGCCGCCGTCTGCCGTCTTGAGAGCGTAGGCGTCCGTGAAGCGATTGTCGGTTCCGTCGAAGACGCTGGTTCCCTTGTCGCCGAAGCGTGTTGCGGCATCACTGTGGACCTTGACCTGCCGCTTGCTGGCCTTGGTCGACGCGAACACCTTGCTTCCGGTGTTCGTGCCTCCGGTGGTGAAGTTGTCCAGCACGGCAGTACGCAGCAGGTCGGCGTCGGCGGCCAGATGCTTGTTGTCGTTGGCGGCGACAGCCGTCGCGTATCCCTCGCGGTCCAGGGCGACGTCGGGCAGCTTCTGGCTGTCGAGGTCGACGACGGACACCATCTCCCAGCGTTTGTGCTGGGGCTGTTCGGCGAACACGACCAGTCGCGAGGGGGCCTTGTCTTTCTCGCTGGAGAGGGCGGCGGCGAACCAGCGTTCCTGCCCTGCGGCCAGACGGGGGATGTACAGCTTGGCGCTGGCGAGCTCGTAGGACCAGGGCTTGTACGGCTCGCGGTCCTTGGCGGGGAGTCCTTCGGTCTCGGTGTAGTCCGAGACAGACATCGCGTACAGCGGACCGTCCTCGACGGTGTCGAGCAGGCGCCGGTTCCGGTCGGCGTTGGCCTCGTTGTTGATCTTTGAATAGCGGGTGATGACGTCGCGGGCCTGGGCGGCGCTGAGAGAGGGCACGGGCTTCGCGGCGGTGTCGGCGCTGGGCGTCTTACGGGCCGGGGCGGGGGCGTCTTCGCCGGCGCAGCCGGTGAGGGTCAGGGTGAGGCAGACGGCGCTGGTGAGCAGCGGCAGGGAACGGCGGGCAGTGCGGATAGGGGGCTCCAAGGACCTGCTGGGCGAAAGGGGGATCAGCGCGTACGGCTGGCCGTGGACGTGATCTTCGCTGATGCCGGCGGAAGGGCCGAGCTCGTGCTGGGCGCCGAGTGGCGGAGGTTGACGCCGATGCCCTTGGCCGTGAGCTGCTGGACCACGCCGTGGACGCGCAGTGCGCGACCGCTGTCCCCGTACGCGGTGGGAAGGAGAAACGCCGCTTGGTGCGGGTGGTACTGGAAACCGTGGGCGTACAGCGTCATGCGGGCATCCACCGGCACGCTCTCGTACGGTGCGCCAAGGGCTCCGTCGCTGTACAGGGTCAGGGTGAGGACCTGCTCGACCTGCGGCGGGCCGGACCGGTACGAAGGTTCTGGCTGCTTGGCTGCGTTCGTGAGCACTTGCTGCAGGGCGCGCTCATAGCGGGGCAGCACCCGCCGGGCGACTCGCGCCGCCGCACGAGCGGGATCTCGGGGAACGGCTATGCCGTTGGGTTCCTCGACTGTGCCGAAGTGGTAGGGCTTGATGTGCGCGCCGACGGGGACGAGCGGCGCGACGACGAACTGGTGCGGGTACCGGGGCCGGTCGGTCACGTACAGCCGCTGGCAGGACGGCCCGTGGAGCACGGCGTCGTGGGTGAGGACGTACTGGCTGACGATGTACTCGACGTGACCGGCGTCCCAGAGCTGCTCGGTTAGGGGAAACTGGCCCGCATACTGCGCGTGGCGCTGATAGTCACTGGTCCAAAGGCCCGGCAGACGGTCGGCGAGACTGGCAGCGAAGGCGGACAGGTCGGTGCGGGATGAGGACATGTGTTCCTGGAGGGCGGAAGGGCTACGCGTCAGCGTGTGTGCCGTGGTGGTGCCGGCGGGAGGGCTTGCGGCGGAAGGGACGGTGCACGGGCCGGGGCGGAGGACAGCCGCGGCGCGGGCGCGAGCGGGGTGAGGGCCCGCATCCGGTCCTCGGCCACGTGCAGAACCTCACCGAGGTTACGAATCTCCGCGGCGGCATCAGCGAGGTCGTAGGAAGGTCGAAGCCGTCATCCTCCTCAGCTTCCTTGGCCTTCTCCCCGGCTGCTTCGAAGAACTCGCCAAGCTGCGCCAGCAGGCCATTGATCGGATCCAGAATCTGGTGCAACAGGGCAGCGGCATCCGCGTGGGACTCGGCTCCGTTGAGGCGGTCGGTCAGAGCGCGCAGCGCGTCGCCGTAGACGTAGACGGTGGCACGGTCAGACGGGCCGGGGACATCCCGGGTGTGGGGCTGGGGCGTCGTTCGAGCGGGGTGCACGTGAGAGCTTTCCTGGGGCAGGACGGGGTGTGGGAGCAGCCCGAGCTGGGCAAGGCGCTGGTCGATCGCCTCGATCAGGGGCGGCGCGCTGCCTCCATAGAGGGCTTCTGGACGCTGGCGCGTACCGGTGCTCTCAGAGGAGGCCGAGTCGTAAAGGACCTCGAACAGCGTCTGGTCGTCGGGGTGCTCACGGGTCACGATCCAGCCCTCGGCATCTCCGGGCGGGCGCTCGGAAGACGGTTCCTGCGGCGGACTGATGACCAGGTAGCTGTCGTCTGGGAGCGCAACGCGCACGACGTAGGCGCTGAGCCCGAACTCGATGTCGCACACCAGGCCGCGCGCTCGCAGCGGCGTCGTGATGTGCGCGTGACGACGCCACAGCTCCTGCCACCACGGCGTGTTCACGTTGCGGTGGTCGGGAAGCGGCGCGAGCGGAACAGCGCACGCGTCCGCGGCGTGTGCCTTGTCAGCGTCCACGGCTTCTCCCGCGGGACGCCGGTCGGTGTGGCCGAGCTGGCTGGCAAGCGAGGTCGGCTTCCGGCTTCGAGTCCCGACTGCAGTCGAGTTCGTACTCGTCGCAGGCTGCGATCAGGTCGTCTTCCATCTGCACTTCACGGTCGGCGAGCTGCGCCATGAGGTCGTCGAGTTCGGCTCGGCGGTGCTGGTCTTCGGCCCATTCGGCGGCTTTCACATGAGGGGGGCGTTCCAAGAGGACTCCGTGTGTGGACGAGTAGGGGTGAACGATGAAAGCCGTCCGGAATCGGGTTCGCGTGCGGCGAGCGGTACGGGGCTGCCCGTTGAAGGGCTATCGACGGGGCGCATTGCCGGGGGCCGGAGGAGCGGGCGGCAGCCCCATGGCAGCCGCAGGCTCAGCACTTGCCGGCGCGGTGGGGGTGGGGGCCGGGTCGTAGGCAGCACGCAGCCTGATCAGGCCGGCTTCGTCGACGATCGCCAGGACCGACAGCGCCCGGCTAGCTGTGCTGTCCCGGGACGTTGGTGACGGGCGACACGCCTTGAGCGGTGCTTGAACGGGTGAGGGCCTTCTGGTTTCGGTGTGGATTGCGAAGTCTGCACCGATGCCCAGGAGGCCCTCGTGTCCCACCGTAATGCCCCGCTGACCCCGACCGGCAGGCTGCGTCTGGCCCGGTGTGTCGTCGAGGACGGCTGGCCGCTGCGGCGGGCCGCGGAACGCTTCCAGGTCAGCCACACCACCGCCGCCCGCTGGGCAGAGCGCTACCGGCAGTTGGGAGCCGCCGGGATGCAGGACCGCTCCAGCCGCCCCCACCACAGCCCGCGCCGAACGCCCGCCCCAGTCGAACAGCAGGTGGTGCGGCTGCGGCGCGAACACCGGATCGGACCGGTGCGGCTGGCCGCCCGATGCGGCATCGCCGCCTCCACCGCCCACCGCATCCTCGTCCGGCACGGCCTGCCCGCCCTGGCCGCCACCGACCGGGCCACCGGCGAACCCGTACGCCGCTACGAGCGTGCCCGGCCCGGCGAGCTGGTCCACATCGACGTCAAGAAGCTCGGCCGCATCCCCGACGGCGGCGGCCACAAAGTCCTCGGCCGCGCAGCCGGCCGGGCCAACCAGGACCGCCGCAACGGGACCGGATACGCCTACCTGCACACCGCGTTGGACGACCACTCCCGCCTGGCCTACACCGAGGACCTGCCCGACGAGAAGGCCGACACCTGCGCGGCCTTCCTGCGACGAGCGGTCGCCTGGTTCGCCGCCCGCGGCGTGACCGTCGAGCGGGTACTGACCGACAACGCCTGGGCCTACACCAAGAACACCTGGCGCGACACCTGCCACCAACTGGGCATCAGCCCTCGCTGGACCCGGCCCTGGCGCCCGCAGACGAACGGCAAGGTCGAACGCTTCCACCGCACCCTGCTCGACGAATGGGCCTACCACCGGCCCTACACCTCAGACCGCGAACGCCAGGCCGCGTTTCCCGACTGGCTGGACTGGTACAACTACCACCGACCCCACACCGGCATCGACGGCCAAACACCAGCCAGCCGCGTCACCAACCTGCCCGAACAGCACAGCTAGCCGCTGTCATCAGCAGGCTCGAGGGGGAACCCTTGGCAGCATCGCGGTTCTCGCGCCGCCACCGGGCGGCGGCGACGAGGTAGTCACTCACGGCGCGTAGCGCGGGCTCGGCGGCATCCAGGACGTGGTCGGTGACCGCTTCGATTTCCGCCGGCGTCTGGGCCGCGGCGAGGGCATCCAGGTACGGGGTGAGGTCGGGGGCGGGCCAGGGCTGGTCGGGCAGCGGATGCGCCTTGCGGAAAGGCTCTGCGTCGCGCCGTGCCCACCGTTTCAGGTCGCTGCGGGTGGTGAGGTTGTAACGGGCGGCGTGGATTTGGTCGGCGTCGCGGCCAACGTTGTCGTAGAGGTCGAAGTCTGGGTCGCGTGGGGTGATGCGGAAGTCCTTCGGGCGGGTGCGGGGATGATGGCGTCGGCGGCAGCGAGTTGCGTGATGGGTGCCAGGCCCGCGAAGCCGTGGCACAGGGACACGTCCGTGGTCGCGCCAAGCTGACCGGGGTCGGTGCGGTCGGCATCAGGTTCTACTGCTCGGTCGGCTCCTTGGCCAGCGGCACGTCGTCAGTTGTGTCCCATGTGCTCGGCTTCCTCGTGCAGCTGGCTGTTGCCGTCGTGGTGAAGGGCAGATGGCGCCCCTTGATGCGGCAGTGACGGGCTGTGGGCGTCCGGTCACCGGCGAGTGAGGCGAGCAGCTGTGGACGGTACGGGCGTGGCATGTGGGTGGGGGGTGGCGGTGGGCTTGTCCGCCGTTACCTGGCGGTAGGCGTTGATGGCTTCCCCGAGGCGGTCGACTGCATCAGCTCGACGTGCGGCGAGGATGTCGATCTGAGTGGCGGAGTGCTGCAGGACGCCCAGGGAGTTGATCGATGTCGTGTCGGCGACGGCGCGCGTCAGAGTGGTGGCTGCTCGCTCGGCGGCATCGGTGAATTGTCGGTGCACGTCGTCCAGGTGACGTGCGGCTCTGCCTACGAGGACAGCCAGCACCAGCTCGGTGCCCTCGTGGAGGAACCTGAGTTCTGACGGTGCCTTACCGAGGGCTTGGCGCACCATCTGGGAACCGGGTGCAGCGGAAGGCTGGGTGGCGGAGGTATTCATCAGGGTTAGTGGTCCTGAGAGTTGAAGGTGATTGCCACGGGGCGGCAAGGCCGGGTGGGCCCGTGTGCGGAAGGCCAGGCCGATTCACGCAGTGTCGGAGTCGAGGCCGAGGTCCTCGAAGGAGCTCTGTCGGTAGCCGAAGACGGACTTTTCGAGCGTGGAGAGCCGCTTACAGTGGAGGTTCTCCCGGTAGGCGTCGCTTCGACTGTTGACGTACTCCTGCTCGTGCGCTTCTGCCGTGGCGGTTCGGACGAAGTTTCGCGAGGAGATGCGGCTCCACTCGGTCATGTCGGTGGGAGTGCTGTCTTTCATCCACACCCAGATGCCGTTGCCGAGCTTCATGATGCTCTTGGGGTGGTACAGCCCATCGGTGGTGCGGTGACGGCGTGGACTGTGGCGTTCCCCGAGGTCTCGCATCAGGGCCTGTCCGGCCTTCTTGATAACCAGGCCGAGCAGTTCCTTATGCGGAGCAAGCCGCTCGCAGAGCGCTTCGAGAAGCTCGTCTTGGTGGATACGGCCGATGTCGGTGGTGACCTGCTCGGCGGCCTCCAGTGCGATCTTCCGGAGAACGGGGTCGGAGGTGAAGTGCACGGAAGGTCACGCTCCTCCCACACCGAAGCCATCTCGGCCAGTGCCGTGGCTGCATGCTCGATGACCTCTCGGGTCACGGCCCGGCCGGGCGGCGCGAACTCGGGGTCGTACTCAGTGCATGCGGGCGTCGGTATCGAAGAGCGCCAGTTCGTGGCTGTGCAGGAGGTGCTGCACGATGAAGGATCGTCCGGCGACCTTCCACAGGCCCCGGCCGCGGTTGAGGTGGGCGATGGCGTCCATCTCCACGGAGGTCAGGCCGAGCAGGGAGGCCGCGGCGTGGAGCTGGTCGGTCTCCTGGCGGTAGATGATCCGGGTGGAGCAGTCCGCCAGGAGGCCCTCGGCCAGGGCACGGCCCTGTGATCCGGCGTCGCCGGCGGTGAGCAGGTCGGACAGCCGGTGGATCACCATCAGATTCGCGATGCCCAGGCCGCGGGAGAGCTTCCACTGGGACTGCATCCGCTGAAGCAGGCCGACGTGCCGCATCAGACGCCATGCCTCGTCGTATACGATCCAGCGCCGGCCGCCGGACGGGTCGGAGAGAGCGGATTCCATCCAGGCGGAGGCGCAGGTCATCGCGAGAACGAGGGCGGTGTCGTCCCCGGAGCCGCCGAGACGGGACAGGTCGATGGTGAGCATCGGCGCGCTCGGGTCGAAGCTCACGGTCGAGGGGGCGTCGAACATGCCGGCCAGGTCGCCGTGGACCAGGCGCCGCATGGCGTGGGCCAGGTCGCGGGCGGCGTCACCGAGCTGGCCCGACATCATCCCGGCGGCCTCGTCGAGGGCGTGAGGGGTGTTGAGGGTGGCGGCGATGTCGCCGAGGAGCGGGGTGCGGTGTGTGTCGGCGGCGCGGGTGACGATGGTGTCGAGGGCGACGTCCAGGGCGGTGTGCTCCATGGGCATCAGGTTCCGTCCCAGGACGGTCCGGGCCAGGGAGCCGAGCAGGAGCAGGCGCCGCTTGCGGATTTCGCCGGCCCAGTCGGCCTCAGCCACGCTCTGTGGGCGCGGGGCTGCGTCCAGGGGGTTCAGGCGTCCGGGCAGTCCGGGCCCGAGGGCGACGGACCGGCCGCCGAGGGCTTCGGCCACCGGAGTCCACTCGCCCTTCGGGTCGCACGGTATGTAGACGCGGTATCCGAAGGCGACTGACCGCAGCGCGAAGGACTTGGCCAGCGCGCTCTTGCCCTGGCCGATCACGCCGGCGAGGAGCAGGTTCGGGTTGGTGAACCCCTCGACCTTGCCGTACAGCGCGAACGGGTCGAAAACGAATGACGCCTCGGCGTGGACGTCGCGGCCGATGTAGATGCCCTCGGCGCCGAGTCCGCCTTCGGCGAGGAAGGGATAGGCGCCGGCCGCGACGGCGGTGGTCATGCGGTGGGCGGGAAGTTTCAGCCGGTTTCCGCGGGCGGAGGCGGGCCCAGGGCGCCCGCTCGGTGGGTAGAGCGAGGCGGGCATCTGCTGCTCGGAGCGGGTGCTTTCGCTCTGGTGGGCACTGGCTTCCGCGCGGGCTTTGGCGGCGGCCTCGGCGAGCTGGCGGCGGGCGGCCTTGCGGCTGGCGCGGTCGGTGCCGTGGGGGGTGAACAGCGGGCTGGCGGACGCGCGGCGGGCGCGACGGGCGGGCCGGTGGCTCATCGGGGGCCCTCGATTCTGCAGGTGGTGCTCATCGCACGCAGGTCGTGGTGTGCGGGCGGAGGTCGGTGGGGGTGGTCTTGCGGCGGACGACGTGTCCGGCGGCGAGGTGGCGCTGGCAGATCGTCAGCACGGGAGGGCCCTCGGGAAGCCGTTCCGGATGACAGGCGCTGGTCCTGGCAGTGGCCTCGGTCGTGCCGGGCAGCAGGTGGAAGGCGGCGTGGACTTCGGTGGTGGCCTGCCAGAGCCTGGTGTGGGCGGTGGCCAGGTGACGTCCGGCGGCTGGGTGCGGGGGTCGGGTGTGGTCGGCGAGCCGGTCCAGAAGCTGGAGCAGAGCGGTGAGGTGGGCGTGCAGTACGTCGAGGTGCAGACGGTCCACGGGTCTAGGCGGGTCTGCGTCCGACGGCGCCAGGGCTCGGGCGTGGTGGCGGATGCCGGCGCTCGCGGCGCGGAGGTAGGGGTGCGCGTCGTCGGGGTGCGTGGAGGAGGTCAAGGTGGTGGTCCTTCCTGCCGGTAGGCAGGGTGGTGAGGGGCGCCCCGTCGTGGGTGATCCGGATTGCAGTGGGTCAGGGCGTGCACGGGCGCTGGTTCACAGGGCGGTGCGGGCGAGCGGGAGCGCGGAGAGGGTGAAGGCGTCCGGCTGCTGGTAGTTGAGCCTGCGGAGATCGACTCCGGAGGTGACGGCGTGGGTCTCGATCTGTGCGCAGGCGGCGTCCAGGAGGGCGTCGGTCTCGGCGGTGACGGTGACCAGGCCGGTCAGTGCCACGTCCGCGTGCCCGGCGATGAGCTGGCGTTCGCGGGTCTTGACGTCGGCGTACTCGACGGAATCCTCTTCGGAGTCGACCTGCCCGCGGCGGGCACGCTCGTTGGCGTCGGCGATGATCGCGGCCTTCTTGCGCTGGACGTCCCGCAGTGCGGACTCGAGCCCTTGGGGTACGTAGATGAGGGAGAGGCTGCGGCGCACGCCGGCCGTGAACATCAGCCCGTGCAGGAACCCTGCCCCCATCTCGGTGCGCGGCCAGTTCTCCACCCAGTACGTCACATGCCGCGCGCTGTCGGTGGCGAGGCGGTCGTACTCCTCGAACTGGACGACGGGGCCGGCGGCTGCGGGGTCGGCTTCGGCGCGGCCGGCCTCGGACCACTGCTGGAGCGCGGCGAGCGCCTTCGGGTCGTAGGCGGTGCGGATGACGGCGGCGATTTCCCGCGCGCTCAGCCATCCGGTGACCATCAGGCCGGCGCTGCGGGCGGCCTGGGCGATGGACGTGGTGGTCTGCTGCATGACGGTGAACGCCCCGGGCAGCCCTCCGCCGGCTTGGTTGATCAGGCGCCGGGCGGCCTTGAGGTCGAGGGAGATGGCGAGGTAGGTCTCATGCGGGGCAGCGGCGGGACCGGCCGAGGCGACCAGTTCGGAGTAGATCTGTCCGGCGATGGGAGTCTGGGGTTGCCCGTTCTGGGTCCAGTGGCGGGTGAGGGTGTCACCACTGTCGGGGACAGTGCGTTCCAGTACCTGAACGGTGGCGATGTGTCCGGTGCGGGCGATACCTGCCAGCGCGCGCCCCCAGCTGCTCACGTTGTGGTTCTGGGTGGCGGGGTCGAGGAGGGCGAAGGCACGGCTGGTGACGCGGGCGATGGCGGTCAGGGTCTGCTGGTGCGGGTCGTGGACGGCTGCGGCTCCGTTGGCGGAATCACCGGGGGTGACCACCTTCAGGGAGGCGACGGTGCCGGGAAGGTGGAGGACGCCGTCCTGCCGGGGCCGGGTAACGGGCCGGGCGAGCCAGAGAGTCTGGCCGGTGCGGCGACGGTGCGCGTACCGGGTGACGATCGGTGCCCAGTCGATGAGGGAACGCCCGTGCCGACGGATGGCGACGAGCGCGCCGGATGCCGCCCACAGCGGTGCCAGGGCGAGGGCGCCGAGCAATCCGGTGGAGATTACCGTCATCAGCAGCAGGGCCAGCGTGCAGGAGACGAGGACGAGCTGGGGTAGGGAAAGACCGAGGAGGATGCCGCGGCGACTGCGGTGCGGGAACTTCACCGTAACCGGGGCGACGGAGAGGTCAGACATGGGGCGGGTCCTGGTGGCGCGGAGAGTCCGGGGGCGGGAGGTGGTGTGCACGTCCCGCCCCCGGGAGTCGGGCAGGAGTCAGAGGCCGGTCGGAGGCGGCGGCGGAGCCGACCTGCTCGACGCGGCGTTCTGTGAATCGGAGGATGGGGGTGCGCCCTGCGGAGGCGGTGTCGTCGTCGGCGGAGTGGTCTGCCACCCGCCGCCCTGGCCGGACGCGGCGTGCGCGCCGGATCCACCTGGTCCTGGGCTGCCTCCCACCTGGCCGCTGGTGTTGTCGGACACGCTGGTCGGCGCGGGCTGGACGGCCTTCTCCAGGCCGGACTTGGCAGCATCGCCGCCGGGTGGACCGCCCGTTCCGCTGCCCTGCGAACCGTCCTTGCCTTCGGTGCCTCCGCCGGTCGGGTTGGCGGCGATGTCGCCGGGGAATCCGCCGCCGTCGGGGCCTTGCGGTGCAGCATCCGCTCCGGCGGCAGCGCCACCCGCTCCGGCTGCGGCACCACCGGTTCCGGCGGTGGCCGCGGCTGCGGCGGCCTTGCGGGCGGCCTTCTCGGCGTGAGCCTTCGCGATCTGCGCTCCGGCGCCGCCAGCCCGGTGGATGGACTCGCCGTCGGTGCCGTCGGCTGCCCAGTGCACGAACTTGAAGACGGCGTACGGACACAACAGCACCAGGCCCATGATCACGATGCCGGACATGACGTCGGCGAGCGCGGCGACGCCGTCCTTGGCTTCGGTCTTGCCCATGGCGGCGATGCCGAGGACGAAAATGACGGTCATCAGGAGCTTGCTGACAACGAGGGTGGCGGTGGCTTCGATCCAGCCCTTGCGCCAACGTCGGGCGACCTCCCAGCCGCCGCCGGCGGAGGCGAAGACGGCGAGGGTGACCATGACGAGGATGCCGACCTTGCGGACCATCATCACGCACCAGTACAGGACGGCGCCGACGGCGGCGCCCAGACCGGCAACGACCGCGACGAGCCAGCCGAGGCCGGCCAGACCGGGGATCTGGTTGACCTTCACGATGCGACGTACGGCCGAGGCGATGTCCAGCTTCGCGGCCTGGAGCAGGCCGTCGGAGACCGCGTCGACCACTTCGATGGCGACCGTGGTCAGGGAGATGGCGCAGAAGGCGAACAAGACGCCGCTCATGGTGCCGGTAAAGGCTTGAGTGAGGGCTTGTCCGTCCCGTCTGACGGCTGCCCGTACCAGTTGCGCACAGAAGGTGGCGACCAGCAGCACCAGGCCCAGCGGCAGAAGCATCTCGTAGTTGTCGCGGAACCACCCGGCGTTCAAGTCGACCCTGGTGGTGGTGTCGACCGCCTCGGCGGCCAGGTCAGCCGATGCGGCTGCCAGCTCACCTGCCGACTTCGCCATCCAGTCACCGATGGCCTTGCCAGGGTCCGAGGCGAAATCCACCGCGTCGCCGACGGCGCACAACTTGTCTGCCAAAGGCAGATCGCAGAAACCCACGGGGGAGTCTCCTCCTTTCTCGTGTCAGGCGCGGGTCACTGGGTGACGCTCGGAGCGATGGCGGCCAGGGAGCAGTCGTGGCTGGGGCGGCACTGGACGGCGAGGGTCACTGCGCGTTCCTCGGCCCCTGCGCCGCCGTTCTTCCAGGTGATCTGCTGCGTGCCGTTGATGGTGACGACGTAGATGTATGCCTCGGTGATCGCGGACGGGTCGTCGGCCAGCGCCTGCTTGAACGCGCCGGGGTAGTGGCCCTCGGTGACGTGAGCGGTGGCGTGCTGGTTCTGGTCGGCCATGCGCGACCACAGCACCGGGTCGGGGACCTGGCCAGAGACCGAGGCCCAGTCGGCGTACTTGGTCTCGGTGGTCATCCAGGCGCGCATGCCGGCGAGTTGCTGGTCGCGGCTGGTGTAGCGGGTGTCATAGGACCAGAGCATCTGGGCTGCCGCCTTGGCGTATGCGACCGGTTCGGAGATCTGCGGAGGCTTGGGCACCGATCCGGATCCGGAGGAAGGCTTGGGGGCGGCCTCGGAGGAGGGCGGGCTGCCAGTCGGGGCGGGCGCGGCACTGTCCGGGGCTTGGTGGTCGTTGCCGCCGCCGGTCAGCAGGGCGACGATCCCGGCGAGGGCGAGCAGGCCGGCGACGGCGGCAGCGACGATCGCGATGCGCCGGTTGGTAGACCAGCCCGCGCCGTACGAGGACAGCGAAGAGGAGGGGAAGCGTTTCCGCATCAGTGGACCTGTGATCCCAGGTCGGAGAAGAAGGCCACGATGCCGTTCGCGGCACCCAGACCGAGGGCGGCGCCGGCGGCGACGACGGCGCCCTTTTTCCCGTTGGCCTCGGCTTGGTGTCCACCGGTGTGGTGGCCCCAGGCCCATACGCCGAGCGAGACGGCGAGGGCGCCGACGACGGCGATGATCCCGAACATGTTGATGCTGTTGACCACGTTCTTCAGCACGGCGAGGCCGGGCAACCCGCCGCCCTGGGGCGAGATTCCTGGGTCGTAGGCGAGCTGTATGACGCGGTCTGCAAGAGGGACGGACATAGGTGTGGCGGGCTCCTTGCATACGCGGGCCAGGTGAGGGCCGGCGGGAAAAGTGAAGCGGAGGGGGACGTGCGCTCAGGGCGCGAAAGTCGCCGCGGCGGCGGCTTGCCCGGACCTGCGTCGGGCAGAGGCGGGGAGAGTCCAGTCCTCGGGCCGGGGCGCGGCTTCGAAGCCGCCTTTTCTGCTTGGGGCCAGGGAGGGCTGTCAGGGCGCGCTACTTCGGAATCGGCGGCTTCGGTGCCGGGTTCGACTCGTACGGGTTGGCGCAGTCGTAGATCATGTATCCGCGGATCTTCTTACCGTCGGACTTCCGGGTCACCGCGCCACGGGTGTCCCAGGTCTTCTCTGCGCCCTTGTACGCGAACTGGTTGTAGGCGCCCTTGTCGTGCCGGTAGGCGATGCCCACGACGGCGGACTTCTTGGAAGGATCCTTGTGGACCTTGACCGCCTTGCACGAGATCGTCGTGTAGCTGGTGTCGTACGCCTGGGCTATGGAGGCGCTGGCCAGGCCACCGGCGGCAACTGCGAGGCCGATCGAGCTGGCCGTGAGGGCGCGCCGGACGCGGGAGGAGATTGTCACGTGGACGCTCCGGGGGTTGGGAGATGGAGAGTGGGCCGTTCGACTCGTCCCGCTGGGCGGTTCGCCGGGCGAGACGGCGAGTGCGGAGGGAGTTGGCCTCCGAGCCCGGCTATCGGGCAGTCCACTGGCGAGGTCCTGGCGACGGCGGCTCGCGGGCCTGCGGGCTGACCGGGGTCAGAGGACGCGGCGGGCGGCGAGAATGTCCCAGTCCTTGAGCGGGGTGATCCGGACCGGTTTGGTGGTGCGCGGTGCCTCGATCACGAGGCCCTCGCCCATGTACATGCCGACGTGCTCGGGCCGGGCGGCGGTACCGCGACTGAAGATCAGGTCGCCGGGCTTTAGGCGAGCGGGCGAGACCGCCTTGCCTTCGTTGACCTGCGTGTACGTGGTGCGGGTGAGCGTGATGCCGACATGGGCGTACGCCTGCTGCATCAGGCTGGAGCAGTCGCAGCGGCCCATAGGGTCGGGACCGTGCGCGTTCGTGCAGGATCCGCCCCACTGGTAGAGCGTGCCGAGTTGGTGCATCGCCCACTCGATGGCCTTTCGGGCCTTCGGGTCGGCGTCCTTGGGGATCGAGTAGCCCTTGGGGACGCTCCCTTCGGGGATGCGGCCGAAGCCTGACCCATCCTGGCCCGGCGCACAGCCGGTCGTGCTGGTCGAGGGCTTCTCGCCCTGGTGTGCGTCCTTGTCGTCCGCGTCATCGCCTGCGCCGGGGAAGGTCTTGGCGATGGCGCACTGCAGCGCGGTGGCCAGGCTTTCCCACTGCGCATACGCGTCCGGGAAACCGGACTTCTGCACGGCTTGGGCAGCCTGGGTGACAGTCATCTGCTGCCAGCCGTCCACCTTCAGCAAGTGCTTGTAGAACTGCTCGGAGGCGTAGACCGGATCACGGATCTGCTGGGCGCTGCCCCAACCCTGGGAGGGACGCTGCTGGAAGAGTCCGAGGGAGTCGCGGTCGCCGTAGTTGAGGTTGCGCAGTCGGCTCTCCTGCATCGCCGTGGCGAGCGCGATGATCTGTCCCTTCTTAGAGACGTCGAGGGAGAGGCCGGCGGCCACGATCGTCTGGGCATTCGGGACCTGCTCGGCGGGCAGGTCCAAGCCCTCGACGTGCACGTCTTTGTCGGAGGCGCCGTCGAGGATCTTGGTTACCTGCTCGGCGACCTTGTCGCTGTCGATATCGGTCAGGCAGTCGCTGAAGGAGCCGCTGCTCTGCACGGCATCGGCGGAGGAGGCCAGCGTCATGCCCATGCCGACGATCAGGAGCGGGGAGAGGAAGACAACGCCGATACCGGCGGCGAGCCCCTTCAACCTGAGCGGACCGCTCGCCGGTCAGCGGTTTCGGGCATGGGTGGGTAGCGAGACGTCATGAACGGCTCCTTGAGGGTGTGGTGTCCGGCGTGGCGCGTGCGCGAGGCGTGGTGGAAGGACGCGGCGGCCGGGGTGGGCGATCGGAGACGGGCCGGTGTGGGCGAGTTGCCGCTTGCTCCGTGTGTGGCCGTGCCGTGAGCTAGGTGTGCCGGGGCAGGGGGTACCTCCGTGAGGTGTGGCAGGGGAGTAGCCAGCGGCGGTGTGCGCCGGGCGGTTCAAAAACAGTAGGCGCGGATCGGCGGTTGACCAAAAAGTTCGGCGTGAGGTGCCGGAAACCGGCACCTCAGCACGGCACTTCTTGGTCGTCGGCGGATTCGGCTCTACAGTTCTTGGACTCCCCCCTCGCCTTCCTCCGCCTGTGGCCATGGGCTTCTGCATGCCCATTTCCGGCCCGTGAGGACTCCTGTGCGAGGCGGGGTCTCCCTCCGCGATTCCGCACCCGAATAGGGGTTCCTCTTTGCCTTTTTCCCTGCATCAGGGCGACGCTCTGGCCGTTCTCTCCGGTCTCCCGGACGGCTGCGTCGACTCCGTCATCACCGACCCGCCGTACAACAGCGGTGGCCGGACCGCGAAGGAGCGCACCACCCGCTCCGCGAAGCAGAAGTACACCTCCGCCGATGCCAAGAACGACCTTGCCGACTTCCCCGGCGAGAACATGGACCAGCGGTCCTACTCGTTCTGGCTGACGCAGATCATGACTGAGGCCCACCGGCTGACGAAGACCGGCGGGACCGCGCTGCTGTTCACCGACTGGCGCCAACTCCCCACGACGACGGACGCCATTCAGGCCGCCGGATGGCTGTGGCGCGGAGTGCTGGCCTGGCACAAGCCGCAGGCCAGGCCCCAGAAGGGCCGGTTCACCCAGAACTGCGAATTCATCGTCTGGGCGTCCAAGGGGCCGATTGACGGCTCCCGGAACCCGGTCTACCTGCCGGGTATGTACTCGGCTTCGCAGCCCTCGGGGTCCAAGCGCCAGCACATCACGCAGAAGCCGGTCGAGGTGATGCGCGAGCTGGTCAAGATCAGCCCCGAAGGCGGCACGGTCCTCGACTTCTGCGCCGGCTCCGGCTCCACGGGCGTCGCCGCCCTGCTGGAAGGCCGGGACTTCATCGGCGTGGAGAAGACCGAGCACTACGCGTCGATCGCGGCCGACCGGCTCGCCGAGACGATCCGCGCAACCCTCACGCAGGACGACGTGGTTCTCGCCGTCTGATCCGGGTCCTCTCCTGCCGCCAACGCCACCGGCTACCTGCATAGCCGCTGGTGGAGCAACGCCGGAGCGGACGTGCGATTTCGCTGTCCGGTCCGTGCAACGACGCTTTCGCCCTTCTCTTATCCCGTGTCTCGTAGGAGGCCGAACTTTCAATGTCCGAAACCGCAAAGCCCTCTGAAGATGGGGAGTTGGAGCCGGTTCGCATTCCGGATCCGCAGTTGGAGGGAATCGAGGCGAGCGTGCGGCGGCTTATGGAGCAGTCGGCGCAGCAGGCTCAGCAGCTCGACCACCTCGCATCCGCGCCGGCGCCGAGCGGGTCACCGTTCGCCGCGTTCGGCATGCCGGGACTCGGCGGGCTTCCGGCCGCAGCTCCGCCGGAGCCCCGCCCGATCCTGGAACTTGACGGGGAGGAACGGGAAGACGAACTCGACGCCCTCTCGGACTGGGTCGACGACTTCTTCCTCCCGGTCTACGGGGCGGAGGTCACCACCGCGGCGCCCTGGTGCCTGCAGTGGCAGGAACACGACGACGTCGTGGCCTGGCTCCACGCCCTGTGGCTCGCCTACCAGCAGCACAAAGACCCCGAAGCCGGGCTCTCCGGGCTGTTCGTGTGGCACCGGGACTTCCTCACCCATGCCGTCGCCGCGATTCGTGCTCCGGGCGGACCGCTGTCGGCCTGCATGACCTCTCCCGACCGGCCCGCGCACCGTCTCCTGCCCGGCCCGCCGCCGTCCGTGCGCACCGAGACCGCGGCCACAGAGGAAGCCACCGAGCCGGACGAGCCGACGTCATGACTGCGAGAGCCGGACAGCCTGCCTTCGGACTGAGCTTCGACCCTCGCGCGCTGACCGATCTCCTCCAGGCCCCCAGCGATATCCGCGACCTCACCCTCGCCTACCTGCAGGAAGTGGTGAACGCGCAGCGCTTCGGACAGCGCCTCGATGGCGACCTGGAGGGATTCCGGAAGCTGTTCGTGGACCGCCGCAAGGACTGGCGCGTCGTTTACGGCGTCCGTCCGGCGCCTGCGGAATCCGCCCACCCCAAGGAAATCCACGTCATCGCGGTTCGGCCGCGTGCGGGCAACGATATCTACGACGAAGTCGGCCGCCGCCTGGGGATGACCCGCCGGCCGCTGAGCGCTCGGACGCACGCGGCCCGCTCGCGTTCCCCGCAGCTGACCACCCGCACTCCCGTACCCCGGCCTGGTCCGCCGCCTGCTGCGCTGCCGGGTCTGCCCCGTCCCGCACTCAACCCCGCGCACCATCCCACCCGCTGAACGCACGGAGCGTCGCCCACGCCCCCTCAACCCGCGCCGACACCCGCCCGGCGTGCGGTCATGCAGCTCGACCATCACCGGCCACGGCATCGACGCCCTGTGGGCCTACCGCAACCGCGACGCCCTCGACGAACCACACGCCCAGCTGGTTGACCGGCACCGCACGCCGGCCAACGCATAGATCGGCATCACCTTCCACTTCAAGCTGCTCAACCGGCTCATGAACGGCGAGTTCCCTGTCGACGGCGCCCTCTTCGTACGCATCGACCGCACCGTGGACCAACTGGAGGTAGCCACCGACGCGCGCCACGCCGCCACCCAGAAGGTGCTCGTCGCCCTGGAGCCCATCGAGGCCGCCGCCTCAGCGTCGAGGCCCGACGGACCACCGCTTTCGACCGATGACCGGGCGGCACTGCTCGCCATCGTCGGCGGTACCAAGCTCCACGAACACCTCCTGACCGACCGGCAGAGCATCCGTGACCGCCTCCTCCGGCACCCGCATCCCCTACCCCCAGATGCAGAAACTGCAACGCGTCGGCCTGATCGTCCGGGACACCAGCCACCCGGTACACGCCGGCCAGCCTGTCTCCCTCACCGACGCCGGACTCCAACGACGCACGTGCCGAAGAGCCCGGATCGCCCCGGTGCCTCGCCGTCCACTCCCGCGAAGCGGCGCTGAAATCCACCGATCCCGAAAGGCTCTTGTTGTCCCCCACCGAACCGGCGCCGGTCGAGAAGTCCATCCCCCACGTCGACTTCGAACTGGACGACCTCGACCCCGACGAGGAGAGGTACCTCGACTTCTACCGCAAGGTCGCTGTCCACGAGGACATGCTCGTCCCCCTCGCCGAACACCACGACGGCCCGAACAGCTACTACGTACTGTTCGACCGCACCGCCACCTGGGGACACCCCGGCATGCCCCAGATACTCGCCGTGCATCTGCAACGGGACTACGAGAAGCGGACGTTCAGCTTCGAGCAGGCACCGCTGCCGCTGCCCGCGATGGCGCAGTCCTGGCTCATCCACCGCGGCTGCCCGCACGACGCCATCGACCTCGACGCCGAATCGGGACCGCCTCCAGCGGACGAGGCCACGCGAGCACTGGAGCGACGCCTCGTCGGCGACGGCGACCACTACGCCATGGGCTACTCCTACACCAGCGACAACCCGGACGACATGGTCATCGTCGTGGTTCTGCGTGCCCTGGACGCGCAAGCCCCCAGCCCGTTCCGCGTGGTGGTCGAGGAGGTCGATACCGAGAGGTGGACGCACACCCTGCGCGAGGGCGGCTTCGACACGGCCGATGAGGCCCTGCAGTGGTGCAACGACCGCCTCACCGGCGAGGCCGCCCCTCTCCCGCCGGTCCGCCCGGCAGTCACCGCCAGCCACCCGGCCAGCGTGGCGAAAGCCCCTGCCCCACGCCCGCCAGGCCGTTCACGTTGAGCGCTCAGCCGGAGTCGGGCGGCGCAACATAGCCGACGATCGCCGGTTAGCCAAACCGGCGATTCTCCGGACTCTTATACAGCCGCCGGAACAACTCCCGCGGCCCCTTCCCCGCATTCCCTGTGCCTTCACGGAGGTTTCTTCCGCATGCGCTCCACCCGAATTGCCATATCCGCGGCGATGCTCGGCGCGCTCGCGCTGCCGGCGCTGTCCGTCACCTCCGCCAGCGCCGCGACCGTACCCACCGCAGCAACCGCCACCCCTGCCGTGAGCTGCCACAACCTGCCACCGCTCCCTTACGAGGTGCACGCCAAGGCCGTGATCATCCGGTCCAAGGCCAGCTCGAAGTCCACCGCGCTCGGCGTGCTCTACAAGAACCACAAGTTCAGCGTGGCCAAGAAGAGCGGCAACTGGCTCTACATCACGGACAAGACGACCGGGGTCAAGGGCTGGGTCTCCGGCACGTACGTCTACCGCGACGTTCGCATGTGCCTGGACTGACTGGCCGGACCCAGCACGTCCCGCGAAGCGGCGCGGGCACCGAGTACAGCCGCCTCTTACATTCCCCAGGCACCGGCCTATCCAGAACAGGAGATCCCTTTGACCGACGGCATATCCGATGAGTCTGCGGATGTCGTGGGCGTGCTCACCGAACGGATCGAGGCCCGCTTCGACATGGGCATGGACCAGTTGAAGGCTGCGGTCGCCGCCGCTCCGACTGCGAACCCGGACGCCACCGACGTCGTCAAGTGGCACGGCCTTCTCGTCGAGGCCCAGTCCGTGCTGGAGCGTGCGGAGGACGACCTCGTCGCAGCCCTACAGACCCAGCCCAGCGAGGTCGACGATCCGACGATGGGCCTCGCCCACCGAGTGAACGCCGCCGTCACTGCCCGCGACGGCCGGGCCATGGTCGTACGTTGGCTCCTCGACCCGGACGCTCCGGGCAAGAAGGGCCTCGCCGCAGAGCGCCTGGCCCGTCTCCAGACCCGAAGCGGCCCGGCGGTGCAGACCAGCGCCCCCAACCGGCCGACAGGGACACCCGCGCCGGCGTCGGCGTGGGGGCCAGCACGGTCCGCCCGATGAGCCGGGACAAGGCCAGCACCATGGACGCCGACCTGCAGAAGGTCTTCGGGAACCCGGTACCCGAGCTGTACGAGGCGGCTGCCGGCCACGATGCTCCACCCGCACTCGCCCACGCTCTGGAGCTGCGCTCGTTCCTGGCGCTCACCGAGGAGCAGGTCACCCGCATCCGCGACCGTGTCCACGCCGACATGGATCCCGCCCTTGACATGGACGAACTGTCGGCGGACAAGCTCCGCTTCGACGCGCAGTGGCTGGAAGCAGCACTGGAGGCCCGCGACGGCTACCGCGCAGCCCTAGGCGAGCTGCTGCGCACCATGCCCCCGCCCGCCCAGCAGTCCCGGCCCGTACGAACGGCTCAGCTCAGGGCCACCGCCACCCTGCCCCCGTCTGCCGCCCCGGCACCCCAGCGTGCCGGGGCGGCTCAGGCCCGCCGACCGTGAAAGCCCCCGATTGCTCCACCTCACGTCCACTGACATAGCCGTACAGATCGAGGACCTGTACGACGCACCGCTCGCCGACCTCAAAGCCCACGCACAGGACCAGCCACCCGGCATGCTCTCCGCCCTGCTCGGTATGCACGACACCCTCGCCCTGGCCGAGCGCAGCATCGACTTCCACCGCGACCACCTCACCCGGCTCATCCACCCCGAGCGGCAGATCGGCCCGCACGAGGTCTCCCACCTCCTCGACGGCACCCGCCGACTCGCCGAAGCCGTCGCCATCCGCGAGATCCAGGCCAAGTCGATCGCCGCCGTCCTGCAGAGCCTGGCCCGCGCCCCGGCCCCGACGCCTGCCTCGCCGACTCCCTCACCGCCTGCCCCGGCCGCGCCCCTTGCGGCCCAGAGCGTGGCACACAGCCGCTGACCCCAGGCGATCCCCCTTTCCTTTCACCCAGGAGTTCCTCCCTTGGCCATCACCGCTCTGCCCCCCGATGCCGACGCCGACATCACCCGGGTCACCGAGGCCCTCGCCATGATCACCCCGCGTTGGAACGTGAGGATCCTGCTGGCCCTCTCCGGCCCGCCGCTGCGCTACAGCGAACTGGCGGCCAAGGTGTCCTGGCTGCAGAACGGCCAGCTCCACCCCAAGCTCAAGGCGCTGTGCGACGCCGGACTTGTCGAGCGCACCGAACACACCGCACGGCACGTGACCTACGGCCACACCGAGCGAGCCACTGCCCTGCTGCCGATCCTGCCGATGATCGTCACCTGGGCCGAGGAGCATCTGGAGAAGGCGGAGCGCCCGCTGGCAGCGATCGAGCAGATCGAGGACAGCCTCACCCTGCTCACCCGGCGCCACGCCGCGGCCATTCTGTGGGTGCTCAAGTCGCGTAAGGAGGTCAGCGGCCGGGTTCTGGCCCGGATCGTGATGCCCAGCAGCGACTGGACGAACATCTATCCGCCGTTGCGCCAGCTCGTTGCCGACGGTCTGGTCGACACTGAGGGAAACGGCCGGCCCTACCGGCTGTCCGCCGCCGGCGATGCCCTGGGCCCCGTGCTCGGCACGCTGTCCGCCTGGTCCGCTGGTCAGCCCCTTGAGCAGGCGGTCCGCCACCCCGTCTGGGGCCAGTTGCAGGCCAAGAGCGCGCCGAGGCCGTGGGTCAGCAGCCAGTCACGGCCGACGCCCGCGGCGCTGCCACCCGCTCGGGCGGTGGGGTCGTCCCCGGTGTGGCACCACCGCGACCTTTTCTCGCACGCCGCCGCCGGCCGCCCGACGGCAGTCATCTCGGCGGGAGGACCGCGCCGATGAACGCTTCCTTCACCCTTGCCGAAGCACGTCGCGCTGTCGAACTGCTGGCCTCGCGCTCCTTGATCCGTCTGGTCACCGAGATCGACGACAACGGCGCCATACCGCCGCGTCGGCTCGCCGGCACCCTGCCCGACCTTTCCACACACCAACTGCGCAGTGCATCCGACATGGCCCGCGCCCACGGCCTCGTCCGGGTCGCGCCCGGCGCCAGTCTGGAACTCACGGACTCAGGAATGGAGCTGGCCGACCTGTTCGACGCGCTAGCCCGGTGGGCGCGACGTCACTCGCTCCCCGCCGCCGCCTGCGAGTTCAGCAGCCGTGTCCAGCATGCCCTCGGCCTGCTGGCACCATCGCTCACCCCCGAGAGCGCCGACCGCCCCGCACCCCTACCCAACGTGCGCCCCATCAGCGTGGAGGCTGAGGCGGACCTGGCCTGTGCCCGCACGCTCCTGATCCAGTGGCTGGCAGGGAACTCCCAGGTGGCCAGGGCCGAGCCCGAGCGGGCCGCGTGAGCGCAGCGGTCACACCCCGGCACGCACGCCACACTGCCGGGCTGATGAGCAGCATCTACCTGCCGCGCACGGCGGACGCGTTGGCGTTCGCGATGTCCACTTACGGCATCCCGTTGCTGGTTCTGGCCACGACTGGCTCCGCCGTACTGACAGGGGCCGCCTTCGCCCTGGAGTGGATCCCGCGCCTGGCCGCATTCGGGTGGGCCGGATCGATCGTCGACCGGCGCGGCGCCTCAGTGGTCTTCCACCTCGCTTCCCTGGGACGGGCGGTGGCTCTCGCCGCCGGCGCGGTCCTGCTGTACCTCTACCCGTCCGGTGCCGTGGCGACCGCGACGGTGATGGTGCTGGCGGCGGCGACCGGTGTGCTCACCGAGTTCAGTTACATCGCAGTCGAGACCGCAGGTGCCGCCGCCGGCCGCCGAGCGGGGCCTCGGGCTCACCGTGTCCAGGCCGTCCTGCTCGGCATCGACCAGACCGCGACCTTGGCCGGACCGGCGCTCGCCGGCGTGCTGCTGCTCGCCGGGCCGCCGTCGATGCTCGCGGTGGTCACCGTGCTCTCGCTGCTCGCCGCGCTGCTCGCCCTGCGCACACCGCCCTCGCCCGTTGCCCCGGCCCGCGCTCCGAAGGGGCGGCCCGGCGCCGGGCTCGTCACCGGGTGGCTCACCATCCGCGCGCTCCCGGCGCTCGGCTGGTTGGTGACCGGGCTGACCCTGTCCAACCTGTCTATCGGCCTTCTCCAAGCAGCCGGTCCCGTGATCGTCGTCCAGCACTTCGGGCAGTCCACCACGGCAGTCGGCCTGGTGTGGTCCGCCGCAGCGGCGGCCACCCTTGTGGCCGTCACCATCTGCCGGTTCGCGTTGGACCGCCTGGGTCTGTGGCCAGTGGGAGCCGCCTGCTCCCTCATCGCTTCGCTCGCCTGTCTCGCTGCTGCCCTGGCCCCCGACTATCTGTCCTACCTGGTCATGGTCGCGGTCCTGATGGCAGCCGATGGCGGCCTGGCGGTCGTCCTGCGCACCCTGCGCTCCCGCCTGATCCCCCCGGAGACGTTCGGCAGCACCCTGTCGGCCACCATCCTCATCCTTCTGCTGCCCTTCCCGGTCGCCGGTGTGCTCACCGCGCTCACCCCGCCCGACGCGTTGGGCCACGTCATCACCGCCTGCGCCGCCCTGCAAACACTCGGCCTGTTCTGCGCCTTCGCCCGCCTGCGCACCGACCCAGCTCTGCGCACCTGACCCGGCTGTCCTCGGCCCGTGGAGAACCTTTATGACCATCGCCGCTTTCGGGTCGCACCGAGCGACCGGCCGCACCATCACCGAGCAGTTCCACACCTTCGACGCCCGCAACCCGCACGTATACCGCGCCCTGGAACGCCTGGCCGCCCGCCGCCTGGCCGCCGGAGCCACACGGGTCAGCCTCAAGGATCTCCTCGAAGACCTGCGACGCCAACTCCCGTACGGCGTCGCCGGGCTGAACAACAACTTCACGGCTCTCTACGCCCGCCGTCTGAACGACGACCACCCCCACTGGGTCGACGCGTTCGAGCTGCGCCGTCGCCGCGCCGCCTGAGACACCCCCCTTTTTTCTGCCCTGCCATCCCTCGATACGGAGAACTCCTCTTGCCCGCTCGCCCTGTTGTACTTGTCGTCGCTCCCGGAGATGAGAACTACCGCGGTTACTGCCTTGAGCAGGTCGCCGACGCCTACGACGTCGTGCTGCTCACCGGCACCGAACCGTCCTGGGAGAAGCCGCACATCACCGATCACGCCGTCGTCGACCTCAGCGATCCTGCCGCTCTGCTGGCAGGGGGCCGGGCCCTGGCCGGACGCCACGACCTCGCCGGTGTCATGACCTGGGACGAGTGGAACGTGGTCCCGACCGCCCGCCTCGCGCGCCAGCTCGGCTTGTCCACCACCGCGCCCGAAGTGATGCAGGGGTGCCGCAACAAGGCCACCGCTCGGTCGCTGTTCGCCCGCCACGGCGTGCCTTCGGCCGCTTCGGTGAGCGTGCGTACCCGCCAGGAGGCCGAAGCCGCCGCCGAACGGATCGGCTACCCCGTGGTGCTGAAGCCCGCCTCACACGCAGGTGCCATCGGCGTGCTCCGCGTCGACGACCGCGATCAGCTCACTGCCGCCTACCAGGCAGCCGAACGGACGGCCGGTCAGGGAACCGAGAGCACCAGCGTCCTCGTCGAGGAGTTCCTCGACGGGCCGGAGATATCCGTGGAGTGCGTCACCTACCGCGGCGCCACCACGGTGGTCGCGGTCAACCGCAAGGCCATCAGCCCTCCGCCGCACTTCGAGCAGCTGGCCCACAGCGTGGACGCCGACGATCCGCTCCTGGAGACTGTCGCGCCGGCCGCCCGGGCGGCGATCAACGCCCTCGGCATCACCGACGGCGTCAGCCACATTGAGATGCGGCTCGTCGACGGCAAACCCCGCCTCATCGAGGTCAACGCCCGCCTGGCCGGAGACATGATCGGCCACCTCGTGCGTCTCGCCACCGGCATCGACCTGCCTCGTGCCGCAGCCGACGTCGCCTGCGACCGTGCTCCCGACCTCACGCCCACCAGGTCCTCGGCCGCCGCCATCCGGCTCCTCTACCCGGACACCTCCGGCACTCTCACCCACCTCACCTATGACGGGCCCCACCCGACGTGGCTGGACCGGCTGCACTTCCAGTGCCGCCCCGGCAATCAAATCCTCCTCCCCGCCGACGGAGGAAGCCTGTACACGGGCCGGCTCGGTTACCTCATCACCACTGCCGCCACCAGCCAGCAGGCGCGTGCACGCGCCGACCAGGCCGCTCGTGCTGTCACGGTGGTCCTCGACCGGACCTCCGGCACCCGCAGCACCGCGGCGTGAGCGCGGTGTCTGCGGCTGACCGGCACAGCCGGGCGCTGCTGACCGGGTACTTCCTCGGCCTCGGGGCCATCATGGCGGTGTGGGGCGCCCGGATGCCTGCTGTGCAGCAGGCGGCCCACCTCGGCACCGCAGGGCTGGCCCTGGTTCTGCTGGCCGCTGCCGTCGGCATGGTCGCCGGGCTTCAGCTCGGAGGCCGCTACGCTCACCCGGCGCGGCTACCGGCTCTGCTCAGCGCTGGGTCCATCGCCCTGGCCGGATGCCTCGTCCTCGTGGGCCAAGGCGAGAGCCTGTCCACGTTGCTGGCGGCGGCTCTCGCGTTCGGTCTCGCGCACGGCGTCCTTGATGTAGCCGTCAACACCGCGGCCGTCCGCTGCCAGAACAGTATCGGTCGGCCCATCATGTCCGGCCTTCACGCCACCTACTCCCTCGGCGCCCTCGCCGGCGCCGCCCTGGCCGCCCTCACTGCCCAGGCCCCACACAGCACTCTCTTCACCGCAACAGGCACCCTCCTGGCCGGCGTCGCAGTCGCTGCCGTGCCGGTCACCCGAAGCCTGAACGGCGCAGACCGCCCCGCATCACACACCGGAGCCGGGGAGCTGCCTCTGCTTCCGTCGCCGGGAAAGCTCTGGCTTCTGGCCGCGCTGGCCGCTGCGAGCTTGCTTGGGGAGGGAGCCGCCGCTGACTGGGCCGCCGTGCACCTTCACACCCTGGGCGCCCCGACGGCCGCGAGCGCCACCGCGTTCGCACTGTACAGCGCCGCCATGGCCGCAGGACGGCTGACCGGAGACCGGCTCACCGCAGCCTTCGGCGCCCCGACAGTCGTACGGGCCGGAGCCGTTCTCGCCACGGTCGGACTGACCATCGGCGTCATCGGGAACAGCACCCCGCTGGCACTGACCGGCTGGGCGGTCTTCGGACTCGGCCTGTCCACCACCGTCCCCTCGCTCATCACCGCGGCCGGAGCCGGCGGAGCCAAGGCCGTGGCCACGGTCACCGCCACCGGCTACCTCGGCCTCCTCGCCGGACCGGCCCTCATCGGAGCCCTGGCCAGCGTCACCACCTTGTCCACGGCCCTGCTGCTGCCCGCCCTCCTCGCAGCAGCCGTCGCCGCCCTCGCCCACCGCGCCCTGGAGAACCCCACCCCGTGACACCCACCACCGCCCAGACGGGCCTGGACGCCGTCATCCTCGACTACAACGGCGTCATCGGCCTGCAGCCCACCACCGGCCAGTGGTACCGCCTGGCCCGCACCGCCCTGTGGTCCGACGACGACCTGCCCGCCTTTCAGCACGCCTTCTGGAGTGCCCGCTCTGCATACGACGCCGGGCAGCTCAGCGATCTCGCGTACTGGACCACGGTCCTCGGCCACCACCCCGGCACCCGGCGGCTGCGTGAACTTCGCGACGCCGACACCGACATGTGGACGTCCACCGACGACCGCGTCGTGGAAGTCCTGCACCAGGCCCACGAGTCCGGGCTGCCGCTGGTGCTGTTGTCGAACGCACCCCACCACCTCAGCGATATTCTCGACCGCCACCCGTGGCGCCGCCTGATGACCCACGCTTTTTACTCAGCCCGGCTCTAGGTCTGCAAACCCGACCCGGCCGCCTACCAGCATGCGATGAACGCCACCGGCGCCGACCCCCACCGCGTCCTCTTCGTGGACGACCGGTCCGACAACTGCCACGCAGCCCACCGCCTGGGCCTGCGCACCTTGCACTACACCGGTCGCCCCACCGACCTCGCAGCCGCCCTGCAGCCCCCGAACTGACCCCACCCCTTCCCCTAGGATTCAGTGCCTCACGACGACCACGACACCATCGACGGCGACGTCTACGTCTCCCCACGCCACCTGACCCGTGCCACTGCGGTCGGTGATCCCGGCTTCGACCCGCTGCGCGACCTCGGCTGGGATCTGCACCACGACGACCTCGGCAACGCCTACCTCACGGCCCCCGACGGCAAGGTCCGCCTCGGCTACCTCCCCGAAGGCAACGACGACGGACTATGGCGCATCAACGCCTACAAGGACGCCTTCGGCCCACCGGCCTGGGGCGTCTGCTTCAACGACAGCGCGCCGACCGAGTTCGTCACCGCCTTCACCACCGCCCTCGCCGAGGCGTACCGGCAGGGCCCGGACCACTACCTTGCCCGCCCGCTCGCCGGAAGCGCCGACCGCGACCCGTTCCACGCCGTCGACCCGCTCATCAACCACGGTTGGCAGCTCGACCGCCCGGACTCGAGCACCTTCGCCATCACCTCACCCGACGGTCTCGCCACGCTGGAGTACACCACCGGGGACCTAGACCCAGCGATCGAACTGGACACCCGCGACGCGCGCTGGCACCTGTGGGCCGGCACCTCCTCAACCCGGCCCTTCTGGTACGCCACGGCCAGCACCGACACCCCCGCCGCCCTCCTGCGAGCCGTGACCGAAGCCGTGGCCGACCCCGCACCCCTGCCTCGATGGCGGGACGACACCTCCAGCTACGTCAAGGGCCACGCCCAGCTCTCCCCGATCCTCCCGCCGAGTCCGCCATCGCCCACCCCGCTCGACGTCCGGCGTGCCGTAGCGTCCCGCCGCTCGGCCGCGCTTCCCGCGGCCAGCGTCCCGCGCTGGAGCACCACCAGCCGACCTGCCCTGCCCGGCCCACGCCGCTGACCCCAGCCCAACCCCCGACCGGAGACCCTCGTGTCCCTGCAGGCCCCCGAGTTCTTCACCGAGCTATGCCTCCCTTTCCACGACCACGCCGTCGTGGGCAACACCTACTACGCCGCTCCCGTCCCGGGCACGCCGCTACGGCTGCGGATCGACTTCACCCGCACCATCCACGCGGACACCTACGGCGGGCTGCGTGTCGCAGTCGTCCACCCGGACCGCGGCGAGATCGACGCGGTAGCGCTCAGCTTCGTGGACCACGGGACCTTCCACCGCCGCGACGAAGCCACCCACACCCGTCCGAACACCAAGCAGTACGGCACCTTCGACACCTACCACCGCCCCGGCCGCCCGCCGTGGGACGGGGCCGTCACCACCGGGCTGCGCGATGCCATCGAGCAGTACACCGCCGTCTGGTTCCCCGGTGCCTGGGCCGCCTCTGCGCCCAAGCGCCAGACCGGCCGCACGCCGCGCAGCACTCCTGCCCCGCCGGCCGCCCCCGCCGGGGCCCGCACTCGCTGAGCCTCTTCCCGATCTCCGCGCACCGCACGCCACGTCAGCTATCGAGTAGGAGCCTCTCCTCTTGTTGCCCGGTCCGCCCCCCGACCCCTTCAAGGACCTTGACCCTGCCCAGAGCGTGAGGGTTCTCCCGCGTCACCTTGCCGGCCCCGGCCATGCCGACCTGAAGACGATCTGGCCCTTCCCCTCCGACGACGGCTGGCACCTTCACCAGGGGCTCGAAGGAATGGTGTTCGCCATCAGCCCCTGCGCCCGGCTGTGGACCCGCTTTGCTCCCAAACCCGAGGAACGAGGCCAGGGGACGTGGAGCATCGGCATGGACCGTGTCCCCTTCGGCCCGCGGGCCTGGGAGATCACCTTCGCCGCCACCACCCCCGCCGAACTCCTACGCGACGTCCACGCCGAGTTGCTTGACCTGTACCTCGAAGACCGCCACGGCGACCAGAACCACCTGTTCGAGGACGCGACGGCCCCACACGAGGTGTACAGCGAGCCGCACTGGCAGGCCCGGTTCTCTGCCGGCGCGCCCACCACCCTCGCCGCGGCTTTCACCGCCTCGCTGATCTCCACCGAACCGCTACACCGGGCCGTGAAACACATCCCTTTCCATACCCGTCGTCACCTCTACGCCGCACCCGCTGGGGCCCCGCAGCCACTCAACCGTCCGACCCCCGCGATACCACCCACCGGCCATACGACCGGCCGCACCCGCTGACCCTGACCGATCAAGGAGTCTTCTTCCTCGTGCACGCACGTCTCGTCCGATCCGCCGCCGCCATCGCCGTCGCCGCAGCCGGCACCCTCACCTGGGCGCCGACCGCGAGCGCCGAGCCCTCCGAACCGAGCCCCTCGACCTCCGCCGCCCCCGCCGAGACTCCGGCCCCGGACGCGGGCAGCGTCGAGATCACCACCAAGGACACGGCCGGAGACGCCCTGCCCGGCGCCGTGTTCCTGCTGCTCGACTCCGCCGGCCAGGAAGCCGGACACGGGAAGACCGACGCACAAGGAAAGCTGACCTTCCCCGGCCTCGCGCCCGGCGTCTACCGGCTCAAGGAGACGGCCTCCGGCAGCCCGCTCCACGAGGTCGTCGCCGACCAGGACGTCATCGTCACCCCGGGCGCGACCACACGGCTGACGATCACCGACCCCTTCAAGGCCGCCAAGGTCCTCCTGCAGGTTAAGGACGACAAGACCGGCAAGCTCCTGCCCGGCGCAACCGTGAACATCGGCACCGGCACCTCGACGCTGCTCACCCTGACCACGGGAGCCAAGGGCACGGCCTCCGGAGAGTTGCCCATGTCGAGCCGAAGGGCCCAGTTCTGGGTCAAGGAGATCAAAGCCCCTGCCGGCTACGACCTGTACAAGCCGACCAAGACGTTCGCTGCTGCTCCCGGCGACCCAGTGACCGTAACTTTCACCAACGCCAAGACCGCCGCCACACCGCCATCCACGGAGAAGCCGACGGGCAACCCCACCGAGAAGCCGAGCGGCAAGCCCACCGCAAGGCCGAGCGGCAAGCCATCCCCGAGCCAGCACGGTGAGGGCCTGGACGTCCCGGTTCCGTCCGCCTCGGGTACCCAGACAGCCGACGATACTGCGTCGAGCACAACAGCGCCTGTTCCTGTGGGCTCGCTCGCGCACACCGGTGCCGACGCCTCCCCGTGGCTGATCGGAGGCGCCGCAGCCCTGATCGTCACAGGCGGAGGCGCCCTCGTCATAGCCCGCCGTCGGCGCACGGACAACTCCACCGACGAGGGCACCACTCAGAATTGACCCATCCGTCTTACGGCATAAGCCCCCGGAATTCGCTGGAAAATTCCGGGGGCTTAAGAATCCACCCGCTGATCGATTGCAGCCTCGTAGAAGGCGTCCGCCAGCGCGATGATGATCGAGTTGATGGCCGGGCCGTCAGTGAAGAAGTAGTCGGCCATCGTGTTGTGGGCGTCCTGGTTGTCCGCAACCGCCTCCGTCACAGCTGCTTGGAAGTCCTGCGACTCCATGAACTGCTTCTTGGTGTTCACCTTCGTCTGCTTCACTAAGTTCGAGTCGGCGAGCAGCCGCTGCACGAGCCCTTGGACAAACTCCCGGATCTGGTACTCGGCGAACGTCTCAGCACCGAAGAGGTCGTTCATCTTGTCTATGACGACCTGGAGCGCCACGTACTTCGGCTCCTTCTTCGTGCCAGTGCCGGCGGCGTTGATGCCCTTCAACTGGCCGTCACCCACGAGGGAGATGTCGACCGGGCTTGCCTTGCTGTGCTTGACCCCGACCAGCACCACGTCAGAGAGGTCTACTTGGGCCGACCAGGACGACTCGGCGATGACCTTTTCCAGCAGGCGCAGGAAGATCGACAACATCTCCAGGTACGGGTCGCCATAGTCGACGATCTGCGACATGAAGTCGTAGAGGCGCACGTACGTGGAGACGTCCTTGCGGAAGAGGTCGAGCGTGTTGAGGGTGACCTTGTCCTCTTCCTCGATCGCCCGTGCGTAGCGGCGCCGGAAGTCGTGCTGCGCCGGACTGATCGCCGCTGACAGCGCGTTGTTGCCCTTCCGTGTCATCCACAGCTCGGCGACCTTGCGGACGTCGTCCTCGGTGTAGATGTTGGCCTGGGCGAGCTTGTTGGCCAGGTGGATGACGACGTACGGGTCGGTCTCGGTCTCCAGGGTGGCGTTCTTGAAGTACGGCTCGAACGCCGCCCTGATGTCCTCAGGCTTGTTGGCGAAGTCGATGACGAACGTCTTGCGCTTTTGTTCCCCGCCGGGTGTGCGGTGGGTGCGGTTGAGGCGGGAGAGCGTCTGTACCGCGGTGACGCCCGACAGCTTCTTGTCGACGTACATCGCCGAGAGCAGAGGTTGGTCGAAGCCGGTCTGGAACTTGTTGGCGACCAGCATGATTTTGAACGTGTCGCCCTTGAACGCTGCCGCCAGATCGGACCCGGCACCAGGGTTCATGTTGGCCTCGGTGAACTCGGAGTCCTTCGACGGCTGCGGACCCCAGGCGTTGTCCCAGGTTTCTTCCTCGGGTATCGCCACCCCGGAGGAGAAAGCGACCAGGGCGCGGTAGTCGTACGAAGGGTCCTGGGCACGGCGCTTGGCTATATAGGCGTCGATGGCCAGTTTGTACTTCACCGCGGCCTTGCGGGAGTCGGTCACCACCATCGCCTTCGCCTTGCCCTCAAGAAGGTGGGCGACGTTGACGTGGAAGTGCTCGACGATGATCCGCACCTTCTGGCTGATGTTCGTCGGGTGGAGCTGCACCCACCGCATCAGCCCTTTGCGGGCGGTGGCCTCCTCGACCTCCCCGCCAGCACCGCTCTCGGCCTTGCCGGCGATCTTCAGCGCGGTGTCGTAGGACTGGTAGCCCTTGAGCACATCGAGGATGTAGCCCTCCTCGGTGGCCTGCTTCATCGAGTACAGGTGGAACTCGTGAGGCTTCCCGTCGGCGCCCTTGCGGCCGAACATCTCGAGGGTCTTGTTTTTCGGCGTCGCTGTGAAGGCGAAGTAGGAGATGTTCTCCGACTCGGCCCGTTCGGTCATCTCCGAGGCGAGGATCGACTCCACGGCGACCTCGCCGCCCTCTTCGATCTCCTTGACCTCCTCGGCCGTCAGCACCTTCTTCAGCTTCGAGGAGATCTGCCCCGACTGAGAGGAGTGCGCCTCATCAGCGATGACGGCGAACTTCTTGCCCTTCAGGCTGGCGTCGGTCCGGATCTCGTTCAGCGCATACGGGAACGTCTGCACCGTCACCACGATGATGAGCTCGCCGTTCTTCAACGCCTGCGCCAGGAGACCCGACTTGGACTTCAGGCCGGCCTTGCGGACATCCTCGGGGCTGATCGTCGCGACGATCTTGCCGCTGCCGTCGATCTGCCGGATCGCGTCCTGCAGCTGGGAGTCGAGCACGGTGCGGTCCACGATCACGATGACCGAGTCGAAGATCTTCTGGTCGTCGACGTGCAGCCGCGCCAGCCGGTGGGCGGTCCAGGCGATGGTGTTCGTCTTCCCCGACCCGGCGGAGTGCTCGATCAGGTACCGCTTCCCGACGCCCTCTTCCTTTACCGCCTCCACGATCTGGGTGACGGCCTCCCACTGGTGGAACCGCGGGAAGAGCATGCTCGTGCGTCGGACCGAGGTGCCGGTGTTGACATCCCACTCCTCCTTGGTCTGCGCGATCATCAGCCGGCCGATGATGTTCAGCCAGGCGTGCTTCTCCCAGACGCGCTCCCACAGGTACGCCGTGGCCGAACGCCCGTCCTTACCTAGCGGGTTCCCGGCGCCGCTGTCGAAGCCCATGTTGAACGGCAGGAAGTGGGTCTTCTCCCCTTCCAGCCTCGTGGTCATCGCCGCCAGGTCGTTCGAGACTGCGAAGTGCACCAGCGCCCGATGACCGAACGACAGCAACGGCTCCGGCCGGCCGTTTGTCAACGGGTTGCGATCCTGCTTGTACTGGTTGATCGCCTCGTCCACCGACTGGGTGAAATCGGTCTTCAACTCCACCGTAGCTACCGGGAGCCCGTTGACGAAGAAGACGAGGTCGGTGCTGCGCTGGTCGGCGGTCGAGAAGTGCACCTGCCGCACCACCCGCACGCGCATCGCCTCATAGAGAGCCGTGGTGGTCTCGTTGAGTGACGTCTCTGGACGGAACTGCGCCATCTTCAAGCGGCCACCACCGATGTACTGCACCCCGTTGCGCAGGACGTTCAGTGTGCCACCGCCGTGCTCTAGCGGCCGGTCGAGCGCTGCGGTCAGCACGTCCAGGAACTTCGCCTGCGAGCCCGCGGCCTTCAGCGCCTTCTCGTACGCCGGCTTCTGCGTGGCCTCCAGCCAGGCGAACAGGTCCGCCGGGAAGAGCGCCCGCTCCCGGTCGTACTCGCCCCCGTCGTGGTCGTTCTTCGAGTACAGCCAGCCGTGATCCCGCAGGTACTCGCAGATCTCCGTCTCGAAGACCACCTCGTTGTGGTCGGCCATCACGCCGCCTTTCGTACGTCGATCTGGCCCGTCACTGCTGCCGTGATCAACGCGGACCGCCGCTCCCTGGAGAGCTCGATAAACCGCTCGGTCTCGGCGATCAGCGCGCCAATCTTCGCAGTCTCATCATCCAGGTACGCGACGATGCGTCGCTGCTCATCAAGGGGCGGGAGAGGAGTGACGATGTTGACGATTCGCGTTAGGCCTAGGTCGTTGTTGGTCGCGCCACGCGTGAAGAGCTGCGACTGGTCGTAGCACGGGCCGCTATTGAGTGCATAGGCCAAGAACGACGGTTCCACCAAGTCATGCCGAACCTTCAGCACCGCGACATGCACCCACACCTGGAAAGGAAAGTCCAGATCGACCACACGTGCGATACCGGTGGTGCCCCCCTTCGTGTAGAGCACATCTCCGGGTTCGGGCACAACACGCTTGGAGAACTCCAAGTAGTCAGCCTCAGAGACGAACTTCGCGTCATCGAGTGACCACCTGTCGACCTTGACGTTTCTCGCCGACAAGAACATAACCCCGTCATCGACGTAGTTGGGAGAGAAGTGCGGACCGTCCGCCAGCCCTCGGAGCACCCGCCGCAAGCTCACCGGAGTCCAGTCGTCCGGGAGTTCGGGCCACCATGGGTCTCCGGTCTGGCAAACATCATTTCTGTCGCTACCAGCCACGGCGTGTTGCACGACTGATCGGCGCCGCTCGTGGAGCATCTCGATCAGCCGCTGCTGCTCCTCGATGAGTGTGTCGATACGGGCCGTCTCGTGGTCGAGGTAGTCGGCGATAGCGCGCTGCACCCCCACTGGCGGCAGCGGGATCGGAATCCTGGCAAGCTTCTCTGCCGTAAGGTGCGGCATTGAGACAACGTTGGAGTAGGCACGGATGAAGCCGCTAGCCCGCAGCGCGATCAGGTAGAACGCGATGAAGCGGCCGTCAAAGTCTCCAATTGGTCGAAGCCGGTTGATCGAGTTCTGGAATCCCCAGCCAGGAAGATCCTGGTCGACATACGCGGCACGGCCGAACCCGCCCTGGCCGCCCTCGACAACGACTACGTCGCCCGCGCGGATGCTCAATTGTCCCAGTTCGTCCTCGCCGAACCACATCTCTTTCACGTCGTCGAGGGCCAACACGCCATCGGGCTGCACATTCGCAGCGCGCATGTAGGGTGCACGTACGTCACTGCCCGAGTCCTTGCTCTGCAACATCTTGCCAAGCGTGACCGTCGCAGCGTTCTTGACCTGGCCTGCCAGCCACCCATCGGGCAAGACGTTCCAGAGAGGCCCCTTCACTGCTCCACCTCTCGCAGCAGGTCAAGGATTTTGGCGACCTGTTTCTCCAGGTCAGCGTCAATCTCGACGAGAGGGCGGGGCGGGGTGTACCTGTAGAAGTGGCGGGTGAAGGGGATTTCATAGCCGGTCTTGGTTTTGGCCCAGTCGACCCAGGCGTCAGGAACGTGCGGCTTCACCTCGGCGTCGAAGTACGTCTGAATGACTTCGCGCTTCCCTGCCGCACCGGCGGTTGAGCCGCCGTAGGTGAAGGGCACGTTTTCGGTGTCGCGCTTTTTCGAGTCGGGTTTCGGGTTGCCCTTGCGGTCGACTACAGGGTTCCCGTCCTCATCGAGCAGGGGGCGCTCGACGGTGATGGTCCAGTAACCGAAATCGTCGTTGCGCAGCACCTTGGAGAGGTCGGGGTCGGCGTCCTCGAAGTCGGCGTACAGCCGCATGATCTTGACGCGGTCATCGTCGCTGATCTCGCGGTTCTTCGATCCGAGGTTCTTGCGCATCTTGGTCCAGAAGGACGTTCCATCGATGAGCTGGACCTTGCCTTGGCGGTTAGGGTGCTTGGTGTTGTCGAGGATCCAGATGTAAGTGGCGATTCCGGTGTTGAAGAACATGTTGGTCGGTAGCGCGACGATCGCCTCGACCAGGTCGTTCTCCAGCAGCCACCTGCGGATGTTGGAGGAACCGGACTCGGCGGCGCCGTTGAACAGCGGGGAGCCGTTCATGACGATGCCGACTCGGCCGCCGCCGTCTTCGACAGGACGCATCTTATGGGCCAGGTGGAGCAGGAAGAGCATCTGGCCGTCTGAAATCGCTGGGAGGCCCGGCGCGAAGCGGCCGTAGGGGCCAGCGGAGTCGCGCTCCTTCTTGACCGCCTTGGCATACTGCTTCCAGTCCACTCCGTAGGGCGGGTTGGACATGCAGAAGTCGAAATGGCGACCCTTGAAGACATCATCGGTGAGCGTGTTGCCGAAGGCAATGTTGGTCGCGTCGTGGCCCTTGGCGAGCAGGTCAGACTTGCAGATGGCGTACGACTGCGGGTTGTACTCCTGGCCGAACAGGATCAGCTTGGCCTCGGGGTTTTGGGCGAGCAGGTGTTCCTCGGCCAGGGAGAGCATGCCGCCGGTGCCGGCGGTGGGGTCATATAGCGAGCGGATGATGCCGCCCTCGGTTAGGTCGACATCCTTCTCGGCGAAGAGCAGGTCGACCAGCAGCCGGATTGCGTCGCGCGGCGTGTAGTGGTCTCCGGAGGTCTCGTTCGCGGCCTCGTTGAACTTGCGGATGATGTACTCGAAGGCGTCGCCCATGTCGGAGTTCGACACCACGTCGGGGTGGAGGTCGATGGCACCGAAGGACGTGACGATCTCGCGCAGGAGCTCGGCCTTCTCCAGGGCCAGGATCTCCTTCTTGAAGTCAAAGTACTCAAACACGTCTACATCGGCGGAAAACCGTTCAATGTAGTCAACGAGGTTGTCCGCCAGCCCGTCCGCATCCTTCAGCAGGTTCGCGAACGAGTAGTTGGAGGTGTTGTAGAACGACCGACCCGTGACCTTCTTGACCTCGACCTTGAGCCGGTTCGGGTTCTCATACATCGCTGCCAGCTCGCGCACCGTCGCTCGGTCGGGCTCCAGGATGCAGTCGAGCCTTCTCAGGATCGTGAACGGGAGGATCACGTTCCCGTACTGGTTGGGGCGATAAGGGCCCCGAAGTTGGTCGGCGATCGACCAGATGAAGCTACCGAGCGTGCTCACAGAGGTTCCTTACGAGGATCGTTTGGTCGTGCAGCTACTTTGCCAGAGCCGGTAGCCCACGTCCCTCGATTCGCCCACGGAAGCACTCCGTGAAGGCGGCTCCTGCTGTAGATCTGCTTACGGCCGGTCGGGCCAGAAGGTGGAGGAAGGGAGCCGGACGGAAGGTAGCTGCACGACCTGGATCGGTCCGAGGGCAGCCGCGGCAGCGCGAAGGGCTTCGTCGTGAGAGCCGGAGCCGAGAACCTCCGCAGAGCAGGTAGGGCAGTCGCCTGGACGGCGGGCGTGACCGGTGCTGCGATCTCGGGAGCCTCGAACATGTACGAAGGCGTCTTCGGGAAGATCGGCCCGCACGGTGTGCCAGATTCCAACGCGTTCGTTGTCGGGCAGCCCGGCCGCTACCGCCGGTCGCATCGGCGGCAGCACACGTTCGCGCTCCTGGACGAGGAAGACCCGGTCGGTGAAGTCGACGCTGTCCCCCTCCGGGCGCTCGTGCTCCAGCCACGTCCGTGCCTCCGTTCGGGTGCCCGGACCCCACAGGTATTCCGTGGGGAACTGTGTGGTCTCGTAACGGGTATCGAACTCTGCCCAGTGCTCGTCATTCCAGCGACTGCCCGGGATGAAGGGGATGGCCCGTACCACGACGTGCTGGTACTCGTCGTCCTCCTGATCTTCCATGGAGTCGGCGGCGGTGAGCGCGTCGGCGGGCTCCATCCGCGTCCGTCCAGCACTGTTCCAGCTCAGCACGGCGATTTCTCGGTGCAGAGGGGCCGGGTACAGGCGCCCGTCGGGAGTGGCTCGCCCCCATAGCTGGTTGATCAGTTCTGCCAGATCCCGCACCGTTCGGGCGGCACCGACGGGCGTGTCGACGTGATGACCGGACGGGTGGGCGACGTGGTTGCGCAGCTTCGCCAGCGCTTCCTCGGCTGCGCGACTGCGCCGCCCGCGGAGCAGCCCCGCCGTCCGCGCCCACAGGCGAAGCCCGTGCAGCATTCCGTTGAACTCGATGTCGTGGGTGCCGACGGCCAGCTTCGCGCGTTGCCGCATCATTCGGTTCGCACACCTCTTGACATCGTCGTACGACGTGACGCTGTAGGAGACGTCCGGAGCCTGGAGTACGCGGAAGGTGATGGTGCCGCCGCACCATTCCATGAAGCGGTCGCGCAACGTCTGCTCGTAGATGAGCAAGGCTTGGTCACTGACGATGGTGTATACGTCGTAACACAGCACGCCATAGGCGAAAACGGTGCGCAGTCGCTCGAAGGAGTCGCGCGTTCCAGCCGCGGCACCTGCCGTCAGGTCGCAGTCGGCGATCTGACGCTGTTGGAACTCTGCAGCCTCTTCGGGTCGCATGCGGCCACCAAGCCCGTACGGATTGAACGCCAGCGACAGGTCATCTGCGGCGCGCAATTCCGCAAGCGGTCGGATTTCCATCTACTTCTCCTCCCGGTGGGAAACGGGCCAGCATGCACCTACACGCGCCATGGCCGCCACCCCCTTTCCTCGGCGCCTTCGTGAGTTCGACGCAAAACGACGCGGACCGGCAGTTCGCCGGGGGCAGACAGGAAAGATCGAGGAAAGACTGGCCAAGGTGTGTGAGTACATGTCAACGTAGACGACCTTGCCAGTAACCCCCAGGTCAGAGAGGTGTTTGCCTGTGACCGTGGTCCCCCTGGACCCTGGTTTCTCCACCGCCGTCGAAGCCCTGCGCCTACGCGAGTGGCAGCTCGGCCCTGGCCAGCCCACGCTCGTCACGGATCAGTTCTCCGGGGAGGACTTTCACCTGATCGTGGACGACCGCGCGGATGTGCACGTCAGCTCGAAGGACGGCCGTTTCTACCTCGGATGGTTCCCGAACGGCCGTCCCGGCACCGACGGCGAGGGGTGGACGATTGCTGTCACCGGCACGTCGAAGGTGCGCGGCTACCGCCTGTCGTTCGACACCGAGACGCCGGCCGACATCGTTGCCGCCGCCGTGGCACGGGTGCTGGAGACTTCGCGCCACGTATGACGGTGTAGTCAGCCGTGCCACCAGGCGGGGCCGCCTCCTGCCGGCCCCAGCCCGTTCTTTTGCTTTTGTTTCCCCCTTGCAACTAGGAGGCTGTTCGTGACGTCCTCGGAGATGACCGTCGGCGATCTCATCGATCTGTTGTCCGCCTGCGACCGGAGTGCTCCGGTCCGCCAGGCCATGAATCCCTTCTTCCCGATGGCACACCGCTTGGCGCAGGTCGTGCAGTCCGTGGACGAGACCGGCCGGACCGTCGTCTATCTTGCAGAAGGGCGCAATCCGGACGCGCAGCTCGGCCACCTCCCGCCCGAGGCCGCCATCGCCCTGACGTGGCAGGGCCCCGTCCAAGCACCCCTGCGCCGCCCCCGCCGCCGTGCCGGCGGCAACTAGACCCGCACCGAGCCTTTGGAGGCGCCCCTGTACCCCGACTTTCCGTTCGACCCATCTACTTCGGGTGGCGACCAACCCGCATTCTGGGTCGGCCCCCGCCACCTGGCCGGTGATGATGGGTGCCTTTTCGATGTCGTCGCTGACACGCTCACCGGCCTGGGCTGGACGAGCCTGACGATCGTCCGCGGGCGGCACGAGCCGGATGAGGCAACGGAGGACCGCCAGGTCCTGCGCAGCACCGTCCTGCACATCAGCCCCGATGCCCTCCGTTGGGCACAGTGGTGTCTGGCGGATGAGCCGTTCCATTTGGGTGACTTGCCGATCGCCTGGCAGATCTCGGCCCGCGCGGACGTGAGCAGTCCGCTCGCGTCGTGGTCGTCCTATTTCACCACCGACGTCCCCGGCGAGGCCGTGACCGACTTTCTCGTCGCACTCGACGCCCGGGACGGGCCCGCCGCGCCGTTCGCCGGCCCTGGGCTGGTCCTCGACGCCGTCACCACGCACGGCTGGCTCCGCGACATCGATCAACCCCACGCGGCAGCGACGGACCCGACGTTCACCTCGCACATCAGTCTTGGGGAGGTGCCGCCGCTCATCCAGGATGCCGACCCGCGCGTCCTGACGACCGAAACCGACGAGACGGGGCCGACCGGATGGCAGGCATGGACGGAGCCCGAGCTCGGCGCGCCCTGCCTGTGGGCTGCCTCCTTCGGTTCCAGCGTGCCGCACGACCTCGTGGCAGCCTTCGCCGCCTCCCTCAGCTCGACGGCCCCGGTTCTGCGGCGTGTGCTGCCCGTGGCCACACGGGAGCGACTGCTGCAGGCGCCGGCCTAGCCATCGGCGGTGCTCTGGTCCCAGTAACCGAAGCCCGGTCCTCCTGCATGGAGGCCGGGCTTCTGACGTTGCTGTCCATGGTCGGGCAAGCCGACGAACAGAAGCAGCAGGGGGGCAGGGCTCAAGGCGTCGGGCCTGCCCGGCTCCAAAACGGGAAGTGGCGATGAAGTGGCGAAGGTATGGCGTAGCGATGGGACCCTCGCGTGTGTTAATGCCAGCGCCTCAAAAGGATTGATATGGCCACGCTTTGGCGTAGTGCTACCGCTTGAGGTGTGGTATGTCACGGCCTGTTGAAGTGGCGAAGAAGTGGCCAAGGTATGGCGTAGCGGTGCCACGTTCCCGTGCGGCTGAATAGCCGTATGCCTCGAACCGAAGAGAAGCAGCAGCCTGTCCTTGAACTCCGCATCGGGGGCGTGTACGTCGTCGTCCAACGCATCTCACCCTGGCTGGTGGCCGCCGTCGTCACGGCACTCGTCGCAACGATGGGCAGTTCACTCGCCGCATGGTTCACATCTCGTTGAGACCTTGTCAGACCGTGCAGGCGAGAAGGGCCGTACAGCACTGCTGCCCCGACCATCCTGGGTCGGGGCAGCAGTGCGTCGGGCGCCGGTCAGCCGGCTGCCGTGGCTTTGGTGAGGGCCTTGTCAAGGTGGCGGTCGACGAGGGCCGGGGAGCCGGAAACGACCAGCAGCAGGTTGCCGTCGCGGATCGCGGTCTGCTTGACCACGGTGCTCCGTCCTCCGGTGATGAACGTCAGGAGCTGGCTCCACTGCTCGTCACCGCCGGCGTGGGGTGCGGGCAGCTTCTGCGAGGCCACGTCGACCGGGGTGCCGCCCGCGACAACCTGATAGGTCGGGCAGCCGGTCATGGCATCGAAAATCCGGCCGATGCCGTCGGAGAGCTTCTTTGCGCTGTCGCTGTACAGCTCCTCGGAGATCTCCGAGGAGCTGCCGCCGTAGGTGAAGTCCGCCTTCGCCTTGTGCGGGAAGGCGAGTGTGCCGCCAGTCGCCGCGTCGCCGCCCAGCTCGCTCAGGGCCGGGCAGCCGATGACGGTGACGTCGTCGTGCTGGGCCGGACGTTCCGGCTTGGGAAGGTAGCCGCTGCCGAGGTCGCTCGGATCGAGCAGGCGGGACTCGAGCGCGGCCGATGAGAGCGCGGCCGGCTCCTGGACGGCGTCGGTCGGCTTTCCCGTATGGGAGGAGGAGGTCTGGTGCTTGGACCTGGTGGTGTCGATGGAGCAGGCGGGCACGGCGAGGAGGGTGGCGGTGATGCCGAGTGCGGTGGTGGCGACGCGAACGCGCATGACGGAACTGACAGTGAGGATGTGTGGTGGCTTCTCCGAGTGGGTCTGACTCACGGACTGACCGACGCCGACTGGCTGTCCTCAAGGGGATTCGTCGGCCCGCTCGGGGAGGCCACCGCACGCGACCGGACGGGCGTCCGTGACCTTATAGGAGCTTGGTCCAGAAGCCCCACCACTGTCTTGTCCGCCCGCCCGGCCGGCGCGTGCCGCCCCACCGGGATCAGCGAGAGGACGGCAGTGACCAGCATGACGGACCAGGCCCTGGAAGTCACAGGCGGCGTAGACACCCACGGCGAGACCCACCATGCGGCGGTGGTCGACCGGATCGGCCGCCACCTGGCCGACCGCGAGTTCCCGGCCACCGGCACCGGATACCGCCAACTGCACGCCTGGCTCCGCTCGTTCGGCATGGTGACGGCCGTCGGCGTGGAAGGCACCGGTGCCTACGGCGCCGAGCTGGCCCGGACGCTGCGGCGGGCCGGGCTGAAGGTCGTCGAGGTCGACCGGCCCGACCGCAGGACACGCCGGATGAAGGGCAAGTCCGATCCGATCGACGCCTATGCCGCAGCCGAGGCGGTCGCTTCCGGTCGGGCCACCGGCACGCCGAAGAGCCGGGACGGCATCGTCGAGGCGGTTCGCACGCTGCGGGTGGTGCGCCGCTCGGCGGTGAAATCCCGGACCCAGGCCGTCAACCAGGCCCGGCAGCTCCTGGTCACCGCGCCGGAAAGCCTGCGGGCCCAGCTCCGCGGACTGTCTGCCGCCGCCCTGGCGAAGGCATGCGCCCGCCTCCGGCCGGGCACCGATCTCGCCGATCCCGCCAGGGCGGCCAAGGCCGCCCTGCGTCGCCTGGGCCGCCGGATCCTGGCTCTGAGTGAGGAGATCGACGAGCTGGAGGCCGAACTGAAGCCGCTCACCGCCCGGGCCGCCCCCGAGCTGCTGGCCCTGAAAGGCGTCGGAGCGGACGTGGCCGGGCA
The DNA here is from genome assembly GCF_024701375.2 of Streptomyces sp. KMM 9044. NCBI lineage: Bacteria > Bacillati > Actinomycetota > Actinomycetes > Kitasatosporales > Streptomycetaceae > Streptomyces > Streptomyces sp. KMM 9044. The sequence continues at coordinate 970,994 of NZ_CP113910.1, read as the reverse complement.
GCTGCTGGCCACCGCCGGCGACAACCCCGACCGCCTGCGCTCCGAGGCCGCCTTCGCCCACCTCTGCGGCGCCGCCCCGATACCGGCATCATCCGGACGCAGGGACCGCCACCGGCTCAACCGCGGCGGCGACCGCGCCGCCAACCACGCCCTGCACACCATCGTGCTCAGCCGCATGCGCTGGGACGAGCGAACCCGCGCCTACGTCGAACGACGAACCGGCGAGGGCCTGGCGAAGAAGGACATCATGCGCTGCCTGAAAAGGCATGTCGCCCGCGAGGTCTACCGCGTCCTCATGCGGTCAATCCACACGACGAACACGGGCCGCAACACCGCCCAAAGCGACCTCACCGAAGCCGCTTGACATCCATAGGAGCATCCCCTTGGTGCTAGGCGACGGGTGGTCAGTGCGGGCCCGCGGGCCCGGTGGGGTTGTAGGAGTGGTGGTCAGTGCCCGAGGTGGCGCAGGCAGTCCTCGAACGTGGCGTGCGTCGCGTCCGCCGGCCCGGAGTGCCGGTTGTACCAGGCGGTGTCGATGCGGGTCTCCAACTGTTGGTGTCCGGCCCGGCACCGCAGCCAGATCTCACCGTGAGTGGAGAGGATGAGCCAGTCCCGGTATGCGCCGCACTCGGCGCAGGCGGCCATCTCACCGTCTAGGACCAGGGGCTGCTTCCACGGCATCATCTTGCCTTCGACCTGGTCGTGGCTCGGCACCCGCAGTTCCGGCGGGAGGAAGTCGTCCACGATGGCGGTCGGCTCGACGGCCTGTGGCTCAGGTGCTGGCACTCCGATGCCGGGCGGGACTTGGCCCTGCATCTGCGTGTGCAGTTCGGCGAACCGTCTCTGAGCTTCGCTTAGTTTCTTGGTCCTGCGGCGTATCCGGTGAAACACCCTGGCGTTCTCCTCTGCCTTGGCACCTCGTCCTGCGCGTTTCATGATCGTGCCTCATGCCCCTGGTGGTTTCAATTCACAAAGTCCACAGTCCCCTCCGGCCAGGTCAGCAGGGGCACTCGGCCCCTCGGCCGCCCGGATGACGAGCCAGCCGCGATGCGTGTCGCGGTATGGCGCGGTGGTGTTACCGCGGCGGTGATGTGGTGAGACTGCGTGCCGGCATCCGATGGGCTTACCGGGACTGGCGCGATGTCTCCTCTCCGGTCCGCCGCCTGGCGGGTGAGGCGGGCTTGGTGGTCGTACCGCGCGTCGCGGGCCGGTTCTCAGCGGTGTTGGTCTCGGGAAGGTGGGAGGCATCGGCGGGCAGGTCGGCTGTCCGCCGCATGCGCCATACCAGCACGTCGCTGACGGAGTCCGCGGTGCCGAGTTCGCGCCGTGCGGCGACGTCGGACAGGAGGGCGGCTGGGTCGTGGCCGGCGGCTTCGGCTTCCGCGATGGTTGCGGCCAGGGCGTACCAGCCGGGTTCGGCGAGGATCTGCTCGGCCAGCTCCGGCAGCGCCTCGCGCAGCAGCACCGTCTGCCGCTGGAGCATCGGCCGGCTCAGACGCCGACCACGCTGGTAGAGCACACCGAGCGGCTGGGCTGAGGCGGCCCGGTAGGCGGCGCGCAGGTGCTCGGCCGCCCGAGCGGCGGCCTCTGCCTGCTGGGCGTGCCCCTTCCTGGCGTGCCAGCGCGCGGTGGCGGTGATCAGGAAGAACAGCATGTCGATCGCCATTGCCGTGGCGGCTCCGTCCTCACCCCGGCCGAGGGCCGGGCCGCCCTGGACGAGGTTGCGGGCGGCCTGTCGCAGGGCTCGATCGTGCCCGCGTACGGCGCGGACGTGAGAGCGCGAGGCCCGTTCGAAGGCCGTTGCGGCGTCGCGCAGTTCGCGACGGGTGTGGGCGGCGGACGTCTTCGCTAGGGCATCCAGGATCTCGCCGACCGCGGCGATGTGGGCGGCGGCGACCCCGTCCCCGCTCTGCTCGACGATGAGCACGGCCTGCCACACGGCCGATGCCGTCCCGTGGCGCGCGGCGGCCGGACTGCCCGGCCCTGTCCGGATCGCCTCCTCCCGCCGGACGGAAGAGACACTCTGCGCGTCAGCGGACCAGCGCTCGCGGACGCGTGGCAGCGACAGGTCGGGGGCCAGGCGCGCGCCGGGGTAGAACACTGGCTCGCCGTCTTTGTTCAGGTCGTCGGGCAAGGCGACCTTGTAGCCGAGCAGGTCACCGGAGGGCGCGACGCGCTTACGGATCAGGAGGCCGGCGGAGGCGAGCCGGTCGAAGAACTCCTCGTCGCTCCGGGCACCGGCCACCGCGCGCCGTACGCTCTCCCGCAGTTCTTCGCGGGCGGTGCGCTCGCGGCCCTGGCGTTCGGCCTTGTGGCGTTCGGCGCTGGTGGGTCGCTTCGCTGCGGTGCCGTCACCGGGCGCGACCTGATGGAGGCCGAGTTCCTTTTCGATGAGGCGGGCTTCGGCCTGGGCGCGGGCGCCGGAGCGGTAGTCGTCGGGGCGGTGGCCGTCTTCGGTGACGAGGGTGGCGACGATGTGGATGTGGTCGTCTGCGTGGCGTACGGCGGCCCAGCGGCAGCCGGGCTGTCCGTCGCCGGGGTCGATGCCGGTGGCGGCGACGATGCGACGGGCGATGCTGGCCCACTCCTCGTCGGACAGGATCCGGTCGTCGGGATCGGCGCGGACGGAGGTGTGCCATACGTGTTTGGTCGGACGGGCGTGCTTGGCAAGGGCCATGACGGGTTGGTCGAGGAGTTGCTGGAGGTCTGTGAGGGCGGCGTTCGGGTTGCGGCCGGGGTCGGGGGACATGCCGTCGAAGGAGGCCACGAGATGGGGGTCGGTGTGTTCCTCGTGCTTGCCCGGGCCGTAGAGGTAGGCCAGGAGCCCGATTGTCCGTGAGCCTGAGGGGTTGACACTGGGGATCATGAGCCGCGGTGCTCGATCAGTCGTGTGGCGGCTTCGTGTGCGGTGTCGGCGGCTCGCCGGACGGCGGCGACGGCGGCTTCGAGGTGGGGAACGTCTGCACCGGAGTTGAGTGCCTTGACGGCCTGGTTGAGGTTGCTGCCGGCCCAGCCCAGCCGGCGTCGGCTGTCGAACAGGGCTGTGATCACTTCACGTTCGTCGGCGATTTCAGCACTGGTGCGGTCGAGGTCGCGAGCGGCGGCGAGTGCAGAGCGGGCGAGGAACCCGGCGACGGACAGATTGCATCGGGCGGCGGCGGACGCGATCAGGGCGTACTCGTCTTCGTTGAATCGCGTGGCGGGCTGGCGCAGACGTTTCTTTGCGGGCGGCTGACGCGGTCGCTGACGGGCGCGGGGAGCGCGCTGTCGGCGGGCGTGCGGCTCTGTTTGCTTATACTCCTGCCTCGGCTTCGAGTCGCCCCCGGTCGAAGCCTCAAGGACCTGCGCCCCCCGGTGCAGGTCCTCTCCCGCCCCCTCGGGGGTGGGTCTGGCGGAAGCTATGCTTCCGCCCCAACTTGCTCGCCCCGAGACCGAGTTGGAGTCGGGATCAGGTTCCGGGGTGGTGCCGTTCTTGGGTGCGTTCGTCATCGGGATTCGGGCCTCGTAGAGCGGGTGTATTGCTGGATGGTTGCGGCCAGCGCGAGGAGATCGGCTGGGCTGGCAAGGACGCGGACCGGCTTGTTGGGACGGTCCTGGACGAGCCACTGCCCGGTCGGCATGAGGACGACGGCGTGGAGGAGTTGCCGGCGGACGAGGACCTCCGCCCAGGCATCGGCCTCGGCAGTGGTGGGCCCGGAAAAGCGAGAGGGATGCGGAATCATGGCGTACCTCCTAAGAGGCGCGGTGGCCCGGCTTGAGCCGGGCCACCTTTACGGATACGGGCCTTGAGCTGGGGCTTCGCCGGTTCAGCCGCACTCGGGGCAGCGCCCGACGTGGCTATTGAGCGCGCGGGCCATCCGCTGCTTCGCCGAGGCAGCCTGCTTCGCACTGGACTTCGCCGCCGGCCTGCCCGCATGCCGCTCGGAGTGAGCGAGCAGGAATCTGATCTCTCGCTCGTACTCCGCACGGACGGTCTTGAATTGGTGGCAGGTCTTCATCGGGCGGTGCTCCTCGTCGTCGTGATGTCGTCGTTCCGCAGCTCCTGGAGGACCAGGCCGAGTCGGTCGTTACCGACTCCCGTCAGGCCCTGACGGCGGATGATTTCGCGCAGCTGCACCCGAGTGATTGCGCCGTTGCCGTCCCGTTCGAGCAGGGCGGGAACATGGGGGCGCACCTCTCGGACAAGCTGGCGCTCGGACTCACCCAGCTCGCGTGCCTGGCGCTCCGTCTGTGGAGAGCGGGACCGGGCACGCTTGTCCTTGTTCTTCGTCCGGGTCGGCTTCCGGCGAAGCGGGACCTTGTGTCCTCGGTCCTGGGTGGTCTCGGTCCCGGACTGTGGGGCGGTCGGTCCTCGGTCCTGGGTGGTCTCGGTCCCGGACTGTGGGGCGGTCGGTCCCCGGTCCTCGGTGGTCTCGGTCCCCGACTTTGCGATGCCCGGTCCCCGATGAGAATCCGCGTCCTGAGCTGCTACTTCTCGCGTGGTGCGGTCGGTCCTCACGGCCGCCGCGTTCCGCGCAGCGGATTCCGGACCGGCGAGTTCGGTCCCCGGGACCGCACCGTCTTCACAGGACTTGCTCCCCGCGGCCGTTCCCGTTGCGTCGCCTTTGGTCCCCGCGCCGGCCTCGGCTTCCGGGTCCACCTCCTCGGGGACCGGTCCCCGAGAAGTCCTCGATCCTCGGTCCCGGACCGGCTCGTCGGAACCGTCAGGACCGGGGGCGGGGACCGGCACATTCGATGCCGGCTGTGCGGGGACCGTGGCCGCCGATGCGCTGCTGTGCGCTGGGGACCAGGGAGAAGGGAGCGGGACCGTGGCGAGCGCCAGCGCGTGTCGCCGGGCGGCGAGCTGGTCGAGGAGCTGCGCCCGCTGGTGAGGGTCGGTGCCGACCGAAGCCCTGCCGACCGCCTTCGACAGGCGTCGCGTCAGCCGTCGGCCGCGACGGCTCTGCTGCTGCTCGGGTGTGCGCTCGGCGAGGCGGGCGGCGAGGGTGACCGCACGGGCGGTGGCCCGGTCCCGGGTGATCTGCGCGGCGTCGCGGTCCCGCGCGGCGATGCCCAGGCGGGAAAGCAGCCGCTCGCGTGCCTCCCGGCCCAGGACGGAGATCAGTCCGTTCGAGGCTGCCCCCGGGGTGCGCAGGCGTAGTTCGATGCCCATGGCCAGGTGCCACAGCATCGCCGCCATGACCGGTCCGACGAAGGCGCGGACCGTGCCGCCGATGGGGCCGCTCTCTGCGTAGGCGGGGATCACCTGCACTGTGGTGATCACCCAGACCAGCGTGCCCGGCAGGCCGGGAGCGCCCTGGACGGCGAGGTTCTGCCGTGCCATCAGCGCGGTGGCGAACAGGGCGAGTTCGGCGGCGGCGAACATGCCGGCGCGCTCGGCGGTGCCGGCCATGTCGAGGTAGTCGGCCGCGAAGCGCCAGCTGGTGTCGGCGCTGTAGGCGGTGCAGCCCAGGGCGGCGACGGCGGCGACCTTGACCGCCGGGCCGCCGAGACGTTTCCGCGGGCGGGTTCCCCGGCGCCGGATGGCCCAGGCGGTCAGCACGAGCGCGAGGGCGGCGGGCACGACGGCGGCGAGGAGGAGAGGGAGGTCCGAAGTAGCACCGAAGGCGAGGACAGGGTGGGTCATGCTGCCTTTCCGAGAGGGGCGTGCGCCGGGGTCGACGCCGCCGGGCGGCCTGTCGGCTGCTGAGTGCCGGGAGCTGTGGGCGCGGGGGTGCCCTTGGGCTTGGAGGTCTTCTTCCGCTTTTTCTTGGAGCGGGGCACGCCGTAATTGCGATCGCGGTCGAAGACCTTGTTGGCTGCTTGCCGGAGCAGGTCGCGGGCGTGCTTGTGGCTGATCTGCAGGGCGGCGGCGAGCCGGTCGGGCTGCCAGCCCCGGACGTAGGCGTGGTCGATGGCCACCTGGCGCTCGGCTTCCGTCAGGTGCACGTCGCGTCCCTGGAAGAAGGCGGTCACACGCCGGTAGTCCATGCGGCGGTGCAGGTTGTCGTGCAGCGGGCGCCGCTCGGCTTCGGTGAGCCCGCCCCAGACGCCCTCCTTGAGGACGTTCTCCAGGGCGAAGTCCAGGCACGCGCGGCGGACGGGGCACCAGCCGCACAGCTCCTTCGCCTCCGCGATCTCCTCGTGATCCCGGGGGCCGGGGAAGAACACAGCGTCGGCGTCCTCGACGTCCATGCCGTGGCACGCTCCGCGGACGTGCCAGCTGGTGTCTCCGATGCCGCGCAGGCCGGCGGCCGGCGCGTCATGGGTGGTGATGTGGCGCAAGGCGAGCCTCCGATGTGCTGCCACACCGGCCGGCTAGCGCAGTGCTCGGCGGGTGCGGCGTCGGGTGCCGGCTGCGGCGCGTGGGCGTGCGCCGCAGCCGGTGCGGGACGGTGAGGTTGCGGCGGTGCAGCGGACGGGATGCACGCGCCGGAGACGCCGGTCAGGCCAGGGCGGGTTGCTGGGCCTGCTCGGTGTGCTGGGCTTGCTGGGCGGCGGCGAGGTCGTAGCGGCCGGGGTGCGGGGTGGCGCGCGGCGTGATGGTGCGTACTCCGTCGTTGGGGCCGATCCGGCGGCGTCGGCATGGCTCGCCGACCGGGGCCAGGCACCACTCGCATCGCACGCTCAGGGCGTCGGGCAGCCCTTGCGCGACGGCGGCTTCGCGTGCTGCCCGGGCGGGCCGGAATGGTGCGAGGGCGGCACGGGCGGCGGGCGGTATGCAGGAGCCGATCTGGTCCAGCCGAGCCTGCAGCCTCGGGTTGATGCCCTCCTGGCTGCTGGTGATGGCCCGGGCCTGCGCGGGCTGCGCTATGCCGGTGGCGACGGCGTGGCGGGTGCCGACCAGCTCTGCGGTCCAGGCAGCCTGGTCGTCCGGGTCCGCCGACGGTGTGGGGTCGCAGTGGAGGGCCAGGCGGTTGCGCCGGTAGCTCTCCCAGGGGCGGACCACATCCGCGGGCTGGATCTGGTACGGCGAGGCGCGGTAGTGCTGGCGGGCGGCGACGCGGGCGTCCCAGCCGTGCAGGGTGGCCATCGGCACGTCACCGAGCAGCTCGTGCCACTGGGCGAGCTGGTCGCGGGCCTCGCCCTCGTCGGTGCGGATGCTGCGGGGGTCGAGCCTGCCGATGTAGGCCAGCAGGGCGGCGATTTCGCGGCGGTCCACGCTCAGCCCTCCGTTCCGGTCGGCTCGTCCAGGGCTGCGAGAAGGGCTGCGGTGTGCTTCTCGGCCCGCGTCATGCCACCGGGCGCGGCGGTGTTCTTGCCCGACACGGCGTAGAGGTTCGGGCGGCTGGGGGCGTGCTCCCGGGTGATCCAGGCTCGCCAATCGGCAGCCCAGGCTTCCGCCGGCCTCGGAGCATGGCCCGCCCGGTGTGCACGCCACTTCGCGTCAGCGGCCTGCAGGCCCTGCTCGCCGAGGCGGTCGACGTGTCCCTGCTGGCGGGCCCATGTGTGAGTGGCGGGGTCGACCTGCCACTCGGCAGCCGAGGTGACCGCAGCACCACCACTGCTGTACCTCCGGTTCAAATCAGGTTCACTACGGTTCTGTGTGCCGGTGGCCGGTACATCCCTGTGCCGGTGGCCGGTACGCCGCTGTGCCGGTTTCCGCCTGGACCTGCCGGTTTCCGGTACTGCCGGTTTCCGGACCCTCACGGGGGATTCCGGCACCTCACGCGGGCGGATCCCGTACCGCCGCAGCGCCGACAGCCGGAGCTTCGCAGGGCCATCGGCCTCGTCCAGTACCGCCGTGTCGCCCGCTTCCTCCCGCTGCTCTCGCAGCGCCTGTGCGACTGCTTCGGCGGCGAGCGGCAGGCGGTAGACCGTGCTGCGCTGCGGGCCCACCAGGTCGTCGAGCTGTTCCAGCTCGCCGGCGAGGACGAGGCGTTCGATGGCTTCGCGCACCGTGGAGACCGAGGCGCGCGTGCGCTTGGCCAGGCTGGACAGGGAGGCCCAGGAGATGCACTGATCGTCGGCCACCCGGTCGGCGATCGACAGCAGGACCAGACGCGCGGCCCCTCGGCTGGAGCTGTGCTCCCACACCCACTCGCGAGCTTCGCTGCTCATCGGCCGCTCCCGGCAAGCGGGCGGGCGGGGCGGCTCGCGGGGGCCTGGATGGTGCGGTCCGGCTCGGGGCGCTGAGGCGCCGAGGCGGAGCTAGCTGCCGCGCAGGCCGGACGGTAGGGCCTTTTGCGCAGGGCGGAGCGCATGCAAGAATCTCCTTCGGTGTTGCCACGCTGAGACGCCCCGTGGAAGGGATCAGCGTGGTGATGGTGGCGATCTCCGCCCTTGCCGGGGCGGTACAGCCGTTAAGCGTCCGGCGTCCGGGAGTTGCTGCTCTCGGGCGCCGTCGCTGTGTTCAGGGACCTATGAGGCCCGGAGGTTGTGCACGTCATTGCTCCTGTGCTCGTCCATGCGGGCGGTCTGCCCGGCGAGGGACGACGAACATACGCACGGCTCCGCGTCAAGGTCCAGAGTTGGTTCTTAAACCCTGTAGAAGTCGCGTGAGCTGCTGCGATGGGGGTGGAGCGATCATGGGCGGGTCCTAGCGCGTACGTAGATCACGAAGGCCGGGCAAGGAGCGCTTACTGCGTCCCGTCGGCGTCGCAACACTTCAGTGAAGCTGTGATCGAGAACCTACGCCAAAGTGATCCCTACCTGTCAACACTGAAGTGAAGTCCCTCGGCTTTTGGTTCTGGGAACTACACTGCAGTACAGTCCGGAGTCAGCGTCTAGATGAGAGGAGTCGGTGATGGTGGAGTCCAGCGGACCGGCGGAGGCGCCCGGCGGCGCGGCCGACGCTCGGCGCTCATTCGCCGACAAGCTCAACCACCTGTTCCAGACCGTGACGAACCCGGAGACCGGCAAGCGCTACACCAATGCCGAGGTCGCCCGGGCGATCTCCGTGTCCGAGAGCGCGATCTCGCAGCTGCGGACCGGGGCGAAATCCAACCCCACCTACACGACGGTGGAACGACTTGCCGGTCACTTCCACGTCAAAGAGCAGTACTTCTTCTCGGACTACGGCGACGAGGAGGCTGAGAAGGTGCGCGCCTCCATGGAACTCATCGAGGCCGTGGTCGACAGTGAAGTGCGCGGACTCGCGCTACGGGCCAACGGCCTTTCGGCAGGCAGCTTGAAAATGATCACTGACGTGATCAATCAGGCGCGCCGATGGGAAGGGCTGGACAAGCCCGAGCAGTGATGTGACCTCTCTCACCGGCTGGGTGGATATGACTGGTATGCCGCACCCGGTCCTTCAAGATCGCCTTGGGTAACCATCTATGCGTGTGCAAAGCTCCGCTGGAACCACGCGGAACGGTGGATTCCGGTTAGCGCAGGCCGTGTCAGCGCTCATTCGGGGGCTACAGCAAGGATCTCGTCCATGTTCAATCGGCAATTTGCGCGTAGAGAGGCGCAGCTGAGGCGACTGTGCGAGGAGCAGTTGCGGGGGATCGAGATACCTGATCCCTACGCGGTGGATGAAATATGCCGGCAGCTCGCCATCAAGCGTGGCCGCCCTCTGCACCTCCACGAATTGCCTGAAACCGGAGGGGCTAACGCCCCCTGTGGAATGGTCCTCTCTTTCGACCACGGGGACCACATCTTTCACGTCGCGGCTACCAGCGAACGGCATCGTGCGCAGATCGTGCGCCACGAGCTAGCGCACCTACTACTCGGGCATGCCGGGAGTAACGAGAGCGTCGTCAACTCCCTGCTGGGGGTCCTTCCCGACGGAGTCGATCCCTCGGCCGTGCTCTCCGCTTTCGGTCGGACGAGCTACGACCGTGAAACCGAGTACGACGCCGAGATGGCTGCCTCCTGCCTGGGGGAGCTGTTTCAGGATCTCGCCCACTCGATCCGGGAAAGAGGCCGGTCCGGCGCGGTGTCGCGGCTCGACGACGCTTTGGTCCACCCCCGGAGGAACCGCCGCTCATGAGTACATCCACCATCGTCGCCGGCGTCCTCTGGCTGGTGGCTCTGTGGCGACTGCCGTCCATCCGGCACTCCCACAAGCAGCGAAGCCTGGCGTTGACCCTGGCTGCTCTCGCGGCTGCCATGACGTTCGAGGTTCCGCAGGTCAAAGAGGCAGTCGATGCCGCCGTCGGTACAGACGCCAGACTGTCGCCGCTGCTGAAACACGTGCTCGGCGTTACCTCGGCGGCGTACCTGCTCGACTTCGTCATCGCAGTCGTTCGACCGCAGGGCCTGGCACGGCGCACCCGATTGGTGGCAGCCGGCGTGACGCTGCCCCTCATGCTCGCCTTCTACGCCTTGGCCAACTGGACGCCGGGAGGGCCGGTCAGGCTGGGAGAGGGCCGTGGTGCCCTCTTCCCTGTCCTCTACATGGCGGTCTTCACGCTCTACATCGGCATCGCCATGGTTGTAGCTACGTGGCTGTTCCTCGGCGGCGTACGTCACAGCCGAACTCTTCTTGGGAAGGCCGGCCTCGGATTTCTGGGCTTGGGAACCCTACTCGGAAGCCTGTACGCCCTCCAACGCATCGTCTTTGTGACGGTTCAGCTTGTCTCGGGCACCAACTACCCAGGCTTGGAGAACCTTCTCTCCACGACGCTCAAGCAGGCCACGGTCCTGTCGGTCGCGCTCGGCGTTTGCTTGCCTCCTCTCTCCGTCGCCGTTGAGTACGTGGCGGCGTGGAGCACCCTGCGCAGGCTGCGGCCCCTGTGGGCACAGCTCACGGAAGCAGCCCCGTACGTGGTGCTGGCGACCTCCGTGCGTAGAAGGCGCGTCCCCTTCCGGCTGGAGCGGTGCGTCATCGAGATCGAGGATGCCTGCCTGGCGCTTCGCGAGTACGTGTCAGTCGACACGCACGCAAAGGCTCGGAAGTTCGTCCGCCAGAAAGGGGTCGATGCGCAACACTCTGACGCAGTTGCGGAAGCCTGTTGGTTGCGTGCAGCCGTCCAGAGCGCCCGAAATGGGGAACGTTTGCAGGGAGTTGAATACCCATCCCTCGGCGTCACTGGGCGGGACAGAGTGAGTGAACTGTCATGGTTGCGCACCGTTGCCGATGCGTACCTCTCCTCTCCAATCGTTTCGGAATTCGTCCGGCAAGAGCAGTCGACCATTTCCCACGGGCAGGGCGATTCGGAAAGGATCTCCTCATATGACAACTGATGTCCGCCGCAGCGAGTCGCGGCTGGCGCGCCGTATTACGGACTGGCTCGAGCCGAAGAACTGGATCATCGCTGTCACCCTGCTGGTCGGTTGGCACACCGCGCAATGGACAGGCGTTGCCTGGGGAGTGGTCGGCGCCCTTTTCGCCGCCGTCATTCCGATCGCCTTCATCAAGTCCGGCATTCGCAAGGGCCACTGGGGCGACAGACATGTCGGGGAGAAGCCGGCACGGCTTGTCGTGATGGCCGTCATTCTGCTCTCAGTAGCCACCGGCATCGTCCTGATGCTCGTTGCGGGGGCGCCGCGCACCATGGTTGGCCTCATCGTCTCGATGCTGGTGACGCTCGCGATCCTCACCGCAATTACCTTCGCCTGGAAGATCTCCGTTCACCAGGCCGTGTCCGCAGGCGCCTGCGCGATGCTCGTGCAGACCTACGGCCCGTGGATGGCCCTCGGCTTCCTTCTGGTCATCGTCGTCGGATGGTCCCGCGTTGAATTGCGCGACCACACGCGCAACCAGGTGATCGCAGGCACCATCCTCGGCACCATCGTCGCGGCGGCCGTCTTTCACCTGGCGCGCTGATCCGACTTCGGGGCGTAGCTGAGGGAGCTGCCGGGACAGTGATCTCAGCGGCGGACATTACGGACGCGGGCACGACATCCGTGGTTGGGGAGGGTAATGGTGGGGTGCGACCCCGTGGTCGCGGAGCCGTCGGGGTCAGTGCTCGGGCTTGGGCGGACGCTGCATCAGCGCGGCCGTGGCCTGCTCCAGCGTGACTTTGCCACTCAACAGTGCCGTAACGACGTAGGTGATCGGCATGTCGACGCCGTGGGCCTGCGCCAAGCCGAGAATCGCCTCGGCGCTCTTGACACCCTCGGTGGTCTGCCGGGTGGCGGCGATCGCTTCTTCGACGCTGAGCCCTTTGCCGAGGTGATTGCCGAAGGTACGGTTGCGGGAGAGCGGGGATGAGCAGGTGGCGACGAGGTCGCCGAGGCCGGCCAGTCCTGCGAGGGTGGCGGGGTGCGCGCCCAGTGCTACGGCCAGCCGGGTGGTTTCCGCGAGGCCACGGGTGATCAGCATGGCCTGCGCGTTGTGGCCCAGGCCCATGCCTGAGGCGATGCCGACGGCAAGCGCGATGACGTTTTTCACCGCGCCGCCGAGCTCGCAGCCGGTCACGTCGGTGCTGGTGTAGGGCCTGAAGTAGCTGGTGTGGCACGCCTGCTGGACGCGGATGGCGGTGGCTTCGTCGGGGCAGGCGACGGTCGCGGCGGCGGGTTGTCCGGCCATGATTTCGCGGGCGAGGTTCGGCCCCGACAGCACGGCCACCCGCTCGGCGGGGATGCCGGTCACCTCGGTGATGACCTCGCTCGCCCGCAGGTCGGTGTCGCGTTCGATGCCCTTCATCAGCGACACGATCACGGTGTCGCGTCCGATGTGCGGCGTCCACAAGGCGAGGCTTTCCCGAAGGGACTGCGCAGGGATGGACAGTACGAGGAAATCCGCACCGTCCAGGGCGGTGGCCGGGTCGGTCGTGGCCGTCAGCGTCGGGGGCAGGTCCACGTCCGGGAAGTAGCCGGGGTTGCGGTGCCCGCGGTTGATCGCGTAGGCGATCTCGCCACGACGGGCGTGCACGATCACGTCGGTGCCCGCGTCGGCCATGATCTTGGCAACGGCGGTGCCCCAGGATCCGGCAGAGAACACCGCCGCGCGGGCGAGACGGTGCTGGCTCACTGCGGGGTCCTTCCAAGGGTGGGTCCGGCCACCCTATCGATTGGGCCCGATGTCTCCGGGCTCGCAGTGGGGCGGCGCCGAGTGAGCAGGACAGCCCGGCGGCCGGAGAGGGTGGGCAGCATCTCGTGTGCCTCCCCGAGAATGGTCAAAGCGCGTCGAGATCACCATCAGCCATCTCGTAGTTTTGTCCACGTGCACCAGGACCTCGATCGCCGCTGCTGCACCTGGACGCCGATCGCTGAGATCCTGCTCGGCGCCATGAGACCGATTCTGTGAAGTCGTACTGGAGAGATACCGCTCAAGCGTTATGGGCGGCGGGCATGGCGATGCTGCCGCCTGCGGCTGTACGCAGGCGGCAGGTGTTCCAGAGATCAGGCGGGGCGGAGGAGTATCGCGTCGTACACGGGGGATTCGGGGGCGTGCTTGATGCGTCCCATGATCTGGTAGCCCCAGAAGAGATACGCACCGTGCGCCGCCAGCACGCGCTGCTGCATGTGGAGGTCTTCGACCCGCAGCCGCACGGCCGGGCCCGGACGCTGAGGACGGCCGCGGCCTGGAGATCGTCGAGGCTCTGTGCCTGCGCTGGGGCCGCCGGCCCGATGCCGATCGCGGTGGATCGGTGACATGGGCCTGCCTGCCGGTCCCCGGCGCCGAACTGGCTCAGCACGATCGTGGCGCCGACCCGGAACAGCCCTGCGAGGCCGGTAATCTGCCTCGGCCCGTGGCCACGATGCCCGTGCACCCCGCACCTGTGCCGTTCGAAGGAGACCTCGTGCCGCCCTCCCTGACGTCCCGGCCTACGCTCTACGAGTCGTGGGAGGTACTCGCTGACGGCCTTCACGTCCAGCGCCTCGTGCTGCACTTGCCTCAGCTGCGCGAGCAGCTCACCGCGCAGACGGCGGGGACCGGCATCACGGTTGCTGCCTTGGTTGCCCGTCCTGCCGGGGTGCCCACCGCGCAGGCCCTGGCGCTCATCGACGCGGTCGGCTTGAATTCCTGGGTAGAACTGCCCGCCGAGCACGGCCGGTCCGATGCCGCGGTCAGCCCTTTGGCCGGCGCCGCCGAGGACGTCCACGCCCTGCTTCTGCCCGGCGTCACCGACGACGCGCTGCGCGGCGCCGTGCGGGCGGTCACCGCCGCCTCGGCCTGGTGGGTCGGTGCCATCGCCGCCATCCGGCACCTTGGCGTGCACCACAGCAGTCTGACGCCCGTCAAGGACACCGTCGGCCCGGACACATTGCGCGAGGCGGTCCGCGTCGTCGCACTCGGCACCGCTCAACGCGTCCTCGCCCACCAGCTGCGGCACGACGCGGGTGAGGAAGCGGTCCGGCTCGCGTACTGCCGGGCCGTCACCGAAGGAATCGTCATCGAGCCGAAGCTGCCGATGCTCCTGGAGGAGCTGAGCGAGCTGCGGCTCGTGGACCTGGTGACCACGTCGATCCCCTGGCGCGGCCGGTTCGCGAAGTACGCCGGAGGCACCGGCGCCGGGCAGGTGGAGTGAGCCGATGCAGAACACACGTAACCCGTTCATCGTCGTCGAGGGCCTGGACGGCACCGGCAAGACCACCTTGCGCAAGGGGCTCTTCCGCCTCTTCGAGGGCCTGTACCGGGTCACCCCGCTCGCGGTGCTGACCACCAACTTCCTCGACGCATCGGTGGCCGCCGACCTGGTCGAGGGCAAGTACCAGCCGTCCGCCGACAACCAGTACCGCTATCTGGCCGCGCTCGCCGCGGACAAGCAGGCCACCGCCACCCGACTGATCGCGCCGTCGTTGCCGGCGCGCCCGGTGATCGCGGACCGGTGGCTGCTGTCCGAACTCGCCTTCTTCGCGGTCAAACACGACCGGAGCCCGAAGGAGACCTACCCCCACCTGGCCGAACACCTCGGCGTCATCCCCGACCTCACGCTGGTCCTCGACATCTCACCCGAGGCCGCCATGGAGCGGGCCGCCGCCCGCTCCGGCGACGCCACCCGCCCGGACTGGGACGTCCTGGACATCCAGGCCCGCGTCCGCGAGGTCTATCAGACGGTCACCGACGAAGCCGCCGCCTACCCGGCCCTGGGCCCGGTGGTCCGCATCGACGCCGCCAACGACCGCGCCACCGTCCTGCACACCGCCTGGCAGGCCCTCGACCAGCGTGGCCTGTTCCCTGAACTGTCCGAATGAGCCCAGTGAGCACGCACACGGACGCGGGGCTCGACAGCGTTTTCCAGCACGCCCGCACGTTCTGAACTACACCCAAAGACCGCAGGGACTTCGAGGATCTCGCGCGCAGCACCAGCCGCTACCGTCCAGGACGGCAACCTCGTCCCATCACGAGCCCGAAGTTGGAGATCTTCTTCTTCCCAAGAAGATCGGGAAGGGCGGAGGCCCTTCCCGCGCGCCCTCGTGCTCCTCGGCGAATACCCAGAGTTCCACGAGTACGCCCGCGCCCACTTTTGTCTCCTTCGACGGGAAGGCTGAGGTGGCGCGACAGGTACGTCGGTGCCGGCGTTCAGATCGGGCCGTTGCCCGGCGTGGCCGCTGGTCCGGATGCGAAACGCGTGAAGTGCGCGGGTGGGTGGTCGATGGGCAAGTCGGGCCGCCATGCAGTGAGGATCTGGGCGCTGCACACGAACAGGCCGTCGGGGAGCTGATCGAGCGGGTACCACGCCCAGTCGCCGACGCTCTCGTCCGGCTGCGTGGTCGGATGCCCTTGCCAGGCGTGGACGAGCGCGCCGACGGTGACCCGCAGGACACCTTCGACGTGGTCGACGAGCGTGCCCAGAAGCTCCACGTCCTCGGCGTGAGCGACCAGCCCGGTCTCCTCGGCAAGTTCGCGGATCACCGCGTCTTCGAAGGATTCCCCGGCCTCCACGCTTCCGCCGGGCAGTTCGAAGGTGCCGCGGCGGTGCCGGCCCAGCAGGATGCCCTGTTCGCTGAGCAGGATCGCTCCGACGCCGACGGCCGCGTGGGCGGCTGGCGCCTGGGTGCTGCGGGGTCGGCTGGAGAGGCGCGCAGGCCGGGCGGGCAGGCGCCGGGCGCGGATGAGCTGCTGGATGACCGTGGCGTTCTCATCGGGGTGTGGCAGCAGGTCGATGGCTTCGACGCGGAAGCCGCACTCGGTGAGCAGGTCCTCCCACAGCTGCGGTGCCAGGACCCACATCTGTGTCGGCAGGGGCGGGTCGTCGCGCAGCAGGATCATCTGCTCGCGCGGCGCCACCTCCGTGGACGGACCGCGGCCGTGCAGGTCGGTGTGCAGGAGCGAGAGGATCAAGGGGGCGCCCGGACGCAGTCCGTCGCGCAGTGCCGGCAGCGAGCGGTGCGGGTCGATGAAGGCGAGCGTCCCGATGGCGTACGCGGCGTCGAACGGCTCGGCTCCGGCCAGGTACTCGGTCACGTCTGCTTGCACGAATTCAACGCCGTCAACGTCCGCGTGGGCGGAGACGGCGCGCTCGTGCTGGGTCGGGGACAGCTCGATGCCGGTGACGTGGGCTCCGTGAGCCTGGGCCAGGTGGACGGCGTGGTGGCCGGCTCCGGAGCCGATGTCCAGGACGCGGCGGCCGGTGACGTCGCCGAGGACTTCTGCTCCCGGCCCGACCCCTTCCCAGGGCGTCCAGCCGAGCCGGTCGGGGATGGGTGGGGTGTAGGCGCGGGCCAGTTGGCGCCGGCCGTAGATCTGCCAGGCCCGGGTGTTGGTGTCCTCGGCGGGCACGGTTGCCTCCTGGGTGGCGTGCTGGGGATCAGGTGTGCGTGATCAGGTACGCGGGGCCCTCGCCGCGCCGGGCTCGTTCGACGGCGTCGAGGCGGGCGAAGGCGCGCGGCGCCATCAGCTCCTGCCAGGTCGCGAGGTCGTGGACGGCCCACATGTCGTGCTCGTCGGGATCAAGGCGGATCCGACCGAGCTGGCCGGCGGTCAGCCGCCCTCCGTCGAAGATGAGCCCCACCTTGTTTAACGGCAGGCGCGCCCCGGCGTGCAAGAAGTGCGTCAGGAGCAGCCTCGGCGTTCCCAGACCCAGTTCGAGGCCCGTCTCCTCGACCGCCTCACGCCGTGCGGTCTGCAGCGGGTCCTCGCCTGGGGCGTCCAGGTTGCCGCCCGGGAACTGCCAGAGTCTCGAGCCGTAGACCGAGCGGAGCTGGATGGGCCGGTCGTGCTCGTCACGGATGTACAGGCAGCCGTACACCGTGTGGTGGGGGACGGTCTGCGCGTACTCCTCGGCCGTCAGCGGCATGAGGCGGCCGGGCCGGGCGGGGCGGTGATCGAATGCGAGGGCGAGAGCGCCGAGGGCCTCCTTGGCCGGCGGGTAGATGCGGCGGAGGTCGGCGAGCAGCTCTCCGGGCGGCCCGTCCGGGTCGATGCGCGCGGTGTCCTCCGAGCTGAGCAGGTCCTCGAAGGAGGGGTACGGGGTGATCCGCCGCACGATGACGTCGAGTTCCCGCCCGGTGTCCCGGTCGTGGAAGACGACCGTGTCACCGGCGGCGACGGCGAGCTTGTTCGGGGTGGCCACCCTCACTTCGATCGTCTTGCGGCCTGCTTCCACTTGGCGGTAGTACCGCCCGAGCAGGCGCATGTGGTGCTCGTGTGGTTCGTCTCCGGCCGCCGGGCTCGGGACGGCTGGGATCGCCTGCTGGGTGTCGTCAGTCATACGTGCCTCCGTTCGATGCGTTCCGTCCGTTGCGGACTTGGGATCGCCACCGGTCCAGGGTGCGGTGGCCGCGCTCCTGTGTTTCCGGATCGGCGTGGGTGGCGAGGAAGCGACCGAGGATGCCGGCGCGTCAGGGCAGTTCGATCGGTCCGTAGCGCGCGTGCGGCTCCTGCCGCATCAGCGCGTCGTACCGGTCCGCTGCCGAGTAGTGCCAGAACTCGGTTCCATAGTTCGTAAAACCTGCGGTCTCCATGGCGTTGAGCAGCAGCGTGCGATGGCGGCGCGCGCGATCGCTGAGGTTGGAGGCGTGAGTGAAGCAGGCACCGTCGCTCTCCTCGGGGGAGGCATTGACGCGGGTGCCGAGGTCGAGTTCGTGGCCGTCCTGGTCGACGAGGGTGACGTCCACGGCCGCACCCGCGGAGTGGGGCGCGATCTCCGGCGGCGACACGTACCGGCTGGCGGCCTGATGCAGCTGCTCAGCTGTCCAGCCGGGGTGAGCGGCGGCCAGCTCGTCCCGGTACTCGGTGAAGTAGCGCTGCTGCAGGGCCAGTGGCCGGTAGCCCTCGATGAACAGAAGGTCGGTGCCGGCGGGCAGGAGCGAGCGGGCGTGCTCCAGCCGGGCCAGGACGCCCTCGCGGACGTGGGCGAACGCGCCCAGCGGATCGTGCTTGCGGGGATCGACGCGGAAGCCGTGATCACGCACGTCGACGAGCGGCTCCCCGCACTCGCGCACAGGGACCGCGGCGACCCGCGGATCGGACATCAATACCGGACTGCTCATCGAGTCTCCCTGTGACGGCTTGCACTGCGGTGGCGGGATGGGGGAGGCAGGGGCCAGGTCGGTTTCGCGCAGGATGCGCGCGATGGTGTCCTGCAGCGTGCTGTCGGCGGGGATCACGGTCTCCAGACCGTCGGGCAGCAGATCCAGCTCGCGGTACCAGGAGGTGAGGTGGCCGTCGGTGACCTGGGCCAGGTACGCGGCATCCGCCTTCGACGCGTGCCGGACCAACGTCGCCTCCAGCGGCACGTCCAGGTAGTAGCAGCAGGAGACGCCGCGGTGGTCCCGTACCAGAGACGTGATCATGTGGCTGTAGCGATCGGCGTACAGGATCCCCTCCAGCACCACGTGAAAGCCGGCGTTCAGTGCGTCGCGTGCGATCCTGCCCAGCAGGGCGATGTTGGCGCCGCGCGCGGTGTCGTGTTCCCTGAGCACGTTCCGGCGGATCACGTCCTGGCCCACGATCGCGATACCGCGGCCGTAGCGATCTCGCAGGCCCTGGGCCACGCTTGACTTGCCTGACGCCGAGTTGCCGCGGATCACCACCAGGCGAGTGTCCTCACGGCCGACCGCAGTTGCAGTGGACACACGACGGTGTGCGCCGCTCGGTGTGCCGGTCATGCGGGCCAGCCCGACTCGCTGTACAGCTCCCCGTTCTGGATCTTTCCGATGGCCACCCGGGTGTAGGGGACGAGGTCGTCGGGCAGCGCGGCGGGGTCCCAGAACTTCCACTGGGTGCACTTGTCCGGCTCACGCAGTTCCGGCTCGCCGCTCCAGGCGCGGGCGCGGAAGAACAGGCCCATGCGGGGCCGGTCCCCGGCGCGGTCGATGTGGTGGATCACGTGGACGAGTTCGACGTCCTGGCGCTCGATGTGCAGGCCGGCTTCCTCCCGTGCCTCTCTGATCAGGCAGGTGATGGCGTTCTCCTGCTCGCAGTGGCCGGCCAGGACGTGCCAGGTGGACGGCGCGAACGCGGAGTCGGGGTGGCGCAGCCCGAGCAGCACCGTCCCGTCGGGCCGCTCCAGGTAGAGGTGGACACCGATGACGTTGAGGACCGTGCCGTGCGGCGAAGCTCGGTGCTCCTCGTGTGGTACGAGCCTGTTCTGCGGCGCGGTGCTGGTGGGGAGGCTGGCGGCGTGGCGCCGTACGAGGTCGCGGGTGGTGGGTGCGATACGCAGGCGGTCGAGGTCGTCGGGAGCGAACCAGGCCAGCATCACCCCTTCCGTCAGGTGGAGGTCACGAGGGTCGCCGTTCCAGCGCCCGGCGTAGATGGCGATGGGTACGGTCCTGCCGGCGTCGTCGGTCGCTTCCTCGGTGCCGAACGGGGTCAGGTCGGCGATGTGGAGGTCGGCTTCCTCGTGCAGCTCGCGCCGCACCGTGTGTTCCAGGGTGGCGTCCTGGGGCTCTCTGCCGCCGCCCAGCAGGGACCACATGCCCGGCTCGCAGATCTCGCCGGGGAAGTAGTCGCGCAGGTGGAGCAGGTACTCGCCGTGGTCGTTGTAGATCAGGGCGGAGGCGTTGGCCGTCTCCGGTTCGGCCTGGAGCGGGAGCTTGAGGAGCTTCTCGCGCAGGGAAGGCGAGGCTGTCTTGTCCAGGGGCCGCCACTCGATGCCGCCGACCTCCTCTTCCTGCAGCCTCACCTCCACCTCGTTCGTGGTGTGCAGGCGGAAGAGGAACCGGAGGTCGAAGTGCTGGTGTTCGGGTTCGCCTTTGCCCGGGTGGGCGTCGATGTCATGGAGGTCGATGTCGAACGGCACCGTCTCGTAGCCAGGCCACGGCGTGACCGCCTGGGGCGGGATTCCGGTCTCCTCGTGCAGCTCCCGCAGCGCCGTCCCGGCCAGGGACTCATCAGAGGGATCGGCGTGTCCGCCGGGGGCGAGAACCTTCCCGCTTGCCAGGTGGAGCACGTGCAGGACGCGGCCGAGCGGGTCGAGGACGATCGCGCCGCAGGTGACATGTCCGGTGAAGGTAGTACGGCTGGCGATGTCGGTGGGACGTTCGAGGGCATCCAAGAGGGCGCCGAGCTGCTCGCGCTCGTGAGGGTGGCGCGCGAGATAGGTCTCGACGGCGGTGCGGATGTGGTCGTGCGACAGCGGCATAGGGCTACCTCACAAGGGCATGGAGCGGGACGAGTCGAGGCGGGGCAGGGTTCGGGTCAGCTCAGCCGCATCCCCTCCGCCGGGATCTCCTCGATGGCGGCGGCGCGCGCGGCGGGCAGGCCCCACCGCTCGCGTGCGGTGTCCACCGCGAGCTGGGCTTGCCGTGCGCCGGGTGGGCCCCAGCCCAGCAGGGCGGCTGCCTGGGCGGGTGTAGCGAGCACGCGGGCGAAGGGGTGGCCGGCGGTGGGGTCGACGGCCGCCGGTCCGACGGCGGTGACCCGGGCGGCCAGGCGGAGCCGGGCGTTGGGCCCAACGCTGCCGTAGACCTTGCCGGTCTCGTCCAGCACCCAGCCCAGTCGCACCGGATCGGCCAGGGTGAGCTGGGCTTCCTCGGCGGCTTCGCGGTGCAGGGTGCCCTCGGGCGTCGCGTCGGTCTCCTCCACGGTGCCGCCGGGCAGCATGGGCAGCGCGCCCCGCGGGCCACCAGGACGACCCGGCCGTCGGGGACGAAGCACCACGCCCAGGCTTGCTGCACGGGCAGCCGGTCGGGGACGGGGCCGCGGTGGAGAGGGCTGTCCCACAAGGGCCGATAGCGGACGTGGACGTCGTGCCGGTCCAAGGCCGGGACACCGAGGATGTGCCGGCCGTCGGCGAGGTGAGCGGTGGCGGTGTTCCCGAGCCGGGCACGGTAGGCAGCGAGCATGATCTGCCCATCCACGGGGCGCAGCCGCTGCACCGCGTCCCGGGTCTCCAGGAAAGCGAACTCGGACAGCTCCTCGCGCGGCAGGCGGATCGCCTGCACTTGGCCGAGGGTGAGGGTTCCGCCGTCGAAGACGAACCGGACCTCTCCGGGGCACGGCGTGGCGGGCTGCAGGTCGGGGTGGTGCGGGGAGAAGGAGTGGACGGCGAGCACGGCCGACAGGGGCAGATCGAGGCCCAGTTCCTCGGTGATCTCGCGCCGGCAGGTGATGTGCGGGTGTTCGCCGGGTTCGACGACGCCTCCGGGCAGCAGCCACGAGTCGTCCTTGCGGTAGGTGGGGTGCACCAGCAGGACCCGGCCGACCTCGTCGGTGATGATCGCCGCAGCGCCGAGCCACGCGGCATGCCGGGAAGCGGCGTACTGCCGGGCGGGCGGAGCGGGACGCGGGGTGACGTGATCCGAAGCGGAGACGGGAGAGGTCACGTGGCTCTGCCTTTCGGGCGGTGGACGGGTGGGGGTTCAGCGCGGACCAGCTGGGGGAGAGCGGGAGGCACCGCTGTTCATCCGGTGCTGCGGCTCCCCGCCCTACCGGAGACGATCGGCCAGTCCACGGTGATACGGGTGTGCTTCTTGGCGAACACGTGCGGTTCATGGTCCGTGTCCGCCGAGGCACGGCCGGCTGCCTGGCGGGCGGTGATGAGGGGGCAGCGGGCGCCGCGGTGGTTGCGCTGCCAGTACGCGACCTGCTCGGCCACCTCCTGCGCGGCGAGGTGTCCTTGGTTGCCGTAGCCGTGGACGACGAACTCGTACCGGCCCTTGCCGTCGTCTCCGTCACTGATGCGCTCATGGGCCAGCCGGGCGAGGGATGCCCCACGGACGATGGTGGCGGCGGGCCAGTGCTCGGGCGGCGGATTCAGGACTCCGTTGTCGCCGTCGGGGTCCACTTCCAGGCGGCAGAAGCCGGGAAGGACCCCGGCCAGGTAGAGGGTGAGGAGGTCGAAGGGCTCCTGGCCGCCGACGGTGATATTGGTGCGGATGACGGTCGGCTCACGGGCGAGAGCGGGGGCGAGCTGGTCGACGGGCAGCGGGGTGCCGTCCTCCCAGGACAGGTGAACACCGGTGCCGGGGACGGCACGGCGGTTGGCGCTCCAGGCGCCATCGCCCTGCATGGCGACGAAGCCGCACACGATGAGCGGCTCGTCGCTGAGCAGCGCCCCCTTGACCTTGGTGAAGCCGATGGCCCAGTGGTAGCCGTGCAGCCGCAGCGGCGCGACGAGACGGCCGCCTTCCGCCAGGGCGCCGATCCAGGGCAGGTCCCAGGTGTCGACGGTGACCACAATGGCGTCGAATCCGCCATTCGGGACCAGCGACGCGAGCAGGTGCTCGGCGTCCGCGGTGACGACGCGGACGCCGTCGTACCCGGTCTCGGCGAGGAAGCGGGTTGCCCGCTCGGTGACGGCCGGGTCGATGTCGAGGGTGGTGACGTGCCCGGTCGGACCGGCGAGTTCGGCGATCAGGGCGGCGTTGTAGCCGCCGGAACCGATCTCCAGCACGTGGTGGCCGGGCTGGATGCGGGCGGCTTCGAGCATGTCGGCCTGCAGCCAGGGCGCGGAGATGGAGCTGATCACCCGGCCGTCGGGCGCATGGCGGGTGGGGACGGTGTCGTCGGCGTACGCGGCTTGGAGGGTCACCTCGGGGGCGAAGGCATGACGGGGCACGGTGCGAAAGGCTCGCTCGACGGCAGCGGTGCGGATGTGGTTGTCGGCGCGGAGTTGCTCGACGAGTTGGTGGCGCAGCTCGCTCGCATCGCTGACCTCGGTAGCCGGTGGAGTCGTCACGACAGTCCTTCGGGGTTGGTGCGGCGGGTTCGGACGTGGGGCGAAGGGAGCATTGGGAGCGGGCTGGTGTCTCTGACTGGCAGAAGGCGGCCTCGCGCGGACGGGGTGATCAGGGGGTGTCGCCGCTCATCCGGCGTTGCAGTTCCCACAGGGTCCGGAAGAGCCCTGGCTGCTGGGTGAGCTGGGCGTAGGTGCCTTCCTGGACGATCCGGCCCTCGTCCAGGACGATGATCCGGTCGGCGACGGCCACGTTGGTGAGGCGGTGCGTGATCAGCAGGATGGCGCGGTCCTTGGCCAGTTGGCGCAGGCCGGCGAAGATCCGGTGCTCGGCGCGGGCGTCGAGGGCAGCAGTGGGTTCATCCATCACCAGCAGCGCCGCCTGCCGGTGGAACGCGCGGGTAAGGACCAGACGCTGCCACTGTCCGCCGGAGAGCTGCTGTCCGCCGAACCACTCGCTGGTCAGCAGGGTGTTCAGGCCGGAGCGCAGGCCCGGCAGCATCTCCGCGGCACCGGACGCCTCGCAGGCGGCGAGCAGGGCCGCGTCACTGGTGTCGCCCTGCCCGAACGTGATGTTGTCGCGCATTGTCAGCGGCAGGTAGGTGAACTTCTGCGGCACCAGCGCGACGTGCTCCCACGACCCCCACGGGTCCAGGTCCGCGGTGGAGGCGTGGTCCCAGGCCACGTTGCCCTCGGTGGGCAGCAGCAGTCCGCACAGCAGGCGCGAGAGGGTTGTCTTGCCGGAGCCGTTCTCCCCGACCAGCGCCACGATCTCCCCGCGCCGCACGTGCAGGGAGACGTTGCTCAGGCTGTCTTTGGGGGCGCCGTCGTAGCGGTAGGTGACGTCGCGGACCTCGAAGCGCTCCGGGGCCGCGGTCACGGGCGTGGTGCCACGGGAGTCGGTCATGGCCTGGCCGTGGGCGTTGTCGAGGAAGTTCTGCCAGTCCTGCACGTACCAGCCGGTGCGCACCAGGCGTGCCCCGCCGTTGATGATGCCGCGCACCGAGCCGGTGGCGGTCTGGAGGGCGAAGACGGCGCCGCCGCCAGCCGCCAGGCTCATCCGGCCGGAGGCCAGGAGCCACAGCAGCGCTGCCCACACCGCGGTCGAGGCGATCCCGCCGGCCACGGCTCCGGCCAGCCCCATCCAGGCGCCGGTGTTGGCGGCCTTGCGTTCGGCGGCGTTGACCGAGGCGGCCAGTCGCCGGTACCGGCCCATCAGGAAGGGGCCGGCGAGGCAGGCGCGCATCTCCTCGCTGGACTCCTGATAGGCCATGTGCCAGCGCAGCTTGCCCAGCATCCGGCGTCGCCCGGAGGTCTCCAGCCCGGCGAGGTAGATCACGCGGGCGGAGCGGACGTAGGCGGCGGCTTGCGGCAGGCAGGCGAGAAAGAGCAGGGGGAGGAGCACGGGGTTAGTCGTTGCAGACACCGTGTCCCCGCAGGTTGTGTCGCATTCCGCAGGGCCGGCGCCCCGGCCTGTGACGCGCTGCGGTGCATCGGTGTGTGCCTTTCGCGGGTGTTACGAGTAACCAGCATCCCAGTCGGAGGGGCCGCCGCGCGGCTGCTTGAGAAGGCGGCATGCGCAAGGCGCGCTTGACGTTGCCGAGAACGCAGTGTGAGGCGATGACGCCGACTCGCGGTCCTCGGAGACTGCGTGCTCACTCTGACGCCATTGCGGCAGCGCGACGCAACCGCCTATCTGGCCTTGGTGGTTATAGTTTCAGGCAGCGTCGCGTGCCGGTGGCGGATGGATCGTCAGGCATGGAGGCGTCGTCTCGAAAGGTGGCTCCGGCCATTCCCACCCCAATTTCACAGAAGATCACGCTTTACCCCGCCGAGGACCGGTTCTTCGGCCCCCGACCCGCCGTCCTCGTCCTGCCCGGCGGCGGCTTCCGGGAACTTCCACCGCACGAGGGCGAAGGCTACGCGCGCTGGCTGTCCGGCCTCGGCATCCACGCCTTCGTCCTGTCCTACCGGCTGCTGCCGGACCGGTTCCCGGCCCCGCTCGAAGACGCCCGGGCCGGGTTGGACCACATCCGCAACGGCGACCACGGCCTCGATGTCGGCCGGGTCGGCGTCATCGGATCAAGCGCGGGCGGCCAACTCGCGGGCCTGCTCATGACCGGCCGGGTCCTGTCCATCGAGGAGGGCGTCGCCGACCCGCCCCGACCGGACTTCGCGGTCCTGGCCTATGCGCTGGCCGACCTCGACCTGCTGCCGCCGTCCGTGGTCGAGAACCTGCTCGGCGACCTGCTGCCCATCAAGGACGAGCTATCCCCGGCCAAGCATGTGGACGCGTCGGTGTGTCCGACCTTCGTATGGGCCACCGCTCAGGACCCGCCGGGCCTGCCCAACGCCCTGGAGTGGACCCGGGCGCTGGCGGCGGCCGCGGTACCGGTGGAGTTGCACGTCTACCCGGGCGGCAGCCACGGCATCGGCCTGGCCGACGGCGTGGAATACGGCGGCGAGCCGCATAAGTTCATTGCGCGCGAGCCGCACACCGCGTCCTGGACGACCGCGTGCGCGGCCTGGCTGCGACGGGAGGGCGTTCTTGCCGACTGACCGCGTCACCGCCTGGGGCGGGGAACTGCAGCGGGTGCACGGCAAGCTGCGCAATGCGTTGGCGCTGGCGCGGGCGGGACTGGACGGCGGCAACCCCGCCGACGCCGCCACCGACCTGCTGTTGTTCTGCCACGGGTTCTGCGCTGCCCTGTCCGGCCACCATCGCGCCGAGGACGGTTCGCTGTTCCCGGAACTGGTACGGGCGCAACCCGACCTGGCGCCAGTGGTCGCGAAGCTGACTCAGGACCACAACATGATCGAGCACCTCATCGGTGGATTGCAGAAGGCGGTGGCCGACTCGACCGACCCGGAGGTGGCACACCGCCACCTGGACGGGATCGAGGCGGTCATGGAGACGCACTTCAAGTACGAGGAAAAGCAACTGGGAGCGGTGCTGGACGACATGGACGCTGACTTCGACCGCACCGAGATCTTCGGCCCGATTAGCTGAGCCCCGTCCGGTCGCGCCGCCCGCCGACGGCGCGACCAGGAATCCACCTGGGTTCGAGCTGAACCGCGACCGCCCCTAACTACACGAGCCGAAGGGCGCGATGTGGTTCGTGGCTTCTGGCAGCCGTCGTACGACGCCGTTGTCGGTGACTTGCCTGCGCAGACGCTCGATCTCGTCGTGCTGAGCGGCAAGGCGAGAGATCGCCAGGTTTCTGAACTCGGTGAGCTGCGCGATCTGCTCGTCGCGGGTGACGATGCGCGATTTGAGCTCGGCATTTTGTGCCTTGAGTCGTTCAATCTGCGCGATCCGGGGATCGGCGATCTCTCCGGCGTCGCGGAGTTCGTTCAGCCTGCGTTCAAACTCCTCGGCGAGGTGCTGGTAGGCCCCGGGCCGGGTGGTTCCGTCGCGGTTCTTCTTGGGATAGAAGCCGGTGCGGGTCACGCCGGCCAGGGCGGCGAGGGCCTTCAGGTCGGCCTTGCCGCCGGATGGGAGATCTCCCTTCAGGATCCGTTCCATGGCAGCTCGGATCGCGGCCTCGTTGTGGGTCTTGGATTCCTCGGTGAGCCGGGCCATCTCAGTCCTCTCCAATGGAAACGGTCTGGGCGGCGTCGATCTCGGCGACGACTCGCAGGGCGCGGTCGCGTTCGGGGGTCAGCCGGGCCTTCTCGCCCTTGGCGACCCGGGGGCTTTGAATGAACACGTCGATGGCGGTGGCCTGCCCGGCCCACACGGGGCGGTGACAGGGATGGTGGGTGGCCTGCGGGCAGCGCGCCGAGTCGCACATCCCCACCAGCGGCTTCGTGGCATTAGGCGTGCCGGCCAGGCGCAGGCACAGTGCTTTGGACGGGTCGCGGAACCAGCAGAAGTTGGCGGGCCCGACGTGGAGGGTACTGGCCTGCTTGCGCAGGAGTCCCTCCAGGTGACGGTCGTCCTTGAGGATCTTCGGGTCCGTCCGGGCCGCGTTCTTCAACTGAGCGTCCACATGGTGGAACGCCTCGATCAGGCTCCGAGCACCCGGACCGGCGGGCATCCGGCCCGCCTGGACATCCCGGAATGCCTCCACCGTCAGCTGCACGTGATGGGCCTCCTCGGCTTCCTCGACCTCGGCATGGAACAGTCGCTGGGAGCCGCCGGGGCGAGCGGCATAGCCTTCCGTGGTGGCCACGGAGATGTGCTTGAGGGCGACCTTCGCCGCCAGGAGGCCGCCGGGCCGTTCTGCGATGGCCAGGGACAGCGTCCGGCGCAACATCCGGGCGCTGAGCGGACCTTGGGGAATGACCGGCAAGCCCCAGCGTTCCCGGTTGCCGGTCCGCTCCAGCCAGCCGCGCAGATTCCTCAACCGGCCCGCCAGGTCAATGGTGCCGAACAGCGCCTCACCGGCCGAACGGTTCACCAGCCGTTCGGCAAGGGCCACCGAGCGGTCCACCTGCTCGATGACCACCCACTCGTCGGGGACACCCCCGAACTTCTGCCCCTTGATCAGGCGGCTGGCGAGCCGGAACCGCGGGCCGCCCCCGGGCGTCGCCACGGCGGGGAGTCGGCTGCCAGCTTCGAGCTCCAGCAGTTCACTGGTCCGCATCCCACTGAGTGCGCAGGTCACCACCAGACAGGCCGTCACCGCGTGATCGACCATGAAGAAGAGATCACCGTCGGCCAGCGGCAGCGTCCATGGCACGAGCTCGCCGTCGACCACACGCGGGATTCCCGCGGCCTGTCTGGCCAGCGGCGGCTGGAAGCCGACCTCGGCGGCCAGCGCGGTCAGCTCCGGGATCAGAGCCTGCCGCGCGTCGTCCCCGAATCTCCGGGCGCCGACCGTGCGGGCGAGGGCTTCCCAGCCCAGATGCTTCAGCGGGCCCTCTTCTCCCAGCGTGGTCCGCTTGCGCAGCTGAGCGTCATCGACTGCCGGCAGGGGCGCTCCCGATGTCCGCATGCGCTCCAGGACCTGCCGCAGAGCGGGGAGCTGCGCGAGGGTCACGCCGCCGGACGTCGGAAGGGCCGCTCTGTCGGCGCTCACCGTCTCCATCAGATCTACGAGATGCGGCCCCACATCGTTGACCAGGTGCAGGCAGGTGGCCAGCAACGGTTGCAGCATGGAGTCCGGCACGGGAGGCGTCAGGTTCGGCCCCTTCGACTTGTAGCCGACGACCTGGGTGGCGGTCTTCCCCTTCCACGGTACGAACCCCGCGTCGTAGCCGTCGCCGGACAGCAGCTCCTCGTACTGGGCAATCAGCTTGAGGATCCTGACGTGCGCCACGGTCGAGTACGGCTCCAGACGTCGTCGGTGCCGCCCAAGGCGAGGAACGCTCCATGAGCGTTCCTCCAGATAGCGCTCACACAGTTCCTGCGAGACGCCACGCAGAGAGGTAATGCCTTTCTCTGTAAGCCAGTTGAACCACTCGATGTACTTCTCCAGGAAGCCGTAGAGAGTCCGAGGGGAGCGAGCAGCCCGCAGCGCATGCGCGCACTCCAGCACCGCCTCGTACTGCGGGGCCAGCATCGCCAACAGAATCTCCTTGGCCACGACCCGCCACTGCGGATTGATGATCTCGGTGAAGTCCCAGATCTGCTCGCGCTCGGTCATCATCCGGTGAGCGTCCACCAGACCGGAGAACACCCAGCGATCCTGCTCGAATCGCGGGCGCATCGCCCCCTCGGCCAGCCTCAGCCCGGCGATCTCGCACACGTCCACCTGGGCGAAGACCGGGATAGCCCGACGGTGACGAGGCAGGGACGCGGATACGGACCGGCGCATCACAGAGTTCCTTCCTCGGGTCGGAGCGGGAGACCAGTGTCGTCGTCTGCCACCTCGCGTGCGGCCTTCTCCTTGGTCTCCTCGGAGAGCTTCGGCAGGATCTCGGTGGCCAGGCGGTCGGCGTACGGACCAAAGACCCGGACGAAGTTCTCCGTGGACATCTGCCGGAACTGCCGCGAGAAGAAGGCGTTCAACCGCAGCAGATTCGCTGCGTGACGTGGAAGGAACACCGACAGCGGGCACAGCAGGCAGACCCATGGACGGGCCGGACACGGCTGCCCGGCTGGACCGTGGACCCCGGCCAGTTGATCGGCGCACGCCGCAGTGAACACATCACGCTCGCCGCCGACCAACTCGGCGATGGCCACGGCATCCAGCTCGAGCCGCTTCACGTCGTCAGGAAGTCCTCCGCGAACCGCGCTGCCTGCTCCGCCGAGAGCACCACCGGCGGCAGCGCCTTGCGCAGCACGTCGGCCTGGCCGTCCTCGATGATCGACTCCACCGCGTCGAGCTGGGCGGGGCTGGTCGGAGTGACGTAGTGATCGCCTTCGGTGCGGGCGGTGTGGTTCGGATCGATCGTGGCCCGTCCGGTCCATCCCCGCCGGGCCAGTCGTTCGTGGTACGTCGCGCGAATCCGGCCGCGATGGATCACGAACGGCTTCCCCGCATCGTCCACCAGGCCCACCTGCTTCACCAGATCCCGATGGCGGTCCGTGTCCGAGGGAGGACCGACGATCGGGCTGAACCCTCCACCCGTCGTGAACCACTTCGGGCTGTACGAGATCCACAGCTGTCCTCGGAGCTTGTCCTCGGCGAAGCTCCGCAGCGGAGCCGAGTACTCCAGCCACCGTTCCAGGAGCCGCACCGCCCGGCTCGGCAGATTCGAACTCTCCCGTGCAGTACGGCCCTTGATGTAGGTGATCACTATTGAGGTGTCGCCGGTCCACTCGAGACCGTCCAGCCCCAGATCGTCAATGCCGTCCGGCACGACCCCGCAGTACATGCCGAACAAGACGGAGTAGGCGACTTGGACGACAGGGTGCGGAAACAGGTCGCCGCGTACCTGACGCACTGCCCGGCGCAGGTCCCACTGCGACGACTTCGTGCCCTGGGTCTGCGCCCGGTACACGGGCCGGTCCGGGAACGGGCCGTCCCGCAACAGCAGCCAGGCGATGTCCTGCGGACTGTGGTGCGCGCTCGTCGGCGGCTCGCCGCCCCGCGCGGCCAGCTCCAGAGCCCGCCGGTGACGGGCCCAACTGTCGTCCACCACCGCCCGGCACGACGTCTCCAGCCGCTCCCACTCTCCATCGGTGTACGCCTTGTACGGGCTGGTGCTTCGATACGCCTGGATCTGGTTCCCTGTGAGGTACTTGCGCACCTCCGGACGCAGGGCTCCGGTGACCGCGTCGAAGCCTTTCAACAGCATGCGGGTCTCGCGCTCACGCGTATACGTGCTGGCCATCCAGTAGCGGACCAGCGTGGCCCGCGTCAGATCCGGCACACTCCCAGTGAACCCGGCCTCAGCCAAAGCGCTCACCATCTGGCGCAGGGCCACCGCGTACGCCTTGACCGTGTTCTTCGCACCGATGCCGCCGTCGGGATGCGCGTTGGCCGCGAGCCCTTTCGCAAGGTCGCGCGCCAGCCCAGGATTGGGCAGACCGTCCAGAACAGCCGTCCACTCACGGCCGTTGGGGAACACGAAGTGCACGGCCAACGGCTCGTCCATCACATACGCGGGCATCAGCCGGCCTCCTCGTCATCGAACTCGGCCGCAGCTTCGGCGGCGGCCTCCGGAAGCAGTTCGCCAGTCGTGTCCTTGTAGGCGTCGCGATAGATCCGTGTGACGTCCAAGCGCGCGATGTAAAGCTCCGTCGACAGGACGCTCTGGTGGCCGAGTAAGTCCCGCAGGATCAGCATCGGATCGTTCCGGGTCAGATAAAGAGCCATCGCGGCGTCGTCTCCGGTGTCCGCCGCGAGAGCAGCCGCCCGCTGGTAGTAGCCCGTGACCAGCCACTCCAGGGTCGCCATCGCCATCGAATGACGCAGCCGGTGCGGGGCCACCGTCGGAAACCGCGGCTCGAACCGCTCGCGGATACGGGCCGACGTCCGACGGAAGACCGTCGCCCAGTCCACGAAAGGCTTCCCCGAGGACTGCAGGCCCAGCAGTGGCGACCCGCCATCCGGAGCGACCAGGCGCAGCCGCTCGGACGGACGTAACTTCCGCCACGACCTCCGCTCCCCGTTGAGGAATGCACCCTCCCAGTCGGGCGCCTCCACCACCAGCGGCTCACCCAGCTTCGACGGCGGCCGCCACGTGAAGCCCTCGGTCGACGCCGCCCGGTCCAACTCGATGTACTGGTGCACCTCGGCCAGCGCCTCATAGCTGATCCACGATGTACGGGCCTTCTGCCCCTTGGTGATCGCATGGCTCAGCGGAAACAGCACGGGCAGCGTTCGCGGGCGGGCCGGAAGAGGCGGTACCTCGTAGATCGTCAGGTGAGTGAACTCCTGCCGCCGCAGGCTACTGGACAGCACCATGTGGGCCATCGCCGCGTTGCGGGCCTCTTCCCGGCCGCGGTAGCGCGGGTCCGGCTCGCCGTCCGGGCCGAGCCCTGCCAGGCCCCGCACGAACAGCTCCGCGAAGTCCCGTTCCAGGTACTTGATCGTCGTATGCGGCCTCGGAGTGCGCAGCTTGGCGAGGTTCCGCTCCACCTCGACCAGAACCCCCTCCGCCATGCGCCGGCCCGTCCGGTAGCTGAACGGCACGGCGGAGGCGATGCCTTCTTCACGGGCCCACCTGTAAAAGCCCGACAGGATGCCCATGTTCAGGTTCCACGTGCTGGGGTCCCAGCGGTCCTTGAGCTCGCCGGCCAGCCGGTACTCGGCGTACATGCCCAAGGCCGCGCGCAGGTCCCGACCGTCCCCCAGAGGGCTGACACCGCGGACTTGGAGGAAGGCAAGCCAGTCGCGGAGACAGTTGGCGCCGTTCTGCCAAGTGCGCGTGGCTGGGGCACCGTTCAGCGGAAGCTCACGCAGCCAGCGATTGACGAAAACCGTCGGCCGGGGCACTCCTGGAGCGTCCTCGAATCTCAGGTCGTCATCGATGAGCACGGGCATCCGGTCCCGGATGAGCGGCTGTTGAGCCACATCCCAGGACTCCCAGCCGGTGGCGGAGAAGCCGATCAGTTGCATGGCGTGGAGCCTAGATATTCGACACGACCTCAATGCAACAGACTTGGATGAATCACTCCAAGGTGTACCGCGAGGAAAGCGACACGACGATTATGCAGCGACTTGGGGGTGCAGGACGGTCAGGACGGTGGCGCCGGCGGTGAGCGTGGCGGTCGCCGCGAGGACGTCTTGGGCTTCTTCGACGAGGTCGGGTGTGACCTGGGCGCCGCGGTCGGCGATGTCGTAGGCGTCGTTGTAGCCGGGCTTGTTGTTGGCGGCCAGTTCTGCGCCGAGCGCGGCCTCGATCATCGTCAGCTCCGCTGCCCGGCCGAGTACCGGGCGCAGACGGCCGGTCAGCCAGGCGACGGTGATGCCCAGCAGCGCGCGCAGTCCGGTGGCGGCGGCGATGACGGCCAGCTGCGGGGCGGCGTCCCACAGCCGCTCCGTGATGTCACCTGCGGAGATCAGTGCGTTGATCGTGCCCGTGACGGCCAGGAGGCCGAGCGCGGCGAGAACGCCGGTCCCGATCTGGCAGACCAGCAGGCCGATGGCCGCGCTGCGGTCGACGCGCCAGGCCATCTGCACCGAGCGCCGCACGAGCGAGGGCAGGCGCCGCGCCATGGTGCGGGAGGTCAGCTGTGAGCCGGCCTGGAGCCTCGACTCGTCGCGGTAGAGGTACTCCTCCTCTCGAACACTGGCCTGTTGCGGTTCGTCGTCCGGCACGGTTCCTTTGGGTGGTTGCGGCGGCTGGTCCTGTGTAACGGCCGAGGTCATCGTTCCCCCTAGGACGGTCGCTGCGGCAGAGTCGTGAGGTTCAACGACGCGGCTGCGATTTCGAACACACGTCATTCGGTCGTGCTGGATATCCCGCTGTTTCCTGCGTCCGGGGCCCCGAGGGCGCGGAGCCCTGGTCTGGCTTGGGGCGGCTGCGAGCAGGAAATGGCCGAAACGCCGACACCGCCAAACAGCGTCCGCAGTACGGCGCGGCGCCCCAGTCGTGCCCTCCTAGTCGGGATCGGTTTCAGCCTGCAGCAGCGTTTCCAGCTCTGTCTCGGCGTGGTCGACCGCGCCCGTCAGAGCCTCGTGGTGGCGGGCGGACAGGACGCCGGATCCCAGCCCGGCCGTGGTGATCACTCTGTGGAGCGCGTCTGTCGCGCAGTCGTCCAGGGCGGTCCCGGCGAGGGGGTGATGCAGCGCTTCTCGTGCGGCGTAGGCGTCGAGTCGGGCGACGCCGACGAGGCAGTCGAGGATGCGTGCGGTATGGCGTCCGGTGGGGTCGAGTTCCAGGGCTGACAGGCCCACCCGGGTCTGGAAGGCTGCGGTCGGCGGATCGGGGAGGTCAAGGAGCTGGAGGGTGGCTTCCAGGGCGCGGCCGAGGTCGGGTTCAGGCATGGAGGCGGCTGCGGGCCGACAGTGGGCGTGCAGGAGGAGGGCGACGGCTTCCTCCCACGGCTCGGTGGGCTGGCTGGTGTCGATCAGGTCGCGGGCCTGCTCGTCCAGTCCCTGCTCCATCAAGGCCATGATCTTGATCTGGCGGCCGTCGAGGAGCCGGTTGCCGATGCCGCGGTGCTGGGTCATGGCATCGGCGGCTTCAGTCCACCGTCCGATGCGTGCGAGGGCGCGGGCGCCGTCCACGAGTAGCGTGACGTACAGCTCCTGGCATACCGCACGGTGGTCCTCGTCCGTGCCGGTCAGAGCCGAGAGGTCGACGATGCGGCCGTCGATGTCGGTCTTGTTCCGGTGCCGGGCGGCGTCGTTGAGGCAGTGCAACAAGCTGTAGGCGAGTTCGCCGTGGCCTGCGCGGGTCTCCAGCCGGGCGAGGTTGACGAGCGGCATCAGCGACATGAGAGCGACCCGTCCGCTCAGACGGCCAGCGTCGGCGAAGACCTGGTGCTGGCGCCAGCACAGGTCCTCGGCCAGGCGGGGCAGGCCGACGTCGGAGGTGATCAGCGCGGCGTAGTTGAGGACCCCGCAGGCGCGGGCCACCAGGTCGTGGTGGCTCGCACCTGCGGGCGCGACGGTCAGCCCGGTGAGGTGGTTGATGCGCTCCTCCAAAGGCAGCGCGGGCGCCTTGGTGCGGCGGACCAGTGGAATGCGGCTGGCTATCGCGGGGATCATCGGCTCAGCCCTGGCGCGCCCAGTCGACGACCAGTCGGCTGTAGGGCTTGTCGACGACGAAGCGCGGGTCGCCCGCAGTCAGCCGGTCACGCGAGTCGGAGACAGCCATCCGGAAGCCCGGCTCGGGGGCGTCGTTGCCTCCGGTCGCGTCCCAGGCGCGGATCTCGTCCACGACGCGCTCGGCGAGGCCGGCGCCGCCCTCGCCGTGGCCGATTACGCCGACCTCCCAGTACCGGCCCTTCTCGTCCTCGCCCTCGCGGATGGTCAGGTACGCGAGCGACCCGCCGTCGAGGGCGGCCATGGAGCCCCAGCCGAAGTGCGGGGTGAACCCGGGACGCTGGCCCGGCAGCCGGGACAGGCCGTTGGGCAGCACGCAGGCCAGGTACAGGTACAGCCACTCCCACGCCGAGCCCTGCCGGAACTTCACCCCGGTGTAGATCTTGGTCTGCTGCTGGTCGAGGACGGTACGCAGGGCGTCGCGGTCGACGTCCTGCTCGCTGAACGTCTCCAGGCGGACGTTGCCGTCGCCGGCCATGGGGACGAGGGTGTACACGTCGTCGCAGACGCCCTTGCGCAGAGGGATGAAGGTGGCCATCTCGCAGGAGACGGTCTTCCACATGTCCCCGTCGCGTTCGAAGGCGAAGGAGCGGGAGATGCTGCCGCGGATGCGCATCGGCAGGACCAGGCGCCCGCCGGGGGCGAGCTGGTCGAGGATCTTCACGGGGACGTCGCCGGCGCCGACGGTGAAGATGATCCGGTCGTAGGGGGCGTGCTCGGGCAGCCCGGCCGCGCCGTCGGCCATCACCGCGGTGGCGTTGTCGACGTCGGCCTTGGCGAGGTGTCGGCTGGCGCCAGCGACGAGGTCCTGGTCGACGTCGAGGGTCCACACCTGCCCGCCGGGGGAGACGATCTTGCCGAGGAGGGCGGCGTTGTAGCCGGTGGCGGCTCCGGCTTCCAGGACCTTGTGGCCGGGGTGGGCGCCGAGCTGTTCGAGCTGGGTGGCGACGATGGACGGCGCGGAGATGCAGGAGATCATTTCCCCGTGCTCGTCGTGCTTGATCGGGACCGCGTCCTCCTTGTACGCACTCTCCAGGTCGACGCCGGGCAGGAAGGCGTTCCGGTCGGTGGTGCGGAACGCGTCGATGGCCGCCTTGCTGCGCAGGTGGCCGCTGTCGACGAGCCGCTGGGCGAGGGCTTCGCGCAGCTGGATGGGGTCGGTCATGGGTGTCATGGTGGTCTCCATTCGAGGGAGGCTAGGGTCCGCGGATACGGACTTGCGGGTAGACACGTCAGCTCCTTCTTGGGTGGAGAAGGCGACGTGACGGCCGAGCCACGCGGTGGCCGCCTGCACGTCGGCGGGCACGCCCGCGCGGTTGAACGCGAAGATCGCGTGATGGGTGATGACGCCCCGGATTCCGCGTATCAGCCGGCCGCCGGCGGCGAGCCGGCGCAGGCGGCGGCCGGCGTCCTCGAACGCGGCGACGCGTTCGACCCAGCCGGCTTCCGCGTCAGGCCGCAGGGCGGCGTCCGCGTTCATCAGCCGCCGCATCGCGGAGATGGCTTGCTCCAGCGCGGGGCCCTGGGGTGGGGTGACGGGGGGCCGCAGGGCGGCCCACTGGGCGTACACGTCTCCGGCTTCGAACGGGTCCAGCCCGGCCTCGCGGATCATGGCGGACAGCAGCATCACGCTGCGCTCGCGGGCGCCAGGGGTGCCGGTCTCGGCGAGCGCGGCCGGGCTGTCGGCGCAGAACACGTCGTGCGCGACCGCCATGCCCTCGGGGCCGCCGAAGGCATGGGACTCCGGCTCGTACATCCCGCCCGTCCAGCCGGTGATCACGCGGTCGGCGACGAGCTGGTCCAGGAGACCAGTGGTGGGCTGTTCGGTGCGTAGGCGCACGCCGGCGTCCTTGCGCAGGAAGTGAAAGCGGTGGTTGGCCAGCGCGGTCGCCAGGGCCCGGGCGGCGTCCCTGTGCGGGGCGGGGAAGGCCACGGATGCGTGCCACCAGGACGTGGCCGGAGGGATCGGCAGGTTCTCGTCGTCGAAGGTCATAAGTAGGAAACTCCTTGCAGGGCGGCAGGTTTGGGGGTCAGGTGAGCAGGAGGGCGCGGCTCCAGCCGGTGGTATCGGCGGCCTGCAGGGCGAGTTGGGCGCCGGCGCGGCCTTCCATGAAGCCGGGCTTGGGCAGGTGCTTCCAGCCGATGGCCAGCCGTCGGTGCAGGTCCTGGATGATCGGGGTGAAGCGGTCGGGTGCGGGGCTGTCGGCGGCGACCGCGCGGGTGAGCATCAGCAGCCCGGCCCAGCCGTGGCAGAGCGTGGAGTCGGTGATCCGGGCGAGCCGCAGCGGGTCGGTCAGGATGGTCGCGACGGTGTCCTCAGCCGCCCGGCGGCGGGCGATGTCGCCGAGGGCGAGCGCGGCGAGCTGTTGGGCGCGGGCGATGCCGGGCTGGCCGTAGCACCAGGACTGGCGGGCCGGTTTCGCTGCGGGCGGCTGGTCGGCGTCCAGGTGTGCTGCGGTGGACCAGTAGTGGGCGCCGTGCCGGTCGAGCCA
The DNA here is from genome assembly GCF_024701375.2 of Streptomyces sp. KMM 9044. Taxonomy (NCBI): domain Bacteria; kingdom Bacillati; phylum Actinomycetota; class Actinomycetes; order Kitasatosporales; family Streptomycetaceae; genus Streptomyces; species Streptomyces sp. KMM 9044. Next base: position 934,514 of record NZ_CP113910.1, on the reverse strand, counting down.
GGTGGCGAATGTGCCGACGGCCTCCTCCTGTCCGGGGACGCTGACTTCGGCGCGCAGGGCGAGGGAGAGCACGGCTAAAGGCCCCGCGATGCCGTGGGCCAAGCCGTTGTTGCCGTGTCCGTCGGCCATCTCCTTCCCGTCAGGGCCGACGGCCGACCACCACCCGGGCAGCATCCGGCCGTCACCGCGGACGGGGTGGGCGAGCGCGACGAGGCAGGCGAGCACGTCGGGTAGCCGGGGCGCGATCGGGCGGCGGGACAGCAGCAGTGCGGCGAGCCCGGTCATGCCGCGGATGAGGTCCCATTCGGCGAGGTGGGGCAGCGCGCCGGCCGCCTTGCGACGGTGGGCGGCGGCGAGCCGGGCGTCCACGACGCGGTCGACGGCCGCACGGACGTCGTCGCCAGCCCCGTGGGCGCGGGCCAGGACGAATTCCAGGGCGGGTGCGCCGTGGAAGAGGGATGCGTTGCTGCCGGTGCTCACTCCTCGGACGGTGGCCTGGGTGAGGTGGCGGCGGGCGGTGGCCAGGTCACGGCGCTCGATGTTGAGCAGGGCCATCCCCAGGGCGTCCTCGGACAGGTCCTGCGTGCGGGGCACGGTCATTGTCGTCATGAGCGCCTGGCCAGGGGGACGACGATGCTGTGGGCCCGGTCGCCGATCCACCCGTCAGCGTCGGGCGGGGGTGCCTCGTGCAGGGTGGCGATGCCGAAGGGGCTGGCGTCCAGGTGTGCGCGCAGGAGGTCCAGGTCGACGTCGCGGCTGAGGTCGAGGGGAAGCTGCTGGTCGTCCTCGGCGAGCAGGACTCGTTCGGGCACCCGGAACCGAGAGCGCCAGGCGTGGAGTTGGTCCGCCCACTGCTGGATGGGGGCGGTGCGGGCGGGCAGCGTGCGGCTGCGGATCTTCCACCGGGCGGCGGTGAGGATGGTGCGCCGGTAGGTGAGGGCCGGGGTGAAGGGCAGGGTCCAGGCGGCGCCCCAGTCGAACCAGGTCACCTGAGGGGAGGCGGCCCGGCTGATCTCGCCGAGGAAGCGGGCCATCGGCGGGGTGTAGTTGTTCCACAGGAAGTTGATGGCGGTGGGGGCCAGCAGCTCCAGCGGCTTGCCCGTCGCCGTTTCCACCAGCTGAGGGCGGCCGTCCGCGAGGGTGACCGACAGGTCGCGGGGAAAGAGGACGTGCGGGGCGGGGCGGCGGAATTCGCCGACGCTGACGACGCGGGGCAGGGCCTGGGGCGCACGGGTGAGCAGGTCGGCCAGCACACGCCCGGCGTGGAAGGAGAGCTGCGCGAGTTCCGCCTGCGGATCGACCGTGGGCAGGTTCGCGTACGCCGTCTCGGTGCCGGGGAACAGGTGCCAGAACCGGCCGGTCATCGATCCGGCCGAGCGGGAGACGGTCAACACGCGCAGCCGGAAGTCGCCCCGGTCCAGGGCCGGGACAGAGGGCGCGTGGACCTGCGCGGCCAGTTCGAGGTGGGGCGCCAGGTCGTGAGGTTTGGCGCCGGCCGCTGCTTCCAGTTCCTCGATCACCGCCCCGGTCACTGCGACGGTCCGGCTGCCTTCGGCGGCGGCGGTGCCGGCCAGCTCCAGCAGCAGGCGGTCACGCCGGGACATCGGCCGAGGCGGTTCGCTCGCCGTCACGAACCCGGCCGGGAAGCCCACGCCCCGGTCGGGATCCGTGGCCACCTCCACCGGTACCGTGGTGTTCTCGCCGTAGCGCTCGGAGAACTGCTCGATCCACCGCCGCCAGGTCGGTGTCCCGTTCGGATGGGTGACCAGGCGGGCCAGAACGGTCGCGGCGGTCTCCACTTCGGTCAGCACCTGCTCGGGCAGCCCTACGTCGGCGTCCAGCCGCAGGTCACACGCGGTCCGCAGGTCGGCTGCATGAGCGCGTGCAGCGGGCGGTAAGACGTCGATGGGGTCGACGACGGTGGCGGGCGCGCGCAGCGAGGAGCGCAGCACCCGCACCTGCAACAGTTCACCCAGCAGCCGGTCGCGCGCGGTGCCGCTCACGTCGAGGAACTCCGCGGCCAGCTTGTCGGACAACTGGCGGTACCCGATCGGTGATCGGGCCAGGTCGAGGACGAGACGCAGTGCGGGGCTCAGAGCGATGCGGAAGGCGGCGTCTCCCTCGGAGGGCACGTGGATGTGCTGGTCGCACTGCCGGATCAGGGTGTTGACGCAGACCTCGGTGTCGGCCATGCGCGCGGCGTTGCTCTCCCAGCCGCTGAGGACTTCCTCGAGCCCGGCCGGCTCGGAACGGGCCACGGCCTGATGCTCGTCACCGATGCGGACGGACGTGGTCTGGTCGAAGGCGAGCGGGGCGACGCCGGCGAACAGGCCGTAAGGGGTGGAGCGGCGCGCATAGCGGATCGCGTAGCGGGCGGTGGCCAGCGCCGCCCGGCGCATCCGTCGTACCTTCGGTGTGCGGCCATCGATGATCGACAACACCTGCTCGGCGAGGTGAGGGCTCGCCTGCGACACGGTCCGGCGAAAGTCGGCGTCGGACCACACCGAACTCAGCCACGCGCGCCACGCCTCCGCGGGCGCCATGGATGACGGCCAGGGCGGCATGGCGGGCTCGGTCGTGTGGACCGCGGCGCGCAGCATGGGCTGCCCCGTGGCCTCGTACAGGCTGGGCCGGTGCCGTGTCATCAGGGCTCTCCTCATCTTCTGGCGTGGCGGGCGGGGCGGGCCGGACGGGGAGAGTCCCGTCCGGCCCGCGTTGCCGGGGTAATCCGGCTTATGAGGTGGTGCAGGCGCTGGGGCAGGAGCTGCCGCAGGTGTCGCCCGTACTGCACATCAGGACCGTCTCGGTTGCCGGTGTGCCCTCGATGAAGGTGATGTCGAGCCCGAACGGGTCGTCGTCGGCCTTCACGAGGTCCGCCTGCGCGGGAGCGGTCGGCCTCTCGGCCTGGATGGCGGTCATGCATGCCTCCTAGAAGTGGGTGGTGCGGGATGCCGAGGCCCGGTCGGACCTCGGGGTCTGCTACCAGACGGCGACGGGCGGCGAAGGCGCCTGAGCGGTCGCGCGCCTGGGAGTCGGTGTGGTGCCGTCAGGCCGCAGCGGCTTGCGCCCGCGGGTGATTTTTGGCGGCCCGGTCCAGCACCCGGGTGAAGTGCTCGGCCTGCTCATCGCCCTCGGCCTCCTCGGCTCGGAGGCCGCCGAACCGCTTCCAGTAGCGCTGGCAGACGTCGCCCTCCATCAGCTTCGCGGCGTACCACGGCAGGTGCCCGGCACGGACGAAGCCGAGGCGGTTGCGCAGACTGAGCATGCAGATGAGCTGGTTGGCCTTCAGCAGCTGCATGTACTCCTCGACGTCCATGTCCGCGGGTGTCCAGAGCTTGGCGAGGTCGGGGGTGGTGGACATCTGTGCCAGCCAGTCGAGCTGATTGCGGGCGAGAACCACCTCGTTGCGCTCGGCCTGGTGCCGCGCGTCCTGCCTGAGTCGGACGGCTCCGACCACGGCGGTGGTGAGAGAGACGGCCGCACCGGAAGTCAGGACGGCGGTGGTGAGCTTCATCGGTCAACGATCCTTTCGCAGGGCGGAGTCGTGGCTGGCAGGCCGACTGGTGGAGAACTTGGGGGTCGCGTGTTCACGCGGCCCCCGCGAGGACGAGGGTCGGGGCTTCATCGGCGGAGCTGTCCGGCGTGTAGCGGCGGCGCACCGCCTTGAGAGCGATGGCAAGCGGCGGCAGACCCACGGTCGCCCTGCGCGCGTCGACGGACGCCGGCGCGCTCAGCGGGCACAGCTCGATCCCGTCGGCGCTCAGCAGGAGCTGGGTGCCGTACTCCTGGTCGCGCCCGCTGGTGATGAGGGCGCGGTCGTGCAGGTGCGCCCAGTGCTGGACGAGCGCGTCGCCGGCCTGGACCGCACGCCCGAGCAGGATGGTGGCGGCGCGCTGGAAGGCGGGATCGTCGTCGCTGTGCAGGGCGATGCTCCAGGCGGCGCGGGCCCCGCGGGGGCCGACGAGACGATGGCCGGGCCAGTCGTGGTCGGCCAGGATGCGGCCCAGGATCTTGGTGTTGGCGTGGTCGGTATGACGGCCCTGGCCGAGTTGGACGGCGTTGAGCTGAATGCGTACTCGTTTCGCCCTGTGCGCGGCCGACTGGGCTGCGCGGGAGATCAGTTCGCGGGCGAGGTCGGGTCGTCGGGGCTCGGCGGTCGTCACGCGCTACCCCGATCGTCCGTGGCCGTCTCTGGCGAGTGGACGCGGCAGCCGATGAGGGCGCTCAGCCCGAACCGGTGCTCGGCGGCGAGTTCGAGGCGGGCGACTCGGTCACCCTCTCGTCCTGTGCCGGAACCGCGTACATCCCAGCCCATGTCGGTGAGCCGACGCAGAAGGGCGGCGATGGGGTCGGCGTCCAGGGGATGGCGGGCCAGGGCCTCGGCCCGTACGACGGGAAGGCCCTGCCGGGCGGCGACGTCGGACGCCCACAGGGCGATCAGCCGGGTGATGTCGTCGGGCTGGTCGGGCAGGGTGTGGACGCAGCCGAGGAAGAGGCAGGGACCCTCGCCCCAGCTGAGGCCGGGGTCGTGCTCGGGGATCATGCAGGCCAGCAGTTTCCCGTCCTCGAACAGTCCGGCCGGCTTCGTCTGCGGGTCGCGGAAGAGGGCCGGGACGTCGGCTTGAGCGGGCACTGGGAGACCGCGCAGGGTGAGCCAGCGCTGGCGGTCCTGGACGAGGGCGGTGGCTTCCTCGCGCTCGGCGTCCGTGCGTAACGTGCGCACCTCGTATACGGCGGCCAGGGGCGCCGGAGCGAACGGTGCCGCGGCCGGCCGCCGCTGGTCGGCCGTGGAGGCCGGGGGCCGGGTCACTGGCTCGCTCCGCTCCGCGTCGGCTCGGCCGGCAGCAGGTTCCAGCCGTGCGCCAGGATCACCAGCTGGGTGGTGTCCTGTGCGCCCGTGTCGGCGAGGAGCTGGTCGAGCGCGGCGCGCTGGTCGGCGGGGGCGATCTTGGCGGCGACGGCGATGTCGCGGGCGTCGCTGTGCTCCGCGACGGCTCGCAGCAGCAGCAGCTGGTCCGAGCCGAGCTTCGGGGCGGGCCTGTCCGCCGTAGGAGGGGCCACCTGCCGGGCAGTGAACAGGCGGTGCACGATCACAGGGAGCTTACAGCGCGGCGGGCAGTGGAGGCTTTCACGAATGTCACGGATGTACTGGCGGACGGTCACGGCCGACAGCCCGGTCTGCGTGGCGATCTCCTTCGGCGCGAGGCCGCCTGCCAGGTGCTGGGCGACGCGCTGCAGGGTCGGCGTCAGGGGTGTGATGGGTGCGCTGGTCGTCACGGGCGGGGTCACGGTGTCTCTTTCTCGGCTGGGATGGATGGTCAGGTGGGGGAGGTGCCGCCGGTCCCCGCGGGGGACGGGGGCCGGCGGCACGGGCCCGTGCGCGGCGGTTGGGATTCACGGGGTGCCGCGCACGGGGGCTCATGCGGCGGTCGGGTCGGGTCGTGCCCAGGCGGCTTCGGCGGCGAGGCGTTCGGACCACTGGATGTGGTTCTCGTCGAAGGCGGCGTCGGCCAGGCGTATGCGCTGGACTTCGCCGGTGCCGGCCGGTGGGTAGGTGTGCTGGATGTCGCGCCACAGGCGCTGGAGGACGTAGTCGCGGTCGAGGGCGTGGGCGCCGTGCAGCTCCATGGCGTCCTGGGTGGACTGCATGGCCCACTGGTGTCCGAGGTACTTGGCGTTGATCAGGTCGGCGTCGCAGGGCAAGCCCTGGTCGAGGAGGTGCACGGACTGGTAGGCGAGTATCCGGCCGGCGCGCAGCCGGGCCTCCATGCCGCCGATGCGGTCCCGCAGGACGGGCAGGTCGGACAGGGTGCCCCGGTAGCGGGGACGGGTCTTGAGTCGCGTGGTGGTGGTGTCCACGACGGCTTCGTGGATGCCGAGGCTGACGGCGGCCAGGTTGGGGCGGCCGTAGAGGATGCTGCTGCTCTGTGCTACGGCCAGGCCCTGGCCGACTTCACCGACCACGTTGTCGTCGGGGACGTGGACGTGGTCGAGGTCGAGTCGGCCGGCGGAGAAGCCGTGCAGTCCGAGGCCGGGTCGGTGGTCGGGGATGGAGAGTCCGGGGCGGTCGGCTTCGACCATGAACGCGGTCAGTGCCTGGGAGGTGCTCACGCCGGGCGCGGCGGTGCGGGCGACGACGAGGTGGGCCCCCGCGATGTGGCAGTTGCCGATGTGGATCTTGCTGCCGGTGATCACCCACTCGTTGCCGACGCGTTCGGCGGTGGTCTCGATGCCGCCGATGTGTCCGCCGGCGAGCGGTTCGGTCACGGCGATCGACAGCAGCAGGGAACCGTCCGCGACCCGGGGCAGCCAACGGCCCTTCTGCTCGTAGGTAGCGAAGTGCAGCAGGGCACCCACGGGGATCAAGGTGGCCTGCAGGATGACCGCGGCAGCCGCCGAGACCCGCGCGATGCGGTGGACCAGGACAGTCTTGGCCACGTGTCCGGCGCCCAGCCCGCCGAAGACCGCCGGGACGGTGACGGCGAACCAGCCCCGCGTGGCCATCAGTTCGGCGACCTTGCGCTCCACCCTGCCCGGAGCGGCCTCCATCCGCGCGGTGCGCACCGCGACGTGCTCGGCCGCGAAGGCGTCCGCCTCCTGCCACAACAGGTCGTGGCGGGCGGTGAGATAGGGACGCAGCGCCGGCGGCGGCGTGGTGGGTGTAGCGGACATGGTCTCCCTCTCCCTGGATAAAGGTCGCAACATGGAGCGGCCGGGGATCGCCTACGGCTCCCGGGTGGGGGTGTGGAACGGCCTAGCGGACGGGCGCGCGGGAGATGAGGTCCATCACCTGGGTGCCGGCGTTGATGACGATGTCCCGCAGACGGCGGGCCTCGCTCAGGGGCCGCTTCTCGGGGTCGATGACGCACACCGTGCCCAGCACGGTGCCGCTGTCGTGGATGAGGGGGGCGCCGAAGTAGGAGCGGATCCCGACCGCGTCGACCACCGCGTTGCCGCTGAAGCGCGGACTGGCGTGCACGTCGTGCAGCGGCAGGGCCTTCCTGCGGGTCATGACCTCCGGGCACCAGCCGTGGTCGCGGCTCATGGTGCGCCCGACGATGACGTACCCGCTGTCCGCGGGCGGCTGGTGCAGTCCGACGAAGGTCTGCTCCTCCAGGAACAGGTTGACGAATCCGTACAGGAACCCAGCCTGCTCAGCCATGTCGCGGGCCAGGTCGTCGAAGTCCTCGTTGGCCACGGTGGGAACGCCCAGCCGTGCGAGCAGCTCGTAGCGCTGCGCCAGCTCCGCTTGCTGGGCCGGCTGGGTGGTGAGGGCGGCGCCTGGCGGGGTGAACGGGGCGCGGGTGGCGTCCCGCATGTCGCGTCGCGGCAAGGATCGTGCGGGCGGGGTGGCCTGCGGTGTGCGGTAGGGGTCGGTGGGGTGGTGTGACATCAGGCGTCCTGGAGGGTGGTGGAAGGGGCGTGACCAGCGCGGCACGTGGCGGCGTTGTTCACGGCGTGGTCGACGAGGGTCAGCAGGACGCCGGCGACGTGGTTCGTGTCGCGGGCGTCGCAGGTGACTACGGGTACGGAGGCGGGGAGTTCGAGGGCGGTGCGGACCTGCTCGGGGTGGTAGCGGTGCGCGCCGTCGAAGTGGTTGACGGCGACGACGAAGGGCAGGCCGATGTCTTCGAAGAAGCTGACGGGGGTGAAGCTGGTCTCCAGACGGCGGGTGTCGACCAGGACGACCGCGCCGACGGCGCCGCGGGCCAGGTCGTACCAGAGGTCGACGAACCGGTCCTGGCCGGGCGTGCCGAACAGGAACAGCTCCAGGGGCACGGGCGCGTCGGGCAGGCTCAGGCGGCCGAAGTCGAAGGCGACCGTGGTGGTCTGCTTCGCCTCGATGCCCGCCAGGCTGTCGACGTCCGTGCTCGCCTCGGTCAGGTACTCCTCTGTGCTCAGCGGCGTGATCTCACTGACGGCGCCCACGGCGGTGGTCTTGCCCGCGCCGAAGCCCCCGGCGATGACGATTTTCAGCACAGTCGGAGCAGCGGCCCGTGGGAGCGGCGAACTGCGCAGCACCGCGGCCGGGTCATCCGGCCTGGGGATAGGCGACGGCATCAGGCCACTTCCTCTTCAAGCCCGCGGAAAGGGCTGCCAGCAGTTGGGTAGACGGACCGGATCCCGCACCGGTATCGGCATAGGACTGGGTCAGGGGGACGACCAGGGCGTCGGCGTCCAGGAGGTCGGAGACGAGGATCTTGACGGCGGTGACGGGCCGGCCAAGGCGGCCCGCCAGTTCGACCACCGACCGTTGGCGCTCCCGGCACAGGGCGAGGATCTCCGCGCACTCTTCGGCCTGCGTCGGGCCGGGCCTTCCCGGTCCGGCCTCCAGAACGGTTTCCAGACCGAGCAGGTGCCGCGGCTTGGTACGCCCGCGCGTCAGGGTGTAGGTCCGCACGAACGCCGACTCCTCGGCCGCGCGACCGTACGTGGTCACCGGACCTCTCCGCCCGTGCCGACCCGGACGGGGATCAGCATGTACGGGGCGAACTTCTGGACCAGGCGCCCCATCTCGAACCCGACGGTGCCCGCGTCGGCGTCCCTGGCGGCGATGACGGCGAGGATCGTGTCCACCTCACCGCGTTCGTTGCCGGGGCGGTTGTCGAAGGCCGCGCTGCGCCCGGCGCTCTGGACGAAGAACAGGCAGTCGTCTCGCTCGATGATGACCTGCCGGGCCAGCCTCTTCTTCCTGCTGGGGCCGGTGATGTTCGCCGCGAGGGAGGCCACCCCGCTGAAGGCGGCCGACAGTTCGTCCGCCCAGTCCTTGTCGACGTCGCTGTCCAGCAGCCGCAGTCCGTCGCGCGAGATCAGGACGGCGTGCGTGACGCCCGGCGTCTCGGAGGCGAACTGACGCAGCAGCCAGACCATGCTGTCCCGCTGTCCGCTTGTGGTCGTCGCGGATGCGGGCGTGCCGCCGGTCACGTTGCTCATCGCGGGGTGGGTGCTCATAGGGATTGCTCCAGAAGGGGGAAGGACCAGCGGATGTACCGGGCCACCGGGAACGCGGAAGGACGAGGGTCAGGGTGTGGGGTGCTCTGTCGAGGAGGTAGGGGAACCGGCGGTCCCGCCAGCCTGGATGCCGTTGCGGAAGGCGGCTGCGAGCCCTGGCGTCGCCGCAGCCACGGGGGCTTGCTCCCGCTCGTGTGGTGGACGGAAAGATCCCGTCCGGCGTGTGCGCGTGGGAAGAGCGGGCGCGTCGGCCGAGTCGCCAGCCACTGCGGCTTCCGGCCCCCCTGCGATGCCGGGGCGTGCGACCTGACCCGCCGCCCCCGGGGCGGCAGGAGTCGCGGCAACCCGCTGCGGCTGCCGCCCGGAGGGCCGGACTTCCTCGAGCGGCAACGCGCCCGCATCGTCGACCGGGGCAATCGCCACCAGGAGCCGTGCCGGTATGACGACCAGGGCAGTGGTGCCCCCCGTCACGTTCTCCTGCAGGAGGACGGACAGCCCGTGTGACCGGGCGATCAACGCGGCGACCAGCAAGCCGAGCTGCCCGGCCCGGACTTGGCTGCTGACGTCGACCTCGTCCGGGGCCTTGAGCAGATGGTTCATCTGCGCCCGCGTCTGCGGATGCATGGGGATGGCCCGGTCCTCGACCTCGATGGCCAGCCCGTTCGCCACCCGCTGCGCACGCACCATCACCTTCGTCGCCGGATCGGAGCACTCGCAGGCGTTCTCGATCAGCTCGGCCAGCAGGTGCGTCAGGTCCGGACCCACATGGCCGGGCAGACCCAGCTCGGCGCCCACGGGCCCGGCCGCGACAGCCACCCGCGGATACTGCACGACCTCGGAGACGGCACCGCGCAGGGCCGTCGTGACAGGAACGGGCCGGCGCACGCTGCGCAGGGACTGCCCGCCCAGCACCGCTGTGCTCTCCACCTGGCGGCGCATCCGCGTCACGAGGTGGTCAATCTCGAAGATCGCGGCCAGCAGCTCCGGGTCGTCGGTCAGCATCTCCAGCCGACTCAGTGCCTGGAGTGCCTTGCTGACCAAGGCGTGCTCCCGCATGGCCAGGCGGCGCAGCACCTCCAGGAGGACCACGGACTGCGACTCGTCGTGCACGCGGATCAGCGACGCGATGGCCTGCGCCTGGAGAGCACTCAACGCGTTGTCGATCCCGGCGTTCGCAGTGGGCGACTGCGGCGTCTGCGGGTCCGGCAACGGTGGGCGTTTTCCACGGCACAGCTCGTCCGCCGACCACTGCACCGACTTTTCGACGGCTGCCGCTGCCCCTGCGACCGCTTTCAGTGCTGTCGCCTCGCAATCCTCCACGGCCGACTGCGCGGCTCTGGCGACGGTGCGCGCTCCGTGTGCCGCCACCGTGACGACGCCCGCCAGTCCGCAGACGAGGCCGGCCAGGACCCAGCCGGGGCCTACTGCGGACACCGACCGGAGAGCGAAGGCGGTGACCAGCAGCGCGGCAAGGAGAGCCAGGGGCAGTGCCACGGCGCGGCGAGCGAGGTGCAGCGTGTTCGCGTCGACCGGGGGCCGCCGTCTGCGGTGGCCGGTAGCGGCAGGCCGTGCCGGGAAGGCGCTGTCAGACATGGGAATCCTCGTCAAGGGGTGGGGTGGCTATGCGTGCTGCGGCGTCAGGTCTGCGGTGCTCTGGCGCGTGCTGCGGGAGGTCGAGCGGGGCGTCGGAACCGCCACCGCGCCGTGCTGGCGGGAGGGCCCCGTCGTCAGGAGCTGAAGGAGCAGGGCACTCTGGATCAGGCCCATGTGGCTGAACGCCTGCGGGAAGTTCCCGAGCTGGCGCTGCCGGACGGGGTCGTACTCCTCCGCCAGGAGCCCGAGGTCGCTGCGCAATGCGAGGAGGCGCTCGAACAAGGCACGGGCTTCATCGAGGCGGCCAGTCAGGGCCAGGCCATCGACGAGCCAGAAGGAGCAGACCACGAAGGTGCCCTCATTGCCCTTCAAACCGTCCACCCCAGTGCGCTTGCCGCGGGTCCGATACCGATGCACGAGCCCGTCCTCCGCGGAGAGTTCACGACGGACGGCGTCCACCGTGCCGATGACGCGCGGGTCGTCGGGCGGCAGGAAGCCGGTGCGGGGGATGAGCAGCGTGGCGGCGTCCAGTTCCTTCGAGCCGTAGGACTGGGTGAAGGTGTTGCGCACCGGATCGAAGCCCCTGGTGCAGACCTCCCGGTGGATCGTCGCCCGCAGTTCGACCAGGGGGGCCAGGTCCATGTCGAGCGCGCCGGCTTCGGCCAGGCGGATGGTGCGGTCGACCGCCGCCCAGGCCATCACCTTGGAATGGACGAAGTGCCGGCGGGCCCCGCGGATCTCCCAAATTCCCTCGTCGGGCTCCTGCCAGCGCTGCGCCAGGTGCTCGACGAGCCGCTGATGCAGGACCGCGGTGTCGGCGCAGTGGGCGACACCGCTCTGATGCGCGAGATACAGGGTGTCGATCACCTCGCCGTACACGTCCAGCTGCAGCTGATCCGCCGCGCCGTTTCCGACCCGGACTGGGGCCGAGCCCTCGTACCCAGGAAGCCAGGGAAGCTCCCGTTCCCGCAGATCACGCTCCCCGGTGATCCCGTACATAATCTGCAGGTTCTCCGGGTCGCCGGCCACGGCACGCAACAGCCAGCGCCGCCATGCCTGCGCCTCTTGCCGGTATCCGGTCCCCAGCAGCGCGGCCAGGGTCGTGGCGGCGTCGCGCAGCCACGTGTAGCGGTAGTCCCAGTTCCGGTTGCCGCCGATCTCCTCGGGCAGCGACGTGGTCGGCGCAGCGACGATTCCGCCGCTCGACCCGTACGTCATCGCTTTCAACGTGATCAGGGAACGGACCACGGCCTCGCGGTAGGGCCCGTCGTAGGTGCACTCCTGCGTCCAGTCCTGCCAGAAGGCGAGCGTCTCGGAGAGCGCGGCCTCCGGATCAAGAACGTCGGGCGCGGCGGCGTGGGACGGGCACCAGCTGAGCACGAACGCCACGCTCTGCCCGGCCCCGATGACGAAGGCGCCGACGACCACGCCGTCCTTTTCCACCTGCGGAACGCAGGTGTCGAGCCACAGAGCGTCCGCGCCAGCCTCCGCGACCATGCGCCCACCGACCTCGTGGAGCCACGGGCTGACGCTGCCGTACCCCGGCCGAGGACGCATGGCCGAGACCATCTCCACCTCGCCGCTCAGGCCCTCGACGATCCGGATCACCTGCGGGGTGCCGTCGCGCGGCGGCATGAAGTCCAGGACGCGGACCGAACCCGCCGGGGTGCGCCACACCGATTCGAGGACGAGCGAGTCACCGCGGTACTGGCGCTTAGCGACCTTCTCTGAGCCGCTCCGGCCTGCGGACGAGGCCGGTGCGATCTGCCAGGAGCCGTGCTTCTGCGTACCCAGGAGCCCGGCGAAGACAGCTGGCGAGTCGAAGCGGGGCAGGCACAGCCAGTCGATCGAACCGTCATCGCAGACGTGGGCGCTGGTCTGCGTGTCGCCGATCAGGCCGTACTGCTCGATGTGCGGAAGCCGATTCATCGTGTGGATCTCCGTGAACCCCGCAGGTCCGGGGTCGTATCGGGGCCGTCACAGCGGCCGGGAACGGTGGGCGGAAGGCAGGTCGGTGTTCGCCGGGGAGAGGAGGAGCGTTGCCGGGCGGCGGCAGGTGCTCGGCGGCTCGCGCAGGGCCGCCCGCTCGCCGCGAAGCATCAGCCAGGCCGTCGGCCCGAGAATCAGAGCGATGACGACGGCACTGGTCACGGTCATGTCCGCGGCACCGAAGCGGCGAAGACCAGGCAGGCCAAGGCGAGGGCGAAGACGGCGCCGCGCAGCACGTTGACTGTCGGCCCCGGCCAACGCCGCCCGCTCTCCCCGCTGATCGGCCCGGGATCGCCGCGTTCCACGTAAGCCGTCAGTTCCTGGGTGGCCTCGGCGAGCCTGACCAGGTACACCCGGCTCGACACATAGCCCTCGGGGATGCTGTCGGAGCAAAGCTGCTGCGCGCGTAGCAAGGCGGGAACATCCGGAGCGGTCCGTGTGCCCAACTGGGCAATGTGGCCGCGCAGAAGGCGAACGAGGTCCTCCACGTCGGCAGCGCTCTCGGGTAGTGGCGAATCCTCGCCCAGCACCAGTGTCACCGTCTCCGACGCGGCCACCACGTGATCGCGGTCCGGCGCCGGTGCCTCGGTGACGGGCGCTTGCCGCCCGCGTCCGCCCACGAGCTGGCTGCCGTCTCGGCGAGGGTCCAGCGATAGGCGCATGCCACAACTCCTGTTCGGATCAAGCCAAAGTGAGCCGAGATCGCCCGTCGGAGGCGTCGGTCGGCGTGCGATGTGAGTGATCTGGCCGCTACGTTGAGCGAACCGCGAATCCCGTCCGAGGGATATGCCTTCGCGGACGGGAAGGCCGCCAAAGGCGCCAAAGATCATTACGGAACCGAGGGGCAGCCCATGGCCCGTGAACGCAATGTCGCCCTTGCCGCACTCCTGCGCGAAGCAGGCTGGTCCCAGCCGCAGGCAGCCGCCGCCGTTGCCCGTGTGGCTGCGGAGTGCGGAGTGCGTGAGCTGGAGGCGATCTCCCGCTCGCACATCTCCATGTGGGTGCTCGGCACGAAGCCGAGTGGCAGAGCGCCGCATATCCTGCGCGAGACGCTGTCCCGCAGACTCGGCCGCCGGCTCTCCCTGGCTGACCTCGGGCTGGAAGAAGAGCCGACAGGCACGACTGACACCGGATCCGACTGGAGCGTCGACCCTCTGACCGCACTGGCCGAGCTGGGAAGCGACGATCTCGACATGCACCGACGCAAGCTGCTGGCCACCGCCGCCTACTCCGCAGCCGATCTCGCCCTGCCCACCACCTCGTGGTGGGCAGCCGCCCCCGCCGCAGCGGCGAGCCGCCGACCGGCCTCCTCGCGCTCGGTGACCCAAGCCGACATCGACGACGTCCGCGATCTCACGGTCTACTACTCCGCACGCGACCAGCAGCGAGGCGGCGCAACCGGCCGCAAAGCCCTCGCCAGCCACCTGCTCGACGAGGCGGTGCCGCTGCTCGGCGGCCGATTCCGTACAGATCAGCTCCGCCGCGCCGCGCACTCCGCCGTCGCAGAGATGACCTACCTCGCCGGCTGGATGGCCTTCGACGCCGGCGAACACCGCACCGCCCAGCGCTACCTCACCATCGCCGCCCGGATCGCGGCGGAGGCCGGCGACGGACCGCTCGGCGGCCACGTCCTGCGCGCCCTCGCCCACCAGGCCGTCGACCTCGGGCATCCGCGCAGGGCGCTCGCCCTGGCCGACGCCTCGATGTCCCGCGACCGCTACGGCCAGGCCAGCCACCGCGAGAAGGCGCTGCTGGCGATCGTGCACGCCCGCGCACTCGCGGCCGACGGTGACCGCGCCAGCACCCTCGCGGCCATCAGCCGCGCAGAGCGTGACCTCGCCCGCGCCGACACCACCGAAGCGCCCGCCCGCGTCAGCTTCTTCCAGGAAGCCTCCCTCGCCCACGAGACGGCCTGCGCTTTGCGCGACATAGGTCAGCCCATCGACGCGGAGATCCACTTCAAGCGGAGCGTGGCCACGCGCCGGCGCCAGCAGTTCGCCCGCACCCACAGCGTGACGCTCGGCTACCTCGGCGCAGTCCAGGTGCAGCGGGGAAACCTCGACGAGGCATGCGCAACCTGGAACGAAGCACTCGACGCCATGACGGGCGTCCAGTCCGGCCGGGCGCGTGACGTCATCGTCCGAATCCAGAGTGACCTCTCGCCCGTCCGGCAACGCGAAGGCCGCCATGTCAACGAGCTGGACCGCCGGGCGCGCGGCATGCTCCGGGCCATAGGCTGATCGCGACGCGGACGCTCGACGCCCCACGGCAGCCCGCGGACCAGCATCGTGCGAAGAGAGGAACCAATACCGGTGACGACGTACGAGGTCGAATCGATCGCAACGGTCGTCGGCGGCCACACCCGCGTCCAGGACGATTACCAGGGCGGGGTCCAGTCGGTGATCCGACTCAACGAGGCGTACCCCCTCGAAACCCTGCAGGGAATCGACGAGTTCTCCCACCTGACTGTGACGTGGCGCTTCCACCTGGCACAGTCCGAGGACGTGCAGCTCCACGCCCGCAGCCCCAGGGGCAACGTGCAGTGGCCAGCGACCGGAACCTTCGTCCACCGAAACCATCGGCGCCCCAACCAGATGGCTGTCAGCTACCCGAGGCTGCTGAGCGTGGACGGCCGCGACCTTCTGGTGACCGACCTCGACGCAGTCGACGGGACGCCGGTGATTGACCTGGCCCCCTACTTTCAGGAAATGGGGCCCCGAGGTTCCGTCCGTCAGCCGGCCTGGCCGGGCGAGATGCTCGCCGACTACTGGCGCGACGCAGCGGAGCGCCCGGAGGCAGGCTTGCCGTAACTCCACGACGCTGTAGCCCCTGCGGGCGTACACCACGTCCTGCCCGCGGGGACGCTGAAGGTAGACCAGGAAGTACGAGCGACCTCGCTGACGCCGCCCTACCAAAAGAGGTCTCGCGTGAGGGCCGTGCCCCAACTCGAAACTGTCATTCGATTCTTCCGAGCGCAGCGTCGCTGACGATGAACCGCTGTCGGCCTTCGTGTCGGCGCTGGGGAACGGCGTCGAATGCCGGCACATGATGGTGGTCCTTTCGGGTCTCGTCAGAGGCAGGGGAATGCGACTACGCGGAGTGCAGGATCGTGACCCAAACGTCTTTGCCGTGGGCAGTGGACGAGCAGCCGTATCTGTCGCTGAGCGTCTTGATCAGCATCAGGCCGCGACCGCTCTCGTCGTTGTCGCCTGCCGAGACGGCGGCTGGGAGCCAGGGGTGCGGGTCACTGACGCACAGGAAGACCCCGTCGGGGGTCCGGGTGAGGACGACCTTCACTGGAACCGAGGACTCGTCCTCCTTGCGGGCGTACTGGAAGGCGTTCGTCAGTAGCTCGGACGCAGTGAGAGTGACCCGCCAGTCGAGTTCGGTCAGGCCCCACAGACGGAGGCACGCACTGACGAGGTCGCGTACGCCCGAGACAGCAGCGGCTGTCAGAGCGACGTCGATTTCGCACGCTCCGGAACGCGTCCGGACCGCAGCGCTTGTGCCCTCTGCAACGGGCCGTTGAGCCTCCATCAGGTCTGCTTTCACGGGGAGTCCCTCGTTCGACGAAATCTCTCCAACCGGCGCCGGATGCGGTGTGTACTGGGGTGGCGGCCGTGAGCAACCATTGAGCCAGGCCGACAGGACCGCGTGCAGATCTTGATTCGGAAACCTCGATCTTCCGTTTCGCGAGCGAGGAACAGCCCATGCCAAGACCCGAGAAGCAATTGACTCCGGACGCGTCCCCGCGTGACTGGTTCGGTCATGAGTTGCGGACCTGGCGTAAGAAGCGCGGCCCTCTTACGCACGCCGAGTTGGGCGCGAAAGTGCAGGTCAGCGGTTCACTCATCGAGAAGATCGAGAAGGGGACTGCTACCTGTTCGAAGGACTTGGCTGAGCGCTTGGACGAGGTCCTGCAGACAGGCGGAGTCCTCACCCGGGCGTGGGGGATGGTGTTCGGGCAAACGGAAAAAGCCCGTCCTGAAACGGAAAGTGCACCCCCTGGCAGGGCGGAGGTGCCGATTCAGGTCCATGAAGGCCGCATCCTGGGCAGAGGTAGCACAACATCTCCAAGCGGGAGCCCTGCCTCTGTGGACCGTCGCGCCTTCCTCGCCACGAGCGGCCTTGCCGCCATCGCCCCCATAGACCTCGTCCACCTCGTGACCCCAGCAGCTCCCCGGGAGATCCCGACTCGGATCCGCCCGCGCGAGATCAGGCAGCTGAAGTCGCTGGCCGATGTCATCCATCGCCAGGACAACGAGTACGGAGGCGGCGGCGCGGTGCGAGAACTCGCCCGCGGTGCCATCATGTGGGGTGCCTCCCTGCTACCTGTGCCCTGCCCAGAGCCCCTGCGGCCCGAACTCTTGGCCTCTGTCGCTCGGTTAGGGATTGTCGTCGGCGCCTCGCAGTTCGACGCGTACGCCCACGATGATGCCCGAGTCAGCTTCCGGCTAGCCGCTGAGTGCGCGGAAGAAGCCGGGGAGTGGCACCTGCGCGCCAAGACGTACTCGTTCATGGCCCGGCAGGAAATCTGGGTCGGAGATCCGGATACTGGCCTAACCCACGCAGAGAAGGGTCTGGTGCGCTCCGACCGGCTCACCGCCACCGAGCGTGCCATGCTGCACACGGCACGCGCCCGCGCCTTCGGTAAGATGCGCGACGTAGCCAACACCCTGCGCGCGGTCGGAGAAGCCGACGCCGCGTTCGAACAGTCCGACCCGGCACAGGATCCGCCGTGGATGGCCTACTACGACTACGCCCAGCACCACGGCGATACCGCCCACGCGCTGTTCGACCTCGCGGTCCACGCGGACCAGGACCCCGGGCAGGCGGCCCGCCGCTTCGAGATCGCGGTCAAGGGTCACGGCAACGCCTTTGCACGATCGCGCGCCATTTCCGAGACAAAACTCGCTTCCCTGGTCATGGCCAAGGGCGACGACCCGCGGCACGCGGTCGTGCTCGGCCACCGAGCGCTGGATGACGTCGGCAAGCTGACCTCCTGCCGGGCTGCCGAGGACCTGCGGGAACTCGCCCGGTACGCAGGCCGGCACCGGAACCTCCCCGAGGCCAGCGACCTGCGTGAGCGCATCGCGGCTACGGTGCAGGCGTGACTACTTCGCCCACGCCCACCCAAGCCGTACTTGAGGAGGCGTGCCTCGCAGCCGGCCTCGACGCGACCAACGCCCAACCGATACGGATCGCCGAGAACGCCATATGGCGTCTGCCCGGGGGAGTGGTGGTGCGAATCGCCCGGCCCGGACAGTCCGCCGCCGCAACGCGCGAGGTTCAGGTCGCCCACTGGCTGGCCGCCCAGGGCGTGCCCGCCGTACGCGCCCTTGACCTGCGGCAGCCGGTAGCAGCCAGCGGGCACCCGGTGACGTTCTGGCAAGAGCTGCCGCCACACGAGATCGGGACCGTCACCGACGTCGTCGTGCTCCTCAAGCAGTTGCACGCCCTGCCGAAACCAGACCTGCCACTGGGTGAGTTGGACCCATTCGTCCGGCTGGTTGAGCGCATCGACGCAGCGATCACAATCTCTGACGATGACCGGCTGTGGCTGAAGGGCCGGCTTGAAGATCTCAAGCAGCAATGGGCTTCGAGGCCGAAGGGCCTGCCGGAGTGTGTAGTCCACGGAGATGCATGGGTCGGCAACGTGGCGCGCACGGAGGCCGGCCCGTTGTTGATGGACTTCGAGCGCGCTTCGTTCGGCCCTCCGGAGTGGGATCTCGTGTCGACCGCGGTGAAGCTCACCACGACCGGCGCGGTATCTGCCGAGGAGTACGCCGCATTCTGCGAGACCTACGGCGCTGACGTCACGGAGTGGGAAGGGTATGAACTTCTGGCCGGCGCGCGAGAGCTGCGGATGACGACGTACGCCGCGCAGCACGCCGCCACCCGCCCGGAGTGGCGGCGCGAGGCGCAGTACCGCATCGACTGCCTGCGCGGCCGGGCAGGGGCACCGCCGTGGCGATGGAAGGCAATCGTGTAGCCCGCGGACAGGCTGACAACCAGATACTCAAGCAGGGGCGGTACCGGTGTTCGGCATGCGGGAACATCAGGTGGGCCGGGCGGTCAGCACTGGGCGACATGGATGCCTGGTCTGCACTCGGCAGCCGTGATTTCGGCGCTCAGCCAGGTGTGGTGGCAGATTTGGGAGGACGGCGGCCCAGGAACGGAGCCGAGGATCACAGCCCGCTTGGCGTACAACGGAAGGCGTGCCGGAGTTCAGCGTCGGACCACCATGGCTGCCGTGCGGGGTGTCGGTGTTCAGTGCCGGGCTGCCACGGCTGCCGCAGCCGCGGTCAGGATGCGGTGCAGGACGGGGATCGGGATCGCCGGGTTGGTGACCGCTGCGCATGCCGTGTCGCGGTCGTGCAACAGCCCGGCCAGGACGCGGGCCGGCAGCCGCGGATTGCGCACCGCGGTGTCACGGACGTGGGCCTCCGGGTCGTTCAGCAGCCGCACCGCGTCGGCCGGTGACAGCCGGGGGTCCTCAGCCGCGCGGCGGCGCACCTCGGCTTCGGGATCCCGGGCCAGGCGTGCGACGTCGGCCGGTGTCGACTCCGGATCGTCCAGGGCCAGGCGGCGCATTCGCCCGCTGGGGTCGGCGGTGTAGCGCAGCAGGCCCGCACGGGGGAAGTTGGGATGGCCGCGGGGCCGACCGGGGTGGCTGAAGCTGCCGTCCCACCAGCGCCAGACCTCCAGCAGCATGTCGGCCGGGGCGTCCTCGCACGATTCGGTGAGGAACAGGCGGACCGCCCGGTCCTCGTCCCGCGCCAGGCGCGCCACGACATCCGGCGGAAGGTGCCGGGCTCGAGCCACACTGCGGCGGACCAGTGGGTGGGACGACGCGGCGAGACGGCGCATCGCGTCGGCGTCGCCGTGCAGCTCCTCGACCCAGGGCAGGGTGTGCGACATCGACGTCGGGTCGAAGTCGTGGCGGACCGCGGCACGTTGCTCCTCGGTGAGGTCGGAGCGCAGCGCCACCGCGGAGCGGATGTCGTCCTGCGGGTCCTCCGCCAGCACGGCGACGCCGTGCGCGCCCAGGCTCGGGTTGGCGGCCAGCGCCCGACGTACTTCCGCGTCCCCGTCCCGGACCAGCTCCGCCTCCAGGTCGGGCGCGAGGCGGCACCGTTCGAGCGCTGGCCGCGGTTCGGGCAGGGCGGCGAAAACCTCGCGAGGCATGGGTACGCCGTGTGGTGGGCGAGCAGCGCAGCCGTGCGCACCGCGTCGTCGGTGTCGGCCAGCAGCCGCTCCCGCAGCGGCGCGGCGAGGTCCTCCCATCGGGCACAGGCGGCCGACCGCACCCGGGGATCGGCGTCGGCCGCGAGGTCAGGGAGGTGCCGTGCGGGGAGCCCCGGGAGTTCGGCGGCTCGTGCGCGGGAGGGGCCGGCGAGGAGGTCGTCGTACAGGTCCTCGGGGAGTTCGGCGCCCCAGACGCAGGCGCGCTCCGCCCAGAGCACGCGCCGATGGGGCGACGGCTCGGCGCGGACCAGACGTACCCACTGATCGGACGTGAGCTTGGGCCGGAAGGTGTCGGCGGGCCTTGACCGCACCCGCGGATCGGGGTGTGCCACGGCGGCGTCGAGGACGGCGGGCCGGTCGCATCCGTGTAGGAAGCCCTCCTCCACATCCAGCAGCCGGATCAGCAGTTCGTCCGTCGCAGCCGGATTGAACCCGATTCCCTCCGCCCAGTGCAGAGGCCACGCAAGTCGGCCGGGCACCGCCGCCCACACCTCGGCGCGCTCGACCTCCGTCTCGCGCCCGGCGGCCTCGGCGGCCTCCTCCAGCCGCTCCGGCAGTCGGTCGAGGGCCGTCACCCGAGGCCCGCCCTCGCCGGGCACCTCGGCAAGCAGCACCTGCCCGTCGAGGGAGAGCGCCACGAACCCGGGGTCGCCGGTCAACTCCGGCACGCCGCTCCCGGCGTGCCGGACCCGGGTCCACCAGGAGTCGTTGCCGCCGATCCGGTGCCCGAGGACGGCCACCAGAAACTCGCCGTCGATGTCGCGAAGACGGCGCCACCACGCGGCATCGAGCGCTTCCCGGGCCACGCCGTCCGGCGCCGCGATCCCCCGCGCGATCCGCCAGCCGGCCTCCGGCGGGAACAGGCTGCCCGGGCGCACGTCCTCGACGACCGTGAGACCGGCGCGTTCGAGTAGTTCGTGGAGCTTCTTCTGGTGCCGCACGCGGTCATGATCCCCGCCGGCTCGCGGTGGGACAAGGCCCTCAGCCCAGGCCCAACCGGCCCTCACTCGCGCACACGTCATTGACGGCGACGCCGCCCGGGCGGCCCCACCCGGGCGGCTGGAATCGGCCCTCCCTTGAGTATCGGCGGCTTTCTCAGACTCCGGCAGAGACCTACCCATGCCGACACGGGGACCGCTTCGAGCCGTCATGGATCTTCACGAACCGGGGCCGCTCCGAGTCGTCATGCCGGGGCCGAATTACCGACGTCGTAGCCGCCGCGGTAACTGGCCCCGGTTCGGTAGCTGCCTTTCCTTATTCGCCCACGGCAGAAGAGAAAGGCGCTGGAAAAGCTGGAAGACGCCGTAGGGGTATGTCAACGTACAACACCCTGAACCATGTGGCCGGTCAGCCCGTCCCCGACGTAACGAGGAGTTCGCCCTGTCCGTGAACGTTGCCGATGTGTCCGCCTTCTCTTTGCCCCACCAACGTACGCGACGCACTCGGAGCGTGGATCGCGTGCGGACGGCGAGCGCAACATAGACGACGATCGCCGGTTAGCAAAACCGGCGATCGTGACGATCCTCGAAGTACGTTCGCATGCGCGGCTGTGCTTGGCAGTGGAGCTGCGCGAACCTGCAGATACCGTTCTGCGCCATGGCGCGGAGCGTCGCTGGTCTGTTGCCAATCAGATGAGCCCAGTGCCTAGCCGGCGTAGGTCACGCACAGAAGGAGAGTGAGTACCTCCTGTCCGATCCGATCAAGAAGCTCCCACCCAACTCGAAGGGGCAGGTGCGGTACCGGTTTGTGGTCGACGTGGGAGTCGACCCTGCTACCGGAAAGCGCAGACAGCTGACTCGTACGTTCACCACGCTCAAGGAAGCGAAGGTCGAGTACGCGCGCATTACCAACCGTCGCCAAGAAGGGACGTTCGTTCCTCCCAAGCAGATCACTGTCAATGAGTGGCTAGATCGGTGGCTGGCCATGAAAGCGGATGATCTGGAAGAAACCACGATCTACAACTATCGGATTACCTTGGATCGGGTTCGCGGGAAGTTGGGCCATATCCGGCTTCAAGAGCTCACGGAGGAAGACGTAGAAGAGTGGATGAATTGGGCGTTGAGGTATGGACGTGCACGCGGCGGAAAAGCTGGCACTCCGCTCGGGGTGACCAGTGTGGAAATGAGCCTTGCGCGATTGAAGGATGCCTTGAATCGCGCAGTGACGCGGCGGCTGCTGACCATGAACGTGGCCCAGCACGTCACAATTCCACGTAGGGCGCGTAAGGAGGATCGAAAGAAGAAGCAGGAAGTGAAGCCGTGGAACGTTCAGGAAGTCCAGATGTTCATTCACGGCGTCAGGGCGGAACGGCTCTATGCTCCCCTTCTGCTGTCCCTCATGGGTCTGCGTCCTGCTGAAGTCTGCGGACTTCGATGGGAGGACGTCGACTTGGGCAATGCCACGATCACCATAGCCAACACCCGGACGATGATGGGGAATCGATACGTCGTGGAAAAGGACACCAAGTCCATGGCCGGAGAACGTGATCTTCCTTTGCCGGGCCCAGTACTGATGGCCCTTAGGACGTTCAAGACCCTCCAGGCCAAGGAGAGGCTCGTCCTCGGTGAGGCTTACTCGGACTCCGGGTACGTCGTGGTGCACGAGACCGGGGAGGCTTTCACGATCAAGCAACTCCGCAGGCGCGCGTACCGGCTCATGGAGGTTCTTGGCCTGCGCAGAGTACGTCTCTACGACGCTCGTGCCTCCTGCCTCACCTTCCTTGCCAACAACGGCGTGCCGGATCACATCCTCGCCCGGTGGGCCGGGCACACGAATGTGAAGACCACGAAGAAGTGGTACGTGAAGCCAGACGTGGAAGACCTCCGCGAAGCCGCCACCACATGGGATGGCCTGCACGGTGAGGCGGAGGGGCGTGCGTGAGTTCGGCGGCGTTTCCCGAGGGTGGTTTTCAGGTGGCGATCGGAGCGGCCCGAAAGGTCTCCCGCTACGTCGTCCCGTCCTTCGGGACGGCACCACATGCTTTGCTGCAAACTCGGAACAGCTGGCAGCTGTACTGATGGAGGAGGCAGCGCGTCGACGCGAGGACCAGGAGAGAGTGCGGTCGGCGGGTCACGCTACGTCAGGGGCGCGTGTAGACGCTGAAAGGCTCAGACTCGATCGACGAGGCCGTCGGCAGTGCCCGATGAGTCGAGCCGCGGGTGCGTCGAGCGGCAGGCTTCCCCGGGCTATGTGAGATTTCGTGAGACGTGAGAGGGTCTGACGCGTGAGTGAGACACCGCCGAACACCCTGCAATACCGCTTTGACGGGCCAGAAGAGGCCCCGGTCCTGATCCTGGGTCCCTCACTGGGTACCACATGGCACATGTGGGACCGGCAGATCCCCGAACTGACCAAACAATGGCGTGTGTTCCGGTTCGATCTGCCCGGACACGGAGGCGCCCCCGCCCACCCGGGGGGATCGGTCGGCGATCTCACCGCGCGGCTGCTCGCCACCCTCGACGGCCTCGGCGTGCAGCGCTTCGGCTACGCGGGCTGCGCGCTCGGCGGCGCGATCGGCCTCGAACTGGCCCTGCGGCACCCCGAACGCCTCGCCTCCCTCGCCCTGATCGCCGCCTCGCCCCGGTTCGGCACCGCCGACGAGTTCCGCCAGCGCGGGGTGATCGTCCGGACGAACGGGCTCGACCCGATCGCCCGTACCTCGCCCGACCGATGGTTCACCAGCGGTTTCGCGGCCGCGCAGCCGGCGATCACCGAGTGGGCCGTGCAGATGGTGCGTACCACGGACCCGGGCTGCTACATCGCCGCCTGCGAGGCACTCGCCTCGTTCGACGTACGGGCCGAACTCGGCAGCGTCGGCGTGCCGACCCTGGTGCTGGTCGGCTCGGACGACCAGGTCACCGGCCCCGCCGAGGCCCGCACACTGGTCGCCGGGGTGCCGGACGCCCGGCTGGCCGTCGTGCCCGGCGCCTCCCATCTCGTGCCGGTGGAACAGCCCGCCGCCGTCACCGACCTCCTGGTCCGGCACTTCTCCACGGCCTGGCAGCCCGCCTTCGAGCCCGTCACCGGGCACATCGCCCTGCCTGCCGTCCAGGTCAGGGCGGGGCAGGTGGTCGTGCCGCAGCAGACCGGGCCCGTCGCGGAGATCGCCGCCGCCGTCCCGCCGCAGGCCCAGGGCGGCGGAAGAGACACGTACGAAGCGGGAATGAAGGTCCGCCGGGAGGTGCTGGGCGACGCGCACGTCGACCAGGTGCTGGCCCACAGCGACGACTTCTCGGGCGACTTCCAGGAGTACGTCACCCGCTCCGCCTGGGCCGAGGTCTGGGACAGGCCCGGCCTGGACCGGCGCACCCGCAGCTGCGTCACCCTCACCGCCCTGGTCGCCGGCGGCCACCTGGAGGACCTCGCCGTCCACACCCGGGCGGCCCTGCGCAACGGCCTCACCCCTGCGGAGATCAAGGAGGTCCTGCTCCAGGCGGCCGTCTACTGCGGTGTCCCCGCGGCGAACAGCGCGTTCCGCGTGGCCCAGCAGGTCGTCCGCGAGGAGACCACGCCCCAGGAGTGAGGACCCGGGTGCCTCGTGCCGGAGCGGGCCTGTGGAGGCAGGATGGACGTATGAGGCTCACGAAGAAGTCGCACTCCTGCGTCCGCCTGGAGAAGGACGGCCGTACCCTGGTCGTCGACCCCGGAGGGTTCAGCGAGGAGGACGCCGCGCTCGGCGCGGACGCCCTCCTCGTCACCCACGAGCACCCCGACCACTTCGACGAGGGCAGGCTCAGAGCCGCCCTGGAGGCCGACCCGGCCGCAGGGGTCTGGACCCTGAAGTCCGTCGCGGACCGGCTCTCGGCCGCGTTCCCCGGCCGGGTGCACACCGTCGGTCACGGCGACACGTTCACCGCCGCGGGCTTCGAGGTGCAGGTGCACGGTGAACTGCACGCCGTGATCCACCCGGACATCCCGCGGGTCACCAACGTCGGCTACCTCGTCGACGGCGGTGCCCTCTTCCACCCCGGCGACGCCCTCACCGTCCCCGACCACCCGGTCCGGACGCTGATGCTCCCCGTCATGGCCCCCTGGAACAAGATCTCGGAGGTCATCGACTACGTCCGCGAGGTCCGGCCGGAGCGCGCCTACGACATCCACGACGCCCTGCTCACCGACCTGGCCCGGCCGATCTACGACCGTCAGATCGGCGCCCTCGGCGGCGCTTTGCACCTGCGGCTGGACCCGGGGGCGACGGCCGAGCTGTGAGCCGGACGGCGGCCGGCGGATGCCGGACGGACATTGTCCGAGGTGCCCGGTAGGTTGTGGGACATGCGCATCGCGACCTGGAACGTGAACTCGATCACCGCCCGTCTGCCGAGGCTCCTGGCCTGGCTGGAGAGCAGTGGCACGGACGTGCTGTGCCTCCAGGAGGCCAAGGTCGCCGAGGAGCAGTTCCCGGTGGAGCAACTGCGCGAGCTGGGCTACGAGTCGGCGGTGCACGCCACCGGCCGGTGGAACGGCGTGGCGGTGCTCTCCCGCGTGGGCCTCGAGGACGTCGTCAAGGGCCTGCCCGGCGACCCGGGCTACGACGGCTCGTCGGAGCCCCGTGCCGTCCGTGCGACCTGCGGCCCGGTCCGCGTCTGGTCGGTGTACGTGCCCAACGGCCGTGAGGTCGACCACGCGCACTACGCGTACAAGCTCCGGTGGTTCGAGGCGCTGAAGGCCGCCGTGGCCGGTGACGCGGCGGGCAGCCGCCCCTTCGCGGTACTCGGCGACTACAACGTGGCGCCGACCGACGACGACGTGTACGACCGCGCCGCCTTCGAGGGCTCCACCCATGTCACCCCGGCCGAGCGCGCCGCCCTCGCGGCCCTGCGCGAGACCGGCCTGACCGACGTCGTCCCGCGCCCGCTGAAGTACGACCACCCCTTCACGTACTGGGACTACCGCCAGCTCGGCTTCCCCAAGAACCGCGGCATGCGCATCGACCTGGTGTACGGCAACGAGCCGTTCGCCAAGGCCGTTTCCGACGCCTACGTCGACCGTGAGGAGCGCAAGGGCAAGGGCGCCTCGGACCACGCGCCGGTCGTGGTCGACCTGGACGTGTAATCACCGGCCCCCGACGGCAGTTGCCCGCGTGCCCTGTGGTGCGGACGGCGGTACGAATGTCACTCTGGAGGGATGAACATCCCCTTCCTGGGCAGCCGGCGCCGGAATCTCGGAGTCCGCGATCCCGAGGGCCTCGCGGAACTCCTGGCCGAGTGCGAGCTGCTGCGCTCCCAGGTGTCCCGGGCCGGTGTCCGGCTGGACGACTCCCCGGCCTCGTTGGATGCGCTGGACCAGATGGTCCCGGGAAGCTGGCGGGACGACGAGGACACCCTGACCTGGCTGGGCAACGACGCGGGTCTGTATCTGGGCACGGTCATCGTGCGCACCGTTCCAGGAGCCGTCTGGGAGATCCGGCCCGACGGTCAGCCCGTCGTACGGCTCGCCTCCGGGCGGGAGTTCGACGTCGTGGACTCCGGGCACGCCTGGGCTGCCGGCGGGGTGCCCGAACTGTCCCAGCTGTACGCCGAGGTCGCGGAGGCCTGAGACGCAGGCCGGGACCGGTCCCGACCTGCCCCGCACTCCGGCACCCACCGGGCGGCGGACGGGCCGAGGACTCCCTCGCCAGGATTCTCAGGCACTGAGCGGGGTCACGCGGGGGCGCCCGCCCCCCGGCCTCGACTACGATGACTTCTCCGTCCCGGTGAGGAAGGGGACTTCGCGGTCACAGCGGGTACACCGCCGCCGGGAGGGGCCCGCCGCCCCACGTCCGAGGGGCGGCGGTTCACAACGGCCAGTCCCGCCCGGCGGCAGCCGGAGATCACTGCCCGCGTGGCGAAGACGGCCCGTGCCACGGGTCGTTCGCCGGCGGGCAGAAGGTCAGCTGCGCGCCGGACGGGTTGCGCCCGGTCGTCACCCGCCCGTACACGCCCTCCGGGAGGTTCAGGACTTCTGCTGCTTCTTCCGTGAGGCGGGCGCGGGAGCGGGTGCCGGGCCGGGGGAGGGCTCGGCGGCGGGGACCGGCAGCGGGGTCTGCGCGGCGCGGGTCACGTCCCCGACCACCTCGACGACATCAGGACCGTACGCCTGTGAGTTGACGACCTTCAGCAGCAGGACGAAGGAATGGGAACCGTGCTTGCGGGCGAGACGCTCGTGATGGCGGGCGAGATAACGGGTGGCGGCCTGGTTGGTGATCGCGCGCTGGCCGCAGAACAGGAACACCGGCCGGGTGTCGCGCCGGTCACCGGCGGTGAGCCGGGCGAGCAGGACGTACTCCGTGACCCCCGGCTCCAGCCGGTAGAGTTCGGTGCCGATCCGGAAGGCGGACCGGTCCGGGCCCGGTTCGGGATCTATGTTGACGCGCACCCCCGGCAGCATCGCCGCCATGTGGGCCACCATCCGCCGGTTCGACGCGGGACCCCCCACGCAGAACTCCGTGCGTTCGCCGAAACCCTGATGGACCATGTCCTGCGTGACCACCTGGACATGTGCCCCGCAGTCCTTGATCAGCGCCGAGAGCTCCAGCAGCGAGAACACGTCGAAGCGGTGCACGGCCGGTTCCGCCGTGGCCGGATCACGGTTGACGACGAGGAGCGACTCGGAGTTGTCCGGCAGTCCGAAGAACGCCTGCTTGCGCCGGAGCTTGCGCTTCCACAGATAGGTACGGGCGATCCAGCCCAGCGCGGCGAAGAGGCCGGAGGCGACCACACCCAGAACAATGTTGCGTACGTCGTCACTCATGGGCGCGCATGCTAGCGGGCTCGGGCAAACCCGTGTTCGAGACGTCCGGGGAAAGGGCGTCCGGAGCGGCCGTGACGGCACGCCCCGTGATGTTCCTGACGTGGGCATGGTGATGAATTAGGCTGCGGGAACGGCCCTTCAACGGAGGTGCGGATGCGTCATCGTGTCGGACGGAAGCTGACGGTTCTGGCGGTCACCGCCGCCGTGGTCTCGGCGGGAGCGGCAGCGCCGCCCACGGCCGCCACGCAGGGCGGACCCGGCCGGACCCCTGCCACGCCACCTGCCAAGACCCCGGTGGCCGTCGGCCACGGCGGAGCGGTCTCCAGCGTCGACGCCGACGCCTCCGCCGCTGGTATCGAGATCCTGAGGAAGGGCGGGAACGCCGCCGACGCGGCCGTCGCCACCGCCGCCGCGCTCGGCGTCACCGAGCCCTACTCGGCCGGTATCGGCGGAGGCGGCTACTTCGTCCACTACGACGCCAGGTCCCGTACCGTGCGGACGATCGACGGACGCGAGAGCGCACCGCTGACCGCCGGCTCCGGCCTCTTCCTGGAGAACGGCACCCCCGTCCCCTTCGCCGAAGCCGTCAGCAGCGGCCTCGGCGTCGGCACCCCGGGCACTCCGGCCACCTGGCAGCGGGCGCTCGAGAAATGGGGCAGCGCGTCCCTGCGGACGGTCCTGAGGCCCGCCGAGAGGCTCGCCCGCGACGGATTCACCGTCGACAGCACCTTCCGCGCCCAGACCGCCGCCAACGAGGCGCGCTTCCGCCATTTCCCCGACACCGCCGAACTCTTCCTTCCCGGCGGTGCACTCCCGGTGGTCGGCACCACCTTCAAGAACCCCGACCTCGCCCGCACCTACGCGGAGCTGAGCAGGAAGGGCGTCGACGCGCTGTACCGGGGCGCCATCGGCCGGGACATCGTGGACACGGTCAACGAGCCGCCCGTGGACCCGGACTCCGGCTGGAACGCCCGCCCCGGCGACCTCTCGGCCCGGGACCTCGCGGCGTACCGGGCCACGTCCCAGCCGCCCACCAGGACGTCATACCGCGGCCTGGACGTCTACGCCATGGCGCCCTCCTCCTCCGGCGGCACCACCGTCGGCGAGGCCCTCAACGTCCTGGAGCGCACCGACCTCTCCCGGGCCGACGACACCCGCTACCTGCACCGCCTCATCGAAGCCAGCCGCATCGCGTTCGCCGACCGGGGCCGCTGGGTCGGCGACCCCGCCTTCGAGGACGTACCGACGAAGGAACTGCTCTCCCAGCGGTACGCCGACTCCCGCGAGTGCCTCATTCAGGACGACGCCGTCCTCACCAGTCCGCTCGCCCCCGGCGACCCGCGCGACCCCGCGCCCTGCGCGACCGGCCACGCCGCGGCCCCGACGACGTACGAGGGTGAGAGCACCACGCACCTCACCACCGCCGACCGCTGGGGCAACGTCGTCTCCTACACGCTCACCATCGAGCAGACCGGCGGCAGCGGCATCACCGTGCCCGGCCGCGGGTTCCTGCTCAACAACGAGCTGACCGACTTCTCCTTCGCCCCGGCGAACCCGGCCGTCCACGACCCGAACCTGCCGGGTCCCGGCAAGCGGCCCCGGTCCTCGATGGCCCCGACGATCGTGCTCGACGGCCACGGCCGACCGGTCGTGGCGCTCGGCTCGCCCGGCGGCTCGACCATCATCACCACCGTGCTGCAGACCCTCACCGGCTTCCTCGACCGCGGTCTGCCGCTGGCCGACGCGATCGCCGCGCCGCGCGCCAGCCAGCGCAACACAGCCCGCACCGACCTCGAACCCGGCCTGTACGACAGCGCCGTACGGCAGAAACTGGAGGCCATCGGGCACTCCTTCCAGGCCAACCCGGAGATCGGCGCGACCACCGCCGTGCAGCGGCTGCCGGACGGCCGGTGGGTCGCCGCGGCGGAGAGGACCCGCAGGGGAGGCGGCTCGGCGATGGTAGTGCGCCCGGCGCGGTAGGCCGCGGGCCCGGCCGGCGGGAAGGCGCCGGTGCCCCCGGCGGGAAGGGGCGCCCGCTCGCTCACCGTTCGGGCGGCCCCGGCGTCGGGGGCTCCTCGCGGCCGGTGCCGGCACCGGCACCGGCCGTCGATCCGGTCCTGGCCCCCGCGTCGGTGCCGGTCCCCGCCTGCGTCCGGAACGTGAGGTTTCCGTCCGCCGTGTCCACCGTCACCCGGTCGCCGCCGCTGACCGTGCCGTCCAGCAGCAGCCGGGAGAGCTGGTTGTCGACCTCCCGCTGGATGGTGCGGCGCAGCGGCCGCGCCCCGTACTCGGGCTGATGGCCGCGCCGCGCCAGCCAGTCCACGGCCGCCTCGGTGAACCCGACCGTGACACCCTGCCCCCGCAGCCCGCGCCGCGTCGCCTCCAGCAGCAGATCCGTGATCCGCCGCAGTTCCGTGGCGGTCAGCTCACGGAACACCACCACCTCGTCGATCCGGTTGAGGAACTCGGGCCGGAAGTGCTCCCTCAGCGGTCGCAGGACCTGCTCCCGCCGTGCCTCCTCGTCCGCGTCCGCGCCGCCGGCGGAGAAGCCGGGCGCCCCGCCGCGCCGCGTGATGGCCTCGGAACCGAGGTTGCTCGTCATCACGATCACGGTGTTGCCGAAGTCCACCGTCCTGCCCTGGGCGTCGGTCAGCCGGCCGTCGTCGAGAACCTGGAGCAGGATGTTGAAGACGTCCGGATGCGCCTTCTCCACCTCGTCGAGCAGCAGCAGCGAGTACGGATGCCTGCGCACCACCTCGGTCAGCTGCCCCGCCTCCTCGTGGCCGACGTACCCGGGCGGGGCGCCCACCAGCCGGCTGACGGTGTGCCGTTCCTGGTACTCGCTCATGTCGAGGCGGACCATGCGGTCCTCGCTGCCGAACAGGGCCTCGGCCAGTGCCCGGGCCAGCTCCGTCTTGCCGACGCCGGTCGGCCCGAGGAACAGGAAACCGCCGATCGGCCGGTCGGGGCTGGCGAGCCCGGCCCGCGAGCGCAGCACCGCGTCCGCGACCACCCGCACCGCCTCGTCCTGGCCGACGACCCGCTGGTGCAGATGCTCCTCGAGACCCAGCAGCCGGTCCTTCTCCTCCTCGGTGAGACGGCTGACCGGAATGCCGGTCTGCCGGGACACCACCTCCGCGATCGCCTCGGTGTCCACCACCAGGCTCTGGCCCTCGTCGACCCGGCCCTCGCCGCCGAGCTCGGTGATCCGCTCCTTCAGCTCGCCGATACGGTCCCGCAGCTGCGTCGCCTGCTCGTACCGCTCGTCGGCGACCGCCTGGTCCTTGTCGCAGGTCAGCTGCTCCAGCTCCTGCTCCAGGGCGCGCACGTCCGTGCCCTTGGTCCGGGACCGCAGCCGTACCCGGGCGCCGGCCTGGTCGATCAGGTCGATCGCCTTGTCCGGCAGGCGGCGGTCGCTGAGATGGCGGTCGGACAGCTCCACGGCCGCCACCAGCGCCTCGTCGGTGTAGCGGACCTGGTGGTGGGCCTCGTACCGGTCCCGCAGACCGCGCAGGACGGCGATCGCGTCGGACGGTGTGGGCTCCGGCACCATGATCGGCTGGAAGCGGCGGGCCAGCGCCGCGTCCTTCTCGATCCGGCGGTACT
Source organism: Streptomyces sp. KMM 9044 (assembly GCF_024701375.2). Lineage (NCBI taxonomy): Bacteria > Bacillati > Actinomycetota > Actinomycetes > Kitasatosporales > Streptomycetaceae > Streptomyces > Streptomyces sp. KMM 9044. The sequence continues at coordinate 903,398 of NZ_CP113910.1, read as the reverse complement.
CCTCCAGCGTGGTCGCGCCCACGATGTGCAGCTCGCCGCGGGCCAGCGCCGGCTTGAGGATGCTGCCGGCGTCCATCGAACCGCCCTCGCCGCCGCCCCCGGCGCCCACGACGGTGTGCAACTCGTCGATGAAGACGACCAGCCGGTCCGAGTGGGACCGGATCTCGTCGACGATGGTGGTCATCCGCTCCTCGAAGTCGCCCCGGTAACGGGTCCCGGCGACCACGGCCGTCAGGTCGAGCGCGACCACCCGCCGGGCCGTCAGCAGGTCGGGCCCGTCCCCGTCGGCGATCCGCTGCGCCAGCCCCTCCACCACGGCGGTCTTGCCGACTCCCGCGTCGCCGATCAGCACCGGGTTGTTCTTGCCACGCCGGGAGAGCACCTCGATGGTCTGCTCGATCTCCTCCTCCCGCCCGATCACCGGGTCGATGCGGCCCTCCCGGGCCAGCTCGGTGAGGTCACGGCCGTACTGGTCCAGCGTCGGCGTGCCCGTGGCGGTGCGGGGCCGCTCGGGGCGGTGCTGCGCGGGGTCCGGTGGGTCGGGCTGCCCTCCGGCGGCGGCGTACCGGGCCGCGTCCAGGATGTGCCCGGCGGCCGAGTCGGGGTTGGCCGCCAGGGCGCCGAGCACGTGCTCGGGGCCGATGTACCCGGCCCCGGTCGACCGGGCCATCTCGTGCGCGTCCAGCAGGGCCCGCTTGACGGCGGGGGTGAGCGAGAGCGACGTCGGCGGCGGGGTGTCGTCCGGCCCGTGCTGGACGGGACCGGACCGTTCGTCGATCTCCGACGCCATCGAGTCGGGGTCCGCGCCCGCCCGGCTGAGCAGGCCGCGGGTCGGCTCGGTGGCCAGCGCGGCGCGCAGCAGGTGCTGGGTGTCCAGGTCCCGGCTGCCGTGCTCGGCGGCGTACTGCGCGGCACCGCGCACGAGGTCCCTGGCCGGCTGGCTCAGCAGTCGGCCGATGTCGACCTGCCGGGGGCGCGGCCCGCCGAAGAAACGTGCGAGGAACTCTCCGAAGGGGTCCGAGCCGTAGCCCTCCGGACCTGTGAACCCGCTGCTCATGGACATCCCGTTCCGGCGCCCCCGAGGGATCTCCCAGGGCCGGGCGGGACCGGGAACCTGAAGGAGGCCCGGGGCGCGCTCACTGCTCGACGTACGGTCCGGACGCGGGTGCCCGGCCGTCTCCCGGTTACACACATGCGTGACCCCGCGGTGCGAGTGCCGCCTGCGGCGTGCCGCCCGACGCGTGGTGGGCGCGGCGCGCTCGTAGAACACCCTCGCACGATCGACGGGGGGCAGCACCTCGGAACCACGTCACCGCGCGGGGCACGCTCCGGGGCTTGCGAGGGCTTGCGAGGGCTTGCGGGGGCGCGGCCCCGGCACGTCGGGACGGGGCCGGAGCGGGTGTGACACGTCGACGGCCCGCCGGAGTCCGCGGAGCGTCGGTCGCAGCGTGACGCACGTCACGGCGAGTGCGGGCATCTCCCCGCAGACCCTCCGGAAGATCGAGACCGGGCGGGCCCCTACCCCGGCGTTCTCCACAGTGGCGGCCCGCGCCAGCGCCCTCGACCTGCCGTTGGACGAGCTGGTGGGCCGGTGCGCGCCGGTCGCGTCACCGGTGGCCGCCTGGGCCGAAGGCCCCGGGTGGGGACGCCTGCCGGGCCGTCGCCGCGCCCGGCGGGCGCACCTTGCCCGCTCACGGAAAACTCCCTGTAGCGCACCCGTAACACGAGGGGTGTTGCCTACGGGACGAAGTGCTCCGGTTGCAGCGGGAGTTAGCTATGGCAGTGGAGACGCTCCCGGTCCGGATCCGGGAGTTCGCGGACTACCTGCACGGGCTGCTGGCCCGGCTGGACCCGTCCGATGGCTGGTGCGCGGTGTTCTGGCACCGGGACCCCGACGGCATGCGGGCCTGTCTCGACGGGCGTGAGGTGCCGCCCTGGGACGTGGTGGAGGCTCTGCTCCAGGACCTGCGTACCGTCCACGGCGCAGGCGCCGCCGAGTCCGCGACGCCGAAGGCCCGTGACCTGCACGCCGCCGCCCTCGCCGCGTACGACGCCCGGCCCGGTGCCCGGGAGGCGCTCGGTGACCGGCTCGACGTGACGCTCCGCGAGCAGAAGTACGCGGGGGAGCGGCACGCGCACCTGAGCGATGCCCTCGCCCGTGCCGCCACCCGGGCGGAGGCCGACGCGCTCGGCGTCGATCTCGCCTGGGCCCGCGACGACCACGACCGGGCCACTGCGCGGTGCGCGGAACTGCGGGACCGCGCGACCGCCCTGGACCGACGGGCACGGCAGACGCACCCCGGCCCGGAACCCGTACCGGGTCCGGGCCCCGTCCTGGAGGCCGCCCGCCGCGACGCCCTCGACGGCCGGCCCACCCCTGTGCCCAAGCAGCGCAAACGGCGTCGAGGCAGCGCCCGCTTCACCGGTGTGGCGGACGAGGAGGCCGCCCCCGTCGTCGTACCGCCCTCCCTCGCCCCGGCCGAGCCCGCTCCCGGCCCCGGGTCGGCCCCCGCCGCCCGTACCGTCCGCACCCCGCGTGGCGCACGCTTCGCGGGGGTCGCCGACGACACGGGGGAGGAGCGGGCGCGGGCGTCTTCCGGAGCGCGCGGTGCGTCGTGGGCGGCCGAGGATCCCGCCGACGCGGCTCAGCGGCAGGAGGTCGACCGCCTCGTCGGCACCCTCGCGCTGCTGCGCCGCGACGGGCGCAGCGGCGAGGCGCACGCCCTGCTCACCGAGGCCGCGTCGTGGCCCGCCGCCCGCCTCCCGCTGCTCGCGGACGGGATGCGGAGCGCGGGGCTGGGCGCCGACTGGACGACGCTGCTGTGGGAGGCCGCCTCCCTGCCCGCCGGCCGGCTGGTCGCCGCGGCCGACGCGCTGACCGCGGCGGGGCACGCGCACGACAGCGAGCAGATCCTGCGCCAGGGTGTCGTACGGCCCGCCGAGGAAACCGGCCGGGCGGTCCTCGCACTGGACGCCGAGCACCGCCATCGCGAGGTGCGCACGCTCCTCGACGCCTACGTCAGGATGCGCACTCCCGCGGAGGCGGCCCGCAGCGCCGCCCCCGGACCCGAGCGACTCGTCCCGCTGCTCCTCGGCGCCGCCCGGGGCGTCTCCGAGGAGCGGTACTGGGACCTGCTGCACGCCCTGCGCGTCGCCGGGTTCACCACCTGACCGGGTCCCGCCGGACAGGCCCCGACCGGCCCGTGCGGGTACTCACCCACCGGAGTGCGAAACACGATCGACTCCGCGGCTTCACGACGATGGTCTTGGCAAGGCCGTGCAGGGGGCTTACGTTCGTCCCTCTACGACCGCTTCTACGGGCGTAGAGGCGCTGACGTCGCGTCGAAGGAGCAGCTCATGGCCAACGTCGTACGTGCCGCCCTGGTCCAGGCTACCTGGACCGGCGACACCGAGTCCATGCTGGCGAAACACGAGGAGCACGCCCGCGAGGCGGCCCGGCGGGGCGCGAGGATCATCGGGTTCCAGGAGGTCTTCAACTCCCCCTACTTCTGCCAGGTCCAGGACGCCGAGCACTACCGCTGGGCCGAGCCCGTGCCCGACGGACCGACCGTCACCCGGATGCGGGAACTGGCCCGCGAGACCGGCATGGTGATCGTCGTTCCGGTGTTCGAGGTCGAGCAGTCGGGGTTCTACTACAACACCGCCGCCGTGATCGACGCCGACGGCACCGTCCTCGGCAAGTACCGCAAGCACCACATCCCTCAGGTCAAGGGGTTCTGGGAGAAGTTCTACTTCAAGCCCGGCAACCTCGGCTGGCCCGTCTTCGACACCGCTGTCGGCAAGGTCGGCGTCTACATCTGCTACGACCGCCACTTCCCGGAGGGATGGCGTCAACTAGGACTCAACGGAGCCCAGTTGGTCTACAACCCGTCCGCCACGCACCGCGGACTCTCGTCCCACCTGTGGCGGCTGGAACAGCCGGCCGCGGCCGTCGCCAACGAGTACTTCGTCGCCGCGATCAACCGCGTGGGCCAGGAGGAGTACGGGGACAACGACTTCTACGGCACCTCGTACTTCGTCGACCCCCGGGGACAGTTCGTCGGCGAGGTCGCCAGTGACAGCAAGGAGGAACTCGTGGTCCGCGACCTCGACCTCGGCCTCATCGAGGAGGTGCGGCAGCAGTGGGCCTTCTACCGCGACCGCCGCCCCGACGCCTACGAAGGGCTGGTGCGGCCGTGACCGACGACCTCCTGGGCCGCCACCGCTCCGTGCTCCCCGACTGGCTCGCCCTCTACTACGAGGAGCCGATCGAGATCACCCACGGCGAGGGCCGCCACGTCTGGGACTCCGAGGGCAACCGGTACCTCGACTTCTTCGGCGGCATCCTCACCACCATGACCGCTCACGCCCTGCCCGAGGTGACGAAGGCGGTCGCCGAGCAGGCCGGGCGGATCATCCACTCCTCCACCCTCTACCTCAACCGGCAGATGGTCGAACTGGCAGAACGAGTCGTCCAGTTGAGCGGCATCCCGGACGCCCGCGTCTTCTTCACCACCTCCGGCACCGAGGCCAACGACACCGCCCTGCTGCTCGCGACCGCCCACCGGCGCAGCAACACCGTCCTGGCGATGCGCAACAGCTACCACGGCCGCTCCTTCAGTGCCGTCGGCATCACCGGCAACCGCGGATGGTCCCCGACCGGGCTGTCCCCGCTGCACACCCTGTACGTGCACGGAGGCGTTCGCACCCGCGGCCCGTACGCCACACTCGGCGACGACGGGTTCATCGCGGCCTGCGTCGACGACCTCAAGGACCTGCTCGGCCACACCCGTCCGCCCGCGGCCCTGATCGCCGAGCCGATCCAGGGCGTCGGCGGCTTCACTTCACCGCCCGACGGACTGTACGCGGCGTTCCGTGAAGTCCTGCACGCGCACGGCGTGCTGTGGATCTCCGACGAGGTGCAGACCGGCTGGGGCCGCACCGGTGAACACTTCTGGGGCTGGCAGGCACACGCCCGAAACGGCCCGCCCGACATCGTGACCTTCGCCAAGGGCATCGGCAACGGCATGTCCATCGGCGGCGTCGTCGCCCGCGCCGAGATCATGAACTGCCTGGACTCCCAGAGCATCTCGACGTTCGGTGGCACCCAGGTCACCATGGCCGCCGGCCTGGCCAACCTCACCCATCTCCTCGAACACGACCTCCAGGGCAACGCCCGGCGAGTCGGCGGCCTGCTCATCGAACGCCTGCGGGCCGTCGCCGCCCAGGTGCCCGCCGTACGGGAGGTCCGCGGGCGCGGCCTGATGATCGGCGTCGAGCTGACCAGACCGGGCACCGACGAGGCCGACCCCCGGGCGGCCTCCGCCGTGCTGGAGGCCGCCCGCCGAGGAGGACTGCTCATCGGCAAGGGCGGTGGTCACAACACCAGCGCCCTGCGCATCGCCCCGCCCCTGTCCCTCAACGTCGCGGAGGCCGAGGAGGGCGCCGCCATCCTCGAACAGGCTCTGCGGAGCCTCCGGTAGCGGCCCGACGCCCACCCCCGGCTGTCCGCGTCCCCCGCGCGGGGCGAAGCCCGCACGGGGTGCGGTACCGGGACCGACGAGCGGCTACCGCCGCGCGGGCGCGGCCGGCCGCCAACGACCCGCACCTTTCGACCACGACCCAGCGGAGCGTGCACGCATGAGCCGTACCGTCATCCGTGGTGGCCTCGTCATCACGGCTTCCGACGAACTCCACGCCGACGTCCTGATCGAGGACGGCCGCATCGCGGCCCTCGCCGCCTCGGGCTCCCCGGCCGCCGGGACGTTCACCGCCCCGACGTTCACCGCGGACCGGATCATCGACGCCACCGGGAAATACGTCCTTCCGGGCGGCGTCGACGCCCACACCCACATGGAACTGCCGTTCGGCGGCACCTTCGCCTCCGACACCTTCGAGACCGGCACCCGGGCCGCCGCCTGGGGCGGCACGACGACCGTCGTCGACTTCGCCGTGCAGAGCGTCGGCCGCTCCCTGCGCGAGGGACTGGACGCCTGGCACGCCAAGGCCGAGGGCAACTGCGCCGTCGACTACGGCTTCCACATGATCGTCTCCGACGTGAACCCGGGCACCCTCAAGGAGATGGACCGGCTGGTCGAGGAGGGCGTCACCTCCTTCAAGCAGTTCATGGCCTACCCCGGCGTCTTCTACAGCGACGACGGACAGATCCTGCGCGCCATGCAGCGCTCCGCCGAGAACGGTGGCCTGATCATGATGCACGCCGAGAACGGCATCGCGATCGACGTCCTCGTCGAACAGGCTCTGGCCCGCGGCGAGACGGACCCCCGCCACCACGGCGAGGTCCGCAAGGCCCTGCTGGAGGCCGAGGCCACCCACCGCGCCATCCGCCTCGCCCAGGTCGCCGGCGCCCCGCTGTACGTCGTCCACGTCTCCGCGACGGAGGCGGTCGCCGAACTGGCGCGGGCCCGCGACGAGGGCCTGAACGTCTTCGGCGAGACCTGCCCGCAGTACCTGTTCCTGTCCACCGACAACCTCGCCGAGCCGGGCTTCGAGGGTGCCAAGTACGTGTGCAGCACGCCCCTGAGGCCGAAGGAGCATCAGGCCGCGCTGTGGCGGGGCCTGCGCACCAACGACCTCCAGGTGGTCTCCACCGACCACTGCCCGTTCTGCTTCACCGGCCAGAAGGACCTCGGTCGCGGCGACTTCTCCAGGATTCCCAACGGCCTGCCGGGCGTCGAGAACCGAATGGACCTGCTCCACCAGGCAGTGGTCGACGGGCACCTCACCCGCCGACGCTGGATCGAGATCGCCTGCGCCACCCCGGCCCGCATGTTCGGCCTGTACCCGAAGAAGGGCACCGTCGCGCCCGGCGCCGACGCCGACGTCGTGATCTACGACCCGCACGTCGAGCAGGTCATCTCCGCCGAGACCCACCACATGAACGTCGACTACTCGGCCTACGAGGGCAAGCGCGTCACCGGCCGCGTCGAGACCGTGCTCTCGCGCGGTGAACCCGTCATCACCGAGCGGGAGTACACCGGCCGCGCGGGCCATGGTGTCTACACCCCGCGGTCCACCTGCCAGTACCTCAACTAGGAGCAAAACGGATGGACTTCGGACTCGTTCTGCAGACCGACCCGCCTGCCTCGCGGGTCGTCGACCTGATGAAGCGTGCCGAACAGGCCGGCTTCACCCACGGCTGGACCTTCGACTCCGCCGTGCTCTGGCAGGAACCCTTCGTCATCTACAGCCAGATCCTCGCCCACACGACGACGCTCACCGTCGGCCCGATGGTCACCAACCCGGGCACCCGTACCTGGGAGGTCACCGCCTCCACCTTCGCCACCCTCAACGACATGTTCGGCAACCGCACCGTCTGCGGCATCGGCCGGGGCGACTCCGCGATGCGGGTCGCCGGCCGCGCACCCAACACCCTGGCCCGCATGAGCGAGGCCATGAAGACCATCCGCACCCTCGCCGAGGGCGGGGAGGTCGACCTCGGCGGCGGCACCGTCGTCCGCTTCCCCTGGATCGGGGAGGGCTCCCGCCTCCCCGTGTGGATGGCCGCGTACGGGCCGAAGGCGCTGAAGATGGCCGGGGAGGAGGCCGACGGGTTCATCCTCCAACTCGCCGACCCCTACCTCACCGAGACCATGGTCAAGGCCGTCAAGGACGCCGCGGCCGCCGCCGGTCGCGACCCCGCCGAGGTGACCGTCTGCGTCGCCGCACCGGCCTACGTCACCGAGGACGACTCCCGGAAGGCCCTCGCCCACGCGCGCGAACAGTGCCGCTGGTTCGGCGGGATGGTCGGCAACCACGTCGCCGACCTGGTCGCCCGGTACGGTGCCGACAGCGGCGTCGTCCCGCACGAACTGACCGACTACATCGCCTCCCGCCAGGAGTACGACTACGCCCACCACGGCCGCAGCGGCAACCCCGGCACCGCGTTCGTGCCCGACCGGATCGTCGACCGGTTCTGCCTGATCGGCACGGTGGAACAGCACGTCGAGAAGCTGGAGGCGCTCCGCGCCCTGGGCGTCGACCAGTTCGCGGTCTATGACATGCACGACGCCCCGGAAACCGTGATCGACGTGTACGGGACACACGTGATCCCGACAGTCAACGGCTGACCCGGGCCCGCACGGGCCGGGTCAGGCCCTGCCGTCGAGCAGCGCCGCCATCGCTTCCTTGGCGGCCTTGATGGCGCCCTTGTTGACCTCGTCCGTGGAGGGCGCCTTCTTCGACTCGAAGTCGCTGCCGTTGTACGTCACGACCACCAGCGCGTTGGAGGCGCGGGCCACCACCACGCCCTCACGGGTCTGCTGGTTGTCCTCGGTGGTGAGGTCCACGACCGAGTATCCGGCGTCACCGAGCCCGGGTACCTCGCCTCCGCCGCTCCTGTCCTTCAGCCGCCCCTGGTACGACTCCTCGGCCGCGTCGTCCGACTGCAGGACCTCGAAGGACACGTCGAGCCAGCGGTACTCGTAGCCGTCGAGCGCGTTCCACGAACAGGTGCGGCGCAGATCGGAGTCGGTGGACCTGATCTCCTTGCCGGCCGCCTTCGCCCCCGGCACAAGGGCCTTGACGGTCTTCCCGGTGATGCTGTCGCAGGGCGCGGGAGCGGCGCTGTACGTCTTCGGGACGGTCGTCGCCGGCGGGGCGGAGGCGGACTGCGATCCCGTCGACCCGGCCGGCTTCTTCTCGGCGGCCTGCGGTTCGGACGACGGTCCGGACGACAGGGCCCAGCCCGCCGCGGCGAGGACGACCACCGGGGACAGGCGCGCGGTCAGGGCTATCGGCAGAGGAAAGGAACGCACGTCGCACTTCTCGTGGGGGTCGGTGCGGAAGAGGGCCCGCACTGCGGACGGGACGCCAGTCTCACACGCTTCCCTGTGGGGCGGAAGTGTGAACTCGCTCCGTAGGCGCGAGGTGACAGGGGAGCACCGTCACGGGTGGAGCTTTGCCGTACTTCCCCTGGGTTCAGACGGTTTACGGCGGGCCGGCCGTCGAGGGGAGAGCCGGGTGCCGCGGGCCACAAGGGGCCGCGGCACCCGGCAGGGGGTCACGGCTTGCGGGCGAGGCCGCCGTGCTCGGCGATGACCGGCGCGTCGGCCGCGTCGGCGTCCGGACGCCACCGGGTGACCGAGACGACGCCGGGCTCCAGGAGCTCCAGGCCGTCGAAGAACGAGGTGATCTCGTCGACGGTGCGCAGGTTGTACGGCACGGCACCGCTCTTGTTGTAGCCGTCCTGGGCCTGCTCGAAGCCCGGGTCGATCCCCCGTGAACCGTCGTTGACGGACAGGTAGCTGCCGGACGGCAGCGCGTCCATCAGCCGCGCGACGATGGAACGCGCCTCGTCCTGGTCGGCGATGTGGCCCAGGATGTTGCTGAGGATGAGGGCGGTGGGGCGGGAGAGGTCCAGCGTCTTGGCGGCGGCTTCCAGGACGCGCTCCGGGTCCAGCACGTTGGAGTCGATGTAGGCGGTCGCTCCCTCGGGGGCGGAGTAGAGCAGGGCGCGGGCGTGCGCCAGGACCATCGGGTCGTTGTCGACGTAGACGATCCTGCTCTCCGGGGCGATGCGCTGGGCGACCTCGTGGGTGTTGTCGGCGGTCGGCAGGCCCGTCCCGATGTCCAGGAACTGCCGGATGCCGGCCTCGGTGACCAGATACGTGATGTTGCGCCGCAGGAAGGCCCGGCTGCTGCGGGCGATGGTCACGATGCCGGGGAAGACATCGGTGTACGCGTCGCCGGCCTCCTCGTCGACCGGGTAGTTGTCCTTGCCGCCCAGCCAGTAGTTCCAGATCCGGGCCGAATGCGGCACCGAGGTGTCGATCTTCTGGTGTGCGGCGGTTCCCGGCGTCGTCTCGGGGTCGCTCATGGGTACGGTCCGTCTCTCAGTCGAGGCAGGCGTATTCAGCCAGTGGGTGTGTTGCACCACAACTTACGTCCCAACAGTGTTGTCGCGCACTTCAGTTCGTTTCTCCGGCCGTTTGTCCGAAGGGGTGCGGGTGTGGCGCGGAATTCGCCCGCACCGCACCGGGCACGGGCCGGCCGTGCAGGGCCGGGTGGGGCGCCGGCCCGGACAGGGCGACGACGGGCGCGTGCTTCGGACCGCGGGCCGGGGACCACCGGACCGGTTCGGCAGACGCCAAGGTCACCTCAGTGACCCTGCCCAAGAGCACCAACGAACTCTCCGGGGTCGTCGCGGGCCACTGACCCGCCGGCCGACCGCTCCGGCGGGCCGCCGCGCCCAGGTGGGCCGGCCCGCCGGGGCCTCCACGGCTTCGGCCGCGGGGCCCGGCCGCCCTTCGGTACCACCGGTAACGGGACAGAACCGTTGATTGAACACCTCCTCCACGGGCACTAGGCACTGGGCCGTCGTGAGAACAGCGTGAAGGGTGCGCTTCAACCGGATGCGTGAGGTGAGCCGATGCCAGGTCTGCTGGGAACGTACAACCTGGGGGGTCGGGTGATGGCGCCGCGGGGTGTCTACGCGCCTCAGGAGGACACGCTGCTGCTGCGGGAGGCCCTGGAACGCGAGGCGATCGGCCCCGGCACGGAGGTCCTGGACGTCGGAACGGGATCGGGTGTGCTCGCCCTCGCCGCGGCACGGCGGGGAGCACACGTGTCGGCGGTCGACCGCACCCGCCGCGCCGTGCTCACCACCCGTGTGAACGCGGCGATCGCCGGACTGAGGATCGACGTCGTCCGGGGGGATCTCCTGGCCCCCGCCACCGGACGGCGGTTCGACCTCATCCTCAGCAATCCGCCGTACGTGCCCGCTCCGGACGCCGCACCACCCCGGCGGGGCTCTGCCAGGGCCTGGGACGCGGGTCACGACGGACGCCTCCTCGTCGACCGCCTGTGCGACGGAGCGGCGGACCTGCTGCGCCCCGGCGGAGCTGTGCTGCTGGTGCACTCGGCCCTGTGCGGGGTGTCCGCCACCCTGGGGCGTCTGGAGCGGTCCGGCCTGCGGGCCGAGGTGACCGACCGGCGTCGCGTGCCTTTCGGCCCGGTGCTCTCGGCACGCAGGAAGTGGCTCACGGGCCGCGGTCTGATCGCGCCCGATGACGAGAAGGAAGAGTTGGTGATCATCCGTGCCGACCGCATCCGGTGACAGGCCGCACCGCGTGACGCCGACGACGGACGGGCCGGTGCTCCTGGAGGGGCCGGTCGAAGTGATCCTCGACGACGGGAGCACGGTCACGTCGGACCGTTTCGTGGTGGCCCTGTGCGCCTGCCGACGCAGCAGGACCTACCCGTGGTGCGACACCAGCCACCGCCGCAGGGTCAGGGACTCCGCGGGCCGAGGCCCTCGCACCGGGCGCCCCGCGGCCGGCAAGGACAAGCCGGCACAACGTGCCGGCCCGGATGCCGGACGTACTGCCGACGAGACCGCTGTCCGGACTGCCGGCCCGCGTGGTGAGGCAGCAGAGTGAAGACGGTTCAAGTGAAGACAGCTCAGGAGTCCGACACCCCTCTGACCGGGCCCGCCCTGCCGGCGGGCCGCGGCGACCTCAGCCACGGAGTCGTCCGCGCCCTGCGGGGCGACCCCGGCGACGGGATTCCCCTGTCGTCGCGCGGGGCGGCCGACGAGGCCGATCCGTACGGAGAGGACCTCCACCTCGCGCTCTACCTCTGCTACGAACTGCACTACCGCGGGTTCCACGACGTCGACTCCGCCTGGGAGTGGAATCCGGGGCTGCTCGGGCTGCGCGCCGATCTGGAACGTCGCTTCCTGGACGCGCTGCGCGCGGACACCGAGCGCGGCGCCGGCCTGGAGGAGGCGTTCGCCGGGATCCTCGTCGAGCCCGTGGAGGCCGGTGGTCTTTCGGGCCATCTCCGGGACGAAGGGGAACTGTGGCAGCTGCGTGAGTACGCGGCCCAGCGTTCGCTCTACCACCTCAAGGAAGCCGATCCGCATGCCTGGGTGATCCCCCGGCTGCGCGGCAGGGCGAAGGCGGCCATGGTCGCGGTCGAGTACGACGAGTTCGGTGCCGGACAGGCGGCACGGATGCACTCGCGGCTCTTCGCGGACCTGATGAGGGACCTGGGCCTGGACACGACGTACGGCCGGTATGTCGGCGTGGCGACGGCGGAGATGCTGGCGATCGTCAACCTGATGTCGATGTTCGGCCTGCACCGCGCTCTGCGCGGCGCGCTGGTGGGACACTTCGCCGCCGTCGAGGTCACCTCGTCGCCGGCCTCCCGTCGGCTGGCCGAGGCGATGCGCCGGACGGGTGCCGGGGAAGCGGCCGTCCACTTCTACGCCGAGCACGTGGAGGCCGACGCCGTCCACGAACAGGTCGTCCGCCGCGACGTGGTGGGCGGGCTGCTGGAGGAGGAACCGTGGCTGGAGGCGGACGTGGCGTTCGGTGTCCACGCCACCGATCTGCTGGACGCGCGCCTGGCCGAGAAGACGCTCACCGCCTGGCGCGACGGACGCACCAGTCTGCGCGGACCGCTCTGACCCGTCCCGTCCGGGGCGCGCCGGTGCCGGACACGTCACCCGCTGCCGGGGCGACCGGCCCACGGCCGACAGGCGGCGGATCCCCGGGATGCGTGCAAAAGTGGAAGAGCGGGGGTGAGCCGCGACAGGCTGGGCACCAGGACTACCACCAGTGAGCCCACCGTGAACTGGAGGATCCATGGTTGAACGGCACCGGCTGATCGAACGTCCGCCCGCTGACGTCTGGGCGGTGCTCGCCGACGGCACGCGCTACGCCGACTGGGTGGTCGGCACGTCCGGGACACGGCCCGACGCGGGCGTGCGGCCCCACGCGGGCTCCAGCATCGTGTACACCGTTCATCTGGCGCCGTGGTCGGTGGCGGGGAGCACCGTCGTCCGGCGGTGCGAAGCGCCCTTCATCCTGGAGCGGGAAGCCGACAGCGGATGGCTCGGCACCGCGCGGACCGCTCTCGAGGTGCGGCCCTGGGGCGAGAACACACTGGTCACCATCAACGAGCACCCCTTGCGCGGCCCGGGCGGGGTGCTCCACAACACGGTCGTCGACGCCCCGATCCAACCGCGCCACCGCACCATGCTCGCCCGGCTGGCCGACGCTGTCGAGCACTCCCCGCGGAAGCCCCCACCGTGATCCGACCCCGGCGGCCGACCCCGGCGGCCGACCCCGACCCCGACCCCGACCGACCAGGAGGATTCATGACCCGCGCTGTCGCAATCGTCTGCACACTCGACCCCTCGCCCGACCGTTCCAGCAGCCACCACCTCGCCGAGCAGGTGATGTCGGAACTCGCCGGCCTAGGTGTGGAGGGCGAGACGGTCCGCGTCGTCGACCACGACATCCGGCCGGGCATCGCCCGCGACATGGGTGACGGAGACGACTGGCCCAGGCTGTGGGAGAAGGTGATGGCCGCCGACATCGTGCTCCTGGCCACCCCTATCTGGCTCGGCCACCCCTCCAGCCTCTGCCAGCGCGTCCTGGAACGCCTGAACGCCGACATCTCGGAGACCGACGCGCAGGGACGCCGGCTGTTCAGCGGCAAGGTCGGCCTGGTCGCCGTCGTGGGCAACGAGGACGGCGCGCACAAGGTGAGCGCGGATCTCTTCCAGGGGCTCAACGACCTCGGGTTCTCGCTGTCGCCGGGTGCGGTCACCTACTGGGTCGGCGAAGCCCAGCAGGGCACGGACTACCAGGACCTGGAGGCCACCCCCGACGCCGTGGCCGCCACCACCAAGGCCATGGCGGCCAACGCCGCGCACCTGGCGAAACTCCTCGAGGAATCGCCCTACCCCCCGGGGTGAGCATCCGCAGGCATCAGGACGGTACCGGGAGACCTACAAGCCCAGTCCCCACCTGCTGGACTACGCCATGACGAAGGGCGCGATCGTCACCTTCACCCAGGGGCTCGCGCAGATACTGGCCAAGGACGGCATCCGCGTCAACGCGGTCGCGCCCGGCCCCGTCTGGACACCGCTGATTCCCGCGACGCTCCCGGACACCCAGGAGTTCGGGAAGCAGTCACCGCTCGGCCGTCCCGCCCAGCCGGCCGAGATGGCACCCGTCTACGTCTTCCCGGCCTCCCCGCAGGCGGGCTACATCACCGGCGAGATCGTCAACGCGGCCGGCGGTACCCCACTGCCGTGACGGGCCGGTACGCACGGGCGCAGCGTCGTCCGAGGCGTACCAGGGCGGCGGGCCGCTCACCCGCCGACGACACAGGAGAACCATGAACGAGAAACCGGACGAGCCCCGGGGCCCCGACCGGTCGCACCGTCGGCCCGACGGCGCCACCGACACCACGGTGAAGGCCCTGGGCGCGCTCTCGGAGGCTCTGGAGACCGTGGAACGGGCCCGGGGCAGCCTCTACGCCTTCCACCAGCTGACCGGCGGTGCGGACCTGAAGCTGGACGAGGCGCTGGAACACCTGCGCGCCGGGGGCCACCATGCCCAGGCCGATCGGCTGCAGCACGACATCGTGGGCCGGAACGTCATCCCCGGGCACTGGACCTTCGAGATCGTCGAGGAGTACAACACCCACTACTACCGGCCCTTCGCAGACGCCGAGGCCCGCATCCGGCGCGAACTTCTCGAGGGACGCGAGCACGTGTACGAGGCGGAGATGAAGGAGGCCCGCCGCACCCCCGGCCAGACGCCGTGAGCACACGGCGGGCGTAGGACCGGAGCACCGGCCTCGGTGGCGGCCGGTCCCCGGGGGCGCCGGGGGCCGGGGTTGCGGGTCCTGTGGATCGACGCCGGTCTTCGCGGAGGCGTCCCTGGTGCCGCTGGGGCGCCGGGAGCGGCCCCCGGGGTCCCGTGTCCCGCCGGCCCTTCTCGTCGTTGTGGGCGTACTCCTCGCCGCGTGCGCTGTCGCTCTGCGCCGTCTCCCCCGGCACGGACTTCGTCTCCTCCCTGGACTTCGTCCGTCCCGAGCCCTTCCCGCCGCCGTGCTCGGCCGTGTGGAAGGAACGGTGGGCGCTGGGGTCCTCCTGCTGATGACGCGTCTCACCCACGTCGGGAGACCAGCCGTGCTGCGGAAAGAAACGCTGGTCAGGGTCGCGTGAGGCCCGCCTCGCAGTGTTCCGGTGGGTCACCCGCTACAACACACGACGCAGGCACTCGGGGCTTGGCTACATCAGTCCGATCGCCTTCGAACAGCGATCGGTTACGCTGGCCCCTGCCGCATAGCAAACGGTGTCCACGCTTCGGGGGAAGCCCCCGACCCTTGCCCGCTTCAACCACAACCGGTTCGCCCGCATCGTCGAGAGTTACCTCGCCGACCCGCAGGTCCACGCGGCGGCCGTCCGGCAGCGCCGGATGCACGGCGGCCCCTGGATCCACGCCCACGAGCACCGCGACGCCATCGAGGCCTGGTACCGGGATACGGCTCCACAACGGGCGCGGCTGGACGAACTCTTCGAGGCGATCCGGCGGCTGGAGGAGGACATCCTGCCCCGCCACCACGGCGAGTGCCTCGATCCCGTCTACCAGGAGCTGCCGCCAGCACTGGCCGGTCGGGTGGAGGTGTTCTACGGCAGGGACAACCGCACGGCCGACTACCGCTTCATCGAACCTCTGATGTACGCGTCGGAATACTACGACGAGTCGTGGCAGCAGGTGCGTTTCCGCCCCATCACGGAGGACGCGCGCGAGTTCGCTCTCACGACTCCGATGCTGGAGTACGGCCCGGAACAGCTGTTGGTCGACGTCCCACTGAATTCTCCGCTGCTCGACACGGTCTTCCGCGGCGGTCTGACCGGGGCCGAACTCGACGACCTGGCCGCGAGGTTCGGGCTGCAGGGCGAGCGGGCCGCCCGGTTCGCCTCGTACTTCGAGCCCACCCCGCCGCCCGCCCCGGAACCGGCCGCTTCCCCGGTCGGCGACGATGTCCTCGAATACGTGGGCCATGCCTGCGTGTTCGCCCGCTACCGGGGCACGACCTTCCTGGTGGACCCGGCTCCGAGCTATGGCGGCTACCCGGGCGGAGCGGAGAACCGGTTCACCTCCGCTGATCTGCCGGAGCGCATCGACCACCTGCTCATCACCCACAACCATCAGGACCACATGCTGTTCGAGACCCTGCTACGGATCCGGCACCGGATCGGCAGGGTCTTGGTCCCCAAGTCCACCAACGCCAGTCTGGTGGATCCCGGGCTCGGCGGCATCCTGCGCCGACTGGGCTTCACCAACGTGGTCGAGATCGACGACCTGGAGACAATGTCCTGCGGCTCCGCCGAGGTCGTTGCCCTGCCTTTCCTGGGGGAACACGGCGATCTGCGGATCCGCAGCAAGACAGGCTGGCTGCCCCGGTTCGGGGAGCGTTCGATGCTGTTCGCCGCCGACTCCACGAACATCTCGCCGACGATGTACACGAAGGTGGCCGAGGTAATCGGGTCGGTCGACACCGTCTTCATCGGCATGGAGAGCATCGGCGCGGCGGCCAGCTGGATCTACGGTCCGCTCTACGGTGAGCCGCTGGACCGCAGGACCGACCAGAGCCGGCGGCTCAATGGCTCCAACTTCCCGCAGGCGAGGGAGATCGTCGATGCGCTGGAGCCCGATGCGGTCTACGTGTACGCGATGGGCCTCGAGCCCTGGATGGGCATCGTGATGGCCATCGACTACGACGAGAGCCATCCCGCCATCGTGGACAGCGACCTGCTGGTGCGGCACGTCCAGGACAAGGGTGGGACCGCCGAGCGGCTGCACCTCCGACGGACGCTGCGCCTCTGAGCGACGCCCACTCTCCCGGCCCCGCTCCCTCGACCCGCGAAACGCCGTCCCACGCACCCTTCGGCGAGCCTCTCGAGACAAGGTGCCCCATCATGCGCACGCTCCTGATCGACAATTACGACTCGTTCACCTACAACCTGTTCCAGTACATCGGTGAGGCGACCGGTCAACCTCCCGTCGTCGTGCCCAACGACGCCGACTGGTCGCGGCTGTCCGTCGAGGACTTCGACGCGATCGTCGTGTCCCCAGGGCCCGGCAGCCCGGACCGGGCGAGGGATTTCGGGATCAGCCGACAGGCGATCACCGAGAGCGGTCTGCCCGTCCTCGGCGTCTGCCTCGGCCACCAGGGCATCGCCCAGCTTTTCGGCGGAACCGTCGGCCTCGCACCGGAACCGATACATGGCCGGGTCTCCGAGGTGCGGCACACCGGCGAGGACGTCTTCAGAGGTCTTCCCTCGCCGTTCACCGCCGTGCGCTACCACTCCCTGGCCGTTACCGAACTCCCTGATGAGTTGGAGCCTCTTGCCTGGAGCGACGACGGCGTCGTCATGGGTCTGCGGCACCGCGAGAAGCCCCTGTGGGGCGTCCAGTTTCATCCGGAGTCGATCGGCAGCGACTTCGGCCGGGAGATCATGGCCAACTTCCGCGACCTCGTCCTCGCCCATCACCGGGCGCGGCGGCGCGCGGCGGCTTCCCCGTACGAGGTCCATGTGCGCCGTGTCGACGTGCTGCCGGACGCTGCAGAGGTACGCCGCGCCTGCCTGTCCGGCGACGGCGCCACGTTCTGGCTGGACAGCAGCGCCGTCCTAGAAGGCGCCTCGCGCTTTTCCTTTCTCGGCGACGACCGCGGCCCGCTCGCCGAGTACGTCACCTACCGGGTCGCCGACGGTGTCGTCTCCGTCCGCGGCTCCGACGGCCGGACGACGGAGACGCCGCAGCCCTTCTTCACGTACCTGGAGAAGCAGCTCGACCGCCGACGCGTACCCACCGCCCCCGGTCTGCCCTTCGAGTTCAACCTCGGCTACGTCGGCTATCTCGGCTACGAGCTGAAGGCCGAGACGAGCGGCGACCCCGCGCACCGGTCCCCGCACCCCGACGCCGCGCTCCTCTTCACCGACCGCATGATCGCGCTTGACCATCAGGACGGCTGCTGCTACCTGCTTGCCCTCGACCGCCGCGGCCAGGATGACGGGGCGCGGGCCTGGCTGCGGGATACAGCCAAGACCCCCACCGGTCTGGCCGCCCGCGCCCCGGCGGAACGAACCCCCGCCATGGCCTTCGGCGCCCCCGAGGCGGCGGCGGGCTTCGGTCCCTTGGCCCAGGCGCGCCACGACAAGGATGCGTACCTCAAGCGCATCGACGAGTGCCTCAAGGAGATCCGCAACGGCGAGTCGTACGAGATCTGCCTGACCAACATGGTCACTGCGCCGACGGAGGTGATGGCCCTGCCGCTCTACTCCGCGCTGCGCACGATCAGCCCGGTCCCCTACGGCGCCTTGCTCGAGTTCCCGGAGCTGTCGGTGCTCAGCGCCTCGCCCGAGCGGTTCCTCACGATCGACGCAGACAGTGGCGTCGAGTCCAAGCCCATCAAGGGGACCCGTCCCCGAGGCGGCACGGCCGAGGAGGACGAGCGGCTCCGTGCCGACCTGGCCGGTAGGGAGAAGGACCGGGCCGAGAACCTGATGATCGTCGACCTGGTCCGCAACGACCTCAACAGCGTCTGCGCGATCGGCTCCGTCCATGTGCCCCGGCTCTTCGAGGTGGAGACCTACGCGCCCGTGCACCAGTTGGCCTCGACGATCCGGGGGCGGCTGCGGCCTGGCACGAGCACCGCTGCCTGCGTTCGTGCGGCCTTCCCCGGTGGCTCCATGACCGGTGCGCCCAAGAAGCGCACCATGGAGATCATCGACCGGCTGGAAGAAGGCCCCCGGGGTGTCTACTCCGGCGCGCTCGGCTGGTTCTCCCTGAGCGGTGCCGCCGACCTCAGCATCGTCATCCGCACCATCGTGCTGGCCGCCGGCCGGGCGGAGTTCGGCGTTGGCGGGGCGATCGTGTCCCTCTCCGACCAGGAGGAGGAGTTCACCGAGACCGTGGTGAAGGCACGTGCCATGGTCTCCGCCCTTGACGGCACCGCCGTGGCGGGCGCGCGATGAGCGGCTTTGCCCGAAGCGTCGTCGTCGGCGGGAGCGGAGCGGTGGGCGGCATGTTCACCGGCCTGCTGCGGGAGGCGGGCAGCCGGACGCTCGTCGTCGACGTCGCACCGCCCCCGGAGGAGCGGGACTCCTGCCTGGTGGCCGACGTCACCGCGCCGGGGCCCGAGCTGGCGGCCGCCCTCGGCCGCGCGGACCTCGTCCTGCTCGCCGTCCACGAGGCGGTGGCCCTCAAGGCCGTCGCCCCCGTGACCCGGCTCATGCGACCGGGCGCGCTGCTCGCCGACACGCTCTCCGTCCGGACGGGTATGGCTGCGGAACTCGCGGCCCACGCCCCCGGGGTCGAGCACGTCGGTCTCAACCCGATGTTCGCCCCGGCCGCTGGCATGGCGGTAGGCCCGTGGCTGCCGTGGTCACAAGGGAGGGGCCCGGCGCCGCCGCCTTGCTGCGGCTCGTTGAGCACGGTGGCGGGAGGCCCGTACGGCTCTCGGCGCAGGAGCACGACCGGACGATCGCGGCCACCCAGGCTCTGACGCACGCGGTGATCGTCTCCTTCGGGCTCGCCCTCGCCCGGCTGGGCGTGGATGTCCGCACGCTGACGGCGGCGGCACCGCCACCCCATCAGGTTCTGCTCGCCCTGCTGGCCCGTGTGCTCGGCGGCAGCCCCGAGGTATACGGGGAGATCCAGTGGTCCAACCCCCGGGTCGTGTCCGCGCGTCGGGCGCTCGACGACGCGCTGCGCTCCTTCGCCTCGTTCGTCGGCGACGACCCCGACCCCGACCTCGACAACAGAGACGGCGACGGCCACCGGGGAGCCACAGGTCTGGGTGGCGTCTTTGAGGATCTCCGCGACTCTGCTGCGCAATTACCCGGCGTGATGACGCCGTGCCGATACGGCCTTCAGAGCGCGTCGCAGATGCAGGCAGGCCGGGCGCGGCCGAGCCCTGAAAGCACGGCACGTGATCGCTCGCCGAATTGAGCAGCAGAGTCCTCCGCCGGCTCATGGGACCCGAGCTCGCGGCGCGACAGGACCACTGCCGGGAGCTGTTTCGCACCATCCACCGCACCGACGACGAAGGGGAGACGGACCGATGACCGAGCAGGACGAGCTGCACCGGCTGCGCACGGAACTCGACTTTCTCGACGGCACTCTCCTGGACACGCTGCGCCGCCGCATCGACTGCGGCGTCCGCATCGCGCGGTACAAGTCCCTGCACGGTGTCCCGATGATGCAGCCCGGCCGGGTCAACCTGGTCAAGGAGAGGGCTGCCCGCTACGCGTCCGACCACGGCCTCGACGAGACGTTCCTGGTGAACCTCTACGACGCGATCATCACGGAGATGTGCCGCGTCGAGGACCGGGTGATGAGCCGGGAGAGCCTGACGTCCGAGGACCGGCGTTGAGCCCGTCCCTCCGGACCACCTCGCACGACACCCATCACAGCCCTGACGGCACCTTTCCGTGGAGGGCGGAGGAGACCACGATGCACGCGACCACGACGCTTGCGTCCCTGGCCGGGCGGACGGCGGCGCAACAGCCCTACTGGCCGGACCCGGAGGCGCTCGACGAAGTGGAACGGGAGCTGGCCGGGCTGCCCGTCCTCACCACCGAGAACGAGGTCGTCGACCTGATGAGCGGGATGGACCTGGTCGCCCGCGGCTCGGCGCTCCTCATCCAGGGCAGTGACTGCGCCGAACGTTTCCACGAGGCCGTTCCGGAACTGGTCCGGCAGAAGGTGGACAACCTCCAGGGTCTCGCCGCGATCATGCGGGCCGGCAGCGGGCTGCCTGCGGTGGCAGTCGGTCGCATCGCCGGCCAGTACGGAAAGCCGCGCTCGTCGCCGTTCGAGACCGATGACTCGGGCTCGGGACGGCAGATGCCCAGCTACTGCGGTGACGCCGTGAACGAGCCCGAGTTCGAACCGGTGGCCAGGACCCCGGAGCCCCGTCGGCTCCTCACCGCGTACACGTGCTCGCGGCTCGTTCTCGACGAGATCCGGCACTCCTGGGCGGGGCGGCCCGTCCTGGAACGGGTCTACGCCTCCCACGAGTTGCTTCTCCTGCCCTACGAACGGCCGCTGGTGAGAAGGGGCGCGCACGGTACGTACAGTAGTTCCGCCCACTTCGGGTGGATCGGCGAGCGGACGCGCCGGGAGGACAGCGCCCACGTCGCCCTCGCCCAGGCCGTGCACAATCCGATCGGCGTCAAGCTGGGGCCGTCGGTTTCGCCATGCGACGCGGTCGCCTTGAGCCGGTCGTTGAACCCGGATGGCGTTCCCGGGCGGCTGACGTTCATCGTGCGCTTCGGTGCCAAGGACGTGGACCGGCTCCTGCCGTCGGTCGTCGAAGCGGTCGCCCGCCACGGCGCACCGGTCGTCTGGCTCTGTGACCCCATGCACGGCAACGGGCTGAAGCTGTCCGGCCACAAGACCCGGTTGATCGAGCCGATGCGTGCCGAGATCGCGTCCTTCACCCGGGCGCTGGGGGCGCACGGACAGTGGCCCGCGGGGCTCCACCTGGAGCTGACGCCGGACCCGGTCACCGAGTGCGTGTCGGAGCGGGACGAGCCGCCGCGGTTCACGGACTACCGGTCCACGTGTGACCCGCGTCTGAACCCCGAGCAGTCGGCGGAGATGGTCTCCCATTTCCTCTCCCTGCTCTGAGGGGTGTCCCGTGCGCTCCGCGCATACGGCCGGTGGCCCGTCCCCACGAGGAGGGCGGGCCACCGGACACGGGGAGCGGCGGTCAGGAACCGGCCTGCACCGGGCGCTCGGCTGGACGGTTCTCCGTGGCGCCGGTGTCGCTCTTGCCGCCGGTGATGCCGGTGGCCCGGGCCACGCCCGCCAGGACCAGGGCGGTAGCGACGAGCACTGCGCTTACCACCAGCGGCGAGCGGTAGCCGAGGTCGGCGCCCAGGGCGAGGCCACCCAGGGCGGGTCCGGCAGCAGCGCCGACGTTCATCGCGGCGGTGGCGAAGCCGCCGACCAGCGTGGGGGCGTCCGATGCCGTGTAGAGGGCCTGCGCGATCAACGTGGAGCCCACGCCGAACGAGAGCGCCCCCTGGACGAAGGCGAGGATCAGCGCCACGACCGGGATCGCGGCCGTGAGGGCGAAGAGCAACCAACCCGCCAGCAGCGCCGCACCACCGACCACCAGCACCTGGCCGGGACGGCTGTCCGCCAGTCGGCCGCCCACGTTGACCCCGACGAAGGACCCGATGCCGAACAGTGCCAGCGTGGCAGGCACCCACCCGGAGCTCAGATCCGTCACATTGGTGATGACAGGCGAGAGGTACGTGAACGAGCAGAACGTCGCTCCGTTGACCAGCGCCCCGAGCACGAGCGTCATGATCGCCCGGGGCGTGCGGAACGCCCGCAGCTCGTGGCGGACGCTGGGAGCCACAGGGTCGACGGGCGTCGCCGGTACGGACCACAGCACCGCGAAGACCGCCGGGGTGCAGACGATCGCGACACCCCAGAAGGTAGAGCGCCAGCCCCAGACCTCGCCCAGTACGGCGCCGAGGGGTACACCCGCGATCAAGGCGAGGGTGACCCCGCTCAGGAGCACCGAGGTCGCCCGGCTCTTGGCCTGGGGTCCTGCCATGCTCGCCGCGGTCGCGAGGCCGACGGCGAGGAAGCCCGCGTTGGCCAGTGCGGCGATCACCCGCGTGATGAAGAGGACCTCGAAGCTGTGGGTGAGGGCGCCCACGACGTGGGCCAGGAGGAAGGTGATGAGGAAGGCGAGCAGCGCCCGGCGGCGCGGCCATCGCAGGCTCAGCATCGCGACCAGCGGTGCGCCGACGATCATGCCGACGGCGAAGGCCGAGGTGAGCGAGCCGACGGCCGGGAGGGACACGCCCAAGTCGGCGGCCATGTCCTCCACCAGCCCGGACAGCATGAACTCCGACGTTCCCTGGGCGAATACGGCCAGCCCGAGAACGTAGATGGCGAAAGGCACAAAGAAGCTCCAACTACATCGCAGAAAGGGGAGACGCGACGCATGGACAGAAGGTCATGCGTCGCGTGGGAGACGTCCCGGAGAGAGCTCCGGGCGTGATCCCGCGATGCGGTTGATCCGTGGCGGATGCGCGACGCACTGCTCGGCGGCGGGGCCGGAGAAAGCAGGGTCGTCAGAGGCTTACGCGATCAGCCACCGGATCACCGGTGGCCCGCTTTTTTCCGCCTCAGGACTCGACATGCCTCTCAACATAGCAACGCCCGGATCGCTGTGTCTAACACATTCGACACCCCCGGCGCCCCGGCCCCTCCGCTGTCCCCTACCGGGTACGGCGCATCGCCGCGTGCCCGTCGACCCGTACAGAAGGAATGTTCATGACGACCCATCAAATAGCCATGATCATGGTCGGTCTGGCGTTGATCCTCGCGCTCGCGCATGTGCTCGGGCGCCTCGCACGGCGGTGCGGCAGCCGGCCGTCGTCGGCGAGATCCTCGCCGGCGTCCTGCTCGGTCCGACGCTGTTCCACGGCGCCTTCGTGCTGCACGTCGTCGAGCCGCACCTCAACGGACCCGCGGGCGAGGTGCCCATCCTGCTGGCGCCCGCGGGCGGCGAGGTGCGGGTGCTGTGCGGGCAGGGTGTCGCACCGGCCGGGGCGAGCGCCGCCCACTACCGGGCGCTCGGCCTGGACCTCGTCCCGGGCACCGGACCGCTCGCCGCCGCCGTGCCCGGCGCCTTCGACGCCTGGATGCTCCTGCTGCGCGACCACGGCACCCGGTCCCTGGCCGACGTCCTCCGGTACGCCATCGGATACGCCGAACACGGGCACGCGCCCGTGGAGAACGTCGGCCAGGCCGTCGAGACCGTACGGGAACTGTTCGAGACGGAGTGGACCTCGTCGGCGCAGGTGTACCTGCCCGGCGGCCACGCGCCCCGCCCGGGCGAACTGCTGCGCAACCCCGCCCTCGCCGCCACCTGGCGGCGGCTGCTGGACGAGGTCGCCGGCGCGGGCGGCAGGGAGGCGCGGATCGACGCCGCGCGGGAGGTGTGGCGCACCGGTTTCATCGCCGAGGCGCTGGTCCGGCAGGCCGGGCGGCCCACCCTGGACACCAGCGGCGAGCGCCGCACCGGGACGCCGGCCCCGGACCACCCTCACCCCGTCCGTCGCCCTGCGCGACGGGGTGCCGGTGATGGCGTTCGGTACGCCGGGCGGGGACCAGCAGGACCAGTGGCAGCTGCACTTCTTCCTCGCCGTCGCGCTGCGCGGCCCGGTGTGCGGGGGGCTCGACCTCCAGGGCGCCATCGACGCCCCGAACTGGCACAACGACAGCTTTCCCGGCTCCTTCCACCCGCGCGGCATGCGCCCCGGCAGCGTCACCGTGGAGTCCCGCGCGGACCCGGCGGTGGTGCGGGAGCTGCGGCGCCGGGGACACGCGGTGACGGTCGGCGAGGCATGGTCGGAGGGCAGGCTGTGCGCGGTCGCGCGGGACCCGGCCACGGGCGTGCTCTCGGCGGCGGCGAACCCGCGCGGCATGCAGGGCTACGCGGTGGGCCGCTGACCTCGTCCCGGAGTTCCTTGTTCATGCGGATGCCGCCGGGAGTACACCGGGCGGGCGGGGTCTGTCAGCGGCGCGTGGTCTCATGGAGGGCATGATCGAGCACAACGAAACCATCGAAGAGTTTCTCGCCGGGCGGGCCGTCGACGTGGAAGAAGCCGTCCGCAAGGCCGCCGCCCAGGAAATCATGCCGCGCTGGCGCCGGCTCGCCGACCACGAGGTCGACCGCAAGTCCGGCCCGCACGACCTGGTGACCGACGCCGACCGGCAGGCCGAGCTGTACCTCACCGAGGTGCTGCCCGCCCTGCTGCCCGGCTCGGTCGTGGTGGGCGAGGAGGCGGTGCACGCCAACCCGGCGTCGTACGGGGGGATACGCGGCGAGGCGCCGGTGTGGATCGTCGACCCGGTCGACGGCACCCGGCAGTTCGTGCACGGCGACGCCGGATTCTGCACCCTGGTCGCCCTCGCGCTGGACGGAGTCGTCCACGCCTCCTGGACGTTCGCCCCGGCCCGCGACCAGCTCGCCACGGCCGTACGGGGGCAGGGCGCCTTTCTCGACGGCGCGCGGCTGCACGCGGGCTCCCCGGAGACCGGCCGCGATCTGCGCGTGGCCACGTCCCACCCGGACTTCACGACGGACGACCAGAAGCGCTCCCTGATCGCCCTCGGGACCGACGGCGTGGCCCCGCGCGCCTGCGGTTCGGCCGGACTGGAGTACCTGGCCGTCGCCCGTGGCGAATCCGACGCCACCGCCTTCACCTGGGAAGCTGCCTGGGACCACGCGGCGGGCCTGCTCCTCGTCGAGGAGGCGGGCGGCGCCCACCTGACCCGCGCCGGCGAGCCCTTCCGCATCACCGGCGGCAACGACCTCCCCTTCACCGCGGCCCGCGACGAGGCCACGGCCCGCCGGGTGGCGGAACTGCTGTCGGCCGGAGCCTGACCTCCGGGGCCGCCGCGTCGGCACCGGGCGCGGTGTCGCCGGGCGGACGCTGCCCGAGGACGGGGCCGGGGGAGTGCCGGTGCCCCGGCATATCCTGGTCCCGAGTCTTCCGGTGGCTCCCGATCGTTCTGGTCGCCTCCGGTTGCCGTCGGCCGACGAAGGAGTTCCGAAGGTGGTGTCGATGCTCGATGTGGTCGTGGTGGGCGCGGGGCCGAACGGACTGACCGCTGCCGTGGAGCTGGCCCGGCGCGGTTTCTCCGTCGCCCTGTTCGAGGCGAGGGGCACCGTCGGGGGCGGCGCCCGCACCGAGGAACTGACCCTGCCCGGCTTCCGGCACGACCCGTGCTCCGCGGCCCACCCGCTGGGCATCAACTCGCCCGCGTTCCGTGCCCTCCCGCTGGAGCGCTACGGCCTCGAGTGGCTGCACGCGGACCTGCCCATGGCGCACCCCTTCCCCGACGGCACGGCGGCCGTGCTGTCCCGGTCGGTCGGCGAGACGGCCGCCAGTTTCGGCCCGCGCGACGCCGGGGCGTACCGCCGCCTGGTCCAGCCCTTCCTGCCCCGGTGGGACACCCTGGCACGCGACTTCATGTCCCTGCCGCTCACCGCGCTGCCCCGTGACCCGGTCGGCCTGGCCCGCTTCGGCCTCGTCGGACTGCAGCCCTCCACCTGGTTGACGCGCCGCTTCCGCGACGAGCGGGCCAGGGCCCTGTTCGCCGGGCTCGTCGCCCATGTGATGGCGCCCCTCGGCGGCTTCGCCACCGGCGCCGTGGGCCTGGTCTTCGCCCTCGCCGCGCACGCCCGCGGCTGGCCCGTCGCCCGCGGCGGCTCCCAGGCCATCTCGGACGCACTCGCCGCCTACCTGTCGGACCTCGGGGGCGCCGTCCACACCGACTACGACGTCAAGCGCCTCGACGACCTGCCGCCGGCCCGCGCGTACGTCTTCGACACCTCGCCCACCGCCCTCGCCCGCATCGCCGGCCTCGGCAACCACTACGCGAACTACCGCTACGGCCCCGGCGTCTTCAAGATCGACTACGCGCTGGACGGCCCGGTGCCGTGGACCGCGCCCGAGGCCCGCAGGGCCTCCACCGTGCAGATCGGCGCGGACAGCGCCGAGATCGGCGCCGCCCTGCGTGCCGCCTCCCGGGAGGGCCGCGCCCCCGATCCGCCGTTCCTCATCACCGTGCAGCCCGGCGTCGCCGACCCCACCCGTGCCCCGGCCGGCAAGCAGGTCTTCTGGGCCTACGGGCACGTCCCGAGCGGCTGGACCGGCGACCTGACCGACGCCGTGGAACGCCAACTGGAGCGCTTCGCCCCCGGGTTCCGCGACCGTGTCCTGGCCCGCGCCACCGCCGGCCCGCCCGAAATCGCCGCCCGCAACGCCAACTACGTCGGCGGCGACATCGGTTCCGGTGCTGCCTCCGGACTCCAGCTCCTGCTGCGGCCCCGCCCGTCCCTGTTCCCGTACGCCACCCCGCACCCGGCCGTGTTCATCTGCTCGTCGGCCACCCCGCCCGGCCCCGGTGTCCACGGCATGTCCGGGCACAACGCGGCGAAGGCCGTCTGGAGGAGGCTGCGGCAGCCATGACCACCATCACCCTCGCCCAGGGCGACATCACCCGTGAACGCGCCGGCGCCATCGTCAACGCGGCCAACTCCTCGCTGCTCGGCGGAGGCGGCGTGGACGGCGCGATCCACCGCCGTGGCGGTCCGGAGGTCCTTCAGGAGTGCCGCCGCCTGCGCGCCTCCCCGTACGGCAGGGGCCTCGCCACCGGCCAGGCCGTCGCCACCACCGCGGGCCGGCTGGACGCCCGCTGGGTGATCCACACCGTCGGCCCCGTCTTCAGCGCGACCGAGGCCGCCCGCACCTGCTGGCGTCCTGCCACCGTGAGGCGCTGCGCGTCGCCGACACGCTCGGAGCACGGACCGTGGCCTTCCCGGCCGTTTCCACCGGTGTGTACGGGTGGCCGCTGGAGGACGCGCCGCACGTGTCGTGGTGGAGGCCGTCCGGCGGGCCGACACGGCTGTCGAGGAGGTCAGGTTCGTTCTCTTCGACGCCCGGGCCCACGAGGCGTTCGACGCGCGGCTCGGCCGACCCCCACCGGCGGACCACCGGACGCCGGCAACGCTTTCGCCCCCGCCGGGACGCCCTGCCCGGGAGAGTGGGAGAACCGGTCGACGCGCGGCCTCCATGACCCGATCGGCCGAGCCGCAGGGCCCGCTTTCCCGGTCGGTACGCTGCGCGAGTTGCCGTAAACGTCCGGTCACCCACACCATGGAGGTCTCGTCCGGAGGCCGGCTCGTCCGGCCCCGCCGTCGGGGACGGAAGGGGTGCCGCACATGACCAGGTACTTCGAGAACGGCACCGGTGAACTCGTCCCCGATGCGCTGGCCGGATTCGCCCGCGCTCACCAGGACCTCGTGGACCACGACCCCGCGGACGGATACGTCACCGCCCGGCACCCCGCGCCGACACGGACTGTGGGGCTCCTCTCGGGTGGAGGTTCGGGACACGAACCCCTGCACGCCGGATACGTCGGTGCGGGCATGCTCGATGCCGCCTGCCCCGGGAGGGTCTTCGCCTCTCCGCACAACCGACAGATCTTCCGGGCCTCCCGCGCGGTGGCGGGTCCGGACGGCGTGCTGCACCTCGTGAAGAACTACACGGGCGACCGGATCAACTTCGGTATCGCGGCCGAGCGGCTCGCCGACGCGGGGATCGCCTGCGGGAGGGTCCTCGTCGACGACGACCTCGCCTCCGACTCCGAGGACATCGCCGCCGGGCGCCGCGGCACGGGCGCCACGGTTCTGGTGGAGAAGGTCCTGGGCGGCGCCGCGGACACCGGAATGGGGCTCGACGCGCTGGTGGAACTCGGCACCTCCGTGGCAGGCCGATGCCGGACGCTTGCCGTCGCCTCCGCCGCTCACCACGCACCGGTCACCGGTGAGCCGGCCTTCGCGCTGCCGCCCGGCGAACTGGAGTACGGCGTCGGTATCCACGGCGAACGCGCCGACCGCACCCGGAGCCAGAAACAGGTCGGCGTGCTGGTGGAGGACATGGCGGGGGTGCTGCTGGACACACTGCGCCCCGGACCCGACGATCCGGTCGTCGCCCTGGTCAACGGCCTGGGCTCGGTCACGTCGCTCGAGCTGTACGGGATCTTCGGTGAGCTGGGCCGCGTCCTGGACGCCCGGCGGGTCCGGCTCGCCCGGCACCTCGTCGGCGACTACGTCACGGCACTCGACATGCGGGGCTTCTCCCTGACCCTCATGGTCGCCGACCGCACGGTGCTGGACTTCTACGATGCGCCGGTCCACACCCCGGCGTGGCGATGGTGAGTGACCGGTGGCCGAAGGGTCCGGCTCCCGGCGGCCCGTGACAGGAGCAGGAGGACGGCATCATGACGACCGCCGCTTTCGACACCACGCAGACCAGTGACTGGATGCACCGCTTCGCCGAATCGGTGTACGCCACCGAGGCCGAGCTGACCGAGCTGGACCAGAAGGTGGGGGACGGCGACTTCGGGACCAACCTCGCCGCGGGGGTCCGGGCCGCCGGGCTGCTGCTCGACCGGACGGGAGGTCCGGCCGACTCCGCGAAGGAGCTGGGAGCCGTGGCCACCGCCTTCCTCGACGAGATCGGTGGTACCAGCGGCCCTCTGTTCGGTCTGTTGTTCCAGGCGTTGAGCAGGGCCGCCGCCGATTCCGCCGCCGATCCCGGCGGCGGGTTGACCACGGGTGCGCTCGCCGAGGGCACAGCCCAGGGCCTGGCCGCCATCCGCCGTGTGGGAGATGCCGTGCCCGGGGACAAGACACTGGTCGATGCGCTGACCCCGGCCGCCGCCGCGTTGCGGGCGGCGGAGGGCACTCCGCCCGCGGCGGCTCTGGCCGCGGCAGCGGACGGCGCATGGCAGGGGGTGCGGGACACCGCGTTCCTGACGGCGCGCAGGGGCCGGGCGAGCTACCTGGGCGACCGGGCGACGGGCATCCCGGACCCCGGAGCGGTGGGCGTCGCCCTGTTCTTCGCCTCCGCCGCGGCGACCGTGCACACCCTGGCGCCTCATCTCTCCACCGGCTGAACGTCCCCCCGCCCGGGCCGGTGCCCTCTACACGCCGATCCGGCTGTGGGCCCACGACAGCAGTTCCCTGTCGGCGAGGCTCGCGACCCACAGGTCGGCCTTCTTCGCCTCGGGCCCCGGCGGGCACGGCCCGATGCCGAGAACGCGCAGTCCCGCCCGGCGGGCGGACTCCATGCCGGTCAACGAGTCCTCCACAGCCAGCGCCTCCTCGGGCGGCACGCCGCAGAGACGGGCGGCCACCTGGTAGACGTCGGGCTGTGGCTTCGGCCGTACGTTCTCGCCGGCGACCACGACGTGGCCGAAGCAGTCGAGAAGTCCGGCCCGGTCCAGGCACGACTCGACCACTTCGCGGGGGCAGTTGCTCGCCACGGCGAGGGGGAGGTGGCGGGCGGCCAGCCGGACCAGGGCGGCGGCGCCCGGCATGGTGACAGGGTCCTGGTCGACGAGTGTGGTGAAGGTGTCGAGGAGTGTGCCGGTCAGGTCCTCCACGAGGTCCGGTTTCCCGGCCTCCTCGGCCATGAGCGCGCCGCACTCGGTGTAGTGCATGCCCTTCGCCCGGTCGGCGAACCCGGCCGGCGGTTTGAGGCTGAACGCCCGGAAGGTGCTGCTCCGGGCCTCCTGCCAGTGTTGTTCCGTGTCCATCAGGGTGCCGTCGCAGTCGAAGACGATGGCGGCGGGGGACCAGGAAAGGATGCGGTGAACTGTCATGCAACTGCCGTTCTCCAAGGCCGCGCCGACCGGTTCGATGCCGGGGCGCAGGTGCGTGTCGGGATGCGACTGATCCACTCGCGGACAGGAGTGGTGGTGGGGATGCCGTACGGCTGCCGCGGTCGTGCGAGCGTGATGGAGCGCGCTGCGACGGACGCGGGTCATCGTTCTCGGGTGAGCCCCAAAAACATCGTGGTCGTTACGTTAATTTCGCTTCTGTGATTTCCGCAATCACCAATTCGAGTGCATGAGAATGTCCCGGCCGGGGGCCGTTGGTCTCTCGCGTTCGAGGTGGAGAAAGAAGTCGGAACGCTTGGGGGGCGGTCGACATGCCTGGTGAGAGCTGTTTCCGGCGCACCGTGGCGTCGGTCGGGGTGAGGTTGCCGCGCTCGGCTGAAACGATTCTGTTCGACGGAGCGAACCCCGGGTGCGTTGCCGTCCGTTCCCACGCATGGCCGAGGAATAATAAGATCTTCGCGCGCTGCGCATGTGCCTCAATAAGGGGTGCCCGAATTTTCCCGTCGTAGCGTTGGTGCGTTTGAACGAAGGTGGAACTGGAGTGCAGGACAGGGCGCGTGCGACCCGCAAAGTGCTGTTGGAGTCGGCAGCACGTCTATTCGTCGAGCGGGGATATGCGGGAACGAGTGTCAACGACATAAGCGATCACTCGGGAAGAACCAGCGGGGCGATCTATTTCCATTACTCCAGCAAGGAGAAGCTGGCACTGGCCGTGGTCCGCGAGCAGTTCGCCACCTGGCCGCAGCTCGATGCCGTATACGCCAGGCCCGGCGTCCCTCCGCTGGAGAAGCTGGTCGGCCTCAGTTTCCGGGTCGCGCAGTCCCTCAGCGAGGACGTCGTCGCGCGTGCCGGTGCACGGCTGTGGGCGGAACGCCGCACCATCGAGGCCGACGTACCCACGCCGTTCGACGCCTGGTCGGTGGCCGCCACCCGGCTTCTCGCACAGGCCCGCACCAGAGGCGAACTCGCGGAGGGGGTCGAGCCGTCGGCCGCGGCCGTGACGCTCGTGTGCGCGTTCTTCGGGCTCTGCACCCTGACCGACGAGATGCCGGGCGGGCGGAACTGGAGGGAGCGGCTCGACCAGTGGTGGATGCTGGTACTGCGGTTCCTGCAGGCGGATCCCGACCCGGCCGCTCTGCTCGCCCGAGCACGGGCGGAGACGCCTGCGCAGTGGGAGGACCTGGCTCCGTGCCCTGTCTGACGGAGCCGACCCGCTCGGCTCCGGCCGGATGGAGCTCCGCACCGTGGTCACGGGGCGGGCCCACGCGGCCGTGGCCCGCCCCGCAGGCCTTCCCCGGACGGCAGCCGCGCTCCGTGCCCGCTGGTCACGGAGGCGCGACGGGAATCCGGCCATCGAACCATCAAAGTCGCACAGACCTCGACAGAATCATTGCTTCGGTTGTGTTCGAGTCCTAGGGTGTGCCTGGCTCAGAGTTCGCCCGCGTCGCCTCCGACATCACCCGTTGTGACCCGTCCCGACAGCAACGCATCCTCCGGCACGTTGCGTTGAGGGTCGGCCCTGACGTTCCCCCGGCCCCGGTCCCCGTCCGTGTCCGTGTCCGCGCATCCGTGCTCGTGCGGAGGTGCGCTGTCGAACCGAGGAAGGCCACGGTCATGCCGCACCCCCACGTGTCTCCCAGCGACCGGTTCGCCCATCCCGGACGGCCGCCCGTCAGCCGCCGCCGGCTGCTGGAAGGGGGCGTCGCCCTCCTCGGCGCGTTCGCCCTGTCCACGCCGTCCACCGGCGCGTACGCCGCCGGACGCGGTGCCGCGGCCGGCGACGCGCCGGGCGGTGGCCCTGCCGCGGACCCGGTCACAGCCGACGGGACGGAGTGGAACGGCAACATCGCCGTCTTCCGGCTCGGCACCGAGCCCCCACACACCACACTCATGCCGTACGCGGATCTCGAACAGGCCCTCGACGCCGACCGCACCCGCTCTCCGTACCGGCTGAGCCTCGACGGCACCTGGCGGTTCGCGCACGTCGACCGCCCCGAGGACCGCGACCCCGACTTCCACCGCACCGACCTCGACGACAGCTCCTGGGACACGCTCCCCGTCCCCTCCTGCTGGCAGCTGCACGGCTACGACGCGCCGGTATACGTCAACATCACGTATCCCTGGTGGGGGGCCAACGGGCTCGGTGAGGAGGCACGGCCGCCCGCTGCCCCGACCCGCTTCAACCCCGTCGGCCAGTACCGGCGCACCTTCACCGTGCCCCGCGACTGGACGGGCACGGGGCGGCGCACCTTCCTGCACTTCGAAGGGGTCAAGTCCGCCCACTACGTGTGGATCAACGGCACGCTCGTCGGTTACCACGAGGACTCCTGCACCCCGGCCGAGTACGACATCACCGAGCACCTGAAGCCCGGCACCAACCGGATCGCCGTGGAGGTCTACCGGTACTCCGACGGGGACTGGCTGGAGGATCAGGACATGATCCGGCTGAGCGGCATCTTCCGCTCGGTCCACCTGTACTCCACCCCGGCCGTCCACCTGCGCGACTTCACGCTCAACACCCCGCTCGACGACGGCCACACGGCCGCCGCCCTCCACGTCACCGCCCAGGTGCGGGACTACTCGGGCGGGAAGGGCGCGGGCCGGTACACCGTGGAGACCCAGCTCTACGACGCCAGGGGCCACGCCGTCTGGCCGCGGCCCCTGGCGTCGACCGCCGACACGGGCTCCGTACCGGCCGGCGAGGACGTCACGGTGCAGGCGTCCGGAAACGTGCCCGAACCGCGGCTCTGGTCGGCCGAACACCCGTACCTCTACACGGCGGTGCTGCGGCTGCGGGACCCCTCCGGCACGGTGACCGAGACGCTCTCGCACCGGGTCGGGCTGCGCGAGTTCGCCCTCACGGACGGCCTGATGCGGATCAACGGCAGACCCGTCTCCTTCCGCGGCACCAACCGCCACGAGATGCACCCCGACCGCGGCATGTCCCTCACCCGCGCGGACATGGCCGAGGACATCGGGATCGTCAAGCGGCTCAACATGAACACCGTCCGCACCTCCCACTACCCCAACAACCCGCTCTGGCTCGAACTCGCCGACGAGTACGGCCTGTACCTCGTGGGCGAGACCAACCTCGAGACCCACGGCATCCGCGGCGAGTACCCCGGAAACCACCCCGACTGGACCGAGGCGTGCGTCGCCCGCGCGCAGAACATGGTGCACCGCGACAAGAACCATCCCTCGGTGGTCATCTGGTCCCTCGGCAACGAGGCGGGCGGCGGCACCACCTTCAGCGCCATGCACGACTGGATCCGCTCCTGCGACCCCACCCGCGTCATCCAGTACGAGGGCGACGACCGTCCCGGCATCAGCGACATCCGCTCGAGGATGTACGAGAGCCCGGCCCGCGTCGAGCAGCGGGCCGGGGACACCGCCGACCCCCGGCCGTACGTGATGATCGAGTACTCGCACGGGATGGGGAACTCCAACGGCAACTTCAAGAAGTACTGGGACGTCGTTCGCCGGCACGACGTGCTCCAGGGCGGCTGGATCTGGGACTTCGCCGACCAGGCGCTGCGCCACCCCGCCCCGCCGCGCATCGGGCTCACCGAATCGGGCCCGGCCGGGCTGCGCGGCGAGATCGTCAACCCCAGTGGGTCCTTCTTCCGTGACCGCGGCATCTTCGGCGGCACCGTCTTCGCCCGCGACGAACGCCTGGACCTCACCGGCTCGTTGACCCTGGAAGCGTGGATCACCCCGAAAGTGACGGGCTATCACCAGCCGGTCCTCGTCAAGGGCGACACCCAGTACGCCCTCAAGCAGAACGGCGGGAACCTGGAGTTCTTCGTCCACGGCGGAGGCCGGTGGATCACCGCCACCTGGGCGGTCCCGGAAGACTGGACCGGACGCGAGCACCACATCGCCGGGGTCTACGACGCGGAGGCGGGCACGCTGACCCTGTATGCCGACGGCGTGCGACGGGCCGCCCGGACCACCTCCCGCGGCCCCGACGTCAACACCGCGCCGCTCTCCCTCGCCACCGATGCCGACAACCCCACCAGGGAGTTCAGCGGCACCATCCGGCGCGCCCGGGTGTACGCGCGTGCCCTCGGCGCCACCGAACTGGCCTCCGAAAGCCGCGGTCCCGGTGACGACGGGGTGCGGTTCTGGTTCGACGCGGCCGACGCCGAGCGCACCGAACTGCGGCCCTGGGGCAAGGACTTCCTCGCCTACGGAGGCGACTGGGGCGACAACCCCAACGACGGCGCCTTCGCCGGGGACGGCATCGTCACCGCCGACCGCGGCCACACCGGAAAGGCCGCCGAGGTCAAGCGGATCCACCAGGCCGTACACGTCACGCCCGCGTCCGGCTCCGGCGGCGCACCCGCCTCGGGGCGCGTCACCCTCACCAACGAATACCTGTTCACCAACCTCCTTGAATTCGAAGGCAGTTGGTCCCTCATTGCCGACGGGAGGGCCGTACAGCGGGGAAGGCTCACCCGCGGTCAGCTCGACGTTCCGCCCTTGTCGGGCAAGGACATCGCGCTGCCCGTACGGCTGCCGCGGAACCCGGCTCCGGGCGCCGAGTACTTCCTGCGCCTGTCCTTCACCACCAGGGAACGCAGCCCGTGGGCCGACGCCGGCTTCGAGGTGGCCGCGCAGCAGCTCCCCGTCGACGCGGGCAGTCCGCCCGTGCCCCCCGTGCCACTGGAACGCGTCCCGACGCTGCACCACGAGGACGGCGACCGGGCCGTCACGGTCCGGGGCAGGGGCTTCTCCGTCACGGTGGACAAGCGCGGAGGCGTCATCACCTCGTACGAGGCCGGCGGTATGCGCCTGATCGACTCCGGTCCCCTGCC
Organism: Streptomyces sp. KMM 9044; assembly: GCF_024701375.2. Taxonomy (NCBI): domain Bacteria; kingdom Bacillati; phylum Actinomycetota; class Actinomycetes; order Kitasatosporales; family Streptomycetaceae; genus Streptomyces; species Streptomyces sp. KMM 9044. The sequence goes on along the minus strand of NZ_CP113910.1, from coordinate 868,519 downwards.
GAACTTCTGGCGGGCGCCCACCGACAACGACCGGGGCAACGGCCAGCACACCCGCAACCAGACCTGGCGCGACGCCGGAGCCCGGCGCCGGGTGACGGACGTGCGGGTGCGGGCCCTGCGGGACCGGGCCGTCGAGATCACCGTCACCGGCACCCTGCCCACCGCCGCCGGGTCCACCGCCGCCGCGTCCGCTTACACCACCACGTACACCGTCTTCGGCAACGGCGAGATCAAGGTCGGCAACACCCTGCACCCCGGCGCGCCGGACCTGCCGTACCTCCCGGAGGTCGGCACCCTGCTGTTCCTGCCCCGGGGCCTGGACCGCCTGCGCTACTACGGACGCGGTCCCGAGGAGAACCACTGGGACCGCGCCGACGGCACCGATGTCGGGCTGTACTCCGGCACCGTCGCCGGACAGTGGACGCCGTATCTGCGCCCGCAGGAGAACGGCAACAGGACCGACGTGCGCTGGGCCGCCCTGACCGGACGCGACGGACGCGGCCTGCTCGTCAGCGGCGAACCGCTGCTCGAGGTCAACGCCTCGCACTTCACCCCGGAGGACCTGTCGGCCGGGGTGCGGCACGACTACCAGCTCACCCCGCGCGACGCGGTCGTGCTGCGGTTGAACCACCGGCAGATGGGCGTGGGCGGCGACGACAGCTGGGGCGCCCACACCCACGACGAGTACAAGCTCCTCGCGGACCGCGACTACGCCTACACCTACCGGCTGCGACCGCTGACCGACCCGGAGGAGGCGACGGCGCTCTCACGCCGGCCCACGGCGGCGGAGTTCACCGACTAGAGAGGGCTGCGCGCCCGGCCCGGGCAGTACGCGGCGAGCAGCGAGCAGCGCCCACGGGACCGGCGCGGTCACTCGGCCGCGTCGATGATCCCGAGCCGCAGATGCTCCACGTGGTACACGGCCTGGTCCAGCAGTTCGGCGACATGGTGGTCGTGCAGCGCGTACGGTCGTGCAGAACCTCGTCATCGCCGGCACGGCCATCACCGTCCTGGTCCTGTGGGACCTGATCGGTCACCTTCCGCTCCCGCTCGGCGTCGCCGGCCACGAGGGCTCGACCGTCCTGGTCGGCCTCAACGGGCTGCGGTTGCTGCGCGAGTCGGCATGGCGAACCGGGGTGGCGCAGGCCGGCTGAGGTTCATGTCGGATTCCCGCGAGACCGGGCCCGGCCCGTGCCCGATGCTGGACCCATGCAGAAGGGGATGCACACCGACACCGAACGCTGCCTCCGCGCCGTCCGGTCCAAGGACGCGCGGTTCGACGGCTGGTTCTTCACCGCGGTCCTGACCACCGGCATCTACTGCAGGCCCAGCTGCCCGGTGGTACCGCCCAAGCCCGAGAACATGGTCTTCCACCCGAGCGCGGCGGCCTGCCAGCAGGCGGGGTTCCGGGCCTGCAAGCGGTGCCGTCCCGACACCAGCCCCGGCTCACCGGAGTGGAACCAGCGGGCCGACGCCGTGGCCCGCGCCATGCGGCTGATCGCCGACGGGACCGTGGACCGGGAGGGCGTGCCCGGGCTCGCCGCCCGGCTCGGCTACAGCACCCGGCAGGTCGAACGCCAACTGCTCGCCGAGCTGGGCGCCGGCCCTCTCGCCCTCGCGCGGGCCCAGCGCGCGCAGACGGCGCGACTGCTCATCGAGACGACGACCCTGCCGATGGCGGAGATCGCCTTCGCCGCGGGCTTCTCCTCCGTCCGCACCTTCAACGACACCGTGCGCGAGGTCTTCGCCCTCGCCCCGAGCGACCTGCGCGCCCGCGCGCCGAAGCGGACGCCCGGCCCTGCCCCGGCCCCCGGCACCCCTGCCGCCCTGTCGCTGCGCCTGCCGTTCCGGGCCCCGCTCACCCCCGACAACCTCTTCGGCCACCTCGCCGCCACCGCCGTACCCGGTGTGGAGGAGTGGCGGGACGGCGCCTACCGGCGCACCCTGCGGCTGCCGCACGGGCACGGCTTCGTGGCCCTGGCCCCGCGGCCCGACCACATCGCCTGCCGCCTCGTCCTCACCGACCCGCGCGACCTCACCGTCGCCATCAGCCGCTGCCGTCGCCTCCTCGACCTGGACGCCGACCCGATGGCCGTCGACGCCCGGCTGCGCACCGACCCGGTTCTCGCACCCCTCGTGGACAAAGCACCCGGACGCCGGGTCCCGCGTACGGTCGACGAGGCGGAGTTCGCCGTCCGGGCCGTGCTCGGACAGCAGGTCTCCACCGCGGCTGCCCGCACCCACGCGGCCCGCCTGGTCACCGCGTACGGCGAACCGGTGGACGACCCGGACCCGGAGGGCGGACTGACCCATCTCTTCCCGTCCCCCGGGGCACTCGCGGACCTGGACCCCGGGTCCCTGGCCCTGCCCCGCGCCCGCCGTGCCACCTTCGCCACCCTGGTGCACGCACTCGTGGACGGCAGTCTACGCCTGGGCGCCGGGAGCGACTGGTCCGAGATCCGTGCGGAACTCCTCGCCCTCCCGGGCCTTGGGCCCTGGACCGCCGACGTCATCGCCATGCGCGCCCTCGGTGACCCCGACGCCTTCCTCCCCACCGACCTCGGCATCCGCCGCGCCGCCCGGGAACTCGGCCTGCCCTCCACCCCCGCCGCCGCGCTCACCGCGTACGCGGCGGCCTGGCGGCCCTGGCGGGCGTATGCGGTGCAGTACCTCTGGGCGGCGGACAGCCATCCGATCAACATCCTGCCGAGATGAGGACGCATGAAGCAGTGCACCGTGATCGACAGCTCATACGGTCGGCTGACGCCCGTCGCCGACGGCGGCGACCTGTGCGGCCTCTACATGACCGGCCATCGCCACCGCCCCGCGGAGGAGAGCTTCGGCGACCGCGCCGACGGCGCGGGGGCCTTTGCCGAGAGGCCGAGGAACCACCGGAGGTCTACTTCGCGGTCGCGCTGAAGGAGCGCACCCGGAAACTGAGCCCGCACGGCACCCCGTTCCAGCGCCGCGTCTGGGACCTGCTGACGGGCATCCCGGCGAGACCCACACCTACGGCGAACTCGCCGAGAACCTCTGCAGTCCGGAAGGTGCCCAGGGCGGTCGGACCGGCCAACGGCCGCAACCCGACCGGCATCGTCGTCCCCTCCGCCACCGGGTCGTCGGCGTGAGCAGCGGCCTCACCAGACACGGGGGCGGCCTGCAGTGCGAGCAGCGACGGCCGGGGTTCGAACGGGCCCGGGGCCTTGTTCCAGCGATCCCCCGCTCCCCGGCGCCTCGTCACGGGCCCTGGTGCCCGTAGGGCACGGGCGAAGAGGACCGCCCGGCGGTGAACGCACCGCCCACCGCGGGGCGCGGCTCGGGGGAAACCTCGTCGTTTCCGAGCATCAGCTCGGGGTCGAACATGACGATCACCGCGGCCAGGACGAGGACCGTCACCGGGCCGGCGATCATGGCCAGGAGGAAGGACATGATGGTGACCGAGGACGGGGGGGACGTTCCGGCGTGATCGATGTGCACGCTGACGGCAGCCATCCCCGTGTAATGCATGCCGGTAACGGCGATGCCCATCACGAGACTCGCACCCAGGCTCGCCCAGAACCCCTGGATGGAGACCGCGGCCCACAGTGCCGCCGTGGCCGCGACCACGGCGACCAGTACGGACAGCAGCACGGTGAACGTCTCGTAGCGGATGGTGCCGCTGATGTCCATGGCGGCCATGCCGATGTAGTGCATGGCCGCCACGCCCAGCCCCATGACGAGACCGGCAGTGCCCAGGACGGTCGGTCTGGCGCCGAGGTAGCCGACCAGGAAGACACCGACGGCGACGACGACGATCGCGACCGCGAGGCTCAGCAGGGTCAGTCGGGTGTTGTACTCGACGGCCGCGCCGTTGACGCTGAAGCCGATCATCGCGATGAAGTGCATCGTCCAGATGCCGCAGCCGATGGACACGGCCGCCAGGCTGAGCCAGCCGATCCGCTTGCGCTGTGCCCCGCGGCGCATGGACCGCACGGTGCAGCGCAGGCCGAGGGCAGATCCCAGGCAGGCCATCAGATAGGCGGTGACAGGTGTCACCGCCCCGTAGTGGAAGTCGGTCAGCGTGGCGTTCACGGGAAAGCACCTTTCGCGGGCAGTGTTCGCCCGGAGTGAGTGGGCGTGTGCAGCAGGATGGAGTGATATCACAATCGAGCCAGGTGGCTGATTTATTCACACATCGATCTACGACGCCTACCGCGGGGTGCTGTGTTGTCCGTCACGGGAGGCGTCCCCCTGGATCCTTAGCGTGTTCGGCGGGGTGTCCGGCCGGCTTCGGGCCTGCCGCACCCAGGAGCGGACTGTCCCCGTTCACCCCGTGTCCTCCTTCGGCTCCACGCTGCCCGAGCTGGCGGGGGAGGGTGTCCGTGGCAGTCGGCACGGGGTGACCCGGGAGGGCGGAGGGGCAGCCGGTGCGGGGTGACCCAGGGGGGAGGGGTGATCGGCGGACATGCTGCGCGATACGATCCAGCAGGACAGCAGTTCGAACCTTCGGAGTCGGATCGACGTGAGGGTTTCCACGTCGAAGGCTCCGCCGTCATGCAGGCGCGCCATCATCGGCGGCTGCCCGGGTCCGTGACGGGAAGCTGTCCGAGCTCACGGCCGAGCCCGGTCCCTCGGCCGCCCCGCGCCTTCTGTCGTCGGAGGTCGTACCCCCGTCCGGCCCGGTCGTGCCGTCGGGCGGCGCCCGCTCCCCGCGGCGGCTCGGCAGAGAGCGCCGGTGCCGGCGCGGGTGCGTCGGGAGCAGCTCCGGTGTTTTGGACTTGGTAGGGACTCTGTCGCTCCATTGCGGAGAGTGACGCCGGCCTGTCGACGGGGCGCAGGCAACGGGCCTCGCGGGGAGGCGGTCCGGCGCCCCGGCCGGCCCCGCTCGGATGCGGTGCGTGACCCTCCCCCGAATTGAGCAGCAGAGTCGGCAGGGCCGGCCGTCCTGCAGGGCCACGGAGTGAAGCGGCGTTTCGACGTCCGTGAGCTGTTCCCCGACGCACCCCCGGATCCAGGAGGCAGGACAGTGCGGGCCGTTCTGTCCTGAGTGTCCTGTGGGGCGGTCATGGGGAAAGGGCGGTGGCGGCGAACGGCACCCACCGTGGCTGGAAGCTCGGCGGGCCAGGGCGCACGGCAGCACCCGCGGATCCCGCGCTCGACGCCGTCCACGGGCTGGGCAGGGGCATGACGGTCCGGGGTGCCGAGGACTAGGGTCGGTGGTGGCGCGGCTGACCCGGTATGCGTACGGGCCCGGCGAGCAAGGGATGGCGGAAGTGGCGGAGGCTGCAGTGAGCGGTACCCGATCGGCGCGGTCGGCAGGGACGGCACAGTCCGAAGCGTCGGTGCGGCGGGTGCTCGTCGCCGCGGACAAGTTCAAGGGATCGCTGACGGCCGTGGAGGTCGCCGAGCGGGTGACCGCCGGGCTGCGCGGGGTGGTACCCGGCCTCGAGGTCGAGGCGCTGCCCGTCGCCGACGGAGGCGACGGCACGGTGGCCGCGGCGATCGCGGCCGGATTCGAACGGCGGGAGGTACGGGTCGCCGGTCCTCTCGGCGACGAGGTCACCGCGACGTTCGCGCTGCGCGGCGACACCGCCGTGGTGGAGATGGCGGAGGCCTGCGGACTCGCGCGGCTGCCGGGCGGCGTCCTCGCACCGCTGACGGCGTCCACGTACGGATCCGGGGAGCTGCTGACGGCAGCGCTGGACGCGGGCGCGCGCACCCTGGTGTTCGGAGTGGGAGGCAGTGCCAGCACGGACGGTGGCAGCGGCATGCTGGCCGCGCTGGGCGCCCGCTTCCTGAAGGCCGACGGCGAGCCGGTGACGCCGGGCGGCGCAGCTCTCGCCGAACTGGCCTCGGCGGACCTGTCGGGCCTGGACCCGCGCCTCGGCGAGGTCGGGTTCGTACTCGCCAGCGATGTCGACAACCCGCTGACCGGCCCGAAGGGCGCCGCGGCGGTCTACGGCCCGCAGAAGGGCGCCTCCCCCGAGGACGTACAGCGGCTGGACGCGGCGCTCGCGCACTTCGTGAAGGTGCTGGAGGAGCCGGCCGGGGCCAGGGCCACGGAACTCGCCGCCGCGCCGGGGGCCGGCGCGGCCGGCGGCATCGGGTACGGCGCGCTCCTCCTCGGAGCCCGGTTCCGGCCCGGTATCGAGGTCATGCTGGACGTCCTCGGCTTCGCGCCCGCGGTGGAGCGTGCCGACCTCGTGATCACCGGGGAGGGCTCGCTGGACGAGCAGACCCTGCACGGCAAGGCCCCGGCGGGGGTGGCCGCGGCGGCCCGCAAAGCAGGCAAGGAGGTCGTCGCGGTGTGCGGGCGGCTCACGCTGCCGCCGGAGGCGCTGGAGAGGGCGGGGATCCGGCGGGCGTACGCGCTGACCGATCTCGAGCCGGAGGTGGCGACGTGCGTCGCGCAGGCGGGCCCGCTCCTGGAACGCACCGCGGAGCGGATCGCCCGGGATCTCCTGAGCTGAGGCCGCCCGGCCGCGCCGTACCAGAGGGCCCTGTCCCCTCCTGGCCCCGGGCCTGTGCCCCGACCCCGACTTACGGCCCGTGGCGCAAGAGCGTCGTCGTCCGCAGAGCGTTCGCGCGGCGTCATGGGGGTCCTCCCCTCCTGCTCGAGCGAAGCCGGGAGCTCGGGGGGGCGTGCTCTGGGCGTGCCGTCCGGAAGCCCTCGTACCGGGCGGGTGGTTCACCCGGGCTTGCGGGCGGTGCGGCGGGAGTGCCTGCCGGGCGTCGCGCGGCACGCGCCCCTCTCGCAGCAGGCCCCGGTCCAGGGGAAAAACACGGGCAGAGCGGCCGGGCCGGCAGGCTGTTCTCCCGACCCGCCGAGCCGGGGGTGGGCCGGGCGAAGGTCCGGGGCGGAGCCCTCGGCAGAGCCCGGACTCTGTTACTCCATTACGGAGAGGGACGCCGGCCTGTCGGCGGGGCGCAGGCAACGGGTCTCGCGAGGAGGCGGTCCGGCCCCGGCCGGCCCCTCTGGGGTGCGGTGCGTGACCATCCCCCGAATTGAGCAGCAAAGTCGGCCCGCACGACAAAGGGCCCCGGACCCCACAGGGTCCGGGGCCCGGAGCGGCGGGCGTTACGGCTGCGCCGCCCGTGTCTCGCGCCGGTTGTCGCGGAAGTTGTTCACCCGGCGAGCCGTCGCGAACAGCGGGATCACCGCGCCCAGCACCAGCTGCAGCGCGCAGCCGGTCTGCAGGAGCAGCTGTCCGCTCGGGGCGTCGAACGCCCAGGCCGCCAACAGCCCCATGGCCAGCACGATCCAGGAGAGCATCGCGACCGCGAGAGGGCCCCGGGGCTTCGGGTACTCGACCCGGCTCACCATCAGCCAGGCGGTGCCCAGCACGGCCAGCACCGTCGCCACGAACGGCAGCTCCAGGAGCACGATCGAGACGACGGTCAGCGCGCCGAACGGGGACGGCATGCCCTGGAAGGTGCCGTCCTTGACGGTGACGCAGGAGAACCGCGCAAGCCTCAGCACCACCGCCAGCAGCACCACGATCGCCCCGACCGCGGCCACCTTCTGGTGCGCGTCGTCCGCGACCATGCCGTAGACGAGGACGAAGTACGCCGGGGCCAGACCGAAGCTGATCAGGTCCGAGAGGTTGTCGAGCTCCGCGCCCATGGGGGAGGACCGCAGCTTGCGGGCCACCAGGCCGTCGAACAGGTCGAAGACCGCCGCGCACAGCATGAGGATCACGGCGGTGGCCGCGCTGTGCCGGGCCATCCCGGTCTCCTGGCTGCCCGTGAGGTGCGGGATCAGGATGCCGGTGGTGGTGAAGTACACGGCCATGAAGCCGCAGGTGGCGTTGCCGAGGGTGAGGGTGTCGGCTATCGACAGGCGGAGAGAGAGGGGCATCTCCTCCTCGTCGTCCGCATCGGTGGTGTCGGGCACCCAGCCGGAACTGGTCTTCTCCGGATCAATCACGGTCAATGCGAGTCACCCCAGCCACGGTCTTCTGGCCCACCTCGACGTCGATCTCCACGCCCTCGGGCAGGTAGAGGTCGACGCGGGAGCCGAACCGGATGAGACCGATCCGCTCGCCCTGCTCGACCTTGGTGCCCTCGGGCAGGTAGGGCACGATGCGGCGGGCGACCGCGCCGGCGATCTGGATCATCTCGATGTCACCGAGCTCGGTGTCGAAGTGCCAGACGACGCGCTCGTTGTTCTCGCTCTCCTTGTTGAAGGCGGGAACGAATCCACCGGGGATGTGCTCGACCGACGTCACCGTGCCGGCCAGCGGGGCGCGGTTGACGTGAACATTGAGCGGGCTCATGAAGATCGCGACGCGGGTCCGGCCGTCCTTCCACGGCATGATGCTCTGCACCACACCGTCGGCGGGCGAGATGACCCGGCCCCGGGTGATCTCGCGCTCGGGGTCGCGGAAGAACCACAGCATCCCTGCTGCGAGAGCGGTGGCGGGGACGGCTACGGCCTTGGCCGCACCCGAGCGGCGGGCGCGGACCAGGCTGACGGCTGCGGTGGCGACGGTCGGCAGGAGCCACGGCGATGCTCCGCGCGCGAGGCGCACGCCGGCGAGGCTGTCGCGAGATGCAGAGGTTTGGCTGTGGGGCATGGATGACCTTCGTAGCGGATAGTGCCGCGCACATGGACGGGGGGACGGCGGCCTTCCGGCGATCGTAGCGGCTCCGGGCGACAACTGGGTAAGCCAGCCAGTCGAGTCGATGGCCGGAGGGTGCTGACGGGGTGTGATCCTGTAGCCCACGAAAACACCCCGTATCCGGACATTCAGCCCTGGAATCGATACTCTTCGAGTAGTCTGCGGCCGATGATCATTTTCTGGATCTCGGCGGTGCCCTCGCCGATCAGCAGCATCGGCGCCTCCCGGTAGAGACGCTCGATCTCGTACTCCTTGGAAAAGCCGTAGCCGCCGTGGATCCGGAAGGCGTCCTCCACGACCTCCTTGCAGTACTCGGATGCGAGGTACTTGGCCATCCCTGCTTCAAGGTCGTTTCGTTCTCCGGAGTCCTTTTTGCGTGCGGCGTTCACCATCATCGCATGCGCCGCCTCCACCTTGGTGGCCATCTCCGCAAGCTTGAACTGAATGGCCTGGTGCTGGGCGATCTGCTTGCCGAAGGTGTGCCGCTGCTGGGCGTACCGGACGCCGAGCTCGAAGGCGCGCTGGGCGACACCGCAGCCGCGTGCCGCCACATTGACCCGGCCGACCTCGACACCGTCCATCATTTGGTAAAAACCGCGGCCGGTGGACCCGCCGAGCACGCGGTCCGCCGGAACGCGCAGGCCGTCCATGATGAGCTCGGTCGTGTCGACGCCCTTGTAGCCCATCTTGTCGATCTTGCCCGGGATGGTCAGTCCGGGCCGGACCTCGCCGAATCCGGGCTCCTTCTCCACCAGGAAGGTCGTCATCGACCTGTGCGGCGCCGCACCCTCGGGGTGACCCTCGTCACTTCGGACCAGGACGGCCACCAGGGACGACGTGCCGCCGTTCGTCAGCCACATCTTCTGGCCGTCCAGGACGTACTCGTCGCCGTCCTTCACCGCCTTCGAGGAGATCGCCGACACGTCGGAGCCGAGAGCCGGCTCGGACATGGAGAACGCGCCCCGGACGTCGCCGGCCGCCATGCGCGGCAGGAAGTGGTCCTTCTGCTCGTCCGTACCGTGCTGCTTGAGCATGTACGCCACGATGAAGTGCGTGTTAATAATGCCGGACACCGACATCCAGCCGCGCGCGATCTCCTCCACGCACAGGGCGTAGGTGAGGAGCGACTCGCCCAGGCCCCCGTACTCCTCGGGGATCATCAGACCGAACAGGCCGAGTTCCTTCAGGCCGTCGACGATCTGCTGCGGGTATTCGTCGCGGTGCTCCAGGCCGGTTGCGACCGGGATGATCTCCTTGTCCACGAAGTCCCGGACGGTGGACAGGATCTCCCGCTGGACGTCCGTGAGGCCGTGGGTCTGGGCGAGACGGCTCATCTCTTACTTCTCCTGCTGCTCGAGTTCGGATCCAGGGGTGTCGCCCCGCAGGGGCGTCGTCTGAGGGCGGTGGTGGGAGACGGGCGGGCGGCCGGGCTGCTCGCCGCCACGCTCCTCGATGTACGTCTGGGTCGGCACCATCACCTTGCGGCGGAACACGCACACCAGGGTGCCGTCCTGCTTGTACCCCCTGGTCTCGACGTGCACGATGCCACGGTCGCTCTTCGACCTGGACGGCCACTTGCCGAGCACGGTCGTCTCGCCGTAGACCGTGTCGCCGTGGAAGGTCGGCGCCACGTGCTTCAGCGACTCGATCTCCAGGTTGGCGATCGCCTTCCCGGAGACGTCCGGCACCGACATGCCGAGCAGCAGCGAGTAGATGTAGTTGCCCACGACGACGTTCTTGCCGAAGTCCGTCGTCCTCTCCGCATAGTTCGTGTCCAGGTGAAGGGGGTGGTGGTTCATGGTGAGGAGGCAGAAGAGGTGGTCGTCGTACTCCGTGACCGTCTTCCCGGGCCAGTGCTTGTAGACCGCGCCGACCTCGAACTCCTCGTAGGTGCGTCCGAACTGCATGCCGCTCAGGCCTCCGGGATCTCGAACGTGCTGGTGCGCCGCATGCCGGCGGCGCGGCCCTTGCCGGAGACGACCAGGGCCATCTTGCGGCTGGCCTCGTCGATCATCTCGTCGCCGAGCATCGCGGAGCCCTTCCTGCCGCCCGCCTCGGACGTGTAGTAGTCGTACGCGTCCAGGATCAGCTCGGCGTGGTCGTAGTCCTCCTGGGAGGGCGAGAAAATCTCGTTGGACGCCTCGACCTGCCCCGGGTGCAGCACCCACTTGCCGTCGAAGCCGAGGGCCGCGGCCCGCTGCGCGACCGCGCGGTAGCCGTCGACGTTGCGGATCTGCAGGTAGGGGCCGTCGATCGCCTGGAGGTTGTTGGCGCGGGCGGCCATCAGGATCTTCATCAGGATGTAGTGGTAGGCGTCCGCCGGGTAGCCTGGCGGCTGCTCGCCCACGACCAGCGACTTCATGTTGATCGACGCCATGAAGTCGGCCGGGCCGAAGATGATCGTCTCGACGCGCGGGGAGGCCTGCGCGATCTCGTTGACGTTGTTCAGGCCCTGGGCGTTCTCGATCTGCGCCTCGATGCCGATGCGGCCGACCTCGAAGCCCATGGTCTTCTCGATCTGGGTCAGGAGGAGGTCCAGGGCGACGACCTGCCGGGTGTCCTGGACCTTCGGCAGCATGATGCAGTCGAGGTTCGGGCCGGCGCCCTCGACGACGGTCACGACGTCGCGGTACGTCCACTCGGTCGTCCAGTCGTTGACCCGGACCACGCGCGTCTTGCCGGTCCAGTCGCCCTCGTTGAGGAACGTGACGACGGTGTGCCGCGCCTCGGGTTTGGCGAGCGGGGCACAGGCGTCCTCCAGGTCGAGGAAGACCTGGTCCGCCGGGAGTCCCTGGGCCTTCTCCAGGAAACGCGGGTTCGAGCCCGGCACCGCCAGACAGGAGCGCCGGGGGCGAAGCCGGTTGACCTGGGGCGAGGGAGTCGTCATGCGGGGACCTCCAGGGGGTCGAGCTTGTTCGCGGTGCGGATCTCGTCGACGATACGGCCGATGATCCCGGTGATGTCGAAGTCCTTCGGGGTGAAGACGGCGGCCACTCCGGCGGCCCTGAGCTGCTCGGCGTCGGCGTTCGGGATGATCCCGCCCGCGATCACCGGAATGTCGGCCGCACCGGCCTCGCGCAGCCGCCCCAGCACGTCCGGCACCAGCTGGGCGTGGGAACCGGAGAGGATGGACAGGCCCACCGCGTGCACGTCCTCCGCGAGGGCGGCGTCCACGATCTGCTCCGGCGTGAGCCGGATGCCCTGGTAGACCACCTCGAACCCGGCGTCGCGGGCCCGCACCGCGATCTGCTCGGCGCCGTTGGAGTGGCCGTCCAGGCCCGGCTTGCCGACCAGGAAGCGGAGCTTGCCGACGCCGAGGTCACGCGCTGTCACCTCCACCGTGCGGCGGACGTCGGCGAGCGCCGAGCCCTCCGCGACGGGGACGGCGACCGGCGCGGAGGACACCCCGGTCGGGGCGCGGTACTCGCCGAACACCTCGCGCAGGGCGCCGGCCCACTCGCCGGTGGTGGCCCCCGCGCGGGCGCACTCCAGGGTCGCCTCCATCAGGTTGCCGTCGCCCTTCGCGGCCTCCTTCAGCGCCTCCAGCGCCTTGCAGGGGCGCGGGTGGTTGAACGGCGGCTGGTAGCGCGTGTCGCGCCAGTTCCGCAGTGCCGCCACGACCCGGGCCTCGACCGCCGGGTCGACCGTGTGGATCGCGGTGTCGAGGTCGGCGGTCAGCGGGTTGGGCTCGGTGCCCTCGAAGGAGTTGACACCGATGATCTTCTCCTCGCCCGATTCGATCCGGGCCCGGCGTGCGGCGTGCGAGGAGACCAGCTGGGACTTCAGATAGCCGGATTCGACGGCGGCCATCGCGCCGCCCATCTCCTCGATCCGCCCCATCTCGGCCAGCGACGCCTCGACCAGCTCCTCCACCTTCGCCTCGACCACCTTGGAGCCCTCGAAGAGGTCCCCGTACTCCAGCAGGTCGCTCTCGTAGGCGAGCACCTGCTGGATGCGCAGCGACCACTGCTGGTCCCAGGGGCGGGGCAGGCCCAGCGCCTCGTTCCAGGCCGGCAGCTGTACGGCACGCGCACGGGCGTCCTTGGAGAGGGTCACGGCCAGCATCTCCAGCACGATCCGCTGGACGTTGTTCTCCGGCTGCGCCTCGGTCAGGCCGAGGGAGTTGACCTGGACGCCGTAGCGGAAGCGTCGGTGCCTGGGGTCCTCGATGCCGTACCGCTCGCGCGTGACGCGGTCCCAGATCCGGCCGAAGGCGCGCATCTTGCACATCTCCTCGACGAAGCGGACGCCCGCGTTCACGAAGAACGAGATACGGCCGACGACGTCGCCCATGCGCTCCGGCGGCACCTGGCCGCTGTCGCGGACCGCGTCGAGCACCGAGACCGCCGTGGACATCGCGTACGCGATCTCCTGGACCGGCGTGGCGCCCGCCTCCTGCAGGTGGTAACTGCAGATGTTGATCGGGTTCCACTTCGGCATGTGGGAGACCGTGTACGCGATCATGTCCGTCGTCAGGCGCAGGCTCGGCCCCGGCGGGAACACGTGCGTGCCGCGCGAGAGGTACTCCTTGACGATGTCGTTCTGGGTCGTCCCCTGGAGCCGGGTGATGTCCGCGCCCTGCTCCTCGGCGACGACCTGGTAGAGCGCCAGCAGCCACATGGCAGTGGCGTTGATCGTCATCGAGGTGTTCGTCTGTTCCAGGGGGATCTCCTGGAACAGCCTGCGCATGTCGCCGATGTGCGAGACCGGCACCCCGACCCGGCCGACCTCACCGCGGGCGAGGACGTGGTCGGGGTCGTAGCCGGTCTGCGTGGGCAGGTCGAACGCCACCGACAGGCCGGTCTGGCCCTTGGCGAGATTGCGCCGGTACAGCTCGTTCGACGCCTCTGCCGTGGAGTGGCCGGCGTAGGTCCGCATGAGCCACGGCCGGTCCCGTTCCCTTCGCGCCCGCGGCGCGCCCTGACGCTCACTCATGTGATCCCTCAGATGTTCCGGAAGCGGTTGATGGCGTCCACGTGCCGCACGCGCTTGACGTGGTCGCGGACGCCCAGGCCCTCCTCGGGGGCCAGGCACAGCACGCCGACCTTGCCCTGGTGGAGGTTGCGGTGCACGTCGTAGGCGGCCTGGCCGGTGTCCTCGAGGGAGTACACCTTCGACAGGGTGGGGTGGATCTTGCCCTTGGCGACGAGGCGGTTGGCCTCCCAGGCCTCGCGGTAGTTGGCGAAGTGCGAGCCGACGATCTTCTTCAGGGACATCCACAGGTAGCGGTTGTCGTACTCGTGGTGGTAGCCCGAGGTGGAGGCGCAGGTGACGATGGTGCCGCCCTTGCGGGTGACGTACACCGAGGCGCCGAAGGTCTCGCGGCCCGGGTGTTCGAAGACGATGTCGACGTCCTCGCCGCCGGTGAGTTCGCGGATGCGCTTGCCGAAGCGCTTCCACTCGCGCGGGTCCTGGGTGTGCTCGTCCTTCCAGAACCTGTAGCCCTCGGCGGTGCGGTCGATGACCGCCTCGGCGCCCATCGACCGGCAGATGTCCGCCTTCTGCTCGCTGGAGACGACGCAGACCGGATTGGCGCCGCCGGCCAGCGCGAACTGGGTGGCGTAGGAGCCGAGCCCGCCGCTCGCACCCCAGATGAGCACGTTGTCGCCCTGCTTCATGCCGGCACCGTTGCGGGAGACCAGCTGCCGGTAGGCGGTGGAGTTGACCAGTCCGGGGGCGGCGGCCTCCTCCCAGCTCAGGTGGTCCGGCTTCGGCATCAGCTGGTTGGACTTCACCAGCGCGATCTCCGCCAGGCCGCCGAAGTTGGTCTCGAAGCCCCAGATCCGCTGCTCCGGGTCGAGCATCGTGTCGTTGTGGCCGTCGCTGGACTCCAGCTCGACGGAGAGGCAGTGGGCGACGACCTCGTCGCCGGGGCGCCAGGCGTTGACGCCGGGGCCGGTGCGCAGCACCACGCCCGCGAGGTCGGAGCCGATGACGTGGTACGGCAGGTCGTGGCGCCGGGTGAGCTCGCTGAGCTTGCCGTAGCGCTCCAGGAAACCGAAGGTCGACATCGGCTCGAAGATCGACGTCCACACCGAGTTGTAGTTGACCGAGGAGGCCATCACGGCCACCAGGGCCTCACCCGGGCCGAGTTCGGGCACGGGCACGTCGTCGAGGTGGAGTGACTTGCGCGGGTCCTTGTCGCGGGTGGCGAGCCCGGAGAACATCTCCGTCTCGTCCTTGTGCACGGTCATCGCACGGTACGACTCGGGCAGCGGCAGGGCGGCGAAGTCCTCCGACGTGGAGTCGGATGACTGGATCGCGGCCAGGATGTCCTTGACGGTCACGGTGTTGCCTCCGGCGGTGAGCGCCCTGAGGGAGGGGCGCTGAGGGTTACGTCGTTGCTGCTGAGGGTTTGAGGGGATGCCGTCGGTTCGGCGGTGGTGCTTCGGCAGCGCTTGGTGGCGCGGGAGGGTGCCTGTGACGCAGGCGTCCGGGCGGGCAGGCCTTCCGGCTTGCTGGGACAGCCGGCGCACGAAGGGTCTCTGCGCGCCGGCCGCCCGGACTCCTTCAACGTATGGCACGCCGTGACAGCGTGCAAGGCACTGGGTGCCATGAATTCATCTCAGATGAAATCTTTACGTAACAAATGAGCGATGATCGATCGAACGGCATCCGCAGAGGGCGCGAAAAGAGGTCCTGACACGGCGAAACGGCCACCCCGTGGGGCGGCCGTCGTCGCAACGGGGAGGGCGTGCTCAGCGCTCCTTCAGAGCCCGCTCGATGGTGCGCATCACCTCGTCCAGAGGGGCGTCGGTGCGGGCGACCGTCACCAGCACCTCGCCCTGGGTGGACACCGCCGAGGCCGGCCTCGGCGGCACCGTGCGGCGTCCCGCCACGATCCCGCCCCCGAAGGTCTTGCGGACGATCGAGAAGGCGTGGTCGAGCTCCGCCTCCACATCGCCCCGGCCGTCCGCCCTGAGCCAGCGCCGCAGCACGTGGTTGTGCGCGGTGACCACGGCGGACGCGGCGACCTCCGCCAGCAGCGGATCGTCGCCCGCGTCCTCGTCGTGCGCGTGCTCGTCGAAGTGGCCGAGCAGGTACCGGGTGAAGAGACGCTCGTAGCGGGCCACCGACGCGATCTCCGCCTCGCGCAGGGTGGGCACCTCGCGGGTCAGCCGGTAGCGGGCGACCGAGATCTCCGGCCGCGCCGCGTACATCCGCATGACCTCCTTGATGCCGCGGCACACCGTGTCGAGCGGATGCTCGTGCGCCGGCGCCGCGTGGAGCACTGCCTCGGCGCGCACCAGGGTGTCGTCGTGGTCCGGGAAGATCGCCTCTTCCTTGGAGCGGAAGTGGCGGAAGAAGGTACGCCGGGCGACTCCGGCCGCGGCCGCGATCTCGTCGACGGTGGTGGCCTCGTACCCCTTGGTCGCGAACAGCTCCATCGCCGCGGCCGCCAGTTCCCGGCGCATCTTCAGCCGTTGGGCGGCGGCGCGCGTGCCTGCGGCGCGTTCCGGCGGCTCGGTCGTGGCGGGTGTACGGGAGGACCTGGCGGGCTGGGACATGCCCCGAACGTACTGCATGCGCGCAGCTCGACGCGCCCGGCCGGGAACTCCCCCGCCCCCGGAGGGCGGGGGAGCGGTGCGGCCCGCGGGCGGCGGGAACCGGCCGGGTTCCAGCAGCCCGCCCCACTGGCCGTCGCCGCGGTACCAGTCGTCCAGGCGGTGCGGGGGATCAGCGCTTGGCATATTCGCGGAAGCCGCGGCCGGTCTTGCGGCCGAGGCAGCCCGCGGCCACCAGATGCTCCAGCAGCGGTGCCGGGGCCAGCCCCGGGTCGCGGAACTCGCGGTGCAGCACCTTCTCGATCGCGAGCGAGACATCCAGCCCGACCACGTCCAGCAGCTCGAACGGGCCCATCGGATAACCGCCGCCCAGCTTCATCGCGGCGTCGATGTCGTCGATGCCGGCGTAGTGCTCCTGCACCATCTTGACCGCGTTGTTGAGGTACGGGAACAGCAGCGCGTTGACGATGAATCCCGCCCGGTCGCCGCAGTCCACGGCGTGCTTGCGGATCGCGTGGCAGACCTCGCGCACCGTCGCGTGGACGTCGCCCCCGGTCAGCACCGTGCGGACCACCTCGACCAGCTTCATGGCCGGCGCCGGGTTGAAGAAGTGCATGCCGATCACGTCCTGCGGACGCGAGGTCGCGCGGGCGCAGGCGATCACGGGCAGCGAGGAGGTGGTGGTGGCGAGCACCGCCCCCGGCTTGCACACCTTGTCCAGCGTCCCGAACAGCTGCCGCTTGACCTCCAGGTCCTCGGCGACCGCCTCGACGGCCAGGTCCACGTCGGCGAAGTCGTCGTAGGAGCCCGTCGGCCGGACCCGCTCCAGAGCCTGTGCGGCGGCCTCGGCGGTCATCCGCCCCTTGTCGACGGAGCGCGTCAGCGACTTCCCGATCCGGGCCTTGGCACCCTGTGCCTTCTCCGCGCTGCGTGCGGCGAGAACCACGTGGTAGCCGGCCGTGGCGAACACCTCGGCGATCCCCGAGGCCATGGTGCCCGAGCCGGCCACACCCACCGAACGGACCGGCCGGCCCTCGGTGGGCCGGCCGCCCTCCGGCGGGGTCAGTGCGTCCCGCACGACGGCGGCGCTGCCCGGCTCCTCGTACGTGTAGAAGCCGCGCCCCGCCTTGCGCCCCGTCAGACCCGCCCCGCTCAGCTGCCCGAGGACCGGGGCCGGCGCGTGCAGGCGGTCGCGGGACTCCGTGTACATGGCCTCCAGGACCGTGCACGCGGTGTCGACGCCGATCAGGTCGAGCAGCGCCAGCGGTCCCATCGGCAGGCCGCAGCCCAGCCGCATCGCGGCGTCGATGTCCTCGCGGGACGCGTAGTTCGACTCGTACATCGCGGCGGCCTGGTTGAGATAGCCGAACAGCAGTCCGTCGGCGACGAATCCGGGCCGGTCGCCGACCGCGACCGGCTCCTTGCCCAGGTCCAGGGCCAGATCGGTGACCGCGGTGACCGCCGCCGGCGAGGTCAGCACCGAGGAGACGACCTCCACCAGCTTCATCGCGGGGGCCGGATTGAAGAAGTGCAGACCCAGCACGCGCTCGGGGCGGGCCGAGTCGGCGGCGAGGCGGGTGACCGACAGGGCGTTGGTGCCGGTCGCCAGGATCGTCTCCGGCCGCACCACGGCGTCGAGTTCCCGGAAGACCTGCTGCTTGGCCTCGTACGACTCCGGCACCACCTCGATCACCAGATCGGCGCCGGCTGCCGCCGCGACGTCGGTGGAGGTGGTCACGCGGGCCAGCAGTTCCGTTCGCTGCTCCGTGGTGAGCCGGCCGCGCCCCACGGCGCGGGCCGTCGAGGACTCCAGGGCGGCGACGCACCGCGCGGCCCGGGCCGCACTGATGTCGATGCCGACCACCTCGCGGCCGGCCTTGGCGAGGACCTCGGCGATGCCGGTGCCCATCGTGCCGAGGCCGACCACGGCGACGGTCCGGAGCGGGGGCACGGGAGTGCCGGACTGGGGGGACAGGGGAGTGGCCATCGAGGGACTCCAGGAATGAGGGTGACGACGGAGAACGCGCCCCGGTGCGCCGAAGGGCGTACCGGGAGCGTGCGTACGGAGTGCGGGTGATGCCGGGCCGCGAGCGCACACGCCCGGTGCCGTCACGACGGGCGTGCACACGCCCGGGAACGGCGGTTCCGGCCGGCCCTGTCCCGAGGCCGAGCCGTACTGCGGTACACGAGTACCGAACCGACTGCACTCACCGTGGCTGCGTCACCAAACCACCGTGAGGAGAAACGAACAGCGGGAACGCGAGTGGGTAACTCGCTCGATTGAGCTTAACTCGCCGGTAACGAGCGCGCCAGCCCCTGGTGTTTGTGATGTACGTCCCGAGATGCGGGTGAGCCGTCTAACCTCGGAACATGGACGAAGAGTTGCGGTCGCTCACGGAGCGCTTACGGGGCGAGGCGGCCACAGCGGCCGGACCGGCGGCCCTCGACCGGCTTCTGGCGACCGAGGACCCCGATGCCCTGGCCGCTGTACTCACCGAACCCGGGCAGCCGCTGTGGGCCAGGGAACTGGCCGCCTTCCGCCTCGGGCTCGCGGGAGACCGGCGGGCCTTCGAGTCCCTCGTCCTCCTCCTCAACCACCGGGACCCCCCGCGCTGCGCCGCCGCCGCCCACGCCCTGACCCGCCTCGGCGACCCGCGCACCGCCCGCGCCGCCGCCGCCCTCGCCACCAACGAACTCCGCGTCGCCTATGCCCTGCACCCCGTACGTCTGCTCGTCGCACTGCGCGCCCCGGAGGCGGTGCCCGCCCTGATCACCACGCTGCGGCGGCGGCTGCGCCCGCACGACCCGTACCGCAGGGTCGCCCTCGCCTGCGTGGACGGACTGGGCGAACTCGGCGACGCCCGCGCCGCACCCGTCCTGACCGACGCCCTCGCCCGTCCCGCCCTGGCCGAGGCGGCGGTCCACGCCCTGGCGCGGATCCCGGGGCAGCGGCAGGCGCCGGATCCGCCACGGATTCCCGGACAGCGTTAGGGGGTTTCTGGCGGACCAGGGATCCTGCGGCGTGGCACGTGCCCCGCCCCGGCTCCCGTCCCCGACGAACGCCTCTGCTCAGTTTCGGAAGCCGAGCAGGCCGTGCAGGGTCGAGCCGCGGGATGTGGTGGACGCCGCCTTCGACGTGCGCGGGGTCGGGTCGGGCGGGGGCTCGCAGACCGCGTCGGCCTCGCCGCGGCCGCGCGGCACGGTGCCGTCGGTCAGGTAGGCCGTGAGGTGCTTGTCCAGGCAGGCGTTGCCGCTCAGCGTGATGCCGTGGTTACCGCCGTCCTGCTCCACCACCAGGCTGGAGCCGGCCAGCAGATGATGGACCGTCACGCCGCCCTGGTACGGGGTGGCCGCGTCGTCGGTGGCCTGGAAGAGCAGCGCCGGCGGGAGCTTCGTGTTGACGATGTTCACCGGCCGCTGCGACCCGGTCGGCCAGAACGCGCACGCCGCGTTGTACCAGGCGTTGTTCCATGTCATGAACGGTGCCTGCTCGTACGCCTCCCAGTGGTCCTTGCGCCACTGCCGCCAGTCCCGCGGCCAGGACACGTCCCGGCACTCGACCGCCGTGTAGACGCTGTAGCCGTTGTCGCCGGCGGCGTCGACCGCGCCGAAGCTCTCGTACGTCCCGACCAGGGGGCCGAAGTCGCCCTCGTTCACGTACGCCGCGAACGCCTCCGCCAGGTAGGGCCAGTAGCCGTTGTAGTAGCCGCCCGGGACGAAGGTGTCCTCCAGTTCGGCCGCGCCCACCCTGCCGCCGGCCGGCTCCTTCGCCAGGGCCGCGCGCATCGCGTACCAGCGGGCCTCGATCTTCTCCGGATCGGTGCCCAGCCGGTAGGTGCTGTCGTGCTCGGCGATCCAGGCCATCAGGGCGCGGTGGCGGTCGTTGAAGGCGTGGTCCTGGCTCAGGTTGGCCTCGTACCAGACCTCGGTGGGGTCGACGACCGAGTCGAGGACCAGGCGCCGCACCCGCTGCGGGAACAGCTTGGCGTACACGGCGCCCAGGTACGTGCCGTAGGAGTAGCCGAAGTAATTGATCTCCCCGGCGCCCAGCGCCTGCCGGATCACGTCCATGTCGCGCACCGTGCTGGTCGTGTTCACGTACGGCAGGAGATCCCCGTACTTCTTGCCGCAGGCGTCCGCGAACGACTTCACCCGCTCGAGATTGGCCCGCTCCACCGTGGGGGTGCTCGGCACCGGGTTCGGCCGTACCGGGTCGAAGAAGCCCGGCCGGCAGTCGAGGGCCGGCCTGCTCGCGCCCACCCCGCGCGGGTCGAAGCCGATCACGTCGTACTGGGCTGCCACCTCCTTCGGCAGCGAGGCCGCGACGAACCCGGCGAGCGCCAGCCCGCTGCCACCGGGGCCGCCCGGGTTGACCAGCAGGGGGCCCTGGTACTCCTTCGCGGTGTGGGGCACGCGGGACAGCGCGAGGGTGATTCTCCGCCCCTCGGGGCGGGCGTGGTCGAGCGGCACTTCGACGGACGCGCACTGCAGCGTCGGATAGTCCTTGGTGCCGCAGTGCTTCCACGCGGGCTTCGCCGCGCGGAAGGTGCCGGCACCACTCGGTGCGGTCGCCTCGGCGGGCAGGGCCGTCAGGCTCCCGGCCATGACGGCGGCACTGCACAGTACTGCTGCGCGTTTCCTCATGGGTCCTCCCAGGACGGAGGTCGGTGAACCGCGGGCTCACGGTCCACGCGGCATCGTCCCGGAATGAGTCGCCGGATGAACGCGTTCTGCCGGCTCTTGACCCGATCGGGGCGTCGGATGCCCTCGAATGCTTCTGAAGAAGTAAGAGCTGGGCCGCACCGGGCACCGGACCCGCGGCGGCCCCCGCGGGTTCGGAGGGCTCGGCCGGATCGGCGGGCCCAGGCGGTGGGGCACCACCTCCGCGCGGGTGGGGCCGATGCCGTACTCGCGCGCCGGGTCGTGTACCTGACGGGTGATCCGGCGGTGGTACCACTTCGGGGCGTAGGCAGCCTCCGCGTACAGCCGCTTGTACCGGCTCACGAGGTACGGACGGCGCTGCCCGAGCCAGGCCGTGAACCACTCACGGGCCCCGGCCGCAGGTGCAGCACCAGCGGCGTGGCGGAGGTGGCGCCCGCTGCGGCGGTCGCCCGCACGGTGGCCCGCACCTGTGCCGGCCGGTCGCGCAGGAACGGGATCACCGCTGCCATCAGCACTCCGCAGCCGATCCCGTGCGTGGCGAGCGTCCGCACCACCCCCAGCCGGCGCTCCGGGGCCGGTGTGCCCGGCTCCACGGTGCGCCACAGCCCGGTGTCGGTGAAACCGGCGGAGACCGAGATGCCGACGCCGGTGACCCGGGACGCCTGCCACAGCAGCTCCAGGTCGCGCAGGAGCAGCGTGCCCCTGGTGAGGATCGAGAGGGGGTTTGCGTGGTCGCGCAGCGCGGAGAGGGAGGATGCCCGGCATCAGCCGGCAGCGGCCCTCCGCGCGCTGGCAGCAGTCGACGTTCGTGCCGATCGCTATGGGCACGCCCTGCCGGCGCCGGGCGGCGAGCTGACGGCGCAGCACCTCGGGCGCGTTCACCTTGACCACCATCTGGCTGTCGAAGCCGGCGCCCGTGTCGAGGTCCGGATAGCTGTGCGTCTTGCGTGCGAAGCAGTACACGCAGGACCAGCAGCTCGCCTTGGACTGCGCCGGTAGCCCCGGCCGGGATTCTCCCGCGCCAGACGCAGCACGAGAACGCGGATCGAGCGCGGGCCTTGTCCCAGGGCCGGGTAGGTGACGGATTCGCTCTGGTGGCAGGCCACTTGACGTGACTCGGGCACCAGACGGGAACGTGAGCGACGGAGCCTTGTTGAAGCAGGTAGTCCGCCAGGACTGTCTGCTGCCTGTGGAGTTCCGTCGCCGGTACGTCGTTGTGCCCTGCCGCCTGGTCTGAGGACCGTCTCCCGCGTGTTCACGGCGACCGGCGGGGCCATACTGTTCCGGGTCATCTCGGTGGGCCGACCCGGGTCGTGCCGTTCGAACTCGTCGACGCGGTCCTCGAGGAAACCCGCACCGTGCAGCGTCGGTTGCGAGACCTGCCTTCACGGGGCGGTGTGTACTTCCTGTGGGCGATGTGCCTGTTCCCGGAGATCGGCTATCGGCTGGTGTGGCAGAAGCTGACGGCGGGGCTGGTCGGCGTGCCGGTCGCCGAGCCGACCGCGAAGGCCCTGTGTGATCTGCGGCGCGGGGTCGGCAGCGCGCCCATGCGCGGGCTGGGTGAGGGGTTGTCGGGGCCGTTGGCTCAGCCGAGGACGCCCGGGGTGCGGTTCGGCGGGTATCGCACGGTCTCCTTCGACGGCCGGCCGCAGCTCGAGCAGGGTCCCGGACACCGACCGCAACCGAGCCTGGCCCGGCTCTCCGGGCCAGGGCGGATACCCCCTTGTGGAGCTGATGACGCCGGTCGAGACCGGAACCAGGGCTCTGACCGGCGCAGTCTTCGGCCCCACCAGCGAGGGCGAGACAGGCCATGCCCGGCGCCCGCTGCACCCGCCGACGCCAGACACGCCGGCCTTGTGGGACAAGGGCTTCGACGGCAACGACTTCCTCCCCCAGGCGACCGCCACCGGCGCACCCCGTTCTCGTCCGCCTGACCGATGGCTCCTACCTGCCGATGATCGGCACCAACCCGGCACGGATCATCGACGCGCAGATCACCGTGACCTGCGCCGACCACACGGTACTCACCGCCGCCCACCGGCTGACCACTACGCCGAGTGACACTCGCCGCTATCCGGCTGCCGCCCTGGTCAGCCTGTATCACCAGCGGTGGGAGCACGAATCGGCATACTGCCCACCCCGCCACACGACCATGGACGGGCGGGTGCTGCGCTCGGGCGATCGCGCCGGCGTCGAGCAGGAGAGGTGGTCGCTGCTGACGCTCTGCCAACTCCTGCGCACAGCGATGGTCGATGCCGCCGAGTCCCGCCCCGGCACCGACCCGGACCGCTGCGGCTTCGCCATCGCCCTCCAGACCGCCCGTGACCAGGTAATCCAGGCCGCCGGCATCATCGTGGACGCCACCGGCCCGGTCGGCACCATCGGACGCCGCGTCCTGGCCGCACTCCTGCCGTCCCGCCGCCCCCGCGTGAGCACCCGCAAGGTCAAATCGAGGTACCGACGCCACACTTGCCGCGCACCCGTCCATCCCGTGTCTTCCGAGGGATCTGGACGGCCGGGCCCTCGGGCATGACACTGCGTGCAAGGTACGGTTCGGCCGACGGGCCCGAAGCCCCGTCTCAAGGGCACCACCGCCCGGACGACAGGAGCACGGCAGATGACGGAGACACAAGAGGGCTCACGTGGTGAGCGGGTCCACGCCTGGACGCCGGTGGAGATCACCCTGGCCGCGCAGCGGCAGTACGCCCGTCCCTACACGGATGTGGAGGTGTGGGCCGAGTTCACCCATGACTCAGGGGTGGTGGTACGCCGCCCCGGCTTCTGGGACGGGGGGTCCACCTGGCGGTTCCGGTTCGCCGCACCGTTCGCGGGCGGCCGCTGGACCTGGCGCAGCGTCGCCGACCCGGCCGATCCCGGACTCGACGGGCAGCGGGGAGAGCTGACCGTCGCCGACCACTCTGCTGTCGGCAACCGTTTTCACCGGCACGGTTTCTGGCGGATGTCGCCGCAGGGCCGCAGTCTCGTCCACGCCGACGGAACCCCCGCCGTCCTGGTGGGCGACACCGCGTGGGCGCTGCCCTGGCGGGCCACCGAGGAGGCTGTCCGTGTCTACGCCGCCGACCGGCAGGCCAAGGGTTTCAACGCCGTGCTGATGATGAGCGTCCAGCCTGACAGGGACGCACGGGGGCCACGGGACCGCACCGCCGACCACGGTTTCGACGTGGCGTTCGAGGACCTGTCCGAGGGACACCTCAATGAGCTCAACCCCGCGTACTTCCGGTTTCTGGACCGCCTGACGAACATCCTGGCGGAGCACGAACTGGTGCCGGTCTTCCAGCCCGTCTTCCAGGGATGGGGCTGGAAGGGACAACGGGGCGACTCCGGGGCGGTCGTCCCGCCCGGGGAGTACGCGCGCTACTGCCGCTACCTCGTCGCCCGCTACGGTGCCTCGCCGGCGGTCTGGCTGGTCGGAGCGGACGGCTCCGGCAAGGAGCCGCAGGTCGCGGCCGGCGGCGCGGAGATCGGCCGGTGGGACGCGTACCGGCAGCCCTGCGGCATCCACTACGCGCCGTTCTCCGGTAACCGGGCTTGTCAGGAAGCGGACTGGCTGGACTTCCAGTGGTGCCAGACCGGCCATCGCGGCGAGCACGTGCCCGAGCGGCTGACGGACATGTGGCGCAACACGCCCGCCAAAGCCGTGGCGAACGGGGAGCCCACCTACGAGCGTGGAGGCGTACCGGACAAGGCGGTGGGCTGGTGGCAGGGCCACGAGGCATGGAGCAACCTCTGTGCCGGAGGCACCATGGGTGTGGTCTACGGCGCGGGAAGCCTGTGGCAGTGGCGTCTGCACTCCGGGGAACCGGGGCACCACGCGTACTTCCTGGCCAAGGAGGCGGGCTGGCGTGAGGCGCTGGATTTTGAAGGCTCACGGTACGTCGGACTCGTCGGCCGCATTCTCGACGGCCTGCCCACGACGGACATGCGCCCCGACTGGGAGATCTCCAAGTCCCCGCGCGGCCTGCTGAGTCCCGGGGTGCTGTTCATCGCGTACTGCGAGCGCGGAGGCCGTCTGGGCATCAGGGACCTGACGGGCACTCAGGTACCCCGCGCGTACCGTGTGATCGACCCCCGCACGGGCGAGACCACCGGCAGGGGCGTGCGCACCGGCGATATGGATGACATCCCCGACGAGGGCGGTGCTCCGAGGGTCTACATCTGCTACGACGGCTGACTCCGCGGCCCGGCGCCGGACACGACGCCGTTGGTCGGTTCGGGCCTTCGCGTGACGTCGGCTCCCAAGACCTGGTTGTGGTCTTGGGAGCCGACGTCGCCGTATGGGGAGGGTGTCGATGCGGCCGGACGGTGCCTGATGAGGTCCCAGTGGGGACGGTGCGGGTGGCGCGGGCGGCCTTCCCGAAGAGGAGGCCGGCGATCCGAATGCGGGATGAGCTGGGTGTTCTCTTCAGCGATGAGCAGTTCGCAGGCTCGTCTCCGGCCCGGCTCCAGAGATCCCCTGCACCAGACAGTGGGACGCCCTCGTGGGACGAGGCCCCCCGGGGTACCACCTGCACGGACACAGCCTGCGGCGGCGACAGCGGGAGCCACCGACTGCCGTGAGTGAGCCCCTGCGCGGCCGGAAACCCGACATCGGTCAGTAACCCGGGTCCTCGAACTTGACGGGGGTACCGCCGGCCGTCGGCACCTCGGCACGCGCCGACTGCCCGTCGAACGTCCTGGTCGGGCGGCGCTCCGTGGGGCGGCCGAGGCGCGTCGGCCGACGATCACCCCCACCCATTTCGAAGAGTCAGTAACCCCTCATCGTCGACCGGATATGTGGCCGACTCGCGCCACCGGGATCGTGCGGCGGGTCCGGGCGGACGTGGCACGTCGAGCACATGACCGTACACAGGCATGAGAAGGATATGCGTGGTGCCTTGACAAGCCGTGGGGTCGTGACCCAACATCACCCACAGAAACAATTCAAGGCTGAATGGATATTCAATGCTGAGGGCAGACGCCTCCGCCGCGGCGCGGTTCCGCGCTGCACGGCAGGCCATTCGGGACGGCGGACAGGACGAGGTGGCCCGTTCGCTGCAGTCCGTGTCGGCCGACATCCGCAGAAGCATCCTTCGCATGATCGACACGGCACAACTGGGCCACGTCGGGGGCGACATGTCCGTCACGGACATCCTCGTGACCCTGTTCGGCGCCGTGCTGGAGGTCGACCCCGAACAGCCGCAGGCGCCGGACCGCGACCGTTTCATCCTGAGCAAGGGACACTGCGCCGCCGCCCTGTACTCGACTCTGGCCTGGTGCGGCTACTTCCCCGAGTCGGAGCTCCGCTCCTTCATGGCGCCCCTCTCCGCTCTCAACGGCCACCCGGACCGGCGGAAGGTTCCCGGCGTGGAAACCAACACCGGCCCGCTGGGGCACGGTTTTCCAGTGGCGGTGGGCTGCGCGCTCGCCGCGCGACTGCGCGGTTCCCCCAGCCGCACGGTGGTGGTGCTGGGGGACGGCGAGATGCAGGAGGGCAGCAACTGGGAAGCGGCCATGACGGCCGGGCACCACGGACTGTCCTCGCTGACCGCGATCGTGGACCGCAACCGGCTGCAGCAGGGCGCCCGGACGGAGGAGACCGTCACCCTCGACCCGCTCGATGCGAAGTGGGCGGCCTTCGGCTGGGAAGTCCGCGTGACCGACGGCCACGATCACACGGCGCTGCTGGAGGCCGTGCGGCCCTCCGTCACGGGCAAGCCCGTGGCCGTGGTGGCCAACACCGTCAAGGGCAAGGGAGTGTCGTTCATGGAGGACCGGGTGGAATGGCATCACAAGGTACCCACGTCCGAGCAGATGCGCGCAGCGATCGCGGAGCTGTCCCGGTGACACAGACCTCCGCGCCGGTCGCCGTGCCGACCCACGACTGCCGCCAGGTGTTCGCCGAGGAGCTGATCGCCCTCGCACGGGCGGACGAGCGGGTGGTGGTGGTGTGCAACGACTCGGTCGGCTCCAGCAACCTCGTCGGTTTCCGCGATGAGTTCCCCGATCGGCTGATCAACGTGGGGATCGCCGAACAGGATCTCGTAGGCGTCGGCGCGGGCCTCGCCAACGGCGGCCTGATCCCGTTCGTCTCCGCGGCGGGGCCCTTCCTGACCGGCCGCGCGCTGGAACAGATCAAGGCCGACTGCGCCTACAGCGGGCACAAGGTGATCCTGTGCGGCCAGAGCCCCGGCATGGCCTACGGCGAACTGGGCCCCACCCACCATTCCGTGGAGGACCTGTCGTGGCTGCGGGCGATCGCCGATCTTCCGGTGATCGTCCCGACAGACCGTGAGCAGACCCGGGCGGCGATACGGTGGGCCTATGCCTCGGACGGCCCCTGCTACGTGCGCATCCCCCGCTTCAAGGTCCCGGACGTCCTCCCGGTGGACGCGCCCTTCGAGCCGGGCCGCGCGGTGACCCTGCGCGACGGCGGCGACGTCACCGTGGTAGCGATCGGCACGATGGTCTCCAGGGCGCTGGAGGCCGCCGACACCCTGGGGGCCGAGGGGGTCTCGACCCGGGTGATCAACTGCCCGTTCGTCGATCCGCTCGACGAGGAGGCCATACTCCGCGCCGCGAGGGAGACACGCGGCATCGTGACGGTGGAGGAAGCCACCCTCAGCGGCGGTCTGGGGGCGGCGGTGGCTTCGGTGGTGGGTCAACGGCACCCCGTGCCCCTGCGGTTGCTCGGCGTCAACGGCTTCGCACCCACCGGCGACGCCGCCTTTCTCCTCGACTACTTCGGTCTCACCGCCGACGGCATCCGCATGGCCGTCGTGGACGTACTGGGGTCCGCGGGCGTATGAAGGAAGGGCAATCCCACGAGACCGGGCTGCTTCTGGCGATCGACCAGGGAACCTCCGCCACGAAGGCCCTTCTCCTGGACACCGGGGGTTCCGTGGTCGGCACCGCTTCCGCCCCTGTCCAGGCGTCGCATCCCCGCCCCGGATGGGTGGAGCAGTCCCCGGCCGACATCTGGCGCAGTGTGCGCGGGGCAGTGCGCGTCTGCGTGGAACGCGCCCCCAGGGGGCGGATCGCCGGCGTCGGACTCAGTACCCAGCGTGAGTCGGTGATGATGTGGGAGCGGGCCACCGGGACCCCGGTCGGACCGCTCCTGGGGTGGCAGGACCGCCGTACCGCCGACCGGTGCGGCCGTCTGCTCGACGAAGGCGCCGGGCCACGGGTCCGGGCCGTGACCGGGCTGCCGCTGGACCCCATGTTCAGTGCCCTCAAGGCGCAGTGGCTGCTGGACGCGTACGACCCCGACCGGTCGCGCGGCAGACGCGGCGAACTGTGCCTGGGCACGGTCGACTCCTGGCTGCTGTGGCAGCTCACGGGCGGCGCTGCGCACACCGTCGAAGTGGGCAACGCGGCGCGCACGCAGCTGCTCGACGTACGCAGCCGTCAGTGGGATCCGGACCTGCTCGCTCTGTTCGGGGTCCCCGCACAGGTGCTTCCGGCCGTCACCCCCTCCATCGGCCCCTTCCCGCCGCTGCGTGGCTTCGCGCCCGTAGCGGACGGCACACCGGTCACCGCGGTGCTCGGCGACTCGCACGCCGCCCTGTTCGGACACGGGGTGTTCACACCGGGTCAGGTCAAGGCCACCTACGGCACGGGCTCGTCCATCATGGGACTGGTCGGCGACCCGGCGACGGCCGCGCAGGACGGACGGCTGTGTCTGACCATCGCGTGGGACGACGGCAGCCCCGCCTATGCCGTGGAAGGCAACATCCGCTCCTCCGGCGCCACGCTGAGCTGGCTGGCCCGGCTGGTCGGCCGCACCGAGTCCGAACTCGCCGCGCTCGCCGCCCCGGACGCCGGCGGAGCACATGTGGTGCCCGCGTTCGGCGGACTGGCCGCGCC
This sequence comes from Streptomyces sp. KMM 9044, assembly GCF_024701375.2. Taxonomy (NCBI): domain Bacteria; kingdom Bacillati; phylum Actinomycetota; class Actinomycetes; order Kitasatosporales; family Streptomycetaceae; genus Streptomyces; species Streptomyces sp. KMM 9044. The sequence continues at coordinate 839,889 of NZ_CP113910.1, read as the reverse complement.
CTGGTGGGACAACGAGGCGCAGGGCGTCATCAGCGGCCTGTCCTTCGGGACGGACCTTCCGGCGCTGGCCCGCGCGGCGCTGGAGTCCGTAGCCTTCCAGGTCGAGGATGTGATCGCAGCCGTCGAGGAGGTCACCGGTCCCGTCTCGGCGATCCTGGCCGACGGCGGTCCGACCGACAACGCGGCCCTTATGCAGATACAGGCCGACACCTCCCAACGGGTCGTACGGCGCCCCCATGCCCGTGACCTGTCGGCCCTCGGCGCGGCCCACCTCGCCGGGCGCGCTCTCGGGTTGTTCACGGCCGGACAGTCGGCCGGCCTGTACCGCGAGAGCGACATTTACAGCCCGCGGCGTGACCCGGGGGACAACCGCGCGCGCATCGCCGCCTGGCACGACGCCGTCCGGCGCGCACGCGCCCGGCCCGGGGGCGGGGGAGGAGCCGGGTGACCCCTCTGGGCGGCACCGAAGTACAGGGCCCTCCGGGCGGCGGGGCCGGCCGGTGGACCACAGCGGCTGGTCACCGGTCCCGGCACCGGGCACTGCCCAGCGGACGAGCTCCGCCGCGGGCTCTTCCGGCGCGTCGATGCCGCCGCGGCGCCGACGAGGCGGGTCAGCCGCGACTCACCAAGGCGCGCGCGACCTCCATGTCGGTGATCAGGACATTGATCCAGCCGCCGAGCGCCGCACCACGGATCGCGGCGATCTTCTCCCCTCCCCCGGCGACGCCGATGCGCCGGTCCACCTCACGGAGCTGCTCGGGAGAGATGCCGATGATGCGGGCATCGAAGTCGGCGTTGACGGGCCGTCCCCCGGCGTCGAAGAAGCGCGTGCAGACATCGCCGACCGCGCCGAGCGTCTCGAGCTGCCGCTGGTCTTCGGGTGCGATGGCGTTGCCGGAACGGCGCAGCAGCGGGGAGGGATCCAACGCGCCGATACCGACCAGCGCCACGGTGAGCCGGGACCACGCCTTCACCACCGCCGCCACCGCCGGCTCCTGCCACAGCAGGTCGCGCAGTTCCCTGCTGCCCACGAGCGCGGCCGACGGCGCGAACACCGGCCGCGCCCCGGTCAGTTCCGCGAGCCGACTGGTGAGACGTGTGGCGTGCAGCTGCACTTCGGGGCTCCCGGATCCGCCGACGATCTGGACGATCTCCTCGGCGACCGGCGTCGTCTTCGCGCCCATGACGTTCACGGATTCCAGCAGGGTGGCGCTCCACGAGGAGATGCCTATGACATCCCCGCCCTTGAGCGTGGCGTCCAGGTAGGTGGCGGTCGCCGCGGCCAGCGCGGGGATGACGGCCGTGCCCGCGCCGTCGGTGTCGACGACGACGGCGTCCCGGAGCCCGTACTGCTCCACCAGGGCGTCCTCGAGCTCGGAGTGGACACCGTCGGGTGAGATCACGACGGTACGGACCACGTCACGGTCCACCGCTTCCTTCAGCAGGCGCGAGACCCGCGGCTGGGACATGCTCAGCTGCGCCGCGATCTCCGGCTGGCGCATGCCCCGCTCGTGGTACATCCGGGCCACTTTCACCAGCAGCCGCAGATGGTCGGCGCTGGGGGTCGAGGCGAGGACCAACGGATTTCCCTTGTCTTCTCGAACTGCGGCAGTCCGGCACCGCGGTCATCAGCGTGCAGTTTATCCGGGCGGCGGGGGAGGCGGCGCGGGCCCCCGCACCGCGCCGCCTCCCTCGCCGCCGGAGGTCTAGGAGATCTCCGCGAAGTTCTTGATCCGGTCGGCATTCTCCTTCGTCACCAGCACGCAGTCGATCGATTGCTTCTCCGGCTGACCGGTCTTGCCGGTCTTGATGTACTGGTCGGCCTGGACCACCGCCCTCTCGGCTCCCAGAGCGGCCGGCTGGAGGGCGGTGGCGGCCATGTTCCCGGCCTTGATCTGGGCGACGGCATCCGGGCTGCCGTCGAAGCCCACCACGACGACATCGGACTTGCGCGCGGACTTCAGTGCCGCGACCACCCCGAGCGCCATCGTGTCATTTCCAGCGATCACACCCTGGATGTCGGGGTTGCGCTGGATGATCGTCTCCATCTTGCGGAACGCCTCCTGCTGGTCCCAGTTGGCGGTCTGCTGCGCCACCCTCTTCATGTCCGGGTACTGGGAGATGACGTCCGCGAACCCCTTCGACCGGACGCCCGCATTGGTGTCGGACTCCTTTCCGGTGAGTTCGACGTAGTTGCCCTTCTCCTTCATCGCCTTCACGAACTCCTGGGCAGCGATCTGCGCACCCTGCGAGTTGTTCGAGACGATCTGCGCCTTGGCCACACCGGTCTTGTTGATCTCGCGGTCGATCAGAAACACCGGAATGCCCGCATCCGTCGCTTTCTGTACCGCCCCGATCGAAGCGTCGGCACCGGCGTTGTCGAGGATGATGGCAGCCGCCTTGCGGGAGATGGCCGCGTCGATCAGCTCGCTCTGCTTGTTCGGGTCGTCTCCGTGCGAGGCAACGGAAGTCCGGTAGCCCAGGCTTTCCGCCTTCTGCCGCGCGGCGTCACCCTCCGCCTTGAAGAACGGGTTGTCCGGCGAGGGGGTGATGATGGCCATCAGGTTGTTTTTCGCCTCGCCCTCCGCCTGCGGCTTGTCCGCACTGTCGGATGAGCCGCAGGCGGACAGCGTCAGAGCCAGCACACTGAACAGTGCGGCGGCGGTCGTGCGGAAGGCGGGTGTTCTGAGAGGGGACACGGGGACCTCCTGTGGGTTTGTCCAGAGCGAGGCGAACGGTCCCGAAGCGGGATACGTGCCTCGCCCGGCTGGGTAGGACAGCCGGCCGTGGTGGCCGGATGCAGGTTCAGGTGCCGGAGCCGACCTTGACCGGTTCGTTTCCGGACGGCTCGACGGCGACGGCTGCCGCGGAGGCCGCGACGCCGCGCTTCTTGAAGCGCTGCTGGCTCTGGTCGAGAATGACCGCGACGATGATCACGGCGCCCTTGATCAGGGTCTGCCAGAAGGTGGAGACACCCACGATCACCAGACCGTCGGCGAGGAAGCCGATGACGAACGCGCCGACGAGGGTGCCGCGGACGGTGCCGCGGCCTCCGGTCAGCGCGGCTCCGCCGATGACGACGGCCGCGATGGCGTTCAGTTCGAAACTCTCACCGGCCTGCGGGGCCGCCGATGTCAGCTCCGAGGCGATGATCACGCCGGCCAGGGCGGCGAACGCTCCCGCGACCATGTAGGCGGTCGTCTTCACGCGCCGCACCGGGACGCCGGTCAGTTCCGCGGCGCGCTCGTTGCCTCCGGTGGCGTAGAGCCAGCGCCCGTACGGCGTCGAGCGCAGTACGACCGCCACCAGGGCGGCGAGGACAATCATGATCCACACGGGGACCGGCAGCCAGAGGGGGCGGCCGGAGCCGATCCATCCGAAGCCGGTGTTGTGCGTCCCTGGGTCGCCCCCGAGATCCGGGTACGTCGTACCGCCGGATATCAGAAGAGCGGCACCACGGGCCACGTACATCATGCCGAGCGTGGCGATGAAGGGGGCAACGTTCATCCGGGTGACCAGGAGACCGTTCACCAGGCCCACCAGAGTGCCCGCCGCCATGCACAGGACCACCACGGCCCACACCTGCGGGTAGGCGACGAAGTCCCCGATACCGACGCCCCTGAGCAGTTCGCCCGCGATGACTCCGGACAGTCCGACGGTGGAGCCGACCGACAGATCGATGCCGCCCTTGAGGATGACGAGCAGCATGCCCAGGGCCAGGACAGCGTTGATGGACACGTGCTTGGTCATCGTGATCACGTTGTCGGCGGTGAGGAAGGAGTCGGAGAGCAGACTGAAGACGAGGATGAGGACGCCCAGGGCGATGAACGCGCGCAGTTCGAAGACCGAGTCGAGTGCCTTCATCCGCCTGGCCTGCACGGCGGCTCGGCGACGTTGAGCCTCGATGGCCGCGTGGTCGTCTGTCGGGGTGTCAGTCATCGCTTGCCTTTTCCGTGGTGTCGGCACCGTCGGCGAGACTCATCAGCCGGTCGCGGGTCACCTCGCCGGCGCGCAGGTCGGCCACCAGCCGGCCGCGCACCAGGACGAGGAGGCGGTCGGGGATGTGCAGCGCCTCTTCTGCCTCGGACGTGGTGAACAGGACGGCCAGGCCGCGCTCGGCCTGCCGTGACATCAGTGCGAAGACGTCCGCCTTCGCGCCGACGTCGACTCCGCGTGACGGTTCGTCGAGCAGCAGCACCCGGGGGCCGGTCATCAGCATCTTGCCGATGACCACCTTCTGCTGGTTGCCACCGCTCAGCGAGCCGATGGGGGCGTCGGGCCCGGATGTCTTGACGGTCACGTCAGCGATCATGGAATCGATGCCGGAACGTTCCTCGCGGCGGTCGACCACCAGTCGTCGCACGAACCCGGTCAGCGCGGCCAGGGACAGGTTCTGCCCCACGGTCATGGTCTGCACGAGGCCGTCACGCTGGCGGTCCTCCGGCACGAGGGCCAGTCCCGCGCGGATGCGGCCGCGCACCGGGCCAGTCACCGGCCTGCCGTGCAGACGCGCCGTGCCCGAGGCGGCCGGGATGCGGCCGGCCAGGCATTCCAGGAGTTCGGTACGGCCGCTGCCCATCAGGCCGAAGATGCCGACCGTCTCGCCCGCGCGCACGCTGAACGAGACCTGGTCCACGGCGAGCCGGTCCGGGCTCCCCGGGTCGGCGACGGAGAGTTCCAGAGCCTCCAGCGCCACCGCACCGGTATGCGTCCCGCGGCCGGGGAACAGCCCTTCCTGCTCGCGGCCGACCATCGTGCGGACCACCCAGGCCAGGTCCACGTCCTCGGCCCGGGCGGTGGCCACCATGGAGCCGTCCCGCAGAACGGCCACGTCGTCGGCGATGTCGAGGGCTTCCTCCAGATGGTGAGAGATGTAGACGACGGCGACCCCCTGTGCCGTCAGGTCACGGATGACCTTGAACAGGACCTCGACCTCGGGAGTGCTCAGGGCCGAGGTCGGCTCGTCCATGATCAGGACCCGGGCGTTCTGCAGCAGCGCCCGGGCGATCTCGACCAGCTGCTGCTGTCCCAGGCGGAGTTCCCCGACCCGCGTGGCCGGGTCGATCGTGCCGTCCAAGCGCCGCAGCACTTTCCGGGCCAGATCCCGCTGCCCCCCGTTGTCGACGAGTCCGCGCCGGGTGCGTTCCCGTCCCAGGAAGAGGTTGTCCTCGATACTCAGGTTCGCGCACAGGCTCAATTCCTGGTGAATGATCGAGATGCCCCGGTCGGCGGCGTCCCGGGCGCTGCCGAACCGGACCACTGAACCGTCGAGCTCGATCAGCCCGGTGGTCGGCGGCTCGACGGCGCTGAGGATCTTCATCAGCGTGGACTTACCCGCCCCGTTCTCTCCGAACAGAACCGTGACGCGGCCGGGGGCGACGTCCAGGGACACCCCCCTGAGGGCGTGGGTGCCGCCGTAGACCTTGGTGATCTCGACCGCCCGCAGCACCGGCTCGTCATGTGCGTCCACGGCAGCGGGCGGCGTCATGACGACGCCTCGACAGACACGGGGGTCACGGTCAGGACATCGCCGGTCAGCGGCGTCATCGCACCCACGACCGTGATCTTCTGGCCGTCCAGCGAACCGGGCCGGAGACCGGCCAGTACCTCGCTCTTCAGCTGGTTGTTCAGTGCGGTACCCGCATCCGCGTATTCCACCTGGTTGGTGAACTGGCCGAATGTGATGAAGCCTGTCGCATCCCGCAGGGCGGCGCCGTTGACGGCGGGTCCGACCTGGACACTGACACGGGCCTTCCCGGTTCCCGGCACCGTGACGGGGAGCAGGCCGCCGCGCACCGCGCCGGCGGTTCCGGTCAGCCTGACGGCGTAGCTGTACGGGCCGGTTCCCTCACGCGTGCCGTAGCGGGCCCCTGCGGCGTCGCTGTCGGCGGCGATCGCACGCTGCAGCGTGACGATGTCGACCGCGCGCTTCTCGATGGCCGACACGGCCTTGGGGTAGGTGGCGGCCCCGTACTCCTCCGCGTCGAACTTCGCCGGCCCTCCGGCGGCGGATGAGTCTGCCGAACGGTATGTGGTCGTGGCCGCGATCGCTGTGACCAGCAGCACGAGCGCGATGAGGCTGCCGCGGCCGAGTGTGAGCCATCGGCCGCGCCCGGCGTTCCGGCCGTCATGCGAATCCTGGACAGTTATCACGACAACCCTCTTGTTCTCGCGTACGCCGACCCATGGATGCGGCCGGTGGTGAATCCCTGTTGCAGTGCGCATTGCCGTGCGAACCGCAGTCGCCGCCTCGATCGGTAACTGGTCCGGCGACCCCACTCCCGGAGCCCCTGCTGGGCTCCGGGCCCGTCCCGCTCAGCCCGCGTGCCGGTCAGGCGGTTTCACTCTCGGCCAGCGCGCGGTACAGGGCCCGCTTGGCGATGCTCTGAGCGGCGAGGGCGTCCTGGCGTGACTGCGCGGAGGCCAGTTCCTCGTGGTCGAGATAGGTCAGTGCCCGGTGGAAGGCCCGCATGGTGCGGATGCCGGTCCGGGCCGCCTCCACGGGGTCCTCCCGGAACGGGAATTGGTCGAGCTGCCAGACTCCGTCCCAGTTCGCGTCCCGGAGAGCGAAGAAGAACTCGAAGGTCTCCAGCAGGTGCACCGAACCGACGACCATGTCATCGTCCCAGCCGCGGAAGTTGTCGTTCACGTCGATCGCGAACAGCTTGTCCCGCCTGATGGCCATGCGCGCGGCCTCGGCCGGTGTTTCACCGCCGTACAGGGAGTGGCCGAAGTCCAGCAGGACCCCGACGTTGTCCGCATCCATGTCCTCGATCGCCAGCAGTGTGCGGGCGAGGGAGGAGAACACCATCCGGTTGCGCGGCTCCCGGGGCTTGTACTCGATGGCGAACCGCATGTCCGGGAACTGCTGGGCGAGCTCCCGTACAGCGCCGACCGACTTGTCCCACAGATCCGTGTAGTCCGCCTGGAACGGGTAGTCGTAGCCGTCCTGGCCGGGCCACAGCTTGACGTAGTCGACGCCCAGCTCCCGGCCCACCTCGGCGCTCGCGGCGACCAGCTCGATGGCGTCGCGCCGGACCGCGGGGTCGGGGTGGGTGAACCCGCCCCTGGCGAACTTTCCGGTGTAGATCTCGGGCGTCACCGCGATCGCGCTCAGCCCTTCCCGCGCCAAGGCCGCCCTTACCTCTGCCGTGGAGATGCCTCCCGGGGGAAACGGCCAGTTCAGGTCGACGACGGAGAGGTTCCCGACCCTGCCGGCGAGTTCGATCGCGTCGAGCACCGTTCGCGGTTCGCCGTACCCGTCGGTGGCGTACCGGTCCACGTAGGTGGCGAAGTGCCAGATCCCTGCACCGTAGGTGGGCTCAGCCGAGTCACTCTGCATTTTTATGCGCCACCGATCAGACATGCGGCGATGTTAAGTGGGGGTGACAGAGGTGTCAATCACTCCGGCAGCGGAACCTGTGCGGCCGGTCTGCATCAGCACGCCGTGTGGTGCGGCGAAGCCGGACCGGTACCTCCCGGATGCAGATTCCCACGGTGTCCCCACCGTGGGAACCCCTTGCTTCCGGCAGGTGAAAACGCCTGGAGGCGCTGCCTCAGGACAGCGCCTCCAGGGGTGTGCCGCAACGCTGCCGGCACATCGTGATCACACCGCGATCGGTGTCAGTTCACGTTGATGACCACGCGACGGTAGGCAGGTGAAAACGCCTGGAGGCGCTGCCTCAGGACAGCGCCTCCAGGGGTGTGCCGCAACGCTGCCGGCACATCGTGATCACACCGCGATCGGTGTCAGTTCACGTTGATGACCACGCGACGGTAGGAATAGAGGTTGGGGGATCCGTTGTCGCGCAGTGTCAGGACTATGTGGAGGGTCTTGCCGCCGGCATTGGAGGGGACGTGCACCGTCGGAGCCGCGGACGTGCTGTTCTCGATGGTGACAGCGCCATTGTGCGAGCTGGGCTCATCGTAGAAACTCCACGAGTACGCCAGCGCATTACGATCGGGATCGCTCGAACCGGCCGCGCTGAGACTGACCCGGGAGCCGGCCATGGCGGAGATCTCCAGGACCTCCTTGGTCGTGTCACCTTCGACCACGGCGACCGGGTGGTGATTCGCACCGGAATAGCTTCCGGAGGTGGCCCAGTCCATCCGGGCGGCGAAGTCGTTGTGAATGCCGGAGCTCCAGCGGTTTATCGAACTGCCGCCCTCCGAGGCGTCGCTGTACATGCGGTAGGGGTCGAAGGACGGCTCATTGCCGAGCCTGCCACTGCATGACATGCCTCGCACACCGGCCTTTTCCCCGGGGTCGAGACGGCCGCCCCAACTGCCCCAGTCCACATGTTCGGTGTCGGTGAGGCCGTTGGGCATCTGGTACAGGAAAGCCGGGGTGTCCCCTTCGGTCGCGTATTTCCGGTCGGGGTACTGGGCGCCCAGCGGGCCGTGGTTCTGGACGTTCGAATCCAGCCAGCTGTCGGAGGGCTGCCAGCTGTAGACCATGTCCTTCGCACGGATGTAGAGCAGATCAGGGAAGTTCTTCGTCATCCACGCGCCGGCGTCGTCCTGGCCCAGGATGTCGTACACCCGCAGCTTGCTCACGAACCGGTCCACCTCGGCGGGGGACCGCGTGTTCTTCACCTTCCACAGTGCCTGCGCCAGCGTGTTGCCGCCGCCCCAGACGTTGACCCAGACCGGGCGCGGATCATCCCTGTCCACCGCCGCAATGATCAGTGCCGAACCGGCGCTGTCCTTGCCGGCACCCACGTCGGCCATGCCGTAGCCGGCCTGACCGAGCTTCGAGACGGACTGCAGGTACGCGAGGCTCGGGTAACCCTCCGCGTGCTTCTGGAGATTGCTGAGCACTTGGCCGTACGCGTTGAGCCTGGGGTTCAGCAAGTTGGCCATGTTGCTTGCGCTCTGGGTGGGCTTCCAGCAACTGGTCGTCCCGATCAGACCCTCGAGATCGACCTCATTGGAGGTCACCAGCATGCGGACCAGGGACTGCAGGTCGTCGGGGTCGGCGCCGAGGTCGGTCATGTTGATCACCCGCGGCTTGGCCGTGGCTGCGGCCGTCCGTACGGTGACTGTCCTGGCCAGGGTGTTGGTACGGTCGCTGTCGTCGGTGACGGTGACCGCGACGGTGTAGGTGCCCTCGGCGTCGTACTCATGGGTGGCGACCTTGCCGGTAGCGGTGGTGCCGTCGCCGAAGTCGATGTGGTGGCTGGTGATCGTGCCGTCCGGGTCGAAGGAGGCCGACGCGTCGACGGTGACCGTGTCACCGGGTTTCGGGTTCCTCGGCGTCACGGTGAAGGAGGCAACCGGATCGCCGGGGTTCTCCACCGGGGTCACCTTGATCGCATTGACCTTGGCGTTCTCGACGTTGGACACGAACTGCAGGTTGAGGGTCCCGTCGCCGACCGTGACGTCGGTCCGGGTCGCGTACGCGGTATTGGATCCGGCCTCGGCGTAGATGTCGAGGTCACTGATCTGCTCCTCGCCCTCCATCAGCACGTCGAAGCTCCTCGCCCCGGCCGCGGTGTGGTACACCTCGGCGAAGTAGAGCGTCACCGCGTAGTGCCCGTTGTCGACCGGGGCCGCGTACGTGAAATCGCCGTAGCGTTCACTCTGGAACAGCGTGTCGTCAGTGGTCCCGGCGATCGCGACGTCCTTGGAGTACGTCGATCCACCCGAGAAGCCGGTGTCCGCGGCGTAAGCGGTTCCGTCCGAGCCGGTGAACGCACCGCCACCCGGGTTCACCGCCCACACCGCCCCTCCCGGCGGAGGCGAAAGCGTCCCGGCGAACTGCAGCCAGTCGACGTTCACGTTGCCGCCGACGAAGACCAGCCTCACATCTTTGACACCGCTCTGCTTCGGCAGCGTCAGCGACTTGGTCTGGTAGGCGTTGTAGCCCCCCGTGTTGCCCACGGTCAGAGTGCCGACGTTCGCCCCGCCCACCCACACCTGGATCTCCGTGTCGCCGCCGCCGTTGGCGACGCTCAACCGGACCTCGTCCGTGGCCGCGTGCAGGTCCACACTGTCGTACTGCACCCAGGCATTGGCCTTGACGTGACACAGGGCCCCGCCGCACACCTGGAGCGAACCACCGGAACTGTCGTGGCCCTCCGCCTCGATCCGAGCCCAGCCGTCGCTGCCCGCAGCGGACGCCGACGGGGCGCCCAACGACAGGAGCAGCACCGTTGCGAGCAAGCCGGCGCATAAGGCCAGCAAGCGCTCATGCATCGTTCTGGACATACACTCACTCCTTTCCCTTGTGTCGCGTTTACGTGTACTCCGAAGGGCACGCCCGACGTGAAGATCCGCGCGCGGCCGACCGACACCGCCCCGCCACCCGCCACCGCGAACCCCGGAGATGGAACCCCTCATCACGGGCCACACCCGAGAGCCTCGGCCGGCTACGCCGACCGTCACGGGCTGAATGAATATTCAGAATCGCTTAAATGTGCACTCCTGAATCAGATGTACTGGACGGGTAGGGGAGCGTCAACCCCGCGTAACCGCCCAGGGGTCGAGAGAAGACTCGATTCCGCGCAGGGCCGACGCGCCCACTGCTGGCGAAACCGGGCCCCGCAGGGCTGACCCCGGGGGCCGTCGCCCGCGAGGGCGGACCTGCCGTCGCCGAGGCGGAGGCCGTCTTTGAGGTTCCCCTGCCGGCCGGGCAGCTTCATACCGGGACGGATGATCCCGGAGGAAACGGGTACGTCGCCCCGCTCGAAACGAGATCCCTGCTCAGGCGGAACCTCGTCCCGGCAGCGTAAACACCCGCTGTCCAGTTCGCGGGGAACTTCAGCGCGGCGGTGTCCACGTGGAACCAGCGCCGTGACGATCGCCCGGCTCTACCTCGGAGACGAGGGGTGACGTGGCGTTCGGCTCGTTGGGCGGTCCGACGACGGCCGGATCACAGGCTTCATTCGGCCGGCACGTCGCGTGCGGAGGTGTCCTGGGCGACTGGCGCGTTCCTCGAGGTGTGGCTGCTGCTGCGTCGGTCACGGGCGCTTCGCTGTGCGGTCGCGCAGCAGCAGCCACTGACTCGCGTCGGTGCCGCCTGAGCGCGCTGCCGGTCCATGCAGCAGCACGGCGTAAGCCGTCCTCTCCGCCTTGCTCGGGGCGGCATGCTGGCCTGGCGCCTCCGGGGTCGGGAATGACCTCGTCATGCCTTTCCAGGCCTTGTCCGCGTTCGGAGTGCTGAGCATCGGCCCTCCCGGGCTCAATAGGGTCATGAAGTGACGTACACGCACGCGTGTGTGCATCCCCGGTAGGGGCTCACGGTCCACTCGAAGGGCGTGCGGGGCCCCGGGCGCCCGGTTGAGGACCGGGCGGGCCCGGATCTCGTGGAAGGTGATTCCGGCGAACTCCGGCGTGTCGAAGGTGCGGGTGGTCACCGCCTCCGCGCCGAACAGCGCGGCTGTGTCCGGAGTCCGGGTTGAGGTTCTCCCCGCGCATGACGCCTCCTCGGTAGCACTGGTCCACACAATAGAACAAATATTCCCTTGGTTGTGCGAACGGCAGTTTCGGTCGCACTCCCGATCACTTCCGGACCCCCGATTTGGGGGGCCGGGCGAGGGGGTGGTTGGCTTGCCCCGCCCCCCGAGAACCCATGTCCTGGAGGAAAGCGATGGCGCAGGTCGAGGCCACTACGGAGCGGATCGTCGCGGCGGACGCGGAGACGGTGTTCGACGCCCTCGCCGACTACAGCGGCACGCGCGCGAAGCTGATGCCCGAGCAGTACAGCGAGTACGAGGTCCGCGAGGGCGGCGACGGCGAGGGCAGCCTCGTCCACTGGAAGCTCCAGGCCACCAGCAAGCGCGTCCGTGACTGCCTCCTGGAGGTCACCGAGCCGAGCGACGGCGAACTGGTCGAGAAGGACCGCAACTCGTCCATGGTCACCACCTGGCGCGTCACCCCGGCCGGGGAGGGGAGGTCCCGGGTCGTCGTGACCACCACCTGGACCGGCGCGGGGGGCATCGGCGGCTTCTTCGAGAAGACTTTCGCCCCCAAGGGGCTCGCCCGCATCCACGACGCGCTGCTGGCCAGGCTCGCCGTCGAGGTCGAGAAGTAGGGCGGTGCGGTGAGGGGAGGGGGCCGGCGGTGCCGTGAGGCGGCCGGCCCCCTCACGGCGTGGGTCACGCGAGGTGGGGGGAATCCGGAACGGACATCCGTGCGGTGGAGCGCACTCCGGTGCGAACATCGGCGGTCAATTCACGTATTGCCACCCATCGCGACAAGCCGTGCCCGTACGGTGGTGGAGCGGTACAGATCTTGGGATCCGTGGGGAGAGAGGGTCTGGGCCATGGACCATGGCACCAAGCGGGACGCGCCGGCCGGCCATGGAGCCGAGGACGGCACGGCGGCCGGGGGCTTCGGTGCCGGCCGGATCCCGCTGGCTGTCGTCGTCGTGGACCGCGTCGGGCTGGTCTCGCACTGGAGTACGGGCGCGCGGCGCCTGTTCGGGCTCCCGAAGGAGGACGCCCTCGGCCGGCCGGCCGTCGATCTGCTGCCGGTCTCCGGCGCCCTCCCCGAGGACGAGGGGGAACGGGGAGCCGGGTGGCACGGCGCGTACACGTCGTACGCGGACCACGACGGTCTCGGCCCCGGTCTCGAATCCTTCCTCGACCGGGGCCTTTCCTATCCGGCCGCGGGCCGTGCCCGCCTCACCGCCCCTGCCCCCGAGTCCGCCGCCGAGCCCGGGGCCGACCGCGTCGACGTGCTGTGGTGGGCCTACCCGCTGGTCGGTCCCGGCAGCGAGCGGCTGCTGGTGCTCGCCGCCGACGCGGACGCGCTGCAGGGCGACGGGGCAGAGGCGTTCGAGCGGGTCGCCCCCGGATTCGCCCTGCACACCGACTTCCCCGGCTCAGCGGACCTGGCCCGCCGGCTCCCCGAGATCCTGCCCAGCATGAGCGTCGGGGAGAGTGCCCGCATCGTCGCCCAGATTCTTGAACTGGGTTATCCCATAATGGAGTTCAGCCAGAGCGAGCAGGTTCCCGTCACCCCCGACTGGGGTGTGCCCCGCCGTGCCGGGCGCGAGGCGCGCCGGGAACGGGCCGCCCGCGCCCGCGCGGCCGGCGAACCCGTGCCCGACGACCTGCGCGACGAGGCCGAGGACCTCGAGTACGCAGCCGTCCGCGAGCACCTGGAGTTCCTCAACGAGGTCAGCTCCCGGATCGGCACCTCCCTGGACCTCTCCCGCACCGTCGTCGAGGTCGGCAAGGCCGTCGTACCCCGCTTCACCGACGTCGCCGGCACCTATCTGCGCGAACAGGTCGTCGCCGGTGAGGGCTTCGACGCGGGTGTGCCCGACACCACCACCATGTGGCACCGGGTCGCCCTCGAGCACACCGACGAGCCCGGCCGCTGGGACGACGTCGTGCCCGTCGGCGAGGCCATGCCCTTCCCGGCCCACACCCCGTTCTTCCGGTGCATGACCACCGGTGAGCCCGTGCTCGTGCCGCGCATCAGCGAACAGATGGGGCATGCCGTCGCCTCGCAGTTCGAAAAGCGTGACATCCGCCCGCTGATCACCGGCCGTTCGATGCTCGTCGTGCCGCTGAAGGCGCGTCAGGTGGTCCTCGGCTTCATGATTCTGCTGCGCCACCCGAGCCGGCAGGCCTTCAACGACATGGACCGCGTCACCGGCGCCGAACTCGCCGCCCGCGCGGGCCTGGTGCTCGACAACGCGCGCATGTACACCTATCAGGAGAACGTCGCCGAGACGCTCCAGGACAGCATGCTCCCGCGCATCCCGCCGCGCATGGCGGGCTGCGACATCGCCACCCGCTATCTGCCGGGCACGCTGCTCGGCCGGGTCGGCGGCGACTGGTTCGACTCGGTGAAACTGCCCGGCGCCCGAACCGCCTTCGTCGTCGGCGACGTCATGGGCCACGGCCTCAACTCCGCCGCTATGATGGGGCAGTTACGTACCGCAGTGCAGACCATGGCGGGGCTCGACCTGCCTCCCGCGCAGTTGCTGCGCAACCTCGACGACCTCGCCCAGCGACTCGGCGACACCCACCTGGCGACCTGCCTGTACGCCGTCTACGACCCCATCGCGAGCGAACTCCGCCTCGCCAACGCCGGCCACATCCCGCCCGTCCTGGTCCGTGCGGCGGACGGCCGCAGCGAACTGCTGGACCTGCCCACCGGCGCCCCGATCGGCGTCGGCGGCGTGCCGTTCGAGTCCGTGCGCGTGCGGGTGGAGCCGGGGGACCGGCTGGTGATGTGCACCGACGGACTGGTCGAGATGCGCGGCGAGGACATCGGTGTCGGCCTCGCCGCCCTGTGCGAGTCGGCGGCCCACCCGGCCGCGTCCATGGACGACGCCTGCGACACCATCATCCGCGCCCTCGCTGCGACATTTTCAGAAGCGGGGGGCGGCGGCCGCAAGGACGACGTGGCCCTGCTGATGGTACGCCTGAGCGGCATCGAGCAGGGCCACGTAGCCGAGTGGCGGCTCGTCCCCGACCCGTCGGAGGTCCCCCGGGCCCGCGCCATGGTCCGTGAACAACTCCACGAGTGGGGCCTGGCGAAGCAGGCCGACAACGCCGAACTGATGGTCGGTGAACTTGTCACCAACGCCGTGCGGCATGCCCACGCCCGGCCCGTGGCGCTGCGCCTGGTCCGCGGCGACACCCTGCTGTGCGAGGTCGAGGACGACGACCACGAACTGCCCACCCTCCTCAGCGCCGGACCGACGGACGAGGCCGGCCGCGGGCTGCGGGTGGTCAGCAGGCTCGCACGGGAGTGGGGCACCAGCCGGACCGGGTCCGGCAAGAGCGTCTGGTTCGAACTGACGCTGCCACGCCGTTGATCCGGCACACTCCCCGTCTCGCACCTCGACTTTCCGGCCTCACCGCTCACCCGACGCGAGCGGGTCCATGCGACGCGAACAAGGGCGCACTCGAGACGAACGGGGCTCACCCGAGGCGAACGAGGCGTGAAAGAACGCGCCGTGTCCTTGTCGGGGCGCCCCGGCGCGCGATACACCGTACTGGCCCGCCACACGGGCGGATTCGCTTCACACCCTGGGGAGTTGGGCATGAGCGTGACCAGTCGGTACCGGGAGGCGTGGGAGGGCTTCTGGCGCGAGGCGCCGGACGGGCAGGGGAGAGTGCTCTGGGACGCGGAACCCACCCTGACCGTGGCCCGCCACCTGGCCCTGTTCGAACCGTATCTGCCCGATGCCGGTCTGCCTCTGGTCGACCTGGGCTGCGGCAACGGCACCCAGACCCGCTTCCTCGCGGACCGCTTCCCGCATGTCGTCGGCGCCGACCTGTCCGCCGCCGCCCTGGACCACGCCCGGCGTGCCGATGCGGCCGGCCGGGCCGCCTACCGGCAACTGGACGCCGCGGGCAAGGGCGAGGCGCAGGACCTGCACGCGGAACTCGGCGACGTCAACGTCTATGTGCGGGGCGTGCTGCACCAGTGCGAGGCCGACGACCGGCAGTCCCTGGCGGACGGCGTCGCCACCCTGATCGGCGACCGCGGCCGTGCGTTCCTCGTCGAGCCCTCCGAGGCAGCCGGGCCGTTGCTGCAGAGCCTCACGGCATCGCCCGCCGGGCCGCCGCCCAAGGTGGTGGCGGTCTTCCGGCACGGCATAGCCCCCGTCAAGGTGGCCGACGACGCTGTGCCGGAGTTCCTGGCCGCGGCCGGGCTGACCCTGCTGGCGAGCGGCACCGCGCCCCTCACCACGACGGAGTACGCGCCCGACGGCTCCCGTATCGAACTGCCGTCCGCCTGGTATGTGACCGGGCGCGCCGGATGACCCGGGGCGCGGCACAGGGCATGCAGGCGTAGGCGCTGGAGACACAAGGGCCGGTGGGAGGCGGTTCCGTGCGTTCTGTACCGTCATTGGTCCGGGCCGGTGGGAGTTTTCCACAGGTCTGGCAGAGCTTTGGCGGCACGACGTAGCGTGAGGCGCATGAAGATCCTCATCAGCGCCGACATGGAGGGCGCCACCGGTGTCACCTGGCCGGCCGACGTGCTGCCGGGCACCCCTCAGTGGGAGCGCTGCCGGTCCATGTTCACCTCCGATGTCGACGCCGCCGTGCGCGGTTTCTTCGACGGCGGTGCCGACGAGGTGCTGATCAACGAGGCGCACTGGAGCATGCGCAATCTCCTGCTGGAGCGGCTCGACGAGCGGGCCGAGATGCTCACCGGGAGGCACAAGTCCCTGTCCATGGTCGAAGGCGTGCAGCACGGAGACGTGGACGGCATCGCGTTCGTCGGCTACCACGCGGGCGCCGGCATGGAGGGCGTCCTCGCCCACACCTTCCTCGCCAACTCCGTCACCGGCGTGTGGCTGAACGGCGAACGGGCGAGCGAGGGCCTGCTCAACGCGGCCGTCGTCGCCGAGTACGGAGTGCCGGTCGTCCTGGTGACCGGTGACGACGTGGCCTGCGAGGACGCACTCGGCTACGCGCCCGGGGCGCTGAAGGTCGCGGTCAAGGACCACGTGTCGCGGTACGCGGCCGTGTGCCGGACGCCCGCCCGGACGGCCTCCGACATCCGCGCGGCGGCCAAGGACGCCGCCGCGCTCGCGGTGCGCCACGAGCCGGTGGCCAAGAGCCCCTTCACCGTCGTGGTGGAGTTCGACGCAGAGCATCTGGCCATGGCCGCCACCGTCGTGCCGGGCGTGGCCCGGACCGGCGAGCGGAAAGTGGCGTACACCAGCGGAACCATGTACGACGGGATCCGCACCTTCAAGGCGGTCACCACGATCGCCTCGGCCGCGGTGGAGGAGCAGTATGGCTGACGAACGCGCCCTGGACGAGGTCGTGACCTTCACATCCGACCTCATCAGGATCGACACCACGAACCGGGGCGGCGGTGACTGCCGGGAGCGGCCCGCCGCAGAGTACGCGGCGGAGCGGCTGGCCGGAGCGGGCCTGGAACCGGTGCTGCTCGAGCGCATCCCCGGCCGGACCAACGTCGTCGCGCGCCTCGCGGGCACCGACCCGACGGCCGACGCGCTCCTCGTCCACGGCCACCTCGACGTCGTACCGGCCGAGGCCGCCGACTGGAGCGTGCACCCGTTCTCCGGCGAGGTGCGCGACGGGGTGGTCTGGGGGCGCGGCGCCGTCGACATGAAGAACATGGACGCGATGGTCCTCGCCGTGGTGCGGGCCTGGGCCCGCCAGGGAGTGCGGCCCCGGCGCGACATCGTGATCGCCTTCACCGCCGACGAGGAGGCCAGCGCCGAGGACGGCTCCGGCTTCCTCGCCGACCGGCACCCGCAACTCTTCGAGGGCTGCACCGAGGGCGTCAGCGAGTCGGGCGCCTACACCGTCCACGACGGCGCCGGCCGGCAGCTCTATCCGATCGCCTCCGGGGAGCGCGGCACGGCCTGGCTCAGGCTCACCGCGCGCGGGCGGGCGGGCCACGGCTCCAAGGTCAACCGGGACAACGCGGTGACCCGCCTCGCCGCCGCCGTCACCCGCATCGGCGAGCACGAGTGGCCGCTGCGCCTCACCCCGACCGTCCGCGCGGCACTCACCGAACTCGCCGATCTCTACGGCGTCGACCCCGACCTGTCCGACGTGGACACGCTGCTCACCAAGCTGGGCCCGGCCGCGAAACTCGTCGAGCACACGGTCCGCAACAGCAGCAACCCGACGATGCTGGACGCCGGCTACAAGGTCAACGTGATCCCCGGCCAGGCCGAGGCGTACATCGACGGGCGGATCCTGCCCGGTGGCGAGGACGACTTCCACGCCACCCTGGACCGGCTCACCGGGCCCGACGTGGACTGGGAGTTCCACCACCGCGAGCCGGCCCTCCAGTCGCCGGTGGACTCGACGACGTTCGCCCGGATGCGGGCCGCCGTGCGGGAGTTCGCACCCGAGGGGCACCCCGTGCCGTACTGCATGTCCGGTGGCACGGACGCCAAGCAGTTCTCCCGCCTCGGCATCACCGGCTACGGCTTCGCCCCGCTGAAGCTGCCGGAGGGCTTCGACTACCAGGCCCTCTTCCACGGGGTCGACGAGCGCGTCCCCGTCGAGGCGCTCCACTTCGGCGTCCGTGTCCTCGACCGGTTCCTGCGGACGGCCTGAGCGGATGGGGGAGCGCATGGAGGAGACGGTGCGGACCCTGCCGTACGGCGAGTGGCCCTCGCCCGTCGACGCGGCCACGGCCGCGGCACACGACGGAAGCCCCGAGTACGTGGGGTTCGTGGGGGACGAGGTGTGGTGGACCGAGCCCCGGCCCGCCGAGGGCGGCCGTCGTACCCTGGTGCGCCGGCACTCCGACGGCGCCGAGGAGTCCGTCCTGCCCGCCCCGTGGAACGTGCGCAGCCGGGTCGTCGAGTACGGCGGACGGCCCTGGGCCGGGTTCGTGCGGGACGACGACCCGCTCGTGGTGTTCGTCGACTTCACCGACCAGCGCCTCTACCGGTACGAACCGGGCGGCGAGCCGCGTCCGCTGACCCCCGTCTCCCCGGTGGGGCAGGGGCTGCGCTGGGCCGAGCCGACCCTGCTGCCGGACCGCGGCGAGGTGTGGTGCGTCCTGGAGGAGTTCACCGGCGACGGACCCGGTGACGTGCGCCGCGTCCTGGCCGCCGTACCCCTCGACGGCTCGGCCGCCGACGACCGCGGGGCCGTGCGTGAACTCACCGACGACCGGCACCGGTTCGTCACCGGGCCACGCCTCGCGCCCGACGGGCGGCTCGTCGCCTGGCTGGCCTGGGACCATCCCCACATGCCCTGGGACGGCACCGAACTCCGCCTCGCCGACGTCGCCCCCGACGGCACCCTGCACGACGCCCGCACCGTGGCCGGCGGCCCCGGGGAGTCGGTCGCCCAGGCCGACTGGACGCACGACGGCCGGCTGCTCCACTCGAGTGACCGCACCGGCTGGTGGAACCTCTACCTCGACGGCGAACCCGTCTGCCCGCGCGAGGAGGAGTTCGGCGGGCCGCTGTGGAAGCCGGGCTCGCGCTGGTTCACCCCGCTGGGCAGCGGCCTGATCGCCGTCGTGCACGGCCGGGGCGCCGCCACGCTCGGCATACTCGACCCGCAGACGGGCGACGTCGCCGACACGGCGGGGCCCTGGACCGAGTTCTCGCCCACGCTCGCGGCCCACGGTGAGCGCGTCGTCGCGGTCGGAGCGAGCCCGCGCAGTGCCCACGAGGTCGTCGAGCTGGACACCCGCACCGGCAGGACCCGGGTGATCGGTGCCCCGCACGAGGACGCCGTGGACCCCGCCCACTACCCCGAACCCCGGGTCCGCACCTTCACCGGACCCGACGGACGCGAGATCCACGCCCAGGTGTACCCGCCGCGCAACCCCGGCTGCTCCGGGCCCGACGGCGAGCTGCCGCCGTACGTGATCCGGGCGCACGGCGGGCCCACCGGCCGGGCGCCGCTCGTCCTCGACCTCGAGATCGCCTACTTCACCTCGCGCGGCATCGGCGTCGCCGAGGTCGACTACGGCGGCTCCACCGGCTACGGGCGTGCCTACCGCGACCGGCTGCGCGAGCGGTGGGGCGTCGTCGACGTCGAGGACTGCGCCGCCGTCGCGAGTGCCCTCGCCGACGAGGGCACCGCCGACCGCGACCGGCTCGCCGTCCGCGGCGGCAGCGCCGGCGGCTGGACCACGGCCGTCTCCCTCACCACGACCGACCTCTACGCCTGCGGCACCATCCTCTACCCGGTGCTCGACCTGGCCGGCTGGGGCCCGGAGGAGACCCACGACTTCGAGTCCCACTACCTCGAGAGCCTCATCGGCCCGCGCGCCGAGGTCCCCGGGCGGTACGCCGAACGCTCGCCCGCAGCGTACGCCGACCGGCTCACCGTGCCGTTTCTGCTCCTCCAGGGTCTGGACGACCGCATCTGCCCTCCCGTGCAGTGCGAGCGGTTCCTGGCCCGGCTGGAGGGCAAGGGGGTGCCGTACGCGTACCTCAGTTTCGAGGGAGAGGGGCACGGCTTCCGGCGCGCGGAGACCATGGTGCGCGCACTGGAGGCCGAACTGTCCTTGTACGCACAGGTGTTCGGACTCGAGGTGTCGGACCTGCCGGTTCTGGAGCTGACCGGATCAGCCGGATCAGCCGGGGCGGACCGGTGAACCGTGCCGGGCGGCCGATGGGCCGGGTCGAGCCGTTGCGGCGGCCGTCCCGGCTCGGTCCCGGCGCCCGGGTGGCCGTCGTCGCGCCCAGCGGGCCCGTGCCGGAGGAGCGGCTGCAGGCCGGTCTCGACACGCTGCGCGGCTGGGACCTCGACCCGGTGGCCGCACCCCATGTTCTCGACCGGCACGGCGAGTTCGACTACCTGGCCGGCACCGACGCCGACCGGGCCGCCGACCTGCAGGCCGCCTGGTGCGACCCCGCGGTGGACGCGGTGATCTGCGCCCGGGGCGGCTACGGAGTGCAGCGCATGGTCGACCTGCTCGACTGGACGGCGATGCGGGCGGCCGGACCGAAGGTCTTCGTCGGGTTCAGCGACATCACCGCCCTGCACGAGGCGTTCGCGACCCGGCTCGGCCTGGTCACCCTGCACGGGCCGATGGCGGCGGGCGTCGACTTCCTCAAGCACGCCCGCGCGCAGGAGCACCTCAAGGCCACCCTGTTCGCCCCCGAGACCGTCCGCACCCTCACCTCCGACGGCAGGGCGCTCGTCCCCGGCCGGGCGCGCGGCGTCACGCTCGGCGGCTGCCTCGCCCTGCTCGCCGCCGACCTCGGCACTCCGCACCCCCGGCCCTCCGCGCGCGGCGGCCTGCTGTGTCTGGAGGACGTGGGGGAGGAGCCGTACCGCCTCGACCGCTATCTCACCCAGCTGCTGCGGGCCGGCCGGCTCGACGGCGTGTCGGGGCTGCTGCTCGGCTCCTGGGCACAGTGCGGCCCGTACGAGAGGGTGCGGGCCCTGCTCGCCGACCGGCTCGGCGGTCTCGGCGTGCCCGTGGCCGAGCAGTTCGGGTTCGGGCACTGCGACGGGGCGCTCACCGTGCCGTTCGGCGTCATGGCCGAACTCGACGCGGACGCGGGCACCCTGACGCTCGACGAACCGGCGCTGAACTGAGCCCGTCCGGCATGCGGCAGCGGGCATCGGACACCCGCCATAGAGTGGCACGGTGCCGCACCCCGCTCCCCGCCACCTCGCCGAAGGCCCCCACGTGGGGATACGTCACTTCACCCACGCGGACAGCGCCGAGTTCACCGCCCGTGCCCGGCAGAGCAAGGACCTGCACCACCCCTGGCTGTTCCCGCCGGACAGTGCCTCGGCGTACTCCGCGTACGCGCAGCGGCTGATCGGCGACCCGGCCAAGGCGGGCTTCCTGGTCTGTGAGAAGGGCGACGGCTCCATCGCCGGGTTCATCAACATCAACGACATCGTGCACGGCGCGTTCCAGTGCGGTGTCCTGGGGTACGGCGCGTTCGCGCACGCGGCGGGGCGCGGGCTGATGCGCGAAGGGCTCGACCTCGTCGTGCGGCACGCCTTCGGGCCGATGCGGCTGCACCGGCTGGAGAT
The DNA here is from genome assembly GCF_024701375.2 of Streptomyces sp. KMM 9044. Classification (NCBI taxonomy): domain Bacteria; kingdom Bacillati; phylum Actinomycetota; class Actinomycetes; order Kitasatosporales; family Streptomycetaceae; genus Streptomyces; species Streptomyces sp. KMM 9044. The sequence continues at coordinate 818,461 of NZ_CP113910.1, read as the reverse complement.
CAACGTGCAGCCCGCCAACGCCGCCTCCATCGCCCTGGCCCGCGGCTGCGGATTCCGCCTGGAGGGGTTCTCGCCGGGCATGCTCTTCGTTGACGGTGCCTGGCGGGACCACGAGCGCTGGGCCCTCACCCGCGAGATGCGAGAGCCGCGCTGAACCCGTCGGCGCGTACGGCGTCCCGTGTCCGGAAGACCGTCGACGCCACCCCGCCCCCTGATCCGTACCACCTCCCCTGATCGGGCGAGGGCGAGGGCGAGGGCGAGGGCGAGGCGGCACGGACCACGGGGAGGGTACGGACGGAGCCGTGGCCGGGCGGGTCAGGCGGTGCGGCGGTCCGCGTACTCGTACACCGCCCCGTCCGGGTGCCGTGCGATGAGATTACGGCCCACCGGGGTGGGGAGCGGACCCGCGATGATGTCCGCGCCCATCTCGGCCAGCACCTGGCCGGCCTCCTCGACGTCCTTCACCGCGATGGTCGCCGCCACCTTGCGCAGCACGTCCAGCTCGGCCGCGGGGCCGCTCATCAGCAGGAAGCAGCCGACGGCGGCCACCTGGACACCGGCCCGCTCGAAGCGCAGGGCCCTGCCTCCCGCCAGCCGCTCGTAGAAGGGGATCGCGGTCTCGATGTCCTCGACGCAGACGCGCAGTGTGGCACCCAGAATCTCCATGACGACGAGCCTAGTTGGCCCGCTGCGGCGGTTGTACCTCAGCTCACCCCACGTCGTGCCCGGCCGGACCGGGGACCGGCGGACGTTTGGCCGCCCGGTCCAGGGAAACGCGGAAGTCTCCCGAAGTACGTGACGACAGCGTTGGAGGCGAGCCGTGGGGCGACCCCGCATCGTGATCGTCGGCGCCGGCTTCGCCGGTTACCGCACCGCCCGCACCCTGTCCCGGCTGGCCCGGGGGCGGGCCGACATCACCCTGCTGAATCCGACCGACTACTTCCTGTACCTGCCCCTGCTGCCCCAGGTCGCCGCCGGAGTCCTGGAGCCGCGCAGGGTCACGGTCTCCCTCTCCGGCACGCTCCCGCACGTGCGGCTGGTGCTGGGCGAGGCCGACGGCATCGACCTCGACGCACGCACCGTGCGCTACACCGGCCCCGAGGGCGAGGGCGGCACCCTCGCATACGACCGGCTGGTGCTGGCCGCCGGCAGTGTCAACAAACTGCTGCCCATTCCCGGCGTCGCCGAGCACGCCCACGGTTTCCGGGGCCTGCCCGAGGCGCTGTACCTGCGCGACCACGTGACCCGGCAGGTGGAACTCGCGGCCGCCACCGACGATCCAGCGAAATGCGCCGCCCGGTGCACCTTCGTCGTGGTCGGTGCCGGTTACACCGGAACCGAGGTCGCCGCGCACGGAAAGCTGTTCAGCGACGCACAGGTTCACAGGCACCCCCTGCGGACGGGCATGCGGCCCCGTTGGCTGCTGCTGGACGTCGCCGACCGTGTACTGCCCGAACTCGACGAGCGGCTCTCCCGCACCGCCGACCGGGTCCTGCGGGCACGGGGCGTGGAGGTACGCATGGGAACCTCCGTGAAGGAGGCCACACACGAGGGAGTGCTGCTGACCGACGGCGAGTCCGTCGACACCCGGACGGTGGTGTGGTGCGTGGGTGTACGGCCCGATCCGCTCGCCGAGGCGCTCGGACTGCCGATGGAACGCGGGCGGCTGCTGGTCGATCCGCAGCTGCGGGTACCGGGCCGGCCCGAGGTGTTCGCCTGCGGCGACGCGGCGGCCGTCCCCGACCTGGAGGAGCCCGGGCAGTACACCCCGATGACCGCGCAGCACGCATGGCGGCAGGGCAGGGTCTGTGCCCACAACGTCGCCGCCTCCCTCGGCGACGGGGAGCTGCGCGCCTACCGGCACCGCGACCTGGGCTTCGTGGTGGACCTCGGAGGTGTCAAGGCGGCGGCCAACCCGCTGGGCGTCAACCTGTCCGGGCCAGTGGCGGGGGCGGTCACCCGCGGCTACCACCTCGCGGCGATGCCCGGCAACCGGGTGCGCGTCGCCGCCGACTGGCTGCTGGACGCCGTACTGCCGCGCCAGGCGGTCCAGTTGGGGCTCGTACGGTCGTGGTCGGTGCCGCTCGACACGGCGTCTCCGGAACTGGCCCGGGTGCCGTCCGGCCCAGAACGGGAGCACCACGCCGGCGAGGACGACGGGCCCGCCGCGTCGCAGCCGGCCACCGAACCCGCGAAGAATCAGCCTGGTGGTGAGCCGGCGCGGAACCAGCCTGGTGGTGAGACCGCGAAGAATCAGCCTGGTGGTGAGCCGGCGCGGAATCAGCCTGGTGGTGAGACCGCGAAGAATCAGCCTGGTGGTGAGCCGGCGCGGAATCAGCCTGGTGGTGAGACCGCGAAGAATCAGCCTGGTGGTGAGCCGGCGCGGAATCAGCCTGGTGGTGAGACCGCGAAGAATCAGCCTGGTGGTGAGCCGGCGCGGAATCAGCCTGGTGGTGAGACCGCGAAGAATCAGCCTGGTGGTGAGCCGGCGCGGAACCAGCCCGGTGGTGAGACCGCGAAGGGCCGGCCGGCTCCAGGACCGCCCACCGGCCCGGGCGTCGCTCCCGGCCCCGTCAAACGCACCGACGCCCCGGCGAACGGGGCCGGCCACGCCGACACGACCGGCCCCAGGTACCCCCGTGATCCTGACGATCCCACCCCTCCCGTCCAAGGAGACTCATGAACACCGGTGAACTCGTCGAGCTCGGACAGCAGTTGCGCGTGGACAGCATCCGCGCCGCAGCCGCCGCCGGCTCCGGGCACCCCACGTCCTCGATGTCCGCGGCCGACCTGATGGCCGTCCTACTGGCCCACCACTACCGCTACGACTTCAACCGCCCGGACCACGCGGGCAACGACCGTCTCGTCCTTTCCAAGGGACACGCCTCGCCCCTGATGTACGCCGCCTTCAAGGTGGCCGGAGCCATCGACGACGAGGAACTGCTCACCTTCCGTGAGCTCGGCAGCCGCCTCGAAGGGCATCCCACTCCCCGGCGGCTGCCCTGGGTCGAGACGGCCACCGGGTCGCTCGGCCAGGGGCTCCCCGTCGGCGTCGGCATCGCGCTGGCCGGTAAACGGCTCGACCGCACCGGTTACCGGGTGTGGGTACTGTGCGGGGACAGCGAACTGGCCGAGGGCTCGGTGTGGGAGGCCGCCGAGCAGGCCGCCTACGAGAACCTCGACAATCTCACCGCCGTCGTGGACGTCAACCGGCTCGGCCAGCGCGGCCCCACCCGGCACGGGCACGATCTCGACGCCTACGCCCGCCGGTTCCAGGCCTTCGGCTGGCACACCGTGGAGGTGGACGGACACGACGTCGACGCCGTGGACCGCGCCTGCGGAGAGGCGGCCTCCACCAAGGGGCAGCCGACCGTGATCCTGGCCCGGACTCTCAAGGGCAAGGGCGTCGTGGCCGTCCAGGACCGCGAGGGGATGCACGGCAAGCCACTGCCAGAAACCGACGAGGCGATCGCCGAACTCGGCGGCCTGCGCGACCTGCGCGTCCAGGTGCGGGAACCGTCCGACGCCCGTGCCCTGCACGCCGTACCCACCGGGCAGGCCGAAGCGCCCCGGTGGGACAAGGGTGAGAAGGTCGCGACGCGCAACGCCTTCGGCGAGGCGCTGGCCGCCCTCGGCACCGCGCGCGGCGACGTCGTGGCGCTGGACGGAGAGGTCGGCGACTCCACCCGCGCGGAGTTCTTCGCCGAGGAGCACCCCGAGCGCTACGTCGAGTGCTATATCGCCGAGCAGCAGATGGTCGCCGTGGCGACCGGCATCGCGGCGCGGGGCTGGGTGCCGTACGCGACCACCTTCGCCGCCTTCCTGACCCGCGCGTACGACTTCGTCCGCATGGCGTCGGTCAGCGGCTCGGGAATCAACCTCGTCGGCTCGCACGCCGGCGTCGCCATCGGAGAGGACGGGCCCAGCCAGATGGGTCTCGAGGACCTGGCGATGATGCGGGCGGTGCACGGATCGACCGTGCTGTACCCCTGTGACGCCAACCAGACCGCGCGCCTGGTGGCCGCCATGGCGGACCTCGACGGCATCCGCTACCTGCGGACCTCGCGTGGCGAGAGCCCGGTGGTCTACGGCCCGGACGAGGAGTTCCCCGTCGGCGGCAGCAAGGTGCTGCGTTCCTCGGCCGAGGACCGGCTGACCGTGCTCGCGGCCGGTGTCACGGTGTCCGAGGCGCTGGCCGCCGCGGACACCCTGGCCGAGCAGGGCATCGCGGTCCGGGTGATCGATCTCTACTCGGTCAAGCCCGTCGACCGGGAAACCCTGCGCCGGGCGGCGGCGGAGACCGGCTGCCTGCTGACCGTGGAGGACCACCACCCGGAGGGCGGTCTCGGGGACGCGGTCCTCGACGCCTTCACCGACGGGCGGCCCGTCCCGCGCCTGGTACGGCTGGCCGTCCGCGACATGCCCGGTTCCGCCTCCCCCGAGGAGCAACTGCGCGTCGCGGGCATCGACGCCGATTCCATCGTGGCGGCCGGACGGCTGCTGGCGGAGGAGGCGATCGTGCCGTGACCGACAGCGGCGGCGACGGCCGTGACGGCGTGCGGACGGTGCGGGCCGGCCGCCGCAGGATGGGAATCCACCGGCCGGGGAGGGTGCTCCTCCCCGGCGGCGGGGGCGCCCGGGAGCCCTGGACCGGACTGCTGAGCCGGGGCCGCGCACTGGGCCCGGCCCGCCGACGTCTGAACGCCCTGAGTGGTGGGGGCAGGACGCCGGCACGGCGGCCGGCCGGCCGTACGCCGAAGGAGGCTTCGTGACCGGACTGCGGTACGTGTACGCCATATGCCGTCCCTACGGCACGCCGCTCCAGGCGCAGCTGACCGGTGTGGCGGGCGATCCGCCCCGGCTGCTGCCGCACCACGGCCTGAGGGCGGTCGTCAGCCACGTCCCGGAGGCCGACTTCGCCGAGGAGTCGTTCCCCAGGCGCCGGGAGGACCCCGACTGGCTGACCGCGGTCGCCCGCGCCCACCAGGGCGTCGTCGACGCGCTCACCACCGTCACCACCCCGCTGCCGCTGCGGCTGGGCAGCGTGTTTCCCGACGACAGCGGCGTACGGACGATGATGGAGGCGCGTGAGGAGCACTTCCTGCGGATGCTGGACCGGCTGGAGGGCCGGGTGGAATGGGGCGTCAGGGTCTTCGTCGAGGAGCCTGCCGGGACCTCCGCCGCACCGCCGGTGTCCCCGCAGCAGGCCGAGGTTCTCGCGAACCGGCTCTTCGAGGCGCTGTCCGGGTACGCCGAGGATTCCCGGCCACGCGCGTCACGTGATCCCGCGCTCCGCGGCGACGACCCCACCCCGGGACGCAACGTGCTCGATGCGGCTTTTCTCGTACCCCGGGGGGAATCCGAGAAGTTCGTGGAAAGGGTGGAACGGGCCAAGGGCGCGGTGCCCGGAATCCGCGTGGACCTCACCGGGCCGTGGGCGGCGTATTCGTTCGCCGGGGAAGGCGACTGAACGGCCCGGAGCGCAGACCCCGGGAAAGGGGTCTGCGCTCCGGTAGCCCTCAGGGCTTCGGGGGCTCGGGTCCCGAGTCGGCCCCCTGGGCTTTCGTCATCTCACCACCGGTACCAACGGCCCTTGCCGCCGCTCGCGGACGTGCCGCGCATGAAGAATCCCAGCAACCACAGGACAAGCACCGCCAACGCGATCCACCAGAGTGCCTTCACGGCGAATCCGGCGCCGAAAAGAACCAGAGCCAGAAGCAGTACGAGCAGAACAGGAACCATTGTTTTGACCTCCTGGACTCCTGGTTTCCCGGAATTCTCGTTTCACGCTTCCTTGCGGCAGAGGATTTCTCCGTGCAGCACGCTGAACCATCCGTCGTCCCGCGCGCCCCACGCCCGCCAGGCGTCCGCCACGGCCTTCAGTTCCCCGCCGGTCGCATGGCCCTGTCCGGTGGCCCGCTCGGCGTACTCCGACGCCACCGTGCGGTCGGCCCACAGGCCGCTCCACCAGGCCCGTTCCTCGGCGGTCGAGTAGGTCCAGGTGCCCGAGGCCGTGGTGATGTCCTTGAACCCCGCGGCCAGTGCCCAGGACTTCAGCCGCCGTCCCGCGTCCGGCTCGCCCCCGTTGGCCCGCGCCACCCGCCGGTACAGGTCCAGCCAGTCGTCCATGCCCCGGGACAGGGGATACCAGGTCATCGCCGCGTAGTCCGCGTCGCGGACGGCGACGACACCGCCCGGCCCGGTCACCCGCTTCATCTCGCGCAGCGCCCGCACCGGATCGCCCACGTGCTGGAGCACCTGATGGGCGTGCACCACGGAGAACGTGTCGTCCGGAAAGTCCAGCGCGTGCACGTCGCCCACCGTGAACGTGGTGTTCGTCAGGCCCCGCTCGCCGGCCGTGGAGCGGGCCTGCTCCAGGACGCCCGGCGCCCGGTCGAGCCCGGTGACGTGCCCGTCGGGGACGAGCGCGGCCAGGTCCGCGGTGATGGTGCCGGGGCCACAGCCGATGTCCAGGATCCGTGAGGAGGGCTCCAGCGCCCCGAGGAGGTACGCCGCCGAGTTGGCCGCCGTCCGCCAGGTGTGCGACCGGAGCACCGATTCGTGGTGCCCGTGGGTGTAGACGGCTGTCTCCTGCGGTGCGGACATGAGGGGCCCGTCCCTTCTCGTCGCGTTCTGGGGTTCCCGGTTTTCCCGCGTGACCGACACAGTAGGCGTATCAACCGTATGGTGAGACTGTGGTTCCGTATTATGGACCGAGGGCTGCGGCCGCCGGGCACGTGCGTGCCCGGCGGCCGAAACGGTTTGCCGCCTGCGTCGAGGCCCCGGACAATCGCCTCTCATGGGTCACCTCGAAGCCGCGTATCTGGAGTACTCCCTTCCCGACGGGAGGGCGCTCCTGGGCGACGTGTCCTTCCGGGTGGGGGAAGGGGCCGTCATGGCCCTGGTCGGACCCAACGGCGCGGGCAAGACGACGCTCCTGCGCCTTCTCTCCGGCGAGCTGAAGCCGCACGGCGGATCGGTCACGGTCAGCGGAGGCCTCGGCGTCATGCGCCAGTTCGTGGGCTCCGTACGGGACGGGACGACCGTGCGCGACCTCCTCGTCTCCGTCGCCGCCCCCCGGATCCGCGAAGCGGCCCGCGCCGTCGACAAGGCCGAGGACGTCCTCCTCACCGTGGACGACGAGGCCGCCCAGATGGAGTACGCGCAGGCACTTGCCGACTGGGCCGAGGCGCGTGGCTACGAGGCCGAGACGCTCTGGGACATGTGCACGACGGCCGCGCTCGGAGTCCCGTACGACAAGGCGCAGTGGCGCCAGGTGCGCACCCTCTCCGGAGGCGAGCAGAAACGGCTGGTCCTCGAGGCGCTCCTGCGCGGCACCGACGAGGTCCTGCTCCTCGACGAGCCCGACAACTACCTCGACGTGCCCGGCAAACGCTGGCTGGAGGAACGGCTCGAACAGACCCGTAAAACCGTGCTGTTCGTCTCTCACGACCGCGAACTGCTCGCCCGCGCCGCCCAGCGCATCGTCTCCCTCGAACCGGGTCCCGCCGGCGCCGACGCCTGGGTGCACGGCGGCGGATTCGCCACGTACCACGAGGCCCGCCGTGAACGCTTCGCCCGCTTCGAGGAGTTGCGCAGGCGGTGGGACGAGAAGCACGCCCAGCTGAAGAAGCTGGTGCTCAACCTCCGTCAGGCCGCCTCCGTAAGCCACGACATGGCGTCCCGGTACCAGGCGGCGCAGACCCGGCTGCGCAAGTTCGAGGAGGCCGGCCCGCCACCGGAGCCGCCGCGTGAGCAGGACATCAGGATGCGTCTGAAGGGCGGCCGGACCGGAGTCCGCGCGGTCACCTGCGAGCAGCTCGAACTCACCGGCCTGATGCAGCCGTTCGACCTGGAGGTCTTCTACGGGGAGCGGGCCGCCGTGCTCGGTTCCAATGGCTCCGGCAAGTCGCACTTCCTGCGCCTGCTCGCCGGGGACGACGTGAGCCACACCGGCGGCTGGCGGCTCGGTGCCCGTGTCGTCCCCGGACACTTCGCGCAGACGCACGCGCACCCCGAGCTGGAAGGCCGCACCCTCCTGGACATCCTGTGGAAGGAGCACGCCCAGGACCGGGGCGCCGCCATGTCCCGGCTACGCCGCTACGAACTGACCGGCCAGGCCGAGCAGACCTTCGGCCGGCTCTCCGGCGGCCAGCAGGCCAGGTTCCAGATCCTGCTCGTCGAGCTCCAGGGCGTCACGGCCCTGCTGCTCGACGAGCCGACCGACAACCTGGACCTGGAGTCGGCCCAGGCGCTCCAGGAGGGCCTGGAGGCGTTCGAGGGCACGGTGCTGGCCGTCACGCACGACCGCTGGTTCGCCCGCTCCTTCGACCGCTACCTGGTCTTCGGCAGCGACGGCAGGGTCCGGGAGACCTCCGAACCGGTGTGGGACGAGCGCCGGGTGGACCGGGCCCGGTAGGCGGAACGGGCCCGGTGGCCGGGATGTTCGTAGAGTGGATGCAGGGACGCGGGGCCCGTGGCCTTCCCCGGCGGGTACCCGGACCGCAGGACGCACACGACGAGCGGGGCACACGATGACCGGAGTCGAGCCGAACCGCCTGGACGACCAGCAGCTCATGAAGGAGCTGGAAACCATTCACCGGACGCGTCACGACACTCTGCTGTACGCAGCCAACGGCGCGCTGCGGGCCCACAACGAGCGCATGGCGCAGCTGGAGGGCGAGTACCTGCGCCGCAACCCCCGCCGCCGGGTGGCGGCGGCCCGCACGCGCGAAGGCGCCCGCGAGCGGACCGGCGCGGCCGGGGGGGCCTCCATGACCCCCACGACGTCGGGCACCTGACCTTCCTCCGGGCGCCGAGCCCTCGTCCGGGCGCCGTGCGGCCCTCCCGGGCGGGGGCCCGGGAGGGCCGCACGATCGGGAGGGCCGTCGGCCTCAGGCGGCCCTCGCGTCCGCTTCCGCGGTGAAGACCTGGAGATACGTCTCGCAGAACGCCTCGAGGTCGTCCGGCTTGCGGCTGGTGACCAGCTTGCCGGGGCCGTGGTCGCAGACCTTCACCTGCTCGTCGACCCAGGTGGCACCGGCGTTGCGCAGGTCGGTTTCGAGGCTGGGCCAGCTGGTCAGTTCCCTGCCGCGGACCACGTCCGCCTCGATGAGGGTCCAGGGCGCGTGGCAGATCGCGGCGACCGGCCGCCCCTGCCCGGCGAAGTCCCGCACGAACGCGACGGCCTTCCCGTCCGTGCGCAGGAGGTCCGGGTTGGCCACGCCGCCCGGCAGTACCAGCCCGTCGAAGGCGTCGGCCGACGTGTCGCCGACGACCTCCTGCACGGGAAAGGTGTCCGCCTTGTCGAGGTGGTTGAGGGCCTGGATGCTGCCGGACTGCGTCGACACGAGCACGGGTTCGTGACCGGCGTCCACGGCCGCCTGCCACGGCTCGGTCAGCTCGACCTGCTCGACGCCTTCGGGCGCGACGAGGAATGCGATGCGCATGGTGCGCTCCGTCCTTTTCGTATGAGTCGTTCGGATGGTGTCGGGGGAGGGGGAACCGGGTGCCTAGGCGTTCTCCGTCTCCCGGGGCCGGGTCAGCGCCTCGGCCAGTTCCTGGACGCTGTCGTAGCGGGCCTGCCGCGGCAGCCGCTCCAGTGCCTCGACGAGCGTGTCGGGGGCGTACCGCCGGCTCAGGGTGCGCATCAGCTCGCGCGGGCCCGCGGGGAACGCCCCACGGCCCAGGATCCTGGCCAGCTCCAGCCGCACCGACTCCAGCGACGTCGGCGCGCGGCTCGGCGTCACCGGACCGTGCGCCACCTCCGGGTCGTCCTCGGCGGACGGCTCCGGATCGTTCCACTCCTCGGTTCGGGTGGGGTGCCCCGACCTCAGCATGCCCTGCAGCTCGTGCTTCATCTCGTCGTCGCGGTGAGCGCTCAGCCGGTCACTGCCTCGCTGCATGTTTCCCTCCAGATGGCTCGGGGTCCGCACCGCGTACCCGGACAGCGGGGACCGACACGGGGTTCACCGGGTGGATCGTCATCGTCTTCACCCGTGGGCTCGTGCGCCGCCGGTTTGTGCCGGGGGCTGGGGGAGACCCGGTTCGCCCGCTCCTCCGCGCCCCCACGTGTCTCCTTGGAAAGGGACCGGCCGCGGCGGTGCTCGCCGCGCTCGTTCCGTCGCTCGTGCTCGGCGCTCCGCTGATGCGGGGCCGTTACGAGGAACCCCTGCCGCCCGGCCCGCCCGAGCGGCCCCGGCGGCGTCACTCCACCGCAGGACGCGGGCATCCGGGCCGGGGTCACGCTCGCCGCGCCGGCCGTCCGGGCGGAACCAGGACGGATCCCCGGTAGTGCTTGATCCGCCGTACGGGTTCCGGCACACGAGGGTTTCACCCGCTCGGGCGTGCGCGTCCCGCGAATGGGGCCCGGCCGCGCGCGATGCGGTGGCCGGGGGACTGTGATGGATGCGGGGCGCGCCCCCCGTGCCCCGCCGACGTGGGATCACCCCCGCGGCCGTCGAACGGGACGCCGTGCCCCGGCCGCCGCCCGAAGGAGCCCGCACCATGCGCCGCACCGCCCGTGCCCTGACCCTCGCCGCAGCCGTCGGCACCGTCCTCAACGTGCTCGCGCCCGCCGCGTCCGCGGACCCGTCCGCCGAGGTCGGCCCGGGCAGCGTGGCCCCCGGCGGCACCGTCACCGTCTCGGTCTTCTGCGATCCGACCGGCGTGCCCCCGCCGCAGACCCTCGAGGCGACTTCGGAGGCCTTCGACGGGGAGGTCGTCGAACTGAAGAAGGTCGCCGGCGTCGGCGAGGAGGAGTCCGGTCCGACCTACCGCGGCACCGCGGACATCCGGGACGCCCTGGATGCGGAGGGCACGGCAGGGACCCGGGAGGACGAACTCCTCGGCGGCGAACTCGATGATGAGCTCTACGAGGACCGGGACGAGGGCCTGGACGACGACCTGAACGAGGAACTCGGCGAGGGGATCGACGGAGGCGCCGAGGGCATGGAGGACGCCGAGGGTACGGAGAACGCCGAGGGCATGGAGAACGCCGAGGGTACGGAGGACGCCGAGGGCATGGAGGACGCCGAGGGCATGGAGGACGCCGAGGGTACGGAGAACGCCGAGGGCATGGAGGACGCCGAGGGCATGGAGGACGCCGAGGGTACGGAGGACGCCGAGGGCATGGGGAGCGCGGAGGGCCCTGTCGAGGGTGCGCTCGACGCGCTCACTCCCGAAGCGTTCGGCGCGCTCGACGCCGTCGGCGCGGTGGGCGGCGGCTCCGCGTGGACCGTCGAGGGCACGTGCCCCGCCGCATCCGGCGGGAAGGGCAAGCCGTGGAGTGCCCCCTTCACCGTCGCCGCCCGCCCTCCGGACGGTTCTGGCACCCCCTCCCGCGCGCCGTCCCCCTCCCACAAGCCCTCCCCCTCCCCTCCCCTCCCCCTCGCCCTGCCTTCCGTCCGAGCGTGCCCACTGCGGCGGCCCCACCGTTCCGGGAGGCGTCCACGCGGGAACGGGCGGCGGGTTCACCGACTCCGCCCCCGCCCTCGTCGCGGGCGGGCTGCTGGTCGCGGGCGCGTTCGGCGCCGCCGCCCACCGGCTCCACCGGGGCAGGGGCAGGCGTACGGACCACTGATGTCTCGCCCGTCTCCCCCGAGCGGCCTCCTGCGACCGGCCGGCCCTCGCACCCGGTCCTCCCGGCCGGGACATGGACCGGAGTGGGGGTGGGCACTGTGGGTACTGACACCGGACAACGCGTGGAGGTGCGTATGCGGCGGACGGACCCCGAGGGCCACGGCCCCGTCCGTTTCGGGCCGGCGCTGCCCGAGGACGGGCTGCCCGTGCTGCCCGAACTGGCCGTGGTCCTCGCCGCCGCTGCGTCCCGCCCGGAGGTCGAGCCGGTCGGCGGCGGCCCGGCCTTGCTGGACGCCGCGTGCGGCCACGGCGACAGGCGCGGGCTGCCCGCCGCGCCGGACCGGGTGGCCGCCGGCCCCGGCGCGCCCGCGTTGCTCACGGCGCTCACCGCGGCGATCGGCGGGGACGTACTGGTGCCCCGGCCCTGCGCCGCCTGGTGGGCCCCCTACGCCCGGCTGCTCGGCCGCCCCGCCTTCCATGTGCCGACGCCCGCCGAGAGCGGAGGCGTCCCCGATCCGTACGCCCTGCTGGAGACCGTGCGGCGGCTGCGTGCCGAGGGCGGAGACCCCCGCCTGCTGGTGCTCTCCGTCGCCGACGACCCCACCGCCACCGTCGCTCCGCCCGAGCTGCTGCACGAGACCCTCGAGGCCGCCGTCGGCGAAGGGCTGCACCTGGTGAGCGACGAGACCTGGCGCGACACCCTGCACGCACCGCGCGACACCGTGCTGCTCAGTCCCGCCGAGATGCTGCCCGAACAGGTCACCGTGGTCACCGACCTGGCGGGCGCCCTGCTCCCGCCCGGCTGGCCCGCCGCGGTCGCCCGTTTCCCGGCGGGCGCGGCGGGCGGCGCGCTGCACGCGCGCGTGCTCGACCTCCTGACCGCGCTCGACGCGCGGGTCGCCACCCCGGTCGCCGCGGCTGCCGCCTACGCGCTGTCCGAGCCGGAACCGGTCACCGCGCGGGTGGCAGCCGCCGTACGCCTGCACGCGCGCGTGGCCGCAGCCGCCCGCGACGCGGTGGTCGGCGCGGGAGCCCTGGCCCGGCCCCCGCAGGCCGGGCGGCACCTGTACGTCGACCTCGCGCCGCTGACCCCGGCACTCGCCGCGCACGGTGTCGGCGACGCACAGGAGCTGGAGGACTTCCTCACCGGACGGCTCGGCATGCCCGCGGCGGGCGGCCACCGCTTCGGCGACGACCTCGAAGCCCTCCGCGTACGCCTGTCCACCGCGCCCCTGCTCGGCGGCACCGCTGAGGGGCGCGCGGAATGCCTCGGATCCTCTGCGCCGTTGGAAACCCCGCACCTGCGAAGCACATTGATCCACCTGAAGACGGTCTTCGAAGATCTCCGCGATGACGCCCGGCGAGGGGAGTCTCATCGATGACACAGCAGTCCGAGTCGACCACGAACACCACCCCGCACGCAGACGGCCCGGACCCCGCCGGCCCGGCGGCCGGCTCCTTCCCGGCCCCGTACCCGCCGCTCGCCGCACCCCGACCGCTCGCCGAACGGCGGGTGTGGCCGCGCACCTTCCACGACCGGCTCACCTCCCCGCTGCCCGGCCTGAAAGGGCTTGCCCGCCTCGTCCGCGAGGGCTCCACCAGACCCGGCCCGCAGGGCCTCGCCGGCATACCGCAACTGCCCTACGCCCCCGGCCCGCTGCCCCGTGCCGGCACCCGCACGGTCGCCGTCACCTGGGTGGGGCACGCCAGCTGGGTGGTGCGGATCGGCGGGCTCACCGTGCTCACCGACCCCGTCTGGTCCCGCCGCGTCCTCGGCACCCCGGCCCGCATCACCCCCGTCGGCGTCGCCTGGGAGGCCCTGCCCCGCGTCGACGCGGTCGTCATCAGCCACAACCACTACGACCACCTGGACGCCCCCACGCTGCGCCGGCTCCCGCGCGACACCCCGGTGTTCGTGCCGGCCGGGCTCGCCGGCTGGTTCCACCGCCGCCGGTTCACCCGCGTCACCGAGCTGGACTGGTGGGAGGCCGCCGAACTGAAGGGCGTCCGCTTCGACTTCGTGCCGGCCCACCACTGGTCCAAGCGCACCCTCACCGACACCTGCCGCTCCCTGTGGGGCGGCTGGGTCCTCACCGACTCCGACGGACAGCGCGTCTACTTCGGCGGCGACACCGGCTACGGTCACTGGTTCTCCCGGATAGGCCGCCGCTACCCCGGCATCGACCTCGCCCTGCTGCCCATCGGCGCCTACGAGCCGCGCTGGTGGCTCAGGGACGTCCACTGCGACCCGGAGGAGGCGGTCCGTGCCGCCCGTGACCTCGGCGCGCGCCGGATGGCGCCCATGCACTGGGCGACGTTCGTCCTCTCCGCCGAACCGGTGCTGGAACCCCTCACCCGCGTCCGTGCCGCCTGGGACCGGGCGGACCTGCCCCGCGAGCACCTCTGGGACCTTCCCGTCGGCGGCTCCCGCATCCTGGACTGACCAGAGCCGCTCAGCGCCCCGCCCGCCCGCCGTCCGCGGGGCGTGCCGCGGCTGATCATCGCGCCGCCGCCCGCCCCCGCAGGTAACGCCACACGCCCGGAGCCGCGCTGATCAGGACGGTCAGCACGATCGCCGTGAGCACGCCCTGCCAGGGCTCGTCGAACAGCGAACCGCCGAGGACGCCGATCAGCTGGTACGTCGCCGCCCAGGCCAGACAGGCCGGCAGGTTGCCGCGGACGAAGCGGCGGATCGGCCACTCGGCGATCAGGCAGGCCAGCATCACCGGAAGACGCCCTGCCGGCACCAGCCGGGACAGCACCAGCACCGAGACGCCGTGGTCGGCGAGTTTCTCCCGCGCCTGATTCAGCCGGTCCTCCGGCGCCCGCGCACGGATCGCCTTCAGCCAGCGCGAGCCGTTCCGCGACCGCATCCCGCGCCGCCCCAGCCAGTAGAGCGCGATGTCCCCGAGGAACGCGGCCAGCGACGCCGTCGCGAACACCAGCACCATCGAGATCGGTGCCGCCCGGTGGAAGGCGACCACCGCCGCCGAACTGACCAGTGCTCCGGTCGGCACCACCGGCACCAGCGCCCCGATCAGCACCAGCAGGAACAGCGAGGGATACCCGATCGCCTGCTGGGCGGTGTCCGGAGCCGCCGTCGCCGGTACGGCCACCTGCGTCAGGGCGGCAGGCAGGATCACCGTGGAACCCTCAGGCGCACGCTCTCCCCGTGCCCCAGCCGGTGCACCGGCACCCCGGGCGCCTGCTCGGCCGCCCGCCGCACGAACTCGTCGCCAGGCGAGTGGAATTCGTGCGGACGCACGGCGTCCATGCCGATCGGCCAGTACGTGCCGTAGTGCACCGGCACCGCGCTGCGCGCCCCCAGCAGGACCAGCGCCTCGGCGGCGCGCGCCGCGTCCAGATGCCCCTCGCCGAGGTACGGACCCCAGCCGCCCACCGGCAGCAGCGCCACGTCGACCGGGCCGACCTCCTCGGCCATCGTGTCGAACAGCCCGGTGTCACCGGCGAAGTATGTCCGCGCCTCGCCCTCCATGACGTAGCCCAGGGCGGGGGAGCGGTGCCGCCCGAGCGGCAGCCGCCGACCGTCGTGCCGGGCGGGCACCGCCCGTACGACCAGGTCGCCCGCCGTCAGGACATCGCCGGGCGCCACCTCGCTCACCCTGAGATGCGTGAGCCGGCGCAGCGCCGGCACCGCACGGCGTGCGCCCCGGGGCACGAGCAGGTGCGTGCCAGGGGCGAGCAGGGCCAGCGACGGCACGTGCAGATGGTCGGCATGCAGGTGGGAGACCAGTGCGAGGTCCGCGTGCCGGGCATCCGGCGGCGGCAACGCGCCGCGCCGACGCCGCAGATGCGCGAACCGGCGGGCGAACAGAGGATCGGTGATCACGCGCGTGTGCGCATCCTCGACCGTGCAGGTGGCGTGCCCCCACCAGGTGATCTCCACCGGCACCGCTTCGCCTCCTTTTGCGACTCCCCGAAGCCTACGCGCAGGAGTAGGGTCGGCGGCGAAGTCCGGAGGTGAGGGGGGCGCCATGGGGCCGGTGCGGGTGGTCGTGATCGCGAGTCTGACGCCGCTGGAGGAACTGGACGCCGATCCCTTCCTCGTGGACTCCCGCAGCCAGCACGCCATGTGCGCCCGCTGGGCCGACGAGCGCGGGTACGTGGTGACCCAGGAGCTGCTGGTGCGCGGCCTGCGTCCCGACCACTGCGTGCTGTGGGACGGCGTACGGCCCGGATCCGACCTGTTCGTGGCACCCAGCCGCCGGGTGCTGGAGAGCGCCCTGTCCTGCGCCGAGGAGTTCACCGCCGAGTGCGCGCGGCGCGGGGTGCGCGTGGAGACCGTCGGTCGCGCCGAACCGCTGTACGACGCCGCGATGAAGGCCCGGGTGCACCGTCGCCTGTCCATGCCGACCGCGGGCTACGACGGCCGTTGAGTCCTGCCCGCCCGGCTCCGGGGCGCCGCCCACGGGTTCTGGGGGACGAAACGGCACGTCCGGGCGTTGTGACAGGGTATGAGTACGGGCGGGGGCCGGTTCGCAGGCCGCCCTGGCGGCAAACGGGCCGGGACGTGAGGTGGACTGGGCGTGAGTGGCGTGCGGTGGCGGCGGATCGCCAGTCAGATCGGGCGGAGCGTCACGGTGTGGGCGGTCGCCACCCTCACCATGCTGGTGCTCGCCGGCATCCTCCCCGATTTCCGGCTGCGCTCCGCCGACGGTGACAGCGCCACCGACATCGCGGTCACCGCGGCGCTCGGCGCCGGCGCCTTCGGCCTGCTGTCGGCACTGGTGTGGCCGCTGCTGGTGCGCCTGCTGCTGCTCGTACCGGCGCTCGTCCTCGGCCTGCTGGTGTTCTTCCTCAACGGCGTGTTCCTGCTGGTGGCGCTGCGGCTCAACCCCGTCGAACGCGGCACGGCCGCCTGGGAGACCGCGGTCGTGGTCGCCGCCGTGATGTCCGCCGTGGCCTCCGCCACCGGAGCCGCCCTCGCCGTGCGCGACGACGACGCCTACCGCCGCCGCCTCTACCGCCTCGCCGACCGCCGCCGGCGCACCACACCGCCCGTCCCGGCCACCCCCGGCACCGTCTTCCTGCAACTGGACGGCGTCGGCCACGACGTCCTGCTGCGCGCCGTCGGCGACGGTCTGATGCCGACCGTCGCCCGCTGGCTCGGCACCGGCGACGCCGGCCTTCCCCACTCCCACCGGCTCATTCCCTGGCGCACCGACTGGTCCAGCCAGACCGGCGCCAGCCAGCTCGGCATCCTGCACGGCAACAACCACGACGTCCCCGCCTTCCGCTGGTACGAGAAGGATCGCCGGGAGGTGGTGGTCTGCAACCGCCCCACCAGCGCGGTGGAGCTCCAGCAGCGCGCCGTCCGGTACGCCGGGCACCCCGGACTGCTCGCCGACGACGGCGCCAGCCGCGGCAACCTGTTCAGCGGCGGCGCCGACGAACAGGCCCTGGTGCTGTCCATCGCCACCCGCCGCCGCAGCCGCGAGAACCGCTCCCGCTCCGGCTACTTCGCCTACTTCTCCGACCCGGCCAACGCCGTGCGCACCGCCCTGTCCTTCGCCGCCGAGGTGATCCGCGAGATCGGCCAGTCCACCCGCGCCCGGTGGACCAAACAGCTCCCGCGTGTCTCCCGCGGCGGGCTCTACCCCTTCATACGGGCCTTCGCGACCGTCGTCGAACGGGACGTGGTCGTCTCCGCCGTCATGGGCGACCTGCTCGCCGGCCGTACCTCCGTCTACGCGGACCTGGTCGCCTACGACGAGGTGGCCCACCACTCCGGACCCGCGGGCCGGGACACGGAGAAGGTCCTGCAACGCCTCGACCGCTCCCTCGCCCTGATCGAGCACGTCGCCGAACACGCTCCCCGCCCCTACCGGATCGTGGTCCTCTCCGACCACGGCCAGAGCCCCGGCGAGACATTCCGCTCCCGCTACGGCCTCACCCTCGGCGACCTGGTGCGGGCCGGCTGCGGACTGCCCGTGCCGCGCCGCGCCCGGCGCACCCGCAGCGGCGCCGAGGCCCGCGCGGCGGTCCGGGCGGCGCTGCGCCGCCCGGTCGAGGAGGGCACCGAGCAGTACCGCCCCTCGCGCGGCTCCGAGCCCATCGTCCTGGCCTCCGGCAACCTCGGCCTGGTCTCCTTCCCGGACGTGCCGCACCGGATGACCAAGGAGGAGATCGACGCACGCCACCCCGCCCTGCTGCCGACCCTCGCCCACCATCCCGGCGTCGGCTTCCTGCTGGTCCGCAGTCAGCGGCACGACGGCGTCGTGCTCGGTGCACACGGCGCGGAGATCCCCCTGGACGAACTCGACGACGATCCCGGGCCGCTCGCCGTGTTCGGGCCGGGCGCCGCCGACGCCGTACGCCGCACCCACTCCTTCCCGCACACCGCCGACATCATGGTCAACTCCTCCCACGACCCCGCCGACGGCGAGGTGCTCGCCTTCGAGGAACAGATCGGCTCCCACGGAGGCCTCGGCGGTGACCAGTCCCGTCCCTTCCTGCTCTTTCCGGTCGTCCTGTCCGCGCCGGTCACCGACGGGGAGGAACTCGCCGGCGCCGAGCAGGTTCACCACGTACTGCGCCGCTGGCTGAAGGAGTCGGACGACTCCGGGCTGAAGACGGATCAGGACCGGGAACAGGCGGCCTAGGCCCTGTCTGGAGTTTCCCGTCTGCCGTGCGGCGTCCGGCACGGCACCTCGCCGCACGGCCGGATCACCCGGGTACGTCCGCGGTACGAGGGCGTACCCGGCCGCACACCGATGCACCGCACCAGACGCCGCAAGGCCGCCCTTCGGGCGACGACGGGAGACCCCAGACAGGACCTGGGACGGGCGGCGGCCGCCGGGGCAGATCGCTCATGGCCGCCGTACGCGGGGTATGTGGGACGGACCGTGGTGGTCCCGGCCGTCCGAGGAGGTGGTGCGTGTCCGCCGTCAAGCGTTTGCTCGGCCGAAGTCTCGCCGCCCGGGCGATGCTGATCCTCACGCCGGGTGTGGGGGGCACCGCCCCGTTCCGCAGGGACGAGCATCCCGTGGTCTGGATCGTGCAGGCCACGCTCTACACCGGTGCGGCCGTGGCGATCCTGGCCGCCCGCCGCCCGCCGCCCGCCGCCCGCCGCCCGCCGCCCGCCGTTCCGTACGGGCGGCGGGCGGCGGGCGTCGGTCCGGGAGCGGTCGCCGACCTCAACCGCGGGATACGGCGTGGCGAGGTGCCGCCGGACCCGGAGGAACGGGCGGCCATGCGGCGGCTGGCCGACGACCAGCTCGACCGCATACAGCGCGCGGGCCGGTGGTTTCCCTACTGGCTCGCCCTGAGGGGGCTCGTCGCCGCCGGCCTGCTCGTCCTCGGCGCCGTCAGCGGCTCCGTGGTCCCCTCTGCGGTCTTCGCGGTCGGCACGCTCGGATTCCTCTGGTGGGTCGTCTGGAGACGCCGCCGCTCGATGCGTCGTCTCCGTACGGCGCGGTCGGTGTCGGAGAGCCCGGGGGAACGCGTGTGACCGGCCCGCACGGCTGCCCGGCGGCGCGCCACCCGCCCCCAGCCGCGGGGGCGCCGGTCCTGCGGCCGCGTCGAGCCGTAGTGTGATCGGATGGGGCCGGGAACCCGGTGGCCCGGGAGTCTCCCGACCGCTTTCCGCCCCGGCCGGACACACGGCCGGACTTCTTCGAAAGGATGCGTCATGGCAGCCACGCGCTCCGCACACACCGTCTGGGAAGGCAACCTCATCAAGGGCAACGGGGTCGTCACCTTCGACTCCTCCGGCAGCATCGACGAGCAGCCGGTCACGTGGGCGTCGCGCGCCGAGGAGGCGAACGGCAGGACCAGCCCCGAGGAGCTGATCGCCGCCGCGCACTCCAGCTGCTACTCGATGGCCTTCTCCAACATCCTCGACAAGGCCGGCAACCCGCCGGCCCGCCTGGTGACCTCCGCCGACGTCACCTTCGTACCCGGTACGGGCATCACCGGCATCCACCTCACCGTCGAGGGCACCGTCCCCGGCCTGGACGAGACCGCCTTCCTCGCCGCCGCCGAGGACGCCAAGGTCAACTGCCCGGTCAGCCAGGCGCTGAAGGGGACCGAGATCACCCTGACGGCGAAGCTCTCCTGACCCACCCGCTCGCCCTGCACGCAGGACGTACGGAGACACCCGCAGGCCGCTCCGCAGGGGGGCGGCCTGCGCCGCGTCCGTGTCCTCGAAGATCCCGAAGACAGGGAGCCGCTCCGTATGACGTCACGGCCCGCCGTCTCCGCGCACCGGGGAGGCTCCGAACGCGCCGCGCCCGCGACCCGGGAGGCCTACGAGGACGCCCTGCGGTCCGGCGCGGAGTACGTCGAGTTCGACGTACGGCGCACGGCGGACGGGATCTTCGTCGTCCACCACGACGCCCGTGCGGGAGGCACCGGCCCGCCGCTGGCCGCGCTCACCCACGCCGAACTCCGCGCGCGCGCCGGGTACCCCGTTCCCGTCGTGGACGACGTCATGGAGCTGATCGCCGGGAAGCTCGTCGGGCATCTCGACCTGAAGGAGACCGGTCACGAGCGGGAGCTGATCGACCGAGCGATCGCCCTGCTCGGCCGGGACGGGTTCGTCGTCACCAGCCTGGAGGACCGTTCTGTCGCCGCGATCACCACGGCCTTCCCCGGCGTACGCACCGCCCTCTCCCTCGGCCGGGACGGTGCCGGGGTCCCGCGGGCCCGGCTGGCGCGCACCCGGTTGAGTGAACTGCTGCCCATGCGGCGGGTCCGTGCCTGCGGCGCCCACGGAATCGCGGCGCACCAGCGGCTCGCCCGCGGCGGGGCGCTGCGCGAGGCGGCCCGCAACGGACTGTTCACCATGGTGTGGACGGTCAACGACGCTGCCCCGATGCGCGCCTTCCTCACCGACCCGCGCGTGGACGTACTGATCACCGACCGCCCCCGCCGCGCCGTGGAACTGCGCGCAGCGAGCGGTTGAGAGTGGTTGACGAACAGTCCCGGCAAACTGTTGACAACGACGCGCTCAAGTTTTGTGATGGAAGTCCGAAGGGGTGTGCCCTGGCGGAAGGGGACAGCGATGGGACGTGCGGTCGGAATCGATCTGGGGACCACGAACTCGGTGGTGGCCGTGCTGGAGGGCGGTGAGTCCACGGTCGTCACGAACGCGGAGGGAGCCAGGACCACCCCCTCCGTCGTGGCCTTCGCCAAGAACGGGGAGGTACTGGTCGGCGAGGTGGCCAAGCGGCAGGCCGTGACGAACGTCGACCGCACCGCCCGCTCGGTCAAGCGCCACATGGGCGACGGACAGTGGCACTTCCCGGACCAGGGCTCCGTGGACGGCACCCGCTACCGTGCGCAGGAACTGTCCGCCCGCGTGCTGCAGAAACTGAAGCGGGACGCCGAGGCCTACCTCGGCGAGGAGGTCACCGACGCCGTGATCACCGTACCGGCGTACTTCGACGACACCCAGCGGCAGGCCACCAAGGAGGCCGGGGAGATCGCCGGGCTGAAGGTCCTGCGGATCATCAACGAGCCCACGGCGGCGGCCCTCGCATACGGTCTGGACAAGGAGAACGAGCAGACCGTCCTCGTCTTCGACCTGGGCGGCGGAACCTTCGACGTGTCGCTCCTGGAGATGGGCGACGGCGTCATCGAGGTCAAGGCCACCAACGGCGACACCCGGCTCGGCGGCGACGACTGGGACCAGCGACTCCTCGAACATCTCGCCCAGAGCTTCAAGAGCCGGCACGGCATCGACCTGGCACGGGACAGGATGGCCGTGCAACGGCTGCGGGAGGCCGCCGAGAAGGCCAAGACCGAGCTGTCCTCCTCCTCCGGTACCACCGTCAACCTGCCCTACGTCACGGCCACCGCCGAGGGCCCGCTCCACCTGGACGAGAAACTCACCCGGGCCCAGTTCCAGGAACTCACCGCCGACCTGCTGGAGCGCTGCAAGACACCCTTCCACCAGGCCGTGAAGGACGCCGGGGTGAAGCTCTCCGCGATCGACCACGTCATCCTCGTCGGCGGCTCCACCCGTATGCCCGCCGTCACCGAGCTGGTCCGTGAACTCACCGGCAAGGACCCGCACAAGGGCGTCAACCCGGACGAGGTCGTCGCCGTCGGCGCGGCACTCCAGGCGGGCGTCATCCGCGGCGACGTGAAGGACGTGCTGCTTCTCGACGTCACCCCGCTGTCCCTGGGCATCGAGACCAGGGGCGGCATCATGACCACGCTGATCGAGCGCAACACGACCATCCCGACCCGGCGTTCGGAGACCTTCACCACCGCCACCGACAACCAGCCCTCGGTCGGCATCCAGGTCTACCAGGGCGAACGCGAGATCGCGGCGTACAACAAGAAGCTCGGCGTCTTCGACCTGACCGGTCTGCCCCCGGCCCCGCGCGGCGTCCCGCAGATCGAGGTGGCCTTCGACATCGACACCAACGGCATCATGCACGTCTCCGCCAAGGACCTCGCCACCGGCCGGGAACAGAAGATGACCGTCACCGGCGGCTCGGCACTGCCCCAGGACGACATCAACCGCATGATGCGCGAGGCCGAGCAGTACGCCGACGAGGACCGCAGGCGCCGCGAGGCCGCCGAGACCCGCAACCAGGCCGAGCAACTCGTCTACCAGACCGAGAAGTTCATCCGGGACAACGAGGACCGGATTCCCTCCGACACCAGGGCCGAGGTGGAGGGCGCCGTCGCAGAGCTGAAGCCGCTGCTGGACGGGCCCGCCGACACGGCCGCCCTGCGTGCCGGCGCCGAGAAGCTCGCCGCGGTCGGCCAGCGGATGGGCCAGGCGATGTACGCCCAGGCCGACGCCCGGAGCGGGGCCGGGAGCGAAGCCCGGTCGTCCGCGGACGAGGCAGGCCCGCATGGGTCACCGCGGGAACAGGGCGGCGAGGACGGCGGGGACGGCGTCGTCGACGCGGAGATCGTCGACGACGGGAACGACGGGAACGACGGGAACGACGGGAACGACGGGAACGACGGGAACGACGGGAACGACGGGAACGACGGGAACGACGGGAACGACGGGAACGACGGGAACGACGGGAACGACGGGAACGACAAGGGGGCAGGAGGCAGCCGGAGGGGTGGGCGCGGGGGAGCTCAGTAACTGTCCCGGAACTCCCGCAGCAGCTTCTGCGTGTGCTGGGTGGAGGCGGCCCGCGCCGTCATGTGGTCCAGCACCTCCAGGTGCACCGAGACCTCCTTGCGGGAGTCCAGATACAGGGCGCCGGTCAGGTACTCGGTGAACACCATGTCGGGCAGCTCCGGCTCGGCGAACCGGAACAGTGAGAAGGGCGCGTACGTCCCCGGGTGGGGGCCGTCGGCGAATTCGGCGACCTGCAGCGTGATCCGGTCCCGCTCGGACCACTCCAGCAGCTTGTCGAACTGCTCGCGCATCACCCGGCCGTCGAGCGACACCGGGCGCCGCAGGACCGTCTCCTCCACGATCGCCCACAGGTGCGGCGGATCCCGGCGCTCCAGGAGCCGCTGCCGCTCCAGCCGTAGCGACACATGCCGCTCGACGGCCTCCGGCCCCTGGTTCCCGATCGTCCCGGCCTCCATGACGGCACGCGCGTAGTCCTCCGTCTGCAGCAGCCCCGGCACGAAGTGCGGCTCGTAGGACCGGATGACCCGGGCGGCGCCCTCGAGGCTCACGTACAGGCTGAACCACTCGGGCAGCACGTCGTGGAACCGCTGCCACCAGCCAGGACGGTTCGCGTCCTCCGCGAGCCCGATGAAGGTGGCAGCCTCGCTCTGGGACACCCCGTACGCCGTCAGCAGAATCTGGATGTACGGGATCTTCAGCGCGACCTCGGCCGTTTCCATGCGCCGGACGGTCGCCGGAGCCACCCGCAGGACCCGGGCGGCCTCCTCGCGGGTGAGGCCCGCCGTCTCCCGCAGCTCCTGCAGCCGCCTGCCGAGTACCACTTGGCCCACCGTGGGTGCGGCCCGCCGTTCACTCACGCCACGTCTCCCCAACGCACCCAAACACGCGATCAGTCTGCCATGTCCGCCCGACCCTCTCACGAGAGACGGTGGGGCGCCCCCGTTCCCGGGCGCCCGGGGCATTACGTCCCGGGTAATCGACCACGACCCGCCGAGGGCGGGATCGTGGACGTACCGGGCCCCGGGCCGGCGCACTCCGGGCCGGCCCGGACCGGATTCGTCCAGCGCTTCCGCTGACAGGAAGGTATGCAGTATCCAAAGTGCCGTATGCGATATGAGGTGCGACCCGGCCTTCAGCCCGTGACCGGGCTGCCCCGAACCGGCCCCGCCCCGACCCCGACGGAGGGTGATCCATCGTGTCCGCGACCCAGCTCACCGCACTCACCCGGACCCCCGGCCCGCAGCCCGTACTGCGCCGCCTCCTGGTCCTCGACGCCGCCGTGACCGGCGTCAACGCACTTGCCTACCTCGTCTTCTCCGGCCCGCTCGGCCGTTTCCTCGGCGTCGGCTCCGGCCTGCTGGCCGGGCTCGGAGCATTCCTCGCGGTGTACGCGGCCGGTGTGGGTCTGCTGGCCTCGTGCCCGCATCCGCCGGCACTCGGCGTCCGGGCCGTCGTCGAGATCAACCTCGTCTGGGCGGCGGTGAGCTGCGCAGCCCTCCCGCTGTGGCTCGAGCCGAGCACGGCGGGCGCGGTGTGGACGGTCCTCCAGGCGCTCGTCGTGGCCGGTTTCGCCCTGTTCCAGCACACGGCACTGCGGACTTCCCATCAACTCATCCAGGAATGAAGGTACTTGGCCGTCGTCGGATCGGCAGGCAGGAGGGTCTCCACGGCCAGCTCGGCGACGGTCACGTCCATCGGCGTGTTGAAGGTGGAGATCGACGACACGAACGACAGGACCCGGCCCTCGTGCTCGATGTGCATCGGCAGCGCGAAGTACGCCACGGACGCCGGCTCCTCCCCTTCGGCCCCCTCGGCCGAGTCCGGCCCGAGTTCTGGCGCCGGGAACGCCGAGACCTCCTCGTACAGCGCCCGCAGCGGCGCGGAACGGCGGAGTGCGATCTGCCGCTCCATCTGCTCCAGCAGATGACCGCGCCACTCCCGCAGATTCCGGATCCGGGGTGCGAGACCCCGCGGGTGCAGCGTGAGCCGCATCGCGTTCAGCGGCGGCACCAGCAGCGACTCCGGCACCCCGTCGAACAGCGTCATGACCCCGCGGTTGGCGGCCACGACGTCGTACATCGCGTCCACGACCAGCGCCGGATACGGCTCGTATGCGGCGATCAGCCGCTCGATGCCCTCGCGCAGTGCCTCCAGCGCCGGATCGTCCAGCGGGGTCTCGGGGAACCAGGGCGCGTAACCGGCCGCCAGCAGCAGTGCGTTGCGTTCCCGTACCGGGACGTCCAGATGCTCGGCCAGCCGCAGCACCATCTCCTCGCTGGGCCGGGAGCGGCCGGTCTCGATGAAGCTGATGTGCCGGGCGGACGAGTCCGCGCGCAGCGCGAGTCCCAACTGGCTGACCCGCCGCTGTTCCCGCCAGGCGCGCAGCAGCGGCCCCACGCCTTCGGCGGCGGGGGTGGTACCGGGCATGAGAGTGCTCATGCCGGGACGGTAGCCGAGAAGGTGCCGTGTGCGGGAGCCGTGCCTTCGGGACCCGCCCCGGCCGCCCCCGGCCTCCTGCACCGGGTCCGGCGGCGCGTCCTGTGGCACGCTGGGCGGGGGAGAAATCCCGACCGTCACCGGGGGACAGAGGAGGAGCGCAGCCCATGCCCGACAACCCTGCCGCATCCGACGCACCGCTGTCACCGAAGGAGATCGAGGAACGGCTGGACGGCCTGCCGGGCTGGTCGCTCGACGGCGGCCGGCTCACCCGTTCCTACCGGCTCGGCTCCCACTTCGCGGCGACGGCGATGGTCGTCCACGTCGCCCAGGTGCAGGAGGAACTCGACCACCACTCCGACCTCACCCTCGGCTACAACACCGTGTCCGTCGCCGTCCAGACGCACAGCGCGGGTGGCGCCGTCACCGCGAAGGATGTCGAACTGGCGCGCAGAGTAGAGGACTTGGCCCCCGGTCACGGTGCACACTGAGGCGTGTGCTCGACTACGACGAGGAAGCGGGGCGGTACGACGCCTCACGTGGCGGTGAGCCCCGGGCCGCCGCCGCCGCGCAGTCGGTGCTCGGCCTGATCCCCCCCGGGGCGCGCGACCTGCTGGACATCGCCTGCGGCACCGGCATCGTGACCCGGCGCTTCCCCGCCGGCCGCGTCGGCCTGCGGGTGACCGGCGTCGACCTCGCCCCGTCGATGACCCGGATCGCGGCAACCCGTCTGCCCGGCGCCGTGGTCCGCGCGGACAGCCGTCGTCTGCCGTTCGGTGACGCCCGGTTCGACGCCGCCGTCAGTGTGTGGCTGCTGCACCTCCAGTCCGGCCCCGAGGACGTGCGGGCGCTCGTCGCCGAGTGCGCCAGGGTCCTGCGGCCCGGCGGGGTCTACGTCACCACCGTCGACAAGGCCGCCTCGCACAACGTGGGCAGCGACATCGACGCCGTCCTCGCCGCCCGCCCGCGCGGCCCGGTGCGCGACCGCGCCGCCGACGTGGCGGCCTGCGCCGCCGGACAAGGCCTTGTCCCGGCCGGACAGACCGTCTTCCGGGGCCACGGCCAGGGCCGCAGCCCTTGCCGCACCATCGCCGACCTGCGCCGCGGCTGGTTCGTCACCCTGCCCCCCGGCTCCCCCCTCGCCGATGCCTTCGCCGCCCGCCTCGCCGCGCTCCCCGACCAGGACCGCCCCCGCCCCGACCCGGTCTTCCGGCTACGGGCGTTCCGAAAGCCGCCGACGTCCCTTGCGGAGTGAGGCAACCAAACCGGTACCGGTGACCACTGAAAGGCGCAATCCCCCCGCCCTCCCTGGAGGTTCGTCCCGTGAAGCACCTGCACTTGCATCCGCGGAAGCACGCGCACAGATCACGCGGACGCCGGTTCGTCCTTCCCGCGGTCCTCACCGCCGTCGCCCTTACCGGGGCCTGGCTCACCGAACTCGGCGCCGGCACCGCCGAAGCCGCCACGGCACGCCAGGTCGAGGCACTCGACCGGGGCGTGGTCAGCGTGCACAACGGCAGCGGCAACCTGGTCGGCTGGCGCTGGCTCGGCACCGACCCGGAGAACGTCTCCTTCAACGTCTACCGGGCCGGTACGAAGGTCAACCCCAGTCCCGTCACCGGCTCCACCACGTTCTTCCACTCCGGCGCACCGTCCCATGCCGACTACACCGTCCGCGCCGTCGTGCACGGCGTCGAGCAGGGCGACTCCGTGCACGCCGTCCAGTTCCGCGGCGGCTACAAGGACGTGCCCATCTCCCCGCCGGCCGGCGGCACCACCCCGGACGGTGTCTCCTACACCTACGAGGCCAACGACGCCTCCGTCGGGGACCTCGACGGCGACGGTGCCCTCGAGTTCGTCCTCAAGTGGCAGCCCACCAACGCCAAGGACAACTCCCAGTCCGGTTACACCGGCAACACGATCGTCGACGGCATCCGGCTCGACGGAACCCGGCTGTGGCGCATCGACCTGGGCCGCAACATCCGTTCCGGCGCCCACTACACCCAGTTCCAGGTGTACGACTACGACGGCGACGGCAAGGCCGAGGTCGCCATGAAGACCGCCGACGGCACCCGGGACGGCACCGGCGCCGTCCTCGGGAGTTCCTCCGCCGACCACCGCAACTCCAGCGGCTACATCCTGTCCGGCCCCGAGTACCTGACCATGTTCAACGGGCAGACCGGCAGGGCCATGGGCACCGTCGACTACGTCCCCGCCCGCGGCACCGTCTCCTCCTGGGGCGACTCCTACGGCAACCGCGTCGACCGCTTCCTCGCCGGCACCGCCTACCTCGACGGAGCCCGGCCCTCCCTGATCATGGCCCGGGGCTACTACACCCGTTCCGTCGTCGCCGCCTGGGACTGGCGAGGCGGCGCCTTCACCCGCCGCTGGACCTTCGACACCAACTCCTCCACCAACAGCGGCAAGGGCTACGACGGCCAGGGCTCCCACAGCCTCTCCGCCGGCGACGTCGACAACGACGGCAGGGACGAGATCCTCTACGGCGCGATGGCCGTCGACGACAACGGCAACGGCCTGTGGACCACGAGGACCGGTCACGGCGACGCCCAGCACCTCGGCGACCTCGACGCGTCGACCTCTGGCCTGGAGTACTACAAGGTCTCCGAGTCGACCTCCCAGCCCGCGGCCCTGTACATCAACCCTGCCAACGGATCGGTCCGTTGGAAGCTGTCCGCCTGCTGCGACAACGGGCGCGGTGTCGCCGGTGACATCTGGTCGGGCAACTCCGGTCCCGAGATGTGGTCCTCCTCCGACGGCTCCGTCCGCGACGAGGGCGGCGGCGCCAAGGGCCGCAAGCCGTCCTCCACCAACTTCCTTTCCTGGTGGGACGGTGACCCGGTGCGTGAACTCCTCGACGGCACCCGCATCGACAAGTACGGCACTTCTTCCGACACCCGCCTGCTGACAGGGTCCGGGGTCGCCTCCAACAACGGCACCAAGGCCACCCCCGTCCTGTCCGGAGACCTCCTCGGCGACTGGCGTGAGGAGGTCGTCTGGCGCACCGCCGACAACACCGCGCTGCGCGTCTACTCCACCCCGCACGACACCAACGTCAAGATCACGACGCTGCTCCACGACACCCTGTACCGCACCTCGCTGGCGTGGCAGAACACGGCTTACAACCAGCCGCCGCACACCGGCTTCTTCATCGGTGACGGCATGCCGACCCCGCCGCGTCCGGCGGTCTACACCCCCTGAGCAGGGCCGCGGGGCACATACGGCCGATCCGGCCGCACGTGCCCCGTGGGCTTTCCGCTTCTCAGCCGGTCACGTCACCGTGCAGAGCCGCCCGCCGAGTTCGAAGGCCGTCGGCCGCGTGTTCGTCGCCGAACGGCTCGCCGTGAAGCCGAACCCGGCCGACGAGCCCGCCGCGACGGTGCCGTTCCAGTCGGTGTTGCGTACCGTCACCGCCGGACCGGACTGGGTGTGGGCCCCGTTCCAGAGCTGGGACACCCGCTGTCCGTCCGCGAACGACCAGGTCAGTGACCAGCCGTTCCAAACGTCCGGCCCGGTGTTGGTCACCCGGACCTGGGCCTGGAAACCGTCGGGCCACTGGTTGGTGACCTCGTAGGCCACCGCGCAGGCCCTCGTCGGTTCCGGATCAGGATCGGGGTCGGTACCTCCGCCGTCGTCGTCCCCGCCTCCGGTATCCGAGGTGTCGCCGTAGACGATCCCGCGGCCGTTGGTCGCCACGTACACCCTGCCGTACACCCGCGGGTCACCGGTGATCGCGGCCCCCGTCCAACCCCACTGGTGGGCGTCGTCGTTGATACGCGTCCAGGTCTGCCCCTGGTCCGTCGAACGGAAGATGCCACGCACGCCGTCGATCTTGGCGCTGGTGAAGACGGTCTGGTACGAGGCGTCGGGGGCCGCCTTGCCGAAGCCGACGGTGTCGGCCTCGTCGACGCCTTGCAGCTTGGTGAAGCTCTGTCCCCCGTTGGTGGAGTGCCACAGACCGTACGCTCCGCCGCTCTCCCCGCCGGCCAGCCAGATGTCGCCCTCGGCGCCCGGCAGTGCCTTGTACCGCACGCTGTCGCCGCCCGGCAGGCCGGTCGCAGGGGACGCGGTGAAGGTGGCGCCGCCGTCCGTACTGACGTAGAACGTGCCGGACTTGAAGCCGTAGAACGTCTTCGGATCCACCCGGTCGGACTCGACGACCGCCCCCGCGGGAATGCCGCTCGACGCCGACCACGAGGTGCCGAAGCCGGTGGTGTGGTGCACCCCGGCGCCCTGCGGGCTCCACACGAAGCCGCTGCCGTCGGCGCCTGCCGCGACCGTGCCGCCGCCGCTGACGCCCGAAGGATCGGTGCCCGCGAACCAGTTGGCGCCGTTGTCCGTCGAGAACGCGATGTGCGGGCCGGAGTCCAGGTCACCCGCCCGGACCACCGTATCGGGGTTGGACTCGGCGAAGTCCAGACTGGTGGTACCGGTGAAGTTCGGCTGGGTGAACATCAGCGACGGGACCTTCGTCAGGTCCGTGTGCCGGAAGCCGCCGACATCGAGGAGCCCGCTGATCAGCGGCGCGCCCGACGGGGGAGAGACGAGGTCGTTGACCGCCGTCTCCTCCAGGCCCCGCACCATGGGCTCGATGGTGAACGTGGTGTCGCTGTCCCAGTTCGTGAGGTTCTCGGTGCCGTAGACCGTCGCGCCCGTCCCGTACATCATGCGGTCCGGGTCGAACGGGTCGATCTCCAACGCTTCGGTCATCCACCCCAGTTTGGGAGTCTGTTCGGGCGGTGACGGGTTGGCGCCCCAGGTCAGCCACGGCACGGACGAGACGTCCATGGTGTAGCGGTTCTCCCGGTTCGGGTACGGGGAGTAGTCCCACGCCTGCGTCCACGTCGCACCGCTGTCCGTGGAACGGAAGATCTGGGTGTCCGGCCACCAGGAGCTGTACGCCGTAGCCATGAGAGTGCCCGGGTTCTGCCGGTCCACCGTCAGCCCGCTGAAGCCGTAGTACGTGTCGGCCTCGGCGACCGGGCTGATGTCGGTCCAGGTTCCGGTCGCGGTCGCGTACCGCCACAGCCGGCCCTTGCCACCGTCGTACGGACCGCCCTTGTCGCTGTATGCGATGTACAGGTGACCGTTCTCGGTGTCCAGGACGCCCTTGTGGGCCAGGTGCCCGGACGGCTGCCCGGCCACCCGCTCCCAGGTGACCCCCGCGTCAGTCGACCGGTACACCGCGTTCTCCGTGTCGGCGACCCCCACGTAGATCGTCCGCGTCGCGCTGCCCGGTGTGCCCGTCGACTCGTCGAAGGTGACCCAGACGATGCCCTGGTTGTCACGGGCGTACCCGGAGGTGTCACCCGGATCCTGCGCGTAGTTGCCCGGGTTGGGGAAGGCCGTCACCTCCGACCAGCTCGCGCCCGAGTCGGTCGAGCGCCACAGGCCGTTCCCGCTGGGCGTCCCCAGGTACAGCACGCTGTTGCGGTGGGGATCGACGGCGAGGCGTTCGCCCATGCCCCGCCCCGGCATGTTGCCGCCCAGCTTGAACGGCAGGTCGGCCTTCCGCCAGGTGGCGCCCCGGTCCGCGGAACGCAGTACCGCGCCGTTGTTCGGGTCCCAGTCGTTGGTGTACGTGCCCGCCGCCGCGTACACGCGGTCCGGGTCGACCGGGTCGGAGGCGAGGCTCACCACGCCGGTGTGCCCCCAGTCGTCCCAGCCGACCGAGTCCAGCAGCGGCGTCCAGGTCTTCGTCCCCTCCTGCCACCGGTAGGCGCCGCCGATGTCCGTGCGGGCGTACGCCAGGTTCCTCTCGCTGCGGTTGAAGACGATGCCGGGGACGAAACCGCCGCCGTCGATCCGGGCGTTCTTCCAGGTGTACGTGTCCGCGGCGAGCGCGGACCCCGCCGGGGCGTCGGCCGCGGCGGACCGGTCGGGGGGAGCGGCGGCGAGGGCGGGCGGGCCACCCGTGAGCAGGCCGGCCGCCAGGGCGAGCACGGCCGTGAGGGCGCGGGTTCTTCGCACGGTGAAGTCCTTCCTCGGGGGTGGAGGGGGGAAAGCGAGAAGGGGCGGGGAGGAGGGCGTGCGAGGGCCGGGCGGACCCCCGTGCGCGAGGGATCCGCCCGGCCGCTGTGGCCCCGGCGTCAGGTGCCGGGGCCGGCACGCGGAGCGCCGGCGGGGGCTATTCGAGGAGCTCCGCGTACGAGCCCATGGCCAGGGCGATGTCGGCCTGGGCCCAGAACCGGTGGTACGTGAAGGTGGGCGCGGCACCGCCCGCCAGATAGGACTCGATCTTCGACCAGGCCGGGTCGTCCTGGTAGAAGGAACGGATCGAGTCGAACGTCGACGACGAGTCGATCGTGTCCCCGTTGGGCATGGTGCCGGTCCAGCCGCTCGGCACGTGGAGGGGGTCGTCGAAGCGGTTGTAGTCGGCGCGGGTCTCCGGGACGGCGATGCCGAGGTCGTCCTGGTGGTTGTCCCACATGCCGTCGAGGAGTGCCTTCGCCGTGTCCGCGGCCTCGGTGTCGCCCGAGCGGTCCGCGTAGTACGTCAGCGTCTTCGCGTAGGCCGCGGCCACACCGACGTCGTTGGTGTAGTCGCTGACGGTGACGTGCAGCGAGCTGTTGGCGCCGGGGGAGGACGGGTTCCAGGTGTCGGGGCTGCCCGACCACTGGAGTGTCGCCGGGAGACGGAAGGTGCCGTCCGGGTTGACGGTCGTCTCGGACAACGCCCAGTCCACCCACTTGTCGAGGACGACCTTCGCGTCCGCGTCGCCCGTCTGCTGGTAGTACTCGGCGACCCGCTCCATGGACCACGCCTGGAAGCCGAACCACTGGTTGGACGGCGGGTCGTGGTACACCGGTTTCTCGTCGTAGTACATGCCGTAGAACGTCGGCGTCCCGGCCGGCGGCGTCGCGTAGCGGCCCGCCCAGCTGTTGGTGGCGCCGCCCGCGATCGCGCCCTCGTCGGACTGCAGCCAGCGGTAGAACTCCAGCTGCCGGTCCAGGGACTTGCCCCAGTCCGCCGCACCCGTCGCCGAATCCGGCTTCAGGGCGTCGTAGGAGCTGAGGGCGTAGGCCGCCAGGGGGTTCTGGTAGCCGCCGTGCGCGTGGCTGGAGCCGATGCGCCAGGCCCAGCCCGCCGAAGTGTCGGTGGCTCCGCCCCAGGCGTAGTACCAGGACATCAGATAGTGCGAGGCGTCCTTGCCGGTACCGGCCGGGCAGGAGGACGGGCTCGTGCAGTTCCCGACCTTCTTGAAGTACTTGTCGTACATGGAGTAGCGCAGGTAGTCGCCCATCTTGGCGGCCTTGGCGACGGTGGTGGAGATGTCACCGCCGTTGCCCTGCTCCCCGGCCCACAGGTCGGCCCAGTAGGCGGCCTGCACCGCGCGCGCGTCGGCGTCCGGGGCGTTGGTGAACTTCCACTGCTTCGCGTAGGAGGCGTCCTGGGTGAACAGGTCCAGA
Source organism: Streptomyces sp. KMM 9044 (assembly GCF_024701375.2). Classification (NCBI taxonomy): domain Bacteria; kingdom Bacillati; phylum Actinomycetota; class Actinomycetes; order Kitasatosporales; family Streptomycetaceae; genus Streptomyces; species Streptomyces sp. KMM 9044. Next base: position 785,941 of record NZ_CP113910.1, on the reverse strand, counting down.
TACCCGTTCGTACCGCCGTACTTGAAGGCGTCGCAGGTGGGCTGCGGCACCGTCTCCCACACCGACTCCTGCGCGCCGCGCTGGAAGGTGTTGATGTACGACGGCCCGGTCGCCGTCGGACCCGCCTCGCACCGGCCGGGCTCGTTGCCGTAGCCGTAGGTGTTGTCCACGTCCTGCAGCCAGTGCATACCGTAGACGTCGTCCGTGCCGTACGTGGACCTCAGCTCGGCGGCGATCGGGTCCGGTCCGACGCGGACGCCGGTGTCCAGCGGCGCCGGGTACTCGGCGGGGGTGTCGAGCTCGGGCGCGTACGTCGCCGGCTTCGAGGCGTTGTAGAAGGAGTTGGTCGGCTGGTCCGCGTGAGTCGGGATCATGTACCGCTCCATGATGTCCCAGGCCCCGTTGAACTTCGACCAGTCACCGGTCACCTTGCCGTACATGGCCTGCAGCCACAGCAGGTAGCTGTACGCCTCCGAGGTGGTCTCGTGGCCGTGGTCCGGCGCCTCGACGATCAGCGTCTCCACCGAGTGGTACGGGATGCCCTCGGGCGAGAAGTATCCGTTCGCCGGGTCGGTGATCTTCCCGTAGAGATCCAGGAAACGGGCGTCGTACGCCTTCGTCGCGCCCAGCTGCGTCACCGTGACCGCCGCCTCGGTGTGCCCCGGGGCCGACGACTCGAAGACCGCCGAACCCGTGCCCGACGCGTCGGCGCCGATCGTGACCTTCTGCGCGGTGTCCCAGTTCGACCGCGTGAAGGTGAGCGAGCCGCCCGCGGTGACCGACAGCCCCGGGTTGCCGCTCGCGCGGGTCGTCGTGACGGTCGTGTTCGCGCTCGGCCGTGTCGACAGCTTCACCTCGTACGTGCCCGACTCTCCCTGTCGTACCCCCAGTTGGGACGGGGTGGCCACGACGACCGGACCGGAGGCGACGGTGATGCCGACCGGGGTCGAGCTCGCGGAGGCGCCCAGGCTGTCGTAGGCCTTCGCCGTCAGCGAATGACTGCCCACGGTCAAGCCGGCGGCGGAAAGCGTGAAGGGCGCGCTCTCGTCCGTGCCCAGCAGTTCGGTGTCGTCGTAGAACTCCACCTTGGTGATCGTCGCGTCGTCGGCCGCCGCCGCGGTCGCCGCGAGCGGAACCGTTTCGCCCCGCGTGTAGACCGCGCCGGCCTCGGGGCTGGTCAGTACGGTGATCGGCGGCTGGTGTGCCCCCGTGCAGGTGGTGCCGTTGACGGCGAAGGAGGAGGGTGCGGCGTTGCTGCCGCTGTAGGAGAACTGCGCACCGGTGGTGACGGCGCCGCCGGCCGCGATCCGCGCGTTGTGTCCGGCGTTTCGCACGGTCACGGTGGAGCCGGACTGGCTCCAGCTGCCGTTCCAGCCGTTCACCAGCCGCTGGTTGCCCGCGTAGGCGTAGGTCAGGGTCCAGCCGTTGATGTCCGCCGCGGCGCGGTTGGTGAGGGTCAGATCCGCGGTGAAACCGGAGCCCCAGTCATTGGTCCGGTAGTCCACGCTGCACTGGACGGCCGCTGCCTGAGCGGGAGTCGATCCTGAGGAGAGCATCGTCAGCGGAAGTGCGAGGGCTGCTGCGGCGGCCGTCCACAGTCGCCGGAGGCCGCGGCGTCTTCTGGGTGGGGGATGCATGGTGCTGGTTCCTCCTGCGACTCGGAGATGTCAAGGCTTGAACCAGTGGGAGCGCTCCCATAGTGAGGACGGGGCCCAGGGCGGTCAAGGCTTGTGGAGAGTCGAAAAGATTCGATGACCGAAGTTCAGCGAATGTCGGTAACTCCCCTGTTCTTTGCCGTCACTTGGCGCTAGCTTCAGAGACACCAGTGGGAGCGGTTCCATCAGTCGACGCGTCCGTCACGGCACGCCCGAACTGCAAGGAGTCGCTCATGTGGCACCCCCCGCGTTCAGTACTTTTACGTCCTGTCGCCGGTACGTCCGTGCCCCGTGCGGGCGCCCCGGTCGTCGGGGCGCACGAGTCAGCGTCCGTGTGCACGGCGGAGCCCTCCGTCAGGGCCTCCCCGCAGGACGCCGGCACCACAGTCGCGGTGTTCCCGCCCGACGGCACCACCCGCACCCCCGGCGCGGGGGCAGCGCACTCCCGGGGGACCCCTCATGGCCGGTCCGGCCCCCGCACGTCCCGGACCGCGGACCGGGCCTCGTCCTGATCCTCCGCCCCGAGGTGCCCCCCCACGTCCACGCCCTACGGCACCGGACGCGCGCCCCACGCGCGCCCCGGTGAGATCACTGCCGACCGTCAACTCTCCTAGGGACAGACCTCTTCGGACAGCGCGACCCGTACACCCCCAACGGATAGGAAACCCGCACTCATGAGTCGCACGAGAACCGCGCTCCTCGCTGCCATGGCGCTGGTCGCCGGTGCCACCGGCACGGCGTACGCCGTCGTACCCGACGGTGTCGGCGCCGCCGCCGTCCCCTGCACCGTCGACTACCAGGTGCAGAACCAGTGGGGCACCGGCTTCACCGCCGCCGTGACCGTCACCAACCTCGGTGCCGCCAAGTCGTCCTGGTCGCTGAAGTGGTCCTACGCCGGCAACCAGCGGGTCACCAGCGGCTGGAACGCCAAGGTCACCCAGTCCGGCAGCAACGTCACCGCCGTCAACGAGTCCTACAACGGCACGCTGGCGACCGGCGGTTCGGCCAGCTTCGGCTTCCAGGGCACCTATAGCGGCAGCAACGCGATCCCCGCCACCTTCACCCTCGACGGTGTCACGTGCAACGTCGACGACGGAGGCCCGACCGACCCCGGTGACCGGGTCGACAACCCGTACAGCGGTGCCAAGGTGTACGTGAACCCCGAGTGGTCCGCGAAGGCCGCCGCCGAGCCGGGCGGCGACCGCATCGCCGACCAGCCCACCGGAGTCTGGCTGGACCGCATCGCCGCCATCAACGGTGTGAACGGCGGCATGGGCCTGCGCGACCACCTCGACGAGGCGCTCGCGCAGAAGGGCTCGGACGAACTCGTCGTCCAGCTGGTCATCTACAACCTGCCCGGCCGCGACTGCTCCGCCCTCGCCTCCAACGGCGAACTCGGCCCGACGGAGATCGGCCGCTACAAGACCGAGTACATCGACCCGATCGCCGAGATCCTCGGTGAGGAGAAGTACGCCCCGCTGCGGATCGTCACCACCGTCGAGATCGACTCCCTGCCCAACCTCGTCACCAACACCGGCAGCCGGCCCACCGCCACGCCCGAGTGCGACGTGATGAAGGCCAACGGCAACTACGTCAAGGGCGTCGGCTACGCCCTGAACAAGCTCGGCGACGTGGGGAACGTGTACAACTACGTCGACGCCGGCCACCACGGCTGGATCGGCTGGGACGACAACTTCGGCGCCTCCGCCGACGTCTTCCACGACGCGGCCACCGCCGAGGGCGCGACTCCGTCCGACGTCCACGGCTTCATCACCAACACCGCCAACTACAGCGCGCTGAAGGAGGAGAACTTCTCCATCAACGACTCCGTGGCCGGCAAGTCCGTCCGCGAGTCCGGGTGGGTCGACTGGAACCGTTACGTCGACGAGCTGGGCTTCGCCCAGGCCTTCCGGACCGAACTCGTCTCGACCGGCTTCGACACGAACATCGGCATGCTGATCGACACCTCCCGCAACGGCTGGGGCGGCGGTGACCGGCCCACCGGACCGGGCGCGACGACCAGCGTCGACGCCTACGTCGAGGGCGGACGCTACGACCGCCGCATCCACATCGGCAACTGGTGCAACCAGTCGGGCGCCGGACTCGGCGAACGCCCGCAGACAGCACCCGAGAACGGCATCGACGCCTACGTGTGGGTGAAGCCCCCGGGCGAGTCCGACGGGGCCAGCAAGGAGATCCCGAACGAAGAGGGCAAGGGCTTCGACCGGATGTGCGACCCGACCTACACGGGCACCCCGCGCAACGGGAACAATTTCACCGGTGCCCTGCCGGACGCCCCGATCTCCGGTCACTGGTTCTCGGCACAGTTCCAGGAGCTCATGCGGAACGCGTACCCGCCGCTGCCGTGACCGGCTGACTGACCGACCCCGATCCGCCGGGACCGGGCCGCGTGCCCGGCCCCGGCGGATCGCTCACGCCCGTAGGGGCGGTTCCGGGAAACCGCCTTGCCGGAGCGGCAACAATACTGGCCTCTGCCGGGCGCGTCGGCGCACTCTGTCCGCATCCGAGCGGAGAGGGTGACCCCCATGGCGCAGCACGACCACGACCAGCACCACCCCGGGCACCACCACGACCACGGGGCGACGGACACCGAGATCGACTGGGCGGAGATGGCCTCCCTGCTCGAATCGGAGGCCGAACTCTTCACCCCCCTGTACGAACGGGCCCTCGGCTGGCTTGCGAAGGAGGTGACCGAGCCGGGGCTGATCGTGGACGCGGGCAGTGGGCCGGGCGTCGTCTCGTGCCTGTTCGCCGAGGTCTTCGAGGGCGCCCGCATCGTGGCGGTCGACGGCTCCGCCCCACTGCTCGAACGGGCCGCGGACCGCGCCGCCCGGCACGGCGCCGGTGACCGTTTCGGAACCCTCGCCGGTGAACTCCCCGGCGTGCTCGACGAACTGGAGTACCCGGCCGACCTGTTGTGGGCCAGCCGCAGCGTCCACCACCTCGGCGACCAGCGCGCCGCGCTCGCCGCCTACGCCGCCCGGCTCGCGCCCGGGGGCACGCTGGCCGTCCTGGAGGGCGGACTGCCCAGCCGCTACCTGCCGCGCGACATCGGCATCGGCCGGCCAGGGCTCCAGAGCCGTGTCGACGCGGTGGAGGCCGACTGGTTCACCCGGATGCGCACCGAACTGCCGGGCTCCGTCGCACACACCGAGGACTGGCCGGCCCTGCTGACCTCGGCCGGACTGCACCACAGCCGCTCCCGCACCTTCCTCCTCGACCTTCCCGGCCCGGCCACCGAGCGTGTCCGGACACACGTGGTCACGACGCTCGCCCGCACCCGCGGCAGACTCGCCGGGGAACTGGACGCCGAGGACCGCGCCACCATCGACCGCCTCCTCGACCCCGCCGACGAGGCGAGCCTGCACCACCGCTCCGACGTCTTCTTCCTGACGGCTCACACGGTGCATACGGCCGTCCGCCCGGTGTAGAGCCGGTCCGGGCCGGCGGGACCATACGGACGGCGGTCTCCCCGTGCGCGGGGGAAGACCGCCGCGCCCTGTCCCGGAAGACCAGAGGTCAGTTCACCGTCGCCGGGTCCGAGCCCAGGCGGCGGTCCTCGTTCAGTGCGCTGATCGCCGCGAGGTCCTCCGCGTCCAGGCGGAAGCCGAACACGTCGATGTTCTCCTTGATCCGCGACGGTGTCACCGACTTGGGGATGACGACGTTGCCGAGCTGGAGGTGCCAGCGCAGGACGACCTGTGCCGGCGTGCGCCCGTGCTTGCGAGCGATGGCCACGATCGCCGGGACCTCCAGCAGGCCCTTGCCCGAGCCGAGCGGTGACCAGGCCTCCGTGGCGATGCCCCGCTCCGCGTGGTACTCCCGCGCGGCGGACTGCTGGAGATGCGGATGAAGCTCGATCTGGTTGACGGCCGGGACGACCGACGTCTCCTCGAGCAGGTGCTCCAGGTGCTCGGGCAGGAAGTTGGACACGCCGATGGCACGGATTCGGCCCTCGGCGTACAGCTTCTCGAACGCCCGGTACGTGTCGACGTAGCGGCCGCGGGCCGGCATGGGCCAGTGGATGAGGTACAGGTCCACGTAGTCCAGGCCGAGCTTGGACAGAGAGGTGTCGAAACCACGCAGGGTGGTGTCGTACCCCTGGTCGTCGTTCCAGAGCTTGGTGGTGACGAAGAGGTCCTCGCGGGGAATGCCCGAGGCGGCGACTGCCCTGCCGGTACCCGTCTCGTTGCCGTAGACCGCTGCGGTGTCGATGCTGCGGTAGCCCGCCTCCAGCGCCGCCGTGACGGCCGTCCCGGCTTCGGTGTCCGGTACCTGCCAGACGCCGAAACCCAGTTGGGGCATCGTGACGCCGTTGTTCAGGGTGATCGGGGGGACCATGCTCACGAGCTTTCGATCCTTAGGTCGGTGTCCGGTGGAACTCCCATGGTCAACGATCGTCCCCCGCGATGCATTCCGGACGGTACATCTCACGCACAGTGAGCGCATCATCAGGTCGTCGGACACCGCCGTACGGCGGACCTCACGTGCGGTACGGCGCCTCGTCCCCTTCCGCGTACACCTTCTCGATCGCCCTGCGCCTCAGCTTCCGCGACGGCGTGAGCAGCCCGTGTTCCTCGGTGAACGGCTGCACCAGAAGGTGGAAGGCCCGGACCGACTCCGCCGGCGAGACGAGGGTGTCGGCCGCCCGCTGCCGTCACCTCGGCGTCGTACAGCATCCAGCGGCACCGCTCCGCGGACCACGTGGGGCGGACCGGCACGAGCTGCGCACCGATGGTCCACCTCTCTCGCCGGGCAGGGGGAGCCGTGTCGCTTCGGCGCCGGAGCAGACTCTGCTGCTCAATTCGAGGGAGGGTCACGCACCACATCCGGGAGGGGCCGGCCGGGGCGGCGGACCGCCTCTCCGCGAGGCCCGTTCCCTGCGCCCCGTCGACAGGCCGGCGTCACGCTCCGCAATTGAGCAACAGAGTCGGAGCAGGGCTGGTGAACTCGCGCACTCCCCGCTCCCTGTTTCTCGACGTGTCTCGGCCTTCCACGAATCCCTCCCCCGGCGGGGCGGTTGCCGAGGGGGTTACCGCCCCGGTCCCAGCAGGACCGTCACGAAGCGGGGCCGGTACAGGGAGACGTTCCGGCTGAGCAGCACCGCGGCACCGGACGTCTCGAGCAGGTTCACGTCATAGCTGAGTACCAGCCGTCCCTCACCGCTCAGCTCAGGGTGCGTCTGCGGGTTGTACGCGCCGGTCCCGCCGTGCGGCAGCGCGGGGCTGAACTCCTTCGCCGGGCCGTGCCACGGTCCTGCGGGGGAGCAGGACCAGTACGCCGCCACCGTGGTCAGTCCCTTGACGCCCGTGGCCATCGTGAACAGGACGTACGTCCCGCCCTCCCGCACCACCGAGAAGGCGCTGCCCACACCCGTGCGGTGTCCGTCGCCGAGCACCGGGCGCGGGCGGGCGCGGGTCTGCCACGCCGTGCCGTTCCAGTACTCCCAGGCCGCCGGGTCGCCGAGCCCGCCCTCCGGGATCCGCGCCGCGTACGCCTGTGAGGCCTTGCGGGAGACGGCCCGGCCGTCGTCGCCTCCGAAGACGTACGTCCACCCGTCCTCCTCGACCAGGGTGGTGCCGAACAGTACCCTCCGGGACGGATCGGGCACGTCTTGCTGGTCCAGCACCTTCTGCACCGACTCCAGGCGCAGATCGGGCAGGGAGAGCGTGCCGACCTCGGTGGCGGTCGGTACCCCGTAGATCCACGGGGGCTGCCCCGCCGTACGCACCCACAGCAGTACCCGGACGACCTGCTCCGTGGAACCGGGGGAGCGGGGCTCGACCCGGGCGCCGACCGGCCAGCGCCACTGGTCCGGGGCCGGATCGGGGAAGAGCGGGGCGGGGAGTGTGGACTCCAGCCGGCCGTCGCGCATCAGGACGGCCGAGTTGCGTACCATCGGCGCGCTCGCGTCCCGCCAGGCGTACGGCTCGCCGACCGGGTTGGGCGGACGGTGCACGCGGCCCAGGAACGTGTCGGAGAACAGCCACAGCAGCCGGCCGTCGGGCAGCCGCACCGAGTGCGTGCCGTCGCCGCCCGTCCAGTCGTCGATGCGGGCACCGCCGTCACCGTAGCGGGCGAACTCCGAAGCGAGGGCGTCCTCCTCGGCCCAGGACGCGACGGTGCGCGGTGTGCAGGCACCACCGTCCGGCCGCCCGTCGTCGCGGTCCGGGAGGTCCGTGACCAGTACGGTCCCCAGGAGCAGGGCCAGTACGAGTACCAGGCCGATCCAGGTCCCTGTTCCCGGTCGTGACTGTGGTGGTGGCTGTCCGCGGGTTCCCGCGCGTGCTGCTGCGTCGTCGGGCACGCTCAGGGACGTTAGTGGCGGGAGCGGAGCGGGTCCATGGTGCCTGACGCCCTGAGCGTGGCGCGGTGGCCGCGGGCTGGGGGGAGGGGCCCCGCCGCCGTGCAGCGGGGGACCGGTCAGCCCTGGGCGGCCGGGACCCGCAGGGTTACGCGGTCCTCACCCGCGTACACGTTCATGGAGCTGCCCCGCAGGAACCCGACCAGCGTCAGCCCCGTCTCCGCCGCCAGGTCCACGGCCAGCGAGGACGGCGCCGAGACGGCCGCGAGCAGGGGGATGCCGGCCATGACGGCCTTCTGCGCCAGCTCGAAGGAGGCACGGCCGGAGACCATCAGCACGGTCCGGGACAGCGGCAGGTTCCCGCTCTGCAGGGCACGGCCGATCAGCTTGTCGACCGCGTTGTGCCGGCCGACGTCCTCCCGGACGTCCAGCAGTTCCCCGTCCTCGTCGAACAGGGCCGCCGCGTGCAGGCCGCCCGTCCGGTCGAAGACCCGCTGGGAGGCGCGCAACCGGTCGGGCAGGCTCGCCAGGAGTTCCGGGGTGACGCGCAGCGGCGGACTGTCGGCGACGGGGTGGCGGGTCGTGGTGCGCACCGCGTCCAGGCTCGCCTTGCCGCACAGGCCGCAGGAAGAGGTGGTGTACACGTTCCGCTGGAGCGTGATGTCCGGGATCACCACGCCGGGCGCGGTCTGCACGTCAACCACGTTGTAGGTGTTCACCCCGTCCGCCCTCGCGCCCGCGCAGTACAGGACGTTCCGCAGATCGGCTGCCGTCGCCAGGACCCCTTCGCTCACCAGGAAACCGACGGCCAGCGCGAAGTCGTCGCCCGGGGTGCGCATCGTGATCGCCAGCGGCTCTCCGTTCAGCCGGATCTCCAGGGGTTCCTCGGTGACGAGCGTGTCCGGGCGGCTGGACACCACCCCGTCCCGGATGCGGACCACCTTGCGTCGTTCTGTGACTCGTCCCATGTCCCCAGTCCCTGGTCGGTCCTTGGTCAGTCCCGGTTGCGTACGCGCTGACAGCCGAATCGGCCCTCGGCGCACGGGTTGCCGTGCGTCACCGGATCGCCATGCGGTGAGGCGACCTTCACGACCTCATTGTCCTGCACGTGGTCCCGCACGTGCAGCGTGAGGTCGCGGCCCACTCCGCGGTGCCCGCACGACGGCTCGAGTCGCGCGCTTACAGAGCGTGGCCGGCCCTCGGTACCGCCGCACGGCTCGCGCCAGGAAACCGGTCGGTCCGACCGTTCGTCGCAGACCGCAGACCGCAGACCGCAGACCGCAGACCGCATACGATCGATCCGCGGGTTTTCACATGCTCATGATCTCCCTACCGTCCCGGTTCCATGAGTCCTCCCGTCGCCCCCGGGCTGGAGCCGCTGGCGCTCATCGTGAACCGGGTCGCCGACCGGCAGGAGGAGGCGGGACGGCACGGCTCGGCGCTGTACGGACCGTCCTTCATGATCATGATCGGGCTGCTGGTGGTCGGCTTCGTCGCCAACGAGCTCGTCCGCCCCGTGCACCCCCGGCACCACGTTTCCCGCCCCGACGAGACGAAGGAGACCGCAGATGAGCGGCGAGAGCAGCACGAGTCCGCCTGACACGGCCGCGGCGGGCCACGACCGCCGCGGGCTGATCGTCCTCGTCTGGCTGTGGGTGGGCGTCCCGCTCGCCTACGGTCTGTACGAACTCGTACGGAAGGTGACCCAGCTGTTCACCGGATGACGCCGCGCCCCGGCCTCCGGGGGCCTGACCGAAGCCGACAAGCGCGGCGCCCGAATCCTGTCGCATCACCTGTCGGCGTACCCGCGGGTCACTGATCAGACTGGTGCATCCCGCAACCGCCACACGAGGGGAACCCATCCATGATCGGCTCGCGCATCGCCGCCGTCGGCCACTACCAGCCCGCCCGGGTGCTCACCAACGAGGACCTGGCGGGCATGGTCGACACCAGCGACGAGTGGATCACGAGCCGGGTCGGCATCCGCACCCGTCACATCGCGGGCCCGGAGGAGCCCGTCGACGAGCTGGCCGCGCACGCCGCGGCCAAGGCGCTGGCGTCGGCCGGCCGCACCCCCGGCGACGTCGACCTGGTGCTGGTCGCCACCTCCACCGCGATCGACCGCTCGCCCAACATGGCGGCCCGGGTCGCCGCACGCCTGGGCATCCCCGGTCCCGCCGCGATGGACATCAACGTGGTGTGCGCCGGATTCACCCACGCGCTCGCCACCGCCGACCACGCGGTACGCGCCGGATCCGCGCGCCGCGCACTGGTGATCGGCGCCGACAAGATGTCCGAGGTCGCCGACTGGACCGACCGCACCACCTGCGTGCTCGTCGGCGACGGGGCGGGCGCCGCGGTCGTCGAGGCGACCGGGGAGTCCGAGGAGCCCGGGATCGGGCCCGTGCTGTGGGGCTCGGTGCCGGAGATGGGCAACGCGGTGCGGATCGAGGGGACACCGCCGCGGTTCGCGCAGGAGGGCCAGAGCGTGTACCGCTGGGCGACCACGCGGTTGCCGTCCATCGCCCGCCAGGCCTGCGAGAAGGCGGGGTACGCCCCGGAGGACCTCGCCGCGGTCGTGCTGCACCAGGCCAACCTGCGGATCATCGAACCCCTCGCGCTCAAGATCGGCGCGGTCAACGCGGTCGTCGCCCGGGACGTCACCGAGTCGGGCAACACCTCGGCCGCGAGCATCCCGCTCGCCTTCGCCAAGCTCGTCGAGCGGGGCGAGGTGACGTCCGGCGACCCGGTCCTGCTGTTCGGCTTCGGCGGAAACCTGTCCTATGCCGGGCAGGTCGTCCGCTGCCCCTGACGGTTCCCCGTACGCCTCCGTCAGCCCCTCGGGCGGAAGTCCCTCGTACGGGTGTGACGCGGTCGGCTCCCCTCTGTCCGGAGCCTGTGCGCCGTAGACTGTAGACGAAAGACAATCACCGTCGGCGGTGCCGTACGACCGGCCCTGCGGCCGGGCGGGGGCCTGCCGGGGAGGGGGACCGCGATGCTGTCGACCGGACTGCCCCAGGGGGCGGTGCCCAGGATCGAACGACCGGGCCCGCTGCGCGACCGTGTCTACGAGGCACTGCTCGAACTCATCACCACGCGCACCCTGGGGCCCGGCCGGCATCTGGTCGAGAGCGAACTCGCCGGCCACCTCGGCGTCTCCCGGCAGCCTGTGCGCGAGGCGCTCCAGCGGCTGAACACCGAGGGGTGGGTCGACCTGCGCCCGGCCCAGGGCGCGTTCGTGCACGAGCCGACGGAGGCGGAGGCCGACCAGCTCCTCACCGTCCGCACGCTGCTGGAGGCGGAGGCCGCCCGGCTCGCCGCGCTCAACGCCGACAGCGCGGGCATCGAGGTCCTGGACGAGATCGTGGCGCTGGGCCTGCAGGCCGTCGCCTCCGACGACGTGGACGAGGCCGTCGCCCTCGACGCCCGCTTCCACACCAAGATCATGGAGTTGGCCGGCAACGCGGTCCTCGCCGAACTCGCCGCCCAGGTCGGCCGCCGGGTGAGCTGGTACGACACCCCCGTCGCCCGGCAGCGCGGCGGGAAGTCCTGGGCCGAGCACCGCGACCTGATCACCGCCCTCGTGAACCGCGACGAGCGGCTGGCCGAGCGGCTCATGCGCGAACACACCGAGCGCACCCGCCGGTCGTCCCTCGAACAGGTGAAGTCCCCGAGATTCTGACGGTGAGTACCCGGGGCGGGCGGATCCGCGCGAGCCTCTTTGTCCTGTGAGTGGAAAAAGTAGGGGGGAATTCCTGCGCGATTTCTTCCCACCTCCGGCAGCCGCTGCTACGTTCCCTTCGAAAGCGCACCACACACGTGGCCGGAAACCGGCGCGCAGAGACCGATCGAGGCGGGGAGGGGTTCGTGAGACGCATGACGGCACGGCCCGCGAACGCCCACCAGGCCCGACTGCTCAGGCTGTTGCGCGACGGTGGACCCAACTCCCGTGCCCAACTCGGCGACCAGGTCGACCTCTCCCGGTCGAAGCTGGCCGTGGAGGTGGACCGGCTGCTGGAGACGGAACTCGTCGTGGCCGACGGACTCGCCGCCTCGCGCGGCGGCCGGCGCTCGCACAACATCCGCCTCAACCCGCACCTGCGGCTCCTCGGCGTCGACATCGGCGCAACCTCGGTCGACGTCGCCGTCACCAACGCCGAACTGGAGATCCTCGGGCACATCAACCAGCCCATGGACGTACGCGACGGACCGGTCGCGGTCTTCGAGCAAGTACTTTCCATGGCAGCGAAGCTGAAAGCCTCGGGACTCGCGGAGGGGTTCGACGGCGCCGGTGTCGGCGTCCCGGGTCCGGTCCGGTTCCCCGAGGGCATCCCGGTGGCGCCGCCGATCATGCCCGGCTGGGACGGCTTCCCCGTACGGGAGGCGCTCAGCCAGGACCTCGGTTGCCCGGTCATGGTCGACAACGACGTGAACCTGATGGCCATGGGGGAGCAGCACGCGGGCGTCGCCCGCTCCGTCCCCGATTTCCTCTGCGTCAAGATCGGCACCGGCATCGGCTGCGGCATCGTCGTCGGCGGTGAGGTCCACCGCGGTACGACGGGCAGCGCCGGCGACATCGGGCACATCCAGGCCGTACCCGACGGCCGCCCCTGTGCCTGCGGCAACCGGGGCTGCCTGGAGGCCCACTTCAGCGGCGCGGCCCTCGCCCGGGACGCGCTGGAGGCCGCCCAGCAGCAGCTCTCCGCCGAACTCGCGAGCCGTCTGGAGACGAACGGCACGCTCAGCGCCGTCGACGTCGCCGCCGCGGCTGCCGCGGGGGACACCACCGCGATCGACCTGATCCGCGAGGGCGGCAGCCGTACCGGCCAGGTCATCGCCGGCCTGGTCAGTTTCTTCAACCCCGGCCTGGTGGTGATCGGCGGCGGTGTGACCGGTCTCGGCCACACCCTGCTCGCCGCCATCCGCACCCAGGTCTACCGCCAGTCGCTGCCCCTGGCGACCGGCAACCTGCCCATCGTCCTAGGGGAGTTGGGCCCCACCGCCGGAGTCATCGGCGCGGCCCGGCTCATCAGCGACCACCTGTTCTCACCCGCGTAAACAGCCCGCGGCAGCACGGCATCCGGCTCCACCGCACGCGACAGCTCTGCCCTCCACCGGGCAAAGCGGCCCACCGTATCCACTCACGGGACAGCGCACCGGCACCACGTACTCCCACCCCGCCACACGTACGACCCCGCACGACCCGCACCGTCCCGGCAATCCGGCCTGCCCGAAAACACCCTCCCCGCAAGGGGATCGCCCTGACACCGGCCCGCACGCCCGCCGAGGGGAATCCGCATGGCACCCGAACCACCGCTGCTCACCATGTCCGGCATCACCAAGTCCTTCCCCGGCGTCCGGGCCCTGGACGGCGTCGACCTCGACGTCCAGGCCGGCGAGGTGCACTGCCTGCTCGGCCAGAACGGCGCCGGCAAGTCCACCCTGATCAAGGTGCTGGCTGGTGCCCACCAGCCCGACACCGGCACCATCCACTGGCGCGGCGAAGCCGTCACCCTGCGCTCGCCGATCGCCGCCATGCGCCTCGGGATCGCCACCATCTACCAGGAACTCGACCTGGTGGAACACATGACGGTCGCCGAGAACGTCCACCTCGGTCAGGAACCGACGACCGCCGGGTTCGTCGTCCGCCCCAGGACCGCCAGGGAAGCGACGGCCGAGCTGCTGACCCGGCTCGGCCATCCCAAGATCGAACCGGGCCGTGCGGTCGGGCAGTTGTCGGCTGCCCAGCAGCAGATCGTCTCCATGGCGCGGGCGCTCTCGCACGACGTACGCCTCATCGTGATGGACGAGCCGTCGGCCGCGCTCGACCCGGACGAGGTCGACAACCTCTTCCGCATCGTCGCCGACCTCACCGCCGACGGCGTCGCCGTCGTCTACATCTCGCACCGCCTCGAGGAGATCCGGCGCATCGGCGACCGGGTGACCGTGCTCAAGGACGGCCGCGCCGTCGCGGGCGGGCTGCCCGCCGAGTCGACGCCGACCCGCGAGGTGGTCGCCCTGATGACCGGCCGCGACGTCGAGTACGTCTTCCCCGAGCGCCCGGCCTTCCCACCGGCGGCCGAACCGGTGCTGACCGTCGAAGGGCTGGCCCGCACCGGCGAGTTCGCATCCCTCGACCTCGTCCTGCGCCCCGGGGAGATCGTCGGGCTCGCGGGTCTCGTCGGCTCGGGGCGCTCCGAGATCCTGGAGACGATCTACGGCGCCCGCACACCGGATTCCGGCCGGGTCCTGGTCGACGGACGCACCCTGCGACCGGGCAGCGTGCGCGCCGCCGTCCGCGCCGGGATCGGACTCGCTCCCGAGGAACGCAAGGCGCAGGCCCTGCTCATGCTGGAGTCCGTCACCCGCAACGTGTCGCTCTCCGCCATGTCCCGCTTCTCGCGGGCAGGCTGGGTCGACCGCGGCGCCGAACTCGGCGCGGCCCGCGCCGCCACCCGCGAACTCTCGCTGCGGCCGGACAACCCGGACGTGCCCGTGCGCACCCTGTCCGGCGGCAACCAGCAGAAAGCCGTGCTCGCCCGCTGGCTGCTGCGCGGCTGCCGGGTGCTGCTGCTCGACGAACCCACCCGCGGCGTCGACGTCGGCGCCCGCGCCGAACTGTACGCAGTCATAAGGCGGCTGGCCGACGAAGGCCTCGCCGTGCTGCTCGTCTCCAGCGAGGTGCCCGAGGTGCTCGGCCTCGCCGACCGCGTCCTGGTGCTCCGTGAGGGGGACGTCGTTCACACGGCGCCTGCCCGGGAGCTCGACGAACACCGTGTACTCGACCTCGTCATGGAAGGAAGCCCGGCGTCATGACGCAGCCCGTCTCCCCGCCGCGGGACAGCACCGACAAGGCGCCTTTGGCCGGCGAACCGCCCGCCTGGCATACCGTGTTGTTCCGCGTCGACGTCCGCACCCTGTCACTGCTCGGCGTCCTCGCCGCGCTCGTCCTCATCGGCGGCATCACCAGGCCGGACGAGTTCCTGGACACCCGCAACCTCCAGCTCGTCCTCACCCAGGCCTCCGTCATCGGTGTCGTCACCGTCGGCATGACCTTCGTCATCACCTCGGGCGGCATCGACCTGTCGGTCGGTGCGATCGTCGCCCTGGCCTCGGTGTGGGCGACCACGGTGGCCACCCAGGAGTTCGGTTTCGCCGGCATCCTGTTCACCGCCGTCCTCGTCGGCGTCGGCTGCGGGCTGGTCAACGGGGTGCTGATCGCCTACGGCGGGATGGTCCCGTTCATCGCCACCCTCGCCATGCTCGCCTCGGCCCGCGGCCTGGCCCTGCAGATCACCGACGGGCGCACCCAGGTCGTCACCCTCGACAGCGTCCTCGACCTCGGCGAACGCGACGCCTATGTCCTCGGCATCCCGCCGCTGGTCCTGGTGTTCGCGGCGGTCACCGTCATCGGCTGGCTGGTCCTCAACCGGACCACCTTCGGACGCCGCACCGTCGCCGTCGGCGGCAACGCGGAGGCGGCCCGGCTCGCCGGCATCGACGTCCGCCGCCAACGCCTTTACCTGTACCTGCTGTCGGGGCTGTGCTGCGGCATCGCCGCCTTCCTGCTGATCGTCCTGTCCGGCTCCGGCCAGAACACCAACGGCAACCTCTACGAGCTCGACGCCATCGCCGCCGCGATCATCGGCGGCACCCTGCTCACCGGGGGCCGCGGCACCATCGTCGGCTCCGTGCTGGGCGTCCTGATCTTCACCACGATCACGAACATCTTCGCCCTGAACAACCTGCAGAGCGACGTCCAGCAGATCGCCAAGGGCGCGATCATCGTCGCCGCCGTGCTGGTCCAGCGCCGCACCGCGAGCACGACCTGACGAAAGGATTCACCGCCATGCCAGAGCCGACACCTCGTACGAGCCGCAGAGGGCTGCTCTTCGGAGCCGCCGCCGTGTCCGCCGGAGTCCTCGTCACCGGCTGCACCAGCAACGAGCCCAGCGACGCCGAGCCGGCCGCGAGCGACCGGCCGGCCGCCGACGACAAGCCCGGCAAGCCGGTCACCATCGGCTTCGCGGGACCGCAGGCCGACCACGGCTGGCTCAACGCCATCAACGACAACGCCGAGAAACGCGCCGCGACGTACTCGGACGTCACCATGGAGGTCACCGAGGGCTCCAACGACACCGCCCAGCAGATCGGCCAGATCGAGACCCTCATCAACAAGAAGGTCGACGTCCTGGTGGTGCTCCCCGCCGACGGCAAGGCGCTCACCCAGGTCGGGCTGAAGGCGATGCGTGCCGGCATCCCCGTCGTCAACCTCGACCGCATCTTCAACTCCCCGCAGGCGTACCGCTGCTGGATCGGCGGCGACAACTACGGCATGGGCCTGAACGCCGGGCACTACATCGGCGAGAAGCTCAAGGACACCCCCGACGCCCGCGTCATCGAACTGGCGGGGCTGGACAACCTCGAGCTCACCAAGCAGCGCACCCAGGGCTTCGACGACGCGCTGAAGAACTACCCCAACATCAAGAAGGTGGCCCGCCAGGCCGCCGACTTCACCGTCGAGTCGGGCCAGGCCAAGATGGCCCAGCTCCTGCAGGCCCAGTCGAAGTTCGACGCGCTGTGGAACCACGACGACGACCAGGGCATCGGCGCGCTGCGCGCCATCGAACAGGCCGGGCGCGACGACTTCCTCATGGTCGGCGGCGCGGGCGCACTCTCCGCCTTCCAGGCCATCAAGGCGGACAACGGCGTCCTCAAGGCGACCGTGCTCTACCCGCCGTCGATGGCCGCCTCCGCGATCGACCTCGCCCGCGCCCTCGGCCAGGACAAGGGTGTCGGAGGCCTCGCCGAGTTCGAGATCCCCACCTCGCTGACCTGCTATTCGGCCGTCGTCGACAAGGAGAACGTCGACCAGTACATGTCCACCGGCTTCAAGTGAGGAGCCCCGCCCCACGGGCCTGACCAGCCCACCGGGCGGGGCCCACCCCCGCCCGCCACGACGACGAGGAGGACATCCGTATGGCACAGCCGCAGCAGTCAGATGGGGCAGACAGCGCAGAGACGGGGAAGCCGCCACTGCGCGTCGGCATGGTCGGTTACGCCTTCATGGGCGCCGCCCACTCCCAGGGCTGGCGCACCGCGGGCCGCATGTTCGACCTGCCGTTGAGCCCCGAACTGGCCGTCATCTGCGGCCGGGACGCCACCGCGGTGCGTGCGGCGGCAGACCGCCACGGCTGGGCGGACACCGAGACCGACTGGCGCGCCCTGGTCGAACGGGACGACGTCGACCTCGTCGACATCTGCACCCCCGGTGACAGCCACGCCGAGATCGCGCTGGCAGCCCTCGCCGCGGGCAAGCACGTCCTGTGCGAGAAACCCCTCGCCAACACCGTCGCCGAGGCCGAGGCGATGGCCGACGCCGCCGAACGGGCTCTGCGGCAGGGCCGGCTGGCGATGGTCGGTTTCAACTACCGCCGGGTCCCCGCGACCGCGCTGGCCCGGCGGATGGTGGCCGAGGACCGCATCGGCACCCTGCGGCACATACGGGTGACATACCTTCAGGACTGGCTGGTGGATCCGGCGTTCCCGCTGACCTGGCGGCTGCGCCGGGAGCAGGCCGGCTCCGGCTCGCTCGGCGATCTCGGCGCGCACATCGTCGACCTCGCCCAGTACCTGGCGGGGGAGCGGCTGGCGGGCGTCTCCGCGCTCACCGAGACGTTCGTCCGGCAGCGGCCGCTGCCCGCCGCGCCCACCAGCGGTCCGGCCGCCGTCGAGAGCGCCGGCACCGGCGAGGTCACCGTGGACGACGCCGCCCTGTTCACCGGCCGCTTCGCCTCCGGCGCCCTCGCCTCCTTCGAGGCCACCCGGTACGCCACCGGCCGCAAGAACGCGCTGCGCATCGAACTCAACGGCGAGCGCGGATCGTTGGCCTTCGACCTGGAACGGCTCAACGAACTCTCCTACCACGACGGCACCGAGCCCGCCGCCCACGCGGGCTTCCGCCGCATCCTGGTCACCGAACCCGACCACCCCTACCTGGACGCCTGGTGGCCGCCGGGCCACGGCCTCGGCTACGAGCACACCTTCGTGCACCAGGCCCACGACCTGGTCCACGCCGTCGCCGAGGGCCGCACCCCCGAACCCTCCTTCGCCGACGGGCTGCAGGTGCAGCGCGTCCTGGCGGCCGTGGAGGAGAGTGCCGAGAAGAACTCCGTCTACACACCGATCGCCGCCTGAGAAACCGGGAAAGGCAGACACGCATGCCCCGCGACTTCACACTGTTCACCGGCCAGTGGGCGGACCTGCCCCTCGAGGAGGTCTGCCGGCTCGCCCGCGACTTCGGCTACGACGGACTCGAACTCGCCTGCTGGGGAGACCACTTCGAGGTCGACAAGGCACTCGCCGACCCGTCCTACGTGGCCTCCCGCCGTCAGCTGCTCGACAAGTACGGCCTCAAGGTCCGGGCGATCTCCAACCACCTGGTCGGCCAGGCGGTCTGCGACGCCATCATCGACGAACGCCACCAGGCCATCCTGCCGGCCAGGATCTGGGACGACGGCGAGGGCGAGGGCGTACGGCAGCGGGCCGCCGCCGAGATCAAGGACACCGCACGCGCCGCGGCCCTCCTCGGCGTCGACACCGTCATCGGGTTCACCGGATCGGCGATCTGGCACCTGGTGGCCATGTTCCCGCCCGCGCCCGAGTCGATGATCGACCGCGGCTACGAGGACTTCGCGACGCGCTGGAACCCGATCCTGGACGTCTTCGACGCCGAGGGCGTGCGGTTCGCACACGAGGTCCACCCCAGCGAGATCGCCTACGACTACTGGACCACCGTCCGTGCCCTGGAGGCGGTCGGCCGCCGGCCGGCCTTCGGACTCAACTTCGACCCCTCCCACTTCGTGTGGCAGGACCTCGACCCGGTCGGCTTCCTGTGGGACTTCCGCGACCGGATCTACCACGTCGACTGCAAGGAGGCCCGCAAGCGTCTCGACGGCCGCAACGGCCGCCTCGGCTCCCACCTGCCCTGGGGCGATCCCCGGCGCGGCTGGGACTTCGTCTCCGCAGGCCACGGGGACGTCCCCTGGGAGGACGTCTTCCGCATGCTGCGCTCCATCGACTACCAGGGCCCCGTATCCGTCGAATGGGAGGACGCCGGCATGGACCGGCTCCAGGGCGCCCCCGAGGCGCTGACCCGGCTCAAGGCGTACGACTTCGACCCGCCGTCGGCCTCCTTCGACGCGGCGTTCAACAGCTGAACCGCACGCCCGACGGCAGGTCGGGGACGGGGACCGGAACGTCCGCCGGTCCCCGGTCCGACCTGCCCGAATCCGCTTTGTCCTGCGTCGGGGAAAAGTTCGGGCAACCCCGGTCCAAGGGGTGTTCGCCCCGGGCGAACGCGGTTACCGTCCCTGAAGTGTTCAGGACACCCATGCCTCCGGGGTGACGGCGCACCCCGGCGCCCGCACCGCACGCCTTCGCACCCGTTCCGTACGGCCCCACCCCGTTACCGGAGGGACTTCGTGCACAGAAGCAGACTCACATCCACCCGCACCACGAGGCGTCCCGGACTTCGCACCGCCCTCGCCTTGTTCACCGGCCTGATGCTGGCAGTGGGCACCCCGGCGCCCGTCGCCGGCGCCCACCCAGGACACCCGGAACACGACGGACCGGCAGCCGCCGAGGGGCGGTTCCAGCAGGTACCGCTCGCCAAGGGCGAACCCGAGACGGGCGAGCCGATGTCGCTCACCGTGCTCCCGGACCGCAGCGTCCTGCACACCTCGCGCGACGGCACGCTGCGCCTCACCGACCAGGGCGGCGTCACCAAGGTCGCCGGCAAGATTCCCGTCTACAGCCATGACGAGGAGGGCCTGCAGGGCGTCGGCATCGACCCGGGCTTCGAGAACAACCGGGCGGTCTACCTCTACTACGCCCCGCCGCTCGACACCCCCGAGGGCGACGCCCCGGAGACCGGCACCGCCGAGGACTTCGAGAAGTTCGACGGCGTCAACCGCCTCTCCCGCTTCGTCCTCAACCCCAACGGCACGCTGGACCTGGCCAGCGAGAAGAAGGTCCTGGACGTCGCGGCCTCCCGCGGCACCTGCTGCCACGTCGGCGGCGACATCGACTTCGACGCCGAGGGCAACCTCTACCTGTCCACCGGCGACGACACCAACCCCTTCGCCTCCGACGGCTTCACGCCGATCGACGAGCGGCCGGACCGCAACCCGGCCTTCGACGCCCGCCGCAGCTCCGGCAACACCAACGACCTGCGCGGCAAGATCCTCCGCATCAAGGTCGCCGAGGACGGCTCGTACACCGTCCCGGAGGGCAACCTCTTCGCCCCCGGCACCCGGAAGACCCGTCCCGAGATCTACGCGATGGGCTTCCGCAACCCGTTCCGCATGAGCGTCGACGACGAGACCGGCACCGTCTACGTCGGCGACTACGGCCCCGACGCCGGAGCCGCCGACCCGGACCGGGGTCCGGCGGGACAGGTCGAGTTCGCCAAGGTCACCGAGGCCGCCAACTTCGGCTGGCCGTTCTGCACCGGCGACAACGACGCCTACGTCGACTACGACTTCGCCACCGGAGCCTCCGGCGAGAAGTTCGACTGCGCCGCCCCGAAGAACACCTCGCCGCACAACACCGGCCTCGTCGACCTGCCGCCCGCCCAGGCCGCCTGGATCCCGTACGACGGCGGTTCCGTGCCCGAGTTCGGCAGCGGCTCCGAGTCCCCGATGGCCGGCCCGGTCTACCGCTACGACCCCGAGCTCGACTCCAGCGTGAAGTTCCCCGAGGCGTACGACGGCGACTTCTTCGCGGGCGAGTTCGGCCGCCGCTGGATCAAGCGGATCGAGCAGAACGAGAACGGCACGGTCGCGAAGATCAACGACTTCCCGTGGACCGGCACCCAGATCATGGACATGGAGTTCGGCCCCGACGGCGCGCTCTACGTCCTGGACTACGGCGTCTCCTGGTTCCAGGGCGACGAGAACTCCGCGCTGTACCGGATCGAGAACGCCGAGGACGGCTTCTCCCCGATCGCGGAGGTGAGCGCCGACAAGACCTCCGGAGCGGCCGGCCTGAAGGTCGCCTTCACCGCCTCCGCCGAGGACGCCGACTCCCCGGACCTCGCCTACAGCTGGGACTTCGGCGACGGAACCGAGGGCGAGGGGCTCACCCCCACCCACAAGTACAAGAAGATCGGCACCTACACCGCGACCTTCACCGCGACGGACCCCGAGGGCAACACCGGCAACGCCGGCGTCCGGATCGTGGTCGGCAACACCGAACCCAAGGTGAGGATCGAGGTTCCGGGCAACGGCAGCCTGGCCGCCTTCGGCGAACCGGTTCCCTTCAAGGTGACCGTCACCGACCCCGAGGAGAGGGTCGACTGCTCCAAGGTCAAGGTCGTCTACAGCCTCGGCCACGACTCCCACGCCCACGAGCTGACCAGCGGGACGGGCTGTGAGGGCACCCTCAAGCCGCCCGCCGGGGACGGCGGTCACGACCCCAACGCCAACATCTACGGTGTCGTCGGCGCCAGTTACACCGACGGCGGGGCCAACGGCCAGGAGACCCTGACCGGCACCGCCCGCACCGTGCTCCAGCCGCTGCACCGCCAGGCCGAGCACTTCACCACCCAGTCGGGCGTGTCGGTGATCAACAAGACCGGCGCCCACGGCGGCAAGACCGTCGGCGACATCAATGACGGCGACTGGATCTCCTTCAGCCCCTACCGGTTCGACGGGCAGAAGAAGCTGACCGTGCGGGCCTCCTCCGGCGGCGCCGGCGGCTTCGTCGAACTGCGCACCGGCTCGCCCGACGGCACACTGCACGGCTCGGCGTACATCCCCCCGACCGGTGGCTGGGAGATGTTCCAGAACGTCGACGTGCCCCTGCGGAAGCTGCCCAAGGGCACCACGGAGATCTACCTGGTCTTCCGGGGCGGCGAGGGCGCGCTGTACGACGTGGACGACTTCGAGTTCTCCAAGGAGCCCTTCAAGAAGGGCAAGAAGGTCCTCGTCTTCTCCAGGACCGCAGGCTTCCGCCACGACTCCATCCCGGAGGGCATCGCCGCGCTGAAGGAACT
The DNA here is from genome assembly GCF_024701375.2 of Streptomyces sp. KMM 9044. Classification (NCBI taxonomy): domain Bacteria; kingdom Bacillati; phylum Actinomycetota; class Actinomycetes; order Kitasatosporales; family Streptomycetaceae; genus Streptomyces; species Streptomyces sp. KMM 9044. The sequence goes on along the minus strand of NZ_CP113910.1, from coordinate 763,905 downwards.
GGGCGGCCCGGCCGGCATCACCGTCGACGCGACCGAGGAGGCCGGACAGTTCACCACGGCCCACCTCGCCAAGTACGACGCGGTGGCCTTCCTGTCCACCACCGGTGACGTCCTGAACGCCGACCAGCAGAAGGCGTTCGAGAACTACGTCAGCAACGGCGGCGGCTACATGGGTATCCACGCCGCCGCCGACACCGAGTACGACTGGGAGTTCTACGGCGGTCTCGTCGGCGCCTACTTCGACTCGCACCCGGCCACCCAGAAGGCCACCGTGCGCGTCGAGGACCACGACCACCCGTCCACCGCGCACCTGAACGACGCGTGGGAACGCACCGACGAGTGGTACAACTACCGCACCAACCCGCGCGAGCAGGCCAAGGTCCTCGCCACCCTCGACGAGACGACCTACGAGGGCGGCACCATGAAGGGCGACCACCCGATCGCCTGGTGCCAGAGCTACGGCGGCGGCCGTTCCTTCTACACCGGCGGCGGCCACACCAAGGAGTCCTACGCCGAGGAGGCCTTCCGCACCCATCTGCTCGGCGGTCTGCAGTACGCCACCGGCCAGGTCAAGGCGGACTGCAAGCCGGACAAGGGTTACCGGAAGATCTTCAACGGCCGGACCCTGGACGGCTGGAAGCAGGCCGGCCCCGGCACGTTCGACGTCAAGGACGGCACCCTGGAGTCCGAGGGCGGCATGGGGCTGCTCTGGTACCAGGCCAAGGAGCTGACGTCGTACTCCCTCAAGCTCGACTGGAAGATGCGGGGCGACGACAACTCCGGGATCTTCGTGGGCTTCCCGGCCTCCGACGACCCCTGGTCCGCGGTGAACAAGGGCTACGAGATCCAGATCGACGCCACGGACGCGCCCGACCGCACCACGGGCTCCGTCTACTCGTTCAAGTCGGCGAACATCAAGGCCCGTGACCAGGTCCTGCGTCCGCCCGGCCAGTGGAACTCCTACGAGATCAAGGTCCAGGGCGAACGCCTGAGGGTGTTCCTCAACGGAGTCAAGATCAACGACTTCACCAACAAGGACCCCGAGCGGAGCCTGACCGACGGCCACATCGGCCTCCAGAACCACGGAGCCGACGACCACGTCTCCTTCCGCAACATCCAGCTGAAGGAACTGCCCTCCTAAGGGCGACCGGAACGGCGGCGGGCGGAGGACGCCGGACCTCCGCCCGCCGTCCCCGCCGGGCCCCGCGCCCGGCACCCCGCTCGTCCCCTCTCTCCGGCGCTCGCGCCCGGCACCCCGCTCGTCCCCTCTCTCCGGCGCTCGCACCCGGTTCGCGTACGACAAGGAGGCTGCCCATGTCCGCCGAACCGTCCCTCCCCACCCCCTCCCCGACCCCCCGCTTCGGCGTCTGGCTCATCGGGGCGCGCGGATCCGTGGCCACGACCGCGATCGCGGGCTGCGCCGCCGTCGCCGCCGGACTCCACCCGCCGACCGGCATGGTCACCGAGACTCCCGACTTCACCCCGTGCGGCCTGCCGCCGCTGTCCTCCCTCGTCTTCGGCGGCCACGACACCGTCGACTGCCCGCTGCCCAAACGTGCCGAACACCTCGTCGCCGGCGGCGTCCTGCCGCACGGTCTGCCCTCCGCCGTGCACGCCGAACTCGTCGCCGCCGACCAGGAGATCAGGCCCGGCGGCCCCCAGCCCGGCGACACGGACGGCGGCCCGGGCCGCCACGACGACGAACTGATCGACGTGTTCGCGGCCGACATGCGCGACTTCGTGCGCCGCCAGGGTCTCGCGGGCGCCGTCGTGGTGAACGTCGCCTCCACCGAGCCCGCCCCCGCCGACGCCTCCCTGCCGCCGAGTTCCCTCTACGCGGCGGCCGCCCTGCGCGCCGGCTGCCCCTACGTCAACTTCACCCCCTCCGCAGGCCTGCACCACCCGGCGCTGGCCGAGCAGGCGGCGACGGCCTCCGTCCCCCACGCGGGCCGCGACGGCAAGACCGGTCAGACACTGCTGCGTTCCGTACTCGGCCCGATGTTCCTGCAGCGCGCCCTCGCCGTGCGCGCCTGGTCCGGCACCAACCTCCTGGGCGGCGGAGACGGTGCCGCCCTCGCCGACCCCGCGGCTGCCGCCGCCAAGAACGCCGGCAAGGAACGCGTCCTCGCCGACACCCTCGGCACCACCCCCGAGGGCGAGGTCCACATCGACGACGTGCCCGCGCTCGGCGACTGGAAGACGGCCTGGGACCACATCGCCTTCGACGGCTTCCTCGGCGCCCGCATGGTCCTGCAGACCACCTGGCAGGGCTGCGACTCGGCGCTCGCCGCGCCGCTCGTCCTCGACCTGGCCCGGCTGGTCGCCCGCGCCCGGGAGAGGGGCCTGTCCGGTCCGCTGGGCGAACTGGGCTTCTACTTCAAGGACCCGGTGGGGGACGGCCCGTCCTCGCTGGCCGAACAGTACGCTCAGCTCAGGCGCTTCGCCGGGCGGCTGCGGGACGACGCCGACGACCGCGGGGCGCAGCGGTGAGCCGCACGGGCGCCCCGGCGCGGGACACACCCGCTCCGGGGGCCGGGCCGACGGCGGCGGACGATCCGGTACCCGGGGCGGCCCCCCGGGGCGCCGCCACCCCCCTGCCCGGCCCCGCGCCCCGCGCCCCCCGCACCCGCTCCGCCCGCGCGAGCGCCTGGGCCGAACTGCTGCGCCTGCCCGCGCTGTTCACCGTCCCCGGCGACGCCCTGGCCGGCGCGGCGGCGGCCGGCGCGCGCCCCGGCCCCCGCACCCTGCTCGCCATCGGATCCTCCCTGTGCCTGTACGAGGCCGGCATGGCCCTGAACGACTGGGCGGACCGCACCGAGGACGCCGCAGAACGCACGCACCGCCCCCTTCCGTCCGGCCGCATCCGCCCGGCCGCCGCCCTCACCGCCGCCGGTGCCCTCACCGGCGCCGGACTGGCGCTCGCCGCCGGAGCGGGACGCCCCGCCCTCGCGGCGGCCGTCCCCCTGGCGGCGACCGTCTGGGCCTACGACCTCGCGCTGAAGCACACACCCGCCGGCCCCGCGGCCATGGCCGCCGCCCGCGGACTGGACCTTCTCCTGGGCGCGGCCGCCACCGGTGGCGGCGCCCGGGCAGCGCTGCCCTCGGCCGCGCTGCTCGGCACGCACACCCTCGCGGTCACGGCCGTCTCCCGCCGGGAGACCACCGGCGGTTCGGTCCTGGCCCCGCTGGCGGCCCTCGCGACGACGGGGGCGCTGACGCGGCTGGTCAGCCACCGCCGCACCCGACTCCCGGCAGGCCGGCGGGCAGCAGCCGCCCCCGGCCTGCCGGGCCCCGGCCCGGCCGGGCGCCCGCCCCGGGCCACCGGCGTCCTCGCCACCGCCCTGGGCGCCGCCTACGCAGCCACGGCCGCCCGGCCCTATGTCCACGCCGCACTCAACCCCTCGCCCCCGCTCACCCAACGCGCCGTCGGCGGCGGCATCCGGGCCACGATCCCGCTCCAGGCCGCGCTCGCCGCCCGCTCCGGCTCGGCCGGCACCGCCCTGCTCGTCGCGGCCCTGGCCCCGGCCGGCCGGAGGTTCGCGAGGAGGTCCGGCATGAGGAAGGTGAGCATCACGTGAGCCGGAACCCGGACGGCGCCTCTCCGCCCCCGCCCCCGCCTTCCCTCCGCTTCGGCTACGGCACCAACGGCCTCGCCGACCTCCGTCTCGACGACGCCCTCGCCCTGCTCGCCGACCTCGGCTACGACGGCGTCGGGCTCACCCTCGACCACATGCACCTCGACCCGCTCGCCCCGGACCTCACCGCCCGCACCCGCCGGGTCGCCCGGCGCCTGGACGGACTCGGCCTGGGCGTCACCGTCGAGACCGGCGCCCGCTACGTGCTGGACCCGCGCCGCAAACACGGACCCTCGCTCCTGGACCCCGCCCCGGACGACCGCGCCCGCCGCGTGGACCTGCTCGTCCGGGCCGTCGAGGTCGCCGCCGACCTCGGGGCGCACGCCCTGCACTGCTTCAGCGGCACCGTCCCCGCGGGCACGGACGAGGACACCGCGTGGAAGCGCCTCGCCGAGGCACTCACCCCCGTCCTGGACGCCGCCACCACCGCGGGCATGCCCCTCGCCGTCGAACCGGAACCCGGTCACCTCCTCGCCACCCTCGCCGACTTCCACCACCTGCGCCGCACCCTCGGGGACCCCGAACTCCTCGGCCTCACCCTGGACATCGGCCACTGCCAGTGCCTCGAACCCCTCCCTCCGGCGGACTGCGTCCGCGACGCCGCCCCCTGGCTGCGCCACGTCCAGATCGAGGACATGCGCCGCGGTGTCCACGAGCACCTGCCCTTCGGGGACGGCGAGATCGACTTCCCGCCCGTCCTCGCGGCCCTCGCCGCCACCGGCTACCAGGGCCTGACCGTCGTCGAACTGCCCCGCCACTCCCACGCCGGCTCCCACTTCGCCGCCCGCTCCCTCCCGTTCCTCCACGCCGCGGCCCGCACCGCGCGCACCGGCACCGCCACCGCCGTAGGCGCCGCTCCCGAGGGCGCGCATACCGTCCCCGCCACCGCCGTAGGCGCCGCTCCCGAGGGCGCGTACCCCGTCCCCGCTTCCGGTGCCGGGGGTGGTGCCCCGGGCAGCCACATGGCCACCGGTCCTGCCCCTGAGGTCTCCGGCGCCCACATCGTCACCGCTCCCGAGGGCGCGTACCCCGGCACCGCTTTCGGTGCCGGGGGTGGTGCCCCGGGTGATCACGTGGCCACCAACCCTGCCTCCGGCGCGCACACCGCTACCGACACCGGCAGCGCCGACACTGTCCCGGACGGTCACACGGCCACAGGCCCTTCCCCCGACGCCCCCGGTGCTCACACGGCCACCGGCCCCGCCGCCGCTTTCACCCCTGCGCACCCGCCAGGCGATCCCTCCGCCACCCCCGAAGGGAGCAGCACCCCGTGAACCACCCCCACGCCGCCCCGGCCGCCCCGGAGGCAGCCCCCACCACCGAGCCCGGGGCAACCTCTCGGCCTCCGGGGACCGCAGCACCGGAAACCGCGGCAGCCGACGGCACCACCCCACCACCCCCGCCACCCCCGCCACCCCCGCCACCCCCGCCACCCCCGCCACCCCCGCCACCCCCGCCACCCCCGCCACCCCCGCCACCCCCGCCACCCTCCCGACCACCGAACTGCACCGTCTCCTCTCCGCCCGTCTCTACGGAGCCGCCCGCGCCTGGCTGGACCAGGCCCTCGACGAGGCCGCCGCCCACCCCGGCATCCATGACCCCGTCTCCGTGTGGGAACTGCGCCTGGCCGAGGCCGCCCGCCGCTGCGGGGCCGCCCACGCCGACGCCGCCCGCGTCCTGATCCTGCACACGGCCCACGCCGACGCCGAGGCGCTGACCCGGGTCTACCACCAGGGCACCGCCGACGAACGCCGGGCGGTCCTGCACGCCCTGCCCCACCTCGTGTCCGGTCCCGAGGCCCGCCCGCTCGTCGAGGACGCCCTGCGCACCAACGACACCCGGCTCGTCGCCGCCGCCGTCGGCCCCTACTGCGCCCGCCACCTCGACGCCCACGCCTGGCGGCACGCCGTCCTGAAGTGCCTGTTCACCGGTGTCGCCCTGGACCGGGTGGCGGACCTGGCCCGGCGGGCCCGCGGCGACGGCGAACTCGCCCGCATGCTCGGCGACTACGCCGACGAGCGCACCGCCGCCGGCCGCCCCGTCCCGGAGGACCTCCACCGCGTACGGACCCTGGCCCTGGCCGGACCCGCCCCCACCGGTCCTGCCCCCTCCACCGCGAGTCACACCACGGACGACCCCCACGGCAAGGAGTCCTGATGCGCCTCTTCGACCCCCACATCCACATGACGTCGCGGACCACCGACGACTACGAGGCCATGTACGGGGCGGGCGTCCGCGCGGTCGTCGAACCCGCCTTCTGGCTCGGCCAGCCCCGCACCTCGCCGGCCTCCTTCACCGACTACTTCGACTCCCTCCTCGGCTGGGAACCCTTCCGCGCCGCCCAGTACGGCATCGCCCACCACTGCACCATCGCCCTCAACCCCAAGGAAGCCAACGACCCGCGCTGCACACCCGTCCTCGACCTGCTGCCCCGGTATCTCGTCAAGGACAACGTCGTGGCCGTCGGGGAGATCGGCTACGACTCCATGACACCCGCCGAGGACACCGCACTCGCCGCCCAGCTCCAGCTCGCCGCCGACCACGGCCTGCCCGCCCTGGTGCACACCCCGCACCGCGACAAGCTCGCCGGACTGCGCCGCACCCTCGACGTCGTCCGGGAGTCCGCGCTGCCCGTGGACCGCGTCCTGGTCGACCATCTCAACGAGACCACCGTCAAGGAGGCCAAGGACAGCGGCTGCTGGCTCGGCTTCTCCGTCTATCCCGACACCAAGATGGACGAGGAACGGATGGTCGCGATCCTGCGCGCCCACGGCCCCGAGCGAATCCTGGTGAACTCCGCCGCCGACTGGGGAAAGAGCGACCCGCTCAAGACCCGCAAGGTCGCCGACCTGATGCTCGCCGAGGGCTTCCCCGAGGACGACGTCGACCGCGTCCTGTGGCGCAACCCCGTCGCCTTCTACGGACTCGGCGGCCGGCTCACCCTCGACGTCACCGCCCCCGAGGCCACCCACGAGGGCAACTCCATCCAGCGCGGCGTACCGAGGGACGAGTCCCCGCGGACGGCCGACGTCGCCGCCGCGGAGGCGTGAGCCATGCGCTTCCGTCACCCCGACGGGTCCACCGTCCACCTCGCCTACTGCACCAACGTCCACCCCGCCGAGACCCTCGACGGTGTCCTCGCCCAGCTGAGGGACCACTGCGAACCCGTCCGCCGCCGGCTCGGCCGTGACCGGCTCGGCATCGGCCTGTGGCTCGCCAAGGACGCCGCGCGCGCCCTTGTCACCGACCCGTCCGCCCTGCGCGGCCTGCGCTGCGAACTCGACCGGCGCGGCCTCGAGGTCGTCACCCTCAACGGCTTCCCCTACGAGGGATTCGGCGCCGTGGAGGTCAAGTACCGTGTCTACACACCGGACTGGGCCGACCCCGAGCGTCTGGAGTACACCACCGCCCTGGCCCGTCTCCTCGCCGGACTGCTCCCCGACGACGTCCCCGACGGCAGCATCTCCACCCTGCCGCTGGCCTGGCGCACCGTCCACGACGCGCGGCACGCCGAAGCCTCCCGCACTGCCCTGCGCACCCTCGCCGAACGCCTCGACGCACTCCAGGAACTGACCGGACGCTCCCTCCGCATCGCCCTGGAACCGGAACCCGGCTGCGTCGTCGAAACCACCCACGACGCCATCGAACCGCTGACCGCGATCGGCCACGACCGCATCGGCGTCTGCGTCGACACCTGCCACCTCGCCACCTCCTTCGAAGATCCGGACACCGCCCTGGACGACCTCACCCGGGCCGGCGTTCCCGTGGTCAAGTCCCAGCTCTCCGCCGCCCTGCACGCCGAGCAGCCCCACCTGCCCGAGGTCCGCGAGGCCCTGCGCGCCTTCGCCGAGCCCCGCTTCCTGCACCAGACCCGCACGTCCACCGCCGCCGGACTGCGCGGCACCGACGACCTCGACGAGGCACTGGCCGGCGACACCCTCCCCGAGGGAGCGCCTTGGCGCGCCCACTTCCACGTCCCCCTGCACGCGGCTCCCACCGCGCCCCTCACCTCCACGCTGCCCGTACTGAAGACCGCCCTGACCCGGCTCGTCGGCGGCCCGCAGCCGCTCACCCGCCACCTGGAGGTCGAGACCTACACCTGGCAGGCCCTCCCACCCGAGCTGCGGCCCAGGGGCCGCGCCCAGCTCGCCGACGGCATCGCCGCCGAACTCACCCTCGCCCGCGACCTGCTGACGGACCTGGGCCTGAAGGAACTCCCATGACCACAGACCGTGCGGCCGACGCCGACCACGCCGACCCCACCGCCGAACCCGTCCCGGCGTCCGTCTCGGCGTCCGTCTCGGGTTCCGCCGCGGGTTCGGCCTCGGGTTCGGCCTCGGCGTCCGTCTCGGGTTCGGCCTCGGCGTCCGTCTCGGCGTCCGTCTCGGGTTCGGCCTCGGCGTCCGTCTCGGCGTCCGTCTCGGGTTCGGCCTCGGCGTCCGCCGCGGGTTCCGCCGCGGGTTCCGTCTCGGGTTCGGCCTCGGCGTCCGTCTCGGGTTCCGCCGCGGGTTCCGCCTCGGCACCCGCCCCGGTGTCCGTACCGGCACCCGTCCAGGAACCCGCGGCCGCCGGCCCCACCCCCCTCCTCGTCCTCGACGTCGTGGGCCTCACCCCCCGCCTCCTCGACCACATGCCCCACCTCAAGAGGCTCGGCCGGACCGGCTCCCGTGCCCCGCTCTCCACCGTGCTGCCCGCCGTCACCTGCGCCGCCCAGTCCACCTTCCTCACCGGCAGCCTCCCCTCCGAACACGGCATCGTCGGCAACGGCTGGTACTTCCGCGAACTCGGCGACGTCCTGCTGTGGCGCCAGCACAACGGCCTCGTCTCCGGGGACAAGCTCTGGGACGCCGCCCGCCGCGCACACCCCGGCTACACCGTCGCCAACATCTGCTGGTGGTACGCCATGGGCGCGGACACCGACATCACCGTCACCCCCCGCCCGGTCTACTACGCCGACGGCCGCAAGGAACCCGACTGCTACACCCGGCCCCCGGCCCTGCGCGACGAACTCACCGACACGCTGGGCACCTTCCCGCTCTTCCACTTCTGGGGCCCCGGCGCGGACCTCGTCTCCAGCCAGTGGATCATCGACGCGACCCGCCACGTCAACCGCACCCGTCACCCCGACCTGACGCTCTGCTACCTCCCCCACCTCGACTACGACCTGCAGCGCTTCGGCCCCGACGATCCGCGCTCCCTGAAGGCGGCCGCCGACCTGGACGCCGCCCTGGCCCCGCTGCTCGACGACGCCCGCGCCGAGGGCCGTACCGTCGTCGCCCTGTCCGAGTACGGCATCACCCGCGTGAACCGGACCGTGGACATCAACCGCGCCCTGCGCCGCGCGGGCCTGCTGGAGGTCCACACGCAGGACGGCATGGAGTACCTCGACCCGATGGCCTCGCGCGCCTTCGCCGTCGCCGACCACCAGATCGCCCACGTCTACGTGCGCCGCCCCGAGGACCTCGACGCCACCCGGGCAGCCCTCGAAGGACTGCCCGGCATCGACCAGCTCCTCGACGACGAGGGCAAGAAGGCCCACCACCTCGACCACCCGCGCGCCGGCGAACTGGTCGCCGTAGCCGAACCCGACGCCTGGTTCACGTACTACTACTGGCTCGACGACGACCGCGCGCCCGACTTCGCACAGCTCGTCGAGATCCACCGCAAACCCGGCTACGACCCGGTCGAGCTCTTCATGGACCCCCTCGACCCGTACGTCAAGGTGAAGGCGGCCACCGCACTGGCGCGCAAGAAACTCGGCATGCGCTACCGGATGGCGGTCGTGCCCCTCGACCCGTCACCTGTCCGGGGCAGCCACGGCCGCCTCCCCGCGAGCGACGACGACGGTCCGCTCCTCGTCTGCTCCACCCCCCGCGCCCTCGGAGACCGCGTCGCGGCCACCGATGTCAAGCAACTCCTGCTCCACCTCGCCGGACTCGGCTGACGCACCACCAGGTACACCCCTCCAAGAGCCGGCATCCAGCTACCGAGAGTGAAACACACGGCACTGACAACGGCCGGTCCGGACGGCACCGGAACCGGCCACGACCCAGAAGGCAGGCCACCCGTGACCCCGTACTCCGACCCCTCCCGCACCGAGGCCACCCCCACCCCGGCCACCGACGCCCCGGACGAGGCACTGCGCCGCTCCCTGGGCGTGCGCCGGCGCCGTTTCCTCAGCACCTGCACCGCCGTGGCCGCCGGAGCCGTCGCGGCCCCCGTCTTCGGCGCCGCCCCCGCCCTGGCCCAGGACCGCGGCAGAGACCATGGACACGGGCACGGCCATGACCGCGGCGGGCAGGTACTCGTCCCGCCGCACAAGCGCGGCATCATCCTCTACACCGTCCGCGACGCCACCGGCCGCGACCCCCTGTCCACCGACCTGCCCTCGGGCTTCCGCGAGGTGTTCAGGCAACTGGCCCGCCACGGCTACCGCCAGGTGGAGTTCGCCGGCTACAACCAGCACGCGAACGCGCCCGGCGGCGCCGGTCTGGAATCCGTCGCGGGCGCCAGGCTGCTGCGCTCCTGGCTCGACGACTACGGCCTGCGCGCCCAGGGCAACCACGGCTTCGTCCCGTCCTCCTGGCCGTTGACCACAGCCGACCTGGACACCTTCAAGAAGCACCTCGAGATCGCCAACATCCTCGGCCTGGACCACATGGGCACCGGCGGCGACCCCACCGGCAGCTCCCACCGCGCCGACTGGGACGTGGCCGCCGACAAGTGGAACGCCCTCGGCGCGGTCGCCCGCCGCGAGGGCATCAAGCTCTACACCCACAACCACGACGGCGCCTACGGCTTCCTGCTCGACGGCGGCCCCCTGGACGACCAGGGCCGGCCGACCCGCAGCTCGGGCATCCGGAAGCTGGAGTACTTCCTCGAGGTCACCGACCCCAAGGCCGTCTGGCTGGAGATGGACATCTTCTGGGCGCATGTCGCCCAGTACAAGTTCCACACGTACACCGCCCACGACGGCTCCACGCGGAAGAAGGTCTTCGACCCGGCCGGCCTGGTCGCCCGCAACAACAAGCGCTACCCGCTGTTCCACGCCAAGGACGGCGTCGTCAGCACGACCAACGGCATGGGCTACGAGATGGTGCCCTTCGGGACCGGCGTCATCGACTACACCACGTTCTTCTCCCGGGTCGGGCGGCGCAATTACCACAACCCGATGGTCGAGGACGACACCGCCCCGAGCGCCACCGACCCCGCGCAGTCCCTGCGCGAGGCCAAGATCAGCTACGACAACCTGGCGGCCCTGCGCAAGCGGCACTGCTGACCGGGACCACGGGCCGGGCGGTCCCACCCGCAGAACCGTGGGTGGGACCGCCCGGCCCGTGCGGACGAAGCCCTCGCACCGGGGCCCGCCGTGCCGCGCCCCGGGACCCTGCGGGGGGAGCGGCTACCGGGCGGTTTCCCGGAGTGCCGGCCCATGCCGTGACGAGGGCGGGAGGGCCGGACCGCCGCGGTCCGGCCCTCCGTCCGGAGGCACGGAAACGCAGGTGAAAGGCACTGCGAAACCTTGGTATGGTTGTCCACGCCGCCGCAGGGATCACCCCTGACACGGCGGCAGGACACCTCGTCCGGGTGGCGGAATGGCAGACGCGCTAGCTTGAGGTGCTAGTGCCCTTTAACGGGCGTGGGGGTTCAAGTCCCCCCTCGGACACATCGCTCAACAGTAGGCAATCGATGGCCTCTACCGTTTCGGTAGAGGCCATCGATTGCTTTTGCGTTACCGAGGGTGATGCGTGATCTCTTGGAGGGGGTGTTCGGCGAGTTGCACCACTCGCCGGACCCACCCGCTCGTAGTTGATGCCGCCGACGAAGTCGTCGGCGCTGAGCCGCTCCTCACCGGTCACCGCGTCCGCACCGAACGGCACACCGAACACCTGCTCGGCGACGGCGAGGATGCCGCTGCCGTCGCCCCCGCCCTCACCGAGGGTCGCCGAGGTCGCCACCGGGCAGATCGACCCGAGCGGCCGCTCCGGCTTCGAGGCGCCCACGGCGGATGCCAGCCGCCGCAGCAGCATCGCCACGTCGGTGCCCTGAGCGCCGTCGTAGGTGTGGAACTCGTCCAGGACGACGTACGCCGGGTCCGCCCTCTCCCACAGCGGGCGGTCCTCGGCCCGCTGCAGCAGCAGGTCCAGCATCTTGTAGTTGGTGATCAGCACGTCCGGCGGCGACTGGCGCATCTCCTCGCGCCGCGTCATCACCCGACGGAAGTCCGTGTCCGGCTTGTCGCCGATGGAGAGACCGGCCGTCACCTGCGCCAGCTCCGGCTGCGCGAGGTAGTCGCCGATCCGGCCGGCCTGGTCGGTGGCGAGCGCGTTCATCGGGTACAGCAGCACGGCCTTCACCCCGCGCCGGCCCAGCGCCTTCTGCCGCCGGCAGTGGTCGAGGACGGGGATCAGGAACGACTCGGTCTTGCCGGACCCGGTGCCGGTCGTCACGAGCGTCGGCCCGGCCGCACCCTTGTACGTGCTCAGCTGCTCCCACGCCTTCGCCCGGTGCCGCCACGCAGTGAACGACGGCTGCCACTCCAGCGCCGACCGCCCACCCGTCGTCGGCGGGATGGAACGGCGTCCTGATCCGCAGGTACGGCCCCGGAAGATGCCCGTCTCCGGATCCCCGAGGAATCGCTCCAGCGCGAGCCGGGTGTCCTCGTCGGCCAGCGCGTACGTCGTCGTGAGGTACTGCGTCAGACTGCCGCGGAGCTGCGCGGCGGCCGGGGTGGGCTTCACGAGGACCTTTCGGACAGGACGGTTACCGCGACCGCCGGGCGCGCCGCGCCGTGACAGGAGGCGAAGGCACTGTGACGATCAGCATCCAAAGTAACGCCCGCCTCGGACGACGACACCCACCTGGTCGAATCCCGGAGGCCGGCCGCCCCGCTGGGTGACGAAGAGGCGTCATGAGGTCGAAGCCCGGATAGCGCCACCCACCTGCTACAGCCGTCGCCCCAGGTGACCGGAACTCCTCAGGGGAGATGACGGATACCGCAGAGGAGGATCCGGGTGATCCAGGCCGGCTCGGTCGATCTCGGCGACAACCGCGGACAGCAGGGGGCCTTCAAGGGTTTCCGTGGTGAGTTCCTGTCCGATGTGCAGAGAGATGACCTGCGAGCACGCCGTGATCGTATCCGCACCTGCCGAGGTGAGAGCATGGACTTTGCGTGCGAAGTTGTACCGACTCCGGCCTCGAACGCTGGGTGGATATCCTGGCTCGAACCATTCGTGAACTTTCCCGTTCGCGGCATAGTGGAACGTCTTCAGTGCTTTCGCTGTCCGGAGAAGGGTGATAGATTCGGTACGCTCTGACAGGTCGCGCATGATTCTTTCCGTGCAGCCGATCGGGTTGTCGAACTCCATACAGAAAGCCCATCTTCCCAGTGATCCCGCCCGCAGTGCAACGCCCTGGGCGGGTGAGCTGGGAGCTGCATTCAGAGGTAGCCGGCGGGCCTTTTCAACGTCAGCTCCGTAGATGTCGATTATTTCTTCCGGGGTTCTGTCAAGGGAAAGGCTCAAGCAGAATTGCTCCGCTTTCTCCCATTGCCAGGGATTGGGCATTCGGTCTCCCGGGGAGTGTCGTCGCATCCGCTCTCGTTCATTCACGGATGGATCTCCCTGAATGAACGAGAGTGCACTGGGACTGCTACTCCACTGCGTCGAAGTAGTCCGGCACGGTGAGGTAGAAAGGATCCTTCTCGATCAGACGCATGTTCTGTATGAGATTGCTGTACGCGGTGCCGGCCAGCTTGTTCTGATCAAGATTGACGTGACCGCGTGCACAGGGCTCTGTTCCGGTGACCGGTCTGGAAGGGTCGGCCTCATAAACCCTCCATTGTCCGTCGCCCTCGAAGAGAGGTGCGATCTCGGCGCACTTGCCACCGTCGGTCCCCCCTTGCTCGGTCGAGGCGAAGGGGAATTCATCACACGAGTCCTTCAGGACAACGTCGTCAGGTTTCGCGACGAAAGGGACTGAGCTCTTCTCCTCGCAAGTGAACTTTCTCCTGGCATCGCCGTCCAGGGCCCGAGTCATCGGGGATCCGCTGTAGAGACCCCACTTGTTCGGGAGATTCCACTGCGCCCATCCGTACGTAACGGCTGCGGCGCCGTACTGGCTGACCGGCAGTTCCAGCCGGGGCGTGATGCTGGGCAGTACGCAGCCGGTGCTGGTGTTGCCGCCTCCGGTCAGGGCGGAGTCGCAGCGGACCGCACGGGGATTCGACCAGTTGACATTGGGAAGCGTCGGTATCGTTCCCGGCTGCGTTATGTAGAGGTTGTACTTGACGGTCGAAGAGTCGGCCACTCCGACGGAAGGGACGTCGGAATAAGCGACCGAACCGAAAGCCGTCTGCCCGTCGGTGAGGGTCCAATTACCATCCCATGGATGCTCATCCGTTGCTTTGCAGGTCGAGGTGCAAGACATGGCGGCCGCAATGTTGAGGCTCTTCACTTGTTGTGTGTACTGAGTGGCCTCAATCATTATCTCTTCGCTCCACACACCTGAACGAGGGTTGAGAGTCGCGCTTGAGCTGACGTAGAGGATGGCTGTCCCCAGCACCTGCTGTTGCTCACCGCGAAGAGTAAAATCAACCGTCATCTCGCGTAGGCAGTAGCCCAGCCTTTCGAAATGCCAGTATCCCGGATCCGTGATGGTGCAAACACTTCCGACTGCCTCTACGGCGGAGGTGCGGGTCTTCTTGGCCGAGCGGGGAGACTGTGATGTGGAAGACAGAACGGCCGTACACGTCTCCGCGACTCCCGCGTGCCGTTCAGGAGAATCCGGAGGCGTCGGAGTACAGGACTCCTCGACTGGTTTCACCTCAAGAGACTCCGACGGCCTCTTTTCTTCTTGTGGTCCCACATCCGGACCCGTATCCAGGGAATGGAGTGTCGGTGCGCTGTTCTGTAGTGGACTGTCGGCCATTGCCTGCACGGGGAAGAGCGAAAATATTGATGCCACCGCCAGCACTAACCAAATTCTGCGCCTACTGTCCACCGATTTCCCGTTCCTTGAGCGGATGGTTGTGATTCGGGTGGTGGTAGGCAATCACGGTACGATCATCGCGTCAACGATTAATTTCGGACAGTCAATGCTGCATACAGCTACCGAAACTGAACTGCTGATGTCGCAGGGGTTTACAATTCATTGCCTTCACAAGACCTGGTTGTCGCGCAGACGGACGTCGGTGGGAGGACGACGGCGGGATCACGCGATTCCGGCCCCTGGACCCCTGCCCGGCACCGTCGTGAGCGGCGACGCCACGCACTCCGCTACGGCCACGCCACACGCCTGCGCGGACGAGGCACCCGCTGCATCGTGATCGTGGAGCGCGAGATGAGCAAGCGCTCCGCACACAGCTGAAATCCCTTACCTGGAAGCAGATGGCGCTCCAAGGCCGGACATGCGCGACCGGTCGCCGATGCTCGGAGAATCTCAGGCCGAAGGTCTGTGCGGTCGGCGGCCTGCGTTCCTCAGCGGGTCGTCAGGCCGTCCAGACCGTCCGCCGTCCCGTCGATCGTGTGACGGGGAGAATCAACCTGAAGGACGTCTCCGCGTTTCACCGGATCGGGGGGCGGATTCGCTGTCTAGTGCTCTGGCCGGGAAGGTTCGCCGGGTTGGTGGTCGCGACGGTTGGATGTGCGGTGACGTCCGATCCGATCGCTGGAGGCGCGGTGGCTGAGCCTGTCCGTGTACGCAGACTGACCGACCAGGAGGGACAGAAGCTGCAGCAGATCGTGCGCCGGGGCAGCACCAACGCCCGCCACCCCGACGTACTCGCCGCCCAACGCAAGGAACGCGCCCGCATCCGCAGCGAAAAGGGCATCCGCTGGGGCGGACGCCCCTTCAGCACCGCAGTCTGACTAACCGCGAACCGCAGCTCCCGAACGCCGAAGGGGCAAGTTCAGGAGAAGGACAGCGACAGAAGGACGGCTCAGGAGGCGGACGGCTCGATCTCGACTCCGTTGCCCAATTCGCCGCGGCGGCGATGCGCAGTGGGAGATGATCTGCCGTGTCGTCATGAGTGGTGCGAGCCCTGGGATGGTGCGGATGTCGATGCGGCCGGAGGGGCTGCCTGCGGTTCCGGAGGAGACAGCGAGGGTGGCCCGGGCCGCTTTCCCGGCCGGGAGCCTGCCGATACGCCTGCGAGACCGGATGGAAGCGGTCTTCGCCGATGAGCCGTACACCGACGCGTTCGGGGTGCGCGGTGCCCCGGGGCTGTCCCCGGCGGTGCTCTCGCTGGTCACTGTCCTGCAGTTCACCGAGGACCTGACCGACCGGCAGGCCACCGCGATGGCGGTACGCGCGATCGACTGGAAGTACGCGATCGGCGCCGAGCTGACCGATCCCGGCTTCGACTTCAGCGTGCTGGCCAAGTTCCGCGCACGCCTGATCGAGCACGGCATGGAACGCCTGGTCTTCGACCGGCTCCTGGAGTGCTGCCGCACCGAGGGACTCGTTGCGGCCGGCGGCAAGCAGCGCAGCGACTCCACCCATGTCATCAGCGCGGTGAGGGACTTGAACCGGCTGGAGTTGGCGGGCGAGAGCGTGCGCGCCGCGCTGGAGGTGCTGGCCGCAGCCGCGCCCGAGTGGCTGGCAGGCGCGGTGGATGTCACCGAACTGGCGCACCGCTACGGTCCGCGCGTGGACGGGTGGAAGCTGCCGGCCTCGAAGACCAAGCGGGACCGGCTCGCGGTGGTGTTCGGGCAGGACGCGCTGATGCTGTGCCGGGCGGTGCGCGCGCCCGGCGCCCCGCCGTGGCTGGCGGAGCTTCCCGCGGTTGAGCTTTTGCGGCAGGTGCTGGTGCAGACCTACTACATCGAGACCGGCGCGCGGGGACGGGAGGTGATCAGGAAGCGGGAGGCCGAGGTGGACGGCGTCCCGCCCGGTCATATCCGCCTGGCCTCTCCCTACGATGCGGATGCGCGGTGGGCGGCCAAGGGCGAGGAGCTGTTCTGGCTGGGCTACAAGATTCATTTGACCGAGACCTGCCATACTCCCGCCGAAGCCGAAGCCGAAGCCGAAGCCGGGAGCGGGAACGGGAAGCGCGTCGCGGCGCCGCCGAACCTGATCACCGATGTGCACACCACGAAGGCGACGGTGCCGGACGTGAAGGCCACCGCCGGCATCCAGCAGCGCCTGAATGAGCGCGGTCTGCGCCCGGGCGAGCACTATCTGGACTCCGGCTATCCGAGCGTGGACCTGGTGGCCGCCGCCGGCAAGGACGGGACCGCGATGGTCACCCCGCTGCTGGCCGACCACTCGCCGCAGTCCAAGGCCGCTGCGGGGTTCGACAAGAGTGCTTTCCGCGTCGACTGGAAGGCCCGTCAGGTCACCTGCCCGGCCGGTCGCACCAGCGCCGGGTGGTATCCGGTCACCCAGCACGGCAGGCCCGCCATCGTCGCCCAGTTCGCCTCCACCGACTGCCGGGCCTGCCCGTCAAGGACGCAGTGCACTTCCTCCCGGCGGGTCAGTCGGATGCTCACCCTGCGGCCGAAAGAGCTGCACGAGATCCAGGCCACCGCCCGCGCCGTGCAGAAGACCCAGACCTGGCGGGACAAGTACAAGCTGCGCGCGGGGGTCGAGGGCACGATCAACCAGGCCCTGGACATGACCGGAATCCGCCGGGCCCGCTACCGAGGACTGGCCAAGGTCCGCCTCCAGCACGTCTTCTCCGCCACCGCCTTGAACGTCATCCGCCTCGACGCCTACTGGAGCACCACCCCGCTCGGCAGACCCCGGACCAGCAGACTCGAACGCCTTGCCTACATGCTCACAGCCTGACCGGCGACCGCTCGGAATTGGGCAACGGAGTCATGACGGGTGGGAAAGACAAGCTGATGAAGATGCTGCGGCGCGCCGGGCTGCACATCGCGGGGGACTGGAAGACCGAGGAGGTAGCGTCGCCCCGGGCCGCGTGGCGCTTGGTCGTCGCGGGAGAAATCAGGCCGACCGTGAGTGTGAGGGCAGACCGAGCGGACCTGGTCGCCGAGCTCAATGCGCAGTGGCACCGGCTCGGGACCGAGAGCGGGCTCTTCGGCGGGGATGGTGTCTTCCTGATCGACGTCGCGGGCAACTGGACAGGCTGCGCGCCCAGGCCTTGGACGCGGGTGCAGCTCACGGAGCAGTGGGACCTCGCCGGAGTTTTGGGCGAGCGGCCCGGGCAGCCGGAGTTCGTCACCCTCTCGATGGACGGGGACATCCTGCTGGGGGTGACCACTGAAGAAGACGAGGTATGGCTGATCGGCGTGGACCACCTGCGAGAGCGGCAGGAGACAGCCGCTCGGGCGGCGGCCCAGGAGAGCCCGCGGGAGCGGGCAGCCGCTTGGACATCGCTGTTTCAGGGGCCGGGGTCTTCGGAGCGGGTGCGTGAGATGTGGGCGCACGGGCTGGCACTCAACCCGGCCACCCCCGATGACCTGCGTGCCCGTCTCCTTGGTGTGTCGCACTTCCTCCTGTGGCGGCGTCTGCCTGCGGTGGTCATCGAGGCGGCCATCGTCCACCCGGAGGGGAAGGTGAGGCAGCTGCTGGCCGAGGCCCAGCCGGGCCTCACAGCGGAGCAGTGGACTCGTCTGATCCTGGGCGAGCGGGGAGCCCGGCCCCGCTGGATCCTCACCCTGCTGGCGGCTGACCAGCACGCCGAGCTCACCGACGCCGCGTACGAGCAGCTCGCCGCGGATCCTTCCGTCCAGGTCCGGAAAGAGACAGCTCGTCTTCGCGGACTGCCCGTACGGATACTGACCGCGCTGGCTGGCGACGAGGATCCCTCTGTACGCGCCTCAGCCTGCCAAAGGGCCTGGCCTCATCTGGACGGCCCGGCCCGGCGCAAGCTTCTGGGCGATCCTTCCGGCAAAGTGCGCATCGAGGCGCTGTTGCGGTACCACCGAGAGCACCCGATGCCCCGTTCGGTGTTCGATACCGAAGGAGTCCGAGAGCGCGCGGTTGAGTCCTGCCGCCTCGAACGCGGCCTCGCCGAACACCTGGCTCACCACGGAGAGCCGGCCCAGCGCAGCTCTCTCGCGGGCAACCCGCACCTGGACCCGGACTTGGTCGGACTTCTTGCCCAGGACCCTGACGAGAACGTCCGCTTCGTGGTGGCCACACGCGCTGACATCACCGAGGAGCAGCGGGCGGGCATCCCCATCGACTTCGACCCGCGCGGGCACTACTACCCGCTCGACTGGGTCATGGCACTGCACGAGGATCCCGGCGCCATGCGCCGCCTGGCCGCCCTCCTCCCACCCCCTGATCCGCAGGAGCGTTGCCCGGGCCCGGCACCTCCCTGCGGACGTCGTCGAACGCCTCGCCCGCGACGACGACCGCGTCGTCCAGCTCTTCCTCGCGGAATCCTGCGACGACGCGCCCGCCGACATGCTCCTGCGGGTGTGGCAGTGGTGGACCGGCAGCCTCAGTACCCCCGACCGCCCTCACGGCCACCCCAACTTCCCCCGCCGCGACCTGCTGCGCTACGCCGACGACCCGAACGCCAGAATGCGCCAGCTGGCCTTGGACGACCCGGAGTCCACGCCAGAGCTGGTGGAGAGGTTCAGCCGGGACAGCAACGAGGAAGTACGGCACCGGGCCGCGTCCGACCTACGTCTTTCGCCCGCATCGGCGGTCCGGCTGCTCGACGACCCGCACGAACGTGTCCGCTACGCCGCCGCCCTGCATCCAAGGCTGCCCGCCCGGGTGATAATCCGGTTGCTGCGGGACGCCGACACCGCACAAACCGCGGCCCGACACCCTCCCTGCCCGTCCCCGTCATGGAACAGATGCTCCAGCGGATCCAGCATCCGGCCCCGGTCACACCAGGACCGTAAGAAGCCGTCATGCCTCCGGGATCGAGAGGGTTGGGCTGCCGTGCGGCCTCGCAGGCGGGCCGGCTGTATCGGATGGCGATGGTTGCTGTCAGTCGTATGCCGATTCCGGTCAGTTGGGTGCCGAAGGGCTGGGATACCTGGGACCAGGACAGCAAGGCCGTGCTGTCCCGTACTCGGCGAGAGGGGCCGCGTGTGCCGGGAAGCCGTGGCGAGCATCAGCAAGACAGCCCGGATGCCGTGTTCCCGCCGGCGGCGGGCCGGGCGGCGGCGATTCCCCGGCTGCTGGACCTCGACGGGCGCGGTGAGCTGAGCGCCGCGCATGTGCGTCTGGTGGCGCAGGCGTTGGGGAAGTCGGAGCGGACGGTGTGGCGGTGGCTGGCCGCTGCCCGGGAGGACCACCGCCTCGCCCGGGTGGAGTCGTCCCGTTTCACGGTCACCACGGAGGTCCGGCGGTTGTTGGCGCTGTGGGGCGGTAACGCCTCCCGGGTCCACGCCGAGCTGGTGCAGCGGGCGGCCGAGAATCCAGACGCGCCCCCGGTACCTTCGCTTTCCACGTTGCACCGGGCGATCCGCCGCGACCTGACCCGCGGGGAACGGGCCGGCCTCAAGAGCGGGGAAGCGGCGCGGCGCGCGCATGACGTCTTCGGGCAGCGGCCGGCGACGCACCGCAACGCGGCGTGGGAGGGCGACCACAAGCACGTGCCCGTCGAGGTCGACGTGGAGGGCGAGCTGGCCACACCGTGGGTGACCTGGTTCATCGACTGCGCCACCAAAGCGATCACCGGGGTGGCGGTCACCGCGCACGCGCCGAGCCGGGACGCGGTGCTGGCGTCCTTGCGTATCGCGACCACCCGCACCGAGCCATTCGGGCCAGTGGGCGGGCTGCCCGGTCAGATCCGGGTCGACCGCGGCAAGGAGTTCCTGTGCCAGGCAGTCACTGCGGCGATGGGCGCGCTCGCCGTCCCCGTGACCGACCTGCCCGCCTACACGCCGCACTTGAAGGGCACGATCGAGGCGCTGAACGACGCGGTGGAGGAGATGTTCCTCGCCTCACTCCCCGCTACACCGGCCGCCAGAAACTTAACGGCGGCCATCTCGCCGACCCCGACGCCCCGCCCCTGACGTATGAGGCGTTCGTGGGACTGCTGCTGGACTGGGTGACCTGGTGGAACACCCGCCACCAGCCGTCCGTACTGAACGGGAAAACCCCCCTCCAAGCGTGGCAGGCCGACGCGACGCCACTCACGGATGTGTCCGCGGGTCAGCTGGCGACGTTCGCCCTGGAGGACGACGGTCGTACGTACACGATCAGCACGTCCGGTGTGCGGTGGCGCCGCCGCGACTACCTCGCTCCGTGGCCAGGGCCCCGGCGAGTGCCTGGATCGTCCGGTTTGATCATGTGATGCCGTAGAGGGCGAGGGCGAGGGCGAGGGCGCGGGCGCGGGGGCGTTCGGTGTGGGCTCGTCGTCCGGCGGCGGTGTTGATGTAACCCGCGAGCTTGAGTGTGCTGCGGATCAGGTCGCGGAGGGCTGCGAGTACGGCGGGCGTGTTGTGGGTCCTGACCTGGGACTTGTCCTCGTTGAAGGTGGCATCGCGGCACCAGTGGACGGTGTTTTCCGCGGTCCAGTGCCCGCGAGCCCAGGACGCGATCTCGGCGGCGTTCGCTTCCTCGGCGGGCAGGTCGGTGATCGCGTGGACGGTCTCGCTGGACCACTTCTTCGCCCCTGTAGAGGCGGCGTCTGCGCTGGATGCGCAGGACCTGGGCCGCGTGGGGGAAGAGCAGGCCGTCGACGGTGACGACCTGCACGAGCCGCTGCTCGTGTCGGCCGTGGCCCCGGGCGTCGTCACGGTGGATCACGGGGATCTTCTTCCAGGGCAGGGCGTGGAGCTGACGGGCTTGTGCGCGTTGGTTGTTCTTGATGGTCAGCAGGTAGTGCGCGCCGCGTTCGTGCAGGTAGGTGGCGTGGTCGCGTGGGGCATGGAGTGCATCGGCGGTGACGATCGTCCCCGCGAGATCTGCGTCGTTGATTCCGTCGAGGAGGGGTGCGAACTCGGGGATTTCGTTGGTCTTCGCGCCGATCTCGCGGGAGGCGGGCGTGACGCCGTCGCCGTGGCGGACGGCGGACAGGACGAAGACCCGGCTGCCGTCCGGGCGGCGGGCGCCGCGCAGGCACTTGCCGTCCACCGCGATCGCCCGCCGCCGGATGCGTACCGGATCGGCGTGGGCGGCTGTCCGGTGGGCCCGGCGCTGTTCACGCTCGGTGCCGCCGTCGGGCATGACCGGTTCCGGCCGGCGGGGCCGTGGGGACAGCAGGGGCCGAAGGTAGCCATAGGCCGCCGCGCTGATCTCGCCGGGATCCAGGCGTCCCAGGACACTGGGCAGAGTCTTCTCGCTCGGCACCCGGTAGCGGCCGAGGAGCGGATGGTAGGGCAGGCCGAAGGCGGCCAGTTCCTCCGGCGTCGCGCGTCGGCACCACTTCGCCGCCGCGGTGATCGAGTCGTGTCCGGACGGGGTCATAGCGCAGACCATCAGGGCCAGCAGCGAGGAGAGCCGGTAGCGCACCCCGCGCCCCTCTCGGATCGGTGACCGACTCGAACTCGACGATCAGGTCACGGACTTGGTCCTTGGCGGCTCCCTCGCCGAGGGCTTCCAGGCGGGGCACCGCGCAAGCGGGGGCAGCGACAGGGGATGATGGAGGAACGAACACGGCACCTTCGTGGATCTTGAAGCGGAGAGAACTCCATGATCCACAGGTGCCGTGTTCACCTGCTTCCCGGGCCCACCCTCCAAATCAACACCCCAGAACAGGATGTTCCCGACACTCGCCGGGGCCCTGGTCGATGGGGAGACGGGACTGTCCGTCGTCGACTTGCTGGAGCCAGCCCGATCAACGGGCAGGCCCCGAGTTCGGACGTAACCGCCTCTTCCGGTAGTTTCTGCGGCTTGCTGCCGATCGCCAGAAAGCCATCCATCGAGGCAGACCAACCTCATGGATTCCGCCACGGTCGACGCGTAGGCCGACGTCTTCTCGGCCATGCTCCAACGCATGGGAAATAGGTCAGTCGACCCCTGTCTTCGCCGATCATCGGCCCGGTTGATCAGGGCGAGGTGTCCTCATCTTCGGCACCCGCTTTCCGGTGCTACTTTACCTCGCTGACCGTGGTCATCCTCGTCGCCTTGTCACCTTTTTCGGCGCGTCCGATTATTTGCAAGGATCCCTAGCTCGGAGCGCATGTGCGGAGGAACAATAAATTTCGGTTGGTTGAATAGAATGACAAGCATCTCAAGCGTCAAGCTGAGCAGGATGACGCATGTGGAGAGCAGGAAAATTACCCCATTCCACATACTGCTTTCATCGACCCAAGCGGTGAGAAGCAGAAGCATAATGCCCCAAAGCGAGGCAGCCGTCAGGCCAATCGAGCGAACTTCGCCACGTTTCACTTCTTCACCAAAAGGGAGGAAGGTGAACGTAGTCATGAAGAACGAAACCTGGTGGGGGTCCCGCCAAAGTTGGCGCGCTTTCCAGGACATGAAGGCGGCACTGCAGAAAAAGAAGGAAACCCCCAGTATGTATCCCATTTCGGAACCTTTCGCCCCTGCATCCTTTGCTGCATGAAGACAGCGTACTGGGTGGATGCGGCAGCGGAACAGGAGCAGGGCCCCGGCGAGTGCCTGGATCATCCCGTTCTGGAATGTTGATCTCGGTGATGGGTCCCGGAAGCAGGTGAACACGGCACCCGTGGATCATGGAGTTCTCTACGCTTCAAGATCCACGAAGGTGCCGTGTTCGTTCCTCCATCATCCCCTGTCGCTGCCCCCGCTTGCGCGGTGCCCCGCCTGGAAGCCCTCGGCGAGGGGGCCGCCAAGGATCAAGTCCGCTGCCTGGTGACCGAGTTCGAGTCGGTCACCGATCCGAGAGGGGCTTGCGGGGTGCGGTACCGGCTCTCCTCGCTGCTGGCCCTGATGGTCTGCGCTATGACCCCGTCCGGACACGACTCGATCACCGCGGCGGCGGAGTGGTGCCGACGCGCGACGCCGGAGGAACTGGCCGCCTTCGGCCTGCCCTACCACCCGCTCCTCGGCCGCTACCGGGTGCCGAGCGAGAAGACCCTGCGCAGCGTCCTGGGACGCCTGGATCCAGGTGAGATCTGTGCGGCGGCCTACGACTACCTTCGGCCCCTGCTGTCCGCACAGCCCCGCCGGCCGGAACCGGTCATGCCCGACGGCGGCACCGAGCGCGAACAGCGCCGGGCCCACCGGACAGCCGCCCACGCCGACCCGATACGCATCCGGCGGCGGGCGATCGCGGTGGACGGCAAGTGCCTGCGCGGCGCCCGCCGCCCGGACGGCAGCCGGGTCTTCGTCCTGTCCGCCGTCCGCCACGGCGACGGCGTCACGCTCGCCTCCCGCGAGATCGGCGCGAAGACCAACGAAATCCCCGAGTTCGCACCCCTCCTCGACGGAATCGACGACGCAGATCTCGCGGGGACGATCGTCACCGCCGATGCACTCCATGCCCCACGCGACCACGCCACCTACCTGCACGAACGCGGCGCTCACTACCTGCTGACCATCAAGAACAACCAACGCGCACAAGCCCGTCAGCTCCACTCCCTGCCCTGGAAGAAGATCCCCGTGATCCACCGTGACGACGCCCGGGGCCACGGCCGACACGAGCAGCGGCTCGTGCAGGTCGTCACCGTCGACGGCCTGCTCTTCCCGCACGCGGCCCAGGTCCTGCGCATCCAGCGCAGACGCCGCCTCTACAGGGGCGAAGAAGTGGTCCAGCGAGACCGTCTACGCGATCACCGACCTGCCCGCCGAGGAGGCGAACGCCGCCGAGATCGCGTCCTGGGCTCGCGGGCACTGGACCGTGGAGAACACCGTCCACTGGTGCCGAGATGTCACCTTCAACGAGGACAAGTCTCAGGTCAGGACCCACAACACGCCCGCCGTACTCGCAGCCCTCCGCGACCTGATCCGCAGCACACTCAAGCTCGCGGGTTACATCAACACCGCCGCCGGACGACGAGCCCACACCGAACGCCCCCGCGCCCTCGCCCTCGCCCTCGCCCTCTACGGCATCACATGATCAAACCGGACGATCCAGGCACTCGCCGGGGCCCTGGAACAGGAGCTGCCGCATCCACTCGAGGTTGTGACAGGACTATTTCATCAGTCGAACCAGCCCTTGACGCTCTTCCATCCCTTCGACATGGCGTTGTTCACTGGGCCAGTCATAAGGATGCCGGCTACAGCTCCCCCTGCCCCCCCGATGGCGGCACCGACGACAGTTCCCCCAGGGCCAAATGCTGTGCCGATGGTCGCACCCAAGGTAGCTCCTGCCTTGGTAGCACCGATCACCACAGCGGTGTCGACCGCGGTCTCGGCTGCTGTCAAGGCAATGTCGCCGCCAGTGCTGTTGTAGTTTGACCAAGCTGTAAAGCCGATACCGACGGGTAGCAATACCTTGCTGCCAATGGCTTGCACCGTCGGGTTTCGTCCTATGCTGCCGATGCGTTGAAGACCCGGGTGTGTCTGCAGCGAGCGCAAGTTCTTCCCTGCTTGGCTACGGACCGTTGGGTCAGGGTGACTCCGCATGTCTCTGGCCGACTGAGATATTAGCTGACTGGATCGGTTGAAACCTTCCTGAAGGTAGGTTCCCGAGGTTACGAGTCCGTTGCCCGCATTGCAGGCAAAGTTCCAGTCCGACTCGATTCCGCAGTTCGCCGAGAAAGACAGGATGGGTGCGGGGTCAGGACCCATAAGGAGTGGCGGCTGGGAGGGCGGTCCATAGACTGGGCCACCACAGGCGGCGAGTGGCGGAACGCCGCAGCTCGGCGGGCCGTAGACGGGCACACCGCAGTGGATACCACAAGTGGGTGGACCATAAATCACGCCTGATCCGCCGCCACTGCTGCTGTTACCGTTGCCCTTGTTTTTTCCGCCGCTATTTCCTCCGCCACCGCCGATGCCCGGGCCGGGGCCACACTCGTTCCAGCCGCCGTCACAGTCGGCCTTGCGCAGTCCGGTGGGGTCGGCGTAGGTGACGGGGTTGTTCTCGGAGTAGGCGTACCCGTTCAGATGATGAGGCTCTTTCGCATCCACCAGTGGGTCGACGCTGATGAACTGACCGATTTTGGGATCGTATTCGCGGGAATCGAGGTGCGTGAGGCCGGTGGCGGTGTCCTTGGTCTTACCGAGGAACCCCTTGTCATTCGGCCAGGTGCCACCGCTTGTTCCGCCGCGATCGGCTCCAAATGGGGTGCTACGGCGCTTTGTAATGCTCTGCTTACTATCTGCAGTAATGGCCAGGTTCTGGGTCCCTTGGTGATCGCCGGCGAGGTACGTGAGCTTATTGCTGCCGCTTTCATTGGTGCGCACTGCAACGCTCAGGCTGCCGGACTTGTAGGCTCTTTGGGCCCAGGTAGTCCCATCTGGCCTGAGATGGAGTTCGGTGTTCCCTGTGTAGAGGATTCGTTCGCCTTCGGCTGTGCTGCGGATCAGCAGTGTGCCGTCGGCATCGTAGAGGTAGCTAGTCTTCTTGGTTCCTTCGGTGAGTTCGGCGAGCTTGCCTTCCGAGTTCCAGATGAGGCTCTGTTGGTCGTTGGCCCCTGGCCGTCTCGTGGTGTTCCCCGTGGTGTCGTACTGGTACGTGGCGTTCAGCGCGGTGCAGCTGTCGCTCGTGCTGGTGCCCGCGAGTGTGTGGGGTCGGCCTTCCGTGTAGCAGTAGGTGGTTGTGGTGGTCTTCGCCGATGAATGCTGCGTCTCGGCGGTGCGCTGGCCGGACTTGTTGTATGTGTAGCCGGTCCAGTACGGGGCCGGACCTGACAGCTTTGACGTGCTGGGCGCGTCCGAGCAGTTCTGCGAAGCGGGGGTCCATGCCTGGGTGAGCTGGCGGTAGCCGTCGTAGGTGAAGCATTGAGTCTCAGCTGCGCTGGTTCCACCAAGAGTCGCGGAGTCGGCAATGGCGACTATGTTGCCGGCCTGGTCGAAGGTGTAGTTGAGGTCCATCAGCATGTACGGGTGGGTCTGGTCCGTGACATGGCTGCGAGTCAGGCGGCCGGTGCCCTCTTCGAAAGTATTGGTGACGTAGACCTTCTTGTGCTCCTCAGTATCGGCGGTGCCCAGCACATACTGCTGGGCACGGCCGAGCGCTGAGTAGTCGGCGTCCAGGAGGTATCCGGTCGCGCCCGTGATGGTCTTTACCTGGCCGAGCGTGGTGTAGCCGTACTCGATGACCTCTGAGGGGAGCCCGCCGAGGGCGGGTTCCTCGTTGGTGCCCAGCGTGCCGTCGAGGCGGTAGGAGCTGGACAGCTCAATAGTCCTGGCTCCACCGGCGGCGACCAGGGGGTCGTTGGTCGGCAGCGTGAGCTTGGTGGCGGTCGGCCGGTCGAGACTGTCTTAGGCCGTAACCCACTTCGTATAGGCTCCACCGTTCTTGCCGCCGACATAACGGGTGTTCGACGTTGGCTGGCCCTTGCGCACGCTGTCATAGGTGCGGGCGGTCAACTGGTGGGCGTCATCCCGGATGCCGTCCCAGGTGCCGGTAACCCGTCCGATCTTGTCATAGCTCGTAACGATTGTCTTGCCGCGGGCGTCGGTGCTCTTGATGAGCTGGTCCAGGACGTCGTAGGACATGGTCGCCTTCCCCTTGTCAGGGTCGGAGACGCTAGTCTGACGGCCGAAGAGATCAAACCCGTACGTCCATGTAGCGCCGTCTGGCCCTATGACGGAGCGTTCCTTGTCGTCCAGGGTGAACTGAGTTTTGGTTGAGCTGTGAGCGGTCCCGACACCGCTGCCGTACTGCGCATCAGCGGTCTGATGGCCGGCGTACCGTCGCTGCTCGGTCTCTCGACCACGGGCGTCGATAATGGTGCGGGTACCGCTTCCTCCTGGCAGGGCTGATTCTGCTGTGGAGTCACCTGTGTAAGAAGTCGAGGTACTCCACTTCTTCACTCCGTACACGTACAGGGTGCTGGACGTCTTCCGTTCAGCACCGTCGTAGACCGTCTCAGTCTGTTTGGGAGCCTCACCGTATTCAGCTCGGGTGTAGACCGACTTGGGTGTCGAAGCGCTATCGAAGATTTCTTCGTACTTCTCGTAGGCCAGGCCCCGTGAGTCGTAGCGGGTGTCGGTGAGCACTCGCCCGCCCAGCGGGCTGGGTGACTGTTCCTGTAGCTTGCGTAGGAGAGAGTCGTAGATCGTGTAGGTGGTGTTGTACGTTTCCCCGTCCGATTTCAGGGTCGAGGTGGACACCCAGGACTGCTTGGTGGAGCTGAGACCATAGTCGAATTTCTGGTTGGGGCTGTAGCCGGCTGCTCTGCTGCGGTTGGGCTGCCATACGTCGGTCAACCGGCCAAGCGCGTCGTAGGCGAACTCGGTCTTCTTCAGGTTCGCGTCTAGAGTCCGCAGGTTCAGGCCCCGCCGCGGATCGATGATAGTGGTGGCTGTGTGCTGCAGAGGGTTGGTGACCACCTTCTTGGTCAGGGGACCAGCCGCTGGAGGCGTGTACGTCGTCCCGGTCTCGTTGCCCGCAGCATCGGTAACAAGGATGGCGCGTCCCAGGGCGTCGTAGGTGGTGGTTTCAATGGTCTGCCAGCTGGGCCCCGTGGCGCTGTAGCTCTTGGCACGACCGCTCCAGGTCTTGAGACCCTTGGCCGGCTTCATTGTGGCCGACCAGTTAACGCCATCGTAGGCAGTGGCTTCGTCGGAAAGGATGTCCCCCCGATCGCCAGTGCTCGTCGGCAGGTTGAGTTCTGAGTCGGGGACGGCGCAGTTCCGGCCCACCGCCCGTTTGCGTGAGGTCAGGCTGATCAGGCCAGCATCCGCATTGCGCGCGTACCAGGTCCGCGTGCACGTCTCGTCTCCGGCCTTTGCATCGTCTCCGCGGTCCTCGGACTCATAGATCATGCCGTGGCTGTCGTACTTGTTCTCGATGGTGCGGGATCGCCAGAGCTCGGGCGCCGTCAGGTAGGTATGAGTGGTCTCCTTGTGGGTGCGCACGAACCGGGCTACGTGATCCGCAGCGTCAGGGGTGTCCTGTCTAGCGGTCTCTGAGGACCAGGGTTCGCTGGAGGTGGCCTTCACGGCTGTGGCGCCATCGTAGGTGACTTGTTCCCGGAGGTGCCCGGCGTACTGGTCGCTGTCCTTGAGCGTGGCCAGTCCGAGGCTGGGCGAGGACAGCGGGACGACGCTGACGGAGCGGGCGCTTCCGTCCTTTTGCTGGTCCCCGTCCATTCCCTGCATGTAGAGGGAGATCGTCTTGGAGCGCGTGGTCCCTTTCGCTCCGGTGTAGGAGGTGACCTGTCGGTACCCGCGCCAGTCGGACCAGGTGCGCTCGCCCTTAGTGATGAGTGGGTCATCGCTGTAGTTCCAGGCAGCACCGCTGTAGACGTATTCATGCTCGACCGCGTCGTTCTGGCCGGCCGGGTCAGATATCGACACAGCGAGGACTCGGTACTTGTGGAACCAGTCGACGGAGGCGTCCTCGGCCCCGTTGATGTGCCAGTACTGCGGGAAGCAGTTGCGAGTATTGGAGTCCTCAGACGCTCCAGTCACCTGGCTGCGCACGCACTCGGGACTGGACATGGTCACGGTTGTGATCGCGCCCGTCTCCGACGTGATGGTCGACAAGCGAGGCCGTGTGAGGGGAAGGATGTCATCAGTGGCATCGACTCGGTTGGGCCTCATCTGATATGTGAACGAGACCGGGTCCATGTCGATGGCGGTGCCGGCCTTGCCGGTGCGTTTGATCGACTGGAGCGTCAGGACATGGTCAGAGGTGTCACCGATGTCACCGCCGTCCAGGTATCGCTGCTCCAACTCCCATGTGTCCACGGCGTCGTAGGCGCTCGTCGCAGTCGACCAGGAATATGTATTGATCTTGGTGAGGCGCTTACGGGAGAAGTACGAAGGACCAACAGCCAGGCATCCCTTGTCCCCGCTGGTACAGATGGCATCGAATGGGACATCCGGCCAATTGTCAGCAGTGTCCTTGGTCAACTCGTCGCAGTCGGAGACTGTGCAACGTTCGGCGTAGCCGAACGTAATCTTGGCGTCAGCTTCCTCTGCGAAAAGCGTGCCTTTGCGCTGACCGTACTTGATCTCCTTTAGGTAACCACCGCGATCATAGGCTGCATTTGCGGCCTCTTCCTTGTTTTTCTTGTAGTAGTTTTCTTCTTTCGCGTACCAGTAGGTGGCGGCATTGCCGGAGGTGTCTTCGACGTAGTCGAGGTTCCACCGCCATGCCTGCTTCGCTGACCGGTCTGCGAAGACGTCTCCCTTGCTGTAGCCCGGTTCACCGGAGTCGTCGCCGAAGACCGGCACCGTCCAAGTGGAGTTGGTGCGTTGGTCACCTGCACCATCGAGTTTGTTCAGGCCGAAGACGTACTTCGTTCCCTCGCCCGTGGTGACGGTCCAGTATTCACCGTTGTCGTCACCGTTGGCAGCTCCGGTCGTACGGACTACGCGAGAGCCGTCGTCGTCCTGCAGCCGCCACTGGCCGGAGGCCTTGTCTTTGACGAGGACGGATGCCTTGCCGTTGAGGACGAGTTTGGCGTTGTCGTACTTCCAGCATTGATCGTGAACGCCATCGTGGCCGTCTTCATCACAGCCCACGTACATGCGTTCGACGTAGGAATCGGTGAAGGAAAAGCCTTCGCCCACGGAAGTGCCTTGGTTGTTTGTCGCAGCTGTGTATCCGTCCACGCTGCTGGAACTGTACGCCAGGGAGAGCTCGGGAGCGGGGCCGGCAGCAGCTGGCGGAGACGTGAAGTCATACGACCAGTTGAAGGAACCGGAGCTGCTGCCCGCTTCCCAGGTAGATGACTCGGACAGCGCAGTGGCCGAGTAGTCGCCGCTGCCTTGGGGATTTTGTCCTTCGCCGACGTCGGTCGCGGCCAGGGCGAAGACAGCCGTTCCGGTGGCGTCGGCTGTCTTTTTCCTGTTGCTGGCCTTCTTGTCCTGCAACACCGCCGAGGCTGTCACGGTCTGCTCGGCTACGGCGTTCTGCGAACGCAGGCGGGTCTGCTTGCGGCAAGCGGCTTCACCCGGTGTCGTCAGCGCACAGACGGGCAGCTGTACCAGACGCAATCTCTGGGACCAGCCACCCCCGATGACACCGGCCAATTTCTCGTAGTCGACCGAAAGCTGCACACGTCCCGTGGCATTGGTTTTGGCGCTGAACAGCACACCATTCACCCCGGCCGCCAGCGCGTCTTTGCGACTGCTGATCGACAACTGTGCGCTGGCGCCCCCCGGCAGAGCGGTCTTCCCCTCGAGGGACAGGCTGATCGGGAGGCCGCCTGGGGCAGCCGAGGCCTCGCCGCCCGTCAACGCGACCGTGGCTGTACCCGGCCCGGGCCAAATGGCCTGCTGCTCATTCTTGGCGCGTGCCGCCTGCTCGGCATTCGTCTTGTTGTCCTGAACCACCTTGTCGTGAGCCTTGGCCGCCCCGAGTTCCGTAACCTCGCGAACCTTGCTGACGCGCGGTTTCGGGAGGTCAGGCCGGCCGAGCCCTTCGCCGTCAGCAGCCTGTGCGAGGGGAGTCCAGCCACCAGCTATGAGCAGTGACGTGGATACTCCCGTCACTACCGATCGGATGCCGACGCGTCTGGTGCCGTTCCGTCTGCGCCTTGATGTGCCTATGCCAAATGCCATGGTTGCAATACCCCACCCACCGTGTTGAGGTGCAAGTTGCCAACTTGCGCGGAGTTTTCTGCTGAGGCAGACAACGAGACGGTGCGGGCGGTGATCCGACCCGCACCGTTGGTCAGTCACCGATGTGGTTGTCGATCTGTTCGCTGCTAGCCATCGCCCCGGCCCACAGCCGTACCTCGTGCACTCGAGCGGGCAGGTGGTGCTTCCACTCTCCGCCGGCGAAGCTCTTGCCGATGGCGAAGTCGCCGCTGCCCAGCTCTACCGTGAACGCCTTGTCGTCCCCGTTCTGCGTGTGACTGAGGTAGAGGCTGATGGTTCCTTTCAGTGAGTTGTAGATGCCGGTGAGACGGACCTCGCTGTCCACGGCTGCGACGTCTTCGGAAACGACGGAGGAGAATGTGCCGTCGGCTTCAAGGCGGCCGAAGTGCCACTTGCCGAGAGGGACGTTGATGTCTGGGTCCTTGCCGGTCAGTTCGAACCAGAATCCCCATGCCGAGCCGTTGGCTGTGCGTTGCCCCAGGACCTGGCCGATGTAACCGATGTCCTTGGCCATGAGTTCGGCACCGTCGAGCTGTGCCAAGGTCGTCACGGTGAAGGAGCTGTGGTCGTACACCAAGGGTCCCGGCGTGGTCGCGGCGTCGTCGACCCCGTCCAAAACGATCGACTCTCCGTCGGTCGACGCCCCTCCTTCGAGGGTGAGGGTCTTGCCGTAACCGGAGGTGGTGTCGGAGATCGTCGCGCCGCTGCCGCGCTCGGCCGACCAGTCGGCCACCAGTTCTGCCCCTGCGTATCCCTGGGAGGTCAGCAGCTGCGCCTCGTCCGCAATCTCACGGCCTGTCAGTACACTCTGCCAAACTGCGACCTCGTCGATGGATCCGGGGAAGTGCCAGGCGTAACTGCTGGTGCCGCTCTGAGTACGTCCGAACTGCAGCGGCTCCGTCGACTGCCACGACCCCTCGGTCGTCACCGTCCCTCCCTGGAGCCTGCCGTCGACATAGAACCTCAGCTCGCTCTTGGCCGGGTCATAGGTACCGGCCAGATGGGTCCAGACTCCCGTCTGCGCGGGATAGACCGACGGCTTGCCGTAGTAGCCGGCCCCGTCCACCTTGCGGATGCCGAAGTACCAGCTTTTGGATGTTCCGGAGTAGAAGAAGGCGAACGGGTCGCCGTCCGGGCCGCGCTGGGACAGCACTGACGCGTAGGCGTCGTTCTCGTCGAGGCGGACCCAGGCTGAGAGCGTGAAGGCGTGACGTGTCTCGATGACCGGGGCGCTGGTCTGTGCGTAGGCACTGGTGCCGTTCAGAGACAGGCCACGGTCGGTGACCGGTGTCTCCAGCGGAATGCCCTCGCCGTCATGGGTGATCAGCCCTCGTCGGCCACGGTCATCGCGGACCGCACCGCCTCCCAGAGTCGCGTCGTCCTTGCCGTCCGCCGTCTCGACGTCGGCAGCGACGCCGTCGGCCTCGTCGAAGTGCCACCGCCCGATGGGGCCCTCTCCGGCCGCCACCAGGAAGTCGACGGTGTTCTGCGCGCCCCAGCGGCCGACATCGTCCTTCGCGCGAACGTACACGCTGTAGGTGCCGGAACGTTCCGGCGTGATGCTCTTCGCGACCGAAGCGCCCTTGAGTTCACTCGACCAGGCGTCGTCCGAGGACAGCTTGTACTGGTAGGAGACGTTGTTTGCGTCGCCGGTCGCGGCGGCGAAGGACAGCTTCACTGGCTGGTTGGGACCGCCTCCGGGAGCGCACGCGGTGGCTGTACACACGCTGTACGGTTCCCCGACCGTAACCTTGGGCGCCTTGGGCGCGGTGGAGTCAACCTTGAAATAGCACCAGCCCGAGGTGGTGCTTGACAGGTGGCTCTTGCCCCCGTTGTAGAACGAGTGCGTCCAGGCCTGGTAGCGGTACAGCTTGCCGTCGGTGAGTGACGACCAGGTCAGCGTGGTGGATTTGCCGTCGCCGATGTATCCGGTGGAGGGACGCGTCGATCCGTTGCCGGGATTGGTGTCCGTCCAGGTGCCGTCGCTGTTCTTGTGGTCCAAGTCGAAGTAGACCCGCAGCTGGGCCTCCTTCTCGCCGCCGGACTTGGTCTGGGCGTACGCCCGCAGCGTCGGAGTGGGGTCTGAGACGACCGCCGGGTCGCCCTCCGAGCGCTCGCACACGGTGCCCGAGCCTGTCACCAGCCCGATCCCGGTCGGCTGGCTCGGCAGCCCGACGAAGTCCACGGAAAGCACCGCGTCGTTGCGGAACCGCTTCCACGCCGAGGTGTCGCCCTCGTCGTGCGCACGCAATTCCAGGGTGAGCCGGGAGAACTTGCCGGCCGCAAAGCTCGCCACGGTGGGAGTGAGGTTCTCGTTGCTCTCCTCCGGGTTGTCGTTGAACTCGATCGGCGCGTCCGGCGAGTCCGGGTCGCACAGCGAGCCACGGCCGGCGGAAACGTACCGGTCGCCCATCCAGTCCAGCTCTTTGGGCCGTGAGGACCAGGTGGTAGAGGAGGAGATGTTGTTCGTGCGGACCAGGTCCACCCAGCGAGGACTGCACTGGAACGCCCACGGCTCGGTCACCCGGAACGTGGCGTCCAGGACCTTCTTGCCCTTCAAGCTCGCCGGCGAGAACTCGAAGTACAGCCGCTGCACATACCCCGGCCCGCAGTAGTAGCCGCTCCAGGAGCCGCACTTACCGACGCCCTTACCAAGGTTGTCGCTGCCGTTGCCCCAACCGTAGGACTCGTAGCCGTCGCTGCGCAGCAGCGTCCGTTCGGACTCGCCCCACGTGATGGTGGGGTCGATGAACAGCGGAAAGGCCGACTCGTCCGTCTCGGCCAGCATCTGCGCGTCAGGCACAACCGTCAGCGCGTCCTCTTGGACCTGGACATCCATACGGGTGACCGTGTCGCCCTGCCCTGGCTCCAGACCCGTGCCGGAGGCCGCGCTCTCCGCCGGATCCGCGGGCTCGGGCTGCTCCGCCTCTGCCCGCAGCAGCTGCGTTTTCGGCTGCGGAGCACTCTGGCCCGCCGAGTCCCACATCTGTGCCGGCGGCGCCTTGAACACGGCCTGTCCGTCGTCGTCCAGCGCCGCCAGGTTGCCGGCGGCGCCCTCCACCACGTCCAAGCCGTCGGATTCAAGGCCGAAGTTGAGCTTCTTGAGCTCTTCGTTCTCGGCGGCCTTGGGTGTCTTCACAACCAGAACCTGCTGGAAGCTCTCGGCTGTCGCGGTCACCTTCAGATCGACGCCCGGCAGCACCTCGGGGTAGAGCGCGCTGGAGCCGTCCAGCTCAGGCTCGGGAAGTGAACCCGGCCAGTCCAGCTCCAGCCACCGGCCCTGCTCCTCGATCCGCGCCAGCGACGCGTCTCCACCGCCGGAGAAGGACATGTCCGCGGAGGCCGCCTTCGGTCCCACGGAGCCATCGGACCGCGTCTCCAGCGTGGGATCAGGCGCCTGCCAGCCTCCACCGGGCTTCGCCACCCGCACCGGCACCGACGACTCCTCCAGCGTGAACGTCGCCCCGTCCGGGTTGGCGAAGACCGTGGTGCGCTCCCCGCGTTCTGCGGTCACCTCCACCCGCTCGCCGGACTCCTGTGCCGCCTGGAGGGCCTTCTGCCCCTCCGACAACGGCACATCAGCGGCATCGTCCCCGGCCGCAGAGGCGACCGGGCCAGGCACCAGAGCCGCGACCACCGCCGCACACACGAACGCGGTCATCCCCGCGACGGCCCTGCGATCCCGTCTTCTGCCAGGCCTCCCAGCCCGGACCTTCGCTGTGGGCAGCACTTCTCGCCCACCTCGTAACCGAGTCCACATCCCTGCCACACCCCGCCCACAAGATTCACAAAGTAGCCAGGAGTAACTAACGCCTCACCAGAACGACAGGTCAACAGGCAGGAAACGGACAACAGCACGCCAAGTTCCGGAAGGCCATGTGAGGAAACCGACGTTTAAGCAGGGTTGTACGGAAAGACAACACACATTCGCATCCATGCCGACACTTCAAGGTTACAAACGGACGAGGGCAGGTCCGCTTAACCGAGGCCTATGAGCTCGTAACAAGATCTTGTTGGGGTGCCCTGGTCGGACGTAACCAATGTGATGATCTAGCTGTTCGTGTCGTGTGACGACTCGGCCGTGGATCGTGGATGACGACTTGTGGGTGCGGATCGAACCACGGCTGCCGCCTTGGCCGGAGCGGTCGCCTGGGCCGAGGCCGGTGCCGGACCGGCTGTGTCTGCAGCGCATCTTGTACGTCCTGCACCAGGACATCGCCTGGCAACTTCTGCCCCTGGAGCTGGGATTCGGCTCTGGACAGACCTGCTGGCGGCGCTTGGACCGCTGGCAGAAGGCCGGGGTCTTCGAGCGGTTGCACCGCCTCCTGCTCGCCGAGCTGAACACGGCCGGCGAGCTCGACTGGAGTCGCGCATGCGTGGACGGCTCCCATGTCCGGACGAAAAAGGGGGTGCCGCGACCGGTCCGTCGCCGGTCGATCGCCGGAAGACAGGCAGCAAACACCACCTGATCTGCGACGGCAATGGCACTCCGTTACACGTGATCACCACAGCGGCCAACGCCAACGACATCACACAGACCATCAACCTGGTCGACGGCATCCCACCCGTCGCCGGACGACCGGCCGACCCAGGTGGCGCCCCGAGGCCGTCCTCGGAGACAAGGCATACGACTCGAAGGCCGTGCGCCTGGAACTGCGCCGCCGGCGGACCCTGCCCGTCATCTCCCGCAAGGGCGCCCCGAACATCAAGGGCCTGGGCAAGCTTCGCTATGTCGTCGAGCAGACCTTTGCCCTGCTCCACCAGTTCAAACGCCTCGCCGTCCGCTGGGAACGCCGCCCCGAACTCCACGACGCATTCCTCTCCTTGGCCAGCAGCCTGATCTGCTGGCGGCGGCTCAAGAGGACCGGATCAGCTAGTACTCCAGCCGTAGTTCGGTATCTGGGCTGGTCAGCGGCCTGGTGGCGTGGAGTGTAGCGGGGACGCCGGGTGCGCGGGACGGACTTTGCCACCGCGCCCCGGCTAATAGGTAGCCGCGTCGTTCGTAGTGGCTCTGGCGGGCGCGTGCCTGGTGGCGTCGTCTCCACCGTGACCAGTTCAGGGTGTGGCCGCGGCGTGTGGGGCGGTGCGGGGGTTCAGCTGCCAGGAGACGGCGGATCTCGGCCGGCGTGAGGTCCACGAGGTCGGGAGTGTCGTCGTCGGGGCCCCTTTTTCGCGTTCCTGGGCGGCCATGGCGGCGAGGAAGGCGTGGGCGAGCATGGCGAGGGTGATGTGCCGGTACCAGCCGGTGTAACGGCGGACCTCGTACTCGTCGAGGCCGCATTCGTTCTTCGCGGACTGAAAACATTCCTCGATCTTCCAGCGGCATCCGGCGATCCGGGCCAGGTCGGCGAGCGTGGCGTCCAGCGGGGCGCTGGCCAGGAAATAGGCGATCTCGTCGGGCTTGCTGATGCTGCGCCGGGCCAGCATCCACCGTCTGCGGGTGGGCTTGTCGCCGTCGCGTTCCTCAACGACGGGCAGGAG
The DNA here is from genome assembly GCF_024701375.2 of Streptomyces sp. KMM 9044. Taxonomy (NCBI): domain Bacteria; kingdom Bacillati; phylum Actinomycetota; class Actinomycetes; order Kitasatosporales; family Streptomycetaceae; genus Streptomyces; species Streptomyces sp. KMM 9044. The sequence goes on along the minus strand of NZ_CP113910.1, from coordinate 727,264 downwards.
GGCGCCGGCCCAGTCGTAGGAGCGCTCACCTTTCGCTCCGGGGCCGGCGGACAACCGTTGCCAGGCCTCCGGTGGGGCCTCGCGGCGGATGCGGTCCTCGATGCGCGGGCCGTGGACCTGCTGGGACTTGGGGACGGCCACGACGTAGTGGAGCTTGAGGTCGTCTTCGAGGAAGCGGCGGAAGCGGCTGTCCTGGCCGTAGGCGGCGTCCGCGGTGACCCACCGGAACCGGAGTGGGGAGGCATGGGCCCGGCGGATCATGTCGCGGGCGAGGTCGTTCTTAGTGGCGAAGGCACGGTCGTCGGGAATGTGGGCGGCCCGGCAGCGGTCGCGGTCGTCGGTCCAGGACCTGGGCAGATAGAGGTCACGGTCGACGAGGGCGTGTCCCCGACTGGTGGCATAGGCGGCGAACACGCCGATCTGGCAGTTCTCGGTCCGCCCGGCCGTGCCGGAGTATTGGCGCTGCACTCCGGCGGAGGTGATCCCCTTCTTGACGAAGCCGGTGTCATCGACAATCAACACACCGTCTTCATGGCCGAGTTGGTCGGCGACGTACTGCTGGAGGTCGTCGCGGACACGGTCGGCGTCCCAGCGGCTGCGGGAGAGCAGGTACTGCAGGCCGTCCGGGGTGGCGTGGCCGGCCCACTCGGCGAGCTGGTGAGGTCGACTCGGGGCGCCCTGCTGGTGTTTCCACCAGCGGGTTTCCCCGAGCCGCCTCCCGAACCGGACGTGCCCGCTCTCCAGGCATCCGGCTCTCCACAAGCCCTCTCAGACGGCCGCGGCCGTCGTGCTCCCACTGGGCCAGGGCGAGGGGATCTTGTTCCCGCGATACAAATAGCGGTTGGTTCGCACCTTCGCGCACCTGAACAAGACCACCTCGTCATCAGCAGGCCACCATCGGCCCGCGCAGTAACGACGGCGAAGACTCTTCCAGTTGGACCGGCGGTGCTTTCGCCGCAGCCACCCGAAGACCTGCCGCCAGGTGAAGGCCGACAGGTACTGGAAGGTCGCGGACGACACCCCGTGCCGGAAGTACGCCGTCCAGCCGCGCAACACCGGGTTGAGATGGTGCAGCACGACTGCCAGCGGCAGGTTCGTGTCCTGTCGGCACAGCGTCTTGACCTTCTCCTTGACGGCTTGGAGGGCCTTCTTGGAGGGGTAGAGGTAGACGTAGTGCTTCTGGGTCCCACGTTTGCGGTGACGCTGGAGGCGCCACCCGAGGAAGTCCAGCCCCTCGTCGATATGGGTGATGGCCGTCTTCTCCACCGACAGACGCAGTCCCATCGGGGCGAGTACTTCCGCCACCTGGGTGCGCATGTCTTCGGCCTGCTCGCGTGTCCCGGTCACGGCGATCAGAAAGTCGTCCGCATACCGGAAGAGCCGGTAGTTGGGCAGATTCTGCCGACGTCGCCGGGCCCGCTGGCCTTGCGTGGAGTTCGGCCCGCCCGGACCGGCCGCGATGAACTCATCGAGAACCGACAGGGCGATGTTGGCCAGCAGCGGCGAGAGGATCCCACCCTGCGGAGTGCCGGAATCGGTGTCCTTGGACTGGCCAGCCTCGCTGAGGATGCCCGACTTCAAGAACGCCTTCACCAGGTCAAGGACGCGCCGGTCTCCGACTCGGCGACGCACCCGGCCCATCAGGGCCGCGTGGTCGATCGAGTCGAAGCACGCCTCGATGTCCCCCTCCACCATCCACTCATAGGAGTTCTTGGCGAAGTGGTGCGCCTCGGCGAGCGCGTCGTGAGCCCGGCGCTTCGGGCGGAACCCGTAGGAGCACGGGAGGAAATACGCCTCGAAGATCGGCTCCAGTACCAGCTTCAGGGACGCCTGGACCACCCGGTCCCGCACGGTCGGAATACCCAGCCGACGGCGCTTGGCCGTCCCCGGCTTGGGGATCATCCTTTCCCGCACGGGAAGCGGACGGAAGGTGCGGTCCTTCAGGTCGGACCGCACCTCGTCGAGGAATGCCTCGACGCCTTGCCCGTCCTCCACGGAACGGGCCGTCTGCCCGTCCACTCCGGCCGAGCGAGCGCCCCTGTTCCTCCTCACCCGAACCCACGCGACCAGCAGGAACGCGGGATCAGCAACGAGATTGAACAGGTCATCGAACCGGCGATCACGATCGTCGGTCGCCCAACAGTGCAGTTTGGTCTGCATCTCCAGTACCCGGCGCTCGGCCTTGAGCAGCCCGAACTCCAGCGCGTCGGTATTCACCAGCGACCTCCTGGCATTGCAGCATCCTCCCTGCCGACTTGCTGGCCCCCTTCGCCATGCACGGAGCTTTCCTCCGCTCGGACTACTACGAGGCCTCCGCCCCACCTGCGGACCTCAGCCGGCAACGGGCCTGCCCTCCTCGCCGGACCGGCTGTCCGGAAGGAAAGGGCGACCGCAGGCGGTTCCCACGTTCACCATGTGCCGATCGGCCAGGTCGGCGTCCCGCTACTACCCCGGCAGCATCACCACGCCTACGCCGCAGACCTTCAGCGTGGCCTCCCCACCGGCAGTTGGAGACCGGCTTCGGAGTTGACCGCCCCAGCCGAAGCAAGCGGTCACGCACTGCACCCCGGGCCCATATCCGCCAGATTGGAGCCCGGTGACAAGACTTACGGGGCTTTACACGGATTCCTCTTCGTACGCCTTCTGGCCTTGCTTGCCGAACCCGACGCGTCTGGCAGTACCGCGCCGTCCCGGCGTTGTCAGGGCTGCTTCCCGTCCTCACCGGCGTTCCCCGGCCCGGACTGCCCTCAGCTTCTACCCGGCCGCTGCGACGGCCCGGCGGTAGAGGTCTCCCACCTCCACTCGGTCACATGGCGCCTCGTGGCGCACCCACCCGTTCTTGCGGGCGACCGGGGCGAGCAGCCCGCGCACGTAGTCCCGCATCCGCTGCCGGGGCTCGATCCGGGTGAAGCGGCTCCCGGTCCGCAGGAAGAGTTCTTCGAGTTCCCGGTCCCACGCGCTCGTCGGCGCATCGTTGAGCATGCCGAGGGATTGCTCGGACCCGCTCACAGGCATGCGGCACAGGCACTCGTTCGTGGGCGCGGTGGCAAAGTTCCTCCCGCGCACCCGGCGCCCCCGCTACACTCCACGCCACCAGGCCGCTGACCAGCCCAGATACCGAACTACGGCTGGAGTACTAGGAGTGTCGACTCACGATCGAGTTCGCGTATGAAGCCAGATCGGACTCCGTTGCCCAATTCCGAGCGGTCGCCGGTCAGGCTGTGAGCATGTAGGCAAGGCGTTCGAGTCTGCTGGTCCGGGGTCTGCCGAGCGGGGTGGTGCTCCAGTAGGCGTCGAGGCGGATGACGTTCAAGGCGGTGGCGGAGAAGACGTGCTGGAGGCGGACCTTGGCCAGTCCTCGGTAGCGGGCCCGGCGGATTCCGGTCATGTCCAGGGCCTGGTTGATCGTGCCCTCGACCCCCGCGCGCAGCTTGTACTTGTCCCGCCAGGTCTGGGTCTTCTGCACGGCGCGGGCGGTGGCCTGGATCTCGTGCAGCTCTTTCGGCCGCGGGGTGAGCATCCGACTGACCCGCCGGGAGGAAGTGCACTGCGTCCTTGACGGGCAGGCCCGGCAGTCGGTGGAGGCGAACTGGGCGACGATGGCGGGCCTGCCGTGCTGGGTGACCGGATACCACCCGGCGCTGGTGCGACCGGCCGGGCAGGTGACCTGACGGGCCTTCCAGTCGACGCGGAAAGCACTCTTGTCGAACCCCGCAGCGGCCTTGGACTGCGGCGAGTGGTCGGCCAGCAGCGGGGTGAGCATCGCGGTCCCGTCCTTGCCGGCGGCGGCCACCAGGTCCACGCTCGGATAGCCGGAGTCCAGATAGTGCTCGCCCGGGCGCAGACCGCGCTCATTCAGGCGCTGCTGGATGCCGGCGGTGGCCTTCACGTCCGGCACCGTCGCCTTCGTGGTGTGCACATCGGTGATCAGGTTCGGCGGCGCCGCGACGCGCTTCCCGTTCCCGCTCCCGGCTTCGGCTTCGGCTTCGGCTTCGGCTTCGGCTTCGGCTTCGGCTTCGGCTTCGGCTTCGGCTTCGGCGGGAGTATGGCAGGTCTCGGTCAAATGAATCTTGTAGCCCAGCCAGAACAGCTCCTCGCCCTTGGCCGCCCACCGCGCATCCGCATCGTAGGGAGAGGCCAGGCGGATATGACCGGGCGGGACGCCGTCCACCTCGGCCTCCCGCTTCCTGATCACCTCCCGTCCCCGCGCGCCGGTCTCGATGTAGTAGGTCTGCACCAGCACCTGCCGCAAAAGCTCAACCGCGGGAAGCTCCGCCAGCCACGGCGGGGCGCCGGGCGCGCGCACCGCCCGGCACAGCATCAGCGCGTCCTGCCCGAACACCACCGCGAGCCGGTCCCGCTTGGTCTTCGAGGCCGGCAGCTTCCACCCGTCCACGCGCGGACCGTAGCGGTGCGCCAGTTCGGTGACATCCACCGCGCCTGCCAGCCACTCGGGCGCGGCTGCGGCCAGCACCTCCAGCGCGGCGCGCACGCTCTCGCCCGCCAACTCCAGCCGGTTCAAGTCCCTCACCGCGCTGATGACATGGGTGGAGTCGCTGCGCTGCTTGCCGCCGGCCGCAACGAGTCCCTCGGTGCGGCAGCACTCCAGGAGCCGGTCGAAGACCAGGCGTTCCATGCCGTGCTCGATCAGGCGTGCGCGGAACTTGGCCAGCACGCTGAAGTCGAAGCCGGGATCGGTCAGCTCGGCGCCGATCGCGTACTTCCAGTCGATCGCGCGTACCGCCATCGCGGTGGCCTGCCGGTCGGTCAGGTCCTCGGTGAACTGCAGGACAGTGACCAGCGAGAGCACCGCCGGGGACAGCCCCGGGGCACCGCGCACCCCGAACGCGTCGGTGTACGGCTCATCGGCGAAGACCGCTTCCATCCGGTCTCGCAGGCGTATCGGCAGGCTCCCGGCCGGGAAAGCGGCCCGGGCCACCCTCGCTGTCTCCTCCGGAACCGCAGGCAGCCCCTCCGGCCGCATCGACATCCGCACCATCCCAGGGCTCGCACCACTCATGACGACACGGCAGATCATCTCCCACTGCGCATCGCCGCCGCGGCGAATTGGGCAACGGAGTCGATCTCCCCCGCAAAGACGATGACCTGGTCGATGAGGCTCCGCCGCAGATGGACGACGTCCGTTCCCGCCAGGCGAGGGCCTCCATCCGGCGTGGTGAAGACCCACTGGTACCGGGCCCATTCGTCAGGCATGTCCACCGCTGAGCAGCGCACCATCGTGCCGGTCCCCGCCGGGTGGCGCCGGATGTCCAGCACGAACCGCTCGATCTCCGCGATTCCTTCGCTGCGGCCCAACGGTCCCCAGAAGACCACGTCCGAGGTCAGGGCCTGGGAGAGCAGGGCAGTCACATAGCTGTCGTCCGAGGCGTTGAACGCGGAGATGAACGTGTCGATCGCGGAGCGTGCGGTCTCTTCCTGCATGCCCCAGTAATACCAGCCGTTTCGCGTGCGCTCGTCCCACGAGCCGTCTTCCGATCACGGTGAACCATCCCGGTCACAGCACTAGGATCGGCCCGAGGACCCGACCATGGGGAACGTCGGCCCTCGAAGGACACGAGGAGCGGGGAACAGGCATGCGGGAAGGCCGGTGGGCCACGGTCACCGAGTCCGAGTTCGAGCACGAACGCCGCGGCCTGGAGGCGATCCGCCGCAAGCTGCCGGACGCCGACCCATGGCGGGCCTGGTCGAACTTCACCTTCACCGCCAACACCGGCCACGTCCGCGAGGTCGACCTGCTGGTCGTTACCCCCGGCGGCGTCTGCATGATCGAGCTGAAGGACTGGCACGGCTCGGTCACCTCCGAGAACGGCACCTGGGTCCAGACCACCCCCGGCGGGCACCGCCGCACCCACGGCAACCCGCTGCACCTGGTCAACCGCAAGGCCAAGGAGCTGGCCGGCCTGCTCGCACTGCCCGGCGGCAGGCGGGTCTGGGTCGCCGAGGCCGTCTGCTTCACCGACAACGGGCTGCGTGTCCGGCTGCCCGCCCACGACCAGAACGGCGTCCACACCGTCGACGAGCTGGTCGAGATGCTCGGGCAGCCCCCGCCCGACGAGCGCCGCCGCGTCACCGCGATCGGCTCCCGCGAGATCGCGGGAGCCCTGAAGCGGCTCGGCATCCGCAGGAGCGACGCCCAGTACAAGGTCGGCCCCTACGAGCTGGAGCGGAAGTCCTTCGACTCCGGGCCCACCTGGGCGGACTACCTGGCCCGCCACAGCGACCTGCCCGAGGCCGCCCGCGTGCGGATCTACCTCAGCGAGCGCGGCTCCGAGGCCTCCCTGCGCCAGTCCGTCGAGAACGCCGCCCGGCGCGAGGCCGCCGTCCTCGGCCGTTTCAAGCACCCCGGCGCCGTCCAGCTCAAGCAGTACTTCCCCTCCGGCCACGCCGCCGGACCCGCGCTGATCTTCGACTACCACCCGGACACCCTGAAGCTGGACGAGTACCTGGTCCAGTACGGCGGGAAGCTGGACATCCTCGGCCGGATGGCGCTGGTGCGCCAGCTCGCCGAGACCATCCGCTCCGCGCACGCCAGCCGCATCCACCACCGGGCGCTCGCCGCCCGCTCGGTACTCGTCGTCCCCCGGCCGCGCGGCGGGAAGGGCCGGGCGGTGGGGGAGGAGGCCGCCTGGCTCACCCCGCACCTCCAGATCTCCGACTGGCAGATCGCCACCCAGCGCAGCGGCGACTCCTCCCAGGGCCGGGGCATGACCCGCTTCGCGCCGACCGCCCTGTCCGCGACGCACCTGGGCGAGGACGCCGACGCCTACCTCGCCCCCGAACTCACCGCCCTCAGCCCCGACCCGGTCCACCTCGACGTGTACGGGCTCGGCGTCCTCACCTACCTGCTGGCCACCGGCAAGGCCCCTGCCGCCAGCCAGGCCGAGCTGCTGGCCCGCCTGGAGGCGGGGGAGGGACTGCGCCCCAGCTCCCTGGTGGACGGCCTGTCGGAGGACGTGGACTTCCTGGTCCAGGCCGCCACCGCCTACCGGCCGGGCCAGCGCCTGTCCAGCGTGGACGAGTTCCTGGAGCTGCTGGAACTCGTCGAGGACTCCCTCACCGCCCCGGCCCCGGCGGCCACCGCTCCGCAGGGGGCGGCCGACGAGGACGACGGGACCGCCGCCGACAAGGACCCGCTGGAGGCCGTCGCCGGTGACGTGTTCGCCGGCCGGTGGGAGATCCGCCGCCGCCTCGGTACCGGATCCACCAGCCGCGCCTTCCTCGTCCGCGACCTCCAGGCCGAAACCCGCAGGACCCGCCCGCTCGCCGTGCTGAAGGTCGCCCTCTCCGACAGCCGCAGCGAGATCCTCGCCCGCGAGGCCGAGGCCATGGGACACCTGCGCCCCCACTCCGGCATCATCCGCCTCGTCGAACCCGAGCCGCTGCACATCGCCGGCCGCACCGTCCTGGCACTGGAGTACGTCGGCGACGAACGCGACGACGACGCCCAGGGCGCGGCCCGTCCCCGCCGCCGCGAGGAGACCGTCGCCCGCCAGCTCCGCGAGCACGGCCGCCTCCCGGTCGACCAGCTGGAGGCGTACGGCGACTACCTCTTCGGAGCCGTCGACTTCCTGGAGGGCGAAGGCGTCTGGCACCGCGACATCAAGCCGGACAACATCGCCGTCCGCATCCGCCCCAACCGCACCCGCGAGCTGGTCCTCATCGATTTCTCGCTGGCCGGCTACCCGGCGAAGAGCACCGGCGCGGGCACCGACGGCTACCTCGACCCCTTCGTCGACGTCATCACCCGCGGCTCCTACGACTCGCACGCCGAGCGGTACGCCGTCGCCGTCACCCTGCACCAGATGGCCTCCGGCGAGCTGCCCAAGTGGGGCGACGGCAGTGTCCTGCCCCGCATGACCGACCCGAAGGAGTGGCCGCACCCCACCATCGCGGCCGAGGCCTTCGACCCGGCCGTACGGGACGGTCTCGTCGCCTTCTTCCAGCAGGCCCTGCACCGCGACGCCGGCAGGCGCTTCCCCGAGCTGAAACCGATGCGGGACGCCTGGCGCAAGGTCTTCCTCGACGCCTCCCAGACCGTCCCCTCCAGCCACCGTTCCCGCCCCTCGGCCCCCGCGACCACGGCGGAGGGGACACCCGCCGAGGGCACCGCCGCGGCGACGATCGCGGACGCCGAGCCGGAGACCGCCGAGCAGCAGCGAGACCGCCTTGCCGCCGAGGTCACCCGCGACACCCCGCTGACCGTCTCCGGCCTCACGCCCGCCGCCCAGTCCTTCCTCTACGGCCTCGGCATCACCACGGTCGGCGAACTGCTCGACCACAGCCGCCGCAAGCTCGTCAACGCCCCCGGCCTGGGCGCCAAGACCCGCAACGAGGTCCAGCAGCGGCAGCGCGAGTGGGGCGAGCGGCTGAGCGAGATCCCCGTCTCGCCGCTGACGGCGAAGGGGCGGGCGGAGGCGAAGGAGGAGCTGGAGCAGCTCACGGCCGCCGAGTCGGCCCTCGCCGGCGAACTCGCCACGGGTGCCTCGGCGGGCGCGCTGTCCGCCCGCACCCTGCGCTCGGTCAGCCTCGACACCCTCGCCACCGTCCTCGTACCGGCCGTCAACAACAACGGCTCCAACCGCAACAAGGCGGAGATGGTGCGGCTGCTGCTGCGCCTGCCCGACGAGCACGGGGTCCTGCCCGGCATCGGCGTCTGGCCGAAGCAGAAGGACGTCGCGGAGGCTCTGGGGCTGAGCCACGGCCGTATCCCGCAGATACTCAAGGACGAGCGCAAGCGCTGGAAGGCGGAGCCCGCCGTCCAGGCCCTGCGCGAGGAGATCATCGACCTCCTGGCCGACATGGGCCGCGTCGCCTCGGCCGTGGAGATCGCGGACGCCCTGGCGGTCCGGCGCGGTACGCACCTCGCGGGGCGCGAGCAGCGGCGCGCGCTGGCGCTGGCGGCGGTGCGGGCCGTCGTCGAGGTCGAGCAACTGCTCCCGCAGGAGGCCGAGTTCCTGCACCAGCCGAACCGCAAGGCGACGGACGAGTCCCTGGGCGCCGGCCTGCTCGCTCTCGACGTCCGGGAGAACGACGGCCCCGACACCCCGACCGCACCCGGCCTGCTGGAGTACGCGACCAGCCTCGGCAAGAGGGCCGACCGGCTCACCAGACTGGACACCCTGCCGACGGCCGCGACCGTCCTGGCCGAGCTGGGCGCGCTCACGGTGCCGCCGGGTGCGGTGGACTGGGACGAGCGGCGCATGGTGGAGCTGGCGGCGGCGGCCTCCGTGAACGCCGCCGCCACGCCACGCCTGGAGATCTACCCGCGCGACCTGCCGCTGGTCCGGGCGCTGCGTCTCACGCAGGCCGGGCTCGTCCGCCGGATCCAGGGCCTGCCGGAAGGACTGCAGCCCGGCCTGACGAGTGAGGCCGTGCACGAGCGGGTCCGTGCCCGCTTCCCGGAGATGGTCGTCCCCGACGGGCGCGGCGGCACGACCCACGACCTGCCGACGGGCGGCCCGCTCACCAAGGCGTTGCGCGACGCCGGCTTCGAACTGTCGCTCGGCATGCACGAACGCGACGGCGTGCTGCGCTACCTGTCGACCCGGGTCGACGACACGTCGAGCTACCTCACGACGGGCGCGTGGCGGCGGTCGACGCGGACGGGCGCGGTGACGCGGTACGCGGACGACCCACAGCTCGCGGGCGCGGTCCGCGCGGAGGAACGGCTCCTCGCCTCGGCCCGCCGGGACGGGTACCGGGTGCTGACCGTACGGCAGCAACTGGTGCGGGACGCGGTACGGGAGCTGGGCGCGGAGCGGCTGGGCACGGACGCGGTGTCGGTGACGGAGCTGTTCCTGGAGGCCCTGCACGCGCGGGTCACGCCGGGCACCAAGCCCACCTGGGAGACCCTGCTCAAGGCGGACGCCGCCGAGCCGGGCTCGAAGGGCGCGGTGCGGTTCGCGGAGTACGCGCGAACGGCGTGGGGCGCGGTGGAACCCCGGATCGCGGAGCTGCTGGGTAACGGTGGCGGTGGCGGGGCAGCTCCTGCCGGTGCTGCCGGTCCTGTGCTGCTGACGGAGGCCGGGGTGTTCGCGCGCTACGACGCGATGGGTGTCCTGGACCGGCTGGCGTCGGCGGCCCGGCGGGGCGGGCGGGGGCTGTGGCTCCTGGTCCCGCAGAGCGACCCCTCACGCGAGCCCCGGCTCGGGCAGGTGGCCGTGCCCTACCAGGCCGGCCTGGGGGAGTGGATCCAGCTTCCGGACACGTGGGTGGGCAACGCCCATCGCGGATCCGGCGAGGGTATGGCAGTCGCACGTGCCAGTGGTGTCGAGGGAGACGTCGAGTGATCGACCGCAAGGCTCTGTTGAACGACCTGAAGCAGCAGGTCAAGGCGGTCGAGGCCGACCTCGGACGACAGGTGGGGGCGCTGGGGGACGTCGGCGCGCGGCTGCGGGCCGAGTACGACCAGGCGCGCAAGCTCGGGCGTACGGCGGCGACGTGGACCTCGTGGCTGGACGAGCGGGTCACGCAGGTCGCGGTGGCGTGGGTGCTGGGGTCCGTCTTCGTGCGGTTCTGCGAGGACAACCGGCTGATCCCGGAGCCGTACCTGACGGGACCGGACGGCGACCGGCGCGAGCTGGCGGAGTCCCGGTACGACGCCTACGTGGAGTCGGATGATGATCCGACGTACCGGGGGTGGCTGGAGAAGGCGTTCGAGGAGCTGGGACAGGGGCAGGCGGGGCGGCTGCTCTTCGACAAGCGGCACAACCCGCTGTACCAGGTTCCGCTGTCGCACGACGGGGCGCGGGAGCTGGTCGAGTTCTGGCGGGGGAGGGACGAGGCGGGCGCCCTCGTCCACGACTTCACCGACCCGCTGAACGAGGACGGTACGGAGGGCTGGGATACGCGGTTCCTGGGCGACCTGTACCAGGACCTGAGCGAGGCCGCACGGAAGACGTACGCGCTGCTCCAGACACCGGAGTTCGTGGAGGAGTTCATCCTCGACCGAACGATGAACCCGGCGGTGCGGGAGTTCGGGTACGAGGAACTGAAGATGATCGACCCCACGTGCGGGTCGGGGCACTTTGTGCTGGGGGCGTTCCGGCGGCTGGTGCGGCTGTGGGGGAGGGGCAGCCGGGGCGGGAGGTGCACGAGCGGGTGCGGGCTGCACTGGACTCGGTGCACGGGGTGGACATCAACCCGTTCGCGGTGGCTGTTGCTCGGTTCCGGTTGCTGATTGCGGCTATGGCGGCGGGTGGGGTGCGGTCGCTGGGGGAGGCGGCGAAGTACGAGTGGCCAGTTCATCTGGCGGTGGGGGACTCACTGATCAAGTCCCGTCGCTCTCAGCAGGGCAACCTGTTCGGCGGGGTGGACGAAGATTTCGTGGATGAGTTGGCGGAGTTTAAGTACGCCACGGAGGACAGTCAGGATTACCCAAATATCTTGAGGCCGGGACGGTATCACGTGGTCGTGGGGAACCCGCCCTACATCACGGTCAAGGACAAGAAGCTTAACGAGCTGTATCGCGATCTCTATCCGGCGTGCGCGGGCGTGTACGCGCTCTCGGTTCCGTTCGCCCAGCGGTTCTTCGAATTGGCCAAGCGCGGGGATACCGAGGGGCGAGGGTACGGCATGGTCGGGCAAATCACTGCCAACTCCTTCATGAAGCGCGAGTTTGGGACGAAGCTCATTGAGGGGTACTTCGGGCACGCAGTAGAGCTGACCGAGGTCGTCGATACGTCGGGTGCCTACATTCCGGGTCACGGGACGCCTACGGTCATCCTGGTTGGTAAGCAGCGAGGCGGAACAGGGCGTTCACCGGTCATTCGGACTGTCCGAAGCGTGCAGGGCGAGCCTGCTGCGCCAGAGAACGCAGAAGAGGGTCTGGTCTGGCAAGCCATCGTCGAACAGATCGACAAGCCGGGCTCGGTGAGCCAGTGGGTTTCTGTAGACGATCTGGATCGAGCGCGATATTTCGCCAAAAAGCCCTGGATCTTGACTGACGGTGGACTCGAGTTGGTGGAAGCGCTGGCGACGGCTCGCGTGTCAACGCTCAAGTCCTATATTGTCCGTATCGGATTCTATGGGGATACCCACGCGGACGATGCGTTGATTATGCCTGCTCGGATGTTGAGGAATCACGGTGCTGAGCCGGATTTCGTCAAGCGGATCGGTGTCGGAGACGAAGTCCGCGACTACGAGATCGCTGGCGGCAACTCCGTGATTCATCCATACGATTCAAGGCGTTCCGTTACTCCCCTGACCTCAATGCCCAAAATTGCTCGCCTGCTGTGGCCGAGCAGGACCGAGTTGGGTAACCGGTCGACGTTCTCTGGAGGAACCTACTTCAGAGACGGTCGATCGTGGTGGGAGTGGCACCAGCTTCCGAAGGACATAAATGCGCATCCGTGGTCGCTGAATTTCGCGTTCGTCGCCACACATAATCACGTGGTGTTGGACCGTAGTGGATGTGCCTTTACCAGGACTGCGCCGGTAATCAAATTGCGGGAGGGGGCGAGTGAAGAGGAACATCTGCGGTTGCTTGGGGTGCTTAATAGTTCTACCGCCTGCTTCTGGCTGAAACAGGTCAGTCACGGCAAGGGGAATGGAGGTGTCAACGAGGGGCTTCGCGGCGAGAAGTGGGAGGAATTTTATGAGTTTACGGGAACCAAGCTGCAAGATTTTCCCCTGCCAGCTGCATATCCCGCTGACCTTGCTATCGCTCTTGACGATCTCGCTCAGCAACTTGCAGCTACCAGCCCTGCCATCCTTAGTTCCACGGCCCTCCCGACGTCCGACACCCTTCGAGAAGCAAGAGATGCTTGGAGGTCAACTCGTGCGCGCATGATCGCACTGCAGGAAGAGTTGGACTGGCAGGTTTATTATCTGTATGGCGTTTATGGCGATGATCTGCGCGCCCTTGCGTCTGATGTCCCCGCTATCGCGCCCGGTCAACGTGCATTCGAGATCGCGCTGGCCCGCCGAGTTGAGGCTGGTGTGGCTTCGACCGACTGGTTTCGGCGCCACGGTTTCACGGCATTTACCGAGCTGCCAGAAAACTGGCCAGCGGCCTATAAGGCAGTAGTGGAGCGACGTATCGATGCCATCGAGAAGAACCGAGCCATTGGCATGATTGAGCGACCGGAGTTCAAGCGGCGCTGGGAGGGGGAGGGCTGGGATTCGCTCCAGGAGAAGGCCCTGCGCTCCTGGCTGCTCGACCGAATGGAGAACCGCGGCCACTGGTTTGACGAGAACGGCCAACCCGCCATCCTCACCCTGGCCCGTCTCACCGACGCCCTCTCCCGTGACGATGACTTCGTTTCCATCGCGAAGCTCTACGCGCCCCGTAAGGAACTTGCGAAGGTCGTCGCCGAGCTGATCACCGACGAGCACGTGCCGTTCCTCTCCAGCCTGCGTTACAAGCCGTCCGGGCTGAAGAAGCACGCCGACTGGGAAGAGGTGTGGGACCTCCAGCGCAAAGAGGATGCCGCGCCTGACGAGCCTGCCAAGCGAAAGATTCGGGACTCCATCCCCGTACCGCCGAAGTACACCTCGGCTGATTTCCTCCGACCCTCCTACTGGAGGGCGCGCGGCAAGCTCGACGTGCCCAAGGAGCGATTTATCTCCTACGGGCAGACTAACCTCGATTCTTCACTTGCGGTGTGACGTCGGTCGGTTCGGCGGTTTGCCCGTAATGTCCCCTGCCGTTCGAGGACGGGCCGTCGCGTGACGCTGCGGGGCGTCGGGTTCCACGGGCCCGAGGGTGCTGCGGGTCCTCTCCTCTCCGCTGTCGTCGGGGCGGGGCCGACCGTCAGGTGTGGGCCGGAAGCTGGGTGGCCCGCTGCCAGGCGGTGGCGAACGCCGGCGCCCAGGGCCAGGTGCGGTCGAGGTGGAGGGTGCGTCTGCGTGCGTGGGCGGTGAGCCGGGCGGGCAGGTGGTAGAGCCTCCTGCGGATCGTCTCCGGTTCGGCGGCGGCGAGTTCGGGCTCGTCATGCAGGAGAAGGAGCCTGGTCCATGCGTCGAGGTCCGCGGCGATAGTGGCAGCCAGCACCCAGGCGGCGTTCAGCTGCCAGGACTTCGAGGGCAGCAGCCCGAGGCCGATCCGCTTGATCGCCTTGACACGATCCTCGACCTCGGCATGATCACGGTAGAGAGCATCGACGAACCACACCTGCCCGGAGCCGGACACCCCGGAAAGCCCCTGGTGGGCGGGAATGTTCGTGGCGACGATCTGGTAACGCCAGCCGGTGCGCTGCTCGAACGCGGTCAGCTTCTTCAGATCGCGGCGCGAGGGCTTGACCCGGCGCACGATCAGCCGCATCCCCTCGGGCCAGCCGCTCAGGTCGCGCACCCCGGTCAGCTCGGCGACCTGGTAGGTGACCTTCTGTCCGTCCGGGCCCTTGATCTCGTGGACCTCGCCGTCCTGCCGCAGCGCGTCGTTCCACACGTCCGCGGGCAGCAGTGCGATCGCGGCCTCGTCGGCGGTATTGATGGCCCAGCCGGTCACCCAGCGCACTCGGCGGCGGCTGGTGGTCAGCGCCTGCAGATGCTCAAGGAGGCCGTGGCTGAAGGCCGCGCCGTCGATCCTCACCAGCAGCTTCGACCACAGCGGCAGCGGAGTTGCCGCAGCGCGGCGGCCAGCACCGTCTTGTGGTCGGCGACGTCGTTGGACGCCGCGTTGCCCGGCCGTAGCAGCATGGTCACGCACTCGCGGGTATTGGCCAGCCAGGCGCCCAGCGGGTGATGTCCGTAGCCGCCCTTGAACGTGCCGGCCGCGCCGTCCTTCTTGCTGGTGCAGGTCACCAAGGTGGCATCGAGATCCAGGACGTACCAGTTGGTGAGCGTGCGCCCGCATACCGAGATCCACGGGAACCCACCGGGCCGCAGGGCGAGCAGCGTCCACACCCCACGCCGTATCACGGCGCGCACGCGCTCCACCCGGGCTCCGACAGGGCCGTCGATGGCTTCCAGCGTGCGCCACAGGGTGCTGTCCGAGACCGGACGGGGGAAGAACGGCCTCCAGTGCTGCTGCAGTTGCTCGGCCTGCAGGACATTCCTCGCGCCGAGGACGATCGCGCAGGCCAGCTGGACCAGGGCCATCCCGCGATCCCGCCACCCCGGCCCGACGCCGCGGGGCAGCGCGGCGGCCAGGGCGCGGGTCAGCCCGACCCGGTCCGCGATCCGGTGCAGCAGCACCACGCCCGCATGCCCGACCAGGTTCTTGCCGTCGGCCCGCACAACGAGCCGACGATCCCATTCGGTAGCCTGCACCTGTTGGGTGCCCCCACTCTGCGACGTTCTTGATCTAGGAAGTTCAGATCATCGCAGGTCAGGGGCACCCTTCCGCTATCAGGGCGTCACATCACTGACGGACGGCCCTCGTAGCTGAATACACGAGGCTAACGCCGCCACCCCCGAGCTGTATGGCTGGGCCGGCTGGGACCACCGCGAGCAGGCGCAGGCGTTGGCGACGTATTTCACCAACACCGCGCTGTCCACCGAGGAGATTACGCCGTTCCTCGCCGGCCTGCTGGAACTCCAGCCGTGGCTGTCCCAGTGGCACAACGAGTTCGACATGCTCTACAGCGGCTCCCCGGCGGACTTCTTCGCCGGTTACCGCCAGCAGAAGCAGGGCGAGCATGGACTCACGGACGACGACCTCCGTGGCTGGGGTCCTCCGGCCGCGACCCGAGGTCGTCGTGCAGCAGCGAAGCGGTAGCCAGAAGTAGATTGACATCCGTCGGTTCAGGGGCCACCCGGTACGTGAGTGGGTGGCCCTTTGTCCGTACATGCAGCTCCGCCCACACGGCCTTGCCCGGGGCGGACTGGCGAGGGCTGACGCCCCAGTCGTCCGCGAGGGCGGTGACCAGGAGCATGCCCCGGCCGGACTCGGAAAGTGAGTCGGTTGCCGGGGGATTGGCCGGAGGGCCCTTCTCAGTGCGGGTGTCGGTCACCTCGATGCGGACGACGTCCTCGGTCAGGGTGAGCTGCACGTGGAAGTCCCGGCCGGGGGCGTGGCCGTGGCGTACGGCGTTGGCGGTGAGTTCCGACGTGATGAGGGTGACTGTCTCGTTGACCGGGGCCGTGTACGGGTGGCCCCAGTCGTCCAGGCGGTGGGAGACGAGTCGGCGGGCGAGGCGGGCACCGCGCGGCGTCGAGGTGAAGCGCATGGTGAACTCACGTTCGGATGCGGGATGCTGCGGCATATTCCCGTTCGGGGGAGTTTCTGACTTCATAAGGTCAACATTCATGGACTCTGCGTAGCGTTGACCAGGAGTGATGCGCTGACCGGTACAGGCTGTACACGCGGTCGGTGCGCTTGTACCTGGCGTTGGGCGTGACCGGTCCCCAGGCCCCGAGTTGGCTGACTGGGCGGTTGTACGAGAGGAGCTGCGGCATGGACGACGAGGTTCAGCAGCCGGAAGAGTACGAGGTCGGGACGGGCATGCTGTGCCTGTTCGGACGGCACTTGAAGCTGTTCCGGGAGCGGGCGGGCCTGGACCGCGCGAGGCTCGGGTCGCTGACCGGGTACTCGGCCTCGACGATCGCGTCGTTCGAGCAAGGGAGACGTATCCCGCCGCCGAAGTTTATCGACCAAGCTGATGAAGTGCTGGACGCGGGTGGTGTGCTGAGTGCGAGCAAGGAGGACGTGGCTCGGGCTCAGTATCCGGCGTTCTTCCAGGGCGCGGCCAAGTTGGAGGCCGAAGCGGTTGTGCTGCACGTGTACGCCACTCAGGCTGTGCCGGGGCTCTTGCAGACCGAGGAATACGCGCGGGCGGTGTTCGCCATGTGGCGTCCGCAGCTGGACGAAGGGGTCATCGAGCAGCGGTTGGTCGCCCGGCTGGCGCGGCAAGAGATCATTGAGCGGCGGCCTGCCCCACACCTGAGCTTTGTGATCGAGGAAGCCGTACTTCTGCGTCCACTCGGTGGTGAGGCGGTGCGGCGGGGACAGCTGGAGCAACTTCTACTCATCGAAGAGAAGCGGAACGTGGAGGTCCAGGTGATGCCGCTTTCCCGTCAAGAGCACGCGGGATTGGCTGGCCCGTTCACCTTGATGGAGATGAAGGATGGGCGCAGGATCGCCTATGCGGAGGTGCAAGGCGACAGTCGGGTCCACACGGAGCGTCAGAAGGTCCGAGAGCTGGAACGTACGTATGGGTCCCTGCGCGCACAAGCACACACTCCGGCAGAATCGCGAGCGTTGATCGAGAAGCTGTTGGGAGAGAGATGAGCGGGGAAAAGACCAGGCTCGGCCTGGACGAACTTGCCTGGTTCAAGAGCAGTTACAGCGCGGGTGATGGCGGAGAGTGTGTCGAGGTCGCCACCCACCCCGCCAGGGTTCACATCCGCGACTCGAAGGACACAACCCGTGCCGCCCTCGCCGTAGAACCCACGGCGTGGACTGCGTTCGTCGAGTTCGCGGCACTCTGACGGGACAGGGCCCTCGGCGGGCGAGTGCTTGCCGAGGGCTTTGTGCGCAGGTGAAAGCCTCCACCCGCTCTGAGTGGTGAGGTCGGAAGTCAGGCCGCTGCCGCGGGCACACCGCCGAGGTGCCGGCCGGATCAGGCGAAGAGGAGCGTGGGCTCCGCGAGGATGTCACGCCCCGCTTCGCTCTTGTAGATCAGGTCGATGCTGCCGAAGCGGGCCTGGTCGTAGTTCAGGCCGAGTCCCGCCACCGCCTCCTTCACGGCAGTCTCGGAAGAGCCTTCGATCTCCAGGAAGGTGGGGAGGTCCGGCCAGGTGTCGAAGTCGTAGGTGACACCGTCCAGGTGCCATTCCTCGCGGTAGTTCTGCTGGTGGCGGACCTGCCGCAGGCCGAGCGCCGCGAGGAGTTCCGCGGTCCTGGCCAGGTCGTCGACCTCGATCTCGATCTCGGTGGTCCCGTGGATGTGCGTCGCGTCGGTGACCTGCTTCAGGGTGAGCGTCGTCCTGCCGCCCTCATCGCGCAACCGCAGCCACTGCTCGCCCTGCACGGCGTCGTTCTCGAAGATCAGACGCGTGAACATGGTTCTGGGGAAGACCTGTTGCGCCCCGGCAGTGTGCAGAGCGTCGAGGGTGGCCTCCACGTCGATCTCCAGGAACTTCGCTTCGTATTCGTTCTGCGCCATGGTTCTCCTTGTCATGTGACGGTCTGAGCGGTCAGGGTGTGGAACTCCTGCTCGCGCATCGTGCTGACCTCCCTGCACACGGCGCCGTCCAGGAACTCGTCGATGGGCAGACAGAGGTCCATGCGCTGGATGCAGACGCCTACGTGGAAGGTTCCCCTGGGGGCGCGGTAGAGACGGACCCCGTAGTAACCCTCATGGCAGTCGGTCGTGTTGTTGAAGCGGCAGCTCGCGCAGGTCTCGGGCAGGCGCAGGGGGCCGAATGTGCTTGACCTTGATCACGCGTCCGCCGGGCAGGGTGTAGGAGATGCGGAATCCGGAGCTTCCAGCGATGACGTGGACTTCCCGAGGCACCGCGCCGAGGTCGCCGAGAAGCTCGTCGATGGCGTCCAGTGACTTGTCCCCGTCGGCCAGCGACGACAGGATCCTCAACGACATCTGCGGAGAGTACCGGTCCAGGAGCCGGTGGACGCGCTCGATGTGGCTGTGGTCCGGGACGACCACGTTCGCGCTCACGCCGACTCCCTCGTCGGTCGCCACCTGGATCGATCGCTCCAGCGCCTCGATCTTCCGCGCCGCCAGGGAAGCCGCCCGGAACCGGACGTTCTGCACCTGCGCCAGCTCCTCGGGCGTGGTGCCGAAGATCGAGAAGTTGACGCGGCCCAGGCCCGCCTTCGCGCACGCGGGGAGGACTCCGGCGCCGTTCTCACCGTTGGAGGTGACGCCCACCTCGTATCTCTCCTCCCTGGCCACGGCGACGATCGCCGCGAGCTTGGGGTGCAGGGTCGGTTCCCCTCCCGTGAGGTGAACCTCCCCGAAGCCCAGGGCGTCACGCA
The DNA here is from genome assembly GCF_024701375.2 of Streptomyces sp. KMM 9044. Taxonomy (NCBI): domain Bacteria; kingdom Bacillati; phylum Actinomycetota; class Actinomycetes; order Kitasatosporales; family Streptomycetaceae; genus Streptomyces; species Streptomyces sp. KMM 9044. The sequence continues at coordinate 708,360 of NZ_CP113910.1, read as the reverse complement.
GCCTCGCCAAGGCGGAGCGAAAGGCGGCATCGGGGAACACGGGAGCTGCCGCGAAGCGCGCTCCGTTGGTCGCCAGGTAGAGGGAGACCCGTCCCGACCGGCCGACAGCGCCGAATTCGCCGGCGGCCCGAGCGTGGTTGTCGCCGCTGACGGGTGTGCCTTCGTTGTGGCAGAAGGTACAGGTCATTCCGCAGGCATCGATGACCTTGACCCGGAGTGTGCGGTCCTTCGTGACCCGGACCAGAGTCTGGTTGCCGACACTTCTCCATGCTCGGTGCTTGAACACGATGTACGGCTCCGTCCTCGGGGTGGCGTCGATGCTGTCCGCGATCGGATGCGGGTCGAGGGGCAGGTTATCGACGGCTGGAGCCCTGCGTCTGTCGGTCACGATGGTCACAGCGCATCTCCCTCGGTACCGGAACGCGCGGCGGCTGCGTCGGTTGTTCGGGTACGGAGACGAACGTAGAGCAGTCGTCACCCAGGTCCCCAGGAGATTGCGCGAGTTTGCGGCAACTCGATTGACGGCCCGGAACGGCCCGCAGACCATCGTCGTGTCGCGCAAACCTGAGCAAGGCAGCAGGCAGGGGAACGACCATGAAGCTGCGGTTCCTCGGTAAGAACTCCACGGTCGGTGACTGCCCGACCCTGTACGCCACAGACCGGGACACCTACCTTGTCCAGGGCTGGAAGGTCTTCGCGAACGACCTGTTGACGCAGCTTGAGATCCCGGAGGGGGAGACGGCGGTGGAGGTCCCCACAGAGCTGTTCGAGCACCTCGTGGAGGACGGCCTGCCGGCCGGGGAGGTCAGGCGCATCAAGGACCCGATCATGATCCTCACGCCGGGCGGTACGTTCGTCGTCCAGGGCCGGGAGGTCACCGACATCGAGGCCCTGGCCCAGATGGAGATTCCGGACTACGAGACCGTGGTCGAGGTCCCCAAGCCCGCGATCACCGCCCTACTGGAGGAACCGCATGGAGCTGATCTCCAGCGCCGAGCGCAACCAGCTCTTTGAAGGCTTCGCAGACTCCGTTGCCCAATTCCGAGCGGTCGCCGGTCAGGCTGTGAGCATGTAGGCAAGGCGTTCGAGTCTGCTGGTCCGGGGTCTGCCGAGCGGGGTGGTGCTCCAGTAGGCGTCGAGGCGGATGACGTTCAAGGCGGTGGCGGAGAAGACGTGCTGGAGGCGGACCTTGGCCAGTCCTCGGTAGCGGGCCCGGCGGATTCCGGTCATGTCCAGGGCCTGGTTGATCGTGCCCTCGACCCCCGCGCGCAGCTTGTACTTGTCCCGCCAGGTCTGGGTCTTCTGCACGGCGCGGGCGGTGGCCTGGATCTCGTGCAGCTCTTTCGGCCGCAGGGTGAGCATCCGACTGACCCGCCGGGAGGAAGTGCACTGCGTCCTTGACGGGCAGGCCCGGCAGTCGGTGGAGGCGAACTGGGCGACGATGGCGGGCCTGCCGTGCTGGGTGACCGGATACCACCCGGCGCTGGTGCGACCGGCCGGGCAGGTGACCTGACGGGCCTTCCAGTCGACGCGGAAAGCACTCTTGTCGAACCCCGCAGCGGCCTTGGACTGCGGCGAGTGGTCGGCCAGCAGCGGGGTGACCATCGCGGTCCCGTCCTTGCCGGCGGCGGCCACCAGGTCCACGCTCGGATAGCCGGAGTCCAGATAGTGCTCGCCCGGGCGCAGACCGCGCTCATTCAGGCGCTGCTGGATGCCGGCGGTGGCCTTCACGTCCGGCACCGTCGCCTTCGTGGTGTGCACATCGGTGATCAGGTTCGGCGGCGCCGCGACGCGCTTCCCGTTCCCGCTCCCGGCTTCGGCTTCGGCTTCGGCTTCGGCTTCGGCTTCGGCTTCGGCGGGAGTATGGCAGGTCTCGGTCAAATGAATCTTGTAGCCCAGCCAGAACAGCTCCTCGCCCTTGGCCGCCCACCGCGCATCCGCATCGTAGGGAGAGGCCAGGCGGATATGACCGGGCGGGACGCCGTCCACCTCGGCCTCCCGCTTCCTGATCACCTCCCGTCCCCGCGCGCCGGTCTCGATGTAGTAGGTCTGCACCAGCACCTGCCGCAAAAGCTCAACCGCGGGAAGCTCCGCCAGCCACGGCGGGGCGCCGGGCGCGCGCACCGCCCGGCACAGCATCAGCGCGTCCTGCCCGAACACCACCGCGAGCCGGTCCCGCTTGGTCTTCGAGGCCGGCAGCTTCCACCCGTCCACGCGCGGACCGTAGCGGTGCGCCAGTTCGGTGACATCCACCGCGCCTGCCAGCCACTCGGGCGCGGCTGCGGCCAGCACCTCCAGCGCGGCGCGCACGCTCTCGCCCGCCAACTCCAGCCGGTTCAAGTCCCTCACCGCGCTGATGACATGGGTGGAGTCGCTGCGCTGCTTGCCGCCGGCCGCAACGAGTCCCTCGGTGCGGCAGCACTCCAGGAGCCGGTCGAAGACCAGGCGTTCCATGCCGTGCTCGATCAGGCGTGCGCGGAACTTGGCCAGCACGCTGAAGTCGAAGCCGGGATCGGTCAGCTCGGCGCCGATCGCGTACTTCCAGTCGATCGCGCGTACCGCCATCGCGGTGGCCTGCCGGTCGGTCAGGTCCTCGGTGAACTGCAGGACAGTGACCAGCGAGAGCACCGCCGGGGACAGCCCCGGGGCACCGCGCACCCCGAACGCGTCGGTGTACGGCTCATCGGCGAAGACCGCTTCCATCCGGTCTCGCAGGCGTATCGGCAGGCTCCCGGCCGGGAAAGCGGCCCGGGCCACCCTCGCTGTCTCCTCCGGAACCGCAGGCAGCCCCTCCGGCCGCATCGACATCCGCACCATCCCAGGGCTCGCACCACTCATGACGACACGGCAGATCATCTCCCACTGCGCATCGCCGCCGCGGCGAATTGGGCAACGGAGTCTTCGCACAGGACGCATTCCATCTGGAGCTGAGGGACGACTACTCCGTCCCCGACGAGGGCAGTCCCTTCACGAGCTGGCTCCGCGGCGAGCGCGTCGACTACTCCTACATGGAACCGTGGACGCAACTCATCAGGCGCGTCACCGGGGAAGGGAAGACAGTCCGACGCGTCCGCGTGGTCACCGAGCCCCACACCCCCTACATCCGGTGGGAGCACGCCACCACCGGCCTCAACGAGGAGGCCGGCGAGAAGATCCGCTGGCTGCCCCGACACCACCTGCCCGAGGGCGTCACATTTCCCGTGCAGGGAAACGACTGGTGGCTGTACGACAACCGCCTCCTCGCAGTCGGACACTTCGACTCGGACGGCAGAGTGCCCGGGTCGGAGATCGTCGAGGACCCCGACACCGTGGCCGAGTGCGTGCGCCTGCGGGACCTGCTGTGGGCAGACGCCATTCCCCATCCCGAGTACAAGCCCTGACCGACCCGTGAGCAAGCAGGTGGAAGAGGCACTGCAGGCGCTCGGTGCCCGGCTGCGTGGCTTCCGCAAGGACGCCGGATTCACCAGCGGCCGGGCATTCGCCCGTGCCACCTCGTGGCAGGAGTCGAAGGTCTCCCGCATCGAGAACGGCAAGCAGCGTCCCAGCGAGGACGACATGCGCGTCTGGTGCGAGACGACCGGCCGGGGCGAGCAGTTGGGTGACCTGGTCGCGATCGTCCGTCATGTCGACGAGCTGTGGCTCGAATGGCGAAGGCAACTCCAGACCGGCGTCGAGAAACGACAGCGCCAGGCGATCCCGGTGTACGCCAGGACCAAGGTCTTCCGCATCTGGCACCCCACGCTCATCTGGGGAACCCTCCAGACCTCTGAGTACGCTGCCGAAGTCCTCCGACAGGGCGTCAGCTACTACGAGATTCCCGATGACGCCGAAGCGGCCGTGGCCAAGCGACTTGAGCGCCAGCAGTACCTGTACAGGGGCGACCGCATCTTCAACGTCCTCCTCGGCGAACAGGCCCTGTACACCAACTTCGGTGGTTCGGAAGTGATGAAGGGGCAACTCGACCGTCTCCTGGCCGTGATGGGACTTTCCCGCCTCAGCCTGGGCATCGTCCCCAAGTCCGCCCCCACCTGCATCTGGCCGGGCAACGCGTTCTCGATGTTCGACAGCCGACTCGTCCTCGTCGAGACCTACTCGGCCGAGCTCTCCGTCACCCAGCCCCGAGAAATCGAGCTGTACACCAAGGCGTTCGCTCTCCTGAAACAGTCAGCGGTCTACGGCACCGCCGTCCGCGGCCTCATCTCCACAGCGATGCAGCACTTCGACCAGATGCCTACGGACTAGGAGAGCGGCCCCATGCAGCCCGTGACCCCGAACTGGCGAACCAGCTCCTACACCGAGACACAGAACTGCGTTGAACTGGCCGACAGCGATCCGAACAAGATGATGGTCCGGGACACGAAGGCACGCAGCCGGGGAACCGTGACCGTCCTGCGGGACACTTGGACGATCTTCGTCGTGTGCGTATCCGCAGGGAGGCGTACCTCCGGAGTGCGCCGGCTCGCCACTGCTCCGAGGACGAGATCCGACGAGCGATAGAGGAGACTCCCGCTGCCGCGGGCATCACCGTCGAGGTCCTCGACAAGGTCGCCAACGAATCCATCCGCTACGAAACCACCACGGTCAGCGCTCTCTCGGCCGCCGCCGGGATACCCGGCATCCTCGCCCTTCCCACCACGGTGCCCGCCGACACGGCCCAGTACGTCGGCCACATGCTGCGCATCGCCCAGAAGCTCGCCTACCTCTACAGCTGGCCCGAGCTGTTCTCCGGCGAGGGCGATGACGTCGACGACGCGACCAAGGCGGTGCTCACACTGTTCTTCGGCGTGATGTTCGGCACCCCGTCGGCGAACGCCGCTGTGGGAAAGTCGCGGGGATGATCGCGGAGCAGGTCACCAAGGAACTGCCCAAGAAGGCACTCACCCATGGGGTCGTCTACCCGATGGTGAAGAAGGTCGCGAAGTACCTCGGTGTCAAGATGACGACGCAGTCCTTCGCCAAGGGCGACTCTGTTGCTCCATTGCGGAGAGTGACGCCGGCCCGTCGACGGGGCGCAGGGAACGGACCTCGCGAGGAAACGGTCCGGCCCCGGCCGGCCCCTCTCGGCTGCGGTGCGTGACCATCCCCCGAATTGAGCAACGGAGTCAAGGGCGTCTCCAAAGCCATCCCCGTCATCGGGGCCGTCGTGTCCGGCGGGCTCACTCTCGCGACCTACCGTCCGATGGCCAAGGCGGGGATCTGTCGGCCTGTGGGCTTGCTCGTCACCCCGTCCCGCTGATCACCGTTACCCGCGACAACCCGTCGAAGCACCGACCCCCCGCGGTGGGGCCAGGGGAGCGATCTCCCGGTCGAAGAAATCGTGGAATTCCTCACCACGCTCATACAGCGCATCGAACCCGGTGTTCGTCTCCCGGATCAGTGAGCGGTCGGTGTAGCGGTGGGCGCCGGCCGCATTTCCGTCCTCGTCGTACACGACCTCGTACATGACCACATCGCCGAGGATCACGACTTCCGGGACCGGGTGATTTCGCTCGATGCCGGAAATATCGCGAGCGTCGATGACTCTGATCGCGTCACCCGCGTCCACGCGCACACGCAGGACGGACAACTCCCATTGCACATACGGCGTGACAGGAAATTCCACCACCCGGAGGCGACGGTGCGTGACGCCCAGTTCCGACGCCCGCCGGATTTCCCGGGCGTAGTCCTCGCGCCTCTCGTCGGCCAGCGACAGCGCCCTCTCCCAGTCGCCGTCGGCGAAGGCCTCCCAGCTCGGGAAGCCGCGCTCCTTGAAGTGCTGGCCGCGCTCGAGCTTGTTGAGGAAGTCGATCCCGTCGGTGTAGACCCGGCCCAAGTCGGCGTGGTACGTGGGGCGGTCCAGGCGTTCGGAGGTGCCTCTGGGGAAGGAGTCAAACACTGGGGATGTCCGGCTTCGCCGCGATGAGCATGTTCCTGGGGATGACCACGAGGCGTTCGTCCGACCCGATCGAGACCCCGTCGGGCAGGTTCCTGCCGAGTGACTGGGTGAGGTCCCGGCCGATGACGGCGATGTCGCCGTTGGCGAGCTCCCAGATGTCCGGGCAGTCAGGAGTTCCGGTGGTGTTTCCGAGGTCCTGGGGAGTCCTCCCTAAACGCTGTTTGAAACTCGTGTCCGGATCCGCTTCCCATGGCCTGGTCATTTCCCTCGCCCCCTGGATCGGTCAGGATGCTTCACTGTAGCGTGCAACTGGCCTGCCTGGCCATATGTCAGAGCCTGGCGGCGGGGTAATGGCGAGGATTGATTCCTCCTTGTTCCCTGTCGTTCGGAGGTGGAATGATATTGATCGGAAAGAAAGTCATACCAACGCCCGGCAGGTGGCGTTTTCCCTATGTGTTATCGGATAATCGGGTGAATGGAGGGGCGGCTGTGGAAGCAGAAGTGGCCTTGCTCGCACAGAGCGCGGGGACCACTCTGGTCGCGCTGATGGCGACCGATGCCTGGCGCCACGCGCGTGACGGGATCACACGGCTCTGGCGCCGGACGCAACCCGAGCGCGCCGAGACCGTCACCGCCGAGTGGGAGGCCGGCCGCGAGGACGCGCTGGCCGCCGTGGCCGCGGACGACCGGGAGACCCTGGACGAACTGCGCCTCCAGTGGCAGGGGACGGTGCGACGGCTGCTCGTCGCCCGGCCCGCCGCCATTGAGGAACTGCGCGCACTGCTGGACCAGCTCGACCCCGGTGGCTCGGCCGCGCGGCAGATCACCCAGCACGCCACCGCGTCCGGTCAGGCCCGGGTCTACCAGGCGGGACGAGACCAGCACATCGCCGAGCGATGACGGGTGGGACGGACGGCCACGCCGAGGACCAGGGGCGCGTCTACCAGTCGTCGGGCGACCAGCACATCAGCGAGCACCACCACTACGGCGGTGACGGGCCGGAGCGCGGCGGACCGGACTCGGTGCGACGCCCGGCGGTCGGCCGGCCCCCCGTCGCGCTCCGCGACCGCGGCGAGGTGATGGAGCGCCTGCGGGCGAGCGTCGAGACGGAGCGCGGCGGCCAGGTCTACGTGCTGTACGGCATGGGCGGCTCGGGCAAGACGGCGGTCGCCTGCGCCCTCTTCCAGGAGGTCACCGCAGAACAGGACCGGGTGGGCCTGTGGGTCAACGCCTCAGACCGCGCGAGCCTGCGCGCCGGCATGCTCGCCGTCGCGGCCGACCGAGGAGCGGAGGACGCCGAACTGCTGGCCGCACGCAACGGCCTCAGGCCCGCCGCCGATCTCGCCTGGACGTATCTCGACCGTTCCGCCGAACCCTGGTTGCTGGTCCTGGACAACACCGACGAGCCGGAGATCCTGCGGGACGGCGACTGGCTGCGCACCAGCCCGCGCGGCACCGTCCTGGTGACCACCCGGCGAGCGGCGGCCCGGTGGTGGCCGGGCGCCGAGCTGCAGTACATCGGCGTACTGCCCCGGGAGGACGCCGCGCTCGTACTGCGCGATCTCGCCCCGCACAGCGGCACCACGGAGCAGGCGGCGCGGGTCGCCGACCGGCTCGGGCGGCTGCCCCTCGCCCTCACCCTGGCGGGCGGCTTCCTCTCCCACCAGGTCATCGACCCCTGGACACTGGACGCCTACGGGGACCAGCTCGACGGGGACGAACGGGTCCAGCTGATCGACCGGGGAGCCGACGCGCTGTCCGCAGCGGATCCCCGGCACCTGGTCGGCCTGACCTGGCAGCTGACCCTCGACGCGTTCGAGGCGCGGGGGCTGCCCGAAGCGGCGGCCCTGCTCCGGCTGCTGGCCCGGTTCGCCGCCGAGCCGCTGCCCCTGACCCTGTTCAACCACGCCGGCATCGGCGCCGTACTGCCCCGTGCCCGAACCGAGACGGCGCTCAGAGCCCTCCTCGACCAGTCACTGTCGGAACGGGTCGACGCCGCCGGCGCGCGCTGCGTACAGAGCCACGGCATCCTGCTCGACAGCGTCTCGGCGGCGACCCCCGCGGACCTGGTGCCCGCCCTCGACACGACGGCCGTCCGCCTGCTCGACGCGGCCGTGCCCGGCGTACCCGACGCCGGTCCCCACGATCCGCGCATGCGCCTGCTGGTACCGCACGCGCTGGCCCTGCTGGGGCGCGTCGGCGGACCGGCCGCCGCCGACGCCCTGGCCGTCGCGACGCGGCTGTCCACCGCCCTGCACCGCACCGGTGACTACCTCTCCGCCTGGGAGACCGCCCGAAACGCGGCGGACCTCGGGCAGCGACTCCTCGGCGCGGACCACCGCACGGTCCTCGCCACCCGCTCCAGGGCAGGACGGGCACTGTTCCGGCTGGGCAGGTACACCGAGGCCGAAGCGGCACTGCGCGCGGTCAGGGACACCCAGGAGCGCCTCTTCGGCGCCGACGACCCCGACACCACGGACAGCGGCTACGGCCTCCAGCTCGTCCTGGCGAACCTCGGCAGACGCGAGGAATCCGTCGCGCTGCTCCGCGACACCGTCGCCGGGCGGCGCTCGGCGCTGGGCCCCGCGCACCCGCTGACGCTGCGGGCCCGCGCCGGCCTGCTGGAGATGCTGCCCGCCGCCGACGTGGTCGCGGAGGAAGGCGGTGCCCTGCTCACGCTGCCGTCGGAGTGCGAGCGCGTCCTCGGCCCCGACCACACCGTGACCCTGGGCGCCCGGCACAACCACGCGTGGGCGCTGTACCTCCTGGGCCGCCTCGACGAGGCCGACCGTGGGATCCGGCAGGTCGCCGAGGCGTACGAGCGGCGCTTCGGGCCCGAGTACCCGATCGTGCTCGCCGCCCGGCAACTCCTCTCCCGGACCCGGACCGCGCTCGGACACATGGACGAGGGGATCGCGCTGATGACCGACGTCGTCGAGCGGAGGGAACGCGGCCTGGGCCCCGACCACCCCTTCACCGTCGCGAGCCGGCACCTCCTGGACGCCTACCGGTCGGGGCGAGGGCGGCCGTAGCGCTCACGGCGGGACCGCAGCGGCCGGCGCGGACGGGCGGTGCGCGCGGGTATACGGCACGGGGCCGATGGGGGGACCGATGTAGGGTGCTGTGCGCAGGCCGTACGGGTGACGATCAGCACGAGGGGGGCGAAGAGTGCAGACGTCGCAAACCCGCCCGACCTGACCCGGCCGACGCCGTGGGCGCCGTTCCCGTCCGGTCGCCGCGCGACCGGATCCGTCCCCGCCACCGGCCGGGACGGCCGGCCCGCCGCACCGGCCATCCGTACCCCTGAGCCCTGCCCCACTCCTCGGACCGGCCCGGGCCTCGGCGGCGGCCCCCGCACGACACCCCGTACGAGCAGCAGCACCGACCACCCCCAGGGAGAGCGAGACCCGCGATGGCCCAGCCGCCCCTCCTTCGCGATGTCATCGACATCAAGGAGTCCATCTCCACCTCGGACTTCGTCCTGTCCCTCGCCGAGGCGACGACACCCGAGGGCGCCCGCAACGCCCTCAAGGACTACGTCGTCACCGAGCGGCTGCTGGAGAACTTCGACGAGGCGCTGGCGCTCATCAAATCGTCCCTCGACGGGCACCGGTCCAAGGCCGCCTACCTGCACGGCTCGTTCGGTTCCGGCAAGTCGCACTTCATGGCCGTGCTGTACGCGCTGCTCAGCGGCGACGCGTCCGCCCGTGTCCGTACCGAGTTCGACCCGGTGCTGACCAAGCACGAGTGGCTGACCACGGACGGCAAGCGGTTCCTGCTCGTGCCGTACCACATGCTCGGCGCGAAGGCCCTCGAACAGCGGGTGCTCGGCGGGTACGTCACGCACGTCAGGAAGCTGCACCCGGAGGCGCCGACCCCGCAGGTGTACCGGACCGACTCCCTCTTCGCCGACATCCGCGCCAACCGTGCCACCTACGGTGACGAGGCGGTCGTCCGCGGCCTGGGCGGCGGTGACGCGGACGACGACGAGACGGACGAGTGGGGTGAGGGCTTCGCCTGGACCGCGCAGCTCCTCGACACCGCCCTCGCCGCCGAGGAGAACCACGAGGGCGGCACCCCGCTCGACCTCCGCAACCCCTCCACCCCGGCCGAACTGCGCGCCAAACTGGTCAACGACGCGAGCACGAACCTCTTTCCCGGCTTCGCCAGGAACGCCACCGAGAACGAGCACGGCTTCGTCTCCCTGGACGCCGGTCTGTCCGTCATCGCCGAGCACGCCCAGTCGCTCGGCTACGACGGTCTGGTCCTGTTCCTGGACGAGCTGATCCTCTGGCTCGCGACCCTCATCCACGAGCAGAAGTTCGTGGCCCGCGAGGCCAGTAAGATCACGAACTTCGTGGAGGGCGGCGACGCCCGGCGCGCCATCCCCGTCGTGTCGTTCATCGCCCGCCAGCGCGACCTGCGGGAACTCGTCGGCGAAGAGGTGTCCGGCGCGGCGGAAGCCTCCATCCAGGACACCCTGAACCTGGCCTCCGGCCGGTTCGACAAGATCACCCTGGAGGACCGCAACCTCCCGCAGATCGCCCACGCGCGCCTCCTCAAGCCGAAGGACGCCGAGGCGGAACGGCTCGTCGACGCGGCCTTCGAGCAGACCAAGCGGGTCGGCACCCAGGTCTGGGACACCCTCCTCGGCTCGGAGAAGGGCACCACCGGCGCGGACGCGGAGTCGTTCCGGCTGACATACCCGTTCTCACCGGCGTTCATGGACACCCTGGTCCACATCTCGTCCGCGCTGCAGCGTTCCCGCACCGGTCTGAAACTGATGGGACAGCTGCTCGCCGACCACCGGGGCGAGCTCCGGCTCGGGCAGCTCATCCCGGTCGGCGACCTCTACCCGGTGATCGCGGCCGGCGGCGACAAGCCCTTCACCGACAGCCTCAAGGTCGTCTTCGAGGCCGCCGACAAGCTCTACAGGACCAAACTGCGGCCCTACCTGCTCAGCTCGTACGACATCACCGAGGACGACGTCGAGCAGTACCGCAACCGGCCCGAGTCCCTCACCGACCCGAAGCGGCTGGGCGGCTGCCGGATGTTCACCGGCGACAACCGGCTCGTGTGCACCCTGCTGCTGTCCGCGCTCGCGCCCAGCGTGCCCGCACTGTCCGAACTGACCATCCGGCGGCTCGGCGCGCTCAACCACGGGTCGGTCCTCGCCCCCATCCCGGGCGCCGAGGTCGGCATCATCAAGAACAAGGTCGCCGAATGGGCCGCCAGGTTCCCCGAGATCAAGGAGACCGGCACCGACGCCAACCCCGGCGTCCGCCTCGAACTCTCCGGCGTCGACGTGGACTCCGTCATCGCCAACGCCCAGGTCAACGACAACCCCGGCAACCGCGTCGCGCTCGCCCGCCGCCTGCTGTCCGAGGAACTGGGCGTCGAACACGGCCAGTTGAGCGACCAGCTCCACTTCACCTGGCGCGGCACCGCCCGCACCGCCGAGATCGTCTTCGGGAACGTCGCCGACGAGGACGAGCTGCCCGACCACGACCTGATGCCGCAGGAGGAGGGACGCTGGCGGATCGCCATAGACCTCCCCTTCGACGAGGGCGAGTGGGGACCGGTCGAGGACGTCAACCGCGTCCAGCGCCTGCGCGAGCGCCAGCAGGGCGAGCGGTCCCGCACCGTCGCCTGGCTGCCCGCGCACCTGTCCGCGCAGCGCTTCCAGGACTTCCGGCGCCTCGTCGTCATCGACAAGGCCCTCGCCGACGAGCACCGCTTCGACACCCAGTACGCCGGCCACCTCAACGCCGACAACCGCAGCCGCGCCAAGGGCCTCCTGGAAACCCAGCGCGAGGCTCTGCTCAAGCAGGTCAAGGGTGCCTTCAAGCAGGCGTACGGACTCGCCCAGAAGCAGGCCGCCGACGTCGTGCCCGACTTCGACGACCACCTCGTCGCACTGCCCGACGTCGACGGGCTCACCCTGTCCTTCGGGCAGAGCCTGCGCGACGGCATCCGGCACGTCGCGGGGAAGCTGCTCGTCCACCAGTACCCGGCCCACCCCGACCTCGACCCCGACGCCACCGGCACCGCCGTCAGGTCCGCCGACACCAAGAAGGTGTTCACCCACGTCCGGGCCGCCGCCGAGGCACGCGACGGGCGGGTGGAGGTCCCGGCCGCCGACCGCAGGCTCATGCAGCGCATCGCCGGACCGCTGCGCCTCGGGCAGCAGAAGGAGGCGTACTTCGAGCTGTCCCGGTACTGGCCCGACCACTTCCGGCAACTCGCCCGCTCCCAGGGCGTCACCGGGGACCTGTCCCTGATCACGCTCACCGACTGGACCGACCGGCCCGACCCGCGCGGCCTGCCCGACTTCCTCGCCCGGCTCGTCGTCGCCGCCTTCGCCGAGACGGACGACCGGGTGTGGGTGCGCGGCGGCACCGTCCTCGACCCCGCGCCCGAACTGTCCGCGATCAAGGACCACGACGCGCTGCGCAGCCAGCCGCTGCCCGCCGAATCCGACTGGGACACCGCACGCCAGCGCTTCGAGACGGTCTTCGGGGCGAAGCCGCCCGCGCTGCGGCGCGGCCGGATGGTCAACCAGTTCGCCCGCCAGATCATCGAGGCCGCCCGCACCCACCGGGACCACGCGGCCGACCTGGTGCACCAGCTGGAGGCCCACGCCTCCTTCCTCGGCCTCGACCAGACCGCCGGCACCGGACGGCTCGCCCTCGCCCGCCGCTCCCTGCAACTGCTGGACGCCCTCACGGCGGAGGCCGGCAAGGGCGCGGCCGGGGCGAAGAAGACCGTGGAGGCCCTCGCCTCCTTCGACCTGGGCGAGACCAGCGCCGACCGGTACGGCACCTCCGTCAAGAAGGCCCGCGCGGTCGCGGAGGCCGTCGCCTCCGCCCCCTGGAGCACCCTGGAACTCGCCGCCGGGCTCGGCCCCGAGGGCGAGGCACTGCTCGACTCGCTGCGCCACGTGGCCCGCGACGACCAGCGCACCGCCGACCTGCGCGACACGCTCGCCCGCACCCAGCGCGAGGTCGTCGCCCTGATCAAGCGCAGCCAGGCCGCCGCCACCCCGACGCCCGTACCCGTCGCGCCGCAGCCGACGGCCGGTGACCTGTCCCTGGACACGTCGACCAGCGACCCGCGCATCTCCTACACCCAGCCGCAGGAGACGCCCTCCGCGGCGAGCGGCAGCGGCAGCGGCACGGCGCGGAAGTCCGGAGGCCGCCGTACGACCGTGGTACGGGCCGCCGCCGACCTCCAGGCGGAGCTGTCCGAACTGGCTGCTCGCCACCCGAACGCGACCATCGAGATCACCTGGCAGGTCGTCGAATGACGGATACCGCCGTCGCCGCCGTCCCGGGCGCGGTCCGGCTGAACACCGCGACCGTCACCCAGTACCTGTCCTCGCAGTCCTCCCTCGCCGCCTCACTGACGGGGGACGTCGAGGGCAGGCGCCGGGTCGTGCTGCTGCGGTCCGCGCCCCAGTGGGACGGCCCCGCCCAACCCGTCTGGGGCGAGGGCCGTACGGCCGGTGTCTCGGTGGCGCCGTCGCCGCTCGCCGTCCACGAACTCGTCCTCGACCACCTTGCGGGCCGCCGTCCCGGCCCCGCGGTCCTGGTCGTCCTCACCGACCGGGAGCAGCACGAACTCGACCCGGCGATCCTCGCCCGCGTCCACAAGCTGCGCATCGACACGGTCGACAGCTGGGACGTCGTCCGTGAGGCGTTCGGCGCCCGGCAGATAGACCCCCGGCTCAAGGACGTCAACTGGGCCTCCGAGGCACTCCTCGACGCCACTCCGCCCACCACGGGCGGCTGGCCGCCCGTCCCCGGCGGCTGGCTGTCCCGCCAGTACGCCCTCACCGCGCTCGCCCAGCGCCGCCTGCGCCTGGGCCGCTACGACACCGAGGACGGCACGCGCCGCCCCGGCGACGACCGGCTCGACGCCCAGGCCCTGCTGCACTGGTCGACCCGGCCCGGCGCCCCCGAACGGCTCCTCGCCCTGCGCGGCCCCGAACGCTCCGGACTGGCCGCCTTCCTCGGCGAGGAGGACCAGGCAGGTCTCGCCGGCCGTGCCCTGCTCGCCCTCGTCGACGCCGAACGCGGCGCGGACGCCGCCGCCTTCGGCCTGGTGTGCGCGGCGCTGTGGCAGCATGCCGAGCCCGCCCCCGAGACCTACCGGGCCCGTGGTCGGGCCGAACGCTACTTCGGCGACCAGCCCCCGGTGGTCGGCGACCAGTTCGACGTCCTGGTGACCGTCTTCGGGCGGGCCGCCGAGGAGTACGTGACCACGCTGCCGGCGGCCGGACACCGCACCGGCGGCACCGACGCCGACCAGGCCCGGGAGGCGCGCCGCACCACCGGCACCGTGCTCGACCGGGCGTCCGCGCTGGCCCGCCGGTTCGGCGCGGAGCAGGCCGTGGCGGCGAGCCCCGTCCTGCGCGGCGGACTCGAGGCCCGGTTCACCGCCGTCGGCCGGGCCCTCGCGGCGGGCGACACGGCCGCCGTGACGGACGCCGTCCGCCGCCTGGAGGACCACCGGCTCGCCGCCGAGCCGGAAGAGTCCGCCCGTGTCGAACGCGCCCGCATGGGCCAGCGCCTCGCCCGCTGGCTGGCCACCGACCCGCCCGCCGACGCACCCACCGTCGCCGACGCCGTACAGCGGCACATCGCCGAGACCGGCTGGGCAGACCTCGCCCTGGAACACATCGAGGCCGGCGGCGACCCGGACCCCGCCCTCAAGGCCGCCTACGACGTCCTCGGCACCCGCGTCCGGGACCGGCGCCGGCAGATCGACGCGTCCTTCGCCCGCTCCCTGGCCTCCTGGACCCAGGCCGGCACCCAGCCCGGCTCCATGCTCACCGTCGAGACCTTCCTCGACCGCGTGGTCGGCCCGGCCGTGCGGCGCGGGGAGGAACGGCGGGTGCTGCTGCTCGTGCTCGACGGCATGAGCGCGGCCATCGCGAACGAACTCGGGGAGGAACTGCGCCGCTCCTGGGCCGAGTTCGACCCGCTGCCCGAAGGCAGTGCCCCGCACCGCCGGGCGATGGCCGCCGCCCTGCCCACCGTGACGGCCGTGTCCCGCACCTCACTCTTCGCGGGCACGCTGATGAAGGGCACCCAGGCCGACGAGAAGCGGCTCTTCCCCGCACTGAAGCTGTGGGGCGGAGCCCGGGCCGCCGTGTTCCACAAGGACGACCTGCGCACCGAGACCGCGGGCGAGACCTTCGGCCCGGCGCTCACGGAGGCGCTGGCCGACGGCAGGACCCACGTCGCCGTCGTCCTCAACGCCCTCGACGACCGGCTCGCCAAGGAGCAGAAACTCGGCGACGGCGCCTGGCGGACCGACGACGTGCCCGGCCTGCGCGACCTGCTGCGGGTGGCGGCCACCCAGGGCATGGCGGTCCTCGTCACCAGCGACCACGGCCACGTCGTCGACCGGCACGGCACGAAGGTCGACACCGCCGCCGACCCCGCGTCCGCCCGCCACCGCCTGCCCGGCGGCGGCCCGCTCGCCGAACACGAGATCGCCCTGTCCGGGCCGCGCGTGGTCTGGCCCGAGCCCGGCGCGTCCGTCGTCGCCCTGTGGGACGCCGACTCCCGCTACACCGCCCTCAAGGCCGGCTACCACGGAGGGGTGTCGCTCGCCGAGGTCACCATCCCGGTGCTGGCCTTCCTGCCGTTCGGTGCGGAGCCGCCCAAGGGGTGGCGGGAACTGGGCGACCAGCGGCCCGCCTGGTGGGCTGCGGAGGACACCGGGAAGACACCGCTGCCGGACGAGCACGCGGCTCGGCCGGTGACCGCAACGCCTCCCGCTCCCAAGAAGCCGACGGGCAAGGCCCAGAAGGAGCAGGCGGAAGTCGCCCGGATGCACGAGGCGCTCTTCGACGTGGCGCTGACCGCCGGGGGAGACGACGCCCTGCTCACCCCGACCGTCGTCTCCCGCACCGAGACGCTGGTGACGGCACTGCTCGACTCGGAGACGTACCGGGCGCAGCTCGGCGGCCTGGCCCGCAAGCCGCAGCAGGAACAGGTCCACCAGGCGCTCGCCGCCCTGCTGGACGCGGGCGGCACCCTGCCCGTGACCGCGCTCGCCCAGCGCGTCGGCATGCCCGTCACCCGGGGCGACGGCTTCGCCGCCGTCCTGCGGCAACTCCTCAACTACGACGGCGTGCAGGTCCTGGAGACCCTGCCGGACGGCCGCACCCTGCGGCTCCACGAGGCTTTGCTGCGCGAGCAGTTCGCCCTCGGAGCGGGCTGAGGACACGACTCGGGGTGCCTCCGGAGCTTGTGCCCGGAGGCACCCCGAGTGCGCCCGTCGTCAGACGGTGATCTCGCACAGCGGAAACCGAGGTGAGGCGCTGCTGCCCGTCCAGCAGCAGGAGGTCGGCCTCCGGGTCACCGTCCGGCCGGGCACCGGTGAGGGTCCGGGAGCGGAACCGGGTGGCGCCGCCGGTCTGCAGCGTCATCACGACGCCGAGCGGGTAGTCCAGCGTGACCGTCGCGATGATCGCCCGGATCCGGTCGTCGTCCCACTTCCAGTTCCGCTGGAAGTCGGGCAGTTGTAAGGAACCCGAGGCGACGTCCGCCAGGACGTCCTTGAGCTTCACGTTGTCGAGCGCCGCCATGTGACTCCACTTCCCGCCTTGTTGCCTGTACGGAGAGTGATTCCAGCAGTGCTCTGTCGTGACGGTCAAGCCGGTTCGCAGAGAAACGGGATCACCGCGCCGCCGGTGCCCGGCCGACAGACGGGACAGGTGCACCACGACGCGGCGCGCAACGTCGGGCGTTGCGACCCGGATGACCAACTGGACCCCGTGACCCTTCGCCGAGGCGCTGAACCACGGGGAGATGGAACACTGGCCCCCGTGAGCACCACCGGATCCAAGCGCCACGCCCAGGTCAGCGCGGCCCGCCGCCGTACCGTCGTCGACGCCCTGCGCCGCGGGGCCGTGCCCGAGAGCGGGCTCGACCTGCTCGCCACCGGGCTCGACCGGTTCGAGGCAGCCCTCGACGCGGAACTGGACGCCGTCGCGTCCGGCGGGTCCGTGTTCAAGGCCGTGCGCGGTGAGTACGGGTCCGGCAAGACGTTCTTCACGCGCTGGCTGGGGGAGCGGGCCAAGCGCCGCACCTTCGCCGTGGCCGAGATCCAGGTCTCCGAGAACGAGACGCCGCTGCACAAACTGGAGACCGTCTACCGGCGGCTCACCGAGCGCCTCACCACCTCCAGCTTCCCGCCCAGCGCCCTGCGCCCGGTCGTGGACGCCTGGTTCTACGCCCTGGAGGAGGACGTCCTCGCGGCCGGAGCGACCGAGGACGATCTGCCCGGCGAGGTGGAGAAGCTGCTCGTCGCGCGGCTCGCCGAAGTCTCCCGGCACGCCCCGTCCTTCGCCACCGCCCTGCGCGGCTACCGGGCCGCCCTCGCCGACGGCGACGAGGCGACCGCCGCGGCCGTACTGGCATGGCTCGGCGGCCAGCCGCACGTCGCCGCCTCCGCCCGTCGGGCCGTCGGGGTGCGCGGCGACCTCGACCACTTCGGCGCCCTCGGCTTCCTGCAGGGCCTGCTCACCGTGCTGCGCGACTCCGGGCACACCGGGCTCTTCGTCGTCCTCGACGAGGTGGAGACGCTCCAGCGGGTCCGCTCCGACGCACGAGACAAGGCGCTCAACGCGCTGCGGCAGCTCATCGACGAGGTGCACTCCGGCCGCTTCCCCGGCCTGTACCTCGTCATCACCGGCACACCCGCCTTCTACGACGGCCAGCAGGGCGTCCAGCGCCTGGCACCGCTCGCCCAGCGGCTCGCCACCGACTTCACCACCGACCCGCGCTTCGACAACCCCCGCGCGGTGCAGATCCGGCTGCCCGGCTTCACCCAGGAGTCCCTGGTCGGCCTCGGCGCCACCATCCGGGACCTGTACGCGGACGCCGCCACATCGCCCGAGCGCGTGCGGGCGGTCGTCGACGACGCCTACGTCGCCGACCTCGCGCGGGCCGTCGGCGGAGCGTTGGGCGGAAAGGTCGGCGTGGCGCCCCGGCTGTTCCTGAAGAAGCTCGTCGGGGACGTGCTCGACCGCGTGGACCAGTTCGACGACTTCGACCCCCGGCAGCACTACAGGCTGACGGTCGCGAGCAGCGAACTCACCGATGTGGAAAGGAACCTGGCCGCCACGGTCGTCGGCGGACCCGCGTCCGCCGACGCCATCGACCTGGAGCTGTGATGGCGGACGCGGACGGCCCGGCCGGGGCGGAGCCGGCCGGGGGAGAGGCCGACGTGCTCGACCGGCTCGACCCCGTCGTCCTGCACCATATCGTCAACACCCTCGGCTGGCCCGATCTGCGCCCCCTGCAGCGGGCGGCGGTCACCCCGCTCATGGACGGCGAGGACGCCGTCCTGCTGGCCCCGACGGCCGGCGGCAAGACCGAGGCGGCCTGCTTCCCGCTGCTGTCGGCGATGGCCGAACACCGGTGGACCGGCACCTCGGTGCTGTACCTGTGCCCTCTGAAGGCACTCCTCAACAACCTGGTCGTCCGCGTCGACACCTACGCCCAGTGGCTGGGACGACGCGCCGCCCTCTGGCACGGCGACACCAAGGAGTCGCAGCGGCAGCGCATCCGCACCGAGGCGCCGGACGTCCTGCTGACCACGCCCGAGTCGCTCGAGGCGATGCTGATCGGTGTCAAGACCGACCACGCGCGGCTGCTGGGCGGCGTACGGGCCGTCGTCGTCGACGAGGTGCACGCCTTCGCGGGCGACGACCGGGGCTGGCACCTGCTGGCCGTGCTCGAACGGCTGGAGCGGGTCACCGGCCGCCCTATCCAGCGTGTCGGGCTCTCGGCGACCGTCGGCAACCCCGAGCACCTGCTGCGCTGGCTGCAGGGCGCGGGCGCGGGGACCCGTGCCGGGCAGGTCGTGGCCCCAGGGGTTCGGTTCCCGGCGTCCGACGGGGCAGGCGACGGCGACCCGACCGCCGCGGAGCAGACTTCCAGGCCGGCGGGTGACGTGGAACTGGACTACGTGGGGTCCCTGGACAACGTCGCGAAACTCATCGCGGCGCTGCACCGGGGCGAGAAACGCCTCGTCTTCTGCGACTCGCGGGCACAGGTCGAACAGCTGGGCGCGGCTCTGCGGGCCCGTGAGGTGACCGTGTTCCTCTCCCACGCCTCCCTCTCCATCGACGAACGCAACCGCTCCGAGCAGGCGTTCGCAGAAGCCCGCGACTGCGTCATCGTCTCCACATCCACCCTCGAACTCGGCATCGACGTCGGCGACCTGGACCGCGTCATCCAGATCGACTCACCCGCCTCCGTCGCCTCGTTCCTGCAGCGCCTCGGCCGCACCGGCCGACGTGCGGACACGGTACGCAACTGCCTGTTCCTCACCACCCGCAAGGACTCACTGCTGCAGGCGGCGGGCTTGCTGCTGCTGTGGTCGCGGGGGTGGGTGGAACCCGTCCTCCCACCACCCGAGCCGCGTCACCTCGTGGCCCAGCAGCTCCTCGCCGTCACCCTGCAACAGCACAAGCTGGGCGATCAGTTGTGGGACCGGGAATGGAACG
Source organism: Streptomyces sp. KMM 9044 (assembly GCF_024701375.2). Lineage (NCBI taxonomy): Bacteria > Bacillati > Actinomycetota > Actinomycetes > Kitasatosporales > Streptomycetaceae > Streptomyces > Streptomyces sp. KMM 9044. The sequence continues at coordinate 688,957 of NZ_CP113910.1, read as the reverse complement.
GTCTCACCCCCTTCGACCGGTCGGCGGAGCCCATCCTGCGCCACCTCACCGAAGAGGGCTTCCTCGACACCGACGGCGGCCTCCTGTTCGTCGGCCCGGAGGCGGAACGCCGCTTCGGCAGACGCCACTTCATCGAACTCACCGCGTCCTTCACCGCGCCACCGCAGTTCACCGTCCTGTCCGGACGCACCGAGATCGGCCGAACCGACCCGAGCGTCCTCACCGAGGAACGCCCCGGCCCACGGCGCCTGCTGCTCGGCGGACGGAGCTGGCAGGTCACGTACATCGACTGGCTGCGCAAACGCGTCTTCGTCGAGCCCGCCGACGGCGGCGGCGTCGCCAAGTGGATGAGCGGCGGCATCGCCGGACTTTCCTACGCCCTCACCCGCGCCATGCGAGAGGTACTGCTGGGCACGGACCCACCCGTCGTCCTCACCCGACGCGCCGAGGCGTACCTCGCCGAACAGCGCGAGACCGACGCACCCGACACCGTGCACCCCCACACCACACTGGTGACCCGCGTCGGCAGCGACGTCCGCTGGTGGACCTGGGCCGGCTACCGCGCCAACGCCACCCTCGCGGCCACGCTGCAGTCGGTCGCCGACCCCCTGCAACGCCCCACCGACTGCTGGCTGCGCCTGCGCGAGGACCTCACCCCGGCCGACTGGCACGCGGCCCGGGAGAACGTCGGTGCGAACCTCGTCCTGCCCGACGTCGACCCCCGCGCCGTACGCGGACTGAAGTTCTCCGCCGCCCTCCCCGAACGCCTCGCCGTCGCCACGGTGGCGGCCCGGCTGGCCGACTTCCAGAGCGCCCGCGCGGTGTTGTCGCAGCCCGTACGGCTCGTCGGTTTGAGCGGTTCCGCCTGAGAACCGAGAGCCCGGTGTCCCGCGGGGCGTGAAGCAGACCCCGGCGGGACCGTTCACACGCCCGACCACGCCCGGAGCCCGACCATGCCTGTGCCCGCAGCGGAGAAAGACACCCGCAAGGTCCGGACGGCCGTCGCGGGATCTTCCGCCACCGACCACCCGGTCTGGCGGAGAGGGAGTGGGCCATCTCCCTTCCCTGCCCGCACCCCTCTCCCCGAAGGAGACGGTGTCCCGTGGTGTAGGTGTAGGTGTAGGTGTAGGTGTAGGTGTAGGTGTAGCGGATCACATTCCGCTTAGAGGCGCCGCCACCGATGGCCAGTGCGTTGGTGTCCGAGGGGCGGGAGATACAGGATCGGCGAGACGGACACGATGTCGACGCCCGGATGCTGCTGGCGCAGATCGTTCGCGATGTCCGCAATGGAGTCCGCGAGGTCCGTTTTGGACAGGATCGCCGACTCTGCTGCTCAATTCGGGGGAGGGGCACGCACCGCGTCCGAGAGGGGCCGGCCGGGGCCGGACCGCTTCCTCGCGAGGCCCGTTCCCTGCGCCCCGTCGACGGGCCGGCGTCACTCTCCGCAATCGAGCAGCAGAGTCGGTCATCTCATCAAAGCGTGACCCCTGTGCGTGCGACAGGGGTCACAGTTCCGGACACCGGGGTGTCACAAGCGGGGCGGGGAGGCAGCGGGGAGACGCGGATCCAGAAGCGGCCGCTCGCGGTTCGTCGATTCCCTCGGTCCGTGCTCGGAGAAGAGGGGACACCGCTACAGGGGCAGGGCCGGGGGGGGGTGGCGCCCTACGGGATGCTTCCGTCCGAGGGCGGGTTTCCGGATCCGGTCAGCAGGCGCAGGAGGTGCGTGCAGGCCGATTCCTCCCGCGTGTGCCGGGTGACGGTCTCCCAGGTGCCTCGTTCGTAGGCGCCGGTCTCCCACGTGTCCGGGGCCGTGCGGGAGCGGCGCAGGTAGAGGAAGTCGGTCGGCAGAGGAGAGGGCTCGTGCACGCCCTCGATGTAGTAGTGGCCGTCCCGCACGCCCAGGGCGCGCAGGACGGTGCGCAGCGTGCCGCGGTTCACCGGCAGGCCGGGGTCAGCCCGCGGCGTGAGCGAGGTAGCCGTTGTCCAGGAGCCATTTGACGTTCAGACGCTCGCCGTCGCCCGGGGTGAGCAGAGCGGGGTCGAGCTTGATCTGCTGCCCGCCACCGGGCTGTTCGAACCAGGGGGTGATTCCGCCCTGCCAGACGGCGAAGGGCTGCGTGACGGTGTAGCGGTGGTAGTCGCACGGGTGGGCCGGCTCACGGGTGTTGAGGTTCTGCGGCGGCAGCGCCCGCTGGGCGTAGGGGTCGCCGGCGGGGGCCAGGTAGGAACCGTACTCGGAACCGAAGCGGTCCAGGTCCTCACCCGGCTCCAGGACCTCCACGTGCTTGTCGACCTCCCCGTTGACCTCGGCGAACCCGTCGTTGGGCGGGTACTTCCATCCCGCCGGGCCCTCAGGATCCTCGTCCTTCCAGTACTTGGCCAGGAACGCGCCGGGGGAGAGGTCACCGGTGCGCCGGTAGTCCTTCAGCAGCGGTCCCACCGGAGCCTCCCAGGGGCGGGGCAGGGTCTTCGGACCCAGCCGGGCATCACCCCGGTACGCGCCGGTGCACGGGGCCGGACGCGACACCGGACGCGGTGCTGCTTGCTCCGTCCGGTGGTATTCCTCGGCCGCCGGGGGCGTGGGAGGTGCGGGGGTGGACGCGGTCGCGGTCGCCGGGGGCAGTGCGGCTGCGAAGGCCAGGGACAGCGCGGACAGGGCGGCGTGTGAGCGGTTCTTCACGTCTCTCGTACTCCGGTGTTCTTCGTCGGGGCGCCCCGGCTCGTACGAGGCCACCTGCCGGGGCGCGCTGGGGAAGGTGAACAGCGACGGTGGCGCACACCGTGGCCGACGCCATCCGGCGTCGGCCACGGCCCGGCTTCCACCGTCAGGAGGTGGCCGTCACGGCCGTTTCGGCGTGAAGATCAACGATCGTGTGGCGGCAAGGACACGCGTTCTCGTGACCGGAGACACGGAGAGGCGGAGAAAAACCACCCGAACCACCCGGTCGCGAGCGTGGAGGTGCGCACTGCGGCTGCCGACCGCACGATGGGCCGTGTCGCCGACCGGCACACCGGTCGGCACCGGCCGGATGCGAAGGAGGCCCGCGGTGGGCGAGCTGTACATCGACGGCGAGTGGACCCGGGCCGCGGCCGGCGGGCAGCGGGAGGTGGTCAACCCGTACGACGCCTCCGTCGTCACCACCGTCGACGAGGCGGACGCCACCGACGTGGACCGCGCGGTGCGCGCCGCCCGGCGTGCCTTCGACGAGGAGGAGTGGGCGAACGCCCCCACCCGCCACCGCGCCGACCTCCTGCTGCGCGTCCACGACCTGCTGCTGCGCGACAGGGACGAGATCGCCCGCACCGAGACCCTCGACACCGGCAAGACGCTCACCGAGGCCCGCATCGACGTGGAGGACGTGGCGAACGCCTTCCGCTACTTCGCCGAACTCGCGGGCAAGGACGGCGGCCGGGTCGTGGACGTCGGCCCGGACGTCCTCAGCCGCGTCGTCTACCAGCCGGTCGGGGTGTGCGCGCTCATCGCGCCCTGGAACTATCCGCTGCTGCAGGCCTCGTGGAAGGTGGCGCCGGCGCTGGCCGCCGGCAACACCTTCGTCCTCAAACCCAGCGAGACCACACCGCTCACCACGATCGCCATGATCCGGCTGATCGAGGAGGCCGGCGCACCTCCCGGCGTCGCCAACCTGGTGCTCGGCTCGGGGGCGACCGTCGGCGCCGCCCTGACGGATCACCCCGAGGTCGACCTGGTGTCCTTCACCGGTGGTCTGGCCACCGGACGCGCCATCATGGCCGCCGCCGCCCGCGGGCCGAAGAACATCGCCCTGGAACTGGGCGGCAAGAACCCCAACATCGTCTTCGAGGACGCCGACTTCGCCGCCGCCGTGGACTACGCGCTGGACGCCGCCTTCCTGCACTCCGGGCAGGTCTGCTCCGCCGGCTCACGGCTGCTGGTCCAGGACTCCCTGCACGACCGGTTCGTGGACGCCCTCGCCCAGCGCGCCCGGGCGATCCGCCTCGGCAACGGCATGGAGGAGGGCACCGAGAGCGGCCCCCTCAGCTCCGCCGAGCACCGGGAGAAGGTCGAACGCCACATCGCCGCCGCCAGGGAGGAGGGCGCACGGCTCGTCACCGGCGGCACCCGCCCCGACGACCCGGCGCTGAGCCACGGCTTCTTCCTCCTGCCGACCGTCTTCGCCGACTGCGACCGGTCCATGAGCATCGTCCAGGAGGAGGTCTTCGGACCGGTCGTCACCGTCGAGCGCTTCCGCACCGAGGACGAGGCGGTGGAACTCGCCAACGACACCCGCTACGGCCTGGCCGGTGGTCTGTGGACCTCCGACGCGAGCCGTGCCCAGCGCGTCGCCCAGCGGCTGCGGCACGGCACCGTGTGGATCAACGACTTCCACCCCTACGTGCCGCAGGCCGAGTGGGGCGGTTTCGGCCGCTCCGGCGTCGGGCGCGAGCTGGGCCCCACCGGGTTGCGCGAATACCAGGAGGCCAAGCACATCTACCAGAACCTGGCCCCCGCACCCTCCGGCTGGTTCAAGGGCTGACCGGGTGCAGCGCACTGTCCGCCCGCCGCCCGCCGCCCGCCGCCCCTCTCCCCCTGTCCGCCCGTCCCGACGGCTGCCGAGGAAAGGCATCCCATGGCCCCCATCACCCCGCACGGCGCCGAGTCCGCCTACGACTACGTCATCGTCGGCGGCGGCACCGCAGGCTGTGTGCTCGCCGCCCGCCTGAGCGAGGACCCCGACTGCCGCGTCTGCGTCATCGAGGGCGGCCCCAGCGACGTCGGAGACGACCGCATCCTGCGCCTGCGCAACTGGATCAACCTGCTCGGCTCGGAGTTCGACTACGGCTACACCACCGTCGAGCAGCCGCGCGGCAACTCCCACATCCTGCACTCACGTGCCCGCGTCCTGGGAGGCTGCTCCTCCCACAACACGCTGATCAGCTTCCTGCCCCTGCCGCAGGACCTCGACGACTGGGTGGCCCACGGCTGCACCGGCTGGGACCCGGCGACGATCCTTCCCTACCGCGACCGGCTGCTCACCAAGATCGTCCCGGTGGCCGAGGCCGACCGCAACCCCATCGCCAAGGACTTCGTCACCGCCGCCTCCCGGGCCACCGGAGTCCCCGTCGTCGACGACTTCAACGCCGAGCCCTTCGCCGACGGCACCGGCTTCTTCTCCCTGGCCTACGAGCCGGAGGGCAACCTGCGCTCCTCCGCCTCCGTCGCCTACCTCCACCCCGTCCTGGACCGTCCCAACCTCACCCTCCTCCTGGAGACCTGGGCCCACCGGCTGCTCGACGACGAGTCGGGGAGGCCGACCCGCGTCGCCGTCCGCGGCGCCGACGGCGAGCCCGCCACCGTGCGCGCCGAACGAGAACTCCTGCTGTGCGCCGGCGCCGTCGACACCCCGCGGCTGCTGATGCTGTCCGGCATCGGCCCGGCCGACGACCTGCGCCGCCTGGGCATCAACGTGCGGGCCGACCTGCCCGGCGTGGGGGAGAACCTGCTGGACCACCCCGAGTCCGTGATCGTCTGGGAGACCGACGGCCCGCTGCCGCCCAACTCCGCGATGGACTCCGACGCCGGCCTGTTCCTGCGCAGGGAGGCCGGCCAGCCGCGCCCGGACCTGATGTTCCACTTCTACCAGGTGCCGTTCACCGTCAACACCGAACGGCTGGGCTACCCCGTTCCGGAACACGGGGTGTGCATGACGCCGAACGTGCCACGTGCCCGCTCCACCGGCCGGATGTGGCTGCGCAGCGCCGACCCGACCGAACATCCCGCCCTGGACTTCCGGTACTTCACCGACCCCGAGGGTCACGACGAACGCACCATCGTGGAGGGGCTCAAGATCGCCCGCGAGATCGCGGCGACCGACCCCCTGAGCAGCTGGCTCGTCCGCGAGGTCGCGCCCGGCCCGGACGTCACCTCCGACGCCGGCCTGTCGGAGTACGGGCGCCGCGCGGCGCACACCGTCTACCACCCGGCGGGCACCTGCCGCATGGGTGCCGCGGACGATCCGGTGGCCGTCTGCGACCCCGAGTTGAGGCTGCGCGGCGTCGAGGGCGTGCGCATCGTCGACGCGTCGGTGTTTCCGACGATGCCCACCATCAACCCGATGGTGACCGTCCTGCTCGCCGCCGAACGCGCCGCCGACCTGCTCACCGGCCGCTCCGGGCCCGCCGGGGGAGCGGGGCGGTGACCCGTCCACAGCCGTCCGCACCCCGGGAACGCGCCCCGGAACCGACGATCGAGGCGCCCCCGTCCCGCCGGTGCCGGACGGCGACAGGACATCACCAGGAGACTGTCTCACCACCCACACCACAGCGAGTCCGGACACCGACGAGAGGTCTCCCGCGCTCCGAGCGCGCCGTGGCAGTAACCGCCGGCCGCCGCGAGCCGACGTCCTGACCCCCGACCAAGGAGGAAAACGGCCGTGTCGACTGCAGGAGACAAGGGCATCGGAACAGCACCGGAGGAACCTGCGGAGGAATCCGGGCCGACGGGCACGGGCACGCTCAAACCCGTGGTCTTCTACGGATCGGCCGTGCTGATCCTCGCGATCTCGATCTGGGCGATCATCACGCCCTCCGGTGCGGAATCGGTCATCGGAGTGGCGGTCGACAAGATCTCCTCGTGGTTCGGCTGGTACTACTTCCTCGCCGCGACCCTGTACCTGGCGTTCGTCGTCTTCATCGGCGTCTCCAAGTACGGCACGGCCAAGCTGGGGCCCAAGCACTACAAGCCCGACTACGGCCTCTTCGCATGGGCGGCGATGCTGTTCGCGGCGGGCATCGGCATCGACCTGATGTTCTTCTCGGTCGCCGGACCCGTCAGCCACTACCTCGTGCCACCGGAGGGCGATCCGGAGACGGTCGAGGCCGCCCGGCAGGCGGTGGTGTGGACCCTGTTCCACTACGGCATCACCGGCTGGGCCATGTACGCGCTGATGGGTATGGCGCTCGGCTACTTCGCCTTCCGGTACCGGCTGCCGCTCGCGATCCGCTCCGCGCTCTATCCGATCATCGGCCGCCGGATCCACGGACGGATCGGTGACGCCGTCGACCTGGCTGCCATCCTCGGCACCGTGTTCGGCATCTCCGTGTCGCTCGGCATCGGCGTGGTGCAGCTGAACTACGGACTGAAGGTCCTCTTCGACGTACCGGAGGGGCTTCCCGCGCAGATCGGCCTGATCGCCGTGGCGGTGGTGATGGCCACGGTGTCCGCGGTGGCCGGTGTGGACAAGGGTATCCGCCGGCTGTCGCAGCTCAACGTCCTGCTGGCCGTCCTGCTGATGCTCTTCATCCTGGTCGTGGGCGAACCGTTCCGGCTGCTCAACTCCCTCGTCCAGAACGTCGGGGACTACGTCAGCCGCTTCCCCTCGATGACCCTGAACACCTTCGCCTACGACCAGCCCACCGAGTGGCTGGACGCGTGGACGCTCTTCTTCTGGGCCTGGTGGATCGCCTGGGCGCCGTTCGTCGGGCTGTTCCTGGCCCGCATCTCCCGGGGCCGCACCCTGCGCCAGTTCGTCGCGGCGACGCTGATCATCCCGTTCCTCTTCACCGGCCTCTTCCTGGCTGTCTTCGGCAACAGCGCCCTGTTCCTGGTGCGCGACGGGAACACCGAGTTCGGCGAAACGGCCATGAACGCCCCCGAGCAGGGCTTCTACGGACTGCTGGACCAGTACCCGGGCGCCCTGTTCAGCGCCGGACTCGCCACGTTCGTCGGGCTGCTGCTGTACGTCACCTCCGCCGACTCCGGGGCCCTGGTCATGGGCAACCTCAGCGCGGATCTTCCCACCCCGGTGACCGACGCGGCCCCGTGGCTGCGCATCTTCTGGGCGGTGACGACAGGGCTGCTGACCCTCGCCATGCTCCTCGTGGGCGGTGTGCAGGCGCTCACCGACGCCACCATCATCATGGGGCTGCCCTTCTCCTTCGTCATGTTCCTGATCATGGCGGGCCTCTATCTGGCGCTGCGCACCGAACGGATGCGGGCGGAGGCGCTGACCACCACGCTGCCGGCGTCGCTCTCCGGGCGTACCACGCTGCAGGGCCCGCCGGGGGCACGCAACTGGCGGCACCGGCTGGCGCGGGTGATGGCGTTCCCCGGCCGGCGGGCGGCCACCAGGTTCGTCGACGAGGTGGGCCGCCCCGCCTTCCAGGAGGTCGTCCAGGAACTGCGGGAACAAGGGGCGGAAGCGGAACTCCTGGAAGGGGTCGACGAGGGCAACGGCCTTACGCACGTCGGCCTCAAGGTGCCGAGCGGCCCGAGCGACGAATTCGTCTACCAGATCTGGCCCGTGGAGTTGCCGACGCCCACGTTCGCCACCAAGTCGGTCAGCACCCACGACACCTATGTACGCTTCGAGGTCCAACTCGCCGAGGGCAACCAGGGGTACGACGTGATGGGCTACACCAAGGAACAGCTCATCGCCGACAGCCTCGACCAGTACGAGCGGTACCTGGAGTTCCTGCGGCTGCACCACGAGGCGGCGGCCGGGTCGGCTTTCCCCGACCACCGTCCGGACGCGCCGGAGGCACACCTGCCGGAGTAGACCCGTCCCCGGGCGGCGTCCTTGCGTGATCCGGCCGCCCGCTACCGGGCGGCCGGATCACAGGTCGGCGCCGCCGCCCTGCCCGGCGTCGTCCGGCCGGAACGGACCGGCCCGGCGAACAACCGCCTGTCCGTCGAGCGCGGCAACCCCGGGCGCGCGCTCAGCGGTCGACCGTCCGGCGCCGACGCCGGCGTGACGTTCACCCGGCGACGGCGACGGCGACGGCGACGGCGACGGCGACTACGGTGTCGGCGTCGAGGAGCGGCGGCGGACGACTGGGTTCCCTCAGCAGGGCCTTTGCACCGCTCCTCGACTCTGTTGCTCCATTGCGGAGAGGGACGCCGGCCTGTCGGCGGGGCGCAGGGAACGGGTCTCGCGAGGAGGCGGTCCGGCCCCGGCCGGCCCCTCTCGGACGCGGTGCGTGCCCCTCCCCCGAATAGAGCAACAGAGTCCTCCTCGCACGTGCCCTCGGCGGAGCCGGGCCGACGGCTGCGTCACGGTATGTCAGGACGGACGAGGGCCCTGGCGAAGGGCTCGCCGGTGCGTCGGGCGTACGTCATCCGCTCGCGCACCTCGCGCACCTCGCGCACCTCGCGCACCTCGCGCACCTCGCGCACCTCGCGCACCTCGCGCACCTCGCGCACCTCGCGCACCTCGCGCACCTCGCGCACCTCGCGCACCTCGCGCACCTCGCGCACCTCGCGCACCTCGCGCACCTCGCGCAGCGTGCGAGGCCGGTAACCGGGCCCGCCGCAGCAACTCCTGTGGAAGCGGACACCCGCGTGCAGCAGGACCGACAGGGTGCGCCAGGCCGCGGTGTCCCGACGCGGCGGCGCGGCGAAGGCCATGCCCACGTGGATGACCGGCTCCGCGCAGCGAGGGCAGATCCGCTGCTGCCTGTCCCTGTCCCTGTCCCTGTCCCTGTCGTAGGTCTGCTGGTCGGAGGCCCGGCAGGGCAGGCAGACGTAGGAGGTCCTCGCGCGTCCCACGGCGCCAGGGTAGGCGGTGGGCAGCCCGAGTTCGGCAGGATGACGGGACGATCCCGAAGCGACAGCCCGGCCGTGCCCGTCGTGCCCGCCGTGGCGGCTCAGTTGGCCAGTGCGGTGCGTTCGGCGTGGGCGACCTCCACGGAGGCTATGTCGGAGACTTCACGGTTGTCCTCGAAGTCGCTGTACTCGCTGAACTCGCCCTCGTCGGACTCGGTGTCGCCGGCGTCCAGGTGGGTCGCGCCCACGTAGGTCTGGCCGACGAAGTCGCCTTCCTCGTCGAAGGCGTTGATGACGACGGAGTAGTTGGCGGGCCCGTCGCCCCTGTTGGTGACCCGGTAGGTGAACTCGTAGGTCTCGTCGGGGTCCGCGTCGCAGTCGTTGTACGAGTAGACGTCGTCGTCGTCGCAGTACGTGTCGTCGCTGTGGTCGGCGACGAGTTCGCCGTCCGCGACCTCGACATGGTCCGTCACGTCGACGCCGTCCTCGCCCAGAACCCACCAGGCGATGCCGCCACCGGCGAGGAACGCGACGAGGAAGGCGACGACGACGGCGAGTACGAGAGTGCGCCGTCCCGTTCCCGTTCCGGGTCGGGGGCCGGCCGGGGGCGCCGGAACCTGATGTCCATGAGGGTCCTGGACGGTCTCAGGAACCGGGTAGGTCTGGGCGGCCGGGTACGGGGCGGGAGGCGGGGCGGAAGGAGGTGGGGGCGGGGGAACGGATGCCGGCGAGGGGTGCGGTGCCGGTTCCGGTGCCGGTTCCGGTCTCTCGGGGGTGCTGTTGTCGGACACGGGGTGGCGACTCCTCTGCGAGGCGGTGCGCGCCGGGAGGCGGGCACGGGGCGGGAGGCGGGCACGGGGCGGGAGGTACGGCGGGCCGGGCGGGGGCGGCACCTGTCCTTGCTCTGCGTCCTGCGTTGCACGTTCTGCGGGTGTTCTTCCCGCCTCCTGCGCAGCGAAGCCCGGACGGGTCCGGCAAGAACTGCGGGCAGCACATGCGCGGTGACGAGCCGTCGGGAGTCGAGCGGGCCGGAACCCGACGCTAAGGCCCGCTTGTTGTGACCGGAGAAGGACGGGGAGCCGTTCACCGAACCGATCCGTCCCACCGGTACACGCTGAGGTGCGCCGCTCGTCGGGCCCGAGCGCGGTCATTCCGTTCCGACGTCCTGGTTCCAGGGGCGCCGCGGAGACGGGTCCATCGGCCGATGCCCGCCCCGGCCACCGAGGCGATCATGAGAGTGGTCCGCTCGGGCCGAGGAGGCAGCCGGGCGGGTGGAGCAGGTGAACTGGGCCGAGATCCCGGCCGGGTTGCTGCGCCGGGGTACGCCGGTCGACGAGGTGGCGGCAGCGGCCCGCCGCTGTGCGGACACCGGAGTGCCGGTGGAGTGGTACAGGAAAGAAGCCCCGCGCGCGGAGACCCACGTCCCCGCGCTCCGGATCGCCCGCACCCCGGTCACGGTCGGCCAGGGGGCACTCTTCGCGGCGTCCACCGGCCGACCGGTCCCACAGACACCGGCAGACCACCCGGTCGTCGGGGTGGCCTGGGAGGCGGCGACGGCCTCCTGCCGGTGGCTCGGGGAACGGCTCGGCCTCGACGCGCGGCTGCCCACGGAGGACGAGTGGGAGCGTGCCGCGCGGGGCGACGACGTCCGGGAGTTCCCGTGGGGACAGGAGTACCGCACCGGCCTGGCCAACCTGGTGGACCTCGGCATCGGCACCACGATGCCGGCCGGCTCGTTCCCCGACGGGGCCAGTCCCTTCGGTGTGCTGGACATGGCGGGCAACGCCGACGAGTGGACCTCCACCCTCTGTGCCCCCTGCCCCGGCGCGCCCGCCGAGGTGCCGGGCACCGAGGACTGGGCCTTCGACCGGCACGTCACACGGGGCGGAGCGTTCCGCCACGACCGGGACCTGGCCCGGTGCGCCCGTCGGCACGGCGCCTACGAGCCGGATCTCGAAGCGATCGGGGCGGGCTTCCGCCCGGCGGCCCCTGCCGCGTAGAACCAACCGGACGCCGTGCCGGCATCGCATGACGGGCGGTACCTCCTGGAGGCCGTACGTCTTCAGATGCACCGACCTGGGCGCCTTCAGGCGCCGTGTCCGTCGTGCCGACGGCAGGCCGCCGGCGGCCTGCCGTCGGCGGGGTGTGAGCGTACGGCGGCTACCGGGCCGTGCCGAAGTTCTGCGTCCAGTAGTCACCGGGCTGCGCGAGACCGACGCCGATCTCCTTGAACGCGCAGTTGAGGATGTTCTCCTTGTGGCCGGGGCTGGCCATCCAGCCGGCCATCACCTGCTCGGGAGTGGAGTAGCCGTAGGCGACGTTCTCGCCGTAGGTGCTCCAGTTGTAGCCGGCCCGTGTGATGCGGTCGGCGGGTGAGGACCCGTCCGAGCCGGCGTGCGACATGCTGCCGCTTGCCGCCATGTCCTCGCTGTGGTTCTGGGCGGCCTCGGTCAGGGTGGTGTTCACCTTCACCGGGGAGCAACCGACCTTGCCGCGCTCGGCGTTGACGAGTTCCACGACCCTGGCGACGGCTCCGGAGGCGTTGGCGTCACCCGCCGCCGCGGGGCTCGAAGCACCGGTGGTGGGCTCGGGGGCGGCCGTAGTGGGCTTCGGCGCGGTCGTAGAGGGCTCAGGGACCGCGGTGGTGGGCTTCGGGGCCGCGGTGGTGGGCTCGGTGACGGGCTTCGGGGCCGTGCTGATGGGCCTGGAGGCGGACGTCTCGGGAGCCGTCCTCTTCGGCTTGTGCGACGGCTTGGCGCTGCTGTCCTTCGGCGTGTCACTCTTCGACGGGCTCGCGGTGGCGGCCGGTGTGCTCGACGGTGCCGTCGAGGGGCCGCCGTGCTGCCGACCGCTCCACGGGCGGTACCGGTCTGCGTCGCCCCACCCGTCCTTGGCCGCGGCCGGGGCGGCGGTGTCCTGGTGCCGCTGTTGCCCGCTGCCGGGCCAGTCGGCACAGGCCATGGCGACCGAGGGTATGCCTATGGCGCTCATGGCGACGGCCGTGACGACCGTCCGCCGGTACCGCTTCTGATGACGATGCTTTCCCATGCGTGACCTCACCTGCTGCTGTCCGGAGGTCGTCATTCTTGGGACGGCCCGGCGCAGGGCGCAAAGGCCGTCGCACTACCGGGCTTCGTAGGTCCGCGAGGGTCTTGCGGCGGGCGGGAGAGCATGCCGACCTGCTCGCGACGGGCCTCTCGGAAGGCCTGTCGCCTCGTCAGAAGCTCCCGCCCGGCGAAAGAACCGCGGCTCTCCTCTCCCCACCGGATCACCGCTCACCCCGGCCGGCCTCACGCCCATGGCAAGCCGGACAAATCCCTTATGTCATCAGAGTGGGTTCTACTAGGTGACCTGCGTAGATCACGGACGCGGTGTGACAGGTGTCACGGAATCATCAATTCCGGATTGCTCCCGGAGACCGAGGAACACTCCGCGGGTGCCGGGTGCCGGGTGCCGGGTGCCGGGTGCCGGGTGCCGGGTGCCGGGTGCCGGGCGTCGGCCGGTGGTGAGGTCGGACGCGCCGCCCGAGGGCACATCCAGGGCAAGATCGTGCCCACGGGCGCTCAGAGGGGTGAGCCGTTTCACGGACACGTCCGGCGCGCTCGTCCTCAGGACACCGGCGCCGTCCAGACACCGGGTCGAGGGAGGCGTCACAGCGGGAAGGCCCGGGCAGCTGAAGATCTTCGGGTTCTTCTCGCCCGGTTCCCGGAGCTTCGTGTCCTTCCTCCGGGTGTCCGGGCAGGTCAGGCCCCTCGGCCCGGTGTCCGCGTCGGACACGAGGCAGCAGCACACGCCGGCAGCACGGACACGTCCGGGTGCCGGCGCGGACGGGCGCTTGTGGGGGAGGGGGCGCCTGGAAGGGGGATGTGGGCGGCGATCCGACAGCCCATCGCACGCAAGCACGTTCGACATCACGGTCCTCGGCGATCAACGGCCTCCACGGACGCGGCCGTCCGGAGCCTGAAAGGCGCACGAGGCGCATGCGGCAGTCAGCCACCCAGATCATCCCGTAATCCGGTCCTGCCGGGTTCGCACCCGGACCCGTCCGTGCCGCGCGTGGGCGACGACCTCTGTCCGGCGACTTCGACCTTCGACTGGCACCCCGGAGTCCGACTGCGCCGTTCCCGTGACCTCGTGAACTGGCAGCCGCTGGCCGGTGCCCTGAACGCCACACGCCTCCTCGATCTCACCGGCTGCCCGGACTCCGGCGGGGTGTGGGCGCCGAACCTCACCTACGCGGACGGCCTGTTCCATCTGGTCTACAGCAACGTCTCCACCTGTGCGGGAGGGCTTCACCGACAGCCCCGGTTGCCTCACCACGGTCCCGTCGACCCACGGCTCCTGGTCCGATCCCGTGCCGTTGCACGCGCGGGGCTTCGACGCGTCCCTCTTCCATGACGGGCCCGACAGCCGACTGCTACCTGGTCCACGACTGGCGGCCGGGCCACGGTGGCTCGGCCGGCTTGGAGGCGACCTGGTACGACCGCTCCCGCGGCCGACGTCCGGACGCCGGCCACCGCGGCCGACCGGACGACACGGCACGTCATCGCGCGACGAGTTCCCGCACCGGCCGCTCGACGGGGGCAGGCCACACCCGCGAGGTCCGCCACAGCCACAGCACGTCCCGGCCGAACGACCACACCAGCAGCCCCAGCGCCAGCGCGGCCACCCCGACGTTGACCAGGTGCGGCAGCAGGTTCGCGCCCGCCACCAGCAGGAGGACTCCCTGGAGCGCGGCCACCGCCTTGCGGGCCGTGCTCGGCGGCAGCGCGGCGTTCAGCCACGGCCACACCCGGGCCGCGGCGACGAAGGCGTACCGCATACCGCCGATCAGCAGCACCCAGGGGCCCATCGCCATGGACACGTACACGCTGAGCACCAGGATGAGGAACGCGTCCACCTCCATGTCGAAGCGGGCGCCCAGCGGTGTCGACGTGCCGGTCCTGCGGGCCACCTTGCCGTCCACCCCGTCGAGGATGAGGGCCACGGCGGTCAGCCCGACGAAGAGAGTGACGGGCGGTGAGTCCTGGAAGGAGTCGGCGACCAGCGCGGTCACCCCGCCGACCAGGATCGCCCGGCCGAGTGTGACCCGGTTGGCCGCGCCGAACGAGCGCAGCCGGGAACGGTGCAGGGCCCGGGAGAGCACCGCCCACGTGGCGATCGCGAACGCGAGGCCGGTCAGCCAGCCCGCAGGGCCCATGCCGATCGCCGTACCGAGCAGCACCAGCAGCAGGACCTGTACACCCGCCCCCACGGCGGTTTCCTGCTGTACGAGCCTTGCGTCGTAACTGTTGTTCAGGGCCACCGAACACCCTCCGGCCGTGTGACAGAGTCGATCAACGCCGCTACCTTGTGCGCGGCCTGTGCACCACTCGGTACGCGTGCAACGTGACGAACGTTCAGGAGGAATTCGATGAACCGCGCCGCTCATGCGTTCTGGCTCGACTCGCCCGGCCGAGGCGAAATCCGGGAAGTCCCCCTGTCCGGACCGGGCGGGGGCGAGGTCCTGGTGCGCTCGTTGTACTCCGGAGTGAGCCGGGGCACGGAGACCCTCGTCTTCCGCGGACAGGTGCCCGAGAGCCAGCACGCCGCGATGCGTGCGCCGTTCCAGGAGGGCGACTTCCCGGGGCCGGTGAAGTACGGCTACCTCAACGTGGGCGTGGTGGAGGAAGGACCGGAAGCGCTCGTCGGGCGGACGGTCTTCTGCCTCTACCCGCACCAGACCCGCTACGTCGTCCCGGCGGGCGCGGTGACACCCGTACCCGACACGGTGCCCGCCCGGCGGGCCGTGCTCGCCGGCACCGTGGAGACCGCCGTCAACGCCCTGTGGGACGCGGCGCCGCTGATCGGCGACCGGGTCGCCGTCGTCGGAGGCGGCATGGTCGGCAGCTCGGTCGCCGCGTTGCTGGCCCGCTTCCCGGGCGTGCGGGTCCAGCTCGTCGACGCCGACCCCGCGCGCGCCAGGACCGCCGAAGCCCTCGGTGTCGGGTTCGCGCTGCCCGGCGACGCCCTCGGCGGCTGCGACCTGGTCGTGCACGCCAGCGCCACCGAACAGGGGCTCACCCGCTCCCTCGAACTCCTCTCCGCCGAGGGCACGGTGATCGAACTGAGCTGGTACGGCGACCGGAAGGTGAGCCTTCCGTTGGGCGAGGCCTTCCACTCACGGCGGCTCGTCATCCGCAGCAGCCAGGTCGGCACCGTCTCCCCGGCCCGCCCCGGCCGCAGCTACGCCGACCGGCTCGCCCTCGCCCTCGACCTGCTGGCCGACCCGGCCCTGGACGCGCTCATCACCGGCGAGTCCAGGTTCGCGGAACTGCCCGCACTCATGCCCCGCCTCGCCTCCGGCGACACCCCGGCCCTGTGCCATCTCGTGCGTTATGACGAGGCCGCCGCCTGACCTGAGAAAAGACATGCCCGACGCTGAACGCCGGGAGGCGTCCGGCCGTACTAACCGGCATCCCCGGCGGCGATCAGCCGGGGAACAGACGCGCCGCACCTGGAGGGTCGTCCGTTGTTCAGCATCACCGTCCGCGATCACATCATGATCGCCCACAGCTTTCACGGCGAGGTCTTCGGACCGGCCCAGCGCCTGCACGGGGCCACGTTCCTCGTGGACGCCACATTCAGGCGCGAACAGTTGGACGAGGACAACATCGTCATCGACATCGGCCTGGCCACGCAGGAACTCGGGGCCGTCGTCGGCGGGCTGAACTACCGCAACCTCGACAACGAACCCGACTTCGCGGGGGTCAACACCTCCACGGAGTACCTGGCCAAGGTCATCGCAGACCGGCTCGCCGAGCGCATCCACAAGGGCGCGCTGGGCGAGGGGGCCAAGGGCATCGCACAGCTCACGGTCACCCTGCACGAGTCGCACATCGCCTGGGCGAGCTACGAGCGTGCGCTGTGACCGACACGAGCGTCGGCACCGCCCTCGACACGACGGTCCACGTGACCGGCAGGGGCACGGACAAGGCCCCCGGCAACGCCTTCGGCCGGGCCCGCCTGGACTACGTACCGCAGCAGTCCGCTGCCCAGACCGTCGCCCAGGCCTCCGCTCGATGGAATGGTGGGATCATCCCCATGTCCCTGCGCCGTGTGCACTTCCTGATGCCGGGTGGCGTCGACGACCTGTCGGTGCCCAGCGGCGGCAACGCGTACGACCGGCGCGTGTGCCTGGACCTGCCCGGATTCGGCTGGCAGGCGGAGCGGCACGCCGTGGCCGGTGAGTGGCCCCGCCCGGACGACGCTGCCCGTGGCGCACTCGCCCGCACCCTGCGTGAACTGCCGGACGGCAGCGTCGTCATGCTGGACGGGCTGGTCGCCTGCGGGGTCCCCGAGATCGTCGTCCCGGAGGCGCAACGGCTGCGCATGGCCGTCCTCGTCCACCTCCCGCTCGGCGACGAGACCGGGCTCGCCCCGGCCCTCGCCGCCGACCTGGACGCACGCGAACGTGCGGTGCTGCGCGCGGTACCCGCCGTGATCGGCACCAGCGACTGGGCGGCACGCCGCCTGGTCTCCCACCACGGTCTCGCGCCCGACCGCATCCACGTCGCCGCCCCCGGCGCCGACATCGCGCCCCTCGCCTCCGGCACCGACGGCGTCTCCCGGCTGCTCTGCGTCGCCGCCGTCACCCCGCGCAAGGGACAGCACCGGCTGGTGGAGGCACTGGCGGCGGTGTCCGACCTGCCGTGGAGCTGCGCCCTGGTCGGCGGACTCACCCACGACCCCGAGTACGTCACCCATCTGCGGCACCTGATCCGCAAGCACGGCCTCCAGGACCGGCTGGAACTGACGGGACCGAAGTCCGGCGCCGAGCTCGACGCCAGCTACGCCACCGCCGACCTGATGGTCCTCACCTCGTACGCCGAGACGTACGGCATGGCGGTCACCGAGGCGCTGGCGCGGGGCATCCCGGTGCTGGCCACCGATGTCGGGGGACTGCCCGAGGCCGTCGGCCGTGCCCCCGACGGCGGGGTGCCCGGCATCCTCGTCCCGCCGGAGAACCCCGCCGCCATCGCCCTCGAACTGCGCGGCTGGTTCGGGGAGGCAGACGTCCGCCGCCGGCTGAAGGCGGCTGCCCGCGGCCGGCGTGCCGCGCTCGGCGGCTGGGCGAGCACCGCACAGAGCCTGGCGACGGTACTGCGCCGGCTTCCTGCCGAACCCCGGAGGGCCGCATGACCAAGCAGGCGACGACACAGCAGACCGGCAGCGGAACCGGCGCGAGTACGGCCATGACCACGGACACGGGTGGCACCGGCGCGATCCCGGCCCAGCCCGGCCCCCGGTCCGGGGACGCCCAGTCCGTCATCCCCGGTGCCGGCCCCGCGCCGCATCCCGGTGAGCGGGCCACCCTCCGGCTGCGGGGGACGGGCAGCGACACCGACCCCGAGGCGGACGAACCCGCCCGGTACGCGCCCGAGTGGCTCCAGCTGCGCGAACCCGCCGACGCCTTCGCACGGGCCCACGACCTGCTCGACCCGCTGCGCATCAAGCTCGCCAACCTGCCGAAACGGGCCGACGGTTTCGTCATCCACGACATCGGCTGCGGCACCGGCTCGATGGGCCGCTGGCTCGCGCCCCGCCTGGACGGCGCCCAGCACTGGGTCCTGCACGACCGGGACCCCTACCTCCTGCACTTCGCCGCCGTTGCCTCCCCGCGGTCCGCCGCCGACGGCAGCCGCGTCAGTGTGGAGACCCGGCGCGGCGACGTCGCCCGGCTCACCGCGGACGCCCTGTCCGGCGCCTCCCTGGTGACGGCGTCCGCACTCCTCGACGTCCTCACCCGCGAGGACGTCGACGCCCTCGCCGCCGCCTGCGCCGGAGCCGGCTGCCCGGCGCTGCTCACGCTGTCGGTGGCCGGACGCGCCGAACTGACCGCGCCTCACCCGCTGGACCAGGAGATCGCCGAGGCGTTCAACGCCCACCAGAAGCGAGGCGGACTGCTCGGCCCGGACGCGGCCACCGCCGCCGCGGAAGCCTTCTCCGAGCACGGGGCGACCGTACGGCTCAACCCGAGCCCCTGGCGGCTCGGCCCCGAGCACGCGGGGCTGATCGCCCAGTGGCTGCGGGGCTGGGTCGGCGCGGCGGTCGAGGAACGCCCCGAACTGGCCGAGCCCGCGAGCCGGTACCTCACCGAGCGTCTGGAGGCCTGCGCCGCGGGCGACCTGCGGGTCGTCGTCCACCACACCGACCTGCTCGCCCTGTGCCGGCCGGCGGGCGGCACCGCGTGACCGCCAGGGCGGTGGAGACACCGGTACTGGGCCTGCCCATTCCGGAGCCGTCCCCGTCGCACCCCGTACGCCCCGGTGCCGGTACCGCCACCGGCCCCCGCGCCTTCTTCGCCCGGCTCAACACCCCCGCCGTACGCACCCGCATCGGCACCGTCGCCGGCGTCGCCATCCTCGCCGTGCTGCTGTGGCGCCTGGGCACCGGCGTCTTCGTCGACGGGCTGCGCCGGATCGACGGGCCGTCCCTGCTGGTGGCGCTCGGGATCGGGCTGGTGACCACGGTGTTCAGCGCCTGGCGCTGGGCATTGGTGGCCCGCGCCCTGCGCATCCGGCTGCCCCTCGCCCCGGCGGTCGCCGACTACTACCGCGCCCTGTTCCTGAACGCGGCCCTGCCCGGAGGCGTCCTCGGCGACGTCCACCGCGCGGTACGGCACGGGCAGAGCACCGGCGACCTGGGCCGCGGGGTGCGGTCCGTGGTCCTGGAGCGGACCGCCGGACAGCTCGCGCTGTTCGCCGCAGGCGCCGTGATGCTGCTGACCATGCCGTCCCCGGTCCGCGACGACCTGCGGCAGGCGGCACCCATGGCGGGCCTCGCCGCACTGGGTGCCTGCGCTGTCGTCCTCGCCCTGCGGATGAACCGGCCGGGACCCTCCCGCCGGGGCCGGGCGCTGCGGTCGGCGCTCGCCGAGGCACGTGAGGGGCTGCTGTCCCGGCGCAACGGGCCGGGCGTCCTCGTCTCCTCCTCCGTCGTCCTGGCCGGATACCTGGCGATGTTCGTCCTCGCCGCCCGTGTCGCCGGGGTCGGTGCGGCGGTGACCGAGCTGCTGCCCCTGGCCGTCCTGGCGCTGCTCGCCATGTCGCTGCCCCTGAACGTCGGCGGCTGGGGCCCCCGCGAGGGCGTCGCCGCCTGGGCGTTCGGCGCCGCGGGACTGGGCGCGGGCCGCGGCCTGACCGTCGCCGTGGTCTACGGAGTGCTCAGCCTCGCGGCGAGCCTGCCCGGTGTGCTCGTGCTCGTCGCCCGCTGGTACGCCGGCCTGCGCGCCGGCCGCCGGACGGCCGCCGCCCCCACGCCCGGACCCGCACCCGCCTCCGACGCGCAGGACATCCCGGACTACGCCCCGCTGACACCGCTGGGGGCCGAGGCCGGAGCGGAGGCGGGGGAGAGCATCGAGAAATACGTGCCGAAGGAGTCCACGAGGCTCACCAGGAGTTCCCTGCCCTTGTCCGCCGAGCCCAGCGAAGGGCGGCCGATGACACCGGAATCGGTATAGGCGGACATTCCCAGCGTGAGCAACTGGCTCCGGTCGTCGGCTACGTGATCGGAGGTCTCATAACCGGGTCGGAGCAATTCGGGATGAGTGCGCAGAAGGATGGAGGTCTCGATTTCCCCCGCGTGCATGTCGGTGAGCAGTGAGGTTTCCACACCGGCGTGCCGCAACGCGGTCTCCCAGTCCTCCGGGGCGGGGAACAGCGCCATGCGCTCACCGCGGGCGGATGATTCCTGAACGACGTTGCCGAGTACGTAGTTTCCGCCGTGTCCGTTGACCACCACCAGGGTGTCCACACCTGACCGGCGCAGCGAGTCGGCGATGTCCCGTACCACCGCGTGAAGGGTCACGGAGGAGATGGAGACGGTTCCCGGCCAGGCCGCGTGCTCGTGCGAGCAGCCGATCGTCACCGGAGGCAGGAGATGCACCGGATACGCGTCGGCGATCTCCCGCGCGACGGCACACGCCACCAGCGTGTCGGTAGCCAGCGGCAGGAACGGGCCGTGCTGCTCGAAACTCCCGACGGGAAGGACCGCGATCTGCCGTGAGACGTCGGCGCCCCGCTTCCGTACATCTTCTGTAGTATCCGCCGGCAACAGACCGTGGACCGGGCCGTATGCCGCCGACCGCTTTGGTGAACCACTCATATCCTCACGGCCTTCCGTCTCTGCTTAGGAACTCGAGAATCATGACAGAAAACATAGGCGTACTCGGCAAGAAGCCCCCGCAGCGCACCGGCGTGGAACGCGTCGTGAATGCACCGTTGCCCACCGTGTACGGAAAGTTCCAGGCGGTCGGCTACCTGGACCACGACCGCGGTGACGAACAAGTCGCCCTGGTTCACGGCGATATCGGCGCGGACCGGGTCCTCACCCGGCTGCACTCGGAATGCCTGACCGGGGACGCGTTCGGCTCCCGGCACTGCGAGTGCGGCGACCAGCTCGCCGCCGCGCTGCGCGCCGTCGCCGACGAAGGGGCGGGCGTGGTCGTCTACCTGAGAGGGCACGAGGGCCGAGGCATCGGCCTGCTGGCGAAACTGCGCGCGATGGCCCTGCAGGCGGAGGGCCTGGACACCGTCGAGGCGAACCTCGCCCTCGGCCTGCCGGTGGACGCCCGCGACTACGGCGTCGCCGCGGGTATCCTCCAGGACCTGGGCGTGGAGTCGGTCCGGCTGATGTCCAACAACCCCCGCAAGCGCGACGCGTTGCAGCAGCACGGCATCCAGGTCACCGAACAGGTACCGCTGTTGATCCCGCCGTGCGAGAGTAACATCACCTACCTGCGCACCAAGCGGGAACGCCTCGACCACAACCTGCCCCACCTCGACGCGGTGGCGCACTGGTCCTGACGGCGCCCCTGGCCGGACAGCGGAGGGTTCAGCCGGTGACGGCCTCGTGCACGAGCCGCCTGAGGTCCCGGAAGGCCGTGTGGGAGGACCTGGGCCGCACCTGCGTGTAGAACTGCACGGTCAGGTCGCGGCCCGGGTCGACCCAGAACGCCGTGGTGGCGACCCCCGTCCAGCCGTACGTGCCGAGGCCGGAAGGATCCTGTGTACGGGACGGGTCGACGACCACGGAGACGCCGAGGCCGAAACCGACCCCCTCGTTGCCGGGATCGTCGTGGGCCGGACGGCTGCCGACGGCGCGCAGATCGGAGCCGCCGGGAAGGTGGTTGCGGGTCATCAGGTCCACGGTCTGCGGGGCGAGCAGCCGGACCCCGTCCAACTCGCCCCGCCGCCGCAAGAGTTCCGTGAACCGGTGCATGTCGTGCGCCGAGGCCACCATGCCCCCGCTGCCGGACAGGAACCGAGGCCGCCCGTGCAACGGCAGCCCGGCGACGGGTTCGATGACGCAACTGCCGCCGTCGTCGTCACCGGTGCCGTCCGTCTCCCCGTACAACTCCGCCAGCCGCGTGGCCTGTTCGTCGGAGACCTGGAACCCGGCGTCCGTCATCCCCAGCGGGCCGAAGATCCGCTCGGCGAAGAACACGTCGAGCGGTCGCCCGGACACCACCTCGATGATCCGCCCCAGCACGTTGGAGGCGACCGAGTAGTTCCACTGTGTCCCCGGGTCGAACTGCAGCGGCAGTCGCGCGTACGCGTCGACCGTTCCCGCCAGGTCCGTTTCCGGCGCCACCGACGAGTCGAGCCCCGCCTCGCGGTACAGCGCGTCCACCGGATGGGCGTGGTAGAAGGCGAACGTCAGCCCGGCGGTGTGGGACATCAGGTGCCGTACGAGCAGGGGGCCCGCGGCAGGACGCGTCCGTATCCCGTCGCCGGAGCCGCTCTCGTACACGCGGGGCTCGGCGAACGCCGGCAGGTGACGGCCTACCGGGTCGTCCAGGGACAGCCGGCCCTCCTCGACGAGGACCAGAGCGGCCAAGGCCGTCACCGGTTTGGTCATCGAGTAGATCCGCCACAGCGTGTCGCTCTCCACCGGCAGCCCGCACGCGACGTCCCGCCGCCCGTACGCCGTGAGGTGGGTGATCCGCCCTCCCCGGGCGACGGACACCAGGAATCCGGGCAGCCGCCCCTCGTCGACCTCGCGCGCGAAGTGCCGGTCCATCCGGTCCAGCGCCTTCGCGTCCAGACCGGTCTCCTCCGGGTCGGCCTCTTGCCGCAGCAGTCCCATGGCACTCCTTCGATCAACCTCACGAGCCGACTCTCGGGATACCCCGCCCGGGCCGGGCCAGACCTCGTCGCGCACGGGAACACGCCGGCGAACCCGGCCGGGGAACACCCGAGCCGGTGCGCTCCGTGCGACCAGCGCGCCCGCGACCACCCGCAGGACGTCCGCCCAGTGCTCACGCAGCAGCAGCAGCACCACCAGCGGCAGTTTCACGACACCCTCGATCGCGCTCTGCTGCTCGAAGGCCGGGGTCTCGTCGAGCTTGCGGCGGAGCACGTACCCGACCGCGGCGACCGCGGCGCTCATCCAGAACGGCATCCGCCAGCCCCCGGAGAACAACTGCTCCTCGTGTGGGTCGCCGAAGTCGTCCACCGGCCGCTGGAGACCGATCTGCTGCGCGCCGCCCGCGTCGCCGGCTGCGCCACCCTCGACGGCGGCGGTATGGCCGCCTTCCAGGCCGCCGACGCGTTCCGCCTGTTCACCGGCCGGGAACCCGACCGGGCCCGGATGCTCGCCCACCTCGCCCACCTCACCGGCCCGGTCCCCGCTCCCCAGCAGTCCTCAGGGGACGGAACTCCACGGAACTCCACGGAACGTCACGGAAGCAGAGGTACCGACGTGCGTACGTCCATCGCCGCCGCCTCCCTCAGCGGCCCCCTCACCGAGAAGCTCACGGCCGCCGCCCGCGCGGGCTTCGACGGCGTGGAGATCTTCGAGAACGATCTGCTCGCCAGCCCGCTCACCCCCGGGGAGATCCGCACCCGGTGCGCCGACCTCGGCCTCACCGTCGACCGCTACCCGCCGATGCGGGACATCGAGGCGGTGCCCGCCGAGCTGTTCGCCCGGCACGTGCTGCCTCGAGCTCCGCGAGCAGGAAGCCCCGTGGCACGGCGGGGGCCCGCCCCGCGGTGCCACGGGGGCCCGCCCCGCAGGCGGACGGCGCCCCCTTCGCCCCGCCGGGCCCCGACGCCGCTCCGGTCACGTCCGGGTGTTCCACTCCTCGATCACCGGACTGCCGTGCTCCAGCGACAGCCGGCTCAGCGCCCCCGTCTCCAGCCGGAACAGCCGTCCGTCCGCGGGCGGCAGACCCAGCCGGCGTGCCGTCAGGACGCGCAGCAGGTGGCCGTGCGCCACGAGCATCACATCGCCCGCGTCGAGTGCCCCGGCCACCTTGGACAGCACCCGGTCGGCCCGTGCGCCGACCTGCCCGGGGGACTCGCCGGGGAACTCCGGGCCGGGCGGTACCCCGTCGGTCCACAGGTCCCAGCCGGGCCGGGTGCGCCGGATGTCGGCGGTGGTGACGCCCTCGTAGCCGCCGTAGTCCCACTCCCGCAGGTCCGGCTCCGGCGACGCGTCCGCCAGACCCGCCAGTTCGGCGGTGCGCCGGGCACGGGCCAGCGGGCTGGTGAGCACGAGGGCGAAGGAGCGGCCCGCGAGCAGTGGGGCCAGCGCCCTGGCCTGTGCCTCGCCGTCCCGCGTCAGGGGCAGGTCGCTGCGGCCGGTGTGCCGCCCCGACCTGCTCCACTCCGTCTCACCGTGCCGGGCGAGCAGCAGATCACCCACGGCCGCTACACCTCGTCCGGGCTTCCCTGGTCCGCCCGGCCTGCCCGGGCCTCCGGGCTTCCATGGCCTCCCTGGTCGGGCCGGTCCGCCGGCGTGTCCGCGGACGTGACCGCGTGCCCGCCGAACTGCCTGCGCAGCGCCGCGACCATCTTCATCTGCGGCGAGTCCTCCTGCCGGGAGGAGAACCGGGCGAACAGGGAGGCCGTGATCGCGGGAAGCGGCACCGCGTTGTCGAGGGCCGCCTCCACGGTCCAGCGGCCCTCGCCCGAGTCCTCGGCACAGCCGCGCAGCTTCTCCAGGTGGGCGTCCTCGCCGAGGGCGTCGACGGCGAGGTCGAGGAGCCAGGAACGGATGACCGTGCCGTCCTGCCAGGAGCGGAACACCTCGCGGACGCTGTCCACCGAGTCGACCTTCTCGAGCAGTTCCCAGCCCTCCGCATACGCCTGCATCATGGCGTACTCGATGCCGTTGTGGACCATCTTCGCGAAGTGCCCGGCACCGACCCGGCCCGCGTGGACGTAGCCGTAGGGGCCCTCCGGCTTGAGCGCGTCGAAGATCGGCTTCAGGCGCTCCACGTGCTCCTCGTCGCCACCGACCATGAGCGCGTAGCCGTTCTCCAGCCCCCACACACCGCCCGAGACCCCCGCGTCGACGAAGCCGATGCCCCGGGCGCCCAGCTCCCTGGCGTGCTTCTCGTCGTCCGTCCAGCGGGAGTTGCCGCCGTCGACGACGGTGTCACCCGGCTTGAGCAAACTCCCCAGCTGGTCGATGACCCGCTGGGTGACGACACCGGCCGGGACCATCACCCAGACCGCGCGCGGCCCGTCGAGCCGGTCGACGAGGTCGGACAGATGCGCGACGTCGGAGAGGTCGGGATTGGTGTCGTGGCCGACGACGGTGTGCCCGGCGGCGCGGATGCGCTCGCGCATGTTGCCGCCCATCCTGCCGAGACCAACAAGACCGATCTGCATGTCAGTTCACTTCCCGATGTCGTGGTGGGGCGGCCCACCGGGGCGGCGGGTCGGTGCGGACGTGTCACCCGTGGCAGGTATGGAGAATGAAGGGAGAAGGGCCTCTCAGGCAGGGGCGGTGGCCTCCTCGGCGCTCTCGCCGCGCAGGGCGACGGCGTACATCTCGTCCGCGTCGAGCCGCCGGAGTTCCTCGGCGATCAGTTCGGACAGGGGCCGGACCTTCAGCGCGAGCCGCCGCGACGGCTGCCCCGGCAGCGACAGCGTGGCCATCGGGCCCTCCGGCCGGTCGATGGCGATCTCGCCGTCCGCCGTGCCCAGCCGCACCCCTGTGACCACCGGGCCGGCCGTCTCCACGCGCTCGACCGGCACCTCCAACCGGGCCTCCAGCCAGCGCGCCAGCAGCTCCGCGCTGGGGTTGTCGGCCTCGCTCTCCACCGCCGCCGACGTCACCGTCAGCCGGGCCTGGTCCAAGGCGGCGGCCAGCATCGAACGCCACGGCGTCAGCCGGGTCCAGGCCAGGTCGGTGTCACCGGGCGCGTAGGTGCGCCTCCGGGCCGACAGGACCTTCAGGGGGTTCCCCACCGTGTACAGGTCGGTGATCCTGCGCTGGCCCAGCGCGCCGAGCGGGTCCTTCGAGGGGTGCTCGGGAGCGTCCGCCGGCCACCACACGACCACCGGGGCGTCCGGGAGCAGCAGCGGCAGCACCACGGAGTCGGCGTGGTCGGACACCTCGCCGTAGGTCCGCAGGACGACCGTCTCGCCCGTACCGGCCTCCGAACCGACCCGCACCTCCGCGTCCAGCCGCGGACGGGTGCGCTCGCGCGGAGTGCGGGCGTGCCGCTTGATGACGACCAGCATGCGCGAGGGGTGCTCGTGCGAGGCCTCCTCGGCGGCCTTGATCGAGTCGTAGGCGTTCTCCTCGTCCGTGACGACCACCATCGTCAGGACCATGCCCACCGCCGGGGTGCCGATGGCGCGGCGGCCCCGCACCAGCGCCTTGTTGACATCACTTGCCGTGGTGTCGGTCAGATCGATCTTCATGGCCTGCGCCAGCTCCGTCCGTCTCGTGCGAGCATCTCGTCGGCTTCCGGGGGTCCCCAGCTGCCCGAGGCGTACCGCGCCGGTCTGCCGTGGGACGCCCAGTACTCCTCGACCGGATCGAGGATCCTCCAGGACTCTTCCACTTCCTGATGCCGGGGGAACAGGTTGGCGTCCCCGAGGAGGACGTCGAGGACGAGCCGCTCGTAGGCCTCCGGGCTGGCCTGGGTGAACGACTCGCCGTACGCGAAGTCCATCGTCACGTCCCGGATCTCCATCGAGGTGCCCGGCACCTTGGAACCGAACCGCACCGTCATGCCCTCGTCCGGCTGCACCCGGATGACGACGGCGTTCGACCCGAGCTCCGCGGTCGCCACGAAGCCGAAGGGGGAGTGCGGTGCCCGCCGGAACACGACCGCGATCTCGGTGACCCGGCGGCCCAGCCGCTTGCCGGTGCGCAGGTAGAAGGGGACGCCCGCCCAGCGGCGGTTGTCCACGCCCAGCTTGATCGCCGCGTACGTGTCGGTGGTGGAACCCGCGTCGATGCCGTCCTCCTCCATGTAGCCCGGCACCCGCCTGCCGCCCTGCCATGCGCCCTCGTACTGCCCGCGCACGGTGTGCGGGCCCAGGTCCTTCGGCAGCCGCACGGCCCGGAGCACCTTCAGCTTCTCGGTGAGCAACGACGCCGCGTCGAAGGAGGCCGGCTCCTCCATGGCGGTGAGCGCCATGAGCTGGAGCAGGTGGTTCTGGATGACGTCGCGGGCGGCGCCGATGCCGTCGTAGTAGCCGGCCCGGCCGCCGATGCCGATGTCCTCGGCCATGGTGATCTGCACGTGGTCGACGAAGGACCGGTTCCAGATCGGCTCGAACACCGTGTTCGCGAAGCGCAGGGCCAGGATGTTCTGGACGGTCTCCTTGCCCAGGTAGTGGTCGATCCGGAAGACCTGGTCCGGGGCGAACACCTCGTGCACGATCGCGTTGAGCTCCTCGGCCGACCTCAGGTCGTGGCCGAACGGCTTCTCGATCACCGCGCGCCGCCAGGAACCGCTCGACTGGTCGGCCAGCCCGTGCTTCTTCAGCTGCTGGACCACTTTCGGGAAGAACTTCGGTGGTACGGAGAGGTAGAAGGCGTAGTTGCCGCTGGTACCCCGGGAAATATCCAACTCGTCGACGGCCGAGCGCAGTTGTTCGAACGCCGTGTCGTCGTCGAAGTCACCCGGCACGAACCGCATGCCCTCGGTGAGCTGCTGCCAGACCTCCTCGCGGAATGGCGTGCGGGCGTGCTCCCCGACCGCGTCGTGCACCACCTGCGCGAAGTCCTGGTCCTTCCAGTCCCTGCGGGCGAAACCGACCAGCGAGAAGCCCGGCGGCAGCAGACCCCGGTGGGCGAGGTCGTACACCGCCGGCATCAGCTTCTTGCGCGACAGGTCGCCGGTCACTCCGAAGATGACCAGCCCGGAGGGGCCGGCGACGCGCGGGAGACGGCGGTCGCGCGGGTCACGCAGGGGATGGGGCCAACCGGTGCCGGTCCGGGCCGGCACTTCGGTCTCCTCGGTCTCCTCGGTCATCCCGCGTCAGCTCCTTGTCGTCGAGGTGGCCGAGGGCCTGCCTCGCCGTACCTCGTGGCACCCTCGGTCCTCTCCTCCACCTACAGGGTGTCCCGGTACGCCCGAACCCTCACCTCCGTAACCCGTTCACGAATAAAAGTATGACGTATTCGCGGGGAGGGGGCCGGGAATGCGGGCGCTCCAGGAGAGCCGCAGGTCGCGGACAGGGGAGAGGGGCCCCACGCGTACGCGGAGCCCCTCGGCGGAGCAGTGGAACCGTTGGGTCAGCGGCCGAACGTGAACCAGTTGACGTTCACGAAGTCCTGCGGCTGGCCGCTCGTGAAAGTCAGGTACACGTCGTGCGTGCCCCTCACGGACCCGACGTTCGCCGGGACGGTCCGCCACGACTGCCAGCCGCCCGTGTTGCCCACCGAGAAACTTCCGATGGGAGCGTTGCCGCGGCTGTCCAGACGTACCTCGACCAGACCGCTGACCCCGGTGGGCGCACCGCTCGCCACCCGGGCCGAGAACTGCGTGGCCGCGGACGAGCCGAAGTTCACGCCCTTGAACTGCAGCCAGTCGCCGTTGGCCAGCGCGCCCACGTTCTGGCCGCCGCCGGAGTCCGAAGTGGTCTCCGTCACCGTGCCGGACTGGCCGTCGAAGGACTCGGCCTGGATGGTGCCGTAGGCGTCACGGCTGCCGGACGGGGGCGGCGTGGTGCCGCCCCCGCCGCCGGAGGCCAGCACCTGCACGTAGTCGACGAGCATCGAGTGCCCGGGCTGCGTACCGGCGTCCGGGCCGCCGCCGAAGGCGTCGGGGAAGCCGCCGCCCATCGCCACGTTGAGAATGATGAAGAAGCCGTGGTCGGTGGCGTTCGTCCAGGTCGTCGCGTCGACCTGGTTCTCCCGCACGGTGTGGAAGTGGTTGCCGTCGAGGTAGAAGCGGATCTCCTCCACGCTCCCCGAGCGGTCCCATTCCAGCCGGTAGGTGTGGAAGCCGGCCTGACAGGACGTGCCCTGGCAGGTGGTCGAACCCCCGATGCCGCTGTTCTCGTTGCACGGCCCGCCGGGCGCGGTGCCGCAGTGCATCGTGGCGAAGACGGTGTTGTTGCCCTGCGTGTTCTCCATGATGTCGAGCTCGCCGACGGCAGGCCAGTTCCAGTGGTCGCCCCGGTAGGGCGCGCCCAGCATCCAGAACGCCGGCCAGTAGCCCTTGGCGGCGGCACCGGTCACGTTCGGCACCTGGATACGGCTCTCGACGCGCAGGACGCCACCGGCGGGCGGCTCGAAGTCGGAACGGTTGGTCTCGACGCGGCCGGAGGTCCAGTTCCCGGAGGCGTCCCGGCGCGGGGTGATACGGAGGTTGCCGTTGCCGTCGAGGGAGACGTTCTCCGGGTTCGACGTCATCGTCTCGATCTCGCCGGTGCCCCAGTTGGCGGGGCCGCCCGGGTAGCCCTTGCCGGTCGCGTACTGCCAGTTGGAGGTGTTGACGCCGCTGCCCGCGGCACCGTTGAAGTCGTCGACGAAGACCTGGTTCCAGCCCGACGGGGGAGCCGGGGCGGAGGCGCTCGCCGACGGCAGGGCGAGGGTGGAGGCCGCGAGCGCGAGCCCGAGCGTGCCGACGGCGGCCATCAGCGTCCGCCGCAGCGAACGGGGTCCGCGGGAGAGGCGGGGTCTGCGGGGGAGGCCGGAGGGGTCACTCATGTGGGGATGCCTCTCGGAGAGGGGTACGGATGCGGATGCGTTCCCGATCCGGGTGCGGGGAGTGCCCGAAGAGCCCTGCCCGTCGGTTCTGAGAGCGCTCTCAGGGTGTCGCCAATGTGCTCCGTGATCCCGTGGCCGTCAAGAGGTGTAACCGAGAAAGTCCTTGCGCGTGAGGGGAGTTCATCTCATGAATTGACGCGAATGGGTGCAACGGCACCACGCCCCGCCGCGCGAAGCGGCGCCCGGTCGGTGACCCGGCGCCGTACGCGGTCGGCTGTTCGACCACCTGCCGGGCGCATGCCGGCCGGAGGCCCCGGTGCCCGCCGGAGGCGTCATGGCCGAGGGCGGGACCGGCGGCGGTGACATCGTGGACGAACGGACCGGCAGGCGTCGGAGCCGCCGTGGTGGGAAGGGTGCGGACGTGAGACTGACGATTCTGGGCGGCGGAGGATTCCGGGTCCCGCTGGTGTACGGTGCGCTCCTCGGGGACCACGCCGAGGGGCGGGTGACGCGGGTCGTTCTGCACGATGTCGACGACCGTCGGCTGTACGCAGTCGCCCGTGTACTAGCCGAACAGGCGGCCGGCGTGCCCGACGCCCCCGAGGTGGGCACCACCACCGACCTGGACGAAGCGCTGCGCGGTGCCGACTTCGTCTTCTCCGCGATCCGGGTCGGCGGACTCGAGGGCCGCGCGAACGACGAACGGGTCGCGCTCGCCGAGGGCGTCCTCGGGCAGGAGACGGTCGGCGCGGGCGGCATCGCCTACGGGCTGCGGACCGTCCCCGTCGCCGTCGACATCGCGCGCCGGGTGGCCCGGCTCGCCCCCGACGCCTGGGTCATCAACTTCACCAATCCGGCGGGCCTGGTGACCGAGGCCATGTCCCGGCACCTCGGCGACCGGGTCATCGGCATCTGCGACTCACCGGTCGGCCTCGGCCGCCGTGTCGCCCGGGTGCTCGGCACGGACCCGCGGGAGGCGTGGATCGACTACGTCGGCCTCAACCACCTCGGCTGGGTGCGCGGCCTGTACGTCAAGGGCCGTGACGAACTCCCGCGCCTGCTCGCCGACCTGCCGCTGCTCGACTCCTTCGAGGAGGGCCGGCTCTTCGGCGCCGACTGGCTCCAGTCCCTCGGCGCCGTCCCCAACGAGTACCTGCACTACTACTACTTCAACCGGGAGACCGTCCGCGCCTACCAGCAGGCCCGGAAGACCCGCGGCGCCTTCCTCCACGACCAACAGGCCCGCTTCTACACGCAGGCGGGTGACCCCGGCACCCCCGCCCTCGCCACCTGGGAGCGCACCCGCGCCGAACGCGAGGCCACCTACATGTCCGAGAACCGCGAGACCGCCGGAGCCGGTGACCGCGACGAGGACGACCTGTCCGGCGGCTACGAGAAGGTGGCACTCGCCCTGATGCGGGCCGTCGCCCGCGACGAACGCACCACCCTGATCCTCAACGTCCTCAACCGCAGCACCCTTTCGGAGCTGGACGGGGACGCGGTCATCGAGGTCCCCTGCCTGGTCGACGCCCAGGGAGCACACCCCGTCTCCGTCGATCCGCTGCCCGCTCACGCCACCGGCCTGGTCTGCTCCGTCAAGGCGGTCGAGCGCGAGGTGCTCCGTGCCGCCGAGTCCGGCTCCCGCACCCACGCGGTCAAGGCGTTCGCGCTGCACCCGCTCGTCGACTCCGTGAACGTGGCCCGCCGCCTCGTCGACGGCTACGCCGCCGTCCACCCCGGCCTGGCCCACCTCAAGTAGCCCCGCGGGAAGAGCACCTCAGGAGGAGAGCACCTCATGCACGACGAACGCCACCGGATCGAGCACCGCGTCCAGCGGCTCCATCACCAGCGCGTCAGACCCGCGGTCTACGCCGCCACCGTCCCGCTCACCGTCGAGGCCTGGCACGCACCGGGCGAACCGGTCCCCTTCGCCGAGGCCGTGGCCGCCCCCTACGCGCCCTTCGCCCCGAACACCCCGTGGGGTCCGCCCTGGGGCACCACCTGGTTCCGGATGCGCGGACAGGTCCCCGAAGCATGGGCCGGACAACGCGTCGAGGCGGTCATCGACCTCGGCTTCACCGGCGCCGGACCGGGCTTCCAGGCCGAAGGCCTCGTGCACCTGCCCGACGGCACCCCCCTGAAGGCCGTCAACCCGTTCAACCGGTACGTCCCGGTCGGACGCCCGGCCGCGGGCGGCGAGGAGATCGACTACCTGGTCGAGGCGGCCTCCAACCCCGACATCCTGGCCGACGGTTTCGCGCACCCCACCCCGCTCGGCGACCGGCTCACGGCGGGTGACACACCGCTGTACGTGTTCCGCGGCGCCGACCTCGCCGTCCTCGACGAACCGGTCTGGCACCTCGACCTCGACCTCCAGGTGCTGCGCGAACTCATGGCCGAACTGGGCGAGCACGAACCCCGCCGGCACGAGATCGCGCACGCGCTCGACCGGGCCATGGACGTCCTCGACCTCGACGACATCTCCGGCACTGCCCCCGCGGCCCGCGAGATCCTCGCCCCCGTCCTCGCGCAGCCCGCGCACGCCAGCGCGCACACCGTCTCCGGCGTCGGGCACGCCCACATCGACTCCGCCTGGCTGTGGCCGCTGCGCGAGACACGGCGCAAGACGTCCCGCACCTTCTCCAACGCCACCGCGCTCGCCGACGAGTACGACGAGTTCGTCTTCGCCTGCTCGCAGGCCCAGCAGTACGCGTGGGTGCGCGACCACTACCCCCAGGTGTGGGAGAGGATCAGAAAGGCGGTCGGGAGGGGTCAGTGGGCGCCGGTGGGAGGCATGTGGGTCGAGGCCGACGGCAACCTGCCCGGCGGCGAGGCCCTCGCCCGCCAACTCGTCCACGGCAAAAGGTTCTTCCTCGAACACTTCGGCTTCGAGACCAAGGGCGTCTGGCTGCCCGACTCCTTCGGCTACACAGCCGCCTACCCGCAACTCGCCAAGCTCGCCGGCAACGACTGGTTCCTCACCCAGAAGATCTCCTGGAACCAGACCAACAGGTTCCCGCACCACACCTTCTGGTGGGAGGGCATCGACGGCACCCGCATCTTCACCCACTTCCCGCCGGTCGACACCTACAACGCGGCTCTCACCGGCGACGAGATGGCCCGTGCCGTGCGCAACTACCGCGAGAAGGGCGGCGGCAGGCGCTCGCTCGCGCCGTTCGGCTGGGGCGACGGCGGGGGCGGCCCCACCCGCGAGCACATGGAACGGGCCCGCCGGCTGGCCGATCTGGAGGGCTCCGCGAAGGTCGTCGTCGAACACCCCGACGCCTTCTTCGCCAAGGCCCGGGAGGAGTACCCGAACGCCCCGGTCTGGAACGGCGAGCTCTACCTGGAACTCCACCGCGCCACCTACACCAGCCAGGCCCGCACCAAACAGGGCAACCGACGCAGTGAACACCGGCTGCGCGAGGCCGAACTGTGGGCCACGACGGCAGCCCTGCACGTGCCGGACCAGTACTCCTACCCGTACGGCGCCTTCGACCGGTTGTGGAAGACCGTCCTGCTGCACCAGTTCCACGACATCCTGCCCGGCTCCTCCATCGCCTGGGTGCACCGGGAGGCCGAGGCCGAGTACGCCAGGGTCGCGGAGGAACTGGAGACGCTGACGAGGGAGGCGACCGACGCCCTGGGCGCCGGCAGCCCTGACGCCGGGGCCCGGGTGTTCAACACGAGCCCGTACGACCGCGCCGAGGTGGTCCGTACCCCCGACGGCCCGCCCGTCTACGTGACGGTGCCCGCGAACGGCAGTGCACCCCTGAAGGCGGAGGCGGCCCCGGCCGTTCCCCCGCAGCCCGTCACCGTCACCGTCACGGCCACGGCACGGGTGCTCGACAACGGGCGGGTACGGGTGCGGGTGGCGGAGGACGGCACACTGTCGTCCGTATACGACCTGCGGGCGGCCCGCGAGGTGCTGGCAGGCCCCGGCAACCTGCTGCGGCTGCACACGGACCTCCCCAACCACTGGGACGCCTGGGACATCGACAAGCACTACCGCAACCGCCGCACGGACCTGCTCGGCACCGAGTCCGTCACCGTCGTCGCGGAGGACCCGCTGTTCGGCGCCGTCCGCGTGGAACGCGCCTTCGGCAACGGCTCACGGATCACCCAGACGATCACCCTGCGCGCCGGCAGCCCCCGGATCGACTTCGAGACCGAGATCGACTGGCACGAGGCCGAGAAGATCCTCAAGGCCGGCTTCCCGGTGGACATCCGGGCCCCGCACTCCTCCGCCGAGATCCAGTTCGGACACGTCCAGCGCCCCACCCACACCAACACCAGCTGGGAGGCGGCCCGGTTCGAGGTGTCCGGCCACCGCTGGGTGCACCTCGGCGAACCCGGCTACGGTGTCGCCGTCCTCAACGACTCGACGTACGGCCACGACGTGACCCGCACGGTCCGCGACGACGGCGGAACGACCACCACGGTCGGCCTCAGCCTGGTGCGCGCGCCCCGCGTCCCGGACCCCGGGGCCGACCAGGGCATCCACCGTTTCACCTACGCGCTGCTGCCCGGCGCGGACATCGAGGACGCCGTCGCGGAGGGCTACGCCCTCAACCTGCCGCTGCGCGTGACCCGGTCGGCGGCCCCGCCGGACCCACAGGTCTCCGTGGCTGCCGCCGCTCCCGTCGTCTCCGTGGACGGCGAGGGAGTGACCGTGGAGGCCGTCAAGTTCGCGGACGACGCCTCCGGTGATGTCGTCGTCCGCCTCTACGAGTCCCGGGGCGGGCGCGCCACCGGCACCCTGCGCACCGGTTTCCCGCTCGGCGGCGCCACGGTGACCGACCTCCTGGAGCGCCCGCTGGAACCGGCGGCCACCGGCAGGGACACCGTGCCGGTGGCCCTGCGCCCCTTCCAGGTGCTGACCCTGCGGTTGACGGTGCGGCGGAACTGAGGGCGGGACCGACGGGAGCATCGGGTCGGCCGGTCACCCCCCGTGACAGCGGCCGACCGACCCGAGCCCCCTCCCCCGTGCTTTCCCCGGGCTTTCCCCGTCCCCTCCGGAAGGCTTCCCCGTCCCCCGGAGGGGCTTCCCCCGTCGCCCTTCACCGTTAAGAGCGCGACCCCCGCCGCCTGATACACCCTCCGGAGGAATTTCCCGAGAAAAATTCGGCCCGGCACGGGAGAAGCGCGCCGGGACCGGCCGGTGGGGGCGGGAACGGTGAGTGGGCGCACGGGAGAATCGGGTTCTATCGGTGGTGCGTTCCCCAGGCGGGGCCGCCGGCAACGGCGTCCGCGGCGGCGGTGCGCACCTGATCGGAGCCGGCCGCCGTCCGAGGCCCGGACGGGGCCGGTACACCGCTCAGTGCGGGCGTGGGCACGTCCACGGGGCTGTCCGCGGGCAGGCCCGTACGCTGCTGCGGCACCGACACCGGTCGCAGCGGACGCGGCCCCGACACCACCGAGTAGTCCTGGCCCAGGAACGGAGGGGCCATCTCACCCGGATCGTCACCGAGTGCCAGCCGCACGGCGGCCCACGGCACGTTCACCCCGCACAGCGACAACTGGTGCAGACCGCCGGCCGGCCGGGTGTTGACGTCCATCAGCACGGGCCGTTCGCCGAACATCCGGAACTGGATGTTGGACAGGTGGTGCAGCCCGAACCCCTCGGCGATCCACCGGGCCGGCTCCAGCCACTGCTCGTGCAGCGTGAACCCCCTGCGGCGGCCGTTCTTGGTGCGGCCGACGGCCAGCCGGACCCGGTTGTCCGGCCCGGTGAGGCAGTCCACCGACACCTCCGGCTGTCCCAGCACCGGCATCACCAGCCAGTCCACCGGCTCCTCGGCCTGCCGCACCGCCTCCAGCACCAGCTCCAGCGGCACGTGCGGGCTGGGGAAGCCGTTCAGCTGAGTGAGCGAGAAGGAGGTACGGGTGATCACCCGGTAGCCCACACCGCCCGCGCCGGACGCGGGCTTGAAGCACGCCCGGTGCCCCAGCGCCTCCAGCTCGTCGACCGCGCGGACCAGCTCGTCCGCCGACCGCACCCGCCACCACGGCGGCACCGGCACCCCGATCGCCTGGACGGCCTCGTAGGCGATCACCTTGTCGTGGAAGACGGCCACTGCCTCGGGCGGCGGCGCCAGCAGCGCCGTACCGGCCGCCTCGAACTCCGTGCGGTGCGCGACGATCGCGCCCTGGTGCAGCCGCGGCACGAACACGTCGATGCCGCGCCGAGCGCACTGGGCGAGGGCGTACTCGACGTACGCCGCCGGGGACAGGCCCTCGGGCTCGAGCTCGGCGGTGTCGGCGGCGGCCAGTACGGGGGAGTCCGGGTCGCCGTGGGTGGCGTGGATCTCGACGGCCCGGTCGCTGGGATTCCTTCTCAGCTGATCCATGAAGAACACGTTCTCCGCGTACGTGCGGTTGAGCCATACGCGTACGCAAGAGGCCATGCAGGGCCGCCTTTCACGGTGTGCGGGCAGGCCTCGGCGGCCCGTGCCCGGGGAGAGGGTGTGGAGGGTCGCCGGACGGCCCCGGGGAAGGGCTTCACTGCGGCGGTGTTGCGGCCGATCATACGGCTTCGATCCGTGCTCCCGAACCACGGGAGTGTTACGGATTCGGTGATCCGGCCCGCCGGTGACCGTACTCTTCGTGCATGGTGTGTGTACGGGTTGATCGTTCAGGTTCAAGGGGCGACAGATGACGTCGACAGCGGGCGGCGGCGGACAGCTGTGGGCCGTCAGCGACCTTCACATCGGCTACGACGAGAACCGTGCCCTGGTGGAGCGGATACGTCCCGAGTCGGACGACGACTGGCTCCTCGTGGCCGGAGACGTCGCGGAGACCGTGGACGACATCCGCTGGGCGCTCGAGACCCTCGCGGGCCGGTTCCGGAAGGTCGTCTGGGTGCCCGGCAACCACGAGCTGTGGACCCACCCGAAGGACTCCGTCACCCTGCGCGGCGTCGCCCGCTACGACCACCTCGTCGCACAGTGCCGCGACCTCGGCGTGGTCACTCCCGAGGACCCCTATCCCGTCTGGGAGGGCCCCGGCGGCCCCGTGGTCGTGGCCCCGCTGTTCCTCCTGTACGACTACTCCTTCCTGCCGGCCGGGTGCGCCACCAAGGACGAGGGGCTGGAGTACGCGCAGGGCACCGGCGTCGTCTGCACCGACGAACACCTGCTGCACCCCGATCCGTACCCGAGCCGGGAGGCCTGGTGCCGGGCCCGGGTCGGGGAGACCGAACGGCGGCTCGCCGACCTGCCCGACGACCTGCCCGTCGTCCTCGTCAACCACTACCCGCTGCACCGGCACCCCACGGACGTCCTGTGGTACCCCGAGTTCGCCATGTGGTGCGGCACCGTCCTCACCGACGACTGGCACCGCAGGTTCAACGTCCACACGATGGTCTACGGCCACCTCCACATCCCGCGCAGCACCCGGCAGGACGGCGTCCGTTTCGAGGAGGTGTCCGTGGGCTACCCCCGCGAATGGCGGAAACGGCCGGCACCACCGGGGCGCCTGCGCCGGATCGTGCCGGGGGAGGCGCAGCCGACGGCGTCCGCGTCCGCGACCGGGGCCGTGGTGAGGGAGGGCGGGAACCGGTGATCGGGGAACTGCTGCCCGGGACGGTCGTCGTCGTGGAGGCCTACGGCGACGAGGGCGCCGACGCCCCGCTCTACCCCGGGGAGGCGGCCGTCGTGGCGCGGGCCGTCGACAAGCGCCGGCGGGAGTTCACCGCGGTACGCTCCTGCGCCCGCCGGGCCATGAAGAAGCTCGGCGTCCCCCCGCATCCCGTGCTGCCCGGTGAGCGCGGCGCGCCCGGCTGGCCCGACGGGCTGGCCGGCAGCATGACCCACTGCGCGGGCTACTGCGCCGCCGCCCTGGTCCGTACGGGGGACCTGGCCTCCGTGGGCGTCGACGCGGAGGTCCACGGGCCGCTGCCCGAGGGGGTGTTGTCCTCCGTGGCCCTTCCCGGGGAGGCGGAGCGCGTCGCCCGGCTGACCCGGGAACGGCCGGGGGTGCACTGGGACCGGCTGCTGTTCAGCGCCAAGGAGGCCGTCTACAAGGCGTGGTTCCCGCTCACCGGGAGGTGGCTCGACTTCATGGAGGCCGACATCGAGTTGTTCGCCGAATCCGCCGACGGCACCGGCACCGGTGGTTCCGGCGCTTCGGCGCGCGGTGGGTTCAGGGCGGTGCTCCTGGTCCCCGGTCCCTGGGTGGGCGACCGCCGCCTCGACCACTTCGACGGCCGCTGGGGCGTCGAGGGCGGCCTGGTCGGGACCGCGGTCGCCGTAGCTCACGGCTGACCTGTCACGGCTTTGGGTGCCAGTCGGACTCCGCTGCTCAATTCGGGGGATGGTCACGCACCGTATCCGAGAGGGGCCGGACCGCCTCCTCGCGAGGCCCGTTCCACGCGCCCCGTCGACAGGCCGGCGTCACTTTCCGCAATTGAGTAACAGAGTCCAGTCGCGGAGCATCCGGAAGAAGGACTCCTCGTTGCCGGACAGCCCGGCCCTGGCCAGGGCCGTCTCCGCCTCCGCGAGGACGGAGGGCGCCACGGCCGGGGGCCTGCGGGTGCCCGGAGGGCCGGTCTCCATGTCGTAGGCGGCGCGCACCGTGTGCAGCAGTCGCAGATAGGCCTGGACAGCGGTGCGCTCGCGGTCGGTCGGTACGGCGGTGGGCATCGCTCGGCTCTCCCCAAGTCGTGATCCGGCATCGCGCGTCCCGCGCGGTGCGGGCGCACCCCCAGCTTGCCGCCCACCACTGACAACCGGTCCGTGCCGCGGACCGGTCTGCCCATCCGGCTGAACCGTCCCGCCCGCTCAGGCCTTGGGGGGCTGGACGTTCTCCAGGAGCATGTCCAGCCACTCCGCGACCTTGTCGCGGTGCTGGTCGGTGGGAAGCTGGGCGGCCCGCCACGCGATGCCGCGTACCCCGTGGTCCTGCAGCAGCCGCTCCAGCGGGTCGCGGGTCGCCACGGCGGCCCGCCGCTCACGGTCCGCCAGGCTCTGCAGCAGGTCCTGCTCGGTGTGCCGGAGCGCGTTCGCGAGCGCTTCGGGGTCCTCGGCGGTGAGGAATCCGGCGTGCACCCGGAAGAACCGCTGGATGGCGTCGCAGTGCTCCATGGTGGGCCGCCGGTCGCCGTTGATCAGGGCGCCTGCCTGCTGCCGGGACATGCCCGCGCCGTCGGCGATCTCCTGCTGTGTGTACTTGCGGCCGTTCGGCTTGAGCCGGGTGCGGCGCAGCAGGTCCAGGCGCTGCACGAACCGGGTCTGCACCTCGGGCTCGCCCGCCGGACGGCCGCTCAGCAGGGCCTTGACGACAGGCTCCGGGACTCCGGAGGCCGCGGAGAGCCGGCCGACGTCGAAGACCTCGGTGTGCGGTACGTCGAGCCGGTCGGCGAGTGCGGCGACGCGGGCGACGACGGCCGTCAGCGCGGTCGTCGGCGCGGCGTCCTGCCCCTCACCCACGAAGCCACCGGTCACCGACAGATCTCCTACATCTCTCACAGGCTTCTCACACGGGATTGCCGTGAACTTCACGGAGACTAGCCCGTGCTTCGAGCTCACATCCAGGTCTCGCCACAACTGTGGCCAATTTCAGCCGTCAACCGGCATAAAATGCCACGATAGTTGACACGCCCGAGGTTCGGGCCGCAGGATCGGGGCGCCGCGTCAAGGCCGCACAGGCAAGAGGGGTGAGCCTCCCGATGGCACATCAGGCAGAAGGGCAGCGGCCGATGCCGCGGCCCGGCCCCGAGACGCCCGAGGCGCGGGCCTACCTGGAGGACTACGCCGCGTTCCTCCACGCGGTGCCCTTCCCCTCCCTGGTGGTCGACCGGCGCTGGGACGTGCTGCTGGCCAACACCGCTTTCCGGACACTTTTCCGGGATGTCGAACAGCATCCGACGGCCATGCCCGGCGGCAACTTCCTCCGGTTCGTCCTCTTCCACCCGGACGCCGCCACCGTGCTGGGGGAACACGAGTCGAGCTGGTGCCTGCCGATGCTGGCGCACTTCGCCAAGACGGTGGAGCGGCACGACCACGACCACGGGCTGCAGGCCATCCGCCGGGACATCGCCCAGGACCCCATCATGGAGGCCGCCTACCGGCAGGGGCTGCCGCACTGGCTCCGTGCCGTCGGCGAGCAGGCCGCCGAACACGACGGATCCGTAAGGCCGTTGCGGCACCCTGATCCGCGCTGGGGGGTCACCGACTGCCGTCTCGTCGTGGAGACGACCAGGGCTCTCGACGCCATGGACTGCATCCGGTTGACGCTGGTCCTGCGCGAGGCGCCCCGCACTCCGGCCGGTCACCGAAGACGTCGGCGCGCCGCTTCCCACCTCAGCGTGGTGCCGGCGACGGACTGAACCGTCCTGCCGGAGCCGGAGCCGGAGCCGTCACAGTGGCGCCGGTTTCTTGCGTTCACGACGCGACGACTTGCTGTGGTGGCGAGGAAGGCCGGGGTCAGCGAGGCCACGGTCAGCCGGGTGCTCGACGGCAAGCCCGGAGTCTCCGAGTCCACCCGGCAGGCCGTGCTCTCCGCCCTGGACGTGCTCGGTTACGAACGGCCCACCCAGCTGCGCGGCGAGCGTGCCCGTCTGGTCGGCCTGGTGCTGTCCGAGCTGCAGAACCCGATCTTCCCCGCCTTCGCCGGGGTGATCGGCGGCGCGCTGGCCCAGCCCGGACTGACGCCGGTGCTGTGCACCCAGACCCGCGGCGGCGTCTCCGAGGCGGACTACGCGACGCTGCTGCTCCAGCAACAACTGACGCCGGTGCTGTGCACCCAGACCCGCGGCGGCGTCTCCGAGGCGGACTACGCGACGCTGCTGCTCCAGCAACAGGCGTCCGGCGTCGTCTTCGCCGGCGGGCTCTACGCCCGGGCCGACGTGCCCCACGGCCACTACCGGCAGCTCGCCGAGCGCAACATCCCGGTCGTCCTGGTCAACGCGGCCATAGAGCACCTCGGCTTCCCGGGGGTCTCCTGCGACGACGCGGTGGCCGTGGAACAGGCCTGGCGGCATCTGGCCTCGCTCGGCCACGAGCGAATCGGTCTGGTGCTCGGCCCCGCCGACCACGTGCCGTCGGCACGGAAGCTGGCCGCCGTCCGCGCGGTCGCCGGTGAGGTGCCCGACGAGCACATCGCCGGGACGGTCGGCGCGCGGGCGATCGG
This sequence comes from Streptomyces sp. KMM 9044, assembly GCF_024701375.2. Lineage (NCBI taxonomy): Bacteria > Bacillati > Actinomycetota > Actinomycetes > Kitasatosporales > Streptomycetaceae > Streptomyces > Streptomyces sp. KMM 9044. Next base: position 648,360 of record NZ_CP113910.1, on the reverse strand, counting down.
CGAGTTCGGCATCGACGTGTCCCGGCCGCACTGGGACATGACCGGCATGTCCGTCCACGGCGCCTACCCCGTCGAGGGTCAGGACGAGGACTTCCCGGTCATCAATCACGGGCATCCCGAGGACCGGCGGGTGGACCTGAAACAAGTCCAGGCCGGACTCGCGGGGACGGCCGACGGCGGCATTCCGCTCCACGCCCGGGTCTTCGACGGACCGGCGGCCGAGGTCTCCCAGGGCGTCGGCGCGATGAAGGACCTGCGCACAATGGCCGGTACCCGCGGCTTCCTGATGGCCGCCGACTCCAAACTGGTGTCCTGCGCCGACCTCACCGCGCTGCTGGCCTCCGGGGTTCACTTCATCGCACCGGCACCGGCCGCGCAGGTCAAGGACCATGTCTGTGCCGCCCTCGACCTCGACCGGGCCACCGCTGTGGACTGGACGCCCGGCCGGGACACCGGCAAGCCGCCCGAGCGGCGCGAGAAGTACCGGGTGCTGGAGGACACGCGCACCCTGATGGGGCCACGGAAGAGGGAACCCGAGCTCACCGTGCGACGGATCCTGATCCACTCCACCGCGAACGCCGCGGACCAGCGGACCGCCCGGGACAAACGCCTGGCCAAGGCCGCCGAAGACCCGAACAAACTCGCCCAGGCGGCCGTCGACCTCCTCGACACCGACATCGGACAAACCCGCTGGCCACCGACCTGAAACGGTGACCCGCGAAGTCCGGGCCTAGACGCCGGGAACCGGCTGCCGGGGGACACGGCCGTCTGGCTCCGCACACGGGTGGCCCGGCCCGACGGGACCTGGCGAACCGGAGGCGCTTCCTTCCTGAAGTCCACCGGGGTGTCCTCGGCCACCGTCACTGCCCCGCGCGCCGCGCGTCGAACTGCTCCGGGCCCGCCGGCAGGGGTACGCACCGGTCGACCGGGAACTGGAGGAGGGCTCGCGGTCGGTCGCCGCCCCGGTACGGGACCGGGACGGCACGGTGGTGGCCGCGGTGAACACCGCCGTGCACGCCGGGCGCATCCCCGGGGCCTCGGCCCGCCGCGACCTGCTGCCCCACCTGCCGGCGACCGTCGCGCGGATCGAGGCGGACCTGCGGATCACCGGCCCGGCACGAGCCGCCTCCCACGGGGCCGGGGCCGGGCCGAGGAGTGGCACGGCCGTCCCGCCGCGCCGCCCTTTCGCTCCGGCACCGGGCCCGCAACCGTCCGGCGCTGTGCGACGGGCCGGGTGAGCCGCGTGCGCGGACGGCAGAGCGGAGGGAAGACGCAGTCGGCACGCCCCGGCTCTCCCGGCCGCCGACCTGCCGGGAGAGCCGGGGCGTTCTAGGGTGGACGGCACTGCGCCACACAGCGACCGGGAGCTCTCATGCGTCTGCCCATCGAACCCAGGCACGTGGCACCCCGTCTGGCCGCGGGGGCGTTCATCCTCAACTCCGGCCTGTCCAAGCGGGGCGCCGACGAGGAGACGGCAGCCCAGTTGCACGGGATGGCGAAGAATACCTATCCGTTCCTCGAGAAGGTGCAGCCCGCCGTCTTCTCCCGGCTGCTCTCCGTCGGGGAGATGACGCTGGGCGCCGCCCTGCTGCTGCCCGTCGTCCCCACGGTCGTGGCCGGTGCCGGGCTGGCGGCGTTCTCGTCGGGGCTGCTGGGGATGTACCTGCGGACGCCGGGGATGCGTGAGGAAGGCAGCCTGCGGCCCACCCAGGAGGGCCTCGCACTGGCCAAGGACGTCTGGATGCTCGGGATCGGAGTCGGGTTCGTCGTCGACGGGTTGACGCGCGACGGGCGCTGACCGGGCCGGGGAACAGCCGTGCCTCGGACACGGACAGCGTGCCGTCCGGTGCCGGCTCCGACGCGGTGACCAGGATCGCCGCGAGACCGGCCAGGGCGAACGCCGTGCCCCGCCACTCGGTGCGCCCCACCCGCCGACCCGTGGTCCATGCCCCCGCGGGCACGGCCACGACCGGCGTGAGCGCGCCGAGCGGCTGGACCACGGTCAGCGGGCCGTACGCGAGCGCCACGACGTGCAGCAGTGCGCCCGCGGCGTTCAGCGCGACCGTCCACCACCCGGCGCCGGGGGACCGTGACACCAGCCGTTCCTGCGCGATCGCGGCGGCCGCGTAGGAACGGCGGAGACGAGGGACAGGGCGACGGCGACGAGGAGCGCGTTCACCGGGGCATCCCCGTGAGTTCCTCGTCCACGGCCCTCACCCCGTCCGCCGTGCCCTTTTTGCCTCTTTGCGTCGGCATCGCCGGCGGTCGGCGGGCCTGGTGGGGGAGGCGCAGGGCAGCGAGGGCGGCCCCGAGCAGGGCGGCCGCCACGATCGCGTCCAGCCAGAAGTGGTTCGCCGTACCGACGATCACCAGCAGGGTCAGCAGCGGATGCAGCAGCCACAACCACCGCCACCGTGAGCGCGTGGCGACGACCAGACCGACCGCCACCATCAGCGCCCAGCCGAAATGCAGCGAGGGCATCGCCGCGAACTGGTTCGACAGCGTGTCGGTCTGCGGAGGCCCGTAGACCGAGGGCCCATACACCCGCGCGGTGTCCACCAGGCCGGTGGCGGCGAGCATCCGGGGCGGCGCGAGGGGGAACGCCAGATGCAGCACCAGGGCGGCGGCGGTGACCGCGGCAAGTACCCCTCGCGCCCACACGTAGTGGACCGGGCGGCGCAGGAAGAGCCAGATCAGAAAGGCGCCGGTGGCCGGGAAGTGGACGACCGCGTAGTAGGTGTTCGCGAGGTGCACCAGGCTGTCGCCGTGCAGCAGCAGGGACTGCACCCCTCCCTCGCCGGGCAGGTGGAGTGCCCGTTCCAGCTCCCACACGTCGTGCCCGTTGCGAAGGGCGGCCTCGGAGTGGCCCGTCGCCAGCCGTCGGCCGAACTTGTAGACGAGGAAGAGCCCCACCGTGAGCAGGAGCTCACGGAGGAGGGGCGGACGCGCCGACATGCCGGACGCCGACGGTGGGCCGGGCCTCGCCGGTGGCGGCTCGCTCGGTGGCTCGCTGCGGGCATTCATCCCCCGGCCCTTTCGCCGACGCTGGTTTCGTGGTGGTGCCGACGGCACCGGCGGTGCCGGGCCGTGCTGCGGTGCCGAGCCTCAGCGGTACGAGTTCGATCCGACACGCGATCGTACCGATACGAGACCGTACCGGTACGCGAGTGTATCGATACGGAACCGTTCCGGTACGCTCACGTATCGATGGGTGAGGGATGCAGGCCCGCTGGGAGTCGGCACCCCGAGGGACCCGCCCCCAGGACAAGGAGTCGAGCCGATGACGTCGCAGGCCGCGGACCGACCGGAACCGGTCGGCAGTTCGCGCCGCTCCAAGATCACGCCCGAGCGTGAGCGGGAGTTCTTCGACGCTGTCCTGGAGCAGATCCGCCAGTGCGGCTACGACGCCGTCACCATGGAGGCGGTCGCCGTCCGGACACGGTGCAGCAAGTCCACGCTGTACCGGCAGTGGCAGACCAAGCCCCGGTTCGTCGCCGCGGCCCTGCGGTCCAGCGGACAGGCGCGCTTCGCCGGCATCGACACCGGTACCCTCGCCGGGGACCTGCGCGAGGCCGCCCGGAGCGCGGGCGCGTGGTCGGCGAAGGACACCTCGCTGTTACAGGCACTCGGGCACGCGGTCACGCAGGACCCGGAGCTCGCGCAGGCGCTGCGCGAAGCTCTGGTGGAACCGGAGACCGTCGCACTGAAGGCGATCGTGCGACGCGGGGTCGAACGCGGTGAGGTCCCCGCGGACAATCCGGCACTGGCGTACATCCCGGCCCAGTTCTTCGGCGTGCTGCGGGTGCGGCCCCTCCTGGAGGAGGGGGCCGGGGACCCGGACTACCTGCTCCGGTTCGTGGAGGCCGCCGTACTGCCGGCCCTCGGCCTCGAATGAGACCAGGGCCGCCGTTTCGGGATGACCGGGCGGCGACCCGGCCGCGCCGCACCGTGGGGACGGGGGCGGCGCGCACCACCGGCCGGGTGGGGCTCCCCCTGAGCGGAGGGGACCCCCACCCGGCCGTCGCTCCGGCGGGCGGACGGTGGTGGGCTCAGACGTCCTGGCCGTTGCCGCCGCCGCTGCCCTCCGCCTTCTCTATGCCCTCGGCGATGTCGTCGAGGACGGACTGCTTCTGGTCCGTGTCCACGCCGAAGCGGACCACGACGATCTGCTCCGGCTGCGCGGGGGAGGGGAAGGCCAGCGACTGGACGTACCCGTCGGAGCCCTTGCTGGTGACCGCCTTCCAGCGCACCAGGTAGCCCTTCTGCCCGGCGACGGTCACCGCCTTCGACTCGAGGACCTCGTGCGAGCTGATCTTCCCGTAGGAATCGCCGCCGTACGACTCCTCGGCATTGGCGGAGATGTCCGCCTTGGCGACCTCCTCCGCGGTGGAGCCGCGGGTGCCGAGAGCCAGTGCCGGTGCCGAGTACGCGCCGCCCTTGGTGCAGGTGCTGGAGGTGTCGCCGGGGCAGTCGTACGTGTCCTCCGACATGATCTGGGCGCCCACCTGGCCCTCCTGGCCGTACCAGCCGTCCGGGATGGGCAGGCTGATCCCGCTCAGTCCGTCGGTCACCGACCCGCTCTCGACCCGCGGCGGCTCCGAGGTGTCCGGGCCGGGGCCCTTTTCGCCCGGACCGCCCTCCGGGGCGCGTTCCGTGCCCCCGCCGTCCCGTCCGTCCGGTGCCTGCGAGGCGGTGGAGTTGTCGCTCCCGCCGTCGTCTGTCAGCGCGTACACGCCGACCCCGATGCTCGCCAGCACCGCGACGGCCGCCGCCACGGCGATCCCGATGCGCACCCCGCGCCCCCGGCCGGAGCCCGGGCCGGACTGCACGACCCCGGGATACCCGGGATGCGCCGGGTACACCGGCTGGTTCGGCTGGTTCGGCTGGTTCGGATACGCCGGTTCGGCCGCCGTGCCCGGCGCCGGGGGGCCCCAGGCGGGCGCCGATCCCGTCGGCCTGACCTGGTCCGTCCAGGCAGTGCCGTCCCACCAGCGCTCGGTGGCCGGTCCGCCATTCGTCTGCCCGGGGTCGGGATACCACCCGGGAGGAGTCGCCTGCGTCATGCCCCCACCGTATGAGGCGTCGGTGAAAGAGGGATGAGAGAGGTCCGTATATCCGGGATTCCGGGGTTCCGCGGGCCCACGCGTGCGCGCCCGTACGTGTCCGTGGGCGCGCGGGCCCGAGCGGGCGGGCGGCCGGATGTCCCGCCCTGGAACCCGGCCCCGGGAGTCTCGCTCCGGGGCCCCGACCCACCCCCGCCCTGCCTCCCGCCCTTGTCGAAAAGACCCGACGCTCCATCATCTCCCTTTCCCATGAAAGGTGTTGACCGTCGTGCCCTGGTGAGCGGTAGGGCGCGTTGCCCCCTGTACCCGCTGTCACCCGTCACGGCAAGAGCCCGGCCGGTACCGCTCCGTCGGGGCCGTCGGAGGACTACGCTCGACGCCTGTACGCCGTTCGGGCGACTTGGGGAGGCAGCGGGATGACGGAGGTACGGCCCATGGGATCGGCCTCGGCCTCTCTCTGGGAGAGGGAGGAGGAGGTCGCCACCATCACCGCGATGGTCGACACCCTGTGCGCGGACCGGTCCGCGCCCGGCAGCCTGCTGGTGCTGCGGGGCGAGGCGGGTCTCGGCAAGACCACGCTGCTCGCCGAGACCCGGCGCATCGCCGGACAGCGTGGCTGCACCGTGTGGTCGGCCCGAGGCGGCGAGACCCTGCGCACCGTCCCGTTCAACGTCGTACGCCAACTCCTCCAGCCCGCGCTGGTGTCGATGGTGCCGGAGGAGGCCCGCGAGTACCTCGGTGACTGGTACGACATCGCCGGCCCCGCCCTCGGCATAGCCGAGCCCGGCGACCGCCACGCCGACCCGCAGGGCGTCTGCGAGGGCCTGGTCGCCGCCGTGCGCCGGCTGGCCCGCCGGGACTGGCCGCTGGTGCTGACGATCGACGACGCCCACTGGGTCGACCAGGAGACCCTGTACTGGCTCTCCGTCTTCGCGAAAAGCCTGGCGGGCCTGCCCGTTCTTGTCGTGGTCGCCCGCCGGCCCGGCGAGATCTCCGGGGTCAGCGCCCGCCACCTGGACACCGTCGCCGAGGCGGCCGCGCACCCCGTCACCGTCCTCAGCGCGCTGACCCCGCCCGCCGTGGCCGGCCTCACCCGCGCCACCCTCGGCGAGGACGCGGACGCCGCGTTCTGCCGCGAGGTGTGGGCCGTCACCGGCGGCAACCCCTACGACACCGTCGAACTGCTCGCCAAGGTCCGGGACAGCGAACTCGGACCCGTCGAGGCGTACGCCGGTGCACTGCGCGAACTGAACCGCTCCGCCCGCGGCGGCGGACTCGTCACCCGGCTGGAAGAACTCGGCATAGACGCCACCCGGTTCGCCTGGGCCGCCGCCATCCTCGGCAGCGACATCACCGTCGGCCTGGTGGCCGGGCTGGCCACCCTCGACCACGCCGACGCCGTCCGCTGCGCCGAACGCCTGCGCACTGCCCGTATCCTCACCGCACCCGCCCCCGGAACCGGCCGCAGCGGTGCAGTCGACCTCGAGTTCGTCCACCCGCTGATCGCCACCGCCGTCTACAACTCCATCCCCGACGCGCTGCGCCGCGCCATGCACGGCATAGCCGCCCGGATCGTCACCGACTCCGGCCGCGGCGCCGCGGCCGCCTCCCGCCACCTCCTCGAAGTGCACCCGGACGCCGACGAGGAACTCGTCCGGCAGTTGCGGGACGCCGCCGGTGAACACCTCGCCGTCGGCGCCCCGGACGCCGCCCGCCGCTGCCTGGAGCGTGCCCTGGAGGAACCGCCCCGCCCCGAGGTCCACGCGCGCGTGCTCTATGAGCTGGGCTGCGCCACCTTCCTCACCGCGCCCGCCCGGACCATCGGCCATCTGCGGACCGCGATCGGCATGTCCGGCCTCGACGAGGACGCGCGGGTGGACGCCGTGGTCCGGCTCTCCCAGGCGCTGATGCACAACAACCAGATGGAGGAGGCCGTCCGCACCGTCGAGGCGGAGGCCGCGCGGCTGGAGCCCGGCCCCGCCCGGATGCGACTGCAGGCCGTGCAGTTCATGTGGGAGGGCGTCCACGCCGGCGAGACCACCACCCCCGGCCGTTCCGAACGCCTCGCCGCCCTCGCCGCCACCTGCGCCGGCCGGGACAACTCCGAGCGCGCGCTGCTCATTCTGCGTGGCTTCGACGCCATGATGCGCGGCGAGAACGCCGAGGAGGTCGCCGAGATCAGCGACCGAGCCCTCGTCAACGGCCGTCTCGCGCCCGGCCTCGGCTGGACCGACACCGAGTGGGGCGTCGAACTGCTCCTGATGCTCGCCAGCACGTACGCCTACACCGACCGTCTCGACCGCGCCGAGAGTCTCTACACCAAGGCCCTGCGCTCCTACGAGTCGGCCGGCTGGAGCGGCGGCCACCTGGTCCTCGCCCACGCCTACGTCGGTCTCGCACACCGCAGGCGGGGCCGCCTCGCGGCGGCGGAGAAGTCGCTGCGCGAATCCCTGCGCCTGGCCGAACGCGTGGGCCGCGGTCTGCCCCTGTACTGGACGGCGACCTGCAACCTGGTCGACACCCTGCTCGTCCGCGGCCATGTGGACGAGGCCTGGGAGGTCGCCGAACGGCACGGGTTCACGCCTCCCTACCCGTCCACCATCGTGCTGCCCGACCCCCGTTCGGTGCGCGGCAGGCTGCTGCTCGCGGTCGGCCGTACGAAGGACGGCATCAACGAACTGGAGGCCGCAGAGAAGGCGGCGGCCTCCCGCGGCCACCACAACCCCGTCCACGTCTTCTGGGCCGCCGACCTCGCACGCGCCCTCGCCGCCCAGGACCCGGCCCGTGCCGCCCGGCTCGCCGTCGAGCACCGCGGCCGGGCCGAGCGCTTCGGCACGGACACCGCCATGGGGGAGGCCCTGCGCTGCGCCGCCGCCCTGGAGACCGGCCAGCGGGCGGTGCGGCTCGCCGCGCAGGCCGCCGCCTACCTGGAATCCTCGCCCTGCCAGTACGAACACGCGGCGGCCCGCGTCGAGTACGGCGTTCTCGCCCGCTCGCGGACCGACCTGGAGCGGGGCCTGGCCCTCGCACGCTCCTGCGGCGCGGACGGCCTGGCTGTCCGCGCCGAGGCCGAGCTGACCGCACCCACCGGCCGGCCGGCGACCGCGGGCCTGGCCGCGCCCCCGCGAGGAGAGCCGGGGCGCCGGCCCCGGTGACCCCCGGGCACGCAGCCGAGGGGTGCCGCCTTCCTCGGCCACCGAACGGCGCGCGCTCGCGGGCGGGGCGACCAGCGCCGGGAGCCGACCTGCCCGGGCCCCGGTCCGGCGGAGGGGCACGACGCTCCACCGGGCTCCTCCGTCCCCGTCCCCGTCCCCGCGTCCGTCTCCGCCCGTATGCGGAGAGTGACGCCGGCCTGTCGACGGGGCGCAGGGAACGGGCCTCGCGGGGAGGCGGTCCGGCGCCCCGGCCGGCCCCTCCCGGATGCGGTGCGTGACCCTCCCCCGAATTGAGCGGCAGAGTCGCTCGGCGAGGGACGCCAGGTCGAAGCGCCCGGGGTCGGCGGCAGCCTCCGTGACCGCCGCGGCGGTCACGGCGGGGGCGGCCCCGGCGGCCGCCTGTGCCCGGGCCAGTGCGGCCTCGGCGTCGAGCAGTGCCCGCAGGACGGCGCCGTCCCCGGCCTCGGCGGCGGCCGGTGAACCGGCCCACCCGGGGGCGAGCAGACCGGTGCCGGCGTCGGCCGATGTCACGTGAACTCCGAGAAGACCGTTTCACCCTCGCCCTGAAGACGGACGTCGAAACGGTACGTCCCCTGCCCCTCGTCCACCGCGACCGGTGTGGCGCGGCGCTCCGTGTCGAGCCGGGACGGCAGCGGGTTCGCCGCGAGTGCCGCCTCGTCGCCCGGCAGGTGGATCCGGGGGGAACAGAGGGTGCGGCCGGCGCCGGTGACGTTCGGGTCCAGCGGGGCGTCGTACTGCTCCCGCTGATGGGCGTACCGCCCGGCCGAGTCGGCCTGCCAGACCTCCACGAGCTGACCACGCACGGGACGCCCGTCCCGGTCGAGGAGCCGCCCGGAGACGGTGATCCGCTCGACGACGGGCTCGCCCGGGTGCTGCCGGGTGGGGTCGTTGTCGGTCTCGGTGAGCCGACGACTCGGTGACCTGGCACCCGGGCGGGCCGGTGGCCCGGTGGCCCGGTGGTCCCGTCGGTCGCCCCCGTGCCGGTCAGTCGGCCTCCGCGTAGACCACCCACACCTGCCCCTGTGCGAAGTTCACCGGAACGCCGTCCTCTGTCGTGAACGCGGTTCCGTCCGAGGCGTCCGGGCGGCTCCAGCGGACGTCGTGGGCGCGCCCGTCGCGCAGCACGGTGGCCCTTCCGGAGCCCACCGTCTCGGTGTACGGCGTGTTGTTGCCCCGGGAGTCGTGATAGCCGGACGGGCGGACGGTCACGTACTGCACGACCACGGTCGCGGGCGCCACCGGCTCGCCCCGCGCGGTGACCGTGGGGGTGCTGTCCATGGAGACCAGCCAGCGGTTCCGGGCGTCGGACCAGGTGAAGGTGAAGCGGGCCGCCGGATAGCGCACCGTACGCGTGCTCTCGGGTTCGCCGCCCGCGGGCGGCGGGCCGTCGCGGAAGCCGGTGGTCAGCGAGGCCCGGCCGGGCGGGCCGTCCATGGACCGCCGGGGCAGGAGATAGAGGTTGTGCGGGGCGGACCGGGTGGCGTCCCGGACATAGGCGTCCGCCCCCGCGTCGGACGTCCCAGGCGTCAAGGGCTCCAGCGGAGCCCGGTCGATCAGCGGCAGCAGCCTGCCCTGCGCCCCGGAGAACGCCAGAACCGGCCGGTCGAACTGGCGCAGCAGCTCCAGATCGGCCTCCCGGGCGCTGCGCACCGGTCCGACGGACTCGGGCAGCCGGGTGGCGTAGACCGCCATCAGCCGGCTCAGACCGCCCTCGACCTGCTCCACGTACACCACGTCCGCCGACTCCAGGCCCCTCTGGGGGCGGGCCGCGGCAGCATTGTCGATCTTCACCGCGAGGACCGGCGGGCGGCCGTCCCCGTCAGCCCCCTCCGTTTCGGTCCCCTCCGTCCCGCCCGGCCGCGTGGTGCGGGGCGCCCCGCGTCCGTCGTCGCCCGGGCCGTTCGACGCGGTGCAGCCCGCCGCCAGACCCGCCGCCAGCAGCGTCGCCAGCAGCGCTCTCCCTGTCGCGACGCGCCGTGTGCGTGCTCTTCGTCCCGTGCCCACCGTCGCCACCCTGCCTGTCCCACGTCATTGGTTGTCTTGATTGTGCGCTTTTCTGATCGTCGGTGGACATGCCTGACCGGTGGTGTTCCCGCGCGGCGGCTTCCGCCGATCGGCTCAGTGACGCGCGGTTCGGCATGGAGCGCACGGGTACCCGGAGCCCGCCGTGCGGACGGCACACCGGCCACGACGACGCAGGGAGCAGACGGCGATGAAGGCAGTGACCTGGCAGGGAAAGAGGGACGTCCGGGTGGAGGAGGTGCCGGACCCGCGGATCGAGGAACCGACGGACGCCGTCATCCGTGTCACGTCCACCGGACTGTGCGGCTCCGACCTGCACCTCTACGAGGTGCTCACCCCGTTCATGACCCCCGGCGACATCCTCGGCCACGAGTCCATGGGCATCGTCGAGGAGGTCGGCGCCGGCGTACCGGACCTCCAGGCCGGTGACCGCGTCGTCGTGCCGTTCCAGATCGCCTGCGGCAACTGCTGGATGTGCCTCACAGGTCTGCCCACCCAGTGCGAGACCACCCAGGTCAGCGCCGAGGGCATGGGCGCGGCCCTGTTCGGCTACACCCGCCTCTACGGCGCGGTGCCGGGCGGCCAGGCCGAGTACCTGCGGGTCCCCCAGGCGCAGTACGGCCCGATCAAGGTCCCCGAGGGACCGTCCGACGACCGGTTCGTCTACCTCTCCGACGTGCTGCCCACCGCCTGGCAGGCGGTGGCCTACGCCGACGTCCCGAAGGGCGGCAGCATCGCCGTGCTCGGCCTCGGCCCCATCGGTGACATGACCTGCCGGATCGCCCGGCTCAAGGGCGCCGACCGGGTCTTCGGCGTGGACCTGGTCCCGGAACGACTGCGCCGGGCGCAGGAACGGGGCGTGGAGACCTTCGACCTGCGCTCCTTCGACGACGAGAAGGAACTCGTCACCGCGATCCGTGACCGGACCGACGGCCGCGGCCCCGACGCCGTGATCGACGCCGTCGGCACCGAGGCACACGGCAGCGCGGTGGCCGGCATGGTGCAGAACGCCGCGGCGCTGCTGCCCCGGAAAATCGGCGGCCCCCTGGCCGAACGCTTCAGCGTCGACCGGCTCGCCGCCCTGTACACCGCGATCGACCTGGTGCGCCGCGGCGGCACCGTCTCAATCTCCGGCGTCTACGGTGGCGTGGCGGACCCCATGCCCCTGCTCACCATGTTCGACAAGCAGATCCAGATGCGCATGGGGCAGGCGAACGTGCGCCGCTGGAGCGACGAGATCATCCCTCACCTCACGGACGACGACCCCCTCGGCGTCGATGACTTCGCCACCCACCGCCTGCCGCTGTCGGAGGCGCCCCGGGCCTACGACATGTTCCAGCGCAAGCGGGACGGCGCGGTCAAGATCCTCATGCAGCCGTAGCCGTAGCCGTAGCCGTAGCCGTAGCCGCACGCTTCGCCGGACTCGGCGGTCTGCCGCACCCGCCCAGGTCTTCGAAGACGCCGGGCGGGCCCGTCGGGCACAGCCGGGCCGGGTCGGGAAGCACGGACCCGCGGCATCCCGACCCGGCGTGCCGGATCACCCTCACGAGCACATCAGCGCTGTGTCACGGCAGTTCCTTGATCCGGACGTCCCGGTACGAGACCACGTCGGTGGTGCCGTGGACCTGGAGTCCGATGTAGCCGGAGGCGAACCGCCGCCCGTCCGTGCCCGGGTCGTCCGAGCGCGGCGGGGTGAAGTCCTGACCGCCGGTGTTGCCGAACTCGTTGATCAGCGCGCCGTTGCGGAGGACCGAGTAGTGCTGGCCCTCCACCCGGATCTCGTAGTCGTTCCAGGTGCCCTTCTGCGTCACACCGGCGCCTGCCAGGCCCACCCGGTCGAAGCCGTAGACCGAACCCGTCTTGTACATGTCGCCGGTGGGTGAGTCGAACACCTGGATCTCGTGCCCGTACTTGATGGCGGCCCACTCCGGCCGCGGCTCCTCCGCGTGGTCGTGGACCTGGGGGAACCGCACGAACACACCGGAGTTGGCGTTCCCGGTACCCGGGGCGTCGTCACGCCACTGCAGCTTCAGCGAGAAGTCGCCGTACTTGCGCTCGGGGAACCACAGCATGCCGAGCCCGGACTTCGTGGTGCCGGAGGTGATCGATCCGTCCGGGTTCAGCGCGAACGAACCACCGCCCACCTGCTGCCACTTGGCGAACGCCTCCGCACTGCCGTCGAGGATCTTGCGGTAGCCGTCGGTCTGGCCCGGCTCGCCGATCCCGGACTGGCGGGCCGCCTGGTTGACGGCCCGGAGCTCACGCTGGTCGATGACACCTTCCTTCTTCAGTTTGTCCAGCACACTCCTCACGTGCTTCAGGAACAGCGCGCTGGACGTCCACTCCTTCTCGTCCTCAATCAACTCGCCGATTCTGCAACGGTTGTTGGTAACACGGTTGGGTACGCCCGAGTCGACCTCGCCGACGACCACCGTCAGCCGCTCGTCGTGCTCCGGGCAAGGCGGCGCGGGGACCTGGCCGGTCACGACGGTGAAGCTCACCGTGAGCGGCGCCGAGGTGTTGCCCGCCTTGTCGCTCGCCCGGTACGCGACGGTGTGCCTGCCCGCCCGGTCGACGACGACGGGTTCCGTGTACGCCAGGTAGGGCCCGGAGTCGAGCGAGTACTCGATGGACGCGACCCCGGAACCGTGGGCGTCGGTGGCGCTGACGGTCACCTTCGCGCTGCCGACGTACGCCCCGTCGGAATTCTTCGCGCCCTCGACGTTCACGCCCGTCACCGGCGGGGCGGTGTCCTGCGGGGGCGCGGTGACGACGGTGAATCCGACGCTCTTGACCGCCGAGACGTTGCCCGCCTTGTCGGTGGCGCGGTACCGCACGGTGTGGGTGCCGGACTGATGCACCATCACCGGGCCGCCGTACGCCTGCCAGGCACCGTCGGCGCCGAGCGCGTACTCGATGGTGTTCACCCCGGAGCCCGTGTCGGAGGCGCTGACGGTGACGGTCGCCATGTCGATGTAGGCACCGTCGGCGTTCTTCTCGCCGTCCACCGTCGCCGAGGTCTCCGGTGCGGTGGTGTCGTCCGTCGGCGGGGGGACGACGGTGAATCCGACGCTCTTGACCGCCGAGACGTTGCCCGCCCTGTCCAGCGCGCGGTAGCGCACCGTGTGCGGGCCGACCTGGTCGACGACCACCGGCGCGGTGTACGGCTGCCAGGCGCCGTCGGCGCCGAGCGCGTACTCGATCCGGTCGACGCCCGAGCCCTCGTCGGTGGCCCCGACGGCGACACTCGCCGAACCGATGTACGCGCCCTCGGCGTTCCGCGTGCCGGTCACCTCGGCAGTCGCCTCGGGTGCCGTGGTGTCCTCTCCGCTGCCCTCGGTCACGACGAGGATGCCCTGCATCGCACCGTGGCCGGGGATCGTGCAGTGGTAGAAGTAGCGGCCCGGGGTGAGCGTGACCTCGGCGGTGTGCCGGCCGCCCTGGGCGTCACCGGGGTTGGCCAGGATGTTCAGCTGGACGTCGTTGTTGAACTCGGGGTCCGACGTGGCGAACGTCAACGTGTGCGGCATACCGGTGGTATTGCCGGTGGCCACGCTGTTCTCGAAGACGATCGTCGCCGGCCCGGCCACCGCGGTCGCCGGTGCGGTGAGGTACTTGTCGATGTCGTTGCCCGCGGTCCAGGTGAGCACCTGGTCCGCCGCGGCCCCGGCCTTCCCCGGCCGCCCGGCCTCCGGCTCACCGGCCGTGGAGACGGTCTGCAGGCCGAGCATCATGAGGAGGGTGGCCAGCAGGGCCGCCCAGACTCTTCGTTGCCTACGCGTCACTGGTTTCACTCGGCCTTCCTCGCCAGCTGACCGGCGGCCGGGGTCGGGCCGCCGCCCGTGTAGGTGACCCGCCACAGAGCGGACGTGGAGTCCGAGGTGAAGAAACCGCGGCCGTAGTCGAGGACGTACAGCGCGCCGTCCGGACCGAACTTCCAGTCCATCAGGTTCTTGATGCCGTCGTTGCCGACCGGCACGATCTTCTTCAGCGACTCCGAGTGCACCGGCAGTCCGCCGTCGCCCTGCGTCTTCGGGTTCATGAGCACCGCGTTGCGCGGCTGGTCGGCGTCGTAGAAGTCGCCGACGAACCACTTGCCGTCCCAGTAGGCCGGCCACTTGGTGTCGCTGCCGCTCGCCTCGTCGAAGCGGTAGACGGGCCCGTTCATCGCGGCCTGGCCGCCGCCCTTGAGCCAGGGCAGCCGATAGGTGGCCTCGTCCTGCTTGTAGGACGGGACGCCGTTCTCGCCCCGGGGGAAGTCCGGGGCGCCGCCCTGCGGCGAGTACCAGATGTTGTTGCCGGTCACCGGCGGCAGATTGACCAGACCGTCGTTGTTCGGCGACTCGTTCTTCGGGTTGTCGCAGTCGTACCAGCCAAGGGGCTGCGACGGGTCGGGAAGGTTCCGGTCCCGGTAGGGCTGGTTGTTGCCCATGCAGTACGGCCAGCCGCGGTTGGACGCCTTCGTGATCGCGGCGAAGGTGTCGTACTTGGCCGGACCCCAGGTCGTCGACGGCTGACCGGCGTCCGGGCCGACCCAGCCGGCGTAGAGCACGTCGGTCGCCGGGTCGACCGAGATGCGCGCCGGATTGCGCACACCCATCACGTAGATCTCGCCGCGTGTCTTGCCGCCGCCCTCGGCGCTCTCCTCGCCGGTGAACAGGTTGCCCTCGGGGAGGGTGTACGTGCCGTCCGGTTCCGGGTGGATGCGCAGGATCTTGCCGTTGAGGTTGTTGGTGTTGCCCGCGGTGCGGCGCGCGTCCGCGAAGGAGACGCCCTTGTAGTTCGGCTCGGGGTTGTTGCCCGAGTAACCACCGCTGAAACCACTGGAGTTGTTGTCACCGGTGGCGATGTACAGGTTGTCCTCGGAGTCCCAGGCCAGCCCGCCGCCGGAGTGGCAGCAACTGTGGATCTGCACCGGCCAGTCGAGCAGGACCTTCTCGCTGGCCAGGTCCAGCCTGCCGGTGGACTCGTCGGACGTGAAGCGGGAGACCCGCCGGTCGGCCATGCGCCTGTCGCGGTCGATCTCCGAGTGGGGCGTGTAGTGCAGGTACACCCACCCGTTCCGCTCGAACCGCGGGTCCAGCTCGATGCCGAGCAGTCCTTCCTCGGCCTTGACCAGTTCGCCGCCGCCGCCCTTGTTGCCGAAGACGGTGAGCGCCCCGGCGAGCGTGACCTTCCCGGTCCCCGGGTCGTAGACGTGGATCTCGCCCGTGCCCTTGCCGATGTCCGGGTCGTTCCAGTCGGTGACCACGGGCTGCGAGGAGTCGGAGCCGCCGCGGCCGATGTAGAAGACGCGGCCGTCGGGGGCGGTGACCAGTCCGTGCGGTTCACCGATCTGGTCGTTCCGTCCCGGCTGGTTGGGCTGGGTCAGCCGCTCGGCCCCGTAGTTGCCGTTGATCGTCGCCTTGCAGTCGGCCTGGACCAGTCGGCTGGTCCACAGCAGGGCGCCGCGCAGATGGTCGCGGAAGTCGGTCTCGTCGTACGACGACACCGTGCCGCCCATGCCGGTGTAGAAGGACCGGCCGCCGTCGTAGTCGTGGCACCAGCTCACGGGGTGGTCGGCGCCGCCCGCGCCCGCCCCCGGCCGGTAGCTCGACTCGCGGACCCTGGCGACGGTGTGCACCTCGCCGGACGGGTTCCTCTCCCAGTTCAGCCATCTGTCGGGCCGCTTCCACTCCTGCGGCAGGCTCTTGGTCGCCGGGTGCTGCCGGTCGCCGACCTCGACGGTCGCCCGCTGGACGTCCGTGGGGCCGGACGTGGCAGGGCGGGCGCCGATGAGACCGGTGAACCAGTCCGAGTACGGTTCCGCGCGGGCCGCGTCATGAATGCCGACGAACCCGCCGCCGGCCTCCATGTAGGCCTCCAGGCCCGCCTCCTGGGCCGGGTCGAGGACATCCCCGCCGCCGGTGAGGAAGACGACCGCGTTGAAGCGGCTCAGCCTGGTGTCGTTGGTGAACACCGAGGCGTTGTCCGTCGCCGTGACCGCGAACTGCTGGCCCTGCGGACCGGACAGCCCGATCTTCTCGATCGCCTCGATCCCGGCGTTCACCAGCGGCGACCCGCCGCCGACCGCGGCGGAACCGTGGAACAGCAGCACCCGTACGTTCGCGCCGCCCGGAGGCGACTTGATCGACATCGTTGTCAGGGCCGGGTCGGGAGCCGGGCGCGCGGTGGCGGCGGGGCCCGACAGCAGTCCGGCGGCCACGACCCCGGCGACGGTCGCCGCCCAGGCCCTTCGCCTCGTTCTGGTCGCTCTCGTGCTTCTCGTGCTTCTCGTGCTCAACCCGTTCAAGCGCATGGGTCCTTGACGCGATGTGAACCGCACGTGGCCACCCACCCCTCCTCGGTCGCAGCGACAGCGTCAAGGAAGCTAGACCTCTTTGCGTCACACGCCAATACCTACGGCCGCAGTGAAACGAACTTTGTCCTGAGTGTGGATGAACGGAAGGGCGGCCGGTACGGTTTTCCAGGTTCATGACAGTCAGCTCGTGGCCGTCGGACGGTCGTTGTGCTCACGCCTCTCAATCATCGGCGCCATCACGTTCCGTACCAGTAGAGGGAGTTCGGCATGGACAGACGTGGCTTCAACCGGCGGGTGCTGCTGGGTGGCGCGGTCGCCGCGACATCGTTGTCCCTGGGATCCTCCGAGGCGGTGAGCGCCCCGACACCGGCGAAGACCGCGCCCGCCGGCGGCGAGGTGAGACGCATCAAGCTGTACGCCGAGCGCCTCGGCGGAGGGAAGATGGGCTACGGCCCGGAGAAGGGCGAGGCGTCCGTCCCCGGCCCGCTGATCGAACTCAACGAGGGCGACACGCTGCACATCGAGTTCGAGAACACCATGGACGTACCGGTGAGCCTGCATGTCCATGGCCTGGACTACGAGATCTCCAGCGACGGCACCAAGATGAACCGCAGCGACGTCGCGCCCGGCGGCACGCGCACCTACACCTGGCGCACCCACAAGCCCGGACGGCGTTCGGACGGGACCTGGCGCCCGGGCAGTGCCGGCTACTGGCACTACCACGACCACGTCGTCGGTACGGACCACGGCACCGGCGGCATCCGCAACGGCCTGTACGGCGGGGTGATCGTGCGGCGCAAGGGAGACGTCCTGCCCGACCGCACGCACACGATCGTCTTCAACGACATGACGATCAACAACAGGCCCGCCCACACCGGACCCGACCTCGAGGCCACCGTCGGCGACCGCGTGGAGATCGTCATGATCACGCACGGCGAGTACTACCACACCTTCCACATGCACGGTCACCGCTGGGCCGACAACCGCACCGGCATGCTCACCGGACCCGACGACCCGAGCCAGGTCGTCGACAACAAGATCGTCGGCCCCGCGGACTCCTTCGGCTTCCAGATCATCGCGGGGGAGGGGGTGGGGGCGGGTGCCTGGATGTACCACTGCCACGTCCAGAGCCATTCCGACATGGGCATGACCGGGATGTTCCTGGTGAAGAAGCCGGACGGCACGATCCCCGGATACGACCCGCACGAACACGAACACGAACACGAACACGAACACGGCCAGGAGTCCGCCCCGAAGCAGAGCGGAGGCGGGGAACACGAGCGCTGACGGGGTTCGGGGCGCGGACACCAAGGACACGCGGCCACGGGACGTGGGGCACGGGCGTACCGCGGGGCGCCCCCTCGGCGGGAGTGCTCTCGCCTCCCGGCGCTCCGGGGCTATCCTGATCCGCAGCCGCTGGTGAGGAGCTCCCGACGTGACCGAGACAGCGCCGCGCCCCACCCTGGAGGCCGTGGCCGCGCGGGCCGGAGTCTCACGGGCCACCGTCTCCCGTGTGGTCAACGGCGCCGACGGCGTCACCGAACCCCTGGCCGAGCGCGTCCGGCAGGCGGTGGAGGAACTCGGCTACGTGCCCAACCAGGCCGCCCGCGCCCTCGTGACGAACCGGCACGACGCCGTCGCCGTCGTCGTCGCCGAACCCGAGAGCCGCGTCTTCGCCGACCCCTTCTTCGCCCGCCAGCTGCGCGGCATCAGCAGGGAGCTGACCGCGCGCGACAACCAGCTCGTGCTGCTGCTCACCGAGGGCCGCCACGACCACACCCGCGTCGCCCGCTACCTGGCCGGCGGCCATGTCGACGGCGCGCTGGTCTTCTCGCTGCACCTCGACGATCCGCTGCCCGAGCTGATCCAGCGTGCGGGCGTCCCGGTCGTGTTCGGCGGCCGGCCCGGCTGGTCCGGCGGCAGGAGCGGTGTCGTCTACGTCGACAGCGACAACCGCGGCGGCGCCCGCGACGCCGTGCGGCACCTGCTCGGCCTCGGCCGCGGCTGGGTCGCGCACATCACCGGCGCCCTGGACCAGACCTCGGCCGTGGACCGGCTCGACGGCTACCGGGACGCCATGGCCGACGCCGATCCGCGCCTCGTCGCGGAGGGCGACTTCACCCTGGCCGGTGGCGAGCGGGCGATGCGGGAGCTGCTGGAGACCTGCCCCGGCCTGGACGCCGTGTTCGCCGCCAACGACCTCACCGCGGTGGGAGCGCTGCGGGTGCTGCGCGAGCACGGGCGCCGGGTGCCGGACGACGTGGCGGTGGTCGGCTTCGACGACATGCTGCCGTTCGCCGAGCAGACCGACCCCCCGCTGACCACCGTCCGCCAGGACATCGAGGAGATGGGCCGGCTCATGGCCCGGCTCCTGCTGCGCGGCCTCGACCGCACCACCGCCGCGTACGAGACAGTGGGCGGCGCCCCCTCCAGCGTGATCTTCCCGACGACCCTGGTACGCCGCGCCTCCGCGTGAGGCCCGGACAGCCCGGGGCCCCTGCCTTGGACGGCGCCTGCGACTCTGCTGCTCAATTCGGGGGAGGGGCACGCACCGCATCCGGAAGGGGCCGGCCGGGGCCCGACCGCCTCCTCGCGAGACCCGTTCCCTGCGCCCCGTCGGCAGGCCGGCGTCACTCTCCGCAATGGAGCAACAGAGTCGCCTGCGCGTGCCCGCGTGCCTCGGCGTGAAACGCTCCGCGCGCCGCCGTGCGTTCCGGCGCCGGGGCGGGCATCGTTCGTGCGGTCGGAACGGGCGCGGGTGCCGGTGCGGGCATGGGCGTCCGGGCGCGGGCCAGGAGCCGCGGCGCGGGGGCGCCGCGTTGATCCCGCGTTGATCGAACGTTTTTCGCCGTCCGGCACGCTGCCGGGCATGCACATCGACACCATCGCGTCGCCCGACCTCGCGTGGCAGGAGGAGGCCCTGTGCGCACAGACCGGGGGAGACTTCTTCTTCCCCGAGCCCGGCAGCTCGGTCCGTGACGCCAAGCGGATCTGCGGTCTGTGCCCCACCCGGGCCGCCTGCCTCGACTACGCCGTGACCAACGACATGCGCTTCGGCGTCTGGGGCGGACTCTCCGAGAAGGAGCGGCTGGATCTGCGCCGTACGTCCCGGTGACGGGTGGCGAGGGGCACGCGGGTCGTCAGGACCTGTCCGGCCGGATCACGCCGGAGACGCGGGGTACGCACGCCCTCCGCCCTGCGGCCGCACGTACCGGATCCCGCCCACGCCGGCCGAGAGGGAGACGGCGGCGGGCCGCCCCGTCTGCCGGGGCGGCCCGCCGCCGTCGGGAGAGCGGGGGTCAGCCTGCCGCCCGCGTCGCCATCCGGGCCTTGCGCGCCGCGAGCTTCTCGTCGAACTTGCTCGCCTCGGAGTCCAGACCGCCGAGGAACAGGCCGAGCTCCTCCTGGGCCTGGATGCCCTCGGGGCCGAGACCGTCGATCTCCATGATCTTCAGAAAACGGATCACCGGCTGGAGCACGTCGTCGTGGTGGATGCGCAGGTTGTAGACCTCGCCGATCGCCATCTGAGCCGCGGCCCGCTCGAAGCCGGGAATGCTGTGGCCCGGCATCCGGAAGTTCACGACGACGTCCCGCACCGCCTGCATCGTGAGGTCGGGGGCGATCTCGAAGGCGGCCTTGAGCAGGTTCCGGTAGAAGATCATGTGGAGGTTCTCGTCGGTCGCGATGCGGGCCAGCATCCGGTCGCAGACCGGGTCACCGGACTGGTGGCCGGTGTTGCGGTGCGAGATACGGGTGGCCAGCTCCTGGAACGCGACGTAGGCGACCGAGTGCAGCATCGAGTGACGGTTGTCCGACTCGAAGCCCTCGCTCATGTGGGCCATGCGGAACTGCTCCAGCTTGTCCGGGTCCACCGCCCGCGAGGCGAGCAGGTAGTCCCGCATCACGATGCCGTGCCGGCCCTCCTCCGCGGTCCAGCGGTGCACCCAGGTGCCCCAGGCACCCTCGCGGCCGAACAGCGTGGCGATCTCGTGGTGGTAGCTCGGCAGGTTGTCCTCGGTCAGCAGGTTCACCACCAGGGCGATCCGGCCGACCTCGGTGACCTTGGACTGCTCCTTCTCCCAGGCCTCGCCGTCCTCGAAGAACCCGGGGAAGTTACGGGCGTCGCCGAACGGCACGTACTCGTGCGGCATCCAGTCCTTGGCGACCTTCAGGTGCCGGTTGAGTTCCGTCTCGACCACTTCCTCCAGCGCGTACAGCAGCCGGGCATCGGTCCAGGCGGAAGAGCTGCCGAGGTGGGGAGAGGCGATCGACATACGGTACTCCAGAGGACGGGGACATATGTGGGGTATCGGCGAGCGGCGCCGGCAGCCTACGGAATCGTAGGCTGCGAATCCGCAGGTTACGAAACCGTAGGTTATGTGTGTCGTAAAGGCTGCTGCCAGGACGGGGCCGCCCGTCAGGCGTACAGGTCCCGAAGCCGCACCGAAAGGCAGGTGACGCAGCCCTCGAGCTTCTCGAACTCCCCGATGTCCACCAGCACCGGTGCGTAGCCGAGGTCCGCGAACAGTTCAGCCGTCTTCGGCGCGCTCGACGCCATCAGCAGCCGGTCCCCGCCGAGCAGCACCACATGCGCCCCGGACTCCTCCGGCACCGGCAGGAAGCGGGGGAACAGCGAGGGCGCGTCCAGGTTCGGGATGTGGCCGACGACCGTCCCGTCCGGCAGCGCCGTCACCGCCGACTTCAGATGCAGCACCTTGCTCACGGGCACCGCGACCACCCGGGCGCCCAGCGGTTCGAACGTCGCCCGCAGCTGCTGGATGCCGGCCGCGTCGGTACGCCCGCCCCGGCCGACGTACAGGGTGTCGCCGATCTTGAGCACGTCCCCGCCGTCCAGCGTGCCCGGCTCCCAGACCCAGTTCACCGAGCAGCCCAGCGCGGCCACGGCCTCCTCGACCCCGACGGTCTCCGCGCGCCGGGACTCAGCGCCGGACCGGGCGATCAGGGCCACGTTCCGGTACATGACGACCGTGTCCTCGACGAACACGGAGTCCGGGCAGTCCTCGGCCGGGACCACCTCGACCGTCTCCCAGCCGTGCTCGCGCAGCGCCTCGCAGTACGCCTCCCACTGCTCCACCGCGCGGCCGACGTCGACGCCATCCCGTTCGACATGGGTCACCAGTCCTTCGGCCAGTCGGGAACCGGGGCGGCGGACGAGAGCCTTCTTGCTGGGCACGTGCGGGACTCCGTATCGGACGGGGCAGGGCTGCCACCGGTCCCGAGGGTAGCCGGTGGGCCGGCCGGTTTCCCCGGGTACCGGCGCAGCCATCATGCAGGGCGAACCCGGCCCGGGCCACCCCCCCCGGCGACGTGGTGATCCACCACCGGTGACCGGCCCGCGCAGATCGTACCCGGGTCACCCGACGGCCTCCGGTGCGATCTCCTTCAGTTCCCCCTCCTCCATCAGCAGCCAGCGCGTGATCCCGACCGACTCCAGGAACGGCAGGTCGTGGCTCGCCACGATCAGCGCCCCCTCATAGGACTCCAGCGCCGTGGTGAGCTGCCGGACACTGGCGATGTCGAGGTTGTTGGTCGGCTCGTCCAGCATCAGCAGCTGCGGCGCCGGCTCGGCCAGCATCAGCGCGGCGAGCGTCGCCCGGAAGCGTTCGCCGCCGGACAGTGTCACCGCCTTCTGGTCGGCGCGTCCGCCCCGGAACAGGAAGCGGGCCAGCCTCGCCCGGATCCGGTTGTTGGTGGCACCCGGCGCGAACCGTGCCACGTTCTCTGCGACGCTCAGCCCGTCGTCGAGGACGTCGAGGCGCTGCGGCAGGAACCGCAGCGGAACCTGCGCCGCCGCCTGTCCGGACACCGGCGGGAGTTCGCCCGCGACGGTGCGCAGCAGCGTCGTCTTGCCCGCGCCGTTGCGTCCGATCAGCGCGACCCGCTCCGGGCCCCGCAACTCGAAGCCGCCCTCCACCCGGGCGCCGTAAGCGAGTTCGAGATCCGTGAGGGTGAGGACGGTACGTCCCGACGGTACGGCCGTATACGGCAGGTCGACGCGGATCTCGTCGTCGTCCCGTACGGCCTCCACCGCCTCGTCGAGCCGCTCCTTCGCCCCGGCGAGTCTCTCCTCGTGCACGATGCGGTGCTTACCCGCGGACTCCTGGGCCGCCCGCTTGCGTGCCCCCATGACGACCTTCGGCTCGCGCTTCTGGTCCCACATCTTCTGCCCGTACCGCTTGCGACGGGCCAATTTGACGTGAGCGTCAGCGAGTTCGCGCTTCTGTTTACGCAGGTCCGCCTCGGCGACCCGCACCATGCGCTCGGCCGCATCCTGTTCGACCGCCAGCGCCTCCTCGTAGGCCGTGTAGTTGCCGCCGTACCAGGTCACCTCTCCGGAGCGCAGGTCGGCGATCTGGTCCACCAGTTCCAGCAGTTCGCGGTCGTGGCTGACCACGACCATGACGCCCGGCCAGTTCCCGACGGCCGTGTACAGCCGTCTGCGGGCGTACAGGTCGAGGTTGTTGGTGGGTTCGTCGAGCAGCAGTACGTCGGGCCGTTCCAGCAGCAGCGCGGCCAGCCGCAGCAGCACCGACTCGCCGCCCGAGACCTCGCCGATGGTGCGGTCCAACCCGAGTCCCTGCAGACCGAGTTCGCCGAGCGTGGCCAGGGCGTGCTCCTCCACGTCCCAGTCGTCGCCGACCGTCTCGAAGTGTGCCTCGGCCACGTCGCCGGCCTCGATGGCGTGCAGCGCGGCCCGTTGTGCGGCGATACCGAGCGCCTCGTCGACCCTCAGCGAGGTGTCGAGAGTGATGTTCTGCGGCAGGTATCCCACCTCGCCGGTGACGCGGACGGTGCCGGCGGCCGGCCGGAGTTCACCGGCGATCAGCCTCAGCAGGGTTGATTTCCCTGACCCGTTGACGCCGATGAGGCCAGTCCGGCCGGGGCCGAAAGCGACGTCGAGGTCATCGAGGACGGAGGTTCCGTCGGGCCAGGTGAAGGACAGGGCGGTACAGGTGATGGCTGTGGACATGCGGGCCTTTGCGGTTGCGTGGTGCGGTCGGGGCAAACGCGTGTCGAGACACCGCGGGAAGACGACGACCGGGAGCCGGGCGGGGAGAGGCGGGCATGAAAAAAGCCCTGTTCCGCGAGGACGGCTCGTACGCCGAGGTCGCACGCTGCGTGCACACCACACGGGTGTGACGCGGTGTCTCCGGACCTCAGACGAGCAACGTCCCTCTCCCATCGACGGCAACAGAATCCCGCACACCGTACGAAGGGCCGGGGACGGCTGTCAACGCGTTTTCGCGGGGCCGCAGACCGGAAGGGCGCCGGGCCGCCCGGCTCAGACGGTGAACGCCCCGCCGGTGCCGAAGGCCAGCTTCGCGAAGCGCTCGCCCATGCGACGGTGCGTGGCGGCGTCCGGGTGCAGCGCGTCGGGCAGCGGCAGTTCGGCGTGGTCCGCCTCGCCGTAGAGCTCGCGGCCGTCCAGGTAGTGCAGATGCGGGTCGTCGGCCGCCCGCTGCCTCACCACGCGGGCCAGCTCCTCCCGTACGCCCTCGAGGGTCAGCTTCCCGGCGGTCCGCTCCTCGGGGTCTCCCATGGCCACGAACTGGAACCGGCTCTCGCCGATGGTGCTGAAGTCGGGCAGGCTCGGACCCGGGGTGTCCTCGTGGATGGGACACAGAATGGGCGAGACGACCAGCAGTGGCGTCGTCGGATGGCCGTCGCGGATCGTGTCGAGGAAACCGTGCACGGCCGGAGCGAAGGCACGCAGTCGCAGCAGGTCCATGTTGACCAGGTTGATGCCGATCTTGACGCTGATCAGGTCCGCGGGCGTGTCCCGCATCGCCCGCGCGGTGAACGGGTCGAGCAGCGCGCTGCCGCTCAGCCCCAGGTTCACCAGGTCCACCCCGCCGAGCGAGGCGGCCAGCGCGGGCCAGGTCGTGGTCGGGCTCGCGGCCTCGGAGCCGTGGCTGATCGAACTGCCGTGGTGCAGCCACACCCTGCGGTCCCCGGGGGCCACCGGTGTCACGGGAGCGTCGGTGCGCAGGGCGACCAGCTGGGTCATCTCGTTGTGCGGGAGTCAGATCTCGACGCGTTTGTCACGGCCCGGCAGCCCGGTGAACCGGACCGTGTCCACGGGACCCGGCCGGAGCTCCTCGGAGCCCGTGGCCATGTTCATCACCATGACGTTGCCGTCGGTGAGACGGGCCCGCCCGGCCGGTCCGCCGTCGATCACCAGGTCGTAGACACCGTCCGGGCGGGGCGGAGCGCCCTCGTAGGCCACCTTGGTACGGAGCGCGTCCAGTTCGACAGCTGTGGCCCGGGTGCGCAGCACCAGCCGGACGCCGGACGGCTGTGCCTCCGCCAGGGCCAGCTGTCCGTCGTCGGCCTGTGCACGGGCCCGGGCGGGCAACCGGTGCGGCTGTACTCCCTGTGGGGTCCGCTCCAGCTCGAGCGCGCCGCGCAGCAGGTCCTCGGTGAGCGGGGTGGTGATCCAGCCTTCCGCCGGGGGAGTGGGGGAGGGGCCGTCGGTGGGGGCGTGGGGGGTACCCATGGTCGCAGGCTGTCAAGCGCGCCGGCGGTCCGCAAACACTCGTCGGGCGCCGCTGGTTCAGCAGGCGTCGCGGATCAGCTCGGCGAGATCGCGGTCCAGGTCGAGCTGGAGATGCTCCAGGCCGGCCGGCACGAGCTCGCCGGTCGCCTCCAGGAACCGGAGTATCTCGCCCGAGCGGACATGCACGACGGCGGTTCCCTCCGGAGCGTGGAACTCCAGCACGGTCCGGTCGTAGCCATACGGCCGCACGCGGACGTCACCGTGGCCCTCGGGCTCGTGCAGCCCCGCCGTGAGCAGCTCGCGGGCGAAGGTCCAGCAGACCTCGACACCCTCCAGGGTGGCGGGAGCGGGAAAGGTCATGCGGACGGCGAACGGATCGCTCCGGTCGTAGTGCAGAGTGGCGGGAATACGCGCCATCCGCGGCGCGGCGGCGACAAGACGGGCCTCGACGGGCTGCTCGATGACGGTGGACAACGCCTTGCTCCCTCGTGACGGCTGGACGGCTTCCGGGCGGATAGGGCGGGTTACTCAAAGAGACGACGGAATCGGCCAATCCGTGCCCCCCGGGACAGGGTGACCTCTGTCACCGCTTCCACGCACCGGACCGGTCCACGGGCTGCGGAAGGAGCGGACGCGCCACACGGGTCCAGGACGTCGCGTCGCACCCCGGTCGAGGACATCTCGTCCGGCAGGCGGGGCTGCCTGCGGTCCGGCGGGCGCCCGGCGACAGGTGAGGTGAGGTCCGGCGGGGCGGGGCCCGGCCCCGCCCCGACACCGAAGTCCCCCGCCCCGTACGCTCGTCGCCACCATGACGAGCGTACCCATCCCCGACGGCTGGCCCACGGCCGAGGAAGCGGCCCGTGCGGTCCAGGACGAACTGCGCGGGCGGGTGGTGCTCGACGAGCCCGGCCCGCCGCCCGGGACGGGCCGGGTCACCGGTGCCGACGTCGCGTACGACGACGAGCGGGACCTCGTCGACGAGACCACGGCCGTCGTGCTGGCCGCGGCGAGCCTCGAGGTCGTCGCCGAGATCACGGCCGTCGGCCGGATCTCCTTCCCGTACGTGCCCGGTCTGCTGGCCTTCCGCGAGATCCCCACCGTGCCGGCCGCCCTCGACGCCCCGCCGCGCCCGCCCGGCCTGGTCGTCTGCGACGGCTACGGGCTCGCCCGTCCCCGCCGCTTCGGCCTCGCCGGCCACCTGGGGGTCCTCACCGGCCTGCAGACGATCGGCGTCGCGAAGAACCCCTTCGCCTTCACGGCGCCGGCGACCTCACGCGGCAGTACGGCCCCGCTGCTCGCGGGCATCAAGGAGGTCGGCCGGGCCCTGCGCACCCGGGACTTCGTCAAACCGGTCTGCGGCTCGGCCGGCCATCGCGCCGGCCTCGCCAACGCCTGCGCCCACACCCTCGCGCTGACTCCCGCCCACCGCCTCCCGGAGACCACCCGCCGGGCGGACGCCCTGTGCCGCAGGGCCCTCCGGGAGGTGCCGTGCCGGACGCCGCACGGCAGACGGGAAACTCCCGGCAGGGTTTAAGAGGCTCCCTTCCGCCGGCCCCGGCCGTCCCGCTCGTCCCCCTCCCCCTGCCCGATGCGCCAACGGCCCACCTCGCGGTACTCCGAGTCGTAGATCTCCGACCCGTCGCCGGCCTTCATCGGGTAGTGCCGCAGGTTGCCGCCCCAGTAGCGCAGGATCCGCCCCAGCTCACCCGCGGGGTCCTTCGCCAAAGCCTCGTCGTCCATGTCCACTTCGAGAAGAAAACGCATGCCTTCAAGTATTCCATTGAACTTCCCTTTGGCACTTGTGCGGAAGGTTGTGCCGAACAGTCCGGACCCGCTGCCGAAAAGTCTCAACCCGGCGCCACCGGTCACCTCCGACCTGATCCGCCGGACAGGCCCGGCCGACACCTGAGCCGGGCGGGGACACGGACCGCGTCGTACAGTGGACGGACAGTGGCCAAGCGCTTGCTCGCCCGCTCTTGTGCCGAGTGGAACGTGTTCTTAGCATCATCGATGTGACATCGGTTGTGTCAAAGCCGGGGGTGCGATGACGGAGGCACAGGTACCTGCACCAGCACGGTCGTCGGGGCAGGGTCCGCTGACCGGCGTGCGGGTGGTCGAGCTGGCCGGGATCGGCCCCGGACCGTTCGCCGCGATGCTCCTGGCCGATCTGGGCGCCGACGTCGTCCGCGTGGACCGCCCCGGCGGCCCCGGAATCGGCGTCGACCCGGCGTACGACGTCACCAACCGCAACAAGCGCTCCGTCGTCGTCGATCTGAAGGCCCCCGACGGCGCCGGCCTCGTCCTCGACCTGGTCGAGCGCGCCGACATCCTCGTCGAGGGCTTCCGCCCCGGTGTCGCCGAGCGTCTGGGCGTCGGTCCCGGGGACTGCCACGCCCGCAACCCGTGCCTCGTCTACGGCCGGATGACCGGCTGGGGCCAGCAGGGCCCCCTCGCGGACCGGGCGGGGCACGACATCGCGTACATCGCCCGTGCCGGCGCCCTCGGCATGATCGGCAGCCCCGGTCGGCCACCGGCCGTCCCGGCCAACCTGCTCGGCGACTACGCGGGTGGCTCCCTCTACCTCGTCGTCGGCGTCCTCGCCGCCCTGCACCACGCGCGTGCGGGCGGCACCGGACAGGTCGTCGACGCGGCCGTCGTGGACGGCACCGCCCACCTGTCCGCCATGATCCACGGCATGCTCGCCGCCGGAGCCTGGCAGGACCGGCGCGGAGCCAACCTCCTCGACGGCGGCTGTCCGTACTACGGGACCTACGAGACGGCCGACGGCGGACACATGGCGGTGGGCGCGCTCGAACCGCAGTTCTACGACGAGTTCCTTCGGCTGCTCGGCGTCGAGGACGAGGGTGGCGACGACGAGGCCGGGCCCGGGCTCTTGGGGGCCCGCACCGACGTCACCCGGTGGCCCGCCCTGGGCGAGAGGGTCGCCGCCCGCTTCAGGGAACGCACCCGCGAGGAGTGGACCGCCGTCTTCGACGGCTCCGACGCGTGCGTGGCCCCCGTCCTGTCGTTGCGCGAGGCCCCGCACGACCCGCACCTCGTCGCCCGTGGCACTTTCACCGAGCACGCCGGTATCACCCAGCCCGCACCGGCCCCGCGGTTCTCCGCCACCCCCACCAGTGTCCGCACCGGGCCCGCCCGGCCGGGCACCGACACCGACGACGTGGCCCGCGACTGGGACGCACCCCGACTGCTGTCCGCGCTCCGACACCCTCAGCGAAAGGCCACCTCGTGAGCACCGAAGCGTACGTGTACGACGCGATCCGCACCCCGCGCGGGCGCGGCAAGGCGAACGGCGCCCTGCACGGCACGAAGCCCGTCGACCTGGTGGTCGGGCTCATCCACGACATCCGCGACCGTTTCCCGGACCTCGACCCGGCGGCCGTCGACGACATCGTGCTCGGTGTCGTCAGTCCGGTCGGCGACCAGGGCTCCGACATCGCCCGGATCGCCGCCCTCGCGGCCGGGCTGCCCGACACGGTCGCCGGCGTCCAGGAGAACCGCTTCTGCGCCTCCGGCCTCGAGGCCGTCAACCTGGCGGCCGCCAAGGTCCGTTCCGGCTGGGAGGACCTGATCCTGGCCGGCGGAGTGGAGTCCATGTCCCGGGTGAAGATGGCCTCCGACGGCGGCGCCTGGTTCAACGACCCGATGACCAACCTCGCCACGAACTTCGCCCCCCAGGGCATCGGAGCCGACCTCATCGCCACCATCGAGGGCTTCTCGCGGCGGGACGTCGACGAGTACGCGGCCCTCTCCCAGGAGCGCGCCGCCACCGCCTGGAAGGAGAACCGCTTCGCGCGGTCCGTCGTCCCGGTGAAGGACCGCAGCGGTCTCGTCGTCCTCGACCACGACGAGCACCTGCGCCCCGGCACCACCGCCGACTCCCTCGCGGGGCTCAAGCCGTCCTTCGCGGACATCGGCGAACTGGGCGGCTTCGACGCGGTGGCGCTGCAGAAGTACCACTGGGTGGAGAGGATCGACCACGTCCACCACGCGGGCAACTCCTCCGGCATCGTGGACGGCGCCTCCCTCGTCGCCATCGGCACCAAGGAGGTCGGCGAGCGGTACGGACTCACCCCCCGCGCGCGGATCGTCTCCGCCGCCGTCTCCGGCTCCGAGCCCACCATCATGCTCACCGGCCCAGCCCCCGCCACCCGCAAGGCGCTCGCCAAGGCCGGACTGACCATCGACGACATCGACCTCGTCGAGATCAACGAGGCCTTCGCGGCGGTCGTGCTGCGCTTCGTGAGGGACATGGGCCTGTCGCTGGACAAGGTCAACGTGAACGGCGGCGCCATCGCGCTCGGCCACCCGCTCGGCGCCACCGGCGCGATGATCCTCGGCACCCTCGTGGACGAACTGGAGCGTCAGGACAAGCGTTACGGCCTCGCCACGCTCTGTGTGGGCGGCGGCATGGGCATCGCCACCATCGTCGAGCGCCTCTGAGATCCCGGCGGACCCCGTCCCCGAGCGACCGAGCGACTTCTACGGAGACCTTGTCATGACCGAAACCCCCACCATCCGCTGGGAACAGGACGACACCGGTGTCGTCACCCTCGTCCTCGACGACCCTTGCCAGTCCGCGAACACCATGAACCGGGCGTTCCGCGACTCCCTCGCCGCGATCACCGACCGCCTGGAGGCGGAGAAGGACAGCATCCGCGGCGTCATCCTCACCTCCGCCAAGAAGACCTTCTTCGCCGGCGGAGACCTGCGTGACCTGATCAAGGTCACCCCCGAGACGGCGCAGGACCTGTTCGACGACGGCATGGCGGTCAAGCGCCAGATGCGCCGTATCGAGACCCTCGGCAAGCCGGTCGTCGCGGCGATCAACGGAGCGGCCCTCGGCGGCGGTTACGAACTCGCCCTCGCTTGCCACCACCGGATCGCCCTGGACGCGTCCGGCTCCAAGATCGGTTGCCCCGAGGTCACCCTCGGCCTGCTCCCCGGAGGCGGTGGCGTCGTCCGCACCGTCCGGTTGCTCGGCATCGCCGACGCCCTGCTCAAGGTGCTCCTCCAGGGCACCCGGTACAGCCCGCGACGCGCCCGGGAGAACGGCCTCGTCGACGACGTGGCCGACACCCGCGAGGAACTGATCGCCAAGGCCCGTGCCTTCATCGACGCGAACCCCGAGTCCGCCCAGCCCTGGGACCGGCCCGGCTACCGCATCCCGGGAGGCGCCCCGTCCCACCCCGGGTTCGCGGCCAACCTCCCCGCCTTCCCGGCCACCCTGCGCAAGCAGACGAACGGCGCCCCCTACCCGGCGCCACGCGGTATCCTCGCCGCCGCCGTCGAGGGCGCACAGGTCGACTTCGAGACTGCCCAGGTGATCGAGGCCCGCTACTTCGTAGAGCTGGCCGCCGGGCAGACGTCGAAGAACATGATCCAGGCGTTTTTCTTCGACCTCCAGGCCGTCAACTCCGGAGCCAACCGCCCCCAGGACATCGAGCCCCGCACGGTCCGCAAGATCGCCGTGCTCGGCGCCGGGATGATGGGCGCCGGCATCGCCTACTCGTGCGCCCGCGCGGGCATCGACGTCGTCCTCAAGGACGTCACCCCCCAAGCCGCCGCCAAGGGCAGGGCGTACTCCGAGAAGCTGTGCGCCAAGGCCGTCTCCCGGGGCCGGACGACCCAGGAGAAGGCCGACGCGCTCCTCGCGCGGATCACGCCCACCGCCGAGGCGCAGGACCTGGCCGGCTGTGACGCGGTCATCGAGGCCGTCTTCGAGGACACCGCCCTCAAGCACAAGGTGTTCCAGGAGATCCAGGACGTCGTCGAACCCGACGCGCTCCTGTGCTCCAACACTTCCACCCTCCCCATCACCGCCCTCGCCGAAGGCGTCGACCGCCAGGGCGACTTCATCGGGCTGCACTTCTTCTCGCCGGTCGACAGGATGCCGCTGGTCGAGATCATCAAGGGCGAGCGGACCGGTGACGAGGCGCTCGCCCGCGCCTTCGACCTGGTCCGGCAGATCAAGAAGACCCCGATCGTCGTCAACGACTCGCGCGGCTTCTTCACCTCCCGGGTCATCGGCCGCTTCCTCGACGAGGGCGTCGCCATGGTCGGCGAGGGCATCGAGCCCGCCTCCGTAGAACAGGCCGCCGCCCAGGCGGGCTACCCCGCCAAGGTGCTCTCCCTCATGGACGAGCTGACACTCACCCTGCCGCGCAGGATCCGGGGCGAGTCCCGGCGGGCCGTCGAGGAGGCCGGCGGCATCTGGGCCGAGCACCCCGCCGAGGCCGTCATCGACCGCATGGTCGACGAGTTCGGCCGCCCCGGCCGCGCCGGCGGCGCCGGCTTCTACGAGTACGGCGAGGACGGCAAGCGCGCCGCCCTGTGGCCCGGCCTGCGCGAGCACTTCACCAAGCCGGGGCACGGGATCCCGTTCCGGGACATGCAGGAGCGGATGCTGTTCGCCGAGGCGCTGGACACCGTCCGGCTGCTGGAGGAGGGCGTGCTGACCTCGGTCGCCGACGCCAACATCGGCTCCATCCTCGGCATCGGCTTCCCCGGCTGGACCGGTGGCGTCCTGCAGTACATCAACGGCTACGACGGCGGCACCGGGGGAGAGGCCGGGCTGCCCGGATTCGTGGCCCGTGCGCGTGAACTCGCCGAGCGCCACGGCGAGCGGTTCGCACCGCCGGCGCTGCTGGTGGACAAGGCGGAGAAGGGCGAGCGGTTCACGGACGCCCGCTGACCCTCCGGTGCGGGCGGTGCCGCAGGCCGGCCGGCGGGGACGGGAGCATCAGTCGCCCGTCCCCGCCGTACCCGGTCCCTCCCCGCCGTCCAGCCACTCCCGCAGCTCCTCGCGCAGCGACCGCTGGAAGGCCGTGAGCAGCGCCTGCACCACCAGCGGATGCATGTGGGCGGACAGCGACCTCACCTCCCGCGGGTCCCGCTGCGCCACCGCGTCCCGCAGCAGCCGCGACAGCTCCTGGGCGGCCGCGCGGGCATGCCCGGTGAGCGTCGTACGGGCCTCTAGGACCGTCTCGTGCGTCAGCGGTACGTCCAGCAGTTCGACGCCGAGCCGCAGCAGCCCCGCGTCGACCCGGAAGCCCTCTCCGTCCCGCTCGACGACGCTCAGCGCCGCCAGCCGACGCAGATCCTCGCCGCCCAGCGTCCGCCCCGCCCGCCGCTCCAGCTCCTCGCGCGACACCCTCTCCACCGTGTCGGGCGCCCAGGAGGCCACCACCGCACGCTGGACCATCAGGTCCCGCGCACTCAGATCCGGTGGCAGCCGCCCCAGATACCGCTCGATGGCCGCCAGCGTCATGCCCTGCCGCTGCAACTCCTCGATCAGTGCCAGTCGGGCCAGGTGCTCCTGACCGTAGTGACCGACGCGGCGCGGCCCGATCACCGGCGGCGGGAGCAGCCCCCTGCTGCCGTAGAACCGGACCGTCCGCACCGTGACCCCGGCCCGCGCCGCCAGTTCGTCGATGGTGAGGGCCGGCTCCTTGATGTCGGTCGTCATGCACAGCAGTATTACTGTCCCACCGGCATTGTGACACCTCGCCTGCCCCGGGACACACCGGCCCCGACTGCCAGTGCCGGCGCCCACGGTGACGTCATGCCAGAGAACACAGAGAACACAGAGAACACGGGGATCGCCTACGTCAGGGGTGACGCCACCGCGCCGTCGGTGGCGGGCGTCAAGATCATCGCTCATGTCCGCAACGACCCCGGGGGGCTGGGGAGAGGGCGTCGTCCTCGGCGAGGTCCGGACGGTCCCCGTGGAACGAGACGTGCGGGTGGCCGAGATGGCCGACCGGCGCGGCGTGAGGAGGCGTGACAAGAGCGACAAGGGCGTTCCCGTCCGCTACGACGTGATCGACCGTGCTCCCACCGCCGTCTTCGGTCATGTGATCGCGCTCGGCCGGCAGGCCCCCGTCCCGGAGCACATGTCGCGCATCGGCTGCGGGCCGGCTGGAGGCAAGTGGCCGCGCATGGAACCGCTGGCCACTGAGCGGCCGGTCCGGCGCGGGGTACCGGTGACCGTGAACGAACACGACGGAGACTGAGCGCCGCCCGCACGTACCCGTGCGTAGGCTCCCGCGCGCCGGGTGTGTTCGCGGTCCCCGCTTCCGCCCACATGCCCACGAGCCGTCAGATGCCCCCTTCTGCACACGAGTTGACCGCTGTACCGTCCGCGCATGCCGATACGCACGCGTTTCACGACCTGGAGACCGCTCGTGACGGTGGCCCTGGCCGCCCTGACGGCCACGCTGCTCACCCCCACGACGGCGACCGCGGCGGGCACCGCGCCGCGCGAGAGCCTGCCCGTCCACTCCTACGACGACGCGATCCGCGAGGCCGTCTGGGTGAACACCGGACTCGACGAGGACGGCGACGGACGGACCGACCGGGTCGCCGTCGACATCGTCCGCCCCGCCGAACCCGCGCAGCGGGGCCGAAAGGTCCCCGTCATCATGGACGCCAGCCCGTACTACTCCTGCTGCGGGCGCGGCAACGAGAGCGAGCGCAAGACGTACGACGCGAACGGCGACGTCGTACGGATGCCCCTGTTCTACGACAACTACTTCGTGCCGCGCGGCTACGCCGTCGTCGGCGTCGACCTGGCCGGCACCAGCCGCTCCGACGGCTGTGTGGACGTCGGAGGCCGCTCCGACATCCAGTCCGCGAAGGCCGTCGTCGACTGGCTGAACGGCCGCGGCACCGCCTACACCACCCGCACCGGCGCCGAGCGGGCCGACGCAGGCTGGACCAACGGCCGCACCGGCATGATCGGCAAGAGCTGGGACGGAACCATCGCCAACGGTGTCGCCGCCACCGGCGTCGAGGGCCTCGAGACGATCGTGCCGATCGCCGCCATCTCCTCCTGGTACGACTACTACTTCAGCAAGGGCGCTCCGCTCTACGGCTCCGGCCCCGACTGGCTGTCGAACTACGTGGAGAGCCCGGATGCCCGCGCCCGGTGCGGGGCCGTCCAGCGCGAGCTCGTCGGCGGTGCCCCGCGCACCGGCGACCTGACCCCGCTGTGGACCGAACGCGACTACGTGCGCACCGTGAAGAAGGTGAAGGCCAGCGTCTTCCTCGTACACGGCATGCAGGACCTCAACGTGCGGATGCAGCATGTCGGCCCGTGGTGGGACGCCCTCGCGAAGACCGGTGTCGACCGCAAAATCTGGCTCTCCCAGACCGGACACGTCGACCCGTTCGACTTCCGCCGCGCCGACTGGGTCGACACCCTGCACCGCTGGTTTGACCACGAGCTCCTCGGCTTCGACAACGGCATCGACCACGAGCCCATGGCCGACATCGAGCGCGCGCCCGACCAGTGGGTCACCTCGGAGAACTGGCCGCCGCGCGGCACCCGCGCCGCGGCCCTGCGCCCCGCCCACGGCACCGGGGGCGGCGCCGGCACACTGGGCCTGCGCAAGGGACGCGGCACCGAGACGTTCACCGACGACCCGAGCCTCGACGAGACCGACTGGGCGGCCGGTATCGACACATCGACACCGGACAAGGCCGGCTTCGTCACTGTGCCCCTCTCCCGTGACCTGCGGGTGTCCGGTGCCTCCGAGGCCACCGTCACCGTGACCCCCAGCACCCCCACGGCACACCTGTCCGCCGTCCTCGTCGACCTCGGTCCCGGCACCATCCGCGACTACGCCGCCGCGGGCGAGGGCATCACCACCCGCACCGACCGCACCTGCTGGGGCGCGAGCACCGAGGGCGACAGCTCCTGCTACCGGGAGACCGAGGCCACGACCGCCGACGTCGGTCACACGATCATCAGCCGAGGCTGGGCCGACCTGGGCAACCACGCCTCCGACGGCAAGGGCGCCCCGCTGACTCCGGGCAAGCGCTACACCGCCACCCTCGACCTGGCCGCCACCGACCACGTCGTTCCCGAGGGCCACCGTCTCGCCCTGATCGTCGCGGGCACGGACCGTGGCCTGATCGACCCCCCGGCGGACACCCCCAGCCTCGCCGTCGACCTCGCCCGGACCTCCGTGCGCGTCCCGTTCACCGGCGGAACCGCCGCCTTCGCCCGCGCCACCGCGAACGCGCCCACCGGGTCCGGGCCCGCTCTTGACGCCACCGTCCGCGACGGCGCAGGTCCTCCGCACACCGTCCAGCGCGTTCCGGGAGAAGGAGGAGGTACGTCCGGAACCGGATGATCCACGCGCCGCCGGTCACGGCCTCGCGCACGACCGATCACCCACGCGGGCGGATGATGATCCCTTCGACCACCGTCCGCCCGCCGGTTGACAGGAACGTGACCGCCGGAGAGGTGATTTTTGCGCCAAAGGTGGTAGGGGCATGGCGGGGGGAGTGATCCTCCGGCCAACGGCTCGGTGAAAGGTGCCGCCTGTGACGAAGGACCAGCACAGCGACAAGGAACACGAGGCGGGCCCTCTGCCCGGCTCGGAGGCGGGTCTGGCGGGCCGTGAGAGTCCTCGGACCGACCGGGTGGTGTTCGGTGTCACGGCTGTGCTGACCGTCGCGTTCGTCGTCTGGGGCGCCACCGCGACCGATTCGCTCGAGGACGTCTCGAGCGGCGCGCTCTCGGGTCTGATGCACAACGGCGGCTGGGCGTTCATGCTGGCCGCCTCTGGTTTCGTCGTCTTCGCCCTCTGGCTCGCGGCCAGCCGTTACGGCAGGATCCATCTCGGCGCAGAGGGTGAGGAACCCGAGTTCCGCACCGTGTCGTGGGTCGCGATGATGTTCAGCGCGGGCATGGGAATCGGTCTGATGTTCTATGGCGTCAGTGAGCCGCTGGCGCACTACGTCACGGCACCACCCGGCACCGGTCCGGCCGACTCGGGCGAGCGCATGGAACTGGCCATGGCGACCACGCTCTTCCACTGGACGCTCCACCCGTGGGCGATCTACGCCGTGGTCGGCCTCGCCATCGCCTACAGCACCTTCCGCAGACGCCGCCGGCAGACCGTCAGCGCCGTCTTCACCCCACTCATCGGATCGAAACACGCCAACGGGAACACCGGACGCGCGATCGACATCCTCGCCATCGTGGCGACCATCTTCGGCTCGGCTGCCTCGCTGGGGCTCGGCGCGCTGCAGATCGGCTCCGGCATGCAGGAGCTGGAGTGGAGGGACGAGGTGAGCACGGGGCTTCTCGTCGGCATCATCGCGGTGCTCACGGTCGCGTTCGTCGCCTCCGCGGTGTCGGGTGTCGAGAAGGGCATCCAGTGGCTGTCCAACACCAACATGGTGCTCGCCCTGGTGCTCGCCCTGTTCGTGTTCGTGGCCGGTCCCGCGGTCCTCGTCCTCGACCTGCTGCCCACCTCGGTCTTCGGCTACCTGGGTGAACTGCCCCAGATGGCCGGCCGTACGGAGGCCAGTGCCGGCGAGGGGGTGGCGGACTGGCTGGGCAGCTGGACCGTCTTCTACTGGGCGTGGTGGATCTCCTGGACGCCGTTCGTCGGCATGTTCATCGCCCGCATCAGCCGGGGCCGTACGATCCGTCAGTTCATCGGCGGAGTCATCCTCGTGCCCAGCACGGTCAGCCTGGTCTGGTTCGCGATCTTCGGCGGCTCCGCGATGAGGCTCCAGGAGCAGGGCCGGCTCGGTGACGAGCCGACGGCCGAGGGGCAGCTGTTCGCGGTGCTCCAGGAGTACCCCCTCGCCACGGCGGCGAGCCTCCTGGTGATGATCCTCGTCGGCATCTTCTTCGTCTCCGGCGCCGACGCCGCCTCGGTCGTGATGGGCACGCTCTCGCAGAAGGGGGCACTCGAACCGGGACGCCTGGTGGTGGTGTTCTGGGGCGTGGTCACCGGAGCGGTCGCCGCGATCATGCTGCTGGTGGGCAGCGGCTCCGGCGACGCGCTGACCGGCCTGCAGAACATCACGATCCTCGCGGCGGCCCCGTTCGTCGTCGTGATGATCCTGATGTGCGTGGCGCTCCTGCGCGACCTGCGCCGGGATCCGGTCATCGTGCGCAGGGAGGTGGGGTCCGAGGCCGTCGACCTGGCCGTCATCGCGGGGCACACGAAGTACGACGGGGAATTCGAACTCCGTATCGGGCCCGGGGCCGGTACGGACGTGGAGGGGGACCCGGTCGGGAAGCACTACGAGGCACCGGCCGAGCACTGAGCCCGAATCCGCCGGCTGATCTCTTGCGGGTCCCATCTCTCGCCGAGGCGGGTTGCCGGTGCGGGGTAGGGGTTTCGGGGTGTGTGGTGCCCGCCGCGCGCGGGTCGCGGCCTGTCCGGGGTCTTTCGGTGTCGGGGACGACGTGATGGGCGGTGTCGCCGGGGGCCGGTGCGGCCGTCAGGGTGTGCTCGGTGCTCGGTGCTCGGTGCTCGGTGCTCGGTGCTCGGTGCTCGGTGCTCGGTGCGCGGTGCTCGGTGCTCGGTGCGCGGGGGCGGTCAGGCCGGTGCGGGTGGGTGGTGGACGGCGTCGAACAGGCTCAGCCAGGCGTCGCGCCAGGGCCAGTTGGCGGGCAGGTGGGCGGTCGGCTTCGTGCGGGCGGTGCGGGCGGTGCGGGCCAGGCGGGCGGGGACGTGCACCAGGTGGGCGCGCAGGGGGGCGGTGGTGGCCTTGGCGTGGAAGACCGAGGCCAGGGTGCCGGCGGCCCGCAGCAGGTTGTGGGACATCGCCCACAGGGTCAGCCAGGCGGCGTTGGCCTGGAAGTCGCCGGAGGGCAGGTGCGCGAGGGCCGGGGACTTGCCGTCGGCGATCGCGTGTTGCCGGTGGTGCAGTTCTGCCTCCAGCATGGTGAAGGGGCTGTTGGTGAAGACGGGGTGGTAGCGCCAGGAGGTGAACAATTCGCCCTGTCCGGCGCCGGGCAGCAGCGGGGTGTGCGTCGCGAGGCGGGTGAGGAACTCGCGGTGTACCCGGTGCAGTTGGCGGTTGTGGCCGTGGGAGAAGGACCGCAGGAAGGTGCCCAGCGTGGACGGGGCACGTATCCCGGTGAAGGCCCGGTCCATCGCGCCGTGCCGCAACCGGTCGGCGTCGTCGATGGCATCGGCCCCGGTGCACATCGCACCGAGCAGTGACATCACCTTGGCAGGCGCATGGGCGCCGCCGCTGGTGGCGGCCCCGTCGATGCGGACCTGGGCGGCCAGCTCGGGCATTCCGGCCCGCTCGGCGATCCGGACCAGCGGCAGCAGCCCCGCATCCGCGATCAGATTCGGTTCGTCGAAGAGTGCGGAAACATGGACAGGGACATGGGAAGATTGCACGTACGAGATGCCTTGCTGATCGTGCGGTTCCGGACTCTAGACAAGCCCATTATCGCAGGTCGCAAGGCATCTCTTCGTTTCCGGAAAGCCTGTCCACAGGCATCAGCCGGTGGATCGGGGCTGAGGGCCGGCAGTCGATCCGGCCGTCGCCGCAAGCACCGGCCCGGCCGGCCGCCGCACCGGCCCTCACCCCAGGGCGAGTTCCGCCGCCTCCTGCGCGCAGTCCCAGGCCACGGTGGCCCCCGCGCCGCCGTGGCCGTAGTGGTGCACCAGCGTCCGCCCGTCCGGGAGCGGCTCGCGTTCGCGGCGGACGGTGTCCCGGGCGGGCCGCAGCCCCACCCGGTGCTCCAGGATCCGCGCTCCCACGACCAGGGGCAGCAGTACCGCACACCGCCGCGCGTTCGCCTCGGTCTGAGCGGGATCCGGCTCCAGGGACCAGTCGTCCTCCTGCGCCGTACCGCCCAGCACCAGCCGCCCCGGCTGCGGGAAGGCGTACGCCGTCGTTCCGTCGGCGGCCGTGGAGACCGTCCAGGTACGGATCCCCGGGTTCTCCACCACGACCAGCTGCCCCCCCCGCACCGGACGCACCGCGGGATCGGGCACCAGGTCGCGTGTCCCCGGCCCCGCGCAGTTCACCACGACCGGGGCGTCCGCCTGAGCGCGGTCCGTCGCCGCGCGTTCCTCCACCACTCCGCCCGCGGCCACGAACCGCCTCCGCAGCCGGGGCAGACGGGCCGGCATGTCGACGAGCGGCAGCCGGGCCCACACACCCGGCCCCGACGGGTGCTCCTCGGCGCTCGACACCCGCAGCCCCGGCAGCCGCGCGGCGGCCCGGACACCGACCTCGTCCAGCGCGGTCCCGCCCAGTACCCCTTCGACCATCCGTACGCCGGTGACCTCCGGCCGCGCCGCCAGCTTTCGTACACGTCCAGCGAACGCAGTGCCCACGCGTGCGCCGACGCCACCGGCTCGATCCGGTACGGCCACCACAGCGCCCCGGCAACCGCCGAGGTGGTCCGCTCGACCGGGTCGCGTGTCCACAGCCGTACCCGTGCGCCCCGCTCGGCGAGGACGACGGCCGCCGTCAGCCCGACGACCCCGCCGCCGATCACGCGGACATCGAAAACCGGTTCGGTTTCCATGCGGGGGCGTTAGCGGAATATGTCATGCAGTGCTCAGGTCCGTCCCGCTGCGGGAATACTCACAGCATGTCTGCCGAGTACGCGACCTTCGGCCTGACACCGGCGATCCGTGCCGGTGGACTCCTCCCCGGCGGCGACCACCAGGTCCACCGGGACTTCGTCGACTTCGTCGTCGACGGACACCCGCTGCTGTTCCGCCTCTGTGACCTCGATGCCGTCTCCCCGCTCGCCTCCGACGTCCCTCCCGCCATCTTCACCGCCCAGGTCCGCAGCCTGCTCCTGGAGACGGAGGCGCCGCTGCCGTCCGGCCGGTACATCGTCTACGGCTGCCCCGACTGCGAGGACCTCGGCTGCGGTGCGGTGACCGCCTCCATCGAGCGGGACGGCGAGGACTACATCTGGCGGGACTTCGCCTGGCAGACCGACGAACACGCCGACCTGGAACTCAACGGGTACCACGGCCTGGGCCCGTTCCGCTTCCGCGGCGCGGACTACCGCACGGCCCTCGCCGCCCTGCCGGCCGGCGGCGCCCCGGGCTCCCGCCGCCGTGTCCTGCTGATCGGCGCCCGCGGCGCCCTGCCGGCCAGGCTCGCCGCGGCCCTGCGCGCCATCGGCGTCGGCGCCGACATCGCCCACGACACCGACGGTGTCCCCGCCGACGAACTGCGCGGTTACGCCGCCGTCGTCTTCGACCGGTCGACCGGCCCCGCCGAACAGGCCGCCGTACGCGCAGCCTTCGCCGCCGCAGGCGTCGACGTGCCCTGCGTCGACGGCCACGCCCCGATCGTCCCGCTGCTCGTGGCCCAGACCGAGCACGCCCTGGACCGCAGCCCGCCCGGACAGCGCCGCCTGACCCGGCTGACCACCCTCGCCTCCTCGGCCCCGGCGGGTGCCGACGCGGAGGTCGAGGTCACGGCGTCGTGCCGGGTGCGACTCACCGCGTACCGCCTCGACCGCCTCGCCCGCAGCCACACCCGCGACGTCTTCGACGGCGTCCTGGAACCGGGCCGCCACCGCATCCCCCTGGACCCGAGGACGGTCAAGGCCGAGTCCTACCTGGTGGCCCGCACCGCCGGGGCGGTCCTGACGACGGCGGTACGGCGGTGAGTGCCGGGAGGTGGGCCGGGGGCGGGACGCGTGGGGGGAGCTAGGATCGGCGGTCTGATGACTGCCACCCTCGTCGCCAAGAACCTCTCCGCCGGCCATGGCG
Organism: Streptomyces sp. KMM 9044; assembly: GCF_024701375.2. Classification (NCBI taxonomy): domain Bacteria; kingdom Bacillati; phylum Actinomycetota; class Actinomycetes; order Kitasatosporales; family Streptomycetaceae; genus Streptomyces; species Streptomyces sp. KMM 9044. The sequence continues at coordinate 607,741 of NZ_CP113910.1, read as the reverse complement.
ACCGCTCCCTGTTCAGCGGCCTCGACCTCGTCGTCGCCCCCGGCGACGTGATCGGCCTGGTCGGTGCCAACGGCGCCGGCAAGTCCACGCTGCTGCGCCTGCTCGCGGGGCTCACCGCGCCGCAACAGGGCGAGCTGCGGCTCTCCCCGCCCACGGCGAGCGTGGGCCACCTCCCGCAGGAGCCGGAGCGCCGGCCCGGCGAGACCGTCCGGGACTTCCTGGCCCGCCGCACCGGCGTCGCCGAGGCCCAGCGGACGATGGACGAGGCCACCTCGGCCCTGGTGGACGGGGAGCCCGGCGCCGACGACGCGTACGCGGACGCCCTGGAGCGTTGGCTGGCCCTGGGCGGCGCAGACCTCGACGAACGCGCGGAGGAGGTCACCGCGTCGCTCGGGCTGACGGTCGGCCGGGACCAGCCGATGACCGCCCTGTCCGGCGGGCAGGCGGCTCGCGTCAGCCTCGCCTCCCTCCTCCTGTCCCGCTACGACGTCTTCCTCCTCGACGAACCGACCAACGACCTCGACCTGGACGGCCTGGAGCGCCTCGAGCGCTTCGTCAAAGGTCTGCGCGCCGGCACGGTCGTGGTCAGCCACGACCGTGAGTTCCTCACGCGCACCGTCACCAAGGTCCTCGAACTCGATCTCGCCCAGCGGCGGATCAACCTCTACGGCGGCGGCTACGCGGCCTACCTGGAGGAACGGGAGGTGGCTCGCCGGCACGCCCGCGACGAGTACGAGGAGTACGACGACAAGAGGTCCGCGCTCCAGGACCGGGCCCGGACGCAGCGGTCCTGGATGGACAAGGGCGTGAAGAACGCGCGTCGCAAGGCGGGCAACGACAACGACAAGATCGGCCGCAAGTTCCGCAGCGAGGCCAGCGAGAAGCAGGCCGCCAAGGCCCGCCAGACCCAGCGCATGATCGAACGCCTCGACGTGGTCGAGGAGCCGCGCAAGGAGTGGGAGCTGCGCATGGAGATCGCGGCGGCGCCGCGCTCCGGCGCGGTGGTGGCGACGCTGCGGGACGCCGAGGTCAGGCGCGGCGACTTCGTGCTCGGGCCGGTCACCCTGCAGATCGACTGGGCGGACCGGGTCGCCGTCACGGGCGCCAACGGTGCCGGGAAGTCCACCCTGCTGGGCGCCCTGCTGGGCCGCGTCCCAACCGACGCCGGGCACGCCGCGCTGGGCTCGGGGGTGCTGCTCGGTGAGGTCGACCAGGCCCGTGCGCTGTTCCACGGTACCGAGGCACTGCTGGACGCCTTCCGCGCCGGGGTCCCGGACACCGAACCGGCCGAGCTCCGCACCCTGCTGGCCAAGTTCGGCCTCAAGGCGGACCATGTGATGCGCCCGGCGGTCACCCTCTCACCGGGCGAACGCACCCGCGCCGCTCTCGCCCTCCTCCAGGGCCGGGGCGTCAACCTCCTCGTCCTCGACGAGCCGACCAACCACCTCGACCTGCCCGCCATCGAGCAGTTGGAGTCGGCTCTCGACTCCTACGAGGGCACCCTCCTCCTCGTCACCCACGACCGGCGCATGCTCGACGCGGTCCACGTCACCCGCCGCCTGGAAGTGGCCGACGGCAAGGTCACCGAACACTGACCGGGTACGGACGGGCCTTGACCGGGCACTGACCAGGACGTCGCCGAACAGCCCGACGGCCCGGCCCCCCCCCGCACACAGCGGAGGAACCGGGCCGTCGGCCGGCGCGGTACCTAGCGCTTGCCCTTCGGGTCGACCAGCCCCGCCCGGCGCAGGGCGTCGGCCATCGCGCTGTTCGCCGGTGCGGGGGTCTGACGCGCGCCGCCCCCACCACGGCCCTGACCCTGGGCCTGCCCCTGGCGCTGCTGCGGCGGGCGCCCGCCGCCACGCTGCCGACGCCCGCCGGGAGCCGCCTCGGTCTGCTCCGCCGCCTCGTCGTCGAGCCGCAGGGTCAGCGAGATCCGCTTGCGCGGAATGTCGATGTCGAGCACCTTCACCTTGACGATGTCGCCCGGCTTCACCACGTCCCGCGGGTCTTTGACGAACGTCTTCGACATGGCGGAGACATGCACCAGGCCGTCCTGGTGGACGCCGATGTCGACGAACGCGCCGAAGGCCGCCACGTTCGTCACCACACCCTCCAGGATCATCCCGGAGGAGAGGTCGGAGATCTTCTCCACGCCCTCCTTGAAGGCGGCGGTTCTGAAGGCCGGCCGCGGATCGCGCCCCGGCTTCTCCAGTTCCTTGAGGATGTCCGAGACGGTCGGCAGACCGAACGTCTCGTCCACGAAGTCCTGCGGCCTCAGCGAGCGCAGCACCCCCGTGTTGCCGACCAGGGAGGCGACCTCCTCGCCGGACTTCTGCACCATGCGCCGGACTACCGGATAGGCCTCCGGGTGCACGCTGGAGGCGTCCAGCGGGTCACCGCCGCGGATCCGCAGGAAGCCCGCACACTGCTCGTACGCCTTGGGGCCGAGCCTCGGCACCTTCTTCAGCTCACCGCGGGACCCGAACGGCCCGTTGCTGTCCCGGTGGGACACGATGTTCTCGGCGAGCCCGGAGGTGATGCCGGAGACCCGGGCGAGCAGTGGCGCGGACGCCGTGTTGACGTCCACCCCCACGCCGTTCACACAGTCCTCCACCACCGCGTCCAGCGAGCGCGACAGCTTCACCTCGGACAGGTCGTGCTGGTACTGGCCGACGCCGATCGACTTCGGGTCGATCTTCACCAGCTCCGCCAGCGGGTCCTGGAGCCGACGCGCGATCGACACCGCCCCGCGCAGCGAAACGTCCATGTCGGGCAGCTCCTGCGAGGCGAACGCGGACGCCGAGTACACCGAGGCGCCCGCCTCGGACACCATCACCTTCGTCAGCTTCAGCTCGGGGTGACGGGTGATGAGATCGCCGGCCAGCCTGTCGGTCTCGCGGGACGCCGTACCGTTGCCGATCGCGATCAGTTCGACGGCGTGCTCCTTCGCGAGCCGGGCCAGCTTGGCGATCGACTCGTCCCACCGGTTCGCCGGGACGTGCGGGTGGATCACGTCGGTGGCGACGACCTTGCCCGTCGCATCCACCACGGCGATCTTCACCCCCGTACGGAAGCCGGGGTCGAGACCGAGGGTCGCGCGGGTGCCGGCCGGAGCGGCGAGCAGCAGATCGCGCAGATTCGCCGCGAACACCCGCACCGCCTCGTCCTCGGCCGCCGTACGCAGCCTCAGCCGCAGATCGATCCCGAGATGTACCAGGATGCGCGTGCGCCACGCCCAGCGGACCGTGTCCAGCAGCCACTTGTCGGCCGGGCGGCCCCGGTCGGCGATCCCGAACCGGTGGGCCACCGTGCCCTCGTACGAGGACGGGACCTGTGCCGCCTCCTCCGGCTCCAGGACGAGGTCCAGGACCTCCTCCTTCTCGCCGCGCAGCATCGCCAGGATCCGGTGCGAAGGCAGCTCGGTGAACGGCTCGGCGAAGTCGAAGTAGTCGGAGAACTTGGCGCCCTCCTCCTCCTTGCCGTCACGCACCTTGGCGGCGAGCCGCCCGCGCACCCACATGCGCTCCCGCAGCTCGCCGATCAGGTCCGCGTCCTCCGAGAACCGTTCGGTGAGAATGGCCCGCGCGCCGTCCAGGGCGGCCTGCGCATCGGCGACACCCTTGCCGGCGTCCACGAACGCGGCGGCCTCGGCGAGGGGCTCGACGCCCGGATCCCCGAGCAGCCCGTCCGCCAGCGGCTCGAGCCCCGCCTCGCGCGCGATCTGCGCCTTGGTACGCCGCTTCGGCTTGTACGGCAGGTAGATGTCCTCCAGGCGCGCCTTGGTCTCCGCGCCCCGGATCCGTGCCTCCAGCTCCTCGGTGAGCTTGCCCTGCTCGCGCACCGAGTCCAGGATCGCCGTACGACGTTCCCCGAGCTCCCGCAGATAGCGCAGCCGCTCCTCGAGCGTACGCAGCTGCGCATCGTCGAGCGTCTCGGTGGCTTCCTTGCGGTAGCGGGCGATGAAGGGCACCGTGGAACCGCCGTCGAGCAGTTCCACGGCGGCCCTGACCTGCCGCTCCTGTACGCCGAGCTCCTCGGCGATCCTGCCTTCGATGGACCCTTGGAGGGGTGTCGTCACGATCCCGTACCGCCTTCTTCGCTGAGGTTGCGCGGCAATTGTGGCAGGTGGTGCCGACAATCGGGGATCAGGGCGGCGACTCGCGGGCCCCGTGCGACTGGGCGAGATGGTTGTCACCTGGGCGCGACACCTGTCACTGAGCTTCTTCAGCGGTGCCGCTGCAGCCCGAACCGCATGGCGTCATCGCGTCACCTGGGACGCGGCCTTGCTTATCGGTGTCTCCTGCAGCGGCAGAATGCTGTTGGTCACGTCCCGGTGCCGTCGCCTGCGACCCGGCGGCCTTCGCGTGCCTCCGCGAGGTGACCGTGGCCGTGTCCGGGGCGTACTCCGGTTTCGGCTCGCCCGGCCCCGGCCGAAGCCGGTCCCCGCTGCGGAAGCCGGACCTGACTTCCGCCAGGTGTTCCAGCCGGATCCTGACCAGCTCCAACTGGTGTGCTGTCAGGTCCCCCCCGGGCTCTTGGTCTGACGGCCGTGGCCGGCTCCCTGCGCGGCGGTGACCGACGAAGGACGGCAGTCCGGGTGGTGGGCCGGAAACCGGCCCTCGTGCGCACCAGGTGGTCCGGGGCGCGTGGTCGTTCTCCGACGGCTCCGTCGAAGCGCACCCTGAACGGCTGCGAAACAACGGCCGTCACCTCGTCGGCGAAGTCCGGAGCGAGCAGGAACCGAGCCTCTTCCACGCTCTCCGCCCCATGCAGACGACCGGTGCTCTGAACAAACGGCGGCCCGGGACAACGACGTTGTTCCTGCCGCCACGTGAACACGCGTACCGGAGCCGATTCGTGCGACCCGTACCGAATCGACTCCTCGACCGGCCGTGTCAGCTCCTCGCCGGTGGTCCCGCCACATCACAGACCACCGTGACTCCCCCCGGGGCCGGACCGAGCCCGGCCCGACCGCCTGGGACATCGGCCGGGGGGCGCAGGCCGGCCCACGAGCACCGGTGCGACCACAGCGCGTCAGCAGGAGCCGCAGCGGTCCCGCCGTCGGCGTACGCCGACCCCAACGACCGAAGTCGGTGACAACCGGATTGAAAAACCTCGGGTGGTGACCACTGGAATACCCAAACGGTGACAGTTGCCGCGCTCAGCCCCAGCTCACCGACCCACCTTGGTGTCACCTGGCCCGCCCCGTCGCACCAATGCGCGCCGGGTCAGGCGCGCCGGCCCCGCCCCGCGGACGAGGCACCCCCGAACAGCCGGGCCAGTGCCCGGAACGGCAGGGTCACGACGGTGGCGACGGCGCCGCCGATCTGACGCAGAACATCCGCGATGGCACGCAAAACGATCTCCTCCTTCGGTTCTCCGTCCGTCCCGGGCCGGAACGGACGGTGATCCACGGGTACCTCGTCAACGCTTCAACATGCCTGTCCGTCGTGTACGCCGTGCCCTACCCGCGCCCCGGCGGGGTCCAGCCGAACCGGGGCGGCCTGCGTTCGAGGAAGGCGGCGACCCCCTCCGCCGTGTCGCCGTTGTCGCGCGCCTGACCGCTCCAGTGGGGGGCCCGGTCGGTGCGTCCGTTCGCGAACTCCTTCGCCGCCGCCTGCGTCAGCTGCGAACGCGAGGCCAGGATCGCGGTGAACTCCGCAGCCCGCCGGTCCAGCCCGTCCACGGGCAGCACCTCGTCGACCAGCCCCGTACACAGCGCCCGCGCGGTGTCGATCAGCTCACCGGAGAACAGCAGGTACTTGGCGGTGGCCGGCCCCACCAGCGACACCAGCCGCCGGGTGGACGAGGCCGGGTAGACGATCCCGAGCCGGGCCGGGGTCACCCCGAAGACCGCCCCCTCCTGCGCGAACCGCAGATCGCAGGCCGCCGCCAACTGTGCCCCGCCGCCGACGCAGTGGCCCCGGACCGCCGCGAGCGTCGGCTTGGGGAAGACGGCGAGCGCCTCCTCGGCCGCCACGGCGAGTCTCTGTGCCTCCTGAGGCGACCCCTTGAGCGTGGAGATGTCGGCCCCGGCGCAGAAGGTTTCCCCCTCGCCGGTGAGCACCAGCGCCCGCACCCCGGCGTCCTTTGCCAGTGTGTCGAGCAGCGGCGGCAGCGCGCGCCACATCGCGGTCGTCATGGCGTTGCGCTTGGCCGGATGGCGAATGACGACCGTGGCGACCGAGTCGGTGACGCTGTGTGACAGCTGCGGCTCCATGCGCCGGATGCTATCCGCCCCGGTCGGAGCGCCGATCGGCAGGAGCATGTGAGGCGTTACGCGACACCGGGGGCAGGGGAGAAGGGAAGATAACGGACAACGAGGAGGCAGTCATGGCCAAATCCACCCCACCGCGTGGCGAGGCGGCCAAGCTGAAGCGCGGCTTCGGCCGGCTCGCCGCGCTCGGCGTGATCCTGGTCGTCGCCGGCCTCTTCGGTCTCGTCTACACCGGCGTCGCGACTCTGACGACGATGGTGCTGTTCGGCTGGCTGCTGCTGATCGGTGGTGCGGTTTCGCTGCTGCACGCGGTCCAGGCCCGGCACACCAGCTTCTTCTGGCTCGCCGTGATCGTCGCGGCGCTGAACATCGCGGCCGGCGTGGTGGTCCTGCGTACACCGGAGGCGGCGGCCGAGGCGCTGACCATGTTCGCCGCGCTGCTGTTCCTCACCGGCGGACTGTTCCGCCTGGTGGGGAGCATGGTGGTCCGCGGGCCGCAGTTCGGCGTGACGCTCCTGCAGGGCGTCCTCGGCCTCCTCCTCGGCATCCTGGTCCTGGCCACCTGGCCGGGCAGCAGTCAGTACGTGATCGGCACCTTCCTCTCGCTCACCCTGCTCTTCGACGGGCTCGGGCTGATCGCCACCGGCTACGGCGGGCGCAGGATCGTGGGCATGGTCGCCGACCCGCTGACGGGCCCGGAGGACGCAGGGCCCCACACCAAACCCGTACAACCCGAATAGTTCGCCGACGAGGCACGGAGCGAACAGAAACAGTGCCGCAAGCGACGGGGGCATAAGCCAACGGCCAGAAGCGCTCGATATCCGCTGACTTCTGTTCAGGACTTCGGCGGGGCGCGCATGGTTGCCAACACTCGACGTGTGGTGACAATCGAGCGTGAGGGTGGCGACCGGACGATGGACGACCAGGGGTGCGGGCCCGGCCCACGCCCACAGGGCGGGGAGAGACCCGCCGAGGAGAAGAGCGCGCCCCCGCAACCGGCGCCACTGCCCTACGAAGGCGTCTGGCGGTTCACCGCCCCCGCCGTCGACGCCTCGGTCCCGCAGGCGCGCCACGCCGTACGGGAGCTGCTGCTGCGCCAGGGGGTGCCGGTCGCCGACGAGGTGGTGCAGGGACTGCTGCTGATCGTGTCGGAACTGGTCACCAACGCCGTACGGCACGCGGCCCTGCTCTCCCCGATGCTCGCCGTCGAGGTCGCCGTCGGAGCCGAGTGGGTCCGGGTGTCCGTGGAGGACAACCACCCCTACCGCCCGACCGCTCTGGAGGCCGACCACGGCCGCACCGGCGGCCGCGGACTGCTCCTGGTGCGCGAGATCACCCGCGAGGCGAACGGCATGTGCGACGTCGAGCACACCGCGAGCGGCGGCAAGGTGATCTGGGCCGCCGTGCCGCTCAAGCCCGCGCAGGGCTGACGGCCCGAACCGCGCCGGCCCGGGCAGGCCCGACGCCCGAGCCCGGCCTGCCCGACACGCACGCAGGTCCGCGACCGGCCCCGCGCACGGTCACCAGCCCGCCGACGGTCCGGTCAGCTCCCGGACCGCCGGCCGCGCCGCGTCCAGCACGGTCATGAACCACGCCGAGAAGGTGTCCTCGGCGTGCCGCCGGGCCAGCTCGTCCGGGGTCACGAACGCCGTGGACGCCACCTCTGCGGGATCCGCCCGCAGCGGCGCCTGCACCATGCCGACGAACAGGTGGTTGTACTCCTGCTCGACCAGACCCGAGGCCGGGTCCGGGTGGTTGTAGCGCACCGTGCCCGCCTCGGCGAGCAGCGACGGCGACAGCCCCAACTCCTCGAAGGTCCGCCGGGCCGCCGCCGCGAACGGCGCCTCACCGGGGTAGGGGTGCCCGCAGCACGTGTTCGACCACACGCCGGGGGAGTGGTACTTGCCCAGCGCCCGTCGCTGGATCAGCAGCCGCCCCCGCTCGTCGAACAGGAACACCGAGAACGCCCGGTGCAACTGCCCCGGGGGCTGATGGGCGGCCAGCTTCTCCGCGGTACCGACCGTCACGCCGTCTTCGTCGACCAGCTCCAGCAGAATCGCCTCGGCGGCAGGGCCCGACGGGCTGTGCGTCGCGGTGGCAGGTGTGATCGGCATACCCATCCTTCACTCGGTCTTCGCGCCCCAAGTCTGCCGCACGAATCCGGCACCCACGGCGCTCCCCGCCCCGCCCGCATGTCCCGCGGACGGTCCGGCCCGTGGCCGGCGCGGGCCGGACGCCGGAAGAGGGGCCCCGTGGACGACCTGCCCGGACCGGCGGCGGGAGAACCGTGAGAGGCGGGGTGTCATGAACGAAAGGGCGCAGGCAGGGGGGCGGAAGGATGCTTTCCCCGGCGCATGAGGACCACGCTCACGCCCCAGCGAATCCTCCCCCTCGGCCGTACCCCGCATCCCGCCGTCGCCACGTCGCCCTCACGGCGCCGGGACGGCACTCACGGCCCGGTGCCTTCTCAGTGGCAGAGCCGCGCCTCATGCTCCGCGTGACCCCGCGGTTCCAGCTGGAAGGTGCAGTGCTCCACGTCGAAGTGGTCGCCCAGACAGCTCTGCAGTTCGTGCAGCATCTTCTCGTGTCCGATGGTGCTGAGCACCTCGGAGCTGACGACCACGTGCGCGGACAGCACCGGCATGCCCGAGGTGATGGTCCAGGCGTGCAGATCGTGCACGTCCTCGACGCCTTGCGTGCCCAGGATGTGCGCCCGGACCTGTGTCATGTCCACGCCCTTGGGTGCCGCCTCCAGCAGGACGTCCAGGGTCTCGCGCAACAGCTTGAAGGTGCGGGGCACGATCAGCGCGGCGATCACGAGGGAGGCGATCGGGTCGGCGGCCATCCAGCCGGTCGCCACGACGACCAGTGCCGAGACGATCACCGCCACCGAGCCCAGCGTGTCGGCGGCCACCTCCAGGAACGCCCCGCGCACGTTCAGGCTCTCCTTCTGCCCGCTCATCAGCAGCGTCAGCGACACCATGTTGGCGACCAGACCGATCGCGCCGAAGACCAGCGTCAGTCCGCCTTCGGTGCCGGCCGGTGTGATGAACCGCTGGACCGCCTCGTACAGCACGTAGCCGCCCACCCCGAGCAGCAGCAGACAGTTCGCGAGCGCGGCGAGTATCTCCGCACGGGCGTAACCGAAGGTGCGGCGCTCGCTCGGCGGGCGGTTCGCGAAATGGATCGCCAGCAGCGCCATGCCGAGCCCCAGCGCGTCCGTCGCCATGTGAGCCGCGTCGGCGACCAGGGCGAGCGAGCCGGCCAGCGCACCGCCGATGATCTCGACGACCATGACAGCGAGCGTGATCGCCAGCGCCGCCCGCAGCCTGCCGCGGTACGCCGCGCTCGCCGTACCGCCGGCGGACGCGCCGTGCCCGTGATCGTGCCCAGCCCCCATGGAAACCGCCCTTCCCTGACTCGTCCGGCTCACAGTGAACTACGGGCCGGGGGTATCCGGCAACGCGGCACTGAACACCGTTGTCATGTGCTCTGACCTGCGGAAACAGTACGCAGCTCAGACGTGCCCAGGGGGAGAGCACGCCGCCTGGGCGACTCGGCCGACGCCGTCGGCGAGCCGAAGGCGCGGGTGCCGCTCGGTGCGGGGCCGTTCTCACCGTGCGCATGTGCCGGGGGGCAGGGCGTGGTCTCCGTGACGAGATCCACACCGGCTCTGCCGTGTGCGGCCCGCGGAGCGCGGAGTCCCCGCCGTCGCGGCGCCCGGCGCAGGAGCGGGAGGGCCCTCGCCCTCCCCGGTGACACGGTGAGGGCCCGGCCCCCCAGGACTTCACCGGGCTGCCCGCGGACCTCACCGGCCGACATCGCGCTGGTCAGAGGCTGACAACCCGCCCCCCGGCAGCGGCCGTGGCCTGCCTCGCACGCGACTTGCGGCACTCGTCCTCAAGCCGGCGTCACCCACCCGGCACCGAGTGGGTGACGCCGGGGCAATGCCCTGTATTCGCCTCCATGCCCCTTCTGAGTGCGCGGTTTGTGGGCCGGCCCCGCTATCCCCGATGATGATCGCGGCAGGGATGCAGGTGAAACCACAGCGATCCAACCGCCGAACGGGCGGTGAACGCGGGCTCAGGAACATCCGCTAACCTCAGCCGACATGCCGCCCGGGGCCCCGTACGGCCGCCCCCACCATGTACACGACCGGCGTGGACGCGTCGGCATCCAGGGAGTGAGATTCGGTTGTCGACCGCCATCCTCACCGGCCAGCCGGTTCCGGGTTCGTCGCTCGAGGCGGACCTGCGTTCCCTCGGCTTCGACGTGCGGATCGCGTCCGACACCGCGGCGGCCGAGGCCCTGCTCGCCGAGGTGCCCGCCGGTCAGCGGGTCGCCGTCGTCGACGCCCGGTTCGTGGGCCATGAACACGCGCTGCGTCTCGGCCTCACCGACCCCCGCTTCCCGCTCGCCGCGATCCCCGGGGCCGTCACCGCCCGGCCGGCCGCCCGCCAGGCCCTGGCCCGCGCGATGGCCCGCGAGAACACCGCGGTCTCCGGATCCGCTGCCGCCCAGGGGCCCGCGTCCGGTGAGCCCGCGGCCGGCGGGACCCCGGCGCCCGCCGGAACCACTCCCACCGGTACCCTCGCCGACCGCATCGTCACCGCCCTGAGCGCCGACGGCAGCGATCCGCACCGCCCCGACCTCGGCAGCCTCGTCGCCACCGTCCCCGACAGCCCGCAGGCCCGCAACGAGGCCCGGCAGGCCGCCGACGCCGTCGACGGCGAGGCCGTCCGGCTGAAGTCGGCGGTCAAGGCCCGTGACGGGTTCTTCACCACCTACTGCATCAGCCCGTACTCCCGCTACATCGCCCGCTGGTGCGCCCGGCGCGGCCTGACCCCCAACCAGGTCACCACCGCCTCCCTGATCACCGCGCTCATAGCGGCCGCCTGCGCAGCCACCGGCACCCGCCCGGGCTTCGTCGCCGCCGGTGTCCTGCTCCTCGCCTCCTTCGTGCTGGACTGCACGGACGGCCAGCTCGCCCGCTACTCCCTGCAGTACTCCACCCTCGGCGCCTGGCTCGACGCCACCTTCGACCGCGCCAAGGAGTACGCCTACTACGCGGGCCTCGCCCTCGGCGCGGCCCGCGGCGGCGACGACGTATGGGCCCTCGCCCTCGGCGCGATGGTCCTGCAGACCTGCCGGCACGTCGTGGACTTCTCCTTCAACGAGGCGAACGCGGACAGTACGGCCGCCACCGCCAACACCAGCCCCACCGCCGCCCTCTCCGACAGACTCGACAGCGTCGGCTGGACGGTCTGGGTACGCCGCATGATCGTCCTCCCGATCGGCGAGCGCTGGGCGATGATCGCGGTCCTCACGGCCCTCACGACCCCCCGTATCACCTTCTACGCCCTGCTGATCGGCTGCGCCTTCGCGGCGACGTACACCACGGCCGGCCGCGTCCTGCGCGCCCTGACCCGCAAGGCTCGCAGGACCGACCGCGCCGCGCGCGCCCTCGCGGACCTCACCGACACCGGGCCGCTCGCCGAACGCCTCGCCCAGGCGCTGAAGGCCCTCGCGCGGCGCCTGCCCGGCTTCACCGCCCCTGCCGTCGCCCTGCTCGGCGCCGCCGCCGTCACCGCCACGGCCGCGCTGACCGGCTTCGGCGGACCGTGGCCCGTCCTCGCCGCCCTCCTGTACGTCCTGACCTCCGCCCTGGCCGTCGCCCGCCCCCTCAAGGGCCCTCTCGACTGGCTGGTCCCGCCGTTCCTGCGCGCCGCCGAGTACGGCACCGTCCTGGCACTGGCGGCGGGCGCCGAGGCGAACGGAGTGCTTCCGGCGGCCTACGGCCTGGTGGCCGCCGTCGCCTACCATCACTACGACACGGTCTACCGCATCCGCGGCGACGCGGACGCGCCCCCGCCCTGGCTGGTGCGGGCGATCGGAGGGCACGAAGGACGCACCCTGGCGGTCGTCGTCCTGGCCGCCCTGCTCACCGCCTCGCAGTTCGCCGTCGCGCTCACGGTGATCGCCGTGGCCGTGGCCCTGCTGGTGCTCTTCGAGAGCATCCGCTTCTGGGTGGCCGCCCACCGGGGCGGCGCACCCGCCGTACACGATGAAGGAGAACCCGCATGATCGGCCTCGTGCTGGCGGCCGGCGCCGGACGGCGTCTGCGCCCCCACACCGACACCCTGCCCAAGGCGCTGGTGCCGGTGGGGCCCGCGGGTATAGAGGGCGAACCGACGGTCCTGGACCTCACCCTCGGCAATTTCGCCGAGATCGGCCTGACCGAGGCCGCCGTCATCGTCGGCTACCGCAAGGAGGCCGTGTACGAGCGCCAGGCGGCCCTGGAGCAGAAGTACGGGCTCAAGCTCACCCTCATCGACAACGACAAGGCCGAGGAGTGGAACAACGCCTACTCCCTGTGGTGCGGCCGTGACGCACTCAAGGACGGCGTGATCCTCGCCAACGGCGACACCGTGCACCCGGTCTCCGTCGAGAACACGCTGCTCGCCGCCCGCGGCGACGGCAAGAGGATCATCCTCGCCCTCGACACCGTGAAGTCCCTCGCGGACGAGGAGATGAAGGTCGTCGTCGACCCCGGCAAGGGCATGACGACGATCACCAAGCTGATGGACCCCGCCGAGGCCACCGGCGAGTACATCGGCGTCACCCTCATCGAGGGCGACGCCGCCCCCGCGCTGGCCGACGCGCTGAAGGCCGTGTGGGAGACCGACCCCCAGCAGTTCTACGAGCACGGCTACCAGGAACTGGTGAACCGCGGCTTCCGGATCGACGTGGCGCCGATCGGTGACGTCGACTGGGTGGAGATCGACAACCACGACGATCTCGCCCGTGGACGGGAGATCGCATGCCAGTACTGACCCGGCTCATCCCCTCCCCGCTCGTCGTCGACATCCGCCCCGGTGCCCTCGACGACCTGGCCGGGGTCCTCGCCGACGAGCGCATCGCCCAGTCGGGGCGCCTCGCCGTCGCCGTCAGCGGCGGCTCCGGCGCCGGGCTGCGCGAGCGGCTCTCCCCGTCACTGCCCGGCGCCACCTGGTACGAGGTCGGCGGCGGCACCCTCGACGACGCGGTCCGGCTGGCCGGCGCCATAAAGACCGGCCACTACGACGCGATCGTCGGACTCGGCGGCGGCAAGATCATCGACTGCGCCAAGTTCGCCGCGGCACGTGTCGGCCTTCCTCTGGTGGCCGTACCGACGAACCTCGCGCACGACGGCCTGTGCTCGCCCGTCGCCACCCTCGACAACGACGCGGGCCGCGGCTCCTACGGCGTGCCGACCCCGATCGCGGTCGTCATCGACCTCGACATCATCCGGGACGCCCCGGTGCGCTTCGTACGCGCCGGAATCGGCGACGCCGTCTCCAACGTCTCCGCCGTCGCGGACTGGGAGCTGGCCAACCGGATCAAGGGTGAGCGGATCGACGGGCTCGCCGCCGCCATGGCCCGGCAGGCCGGCGAATCCGTGCTGCGCCATCCCGGAGGCATCGGCGGCAACGACTTCCTCCAGGTGCTCGCCGAGGCACTGGTCCTCAGCGGCATCGCCATGTCGGTGTCCGGTGACTCGCGGCCGTCCTCCGGGGCCTGCCACGAGATCAACCACGCCTTCGACCTGCTCTACCCCAAGCGGGCCGCCGCCCACGGAGAGCAGTGCGGCCTGGGCGCGGCCTTCGCCATGTACCTGCGCGGCGCGCACGACGAGTCGGCGTACATGGCCGGAGTACTGCGCCGGCACGGACTGCCGGTGCTGCCCCAGGAGATCGGCTTCACGGCGGAGGAGTTCGTCAAAGTCGTCGAATTCGCCCCCGAGACCCGTCCCGGCCGCTACACGATTCTCGAACATCTCGACCTGAAGACCGAACAGATCAAGGACGTCTACGCCGACTATGTCAAGGCCATCGGTAGCTGAACTCCGTCCGGTCGTCCACCCCGCGGGGGTGAAGGACCGGCGCAGCGGTGAGCACTGGATGGGACGCCTCTACATGCGTGAGGTGTCCCTGCGGGTGGACCGCTACCTGGTGAACACCAGGGTCACGCCCAACCAGCTCACGTATCTGATGACCGTCTTCGGCGTCCTCGCCGCCCCGGTCCTGCTGGTGCCGGGGATCACGGGCGCGCTCCTCGGCCTGGTCATGGTGCAGCTGTACCTGCTGCTCGACTGCGTGGACGGCGAGGTCGCCCGCTGGAAGCAGCAGTTCTCGCTCAGCGGGGTCTACCTCGACCGGGTCGGCGCCTACCTGTGCGACGCGGCCGTTCTCGTCGGGTTCGGCCTGCGCGCCGCCGACCTGTGGGGCACCGGCCGCATCGACTGGCTCTGGGCCTTCCTCGGCACCCTGGCCGCCCTCGGCGCCATCCTGATCAAGGCCGAGACCGACCTGGTCGGAGTGGCCCGGCACCAGGGCGGACTCCCGCCGGTCAAGGAGGCCGCCGCCGAGCCGCGCTCCTCCGGCATGGCGCTCGCCCGCCGGGCCGCCGGAGCCCTGAAGTTCCACCGGCTGATCCTCGGCATGGAGGCGTCGCTGCTGATCGTGGTCCTCGCGGTCGTCGACACAGCCCGGGGCGACCTGTTCTTCACCCGCCTGGGTGTCGCCGTCCTCGCCGGGATAGCCCTGCTGCAGACCCTGCTGCACCTGGTGTCCGTCCTCGCCTCCAGCAGGCTGAGGTGACCGCGATGGGATCCTCCCTCAAGGTCGGCGCGGTGATCATCACCATGGGCAACCGCCCCGACGAGCTGTGCGCCCTGCTCGAATCGGTCGCCAAGCAGGACGGCGAACCGGTCCGGGCCGTCGTCGTCGGCAACGGCTCACCCGTCCCGGAGGTCCCCGACGGCGTACGCACCGTCGAGCTGCCGGAGAACCTCGGCATCCCCGGCGGACGCAACGTCGGCATCGAGGCGTTCGGCCCGAACGGCCAGGACGTCGACATCCTGCTGTTCCTCGACGACGACGGCCTCCTGGCGCACCACGACACGGCCGAGCTGTGCCGCCAGGCGTTCACCGCCGACCCGGAGCTCGGCATCATCAGCTTCCGCATCGCCGACCCGGACACCGGCAGCACCCAGCGCCGCCACGTGCCCCGGCTGCGCGCCGCCGACCCGATGCGTTCCTCGAGGGTGACCACCTTCCTCGGCGGTGCCAACGCCGTACGCACCCGGGTCTTCGCCGACGTCGGCTGCCTGCCCGACGCGTTCTTCTACGCGCACGAGGAGACCGACCTGGCCTGGCGGGCCCTCGACGCCGGCTGGATGATCGACTACCGGTCCGACATGGTGCTGTACCACCCGACCACCGCCCCCTCGCGGCACGCGGTCTACCACCGCATGGTCGCCCGTAACCGTGTCTGGCTGGCTCGCCGCAACCTTCCCGCGCCCCTGGTCCCCCTCTACCTGGGCGCCTGGATGCTGCTCACCCTGCTCCGCAGGCCCTCGCGCCCGGCCCTCAAGGCCTGGTTCGGCGGCTTCCGGGAGGGCTGGACCACCCCCAGCGGCCCTCGTCGGCCCATGAAGTGGCGCACGGTGTGGCGGCTGACCCGGCTGGGCCGGCCTCCTGTCATCTGACAAGCTCGTGTCGGGACCATCGGGGCCGCACCCAGGCCTCCCGGCACATGCCCGGTCCGTACGGGCCGGGCATCTCGAAGAGGGAAAGCCTTCACCAGTGAGTGAGACAACGCACGACGGCCCGGTCGCGGTCGGCGCGCCCGTGCCGCCCGACGACGGCCTCACGGCGGCCGAGCTCGCCGCCAAGTACGGACTGACGGTGAGCGGCGCCCGACCGTCGCTCGTCGAGTACGTCCGGCAGCTCTGGGGGCGCCGGCACTTCATCCTCGCCTTCTCCCGGGCGAAGCTGACCGCGCAGTACAGCCAGGCCAAGCTCGGCCAGCTGTGGCAGGTGGCCACGCCGCTGCTGAACGCGGCCGTGTACTTCTTCATCTTCGGCCTGCTGCTGGGCGCCCGCCGGGGCATCCCGAGCGACGTCTACGTCCCGTTCCTGGTGACGGGCGTGTTCGTGTTCACGTTCACGCAGAGCTCGGTCCTCGCCGGGGTGCGTGCCATCTCCGGCAACCTCGGCCTGGTGCGGGCCCTGCACTTCCCGCGGGCCTCCCTGCCCGTCTCCTTCGCGCTGCAGCAGCTCCAGCAACTGCTGTACGCGATGATCGTCCTGGTCGTCGTGGTGATGGCGTTCGGCAGCATGCCGGCACTGTCCTGGCTGCTGGTCGTCCCCGCGCTGCTGCTCCAGTTCGTCTTCAACACCGGCCTCGCACTCGTCTTCGCGCGCCTGGGCAGCAGGACCCCGGACCTGGCCCAGCTGATGCCGTTCGTGCTGCGCACCTGGATGTACGCCTCGGGCGTCATGTTCAGCATCCCGGCGATGCTCGCCGACAAGGACGTCCCCCACTGGCTCGCCGACGTCCTGCAGCTGAACCCGGCCGCGGTCTACATGGACCTGGTCCGCTTCGCGCTGATCGACGGTTACGGCTCCTCGTACCTGCCGCCGCACGTGTGGGCGTTCGCGGTGGGGTGGGCACTGCTGGCCGGGGTGATCGGTTTCGTGTACTTCTGGAAGGCTGAGGAGAGGTACGGCCGTGGCTGACCGGAGGACGGACACGCACATCCCCACCGTCGTCGCGGACGACCTGCACATCGTCTACCGCGTCAACGGTGTGCGCGGCGGCCGCGGCAGCGCCACGGCGGCGCTCAGCCGGATGATACGGCGGGGCAAGGACGACGAGGCGCGGGGCGTGCGCAAGGTGCACGCGGTGCGCGGGGTCTCCTTCGTCGCCTACCGCGGTGAGGCCATCGGCCTGATCGGCTCCAACGGCTCGGGCAAGTCGACCCTGCTGCGGGCCATCGCCGGCCTGCTGCCCGCCGAGAGGGGCAAGGTCTACACCGACGGCCAGCCCTCCCTCCTCGGCGTCAACGCCGCCCTGATGAACGACCTGACGGGCGAACGGAACGTCATACTCGGCGGGCTCGCCATGGGCATGTCCCGCGAGCAGGTCCGGGAGCGCTACCAGGAGATCGTCGACTTCTCCGGCATCAACGAGAAGGGCGACTTCATCACCCTGCCGATGCGCACCTACTCCTCCGGCATGGCCGCCCGGCTCCGTTTCTCCATCGCGGCGGCCAAGGACCACGACGTCCTGATGATCGACGAGGCCCTGGCCACCGGCGACCGCAAGTTCCAGAAACGCTCTGAGGCGCGCATCCGTGAACTGCGCGAAGAGGCCGGCACCGTCTTCCTGGTCAGCCACAACAACAAGTCGATCCGCGACACCTGCGACCGCGTGCTGTGGCTGGAGCGCGGCGAACTGCGCATGGACGGCCCGACGGACGAGGTCCTCAAGGAGTACGAGAAGTTCACCGCCAAGTAGCCCGGTCCGCCTGCCCGTGTCTCTGCGGCCGGAACCGGCCGGGGAAGCAGGGCGTCTGCAAAGGAAACGTCAACTCCTGCCGTGCGCAGGAATCTTGACACAGACCGGTTCGTTGTTCCGAGGCGCGGGACACCCCGGCGGTCCGTACCGTGCTGTACGACGTAAGCTGTACCGGTCCCTAAAGACGGCAATCAGGGCCATAGCGCGTGACACCCACCGGCGACCCGGCCGTGCGGAAGCACGGGCGGCGTGTCCGAAATAGTGTCTATTGGGTCGGCAGTGTAGAACGGGAGATGTGACGGCAATGGCTACGGAGACTCCCCTGCTGAACGCAGCATGTGCCGTCCCCGCCCAGGGCTGCCCGCGATGACGCGAACCGGCACGGTGCGCCCGGCAGGTCCCGGGAGCGCCCCCCTGGACATCGAGCGCGCCACTCTGGACAAGGCCGCCACCGAGAATTTCCCGGTGGCGCCGTTCTTCCTGCCCCGGGCCTGGCGCGACGACCTGATGGCGGTCTACGGCTACGCCCGGCTCGTCGACGACATCGGCGACGGCGACCTGGCCCCCGGCGGCGCCGACGCGGAACTGCTCGGCGTCGCTCCCGACCGGGCGGCCGACCGGACGGTACTGCTCGATGCCCTCGAGGCGGATCTGCGCCGCCTCTTCGGCACGGTCCCGCACCATCCGCTGCTGCGCAGGCTCCAGCCGACGGTCCGCCGCCGCGGCCTGACCCCCGGCCCCTTCCTCGGCCTGATCGCCGCCAACCGCCAGGACCAGGTCGTCAGCCGCTACGAGACCTACGACGACCTGCTCGCCTACTGCGAACTGTCGGCCAACCCGGTCGGCCGTCTCGTCCTCGGTGTCACCGGAACCTCGACCCCCGAGCGGATCCGCCGCTCCGATGCGGTCTGTACCGCCCTCCAGATCGTCGAGCACCTCCAGGACGTCGCCGAGGACCTCGGCCGCGACCGTGTCTACCTGCCCGCCGAGGACATGAAACGCTTCCACGTGGACGAGGCGGATCTCGCCGCACCGCACGCCGGAGCGTCGGTGCGCGCCCTGGTCGCGTTCCAGGCTCAGCGCGCCCGGGAACTCCTGGAGGAGGGTGCCCCCCTGGTGGGCAGCGTCCGCGGCAGGCTGAAGCTGCTGCTCGCGGGGTTCGTGGCGGGGGGACGGGCGGCCCTGGGCGCGATCGCCGCTGCCGAGTACGACGTACTTCCCGGCCCGCCGGGGGCCGGCAAGGCCCGGCTGCTGCGCGAGGCCGGCACGACGCTGCGAGGAGAGAGGTGATTCCGGCAGTGCAGTCGGACACGCACACATCGGCCCCGGTACTCGCCGCATACAGCTACTGCGAGGCCGTCACCGGACAGCAGGCCCGGAACTTCGCCTACGGCATCCGGCTGCTGCCGACGTCGAAGCGGCGCGCGATGTCGGCGCTGTACGCGTTCTCCCGGCGCGTCGACGACATCGGCGACGGCACGCTGGCGGACGACATCAAGGTCGCCCGGCTCGAGGACACCCGGGCGCTGCTCACCCGGGTCCGGGACGGCACGGTCGACGAGGACGACACCGACCCGGTGGCTGTCGCCCTCGCACACACCGCGCGGCAGTTCCCGGTCCCGCTCGGCGGCCTTGACGAACTGATCGACGGCGTTCAGATGGACGTGCGCGGCGAGACCTACGAGACCTGGGACGACCTGAAGGTCTACTGCCGCTGCGTGGCCGGCGCCATCGGGCGGATCTCTCTCGGCGTCTTCGGCACCGAACCCGGCGCACGGGGCGCCGAACGCGCTCCCGAGTACGCCGACACGCTGGGGCTCGCGCTCCAGCTCACCAACATCCTCCGGGACGTCCGGGAGGACGCCGAGGGCGGGCGCACCTATCTGCCCTCCGACGACCTCGCCAAGTTCGGCTGTTCGGCCGGGTTCAGCGGTCCGATCCCGCCAAAGGGCTCAGACTTCGCCGGTCTCGTCCACTTCGAGGTGCGCCGGGCCCGCGCCCTGTTCGCCGAGGGCTACCGGCTGCTGCCCATGCTCGACCGCCGCAGCGGCGCCTGTGTCGCCGCCATGGCCGGCATCTACCGCCGCCTCCTCGACCGCATCGAGCGCGAGCCGGAGGCCGTGCTGCGCGGCCGGGTCTCCCTGCCCGGACGGGAGAAGGCCTACGTCGCGGTGCGCGGCCTGTCCGGCTTGGACGCCCGGCACGTCACCCGGCGGACCGTCAGGAGGCGTGCCTGATGGACACCCCTCTCCCGCCCGGTCGCGCCCCCGGCAGACGGGGCGCAACCCTTTGCCGAGGTCTCGCGTCCCCGCTCAGGACGGTCCGCCGCGCACCGGTCCGGCGACACGGCGGCCGGGCAGGGGAGGACGGGCCATGACCCGTGTCAACAGCTCCGAGGAATCGCCCGCCGACGACGCACTGGCGAGGCGGCACGCCGTCGTGGTCGGTGGCGGCCTCGCCGGGGTCGCCGCCGCGCTCGCGCTCGCCGACGCAGGCGTGCGTGTCACCCTGTTCGAAGGCCGCCCCCGGCTCGGCGGGCTCGCCTTCTCCTTCCGGCGCGGTGACCTGACCGTCGACAACGGCCAGCATGTCTACCTGCGTTGCTGCACCGCCTACCGCTGGTTCCTCGACCGGATCGACGGCACGGCCCTGGCACCGCTGCAGAACCGCCTCGACGTGCCCGTGATCGACGCCGACCGGCCCGAGGGACGCCGGCTCGGCCGGCTGCGCCGCGACCCGCTGCCCGCCCCCCTGCACCTGGGACGCAGCCTCGCCGCCTACCCGCACCTCTCGCTCGCCGAACGGGCCGGCGTGGGCCGCGCCGCGCTCGCGCTCAAGGGACTCGACCTCGCCGACCCCGCCCTCGACGACCAGGACTTCGGCAGCTGGCTGGCCGCGCACGGCCAGTCGCCGCGTGCCGTCGAGGCACTGTGGGACCTGGTGGGGGTCGCCACCCTCAACGCGGTCGCGGGCGACGCCTCGCTGGCGCTCGCCGCGATGGTCTTCAGGACCGGCCTGCTGTCCGGTCCGGCCGCGGCCGACATCGGCTGGGCCCATGTCCCGCTGGGCGACCTGCACGACCGGCTGGCCCGCAAGGCGCTCGACTCCGCCGGGGTCCGTACCGAGGTCCGTACCCGCGTCACCTCCGTCACCGCCCGCGGCGACGGAGGCTGGAGCGTCCGTGCTCCCGGCGAGGCCCTCGACGCGGACGCCGTCGTCCTCGCCGTACCGCAGCGCGAGGCGTACGGCCTGCTGCCCACCGGAGCGCTCGACGATCCCGGGCGGTTGCTCGGCATCGGCACCGCACCGATCCTCAACCTCCACGTCGTCTACGACCGCACCGTGCTCACCAGCCCCTTCTTCGCCGCCCTCGGCAGCCCCGTGCAGTGGGTCTTCGACCGCACCCGGGCCTCCGGCCTGCGACAGGGCCAGTACCTGGCCGTGTCGCAGTCGGTCGCCCACGACGACATCGACGAGCCCGTGGCCGCGTTGAGCGAGCGCTACCTGCCCGAACTGGAACGCCTGCTGCCACGCGCCCGCGGCGCCGCCGTGCGGGACTTCTTCGTGACGCGGGAGCGCACCGCGACGTTCGCCCCCGCTCCCGGTGTCGGACGGCTCAGGCCCGGCGCCCGCACCAAGGCTCCCGGCCTGTACCTGGCCGGGGCGTGGACCGCCACCGGGTGGCCCGCGACCATGGAGGGTGCGGTCCGCAGCGGCGTCGGTGCGGCGGACGCCGCGCTGCGAGCCCTGGGTCGGCCACGGCCCCACCACCTCTTCGCGTGGGACGGGGAGGCCGGCCGCGGCGCCCGGGGCCCCGCCGTGCGAGAGGGACTCCGGTGAGCGCCGACGCACCCGCCGCGGCGGGTCTCCGCACCCCCGGTACCGCAACAAGAGGAGAGACTGTGCCCACTGTGCCCCCGGCCTCGAAGGCCGCTGGAAGGACCGCGGCGGACGTGCCCGCGCTCCTGGAGCGCGGCAGGACACTGGCCATGCCGGTACTGCGGGCGGCCATCGGCTGTCTGGCGCCTCCCATGGACACCGTCGCCGCCTACCACTTCGGCTGGATCGACGCCCAGGGCAGGCCCGCGGACGGCGACGGCGGCAAGGCCGTGCGCCCCGCGCTCGCCGTGCTGTCCGCCGAGGTCACCGGTGCCGCCCCCGAGGTCGGCGTTCCCGGCGCGGTCGCCGTCGAGCTCGTCCACAACTTCTCCCTGCTGCACGACGACCTCATGGACGGCGACGAGCAGCGCAGGCACCGCGACACCGTCTGGAAGATGCACGGCCCCGCCCAGGCCATCCTCGTCGGCGACGCCCTGTTCGCCCTCGCCAACGAGGTGCTGCTGGAACTCGGCACCGTCGAGGCCGGCCGGGCCACCCGCAGGCTGACCACCGCCACCCGCGCCCTGATCGACGGCCAGGCGCAGGACATCTCCTACGAGCACCGCGACCACGTCGGCGTCGAGGAGTGCCTGGAGATGGAGGGCAACAAGACCGGCGCCCTGCTCGCCTGCGCCAGCTCCGTCGGCGCCGTGCTCGGCGGCGCCGACACGCACACCGCCGACACCCTGGAGAAGTACGGCTACCACCTCGGCCTGGCCTTCCAGGCCGTCGACGACCTCCTCGGCATCTGGGGCGACCCGGCGGCCACCGGCAAGCAGACCTGGAGCGATCTGCGCCAGCGCAAGAAGTCCCTCCCCGTCGTGGCGGCGCTCGCCGCGGGCGGCCCGGCCTCCGAGCAGCTCGCGGGGATCCTCGCCGCCGACGCCGGCAGCAGCGGCTTCGCCACCTTCTCCGAGGAGGAGTTCGCGGCCCGCGCGGCCCTCATCGAGCAGGCCGGCGGACGGGAGTGGACCGCCGAGGAAGCGCGTCGCCAGCACACCATCGCCATCGAGGCCCTCGACGTCGTGGACATGCCCGACAGGGTGCGGGAGCAGTTCACGGCGCTCGCGGACTTCGTCGTCGTACGAAAGAGATGATCACCATCGGTCGAATAGCCCTCGCGTAGTCGCCGGCCGGTGGTGCGGGGAGCAGACACCGGCCGACGGCGGACCCACAGCAGACGCACACATTGCAGGACTGCACGAAGGGGAAGCCATGACAGCGACGACCGACGGAAGCACCGGGGCGGCCCTGCCGTCCTCGGTGGCCGCGGCCAGCGACACCGACACCGACATCCCCATGGCGGCCGGGGTACCCGACATCGCCGCCGGCGCCATGCGGCGCGCCACCGAGTTCCTGCTGTCCCGCCAGGAGGACCAGGGCTGGTGGAAGGGGGACCTCGAGACCAACGTCACGATGGATGCCGAGGACCTGCTGCTGCGCCAGTTCCTCGGCATCCTCGAGGAGGAGACCACCCGCGCAGCCGCCCTGTTCATCCGGGGCGAGCAACGCGCGGACGGCACCTGGGCCACCTTCCACGACGGGCCCGGCGACCTCTCCGCGACCATCGAGGCGTACGTCGCCCTGCGGCTGGCAGGTGACGTGCCGGACACCCCGCACATGGCGCGCGCCGCCGCCTGGGTCCGTGGCCGGGGCGGGATCGCCGCCTCCCGGGTCTTCACCCGGATCTGGCTGGCCCTGTTCGGCTGGTGGAAGTGGGAGGACCTGCCCGAACTCCCGCCCGAGCTGATCTGGTTCCCGTCCTGGGTGCCGCTCAACATCTACGACTTCGGCTGCTGGGCCCGCCAGACCATCGTCCCGCTGACGATCGTCTCCGCCAAGCGGCCGGTACGGCCCGCCCCGTTCCCGCTCGACGAACTGCACACCGACCCGGCCCGTCCCCGCCCTCCCGGACGGATGGCACCGGTGGTCAGCTGGGACGGCGTCTTCCAGCGGCTCGACAAGGGCCTGCACGCGCTGCGCCGGGCCGTCCCGCGCCGACTGCGCGGGGCGGCGATGAACACCGCGGCCCGCTGGATCATCGAGCGGCAGGAGAACGACGGATGCTGGGGCGGTATCCAGCCGCCCGCCGTGTACTCGGTCATCGCGCTGCACCTGCTCGGCTACGACCTGAACCACCCGGTGATGCGTGCCGGACTGAACTCCCTCGACCGGTTCGCCGTGTGGCGAGAGGACGGCGCCCGGATGGTGGAGGCCTGCCAGTCCCCGGTGTGGGACACCTGCCTCGCCACCATCGCCCTCGCCGACGCCGGCCTGCCCGCCGACCACCCCCAACTGGTCAGGGCCGCCGACTGGATGCTCGGCGAACAGGTCGTACGGCCGGGCGACTGGTCGGTACGCAGGCCCGGACTCCCGCCGGGCGGCTGGGCGTTCGAGTTCCACAACGACAACTACCCCGACATCGACGACACCGCCGAGGTGGTCCTCGCACTCCGCCGGGTCAAGCACCACGACCCGGAGCGGGTGGACAACGCCATCGGCCGCGGGGTCCGCTGGAACCTCGGCATGCAGTCCCGCAACGGAGCCTGGGGCGCCTTCGATGTCGACAACACCAGCCCGTTCCCCAACCGGCTGCCGTTCTGCGACTTCGGCGAGGTCATCGACCCGCCGTCGGCCGATGTCACCGCGCACGTCGTGGAGATGCTCGCCGTCGAAGGGCTCGCCCACGATCCGCGTACCCGGCGCGGCATCCGCTGGCTGCTCGACGAACAGAATTCGGACGGCTCGTGGTTCGGGCGCTGGGGCGTCAACTACCTGTACGGCACCGGGTCCGTGGTCCCGGCGCTGGTCGCCGCCGGACTGCCCGGTTCCCACCCGGCGATCCGACGGGCCGTGACCTGGCTGGAGTCGGTCCAGAACGACGACGGAGGCTGGGGCGAGGACCTGCGCTCCTATCACAACTCCCGGGAATGGAGCGGAAAGGGCGCCTCGACCGCCTCGCAGACCGGGTGGGCGCTGATGGCCCTGCTGGCGGCCGGCGAGAGAAAGTCCGTGGCCGTGGAACGAGGCATCGTCTGGCTGGCGGCCACCCAGCACGAGGACGGCTCCTGGGACGAGCCCTACTTCACCGGCACGGGCTTCCCCTGGGACTTCTCCATCAACTACCACCTCTACCGGCAGGTCTTCCCACTCACCGCGCTCGGCCGGTATGTGAACGGGGAGCCGTTCGCCAAGACGCCGACGGTGGTGCCGAGGGAGGCGTCGGCGGAGACATCGGTCGTGCAGCCGGAGGCGGACGCCGGCGCACAGCGGCGGCGGCTGGCCGAGTCGACGGGCAGTTGATGAGCCCCCGGGCCACTCCGGCGCCGCTGCTGATCGCCTGCGCGCTCGGCATCGAGCGGCTGGCCCTGCGCGGGAGAGACCACGGCGGCGTCGGCGAGCCGGTCACCGTCCTGCGCACGGGCATGGGGCCGACGGCCGCCGAGCGCTCCGTCACCCGGGCGCTCGCCGGCCCGGCGCTGCGCGACGCCGCCGTGCTGGCCACCGGTTTCTGTGCCGGGCTGGCCCCCGGGATGCACCCCGGCGACCTGGTGGTCGCCGGGGAGACCCGCGCCCCGCGCGGCAGCGTGCCGTGCGTTGGAACCGACCTGCTGGTGAAGGAACTGTCGCGCGTCGCGCCGGGGCGCACCGTTCACACCGGGCCGCTCACCGGCTCCGGGCACGTGGTCCGCAGACACGAACGGTCCGGGCTGCTCGCCACCGGCGCGATCGCGGTCGACATGGAGTCCGCTGCCACGCTCCTGAGCGCCGTTCGCGCGGGTGCACGCCCCGTTGCGGCCGTACGGGTGGTCGTGGACGCTCCTGAACACGAACTGTTCCGGATCGGCACGGTGAGCGGTGGAATATCGGCTTTCCGCGTCCTTCGTTCCGTTCTTCCCGCGTATCTCGAATGGCACCGTTCCTCGCTGCTCCCTGGGAGGTGAGCCAGATGGCCATGCCGCTGCGTCAGTCCGTCAAGGTCGCCACATACTTGGCCGAACAGAAGATCCGCCGACGGGACAAGTTTCCGCTGATCGTCGAGCTGGAACCGCTCTTCGCCTGCAACCTGGCCTGTGAGGGCTGCGGAAAGATCCAGCACCCGGCCGGGGTGCTCAAACAGCGCATGCCGGTCGCGCAGGCCGTGGGTGCGGTACTGGAGTCCGGGGCGCCGATGGTGTCGATCGCCGGCGGCGAACCGCTGATGCACCCTCAGATCGACGAGATCGTCCGCCAGCTGGTGGCACGGCGCAAGTACGTGTTCCTGTGCACCAACGCCATGCTGTTGCGCAGGAAGATGGACAAGTTCACCCCGTCGCCGTACTTCGCGTTCGCCGTGCACATCGACGGGCTGCGCGAGCGGCACGACGAGTCCGTCGCGAAGGAGGGCGTGTTCGACGAGGCGGTGGCCGCCATCAAGGAGGCCAAGCGGCGCGGCTTCCGGGTCACCACCAACTCGACCTTCTTCAACACCGACACCCCGCAGACCGTCATCGAGGTGCTCAACTACCTCAACGACGACCTCAAGGTCGACGAGATGATGATCTCGCCCGCCTACGCCTACGAGAAGGCCCCCGACCAGGAGCACTTCCTCGGTGTGGAGCAGACCCGCGAGCTGTTCAGGAAGGCGTTCGCCGGGGGCAACCGCCGTCGCTGGCGGCTCAACCACTCGCCCCTGTTCCTGGACTTCCTCGAGGGCAGGGTCGACTTCCCGTGCACCGCGTGGGCGATCCCGAACTACTCGCTTTTCGGCTGGCAGCGCCCCTGCTATCTGATGAGCGACGGCTATGTGCCGACGTACCGGGAACTGATCGAGAGGACCGACTGGGACAAGTACGGCCGTGGCAAGGACCCGCGCTGCGCCAACTGCATGGCACACTGCGGCTACGAGCCCACCGCCGTCCTCGCCACCACGGGGTCCCTGAAGGAGTCCCTGCGCGCCCTGCGCGAGACGGTCTCGGGAAACAGGGAGTGACGCAGTGACGGCTGTATCCCCCGGGGCGCCCGGGATGCCGGCCCGGTCGCCCGCCCCGCGGCACAGGAGCCGGCGAATCCGGGTCGGGTCGGTGGCGGTGGGCGGGGACGCGCCGGTGTCGGCGCAGTCGATGACGACGACGCCTACGTCGGACACCGGGGCGACGCTGCAGCAGATCGCGGAGCTGACGGCGCCGGGGTGTCAGACCGCGCGGAAGTCGTACATCCCGGTGATCGCCGGCATCCGCTTCCAGCCGAGGCACGTGTTCGCGGCGCTCGAGGCGGGCGGTGCGGCGGTGCGGGTGAACCCGGGCGACACCGAGCAGTTCGACGACAGGGTCAGGGGGACCGCGACGACGTGGTGGCGATCACCGCGGCCCTGCCGCGTCCGGCCGGCCTGGGTGTCTTCGCCGAGCGGTTCCCCGGCCGGGTGTGGGACGTCGGCATTGCCGAGCAGCACGCAGCCGTCTCCGCGGCCGGCGGCACACCCCCGGCCGTCGCCGTGTACGCCACCTTCTTCAACCGCGCCTTCGACCAGCTGCTGATGGACATGGCGCTGCACCGCTGCGGGGTCACCTTCGTCCCGGGCCGGGCGGGCGTCACCGGCGTCGACGGGCCGTCGCACAACGGCGTGTGGGACCTGTCGGTGCTCCAGGTCGTCCCCGGCCTGCGCATCGCCGCACCATGCGACGCGGACCAGCCGCGCGCCCAGTCGTGCGAGGCGGTCGCCGTCGACGACGCGCCGACGCCGCTGAGGTTCCCCGGGGAGTCCGTGGGCCCGTCCGTCCCGGCGCTCGACCGGATCGGCGGTACGGACGGGCTGCACCGCGGCAACGACCCCGAGGTGCTGCCGGTCTCGGCCGGCGTCGTGGCGTCCGTCTGCCTCCGGGCCGCTGATTCGCTCGAGGCCCGAGGCATCGGGTGCACCGTCGTCGACCCGCGCCGGGTCGGACCCGTCGCACCCGAAGTCGTGGGGCCGGCCGCCCGGCACCGGCTCGTGGCCGTCGTCGAGGACAACAGTCGTGCAGAGGGCGTGGGTTCGGCCGTGGTACTGGCGCTGGGTGACGCCGACGCACCGGTACGGCGGTTCGGCATTCCGAAGCAGTTCCCCGCGCGCGCCAAGCGCGGTGAGGTGCTGGCGGACACAGGCCTGACACCCGTCGAGATCGCCGGCCGGACCGGCACGAGCCCGGCCGTGGGTGAGGAGCGGCAGCTCCGGAACGAACCGTTCGGGAAACAGCGGGAGCAGTGGGGGCAAGGGGAACCACGGGAGCAACGGGAGAAACAGCCATGACCACCGCGGAGTCCGCTCCGGAGCTGCCGGAGCTGCCGGAGCCGCCACGGGCGGCCGGTGACTTCGACCTCGGCGCACTGCTGGCCGAGCGCGGAGCCGAGCGCTACGAGCTGCACACCAGACACCTCAACCACCAGCTCCCGCGCATGCTGCACACCATCGGATTCGACAAGGCCTACGAACGTGCCGAGGGCGCCCACTTCTGGGACGCGGACGGCAACGACCACCTGGACATGCTCGCCGGATTCGGGGTGATGGGCCTGGGACGCCACCACCCCGTGGTCCGCAGGGCGCTGCACGACGTCCTCGACGCCTCGCTCGCCGACCTCACCCGCTTCGACTGCCCACCGCTGCCCGGACTGCTGGCCGAGAAACTGCTCACCCACAGTCCTCACCTGGACCGGGTGTTCTTCGGCAACAGCGGTACGGAGGCGGTCGAGACCGCGCTGAAGTTCGCCCGGTACGCCACCGGCAGGCCCCGAGTCCTGTACTGCGCGCACGCCTTCCACGGGCTGACCACCGGCTCCCTGTCCGTCAACGGCGAGTCCGGCTTCCGGGACGGATTCGCCCCCCTGCTGCCCGACACGGCCGTACCCCTCGGTGACATGGACGCGCTCGAAAGCGAGTTGGCCAAGGGCGACGTCGCCGCCCTCATCGTGGAACCCATCCAGGGCAAGGGCGTGCACGCGGCCCCGCCCGGCTATCTGCGTGCCGCCCAGGAGCTGTTGCACCGGCACAGGGCGCTGCTGATCGCCGACGAGGTGCAGACCGGGCTCGGACGGACCGGCGACTTCTACGCCTACCAGCACGAGGACGGGGTCGAACCGGACCTGGTATGCGTGGCCAAGGCGCTCTCCGGCGGTTACGTCCCGGTGGGAGCCACGCTCGGCAAGGACTGGATCTTCCGCAAGGTCTACTCGTCGATGGACCGGGTGCTGGTCCACTCGGCCAGCTTCGGGGGCAACGCCCAGGCCATGGCGGCCGGCCTCGCGGTGCTGTCGGTCATGGAGAACGAGCAGATCGTCGCGCATGCCCGGGTCACCGGGGAACTGCTGCGGTCCCGGCTCGCGGCCCTCGTCGACACCTACGAGCTGCTCGCCGACGTCCGTGGCCGGGGCCTGATGATCGGCATCGAGTTCGGCCGGCCGCGGTCGCTGAAGCTGAGCGGCCGCTGGGCCATGCTGCAGGCCGCACGCAAGGGGCTTTTTGCGCAGATGGTGGTCGTTCCGCTGCTGCAGAAACACAGGATCCTCACCCAGGTCTCCGGCGACCACCTGGAGGTGATCAAGCTGATCCCGCCGCTGATCATCGGCGAGCGGGAGGTGGACCGGTTCGTGGACGCCTTCACCGCGGTCATGGACGATGCCCATGAGGGCGGTCTGGTCTGGGAGTTCGGCAGGACACTGGTGAAGCAGGCGGTCGCCAACCGGTGAGAACGACATTTCTTGCCCTGGAGGCAAGAAACTTGCCTCCAGGGCAAGGGCGCGGCTGAATGGAGTCATGAGTTCCCCCGAGGCCGGGCCGTCGGCCGAACCGGCCGAAGCGCTCCCCGCGGTCGCCCCGCAGCTGCGCGCCCTCAGGCGCGGGGCCTTCCTGACACTGGAGGCCGCCGCCCGGGACGCGGGGCTGTCGCCCGCGCACCTCTCCCGGTTGGAGACCGGACAGCGCCAGCCCTCGCTGCCGACGCTGCTCTCCCTCGCCCGCGTCTACGGTACGACGGTTTCCGGACTGCTCGGTGAGACCGCCGCCGACCGGGAAGCCGTGGTGCGCGCCGCCGACATGGAGCCGACCACGGCCGGCGGCTGGACCTACCGGCAGGCCGGTCCCCCGGGGCGCGGGATGCAGGCCCTGCGGGTCCAGGTCCCGCACGGATCCCAGGGCGACATCGTGCGGGCCCACCCCGGTGAGGAGTGGCTGTACGTCCTCGGCGGGCGGCTGCGGCTCCGTCTCGGGGACACCCTGCACCGCCTCGCTCCGGGCGACAGCGCGCACTTCGACTCGCTGACCCCGCACCGCATCGCCGCCGAGGACCCCGGCGGGGTCGAGTTGCTGTTCGTCCACACCCTGCTGCAGAGTCCCACGGCCGCCCTGTGCCTGGGCCCCACCCATGGAGATGTGTCATGAAAGACATGGAGGAGAAGTTCCCTCGCGCCCTGTGGGTGAGGCTGTTCATCTACGTCGTGGCGGGCCACCTCTTCGCGGCCTTCGTCTACCTGCTCTTCGAACTGGGCGCGAAGGCGTAGCCCTCGGGGGCCGCTCAGTCCAGCATGCGATCGCGCAGCCGCTCCCGGTACTCGGGAGTGAAGCCGAGAGCCTGCTCGATGTAGGGGTCCACGCCGCCCCAGGTCTCCTCGATCGTCTCGAGCGCGGCCGACAGGTACTCGGCGCGGGCGTCGAACAGCGGGTCGAGCAGCTCCATGACCTCGGGTGAGTAGGCCGAGGCGGAGGTGGCGCTGCGGCGCACCTTGTAGCGGCGGTGCGCGGCGCTGGACTTCAGGTAGTCGTCGAAGATCGCGTCCCGTTCCACGCCCAGCGCGAGCAGCGTCACCGCCACCGACAGGCCCGCGCGGTCCTTGCCCGCCGCGCAGTGCATCAGTGCGGGCAGGCTCTCCTCGGCGAGCGAGATCAGCACGCGGGAGTGCTCGAAGGTGCGCTGCGTCACGGTCGCGCGGTACGAGGCGATCATCCGTTCCGCTCCCTTGCCGCCGGCGAGGATCGCGCGGAGCTGGTCGAGGTCCCCGTCACGGACCATCCTCCAGAACTCGGCGCCGTCGGCCGGGTCGCTCAGCGGCAGGTTCACATTGCGCACGCCGGGCAGCTCGATGTCCCGCCCGTCCAGCCTGTGGTCGGCCGCGTTACGGAAGTCGAAGACGGTGTGCAGTCCCAGGGCGGACAGGAAGGCGGCGTCCTCCTCGGTGGCGTGCGCGAGGTGGCCGCTGCGGAACAGCACTCCGTGTCGCACCCGGCGGCCGTCGACGGTCGGCAGGCCGCCCACATCACGGAAATTGCGCACACCGGTGAGCTCGGGTTCGGTCGACGGGATCTGCTGCGTCACGGGGGCCCCTTTCCCACTCTGCGCCGTCGGCGCGGCGGCGTCGACGGGTGTCACCCGACGATACGACATGCCTGGCAGGGGCCATGAGTTGGTGAGCGGGCCGGTGGCGTGGCGTGGTCGGCCCCGAGCCGCCGGTCCGGACGGACACGTGGCAGACCCTGGGCGGACCCACCGCCGAACCGGACCGGAAGGTCTCTTCTTTCACTATTGGGGCGTTCTGTCCGTTTAGGCAGCTTCGCCATAACGTGCCCCGATAGAAAGGGAGATGGGAGTGGGGTGGTGAGCATCGTCATAGAGGTGACGATGCGTTGTCGCCATGTTCACGTAATTCCGTTGTTCCGCAAGGGGATTCGGGGGGTGCGCAATGTCCGGGGCGACTCTGGGTGACGGTTTTCATGTCAATGGATCACAGAAATGCGCCTTTGCTCGGAAGATCGTGCTTGTTCCTTTGCGTCCAGGTCGCCTACGTTCACCATCGATCCGGACAGACGCCTAATCCTGCCGCTGTCCGGGGCCTTCACACTCTGACCCGTGAACGGCAGGAACGGGGGACCCACAGGTACGACTGCCTGTTCCGGTCTCCGGAACGGCTTGGGGTTAAGTCGCGTTTCGACGCGGCCGGGCATCTCCAGTCCGAACCCGACAGCTCACCTCGTAGGCGCCGGAGAGGAATTCGTCATGCCCGCAAAAGGTAAGCACCGCCGCCCCAGCGCTTTGCGTTTCACCCGCTCCATCGCCGTCGTCGGAACCGGTGGCGCCGCACTCGCCCTGCCGCTTCTCGGTGCCACCGGAGCGAACGCCGCCCCTGTGCAGGCCGCCCCGGAAAAGGCCGTCCAGTCGTATTCCGTCACCGGCGGTACGGCTGACGGCGTGAAGGCCGACGATGACGAGAAGGGCGACGCCCGCACGTACACAGTGAAGGGCGGCGACTACCTGGCGAAGATCGCCGAGTCCGAGAGCGTCGACGGCGGCTGGAAGCAGCTCTATGCCGACAACCGCGAGGCTGTGGGCAGTGACCCGTCACTCATCCACCCCGGTCTGAAGCTCTCGGTCGACGGCAGGGCCACCACGGCCGACACGCCGAAGAAGTCTCCTTCTTCCGAAAAGAGCGCTTCGTCCTCCTCGTCCGCTCCGTCCTCCGCGTCGAAGACGACGGCGGCCGGTGAGTCCTCGGAGCAGTCCGCTCCGAAGCCGTCCTCGGGCTCCTCCGAGCAGTCCGCGCCGGAGGCGTCCTCCGGCGCGGTGACCGCGAACCAGGCCGCGAACACCTCCGGTTACAGCTCGCCGGTGCCCGGCGGCGGCCTCGGCACCGCCTACAAGGTGGCCGGCAGCATGTGGTCCAGCGGCTACCACACCGGTGTCGACTTCGCCGTCCCGACGGGTACCTCCCTGAAGGCCGTGAGCCCGGGTACCGTCGTCTCCGCCGGCTGGGCAGGCTCGTACGGCAACCAGGTCGTCATCAAGCTGAACGACGGCCACTACGCCCAGTACGCCCACCTGTCCTCGCTGTCCGTCTCGGCCGGCCAGACCGTGAGCGGCGGCCAGCAGGTCGGCCTCTCGGGCTCCACCGGCAACTCGACCGGCCCGCACCTGCACTTCGAAATCCGCACCACGCCGGACTACGGCTCGGACGTGGACCCGGTCTCCTACCTTCGCGGCAAGGGCGTCTCCGTCGGCTGACCCCAGAGGCAACCCGCCTGACGCGCCGCCGAAGGCCGGACCCCGATTCCGGGGTCCGGCGTTCGGCGCGTTCGGCACGTGCGCCCGGAGTGTTCCGTGCGTCACGTCACTCGCCGCTCAACGTCCCCCCGAGGGCTGTTCCGGAACTGGCCGATGCCTTGCGCGTGGCTTATCTCACCGCCCGTCAATGCCTTCCTACGGTCGCGTAGGTCATATTCGAAGGTGAATCATGTCCGGTTGTGGCAGACGATTCGAAGAATGACAGCAAGCCGGTGATCGGGTCGTACGTGGCGGTGGGGGACAGCTTCACCGAGGGTGTCGGAGACCCCGGCCCCGCCGGGACGTTCGTCGGCTGGGCCGACCGGCTCGCGGTACTTCTCGCCGACCGGCGCCCCGAAGGCGACTTCCCGTACACGAATCTCGCGGTGCGCGGGAAGCTGCTCGACCAGGTCGTGGCCGACCAGCTCCCGCGGGCCGTCGAACTGGCCCCCGCGCTGGTTTCGTTCTGTGCGGGCGGCAACGACATCCTGCGCCCCGGCAGTGACCCGGATGAGGTGGCCGAGCGGTTCGAGCGGGCGATCGCCGCGCTCACGGCCGTCTCCGGCACGGTGCTGGTGACAACCGGGTTCGACACCCGGGGTGTACCCCTGCTGAGGCATCTGCGCGGCAAGATCGCCACCTACAACGGGCACGTGCGGGCCGTCGCCGACCGGTACGGCTGTCCGGTGCTCGACCTGTGGTCCCTGAGGAGCATCCAGGACCGCAGGGCCTGGGACGCCGACCGGCTGCACCTGTCGCCCGAGGGGCACACGCGCGTGGCGCTCCGCGCGGGCCAGGCCCTCGGCCTGGACATTCCGGCCGACCCGGAGCAGGCCTGGCCCCCGCTGCCGCCGCGCGACAGCCTCCACGTCCGGCGGGACAACGTCCAGTGGGCGCGCGAGTACCTGGTGCCGTGGATGGGACGCAGGCTGCGCGGGGAGTCCTCGGGGGACCATGTGACGGCGAAGGGAACGCTGTCCCCGGGTGACATCAGGGAGCGCATCGCCGCGGTGGCCTGACACCGGGCGCGAGGGGGAGCGGGGAGGGGCGCGTACGGAGCCCGGCGCGGGCGCGCGCCCGTCTCCGCGGCGCCGCGCCGACGCACATAATAGAATGTCCAACCGATTCCACTTGGAGGCATCGTGGCCGGTATCCGTTCCCAGAGCTCCGGGCTCCGTACGTTATGGCCCGCGGCCTTCGGCGCGGACCCCGCCGGTGAGCGCATGGCGCGTATCCGCCGGTCCCCGCACTACCGGGACGGCGTGTTCCAGAACCCCGGGGGCCCCGCCAGGTCCCGGCCCCCGGGCTCGTCCCGGGACCTGGCGAAGACCTACTTCGACAAGGAGACCCGGTCCCGCCGTGCTCCGCACCACCCCCTGCCGGTGCACGCCGGCACTCTCGCCGATCTGGCCCGCCCGCCGGCCTCCGGGCTGCGTCTGACCTGGATGGGACACTCCAGTGTGCTCGTGGAGATCGACGGGCGGCGGGTGCTGTTCGACCCCGTGTGGGGCGAGCGCTGCTCCCCGTTCCCCTTCGCCGGCCCGAAGCGGCTGCACCCGGTGCCCCTGTCGTTGGCCGCCCTCGGCCCGGTCGATGTCGTCGCGATCTCGCACGACCACTACGACCACCTGGACCTGCCCACCATCAAGGCACTGGCCGGCACGGACACGCTGTTCGCCGTGCCGCTCGGCGTGGGCGCCCATCTCGAGCACTGGGGCGTCTCCGCCGACCGGCTGCGCGAACTGGACTGGCACGAGGCGACCGAGGTCGGCGGGATCACCCTCACCGCCACCCCGGCCCGTCACTTCTGCGGCCGGGGCCTGCGCAACACGCAGCACACCCTGTGGGCCTCCTGGGTCGTCGCGGGCGGGGAGCACCGCGTCTACCACAGCGGGGACACCGGTTACTTCGACGGCTTCAAGGACATCGGCGCCGCACACGGCCCCTTCGACGCGACGATGATCCAGATCGGCGCGTACTCGGACTTCTGGCCCAAGGGGCAGCCGGACCCGGTTCCGGGACCGGGTTCCTGGCCGGAGATCCACATGAACCCCGCCGAAGGCCTCCAGGCCCACCTCGACCTCCAGCAGGGGAGGCCGGGCGGGGTCCTCCTGCCGATCCACTGGGGCACCTTCAACCTGGCACCGCATCCGTGGGCGGAGCCCGGTGAGTGGACGATGGCGGCGGCCGACGCGGTCGGGCAGCCCGCCGCCTTCCCCGTCCCGGGCCTGCCGTTCGAGCCCGCCGGGGAGCTGCCGGCCGAGCCGTGGTGGCGGGGCGTGGGGCACGTCCCGGATCACAAGTGGCCGTTGCCCGACCCCGTCACGGACTCCTCCCACGAGGAACTGGATCTGGTGGGGGAGGAATGACCCCTGACCTCAATCGCTACTCTGAGTGACATTTGCGAGGGTGGCGTGCAGTGCGGGAGGACTCCTGAGGAGGACTCCTGAGGTGGCCGCCGACCGGGCAGCCGGGTGGATGGCCGAGGGCCGGGGAGCTGTGGGCTCCCCGGCCCTCGGCATGTCCTGGTGGCCATATCTGAGCAGGTCAGATCGATTGTGGCCCATTCTTTGACGAGTGAGTGGCGGGTTTATCGGTCTGTCGTACGAAGCCTCATACCAGAGCGGGACGCTGTCCGTGTGAGTTTGTCAACTGACCGCCGCACATGATGCGGTGGTGACTACGGTGAGTATCGGTCGGGCGGCGCATGGCCGACGCCCTCGGCCTTCCGAAGCGCCCCCGGCCGGTACGGCGACACCGCGACGGCGCCCGTCGCTCGGCGCATCGCACCACGGGGTCGCGCCCATCAGATTGGATCAGGGAGCGGGGACCGGTACGTGCAGGCAGAAGGTGGAGGCGGACCGGGGAGAGGCCGGGGTGCCACGCCCCGTCACTCGGGCCCGGTCGGCGGCTCGGGCGTGACCGGTGTGACGGGCGCGCCCGTCGGGTCGCAGGCAGCCGCAGGCGCCCCGGACGGGCCGCCGGCCGACCCACGTGCCGGCAACGGGCGTACGCCCGCCCCACACGGCGGCGAGCCGCGCGGTGCACGCAACCGCTCCCGCGCGCCCGGCGGCCGTGGCGCCACGCGCTCACCCCGCACCCAGGACCGACGGACCAGTTCGAGGACACCCATGCCCGACCCCCGCCCTCCCACCCGGCCGTCCCCCGCGTCCCCCGCGACACAGATATGGCCCCAGTTGCTGCGGCTCGCCGTCCTGCCGCCCGTGGCGGTCGCCCTCAGCGCCTGCGCCGCCGTGCTGTTCATCATCCGCTCCACCGGTGCACGGCCGGGCGCGGCCCTGTGGGGCGTGCTCGGCGGCGCGGTGTCGGTGACCCTCGCCGGCATCGTCATCGCCGCCGTCGCCGCCGACCGCGCGGCGCGGTCCGTGCACGACCGCCTCGAGGGCCTGCGCCGGAGCACGGCCCGGCACGAGGCCGACCTGTGCGCCCTTGTGGACACCCTGCGCCGCGGCGACGGCCCGCCCCCGCGCGCGCAGCCGGGCAGAACGCCGGGGGACGCCGACGAGTTCGACCGGCTCGGCGCCGATCTGTCCCGGGCCCACGACAGCGCCGTCACCGCCGTCGTCCAGGCGTCCCGGCTCTCCAGCCAGGCGGGCAGCGAGCAGAAGCTCGAGGTGTTCGTCAATCTGGCCCGGCGCCTGCAGTCCCTGGTGCACCGCGAGATCTCCATCCTCGACGAGATGGAGAACGAGATCGAGGACCCCGACCTGCTCAAGGGCCTCTTCCACGTCGACCATCTCGCCACCCGCATCCGCCGCCACGCCGAGAACCTCGCCGTCCTCGGAGGGGCCGTCTCCCGGCGGCAGTGGAGCCACCCGGTTTCCATGACCGAGGTACTGCGCTCGGCCATCGCCGAGGTCGAGCAGTACTCACGGGTCAAACTCGTGCCGCCGATCGACGGCACCCTGCGCGGGTACGCCGTCGCCGACGTCATCCACCTGCTCGCCGAACTCGTCGAGAACGCCACGCTGTACTCCGCCCCGCACACCCAGGTGCTGCTGCGCGCCGGTCTCGTCACCTCAGGGCTTGCCGTCGAGGTCGAGGACCGCGGGCTCGGAATGCCCGTGGGCGAGCAGGACCGGATGAACGCTCTGCTCGCCGACCCCGACCAGGTCAATGTCGCCAGCCTGCTGGCCGACGGGCGCATCGGCCTGTACGTGGTCTCACAGCTCGCGCGGCGGCACGGCATCCAGGTCCGGCTCCAGAACAACATCTACGGCGGGGCGCAGGCCGTGCTCGTGGTGCCGCAGGCACTGCTCGGTGCCGAGCAGTGGTCCGCGGGACAGGGCGCGGGCGCAAGCCGGCCGACCCGGGGTGACGCGGCACCGGACGCGGAACACGGTGGCGGGCCGGCACACCGGCCCGCGCATGCCGTCCCCGCGCCCGGCAGCGTCCCGCCGACCGGTCCCGCCGGGCACGGGAACGGCCGGCGGCCGACCGGGCCGCAGACGGGCACCGATCCGTACGCCGACGGCACCGGCCCGCAGACCGGCCCCGACGCGCGGGCGGTACCCGACGCGCGGACCGGCCTTGTGCGGCAGGCCGGATCCGGCCTGCCGCCGGGGTCCGGGAGCGGGACGCCCCCCACCTCGCTGCCGTTCCCCGCCGTACCGTCTGTGCGGCACCACGACCAGGCCACCGCCCCGGCCCCGACGGCCCCCGAGGGCGTGGCGCCACCCCTGCCGCTGCGCGGCGCCCGCGCGGTGCGGCCCAATCCGGCCGAGGCCGTGCCCGGGGTCGCCCCGGACGACCGGCAGACACTCGAGGAGAGCGGGATCGGGAACGCCCCCCTCACCCCACGCAGCACCACGGTGCGCGGCACCATGGACAGGCCCCAGCTGCCCCGCCGCCGCGCCCAGGAACACTTGGTGCCCCAGCTCCGCGACGGTCCCACGCCGCGTCAGGACACCGAGCACGTCGTCGGGCACGACCCCCACCTGATGGCGGCCTTCCGGCGGGGCGTCAGCCTCGCCGAAACCCAACAGTCCATGGAAACCGGCCGCATGGGAAACGAGGACGTGGGCCGTGGCGACCTGCGCAGCGACGACACGGCCGACGACCACATGGCGGGCGACCACATGGCGTCCCCGCCCAGGCTGCCGTCGTCGCCCATGGGCGAGTGCTCCGGTCCCACCGCCCACCCCGGGGACGCCCACCCCGTCGACACCCGCTACGTGGACGCCCGCCTCATGGACCCGCACCACAGCATCACGGCTCACGCGACGGAGTCCCCCACCGCGGAGACCCACCCCGCCGACGCGCGTCCCACGCATGCGGCAGCCCAGGAAGCGCGCGACGCCCGCGACAGCGTGCCCGCGCCCCGCACCGACCACCCCACAGCACGGCACGACGGGAGCGCAACCGCCGGATGAACACGCCCGCACCCTCCACCCCCTGGCGGGCCCCCACCTCCCCGTCCGCCCCCAGCGCTCCCGCAGACCTTCGTACCCCAAGGAGTCGATCCACCATGGCGAGCGATGCGCCGACCGCCCACGTTTCCGATCTCGACTGGCTGATGAGCGGCCTCGTGCAACGGGTGCCGCACACCTCCAGCGCCGTGCTGTTCTCCTGCGACGGGCTGGTGAAGTCCGTGCACGGTCTCGACGCGGACAGCGCCGACCACATGGCAGCCCTGGCCTCGGGCCTCTACTCCCTCGGCCGCAGTGCCGGCATCCGCTTCGGCGGGGGCGGCGACGTCCGCCAGGTCGTCGTCGAGCTCGACTCGATGCTGCTGTTCGTCTCCACCGCCGGTTCCGGCACCTGCCTCGCCGTGCTGGCCGGCCGCGAGGCCGACGCGGCGGTGCTCGGCTACGAGATGGCCATGCTGGTCAAGAGCGTGAGGCCGTACCTGGTGACCGCCCCCCGGCAGCCCGCCGTCGAACCGTCGGCGATGAGGCCTTGAACGTGACGACGGCCGGTGACGGCCCCTGGCTGGACGACGCGGCCGGGCGGCTGGTGCGCCCCTTCACCGTCAGCGACGGCCGCACCCGCCCCACCGTCGAACTCGACCTCCTGTCACAGGTGATGGCCACCGGGGCCATCCCCTTCGGCTACCTCGGCCCCGAGCACGCGCAGGCACTCGAACTGTGCCGCGCGCCCCTCCCGGTCGCCGAGGTGGCCGCGCACCTCAAGCTGCCGCTGGCCGTCACCAAGGTGCTGCTGGCGGACCTCGTCGACAGCGGAGGCCTCACCACCAAGCCCCCCGTGTTCGACCACAACCCGACGGACCGGGCCCTTCTGGAGGCAGTGCTCGATGGACTACGACGACAGCTCTGACCACGGCGGCGCCGCCGACGTGTTCCCCACCGCGCTCAAGATCCTCGTGGCGGGCGGGTTCGGCGTGGGCAAGACCACCTTCGTCGGCGCGGTCAGCGAGATCGCGCCGCTCAGCACGGAGGAACTGCTCACCACGGTCAGCGCCGCCACCGACCGGCTCGACGGCATCGAGAACAAGGTCGAGACGACCGTGGCGATGGACTTCGGCCGCATCACCCTGGATCAGGAACACGTGCTCTACCTGTTCGGCACACCGGGCCAGGAACGCTTCTGGTTCATGTGGGACGAACTCTGCGAGGGCGCCCTCGGCGCGGTCGTCATCGCCGACACCCGACGCCTGGAGGAGTGCTTCGTCGCCGTCGACTTCTTCGAGCAACGCGGCCTCGGCTTCATCATCGCCGTCAACGAGTTCGACGGCGCCTTCCGCTACGACCCCCAGGAGGTACGCGCCGCCCTGGACCTGCCGGACGGGGTCCCCGTCGTGCGCTGCGACGCCCGGATCTCCAGCTCGGGCGTCCAGACCCTGCTGACCCTGGTCCGCCATCTCATCGCCCACGCCCCGGCCCCCGCGACGGGGTACCGCGCCCACATGTGATCCCCACACACCACCACGGAGCCCGTATATGCCATGTGACCACATTCAGGGAGCACGCCCATGAGGTACGACCCGCCGCGTCCGGTCGGTCGTCTTCTGCTCACCCCCGAGGACGAGGAAGCCCCGGCCCGCATCGAGCGGCTGCGCCGGCTGGGACTGGGCGAGCGCTCCGAGCCCACGCTCGACGCCTTCGCGTACGGCCTCTCCGAGCTCACGGGGGCGGTGTACGCCATGGTCAACTTCCTGGGGGAGGAGAGGCAGTTCTTCGCCGGGCTGCACACCCCGGCGGTCGCCCCCGTCCTCCGCGGTGACGGCACCGGCGCCCTGCTGGGTCGGTCGTTGCCCCGCGACCACGGCTTCTGCCCCCATGTGGTGGCCCGCCGCAAGGCGCTGGTCCTGGGGGACGTGAGCGACTATCCCCGGTTCGCGGGCAACCCGGTCGTCGACGAGTTCGGGGTGCGCTCCTACCTGGGTGCCCCGCTCATCGACAGCACCGGCACGGTGCTGGGCACCGTGTCGGTCTCCGACACCCGGCCCCGGGCTTGGGGGCAGGAAGGGCTCGCTGTCATCAAGGAACGGGCCGCGGATCTCGTCGTACGCCTCGAACGCGGGGAGCGAGACGGACTGCCCTTCTGAGACCGCGGAGGCGGGCCTGCTCCCTCGATCCCACGGACGTGGTGTGCTGCCGCCGACGGGGTGACGGCGTGAAGGAAAGCTGTGGCCGCGCTTAAGAAATCCTCGATGGACCGGTGATGGTGTCGTACGGCAGATTGCAGTGCGATCCCACCCCGCTCCCGGCCAGGGCTGCTCCGGCATGCCCGAAGCCGGGACCGACCCCGAGGAGCCGTGGCGTTGAAGGCGCTCGTCAAGGACCAGGCCGAACCCGGGCTGTGGCTCGCGGACGTACCGGAGCCGGCCGTCGGCCCCGGCGAGGTACTCATCAAGGTGCTGCGCACCGGTATCTGCGGTACCGACCTGCACATCCGTGCCTGGGACGGCTGGGCCCGCCAGACGATCAGCACCCCGCTGATCCTCGGGCACGAGTTCGTCGGCGAGGTCGTCGAGACCGGCCGGGACGCCGGCGAGATCAAGGCCGGTGACCGGGTCAGCGGCGAGGGCCACCTGGTGTGCGGCAAGTGCCGCAACTGCCAGGCAGGCCGCCGGCACCTGTGCCGTGCCACCATCGGCCTCGGCGTCGGCCGTGACGGCGCGTTCGCCGAGTACGTCACCCTGCCCGCGGCCAACGTCTGGGTGCACCGTGTCCCCGTGGACCTCGATGTCGCCGCGATCTTCGACCCGTTCGGCAACGCCGTGCACACCGCCCTGTCCTTCCCGCTCGTCGGCGAGGACGTCCTGATCACCGGTGCCGGACCGATCGGCCTGATGGCCGCCGCGGTGGCCCGGCACGCCGGCGCCCGCCACGTGATGATCACCGACGTCAGCGAGGAGCGTCTGGAACTCGCCCGCAAGATCGGCGTGAGCCTGGCGCTGAACGTGCGGGACTCGGCGATCGCCGACGGGCAGCACCTCCTCGGCCTGCGCGAGGGCTTCGACGTCGGCCTCGAGATGTCCGGCCGGCCCGAGGCGCTGCGCGACATGATCACCAACATGACCCATGGCGGTCGGATCGCGATGCTCGGCCTGCCGGCCGAGGAGTTTCCGGTCGACTGGTCCCGGATCGTCACCTCGATGATCACCCTCAAGGGGATCTACGGCCGTGAGATGTTCGAGACCTGGTACGCCATGTCGGTGCTCCTCGAAGGCGGCCTGGACCTCGCCCCCGTGATCACCGGCCGGTACTCCCACCGCGACTTCGAGGCGGCCTTCGAGGACGCGGCGAGCGGCC
The DNA here is from genome assembly GCF_024701375.2 of Streptomyces sp. KMM 9044. Classification (NCBI taxonomy): domain Bacteria; kingdom Bacillati; phylum Actinomycetota; class Actinomycetes; order Kitasatosporales; family Streptomycetaceae; genus Streptomyces; species Streptomyces sp. KMM 9044. The sequence continues at coordinate 566,522 of NZ_CP113910.1, read as the reverse complement.
GCAGCGGAAAAATCATCCTCGACTGGACGGCGTAGCCCACCGCACGCTGTCCTCAGCGCCCTCTCCTCTCCTCTCCTCTCCTCTCCTCTCCTCTCCTCTTCCGCGAGCCCTTTCAGGAGCTTCTCGATGTTCGACTCCGTGCGCGACGACCTCCGCACCACCCTCGACGAGATCCGCGCCGCCGGACTGCACAAGCCCGAGCGCGTGATCGGCACCCCGCAGTCCGCCACCGTGAACGTCACCGCGGGAGGCCGCCCCGGTGAGGTCCTCAACTTCTGCGCCAACAACTACCTCGGCCTCGCCGACCACCCCGAGGTGCTCGCCGCCGCCCACGAGGCCCTCGACCGCTGGGGGTACGGCATGGCCTCGGTGCGCTTCATCTGCGGCACACAGGAGGTGCACAAGGACCTGGAGTCGCGGCTGTCGGCGTTCCTCGGCCAGGAGGACACGATCCTCTACTCGTCCTGCTTCGACGCCAACGGCGGCGTGTTCGAGACCCTGCTCGGCGCGCAGGACGCGGTGATCTCCGACGCGCTGAACCACGCGTCGATCATCGACGGCATCCGTCTGTCCAAGGCCCGCCGCTTCCGCTACGCCAACCGCGACATGGCCGACCTGGAGTGCCGGTTGAAGGAGGCCACCGAGGGCGGGGCCCGCCGCAAGCTGATCGTCACCGACGGCGTCTTCTCCATGGACGGCCATGTCGCACCGCTGGCCGAGATCTGCGACCTCGCCGAACGTCACGACGCCATGGTCATGGTCGACGACTCGCACGCCGTGGGCTTCGTCGGACCCGGTGGACGCGGCACGCCCGGACTGCACGGCGTCATGGACCGCGTCGACATCCTCACCGGTACCCTCGGCAAGGCCCTCGGCGGCGCCTCCGGCGGCTATGTCGCCGCCCGCGCGGAGATCGTCGCCCTGCTGCGCCAGCGCTCCCGGCCGTACCTGTTCTCGAACACGCTCGCCCCGGTGATCGCCGCGGCCTCGCTGAAGGTCCTCGACCTGCTGGAGTCCGCCGACGACCTGCGGGTCCGGCTGGGCGAGAACACCCTCCTGTTCCGCCACCGGATGACCGAGGAGGGCTTCGACATCCTCCCCGGCGACCACCCCATCGCCCCGGTGATGATCGGCGACGCGTCCCGCGCGGGACGCCTGGCGGAGCTGTTGCTGGAACGCGGTGTCTACGTGGTCGGCTTCTCCTACCCCGTGGTGCCCGAGGGACAGGCCCGGATCCGGGTCCAGCTGTCCGCCGCACACTCGACCGAGGACGTGAACCGCGTGGTGGAGGCCTTCGTGGCGGCGCGGGCGGAGCTCGACGCCTGAGAGAATCGATTGCATGATCGAGGCACGGCGGCTCCACATCCTCCGTGCGGTGGCCGACCACCGTACGGTCACGGCGGCGGCCGCCGCGCTGTACCTGACCCCGTCTGCGGTGTCCCAGCAGCTTGCCGCGCTGGAGCAGGAGACCGGCCACCGGCTGGTGGAGCGCGGTGCCAAGGGCGTACGGCTGACCCCGGCCGGCGAGATCCTGCTCGGCCACACCCATGTGGTCCTCGCCCAACTGGAGCGGGCCGCGGCCGAACTCGCCGCATACGGTTCGGGCGCGGCCGGCACCGTCACCGTCGCCTCCTTCGCGACCGGGATCGCCCAGGTCGTCGTCCCCGCGGTGGTCCGCCTCGCCGCGGGGGCGCCCGGTATCCGCATCCGTGTCCAGGACGCCGAGGGCGACGCCAGCCTGCCGATGCTCCTGGACCGGCAGGTCGACATCGCCGTGGCCGTCGAGTACCGCGGGGCGCCGCCCGCCGACGACCTCCGCCTGACGCACGTCTCCCTGTACGCGGAGCCCTTCGACGCGGTCGTCCCGGTCACCCACCGGCTGGCCGGCGTCGCCGAGGTACCGCTTGCCGAGCTGGCCAAGGATCCGTGGATCGGCCCGTACCCCGGCAACCCCTGTCACGATGTCGTCGTCCTGGCCTGCGAGAACGCCGGATTCCAGCCCCGGCTCGAGCACTCCTCGGACGACTTCCGCGCGGTGGTGGCCCTGGCCTCGGCGGACGTGGGCGTCGCACTGGTCCCGCGCTCGGCGCTGCGCGGCATGGACCTGACCGGCGTGACCGTCCGGCCGGTCGACGGCGTCGCACCGACCCGCCGGGTCTTCGCCGCCGTACGCCGGGGAGCCGAGGAACACCCGCTGATCCGCCCGGTCCTGGACGCTCTCGGTGAGGCCGCCGGCGAGGCGTAGGGCCGGACGCGGCGGCGTCGGGGACGCCGATTTCCCGTTCCCGGGTCGCCCCCCGGCGGAACCGAAGCGGTCTGTCCGGCCGTCTCCGCAGTCAGCCATGTGGCCACGCGAGGCACACGAGCCACGCGGGAACGGGCTCGAGGAGAAGACGCACTCGTGGAAGCCGCGGACACCCTGGTGGTGATCGGCGTGTCCCTCGACTGCGCAGCGTTCGCCGGCGTGGGTACCTGTCCGATCGCCCGCCGTGACTTCACCCGCAAGGTCCCCTGGTGGGCCACCGCGGCCTGCGCCGCCCTGGCCGGCGTCGTCCCCTGTCCGTGCTCGCCTTCCCGGGCACGGCGGCCGTCCATATCTTGGCCGCGCGTCGCCTGCCCCTCCCACGCGGGACGGGCTCTCGTCGTCCCGGCCGCCGCGCTCCTCGGCGGGCTGATGACGAGCGTGGTGCTCAGCACCGTGTGAGGAGCGCACGGCGTCTGCGCCCGCACGGCCCCTCGCCGCCGCCGGGTGATTGTCAGTGCCGACCGCTACGGTGCCTGTCATGCCGGATGCCGAAGACGTACGACGGATCGCGCTGTCCCTGCCGGACACGACGGAGAAAGTGGCCTGGAGCATGCCTACGTTCCGGGTGGCGGGAAAGATGTTCGTCACCCTGCCCGAGGACGAGACGTCCATCGCCGTGCGCTGTCCCGAGGAGGAGCGCGACGAACTGGCCCTCGCGGAGCCGGAGAAGTTCTGGATCGCGGGCCACGAGGCGCAGTTCGCCTGGGTCCGGGCCCGCCTCGCCACCCTGGAGGACGAGGACGAACTGCGTGACATCCTCGCCGACTCCTGGCGCCAGGCGGCCCCGCCCCAGTTGCTCGACGCCCATCCCGGGCTGGGCCGGCAGCCGGGGGAGTGAGCATGCGGGGCGTCGGACGCCGGTTCGGGGCTCGCCCGGAGCGGTGATCCGGACGGGACCCGACTCCTCGAAGGCGCTGCCCCTCGGCCAGAGGGGCGCGCGATCATCCTCCCGGGTGCGGTATTGTTTCGGTGCACGTCGGCCCCGGGAAACCACCAGGTCAGACGGGCAACGGGACGTGGCGCAGCTTGGTAGCGCACTTGACTGGGGGTCAAGGGGTCGCAGGTTCAAATCCTGTCGTCCCGACTGGAGACAGTCGCAGGCCAAGGGCCGGTTTCGGAGGTGTCCGAAACCGGCCCTTGGCCTTTCTCGGGGGACCGGTTGGAGGCCGGCCTCCTTGACCGGCGCCTGCGGGTCATGCCGATCGGGCTCGGTAGGGAGTGCGGTGCGCGGACCGCACTGAGGCGGGCGGAGAGCGCTGCGCCGGCGGTTGTGATCTTGTGTACGTCCGCGTGGAGGCAGCGCTGGGCGGTGGTCGGCGATCCGCGGCCGGCGATGCTGCGTAGGACGTGCACGAGGACTCCGGCGTCGGCGAACCAGGCCGGTCCGGTGTGCCGGAGGTCATGGTGGCGCAGGTGCCCACAGTTGAGCTTGGTGACCACGCCGTCCCCGTGCGTGGCATCGCGCAGGGCGGCGGTGGTGATGCGTCCACCGCGCGGACCGGCGCCTGTCCAGTCGGCTCCTCACCCACGGCATCGTCTCGGTCGTCGTGCCCCTCCTCGCCCGGCCCGCCTTCGGTCGGCGGTGGTCCCCTCCCGGGAACGAGCCGGGAACGAGCCGGGAACGAGCCGGGAATGAGCCGGGAATGAGCCGGGAATGAGGAGGCCGTCCTCGTGGTTGTGAGAGCAACGGGTGACCCGCAGAAGCCCGTTGCCCTTTTCCGTCGCCCCCTTTGATGTGGAGCCACTCATGACCACAGCGCGGGATCTGCTCGTCGTCGTCATCGACACACGGTCCGGTACGTCCGTCGAGCCGGGCGATCTGTCGCTGGCGCTCGCAGGTGCGGAGCTGATCGACCTCATCGACGCCGGGACCGCCGACCTCGACGGAGACCGAGTGGTGGTGCCGGGCCCGCGGCAGGCGGCGGAGCCCGCCGCGGAGCCGGCCACCGACGATCCGCTGCTGCGGCAGGCCGTGTCCTCGCTGGTCCGACAGGAACCGCATGAGCCGGTCGAGGACTGGCTGTGGCGCCGTGGCCGCGACCTGGTGGCCGCGTATCTCGCGGAGCTGGGGACGACGGGATCGGCTGCCGCCCGTCGGCGGACGCGGAAACCTTCGCTGAGCATCGCCCCCTCGGAGCTGGCCGACTCACCGGCGCGCCGCCATGCGAACGACCGCTGGGCGGCGCACGAACCGGTGCTCACCGCCCTCGCCGCCGCCGCGGGCGTCGGCGCCCGGGGCGCCGACGACCCCGACAAGGGTCTCGGGGACCACGACGATCTCGCGGATCTCGGCGACGACCGGATCGTGACCGTACTGGTCGCGGTCAACGAAGCCGTCGTCGAACTGGCCGGCGTACGGCAGCGCCGGGCCGTCGAGGCGGCGGCCTTCGACAACATCTGGCGAGCCGTGTGACCGGGGTGCGACGAGAACGGCCGGGAAGCGGCGGGGAGCGCGTCAGCTCAGGCAGCCCGCGTGCGCGAGGGCCTGCCTCAGCAGGACTCCGTGCCCGCCCGGCATCTCGCTCTGCACCGCCTCCGACAGCGCCTCCTGCGGGCTGAACCACACCAGGTCGAGGGCGTCCTGCCGGGGCCGGCAGTCACCTGTCACCGGCACGATGTAGGCCAGGGACACCGCGTGCTGGCGCGGGTCGTGGTACGGCGTGACCCCGTGCGTGGGGAAGTACTCGGCGACGGTGAACGGCTGGAGCGACGCCGGTACCCGGGGCAGCGCCACCGGGCCGAGGTCCTTCTCCAGGTGGCGCAGCAGCGCGTCCCTGATGCGCTCGTGGTGCAGCACCCGGCCGGAGACCAGCGTCCGGCTGACCGTGCCGTCCGGCCCGATCCGCAGCAGCAGGCCTACGCTGGTGACTTCGCCGCTGTCGTCGACACGTACGGGGACGGACTCGACGTACAGGATCGGCATGCGGGCACGTGTCATCTCCAGTTCGTCGGAGGACAGCCATCCCGGCGTGGTTTCGGTCGTGTCAGACATTGTTTGATCATACTTTCAACGGTTCGGACTGACGGGGGTGGCCGCTCCGCGACGGTGTGTCCTCCTCGAAGGGCTCGGCCGGGTCGGCGGAGGCGGGAGTCCGGGGCGACGCGTCAGGGTTTCATGGCCACCGCACCGTACTGCGGTACCACCGGGGTGACGGAGCCGGTCCCGGCGCGCCATCGCGAGCAGGACACCAGGCCGGGCTCGACCAAAGTCAGCCCCTCGAAGAACGTGGCGATGACCTCGGCGCTGCGAGCCGTGATCGGGGGAGTGGCGTTCTCGTTCCAGAACTCCATCGCCGGGATCTGCTTCCCGCCGCCCACCTCGGCGTCGTGGGTGGGGTGGGTGAGGACGAAGAAACTGCCGGAGGGGAGCTTGTCCATGATGCGCCGCACGGTTGCGCGCGCCTGCTCGGTGTCGAGGACGAAGTTGAGGATCCCCAGCATCATCACCGCGACCGGGCGGTCGAAGCCGAGGGTGGCGGTGGCCCGTTCGAGTATGGCGTCCGGGTCGCGCACATCGGCGTCGATGTAGTCGGTGGCGCCCTCCCGGGTGCCGGTGAGCAGGATCCGGGCATGCATCAGCACGATCGGGTCGTTGTCGACGTAGACGATCCGTGAGTCGGGCGCGATCCGCTGGGCGATCTCGTGGGTGTTCTCCGCGGTGGGCAGTCCGGTGCCGATGTCGAGGAACTGCCGCACACCGCGCTCACCGGCCAGGTAGGTGACGGCCCGCCCCAGGAACTCCCGGTCCGCACGGGCGATGTCCCGGATGAGAGGGATGATCGAGGCGACCTGGTCGCCGACCCGCTGGTCGACCTCGTAGTTGTCCTTGCCGCCGATCCAGTGGTTCCACACGCGTGCGTTGTGCGCCACCGAGGTGTCCAGCCGCGTCGAGCCGCGCGGCGGGGCGTGGTTCTCACCCACGTCTCTTCCCCTCCCTCTCCCTTGCCTTCGCCTTTTCCTGCGACCGGATCCGGCCGTCGCGGCCATTGTGCCCGCGGAGTGATCACGTTGTCCCGGGAACGGGAGAGCGAGGCGGGAGGGGAGAGGAGGGGAGGGGAGGGGAGGCCGACGGAAGGCGGGAAGCGTCGTGGGATCCGTCGTCGCGGTCCGTCACGCCTGGTGGGGGAGTTCTCGGCCTCGAACCTCCAGCGCTGCTTCTCCAGCCGGGCGGTGGCGGAGATCAGCAGGTCCCGGGTGACCGGGTCCGGCTTCTCGGTGGCGTCGACGCGCTCGCGCAGCTGTACGATCGCGGCCCCCGCGCCTCCGCCATCAGCCGCACCGCGTCCGCGTCGCGCAGCCGGCCCTCCTCGGGAACGGGCAGCGCGAAGACCTTGGCGACGGTCTCCGGGCGACCGTCCGGCGGCACGCCGAGCGCCGCGGCCCGCTCCGCGACCGTGTCGGCCTCGGTACGCGCGGTCGAGACCACTTCGTCCAGCTGGAGGTGGACCGAGCGGAACCGCGGACCCACGACGTTCCAGTGGGCCTGCTTGCCGATCAGTGAGAGACCGAGCAGATCCACCAGGGTGTCCTGGAGTGCCTTGCCGGCGACCCGTCGGGCCTCGTCGGGCAGGGTGCTCCGCACAACAGTCATGGGGTAACGCTCCTCGCCGGTAGGTTTCGCGGGTGCCCCGGCTCCCCGGCGCAAACGCGGGCCCGCCGCGGTGGGCCCAGGGCTGGGCAGGGGGCAGCGAACGCCGTGCGGGGAGCCGACAGGCGAGACGGTGCTTACGGCGGTCGTTAGGTGGACATAGCATCAGTCTCCGCAATGGACACGATGACGCTCTGGCACCTCACCGGCTGGGAGTTCGCCGCCCTCGCCTTCGCGGCCCTGCTCGTGGGCTTCTCCAAGACCGCCGTCAGCGGGGCGAACACGGTCAGCCTCGCGATCTTCGCGGCGATGCTGCCCGCCCGCGCCTCCACCGGCGTGCTGCTGCCCGTCCTCATCGCCGGTGACGTGCTCGCCGTCCTCACCTACCGGCGGCACGCCCACTGGCCCACGCTGTGGCGGCTCTTCCCGGCGGTCGCGGCCGGTGTCGTCGTCGGCACCGTCTTCCTGACGTGGGCGGACGACGAGGCCGTGGGGACATCGATCGGGGCGATCCTGCTCCTGATGGCCGCGGTGACGGTGTGGCGGCGGCGGGCGGCGGACCGGGCCGCGAGGACCGCCTCCGAGGCGGAGCGTGAACAGGGCGGACGGAACGGCCCGGACCAGGTCACCTCCCGGGCCGGCCGGATCAAGGCCCGCTCGTACGGTGTCCTCGGCGGCTTCACCACCATGGTCGCCAACGCGGGCGGGCCTGTGATGTCCATGTACCTGCTCTCCGTCGGCTTCCGGAAACTGGGGTTCCTCGGGACCTCGGCGTTCTTCTTCCTGATCGTCAACACGTCCAAGGTACCGTTCAGCGTGGGCCTCGGACTGATCAACGCGGACTCACTGCTGCTCGACGCGGCGCTCGTGCTGTTCGTCGTACCCGGCGCGCTGCTCGGGAAATGGGCCGTCGGCCGGATCAACCAGCGGCTGTTCGAGCAGCTGGTGATCGCGGCGACGGTGGTGGGCGGCCTGCAGCTCCTGCTGCGCTGAGGAGGGAGCGGGAAGCGTCGACGAGAGAGCCGTTGCTGTGCGCGCCGGGTTCACCGCCCGAGGAAGGGCCCCTGCCCTTCCGGTACGTCAGGGAGGTCCGGGTGGTGCCGGAACCGGCTCGGGGCCGCCGTACGGCCGACCGTCGCCGCCAGTTTGCGCAGCCGCCGCCAGTTCAGGCGCGGGGGCGCCTGGGCCACGCCGGGCCGTTTGCGCGGGACGCGGACACGGAGCGCGCCGGGCGCGATACGGCAGCGTACGGGCGCGGGCAGCAGCAGCGCCTCGCCGTCGACCCCGGCCTCGATCTCCGCCTGGTCGCCCTCGACGAGGACCTCGGAGGCGGTCAGGTTGGTGAGGCGGCCCCGCGAGGGGTCCAGCAGCAGCACGGCGGCGTCCACCGCGCTCTCGACCTTGACGCCGAGGATCCCGAGGACACCCGTGTCCAGCCGCTCCCGTCGGCCGAGGCCGAAGGGGTCGTCGGTGCGGTAGGGGTTGTTGCTGATCAGTACGGCCTGCGGATTGTCGAGTTCCGTGTCCCCGACACGGGCGACCAGCCGGGCTCCCTGCTGGCCGGTGAGCAGGTCGGGCAGCAGCTCCAGGCTGGTGCCGATCTTGTCGTCCCGGTAGGCCGGGCTCTGCACGATCGACGCGTAGGCGCCGAAGGACGCGTTGTTCACGAAGGGCTGGTCACCGGCGAAACCCAGATCGATGCGCAGTTCCACCCCGTCGGTGAGCGCGTCCAGGCAGGCCGCCGGATCGCCGCGGTCCAGGCCCAGGTCCAGGGCGAAGTGATTGCGGGTCCCGGCGCTGATGACCAGGAACGGGATGTCGTGCTCGGCGGCCACGGCCGCGACCAGCGCCTGTGTGCCGTCACCGCCCGCGGCGCCCAGCAGGTCCGCGCCGCCCGCGACGGCCTCCCGGGCCATCGCCGTCACGTCGTTCTCCTTCTCCGGATCGAGCAGGACGACCCGGGCGCCCAGCCGTTCCGCCTTCTCCCGCAGCCGGTAACGGCCCACCTTGCCGCCGCCCGACCGCGGATTCATGATGAGCACCGCCCGCCGGGGCGGCGGCGTCCGCCGTTCCCCCGGCCGTTCGCGCAGCCGTTCGCCTCCCGTCCCGCGCAGCGCGAACCGGCCGCTCCACACGGCCAGCGCCCACAGGACCAGCGACAGCGGGAGGGCCCAGAACAGGATGACCGTGTACACGGCGATGACGGCCGCGGGCACACAGACGGCGACCAGCGCGGCCACCCAGCGCAACGGCCCCCGCAGGGTCAGCGTCCACCACAGGGCGGCGGCACTGAGGGCGAGCCCGACCGCACCGCAGAGCAGCACCACCAGGCCTCGTGTACCGCCGTAGACGAGCGGGACCACCACCGCGAGCCCGGCCGCGGCCAGCGCCGTCCGCGCGGCCCACCGCTGGGCCCGGTAGGCCTGCCTGCTCAAGTCCACGGCCATGACTCCTCCAGTCCCCGGCGTCATCGTAGGGCGTACGAGGCCATGGGTGAGACCGGGTTCCGTGACCTGGTCACGCCGCATGTCCGACGTCCGTGCGCCTGCCCCGTTCCCGCGCCTCCCCCGATCATTTCCGGCCCTCGCGGCGCCTCTTTCCGAGGCCGCCGCACGTCCTCCGGCAACCGGCCCCGTACCTGCGCCGCGGCTGCCCCGTACCGGCCTCGTACGCTCGACGCCGTGTCCCCGCAGCCGTCGCAGCCCCCGCGCCCCTCGCCGTCGTCACCGCCCCCGCACGTCCTGGTCCTCGGCGGCACCACCGAGGCACGCGAGCTCGCCGCCGAGCTGACCGCCCGCCCCGGCGTACGGGTGACCACCTCGCTCGCCGGGCGCGTGGCGCGGCCCGGAGCGCTCGCGGGCGAGGTGCGCGTCGGCGGCTTCGGCGGGGCCCGAGGACTCGCCGACTGGCTGCGTGCCCACCGCGTAACCGCCCTGATCGACGCCACCCATCCGTTCGCCGGGACGATCACGGCGAACGCGGCTCGGGCCGCGACCTCGACCGGCCTGCCCCTGGTCGTCCTGCGCCGCCCCGGCTGGCAGCCGGGCCCCGGCGACCGCCGGCACCCGGTCCCCACCCTGGAGGCCGCCGCCGAACTGCTGCCCCGGCTCGGGCACCGGGTCCTCCTCACCACCGGCCGCCTCGGCCTCGCCGCCTTCGCACACCTGACCCGGCTCCACTTCGTCGTACGGTCGGTGGAACCCCCCGGGCCGCCCATGCCGCCGCACACCCGTGTCCTGCTGGCCCGCGGCCCGTTCGGCGTGGCCGACGAGACGGCGCTGCTGCGCGAGCACCGCATCGACGTCCTGGTGACCAAGGACAGCGGGGGACCGGCGACCTCCGCCAAACTCACGGCAGCCCGCGAACTCGGTCTGCCGGTCGTGGTCGTCAGCCGCCCGCCCCTCCCGGAAGGCGTGCACGCTGTGCCCGACGTCGCGGGCGTCCTGGAGCGACTGGGCCCTCTCTGACGCCCCCCGGGGCTCACCCGTCTTCGAGGCCGTCCGCCCCGGGGCTCCGGCGCAGCAGGTACGTGTCCATGATCCAGCCCTTGCGCTCGCGGGCCTCGGCGCGCAGTGCTTCGATCCGGGGCGCCGCCTCGGCGAGCGGTCCGGACACGAGGATCTCGTCCGGGGTGCCTATGTAGGCGCCCCAGTAGATGTCGACGTCCTGGTCGGCGTACTGCCGGAAGGTCTGGTGGGCGTCCAGCATCACGACCACGTCGTCCACCCCCCGGGGGAAGCCCTCCGCGAGACGCCGGCCGGTGGTGATCTGGACCGGGCGGCCGACCCGGTTGAGTCCCGTACGGTGCCGGGCGACGAGAGCGGAGACACTGCTGATTCCCGGGACGACGTCGTAGTCGAAGGAGACCTCGCCCCGCGCCAGGACCTCCTCGAGAATCGCGAGCGTACTGTCGTACAGCGAGGGGTCACCCCACACCAGGAACGCGCCGGCCTGGTCCTCGCCCAGCTCATCGGCGATCAGCCGGGTGTAGATGTCCGCGCGGGCGCTGCGCCAGTCGCCAACGGCGGGGGGGTAGGCGGCGCCGCCGGCCCGCCGGTCCCGCTCCGGGTCGCGCGCCTCGACGACGCGGTACGCACGCTCCGGCAGGTGCGCGTCGAGCATGTCCCGGCGGAGGCCGGTCAGGTCCGCCTTCACCCCGCCCTTGTCGAGGATGAAGAACACATCCGTGTCGCGCAGCGCCCTGACTGCCTGCAGGGTCAGCTGGTCGGGGTCGCCCGCGCCGATACCGATGACATGAATCTTTCGCACGCCCCGAGTCTGCCGCACGCCACCGGCACCGGGTCCACCGCCTCCACACACCGCCCCCTGCCGCGCGCCACCGCTGCCGGGAGCCGCCGTCAAGGAACCTCCCGGAACCTCCCGCCTACGAGCCCTGCCCCCGCGCCCCAGCCCGCAGCCGGGGCGCCCGTGCCCCGGCGTCCACGGGAACGCCGTCCCCCCGCTCGACCTCCGCCGCCAGCCCCCGAGCCCACGCGACGACACCGCCGAGGTCGATCCCGTACGGACGAGGCTCTCCCGCGCCCGCCGCCCACTCCTCGGCCGAGCCCGCCCCGCGCCGCAGCAGCCTGGCCCCGCCGGTCACGTTCCCGCGTGCCGTGTGCGTGAGCCCCACGGCGAGCTGGGCAAGCCCGCGCCACAGCTCCCGCTCCTCCTCGGGCCCCGACTTCCAGGCATCCTCGAACACCTCGTGCGCGTGGAACGGCTTCCCCTCGTCCAGCAGCCGCTGCGCCTCGGCGACGCTCTCCAGCGGCGGCCGGACAACCCCCTCCGGCTGTCGCGGTACCCCCTGGGCTCCGTGGGGCAACGGCCGCCCCAGCCCGTCCCGGGGCCGCGCACTGCGCGCCCGCCCGTCGCCGTCCCGGTCGCGCGCGTCGTCCGCCCGCCCGGAGACGGCCCTGTCGTCCTGCTCCCAGGAGATCCTGTCCTTGCTGCCCATACCCCGATTGTCCCCTGCCCGGGCCGCTTTCGGCCCGGTCGGGTCGGTGGGGTAAAGTACGGACCGCGCGCTCACGCGGTCCACCGCACGTGAGCGCATCGGGACGTGGCGCAGCTTGGTAGCGCACTTGACTGGGGGTCAAGGGGTCGCAGGTTCAAATCCTGTCGTCCCGACTCGTGGGAGTCGCAGGCAAGGGCCGGGGCCGGAGATATCCGGCCCCGGCCCTTGGCCATGTGCGCGGGCGGCGCCCGTCTGCAGGACCGCCCGGAAGGCGCCGCCCGCTCTGCCCCGCGAGGAGATCGCCAGACGGATCGGACTGACGGGGCGCGTGGGGAGAAGCCCGAGTACGCCGAGCGGGGCCGGACCGAGGCCGCTGCCGCGGCGGCCCTGCGGGGCGAAAGCGACCGCGGCTCCATGGTCGGGCACGGCCCCCGTCGGCGCCACTCGCCGGCGGGGGCCGTGCCCGCCGGGCCCCTCACGGGGCAGCGGCACCGTCGTCCTTACGCGGTCGCCCCATGCGCTGCGGTCATCCTGTCGTGTTCCGGAGGTACTCGGTGAGGGCCTTGCCCGGCCGGAACGTGACCGTCTCGCCGTCCGTGTGGAAACTGCCGAAGCTGCCCAGGACAACCGTTTCCCCTCGGTGGAGGGCCTCGGCGATCGAGCCCGGGTGTTCCACGGTCCCGAAGACGGCGTCGAGCGCACGCTCGGCATGCTCGGGGGTGAGCTGACGGCCGTTGCCGTTGTCCGCCGCGTTGCCCGCGGTCGCCTCGATCAACTGGGTCCTGTCCATGTGTCCTGCCTGTTCGCCGGGGAGCCGGGGAGCCGGAGCCTGCGATGCCACGATCGTGGCATCCGGTGGTCGGCGCATCTCCTGATGGGCGTGCGGGTGGGTGGGGAAGGGCGCGGCCGTCACGGTGCTCCGTCCCGGCCCCCGCCGGAAGGCGGTGAGCCGTTCGGCCGTACATCGCTCGCCGATTCGCCGGACGGCGGTTGTGATGGGGGTGACCTCCCCCTCAGCAGAAAGCGAGTCGGTCGTGTTGGTCAAGAAGCTGCACGAGTCCGGAGTCCGAGCCGAACACGCCTACACGGCGGGCTTCATCTCCATCGGTCTGTCCGTCGTCTCCTGGAAAGCCTCACTGCGTGTGGAGAAGAAGGGAGAGGAGCGCGCCGACCGTTGGGGCATCTTCGTCGGAGAGTGGGCACCCACCTTCTTCGCCCTCGGCCTGGCACTGTCGACCTACGAGAAGTAGCACCGGCGACACCCAGGGACCGTGTGCGGGACGTCGCTTCCGGAACGCGCCCGGTACCGGATCGGCAGCAGCCTCCGGGCGCGGTCCTCCAGCGGCTGGACGTGGCCGTGGCCGCACTCTCCCCGGGACCGACGACCCGGTACGGGGCCGTTCCCCCGGCCCGGGCCTTCTCGTGAGCTGCGGGGCGCACGGTGATTCTTTACCCTGGAAGGAGGGAGAACGAGCTTCCCGCAGTGCACGGTGAGGTTACCCGGAATGGCAAAGAACCGCAGTGAGGGCAAAAAGCCCGAGAAAGGCGACAAGGTCGCCTGGAGCAGTCACGGAAGTCAGGTCGAGGGCGAGGTGGAGAAGGAGATCACCGAGCGGACGGAAGCCGCGGGACGAACGGTGGACGCCTCGCCGGACGACCCGCAGTATCAGGTCCGCAGCGAGAAGTCCGGCAGGTCCGCGGTGCACAAGCCGTCCGCCCTGAAGAAGAAGTGAGGCCGCGTGGACGGCGGCGAGCGGAAAGGGACCTGGGACGAATTCCGTGAGCTGGTGAACATGAAGCCGGCCGAACTGGAGAAAGCGGCTGGCTTCGGAGCAGTCGCAGAATGCCGGACAGGACGAGGGCGGGGAAGAATCCGGGTCTTCGAACTCGATGGGGGTACCGCCGACCGTCGGCACCTCGGCACGCGCCGACTGCCCGTCGAACGTCCTGGTCGGGCGGCGCTCCGTGGGGCGGCCGAGGCGCGTCGGCCGACGATCACCCCCACCAACTCCGAAGAGCCAAGAATCCGCGGGGCACGCCTCGGGCCGCCGGAGCGTGGATGTCCTGCGCGCGAAGAAGGACGACCTCTCGGACGGCGACGACCAGCACATACGGAAGGTCGTCGGATACGTCCGGCGGCATCTGGCCCAGCGGCCCTCGGGCGACGTCCGGGACACCCGGTGGCGGTATTCGCTCATGAACTGGGGCCACGCCCGCCGGCATGGCGGAAGACGTGTCAGGGGCGTTTCCCCACGCCGTCGTGGGGCACGTGCAGAGCGTACCGGGAGCCGGGGACAGTGCCGGTGCCCGTGAGTGAGGTGCCGGAGGTCATGGACGGTGCACCGGTGCACCGACCATACTGATCGGGCCCCGGCCACTCACGGAACGACTCCATGGTCAAAAACAGCACTCCCACACCCGCCGTCCCCGACACCGTATGGCTGGCGCGCGGGCGCCATCTGGGCCCTGAGCCCGAACGTGACGTCCGGCGCAACCTCATCGCCCTCAAGACGGCCGGAGGCCTTGACGACTTCCTGGAGCTCGACCCCGTCGAGGCGGTCCGGTCCACCGTCCTGCACCCCCGGGACGCCTCCGCCGATCCCGGCCCGTCGGCCCGCCGCCTCTTCGAGACCCGCTGGCGTGTGGCCGGGGACATCACGGTGCGCGCGCAGCTGACCACGTACGACCCGCAGGCCCGCGGGGAGGGGGCCGAGGGGGTCACCTGGATCCTCGTCGCCGAGGCGGGGCGTGCGTGGGACGCTCGCTGGCCGTCGCCCGCCACCCTGTTCTGGCCGGACAGCAGTCGGGTCGAGTGGGACCACGACACGGTACCGGGCGTGCGCCTGCGGACGGTGAACCACCTGCCGAAGGACGACGACGAGGTGCGCCGCCGGCTGCGGGACTGCGCGCGCGACAGCTGGTGCGTCCATGTCGTGGTGCACGAGGCCATGACACCGGACGCGCGCGGGCAGCGGCCGGTCGCGGAGTTCCTGCCGCCGAGCCTGCGGCACCGGGTGGTCGAGCACCGGGGCACGCCGGAACAGGCCCGGATCGCCGACTTCGCGCTGCAGCGGGAGCTGAAGCTGCGGATGCCGCGCGGAGGCGCCGTCGTCCTGCCCACGGTGCCGCGGCAACCGGACTACGACCCGGAGCACTTCACGGTGCGCAACATCTTCCTGGACGGCTCGGAGCCGGTCGAGTTCCTCGGCAGGATCATCGAGTTCGCCGCACTGCCGAGGCCTTTGCCGTCCGGGGCTGAGCAGGCCCTGACGCGGCTGCGCGAGGGCTGGCACCTACTCAGCCCGGACGAGGAGCTCGCCCACGCCCAGGACATGGTCGCCAGGTACGCCCACGCGCTCGAAACCATGACGGAGTCCCGTGACCGGTACCGGGAAGCGGCCGAGGCGGCGCAGGCCGCACTCGCCGAGGTGACCGGCGGCGACGGAGTGCCCCGGCCACCCGTGCCGGGACCGGCGGCAGGGGAGGAGGGTTCGCCGCTCAGCGGCTTCACGAAGGCGTTCAGCCGTTTCCGGGCCACGAACAAGTAGGCCGTGTTCCCCGCCCTCGTCGCCGAGGGCACGGTCGGACTGCTCGGCGCGAGCAACCACGCGGTGTGGCGGGTGGAGCGGGCCCGCGCCCTCGCCGCCGCCGCGGGACGCCCGGCTACGAGGTGCTCCAGTACCAGCACAGCTACCTGCGTCCCCGCGCCGACGTGCCCGAGGACCTCTTCCCCGACGGAAGCCTCGGGCACGCCGGCGCCGAACTGCTCACCTACCTGCGGGACGCGCCCCGGCTGACCTTGGTCGCCTACTCGCCGCTGCTGAAGGGCGCATAGGCCCGGCCGGAGCGGCTGCCCCGGGACTACGACCACCCGGGGACACCCGCCCGGCTGAAGGTGCTGCACGAGGTCGCCCGGGAGACCGGGGCCGGCGCCGGCCAGGTGGTGCTGGCCTGGCAACTCGGCCACGAACTGCCGATCCTGCCGCTGGCCGGAGTGTCCTCCGTGGCCCAACTGGAGGAGAACCTGGCGGTGGTGGACCTGGAGCTGTCGCCGGAGCAGCGGGCCCGGCTGGACGCGGCGCACTGAGACACTCGGGGCGCCCGCCCCGCCGAAGGCCGCCCGCTCAGGATCTGACCAGCAGCTGGAAGTCGAAGGAGTAGCGCGAGGCGCGGTAGACGTGGGCGGCGTACTCCACCGCGCGGCCCGTGTCGTCGTAGGCGGTGCGGTGCATGGTGAGCAGGGCGGCGCCCTCCTTCTCGTCCAGGCGGGACGCCTCCCCGGCGGTGGCCGAACGGGCCCCGACGGTCTGCCTGGCGCTGTGCAGGGTGATGCCCGACGCGCGCATCATGCGGTACAGGCCGGTCGACTCCAGCCGGGCGTCGTCCAGTTCCAGCAGGCCCGACGGGAGGTAGTTGCACAGGAGGGCGACGGGCCGGCCGTGGGTGCGGCGCAGACGTTCGAGGAGGACCGTTTCTCCGCCCTCGGGCAGACCCAGGGCCGTCGCCACGCCGGGGGGCGCCGGGACCTTCTCGTGGCGGACGACCTCCGTGCTCGGTCCCTGCCCGGCCGCCTCCAGGTCGTCGTAGAGGCTGCTGAGCTCCAGGGGACGCCTGACCTGGCTGTGCACCACCTGGGTGCCCACTCCACGCCGCCGGACCAGCAGCCCCTTGTCGACAAGGGACTGGATGGCCTGGCGGACCGTGGGGCGGGACAGACCGAGGCGCACCGAGAGGCCGACCTCGTTGCCCAGGAGGTTGCCCGGGGCGAGGACGCCCTGCACGATCGCCGCTTCCAACTGCTGGGCGAGCTGGTGGTACAGCGGCACCGGACTGCCCCGGTCCAGGGGGAAGTCCAGTGAGCTGAGCACGGGTCCGGTCACGGCACGGGCCCGGTCACGGTCTTCGCCATCCCTGATCTTGCGCGGGAATCCCGGCCTTCAGGCCGGGCGAAAAACGCGTCCTGATGTTCGGAGCCGCGAAGCGGTGCAGGACGCCGCCCACCTGCTTCGGCAGCGGTCAGGGCCTGGCAGCCACAAGACCCTTCGGGGTCGAGTGAGAAGCCGCCTCGTTCACGAGGGGGAGGAGTCACGGGCGTACCTTCCTGTCGGGGGCCCTGCCGAAGGCAGGGCCCCGGGGGCCGGGGGTCAGGAGTTGCTCGGGAAGCCGAGGTTGATGCCTCCGTCGGACGGGTCCGGCCAGCGCGTGGTGACGACCTTGCCCCGGGTGTAGAAGGCGACGCCGTCGTTGCCGTAGATGTGATGGCCGCCGAAGAGGGAGTCCTTCCAGCCGCCGAAGGAGTGGTAGCCCACCGGGACCGGGATCGGCACGTTGACGCCGACCATGCCCGCCTTCACCTCGAGCTGGAAGCGGCGGGCGGCGCCGCCGTCCCGGGTGAAGATCGCGGTGCCGTTGCCCCAGCGGGAGTCGTTGATCAGCGCGATGGCCTCGTCGTAGGTCTCCGCGCGGACCACGCACAACACCGGACCGAAGATCTCGTCCCGGTAGGCGTCCGCGGTCAGCGGCACCCGGTCGAGCAGCGAGACACCGACGAAGAAGCCGTCCTCGTGGCCGTCGACCGTCAGACCCGTCCCGTCGAGCACGACCTCGGCGCCCTGCGCCGCCGCGCCCGTCACGTACGAGGCCACCTTGTCGCGGTGCTCGCGGGTGATCAGCGGGCCCATCTCGGAGGCCGGGTCGTCGCCCGGACCGATACGGAGCTTCCTGGCCCGCTCGGTGATCCGGCCGACCAGGTCGTCGCCGACGTCACCGACCGCGACCACGACCGACACGGCCATGCAGCGCTCGCCGGCCGAACCGTACGCCGCGTTGATGGCCTGGTCGGCGGCCAGGTCCAGGTCGGCGTCGGGCAGGACCAGCATGTGGTTCTTGGCGCCGCCCAGGGCCTGGACCCGCTTGCCGTGCTCGGTCGCCTTCAGCTGGATGTGCCGGGCGATCGGGGTGGAGCCGACGAAGGAGACGGCCTCGATGCCGGGGTGCTCCAGGATGCGGTCCACGGCCGTGCGGTCGCCGTGCACGACGTTCAGCACACCGTCCGGCAGGCCCGCCTCGGTGGCCAGTTCCGCGAGGCGGACGGAGGCCGACGGGTCCTTCTCGGACGGCTTCAGTACGAAGGTGTTGCCGCACGCGATGGCCAGCGGGAACATCCACATCGGCACCATGGCCGGGAAGTTGAACGGCGTGATGCCGGCGACCACGCCCAGCGGCTGGCGGATCGAGGCGACGTCGACGCGGCTGGAGACCTGCGTGGACAGCTCGCCCTTCAGCTGCACGCTGATCCCGCAGGCCAGCTCCACGATCTCCATGCCCCGCGCGACCTCGCCGAGGGCGTCGGAGTGCACCTTGCCGTGCTCGGCGGTGATCAGCTCCGCGATCTCGTCACGGTGGGCGTCCAGCAGCTCGCGGTACTTGAACAGGATCGCCGTGCGCCTGGCCAGCGACGAGGTGCCCCAGCTCTCGAAGGCGTCCTTCGCTGCGGCGACGGCGGCGTCCACCTCCGTGGTGCCCGCGAACGCGACCTGCTTCTCCTGGGCGCCGGTGGCCGGGTTCCAGACGGGGCCGAAACGGCCGGAGGTGCCTTCGGCGGGCTTGCCGCCGATCCAGTGGCTGATGGTCTTCATGAGAGCGGACGACCTTTCACGCGCGGTGAGTTGATACGGGAGGGCTCGAGATGCCGGGCCCGGCGGGGCGGTGCAGGGGCGCAGGGGTTCAGAGGTGGCGGCGGCGGCCGGCGGCCTGGGCGTCGTACCGTTCGCGCGCCCGGACGGCGGCCTCGCGGGAGGCGACCTCGGCCACCGGCACGTCCCACCAGGCCTCGGCCGGGGGAGCGGTGGGCGCCGGGTCAGTCTCGACGTACACGCAGGTCGGACGCTCGGCGGTGCCGGCCTGAGCCAGGGCACGGCGCAGTTCCCCCACAGTCTTGGCGCGCAGCACGTCCATGCCCAGACTGGCCGCGTTCGCCGCGAGGTCCACGGGCAGCGGGGCGCCGGTGAAGGTGCCGTCCTTCGCCCGGTAGCGGTAGGCGGTGCCGTAGCGCTCGCCGCCGGTCTCCTCGGACAGGCCGCCGATGGAGGCGTACCCGTGGTTCTGGATCAGCACCAGCTTCACCGGCAGCCGCTCCTGGACGGCCGTGACGATCTCCGTCGGCATCATCAGGTACGTGCCGTCGCCGACCAGCGCCCACACCGGTGTGCCGGGCGCGGCCTGCTGAACGCCGATCGCGGCCGGGATCTCGTAGCCCATGCAGGAGTAGCCGTACTCCAGGTGGTACTGGCGCGGGCTGCGCGCCCGCCACAGCTTGTGAAGGTCGCCGGGGAGCGAACCGGCCGCGTTGATCACCACGTCCGCGTCGCCCACGACCGCGTCGAGCGCGCCGAGCACCTGGGTCTGCGTCGGTACGGCGTTCTCGTCGTCGGCACGGTAGGCGGCCTCGACGACCTGCTCCCAGTGTTCCTTCCCGGCTGCGTACCCGGCCTCGTACGCGGCGTCCACGCGGTGCCCGGCCAGTGCCCCGGCCAGTGCTTCCAGACCGGTCCGCGCGTCGCAGACCAAGGTGCGTGCTCCCAGCTTGTGGGCGTCGAAGCCGGTGATGTTGAGGTTGAGGAAGCGCACGTC
This sequence comes from Streptomyces sp. KMM 9044, assembly GCF_024701375.2. Lineage (NCBI taxonomy): Bacteria > Bacillati > Actinomycetota > Actinomycetes > Kitasatosporales > Streptomycetaceae > Streptomyces > Streptomyces sp. KMM 9044. The sequence goes on along the minus strand of NZ_CP113910.1, from coordinate 547,040 downwards.
CGGGTCGGCGAAGAGGGTGCCGGAGGCCGTGGTGAAGTCGGAGTAGCGGGTGCCGACGCCGATCACCAGGTCGGCGGTGCGGGCCAGTCCGTCGCTCACCGCCGTGCCGGTGTGGCCGATGCCGCCCAGGTCCGCCGGGTGGTCGTGGCGCAGGGAGCCCTTGCCGGCCTGGGTGGAGGAGACCGGGATTCCGGTGGCGTCCACGAGGGCCCGGAGTGCTTCCTCGGCCTCGCTGTGGTGGACTCCGCCACCCGCGACGATCAGCGGACGGCGGGCGGCCCGCACAGCCTTGGCCGCCGCCTCCAGCTCGACGGGGTCCGGAGCCGGACGCCTCACGCGCCAGACGCGGTCGGCGAAGAACTCCTGCGGCCAGTCGAACGCCTCTGCCTGCACGTCCTGCGGCAGGCAGAGGGCGACGGCGCCGGTCTCGGCCGGGTCGGCGAGCACCCGCACGGCGTTCAGCGCGGACGCGATCAGTGCCTCGGGGCGGGTGATCCGGTCGAAGTAACGGGAGACGGGGCGCAGCGTGTCGTTGACGGACACGTCCGCCTCGACCGGGTGCTCCAGTTGCTGGAGCAGTGGGTCGGCCGCGTGCGAGGCGAAGCAGTCGCCGGGGAGCAGCAGCACCGGCAGCCGGTTGACGGTGGCGAGCGCGGCGCCGGTGACCAGGTTGGTGGCGCCGGGGCCGATCGAGGTCGTCACGGCCTGCGCCGACAACCGGTTGAGCTGGCGGGCGTGGGCGACGGCCGCGTGCACCATGGACTGCTCGTTGCGGCCCTGGTGGTATGGCATGACATCGGCGTACTCGACGAGTGCCTGCCCGACGCCCGCCACGTTGCCGTGGCCGAAAATGCCCCACGTGCCCGCGATCAGCCGGTGTCGTACGCCGTCCCGTTCCGTGTACTGGGCGGCCAGGAAACGCACCAGGGCCTGGGCGGTCGTCAGTCGGCGGGTGGCGGCGCTCATACGGACCTCTCCGGGGCGGTGTAGAGGGGCAGGCGGGGGTCGAGGGGCTGGTCGGGCCAGGTGGAGCGGATCCAGGCGTGGTCGGGATGGTCACAGATCAGCCAGGCGCGTTCGTCCCCGGGGCCCGCCATGACGTTGAGGTAGTACATGTGGTGGCCGGGCACGGCCATGGACGGCCCGTGCCAGCCGTCCGGGATGAGCACCACGTCGCCGTCGCGCACCTCGGCCAGGACGTCCGTGTCCCGGCCCGGACCGGACGGGGAGACCCGCTGGTAGCCGAGGCCAGGGGTGCCCTCGTGGTCCGCGAACTCGAAGTAGTAGATCTCCTCCAGCACGGACTCCTCGCCCGGCCGGTGCTCGTCGTGCTTGTGCGGCGGGAACGATGACCAGTTGCCGCCGGGGGTGATCACCTCGACCGCGATCAGCTTGTCGCACTCGAACGTGCCGGCCGCCCCGAAGTTGTTGACCTGACGGGAGCAGGTACCGGTACCGCGCAGTTCCACGGGTACGTCCGAGGCGGGTCCGTAGCGGGCGGGCAGCGACCGGGTGCAGCGGGCGCCGGTGAGCGCGAACCGTCCGCCGCCGGCCGACGTGACGGTGACGCGGGCGTCGCGCGGCACGTAGGCGAAGTCGGTGACGCCGTCGAACACGCCTGTGCGGCCGGCGAGTTCGAACGAGTCGTGGCCGAAGTCGTCGGCCGAGGCGACCGTGCAGCCGCCGCTGAGCGGCAGGACGATCCACTCGCTGCCGCCGGTGTCGAAGGTGTGCGTGCCGCCCGGCTCCAGCTCCAGCACACACAGGCTGGAATGGCCCCAGCCGGCCGACTCGGGAGTCACGTCGACACGGCACGGGCCGGCCGGGGCACGGTCCGCGGGAAGGTGATGGGTCATGGCAGCCTTTCCGGTCACAGCCGGCTCACGGTTCACAGTTCACGACAGGCTCAGCAGACTTATGGTTCACGGCTGACGCACCGTTCACAGCAGGCTCACGGCCGTGTCCACCGCCTCCTCCACACGGCCGCCGGCCGGGTAGAGCAGCGAGCGGCCAACCACCATGCCCTGCACGGAGGGCAGCTTCAGCGCCTTGCCCCACCGCTCGTAGGCCGCGTCCTGGTCGCCGACCTCCCCGCCGAGCAGGACCACGGGCAGCGTGGAGCCGCGCAGGACCTCCGCCATGTCGTCGGCGTTCTCGGTGACGGGCAGTTTCAGCCAGGTGTAGGCGGAGGTGCCACCGAGACCGGAGGCTATGGCGATGGAGCGGGTGACGGCCTCGGCGGACAGGTCGTTGCGGACCCTCCCGTCGACCCGGCGCGAGATGAACGGCTCCACGAACACCGGGAGCCGGCGCTCGGCCATGGCGTCGACGGCGCGGGCGGTGGACTCCAGGGTGGTCAGGGACCCCGGGTCGGCGTAGTCGATGCGGACCAGCAGCTTGCCCGCGTCGAAGCCGAACCGCTCGATGTCCTCGGGGCGGTGGCCGGTGAAGCGGTCGTCCATCTCGAAGGCCGCGCCGGCCAGGCCTCCGCGGTTCATCGACCCCATGACGACCTTGTTCTCGAGCGCGCCGAGCAGCAGCAGGTCCTCGAGGATGTCGGCGGTGGCCAGCACCCCGTCGACGCCGGGCCGGGACAGCGCGACGCGCAGCCGTTCCAGCAGATCGGCGCGGTCGGCCATGGCCAGGGGCCGGTCGCCGATGCCGAGCGCACCCCGCGCGGGGTGATCGGCGGCCACGATCATCAGCCGTCCGCTGTCGCCGATCAGCGGACGGCGGGCCCTGCGGGCGGCCGCCTCGGCGACGGCCTCCGGATGCCGGGCCCGGACCGTGGTGAGGTCACAGATGCTGAGGTTCAAGGAAGGACTCCGTTCAGGACTGGCTCGGCAGGCTCGCGTCGCCCGGCGGCACGGCCCGCGCGAGGAGGCCCGCGACTTCCGGCCCGGTGGGCATGGCGGACGAACAGGCCAGACGCGAGGCGACGAGGGCGCCGGCGGCGTTGGCGTGACGCATGGTGCGCTCCAGGTCCCAGCTCGAGAGCAGACCGTGGCAGAGCGAGCCGCCGAAGGCGTCGCCCGCGCCGAGACCGTTGACCACGTCCACCGGGACCGGCGGCACCTGTGCGCGGGTGCCGTCACGGTGCACGGCGAGTACGCCCCGGGGACCCTGCTTGACCACGGCGAGTTCCACGCCGGCCGCCAGCAGCGCCGCGGCGCACGCCTCGGGCTCGCGCACTCCGGTGGCGACCTCGCACTCGTCGAGGTTGCCGACCGCGACGGTGGCGTGCCGCAGTGCCTGGCGGTAGTAGGGGCGGGCCTCGTCGGGGTCGCGCCAGAACATCGGGCGCCAGTCCAGGTCGAACACGGTGGTGCCCGCCCTGGCGCGCGCCTCGAGCGCGTCGAGCGTCGTCCGGCGGCTCGGCTCCTCGCTCAGGCCGGTGCCGGTGATCCAGAAGATCCCGGCCGCGCGGACGGCGGCGAGATCCAGCTCGGCGGTGTGGATCTCCAGGTCGGGAGCCTTGGGCCGGCGGTAGAAGTACAGGGGGAAGTCGTCCGGCGGGAAGATCTCGCAGAAGGTGACCGGCGTCGGGTACGCGGCGACCGGGGTGACCCACCGGTCGTCGACACCGAAGTCCCTCAGAGCCTCGTGCAGGTAGGTGCCGAACGGATCGTCTCCCGTACGGGTGATCACGGCCGTGGAGCGGCCGAGCCGGGCGGCGGCCACCGCCACGTTCGCGGCCGAACCACCGAGGAACTTTCCGAACGTTTCGACCTTTGCCAGCGGAACGCCGGTCTCCAGTGGGTAAAGGTCGACCCCGATGCGGCCCATGGTGATCAGGTCGAAATACTGTGGTGCGTCTGAGTCGGTCATCGAGCGAAGCTCCTCGAACTGCTGGGGATGCGGGTCCCGGGGTGCCCTGCCACGGTGGGGACGTGGAAGCCAGGGGACCTGCCGCCTCTCAGGTGTAGGTCTCGGAGGGCGGCGATGTCAATAGTTTGTACTTACATTCGGACTAGCAAGTGAAATGATGTCTTAACAAAGTATTGACAGAGTGCGCGTCAGGGACTTTGATCCCGTCCCAGCACGACAGCTGTTTCGCACGACGACACAGACCCGGACGTCCGGGGGTCCGGGAAGGATTCCCGGACCCCCGCCCTTTTTCCGCGTAGCACAGTGAGGTGCAGGCAAGATGGACCCCTCTTCCCACCACCGCCCCCGCAGAATCGTGTCCTTCGTCGCGGTGGCCGCGGCGACCGCCCTGACCCTCGTCGGCTGCTCCAGCGGCTCCGGCGGAAAGAAGGCCGAGGAGGGCGGCGACGGCGCGTCGGCCGGCAAGGCGAACACGCCCGAGATGACCGTCGCCCTCGTGACCCACCAGGCACCCGGCGACACCTTCTGGGACATCGTCCGCAAGGGCGCCGAGGCCGCCGCCGCGAAGGACAACGTCGATCTCATCTACTCCGCCGACCCGAACGCGGGCAACCAGGCCAACCTGGTGCAGAACGCGATCGACCAGAAGGTCGACGGCATCGCCGTCACCCTCGCCAAGCCGGACGCCCTCAAGAGCGTCCTCGCCAAGGCGGAGAAGGCCGGCATACCCGTCGTCGGCCTCAACTCCGGTCTGAGCGACTGGAAGGACCTCGGCCTGCTGGAGTTCTTCGGCCAGGACGAGTCCGTGGCCGGCGAGGCCTTCGGCAAGAAGCTCAACGAGGTCGGCGCCAAGAACACCGTCTGTGTCGTCCACGAGCAGGGCAACGTCGGCCTGACCCAGCGCTGCGACGGTCTGAAGGAGACCTTCGAGGGCGAGACCCAGATCCTCAACGTCAACGGCACCGACATGCCGTCGGTGAAGTCGACGATCACCGCCAAGCTCAAGCAGGACTCCTCCATCGACTACGTCGCCACCCTCGGCGCCCCCTTCGCGCAGACCGCGGTGCAGTCGGTCGGTGACGCCGGCAGCGAGGCGAAGGTCGCCACCTTCGACCTCAACAAGGACCTGACCAAGGCGATCCAGGCCGGCGACATCGAGTTCGCCGTGGACCAGCAGCCCTACCTCCAGGGCTACCTCGCCGTCGACGGCCTGTGGCTCTACGAGAACAACGGCAACTACAGCGGCGGAGGTGAGCAGCCGGTGCTCACCGGCCCCGCGTTCGTCGACGAGTCCAACGTCGACGCGGTCTCCGAGTACGCCGCGAAGGGCACTCGGTGATGAGTATGACCCGACAGGCTGGGCCGGCGGTGACCCCACCGCCGGCCCTCGGCCCGAAGGAGACCGACGGCCGCACCGCGCGGCGCCCGCTGGCACTGCGGCTGCTGGCCAGGCCCGAGGTCGGCGTCTTCCTCGGCGCCCTGGCCGTGCTGGTCTTCTTCCTGATCGCCGCCCCGCCCATGCGGGACGGCAGCTCGATGGCGAACATCCTGTACCAGTCATCGACCATCGGGATCATGGCCCTGCCGGTGGCGCTGCTGATGATCGGTGGCGAGTTCGACCTGTCGGCCGGGGTGGCTGTGGTCACCTCGGCGCTCACCGCGAGCATGCTCGCCTACCAGCTGTCCATGAACGTCTGGGCGGGCGTGATCGTCGCCCTCGCGGTGTCCCTCGCCGTCGGCCTGTTCAACGGCTGGTTCCTGGTCAGGACGGGGCTGCCCAGCTTCCTCGTCACCCTCGGCACCTTCCTGATCCTCCAGGGCGTCAACCTGGCCGTGACCAAGCTGGTCACCGGGAACGTCGCGACCGACGACATCAGCGACATGGACGGCTTCGAGCAGGCCAAGGCCGTCTTCGCCTCGAGTTTCGAGGTCGGCGGTGTCCAGGTGAAGATCACCGTCGTGTGGTGGCTGGTCTTCGCGGTCCTGGCCTCCTGGGTGCTGCTCCGCACCCGGTACGGCAACTGGATCTTCGCGGTCGGCGGCAACAAGGAGAGCGCCCGCGCCGTCGGTGTGCCGGTGACGTTCACCAAGATCTCCCTGTTCATGCTGGTCGGCTTCGGCGCCTGGTTCGTCGGCATGCACCAGCTCTTCTCCTTCAACACCGTCCAGTCCGGCGAGGGAGTGGGACAGGAGCTCATCTACATCGCCGCCGCGGTGATCGGCGGCTGCCTGCTGACCGGTGGCTACGGCAGCGCGATCGGCCCGGTCTTCGGCGCCTTCATGTTCGGCATGGTGCAGCAGGGCATCGTCTACGCCGGCTGGAACCCGGACTGGTTCAAGGCCTTCCTCGGTGTGATGCTCCTCGGCGCCGTCCTCATCAATCTGTGGGTCCAGCGCACGGCGACCCGGAGGTGACCGCAATGACCGACGACACGACCGGCACCCACGGTGCCGTCCTGCAGGACACCGCCCCCGACGGGAGACACCCCCTGGTCGAGCTCCGCGGAGCCGGGAAGTCCTACGGCAACATCCGCGCCCTGCACGGGGTCGACCTGGCCGTCCACCCCGGCCGCGTGACCTGCGTACTCGGTGACAACGGTGCCGGAAAGTCCACCCTCATCAAGATCGTATCCGGGCTGCACCAGCACACCGAGGGCGAGTTCCTCGTCGACGGCACCCCGGTACGGTTCTCCACCCCGCGCGAAGCCCTCGACAAGGGGATCGCCACCGTCTACCAGGACCTCGCCGTCGTCCCGCTGATGCCGGTGTGGCGCAACTTCTTCCTCGGCTCGGAGACGACCAGGGGCCCCTGGCCGGTCCGCCGTCTCGACATCGAGCGGATGAAGAGGACCGCGGACGAGGAACTGCGCAACATGGGCATCGTCCTGGACGACCTGGAACAGCCCATCGGCACCCTCTCCGGCGGCCAGCGCCAGTGCGTGGCCATCGCCCGCGCAGTCTACTTCGGTGCCCGCGTCCTCATCCTGGACGAGCCCACCGCCGCGCTCGGCGTCAAGCAGTCCGGTGTGGTGCTGAAGTACATCGCCGCCGCCCGCGACCGCGGCCTCGGCGTCATCTTCATCACCCACAACCCCCACCACGCCTACATGGTCGGCGACCACTTCAGCGTCCTGCGCCTGGGCACCACGGAACTCGCCGCCGCCCGCAGCGAGGTCTCCCTGGAGGAACTGACCAACCACATGGCCGGCGGAACCGAACTCGCCGCACTCAAACACGAACTGGCACAGGTCCGCGGCGTCGACGTCGAGGAGCTCCCCGAGGAGGGAGACCTCCAGGCCCCCGCAGTGGCATCCCCGGAAGGAAAATCCTGACATGGCAGTCGCACTCGACCGCATCAGGGTGGGCTCCGCCCCCGACTCCTGGGGCGTCTGGTTCCCCGACGACCCGCAGCAGGTGCCCTGGCAGCGCTTCCTCGACGAGGTCGCCGAGGCCGGCTACTCCTGGATCGAACTCGGCCCCTACGGCTACCTCCCGACCGACCCGGCCCGTCTGACCGAAGAGGTGAAGAAGCGGGACCTCAAGGTCTCCGCCGGCACCATCTTCTGCGGACTGCACCGCGGCCCCTCCGCGTGGGAGTCCGCCTGGGAGCAGGTCAGCCGGGTCGCCTCGCTCACCCGGGCCATGGACGCCAAGCACCTGGTCGTCATCCCGTCCTTCTGGCGCGACGACAAGACCGCCGAGATCCTGGAGCCCCCGGAGCTCAGCACCGAGCAGTGGGGCCACCTCGCCGAGGGCATGGAGCGCCTCGGCCGCCAGGTGCGGGACACCTACGGGCTCGACATCGTCGTCCACCCGCACGCCGACACCCACATCGACACCGAGGAACACGTCGAGCGCTTCCTCGACTCCACCGACTCCTCCCTGGTCAACCTGTGCCTCGACACCGGGCACTACGCCTACTGCGGCGGCGACAGCGTCAAGCTCATCGAGACCTACGGCGAACGCATCGGCTACCTGCACCTCAAGCAGGTCGACCCGGACGTCCTCGACGACGTGGTCGCGAACGGGATCCCGTTCGGTCCCGCCGTGCAGCGCGGAGTGATGTGTGAACCGCCCGCCGGGGTACCGGAGCTGGGCGCGGTCCTGACCGCCGCCCAGAAGCTGGACGTGGACCTGTTCGCGATCGTCGAGCAGGACATGTACCCCTGCGAGCCGGACAAGCCGCTGCCGATCGCGGTCCGCACCCGCAGGTTCCTCCGCTCCTGCGGAGCCTGAAACCGCCGCCGGACGACCCGGAAGGGAGGCGTGGAGCCATGCACGGCAACCCGCCCCTGGAAATCGCCGTCATCGGCACGGGCCGCATGGGCGCGGACCACGTGCGCCGGATCGACCGGACGATCGGCGGCGCGCGGGTGGCCGCCGTCGCCGACACCGACGCGGAACGGGCCAAGGCGGTGGCCGCCGGCATCGACGGCTGCACCGCACACACGGACCCGGCCGCCGCGATGGCGGCGGCCGGAGTCGACGCGGTGCTCACCGCCTCCCCGGGACCGGCCCACGAGGCCGCCCCGCTCACCGCGTTCGAGCCGGGCCTGCCCGTCCTGTGCGAGAAGCCGCTCACCCCCGACGCGGCCTCCGCGCTGCGCGTCGTCGAAGCCGAACGGGCACTCGGCCACCGCCGGATCCGGGTCGGCTTCATGCGCCGCTACGACGCCGAGTACGCCCGCCTCAAGGCGCTGCTGGAGACAGGGCGGTTGGGCCGCCCCCTGATGCTGCACAACCGGCACCGCGACGTGACCGGTTCACCGTTCTTCACCACCCCCGGGGCGAGGCCGACGGCCCCAGCGCCTGGGACGGCTACGCGGCGGCCGCAGTCTGCGAGGCCGGCGTCCGGGCCCCGGAGGAGGGCGGCCTCGTTGCGGTCGAACTGGCGGAGAGACCGGCGCTGTACCGGTGAGGTGACGTGATGCGTGTGGGGCCGCCTCCTGGAGGGCGGCCCCACACGTTGTTCGCCCCCCGGGGTCCGGGGGCGCGTGCCGCCGCTCAGGCCTGCCCTACTTCCTCGACGGTGACGGGGCGGTGCTCCTGCAGGGACAGGGTGCAGGCGTCGGCGATCCAGCCCGCTTCCAGGGCGTCCGCCACCGTGCACGGGGACGGCCGGGAGCCGGCCGCGACCTCGGTGAACGCGGTGAGCTCGGCGCGGTAGGCGGCGGTGAAGCGGTCCATGAAGAAGTCGTGCGGGGTGTCCGCGGGGAAGGCCACCCCGGGCTCCACCGACCGCAGCGGCAGCTTGTCCTCCAGACCGACCGCGATGGAGTCCGTGAAGCCGTGGATCTCCATGCGGACGTCGTACCCCCGGGCGTTGTGGCGGCTGTTGGAGACCACGGCGATGGTGCCGTCGTCCAGGGTGAGGATCGCACCGGTGGTGTCGGCGTCGCCCGCCTCCTTGATGTAGTCGGCGCCCCGGTTGCCGCCGACCGCGTACACCTCGGTCACCTCGCGGCCGGTCACCCAGCGGATGATGTCGAAGTCGTGCACGGAACAGTCACGGAAGATTCCGCCGGACGCGGCGATGTACGCGGCCGGCGGCGGCGCCGGGTCCAGCGTGGTCGAGCGCACGGTGTGCAGCCTGCCCAGCTCCCCGCTGCGCACGGCCGCCCGCGCGGCGACGAAGCCCGCGTCGAAGCGGCGGTTGTAACCGATCTGGATCGGCACGCCTTGGCCCTCGACCGCCTTCAGTACCTGCACCCCCTCGGCCATCGTGCGGGCCACCGGCTTCTCGCAGAACACGGGGACGCCCGCCTCGACACAGGCGAGGATCAGCCCGGGGTGGGCGTCGGTCGCCGCGGCGATCACCACACCGTCCACGCCGGCGGCGAGCACGGCCTCGGGGGAGTCCGCGACCTCGGCGTCGAAGCGCTCGGCGGCGGCCTTCGCGGCGTCCGCGAACGGGTCGGAGACGACGAGCGACTCGATTGAGTCGAGCCCGGAGAGGGTCTCGGCGTGGAAGGCGCCGATACGGCCGAGACCGAGGATTCCGATGCGCATGGAGGTGGTGCTCCTTGGGTGCGGGGTGCGGGGTGCGGGGTGCGGGGTGCGGGGCGTGGGGCGTGGGTGCGGTCCTGCGTGGGGAGAGGGCGTGGCGTGGCGGGTGCTGTCCCGCCAGCCGGGGCCGCCGAGGACGTTCTGGTCCCAGTCGATCACGGAGCCGGTCACCATGCCGGAGCGGTCGGACAGCAGCAGGACCACGAAGTCGGCGGTCTCGTCCGGCCGGCCCAGTCTGCCCGTCGGCAGCCGGGCGGCGGCCCGCTCGCGCCGGCCGTCGCCGGCACCGTGGAAGGTGCGCTGGGTGGCGTCCTCACCCTCGATGGCGGTCCAGCCGATGTTCGGCCCGTTGATCCGAATCCGGTCCCACCGGTGGGCGTGCGCCGCGTTGCGGGTGAGTCCGACGAGTCCGGCCTTCGCGGCGACGTAGGGCGCCAGGAAAGGCTGCCCGCCGTGCGCCGACGAGGCGATGATGTTGACGATCGTGCCGGGCTCCTCGCGCCGCACCATGTCCGCGACGGCGGCCTGCATGGTGAAGAACGGTGCCTTGAGGTTGACCGCGATGTGCTGGTCGAACAGCTCGGGTGTGGTGTCCAGCAGGGTTCCGCGCGAGGTCAGCCCTGCCGAGTTGACCAGGCAGCCGACCCGGCCGTGCGCCTGTACGGCCTCGGCGACGGAGCCCCTGGCCTGCTCGGCGTCGGCCAGGTCGGCGCGGACGAAGACCGCCCTGCCGCCCGCGGCGGTCAGCTCCGCCACGAGGGCCTCACCGGGCTCGGGCCGCCGCCCGGTGACGGCCACGGCCGCCCCCTCGCGGACCGCGGCCCGCGCGACGGCGGCGCCGACGCCCTGGCTCCCGCCGTCGACGAGGACGACCTTGCCGTCGAGAGGCCCCATGACCGTGTTCCGGTTCCTTTCAGCTCTCACGTCGTCCGGCGTTGGCCCGCAGCGCCTCCCGCAGGGTGCGCACGGTCCAGTTCTCGCGCAGTGCCCGCCGTACGAGGTCCGCCTGCGAGGGCGGGGCCAGGCCGTCGACGGGCGGGTCGTTGTCGAGGTTGGTGGGGAAGGGGTAGCCCTCCGCGCTCGCCGCGATCACGTTCTCCTGCCACTGCTCGCCGGCGCCCTCCGCCCGGCTCTTGAACAGCACCGGGTAGACGGCACCCGTCACGGTCTCGCGGTCCACCGTCTCCATGGCCCGTCCGAACGCCGAGGACACCTGGAGCAGGTTGGCCATGCGCCGGATGTCCGCCGAGCGGTTGGCGCCGGCGGCGTGGAACAGCGCCGGGTTGAAGAAGACCGCGTCGCCCTTGGCGAGCGGCAGCTGCACGTGGTGCTCCTCGAAGTACGCCTGGAACCCGGGGAGCCGCCAGGCGAAATAGCCGGGCCCGTACTTCTGCGAATGCGGCAGGTACAGCGTGGGTCCGGACTCGACGGGCATGTCGCAGTGCGCGACCGCGCCCTGCAGGGTGAGCAAGGGGGAGAGGCGGTGCACGTGCGCCGGGTAGGCGGCGGCGGCCTCGTCGGAGAGGAAGCCGAGGTGGTAGTCGCGGTGCACGGTCTGGGCCGCGCCGCCCGGGTTGACCACGTTCACCTGGGAGGTGACCTGGTAGCCGGGGCCGAGCCAGGCCGTGGACACCAGCGCGATCACGTCGTTGGCGTAGTACTCGGCGAAGGCCTGCGGGTCGTAGAGGGCGGCCTTCTCCAGGGCGTTCCACACCCGGTCGTTGGCGCCCGGCTTGGCGAAGTGGTCGCCGGCGGTGGCGCCCGTGGCGCGCTGCTCGGAGATCAGGGCGTCGAACACGGCGGTGGCCCGGTCCACGACCGCCGGGTCGGGGAAGGCGCCCCGGACGACCACGACGCCGGGGCCGTCGGCGAGGGCGCGCACCAGCTCGGCCTGGACCTCGCGCCGGTCGGCGAGGGCGAGCCGGTCGGCGTCGTAGAGCAGCACGTTCCGTTCCACGGCGGCGGCGTGTGGGTGGGCGGCGGGGTCCGTGGTCCGCTCGACCACGGCACGGAAGGCGTCCAGGTCGCAGTCCTGCCCGGACAGCCAGGGCCGCCGCTCCGCTGCCTGCGCGGGGGCGGCGGCGGACGGCTGGACCGGGTTGGAGGCGGTGGAGAAGGACATGGTCGTCCTTTCGGGTCACGTTTCGGGTCACGGGGACTCGGCTCTGTCATTCTTGTCAGTACAAAGCCTTCGAACAATCAGCAGTCAGCCATCAAAAACCCCTCAGGAGTCCCAGGAGCCGGTCGTATGGGCCACCCCTTCCCGATCAGGGAAATCGCACGTCAGGCAGGTTTGAGCGAGGCCACGGTCGACCGGGTGCTCAACGGCCGGGGCGGGGTGCGGGACAGCACCGCGCAGGAGGTGCGCCGGGCGATCGCCGACCTGGACCGGCAGCGCACCCAGGTCCGGCTGGTCGGCCGTACGTTCATGGTGGACATCGTCATGCAGTCGCCCGAGCGGTTCTCCACCGCCGTGCGGGCCGCCCTGGAGGCCGAACTGCCCGCACTGCACCCGGCGGTGGTCCGCTCCCGCTTCCACTTCCGCGAGACGGGTCCGGCGGGGGAACTGGTCGCCGCCCTCGACCGGATCGGGCGGCGCGGCACACAGGGGGTGATCCTCAAAGCCCCGGACGTCCCCGAGGTCACCGCCGCCGTCGGCCGGCTCGCGGCGGCGGGCATCCCGGTGGTGACGCTGGTGACCGACCTGCCCGCGAGCGCCCGTGTCGGCTACGTCGGCAGCGACAACCGGGCGGCCGGCGCGACCGCCGCGTATCTCACGGGGCAGTGGCTCGGCAACGGCCCCGGCAATGTGCTCACCAGCCTCTCCAGCGGTTTCTTCCGCAACGAGGAGGAGCGCGAGATGGGCTTCCGCAGCGTCATGCGCGCCCGGTACCCCGAGCACGCCCTCGCGGAGATCGCCGGGGGACAGGGCCTGGACACCACCCAGTACGAGCTCGTCCGGGCGGCGCTGGACCGCGACCCGGACATCCGCGCGGTCTACTCGATCGGCGGCGGCAACATCGCCACCCTGCGGGCCTTCGAGGACGCCGGGCGCGAGTGCGCCGTGTTCGTCGCGCACGACCTCGACCACGACAACACCCGGCTGCTGCGCGAGCACCGCCTGTCCGCCGTGCTCCACCACGATCTGCGCCACGACCTGCGCGAGGCCTGCCACCTCGTGATGCGCGCCCACGGCGCCCTGCCGCCCGCGGGGCCCACCCTCCCCTCCGTGATCCAGGTGGTCACCCCCTACAACATGCCGCCCGGCAGGGTGGCCGGGTGACGGTCCGCGGTGAAGGAGCCGCGGCCCGGGCGTGTGTCCCCGTCCGGCGGGCCGGGGCTGCCTACCGTCGTGCGCATGAGGAAACCGACCCCGGAAGGCGGGCCCGAGCGGCTGGTGACCCTCGCCGACGGCGTGTCCGCCATCGCCGTCACCCTGCTCGTCCCGGACCTCTCCGTGCCTCGGGGACTGAGCCCCGAGGAGTACCACGACGCTCTGCGCGAGCTGGTGCCCAACCCGGGCGCCTATGCGATCAGCATGGTGGTGCCGGCCGGCTTCTGGCGCGAGCACCGCGCGATCTTCCGCACCGTTCGGCAGGTGGACGGACAGGTGATTTCGCTGACCGTGCTCGGCCTGGGCATCGCGGCATTGCTGCCGTTCCCGACCGCGCTGGTCTCGGAGTACGGCGACGAGCACGTCTCGGTGGTCGTCTACTCGGCGGCGGTCGCCGGACTCGGCGGGGTCCATCTCATACTGGCCGTCCTTTTCGCCAGACGCCCCCGGCTGTGCGGCGACGCGGCCCCGGTGCGGGACGAGGAGCTCTCCATCGCCGACCTGGGCTCGACGGTGGCGGTGTTCCTCGTGACCATCCCGCTGGTCCTGGCCGTCGGGCCCGCAGCAGTGTGGCGGTGGCTGGTGCTGGCGCCGCTCACGGTCTGGCTGGGCCGCCGGGAGAGCGCGGCCCGTTGAACCGTCACGAGGTGGCGTCCACCGCCACCCAGGCCCCGTTCCCGGCCGACCGCACCATCGCATCCAGTACGGCCGCGCTGTGCACGGCGTCGGTGAGCGTGGCGCCGTACTCGGCGCCCTCGGCGACGGAGCGCAGGAAACGGTGCGCCTCGACCACTTTCAGGTCGTCGTAGCCCATGGCGTTCGCCGCGCCGGGCTGGAACGCGCCGAACTCGCCGTCGCCCGGGCCGACGTGGACCGTGCTCACCGGCTGGTCCTGGTAGCCGGTGCCGCGGCTGACGCCGAGTTCGTTCATCCGGCGGAAGTCCCAGAACACGGCGCCCTTGGTGCCGTGCACCTCGAAACCGTAGTTGTTCTGCTCGCCGACCGAGACCCGGCAGGCCTCCAGCACACCGCGCGCGCCGGAGGCGAAGCGCAGCAGGCAGTTGACGTAGTCCTCGTTCTCCACCGGGCCGAGTTCGCCGCCACTGGCACGGGCGTGGCCGGCCGTGGCGCCGGCCGGGCGGGCCCGCTCGGGCAGGAAGATCGCCGTGTCGGCGGTCAGCGAGGCGATGTCGCCGAGCAGGAAGCGGGCCAGGTCGGCACCGTGCGAGGCCAGGTCGCCGAGCACTCCGCTGCCGCCGCGCTCCCGCTCGTAGCGCCAGGTCAGGGCGGACTCGGGGTGGGCGGCGTAGTCGCTGAACAGGCGGATTCGGACATGGGTGACGGTACCGATGTCGCCGGCGGCGATCAGGGCACGGGCCGTCTCGACGGCGGGCGCGTTGCGGTAGTTGAAGCCCACCGCGCTGCGGACTCCGGCCTTGGCGACGGCGTCCGAGACCGCGCGGGCGTCCCCGGCGGTGAGACCGACCGGCTTCTCGATCCAGATGTGCTTGCCGGCCTCGGCCATCACGACGCCGATCTCACGGTGCAGGAAGTTCGGGGCCGTGATGCTGACCGCCTGCACGCGGGGGTCGGCGGCCACGTCGCGCCAGTCGCGGGTGGTGCGGGCGAACCCGAACTGCGCCGCGGCCTCCTCGGCCCGGCCCGGCACCTCCTCGGCGACCGTGATCAGCTCCGGGCGCAGGGCGAGCTGCGGATAGTGGTGCGGCACGCGCGCGTACGCCTGGGTGTGCACCCGTCCCATCCAGCCGAATCCGATGACGGCGACACCGAGCGTATCCACCATGAGAGCCCTTCCTCGGACCGTTTCGTGACCGGACCGTTCCCTGTTCCGTCCAGTATTGTCCAGACAAACCTTGAGTGTGTACGGGTGAGGGTGTCAAGGAGGGGGCAGGCGGGCGGCACTTGTCTGTAAAGAAGCAAACGAAATTGTTGACCATTCTGCCGGGATGGGGTTGGGGTCACCAGGCGCCCGCTCAGGGGAGAGTGACGATGTCCGACCAAATCCGTCCGAACACCGGCGAGCAGGCCAAGCGGCATGCCGTCGCGCAGTTGCGGCAGGCGATCCTGCGGGGCGAGATGGTGCCGGACCAGCGGCTGGTGGAGAACGAGAACGAGAACGAGCTCGCCGAGCGGTTCGGGGCGACCCGGGCCGGCATCCGGGCCGCGCCCATCGACCTGGAGGCCCAGGGACGGGTCGAGCGGATCCGCACCGCGGCTCACGGTACGGGCGGTGACCGTGGAGGAAGCGGTCGCCATCACCGCATGCCGGACGGTGCTCGAAGGGCTGTGCGCGGCCAAGACCGCCGCCACGGCCGACGACGCGCAACTGGACCGGCTCACCGAACTGGGCACGGCGATGGCCAAGGCCGTGGCCGACGGCGAGCCCCTCGCCCACTCCCGGCTCGACCAGGAACTCCACACCCGCATCCAGGAGTTCTCCGGCCGGCGCACAGCCGTGGCCCTACTGGACCGCCTCAACGGCCAACGGGTGCGCCAGCGTTTCCAGCTGACGCTCAGGCCGGGACGCTCGCAGCACTCCCTGACCGAGCATCTGGCCCTGATCGAGGCGATCAGGGCCAGGGGCCCGGAGGCGGCCGAGGCGGCCGTCCGCGCCCACCTCGCCAGCGTGATCGAGGTGCCGCGCGGCTGACGGCCGGTCATTCGGCACCGCGGGGCGAGCGCCGCACGGGGTCTCTGGGGCATCCCCGTATGCGGTAGGATTGACCTGCGTGATCACGCGGTTCACCCCGCGGACCGCATCGGGACGTGGCGCAGCTTGGTAGCGCACTTGACTGGGGGTCAAGGGGTCGCAGGTTCAAATCCTGTCGTCCCGACTTGCGAAGTAGCAGGTCGGAGGTCATTTCCGGTTGACCGGAAGTGGCCTCTTCGTCGTTCCCGGGAGCCAGACGGGGACCGGACGCTGCGGGGCGGTCACGTGACGCACCTGGACTCGGTCGAGGTGCGTCACCGGGGCGATCCTCAAACGCTCTGACCTGAGCAGACGTTTCCCTTGATGCCACGTCCGTTCGGCAGGGCGCGGCCGCACGCAAGCCGGCGCCCGACCGGGTTCGACGGACCGTTCCCTGCCGAACGGATCGCGCACCCTGCCGTAGGACAGCAGGAGGCACCGAGGCCGATCGTCTCCCCCTCCGCGCCCGCAGGTTGGCCGAGCCGGTCCCGCGGTGGGCCGCTGGGCGGTTGGATGCGATATGTGCTTGATCTTGCTTTATGTGGCCTTTAGTGTTCGCCGGGAGGCAAGCGCTGCGAGGTCCGAGGTCCGTGCCACCGTCCGGAAGTGAGGTGTGGAGCGCGTGCACGCGAGGTGCGGCTGCCGGCCGGTTCCGGGCCGGAAGAGACGTCCCAGAGGGGCGCGAGGGCTGCGGGCGTTCGCCGTAATGCCGTTGCTGGCGTCGGTGCTCGCCGCTTGTGGCAGTGACGAGGGCTCCGGTAACCCCACCCTGAACTGGTACAACTTCCCCGACGACTCCGGCGCGCTCCAGAAGGCGGCCGACCGGTGCGGCCAGGCGTCGGGCGGCCGCTACAGGATCAGCTACCACAAGCTTCCGCGTGCCGCGGACGGCCAGCGCCAGCAGCTCGTCCGCAGGCTCGCCGCGCAGGACGACTCGCTCGACATCCTGGGCCTGGACGTCACGTGGGCGGCGGAGTTCGCCGAGGCGCGCTGGATCCGGGAATGGACGGGGGCGGCGAAGCGGCAGGCCGTCGAGGGCACCCTGCGCGTACCGCTGCAGACCTCGACCTGGAAGGGCAAGCTGTACGCCGTCCCGTACAACACCAACACCCAGATCCTGTGGTACCGCGAGGACCTGGTGCCCACCCCACCCAGGACCTGGGCCGAGATGCTGGACATGGCCGGCGCCCTCGCCCGGCAGGGCAAACCGCACTTCGTGGAGGTCCAGGGCGCCCAGTACGAGGGCCTGACCGTCTGGTTCAACACGCTGATCAACAGCGCGGGCGGCTCCATCCTCGACGCGAGCGCGACCGAGCCATCCCTCGGTCCTCCTGCCGTGCGGGCCGCCGGGATCATGCGTGACCTGGCGAACTCACCGGCCGCGGACCCCTCCCTGCCCAACCAGATGGAGGACCAGAACCGGCTCGCCATGGAGTCGGGGACGGCGGCGTTCGAGCTCAACTACCCGTTCGTCTATCCGTCGATGAAGGCGAACAACCCCGAGCTGTTCAAGAACTTCCGCTGGGCGCCGTACCCTCGGGTCGACGCGAACCGCCCGGCACGTCCCACCATCGGCGGCATCGATCTGGCTGTGAGCGCCTACTCGCGCCGCCCCGGCCTGGCCTTCGAGGCGGCGCTGTGCCTGCGCAACCGGGAGAACCAGCTCACCGCCGCGATCGAGGGCGGTCTGCCGCCCACCCTGCGCGCTCTGTACGACGAGCCCGCGTTCATGAAGGAGTACCCCTTCTCCGGGGAAGTGCTGGCCGCCCTGGAGTCGGCGGGCGTGCGCCCGGTCACTCCGGTCTATCAGAACGTCTCGATCGCGGTCTCCCACACGCTGTCTCCGCCGTCCGGGATCAAACCGGAGAGCTCGGTCGACACCATCGGGGAACAGATCGACGATGCCCTGCGATCCGAGGGTGTGATCCCGTGAACCACCACCTCCCGCACCATGTCGTCGCCCGGCGCCGCAGCGGGCGGGCCTCGTCCCCGGGCGGGCCGAGATGAGCACGCGGGCGAAACCCGCCGGACCCCCGAGGCCCCCCGAGCCGGAGACGGAGCGGGCGGGGCCGGACCGGGCGGTACTCTCGGCGGGCGCCAGGCAGGAGCGGCGGCTCGGCTGGCTGCTCTGCGCGCCCGCCGTCGTCGTCATGACCGCCGTGACCGCCTACCCCATCGGGTACGCCGTCTATCTGTCCCTCCAGCGGTACGACCTGCGCTTTCCCGGAAGGGCCGAGTTCGTGGGCCTGAGCAACTACGGGGCGGTGCTGTCCTCCCCGTTCTGGTGGGACGCCTTCTGGGTCACGCTGTTCATCACCATCGTGTCCGTGGCGATCGAACTCGCCCTCGGAATGGGACTCGCCCTGGTGATGCACCGCACGATCTTCTGGCGCGGCGTCGTCCGCACGTCGGTCCTCATTCCGTACGGGATCGTCACCGTGGTCGCCGCCTTCTCCTGGCAGTACGCCTGGACCCCGGAGCTCGGATACCTCGCCGAGCTGCTGCCCGGCGGGGAGGCTCCGCTGACCGAGCAGTGGCCCGCCCTCTGGCTGATCATCCTCGCCGAGGTGTGGAAGACCACGCCGTTCATGGGCCTGCTGCTGCTCGCGGGCCTCGCGCTGATCCCCGAGGAGGCACTGAAGGCGGCCATGGTGGACGGCGCCACCGCCTGGCAGCGCTTCACCAAGGTCATGCTGCCGCTGATGAAACCGGCCGTCCTGGTGGCACTGCTCTTCCGCACACTGGACGCGTTCCGGATCTTCGACAACATCTACATCCTGACCGCGGGCGCCCAGGGAACCGGCTCTCTGTCGATCCTCGGGTACGACAACCTGTTCACCGCGCTGAACCTCGGCATCGGGTCCGCGATCTCGGTCCTGATCTTCATCTGCGTCGGGATCATCGCCTTCACCTTCGTCAGACTCTTCGGTACCGCCGCACCCGGCGCGGAGGTGAAGCGCTGATGGCCGCGGTGGGAAAGACGCACGCCGCCCGATGGGGTGTCATCAACGTGGTGGTGGTGCTGTACGCCCTGTTCCCGGTGTGGTGGATTGCCGCGCTGTCGTTCAAGGACCCCAGCACCCTGACCGACGGCAACTACATCCCCACGGACTGGACCTGGGAGAACTACCAGGGCATCTTCGCGACCGCCGAGTTCACCCGTGCGCTGATCAACTCGATCGGCATCGCCCTGATCGCCACGGTGATCGCGGTGGCGCTGGGCACCATGGCTGCCTACGCGGTGGCCAGACTGCGCTTCCCCGGCAAGCGGGTGCTCATCGGCATGTCGTTGCTGATCGCCATGTTCCCGCCGATCTCCCTGGTGTCACCGCTGTTCAACATCGAGCGGATCATCGGGATCTTCGACACCTGGGTCGGGCTGATCATCCCGTACATGACCTTCTCCCTGCCGCTCGCGATCTACACCCTTTCGGCGTTCCTCCGGGAGATCCCCTGGGATCTGGAGAGGGCCGCCAAGGCCGACGGGGCGACGCCCGCGCAGGCCTTCCGGATGGTCATCGTGCCGCTGGCCGCGCCGGGCGTGTTCACCACGGCCATTCTCGTGTTCATCTTCTGCTGGAACGACTTCCTGTTCGCGATCTCGCTGACCTCCACCGAGTCCGCGCGCACAGTGCCCGCCGCGATCGCGTTCTTCACCGGGAGTTCCCAGTTCCAGCAGCCCGCGGGGTCGATCGCCGCCGCCGCTGTGGTCATCACCATCCCGATCATCGTTTTCGTCCTGTTCTTCCAGCGGCGGATCGTCGCCGGACTGACCTCCGGGGCAGTCAAGGGATGAACAGGCCCACCACGGCAGACAGGCCACCGGTCCGGAGCACCGACCGCAGTCCCGGACCCGGGGGCGTGAAGTCAAGGAGGCACCATCCATGGCCGAGATCATCCTTGAGGGAGTCACCAAGCGTTTTCCCGACGGGGCCCTCGCCGTGAAGGATGTGGACCTCGAGATCGCCGACGGCGAGTTCGTGATCCTGGTCGGCCCGTCGGGATGCGGCAAGTCCACCACCCTGAACATGATCGCCGGACTTGAGGACATCACCGAGGGCACCCTGCGCATCGGAGGCCGAGTCGTCAACGACCTCGCTCCCAAGGAACGCGACGTCGCCATGGTGTTCCAGAGCTATGCCCTGTACCCGCACATGAACGTCCGGGAGAACATGGGCTTCCCGCTGCGCCTGGCCAAGGTGGACAAGGCCACCATCGAGGCCAAGGTGACGGAAGCCGCCCGGATCCTCGACCTGACCGAGCACCTGGACCGCAAGCCCGCCAACCTCTCTGGCGGCCAGCGCCAGCGGGTGGCCATGGGGCGGGCGATCGTCCGTGATCCCAAGGCGTTCTTGATGGACGAGCCGCTGTCCAACCTGGACGCCAAACTCCGGGTACAGATGCGCACCCAGATCTCCCGGCTGCAGCGGAGCCTCGCCACGACCACCGTGTACGTCACCCACGACCAGACCGAGGCCATGACGCTCGGGGACCGGGTCGTGGTCATGAGACAGGGTCTGGTCCAGCAGATCGGCACACCTGCCGAGCTGTACGGCCTGCCGCGCAACCTCTTCGTCGCGGGCTTCATCGGCTCCCCGGCGATGAACTTCCTGAACGCCGCGCTGGAGGGCGGTGTCCTGCGCTCGTCCCTGGGTGACCTGCCCCTCGACGACCGCACGAGGCAGGCGCTGGAACGGCAGAACGCGCCCCGCGAGGTCATCGTCGGGCTGCGACCGGAGGCGTTCGAGGACGTGGCCCTGTCACCCGACCGGGACCGGACGGGCCCGGTCCTCACCGCCGTCGTGGAGGTACTGGAGTCGCTGGGATCCGATGTGTACGTCTACTTCACCGCGGAGGGCGGGCCCGCGACGACCACCGAACTGGACGAGGTCGCCAAGGACTCGGGCCTGCGCGACACCGGCGCCGACACCCGTCACCTCGTGGCCCGCCTGGACGCCGCCACGCGTGCCCGTGAGGGCGAACCCGTCGAACTGCAGGCCGACATGGCCAAGGCTCACGTGTTCGACCCGGCGACCGGAGCGAACCTTACGCATCCAGTGAGGGCGGACTGACGACGCGCCGCACAGGACGCGATCCGCGTCCACGGGCCCGGCGGCTCAAGAGGCGGCCGGCCCTTGTCGACTGCGCAGGCGTCCCGGAAAGGGGGCGTTCCCATGGAGGTGGCGTGTGGTGTCCGGTGC
Organism: Streptomyces sp. KMM 9044; assembly: GCF_024701375.2. NCBI lineage: Bacteria > Bacillati > Actinomycetota > Actinomycetes > Kitasatosporales > Streptomycetaceae > Streptomyces > Streptomyces sp. KMM 9044. Next base: position 525,961 of record NZ_CP113910.1, on the reverse strand, counting down.
CACCGACGGCCGGTGTACGGCGCTCTTCCGAGGCGGCTCGGGGACGAGTCGGGGACCACACGGTGTGCGCGATGGTGCACGGTAGGGCTGTCGACGCACCACACGCCCCGGATCAAGTCTGTTGTGCGCCGACGAAACCGGTGACCCACACTTCTGGGGGTCAAGGGGGCGCAGGTTCAAGTCCTGTCGTCCCGACTCGTGGGAGTCACGGATCAGGGCCGGTCTCGGAGAGATCCGAAACCGGCCCTTGACCATTCCTGGGGACCGGCTGGAGGCGGACGTCCTCCCGGACCGGCGCGACCGGTCCGCCGGGCCGGATGCGAGTTCAGTGGTGCGGCGCGTCCGCCGCAGGGTCGCGCCGACGCCCACCCGGAAGGAAGGTCACCTGGGGGGCGCCCGTACGCGGATGGACGGTCACCTCGCCCGCGACCGCGTACACGTCGGCCAGCAGTCGGGGCGTGAGGACCTCGGCGGGCGGGCCGAAGGCCACGACCTCGCCTTCGCACAGGACGTGGAGGCGGTCGCAGTAATACGCGGCCAGGTTCAGGTCGTGCAGGGCCAGCAGCACGGTCGCAGGCAGCCCGCGCAGCACGCCGAGGACATCCAACTGGTGGCGGATGTCCAGGTGGTTGGTCGGTTCGTCGAGTACGAGCAGGGTGGGCCGCTGGGCGAGGGCACGAGCGATGAGGACGCGTTGGCGTTCGCCGCCCGAGAGCCGGTCGAAGCGACGGTCGGCCAGTCGGGTGGCATCCACCGCGGCGAGTGCGTCGTCGATGACGGCGGCGTCCTCCGCCGTGTCGCCGGCCAGCAGCCGCTGGTGCGGGGTGCGGCCCATGGCGACGACCTCACGGACGGCGAGGTCGAAGTCCGCGGCCGAGTCCTGCACGACCGCCGCCACCGTGCGTGCCAGTTGCCGTACGGGCATCGACCGGACGTCGGTGCCATCGACACGGACCGTCCCCGCGACGGGGCGCAGCACGCGGTAAACAGCCCTGAGCAGGCTGGACTTGCCGCTGCCGTTGGGGCCGACCAGCCCGACCACCTGTCCCGCGGACACGGTCAGTGACACGTCGCGCACCAACTGGCGCGCACCGGCGGTGAGGGTGACACCCTCGACGGACAGGTCGGTCGCGGCGCTCATGCCACTCCTCGGTCGGTGTTACGCCGGGCGTCCCGGCGCATCAGCCACAGGAAGAACGGCCCGCCGCACAGCGCACTGAGCACGCCGACCGGTATCTCCAGGGGTGCGGCGATCGTGCGGGCGGCGATGTCGGCCCAGATCAGGAAGACCGCCCCGGCGAGCGCGGCGGTGGGAAGCACCCGGCGGTGCTCGCCGCCGACGAACAGGCGCACGATGTGCGGCAGCATCAGGCCGACGAAGCCGATCGGGCCGGCCGCCGCGACCAGGACACCTGTCACCAGGGAGAGCAGGACGAACATCCGGGCCCGGAAGCGGGCCACGTCCAGGCCCATGGTCGTCGCCGCCTCCTCACCGGCCAGCAGCAGGTTCAGGTTCCGGGCCTGCACCAGGAGAACGCCGATGCCCAGCAGCACCGTCAGCCCCGGCAGCCACAGAGTGCCCCAGTTGACGCCACCGAGGCCGCCAAGAGTCCAGGCGAGCACGGTCCGGGCCTCGTTGCCGCGGTCGGTGGTGAGCAGCAGCAGGTTGAGCACGGCGGTGAGTACCGCCGCGATCGCCACCCCGGACAGGACCAGACGCGTCGAGGTGATGCGCCCGCCGGTGCGGGCGGTGGAGTAGACGAGCAGCAGTGCGCCGAGGGCACCGGCGAAGGCGGCGGCGGACAGGGAGAGGGGACCGACGACGCTGACGCCGAAGACGATGACCGCGACCGCGCCGAGGGACGCCCCGGAGGAGACCCCGAGCAGGTAGGGCTCGGCGAGCGGGTTGCGTACCAGCGCCTGCAGGGCGGCGCCCACCACCGCGAGGCCGGCGCCGGTCACGGCTCCGAGCAGGACGCGTGGCGCCCGTACGTCCAGCACGATGGTCTCCCGTGCACCGGACCAGGCCGGCTGCGTCCAGTCGGCGCCCAGCGCGTGCGTCACGATGCCCCAGACCTGGCCGGGCGGTACCTGGACCGAGCCGATGGCCAGGCCCGCCGTGGCGGAGGCCACGAGCAGAACGGCCAGCACGAGCAGGATGCCGGCCGTGGCCGTGCGGCCCTTTTCCCGCCCCTCCGTCGAAACCGGCCCCACGGATGGTCCGGTGACGGTGCGCGTCATCGGAAACTCTGGGGATGCAGCCCGCGGGCCAGGTCCCCGACCGCGTACGCCGACCGGATACCGATCAGGGTCGCGGTCAGTGGGAGGACGACGAACCGCTTGTTCCTGACGGCGGGTACGTCGGCGAGGGCGGGTTGGGAGAGCAGGAACTTCTTCTTCTGCTCGACGCCGCCTGCGCCGGCGTAGTCGTAGATGGCGATCACCTCGGGCCTGCGCTCGACAACCTGTTCCCAGGAGACGTCACCGAAGACCTCGTCGAGGTCGGCGAACACGTTCTTCCCGCCGGCCAGCCGGATCAGCTCGGTGCCCAGGCCCTTGCCGCCCGCGGTGAAGGCGCTCTTGTCGCCGCTGTCGTAGACGAAGACCGGTACCTCCGGCTCCCCCTCGACGGCGGACGCGGCCTCGCCGACCCTGCCCCGGAGGTCGGCGACCAGTTCGTCGGCACGGTCGGACACGTCGAAGATCCGGCCTATGGTGCGGACCTCGGCGTAGGTGTCCTCCATCGTCAGCTGCTTCCCGCCGCAGTACTCACGGTTGAGGTACGTGTCGATGCCGGCATCGGCGAACGCCTTGCGGGAGCGGCCCTCGTTCTCGGCGAAGGCGCTGCCGTAGCCGCCGTAGACGAAGTCGGGTTCGGCGTCGAGGATCCTCTCGAACGACGGTTCCCTCTGGGCGAGTTCCGGTACCGTCTCGAAGTCCTTCCTCAGCTCCGGCAGTACGGCCGAGTCGGGGAAGGCGGTGCCCACCATGTGGTCCTCCAGACCGAGGGCGAGCATCAGTTCCGCGGGGTGCTGGTGGATGGTGACCACCCGGGACGGCGGTGTGCCGTACGTCGTCCTCACACCGCAGTTGTCGATGGTGACGGGAAAGCCTCCGGGCACGGTCGAGGTGGCCTTCGCGTGGCCGGCGCCGTCGTCGGACGAGCCGCAGCCGGCGGTCAGCAGGACCGCCGACAGTGCGACCGCCGCGGCCGTCGTGCGACGGCACTGGCGCTTTCGCGCAGGGGTGAGCAAGGGAAACACGTGAAGCCTCCTGGAGTCCGCGCTCCTTGGGACGGGCCCGCGACAGGCCAGTGTCCTGACTCCCGGATCGACGTTCCCCTCCGCCTTCCCGCGCGGCGCGCAGTGGCGTGTCGGAGGGGCGCTCCCCGGTCACAGTGGCGGGACCGTGCCGGATTCGCACCGGCTTCCTGTCTCCCGTCGCGGCGATGACCAGGTGATACTACGTTTCCCCGGGGCGAGGGCGAAAGGGCGTACGGGACCGGCCGTACACCCCTGCTGTCGTGCCGGTCCGCACCGTCGGGCCGTCACCGCGCCGCACCACCTTGGACGGGACGACCTCGCGGGCGAGCGGTTCCTTGGGGCGAGGGCGAAAGGGCGTACGGGACCGGCCGTACACCCCTGCTGTCGTGCCGGTCCGCACCGTCGGGCCGTCACCGCGCCGCACCACCTTGGACGGGACGACCTCGCGGGCGAGCGGTTCCTTGCCCGCGAGGTCCAGGATGAGGACGCAGCCCGGGGCCAGGCAGGCGCGCGGGGGTGCGCAGCACGCGTACGTCGTCGCCGGGATCCCCGTCGCCGTGGTGTCCGGCGCGACCGAGGACGGGACCGTCCGGCCGGGCCGCCCGTGACGGCACCGCACGCCCGCGAGGCGGAACGATGTTCCCGTCCGTGCACGAACACGACGGCCCGACGGGTGCCGCGCATCCCGCGCATCCGGCCCGGCCCTGTTCCGCGCGCACCGCGTACGCCCGGTCCGCCCGGCCGGTCCCCTCGGGGACGCGGGCGGGGGCCATCGTGGTGCGAGGGCCCGCGCGATGGAATGATGGCCGACGACAGGGCGACGGCGGAACGAGGAAGCCGGTGTGAATCCGGCGCGGTCCCGCCACTGTGATCGGCGAGCGAGACCCGCACATGACCACTGCCCGCACCAGGGCGGGAAGGCGCGGAGCGCGCATCGACCCGAGAGCCAGGAGACTCACGCGGTCGCCTCCTCGACGCGTCCCGGGGCGGATCTCCCCGGAGAGAGGAACGATGCCGCATGCCCGCCGAAGCGAGCACGGCCGGAACGACGTCCGTCGACGTCGCGACCCCGGGGCCCGCCCCGGCGCCCTGCAGAGTCGTCGTGTGCAGGGACTGCTGCTGTGGCAGCCCGAAGGTGATCGGTGTCGACCACACGGCGCAGACAGCGCGCCTGCGCGCGGAGGTACCTGTGCGGGTGTCCGAGTGCCTGGACGTGTGCGAACAGGCCAACGTCATCGTCGTCCAGCCCTCCGCGGCGGGCCGGGCCGCCGGCGCCCGGCCCGTCTGGCTCGGACTGGTCAACGACCCGGACGCCATCGAGGACATCGCCGCCTGGGCACGCGCCGGCGGACCCGGAACAGTGCCCCGGCCGGAGATCCTCGACCTGTACGCCATCACTCCACCGCGGCGGCGTACGGCTTCCTGAGACCACGCTCACCCATTCATCGACCCTGTGTCGGTACATCCGCCGGAAGGGAAGCGCCCCGACATGACCGAACATGCCCGGGCGGCTGCCGGGGCCGTCGCCGCGGCTCTCCGGGACGTGACGGCCCTCGGCGGGTTCTTCGCCGTGCACGTCGGTGGCCGGGACGAGGGCTGGCATCCGCTCGACCACTCCTATGCGAGGGGCTTCACCGACCTGGCCGAGGCCGTGGCGCACCGGCACCACACCCGCGAACCGCGGATCGGTGTGTCCATCGTCCACCTCGGACACGCGGCACGCCTGTGGTCCCCCGCCCTCGCTTGCGCACTGCTGCACGGCATCGTCCTGGACCTGACGGAGTTGCAGCGTGCCGACGACGGACCGGCCCTCCGTCTGCCCCGCCCTGCCGGCTGGTACACCGAGCGGTTGCCCGAACCCGTTCTCACCCTGAACGAGCAGGTGATGGGCCATCTGCGGGGGCTCGCGGCCGGACTCCGTGTCAGGATCGCTCCGCGTCTGCTGGACGGGAACGCCGCCTCCGCGCTCGTCGGGGCGTCCCACGCCCTGCTGGGGGCCCGCCCCGGGCTGCGCGAGCCGCTCACCGGCCTCACGGCCGAACTGCTGAGTACCGGACGGCTTGCGGGCACGGGAATGATCACCGGACCGGATCTCACGTTCCGACGCCGCAGTTGCTGCCTCTACTACCGTGCGCCGAACGGCTCCAAGTGCGGTGACTGCTGCCTGGCCGGCCGAGACGGACCGTGAGCAGCCAGGACGCCGCGCGGGCCCACCGGCCCCGCGCAGGAGAGTGTTCCGGTGAGGGGGGGGGAGACCCCGAACGGGGCAGGGCGGACTCCGGTGACGCCCGGCCTCCAGGCGTCCGCTGTTCCCTCCCCGTGACGCCCCGTTGACAGAAGTCGACGGAGATCACACAATCAGTGCTGTGACCACACACCGGTTCAACACGACGACGGGGCCTCTGCGCGTCCCGGACCGAATCGGTTGTGAACGCTCCGGTCGATAACCGGCTGCCTCCGAGCCGCAGGCTCGACGCACCCCGCCCCTGAATCCGGACCGTGCCTCCGTCTTCCCGGCGGACGCTCCGGACATCCTTGCGCCCGGCCGTCCCGGCAGTTTTCAGACCGTCCGCACCCCCCGTCCTCCGCGGACGCCGGACACCGTGGCGAAGCAGACACGAGAAGGAGCACTTCATGACCGTCACGCATGCTGGTCCGGCCACCGTCCTGCGCGAAGCGCGCATCCCGCAGGACGGGATGTACGAGGGGCGGCGCACGCTGCGCCGGCTGCCCGAGGGGCGGGAGGAACGCCCCTACGAACGGTTCGGCGTCGTCCCGCAGGCGCGCACGATCGGCGCCGAGATCAAGGGGGTCGACCTCGCGCGCCCGCTCGGCACCGAGCTTCGCGAGGAACTCAACCGGGCTCTGCTGGAGTGGAAGGTGCTGTTCTTCCGCGCCCAGCACCTCACCTCCGACCAACAGCGCGCCTTCGCGGGCCACTGGGGCGAACTGGAGACGAACCCGCTGCTCGCCACCGGTTCCACCGAGGACGTCGTCCGCTTCGACAAGCGTGACTCAGCCGCCCCGACCTACGAGAACGTCTGGCACGCCGACGTCACCTTCCGGGAGCGGCCCGCGCTCGGCGCCGTTCTCCAGGTGCGCGAGGTGCCCCCGTTCGGCGGGGACACCATGTGGGCGGACATGGCGGCCGCCTACGACGACCTTCCCCAGGAGGTGAAGGACCGTATCGAGGGCGCCCGGGCCGTGCACGACTTCATCCCCGGCTTCGCCAGGTTCTACGGGCCCGAGCGGCTGATCCCCCATCAGGACCGTTTCCCGCCCGTGGAACACCCGGTCGTGCGCACCCACCCCGAGACCGGGCGGCGCATGCTGTTCGTGAACACCTCCTTCACCACCCACATCACCGAGATGGCCCGCGACGAGAGCGACCGGCTGCTGCGGTACCTCTTCCAGCAGGCACACGTTCCGGAGTTCCAGGTGCGCTTTCGCTGGCAGCCGGGGGACATCGCCTTCTGGGACAACCGCGCCACCCAGCACTACGCCGTCAACGACTACGGCAGCGAGCGCCGGGTCGCCGAGCGTGTCGCCATCGCGGGCGACCGCCCCTGCTGAACGCCCCGGCCGACCGCCGTCCACCGGGACTCTGCTGCTCCATTCGGGGGAGGGTCACGCACCGCATCCGGGAGGGGCCGGCCGGGGCCGGACCGCCTCCTCGCGAGACCCGTTCCCTGCGCCCCGTCGACAGACCGACGTCACTCTCCGCAACGGAGCAACAGCGTCCGCCGGTCCCGCAAAGCATGTCCGCTCCCGAGGGACCGGCGGGTGGCGTGGGCCGGGCGCCGGTCACCCTCCCCCGAAGGTGACCGACGCCCGACCGCCCCCGGCGCCGGACAGTGGTCGTGGCGTCCGTCGCGGCGGCCCGGTGCTGCTACCAGCACATGACCGCCGTCTCGCCCGAACCCCGTGCGGAGTACAGGCGGATCCGGACGAAGTAGCGGCGGCCCTTGACGAGCCGGACCGCGAGCGTCGCGTTGCGCGGGGTTCCCCCGTCGTCGTGCCCGGCGAGATAGCGGGGCTCACCGTCCCGCTCCTCGAACAGCACGACGACCAGGTCGCCGTCGCCGAAGGTGCCCACCGTGTATGCGCGGGTCTCCACCGGATCGATGTGGAAGTCGGCCTGTTCGCCGGGGCCGAGGCCCAGCGGTATCGAGCGGAACGGCACCAGGGTGGGCGGGCCGGGCCGTTCGGCCGGGGGATACCAGCCGAGGGCGAACTCCTTGTCGGCCGCGGACAGGGTGCCGGGCGGATGGACGCCCCCGCGGTACTGCTCCGGTTCCAGGATCAGCCCCGGCGCGAAGGCGTACCCCATGATCGAATCGGCGTCCCAGACAGGGCCGTTGACCTCGTTCGCGTCCAGCTTGCGCAGGATGTTGCGGTGCGTCCGCTCCCGGCTCCAGTGGTTGGGCGGGCCCGCGAGTTCGGCGTACACGGCCTCGTCGTCCCAGTGGAGACCGGCGCGGGGGCTCTGGTGCTCGTGCAGCATGCCCAGGGCGTGCCCTATCTGGTGCAGGGCCGTCCCGCGCTCCCCGGGCGCGGTCAGATCCCAGCCGAAGTTCATGGTGCGCTCGTGCAGACCGGCCGGCAGAGCCTCCTTGCCCACGGCCGACCAGGAACCGCCTCCGGACTGGAAGCCGATGCGCAGCTCCGCCTCCGAGTGGTCGCGGACCTCGGCGAAGGTGAGCCCGATCCCGAGGTCCTGCCACTCGGCGAAGCACGAGCGCACCACGTCCTGCTGCGTCTTGGCGCCACCCCACGACACCCAGCGGGTCCGGCCGGTTCCCGGCACGGGAATGACCGACCCGCCGGTGTCGCCGCGGAAGAAGCAGTAGTGCACCACGGTGCCGTTGACCCACATCCGCCGCCCGGCCGTCAGCGCGCCGAGCCGCTCGGCGGCGAGCCCCGGCGCGAAGGCGGGGACCGGCTGCCGCGGCAGCGAGCAGTAGCGAGGGGCCATGGGAGACAGGGTGCCCCACGCAGGGTCTTCGGCGCCTGAGTCGGGGTCTACTCAACGCGCCCTGTATCAAGAGTGAGTATCCCCGCTCCTGTTGCTGTGACGACTTTCCCGGGGCCCACGGCCACGCGCACCACACCACCCGCGCACACCACGCCGAAGACGCCGTCCACGCCGGCCGAGCGGGACGGGAGACGCCCGCCGTACGCGACGGGCGCGGTGGCGCCGGAGCCCTTGCCGGTCTGGCCGTTCACCGGCCGTGGGGACGAACTCCATCTGATACGGCGCTCGCTGACCGGCGCCCGGCGCGGCCTCGTGGTGGCTGGGCCGGCGGGGCGGGGCAAGACCCGGCTCGTGACCGAGGCCGTCCGCGGTACCGACTGCGTCCGGGTCACGGGAATCCCGCAGACCCACCGGATACCGTTCGCCGCCTTCGCCCCGCTGCTGCCGGAACCGGTCACCCTGCACCGCGCGGTCCGACTCCTCTCCGGAACAAGGACCTTGCTGGTCGACGACGCCCACCTGCTCGACGACTCCTCCGCCGCCCTGGTCCACCAACTCGCCGTACGGTCGGACACCCGGCTGCTGATCGCCGTCACCGACGGGGCCCCCGTGCCCGCCGCGGTGTCCCGGCTGTGGACCGGTGAACTGCTGTCCCGCCTGGCCCTGGAGCCACTGCCCCGCGAGGAGACCGCACCCCTGGTCGCGGCGGGTCCGGACGGCCGGACCCTGGAGCCGCTCACCGTCGACCGGCTGCACCGCCTCGCCGGCGGCGACCTGCGGCTGCTGCGCGAACTCCTCGGCGCGCTGCGGGAACGCGGTCGGCTCACCCGCGTACCGGGCACCGCCGGGTGGGCTTGGCGCGGCCCGGTGCCGCTCACCCCGGCCGTCCGCGAGCGCACCGCCCACCTGCTCGCCCGCACCGGCCCCGGCGAGCGTGAGACGCTCGACCGCCTTGCCTTCGCCGAACCGTTGCCGGTGAACCGGGTGAGCCCGGAGAGCCCGGACGGTCTCGCCCTCGACGCCCTCGAACGCCTGGAGGACGACGGGCTGGTCCACGTCGACGACCAGGGGATCCTTCGCCTGACCCAAGCCCTGCACGGCTCCGTCCTGCGGGCCGCGGCCGGCAGGCTGCGGGCGCGACGGCTGGCCCGCGCTCCCGAGGAGTACGGACCCGCCCTGGCCGCCGAGGCCGCCGCCCTCACCACGCTGGTCGGACAGGACGACGTCCGGACGGTCCCGGCGCCCGTGGGAGACTGGCTGGTGGCGGAGGGCACCCCGGTGCCCGCCGGGTACGCGGCGCTGAGGGCCCGGTTCGCGCGGCTGCGGGGTGAGGTGCGGGAGGCTGCCGCATGGGCCCGCGAGGGACTGCGTACGACGCCCTCCGCCCTTTCCTGCCGAACCGAACTCGCCCTCGCCGAAGCACAGTCGGGCGGCACCACAAGTGTGCGGCACGGCCCTGGTGCCCCCCACGTCGGCCGCCCCTCCCACGACCCCTACGACGCCGTCCGCCTGGGCACCCCCGAGCGGGCCGCCGGGCGGCTCACCGGTGTCTTCGCCGCCCATGCCGACGCCCTCGCGCACACCGACGGCCCCGCCCTGGACCGTGCGGCGGGGGAGCTGGAACAGCGCGGTTTCCTGCTGTTCGCGGCCGAGGCCTACGCCCAGGCCGCCACCGCCCACCGTGACCCGGGAGCCGCCCGCACCGCACGCACCCGTGCCGTCACCCTCGCCCGCCGCTGCCAGGGCGCCCGCACCCCCGCGCTGGCGGGGTTGGTCCTGGGCGAACTCACCGCACGGCAGAGGCAGATCGTCACCCTTGCCGCCACCGGTCTCAGCAACCGGCAGATCGCCGAGCGCCTCACCCTGTCGGTCCGCACCGTCGGCAACCACCTGTACAGCGCCTACACCCGCCTCGGCGCGAGCGACCGCACCGCCCTGCCCCGGCTGACGGAACTCCGGCCGACGGAACCCCGGTCGGCCGAACCACGCATGGCAGGACACCGGTCGGCCGGACCCGGGGAGGCCCAGCCCGTCTGACTTCCGTACCCCGGCCCCAAGAACTCCGCTCAGGCCGCGCCGAACGCCGAGAACGCCCACCCGGTGGCCCGGTGCACCGCGTCGCCCGGCAGGGAGGCCCGTGCGTCGCGCAGGGCCTGGGCCAGGGAAAGGCCCGCGTCGAGCCCTCTGTGCAGCGCGAGCATCAACGGCACCACCGCGGCGTCGTTGACGGGCGCGCTGCACGCCACCACGCCCGCGGTGCCGAGCGGAAGCAACGCCGTGACCAGGCCCAGGAGTTCGTCCGCACCCACGCTGGCGAACCGCGCGGTGTCGCAGCAGGAGAGGATGATCCGGTAGGGGCTGCGGTCGAGCCGCTCGAAGTCGTGCACGATCAGTGGCCCGTCGGCCATCCGCAGCGAGGAGAACAGCGGGCCGTCCGCACGGAACTCGCCGTGCGCGGCGATGTGCGCCAGCTCGGCCCCGTCCAGTTCCTCCAGGACCCGCTCCACCCTCGCGTCGTCCTCCTCCAGGACCCGCGCCCCGCCGTACCGGCCGGCGAGCTCCGCCACCTCCGCGCCGCCCGTTGCGAGCCCGGGGCCGCGCACCAGCACCTGGCGGCCCCCGGACGGCGGCGCGGTCTCCCGTGCGCGCAGCCAGCCGCTCGCCGACGGCGACACACTGAACACCCGGTCCCGCAAAGACGGCAGCAGCGCCCACGGCACCCGGTGCAGCCGCCCCGGCGGTACGACCACCAGCGGACCGGTGCCCAGATGCGCCGCCGCCGGACCCAGCAGCAGCTCCTCCAGACGCCTGCCCGCGGCCTCCACCACCGGCAGCCGTGCCTGAGCCCCCGGATGGGCGAGGCGCCGCAGTCCGGCCTGCACATGCTCGGCCTCGGTCTCCGCCGCTGCCAACTGCCCCGCCTCGAACCGCCGGACCCGCCCCTGCCCGCACAGCAGCACCTGCACCCGCCCGTCGAGCACGGCGAGTTCCACCAGCAGGACGTCACCGCTGTCGCCCAGCCGCCGCAGCAGCCTGCCGACATCGAACCTGTCCCCGACGTCGAAGCGGCCCCGGCCGCCGGCCGCCGTACCGCGCACGTGCAGGGTGCGGGAACGGATCTCCCGCTCCAGACGCCGCTGTTCCCGCTCCAGTGCCGGTACGGCCCTGCCGTCCTTCCGCGCCTCCTCCGCGCGGGCGGTGATTTCCCGGTAGGCCGTCATGCCGCTGAGCAGCGCAGGGTCGGCGGGCGGCCGGGTGGGCGGCGTGGACAGTGCGGTGGCCCGCCAGCGTTCGCTCCACACCAGCAGCCGCCGCGGCCCGCCCGAGACCAGGCTCGCCCGCTGCGCCAGAGCGGCCAGCTCCGCGCCCTGCGCGGTGGCACGGGCCCGCAGCTCCGACGCGCCCAGCGTCATCCGGTGGTCGTCGAGCACGTCGAGCCCTCGCCGGCAGGCCTCCAGCACACCCCGAGCGGACCCGGCCGCCTGCGCCCGCAACGCCTGCGCCGCCCAGCCCGTCAGCCGCGCGAGCGGAGGTCCGCTGCGTCTGCTGCGGGCGGCGACCGTCAGATGCCGTTCGGCGTCCGCCGTCCAGCCGAGGTCCAGAGCGATCCGGCCCGCGAGCAGCGACGCCTCCGGCGCCGTCGGCGCGCCCAGCGCGGCCAGCCGGTCGGCCACCGCGGCCGCCTCCGCGACCAGCCGCCCCGAACCGCGTCCGGCAGCGTGCCGCGCCTCGATCAGCACCAGCCGCGCGTGCGTCTCCCACCAGGTGCGCCGCTGTCCCGAGAACAGCCGTACGGCGAGCGCCGCGCGGGCGATCGCCGTCTGCGGGTCGTCCGTCAGCCGGGCCGCCCGCGCGGCGGCCAGCAGCAGCTCCGCCTTGCGGGTGGACTGGCCGCCGATCCCGTCGAGCGCCTTGACCGCCGCGTCCGCCCCGGCCAGCGCCTCGGACGCAAGTCCCGCCGCCATCAGCACCTCGCAGCGCCGGATGTCGAGCATGAACGTCGGTGTGCCGAGCTTGGCGTAACGCTCCTCCGCCTCGTCCAGCAGTCTGAGCGCCGCCGGGACGTCGCCGGAGCGGAACGCGGCGAGACCCCGGCTCTCCACGGCGTCCGCCTTGTCGTGCTCCTGGCCCGTGGTGTCCCACAGCGCCTCCGCCGCGGTGAAGTCGGCCTCCGCCCGCTCCACCGCGCCCAGCGCCAGATGCACCGTCGCGCGCAGGGTCAGGGCGCGCGCCGTCCAGATCACGTCGTCCACCTGCCGCAGCACGGCGATCGCCCGCCGTACGTCCTCCAGCGCCTCCTTGTGGTGCCCCAGCACCCACCACGCGTACGCACGCCGGAACAGAACGCGCGCGCGTGTGTGCCCGGTGCACCGCTCGACGCCACGGCTCAGGGCCTCCAGGCCCTGCCGAGTGCGCCCCGCGTGCACCAACGCCACCCCGAGGGTGCCCAGGACGTCCGCCTCCCGCTCGGTCGAGTCCGCGCGCGCCGCCCAGTCACGGGCCCGCCGCAGATGGGTCAGGGCCAGCCGCATGTCGCCGAAGTCCCGCTGCCACATGCCGATCACCTGGTGGGCGACGGACGCGTGCAGCGGCGTGGGACGGCCACCCAGCACCTTCTCCGCCCCCGCCAGGGCCTCGCCCGGGTCGGCGAACACCATCGGCAGCAGTTCCAGCACCGATTCGCTTCCCGCTGTCACCTCATGGATGGTAGTGCTCCGCAACCGCGCCCCAAAGGTATGACGTCGTATCAAAAAACCTTCCTGTGACTCTGATTCACGACGCGCCGTCCAACCGACGCCGTCGGACTGCAGCACCGACCGACGACAGCATCACCCGACGACATCGACTCCGCTCCACGACAGTTCCCGCGGCCCCGGCCGCCATCGCCCCGGTGGAGGACACGCCATGGCACCACAGCGATTCCGTGAGCAGTACAGCCAGATCCAGCGCTCCATGCCCGACGTCCCCCTGGCGATCGGCCCGGACGACGCGGGAGAGTTCCTCTACGAGAAGGGCGTCGTGCTCGCCCGCGACGGCGAGGAGGCCCGCCTCGTCGAGGACACCGTGCGACAGCACTTCACCACGTTCGCCGGCCTGACCGCCGACCACGTGCGCCGGGCGGGCCCGGAGAGCAACCGCTCGGGCATCACCCGCATCCGGGTCGCCGACCCCGGGCAGGGCGACGGCAGCGGCGACCCCGCCGTCGCGGGCGCCCTGCGCGCCCTGCGGGAGCCGGAGGGCCGTACCGGCCGCCGGCTTGTCAGCCGCAACCACGTGGTGTCGATCGCCGTCAACGCCTGCCCCGGCGACGAGCCCGTCCCCGTGGGGGCCGACGCGCAGCCCAACCCGGCCGTCGCCGACGGCGCGCACGCAGGGGACGGTGCCGTCGGTGTCCTCGTCGTCGACACCGGCCTCATGAACGACTACCGGTCCTACCCCCTCCTCGCCCACACCCGGGGCGACGCCCAGGTCGAGGAGTGCGGGGAGGACGGCGTCCTGAGGCAGTACTGCGGTCACGGCACATTCATCGCGGGGCTCGTCGCGGCCGTCGCGCCCCACACGGACATCACCGTCCGCGGCACCCTGAACGACGCCGGTGCCATCCTGGAGTCCGAGTTCGGCGAGAAGCTGTTCGAGGCCGTCGACCAGGGCGGGTGGCCCGACGTCATCAGCCTCTCCGCCGGCACCTCCAACGGCCGCACCGACGGACTGCTCGGCGTCGACGCCTTCATGCGGGAACTGAGGCAGCAGCGCACCCTGCTGGTCGCCGCCGCCGGCAACAACTCCAGCGCCACGCCGTTCTGGCCCGCCGCCTACGCAGACCTCCCCGGCTTCGAGAACGCCGTCCTGTCGATCGGTGCCCTGCGCGGCGACGGCGACTTCGGTGCCTGCTTCAGCAACCACGGCGCCTGGGTGAAGGCCTACGCCCCCGGCGAGCGCCTCACCAGCGCACTCACCGGTTTCGAGACCCCCGTGCCGTACGTGTACCAGCACTCCACCTACGACGCCTGCCGCTACGGTTTCGGTTACGCCTGCACCTGCAGCCACCCCCGGCACACCGGTGTCCTCAGTGAGGAGCACGGCTCCGGCAAGCCGGACCAGGTGATGTTCGAGGGCCTCGCCCAGTGGAGCGGCACCTCGTTCGCCACTCCCGTCGCCGTCGGCATGGTCGCCGCCCACATGACCGCGCGGGCCGAGGCCGACCCGCGCAAGGCCCGGCAGCAGTTGATGGACGCGAACAGCGAGGTCGCCGAGGTGCGAGGGATGAACGTACCGGCGCTCATTCCGGCCACCTGGCGTCCCACGCCGGTCGCGCTCCCCTCCCCCCGGACATGAGGTCCGGAACCGTCCCTTCCACGGCGTACGATGACGTGCCGTACACGAGGGGTGGGGACGTGGACCGTACTGATGTCGGCGCGTTGGTCCAGTCCGCCGTCGGCGGCGACGCGGCGGCCTGGAAGGCGATCGTGGAGGGGCTGGGCCCCCTGGTGTGGTCCGTGGTGCGGGCCCACCGGCTCTCCGACGCGGACGCGCACGAGGTCTACCAGACGGTCTGGTTCCGCTTCGCCCAGAACCTGGGGCGCATCCGTGAACCGGAGAAGACCGGGGCCTGGCTGGCCAGCACGGCACGGCACGAGTGCCTGAAGGTGCTCAGGAACGCGCGTCGGCTGACCCTGACGGACGACCCGCAGTTCCTGGACCGGGTCAGCGAGGACGGCACACCGGAGCAGTCGCTGCTGGAGGCGGAGGAAGCCGCCGCCCAGAGCGAACGGGTACGGCGGATGTGGCAGGAGTTCGAGGAACTCGGCGACCGGTGCAGGCAGTTGCTGCGCGTGCTGATCGCCTCGCCGCCGCCCAGCTATCAGGAGGTGTCCGCCGCGCTGGGTATCGCGGTGGGCAGTATCGGGCCCCTGCGCCAGCGCTGTCTGCGCCGGCTGCGGGCCCGGCTCGAGGCACGGGGGGCGATGTGAACGCCGTGAACGGCACGGACGGGATGGACGGGATGGACGGGATGGACGGCGGCCCGGGCGACGGCGCGCTCGGCGAGCACCCCGGGACGGCGGAGTCCGCCGCCGGGGACGCCGACGTCGACCTGCTGGAGGAGGAACTCCGGCAGGCCGCCGCGGTCCTGGACCCGCTGCCGCCGGCGCTGTTGCAGATCGCCGTGGACGCCCACGCGCTGCACGACCTGGACACCAGGGTGGCCGAGCTGACCTTCGACTCGCTGGTCGACGCCATCCCGGTCAGAGGCGCCGAGGACCCGCCGCGGATGCTCACGTTCAGCGTGGGCGAGGTGACCGTGGACGTCGAGGTGACCGCACACGGCCTCATGGGGCAGCTCCTGCCGCCCCGGCCGGCCCGGATCGAGGTGCTGGGCGGACCGCAGCCGGGCCCCTCCCTCACCGCCGACGACATGGGCCGCTTCACCGGAGCCACCCCGCCCTCCGGCCCGTTCGCCCTGCGTCTGTGGACTGCCGGGAACGTGGTCGAGACGGAGTGGCTGCGCACCTGAGCCGTACGGCGGACCGGACACCGCCGGCCGTACGCGGTACGGCCGCGCACGGCCGGGTGACGGGCGGGACCCGCACCCGGTCAGCGTGACACCGCGTCCACCAGGCTCCCGAGGGCCGAGGCGAGGTCCCGCAGGCCCGGGCCCGCGGGACCGCCCGGCTCGGTCATGTACGTGTCCCTACGGATCTCCACCATCAGCGCCGTCACCTCCGCCCGCCTCCCGAAGAACTCCAGCGGTACGTACGTCCCGGCGAACGGGCTGTCGAGTCCCGTCTTCCCGCAGGGCGCGAACGCATCGAGGGCCGCGTCGAGCAGGCCGGCCGGCGTGTGGAAGCCGTCGGTGCCCAGGCAGACCGGCGGGCGGGGGCCCTCGCCGTGGAGTTCGTAGGGCAGGGGCGCGGTGGGATAGGAGTGGACGTCGATGATCACGGCTCGCCCGGTGGTCGCCAGGCGGTCCGCCACCGCCTGGGTCATGGCCTGTGCGTACGGACGGAAGTACCGCTCGACCAGCGGCCCGTGCTCGAATCCGTCGGGCCGCAGGACCTCCTTGTGCGTGGTCCGGGTGTAGACCGCGCTCATCCCGGACGCCAGCATCTCCTCCCGCTCGTCCGGGAACCGCTCGGGATCGATCACCAGCCGGGACAGCCCGTTGACGAACCGCCACGGAGTGATCCCGGCCGCCTCGGCGGCGGCCTCGGCGATCGAGGCGGTGTGCGCGTCGGTGATGTGGTCCAGCTCCCGCTCGAGCTCCGCGTCGCCCAGTACGATCCCGGACCGCACCTCGGCCGGTATCTTCCGTGAGGAGTGCGGCACATGGAGGATCACGGGGGAGTCCCCGGCACCGGGAAGAAGACGGAAGGACTGCGGTACCGGCGGGACCTCGGTCATACGGCCGCTCCAGGGGCGTTGTCAGTGGGGTACGGCAGGATCAAGGTGCCACACACCACTGACAACGCAGCCGGCGCACCGAGACCGAGGACCGATCCCATGCCCCTCACCAACGCACAGGTCACCGCCCATCCGTTCCTCCGGGACCTGTACCGGGACGGTTACTACCCGGACCACGTCGTCGACCGGGGCCGCGACATCCTGCTCGCCCTGTGCGCGCGGATCGAGGCGGAACGGCCCGCTGGCCTGCCCGCTCTCCACCTCCTCACCCACGCAGCGACCGAGGAGTTCAACGACCTGAAGACCGTGTTCGTGGAGGCGGGCAGCGAGATCGAGACGGTGGCCCGCGAGGCGATAGCCGAGGACTTCTGGTTCGTAGCCCAGTCCTACGGGTTCACTGACGCCGACGTGGAGGAGCTGATCGCCCCCCGCGAGTGGTGAACCGAAGAGGGTGGCCGGAGACGACGGCTCGGGCCCGCGGACACGGCTCCGCCCCGGCCGGGCGTGCTGCCGGGCGGGGCGGAACGGGCAGTCCCGCGAGGCCCGGCCTCGCGGGACTGCCCGGTGGCGTCAGCTCAGGGACGCCAGCGCCTCGTTCCACGTGGCGGACGGACGCATGACCGTGGCGGCCTTCGCCGGGTCGGGCCGGTAGTAGCCGCCGATCTCGGCCGGCTCGCCCTGGACGGCGGCCAGTTCGTCGACGATCTTCCGCTCGTTCGCGGTGAGGGTCTCGGCGAGCGGGGCGAAGGCCTTCGCCAGGTCCGCGTCGTCGGTCTGCCCGGCCAGCTCCTGCGCCCAGTACAGGGACAGGTAGAAGTGGCTGCCGCGGTTGTCGATGCCGCCGAGGCGACGGCTCGGGGACTTGTCCTCGTTGAGGAAGGTTGCCGTGGCACGGTCGAGGGCGTCGGCGAGGACCTTGGCGCGGGCGTTGCCCGTGGTCTCGGCGAACTGCTCCAGGGACGGCACCAGGGCGAAGAACTCTCCCAGGGAGTCCCAGCGCAGGTAGTTCTCCTTGACCAGCTGCTGCACGTGCTTGGGCGCGGAACCACCCGCACCCGTCTCGAACAGGCCGCCGCCCGCCATCAGCGGGACGACCGACAGCATCTTGGCGCTGGTGCCCAGCTCCAGGATCGGGAACAGGTCGGTCAGGTAGTCGCGCAGCACGTTGCCGGTGACCGAGATGGTGTCCTCACCGCGGCGGATGCGCTCCACGGACAGCCTGGTGGCCTCGACCGGGTTCAGGACGCGGATGTCCAGGCCCTCGGTGTCGTGCTCGGCGAGGTACCGCTCGACCTTGGCGATCAGGTGGGCGTCGTGGGCGCGGGTCCCGTCCAGCCAGAACACGGCCGGGGAGCCGGTGGCGCGGGCACGGGTGACGGCCAGCTTGACCCAGTCGCGGATCGGCGCGTCCTTGGTCTGGCAGGCGCGGAAGATGTCACCGGCGGAGACGGCCTGCTCCAGGACGGCGTTGCCGGCCTGGTCGACGAGGCGGACGGTTCCGGTGACCGGGATCTCGAAGGTCTTGTCGTGGCTGCCGTACTCCTCGGCCTTCTGCGCCATCAGTCCGACGTTCGGCACCGAGCCCATGGTGGACGGGTCGAAGGCGCCGTTGGCGCGGCAGTCCTCGATCACGGCCTGGTAGACGCCGGAGTAGCTGGAGTCCGGCAGGACGGCGAGGGTGTCGGCCTCCTGGCCGTCGGGGCCCCACATGTGGCCGGAGGTGCGGATCATGGCGGGCATGGACGCGTCCACGATGACGTCCGAGGGGACGTGCAGGTTGGTGATGCCCCTGTCGGAGTCGACCATCGCCAGCTTCGGGCCCTCGGCGAGCTCGGCGTCGAAGGAGGCCTTGATCCCGGCGCCCTCGGGCAGGCCCTCGAGACCCTTGTAGATGCCGCCCAGACCGTCGTTCGGGCTGAGACCGGCCGCGGCGAGCTGCTCGCCGTACCGCGCGAACGTGTTCGGGAAGAAGGCGCGTACCACGTGACCGAAGACGATCGGGTCGGAGACCTTCATCATCGTGGCCTTCAGGTGCACGGAGAACAGCACACCCTCCTGCTTGGCGCGGGCGACCTGCGCGGTGAGGAACTCGCGCAGCGCGGCGACCCGCATCACGGAGGCGTCGACGACCTCGTCCTTCAGGACGGGTACGGACTCGCGCAGCACCGTGGTGGTGCCGTCGTCGCCGACCAGCTCGATGCGCAGCGCACCGTCCTCGGCGATCACCGCGGACTTCTCGGTGGAGCGGAAGTCGTTCTCACCCATCGTCGCCACACCGGTCCTGGACTCGCCGGTCCAGGCACCCATGCGGTGCGGGTGGTTCCTGGCGTAGTTCTTCACCGAGGCGGGGGCGCGGCGGTCGGAGTTGCCCTCACGCAGGACCGGGTTCACGGCGGAACCCTTGATCTTGTCGTAACGGGCGCGGATCTCGCGCTCCTCGTCGGTCTTCGGGTCGTCCGGGTAGTCCGGCAGCGCGTAGCCCTGGCCCTGGAGCTCGGTCACCGCGGCCTTGAGCTGGGGGATCGACGCCGAGACGTTCGGCAGCTTGATGATGTTGGCTGCGGGGGTCCTCGCCAGCTCGCCGAGCTCGGCGAGAGCGTCCGGGATGCGCTGGTCCTCGGTGAGGTGCTCCGGGAACACGGCGATGATGCGTCCGGCCAGCGAGATGTCACGCGTCTCCACGGGGACACCGGCCTGGGAGGCGTACGCCCGAACCACCGGCAGGAACGAATACGTCGCCAGGGCGGGGGCCTCGTCAGTGTGCGTATAGATGATGGTCGAGTCAGTCACCGGGTGCTCCGCTCCACGTCTGCAACATTGCTCGACATCAAGATATCCCGTACGCGCCCCGAGCTCGACAGGGGTCCGGACCGGATGGGAGCCGACCGTGCCGGCTCCCGTGGGTTTCGGACCCCTGCGGACCGGTCGGCCCGCCGTACGTCAGATCGGCCGGGACGCCGTCATACCGTCCGGCTCCGGCTCGGCGCCGCGCTGCTGCGGGAACACCACCGAGCCCTGCTGCAGCGCCACCGTCCGCGCGGGCGATGGAATGCGGATGCCCTCCTGGCGGTAGCGCCGGTGCAGCCGTTTGACGAACTCGTGCTTGATCCGGTACTGGTCGCTGAACTCGCCGACGCCCAGGATCACGGTGAAACCGATGCGGGAGTCGCCGAAGGTGTGGAAGCGCACCGCCGGCTCGTGCTCCGGGAGCGCCCCGGTGATCTCCGTCATCACCTCGGCGACGACCTCCATGGTGACCCGCTCCACCTGCTCCAGGTCGCTGTCGTAGGACACCCCGGCCTGCACCAGGATGGTCAGCTCCTGGTCGGGGCGCATGAAGTTGGTCATGTTCGTCTTCGCGAGCTGCCCGTTGGGGATGACCACCAGGTTGTTCGAGAGCTCGCGGACCGTCGTCTGGCGCCAGTTGATGTCCTCGACGTAGCCCTCCTCGCCGCTGCTCAGCCGGATGTAGTCCCCGGGCTGAACGGTCTTGGAGGCGAGGATGTGGATGCCTGCGAACAGGTTGGCGAGCGTGTCCTGGAGCGCCAGCGCGACCGCCAGACCGCCGACGCCGAGGGCGGTGAGCAGGGGGGCGATGGAGATGCCCAGCGTCTGGAGCATCACCAGGAAGCCGATCGCCAGGACCAGGATCCGGGTGATGTTCATGAAGATCGTGGCCGAGCCGGCGACGCCGGACCGGGCCTGGGTCACCGATTGCACCAGGCCGGCCACCACCCGGGACACCGAGACCGTCGCCGCGAAGATGACCAGCACCGTCAGTGTCTGGTTGATGTTGTGCTGTACGGTCCGGGTCAGCGGCAGCGCCGCCGCCGCGGACGCGGCGCCGCCCGCGACCGCCGCCCACGGCGCGATCATGCGCAGGGCGGCCACGGCGACGTCGTCACCGCGCCACTGGGTGCGGTCCGCGTGCCGGCCGAGCCAGCGCAGCAGCATGCGCAGCAGGAACGCCGCGAGCAGGCCCGCGACGATCGCGATACCGGCGTACAGCATGTCGTTCATGGTGAGCGCGCGCGTCATCGCTCACCTCCGGCGAACGACCTTGCCGTGGACCGTATGTGATGTCGTGTCACGTCTCGTCACCTGCTTGCGTTCGGGGATGCCCGGGAGAGTGGGGCCCGGGAGGGTTGTGCCGTGCCGGGCCGGCCGGCGGTCGGCGCAATCGCTCATCCTGCCGTATCCACAAGGGCAGTTCGTACCGCGCCGTGGCCGCGGGGCGGCCTGCTGCGGCCCTGGTCAGATCGCCTTCGGCCGCACCGGCGCGCCCAGCGTCAGCGCTCCGGGCGGCAGCGGCAGCCACACCGTGGCGACCCGGAACGCCAGCACCACCGCCGTGGCCACCGCGGCCGCCCCCCCACCGCGAACCGGGTGGCCGGCAGCCGCGCCGTCGGCAGCCGTTCGAGGACCGCGCCCCGCCGGGTGCACGCGGCGGCCACCCGGGTCGGACAGGCCGCGCCCACCCCGTGCGGGCGGCAGGTCTTGACCTCGACAATGGTTGAGGTTCTACCTTTTCCGGCATGAGCATGGGGACCACAGCCTGGACCCAGCTGCGCAGCGTCATGACCGCAGCGGAGGAACAACGCTCCCTGGTGCGCCGGACGCTGCGCCGCATCGCGGGGTTCGCCCGCCCGCACCGCCGCACGGCCCTTTTCGTCCTGCTCGGATCCGCGACCGCGACGCTCGCCGTCGCCACCCCCGTACCGGCCGGACGCGTCGTCGACACCAGCGTGACCGGCGGTGACTCGGCCGCGGTCGTCCGGCTGGCCCTGCTCATCGCGCTGATCGCGGTGGTGGAGGCGGCGCTCGGCATCCGCGGCCGGAGACTGTCGGCGTCCCTCGGGGAGGAACTCGTCCTCGATCTGCGGACCGCCGTCTTCGACCATGTGCAGCGGATGCCGGTCGCGTTCTTCACACGTATCCGTACGGGCGCGCTCGTCTCCCGCCTCAACAACGATGTGATCGGCGCCCAGCGGGCCTTCAGCAACACCCTGTCCACCGTGGTCGGCAACGTGGTGACGCTGGTGCTCGCCCTGGTGGTGATGCTCACCCTGTCCTGGCGGATCACCCTGCTCGCCCTGCTCCTGCTGCCGGCGTCCGTCGTCCCCGCCCGGCGCATGGGCCGCCGCACGGCCAGGATGCAACGCGAGGCCGCCGCCCTGGACGCGGCCACGGGCACCCGGATGACCGAGCACTTCTCCGCGCCCGGCGCCACCCTCGTCAAGCTCTTCGGCCGCCCGGGGGAGGAGTCGGAGGAGCCGGAGGAGTTCGCGCTGCGCGCCCGCCGGCCCGCGGACCAGGAGTGGAGCGCGGCGGGGGCGGTGTAGGGCCCGTCCCGCGTCCAGGACCTGAAACCCGACGCCCCCCCCGTGGGGCGTACGCGTGAGCGCCGGGTCCGGGTCCGGGGCCGGCGACGGCGCCCGGCTGCCTACGGCCGCCTGCGGTTTCCTGCGGAGGGCCGTCCCGCGTCACTCCTCGCGGGGGTCCGCCCCGCTCCGCACGGAACTCTCCCCGTCTCCGGGCTTCCCGCTCTTCGAACCGCCACGGCCACGACTGCCCCGGCCATGACTGCGGCCGGCGCCCCCACGCCCGCCGCCGCCATGCCCCGCGCTGTACGCGTCGAGTTCGATGGCGAGCGGTGAGGCGGTCAGCACCGACGAGTACGTGCCCACCCCGATGCCGATCAGCAGCGCGAGCGCGAAGTCGGTGAGCGAGTCACCGCCGAGCACCGCCAGCGCGGTCAGGATGAAGATCACACCGATACCGGTGTTGACCGTACGGGGCAGCGTCTGCAGGATCGCCCGGTTGGTGGACGAGGCCAGCGGAGCCCCGGGGTTCTTGGCCCACAGTTCCCGGACGCGGTCGAAGACCACCACGGAGTCGTTCACCGAGTAACCGATCACGGTGAGCAGCGCGGCCAGGAACACCCCGTCGACCGGCTTGCCCAACCAGGCGAAGATGCCGGTGAGGATCACCACGTCGTGCGCCAGGGTGCCGACCGCGGCCGTACCGAACATCCAGCGGAACCGGACAGCGAGGTACACCAGCTGGGCGCCGAGGGCCAGGCCCAGCGCGATCAGCGCGTTGCGGCGCAGTTCGTCCCCGAGGCTCGGACCGATCAGCTCGTCGCGGACCTTCTCCGCCCCGCCGCCGACCTCGCCGACGGCCTCGGCGACCTCGACCGCCTCGGCGTTGCTCAGCTCCTCGGTGCGCACGGTCAGCCGGTTGTCCCCGGAGGACTGCACGACGGCCTGCGGGAAACCGGCGTCGGCCAGGGCCGCCCGAGCCCGGTCCGGGTCGACCGTGCCGCTGGTCGAGTACTCGATCAGGCGGCCGCCGGTGAACTCCACACCGAAGTTCAGCCCGCGCACCAGGATGCCCGAGCCGGTGACGACGAGTACGAGGACGGACACCGTCAGCCAGCGGCGCGGGCGGCGCATCAGCTGCGGGTCACGGCGGATGAGGTACTTGCGGACCCGGCCGAGGGAGGCCAGCCCGGTGACCTCCGGCCGGCGGTGCACCCACCGGCGCGCCACGGCGAACTCGGCGAACACCCGGGTGATCACCAGCGCGCTGATCATGGAGGCGACGACACCGATGGCCAGGGTGACGCCGAAGCCCTTCACCGGGCCGGAGGCGAGCAGGAACAGCAGCACCGCCGCGATGAGCGTGGTGATGTTGGAGTCGGCGATCGCGCTGAACGCGCCCCTGAAACCGGCGGTCAGCGCCGAGCGGCTGCTGGGTCGGCCGCGATGGCCGTACTCCTCGCGCGCTCGTTCGAAGACCAGCACGTTGGCGTCGACGGCCATACCGATCGCCAGGACGAAGCCGGCCAGACCCGGCAGGGTCAGCGTCGCGCCGAGGGCCGCGAGGGCTGCATAGGAGATCACCCCGTAGCAGACCAGAGCCAGGGTGGCCAGGAGCCCCATCAGCCGGTAGACGACGATGATGAACAGCGCGGTCAGGGCGGTGCCGACGACGGCCGCCCAGGCGCTCGACTCGATGGCCTCGGCACCCAGCGTCGGTCCCACGGTCCGCTGCTCGACTGTCTCGACCGGCACCGGGAGGGCGCCGCCGCTGATGAGCAGGGCGAGCTCGCGGGACTCGTCGCTGGTGAACGAACCGGTGATCTGGGTGGATCCCCCGGTGATACCGGCACCGCAGGCCACGGAGGGATCGACCTGCGGCGAAGAAATGATCTTGTCGTCCAGCACGATCGCGACCCGGCGCTGCGGATCGCCCGCCGGGTGGCAGGCCGCCTCGCCGGTCAGCTTCGCCCAGCCCCGGTCGTCCTTGAAGTCCACGGTGACCAGCCAGCCGGCGGCGCCCTGCTGGTCGAAGGCGGCCTCGGCGCCCTCCACGTCCTCGCCTGTGAGCGCGGCGGGGGCCAGGCGGAGCCGCTCCCCGGCCTCGTCGGACAGGACGCGTTCGCCCTTCGGCAGCGGATCGTCGGGGTCGGACCCGGTACCGGGTCCGAGTACCGGGTGGACGGTGAGCTGCGCGGTACGGCCCAGCACCTCGGCGGCCTGCCGGGGGTCCTGCACACCGGGCAGCTCGACGATGATCCGGTTGTCACCGGAGCGGACGATGGTGGGTTCGGCGACGCCGAGCGCGTCGATCCGGCCGCGCAGGACCTCGAGCGTGCGGTCGGTCGCCTCACCGTCGGCCTCGAGGGTTTCGGTGGAGCGGGTCTCCAGCACGATCTGGGTACCGCCGCGCAGGTCGAGTCCCAGGCGGACGGGGACCGTCACGGCGATGTAGACGGACACGGCGATCACGACGAGTGCGAACAACGCCCGGATACGGGCGGAATTTTTCACGGATGACTCCAGCAGTCGCACCGCGGCCGGTCGGGCACGCGGCAGAGAGGAAGAGGAACGGGACTCTCATGTGCTGGACGGGCCGGGCGGCGCCCGGCCGAGGTCGGCCGGCGTGTGCGCGGCGGCGGGCGGTGCGTGGCCGGCCGCCGGGGCGGGGCGGGCCGGCCGCGGCGGGATGCGGGGGGTGTGCGCGGGGGTGAAGAGCAGATGGCCCGCCGGCACCGTGCGCTCCCCGGCGTCGCGCTGCGGCCTGAGAGGGACCGTACGGACGGTGCAGCCGCCGTCGGTCTGCGGACGTGCGTCGGACGAGCCCGCTCCCGGCGCGGCGGAGGGATCCGGAACGGACGGCCCCGGCCCGTCGGGCGCCGGGGCACCGGGAGCCGCCGGGGCGTCGTGGGCCGGTGACTGCGCCGCGCGGACGGCCCGCGGGGCGTCGGTGAGGCCGAACCCCAGGGCCAGGAGGACGCAGGCCAGGGCGGCGAGGACCGCGACGGCGCGGAGCGGAGGGCGGGCGGTGCGGGCGGCACGTCCCGGCGGGGTGGCGTTCAAGGCTCGACGAGCCCCGCGCGGATGGCGTACCGGGTCAGATCCAGGCGGTCCCGCAGCCCCAGCTTGTTCAGCAGGTTCTCGCGGTGCCGCTGCACGGTCTTGATGCTGATGAAGAGCAGTCCGGCGATCTCCTTCGACGAGTGTCCCTCGGCGACCAGCTTGAGCACCTCCTCCTCGCGCGGCGTCAGCAGCTGGGGTGCCTCCTCGCCGTGCTGGACCCGGTCGAGGTAGTTGCGGATCAGGGCGGTGACGGCCCCCGGGTAGAGGAAGGGCTCGTCACGCATCGCGGCCCGGCAGGCGGCGACCAGATCACGGTCGGCGACCGACTTCAGGACGTACCCGCCGGCCCCGGCCTTGAGCGCCTGGAACAGGTACTGCTCGTTGTCGTGCATCGTCAGCATCAGGATGCGCAGGCCCGGCTTCAGTGCGGACAGCTCCCGGGCGGCCTGCAGACCGGTCATCCGGGGCATGGCGATGTCCAGCACCGCCAGGTCGATCTCCCGGGCGCGGGCCATGGCGACCGCCTCCGCACCGTCACCGGCCTCGGCGACGACCTCCAGGTCCGGCTCCCGGTCGAGGATCAGCCGGACGCCGCGGCGCACCAGGGCGTGGTCGTCGGCGAGCAGGATCCGGATCGTGGTCGGTGAGGCCTGGTGGTTCATGGCTGCTTCCTGACGACGGGCACGGCCAGCCGGATCCGGGTACCGGTCCGGGTGACGGGAGTGATGTCCAGTGTCGCCCCGATGAGCAGGGCCCGTTCACGCATACCGCGCAGGCCCGCCCCCTCGTGGGCGACACCGATCCCACGGCCGTCGTCGGTGACCTCGAGGACGACCTGGTCGTCGTCCCGGTACAGGCTCACCGTGGCGGAGCGCGCCTCGGCATGCCGGGCGACATTGGTCAGACTCTCCTGTGCCACACGGTAGATCACCAGCTCCGTACCGTTGTCCAGCGTGGGCAGGTCGGCGTCGAAACGGCGCTGTACCCGCAGCCCGGTGTGCGTGGCGAACTCGGTGGCGAGCGAGGTGACGGCACTGACCAGACCGAGATCGTCCAGTACGCCCGGACGCAGCCGGCGCACCAGCCGTCGGACCTCGTCCAGACTCTCCCGGGTGATCTCCCGCACCTGCTGGATCTCGCCGCGCAGCGGAGCGGGCGCCTCGTCGGCGACCTGCTTCAGGGCCAGCAGGATGGCGGTCATGCTCTGCCCGACCTCGTCGTGCAGCTCGGCGGCGATCCGGCGCCGCTCCGCCTCCTGGGCGAGCAGGGCACGGGCGCTGCTCGCGGCGCGCTCCTTCTCCAACCGCTCCAGCATGGCGTTGAACGTACTGACCAGCTCGGCGACCTCCCCACCGCCGCGCACCGGAAGCCGCTGACCGGGCCGCAACAGGTCGACGGTTGCCATCAGCCGGGTCACCCGGTCCAGCGGGGCGAGCCCGATCCGCAGCAGGGCCGCGTTGGCGACGAGCATCACGCCCATGCCGCCCACCAGGATCACCGCCTCGGTCAGCAGTACCGGCACGGAGACGGTCACCGGAGCCCACAGCAGCAACGAGGTGGCCGCGCCCAGCACCACCGCGTTGAGTCCGAAGATCCGCCAGTACAGGGACACGGAGGTCACGCCTTTCCTCTTTCGTCTGCCTCTACTGTCGGGCACCGCGGCGCCCGGTGCGGCAGCGGTCCCTGATCCCGGCGAACAGCGAAACGGACAGAGTGCACGAGCCGGCGGACTCCGGTCGATGGGCTCCGTGACCCATTTCGGCCCGCCCGGCGGGCCCACGCCGTCCGGAGTGGGCCCTCGGACCCGGCGCAGATGGGTACCGCGCCCAATGGGTTCCGGGCGGGGAAGCGGCGAGGGTGATGGATCGGCCAGATCCACCATCCGTCACCAGAGGAGACTCTCCGTGTCGCTCGACCTGCCCCTCACCGAATCGCCTGCCGACCACCCCGCAGTGGACCAGATCAGGCAGCGCCTCGAACACGCGCGCACCACACGGGTGGCGCAGCTCAAGGCGCTCGACGACACCGGACAGGGCTCCGACGATCACCTGCTGGCCAACCAGCAGGACTCCATCAGGCGTGTCCTGAAGGAGATCGACGAGGCCTTCGCCCGCGTCGCGGACGGCAGCTACGGCACCTGTCTGGGCTGCGACAAACCCGTCCCGGCGGAGCGGCTCGAGATCCTGCCGCACACCCGGTACTGCGTCTCGTGCCAGAGCCGTGCGGCCTGACCCCGTCCGGCCCCGTATCCGCACCCGGCCCCGCCCGTAATCCTCTCCCGCTCTGCCCAAGGGGGTGAAGTGGTGACCCACCAGACGATCGACGAGCACGACGAGGTCCGCACATCCGAGGACCTCGGGGCGTTGCGTGCGAGCCTGCGCGAGCAACAACTGTTCCGCCGGGACCAGCTGCGGCAGTTCGCCGTCGACGCCGGGGTGCTCCCCGGCGGGCCCGGCAGCCCGGGTGTACCGCAGGTCGCCGGACAGATCGAGGTCCAGGTCAGGCTCGCCGCGTCCGCCCGCATGGTGCTCGCCGACGTCGAGGCGGCGCTCACCCGCATGGACACCGGTGACTACGGCGTCTGCCACCTGTGCCGCGGTCCCGTCGAACGCGACCGGCTGCTGATCGTCCCGCAGGCCCGCTACTGCGCCCGCTGCCAGCAGGTGCGGGAGGCCGTGCGATGACCACGGCACACCACCGGCCGCCGGACGACCGGCCGGAGCACGCGCGCACGCGGCACGCGCATACGCGGCACGTACGGGGGTGACCCGCACGGCCGCCGGAATGCTCCGCCCGCGCGCTGCACCCACCGTCCCGGGCGCGCGGGCGGTGGCCGCCCCCGCCGCGGACACCCACCCCGCCGGACCGCTCCCGACGGGGCGCCCCGGGGGCGCACCTCACCGGGGCGGTGCCGCGCGGAGGGCACCGTCACCGCCGCCCGGCACCGCCCCGCCGCCCGGCACCGCCCCGCCGGGCGGCGGTGACCCGTGCACCCGAACCGTCCCACGGCGGCCTGGACGACGGCATCCCGCGCCCCGACACCACCCACCTGCCCACCCACCCCGAAGGAGTCATACCGTGGCGGGCCCCCTTCCTCCCGCACAGCCGCCCCCGGGCCCCCGTCTCGGCCCGCCGCCGACTCCCCGGCGGTGGCGTCGGCGGCCCAACCCCCTGCGCCGCCCGACCGACGTTCTCCAGGCATGGATCGGCCTCGGACTGCTGCTCGCCGTGCCGGCCGTGGCGCCCGTGGCCGGCGTCGCCGCCGCGGATCTCGCCCACCGCCACTACGGGGACACGGCCCGCCACCAGTCCTTGACCCGGCACGAGACGGACGCGACCCTCACCGAGGACGTACCCCGCCACCCGGAGCCCGGATCCGACGAGGCGAAGCTCGCCCGCTACCTCGCCGAGGTCCGCTTCACCACTCCTGACGGGCGTACCGCCATCACCCGGGCCGAGGTCCCACCCGGCCTGTCCGCCGACAGCCGGGTGCGCATCTGGACGACCGCCGCAGGCCAGGTGACCGAACCGCCGCTGACGCGTGAGCAGATCCGCAGCCGCAGCATGGGCTGGGCCCTTCTCGCCGCCGTCGGAACCGCCCTCACCGGCGTCGCCGCCCACGCCGCGGCCCGCCATGCCGTGCGGCGCCGCAACCTCGCCGCATGGGAGAGGGCCTGGGCCGAGACGGCACCCCGCTGGACGACGCCCGGATGAACGGATGAACCGTCGTACGGACCGCACGGAACCCGTAGGCGCGTCCGGCACCCCGCGTGCCGTCTTCCGGACGGTGTTCGACCACCTGGCCGCCGGACTCCCGGAACCGGCCGTGCCGGTCTAGCCCCATCCTCCGCACGTCACTGGTCTGAGTGACGTCTGTCGGGCTGGCGCTGGTCAGGACAGGTTGATTTCCAGCAGGTCGAGGAGGTGCAGCTGCACGCCGCGGGTGATGTGGAGTACTTGGGGCGTGCAGTTGCCGGGGCTGGTGGCCAGGTCGAGTTCACCGAGGTGGTAGAAGATCATGCGGGCGGTGGGGCGTTCGCGGCGGTTGTCCGGGTAGAGGCCGGTCATCCTGCCGTCCGGGCTGCCATCGCGTTCCAGGGCTCGGCGTACCTGTCGTTCGATCAGGCTGTAGACCAGCAGGGCGAGCATGAGTACGTGCAGCAGTGCGGCGATGCGTTTGTTGTCGTGGAGGAAGAGCGGCGCGACGGCCAGGGGGCCCTTGAGTTCGCTGTAGCGGCGCTCGACCTGGGGCTGGCCCTTGTAGGCCAGGAACACCGCGGCGGCGTCGGCTTTGATGGGGTCCTGGTTGGTGATCAGTGCGTACCAGCCGTCGGCGTTGGCCTGGATGTCGAGCACGTCCTGGTCGAAGTGCCAGGTGAGGGCGGGTTTCCCGTCGGGGCCGTCGGTGATGTGGGTGCGCAGGCAGTCGGTGACGCGCCGCTTGGCGGCGATCACCCCGATCTTCGCGGAGACCTTGTCGCGGGTCGGGTAGTAGCGACTGCCGGCCAGCCGCGCGAGCTTGTCCAGGTCTTCACGGGCCTTGGAAAGGCGTTTGTCGCGGGCCTTGGCCTGCGCGAGGGCGTTGCCGGCGCTGTGGACCAGGATGCGGCGCACGGTGATCGGCGGGTCGCTTCTGCGTTTGCCGGTCAGGGTGTGGGTGTCTTCCAGGACCCGGTAGTCGGGGCGGTCCATGGTGGGGCGGTCGGCCACCCGCACCGGGACGTAGTCGACTCGCTCCGCGGTGGCGGGGTCGAGGGCGGCGAACACCGCCGTGTCGGTGGCCGAGGCCGCGAGCGGTGCGATGAACTCGACCTGCGCGCCGGACAGCGCGGTGAGGTTGTCGTAGGAGACCAGTTTGCTGTCCCCGATCATCAGGAAGCGCTTGACGGCGGCGGTCTTCTGGAACCGCGCCATCGCCGAGACCACCTGGGTGATCTCGCCGCTCTGGCCGGAGACCGCGGTGGCCAGCAGGGGATGGCCCCGTCCGCGCTGATCCCCAGGCCGGCCTGGATCTGCTTGAGGTCCACCCGCCGGTCCTTCGGGTGCCCGTAGGCGACCGTGGGATAGTCCGGGTCCTGGTCTTCGGGGTCGAAGGCCCCGGTCAGCGACATCGAGGTCATGTCCCAGTGCAAGGTGGCGGTGTCGATCCCGAACTCGCAGATCGCCCGGGCGGCGATCGATCCGGTGATCTCGTCCAGGTGCGGGGCGATCGCGTCCAGGGCGCGGCCGAGCCGGTCGTCGTTGAGCAGCCCGGGATCGAGCTCCATGACCTCCTTGACCGCCCAGGTCCGGGCCCAGTCCTC
Organism: Streptomyces sp. KMM 9044; assembly: GCF_024701375.2. Classification (NCBI taxonomy): domain Bacteria; kingdom Bacillati; phylum Actinomycetota; class Actinomycetes; order Kitasatosporales; family Streptomycetaceae; genus Streptomyces; species Streptomyces sp. KMM 9044. The sequence goes on along the minus strand of NZ_CP113910.1, from coordinate 495,636 downwards.
CACACGGACCAAAGGCCGGGGGCTGGTGAGCCGGTTGGCGACCAGGGCCTCGATCACATCGCCGTGCGTGGCCAGCGCCAGATCCCGCACCGGACACAGCCCATCGACGGTATCGGCCACCCGCAGTCGATGCAGAAACTCCGCGACCACGGGCAGAGCGCCCAGACGCTTGGTCACCACCTGCGTCACCACCGCACGCATGCGCAGCGGGCCACGCTCACGCCGGACAGCGACACGGCGGGCAGGAGGCGGAGTCATCAACATGCTCAGACAACACCGACACCCCGCCCACCGTTACGGCCCACCAGCGGATTCAACCGATACCGCTACGCGCGGAGGATGGGTGTACCCCGGTGACGGCTTCCGCGAACTCGGGAGGCAGGAGTGTCTACGGCTGATGGGCGCGGTGCCCGTCGGCCGCATCGTCTGCACGCGCTGAGCCCTGCCCGCCGTGCTGCCGGTCAACTTCGTTCTGGACGAAGACGGTTCGGTCCTGCTGCGTACTGCCGCGGCCTCGGAACCGGTCCGCGCGATCGACGGCGCGGTGGTCGCCTTCGAGACCGTCGACGCCGTCCGGCGGGCCGGCTGGAGCGTGGTCGTCACGGGCCCGGCCATGGTGGTGACCGACCCGGCCGAGCACGCACGCCTGACCCGCACCGGCCCGGTCTCCTGGGTGCCCGCGACGCGGGAGGTCTTCGTCTGCATCGTGCCCGAGCTGGTCACCGGGCGTGAACTCGTCGGCGGACAGACCCTGTACGGGGGTGGACCTCACCATCTGAACATCTTCCGGCTTCCTCCCGGTCTGTTCCCGGACTCCTCCAACTTGTACCGCACACAGGGCCGTTCGGCCCGGATGCAGGGTCGTGCAGCCCCTGGGGGCGGGCAGTGGCGACGCGGGACATTGAAGGTGCGACGAGAGTCGTTCACCTCCTGCACATCGCATCACCCCGGGAAGGGATGAGCATCATGGCAGTTCACGACAGTTCCCCACGGCGTCCGGGATTGCGTGTCCCGGCTCTGCGCCGGGCCGGGAGGACGGCTCAGGCGTCCGCCGAGCCGACGGCGGCGACTACCGCGAGCGGCGCGTACGTGCTGGCCGGGCTCCGGATCCTGACGGGCTTCGTCTTCCTGTGGGCGTTCCTGGACAAGACGTTCGGCCTCGGCTACTCCACCCCCTCCGGCCGGGCATGGGTCGAGGGTGGCTCGCCGACCGGGGGGTTCCTCGGCGGCGTCGCTGTCGGGCCGATGGAGTCGACCTTCCACGCCTGGGCCGGTGCGGCGTGGGCCGACTGGCTGTTCATGCTCGGCCTGCTCGGCATCGGCCTCGCCCTGACCGCGGGCATCGGCCTGCGGCTCGCCGCGGCCGGCGGCAGCGTCATGATGGCGCTGATGTGGGTCGCGGAATGGCCGCCGGCCCGGCACCTGTCGGACGGATCGCCGAGCATGTCGACGAACCCGTTCGTCGACTACCACCTGATCTACGCCGTCGCCCTGATCGCCCTCGCCGCCGCGGGCGCCGGCACCACCTGGGGCCTGGGCAGGACCTGGGCGCGGCTCCCCCTCGTCAGCCGCAACCGCTGGCTGCTCTGAGAACCGCCCCGCCCGCCGCGCCCGTGGCGGGCCCGCACTCCACGGTCCGGGGCGCCCCGGACCCGGCACCGCCCCGTCCGTGGACTGCTCCCGGACAGGATGCGTGTGTCGGGTCCGGGACACACGAGCGTCACCGCCTGTGTGTCCGGCCGGCGCACGTCGTACGGGGGTGTCCCGTCCTTGTGGCGGAGCCCGGCGATCCCGCCGTCGCGCATGGTGGCGCCGGTCGCCGGGCTTTCGACGACGAGGTGGCCGCCGAGGTGAGATCGCACGGGGGACGGAGAGACGGGGTCGAGATCCTCGAGGACGGTCAGGTGAACTCCCGGAGAGCGGAAGCGGGCGAGGGGCGTGTTCAGGCGGGATCCGTGACGGGGGGCGAGGTCGGGCGCGGGACGGGGGTGCCGGGGCGTACTGGGCTGCCTGGGCTTGGTACGTCGCGGCGTAGCGGCCCCTGCGCGGCCATCATTTCCTCGTGGCCGCCCTGTTCGGCCAGGCGGCCCTGGTGCAGGACATAGACGCGGTCGGCGTACCGGACGCCGGACATGGCGCGGGCGGATGCGGCGCCGTACTGGGCGACGTCGATCAGCCGCCGGAACTCCGGGTCCTCGGTGGCTTCCAGTTCCGCCGACGCGGCGGCGGCCAGGTACTGGGGCGTGGCGATCGGGGGCTTCCCCCGAGCGTCAGGCGGGCCCCGTAGACGCGTGTGCGGTGCGCGAGACCGCCGCGGTGTGGACGAGCAGGCCCACTGCCGCACCGGCCGCGTATCAGAACAGGTCGGGCGCGTTGAAGGTGGAACCGAGCACGAGACGGGCAGCGGTACTGCGCTCGGGCAGTTCCGCGGGCACGTCAGTGAGCTGGAGGAACTCGATCCCCCAGTTGAAGGCCAGCGCACTCGCGGCCGCCACCTTCGGCGACACCCGTGGAGCCAGGGCGACGACGAGAGCGATAACCAGCACGGTGTACAGCGCGTCCCCGCCGTACCCGGCCACGCTCCCCACCACCACGGCCCGCAACCCCAGCCCGAGCCCGACGACCACCACGACCCCGGCCGCCACCAGCCGGGTCCGCAGCGGGCCGGTGCCGGTGTCGGCGCGCTCGTGGGTTTCGTGAAGGGGCAGCACCAGGGCATCCTGCCGCATGCCCGGCTCCGGCGCGCGCGGGTACCGCCTTCCCGGCCACCTCGAACGCCTTGGCGGGCAGGACACCCTGCCGTTCCCGCCGGCCCCGGGGTGGTTCATCCGGAGGCCGGGCACGAAGGAGTCTCCCCGCCGGTGCGCTGCTGGAGTTCCCACAAGGACCGGAACAGGCCGGGCTCCCGGGTGAGTTGGTCGTAGGTGCCTTCCTGCACGATCCGTCCTTGGTCGAGGACGACGATCCTGTCGGCCACGGCGACGTTGGTGAGCCGGTGGGTGATCAGCAGGATGGCCCGGTCCTTGGCCAGTTCCCGCAGCCCGGTGAAGACGTGGTGCTCCGCCCGCGCGTCCAGGGCGGCCGTCGGTTCGTCCATGACGAGCAGCGCCGCCTGCCGGTGGAAGGCCCTGGTGAGCACGACACGCTGCCACTGGCCGCCGGACAGCTGCTGGCCTCCGTACCACTCCGACGTCAGGAGTGTGTCGATCCCCGACCGCAGACCGGGCAGCATGTCCGACGCCCCGGACGCCTCGCAGGCGGCGAGGACGGCGGCGTCGCCGGTGTCTCCCTGCCCGAAGGTGATGTTGTCGCGGAGTGTCAGCGGCAGGTAGGTGTACTTCTGCGGGGCGAGGGCGACATGCTTCCACGCCTCCCAGGGCTCCAGCCGGGCCGTGGTCGTGTGGTCCCACGCCACCTCGCCGGACGTGGGCAGCAGCAGGCCGCAGATCAGCCGGGACAGAGTGGACTTGCCCGAACCGTTCTCCCCGACCAGCGCCACGATCTCCCCGCGCCGCACCCGCAGGGACACCCCGCTGAGACTGTCCCGCTCCGCCCCGTCGTACCGGTAGGTGATGTCCCGGACTTCGAACCGCTCAGGAGCCCCGGACAGGGTCCGGTCGCCGCGGGAGGATGCCATGGCCTGCCCGTGGGCGTTGTCGAGGAAGTTCTGCCAGTCCTGGACGTACCAGCCGGTGCGCACCAGGCGGGCCCCGCCGTTGATGATGCCACGCACGGACGTCGTCGCGGTCTGGAGGGCGAAGACCGCGCCGCCCCCGGCCGCGAGGTCCATCCGGCCGGAGGCCAGCAGCCACAGCAACGCGGCCCACACCGCGGCCGACGTCACACCGCCGGCGAGGGCACCGCCCAGCCCCATCCACGCACCCGTGTCCGCGGCCCCGCGCTCCGCGGCGTTGACCGAGGCGGCGAGCCGCCGGTACCGCGCTGTGAGGAACGGCCCGGCCAGGCAGGCCCGCATCTCCTCGCTGGACTCCACGTACGCCATGTGCCAGCGCAGCTTGTGCAGCATCCGCCGCCGCCCCGAGGTCTCCAGGCCCGCCAGGTACACCACCCGCGCGGCCCGAACGTACGACGCAGCCTGCGGCAGACACGCCAGGAGCAGCAGCGGAAGCAGCGCGGGGTTAGTCGTTGCAGACACCGTGTCCCCGCAGGTTGTGTCGCATTCCGCAGGGCCGGCGCCCCGGCCTGTGACGCGCTGCGGTGCATCGGTGTGTGCCTTTCGCGGGTGTTACGAGTAACCAGCATCCCAGTCGGAGGGGCCGCCGCGCGGCTGCTTGAGAAGGCGGCATGCGCAAGGCGCGCTTGACGTTGCCGAGAACGCAGTGTGAGGCGATGACGCCGACTCGCGGTCCTCGGAGACTGCGTGCTCACTCTGACGCCATTGCGGCAGCGCGACGCAACCGCCTATCTGGCCTTGGTGGTTATAGTTTCAGGCAGCGTCGCGTGCCGGTGGCGGATGGATCGTCAGGCATGGAGGCGTCGTCTCGAAAGGTGGCTCCGGCCATTCCCACCCCAATTTCACAGAAGATCACGCTTTACCCCGCCGAGGACCGGTTCTTCGGCCCCCGACCCGCCGTCCTCGTCCTGCCCGGCGGCGGCTTCCGGGAACTTCCACCGCACGAGGGCGAAGGCTACGCGCGCTGGCTGTCCGGCCTCGGCATCCACGCCTTCGTCCTGTCCTACCGGCTGCTGCCGGACCGGTTCCCGGCCCCGCTCGAAGACGCCCGGGCCGGGTTGGACCACATCCGCAACGGCGACCACGGCCTCGATGTCGGCCGGGTCGGCGTCATCGGATCAAGCGCGGGCGGCCAACTCGCGGGCCTGCTCATGACCGGCCGGGTCCTGTCCATCGAGGAGGGCGTCGCCGACCCGCCCCGACCGGACTTCGCGGTCCTGGCCTATGCGCTGGCCGACCTCGACCTGCTGCCGCCGTCCGTGGTCGAGAACCTGCTCGGCGACCTGCTGCCCATCAAGGACGAGCTATCCCCGGCCAAGCATGTGGACGCGTCGGTGTGTCCGACCTTCGTATGGGCCACCGCTCAGGACCCGCCGGGCCTGCCCAACGCCCTGGAGTGGACCCGGGCGCTGGCGGCGGCCGCGGTACCGGTGGAGTTGCACGTCTACCCGGGCGGCAGCCACGGCATCGGCCTGGCCGACGGCGTGGAATACGGCGGCGAGCCGCATAAGTTCATTGCGCGCGAGCCGCACACCGCGTCCTGGACGACCGCGTGCGCGGCCTGGCTGCGACGGGAGGGCGTTCTTGCCGACTGACCGCGTCACCGCCTGGGGCGGGGAACTGCAGCGGGTGCACGGCAAGCTGCGCAATGCGTTGGCGCTGGCGCGGGCGGGACTGGACGGCGGCAACCCCGCCGACGCCGCCACCGACCTGCTGTTGTTCTGCCACGGGTTCTGCGCTGCCCTGTCCGGCCACCATCGCGCCGAGGACGGTTCGCTGTTCCCGGAACTGGTACGGGCGCAACCCGACCTGGCGCCAGTGGTCGCGAAGCTGACTCAGGACCACAACATGATCGAGCACCTCATCGGTGGATTGCAGAAGGCGGTGGCCGACTCGACCGACCCGGAGGTGGCACACCGCCACCTGGACGGGATCGAGGCGGTCATGGAGACGCACTTCAAGTACGAGGAAAAGCAACTGGGAGCGGTGCTGGACGACATGGACGCTGACTTCGACCGCACCGAGATCTTCGGCCCGATTAGCTGAGCCCCGTCCGGTCGCGCCGCCCGCCGACGGCGCGACCAGGAATCCACCTGGGTTCGAGCTGAACCGCGACCGCCCCTAACTACACGAGCCGAAGGGCGCGATGTGGTTCGTGGCTTCTGGCAGCCGTCGTACGACGCCGTTGTCGGTGACTTGCCTGCGCAGACGCTCGATCTCGTCGTGCTGAGCGGCAAGGCGAGAGATCGCCAGGTTTCTGAACTCGGTGAGCTGCGCGATCTGCTCGTCGCGGGTGACGATGCGCGATTTGAGCTCGGCATTTTGTGCCTTGAGTCGTTCAATCTGCGCGATCCGGGGATCGGCGATCTCTCCGGCGTCGCGGAGTTCGTTCAGCCTGCGTTCAAACTCCTCGGCGAGGTGCTGGTAGGCCCCGGGCCGGGTGGTTCCGTCGCGGTTCTTCTTGGGATAGAAGCCGGTGCGGGTCACGCCGGCCAGGGCGGCGAGGGCCTTCAGGTCGGCCTTGCCGCCGGATGGGAGATCTCCCTTCAGGATCCGTTCCATGGCAGCTCGGATCGCGGCCTCGTTGTGGGTCTTGGATTCCTCGGTGAGCCGGGCCATCTCAGTCCTCTCCAATGGAAACGGTCTGGGCGGCGTCGATCTCGGCGACGACTCGCAGGGCGCGGTCGCGTTCGGGGGTCAGCCGGGCCTTCTCGCCCTTGGCGACCCGGGGGCTTTGAATGAACACGTCGATGGCGGTGGCCTGCCCGGCCCACACGGGGCGGTGACAGGGATGGTGGGTGGCCTGCGGGCAGCGCGCCGAGTCGCACATCCCCACCAGCGGCTTCGTGGCATTAGGCGTGCCGGCCAGGCGCAGGCACAGTGCTTTGGACGGGTCGCGGAACCAGCAGAAGTTGGCGGGCCCGACGTGGAGGGTACTGGCCTGCTTGCGCAGGAGTCCCTCCAGGTGACGGTCGTCCTTGAGGATCTTCGGGTCCGTCCGGGCCGCGTTCTTCAACTGAGCGTCCACATGGTGGAACGCCTCGATCAGGCTCCGAGCACCCGGACCGGCGGGCATCCGGCCCGCCTGGACATCCCGGAATGCCTCCACCGTCAGCTGCACGTGATGGGCCTCCTCGGCTTCCTCGACCTCGGCATGGAACAGTCGCTGGGAGCCGCCGGGGCGAGCGGCATAGCCTTCCGTGGTGGCCACGGAGATGTGCTTGAGGGCGACCTTCGCCGCCAGGAGGCCGCCGGGCCGTTCTGCGATGGCCAGGGACAGCGTCCGGCGCAACATCCGGGCGCTGAGCGGACCTTGGGGAATGACCGGCAAGCCCCAGCGTTCCCGGTTGCCGGTCCGCTCCAGCCAGCCGCGCAGATTCCTCAACCGGCCCGCCAGGTCAATGGTGCCGAACAGCGCCTCACCGGCCGAACGGTTCACCAGCCGTTCGGCAAGGGCCACCGAGCGGTCCACCTGCTCGATGACCACCCACTCGTCGGGGACACCCCCGAACTTCTGCCCCTTGATCAGGCGGCTGGCGAGCCGGAACCGCGGGCCGCCCCCGGGCGTCGCCACGGCGGGGAGTCGGCTGCCAGCTTCGAGCTCCAGCAGTTCACTGGTCCGCATCCCACTGAGTGCGCAGGTCACCACCAGACAGGCCGTCACCGCGTGATCGACCATGAAGAAGAGATCACCGTCGGCCAGCGGCAGCGTCCATGGCACGAGCTCGCCGTCGACCACACGCGGGATTCCCGCGGCCTGTCTGGCCAGCGGCGGCTGGAAGCCGACCTCGGCGGCCAGCGCGGTCAGCTCCGGGATCAGAGCCTGCCGCGCGTCGTCCCCGAATCTCCGGGCGCCGACCGTGCGGGCGAGGGCTTCCCAGCCCAGATGCTTCAGCGGGCCCTCTTCTCCCAGCGTGGTCCGCTTGCGCAGCTGAGCGTCATCGACTGCCGGCAGGGGCGCTCCCGATGTCCGCATGCGCTCCAGGACCTGCCGCAGAGCGGGGAGCTGCGCGAGGGTCACGCCGCCGGACGTCGGAAGGGCCGCTCTGTCGGCGCTCACCGTCTCCATCAGATCTACGAGATGCGGCCCCACATCGTTGACCAGGTGCAGGCAGGTGGCCAGCAACGGTTGCAGCATGGAGTCCGGCACGGGAGGCGTCAGGTTCGGCCCCTTCGACTTGTAGCCGACGACCTGGGTGGCGGTCTTCCCCTTCCACGGTACGAACCCCGCGTCGTAGCCGTCGCCGGACAGCAGCTCCTCGTACTGGGCAATCAGCTTGAGGATCCTGACGTGCGCCACGGTCGAGTACGGCTCCAGACGTCGTCGGTGCCGCCCAAGGCGAGGAACGCTCCATGAGCGTTCCTCCAGATAGCGCTCACACAGTTCCTGCGAGACGCCACGCAGAGAGGTAATGCCTTTCTCTGTAAGCCAGTTGAACCACTCGATGTACTTCTCCAGGAAGCCGTAGAGAGTCCGAGGGGAGCGAGCAGCCCGCAGCGCATGCGCGCACTCCAGCACCGCCTCGTACTGCGGGGCCAGCATCGCCAACAGAATCTCCTTGGCCACGACCCGCCACTGCGGATTGATGATCTCGGTGAAGTCCCAGATCTGCTCGCGCTCGGTCATCATCCGGTGAGCGTCCACCAGACCGGAGAACACCCAGCGATCCTGCTCGAATCGCGGGCGCATCGCCCCTCGGCCAGCCTCAGCCCGGCGATCTCGCACACGTCCACCTGGGCGAAGACCGGGATAGCCCGACGGTGACGAGGCAGGGACGCGGATACGGACCGGCGCATCACAGAGTTCCTTCCTCGGGTCGGAGCGGGAGACCAGTGTCGTCGTCTGCCACCTCGCGTGCGGCCTTCTCCTTGGTCTCCTCGGAGAGCTTCGGCAGGATCTCGGTGGCCAGGCGGTCGGCGTACGGACCAAAGACCCGGACGAAGTTCTCCGTGGACATCTGCCGGAACTGCCGCGAGAAGAAGGCGTTCAACCGCAGCAGATTCGCTGCGTGACGTGGAAGGAACACCGACAGCGGGCACAGCAGGCAGACCCATGGACGGGCCGGACACGGCTGCCCGGCTGGACCGTGGACCCCGGCCAGTTGATCGGCGCACGCCGCAGTGAACACATCACGCTCGCCGCCGACCAACTCGGCGATGGCCACGGCATCCAGCTCGAGCCGCTTCACGTCGTCAGGGAAGTCCTCCGCGAACCGCGCTGCCTGCTCCGCCGAGAGCACCACCGGCGGCAGCGCCTTGCGCAGCACGTCGGCCTGGCCGTCCTCGATGATCGACTCCACCGCGTCGAGCTGGGCGGGGCTGGTCGGAGTGACGTAGTGATCGCCTTCGGTGCGGGCGGTGTGGTTCGGATCGATCGTGGCCCGTCCGGTCCATCCCCGCCGGGCCAGTCGTTCGTGGTACGTCGCGCGAATCCGGCCGCGATGGATCACGAACGGCTTCCCCGCATCGTCCACCAGGCCCACCTGCTTCACCAGATCCCGATGGCGGTCCGTGTCCGAGGGAGGACCGACGATCGGGCTGAACCCTCCACCCGTCGTGAACCACTTCGGGCTGTACGAGATCCACAGCTGTCCTCGGAGCTTGTCCTCGGCGAAGCTCCGCAGCGGAGCCGAGTACTCCAGCCACCGTTCCAGGAGCCGCACCGCCCGGCTCGGCAGATTCGAACTCTCCCGTGCAGTACGGCCCTTGATGTAGGTGATCACTATTGAGGTGTCGCCGGTCCACTCGAGACCGTCCAGCCCCAGATCGTCAATGCCGTCCGGCACGACCCCGCAGTACATGCCGAACAAGACGGAGTAGGCGACTTGGACGACAGGGTGCGGAAACAGGTCGCCGCGTACCTGACGCACTGCCCGGCGCAGGTCCCACTGCGACGACTTCGTGCCCTGGGTCTGCGCCCGGTACACGGGCCGGTCCGGGAACGGGCCGTCCCGCAACAGCAGCCAGGCGATGTCCTGCGGACTGTGGTGCGCGCTCGTCGGCGGCTCGCCGCCCCGCGCGGCCAGCTCCAGAGCCCGCCGGTGACGGGCCCAACTGTCGTCCACCACCGCCCGGCACGACGTCTCCAGCCGCTCCCACTCTCCATCGGTGTACGCCTTGTACGGGCTGGTGCTTCGATACGCCTGGATCTGGTTCCCTGTGAGGTACTTGCGCACCTCCGGACGCAGGGCTCCGGTGACCGCGTCGAAGCCTTTCAACAGCATGCGGGTCTCGCGCTCACGCGTATACGTGCTGGCCATCCAGTAGCGGACCAGCGTGGCCCGCGTCAGATCCGGCACACTCCCAGTGAACCCGGCCTCAGCCAAAGCGCTCACCATCTGGCGCAGGGCCACCGCGTACGCCTTGACCGTGTTCTTCGCACCGATGCCGCCGTCGGGATGCGCGTTGGCCGCGAGCCCTTTCGCAAGGTCGCGCGCCAGCCCAGGATTGGGCAGACCGTCCAGAACAGCCGTCCACTCACGGCCGTTGGGGAACACGAAGTGCACGGCCAACGGCTCGTCCATCACATACGCGGGCATCAGCCGGCCTCCTCGTCATCGAACTCGGCCGCAGCTTCGGCGGCGGCCTCCGGAAGCAGTTCGCCAGTCGTGTCCTTGTAGGCGTCGCGATAGATCCGTGTGACGTCCAAGCGCGCGATGTAAAGCTCCGTCGACAGGACGCTCTGGTGGCCGAGTAAGTCCCGCAGGATCAGCATCGGATCGTTCCGGGTCAGATAAAGAGCCATCGCGGCGTCGTCTCCGGTGTCCGCCGCGAGAGCAGCCGCCCGCTGGTAGTAGCCCGTGACCAGCCACTCCAGGGTCGCCATCGCCATCGAATGACGCAGCCGGTGCGGGGCCACCGTCGGAAACCGCGGCTCGAACCGCTCGCGGATACGGGCCGACGTCCGACGGAAGACCGTCGCCCAGTCCACGAAAGGCTTCCCCGAGGACTGCAGGCCCAGCAGTGGCGACCCGCCATCCGGAGCGACCAGGCGCAGCCGCTCGGACGGACGTAACTTCCGCCACGACCTCCGCTCCCCGTTGAGGAATGCACCCTCCCAGTCGGGCGCCTCCACCACCAGCGGCTCACCCAGCTTCGACGGCGGCCGCCACGTGAAGCCCTCGGTCGACGCCGCCCGGTCCAACTCGATGTACTGGTGCACCTCGGCCAGCGCCTCATAGCTGATCCACGATGTACGGGCCTTCTGCCCCTTGGTGATCGCATGGCTCAGCGGAAACAGCACGGGCAGCGTTCGCGGGCGGGCCGGAAGAGGCGGTACCTCGTAGATCGTCAGGTGAGTGAACTCCTGCCGCCGCAGGCCACTGGACAGCACCATGTGGGCCATCGCCGCGTTGCGGGCCTCTTCCCGGCCGCGGTAGCGCGGGTCCGGCTCGCCGTCCGGGCCGAGCCCTGCCAGGCCCCGCACGAACAGCTCCGCGAAGTCCCGTTCCAGGTACTTGATCGTCGTATGCGGCCTCGGAGTGCGCAGCTTGGCGAGGTTCCGCTCCACCTCGACCAGAACCCCCTCCGCCATGCGCCGGCCCGTCCGGTAGCTGAACGGCACGGCGGAGGCGATGCCTTCTTCACGGGCCCACCTGTAAAAGCCCGACAGGATGCCCATGTTCAGGTTCCACGTGCTGGGGTCCCAGCGGTCCTTGAGCTCGCCGGCCAGCCGGTACTCGGCGTACATGCCCAAGGCCGCGCGCAGGTCCCGACCGTCCCCCAGAGGGCTGACACCGCGGACTTGGAGGAAGGCAAGCCAGTCGCGGAGACAGTTGGCGCCGTTCTGCCAAGTGCGCGTGGCTGGGGCACCGTTCAGCGGAAGCTCACGCAGCCAGCGATTGACGAAAACCGTCGGCCGGGGCACTCCTGGAGCGTCCTCGAATCTCAGGTCGTCATCGATGAGCACGGGCATCCGGTCCCGGATGAGCGGCTGTTGAGCCACATCCCAGGACTCCCAGCCGGTGGCGGAGAAGCCGATCAGTTGCATGGCGTGGAGCCTAGATATTCGACACGACCTCAATGCAACAGACTTGGATGAATCACTCCAAGGTGTACCGCGAGGAAAGCGACACGACGATTATGCAGCGACTTCGGGGTGCAGCACGGCGAGTACGGTCGCGCCCGCGGCCAGCGTCGCCGTCGAGGCCAGCACGTCCTGTGCCTCCTCCACCAGGTCCGGGGTGACCTGGGCGCCGCGGTCGGCGATGTCGTAGAAGTCGTTGTAACCGGGCTTGTTGTTGGCGGCCAGCTCCGCGCCGAGCGCGGCCTCGATCATCGTCAGCTCCGCCGCCCGGCCGAGAACCGGGCGCAGACGCCCGGTCAGCCACGCCACGGCGATCCCCAGCAGCGCGCGCAGGCCGGTCGCCACGGCGATCACCGCCAACTGCGGGGCGGCGTCCCACAGCCGCCCGGTGATGTCGCCCGACGAGATCAGCGCGGTGATCGTTCCCGTGACGGCGAGCAGCCCCAGCGCCGCCAGTACGCCGGAGCCGACCTGGCAGGCCAGCAGTCCGGCCGTCGCGCCGCGGTCCACCTGCCAGGCCATCCTCAGGGAGCGGCGCACCAACACGGGCAGCCGCCGCGCCATCGTCCCGGTCGTCAACTGCGCACCGGCCCGGTGCCTGGACTCGTCCCTGTACAGGAACTCCTCGTCCTGCACGCTGCCCTTGCCACGCGGGGCGCCCGTTCCTGTGCCCGCGCCCGGTGCTCCGGGATCAGGCTGTTCCTGTGTACTGGCCGAGGTCAAAGTGGTCCCCCTGACGGTCTCTGCGACTGACTTGCCAGGCTCAACGACCCCGCCCGGGTTTCGAACGCATGTGTTTCGGTCGGGTGCCGAACCCCGGGACCGGGGGCGCGGCGGAGCATGCGGAGTGCACCGCCCCTTGCCGGGCAAAGGGGCGGGCACACAACGGCAGTGGCCGAAACGCCGAGCGTGCCTCCTGTCCGAGAACCCTCACCGTTCTGCGGGCCACAGGAAACGGCCCGGCCCCGGGCCGTCGTCGACGACAGGCCGGCACGGCATCGGTTCCCGTCCGACGGGAGCAGACGGGAACGGGCCCCGCGCGTCCCGCGCGTGCGGGGCGGCCGGCAGCCCACGGACCTCGGCCTCGGGGTGAGTTGCTGCGCAGCCGGGCCAGCGTCGCGTCCAGGTCGGCCTTGCGGGGCCGGTTGTGGGGAAGCCTGGCGAGCATGGCGGCCATGCCGCAGGCGTTGGTCACGGCGAACAGGACCAGGCCACCGGCGATACGGGCGGACAGCAGCCGGAAGGCCGGGTGGACGAACTCGCCCAGGGCCAGGCCCAGCAGGACGACCGAGCCGGCGGTCAGGCGGACCTGGAGCTCCATGCCCCAGGTCGCCTTCGTGCTCCCCTGAGGGCGGACACGGCCAGGACACTGCCGCCACCGCCCAGCCCGCCGAGGGCCAGGCCGACGACGGCACCGGCGACGAGCGCGAGAACCAGGGACGTCATGCCACCGAGCCGCTGTTCCCGCGTGCGTCGACGACCGGATGTCCGGCGGTGGCCCGTGCGGTCATGCCGCCCTTGACGTTCACCGCCTCCGCGCCACGTCCGGCCAGCAGGGAGGCTGCCCGCTGCGGCAGATCACCACCAGCGGCCGTCCCCTGGCCGCGCTCGGCAGGGCCGCTCCCTGGTGTCCCCGTCGGCCCGCGCCGGGGAGCAGAAGCTGCCGAAGCCGTGTGTCGGCAGCACGCCGGCAGCTCGGCCGCCAGACGGTGCGCGGAGGCGCGCTGGGCACGGGCCAGCTCCTCGGTCAGGCGGGAGCTACGTGACGACGTCCTCGCAGTCGTGGCCCTCCTCGGTCATCCTGATGACGCCGGAGATCTGGCCCTGTGCGCGACGCAGTCGGTTCAGCACGGACTTGAGGTCCGCACCCTCGAGATCCGGTTCCACGATCGCTCCTTGATGTCGCCCGTGGGGGGGGTATCGCGTGTGCCGATTCGGGCCGCGTCGGCGGGGCTGGTGACGATTTTCCCGAAGTCGTTCCCGGGGCTCGATGGCGGGCATGCCCTCCCGCCCCTTCTCTCGTACCTGGCGGGGTATACCGGGCAACCGGCCGAGAGGTGGATTCGTTCCGGAGGGTCACAGACCGGGCCGATGAAGCGTTGCCGCGTGCGGAGGCCTTCGGGGGACCGGCCCGAACGCGTCGTCACCGGCCCACGGGATCACCGTCGGCGCCGTCGCCCCTGGTGCGCAGCATCACGTGGCCGCCGTGGTGCAGCGGTGTACTCAACCGCAGACGGGTCGCCTCGAGGCCCGTCTCCGCGTCGACGATGTGCACTTCGCCGTGGCCGCCACGGGTGACGGCGACCCAGTCGGAGCCCGGCGAGGCGGCCACCGCTCGGCGTTGGACTCCCTCCCAGGGGGTGCTGCCGCGACGCGGAGCGCCGTCCATGGCGGGCAGCGCGAAGCGGCGGACGCTGTCGTGGGCGTCCAGAAGGATCAGCTCGTCGCCGTCGGGGTGGACGCGGGTGAAGGCGGTGTGGCGCCGGGCGAGGGCCAGCCGGAAGACCAGGCCGCGGCCGAGCTCCGTGAGGAGCGTACGGCCCGTCTCCAGTTCATGGCGCCATGCCTGGTTGGTCCACTCCGGCCACCGCAGCGGGTCCGGAACACCACCGCGCAGTGTGGTCCACACGGCCTGCCGACGGGGGTCGAGGCGCAGGTACCAGCCCCGGGCGGACGACTCCCACGGGATCACCGCCTCGGCCACGAGTGTGTCGCCCTTCCTTCGGGCCCGGTTGACCCCCTCGCCCGTGGCCGCGAACACGCGCCCCGAGCCAGGCGCCTGCGCGTCCCCGTGTCCGTCGTCCGGCAGCGGCAGGAGCGCATGAGGTGCGACCGCCGGGCAGCCGGACGGAGCCGCGAGGAGGTCCGCGAACCGGTGGACGGCCAGTGCCCCGGGCTCCCGGTGCCGCAGTACGACCAGAGGGTCGCCGCCGCCCAGCACCGTCACGCCCGGCTCGCCGACGCGCGTGCGCACCCGTGCGGTTTCCCCGGTGGCCAGGTCGACGACCGTCAGCAGGTCCGACCACGGCTCGGTGTTCTTGCCCAGGCCGGTCGTGACGGCCAGCCGGCGACCGGACGGGTCGCAGGCGAGGTGCTCGGCCGGGACGGCGACCGGGACCGCGAACTCCACGAGCTCCTCGACGAAGGGATCGAGCACCAGGAGTTCCCCCCGCCGGTCGTCGACACAGGCCACCCGCCCTCCCGGCAGTGCCAGGAACCCGGCGTGCTCGGAGAGATGACGTCCCGTCAGTCGTGCCGTGACCGTGCCGTCCGGCACGGTCAGCACGTGTACGGATCCCTCCACGTGGTCGGAGACGAGCAGTACGGGAGCGGCGGCGGGCATGGGAGCCTCCAGGAAATCGGTCTTGTGAAAATGATTATCATGTATCTTCAGTGTGTTCCCGGTCCCTGAAAAGAAGCGAGGGCATTGATGCTGCGCTCATCGTCGACATTCGTCCGCAGTTGGCTCACCGCAGCGGTGGTGGGTTCCGTCCTGGTCGGCTGCGGCTCGTCGTCCGACGAACCCGCGAGTGACGAGGCCAGGCCCGCCGCGAAGACCGATGTCACCGTCGAACCCATCAAGGCGGCGACGGAGCTGACCGACGTGAACGGTGTCAAGATCTCCCTGGACAGGGAACCGGAGCGGATCGTCTGCCTGTTCGCGCTCTGCGACGACATCCTGACCGAACTGGGTATCGCCCCGACGGCCACCAACAGCGCGTTGCTCGCCCACCCGGGCTTCCTCGGGGAAGAGGGCGCGAAGAAGGCCGACATCGTTCCCGGCGGGTTCATCGCCCCGGAGGTGGAGGCGGTCCTCTCCCACAAGCCGGATCTGGTGATCGGCCTGGGGGACACCCACGGCAAGCTCGCCCCGGCACTGAAGGGCGCCACCACGTTCTGGGCCATGCAGCCCGAGACGTGGGAGGACAGCGTGGGATACCTGCGCGACCTCGCCGCGCTCACCGGCCGCACCGCCGAGGGGGAGAAGGCAGAGAAGACCTTCCGGACCAAGCTCGCCGAGGCCGAGAAGGCCCCGAGCGGGAAGACCGCCCTCATCATCTACGGCAGTGACGAGAACTTCGGCGTCGCGACCCCGGAGGGGGACGTGGCCGCCAGCCTGTTCCCCAAGATCGCTGACTACCCGTGGAAGTCCCGTGGTGTGGAAGGCAGTTACAGCCTCGAAGAGATCCTCGCCCAAGGCGTGGACGTGCTGTTCGTCGAGACGATGAGCTTCGGCGGCGCGGACGGCAAGCTTTCGGAGAAACTGGCCGAGAACCCTCTCTGGAGCAGGATCCCGGCGGTGAAGAACGGTGATGTCCACGAGGTGAACTCAGAGGTGTGGGCCAAGGGGCGTGGCACCCGCTCCCTGGGCGTCGTCCTCGACGAGGCCACGGCCGCGCTGCGGTGAGGGCGCCCCTCTCGGCGCCCGCCGCGGCGGATCGCACCGCGGCGGATCGCGCGGCAGCACGGTCCCGGTGGCCTTCACCCCGTACGCGGGGATGGCAGCCACTCCTGGTGGCCGTGCTGCTGACCGTCTCGTCGGTGTGCGCACTGAGCCTCGGCACTCCCTACGTCCCACCGCACCGGCTCGCCGGTGCGGTGCTGGACGGGGACACCACGCTCGCCGGGATCGTCGTCACCGAACTGCGCGTGCCCCGACTGGTGCTGGCGCTGGTCGCCGGAGCCTGTCTGGGCGCGGCGGGGCTCGTGCTCCAGGAGGCGTTGCGCAACCCCCTGGCGGTGCCGGAGATGTTGGGTGTCTCGTCCGGGGCCGCGCTGGGGGTGGCCGCGCCGCTGGTGCTGGCCCTGTCACTGCCCGCCGCTGTCCAGCCCCTGCTGGCCATCGGCGGGGCCGCGCTCGGCGGCGGGCTCACGCTGCTCGCCGCCGGGCTGGGGCGCAGCCCGTCCGCGGTGCTGCTGACCGGCGCCGCGGTCGCGGCCGCGTTGCAGGCCGCGCTGCTCGTCCTGATGGTCATGGCCGACCAACTCGACCTCCAGCTCATCTACCGCTACCTGCTGGGCTCCCTCTCCGCCCGGACCTGGGACGACGTGACCGGACTGTGGCCGTGGCTGCTCGTCGCGGCCCCCGCCCTCGTGCTGTGCGCGCCGGTGCTCTCGGTGATGCGGCTGGGCGACGAGGACGCGGCGGCCCTGGGCGTGCGCGCCCAGCGGGCGCGGCTGGCCGCGCTGGCCATCGCCGTCGTGCTGATCGCGCCTGTCACGGCTGTGTGCGGACCCGTCGCATGGGTGGGATTCCTCGCCCCGCACCTGGCCCGACGGTTCGACCCTGCCGCGGGAGCGGTGCGCTGGCTTCCGTGGTCCGCCGTATGGGGTGCCGTCGTCGTGGCGGTCGCCGATGTCCCGGCCCGGCTGGCGCTGGCGCCCGTGGAGACGCCGGCCGGTGCCTGGACGGCCTTGCTGGGGGTGCCGGCCGGGGTCGTCCTGATGCGGTCGGGTGGCCGCGGCCGGACGGCCCGGCGCGGGCCGGCCCCTTCCGCTGCCGTGCGCACGCTGCTGCACGGACCGCGGGCCGGGACCTCCGGCGCCGCGGACCGGGCCCCTCGCGCCGGGACGCGGAGGGACGCCCGCCGGGACGAGCCCGGGGCCCGCAGCCCCAGCGGTGCCTCCCCCTTCCCCTCTGGAACGACTGGAACGACTGGAACGGAGGACGCACGGTGAGCCGGCGTTTCACGGCGCTCGCGGCACTGGCCGTCGTGTGCGCCGGGGCGGAACTGGTGGCCGGGCGTGGCATGTCCCCGGCGGAGGTCTGGGATGTCCTGGGAGGCGGGGGTGATGTGACGGAACGCCACATCCTCCTGCAGTTGCGCCTGCCCAGAATGCTGGTGGCCCTCGGCGCGGGCGCGTGCCTCGCCGTGGCCGGACTGGTCCTGCAGTCCGCGCTGCGCAACCCCCTCGCCGGGCCCGAGGTGACGGGAGTGACACCGGGAGCGGTCCTCGGGGCCGTCACCGCGACAGCCCTGGGACTCGCCGGGTGGGACTCGCCCCTGGCCGTGGTCCTCGCCGCGTGCGCGGGCGGATGCGCCGGAGCGGCGCTGCTGTTGCTGCTCGCCGGCCGTGGCCGTGACGATCCCGCGCAGACCGCCGTGCACGGAGTGCTGGTGTCGGCGGTGCTCGGCGGGCTCACCGCCATGGTGCTGCTCGTGGAGCCGGGCGGACTCGGCAGCGTCGTCCAGTGGCTGGTGGGCACCACGGAGGGCCGGGTGTGGCAGCACTGGCACCTGCTGTGGCCGTGGGCGCTCCTCTGGGGGGTCGCGGCCTGGCTGCTGGCCGGCCCGCTGACCCTGCTGCGCTGTGGGGACGACATCGCCCTCGCCGTCGGCCTTTCCGCCCGGCGGGCCCGGACCCTCGCCCTGCTGTGCGCGGTGGCGCTGACGGCGGGTGCGGTGGCCGCCGTGGGGGCGCTGGGCTTCGTGGGGTTGCTCGTCCCGCACCTGGCCGTGTCCCTCTTCGGCGCGGACCTGCGGGCGAGCCTTCCCGGCGCCGCCCTGGTGGGCGCGGTCGTGGTGTGCGGGGCGGACGCGGCGGCGCAACTGTCCTCGCGGCTGCTGGCGGTGGCGCTGGACTCCGGACGGCTCACGCTGCCGGTCGGGGCGCTCACCGCCTGCCTAGGTGCCGCTCTGCTGCTGGTCGTCGTGCGCCGCACGCCGAGCCGTACGTTCTGAAGTCGACTTAAGGACAGAGCATGACCGAGTCCGTGGGGATCCATGTCGAGGGGGTCCACTTCGGCTACCCCGCACGAGCTGTGCTGCGGGGCGTCGACATGACCGTCCGGCCGGGCGAACTGACCGCCCTCATCGGCCTGAACGGCTGCGGCAAGTCGACCCTGCTGCGACTGGCCGCCGGGCTGCTGCGGCCGGACCGGGGGTGCGTGCTGCTCGGCGGGGACGACCTCGCCCGGCTCTCCCGGCGCGCCACGGCCCAAAGGGTGGCACTGCTGCACCAGTCCGCTCCTGCCGTACCGGGGATGACGGTGCGTCACCTGGTGCGACAGGGGCGGTACGCGGCACGTGGCCCGCTGGGCATGCTGCGCGAGGGCGACGACCCCCTCGTGCACCGGGCGCTGCGCGACGTCGGTGTGGAGCAGTGGGCCGACCGCGACGTCGACGCGCTGTCCGGGGGCGAGCGGCAGCGGGTGCGGCTCGCGATGGCACTCGCCCAGGACACCCGCATCCTGCTGCTCGACGAACCGACCACCTATCTGGACCTGCACCACCAGCTCGACGTACTGCAGACGGTGGTCCGCCTGCGCGAGGAACGCGGGCTCACCGTGGTGATGGTGCTGCACGACCTGGCTCACGCGGCCCGGTTCGCCGAACGTGTCGTCGCCCTGCGCGACGGTCGCGTGGCGGCCGACGGAACGCCGAAGGAGGTGGTGACGCCGGGGCTGCTGGCGGACGTGCTGAAGGTGGCCGGCCGGGTCGGCCGGGATCCCGAGGGGGGCTGGCCGGTGTGTTACCCAGATCACCCCCTCTCAGGTATGGAATATGAAAATCAGATTCATTAGAGTGTCGTTGCGGCGTGCGTCCGGACGTCGTATCTCTCTTACGCATAAGGAGAGTTCATGGAAAACGAGCAGGTCTTCGCGCCCATCGCCGACCCGGGTCAGCTGGCCCACGACTCGGCCTCCCACTCCAACGCGCTCGTCGAGAACCCCTTCGAGGACACCGAGGAGTAAACGAGGGCCCCCACCGCCCTCGACCGTGGGTCCGCCCGTTGCCTTCCGGGCGGGCCCACGCCCATCCCGCGCCCGTCGTCAGGAGGATCACCGTGTCCCGCAGCCGGCTCGTCCCCGGTGTCGAGGTCGTCGCCGTGCCCGGGCGGGGCCTCGCCCTCCGTACCACCGAAGGAGAGTTCCTCGGCATCAGGACACGGGACGCGGACCAGGGCACCCTGCTCTCCCTGCTCTCCGGCGCTGCCGCAGTCCCGGCGGACGGGGAACTGAACCATGTCGTGCGGGCCTTCGAGGAGGCCGGCTACCTGACGGGCGAGCCGCAGCACCCGAAGTGGCCCGCCGCCCGGCGGGGCGTCCGGCTGCTGGGCGAACCGGCACTGACGGGACCGCTGGCCGCGCACCTGGCCGCCCTGGGCGCCGAGCCGCGTACGACGTCGCCCGCGACCGGTCCCGACGCGCCGCCGGTGAAGATCGAGGAACTGCTCGACGAGAACCCCGCCGCCGTCGTGTGGTGCCTCGACGGACCCGTACCCGACGGGCTGTGGGACGCCGCCGACCGGCTCCCCGGGCACGGGGTCGCCTGGCTGCGCTGCCACCGCGAGGGCTGGCAGGCGTACGTCGAGCCCCTCGCCGCCGCTCCCGGCGACGTCACCGCGGCCCACGTCCGGGCCCGCCGGCTCGCGGCCACCCCCGCCCACCGGGAACTGGCCGCCTACTGGAGCGGTCCCCGTACGTCCGGCCCACCGGTCCGGCTCACCGTTCCCGCCGCCGTGCTGCTCGCGGCTCTGCTGGCCGACGACCTCAGCCGGTGGGCCACCGGCACCCCCGACGCGGCAGGTCTCCCGGCACGGCGCCGGCTCCGATGCGTCGACCTGCGCACCCTGACCGTCACCGAGCGCCCCGTCCTTCCGGTCCCCGACGTCGCACCGATGCCGAAGAAGGACGGATGACGCCTTTCAGCGCGACGGCCGAAGGCCTCGCCACGGACGTCCGCCTCCCCGACGGTGACAAACCCTTCCCGGCCGTCCTCATCCGCACCCCCTACGACCGTGCCCGGCACCGGGCCGAGGCGCGCGGCTGGGCACGCCGGGGGTTCGCCGCCGTCGTCCAGGACGTGCGGGGCCGGTTCGCGTCGGCGGGGGAGTGGCGCCCGTACGAGAACGAGGCCGCCGACGGGGCGGCGGCGGCCCGATGGATCCGGCGACAGCCGTGGAGCGACGGGCGGCTCGTCGCCGCCGGCGCCTCCTACGCCGCCCACTGCGCTCTCGTCCTCGCCCTCGAGGCGTCCGGCGAGGCCCGGCCGGACGCCGTCATCGCCGCCGTGCCCGCCCTCGGTGCCGCCGAGACGGCGCGCGAACCCTCGGGCGTGGAAAGGCTGCTGGCCCGCGCCGGATGGTGGGCCGCCCACGGCGACCGGCGGGACTCCGACGAGAGCGCGCTGGACAAGTCCCTCACCGCGGACCCCGGCCTGCTCACCCACCTGCCGCTCACCGGCCTCCCCGCGCGGCTGGGGCGGGCCCTGCCTTCCTGGGCGGGCCTGTGGCGTCACCGCGAACACGGCCGGCTCGCGTCGCGGGCTGAGCACGCCGGCATGCCCCTGCTCGCGGTGGGCGGCCACCACGACCACTTCACCGAGGACACCGTCGCGCTGTGGCGCACCTGGGGCGGGCCCTCGGCACGACTGCTGCTGGGCCCCTGGGGGCACGGTCTGGTCACCGCGGCCGGCCCCGACGCCGGCCCCGCCCACCGGGTGAATCTCGGTGACCTGTACGTGCGCTGGGCCCGCCGTGCCCTGGCCGGCGAGCTCGCCCCCGGCCGCCACGGCGCACTGGCGCTCGGCGGCGGCGACCTGTGGCTGCCCTCCGGCACCGACGGCGAGCCCCGCGCACAGCGGCTGCGACTGCTGCACGGCTCCGACTTCACCGCCGACCCCGACCGCCCCGTCCGCTCCGACGACCTCACCGTCCCCACCGGCGGACCGCCCGACCGCTGCCTGCTGGTCACCCCGCCGCTGCCGCGTCCGCTCGACGTGGTCGGACCCGTGCGCGTACGGATGCGGGCCACCGCCCACACACCGTCCGCCGACTGGGCCGCCCGGCTCGTCGCCCTCACACCGGAAGGGGCCGCCGAGCGACTTGCCGCCGGTGTCCTCAGGCGCGAGGAACCGGCAGGCCGGGAAACCGGGTTCACCCTCGAACTCGGCCGGCTCGCGCGTCGACTGCGGGCCGGTACCCGGCTCCGCCTGGAGATCGCCGGACACCACTTCCCGACGCACGCCCGCAACCCCCACACCGGGGAGGACCCGGTCACGGCCGGCCGGCTGCTCGCCTCCCGGCGGGAGGTCGACCCACGGAGCGTGGCACTGATGCTGCCCGTACTCCCGTCCCGTCCCACGTCCACCGATCCCGCCAAGGAGATCCTGCGATGACGACGCTGCCGCTGGAAGCTCTCGTCGACCCCGTCTGCGGCATCGTCCGCAAGGTCAAGCCCGTCGAACACCCCGCGGGCGCCCCGCCCCGCTACACCGCGCTCACCGCCGAGATATCCGACGCCCGCAGACTCGGCCTGTGGCCCGCCGACCGGGTCTCCCTCGGCACCACCTTCGGCGACCCCGGGCAAGCACGTGTCGCGGCGATAGCCGAGGGGATGGAGCGGTACTGCGGCAACCGCGTGCCGCCACCCGGCCACCCCGACGCCCCGCTGCGCGCCACCGCCGCCGAGCTGGCCGGGAAGGGCATGCGGCTCTACGGCCCCGACGACCTGCCCGCCTACGCGCCGTGGCAGTACGCCCGGGAGAAGTTCCCCTATCGCCGCCTCACCGCCGACACCCCGTCCCTGTGGACGCGCGGCACCGAGCGGCTGCCCGACGGACGAACGGCAGAGGTCTGGGCACCCGTCGCCCTCACCCACCTCAACTGGCGCCAGGGCGACCTGCGTGAGCTGCCCCGGACCCACCACCTCAACTACGCGGGCATCGCCACCGGGCAGGGCCTCGACGACGCCGTCGAACGCGCCCTGCTGGAGATCGTCGAACGCGACGCCCTGGAACTGTGGTGGCACCTCGACGGACCGGCCCGCGGCATCGACCCGGCCAGTGTGCCCGGCCTCACCGACGACCTCGCCGGATCCGCGCTCGACGTCCACATCGTGGAGATGCCCTCGGAGTTCGCCCCCTGCATGGCCGCGCTCGTCCACGATCCGCGGCTCGGCCTGTACGCCGCCGGGTTCGCGTGCAAGTACGACCCGGCCGAGGCCGCCCGCAAGGCGGTTCTCGAAGCGGTCCACACCTGGGTGTTCACCCAGGGTCTCACCGACTCCGACGGCTGGGTCTTCCAGGCCGTCGAGGCAGGGCTGCTCGCCCGCGGGCTGTACCTGGAGCACCGCGCCGACGGCCGCTACCTCGACGTGTGCGGCGAGCAGTTCGAGCACGTGCGGGACCTGGGGGCGCACGTGCAGGTGTGGCTGGACGAACGGATGGCGGCCGAGGCACGGCGCTTCACCGAACCCGCCCACAAGACCGTGTCCGCCGACGCGGTCGAGCCCGGCGGGCGGGAGCGGCTGGAGCGCGCGCTGCACACGGGCGGCCACCGCGTCATGACGTTCGACCTCACCACCGAGGACGTGGCCGAGACGTCCCTGCGCGTCGCCCGGGCCCTCGTTTCCGGGCTGCTCCCCAACGCCCCCGCAGCCTTCGGCTACTTCGGCTGCCCACGCCTCGCCGAAGCGGCCGTCCGAAGGGGCTGGCGCACGACCGCACCGGGCGCGCCGGAGGACTTCACGCTGGCGCCCCCGCCGCACATGTGAGGGCCGCTGCCGTGGAACACGCCCACGAGGACCACCCGGTGGACCTCGCCGCCGCGCTGGCCCGCGCCCGTTCCCCGGAGCGTCCCGGGCCCGGCACATCCGCCGGGCCCGCCGTCCGGGCCCGGCCGGGACCGTCGCACCCGATCCCGGAGGCGGGCCCGGCGGACCTCGATCTGCAGGCCCTGCTGCGCCTTTCGCTGGCGGCCTCGGACGACTCCGGTCGGCTGCGGCCCGCATCCTCTGCCGGAGCCCTGCACCCGGTGGACACCGAACTGGTCGTGGGCACCGGCTGCCCCCTGCCACCCGGCCGGTACGGCTACGACCCGCTGCGCCACCGCGTCCACCGCATCGGCCGGCCACCCGGCGACACACCGCCGGGCGTGAGTGCCGAACTCTCCGTGACCGCACGGCGCACGGTCTCCCACTACGGCCACCGCGCCTGGCCCCTGCTGCTGCTGGACACCGGGCACGCCGCCGCGGCGCTCCTTCTCGCGGCCCGCGCACTGGGCGCGGACGAGCCAGAGGTACGGCTGGACGGACTCGCCGGGAGCCCTCTGGCCGTAGTGCGCATCGCCCCGCCCGGCGGGCGGGGCCCGGTACGCCCGCCGGACGGCACGCACCGCCCGCAGCCACCGGCGAGCGCGCCCACTCCCGGTGAACTGCTGGCCCGGCGCAGCACGCCGCCGCCGCTTTCGGGCGCTCCGCCCCCGGACGCGCTGCGGGCGGTTCTCGCCACCGCCGAACGGGCGGGCACCGGTGACCTGCGCTGGTCCGCCGCCGTCGGACCACCACGCCCAGGCCTGGTCGAGCCGGCGGCCGACGGCACCACACTGCGACGGCGTGCGACAGGGGAGGCCCGCCGCACACTCGCGGCCTGGGCCGCGGGCCAGGCGTGGATCGCGGACGCGGGCGCCGTCCTGCTCGCCCGCGGCTGCCCCGCGGACGCCGACACACCGCACATCCGCCGCACCCACCTGCGGGCCGGCTTCGCCGTCCACCTGGCCCATGTCACCGCCCTGCGCCACGGGCTGGCCGCCCGGCCCGTCGGCTCCTGGCAGCAGGCGGACCTCGGTGCCGCGCTCGGCGGAGCCCCGGGCCGGGACTGGATCGTCCACGCCCTGGCCCTCGGTACCCGCCACGCCGACAAGGAGAACACCACGTGATCGTCCACCCCGAGCTGCGCCGCGCCGCCCGGCGCGCACGGCGCCCCCTGCTCACGGCCACCCTCCTGCAGGGCGCCGTCACCCTCACCCACCTCGCTCAGGCTGCCCTGCTGGCCGTCACGCTCGCCGGCCTGGCCCGCGGCGACACCGGCCGGCTCCCGTGGCTGCTCGCCGCGGTCCTCGCCGCCGTCGCCGCCCGCGCCGGGCTCGCCACCTGGCAGCGGCGCACCGCCACCCGCGCCGGAGCCCGGGTCAGGGTGGCCCTGCGGGACGAACTCCTCGCCCACCTCGGACACCTGGGACCCGCGCACCTGACCACCGCGCGCGCCGGGGCCGTACGCACCACCCTGGTCGACGGGGTGGAGGGCGTCGACGCGTACGTCTCGCGCTACCTCCCCCAGCTCCTGATCACCCTCACCGTGCCGCCCCTGGTGCTCGCCGTCCTGGCCGCCGTGGAACCGATGGCCCTCCTCGGTCTCGTTCCCGCGCTGCTGCTGGCCCTGTGCGGCCCGCGTGCCTGGGACCGGCTCCTCGCCGCCCGCGGCAAGGAGCACTGGGACACCTACGAGGGACTGGGCGCCGACTACCTGGAGGCACTGCAGGGCATGCCCGCCCTGCGGGCCGCCGGCGCGGTCGGCCGCACCCGCGCACGCCTGGAGGAGCGCTCGGCGGCGCTGCACCGGGCGACCGTGGCGAAACTGCGGGTGTCCCTGGTCGACACCGGCATCACCGATTTCGCCGTCCAGGGCGGTACCGCCGCCGCCGCGCTCCTCGCGTGCTGGTCGGCCGGCACCGGATCCACCACGGCGACCGGCACCTACCTGATGCTGCTGCTGGCCTCCGAGTGCTTCCGTCCCGTCCGGGACCTCGCCCGCGAGTGGCACGCCGGATACCTGGGGGCCTCGGCCGCGGACGGGCTCGCGGCGCTGCGCACCGCCCGGCCCGCCGTCCGCGACACCGGAACGGCGCCCGCCCACTGGCCGGGACCGCCCGAACTGCGCTTCGAGAACATCGGGTTCACCTACGACGACGCACGGGCACCCACCCTCCACGGTGTCTCCTTCACCGCGCCGGCGGGACGTACGACCGCGATCGTCGGCCCGTCCGGCGCGGGCAAGTCCACGCTCGTCTCCCTGCTCCTGCGCCACCACGACCCGCAAGAGGGCCGAATCACCCTCGACGGGCGCTGCACGACCCGCTACGCCCTCGACTCGCTGCGCCGGGGCATCGCCGTGGTCTCCCAGGAGACGTACCTCTTCCCCACCACCATCGCCGACAACCTGCGTCTGGCCCGACCGGACGCGGCGGACGACGAACTGACGGCTGCGGCGCGGGCCGCCGGCATCCATGACGAGATCGCCGCCCTCCCCGACGGCTACGCCACCGTCCTCGGCGAACGCGGCGCCACCCTGTCCGGCGGCCAGCGCCAGCGGCTCGCCCTCGCCCGGGCCCTGCTCGCCGACGCCCCGGTGCTCGTCCTCGACGAGGCCACGAGTTCGGTCGACGAACGCCGCGAGGCGGACATCGTCCGTGAACTGCTGACCGCCACCGGCGGCCGCACCGTCCTGGTGGTCGCCCACCGGCTCGCGGCCGTCCGGCACGCCGACCGCATCGTCGTCCTCGACGAGGGGCGGGTCGACGCCGTCGGCGAGCACACCGACCTGACCGAGGCGGGGGGCGTCTACGCGCGACTCGTCGAGGCCGGCCACGCCCACCGGGGAGAACTCGCCGCATGAGCAGTGCCGTCGACACCGCCACCACCGACGCGGACCTGCCCGCGCGGGGCTCACTGCGCGCCATGCTCCCCGCCCTCGCCGAGCACCGGGCCATGACGGTCCGCACCTGCGCCGCCGCACTCCTCGAACAGGGTTCCCTCGTCGCCCTGCTGACGCTGGCCGCGCACACGGTGGGAACGGCCGTCGTCGAGGGGCGCGCCCCCTCCACCGCCACCGTCACCGCACTCGTCACGCTCGTCCTCGTGCGCGCCCTGATGACCTGGCGCGAGATGGACCTCTCGCACGACCTCGCCTACCGGGTGCTGGCCGCCCTGCGCGTACGCGTCTTCGACGGGCTCGCCCGCAGCGCACCCGCCCGTGTCGCCGGCCGGCGCAGCGGAGACCTCGCCGCCACGGCCATGGCGGACGTGGAGGCCCTGGAGTTCTTCTACGCCCACACCACCGCCCAGCTCCTGGCGTCGGGGGCGGTCCTCACCGGCTCCACCGCGGTCCTCGCCACGGTGGAGCCGTGGCTGCCGGCGGCCGTGCTGCCGGTCGCGGCGCTGCTCGCGGTGGCTCCCTTCGCCGACGCGCGCGGACGCACGGCGCGCGGGAGCCGTACCCGGACGGCCGTCGCGAGACTGTCGGCCGACACGGTGGAGACCGTCGACGGGCTGCGCGAGCTGCTCGCCTTCGGCGCCCTGACCGAGCGGCGCCGCCGGCTGGCCGAACGCGGGCGGCAGGTGGGCGACGCCCAGCGTGCCGAGGCCACCTGGGAGGCCGTCGCCGCCGCGGTCCGGGACCTCCTCATCGTGGCCGCGGTCCTCGGTGTGGTGGCCGCGGCCGCGCAGTCCGTGACCGCCGGACGGCTGCACGGGGCGTGGGCCCCGGCGGCGATGACACTGGCCCTGTCGGCGCTCGGTCCGGTCGCCGAGTCGGCCCGGGCCCTGAGCCAGGCCGTGGCACTGCGCGCCGCCGCCGCCCGGGTCGACGCGGCCGTGAAGGCCCCCGCTCTCGCCCCGCCGCCCGCCGCCCCCCGCCCACTGCCCCCCGGCCCGCTGGGCGTCCGGCTGCACCGGGTGAGGTTCGACTACGGCAACGGGCCCGTGCTGGACGGCATCGAGCTGACCGTCCGCGCCGGGCAGACACTCGCACTGGTCGGTGCCTCGGGGGCCGGCAAGTCGACCTGCGCCCACCTGCTGGCCCGGTTCTGGGACCCGGCCGAAGGAGCGGTCCAGCTGGTACCCGCCGACGGCGAGCCCGTCGACGTACGGAACGTGAACGACGCGGAACTGCGACGCACCGTCGCGGTGGTGGGGCAGGACACCCCCCTCTTCCACGGCACGCTCGCCGAGAACCTGAGGCTCGCCGCGCCCGAGGCGGACGACGGCCTGCTCACGGCCACGGCACGGCTGTGCGGTGTCGACCTGATCGCCCCGATGGACACCCCGGTCGGCGAGCGCGGCTCCACCCTCTCCGGAGGCCAGCGGGCCCGCATCGCCCTCGCCCGTGCGCTGCTGGTCCAGCCGGCAGTACTCGTGCTGGACGAGTCCACCGCCCACCTGGACAACGCAGGTGACGCCCAACTGGCCGCCGCGCTCCGCGAGGAGGGCCGCACCACGATCGTCATCGCACACCGCCGGGCCACCATCCGCCGGGCCGACCGCATCGCCGTCCTGGAAGCCGGCCGCATCGCCGAGGAAGGCACCTGGGAGGAGCTGGCCGCCCGCCCCGACAGCGCACTCAACCGGAGCCTCGCCCGCATCCCCTCCTGAGGGCCGGGCGCACCGACTGCTGCGACGGCGCCGCCCCGGCCGCGCCCCGGTAAGGCTTAGCGGCGGGTTTAGCGGGAAACGACTATTCCCGAACGATTGCCGCGGCGATGGCCGGTCGACACGGGGAGGCAGCTTACGTGGACACGCCCTTGTATCTGAGGCCGAGGGCGGATCCGCCGCTCGCCTCACTACTGGAGGACCAAACGTTCCTGCACTCACTCGTCGACGCGCTGGGCTCTCCGCTCAACGTCCTGCTCCCCGAGGTCGTCGCCGGGAACGCGGCACGTTTTCGTGACGTCTACCGCCGCCACCACCTCGCCGGGCGGGTGTACTTCGCGCACAAGGCGAACCGGTCCAGCGCGCTGGTGCGGAGACTGGCGGCGGAGGACGTGGCCGCCGTCGGCGTCGATGTCGCCTCTCTGGAGGAACTACGGCACGCCCTGAGCTGCGGATTCACCGGGAGTCGGATCATGGCCACCGGTCCCAAGGACGCCGGGTTCCTCTGGCTGGCGGCGCGTGTGGGGGCGACGGTGAACCTGGACTCGCCCGGTGAGCTGGAACAACTCGCCGGCCTGGTGCGCCGGCATGGTCCGGGCCGGGTCGAGGTGCTGGTGCGCCTGTCCGGATTCGAGTCGGCCGCCGGCCACGGGGGAGCGGGCACCCGGATGCTCTCGCGACGCAGCCGCTTCGGCACCCCGCTGGGCGAGGCGCGGACGCTGCTGTCGGCTCTCGAACAGCACGCGGACGCCGTGGAACTGACCGGTGTCGCCTACCACCTCGACACCACCGGCCTGGAGGAGAAGGCACGGGCGCTGGAGCAGTGCGTGCTGTTCATGGACGACTGCCGGGCGCGGGGGCTCACACCGCGCGCCGTCGACATCGGCGGCGGATTCGGCGTCGGCTACCTCGCCGAGGCCGGGGAGTGGGAGCGGTGGACCACCGCGCTGAGCGAGGCGGTGCTCGGCGGACGCCCACCGCTGACCTGGCGCGGTCACGGCTACGGGCTGCGTAACGAGGGCGGCACGGTGCGCGGAACCGCCGCGCTGTACCCCGCCCACCGTTCCACCGCAGGCCCCGGCTACCTCGACGAACTGCTCTCGCTGCCCGCACCGGTGCTGGGCCGGCCGACCGCCACCCTCCTGCTGGAGCACCTCCACGACCTCTACGTCGAACCCGGTCGCTCCCTGGTCGACCAGTGCGGGCTGTCGCTCGCGCGCGTGCTCGACGTACGGCCCGCGGACTCGGACTCCGGACAGTATCTGGTACGCCTCGGCATGAACGCGGGAGACATGAGTTTCGAGGAGCACGGAGTCCTCGTGGACCCCGTGCTGCTTTCGCGCGGCGAGCCGGAGAAGGGCGAGGAGGAACCGGTCGGCGTTTTCCTCACCGGCAACCTCTGCCTGGAAGCGGACCTCATCACCCGCCGTCTGGTCCACCTTCCCCGGCTGCCGCGTACGGGGGATCTACTGGCCTTCGTCAACACCGCCGGATACGCCATGGACTTCCACGCACACCGCGCGCAGCGGCAGCCGCTCGCCAGAACGGTCGCGGTGGAGCGGCGGGGGGAGTCCTGGCAATGGTGCCCGGACGAGGACTACTGGCCGATCACATCCCCGGGGGGAACACCCGTATGAGGTACGACAGCATCACGGAGGCCATCGGCAACACACCGCTGGTGCGCATCGACCCCGCTGTGCACGGGCTGCGCAACATCGACCTCTACGCCAAGCTGGAGATGCTCAACCCGTTCGGGTCCGTCAAGGACCGGCCCGCCTGGCACATGGCCCGGCCCCACCTGGAGGCCGCGGCCGACGGCGAGGGGACGGTCGTGGAACTCTCCAGCGGCAACACCGCCAAGGCCCTTGCCCTGCTGGCCGGCATGCACGGACTGAGGTTCAAGAGCGTCACCAACCGCATGCGCGTCCCCGAGATCAAGGAACTGCTGCTGCTCCTCGGCGCCGAGATAGAGGAACTCCCCGGGCGCAGCGAGTGTCTCGACCCGACCGACACCGACGACCCGTTGACCCACTTCCATCAGGCGCTCTCCGGCCCGGGCAGCACCTACCTGCACACCGACCAGTACTTCAACCCGCGCAACGTCGAGGCGCACGCGGCGGGCACCGGCCCCGAGATAGTGAAGGACCTGGACGGGCGGGTGCCGGACTGGTTCGTCGCCTGTGTCGGCACGGCCGGTTCGTCGACCGGCGTCGCCAGGGTCCTGCGCGAGCACGACCCGCGGGTACGGGTCCTCGGCCTGGTCGCCCACAAGTCGGACTTCATACCCGGCATCCGCACCATCGACGAGGTGCACCAGGTCGGCCTGTTCGACCCGTCGACGTACGACACCATCGAGTCGGTGACCTCCGGCGAGGCCATCGACGGGATGCTCACCCTGATCCGGCGCTGCGGACTGCTGTCGGGGCCGACCGGAGGCGCCGCCTACCAGGGCGCGGTCCGGCACCTGCGGCACGCCGACGCCGAGCTGGACGACACGGGGGAGCGCCGGACGGCGGTCTTCATCGTGTGCGACCGGGCCGAGAGCTACCTCAGCTACGTGCGTCAGCGCCGCCCGGAACTCCTGGGCCGGGCGGCGGGCCGTGGGCACGCGGCCTCGGAACTCACCGACGCCGAAGCCCGCGCGCAGGCCCGCGTCATCGACGTCGACGACGCCCGGCGCTGGACCACTGCGGGCGATCCCCGTCCGCTCGTCGTCGACCTGCGCAGCCCGCACGCCTACGCCGCCCTGCACATCGAGGGCTCGGTCAACATCGTCGACGAACTGTTCGAGGAACTGCTCCGCGGCGGGCTTCCCTTCAGCAAGCACACTCCCGTGCTGCTGGCCTGTCCCGTCGGCGAGAAGTCGCTGCGCCATGCCGCCGCGCTGACCCGGATG
The DNA here is from genome assembly GCF_024701375.2 of Streptomyces sp. KMM 9044. NCBI lineage: Bacteria > Bacillati > Actinomycetota > Actinomycetes > Kitasatosporales > Streptomycetaceae > Streptomyces > Streptomyces sp. KMM 9044. Next base: position 464,873 of record NZ_CP113910.1, on the reverse strand, counting down.
GGCCACCCGGACGTCCGCAGCCTGGCCGGCGGGATCGTCGCCTGGCGGGACGCGGGCGCACCGCTGGTGCGCGAGTGAGCGCCGCGCAGCCGCTTCCCACGGCGGACGGGGAGAAGGACTCGTTGTGGCAGCGGGAGTTGAGGCAGCAGTTCCCCCTCGTCGCCGGCCATCCCGAACTGGCGTATCTCGACAGCGCGGCGACGTCCCAGAAGCCGCGCGCCGTACTGGAGGCCGTGCAGACCTACCTCACGACGTCGAACGCCAACGCGGGTCGCGGCACCTATCCCTGGGCCAACCGGACCACGGAACTGGTGGAATCGACCCGGGAGCGGGTCAAGGAGTTCCTCCACGATCCCGAACCGGGCCGCTCCGGAGTCCACTTCACCAGCGGCACCACCGAGGGCCTGCGCACCGTCGCCCGCGACTGGCTCGTCCCGTACCTCGGCGACGGAGACGAGATCCTCGTCCCGTTCGCCGACCACCGGGCCCACCTGGAGCCCTGGCTCGAGGCCCAGCGGCTGCTGGCCGGGCGGGGCATCGACGTCCAGGTGCGCGCGCTGCCGTACCAGACGGTCTCGGGCGACTACGACCACCGGGCCCTCGGCGAGGTCGTCGGCCCGCGGACCCGCTTCGTGGCCGCCACCCATGTCCACCACGTCTACGGCGGCGACATGAACGTGCACCGCATCCGCGCGGTGGTCGGCCCTGACGTACCGATCTGTCTCGACGCGGCCCAGAGCGTCGGTCACCTGCCGGTCCGTCTCGACGATCCGGCGCTGGACGTCGACTTCGTGGTCTTCTCCGGACACAAGGCGATGGCCCTGCCCGGGACGGGAGCGGTCTGGGCGCGCAACACACGCGGTCCCGCGTTCCGGCCGGACGGCTGGCAGGGCACGCCCAACACCGTGGGCATCGTCTCGCTGCGGGCCGCGCTCGACTGGCTCGACGCGGCCGGTCCCGACCGGATCGCGCGCTGGACGGCAGGTCTCACGACCCGTCTGACCGACCGGCTGCGGCACATCGGTCCGTACGAGCTCCTCGGCTGCCCCGCCAGCCTGGCGGCCGACTCCGCGCTCGCGGCCTCCCAGCGCCGGCACGGCATCGTGACCTTCCGGCACCGGGACATCCCGTCCGACGACCTCGGGTTCATCCTCTTCAGCCACGGCTTCATGGTGCGGGCCGACAGCCTCTGTCAGGCCGGCGCGGACCCGCGGGAGGGGTCGGTACGGGTGAGCCTGCACGTGTACAACACGGTGGAGGAGATCGACCGCCTGCTGACCGTCCTCGCGTCCTTGGCGTGAATGGCAACTGATAACCGTTTCCACCTGTAGATTCGTCACTGTCCAGGAACACGTGAGAGACGGATGAGGTGGCGCGCGCGATGGGCGTGAGCATGGCGACGGCCGGGGAATGGGTGGAGCGCTGGGAGCGGCAGCAGGAGCGGTACGCGGTGGACCGCGAGGAGCGGTTCACCGTGGTCGCGGATGTCGTCGAGCACGCCACCGCCGGCCTTTCCCGGCCCCTCCTGCTCGACCTGGGCTGCGGCCCCGGCTCCCTGGCCGCCAGGCTCGCCGCCCGTTTCCCGGCCGCGGAGATCGTCGCCGCCGACATGGACCCCCTGCTGCTGGAACTGGGGCGCACGCACTATGCCGACGCCGCCCGTTACGTCGACACCGTCATCGGTGAAGAGGGCTGGACCGACACCCTCGGGCTGGAACGTCCCCTGGACGCCGCCGTCTCGACGACCGCGCTGCACTACCTGACGGAACCGGTACTGCTGCGCGCCTACCGCGGCCTCGCGTCCCTGCTCCGCCCCGGCGGCGTCCTCGTCAACGGCGACCACTTCCCGCCGGACACGTCACCGTGCTCGGACCTCACCGCCCATGTGGGCCGCCGCCGGTCGGAGCGCACGGGCAAACGCGCCCAGGAGGACTGGCGGTCCTGGTGGGAGGCGGCGGCCAGGGAGCCGGAACTGGCCGACCTGTTCACGGAGCGCGGGCAACGCCGGCCGGCCCACCGCGAAAGCGGTGAGCAGATGACGGTGTGCCGTCACGCCGAGCTGCTGCGCCGGGCCGGCTTCGCCCATGTCGCGCCGGTCTGGCAGTTCGGCGACAGTGCCGTACTGGTGGCGGTCATGGGCGGCGCGACCGGGGCCGGTTCCCCGGTCGAGGCAGGAGCCGTACGGGAGAGGTGAGCGGCTTCAGAGGGCCAGGCTCATCAGGATCTCGTCCCGGTCGTCACCGGGCGCCCCCCCCGCAGCGCGCCCGGCCACCATCCTCATGTTGGTTCGGTGGCGTGACAGCGACCGTCGCACAGGCGGTCACCGGTCCCCTGGACGGTCACGCGCCGGTGCGGTTCACCAACTGCTCTTGGTGACGCCCGGGAGCTCGTCCGCATGGGCCATCTCGCGCAGGCGGATGCGGGACAGGCCGAAGTCGCGCAGGTGGCCGCGGGGGCGGCCGTCCACGGAGTCGCGATGACCGAAGCCGGGCTGTCGGCCGGTGAGTCGGCAGTGGGCGGACATGGTTCCTCCTCGAGTGCTGTCAGGGGCGAGGGGCAGCACACCGGCAGCTTTATGAAAATGAAAATCAATAGAGTGCGGGGTGCGGTCCATGGTCCGTAGTGAACTCCGCCCGATCGTCGAGCTGAGGTCCACAGCCGGCACCGGTTACACCTACGTGACCCGCAAGAACCGCCGTAACGACCCCGACCGGCTGACGTTGCGCAAGTACGACCCCGTCGCCGGCCGCCACGTCGACTTCCGTGAGGAGCGCTGAGAGCCTCGCAGCCCGGAATCCACCCCGAGTACCGCCCGGGCGTCCTCCGTGACCGGGCCGCGGGCTTCGCCTTCCTGACCCGTTCGACGGCCACGAGCGACAAGACCGTCGAGTGGGAGGACGGCGGCACCTGCCCGGTCGTCGACGTCGGGATCTCCTCGGCGAGCCACCCCTGACCTGCGCCGCCGCCCGCAGCCGTGGACGGTTCTGGCTGGCGGACCGCCCCGACGCCCTGCTGTCGTGGGACGCCGCACCCGGCGCACTGCGCGCGGAGTCGGCCGGACCCCGGCTGGCCGTCCTGCCCGAAGCCGCCTGGGAGATGGTGCCCGCCGAACGCCGCCTCGCCGCCTCCGTGGGCTGGCACCCCGAACACACCGATCCCCTCACTCACTTCTGGCAGTGAAATTCATTTCCGATTACTGTGTGGGGTGAGCGTCGCGCGACTTGGTCCGGGAGCGGGCCCCGGCGGCCGTCGGGAGCCCCCGCGGTGTCCGTGCCGGCGGACCGTGGTGCCCGTGTGCGCGTTCACCCTTTGACGAACCGTGTGGCACCGAGTTTCTGGAGCAGTGATGAGCGACCCCTATGAGCGGTCCGCCGAGTACCTCGACATCATGATCGCCGAGTCGTGGGAGCCGATGGCTCCGGCCCTGGCGGACGCCCTGTCGCACCTCCGGGCCTCGACCGGGGCCGTGATGGACCTCGGGGCGGGGTCCGGCCGGGGTGTGCGAGTCATCTGCGAGGCGCTGCCGCAGGTGCCGGTCCTCGCCGTCGAGCCCTCCGCCGCGATGCGTGCCGTCCTGCTCGCCCGAGTCCACGAGGACGACGAACTGCGCAAGCGTGTCACGGTGGTTCCCGGCGACTGCGCGAGCGCCGACTGGCCCGACGGCGTGCGCGCGGTGGTGGCCCTGAACATGATCGGCCACCTGTCGCCCGGGCACAGGCGCGCGCTGTGGAGCCGCGCGGCGCGGCAACTCGCGCCGGGCGGGGCGCTGGTGTTCAACATCACTCCGCCGTTCGCCCCGGTGGAGGTGGAGCGGGTGCGGATGGCCCGGGTCGTCGTCGGTGAACTGGAGTACGAGGGCTGGGCGAGCGCGTGCCCCACGGGGACGGACGAGATCACCTGGTGCATGGAGTACGGCGTCCTGCGTCAGGGCCGGCCGTTGGCCGGGACGTCGGTCGAGTACCGCTGGTGGGTCGCCGCGGAGGACGCACTGGCGGCCGAGGCCGCCGAGGCGGGGTTCACGCTGCGCCGGGCGGGTGATCCCGGGCTGGGGTTGTGTGTTCTGGAGCGCACGAATGATCTGCCGCCGCACGTTAGTTGATCTGATAATCGTTTTCATCTAGGTTCATTGGTGTTCCGCTTCCCCCGGGCCCTCCGGCAGGGGGAAGCGTTCTCTTGCCCGCCTTGTGACGGAGACCGGATGAACCAGCCTGTGCCGAGTGACGACGTCCTCGCCCGCGTCATCGACTGCATCGCCGAAGTCCTCGGCACGCCACCGGAGGAGGTCGCACGGACGACTCCGTTCGCGGCCCTGGGACTCGAATCGTTCACCGCGGTGCGGCTGAGGCGGCGTATCCGCGAACGTACCGGCCAGGACCTGCCGTTGACCGCCTTCCTCGGTGACGGTGCGACGGCCCGCGCGGTGGCGGACCGCCTGCTCGCCGATCGCATGCCGGAGGAGGTCCCTGATGCCGGTCCTCTCGGTACCGGGGCGCGGACGGGGGCGGAGCCCGGCGGTACACGGCCCGACGGGGAAACGGAGGGGGAGGGCTTTCCTCTGACGCCCATCCAGGCTTCGTATCTCGCGGGGCGGGCCGAGGGTATGCCGCTGGGCGGGGTCGCCACCTTCTACTACTACGAGTACGACCGCACCCCCGGCGACGCGGACCCCCTCGTGGACGTGGCCCGGCTGGAAGCCGCCTGGAACCGGCTGATCGAACACCACCCGATGCTGCGCATGACGGTGGACGCCCGGGGCCGCCAGCGCATCACCGCCTCTCCCTGCCCCTACCGGATCGGTGTCACCGATCTGCGCCGCGAGCCCGCGGAACAGGTGAGGGAAACGTTGTCCGCCCAGCGGCGAGAGCGTTCCCACCAGAACCGGCCCACCGGTTCCTGGCCACTCTTCGACATCCACACCACGCTGCTGCCCGACGGACGGACCCGGCTGCACGTCGGCGTGGACGTGCTCCTGACCGACCTCGCCGGCTGGATGCTGCTGATGCGGCAGTGGGGCCGTCTCGTCGAGGACCCGGCCCACCGGCTTCCCGAGCCGAAGGCCCGGTTCGCCGACCTGCAGCGCGCCCGCTCCGGGGACCCGGAGCGGAGGGCCCGGCGCGCCCGCGACCGCGCCTACTGGGCCGAACGCGCTACCGAACTGCCGCCGTCGCCGCGGCTGCCCCTGCTGCGCGACCCCGCCGACACCACCCCGCCCCGCTTCGTCCGCTCCGCCGCCGAAATCGACGCCACGGCCTGGGCGGAACTGCGCGCCCGGTGCGCCGAGCACGCCGTCACGCCGACCGCCGCCCTGCTCGCGGCCTTCGCCGTCGTCCTCGGCCGGTGGGGTGCAGGAGAGCGGATCTGCCTCAACACCACCCTGTTCGACCGCCCGGAGGACGAGGACGGAGCCGAGGGCGTGGTCGGCGACTTCACCACCACCGCCCTGGTCGGCACGCCCCGCTTCGACCCCGTCGACTGGAAGGGCTTCGCCGACTACGCCGCCGCCGTCAACCACCGCTTCTGGGAGGACCTGGACCACCGGTCCGTGTCCGGTGTCGAGGTGCTCAGGGAGGTACGGGCGCAGAACCCGCCGTCGGTGGGAGCCCCCAGCCATCCGGTGGTCTTCACCAGCGGGGTGGGTCTCGCGGGCGATGGGGAGTCCCCGGCCGCCTGGATCGGCCAGGAGGTGTACGGCATCTCCCAGACCCCGCAGGTCCTGCTCGACCACATCGTGTGGGACGAGGGCGGACGCCTCCGCCTGGCCTGGGACGCCGTCGACGGGGCGTTCCCCCACGGCTGGACACCGGCCCTGCTCGACGCCTACGTACGCCTGCTCCGCACCCTGACACGCCCCGACGCCTGGCACGACACCGCCCTGGGCTGGGACCCCTCCTTTCACCCCGAAGAGCCCCTGGACGCCGTGCCCTTCACGACCGCGGGCCCCTTGCTGCACGATCCGGCCGCCGACGCGGCCCGGCGGCATCCGCGGCGGACCGCCCTGCGCACCCCCACCGCCACCGTCACCCACGCACGCCTCGCGGACAACGCCGCCGCCACCGCGGCACTCCTGGCCGCTCACGGGGCGGGCCCCGGCGACATGGTCGCCGTCGCCTGCGAGAAGGGTGCCGCGCAGATCACCGCCGTGCTCGGCGTCAGCCTGAGCGGGGCGGGCTACCTGCCGGTGGAACCTTCCTGGCCGGCCGCGCGGATCGCCGCTGTCTGCGAGCGGGCCGGTGTCCGGCACGCGCTGGTCGGCCGGGGAGTGAGGACCGACTGGCCCGACGGCGTCACCGTTCACCGCCTGACCGCCGCGGGGCGCCCCGCCCGCACCGCCGCGGGCCCCACCGGACCCGTGGCGCCGCTCGCGACCCCGCGTCCCGAGGACATCGCCTACACCATCTTCACTTCGGGTTCCACCGGCAGCCCCAAGGGCGTGGAGATCGAACACCGGGCCGCGCGCACGACCATCGACGACATCGTCGACCGGTTCGCGCTCGGCCCCGACGACCGCGTGCTGGCGCTGTCGGCGCTCAGCTTCGACCTGTCCGTGTTCGACGTCTACGGCGTCCTCGGCGTCGGCGGCGCTCTGGTGCTGCCCGACCCCGCCCGGCAGCGCGACCCGCAGCACTGGCTCGAACAGGCGGGCCGACACGGCGTCACCGTGTGGAACACCGCACCCGCTCTGCTGGAAATGCTGGTCGAGTACGCGGAGATGGAACCGGAGGAGGCAGCCGAGGCGCTGCGCTCCCTGCGCTTGGTGATACTCTCGGGCGACTGGATCCCCCTGACCCTGCCCGACCGGCTGCGACGGCTCGCGCCCCGGGCGAGGGTGATGAGCCTGGGCGGAGCCACCGAGGCGTCCATCTGGTCCATCACCCATCCGGTGGAACGCACCGACCCGAACTGGCGCAGCATCCCCTACGGCAGGGCGCTGCGCGGCCAGAGCCTCCTCGTCCTCGACGAGGACGGCGCGCCCTGTCCGGTGGGTGAGGCGGGGGAGCTGTTCATCGGCGGCGACGGGCTGGCCCGCGGCTACACCGCCGATCCGGTCCAGACGGCCGAGAGGTTCGCCGTCCACCCCGTGCTGGGCCGCCGCCTGTACCGCACCGGTGACCTCGGCCGGTGGACCGCCGACGGCACCATCGAGTTCCTCGGCCGCGTCGACCGGCAGGTCAAGATCCGCGGGCACCGCATCGAACTGGGCGAGGTGGAGGCGGTGCTGGCCCGCCATCCGGCGGTCCGCCAGTGCGTGGTGTCGTCGGTGCGGGGTCCCGACGGGCGGCCCCGGCTGGTGGCGCACCTCGCGCCCCGGGGCGCGAGCGAACCGCCGACCGCCCAGGAACTGGCGGACGCTCTGCGTGAACGGCTGCCCGACTACATGGTGCCCGGCCGGTTCGTCATCCTGGACCAACTGCCGGTCACGGAGAACGGCAAGATCGACCACGCGGCGCTGACCGCCGCACCCACCGACGGCCGGCCCGCCGGCGCCGACGGACCAGACCCGGCCGCCGCCGTGACGAACGGGCCCTCCGCGGCACCGAGTACGGCTCCGGCCGAGTCCGACGCCGAGTCCGACACCGAATCCGGCTCCGTCGCGGCCCCGGGCGGGGACTGGGTCGCCGCGGCGCTGGCCGAGGCAGCTGCCCTGGGCCTGGAGGCCGCCGTCGTGGTGCGGCCCGGACGGCTCAGGCCGGACCAGGCACTGGAGGCGTCCGCCCAATGGCTCCGGCACGTGGCGCGGACCGCCGCCGGCAGAGCCGCAACGCCGCGCCTGGGCCCCGGAGGGCTGGTGGAGGTGGTCTGCCATCCCCAGCCCGCGGACCCCCCGGCACCTCCAGCCCCCCCGGCGCCCTCCCCGTCCGGGCCGGCGCCCGGCGCTCTGGCCCCGGACCGGTACGGCACCGCATCCGCTCAGGCGCCCCGGCACCGCGGGCAGGGCGCGGACGCGCCCGTGTCCCCGGCCGTACTGGAGGCTCTGAGCGGCATCCTGGCCGACTTCACGGATGTGCCGGTGACACCCGACAGCACCTTCGGGGAGTTGGGGGCCGCCTCCCTCACCCTGGTCCTCACCCACCGCAGGCTCCGCGAGAGCATCGCCCCCCGCCTCGCACTGGCGGACATGTTCGAGCACCCCACCGTCGCGGCCCTGGCCGCCCGCATCACCGCCCAGAGCGCCCCGGACACCGAGCGAGGTCTCGCCGCCGCCGGTACCGACGCCGCTGCGCCACCCGTGCCCCCGCCATCCGAACGGCCCATGCGCAGAACGTCCCGCGTCGCCGCACGCGCCCTGGCCGAGGAGACCACGCGATGAGCGAACAGCCTTCCTCCCGAGGAGACACGGTGGACATCCCCCGGCCCGACCACGAGGCCGGTGACGACCTGATCGCGGTCACCGCCCTGGACTGCCGGTTCCCCGGCGCCCCCGACACGGCGGCCTACTGGGATCTGCTCGTGGGCGGCCGCAGCGGGCTGACCCGGCAGAGCGAACGGGAACCGGCCGAACGCGGCATCCCGGCACGGCCGCCGGCCAACCCCGCCCACATACCCGTCAGCGGGATCATCGACGAACAGGACCGGTTCGACCCCGAGCCGTTCGGCCTGACCGACGCCGAAGCAGCCGTGATGGATCCTCAGCAGAGGCTCTTCCTCGAAGCGTGCCGGCGCGCGCTGGAGAGCGCCGGGCACGGCGGAGGCGTCGGAGCGGGCGCTGTGGGCGTCTTCGCCGGCGCCGCCCACAGCGACTACCTCGCCCGCAACCTCGCCGACCGGTACGCGGCCTCCGACACCGACCCCGTGGGCAGCCTCCAGGCGGCCCTCGCGGGAGTCGCCGACTATCTCCCCCTGCACGTCGCGCACCGCCTCGCGCTCACCGGGCCCGCCGTCGCGGTCGGCACCGCCTGCTCGACGTCCCTGGTCGCCGTGCACCTGGCCGCCCAGTCCCTGCTGGCGGGGGAGTGCGACACCGCCCTCGCCGGCGGCGCCTCCCTGATCGTCCCGCAGGGCAGGGGCTACCTCCACGTCCCCGACGGGATCTTCTCCGCCGACGGACACGTCCGCACCTTCTCCGCCGGGGGCACGGGCATCGTGCACACCCAGGGCGTCGGCGTGGCCGTACTGCGACGGCTGCGCGACGCCCTCGACGACGGCGACCCGGTCCTGGCCGTCCTGCACGGCTCCGCTGCGAACAACGACGGCGGCGACCGCACCGGCTTCACCGCCCCCTCGCCGCGCGGACAGGCCCGGGTCGTCTCCGAGGCGCTCGCCGTGGCCCGCCTCACGCCCAGGGACATCACCTACGTCGAGGCCCACGGCACCGCCACCCGCCTCGGCGACGTCGTCGAGGTCGCCGCCCTGCGCCGCGTCTTCGGCGACACCGGCCCGGCCTGGTGCGCCCTGGGCTCGGTCAAGAGCAACATCGGGCACGCCAACTCGGCCGCCGGCATCGCCGGTTTCGCCAAGACCGTGCTCGCCCTGCACCACGGACTCCTGCCGCCCACCCTGGACGCCCTGCCCCTCAACCCCGACCTCCAGCTGGACGACTCGCCCTTCACCGTCGTCCACGAGACCACCGAGTGGGCCGGGCCCCGGTACGCGGGCGTCAGCTCCTTCGGCATCGGCGGCACCAACTGTCACGTCGTCCTGGGCAGCGCCCCCGTCCGCCCCGAACCCCCCGCCGATCCGCGCCCGCAGCTCGCCCTGCTCAGCGCACACCGCGACGACGCCCTCACCCGCCTCGCCGAGGCCACCGCGACCGCCCTGCACACCACGGCGGTCACGCCCGCCGACGCGGCCCACACCCTGCACACCGGCCGCGCCCCACTGCCGTACCGTGCCGCCGCGGTGATCACCGGGGCGGCGGAGGCCGACAGTCGCGCCCTGCGCACCGCCCCACGGTGCCGGCCCGGCCCCACGGCGCCCCGGGTCGTGCTGGCCTTTCCCGGCGGAGGAGCGCAGTACGCGGGCATGGGCCGTGAACTGTGTTCCGAGGAGGAGGAGTTCGGCCGCACCGTGCGCGAGTGCGCCGACCTCTTCGACGACGGAACCGGCACCGGCCTCACCGCGCTGATCACCGCCGACCCGTCCGACGAGCACGCACGCCGGCTGCTGCGCGACCCCGGCCACGGACTGCCCGCCCTGTTCACCGTCTCCCTGGCCGCTGCGCGCACGCTGCGCTCCTGGGGGGTCGAACCGGACGCGGTGGTGGGCCACAGCCTCGGCGAGTACGTGGCCGCCGTGCTGTCCGGAGCCCTGTCCCTGCCCGACGCCGCGACGCTGGTGGCGGTCCGCTCACACGGCATGTCCCGGGCGGCCGGCGGCGGGGTGATGCTGACGGTCCCGCTGACCGAGCGGCAGACCCTCGCCCTGCTCGCCGAGCACACCGGAGTGGACCTGGCCGCCGTCAACGGCCCGCAGTCCTGTGTGGTGTCCGGATCCGCGCCGGCCGTGGCCGAAGTGGAGCGGGCCCTGACCGCACGCGGTGAACGCACAGTGCGGCTCTCCCTCGACGCGGCCGCCCACTCGCGTCTGGTCGATCCGGTCCTGCCCGAGCTGCGCGCGGCCGCCGAAACCGTCCGGCCGCGTGTCCCGGGCATCCCACTCGCCACGACCCTCACCGGGAAGCTGCTGGACACCGCTCCCGGCACCGACCACTGGGTGGCGCACCTGCGTTCCACGGTGCGCTTCTCCGACGCCCTGGCCACCGCCCTGGGCGAAGGGCCGGCCGTCCTCGTCCAGGCAGGGCCGGGCGGCGCACTGCTCCAGCTGGCCCGTCAGCAGGGGGACCGGCGACCCCTGGCCACCCTGGCCACCTTCCCCGACCGCGACGAGCCCCGCCAAGGACGTGCCGCGCTGCTCGAGGCCGCCGGAGAGCTGTGGACGCACGGAGTCCCCCTGGACGCCGCAGCCCTGCACCGCCCGGGGCGACGCCGTGTCGTCCTGCCGGGCCTGCCCCTGACGCGCCGCAGGCTGTGGATCGATCCACCGGACACCACCGCGCGGGCCACCGCAGCGGCCGGTGCGGCGGCCGGCCGGGATCACCGTGCCGGGCGAGCCGCCCCGAACGAGTCCGAGCCCTTCCAACTGCCCGTCTGGCGGCGCACGCCCCCCGTCGAGGCGGACCGGCCGGTGCTGCGAGGCCGCTGGCTCGTGGCCGCTCCGCCCGGTTCACCGTCGGCCGGGCGGGTGCGCGCCGCGCTCGCCGCAGCAGGGGCCCGCACCGTCACCCTCGACGAGGTGGCCCGGGACCCCGGCACTCCGTGCGAGGGCGTCGTCGTGGTCGGCCCGTACGGTGACACCGGCGACGACCCCGCCGAAACCGTCGGCGCGTCGGTTCTGCACTACGCGGAGGTGGCGCGGGCCACCGCTTCCTGGGCACACCGCACGTGCCTGCTGCACCTCAGCCACAACGCCCAGCAGGTGGAGAGCGCCGACCGGCCCACGGCCCACGCCGCCGCCACCCTCGCCGTTCCCCGCGTCCTCGCCCAGGAGTTCCCCGGCCTGCGCTGGCGCTCGGTGGACCTGCCGGCCGGACCGCCGGAGGCCGACGACGTCCGGGCCGTGCCGGCGGAGGCCGCCGACCTGCTGTCGGGAGGCCCGAACGGCGTCGAGTGCGCTCTGCGTGGCGGACACCGCTGGACGCGCGGCATCACCCCCTGGCGTCCGTCCGCGCCCCCGCCGGACCCGGACGGCCCGGCCGGCGCCGACGGCGGGACGGGCACGGCGGTGATCCTCGGCGGACTCGGAGACGTGGGCCTGGCCCTGGCCGGACACCTGGCCCGCTCCGGACGGCGGGTCGTGGTGACCGGCCGCACCGGGCTCGCCCCGGACCCCGAACCCGGCAGCAGTGAAGCCGAACGGGCGGAGACGATCCGTGTCCTGCGGGACTCCGGCGCCGACATCGAGATCCGTACCGCGGACGCCGCGGACACCGCCGCCACGACGGAACTGCTGCGGGAACTGACCGACCGCGACGGCCCGCTGGACCTGGTCGTGCACGCCGCCGGCGTGGTCGCCTCCGCCGCCGTCGCCCCCCTGCGCGCCACCGGGGAGCAGGCCGTCCACGCGCACGCGCACGCCAAGGTCACCGCGGCCCTCGCGCTGCGCGGCGCCGTGCACGGACTCCCGCCCGGCCGCCGCCCGGCCACCGTCCTGCTGATGTCCTCGGCCACGGCGTTCGTCGGCGGGCTCGGCCTCGCCCCGTACGCCGCCGTCAACCGGTACCTGGACGCCCTCGCCGAGCACGAGCACACCATCGGCACCAGAACGCCCCGCTGGATCAGCGTGGCCTGGGACGGCTGGCGGGTCGGCCCCGGCCGGAGCGAGCGCACCGTCGCCTCACGGCACTCGATCGGCCTGGCGGACGGCATGCGCACCGTGGACCGGCTGCTGGCGCTCGCGGCCCGGGGCCGCGCCCCGGCCTCCGTCGCCGTCTCGCCGGCCGATCTCGCGCCCCGCACCGCCGGCACGCCCACCGCCGTACCCACCCCGGTCGTACCGGCTCCCGGCGAGCCCGCGGCACAGCCGCAGACCGGTGCGGGATTCACCACCGGCACGGAGACACTCCTGGCCGAGGTCTGGTCGGACCTGCTGGGCTTCCCCGTCACCGACCGTGACGCCGACTTCTTCGCGCTCGGCGGACACTCCCTGCTGGCCACCCGGATGCTCGCCCGGCTGCGCGACGACCACGGCGCCGACCTGCGACTGCAGGACCTGCTCGCCCGGCCCACCGTCGCGGCCCTGGCCCCGATGCTGCCCGGCGGGGAACCCCGGCACGCCCCCGCCGGACCGAAGGACACGGGCGGGCCGTCCCCACAAACCGGTGACGGTCCGCGGGAGTTCCCCCTCACCCGGGTGCAGCACGCCTATTGGGTCGGCGGGTCGGGCGGCTACCGCCTCGGTGACGTCCCCTGCTCCTTCCACCTGGAATACGACTGCCCCGGACTGGACACCGGCCGCTACGAGGCGGCCTGGAACGCGGTCATCGCCCGCCACCCGATGCTGCGCGCGGTTGTCTCGCCGGAGGGCCGCAACCGGGTGCTCGACAAGGTGCCCCCCTACCGGATCCGGGTGCAGGACCTGACGAAGGACGGAGACACCGAGCGCGCCCGGAAGCTGGAGCGCGTCCGCGAGCGCATGGTGCGCCGCGAGCCCCGCCCGGGCCGCTGGCCTCTGGTCGACATCCGGGCTGCCCGGCTGCCCGGCGACATCGTGCGCCTGTTCGTCAACGTGGACGTGCTGGTGTGCGACACCGCCAGCTACCTGGTCTGGGACCGCGAACTGCGCACCCTCTACCACGACCCCGACACTCTACTACCGCCGTTGGAGACCACCTTCGCGGACTGCGTGGCCGAGCTCCAGCGCCGCGCCGAGGGACCCGAGTACGCACGGGCCGCCGCCTACTGGCGCGCCAGGCTGGACGACCTGCCCGGCGCACCCGCGCTGCCCGTCCAGGCCGGGAGCCCCGGGGACCGGCCCCGTTTCGCACGGCGCACCGCCCGTCTGGAGCCGGACCGCTGGGACGCACTCAAGGCCGAGGCCGCCCGGCGCGGGCTGACCCCCACGGCCGTCCTACTGGCGGCCTACGGCGAGGCACTCGCCGACTGGTCCGGGCAGGACCGGTTCGCCGTCACCCTCACCCTCTTCGACCGGCCCACGCGACTCCCCGGCGCGGACGCCGTGGTCGGCGACTTCACCTCGCTGATGCTGCACGAAGTGGACCGCTCGGACACCCGCTGCTTCGCCGAGGCGGCCGTACGGGCCCAGCGCACCCTCTTCGAGGACCTGGACCACCGGGAGTTCTCCGCGCTCGACCTGCTGGCCGAGAAGTCCTCACGCACCGGCCGCTCCGAGTCCGTTCCCGTGGTCTTCACCAGCGCCCTGGGCCTGTCCGGACCGCTCGGCGGCGGACACGACCTGGACTGGGCGGGCACACCGGTGTACGGAGCGAGCAGCACCCCGCAGACCTGGCTGGACCACCAGGTGATCGAGCAGCACGGGGCGCTGCTGCTCCAGTGGGACGTGCTGGAGAGCGCCCTGCCCGCCGACGCGGCGGACGCGGCGTTCGCCGCCTACACGGAGCGGGTGCGCCGGCTGGCCGACGCACCACGAGCATGGGACCTCGACGAGCCCCGCACTGAGCCCTCCACCCCGGTCCGCGAACCGCGACGGGCGGCCCCCGCCGACGTCGCCCGGACACGGAAACCGGCCGGCCGCGCCCCGAGCCCCGACGCGGCCCTGCTGCTGCGCGACGGCGACGGCGACCGCCCCCTGTTCCTCATGCACCCCTCCGGAGGGGACGTGCTGTGCTACGGCGAACTCGCCCGTCTCCTCACCGACGGCCGGCCCGTCGTGGCCCTCACCGATCCCGCCCTGACCGGCGGCACCGGCCCGCGGACCATCGCCGGGATGACCGACCGCTACCTCGCCGCACTGCGTGCCCACCAGCCGCAGGGCCCCTACCTGCTGGGCGGCTGGTCGATGGGCGGCACGGTCGCCCACCAGATGGCCGTGGAGCTCGAACGACGCGGTGAGCGGACCGACCTGCTGGTCCTGATCGACTCCAACACCCCCGACCGCATCCGGGCGCTGGGCGGTACCGACCGCACCCAGGACACCGCCTTCGCGGCCGTCCGCTACCTGCGCTCGCTGGAGGCGTTCCTCGACCTCGACCTGGACCTCGGCACGGACGCGGAGACGATCCGCACCGCCCCGGACCCGGCGGCGGTACGCCGGGCCGTCACCGAACGACTGCGACCGGCCGGCCTGCTCGGCCCGCGCGATACAGCCGACACCCGTCTGGAGGTCTTCGAACGCCACCTGCGGGCACTGGCGGACCACCGGGCCGGGCACCTCACTGACCCGGCCACCCGCGTGCTGCTGATCGCCGCGTCCCGTCCCTCGCCGCACAACGCCGGCGTCGGCATGGGCGTCGACGACGCCGGAGACCTGCCCTCCCTGGGCTGGCTGCCGCACGTCAACGGCCCCGTGGACGCCCACACGGTCGACGGCCATCACTACTCCCTGCTGCACGACCCCGCCGTCCGGCGGACCGCCGCCCTGATCGACCGGGCCCTGGCCGCCGTACACACCGGCCGGTGAACCCCGGCCGCCCGCCCCGACAACCGAACCCCTCGCGGAAAGCACCCATGCACCAGCATCCGTCACCCCGTACCCCCCTGTCGCGCAGATCCGCCCTCACCGCCTTCGCGGCGGTCGGCACCCTGCTGCTGAGCGCCTGCTCCGGCACCTCCACCACCACCTCCACCACCGACACCCCGGCATCCGCCACGGGTGCCCCCGTCGACGGCGGCACCCTGCGCTACGCCGTCGCCGGATCCCCCGCCACCGCCGGTGACGACCCGCACGGCGGCCTCGGCAACGAGTCCGACGTCCTGCGCTTCGCCCTGACCTACGACGTCCTGACCGTCCCAGGCGAGGACGGGAGGACCCGGCCGCGCCTGGCGACGTCGTGGAAGCCCAACGACGCCATGGACCGCTGGACCCTCACCCTGCGCGAGAACGCACGCTTCACCGACGGCGAGCCGGTGAGCGCCGCCGACGTGCTGTACTCCCTGCGGCGCATCAGCGGCAAGGCCGCCGAGAACTACGGCCGGCTCGCCGACTTCGACATGGCGAAGTCCACCGCACCCGACGAGCACACCGTCGTCCTGGCCACCCGCACCCCGATGGCCGACGCACCCCGGGCCCTGGAATCCGTCACCTTCGTCGTGCCCGAGGGCACCAAGGACTTCTCCCGCCCCGTCACCGGATCAGGGCCGTACCAGGTGGAGCGGACCGGCGCCCAGAGCACCGTCCTGACCCGCAACGAGAAGTGGTGGGGCGAACGTCCGCACCTGGACAGGATCGAGATCCAGGCCGTCGCCGATCCCCAGGCACGTGCCGACGCCGTCGCCTCCGGGCAGGCCGACGTCGCCGGCAGCGTCAGCCCCGCCGTCGTCAAGGGCGCCGGCTCCTCGGCGAAGACCCAGGTCGTACGGCGCGACGGAGTCACCGAGTACCCGTTCGTCATGCGCCTGGACACCGAACCGTTCGACGACCCCAGGGTCCGTGAGGCGTTCCGCCTCGCCGCCGACCGCAAGGCCCTGGTCGACACCGTGTTCCTGGGCTACGGCAAGGTCGCCAACGACCTTCCCACCCCCTACGACCCCTCGGCCCCCGAGGACCTGCCGCAGCGCACCCGCGACGTGACGAAGGCCAAGAGGCTGCTGGCCGAGGCGGGCCACACCGACGGACTGTCCGTCACCCTGCACACCACCACGTCCTACCCCGGCATGGACACCGCCGCCACCCTCTACGCCCAGCAGCTCGCAGACATCGGCGTCGACGCCGAGGTGAAGGTCGAGCCCGCTGACACCTACTGGACCGCCGTCTACGCCAAGAAGGCTTTCTACACCGGGTACTACGGCGGCATCTCCTTCCCCGACCTGGTCCGCGTCGGGCTGCTGTCCGACTCCCCGACCAACGAGACCGCCTGGCGCAGCAGGACCTTCGACGACGGCTTCGCCCGGGCCATGTCGACCGCGGACGAGGCACGGCGCGAGGAACTGCTCTCCGGCATCCAGCGGGAGCTGTGGAAGGACGGCGGTTACGTCGTCTGGGGCACCGGCGACGGCCTGGACCTCGCCGCGCCCGGCGTCCGCGGCCTGCCCGCCGGGCCCGGCTTCCAGCGCATGTTCATCGACCAGGTGTGGATGGCCAAGTGACGCTGCGCGTTGTCGGCCGTGCCCTGCGCCCGGTCTGCCGGGCCGCGGTCCTGGCCGTCGCCGCCACGGCCGTGGTCTTCACGGCCACCGAACTGCTCCCCGGCGACGCCGGGGAGCTGAGGACGACGGGCCGGGCCACCCAGGAGGACGTCGCGGCGGAGCGGGGCCGCCTCGGGCTGGACCGGCCGGCCGCGGTGCGCTACCTCGACTGGCTGTACGGCCTGGCCCGGGGGGACCTGGGACGCTCGCTGGCGGGCGGCAGGCCGGTGGCGGCGCTGTTCGCCGAGCGGCTGCCCGCCACCGCCGCCCTGGTTGCGGTGGCGCTCGCGGTCACCGTGCTGCTGACCGCGACGGCCCTGACCGTCACGTACCTGCGCGGCGGCCGGGGCGGCTCGGCCTCGACCGGACTGGCCGCCGTGCCACAGCCGGTCTACGCGGCGGTGCTCGGCGCGGTCCTGGCGGGGCTGCTGGGCTGGCTGCCCCCCGTGTCCCTGCTGCCGCCGGGCGGCTCGTTCCTGGCGGACCCCCGGCTCCTGGTGCTGCCCGCCCTCACCCTGGCGCTGCCCTCGGCCGCGTTCGCCACCGTCCTGCTGCGCGGGGCGCTCGGCGACGCCCTGCGCCGCCCGCACGTGGCCGACGCACGGCTGCGCGGACTGCCCGCGCCGCTCGTGCTCCACCGGCACGTCCTGCCCTTCCTGTACGCGCCGGCACTTCAGGTGACGGCCCTGCTGGCCGGAGGTCTCGTGGCGGGAACCGCCCTGGCGGAGACCCTGTTCGGCTATCCGGGCACGGGGCAGCTGCTGGTGTCCGCCGTCGCGGTGCGCGACGTCCCCGTCATCCAGACCGCGGCCCTCCTCCCGGCCGTCGTCCTGCTGCTGGGCATGCTGCTGGCCGACCTGGCCGCCCGCCGCACCGCGGTGCCGGGCCCCGCGGGAAACACCGGCCCCTCGGTGCCGGATGCGGGGAGGACCGTGTGACCGGCAGGTCCTTGCCGCTCCTGTCCAAAGCCGTCCGCCCCCCGGTGTCCGTGACCGCGGCCCTCACGCTGCTGGTGTGCGTGCCGCTCGGCCGGTACGCCGCCGCGCACCCGCCGGAGCGAACGGTCGCCGCCCCGTGGACACCGCCCGGCGCACGGCATCCGCTGGGCACCGACGTCCTGGGACGTGACGTGCTGTCCCGCGTCCTGGCCGGGGGCACCCAGCTCCTGACCGTGTCCCTGCTCGCCGCGGTCGCCGCCGTCGTCTGCGGCACGGGCCTCGGTCTGGCCGCGGGCTGGTCGGGCGGCCGCACCGCCCGCACCGTACGGGCCCTGTGCGACGTGCTGCTGGCCGTCCCCGCCCTGGTCCTGGCGCTGGTGCTGGCCACCGCCCTGCCGGGGGCGACGGCGGTCGTCGTGGCGTCGGTACTCGCGGGAGCCCCGCTCACCGCGCGGATCGTCGGCACGCAGTGCGCGCAGCTGCGCGACAGCGGGCACGTGCACGCCGCCGCCGAGCGCGGCGAGCGCACACCCGCCGTCCTGCTCCACGAGGTACTGCCCACCCTGCGCCGCCTGGTCGCCGCCGACGCCGGGCTCCGGCTCGTCACGGCACTGCAGATCGCCGCGGCCCTCGCCGTGCTCGGCCTGGGGCCCCAGCCCCCGGACCCCGACTGGGCCCTGATGCTCAGCGAGAACCTGCCCGGTGCCGCGCTCAATCCCTGGGCGTTGCTGGCGCCCGCGCTTCCCCTGGCGGGCTGCGCCTGGGTGTTCGCCGCGGCAGCCCGGACGGCCGCCCGTGCTCCGGGGGAGGCGGTATGACGGTCCGTGCCCCCGACGAGTTCGTTCCCGCCGATGCCCCGCTGCTGACGGCCGAGGGCCTGACCGTTCGCCGTGCCCCGGACGAGGTCCCCGTCCTGCCGCCGGTCGACCTCCGCGTCGGCCCGGGGCAGGTGCTGGCCGTCACCGGCGCCTCCGGTGCCGGTAAGTCCACGCTGCTGCGGGCCCTGCTCGACGTTCTCCCGGACGGACTGCACCGCGCGTCGGGCACCGTGCGCTGGCGCGGTGCGACGGTGCCGCAGGGCCGGGCGGCCGGGCGGTGGCGGCGTGCCCGGTGCGGCTGGCTGGCGCAGGACCCCGGCGCGGCCCTCAATCCGCTGTGGCGTGTGGACCGGCTGATCGGAGAGGAGTTCACCGGTGACACCGCCGCCCGCGCCCGGCGGGTCGAGGCCCTGATGGACCGACTGGGCCTCCCGCCGGGGCTCGCCTCCCGGCGGGCGGGGGAACTCTCCGGCGGACAGGCCCAACGGGTCGCCCTGGCCCGAGCCCTGTGCGCCGAGCCGGAGCTGCTCGTCCTGGACGAACCGACCTCGGCGCTGGACCGCGCGACGGCCGACCTGGTGGCCGAAGTGGTGCACTCCCTCCGCGGGACCCCCGGCCGGTGCGTCGTCCTGGTCACGCACGATGCCCGGCTGGCCGCGGAACTGGCCGACCGGACACTGGTGCTGGCCGCCGACGCGCGCGCGGCGGCCTCCCGTGCGGACGCCGCGCGGCACACGTCGCGTGCGACCGCCGTACGCGGACGGACGACGCGCACCCTGTGGAAGGAGACGTTCCGGCAGTCCGCCGACCCCGCCCCGCCACGGGCCGGGCGTCCGCCCCGCACGGCGGGCCCTGCCCCGTCTCCGGTTCCCGCGCTGTCGGCGCGGGGCCTGACCCTGTTCACTCCGGACGGCACACCGTTGCTCGATGCCGGCGACCTGGACCTGCCGGCGGGCGGCTGGCTGGCCGTCACGGGACCGTCGGGCAGCGGCAAGACGACCCTGCTGCACGCCCTCGCGGGCCGCCGTCCGCCGGCCGGCGGACAACTGCTGCTGCACGGACACCCGGTGCCCGCCGGGACCCGCTCGCGTGACCGGCGGACGCTGCGCGCCGTCCAACTGGCCGGACAGGACACGGTGGCGGAACTCAACCCGGCGCACACCGCCGGCCGAGCGGTGGCCCGGCCGCTGCAGGTTTTCCACGGCACGACCGGAACGGCCGGGCGGGAACGTGTACGAGAACTCTTCGAAGCCGTGGGACTCCCCGCCGGGCTGTCCGGCCGCAGACCGGTGGCACTCTCCGGCGGCCAGCGCCGCCGGGTCGTCCTCGCCCGGGCGCTCGCCGCCGAGCCCGACGTGCTGCTGCTGGACGAACCCACCGCGGGTCTGGACCCGGACTCGGCACGACTCGTCCTCGACCTGCTGGACCGGCTGCGGCAAAACGGCCCCGCCGTCCTGACCGTCACGCACGACGCCGGCACGGCCGCCCGCGCCGACCGCGTCCTCCACCTGACCGGGCGCCGCCTGGCCCCCCGGCCGCCCATGCCCTCCGGGCATCCCCCCGACGAGAGAACGGAGCACTCCCGTGTCCGACCACACGACGGCTGAACACACCAGCCGGATCGCGGACCTGCTGGCAGCCCATCCCTGGGTGGCCCGGGCACGACCCGCACCCGACGGCGGCGTCCTGGTCGTCCCGCATCCGGACGCCGTGACCGCCTCACCCGGGCCGGGCCCCCTGCTGCGCGAGCACCTCGAACAGTGGGCCGAGGTCTACGAGTGGGTGTACGAGACGGCCGAGGGGCGGCACGCCGACGACCTGGACCTGTCCGGGTGGCGGGCGTCCGACACCGGAGCGCCGCTGCCCGAGGCCCACATGCGCGACTGGGTGGACCGCACGGTGGACCTCGTCCTGGCCCAGCGCCCGACGCGGCTGCTGGAACTCGGCTGTGGCACCGGTCTGCTCGCCCACCGCCTGCACCCGTACCTGGACGGGTACGTCGGCACCGACGTCGCCCGGGTCGCGGTGGACCGACTCACCGGCGCCGGCCTGCCCCGCACCGCGTTCGTCCGGGCCGCCGCCCACGAGGCGACCGCCTCCTGGGTGCGGGACGCCGTGGACGCCGTCTTCGGCCCCGACGTGCTCCCCGACTGCCTGCTGCTCAACTCGGTCACCCAGTGCTTCCCCGACCTGGCCTACCTGACGACCGTGCTGCACGGGGCACTGTCCACCGTCGAGGACGGCGGCACCGTGATCGTCGGAGACATCCGGCACTCCGGCCTGCTGCTCGACCACTTCGGACGGCTGGAACGGGCGCGCGACCCCGAGGCGGACGACACGACGATCGCCGCCAGGGCCGCGGCCGCCGCCGAGGCGGACGAGGAACTGTCCTTCACCCCCGCGGCCGTCGCCGCGGCGGTCGTGGCCCAGCCGCGGCCGGTCCGCATGAGCGTGCACGCCCGCACCATGGCCGGGGACACCGAACTCACCCGCTACCGCTACGACGTCGTCCTGCGCGTCGGCCTGCCCACCGGCGGTCCGGGCACCCGGCAGGTGCGCCGCACGTCCTGGGGCGGACACCGGGGGAACGGCGTCCGGGAAGCGCTGCGCGAGGCGCTCGACGGAGGTCCCGTCATCGTCCACGGGATTCCCAACGCCCTTCTCCACGACGCTCCCGGGGCGGTGACCCCGTACACCCTGCGCGAGGCCCTGGAGGGGGAGGACGCCGCCGTGCTGCTCGATGTCGCCGACCCGCGCATGCTGGCCGTGGCGGTGCCCGCTGACTGCGCCCCCGCCGCGGCCGTGGCGGGGGCGAGGCCCTCCGGTCCGACCGCCCACGAGCCGTTCCCCCTGTTCGTGCGGCGTCGCCTGCCCGAGATACTGCGCGACCACCTGCGCCGGACCGGGCCGGACACGCCGCCACCGATGATCACCGTGGTGGACGCCCTCGAGGACGGCCACTCGTGAACGGCGCCCTCACCGACGCGGTCCTCACCGGGCTGCCGGGCGTGACGGCCTGGCAACTGGTGCGCGACGGCGGGCAGGACACCCTGCTGGTGGCGGGCCCGCCACCGGAGACGCGGCCGCCGGCCGGTCCCGGCCGCGACGACGCCCGCGACGACGCCCGCGCCGTGAGCCGGGCCGCGGCCGCCGGTGACGCCGCCGTACGCGGTACCGATCCGGCCGCCCTCCCGGCGCTGATGCGACAGCTCGACGAGGCGGCGCTGCTGACGACGGCCCGGCTGCTCGACCGGACCCGGCTGTTCCGCGACGGCGGCCGGCGCGGCACCGACGAGATCCTCGGAGCCCTGGCGGTCGCACCCCGGCATGCGTGGATCATCCGGCGCTGGCTGGCCACCCTGACCGCGGAGGGCCGGCTCCGGCTGGACGCGGCGACGGGCCGCTACCACTCC
Source organism: Streptomyces sp. KMM 9044 (assembly GCF_024701375.2). Lineage (NCBI taxonomy): Bacteria > Bacillati > Actinomycetota > Actinomycetes > Kitasatosporales > Streptomycetaceae > Streptomyces > Streptomyces sp. KMM 9044. Next base: position 442,947 of record NZ_CP113910.1, on the reverse strand, counting down.
CTCACGGTGCCGGACCGCAGCGCCCACGCCCGGGCGCTGCGCGAGCTGGACGGGGCCTGCCGGGGCCTGGGCTACCCGGCGTCCATGACCCGCTTCTTCCGGGCCGCGGCCGAACGGCTCCCGCTGCTGCTCCAGGACCGCACGTCACTGCAGGAGGTCCTCTTCCCCGACGGGGAGACGAGCACCGCGCGGGGCAACTACCGCGACAGTGTTCCCAGCCGTTGGGCCAACCACGCCGCGGCGTCCCTGGTCACCGATGAGGCCGATCACCGGACGACACCGGCTCCCCTGCGCGTCCTGGAGGCGGGCGCCGGCGTGGGCGGCACCACCGGCACCGTCCTGGAGGCGCTCGGCGACACGCCTGTCGACTACCTGTTCACGGATGTCTCCCCGTTCTTCCTGCGGACGGCCAGGGACGTCTTCGGCGACCGCCCCGGCCTGCGGCACGCCCTGTTCGACATCCAGGCCGACCCGCTCGGGCAGGGCCTGGGGCCGGGCTCCCAGGACGTCGTCCTGGCGGCGAACGTCCTGCACAACGCACGGCACGCCGGACGCTGTCTTGCGGCCCTGCGGGAACTGCTGGCGCCCGACGGCCTGCTGGTCCTGGTCGAGTCGTGCCAGGAGCACTACCAGGCGCTCATCTCCATGTACCTGCTGATGTCACCGGCGCCCGGTGAACAGGACTGGTTCACGGACCTGCGGGCCGGCCAGGACCGGGTCTTCCTCACCGCCGGGGAGTGGACACGACAACTGGACGCGGCGGGCTTCGACCCCCTGCCCGTCCTGCCGCACGAGGGGCATCCCCTCACCGAGGCCGCGGGCCAGCGCGTCGTCGCGGGCCGTGTCAGGTCCCACGGCGCCCGCCCGGATCCCGCCCGCGTCCGCGCCGCGCTCGCCGACCGACTGTCCCCTGCCCTCCCCCTGCCACGGATCCATGCCGTGGACGACGTCATCCGCCCCATCATCCCGACTGGAGCCCCCTGTTGACCTCAGTACCCGCCCCCGGGCACACCACCCCCGTTCGGCCGGCCCCTGCCGATCTGGTCGACGCCGTCCGAGCCGTATGGGCCGACGCCCTGGAGACCGACCTGGCCGCCGTACCGGCGGACGCCAGCTTCCTGAGCCTGGGAGGCGACTCCGTCCTGGCCGTCCGGATGGCCGCGATGCTCCGCAAACGGCTGGGCACGCCGCTGGCGCTGGCGGACGTCCGCGTCGAGCAGAGCGCCGCGCAACTGGCCGCCCTCGTCCACGAACGCAGCACCGGGTCGGGAACGGGCGCACTGCGCCCGCTGCCCCTGGACCTGCGCCGGCGCGAGGAGCCGGACGCCCCGTTTCCGCTCCTGCCGCTCCAGCAGGGCTACTTCGTGGGCCAGCAGGACGCCTGGGAACTGTCCTACCGCTCCGCACACCACTACGTGGACATCGGACTGGAGGACATCGACGCCGACGAGGCCCCCGAGGCGCTGCAGGACGCCTTGGAGCGCCTCGCCGAGCACCAGGCCGTCCTGCGGGCCCGCATCCTGCCCGACGGCCGGCAGCGCATCCTGCCCCTGGACGATCCGGAGGCGGTCCCACAGCTCCAGGTCACCGACCTGCGCGACGCCGACGAGGAGACGGCCGCGTCCCGGCTCGCGGAGATACGCCACGCGATGAGCACCGAGGGCCCCGACCCGTCCCAGGGCTGCGGTCTGGACATGCGCCTGACGCTGATGCCCGGCGCCCGCGCCCGGCTGCACTCCTCGACCAGTCTGCTGATCATCGACGGCTGGTCCTCGGGCGTCTTCTACCGCGACCTGTTCGCCCTGGTCTCCGACTACAACGCCGTTCTCGCGCCGCTGGACATCGACTACGGCGACTACGTGACGACCCTGCGGGACCTGCCCGGCACCGAGGCGTGGCAGCGGGACCGCGACTGGTGGTGGGACCGCCTCGACGGCTTCCCGCTGCCGCCGGCGCTGCCGCTGGTGGCCGATGCCGGGGAGGTACGCCCCACTCTGATGGGCACCCGGCAGGCGGTGCTCGATCCGGAGCGCTGGTCGCAGCTGCGCCGCTTGTGCACCGGGCACGGTGTGACCCCTTCCGCCGCGATGTTCGCCGCGTTCGCCGCCGCCGTCGCCCGGGCCTGCGGCCACCGCCGCTTCCTGCTCAACACCCTGCAGCTGAACCGCCTTCCGCTCCACCCCGACGTCTCCCGCCTGGTGGGAGCCTTCTCCTCCACCATGCTCCTGCCGGTCGACCTGCCGGCGGCCCCCGTCTTCGCCGACCTGGCCGGCCGCGCCCAGCAGGACATCGGCGACGCCCTCGCCCACAACCTGATCACCGGGGTGGAGGTCTCCCGCGAACTGGGCCGCCGCCGGGGCACCCACCGCCCGGTGGCGCCGGTCGTCTTCCAGTCCACCCTGGGCGTGGACGCGGCGCTGGGCAGTGAGGTGCCCCAGGAAGCCGGACCGCTGGGCGAAATCGACCTGCTGAGCCACCACCAGCAGCTGCGGACGCCCCAGGTGGCCCTGGAGGTAAGGCTGTTCGAGCTGCGCGGTGAACTGGTGGTCGTCTTCTCACTGGTGGAGGAGCTGTTCGCGGCACAGGACGTCGACCGGATGTTCGGCGATCTCATGGCCACCGTGGAGTCACTGGTCGAACCGGACGGCTGGTCCGCCGTGGTCGAACTGCCCGACGCGGTCGACGGCGAGCAGGCGGAGCCGACCCGGCCGGCGCCCGGCCGGCGCCTGTCCGTACCCGCGGCGGAGGTCGGCGGAACGGAACCGGGACCGCCCGGGGACGACACGGAACGAGCCGTCGCGTCGCACTGGCAGAAGCTGCTGGACTGTCCGGTCGACGAGCGCACCGCCGACTTCTTCGCGCTCGGTGGCGACTCGCTGCTCGCGATGCGGATGCTCGGGTCGCTCGCGCGGGAGGGACTGGGGCGGGTGACACCCCGCCGCTTCCTCCGGCAGCCCACGGTGGCCGGACTCGCCGCCGCCCTGCGTGAACCGGACGACCGATGAGAAAGGTGCGGCGGGGACGGACCCGCCCCCGCCGCACCTCGGTGTCAGCCGCCCAGTCCGGCGTCCTCGCGGAAGAGTTCCTGGTCGAGCCAGACCGCGGCGCGGGCGCCGTCGGCGGCGCCGGTGATCACGAAGGTGAGGGCGTCCGGCAGGGCCTCCAGCCGGGCGGTGTCGCCGGCCGCGTACACACCGGGCACGGACGTGCGCTGGAACTCGTCCACCCGCACGCAACCGTCCGGCAGCATCCGGCATCCCAACTGATCGGCCAGCGGGGAGTGCTGACGGGTGGGGGCCCGATGGTAGACGCCCTGCCGCTCGAGCACCCGCCCGTCGGCGAGGACCAGACGGACGGCGCCTTCCTCGCCCTCGACGCGGGCCACCGCCGTCTTCTCCACGGCGATCCCGGCGTCGGCGAGTCTGCCCGCGGCCTGCTCGGGCACCGGATGCCCGTTGGTGCACACGATCACGTCGGGACTGAAGCGGTCGGTGAGATACAGGGCCTGCATGACCTGCGGCAGTTCGTGTCCCAGGACGGCCAGGCTCATCCCGCTGGTCTCCCAGCCGTGGCAGAACGGGCAGTGGTACACCCCCCCGGCCGAACAACGCGGACAGTCCCTCCACCTGTTCGTCGAGCACGTCGACCTGCCCCGTGGCGAGGACCAGTTTCCGGGTCCGTTCCACGGTGCCGTCGGCCAACGTCAGGACGAATCCCTGCGACCCGGGCGCGGCGGTGGTGACGGTGGCCTCACGCACGGCCACGTTCGGGTAGGCGGTGAGCTGCTCCCGGCCTATACGGCGCAGTTCGGCGGGCGGGAAGCCGTCACGGCTGAGGAACATGTGCATCCGCGCCGCGGGCGCGTTACGGGGGCGGCCCGAGTCCAGCAGGAGGACCCGCCTGCGCTGACGCCCGGACACCAGCGCCGCGTTGAGGCCGGCGGGCCCTCCGCCCACCACGATCACGTCGAACATCGTCGTCACTTCCTTCTCGGCCCAGCAAATAATGACTACGATAATAATTATCATTTTCATCAACAGGATCAGTGGGAAATGGTGGGAATACCGGTGCAACACCTGGCAGCCATCGGCGTCATAGGCGGTTACGGAGCAGTCGGCAGCGCGGTCGTACGACGGCTCCACCGGGCGGGTGTCCACCCGCTGCTGGTGGCCGGCCGCGATCGGAGCCGGGCAGAAGCGCTGATCGCCGGTCTCCCGGAGGGCGGCCCCGAGGTGAGCGCCCTGGCCGTCGACCTGACCGACCACCGTTCGCTGGATCGCTTCGCGGCGGGCTGCCGACTCGTCGTCAACTGTGCGGGCCCCTCGTACCGTGTCCTCGACGCGGTCGCGCGGGCCGCGCTGCGCAACGGCGCGGACTACGTCGACGCGGCCGGTGACGACCCGGTCCACAACCTGTTGTCGGCCGACGGGGGCGCCGGGCGATGGGTGGCGGCCGGACGCACGGCCGTGCTGTCCGCCGGCGCGCTGCCGGGCCTGTCGTCGCTGCTGCCCCGCGCGCTGGCCGCCCGCGCCACCAGTGCCGTCGCACTGGAGGCCTACGTCGGCGGTGTCGCGCCGCTCACCCCGGCCGCCGCCGGTGACGTGCTGCTCGGCCGGGGACCGGAGCACGGCACGCCGGCGGCCGCCTGGCAGGAGGACCGGATGCAGGAACGCGCGCTGGCCCCACGGCGAGGCGTACGAATCGACGCCTTCCCCGCACCCGTCGACGCCTTCCCCTTCCTGTCCACCGAGGCCGTCCGGCTGGCCCGCGCCACGGGCATCGGCCAGGTGCGCTGGTACACCGTCTTCGGCGGCGGGCGCCTGGCCGAGGAACTGGCCATGGCATGGGCACTGGGCAGCACGGAGGCCGCCGACCTGGTCGCGGCGGCCGGCGAGGACGTGCGGCGCCACGGGGCCTGGTACGGACAGGAGTTCCACCTCTGGGACGGGGCGACGGACGGCCCGCCCACCGCGAGGCTCGTCCTGCGCGCCGCGGACTCCTACGAGTTGAGCGGGTTCCTCGCTGCCGCCGCCGCTCTCCGGGCACTCCACGGGGCGATCGCTCCCGGTGTGCACTTCGCCGCGGACGTGCTCGATCCCCTGCGCGTCGCCGAGGACCTGGCGGCCGATGACGCGGCGGAGCTCACGACACTGTGAGTGCCCGTCGGCGTGCCCCCGACCGGTGGACGGATCAGGGGCACGCCGACGGGCAGGCGGCTCGGCGGATCGCCCGTTCACCACCGGCCGGTCAGAAGTCCGTTCGGCGGTCGGCCGGCCCGGGACGGCAGCCGTCGCGCACACCTGTGAGTTCGACCGTGTGGTCCACCGCGTGGAACCCGACGTCGCGTGTGATTCTCGCGACCCACTGTTCGACCTCTTCGGAGTCGACCGCCAGGCCGAGCCCGCATTCCCGGCAGACGGGAAAGTGACGGTGGCCGTCGTCGGGCCTGGGCCGGTAGAGGCGTTCGCCGCCGCTGTCACGCGCCATGTCGACGTGCCCGGCGGCCTCCAGCAGGCGGAGCGTGCGGTTAGAGGGTGGTCAGTCCCACCGCCACACCGTCCGTGGCCAGGACGGTATGCAGGGTCTGCGCCGAGACGAAACCGTCGCAGACGTGCAGGTCCCCGGGGACCGCAGCTCGTTGCGGGGTGGCGCCACTCGCCGGGGGCCGTTCCGTGCACGAGTGTGCCTCCCGTCGTGCCTGGTACTACAGCCGTGACTCGCGATCTCGTTTGTCGCGGGTGGCGTAGTGGCAGCGTTGTGCGCGGGCCTGGTGGGTGCGGCGTCAGTGTGACTGGGTGATCACGATCGTCGGTGGTGGCGGCGAGGTGGCCCGTACGAGCCGGTTGAGCAGGCGGCGGATCTCCTCGGCGGTGTAGCGGATCAGTTTTTCAACGCGGCCCGGCGGCCCCCCTTTTCGAGCACCCGGGTCAGGTCGCTGGGTGCGGGCAACTGGACTGGCTCTGTGGGGTCTTCGAGGTCACGGGAGCGGGTGTCGGTGATGGTCAGGAAGGCGAGGGCGGCCATGGACAGAGTGATGTGACGGTGCCAGGCGTCCCAGGTGCGAACCTCGTAGTGGTCCAGTCCGCAGTCGGACTTCGCGGTCTCGAAGCAGTCCTCAATCGACCAGCGCAGGCCCATCACGCGGACGATCTCGCCGATCGGGGTGCTGACCTTGGCATGCACCGCGAAGTAGGCGATCTGGGCAGGGTCGGTGATCGAGCGCCTGACCAGCAGCAGGTGAATACAGCCGCGGCGGGGCCCGTTCTCGGCGCCGCCCGGCCAGGTGACCTCGGCCAGCGCCCAGTCGTAGGAGCGCAGGCCCTTGGCCCCCTTCCCGCAGGAACGGCGCTCGAAGATCAGTGGGATGCGGGCGGTGAGCTTGTCGACGCGCAGGCTCCCGGTGCCGTGGGTGGACACGGTCTCGTCCACCGGCACGGCCATGACATAGGGGATGCGGCGGCGTTCGAGGGCGGAGCGGAGTTTGCGGTCCTGGCCGTAGGCGCTGTCGGCAGCCATCCAGCCGAACGGGACCTTGGCCCGGCGGCAGCGTTCCACCATGCGCCGGCCGAGCTCGGGCTTGGTGACCACGGCCTTCGCGCGCGGCTTGGGAATGCGCGCGGTGCGGCAGCGGCCGGCGTCCTGGCACCAGGCGGCGGGCAGGTACAACTCACGGTCGATCAGAGCGCGTCCGGTGTCGGAGGCGTACGCGCAGAACACCGCGACCTGGCAGTTCTCGATCTGTCCGGTAATCCCTGCGTACTGCGGGGCCACCCCGGCCGACATCCGTCCCTTCTTCAAGAACGCGGTCTCATCCAGCACCAGCACCCCATCCGGCCGGGCCAGGAACTGGACTACGAACGACCGCAGCGCGTCGCGGAGTTGATCCGTGCACCAGGTCGAGCGGGCCAGGAATCACTGCACCCGATCCGGACTCGTGTGCCCGACGTGCTCGGCGATCTGGTGAGGTCGACTCGGGGCGCCCTGCTGGTGTTTCCACCAGCGGGTTTCCCCGAGCCGCCTCCCGAACCGGACGTGCCCGCTCTCCAGGCATCCGGCTCTCCACAAGCCCTCTCAGACGGCCGCGGCCGTCGTGCTCCCACTGGGCCAGGGCGAGGGGATCTTGTTCCCGCGATACAAATAGCGGTTGGTTCGCACCTTCGCGCACCTGAACAAGACCACCTCGTCATCAGCAGGCCACCATCGGCCCGCGCAGTAACGACGGCGAAGACTCTTCCAGTTGGACCGGCGGTGCTTTCGCCGCAGCCACCCGAAGACCTGCCGCCAGGTGAAGGCCGACAGGTACTGGAAGGTCGCGGACGACACCCCGTGCCGGAAGTACGCCGTCCAGCCGCGCAACACCGGGTTGAGATGGTGCAGCACGACTGCCAGCGGCAGGTTCGTGTCCTGTCGGCACAGCGTCTTGACCTTCTCCTTGACGGCTTGGAGGGCCTTCTTGGAGGGGTAGAGGTAGACGTAGTGCTTCTGGGTCCCACGTTTGCGGTGACGCTGGAGGCGCCACCCGAGGAAGTCCAGCCCCTCGTCGATATGGGTGATGGCCGTCTTCTCCACCGACAGACGCAGTCCCATCGGGGCGAGTACTTCCGCCACCTGGGTGCGCATGTCTTCGGCCTGCTCGCGTGTCCCGGTCACGGCGATCAGAAAGTCGTCCGCATACCGGAAGAGCCGGTAGTTGGGCAGATTCTGCCGACGTCGCCGGGCCCGCTGGCCTTGCGTGGAGTTCGGCCCGCCCGGACCGGCCGCGATGAACTCATCGAGAACCGACAGGGCGATGTTGGCCAGCAGCGGCGAGAGGATCCCACCCTGCGGAGTGCCGGAATCGGTGTCCTTGGACTGGCCAGCCTCGCTGAGGATGCCCGACTTCAAGAACGCCTTCACCAGGTCAAGGACGCGCCGGTCTCCGACTCGGCGACGCACCCGGCCCATCAGGGCCGCGTGGTCGATCGAGTCGAAGCACGCCTCGATGTCCCCCTCCACCATCCACTCATAGGAGTTCTTGGCGAAGTGGTGCGCCTCGGCGAGCGCGTCGTGAGCCCGGCGCTTCGGGCGGAACCCGTAGGAGCACGGGAGGAAATACGCCTCGAAGATCGGCTCCAGTACCAGCTTCAGGGACGCCTGGACCACCCGGTCCCGCACGGTCGGAATACCCAGCCGACGGCGCTTGGCCGTCCCCGGCTTGGGGATCATCCTTTCCCGCACGGGAAGCGGACGGAAGGTGCGGTCCTTCAGGTCGGACCGCACCTCGTCGAGGAATGCCTCGACGCCTTGCCCGTCCTCCACGGAACGGGCCGTCTGCCCGTCCACTCCGGCCGAGCGAGCGCCCCTGTTCCTCCTCACCCGAACCCACGCGACCAGCAGGAACGCGGGATCAGCAACGAGATTGAACAGGTCATCGAACCGGCGATCACGATCGTCGGTCGCCCAACAGTGCAGTTTGGTCTGCATCTCCAGTACCCGGCGCTCGGCCTTGAGCAGCCCGAACTCCAGCGCGTCGGTATTCACCAGCGACCTCCTGGCATTGCAGCATCCTCCCTGCCGACTTGCTGGCCCCCTTCGCCATGCACGGAGCTTTCCTCCGCTCGGACTACTACGAGGCCTCCGCCCCACCTGCGGACCTCAGCCGGCAACGGGCCTGCCCTCCTCGCCGGACCGGCTGTCCGGAAGGAAAGGGCGACCGCAGGCGGTTCCCACGTTCACCATGTGCCGATCGGCCAGGTCGGCGTCCCGCTACTACCCCGGCAGCATCACCACGCCTACGCCGCAGACCTTCAGCGTGGCCTCCCCACCGGCAGTTGGAGACCGGCTTCGGAGTTGACCGCCCCAGCCGAAGCAAGCGGTCACGCACTGCACCCCGGGCCCATATCCGCCAGATTGGAGCCCGGTGACAAGACTTACGGGGCTTTACACGGATTCCTCTTCGTACGCCTTCTGGCCTTGCTTGCCGAACCCGACGCGTCTGGCAGTACCGCGCCGTCCCGGCGTTGTCAGGGCTGCTTCCCGTCCTCACCGGCGTTCCCCGGCCCGGACTGCCCTCAGCTTCTACCCGGCCGCTGCGACGGCCCGGCGGTAGAGGTCTCCCACCTCCACTCGGTCACATGGCGCCTCGTGGCGCACCCACCCGTTCTTGCGTTCGACCGGCGCCACCAGCGCTTTCCGATAGGCCATCGCCATCAGGCGCGGCTCGACCCTCCCGAAGACCCCCGCCAACCCGGCGAAGAAGTCATCGAACCAGCCCGCCCAGACCTGTACCGCCCGCTCCGTACTCACGGAGGGAACAACGCGTCACACGACTACCGGACACGGACACGAGTCACGGCTGTAGTACCGGCGGACCGCACCACCCACGAACCCGGCGAACCCGGCGTACGACTGCGCTACTACCTGGACCTCAAACAGCAGCCCGAGGCGTAGACGGGGAAGCGGAGGTCGTGGCCAGGATCGTGCAGTTGCCGCGACCCGCCCGCGCCCAACAAGATCGATACGGCGTGCGCATCCGGCAACGACAGGACTGAGTAGCAGGCTTTGGACCTGTGGCCGACCGGCTTTGATGGCTTGATCACGAGGTGGTCGTTGGTCCGGCTGACCACGCTGAGCGCCCTCGCGCGTCGGGAGGTTCGGTTGGTACGGCGGAGCACGCTCGGGCAGGACTTCCGGCGGTTGTGGGGTGCCTACGTGGTCAGTGCAGCGGGCAGTGCCGTGGGCATGGGGGCGTTGCCGCTGATCGCCCTTGTGGTGCTGGATTCCTCGGCGTTTCAGGTCTCGGTGCTGGCTGCGTTGTCTGCGGTGGCCAGCACGGTGATCGCTCTGCCGCTCGGTGTACGCATCGAGCACCAGTACAAACGGCCGGTCATGATCACTGCCGATCTGGCCCGCTGCGTGGTGCTGGCCAGCGTTCCCGTCGCCATGGCTTTCGACAGGCTCACCTTTACCCAGCTGTGTGTCGTCGACATTCTCCAGACCGCGGCGTCTGTCGCGTTCGACGCGGCCAGTGGAGCGCATCTGAAGGCACTCGTCCTGCCCGAGCACCGGCTACGTGCCACAAGCCTGTTCGAGACGACCAACTGGATCAGCGTCAGTGCCGGCCCGCCCGTTGGAGGGCTTCTGATCGGAGCACTGGGCGCGGCGGCCACGATGGTGGTCGATGCTCTGTCCTTCCTCGGGTCGGCTGTGGGCATCCGTCGTATCCGGCAGGCCGAATCCCCGCCACCGGCACGCGCCGCCGCCGCTCACCTGGGCCGGGACATTGCGGCCGGCTGGCAGTACCTCCTGCGCCACCCAGGACTACGGCCACTGTTCTTCAACGCGCTGCTCTTCGGCGGATCCGTCATGATGGCCTCCCCGCTGATGGCCGTCCTCGTGCTGGATGACCTCGGTCTGGCACCGTGGCAGTACGGACTCGCTCTGGGACTGCCGTGCCTGGGCGGTGTACTGGGCGCACGCCTGACTCCGCTCCTCACCCGGCGATTCGGACAGCGCCGCATTCTGCTGGTGTCTGGCGTTGCGCGCACAGTGTGGACGATCCTGCTGCCGCTGACGCCCTCCGGCGCCCTCGGCCTGTTCGTCATCGTGGCCGCCGACTTCGGCCTGCTCCTCTCCGCCGGGGTCTTCAACCCGTCGTTCACCACCTACCGCATGGCGGCCACACCGGATGCGTACATGTCCCGAGTCGTCACCTCCTGGTCGGCGGGCGCGAAGACATGCCAGGCCGCATTCGTGGTTGCCGGTGGTTTCATCGCCGTGGCAGTGGGGGTACGCGGCGCCCTGCTCATCGGCGGCCTGCTGTGCATGGCGAGCGCGCTACTTCTGCCATGGCGAAAGGCACGCTTTTTCAGTGGGCATGTTCCCTCACCTACGACAGAAGCGGCTCCGTACCCGGCTACGGACAGTCCGACCGCATAGCGGCTTCCTGGGCCGCAGGGGTGACTTCGTCAACCCGGTTAGGAATGTGCTCCTTTGGTGCCGGGCCACGGGGCCACAAGCACACAATTCGAGTCTCGCAGCTGGCGCGCGACGCCGCGCAGGGCGAGGGGTGGGTGGTCAGCTTCGGCTTCTGACAGCCGGTGACGACCTGCCCGAGCTGCGCAGACGGCCGGGCCCCTGGTCCGCGAGCGCGGGGACTGCCGGCGGTGCATGGGTCGCGTCGATGCGGAGTCCAGATGCGCGTGCTGCCTGCGCCAGGTCGAGCCCTTGCAGCCCGAGGCGGGCTGAACGCGCCGACGGGTGCGCACACTCCGTGAACGTCGGCTTCGCGGCGTCGTTGAGCAACGCGACTCCATACACCGGGCCCCGGGGATGCTTTCACTCTCTGGGGCCCGTAGTGTGTCCGGAGTGGGGTCAGTTCTCTCCGGCCGCTGTGACGGTGAGCCAGCCGGCGGCTTCGGCGTCGGTCATCAGCAGCACCTGAGCCGGGTGGGCGTCGCCATCCTGGACGACGTGGACATGGCCCGGGAGCGGGCTGCTCTTGGGGGCAGCGCCGCAGCCTGGGCGCTGCTCGCACCCCAGCGCGCTCTTGCACTCCCCGGTGCGTCGCCAGAAGCTTTCTCTTCTGAGGAAGGACCGGACAGCCGGGTGAATGGGGAGCGGTGTGAATGAGCAGTCCGAGGCCGATGACCGCCTCACGGAGCTGGGGCGCGGCCTCAAGGAGATACACGAGGCACAACAACGCCGCGAGGATGATCTGAAGGCCCTCCACGAGCGGTTCGGCACGCTGTCCGAGGGCTTGGAGACCCTACGCAGCGAATCGAACAAACTCGCCATCGGCGTCGAATCGGTGGGCGCAGCTACCGAACAAGTAAGGGAAGATCTGACCAGAACTCAGTCCGAGCTCAGCCAACTCAGTACCGACCTCACAGAGTTCCGCTCCCAGTACGAACGAGACCAGTCTGTCCTTGCAGCACAGTTCGAGCTGGACCGGATCACCGAGGACTGGCAACGCAGGTTCGGCAGCCGGGACAAGGTGCGTTCCCTCGCCCGAGGCCTGGTCAGAAAGCTCACCCCGAAGCTCGTGGACGGCGGGATCCTGAGCACCGACAACTTGCGACTTTTCGTGGAGGAACACCTCGTCCACGATCCCGACTTCTGGCTCGCCCACGCCACCTTGGCTGTCGCAGCCCGGCTCACCGGTGATGACGACCGTCAGCTCGGAGCCATGGGGCTGGCGCAGGCACTAGACCTCGGTAAAGCCAACCTCTTCTTCTCGCTCGCTGCGGCCAGGATGGGCGACCATCAGCGGGCCGGCAACTGGATGGATGGCTACCTCCAGGACGCAGTCCACCCGGACCGGCTCGGCAGGGACTTCCTCGTCGTGCTCGACGCCGTCGCCAGTCGGGAACTCGGCGACCTCGCCCACAGCTATGCCCGCCAGGTGATGGTGCGCTGGGGCACGGAGGCGGCCGCGGACGGCATGGCGTCCAGGGCCAGCGTGGGTCGCTGGAAACCCCACCTGCGCAGACTGCTTGCCTCGCCCGGCGACCGGTTCGCATCCCTGGCCCATGCATACGACGGGGATTGGACACAACTTCTCGGCCAATGGCGAATGGCCACGGTCACGACCTGCACCCTCAGTTACCTCCGAAAGGAGTTCCCACCCCCGGAGCAAACAGCGCCCGTCCACGGGCGTGCCCGGTATGCCGAGACGGCTATCGACCGCCTCATCGGACACCTGGAACCCGACGAGGCCGCCCTGCACACCAGGAAGGAAGCGCTCCGCCGATTCATCGAGCACCGTGGAAACGGCCGTGCGGCGCAGGAGGAGCACGAGCTGCATCAAGAGGCGGACGCCGAGGTCATGGATTTCGCAACGCTCCTCGACAACGCCGTCTTCAAGCCCAGTCAGATTGCGCTCGGTGACGACGCACGCCGACTCGCGCTCATGCTGGTCCTGCCCAACCTGCGCGCCGCCGCCGAGGAACTGGTGGCAGCCTCGCTGCGGCACCGTCCCCGGGAGATTTCCATCGAAATCGACGGCTGGCCCACTCTTCTGCCGACCGATCCCGCCGCTCCGGTCGACGCGAGGGCCCTTGCCGAAGCGCTCGACGCTGACCTGCTCACGCGCACCGAAGCCGAGGTCGATGCTGTCGACCGCAACCTTGCGCGTCGCATCGGGGGCACCGCCGGTGGACTATCCGCCCTCGTGTTAGCCCCCTTCGTCCTGGGCGGCTTCTTCCTGGTGCTCATGCTGCTGCTCGGTGTCGTCGCCGCTGTGTGGGGTCTGCTGGACGTTGCTCGCGTACCGGCCGAGCGTGGCAGGATCCGCGAGGCCGGCGTGGCAAGGCGGCAGCGTGCACAACATCAGTTGCAGGACGTTCTCAGCCAGCGCATCGAGTTTTTCGCCGAATGGAACGAACACGCCGCGCGGCTTCCCGAGCTGCGCGCCTGGGACCCGATGGGTAAGTGACGTGACCATGGAATCCGGACGTGTACTCGACCGGCGCTACAAACTGAACTCGCCCTTGGGTAGCGGCGCCCAGGGCTCCGTCTGGCTCGGTCACGACCTGCGCCTCGACCGCCCAGTTGCCGTGAAGGTAGCCACGCTGCACCGCCACTCCGGGCAGGGCCAGCCCGCTGAGGAGCTGAACCGGCGCGTCGAGCGGTTTCACAAAGAGGCACAGGCCATGGCGCGCATCCGCAACCGGCCCCATGTCGCTGCCATTCATGACTACGGTGAGGACAGCGGCGTCTTGTACTCCGTCATGGAGTACATCGAGGGGAGCCCGCTCTCCACTCACATCAGGCAGGGACAGCTGACCCTAGAACAGACCGTCCGCTGGGCAAGGCACATCTGCGACGGCCTCGCCGACGCTCACGAAGCCGGCGTGGTACACCGGGATGTCAAACCCAGCAATATCGTCATCGACGCAACCGGTTCAGCTAAGGTCGTCGACTTCGGCCTCGCCCGCTTCCTCGATGCCTCCTCCTCGCATGGTCCAGGCTGGGGCACCGCGCACTACGCCTCCCCGGAACGGTTTCGTGAGCAGTCGGGCAGCGCTCTCAGCGACCTCTACTCACTTGGCTGCGTCGTGTACGAGATGCTCACCGGCTGGTCCCCATTCGGCTACATCCGGGAGCCTGCCGCCGTCATGTGGCACCACATGGAGGAAACACCTGCCCCGCCAAGCGCGCTGCGTCCTGGTATCCCCAGGCCCCTCGACGCCCTTGTGCTGAGGCTGTTGGAGAAGGCCCCAAAGGACCGCCCGCGCGACGCCAGGGCCGTAGCCTGGGCCATCCAACAGATCGAATACGTCTCGGACGACGCTGGGGATCCACACGTCGACACTCGGCACGTCGCCGAGATCCAGAACCTGGAACAGTTCATCCAGCGCCATGCCGACGGCCCCCGGGCTATGGGCACAGATGTACTAGACGCCCGTGCCCGCCATGCCCGGCTTACCGGCGAGTCGGGCGATCCTCGGGGTGCTGCAGCGCTCTGTCAGCGTCTGGGGCAGGACTGTGTATCCTTGTTTGGGGCTGACCACCCCCGGGTTTTGGAGGCATTCAGGGAGGCGTCCCGCTGGAAGGAGCGCTCCGGCTGACGAAGCCCATCCCATAACTGGCCCTGACAACGACTCTGGATGTGCCGGTGGGTGATCAGGCAGACGGCGAGTCCGAGGAAGGCCTGCTGCTACCTGAGTTCGATGGAGTATGAGGCGCCGGGGAACTCCCATCCGTCGGTGTCTTCACCGATGTCCGCCACGATGATGTCGTCGACGAAGTGGTCCTCGAACTCGTCGTCGGCCAGCCAGAGTTCTTCGATCTCGTCCCAGCTGCCCCTGCTGCCGTCGATACGCAGAGGTGCGGCCCGCCGGCTGCCGCGCTCACGCTCGTCATCGCTCGTCTTGACCATGCCGCTGATCTCGAACTGGCCCCTCTTGACATGGCCGGGAATCGGTTCGGCGGGGACGACGGCGGCGTTCTCGTAGGCGGTGTGGATGAGGTCGCGGTAGCTGCGGCGGATGTTGTATTCGGGGTCGGACAGCCAGTTGATCAGGGTTTTGGTGGTCACGTGGACTCTGTTGCTCCATTGCGGAGAATGACGCCGGCCTGTCGACGGGGCGCAGGGAACGGGCCTCGCGAGGAAGCGGTCCGGCCCCGGCCGGCCCCTCCCGGATGCGGTGCGTGACCATCCCTCGAATTGCGCAGCAGAGTCGGCGGCGACTCTGCTGCGCAATTCGCGAGTCAGGCCGTGAGTCGGTGGGCGAGGCGTTCGAGGCGGCTGCTGCGGGGGCGGTGCTGGTCGTGACCGGTCCGGTAGGCGTCGAGTCTGACGACGTTGAGGGCGGTTGCGGAGAAGGCGTGTTGGAGACGGACCTTCGGGAGCCCGCGGTAGCGGGCCCGGCGGATGTCGGTGATATCGAGGGCCTGGTGGATGGTGCCCTCGACTCCCGCGCGCAGGGCGTACTTCGTCTTCCAGGTCTCTGTCTTCTGCTCGGCCCGGGCCCTGGCGAGGGCTTCTTCGGGTTCTCTCGGCCGCAGAGTGAGCATGCGGCGGCCTGCGGCGGAGCTGGTGCACTGCTCACGGAAGGGGCAGGGGCGGCAGGTCAGGACGCCGAAGGTGATGACGATCGCGTCCGTCCCGTGCTGTTCGAGCGGGTTCCGGTGCGCGCTGGTCTTCCCGGCAGGGCAGCGGACCTGGCGGGCCTTCCCGTCGATGGTGAAGGCGCTCTTGTCGAAGCCGGCGGCGTCCTTGGCCTGGGCGGAGTGGTTCAGAAGGACCGGGGTGACCATTCAGAGGGACCGGGGTGACCCTGCGGACGCCCTGGCCGGCGGCGGCGGTGATGAGGTCGGCCGAGGGACAGCCGGAATCGAAGTAGTGCTCGGCGGGCTTCAGACCGCGCTCGGCGAGACGTCGCCGGACCGGAGCCGTCGCCTTCACATCGGGCACGGTGGCGTCGGTGGTGAACACGTCCGTGATCAGGTTCGGTGCCCTCCGGGCACCGGCTTCGGCTTCGGTGGGAGTGTCACAGCTCTCCATGAGATAGATCTTGTAGCCGAGCCAGCACAGGTCCTCGCTCTGGGCCGCCCAGCGTGCGTCGAGATCGTAGGGCGAGGCGAGGCGGGGTTGGCCGGGCGGGACGCCCTCGTCATCGGCGGCCCGCTCCACGATCACCTCCCGCCCCTTGGCGCCGGTGCGGAGGTAGTAGGTCTGCACGAGGATCTGCCGCAGTACCCGCACTGCCTCGATCTCGCGTATCCATTCCGGGGCCCCGGGCGCCCACGCGGCCCGGCACAACGCCAGCGCGTCCCGGCCGAAGACCTGCGCGAGCCTGTCACGCTTGGTCTGCGAGGACGACATCCGCCAGCTGTCCACCCGCGGCCCGTAACGGTGAGCGAACTCCGCGACGTCCACGGCCCCGGCCAGCCAGGACGGCGCCGCGACTGCGAGCGCCTCCAACACGGCCCGCACACTCTCCCCGGCCAGCTCCAGACGGTTCAAGTCCCGCACCGCACTGATCACAGGGGTGGAGTCCGTGCGCTGCATCCCACCGGCAGCGACCAGCCCTTCGGCCTTGCAGTGCTCAAGGAGCCGGTCGAAGAGCACCCGCTCCATGCGGATGCCGTGCTCGGCCAGCCGAGCCCTGAACCGACTCAACACACTGGCGTCGAACCCGGTGTCCGTCAGCTCCACGCCCACCGCGTACTTCCAGCCGATCGCCCGCACCGCCATCGCCGCGGCCTGCCGGTCGGTCAGGTTCTCGGCGAACTGCAACACCGTGACCAGGCCCAACACCCCCGGCGACAACCCCGGAGCACCCCGAACCCCGAACGCGTCGCTGAACGGCTCGTCCGCGAACACCTCCGTGAGCCGGTCCCGCGCCCGCATCACCAGGCTCCCCTGCGGAAACGCCGCCCGGGCCACCGCCGCCGTCTGCTCCAAAACCTCCGGCAGCTCCTTCGGTCGCATCGACACCCACACCACCCCCACGGCCGCACGACAGGACAACGACCGCACGAGCGATCATCCCGTGCCCGCCGTCACCCCACAGGGAATTGCGCAGCAGAGTCGAACAGCCCAACAAAAACCCACTAGACCAAATGGCCTAAAAACATCTAAATCGCGATAGGCCTTGGTTCGAGGGGGTGCAGGGTGAGGGTGTGGGTGACGAGGCGGGTTCCTGGATCTTCTGAGCTGCGGGTCTGGTAGCGCAGGTTGGGGCGTTTGGTCTTGATCGGGGCGGTGCGGTCGGGGCGGTCGCCTATGACCCAGCGGGGGAGGTCGGCGATGAAGAACTTCAGGGCCTGGGCGAGGTGTTCAGGGGGAAAAGCCGTCGTGACGGAGTCGTTGACGGCATCCAGGACGGGCGGGAAGCTGATGCGGGTGGGGTCCACTCCGGCGATCACGGCGGCTCGGGTGATCAGCGAGCGGAGTGCCTGGTAGAGGCAGAGCAGGGCCCACAGTTCCTGGCGGACCCCCTCGGCGGTGCGCGAGTGCAGGACTTCTCCCGGTGTGCGCAGGTCCACCTTAACCAGACGGAAGAGGATCTCCACGTGCCAGCGGTCCGCGTGGATCCGCGCGAGTTCGGCCCGCCCTCCCACCCCACGGACACCGTGCGAGGTGTCGCGGACGACTTCGCCGAGGCCTTGCGCCACATCGCCCACCCCGCCCGGAACAGCCGGTGAGGCCCCACCCCGCGATCCGCGCCCCACCGCCGGACACTCCGCCACCAGTCCCTTGCCCGCCACCTGTCCGACCCGAGAGAGCGAGACCGACAGACATGGACGAGAACACCCGCTACCAGGTGCTGCGCAACGACGAGGAACAGTACTCGCTGTGGCCCGTCGACATCGAGGTGCCCGCCGGCTGGCAGCCCGTCGGCAAGGAGGGCACGGAGGCGGAGTGCTCCGCCTCCGTGGACGAGGTCTGGACCGACATGCGCCCGCGCAGCCTGCGGGAGCGCATGGAGAACACCGGAGCCCGACGCGTCCCGCGCAGCCACGAAGGACGGGCCGGGGGCGCGTCCGCAACCGCACCCCCGGCCCGTGCCCCGCCCGCCCTGCACCCGCCCTGCCTCATCCCGAGGAGCCGTCATGACACCGGTCCTGCACACTGAACGCCTCACGTTCCGGCCCTACCGCCCCGAGGACGAGGACGTCTTCGTGGCCCTGCTGCGTGACGAGGAGGTCTGCCGCTGGATGGGCCAGGAGCGCGTGCCGGAGACCGACCTGCGCACGCTGTTCCGCGCCATTCTCACCGACGTCTACCCGCAGCACAGGTTCGACGTGTGGGGACTGTGGCGCGAGGAGGTCTACGTCGGCCACGCGGAGGTGAAGAAGACCGGCAACGCCGACGGCCACGAACTGATCACCGCTCTCACCCCCGAGTACTGGGGCCGGGGCCTGGGCACAGAAGTGGTCCGCGGCCTGCTCCGCCACGTCGCCGACAACCTGGGCCTGAAGGAGGCCTACGGCATGGTCGGCGCCGACAACACCGTCAGCCTGGCCATGTGCCGCCGACTGGGCTTCGGCTTCCGGCACGTGCGCGACGTGGTTGGCGACGACGGCACCGTGACCAAGCCGGTGGTGATCCCGGCGGCGGACCCGGACTGACACCGGGAACCGGTCCGGAACGCCACGGCGCAGTCCCCGCGCCCTCGATCCGGCTCCATGTCTTCTTCTGCGGGGTGTGCCCGTGACGGGCCGTGGCCGGCCGTGCGGTCAGTGGGTGCGGCCGTGTGCCCACCGGCCGGCCAGGGCCTCGTCGACGAGTCCGGTCAGCTCGGTGAGCCGGAAGTGCTCGGTGGCGTCGAGGTTCTGGGCGCCGATGGTGGAACGCAGCAGGGCGAGGGCGGTGACGATGGGCGGATACCGGTCGTGCGTGGTGCTCCAGGCGAGTTCGCGCAACAGCATCGCGATGCGAGCCAGGACGGCGGGCTCGGCGGCGCCGTAGCGCAGGGGCTGGGTCATGGCCAGGTCCAGGAGGTCCTCCAGGCCGGGGCGCCGCAGCACGACTCTGACCTGCCTGCCGTCGTCGCGCAGCAGCCGGGGGCCCAGGTCGTGCCGGGCCAGCTCGCACAGCAGCGCGGCGGAGTGGGACAGGGCGTGCACAGCGGTCGTCGGGTCGTTGATCCCGGGGGAGAGCGCCTTGGTGGCGATGTCGGTGAGCTGCCGGAGCCCGAAGGCGATGTCCTGGAGGCCGGTGCGTTCAGGGCCGGTCCTCACCGCTTTGGCGGCTCGTTCGGCCAGACGGGTCCATGCGTCGGAGGAGAAGGGCTCCCCGGTGCGCGGCCAGGCGGCTCCCACGGGCGTGGCGGCGATCAGCGAACTCCCGGGGAGGCGGTCGATGAGCAGGACGGCGTCGGCTTCGACGGCTGCCCTCAGAAGGGCCGCCTCATCGACGGAGGTGAAGAAGCCGGAAGAGCCGACGCTCAGGGGCAGCGCGCCCGCGGGCGGTCCCGGCGGGGCGTCGGAGGGGTGCGCGCCGTCGGAGTCCCCGCGGTCCGTGTCCTCTTCTTTGGGGAGGAGCCGACCGAGGGTGCGGCCGGCGGCGGAGTGGATGCTGCTCATCATCGTCTCGACCCGGATCTCGCGCGCCAGGTGGGACAGGAACAGGACGAGGGCGAGCAGGCTGGCCAGGGTGAGCAGGAGGGCGACCGTGACCGACAGCCCGGGGACGAAGCTGGCCTGCTCGTCCTCGCCGGTGCGTACGGTGCGCAGCACCGTCAGGGCGTAGGTGAACGTCGCGAGGAAGAGCGCCAGGGTCGTCTGGACGTACCGGTCCGAGTTGAAGGTCCGCAGCACACGGGGGGAGAACTGGCTGCTCGCCAGCTGAAGCGTCAGCACGGTGAGCGAGAAGGTCAGCGCCGTGACCGTGATCAGGGAGCCTGCGATGGCTTCCAGCACCGCGCGTGCGGCATCCGAGCTGCCGCCGAAGAAGTAGTCACTCAGCCAGGACGGGAGCTCGTGCTGAAGCCGCTCGTCCAGCCGAGGCAGTGCCACGCCCGCGGCGACGGCGAGTACGACACCCAGCGTCGGCACGGGCCACAGCTGGACCCGGAGTGTGTCACGCATCAGCACGAACTCAGACTACAGACCACCGCAAACAGGGCGACTCGCAGAACAGTGCTGTGGGTGGATGTCGTATTGATGCAGCGCAGTGGATCTTCTATACATGTGTTATGCATATCATTTAGGGCGGATATGCGACTCGCATGGGAATGGCGGGAGTCATCTTCCGGCAAGAGGGCGGACGGGCGTGGAGGCCACTCGTGGTGGCCCTTTGTGTACCGGTCGCCGCGTTGTCGCCGCTCGTGGCCTGTAGCCGGGGGGATCCGCCGAACGAGCCCGCCGAGCGGTTCGGGATGGCCGACATCGACTACGAGCGCGCCATTCGCCTCTCCGTGGCCGAGGTGCCCGCCGGTGAACTGGTTGCTCGGGAGCTCAAGGAGCCCGAGTCGAAGTCGGCCGTGTGGGAGAGCCGGATCGCGAACCAGGACGGACGGCTCACGACGGTCCGGCTCGGTGCCACCCGGGGCGAGGTGCTGGGGACGAGCCCCGGTCCCGACCTGGCGGACTTTGAGCGGCAGGAGGACTCTGCTGCTCAATTCGGCGAGCGATCACGTGCCGTGCTTTCAGGGCTCGGCCGCGCCCGGCCTGCCTGCATCTGCGACGCGCTCTGAAGGCCGTATCGGCACGGCGTCATCACGCCGGGTAATTGCGCAGCAGAGTCCAGGAGGACTCTGTTGCTCCATTGCGGAGAGGGACGCCGGCCCGTCGACGGGGCGCAGGGAACGGGCCTCGCGAGGAAGCGGTCCGGCCCCGGCCGGCCCCTCTCGGACGCGGTGCGTGACCCTCCCCCGAATCGAGCAACAGAGTCCAGGAGCTGATGCGGCTCTTGGACGAGGCTCAGCTCCTGCCGGACGAGGCGGCTCGTGAAGCGGCCGGCACGGCGAACGGTGAACTCGTCACCGCCCTCGAACTGCAGGGGCGTGAAGGCGATCCGGTCTGGCGGGTCGATGCCCTCGGTGTGGCAGACGAGTCGGCGACGGTCCATGTGGTGGACGCGAAGACCGGCGAGATCCTGGAGTGCCGCCCGGCGTGACACGGACAGGAACACCGGCGCCGGACGGCCGGCGGCCAGTGCTCCGCGGGTCCCGCACGCACGGTGGTGCGCTCACGGCCCGTCTGCTGTGAAGTCCGGTCACGCCGAGCGCATGCCCGTCCAGGCGGCCGGGGGAAGCAGCACCAGCCCCGGTGGCCACCACGGTCTCCCGGGCTCCGTACAGGACCGGTACAGGACCGGTCGGACTCCACCACGACGGTGCGGCGCCCACCCGCACCGTCCGGCCCTCCCCCGACCGCCACCCGATGCCGTACGTCACCAGGTTTCCGAGGTGCCGCCCGGTTCCCCCGCGGCCTCACCGCTCTTCCTCCCGTTCCTCCGGCGCGGTGCGGGCGGCCGTCGACGCGCGCCGTGAGCGCGGGACGGGTCAGTGGACGTCACTCATCCGGCGAGGGGGACGGCAGTCCCGGCGCGTCGGTGGCATCGTCGACGTAGGCGGGGACCGGGGAGTGCACCCGCAGGGCGACCTCGCCCGCTCGTTCGAAACGCAGGGTGATCCACGCGTAGTCCCCGCCGCGGATCTGCTGGCGCAGGTCCCGAAGCAGCAGGTGGACGCGCCCTTCCCCCAGTTCGACCGGTTTCCCGGTGGGTACCTCGGCCGGGCCCCGGACCGTGCCGTCCACGCTCACGATGTCCACGGACCGTGCGACCGTCGTCTCGGCGCCGAGCAGTCTGTCGGCGCTCTGCCCCTGGTTGAACAGCCAGAGATAGAAGGGGGCGTCGTCCCCCGGATCCCACGGGCCGTCGGGGGAGGGCTCGGCGATGTGCGCGTCGCGGATCAGGACCGGTCCGACACGGGCGTTGGCGCCCGGTGAGTTGTACTCGCCCTCATCGTTGCCGCATCCCGTCGTACCCGCGGCGGCTAGATCCGTCCTCCGCGGGTCACTCTTTTGCACAGCCTCCGGGCTTGATCACGGTCCTGAAGCGATCGTGCTTCGGCGGGTTCTGCAACGCGGACCGCTGCGCGGACCGCTGCTCTGATCGGTGGCTGACCAGCTGTGATCAGTTGGTCTTCCCGAATGGGTGACCTGCGGAGGACGGGGCCAGACAGCCTGCCACGAGGAGGGGCACCGCCCTTCGCCACGCACCCGCCGTTCTCGCGTACATCCCTGTGCCCCCTCTCTCCCGGAGTTCCGGCGGACTGCAGGCCGCCGCTGACAGGCATGCCACGCCCACCGCGGTGTGGCAGCACTCCTTGGGCCAGGTGGGGGGAGCTGCCGGAGATGTTCGGTGGCGTGTGCTCAGGCCGTCCGCTGTCCGGTCGCGGGACGCGGACCGCCGGGCGGTCCGGCCCCGGACGTTCGGTCACGTCACCCGTCTCTCGCCCTGCTCCGGCCCCCCTCGTCCGGCAAGTGAATGCCGTCCGCGGCGAAGCCCCCTCCACGACTTCCAGGCCGGTCATCCGTTCCACCATGCTGGTGGCAGGGGCGCGCACGTCCCCGGCCTCCCTGCCCACCCCCGGGTGACGCCGCCTCCTGGAGGCGTTCGGGTGAATCCCTCCTCCGGATCAACGACTCGGGAAGCCGACGACATGCGAAGCGGGCGGGCCGTTCACCCAGAACGGCGCGGCCGGTACGTACGGTGCATATGTGCAATTGCTCCCGGAGCCCGTTCGCCGGCTCGCCGCCTGGTGCGCCGTGATCCTGTTGGCCGTCGGGGTCGGCTACATCGGGATCCAGGTGTGCGTGGCGCTGCGGTCGGCTGTCGTTCCCGTGCTGCTCGCCCTGCTCGGTACCGCGCTGCTCCTCCCTCTGCACCGGTGGATGGTGAAGGCGAAGATCAACCGGTCCGTCGCCGCCGGGCTGGCCTGCACCGCCGTCCTCGCCGTGGTCGGCGGCGCCGTGTACGTCCTCACGGCCGCGCTGGTCGACACCTGGGACCAGATCGTCGCCTCACTGCGCCGGGGGGTGCGCGGGCTGGCCGACCACTTCGGGGCGGACGGCACCTCGCTGGGGGACCTCGCCGACGACGCCCTGGACCTGCTGGGCAGGTTCGGGGGAACGGCCGCCTCCGGCGTCGTGACCGGGGCCGGTTTCGTCGCGCAGGCCCTCGGCATGGCCGTGCTCGCGCTGCTGTTGGTCTTCTTCTTCCTGCGCGACTCCCACCAGGCCGTCGGCACGCTGCGCTCGCTCGTCCCGCGCGGCAGCGCCGACGCCGTCGAGGCGATGGCCCGGCGGGCCTTCGAGGGCGTGGAGGGGTTCATGCGGGGCACCACCGTGGTCGCGCTCACCGACGCCGTCTGCATCACCGCCGGTCTGCTGATCCTGCGCGTGCCGGGTGCCCTCGGGCTCGGGGCGATCGTCTTCATCGGTGCCTACGTCCCCTATATCGGCGCCTTCGTCTCCGGGGCCGCGGCCGTGCTGGTCGCGCTCGCCGACCGGGGGTTCGCCGTCGCGCTGTGGGCACTCGGGGTGGTGCTCGTGGTGCAGGCGCTGGAGGGGAACGTCTTCCAGCCGATGGTCCAGAGCCGGACCGTGCGGATCCACCCGGCGCTGGTCCTCGTGGCGCTCACCGCGGGCGCGTCCGTGGGCGGGATCGTCGGAGTGCTCCTCGCGGTCCCGGTCACCGCTGCCGCCTTCGGCGTCGTCCGCGAGCTGCGCACGCGTTACGCATGGTCCGGCATGCCGTCCGCGGACTCGTAGGGTTCACGCCGAATGCCGAGCACTTGTTCGCCCGTCTCGGCCCTCGAGGCTTTGCCCTCGTCGTTGACTCTGCTGCTCAATTCGGGGGATGGTCACGCACCGCATCCGAGAGGGGCCGGGGCCGGACCGCCTCCTCGCGAGGCCCGTTCCCTGTGCCCCGTCGACGGGCCGGCGTCACTCTCCGCAATGGAGCAACAGAGTCGTCGTTTCCGACGCCGCGGCGGCCGAAGTCATTCCCGACGCGCGCGAACCGTCTTCCCCGTCGTTCGTCGTCTCTCCGGGCCGTCGAGCAGCTCCCGCCGGATGGCGCGACGCTGCGCGGCGGTGATCGCCCCCCAGATACCGGTGTCCTCCCCATGCTCGACGGCCCACCGGCGGCAGGCGAGCAGGACGCGGCAGCGACGGCAGACCGCACGGGCGCGAGCGACCTGGGACTCGTTCTCCCGCTCGGCCGGAGGGAAGAACAGCTCGGGGTCCCCGCCCACGCACGCGGCCTCGCGGATCCACCCGCGTGCGGCGGGGAACAGGTCGGAGCCGAAGAGGGAAGGCCGACAGCCGTCCGGCACGGCACGCCTCCGCCGGGCGTCGGCCGAACCGGCAGACGGCTGCGGCACAGGTGTGCCGCGGGATCGGCAGAGGTTGCGCCTCCCACCGCACGCCCGGTAGGGCCGGTACGCTCGGCGTCCTCGGGCGTCGGGTCGCATCAGCGACGCCTCGGCACGGCCACACACGGGACAGGCATGAGCGGACACCGCGTGCCACGTGTCGCATCAGGCGGCGGATTCCGGGGCACCCGGCCACGACAGCGTCGGTGCAACGGAAGGAGACAGCAGATGACGGGAGCCCCGCCCGGGAAGGACCTGCGCCCCCGCTCCTCCTCGCTCCTGCTGCTGCTCCTGCTTCTCGCGATCTGTTACGCGGTGGCCGCTCTGGGCGGTGTCGCGGCCGCGGACCCGGGCAGCACGTACCGCTCACTCGAGCGCCCCGCGTGGGCCCCGCCCTCCTGGCTGTTCGGTCCGGTCTGGACGGCGCTGTACGCCACCATCGCCGTCTCCGCCTGGCTCGTACTGCGCCGCCGGCCACTGGCGGAGGTCAAGGCGGAGATCGTCCTGTGGGGCGCGCAGCTTGCCTTCAACCTGGCCTGGACGCCGTTGTTCTTCACCGCCGGCCGGTACGGCCTCGCGTTCCTCGACATCTGCCTGCTCCTGGCCGCTCTCGGCACCACGATGCTGCTTTTCCGGCGCACGAGCCAGGCCGCCTCCCTCGTCCTCGTCCCTTACGCACTGTGGACGCTGTACGCAGCGGCCCTCAACCTCGCCATCTGGCAGCTCAACGCCTGATGCGACCGGAGCCGACGGGCGTGGCACGTCGTCCCAACGGCATGGCACCGTGCCGGGCCGAGCCACGCGGCTCAGTGCCCACCCGGGTTCACAACCGGCCGTGCCGAGATCACCCTGCGCACAGACACCCCGGACAGCGACGGCCCCGCCCTTGCCGTGGGCTGCGACGGCAGGAACCTCTGGGGCACCGGCTCCGGCGGCACCCGGCTCGGTGAAACCGTCCTGACGGACCCTGCCGCCTCGCTGCGCATCCTCACGGTCGGCGCGCACGCCGAGGTCTACGCCGACAACGTGTTCGCCCTGAACACCCCGTGCTGCTCCGGACACCCCGTCCCGTGGAGGGCCGTCACCGAAGGACGCGAACACCCCGTCCCGGTCCGCCCGATCCGGCTGCCCGGCCCCCATCGCGACGACGCCTCCGCCGTCTGGCCCGGCCCCTCGACTCCCTGACGGGCGAGAGCCCGCGCCCGCTGACCGGCACCCGGGGCGGCTTCGCACAGGTCGCGCCGCACATGCCGGCGATCAGTGGCCCGCACCGTGCCGGACAGAGCTCGGCGGACGGCCTCGGCACATCAGCCCCGGTCCGCCGCCGACGGCGAGCGGTCCGACTCGTCGCGGGCCGGCTCGGCCCCGGCGAGGAGCCGACGGCCGACGATCAGGGCGCGAGCCGCCGGGCCTCGATCAGCACCAGGCTTTCCGGGTGGAGGGTGGGCGCCTGGACGCCGAGGACGGACAGGGTACGGCCCGACAGCGTGACACCCTCCGGTGTCCACCAGGGCAGCGGGCTCGTCGTCGGCCCCCGGAACTCGTCCCCCGGCGGCAGCGGGGCAAGGGTGTAGCGCGCGTCCGGCGCCAGGCCGGGCAGGCGCACGCGGCCCGCCGGGGCCTGCACGCTCGTCGCCGTCTGTACCACGGCGTAGACGGCACGGGACAGGTCGGGGGCCACGACGCCGTGCACCAGCAGCGCGGGATCGTGGTGGTCGGCGTGGACGACCGTCCCGGCGTGCAGCAGCGGGCGGAGGCGCTTGTGGGCCTCGATCCAGTCGGCGAGCCGACGGCGTTCCCCGGGCGTCGCCCGGGTGAGGTCCCACTCGATGCCCATGTGGCCGAAGAGCGCGGTGCCGGCACGGAAGTCGAGACCGTGCGTGCGGCCCGTGGTGTGCGAGACGGGCGCGCCGACGTGCGCGCCCATCAGCTCCGGAGGCAGCAGCAGGCCCGTCCAGCACTGGATCTGCTGTCGTTCCAGGGCGTCGATGCAGTCGCTCGTCCACACCCGGTCGCTGCGTTCGAGGATTCCGAGGTCCACCCGTGCGCCGCCCGAGGAACAGGACTCGATCTCCAGTGCCGGGTGGCGTCGGCGCAGTTCGTCCATCAGCGCGTACACCGAGGTGGTCTGTGCGTGCACCCCGCCGATGCCGCGCGCACCGCTGCCCGCGTCGACGAGGTCGCGGTTGTGGTCCCACTTGAGGTAGTCGATGGCGTACTCGGTGACCAGGGCGTCCAGGCGTTCGAGCACGTACGCGTACGCCTCCGGGCGGCCCAGATCGAGCACCTGCTGGTGCCGGGCCTCCGGCGGCATGCGCCCGGCCGCGGACAGTGTCCACTCCGGATGGGCCCTGGCCAGGTCCGAGTCCGGGTTGATCATCTCGGGTTCCACCCAGAGACCGAACTGGAGCCCACGGGAACGGACGTGTTCGACGAGCGGATGCAGCCCCTGCGGCCAGACCTCGGGGTCCACGTACCAGTCGCCCACCCCGGCCCGGTCGTCGCGGCGTCCGCAGAACCAGCCGTCGTCGAGCACGAACCGTTCGGCGCCGACCTCCGCCGCCGCGTCCGCCAGGGCCGTGAGGGTGTCCAGGTCCTGCCGGAAGTAGACCGCCTCCCAGGTGTTGAGTGTGACGGGCCGCGGTGCGGCGGGATGACGAGAGCGTTGCCGCAGGTAGGCGTGGAAGCGGGCCGCCATGTCGTCCAGGCCCTGGCCGTAGGAGCCGTACATCCACGGAGTCCCGTACGTGGCGCCGGGCCGCAGACGCACCTCGCCCGGCAGGAGCAGCTCACCGCCGCCCAGGAGCGAGACGCCGGAGTTCGTCCGCTCGGCGAACGTGCGGTGGTTGCCGCTCCACGCCACGTGCAGACCCCACACCTCACCGCCGCGGAAGCCGAAACCGCGCTCACCCACGGTGTGGACGAGCGTCGCATCGACGCCGGTGCGGCCGCGACGGTTCTCCCGAAGGTGCGTGCCTCGGGTGAACCCGTGCCGCTGCGGAGAGCGCTCCCGCAGGTGGCGGCCGGTCATGTCGAGCACTTCGGCGGCGTGGGCCGGTACCGGCAGGGCGAGCTGCAGTGCCTCCAGCGTGTAGGGGCCCTCACCCTGGTTGGTGAGGAACGCACGATGGCGGACGAGACCGGAGGAGGTCAGCTCCAGCTCCCACCGCAGGCCGAGCCGGGCCTGTCCGTCCGTGGCCTCGACCGTCAGTGAGCGAGGGGCCGTCAGCCGCAGCTCCCGGACGGTGAAGGCGCAGGAGAAGTCGGCGCCCTCGCGGTGCCCGGACAGCCCCGGTGTACCCAGCCAGCCGGCCGACTGCTCGGGCAGCACGCTCACGGGGACCGGGACGTCGGGAACGCTGGTGCCCAGTTCGGCGATGCTCGCCGTGGCGAGGGAGGCGAGGTCGCCCGCGCCGTCCGGTGCGCCGTCTCCCAGGTCTCCGAGGTCGGCTCCCCAGTGCAGCACCCGTGGGAGGCGGGGCCCCGAGCAGTCGAGGACCAGGCTCGTGCCCCCCGCACGGAAATGGAGGAGAGGGGAAGAACGGTCGGCGGTCACGTGCGTACGCTTTCGGTAGGTCCGGGGTGGGGGCGGGCGGAGGAGGCCGCCCTCTGCGAAAGCCGGGCCGGCCCGACCACGGCCGGTTCACCGACGCCGCGTTCCAGCACCTCGCGGCAGACGCGGTCGTTGTCGTAGCCGCCGCCGTGGGCGATCCCGCCGGACCGGTCGGACAGGTGCTTGAACGCGTCGTTCACGACTTCACCGCCCCCGCCGCGAGACCGGCCTTCCAGTAGCGCTGGAGCACCAGGAAGGTGATGACGATCGGGACGACCGAGACGAGCGACCCGGTGATGCTGAGGATCTGCAGCGAGGGGTCGCGGCTGACCTGGGACTGCCAGGTGAACAGGCCCAGGGTGACCGGGTAGAGGCGGTCGTCCTGGAGCATCACCAGCGGTAGCAGGAAGTTGTTCCAGATGACCACGAACTGGAACAGGAAGATCGTCACCATGGCGGGCGACATCAGCCGCAGTGCCATGGTGAAGAAGGTCCGCAGCTCTCCCGACCCGTCGATACGGGCGGCCTCCAGGAGTTCGTCGGGCACGGAGGCGGCAGCGAAGATACGCGAGAGGTAGACGCCGAACGGGCTGACGACGCTGGGCAGGAAGACCGCCCAGAAGGTGTTGGTGGCGCCCACCTCGGCGAAGAGCAGGAACAGCGGCAGCGCGAGCGCCGTGGCCGGGACCAGCACACCGCCGAGCACGACGGAGAACAGGAACTCCCGCCCGCGGAAACGGTACTTGGCCAAGGCATAGCCGGCCATGGCGGACAGCAGTGTGCCGACGGCCGCACCCGCGCCGGCGTACAGGAGGCTGTTGAGCAGCCAGGGCAGATAGACCCCGTCCTGCTTGGCGAACAGTGCCCGCAGGTTGTCGATCAGGTGGAAGTCGGAGAACCACAGGCCGAAAGAGCCGACCAGGTCGCCCTGGTTCTTGGTGGCCGAGACGACCAGCCAGAACACCGGAAGCAGCATGTAGAGGGCGATCACGGCCAGGAAACCGGTGGCGACGACCACCGAGAGGCGGCTCTCCCGCGGGCCGCGCGGTGTCGTCCCGGAGGCCGGCGCGGGCGCGTGGGCGCCCGCGGTGTCGGTGAGGAGGCTCATGATCCAGCCTTTCGACCCGTGAGCTTGAGGAATCCGAACGACAGGACGAACGTGGCCAGGGCCAGCGTCACCGACATGGCGGCGGCCTCACTGTAGTTGTCCGACGAGGCGAGCGAGTAGGCCGCCAGGTTCGGTGTGTAGGTGCTGGTGACGCTGGTGGAGATGGAGCGCAGCACCTGTGGTTCGGTGAACAGTTGCAGGGTCCCGATGATCGAGAAGACACCCGTCAGGATGAGGGCCGGGCGCAGGATGGGGATCTTGATGCGCCAGGCGATCGTCGCCTCGCCCGCTCCGTCCATGCGCGCCGCCTCGTAGATGTCGGACGGGACGGCCTGTAGCGCGGCGTAGATGATCAGCATGTTGTACCCGGTGTAGGTCCAGGTCACGATGTTGCCGATGGACCAGAGCATCATCGACGAGCCGAGGAAGTCCGGCGCGGACCCGGCCTTCTCGAGCAGGTCCACGACGGGCGACAGGCGTGGGTCGTACAGGAAGGCCCACATCAGTGCGGCGATCACGCCGGGGATGCCGTACGGCACGAAGTAGGCGATGCGGAAGAAGCGCTTGAGGCGGGCGACCGTGGAGTCCAGCAGCAGCGCGAGCGCCAGGGCCAGGGCCAGCATCACCGGGATCTGCACCAGGCCGAAGAGCAGTACCCGGCCGACGCTGCCGAGGAACTCGGCGTCGCCGAACACTTCCCTGTACTGCTCGAGACCGGCGAACACGGTCGTCTTGCGGCCGAAGGTGCCGCCGGTCCGTTCCGTCCTGAGCAGGCTCTGGTAGAAGGCGTAGCCGACCGGCACCAGGGTGAACAGTACGAACGGTATGAAGAACGGCAGGAGGAAGAAGACGGGCGCCCAGTTCCGTCTGCGGCGCGGCGGAGCGGGAGCTGCGGTGTTCTTCGCTGGCGGCGCCGCTGTCGCGGCTGTCCGGTCGACGGTCATGTCGTGGTCTCTTCCCAGGCTTCCTTGACGAGGGGGGAGAGGACCGGCGGCGCATTCCAACGCGCCGCCGGTCCACGTCACTTACTTGGCGACCTCGAGGGACTGCTTCTCCAGGGAGTCCACCGTCTTGGTGTCCGTCTGCGCAAGCGCGTCCTCGAGCGTCCCCTTGCCGCCCAGCGCTTCCGCTATGCCGTCGCCCATGAAGCGGTAGGTGTCCGTCATCGTCGGACCGAAGGTCCAGTCCGTGGTGACGTTCAGGGAGGCGTCCGCGAAGACGTCGAAGATCTTCTGGCCGCCGTAGAAGTCCACCGGCTGCTGCAGGGCCTCCAGCTCGAGTCCCTCGATGGCCGCGGGGTAGAGACCGCCCTCACGGTTGAGGATCTCCAGCGCCTTCGGGTCCGTGTTCAGCCACAGCGCGAACTTCGCCGCCTCATGGGGGTGCTCGCTCCCGCCGAGGACGGCCGTAGTCGAACCGCCCCAGTTGCCGGCCGTGTCGTCGCCCGCCGACCACTGCGGCATCGGCGCGACGCCCCACTTGCCGGAGGTCGCCTTGGCGTTGTCGCGGATGGTGCTGTAGCCCCAGGCGGCGCTGACCCAGGTCGCCACCTCGCCGTCGTTCCACGCCTTGTAGAGCGCCGGGGAGAAGCCCTGCAGATCGGTCGCGACCAGTTTCTCGTCGATCATCCTCTGCCAGTAGTCCGCCACCTCACCGGCGGCCGGGCTGTCGACATCGACCTTCCACGCGTCGCCGTCCTGGGCGAACATGTTCGAGCCCATCTGCCACAGCAGGCCGCTGAACCAGTTCGGGTCCGTCTGCGAGAAGTGCGTCATGTACGCCTTCGGGTCGGCCTTCTTCAGCTTTTTGGCCGCCCCGTAGTACTCCTCCCAGGTTTCCGGGACGGATATGCCGTGCTTCTCGAACAGGTCCTTGCGGTAGAAGAGGGCCATCGGGCCCGTGTCCTGCGGCACCGCCCAGACCCCGTCCTCGCCGCCGGCCCCGAAGGTCACCTGCGACCAGGTCCACTCGGCGAAGTCGTCCTCGGCCTCCTTGACGCCCGCGCACGCGGCGATGTCGGTGAGGCCCTCCTGGAGGCGGAAGCTCGCCAGCGAGTCGTACTCGATCTGACCGAGGTCGGGGGCGTTGCCCGTCTTCAGGGCGTTGGCCATGTTCTGGTACGTGCCGGCGTTGCCGTTCGGGGTCGACTTGACGGACACCTGGATGTCCGGGTTCTGGCGGTTCCACTCGGCCACCGCCTTCTCGACGCCGGGGATCCAGGACCAGTACGTCAGCTCGACCTTGCCCTCGCTCTTCTCACATGTGCCCTGACCGCCCGAGGCGCTGTCCTCGGTGCCGGAGCCGCCGCACGCCGCCGTGGCGAGCAGGGGAAGGGCGGCAAGGGCCGCCAGGGTCCGGCGCAACATGGGGCGTTGGGTCCGCAGTGACATGACGTCTCCTCAGGTGCGCGCCGCTCTGCTATGTGTCCCAGAGCGGTCGGGGTGCGCACACATTGACTGTTAACGACTCGTAAAGTCAACACAGTCCATCGGGAAATCACGGAACCAAACACAAACCGTTATCGACAGTGCGAGGGTGTGGAGTGGTGGTCTCTACCTGCGAGAATTGGCTTTACCGATCACGGGACGGGATTGTCGAACGTTGTCAGAAAACGATTCAGTGAATGTGCATACGTGAATCATGTGGTCTGTTGAGTCTCCCCGCCGGGCTCCCGGTGCCGCGGGTGCGCCGTCCGTGACCCTTTCGATGCGTGTCGCCCGGAGGGAGTGTCCGACCGGCTGAACGGGCAAGTCGCGCCGCGGAGCGGTGTCCCCGGTCCCGTGGAGCGGCGTCCCCGGTCCCGCGGGGGACGTCGTCGGGAGCGTCGCCCCGTGTCAGGTGCGGCGGTGCGCTCGTGCATATGTGCTTCCGTACCGCTCGGGCCCTGCCGCCGCGGACGAGCGCCCCGCTCCGCCGGACGCGTCACGCCGCCGAACCGGACGGCGAAGCCGGGCGTGCCGCCCACAAGGTGCTCCCGGAACGGGCCGGACCACCCTGCGGCGTGTGCGGCGGCCGGCAGGAGGAACCTCAGGCGCGGTCGGTTTCGAATTTGGACTGGACCTCATACCCGACGGTCTTCAGCAAGCGGCGGGCTGACGAGTCAGCGGCGTGCCCGCCGCATCCGCTTCGCGGTCCTGTCGGACTGGTGAGACCGGATGAGCCAGTGCCCCCCGCGGCCGGGTGCCCGACCCGCGCCGAGTAGATCACGTGATGGCCAACTGTGACGCTCACACGGCCAACTGAAGTGCTCAGCCCAGTCACAAACGGCGAGGAAACCAGCACCAGTTGCGCTGATCTTCCTCGCCGTGCTGTCGGCAGCCCCTATGCTTACCGGTCGACCGGCTCGGCAGCGCAGGTGCCCGTCGTGGAGCAGGACGGCGGCCAGCCCGAACCGCTCCCCGCCGCCGTCACAGGCAGCGTGACTGGAGTGCCGGTGGGACGCATGGACCGGTGGTGTGCGGGGCCGCCGTCGACGCCGACGGCGCCCAGCAGGGTGCGGCGGCGGGCCTCAGGTCGTCGGCGTGACAATCAGCCGCCGCTCTTACGCCGAAACGACCGCTGGCTCGCGGCCGGACCGTGCGTGCCGCGGATCTTCGACGCATCCGTGTGCGCGGCACCCTGCACCTGCTCGCCGCGCTTACGCTCCAGAGCCTCACGGAACTTGCGCTTGAGGTCGTCGTTGCCCTCCTCCTCGGGTGTGAGAGGAGAGCTCTCGGACTCGACCGGCTCCGGACCTTCGTGCGATGAAGACTCGCCAGCCATGATGACCTCCTGGGATCGGACAGTAAGAAGGCACAGCCTGCCACGCCAACACCCCGAACCCGAATCAACACCGTGATCGCCGACATCGGTGTGCGGTCACCCGTCGAGCGATTTCGCATCGAACGTCCGTTACGAGAATCATGTCAAGGCGGACGCGGTGCACACCCCGCCCGGGCTCATCGCCGACCGTGCGCCCTGGCTGGGCGTCCGGTACACCCGCTGACCGAGCGGCCCGACCAAGCGATCCACGGGCGGGCTGGATCCGCTCGGAGCCCGGCGACCTTGGCGCTCGCCGACAGCTCGTAGACCAGCGTGACCGCGCGCCTGCCGCCGGCCGGAAGGGGGACGTCCCAGCGGACGATGCCTTGAAGGTCTCCGTGGTCAGCTCGAAGGTGCTCATGATTGCTACTCCTGCAGGTAACAGGGGTGGTGGGCCGTGCTCGGGAGCTGGAGGGCCGCTGGGTGCGTCACGAGGCCGTGTCGCACCCAGCGGCCGGCTGGCACGTGACGGTGCTCGTACACCGCCCGTGGACCGGGGTTCTGCGAGGTCAGTGAGCGGTGACGTTCTCCGCGGGGATGCCCTCCGTGGTCGCTGCGTCGTCGGCCGGAAGGGGAGCGGTGCTCTTCGGCCCGCGCAGGGCTACGTAGACGAGCAGCACGGCCATGACGGCGGCGCCGATCCACATGGCCTGCTGCCAGCCGTCGACGAAGGACTGCTGCGCGGCGTGGACCAAGTCCTGGGAGCGGCTGCCGGCCGCCGGGGCGACCTCGATGGCGTTGGCGATGCCCTCGCGGGCGGTGTCCGCGGCTCCGGTGGGGAGACCGTCGAGCTTGCCGTCGATGGCGCCGCGGTAGCCGCTGGCCAGGAGCGCGCCGAGCATCGCGACACCGAGCGCGGTGCCGAACTCGCGGGTGACGTCGTTGAGCGCGGAGGCAACCCCCTGCTTGGCGCGAGGCAGTGAGCTGGTGATGGCCTCCGTGGAGGGTGTCATCGACAGTCCCATGCCGATGCCCATGGCGAGCATGCCGCCCAGGATGGACAGGTAGCCGCCGTCGACGGACACGAACAGGGCCATCAGGGCCAGACCGAGTGTGGCCAGAGCGACGCCCACGGTCATGGTGGAGCGGGTGCCGATCCTGGCGGCCATTTTGGGGGCGAGGCCGGAGGTGATCATCATCATGACGGCCATCGGCATCATGGCTGCGGTCGACAGCAGCCCGGACCAGCCCAGGACGGCCTGGAAGAACGGGAAGAGGACCACAGCGATGCCGGCCTGAACACCGAAGACGACCAGCAGCGTGATCGAGCCGCAGGCCAGGCCACGCTCACGGAAGAGACGTACGTCCAGCAGGGAGGCGTCCCGGCGGTGCAGCTCCCAGGCGACGAAAGCGATGGCGGCGACGATGCCGACGGCCAGGCTGATCAGGGTGACGGGGGCGGTCCAGCCGCGTTCGGGACCCTCCTGCAGCACGAAGATGAGGCCGATCACGGCGGTGGTGGAGAGCAGCGCACCGATGGTGTCGAAGGAATGGGCGGAGCGCTCAAGGGAGTTGGGCACCGACTTCAGCGTCATCGCCAGTGCGACGACGGCCAGGGCCACGGGCAGGACGAACAGGTAGCGCCAGTCGGCGACGTCGACCAGAAGGGCGGAGAGGAACATGCCCAGGATGCCGCCGCCTCCGGCGACACCAGTCCACACGCCGATCGCCTTGCCCCGCTCCTTCTCGGGGAAGGTGGAGGTGATGACGGCCAGAGTGATCGGCATGATCGTCGCGGCGCTGATCCCGGCCGCCACGCGGGCGCCGATCATCACCCCGGCCGACGGCGCGAGTCCCGCGACGACGCTGGCCGCAGTGAAGACGATCAGCCCGGCGATCAGCATGGGCTTACGGCCCAGGCGGTCTCCGATCGCTCCGAGCGGCAGCAGCAGGGCGGCCAGGGCGAGGGTGTAGATGTTGATGATCCACAGGACGGTGGTCTGCGAGGCGCCCCACTCGACGGCCATGTGGGTCTGGGCGACGTTCAGTCCGGACACCGAGGCGATGACGGCCATCAGGGCGATCGAGACGGTGATCAGGATCGCGCGCAGCTGACGCGGATCCGGCGCGTCCTCGCTGCTGGTCTGTGCGGCCGCCGCCTGAAGAGGCTGATGGGTACTCATGTTTTCCTTCCGAAAAGGGGCATGCTGAAGCAGCGCCGGGGCAGGCCGGTCGCCACGTCGGTGAGAGAGGGGCGTGCTGACCGCGCGGACCGCTGGATCACGGTCGCGCGGTTCGTCAGCAGCGGGGCTGCTGTGTCAACGGGTGGTCGCGCGCGGCTGCCGCGCCGGGGCAGGCCGGTCGCCACGTTGGTGAGAGAGGGGCGTGCTGACCGCGCGGACCGCTGGATCACGGTCGCGCGGTTCGTCAGCAGCGGGGCTGCTGTGTCAACGGGTGGTCGCGCGCGCGGCGTCGGTGTCCACGGTGGCCAGCAGGGCGTTGAGGTGGGAGCCGGCCAGGGCTCCGGCCGTCGCGGAGGCGCCGATCCGGGCGGTGAGATCGGTGGCGTTGCCCGCCACCCACGCGCCGGGGACCGCGGTGGTGCCGGCCATGGTGGAAGCGAAGCGGCGGCCCATGTTGTCGGACAGTTCCTCGATCGGCGGGTTCAACCCGTCCAACCCCTCGGTGCGGGCCTGCATCCGCGTGGCCACGGCCAGGACGCACCGTGCCACGACGATGCCGTCGTCCAGACGCGCCCCTGCCAGGGCACCGTCCTCGTCGTCGACGACTTCGCTGACCGGGGCTTCGATCACGCGGATGCCGCGGGCGGCGAAGCGGGCGCGGGTGTCCGCGTCCAACTCGGTGCCGCGGGTGAAGTAGACCAGGTCGTCGGTGGGCTGGCGGAACAGCCCGGTGTGGTGGACCGGGGCGGGGCCGGTGGCCAGGATGCCGATCGGCTCGCCGCGGACCTCCCAGCCGTGGCAATAGGGGCAGTGCACCACGCTGTGGCCCCAGTGGTCGGCCGGGGCCGGGTACGTCGGGCAGCTCGTCGCGCAGGCCGGTGGCCACCAGTACCCGGCGTGCCGTCACCGTGCGGCCGTCGACCAGGCAGATGGTGCACCGCAGGTCGACCTCGGGCGACGCGTCGGCAGGTGCGGCTGAGACCACCTCGCCGAAGACGACCTGGCCACCGTACGCGCCTACCTGCGCCCGTCCGCGCCGGAGGATCTCGGCCGGCGGTGTGCCGTCCAGGACGATGAAGCCGTGCATGGCCTCGGTGGGCGCGTTGCGCGGGGCGCCGCTGTCGATCACGACGAGCGAGCGGCGCGAGCATCGGCGCACCGTTCAGGCCCGCGGCGCCACTGCCGATCATCACCACATCCACGATCGTGCCGGTCAGCGCGTCGCTTTCGGCGTGGGAAATCTGCGCAGACATGTCGCGCCCTTTCGTTGTGCGTGGCCCCGTACCGGACCATCTGCCCACGACGTTAACCCCGTATTGCATCAAGGGCATACAGTGTTGCTCATGACGCAAGAAGATGGACAGCTGGACAGCCTCGTACGCAAGCGGATCCGCGCCCTGCGCGTTGCCCAGGGCTGGTCCCTGGAGGAACTGGCCACCCGGGCCAACCTCAGCCAGTCCTCGCTGAGCCGCATCGAGAACGGTCAGCGGCGCCTCGCCTTGGACCAGCTCGTCACCCTCGCCCGGGCTCTGGACACTACGCTGGACCAGCTTGTGGAGAACGCAGCCGACGACGTCGTCATCAGCCCGATGGTCGACGGCACCCACGGGCTGATGCGCTGGCCCATAAAGGGCGACCCTGGCATGAGCGTGGTGCGTCAGCGGATGACCGAGCCGCCGCCCGGCAACCCGGCCCGCATGCGCGCCCACCCCGGCCGCGAATGGCTCGTCGTGCTGTCCGGCGCCGCCATCCTGATGCTCGGCCACCGGCGCTTCCGCGTCGAGACCAACCAGGCGGCCGAGTTCCCCACCATGATGCCGCACGCCATCGGCGCCGATGGCGGACCCTGCGAGATCATGGGCATCTTCGACCGCGACGCTCGCCGCGGTCACCAGAAAGCCGTCGGTGCAGCCGGCGACGAAGCCGAGTGCGGGGGCATGCGGGGCTCCTGCGAATAGAGCGTGGCGGCCTCGCCGGAGGCCTCGCTCCGCCGAGGGGCTTTGCGCGACGGGCAGCGCACCAGGCCACCTTCTTGCGTTTCAGGCAAGTAGTCGTGCGGTGGGCGCATTGTCGGCCTACGGTGTTGCCCATGATCCGAACGCACCAGTCAACCTCTCACCACGGCGAAGGAGTTCACCTCCTCGACCACGGCCATGGCAGCCACCAGGAGCATGGCGATGGCGGCCAGGCGGAGATTCTCGACCTCGATGCCGAAGTGCTTGCCGAGCACATAGCGTCCATCACCGCTTGGCTGCCTCTGAAGGGAGAGCCGCGTCGGATCGTGGACCTGGGCTGTGGCACGGGAGCGGGCACCTTCGCGCTCCTCGAACGCTTCCCCGACGCACACGTCACCGCCGTCGACACCTCGGCCGGGCACCTCCAGCTCCTGCGCGAGAAGGCATGCGCCCGCGAAGTCGAGGACCGCGTACGGACCGTGCAGGCCGACCTCGACGCACGCCACTGGCCCGACCTCGGCACACCGGATCTCGTGTGGGCCTCGGCCTCCATGCACCACATGGCCCACCCCGACCGCGCCCTGTCGAACGTCCACGATCTGCTCGCCCACGGCGGCCTGTTCGCCGTCGTCGAACTCGCGGGCTTCCCCCGCTTCCTGCCCGCCGACACCCCGGAGAACCGGGCCGGACTTGAAGAACGCGCCCATGCCGCGGCCGACAGCTTCCACGCCGAGCACGTACCGCACCGCGGCGCCGACTGGGGCCCGATGCTGACCGCCGCCGGCTTCACCGTCACGGACAAGCACGCCATCACCGTCAACATCGAAGGCGGGCGCAGCGAAACGATCGGCCGCTACGCCTACGGCAGCCTGCGGCGCATCCGTGGCGTCGCCGCACCCGCCCTCAGCCCCGAGGACCTCACCGCGCTCGACGAACTCCTGGACACCGACAGCCCGAACAGCATCCTGCGCCGCGACGATCTCGCCGTACGTACCGAGCGCACCGTCTGGGCCGCCCACCGAGACTGACGCCCCGGTACCCCAGGCTGCCGACCGCAACCAGCCCCAACACCCAAGTTCTCACCTCATGCACAAGCATGCCCATGCACCGGTGTGCGCCGTGTCGGTCCGAGCGACCCGGCCCGCGCACCCAGCGCGAATATCCCCGTGCCCCCGTGGTGCGGCGGAGAAGAAAGGGAGCATCTTCGTGACTGCACCACGGATCCCCGCCGAATACGAAGCCTGGCGCCAGGGCCGGTGGGAAGAGATCGCCGGAGCGAACGGCAACCTGATCGCGGCAGCGTCGCGTGGTCTGCTCTGGCCGGATTCCCCACATCCTTGACGCCCGTCCTGTGCCACCGCCAGGAGTCACCGGACGAGCCACAGCCATGGTCGTGAGAATCGCCGGTTTGGCTAACCGGCGATCAGGCGCTATGCAGCCGCGCTGCTTCGGCCGCTCAGATGCATGGGGCTGTGGGCGCCTCCTCCTTTGAGACGGGATACGAGGGGCCTGGGCCGGCTGACCCGTGGCGGTGCGTAATCCGACTTCCGGTCGAGCGCCTTCGCTCCTGATCGCCGTCCGGACCGTCCACGTGACGGTGATCACGGACGTCCTTCGGGGGGTGCTGCGTAGGCTTGGGCCGTCGCCACGGTGGGGTCCGCGAGAGGGGGCGAAGCCCTCCTCCAGTCACCTGACGGAGCGTCAGAAAAGTCGGCAAGCGGTCAGCGCGAGTCCTGAAAAACCTGGGGACAGCTGCCCGGACATGCGACTCGTTGTAGGGTGTCGAAACAGCCCTTGACCTGCAAAAACGCAGGCAGGGAGCCTACTTGTGGGAGTGCCCCGATGTTGCGTACCATGTTCAAGTCCAAGATCTAGCATTTGGGTGTTTTTGCAGGTCAGAGGCTTGATGGCCCCACTCAGGTCAGCAAACGGTCAGCATCGGGCGTGGGAGCGTCCCAGCTTGCTGACGGGTGGCCGCCATGACGGGTGACCTCGACAGGTCTCTGGCTCCCACCAGGCCGCAGCCGGACCCACCGCGGCGGCCCTCCCCGTGACCTGCTGCGTCATGATCGCCCGCGCCCACGAGCGGGGCTGGTTCCGGGTCTGCAGGGTCGTCGGTCGCCGCGCCACCTGGGGGCCGACGCGGGTAGGAGATGTTGTGTCAAGCTCCTACTGGGTCGGATGTCCGAGTGAAGGGCGAGCGGCCGCCCAACCCGTACGTACGACAGGGGATCCCCGTATCCGCCATGCCGCCGCCTCCCAGCAGCGATACTGGATGCATGGACACGACGATCACCACACCCCGCGCCGAGGTGTTGCGGGACCGCTACCGCAGCCGACTGCCCGAGCGCTTGCAGGAGCTGGCCGGTCCCGTCGAGGGCAACGTGGACCTGCCGCTCCACATCGTCTGGTCCGGGCGGACCAGCTACAGCCTGGACCGTCCGAAGTCCCGCATGACGCTCTACCGGACCGTCCTCGCCGAAGGACTGCGCGAGGACCTGATGATCCTCCTGCACCACCGGCTGCTCGCCGAGCAGTGGCCCGTGCTGCGGCGCTTGATCAGCCCTTACATCCGCGAGGTCTGGGAGGACGCCTTCCCCGAGCTGCTCCGCACCGCTCCGGCCGACACGGCCGCCGCGTGAAGCTCACTCCGCTCCACGAGCGTCTCCTCGCCGACATCCTCGACATCGGCTCCCCCTACCCTCTGGTCCTCACCGGCGGATACGCCGTGCAGGCCCACGGCCTGGTCGAACGCTTCAGCCGCGACCTCGACGTCGCCACCGAGAACCCCGCTCCGATGGAGGAGATCGTCGCCTCACTCACAGCGGGTCTCAGCGAGCGCGGATGGCGGACCACGCACGTCCAGACCGATCCGCTCAGCGGCCGTTTCCTCGTCACCGAGCCGGATACCGGCGAGGAGTGCGAGGTCGACGTCCTCAAGGAGGCGTTCTGGGCCCCTCCCGCTCAGACCCCCTACGGCCCTGTTCTTTCCCTCGATGACGTGATCGGCACCAAGGTCCGTGCCCTCGCCGACCGCGGCACCGTCCGTGACCTCATCGACGTCCAGGCTGCTTCCCGCCACCGCTCCACCGCCGACCTCGAATCCCTGGGCCGCCGTCGTGCCCACGACGAGTTCAGCCTTGAAGACCTCCGGGACAGGCTTATTGGCGCGGAGTGGTACGAGGATGAGGACTACACCGCGTATGGGCTCACCTCCCGCCAGATCGACGAACTCAAGGCGTGGGCACTGGAATGGGCGGAGGATCTGGGTGCGCGGATCCATGACGAGAACGCCTGAGAAGGGGGCATCGCGAGGGGCAGCTGAGCGATGCCCCGCAGCGGACTCACGGCGAAGCTGGGCTGCGGCAACGGTCAAACACTGCATCCCGCTCCCGCTCCCAAAGACTGTCTGTGAAGCCGGATCCGCGGGCCGATGGGCTGGCCGCAGATCTCGGACCCGGTCCTTGAGCGCGGTCAGGCTGCGGTCCAGCCGGATCCGCTCAACGATCGCCGTCGCCGGCATATCGGGCCACTGCTCGAGCGGTTCACGGATCTGCGGCTCGACCGCGTCCACGACCGAGCCCTTCGGCGCCCGCTGGTACGTCGGCGGCGCGTCGTCCGCGATCGCCCTGCAGACGGTGGTCCTCGAGATTCCCGGCTTCCTCGCGGTCGCCCGCACCGGCATCCGCTCGGCCCGGTGAAGCCGACGGAGCTCCGCCCAGTCCTCCACGCTGATCACCACTCCTCCCGGCCTGACTCAACGAGTTTCGGCAATCTGCGCAGCGCCCGGCCCATCGCCCTGCCGCTCGATCCGGTCGGGCACGAAGAGGTCAGGCTGCTCGTACAGGTTCGTGCGCGAGAACCGCAGCCGCCGTACCCGTGCCTCGTCTGCCTGCTCCTGAGGAAGGTCTTCCCGTGTGCTCTCCGAGAGCGCCAGTTCTACACGGGCAGTCAGACACCGGTACCTGGTGGCGCGAGGCGGCGGGGTGGCTTGAACATTTTCGGGGCCCGGTGCCGAGGATGGCCCAGTGCTCGAGGCAGCGCCTGTCTACCTGAAGTGTCGTCAGGCAAGTCAGCATCCGGTCAGCATGAGCCGCCGGCCTGTCCTGGAGGATTGCTTGAACAGACGCCGGTGCGGCGCGAAAGCTCAGGCGTGAAGCCGTCTCGCCCGAGCGGAGCGATGTTCCTCACAATTCTCGACCGGCGTGTTCCGGTGTACAGTCGACACCGCCCTTGACCTGCAGAAAGCTGGCAGGGAGCCGTCTTACAGGAGTCCAAAGTGCTGCGTACTCTGTTCAAGTCCAAGATCCACCGTGCCACCGTCACCCAGGCCGACCTGCACTACGTGGGATCCGTGACGATCGACGCCGAGTTGCTCGACGCCGCTGACCTGCTGCCCGGTGAGCTCGTGCACATCGTCGACATCACCAACGGGGCCCGGCTGGAGACGTACGTCATCGAGGGGGAGCGGGGCTCCGGTGTCGTCGGGATCAACGGGGCCGCCGCGCATCTCGTCCACCCCGGGGACCTGGTGATCATCATCAGTTACGCTCAGGTGACCGATGCCGAGGCGCGGGCGCTGGAACCCCGGGTGGTACACGTGGACCGCGACAACCGCATCGTCGCCCTGGGGACCGACCCGTCCGCACCGGTGCCGGGGTCGGGCCAGCAGCGCAGCCCGCAGGCCGCCACGGCCTGAAAGGCGTGACCGCTGCGGGCGGTGGCCACCGTGACAGACAGCGGCAGGAGCATGACGTATCCATGAGTGACATCGAGATCCGCGACGACCGGCCGGCGGGCCGTCTGGAAGCGGCGACGGCGAGGTCGTCGGCCGGATCGGGTACTTCGTCCTCGAATCCCCCGAGCGCGCACTCGTGCCGGTGCACACCGTCGTCGAGCCCGCCCACGAGGGCAAGGGCATCGCGGGCTCCCTGGCGAGCGAGCTGTACGTCATCGCCGCCTGCGAGGGTGTCGTGGTAGCCCCGCTGCGCCCGTACGTCACCCAGCGGGCCGCACACCACCCCGACCGGGCCCCGGCCGTCTCCCCGGCCCTGATCCGGG
Source organism: Streptomyces sp. KMM 9044 (assembly GCF_024701375.2). Taxonomy (NCBI): domain Bacteria; kingdom Bacillati; phylum Actinomycetota; class Actinomycetes; order Kitasatosporales; family Streptomycetaceae; genus Streptomyces; species Streptomyces sp. KMM 9044. The sequence goes on along the minus strand of NZ_CP113910.1, from coordinate 401,026 downwards.
CGGCGGAGCAGCGGCCGGCGGCGCACCCCGAGCGCTTCTGGGTCGTTGGACGCCCCCGTGATCGCCCTCCTGCACACCTCACCGGTCCACGTCCCCGTCTTCGACGACCTGCGCGACGACACCCGTCCGGAGCTGGAGCTGCGGCACCTCGTCGACGAGGAACTGCTGGTCCGGGCCCGTGTGGAAGGGCCCGAGGCCGTGGTTCGCGAGGTACGGGCGAGGCTGCGGGAGGCCGTCGCCGCGGGTGCTCGGACCGTGCTGTGCACGTGTTCGACCATCGGCCCGGTCGCGGAGGCGTCGGCCGACCGGATCGGTGTGCCGGTGTTGCGGGTCGACCGGCCGATGGCGGGGGCAGCCGTGACCGCCGGGCCGCGTGTGGGCGTCCTCGCCGCCCTGTCGAGCACCCTCGGTCCGACGACGGCCCTGGCCGAGGAGGAGGCGCACCGTGCCGGCCGCCCCGTCGAGGCGCGCACGCTGCTGGTCGAGGGTGCCTGGGCCCACTTCGAGGCGGGTGACCCGGAGGTACGTACGTCAGGTCGCCGCTGCGGCCGACGCCGTCACGGGTGCCGACGTGATCGTGCTCGCCCAGGTCTCGATGGCCCCTGCGGAGCGCTTCATCACGACCACCGTCCCGGTGCCGTCCAGCCCGCGGGCAGGGCTCGCGGCGGGCGCGGCGGCGGGTCGCCGGTAGAGCCACCCGGGTCTCTCCGCTTCAGGCGGACGGGTGACTGGGGACGCGGCCGTCGGGTATGCGGGGGAGTAGTCGAGAGCCCACGCCGACCGACTGGCCGGAGGACACCGTCATGACGCAACCGCATCCGGACCCCGCCCCACCCGGACCCGCACCGGACCCGGTTCCGCCGGGGCCCGCACCGGGCCCGGATCCTCAGCCTCCCCAGCCCCACCCAGATCCGGTCCCGCTCCCGGAGCCGCCCCCCGGCCCGGCACCGGCGCCCCCACCGCCGATGCCGGGCCCGCCCGCTCCCGGCCCGTCCCCCTCGCCGATTCCGCCGGGTCCGGAACCCGTACCGAGCCCGGAGCCGGGCCCGCCGCTCACCTGACGGCCGGCACAGCCCGCGGGCGCCCGCGGGGGAGCCTCCGCTTACGCGGAGACCTCGCTGCGGTCGTCGCCCCACAGGGTGTGGAACGACCCGTCGCGGTCCGTACGCCGGTAGGTGTGCGCGCCGAAGTAGTCCCGCTGCCCCTGGGTGAGCGCGGCCGGCAGGCGCTCCGCCCGCAGCGCGTCGTAGTAGGCGAGGGCCGCGGCGAAACCGGGGGTCGGCACGCCCTGGCGGGTCGCGGCGATCAGCACCTCGCGCCAGTCGTCCTGCGCGTCGGCGATCTCCCGCGCGAACGTCTCGTCCGACAGCAGGCTCGGCAGACCGGCACGGGCGTCGTACGCGGCGCGGATACGGTCCAGGAAGGCCGCGCGGATGATGCACCCGCCGCGCCAGAGCGCGGAGACCGCGCCGAGGTCGATGTCCCAGCCGTACTCCTCACTGCCCGCGGCGATCTCGTGGAAGCCCTGCGTGTACGACACGATCTTCGACGCGTACAGCGCCTGCTCCACCCGGTCCGCGAACGCCGCGGCCTCTGCCTCGCCGAGCGGCGTGGCCGTCGGACCCGCCAGCCCGCGGGAGGCCTCGCGCAGCGCCGCGTGCCCCGACAGCGAACGCGCGAACACGGCCTCCGCGATCCCCGACACCGGCACGCCCAGGTCGAGTGCGATCTGCACGGTCCAGCGCCCCGTGCCTTTCTGTTCCGCCTGGTCGACGACCACGTCGACGAACGGCCTGCCCGTGGCCGCGTCCACGTGGGAGAGCACCTCGGCTGTGATCTCGATCAGGTACGAGTCCAGCCGGCCGGTGTTCCAGGTGCGGAAGATGTCCGCGATCTGTGCCGGCGTGTACCCGGCGATGTCGCGCAGCAACTGGTACGCCTCGCCGATCAGCTGCATGTCGGCGTACTCGATGCCGTTGTGCACCATCTTCACGAAGTGCCCGGCGCCGTCGGGGCCGACATGGGTCACGCAGGGCGCGCCGTCGGCCGCCTTCGCCGAGATCTTCTCCAGCATGGGGCCCAGCGACTCGTACGACTCCTTCGAGCCGCCCGGCATGATGCTCGGCCCGTTCAGTGCGCCCTCCTCGCCGCCGGAGACACCGGTACCGACGAAGTGGATGCCCTGCTCCCGCAGCGCGCGCTCGCGACGCCGGGTGTCGGCGAAGTGGGCGTTGCCGCCGTCGATGATCATGTCACCGGGTTCCAGCAGCGGCGCGAACTCCTCGATCACCGCGTCCGTCGGCTCACCGGCCTTCACCATGACGACCAGCCGCCGCGGACGCTCCAGCGCCGCCACGAGATCCTTCGCCGTCTCGGCCGCCACGAAGCCGCCCTCGTGCCCGAACTCCTCCACCAGGGCGTGCGTACGCGCCGCCGTCCGGTTGTGCACCGCGACGGTGTAGCCGTTGCGGGCGAAGTTACGCGCGAGGTTGCGGCCCATGACCGCGAGGCCCGTGACGCCGATCTGCGCTGAACTGCTCATTGGGTTGGCTCCTAGTGACCTTGGTATCGGTACCGCGGGGCTGTCGGTGCGGCCGGTCGCTGCCCGCCAGTTCCCCCGTCGACCATTCTGACCATCCTGACGTGCCGCTACCGCGTCCGCACACGCGGGTCGTACGACATCCCGCCGCCACATACGGGCGGGAGCCCTCTCCGTACTCATCCGCACCCGTGTACGTACGCTCCGGACCGGTTCGGGCTCGCCCGGGCTCCTCCGGCACACGCGTACGCGCCCGGCGTACGCGCCGCGCCCGGCCGAGAGCATGCCGGGCGACGGCGCCAAGCGGGGCGCAACGGATGAAAGGTACCGGCCACATGGCGCATCCGCGCGGCTGATAGCCCTCTTGTCACGGCCGGTTCGCAACGCTTACTTTGGCCACTTCTGACGCGTTGTCGAGGGGGGCTCCATGGCCGTGCGCGGTCGGCATCGCCGGTACCAGCCGAACAGGATCAACCGGGCCTCGCTCACCGTCACCGCGGGTGGTGCCGGAATGGCGCTTCCCCTTCTGGGGACCGGGGTCGCCGAGGCGGCCGACGTGGACACGTGGGACAAGGTCGCCGCGTGCGAGTCCAGCGACAACTGGGACATCAACACGGGCAACGGCTACTACGGCGGACTCCAGTTCACCCAGTCCACCTGGGAGGCCTTCGGCGGCACCCGGTACGCGCCGCGCGCGGACCTGGCCACCAAGGACCAGCAGATCGCCATCGCCGAGAAGGTCCTGGACGGCCAGGGACCCGGCGCCTGGCCGGTGTGCTCGCAACGGGCCGGACTGACCCGGGGCGGCGACGCCCCCGACATCCGCCCGTCCGCCGGCCGCTCCGGCAGCACCGACGCGAAGAGCGACGCCAAGCCCGACGCGAAGGCCGGCGGCAAGAGCAGCACGGGCACCGCCACCACCGTCGAGGACGTCAAGCCGCAGAACACACCCCAGTCCCGTGCGGGCCGTGCCGAGATGTACACCGTGGTCCACGGCGACACCCTCTCCGGCATCGCGGAGGAGGAGCGGGTCCGCGGCGGCTGGCGCGGGCTGTACGGCGCGAACAGCGCGACCGTCGGCACCGACCCCGACCTGATCCTGCCCGGCCAGCGGCTCACCCTCCCCAGCGGGAAGACCGCACAGGCCCGCCCCGCCCCGAAACCCGCGGACACGGTCGACACGACCAAGAAACCCAGGAGCGAGACGCCGGAGAAGAAGGCCCCCGAAAAGAGGACGGCGGAAAAGAAGGCGCCGGAGAAGAAAGCCCCCGCGCAGCGCACCGAGGAACGGGCGGACCGCGCCACCCAGAAGAGCGGCCCGCACGTGGCCCCGGTCGCCGCACCCCTGGGCACGCCGTACCACCAGGCCGGTTCCTCCTGGTCGAAGGGCTACCACACCGGTGTCGACTTCCCCGTGCCCACCGGCACGTCCGTCAAGTCGGTCGCGCCGGGCGCCGTCGTCAGCGCCGGCTGGGAAGGCTCGTTCGGCTACCAGGTGGTGGTCCGGCACACCGACGGCCGCTACAGTCAGTACGCGCACCTGTCGGCGATCTCGGTGAAAAGCGGCCAGTCGGTCGCCGCGGGCCAGCGCATCGGCCGGTCCGGCTCGACGGGCAACAGCTCCGGCCCGCATCTGCACTTCGAGGTGCGGACGGGGCCCGGTTTCGGATCGGACATCGACCCGGTCGCCTACCTGAGGGCGGGCGGCGTCAGGATGTGACGCGCGTGCGGTGCCGGTCCGGCACGCGTGTCGGGAAGTACGGGCCGCCGTAGAAGGGCGCGTACACGAACACCAGCGGCGACGGCTCAGCGGCCTCGGCCTCCGCCCCGGTGGCCGGGGCGGACCGGGCCGGTACCCGTACACGTACGTCCCGGGCGAGCTCGGAGCGCAGCAGCCGCTCGACGGAACCGGACAGCGAATCGGCGCCGGCCCCCGCGGACCGCCCACCGGCCGCCACTTCGGCCATCGTGACCGCCACCTCCGGAGCAGCACCCGCACCACCCAAAGCCACCGGGACACCCGCAGCGCCCCGAAAAGCCTCCGAGTCGGCCGGCGCCGCCGGGGAGCCCGCCCCGGCGCTCCCCGCCTGCTGCTGCTCGTGTGCCAGCCGCTCCGTCGTCAGCAGGATCAGACCGCCGGCCGCCACCACGCCGCAGCTCAGTGCGAGCGCCGTGCCGGTCGCGCCGTAGCGGAAGGTCTCACCGAACATCGTGAGGCCGACCGCCGCCGCGACCACCGGGTTCACCACCGTCAGCGTGGCCAGCGGAGCCGCGAGTCCCGCGTCCCGGTAGGAGGCCTGGGAGAGCAGCAGGCCGGCCGTGGCCAGCACACCGATCACCGCGAGGGACAACACGTCACCCGCCGAGACGCCGTCGGCCCAGTCCACCGCCACGGTCTTGGTGAAGACGGACGACATGCCGAAGGCGATACCGGAGGCGACGGCGAGCAGGATGCTGCGCACCGCCGGATGCCGCTGCACGGCCCGGGCCGCGACCATCAGGGCGACGACCGAGACGGCCGTGGCCAGTGCCACCGCCACCCGCTGGCCGGTGTCGAGGGACTGCGTGTCCGACGCACCGACCAGGGACAGCAGACCGGCGAGACCGACGGTGGCCATGAGGGCACCGCGCCACGCCGTCGCTCCCGCCCTGCGGCCGACGAACAGCGCCGCCATCGGCAACGCGAACACGATCGTCAGCGCGCCCAGCGGCTGGACCAGGCTCAGCGGGCCGTAGGCGAGCGCCACCACGTGCAGCAGACCGCCGAGGCCGTTCAGCGCGACCGCCGCCCACCAGGCCGGCCGGCGCAGCGGTGCGTACTGCTCACCGGGTGAGGACACCGCGACCTGCTCCTGCACGATCGCTCCGCCCGCGTACGCCACGGCGGAGACAAACGACAGCAGCACGGACAACGCGAGGGCGCTCATCGGCAGCTCCTCTGCGTGAGACCGGGGTGCCGGCCCCGGGGCGGCGAACAGTCTGCTTCCATGAAGAACACGATGCCGTTTCCCGGTGTTCCCGTCGTCGTCCCTGAGCACCCAATGAGTCCTACTGCCGATGGAGTACGAAGCCGTCCCCGTCATCCCCTGGGTGGGCACCCGGGGGGGCGACGGGGACGGACGGAACCCCGGCGATTCCCCTAGGGGGTTTCGTACCGGCATCCTCGCGGTACCCCGGGTGCTGCGGGACACTCCGCAGCACCGCTCCCGTTCCCGGGCTGGTTACGCCCTGTCGGGCTGGGCCGAGCGCGCCGCCGTCGAGGCCGCCGACGCGGTGATCGCCGTCTCCGCGGCCATGCGCGAGGACGTCCTCGGCTGTTACCCGGCCCTCGAGACCCGGCCAGGGTGCACGTCGTGCACAACGGCATCGACACCCGGCTGTACCGGCCCGATCCCGGCACCGACGCGCTGGAGCGGATGGGTCTCGACCGGTCCCGGCCGTACGTCCTGTTCGGCGGCCGCATCACCCGGCAGAAGGGCGTGCCCCAACTCCTGCGGGCGGTGCGCGGCATCGATCCGACCGTGCAGGTCGTGCTCTGCGCGGGCGCCCCCGACACCCCGGAGACCAAGCGGGAGTTCCGTGAGCTGTACGAGGAACTGAGCCGGGCGCGCGCGGGCGTGCACTGGATCCCGCAGATGCTGCCGCGCCCCGAGGTGATCCAACTCCTCACCCATGCCACCGTGCTCGTGTGCCCGTCGGTGTACGAGCCGCTCGGCATCGTCAACCTGGAGGCGATGGCCTGCGGCACTCCCGTGGTCGCCTCGCGGGTCGGCGGCATTCCCGAGGTCGTGGAGGACGGCGTGACCGGGGTGCCCGTCCCCATGGACGACGCCTTCGAGCAGGGCCTCGCGCGGGCTCTGGACTCCGTCATCGGCGACCCGGTGGCTGCCCGGCGGATGGGCGAGGCCGGGCGGGAGCGTGCGGTCGGCGGGTTCGGCTGGGACGCGGTGGCCCGCCGTACCGCCCTGCTCTACGAGGAGATCCGCAAGCAGGCTTAACGGTAGCCGCCCAGGGGCATGGATGGGGAAATTCGGCGTGAGGGGAGCGACCATGCGTCGTGGTGGTCCTTCGGTCCTGGGAATCGTGCTGGCGGGCGGCGAGGGCAAACGCCTGATGCCTCTCACCACCGACCGCGCCAAACCGGCGGTCACCTTCGGCGGCACCTACCGGCTGGTCGACTTCGTCCTGTCCAACCTGGTCAACGGCGACATCCTGCGGATCTGTGTGCTGACCCAGTACAAGTCGCACTCGCTGGACCGGCACATCACCACCACCTGGCGGATGTCCAGCCTGCTGGGCAACTACGTCACCCCCGTCCCCGCCCAGCAGCGGCTCGGCCCGCGCTGGTACCTGGGCAGCGCGGACGCCATCCTCCAGTCGCTGAACCTGGTCCACGACGAGCGGCCGGAGTACGTGGCCGTGTTCGGCGCCGACCACGTCTACCGCATGGACCCGCGCCAGATGCTCACCCAGCACATCGAGAGCGGCGCCGGCGTCACGGTGGCGGGGATCCGGGTGCCGCGCGCCGAGTCCTCCTCCTTCGGCGTGATCACCCCGGGCTCGGACGGCCGGACCGTGGAGCGCTTCCTGGAGAAGCCCACCGATCCTCCGGGCCTCGACGGCGATCCCCAGCGCGTCTTCGCCTCCATGGGCAACTACGTCTTCACCACCAAGGCCCTCGTCGAGGTGCTCCAGCGGGACGCCGAGGACGAGCACTCGGTGCACGACATGGGCGGCTCGATCCTGCCCCGGCTCACCGAGCGGGGCGAGGCCTGTCTCTACGACTTCAGCTCCAACCACGTGCCCGGCGAGACCAGCCGCGACCAGGGCTACTGGCGGGACGTCGGCACACTGGACGCCTACTACGAGGCCCACATGGACCTGATCGCCGAGCGCCCCGCCTTCAACCTCTACAACCGGCAGTGGCCCGTCTACACCCACTCCGGCCAGCTCTCGCCGGCCCGGTTCAACGCCGGCGGCATGGCGAGCGAGTCCATCATCAGCGCCGGCTGCCTGATCCGCGGCCAGGTCACCCGGTCCGTGCTGTCACCGGGTGTGGTGATCGACCAGGAGGCCGTGGTCCAGGGCTCGGTACTGCACGACAACGTGTACATCGGACGGGGTGCGGTGGTGCGTGGTGCCGTCCTGGACAAGAACGTGGAGGTACCGCCCGGCGCGACCATCGGTGTCAACCCGGAGCGGGACGCGAAGCTGTACACGGTGTCCGAGGGCGGAGTGATCGTCCTCGGCAAGGGCCAACTGGTGCCGTAGTGCGCGCGCCCGTCTGAGGGACGGGCGCGGTGGTAGGGGAGGGGCGGGCCCCGGTCGGTGCGACCCGCGCCCACCGACGAAGCCCTCGCGTACGACCTGCGCGTGCACAGGGAGCTCGGGTTCAACTCGGTGCGCAGGCACATCAAGGCCGAGCCGGACCGCTGGTTCTACTGGGCCGACCGGCTGAGTCTGATGGTGTGGCAGGACATGCCCTCCATGAGAGCCGGGGTGAACCCCGACGCCTCGTCCCGCGCCCGCTACGAGCGCGAGATGAAGCAGATGATCGACGAGCACCTCAGCAGCCCGTCCCTCGTCACGTGGGTCACCTTCAACGAGGGCTGGAGCCGCCAGTACGACGTCGGCCGCGTTGCCGAACAGGCCAAGGCCTGGGACCCGTCGCGCCTGGTCAACAACCAGTCGGGACTCAACCTCGGCGCCGACGGCAACGCCGGCGACATCATGGACGAGCACGGCTATCCCCGCCCGGCGCTCCCACCGGGCCCGGACGGACGGCGCGCCCTGGTCACCGGTGAGTACGGCGGCCTCGGTCTCGCGGTGCCCGGTCATGCCTGGGCGGTCCAGCATCGTACGCCGACGCCGACGCCGACGCCGACGCCGACGCCGACGCCGACGCCGACGCCGACCCGGAGACCTGCACCGAGGACTACCTCACCAAGCTCGACGAGGTACGGGCCCTGGTCTGCCGGGGCAGCAACGGCGCCGTGTACACGCAGATCTCGGACGTGGAGGGCGAACTGAACGGCCTGCTCACCTACGACCGACGCGTACTGAAGCCGGACGTCGCCCGGGTGAAGGCCGTCCATGACGCCCTGATCCGGGACGCCTCGCGTACGCAGCCCGAGGGGCGCCCGGCACGGGGTGCCGCGAGGTGAACGGTTCCTCCGGCGGCGCGCGTCCGTCCGGGTGGCGTTCCTCCCCCCGGGTGCCGCTGCGGGTTCACTCCCGGAGTCGCACCGGATGTCGCCCGTATGGCTTTCCGGGAAAGACTCCTGACGCTCCGTCGGGAGACTCCGGCCGTACTGCGGTGACGCCGTCCGCCCTTTGAGCTCTGCCCCTCCCGCCGGGCAGGCGGGAGGGGCAGAGGCGTAATCTGATGTTAACTGTGTGTGGTGAGATCGTACTTGACCGTAATCGGTCACGGACGGTTGACTACTGGTCCCCCCCCGTCGTCGACGCGAGGCAAGCCCGTGAACGCAGACCTGCTCGCTCCTCTCGACCTGGCGTTCTGGAACATCGAGTCCGCCGAGCACCCCATGCACCTCGGGGCCCTCGGGGTCTTCTCGGCCCATTCGCCCGCCGCGGCCGCCCAGGCCGCGGATCTGCTCGCCGCCCGCGCCGCCGCCGTGCCCGGCCTGCGGATGCGTATCCGCGACGTGTGGCGGCCCCTGGCCACGCGCCCCTCCTCCCCGCCGGCCCTGCGCCGCCCGCTCGCCACCGCGCTCGGCGCCACCCTCCGCCGGCCGCTCGGTTCCGCGCTGCGCGGGACGCTCGCCTTCGGCGGCGCCGAACGGGAGACCGACCCCGGCTTCGATCCCCTGAACCACGTCCGGCTGCACGCCCCCGCCGCCGACTTCCAGGCGGCGGCGGGCCGGCTCATGGGACACCCCCTGAAGCGCACCCGGCCGCCCTGGGAGGCCCATGTGCTGCCGGGGGAGGACGGGGTCTCCTTCGCCGTCCTGTTCAAGTTCCACCACGCCCTCGCCGACGGACTGCGAGCCCTCACCCTCGCCGCGGCCCTGATGGACCCGATGGACCTGCCCGCCCCCCGGCCGATCCCCGCAGTGCCTCCGCGCGGACTGCTCCCGGACGTGCGCGAGGTGCCCGGCCTCGTCCGCGGAGCCCTGTCCGACGCGGGCCGGGCCCTGGACATCGGCGCCTGTGTCGCCCGCTCCACGCTCGACGTACGCTCGTCGCCCGCGCTCACCTGTGAACCAAGCGGCACCCGCCGCACCGCCGGGGTGGTCCTCGACCTCGACGACGTGCACCGGATCCGCAAGAGCGTCGGCGGCACCGTCAACGACGTGCTGATCGCCGTCGTCGCCGGTGCCCTGCGCCGCTGGCTCGACGAGCGCGGCGACGGCAGTGAGGGTGTCACCCCGCGTGCCCTCGTCCCCGTCTCCCGACGTCGTCCCCGCACCGCGCATCCCCAGGGCAACCGGCTCTCCGGCTACTTGACGAGGCTTCCGGTCGACGAGGCGCACCCGCTCGCCCGCCTCGCCCTGGTACGCACCGCCATGGACCGCAACAAGGACGCAGGGCCGAACCGGGGTGCCGGCGCCGTCGCCCTGCTCGCCGACCACGTTCCGCCGCTCGGGCACCGACTCGGCGGACCGCTGCTCGGCCAGGCGGCCCGGCTCTGGTTCGACGTCCTGGTCACCAGCGTGCCGCTGCCCGGCTTCGGACTGCGGCTCGGCGGCGACCCGCTCGGCGCCGTCTTCCCCTTCGCGCCGCTGGCGCCCGGACACTCCTTGGCGGTCGCCGTCTCCACCTACCGCGGACACGTCCACTACGGACTGGTCGCCGACGGTGCCGCCGTCCCCGACCTCGACCGGCTGGCCGCCGCGGCGACCGATGAGGTGGAGACGCTCCTCACCGCATGCGACGCCTGACCGGCCGCCGCGGCTCCCACCGCGACCGTCGCCGTCCACCACCCCGACCGCAGGCCGGTACGGGTTTGGCGCTGCGGCCCGTCGCTCCGTAAAATCGCCCGTTCGACAGCGGGCGCGACCGGAGCGCCGCCACGGCAGACCAGGAACGGCAACGGCGATGACGGTGACAGAGGACGGCCCCCGGGCCACGGACACGGTAGCCCACGGGGACACCGTGTCGCGCGAGGACGTGGTGGCGCACGGGCCCGGCATCGACCCGGAGCGGCTGGCCGTGTGCCTCGACGTGCTCGCGGAACTCGACACGATCGACGTCGACCACCCGGACGCGATCACGGTCCGCCGCGCCACCTCGCACATCTACCGCATGGTCAAGCAGCGCCGCCGCCAGGAGCGCCGCGCCGCCAAGACCGCCCACGACAAGGCGGTCACCGAGGCCACCGCCACCGGCTCCACCGAGCGCATCGACGACGAGACGGAAGGCATCCTGCCCTCGTCCCGCACCGAGGAGGGCGCGATCGCGGGGATACTCCAGCGCCCCCGCTCCTGCTACATCTGCAAGCAGCGGTACGTCGAGGTCGACTACTTCTACCACCAGCTCTGCCAGAAGTGCGCCGCGGAGAACCGCAGCCGCCGGGAGGCCCGCGCCGACCTCACCGGCAAGCGCGCGCTGCTCACCGGTGGCCGGGCCAAGATCGGCATGTACATCGCGCTGCGGCTGCTGCGCGACGGCGCCCACACCACCATCACGACCCGCTTCCCGAACGACGCCGTTCGCCGCTTCAAGGCACAGCCCGACAGCGACCAGTGGATCGACCGGCTGAAGATCGTCGGCATCGACCTGCGCGACCCGGCCCAGGTGGTCGCCCTCGCCGACTCGGTGTCCGCCGCCGGTCCGCTGGACATCCTGATCAACAACGCCGCGCAGACCGTACGGCGCTCCCCGCAGGCTTACAGCGAACTGGTCGCCGCCGAGTCCGCGCCGCTGCCCGCCGGTGAGCTGCCCGCCGCCGAGGCGATCGGCGGCTTCGGCTCCGGTGTGGTGGCCGAGCTCCCGGTCGGGGGCTCCGGCGCGCTCACCGCACAGGACGTGACCGGCCTCGCCCTGGTCTCCGGGGCGGCCTCCCTGGAGCGGATCGCGGCGGGCACCGCGATCGACGCCGGCGGTCTGGTCCCGGACCTGCACGACACCAACAGCTGGGTGCAGACGGTCGAGGAGGTCACCCCGGTCGAACTGCTCGAGGTCCAGCTCTGCAACTCGACGGCACCGTTCCTGCTCATCAGCAGACTGCGCCCGGCGATGGCGTCCGCAGCGGCGGAGCGGACGTACATCGTGAACGTCTCCGCCATGGAGGGCGTCTTCGACCGCGGTTACAAGGGCGCGGGTCACCCGCACACCAACATGGCCAAAGCCGCCCTGAACATGCTCACGCGTACCAGCGCCCAGGAGATGTTCGACAACGACCGCATCCTGATGACGGCCGTCGACACCGGCTGGATCACCGACGAGCGGCCCCACCCGGACAAGATCCGCCTCGCGGACGCCGGCTTCCACGCGCCGCTGGACCTGATCGACGGCGCGGCCCGCGTCTACGACCCCATCGTGCGCGGCGAGGCGGGCGAGGACCTGTACGGCGTCTTCCTGAAGGACTACGCGCCCGGCAGGTGGTGACGCTGCCCCCGGCGGCCGGCGGGGAGTCAGTCCACCGCGCCGAGCCGGGAGTTGCGCGCCGCCAGCAGCTCCAGCACCGTGCGCCAGTCCTCCAGGACCCCGGCGTCGAAGCGGGCGGTACGGGCCTCCTCGTCCGCCGTGCACAGGGCGAGGAGGTCGTCCTCCTCACCCTGGAGGCCGTGCCGGGGTTGGCGGCGGACCAGTTCCGCCACCCGCTCGCCGAGCAGCGTGCGCACCGCGTCCGCGGCCCGGTCGGCCCGTGCGGCGGGCTGGCCCGGCCGCAGCAGCCGTCCGACCGGCAGGACCAGGCCCGCTGCCTGAAGTTCCTTGTCGGCGGGGCGCCCCCGGCGCAGCAGCGCGGCGGTGCGCAGGGCATGGTCGTACGCGTCGACCGGGGCCCCGCCGGGAACCGGGACGTCCCGGGCGCCCCGGCAGGCGTACAGCAGGTCCATCAGCTCCTCGACACTGTGCAGCTCCATGCGCCGGTCCTCCTGGAAGACAGCCGTTCTGCCGTGCGGCAGCACACCATGACGAGCTTGCGTGCCGGCCAACAGGACTTGAACTGCGCCATGACCGCAGGGCCTTCCCGGAAACGTGGACACCCCTGTAGTCCGATCGAGTGACCGGTTGCAGCGGTTTCCATAGTGAAATAGCGGTATATGGGGGTGGAATGGGTGCGGTCCGGCAAGAGATCGTTACGTCGAGTTTTCAGCCCCATCGAGCGGGGGTCCGCTCATTTGGCTAATCTGGGGCGGACGGGCAGCAGTAAAGGGTCCTACCCACACCCACCGGTCCGTCATGGGACACGCCGCCTCACAACGGCCTGCTCTCCTACGACCAACCGGCGCCACCGCGTCCGAACGGCTTTCGCATCATGCCCGAGCGGACGTGCGACGCGGGCGCGGCAGGACCGGCGCGGCACGTCCCGAGGGTGACCGACACATAAGGAGTGCGCGGTGACACCGGAGAAGACCAACGGGGAGCAGCCCGTCAAGGAACGCCCCGAGCGAGCTGGCCGCCCGGCCGGGGAGCTCGGCAGCCTCGACGTGTGGGCCAGGTCGGCCCCGATCCGCCTGGCGGGCTACGAGGACGACCTCGCCGAGCCCCATATCCTGCCCAGCGTCGACTGACACCGGCCCCCGCCCGCGCCCCGCACGATCGCCGGGTGCGGGAGCGTGCCAGACTCGCGTCCATGCCGATCAGGAAAGCAGTCGCCGACGACTGGCCGCGCATCTGGCCGTTCTGGCACCGCATCGTCGCCGCGGGCGAGACGTACACCTGGCACCCGGACACCTCCGAGGAGGACGCCCGGGTCCTGTGGATGAGCCCGGCGAAACAGGTGTACGTCGTCGAGGACGACGCCGGAGCGGTCGTCGCCTCCGCCTACCTCACCCCGAACTACGGTGGCCCGGCGGCCCGGATCGCCAACGCCGGCTTCATGGTCGACCCCGGCCACGTCGGCCGGGGACACGGCCGCGCCCTCGCCGGGCATCTGCTGGACGAGGCCCGCGCGGCCGGATACCGGGGCATGGTGTTCAATGCCGTCGTCGAGACCAACCCCGCCGTACGGCTGTGGACCTCTCTCGGCTTCACGGTCCTCGGGACGGTCCCCGAGGCGTACGAGCATCCCCGGCACGGACGGGTCGGTCTGCACGTCATGTACCGGGCGCTGTGAGCTGGCCGGCGGCCTCGCTCAGGGACGGACGTAGGGCCGGGTCATGATCTCCAGGTTGTGGCCGTCCGGATCGTCGAAGTAGGCGCCGCGACCGCCGAAGAGGCGGTTGACCCTGCCGGGTTCGGTGTGGTTCGGGTCGGCGTAGTAGGTGACCCCGACCGCCTCCAGGCGGGCGATCGCCGTGTCGAACCGGTCCTCGGGAACGAGGAACGCGTAGTGCTGGGACTGGACGGGCTCGTCGCGCTGCTCGTAGTAGTCGAGGGTCACGCCGGTGCCCAGGTCGACGGGCAGGAACGGGCCGAAGGGGGCGCCGACCTCCAGCCCCAGGATCACGGCGAGGAACTCCTCCGGGACGTCGGTGGAGTTCCTCGCGGCCGGGTGTCTGGCGACCTCGGCCAGCTGGTCCGGCGTGATCCGCGCGGTGGCCAGCGCGGTCGCCGTCGACTCCAGCGCCCGGCGCCCCTGGAGGAGTTCGACCAGACGCGGTCCCCGGGACAGGTCGGCCACGACCCCGAAGATCTCCAGCAGGCCGCCGGCCTCCAGCCGCCTCACGTAGATGCCCGAGCCGTGCCGGGCCTCGAGCACGCCCAGCACGGTGAGTGCGCGGATGGCCTCCCGCATCGAACTGCGGGAGATGCCCAGCCGGACGGCGAGATCCCGCTCGGTGGGCAGCCGCTCGCCCGGCTGCAGCCGCCCCTCGCGGATCATCTCCTTGATCCGCTCGATGGCACGCTGCGTCACGGTGCCCTTCCGCGGGGCCGAGCCGGTGCCCGTGTCCCCGGTCGAGGTCTCTCGTCCACGCCGCTCCCCCCCCCGTCGCCGGTGCGCGCAGTCCAGCCCCGTCCACCGCAGGTCACCCGTTCGGGAAGATCAACTGATCACAGCTGGTCAGCCACCGATCAGCGCAGCGGTCCGCGGTGCAGAACCCGCCGAAGCACGATCACTTCAGGACCGTGATCCAGCCCGGAGGCTGTGCAAAGGAGTGACCCGCGGAGGACGGACCCAGCCATCACAGTGGTCCGACCACTGAAGGTCCAGGGTGCGTCAGTCGCGGCTCAGGGATGTTGTATCCCGCAAGTGGTCTGACAAATATGTGCCAGGAGCGACCGCGTGCCGCTTCTGCCCTACACCGAAAGGCCCTTCGTGCCTCCGACTCCCGCCCGTGTCACCGCCGTCGACACGTGCGACGTCCGGTTCCCGCCGCCATCGCCCACCTGGCGAGCCCGCTGTCCAGTGCCACCACCGGCACCGCCCTCGCGGTCGACGGCGGCATGCAGGGCCTGCGGCTGCGCCCGGCAGCCCGGTGAACCGGCTCGGCCGCAGTGGCGCCGAAGGCCACCTCCCTGGCCTTCGGCGCCGCCCCCGGCTGTCGCGAGCGTCCTAGCCCCATCCTCCGCAGGTCACCCGTTCGGGGAGATCAACTGATCACAGCTGGTCGGCCACCGATCAGCGCAGCGGTCTGCGTTGCAGAACCCGCCGAAGCACGATCGCTTCAGGACCGTGATCAAGCCCGGAGGCTGTGCAAAGGAGTGACCCGCGGAGGACGGACCTAGCCGGGGCCCGCTCGGCGGCCGAAGTCCACGACTGCGCGGACCAGTTCACCGCCCCCGTACCCGCCGCCCTGTGGCAGGAGCCGCGCACCACCGGCCTTCTGCCGCCGAGGCCCCTGTTCCGGCCGAGGAGTGGGTGGGGCAGTCGCCGGGGGAGCTGCCGTGACTCCTGCCCGTATGCTCCCTGACGCGGTGACCGTCGACGCGCACCACCACGTCTGGGAACCGTCCGTCCGCAGCCAGGACTGGATCACCGGCCCCCGGCTTCAGTCCCTGCGACGGGAGTTCACGATGGACGACCTGCTTCCCGAGGCCCGCGCGGCCGGGGGCTGCCGTACCGTCCTGGTCCAGACCGTCACCATCTCCGAGGAGACCCCGGAGCTGCTGGCTCTGGCCGCCGCGCACGACCTGATCGCCGGGGTCGCCGGCTGCTGGACCGACCTCACCCGCCCCGGCCTCGCCGACGAGCTGGCCCGGCTGCGTGAACAGCCCGGCGGACAGTTCCTGAAAGGCGTCAGACACCAGGTCCAGGGCGAGCCCGATCCCGCCTGGCTGCTGCGGACCGACGTACAGCGCTCCCTCGCCGCCGTCGCCGACGCGGGACTGGTTTACGACCTGGCCGTCCAGCCCCACCAGCTTCCCGCCTGCATACGCGCGGCGGCGTCACTGCCCCGGCTCACCTTCGTCCTCGACCACGCCGGCAAACCGCCCGTCGCCTCGGGCCGGCTCGAATCCTGGGCCCGTGACGTCCGCGCCCTGGCCGCGCTGCCGAACACGGTCTGCGAACCTCCGGCCTCCGGCCTGGTCACCGAGGCCGCCCCGGCCATCTGGAGCGTCGACGACCTGCGCCCGTACACCGATGTCGTCCTGGACGCCTTCGGCCCCGGACGGCTGATGTTCGGCTCGGACTGGCCGGTGTGCACCCTCGCCGCGTCCTACGGCGACGTCCTGGCCGCTGCCCGGGCACTGACAGCCGGCCCCGACGCCACCGGACGGGGGGAGGTCTTCGGAGCCACCGCCACCCGCGTCTACGGCCTGTGACCCGCCCCCGCCAGCCGGGTCGGCGGCAAGTACTCGCGCACGTACGTCCGCTCCCAGCACGCGCCCGTCTCCCGCAGCTCGCGCCAGGTCGTGTACCGGTAGCGGAACAGCCGGGCACGGACGTACCGGGGCGGCGCGCCCGGCGGGAACGGAGAGTCGCGCAGCAGCCGCAGCGTGTCGCGGTCCCCCTCCAGCAGCCGCTCCACCAGCGCGCCGAACCACGGCCCGGCGTAGGACGGCGACAGCGCGGCGAACCACATCATCCAGCCGAGCCGCGTATGGTACGGCGCGAACTGACGCGGCCAGCGCCGGGGATCGCCCGGCTTGCCCCGGAACTCGTACGCCCGCCAGTGCGAGTCCTTCCGGGGCCTGTCGCCCGCGGTGCCCTCGATCACCACCTCGTACCGGACCCGGCTGACACTGCCGAACGCCCCGTAGCTGTTGACCAGGTGGAGCGGGTCGAAGGACCGGTTCATCACCTGGCGGCGGGAGAGCATGTTGCGCACGGGGCGGTAGCCGAGGGCGAGCAGCAGCGCGGACACCACAAGGACGACGACTGCGTACCACAGCGGGGCGCCGGCCGTGTCCGGCGGGCCGGCGGGGAACGCCGGCACGGGGAACGCGACCGCCGACAGGGCCAGCACGATCGTGATCCAGTTCAGCCAGGAGAAGTTGCCCGACAGCACCAGCCACAGCTGCGTGAGAACCATCAGCGCGGCGGCGGCCGTGGCGACCGGCTGCGGAGTGAACAGCAGGAACGGCACGACCAGCTGGGTGACATGGTTCGCGGCCACCTCGACCCGGTGCAGCGGCTTCGGCAGATGGTGGAAGAACCAGCTCAGCGGCCCCGGCATCGGCTGGGTCTCGTGGTGATGGTCCAAGCAGGTGAGCTTGCGCCAGCAGGCGTCGCCGCGCATCTTGATCAGACCCGCGCCGAACTCGACCCGGAACAGCACCCAACGCAGCAGGAACAGTACGACCACCGGCGGCGCCACCTCGTCGTTGCCGAGGAACACGGCGAGGAAGCCGACCTCGAGCAGCAGCGATTCCCAGCCGAAGGCGTACCAGGTCTGCCCGACGTTGACGATCGACAGGTACAACGCCCACGGCACCAGCCACAGCAGCATCCCGGCCCACAGCGGAAGCCAGGAGTCCGCCCCCGCGAGCAACGCCGCCGACACCGCGCAGCCCGTCCATGCGCACCCCGCGAAGAACCGGTCCGAGTAGTGCACCTGGAACAGACTGGGCGCCCGCGCGAACGGGGTCCGCTCCACGAACCGGGGCACCGGCAGCATCCCGCGCTCGCCGACCAGCGCACGGAACTGCAGCACCGCCGTCAGGAAGGCGACCAGGTACAGCCCGGCCAGCGCCCGCTGGAAGACCAGCCGGCTCAGCCAGTAGTCGGATGCGGTGAACCAGTCCACGGCGGTGCGCTCCCTTCCCGCTCATTGTCCGCCCCGTGGGCTCCGGGGCGCCCCGGTCGAAGAATCGGATGAATCCTGACAAGGTGGGTCCATGGCTGATCGGGGAGCGAGCGCCCTGTCACTCCCGGACGACTGGCCGGACCACCCGGATCCGATCCTGGCGCTCAACCGCATGGGCAGGTTCGACTGGGACCTGGACACCCGGGTGATGCTGATGGACGCCCAGGCGCGCGACATCTTCGACCTGCGCCCCGACGAATCCGGGGCTCCCGACGTACTGGCGACCCGGATCCCGCCCGCCGAAACGGTGCGCCTGGACATTGCCGTCTCGCAGGCCCTGAAGGACGGAAGCGAGAACTACGGCGTCTACTTCCGGGTCCGCCGCCGCGACGGCACCCTGCGCCGGACCCACGTCCGTGGCTACATCAGCCGGGACGCGGCCGGACTGCCCCGCCACATCCTCGGCATCGTCCGGGACGCCACGGAGGAACTCGGAGACAGCGAGGCCGGAGGGGGACAGACCTCCCAGGAGGACGCCCTGCGCCAGCAGACCAACATCGTCCAGCTCACCACGGCCGCCCTCGCGCACGCACGCACCGTGCAGGACGTCATCGACGTCGCCAAGGACACCCACGGCCTCACCCTTCTGGGCGCTACCAGCCTCGTCATGGGTCTGGTCGAGGCCGGCCGGATCCGGCTGGTCGCCGAGGGGCCCGTCGGCAGCTTCGTCCCGGGCACCCGCATCACCCGGATCGACGAGCAGTACCCGATGAGCGAGGCCGTACGGACCCTGAGCCCGCGCTTCATCGAGTCGCCGGAGGAATTCGCCGAACACTACCCGGTGCTGTGGCCGCACCTCGCCGACCTGCACATCACCTCGGCGGCCTACCTGCCCCTCATCGTCCAGACCCGTCCCATCGGCGCCATGGGCCTGCTCTACAGCGACCGGCGCGGCTTCACTCCCGAGGAGCGCAACATCCTCGTCGCCCTGTGCAGCAGCATCGCCCAGAGCATGCAGCGGGCCATGTTCTACGAGCAGGAGACGGACCTCGCGCAGGGACTCCAGCAGGCCATGCTGCCCCGCACCATCCCCAGCGTGCCCGGCGCCGACATCGCCGTCCGCTACCGCGCGGCCAGCATCGGCGGTGGCCTCGGCCGGGACATCGGCGGGGACTGGTACGACCTGATCCCGCTGCCCGGGGGCCGGGTCGGTGCCGTGATCGGCGACGTCCAGGGCCACGACACCCATGCCGCCGCCGTCATGGGCCAGCTGCGTATCGTGCTCCGGGCCTATGCCGCCGAAGGGCATCCGCCGGCCACCGTGATGGCCCGTGCCTCCGTCTTCCTGCACGAACTCGACACCGACCGCTCCGCGACCTGCCTGTACGCCGAGGCCGACCTGTCCACCGGCGTCCTCCAGATGGTCCGGGCGGGCCACATCGACCCGCTCGTCCGGCGCGCCGACGGCGTCTGCCACCGCGTCAACGTGCCGGGCGGGCTGCCGCTCGGCCTGTCCGCCGAGTTCGACCGGCTGGAGTACCCGGTCGGGACGATGGAACTGGACCCCGGCAACGTGCTGCTGCTGTGCACCGACGGTCTGGTCGAGCAGCCCGGTGCCGACCTCGACGACGGCATCGAGACCCTCTCCGCGCTCGTCACCACCGGCCCCGACGACGTACGCGAGTTGGCCGACCGGCTCATCGACGTGGCCGAGGAGCGCGACGTGGACGACGACGTGGCCCTGCTCCTGCTGCGCCGCCGCCCGCCGGACAGCCCGCGCGCGGGAGGCCGGGTGCAGCAGCACGTGGCCCCCGGCGACCCCGAGGCCCTCGTCGAGGCCCGGCGCATGGTCCGCGCCGGGGTCGGTGCCTGGGGCACCGGGAACCGCGCCGACGAGATCGAACTGGTCGCCGACGAGCTGATCACCAACGCCCTGATGCACACCGAGGGGTCCGCCGTCGTCACCCTCCGAGTGCTCACCGGCGGCGAGCGGCGGCTGCGCGTCGAGGTCGCCGACTCCTCCAGCGCCCTGCCCCGACGCCGTGAGGCGGGGGAGTCGGGCATCTCGGGGCGCGGCCTGCTCCTGGTCGAGATACTCGCGGACGACTGGGGTGTGGAGGCACGCGGTGGAGGCAAATGCGTGTGGTGCGAGTTCTCGGTGACCAAGGCCTCCGACCACGACCACGACCACGACCACGACCCCGGTGGCGGTGCCCGTGCCGCCGACGGCACGGGGCGCGGCTCCCGCTGACCGGCCCGGTCCGGGGTGGCCCTCCGGGCGTGTACCGGAACTTCCCGAGGCCGAGGCGCTGCGGGCGTCCCCCGCCGAGCTGCTGGTGGGCCACGAGATTTTTCGCGCCCCGCCCGTGGTGACCGGCGCCCCGAAGACCTACGACCCGCCGCTCACTGCCGTCGAGTGCCACGAGGGCACCGCCGTGCACCGGCACGGCAAGTTCCTCGCCCCGGTGACGGAGGGTGGCCCCCACCTCGTCACCCGTCCGGCCCACGCGGGCCGGCTGCGCCGGAAGGACCCGCTGCCCGGCGGACTGCCGCGCCCCGGCGAGGAGCCGCTCGCGCCGGGAAGGCGTCCCGCCAGGTGGTGTAGGGGATCAGGACCTCGGAATCCACAGGCCGGGGACGGCGGTCCCGCCGGCTCGGGTGTTCAACCCGCCCCAACGGGACACTTCTCGGGCTGCCGCCTCCACGAAGACCGCCACGGGCCTCGTACCGGAACGCGAGCGCTTGGTCCCCCGCACCACGCCGTGGGACACACCGCACGCTGCGCGTGGCGCCGGAGGCCGGGGCGGACCTCGACCTGGCGGAGGCCGGCACGCACAAGCGTCTCGCGGTGTACGGCGTGGCGGACCCGGGGCAGGTCCCGGGCATCGGGAACGCCTGCAGCGGCGAGATCCTGCACGCGGCGAGGCCGCCCCCGTCCGGACTGGCCGCGTTCTTCAACCCCGCAGGAGATCACCCGGCTCCACCGGGCGCTGCGGACCACCCTCACCGAAGCGCTCGGGCGTGCGCACGGGCTCAGCGCCGGGCGGCCGAAGGCTGGGAGGAAGAGCGGACCGCGGGCCCACGACCGCACCGGCGAGGCGTGCCCGGTGTGCGGCGACACCGTCCGAGAGGCCGCGTGCAGCGACTCCTCGCTGCAGTACTGCCCCACCAGCCGGACCGGGGAAGACCCCTGGCGGACCGCAGACTCTCCCGACTGCTGAGACGACCCCGCGTCCGGCCCGTGCCGGGCCGGTGACCGCGGAGTTTCAGGGACCCTTATGTCACCCGGGCTTCAGGGTCACCAGGTGCTCGCCCTCGGCGGAGCGCAGCTCGTAGCGGTCGACCTGCCCGGCGTGCAGGGTGGAGCCGCCCGTCATGGTGTTGGGGCGGGCGTCGTGGCGGGGCACGCTCCAGCTGGTCACGGTTTCCTCGGAGCCGTCCTGCCCGACCACCACCAGCCGGCAGACACGGGGCCCCGCGCCGTCCTTGACCTTCAGCTGCAGCCGGCTGCCCCAGTCCTCGTCCGCCGTCGTGATCTCCGCCCACACCCCGGACCGCTCATCGGTCGCCGCGATGCTCGCCGGCTCCTGCCCGCCGTCCGACGACAGCACGGCGAGCGCCGGGGCGGTGGTCGCGAGCACCGCCGAGGCCGCCAGCGCGAACAGCAGCCGACGGCGCACCGCCCGGTTCCGGATCGCCACCTCGGACAGCAGCCGGTCCAGCATCCTCGGGCCCGGCTTGGGCATCGGGTGGGTCAGCGGTGGGGTGGAGCGCCGGTACAGCATCAACTGCCGTGTCGTCGCACCGAATTCGGTCACCTGTGCAGCGCAGCTGGGGCACTCCATGAGGTGGTCCTCGAAGCGGAAGGCCTCCGCCTCGTCCAGCACGCCGAGCACGTACGCGCCGACGTCGCGATGCCTTTCCAGGGACCTCATGCCGAATCCTCGTGCCGTTGGGTGTGGGTGGGGTTACTCCTTGCTCCCACCGGTACGCACCAGGCAGTCGATTCACTCAAGCCGCATGCCGAATCGTAACCAAATGATTCGGAGCCCTCCGGCCCGCGGATTGGTCCGATTCACCGGAAGACTAAAAAAGGTGGATGGCGAGGTGCCCGAGCGGCAGCCCGAGCTGCCACGCGGGCGTCCACACCTTCGGCCCCTCGTCCTCCCCGGCCCCCGCGACGCCGCCCGGCACCGCGTTCAGATCGGGTGCCAGCAGCTCCGTCTCCCGCAGCCACCGCCAGGCCGACCGGGCGAGTTCCAGGTCGGGATCCGCCGAGGCCAGGCCAGCGGCGTCCGCGGTCAGCTCCGCCAGGCGTTCCCCCACCCACTCCTGCCACGGCTGGTCGTACGCGGTCAGCGACAGCCAGGTCTCCAGCTGGGTGATCACCCGGATGCCGGAGAGCTCGCCGTCGGTGTCGGACAGGAAGACGGTCAGTGCCAGCGCCTCCCGGCCGGCCCGGAACTCGAAGGACGTCGTCGGCATCAGATCGCCGCTGCGCAGCAGCTCGTCGGCGATGTACTCGGCGTACAACCAGGCCATGGGGACGGTCAGTTCGCCGTCGCCCGTGCAGTCGGTGCTCTCTTGACCTCTGTGCGGCATCCCTTGCAGCCTTCCTCCGGTACGTGCGCGTCGCCCGAACCCGGGCCCCCGGTCCGCAGCACGCATGAGGACAGCCGATTACCCAACAGGGGTCCTCTGCAAGGTGCTTTACGGAGGTTTGACCTGGCTGTCGGTTTCACCGCAGGTCGGCGGCGTATCCCGGGAGCATCCGGCGCAGGGCGCGCAGCGCGTAGTACGCGCGGGACTTCACGGTACCGGGTGGTATGCCCAGTGCCGCTGCGGCCTCCGCGACACTCGCCCCCTGGAAGTACACGAGCACCAGGACCTCACGGTGCTCCGGCGTGAGAGTCTTCACAGCCTGGCGGACATCGAGCGCCGCCGCGGCCCGTTCGGCGTGGTCGGAGGTCACCCGTGCGTTCTCCAGCACCGCGTCGCCGACCTCGGGCGGCCGGGCCTGCCGGGCCCGCCGCGCGTCGATGGCGAGCCGCCGGCCCACGGTCATCAGCCAGGGCCGTACGGACTCGAAGCCGGCGGCGCGCAGTGCCTCGGGATGCTGCCAGGCGCGTACCAGCGTCTCCTGGACGAGATCCTCGGCGCGCTGCCGGTCCCCGTCGCAGAGCCGGAGCAGCAGTGCGAAGAGAGGCCGGCCGTGCTCGCGTTGCAGGGCTGCGAGTTCGTGCTCGGCGGTTGTCCCGTTCATGAGTGTCATTCCGGCCGTCATGGCGGTATGGCAACGTACGGCGCCCGCCGGGGACAGAGAGCGCACCGCGGCGTGCGGCGGACGGTCGATCGCGTCGACGAACGGTTCGACGAACGGTCCTGGCAGCCGTTCGCGCGCCGGACGGCCTGAAGACGGTCCAGGGAACGTGCCGGAGCGGCGAGGCCGAGGCCGCCCGTCCCGCCCGCGCCCACGGCACCAACGGTCTCCCGCTCCCGCCCGACGTGCCCTGGGCCGTGGGCCTGACCGACGAGACCCGGGGCCTCGCCGAGGTACGGGCGGTCCGGGAGGCGGGCGCCGCCGTGGCTGCCGCCTCCCCGCGCCGGGGCACCGAGTGGCAGGAGACCCCCGACGGACAGCGGTTCGTTTCCGCCCGCTCCCTCACCGCTGCTCCGTCGGCGACCGCGTCCGGAACGTGGTGCCGAGCCGAGGCGCGGCCATGCGCTGCCCGGTCATGGGGGAGCGGCCCGCACCGGTCAGGGCGGCGATCAGTTCACGTCCACGGTGTCGAACAGCGTCAGCATCTGCGCGAGGACGCGTACACAGGTGCGCAGGTCGGTGTCCGTGAGGTCCCCGCCGACCTCCCGCAGTACGGCGTGCTCACGGGCGACGACGGCGGCGATCGCCGCCCGGCCCTCGTCGGTGAGCCGGATCAGCGACGACCGCTGGTGGGCGGGGTTGGGAGTGGTCTCCACCAGGCCCCGCGCGGCGGCGTCGTTGACCATACGCTGCACGAACTGGCGGCTGATCGCCTGCGCGCGGCCCATCTGGGGCACGGTCATCGGGCCGTGCTTGTGCAGCAGGTCGAGCACGGCGCGCACCCCGACGGACAGACCCTCGACTGCCTCACCCTGCTCGACCTTGCGCTGCACCCGGCGGTACAGCGGGCCGAGCAGATCGAACACCTCCATCAGGCGCGGGCCGAGTTCGTCGGACGGAAGGGGCTTGTCGGTGTCGTTCCCGGTGTCGTTCACCCACTCATCATGACACCTGGGTTGCCAAAGCTTGTCGAATGTGACACCTTGGTTGTCATGAATACGGTTGCGGGACTCCGGTACTTCACCTCCTCCGACGGTGACCTCGCCTACCACGACAGCGGTGCGGGAGACCTGGTCGTCCTCCTCCATTCCGGCTTTGTCGACCACCGGCTCTTCGAGCGCCAGATCCCGGCCCTCGCCGCCCACCACCGGGTGATCGCGCCCGACGTACGCGGCCACGGCTCCTCCGCCAACGCCACGGAACCCTTCCGCTGGGCGGACGACCTCGCCGCCCTGCTGCGCCACCTCGACGCGGGGCCGGCAGTCCTGGTCGGGGTGTCGATGGGCGGCGCCATCGCGACCGACACCGTCCTCGAACATCCGGATCTGGCACGCGCGGTCGTTGTCTGCGGTGCGGCCACCAGTGAGTTCGAGTACACCGATCCATGGACCCGCCGGATCCTGGCCGAGTTCACGCGCACGCTGGGCACCGGTGACATCGAGGGCTGGCTGAACGCCTTCGTGCGGGGCGCGGCGGGGGAGCACCGCGGCACCGACGCCGTCGACCCGGACATCCTGCGCCGGCTGCGGGAGATGGCGCTGCACACGCTCTCCAAGCACACTCCGGACGAGAAGGACCGGCGTGTCCCCGTCACCGGCACCTGGGACCGTGTGCCGACGATCGATGTGCCGGTGCTCGCGGTCAACGGCTCACTCGAGCCCGTCGACCTGACCGCGGCGGCCGAGCGTCTCGTCCGCGGTGTACGCGACGGCCGCTCCGCCACCATCGAGGGGGCGGGACACTACGCGTGCATGGAAAGGCCCGAGCTCTTCAACGAGATCCTCCTCGGCTTTCTGCGCACCCTCTGATACCGCCCGCCCTCCCGCGCACCTTCTGGCGCGGCGGTACCTACGGCACCACCGTCACCGGCTGGCGTCCCGCCTTCACCAGCCGGACCGCCACCGGCCCCACGAACCGGTGGCCCGCCTGCTCCGAGGCGTCCCCCCCCCGAGGCCGTCCGCGGTCTGCGCCATGCCGTTGTACGGGTCGCCGCGGAACGTGCGGAACTCCCAGCGGAAGTCGACACCCCCGCATCCGCTCGGACACCTCCCTGACCTGCCTCACCGGGTCCTCGGCATCTCGTCGGTCGCCACCGGCGCCCCGAACCGCGCCTGCCGCCAGTACCGGCTGCACGTACACGACGGCGGGCGGAGCGTGCCGACGCCGGGCCGTACCGGAGACGTGGGCCGGCGCCCGGAGGGAAGAACCGGAGCCGTCCACTCCGACCACGATCACCTTCCGGCCGTCCGTACCCCGTTCGAACTGCGTCGGGCGCTTCTCCGTCACGGCGCCGAGGTCATCGGACGTCTGTACGGTGGTCGTACTGGGCCGAGCGGGTGGAAAGGCCCCGCCGTACCGGTGTCGGGGAGGTCCAACCGCCACAGGGCGGGCGACTGATGAGTCATGCAGAAGGATCAGTTGCTCACACGGCGCCGGGCCCTGCTCGCCGGCGCCGCCGTCGCGGGGGCGGCCGGCGCGGCCGGACTCCTCGCGACAGGTTCCGGCACCGACGCGGCACGTCCCGCCACACCCGCCGCCGGCGCCCAGGCCGCAGGCCGCCCGCTCAAGCCCTCCGCGTACCGCCTCAGACCCCTCACCGGCTACGGCTCGCCCCAGGCTCTGCCCAGCGGAACCCAGGTGCGGAGCGCACCGCTGCTGCGCCTGTCCGGACGGGGCAGCACCATGGTGCTGACCTTCGACGACGGGCCCGACCCCCGCTACACCCCGGACATCCTCGACACACTCGCCGCGTACGACGTCCGCGCGATGTTCTTCGTGTGCGGGGAAATGGTCTCCCACAACAAGGACCTGCTCGCCCGCATGGCCGACGAGGGACACGTCGTCGGCAACCACACCTGGTCCCACCCCCTGCTCACCCGGCTGACCCGCGGCAGGATCCGCTCCGAGATGGAACGCACCTGCGACATCATCGAGGAGGGGTACGGCGAGCGCCCCCAGTGGTTCCGCGCGCCCTACGGAGCCTGGAACCGTGCCGCCTTCCAACTCGGCGCAGAACTGGGCATGGAGCCGCTCGCCTGGACCGTCGACACCCTCGACTGGACCAGTCCCGGCACCCGCACCATCGTCGACCGGGTGGAGAACGGTGCCGCTCCCGGCGTCGTGGTGCTCTCGCACGACGCCGGGGGCGACCGCTCCCAGAGCGTGCAGGCCCTGCGCGCGTACCTGCCCGAACTGCTCGACTCCGGCTACCGGGTGACGGTACCCCGCCGACAGCACGTCTGAGCGCGTACCGCCCCGCCGGCCGGTCCCGTCCGCCCGGCCGGCGGGAGCCGGCCGCTCCCAGAGCGTGCAGGCCCTGCGCGCGTACCTGCCCGAACTGCTCGACTCCGGCTACCGGGTGACGGTGCCCCGCCGACAGCACGTCTGAGCGCGTACCGCCCCGCCGGCCGGTCCCGTCCGCCCGGCCGGCGGGAGCCGGCCGCTCAGCGGACCTCGGCAAGGCGGGCGAAGACGACTACGTTCCCGTCGTAACCGTCCTGCTGGGTGAAACCACCGCCGCAGGTGATGACCCGCAGTTCCGCCGCGCCCTTCGAGTTGTAGACCCGGTCACCGGGAAAGTCGTTCTTCGCGAAGACCTCGATGCCGTAGACCTCGAAGACCGCGGTCTTTCCGTCCTTGCGCTCGATCTCGACGCGATTGCCCTTCTGCAGAGCCCCGAGCCCGTAGAAGACGGCCGGGCCCAGATGGTTGTCGACATGGCCGACCACGACCGCCGTGCCCTTCTCGCCGGGGGTGACCCCACCGGTGAACCAGCCCGCCAGATTGGGGTCTTCGGGCGGCGGCGCGTCCACCCACCCCTCCGCGTCCAGGCCCACCGCCATCACCGGCGCGTCCACCTGGATCGCCGGAATCCGGACCTGGCCCGGAACCGAGTACGGCAGCGGTCGCACCGCCGCGGCCGTGGCGGCACCCGGCACCCGGCTGTCCGTGGCGGCGGCACCGGCGGGCTGCGGCGGTCCCTCGTCGAACTCCCCCGAACCGTTACGGATGAGCGCGAGGCCGGTGAGCAGGACCAGCGCTATCACGCCCCACGGAGCACGCTTCTTCCGCCGCGCCTCCTCTTCGAATTCGGCCGGTTCGAAAGCAGACATTCGTTTTTCCCCTCTCGACACGGCCGTCGCCGTATCACTCGCGCATGGCAGAAACGCTAGAGGCGGTGCGGAGAACCGGCGACGGGGCAAAGGCGAACGGGTGGCCGCGCGGTGATCGGTAAGCCATCCGGGGTGCCGCCGAACGAAGATCTTCTGACGGTTCGTGACCTGCGGTGATATCCGAAATCACGGATGCGGGAGGGCCGCGGCCTCACCGGGACGGACCATCGCCGAAATGCGCGCCGGGGCAGGGCAACTGAGGGTCTTGCTGGGAGGCGCTTTCTCGCCGATCGACCGGGGACCGGCCCCGGGGCGCCTTCCGCGGAGGATCACATGCGAAAGTCACGTGCCCTGGCGTCCATCGGCGCCGCGGTCGCCGCCCTCGGGCTCGCCGCCCCGGCCGCCGTCGCGGACGGCGGCCGGGTCCCCAGCCCGTCCAACATCGTCGCCCTGCCCAGCGTCATCGCCCGTGGCGGCCAGCTGACCATCACCGTCGACGGCTGCCCCAACGGTGGCCACGCCGCGTCCAACGCCTTCCCGAGGACCGACCTGACTCCGGTCCACGGTGCCGGCGACGCCGCGAAGGGCACCGCCACCGTCAACGACGACGCCCGCCCCGGCTCGTACGACATCACGGTGCACTGTTCCGGCCGGAGCCTGACCCGGCCGGCCGCCTTCACCGTCATCGGTGGGGTCCGCGGCGGCCTCGGCGGCAGCAGCACCGACGGCGCGACCCCGACCGACATGGCCATCGGCGGTGGACTGGTGGCCGCCGCGGCCGCCGCGGGCGGTGTCTTCTGGATGCGCCGCCGCGCCGAGAAGCAGTTCTGAGCCCAGCCCTTTCCGGCGGCCGTTTCGCACGTGTGACTGGAGGCCGCGCCCCGGGTCCCCGACGGACCCGGGGCGCAGTCGTGTGGGACCCTCAGGTGCCGTCCCGTGCACCGTCACGGCGGGTGAAGCGGTAGGCGGCGCCCACCGGGCCCGTGACAAGCACGGCGCCGAGCCCGATCGCGCCGACATCGAGGTCGGCCGGACTGCCGCCCTCCCCGGCGTGCGCACCCCCCCGGGTGGCCGGTCGCGCCCCCGGGTTCCACGGGCAGCGGGGAGAGCGGTACGGGGTGGCCACCGGCGACGGTCAGGCTCGTGGTACCGGTGACACCCTCACGGGCGAATGCCACCCGGTGGACCGCGCCGGGTCCGGCGTCCCGGTACACCTCCGTCGTCGCCTTCGAGCGCTCCTCCGGTATGGCCACTGTGTCGAGGGTCGGCGAGGAGACCGCCACCTGCCCCTCGCACTCGCCGTCCGCCCGGTCCACCCACAGAGTGACCTGGCCGCCGGGCTTGACGAGGGCGGGCCGGACACCGAAGCAGAACGGTGCGACATCGCCGCCCACGGCTACGGCACCCGGCGCGGAGGCGAGAGCCGGGGCACCGACGCCCAGGAGTGCGGCGAAAGTGACGCGTATCGCGTGCATGGTGAGTCCTCCGGGTCCCGAGGAGCAGCGGCGGACCTGTTCCGCTCGTGCCAGGAATACGCCCTGATGTCCGAAACGCTAGGAAGTCGCATCGAGTGGCGCGATCGCAGTCGCGCGAACGGGTCACTTCTGTGGGCCGCACGAGGGACAACCAATACTGCGGGAGGGGGACGCGCACGGCGTGGCGCACGCCCCCGGGACCTGAACCGTGGTGCAGGGGGTCAGGGCCTGTCCGGCGGATCATGCCGGAGACGTGGCGGTCGGCACGCCCGCCCCCGAACTCTTCGAGCAGGAGGTGTGCCCAGTGGCGTTGCCGTCACACTCCCCACTCTCGGCGTCGTCCGAGCGGGAGGGCCCCAACGCCCGGCGTCGACCACCCCGTCCGCCGTGGGGCTGGACGCCCCGGCCCCCGGTCGGCCGTGTGAACAACGCCGCGGGCCGATACACCTAACTCCCGACGTCGGGGAACAGGAGGCGGAACGGATCGGCCGACGCGGCGAGGCCACGGCTGAACGGCGCGTCGAAATCCCAGATCAGGAAGAGCAGAAAGGCGATCAGCGCCGAGAACAGGCCGGCCAGGATCAGCTCCCGCCGGGTGCGCCGGATCTGCAGCGCGAAGATCATCCCGATGGTGATGACGGCCCCGCCGATCAGCCCGAACCACACCACGCCCGGCATGGTCTCCCCGGTCGACTCCGCACGGGCCGCGCGTGCCTGGTCGGCGGCGGACACCTGGTCGACGAGCGGCTGATAGGCCTGGGCCTCGAAGTCCGTCCGCGGTTGGTAGTCGGTGACGTCCCGGCGGATCCGGTCGAGCAACTCGCTCCCACGAGCGGTGACCTGCCCGTCGTCGGCCATGGCGCGCCACTCGGTGGTCACGACGTGACCGACATAGGCGTTGACATCGTCCCGAATGCGGTCACGGACGTCGGCCGGATAGATCCGCACCCGCTCCGAGATCTCGTGCAGCGCCACCGCCTCCGCGCGTACGTGGTCCTGGGCGGCGCCGCGCCCCTCCCAGACTCCGGCGATGGCAAGGCCCAGGACGATGGCGTACACCACGCCGATCCACATCGTCATGTACTCAATGACGTCCGGGGTCTCGCTGGGGTCCTCGTCGTCGGGGGCCGCGCGGTGACGTACGAGGGTGGTGGCGACCACCACGGCGCAGACGGCCAGCATCGCGAGGGTGAGAACAAGCCATTCCGGCAAGAGGTGCCTCCACGGCGGGTTGTGGGGTTCGGCAGAAACACGCGGGCCCGGCACTCAGCGGGGCCGCAGCGCGGCGATGGCGACGACCGCGGGCATGGTGATGAGCAGGACGAAGGTGAGTGGTGCCATGGCGCCGCCGGACGGCCGCTTGACCGGAAGCGCCGCGCGATACCGGGGGTAGTGCACGGGCGTCACGGAGGGGCGGGGTGTGGGGGTGGGGGTGGCCGACGGTGTGGGTGAGGGGCTCGGTGGCGGCGGGGGAGGGGCGGGAGGAGGGAGTGGGGTCGGACGAGCGGGGGGTGGTGCCGGGCGGGCCTGGCGCGGAGGCGGAGGCGGAGGCGGTGGGGGTGGGGATGGGGGTTCGGGCTTCGTGGTGGTGGGCACGGGCTTCGGCGGTGGAGGGGCTGGCGGTGTCGGAGGCGGAGTGGGGTCGGGCGCGGGCGGCGGAGAGGGTGGGTCCGGTGTGGGCGTAGGTGTGGGTGGGGGTGCGGGGGCTGAACAGGCCGGAGGGAGCGGCCAGGTCATGTTTCCGGTGATCGCCACCGCCTTCGTTCCCCCCGGGCCCGTCGAGGCGTAGGCGCACGCGTCGGCCACCGCCGTGCCCGGCGCGCCGGTGAGCGCCCAGGTCAGCGTGGCCGCCGCCAGCGCCCGGGCGACGAGGGCGGATCGGTTCGGTACAAGTCCTTGCACGACGAAGATCATGAGCCGTGTCCCGCCGGAACGCGCGCGAGTGCCGGATGATTAACCCGATAGAGGTAAATCCGGCAACTCCTGTTTGGTCCGGTATTGATCGCCCGATGGTGGCGTGCGCGCGGATGTGCGATGCGGAAGGGGCGGACCGGGCGAGAAGGGGAGGAATCGCGGGTTTCAAAAGAAATATCGGCCCGCGTTGAACACGGCAGGTGCACTCGTGCGTACTCCACGTCGAGCGGCGGCGCAGCAGGGCGCTGCAACACCCTTGCAATGATCTGGAGTTGAGATGAAGACCTCCTGGCGGACCGCCTCACTGGTGGTGAGCGCCGCGGCGGTGCTGACGCTGACGACGGCGTGCGGTCAGGACACTCCGCCGCCCGCCAGCAGTCAGAACGTGGGTGCCTCGGCCGCGCCCGGAGACCTCGGAGGCATCGACACCGGGGCCGGTGCGGAGGCCTCCGCGAGCCCGGCCGGCGGCGCGGGCGAGCTGGCCGTCGCCAGCAACGCCAAACTCGGCAAGCTGGTGACGGACGAGCTCGGACTCACGCTCTACCGCTTCGACCAGGACACCGCCGAGCCTCCCAAGTCCAACTGCGACGGGGACTGCGCCGAGACCTGGCCGCCGGTACCCGCCGCCGACGCCGCGGCCGGTGAGGGTATCGACGAGTCCCTCCTGGGCGAGGTCACCCGGGCCGACGGCACCAAGCAGCTCACCGTCGACGGCTGGCCCGCCTACCACTACATCAAGGACGTCAACGCCGGTGACGTCAAGGGTCAGGGCGTGGGCGGCAAGTGGTTCGCGCTGACCCCCGAGGGCAAGAAGGCGCAGGAGGCCGGCGAGCAGCCCGGCCTGTCCACCCGGCAGGACCCCGAACTCGGTGAGATCGTCGTCGACAAGGACGGCAGGACCGTCTACCGCTTCATGAAGGACGAGGCCTGGCCGGAGCCGGTCTCCGCCTGCACCGGTGCCTGCCTGGAGAAGTGGCCGGTGGTGGCGCCGGTCGACATCAACGACACCAAGGGCATCCAGAAGAAGAACTACATGACCTTCACCCGCCCCGACAACAAGGCCGAGCAGCAGACGATCAACTGCTGGCCGATCTACACCTTCGTGGGTGACGAGGCCGCCGGTGACACCAACGGCCAGGGTGTCGGCGGAACCTGGTACGCGGTGCGGCCGAACGGAGAGCCCGTCGGCGCGCCGGAGAAGTAGCGCAGCCTCCCCGGGGCGTCGTTTCCCTCCGGTACCGTCGAGCCCGGTCCGCCTCTCCGTGTCCTGCGGAGGGGCGGACCGTTTTGCCGCGATTCACCGTAACTCGTTGAATTTCCGGCGCTCTTCGCTGTTCCTGTGCCACCCGCCCGATTCTCCGCGCGTCACGCCATTCCGTACGCCCGGCTTCTCCGTGTGCCGGAACTCTCCGGAATGCCGTGCACACTTTTCGTAGTGTGCTCGCAGTTGTCCATTCGGCACATGCCGTAGGCAGTGACCGGGAACGGATGGTCAATTTCCGTTTGGGGTCGCTCCATTGGCGAGCGATCAGTAGCCTCGGCTCGGACACCGGATCGCCAACGCTGTGGAGAGATAGATGGAGCGTCCCGCCTGGGCCCCACGGAGCATCGACATCACGGTGCCCAGCGTTTCCCGGATGTACGACTACTACCTGGGCGGTTCGCACAACTTCGAGGTCGACCGGCAAGCGGCCCGCAGGGCCATGGAGTTCATGCCGGGGCTGCCGAAGGTCATGCAGGCGAACAGGGGGTTCCTGCGCCGGGCGGTGCGGTTCGCGGCCGGTGAGGGCGTCACCCAGTTCCTGGACATCGGCTCCGGCATCCCGGCGTTCGGTAATGTGCACGAGGTGGCGCAGGCGGCCGTTCCCGGCGCGCGGGTGGTATACGTCGACCACGACCCGGTGGCCGTCGCACACAGTCGGACCGTCTTCGAGGGCAACGAGGACGTGGCCGTCGTCGCCGCGGACCTCCGCAAACCCCAGGAGATCCTGGGCAGTGACGAGGTCGGACGCCTGATCGACCCGGACCGCCCGGTGGCGCTGCTGCTCGTCGCCGTCCTCCACTTCGTGGACGACGCGGAGGACCCGTACGCGGCGGTGGCCCAGCTGCGCGACGCGCTCGCGCCCGGCAGTATTCTGATGCTCACCCATGCCTCCTACGAGGGAATTCCGTTGCCGCCGGAGCGGGCCGGTGGCGCGGTGGACGTGTACAAGGACATCCGCAACCCGTTGATCATGCGCTCGCGCGACGAGATCGCGCGGTTCTTCGAGGGGTACGACATGGTGGAACCCGGACTGGTGCCGATGCCGAAGTGGCGGCCGGACACCGCACCGGAGGACGAGGATCCCTATGCCTTCTCCGCTTACGCGGGCGTGGGGCGTACCGCGTGAGCGCGGAGCCGGACGGGCCGGAGGACCGACTGCGCCGGTTCGCGACGATCTGGAGCCGGGCGGTCTTCCCGGTGACCTCGACCTCATCGACCCGGCCGGAGTTGGAGGAGCAGCTGCTGCCGCTGGCAAGGCGGTTGAGCGAGGCGCTGCGGGCGAGGGCTTTCGACCCGGACACCGGCAAGGCGGTCGGCGCCGCCCTGGTGGAGGCGCAGTGCACCGACCCGGAGGCGCTCAGCCGGACCCTGGACTGCGTGGACGCCTACCTCGTCCTGTACTGCGGCGGCGACGGCGACCGCGAGGACCTGCGGGCGCGCAGTGCCAGGCTGCAGCACGCCATGGCCGCCGGATACGCGCAGGCGCTGCGCGAGCGGACGCTGGCCGAGCAAGAGGCCATCGCCCAGGCCGCGCTGCGGGCGCAGGGCGTGGTGGCACAGGCCCTGCACGACACCGAGGCCAGGTTCCGTGCGGTCTTCGAGGGCGCGGCCATAGGTATCGGCATCGCCGACCTCAAGGGCAACATCCTCCAGGTCAACGCCGCCCTGCGGCGCATGTTCGGCCTGTCGGAGCAGAGCCTGCGCAGCCGCAGTGTCCCGGAGTGGACGCACCCCGACGACGCTCCGCAGACCTGGGCCCTCTACGACGAGCTGGTACGCGGCGAGCGCGAGCACTACCACCTCGAGAAGGCGTTCTACCGGCCCGACGGCACGGTGCTGTGGACCAACCTCACGGTGTCCCTGCTGCGCGACGCCGACGGTGAACCGCAGTACCAGCTCGCGCTCATGGAGGACACCACCGAGCGGCGGCTGCTCAACCTCCGGCTGCGCTACGAGGCCACCCACGACGCGCTGACCGGTCTGCCCAACCGCACGTTCTTCTTCGAGCGGCTCGAGAAGGCGCTGAACGCGGGCGAGGAACAGCGCTTCGGCCTGTGCTACCTCGACCTGGACGGCTTCAAGACCGTCAACGACAGCCTCGGGCACGCGGCCGGTGACCGGCTGCTCGTCGAGGTCGCCGACCGGCTCCAGTCCTGTGCCACCGCGCCCGGTGAGATGGTCGCCCGGCTCGGCGGCGACGAGTTCGTGGCGCTGACCACGGGCCCCGACACCCAGCACACGGTCGACGAACTCGCCGCCCGCATCATGAACGCGCTGCTCGCCCCCATCGGCGTCGACGGCAGGGATCTGACCGTGCGGGGCAGCATCGGCGTGGTCGAGGGGCCGGCCGGGGAGCGCAGTCCTGCGGAGGTGCTGCGCAGTGCCGACATCACCATGTACCGGGCCAAGTCGGCGGGCGGCAACCGCTTCGAGCTCGCCGACCCGGAGTCCGACGCCCGCGCCATCACCCGGCACGGCCTCACCACGGCGCTGCCCGCGGCGCTGGAACGGGGCGAGTTCTTCATCGAGTACCAGCCTCTGGTCCACCTCGGTGACGGCAGCGTCCGGGGCGCCGAGGCGCTGGTGCGCTGGCTGCACCCGCAGCACGGGGTGCTGTCGCCGGACCGGTTCATCCCGCTCGCCGAGCACACCGGGCTGATCGTCCCGCTGGGCCGCTGGGTGCTCGAGCAGTCCGTGCGGCAGGCCCGCGCATGGCAGGAGCGGCACGGCGTTTCGGACGTGCTCGGCCCGCTGCGCATCAACGTGAACCTCTCGCCCTGCCAGCTCACCCACCCCGGCCTGGTCCAGGACACCGTGGACATCCTGGAGCGCACCGGCGTCGAGCCGGACGTGCTGTGCCTGGAGGTGACCGAGTCGGCGCTGATCGGCGCGGACGACGACCTGCTGAAGCCGCTGCGCCGGCTCGCGGAGATGGGCGTCGACATCGCCCTGGACGACTTCGGCACCGGCTACTCCAACCTCGCCAACCTGCGCCGCCTCCCGGTGAGCGTCCTCAAGCTGGACCGCTCCTTCACCCAGAGCATGCAGCAGTTTCCGGCGGATCCGGTCGACCTCAAGATCGTCGAGGGGATCGTCTCCCTGGCCCACAGCCTCGACCTCGCGGTGACGGTGGAGGGCGTCGAGACGGGGGCCCAGGCCGAACAGCTCCGCATACTCGGCTGTGACACCGCCCAGGGCTGGTACTACGCCCGCCCGGGGCCACCGGAGCGGCTGCACGAACTGGCCCTGGTGGACGCGACGGGGTGACCACCTCGTGCCGACGTCCTGACCGAGGCGGCACGGCGACGCCGGGCAGCGGCCGTCACAACGCGCCGACGGCGGCCTCCGCGACGGCCCGGTCCCGCGCCCGCCCGACCGGCCAACCGGCCGATCGCCGGGCCGTCGGCCGTGGCGCCGGCCGGTGTCGCCCGATGCGGCGCGGCCGGAGCGCTCACCGCTCAAGCAGCATCCGCTGGAGCTCCCGGGCCGCCCGCGGCGGAGCCACGTCGCTGCGGTGGGCCAGGGCGATGGTGCGGTCGAAGCCGGGGCTGGCCAAAGGGGTGACCCGCAGCCCCTGACCGGACCGCGCGGCGACCATGCGGGGCACGACGGCGAAGCCAAGGCCCGCCCGGACGAAGCCCAGCACGGCGTCCATCTCCCCGCCCTCCACCGCGAAGTCCGGCTCGAAGCCCTCCGCGCGGCACGCGGCCACCGTCAGCTCCCGCAGGTCGTAGCCGTGCCGGAACATCACCAGACGCTCACCCTCCAGGTCGGCGACGCGTACGGTGCGCCGGCCCCGGCCGGGTTTCGGGACGTCCGGGGAGGACACCACCACCAGGTCCTCGCGCAGTAGCTCCACCGTGGTGAGCGCGGGGGAGGGGGTCGGCAGGGGCAGCACGACCAGGGCCAGGTCCAGGGCGCCGCGGGCCAGCTCGCGCACCAGGTCGTGGGAGCCACCCTCCTCGATCAGCAGCCGGACGCCCGGATAACGGTCGTGAAAGGCGCGCAGCACGTCCGGCAGCAGACCGGTGCACAGGCTCGGGGTGGCCCCCAGCCTGACCCGGCCGCTGCGCAGCTGCGCCAGCTCCTGCACCTCGTGCCGGGCCGTGTCCGCGTCGGCGAGGATGCGCCGGGCCAGCGGCAGCAGCGCCTCGCCCGCGTCGGTCAGCGTGATGTTGCCACGGGCCCGCAGGAACAGATCCGCTCCCAGTTCCCGCTCCAGCGCCTTGATCTGCTGGGAGAGGGACGGCTGCGCGACATGGACCCTCTCCGCGGCCCGGGTGAAGTGCCGGGTCTCGGCGACCGCCACGAAGTACTGGAGCTGCTGGAACTGCATGGGCCCAGCATAGTGTCGCTATAGGAGAAACCTATGGAAACGAGGTATTTCATGTCTTGGACCGATGGGGGCCTTCGGCCCTAGCGTGCTGTGGCATGGCTCTGGCAACGCGGACGGACCGACGACCGTCCATGGCACGCACCGTGTGGGACTCGACCGTCGGCAAGAAGACAGTGATGGCCGTCAGCGGCCTGATCATGCTGCTCTACCTGGTCGTCCACATGCTCGGCAACCTGAAGATCTACTTCGGGGCGCTCGAGTTCAACGAGTACGCGCACTGGCTGCGCACCCTGGGCGAGCCCCTCCTGCACCACGAGTGGGCCCTGTGGGCGGTCCGCCTCGTGCTCGTCGTCGCGGTCGTCGCGCACGCCGTCTCCGCGTACCAGCTCAGCCGTCGCGACATCAGGGCGCGTCCCAGCAGGTACGTCCACAAGAAGGCGCGGGCCGGTTACGCCACGCGCACCATGCGCTGGGGCGGGATCATCCTCGCCCTGTTCATCGTCTGGCACATCCTCGACCTGACCACCGGACACGTGCACTCCGGCGGCTTCGAGACGGGCAAGCCCTACCAGAACGTCGTGGACACCTTCTCCACCTGGTACGGCAACGTCGTCTACGGCATCGCGGTGCTCGCCCTCGGCCTGCACATCCGGCACGGCTTCTGGAGCGCGGCCCAGACCCTCGGTGTCGGCAGCCGCACCCGCGACCGCGCCCTGAAGTACCTGGCGAACGTCCTCGCGCTGCTGCTCACGATCGGCTTCCTCGCCGTCCCCGTGGGCGTCATGACCGGAGTGGTGAGCTGATATGACTACCTATGTCGAGTACACGACCGGTGAGCCGGTCGTCGACACCAAGGCCCCGTCCGGGCCGATCGAGGAGCGCTGGGACAGGCGCCGCTTCGAGGCCAGGCTGGTCAACCCCGCCAACCGGCGGCGGCAGACCGTCATCGTCGTCGGTACCGGCCTGGCCGGCGGCTCCGCCGGTGCCACGCTGGCCGAACAGGGTTACCACGTGATCCAGTTCTGCTACCAGGACTCCCCGCGCCGGGCCCACTCCATCGCCGCGCAGGGCGGCATCAACGCGGCGAAGAACTACCGCAATGACGGCGACTCCGTGCACCGCCTCTTCTACGACACCGTCAAGGGTGGCGACTTCCGCTCACGCGAGTCCAACGTGCGCCGCCTCGCACAGATCTCCGTCGAGATCATCGACCAGTGCGTCGCCCAAGGCGTGCCGTTCGCCCGTGAGTACGGCGGCCTGCTCGACACCCGCTCCTTCGGCGGCGTCCAGGTCTCCCGCACCTTCTACGCCCGCGGCCAGACGGGCCAGCAGCTCCTCCTCGGCGCCTACCAGGCACTCTCGAGGCAGATCGCCGCCGGCAACGTCGAGATGCACCCGCGCACCGAGATGCTCGACCTGATCGTCGTCGACGGCCGGGCCCGCGGGATCGTCGTCCGGGACCTGGTCACGGGGAAGACCGACACCTACTTCGCGGACGCCGTCGTCCTCGCCACCGGCGGCTACGGCAACGTCTTCTACCTGTCGACGAACGCCATGAACTCCAACGCGACCGCCGTCTGGCGGGCGCACCGGCGCGGCGCGTACTTCGCCAACCCCTGCTTCACCCAGATCCACCCCACCTGCATCCCGCGTACCGGCGACCACCAGTCCAAGCTGACGCTGATGAGCGAGTCGCTGCGCAACGACGGCCGCATCTGGGTGCCCAGGGCCAAGGGCGACGACCGCCCGCCGAACAAGATCCCCGAGGACGAGCGCGACTACTACCTGGAGCGCATCTACCCGTCCTTCGGCAACCTGGTGCCCCGCGACATCGCCTCCCGCGCCGCGAAGAACGTCTGCGACGAGGGCAGGGGCGTCGGCCCCGGCGGCCAGGGTGTCTACCTGGACTTCGCCGACGCCGTCGAGCGCATGGGCCGCGAGGCCGTCGAGTCCAAGTACGGAAACCTCTTCGACATGTACCGGCGGATCACCGACGAGGACCCCTACCGGGTGCCGATGCGGATCTACCCCGCCGTGCACTACACGATGGGCGGCCTGTGGGTCGACTACGACCTGCAGACCACCGTCCCCGGCCTGTTCGCCATCGGCGAAGCCAACTTCTCCGACCACGGCGCCAACCGGCTCGGTGCCTCCGCGCTGATGCAGGGCCTGGCCGACGGCTACTTCGTCCTGCCGGCCACCATCAACGACTACCTGGCGCGCAACCCGCACAAGGCCGAGGTGGATGCCGGCCACCCGGTGGTGCAGGAGGTACTGGCCGAGACCGAGGACCGGCTGAACCTGCTGCTGTCCGTCGACGGCGACCGCACCCCCGACTCCTTCCACCGCGAACTCGGCGGACTCATGTGGGAGTTCTGCGGCATGGCCCGCACCGACTCCGGCCTGCGCAAAGCGCTGGAGCGCATCCCGCAGATCCGCGAGGAGTTCTGGCGGCGGATCAAGGTGCCCGGCACCGGCGAGGAGTTCAACCAGTCGCTGGAGCGGGCCAACCGCATCGTCGACTACCTCGAGCTCGCCGAGCTGATGTGCCTCGACGCACTGCACCGCGCCGAATCCTGCGGCGGCCACTTCCGCGAGGAGTCCCAGAGCCCCGACGGCGAAGCCGCCCGCCGGGACGAGGAGTTCACCTACGCCGCAGCCTGGGAGTTCACCCGCACCGGTGACGCCCCCGTCCTGCACAAGGAAGACCTCGTCTTCGAGTACGTCCACCCCACCCAGCGGAGCTACGCATGAAGCTCACCCTGCGCGTCTGGCGGCAGAAGAACGCCGACGCCGACGGCGCCATGTCCACGTACGAAGTGGACGACATCTCGCCCGACATGTCCTTCCTGGAGATGCTCGACGCCCTCAACGAGGAACTCACCCTCGAGGGCGAGGACCCGGTCGCCTTCGACCACGACTGCCGCGAAGGCATCTGCGGCGCCTGCTCGCTGGTTATCGACGGCGACGCCCACGGCCCCGAGCGCACCACCACCTGCCAGCTGCACATGCGGTCCTTCAAGGACGGCGACACCATCGACGTCGAACCGTGGCGGGCGGCGGCCTTCCCGGTGGTCAAGGACCTCGTCGTCGACCGGACGGCCTTCGACCGGATCATCCAGGCCGGTGGCTACGTCAGCGTCCCCACCGGCTCCGCGCCCGAGGCGCACGCCACGCCCGTCCCGAAGCCGGACGCGGACCTCGCCTTCGAGCACGCCGAGTGCATCGGCTGCGGCGCCTGCGTCGCGGCCTGCCCCAACGGCGCCGCGATGCTCTTCACCTCGGCGAAGATCAACCACCTCAACGTGCTGCCGCAGGGCGCGCCCGAGCGCGAGACCCGGGTGCTCGACATGGTGTCGCAGATGGACGACGAGGGCTTCGGCGGCTGCACCCTCGCCGGGGAGTGCGCCACAGCCTGCCCGAAGGGCATCCCGCTGACCTCCATCACGGGGATGAACAAGGAGTGGCTGCGCGCCACGGCCAGGGGAGCCGGCCGGTAGCCACCTTTGCGGGCAACAGGGAGACGTCCGCCAGAGGGCGGACGGGCGGGACCGGGAGTGGTGCTCATCCCCGGTCCCGTCTGCTGTCCGGGCGACGTCCGATGCCGGCCGGGCAACGCCTGGCATTCAGCATTCCCACATCCGCGCTCCCGGCTCAGGTCACGTACACGCCAACCGGCATCGGCAGAAACAAGGGGAGACCCCACCTTCCCCGCTCCGGCGCGTGACCAGGAGAGAGCCATGACCGGCGTCCTGACCGTAGACCACCCCGTGAAGCCCCCGGCACCCACCCGCTACACCGTCACCCTCGCCCGCGACGAGGACGACGTGCGTGCCGCCCAGCGGCTGCGGCACGACGTCTTCGCCGTCGAGCTGGGCGCCCTGCTGACCACTCCCCAGCCGGGCCTGGACATCGACCCCTTCGACGCCCACTGCGACCACCTCCTGGTGCGCGAGGAGGTGAGCGGCCAGGTGGTCGGCACCTACCGGCTGCTGCCGCCCGAGCGGGCCGCGGTCGCCGGCCGCCTGTACGCGGAGACCGAGTTCCACATCGCCGCCCTCGACCCGATCCGGCCGGGCCTCGTCGAGGTCGGCCGCTCCTGCGTGCACCCCGACCACCGCGACGGTGCGGTCATCGGCCTCATCTGGGCCGGCATCGCCCGCTACATGACCGACCGGGGCCACGAGTGGCTCGCGGGCTGCTGCTCCATCCCCCTCACCGACGGTGGCGCGCTCGCCGCCGCCACCTGGGACCGTGTCCAGGGCAAGCACCTCGCCCCCGAGGAGTACCGAGTGCGTCCGCTGCACCCGTGGCGGCCGACGGCCGCGGCGCCCGCGGCCCGCACCGAGTTGCCCGCCCTGCTGCGCGGCTACCTCCGGCTCGGCGCCTGGGTCTGCGGCGAGCCCGCGCACGACACGGACTTCGGCGTCGCCGACCTGTACGTGCTGCTGCCGATGAGCCGGGTCGACCAGCGCTATCTGCGGCACTTCCTCTCCCTCGTACCGGCGAAATGAGCGTCTGGCTGCCGGGCGCTCCCTGCACCCCGCACGGCTGCGTGGAGCCGACGGGGGCCACGAGGGCCGTACCGGGGGCGGTGCTGAGACTGGCCGCGGTCCTCGCCCTGGTCCTCACCGGGGTCCTGCTGCTGCCCGTCGGGCAACTGATTCCGGCGGGTCTTGTCGGCCGGTGGTGCCGGTGGATCGTGCGGGCCGCCGGGGTCCGGGTCCGTGTCACCGGCGGCGCCGCACCCGCCGGCGGGCTGCTGCTCGTCGCCAACCACATCTCCTGGCTGGACATCCCGCTGCTGGGCGTGGTCCGTCCGGCCCGCATGCTGGCGAAGGCCGAGATACGGCAGTGGCCGCTGGCGGGGGCGCTGGTCGAGCGCAGCGGCGTCCTGTTCATCGACCGTGACCGGCTGCGCGCCCTGCCGGGCACGGTCGCCCGGATCGCCGGGGCGCTCGGCGAGGGTTCGGCCGTCGCGGTCTTCCCCGAGGGCAGCACCTGGTGCGGCCGCGGCCAGGGCTCCTTCCGCCGGGCCGCCTTCCAGGCGGCACTCGACGCCGGGGTCCCGGTCCAGCCGGTCCGCATCCACTACCGCGACGCGTACGGAGCACCTGCCACCGCCCCGGCCTTCGTGGGGGCCGACACCCTGGTGGTGTCCCTGTGGCGGGTGGTCTCGGCCCGGGGTCTGGTCGCCGAGGTCGGGATACGGGCCGCCATCCCGCCGGGCAGCCACCCGGACCGCCGGACTCTGGCCGCCGCCGCGCAGCCGTACGACGGTTCGGTACGGGACCATCGGGCCGGTCCGCGAGCCGTGCGGGTGGCAGGGCAGCGGATCGGACACCAAGTTCGGACACCAGGACGGGTGCCGGGTCGGGGACCCGGCCGGAACCCCGGCGAGAACCGTCGGTCGCGGTCACCGGAAGTGAGCGCTACCAAAAATTAAGTGGCTTTTGTTCTCTATGTGAAGTTTTTACCGCGCTGAGGAGGACATCCGGACGGGAGTGACACCTGAAAGGAGGGTGAGGCCAGATGATCACCCGTGATGAGGTCAGGATCCTCCTGGACCACCCCGTCTACGACGGGGAAGGCAACAAGATCGGTGAGGCCAAGCATGTCTTCTTCGACGACATGAGCGGTCGCCCCGAGTGGGTGAGCGTCAAGACGGGCATGTTCGGCACCAGCGAGTCGTTCATTCCCATCCGTGACGCCGAACTGGTGGAGGACCACCTCGAAGTCCCGTATCTCAAGGACAAGATCAAGGGCGCACCCGACGTCGACGTCGACTCGCAGGGCCACCTGTCGGAGTCGGAGGAACACCGGCTGTTCGACTACTACGGCATCGACTGGGGCGGTGTGCTGCGTGACGACGCCAAGGACTCGGGCGAGGGCCGCACGGACAAGAACCCCGGCAGGGGTATGGCCGGGGCCGCGGGTGCCGCCGGGGCCGCGGTTACGCCGGGCAAGGACCGGACGGCGACGAGGACGACCACCACCGCGGGAACGGCATCGGCGGGCACGTCGGCGACGACCGGCAAGGCCGGCCCCGCGAGTGCGGCCGCGACCACCGGCCGGACCGGCGTGCGGGCAGGGCAGGGCGCCGAGTCCATGACCCGCATGGAGGAGGAGATGCACGTCCGCGTCGAGCGGCGCGAGACCGGACGGGCCAAGCTGCACAAGTACGTCGTGACGGAGGACGTCGAACAGACCGTGCCCGTGCGCCACGAGGAGGTACACGTGGTGCGCGAGCCGATCACGGAGGCCGACCGCGAGGCCGCGATGCCCGGCGCCGAGATGGGTGAGGCCGACTACGAGGTCACGCTGCACGAGGAACGGCCCGTCGTGGAGACCAGGGCGGTGCCCGTCGAGCGGGTGCGGCTGACCATGGAGGAGCGCACCGAGAACAAGACCGTACGGGGCCGGGTCCGCAAGGAGCGCATCGAGAGCGAGGGCGTACCGGACGACACCACGCGGCGGGACGACGCCGCCGGACAGGGCCGCGACGTTCCACGCCGGGGCCGCCCATGACCGGATGGCACACCGTGAGCGCGCCGGTGAGTCCGCTCACCGGCGCACCGCGCTGCCGTCCTCCGTGTCCGTGAGATCCGTGAGCCCGGCGAGACCCGTCAGGGCGGCGAGCCGCCGGTAGGAGTCCAGCAGGGCCGTACGGTCGTGGGTGCTGGTGGTGACGAGGACCTCCTGGGCCTCCGTCTCCTTCAGCACCGTCTCCAACTCGTCGGCCACCTGCTCCTCCGTGCCGGCGAGGTGACCGCCGAGCCCGGACTCGTACAGGCCGCGTTCCTTCGCCGTCATGCTGAGCGACTCGACGCGCTCGGCGGGCGGCAGCGGAGGGAAAATTCCGCGGGTCCGTGAATACGCCATCGACCAGGCCTCCGGGACCAGGAGCCGGCGGGCCCGTTCGGGTGTGTCCGCCACGGCGACCGTCCCGGAGATCACCACGTACGGCTCGCCCGCCCAGGCGGACGGGCGGAAGTGCTCCCGATAGTGGTCGATGCCGCGCCGCATCCGGTCGCGGCCGCGCAGGTCGCCGATGACCATGGGCAGACCCGCGCGGGC
This sequence comes from Streptomyces sp. KMM 9044, assembly GCF_024701375.2. Taxonomy (NCBI): domain Bacteria; kingdom Bacillati; phylum Actinomycetota; class Actinomycetes; order Kitasatosporales; family Streptomycetaceae; genus Streptomyces; species Streptomyces sp. KMM 9044. The sequence goes on along the minus strand of NZ_CP113910.1, from coordinate 357,729 downwards.
GGCGATCGTCGCGCCCTCGCCCATGGCCAGCACGAACGGCGGCACGGTCAGGCCCTCGGCCGGACGGGCGTGCACGCCGGTGGGGGACGTGCCGCGAAACCAGCCGAGCAGCTCGTCGATCTGCGCGCCGAAGTCCTCGGCGTCGCCCCTGTCACGGTCCAGGGCCCTGCGCACCCCGTCGGTGAATCCCACCGAGCGGCCCAGGCCCATGTCGATCCGCCCCGGGAAGAGGGACTCCAGCACGCCGAACTGCTCGGCCACGACGAGCGGTCGATGGTTGGGCAGCATGACCCCGCCGGTACCGACGCGGATCGTCCGGGTTGCCGCGGCGACGGCGGCGGCCAGCACCGTCGGCGCGGAGCCGGCGACCCCGGACACGCCGTGATGCTCCGAGACCCAGAGCCGGTGGTAGCCGAGCCCTTCCAGCTCCCGCGCGAGGCGCACGGTGTCGCGCAGCGCCTCGGGACCGCTGTGCCCCTCACGGGTGCGGGAACGGTCGAGGACGGAGAAACGGGTCCGGGAGATCAGCGGGGTCACATCCGGTTCAACGTCCGGACGGGCGCGGCATTCCCTGTGGCCGCATTCCCTCCGGGCACGGCGGGCAGCAGCGCGTCGCTTGTCTAGGCTGGGCGGCGTGACCAACCGTGACAAGCACCCGCTCGCCGTGTTCGACCTGGACAACACCCTCGCCGACACCGCGCACCGGCAGCGGTTCCTGGAGCGCAGGCCACGGGACTGGGACGCCTTCTTCGCCGCCGCGCCCGAGGATCCGCCCCTCGCGGAGGGCATCGCGCTGCTGCGCGAGAGGGCGCGGGAGTGCGAGATCGTCTACCTCACCGGGCGTCCCGAGCGCTGTCGGAGCGACACGCTGGAGTGGCTGGCCGCCCAGGAGCTGCCCGAAGGGCCGGTGCACATGCGCGGCGACGCGGACCGGCGGCCCGCCCGGCACACCAAGCTGGCGATCCTGCGCCGTCTCGCCCGCACCCGGGAGATCCGTGTGCTCGTGGACGACGACGAACTGGTCTGCGCGGACGCCCGGCGGGCGGGATTCACCGTCGTGCACGCCCGCTGGACGGCACCGTCGGGGGAACTGAGAGCGGCGCAGGAGCGGGAGGGGCGGACCTGACATCCGTCCCTCCCGCTCTCCTGTGGAGACGGGTGGCTCAGGCCGAGTCGTCCAGGCGGAAGCCGACCTTCAGACCCACCTGCCAGTGCGCGATGCGGCCCTCCTCGAGCCGGCCCCGCACCTGGGTCACCTCGAACCAGTCCAGATGACGCAGGGTCTGCGAGGCACGCTCGACGCCGTTGCGGACGGCCTGTTCCACGCCGTCGGGCGACGTGCCGACGATCTCCGTGACCCGGTAGGTGTGGTTCGACATACGGGTGCTCCTCTCGTCGGCGGCTCCCACCGGTTCGAGAGCCGCCTCCTGTGTCACACGTCCCTCCAACGTGCCCGAAGCGGTGCCAGGGCGCGAGACGTCGGGTGTAGCGGGCACCGGATGTCCGGCACCCCTCGACCCGCGCATCGGCCCACCAAGGCACGGTGCACCCGTACGGGGTACACGCCCGCCTCGCGCCGGCCCCTCCCGGTCAGCGCGCCACGCTCAGTGACAGCGCGAACCGTCCCTCCTGGTCCGTCCACCACCGGGTCAGGTCCAGCCCGGCGGCAGTCAGTTCCTCCCGTACGCGCTCCTTGCGGAACTTCGCCGAGATCTCGGTGCGCAGCTCCTCGCCCGCACCGAAGTCGACGGCGAGGCCGAGCGCGGGAATCTTCACGGTCTGCCGCTCGCGCGAGCGCAGCCGCATCTCGATCCACTCGTGCCCGGCGTCCCACGCTGCCACGTGGTCGAAGGCGGCCGGATCGAAGTCGGCGCCCAGCTCCCGGTTGACGACGGCCAGGACGTTCCTGTTGAACGCGGCCGTCACCCCGGCCGCGTCGTCGTACGCCCGGACCAGCACTTTCTCGTCCTTGACCAGGTCCGTACCGAGGAGCAGCCCGTCCCCCGGGGCGAGCATCGCCCGCACGGAGACCAGGAACGCGGCCCGCTCGGCGGGCAGCAGATTGCCGACCGTGCCGCCGAGGAACGCCACCAGGCGCGGGCCCGGGGTGTCGGGCAGCGTCATGCGGCCGGTGAAGTCGTCGATCAGGGCGTGCACGTTCAGCCCCGGCCGCTCGGCGGCGAGCGCCTGACCCGCCAGGGTCAGGGCGCTCTCGCTGACGTCGACGGGGACGTAGGTGTGCAGCCCGGCCAGCGCGTCGATCAGGTGGCGGGTCTTCTCCGAGGAACCGGAGCCCAGTTCGATGAGGGTGCGGGCACCGGACGCATCGGCGATCTCACCGGAGCGGGCGAGCAGGATCTCGCGCTCCGCACGCGTCGGGTAGTACTCGGGCAGTCCGGTGATCTCCTCGAACAGCTCACTGCCCCGCGCGTCGTAGAACCACTTCGGCGGCAGCGTTCTGGGACTGCCGGTCAGGCCCTCACGGACGTCGGCGCGCAGGGCGGCGCCGGTGGCGTCCTCGGCAAGGGTGCGGGTGAGACGGAACGGACTCACGTGCGGGGCTCCTTCGGTGACGCCGGTGTGTGTCGTACCGATGCGGGTCGTGCCGGTGTGCCGGTGCTCGCCAGGACGTCGCCCGGCTCCTTGAGCGGCGTGAGGAGCACGTCCGTGCGGCTGGCGGCCAGCAGGGTGCGGTCGGGGACCTCGCGCCAGTGCGGATCGTCGTCGTAGGGCTCGGAGGCCACGACGGTACCGCCGCCCGGCCGGGCGAGGTACCACAACGTGTCGCCCCACGCGACCGCGGTGATCGTGTCGCCCTGGGTGAGCAGCAGGTTGAGCCGGGACCCGGGGGCCACCGCGGCGATCTCCAGCACGGTGTCGGCCAGTGCCTGCCCCTCCGGTTCCCCGGGGTACCCCGCCCGCAGCCGGGCGAGCACCAGGGCCCACACGAACGCGGAGTCGCTCCGGGCTTCCAGTGACAGCACGTCCTCGGGCGGCAGGGTGGCCACGAGCGGTGCGAGCGTGCCCGGCCAGCCCCGCACGGCCCCGTTGTGGCTGAACAGCCAGGCCCCTGCCGCGAACGGGGCCGCCGCGGCCTCGGCGTCCGCACCCGACAGGGTCGCGTCCCGTACGGCCGCGAGCAGCGCCGGGGTGCGGACGACCCGGGCGAGATCGGCGAACGACAGATCCGCCCAGACCGGTCCCGCCCTGCGGTACCGGGCCGGCACCGGGTCCCCGGGCGCGTACCAGCCCACCCCGAAACCGTCGGCGTTGACCGTCCCGTACCGCTGGTGCCGGGGCGCCCACGACTGGCGGTACAGCCCGTGCGGCGGGTCCACGAGGAGTCGGCCGAGTGACTCCTCGGGCCCCACGTACGCGATATGGCGACACATCAGATGTTCTCCGAGCGGGCCGTGCGGAACCCGGAGAAGATCTGCCGCCGGACCGGATGGTCCCAGTTGCGGAACGTGCCCCGGCAGGCCACCGCGTCCACCGCGAACGAACCGCCGCGCAGCACCTTGTGCCCGGTCCCGAAGAACACCTCCGAGTACTCCCTGTAGGGGAATGCCCTGAACCCCGGGTAGGGCAGGAAGTCGCTCGACGTCCACTCCCACACGTCACCGATCAACTGGCGCACCCCGAGCGGTGACTCACCCGCCGGATAGCTGCCCGCGGGCGCGGGCCGCAGGTGGCGCTGGCCGAGATTGGCGTGCTCCGGACCGGGTTCGGCGTCGCCCCAGGGGTAACGTGCCGCGCGGCCGCCGGCCGGATCGTGCCGGGCGGCCTTCTCCCACTCGGCCTCGGTGGGCAGCCGGCGCCCGGCCCAGCGGGCGTACGCGTCCGCCTCGTACCAGCACACGTGCAGCACCGGCTCGTCGGGCGGCACGGCCTCGGTGACACCGAAGCGACGACGCAGCCACTGCCCGCCGTCCCGGCGCCAGAACAATGGGGCGCCGACGGAGTTCCGGCGGATGTGGGCCCAGCCCTCCGCGGCCCACCAGCGTGGCTCGTCGTAGCCGCCGTCCTCGATGAACGCCTGGTACGCGGCGTTCGTCACCGGCGTCGTGTCGATGCGGAACGGTGCCACCTCGCGCCGGTGTGCGGGACGTTCATTGTCCAGCGCCCACGGCTCGTCAGAGGTGCCCATGGTGAACGGGCCGCCCGGGACGAGCACTTCGGACGGACCGGTGAACAGCGGCACCGGCTCCGGGTCCGGGGCCGTCAGGACCTGCGGGCCGCTGCGCAGCTGATGGGTTATCAGCATCGTCTCGTCGTGCTGCTGTTCGTGCTGCGCGACCATCCCGAAGGCGAACCCCGCCTCGGTCAGCCGCTCACCGTGGAAGGCGGTGCTCTCCAGCACGTCCAGCGCCCGGCCGCGCACCTCCGAGGCGTACCGGCGGGCCTCCTCCGGAGGCAGCAGCGGCAGCTTCGGCCGCTCGGCCCGCGGGTGCTCGAAGGCGTCGTACATGTTGTCGATCTCGGGCCGTAGCGCCTCCTGACCGCCGACGGTCCGCAGCAGCCACTGTTCTTCCTGGTTGCCTATGTGAGCGAGGTCCCACACCAGCGGCGACATCAGCGGTGAGTGCTGCGCGGTGAGATCGGGCCCGTCGACACAGCCGGTCAGCAGGGTGGTCCGGTCGCGCGCGGTGACCAGCGAGGCGACCGCGCGCTCGCGCAGGGCTTCGGCGTCGAAAGCGGGGTCGGTCATGAGGAGGTGTCCTTCCCGTGTGGACGTGCTCCGTGCGCGTAGGAGGTGGGAGCGCCCGGGGAGCGGGGCGCGGTCCGGGGGCGAGCGCCGGGCGTGCCTCGCGGGTGCTTCGCGACCGCTCCGGTGCGCAGGGCGTCGAGCGTGTCGTCGGCAGGGCAGCGGCCGCGGGCGACATAGCGGTCCTGGTAGGCGGCCACCGCTTCCACGACATCGGTCGTGGCACCGAGCCCGGGCAGGGCCCGCAGCGCTGCCGCGAAGCAGACGGCGGCCACCTCGCGCAGCTCCGGGTCGGCCAGGCCGCCGCGGGCCGCGTCCCGCCACAGCGAGTTGTGCGGCGCGGGCCTGCCATGGGTCCGTTCGACCAGCGGCTTCACCGCCCGGTAGGCCGTCTCGGCGGCCTCCGGATCGTCGAACAGCGCCGTCGTCACGGCCAGCGGCACGATCCAGCCGTCGTCACCGGGCTGCGCGTCGATCATCCGCAGCTCCAGGTGGCCGCGCGGCCTGACCGGCGGGAACAGCGTGGTGACGTGGTAGTCGAGGTCCTCCCGGGTGGGCACCCTCGGCGCCCCGGACCTGGTCCACTCGCGGAAGGTCAGCTCCTCCGGCACGTCCCACGGCCCGCTGTCCTGCCGTACGCACATCACCGGCGCGTCCAGGACGTGCCGGGCCCAGGCGCCGCGTGGATCGGAGTCCAGCACGGGGCCGCCCGCGCGGCCGGTGCCGAGCTGCGTCCAGCGCAGCTGCCGCGTGGACATCCAGCCGGTGGGCCGGCGACCGGCCAGCGGGGAGTTGGCGAACGCGGCCACGAGCACCGCGCCCAGCTGGTGCGCCAGCCACCAGCGCCGTACATGACCGAGGGTGCCGGGTTCCTCGTACCCGGCGTCCAGGCACACCTGCACGGACGCCGACGCGCACATCATGGCGCGGCCGGCGGGCCCGGTGCGGTCGAGACAGGTCTCCATGGCGTCGTAGCGCGGTTCGCGCAGGAACCGGCGCGGAGTGTGCCAGGGGTCGTGGCCGAGGCCGACGAGGCCGAGCCCGTCCTCGCGCAGAACCGCGCGGACGGCGTCGAGGTCGGCGCGGACGGTGCCGACGCACTCCATGAGGGAGGCGGCAGGCTGCGAGCTGAGCTCCAGCTGGCCTCCGGGTTCGACGGTGAGCGCCGAATCCAAGGGCACGGTCCGCAGAGCGGCGTAGGCCGCTTCGAGTCGTTCGGGTGTCACGGGGAGCCGCGGGGTGCGCAGCTCGTGGACGAGCCATTCCACCTCCACACCGAGGCGGCGCGGTGGTCCGGTCTTGAAGCAGATGCCTCGTACGAGGGCCTCCACCTCGGCTTCGGTGACGGCGGGACGTGGTTCGGTACAGCCACTTGCCGAATCGGACATGTGGGAATCCTCCTGAGATGCCGCCATGTCGCCCGCCCGGCGCCCTTCGGCCGGGCGGGCATCAACCCGTCCACCCAAAACCCTCACGAGGCTCGGCACAAGAGCGCCTGGCGGGGCGTCCCGGGTCGGTAACCTTTTCCGTCCAGTCCGTTTCCGAGGGCTCTTCCAGGGGCCCTCCCACCGCCTCCCCGGGCCTTCCGGGGAGGAAACTCCGTTGCGTCGCCTCCTCAGCATCGCTCACGATGCCCGTATGGGCACGACGGGGGAAAAGCCGGCGGACACGCCGGCGCGCACCACAGGGGAGAGCGCGGGGCACGCGGTCACGACGCGTACGGGGGGCGCGGCGTGAGCGCGCGCCTGCGCGGCATGGCCCGCGCGACCGAGCAGATCGTGGCGGCCGGGCTCTACCGCGCCCCGGCCGACGGCCGCGAGGTGCGCCTGGCGGCGGCGATCGGGGCCGCACGGGACGCGGTACGCGGATGTACGGGCCGGAGCCGCTGCGTGTGCGGGTCCCGGCGTATGTGCCGGTGCCGATGTCGGCTTCGGCGAACTCCTCGGGCCCGGCCCAGGATGCCGGCCGGGTGCCGTCCTCGGCGTTCCGGCCGGCGGGGGCCCGGACCGAGGTCACCGGGGAGGTCAGTTCCAGCCGTACCGCTCCCGCAGCCGGTGACGCACCAGATTGAACCGCATCCGGTCCAGGGCGCACGCCTCGCGGCGCATGCCGTCCTCGTGCAGCCGCAGCACCCGGTCGACGGCGACCCACGAATCACGGCCCGCGCGGTCCCACGGTCCACTGCCGATCGGCACCCGGTCCCGGTCCCCGCTGCGCTGCCTGCTCGACAGCTGCACCGCGAGGAACGTTCCGGCCGGCTCCCGCGCGACCACGAGCACGGGACGGTCCTTGCCCCTGCCGTCGTTCTCCTCGTAGGGCACCCAGGTCCAGACGATCTCCCCGGGATCGGGGTCGCCGTCGTGCTCGGGCGAGTACTCCGTGCGCACCCTGCCCACCTCACCGGGTTCGGCCTCGATGGTGGCGGTGGGGCCGAAGCGTCCCGGGACTTCATCAGTGCTGTACTCGGTCACGGGCGTACGGTACGGGATGCCCCGGGACCGTGATCAACCGCCGTGCGGCAGCGGTGGTCCCGCGCCGTTCGAACCGTTCAGGCCGTTCACGCGGTGCGGCGGACGCGCAGACCCGTGAGTTCCCGTCCCGAGACCATCCCGGCCTCGACCCGTACGAACACCCCGTCCCGCATCGGCATCCAGGTGTCGGGACCGGTGCGCAGCAGCCGCTCGTGCTCGGCGGGGTCGGTCACCACCGAGGCCCGGCCCGTGATCACCACACTCCAGCCGGACCGGCGTTCGGGCCGGAAGCCGTCGGCCTCGAAGGCCACCACGACACCGTCGATCGCGCGCACCAGGTCGGAGTCCCGCGAGGTGCACAGCAGCACGGAGTCGTCCGTGTCCAGGGAGAAGTTGACCGGGAGGACGGCGGGCAGGGCCTGCCGGGTGTACACCACGCGACCGACCGGCACCTCGGCCAGCAGGCGCAGGCACTCCTGACGGTCGAGCGCGCGGAAACCATCGCTGGGGAACATCAGTCCATCGTCGGTGGCGGAAACCCGCCGGACTAGGGCCGGACGGCCCTGATGAGGCGTACCGGCGCTTGAGGGCGCTCCCAGCGGGTACCCCGGTTCCGGCAGGGCCCGGCAGGGACGGCCGGGCCCTGCCGTGAGTTCCGATCGAGTTCTGTCCGAGAGGGCCCGTCGGCATGGGCAAGACCGCACTGATCGCCATCGACATGATCAACACCTATGATCACGCGGACGCCGGGCTGCTGATACCGGCCGCACGGTCGGTGGTACCCGTCATCTCCGGCCTGTTGCGGCGGGCCCGGGGGCGGGGCGTGCCGGTGATCTATGTCAACGACAACTTCGGAGAGTGGCGATCGCACCACGGCGATCGCACCACGGCGAACTGCTCGACAAGGCTCTGTCGGGACCTCACGCGGATCTCGTCGAACCGCTGCGGCCGACGGATTCCTCCCTCTTCGTGGTCAAGGCCCGCCACTCGATCTTCTTCGAGACCCCGCTGCACTACCTGCTCCACGAGCAGGGCATCGACCGGCTCGTCCTGTGCGGCCAGGTGACCGAACCGTGCGTGCTGTACTCCTCGCTCGATGCCCACATCCGTGCCGTCGAGGTGACCGTTCCACGTGACGCCGTCGCCCACATCCACGCCGACCTGGCGGACGCCGCCCTGCGGATGATGGAGCGCGACATGAACGTGGACGTGTGCGACAGCGCAGAACTGTGGGCGGATTGACGACACCGGCCCGATACCGGCGCGCCTCGGCTCCCGGGCATCTCCCGCCCCTGCAATTCCGGTGATTTCGGCGACCGACCGGGGGAGAGGCCGTGGAAAGGATCATCGTCCGGTTACCGGAACCCGCACGGCCGCCGGAGCGCGGGCCGGTCGGGCAAGCCCGAACTGCTCCACCCCGGACCGGGCGACGTCGTCGACTTCGGGCGGGGGCCGGCCGTCGGCGGGGGAGTGTCCATCGCCCTGGGCGATCCCGGAATCTCCCGCCGGGCCGGACAGCTGGAGGCGGCCGGTGACTACCGGCGGCTGTCCAACTTCAGCCGCAGCGTGTCCTACGTGATGGAGAACCCGGAGGGCGCCGGCGAGTACATCACGGTGGCCCCGGGCCGGCTCGGCGCACCCGTGCCCTCCGAGTTCTCCCGGGTGGTGCCACCCGCCCTGACCGAAGCCGCCGCCTTCAAGGTGTTCGCCCCCCTCAGCACGCCTATCTAGGCGAGCGGTCCGTGCAGGGCCTCGGGGAACGACCGTCCACCCCTTCGTGCTGGATCCGACGGCGAAGTACTTCCTCGTCCTCCTCGTCCTCCTCGTCCTCCTCGTCCTCTTCGTCCTCGTCGCCTTCTGCGAACCGCTGCTGCGCGACCCGTCCGACGCGGCGCTGCCCGGCGTCGGGGAGATCGCCCGGCGACTGCGCCCGCTGGAGTCCTGCCGTGGTCTGACCCGCTCCGCGGTGAACTGTCACATCGGCTGCCCGGCCTTCGCCAAGCTGAGGCTCGACCTCGGCGAGGACACCGGAACCCCGGCGGACGGCGGCCGCACCGGGGCCAAGCGCGCCCGCCTGGACCCGGTCGCCCTGCGCTTCGGTCGCGGCAAGCGCGGTGGCGGTGCGGCGCGTCAGGTTCTTCATTCCGTCCCCCCGGACATGCGACGGTGCGGGTTGTTCGCGCGGCCCGGATCGGAGGTCGGCCGACGCGGTCCGTGCTCGGCACCCTGGGGAGAAGCACGGTCGACGGGCCCCTGACAGATGTCGGGACGGTGCCGACGGGGCGACGGCCCGCCGCCCTCGTGGAAAACGCCTCGACGACCCCGGCGCAGGTGACTACCATGCCGGTGCGGCATCGCGTGTCGGTCACCGGTCGGGTGAGGCATGGAGGCGCCGCGGATGCCCGTGGAGGCATTGAAACAGTGTCAGTCGAGTTCAACCACACCATCGTTCTCACCCGCGACCGGGAGAAGTCCGCCCGTTTCCTCGCCCGGATCCTGAGCCTGGAGGTCGGCGAGCCGGCCGGGATGTTCCTTCCGGTGACGACGGCCAACGGCGTCACCCTGGACTTCGCGACCATCGACGCCGACATCCCCATGCAGCACTACGCGTTCCTCGTCTCCGAGGACGAGTTCGGCCCCGTCCTCGCCCGGCTCGTGGACGACGGGATCCCCATCCAGGCCGATCCGCACGGCCGTCACCCGCGGCGCGTCAACCGCAACGACGGCGGCCACGGCGTGTACTTCCTCGATCCGGCGGGCCATGGCCTGGAAGTCATCACCCGCCCCTACGGCACCGACCCCGACTCCCCCCTCAACGGCGTCACGGAGGAAGTCCCCGGGGCGGTCTGATCCGTCCGGAGCCGGGCGGCTGAGCGGGCCGGACGGCCCGGCCCGCTCAGCCGCGTGTCCCGCATGTCCGGGCCGGCGGGATGCCGGCGGGCGGCCTGCTGCGGGTGACGACGCGGGTGCCGCGGCCGTCGACGGCACGGACCTGGAGCGAGCCGCAGCCGCAACGGGTCCACACGGTGCTGCCGTCGGCGGTGCCGTGCCGTGACACCAGCTGGAACGGCTCGGCGTCGTCCGGCCATCCGCAGTAGGGGCAGACGACGCCTGTCGTGCCGGTGGTTTTGTGCGCGCTGGTCATGGTGGCTCCTCGGCTTCTCAAGTGCTCGGCTCCCGGGACGGCATGGCCCGGTGGGCCGTCGTGACACGGACCAGGGTGCGTCGCATTCTCCGTACACGTCCAGGTTGACTTTGTGGATCCGACCGTTAAGCCTGAGCTACATGATTGACCTCCGCCGGCTGCATGTCCTCAGGGCGGTCGCCCACTACGGCACGGTCACCGCGGCCGCCCGCGCCCTGCACTTCACCCCGTCCGCCGCCTCGCAGCAGATCCGCCAGCTCGCCCGCGACCTGGGCGTCGACCTGCTGGAACCGCAGGGGCGCGGTGTACGGCTCTCCCCGGCCGCCGAGAGCCTGCTCGCGCACGCCGACGCCATCGAGGCCCGCTGGGAACAGGCGGAGCTGGACCTGCGGGCCGACCATGGCGCCCCCACCGGACTGCTGCGGGTCACCGGGTTCCCGGTGGCGATCTCGGTCCTGCTGGCCCCGGTGGCGGCCCGGCTGGGCGCCCGCCACCCGCGGCTGACGGTACGGATTCTGGAGACGGAGGTACCGAAGAGCTTCGACCTGCTCTTCGAGGGGGCCACCGATCTGGCGATCGTCGAGGCCACCCCGCACAACCCGCCGCTGAGCGACGCGCGCTTCGACCAACAACCCCTGCTGGACGACCCGTTCGACCTGGTGGTTCCCGAAGGGCATCCGCTGGCAGGCCGGGAGCGGGCCGGCCTCGAGGAGGCGGCGCGTGAACCGTGGATCGTGCCGGTGCCGGAGAGCCCCTGCCGGCAGCATGTGATGTCGGCCTGCGGTGCCGCCGGGTTCACCCCGGACGTCGTCCACCACGCCCTCGACTGGAACGTCACCGCTCATCTCGTCGCGCACGGGCTCGGCGTCGCCCTGATCCCGCGGCTGGCCCAGCTGTCCCCGCACCTGCCGGTCACCCGCGTACGCTGCGCGGGTGACCCGCACCGCAAACTGCTGACCTGCACCCGAGGGGGCGGCCACGCCCGCCCTGCGGTCGAGGCCGCGCTGCGGGAACTGCGGGAGCTCGCGCCGACGGCCGTCGCCTGAGGCCGGTACTCCTGCGCGGTGCCGGCCTCGGCGCGTGCGTGCAGGTGAGGGTGAGGGGTGTGCGGGTGCGGGACATGCGCTGCGGGCGCATGCCCCGCACCGGGGCGGGACCCCAGGACGGCCCCTGGCCCTTCGCCGAAGGCGTCAGGCCTTGTCCTGCATGGAGCTCCGGGCCGGGTTGGCCTGTGCGGCGGCCTTGGGGTCCTTCTCGTCCGCCTTCGCGCGCACGCCCCGGGCAATGCGGTCGCCGATGGTCTTGTCGATGTTCGACCAGTACTCGAAGGCCCGCTGGAGGACGGGCTCGCTCACGCCGTTGAGGAGGTGGCCGACGACGTTGTCCACCAGCCGGTCGCGTGCGGCGTCGTCCATGACCTCGCGCACCAGGGTGCCGGGCTGCCCCCAGTCGTCGTCCTCGGCGTGGCTGACATAGGCGGTGCGGGTGATGGCCCCGTCGGTCTCCCAGCTGGGCGGGGTGCCGTAGTTCCCGGTATCGGCGGCGGGACCGCCCTTGGAGTTCGGCGCGTAGACCGGATCGGTCGTCTTCCGGTAGGCCATCGCGCCGTCCTTGGAGTAGGTGTGGACGTCGACGACCGGGGCGTTGACGGGGAGCTGCTGGTAGTTGGCGCCGATCCGGTGACGGTGGGCGTCGGCGTAGGAGAAGAGCCGTGCCAGCAGCATGCGGTCCGGGCTCGGGCCGATGCCCGGGACCAGGTTGTTGGGCTGGAAGGCGGCCTGTTCGATCTCGGCGTGGTTGTCGGTCGGGTTGCGGTCGAGTGTCATGCGGCCGACCGGGACGAGGGGGTAGTCGCCGTGCGGCCACACCTTGGTCAGGTCGAACGGGTTGAACCGGTAGTCCGCGGCTTCCTCGTACGGCATGACCTGCACGTACAGGGTCCAGCTCGGGTACTCGCCGTCACGGATGTGCTCGAAGAGGTCCCGCATGTGGTAGTCGGTGTCGGCGGACGCCATCTGGTCGGCCTCGTGCTGGGTGAAGCACTCGATGCCCTGGTCCGTCTTGAAGTGGTACTTCACCCAGAACCGCCGGCCGTCGGCGTTGATCCACATGTAGGTGTGGGAGGTGTAGCCGTTCATGTGGCGCCAGGTGCGCGGGATGCCGCGGTCCCCCATGAGCCAGGTGACCTGATGGGCGGATTCCGGTGAGAGGGTCCAGAAGTCCCACTGCATGTCGTGGTCGCGCAGGTTGTTGTCCGCCCGGCGCTTCTGCGACCGGATGAAGTGCTGGAACTTCATCGGATCCTTGACGAAGAACACCGGCGTGTTGTTGCCGACCATGTCGTAGTTGCCCTGGCTGGTGTAGAACTTCACCGCGAAGCCGCGCGGGTCGCGCCAGGTGTCCGGGCTGCCACGCTCGCCCGCGACGGTCGAGAAGCGGATGAGCAGATCGGTACGGGTGCCAGGCTGGAAGACGGCCGCCTTCGTGTAGGCGCTCACGTCGTGGGTCACCTCGAAATGACCGAAAGCGCCGCTTCCCTTCGCATGCGGCTGGCGTTCGGGGATCCGCTCCCGGTTGAACTGGGCCATCTGCTCGATCAGGTAGGCGTCCTGCAGCAGTACCGGACCGCCCGCGCCCGCGGTGAGCGAGTGCTCGTCACTCTCCGCCGGGGCACCGGAGTCCGTCGTGGTGGCAGGCGAGGTGTCTGTCATGGGTCTGCCTTTCGTCGTTCGGTGGTGACGTGCCGGGCTCCGCACGACACGGACCCGGGTCTCCTCGGCACTGTCCGGAGGCTGTGACACAGGAGCCCCGGTGCTTTCCCCCCGGGACCCGGAGACCCGGAGCACCTGCTCCGGACCGCCCGACCCCGGTAGGTCGCGTGCCCCGGAGCCGCTGAGTCAATCCGGTCCGGGGTCCGGCCCGGCGGAGTCCCGGGGCAACCCATGTATCCCGGTCGGGCGGGGGCAATCACGGTGGACCGCGGCCGGGTCTTGGGCGGCCGCCGTGCGGGCACGGCGTGGGGGAGCGGGGCCGAGGTCCTTCGTGGAGGCGCCCGCACCGTGCCCCGCGGAACCCGCGGGAGTGCCGTGGCCTGCCGTCCATCTCAGCCGCAGGCCGAAGAACCCGCAATGCGAGAGGGGCCGTGAGGGGAACGGGGCATCTCCCGCGGCGCAGCCGACTGCCTCCAGGACCTCCCGCAGGCCGCCGGGACGAGGGCGATGCCGACGAGGGCGGCGGTCAGGCCGGCGGGGCCGATACGCGAACCGGGCCGTACCCCCGGCCGGAGCACCCGCCACGCGCACAGCCTCCGGTCGTCACGTCGCGCAGAGGGCCTCCGGTCCCGCCGGCACCGGCTGTCCGCGCCTACCGCCGTCCGGGCGCCCCGGCGCGCAGCCCGTCCATGACGATGTCCAGCACCCGGGCGGCACTCGGCTGCCAGTCTGCGGCGGGATCAAGCTGCCAGAGGCCGCCGATCGCGAGCAGCATGTCGTCCACGGTCACTCCGGGCCGGATGGTTCCCGCCTCCTCGCAGGCGCGCAGCAGAAGGCCGGCCGCCTCGATCACGGGGCTGGGTCCCGGCTTCGCCGGGCCGCCCGGCGCGCCGGTGGCCTGCCTGATGGCATCGGCCAGCCCGGCCTTGGTCATCGCGAACCGGGCGAGCCGGTCCATCCACTCGCGCAGGGCATGGTCGGGCTCCCGGGTCTCCAGCAGCCGGGCAGCGCTGTCGGCGACCTGGCGCATCTCGTGGCGGTAGATCTCCAGGACGAGGTCCTCCCGGCTGGGGAAGTTCCGGTAGAGCGTCCCCTGACCGACGCCCGCCCTCTTGGCGATCACGCTCAGCGGGGTGTCGGCCGACCGGGTCAGCTCGACCAGGGCGACCTCCAGAATGCGCTCGCGGTTGCGCTGCGCGTCCGACCGCAGGGGCGCCTGCGCGCGCGGGGGTACGGGCTTGTCCCGAGGCTTGTCCTCGCCGCCCGGCGTCTGCCCCGTGTCCTGACCCATTCGTCCGTCCTCCTTCCGGGCATGGCCGAAACCCGTCCTTGCTAAGCGGACAGCTGTCCACTAAATTTCCGGTAACGGACAACCGTCCGCTTCGGCGCATCGTATCGGTGACCGCGGACGGTGCGGGAGAGCGGGCAGGCGTGACCGCGGACGGCCGGCGCCGGCGCTCCCGGTCCGTGTGCAGGATCCCCCTGCCGACCTTCTGACCGATTCCTTTCCGTCCGCCTCCCGAGGGCCCCGCAGGCCTGCACGGATCCGCGAAAGAAGGCTGTTCATGCCCCCCTCGACGTTCAGCAGCGTCACCCTGAACATCAACGGCGAGAAGCACGTGCTGTCCGTCGACCCCCGCACCACCCTGCTCGACGCCCTGCGTGAGCGCCTCGATCTGACCGGCACCAAGAAGGGCTGTGACCAGGGGCAGTGCGGCGCCTGCACGGTCCTGGTCGACGGCCGTCGGACCCTCTCCTGCCTGCAACTGGCCGTGGCGGCGGAGGACCGGGAGATCACCACCGTGGAAGGCCTCGCCGAGAGGGAGCGGCTGCACCCCGTGCAGCAGGCCTTCCTCGACCTGGACGGCCTCCAGTGCGGCTACTGCACACCCGGCCAGATCTGTTCCGCCGTCGCCGTCATCGAGGAGCACGCAGCGGGCTGGCCCAGCGCCGTCACCGACGACGTACGGCCCGAAGCGGGACCGCCGCCGCTGACCCCGCGGGAGATCCGCGAACGCATGAGCGGCAACCTGTGCCGCTGCGGCGCCTACGTCTCGATCGTCGAGGCCGTCGCCCGCGCCGCTGCCGAAAGCCCCGGGGGCGCCGGTGTCCCCGAAGACGTCACAACCGCCGGAGCCGCCGAGGAGGCTGCCGCATGAGGGAGTTCGACTACCGGCGCGCCGAGGACGTCCCCGGCGCGGTCGCCCTGCTCGACGCCGACCCCGACGCCCGCTACCTCGGTGGTGGCACCAACCTCGTCGACCTGATGAAGACCGGCGTCGAACGCCCCGCGCGGCTCGTCGACGTACGTCAACTACCCCTGGACCAAATCGAGTCGACCGATGACGGCGGGCTGAGCATCGGCGCCACCGTGACCAACAGCGACCTCGCCGCCCACCCCGAGGTCCGCCGGCGCTACCCGGCGCTGTCCCAGGCGGTGCTCGCCGGAGCCTCCGGACAACTGCGCAACATGGCCACCGTCGGCGGGAATCTGCTGCAGCGCACCCGCTGCGGCTACTTCGCCGACGTGACCAAGCCCTGCAACAAGCGTCTCCCCGGCAGCGGCTGCCCCGCCGTCGAGGGCGAGCACCACAACCACGCCGTCCTGGGCGCCTCCGAGCACTGCATCGCCGTCCATCCCTCCGACATGGGGGTGGCACTGACTGCGTTCGACGCCGTCGTTTCGTATCGGACCGCCGACGGAGCAGGCGAGGTGCCTCTCGCCGACTTCTACCTGCCCGTCGGCGACACACCGCATCGGGAGACCGCCCTGCCGCCGGGCGCGCTCATCACCGGCGTCACGCTGCCGCCCGTGCCGTCGGCCTCCCGCTCCCGCTACCGCAAGGTGCGCGAACGCGCCTCGTACGCCTTCGCGATCGGCTCCGTCGCCGCCGCCCTCGACGTCAGCGACGGTGTCGTGCGCGAGGCGCGGCTGGCCTTCGGCGCGGTCGCGTCCCGGCCGTGGCGGGCGTACGCGGCCGAACACGTGCTGAACGGGGCCCCGGCGTCCGCCGACCGCTTCGCCGCGGCCGCCGACGCCGAACTGGCCGGGGCCCGGACGCTGCCCGGCAACGCGTACAAGGTGACCCTCATGCGCAACCTCGCGGTGGCCGTCCTGTCCGAACTCGCCGAGGAGACCGCCCGATGACCGCCACCACAACCGACCGGGCCACCCTCACGGGCGCGGTGGGCACCGCACACACCCGCGTGGAGGGCCGTGACAAGGTGACCGGAGCCGCCCGCTACGCGGGCGAGATCCCCTTCACCGGCCTCGCCCACGGCTGGCTGGTGCTGTCCACCGTGGCCCGCGGCCGGATCGGCTCCGTCGAGACCGCCCCCGTGCTCGCGATGCCCGGTGTGCTCACCGTGCTGCACCACGGCAACGCCCCGCGCCTCCACCTCGACTACGTCGGTCTGCTGGGCGTCCCGCCGGACCCTACCGCCGCCGTCTTCCAGAACGACCGGATCCCGCACGCCGGCTGGCCCGTCGCGCTCGTCGTCGCCGAGACCTCCGAGCAGGCCCGCGAGGCCGCCGAGGCGCTCGTCGTGACGTACGAACAGGAGCCGCACGACATCGAGTTCCACGGGGAGCGCCCCGAGGCGTATCCGGTGGACGGCCACATGCCCGGGGTGACGGAGAAGGGCGACCTGGAAGCCGAACTCGCCGCGTCCGCCCATGTCGTGGACGTCGAGTACACCACCCCAGAAGAGCACCACAGCATGATGGAACCGCACGCGGCGACCGCCCTGTGGGACGGCGGGCGGCTCGAGGTCGTCGACTCCAACCAGGGCACCACCTGGGTCGCCGACGAACTCTCCCGGATGTTCTCCCTCGACCCGTCCGCCGTGCGGGTGCGCTCCGAGCACATCGGCGGCGGCTTCGGCAGCAAGGGCCTGCGCGCCCACCAGGTGTCCGCGGTGATGGCCACCACCGCGCTGCGACGCCCGGTCCGCGTGGTTCTGACCCGTCGTCAGATGTTCTCGCTCACCGGCTACCGCAGCCCCACCGCCCAGCGGATCAGGCTCGGCGCCGACGCCGACGGCCGGCTGCGCGCCCTGGAGCACCGCTCGCTCAGCCAGACGTCGACGGTCTGGGAGTTCGTCGAGCCCAGCGCCGGCGTGGCACGGGTGATGTACGACGCCCCCGCCCACCGCACCGCGAACGAGGCACTGCGGCTGAACGTGCCGTCACCGACCTGGATGCGGGCGCCGGGCGAGGCCCCGGGAGCCTTCGCGCTGGAGGCGGCGCTCGACGAACTCGCCGAGCGGTGCGGCGTCGACCCGATCGAGCTGCGCCTGCGCAACGAACCCGACCGGGGCCCGGTCTCCGGGATGCCGTTCAGCGGCCGCAACCTCGACGCCTGCTTCCGGGAGGGCGCCCGCCGCTTCGGCTGGGCCGACCGCGACCCGCGACCCGGCCTGCGCCGGGAGGGGAACCTGCTGATCGGCACCGGCACGGCCGCGGCCTCCTTCCCCGCGGGCGCCGGCCCCTCCACGGCCGCGGTGACGGCCGAGGCGGACGGCACCTTCACCGTGCGGATCGCGGCGGCCGACATCGGCACCGGGGCCCGTACCGCGCTCACCCTGATCGCCGCCGACGCGCTCCGGGTGGCGCCCGCGCGGATCCGGATGCGGATCGGTGACAGCGACTTCGGTCCCGCGATGATCGCCGGCGGTTCCACGGGAACCCGCTCCTGGGCCTGGGCGATCACCGTCGCCGCCGACGAACTGCGGGAACGCCTCGCGCCGGGGGCCGGCGTTCCCCCGGAGGGCATCCCGCCGGAGGGCGTCACCGTACGCTCCGACACCACCGCGGCCCTCGGCGCCCTGGCGCAGGTGGAACGGCACTCCTTCGGGGCGCAGTTCGCCGAGGTCGCCGTGGACGTCACCACCGGAGAGGTGCGGGTGCGCCGCCTGCTCGGAGTGTTCGCCGCCGGGCGGATCGTCAACCCCCTCACCGCGCGCGGCCAGCTCGTCGGCGGAATGATCTGGGGCATCTCCATGGCCCTGCACGAGGAAGGGATCCGTGACCGGGCTTCGGGCTCCCACTACGGCGGTGACCTCGCGGGCTACCACATCGCCAGTCACGCCGACGTACCGCTCGTCGAGGCGTACTGGGTGGACGACCCGGACCCCGACGACCCGGTCGGCATCAAGGGCATCGGCGAGATCGGCATCGTCGGGGTCGCGGCGGCCGTCGCCAACGCCGTCTGGCACGCGACCGGAGTGCGGCACCGGGCCCTGCCCATCCGGCCGGACCGGATCCTCACCGCGGGCGGGCCGCATGTTTGACATCGCCGGTGAGCTGCGTCAATGGCTCGTTGAGGGAAGGGAGTTCGCCGTCGCCACCGTCGTCTCCGTGAGCGGCAGCGCACCGCGCGGGCCCGGCGCGGCGCTCGCGGTCGACGGTGAGGGCGCGGTGATCGGCTCGGTCTCCGGCGGCTGTGTCGAGGGAGCGGTGTACGAGTTGTGCGCGGAGGCGCTCGCGGACGGCGTAACGCGGGTCCAGCGGTTCGGGTACAGCGACGAGGACGCCTTCGCGGTCGGTCTGACCTGCGGCGGGATCATCGACATCGTGGTCGCCCCGGTCGGCGCGCACGCCCCCGCCCGCGAGGTGCTCCGGTCGGCTCTGTCCGCGGTGGCCGAGGGCGAGCCCACGGCCCTCGCCCGGGTCGTCCGCGGCCCGGCCGGACTGCTCGGCGGCGCGATGCTCGTCCACCCCGACGGGTCGTACGAGGGCGGCCTCGCCGGACATCCGGAGCTGGACCGTACGGCGGCGGCCGAGGCACGGGCCCTGCTGGACGGCGGACGCACCGGCACCGTCGGCCTCTCGGCGGACGGATCGCACTGCCCCGGCGGGGCGACCCTGTTCGTGGAGTCGGCGCAGCCGCCGCCCCGCATGATCGTCTTCGGTGCGGTCGACTTCGCGGCGGCGCTGGTGCGGGCCGGCAAGTTCCTCGGCTACCGGGTGACCGTCTGCGACGCCCGGCCGGTGTTCGCCACCCGGGCACGTTTCCCGGAGGCGGACGAGCTCGTCGTCGACTGGCCGCACCGCTACCTGCGTACCGCCGTCACCGACGGGCGCACGGTGCTGTGCGTGCTCACCCACGACGCCAGGTTCGACGTGCCGCTGCTGGCGCTGGCGCTGGCGCTACCGGTGGCGTTCGTCGGGGCGATGGGGTCGCGCCGTACTCACGCGGACCGGGAACGGCGGCTGCGCGAGGCAGGTGTGGGCGAGCGGGAGCTGGCCCGGCTCAGGTCGCCGATCGGCCTCGATCTCGGAGCGCGCACGCCGGAGGAGACCGCCGTGTCCATCGCGGCGGAGATCGTCGCGGCCCGCCGGGGCGGCACGGGCGCGCCGCTGACCGGCACGCGGACACCGATCCACCGCGAGGAACGGGCGGCGGCGGGGGTCTGAGCGGGGGCGCCGGTCAGACCGCACGCCCGGAGGGGCCGAAGCCGTGGTCCCGCGGCGCGGCTTCGGCCCCTCCGGGCGACTTGGGCGCGGTCGCGCCAGGTCGCGCCAGGTCGCGCCAGGTCGCGCCAGGTCGCGCCAGGTCGTGCGGGTCCCGTCAGGCGGCGGTCGCCGCGGTGGCGTGGCTGTTCAGGCGGACGATGACCTCGGTGAGCCGGCCTGCCACCTCGGAGTCGTCGGCGGGGTGGATCCCGGCGAAACGGGTCATGGAGCCGGGAATGGAGAGCTTGATGTCCTCGATCACCTTCCCGCCCGCGATACCGAGGGCCTTGCGGGCCTCGTCCTGCGCCCAGACACCGCCGTACTGGCCGAAGGCGGTGCCGACCACGGCGACCGGCTTCTGGCCGAGGGCGGAGGCGCCGAACGGGCGGGACAGCCAGTCGATCGCGTTCTTCAGGACGGCCGGGATCGTGCCGTTGTACTCGGGAGTGAAGAACAGCAGGGCGTCGGCGCCCGCCACGGCCTCGCGCAGCCGGGCGGCGGCCGGGACGGTGTCCTCGACGTCGATGTCCTCGTTGTAGAACGGGATCTCCCCAAGTCCCTCGTGGAGCACGATCTCGGAGCCCTCGGGTGCGAACTTGACCGCGGCCTCCGCGAGCTGACGGTTGTGCGAACCGGAACGAAGGCTGCCTACGAGAGCGAGGATGCGAACAGACATACGAGACTCCTGGGGGTGTGAAGGTGTGGCACGGAGGGCGGCGGGCAGGGTGAATCATCCGGTGGAACGCAGGGCGAGGCCGCCGGCGAAACGTTGCCGCAATCATCCGGACCGGGGTCCGGTTAAGTTTCTAGCACTCCAAGCGGACCGCGGTCCAATTTCTTCCCGATGCTTTACGCTGGCCTCATGTCCGCTGTCCCGCCGCCCGCCCCGATGCCGCAGGAGCCAGTCCGGCCGCAGGAGTTGCTGCAACTCGGTGTCGAGCCCGACGAACCCTGTCTGCGAGCCGACGCCGCGCGCAACCGTGCCCGGCTCCTGGAGGCCGCCGCTCTGCTGGTCGCCGAGCGCGGCGCGGACGGTCTCACCATGGAGGCGGTGGCCGCGGCGGCGCAGGTGGGCAAGGGGACGGTCTTCCGTCGTTTCGGCGACCGCACCGGACTGCTGACGGCCCTGCTCGACCACTCCGAGAAGAAGTTCCAGGCAGCCTTCCTCAGCGGCCCCCCGCCGCTGGGCCCCGGCGCGCCGCCCGCCGAGCGGCTGCGGGCCTTCGGCGTCGCCATGCTGCGCCGCACGGCCGACGAGCTGGATCTTCAGCTCGCCGCCCAGCCCTGCGCCGACCGCCGCTTCACCAACCCGCCCTATCGTGTGCTGCACCGGCACGTGACGCTGCTGCTGCGCGCGGCGGTCCCGGACGCGGACTGCGGCCTCCTCGCCCACACCCTGATGACCCAGCTCGACCCCGCGCTGGTGCACCACCTGACCCGGCAGTGCGGGATGCCGCTGCCGCGGCTCGAAACCGCGTGGATGGACGTCGTCGACCGTCTGACTGCGCCCGCCGCGGCCGCCCGCTGACCCGGGGGCGGCCATCCGCGTCCGCCCGGCCGCCGGACCGGCAAGACCGTCCTGAACTGCGGCGGACGCGGTGCGTCACGCACTCAACTCCCCCGGGCGAACGGCCCGTTCACGCTTCTGCAAGGATGCGTTACGTCATGGTGCAGATACCGAACCCGCCCGCGCCCGCATCCACCGCACCGACGTGCTCCGTGCCCGCAGGTGCCGTGCCCGCGCAACCCGTGCCCGCACGTTCCGTGCCCGCCCGCCCCCTGCCGGGCGCGGTGCCCACGAGCGCCGATGTGGCCCGCCTGGCGGGCGTGTCGCGCGCGACCGTCTCCTACGTCCTGAACAAGGCCGACGCCGTCCGGATCAGCGAGCCCACCCGCCGCCGTGTCCGCGAGGCCGCCAGAGAACTCGGGTACGTGCCGCACGCGGCGGCCCGCAGCTTACGCGCCGGGCACAGCCGCATGGTGCTGATGCCCGCCCCGGCCTTCCCGGTCGGCCCGGTCTACAGCCAGTTCATCAACGACCTCCAGGTGGCGCTCGGCCGCCTCGACTACACCGTGGTGCAGTACGGCACCGTCGGCGTGCACGACGACGAGGCCGCCCGTGCCTGGGCCGAGCTGCGTCCCGTGGCCGTGCTGGTCCCCGGTTCGGGACTCGGCCCCCGGGGCGTCGCCGTCCTCAAACGCTCCGGCGCGCGGGCCGTGGTCACCCTCGGACCGGAAACCGTCGAGGGCGCGCACGCCCTGCTCATGGACCACGACGTCGTCGGCCACAGCGCCGGAGCCCACCTGTTCGACCGGGGCCGGCGCCGCATCGGCGTCGTCGTCCCGCGCGAGCCCGGCCTGGAGGCGTTCTCCGCGCCCCGGCTCGCGGGAGTGCGGGCGGCCCTGCGCGGCACCGGCGCCACGGTCACCGCACTGCCCCTCGCCCACGACGAGGGCGCCGCCGCACGGCTCGCCGCCCGCTGGCGCGAGCTCGGCCTCGACGCGGTGTTCACGTACAACGACGAGTACGCGATGCTGCTGATGCGGGCTCTGCAGGACGCCGGCGTCCGCGTCCCCGAGGAAACGGCCGTGGTCGGTGCCGACAACCTCATGCTGGGCCGGCTGCTGCGTCCCCGGCTGACCACCGTCCACCTCGACGTGCCGTCCGGCACCGAGCTCGCCGAACTCGTCGACCGCGCGGTGCGCGATCCGGCCGCCGCCCCCGAGGCGCACAAGGTGCTGGGCGCGTCGGTGATCCAGCGCGATTCCGGCTGACACGGGCCGACGAGGGATGACGCGGGCGGCCCGGGGCCGGTGGGCATGCGGAGCGCGATCACCTCGTCGCATGATGGGGGGAGCCGGACCGTCCCGGCGGACGGGAAGCCGTCGGCCGGGACGGACGCCGGACGTCCTGCGCCTCGGATGCGGCGTGACTAGGGTGTTGTGCGCTCAACCATGTGGTGCGCACAAGGACAGCCGGGCTCGTGCTCGCGCGGGGCCCCGGCGGCTGATCGGAGAGCCGTCATATGCCGTTGCTCGACCCCACGACCTGGCAGTCCCGCCCCCTCTCGGGACCCGGCCGCACCGTCAGCGAACCCGCCACCGGCGAACAGCTGGCCACCGTCACCCTCGCCACCGACGATGACGTCGGGGCCGCAGCCGAAGCGGGCCACGCCGCACAGGCCGAGTGGGCCGGGACCCCGCACTTCGTCCGTGCCGCGGTGCTCCGCAAGGCCGGCGACCTGTTCGCCGCGCACGCCGACGAGCTGCGGGAATGGCTGGTCCGCGAGTCCGGCAGCATCCCCGGCAAGGCGGACTTCGAACTGCATGTCGCCGCCCAGGAGTGCTACGAGGCCGCGGCCCTGGCCTCCCGCCCGGTCGGCCAGGTGCTGCCCACCGATGGGTCCCGGCTGTCGTACACACGGCGGGTGCCGGTCGGTGTCGTGGGAGTCATCGCCCCGTTCAACGCGCCGCTGATCCTGTCCATCCGCTCCGTCGCACCAGCCCTCGCGCTCGGCAACGCGGTCGTCCTGAAGCCGGACCCGCGCACCGCGGTCTGCGGCGGACTCGCGCTCGTCGCGGTGTTCGCCGAGGCAGGACTGCCCGAAGGGCTGCTGCACGTCCTGCCGGGCGGTGCCGAGACCGGCCGGGCACTGGTCGCCGACCCGCACATCCCCGTCATCTCGTTCACCGGCTCCACCGGGGCGGGCCGGCATGTCGGGGAGGCCGCAGGCCGTCACCTCAAGCGGGCCCACCTGGAACTGGGCGGAAACTCCGCGGTGGTCGTGCTCGAGGACGCCGACATCGAGGCGGTGATCTCCGCAGCCGCCTGGGGATCGTTCTTCCACCAGGGCCAGATCTGCATGACGACCGGACGCCACCTGGTGCACGCCTCGCTCTACGACGAGTACGTGGAACGGCTGGCCGCCAAGGCGAACTCGCTCGCCGTCGGCGACCCGCACCGCGACCAGGTCCACCTCGGCCCGCTCATCGACCAGGGACAGCTCGAGAAGGTGCACGCCCTCGTCGAGTCCAGCACGGCCGACGGAGCGAAACTCGTTGCGGGCGGTACCCACGACCGGCTCTTCTACCGGCCCACCGTCCTCGCGGACACCCACGACGACACCCCCGCCTACGCGGAGGAGGTCTTCGGGCCCGTCGCACCCGTACGGTCCTTCGGCGGTGTCGACGAGGCCGCCGCCCTGGCCGCCGCGAGCCCCTACGGGCTCTCGCTGGGCATCGTCACCCGGGACGCGGCCCGCGGCCTGGAACTGGCGGAGCGCATTCCGACGGGGATCGTGCACATCAACGACCAGACCGTGAACGACGAGGCCGTAGCCCCGTTCGGCGGCGTCGCCGCCTCCGGCACCGGTTCCCGCTTCGGAGGCGACGCCAACATCGAGGCGTTCACCGACGTGCGCTGGACCACCGTGCGCGGGGACGTCGCCCAGTACCCGTTCTAGTTGCGGAGCCGGGGGCGGTCACCCGCCCCCGGTTCTAGGCGTCCGTCTTACCGTCGCCCTGCGCGGCCTGCTGCTCGGCGATGGACTTGCGGACCTCGTCCATGTCCAGCTTCCGGGCCTGCCCGATGACGTCAGTCAGCGCGGCCTCGGGCAGCGCGCCCGGCTGCGCGAACACGGCGACCTGGTCACGGACGATCATCAGCGTCGGAATCGACTGGATGTCGAAGGCCGCGGCCAGCTCCGGCTGCGCCTCCGTGTCCACCTTGCCGAACACCAGGTCCGGGTTCTCCTCCGCCGCCTTGTCGTACACCGGCGCGAACTGACGGCACGGTCCGCACCAGGACGCCCAGAAGTCGATCAGAACGAACTCGTTCTCCGTGACCAACTGGTCGAAGTTCTCCTTGGTGAGCTCCACGGTGCTGCTCATCGCTCATGTCCCTCTTCCTGATGTCGGGGCGGGCGGTCGGTACAACCACGGCCGTCGGGTCACGTATTCCGCGCCCCTACCCATGTGGCCACCACGCACACCACCCACCAGACTGGCGTCATGACACAGACACAACCGGAATCGCCGGAATCGGGGACTTTCCACTACGACGTCGTCGTGCTCGGTGCCGGGCCCGTGGGGGAGAACGTCGCCGACCGCACACGCGCGGCAGGGCTGACCACCGCGATCGTGGAGAGCGAACTCGTGGGCGGCGAGTGCTCCTACTGGGCGTGCATGCCCAGCAAGGCCCTGCTGCGCCCCGTCCTCGCGCGGGCCGACGCCCGCCGCCTTCCCGGTCTGAGCGCGTCGGCGCAGGGGGCGCTCGACGCGGGCGCGGTCCTGACCCGCCGCAACGAGTACACCTCCCAGTGGAAGGACGACGGCCAGGTCCAGTGGCTGGAGTCCGTCGGCGTCGACCTCCACCGCGGCGTCGGGCGGCTCAGCGGCCCGCGCACGGTGACCGTCACCGCCGCCGACGGAACACGGCGCGTCCTCACCGCCCGGAACGCCGTCGCCGTCTGCACCGGCAGCCGCGCGCTGCTGCCCGGCATGCCCGGACTCGACGAGGTTGCGCCCTGGACCAGCAGGGAGGCCACCAGCGCCCAGACCGTGCCCGGCCGGCTGGTCGTGGTCGGTGGCGGTGTCGTCGCCACCGAGATGGCCACGGCGTGGCAGGGGCTCGGCTCCCGGGTCACCCTCCTGGTACGCGGCAAGGGCCTGCTGCCCCGCATGGAGCCCTTCGCCGGGGAACTGGTCGCCGAGGCGCTCACCGAGGCCGGCGTGGACCTCCGTACCGGCACCTCCGCCACCTCGGTGACCAGGAAGAACGGTGTCGTCGCGGTCGTCACCGACACGGGGGAGCGGATCGAGGCCGACCAGATCCTCTTCGCCACCGGCCGTGCCCCGCGCACCGACGACATCGGTCTGGAGACCGTCGGCCTGGAACCCGGCTCCTGGCTCGCCGTGGACGACAGCCTCCAAGTGACCGGCCGGGACTGGCTCTACGCGGTCGGTGACGTCAACAAGCGCGCCCTGCTCACCCATCAGGGCAAGTACCAGGCCCGTATCGCGGGCGCCGCCATCGCCGCCAGGGCAGCAGGAGAGCCGGTGGCCGACCGGGCGTGGGCCGCGCACGCCGCCACCGCCGACCACGACGCCGTCCCCCAGGTCGTCTTCACCGACCCGGAGGCGGCCTCGGTGGGCCTCTCCCTTGCCGAGGCGCAGGAAGCGGGGCACCGCGTCCGTGCCGTCGACGTAGACCTGGCCTCGGTCGCGGGCGCAGGCCTGTACGGCGAGGGCTACAAGGGCCGCGCCCGCATGGTCGTCGACCTCGGGAGCGAGACACTGCGCGGCGTCACCTTCGTCGGCCCCGGCGTGGGCGAACTCATCCACTCGGCCACCGTCGCGGTCGCCGCCCAGGTACCGGTCGCCCGTCTGTGGCACGCGGTCCCCTCGTACCCGACGATCAGCGAGGTGTGGCTCCGGCTGCTGGAGGCGTACCGGGACGCCTGAGGGGGCGGAACGGGAGGTGGGGGGTGGAGGGCTCCTGCGCCCCGCCCGGGCCCGGTCCAGGGACCCGCCCTCCCCCCGAACCCGAACCTGCTCACGGCAGTTCGAAACCCAGTGCCCGCGCGGCCTCTTCCGGTGTGGGCTGCGCCCAGTGCTCCGTCATTGCCTGATGGGACGACAGCGAGCGCGGCTCTGCCCGGTCGAGGCAGAGCGTGCCGTCGAGGTGGTCGCTCTCGTGCTGCACGATCCGGGCGGGCCAGCCGCCGAACACCTCGTCCACCGCCCGTCCGTGTTCGTCCTGTCCGGTCAGCCTCACCTCGGCGTGCCGCGCCACCACCGCCTGGTACCCGGGCACGCTCAGGCACCCCTCGAAGAACGATGCCCGTTTGCTGCCGACCGGCGTGCAGACCGGATTGACCAGCACCCGGAACGGCTGCGGCACCCGAGCGCGCGCCACCGCCACCTCCGTGGGGACAAGCGCCGGATCCTCGATCACCGCGATCCGCAGCCCCACCCCGACCTGCGGCGCGGCCAGCCCGACCCCCGGCGCGGCGTGCATGGTGACCCGCAGCGCCTCCACGAACCGGGCCAGCAGCGTGGAGTCCAACTGGCCGTCGAAGGGGTCGGACACCCGCCGCAGCACCGGGTCCCCGGCCGTGACGATGGGCAACGGCCCGTCACCGGAGATGAGTTGCTCGACCCGCTCGGTCAGGGGCACGCGATCGTTCGGAGTTCCCATCGCGTCAGGATGCCATGGGCCGGACGGACGGCCGCCGCCCTGAGTGGCACAGGCCACACGTTCCTCCGGGAACTCGGCGCCCTGTCGCTCCGACCACTGGAGCAGCATCACGGCCGCCAAGTTCCCTCGAAAGAAGCTCACCGATGACAACCGTCCCCTCTACCACCACGGACGAGGCCCCCCGGCCCTCCGCCCCCGCACGGCAGAGATCCGGCTGGAGCACCCTGCGCCCCCTGGTTCTGCGCCTGCACTTCTACGCGGGCGTGGTGGTGGCCCCGTTCCTGCTCGTCGCGGCCCTCACCGGCCTGCTGTACGCCGCGTCCTTCCAGGCCGAGAAGATCGTCTACGACCACGAGCTGACCGTCCCCGTCGGTGACCGCGAACTGCCGATCTCCGAACAGGTCGCCGCCGCCCGCAAGGCCCACCCCGAGGGCGCGGTGTCCGCGATACGCCCCTCGCCCGAGGCGGACTCGACGACCAGGGTGATGCTGTCCGGAGTGGCGGGCGTGGACCCGAACCACACCCTTGCCGTGTTCGTCGACCCGTACACCGGGGAGGTGCGCGGCGCGCTCGAGCAGTACGGTTCCAGCGGCGCGCTGCCGCTGCGCACCTGGATCGACGAGTTCCACCGCGACCTGCACCTCGGCGAAACGGGCCGCCTCTACAGCGAGTTCGCGGCCAGCTGGCTGTGGGTGATCGCCGGCGGCGGCCTGGTGCTGTGGTTCTCCCGCCGCCGCGCCCTGCGCAGGGTCCGCGGCACCAGCGGCCGACGGCGCACGCTGGGTCTGCACGGCGGCATCGGCGCCTGGGCCGCAGTGGGCTTCCTCTTCCTCTCCGCGACCGGGCTGACCTGGTCCACGTACACCGGCGCCAACATCGCCGACCTGCGCACCTCGCTCGGCCAGGAGACGCCCGCGGTGTCGGCCGCGGCGGGCGGCGAACACGCGGAGCACGACACGGCCGGGGGCACGGGGGGCGACGCGGCGCACGGGGCCGGCCTCGACCAGGTCCTTGCGGCGGCACGGGCCGAGCGGCTCGACAACCCGGTGGAGATCGTCCCGCCCGCCGACGCGGACTCCGCGTACGTCGTCAAGCAGATCCAGCGCAGCTGGCCGGAGAAGCAGGACGCCGTCGCCGTCGACCCGGCCACCGGACAGGTCACCGACGTCGTACGGTGGGCCGACTTCCCGGTGCTCGCCAAGCTCAGCCGCTGGGGCATCGACCTGCACACCGGCAGCCTCTTCGGTCTGCCCAACCAGATCGTGCTGATGCTGCTCGCGGCCTCTCTGGTCCTGCTGATCCTGTGGGGCTACCGCATGTGGTGGCAGCGCGGCCGGGGCTCGGTCTTCGGCCGGCCGATCCCGCGCGGCGCCTGGCAGCAGGTCCCGCCGCACATCCTCGTCCCGCTCCTGGCACTGGTCGCCGTAGTCGGCTACTTCGTTCCGCTGCTCGGCATCCCGCTGGCCGCCTTCCTCGCCGTCGACATCGTCCTCGGGGAGATCGCACACCGGCGGGGCCGGAGGAAGGTAGGGGCCGGGGGAGCCGAGGGAGTGGAGGCGGCCGGGGGAGCCGAGCACGGTGAACCGGCCGGGGCGGCGCGGACGCCGTAGCCGGAGCGCACGTCCGGACGAACCGCACGCGCGCCGGTGCCCGGCCTCCCTCCGGGAGGAACCGGGCACCGGCGCGCGTGACATCACTGCACAAGGCCGGGCCGGTCGCGGGCCCGCTGCCTACGCGGGGGCGTACCGGGCTTGAGGTGCCCCGGCGGTGTGGGCACTCCGGCGATGGATCTTGTTGATCCGAGGAAGGGTGCCCTGCGGAAGGGTGCCCTGCGGAAGGGTGCCCTGGTGGGACGTCAGTCTCCGTGTCGGGAGGAGTTCGGGAACGATGTGGTGGTGTTGTACCGCGCTGCGGGCGGGAAACGCAGGTACGCGGCGGTCGCGGCGGATGCCGGGGGGGGGACCTCGCGGAGCCGGGTGCGCCAGGGCCGGGTTCCTCGGGTCTCTTGCCCCGGCCACTGCCGGTGGGCCGCCGGTACGAAAGCCCGAACGGAGCGGCAGGTCGCTGCCGGCGCCCCGGTCGCGGAGATCCGCGGAGTCCACACCACGCACAGGGGAACGTACGGAGTCAGGCGCGTCCATGCCGAACCGCGGGGCGCCGGGCACACAGTCAATCGCAAGCGTGTCGAGCGGTCGATGCGTCTGCACCGGATCGAGGGCCGCCGCCTGCGCCGGCGCAGGCGCGCCACCGTCCCGGACCGCCTCGCACCGCCCGTCCCGGACCTCGTCCAACGCGACTTCTTCGCCGAGCAACTGAACGAGAAGTGGTGCGGCGGTATCACATGCGTGCAGGTCGGTGGCTCGTGGCTGTATCTCGCCTGCGTCCTGGACATCTGCTCACGCCGATGCTCGGCTGCTCCATGGCCTCCCACGTGCGGGCCGGACCGGTCACCGGCGCCCTGAGGACGGCCCCGGCCACGCGGGGCGGCAGCGTGGCCGGGGTGATCTTCCACACGGACCGGGGTTCGCAGGACACGTCGGGCGCGTTCGCGCAGGTCTGTGACGGTGTCGGGATCCGCAGGAGCCTGGGCAGAGTCGGCTCGAGTGGTGACAACGCCCTCGCCGAATCGTTCTGGCAGGGGCTCAAGAGGGAGACGGTGCACAAGAAGCTGTTCTCGGCGATGTGCCAGGCAAGGCTGGAGATCTTCCAGTGGCTCACCTACCACCACGCCCGAAGGCACCACCACGCCCGAAGGCACCACCACGCCCGAAGGCACCACAACGCCCTCCACTCCCCTTCACCTGCCGAGTTCGAACAGCAGCATCAGAGAGAACGCGGAGTCACACGCGCAGCATGAGCCCCGTGTCCCCACTCCGGGGGACGCCTCAGATCGTCATCGCCTCCTGTATCCAGCGGTTGACGCGGTACGGCAGCCACCACTCCACCCCGCCGACCGCGAGCACGAGTCGCTCCTCGCGGAGGTCGGCGAGCGCCTCCGACGACACCGCCGACGCGGGAGCGCCGTACGCCAGACGTTCGATCGCTTCCTGGTAGTGCGGTTCGTCCACCGTGAACCGGCGGAGATCCCCCCAGCGGCGGTCGCGGATCTGGACGAAGCCCGGCCCCTGCCGCCAGAGGCACTTGCCTAGGTAGTGGCCGTTGCGCCAGGTCCGCAGCGCCTCGTCCGCCCTCGCCGGGTCCACCCCCTCGATCCGCTGCGGCGGCTGGAGGTGGCTCAGGAGGCGGCTGATGTCCTCGGCGGCCGTCGGCCCCCCGTCCGGATCCGGTCGCAGGTCCCACTCGACGAGTACCGCGCGGGCTGTCAGGTCCCTGACCAGACTGAGGGTTCGTACGGCACGGGCCGCCGTGTCCGGCGTTCCCGTGTCCCCGAGATCCACGACGCCGGACAGCCGGACGCGGCGCGCGCCCCGTTCCCACAGCCGGTCGCACTCCTCGGCGACGGGACCGGTCAGCGCGATGTCGCCGAGGAACATCCCCGGCAGCGCGCAGGCGACGGGGTCGTAGTCACGCCAGACGGCGGCGGACGGGGTGAGGGTGGAGCTGGGACTCATCGGACTGGCCTCCAGGTACGCCTGAACGGTCGGACGGCGGTGGGACGACGCCCGGGCGAGGGCCGGACAACGCCCGGGCGAGGGCTGAGGAAAGAGGGAGGGAGGAGAAAAGGCGGGTCAGACTCCGGTCATGTGCGGTTCGGCCGCCACGGGCGCCGCCACGGGCGCCGCCACGGGCGCCGCCACGGGCGACTCCACCCGCGCCGCGTGCCGGTGCCGCATGAAGTCCAGCCGCAGCAGGTCCTCGTTCACCGCCGAGGGTGCGATATGCACGTACTGCCCGTTGTCGGTGAAGACCAGCCCGAGCCCCACCCAGCGGTCGAGCAGCTCCTGCACCTCGTCCTCCTGGAGTGCCCCGCCCGGCACCCGGCCCGCGGCCTTGCGGGTGAGAGCCGACGGCGTGTGCGGCTGGTCCAGCAGCCGGAACGCGGCGATCTCGTACGGGTCGGTCAGCTCCATGGCCCGCCACTCGAAGGTCCGGCGCTTGCTGACCAGGACGATGCGGTCGCCCAGATCGGCCTGTGTGAGGCGCGCGTCGGCGTGGTGCTTGCGCCAGGCGGCGAGCGCGGCGTTGAGCGCGGTGACGGTGGGTTTGCCGATGCCCCGCTCCGGCGCCTCGAAGACATAGGCGAGGCCGTAGAGCTCCTCCTCCGGCAGGTCGTAGGTGAATCGGTAGTGCGCCTCCGGGCGCAAGCCGGAGAAGCCCAGCTCGGGCCGGTTGAAGTAAGGGCTGAACCGTTCGATGGCGATGCGGGCCGAGAGGTCGACCGGTGGGTTGAGGTGTTCCAGCGCCGGTATCTGTGCGATGACCGGGTCGTAGTCCTCCGCGCTCTCTCCCGGGAAGCCGTGCAGATAGTTCCAGGACACCGACAGGCCGGTCTCGGCGCCGTCACGGAGCATGCGTACGTTCTGGCAGCCGCTGACGCCCTTGTCCATCAGGTCCAGTACGCGGCTGTTCAGGCTCTCGATGCCCGGCTGCACGTAGATCAGGCCCGCGTCGGAGAGCGTACGGAGCTGGGCGCGGCGCATGTTGGCCTTGATCTCGATGTGCAGCCGCAGGTCGTAGCCGCTCTCGATGATCCGGGGCAGGACGGTGGAGAGGTAGCCCATGTCGAGGATGTTGTCGACCACGTACATGTCCAGCACACGGTGGCGGCGGGCGAGATCCATGATCTCGTCGTAGAAGGTGTCCGGGCTCTTGCTGCGGAACTGCATGAAGGAACCGTTGAGTCCGCAGAACGTGCAGTGGTGCTTCTCGCCCCACCAGCAGCCTCTGGCGCCCTCGACGACGAGCTTGGGCTCGACCCAGTTGCGGGCCACGGAGGCGCCGAGGCGTTCGAAGTAGCCGCTGTAGTCGGGCGGCAGGATGGCGGCGGGCGGCAGCGGGCTGGTGGCCATCGCGTTGGCGGTGCTCACCCCGTCCGGACCGCGGTGGCACAGCCCGGCTGCGGTGGAGAGGTCCGGGTGTTCTTCACCGAGTGCGGACAGGAGCCGCGGAAACGCGGCTTCGCCCTCGCCCCGGATCACGTAGTCCACGAACGGGAAGTTGCGGTGGACCGTCTCGCCCTGCTCGCCGTCGCAGTTGGCGCCGCCGATGACGGTCACGATGTGCGGCGCGAGCTGCTTGACCTGGCGGGCGGCCGCGAGCGCGGCGGTGTTCTGCTGGAAGGTGGAGGTGAAGCCCACGACGTCGGGTGCCTCGTCGACGATCCGCCGGGCGATATCCGCCACGAACTCCGGTACCAGCCGATGCAGTTCGCGGGTCATCCGCATCCGGGACGCGCCGAGCTTCCCCTTCATCGCGGCGGCGAACTCGTCGTCCCGCCAGCCGGGGTCGTCGTAGAGCGCGGAGGAGAAGACCCAGTCGCCGCAGCCCATGAAGTAGGAGGCCAGTGCGTAGTACTCGTAGTCCTCGGCGGTGAACTCCATGCGCCGGGTGATCCAGTCGGTGAATTCGAGGTTGGCGTGCAGGACTTCGGCACTGCCGTCCGGCACGTGCTCGTCCACACTCCGCTTGAGGATTCCCAGGGCCAGCGACGGAAGGTCGATGGGCGACCAGGGCATGTTGACCAGCAGTACGCGCATGTCAGCTCCACGTGGGACGGCCGGAGGACGGGGAACGGAGGAAGACGGCGGAAAAGGGAGGCGCGAGGCGGGGCTTTTCGGGCAACCGGCCGCGGCCGTGGCGGGACGCACCCGACCCCGTTGGGACGGACACCCCCGTTGCGGCAGACGCCCCTGTGGTGACGGGCCGACCGGCCGGCCCGGCATCGGTGGCCGCCGGGCCGGCCGGCGAGGATCAGTCCTCTTCCGCGTCTTCCGCGTTGCGGAACGGGATGGTGACCGTGACGCCGACGCTCGGCTTCCGGTTCTCCTCGTCACCCTCAAGCGGGTCGTTGTGGATGATGTCCTTCTGCATGGGCGGTTCTCCTCTCGGTGTGTTCGGCGGTACCTGTCCCGGCCGCCGCCGCGGTACGGACGCGGCCGGGATCCCCCCTCCGGTCGGCGGGGGACGTCGTGGGGGTGCGGTGCGTGCCGCGCAGCTCGCGGTCGAGGAAGACCACGGCGCGGCGCAGTACGGCGACGTGGTCGCCGCCCTCGTAGCCGTCGTGCCCGCTGTCGAGCCACATCGACTCGTGGCGGGCTCCGGCGGCGCGCAGCGCGGCGAGGTAGCCGCGCACCTGGCCGGGCGGGCACTTGGCGTCCCGGGCGGCGGCCACGACCAGCAGCGGTGCCCGCACGCGCGAGGCGTACCGGATCGGCGAGCTGCGGGCGTACGCCTCGGGCACGTCGTCGGGTGTGCCTCCGTACAGGCGCTCGTCCAGGGTGCGCAGCGCGGACGTGGTGGTGCGGTAGGCGGCGACGCCGTCGGCGACGGGCTTGACGGCGACCCCCGCCTGCCACAGCCCGGGGCGGGTGCCGAGGGCCAGCAGCGCGAGGTAGCCGCCCCACGAGGTGCCCCACAGCCCGACGGCGTCCGGGCGCACCAGCCCGCGCCCGATCAGGTCGGCGCGCACCGCCACCAGGTCCTGGACCTGCGTGAGTCCCACGCCCGCGCCGAAGGCACGGCGCCAGCGGGGGCCGTAGCCGGTGGAGCCGCGGTAGTTGACGCGTGCGACGGCGAAGCCCGAGGCCACGAGCGAGTGCACGACACCGTCGTAGGCGTCACGGTCGTGGTCGGCGGGACCGCCGTGTACGAGGAAGACGACGGGCGGCGGCGCGCCCCGCCCCCTGGCTGCCCGGCCCTCGGAGGCTTCGCGCCGCGGGAGTCCGGGACCCTGTGGCAGGTCGTGGCCCTCGGGAAGGCTGAGCCATGTGTGCACGGGGCCGTCCGGGGTCGGCGTCCACAGGTCGCGGTGGTCGCCCGGTACGCGACCCGGCACGGTGCCGAGGGCCGGCAGCGCGGTACCGGCCGTGGAGTACATACGCGGAGGGTGGGCCGTGTCCGTCCACAGGTAGTGCACATCGCCGCCGGCTCGCGGCGCCGCGGCCAGCAGACTGCCGGGCGGTGTCGGCACGCGCGTGAGGGCGCCGGTGTCCAGGCGGGCCCGGTGCAGGGTGCTGCGGCCGTGACGGTCCTCGCGGATCAGGACGGTGCGCCCCTCGTCCTCGTCCGGGTACCAGCGGGCGGTGATCTCACTGTCGAACGTGCACCACGGGTACGTACGGATCCCGGTCTCCGCCCGCCAACTGGCCAGCAGATAGCGGTCGTCGTCCTCGCGCACCAGCAGCAGTTCGTCGCGTTCGGCGGTGGGTGCGAAGCCGAGCGACCAGAGTCTGCCGTGTTCCCCGGAGCCGGAGAGTACGGCGCGCGGTGTGCCGTCCGCGGCCAGGACGGTCACGGCGTGCGCGGAACCGGCGGGTCCGCTGATCGCCAGCAGACCGGCCGCGGAGGTGATCCCGGACAGCGTGGCGTGCTGGTCGACGCGCGTCACCTCGCGTGCGGAAGCGCCACGCCGGCCCAGGTGGACGGTGGTCGTCCGGCCGTCCCCCAGCCCCATGGCGACGATCCCGTCGTCGCTCACGGCCAGACCGCGCGGGGTGCCCGGGGGCACCCCGGTCAGCCCGGGGAGGTCGGGACCGCCGTGGAAGGGCTGGAACAGCCAGTGCCCCTCGCCGTACGCGTCCTCGTCGAACCACCACACGTTCGCGTCCCGGTCGATCGTTCCGTGCAGCGTGCCCCGCGGCCGGTCGGTGACCTGACGGGCGCGCCCGGTCCCGGCGTCCCAGGCGAACACCTCGCACCGGCCTTTCGCGTCCGCGGTGAACGCCATCAGCGCCGGATCGGCGGCGCAGACCTCGGGCAGGGCGGCGAGGTAGACCTGGTAGCGGGAGCCGGTCACACGCTTCGCCCCCTCGCCGGAACGTCTCCCGCCGGTGTGCCCTTCGGCGGTACGCCCGGCGCCAGCATGCGTCCCGCGCCGAGGGTCGTGTGCAGAGCGAGCAGGACCAGCACTCCGGCGGAGGCGAGCGCGGGTACGGCAGCCCCCGCGTGAGCCGTCAGGAACCCGGCGAGCGCGGGCGCCACAGCGGCGGCCCCGCCGGCGGCGGTGGCGAGCACGGATCCCGCGCGGGCCTGGAGTTCGGGCGGCGTCCGTTGGATGGCCCGGGCCTGGAGGATCACGGTGGCCAGCGGCATGATCAGGCAGAACCCGCCGAACAGCGCCCCGTACGCCCACGGTCCCCCGGCCGTCGCGAGCGCGGCGGCGAGCGGGATCATGAGCCAGGACACCGTCACAACCGCCCGCACGGGGCTGAGTCCGCGCATCAGCCGGGGCGCGGCGAGCGAACCGGCGAGTCCGGCGGCGCCGGACAGAGCCAGGACCAGCCCCATGGACGTGCCGCCGTGGCCGCTCTCCTGCAAGGTGAAGACGGCGTCGTAGTACAGCGCGGCCAGTACGCCGTTGACGGTGGTGGTCCACACAAGTACCAGCCGC
Source organism: Streptomyces sp. KMM 9044 (assembly GCF_024701375.2). Lineage (NCBI taxonomy): Bacteria > Bacillati > Actinomycetota > Actinomycetes > Kitasatosporales > Streptomycetaceae > Streptomyces > Streptomyces sp. KMM 9044. The sequence goes on along the minus strand of NZ_CP113910.1, from coordinate 322,533 downwards.
AGCAGGGGCGTCGCCCGGACGAGCCGGACTCCGGCGCTCGCCTCGGCGGCCAGAGCGGACCAGGTGCCGCGTGCGGAGCGAGGCGAGGGTTGGGGCACGTGCCGCGGCACGGGACCGTCCTGGGCCGCGCTCCCGGCCGACTCCGGCGCGCCGTCGGCCCGGTCCGCCCCGTCCACCCGGTTCGTCATGTCCACCGCGTCCGCGCTGTCGGTCCGGTCGGCCCGCAGGTTCGAGCGCATGGCCCGGACGCACACGGCCGTGACGGCGTACGAGACGGCGTCCAGCACGAAGGGCAGCGTGCGCGAGACCTGGTACAGCATGCCGCCCAGAGCGGGGCCCGCGACCAGGGCGCCCCGGTCACCCGCCTCCAGCCCGGCCACCACGCGCGGGAGGTTCCCGGGCGTGGAGATCAGGGCCACCGTGCCGCGGGCCGCAGCCTCGTAGCAGGAGGTGGCGGTACGCTCCACGAGTACGGCGGCGAGTAGATGGACCAGTGACGGCCGCCCTTCCGCGACGGCCAGGGCCACGGCCACGGAGCCCATTGCGAGCGCCGAGACCACCGCCGACCAGAACATCACCCGCTTACGCGCGCCACGGTCGGCGGGTACGGCGACGAGCGGGCCGAGCACCAGCCCGGTCGCCGTGGACACCCCCGCTACCAGCCCCACCACCGCCGGCGAGTAGCCGAGCCCGAGGAGCAGCAGCGGCAGGACGACCCCGGACGCCTGGCTGCCCAGGGCGTCGGCAGCGTTCGCGCACCAGAAGAGCCGGACGTCGCGGGTGGCGGGGTCGGTGTCCTTGGAGGGCTCGGTGTCCTTGATCAGGACCGGCGGGGTCGAAACGGCCTGGACGCGCGAGGCCCCTGTTTCGGGAACAGAAGATCCCATGCAGAGCCCTCTCCGTTTCCGCCGTCACACTCGAAGGCGCATGCGAAATAGCGCCACAGTCGACAAAGATGCGTAGAAAAGGTGCAGGAATTGAAACACTCGGGAGCTTAACCAGGAGCCGATGCGGAGGACAAGGACGCTTGGGCGAGGGCTGGTTCGATTTCACACGAGTGGTGTGGGGCGCGCCTGGGCCCCTGCGCATCGGCATCGGGGCGAGTGGTTCTTGCCGTGCCCGCCATCCGCGATCACCGTGCCAGGATGGTGAATTCGGGCGGTGACGGCACGGCGCCCGGGGTTTCCGCTTCGCTTTGGCATTCGCGGCGCCGAATGAATCTTCCGGGCGGGTGGAGCCCTTTGTGGATCGTCGCCGACCACGCCGGACATGAGCCGGAATTCTCCGCTCCGTGCGGGGGACGGCATCTGAACTGTGTGAGGGGCGGGACGGGACGCTGCCGACCGGCCCCGGCCGCACCACGCGCCACGACGCCCCGCCACGACCGCCGGACACGACCGCCACGCCCGTCGCCGACGGCATACGCAGCCTTCCCGATGGCGAACGCGACCCCGCCGCCGACGCGCCGTACGCCGCGCACCCCGCCGGAGGAGAAGACCCCGGCGGAAGCGCGCGGGCCCGTGCGCTATCCGGAATCCAGCTGCCTGGATATCGCCGGACCGACGGCAACGGCTCAAATTATTGGCCGGAAACGTACGAGAGGCAAGAGGGAAAGAGACAGGCAGGAAAGGAAATCCGAGATCGTTTTCACTGCGCCGTAGCCCGCTCTGCCGAGGGGCTGTAAGACGATCGGTACAACTCCTGATCAAGGAGGATGCATCGATGACCAGCGACGACGTGACCGAGGGCGAGTCGGTCACGTCCGGGATCCGGCGGGCGGTCAAGGCCCGCGGCCACTTCCCGAACGAGACCGCGGCCTTGGGGCGCGTCTGCATGGCCATCACGTCGCCGGGATCCACCGGCAAGGGCCCGGGCCCGTTGGGCCATGTGCTGGAAGACCGCCTCGAACGCCTTCGCCATCACCTTCGACGGCCGCTTCCCCTCAGCCCGCCAGTAACCCCAACCACCCTGGACACACCACTCGTTTGACAGACCCTCCGCTACAGCTCCGGCGCCGTCGAAGTCCACGACAACAAGATCAGGACGATCAAGCGGCGGATGTTCGGCCGCGCCAACTCCGACCTGCTCCGCAAACGGGTCCTCTCACAGCACGGGGCCGTTCGTGATCGCGGTGGTGGTGACCCTCCGTGGTTCCTGCACTGAAAGTGATCCAGAACCACGATTCACCCGTCCCGACACGTCGAGCGCGCCGGGCCGGACAAAGCACCCAGGTCTCCTTCCGCTACCACGTCAAGTTCCCGGCCGAAGCGCGGAACCACGCGAACCGGCTGATCGGGGAGTCCATGCAGCGGTGGAAGGCGCCGATGGGCGACGCGGAGGGCGACTTGGCGGGGCCTCGGCCCGGAAACGCCCCGGAGTTGCTGGCCAGAGCTGGGGTACCAGTGGGGGATATCGGGAAGGGCCGCTGGTCCGGGAACGGCCCGGATCTTGGCCGGGGCTCGGGCAGGAGGGTTCACTCGCGCCCGGAAGTGTCCGGCAGCGCGTGCACCACACCGCTCGGCGCCCCGGACAGCTCCGCCTCCTCCCCCCCCACCAGTTTCCGCTGTGGCTGCGGGGCGAACCGCTGCCGGTCGTCACCGACTGGGCCGTGCTCACCGAGGAGTCCCGCCCGCGAGGCGGGCGTCCGGGCGGGGCGCCGGACACTGAGTCACCGACCGGTACGCGGCCGGCGACGTCAGCGGACGATCTTGAACCCGAAGAGATGGGTGCCCAGTGCCTGGGAGGTGTCGATCCACATCCGCAGCATCATCTCGGTGGCGCGGGCCGTGCGGATGCCCCCGAGATCGAGGACGTCCCGCCAGCCCAGCGACTGCAGCAGGTCACCCACCCGGGCCTTGGCCGCGGAGTCGTCGCCGCTCACGAACACCGTGTGGTCCTGCCCTGCCACGTCCGGGTCGGGCATCACCTCGGCTGCCAGGGTGTTGAGGGTCTTGACCACGAACGCGCCGGGCAGGGCGCGCTGGATCGCCTCGCCGAGACTGTCTGTGTTGACCGGGTCGAGGACGGCGTCCTCCCCTGACCAGTCGTACGGGCTGGACACGTCCACGACCACGTGTCCGGCCAGGCTGCCGGCGAGCGGGGCGAGGGCGTCGAGGCAGGCCGGCCCGGAGATCGCGTTGACGACCAGGCCGGCCCGGTCTGCCGCGGCGACGGCGTCCCGGAAGCCGGCGAGTTCCAGAGCGGGGTGGCGGGCGGTGAGGCGGCGGAAGCCGAGGTTGACCTCCATGGTGGCCCCGGGGTCGCGCGTGCCGACGACGACCTGGTGGCCGAGGGCGAGGAAGGCCGGGGCGAGGACCTGGCAGACCGGCCCCGTGCCGAGGATGACGATCTTCATCGTGGTGCCTTTCGTGAAAGGTGCGCGTTCAGTGGACCGTGCGGATCCGACGGACGAGGAGCAGCGAGCCCATCAGCGCCGCACCGGCGAGCTGGCCGCAGGCGATCACCGTGGCGGCGGGTGCGTGGGCGCCCAGCCAGCCGCCGATCGCGAACCCGATCGGCATGAGTGCTTTGGTGCCGAAGAGGTTCACCGAGTAGACCCGGGAGAGCTTGTCGGGTGCGACGACGTGCATCAGCAGCGTCTCCCAGACGGCGAACCCGAATCCGCCGCACAGTCCGCGCACGGCGGCGAGCGCGACCGCACCGGGCAGCCACGTCGTCAGGGCCATGACGGCGCACAGGACATGGGCCGTGGTCCACGACACGTACACGATCACGGCTCGCCGTCGTACGGGCATGAGGCGCGCGTAGAGCAGTGCTCCGGCGGCGGCCCCCGCACCGTAGGCGGTGGTGAGCAGGGAGAGGGTGCCGGCGCCTCCCGCGAAGTGCTCCTCGACCAGGCGTGGCAGCAGTGTCTGCGTCGGGCCCTCGGAGAGCAGCAGCGCCACCGCGGCGACGGGTATGGAGACGAGCAGCGGTACGGATACGACGTACCGGGCACCCTCGGCGATGTCCCGCAGCGGGCGGGACGGAGCGGGCGGGAGCGTGCGCGGTGGGGACCGGAGCGCCATGGCGGTGCCGAGGGCGACGAGGAAGGCGGCAGCGGTCAGGCCGAGTACGGCCGCCATCCCCGCCGATGCGTACACGGCCCCGCCCAGGGCCGGTCCGGCGACGGCGCTGACGGAGCGAACGAAGCCGAGCGCGGCGTTGGCGGAGCCGATCAGCTCGGCGGGCACCGTGGCCGGGACCATCCCGCCGAAAGCGGGGTAGAAGAGGCCGTCGAAGAGGCTGACGAGTGACGCGCACACGGTCAGTACGGCCAGGTCGGTGTGCCCGGCGGCGGTGAGGACCGCGAGTGCCAGCACGGACACCAGGCGGCCGGTGTCGGCCAGGATCATCATCGAGCGGCGGTCCCAGCGGTCGGCGAGCGCGCCGCCGAGGAGCAGGGTGGTCACCTCCGACACGGCGGCGGCGCCCAGGACGAGGCCGGAGGCACTCGGAGAGCCGGTGAGCCGGTAGGCGTACCACGACAGTACGGCCAGGTAGGCCCCGTACGTGACCATGGACAGGCTCTGCCCGGCGAGCAGCAGCCGGAAGTCACGGCTGCGGAGGGCCGAGGTCCTGGCGGTCACGGCCGTCACGACCGGCCTTCCAGCAGGGCGGCGACGGTTGCCCGGGGGGCGTCGATGTGCGGTGAGTGCCCGGCTCGTTCGACCACACGCAGGGTTCCGTTGGCCGCGCGGGCGGTGAGCGTCTCGGCGTCCGCCCGGGTGAGAAGGGCGGAGTGAGCCCCGCGCAGGACGAGCACCTGGCCATGGTGGGAGGCGAGAGCTGCCGCGGTTTGTTCCGCCCGGTCGGTGAGACGAGAGTGCTTCGTCGCCGGGAGCGGAGGCGGGGGCGCCGGGGCCGGCCTCTGGGCCCTGAGGGCCGCGGTGATGGCCCGCAGGGTGGTCTCGGCGGCGAGCGGGTGGAGCCGCCGCAGGGAGTCACCCGGTTCCTCGTCGGGCAGGGCGACGAGATGGGAGGTCTCCGGGCCACCGGGGCCGTGGCGACGAAGGACCGGGTCCGGGGTCGCCGCGCGGAGCCCGAAGTGCGCCGGCACCGGCTCGATCAGGGTGACGGTGGCGAAACCGGCCAGGGAGGCGGTGAGGAGAGCGGCCGGGGCACCCGCCGAATGCCCCAGGACGCCCGCGACGCCGTGCTCACGACAGGCCGCCGCCAGCGCGCCCGCCATCTCCCGCACACGGGCGTACGAGCCCCGGGGCGCGGTGCTGCCCGCGGCGAGGGCGGCTGGTTCGGCGGCGAGCAGAGTCAGGCCCCGTCCGGTCAGCCAGCGTGCGAACGGCCCCCAGTGCGCCGGGGTCTGGCCCAGTCCGGGCAGCAGGAGGAGGCGCTCCCCGGCGCTACGGGCACCGGGGAGCACGGCCCGCACGGACGCGGCCGCGCGGGCCGCGTCCGTGCGCGGGGTGAAAGCGCTCACCGCGGAGAGTCTCCCGGGACGGCGCTGAGGGTGACGGAGTTCTTGCGGCACTCGCGGGCCTCGACACGGCGGATCCATACCCGCCCGCTGGTGGCCTCGTGGATCAGGCGTCCGGCCTCGTCCATGACCCAGGCGGCGGCTCCCTCCATTCCGGTGTGCTCCATGATCCGCAGGTCGATGACGCCGCGGGCGGCGAGCTCCTCGAAGAGAGGCCGTTCGGGATCGTTCCCGGCGACCAGGGTGGTGTGGTCGAACTGTCGGTTCAGCAGGTCCCTGACATTCTTGAGGGCACTGAAGTCGACGACGAACCCGGTGGTCGGGTCGAGTTCGGCGCAGGCGAACTCGATCTCGAAGGACCGCTCGTAGCCGTGCAGGAAGCGGCACTTGCCGTCGTGCGCCCACGAACGGTGGCAGCAGGGGAGGTCGTCGAAGAGCTTGGTCACGGTGAACGCGGCGGCCGGGTGCCCGCCAGGCGCGGCGGCGCGGGCGACCGACGTCGCGGTCTCGTCGTGGGCGTGGGCGCTCACTTGGCTCCTCCGGCGGCCGCACGACCGCGCAGGCGGCGGATCTCCGCGGCGGTCTGGGCAATGGTGGGGTTGTCGAACATGGTGATCACCGACAGGACGACGTCGAAGCGCAGGCTCAGCCGGTGTGCGACGGTGACGCCGAGCAGGGAGTCCCCGCCGAGGGCGAAGAAGTCGCTGCTGCCAGTGAGGTCACCGACGCCGAGAACGTCTGTCCAGATCTCCGCGATGCCGGTCTCGATGTCGGTGCCGGCGGTGGCGGCGGTCTCATCGGTGGCGGCGGCCGGTGCTTGCCGCTCGGCGGCTGCGCGCACCCACTGGTCGATGCGGCGCTCGAAGTCGGCTGTGGAGATGAGGACTTGGTGTGGCTCGGTCATGTTCATCAGCCGGCTGTAGAAGTCCTGGCCCTCGCTGGGGCGGATGGCGATCTCGGCGACGACACCGAAGTCCGGTGAGGCGAAGGAGGGCGACACCACGGACTGGTGCAGGGTGTCGTCGTCGCGCTCGCGGAAGATCCAGCCGTCCCAGTTGACCGTCATCCAGGGGATGTCGGCGTCGCGGTGGCGTTCGGCGAAGGCGTCCATGAAGGCGTTGCCCGCGGTGTAGGCGTAGAAGCCGAGGCCGCCGAGGTGCGAGGAGAGGGAGGACTGCATGAGGACGAAGTCCAGCTTCCGGCCGCGCAGGAACTCGGCGAGCACGAGAGTGCCCTCGACCTTCGGGCGCAGGCGGCGGACGCAGTCCTCACGTCCGGTGTCGTCGAGACCGCGGAAGGCCCGCTGGGTCTCGAAGACGCCCGCGGCGTGCACGACACCGTCGAGGCGGCCGAACCGCTTCTCGACGGTCGCGAAGAGTCCGGCGGTCTGTTCGCGGTCGGCGGCGTCGCAACGAGCGGCGAAGATCTCACCGCCGAGGGCGACCAGTTTGCGGATACGGGCCACCCGCTCGATCAGGGCTTCGTCGTCGCTGTCCAGGGGGTCGCTGTTGCCGTCCTCCCACAGCGAGGAGTCCGGGACGGACTCCATGCCGGTGAGAACCAGTCGGGCCCGGCACGCGCGAACCAGGTATTCCGCGAGGGTCATGCCGATGCCACCGAGGCCACCGGTGATGAGATAGACGCCGTTCTCGCGCAGACGGAGGGGGAGCCGGCCCTCGGGGACGGGAGGCAGCTCGTCCCGCTCGTAGCAACGCACCCAACGCGAGCCGGAGGTGAGCGCGACGGTGGTGTCGGTGGACGTGCCGAGAAGCTCCGCCACGAGCTCCGCGGACCAGCCGTCCGCCGGGAGTCCGGTGATGTCGAGGGTCCGGGCCGACATCGCCGGGAAGTCCTGCGGGACGACCAGGCCGGGGCCGGCGAGCAGGGCCCGGTCCGGCACGATGCCGGCGGCGTCCGTGCTGACGGGGTGCATGCCGCGGGCGGCGATGTCCATGCGCACGTGGCGCGATCCCTGGAGCAGGCCGATCTCCTGAACGGCGTACAGAAGGGTGTAGAAGCCGCGGTCGTACTCGGTGTTCAGGACGGCCAGCCGGCCGTCCAGCGTCTCACCGTCGGTGACCGGGCCGGTGCACCACAGGTGCACGACCCGGTCCACGGGACGGTGGTCCAGGCCGAGGCCGCGGATGGCCGTCTTCACGGACTCCTCGTCGCCCGGACGTACGAAGACGCCGTCGCCGTTCCGGCCGGCGCCGGCCTCGTCCGGAACCAGGTGGATGCAGTCGACACCCCGGGCTCGCAGGGTTTCGACGACCCGTGCGCTCTCGCCGTCGTTCTCCGCCAGGACCAGCCAGCGTTCGCCGACGGCGTCGTGCACGCCCGGCCCCCGGCGGCGAAACCGCCAGCTCGGGTAGTAGGCCCAGCGGTCCAGAGACTTCTCGCGGCGGACGGTGCCCCCGGCCTGGGAGAGGCCGTCGGTACCGGCAGGCGACGAGGGCTCTTTCAGGTGCTGCTCGCGGGAGAACACGCGGGCGGGCAGCTCGATCGTCCGGGCGCCGTCGGGGCGGCCCGCCGGCGCGGTGTCGGCGGGGACGCCTGCGACCCAGAGTGCGGCGAGGCCGTGCAACCACGCGACGCGCGGATCCTTGTCTGCGCGGAGAGGGCGCACGGCGGCGCCGGCGGCCGGGTCCTCCACTGCGCGGGCGAGGAACCCGTCGGGGCTGAGATCGACGATGACGCAGCCCCGGCCGGTGGTGGCCTCGGCGACCGCCTCGGCGGCCGGCGTCAGGTCGAGGGGCCCGGAGAGGTGGGCGGACCAGTATCCGGCTGACAGGCCGGTGCGTCCGACGGCGGTGGTCACGAGGCGGGCCGACCCCGGTCGGACGGGGACGGCATCGGCGACCGGCGCGAATGCCGCAGCGGCCCCGGCCAGCAGGGAGGAGTGATAGGGCAGCGCCGGACCGAGCACCCGGTGCGGGACGCCGGCTTCGGTGAGCAGGGCCGTGACCTGCGGAAGGGCGTCGGCGGCGAGGGACACGGCGGTGCGGTCCGCGCTCAGGGTGACGGCGGGGGAGGCCAGGTCCTCGGGGAGGACGGCAGCGACACCGTCGGCGGGCAGTCGTACGGCGATCATGGCGCCGGGGGAAGCGTCCCGCAGGACGCGGGCGCGTGCGACGACGAGGCGGAGAGCGTCTTCGCCGGTGATGACGCCGGCGACAGCAGCGGCGGCGTACTCGCCCAGCGAATACCCGACGGTCCGGTCGGCGAGCACACCACGAGCGGCGAGTTGTTCCGCCAGGGCCAGCAGGACGGCTGTGTGCAGGGCGTGATCGGTGGGCAGGCCGGGACCGCCGGTCTCTGCCGGGGTCGCGCTCAGCGCGGCCTCCAGGGGGGCCAGCGTCGGCTCGATCGATCGTGCCGTGTCCCAGAGGCGTTCGAGGGCCGTGGTGAACACGGCCTCCCAGCCGTACAGCGCGCGAGCGGTGGGCAGCAGGTCGCTGCCCTGACCGGGCAGCATCAGCAGGGTCTCGGCGCCCGGCCGGTGCCACCCCTCGACGGTGTGCTCACCGGCTCCTTCCAGTCCGGCGGCCAGCGTGGCGGGGTCGTCCCCGACGGTGGCGAGGCGGTAGGCGTGGTCGTCACGGCCGTCGCGCAGAGTGCGCGCGACGTCGGCCGCGAGGGGGGCCTGCGCGGAGCGCAGCACACCGGCTAGGGCGCCGGCGGTGGCCAGGCAGGAGTCGGGGTCGGCGGCGGAGACCCGCAGCACATGGGGCCCCTCGGAGACGGCGGTGGCCGGCCGGGTGTCCTCGTGACCGCGGACGACCGCGTGTACGTTGGTGCCGCCGAAGCCGAAGGAGCTGACGCCCGCGAACCGCTCGGCGGCGGGCAGATCCAGCGCGCGGGCCTGACGCGGCAGCGGGGCGTCATCGGGGCGGAGTGCGTCCATGGGCCGGTCGAGGTTGGCGAGCGGAGGGATCACGCCGTGCGCAACGACCTCACAGGCTTTGATGAATCCGACGACGCCGGCGCCGACTCGCAGGTGTCCGAAGTTGGCTTTGGCGGAACCGAGTGGCGGCAGCGGGGTGTCGCCGAACGCGTCCGCCAGCGCGGAGAGTTCACTGCGGTCACCCAGCTGGGTGCCCGTGCCGTGGCACTCCACGTACCTGACCTGGGCAGGTTCGACCTCGGCGATCTCCATGGCCTGGGCGATGGCCTTTGCCTGACGGGAAGCGCGCGGGGCGGTGAACGAGGCTTTCTCCGAGCCGTCGTTGTTGACGGCGGAGCCCATCAGGACCGCGCGGACGGGCCAGCCGCGTTCTTCGGCGACATCGGGATCGGCGAGGAGGACCAGGCCGCCGCCCGAGCCGAAGACGGTGCCGCTCGCGGCGGCGTCGAAGGGGCGGCAGACGCCGTCCTGCGCCATGATGCCGCCCTCTTGGTGGAGGTAGCTGACGGGCTGCGGAAACTCGACGTCCATGCCGCCGGCCAGAGCCAGATCGCATTCGCCGGCGGCGATGGCCTGCGCGGCGGTGTGGATGGCGAGCAGGGAGGAAGAACACGCGGAGCCGACAGACATGGCCGGGCCGGTCAGCCCGAGCTTGTACGCGATGCGGGTGGCGGCGTAGTGGCCGTCAGAGCCCATGAGGGTGGAGAGGCTGTCGTCGGCCGCCGCCTGCCCGTTGTGGGTGGCGAGCAGGTAGCCGCTCAGTCCTGTGGCGGCGTAGACACCGATGTCGTGGCCGAGTCCGTCCGCGCGGACACCGGCTGTCTCCAGGGCTTCCACGGCACACTCCAGCAGCAGTCGCTGCTGTGGGTCGATCTCGGCTGCCTCCCGCGGGGAGTATCCGAAGAAACCAGCGTCGAACAGGCCGATGTCGTCCAGTACGCCATAGGCGTGGACGCGGCCCCCGGTGGTGGCGCCGACGTTGGTGGAGGCCCGGGTGACGCAGTCACGGCCATCGGCCACGATGCTCCACAGGTCCGCCACGTCGCGTCCGCCCGGCACGCGACACGCGTAACCGAGGACGGCTGTACCTTTGCCGTTCAACTCGTTGACTCCTCTTCCTGAGATCCGAGGGTGGGGTGGGTGGACGGCTCTTCAGAAGTGGGGGTGACGCCTCGTGCGGCCCGTCGGCGCGTGCGCTGCTCGGCGAGCCCGGGCCGCCGGGCCGCCGCGCCACGGGCCGCCGGGGCGGCCCCCGGGGGGCTGGTGCTCGTGGCCAGCGCAGCGATCTGGAGGTCCAGGCGGGGGTGGTCGAGCAGGAAGGCCGCGGTGACGGGGCGGCCCAGCACGCGGGTGAGCCGGGCGGCGGCCGTGACGACACCGAGGGAGTCCACTCCCGCCTCGAAGAGGTTGGTGGTGTACGGGATTCCGGCGCCGAGGATCTCCTCCCACACCGCCCGCACCAGGTTCGCCGGACCGCCGACGGCCGCCACACTGGCCGGGGGAATGGCCGGTGCCCGGGTGTCGGCCTTGCCATGGGGCGTACGCGGCAGCGCGTCGACGAGCACCAGGCGGACGGTGAGGGGCGTGCCGAGGGCGGCGGCGACCTGGCCGCGGATCCGTTTCGCCGTCACCCCGGAGCGGTCCCGGGGAACGGCCACGACCTGGAGGCATTCCTGCGGGGCCGGCCCGTCGAGGCGGATCTCCGCAGCCGCGGCGAAGGCTTCGCGGACGCACCCCCCGGTGAGGAGGGCGTGTTCGACGGCGTCCAGCGACACCCAGCGGCCCGCGACCTTGAGGCGCCTTCCACCCCGGCCCACGATCCGCAGGCCGCCGTCCTCGGCCCAACGGCCCAGGTCACCGGTGCGGAAGGCGGTTTCGCCGAGTGGGCCGGCGGGGACGAAGCGGGCCGCTGTCTGTCCCGGGTCGAGGTAACCGGCGGCAACGCCGGGGCCCTGGACATGGACCTCGCCGGTGGTTCCGTGGTCGCGCGGGGGGACGGGTGTGCCGTCGGCCGTGAGCAGGGTGACTGTCGTACCAGGGAGGGGGTGGCCCACGTATCCGGCTATGATGCTGGACACGGAGGCGGTGGTGACCCGGTCTGCGGTGATCTGCCCGGCCGTCTCGGTGGCCGCGTAGGTGTTGACGACGACGCTGTCGTCACCGCCCGGCAGGGCCAGGAACTCGGTGAGCTGTCCCCGGTGCGCGGGCTCGCCGCTCAGCAGCACGAACTCCGGCGCGGCCATGTTCGCTTCGAGCAGCCGCGCGGTGAGCAGGGACAGTTCGGACGGGGTGAGGCAGAGCACCGTCCTGCGGCCCTCGGCCCGTACCGGTCCCATGAGCGCGCGCAGTCCGTCGCAGGTGAGCGGTGCCTCACGCTCCACGAGGGCGATCTCGCCGCCGAAGGCGAGGGCGCCGAGTATCTCGCACATCGAGTAGCCGAACGAGAGCGGGTGGAACTGTGCCCAGACCAGGTCCTTGGGGAAGCCGAGTTGCGGCGCGTCGCGCAGGGCGCCGAAGACGTGCCGCAGGCCCTCGCGGGTCACGACGGTTTCTTTGGGGACACCGGTGCTGCCGGAGGTGGTCATCACGTACGCGGCGCCGGCCGGCAGGTCACGCCGGCCGGCCAGGGCTTCGGTGACGCCCGGGCTGGGCTGCGCGCCGGGCGGAAGGGCGGCGAAGGCCGCTCCGGCGGCGAGAACGGCGAGGACGTCCACGATCGCCGCGGTGGTGCGTTCCGCGTCCACGCGTACCAGCCGGCCCGGTCCGGCCCCGGCGGTTCTCAGTTCCTGGGCACGTCTCGTGACCGCGGCGGCCAGCTGCCGGTGGGAGAGGGTGTGGCCGAGGGTATCGCGGAGGGCGGGCGCGTCTGCGGCGGGAGCGTCCTGGGCGGGTGCGGCACCGAGGCAAAGGCCGAGCAGGTCGACCCGCTCCGGTGCCGGGACGGGCTGCCGGAAGGTCATCACCAGCCCGTTCCGCTGTCGCCCGTGTTCTCCGTACGGCGCATGAACTCCTCGCGGCGCTGCTGATCCTCGCGCAGGACGCCCCGCAGGGCGGACGTCGTGGTCCATGAGCCGATCGCTTTGATGCCCCGTATCGACACACAGGTGTGCTGGGCCTCGATCACCGCGCCCGCACCCAGCGGCTCGAGCTCGGCGGTCAGCCAGTCGGCGATGCGGGTGGTCATGCGCTCCTGGATCTGGAGACCGCGTGCCGACGCCTGGACCACGCGTGCCGGCTTGGACAGACCGAGCACGCGTTTGCCGGGGACGTGGCCCGCACGGGCCACGCCGAAGAACGGCAGCAGGTGGTGCTCGCACAGCGAATTGAAAGGGATGGCCCGGACGAGGACGAGTTCGTCGCAGCCGCCGTCGTTGGGGAAGGCCGTCGCCGTGAACTCGTGTGGCTCCAGGAGCTCGCGGTAGGCGGCGGCGACGCGGCGCGGGGTGTCGGCGAGGGACGCACCGCTCAGGCCCACGCCGAGGGCGGTCAGTAGTGCGGTCACCGCCTGCTCGGCGGGGTCGGGCCGGAGGGTGGGGGGCGGGGGGCCACTGGTCGTGGGCATCGTGATTCCTCGGTCGGTGGACGGACGGCGCTGGTAGGGCGCGGTGGGGGGGCGGCACGGTGCGTTGCCGCCGTGCGAGGCGGGACGAGGTGACACAGAAGCGGTACGGGTTGCTGAGAGCGGGCGGATACTCACTCGGGCGAAGAACGACGGCTACCAGACGAGGTCGTTGACGATCCGCGACATGAGGGCCTGGTAACGGTCGGCCACCTGGTGGATCGTTGCTGCGTCGTACAGGTCGGTGTTGTACTCGATCTGGCAGCGGATGCCGGAGTCGTCGGGCCAGACATTGAGTGTGATGTCGGCCTTGCTGGCATGTTGGGAGAAGGGCCTCCGCTCACAGACGGTTCCCTCGAGCGTCAGCGGACCAACCCGGTGGGTGTGGCAGATGAACAGCGTTCGGAAGAGGTAGGGCGGCAGGTTGTCCGCGCCGTACCGCGCGATCAGGTCCTCGTACACGGTGACGAGCGGCACTTCCTGGTGCCGCAGTGCGGCAGTGAGGGTCCGCGCGCTCGAGTGCAGCAGGTCGCGCAACGGCGCGCGGTCGGGCAGCCCCATCCGGACGCAGTGGGTGTTCATCAAGAGCCCCACACAGTCCTGGGTCCCCGGGCGGGACCGGTTCGCCGTCGGGACCCCGACGACGACGTCTTCCTGACCGGTGTACTCGCGCAGCAGTATCTGGTAGGCGAGCAGGGCGACGGCGGTGACGGTGACCCGTTCGGTGCGCGCCACGTCACGGACTCCGCCGGCGAGCGCGGCGGGCAGCTCGAAGTCGAGCCGGTCACCGGCGAAGGTCTGGTAGGGACGCGCGGGGCGGTCGTAAGGGACGGTGGAGCCGTCCTGGAGGCCGGCCAACTGCCGGGCCCAGAAGTCGAGGAGCGGCACGACGTCGGCGGACGCGATCAGAGCTCGCTGATGCCGGGCGAAGTCGGTCAGCCGGCAGGGAAGTCGGCCGTGGAAGGGCGACCGGCCCACGCGGACTGCTTCGTACGCCGTCGCGAGGTCGTCCAGCAGAACGCCCATGGACCAACCGTCCAGGACGAGGTGGTGCACGACGACGACCAGGACGTGCTCGTCCTCGTCGATGCGGTGCAGCGTGAATCGGCTGGGCCGTTCGTGGGCGAGGTCGAAGAGGTGCTCGGCGTCGGCGCGGACGGCGGTGTCCACCTCGGCCGGTGACGGGCTACCGGCTCCGGTTCGGCCGTACTGGATCAGCGCACCGGTGGGGGCGGGCAGCGTCCGGAGCCGGACTCCTCCGGGGCCGGGGACGAAGACGCTACGCAGGGATTCGTGGCGCTCGACGACGAGGTCCACGGCTCTTGCTAAGGCCGCCACGTCCAAGGGGCCCCGGATGGTGTGGACGTTCTCCACGTTGAAGGCCCGGTTCTCGCCGGGGTTCGCCGACATCGACGTGAACAGCATCTCCTGAAGCAACGTTGACGGGCCGTCAGCCACGCGCGTCGTTCCGTCGACCCGGATCTCCCTGATGGTCACGGCAGCGTCCCCTTCTCTCTCCCTGCCTCTCCCGGCGGCATTCCGTAGGTACCCTACATGTATTCGAAGTAGGCACTTCCGTTCCTTTGTGACCACCTTCCGCGAGATCACCACGGCCCCCGGTCCGGGCTGTCGGCCGAGAGAATTGCAGGCGAATGACGCACGCTCACCATGGTGAAACAGCCTCCCCACGACGCGATACAACTGCCCATCAGGAGGTGATCGACGGTTTCGGCACCGTCCGTATGCGCGTTGTCGATCCGCGCGCGGACGTCGACGTCCTTCACTCCTGGGTCACCCAGGAGCGCGCCCGATACTGGGGCATGCTCGGCACCGACCGGGAGCGGGTCCGGGAAATCTACGAGTACGTGGACTCCCTGGCCACTCATCATGCCTACCTCGTCCATCTGAACGACCGGCCGGTCGCGCTGTTCCAGACCTACGAGCCCGAACACGACCCGGTCGCCGAGTGCTACGAGGTCCAGCCCGGAGACTTCGGCATCCACGTACTGATCGGTCCGCCCGCCGGCCCGGTCACGCCGGGCTTCACCGGCGCCCTGCTCGGCTCCTTCCTCACCCACCTGCTGGAGGATCGGAGCCGCACGAGGATCGTTGCGGAGCCGGACGCCCGTAACGACCGGGCGATCGCACGCTTTCTGCGGGCCGGTTTTGTGAAAGGACCGGAGATCGAGCTCCCCGGGAAGCGGGCCCAACTCGTCTTTCTGAACCGACTCGATTTCCGCAGGGCCTGAGCGGCGCATCAGCCGCGCCGCTTGTGCGGGCCACCGGCCGGTGGGCCCCTGGCGCGGGCAGCTCGAGAAGCCTTTGCCGTCTTATCAGTCCCCGTCAGGACGGCGCCCCGCCCGGTCAACAGGGCGGGCAGCTCGCGCAGGTCGTGGAACACAGCGGTCCCGGGCCCGGCCAGCCGGCCGGCGGGGGTGACGCCTCCCCCGTACCCGAGGCGGCGCATACCGGCGGCCCGGGCTGCCAGAACGCCCGGGCGGCTGTCCTCGACCACCACGTACGCGGCGGGGTCGACGCCCATCCGTGCGGCGGCACGTGCAGCAACCCCCCCGAACGCGCCCCTGTCCCCGACCGCGGCGACCATTGCGCATCCATCAGCTGTTCACCCAACACACAGGGGGACGAAGCCGCCACGCTTCCGCCCGCACAGCCGAAGAGAGCCAGGTCCTCTGCCGGGTGACGGCCACGTCCCGCCGCGCGTCCTCGGCGGCCTGCCGACGGCGCACCACGCCCGACATCACCCATAAGTGGACATTGTGCTCAGTCGGTCGCGACGGCATGTCGCTCACGGGGGCGGTCACGCTAGATCCGTCCTCCGCGGGTCACTCTTTTGCACAGCCTCCGGGATTGATCACGGTCCTGAAGCGATCGTGCTTCGGCGGGTTCTGCAACGCGGACCGCTGCGCGGACCGCTGCTCTGATCGGTGGCTGACCAGCTGTGATCAGTTGGTCTTCCCGAATGGGTGACCTGCGGAGGACGGGGCTAGAGGGCCGTGAACCGGGTACCCGCCTCCTCCCTGACAGGAAGCGTGAGCCGATCACGGACGGGAGGCGAACATGAGCGACGAGAACATGGCGGACGACGTCTATCAGCCCACTGGTGGCAATGAGGAACAGGAGGACGCGTCCCCGCTGGATCTGCAGGACGCTGTGGACGAGCGGACGTATGACGACATACTGGACGAGGGCTACTCGCCGCCCGAAAGGCCGCTGGGTGTCACCAAAACCGGCACTACGGCGTCCGAGCAGTACGAGGGCGAATCCCTCGACGAGAAGACACGGCAGGAGGTCCCCGACGTGGAGGAGACGGCAGGGGACGGCATCGGCGAACCACTCGACGACGTGGGGCAACCGGGCGACCAGGAGGTCGGCACCGGCCGGGCCGGCCGCCTGGTGGCGCCCGACGAGGGCACACGAACGGACGCCACCGGAGAACTCGTCGCTGATGACCGGGGCATTGACGGCGGGGCGGCAGGTGCCGAGGAGGCAGCGGTTCACATCGGATCCGACGACCAGGTGCCACCGGCGGACGAGAGGGGGGAGTGAAGGGGGCGAAGGGCGCCTCTCCGCCGAGTTCCACTGCGGTGTGACCGGCCGCTGCCCCGGAGACGGGGGAGCTTGAGGGGCGCCGGACCGTCCCGGGCCGCCGCGGCCGTTCACGCCGGGCCTGCGGTACACGTCCGGCCGAGGCGGAAACCACTCCATGCGGTGAGGAGTGACGGCGCCGATCGGGTGGGAGAAGTGGAAAAAAGGCGTGGTCTTTGCCGAGCCGGGGCAGACGCCGCTTCTATGAGCACTCCCCATCCGAGCACGGCGGACGAGGCCACGGAGCAGAGCCCGGGCGCGCGAGCGTCGCCACCCCACGTCCTCTCGCAGGCGGAGCGGCGAAGGGACGGGGAGCGGGGATTTCCGTCGGCGCCGCGGGGCGGGCGGGTGGCAGGGCTGGACGGGTTGCGGACGGTCGCGGTGGTACTGGTGATCGTTTACCACGTGGAGCCGGACGCGGTGCCCGGAGGTGCGGTGGCCGTGGACGTCTTCTTCACACTCAGCGGCTTTGTCATCACCCGGCTGCTGGTCGCCGAGTACACGCGGACCGGCCTCATCGGCCTGCGGTCCTTCTACCGTCGGCGGTGGCTGCGGCTGGGGCCGGCACTGCTGGTGGTGTGCGCGGTCACCGCTCTGCTGCCGGTGGCCTTCCCGCTGCCGTTGTTCGACGGGGCGTGGATGGCGGCCGGGCTGGCCGCGGCCTCGGTGGTCAATCTCGTCCGGGCCGGGGAGTCCGGGCCGTACTCGGACCTCACCGCGCCGCTCGGCCACACCTGGTCCCTGGGGGTGGAGGAGCAGTTCTACCTGGTCTGGCCGCTCCTGCTGCTGGTGCTGCTACGGCGCACCGGGGCGCGGACGGTATTGGGCTGGGTCGCGGTGCTGTGCGTCCTGCCGATGCTCTGGCGGACGGTGCTCTGGGATCCGACGGCGGCGCACCGCATCTACAACGGCCCCGACACCCGCCTCGACCAACTCCTCGTCGGGGCTCTGCTGGCCCTCGTGCTGGCCCGGCTGCGCGCCGAGGACCCCCGACTGGCGCTGTTGCGCCGATGGGCGGGGCGGCTGTGCTGGCCCGCGCTCGCGCTGCTGGGGCTGATCGCCTGGCAGGTCCCGATCACCGAGGCGGGCGCGTGGAACCCCGTGTGGTACACGGCCGGATTCCTGACGGCCGCCGTTCTGGCGGCCGTCGTGGTGGCCGCCATGGAACTGTGCCCCCGGTCGTGGCCCTCCCGTCTGCTGTCCTTCTCCGCGCTGGCCTGGGCCGGACGCAGTCTCAGCTACGGGATGTACCTGTGGCACTACCCCGTCATCCGGCTGCTCTTCGACCTCGGGGTGGACGGCGGCTGGCTGCTCCCCGCGGGCTTCTCGGTGACGGTCGCGGCGGCCCTTGCCTCGTACGTCCTCCTCGAACGGCCCTTGCTGCGACGTGACCGGCTCCGCGTGCGACGGCCGAAGCCGCTTGTCGCTGCGGAGCGTCCCGCTTGAACCCCGGGCGCGTGTGCCCGTGGGCTCTCCCTCGCACAGGGGCCACGGGCAGCACGGTGCCTCCCGCCCCGGCCACCGTCCCCAGGCCCGGCCCGGTCCGTCCGGACGGGTGACCGGGCCGGTCGGCTCCGGCACTCGTTCACGCACGGGCGCTGTGCCCGGAGCGTTCCCGCGGTTCTGGGAGAGACGCAGGAGGGCCGTGTTCCAGGTCCGTGCCGGGGCGGGCACCGGGAACGCCGCCGGGGCGGCGTACGCCGGCGCGGTGTCGGAGTACGCCGCTCTGGAACGGGACGAACTGCGGGAGGCGGTCCGCGCTGTCATGGCGGTTACTTCGGGTCGCGGTTGAACAGCGTCGTCGTCCAGCGGTAGCCGAGGGCGGACAGGCCGACGCACCAGGCGATCGCGATCCAGCCGTTGTGGCCGATCCCGGTGCCGAGCAGCAGTCCGCGCAGGGTCTCGATGGCCGGGGTGAAGGGCTGGTACTCGGCGATGGGCCGGAACCAGCCCGGCATCGTGTCGGCCGGGATGAAGGCGCTGGAGATGAGAGGGAGGAGGATCAGCGGCATCGCGCTGTTGCTGGCCGCCTCGGGGTTCGGGCTGGCCATGCCCATGCCGACCGCGATCCAGGTGAGCGCCAGGGCGAACAGCGCGAGCAGCCCGAATGCCGCCAGCCACTCCAGGGCCGTGGCGTCGGTGGACCGGAAGCCGGTGGCCACGCCGACGGCACCGACGAGGACCACGCTGGCGACGCACTGCAGCACGCTGCCGGCGACGTGCCCGACGATCACGGAGCCGCGGTAGACCGCCATCGTGCGGAAGCGGGCGATGAGGCCCTCGTTCATGTCCATGGAGATGTACACCGCGGCCCCGATCGCGGTGCTGCCGATGGTCATCATCAGAATGCCCGGGACGATGTAGGCGATGTACTCGGAGCGGTCGGCGCCGCCGCCACCGATGCCCGCGCTCATCACGTCGCCGAAGACGTAGACGAAGAGCAGCAGCAGCATGATCGGCGTGAGCAGCAGGTTCAGGGTGGTGGACGGGTAGCGCCACGCGTGCAGGAGGTTGCGGCGCAGCATCGTGTTCGAGTCGCGGACGGCGAGGGAGAGGGCGCTCATCGGACGTTCTCCTTGGGCTGGTCGGTGACGTCGGCCGGGCCGGTCAGGGCGAAGAACACGTCGTCGAGGTCGGGGGTGTGCACGGTCAATTCGTCCGCCTCGATGCCGGCCGAGTCCAGCCGGTCGAGGACGGAGCGCAGCTCGCGCTGGCTGCCGCCGCTGGGGATCCGCAGGGACAGCGCTTCGTCGTCCCGTGTGGCCTCGCGCAGGGCGACGGCGGCCGACCGGTACGCCTCCGGGTCGGTGAAGCGGAGCCGGACGTGCCCGCCGGGGACGATGCGCTTCAGCTCGTCGGCGCTGCCCTCGGCGGCGATCCTGCCGTCGTTCAGCACCGCGATGCGGTCGGCGAGTTCGTCGGCCTCCTCCAGGTACTGGGTGGTGAGGAAGACGGTGACGCCGTCGGAGACGAGTTCGCGGATGATGCCCCACATGGTGTGGCGGCTGCGCGGGTCGAGGCCGGTGGTCGGCTCGTCGAGGAAGATGATCCGCGGGCTGCCGACCAGGGTCATGGCGATGTCGAGGCGGCGCTTCATGCCGCCGGAGTAGGTGGAGGCGGGCTTCTTCGCGGCCTCCACCAGGTCGAAGCGCTCCAGGAGTCCGGCGACGGTGCGGCGGCCCTCACTGCGGGAGAGGTGGTGCAGGTCCGCCATGAGGAGCATGTTCTCCTCACCGGTGATCAGGCCGTCGACGGCGGAGAACTGGCCGGTGACGCCGATCGCGGCGCGCACGGCCTGCGGGTCGGCGGCCAGGTCGTGGCCGCCGACGCGCAGCTCGCCGGCGTCTGCGGTGACGAGGGTGGAGAGGATCTTCACCGCGGTGGTCTTGCCGGCGCCGTTCGGGCCGAGCAGCGCGAACACGGACCCGGCCGGGATACGCAGATCGATGCCGTCGAGCACGGTCCTGTCGCCGTACGACTTGCGCAGACCGACCGTGGAGACGGCGACCGGCGACGGGCGACCGTCACCTTGCCCGGTATTAGGCATGGGCATGACAGATGAAGGCATGAGGTCCTCCGTTCGAAGGCTGAAGCGGGTGGGAGGTGGAGCCGGTTGTGAGTGGGGGTCAGGCCTTGGCACGGCGGACGTCGATGTTGCCGTGCCGGGTGCGGGCGCGGACCTTGACAGTGTCCTCGGTCTCCTGCGGGGACTCGGACGCGGTGAGTGTGTTGCGTACCTGGCCGGAGCCCGAGCTGACGTCCAGCCAGGCGGCCGTGCCCTCGCGGACGCCGACCTCGATGGCGCCGTAGGAGTTCTCCAACTGGATCGTCCCACTGGCCACTTCGCCCACGCGCAAGGTGCCGTGCGCGGTGGTGGCGGTGACCGAGTCCTCGGCACGCCGGATCTCGATGTCACCGTTGGAGCCGCTCACCCGCAATTCGCCGGTCGCGGCGCCGACGGTCGTGGTGCCGTGCGAGTTCTTCAGGACGGCGGGGCCGTCGAGGAGACCGACGCGCAGGCTGCCGGAGCTGGTGGTGATCTCGGCCATGCCCTCGACCCGCTCCACGGTGATCGAGCCGTGCGACGCGGTCAGCTGCAGCGGGCCGGCGGTGTCGAGGCGGACGTCGCCGGACGAGACCTTCACGCGGACCTCGCCCAGCCGGCCCTCGCCGAGCACCTGGGCCCAGGCGCCGGCCATCTCGACGCGCGAGCCCGAGGGCAGTTCGACCGTCACGTCGACGGTGCCGGTACGGCCGAGCAGGTTGGGCTTGGGGGTCCTGACGGTCAGTACGCCGCTCGCGTACGTGGTCTCGGTCTGGGCGGCCGTCCGTACGTCCTGGTCCCGCTTCGGGTCGCGGGGCCGCACCTCGACGACGGTGTCGAGGCGGTCGCCCGCGGTGAACCGGATGGAACCGGCCTCCACGCGCGCCGTGGCCGAGATCGGTTCGGGAGTGTCGAAAGAAGGCATGGCTGTCCCGTCCTCCTGGGTTTTCAGGTCGTCTTCGCCGGTGGGGCGTGGTGTGGGTGAAGCGCTGCGGTGGAGTGGAGCCGACGGGGCGCGGTCACCGCACCCAGCCCGTGAAGCTCTGTCCGATGGTCCGGGTCTTCTCCGTCGTGTGCGGCCGGGCGCCGCCGTCGACCGCGGCCGACACGGCGCGCACCAGCCACGCGTTGACCGACAGGCCCTCCCGGGTCGCGGCCTCCTCCGCGCGGGCCTTGAGGTGGGCCGGCAGGCGGAGATTGACGCGAGCGGTGCCGCCCTCGTCGCCGTCGGCCGGAGCCGGGGTCCTGAGCGGTTCCCTGTGCGCGGCCGGCTCCACGGGGGTGCCGCCGTCGGTGGGCGGCGGTGTCACCACGAAGTCGGGGTCGAGTCCGCGCAGCCGTACGTCGACCGAGCCGGGGGCGAGTTCGCGGGTGATCTCGTCCATCGCGGCGGAGAGCACGTTGAGCAGGGTCAGCCGGGTCGCCGACTCCAGGGGAGCGGTGAGCCTCTCGGCCAGCTCGCGCGCTTCGTCGCCGCCGGCTTCGGCGGCCACCGCGAGTTCGCGGCGGATGGAGTCGACATACGGGGTGAGATCCATGATGCCATGATGGCGCCATTGTGGCGCCATATGCAAGCGTGAGTGGCTCCTTGTGGGGGAGTGGGTTCAAAAGGGCCTTCCTGCCTGCGGAAACGCGAGGGAGATGGTCCCAGTAGGAGGGCTCGCGAACTCCTGGAAGTCAGGAGATGGCGCCGCGTGCTGGTTCAGCGCAGAAGCAGTTGGACGATGGCGATGATGCCGACCACGACGACGAAGATCCGCAGGATGCGCGGAGGGAGCCGGCGCCCCACCTTCGCGCCGACCTGGCCGCCGATCGCCGAGCCCGCGGCGATGAGCAGGACGGCAGCCCAGTCGAAGTCGGCGACGAACAGGAAGAACAGGGCCGCGATGCTGTTCACGACGGCGGCGAGGACGTTCTTGACGGCGTTCAGACGTTGAAGGGTGTCGTCGAGCAGCATGCCCATCAGGGAGAGGTAGATGATCCCCTGGGCCGCTGTGAAGTAGCCGCCGTAGACGCTGGCGAGCAGGAGCCCGCCGAAGAGGACGGGGCCGCCGTCGGCCCTGGTGACCGTGCCCGTGCGCGCACGGCGGCGCTGGACGCGGGCGGAGACACGGGGCTGGAGTACGACGAGGACCAACGCGAGTGCGACCAGCACGGGAACGATCGTCTCGAAGGCGGTCGCGGGGAGCGTGAGCAGCAGCATCGCCCCGGCGAGTCCGCCGACCGCCGCGGCCGCGCCGAGCCGCAGGACGAGACGGCGCTGGCCCTTGAGCTCCGCCCGGTAGCCTATGGCGCCGCTGACCGAACCGGGGATCAGCCCGAGGGCGTTGGACACGGTGGCGGTCACCGGGGGCAGCCCGGTGGCGAGCAGGACGGGAAACGTGATCAGCGTGCCCGAGCCGACGATGGTGTTGATGGTGCCGGCGCCGATTCCGGCGGCGAAGACCGCCAGCGCCTCCCAGATGGACAAGGCCATCTCCTTCGGGGTCCGGTGAGTCGCCTCCCCGCCGTGAAGGTCGAGGGGCCATCACCGATCATGCACGAAGAGCGTGAACGCCCGGGCCGCCGGGGGCATCACCCGGTCACGTCGTCCGGTCCCCGGGTCGGAGGCCGTCCGCGTGGTCAGGGACGTACGTCTGGAGGTCGCGGGGCGGGCGCTGGTAGCCGGTGGACGGCGGGCGCTCCGGCAGCTCGATGACCGGCGGCCCCACTTCCTGGTAGGGCACCGTGCCCAGCAGATGGGCGATCATGTTCAGCCGGGCACGGCGCTTGTCGTCGCTCTCCACGATGTACCACGGAGCCTCGACGATGTCGGTGTGCACCAGCATCGCGTCCTTGGCCCGGGAGTACGCCTCCCAGCTGGTGATCGACTCGAGGTCCATCGGCGACAGCTTCCAGCGGCGCAGCGGATCCTCCAGCCGCTTGCGAAACCGTGTCTCCTGCTCGGTGTCGCTCACCGAGAACCAGTACTTGCGCAGCAGGATCCCGTCCTCCACCAGCATCCGCTCGAAGATCGGGCACTGGTGCAGAAAGCGCTGGTACTCCTTCTTCGTGCAGAAGCCCATGACCCGCTCGACGCCGGCGCGGTTGTACCAGGAGCGGTCGAACAGCACGATCTCACCGGCGGCCGGCAGGTGCTCGACGTAGCGCTGGAAGTACCACTGGGTGCGCTGGCGCCCGGTCGGCTTGGGCAGGGCCGCGATCCGAGCCACGCGCGGGTTGAGGTGCTCCGTGACCCGCTTGATGGTGCCGCCCTTGCCCGCGGCGTCCCGGCCCTCGAAGACGACGACCAGCCGGGCCCCCTCCGCCCGCACCCACTCCTGGAGCTTCGCCAGCTCCGTCTGCAGCCGCAGCAACTCGCTCTCGTACGCCGCCCGGGGCAGCTTCGTCATCTTCTTGCCGGCCATGCCGCCGCCTCCACCACCCGGTGACCCGCGCCATCGGCGGTCGGGTCATTCTCTCCAAGGTCTCCGAGGTCGAACACCTGGACGCCACCGTACTGATCGGCGAGGATCCGCGCATCCGGCCCGGCGACGCCCCGGGAGAGGCCCGAGGACCGCAGCAAGGTGCTCCGGTACGGCCGGAAGAGGGTGAGGACGAGTACCGGACACGTCGTCAGGGCCGGGGGAGGAGGCAGAGGGGAAGCCCCGCGTACGAGTACGCGGCCGCCGGTCCCTGGCGTCGACCGACGGGCTGGCCCGTGAGCACGACGGGGCCGCCCGCCTGATCAGTCACCTGCGTCCCGCCCACGAGGCCCGCGACGTTCCCGGACGGCGCGGGCGGCCCGGGGGACAGCGGCCGTGCTCGGCCCGCACACCCGGGTGGAGGAACGCCGGCTGTTCCCCGCCACGGCCGAGGACTTCCCCGAGCAGACCGCCACCCTGGATGCGGAACACCGGCACGTCGACGAGGTGCCGGTCCGGCCCGTCGGCGGTGGTACGTCAGGCGACCCGGCCGGGCCGGGCCGGCTGATGGAAGCGATGGCGATGCCGCGCTACCACATCCTCAAGGAACAGGACGGCGTCTTCCCGGCCGCGCTCGCGACCCTCTGCACCGAGCAGCGGGCAGCCCCCGACGCGGTGCGCGACCATTCCACCCGCGTACGTCGTCCACCGCAGCCGCGACACCGCCCCCGGCACCCGGAAGCCGAAGCGGGGCGGGGAGCGCACCGGGCAACAGGAGGGCCGCGCCTTCGTGCCGTCGGCCTCCGGCTGCCCCGGGTTCGCGAGGATGGGCTTTCCTGCCGGTGCCCCGAAGGCGGAGTGACGTGCTGGAGTGCGGAGGCCGGACTTGTGGCGGGTGTCGGGATCGCGGCGGCCTGCGGGGCCCGCGCGGTGCGCTCGGGCGAAGCGGTGACCTTCCGCAGGCCGCGCTGCCGCTGCTGCTCGGCGTGCACCAGCTCATCGAGGCGGCGGCCCGGGCATCCGGCGGAGGGAGGGGGCCGGCCGTGCTGCGGTGGGTGGCCGTCGCGCTGCCGCTGGCCGGCGCTCTGGATGCCGGTGGGCGTGCTGAGTGCCGCGCCGAAGGACACGCGGCGGAACGTGCTGCGCAGGCCGACGCAGCCCCTCGTCGCCGGGTCCGCGCGCCTCGCTCCTCTCCGCGGCTCCGGTGGCTGGGTCCGTCCTCCGCGGGTCACTCTTTTGCACAGCCTCCGGGCTGGATCACGGTCCTGAAGCGATCGTGCTTCGGTGGGTTCTGCACCGCGGACCGCTGCGCTGATCGGTGGCCGACCAGCTGTGATCAGTTGATCTTCCCGAATGGGGGACCTGCGGAGGATGGGGCTAGGCGGTCTCCATCGACTCCTTGAGCCGTGTCAGATCGGCGGCGACCATACGGGCGTCACGTTCGAATGCGGCGTCGCTCGTCCCCGGCTGCCGGCGGAGGGTGAACACCACCTCACTCCCCGAACCGTCGACGAGCACGCGGACCGGGTTGTGGACGGTCTCCCCGGAAGGCAGCGTGACGTCGTGGTCGAGCACACCCCACTCATTGTGCGGTGCGAAGGCGACCACGACCCGGCCCAGGGGGGGGAGGACTCCGCGACCCACTGCCCCTCGATCCTCTCGACGGAGCCGCCCAGGCCATGGGCCCATGCGGGCAGGTTGGCCGGTTGTGACGCATAGGCGTAGACATCGGCGACGGTGCGGTCGACGAGGACGCTGAGGTGGCGCGATTCTCTCCGGGTGCTCTTCATGGCAGCGACGGTAGCGGGACACCGTCTCCGTCCTCTTGAACGAATCGGACACGCGTGACCGCCGGGCACCCCTTGGACACACCGGTACCGGCCCCGTCACCCGAATGGCGCGCCCGCCTTGACGGACGGACGATGGAGTGGTGGGGCCAGGCCCGCCCCGCCGGTGCTGTTACGGACGGACGGAGACCGGCCCCGGCCGCTCAGAGCGACGGCCGGAAGAGCAGGGACATGCTCGATATCAAGACACCGGACAAGCCGGACGAGCGGCGGGACTTCCCCAGGGGACACCTCGAAGCCGTCCACATGACCGGACCGGACTTCGCCGTGGCCGTCTTCGAGCCCGGGTGGCGCTGGTCCGAATCCGTCGGGCCCATCGCCGGAACCCCGAGCTGTTGGATCCACCACAACGGTTACGTCCTCCAGGGCCGGCTGCACATCCGCATGGACGACGGCGCCGAGAGCGAGGTCGGCCCCGGCGACGCCTTCGTCTGCACACCCGGCCACGACGCCTGGGCTGTCGGCGAGGAACAGGTCGTGGTGTACGACTTCGCGGGCGCCATGGCCCAGAGCTATGCGAAGGCCGCCGACTTAACCCTCCAACGAGACGAGCGCGCCGGGCAGTGGTGGCCCACCGCGGCACCGGCCGGTGCCGCCGGAGCCGCGGCCGATCTCGCGCCCGGGCCGTCGGGGTCCGGGTGGAGGCCGCGGGATCAGCCGACCAGGACGACCTCCAGGGTGCGCGGGCCGTGCACACCCTCCACCCGGTCGAGTTCGATGTCGCTCGTCGCCGACGGGCCGGAGATCCAGGTGAGAGGGCGGGCCGGATCGAGACGTTCGAGCGCGTACGGGACGGAGGGGACGACCTGGGCTGCGCGGACGACGCAGATGTGGTGGTCCGGGACAAGGGTGATCCGGCGCCGGCCCTGGTCGGGGGAGCCGTCCAGGACGATCGTGCCGGTCTCGGCGACGGCGACCGCGCAGGCGGTGACCACGCTGTCGACCCGGTCCAGTTCCTGCGGAGTGCTCTCCGCCCGGTCCGCGACCCGTGTCACCCCGGTCCGGGCGAGCCAGCTCTCGTCAAGACCCGGTGGTACGAGCACCGACGACGCACCGCGTGAGGCCAGGAGCCCGGCGACGACCTCGGCCAGTTTGTCGGCGCCGGTGCGGTGGACGACCGCCCGGTAGTCGGCGAGGTTCTCGGCGAGGAGGTCCAGCGTCCGGGCCGGGGTGCGGTCACCGTGCTCGCGCAGGTAGTCGCGCGGGACAGCCTGCTCGTACGGCCTGTCGTCGGCGCGCGGGACGTCGGCGAGGGCGCGCCGCACCCGGCCCAGGATCCGTTCCCTGCTGCTCACCGGTTACCGTCCTTGTCCTTGCTCCTGTCCTCGTCCTTCGCCGGGGCCCCGGCCGCGCCCGACGAGGGGGGAGCCCCGGCGCCGTGTGTGCGCTGCCACCAGTCGCGGAAGGGCTCCGCCGGCACCGGAGGAAGATCCCGGGTCCCGCTCCACGCGCGGCCGGGGCCCGGCAGGGTGCGCGGGTGCAGGCGCCGGGTGCGGGAGGCGAGGCGCTGGCCGGTGCGCAGCGCGCCCGGGTGCGAGAACGCCCAGCGGGCCGCGCGCATCGCGGCGCGCTCGGCGGCGTGGCCCCTCGCGGGCTGCAGCACCACCTTGTTGCCGTCCCGGACCACCTGGCCGCCTTCCACGACCCGTTCCCGCAGGTGCACCAGCACCTCGGGGATGTCGATGGCGACCGGGCACACCTCGTAGCAGGCCCCGCACAGCGACGAGGCGTACGGCAGGGACGCGTCGATCTCGCTTGCCGTGCCCCGCAGTTGAGGGCTGAGAATGGCTCCGATCGGGCCCGGGTAGACCGAGCCGTAGGCATGGCCGCCGGCCCGCTCGTAGACCGGGCAGACGTTGAGGCAGGCCGAGCAGCGGATGCAGCGCAGCGCCTGTCGGCCCACCTCGTCGGCGAGGGTGTCGGTGCGGCCGTTGTCCAGCAGCACCAGATGGAAGGCGCGCGGGCCGTCCGCGTCGGTGGTGCCGGTCCAGGTGGACGTGTACGGGTTCATCCGCTCGGCGGTCGAGGAGCGCGGGAGCGTCTGCAGGAACACCTCGAGGTCCCGCCAGGTCGGCACGATCTTCTCGATGCCGACGACCGAGATCAGTGTCTCGGGCAGGGTCAGACACATCCGTCCGTTGCCCTCGGACTCCACCACCACCAGCGTGCCGGTCTCGGCGACCATGAAGTTGGCCCCGGAGATGCCGACCTTGGCCCGCAGGAACTTCTCCCGCAGGTGCAGCCGCGCGGCCTCGGCCAGTTCGGCGGGCGTGTCGGTGAGCCCCTCGGGCGCCGGGCGGCCCCAGCCGCCCATCTCGCGGGCGAAGATGTCCCGGATCTCCCCGCGGTTGCGGTGGATCGCCGGGACGAGGATGTGCGAGGGGCGGTCCTGGCCCAACTGCACGATCAGTTCGGCCAGATCGGTCTCATAGGCGCGGATGCCCGCCGCCTCGAGGGCCTCGTTGAGCTCGATCTCCTGCGTGGCCATGGACTTGACCTTGACGACCTCCGACTCGCCCGTCTCCTTGACGAGTCCGGTCACGATCCGGTTGGCCTCGGCGGCGTCGGCGGCCCAGTGGACGGTGCCGCCCGCGGCTGTCACCGTCTCCTCCAACCGCACCAGGTACTCGTCGAGGTGACGGAGCGTATGATCCTTGATCCGCTTGCCGGCCTCCCGCAGCCCGGCCCAGTCCGACACCTCGGCGACGGCCTTCGCCCGCTTGGCCCGGATGGTGTGCGTGGCATGTCGGAGGTTGCCGCGCAGAGTGGTGTCGCGTACCGCCTCCCGCGCCGCCTGTGGGAAGGCCGGCATTCCGACGAACGTTTCGCTCGTACCGCTCATGCGGCCGCCACCTCCTCCCCTTGCCTCTCCTCTTCCGTGCTCGCCAGGATCTCCGCGACGTGCACCGGCCGCATGCCGGTGCGCAGCCGGCTCATCGTCCCCCCGATGTGCATCAGACACGAGTTGTCCGCCGTGCACAGCACCTCCGCGCCCGTCGACTCGGCGCTGCGCACCTTGTCGGCTCCCATCGCCGCGGAGACGTCGGAGTTCTTCAGCGCGAACGTGCCGCCGAAGCCGCAGCACTCCTCGGCCCCCGGCAGCTCCACCAGCTTCAGCCCTTTCACGGCCTCCAGAAGCCGCCGGGGCCGGTCGCCGAGCCCCAGGGAGCGCAGGCCGTGACAGGTGGGGTGGTAGGTCACGGTGTGCGGGTAGTACGCGCCGACGTCCGTCACCCCCAGCACGTCCACCAGGAACTCGGTGAGCTCGTACGTCTTCGGCACCACCGGCGCCAGGGCGGCCGCGAGGGCGTCTCCGCGCCCCTGGGCACGGGCCCGCTCGCCCATCCGTGGATAAAGCTCCCGCACCATCGCCCCGCACGACCCGGACGGTGTCACGATCGCCTCGTAGTCCCCGAAGACCTCGGAGAAGTGCCGTGCAAGCGGCTCGGCCTCGTGCCGGTACCCGGTGTTGTAGTGCGCCTGGCCGCAACAGGTCTGCGCCATCGGGAAGTCGACCTCGACACCGAGTCTGGTCAGCAGCTTCACCACGGCGCGCCCGGTGTCCGGATAGAGCGTGTCGTTGACGCAGGTCAGGAACAGGGCGACACGCATCGCGGCTCCTTCTGGATCGATCGTCGAGTGGATGCAGGGTAGTGCGCGGGTGCCGCGCGGGGGCAGCCCCCGGTCAGCCCCGGGCGAGCCGGGCCCGCGCGGCTTCCCACCGCCGCGTGTCACCGCGCGGTTCGTACCGGGTCAGCGGCTGGGTGCGGGCGACCAGGCGCCGCATCCCGGCCAGGTCACCGGCCGGTCCGTGCGCCCGGGCCTGCACGAGGACGTTGCCCAGCGCGGCCGCCTCGGTCGGGCCGGCCACCACCGGCAGCCCGCAGGCGTCCGCGGTCAGCTGGCACAGCAGGGCGTTGCGGGTACCACCGCCCACGATGTGCACGACGTCGACCGGCCGCCCGGCGAGCTGCTGGGCCTCCTCGACGGCCCTGCGGTGCGCGAGCGCGAGCGAGTCGAGGATGCAGCGGGTGATCTCGGCGGGCGAGCCGGGCACCGGCTGGCCCGAGAGCCGGCAGGCCTCGGCGATCCGCTCCGGCATCCGTCCCGGTGCCAGGAACGCCGCGTCCCCGGCGTCCACCACCGACCGCAGCGCGGGCACCCCGGCCGCGTCCAGCAGCAGCGTCCCCAGAACATCCGGCTCGCCCCAGGCCCGTACGCACTCCTGGAGCAGCCACAGGCCCATGATGTTGCGCAGGTACCGGACCGTGCCGTCCAGCCCCAGCTCGTTGGTGAAGTTGGCGGTGCGGCTCTCCTCGGTCAGCACCGGGGCGTCCAGCTCGAGACCGGCCAACGACCAGGTGCCGGTGCAGATGTACGCGAACCGCTCACCGGCGGCGGGCACGGCGGCCACCGCGGACGCCGTGTCGTGCGAGCCGACCGCCGTCACCGGCACGGGGCCGGCCAGCCCGGTCTCCTCCAGCACCTCGGGTCGCAACTCCCCAGCCGGATCACCGGGTTGGCGCAGCGGTGCGAAGAGGGAGAGATCGATGCCCAGACGCCCCGCGACCTCGTGGGACCAGTCGCGGGTGCGCGGGTCGAGCAGCTGCGTGGTCGAGGCGTTGGTCAGCTCCGTGCCCTGCGTGCCGGTGAGCCAGTACGTCAGCAGGTCCGGAATCAGCAACAGACGCCGGGCCTGAGCGAGCTGGACGGTGGAGCGGGCCGCGGTCAGTTGGTAGAGGGTGTTGAACGGCGCGTACTGCAGACCGGTCGCCGCGTACAGCTCCCCGGCCGGCAGGGTCGCCCACACCTTCTCCGCGACCCCCTCCGTACGGGGGTCGCGGTAGTGCACCGGGCTGCCCAACAGCGCGCCGTCCGCGTCCAGCAGGCCGTAGTCCACGGCCCAGCTGTCGATACCGACGGATGCGAGCCCGCCGCCCGCCGCCCGCAGCCCCTCCAGCACTCCGGCGTACAGTCCGAGAACGTCCCAGCGCAGCCCTTCGGGCACCCGCACCGGCCGGTTCGGGAAGCGGTGGACCTCGGTCAGCTCCAGACTGCCAGGGCCGACGCGGCCGACCATGACACGCCCGCTGGACGCGCCGAGGTCGACCGCCGCGTACGGCCGCACGTCCGCGTTCATCGCAGGAACGCGGCGGCGACGCCGGCATCGACCGGTACGTGCAGGCCCGTGGTGTGAGTGAGGTCACCGCCGGTCAGCGCGAAAACGGCGGCCGCGACATGCTCGGGCAGCACCTCCCGCTTCAACAGCGTGCGCTGCGCGTAGAACTCGCCCAGCTTCTCCTCCGGCACCCCGTACACCGCCGCCCGCTTGGCGCCCCACCCGCCGGCGAAGATGCCCGAGCCGCGCACCACACCGTCCGGGTTGACGCCGTTGACCCGGATGCCGTGCTCTCCCAACTCGGCTGCGAGGAGACGTACCTGGTGGGCCTGGTCGGCCTTGGCGGCCGAGTAGGCGATGTTGTTCGGACCGGCGAACACCGCGTTCTTGGAAGCGATGTAGACGATGTCGCCGCCCAGCCGCTGCGCGATCATCACGCGGGCCGCCTCACGGGAGACGAGGAAGGAACCGCGGGCCATGATGTCGTGCTGGAGGTCCCAGTCCTTCGCGGACGTCTCGAGCAGCGGCTTGGAGACGGAGATCCCGGCGTTGTTCACCACCAGGTCGACCCCGCCGAACGCGAGCACCGCCGCCCGCAGCGCCTTTGCGATCTGCTCCTCCGACGTCACGTCCACGGTCACGGCGACAGCCTTGTCCGGTCCGCCCAGTTCCCCGGCGACGGCTGCCGCGTTGTCCCCGTTCAGGTCCGCCACGACGACACACGCGCCCTCGGCCGCCAGCCGCCGCGCGATCGCCTTCCCGATCCCGCTGCCACCCCCGGTCACCAGCGCCACCCGGGTGGCGAGCGGCTTCGGCTCCGGCATCCGCTGGAGCTTGGCCTCCTCCAGGGCCCAGTACTCGATGCGGAACTTCTCCGACTCCTCGATCGGCGCGTACGTCGAGACCGCCTCGGCACCGCGCATCACGTTGACCGCGTTGAGGTAGAACTCGCCGGCCACCCGCGCGGTCTGCTTGTCCTTGCCGAAGCTGAACATGCCCACGCCGGGGATCAGCACGACCGCCGGGTCGGCGCCGCGCATGGCGGGGGAGTCGGGCAGGGCGTGGGCCGCGTAGTAGGCGGCGTACTCCTCGCGATAGGTGGCGTGCAGTTCCTTCAGCCGGGCCACGGCCTCGTCCACGGGGACCGCCGGCGGCAGATCGAGGACGAGCGGCCGGACCTTGGTGCGCAGGAAGTGGTCCGGGCAGGAGGTGCCGAGCGCGGCCAGCCGCGGGTGCTCGGCCCGGGCCAGGAAGCCCAGGACGGCCTCGGAGTCGTCGAAGTGCCCGACCTGCGCCCGGTCCTGGGAGGCGACGGCCCGCACGTACGGCGCGAGAGCCGCTGCACGCTCCCGCCGCTCGGCCTCGGGCAGCGGCTCGTACCCGTCGAGCACCGGCCCGAACGGCTCCGGCCTGCCCCGCTCGGCGAGGAACCGCTCGGCGGTGCGGATGATGTGCAGCGAGTTGCGCTCGCACTCCTCGGAGGTGTCGCCCCACGCGGTGATCCCGTGCCCGCCCAGGACACAGCCGACGGCCTGCGGGTTGGCCTCCTTCACCGCGGCGATGTCCAGGCCGAGCTGGAAACCGGGCCGACGCCACGGCACCCACACGACGGTGTCGCCGAAGCACTCGGCGGTCAGCTTCTCCCCGTCGGCCGCGCAGGCGAGCGCGATCCCGGAGTCGGGGTGCAGATGGTCGACGTGCGGGGCCTGGACCAGTCCGTGCATCGCGGTGTCGATCGAGGGAGCCGCACCGCCCTTGCCGTGCAGGCAGTAGTCGAACGCGGCGACCATCTCGTCCTCGCGTTCGACGCCCGGGTAGACGTCGGTCAGCGCCCGCAGCCGGTCCAGCCGCAACACGGCAAGCCCCGCCCCGGTCAACGTCCCGAGATCTCCACCGGACCCCTTGACCCACATCAGCTCCACCTCGCCCCCGGTGACGGGATCAGTAGCGGTGCCCTTGGCAGAGGTGTTCCCGCCGGCGTAGTTGGTGTTCCGGGGGTCGGCACCGAGACGGTGGGAACGGGCGAGGAGGGCGTCGGCTTCGGGCCGGGTCGGCATAAGTGATCAGTCCTTGTCGAAGGAGGGTAGGAAATACGCGCCCCACAGGGGCGCGGGGCGGTGTCAATATGCGGCTACCGCCGCGTGGGTGCGACCGGCCGCACACGGCCCGCGGCCCGCACGGTGCAGAACCCGGCAGACGCCTACGCCCCCCACCCCGCCTGCTCCCCACCGACCCGCTCCGCGACGATTCTCTCGGCCCACCCGGAACGGGCATACGCGGCCAGGGGCTCCGGGGCCAACCCCGACTCCTCCCGCACCTCACGCAACAACGGCCGCACATCCGTGTTGTATGCATCCATCAACACGGCGTTCGCGCCGAGGACGTCCCCCTCCCGCTGCGCGGCGGCCAGCGCTTCCGCATCGACGAGCAGCGCCTTCGCCGTGGCTTCCTGCACATTCATCACGGACCGGATGATCGCCGGGATCTTCGCCTCGATGTTGTGGCACTGGTCGAGCATGAACGCGGTCCCGGAGGCGAACCCGCCCCCGCGCACCACCTCGTGCATGATCCGGAACAACTGGAACGGGTCGGCGGAGCCCACCATCAGGTCGTCGTCGGCGTAGAAGCGCGAGTTGAAGTCGAACCCGCCGAGCCGCTCCTCGCGCAGCAGCGTCGCGACGATGAACTCGATGTTGGTGCCCGGCGCGTGGTGGCCCGTGTCGACGACGACCTGGGCCCGCGGTCCGAGCTTCAGGCAGTGCGCGTACGCGGTGCCCCAGTCCGGGACGTCCGTCGTGTAGAACGCCGGCTCGAAGAACTTGTACTCCAGCAGCATCCGCTGGCCCGTGCCGAGCCGTTCGTACACCTCGGCGAGTGCTTCGGCGAGCCGGTCCTGACGGGCGCGGATGTCGTCCTGGCCGGGATAGTTCGTCCCGTCGGCGAACCACAGCTTCAGGTCCGTCGAACCGGTCGCGTCCATGATGTCGACGCATTCGAGGAGATGGTCCACGGCCTTGCGGCGGACCGCCGCGTCCGGATGGCAGACACTGCCGAGCCGGTAGGCGTCGTCCTGGAAGGTGTTGGAATTGATGGTGCCGAGCCGCACACCGCGGTCCTCGGCGTGCTCGGCCAGCGCGGTGTAGTCGTCGACCTTGTCCCACGGGATGTGCAGCGCGACGGAGGGCGCGGCCCCCGTGAACTCGTGCACCTTGGCCGCGTCGTCCAGCTTCTCCTGCGGCGTGCGGGGCACACCCCGCTGCGCGAACACCTTGAAACGGGTCCCCGAGTTGCCGTACGCCCACGACGGCGTCTCGACGGCCTGTGTCTTGAGAGCGGCCTTCGCCGCGGCGAACTCGGTCACGTCAGGGCTCCTGTGACATCGGGTCGTATCGACCACTGGATAAGACGACTGAGTGAAATGACTGAGTGAAACGATTCAGAACGGGAAGCTATGGCGCCCTCGAAGAGGTGTCAACCCCTCCGGCCAAGACCGCCCTCCGTGATCAGGGCGTGACCTGAAGCTGTCGAAAGTTTTTCGACCGGGATCCATTGACGTGACGTGCGCCGCGCGCCTACCGTCCCGGCAATCCAATTGAAACCTTTCACGACGCCGCGAGGGCCGCCCGCCGGACGTCGTCGAGGAGACCTCATGACCCACCCGTCCGACACGGGTTCGGCCCCGGTTCTCGCGCTGAGGGACATCTCCAAGTCCTTCGGCGCGGTCCGTGCCCTGCGGGACGTCTCCCTGGATCTGTTCCCCGGCGAGGTGCACGCCCTCACCGGGGAGAACGGGGTCGGCAAGTCGACCCTCATCAAGACGCTCGCCGGAGTGCACCGGCCGGACGTCGGCCACGTGCTGCTCGACGGTGCGCCCGTGCTCTTCCACGGACCCGGCGGCGCCCACGACGCCGGGATCGCCGTGCTCTACCAGGAACCCACCCTCTTCCCCGACCTGTCGATCGCCGAGAACATCTACATGGGCCGCCAGCCCCGGCGCGCCCTCGGCCGGACCGACCACCGCGCCACCCGCACCGCGACCGCCGCCCTGATGCGGCGGCTCGGCGTAGAACTCGATCCCGGCCGCCCGGCCCGCGGCCTGTCCATCGCCGACCAGCAGATCGTCGAGATCGCCAAGGCGCTCTCCTTCGACGCCCGTGTCCTGATCATGGACGAGCCGACCGCCGCCCTCACCGGCAGTGAGGTCGCCCGCCTCTTCGGCGTCGTACGCAGCCTGCGCGAACATGGCGCGGCAGTGCTGTTCATCTCCCGCCGCCTGGAGGAGATCTTCGAGATCTGCGGGCGGGTCACCACCCTGCGCGACGGCGCCCGGACCGCCAGTGAACCGCTGGACGGTATGACCGAGGACGACCTGGTGCGCCGCATGATCGGACGCGACCTCGAGAAGCTCTACCCCAAGCAGGAGGTGCGTCCCGGCGAGATCTCCCTGAGCGTGCGCCGGCTGACCCGGGAGGGCGTCTTCACCGACGTCTCCTTCGACGTGCGCCGCGGCGAGATCGTCGGCCTCGCCGGGCTCGTGGGCGCCGGGTGCACCGAGGTGGCCCGCGCCGTGTTCGGCATCGACCGCTGGGACGCCGGCGAGGTCGAGATCGGCGGACGCGCGCTCACCAACGGCGCCCCGTCCACCGCCGTGGCCGCGGGCCTCGCCCTGGTCCCCGAGGACCGGCGCGCCCAGGGACTGGTGATGGACATGTCCATCGAGCGCAACATCGGCCTGACCGGACTGCGTACGACCGTCCGCGCCGGCCTGATGGACCGGGGCGCGGAACGCAGCCGCTCCCTGGACTGGGCGGTCGGGCCGCACGTCAAGTACGCCCGGATCGCCGACACCGTCAACACGCTCTCCGGCGGCAACCATGCAGAAGGTCGTTCTCGCCAAGTGGCTCGCCACCGGCCCCAAGGCACTCATCGTGGACGAGCCGACCCGGGGCATCGACGTCGGCACCAAGGCCGAGGTGCACCGGCCGCTCTGCCAGCTCGCCGCCGACGGCGTCGCGGTGCCGATGATCTCCTCCGACCTGCCCGAGATCCTCGGCATGGCCGACCGCGTGCTGGTGATGCACGAAGGCCGCCTCACCGCCGAGATCCCCCGCACCGACGCCACCGAGGAAACCGTGATGGCCGCAGCCACGGGGAGGGCCGCATGACGGTCGTCGGTCCCGACCCCACCCCCCGTCGTCGAGGTGCCGAAGTCCAGTGGCACCCGGCTGGCCGACCGGGTGTTCAAGGTGCGCGAACTCGCCATCCTGTTCGTCTTCCTGGTGATGATCGCCTTCACCCAGGCAGGCAACAGCGAGTTCCTGTCCGGGCAGGGCATCAAGGACCTGTTGCTGCATGCGACCATCCTGGTCCTGGTCGCCACCGGCCAGGCCCTCGTCGTCATCACCCGCAACGTCGACCTGTCCGTCGGCTCCACGCTCGGTATCTCCGCCCTCGTCGCCGGGCTCTACCTCCAGGGCGGCGGGAACCCGGTCGTCGCCCTCGCGCTGGCGGTGCTGCTGGGCATCGGCTTCGGACTGCTCAACGGACTGCTCGTCAGCCTCGGCCGGGTGCCCGCGCTCGTCGTCACCCTCGGCACCCTCGCCGCCTACCGGGGCATCGCACAGATCGTGCTCGGCTCCGACGCGGTGACCGACTTCCCCGCCCCGTACCTGGACTTCGCCGCCGGACGCATCGGCGACACCTTCGTCCCGTACGCGCTGCTGCCGTTCCTGGTGCTGCTCGCGATCGCCGTGGTCACGCTGCACGCCCCCCGTTCGGACGCTCGCTGTGTCACCTCGTGAACTCGTGAACTCGTATTGGAGGGTAGGCACTTCATGCAGCGTGTCTGTTTCCTGCTCAAGGTCCGCCAGGACCGGATCGCGGAGTACCGCGTACGTCACGCCGCCGTGTGGCCCGAGATGCGCGAGGCGCTCTCGGCCACCGGCTGGCACAACTACTCCCTCTTCCTGCGCGACGACGGCCTCCTCGTCGGCTACCTCGAGACCCCGGACTTCGAGGCCGCCCGCTCTGCCATGGAGGCCACCGACGTCAACGCACGCTGGCAGGCGGAGATGGCCCCCCTCTTCGAGACCCTCGACGGCGCCCGCCCGGACGAGGCGATGAAACCGCTCACCGAAGTCTTCCACCTCGCCTGACCACGGACCCCACCCGAGGAGCCCCGAGATGAGACGACGCACCCTGCTGGCCGGAGCCCTGCTCGGCACTGCGACCGGACCCGCCCTCGGCGGGCCCGCCGCCTGCGCCGCCGCCCCGGCCCGTCGGTCACCCTGGCCGGCCGCACCACCCTCGACGACCGGGCCGTCCACTTCGTGTCCTACCCGCCTCCGCGGCCTCGGAGCACACCGACTGGACCCTGCTGTATGACGGCGCCGGCCTGAACGCCTTCGGTGAGGTCCTGATCGACGAGACCTGGCCGGCGCAGGACGGCGTGCTGTCGGTCATGTACCAGGAGCGCTCCGGCGGCACCACCCCGTCGGCGCTCCACGTCGCCGACTTCCGGCTGCCCGCCTGACCCTCCGTCCCCCCCACCTGGCCCTCCTCCACGCACCCCGCCCGCCCACCGCCGATCGCGGGGCGGCCGGGCCGGTAATGTGAACGACCACCGGCCGCCCCTCACCCGTCACCCTCGTCTCCTCGGAGGTCCCTGCCCGATGGCCCAGTCGGTGGGTATCAAGGACGTCGCCCGCGTCGCCGGAGTCTCCGTCGGCACGGTCTCCAATGTGATCAACCGCCCGGACACGGTCGCCGCCGAGACCCGGGCCAGGGTGCTGTCCGCCATTGACCGGCTCGGCTACGTCCGCAGCGAGTCCGCACGACAACTGCGCGCGGGCCGCAGCCGGATCATGGGCCTGCTCGTCCTCGACATGGGCAACCCCTTCTTCGTCGACGTGGCGCGCGGCGCCGAACGCGCCGCACGAGCGGCCGGCCTCGGCGTGATGGTCTGCAACAGCGCACAGAACGCGAGCGAGGAGGCCGTGTACCTCTCCCTCTTCGCCGAGCAGCGGGTGCGGGGCGTGCTGCTCACCCCGGCCGACGCCACCGGCCGCAACATCGAGGCCTTCCGCCGGCACGGCATCCCCTTCGTCCTGGTCGACCGGGTCGCCGAGGGAACCACCGAGTGCTCGGTCTCCGTGGACGACGTCGCCGGCGGCGCACTGGCCGTGCGGCACCTCGTCGACGCGGGCCACCGGTCCATCGCCTACGTCAGCGGGCCGCCCGGCCTGAACCAGGTCAGGGACCGACGCACCGGCGCGCTGAACGCCCTCGCCGAGGCCGGACTCGGCCCACAGGCACTGCGTGAACTGCCCACCGAGCGGCTCGACGTCGCCGCCGGACGGGACGCGGGCGCGCGACTGCTCGGGCTCGCCGACCGCCCCACCGCGGTCTTCTGCGCCAACGACCTGCTCGCCCTCGGCGTGCTCCAGGCGATGTACGCGGCTGGGGTCGGCGTCCCGGACGATCTGGCGATCGTGGGCTACGACGACATCGAGTTCGCCGCCGCCGCGGCCGTCCCCCTCACCTCCGTACGCCAGCCCGCCGTCACCATGGGCGCACTGGCGGCGGAACTGCTGATCGAGGAGACGAAGACCGGGACCGCGGCCACGCCCCACGAACACCGCAGGGTCGTGCTGCGCCCGGAACTCGTCGTCCGGCGTTCCAGCCTGTCGGCGCGCTGACCAGCGGGTCCTGTACACATGCCGTGATCCCGGGTCCGACAGCCGGACCACCATGTGCTGAAATGGGTCGCGGTCCGTCCGTCCGTTCCGGGAGCCCCGTTGACCGTCAGCTACCGCCAGCCCGGCGTCGTCCTCACCGACCGCCGTTTCACCGTCCCCCTCGACCACGACGTGCCCTCGGGGGAGACGATAGAGCTGTACGCACGGGAGGCCGTCGCCGGTGACCGGGCGGGCCAGGACCTGCCGTGGCTGCTGTACCTCCAGGGCGGCCCCGGATTCGGGGCGAACCGATTCGTCGGGAAGCCGTCCTGGCTCGGAAGGGCCCTGAAGGAGTACCGTGTCCTGCTGCTCGACCAGCGCGGCACCGGCAGCTCCACCCCCGCCAACCGGCAGACGCTCCCGCTGCGCGGCGGCCCCGCCGAGCAGGCCGACTACCTCGCCCGCTTCCGCGCCGACTCGATCGTCCGCGACTGCGAGGCGATCCGCCCGCAGGTCACCGGCGGCGCCCCCTGGACCGTCCTCGGCCAGAGCTTCGGCGGATTCTGCGCCGTCGCCTACCTCTCCACGGCACCTGAGGGCCTCGAGACCGCCGTGATCACCGGTGGCCTGCCCTCCCTGGACGCCCACGCCGACGACGTCTACCGGGCCGCCTACCCGCGCATCGAGCGCAAGGTCGCCGCCCACTACGCCCGTTATCCGCAGGACGTCGAACGCGCCCGTCGCATCGCCGGGCACCTCCTCGACCACGAGGTCGTCCTCCCGAACGGCTACCGGCTCACCGTCGAGGCGTTCCAGTCCCTGGGCCGCATGCTGGGCGGCGGCGACGGCAGCCACCAGCTGCACCACCTCCTGGAGGACGCCTTCGTCCCCACCCCGGCGGGCCCGGCGCTCTCCGACGCGTTCCAGGAGCAGGCGCAGGGTCTGCTCTCGTACGCGGGCCACCCCCTGTACGCACTCATCCACGAGCCGGCCTACGGCCAGGACGACCGGCCCACCGCCTGGTCGGCCGAACGGGTCCGGGCCGAGTTCCCGCGGTTCGACGCGCAGAAGGCCCTCGCGGGCAACGGACCGCTGCTGTTCACCGGGGAGTCCGTGCACCCCTGGATGTTCCACTGCGACCCCGCCCTGCGCCCGCTGCGCGAGACCGCCGAACTGCTCGCCGCCCGTACCGGCTGGGCCCCCCTGTACGACCCGGCCCGCCTCGCCGCCAACGAGATCCCGGCCGTGGCGGCCGTCTACCACGACGACATGTACGTCGACACGGCCCATTCGCTGCGCACCGCGCGGGCGATCCGCGGCCTGCGCACCTGGGTCACCGACGAGTTCGAGCACGACGGCATACGCGCGGGCGGTCCCCGCGTCCTGGACCGACTGCTGGGGATGGCTCGCGACGAGGTCTGAGCCCGCACGCCCCGCACGTTCCGCGCATCGGGTGCGCCGTGTGCGTCCCGGAGCGTTGTCGTTGGTGGGAGCTAGTCTGCGGGCATGACCGAGGTGACACCCACTCGACTCCCTCCCCTGCCCGACGACTGGCAGCGCGCGCTGGCCGTGGCCGCCCATCCCGACGACCTGGAGTACGGCTGCTCCGCGGCGATCGCGTCCTGGACCGACGCAGGCCGCGAGGTCGCCTATGTGCTGGCGACCCGCGGTGAGGCGGGCATCGACACCCTGGCGCCCGCCGAGTGCGGCCCGCTCCGGGAGAGGGAGCAACGGGCGAGCGCGGCCGTGGTCGGCGTGGCCACGGTGGAGTTCCTGGACCACCGGGACGGCGTCATCGAGTACGGCACCGCCCTGCGCCGGGACATCGCCGCCGCCGTCCGCCGCCACCGTCCCGAGCTGGTGATCACCCTGAACCACCGGGACACCTGGGACGGCACCTTCTGGAACACCCCGGACCACGTGGCTGTCGGACGCGCGGTGCTCGACGCGGCCGGCGACGCCGGCAACCGGTGGATCTTCCCGGAACTGACAGAGCAGGGCCTCGAACCCTGGAACGGGGTGCGCTGGGTCGCGGTGGCGGGTTCCGGCACTCCCACCCACGCCGTCGACGCGACGGACGGTCTGGACAGGGCGGTGCTCTCCCTGCTGGAACACCGCACCTACATCGGGGCGCTGACCGACCAGGACCCCGAGGAGTACGTGCGCGGTTTCCTGACGGAGAACGCCCGGGAGACGGGCAGGCGGTTCGGCGACCGGCCCGCGGTCGCCTTCGAGGTGTTCCCCCAGTGACGACGGCGGTACGGCCCGGCGGGAAGAGCCCCTCCCGACCCGGGGCGGGCGCCCGCCCCGGGTCCGTATCCTGAACCGCATGTCGAAACCGAAGACCGGCCTGCCCGAACTGCGTGGTGACTGCGCACAGTGTTTCGGACTGTGCTGCGTCGCTCTGCCGTTCACCGCCTCCGCCGCCTTCGCGGTGGACAAGCAGGCCGGCCGTCCCTGCCGAAACCTGCGCGAGGACCACCGCTGCGGCATCCACGCGCGGCTGCGGCAGGAGGGGTTCAGCGGCTGCACGGTGTACGACTGCTTCGGTGCCGGGCAGAAGGTCTCGCAGGTCACCTTCGGCGGAGAGGGCTGGCGCACCGGTCCACCGGAGCGGGCCCGCCGCATGCTCGATGTCTTCCCGGTCGTCCGGCAGCTGCACGAGCTGCTGTGGTACCTGACCGAGGCGCTCACCCTGCCCGCGGCCCGCCCCGTGCACGCGGACCTGCATCGTGCGCTGGAGACGACGGAGCGGCTCACCCGGGGGACTCCGCAGGAGCTGGCGGAGCTGGACGTGGGTGCGCACCGGCAGGACGTCAACGTGCTGCTGCTGAAGGCCAGCGAACTGGCCCGGTCCGGGGTACGCGGGCGCCGCAAGCACCGCCGGGGCGCCGATCTGATGGGCGCCCGCCTCAAGGGGGCCGACCTGCGCGGAGTGAGTCTGCGCGGCGCCTACCTCATCGCCGCCGACCTCACCGGCGCCGATCTGCGGGGCGCGGACCTGATCGGCGCCGACCTGCGCGACACCGACCTCACGGACGCCGATCTCACCGGGGCGTTCTTCCTCACGCAGCCACAGCTGAACGCGGCCCGGGGAAGCGTCGGCACCACGCTGCCGGGATCGGTCACCCGCCCCGCGCACTGGACGGCGGGAGCCTGACACCGCGCCGGCGGGTACGGGCGACGCCGGGTGCGTCGGCCGCCCCCGCCGCCGGGCCGGGACACCCCATCCGCCCCTGGACACCGCCGAACAGGAGGCTCGCCGTCGTCGGCCGGGCCACATCCCACGGGTGCTGAAGGGGGTGGCGCGGGCCGCCGACGGAGAGCTTGAGCCAAACGAGAGCCGGTCGCGCGTCGGGCGAGCTCCGTTGACAACCGCCTCGCCCACAGGCCACTGCCTGTGCGGGACCCTCGAATGTCCAGCCGGGCGGCCCGCCACGGCCGACCTGCGACAGCCCTTGATCCGCCGTGGGTCAGACCGGCGTCGGCCCCGTCCGCCGCTCCGGGCGGAGCCGCAGCCCCTCCGGCATCAGGGTGAGACGTTCGGTCACCCGCAGCCGGTAGGCCGGATCGGGCCGCAGCTCGTAGCGACGCAGCAGGAGCCCGAGCACCAGCGTCGCCTCGTGCAGCGCGAACTGCCCGGCCGATGCAGGCCCGCGCCCCGGTGCCGAACGGCTTGAAGGTGTGCGGGGGACGGGACCGTACGGCCGGTGCGTCGAAACGATCCGGGTCGGACCGCTCGGCGTCCGGGCCCCGCACCACGGGGTCCCGGTCCAGCATCTGCGTCAGCACGATCGTCCACGCTCCCTGCCGCATCGGACGCTCCCCTGCCAGCACCGTGTCCGCGCGGGCCTCCCGGGCGAAGGCGGGCGCGGTCGGCCACAGCCGCAGCGACTCGTCGAGCACCCGGCGTACCTACCGCAGCCTGGCCACCTGCTCGTAGTCCGGCTCGCGTCCTGAAAGAGGGCGCGGAGGTCACGTGATCCGCTTGGCGTACACCTCGATCTTCGCTAGGTTAGGCGAGGCTTACCTAATGGGAGGTTCGAGGATGGGTGACGACACGCACGGCTGGACGGCCGAACCCGGCGCGGCGGAGCGGGCCCGCTCCGTGCTCGCCGCCGCATGGTCCTGCGCGGTGACCGCGGAGGGCTCGCGCGAGGAGTTCGTCGGCGCGCACAGCGTGGCCGGCGACGGCCGCATCCTGCTGCACGTGCCCGAGGACAGCGCGCTGCTCACCGCCGCGATCTGCGCCCCCCGCGGGGAGCCGTCCGCCGTACTGGAGTTCGCCGACGTCGCGCCCGTCCCGGTGCGCAAGAGGGTCCGTGCCCGGCTGTGGCTCGCCGGCTGGTTCGCCGTCGAGGACGGCCATCTCGCCTTTTCCCCCACCCGGGTGGTACTGCGGCGGGAGTCCGGAGCCGTCGTCGTCGATCCGGGTGAGTTCGCCGCGGCGCGACCCGATCCGCTCGCCACCGCCGAGGCCGGGCTGCTGACCCACCTCGCCGACTGCCACGGCGGCGCGGTCGAGAGGCTGACCCGCCTGGTCGACCCGGACAGCCTGCACGGCGTGGTCCGCGTCCAGCCGCTCGCCGTCGACCGCCATGGACTCACGCTGCGCATCGAACGCGTCCGCGCGGGCGGCGACGTACGGCTTCCGTTCCATCGGCCCGCCGACGACCTCGGCCAGCTCACCGAACGCATGCACGTCCTCCTCTCCCAAGCGAGCGCCGTCACCTGCCCCCGCCCGCCGCAACGGCAGCGCGCCGACGGCGACGGCTGAACGGCCGCCGCACCACACGGCCGCCGCCCACTCCTGCCCTTGACGCCCTTCGGCTACCAGTCACCGTCCTCCACCGGCTTGCCCGGCGCGTCCCCGAGCTGCTTCACCTGGTGCGGCGACGGGGGCTGCCAGGGCTCGTGGTCGTCCCCGAGCCAGTCGCCGACCGGCTTGACCGACTGGAGCGGGTCGGCCGGCTCGAGGTCCTGCGCTTCCTGGTCGTAGTAGTCGAACCAGGGCAGGCCCGCCCGGGTGTAGGCGGCCCGGTCCACCGGGGAGGGCGGCGGGGCCCCGCCCGTGATGCGCCGCCACTCGGGGGGCGTCACCAGGTGGACGAACAACCGCCCCGAGGGCTGCTCGGCCCAGTCCGTCAGCGGCCGTTCGTCCTGGTAGATCTCCTGGCGCATGGAGCCGCCGACACCGAGACCCATCGCCGCGACGGGCCGGGGCGTGCCGCTGAACGCCGTGGGGGTCCCGCTCGGGGCGGGCGCCGCCGCGGCGCGCGCGAGACCGTACCCTCCGGTACGGGCCGGCGGCCGGGCCGCCAGCTCCGCCCGCCGCCGCTCCAGCCGCTCCTGCTCCGCCCGGCGCCACCGTGCCAGCGCGCCCTCGTTCAGCGCGAAGGACTGCAGCTGGACGCCGCCCCACACCTCCTCGCCCGTGACCTGGCCCTCCACTGTCGCGCCCAGGCCCAGCGGCACGGCCACGAACTGGCGGACCGTGCCCTTGCCGGAGTTGATGCCGTCCAGCCAGCGCTGCCGGGGCGGCACGACGTAGTTCTGTGGCGAGCGGGCCAGGCGGTCGCTCCACGGGCGGCCCGAGACCGCGCAGACCTTGCCGACGCCCACCTGCAGCGCGGCCGGCTCACTCGTCCCCGCGAAGCTCAGCCACATCGCCTCGCGCAGACACACCGGCAGCATCACGCCGCCGCGCGCCCGCCAGGCCTCGGGCACCGAGTCCGCGTAGTCCGCGACCCGCCGCACCGGGAACTCGCCCAGGCCCGGCGGCAGGGCGTGCGTCCCCGTCCCGGGCAGCCGCAGCGTGCGGACGAACCGCACCGCCGCCCCGCCCGGCAGCCGCAAGGCGTTCCCGTCGATCCGCACGCTGGTGTCGGTCAT
The DNA here is from genome assembly GCF_024701375.2 of Streptomyces sp. KMM 9044. Classification (NCBI taxonomy): domain Bacteria; kingdom Bacillati; phylum Actinomycetota; class Actinomycetes; order Kitasatosporales; family Streptomycetaceae; genus Streptomyces; species Streptomyces sp. KMM 9044. Next base: position 278,548 of record NZ_CP113910.1, on the reverse strand, counting down.
CCTCGCGCCCCTTCGTGTGCTCGTGCCGGCGGCGTACCCGCCCGCCGCCGGCTTCCCTCACTGAGAACGCCCGAAGTGGCTCCGACGGTTCCGGCGTGGCAGGCCGGGAACGCGCAGCCGGTCCCGTGCCCGGGTGATCCGGGGCAGGCGCTCCCGCTGCTCACGCGTGTGCCGGTCCAGCTCCTCCAACAGCCGTTTCGAACGGTGCTCGGTGTCCATCTCGTCCAGGATGCGGTCCGCCTCGGCCAGCAGAGCGCCGTACAGCTGCCACTGCCGGGCGTCCGCGCGCACGTCCTCCAGCAGCAGCCGGGCCAGCCGGTCGCGGGTGGTGGCGGCCTGCCTCAGTTCGGCGCTGAGCCGGTCCTCCGCCGACTCCGCGCTCTCACTGACGCTCGACGTGACCAACACCGCGAAGCTGACCACCGCGTCGGAGATCTCGGACAGCAGCTGTTCGACGAGGACGCCCGTCTCCGGCTTGAACAGGGGGCCCGGCTCGCGTTCCTTCGCGAGGTCGGTGAGGGTGCGCGCGAGCACCCGCAGGACGACCGTGCAGATCTCGAGGGTGTCCAGTCCGGTGCGCAGCACGATCCGGTTCAGCAGGCCCTCGCGCACCCGCGGGTTGAGCCGCAGGCTGTCCTCGGCCTGCCGGAGGTCCGCGTCCACCTCGGAGATGTCGTGATCGAGCCGACGGGCCTCGTGCAGCCGGGCCGCCGCTTCGTGGTGGGGGGTGTGCTCGGCGGCCTGCTCACCCAGGCGCAGCATCAGCTGCCGCACCCGCCGGGCCAGCCCTTCGATCGACTCACCGGCCTCCTCCACCCACACCGGCGGGGCCAGGAGCAGGTTGAAGGAGAGCCCGACGACAGCGCCGATCACTGTCTCCAGGATGCGCGCCCACGCCATGTCCCCGACCGACGTCACGCCGAGCACCAGCATCGCGCTGATCGCCACCTCGGGCACGAACTCGTGCACGCGCACGATCCGTCCGACGATCAGCGACGCCAGGATCAGCAGACCCAGACTCCACCAGGTCAGGCCCACCAGAAGACTGAAGAGGATGGCGACGACCACCCCGGCCACCACCGCGTTCACCCGGCGGAAGCCGGTGGTGAGCGTGGAGTACAGCGTGACCTGGACGACGAGCAGTGCCGTCAGCGGCGCCGTGAGCGGGGCGGCCTCCGGACTGAACCGCAGCGCGATGACGTACGCGACCGTCGCCGCGGCCGCCGAGCGGGTCGTCTGCACGGCCACCGGATCCCGGCGCTGCCTGACGAACTCTTTGACCCGTGCCGTCCACTCACGTACCACTCGCATCCTTCGACGCTTCCCTCTCATCGGAAGTGCCGAACGTCTTCGGTGGGCGCCACAGCCGCCCGGGGGAAGGGACGAGGCCGCGGACCCCCCGGAGACGCACCCTGGGGGACGCTCACGGACCTCCGGCACCCCGGCGCCGCCGGGACCTCACACCCTTTCGAGGAAGCCGTACAGATTCCCCAGAGTGCGGGCGATCTGCTCGTCCAGGGTGAGGGACTCCTCGATCCGCATCCCCGACTTCGACACCTTCCTGCCCCGCAGATACAGGGAACAGGCGAGGTCGGTGCACATGTAGGCACCCACTGAGTTGCCCTCGCGCCCGGCGGCGCCCGCCCTCCGCGCGGTCATCAGGGAGACGCCCCCACGCGGGTGGGGCGTCAGGCACAGTGAGCACATGCTGCGATGCAGGAAGCCGCGCCGCGCGGGCTGGAACCGCAGCGCCACCCCGACCAGACGTCCCTGGTCCCCGCGCTCGGTGACCAGGTAACTGCGGTCGGGCGCACCCTGATCCCGCCAGCCGAAGAAGTCCAGATCGTCCCAGGCGAGCTCCCCGAGATCGGGTGGCACGAACAGGCGCTTGGCCTCCCCCTTCGAGCAATTGACGAAGGAACCGCGGATGTCCTGTTCAGTGAGTGATCTCATGGAGGGCTCCGGCGTTCTCCTGGGACGGCTTGCGAAACCAGGAAGACCCGGGTTCCCGTCCCACGGTAAGGATCTGGAAGGTGCCCGAGCCAACCATTTTCCCGGGACCGGGCCGACACTCCTTTAGTTCACCACATTAAATAAGGGTGTCGGAAAGTCGTGCCGAGATGGCTCCCGGCGGTATGTTGCAGGTCGGGCAGGGGTTCGGGAGGAGCAGCCACATGACGGGGCGGAACGGGCGCACGGTACGCGACCTCAGACGGGCCAACCGTACGGCCGTGCTGCAGCGGCTCTACTTCGACGGACCGCTCAGCCGCTTCGAACTCGGCCCGGTGACCGGGCTCAGCTCCGGCTCGGTGAGCAACGTCGTCGCCGACCTGATCGGTGACGGCCTGGTCGAGGAGGCCGGCAGCGTCGACTCCGACGGCGGCCGTCCGCGCACCCTGCTGCGGGTGGCGCCGGTCAGCGGCCACATGGTCGGCGTCGACGTCGGCGAGACCCGGGTCCGCGTCGAACTGTTCGATCTGACCCTCGCCGAACTGGCCCGTGCCGAGCGCCCGCTGGAGCAGCAGCGCTACGAGGTCGACGCCATCGTCGACCACATCCGCGCCGGAATCACCGAGGTGCTCGCCGCCGCCGGTCTCGCCCCCGAGCGGTTGCTCGGTGTCGGCATAGGCGTCCCCGGCACCGTCGAGCACACCCCGGACCGGGGCGCCGTCGTGCACGGGCAGACCATCGGGTGGGACGCCATCGAGCTGGAGTCCCTGCTGCGCGGCGGCTCGCCCCTGCCCGACAGCGTTCCCTACTTCATCGACAACGGCGCCAGGACCCTCGGCCAGGCCGAGATGTGGTTCGGGGCGGGACGCGGCGCGCGCAACGCCCTCGTCGTGCTCTTCGGCTCCGGCGTCGGTGCCTGCCTCGTCACCCCGGAGGCGGAGCACGGCCGTGCGGTCGAGTGGGGGCACCTGACCGTACGGGTCCGCGGGCGGCGCTGCCGCTGCGGTGCACTCGGCTGCCTGGAGGCCTACGCGGGCGCCGAGTCGCTGCTCGCCCGGTGGCAGGAGGAGGGAGGCCCGGCCCCTGGGGGCGCCGACGAGGAGACGGCGCTGGCCGCGATGCTCGCCGCCGCCTACCCCCCCGACGGGAGCGCCGCCGACCCGGTCGCGCTCGGCGTACTGGAGGAGACCGCCGAGTACCTGGGCGCCGGCCTGTCCGACCTGATCAACCTCTTCCAGCCAGAACGCATCCTCATGGGCGGCTGGGCCGGCCTCCAGCTCGGCTCCCGCTTCCTGCCGGCCGTCCGCAAGCACGCCCTGTCGTACGCGCTGCGCCATCCCGCCGAGAACGTGACGATCGAACTGGGCGGCCTCGGCCCCGACGCCGTCACCGTCGGCGCCGCCGTCCTGCCGCTCGCCGACTTCTTCGCCCGCGGCGGACGTCGCCCCGACCCGGACCCGCAGTCCCCGCCCCTTGCCTGGCGCAGGGCCCTGAGGGAACGGACGTCGCGCTGAGGGTTTCGCCAGGTGCCGAGGCGGTACCCGGCGGGGCACGCGTACGGACGTAGGCGCGGGGAAGAAGGGAGTGTGCCGTGACCGACCACCGCCACGAAGGGCCGGGAGAGAACGGCCAGGGCGTCCCCCGGGATCTGCCCGACCAGCAGGCGGGCGAGGGGGAGGACCCATGGGAGGTTGCCCCGGGCGTCGACGAGGACACCGCGAGGGAGGAGTCCGAGGACGACTCCGGTGAGCGTCGGCCCGAGGTACCGGACACCGACGAGGCCGGGACCGGTCGGCGGGGTGCGCCGCACTCGGCCTCCGCCGACCCCGAGCAGCCGGTACCGGACGAGTCCTCCGCATAGCGCGCAAAGGGAAAGCCCCGACCGCGACGGGGGAATCACGGTCGGGGCGGCCTGATGACGGGTACGGAAGGCGGCCGCCTCGCGGCAAAGGCTCCACAGGGCTTCGGCCGAACGATCGTCCCTGTGGGCGGAAGGTGTGGCCCGGGGGCACTGTTCCTTCCGCACCCACGTTCTCTTCAACGGAGACCGGCCCCGGTGTGTTCCGGGTACTCCGCCCCATACTCCGACTTTGCGGTGATGTGTGTCACTCTCCCGGCCTGCTCGCCGACCCCTGCCACCACGCGTTCCCGGGTGCGGACGCACCCGATGATCTGCCGGTCGAACCGCCCCGGCGCCCGTGCGCGGCCCGCGCTTGTCCGGTTTGCGCTCTACGCTCGTATGCATGACCGAAAGCGTGAGCCCGTACATGGCCCATCCGCGGATCATGGTGCTCGGTGTCCAGCCCGGTAAGCCGCCGTTCCGGATCGTGGAGATCGACGGAGAGGTGATCGGCGAGGCCAGGACCATCACCGACGTGCTGCTGGCCGCCGCCGCGTTCGGGATCACCGTCCATGATCTCGACGACCCGGACGTGGTCCGCTGGGTCGGCGGGGACAAGCACACCTGGACCCCGCGCCGGTAGAGGTCCGGATGCCGCGCGGTCGCCGCCGCCCGGGTCACGCCTGCGTCCTGGTCCCTGTCCTGGACTTCGCGTCGGATCCCGTCTCGGTCCGGACCCTGCCCTTTACGAGACTCCGCAGCTTGCTCGGTGCCTTGCCCTTCGGCGCGCTCTTCGGCTTGGTGGCCGGCCTGGTCCTGCTCGTGGTCTTCCTCTTCGGTGCCTTCTCGGCCCTCGGCTTGCGCGCGTGCACGGCCCGGCCGAGCCGGCGGCCCAGCAGGAGATAGCCGGTCAGCGCCCCGCTGGTGTTCAGGATGACATCGTCGATGTCGAAGGCACGGCCGGTGAGCAGCGCGCCCTGCGCGAACTCGACCAACAGCATCACGGTCCCGGTCAGCAGCAGCACCTGTATGAATCCCCGGGTGCGCGGCGCCAGCACCGGCGTGAGGATGCCGAAGGGCACACCCAGCAGGAGGTTTCCGCCGACCTGGCGGAGGGCGTCGCGCAGCGCGGGCTGGTCCAGATAGGCCCGCAGGGAACGGCCGGGATGCAGGTTGGTGTGGATCAGCGCCTCGGAGGCGGGCGAGGGCTGCAGAGTGACCCGGGCCAGCGCCACTGCGAAGACGACCATGAACGCGAAGGCGCAGAGCATCACCAGCAGCCGGACCGGCAGCGGTAGCGGACGGCGCTCGCTCCCGCCGCCGGTGTCGTGTCCGGCCGGAGGGCTGCCCGGCTTCCGGCGCCACCCGAAGCGCGAGCGTGAGGCTGTACGGGTCATTTCGTTCTCCGGTCGTCGACTGCTGTCGTGGAGGGGACAGGCCGGTTGTCCCGTGGTGCCGTCTTCACGCCCGGCCGGTGGGGATGCCTCTGCCGGTCAGTCGCCGTAGGAGACGTTCACCTTCGTGAACCCCAGGGAGCGCAGCAGGCCTTCGAGCATCCCCGTGGTGTTGCTCTCGGCGCGAGTGGTCAGCTCGCTCTCCTTCGCCGCGGCGCCGATGTGCCGCACCGCGAGCTTCTGCACGGCCTGTTCGCTGTTGGGGTTGTCGGAGAAGAGGTCGCCGAGACGGTCGAGCAGCCCGCGTTCCTTGGACACGGCGTAGGAGCGCTCGGGATCGAGCGCGGGAGTACCGAGGCGGGCGTGCGGCAGCCGCAGGGTGGCGGACGTACGGTCCTCATCGACCCGTACGTCGTCCTTGCCGAGTTCGCCGAGGTCGACATAGGCGTCGACAGTGCCCGCGCCCACGTACAGGGTGCGGGTGCCGCGGATCGCGTCGGGCAGGAACCTGGTGTCCTTCTCCAAGTCCACCACGACCTGGAAGTTGCCGGTCGCGGCGTCGTACCGGCTGATGTCCTGGATGGACTCCAGCAGGGCGGGACCGGAGCGGTCGTGGGTCTCCGTACCGAACAGGTCCTTCAGGCCCGGCAGCACGCTCAGCCGGATCCCTGCGAAGAGCACGGCGAGCACCACCACCACCGCGGTGAGTACCTTCGCCCAGCCCGGCATGCGCCCCGGGAGGCGCCTGATGGCAGTCGTCATGGGGACGGCCCTCCTTCCTACTGACCAGATGCCCCTCACTTCACCGAACAGACAAGTGAGTTGAGGTTTGAAGGACACCGTGAGGGCACGCGGGGGCGCACGGTGTGCCGGGAGCGCCCGGAGGCATTGAGAGTCGTCGAAAGGATGGCCGAAGGGGCCACCGTCCGGCGGCCTCGCGGCGGCCGGACGGTGGCGGCCCGAGGGCCCGAGGCCAGTAGCATGAGCCTTCCGGTCGACATGATCATTCGAGGAGCCGACCCGTGTGAGACATCGCCGTGTTCAGCGGCAGCGCCCATCCGGAACTGGCGGCGGAGGTCTGCGCGCATCTCGGCGTTCCGCTCAGCCCCGTCCGGAGCAGCAGGTTCGCCAATGACTGCCTGGAGGTGCAGTTGCTGGCCAACTGCCGCGAGCGCGACGTGTTCCTGGTGCAGCCGCTGGTCAGACCGGTACAGGAACACCTAGTGGAACTGCTCCTGATGTGCGACGCGGCCCGCGGGGCGTCCGCCTCCCGGATCACCGTCGTGATGCCGCACTACTCCTACGCCCGCTCCGACAAGAAGGACGCCCCGCGCATCTCCATGGGCGGACGACTGGTCGCGGACCTGCTGGTGGCAGCCGGAGCGAGCCGTGTCCTGGCGATGACCCTGCATGCGCCACAGGCGCACGGATTCTTCTCGGTGCCCGTGGACCATCTGCACGCACTGCGTGAAATCGCTTTGCACTTCCGGCAGTACGACCTCAGCCGTACCACCGTCGTCTCACCCGACGACTCCGTTGCTCGATTGCGGAGAGGGACGCCGGCCCGTGGACGGGGCGCAGGGAACGGGCCTCGCGAGGAAGCGGTCCGGCCCCGGCCGGCCCCTCTCGGACGCGGTGCGTGACCCTCCCCCGAATTGAGCAGCAGAGTCCCCGACGACTCTGCTGCGCAATTACCCGGCGTGATGACGCCGTGCCGATACGGCCTTCAGAGCGCGTCGCAGATGCAGGCAGGCCGGGCGCGGCCGAGCCCTGAAAGCATGGCACGTGATCGCTCGCCGAATTGAGCAGCAGAGTCCCCGACCTGGGCAAAGCGAAGGAGGCGGCGGCGCTCGCCCGTCTCATCGGAGCGCAGGCCGCGGCCGGGGCGAAGCAGCGGTTCGCCCCGGCCGGGTGCGGATCGGTTCCGTCATCGGTGAGGTCGCCGGGCGGGACGTCATCGTTCTGGACGACGAGATCGCCAAGGGCAGCACGGTGCTCGAACTGCTCGACCGGCTAAGGGAACTGGGCCCTCGCACGATCCGAGTGGCCTGCACCCACCGCCTGTTCGTGGCCGGGGCGCTCAAGCGGCTGAGCGAGCAGCCGACGTACTGGAGATCGTGTGCACCAACACGGTTCCGGTGCCTGCCGAGGAGCGCACGGACAAGCTGAGGGTCCTGTCCATCGCCCCGGCGCTCGCCGAGGCGGTACGGCGCACTCACAACGGTGAGTCCGTCAGCGCCCTGTTCGACGCACCGTCGGCCGAGTAGCACCGGCTGCCCTGCCGCCCGCTGCCCGTCATACCGGGCCCGGCGTGGCCTCGGCCCGGCCCAGGGCCGCCTCCAGGGTCGGTCGCGGAGGCAGCAGCCGGGCCAGGCCGGTGATCCGCAGCACACGCAGTGTCAGCGCGTCCGTACACACCAGGTGCAGCCTGCCGTGCTGTTCCAGGACCCGCTGCCGGGCGCGGTACAGCAGACGAAGACCGGAGGCGTCCAGGAACTCCACCCGGGTCAGGTCGATCACGACGCGGCACTTCGGGGCCGAGGTCGCCGCGTCCAGGTGGGGGACGACCTCCACCTCCGCGACGATGTCGATCTCGCCGCGGAAATCCAGCACCGTGTACCCCCGGTCCTGACGGACGTGGAGAAACCGGGTCGGCGGTGCAGGTTGGTGCCGCACCACGCCATCGCCTCCAGCCTGCTTCGTGCACGGACCGGTCCCCAACGCCAGCCCCCGCACTGCAAGTTAACCTCAGGCGCCGGAATGTGGGCATGCTTGATCGTCATGCGTCTTCGAATCGCGACCGAATTTTCTGGTTCTGGCCGGTCCGGTGCGGCGTGGCACGCTCCTGGGCGGTCGGAATCCGTCTGGGCGGTGAACTACCCATATAAATCAAGCCACTTGTCGGCACCGCATCTTCCCCCCGGCGTGACGGAACCCTCACCTCCGCCATCTTCCGAACTTGATCCTTTTGCGGCCGGAACCGATAAGCTCCTTGTCAGCGCTGCGAGTTGAAGTGATCGCGCCGTGTCGGTCCGCGATACGTACCCATGAGTGCGATCCCCTTGCACATCCCCCCATGTCTGATCGTGTTGCTTCGAAGGATGCAGATGGAACTCGCCCCTCCGCCACCGGCGGCGCGGCCCCCTGTCGCCTGGTACAGCTGGTGGCTGATGCCGCTGGGCCTGGGCAGCGGGACGATCGCCGCCACGTTCGTGAGCTCGGAGCGGATAACGGCCGCAGTCGCCGGCGCCGCCGCCACCGCGACCGGCGCGTTGTGCGTACGGCTGCTGCTCCGCACCCGTACCCGGCTGTCCCGGACCGAGGACGCACTCCGCGCCGCCGGAGTCGAGCAGTCGCAGAAGTCACTGCAATGGCAAAAGCAGGCGGCGAACCGCGAGCGGGACTTCGTCGCGGAGCGCACCGCCCAGGAGGAGCGGTTCGCCGAGCAGAACGCCGCGCACGAACGGCTTCTCGCTGAACGGAGCATGGCCCATGAGAGTCGACTCCATGAACAGGGAAAGGGTTTCGAGGCGCGGCTGACCGAACTGACCGAGCGCCACGACGCCCGGCTGGCCGAGCAGGCGGGGGAACACGAGGCCCGGCTCGCCGAGCAGGCCGGGCGCGTGGAGGAGCGGCTGACGCACCAGCTCGCCGCGGTGGCACATCTCGCCGGCACGCAGCTGCCCGGGGCGATCGAGCGGCTGCGCGCCGGCGACACCATCGACGACCTGCTGCCGAGCGTCCCCCCGTGCGTCGCGGCCGGTGCCGAATTCCAGACAGAACTGCGCAAGATCCTGCGGATCTCCCTGATGGCGCTCGAGGAGGAGTTCGACCGCTCCACCTCCGCCGAACAGGCCGTCATCAGCATCGGCAACCGCATCCACGTGCTGACCAGTAAACTCCGTGGCCGGCTGCACGAGCTGCAGGGGGAGCACGGCCGCATCCCGGCCGTCGCCCGGGCCCTGATGGAACTCGACCAGGAGATCGGCCCCGCCGACTGTCTCGCCGCCAGTGTCGGCGTCCTCGGAGGTTCGGACCGGCCGGGCAGGCAGTGGCAGGAGCCGCAGCGGCTGCTGAGCGTGATGCGCGGCGGTATCGGCCGGATCAAGGACTTCCACCGCGTCCAGCTGCGCCGGCTGCCCGAACTCGGCGTCGACGGCGGCCTGGTGGACCACCTCACGCTGATCTTCGCCCACCTGCTGGACAACGCGGCCCGCTACTCACCGCCCACCGAGCCCGTGGTCGTCTCCGGCAAGGAGGTCCCGAACGGCGTCGGCATCGAGATCCAGGACTCCGGCAAGGGCCTGAGCGGGGAGAAGAAGCGCGAGGCCGAGCACGCACTCGCGGGCACCGCGCCCGGTGCGGGCATCGGCGGCATCACCGAGGACGCGAACATCGGCCTGCGGGTCGTCGGTGTCCTCGTCCGACGCTACGGCATCCGCGTCACCTTCGCCGATTCGCCCTGGCTCGGCACCTCGGTGGTGGTCGTCGTACCGCACAAGTACTTCAGCCCGCTGTCCACGGCCACCGAGGCCCCGGCCGCATCCGCCCCTGCCGTGGACGCTCGTGCCGGGGCGCCCGTCCTGCCGTGGACCGCGGTCGCCGACGACGGGGAGGCCGGTCTCCGGCCGGCCTGCTCCGCCGAGGCACCCGGCTCCGGCACGTTCCCCGAGTCCGCCGGGGCGGTGGACACCACACCCGGCGGACTGCCCCGCCGCCGCAGTGACAGGCGGACCGAGGCCGAGCCGCGGCAGGCCGGGCGGACCGGGCACGGCGACCGGAGCACCGTCACCGCCGCACCACCGGACGCGTCCTTCACCGGACTCGCCGCCTTCGCCACCGCCGGCCGAGACATCGCGGGGCGCGACACGGCGCCCGGGGCGGCCGCCGATGACACCCCCGCAGGACGTGAGCCCACGAAGCACCGCACCGAGGAGAGCGACCACACCCCATGACGCATCAGGGAAACGACGTGAGCTGGGCACTCCGCGATCTCGTCGAGAGTATCCAGGAGATCCGTTTCGCCCTTGTGGCCTCCAGCGACGGCAAGGCCATCACCTCCTTCGGGGCGGAGGACCCCGACGACGTGGACCGCTTCGCGGCCGTGGTCGCCGGCCTGCAGGCACTGGCCCAGCCGGTCGCCGAACAGTTCCCCGTCTACGCGGGGCAACTGCGGTTGGCGATGATCGAGGTGGACGGCGGCCATCTGTTCGTGGTCCGCGCGGGCGTGGAGACCTACCTCGGCGTCCTCGCCCGCGAGGGCCTGGACCAGGGCCTGCTCGGGCACCAGATGAGGGACCTCGCCCGCAGGATGGGCGAGCTGCTCGGCACCACCGTGCGCCTGGAGGAGCACTCTGGATGAGTGCTCCCCGACGGCCGTCGGACCCGTCCGGTCTTGAGCGCTACTACGTCCTCACCGGAGGGCGCAGCGGACCGGGCGGTTCGGCGTCGAGTCTCGACGTGGCGACTCTTGTCGTCTCCCGCTCGGTCCCCGTACCGGGGATGCAGCACGAGCACGAGGAGATCGTCCGGCGCTGCCGTGAACCGCTCTCCGTGGCCGAACTCGGCGCCCACCTCGGGCTGCCGTTCAACATTCTCGCCGTACTGCTGTCGGACCTGCTGGACGGAGGCCGCGTCGAAGTCCGTGACCCCGTTCCGGCCCACGACGCCGGCCGCGGGCCCGACCTCACGCTCCTTGAGGAGGTACTCAGTGGACTTGAAAGGCTTTGACCAAGCCGGCCCCCGAACGGCCGGGGACACCCGCTCGGTGAAGGTGATGATCGCCGGCGGCTTCGGCACCGGGAAGACCACGATGGTCCGGTCGGTCAGCGACATCAAGCCGCTCACCACCGAGGAGACCCTCACCCAGGCCAGCGCCGGCGTCGACCGGCTCGTGGGCGTCGCCGACAAGACGGAGACCACCGTCAGCCTGGACTTCGGCAAGATCGGCATCAACGACAGCCTGGTGCTGTACCTGTTCGGCACGCCCGGCCAGGAACGCTTCTGGTTCCTGTGGAACGGGCTGTTCAAGGGGGCGCTCGGCGCGGTCGTGCTGGTCGACACCCGGCGGCTTGCCTCCAGTTTCCGGGCGATCGAGGAGATGGAACGGCAGAGCGTGCCCTTCGTCATCGCTCTCAACGTCTTCCCCGACTCCAAGGACTATCCGGTGGACGAGATCCGGGACGCCCTGGACATCCCCGGGCACATCCCGGTCGTGGCCTTCGACGCACGCGACCGGTCCGCCAGTCGCGACGTGCTCGTCACCCTCATCCACCATCTGCGGGACCGCTCGGCCGTGGCCGCGGAGTCCCGGTGAGCGACCCGGCCGGGAGGAACGGCCCCGGCGCCACCCGAGGCTGCCCCGTCGCCCACCACGGCGCGGACCTCGCCCGGCTGTACGGGCCGGATCTGGCCGCCGATCCGGTCGGCCTCCACGAGCGGCTGCGCAAGGAACACGGACCGGTCGCGCCGGTGCTCCTGGAAGGCGACGTGCCGGCCTGGCTGGTGCTCGGCTACCGGGACAACCGGCGGGTCCTCGACAACCCCCGCCAGTTCACCCGGGACGCCCGGATCTGGCGCGACCAGCGTGATGGGCGTGTCGCGGACACCTCACCGCTTGTCCCGATGCTCGGCTGGCGCCCCGACTGCGTCTCCCAGGACGGCGAACCGCACCGCAGGCTGCGCGGGGCCGTCACCGACGGGCTCCAGGCCGCCACCGGCCGCGGTATCCGCCGGCACGCCACGCACTTCGCCAACAAGGAGATCGACGCCTTCGCCGACACCGGACGTGCCGACCTGGTGAGCGACTACGCCGACTATCTGCCGATGCTGGTCATCACCCGAGTCCTGGGGCTGCCCGAGGCCGAGGGGCGTGACCTGGTCGAGTCCTGCGCCCAGGTCCTCAAGGGGGGCGAGGACGCCGTCACGCACGACATACGCATCCAGGAGATGCTCGGCGCGCTCGTCGTCCGCAAGCGGTCCGAACCCGGCAGCGACCTCACCACCGCCCTGATGGCCCACCACGCCGGGCTCGACGAGGACGAGGTGGTCAGCCATCTGCGCCTGGTGCTGATCGCCGGGCACACCACCACCAGCAACCTGCTCGCCCGGGTGCTCCAACTGGTCCTCACCGAAACCGCCCGGCTGTCCGGGCTGATCAGCGGTCGGCTGAACATCTCGGCGGTGGTCGAGGAGGTCATGTGGAACAGCCCGCCGCTCGCGGTGCTGCCGGGCCGTTTCGCCACCAGCGACCTGGAGATCGGCGGACACCGGATGCGGGAGGGCGATCTGCTGCTCCTGGGTCTCGCGGCGGGCAACCGGGACCCCGAGATCCGCCCGGACACCGGGGTGTCCGTCCAGGGCAACCAGTCGCACCTGGCGTTCAGCGGGGGACCGCACGAATGCCCCGGCCAGAACATCGGCCGGGCCATCATCGAGATCGCCGTGGACGTGCTGCTGCACCGGCTGCGGGACCTGCGCCTCGCGGTGCCGCCGGACGAGCTGGCCTCCACGGCCTCCACCTGGGAGACCCGGCTGGACCGCCTGCCGGTCGAGTTCAGCGCCGCCTGACACCTGCCGCCGCGACCGGCGTGCCGCCCGGCCCCGCCCCGGGGCCGGGCAGCACGGCCGTCTCACACGGTCAGCAGATCGTCGACCGAGCCGCGGCCAGCCTGCTCGGCCGTGGCCACCGCACCCTCCTTCGACGCCGCGTACCGGCCGCTGGTCAGAGCCCACTCGTAGTTGCCCCCGATCCAGTGCTGGATGACCTGCACACCCTTGTCCGCCCGCTCGCGCTCGTCCGCGTCGAGCCCGAGCTCGTCGCACATACGGGGCACCCGTGCCTCCAACTCCAGGTACTCCTCCAGACAGGCGGTCGTCATGCGGTACGCCTCGGCCGCGGCCTCCTCCCACGAGCAGCCGCGCTCCCGGTGCAGTACCGCGATCAGGTTGTGGCCGTCCCCCCGGCGCCGTTCCCGCTCGAAGGAGTGGATGTCGTTCATGAACCCGATGGTGTCCGCGGCCAGATCACGCATCCGCTCCATCAGGGGGTGGGCCATCACCCGGGCCGGCACCTCGAATCCGCGGCTGCGCTCACCGGCGTCGATGCTGTGGTGAATGCCGACGGTGCGACGCCGGAACAGGGCGTACTCGTCGAGGCCGAGCGTCCCGGTCAGTCCGCGGGCCGCCAGGTCGACCTCCTCACAGTGGGCCACCAGAAACCGGCCCCAGGACGCGGCGAACCGGTTCTGCCAGGTCAGGGACATGCCATGCGAGAGGCGCTCCCAAACCTGTGCCCAGGCCACCGTGACCGGGCAGACCACCCGGGGCGTACTCCCCGCCGGCCGCAGGGGGACGACGACGAGCTCCCGCGCCACGTCGGCTATCACGTCCGCCCGGTCCGGCCGTCCGGTGTCGAACTGGTCGTCGAACAGGAAAGCCAGTGAGAACCAGTTCATCAGGACGACCATGTCCTCGGCCGAGGCGTACGGGTAGGTGCGAGCCGCGGCCTGTGGCAGGTCCCAGGAGCGGTACTCGTCGAAACCGGCCCGGCTGCGCACCAGCCCCATGTCCCACACCCAGCGCAGATGACGCGCCCGCGCGTACTCCAGGTGCTCGCTGACCGGGGTGTTGAAAGGGAGGTCGAACCGGACGTCCTGAGACATGTGCTTCCTTTCGGGAGACGGAACGCGGAATCCCCCGTCCTGCGGGCGAGCCGTCGCGGAGACGGCCCGCACACTCGAACTCTGCTACACAGCAGAAAATTTGAACCGGTAAGCGGAACGAGGTTGCCCAGATCCTAGATGATCTACACCCAATGACCGTCGTGATATTCGTTACCGCACAAGGAACTTGAGGTACATGTCGCATCAAGTGACCCAGGAGTCAGTGGACTTGCCACTGATTGAATCCCCGGAACGGGGAAAGGCGCCCAGTACAGGCCGGGGAGCCGCCCCGACCCGTGGACGACCCCGGACCCTGTGGAGGAGACATGTCGACCGTGCCTGCGGCAGTGGTGGTGCTCGACTGCGCCGAGCCCGAGAAACTCGCCGAGTTCTACCGCGAGTTCCTGGCGGCGGAGGTGGTGCAGGCCAACGCCAACCGGGTCGAGATCCGGGCCGCCGACGGCTTTCGGCTGGCACTGCGCCGGGACGCCACCGCCACCGCGCCGAGCTGGCCGCGCCCCGAGAACTCGCTCCAGGCACACCTGGAGTTCGAGGTCGACGACCTGGACGCCGCGGAACGCCGGATCGTGGGCCTTGGAGGCCGCCCGGTGGAGACGAAGGACGCCACGGGCCCCCTGGAGGAACGCGGCTACTCCGATCCGTCCGGGCACTCCTTCATCCTGCGCTGCGAGGTGCCGGTGGCGCCGAAACTGGGCTGATCCACGCCGTACGAGGCCCCCGGCCCCCTGGGGGCCGGGGGCCTCGTACGGCGGGACGGGCCGGGGGTGGTCAGGCGTTGCCCTTGTCGCCGGCGGGCCAGGAGCCCGTCGAGCGTTCGACGGCCTTGGCGCCCGCCCGGTTCACCGCACTGCGCACCACCGAGAAGATGGCGCCCTGGATCGCGGCGGCCAGCAGGATCTCGCCCCAGCGCCGGTCCCGGTCCAGTGCGTCGGGCGCGTCGTCCTCGTGCCGGATCAGCTTCCACGTCTTCTGGAACGCCATCCCCGCCACGGCGCCACTCGTCCAGCCCAACGCGAACCCGATGGGCTTGTAGGCCAGGGGCAGCTTCTTCTTGCTCTTCATCTTCGCCACGTGGATCTCCCAGTCGGTGTCGGCGTTCGGAAAGTCCCTGCGACCCACGTTCCCCGTTTTCCGCCCCCGGCACGGCCCGACCGGGCCCGATCGGGGCACCCCCACGAGAAGGGCGGCAGGGGCGGGCCCCGCCGCGACGGGGGAACGCGGCGGGGCCTGAACCGCGGGTGCCCGCCGTCCGGTGCCTCATGC
Organism: Streptomyces sp. KMM 9044; assembly: GCF_024701375.2. Classification (NCBI taxonomy): domain Bacteria; kingdom Bacillati; phylum Actinomycetota; class Actinomycetes; order Kitasatosporales; family Streptomycetaceae; genus Streptomyces; species Streptomyces sp. KMM 9044. The sequence goes on along the minus strand of NZ_CP113910.1, from coordinate 263,417 downwards.
ACAGCGAACCGGGAGAATGCCGTCCGGGCCGCTCCCTGCGGCCTTCCCGGACGAAAGACCCTAGTCGCGCGCCCCCAGCACGAAGACCGGGATCACCGGGTCCGTCTTCTCCTGGTAATCGGCGTACGGGAGAAAGACGGAGACGGCCCGCTCCCACCACTGCGCCTTCTCCTCCCCGGTCACCTCACGGGCTGTCGTGTCCCTCAGGACCTGCTCGTCGCGCAGTTCCACCTGTGGATCGGCCTTGAGATGGTGGTACCAGACAGGGTGCCGGGGTGCTCCGCCCAGCGAGGCCACCACCGCGTAGCGTCCCTCGTGCTCGACGCGCGTCACCGGGGTCTTCCGCAGTTTGCCGCTCTTGGCCCCCGTGTGGTCAGCAGTACCACCGGCCTGCCCTGCAGGGTTGTCCCCTCGGTGCCGCCGGAGCTCTCGTACAGCTCCACCTGGTCGTGCCCCCACTGCGTAGGGCTGGGCTCGTACTCGCCCTGAAGGGGCATGCCATCCGTCCCGTCGTCGCGGCCCGTGGCCGGACCGGTCTTCGGGACGGCCGTCGGACCAAGCAGACCAACTCTTTCCGTATCAGTGTCGGCCGGACCGCACATGACCTCCGACGTCATGGCGTCATCGGCGTGTCCACGGCAGAGTCATGACCGTTCCCCGGACCGGAGCTCCTGGCTCCGGCCACCCCTGGCCACAGGAGACCCCTGCCATGACCGAGACCACGCCGACCCCGGCCGCCCCGTCCGCCGGCACCCGCGCCACCGTGGAGGAACTGCTGCGCCGGATCGGCCGCGGCGCCCCGGACCACGTCGCCGAACTGTATGCCGACCCCTGCGACTGGCGGCTGGACTGGCCGGAGGACGAGCACGGCAGCACCGCGACCCCGTGGATCCGCCACCGGGCCACCCGCGCCGACGCCGCCGCCCACTACCGGGAACTGGCCGCCCACCACGTGCCCGACGCGGTCGCCACCGAGATCGGACGCATCCTGGTCGACGGCGACGACGCGGTGGTGTTCGGCGAGATCCGGCAGACCGCCCGGCCCACCGGACGGCCCTACCACGCGCGCTTCGCCCTGCTGCTCAGCGTCCGGGACGGCCTGGTCGTCCGCCACCACGTCTACGAGGACAGCCTCTCCGTGCACCGGGCATTCGCACCGCGGCCGCCGGCCGGGCCATAGGCTTTCCGGGTGGCCGAACAAACCCGGAAGCCCTTTCTCCACGTCGTCGTCTGCGCCGCCGGTGTCGCCGCTGACGTCAGCAAGCTGATCACCGCCGCGCAGGAGCGGGGCTGGGAGGCCGGCCTCATCGCGACACCCACCGCCATGAACGGGTTCTTCGACACCGTCGCGGTCCGCGCGCAGACCGGCAGGCCGATCAGGTCCGCCTGGCGTACTCCCGGGGAACCGCGCCCCTTCCCGGGGCCCGACGTGGTGGTGGTCGCGCCCGCCACCTTCAACACCGTCAACAAATGGGCGGCCGGAATCGCCGACACGCTCGCGCTGGGCACCCTGTGCGAGGCGGCGGGGCTCGGTGTGCCGATCGCCGTCCTGCCGTGCGTCGGCGACGCGCTGGTCGCCCACCCCGCCTACCGGGACAGCCTGGAACGGCTCACCGCCATGGGCGTCCGCTTCGGCGAGCCGTGCACCGGGGAGACGACGCCGGACGGCCCGGGTTCCACTGGGAGCGGGCTCTGGACCTCGTACGTCCGCGATGAGTGCGACAGGCGCCGAGTGATTTTGCGTACACCCGCAGACCCCGGGTGCCGGGACCCGCGCACGCGCATACGGGAACGGAGAGGGTTGCGCGGTGTGCGTGCGCGTTGCCTTTTCGGACACCGGCCGTCGAATCGGATGATTGGGCGCGTGAATTAAGCGGCTCGAAAGTCGTTGACGGGCTGTCAAACAACTGCGGGCGTACGGGGAATGCGGGAAACCTCGGAATCCCTTGTTCCTGGTCGTTGGCCTGTGCAAAAGTGGGTCCTGCCGTCGCGCGGACAATACCTTTTGTCCTGGGGAGCGTGACGCCGCTCCAGCGTGCCACCCAGGCTTCGAAAGAGCTTTTCCGTGCGGGTGTTCGAGATCTCGAATCCAGTACGGGCGGGGTCCCGTCGTATCCTCGGCGAGGCCCCGCGTCCGCTGGTACAGACTTTATTTCGCGCGTCCCCGAGAGGATTGCATCCGTGAAGGACACCGGCCTGTCGGATTCCCAGGCCCCGGCCCACACGTTCGACGTGACGGACGAACAACTGGGCGACGAGTTGCGGAAGTGGACCGGGGTCGCCCCGGCACTGCACCCCGTCGGTGAACTCCTCGACCGACACTGGGAATCGGTCTTCGGTTATGCCCGGCTGTGCACCGATGGCCCGCGCTCCGCCGGCATGCTCACCACCGCCGCGTTCACCCGGCTCTTCGGCGAGACCCTGCGGCACAACGGCCCGAGTTCCGCATGGCGGCCCCAACTCCTCGTCACTGTGCGCCGGATCGCCGCAGAGTGGGACACGGACCACCGGCGCGACATGCTCCACCCCGGTCTCACCGCCTCCGCCGACGAAGGCCGGCGGCCGGCCGCACGGCTTCTGCCACCGCCCGAACGGCGCCTACTGTCAGGGGCGTTCCAACGACTGCCGCAGTCCGCGCGCTGTCTGCTGTGGCACACCGAGGTCGAATCCGAACCGCTCCACGTACCCGCCGGGCTGCTCGCCCTCGACGAGGAGGGTGCCCGCATCGAACTGCGCCGGGGCCAGGAGCGGTTGCGAGACGAAGTCCTCCAGCTTCACGGCGAGCTCGCCTCCGATCAGGAGTGCCGGCGGTATCTGCGCCTGCTGGAGGTGAGCTACCGGCGCGCGGGCACCGAACTCGACCCGGACCTGCGCACCCACCTGGAGAACTGCATCCACTGTCGGCACGCGGCGGACCAACTCGCCTGCTTCACCAGCGGACTCGGTACGGCCCTGGCCGAGGGGGTCCTGGGCTGGAGCGCGCGGGAGTACGCACAGAGCAGGGCACAGGCACAGACGGCCGACGTCACCGACGAGTCGGCCGCCGAGGAGCGGCCGTCGCCCGAGGGCGTCATCGGCGCGGCGTTCCCCGGCCCCGCCGACGGACGTCCGGACAACGCGGGTGGTCGGTTCGCCGTGTCTGCGGGCGAACCTCCGGCGGTGGAGGGCGAGTCGTTCACGGAGACGGGGAGGCCGATCCCACCCCTCCCCACCGAGGCCCCCCGCACCACGCCCACCATCTCCGCGGCCCTCATGGTGCCCCCGGTACAGGGCACTGCCCCGACGGCCCCGGTTCCGGCCGGCGCCCCCCCGACCACCGCGGCGCGGACGGCCTCCCGGCCCGGTACCCGTTCCCGGCGGCGCGCGGCCTCCCGTACCGGTCCTCGCGGTGCCGTGCTCCGCGCCGGCTCCCGTGTCACCCGGAAGGCCGCCCGCCGGGCCGCGCGCCGGCGCAACCTCGCCGCGGGCATCCTCACGGTCAGCGGGCTGGTCGTCCTCCCGCTGGTGCTGTGGACCACGGGCGGTACCGACGACGCCGCCGCACGGGGCGAGGACCGCCTCTCCGAATCCCCCGGTGCCGCCGTGGGCAACCCGCCCGACGACCCGTCGCGGTTCCACTCCGGAGAAGCCGCCAAGGGCGCCCTGCGCGGCCGGCTGCACAACACCGCCTCCGGCCTGTGCGTGGGTGTCGTCGGCGGCCGGGCCGTCGCGGGCGCCGAGACCGAACTCACCGCCTGCTCGGCGGGCAGCGTCCAGCAGTGGACGTACGAGACCGACGGGCGGCTGCGCAACGCCGCGGAACCGGACCTGTGCCTGGACTCCCGCCTCGGCTACTCGGTGCGTTTGGCCCGGTGCACGGGCGAGGCCCCGAAGGACGCCGACAGCGCACGCTACGACTTCACCGTCCAGGGCACCCTGGTGCCCCGCTCCGGCCAGGACCTGGGCCTCGCACCCGCGGCGACCGACGGCTCGGGTGCCCTCGTCCTCAAGGCCCGTGACGACACGGACGCCCAGCGCTGGGCGATCGACGCCCCGGATCCCGATCTCCAGATGAAGGTCGTCACCTGGGACCTCGTCGAGGACGAGGACGCGAGCTAGGGTCCGGGGTCCGGGGGAGGAGCGGGCCGGTCAGGCGTTCACAGCTCCTCCGTCGGACCCAGCTCGGCCCAGATGGTCTTGCCCTCGGGGGTGTGTCTGCTGCCCCACCGCTGGGTGAGCTGGGCGACCAGGAGCAGCCCCCGGCCGCCCTCGTCCCAGCTCTTGGCACGCCGCAGATGCGGGGCGGTGTGGCTGGTGTCGGACACTTCGCAGATCAGCGCCGACGCGTCGCTGATCAGCCGGAGCCGGATCGGCGGCGCCCCGTAGCGGATCGCGTTGGTGACCAGCTCGCTCACCACCAGTTCGACGGTGAACGACGCCTCGGTCAGCGCCCACACGCCCAGCTGGTCGAGAACCTGCTTGCGCACCGGCGCAACGAGCGACGGGTCGGCCGGGATGTCCCAGGTGGCGACCTGGGAGGACGGCAGCCCGCGGGTACGGGTCAGCAGCAGCGCCACGTCGTCCGTGGCGGGACCCGGCTGGAGCATGGCGTGCAGGACACGGTCGCAGGCCTCGTCGAGCGACCCGGGGGCCGCGTGGGACAGCGCGTCGCACAACATGCGCGAGCCTGCGTCCGCGTCGTTGTCGTCCCCCTGGCCGCCGACCAGTCCGTCCGTGTAGAACGCCAGCACACTGCCCTCGGGCAGTTCCACCTCAACGGACTCGAAGGGCAGCCCACCCAGGCCCAGCGGTGGCCCGGACGGCATGTCCAGCATGCGCACCGGCCCCTTTGGCGGGACCAGGGCCGGCGGCGGATGCCCCGCCCTCGACAGGGTGCAGCGCCGTGACACCGGGTCGTACACCGCGTACAGGCAGGTCGCGCCGACCTCGCCCGGGCCGGCGACGCCGCCCGACTCGTGCGCGAGGTGCAGGACCAGGTCGTCGAGGTGGGTGAGCAGTTCCTCCGGCGCCAGATCGATGTCGGCGAGGGTGCGCACGGCCGTACGCAGCCGGCCCATCGTCGCCGAGGCCTGGATGCCGTGGCCGGCAACGTCCCCCACCACCATGGCCACCCGCATCCCGGACAGCGGGATCACGTCGAACCAGTCGCCGCCCACACCGGTGCGCGCGGTCGGCAGATACCGGGAGGCTGCGTCCACCGCGGCCGTCCGGGGCAGGCCGCGGGGGAGCAGGCTGCGCTGGAGCGTGAGGGTGGTCTCGCGTTCGCGGGAGTAGCGGCGGGCGTTGTCGATGCAGACGGCCGCACGTGCGGTGATCTCCTCGGCCAGCAGCACATCGTCGTGGGTGAAGTGCTCGGGGTGCTGGAACCGGGTGAACGCCGCGACACCGAGGGTGACACCGCGGGCCTGGAGCGGGACGGACAGCATCGAGTGGATGCCGAACTCCCGGACCTGCCGGGCGCGGGCGTCGTCGACCGCGAGCCACGGATCGAGGTCACCGGAGGGCACCGAGGCGACGACGCTGTGCCCGGCGATCAGCGAGTCGGCATGAGGCGCGGCGGCCGGGTAGACGACCACCTCGCCCGCGTCGGCGACCGACTCGGGGCTGCCCGCCGTGCGGGACCGGTGGGCGACCCGGCGCAGCGAGACCGGCAGGGCGAGCGGGCCGGTGGGGTCGGCACCATGGTCGTGATCGAGGAGGTCGACGCTGACGAAGTCGGCGAGCGCGGGGACGCAGACCTCCGTCAGCTCCTGTGCCGTCCGGGTGACGTCGAGGGTGGCGCCGATGTGCATGCTGGCCTCGTTGACCAGTTGCAGCCGGGCCCGCGCCCTGCTCTGCTCGGTGAAGTCGTGGGCCGTCACGCAGACACCGACGACCCGGCCGGCGTCGTCGGTGAGAGGCGCGATCCGGGCCAGCCAGGCCTCGTCGCGGCCCTTGCCGAGCGCCCGCACGCGCGTCTGCACGTCGTGTCCCCGGCCAGTCCGCAGCACCTGGGCCATGTGGCGCTCCAGCTCCGCGTGCCGGGGCCGGCCGCCGATGTCGCCGGGTGTCAGACCGCGCAGGTGGGCGGCCGGCAGCCCGAGGAGATCGGCCATCGCCTTGTTGGCACCGTGCAGGCGCAGCTTCGTGTCGAAGACGACGGTGGCACAGGGGGACTGGACCATCGCAGCCCAGAGCACCGGATCTCCGGTGGGATCGGTGCGCCCGGACGGCAGTGGGGTGACGGCCAGCCAGTCGCCGGTGCCGCCGTCCTCGGGCCGGCCGCGGTGGGCGAGCATCCACACGGTGACGGTGCCGCCGTCCCGGTGCCGCAGCGCGAGCGTGCCGCTCCAGCGCGGGTCGGCCGGTGGCGGGGGCGGTTGCGCACCGTCGGCGAGCAGAAGGGCCGCCGGGCGGCCGACCACGTCCTCGGCCCGGTGACCCAGGAGCTGCCGGGCGCCTTCGTTCCACCGGGTGACGGTGCCGTCGGCGGCGATGACGGCACGAGCCGCCACCGGATCGTCGAACGAGTCGTCCGCCCTCATCGTCGTCACTCCATCGCGCACACTCACCGTGAACCGGTCGATCGCCAGAGTTCCACCCTAGTGCGTCGGAGGCGGGCGTGGATCGGGACCCCGCCCCGGCGGGGTCCCGCGGGCGGGAGGGGAAGGGCGGGAGGGGAGGGGGCAGGAGCGGCCCCGGGGACGCCCACCGTCCGGGTCCTGTCCGGGCTCTGTCCGGTGCCGGTCCGGCACGTGGCCGGTATTCGCGCGTCGCCCACCGGCGTTTGCCACCAGTCCCGTCCCGCCCGTTGACGGAGCGTCACACCTGCCACAACGATGGCTCCGTACGGATGGGAGCGCTCCCATCCGTAGTCGCCGCCGTGTCCTCCCACCAGAGGAGCCAGACGTGAACAGACGCAGAACCGCTCTGCTGTCCCTGACCGGCCTGCTGGCAACCGCGCTCACCGCGCTGCCCGCCGCCCCGGCCGGGGCGGACGAGACCGAGCAGGTTCGTAACGGCGCCTTCGACACCACCACCGAACCCTGGTGGGCCTCCGCCGGTGTCACCACGAACCTGTCCGACGGCCGCCTGTGTGCCGACGTCCCCGGCGGCACCGCCAACCGGTGGGACGCCGCCGTCGGCCAGAACGACATCACCCTCGTGAAGGGGGAGTCGTACCGCTTCTCCTTCGCCGCGAACGGCACGCCCGCGGGCCACGTGGTCCGGGCGGTCGTCGGCCTGTCCGTGGCCCCGTACGACACCTACTACGAGGTGTCCCCGCAGCTCAGCGTCTCCGGCGACACGTACTCCTACACCTTCACCGCACCCGTGGACACCGCGCAGGGCCAGGTCGCTCTCCAACTCGGCGGCAGTCCTGACCCCTGGCGCTTCTGCATGGACGACGTGTCCCTGCTGGGCGGCGTGGAGCCCGAGCCGTACGAGCCCGACACCGGACCCCGGGTCCGCGTCAACCAGGTCGGCTACCTCCCCGCCGGCCCGAAGAACGCCACGCTGGTCACCGGGGCGACCGAGCGGCTGCCCTGGCAGTTGAAGGACGCCGGTGGCAAGGTCGTCCGGCAGGGCACCACCCTGCCGCGCGGTGTGGACGGGTCCTCCGGGCAGAACGTGCACTCCGTCGACTTCGGCGCCCACCGCGCGCGGGGCACCGGCTACACCCTCACGGCGGACGGCGAGACCAGCCGGCCGTTCGACATCGGCGCCGGCGCCTACGAGAGGCTGCGGCTGGACTCGGTGAAGTACTACTACACCCAGCGCAGCGGCATCGAGATCCGCCACGCCCTACGCCCCGGCTACGCCCGCCCGGCCGGCCACCTGGACACGGCCCCCAACCAGGGCGACGGCGCCGTGCCCTGCCAGCAGGGCGTCTGCGACTACTCCCTCGACGTCACCGGCGGCTGGTACGACGCCGGCGACCACGGCAAGTACGTCGTCAACGGTGGCATCAGCGCCTGGGAGGTGCTCAGCACCTACGAACGCGCCCGGCACGCCCGCACCGGCCAGGCGGACAAGCTCGGCGACGGCACCCTGGACATCCCGGAGAGCGGCAACGGGGTGCCCGACATCCTCGACGAGGCCCGCTGGGAACTGGAGTTCCTGCTGAAGATGCAGGTGCCCGCCGGCGAGCCGCTGGCCGGCATGGCCCACCACAAGATCCACGATGAGCAGTGGACCGGGCTGCCGCTGCTGCCCGGCGACGACCCGCAGAAGCGCGAACTGCACCCGCCGAGCACCGCCGCAACCCTGAACCTCGCGGCCACGGCTGCCCAGGCGGCCCGCCTGTACCGGCCCTACGACAGGGAGTTCGCGGCCGAGGCCCTGGCCGCGGCGCGCACCGCCTGGACGGCCGCGCTGGCCCATCCCGAAGAGTACGCGAGCCCGGACGACGGCATCGGCGGCGGCGCCTACCCGGACGACGAGGTGAGCGACGAGTTCTACTGGGCGGCGGCCGAGCTGTATCTCACCACGGAGGAGAAGCAGTTCAAGGAGTACGTCCTGAACTCCCCGGTGCACACCACCGACATCTTCGGTCCCCTCGGCTTCGACTGGTCACGCACCGCGGCAGCCGGTCGCCTCGACCTCGCGACGGTGCCGAACAAGCTGCCCGGCCGGGACAAGGTCCGCAGCTCCGTCGTCAAGGGCGCCGACCGCTACCTGGCCACGCTGAAGGCCCACCCGTACGGCATGCCGTACGCGCCGGCCGGCAACGTCTACGACTGGGGCTCCAGCCACCAGGTGCTCAACAACGCGGTCGTCCTCGCCACGGCCCACGACCTCACCGGCGCCGCCAAGTACCGGGACGGCGCGCTGCAGAGCATGGACTACATCCTCGGCCGCAACGCCCTGAACATCTCCTACGTCACCGGGTACGGCGAGGTCAGCGCGCAGAACCAGCACAGCCGCTGGTACGCCCGCCAGCTCGACCCGGCGCTGCCGAACCCGCCCGCCGGGACCCTCTCCGGCGGACCCAACTCGAGCATCCAGGACCCCTACGCCCAGTCGATGCTCCAGGGCTGCGTCGGCCAGTTCTGTTTCATCGACGACATCCAGTCCTGGTCGACCAACGAGCACACCGTCAACTGGAACGCGGCCCTGACCCGCATGGCCTCCTTCGTGGCCGATCAGGGGTAACGGACCGGGGTACCCGCGCCGGCGCCGGAGGTGTCGTCCCGTTTTCCGGGGCGGCCCTTCCGGCGCACCCTTTCGGTACCGCCTCATAACCGCTCTGAGCTGGTGGTATTTACGATCGAGTACCTGAGCGGTACCGTAATGGCATGCCTGCTCTGAATGTGGAGTTCAGTGACCGTGAACTCGAGGACCTGCGGCAGATCGCCAAGGAGCGCGGTACATCGATGAAGGCGCTTGTACGTGAAGCGGCCGCGGCCGGCATCGCCCGCCACCGGGCACTCCAGGAGGGCGCGGAGGCCTTCCGCCGGTTCTTCGACTCGCACGCCGACGAGTTCGCCGCCGCCTTCCCGGACGACGAACCGCAGGCCAAGGGCGCGGGACGGGCCGCCTGACCGATGACGTCCGTTCTGCACATCGACGTGCCCTGGCTGCTCCAGCGGCACGAGGAGGTCCTTCCGGACCAGCCCGTCATCAACGACTTCTCGGCGCTGGTCGCGGCCGTCGCCCGGCACCGTGTCGACCCGCCCCGCCTCGGTGTGGACTCGGACGCGGCCTGGCGGGCCGCCGCCCTGCTGCACACCCTCGCCCTGCTCCGCCCCCTGCCCTCGGCCAACGCACGCTTCGCGTGCGCCACGGCGGTGGCATACATGTTCGTCAGCGGCGTCGGCATCGACCCGCCCTACGGGGCCATCGTCGACCTCGCCCGCGATCTGACGTCCGGCACGACGGACGTCCACGGGGTTGCCGACCGGCTCCGCTCCTGGCAGATCTGACGCCACCGCCGGAATACGAGAACCGGGTGAACCACAGGAAAACGCAGGTGGAAAGAAGATTCCAGTGACTCCGTTCACGGTTTTCCTTCTGACTTCCTGTCAACGAGCGGAGGCTTCCCCGGCGCCTTGTTGGTCGTGTGCCGGTTGTGCGAGAGTGAGCCACCCGTGAGGGGGTAAAATACGAGGCCGCACGCGCGTTGATGAACCGGGTCCGCTTTCACCGTCGTGAATTGGCCCCTTCCGCGCAACGCCGCCAAAGAGGTGTGGACCACGTGGGACCTCCCTTTTGGCGTCAGAACTTCTGTGTCACCTGCGCGTGGGAAGGAACCACCTCAGTGCCCACTCCTCATTCCCCCCGGTCCCCGTATCCCCCTCCCGGAGGGGATACGGGGAGGTCCGACGAGTCCCTCGCCGCACGATTGCGAGGCCGTCCGGAGGGCGAGGCCGCCGACTCCGTCGCGATGCTGACCGCACGTCACTGGCCGGCGATGCACGACTACGCGACCGTCTGCCTCGCCTCCTCGGGGCCGGCCGCCGCCGTGGTCACCGCGGCGGCGCAGCACCGCGTCCTGAACCGGGTCGCCCTCGGCGAACCGGCCGTGGCCTTGCGGCCGGTGCTGCTGGTGGCCGTGCGGGACACGGTCCGGGAATGGGCCTCGGACGACCGGACCGCCGGTGCCCTGCCGGAACTGCTCAAGCCGGCCGGCGGGCGCGGCATGCGTGCGGCCAAGACGATGACGCCGGAGAACCGCGCACTGGCCCATCGTTCGTTCCGGTCCCTGCCCGCCCTCGCCCGCTGTGTGCTCTGGCACGTCGAGGTCGAGGCCGAACCCGTGTCCGTCCCGGCCGGCCTCCTCGGCATCGATGTCGACATCGCCTCGGGCGCGCTCCAGCAGGCGCGTGACACCTTCCGTCAGGGCTGTGTCCACGCCCATCAGGAACTCGCGCCGACGAAGGACTGCCGGTTCTACAACCGGCTCCTCGACGTTCCCATCCGCCGTGGCGGCACACTGCTTCCCGATGTCCAGCAGCACCTGGTGGAATGCCGTTACTGCCGGAACGCGGCCGAGCAACTGAGCCACTTCGAGGGGGACCTCGGCACGCTCATCGCCGAGGCCGTTCTCGGCTGGGGTGCCCGCCGCTACCTCGACTCGCGTCCCGGCCGGGCGGCACCGGCCCCGCGCGGCGGCCGCGCGGCCCGCCGCGGGCACCGCTCCGGCAGCGGCCGGTCCGGTGGCGGCCGGCACGGCCTGCTGTCCCGGATCCCCGCCCCCACGCGCCTCACCGGTCTCGGACGCCCGGACGCCGTGCGCTCCACCAGGACCCTGCTCACCGGCCTCGGAGCCGTCTCGGCCGGCGTGCTGGCGAGTGTACTCATCGCCGGGGGCTCCCCGTCCGACGGCAGTGGCACCGACCCGACCGGTGCCACCAGCGCGGTCGGCGGCCGGGGGGTCGTACCGACCGAGTCCCCGCCGGGCGTGGCCGGACTGCCCGCAGGACCGGAACCGGTCCTCCTGCGCAACATCGCCTCCGGACTGTGCCTCGACACCCGGGGCGAGCCCCAGGACGGCGCCGGCGCCCGGCTCGCGGGGTGCTCCTCGAGGCTGAGCCAGCAGTGGACCCATGAGGAAGACGGGCTGCTGCGCAGCGTGGCCGACCCGGGCCTGTGCCTGGACGCGCACAAGGACGCCGGGGTCGTCGTCCTCGCCACCTGTGCCGACGCCGGCGAGAGCCGGGCCGACGACGTGCGCTACGACCTCACCGGGCAGGGCGAGTTGCTGCCCCGCTGGGACGAACGGCTGGCGCTCGTGCCGGCCGCCCCCGATGCGAACGCCGACATCGTCATCGGGGTGCGGGACCGGACCGAGAACCAGCGCTGGCTGACCGAGCCGGTGTCCTCGGCCGAGGACGTCCTGTCGGTCGGCCGGTCCCGTACCGCGGCGGTACAGCACATGGAACCGGCCGGGCCGGTGACGTGAAGCGCGCGGCCGGGGCGGGGGAGCGGGCCCGGGAGCCCGGCGCCCACCGTCCCGGCCGGGTCAGCCGGTGCCCTCCACGAGGTCGCCGGGCCCGACCGTGGCCGGGGTGGCATGCCCGGACAGAGCCAGGGTGAGGTCCAGCTCCGGGAGCAGACAGCGGATCACATGCTCGACCCCCGCCTGCCCGTCGAGGCCGAGTCCGCAGACGTACGGCCGTCCCAGGAACACCGCCCGCGCGCCGAGGGCGAGGGCCGTGAAGACGTCGTCACCGGTGCGGACACCGCTGTCGAACGGCACCGTCAGCCGGTCGCCGACAGCGGCCACCACGCCGGGCAGCGCGTCCGCCGCCACGACGGACCCGGCCACCTGACGGCCGCCGTGGTGGGACACCACCACCCCGTCCGTCCCGGCGTCGGCCGCGAGCCGGGCGTCGTCCGGGTGCAGCACACCCTTGAGGACGATCGGGCTGTCCCCGTTCTCCTGCAGGAACGCGAGGTCCGGTCAGGTCTTGGCGGGATCGGAGAACATGCCGACGAAATGCATCACCGCCGCGTTCGGGTCCTCGTGCACGGGCTTGGCCAGGCCGGCCCGGAACGCGGGGTCCGAGAAGTAGTTGGCGTTGCCCACCCCGTGCAGGAACGGCAGAAAGGCCTGGTCCAAATCGCGCGGACGCCAGGACAGCAGGGGGGTGTCCAGGGTGACCACCAAAGCCGTGAACCCGGCGGTCTTCGCCCGGCCGAGGAAACGCCGGGCCACCTCGGGGGCCTTCGGCCAGTACAGCTGGAACCAGCGCTCCGCGTCCCCCATCGCCTCCGCGACCTGCTCCATCGGCGTACTGGACGCACAGGACAGCACGAACGGCACACTCTGCGCGGCGTCCGGCTCGGCGTCCGGCTCGGCGTCCGGGTGCATCAGCGACAGCACTCCGACCGGCGCCAGCGCCACCGGTGCCGGCAGCGCGCGGCCGAGCACCTCCACCGACAGGTCACGCTCGTGCACGTGCCGCAGCATGCTGCGGCACGATCCGGCGGCGGGCCCGAGCCGCCCGGTTGGCGCGCGCGGTACTGCCGTCGCCCGCGCTCCCCGCCACATAACCGACCGGACCGGGCCCGAGCCGCCGCTCGGTCAGCTCCTCCAGCCGGGTCAGGTCCGTGGGCAGCCGGGGCACGGCACCCGTCATTTCGTCCAGGTAGATCTCGTACTGGAAGTCCGCCCAGTGCCTGACCATACGATGTTTCCGTCTCTCCTCGTCAAGCCGACTGAATCATGAACAGAAGGTATCGCGGAACGGTCTGTCGGCAACGGAAACGAAATGTTTCAGGCCTATTGCGAAGCAGCGGGAATTCGGCCAGCTGGCCACTTCGTGCAAGCACCGCCCGTGCGGTTACCGGGTTCACGCCCGCGCGTTCCGTGACTTCACGCCACTGATTCAATACTTAATGTTACCGAAAGCGGCCCGGTTGACGTGTGCTTCCGCGGCGGACTCGGCAGACTCCCGCTCGCCGGTCCGGCACCACCGAGCACGGACCGGCGACTCGTCGAAACGAGCGGAAGGATGCACACAATGCGGAACACCGCGCGCTGGGCCACCACCATCGGCCTGACCGCCGCAGCCGTCTGCGCACCCCAGTCCGGGGCCGCGTCGGCCGCGCCGGGCGGCGCACCGTCCGCGCTCTACGCCCCGTCGGCCCTGGTGCTCACCATGGGCCGCGGGGAGAGCGCCACGGCCGTCACACCGGAGCGCGCGGTCACCCTGACCTGCGCCCCCGGGCCCTCCGGCACCCACCCGGCCGTGGCCGCCGCGTGCGGGGAACTGGCCGAGGTGGACGGCGATCTGCAGGCCCTCGCGCCGAGAGAGGGCGTCTTCTGCACCCATCAGTACAACCCGGTCGTCGTCACTGTCGACGGGGTGTGGCAGGGACAGCGGCTCTCGTACGAGCGCACCTTCGCCAACGAGTGCGTGATGAACGCCCACGGTTCGGGCGTCCTCGCGTTCTGAGACCGGGACCGCGCGGTTCCCGTGACCGCGCGGCGGTCGGGTACTGGGGAGTGCCGACCTCCTCGCGGAACGTGCGGTCCCGTAGAGGGAGGCCGGCGGGCGGAGTGGGGCCGCCCGCCGGCCTCCGGCGTGTCCGGGGCGGGCGTCCGGGACCCGCGGCCGCGGTGTCCAGCCCCCGTCACGCCGGCTGACGACGCACCAGTTCGTACAGCCGGCCGCCCGGATCGGCGTACACCCGGTCCGGCGGGCCCTGCTGCACCACCTTGCCGTCCTCCATCACCACCACCCGGTCCGTGTCCAGCACGGTGGACAGCCGGTGGGCGATGACGACCCGGGTCGCCCGGAGCGCCTTGGTGCTCTCGGTCACCGTGCGCCGCGTCTCGTTGTCCAGGGCACTGGTCGCCTCGTCGAAGAAGAGGATGCGCGGCCGGCGGATCAGGGCCTGGGCGATCGTCAGCCGCTGCCGCTGCCGCTGCCGCCGGAGACCGCCCCGCTGCCCGAGACGATGGTGTGCAGCCCCATCGGCAAGGTATGAGGGGGGCGGCCGGCCCGTGGGTGACCCCCCGCTGGGGTGACCGGATTGGGCATGCGATGTGCAGATTCACCGAAGCCGGGATCCCGGGCGGGGGAAGGGGCGGAGCGTGCACGCGTGATTGCGGTGGGTGTCTCCGTCCCGAGGATTGGCGGGCTGCCGTGCTGCACGTGCCGACCGGTCGATTCCGTGATGCAAACCGACTGACCGCAAAGGGATTTGAACGCTCCGCCGGACCCGTGCGTACCAACAGCCATCCAGGCGCCCCGACAGCCGTCGAACGGCGGCACGACTCCGGTCCCCCAGGAGGTCGAGAAGTTTGAGTCACAAGCGAATTCCGAAGCGCAAGGCCGCGATAGCGGTGGGCGGTGTGGTGGCGCTCGGCGCCGCGGCGATCCTGCTCCCCAGCGCCAACGCGTCGCAGGACGGCGCGGCGGACGACGCGGCAGCCGCGCCGAGGACCCTCAAGGCGGCGGACGCCTCGGACCTCGCCTCACAGCTCGCCGGGCTCCTCGGCGACGCGTTCGCCGGCTCCTATTACGACGGCGACAAGCAGCAGCTCGTCGTCAACGTCGTACCCGGCGACAACAACAACGTGGTCGTGCAGGCGAAGAAGGCGGGTGCGACCGTCCGCGAGGTCGACAACAGCATGACCGAGCTGGCCGCGGGCGAGCGGACGCTGAAGACCGAGGCCACCATCCCCGGCACCTCGTGGGCCGTCGACCCGCGTACCAACAAGATCCTGGTCACCGCCGACTCCACGGTGACCGGCGAGAACTGGGACAGACTGGAGTCCACCGTGCAGGGCCTCGGCTCCGGCATGGCGACTATCAAGAAGTCCGCGGGCACGTTCAGGACCTTCGCCTCGGGCGGCGACGCGATCTTCTCCGGCGGGGCACGCTGCTCCCTCGGGTTCAACGTCACCGCGGACGACGGTGCGCCCGCCTTCCTGACCGCCGGTCACTGCGCGGTCGCGGCCGAGGAGTGGTCCGACGTGCAGAACGGCCAGCCGATCGCCACCGTCGACCAGGCGGTCTTCCCCGGTGAGGGCGACTTCGCACTCGTCCGGTACGACGACCCGGCAACCGACGCACCGAGCGACGTCGACGTGGGCGGCCAGACGCTCCAGATCACCGAGGCCGCGGAGGCCGCCGTCGGCCAGGAGGTGTTCCGGATGGGCAGCACCACCGGGCTCGCCGACGGCCAGGTCCTCGGACTCGACGCCACGGTGAACTACCCCGAGGGCACGGTCACCGGCCTCATCCAGACCGACGTCTGCGCCGAGCCCGGCGACAGCGGCGGCTCGATGTTCACCCAGGACGGCCTCGCGATCGGCCTCACCTCGGGCGGCAGCGGCGACTGCACGGTCGGCGGCGAGACCTTCTTCCAGCCGGTCACCACCGCCCTGGCGGCGGTCGGCGCGACCCTCGGCGACGGCGGCGCGGTGGCCGGCGACCAGGCAGGCGGCGAAGGGGACGTCGGTGACGTCGGCGGCGAGGACGCCGGTGCGGGCGACCAGGCCGGCGAGGCCGCCGTCGGCGGAGAGGAAGCGGGCCAGGACGGCGGAGCCGGCCAGGGCGCCGAGGACGGCGCGGCCGACGACGGCCTGACCGAGACCCACTGACGGTCACCCGCCGAAGAGTTGCCGAGCCCCCGGTCCGCCACGACACACCGTGGCGGACCGGGGGCGGCGGCACGCCGGCAGCGGCGACCCGCATGCGTCCCGCCCGCCCGAGGGCCGAGGCCGGCCCAGCCCGCGGACCGGGCCCCGGCCGTCTGCCGTCCGCCCCTGTCCCGGCGCCCCACCGGAAGGGCGGGAACGCCGCAGGGGCTGCGCAGGTGTCGTATAAGCGCTGTAATGGCCAACGTGGTCGGTGAGGGCGCTGCGGGACGCAGCACGAGAACGCTGCGTGCGGAAGGTGCCCGCCCTCACGACGATCACCGCTGAGCCGAAGTCGCCGCACCGGGTGCGCCGGATCCTGGAACAGGCCCTGGTCTTCGACGGCACCGCCATTGTCGCCGGGTACACGCCCAGCGGAGACGGCGAGCAGCTGCGCCTGGTGGAGTCGGCCGGGATCCCGCGGACCCTGTGCGGGGTGCGGGACAGCTATTCCGTCGCCGGGCACTCCCCGGCCGCCGACGCGGTACGCGGCGGGCACCCGGTGTGGCTCGGCCCCGAGGGGCTCGCCGCCCAGGCCCCGGCACGGCGCGTCGCGGCCCGCGACTTCTTTCTCGCCGCGCTGCCCGTGCGCCACGCCTTCAGCGGCTGCCTGCTCGCCGTCAGTGAGCGCCCCGGCGGCTTCGACACCGACGACCGCGTCTGCCTCGGACTCGTCGCCGACGCGGTCGCCCTTCCCGGGCGGCAGCCCGCGGCCGACGGCGACAGGGCCCCCGCACCTGATGCCCTCGTCCTCGCCATGGACACCGGACGGATCCGGGTGGGCGACGACATCCTGGACCTTTTCGGCCTCGGCCCGGACGACTTCGACGGACGTGTCGAGACCCTCGTGGGCCTGACCGTGCCGGAGGACCTGCCCTCCGTGATGTCGGTCGTCGAGTCCGACCACATGGCCATCGGCGAGCGCGAACTGGAGCTCCAGGTCGTGCAGCCCGCCGGCCCGCCCGCCCGCCGAAGCGGCTCAGACCGCGCGGCCGGCTGCTGCCGGGAGGGGAGGGCCGTCCGGCCCGCCTGGTGGGCTCCGTCGCCGACGCGTCCACCCTGCGCGCCGATGTCACCGACGTGGCCCGGGTGCAGCGCACTCGCCACCGCGGTCACCGTCCGCGACGTCGGCAAGGCAATGGTCGCGGCCCTGCGCGGGCCGCTCAGGGCCGACCGGATCGCGGTCGCCCGATACCTGCCCAGCACCGCCGGCCTCGAGCTCGACGGCGACTGGTACGACGTGATCCCCCTGCCCGACAACCACGTGCCCCTGGTCATCGGCGACGTCCAGGGCCACAGTGCCGGCGCCGCCACCTTCATGGGACAGATGCGCACCGCGCTGCGCGCCTACGCCGTCGAGGAGCACACGCCCGACGTGGTGGTGTCGCACGCCAACCGGCTGCTCGTGGACATGGAGAGCGACCTCTTCGCGACCTGCTGCGACGTCGACGTCGACCTGGAACAGGGATCAGCCTGGTGCGTACGCGCCGGGCATCTGCCGCCGGTGCTGCGCCACCCGGACGGTACCACCGAGATCGCGGAGGTGGAGGGCGGCCCGCCGCTCGGCGTCACGGCCCAGGCCGACTTCCCGATGAGCCCGCTGAGGCTGGGGCCCGGCACGGTGGTCGCCCCTCACCACGGACGGCCTGGTCGGGACCGTCGAGGCCGACATCGACGAGGGCATGGACCACCTCGCCCGCCCGCCCGCTGGCCGGCCGCCGCCGATCCGGCCGACCTGGGACTGGTCGCCGACGGCCTGCTCGGCAAGGCCCCGCGCAGCGACGGCGTCGTCCTGCTGCTGATGCGCTACGAGGGCATGACCCTGCGCCCGCTGCGGGAGACCTGGACGGTGTGGCGGGTGCCGCAGGCCATCGGCCACGCCCGACGCTTCACCCGGCGCACCCTGCGCTCCTGGGGCCCGACCGAGGACCTCGACGCAGTCCTGCTCGTCGTCTCCGAGCTGGTCACCAACGCGCTCGTGCACACCGAGGGGCAGATCCGCCCCGACCTCACCCTTGTCGGCGACCGGCTGCGCCTCGCGGTCGCCGACGGCTCGCCCCGCAGCTCCGCCAGACCGAGCAGCATCGGATGGGAGACCACCGGCGGCCGAGGCATCCTACTGGCCGAGTCTCTGTCGGCGGCCTGGGGGACCCTGCCGGTCAGCGGCGGCAAACAGGTGTGGGCGGAACTCGGCGCGCACCGGTGAGCAGGCACGGTCCCGGGCGTCGACAGCACTCCCGGCACCGGTGTCATCCCTTCGGGTGACGGGCGGCCGGTGACGGCGACCCGGTCCCGCGTCGCCGTCACCGGCCCGGTAGGCCTCCGCACCCGACCTGCCCGAACCGCACCGCGAGAACCCCTCGTCCGCGTAAGGGCGTTGACACACCGGGCCGGGGGGCCGATGCGCCCGACAGCCCGGGCGGACGTTCCCGCGTGGCGCGAATCGGCGGTCACCGGCCGGAAGCGCGGTGACGGGAGGGGGCTCGTCGGAATTTGGTCGTGAAGCGTTAAAACAAGTGATGTTCCGTACGCCGCACACCACTATGGTGAGGCAGATGAAGGCTCTCGTGCTGTCCGGCGGCGCCGGCACCCGGCTGAGGCCGATCACCCACACCTCGGCGAAGCAATTGGTCCCCGTGGCCAACAAGCCCGTGCTCTTCTACGGGCTGGAATCGATCGCGGACGCCGGCATCACCGACGTCGGAATGATCGTCGGCGACACGGCCGAGGAGATCGAGAACGCGGTGGGCGACGGATCGAAGTTCGGCCTGCGCATCACCTACATCCCCCAGGAACGCCCTCTGGGGCTGGCCCACGCGGTGCTGATCGCCCGCGACTGGCTCGGCGACGACGACTTCGTGATGTACCTCGGCGACAACTTCATCGTCGGCGGCATCACCGGACTCGTCGACGAGTTCCGCCGGCACCGGCCCGACGCCCAGATCCTGCTCACCCAGGTCGCCGACCCCCGCTCCTACGGCGTCGCCGAACTCGACGCGGACGGACAGGTGATCGGCCTCGAGGAGAAACCCGAACGTCCCAAGAGCGACCTCGCTCTCGTCGGCGTCTACCTGTTCACCCCCGCCATCCACGACGCGGTGCGCGCGGTCAAGCCCTCCTGGCGCGGCGAACTCGAGATCACCCATGCCATCCAGCACCTGATCGACTCCCGTGCCGAGGTGCGCTGCACGGTCGTCCACGGCTACTGGAAGGACACGGGCAACGTGGTCGACATGCTGGAGGTCAACCGGTCCGTCCTCGAAGGCGTCGAGCGCCGGATCGACGGCGAAGTGGACGACGCCTCCGAGACCATCGGCCGGGTGGTCGTGGAGGAAGGGGCCCGGATCACCAACTCGCGCGTCGTCGGCCCCGCTGTCATCGCCTCAGGCACGGTCGTCAGCGACTCCTACGTCGGTCCCTTCACCTCCGTCGCGGAGAACTGCCGGATCACCGACAGCGAACTCGAATTCTCCATCGTGCTGCGGGACTCCTCGATCGACGGCGTCCGCCGCATCGAGTCCTCACTGATCGGCCGCCATGTCGAGGTGACCCCGGCCCCCAGCGTTCCCAGCGCCCACCGATTCGTCCTCGGAGACCACAGCAAGGTACAGATCCACTCATGAACCTTCTCGTCACCGGAGCCGCCGGCTTCATCGGGTCCCGTTACGTCCGCGGGCTGCTCGCCGCCGATGCGCCCGACGCCGCCGATGCACCGAGGATCACCGTGCTGGACGCGCTCACCTACGCCGGCACCCTCGACAACCTCCCACTCGAGAACCCCCGACTCGAGTTCGTTCGCGGAGACATCCGCGACGCCGACCTCGTCGGCAAACTCACCGCCGAGGCGGACCAGGTGGTCCACTTCGCCGCCGAGTCGCACGTCGACCGCTCCATCCTCACCGCCTCCGACTTCGTCCTCACCAATGCGCTCGGCACCCAGATCCTCCTCGACGCAGCCCTGCGCCACGACGTGAACACCTTCGTGCACGTCTCCACCGACGAGGTGTACGGGTCGATCGCGTCGGGCTCGGCGACCGAGACGTACCCGCTCGAACCCAGCTCCCCGTACTCCGCCTCCAAGGCCTCCTCCGACCTGCTCGCCCTCGCCTACCACCGCACCCACGGCCTGGACGTCCGCGTCACCCGCTGCTCCAACAACTACGGCCCGCACCAGTTCCCCGAGAAGGTCATTCCGCTCTTCGTCACCAACCTCCTCGACGGTGCGAAGGTCCCGCTCTACGGCGACGGCCTCAACGTCCGCGACTGGCTGTACGTCGACGACCACTGTGCGGGCATCGACCTCGTGCGGACCAGGGGCCGGGCCGGCGAGGTCTACAACGTCGGCGGCGGCACCGAACTCACCAACAAGGACCTCACCGGCCTCCTCCTCGAAGCGTGCGGCGCCGGCTGGGACCGGGTCGAGCATGTCGAGGACCGCAAGGGCCACGACCTGCGCTACTCCGTCGACTGGACCAAGGCCCGAGACGAACTCGGCTACCGCCCCCGCCACGACTTCACCGCCGGCCTCGCCGAGACCGTCGCGTGGTACCGGGACCACCGCACCTGGTGGGAGCCGCTCAAGCAGCGCGTCACCGGAGGAAAGCCATGAGATGGCTGGTCACCGGCGCGGGCGGGATGCTCGGCCGGGACACCGTCGACGAACTGGCCCGGCGCGGCGAACAGGTGACCGGCCTCGACCGGGCCGCCCTCGACATCACCCGGGCCGAGGCGCTCGAGCACGCCCTGTCCGAGCACGGCCCCGGCATCGTGGTCAACTGTGCCGCGTACACCGCCGTCGACGACGCCGAGACCGACGAGGACCGGGCCACCCGGATCAACGGCGACGGACCCCGCCTGCTCGCCCGCGCCTGCGCCGCGCACGGCGCCCGGCTGATCCACGTCTCCACCGACTACGTCTTCTCCGGCGACGCCCGCGCCACCCCCTATCCCGAGGACCACCCGACCGCCCCGCGCACCGCCTACGGCCGCTCCAAGCTGGCCGGAGAGCGGGCCGTGCTGGAGGAACTGCCCGGCGCGAGCGCCGTCGTGCGCACCGCCTGGCTGTACGGGGTCCACGGCATCAGCTTCGTGCGGACGATGATCGGTCTCGAGGCCCACCGCCCCACCGTCGACGTCGTCGACGACCAGCGCGGGCAGCCCACCTGGAGCGTGGACGTCGCCGCACGCATGGCCGACCTCGGCCCCCGTCTCGGCGACGACGTGCGCGGCGTCCTGCATGCCACCAACTCCGGCGAGGCCACCTGGTACGACCTGGCCCGGGAGGTGTTCCAGCTGATCGGCGCCGACCCCGACCGGGTACGGCCCACCACCTCGGCGGCCTTCCCCCGGCCCGCCCCGCGCCCCGCGTACAGCGTCCTCGCGCACGACCGCTGGCAGGAGATCGGCCTGCCGACACCGCGTGACTGGCGCGTCGCCCTGTACGAAGCACTGCCCCGGATCCGCAAGGAGAGCCCCCCTTCGTGAAACGCCATGAGTTCCTGCGCGCACTGCACAAGACCTGCGCCAACCGCAACTACCTGGAGATCGGCGTCAACGACGGCCGCAGCCTGCGCCTGTCACGCGTCCCCAGCATCGCGGTCGACCCCGCCTTCAAGGTCGTCTCGGAACTGAAGTGCGACGTCCACCTGGTCAAGGCCACCAGCGACGACTTCTTCGCCCGTGACAACCCGCTGGCCCACCTCAAGGGCGGCCGGCACCCGCTGCGCAACCTCCGCCGAGGCCGCAGCCCCATCGGGCACTGGCGGCGCACCACACTCGACCTGTCCTTCATCGACGGCATGCACCTGTTCGAGTACGCCCTGCGCGACTTCATGAACGTCGAGAAGTACTCCGACTGGGCCAGCGTGATCGTCCTCGACGACATGCTGCCGCGCAGCGTCGACGAGGCGGCCCGGGACCGCCACACCACGGCCTGGACCGGCGACGTCTACAAGATCACCGAGGTGCTGGCGCGCCACCGCCCCGACCTGGTGACGATTCTCGTCGACACCCAGCCCACCGGCCAGCTGGCGATCTTCGGCGCCGACCCGGACAACACCGTGCTGCACGACAAGTACGACGAGATCATGGCCGAGTACAAGGTGCCCGACCCGCAGAAGGTGCCCGAGACGATCCTGGAGCGGGCCGGCGCGGTGCCGCCCGAGGCACTGACCGAGGCCGGCTTCTGGCGCCCGCTCACCCAGGCCCGCAACCGCGGCCTGCCGCGGCGCCTGGGCTGGGAGCCCCTGCGCCGCGCTCTCGACCAGGTCGGCGTCAGCCGCTGAGCCCTCTGCCGCGCAACTCCTTCGAGCGTGCGCGGCAGGCCTCGTACGACGGCAGCAGGCCGAGGTGCTCCGCCTCGGCCAGCGTCGGCGCCTGCCCGTCCCTCGGCGACAACACCGGGTCGATGCCCTGCGGCCATCCGATGCCCAGGGCCGGGTCGAGCGGGTGCACCCCGTGCTCGCGGCCCGGCGTGTAGCTCGTCGAGCACAGGTACACCACCGTCGCGTCGTCGGTGAGCGCCATGAAGGCGTGCCCCAGCCCCTCGGCGAGGAACACCGCGTGCCGGCTGTCGTCGTCCAGCCGGACAGCCTCCCAGCTCCCGTACGCCGGTGACCCCATCCGCAGGTCCACCACCACGTCGAGGACCGCGCCGTGCACACAGGTCACATACTTGGCCTGGCCGGGCGGCACGGCCGCGAAGTGCACCCCGCGCAGCACCCCGCGGCGCGACACCGAGCAGTTGGCCTGCGCGAGCGACAGGTCGTAGCCCGTGGTCTCACGGAACTCCTCACCACGAAACCACTCGTGGAAACTGCCCCGGCCGTCCGGAAACACCTTGGGCTCCAGCACCCAGGCACCCTCCAGGTCCAGTGCGCGCACCGGTCACCGCCTTCCCTTGATCAGCGGCGCCACCCTCGCACGGGCGACACCGAGCATCCGCCGTGCCCTGCGCAGTAGTTTCTGTCCGGTACCGGGGCGCGGAACCCGCACCACCAGTACCCCGCCCCGGCCGGCGCGGAGCGCGAACGGCAGCCCGGAGAAAAGCGGTTCGGCGGCGTCCGGATCCAGGCCGAGCGCCACTCGCCAGACACCGCGGGGGAGTCCCGAGGGCAGCGTCGCCTCCAGCCGCGACCCCGGCCGCCGGGGCTCGGCGGTGAGTGTGCCCGGCGCGCACAGGGTCCGGCCCGCGGAGGAGAACCGGAGCCGCACCGGCGTGCCGTCCGCCGCGTGCAGCGGAATCCGGGCGCGCAGCCGCGCCCCGGAGACCGTGACGTCCGGCCGCCGCACCTGGCCGAGGCCGAGTCGCCTGCCCCTCACCGCGACGTCCAGGGAGAGGTCGCCGTGCGGCTCCGTCCAGTACGGCAGGACCGCCCGGCCGGCGGCGACGCCCGCGTACGGCTCCGGGCGGGTGGCGTGCGGGGCCGGGCCGAGACGGCACTCCTTGGTCCAGCCGCCGAGCTTGACCCGCACGACGGCGTCCCAGACCCCGTCACCCGGCAGCACGCGGGGGTCGACCGAGGCCGTCGCACGCAGCACCAGCCGCACCTGCTCCCCGCCGTCCACCGCAACCGTCTCCCGGGTGAACTCCACGGGCTGGAAGTACTGGGCGGAACTGGAGCGCTCGCGCAGCAGCAGATCGACGGTCGCCTCGGTGAAGCGGGCCGCGGTCTCGGCGCCGACCCACGCCACCGCCTCCTCCACGTTCTTCGGCGTGTCGGCCAGCGGGGCACGGACGGCACCGGCGGGGAAGGTCATCGGTGTGCCCGCGGAGGCGTATTCGGCGGTGAAACCGAGACGCAGCGAACCGCCCTCCCACTCCACGCCGGCCGGCGTCGCCGTCGCCGCGATGCCGGCCTCCCACTCGGCGAAGGCCACCACGTCGTCGTACCGGTCCGCCGCCGTCAGCGAGGCGACGACCTGCTGCGTCGGCTGCAGCCCGGCCGCGACAGCGGGCCCGAACCGCTCGACGACCACCTTGTGGATCTCGACGAACAGCTCCTGACGGTAGTCCTCCGGGAGCCCCAGCAGCCGCCGGGCACGCAGTCGTTCCACCATCTCCACCCGCAGCCACCGGCGGAACAGCCGGTCACGCACCGGGCCGGGCCCGGTGTACCGCTCGACCACGTCGAGTGCCTCGCGGAGGTTGGTGAAGTAGCCCACCGGATCGAACCGCTGGAAACCGGCGTTGGAGGCGTCGTCACGCCGGACGTGGTAGTAGCAGACGTAGTCGCCGAGCACGGAGACGTTGGCCGCCCGCAGATACGCCTCGGTGACGAAGACGTGGTCCTCCAGCCGCCGCCTCCCCTCCGGGAAACGCAACCCGATCTCGTCGAGGAACGCCCGGCGGAACATCTTGTGCGGGGTGAGGCTGTCGATCAGTGGTGCGTTCTCCACCGTGGCCCGCGGATGGTTGCGGCGGAACAACTCCACCGGCACACCGCGGTTCTTGCCGGCCATCTTGCCGACGACGACATCCGCGCCGTTGGCCACGCCGTACGCGTACATCCGCTCCAGGGCCTCGTCGCCCAGGTAGTCGTCGTTGTCGACGAACATCACGAACTCGCCGCGGGCGGAGGCGATCCCGACATTGCGCGGTTTGCCCGACCAGCCGGAGTTCTCCTGGTGGATCACCCGCATCCGCGGGTCCTCGGCGGCCAGCCGGCCGAGCAGTGCGGGAGTCCCGTCGGTGGAGCCGTCGTCGACGAAGATCGCCTCGTACTCTTCGGGGGGCAGGGACTGCCGTCGCAGCGAGGAGATGCAGTCCTCGATGTAGATCCCCGGGTTGTACACGGGGACGATGACGCTGACCTTGACCGGCATCTGGATTTGTGGCCCTTCGGGTCGCTTGCCGTCGAACGGGCGGCTTGGTACGCGTTGCCCGATCGTAACCCCGCGGCCACCCCGGTCCCGCCTTCCAAACGCCGTCGAGACCGTGCCGTGATCAGCTCTCGCGCGAAGGGGTTATCCGCTTGCGGCGAGGGGCACTTGATGGTTGATCAGGCATTTGAAGGGCCGGTGCGCCAACACGTGGAGGGCCGGACCGCTTCGTGTCGGTGGAAGCGGCCCGGACGCTATGAACAGATGCGCTCTTCACGGACCTCCTTCCGCGATCGGAGGTGTCATGGGGCCGGTTACCCCGCCCGGCGCGGTTCACACGCGCCTTTTGTGTGGATTTGTCAATCCCGGTGTCAGATCCGGTGCCGCCTGCAGAGCCGCACCACCGGCAGGCCGGTCACGGCCGCGTCCGCGAGCGCTACGGCGGCCCGCTCGGCGGCCGCGGACCGGCGGTGCGCAGCGGGTCGAGGGGCTCGTCCGGCGGGGCCTCGGCACGCCGGACGGTCTGCGCCGCGCCGGTCGTGGCGGCCTCAGCCGGTCCCTCCGCTCCGTGCGGGTGCGGCGGTTGCCCGTCGCGCCGACGCGGGCGGGGGCCGGCGCGGCGTCTCCTGGAGCAGCGGCACATCGAACTTCGGACCGCGGGTGAGGACACGGATCACCGTGCGCTCATCGGTCTCCGCGCCCTGCGGATACCGGTGCGGCCGGTCCACGAGCACCTCGACGTCCTCCGGGAAACGCCGGGGCGCGGCGAACACCGGGCTGACGTCGCGGACGAGGTGACACGGTAGCCGGGGAAGCCGCCGATCCGGGCCACGGCCGCCGCCGTTCACGGCCGACATCCGCGGCGCAGACACCCGCGTTCCACGACCGGAGGGCGGGTGCCCGACCGTGTCCTGTGCTTCCTCGCGCCTTACGTCGCGCCCGGACGGAACGGACCGGTCACTCGTCCCAGGCCTGGATCATCGTCTGCTCGGTGATCCTGCCGTCGCGCAGCGAGACCATCGACTCCGAGTACACCCGCACCCCGTCCGGGTAGACGCAGGTCTCGCTGAAGGCGGCCTGGTCGTCCTGGACGACGCACCGCTCCAGCTGGTGTGTCATGTCACGGCTGTAGACGTCGTCGAGCATGGTGGCGATCTCGTCCCGGCCGTGCAGGACCATGGGGTGACTGGGCTGGGTGGTGCGGTCCACGACGCGCAGCTCGGCGCCGTCCGCGTAGAGCGCCATCAGGGGCGCGGACGTCGGGGCCTCGAGACCTCGGCGCAGTGTGTCGGTACCGAAGCGGGGTTCTGCCGAGGTTGTCATGATGACCTCCTTCGAGGGCCTTGGCCCGGTCCGGAGCGGGCCACACCGGGCCTCACCTACGAGCCTCCCCCTGCCCGGTGAGTACGGCAAGCCCGGCCCGCGCGCTCCCCGGCGCCGGGGAGCGGAACCCTCTGTCCGGGTCCGGGCCGGACCGGCCGTGCGGGATCACCCACTCGTCGCCAGGAACTGCGTCGCCGCCAGCTCCGCGTACAGCGGGTCGGCGGTCACCAGTTCCCGGTGCGTGCCGACCGCGCGGACCCGGCCCGCGTCCATCACGACGATCCGGTCGGCCATCGTCACCGTCGACAGCCGGTGCGCGACCACCAGCACCGTCGTCGTCCGGGCCACATCGGCGACGGTGTCGCGCAGCGCCGCCTCGTTCACCGCGTCGAGCTGAGAGGTGGCCTCGTCGAGCAGCAGCAGCCGGGGGCTGCGCAGCAGCGCGCGGGCTATGGCGACCCGCTGGCGCTCGCCGCCGGAGAGCTTGGTGCCGCGATGTCCCACCAGTGTGCCGAGCCCGTCCGGGAGCCTGGCCACGAGACCGTCGAGCCTGGTCGTCTTCAGCACCCGCGCCACCGCGTCGTCGTCCGCCTCCCGGTTCCCGAGCAGGAGGTTGTCCCACAGGGAACCCGACAGGACGGGCGCGTCCTGCTCCACGTAGCCGATCGAGGACCGCAGCCGCGACAGCTCCCAGTCGGCCAGATCCTGCCCGTCGAGGGTGATCACCCCGGAGTCCGGGTCGTAGAAGCGCTCGATGAGTGAGAAGACGGTGGTCTTGCCCGCGCCGGATGGGCCGACGAAGGCGGTCATGCCCTGCGCGGGCACGGTGAACGACACCCCGTGGTGCACGTACGGCAGATCGTCCGCGTAGCGGAAGCGCACGTCGTCGAAGGCGAGTGCGGCGGGCGCGGCACCCGGCATGGGCAGGGGCACGGGGTCCGCGACCGGCTCGGCGGGCAGCCGCAGCGCCTCCTGGATACGGGCCAGGGCGGCGCTGCCCGTCCGGTACTGCGTGATCGCGCCGACGACACTCTGGATCGGCATCATGAGGTAGAAGACCAACAGCAGGAACGCCACCAGTGTGCCGATGTCGATGGCGCCCGTCGCCACCCGCGCCCCGCCCACCGCGAGTACCGTGATGAAGGCGACCTGCATCGCGAGCCCCGCGGTGTTGCCCGCCGCAGCCGACCACTTGGCGGCGCGCACGCTCTGCCGCCACGACTCCTCGGCCGCCTCGTGCAGCGCGCGCTCCTCCCGCGGCTCGGCACCGGACGCCTTCACCGTGCGCAGCGCGCCCAGCACCCGTTCCAGGGAGGCCCCCATCACGCCGACCGCGTCCTGCGCCTGCCGACTGGCCCGGCTGATGTGCGGCACGATGAGCGCGAGGACCGTCCCCGCGCCCACGATCACGGCCAGGGTGACCCCCAGCAGCACCGGGTCGACGAAGCCCATCAGCGCGACGGTCGCGACCAGCGTCAGACCGCCCGTACCGAGGCCCACCAGCGAGTCCGTGGTGACCTCCCGCAGCAGCGTGGTGTCGGAGGTGATGCGAGCCATCAGGTCGCCGGGCTCACTGCGGTCCACGGCCGTGATCCGCAGCCGCAGCAGATACGACGACAGCGAACGCCGGGCCCCCAGCACCACCGATTCGGCGGTACGTCGCAGCACGTACGAACCCAGCGCGCCCAGCGCGGCGTTGGCGACGACGAGGGCGGACATCAGCACCAGGGCGCCGGTGACGGCCCGGTCGTCCGACAGGTCGTCGATCAGGTCCCGGGCGACCAGCGGCAGCATCAGACCGGTCGCGCCCGTCAGCAGGGACAGCGAGGCGCCGCCCAGCAGGGCCCACCGGTGCGGCCGTACGTAACCGAGGAGCGTCCGCCAGGCGGGCGGACCGGACTTGTGCACTGCCTTCGGTGCTGCGCTGGTCACGTCACTCCCTGGACGTCGGGCGGAGAGTTCAGGCTACGTCGTCGTGGTGGCCCCGGGACACGCCGGGGGCCTCCGTCCGTCCGGCACGGAACACGGGCGCGGAATACCGGTACGGACGTCACGGCCTGCCGTGGAGCCGACCGGCCGGGTCGGGGCAGGTCGCGTAGGGTCGGCAGGACGTACCACCGGGAGACGAAGGAGCCAGCACCATGGCGCAGGAAGTACGCGGCGTGATCGCATCGGGCAAGGACGAACCGGTACGCATCGAGACGATCGTCGTACCCGACCCGGGACCGGGCGAGGCGGTCGTCCGCATCCAGGCCTGCGGGGTGTGCCACACCGACCTGCACTACAAGCAGGGTGGCATCAGCGACGACTTCCCCTTCCTGCTCGGCCACGAGGCCGCGGGCGTCGTGGAGTCGGTGGGCGACGACGTCACGGACGTCGCCCCCGGTGACTTCGTCGTCCTCAACTGGCGCGCGGTGTGCGGCAGGTGCCGTGCCTGTCTGCGCGGACGCCCCTGGTACTGCTTCGACACGCACAACGCGAAGCAGAAGCTGACCCTCACCGACGGCACCGAACTCTCCCCGGCGCTCGGCATCGGAGCATTCGCAGAGAAGACGCTCGTCGCCGCCGGACAGTGCACCAAGGTCGACCCCGCGGTCTCCCCGCAGGTCGCCGGACTGCTGGGCTGCGGCGTGATGGCTGGCATCGGCGCCGCGATCAACACCGGCAACGTCGGCCGGGGCGACTCCGTCGCCGTCATCGGCTGCGGCGGCGTCGGCGACGCGGCCATCGCCGGAGCCCGGCTCGCCGGAGCGGCGCGGATCATCGCCGTCGACATCGACGACCGCAAGCTGGAGACCGCCCGCTCCATGGGCGCCACCCACACCGTCAACTCCCGTACGGCCGAACCGGTCGGGGCGATCCGCGAACTCACCGGCGGCTTCGGCGCCGACGTCGTCATCGAGGCCGTAGGTCGCCCCGAGACGTACGAACAGGCCTTCTACGCCCGTGACCTGGCCGGCACCGTCGTCCTCGTCGGCGTGCCCACCCCGGAGATGAAGCTCGAACTGCCGCTCGCCGACGTGTTCGGCCGCGGCGGCTCCCTGAAGTCGTCCTGGTACGGCGACTGCCTGCCCTCGCGCGACTTCCCCATGCTGATCGACCTGCACCAGCAAGGACGCCTGGACCTCGGGCCGTTCGTCACCGAGACGATCCGGCTCGACGAGATCGAGAAAGCCTTCGAGCGGATGCACCACGGCGACGTGCTGCGCTCGGTGGTGGTGCTGTGATGACCACCCGCATCGAACACCTCGTCACCTCGGGGCAGTTCAGCCTCGACGGCGGCACCTGGGACGTCGACAACAACGTGTGGATCGTCGGCGACGACCACGAGGTGATCGTCATCGACGCCGCCCACGACGCCGACGCCATCGCCGAGGCCGTGGGTGACCGCCGCCTGAAGGCGATCGTGTGCACCCACGCCCACAACGACCACATCGACGCCGCACCTGCCCTGGCCGAGCGCACCGGGGCCACCATCTGGCTGCACCACGACGACCTGCCTCTCTGGAGGCAGACCCACCCGGACCGCGACCCCGACGCCTGGCTGGTCGACGGCCAGGTGATCGAGGCGGCCGGCGCCGACCTCACCGTGCTGCACACGCCGGGGCACGCGCCCGGCGCGGTCTGCCTGTACGACCCCGGGCTCGCCACCGTGTTCACCGGCGACACCCTGTTCCAGGGCGGCCCCGGTGCCACCGGCCGTTCGTTCTCCCACTTTCCGACGATCATCGACTCGATCCGGGGCCGACTGCTCACGCTCCCGCCCCGGACGACGGTCCGCACCGGCCACGGTGACCCGACCACCATCGGCGCGGAGACCCCGCACCTCGAGGCGTGGATCGCCCGCGGCCACTGAGACCGCTTCGGCGACCCCGCTCCGGTGACTTCACCCCGGTCGAGTCCGACCGGGCGGCTCCCGGGAAAAGGTGACAGAGGATGTCCGGCTTACCCGTCACGCTCATGGTGACAGCAGATCGCTGTCGCACGTGACGGGAGGCCGGATCATGCCGGAGTCGACCACCGGGTCGTCGGACAACGACGGCTCGTCGGACAACGACGGGTCGTCGCAGCACAAGGTCGCACTGGTCGCGGGAGCGACCCGGGGAGCCGGCCGGGGCATCGCCGTCGAACTGGGCGCGGCGGGCGCCACCGTCTACGTCACCGGACGCAGCACCCGCGCCGAGCGCTCCGAGTACGACCGCCCGGAGACCATCGAGGACACCGCCGACCTGGTCACCGAGGCCGGCGGCCGGGGCATCGCCGTCCCCGCCGACCACCTGGACCCCGCCCAGGTCAAGGCCCTCGTCGACCGCATCGCCGACGAGCAGGGCCGCCTCGACGTCCTCGTCAACGACATCTGGGGCGGCGAGAAGCTCTTCGAATGGGACACCCCCGTCTGGGAGCACGACCTCGACAAGGGGCTGCGTCTGCTCCGGCTCGCGGTGGACACCCACGCCGTCACCAGCCACCACGCCCTGCCCCTGCTGCTACGCCACCCCGGCGGCCTGGTCGTCGAGGTCACCGACGGCACCGCGGACTACAACCGCGACACCTACCGCGTCTCCTTCTTCTACGACCTGGCCAAGTCGTCCGTCCTGCGCATGGCCTTCGCCCTCGGCCACGAACTCGGCCCGCGCGGCGCCACGGCCCTCGCGCTCACCCCCGGCTGGCTCCGCTCGGAGATCATGCTCGACGAGTTCGGGGTGGGGGAGGACAACTGGAGGGACGCCCTGGCCCGCGTCCCCCACTTCGCCATCTCGGAGTCCCCGCGCTACGTGGGCCGGGCCGTCGCCGCGCTCGCCGCCGACCCGCGGGTGTCCCGCTTCAACGGTGCCTCCCTCTCCAGCGGCGGCCTCGCCCGGGAGTACGGCTTCACCGACCTCGACGGCAGCCGCCCGGACGCCTGGCGCTACCTCGTCGAGGTCCAGGACCCGGGCAGACCGGCGGACGCCACGGGCTACCGCTGACGGTCCGACCTCCGCGGTGCCGCGGTCACACCTGCGGCGCGTCCCCGAAGTCCGGGATCTCCAGCCTGGTGCCGCCCCGCAGCGCCGGCTGGTGGGCCACGATGCCGGGCAGGGTGTGACGGGCGGCCACCCGGGCGCTCACCGAGGGCAGGACACAGGTGCTCACGGCGGTCACGAAGTCGTCCGCGGGACGGTGGTGGCTGCTCTCGTACCCGTCGGACAGCAGGCCGAACTCGCGGAGGAGCCGGGAGCGGTCGTGCGCCGCCGAACCCGAGGCGAGGGCCGAGCGGGGCTTTGGCGCGATGCGCGACTCTGCTGCTCAATTCGGCGAGCGATCACGTGCCGTGCTTTCAGGGCTCGGCCGCGCCCGGCCTGCCTGCATCTGCGACGCGCTCTGAAGGCCGTATCGGCACGGCGTCATCACGCCGGGTAATTGCGCAGCAGAGTCATGCGCGACTCTGTTGCTCCAACGCGGAGAGTGACGCCTGCCTGTCGACGGGTCGCAGGGAACGGGTCTCGCGAGGAGGCGGTCCGGCGCCCCGGCCGGCCCCTCCCGGATGCGGTGCGTGACCCTCCCCCGAATTGAGCAGCAGAGTCATGCGCGGAGGGGCGTTCGGGTCCAGGGGCTCCGCGGGCTGCAGCAGCTCGCGGAGCCCCTGGACGCTGCTCTTGTCCTGCCACACCGAGACCGTGGCGAGCTGCTCCATGCTCGCCTCCGTACCGAAGAACCGGAACCGTGATTCCCCGGGGTGCGAGGAACCGACCCGCCGGAACTCGTTCGTGCGGAACGCGCCGCCGCCCGCCACTTCGAACAGGGCGGTGGCGTTGTCGAACCGGCTGATCTCCCTGTCGAGGACGCCATCCCCGCGTTCGTCCCCGACACCGGTCGCGGAGACACCGGTCGCGTGCGTCCGCCAGACACCCGGCACTCCGCCCACCGCGCGCGTGGGGTACAGCAGCGGGGGACAGCCGGCGGTGGCCTTCCCGTCGTCGTCGCTGCACCGGTACGCCTCGTAGAAGCCGGGGTCCATGTCGTGGACGTAGCCGCCCTCGGCGTGGAACAGCCGCCCGAAGGCGCCTTCGGCGGTCCGGTTGCGGGCGTGGACCGTGGCCGGGTGGGGTGGTGCCGACCGGTCTCGCCCATGGTGTACGCCGGACCGGTCGCCCCGACCGCGTCGATCCTCGCCGACCCCAGCACGGCCTCGTACGGCGCGGGAAGGTGCCGGCGAGTCCGTGCGCGGCGGCGAGCTGCCGGGCCCGTTGCGGCAACAGGTCGGTGACGTGGATGTCACCGACGCCGGGGTACGCCTGGAACAGGCTGGAACAGGGCGGCGAACCGGCCGGCGCCGACGATGCCGAGCGAGAACGTCATGAACGCGTGCCCTTCACCGGAGACGATCGGACTGGTCCGGCTGCTGGCCCGGTCGGGTTCGTCGTCGTGCGCTCGCCCGTGGGCCCCTTGGCTGTGAAGGCGGAGTCGAAAAGGCTGGGGAGGGCCCAGAACGGCTCCGGACGGGAGCCCGGGATGTGAACTCGCCCACGTTCCATGGTAGATGGACGTGATCAGCGACACTGTCGGTTATGTCCGATTGGTTCGTGAATGCTCGCGCGGCTTTCACGCCGACGGCCCTATGCTTCACAGCATGTCCACCACTCTTGAACCGTCACCCGAGCGATCGGCTGCCGAGGTCAACGAGGAGATCCGGGCCCTGTGGCTCCGGTCGGGCGGGACACTGAGCGGCGAGCAGCGCGCGGAGTACCAGCGCCTCGTCCAGGAGTGGGCCGAGGCCTTCCCCGAGCGGGCCGAGGCGGCCTGAGGCGCCGCACGGGCTTTGCCGCCTTCCATCGACTCTGCTGTTCCATTCGGGGGAGGGTCACGCACCGCATCCGGGAGGGGCCGGCCGACGGCCGGACCGCCTCCTCGCGAGACCCGTTCCCTGTGCCCCGCCGACAGGCCGACGTCCCTCTCCGCAATGGAGCAACAGAGTCTTCCACTCTCGCCGCTCCTCCTTCCGCCTGCCCTGCCGCCCGGCCCGCCCCAACCTTGGCCGGGGCGCGTCCGCCGTCCTCGTGGCTGGAGCTGCCCGGGTCACGTGTGAGCCTCCTCACCGAGGTTCGGGCCGGCAACCGGCTCAGCCCCATGTCGCCGAGTAGTACCGCTGGTACGCCTTGCGGTCCTGCTCCGACCGGATCCAGCGGGTCGCCACCAGAGCCATCAGGCTGCCCCCGATGACCAGCATCCCGGGCCCCACGTTCCGCGGGTCGGCCAGGCGGGGCAGCAGCGTCGACGCGCTGATCCCCGCCGACGAACCCGGTGACGCGGCGCCCGGAGCCGCCGCACCCTCCCCCGACGGAGCGGGGGCGGCCGTGTCCGCGTCGCCCCCGCCAGTCGGGGCCACGAGGAGGTCCACCTTCAGCTGCGCCAGTGCCTTCGTGACCGGCTGGAAGAACGTCGTACCGCTCGCCTGCCGGCAGTCGCCGCTGCCGCCCGACGTCACACCGAGCGCGATGCCCTCGGAGAACATCGGGCCGCCGCTGTCACCGGGTTCGGCGCACACATTGGTCTCGATGAGGCCGCCGACCGTGCCCTCCGGGTAGTTCACCGTCGCGTTGAGTGCCGTCACCTCGCCGTCGCGCAGCCCACTGGTGCTGCCGCTGCGGAACACCCGCTGGCCGACGGTGGGGTCGCCGACACCCGTGATCCGTACACCCTGGCCGTTGCCGACCGAGACGACGCCGGCACCCTCGCCGGCCCGGCCGCCGTCGTACTCGATCAGGGAGTAGTCGTCACCGGGGAAGCTGCCGCCGACCGTGGTGCCGACCTTCTTCCTGCCTCCGTCGTCGGCGAACCAGACCGACCCGTCCGGCCCGCAGTGCCCGGCCGTGAGGATGAACTCACGCTTGCCGTCGGTCACGTTGAAGCCCGCGGAACAGCGTCCGGCGGTCGACAGAATGGGCTCAGCCCCGTTGATCCGTGTGGTGAAGGTGCCCTCGGTGCGTTCCATACGGACAAAACCACCTGCTCCTTCTGCCACTTGGGTCAGATCGGACCAGTCGTCAGCGGACACCGTGCTGTCGCCGCGTACGACCACCTCGTTCGACCGGTAGTCCATGGCCCAGGCCGTCCCCGGCACGCGTGGCGCCGACCCCAGCGTCCGAGTGGCCGACTTCAGGTCGCGCATGCTGTGGCGCACCATCTTCGGGTCCGCGCCGGCCTCCCGCACCTCGGCCGCGGCCTTCTCGTCGGTGACCGCGACGACCGTCCGCCCGTTCTCGCCGAGCCAGCTGCCCGCCGTGCGGGAGGAACCGAGCCGCGACACGAGTGCGGAGCCGGGTCCGGTGTCCTCCTCGGACGCGGCGTACGGGACCGGGTCCGGCGCCGGGGGTTCACTCGCGACGGCGCGAGTCACCATCGTCGCTCCGAGGAGGAGTCCGCCGACGGCCGCCAGCCGTGTCACTCGCCGAACGACCCGTCGTCGTGCGTGCCTCATGCATGACTCCCGAACCAGAGCAGCGCGGTGCGAAACACCGCGGGGCCTCCCCTGAGTCGAGTGCCCTCAGTCCATACGGATGCGGACCCCGTCGTGTTCACCGCCGGAGCGACCCGGTGCCGGGAGGTCTCGACCGGCCCGCGCACCGACCACAGGAGGCGACGGCTGGCCTAGACTGCAGGGTATGGACAACGCGTTGCTCGAACGGCTGGGAGCGGGAAAGTATCTGCTGGTCACCAGCCACCGGCGGAACGGCACGCCGGTGGCCACCCCGGTGTGGGTGGTGCGGGACGGGGACGCGCTCGGGGTCTGGACCGCCGCCGGCTCCTGGAAGGTGAAGCGGATCCGGGCCCGTGCCGATGTCCTGGTCGGCCCCTGTGACGTGCGCGGCCGTCCGAGCGGTGACCAGGTCCCGGCCACCGCGGCGCTCTGCGATGCGGCCACCACCGCCCGCTACCGCGAGCTGATCGCCCGCAAGTACGGCCTGTCGGGCCGGCTGGCGCTGCTCGGCAGTCGGCTGCGCCGGGGCCGGGACGGCACCGTCGGCATCCGCGTCACACTCGACGGCTGAACTCCGGCCGGCCCGACTCCCGCTGTCCAAAGGATGCCGGGCGGACGGTCAGGTCCAGGCACGGTAGGGCTCGTCGACGAGCTGGAAGACCGGCTCGCCGCGCACCGGGTCCTTGGCCGTGGACAGCCGCACCCGGTCCCCGCTGTGGATGCCGATCGGCGGGCCCATGACCCTGCCGCGGACGACGAAGCCCTCGGCCATCTCGATCAAGGACACGTTCCGGGCGGCCGGCGTGTTGCGGTGCAGTGTCGTGGAGTGACGGACCGTGCCGACGCCCGCGCTGCGCTCGGTGCGCAGGTCGCTGCCCTGACAGACGGGGCACAGCAGCCGGTGGTACATCGCGGTGCCGCACCAGGTGCACCGCTGGAAGGCCAAAGCCTCCGCGCTGTTCGTGCCCCGGGGTTCGAGCAGCCCCGTCGTGGCGCCGGCTGTCTGCTGAGCCACGCTTCCTGAGTGGTGGTGCACGCTGGTCAACTCCCTGCACTCGGTCGCCATCCCGCGTGCACGGTGCCCCGGCACGCATGCACCCGGCGTGTCTTGTGCCACCGTGCACGGCGACAGGGTATGGCACTCAGTGCCACCGGTAAAGGCACTCTGTACCCCTCGGTTGTGTCACCCGTGTTCCTGCGCCGTTTCGGCACCTATGGATCATTCGTATGATCAGGTCGCTGTCGTCCCCTCGAGGAGCCCTGTATGGCGCCCGTCCGCCCCCGTCCCCGCCTCCTGTACGTCACCGATCCGGCGTATCCGGCCCGCGGGCGTCGCTACGGCGACGAGGACGTCCAGCTCGCCTCCCGACTGCGCGCCGACTTCGACCTGACGCTCTGTCGTCCGAGGGACGCCGCCGCGCCGACGGACGGGTTCGACGCCGTGATCGTCCGCAACAGCGGCCCGGTCATGACATACCCGGGGACGCCTACGACGCCTTCCGCGAGCGGGCCGCGGAGACCGGGAAACCGGTCTACAACCCGCTTGCCGGCCGGGGCGACACGGCCGGCAAGCAGTATCTGCTCGAACTGAGCGCGGCCGGGTGGCCGGTGATCCCCACCGTCGGCCGTGCGGAGGACCTGCACGTGCTGCCCCCGGCGGACCGGTACGTGGTCAAACCCAGGCTCGGCGCCGACTCGATGGGGCTGCGTGTCGTCGCCGCGGACGCGGTGCGGGAGCTCGTCGGCGGCAGCGTGCTGGTGCAGCCGTACGTCGACTTCGCGTACGAGGTCTCCTTCTCCTTCGTCGACCACGACATCCAGTGCGCCCTGTACGCCCCGGACTCCGGCCGGCGCTGGCAGCTGGAGTCGTACGAAGCCACCCCGCGCGACCTGGAGTTCGCCCGGGGCTTCGTCGGCTGGAACACCCTCGACCACGGCATCCAGCGGGTCGACGCCTGCCGTGCCCCGGACGGCGAACTGCTGCTGGTCGAGCTGGAGGACCTGAACCCGTACCTGTCCCTCGACGTCCTGGACGCGGCGTCCCGGGAGTCCTTCGTGTCCGCCATGACGGCTTCCCTGCACCGTTTTCTGCGTGCCGCCGGTTGAACCTCCGCCGCTCCCGGCGCGTATCTCCTCCCGTGGGCGGCCCCGCCCTCGTGGGCAGCGGAAGGAGAGCAGCGTGCCGACGCCGTCCGACCCCGGTCAGCCGCACGACGGCCCGCCACCCCTCGAGCCCGTCCGCGTCCTGCGCCCCCGCCGCACGGACGCGCTCGCCGAACTGTTCAAGGAGTTCGAACGGGAGGAGCACGAGGGCTACGAGTCCGTCACCCTGTCCCGGCCCCCGACCGGTGCGGAGGACGAGACACAGGAGTTCCCGTCGCTCGCCCCCGAACCGCCCACCCGGCCGCCGACGGCCGTGCCCGGCCCGGCGCACGAGAGCTTCACGCGTCACGCTCCCGCATCCGGCCGCACGGCCCCCCGGCGCCGTTCGCCCCGCGGCCCTTCGGACGACAGCGCCGCGCCCGGCCGGCCCCCGCACGCCTCCACACACAGCCCCGCGACGCGGCGGGCCGCCCTGGCGATCGCCGTGGCCGCGGCGGCGGTACTCGGCTTCGGCGGAGCGGTCCTGCTTCTGGGGCAGAACTCCGACGACCGTGCCACGCCCGGCCCCCGCCCCTCCGCGAGCCCGCCCGCGACCGCTCCCACCACGCCGCCCGTGCGGGCTCCGGCCACCCCCGGGTTCCTCAGCGAGGGTGACTCGGGCCCTGAGGTGACCGAACTTCAGGAACGGCTCCTGCGCATTCCGGACGTCTACCGCGACGGCGCCGCCAACGGCCGCTACGACGCCACCCTGTCGGCGGCCGTCGCCCGGTTCCAGCTCTGGTACGGCGTCCAGGGCGACGAGACCGGCGTCTACGGCGACGACACCCGCCGCGCGCTGGAGTCCCGTACGGGATGACGCCCGAGCGGCTGCCCGCCGTCCCGGTCAGCGGCCCGATTCCACCAGCGCCCGGGTGACCGCGCGCACGCTGCGGGCGATGTGCTGCAACTGCATGACCTCGGCCGCGTACAGCTTGATCGTGTGCTCGATGACCCCTTCGTGCAGGCCCAGCCGGGGCAGGTCGGCCCGTGCCGTCTGCAGGGCGGTGCGCGCCACCCGGATCTCGTGCTCGACCTGGATCTGGGCGTGCCGCGCCAGCAGGACGGGGTGCCGGATGAACGCGGGGTAGCTCGCGTAGCGCGCCGGCACCAGCTCGCGCAGCCACCTGGCCGCCGAGCGCTCCCAGTCGTAGCTGCCGGGTGCCTTGACCTGGCAGGGCCAGTCCGGACTGAGGCGCGTGGACGTCACGGTCATGATCATCGCTTCCGGGTGTGCGGCGTCGCTGGGGTGGGCGACGGGTGGGGCTGCCCCGGTCCAGGGGGCGATCCGACGGTCTTGGGCGTTCGCGCAGGACATGTCGTGATCCGCCAGCAGTATTTATATATGCCATCCGGTTTTCAAGGCGTATGAAAACATTCATGCTCGCTTTGAAGTGGAGGGTGACTCTGCTGCGCAATTACCCGGCGTGATGACGCCGTGCCGATACGGCCTTCAGAGCGCGTCGCAGATGCAGGCAGGCCGGGCGCGGCCGAGCCCTGAAAGCATGGCACGTGATCGCTCGCCGAATGGCGCAGCAGAGTCCAGGTCGACTCTGTTGCTCCATTGCGAAGAGTGACGCCGGCCTGCCGACGGGGCGCAGGGAACGGGCCTCGCGAGGAGGCGGTCCGGCCCCGGCCGGCCCCTCCCGGACGCGGTGCGTGCCCCCCCTCGAATCGAGCAGCAGAGTCGAGGGTCTACTCGCCGGCGCCGTCAGTCCCGGAGGAAGAACTGACGCTGGTCGGCGACCTGCTCGTATGCGTCGAGCCGTGCCTGCGTCCGCTCCGGGTCCGCGTCCGTCATGGCCTGGAGCAGCGCCGCACACATCACGCCCGCAGTGGCGTACGAGTCGAACACCAGACGTGACCCGGTGCCGGTCGCGAAGGCGACGTCGGCCTCGTCCGCGAGAGGGCCCAGCGTCAGGTCGGTGATCAGCGCGACCTTCAGCCCGGCGTCCCGGGCCACCCGCACCGCCGTCAGGGTCTCCTGGGCGTGCCGCGGCATGGAGAACGCCAGCACCCACGAGCCGCCGGCCTCCCGTGACTGCAGCAGTGCGTCGTAGGCGACGCTGCCGCCCCGGGTCACCAGACGGACGTCCGGGTGGATACGGCGGGCGGCGTAGCCGAAGTGCTCGGCGAGGGACCCGGAGATGCGCAGCCCGAGGACGGTCAGCGGCACGGACGCCGCCAGCATGCGGCCGATCTCGATGACCCGGTCGGGATCGGCGAAGTCCCGCCGCAGGTTCTCGAGATTCTCGATCTCGGCGTCCACCGCCGCCTGCAGTTCGTTGCCCCGGTTCTCCTCCGCCAGCCCGCCGGGGAGCGTGCCGAGGGCGATCGCCTGGAGCTTCTCCCGCAGTGCGGGGTAGCCGCTGAAGCCGACCACCGAGGCGAACCGGGTCACCGAGGGCTGGCTCACCCCGACGCGCTCGGCGAGGTCCGTGATCGACAGGAACGCGGCCTCCGTGAGGTGCTCGATCAGATACTGGGCGATGCGCCGTTGCCCGGGGGAGAGCCGGGGACGGTCGAACAGCGTGCGGAGCTGGGACGTCGGGGACACCTCCGTGTCCTGGTCCGCCTTCCCCGAGGTGATCGCGGATGCCTGGGCGCGTGCCTGCTGCGGCGATGGCACCGGGGCGCCTCCTTCGTCTCCCACGACGGTTCAATCTAGCTCGTCAACGGCGCACACACGGCACCGCCGACGCCGGAACCACGAGGTCCGCGCGGTGCCGGGTCCGCACCACCAGCTCGCCGTTGGGCCCGTCCGAGCGCGCGACCCAGGCCACCGCTTCGTCCTGGGACTTGCCGAACTCCACGTGCCGGGCCACCAGCCGCCGGACCCGCTCCTCTTCGCCCAGCTCGCAGAACCACACCTCGTCGAGCTGCGCCCGCACCCGCGCCCACGCACCGGTTTCCAGCAGCAGATAGTTCCCCTCCGTCACCACCAGCCGGGCCGTCGGCGGTACCGCAACGGCCCCCGCGAGCGGCTGCTCCAGCCCCCGTTCGAAACCGGGCGCGTACACGACGTCCCCGTACGTCTCCCCGCGCAGCCGCCCCAGCAGGGCCGCGTACCCGGCCGCGTCGAAGGTGTCCGGGGCACCCTTGCGGTCCCGGCGGCCGAGCCGGTCCAGTTCGACGTCGGCGAGATGGAAGCCGTCCATCGGGACGTGCGCGACCCACCGCTCCCCGGTGCCGTTCAGCGCCCGCACCAACTCCCCGGCGAGCGTGGACTTCCCGGCCCCGGGGCTGCCCGCGATGCCGAGTACCGCGCGCCGGCCGTCCCGGCCGAGGGATCGGGCCCGGTGGAGGAGATCGTCGAAGGTCGGCGCCATACGGCAGAGTGTGCCACCCCTGCCCGCCCCGCCCGCTGCCTGCCCGTCGCCGGGTACGGTCCACCGGGACGGGGGACCATGTCCCGTATGACGGATCTGGGTCTGCCCGAGAACATCCTGGCCTGCCTCTTCGACCTCGACGGTGTCATCACCAGGACCGCCGCCGTTCACGCGGCGGCCTGGAGGCAGGCGCTCGACGCCTTCCTCCGCGAGCGGGACGGCACGGACTTCCGGCCGTTCACCGACGCCGACTACGCCGAGTACGTCGACGGCCGCCCGCGGTCCGACGGCGTACGCGCCTTCCTCGCCTCCCGCGGCGTTGACCTGCCCGAGGGCGCGCCGGACGACCCACCCGGGGCCACGACCGTGCACGGGCTCGCCCGCCGCAAGAACGAGCTGTTCCTGGAACGGATCCGCGCCGGCGGAGTGGAGGCCTACGACGGCACTCTGCGCTACATCCGGGCGGCCCGTGCCGACGGCCTGCGCACTGCCGTCGTCTCCGCCAGCGCCAACTGCCGGGACGTGCTGCACGCCATCGACGCCGAGTGTCTCTTCGACACCCGCGTGGACGGTGTGGTCGCCGCCGAGCGCGGCCTCCCCGGCAAGCCGCGCCCCGAGACCTTCCTCGCCGCCGCCCGGGACCTCGGCGTCCCGCCCGGCCGGGCCGCCGTGTTCGAGGACGCGCTGGCCGGCATGGACGCGGGCCGCGCCGGTCGCTTCGGATACGTCGTCGGTGTGGACCGCGTCGGCCGGCCGGACGCGCTCTACGCCCATGGCGCCGACCGGGTCGTGACGGACCTCGCCGAGCTCACCGGAGAACCCGGAGGGCCGAAGGACCCCGCAGAGCGGTGACCGCATCCGCCGCCCCGCCTGCCTCGGCGCGCCCTACGGGTTAATTCGTTCCTGCTTGCACGCAGATGATCGGCTGGATCGACGGCGCGCGGGACGAGGGGCGGACGATGGCCGACGGCAAGAGCGGCCTTCTCACCGGAGGACGGCGACGCGCACATTCGTACGTCCTCGCCGCGCGCATTTCGTGCCACGAGCGGCACCGCACCGCTCGCGGTCCTGGCCGCCGTCTTCACCGTCGCCCAACTCGCCCTCGTCCGCCCCGCGCTGGGACTCGGCTGGGACAAGATCGTCTACGTCAGCCAGGTCACCTCCCACCATCCGGCCGCCTTCTTCAGCGCCCCGGGCTCCCGGGGCGTCCCCCTCCTGGTGGCACCCGTCGCCTCCTGGTCGGAGTCCACCGCACTGCTGCGCGTCTACCTCGCCGTCCTGTCCGGCCTGGGCCTGTACCTGGCGCTGCGTGCCTGGCACGGCCTGTTCCCCACCCGGGTCCTGGTCACAGGCGCCGCCTTCTTCCCATCCTTGTGGGTGACCCTCTTCTACGGCCCCCAGGCCATGCCCAACCAGTGGGTCGCACTCGGCGCCCTGATCACCGTCGGCTGCTTCCTGCGCCCCCATGCCGACCGGTACGCGCGCGGAGCGCTCCGGGGCATCGTGGCGGGGGCCGCGCTGATGGCACTGATGCGGCCCACCGACGCCGTATGGGTGACGGTTCCGCTGCTGGTCCTCGCCCTGGCCGGCCGGCACGTCCGCCTGCTGCTCGCACTCGCGGCGGGTCTCGGGGCGGGCGCGGCCGAGTGGCTGGCCGAGGCCTGCGCCTGGTACGGCGGCCCGGGGAAGCGGCTGGCCGAGGCCTCCCGTGTCCAGGGCGGGCTCGGCCTGCACCTCGCCGGCGACGACCCACTGCGCAGCCTGGGCGGGCGCGGTCTGTGCCGTCCGTGCACCGGGGCGATGCCCCCTCCGGTGATCGCCCTCTGGTGGTTCGCCCTGCCGCTCCCGGCCGTTCTCGCGCCGGTCGTCGCCGTACGGGCCCGGCGCGCTCTGCGCACCGCGCTGCCGCCGGCCTGCGCCGCCACAGCCGCCCTCCCGTATCTCTTCATGATCGGGTATGCGGCGCCCCGTTTCCTCCAGACCGCCTACGCCCTGCTCGAGATCCCCGTCGCCGACGTGCTGTGGCATCTGGTCAGAACATCGGCCGGGGCATGGCGGTCGGTCGTGACGTCACTGGTCGCGCTCGCGCTGGCCGGGCATCTGACCGTCCTGGTGCACACCGTGGACCGCAACACCGACAGCCGCCGGGACGGGGCCCGCACCGCCGGGGAACTGCACCGGCTCGGCGTCCGCCCGCCCTGCCTGATCACCGGCCACGAAGCCATCCCGGTGGCCTGCTCCACCGGCTGCTCCACCGGCTGCTCCACCGGCTGCTCCACCGGCTGCTCCTCCGGCGGGACGGGCGGGAACAACGAGAACATCACGGTGGCGGAGATCCTGAGCGCCGCGAACCGCGTGCCCGTCGCCGCGCCCACCGCCCCCGGCAGAACCCCGCCCGGCCATGTCCGCGACTGGCCCGCGCACACGGTCGGCGACCTCCAGGTCAGGATCGCGCCGACGCCGGGGCAGGCCGCCCCAGGGGCCGCGGCCACGGACGGGCCGGGGTGACGGACGGGCCGGGGTGACGGACGAGGAAGGACCGGCCCGGGGTCAGGGGAGGATCTTGTCCAGCGCGGCGGGCCCTTCCTCCTCAAGCTTGCGCCTGGCCCATTCGAGATTGTGCGGGGTGAGATCCTTGCCGGAGGCAAGGACGAGGTCCTCCGGCGACACATCGGTACCGGTTCGGGCGTGGAGCAGGCCGTCCGGGGTGGTGCGGTCCTCGGGCGGCCGGGACTCCTCGGGCTGGGACGTCGACATCTCTGACTCCTCGGGTCCGGATGGACGTGGCGGCCCCGGTGCGGTCCTCGGGTCCGGTATCACCATTCAACGCGGGAGCCCGCTGTGCATCCGGAACACGGGGGGCGCCGCCTCGAAGGGGCCGCTCCTCATGTGCAGGGGTACCTTCCCCGGCCCGCGGAAAACCTGCCCGCGTCGGCGGCGCACGCCGTTCGGGCCACCGCAGACGCCAGGCAGGGCGCCGCCCGTCTTCCGGTCCTTCAGTGCTTCGGCCTCTCGGACTAGAAGGGCGACAGCGTCAGGCGGATGCCCGTGGGAGCCGTCTCCTGGATGTACGAGGCGAAGTCGGCGACGTCGTCGAAGGCGAAGCCGTACGCCCTGCCGTCCTCCGTGGCCGTGTGCACGGCCTTGGAGTAGTGGTTGGTGAGCTCGGTCCGGTAGAAGGCCGAGGCGTCGGTGGTCGGCTGGTCGGGGTGGCTGAGCAGCGTCGAACGGTTGAAGCCGGCACCGAGCACGGCGGCTACCGGACCGGTCGTGCCGTCGTTCGGGGCAGCGAGCGCCCCGTCGCAGAAGAGGACGTCCCGGGTGGACGGCCTGGCGAAGGAGACCTGGGCGGGCCCGTCGAAGGTGAACCGGTCGCCGCGCACCCGGCCGGTGAAGGTACCGGCGTTCGTGGTCACCTTGAGGTCACGTCCGGTGTAGGTGCTCCACACCTCGTCGATGTACGGGGCGAGGTAGTCCGCGGCGAACAGGCCCGCATCCAGGCCGTGTCCCGGCGCGATGATCCGGGTGTCGTCCACGACGAGCCGGGAGAACGCCTCCACCTGCCTGAGCGCGTCGAACGCGGCACCGCGGCCCCCGTCCCGGAACACGCCGACGGACTGGTCCTTGGAACCGGTGAGCCGGATGTTCATCGGCACGCTGAACATGTCGACCATCGTGGTGTTGCAGAACATGCCGGCGGGGTTATAGGTGAACTCCGCACAGTCGTGCAACACGCCGTAGTTGGGGTCCGAGGTGACCCAGCCTGCCGGGTACTGCAACGCCGCGTTGCCGTTGCCGTCCGCGACGGCCTTGAACTTGAGCTTCTGGCCGAGGGCCACGTAGATGCGGCCGGACATGTACGGCAGGGACAGCCGGGTCTCGCCACCGCCGGCCAGGCCGATCGCGTAGTCGGTGAAGCCGTCGGCACCGTTGTCCGACAGGGAGACCGGGGCCAGGCTGCCGTCCGGAGCGACCCGGACCTGACGGCCGTCCTGGTTGCCCACGATGTAGAGGTGCACGTTCGCGTTGCCGAAGGAGCCGCTGTTGTTGACGATCGTCAGCGGGAGCGGGCCCGCGGCAGCCGCCGCGGGCTGCGTGTCCGGGGAGACCTCCGCGAGGGCGTGGGGGGCGAGCGCGGCGGCGGCGGGCACAGCCACGGCCGCCCCGCCGAGGGCGAAAAGAACTTTCCGGCGGCCGAGGGAGCGCTGGTGACGGGGGGGCATGTGGGGGATTTCCTGGAGTGATCGAGCGGTTCCTGACGAGCCGTTCCTGGTGAGCGGCGGCTGGTAACGCGCCGGCCGGGTGCGGGGCCGAGGTCTCGAGTGCTCCCTCACTCATGTGGTGAGAGCGCTCTCCTGTCGTACATCGGCGCC
Source organism: Streptomyces sp. KMM 9044 (assembly GCF_024701375.2). Taxonomy (NCBI): domain Bacteria; kingdom Bacillati; phylum Actinomycetota; class Actinomycetes; order Kitasatosporales; family Streptomycetaceae; genus Streptomyces; species Streptomyces sp. KMM 9044. Next base: position 218,903 of record NZ_CP113910.1, on the reverse strand, counting down.
GGCGCGTGGCCCTGATGGTACGGACCGGAACTACTTCCGCCAACGGGTCCGACTTGTCCCTCACTCCGCTCTGAACAGCGGTTTCCTGAATTTCTCGAGGGGGCCACACGAGTGCTTAAGTGCTTTTTAAGGGTCGCTTAAGTCCGGTCGGGCGGCAGGAGACGGAACGTGCGGAGAGCGCTCCACCCCGTGGTCGTCCGGTTGATGACGAGTTGATGTCCGACGACCCTGGTCCAGGCGAACCTGGTGAGACAGCGGCCGCCCTCGCGGTCGCCGAACACCCGCCGGTCCTGCCGGGACTCGTTGAACCGGCCGAAGTACCGGGAGGTCACCCAGCCGTTCGGCTTGTTCGGGTGTGTGTGCCGGGCCCACTTGTAGACCAGCCTCCACACGTGGTTGTCCAGCGAGGTGAACACCCCGCTGGAGACCACTCCCCGAAAGTAGGCAGCCCACCCCCGGATGATCGGGTTGAGCCTGGCGCTCCCCGCCGCCGCGTTCTGTCCCCGAAGGGCCAGCACTTCGGCGGTGCGCCGTGCCCGGATCCGTCGCACGGATGCCTTGCTCGGCTTGATCAGCAGCATGCCGTGGTAGCGGCGGACGGTGAAGCCCAGAAAGTCACAGCCCTCATCGAGGTGCGCGATGCGCGTCTTGTCCTCGTTGAACGCCAGACCTCGGGGCTCGAGCCACCGGGCGAGCCGTTCCTTGACCTGCTGGGCCTCGTCATGGCTGTGACAGAGAACCACCAGGTCGTCGGCGTACCTGATCAGAGTCGGCGAGCCGACTGCCGGTTCACCAGCCCGTGGGCCGGTGAGCCGGCAGCGGACTCCGGCAGCCTCTTCCATCCCGTGCAAGGCCACGTTCATCAGCGCCGGGGAGATGATCCTGAATCGCCCCCGGTGTCGCTGGATCGCCTTGCTCTGCCAGCCGTAGTCCATCCACGCCTCCGCAGGTACCTTCACCTGCTGGGCCACGTACTCCACTGCGGCGGCCGGCACCTCCTTGGCCGACTCCGGGAACCGGGCCTCCACCTCGAAGAACTTCAGCAACAGCGCGAACCCGAGCCTGGTCGTCCCGGACTTGTTCCGCACCTTCTTCATGTCGTCTTCGAGCAGCGTCCAGACCTCGATCAGGTCCTCCGGTTCCCAGTCCTGCCGCACCCGTGCTCCTCTACTCCACCCGAGATCACTCGTTCAGCTCAATGAGACGCCCAACGAGGGGAAACGACGACTACACCGGTCACGCAGCGCTACATGTCCGTTCGCCGAAGCCATACGAGAACAGGGCCTTCTTGCGCGGCAGGCCGGCCAGCAGGCCGCGCAGGTAGTCCGCGGCGTGGGCCCGCGGCTCGCGGCGGGCGGACAGCGGGGCCAACCCGGCGGAGAGCTCGTCGAACTTCTCCTGGAACAGCAGCGCATCCATGCTGGCGGCAGAGGCCGCCTGATCTTCATGTTGCGTCACAACACCATGATCAACAGGTGGCCTCGCCCACGCCCCGGCGCCCCCAACCGACCAGGCACCTCGTCACATCACGAAGTGCGACTGGAGTACCGGCGCCGGCCGAAATGTCGTGGGGTGCTGACCGGATCGTGGTGATGGCGGACGGCCGGATCCAGGAGATCGGCACCCACGACGAACTGGTGCGCCGGGGAGGGGCGTACACCGCGCTGCACAGTGGGCAGGCGGCCTGACGGAATGTTTGCACGCGGTGCGGGTAGGCGCAGCCACACACCCAGAGAGAGGCGCCTTCGTGCTGGTACCGGATCCGAAGACCCTGAGGCAACTGTTGACGCGTTACGCGACGCTGCAGATCGCGCAGGCGGAGCGGCCCTCGCCCGTCGCGTCGCGTGAGCTGGAGGATGTCACGTACACGCTCTGCGTGATGACGGGAACGCCCGGTATCCGCGAGGCCGTCACCCACGCGGACGCGCTGCTCGCCCGGGAGCGGACCGTGGCCGACGGCCGGACCGCGGACCCGGACGGCGAGAACGGCCGCTGCCTGACCGTGTGACCGGCCGGTCACACGGTCCGCTACGAGCCGCCGGTGTCCGCGACGGCCCGGCGCCCGTGGAACGCCGACCGGTAGGCGTGGGGTGTAGTGCCCACCACTTTGCGGAACCGCTCGCGGAACGCCGTGGGCGAGCCGAACCCGGACTGCTGGGCGATGCGCTCGACCGTGTAGTCGCTGTTCTCCAGCAGGTACTGGGCGCGTCGCACCCGAGTCCGCAACAGCCACTGCACCGGTGTGGTGCCCGTCTGCTCGCGGAAACGGCGGCCGAAGGTGCGCTCGCTCATCCCGGCACGCGCGGCCATTGTCCCGAGGGTGACCTCGTGGGCCAGGTTGTCCTCGAGCCATTCGAACAGGGATTCGAAAGCTGACCCGCGGGGCACGGGCGGCTGTTTGTGCACGATGAACTGGGCCTGCCCGCCCTCCCGTTCCAGCGGCATGACGGACATCCGGGCCGCGTTCGCGGCCACGGCCGAGCCGAGGTCCCGACGGATCATGTGAAGACACATGTCCAGCGCGGCTGCCGCACCGGCCGAGGTGAGGATCTGCCCGTTGTCGGCGTAGAGCACGTCAGGTTCTACCTCGACGTGCGGAAAGGCGCGGGCCAGCTGGTCCGCGGCCGCCCAGTGCGTGGTGGCGCGCAGCCCGTCCAGCAGCCCCGCCTCCGCCAGCACGAACGCGCCCACGCACACCGACGCGATCCGCGTGCCCGCCCCGGCCGCCCGGCGCAGCGCCGCGACGACGGCGGGGGAGGGCGGAGCGGCGCCCTCGGCGCGGCCCGGGACGATGATCGTGTCGGCGTCCGCCAGCGCCTCCAGCCCGCGGTCGACGCGCAGGATCAGCCCGCCGTCCGCGGCCACCTCGGGCGTCTCGGCACACGGCCGCACCCGGTAGGCGGGCCGGCCGTCGGGCAGCAGCGTCCAGTCGAAGGTCTGCATGGGGGCGGCCATGTCGAAGGGGATGACCTTGTCGAGCAGCAGAATCGCCACGGAGTGCATGAACGCCACGGTAATCGGATTCCCGCCACTCGTGAAAACCGGGGTGGCGGAGGCACTGCGGTACGGCGGCCCGAGGGAGAGCGGATGGCCGAGGTTGGCGGGAACCCGTCGGAAGCTGTCGATCCAGCCCCTGGGGGGAGGTCCGGAAGACCCTTAGCGTGAGCCCTCGCCGCTGATCACGCCAAGGAAAGAGCCCCGGTGACCAAGTTCCTGCTGTCCCTCCACGTCCTTGCCGCCATCCTTGCCGTCGGCCCCGTGACCGTCGCGGCGAGCATGTTCCCGCCGGCCGCGCGCCGTGCCGTCCCCGCCGGGGGCGACGGGCCCGTCGCGACGGCGGGGACCACCGTCGAGGTGCTGCACCGCATCTGCGGGGTCTACGCCCGCGTCGGCATCGTGGTGCCCGTGCTGGGGCTGGCCACGGCGCTCGCCATGGGCGTCCTGGGTGACGGCTGGCTCGTCACCTCCATCGGCCTGACGGCGGCGGCCGCGGCCGTCCTGATCGGGTTCGTACTGCCCCGCCAGGACGAACTCGTCGAGCAGCTGGTCCGGCACCGGTCCGTCGACCGGCAAAAGACAGTGCGACTGGCCATGTTCACCGGCGTGTTCAACCTGCTGTGGGCGACCGTCACGGTCCTCATGATCGTCCGTCCCGGTTCGACCACGGGCGCCTGACCGAAGCCGGTGCCGGTGCGCGTGCGCCCCGCCCCGGGACGCGGCGGCTGTCCTTCGTGTGCAGGTCTGCGTCAAGCCGTATGGGTGAATTCCCCCTGAATGATGTCCGGGCGCTTACACTCGTCAGTCGCGTCCCCGCCCCGGGGCCGACGAGACAGAGAGGCACGTTGCCGGGTGTTCAAGGAATCCCCCATCTACGACCGACTTGTCACGGAGCGCGGTGATGTGCCCGCACAGGTCCGCAGCGAAGCCGAACGAGTGAGCAGGGAACTGGAGCAGGCCATGCGTCCCCTGCAGTCCCCCGGGTACTCCCAGGGCGGCCTCGACCGGCCGCAGTCCCCGGGCAACGGCTGGCAGCGCACCGCGGCCCTGCTGCCCGGCCCCAGGCCGCGCTGATCCGGGCACCCGACCGGAGGACGTGCCCGCGTCACCACGCCTCCGCGTGGTGACGGGCCCTCATCCTGCCGTGGTGCGCGTCTTGTCGGCCTTCGCCGTCTCCTCGGGAACGGGCCGGGCCAGCCACTCGGCGACGGTGCGCGCGATCGGTTGTCCCGTCTCCACCTCGACGAATCCGAACTGTCCCGACTGGTTGCACTCCAGGAACCACCACGTCCCGTCGGCATCTTCTGCGAAGTCGAAGGCGCCGTAGGTCAGTTCGGCCTTGCGTAGGTAGGCGCGGACGGAGTCGGCGACGCGCGGCGGTACGTCGGTCGGCTCCCAGGGCGCCCCGGGCGGCGCGAAACGCACATCCACCTCCGCCGGGTCGGCTCCTGGGTCGGCGGCCTTGCGGGCGGCCATCAGCCGCTCGCCCACGGCGGTGAGCCGGATGTCGGCGCGCTTGGCGATCCTCCGCTGGAGCAGCGTCGGTCCGAGCGCCACCGAGGCGAAGTCGGTGTCCGGTGCCACTCTGCTGGTCGGCACGGCCCGCGGCGGATCCTGCGGATGCGCTCCGGAGACCGGTTTGACCACCAGGTCCGGGAACCGCTCCGCGAACTCCCGGGCGGCGCGCGGGAAGGTCGTGATCACCGTGGCCGGCACGGGCAGGCCGCAGCGCTGCGCCAGACGGAGCTGCCACGGCTTGTGGCGTGCCTGCCGAGCCGCGTCCGGGTGGTTCATCCAGCGGGCGTCCGAGCTGCGCAGCATCCCGTAGAGGGCCTGAGTGGCCTCCTCGGTCAGCCAGGGCGACGGCCGGGCCGCCCGCCCGGCCGGGGTGCCCGGCCTGCGCACCCACACGGACCGCAGCCCGCCGATGCTCACCAGCCGCCCACCGGCGGAGAGATGGCCGCGAAAGCGGCCGTGGACGTATTCACCCGAGAGCGAGACGCCGCCGGTCAGATCGGCAGGGTCGAGGCGTACCACCGGAACCCCGGAGTCGTGCAGGTGCACGACCACCATGTCGGCGGTCACGTCCTCCTCGCAGGTGAGGATCAGTATGGTCATCGTCTGTGGCCCACGGTCAGTCGTCGAAGTGGGTTTTGGAGCCCGCTGTGGACGTCGTGGTGCCCACCTCTCGCAACAGTGCGTGATCGCAGGCCGCCACCCGTCCGTCGGCGAGAACGTTCAACTGCATTCCGGAGTCGTACACATACGGAGTATTTACAGCCAACTCCATTGCCGGACGTGCGTAGTTGAGCGCGAACGGTTGCATCGTCTCTCCCTCGTCGGTGCTACGCCGACCAGGCGACGGCCCACTGCGCGCAGCCGCTTGGTCCGCCGACTTGTTTTGGCTTCCAGAGACTTATACGAATCGAACGGGTGGTTGGTTTCCTCACGGAGCGTAGTCATCGGCGGGTTCGCGATCCGGTCGCCGGGACGCCGCCCCGGGCGAACCCGCGCCGAGGGAACCGCGCATCGAGCGCAATGCGAGCAGCAGTACGCCGATGTCGTCCAGGTACACCGGGTCGGGCAACAGGTCGGCCGGCAGGACGAGGTAGAGGAGCGCGCCCCAGAACACCCAGCGCGGGCCCGTGGGCAGACCGGCGCGCCGCAGCTCGCGCCGGGTGCGCATCAGCCGCACCGTGACGGCCACGGCGCAGGCCAGCACGGCGGCCGCGGCGACGGCGGCCACGACGAGTGCCACGGTGGTGGCGTCCACGGGCTGTCCTCCTCAGGGTGCGGCGGGAGACGGGTCTCTCCCTCTGGATGCCCGGGAACGGCTTCGGTATGGCCCCCGCGGGAGCCGGCAAAGTGGCGCAGGTCATACCGGTGGCCCAGCCGAGTGGCCGTGGCGGGCGCGGGCGCCTAGTAATGGTCCACGTAACGTCGCTCTTCGTACGCTCGGGGGCGGGGAGCGGCCTGAGCCTTCTTCATGGAGCCGAGCATGACCACCTGCTCATCGACACCTCCGTCGAGTGCTTCGAGTCCCTCGAACAACTCGACCGTCTCGACTGCCTCCGAGATACCCGGCGGAACGAACGTGGTCCTCCCGCCGGAACCACCACCGACGCCCCCTCCGACCGCCGGGACGGTTCACGGTATCGGCGGACTGCGTGCGGACAGGGATCCGGCCCAGCCGCTGCGCCCCGGCGAGGGGCAGCGCCGGCAGGAGTACGGAGACCCCGTGGGCAACCTGGTGTACGCGGCGGTGTCGGACCGCCCCCTGGACGAGGTTGCCGACCTCATCACGTCGCTGGCCCGTTCACCCGAACACACGCGGGCCGTGGTCGACGTCCTGCGGGCCATCGGGGTGAGCCGCTCCGTGGAGGACGTGGCCCGTCTGGTCGTCCTGCTGACCCGGCCGCCCCGCGACGCCGACAGCGCGGACGAGGTGATCCGGGCCGCGGCGGCGCACCGTCCGGTGGAGGACGTGACCCGGCTGGTGGCACTGCTGCACAGTGAACAACTGGCCCCCCACTGCCGTGAGGAGGCACTGCGGGCCGCCGCCTCCGGCCGCTCCGTCGAGGAACTGATCGAGCTGATAGACCGTCTGGCCGCGCAGCCCTCACCGGACCCCACCGGCCGCCCCACGCCGGAACCGTTCCGGTACGAGGGTGAGCGAGGGGACCCGGACGGCGGGTACGGGACCGGGAACGCCGACGGGGACCGGCGCGGGGAGGAACGCGGGTGCGTCCGGGACGACGAGCGCCGGGAGCGACCGGGGGCGGGCCTCCCGCCCGTGCGCCGCGGCGCACGGGGCGCGGCGGCCCTGCATTCGCGGCGAAGGGCCCGGCGCCCCGGCCGCCGGGCGCACGCGCAGGCCGTCCGGTCCGTGACCTGGTCGAGCTGGTCCGCCGTGGTGGCACTCGCCGTGTGCGCGGTGGTCCACTTCCCGCTCCGCGGTGACGGTTCCTCCCTGGTCCCACACGCACTCGCGGTCGGCCTGCCGGTGCTCTGCACGGTGCTGGCCCTGATCCTGGTCGTACGCCCCGGCGCACTCGTCCTGGCGGCGGCGGTCGTACTGCCGGCCGCCCTGGCCGGAGCCCATGCCTACGGTGATTCCTTCCCGTCCGCAGCCCTGTCCCGGGCCGTCGGCCTCGCGCTCGCCCCGCAGTGGCTCGCCGGCGCGGCGGCCGTCGTCGCCGCGCTCCTGGCGCTGACGGCCCTGGTCGTCCGGGTGGCCTCCCCGTTCCCCGGCAGACACTGGGCGGTGTGGCCGGAACCCGGCACCCCCCGGATGCCGGACTGACCGCCGTACGGTCCGGGCGCATTGCCCCGGCGCGCGGCCTGCTCCCAGCTGTCCGGCTCTCGGCCGTCCGGCACGGTGCGCCGGACAGGCCGCCCTACGGACCGGAAGGCGTCGACTGCGCGCCGGCGGCGGGCGGGGCCTGGTGCTCCTCCCCGGAGGGTGACGGACGGCGTCCCCTGGGACCGAACCTCAGGCGCTCGAACGTGCGGGTCAGCTGCCGCATCGGGGACGCAGCGGGGATACCGGACGGCAGAGCCCGGACGCCCGGGCCCCCGGCGGCCTCCCGGTACGCGGCCAGCGCCTCGTGGGCGCTCTCGGCGGCCTCCTGGTACAGGTCGCGGGACTTGGTCATGGCCTCCAGCGCGTCGGTGTACAGGGCGACCAGCCGGCGCTCCCGGGCGAGCTCCTCCTCCAGGTTCAGCAGACGCCAGTCCTCCCGCAGCGCGGTCAGCGCCGCCTCGGCGCCGTCCGGCAGTGCACGGGGCAGGGCCGCGAACCGGGTCACCGCATCGACGAGGCCGGCCGGCCGGGTGCCGTCCAGGAAGACCGCTCGCACCGAGAAATCCCCGGCGTCGTAGCCCTCCGGGACTGGGCTGCCGGGCAGGACCACCGCACCACCGCGCGGCACCTCGACGCCACAGTCGCGCAGCGCCCAGTTCACGACCCGCAGCTGGTGCGGCGCGGCGCGGTGCTCCACCACGCGGTGCTGCAGGCCGGGCGGCAGCCAGTGCGAGAGCGGCACCCGGCCACGGTCGTCCGTGGTCATCGCCTCGTGGACGACGACGTGGATGTTCCACCCGCTCGCGCTCCGCGCGCAGTCGCGCATCAGCCGTCGTACGGCCTTGTTGTCCTCGGGGAGCGAACTGATCTCTCCCAGCCGCAGTCCCGTGGCCGCGTCGTGGTTCCAGCCCGTGTCCGGTTCGTCCACGGGCCAGAACATGCCGGTGGGAGAGGGCCACATGTGGTCCCACCGCTGTTCGGCCTCGGCGACCAGGATCCACGGCTGCCCCTCGCCGGTACCGGGTCCGACACTCAGCCGGGCGCGCACGGTCACCGCGCCGGCGACCCGGACACGGGCCTGGAACACCAGGTCCGGCGCGTCACCCCGCGGCTCCGGCCCTGCCTCGGGCGGTTCTTCGGGCAGTTCCAGGAACGAGTCGATGCCCCCGCCGCCCTCCAGCCGGCGCAGGGTGCGCCGGAGTACGTCGTGGGCGGAACCCCCGGCGTGCCGGCCGGCGGTCAGCCAGACGGAGGGCGGGGTCACGGGGCGGGCTGTGCGTGAGGTCGGCATGGGTCCAGGGGGAAACGGGGGCACGTGCGTCCTGCCATTGTCGTCGCTGTCGGACGGCGGAACCGACACGGGTGGTCCGCCGGGCGGCGTTTCTCGTCCCCGTCACCCGTGTGGCGGGGCCCTCACGTGTCAGCCCGTACGTGTCGTCCTTCGATGTTCTGCGCGCGGGTGTGTGCCGCGCACGGGGTGTGCGGAGCGCACACGTGGTGGAGGGCCGTCACTCGTGGTCGCGACGGTACCCCGTGACCGCAATGGGTTCCCGCGAGCAGGGCCGGCCCGCCATCCGCCAGGGGAAGGCCCTGCCCGCACCCTGCCCCCGTCGTCGGAACCCCTCCCGGCGGGGCCGCGGGCCCTTCCCGGTGATCGTGCCGGACCTCGAAAAGCGCCGACCTTACCAGCGCCGAAGGGACCGTGTCGCATATTCCAAGGGAAAACGCCAAAGCCCTCACCTCGGTCGAGCACGCAGCGTAGCTTCGACGTCACGTTCGCGGTACAGCCGTGCGAGGGAGGGGGATCCGGCGTGCCCGGAATCGACGAGAGTCTGCTGGAAGCCATGCGACTGCCCGGTGCGCGAGGAGCGCTGGTGGTCGACTGGATCAGTGGACTCGCGCTGGGCGTGGTGGGCGAGGCGCCGGGCGACGACTCGGAGGCCACGGCGGCGGAGACCGCCGAACTCGCCCGCCTCGCCATGGAGAGCGGCACGCTCGCACCGGCCGACGGAGGGGCGTCCGTCCTGTCGGGAAAGGAAGCACCGGTCCAGGACCTGATCCTCACCACCGTCGACGCCTACCACCTGCTCCGGTTCGTGATCACGACCTTCGACAGCACCGTGTTCCTGTATCTGTGGCTCGACCGCAGCGAAGGCAACCTGGCCCTGGCGCGCATCCGGCTGGCCGAGATGGCGGACCGGCTGGTGCTCGGATGACCACCGCGGCAGCCACCGACGGACCGGCGCCCGCCATGCTCGGCAGCCTCGCGGCCGACCGCGCCACCGGCGCCCTCTCCACCGGGTCCGGGGTCTTCTACCTGGCTGCGGGACACGTCGTCCACGTCGAATCCGCGTACAGCCCAGACCTCGGCGATCTGCTCACCCGCAGCGGCGCGCTCCCCGCCGACGGCTGGTGGGAGGCGGTCGAGCGGGCCGGCGCCCGCCACCGCGTCGGCCGCCAGCTCGTGGACAGCGGCCGGCTCACCGCCGGCGCGCTGGAGCTGTGCCATCTGGGCGCGCTCTTCGACGCCGCGTACTTCGCGCTCGCCCGGGACACCGTCGCGCTCCGCTTCAGACCCGAGGCCGCCCACTGGCTCGGGGCGGTCCGCCCCGTCCCGGTGACAAGCGTGCTGCGCGAGTCGCGGCGCCGCCGTGACCTGCTGGACCGCATCTGGCCCGACCCCGCCGTCGACACCGCCCCGCTCACCCGCGCTCCCGGCGTCGGCCAGGCGGACCTGCCGCCCCGCCGAAGCCGGACCCTCGCCCGGGTCGACGGCGCCAGCACCGCCGCGCAGATCGCCTCGGCCCTCGCGTGCCGCACCTTCCACACCCTCGTCGAGCTGCGCCGCCTGGCCGCCGACGGACTGATCACCCCCGCGCCGCCCCCGCCGGTCGTCTCCGTCCGTCCGGGCACCGGCGCACCCGGCGGCGCGTGGGACGAGCCCGACACAGCACTGCTGCGACGGCTCCTGGACGCCTTGGAGGCCCTGTGATCCGCGCGCGTCGACAGCGTGCCGAAAGGAGACTGCTCATGGCCGTCGAGACCGACGTGCTGGACGAACTGCGTCGGCTCCGTACCCGAGTCCCCCGGCTGGCGGGATCGCTCGCGGCCACCGTCGACGGACTCGTCCTCGCCCACGAGGTGCCCGACACCGAGCCGGAGGGACTGGCCGCGCTCACCGCCGCCGCGCTCGGGGTCGCGTACCGCATGACGGATGCGGCCGCCCGCGGCGAGTTCCGCGAGCTGCTGGTGCGCGGCACCGGGGGATACGTGGCGACCTACGCCGCCGGAAGCACCGCCGTGCTCACCCTGCTCGCCGACGACCGGGTCAACGTGGGCCGGCTGCATCTGGAGGGCAGGCGCAGCGGTGCCCGGATCGCGGAGCTGATCGACACCCGCGTCGGTCCGGGCGGGGGCAGGCACGCGGAGCGTGCGGCGCTCGACGCGCACGCCCCGCCGCTTCCGGACGCCGACCGCCGGATCGGCACCCTCCCGGTGCGCACCCCGCAGCGGCCCGTACACCAGCCCCGGCCCCAGCACGGCGGCTGAACACCGGCTTTCTCCCCTCGGTCGGCCGCCGTGACACGACCTGGCGACCGGCCGGACCAACCACCACGATCGAAAGGACACCTCTCATGGCCAACACCGAGACCTCGCTCAAGGACTGCCTCAGCTCCATCGACGGTGCCACGGCCGCCGCACTCGTCGACTACACCAGCGGCATGGCGCTCGGCACGATCGGCGGCAGCAAGGACTTCAACCTGGAGGTCGCCGCCGCGGGCAACACCGACATCGTGCGCTCGAAACTGCGGACCATGGAACTCCTGGGGCTGAAGGAGGAGATCGAGGACATCCTGATCACCCTGGGCAGCCAGTACCACCTGATCCGCCTGATCAAGGGGCGCGGTGGCAACGGTCTGTTCCTGTACCTCGTGCTGGACGCGAGCCGTGCCAACATGGCGATGGCCCGCCATCAACTGCGCCGGATCGAGAACGATCTGGAGGTCTGAGCCGGGCCCGCCCGGGAGGGACCAGGCCGGTCCGGTCAGGACGCAGGACGGGCGTGGGCCCTTCGCGCACAGCAGGCGCGAAGGGCCCACGCCCGTCCCCGGGCCCCGGTGACCCGCTTGACGGTGATACGGCGGAGATCGCCGCCCGGGTCCGAGGGCAGGCCGTACCTGCGCAGCCGGTGCACCCCGTCGGGCAGCCGCACGCTCACGTACTGTCCGGCCCGGGCCGGCGGCACTTCTGTAGAGCAATCCGACGAGCGTGTTTTTGGTGGTAACCCCCGTTCGAGGGGGTGCTGCGGGTCCATCGGCCCGGCAGAGGAGAACCTTCCGTCCCGGGCGGAGCCCGGAGAACGGGGCCGGTCGGCTCGGCCCCGGGGACTCATGGCGCGCTGTTCGGGGAGCAGGCCCCGTTGCGCACTCCGGGACGGACGGCGGCTGCGTCGAGTTCCGCCGGCAGGCGGGGGAGGAGTTCGAACGCGCCGGCGAGCCGGGCGTGGCGGAGGAGCCGCAGCAGACCGGGGCTGCGCGTGATCAGCCGCAGCCACCCCCCCACGGGACAGGGCCAGCCTGCGCGCACGGCACAGCACGCGCAGGCCCGAGCAGCCGATGAACGACACGTCGCGCAGATCGAGCACCAGGTCGGAAAGGTGCCGGTGGCCAACACGTCCAGGCGCCGCGCCAGGACCGGCGCGGTCAGGGTCAGCAGGTCGATTACTCCCCGCGGTGCGACGACCGTCGTTCCGGCGGCGACCCGCTCGGTCGGCTCCGCCGCGGAACTGCCATGGTTTTCGGACATGCAGGTCAGCCAACCCGCAGCGGCGGGCCGGCCGGTAGGGCCGCCCGGCCCTACCGGCCGGGATCGCCGGAGCCGAATGGCGCTACCGATCGGTAGGGGACCTGCGGACGGGCACCGGACAGGCGTTGCGCGGGTGTCTTACGGGCGTCGGGAGTTGTCCGGCGGTCCAGTGGTTCGCCGCCCGGGTACCGTGGACGGAGCGAGGCCGCGGGGGATCGGTGCCGCTCCTGTCTCCGAGGATGGTCCATCCGCCGGTCACCTTCCAGGTGCCGAGGGCCCCGGCACTCCGGCCGTCCGGCCCGCTCACGCCCGTACGGTCCGCGGCGCGTCGGGAGCGCGGGGATCCGGCCGGCGGGAGGGCGCGGGCCCTCCGCGGAGAACGGGTGGCCGACAGGAATCAAGGCCGACCGGCCCTGGCCGTTCGGCCCGGAATCGAGAAGGATCCCGGTGAGGGACTTTCCGGCAACAGCCGGCCGGGGCACCGGGACACGGTGTACGGCCCGGTACACGAGGGTCCGGCACATGAGGACAAGGAGCGTCAGATGGCGGACAGCGAACGGCCGGGATCCGACCGGCCCGTCCAGGTCTTCCTGCTGGACGACCATGAGGTGGTCCGCCGCGGAGTGCACGACCTGCTGAACGACGAACCGGACATCACCGTCGTGGGCGAGGCCGCCACCGTAGAGCAGGCACTGGCCCGCGTCCCCGCGCTCCGCCCCGACGTGGCGGTCCTCGACGTCCGCCTGCCCGACGGCGACGGTGTGACCGTGTGCCGTGAGCTGCGCTCGACGTTGCCGGACCTGGCCTGCCTGATGCTCACTTCGTTCGACGAGGAGGAGGCCCTGCTGGACTCGATCATGGCGGGTGCCTCCGGCTATGTGCTGAAGCAGATCCAGGGCTCGGACCTGGTCACGGCCGTGCGGACGGTCGCCTCCGGACAGTCCCTGCTCGACCCGAGCGCCACCACCCGCCTGATGGCCCGGCTGCGGCAGGAGAAGGAGCCGGAGAAGGAGCAGGAAGTCCTGCCCGGACTGACCGAACGCGAACGGGAGATCCTCGCCCTGATCGGCGAGGGGCTGACCAACCGTCAGATCGGCCAGCGGCTCTATCTGGCGGAGAAGACGGTGAAGAACCACATCTCCCGGCTGCTGGCGAAGCTCGGCGTGGAGCGCCGTATCCAGGCCGCCGTGATCGCCACCCAGGCACAGGACCGGCTGCGGCGCACGGATCGCTGACGCGCGGGTTCGCCGACCGGCCGGATACGCCCGGGCCTCGCCCGTTAGCGTGGCACCTGCCGGGGGCAGGCTGCCGGTAGAGCGAGCGAACGGGAGGATCACGGGTGGAGAGCTCCGAGCGGGACGGGGCCCCCCGTCCGCTGCTGCCGCAGCTGCGGCTGGACGACTTGCTGGAGGAGCTCCAGGCGAGGATCGACGCGGCCCGCGGCACGCGCGACCGGGTACACAGCCTGCTGGAGGCCGTCCTCGAGGTGGGCCGCGAACTGGACCTGAAACAGGTCCTGCACAGCATCGTCGACGCCGCAGCCGTACTGGTGGACGCCGAGTACGCCGCTCTCGGCGTGATCGGCCCCGACGGCAGGCGGCTGTCGGCCTTCCACACGGTCGGCGTCAGCGACCAGGAGATCGCCCGCATCGGCCACTACCCCGAGGGCCACGGCATCCTCGGGGAGCTGATCCGGCACCCTCAGCCGCTGCGGCTGGCGAAGCTGTCCGAGCACTCCGCGTCCTTCGGTTTCCCGGCCCACCATCCACCGATGAACAGCTTCCTCGGAGTCCCCATCCGGGTCCGCGACCAGATCTTCGGCAATCTGTACCTCACCGAGAAGCGCGCCGGGGCACAGTTCGACGAGGAGGACGAGTCGGTCCTGTCGACCCTGGCCGTCGCCGCCGGCGTCGCCATCGACAACGCCCGGCTGTACGAGGAGTCCCGGCTGCGGGAGCGGTGGCTGCAGGCGAACACGGAGATCACCCACGCCCTGATGTCCGGCAGCGGCGGCAGTGAGGCTCTCCTGCTGATCGCCGAACGAGCCATGGAGATCACCGGTGCGGCGCTCGCCGAGGTGGCGGTGCCGATGGAGGGCACCGCGTCGCTGACCGTGGAACTCGCCATGGGCCAGGAGGCCGAGGCCCAGCGGGGGCTCGTCGTCCCCGTCGACGACAACCTGCTGGGCCGGGCGTTCACCAGCGCCGCCCCCGTCACCAGTCCGGATGTCTCCTGCGACGAGCGGGTGTCGTCCGGACCACCGAGCTTCGCCGGCCTCGGCCCGGCGGTGGCCGTGCCCGTCGGGTCGGAGGACGGGGTACGGGGCATCCTCCTGCTGGTGCGCGCCGCCGGCCGCGGCGAGTTCTCCGACAAGGAGATCGAGCCGCTGCAGGGCTTCGCCGCGCAGGCGGCGGTGGCGATGGAACTGGCGGAGCGTCGCCGCGACGCCGAGCAGATCGCGGTGCTCGAGGATCGCGACCGGATCGCCCGGGACCTGCACGACCTGGCCATTCAGCGGCTGTTCGCCACCGGGATGACGCTGCAGAGCGCCGGCCGTTTCATCGAGCACAAGGAGGCCTCGGAGCGGGTCTCCCGGGCGGTGGACGACCTGGACGAGACCATCAAGATCATCAGATCGACCATTTTCGGCCTGCGCGCCCACGCCGCCGCATCCGGGGCCGGACTGCGGGCCCGCGCCGTACGGGTGGTCGGCGAGGCGGCCCCCGTGCTGGGTTTCGCGCCCAGCGTGCGGATGGAGGGCCTGGTCGACACCCTTGTGCCGATGGGGGCCGTCGACCATCTGGTGGCCGTCCTGTCCGAGGCCCTGGCCAACATCGCCCGGCACGCGCGTGCCGATCGGGTGGAGGTGGCCCTCGAGACCGACGGCCGCGAGGTGCGGCTGACCGTCGCCGACAACGGTGCGGGTATCCCGGAGGACGGCCGCCGCAGTGGCCTGCGCAACATGGCCGAACGCGCCGCGCAGCTGGGCGGCGATCTGGAGATCGACAGCGCCCCCGGCCGTGGCACCACCCTGGTGTGGCGCGTGCCTGTGCGGGAGGGCTAGATGCGTCCTCCGCGGGTCACTCCTCTGCACAGTCTCCGGGCTTGATCACGGTCCCGAAGCGGTCGTGCTTCGGCGGGTTCTGCACCGCGGACCGCTGCGCTGATCGGTGGCTGACCAGCTGTGATCAGTTGATCTTCCCGAACGGGTGACCTGCGGAGGACGGAGCTAGCCGCCCCGTACGCGCTTTGCGCCGGTGGTCCGTAGGCGGGTTCGGCCGGTGTGTGTTCCTGTCCCGCGCGGGTACCCCGTGCGCAACCACCGGAGCCCGCTGGGCCTGGTGGGGGAAGGAGTCGACGTGGTCGGCTGGACCTGGGAGTACGAGGGATACGACCCCGCTGAGGTACGCCTGCGGGAGTCGCTGTGCACGCTCGGCAACGGCTTCTTCGCCACCCGGGGTGCGCTGCCGGAATGCGCCGGCGACGACGTGCACTACCCGGGAACGTACGCGGCCGGCTGCTACGACCGGCTCACCTCCGAGGTGGCCGGACGGCGCATCGAGAACGAGGACCTGGTCAACCTGCCCAACTGGCTGTCCCTGCGGTTCCGGCTGCCCGGGGGGCCGTGGCTCACCCCCGACACGACGACCGTGCTCGACCACCGTGAGATCCTCCTGCTCTCCGCGGGGCTGCTGGAGCGCCTGACCCGGTACGACCTGGGGGAGGGCCGGGTACTGAGGGTGCGCCAGGAACGCCTGGTGCACATGGCCGACCCTCATCTGGCCGCGCTGCGCACCGAGTTCACGCCCGAGCGGCACTCCGGCCCACTCGAGGTCGAGGCGGCCCTCGACGGCGGCGTCACCAACGCCGGGGTGGCCCGCTACCGGGACCTGGACGGCCGTCACCTGACCCGTGTGCACAGCGGCAGCACGACACCGGACACCGTGTGGCTGCGCTGCCGTACCCGCACCTCCGACCTCCGGATCGCGCAGGCGTCCCGGCTGCTCTCCGAGGCGCCCGTCACTCTCCACAAGGAGAACCCGCGGGCCGTCCAGCTGACGTGGCTGCACCTGACCGCGGGCCGTACGGAGACCGTGGACAAGATCGTCGCGCTGTACACCTCACGTGACCCGGCGATCAGCGACCCCCTGCACGCTGCCATCGACCGGGTGGGCCGCGTCGCCGGCTTCGCGGAGCTGGTGGAGTCCCACCGGACGGCCTGGGGCCGGCTGTGGCGCCGGGGCGAGCTGGACGTGCCGGGGGAGGCCGGCACCATCCTGCGCCTGCACCTCTTCCACGTGCTGCAGACCCTCTCCCCGCACACCGCCGACCTGGACGTCGGCGTACCGGCCCGGGGCCTGCACGGAGAGGCGTACCGCGGACACGTCTTCTGGGACGAGCTGTTCGTGCTGCCCTACCTCAACCTGCACTTCCCCGAGGTCTCCCGGGCCCTGCTGCTCTACCGCCACCGACGTCTCGACCGGTCCTGCACCGCAGCCCGGGACGCCGGACGGCGAGGGGCCATGTACCCCTGGCAGAGCGGCAGCGACGGCCGGGAGGAGGCCCAACAGGTCCACCTCAACCCGCGGTCGGGTCACTGGGTGCCCGATCACTCCCGCCTCCAGCACCATGTGGGATCGGCGATCGCGTACAACGTGTGGCAGTACTGCGAGGCCACCTGCGACACCGAGTTCCTGCACACCAAGGGCGCCGAACTGCTGCTGCAGATCTCCCGCTTCTGGTCGGACGCCGCCGTCTACGACCCGCTCCTGGGCCGCTACCGCATCAAGGGGGTGATGGGTCCCGACGAGTACCACGACGCCTACCCCGACGCCTCCGGGCCCGGAGTCGACGACAACGCCTACACGAACGTCACCGCGGCCTGGGTGCTCGCCCACACCCTGGACGTGCTGCGCAACCTGCCCGAGCCGCGCCGACGGGAACTCGACGAACACACGGGCCTCGAACGGAGCGAACTAGAGAGGTGGGAGGAGGTCTCCCGAGCTCTGCACGTGCCCTTCCACGACGGTGTCGTCAGCCAGTTCGAGGGGTACGGAAAGCTCGCCGAACTCGACTGGCGGGACTACCGGCGGCGTTACGAGGACATCCGGCGACTGGACCGGATCCTGGAGGCCGAGGGCGACACCGTCAACCGCTACCGGGCCTCGAAACAGGCGGACGTCCTGATGCTCGGGTATCTGTTCTCCCCGGCCGAACTGCGAGGCCTCTTCCGCCGGCTGGGGTACGGGATGGACGAGGCGACCTGGCGCCTCACGGTGGACCACTACCTGCACCGCACCAGTCACGGGTCCACCCTGAGCGGTCTCGTCCACGGATGGGTGCTTGCCCGGGACCGGCGCGCCGAGGCCTGGACCTTCTGCCAGGAGGCCCTGCGCGGGGACATCGCCGACATCCAGGGCGGCACCACCGGCGAGGGCATCCATCTCGGTGCCATGGCAGGCACCCTCGACCTGGTCCAGCGCGGACTGCCCGGTCTGGAGACGCGCAACGGCGACCTGCGGCTGGACCCCGTGCCCCTGCCGGAGCTGTCCTCCTACGGCTTCACCCTGCGCTACCACGGCCATTGGGGCGTCCGGCTGCGGCTGGAACGCGGGCGTGTGGAGATCGCCGTACCCTCGTCCGGGCCCGGGCCCGTGGACGTGCGTCTCCCGGACCGTACGGCCCGCCTCCAGCCGGGGGAGACGGGCCACCTGCCCCTCACGGACTGACGGTCCGGCGGCAACAGGCCATCAGGTGAAGGTCACTTGTGGAACGAGATGTACCCGTTGCCGTCCCGGTCGGAGCCGCGCTTCGTGTACGCGTGCGCGTCGGCGCGGCTCCCCGTCGGCTTGACGGGGTAAATCGTGTCCTTGTCGTTGTTCCAGATGAAATTGCAGTTGTCGCGGTAGACGACGCTGTTCTTGCCGGAGCCGGAGCCGGAGCCGGAGCCGGAGCCGCCGCGCAGCTTCACGTAGTCGCGGAGCTGGAGGTAGTGATCGGCCTCGAAGACGAACCGGTTCCCGACGGTGTCCTCGACGACGTAGCCCTTGAGGTTCACGGTTTTCGTCGGCGAGTAGTTCTTGACCGTCAGGTACTCCTGGTGGGTGTTGCCCGTGAAGCACTTGTTGGAGTCGCGCCCCGGGGCGTCGTACTGGACGCCCCGGACCTTCAGCGCGGAGGTGTACTCGGCGGCGTGTGCCGGAACGGCCGTCAGAGTGGCCAGGGCCCCCGCGACGGCGGTGGTCGCAACGGCAGCGGTGCGTATACGCATGAACTCATCCCCCCTGCATGGCCCTTGCGTGAGGATCGTGTGGTGATTCGGTGAAGGGTCGGATGGTGCGCAATTCTGATCCCGCCTCCACCGAGCGGGTCTCGCAGCCTCGGTGGGGCCGCCCCATGGGCCCGGCCGAGCCCTCCCCGCGCACGACGGAGCGCCCGCCCGGTCCGTCAGGACCGGGCGGGCGCTCCGTCGTGCGCGCCGTCACGACCGGGATCAGGTCACGCGCCGCTCTCCCGCAGCATGTCCTCGCGCTCGACGAACTTCACGCGCTCGCGCCCCTGCGGCTCGCCCAGTGCCTTCTCCGCGGCGTCCAGCCTGTACCAGCCGTCCCAGGTGGTGTAGCGGACGGAGTGCTCGGCGAGGAACGCGTCCACGGCCTCGGGCTCGGGCGTCGCGGGCGTCTGCAGCCGCCCGTTCGCGAAGTCGTCCAGCAGGTTCGAGACCGTCTCGTTGGCGTCGCCCTTGGTGTGACCGATCAGGCCGATGGGGCCGCGCCGGATCCAGCCGGTGACGTACGTCGACGCCAGGTGCTCGCCGTTCTCCTGGATGACCCGGCCGCCCTTGTCCGGAACGGTGCCGGAGTCGATGTCCCAGGGCAGCTTGGGGAGTTTGTCGGACAGATAGCCCACCGCGCGGTAGACAGCAGTGACGTCCCAGTCCTTGAACTCACCGGTGCCCTTGACGTTGCCGGTGCCGTCGAGCTCGGTGCGCTCGGTGCGCAGGCCGGTCACCTTGCCGTCCTCGCCAAGGATCTCCGACGGCGACTCGAAGAAGTGCAGGAACAGTTTGTGAGGGCGGTCGCCGACATCACGGATCGCCCACTTCTCCAGCGTCTTCGCGACCATGTCGGCCTGCTTGTTGCCCCGCCGGGTGGTGATCGACCCCTCGTCGTAGTCGATGTCCTCGGGGTCGACGACGACCTCGATGCTGGGGGAGTGGTCCAGCTCGCGCAGCTCCATCGGGCTGAACTTCGCCTGCGCGGGGCCACGGCGGCCGAAGACGTGGATCTCCCGCGCCTTGTTGGCCTGCAGTCCCTCGTGGACGTTCGGCGGGATCTCCGTCGGCAGCAGTTCCTCCGCCGTCTTGGCGAGGATGCGCGCGACGTCCAGGGCGACATTGCCGACGCCGAGTACGGCGACCTTCTCCGCGTCCAGCGGCCAGGTGCGCGGCACGTCGGGGTGTCCGTCGTACCAGGAGACGAAGTCTGCGGCACCGTACGAGCCGTGGAGGCCGATGCCCGGGAGGGAGGGCATGGCCCGGTCGGCGGTCGCGCCGGTGGCGAAGACCACACCGTCGTAGAACGCGCGCAGATCGTCGAGGTGAATGTCGGTGCCGTAGTCCACGTTGCCGAACAGTCTGATCTGCGGCTTGTCGAGCACCTGGTGCAGGGCCGTGATGATGCCCTTGATCCGCGGGTGGTCGGGAGCGACGCCGTAACGGATCAGACCGAACGGTGCCGGCATGCGCTCGAAGATGTCGATCGAGACACCCGGATCGGCGGAGACGTCGGACTTGAGCAGGGCGTCGGCGGCGTAGATCCCGGCGGGGCCGGATCCCACGACGGCTACCCGCAGGGGGCGGGGCATGGTCAGGTTCCCTTCGAGCGGTGACAAGAGCCTCGCCGGAAATCCTAAACTAAGGCATGCCTAACCTGGTACGCGGGTCCGGTCTATGGGCTCATAAGCGGACCTTATGACTGCCCTTGTGGATCTCCGGGCGGCCCTCCGCGGATCAGGGGATGGGCTGCTCGGCCCAGATGATCTTACCGGCCGGCAGGTAGCGGGTGCCCCACCGCTCCGACATCTGCGCCACCAGGAACAGGCCGCGCCCGCCCTCGTCGTTCATGGTCGCGTACCGCAGATGCGGAGACGTGCTGCTGTTGTCGAAGACCTCGACGATCAGATTGCGGTCGCGCAGCATCCGTACCTCGATGGGGCCGCCGCCGTGGCGGATCGCGTTGGTGACCAGCTCACTCAGGATCAGCTCCGTGGTGAAGACCAGCTCGTCCAGGCCCCACTCGGACAGTTTCCGCGCGATCGTGGCACGCATCTCGGCGACCGCCGCCGGGTCGGACGGCACCGGCCACCGGGCGATCCGGTCCTCTGTGAGCGCCTGCGTACGCGCCACGAGCAGGGCGATGTCGTCCCGCGCCCTGACCGGGCGCCGGGCCTGCAGCACGGCCCGGCAGGTGTCCTCGGGGGAGTCCCCGGCCCGGGACAGCGCTTCGCGCAGCAGCTCCAGACCGACGTCGATGTCATGGGCCCGGTCCTCGACGAGACCGTCCGTGTACAGGACCAGCCGGCTGCCCTCCGCCAGCTCCAGTTCGGCCGTCTCGAACGGCAGCCCGCCCAGGCCCAGGGGCGGGCCGGCGGGCACGTCCGCGTACTGCACGGTGCCGTCCGGACGGATCAGCGCGGGCGGCGGATGTCCCGCGCGGGCGACGGTGCAGCGCCGGGTGACCGGGTCGTAGACGGCGTACAGGCAGGTCGCCCCGGTCACCGGGGCGCTGTGCTCCTCCTCCGTCTCGTCCTGGTCGATGCGGCCGACCAGCTCGTCCAGCAGGCCCAGCAGTTCGTCGGGCGGCAGGTCGAGCGCCGAGAAGTTGTGCACCGCCGTGCGCAGCCGGCCCATGGTGGCCGCCGCGAGCAGCCCGTGCCCGACGACGTCGCCGACCACCAGCGCGACCCGCGCACCGGACAGTGGCAGAACGTCGAACCAGTCGCCGCCCACCCCGGCCTGCGCGGGCAGATAGCGGTAGGCGATCTCCAGCGCGCTCTGCTCGGGCAGGGTGCGCGGCAGCAGGCTGCGCTGGAGCGTCACCGCCATGCTGTGCTCGCGCGTGTACCGGCGTGCGTTGTCGATGGACACCGCGGCCCGCGCGACCAGCTCCTCCGCCAGGGCCCTCTCCTCCTCGTCGAACGGCTCGGGCTTCTCGGAACGCCAGAAGCTGACCACGCCCAGCACCAGGGAACCGGCCCGCAGGGGCACGGTGATCAGCGAGTGGATCCCGTACGCCACGATCTGCCCGGAGCGCTCCGTGTCCTGCGCCCGCCATCCCGGGGCGTCGCCCAGCCGGGGCTCGATGAACGACCGGCCGGAGGCCAGGCTGCGGCCCTGTGGGGACGATGCGACGAACCGGTTCTGGGTACCCACCGGGTACAACGGGGTGCCCTCGCGGATGCCGGTCATCGCCGTGCGGCGCACCGACCCCGTCACGTCCGGCTCACCGCCGGCCAGCACCGTCTCGAACAGGTCCACCGTGGCGAAGTCCGCGAACCGCGGTACGGCCAGTTCCGTCAGCTCCTCGGCCGTGCGCGTCATGTCCAGGCTGGTCCCGATGCCCACACCGGCGTCGTAGAGCATGTCGAGCCGCTCCCGCGCGGTCTCGGCCCGGCCGGACAGGGCGCGCAGCTCGGTGGAGTCGCGGACCGTGGCGACGCTGCCGGCCGGGCCCCCCACGCGGTCGGTGGACCGCTGGTTGACCGCCAGCAGCCGGTCGCCGACGCGGTGCACCTCGTCCGTGGCGATCCGTCCCGAGGACAGCAGGTCGGCGGTGCCGGGGTCGAGGGAGAGGTCGAGCACGTCACGGCCCTCCGCGTCCTCGGGCAGGCCGAGCAGCCGGTGCGCCTCGTCGTTGGCGAGCAGCAGGGTGCCGTCGTCGACGATGACCACGCCTTCCCGTACCGCGTGCAGCACCGCGTCGTGATGCTCATACATACGGGTCATCTCGTGCGGACCCAGCCCGTGGGTCTGCCGCAGCAGACGCCTGCTGACCAGCGCCGCGCCGGTGGTGGCCAGCACGAGCGCGACGACCCCCGCGGCCAGCACCAGCGGCAGCTGCTCCTCGGCGACGCCGCCGACGTTCTCGGTCGTGATGCCGGCCGACACGAGACCCACGACGACGCCGTCGGGGTCGTTCACCGGCACCACGGCCTGGACCAGCGGGCCGATCGTACCGGTGATCTCCTCGGTCATCGGCCGTCCGGCCAGCGCGGGCTGGAGGGCGCCGACGAACTTCTTGCCGATCCGGTCCGTCTTCGGATGCGTGTAGCGGATGCCGTCGGTGTCCATGACGACGACGAAGTCGACCCCGGCCTGTTTGCGGATGGCCTCCGCCCGCGGCTGGAGCAGGAGGGTGGGATCGGGGGACTCGAGTGCCTCGACGATGCCCGGCGAGTGGGCCAGGGCCTCAGCCACGGCGAGGGAGCGGTTGCGGGCCTCCAGTGTGCTGTCGTGCCGTACTTGCAGCACCAGCGCGAACACGGCGGACACGACCAGCAGCAGCACGATCACGACGTGCAGGATGAAGACCTGTCCGGCGACGCTGCGGGCGCTCAGCAAGGACCGCAGCCACTTCGGTGGGCGCCACCGCGAGCCACCGCCGTCCTGTCGCTGCCGACGTACGGAGGAGACCGTGGTGCTGGGCCGCTGGGGCGACCGGGCCGGAGATCGACCCATCAGTCGGACCATGTGCCGAGCTTACCCACAGCCCGGAAACGCGCGCTTTCGGCAGGACGGGGACGTGGAGCCGGGGACCGAGCAGCAGGCGGAGGAACCGCCGGAGTATGCCGGAAGCGCTGGTTCACGGTCGAGGTGGGAGTGGAAGCAGTACGTTCCCACCGCTCCGGGAGAATCCACCGTGACAGTGACCATGGCCGCAGGAACGGCCGTCTCCCTCCACGGCCACGTGGCCGGCACCGGTGTCGCCCTGACAACCCGGAAGGCGCCGGCGCCGAGGGGAACCGCGGCTTTGAGAGCGTGCGCGAGTGGTTCGATGCCACCGGAGCGATGGTCATGGGCCGGACGGCGTATGACCTGGGCGAGGAGTTCCGGGGGTGACGACCCGCCGTTTTACACCCCGGTCTTCGTGCTCACCCACCGGCCCCGGCCGATCCCGGCCAAGGAGGGCGGAACCGCTTTCACCTTCGTCACCGACGGCATCCACAGCGCCTCGACCGGGCGAAGTTCGTTGCCGGGGGCGGGAACGCGGGCCTCAAGGGCAGGGCGAGCACAGTGCGGCAGTACCCCGGGAAGGGGCTCATCGACGGGCTGCCGTCGCACGTGGTGCCCGCGTTCCTCGGAGCGGGACTGCGGCTCTTCGAGGAGTCCGGTGCAAAACGGCGGACCCCCGAGGCGGTCCGGGTGGTCGACTCGCCCGTCGCCGTTTACCTGAAGCACCGCTTCGTGAAGCAGGCCGAAGAGGCGGCCCGGAGCGCGTTACTCCTCGGTGCGGGGGGCCGGGGATCGGCCGGCCCCCCACGGACCGCGCGACCGGTGGTGCGTTACCGGTCGCGCGGCCCGCTCCCCGTGCCACTGGCCCCCCGGCGCTCGTCCCCCAACGGCGCTCGAGCGGGGCTCATTCGGCCAGCGCGTGGGCCAGCTCCGTCGTGGCACGGGCGATCGTGGTGTCCTGGTCGTCCATCAGGCGGCGCAGGTCGCTCCGCCGGGCGCGCACGGCCTGCCGGGCAGCCCGCTCCCAGACGACCGGGTTCTCACGGTGATTGAGCAGCTTGGGATACGCGGCGGCGGTGCTCTCCCACTGCCGGGCGTCGGCGATGGCCTTGAGCAGCCGGATGATCTCGGCACGGCAGGTCACGCGCGGCAGTTGCGCCAGCTCCCAGAGGAAGGGGACGGTGGCGGCCGTCGCCTGCTCCACCACGAAGCCGTACTGGCAGATCCGTTTCCGCAGGTCCTCCAGGGCGGACCGCGCGGTGTCGGCGTCTCCCCAGGCGATGGCGTTGAGCAGCAGGGGAACGGCCGCCGCCGATCCGGTGGAGTCCTGGAGGACGCGCCACGGCACGCGGGACAGTGACGTGAGCGGTGTCGTACGGGCCATTCCGGTCGGGGACGTGTGGCGCACAGGGCGCTCGCTGCTCGACTGTTCCGTAGAAGCGCTGCGCATCGCGTGGGGCCTTTCGCGGCGGTCGTGTCGGATGGGGGGACGGTCAGGCGGGCGGCCGGGCCGACAGCCGGGCCCGGACCGTCCTGTGCGCCGGAGGTGCCGGGGGCCGGCCCCACGCCTCGGACGGGGCATCGGCTCCGGCGGTCGACCGGATCACTTGGTGCGCAGGTGAGGGCATGCCATCTCCTCGATGCGGCGTCAGGACAAGGCGCCAAAAAAGGGGGTTGACGCCCCAGCTATTATCCACACCGAGAACGCTCGCGTGCAATTGCATGAGAAATTGCGTGAAGTTTTTTGGGGTGGACAGGAACGGGCCGGGGTGGACCGAGTGCGATCCGGCTCGGCCCGTCCCGGCGAACGGCCGGGCACCGCCCGGCAGCGCACAGGAACAGCAAGGAGGCTTCGGTGCCAGGAGTGCGGAACGGGGTGCGGGCGAGTTCCTTGGACGCCTGCTGGACCAAGAGCCGGCGCAGCAACGCCGAGGGCAACTGCGTCGAGGTGGCCCCGCTGGACGGCGGGGATGTGGCGATGCGCAACTCCCGCGACCCCGACGGGCCCGCGCTGGTCTACACGCCGGCGGAACTGGCGGCGTTCCTGGCCGGGGTGAAGGACGGCGAGTTCGACCATCTGGTCTGATGCGGTCGGCCGGCCCGGTGGGGCGGCCCGGTCCGCGCCGCCCGTCCTGCCGGAGCGGTGAAGTGGAGTTCAACTGGCCACTCGCGTAAGGCTTCCGCGAGACGCATGCGCTGCGGCACAGCGAGGTGCGATAGTGTAAACCGCCCTTGTGCCGGCCTGCTGGGAGTCAGGATGTCCGCCGCGTCGCATCGTATCTCCCGCCTGGAGCCCTATCTGGACCGGCCCGAACCGGCTCCGACCCTGCTGAAGATGCTGGTGGGTGTGCAGTTGGCCGGCTTCCGTGAGGACGCCGGGCTGGCCCAGGACCAGGCCGCGCGCTCCGTCGGCTTCAGTGCGGCGAAGCTGTCCCGCATCGAGTCCGGCAAGGGCCGCCGCCCACCGACGGAGAGCGACGTCCGGGCCCTGCTGGAGCTGTACGGCACTGACGACTACGCGGTCTCCGTCCTGGTCAAACTGCTCCGGCGGGCCGGTGAGCCGGGCTGGTGGCAGCGGTACGACAAGCGGCTGATGCCCGAGTGGTTCGACCGGCTGGTCGGGTTGCAGGAGGCCGCCGCCACCATCCGCACCTTTGAGATCCAGTACGTCCCCGGTCTGCTGCAGACCGCCGCCTACACCCGAGCGGTGGTGAAGCGCGGCCTGCCCAACGCGCCGGTGAGCGAGGTGCAGCGTCGTGTCGAACTCCGAATGCGGCGGGCCGAGTTGCTGATGCGCGAGGGTGCCCCGCAGCTGTGGGCGGTCATCGACGAGTCGATTCTGCTGCGTGTGCTGGGCAGTGCCGAGGTGATGCGGGAACAACTCGCCCACCTGGTGCGGATGGCCGAGCGCCCCAATGTCACCGTGCAGATCGTGCCGCTGGGCGTGACGAACGCGTCGGCTCCCGCCATCCCGGTGACGTATCTGCGCTTCGGCGGTCTCGATCTTCCCGACGTGGTCTATCTGGAACACATCAAGAGCGCCAACTTCCTCGAGGACCTCGACGAGACGGAGGAGTACCGGATCGCGCTGGACCGCCTCGCCGACGAGTCCCTGCGCCCCCGCGAATCCCTTGACCTGCTGCGTGCCACCATGCGGGACCGCTACCCGGAGCCGCAGTCCGGTTCGTAACACCCGGCACCTCGAGCCGGAACGCGACGCGAACGCCCCCTGCCCGCTCCGGATCACCGGGGTCGCACAAGGGGATTCGGCGGGGCCGCGCGGAAGGGGATTCGGCGGGGCCGCGCGGAAGGGGCATACGCCCGCGGGAACCTACAGCGGGATCCGGCCCACGCCGCCGAACTCGATCCACTCCTGGGTGAGCTGACGGGGCGCCACTTCGGTGTCCGGACGCCAGGTGGACACCTCCACCAGGCCCGGCTCCAGGACCTCCAGACCCTCGAAGTACGACGCGACGTCGCGCTCCGTACGCACCCGGCCCCAGTTCCCCTGGGTCGCCTGGTCCATGAACTCCGTGACGGATCTGCGGACTTCGGGGTCCTCGCTGACCAGCTGGCACATCACCAGGAAGCTGCCCGGCGCGAGCCGTTCCCGGACCCGGCGGGCCACGGCGACCGGGCCGTCGGTGTCGCTGTCCGGGATGCAGTGGAACACGGAGTTGAACAGCACGCAGGCCGGCTGCGAGAAGTCGATCAGGCGCTGCGTCTCGGCGTGGTCGAAGATCGATCCGGTCTCCCGCATGTCGGCCTGGATGACCACCGTGCGCTCGTCCTGCTCCAGCAGTGCGCGTCCGTGCACCAGCACCATCGGGTCGTTGTCGACGTAGACCACGTGGGTGGTCGGGTCGATGCGCTGGGCGACCTGGTGGACGTTGTCCCGGGTGGGCAGGCCGGAGCCGTGGTCGAGGTACTGCCGGATCCCGTACTCCTGCGTGAGGACCCGGACCGCCCGCTGGAGGAAGCGCCGGTTGTTCAGAGCCAGGCGGCGCGTGCTGGGTACCACCTTGTCGAGCTCTTCCACGGCGGCGCGGTCGGCCGCGTAGTTGTCCTTGCCGCCCAGGTAGTAGTCGTACATGCGTGCGGCTGTCGGCACGGTTGCGTCGATCTCGGTGGACAGCTGATTGCCGGTGTGCATCGTTCCCCCTGCGGAGTGCCGCGCCAACTGGGCTGGCTGGAAAGGAAATACATCCTAGGTGGCGCTGCGCGTGTGGGGCCAGCGCATCGGTGCACAAGGCCCCGCGGGAATGACGGGGCCATCGTTGTCGGCACCGGTTGTCACCGGGTGACCGCACTGAGCGATGATCTGTATCGGCATTGATGTGCCGGTATCGTCTCTTTCATCCCCGTCGGCGCGTGCGGCGGGCGAGGCAGGCCGGCCGATTCAGTCGTTTTCCCGGGAGGCAGTCATGGACGCCATGGACGACTACTACGACCTGGGCAGCTATCGCCGCCCCGTGACGACTGCCGTGGCCAAGGCTCAACTCTGGTTCGACCGTGGACTGTTGTGGACCTACGCGTTCAACCACGAGGAAGCGGTCGCCTGCTTCGGGAGGGCGGCCGCGGCCGACCCCGACTGTGCCATGGCTTATTGGGGCATCGCCTACGCCCTCGGCCCGAACTACAACAAGCCCTGGGAGGCCTTCGACAGCGACGACCTCGTCCGCAGCGTCGAACGCACCCATACCGCTGTCGAATCGGCGCACGAGAGGGCCGCGGGAGCCACGCCCGTGGAACGGGCCCTCATCGGAGCCCTGCGCGCCCGCTACCCCCAGGAGAGGGCAGTCGAGGACTGCTCGGTGTGGAACGAGCCCTACGCGGACCGCATGCTCGCGGTGTACGAGAGCGCCCCCGACGACCCGGACGTCGCCGTGCTCTGCGCGGACGCCCTGATGAACCTCACCCCCTGGCAGCTGTGGGACCTGAGGACCGGCCGCCCCGCCGCGGGTGCCCGCACCCTGGAGGCCAAGGCCGTACTCGACCGGGCGCTCGCCGGTGACAGCGGCGCCCGGCATCCCGGCATCCTGCACCTGTACATCCACCTGATGGAGATGTCCCCCACTCCGGAAGCGGCCCTCATGGTCGCCGACCGGCTGCGCGGCGCCGTGCCGGACGCCGGGCACCTGCGCCACATGCCCTCGCACCTCGAGGTGCTGTGCGGCGACTACCGACGCGTCGTGTCCGACAACACCCTCGCGATCGCCGCCGACGAGAAGTACCTCGCGCGGTCCGGCGCCATGAACTTCTACACCCTCTACCGCGCCCACAACCACCACTTCAGGATCTACGGCGCCTTGTTCGCGGGCCTCTCGGAGGTGGCCCTGGACGCCACCGCGCAGCTCGAAGCCGCCGTCCCCGAGGAACTGCTCAGGGTGCAGAGCCCGCCGATGGCCGACTGGCTCGAGGGCTTCATGGCGATGCGTTTCCACGTCCTCATCCGCTTCGGCCGCTGGGACGACATCCTGGCGCTGCCGTTCCCCGTCGACCCGACGCTGTACCGCGTGACCACGGCGATGCTCCACTACGCCCGTGGCGTCGCCCTCTCGGCGACCGGCGAGACCGACCGGGCCGAGGCGGAGCGGGAGAGCTTTCGCGCCGCGGTGGACCGGGTGCCGGACACGCGGATGCTGTTCAACAACACCTGCCAGGACATCCTCGCCATCGCCGCCGCGATGCTGGACGGCGAACTCGCCTACCGCAAGGGCGATCACGACGAGGCGTTCGCCGCACTGGAGCGGTCCATCGAGCTGGACGACAACCTCCCCTACGACGAGCCCTGGGGCTGGATGCAGCCCACCCGGCACGCGTACGGGGCCCTGCTGCTGGAACAGGGTCGCGTGGACGAGGCGGAGGTGGTCTACCGGGCCGACCTCGGCCTCGATCCCACCCTGCCCCGGCCACTGCAACACCCGGGGAACGTCTGGGCGTTGCACGGGTTCCACGAGTGTCTGACGCGCACCGGCAGGACGGGGGAGGCCGCGATCGTGGCCCAGCAGCTGAAGGCCGCGGCCGCGTTGGCGGACGTGCCGATCGAAGCGTCCTGCTTCTGCCGGCTGGACACCCGGCCGGCGGCCTCCGGCGCGGACGCGGGCGCCACCGGGGACGGTTGCCACTGCGCCTGAGCCCGAAGACCCCGAAGACCCCGAAGACCCCGGACGCCCCGAAGACCCCGGACGCCCCGGACGCCCCGGACGCCCCGGACGCCCCGGACGCCCCGGACGCCCCGGCGCCCCGGCGCCCCGGCGCCCCGGCGCCCCGGCGCCGGGGCGTCCGGGGCGAACGGGGCGAACGGGGCGAACGGCGTGCCGGGGTCCTCAGCGGGCTTCCACGACCTCCTGGAACGACTCCATGCAGGGGAAGCAGTGGCGGTCCGTCGTGTCCCGGCGACGGGGCTCGTCCTCCTTCTCGACCCCGCACAGCGTGGTCGTTCTGTCGACGGTCAGAACATGCCACACAGGCTCCCCCGAAGTGTCCGCACCGCACCACATCTCGTGCATTCCCAGCTCCCTCCGGGTAGGCAGGCCGCTTCCATACGAGCACGGCGCGGGCCGATGTGGCGTCCGGGGAGGGCCATGCGGGTGATGTGCGGGGCGGGTGCGTTTCCGTACGGCGGCCACCGCCGGCGCCGACTCCGCGGGTGACCGCGTCTCCTCGTCCACCCCGGCCCTGCCGGCGCCTACGGTGCCGGACACCGAGGACCCCCGGTCGGTCACCGCTGCCCTGCCGCTCGCCCGGCGGGCCGATGAGACCGGTGAGATTGCCGGTCCGCGCGGGCGCCCTCCTCTCCGACAGTGGCAACCCCCAGTCCCTCGGCGGCGCCCACGGCCGGTGCACGGTCACTTCCCACGCCGTACTCCCGTGCACCGGCCACCGGGCGGACCGCCGCGACAGAGAGGACCACCCGCCGTGCAGCAGCACCCCCACACCGGCACCGCAGGCCCGACCGCACGCCCCTCCCGGACCCGGCGCGGCAGGACCGGACGGTTCGCCGGACTGGCCGCGGCCGTCGCGGCCGTCGTCGGCCTGAGCACCCTCACCGGTCCCGGCGCACACGCCGCGGACAACCCCTACGAGCGCGGTCCGGCGCCGACCGAGTCCAGCATCGAGGCGTCGCGCGGCCCGTACGCCGTCTCCGAGACCTCGGTCTCCTCGCTCTCCGTCACCGGCTTCGGCGGGGGCACCGTCTACTACCCGAGCAGCACCGCCGACGGCACGTTCGGCGCGATCGCCGTCTCGCCCGGCTTCACCGCCTACAAGTCCTCCATCGCCTGGCTGGGCCCCCGCCTGGCCTCCCAGGGGTTCGTCGTGTTCACCATCGACACGAACACCACCCTCGACCAGCCCGCCTCCCGCGGCGACCAGCTGCTCGCCGCGCTCGACTACCTGACCGGACGCAGCTCGGTCCGCAGCCGTGTCGACAGCAGCCGCCTCGGCGTCATGGGCCACTCGATGGGCGGGGGCGGCAGCCTCGAGGCCACGAAGGACCGGCCCTCGCTCCAGGCGTCGATTCCGCTGACGCCCTGGAACCTCGACAAGACATGGCCCGAGGTCAGGACCCCCACCCTGATCTTCGGGGCCGACGGTGACACGGTCGCCCCGGTCTCCAGCCATGCCGAACCGCTCTACACCGGCCTGCCGTCCTCCCTCGACCGGGCCTACCTGGAGCTGAACAACGCCTCCCACTCCACGCCCACCTCCAGCAACACGACGATCGCGAAGTACAGCATTTCGTGGCTGAAGCGGTTCATCGACAACGACACCCGCTATGAGCAGTTCCTGTGCCCGCTGCCGCAGCGGAGTCTCACGATCGAGGAGGCGCGGGGCAACTGTCCGCACACCTCCTGACGTCCCGTCGGACACCGGCAGGCTCCGGTGGCGGCCCGCGTACGGTGCGGGCCGCCACCGGCGTTGTGCGCGTGCACCACCGAGAGGCTTCCCAGTTGGGCGGCGGCACACGAAGTCCACCGGACACGCCACGAGAATCCGCTGGTGGAACGGCGGATGAGCTGCCTCCGGCACCCGGACGGACACCTTCCACCAGTTCTTACGCGTGAGTAACGTCGTGGAAATGACCGGACAGACGATCCGTGGACCCGCTCCGCTCCGGTACCGCGCGGGACCTCGCCGGCAGGCGCTCGCCGCGCTGCTGGACGGACTGCGCACCGACGGCGGTGCCCGCGTCGTGACCGGCGAACCCGGCGGCGGTCGTACGGCCTTCCTGGAGTTCGCGGCACGCTCCTTCCACGCCGGACCGGTGTGGCACGTCCGCACCGAACCGACCTGGTCTCCGCAGCCCCACAGTGGTCTGCGCACCCTGCTGCGCGCCGCCGGTCACGCCGGGCGCGTCCTTGGCGAGGGCACGGCGGGCGGGGAGGTGCTCCTGGACATCATGCGGGCGGCGTCCGCCCGATCGCCCCTGTTGGTGTGCGTGGACGACGCGCACCTGTGGGACACCGCCTCGCGCGCGGCGCTGGGCCGGGCGGCGGCGTGCGTGCACGCGGCGGACGGCGTCCACCGGGTGGGTCTGCTCGTCAGCGTGCCCGGACACCAGCCCGTGGGAAAGGAACTGGAGGGGCTTCCGGTACTGGAGCTCGCCCCGCTCACGCCCGGGGACGCGGCGGGTCTGCTGCACGATCTGACGGACGGCGCGGTCGACCCGGTCGTCCGCGACGAGTTGGTGACCGAGGCGCAGGGCAATCCCGCGCTGCTGCTGGCCCTGGCCCACCGCCTCTCGCCGGCCCAGCTCCGAGGCGACCACGCGTTGCCCCGCCCTCTGGCCGACGCCGTGACGCTGACCGCTGTCGCGGGCGGATGCCTGAGCGGCCGACAGCCCGATCGGGCTGGCCTGTTGCTGGCCGTCGCCGCGGCGATGCGTGCCACGGGGGAGGAGGATGCCGAGGCCGCACTCGTACGGCGGGCGACGAGCGGCTACGGCGGCCGGGAGGACGACGGACCGCCCGAACCGTCCGAGCCGCCGAAGGAGCCCGAGCTGGTCACGGTCTCCGAGGGCCGGCTCCGGTTCCGCAGCCCGTTGCTCGGCAGGGCGGTGTACGCCGGTGCGCCGTCCGAACGCCGCCGCGCCGCGCACCGCGCGCTGGCCGCGGCGCACCCCGACCCGCATGGCGTGCCCGCACTGCTGCACCTCTCATGGACCGTCCTCGGCCCCGACGCGGCCCTGGCCACCCGACTTGAGCGCGCGGTCACCGACCTGACCTCCGGCATACCGTCCTCCCTGCGTCGTACGGCGCAGGTGCGGGCCGCCGAACTGACGCCGGACGACGCGCAGCGGGCACTGCGGTACACAGCCGCCGCCCAACAGGCTCTCCTCGCCGGGTATCCGCGCGGGGCACTGCGCCTGCTCGACGCCGCCGGAAGCCGGCCGGCACCGGCACCGGTACGTGGCCGCGCCGAACTGCTCCGGGGCAGAGTGCTCCTGGCCGACGGCCCGGTCGACGACGCCCGCGAGTCCTTCCTGCTCGCAGCCCGCATCCTGGCGGGCCCGAGCCCGGCGGAGGCCGACGCGGCGGTCCTCGGCGCGGCGGACGCGGCCTGGGCCGCCGGCGACCGGCAGGCCTGTCTCCGGGCTCTCACCCACGATGACGCCTCCGCCTGTCCCGCCGTCGCGGGGGCGCTCGATCCCCGTGCCGCGGCTGCGACCACGACGGGTCCGCAGGAGACGCCGGCACGGGAGGCATCCCGGGGCGGCCCTGCCCGCCACGGCACCGTCCCGGCGCGGCCCTCCGCTTCCCTGCCCGCCCTGCTCCGCGACCACCGGGACGGCATGCGCGCCGTGCTGCTGGGGCGGTTCGACCTCGCTGCCGACCCGCTGACCCGCGTGGTGGACCGGGGCCGTCCCGCCACCGAGCCCGAACGGCTGCTGCGGTCGGCCGCAGCAGCCCTCATGCTCGGCGACGTCGCCGCCGCCCGCCGGGCCGGAGCACGGGCCCTGGCGGCGGCACGCACGCTGGGCGCCGCGTCCCTGGAACCGCGAGCCCTGGAGTACCTGGCCTACGCCGAGCTGCGCGCAGGCTGCCACCAACTGGCCCGTACCCACGCCGAGGAGGGGCTGCGTGCCGCGCGCCGGGCCGGACAGCGGAACACGGCCGCCCACCACCACGCCGTACTGGCGCTGGCGGCATCGATTGAGAGCGACCGGACGCGCGTCACCGAGCACGCGACGGCGGCGCTCACCACGGCCCGCCGGCACGGCCTGGCCCAGGCAGCCCTGCTCGCCCAGTGGGCGGCGGCCCGCGCCGATCTGGGTGCGGGCCGCCCCGAGGCGGCTGCCGACCGGCTCGGCCCGCTGGTCCGTCCCGGCGCGCGGCGCGGCCACTTCGCGGTGTGGATGCTCGCCGTCCCCTGCTTCGTGGAGGCCGCCGCACTGGCCGGGCGGCCCGAGCACGCCCGCGCGGTGGTCGAGGAGTTCGAGCTGTGGGCCGGCAGCGGTGCCGACCCGCAGGCCCCCGCCCAGCTACTGCGCTGCCGCGCCCTGCTGGCCGCACCGGAGGACGCCGACGAGCTGTACCTGCGCGCCCTGGACCGGCACGACGAGACGTTCGGCGACTTCGAACGGGCCCGTACCGGACTGCTGCACGGCAAGTGGCTGCGCCGCCGGCGCAGACTGCGAGAAGCCCGCGCCCGGCTCGGGGAAGCGCTGGCCGACTTCGAGCGCTGCGGCGCGCAGCTCTGGGCACACCAGACGGCCGCGGAACTGCGCGCCAACGGCGTGGCGCCGAACGGGCCGGGAACGGGCGAAGCGTCCCGGCACGGCGCGCGCGGCCTGTCCCGGCTGACCCCGCAGCAACTGCGGATCGCACGGTGCGTCGCGGAAGGGGCCACCAACCGGGAGGTGGCGCTGAGCCTGTCCGTCAGCACCCGCACCGTGGACTACCACCTGCGCAACGTCTTCGCCACGCTCGGCGTCCGCTCCCGGGTCGAGCTGGTCCGACTGGTCGAACAGGCGGAAAAGACCGGTGCACAACTCTAGGGACCGACCGGACGGTATGTCATCCTTCGGGGCAGGACGAGTCGGGTGGCGGTCCGCTCACCGGCTCCACGGCCGGCCGTGGAGCCGGTACGGGGACCGCCACGCGGGCGCCACCGGGAAAGCCGACCCTGGGGGAGATGCGCGATGCAACACGCCGTACGGCCACGAAGCCTGCCGCGCCCCGGACCCGTGCCCGCACCGCGGGCACCGCGTGTGCGGTCACTGATCGACGCCGACGCACTGGGTGTGCTGCACCGGGCCGCCCGGGTGCTGCTCGACGACCTGCCCCGGCTCTCCGACCAGCTGGTCGCCCTGCTCCAGGACCAGGAGCCCGCCTACCGGTCGGCGATCGAGAACGACGCCACCGAGATCTGGCAGGAGGTGCACCGCTCGCTGCGGCACAGCGTCTCCGCGCTTCTCGACCCGCGCGGTGTCCGGGACGCGGCCCGTCGCTGCTCCTGGAAGATCGGCGCCACCCGCGCCGGACAGGGGCTGCCGCTGGACGCGCTGCTGCACGCCTTCCGGCTGGGCGGCTCCCTGGTGTGGCAGAGCCTGGTCGACGAGACCTCACGGACAGCCCCCGAGGACGTACGGCTGCTGGTGCACGTGGCGGCCGACGTGTGGAACTTCGTCGACGAGCACTGCATCGTCGTGGCGGACGCCTACCGGCAGACCGAGCGTCAGATGTCCTGGCGGAGGGAGAACAGGGTGCGGCTGCTGGCCGCGGCGCTGCTCGACGGGACCAGCCGGATCGTCGACCTGCCCGAGGCCGCGCTGGCACTGGACCTGCCGGAGCACGGCCGGTACGTGGTCGTCGCGGTCGGCGGCGGCCGGTTCGCCGCCTGTCCCCGTGCCCAGGCAGTGCTCGCTCCCGGTGTGCGCGTGCACTGGCACACAGGCGTGGACGCCGACCACGGCATCGTTCTGGTCCAGGACGACGCGGAGCCGGTGGTGGCGGACGAGCAGCCGCCGGGCGTACGGGCGGGTGTCAGCAGCGCCGTCGAAGGGCTCGCCGCGGTGGGCGAGGCACGCAGGCTGGCGGACACCGCGCTGAGCCTGTGCCCGGAGACCGGCGGCACGGTCCGGCTGACGGAACACCTGCCGGCGGCCCTGGTGGTGTCCTCCCCCAACCTCGGCGCCGCCCTGGCCGACCGGCTCTTCGGCCCGCTGGCACGGCTGGAGCCCGCCGACGCGGAGGTCCTGCTGGACACCCTGGCGACCTGGCTGGCCTGCGACGGGTCCGCCCAGCGGGCGAGCAGACTGCTGTACTGCCACCGCAACACCGTCCTCAACCGCCTGCGCCGCTACGAACAGCTGACCGGACGTTCCCTTTCCCGCCCCTTCGACCTGGTCGAGGTCACCCTCGCCCTGACCGCCCGCAGGCTCCTCCCACGCTGACCGGCCCCCCCGGGGCGGGCCGTACGCCTCGGGGCCCGTCCGGTGGATCATGCCGAGGACGCGTGATCCGGCACACACTTCCCCAGCTCTTC
The DNA here is from genome assembly GCF_024701375.2 of Streptomyces sp. KMM 9044. Classification (NCBI taxonomy): domain Bacteria; kingdom Bacillati; phylum Actinomycetota; class Actinomycetes; order Kitasatosporales; family Streptomycetaceae; genus Streptomyces; species Streptomyces sp. KMM 9044. The sequence continues at coordinate 183,573 of NZ_CP113910.1, read as the reverse complement.
GAGCAGGGGGTGCCCCCGGCCGCGTTGTCGTCACTTCACCCTCTCGGCTTCGCCCGGGAGGGGGGGCCGTCCTCCGGCGTTCCGGGACGTCCCCGACGAACAGGACCCCGTCGGTTCCTCCAGGCGGGCCGGGTCGAACGGGCTGTACCCGAACCACGGCGACACGCGGGCGGGGGGCACTTTGTCGCCGAGGAGGACTCTTCTGCTCAATTCGGCGAGCGATCACGTGCCGTGCTTTCAGGGCTCGGCCGCGCCCGGCCTGCCTGCATCTGCGACGCGCTCTGAAGGCCGTATCGGCACGGCGTCATCACGCCGGGTAATTGCGCAGCAGAGTCGAGGAGGACTCTGCTGCTCTATTCGGGGGAGGGGCACGCACCGCGTCCGAGAGGGGCCGGCCGGGGCCGGACCGCTTCCTCGCGAGGCCCGTTCCCTGCGCCCCGTCGACGGGGCGGCGTCACTCTCCGCAATGGAGCAACAGAGTCGAGGAGGCCGGCCAGCCGGGGGCCGCCGATGAGGCAGGGGTCCTGAGGGAGCGCGTACAGCACTCCCTCGACGGTGTCCAGGGACGGGGTGTCCACTCCCTGGTGGCGGATGGTGCCGAGAGCCGTGGCCGGGAAGGCGTACTTCTCGCCCAGGCAGGCGCTCACGAGCGCGCCGGCGCTCCACCATCTCAGCAGCGGCTGGTCCCACATGCGCATCGTGCTCTTGTGCCGCTGGAGATGGCTGTTGTGGGCGAAGACCAGGACCGGGCCCCGTTCGGCGAGAGAGGAGGTGGTCGGCCATCATCCGGTCCCGCTGGCCCAGCAGCCGTGTCATGCGGCCGGGTGAGGTGCCGGCCAGCCAGTAGTGGTAGCGCAGCAGGCCGGTGGCGGTGCGCCCGTGCAGGCGCGCCCGGTCCCAGTCGTCCCGCGAGGTCGCCGCGATCAGATGCGGCGTCTCGGCGTCGAGCAGCGCCACCAGGTCGTCGGCGAGCAGCAGCAGTTCCCCGGCCTCTGCCGACCGCCCCACGGACCGGGCCGGTTCCATCATGACGGTGGGACGGGTCCACCGGTCGTCGGCGCCGAGCAGACGGTCCAGTGCTTCCGAGGCGCAGGGGAGCAGGTCCGGGGCGACCCGGGCGGCGAGGTAGCCGTGAAGTGCGGTGAGGGCCTGCCTGGGGCTCGCGGCGCCGCTGATCTCCAGCGGGCCGTCGAAACCGGCGAAACGGAGCCGCTCGGACACGGGTCGGCCGTCACTGTACTCCCGCATCCAGCACACGGGTTCGCGGTTCGCCGCGAAGGCGCCCCAGCCGTGGCTGAATCCGCGCTCCACCACCTCGTCGAGGGCGCCCGTGCCCGAGGTGACGTAGTCGTCCACGACCAGGCCCATGAGGCAGTCGCTCTCGCTCGCGATCGTCCGGTAGCCCTCCTGCTCGACAAGTTGTCGGAACAGTTCGTTGCGCAGGCCCAGCAGAGCGTTCTCACCGTGTGTGGGTTCCCCGGGCGCGAGCACGCGCGGCCGGCCGGGAAGCAGCTCCCTGACGCTCCCGGCGTCCGCGGCACGGACGACGTCCTCGATGCGAATAGTCACGCCGTCAACGCTATCGCTGAACTTCCAGTGGAAACTTTCCGCGATACCGTTGGTTCCATGGGGCAAAACCTTCAAAGTGGGGGGCGACTTCGACCGGTCGACCTGGCACGCGGGCACGGTCTGTCCACGCAGGCCGTCAGGAACTATGAGAAGGCCGGCATTCTCCCGCCCGCCGACCGCACCCCCCACGGCTACCGCACCTACACCCCGCTGCACGCGCAGGCCCTGGCCGCGTTCCGCGCCCTGGTACCCGGCCACGGCCACGCGACGGCGACGGCGATCATGCGCGCCGTCAACCAGGAAGCGGTCGACGAGGCGCTGCGGATCGTCGACGAGAGTCACGCCCAACTGCTCGAGGACCGCCGCACACTCCGCGCCGTGGAGCGGACTCTTGGTGACCTGGCGCCCGGCACGGAGCGGCCCGGCCCGGTGCCGGGCCCGGTGTCCCGCGCGGTGCCCGGCACCGACGGCACGTTCATCGGGCCACTGGCGCGTCGGCTCGGCCTCCGGCCCGCGACGCTGCGCAAGTGGGAGCGCGCCGGACTGGTGAGCCCGCGCCGCGACCCGCTGACCGGCTACCGCGTCTACGACGAGGCCGACGTACGGGACGCCCGCCTCGTCCACCAGCTCCGGCGGGGCGGCTACCTGCTGGGGCAGATCGCCCCGTTCATCGCCCAGGTGCGGTCCGCCGGGGGCCTCGAGCCCCTGGAAGCCACCCTCCAGGACTGGCACGCCCGGCTGTCCGCCCGCGGGCGGACGATGCTGACCGGAGCCGCCGAACTGGACGCGTACCTGCGCGCCCGAGGCTGAGACCCGGGACCGTCCCTGGGCAGCCGCACAACCCCCGCGCGCCCCCGTTGGGACGTCGCAGCGAGCGGGGCCGGAAGCCTGTTCCGCCCGCCCGCGCCCGTGCTGTCGTGAGCTCCCCTTCCCGTCGAAGCCGTCGCCGCCGTGCGGTACGGCCCCGAGGAGCCGTGATGCCCGAAGCACCACCGGACGACCGGCCCGCGCTCCACGTCGAGAACGTCGACGTGACGTACGGGCGCGCCCTGTCCGCCCTCCGCTCCGTGTCGCTCACCGTGCCGCACGGCGGCGTCGTCACCCTGCTCGGCGCCAACGGTGCGGGCAAGACGACCCTGCTGCGGGCCGTGTCCGGCACCCTGCGCCTGCACCGCGGTGCCATCACGGCCGGCCGCATCCGCTACGGCGACACCGTGCTCGACGGCAAGGACCCCGTGAGGGCGGTACGCGCCGGAGTCGTCCAGGTCCCGGAGGGACGGCGGGTGTTCGCCGGGCTCACGGTCGACGAGAACCTGCGCAGCGGCGGACTCGGACTAGGCCGTCGGGGCCGGGCCCAGGTCCACGAGGCACGGGAGCGCGTGTTCACGCTCTTCCCCCGGCTCGCAGAGCGCACTCACCAGGCCGCGGGGCTGCTGTCCGGGGGCGAGCAGCAGATGCTCGCCATCGGCCGCGCACTGATGGCCGCTCCCCGCCTGCTGCTCCTCGACGAACCGTCCCTCGGCCTCGCACCGCAGATGGTGTACCGGATCGCCGAGGTGATCCGCGAGATCAACACCCAGGGCACCGCCGTGCTCCTGGTCGAACAGAACGCGGGTATGGCACTCTCCCTCGCCGACCACGCCCACGTCCTCGAGGTCGGGGAGACCCGCCTGTCCGGCCCCGCCGACGAACTCTCCCGCACCGACGCCGTACGACGCCTCTACCTGGGCGAGGCGGCCGAGGACCAGACGGCCGACGACCGGGTGGCCGAGGGCCGGGGGGCGGCGTGAACGACCGCACCACCACCGCACCGCCCGTGCTCGACGTACGGGACGTCACCGTGCGCTTCGCGGGACTCACCGCCCTCGACACCGTCTCCCTCACCGTCGCACCCGGCACGGTGCACGCGATCATCGGACCCAACGGCGCCGGCAAGTCGACCTGCTTCAACGTGCTGTCCGGCCTGTGCCGCCCGGCCGCCGGCACGGTGACCCTCGGCGGTACCGAACTGACCCGGCTGGCCCCGCACCGCATCGCCGCACTCGGCGTGGCCCGCACCTTCCAGAACATCGTCACCACCCACGGCACGGTCGCCGACAACCTGATGCTCGGCCGCCACGCCCTGACCCGCGCGGGCTTCGCCGCCACCGCCCTGCGTCTGCCGGGCGCCGTGCGCGAACAGCGCGAACACCTCGCACGAGCCCGCGAGATCGCCGAACTGACCGGCCTCGGTGCCCACTTCGAAAGCCCCGTCACCCTCCTGTCGTACGGCGACCGCAAACGCGTGGAACTCGCCCGCGCCCTCTGTCTGGAGCCACGCGTGCTCTTGCTCGACGAGCCGGTGGCCGGCATGAACGCCACCGAACGCGCCCGTACCGCCGAGGTCGTGGGCGAACTGCGGGCCGAACTCGGCCTGTCCGTGGTCCTCGTGGAACACGACATGGGACTGGTCATGCGCCTCGCCGACGACGTCACCGTGCTCGACTTCGGCCGGTCCATCGCCCACGGCACCCCCGACGAGGTCCGCCGTGACCCCGAGGTGCTGCGCGCCTACCTCGGCACCGACACCAAGGGGGAGGACGCGGCATGACCGTATTCCTGGACAACATCCTCGGCGGCATCGCCCTCGGCGCGGTCTACGCACTGGTCGCCCTCGGCTTCGTCGTCATCTTCAAGGCGTCCGGCGTCCTCAACTTCGCCCACGGCTCCCTGCTCCTGTTCGGCGGCTACCTGACCGCCGTCCTCCACGACGACCTCGGCTTCGCCGGCGCGCTGGCACTGGCGGTCCTCACCACCGCCGCCCTCGCAGGCGCCCTCGACCGGTTCCTGCTGCAACGCGGCGGACAGGACGCACACTCCGCCCATGTGCAGACCATCGTCACCATCGGCATCGACATCGTCCTGCTGACCGACCTGGCCCGGCGCATCGGCGGCGACCTGCTGAACCTCGGCGACCCCTGGGGCGACGCCGTGACCGAACTCGGCCCGGTGACCGTCGCCGACAGCCGGCTCGCGGCGATCGTGGTGTCCGCCGTGGTCATCGGCGGCGTGTTCGCGCTCTTCCGGTTCACCTCCTGGGGGCTGTCCCTGCGGGCGGCGGCCGAGGACATCGAGGCCGCGTCCCTCATGGGCGTACGGCTCGGCCGGGTCCGCGCGATCGCCTGGTGCCTGGCGGGCGCGCTCGCCGCACTCGCCGCCGTGTTCCTCGCCGCCTTCCCGGCACCCGGCCTGGAACGCAGCACCGGCCTGATCGCGCTCAACGCCTTCCCCGCGGCGATCCTCGGCGGCCTCGCCTCCCCGACCGGAGCCCTCGCGGGCAGCCTGCTCATCGGCCTGACCGAGGCACTGGTCGTCGGCTACCAGTCGGACCTGCACGTCCTCGGTGAGGGCTTCGGCGACGTCGCCCCGTACGCAGTGATGCTGCTGGTGCTCCTGGTACGGCCCACCGGACTGTTCGGCGCGAAGGGAGCAGCCCGTGTCTGACCGCATCCCCACAGTCCTGACCGGCCGGGGGGCACGGATGGCACTCCTCGCCGTCGTCCTGTGCCTCCCGCCGTTCTACCTGGACGCCTTCTGGCTGCGCATCGGCCTGTTCTCCATGGCGGCCGCCATCGGCGCCATCGGTCTCGCCCTGCTGACCGGCACCGCCGGACAGCTCTCCCTCGGCCACGCCTTCTTCCTCGCCGTCGGCGCCTACGGCTACACCTGGCTCGCGGGCGAGCCCGGCCCGGGACTGCCGACCGCCCTCGCCGCCCTCCTCGCGGTCCTGCTGACCGGCGCGGCGGGCGGGCTGTTCAGCCCCGTCGCCGCCCGGGTGCGCGGCATCTACCTGGGCATCGCCACCCTCGCGCTGGTCTTCCTCGGCCACCACGTGCTGCTGACCGCCGACGGCGTTACCGGCGGGTTCAACGGCCGTTCCGTGCCCCCGCTCAACCTCGGCGGCTTCACCTTCGGTGCCGACGGCCCCGAACTCACCGTGCTCGGTGTGCCGTTCGGCGCGGAGGAGCGGCTGTGGTTCCTGGGCCTGGCGCTGTTCGCGGTCACCTGGTTCACCGCCCGCGGTCTGCTGCGCGGGCGCCCCGGGCGGGCGCTCGCCGCCCTGCGCGACAGCGAGACCGCGGCCGCCGTGATGGGCGTCGACGTCGCCCGCCACCGTTCGGCGGCCTTCGTGGTGTCGTCCATGTACGCAGGGCTCGCGGGTGTTCTCCTCGCCCTCTCCTTCCGCCGGGTCGTCCCGGACTACTTCTCCCTGGTCCTCTCCGTGGACTACCTCGCCATGATCGTCATCGGCGGGCTCGGCTCCGCCGCCGGAGCCACCGCGGGAGCCGTCTTCGTCACCGCGCTCCCGCTGCTCATGGCCCGCTACGCCGACCAACTCCCCCTGGTGGCAGCCCCCGGCTCGGGCGACGGCTCCCTCGGCCCCACCGAGGCCGCCCGCTACCTCTACGGGGCCGCGATCGTCCTCGTCCTGCTGTACGCGCCCGACGGCCTGCACGGGCTGGCCCGCCGGGCCCGCGACCGCGTACGGCGCCGACGCACCCGAGCCCCCGCCACCGACCCAGCCCAGACACCACCGCAACCGGCCGCAGCCGCACGACCCAAGGAGCACACCCCGTGAACACCATGCATCACCGGCCCCGCACCCGGCGCCGCACCAGCGGCGCCGCCCTCGCCGGAGCCCTCGTCCTGCTGCTCGCGGCCACCGGGTGCAGTTCCAAGGCGGACGACGGCAACGGGGGCAGCGAATCCGCCGACGGCGTCCGCACCGGCCCCGGCGTCAGCGCCGACACCATCCGGCTGGGCGCCCTCACCGACCTCACCGGCCCGTACGCCACGCTCGGCAAGAGCATCGTGCAGGTCCAGCAGATGTGGGCCGACGAGACCAACGCCGACGGCGGCATCTGCGACCGCAAGATCGAGATCGTCGTCAAGGACCACGGTTACGACGTGCAGAAGGCGGTGACCGCCTACGCCGACATCGCGCCGGACGTCGTCGCCCTGCCCCAGGTCATCGGCTCGCCCGTCGTCGCGGCCCTGCTCGACGACATCGAGCGCGACAAGGTGCTCACCTTCCCGCAGGCCTGGGCCGCATCCCTGCTCGGGAAGGACGCCATTCAGGTCCTCGGCACCACCTACGACATCGACATGATCGCCGCGGTCGACTTCCTCACCCGCACCAAGGGAGTGAAGAAGGGTGACACCATCGGTCACGTCTACTTCGAGGGCGACTACGGCGCCAACGCGCTGGAAGGCTCCACCTGGGCGGCCGAACAGGCCGGACTGAAAATCGCCGGGCAGAAGATCCAGGCCACGGACACCGACCTGTCCGCACAGGTCTCCGCCCTGGGCAAGGAGGGCGTCAAGGCCGTCCTGATCAGTGCCGGACCCGCCCAGACGGCCTCCCTCGTCGGCGTCGCCGCCTCCCGCGGTCTGAGCGTCCCCGTCGTCAGCAGCGCACCGGGCTACGCGCCCCAGCTCATGGAGACCCCGGCCGCGCCGGCCCTGGCCGCCATGCTGCACGTGGTGAGCGCCGCACCCGCGGTCAGCTCCGAACTGCCGATGGTCCAGCGCATGGTGACCTCGTACAAGAAGAAGTACCCGGACTCGCCCGTCGACTCCGGCGTGCTGTCCGGCTACAACGCCGCACAGCTCATGGGTGCCGACCTGAAGGCGGCCTGCGATGCCGGCGGCCTCAGCCGTGAGGACGTCGTCAAGGCGCACCGCTCACAGAAGAACGCCGACATCGGCCTCGGCACCGCACAGAACTTCTCCGACGTCGACCGCCCGGCGAGCGTCGAGACGTACGTCCTCAAGCCCGACGCGAAGGCGACGGGTGCCGTGGTGAACGCCGAGGACGCGTACACCGCACCGGGCGTCGAGGAGTACCTGTCCGGACGGTAGGCGCACCGCGCCTACCGTCCGGTCCGCCCCGGCGGACCCCGCGGAGGGGAACGCCGGGGCGTCCGTGCGTTCGGAGCGGGGCAGAGAACGGGCGGTGCGAAGGTGACGGAACGGTGGCCTCAGCCGGGGAGGACCCGGGGAGAACGGTCCGAGGCCGGCCAGACGTACGGCAGGTCGTCCGGCTCCCCGGGGAAGCACTCCGTGTAGAAGGCCGGGTCCTTGCGTACCAGGGCCGAACGGTGGCTGCGGTGCAGGGCGTCGTCCCCGATCCAGGGTGGCAGTTCACCCGCCTCGGCCAGTTCCCCCTGACCGCGCACCGGTGCGCCGGGCCGGACGGTGGCCAGATCGGCGACGAGCGTGGCGGCGCAGTTGTCCTGGTGCCCCCGGTCGCGCCAGACCCGGCAGATCTCGAGGCCGTAACGCACCAGCGCCTCCTCGTAGCCGGTCCACATGCGAACCGCCGGATGCCGGCGCCACCCGTAGCCCGGCACGATCAGGCCGCGCAGGACCTGGAGGGCCTCCACCCGTTGCTTGCCGAGCCGACGGCGGTCGAGTACCGACGCCGACCGCTGGAAGCCTGGATAGGGCAGGAACGTCTGCATCGGGCCGTCCCGGGGGCTGGGGTCACCGTGGCCGCGGAACGCGCGGCCCACCCCGTCGCAGTTCCCCTTACGCCGCGGTGCACACCCCGCGGCTCAGCCCAGGTTGCCGCGACGGGCCTCGCGCCACAGGTCGACGCCGCCGTCGGTGGCGTACTTGTCGATCTCGGCCAGCTCCTCGCCGCTGAAGTCGAGGCGCTTCAGCGCGGCGACGTTCTGCTCCAGTTGCTCGGTGCGGGACGCGCCGATCACCAGCGAGGTGACGCGCCGGTCCCGCAGGGCCCAGGCCAGCGCCATCTGCGCCAGCGTCTGCCCACGGTGGGCCGCGATGTCGTTGAGGGCGCGCAGCCGGTGCAGCATGTCGTCCGTCAGCCACGCGGTGTCGAACGACTTCCCCTGCGTCGCCCGTGAATCCCGTGGCACACCGTCCAGATAGCGTCCGGTCAGCAGCCCTTGGGCCAACGCCGTGAACCCGATGATCCCGAAGCCCTCCTCCTGGGCCACGTCCAGCAGCCCCTCGGTCTCGATCCAGCGGTTCAGCATGCTGTACGAGGGCTGGTGGATCAGCAGCGGAGTCCCGAGGTCCCGGAGGATGGCGACCGCCTCACGGGTGCGCTCGGCGTCGTAGGAGGAGATCCCGACGTAGAGCGCCTTGCCCTGGCGGACCGCGGTGTCCAGTGCGCCCATGGTCTCCTCGAGGGGAGTGGTGGCGTCGAGCCGGTGGGAGTAGAAGATGTCCACGTAGTCCAGGCCCATCCGCTCCAGCGACTGGTCCAGCGAGGCGAGCATGTACTTGCGTGATCCGCCGCCCTGACCGTAGGGACCCGGCCACATGTCCCAGCCGGCCTTGGTGGAGATCACCAGCTCGTCCCGGTACGGGGCGAGGTCCTGCTTCATCAGTCGGCCGAAGTTGACCTCCGCGGCACCGTAGGGCGGTCCGTAGTTGTTCGCGAGGTCGTGGTGGGTGATGCCGAGGTCGAAGGCGCGCAGCGCGATCTCACGCTGGGTCCCGAAGGCCCGGTCGTCGCCGAAGTTGTGCCAGTAGCCCAGGGACAGCAGGGGGAGGTCGAGCCCTGAACGCCCGGTGCGCCGGTAGCGCATGGTGCCGTCGTAGCGCTCGGGGTTGGTCACGTGGTTCATCGGCTGGTCTCCGGGTGCGATTCAGGGGTGTCCCAGGGGCTGGGGAACCCTGCCCACAGTGCCCCCGCAGGATCCGGAAGTCCAACCGATCCTTTTCATGGAATTCAGCGATGCCGCTTCTGGACCGAGGGAGCAGGTACGGGCCCGGTGGGGAGCAGGGGCCAACGTGCGGGACCGGCGCGGGTCGATTGACGGATTGCCGCCCTCGCCGGGTGGGCAGGGAGGCAATGAGTGTCATGAGCACGACTAACCTGCCCCCACAAGGAGGTCGACCATGCACATCCGTACGCTGACCGGAAGCCTGGCCGCGGTTCTGGTGCTTTCCTCCCCCCTGCTGTGGGGCGGCCAGGCCGTGGCCGCCCCGTCCGGCGCGCCCGAACAGACGTCGGCCGCCCGCCTGCTCACCTACGACGCGAGCGGCTCCGCGGAGTTCAGGTCCGCCGTCGACCGGGGCGCGGCGATCTGGAACGAGAGCGTCGACGCCGTGGAACTCCGCCCGGCCGCGTCCGGACAGCGCGCCAACATCCGGGTCCTGGCGGACAACGGCTGGCCGCGCGCCCTGCCCACCACCCTGGGCAACGGCACTGTCTACATCGGGCGCCAGGCCGTGAACCAGGGCTACGACACGATCCGCATCTCGGCCCACGAGTTCGGTCACATCCTGGGCCTGCCGGACCGTAAGCCAGGACCCTGCTCCAGCCTGATGTCCGGCTCCAGCGCGGGAACCGCGTGCACCAATCGTCACCCGAACACGGCGGAGAAGGCGGAGGTCGAGGACAACTTCGCGGGTGCCCTCTCCGGCACACCGGAACGGACGGAACGGACAGGGCCGACGGGGCCGGTGCCTCGAGCCGTGCTGATCAGGGACTGACCGGCAGTCCCGCCGTGCGCACCGGACCACCCCGCACGCTGCTCACCTGTCCGATGTGACTACCGAGGCGAATGCGGTTATGGTTGACGCAGGTCAAGGCGCCGGAACTTCCGGAGCCCTCCCGTGCGTTGGTGGTCCAAGGAAAGACGCCCCGCTTCCTGCGGGGAAATGCAGGTGCAAGGCCTGCCCAGCGCTCCACTGCAAGTCCCGCCCCCGAAGGATCGTCCGGGGGTGGGGCTTGCGTCGTTGGCGCTACGTGCATCGAGGGCCGCTCGGGACGTTGGGCCGGGTCACGCCGTGTGCAGGGTCAGGACGTAGCGGCTCAGGATCTCGTTGATCGGCTGGAACCAGGTCTGGCCGCCGGAGGAGCAGTTGCCCCAGCCGCCGGAGGTGACGCCCCGCGCCGGGTCACCACTGATGAACGAGCCGCCCGAGTCGCCGCCTTCGGCACAGACGCTCGTCTTCGTCAACGGGATCCGCATGGTCGACCTGGGCGGCGGGCCGGCCCGCTACAACGACTCGCTGAAAACCTGGGAACCGTCCGTCTACGAGGGCGCCATGGTACGCCCGGTACCGCCCCCGGCCGGCCGGTGCGGCCCGGCGTGCCCTGGAGGGGGTGGGGCGGCTGCGCCACCGGTGAGGAACTCCTCGGGTGCGCCGAGGCCGGTGCGCGGGGCTCCTTCCGCTGTGGGGCCCGCGCCGTCCGGGCCCGGCGCCGTGGGGCAGGCGAAACTCCGCCGCCCCGCACGCCGGGCTTTCCTCGTCCACGGCACCCCTTTGCGAGTCGACTCGGGCTCCCCGGGCCGCACGCACTCAGTGCCGCCGCCACCACGGCCTCTGCGGTCACCCGGCAGACTTCGGGCCGCGCGATGAAACTCGTCGCCGACGGCTCGTGGTTCCCCTTGCCCGGCTCACCCTGATCAGCGGACTGCCGCTGTTCCTGGGCATTCCATGGGGATGGGCGAGGCACCGGTGGGCCCGGACGAAGTTCCGGCTGACCACGGCGACGGCCTTCGCGCCGCGGCCGGGGGCGAACGCGGCGGTGACCGCCGCGGCCGCGGGACGCCGCCTGCCCGCCGAGTGCCGCGCTCCGAAACCGGCGGAACCGGCCGAACCGGCGGACACCCGGGCACCAGGCGCTCGCCACCCCGTCGGGAGCGCCTGAAGGGTGTCGAGGCACCTGGCGCATTCCCCGGCAGAGGAGGCAGGAGACAGCCCGGCCCGCCATCGTGGGCCCGGGGGAGTGCGGCCGGGCATCTTGGGTAGTCGCGCCGTGTGATCGGTGAGTGAGGGCGGATTGGATGGAACCAGTTCCTGTCGGCGAAGGGGCCCCGGTGCCCGGCGCACCGCGGCGAGCGTCCTACGCCCTGGACGGCGACGGCGCATGGATAGCGGAGGCCCGGCGGCTTGCCGAGGCGTTCCTGACACGCGTTCGGACGGAGGACGGACTGACCGTGTCGAGCTACGCGGTGGAGGTCACCCAGCTCGTGGTGAGCGAGCTGGTCACCAACGCACGCAAGTACGCACCCGGCTCCGTCCAACTGGATCTGCGCATCGCCGGCGACACCCTCGAGGTAATGGTCCGGGACGGCAGCACCGTGCTGCCCGTGGCCGGGGGCGCGAACCCGGACCGAGTGGGCCGGCACGGCCTGGAGATCGTGCTGGCCGTCGCCCAGGGGGTGGACGTGCAGCCCGAGCCGACCGGTAAACGCATCACGGCCCTGGTCTCCCTCGTGGAGACCGGTGGCCGGTGACGGCACCCGCCAAGGCGACGCACGGGTGCCGCGCGGCGGACACCCGGCCCGGACGCCGGGCAGGAGCCCGGCGTCCGGGCCGATGACCCGAGTCGGGGCTCAGGCACCGACGTAGGATGCGAGGTGCTCGGCGGTGAGGGTGGAGCGGGCGGCGACCAGGTCGGCGGGTGTGCCCTCGAAGACGATCTTGCCGCCGTCGTGCCCGGCGCCCGGCCCGAGATCGATGATCCAGTCGGCGTGCGCCATGACCGCCTGGTGATGCTCGACGACGACCACCGACTTGCCGGAGTCGACCAGCCGGTCGAGCAGGCCCAGCAACTGCTCGACGTCGGCGAGGTGCAGGCCGGTGGTCGGCTCGTCCAGGACGTACACGCCGCCCTTCTCCGCCATGTGCACGGCCAGCTTGAGCCGCTGCCGCTCGCCGCCGGACAGCGTGTTCAGCGGTTGGCCGAGGGTGAGATAGCCGAGCCCCACGTCGGCGAGTCGGCCGAGGACCCGGTGCGCCGCCGGAGTACGGGTCTCACCGGCACCGAAGAACTCCTCCGCCTCGGCCACCGACATCGCGAGCACCTCGCTGATGTCGCGGCCGCCGAGGCGGTACTCCAGCACCGACGCCTGGAACCGCTTGCCCTCGCAGTCCTCGCAGGTGCCGGCCACCCCGGCCATCATCGCCAGGTCGCTGAAGACGACACCGGCACCGTTGCAGGTGGGGCAGGCGCCTTCTGAATTGGCGCTGAAAAGCGCCGGTTTGACGCCGTTGGCCTTGGCGAACGCCTTACGGATCGGCTCGTGCAGCCCCGTGTACGTCGCGGGGTTGCTCCGCCGTGAGCCGCGGATCGGGCCCTGGTCCACCGACACCACACCCTCGTCGCCGGCCCCCGACTGCTTGACCAGCGACCCGTGCACGAGCGAACTCTTGCCGGAACCGGCAACACCGGTGACGACCGTGAGCACACCGAGCGGGATGTCGACATCGACGCCGCGCAGGTTGTGCGTCGTCGCCCCTCTGATCTCCAGCGCCCCGGAGGGCTTGCGTACCGACTCCTTGAGCGTCGTCCGGTCGTCGAAGTGGCGGCCCGTGACCGTGCCGGCGCGCCGCAGCCCTTCGACGGTTCCCTCGAAGCAGACGGTGCCGCCCGCCGCACCTGCGCCGGGGCCGAGGTCGACGACATGGTCGGCGATCGCGATCGTCTCCGGCTTGTGCTCCACGACCAGTACCGTGTTGCCCTTGTCCCGCAGCCGCAGCAGCAGGTCGTTCATCCTCTGGATGTCATGCGGGTGCAGGCCGATGGTGGGTTCGTCGAAGACGTAGGTGATGTCGGTGAGCGGGGAACCGAGATGGCGGATCATCTTGACGCGCTGCGCCTCACCGCCCGACAGGGTGCCCGACGGCCGCTCCAGCGCGAGGTATCCGAGCCCGATCTCCACGAAGGAGTCGAGGGTGCCGCCCAGCGAGGTGAGCAGTGGCGCCACCGAGGGCTCGGACAGGCCGCGGGCCCACTCGGCCAGCTCCCGGATCTCCATCGCGCAGGCGTCGGCGATGCCGACGCCCTTGATCTTCGACGACCTGGCCCCCTCGCTCAGCCGGGTGCCGTCGCACTCGGGGCAGGTGGTGAAGGCGACCGCCCGCTCCACGAAGGCCCGGATGTGCGGCTGCATCGACTCCCTGTCCTTCGACAGGAACGACTTCTGGATCTTGGGGATCAGCCCCTCGTAGGTGAGATGGACGCCCTCGACCTTCACCTTGACCGGCTCCCGGTACAGGAAGTCCTGCATCTCCTGCTCGGTGAACTCCCGAATCGGCTTGTCCGGGTCGACGAAGCCCGACCCGGCGTACACCCGGACGGTCCAGAAGCTGTCCGACTTCCAGCCCGGGATGGTGAACGCGCCCTCGGACAGGGACTTGGTGTCGTCGTAGAGCTGGCTGAGGTCGATGTCGGAAACGCTGCCCCGGCCCTCGCAGCGCCTACACATCCCGCCGGTGCGCTCGTAGGTCGCCTTCACCGCCTTCTTGTCCCCACGCTCGACGGTGATCGCCCCGCTCGCCCGGACCGAGGCGGTGTTGAAGGAGAACGCGCTGGGCGGGCCGATGTGCGGAGTGCCGAGCCGGCTGAAGAGGATACGCAGCATCGCGTGGGCGTCGGTGACGGTGCCGACCGTGGAGCGGGGGTCGGACCCCATCCGCTGCTGGTCGACGATGATCGCGGTGGTCAGCCCTTCGAGGACGTCGACGTCGGGCCGCGCCGGGGTGGGCATGAAGCCCTGCACGAAGGCGCTGTACGTCTCGTTGATCAGCCGCTGCGACTCCGCCGCGACCGTGTCGAACACCAGCGAGCTCTTGCCCGAGCCGGAGACGCCGGTGAAGACGGTCAGCCGGCGCTTGGGGATCTCTATGCTGACGTCCCTGAGATTGTTCACGCGCGCGCCGTGCACACGGATCAGTTCATGGCTGTCGGCGCCGTGCGGTGCCGGCGGTTGCGTCTTCGTTCTCGTGGCCATGCCGGGGCTCAGTCCTCTCGTAGGTTCCGTGGTTCGATCCGTGGTCTGGGGACGGGCTCAGCGCACTTCCTGGACGCGGATCGGATTGCCCGAGGGGTCACGGAAGGCGCAGCCGCGCACGCTGTACGGCCGCTCGGACTTCGGCGCTCTCGGCCCCTGCGGCTCCGCGGACACACCGTCGAGGTTGTCTCGGACAGCAGCAGGCCGACGTAGGCGCCTTGGCCGTCATCCCGGTGACCATGCGCCGCCGCTCGTCGTCGGTGACACCGGAACCGGCGGCCGGCGGGGCCGGCACGATGGACGCGGCGGGCCGGCCGACGGGAGCGACGGTGATCCGGCGCATGCCGCCGTGCCCGACGTCCTTGCGGGCCTCGAAGCCGAGGGCGTCGCGGTGGAGGGCCGGGGAGGCCCGGGGGGCGTCGTGTGGGAGGAAGCTCGCTTGAACGGCGATGTCCGTGGGTGTCACACCAGAGGGCCCGGCTCCGGAAGCCTCTCGGTTCCTGACCGGTCTGGTCACCCGCTTCGCCTCGCGCACCGGCGTTCCCTCCGCGGTGTCCGCTGCAAGGCGCCGGCAGGCGCTCAAAAGGACGTCGACGAGTTCGGTGAAGCGCGCGCCGAACGTGCCCGGCGACGAGGAACCCACCGCGAAACACACCTCGGTCACACTCGGGTCGCCGCGGCGGAGCAGGGACATGGCCCGCTCGATGCGCCGCGTCATCAGGCAGCCGTACGGAGACCCGCCGTACGTGGTCCGGAACTCCCGGCTCAGATGCCCGGCCGACATGCACATGACCCGAGCGGGTGCCTCCACGTCCAGCGGCTGCGCGTCCTTCCGGTCGATCCGGTCGCGGACCCGGCGCCGTCGCGCGAGATCGCGCAGCCGCTGTGCCGGGGCGGGTGTACCGGGCATGTGCGAAATCGTACACACGAACGCTGTCCGGCCAGGGCGGAATCCCCGGAGTGGGCGGGCGTGGACGGAACAACAGGGGGCCCGGCATGGTTGAGACCGGTGCGCGTACGGCGGCGGTCGTACGGGACCATGAGTGCGAGGCGGACGTGTCCGTCGAAGGACGCGGCAGAAGGGCGAGACGAGATGACGAGGACCGAGGAGAAGGCGCTGCTGGCGGGCGGCTGTTTCTGGGGCATGGAGGAGCTGATCCGCACGTTCCCAGGTGTCCTGAGCACACGCGTCGGCTACAGCGGCGGCGACGTCCCCAACGCCACGTACCGCAACCACGGTACCCACGCCGAGTCGATCGAGATCACCTACGACCCGGCGGTCACCGATTACCGCACGATCCTGGAGTACTTCTTCCAGATCCACGACCCGAGCACCAGGAACCGGCAGGGCAACGACATCGGGCTGAGCTACCGCTCCGCCATCTTCTACTTCGGCGACGAGCAGAAGCGCGTCGCCGAGGAGACGATCGCCGATGTCGACGCGTCGGGTCTGTGGCCGGGGCCCGTGGTCACCGAGGTCGCACCGGCCGGTCCGTTCTGGCTGGCCGAGCCCGAGCACCAGGACTACCTCCAGCGGTATCCGGACGGCTACACCTGCCACTTCGTACGCCCCGGCTGGCGCCTGCCCCGGCGCGCGGAGGCCTGAGTCGCCGAGGTGCGCGGCGCCGGGGCTCCGGGCCGGAGCACCGGCGTTCAGCCGGTGCCCAGAGCGGTGCCCGGACCGGCTCCGGCCGGCTCGACCGCCGCTTTGGGGCGGGTCCCGACTCTGCTGCGCAATTACCCGGCGTGATGACGCCGTGCCGATACGGCCTTCAGAGCGCGTCGCAGATGCAGGCAGGCCGGGCGCGGCCGAGCCCTGAAAACATGGCACGTGATCGCTCGCCGAATTGAGCAGCAGAGTCGGTCCCGACTTTGTTGCTCAACTACGGAAAGTGATGCCGGCCTGTCGGCGGGGCACAGGGAACGGGTCTCGCGGGGAGGCGGTCCGGCGCCCCGGCCGGCCCCTCTCGGATGCGGTGCGTGACCCTCCCTCGAATTGAGCAGCAGGGTCGGTCCCGCCGGTACCGGTCACTGGGCCCTCGGCCGGGAGGGCGGGCAGGCGCCCGTCAGCCGAACTGGCCGGGCTGGTAGTCGCCGGCGGGCTGCCGGTTGATGACGTTGATGCGGTTGTAGGTGTTGATGACGGCGATGAGGGAAATGAGGGCGACGAGCTGGTCCTCGTCGTAGTGCTTGGCCGCCACGGCCCGTGCCTCGTCCGTGACGCCGCCGCCGGCGATACGGGTTCCCCGTTCGGCGAGTTCGAGTGCGGCGCGTTCGGCCTCGGTGAAGACGATGGCCTCGCGCCAGGTGGCGACGTGGTGGAGACGCTGGCGGTCTCACCGGCGCGGGCGGCGTCCTTGGTGTGCATGTCGGTGCAGAAGCCGCAGCCGTTGATCTGGCTGGCGCGGATCTTCACCAGTTCCTGGGTGGCGTGCGGCAGGCCCGAGTCGGACGCCACCTTGCCCGCCGAGTTGATGTGCTTCAGCACCTTGGCGCCGAGTGCGTTGCCGAAGAAGTTGAGACGGGCGTCCATGGTGATCTCCCGTGGCGCGATGGTGGTGCCGTATTCCTGATGGGACAGCCCGCCGGGATGTGACAGGACCGGGGTGTGACGTACGTCTCCCTGGTGGGGTGCGCTTGCCGGAAAGGGCCCGGACGGGACGGGCGCAGCCGCGGAGGCACGATCGGGAAGCGGCGAACGGGCGATAGCCTGGCCGCGTGCAGGATCACGCCTCCTCACGAGAGGGCACCCGCTGAAACCCGGCCCGGGTACGGGGGCAATGAAGGGCCGGGAAGCCGGACAGAAAGCACGGACGGGGAGCGGAGCGTCGGTGAGCGAGCGTCAGGAATGCGACTGGACGGACATGACGCCAGGAGATTTCGACCGGGACGCTCCGCTGTGCCTGAACGTGGGCACCGGACCCGTCGTGGTCCCGGCGGAGCCCGACGAGTACGGCACGGCGCCCCTGTTCGGCGAGGAGCCGCCGGTCCGGCGTCCCGGCCCGCACCGTCCTTTGCGTGGCGGCGTGCCCGCCGAGCAGGAGCACCTGTTCTGATCCGGTCCGGTGCGCCGCCGCACGCGGTCAGCCGTCGCGCAGGGTGCGGGCGGGCAGCAGGACGTGGGCGGCGGACCGCAGGGTGTCCTGGTCGGAGGTGAACGCGTCCAGGGTGGCGAGGTCGCCGGGCTCGGCGCCGGACGGCCATGGCCGGGTGGTGAAGACGAGATACACGTAACCGCGTTCACCGGCGGCGTCGGCCCACTTCGGCGGCGGGACGAACTGGGCGTCGAAGCCCGGCATGGTGAGCGCAGCCGCTCCTGGCACGACGACGACACCGGACGAGCCGTCCTCCTCGGTGGCGTCGACGAGGCGGCCCTGGGGAGACAGGCCCGCCCCGCGCAGCAGGTGCCGTACGGCGTCCGCGGTGACGTCCGGGCCGCTTGCCCCGTCCCCCAGGGAACAGGCGATAAGGAAGGGGATGCCGCCGTCCGGTGTTTCCCTGCGCCAGGCCATGACGACGACGGAACCCAGGTCGGCGGAGTTCCAGGACTGCGCTGAGGTGGAGGTCGTGGACACCGCGAAACCGTATCGGCACGACGGCCCTCATCCGGTCGGCCGTCACCCGTCCGGACGATATCAGCGGCCGCTCTCCACACGTACGAGGGATGAACAGCGGTCAGGGGGAGCCGGGTTCGGGGTTCCCGGGTTCGAAGCCCGACGGGCCGAGGGGTGCTCCCGGCGTGACGACATGGCGACACGCCGGACCACGATCACGACCGCAAGCAGGTCACCGGCGCATAACGCAAACTAAGGGTAGGCTAACCTTGCGGCGTGAAACCTGGTGAAGAGGCGTCCCCGGGCCTGCGCGGCCATGAACTGGCGGCGACCGATGTGACCGTGGCTTACGACGGCGTGGACGTCGTCCACGCCGCGGCGCTGACCCTGCGGCCCGGTGAAGTGGCGGTACTGGTCGGCCCCAACGGCAGTGGCAAGTCGACCCTGTTGCGCACCGTGGCGCGGCTCCAGTCGCCCCGACGGGCCACGCTCACGATCGACACCGACACCGACGGCCTGGCCCTCAGCCCTCGTGAGTTCTCCCGCCGCGTGGCCCTGTTGCTGCAGGGACGGTCCACGCCCAGCGGTCTGAGTGTGCGCGACGTCGTCGAGTTCGGCCGCTACCCCCACCGGGGCCGCTGGGGCGGCGCCGACCCGGGCGGACGTGCCGCCGTCGACCGCGCCCTTACCATGACGGGCGTCGCCGAACTCGCCGACCGGGGCGCCGAACACCTCTCCGGCGGACAGCTCCAGCGCGTCTGGCTGGCCGGCTGCCTGGCACAGGAGACCGGAGTCCTCCTCCTCGACGAACCCACCACCTACCTCGATCTGCGCTATCAGGTCGAACTCCTCGACCTGATCCGCGATCTGGCGGACGCCCACGGCATCGCCGTGGGCGTCGTCCTGCACGACCTCGACCAGGCGGCGGCCGTGGCCGACCGGATCGTGCTGCTCGCCGAGGGGCACATCGTTGCCGAGGGCACGCCCGAGGAAGTCCTGACGCCGCAGCGCCTGACCGAGGTCTACGGCATCCGGATCGAGGTCGGCACCGACCCGCTCACCGGCCGGCTGCGCACCCGCGCGATCGGCCGCCACCACACCCGCACCGAAAGGCTCAGCACCCTCTCATGAGACGACTCCTGCTTACCGCGCCCATGGCCGCCACGGCCCTCCTGCTCACCGCCTGCGGAACCACCGAACCCGCCGCCACCGAGTCGAAGGAGTCCACCGAGACCATCACCCTGACCGACGCCTCCGGCACCAAGGTCGAACTCGACGGCCCCGCCAGGAACGTCGTCGGCACCGAGTGGAACGTCGTCGAGACCCTGATCTCGCTCGGCGTCGAACCGGCCGGGGTCGCGGACGTCAAGGGCTACAAGACCTGGAACACCGCTGTCCCGCTGACCAACGAGCCCAAGGACATCGGCACCCGCGGCGAGCCCAGCATGGACACCATCGCTTCGCTGAAGCCCGATCTCATCGTCGCCACCAGCGACCTGCAGCCCAATGCCATCAAGCAACTGCGCGAGGTCGCCCCCGTCCTTACGGTCACGTCCGCCGACGCCTCCGACCAGATAGGCCAGATACTCGAGAACGTCGACCTCGTCGCGAAGGCCACCGGCACCACCGAGCAGGCCGCCACGCTGAAGAAGGACTTCGACGCGAAGCTCGCCGAGGGCAAGAAGGTCCTGGCCGATGCTGGTCTGGACGGTTCCGAGATCGCCTTCGCCGACGGCTACGTCACCTCCAACCAGGTCTCCGTACGCCCGTACACCTCCGGCTCCCTCATCGGTGCGGTCAACGAGCGGCTCGGCCTGGAGAGCGCCTGGAAGATGGAGGGCGACAAGGCCTACGGCCTGGCCGCCACCGACGTCGAGGGACTGACCGATCTGGGCAAGGACGTGCAGTTCGCGTACATCGGCAGCGACGGGGACGCCAACAGCGACCCGTTCGGCAACCAGCTCGCCAAGAACTCCGTGTGGAAGTCCCTGCCGTTCGTCAAGGCCGGTGACGTCCACCGGCTGCCCGACGGAATCTGGATGTTCGGCGGTCCCGGCTCGATGGGGGCGTACACCGACGCCGTCGTCGAGGCGCTGACGAAGTAGCGCGATGGCCGTCACCGCCACGCCCGGTCCCGTCCGTCCGAAGACGGTGCCGGCCCCGGCCGTGTCCCGGACGGGCGCGGCCGTGGTGACCGGGGCACTCGTGCTCCTGGTCGCCGTGCTCGCCGTCGTCGACATCACCCAGGGCACGGCGGCCGTCGGCCCGGCCGAGGTCCTCAAGGCGCTCACCGGCCGCGCCGATCCGGACGACGCGTCCGTCATCATCGCCTCACGGCTGCCCCGGATGGCCGCCGGGCTGCTGGTGGGCGCCGCGCTCGGCATGGCCGGCCTCGCCCTGCAGGCCGTCAGCCGCAACGTCCTGGCCTCCCCGGACACCCTCGCCGTCAACGCGGGCTCCTACCTCGCCCTCAGCGTCGTCGCCGTCGCCGGTGTCCCGCTGCCCCTGCTCGCCTCCTCCGGAGTCGCCTTCGCCGGCGGTCTCATGGCGGCGGCCGTCGTCCTCGGGCTGTCCGGGCTCGGGTCCGGAACGGTACGGCTGGTCCTCGCCGGCACCGCGCTCGCCCTCGGCCTCACGGCCGTCACCGGGGGCCTTCTGCTGCTGTTCCCGGAGCAGACCGAGGGCCTGTACCAGTGGAACCAGGGCAGCATCGCCCAGAACGGCTTCGACGGCGTGCTCCAGATGCTGCCCGTCGCGGCCGTCGGCCTGGTCGGCCTGCTGCTCGTCGCCCGCCGGGTCGACGCTCTCGCCCTCGGCGACGACACGGCCCGTGGGCTGGGCGTCCCGGTGCGCGCGACCCGTGTCACCGCGGTGGTCCTGGCGACGCTGCTCTCCGCGGCGGCCGTCACCCTCGCCGGGCCCATCGGGTTCGTCGGCCTGTGCGCCCCCGCCCTGGTCCGCCCTTTGGCGCGCTGGTTCCGCGGTATCCACCGGCTGCGTGCGGGCGTGCCGGTCGCCGGGCTGGTCGGCGCGGCGCTGGTCCTCGGGGCGGACGTGCTGCTGCGTACGTTCGTGAGCGCCGACATCTCCGTCGCGGTACCCACCGGCGTCGTCACCAGCCTCGTCGGCGCGGTGTTCCTGGTCGTCATGGCGGCCCGGCTCCGTGACACCGCGGGCTCACCCGCGCCGGACAGACTGCGGATCCGCAGCCGCGCCGTCTTCGTGGCCTGGCTCGTCGTTCTGACCGTCGCCCTGGCCGGTCTGACGATCGCCGCGACACTCGTCGGCGACAGCGTGCTCCTGCTGGGCGACGTGTTCAACTGGATGCAGGGCCGGGCCGGCCGGACCATCTCCTTCGTCCTCGACACCCGGGTTCCGCGCGTCCTCGCTGCGCTTCTCGCGGGGGCGGCCCTGGCGCTCGCCGGCACTCTGGTGCAGGCCGTCACCCGCAATCCGCTCGCGGAGCCCGCGGTCCTGGGCGTCTCGGGCGGCGGCGCGCTCGGCGCGGTGATCCTCGTGACGACCGTGCCCGTCGCCGGGGCGTGGAGCGTCGCCGGTGCGGCGTTCGCGGGAGCCTCCGTCACCGCCGTCGTCGTCTTCGGGCTCGCGGCGCGCGGGGGCTTCCAGCAGAACCGGCTGGTGCTCGTCGGCGTCGGTGCGGCGGCCGGGACGACGGCCCTGACCAGTCTGCTGATCGTGCTCACCGACCCGTTCAACGCCACGAAGGCCCTTACCTGGCTGTCGGGTTCGACCTACGGCCGGACCCTCCCCGACGTCCTGCCGCTGGCCGCCGTCCTCGTCGCCGGCCTCGCGGTGGCGGCCGTGCGGTACCGGGAGCTCGACCTGGTCTCGCTCGACGAGGACACCCCGCGGCTTCTCGGACTCCGGCTGGCGCGCGGCCGGCTGGGTTTCCTCGTCGTCAGCGTCCTGCTCACCGCGACCGCGGTGGCCGCCGCGGGCACCATCGGGTTCGTGGGTCTGGTCGCCCCGCACGCGGCACGGGCCCTCGTCGGACGCCGGCACACCCGCGTCCTTCCGGTCGCGGTGCTGCTCGGTGCCGTACTGGTCTGCACCGCCGACCTGCTGGGCCGCACCGTGATCGCACCGGCCCAACTGGGCGCCGGTCTCATGACGGCCGTCATCGGCACGCCGTACTTCCTGTACGTGCTCGTGCGCAGCCGGCGGTAGCGGAAGAGGAAGCGGGGGTGCCGCCGGGCACTTGGGTGACCGGCGGCACCCGGTCGGCAGACCGGCAGAACGGGTCACCCGAAGGCCCTGACCGCCTGGTAGTAGGTCCAGACGGTGCTGTTGCAGGCGGTCTTCGTGGCCCCGGTGTAGCGGGCGCAGACGCGTTTGAGGTCCTCGTGGAAGCCGCTGTCGAGGCGTGCCTTGTCGGCGTCGAAGGAGCCGGCCGCCTTGTGGTTGCGGTAACCGAAGTCGTGGCGTGCGCAGGAGGCCGAGAAGGGGAAGCCGAACGGGTTGTCGGGGGAGGCTGAGCAGTAGTCGGTGCTCCAGTCGAACCCGTAGGCGCTCCAAGCGGCCTGGTCGGACCGGGCGGCGCCCCACTGGTTGTAGTTCGACGCGCTGGTCTGCGTCCAGCCGGAGAGTGCCTGTGGCTTGTCGGAGGGAGCGGCCTCGGCGGCGGTGGCGGTGCCCAGGACCCCGACGGCGGCGAGAGCCGAGGTGGCCAGAGCGGTGGCGAGCTTACGGTGCATCCCACACCTTCAGGGACTGTGACCCGACCATCGGGCTACAGGTGCATGACAAGGAGGTGCCCGTGGTGTCCTCTCCTTCACACCCCGGCCGGCTTAACAGCCCGTCAACGTTCGGCTCGGCCAGGCGTCGTGATCACGCCGCACGGATGAACTCCACGGTTGCCGAACGGGATTCGGGTCGCGGGATTCCTGCTTCGGGGTTCCCGGAACCGGCTGGGCGGCGGCGGTACGGATCTGCGCGCGGGCTTCGCCACGGCCCTCCGGTCGCGTCCCCTGCCGGACGCCCTCATGGTGCTGACGGGCGGTCAGGCTCCCCGGCCGGACAGGCGTCCCTCGTGCCGGACGGTGGCCGGCCTGTTCCCGCGCCGCCGCGCGGACGCCTCCTCGTACGACGAGGACAACCCCGAGTACCGGCCGGACGCACCACCCTGCCGGGCCCGGGTGGTGCCCCTCGACGAGGCCCCCGGCAGCCGGTGAACCGAGGCCGGGCGTCGGTGAATCGAGGCAGGGCCCGACGACGCCGGCCCGGTCGGCCGAGCCAGGGTCAGACGAACTGCCGCAGCACCAGCACCGAGGCGCCGTCCACGGCGAGCACCGTGGCGACTGCCCGGGTCCGGCGCACGTCCAACCCGTGGGCCGGCGGGCGGGCGAGCAGCACTCCGGCCGCGGCGGCGGGCGCGAGCAGCACGGTGCTGCGCAGGGTGCCAGCCCCGACCGCCCCCAGCGCGGCGAGGCTCGTCAGGGAGCCGATGAGGAAGAACGTGCTCATCGTGGCCCGCAGCTCCGGTCCGGTCAGCCGCTGCCACACCATGGCCATGGGCGGCCCGCCGGGTCCTCGGCGTCCCACCAGTCGGTGTCCTCGCGGGTGATTCCCTCCGGCGCCTTCCACCAGCCCTCGACGGCGCCGCCCGCGCGCAGATAGTCCTTGACGTCGGGGGCGTTGCCGCCGCCCACGTTGTAGCGGGCGATGTTCAGGGCGAGTCCCTCGTCGCCGAAGAGGAGTTCGGCGAGCTTCTCGCGTATCTCCGGCGGGTAGTCGCCGGTGGCGTTGGCGAACCAGACCAGACTGGTCCCCCAGCCCTCGAACTCCTCCTGCTGGTAGGACGGATCGGGCCGGACGGTGACGGAGGGGACGACGCCCTTTGCCTGAGCGGTGGAGGACGGGGCGGGGATCAGGACGGCCCCGGTGGCCAGGGCGGTGAGTCCGGCGGCTGACAGGAGCCGTCTTCTGCGGGTGCGGCGTGCCATCGGTGTGCTCCCAACCTTGAGGTGTGGTCGCGCTCTGGTGGAACCCTTCGACCCACGCCCACCGCACGGGCCGAAGGAGAGGAACGCCCCTGGAACGGCCTTGCCGTTCCAGGGGCGTTGCGGGGAGTTGCGCGCAGTCGCCCCGACTCAGCCGGCCGGCTGCCGCAGTACGGCGACGGCGCGCGGCCCGAGGACGAGGGCACCGTCGCCACCCTCCGTGGCGCCGAGCAGCACTTCCCCGGCGAGACCGCGCACAGGGATGGCCGTGTCGGTCCGGTTCACCAGGAACAGGAACCGACCACCGGGACCGCTGCGTACCGTCGTCTCGACCAACCCGCATACCTCGGAAGGTAGTTCGCTCTCCACGCCGACCGGTGCGAGCAGCCGGGGCAGCAGCGAGGTGAGCCCTTCGACACCGAGCCGGGTGGAGACGTAGGCGGCCGAACCGGCGCCCGTGGCCCTCCGGGTGACCGCCGCCCGGCCGGCGTGCACGCCCGTGCGGTAGCGGGCCAGGACGTCCGTCCCGGCCACGACGTCGATCCGGTCGGTCCACAGACTGCCGGTCGTCCCGTCGTCGAGCTCCACCGTGTCACCGGCGAGCAGCGGGCCGAACTCCTCGATGCGGATGCCGAGCAGATTGCGCAGCGCCCCCGGATAGCCGCCGAGCCAGACGTGGTCGTGCTCGTCGACGACACCCGAGAAGTACGTGGTGATCAGGTGCCCGCCCTGCTCGGTGTACCGGGTCAGCGTCTTGGCCAGGTCGGCGGGGACCATGTGCAGCACCGGTGCCACCAGCACCTGGTGGCGGTGCAGGTCGGCGCGGGTGGTGACGAGGTCGGCGCGGACACCGAGGGCCAGCAGCGCCGAATACCAGTCGAGCGCCTCCTGCCGGTAGTCGAGCAGCGCGGAAGGGTGCGAGTCCTGCTCGCTCGCCCACCACGAATCCCAGTCGTAGAGGATGCCGACCCGGGCGGCCTCCCGCTCACTGCCCGCGACCGGGGCAAGTGCCTTGAGGATGGCGCCGAGTTCGGCCACCGCACGGAACAGGTCACTGTCCTCACCGGCGTGCGGGACCATCGCCGAGTGGTACTTCTCGGCGCCGGCCGCCGACTGCCGCCACTGGAAGTAGCACACCGCGTCGGCCCCGTGCGCCACGTGCAGCAGCGAGTCACGGGCCAGGTCGCCAGGACGCTTGGCCACGTTGACCGGCTGCCAGTTGACGGCACTGGTGGAGTGCTCCATCAGGAACCAGGGCCGGCCGCCGGAGATGCCGCTGGTGAGGTTCGCGGAGAAGGACAGCTCGTCACGGTCCTGCGGACCCGGGTGGACGTAGTGGTCGTTGGAGACGAAGTCGATCTCCTGCGCCCAGTCGGGGTAGTCCATCCCCTTGGTGTTGCCCATCACCATGAAGTTGGTGGTGACCGGGACGTCCGGGGTGATCTCCCGCAGGATCTCCCGCTCGGCCCGCAGATGTTCCTTGAGCGCGTCCGAAGAGAAGCGCTTGAAGTCCAGCTGCTGGGTGGGGTTGGGATGGGACGCCGCCTGCCGCGGCGGCAGGATCTGCTCCCAGTCGGTGTAGCGCTGGGACCAGAAGGCCGTTCCCCAGGCGGAGTTGAGTGTTTCCAGCGTGGTGTAACGGGACCGCAGCCAGTGCCGGAACGCACGCGCCGCGTCGTCGGAGAAGTCGTAGACGTTGTGGCAGCCCAGCTCGTTGTTGACGTGCCAGGCGACCAGCGCCGGGTGGTCTGCGTAGCGGGTCGCCAACTCCCTTACCAGGCGCAACGCGTGGGCGCGGAACACCGGGGAGGTGGGACGCCAGTGCTGGCGCGCCCCCGGCCACAGCGTCCCGCCGTCCGCGGTGACCGGAAGGATCTCGGGGTGGGCCGTGGTCAGCCACGGCGGCGGGGATGCGGTGGCGGTCGCCAGGTCGACGCCGATGCCGCCCGCGTGAAGCAGGTCCAGTACCTCGTCGAGCCAGCCGAAGTCCCAGGCGTCCTCGGCCGGTTGCAGCCGCGCCCAGGAGAATATCCCCACGGACACGACGTTCACTCCGGCCTTCCGCATCAGCCGGACGTCCTCCTCCCAGACGCTGGGGGGCCACTGCTCGGGGTTGTAGTCGGCGCCGTACAGGAGACCGGGAGCACGGTCACCGTCAGCTCTGCTGGAACGGGACAGGAGGGTGGAGATCATGGCGGTCCTTCCGGGGGTCTCGCACCGGGGCGGCACGGCGCGCGTGCCGCCCCGGTGGGCTACTTCGCTACGGTGAAGCCCTGCTCGTTGCCGTACTCGACCGACGCGTCCTGCCAGGCCTTCAGGCCGTCCGCCAGCGTGGTGCCGGAGACGTAGGCCTTGCCGACGGTGTCGTTGAAGATCGAGTTGGCGTACACCTGGTACGGCAGGTACGCCCAGTCGTCGGCGACGTTCGCGGCCGACTCGGCGAAGACCTTGTTGGCCTGCTGCCCGCCGAAGTACGGGAACTCGGTGTTCTGGAACTCCTCGGAGCCGAGCTGTGCCGTAGTCGCGGGGAAGGCACCGCTCTTCACCCGGGTGTCGACACCGTCGCCGGAGTTGGCGTACTCCACGAACGCGTAGGCGAGCGCCTCGTTCTTGCCGAGTTCGGGCAGGGTGAGGGCGCTGCCGCCGTTCTCCGCACCGGCGTCGGCGCCCGCAGTCCACTGCGGCAGCGGGGCGACGCGCCAGTCGCCGGAGGCCTCCTTCACACCGGAGGCGAGGTTGGCCGGCATCCAGGCCCCGATGGCCAGGGTCGCGAGGGTGCCGTCGCCGAGGCCCTTGTACCACTCGTCGGACCAGCTGGTGACCGGGGCGACCAGCTCCTCGTCGAGCAGCTTCTGCCAGGTGCCGGTGAAGTCCTGGGCCCCCTTGTCGCCGAACCCGATCTTTACCTCGGTGCCGTTCACCTTGTAGGGGCGCGAACCGGCCTGCCACAGCATGCTGGTGGTGAAGCCCGCGTCGCCGGCGTCGTTGGTGATGTACGCCTTCGGGTCCGCCTTGCGCAGGGCGCGGGCCGCGTCCACGTACTCGTCCCACGTGGTGGGCACTTCGATCCTGTGCTTGTCGAAGACCTTCTTGTTGTAGAACAGCGCCATCGGACCGGAGTCCATCGGCAGGCCGTAGATCCCCTCGCCGCCGGCCTTCACACCGTTCCACGGGCCGGGGGAGTACCGGTCGGCGAGCTGGTCGGCGCCGAAGCCGCTGAGGTCGGTGAGCCCGTCGGTCAGCGCGTACTGGCCCATGGCGTAGTACTCGACCTGGGCGACGTCGGGGACGCCTTTCTTCGCGGAGATGGCGTTCTGCAACGCCTTGTACTGCTCGTTGCCGGTGCCCGCGTTGACGAGGTTCACCTCGACACCGGGGTGCTCCTTCTCGAAGTCGGCGGCCACCTGCTCGAGCGTGGGTTCCCACGCCCAGACGGTGACGGTGCCGCCCTTCTCCAGGGCCGCCTCGACGTCCGACTCGGAGACTGCCTTCGGAGCGGCGTCCCCGTCGTCGGAACCGCCGCAGGCGGTGGCGCCCAGGGTCAGGGCGCAGATGATGCCGATGCCGCGCAGCAGGCGGCGGGATTGCTTGTGCATGGGCGTGCTTCCACTTCTTCGTGGGCTTGGATTCCGGAGCCCTGGGGTGGTGTGCCGTGGCGGTGGGGCTGGTGGGGGGGGCACAGGGCCGCGCGCCCAGGAGG
Source organism: Streptomyces sp. KMM 9044 (assembly GCF_024701375.2). NCBI lineage: Bacteria > Bacillati > Actinomycetota > Actinomycetes > Kitasatosporales > Streptomycetaceae > Streptomyces > Streptomyces sp. KMM 9044. The sequence continues at coordinate 156,026 of NZ_CP113910.1, read as the reverse complement.
GGCGGCAGCCGGTGCTATTCCTTGACGCTTCCGGCGGCGAGTCCCGACTGCCAGTACTTCTGCAGCAGCAGGAACGCGGCGATCAGCGGGACGACGGTGATCAGCGAGCCGGTGATGACCAGGTGGAAGACGGGCTGCCCGCCGGCCGTCTCGGCCTGGGCGTTCCAGCTGTGCAGGCCCAGGGTGAGGGGATACCAGGCGGGGTCCTTGAGCATGATCAGCGGCAGGAAGTAGTTGTTCCAGGTCGCGACCATGGTGAACAGCGAGACGGTGACGATGCCCGGCGCCAGCAGCGGAAGCACCACCAGGAAGAAGGTGCGCAGCTCACCCGCGCCGTCGATCCGGGCCGCCTCGAGGAGTTCGTTCGGGACGGCCTCACTGGCGAACACCCACATCAGATACAGGCCGAACGGAGAGATCAGCGACGGGATGACGACCGCCCACGGGGTGTTGGCCAGCCCCATGTTGCTGAACATCAGGAAGGTAGGCACCGCCAGGGCCGTACCCGGTACGGCCACGGCGCCGATGACGACGGCGAAGACGGCCCGGCGGCCGGGGAACTCGAACTTGGCCAGGGCGTAGCCGCCGAGCACGGCGAGGAGGGTCGCGCCTCCCGCGCCGAGCCCCACGTACAGCATGGTGTTCAGCAGCCAGCGGGCGAAGACGCCGTCGTCGTAGGTGAACGTCTCGGCGATGTTGTCCCAGAGGGCGAAGTCGCCGTCGAACCAGAGGCCGAACGAACGGGACAGTCCCTCCTGGGTCTTGGTGGCGCTGATGACCAGCCACACCAGCGGCACCAGACTGTAGAGCAGCACCAGGCCGGTGAGGACGGTCAGCAGCACACTGCGGCGGGGGCGCCCCGGCGTGGAGCCGCGCCGGCGCGTACGCAACCGGGGGACGGCATCCGGGGCGCCGGACGCGGAGCCGGTCCGGTCCGCGGAGGCGGGGGAGACGGTGGTGGTCATCGCTGCTTCACACTCCCTTGCGCATGCCGCGCAGCTGGACGACATAGGCGACGACCATGGTGATCAGACCCATGATGATGGCGACCGTCGCGGAGTAGTTGTGCTGCTGGCCGGAGAAGGACAGCGAGTACGTATAGTAGTTCGGCGTGTAGTCCGTGGTGATGGCGTTGGGCGCCAGCTTCTGCAGGACGCTGGGCTCGTTGAAGAGCTGGAAGCTGCCGATGATGGAGAAGATCGTCGCGATGACCAGGGCGCCGCGGATCGCGGGCAGCTTGATGGCGGTGATGACGCGGAGCTGCCCGGCGCCGTCGATCTCGGCCGCCTCGTAGAGAGAGTGCGGGATCACCCGCAGCGCCGCGTAGAAGATCAGCATGTTGTAGCCGACGAACTCCCAGGTGACGATGTTGCCGATCGACGCCAGTACCAGGTCGGGGGAGAGCGGGTCGGGCAGCGACAGCCCGAAGGCCTCGTTGACGTCGCCGACCAGGCCGAACCGGGTGCCGTACATGAAGCCCCACATCAGCGTGGCGACGACGGCGGGCACCGCGTACGGCAGGAAGATCGAGATGCGGAAGAAGCTCTTGCCGTAGAGCCGTCCGCTGTCCAGCGCCAGGGCCACCAGCAGGGCGACGCCGAGCATGATCGGTACCTGGACGCCCAGGAAGAGCGAGACCCGGCCGAGCGCGGCCCAGAACCGCTCGTCCTGCAGGGCTTGCTGGTAGTTGTCGAGCCCGACGAAGCTGGTGCCGCCGATGAGCTGGTCGCGGAAGAGGCTCAGGTGGACCGAATACACGATCGGTGCCAGGAAGACCAGGGCGAACACGACCACGAAGGGGCCGACGAACCCCCACCCCGTCCAGGAGCGGCGGTCCCGTCTCGCCGGAGGTGGTGCCGGCCGCGGCTCGGCGGTCGCCGGCGGTTGCAGCGTTGTCATGTCGTTCCTCGCTCGTCCACGTTCGGGCCAGGCGATCACGGCGCCCTGTCCCGGGCCGGGAACCGTGCTCCCCACAGCCGATGTTTACGTGAACACCGGACGCCGCAGAAATGCGGCGAGGTGTTATGTTTACGTAAACATTCGGTGGCGGCATGTCTACACTGCCCCGATGACGACGGTCAAGAGTCCTCCGGGAAACCCTGACGCGGCGGGTGGCGACGGGAAGGCGGCTGGAAAGCGAGTGGAGACGGTGCACAGCACGCCGGGACGGGCTCTCGGCCCCGAGGCGACCGCAGTCGGCAGGGATCCGGCCGACGCGGACCAGGCGGGCGGGCAGTCCGCGGGTGTGGACCCCGCAGGAACGGACCCGGCCGACGATGCCCCGCCGCGCCGCCGCCCGCGGGGCGGCGGCCGACACACCCGGGCCTCCATGGCGGACGTGGCCCGCCTCGCCGGGGTCTCGTCCCAGACGGTCTCCCGTGTGTCCAACGGTTACGCCGGGGTGAACGAGGAGACCCGGCGGCAGGTGCTCGCCGCGATGCAGGAGCTCGGCTACCGGCCCAACAGCGCGGCCCGCGCGCTCAAACGCGGAGAGTTCCGCACCATCGGCGTCATCACCTTCTCGCTGTCCACGACCGGAAATGTGCGTACCCTGGAGGCGATCGCCACCTCCGCCGCACACGAGGGCTACGCGGTGACCCTGTTGCCCGTCGCGATACCGACCCAGGACGAGGTGCGCGGCGCGTTCTCCCGACTGGAGGAACTCGCCGTCGACGCGGTGATCGTCATCATGGAGGTCCATCTGCTGGATGCGGCGACAATCCAGCTGCCCCCGCACGCCCAGGTCGTGGTCGTCGACTCCGACGCCGGTGACCACTACACGGTCGTCGACACCGACCAGGCCGGCGGCACCCGTACCGCCGTGCGCCACCTGCTCGGCCTCGGCCACCGCACGGTGTGGCACCTGGCCGGCCCCGAGGACTCCTTCGCCGCCCAGCGCCGCACCGACGCCTGGCACGCCGCCCTCACCGACGCCGGACGCGTCCCGCCGGAGCTGGTCCGCGGCGACTGGTCCGCGGAGTCCGGCTACCGTGCGGGCCTCGGACTCGCCGCCCGCGACGAGTGCACCGCCGTCTTCGCGGCCAACGACCAGATGGCCCTCGGCCTGCTGCGTGCCCTCCACGAGCGCGGCCGACGCGTCCCCGTGGACGTCAGCGTCATCGGCTTCGACGACATCCCCGAGGCGTCCTCGTTCCTGCCCCCGCTGACCACCGTCCACCAGGACTTCGCCGAGGTGGGACGGCGCTGCGTGGCGGCCGTCCTGGGCAAGGTGCGCCATGGCGGCCCCGAGCGGGGGACCACCCTCGTCCCGACCCGCCTGGTGACGCGCGCCAGTACGGCACCGCCGCCGGCGGAGAAGGTGTGGGCGGGTGGGTGAGGCGGCTCGATCTGACTCAACTCGCTCTGCCTGATCGCATGTTGATGTGCGAGACTCGTTGATCACCATCGGCAGTGCTCCACCGTGGGACGGAGTTCGTCATGCCGGCCGGCAGGTCCAGCCCTCCGCGGATCGACACCAGCAAGGCGCACCCCGCGCGGGTCTACGACTGGCTGCTCGGAGGTAAGGACAACTACCCGGTGGACGAGGCCGCCGGCGAGAGGCTGCCACCCCAGGCCCGGGACGCCGCCCGGCAGAACCGCCGGTTCATGCACCGGGCCGCGGCCTGGCTCGCCGGGCAGGGCGTCGACCAGTTCCTCGACGTCGGCACCGGCATCCCCACCGAGCCGAACCCGCACCAGATCGTGCAGGCCGTCGCCCCGGCCGCGAAGGTCGTTCACACCGACAACGACCCGATCGTCCTGCGGCACGCGGAGGCCCTCCTGATCAGCAGTCCCGAGGGTGCCACGGACTACTTCCAGGCCGATGTGCGCAGTCCCGGGGAGATCGTCGACCACGCCCGGACCGTCCTCGACCTCGGCCGTCCCGTCGCGCTGTCCCTGATCGCCCTCCCGCACTTCATCCCCGACGGCCAGGAACCCCGCGCCATTGTCAAAGAGCTGCTCTCCGCACTCCCGCCGGGCAGCTACCTGGTGCTGTCGCACGCGGCGTCCGACCGCCACGCGGAACTGGCCGCCCAGGTCACCGCCGAGTACGCCCGGGCCGGCATACGGCTCGGCTTCCGCTCCCGCGTTGAAGCCGCCCTCTTCCCCGACGGCCTGGACCTGGTGGAGCCGGGCCTGGTCACGGCCACGGAGTGGTTCCGGGAGACCGAGGCCCCGGCACCCGAGGACAGCGGCATCTACGCGGGCGTCGCCCGGCTCCGCTGACCTCACGCTGCCCGGCCCCGCAGGTACCCGCCCGGTACCTCGTCCGGCCGGACATCACCCGGGTGCCGGACCGTCGCGCCCGGCTCTGCCCGCCCGAGGGCTTCCCCCCGGGTGGGCAGAGCCGCCGACAGCCTTCCCGGAGGCCGCACCCGGCCCCGGTCAGCCCAGAGGCACCGCCACCTCGCCCGTCCCCCGGGCCTGGGCACCGCCCGCGACCCGCACCGTGAACGGCCGTTCGGTGCCCGACGCGGTGACCCGCAGCACGTCGCCGTCCCGCACCACCCGGAAGCCCGCCGCCCGCGCACCCGTCGTGTCGGGCACGGTGACCTCGGCCTCGTAGCCGGGCGAGGCGGAAGGGTGGACGAGAAGCACCGGCGCGTCCAGCCAGTCGCCGTCGGGCCGGGTGTCGTCCCCGGCCAGCGGCAGCACGGCGCCCTCCCGGACGTACAGCGGCAGGCTGTCGTAGCCGTGCCGCTCGGTGCGCCAGCACGGGCCGGTGGCCTTCTCCCCGCTCAGCAGGTGGGTCCAGGTGCCCTCCGGCAGGTAGACCTCCACCTCCCCGTCCGTGTCGAACACGGGGGCGACCAGCAGGTCGGGGCCCAGCATGTACTGGCGGTCCAGCTGACGGCACGACGGATCGTGCCAGAACTCCAGCATCATCGGCCGCATCATCGGCACCCCGGTGTCGTGCGCCTCGACGGCAGCGCCGTACAGGTAGGGCATCAGCCGGTGCTTGAGCAGGGTGAACCGCCGGGCGACGTCCACCGCCTCGTCACCGAACTCCCACGGCACCCGGTACGACGTGGATCCGTGCAGCCGGCTGTGCGAGGACAGCAGACCGAAGGCGAGCCACCGCTTGAACACCGAAGGGTCCGGCGTGCCCTCGAAACCGCCGATGTCATGGCTCCAGAAACCGAACCCGCTCAGCGACAGCGACAGCCCGCCCCTCAGTGACTCGGCCATCGCCTCGAAGGACGACCAGCAGTCGCCGCCCCAGTGCACCGGGAACTGCTGCCCGCCCGCGGTCGCGGACCGTGCGAAGAGCACGGCCTCACCCTGCCCGCGCTCCTTCTCCAGAAGCTCGAACACCGTCCGGTTGTAGAGCTGCGTGTAGTAGTTGTGCATCCGCTCGGGGTCCGAGCCGTCGTGCCAGAGAACGTCGGTGGGGATGCGCTCGCCGAAGTCCGTCTTGAAACAGTCCACACCCTGGTCGAGCAGGGGCTTCAGCTTCGACTGGAACCAGGCCCGCGCCTCGGGACTGGTGAAGTCGACCAGCCCCATGCCGGCCTGCCACAGGTCCCACTGCCACACGTCGCCGTCGGCCCGGCGCACCAGGTGCCCGAGGGCGGCGGCCTCGTCGAAGAGTGGCGACTTCTGGGCGATGTACGGGTTGATCCAGGCGCTGATCCGCAGCCCCCTCTCCTTGAGCCGGGCCAGCATGCCGTCCGGGTCGGGGAACACGTCGGGATCCCACTGGAAGTCGCACCACTGGTACTCACGCATCCAGAAGCAGTCGAAGTGGAACACCGTGAGCGGGATGCCGCGTTCGGCCATGCCATCCACGAACGACGTCACCGTCGCCTCGTCGTACGACGTGGTGAACGAGGTGCTGAGCCACAGGCCGAACGACCAGGCGGGCGGCAGGGCGGGGCGGCCGGTGAGGGTCGTGTAACGGCTGAGGACGTCCTTCGGGGTGGGACCGGCGACGACGTAGTACTCGAGCGACTGGTCCTCGACGCTGAACTGCACCTGGCCGACCGACTCCGAGCCGACCTCGAAGGAGACCGCACCGGGGTGGTTGACGAAGACGCCGTAACCACGGGACGACAGGTAGAACGGGATGTTCTTGTAGGACTGCTCGCTGCTCGTGCCGCCGTCGGCCTGCCACACGTCGACCGTCTGGCCGTTCCTGACGAACGGGGTGAAGCGCTCGCCGAGGCCGTAGACCTGTTCCCCGACACCCAGTGCCAGCCGGGTCAGCATGTGGTGCCGTGCCCCGTGCCCGGTGGTGACGAAGGCCGTGTTCCTGGCGTCCGCACGGGTCAGCTCGCGCCCGAGCGCGTCGTGGAAGGCGAGCGCGAAGGGGCCGGACCCGTCGAGGCGGAGCGTCAGCGGACCGCTGGTCAGCTCGGTGACCGGGCCGTCCTGGCGTACCGTCCCGGCGCCGTCGGCGTCGGCGCCCAGGGCGAAGTCGGGCCCCGGTCGCCGCTTGCCCGCGTGATGCGTGACGCGGACACCGATGACACCCTCGGCGGGAGAGAAGCACTCCACCGTGACAAGTGGCGCGTTGAGGGTGTCGCCCCTCCGTGTCACCTTCCGTACGGAGGCGTACGTAGTGAAGCGCTTCGATTCGGGGCGCACCTCGCGGACCTCAGTGGCGTACGAGATCTGGACGCCCTCGCGGATGCGCCAGAAGCCGTCGGTGAACTTCATGATCTTCCTCGGAGGGGGAGCGGGCGATGGCGGGGAGGGAAGCAGTATTTGACCAGGAACTATGACAGGTTCAGGGGTTCCTGTCACGCCCTGGTGCACGCAGATCGCCTCGCTGGGGGGCTAGCGTGACCGGCTTCCGCTGACGTATTAGTAATCAGGGAAAACAAATTACACCCGACCTCAGAGCCGACTTTCCCACGAGCGGGACCGACTAATCGTCGAAGCGCTTCACCAGTTGCTTCGCCGGCTTGGGCTCCCTCTCGTCCCCACCCCTCCCACGAGCCGCCGGGTCGGTGAACGCCGAGCCGGTCCCACCCAAGGGCACCCACCGTGACAGCACATCCCCTGGTCGTCGCACAGCGCGGGCCCCGCCGCCCCCGCAGAGCCGTCACGTCCCTCGCCGCCGTCGCCGTCCTGGTCACCGGGGCGGCACTCACCGGCTGCGCACAGCAACGGGACAGCGACGTGTACACCGTGATGAACTCCTCGACCGACGAGTCCTACCACCGCTGGGACGCCGAGGCGATGGCCCGCTGCGGCAAGCAGCTCGGCATCCGCATCGAGCAGCAGAGCGTCCCCGCCGCGCAGGTGATGACGAAGGCGCTGCGCATGGCCTCGTCGAAGTCACTGCCGGACATCGTGCAGTTCGACGCCTCCGAGATGCCGACCTTCGCCGAGGCGGGCGGACTGGTCGACCTGCGCACCCTCGGTCTCGAAACCGACGGCATCCCCGAGGGCATCGTCGAGTTCGGCTCCTACCGGGGCACGTACTACGGCGCGGCCCGCTCCGTGAACACCCTGGCCCTCTTCTACAACAAGGACATCCTGGACCGGGCCGGTCTCGAGGTCCCCGCCACCTGGGACGAACTGCGCGAGACGGCCGGACAGCTCACCGAGGGCAGGCGCTACGGCCTGGCACTCAGCGCGGGCGGCGCCGAGGACGGCGTCTTCCAGTTCACCCCGTTCATGTGGTCCAACAAAGGCGACGAGACCGAGCTGGACAGCCCGCAGGTCGTCGAGGCGCTCGACTACTGGAAGGCGCTGCTCCAGGACGGTTCGCTGTCCAGGTCCACCGTCAACTGGACCCAGGCCGACGTCAACGACCAGTTCATGGCCGGCAACGCCGCCATGATGATCAACGGCCCGTGGCAGGTGGAGACCCTTAACACCGACGAGTCCCTTGACTGGGGCATCGCGCAGATCCCCGTCCCGCAGGCCGGCGACGCCTCCGTGGGACCGCTGGGCGGCGCGGTGCTCACTGTGCCGAAAACCGGTGACGAGGACCGCGAGAGGGCGGCCGGCCGCGTCGTCGCCTGCCTCGCCGGCGAGAAGGAACAGCTCACCTACGCCCTGAACAGCTGGATGGTCCCGGCCAACGAGAAGGCAGCCGCCGTCTGGCGCGACCGCGTGCCCGAACTCGACGCGCTGGCCGACCAGGTCGCCGAGGCCCGTTCCCGCACCGGCAAGCTCGGCGCCGGCTGGTCCTCCGCCTCCCTCGCGCTGCAGAGCGCCTTCCAGTCCGCCCTGACCGGCCAGTCCAGCGAGGCCGCCCTGAAGCGCGCCCAGCAGCGCGCCACGAGCGGGAACTGAGGTACGCGCCCATGACCACGTCCACCGTCACCGCTGCGGCGAAGGCGCCCGGGAAGGCCGCCGCCCCGGACCCGGCCCGGCTGCGCCGCCGGCGCCGGCTCGCCCAGTGGGGCTTCGTCGCCCCCGCCGTCGTCTTCATGCTGCTCTTCTTCGGCTACCCGCTCGTCCGCAACGTCGTGATGAGCTTCCAGCACTACACGCCGAAGACGTTCTTCACATCGGAGGCGCCCTTCAACGGCACCGACAACTGGTCGGCCGTCCTCCAGGACGCCCTCTTCGGCAAGGCCCTGTGGCACACCCTCGTCTTCACCGCCGGCTCCCTGCTCGGCCAGTTCTGCATCGGGCTCGCGCTCGCCGTCTTCTTCAGTCGCAGGTTCCCCCTGAACGGCGTCCTGCGGTCCCTGATCCTGCTGCCCTGGCTGGTGCCCATGGTGGTCTCCGGCATTGTCTGGCGCCGCATCCTCGACCAGGACACCGGCGTACTCAACACCTTCCTGGGCGTCATCGGCCTCGGCGGCGACACCCCGTGGCTGACCAGCCCGGACGTGGCCCTGCTGTCGGTGATCCTGGTCAACATCTGGATCGGCATCCCGTTCAACATGGTCATCCTGTACGGCGGCCTCCAGGAGATACCGAGAGAGCTGTACGAGGCGGCCTCCCTGGACGGCGCCTCGGCCTGGCGCACCTTCCGCTCCGTCACCCTGCCCATGCTCAGGCCGGTGATCACAGTCGTCCTCGTCCTCGGCTTCATGTCGACGGTGAAGATCCTCGACCTCATCCTCGCCCTCACCGACGGCGGCCCCGCCGACGCCACCCAGACCCTGGGCACGCTCACCTACCAGAACTCCTTCGTCCAGCTCGACTTCGGAGCGGGCGCCGTCGTCGGCAACGTCCTCATCCTCATCTCCGCGGCGTTCGCCGTGTTCTACCTGCGGGCCAACCGCACCGACGGGAAGTGACCGACATGGCCGCTCACACACCCGCCCCCGCCGCACCACGCGCACGGGGACGCCGCCTGGGCTCCACCGTGGCGGGCCTGCTCGTCCTGGGCGTCATGCTCTTCCCGCTCTACTGGATGCTCAACACGGCACTCCAGCCCGAGTCCGGACTGCTCCAGGTCGACCCGGTTCCCGGCAGCCTGGACCTGTCCGGATTCTCGAAGGCCGTCAGCGACCAGGGCGGACACCTGCTCACCTCACTGGTCGTCTCCCTCGGCGCCGTCGCCATATGCCTCGCCGTCTCCGCCCCCGCCGCCTACGGGCTGGCCCGCTTCGGGCTGCGCGGCACCCGCACCATCGTGTTCGGCACCCTCATCACCCAGATGGTCCCGGGCATCGTCATCGCCAACGCGCTCTACAACTCCTACGTCGACCTCGGTCTGGTCAACTCCTACTTCGGCCTCATGCTCGCCGACGCCTCGCTCGGCATCCCCTTCTCCATCGTGCTGATGCGCGCCTTCATGGTGTCCGTCCCCGGCGAGGTCGTCGAGGCCGCGCAGATCGACGGCGCCGGCCCGGTGCGCACCTTCGTCCGCGTGGTGCTGCCGATGAGCCGCAACGCCCTGATCACCTCCGGCCTGTTCGCCTTCCTGTTCTCGTGGAGCGACTTCATGTTCGCGCTCACCCTGAACACCACCGACGACGTCAAACCGATCACCCTGGGCATCTATCAGTACATCGGCGCCCACGTCGGCGACTGGGGCTCGGTGATGGCCGCGTCCGTGCTCTCCGCCGTGCCCGCGGCGATCCTGCTCGTCCTCGCCCAGAAGTACATCGCCGCCGGCATCACGGGGGGCTCCGTCAAGTGACCACCGCACGACCCGAGGAGGGCCTCCAGCGCATGTCCGACTTCCCGAGATTCCCGCCCGGATTCGTCCTCGGCGCCGCGACCGCGTCCTACCAGACCGAGGGAGCGGTCCGGGAGGACGGCCGCGGCCCGTCGATCTGGGACACCTACAGCCACACCCCCGGCCTGGTGGAGGGCGGCGACACCGGGGACACCGCCTGCGACCACTACCACCGCTACCCCGAGGACGTCGCCCTGCTGCGCGACCTCGGCGTCGGCTCCTACCGCTTCTCCGTCGCCTGGCCGCGCGTCGTGCCCGACGGCAGCGGACCGGTGAACCCCAAGGGCCTGGACTTCTACGAGCGCCTGGTCGACGAACTCCTGGCCGCCGGCATCGAACCCGCCGCCACCCTCTACCACTGGGACCTCCCGCAGGCCCTCGAGGACCGGGGCGGATGGCGCGTGCGCGACACCGCCGAGCGGTTCGCCGAGTACACCGCCGCCGTCGCCGACCGGCTCGGCGACCGCGTACCGCGCTGGATCACCCTCAACGAACCGTGGTGCAGCGCCTTCCTCGGCTACTCCGTCGGCCGCCACGCCCCCGGCGCCCGCGAGGGCCGAGGCGCCCTGGCCGCCGCCCACCACCTGCTGGCCGCCCACGGCCTCGCCGTACAGGCACTGAGGACGGCCGGTGTGCGCGAGGTCGGCATCACCCTCAACCTCGACCACCACCTGCCCGCCACCGACTCCGCCGCCGACCGGGCCGCCGTCGTCCGCGCCGACACCCTGCACAACCTGGCGTGGACCGAACCCGTCCTGGCCGGCCGCTACCCCGGTACCGAACAGGACACCTGGGGCGAGCTGATCATCGGCCAGGACTTCCGCCGAGACGGCGACCTGGAGCTGATCTCGCAGCCGCTGGACTTCCTCGGCATCAACTACTACCGCCCCATCACCGTCGCCGACGCCCCGTACCGCGAGAGCGACCCTGCCCGGCGCGTGGCCACCGACAACCGGTACGAGGAGGTACGGACACCCGGTGCCCGCCACACCGCGATGGGCTGGCCGGTGGTGCCCCACACCCTCACCGACCTGCTGGTGGACCTCAAGGAGCAGTACGGGGCCGCTCTGCCGCCCGTCCACATCACCGAGAACGGCTCCGCCGAGGACGACCGGGTCACCGATGGCGCCGTCCACGACCACGACCGCGTGGCCTACCTGCGCGACCACCTCACGGCCCTGCGCGCCGCCATCGACCGGGGCGTCGACGTGCGCGGCTACTACGTCTGGTCCCTGCTCGACAACTTCGAGTGGGCCTACGGCTACGGGAAGCGCTTCGGTATCGTCCGCGTCGACTACGACACCCAGCGGCGCGTCCCGAAGGACAGCTACCACTGGTACCGGCGGATGATCGCCGCACAGCACCCCTGAGCCGCCCCGCACGACGGGCACCGGGGCCGTCCCGTGCGGCGACGGCCCCTTCCCGGCCTCGCGGTGCCGCGGCCGGCCCGCCCCGTACCCGGCTCGCCGGTGCTCAGCCCGCCTGCGCCGGGCCGTCGGCGCCGGACTCGGGCACCGTACGGAACTCCACGTCGACGACGCCGTCGACATTGCGGCACAGCTCCTCGAGTTCCTCGGCCATCGTCTGGGACGACAGCTGTCCGATGAGCCTGACGTGACCGTGGGTCACATTCACCTCGACCGCCGAGGGTGCCTCGCCGAGCGCCCGCACCAGCACGTCCTCGACGATCTCCGTACGGATCGCCCGGTCCTCGCGCACGAAGACGCGCAGCAGGTCGCTCCTGCTCACCACACCTCTCAGCCGTCCCGCCGCATCGGCCACCAGCAGCCGCTTGATCCCGTGCAGTGCCATCACCCGGGCGGCGTCCACCACGCTCCAGTCCTCGGCGGCGCACAGCGCGGGCGACGTCATCAGCCCGGCGGCGTCGGTGGCCCACGCCTTCTCCGGCCGGGGTGCCCCACCGGACCCACCGGCATCGCCCTCCTGACGGCCCCACATCTTGTGCAGCAGATCCGCCTCCGACACCACACCCACCGGACGGTCCTCGGCGTCGACCACGGGGACGGCGGTGATGTCGTACTCGAGCAGCAGGTGCGCGATCTCCTTGAACGGCGTTCCGCCCTGGATACGGACGACGGCGTCACTCATCACATCGCGCACCTTCTGGTGGCTCATTGCGGCAGTTCCTCTCTGCTCCTGGCACAGGTCCGACCGACGGACGACCGCTGTGCGCACGCGGCCGTCACCGACATCATCGCCGGTCGGGAGCATCGAACGAGAACAGGAGGATCACGTTCCGGCCCCGTCGGGTCCCCCTTCCCCCGACCGTGTGAGGCCGCCGGGCCGCCAGGGGCCCCGGCACGGCATCGGCCCGTGTCAACCAGGACGGAGCCGGACGAAAGCATGGGCCGATGCCCATCGCCGTGCCTCAGCGGCCGGCCTACGGCGCGGGCGGCACCTCGATCCCCTTCTCCGTCAGTATGTGGTGCCGTCGTCTTACTCGGTGACGGTGAACGAGTCCAGCACCTCGCCGACCTCCTTGTCGGTCGTCGACCGGCCGTCCCACTCGGCCGCGACGACGGCCTCGTGGTGGAGCCGGTCCTGCGTGACCCTGCCCCCCCCCTGGAAGGTGGAGGTGTGACCGGCGCGGGCCACCTGCGTCGCACCTTGCGGGCCCCTATGGTGTCGTCCTCGGGGACGCGTTCGTAGTACTTCGGTCCCGAGGACGACAACGTGCAGACGGGCCCGGTCGTCACGCCAGGGGTGCCGGTGGCGTCCTCGTCGGCGAATCCGCGGGCGCACACGTGGTCGTGGCCCATCAGCACCAGGTCGGTTCCGCTGCTCCGGAACACGGAGAGCCAGGCGTCGCGCACCGCCTTCCCGTCGAGGCCCCCGGCACCGGGGAGGACCGGCTGGTGGAGGACCGCCACCGCCCACTTGCCCGGCTTCCCCTCGACGGCCGTGTCCAGCCGGCGGCCCTGCGCGTCCAGTCAGAGCTTCTCGGGACCGGGGGCAGTTCTCGCTGCACGCCGGCAGGTCGTCCGGGGGCATCGGCTGCCGTGCGTCACCCGTGCCGGCGATGAGGGAGAGGAGCCGCACCCCTGGTAGTCGGTGTAACACGCGGTCCCGGCGAGCGCCTTCGCCATGTGCGCCTCGTACGTGGCCCGTTGCCGTTCGGCGGGACTGTCGTCACGGGCCGGGGTACCGCGCGGACCGTCGGCCGGGTACGGGAACGTCGACTTCCGTTTCTTCGGGAAGGTGCTGCCCGCGTACTCGTGGTTGCCGGGCGCGGCGGTGACGTTCGTCGTCTGGCTGTGGCCGTCGATCGCACCGAAGCAGTCGCGCCACCCGCTGTCGTCGCCCGAGGTGTTGACCAGGTCACCCGCGCTCACGCTGCTCACGGCGTCCGGACAGCGCTCGTAGGCCTGCTTCCTCCTCACGCGCGGGGCGCGCCGTCGTGAACCGGTGGGCAGGGCCGAACCGGTCGCCCGTGCCCACCCGGTACTCGTACTCGGTGCCGTGGGACAGGCCGTCGAGGACCGCGGAGTGAGTCCGCACCTGCTCTCCGCCGGCGGTCAGCCCTCCCGTTGGCGTGCACCCGGACGGTCCGCCGCTGTTCGCCGCCCGCCTCGCGGATCCGCACCTCGCCCGAGGTGGGGGCGGCGGTCGTGCTCCACGTGACGGCCTGCGAGGTCCGAGGCGTCCCGGTCGGCGTCAGGACGATGTGCTCCGGAGCCGCGCCCGGAGTCTCCAGGTCCGGCTTGCCGGTGAGCGCGACGTCGAACACATGCATGACACCGCGGTCGCTGCCCTGCGGCAGCACGACGACGGCGACCCGCTTGGCCGGATCCAGCAGCCGGGGCCGCGTGGCGAAGGCCTTGGTCTCCACGGTGTCGACACCGCCGAGGCCCGGTTGCGTCCCGTGGTGGTCACCAGTGCCCTCACGTGGTGACGACGTTGTCTTCGGGTGATGTCGGTGCAGGTCGCTGTCTGCAGTTCAGCGCCCGGGGGCTCGGCAGGGGAAGATTTCGGGAAAGACCGGATGAATGCCGGGAGGAGCGACGCGTGTGCGCAGGGGGGGCAAGTGCACGTGCCCGGTGGGTACGGCGACGCGGCCCCCTGTAAGGTGCGGTGATCCGGGCCGGCGCGCAACCCGGAGATGCCGAGAGGGGGAGCCCATGGCCAGGGTCACCGTCACGCTCGACGCCGAGCTGGTCGTGGAAGTCATGGTGCTGGCCGGAGTCGGGTCGCCCCAGGATGCCGTCGAGGCCGTGGTGCGGGACTACATCGCCCGCGGCCACCGCACGGAGACCCGCACCGAACGCAAGGACCAGAACCTGCGTGAGGTGGACGTCCGGCCGCAGGAACCTCAGGGCTGAGCGCGGCCTTCGGCAGGCCCGCCGCCGCCACCGGGCCCTCCTCGCACTCGGCCATCCCTGCGCGGTGCGGGGGCAGTGCAGATGGGTGTCCGGCGGGGGCATCGACCGGCCGAAGAGGGCGCCGTGCAAGCCCCGGCGGGTGGTCAGACGGTGCTCCTTCGTTCGGCGGCGCCGTCGGGCGTGCCGCCGCCGGGCCCCGCCGCGGGGTGGACGCCGGAGCCGGGGCGGACGGTCCGGGTGACGGCGGGCTTGCGCAGCAGGAGGAGAGCCGCGTCGTCGTGCAGCCTGCCGCCCTCGTGCGTCAGCAGTTCCTCGTGCAGAGCCGCGACGGTGCGCGCCGGATCGTCGTACAGGTGCCGGGCAAGCCCTTCGGCGAGCGGGTAGAACGCGCGGCCGGCGTCGCGGGCCTCGGTGCCCCCGTCGCTGTAGAGCAACAGCTGGTCCCCGTCGCCGAAGGGCAGCACCTGGAGGCCGGGGGCCTCACCGGCCAGGGCGCGCAGCCCCAGCGGGGGCGCCGGCTGCTCGGACTCCGCCGCCGTCACGCCGGCTCCCCGGACCAGCAACGGAGGCACGTGCCCGCAGTTCACCAGCTTCGGACGTCCGGTTTCCGGGTATCCGGCGACCACGGCGGTGACGCAGTCGTCGTTGCCGAGGTTGCGGGCCAGACTCCGCTCGATCCTGCCGACGACGTCCAGCAGGTCGGGCTCGTCGCAAGCCGCCTCGAGGAAGACACCGAGGACGGGAGCCGCAGTCCCCACGGCCGGCAGACTCTTGCCCCGGACGTCGCCGACGATCGGCCGCACCCCGTGAGGGGCGGGAATCAGGGCGTAGAGGTCCCCGCCGGCCCGGGCCTCCGCGGCGGCGCTGTAGTGGACGGCCACCTGGAAGGGGCCGACGGCGGCAGGCGGCGGTTGGAGAAGGGCGTGCTGCGCGGTCTCGGCGACGGAGCGGACGGCCGTGAGGACACGCTCGCGGCGTGTGCGCACCGCCCCGGCCAGGCTGCTGGCCAGGGTGACGCTCGCCAGTACGGCGACCAGATTTCCACCGGTCACCCCGTCCCTGACCCCGAGTACGACGCTCAGCAGCGTGGCGAGACTGGCGGGATGAACGGCCTCGCCGCACGCCCCGTCGGGTCAGGGAACAGCCCCGGGGCGGACCGCGAGGACCGCGATGTCGTCGTCGCTGCCGGCGGCCAGTCCGATGAGCAGCTCGTCGCAGAAGACGTCGAGGGGTTCGTGGGCCAGCCCGGCAGCGTGTCCGCGGAGCCGGTCCAGGGCGTGGTCCAGGGATTCGGCGCGGCGTTCGATGAGGCCGTCGGTGTACAGCAGCACGGTCGAGTCGGCCGGGATCGCGTCGTTGGCCTGGGGACGGACCAGCGCGGGGTCGACGCCGAGCAGCAGCCCCGCCCCGTCCTCCAGGTAGCGGGTGCGGCCGTCCGGGCTGACGAGCAGCGGCGGCAGATGGCCCGCGGACGAGTGAACGAGCTCCCAGAGGTCGGTTCCGAGTTCCTTGATCAGACCGTAGACGCAGGTGGCGGTGGTCTCTTGACGCAGGGTGTGGTTCGCCATGTCCAGGCGGCGCAGGACCTCCCCCGGCGGCTCCTGCCGGTCCACGGCGATACCGCGCAGCATGCTGCGCAGCTGGCTCATGGCGATGGCTGCGTCGAGGTCGTGCCCGGCGACGTCACCGATGACCAGCGCCGTGTCCCCGTCGGGCAGGGCGAAGCAGTCGTACCAGTCGCCGCCGACCTCGGCCGTGGCGGAGGAGGCCGCGTAGCGGGCGGCCAGCCAAAGACGCGGGATCTCGGGCAGCGGCGGCAGGAGCGAGCGTTGAAGGCGTTCGGCGATCGTCCGCGTCTCCTGGTGGAGGCGGGCGTTCTCCACCCGCAGGGCGATCGCGCGCGCCAGCTCGTCGACCAGTGGCAGATCCCCCTCGGTGAACGGCCTTCCCTGCCCCATCCGCGCGATCGTGAGCGCGCCGATGACCTTTCGGGGCGACCGGAGCGGGACGACCACCGCGCTGTTCGCACCCAGCCTCCGGAACAGCTCCACGTAGTGGGCGTCCAGCGGGCTCGGGGCCCGGCCCGGGGGCGGGGGCTCGCTGAGCAGCAGGGGACCCGCCCCGCGCAGCGCGCGGGCCAGCGGCCCCTGGGCGGTCTCGGAAAGCGGCGGAAGCCGGCCCTCGTACTCCGCGGGCCACGACCCCTGGGGAACACGGTGCACGACGCAGACCCGCTCCACCTCGTCCTGTGCCGTGAAGAGGTCCACCAGGCACCAGTCGGCCAGCCAACGGGTCAGGGCCCGGCCCACCCTCCGCAGGCCCTCGTTCAGGTCCGCGAGAGAGCTCAGGGCGGTCCCCGTGTCGGCCAGCAGGGAAAGCCGTTCCAGCTCGGATGCGCCGCCGGCCCGGCCCACGCCCGTTCTCCGGTCCTGCCCGGGGGAGGCGGACCAGAGGGCTCCTCCCGCCTCCCGCCGGGCCCCGGGCCGCATCCGGCCGGGCGGACGGGCCGGGGGCGACGGCACCGATCCCCTCGGGGAGAACTGGGCCACGAACACGGTGCGGCCGTCGGCGGTCTCCTGACTCTCGACGAACAGCCGGACGGGGACCAGCTCACCGTCGCGGTGCAACGCGGGGAGCGGCAGTGACCGGCCCAGGATCCGTGGCCGCCCGCTGAGCAGCAGGGACGTGAACGCCACGGTGTGACGCTTGCGGAGATGCTCCGGGATGAGCGTGGTGAGCGGCTGCCCGATGAGATCGTCCACGGGCCAGCCGAGCAGGTCAGCCGCCGGTCCGCTGACCGCGATGATCCGGTTCGACTCGTCGGCGGCGATCATCGCGACCCCGCTGGCCTGCACCTGACCGGCGTCCCACAGCACCGGCTCCGAGGCACCGGCGCCCGGTTCCCGGGGCATCACCGCCCACGCAGTGGGGCGTTCGCCGGCGAGCTGGCCGCCGATCTGGTCGAACAGCCACTCCTGGAAGCCCCGGCCACGCGGCAGCGCCGGCAGCGTCAGCAGACGCTCGTCCCGGGCGGCCTCCTCGGCCACGTCGAGAACCGAGAGCAGGGTCTTCACCGACGCTCCGGCGTCCGACGGCACCCACAGCTGCAGAGCTCCGAACTCCGTCTCGGCGTGCTGCTGCCGCAGCGTGGCAGCCACCCCCGCACTGATCACGTCGTTCATGTCCAGGGCGACCGCGAGGTCCTCCGCCGTCACACCCGGCACCTCCCCGGCGGCCAGGGCCAGAACGACCTCGTTCAGCAGCGTGTGCCGGTGTTGTATGCAGGTCAGACAGAGCGCCGCCGGTACATCCAGGAGTGTCACGGTCTTGCCCCGCCCGGGACAGGACGTGGCGGTCGCCCACCCGTCCGAGGGAGGCGGCGACGTGGGTCCCTCGGGCCACAGCTCGAACCACACCGTCTTGACCGCGTCGCCGATGTCGACGCCGTGCCGGGACGCCAGCCGCTCGACCAGAGCCAGCCCCTGGCCCGTACCGGTGTACGCGGGACCTCCGTAGGGCACGAGCCCGCGCTCCGGCCGCCGGTCGCTCACCCGCACCAGGACTCCGCCGTCGCCCGTCCGGGCCGTCACCTCGATCTCGGTGCGTGCGTGCAGCACCGCATTCGTCACCAGTTCGCTGACCAGGAGCTGAGCGGTGTCCACCGTCCCCGGTGCGGCGTCGCCGAGCTTGGCCCGCACGAACCGCCGGGCCTCCGCCACGCTCTCCGGCTCCGGGGGGAACCGCTGTGAGGGTGCCCCGGGGGCATTGAGATCGCCCATGGGTTCAGTCTGCCCCACGGCCCCCTACCCCGCGTGCACACTCACCCGCCCGCCGCGCGGCCGATGGGTCCGTGGGCCCGCAGCGGGCCCACCTCGTACGGAACCAGGAAACCGGCCCCGGAACGCGGAACACAGAACCCGGGATCCTTTCCGGAGGACGTCATGGCGAGGCTCGCGTTGCACGGGTCCGTGTCTCGCGACGGTTTCCTCGGCGGTCCGCCGCACCGCCGAGCTCGCCGGCTCCTGGGGCGCCCCCACGGCGGAGTACCGCGCGCCGGCCGGTGTGACCAGGCATCGTAGCGATGGTGACCGGGCGGCACCTGCCCGGCGTGGCCAACGGCCGGGAAGCGTACCGGAGCCGTGGCGGGAGCGACGCCGGCGGTCAGGGCCTCCGTGCTCGGCCCGGCCGACGAGGCGGCCGTGGACACCGCGTTCCGGACCCGCGTCGGGCCTGCCGTTCTGGCCGGGCGCTTCGGTCGAGGGTGATCCGCGCGGCGACCGGCAGATGGTCGCTGCCGGTCTCGGGCAGGGTGCGGAGGTGGCGGACGGCGGCCGAGCGGGCCATCACCTGGTCGATACGGGTCAGGGGCAGCGCGGCGGGGAAACTGAGGGCGAAGCCGCGTTCCGCCACGTTCATCGAGGAGGTCAGCAAAGCCAGGCCGCGGTCGTCGACGGTGCCGTTGAGATCGCCCAGAAGGATCACCGGCTCCAGTTCCTCGGCATCGATGGCCCGGCCCAGCAGACGGGCACTCTCGTCCCGGTCGGCAGAGGCGAGGCCGCCCGGGACGACCCGGATCGAGGGCAGGTGCGCGACGTAGGCCGCGATGTCCCCGTGAGGGCTGCGGACCACGGCCCGCAGCCCTCGGCTCCACGGCTCGGTGATCCCCCGGGGCTTGATGTCCAGCAGCCGGGCGCCGGTGAGCGGGTGCCTCGACCAGAGGCCGACGGTGCCCCGGACCTCGTGGTACGGGTAGCGCCGGGCGAGTGTCCGCTCGTAGACCGGCAGTGCCGCCGGCACCAGTTCCTCCAGCGCGATGAGGTCGGCGCCGACGTCGGCCAGGGCGCGGGCGGTGCCCGCCGGGTCGGTGTTCTCGTCACTGACGTTGTGCTGCACCACCACCAGATCCCGCGCACCGGCCCGCGGTTCGGGCAGCAGCAACCCGCCGAAGAGATACGTCCAGGCGGTCACCGGCAGCAGCAGGGCCAGCAGTGCGGTCGCCGAACGACGCAGCAGCGCCGCCGCGAACAGCACCACGACCACCAACCCGAGCCAGGGCAGGAACGACTCCAGCAGACTGCCCACCCGGCCCACGGAGTTGGGCACCGCGCGGTGGAACACCAGCAGTCCCGCCGTCAGTCCCGAGGCCGCCGCGATCACCCGTCCCCGCGTCCAGACCGACCCGCCGCGAGCGCCCCACCGTCCGTTGCCCACCCGTTCCTCCCCGCTGTCCCGACGCCCCGCCCACACGATCCTTGTCCTCAGGACGTGCTCCCGCGTGGCGCGGGTTCCATGCTCGGTCACCTTCCGGTTCCCCAGTCACCAGAAAGTGCGTTCTTCCATGTCAGCAGCGACTCTCTTATGGTTTCCGAGTAACCAAAGGTGACCAGGACCGGCCGCCGGGACCGTCACCGGCCCGACGGCGGGGAGCCCACGGGCTCACAGCACAAGGAGGCAGACAGCATGGCCATCACCCTGATCAACCCCGAAGGGCTTCCGGAGATCGACGTCTACCGGCAGGTGGCGATCGCGTCCGGTTCCAGGATGGTCTTCATCGCCGGGCAGGTCTCCTGGGACGCCGTCGGCGTCACCGTCGGCGCGGACGATCTCGCCGCCCAGGTCGAGCAGTGCTACCTCAACGTCGCCACCGCCCTGGCCGCGGCCGGCGCCACGTTCGCCGACGCCGCGAAACTGACCGCCTACGTAGTCGACTGGACGCCCGACAAGATGGCGCAGTTCATGGAGGGCGCCACCCGCGCGGCACAGAAGCTGGGAACCACCCCGGCGGCGCCGGCCACGCTGGTGGGTGTACAGGCACTGGACATCCCCGACCACCTGGTCGAGATCGAGGCCGTCGCGGTCCTGGACTGAGGCCCGTAGCGGTCCGCGACCGCGGGCCAGGACGTCAAGAACAGTTACGGCCCCGGGCACGCAGACCCCGGCTGCACTCCTCGAATCCGTGCCGAAGCAGCCGCCCCGGAGGGCGCGTACGACGGCCTGCGGAAAACGCAGCCCCGAGCGGGCGGGAAGAGGGTTGCCCGCCCTCGCTGGAACCGGTCGACGGAGGAGGGGGACGACGGTTCGGCTGCCGGTGGCCGGGGCCGGGGCACCAGGGATGGTGCCGATACCACGTACGCCGCCAAGGGAGGTCGCGCGGAGCCCTTTTCACCGGGCACCGCCGATACCACCGGAACCTTTCCTTCTGCCCTCTCCCGTCATGCCCCCCGGAGTGCTGCCGCCGTCACATGCCGTGCATCAGACACGGAAGACGTCGAGGAAGCTGCTCCAGAACCCCTTCTTCCGTCCCGACTCCTGCCGGGCCGGGGCGGACGGCGCCACGGCCAGGGGCTGCTCCGCACCGGGCAGCGAGGCACGGCTCTGCAGGGCCGCCGCCATGCGGGTGGCCGGTGACGGGCCGAAGGTCGCGGGCAGCGCCACCAGGGCCCGGTGGAACGGTCCCGGCCGCCACTGCAGTTCCTCCCGCGGTACGGCCAGCGCCAGGTCGGGCAGTGCGTTGAGCAGCCGCTCGATCGCGGTGGTCGCGATCACCGTCGCCGGGTCCTTGGCGGGGCATGCGTGCGGTCCTGCCCCCCACGCCAGGTGTGCGCCCTTGCTGTGCGTGCGGCGGGCCTCGGCGAGCGCGGGGTCGCTGTTGGCACCCGCGAAGGAGATGACGACCGGGGTGTTGGCCTCCACCACATGGCCGCCCAGGTCGACGTCCTGGACCGGGTAGTGGGTCGCGTAATTGGCGATGGGCGTCTCGTTCCACAGCACATGATCGAGGGCCTCCTCGATCATCATGCCGCTCTGCCGGCCGCCCTCGCCGGACAGCAGCAGCAACAGGGCGTTGCCGATCAGATTGCGCTCGGGTTCCACTCCGGCGCCCATCAGCACCACCAACTGGTCCTTGAGTTCCTCGTCGGTCAGCCCGGCCGGGTGCTGGATCAGCCACGAGGTGACGTCGTCATCCGGCTGGCGCCGCTTGAGGGCGATCAGCTCCATGAGGCAGGCGTTGAGGTCCTCGTTGGCGCGCAGGGCGTCCTTGCCGTCGAAGATCGCCGACATCGCGGCGGTGAGGGTGTCACCGATGTCCGCGGGGCAGCCGAACAGCTTGTTGAACAGCAGCAGCGGCAGCAGCTTGGCGTAGTCGTTGAGCAGGTCGGCACGACCCCGCTCGCTGAACTGGTCGAGCAGGTAGTCGGCGATCGGCTCCACGTCGCGGCGGACCCGGGTGAGGTTGAGCCGGGACAGGCTGTCGGTGACCGCCTTGCGCAGCCGCAGGTGCACCGCCCCGTCGGTGAACAGGCAGTTCGGCCGGTACGCCATCATCGGCAGCACCGGGTTGTCCATCCCGATGCGTCCCTCGTTCAGCGCCTTCCAGCGGCGGGCGTCGCGGGCGAAGAGCTCGGTGTTCTGCAGGACGCGCAGCGCCATCTCGTGCCCCACGACCAGCGTGGCGTCCGCGCCGGGGGCGAGCTCGACCGGACCGGCCGGAGCGTGAGCCCGCAACCGGTCGTAGAGCGCCTGCGGATCGGCGGCGAACGTGGCGTCGTGCATGGGGCATCTGCTGCCTGTGGGCGCAGATGTCTGCTGAAGATCCATGAAGTCTTCCTTGGTGAACCGGGAACGGCCGTTCCCGGGCGGGGTGGGCGCGGTAGTCAGGCCGCACGCTCGAGCAGATGCCGGACGAGCGCGATCAGTGCCTGCGCGGAGGACCGCTGGTCGCGGGCGTCGCAGTAGACGACAGGGGTGTCCGGGAGCAGGTCGAGCGCCTCACGCACCTCCGCCTCGCCGTAGGTGTCGGACGGGTTGAAGGTGTTGACGGCGATGGCGTACTCCAGGCCGTACCCCTCGACGAGGTCGATGACGGGGAACGTCTCCTCCAGCCGCGCGGGGTCGACCAGCAGCAGAGCTCCCAGCGCACCGCGGGCCATGTCCTCCCACAGCTGCATGAAGCGCTGCTGTCCCGGTGTGCCGAAGAGGTACAGCACCAGGTCTTCGCTCAGCGTGAGACGGCCGAAGTCCAGGGCGACCGTGGTAGTGGTCTTGCCCGTCACGCCCCGCAGGTCGTCGACGTGCACGGAGGCCTGGGTCATCTTCTCCTCGGTGCGCAGCGGAGTGATCTCCGACAGAGAACCGATGAGTGTCGTCTTGCCCACGGCGAAATGCCCGACGACGAGGATCTTGGCGGCGTTGGTCACCGCGCTGGAGACGTAGATGGAGCCCTGGGCCGTCTCAGCTGATGAGGGATTGGAGTCCATGCAGAACCTTCTCGAGGGTCGCTCTGTCAACGTTCTGGGCTCGGGGCGGCTCGGCGCGGTGGAGCAGGTGCCCCTGCTCGAACAGGTCGGTCAGCAGCAGGCGGGCCACCCCGACCGGCAGCCCGAGGTGACCGGCCACCTCGGCCACCGACAGGTAGCCCCCCGAGCACAGGTCCCAGATCGCCGTCACTTCGGGCCCGGCCCCGAGCGGAGGAGTCCGCTCGGGAGCCAGCGTGACGAGGGTGTGCAGTGCAAGATCGTC
This sequence comes from Streptomyces sp. KMM 9044, assembly GCF_024701375.2. Lineage (NCBI taxonomy): Bacteria > Bacillati > Actinomycetota > Actinomycetes > Kitasatosporales > Streptomycetaceae > Streptomyces > Streptomyces sp. KMM 9044. Next base: position 133,070 of record NZ_CP113910.1, on the reverse strand, counting down.
CGAGGACGGCAGGCTCCGGCCACCGGTGATGACGTAGGAGCGGACGAAGTCGCTGGAGACGGACTCCTCCTCGCCGGGAGCCGTCATGAGCCGCCACCGTGGTCCGAGCGTGGTGCGACGCTCATCGCCTTGCTGAGCGCCACCACCGTCTTCTGCATACGGAACGACACGGCTTCCATGTCCACGTCGGGAGCCGCCGAGACGGCCAGGTAGGCGCCCTGCCCGGCGGCGCTCAGGAAGATCCAGCCGCCGTCGTACTCGAGCAGTGTCTGCTTCCAGACACCCTTGCCCGAACCGACGAAGCCGGAGACCGCGCGGCTGAGCGACTGCATGGAACTCATCGCCGCAGCGTTCGTCTCCGCGTCGTCGCGCGAGATGTCGTCCGAACGCTGCAGCAGCAGGCCGTCACCCGAGACGAGGACGGCGTGACGGGCACCGCGCACCTCGAGCACGTCGTTCAGCACCCACGACAGGTCGGTGTTCACTGCTGATCAGGTCCTTCCATGGTGTTCGTGATCCGACCGAGCTGGGTGCCGCGGGCGAACGCGCCGAGGCGCGACGCGGTCACCCCGCTGGCCTGCTCGGACGTGGGCTCGTCGGTAGTGACCGTGGCGTCCGGCGAGGGCACCACCGAGATGGGGCCCTGCCGTCGGCGCCGCTTGGGAAGTCCTCCGTTGGTCTTGCCCACCACATGGGAGGGACCCACCGGCACGGGAGCGAGCCGCTGCGGGGCGGCCTCCTCCCCGGAGGTCTCCTGGGTGGGCACGGCAGGTGCGGGCGCTTCGGCGGCAAGGAGACTTTCCGGCACACGGATCACTGCACGCACTCCGCCGTAGGGGGACACCGAGCCTACGGAGACGGCGAAGCCGTACCGCGCCGCGAGCATGCCGCACACCGCGAACCCGAACCGGGGCGGATCGCCCAGCCCCGTGATGTCGACCGCACCCTCGGGGGACAGCAACGCCGCCGCCCGGTCCTTGGTCTCCTGGTCCATGCCCAGTCCGGCATCGTCGACGATGAAGCACACACCCGTCGGGACGGCCTGGATGTTGACCTCGACCGGCGTGCCCGGAGCACTGTAGGTGGTCGCATTGTCCAGCAGCTCGGCCAGTACGACGGCCACCGGTTCGACGGCCTTCGTGGAGACGGAGACACTGGCCTGGGCATGGATGCCGACCCGGTCGAAGTCCTTGATCCGTCCCTGGGCGCTGCGCGCCACGTCGTACACGGTCGCCGCGCCGTCACGCCGGCCCAGCCATCCGCCGCACAGTACGGAGATGCCCTTGGCCCGTCGGCTGAACTGGCTGCCGGTGTGGTCCACCGACATCAGGTCGGCGAGGACCTCGGTGTCGTTGCCGTACTTCTTCAGCAGTTCGTCGAGCAGCAGCTGCTGCTCCTCGGCGAGGGACTGCAGCGTTCCCATCGCCGACTTCAGTACGGCCTTGGTCGACGACTCGGCATCCGCACGGACGTCGGCGAGGTCGCCCTGGTGCCGCGCGTTGAGCGCGGTGATCTGCCCCTGCTGCTGGGCGAGCTGACCCTGGGTCTGCCCCAGGCTTGCTTCCAGGTCCTTCCTCGTTCTGCGGAGAGCCAGATTGGTTCTCCGCGCCCTCATCACTGCGAACGACGCAGCGATGAGCACTACCAGCAAGATCCACAACAGTGGATCCCGGATCAATGACGTCATGAGACTCTCTTCAAGTCGCATCGTGCCGGGAATGCGGGAGGTCCGCCGATCCGCACAGAGCGACCCGGCCGCCGAACGGCTCGGGCCCACGGGCGGACCACACCTCACTCCCTGGCGATGGGGCCTTAGAGACTGTCCCCCGTACGCGTTCATGACGCGCCGTCAGTCTACTGAAAGTTCGATGATCTTATCAGCTGCATATGCACAAAACCCATGCCCTCTCACCCACTTGGCGACCCTCACCAGACCCTCACACGCCTGTCTTCCGTACGCCGCCGACACGGAACGCGTGTCGGCGGATGCGAGGGAAACCAGGCCGGAACCAACAGGGAACCCGGACGGAACCCTAGCGGAACTGCTCGCGGAAAAACGGACTGACGGGACGTCCGGTTATCGGTCCCGGTGCGCCGCCGGGTGCGGATCGGCGAGCCGTCCAGCAGTACGATCCCGCCACCCTTTCGAGCGATCTTCTTCAACGCGCGGTCCAGGCGCGGGGCGCGGGCGGCCGGCAGGCCGACGACCTCGCGGACCCAGCGGGTGACCGTGGTGCGGTGCACCCCGTTTCCGCCGGCCAGATCGCCGGGCCGCTGGTCACAGCGCAGTACTGCGAGCACGATCCCCGCGATCTTCCCCGCGGGCAGGGCCCGCCATGGTGAGCCGATCTTCTCCAGGTGGCCGCGTAACAGGATGGCGAGGTAGTTCAGGATGGCGCTCGACAGCGGCAGGCGGGCAGTGCAGACAAGGCCGTCAGGGCCCTCGGCGCGAGGGCTGTTCTTCTTCACACCAGACTCAACTGCCGCCGGGGGCCCGCCGGTTACGCCCCGACGGCCGTCATCCCGGCGCAGATTACCGGCGTGCGGTGAACCGTCCGTCGAGCCGCTTGTGCAGCCACCCACGGTCGGCGAGCTTGGTCATCTTCGCCCGCAGCGGCTCCAGCTTCCCGCGCAACCCCACCTCAAGCCCCAGCTCCTCGCCCACCGCCCTGACCTGCACCGGACCATCGGCGGCCCGGACGATCGCCAGGATCTTGCGGTAGTCATCGGGCAGCCCGGTCTCGTCCGGGGCATCGCCGCGGTGCGGAATCAGCAACACCGCACGCCCCGCCACCTGCGCTTTCACCGGAGCCACCCGGGCGGCGGCCTCAACCTCGGCCCGGTCCCGTTCGGCCAGTCGGTGCAGCACCCGCCCGGCGATCACCAACTCGGCACTTCCCCCCGCCTGGTGGACACCCGACGGCCGGCCCCGCCGAGGGCCGGCAGAAGGTGGATCGATTATGGTGATGAAGGTCTATTCGCCCGAGTTCAAGGCGGATGCGGTCGCGCTGTACCTGTCGGACCCGAGCCACACGTGTGAGGGCATCGGCAAGGACCTCGGCGTCAGCCGCGAGACGCTGCGCAACCGGGTGCGCTCCCACCGCACCCGCGCCGCCACAGGCCACGGACCGAACACCGGCACCACAAGTACAAGGGATGGCAGCACGGTGGCGAAAACAGCCACGCGCGAGGACCTGGAGACCGAACCGACCGCCCTGCGCGAGCAGTTGAAGGACGCGCGCAAGGAGAACCAGAAGCTCGCCCAGGAGCGCGCCATCCTGCGAAAGGCGACGAAGTTTTTCGCCGCCGAGATGAACTGGTGAACCGCTTCCAGTTCATTGAGGACCACCACAAGACCTTCCCGGTCAAGCGGTTGTGCGAGGTGCTGGACGTCGCCCGCTCCAGCTTCCACAAGTGGCGGGCCGCCCAGCCGGCCCGCGCCGAGCGGGAGCGCGCGGACGCCTCTCCGGCCGAGCTGATCGCCGGCATCCACACGGAGTCGGGCGGTACCTACGGCTCGCCCAGGATCACCGCCGAGCTGCGCGAGGTGCACGGAATGGAGATCGACGAGAAGAAGGTGACGCGGGTGATGCGCGCCTTCGGCATCGCCGGATACCGCAAGAGGCGCCGGCACGTCACCACCATCCCGGACCCCTCGATGCAGCCGGTCCCGGACCTGTTCCGGCGGGACTTCACCGCGGATGCGCCGAACATCAAGCACATGGACGACATCACCTGCCTGCCGGTGGGTGACGGAGAGTTCCTGTATCCGGCGACGGCGATCGACGGCTTCAGCCGCCGGGTGGCCGGCTCGTCGATCGCCGACCACATGCGCACCGAGCCGGTCGCCGACCCCCTCACGGGGGGCGCGGCGCTGCGCGGCGGCCTGAAAGATGCCGTCTTCCACTCCGATCACGGAGCGCAGTACGCCTCGACCGAATTCGCCGCTCCGTGCGGCGAGTTGGGCGTCACCCAGTCGATGGGTGCGGTGGGCACCTCGGCGGACAACGCGGCGTGCGAGTCCTTCCCTGCCACCCTCAAACGGGAGGTGCTCCAGGACCGGCGCCGCTGGCAGGGCACGGAGCAGTGCCGCGGCGAGGTGTTCCGCCGGCTGGTGCGATACAACTCACTTCGCCGGCACTCGACCAACGGCCAGATCAGCCCCGTGGCCTACGAACATTCACAAAGTATGGACCTTGCCGCATAAGTACACGAAACGCGTCCACTTCGCGGAGGGAAGGCCCGTCAGGATGTGGCCTCTACCCGGGGCACCATGGACGCCATGCCGAAGACATCAGCGCGACTGCTGGCCCTGCTCTCTCTCCTCCAGGCGCGCCGGGACTGGCCGGGGGCGCTGCTGGCCGGACGGCTGGGCGTCAGCCCGCGCACCGTGCGCCGCGACGTCGACCGGCTGCGCGAGCTCGGCTATCCCATCGAGGCCGTCAAGGGACCCGACGGCGGTTACCGGCTCGGCGCCGGCACGGACCTCCCTCCGCTGCTGTTCGACGACGAGCAGGCCGTCGCCCTCGCGGTCGCCCTCCGGACCGCCACCGTCACCGGCGCCGGCATCGAGGAGGCCGCGGTGCGCGCGCTGAACACCGTCCGCCAGGTGATGCCGGCCAGGCTCCGCCACCGTGTCGACACCCTCCGGGTCACCGCCGTCGAACGGCCGGGAGCCGGCCCGGACCTCCAGGCCGACAGCGGCGTCCTCATGACGCTCGGCGGCGCTGTCCACGCCCGGGAGGTACTGCGCTTCGACTACACCCCCGCCTTCTCGTCCCGGCACGGCGGACAGGTCCCCGCAGGACCCCCGCCGCGCCGGGTGGAACCGCACCATCTCGTCGCCCGGGGCGGACGCTGGTACCTCGTCGCCTGGGACCTCGACCGCGACGACTGGCGCACCTTCCGCGTGGACCGGATCACCCCACGTACCCCCACAGGCCCCCGCTTCACCCCGCGTGGACTGCCCGGAGGCGAGGTCTCCCGCTTCGTCGCCGCCAGGTTCCGGGGCTCCGGGGACTCGGGGGAGTGGCCCTGCCGCGGCGAGGTGATCCTCGACCTGCCCGCCGCCGAGGTGTCCCGCCACGCCCACGACGGAGCCGTAGAGGAACTCGGCCCGGACCGCTGCCGGCTCACCCTGGGCGCGTGGTCATGGGCAGGCCTCGCCGCCACCGTCGGCCTCTTCGACGCCGGCATCGAGGTCGTCGGCCCGCCCGAACTCAGGGCCGCCTTCACCCGCCTGGGCCGCCGCTGCACAGCTGCCGGTGCGGCCGTCCCGCCCACCGCGCCGGCCACCCCCGTGCCCGCACAGCACAACGGCCCCACCCCGCCCCGAAATTCGCTGGACAACTCCTCTGCCGCAGAAGAGCGTTGACGGAGTGAAGCAGGAGAACCTCTGGGACGACGACGCCCAGCGCTACGACACGCCCGGTACCGGCATGTTCGCGTCCGAAACCCTGCGGCCGGCCGTGGACCGGCTCGCCCGGCTCGCCCGGCTCGCCGAAGGCGGAGCGGCGCTCGAGTTCGCCGTCGGGACCGGCAGGGTGGAGGTGCCCCCCGCCGAGCGAGGCGTTCCCGTCACCGGTATCGAGCTGTCGCGCCCGATGGCGGAGCGGCTGCGCACCAAGGCGGACGAGGCGACGATCCCGGTGGTCATCGGCGACATGGCGACCACCGCCGCGCCGGGGGAGTACCGCCTCGTCTACCTTGTCTACAACACGATCGCCAACCTGCTCACCCAGGCCGAGCAGGTCGAGCGCTTCCGTAACGCGGCCCGCCACCTCGTCCCTGGTGGCCGGTTCGTGGTCGAGCTCTGGGTGCCGGAGCTGCGCAGGCTCCCACCGGGCCAGGCGGCCACGGTCAGGCGGTCCGAATCCGGACGCATCCTCCTGGACACGTACGACGTCCTGCACCAGCGGGTGGTGTCGCACCACTTCCGGTTCGACGGGTCCCGGCAGGCGCGGCTGGACCGTACCCCGCACCGTTATATCTGGCCGGCCGAACTCGGCCTCATGGCTCAACTCGCCGGCTTCGGCCTGGAGACCAGGCACGCGGACTGGACGGGCGCCTCCTTCACCGTCGAGTCGCGCTCCCACGTGTCGGTCTGCCGTCTGCCGTCTGCCGTCTGCCGTCCGCCCGCATCCGCGTACCCGGCCAAGCCTTCGGCCGAGCCCGGGAGACAGGCCGGCGCAGAGGACTTCCCGGCGGGCCGTGGCGCCCGCCCCGTGACATCGTGGTGCCATGAGCATTGATGTGCGCCCGGCCTTCGACTTCGGCGGCGTCCGTGCCGTACTCGGCCCCAAGTCCCCTTCGGCCGAAGTCTGTTGGTGCCTGAGCTATCGCATCCCGTCCAAGCTCGACCGGGAGCTTCGCGGCCCGGCCCGCGGTGAGCACGTCGCCGAACTGTGCAGTGCCTCGCCCCCGCCGGGGGTGCTCGCCTACGCCGGTGACATACCGGCCGGCTGGGCCGCGGTGGCGCCGCGCTCGGCCACGTCCTTCGCCCGCAACCGCACGATCCCGCACGTCGACGACCTGCCGGTGTGGTCGCTGTGATGCATCCGGGTCCGCCCCGGTCACCGCAAACAAGGGATCTCCCACGGCCTCATCACCGGTGCGGTCGAGTTCGCCCGCACCCAGGGGGCACCCGCGATCGAGGCGTACCCCCTCGACAACGGTGACGCCAGGGTCGACCTCACGATGGCGTACGCCGGCATCCGGAAGAACTTCGAGCGCGCCGGGTTCACCCATGCCGCCGACACCACCTCGGTGCTTGCCGGACCCCCCGGGTCCTGATGCGCCTCGACCTGCGCCCGGACGGACCCGAAGCGGCCACGAAGGAGCCGGCCAGGCGGCCGATCCGGCCGGGTGACCCCGGCCGGATGTGACAGCCGGTCCTCAGACCCCGACGCCGAAGTCGGCGGCGATTCCGGCGAGGCCGGAGGCGTACCCCTGGCCGACGGCGCGGAACTTCCACTCGGCGCCGTTGCGATAGAGCTCGCCGAAGACCATCGCCGTCTCGGTGGAGGCGTCCTCGGAGAGGTCGTAGCGGGCGATCTCCTGGTTGTTCGCCTGGTTGACGACTCGGATGAAGGCGTTGCGGACCTGGCCGAAGCTCTGGCCGCGGTTCTCCGCGTCATGGATCGAGACCGGGAACACGATCTTGTCGACCTCGGCGGGGACACCGGCGAGGCTCACCTTGACGGACTCGTCGTCGCCCTCGCCCTCACCGGTGAGGTTGTCCCCGGTGTGCTCCACCGAACCGTCCGGGCTCTTCAGGTTGTTGTAGAAGACGAAGTGCTGGTCGGACGGCACCCTGCCGGAGGTGTCGAGCAGCAGCGCGGAGGCGTCGAGGTCGTAGTCGGTGCCGGTGGTGGTGCGGACGTCCCAGCCGAGGCCGATCACGACCGCGGTCAGGCCCGGGGCCTCCTTGCTGAGAGAGACGTTGCCGCCCTTGGAAAGGGAAACTCCCACTGGGTACTCCTTCTCGGTCGTTCTCGGTGGTATCGAGTATTCGCGGTGTCCGCGATCGATGGGCCGTTCCCGGCCGACACTCAACTGCGCGAGTTACCGAAGAGGACGCGGTAGCCGATGAGCAGGACGAGCGCGCCCACGACGGCCGAGCCCCAGGTGGCGGCGTCGAAGAACTCCCGCTGTACAGGCCGGTCCAGGAACCGCGACGACAGCCAGCCGCCCAGGAAGGCCCCAGCGACGCCGATGACCGTCGTCCCGATGAGCCCGCCCGGATCGCGTCCGGGCAGGACGGCCTTGGCTATTGCCCCTGCGAGCAGCCCCAGGACCAGCCATGCGATGACGCCCATGACGCCCCCTCCTTGCCGTGTCGTCGTGCCGTGCCCACCGGCCGGCAACGCGGCACAGCGGGCATCCGTGCACGGGCAAGCCTAACCTCTACATTTTTGTAGAAGTTTCGGGGTGGGGGTGTCGTGCGACGAGAGGTCCCGGTGACCGTCGGGCTGTGCCCATGGCCATGGGCACGAAACGCGCCCGGGCGGGCCGGGCCCTGACCGCGCCCGGCCCGCCCGGGCGCGGTCAGCCCTCGTCCTCCGCCTCTTCCTCGTCACCCTCGAAGAAGTCCCCGACCTCGTCGACGACTTCGGCCGCGACCATGCCACCGACGACCCCCACGGCCAGCCCGGCCGCGCCCGCCGCGACGACCGTCCCCATGCCGGGGCCGGAGCGGTGGCCGTCGTGGTGGTGCCCGTCGTGCCCGTGGTGTCCGGCGTGAGAGCCGTACGAAGCCCGGTGCTCCACGAGCCGGCGCATCCACTCGTCGACGATCGCGTTCCAGTCCTGGTGCTCGACACCGTCGTGGGAGACCGTGAACCGGTTCACCGCGTCGTGGCCGGAGGAGAAGAGCCCGCCGCGCTTGTCCGCCTCCAGCACGACCTCCATACCGCCCGGGCCGGCGAGGAACGTCACCTCGATCTCGGTGACCTGGTGGGCGTACTGTGCCCCAGGGGTTAGCTCGATCTCCTGGTAGAAGGGCAGTTGCTGGCCGGTGCCGCCGATGCGGCCGTACTCGAGATCGGCGGACCGGAAGCCGAACCCGAGCCCGCCGAACGCCTCGAGGATCGCTTCCTGCACGGGCAGCGGCCCGACGCTCAGCCGGTCCAGATCACCCTTGTCCCTGGCGCCCGCCACGGCGAGTTCGGTCCGCACTCCCAGGACGATGCCGAGGCCCTGGCCGTGGAGCTCGGTGACGGGGGTCTCCCAGGGCAGTGCCACGGTGAACGGGACGCTCTGCAGTTCGCCTGCGCCGAGCCGGAAGCCGCCGCCCACGGTGAACCGCTCGAAGACGACGACGCCCTCACTCTCCCCCTCCTCGTGCTCGGCCTCGACCCGGGCCACCAGCTCCAGCGTGATGTGCTCGATGTCGAAGTCGGTTTCACCGCCCTTGAGATGGACCTGTCCGGTCAGTGCGGTTCCGGGCCGGGGCGCACCGGGGTCGAGGACCGTGTCGACCGTGGGGCCGCCCACGCCGAGCGAGCCGAGCAGTCGTTTGAACACCATCGGGGCGTCCACTCCTTCACGTGCGAGTGTTCCGTAAACGCAGTGCCGCGCGCCCCGTGGGTGCACGGCACAGAATTTCTACAAGCACGTAGAAGCATAGGGTGGCGATGTCCGGGCAGGCGTGCACTCGCTGCCGACGCGGCGGGAATGGCCGAAAGTGGGCACCCGCGCCGGCGGTTGAGACGGGAGCTCCCTCACCGCCACCGTACGCGAGTGTGATGGTCGGATGATGGGTTCGGGTTTACCCGGACGTCGGCCACGGCTACGGTTTTCGGGGTCGTTACTCTCGTGTTACCTACACAGCTCCTGTAAGAGGTGTTCTGCTCTGTCTGGGTTCCCGAAGGAAGGAATCGTGAACGAAACGCTGCCCTCGCGCAGCTCCGGGGAGACGGACAGGCCTCCGACGAGACCGGACAAGGACGAGAGCGCCGCCGGCACCGCGCGGGCCGGCGGGGGGACAGACGGGGGGAGGCGGCCGGCGAAACCGCGGGACGCGCTCTTCGACAACGCCAAGTACCTGGCCATCGTGCTGGTGGCGGTCGGCCACGCGTGGGAACCGCTGCGCAGCGAGAGCCGTACCGTCACGGCGCTCTACACCCTGGTCTACGCCTTCCACATGCCGACGTTCATCATCATCTCCGGCTACTTCTCGCGCGGCTTCGACTGGAGCCCGGCGAAGATCAAGCGCCTGATCACCGGCGTCGCCGTGCCGTATGTCGTCTTCGAGGTGGCGTACACCTTCTTCACCCGGTGGAGCGACAACGAACCGGACCGCTCGATCAGCCTGCTGGACCCCCTGTACCTGACGTGGTTCCTCGCCGCGCTGTTCATCTGGCGGCTGACCACCCCGATCTGGCAGACCTTGCGCCGGCCGCTGCCCGTCGCCCTCGCCGTCGCGGCACTGGCCACCCTTGCCCCGTCCATCGGCAAGGATCTCGACCTGCACCGCACCCTGCAGTTCCTGCCGTACTTCGTGCTCGGCCTCTTGCTGAAGAAGGAGCACTTCGAGATGGTGCGGCGCCGTGAGGTGCGCATCCTGGCTGTACCGGTGTTCGCGGGGGCGCTGGTTGTGGCCTACTGGTCCGTAACCTGGATGGACTACGCCTGGTTCTTTCACAACTCCAGCGCCGAGGATCTCGGGTCGCCCGCCTGGCACGGGCCGCTCATGACCCTGGCGATCTTCGGCTGCTCGGCGGTCCTCGTCGCCTGTTTCGTCGCCCTCGTCCCCCGGCGCCGCACGTGGTTCACCGCACTGGGTGCCGGCACACTGTACGGGTACCTGCTGCACGGCTTCTTCATCCAGGCCGCCAACCACTGGCACTGGTCCCGCAACGACTGGTTCCACACCCCGGTGGGCGAGACCGCCGTCACCGCGATCGCCGCCGTGGTCGTGACCGCCCTGTGCACCGCACCGGTGCGGAAGGTCTTCCGCCCCGTGTTCGAGCCGAAGATGGACCGGGCCTTCCGGCAGCAGGTCCCCGCGGCGGCCTCGGCACCTGCGCGGAAACCGGTTCCGGAATTGGCGGCGGCATCACAGCGGTCCAGTTAGAACCGAGGGGCGTACGGGCCCTGTCCTGTGGGCTTGCACGCCTCTTCCCGCGGTGGTCGCGGACAGCGCGAAACCCCCGCGAGGTGTGGGTGCGTCACGGGGCAGCCATGGACGCGACGGGACCAGGACGAGCCACGGACGGGGAGCGGAGCCTGGGGGTCTGCATCGTCGGCGCCTCGGGCAAGTCGGTGACGTACATGGTGCGGCACGCGTTGGAGCGGGGCTACGAGGTCGTGGGCGTCTGCCGTGAGAGGAGTGTGCCGAGACTGGACGGGTTCGCCGTGCGGATGACCGTCGTCGCGGGCCCGACGGACGACCGTGAGGCCATCCGTCGGGCGGTCGCCGGCTGTGACGCGGTGCTGACGGCCCTGGCGCCCTGGGGAGTGCGGGGCTACGCGAGCAAGACCGCCCAGGCGGTGCTCGGCCTGGCCCCCGCGGGGGCGCGGCTGGTGTTCTCCTGCGGCCGGCACATCACCCGTGACGGCAAGGATGCGCACTCGCTGAAGCTGCGTGCGCTCGTCGTGGTCTTCGGCACGGCTGGCACGGCTGGCGCGCTTCGCCGACCTGCGCGACCAGGTGGAGGCACGCCGCCGCGTCTTCGCCGGCGACACCCGCTGAACGGTCGTACGCGGGAACGATCTGGAGGAGGGCGGGGGCCAGGGCTGCCGGGCGTCGTCGGTGATCACCTCCACTGCGGAGCGGGCACGTCGGTGCCCCGGTTCTCGCGGACAACCTCACCCGGCGGGTCGACTTCGCGCTGTTCATGGTGGAGGCGGTCACCGACGACGAACTGATCCACGAGGCCCCGGCCATCGTGGGCTGCGAGACACCCGCGGCCCTCGCTCACGCCCGGCGGCCGTGACACCAGTGAGAGGCCGTCGACCCCGGCGATCGCGGGGACACGGGGGCGCACCGAGCGCACTGCCCTCACGCCGCCTGCCGGGGCGTCGGCTGCTGCGAACCGGTGCCGCGCGTGCCGTGCGCACGCGCACGCAGCACGGTCTTGAGCACCTCGCCGGTCCACAGGATCGCCGAGCCGACGGCAGCGCACACCAGCCACTGACCGGGAGCGAGATCGGTGGTGGTGAAGAAGCCGTGCAGCGCGTCGGTTTCGACGATGGCGATGAGCAGGGCGATCACGGCACCCGTGGCGACGAACGCGGAGGTGTTCTGCAGCGTTTCCCGGCTGAACACGCTGCGGGTGTCATGCCGCACGTTGAGCAGGTTGAAGACCTGGAAGAACACGAAGGTGACGAAGGCCATCGTGCCCGCGACGGTCGCCTCTCCCAGTTCCGCCTCCGGGCCCGGGGCCCAGATCAGCACCGCCAGTGTGCCGGCCGCCATCACTGTGCTCGCCAGCAGGATGCGGGTGAGACGCTGCTTGCTGAGGATCCGTTCGCCGGCCGCGCGAGGCGCGCGCTTCATCGCGTCCGGACTGACCGGGTCGACGCCCAGGGTCATGGCCGGCGGCCCGTCCATGACCAGGTTGACGAACAGGATCTGCAGGGCGGTGAACGGTGCCCCGCCCGCCAGACCGGTCAGTGAGGCGATCAGGAAAACGGCCACGAAACCCAGAGCGGTGGAGACCTGGAACCGGGTGAACTTCACGATGTTGTCGTAGATGCCGCGGCCTTCGCGGACCGCGGACACGATGGTGGCGAAGTTGTCGTCGGTCAGCACCATCGTGCTGGCCTCCTTGGTGACCTCCGTCCCCGTGACGCCCATCGCCACCCCGATGTCGGCCTTGCGCAGCGCGGGGGCGTCATTGACGCCGTCACCGGTCATCGCGACCACGTCACCGCGGTCCTGCAGCGCCCGGACGATACGGATCTTGTGCTCGGGGGACACCCGGGCGACGACACCCGCCTCGTCCAGCCGGTCGGCCAGGGCGGTTTCGTCGTCGATGCGGTCGAGATCGGCCCCCGTCACGGCGCCTCCGGGGATACCGAGCTCGCGGGCGATGGCGCCCGCGGTCACCGCGTGGTCACCGGTGATCACGCGAACCCGGATTCCGGCATCGATGCACTCGGCGATCGCCGTGCGTGCTTCCGGGCGGGGCGGATCGACGATGCCCACCATGGCCGTCAGCACGATCCGGTCGAGGAGATCCTTGGGGTCCTCGGGAGCCCGGAAGCCGTCGGCGGGGAAATCCTCCGTGCCCAGCGCCATGACCCGCATGCCCTGCTCGGCGAGCGAGGCGTTGCCCTCGTCGAACCGACGGCGGGCCGCGTCGTCGAACGGCAGGATCCCCTCCTCGCCGACGAGGCGGTCCGCACGGCCGGCCAGGACATCGGGAGCACCCTTGACGAAGCACCGGACCACCGCGCGCCCGGAGTCGTCTGTCCAGTCGTGGAAGGTCGCCATGAACTTGTAGTCGGAGTCGAAGGGAACCTCCAGCCGCCGCGGCCGCTCCTGCCGCAGTCCGATCACGTCGACGCCGCCCTTCTCGGCCAGGACCACCAGGGCGCCCTCGGTCGGGTCACCCATGACGTCACCGTCGCGGATCACCGCGTCGGTGCACAGGGCCATCGCGGTCAGCGCGTGGTCCAGCGTCTGCGGCAGGGGCTGTCCGTCGGTGGTGCGGATCCGCCCTTCGGAGGAGTAGCCCTCGCCGGAGAGGGTGAGCCGACGGCCGGCCAGCAGCATCTCCCGCGCCGTCATCTGGTTCAGCGTCAGCGTGCCGGTCTTGTCCGTGCAGATCTGGGTGGTACTGCCGAGAGTCTCGACCGACGCCAGCTTCTTGACGATCGCCCCCTTCTTGGCCATCCGGCCCGTGCCCATCGCGAGGGTGAACGCGACCACCGCGGGCAGGCCCTCGGGGATGGCCGCGACCGCCAGCGACACGGCACTGATGAACAGGTCGCCGAAGTCCTGCCCGCGCACCAGGCCGAGGACGAACACAAGCGCGATGACCAGCCCGGCGATCAGGGCGAGGGTGCGGCTGAGCGCGTCGATCTGACGCTGCAACGGCGTCGGACCGGGCTTGGCCGAGTGCAGCATGTCGGCGATGCGGCCGGTCTCGGTGTCCATACCGGTGGCGGTGACCGTGACCTCGCCCCGGCCGCGCGTGACGGCGGTGTTCATGAACACCGCCGTCGACCGGTCGGCCAGCGGGGCGTCCTCTGCGACCTCGGCATCCGCGTCCTTGGCCACGGCCTGCGCCTCGCCTGTCAGGACGGACTCCTGCACTTCCAGGGAAGCCGACGTCAGCAGCCGCCCGTCCGCGGGAACCCGGTCACCCGGCGCGAGGGTGACCACGTCCCCGGGGACCAGCTCACCGGCGGCCAGTTGCATCAGACGGCCGTCGCGGCGGACCGTGGCATGAGTGACCGTCATCTCCCGCAGGGCGTCCAGCGCCGCCTCGGCCCGGGACTCCTGCACGAACCCGATCGTTGCGTTGAGCAGCACCACCACTGCGATCGCGATCGGGGTCTCCCCTTCCCGGGACACCAGCAGGCTGACCACGGCGGCCACCAGCAGAATGATGATCAGGAGATCCTGGAACTGTCGGAGGAAGGCTCGCCACCGGGGTTCACGCGGAGCCTCGTCCAACTGGTTCGGCCCGTGCTCCGCCAGCCGCCGGGCCGCTTCGTCCGAAGAGAGCCCCGCACCGGGGTCGACGTCGAGCCGGCCCGTCGCGTCGGTCGCGGGCAAGGCGTGCCAGTGCGGTGGTGTGGCGGAAGCGTCGGAAGGCAGCATTGCTCCATTCTGCAGGGGGTTGTGCGGCGGGGCATACGCGCACAGGAAGAACCCGGAGGTCGGCCCCGGGCAGGAGAGTTGCCCGGGGCCGACCCGTCCGCGTGCCCGCTCTCGCACCGGTCGACAGCGGGATCCCAGAACGACGTCACCTCTTCGGCCCTGCCGCCTGCACGACCCGAGGGCCGGCCAAACCGAGACCGATTCCGACTGTTCGTGGGCGGAGTGAGCGGCCACCGTCCCGACCCGGACGCGCTCGCCGGCGCTTCGGCGCGCATCGTGATCGCGATCGTGCTGGTCCCGGTCGGGGTCGGCATGCTGGTCCGGCGCCGCTCCGCGGCCTTCGCGGCCCGGGCCGACGGCCCCGCCCGCGTATTCTCCGTCACCGTCCTGGTCGTGGTGTCCCTGGCGGCGCTGCTGGGGGAACGGGAGAACCTCGCGGACTACCTTCGGCAGGTCGGTCTGGTCACCGGAATCTTCTGTCTGGCGAGCCTTGGCATCGGGTGCGGCGGTGCCGGAGGTCCTTCGTCTGAACGAACCTCAGGCGATCACCAACGCCATGGAAGTGGGGATCCACAACACGACCGTCGCCCTCACCATCGCCCTGAGCGTCCTGGACAACTCGGAGGCGGCAGTCCCCAGTGCCGTTTACTCGGTGCTCATGTACGTCCTGGCGGCGGCCTTCGGTTACGCCATCACCCGCAGCCGCTCGTCGGGCACGGTCACAGCGGACCGGACAGTGGGCTGAGGTGGCCATGACGGCCTTGGTCTCTGCGCGTGTCGGCGGTCGGCCCCGACGGTGCCTCGCGTGCACGATGCCGATCACCGGGTCTTCCACGCCCCCTCGGTCCGGCCACGAGACCCCTGGACAAGGGACAGGACCTCCCGGGCCGGTGAGCCCGTGGCACGTGCCCTGCGGTCCACCGTCGGACCGGATCACTGACCGCTGCATGACGGAACATGAGGTATGCCGGACATGCGCGTAGGATGGCTGCCACGGACTTTCGTCCGTGGCAGCCAGGCCGCGGGTCCAGCGCCCTCGTATGACTGGGTCCGCCCGTCCCTCCCGCTGTGTACACCAGCGGTTTCCGCACGACCCAGCCGCCTCAGCCGTACACGTGGAAGGACCAGTAATGGGCACAGTCACCACCTCCGACGGCACCACCATCTTCTACAAGGACTGGGGGCCGCGCGAGGGCCGGCCGATCGTCTTCCACCACGGCTGGCCGCTCAGCGCCGACGACTGGGACAACCAGATGTTGTTCTTCCTTTCCCACGGCTATCGTGTGATAGCCCACGACCGCCGCGGTCACGGGCGTTCAAGCCAGCCCTCGACGGGCCACGAGATGGACACCTACGCGGCCGATGTCGAGGCACTGACCGGCGCGCTCGATCTGCATGACGCCGTACACATCGGACATTCGACCGGCGGCGGCGAGGTCGCGCGCTATGTGGCACGCGCCGAGCCGGGCCGTGTCGCGAAGGCCGTGCTCGTCAGCGCCGTTCCACCGGTCATGGTCAAGTCCGAGAGCAATCCCGGAGGTCTGCCGATCGAGGTGTTCGACCAATTCCGCGCAGCCCTCGCCGCCAACCGCGCGCAGTTCTACATCGACGTGCCGTCCGGTCCCTTCTACGGCTTCAACCGCGACGGCGCAAAGGTGCACCAGGGCCTGATCGACAACTGGTGGCGGCAGGGGATGGCGGGCGCGGCCAATGCGCACTACGAGTGCATCAAGGCGTTCTCCGAGACCGACTTCACCGACGACCTCAGGCAGATCGACGTCCCGGTCCTCGTCGCGCACGGCACGGACGATCAAGTCGTGCCCTACGCGGACTCGGCGCCCCTGTCTGCCGAACTTCTGAAGAACGGCACCCTGAAGTCGTACGAAGGGCTCCCACACGGCATGCTCTCGACCCACCCGGAGATCCTCAACCCCGACCTTCTTGCCTTCGTGAAGTCGTAGTCCTCAGCCTGGGCGGATGGTGACGGCTCAGCAGGCTTCCATCAAGTCACTCCCGGCCAGGGTTCTCCCCCTGTGGACCGCCGCGGTCATCTCAACGGAAAGCCTTCCGGCACGTGTTCTCCGAGTCGCCCGGCGGTCCCGCCGGGCCTCTCCCGTCGAAGAGGCCCGGCCCGCCAAGGCTGGCAGAGAGGGTTGTGAGGGGGCTGTCGGGGCAGACGGGCTTCACCTGACTGGGAGGAGCCTGTTCATGTTTGGCATAGTGGCCGCCGTGCTGTTCTTCTTCGCGTTCTTGATCAACGCGGCGGACATCGGCACCAATGATGTGTTCTCTTCGACGAATGTGATGCTGCTGGGGCTGACTGCCCTGGCTCTGCATGTGGCGGGAATCGGTGCGGGCTGGGCTTCCAGGAGCCGGCGCTGACCCCGGAGGACCCTGCGACCGCTGACCCGCGTGACGGGGTGCTCGGGGGCGCCGCGAACACTCCGAGCACCCCCATCCCGGTGGTCGGCACCGCCCGCGGCAGCGGTTCCCCGAAGGGCGCCTGTGCAGCAGCCTGTGCAGCGTATTGCGGACCCCGCCGGTGAATACGGTGGCTTCCGGTCCTTTGCCCGCAACGCCCCCGAGGACGGTGTCCCGTCCTGGGGGGGGCACCATGTGCCGGAATATCAGGGTGCGCCCGGCCGTGAGGATCTCCTACAGTGCGGTCATGCGCGTCGTTTTCACCAAAGGCCCCGCCACGAGCTACGACATCGCGGTGCATCGTGAGACCGGGGCGCGGCTCGCCCCGCGCAATGGGCCGGGCGGGCATCCGTACCTGCCCCACGACCTGGTGCACTTCCTGGTCGAGGCGGAGGCAGGCATCAGGCTCGGGGTCTATGGGCGGCTGGCCGCCGGTGACAACGGCCTGTTCTGGCCAATCGATCCCGCGGAGCGCGCCAAGGCCGCGCGGCGTCGCAAGTCGAAACCGGTGAAACCCTCTCCCCGGGCGCAGGCGGACATGGCCCGCTCGGAGTACCTGGCGGGCATCGCCGTACCCGTGTGGGAAGTGCGGCGCGGCCATGCGGAGGGACTGCCCGCATATGTGACGGCGGGGGAGATGCCCACGGTGGTCGACCGGATCGTGTCCCGCTTCGACGACTGCGCCGACCGCTGGCACGCGCTGCCGGTCGGGGGTTCGCTGGCCCTGACATGGTGAGGAACCGGGCCGTCAGTACCTCCCCGCCCCGACCGGCCGGTCCTTTTCCTCCGGCGAGCCGCCCTCGTTGACGCAACCGACCAGCACTGTGCCGGCCAGAACACCGGCCACGGTCGCCGTTGCCCCCCGGCTGCTGCCGCCCGACCTGACCATGTGATGCGTCTCCTTCCAGGTGTGCGCGTGCCGGTCCACCGCGGTACCGGCGTGCTATCCCGACGCCCCTGTTTGCAGCGAAAGCGATTGCAGAGGGCAACATTTGGCCTTGTGTCACCGTCCTCGCCGACGCGAGGACACCAGGGCGGGGCCACGGCGGCCGGAGGATGGGACACCGGCCTGTGGCGCGTCACCGTCAGCCGGCCTCCAGCCGCGGTCACGGCCCGGCGGGGGCGGTGTCAGTGCGCCAACGCCTTGACGGTGACCAGGTCTTCACCGGTGAGTTCCGCGATGCGGTGTGCCGGCACCCCGGCTGCCAGGGCACGGGCGAGCAGCGCGTCCCTGCCGTCCGAGTAGGAACGGTAGGCCAGCAACTCCTTCTCCAGCCGGGCGACGTCGTGCGGCGCGGCATGGCGGCGCACGTGGCTCAGTTCCTCCTCCCCGAGGGGCACGGGCAGCCGCTCGACATCGTCGGGAAGGGCTGCCGTCTCCTCCGGCGGCACCAGCCGTAGCCCGGGGGAGGTCGCGGTGACCCCCTGCGCTTGCAGCCACGCCCGGACCGCGGGAGCCTCCATGCAGGTCAGTTCCCCGACGGCCGAAGGGGGCACGCCGAGCGTCACGGCCGTGCCGTTCAGCAGGACGAGGTAGGCGTCATCGGTCATCTTCGGTTCCTCACAGGAGAAGTTCTTGTCCTGACGGCACTTCCTATACCCCTCATCGGCCGTCTCACGACCGGCCGCCGGCCATTCACGCCCGCCGCGCGGGATTCCGTGTCCTCCGCTACCGTGCGTCACGCGCCTGACTGCTGCAGGCCTGCTGATCGCCGCCGACGCCGGCCCTGCACTGCGCCGGTGTATCGCGCTCCTGCAGGAGCAGGCCCACTGGTTCCGCTCCCGTACGTCCCGCCAGCGGCCGACCCCGGCCGGCTTCCCGGCCGCGACCTCGACGCATGCGGAAGGGCGGCAGGGCGAGCCGGGACACGAGCACGTGCGCCGCAGGCGGTCTGTCGCGTTTGACTATCCCCTCGTGGCGTAGAGCCCGTGATTGCAGGGGAAGTTGGGGTTCATGGGGTCCAAGAAGAAGCCGCTGTACGACGCCGAGTTCCGTGAGGGCGCCGTCCGCATCGTGGTCGAGACGGGGAAGCCGGTCGGGGATGTGGCCGAGGAGCTGGGGATCAACCCGGGCACCCTGCACAGTTGGGTCTCGCGCTGGCGCCGCAACGGGACGACGTCGTCGGACCGGCCCGCGCCGCCCGCGCCGCCCGCGTCGACTGTGCCTGGCGGGCGTCTGCGGGAGGCCGAGCGCGCGGAGCTGGATCGGCTGCGACGCGAGATGAGCGAGAAGAACAAGCGGATCCGGGGGCTGGGGACGGAGCGTGATGTCTTCAAGCGATGCAGGGCCCTCTGGGTGAAGTGACCGAGCACATCCCGGAGGCGCTGGTCGCCTTCATCGGTGGCCAGAGGGTCGAGCACGACGTCCCGCACCGGGTGATCTGCCGGGTGGTCGGGGTGAGCGAGGCATGGTTCTGCAAGTGGCGCCGGCGCCCGGACGAGCCCACATGGCGCGAGGTCGGACGCGCGGAGCTGGGGGAGAAGATCGTGTACTTCTTCCGGAAGTCCGGTGAGACCTACGGCTCACCGCGGATCACGCTGGACCTGTGGGCAGGGGGCTGGAAGGTTTCGGTGGACACCGTCGCGGAGATCATGGCCGAGCTCGGCCTGCAGGGCCGCAAGCTTCCGCGTCGACGCAGGTCGCTGACCTGGCAGGGCAAGCGGAAAGCGGCTCCTGACCTGGTGCACCGCCGGTTCGAAGCGGTCACTCCGGACGTGCTCTGGTACGGCGACATGACCGAGATTGCGACCGGTGAGGGCAAGATCTACCTGGCCACGGTCATCGACGCGTTCTCTCGCCGTTGCCTCGGCTACGCGATGGGCGAGAACCACGACGCGGCTCTGGTCGGCGCGTCCTTGAAGATGGCAGCCGCGATACGGGGTGGTCAGGTGGAGGGAACGATCTTTCACAGCGACAGGGGCAGCGAGTACACGTCCGAGGCGTACGACACCCTGTGTGACCGGCTGGGCGTGGTGCAGTCCATGGGGCGAGTGGGGTCAGCCCTGGACAACGCCGCCGCGGAATCGTTCAACTCGCTGATCAAGGTCGAGTACATTCACCGGCACCAATTCGAGACCCGGACAGAGGCTCGACTGAAGATCGCTACCTGGATCACCGGGTTCTACAACCCGTGCCGGAGGCACAGCGCGGCCGGCGGGGTGCCGCCGCAAGAGTTCGAACGGATCATCATCGAAGCACGCGACCAGAGTGCCCAGAGGCGTCAGGCCGCATAGAAGAGGTCTCTACGAAACCAGGGGATTGACACGGGGGACCTCCACCCCGACCGGACCGACATCGGCCGGCACCGTCTTCGCCCGGGCCCCGCTGAGGGAGTTGCCGCCGCCCCGGCCCCCGGCGTCGTGCTTCTCGTGGCCGAGGCGATCGGTGATCCCGCCCCCCAGAGCGGACTCCAGGACCCGCTCGGTCAACTGCTGGAGCAGCCCGCCCTCCCCAGCCGGCTGCAGCCCCTCGCTGCGGGCCCGGTCCACGAGCATCGCAACCAACTGCTCATCACTCGCCGGCACGGCCACCACCGGCTCGCTGCCCGGTATCCGCTCGATGGTGATGTCGCCCATCTGGCGTCTCCTCGATCATCGGATCCGCCGTTCATTGAACACTCCCCAGCCGCACCCGTCTCCACGCCGACCTCTACCAGCAATGACCTTCGGCAAGTGATCTTGACCGTTGACCGTCCCAGGCAGCCGCCCGTGTCCCCTACGTGCCCGATCGGGCGGCAGCGGGCGGGAAATGCGGGGGTGCCGCTACGGCGACGGAGGCGGCCTCCTGCACCGGGCGAATCGACGCCCGGCTACCCAGAGGTTGATCAGGAACAGCACCGATCCGGCTATGGGCCAGCCCACCGATCCACCGTCGCGGTACGTCTCGATGCCCACCACCAACAGCATCGAGCCGACTGCCACGCCCATCAGGTCGAGGAGGACGTCTGCCTGCCTCACGATCTTCGAAAGGTTGACCACGGCTTGATGGTGACAGGTGACCCGCTCGACGCCAAGGGCGAGTCTGCGCCGCGACCTGCATGTTTGCCGCGCGGTCGGCGGAGCGACTGTGACCAGGAGCTGCTGACACACCGCCAGACCTCCTGGCAAACGGCCAAGATTCAGTCAGAGGCCAAGCAAGATCACGATCTACGGCTGTAGGTGTGCCACGAACGCAGAGAGTGAGGTTGATGTGGGTAGAGACCCTGCTTGATGTGGTGCTGCACGGAAGATGAAGGTTTTGTGGCCCTTCGGCGTCGCCCTGCGGTGGGAGGCGCCAAACCACCCCGAGCTGCGTTGGCTGAAGACCGTCGTGGTGAGCGTCCGGGGAAAAGGCGCTGGTCAGGTGTCAGGTGGGGACCGGGAAGGCGAACGCGAGTGAACCGCTGATGACGTGTCGTGAGTAGTAGGTGACATCGAAACCGGGGTGTCTACAGGATCCCGGGATGAGCCTGGCGGGTGACCGCTTACTGGCCAGGCGGTGTCCGGCATGAAGGCGGCGCGAGCCCGGTCTGCGGCTTCCGTGCGGAACGTGGGAAGGCGTGTCGCGATACTGCCCTGGCTCAGCGGCCGGGGCGACAGGGAGAGCCCGGTGCGGAAGTGCTCCGGCTGGGCGTTGAGTATCGTCGCGCGGCGCGCCGGCGGACCGGCTCGTAGTAGTGCCGAAGCTCCTGTAATGGGAGTGGAGCGAAGGGGCCGGGTCGTTCGTGACTGGTTTGTGTCGTCAACCGGAAGTTCTCCGGGAGGAGCGGGATGGACGAGTTGAAAGCGTCAGCCAAGCCGTTCGACATCTCCAAGCGGGAGGTGTGGGACGCCTGGGAGAAGGTGAGAGGGAACAAGGGCGCGTCCGGGGTGGACGGAGTGTCCATCGAGGCGTTCGAGAAGGATCTGAAGAACAACTTGTACAAGATCTGGAACCGGATGTCCTCGGGCACCTACTTCCCGCCGGACGTCAAGGCGGTGCCGATCCCGAAGAGTGCAGGAGGTACGCGTGTTCTCGGTGTGCCCACTGTTGCTGATCGGGTGGCGCAGACGGTGGTGGCCCGGCACCTGTCGGAACGGGTGGAGCGGGTGTTCCATCCGGATTCCTTCGGATACCGGCCGGGTAAGTCGGCCCTGGATGCGGTCCAGGTCTGCCGGGAGCGGTGTTGGCGGTATGACTGGGTGGTCGAGTTCGACATCCGGAAGTTCTTCGACACCGTCCCATGGGACAAGGTCGTAGCCGCGGTTGAGGCGCACACCGACGCTCGTTGGGTGGTGCTGTACGTCCGGCGGTGGCTGGCCGCCGGACTGCGGCTTCCTGACGGGTCCACAACTGAACGGGCAGAGGGCACGCCGCAGGGTTCTGCGGTATCGCCCGTCTTGGCGAACCTTTTTCTGCATTATGCGTTCGATATGTGGATGGTCCGGGAGTACCCGGACTGCCCGTTCGAGCGTTTCGCCGATGATGCGGTGATCCATTGCCGCACGTTGGCCGGGGCGAAACGGGTCCTGACCGCGTTGCGGTCGAGGATGGCGGAGGTCGGTCTGGAGCTGCATCCGGACAAGACCAGGATCGTGTACTGCAAGGACGACAACCGACGTGGCCGGTTCCCGGTCACCGGGTTCACGTTTCTGGGGTTCACGTTCCGGCCGCGAGGAGCCAAGGACAGGCACGGGGTGATGTTCACCGCGTTTCTGCCCGCGATCAGCAAGCAGGCCCTGAAGAGGCTGAGCAGGACGGTGCGGTCCTGGCGACTGCACCGGCGCACCACGTGGGAGTCGACCGACTTGGCCCGGATGATGAATCCGGTGGTCCGGGGATGGGCGAACTACTACGGGCGTTTCTATCGCTCGGCGCTGTACCCGCTGTTCGACCGCATCAACACCTACCTGCTGCGGTGGATCGGGAAGAAGTACCGGGTGGGGATGAAGCAAGCCCTGCGGCGGCTGACCGAGGGCCATGCACGCCGTCCGAAGTACTTCGCTCACTGGACCTGGGTGGCCCCGACGGGCTGAGGACCAGGACGACAAGAGCGGAATGACGGGAGACTGTCACGTTCCGTTCCGTGGGAGCCCGGGGGTGAGATTCCCCCGGGCGACCCGACTACTAGGCGGCCCGAAGATCACGTGGGGTGGTCCACCGCTGATGCCGAAGACCGGGAGGAACCGTCTGTACTTCGACCGGGGCGAGGTCGCTCGGGCGGTGACGGCCATGGCTGCGTTCGTGTTTCCCGGTTCTGGCTCGACTTCCGTGCAGCGGCCACTCCGCGCCATGGCTGAGTGTCTCCCGGAGGTACCCGAAGTCGCCCGGAAAAGAGTTCGTGGGGAGTTCCAACGGCCCGACCTGTCACCGGGGCTGGAAAGAGTTAACCGTCCTGACCAGTCACGACGGGTGCGTCGGGTGATATCGCGGAAACTTGGGGAAAAGGTTTCGGCAGTCGATCGGAGGTTGCCGTGGAGGGTGGAGATCTGGAGCTGGGCGAGTTGCTGGCCTCTGCGGAGGCGGCGCCGCCCAGTGAGTCCGTGGATGTGATAGCACGCGACCTGCAAAAGCGATTCGGTGCGGAATGCGTGTCCTTCCTTTTCGTCGATCTCGTCGGTCGGCGGCTGGTACGGCTCACCGCGACCAGCGGTGATGCCGTGGACCATGCCGAGCCGATCGACCTGCAGGGCAGTGTCTACGACACCGTTCTGCAGAGCCAGTGCCAGCATGTGGAACCGGAGGGCCAGGATGGACGGCGCGTCATCACGCCGGTCACCAACCGCGGCGACTGCATCGGCCTTTTGGAGATGATCCTGCAGTCCGCCGACGACACCGTGCTCCGACAGGTTCGCGAGGCGGCACACGCGCTGGCCTACGTCATCGTCACGGACCGCCGCTTCACCGATCTGTACCACTTGGGCGGGCGCACCACCGAGACCAGCCTGGCCGCGGAGATCCAGCACCAACTGCTTCCCTCGGCCCCCTGCTGCGAGGCGGCCCAGTTCACCCTCGCCGCCGGGCTGATCCCGGCCGACGACATCGGTGGCGACACCTACGACTACACCCTCGACCGCGACACCCTGTACCTGTCCATCACCGACGCCATGGGCCACGACACGGACTCCGCTCTGCTGGCCACCCTGCTGGTCGGCGCGCTGCGGCGGGCACGCCGCAGCGGCTGTGACGCCCTCACGCAAGCCCAGCACGCCCACCAGACCCTGCTGAGCCACAGCCAGGGCCTGGCCACCGGGCAACTGCTGTGCGTCGACCTCGAAACAGGCCTGTGTGAATTGGTCAACGCCGGCCACCCCTGGCCACTGCGGCTGCGCGACGGCACCGTCGAAGAGGTCAAACTCGCCGTCAACCTGCCGTTCGGTGTGGCGGCACCCGCCTCCTATCGTCTGCAGGAACTGCAACTGCAGCCCGGAGACCGCCTGATCCTGCTCACCGACGGAATGCAGGAGCGCGGTGCCGCAGCCGTCGACCTGGCCTCGATCGTTCACGACACCCGCACGCTGCATCCAAGAGCAGCCGTCCGAAGCCTGACCGCCGCGGTGCTCGACGCCTGCCATGGCAACCTCAAGGACGACGCCACGGTCCTGATACTGGACTGGCACGGCGAACATCCCAGACCGGCCGAGACCAGACCGGACCCGCAGCGCTGAGCCGCAGCGGCCCGCCGTGCGGCACCGCTTTGCCCACCACGCCGACTCTGCTGCTCAATTCAGGGGATGGTCACGCACCGCATCCGAGAGGGTCCGGGGCCGGACCGCCTCCTCGCGAGACCCGTTCCCTGCGCCCCGTCGACAGGCCGGCGTCACTCTCCGCAATTGAGCAACAGAGCCCACACCCTTGACAGCGCCACCGTCCGGGCCACCCTGCGGGACCTGGGCGTCCGTTCCGACTGCCGCGCCGCTGCGGTCAGGCCGCACGAGCGCTCACCCTGACCTTGACGTTCGCGGGCGGCACAGCTGGGAGAAGACCAGCCGTCTTGCCGGGCCCTCCGCACATGATGACGACCTGCGCCCCCTCGCCTGCCAGCCGATGGACGCCGCCGGTCTCCGGCGTGTCCGCCTGACCAGGATTGGCCTGGGAGCCGAGGACCTCATCGATGCCGGCCTGGTCGCCCAACGGATCGGCCTGGACGCCACCCGCGAGGCCGGACTCGTCTCCGGACAGGTCATGGACAAGGTCCGCGGCAAGTCGGGGCCCCGCTCGGTGGGCCCGGCTGCCGTGATGCCGTTCCGTCGTGCTGCCTGACCGGGGGGCACTGGATCGTCCCCTTGGGTGCCGGGCCGCTCGACAAGTGTGTTCCCTCTTTTGCGCGAGTGCAGGCATAGAGGCAGGACGAGGGGGTATCCGCGCAGCGGCGTCGACTGCATCGGACTGGCGGCGCGGTTGGCTTCGACGGTGGGAGGGATCTGTCATGGCGCTCATGAACGTGACGGCAACGGACACGCAGGCGCACGAGTTGCCGGAGGTTGCCGATCCTTCTCAGGTGGCGCCGAAGGATGCTCGCGAGCTGTCCAGGCTGTTCTTCGACCAGCTTGCGGTGCTGGAGGAGGGCACGCCGGAGTACAGCTACGCGCGGAACACGCTGATCGAGATGAACATGTCCCTGGTCCGCTTCGCGGCCGGCCGGTTCCGCAGCCGGGGGCCGGAGGAGATGGAGGACATCGTCCAGGTCGGCATGATCGGCCTGATCAAGGCGATCGACCGGTTCGACCTCTCCCGGGAGGCGGAGTTCACCTCCTTCGCCATCCCCTACATCGTCGGCGAGATCAAGCGGTTCTTCCGCGACACCACCTGGGCCGTGCACGTTCCACGCCGCCTGCAGGAAGCCCGCGTCCAGCTCGCACGCGCCACTGAGGAACTCCGCAGCCGCCTGGGGCGTACCCCGACGGTGAAGGAACTGTCGGAGCTGATGAACCTTCCCGAGGAAGAGGTACGGGAGGCCCGCCTCGCGGCGAACGGCTACAACTCCTCCTCCCTGGACGCCACCATCAGCGGCAGTGAGGACGGCGAAGCCGCGCTGCAGGACTTCATCGGCGCCCAGGACCAGGCTCTGGAGCTGGTGGAGGACTTCCACACCCTGGCCCCACTGATCGCGGAACTCGATGAGCGGGACCGGCAGATCATCCACATGCGGTTCGTGGAAGAACTCACCCAGGCCCAGATCGGCGAACGCCTCGGTGTCTCCCAGATGCACGTCTCCCGACTGCTGTCGCGCACTCTCACCCGGCTGCGGGAAGGCATGCTCACCGGTCACTGACTAGCTGTTGTTCAACCAGCCAGGTGTTTGACCTGGAAGTTTGCTGTTTGTGATCTTCGTGGGTCGGGGTGCAGGGTGGCGAGGTCTTCCCTCTCGAGTCCGGAGGTGCCCTCGAACGTAGCTGTTCAGCTGGGGTGACGGTCTGTTGGACCTCGCTATCGCGTGATCGGTAGGCTTGTGGTGTGGAGTCCCAAGGTGAGCCGACGCGCGAGGAGTTGTTGCTCCTGTTGTCGGCGAAGGATGCCACGATCACGTCCTTGACTGAGCTGGTCGAGCAGCTCGTCGCGCGGGTTGCGGAGTTGGAGCGTCGGCTGGGCAAGGACTCGTCGAACTCTTCGCAGCCGCCGTCTTCGGACACTCCGTTTACCAGGCCGGCGCCGAAGCGGTCCTCGCGTACCCGCTCGGGGCGTCGCCCGGGTAAGCAGGACGGCACCCCGGGCAGCACGCTGAAGCGGGTCGGGGATCCGGATGAGGTCGTCCGCCACGATCCGCGGACCTACTGCGGGTGCGGTGCCTCCCTGACCGATGCCCCGGTCTTCGACGAGCGCAGTCACCAGGTCTTCGACGCCCCGCCGCCTCCGCCGCGCCCCCACGTCACCGAGTACCAGGCCGTATCGCGGACCTGCACCGGCTGTGGCACCACCACGGTCGGTGACATCCTGGACTGGGCGCGCGGACGGGTGCAGTACGGCCCCGCGCTGATGGCGCGGGCCGCTTGGCTGGTGTGCCCACCATCTCCCCGTCCGCCGGGCCGCTTCCGTGCTGTCCGCCCTGCTGGGAGCATCAGTCTCCGGTGGCTGGGTGGCCGCGCTGCGCGGCAGGGCCGCCCGCCTGCCGGAGACCGGCTTCCCGCCCCGGGTGCGGGAGTTGATCGCTGCGGCTCCGGTCGCGCACGCGGACGAGACCTGCGCCCGCGCCGAGGGCGCCCTGCGCTATCTGCACGTGGCCTGCACCGAGTACCTGACCGCGATGCACGTCGGCAAGCGCACGATGGAGGCCATAGACGAGGGCGGTATCTGGCCCGCCTTCGACGGCATCCTGGTGCGCGACGGCTACGCGGGCTACACCCACCTCGACCACATCCTGCACGCCTGGTGCGGTGCCCACCTGTTGCGTGACCTGCACAGCATCCACGAGGGCGATGCGGACGGGCAGTTGTGGGCCGAGGCGATGGCCACCACTTTGTGCGAGGCGAACAAGGCTGCCCACGCCGCCCGCGCGGCCGGTTGCGACACGCTCGCCCCCGTGTCCTGGCCGGTATCCGTAGCCGCTACCTCGGCGCGCTGGCCCGCGGCCGGGACGACAACCTCGGCAGACAGAGCCTGCCGGCCAAGGAAGCCCGCACCCTGATCCGCCGGTTCGAGACCAACGAGGACATGATCCTCCGCTTCGCCACCGATCTAGCTGTCCCCTTCTCGAACAATGTCGCCGAACGTGACCAACGCCCCGTCAAGGTGCAACAACGCGCCTCCGGCGGCTGCCGACGCACCCTCCAGGGACTGATCGACTTCGCTGTCGTCCAGTCCTACCTGTCCACCGCGGGCAAGTGGGGCCGGGACAAACTCGACGCACTGGAGGAGCTCTTCACCACCGGCGCGTGGCTCCCGCCTGCCCTCACACCCGGTCACCTCACCACAGCAGCCTGAAGATCCGTCACCCCTGCTGAACAGCTACGTTTGAAGCCTCTCTCCGCCGAGCGACTCCAAGGGGCCAAACCCTCATCACCTGTGCAGCACCATCGATGTCTACCGACCTATACCGGCAGTCGCCTCCGTTCAGGACACACGTACGCTGCGGCTTTTTTCAGGAAACTGTTTTCCATCTCGAGCTCGCGGTTCATTCGTTCAAGTTCCTTCAGGCGTGCGCGCTCATTTACTGTCAGTTCCGCACCCACTGAAGGCTCCTGCTGTATCTGATGCTTCTTCACCCAGCCGCGAAGGGTTTCATAATTGAGGTCGAACTCCCGAGCAACCTCGGTGATGGTCTTACTTGACCTCGGCGTGACCTGGACGGCTTCTTCGCGAAATTCCGGTGAGTACTTACTGGGTGGCGCCACAGTTACCTCGTTTCCTTTGGACAGAGATCCTATTGGGTCTCCGTCCGGAAACCTCGGGGCACCTCAAGACAAGCAGTCGAAGCGATGCCTGCAGAGCATCCGTCAGGAAGAGTCCTGTTGTGCTGCTCGGCGGTTCGAGCGACGGCGCAGCCACAGGGGGAGGGCGTACCAGGACAGTGCGAACCACAGCATCACCGCGCCGACAAGCAGCTTCGCCATGAGGCCCGGCACGACAACGTGCAGGATCAGGAGCAGGGTGCAGCCGATCGTCATGGCCAGTAGAGCCATGCCGCCCATCATGAGCCGGTGCGCCACCTCCACCATCTCGTCCTTCATGCGCTGCCCGGACAGGAAACGGTGGATCGACACCGGCGCTATCAGGGATGCGGTCGCCGCCGCACCCGACACCACCGTGATGACGTAGACGACGTGGTCGAACGTGCCCAAGTCGTGGAAGAGGGGCGTGAAGGCGACGCTGAGCAGGAAACCGAAGAGGATCTGGACTCCTGTCTGCGCGACGCGCGTCTCCTGCATGACCTCGTTCCACCGGCGATTGACGCGCTCATGTGGGGTCTCCGACGCCTCGGCCCCAGGAGAGGTGGCGTGACCGCCGCACCCGCCGCACCGGTCGGTCTCCACTTCCGACCGCTCGGTCGACTCCACAGTCAAGCTCATGTTTCCTCCCGTTCCGAACCTCCGTCTGCCCGCCCGGCTTCGTTGCATGCCGACAGCAACCGGCGCCGCCCGGCCTGATCGAGCACATGAGCAGGCGGACATGTCAGGAACCCGGGCCGGACCGGAAGCTGCGCGCCTTCCCCTGCACCTACCGCTTCTTGGCGACGTGCAGGTCATCGGGGACTGGATGCGCGGCGGCGACAGTTGGCGTACGGCACTGCCCTGGACTCCGCTCTTTCCGGTCGGCAAGGACCGGCTGCAGAGTGGGGATCCGGGGCCCGGCGGTCGTTGGGCCGCCAGGCCGTACGTTCGGCGGCGCCGCGCTCGACACAGAACCCGTTCCCCTCCGGATCCACTGGCGCCACCCATCCCCGGCCGTCCTCAGCGGCGGGAACGGGCCCCGGCGCCCCCAGGATCCGGGACGACCACCTCCCGCACAGCGGGGGATCCTCAGTCATCTTCGGCACGACTGCCTGGCACCTGGTCACCGACACCGGCACTACCGCGTTCAGCAGGCTCTGGGTCCCGGTGATCCTCCTCGCCCTCGTGGCGCTGCCGCTCGTCCTGGCCCGCGTGGTGTTCCGTTCGGGCCGGCACAAGGGCAGCGAGCGGCTGACAGCGGCGGTCCCGGCAGCGCTGACGCTGTTCGGCTCGTCCGTCGTGCCGTTCGCGGGCTCTGTGCCTGATCTTCGTGTACGCGGACTGACCTCCGACTAACCGTTCGAGTGGCAGCGGTTCTTCATGCGGTGATGCAGCCGGCACAGCGGCGCGGGCCTCGTCGACAGTGTGGAAGCTCGGCGACACGGGTGATCGCGCCGGCTCGATAGAACCTTCCGTACCTGGGCAGACGCCTCTTGATTTTCATTGTCGTCCCTGGAGGGGAAGCATCACCATGGCCGTACCCACACGTGCCCCGCGTGCCGTGCGCCGCTCCCGCCGGTTCGAACTACGGGCAACAGCCCTGTACTTCGTCCTTCTCGCCGTCATTCTGACCCTGGTGGGCACGGTTGTCCGTACCGCGACGGCCGCCGCCGAACATCGTCCTGCCTGGGCCGTCGCGCTCGTTCTCGTTGGCACCGGCGGTGTCGTGGCCGCCTGCCGCAGAAGGCGCCGGATATCGGCGGCGAGGCTCGCGCGCCACGCCGCGGGAGCCCTGGACGAGGCCACAAGGACGGCGGCCGGAGCCCTCGACACTGCCTCACCGCCTCCTGCCGCCGGTCCCGTAGCAGCACGGACCGATCCCTGCGGCGGTCGCATCGATGCGGAACGGACCGTCGCCCTCCTTGAGCCCGTGAACGAGGTGTCCGCGGACACCGGGGAGACCGGCTACGAGGAACTGGACCCCACCGAGTTCGAGCAGGCGATAGCCGAGCTGTGCCGACGCGACGGCTGCCTCGACGTGGATGTCGTGGGCGGGGCCGGTGACCTGGGCGCCGACGTCGTGGCGAGGACGCCGGACGGGCGCCTGGTCGTCATCCAGTGCAAGCAGTACTGCGAGGCCAACCGGGTCGGTTCCCAGGACGTGCAGCGGTTCGGCGGCACGTGTTTCACCATTCATGGGGCCGATGTCGCCGTCGTGGTCACCACCAGCGACTTCACCGCTCCCGCGATCGAGTACGCCGAGCAGTGCGGCATCGTGTGTATGGACGGTCAAGAGCTCCTGCGCTGGCAGGACGGCGTGGGGCCGCGCCCGTGGGAGCCGGAGTCCGTGGCCGGCTGAGGCGGGTGAGGTCGGGCGGCCGGTGCCGGACGTCCAGCGGAGTCTGGCACGGGCCCGGCGGTGGGCGCCGCGGTGGAGGGCGACGAAGCGGCCCGGACGGAGGAAACCTCACCCGCCGTCCAGGCCACACTGTCCCGCCAGGGCCGATACGCGCACGTCGCCGACAACATGCAGGTCAAGCAGGTCCAACTCGACGACACCGCCGACCGGTTCGTTATCTGCCACAACCCCGAGCAGGCCAAACGCGACGCCGCGATCCGAGTCGACCTCCTCGCCCAGCTCGGCGGGACGATCGCCGACACCGACAAGCTGAGCGCGACCAAGCGCGCCGAACTGCGCGGACGCCTGTCCACCAAGCCCGGCCCGAACCGCTTCCTGCGCGTCACCCCGAAAGGGCTGCTGCGGATCGACGAGGCGGTGATCAAAGCCGAGGAACGCCTGGACGGCAAGTTCCCCCTGCGCTGCAGCGCCCCGCACCTGTCCGCCGAAGACATCGCAACCGGCTACAAACAACTGCTGGAAGTGGAACGCGGCTGGCGCGACATGGAGACGATCATCGATCTATGGCCCGTCTACCACCGCAAGGAAGACCGGATACGCGCCCACGTCCTGCTCTGCTGGCTCGCGTTGCTCCTGATCCGCATCGCCGAGACCACCTGCGAGAACACCTGGACGAACCTGCGCGAGGAACTCGAACGCATCCACGTCGGCACCTTCGCCGGCCCCGCCGGAACCTTCCGCCAGCGCACCGAGACCACTCCCGCCCAGCGCGCGACCCTCGCCGAACTCGGCGTCCCCGAGCCCAAGCGCATCATCACCCTGG
The DNA here is from genome assembly GCF_024701375.2 of Streptomyces sp. KMM 9044. Classification (NCBI taxonomy): domain Bacteria; kingdom Bacillati; phylum Actinomycetota; class Actinomycetes; order Kitasatosporales; family Streptomycetaceae; genus Streptomyces; species Streptomyces sp. KMM 9044. The sequence continues at coordinate 101,867 of NZ_CP113910.1, read as the reverse complement.
AACCCGGCACACCCACCTGACCTCCACGAACACCCCCGCCTAGACACACGCCGATCCGACATGCGCTCACACATATCCGCAGGTCAAACCCCGTACTCGCGTACTAGAGCGCCACCTCAGCTGCGGAACTCAGGCTCTCCGCGTCCCTGCCGCGCCGCCGGTACCACGGGCCTGCGCTCGTGCCGCGTTCCACGGCACGAGCGCGGCGGCAGCGGAAGGCGCCAGCGGTGGGCGGAGCGGTTGATTTCGACGACCTCCTCCAGGGTGGGCGTGGAGGTGAGGGTGGCGAAGCGCTCCATCAGGCGGTCACGCGTGCGCGGTGCCTCGGCCCGGTCGGCTGCGGCCAGGGCCGGCTCCAGGTCCTCAAGGGCTAGGCGGGGGTGCCCGACTCCTGGCGCCAGGAGTCGGGCAGCGCGCCGGCGTCGAGGGGGCCGAAGCCGGTGTCGTCCACGAGGCGCATGGTCACACGCCGTGCCTCGTCGGAGTCGGCCGCGACCGGGACGGCGATGCGGCCCGGGGTCCCCGCCAGAACGCCCCTGGTCTGCTGGGTGCCGGCCAGGGCGTCGTGCCAAAGGCGCATCTGCAGAACACCCTGGTCGCCGTCGGCGCCTACAGCATCCCGGTGCAGGCGCTGTTCCGGGATGCCGAGGGCGTGAAGCTGCTGACGGACGTGGAGCGGTTGGTGTACTGCCTGGTCGTCAACCACCTCGCTGAACCGGCCGGCGCGTTCGCCGAACAGCACTGGGGCCCAGACCCCCAGACCCCCGGCCCGCCGTCCGCCGTGCGCTGTCTGCCCGGGGTCACAGCCCTGCTCACCGCCCCCCACCCTGTCCGGCAGGACCAACCGGCTCCTGCGCTGGACGGGTGCGGACAGCGCCGACGCACGCTACCTGCTGCTGCCCAATCCGCTGGCCGGCCGGTTCCCCCTCACGCGAACGCCTCGTCGCGCAGGGCCGCCAGGGCCTTCTGGATCCGCCTCAGGCGCGTCTCGGGCTTCTTCGCGCTCTCGATGGCGTGCACGTGCGCCCTCTTGCGGCTCGGGGACAACCGGTCGTAGACCTTGCGGGCGATCGGATCGGCGTCCAGGGCCTCGGCGAAGTCGGGCGGTTCGACCACGACACGGGGTTCGGTGTCGAGTGCGAGTTCCACTTCGACCTCCTCGCCGGTCTCGACTTCGGCGGCCTCCCGGTTGGCCTTGCTGAAGCCGATCAGGTGGCGGCCCCGCATGATCGCGATCCGGCTGTTCCAGGAGTGGCCGTTGACCGTGATGGTCACGGCTGGTCGTTTGCCTCCGCCGAGCTCCTCCACGACCTCCGGAGGAACTTCCAAACCCCGCATGGGCTCCGGAGGCTCGACGTAGGTTCGGAACTTCATCATCTGCTCCTGTCAACGTGTGTCAGCTCGCGGTGTGACGGTCATGTCCGTCCATCGGTGACCGTGCTGTGTCACATCCTGACGGGGGCGGGCGTCCTGGGGGCGGGGATCGGCACCATCCGTGTGGCGGGGCCGACGGCCGGGACCGTGTCAGTCGAACAGCGGCTTGCGGTCCCGGGTGCGCTTGAGCTCGTAGAACCCGTCCGTCGCGGTGACGAGCAGTACGCCGTCCCAGAGCTTCGCCGCGGCCTCTCCACGGGGGACGGGCGTCACCACCGGACCGAAGAACGAGTTGCCGTCAACGGCGATCACGGGCGTGCCGACGTCGTAGCCGACCCGGTCCATGCCGGCGTGGTGCGACTTGCGCAGCGCCGTGTCGTACTCGGTGGAGTCCATCGCCGTGGCCAGCCCGAGGTCCAGGCCGGCCGCCTCCAGCGCGGCCTCGACGGTGGCCCGGTCCTTGGGCGCCTTCTCGTGGTGGTACCGGTTGCCCAGTTCGGTGTAGAGCCGACCGAGTACCTCCGGGCCGTACTTCTGCTCGGCGGCCGTGCAGACCCGCACCGGCCCGTAACCCATCCCCTCGCGGTACCTGCGCGGCACGTCGCGCCCTTCGTTGAGGACGGCGAGGCTCATCACGTGCCAGCGGGTGCTGATGGGCCGCTGCCGTTCCACCTCGTGGATCCATCGTGACGCGATCCATGCCCACGGGCACTGCGGGTCGAACCAGAAGTCGACGGTGGTCACGTTGCCCTGAGACACGTCAGCCCCCTCTGCAGAGATCCTGTTTTACCGGTGGCGTGCGACCCTGTCATGCCGAAGGGGCGGAGGCGTTCTTGCGCAGCTCGCCGAGCACCTGCTCGACGGCCTTGAGCGCACTGGCCACGCACTGGCCGACCCCGACGCCGTCGTACGCGGCGCCGCACACTGCGAGCCCGGGCTGGGTCTCCACCGCCGCACGGATGCGCGCCACCCGATCCAGGTGCCCGACCGTGTACTGCGGCACCGCGTCGTTCCACCGGCTCACCCGCGAGGCCAGTGGCCCGCCGGTCACCCCGGTGGCCTCGGCGGCCTCGGACGCGGCGAGTGCGACGAGGTCGGCGTCGTCGCGCTCCAGCAGGTCCTCGCCGCCGCTGCCCCCGGCCTGGCATCGCACGATGTCCACCTCGCCCGCGAGGTGCGGCCACTTCATGGTCGAGAACGTGACCACCTTCAGCGCCCGCCCGTCCACCGCCGGCACCCGGTAGCCGCTGTGCCCCAGGGCGCGCATCCCGGCGAGCGCCTCGCGGGGGTAGGCGAGCGTGATGACCACCGAGCCGGCGTACGGTATCTCGGCGAGCGCCGCGGTGGCCCGGGCGCTCCCGGGTGCCCCGGCGAGCAGCCGGCCGGCCCGGGCGGCGGGAACGGCGACGATGACGGCGTCCGCGTCGATGTGCTCCGGCTCGGCGGCGATGCCGACGGTCACCCGCCAGCCGTGCTCGCGGCGCGCCAGTTCCCGCACCGTGGTCCCGGTCCGCACCACCGAGTCCGGCGAGGCGGCGAGCAGGCCGTCCACGAGTACCTGGGGCAGCGAGCCGAGCCCCAGGGTCAGGGTAGAGATGCCCGTCGTGGGTTCCTGCCCCGGTGGGAGCGGCGCCGGGATCATCGCCCCGGCCGCCTCGGCGAGCGACGTGTGCCGGCGGGACGCGGCGGCCAGCGGGGTGAGCGTGGCCTCGAACGACAGTTCGTCGGCGCGGCCGAAGTACGCGTCGGACAGGAACGGATCCACGAGACGGTCCACAACCTCGCGGCCGAGCCGCCCTCCGACGTACGCCGCCACCGAGACGTCCCCGCCCCGCTCGGCCCGCGGCAGCGTCAGGTCCTCCCGTGCCCGGGCCACCCCGGAATCGGACAGGATGCCGGACTTGGCGAGCTCGTCCATGTCGGAGGGCACGCCCATGAACTGGCGGTCGGGCTGCGGCCGAATCTGGTCCCGGGTCCAGATCGCCATCGATTTGGTCCCCGCCGCCACGACCCGGTCCTCGAGGCCGGCCGCCTTGAGCAGCCTGGCGGTCTTGGGACGCCGGGCGTACATCGACTCCGCGCCCTCGTCGACGACGACGCCCGCCAGCTCCGACACGGCCAACTGCCCGCCGAGCCGGGACGCGCCCTCGAGGACGGTCACCCGCACCGGCTTGTCGCGCAGGAAGAACGCCGCCGCCAGACCCGCGACACCGCCCCCGACGACGACGACATGCGGAGCTCCGCCGGCCTGAGCCATTTCGTTGTCCGCCATTCGACCTGCTCCTTCGTGGATACGGTGTCGCACCAGTCTCGAAGGGGCGCCGATAATCCCGGTCGAGCGAGGGTGGATTCGGCTTGGTCGAGGGGCGGCCCGTGCGGTGGCGTCACCTTCGCGCGGTGCCCGCCGTACCGCCGTCCGGGGCCGCACGCTCCCGGCGCCGCGTCCGATCCATCCTCGACCGGCCGTCGACCGGATTGCTGGACATTACCGCTGCGACAACCCACCCATGGAGCATGAGGAGAGCGGCATGCGGAAGGTCGTTTCCCGGGACGGCACGACGATCGCCTATCGCAGCACCGGCGACGGTCCGCCGATCGTGCTGATGAACGGCGCGTTCCGCGACCACACCATCTTCGATCCGCTGGTCCCGGAGCTGGCACCGCGCTGCACCACCTACGTCTACGACCGCCGGGGACGGGGACAGAGCGGTGACTCCCCCGAGTACGCCGTCGAGCGCGAGATCGAGGACCTCGCGGCGGTGATCGACGAGGCCGGCGGGCAGGCGGTCGTCTTCGCCGGATCCACCGGCGCGAACCTGGCGCTCGAGGCGGCCCTGGCCGGCGTCCCGATCACCAAACTCGCGCTGCACGAACCGTACTTCCGTACCGCCCCCCACCCGAAGCCCCCGGCCGACTGCATGGACACCCTGCGGGCACTGCTCGCGGACGGCAGGCGCGGCGAGGCCGCGGAGTACTGGCTCTCCGAACTGCTGGGACTGAGCTCCGAGGTCATCGCGGACTGGCGGCAGGCCCCTCTGTGGGCGACGAACGAGGCGAACGCCCACACCCTCCTGTACGACACGACCATCCTCGGTGACTTCGACGTGCCCGCCGAGCGCCTGGCCATCCTGCGGACGCCGACGCTGGTCGTCAACAGCGACGCGACCGGAGACTGGCTGCGCGACGCGGCCCGGACGACCGCGACCGCGCTGCCCAACGGCTGGGGGATGCAGTTGCCCGGTTCGTGGCACCGCATCGACACCGACATTCTCGGCCGGGTCCTCGCCGGGTTCGCCACCACCTGAGGACGGGTGCGCGGGCGTGGCCGGCGCCAGAGAAGCCGGCTCCCTGTCAGCGGGGGAGCCGGCTTCGTCGTGTCGGCCACGGCGGTGCGACTAGCCCACCGGGATGGTCCAGTTGCTCCGCAGCCAGGTCTCGAGGCTGACGAGGTCGGGCCGGACGCGGCGCAGCTCCGCCAGGTCGGCGCGGTACCCCTCGTTGTCGAGCCAGTCGAACATGGCGGCCAGGTCCCCGCGGGCCGTGCGCAGCGGCTCGAAGGACCGCTGCTCGTACCGGGCCGGGAGGCCGGCCACGCGCCCGAACACCTCGGCGATCTGCGGACCCGTCAGCTCGTTGCTGGTGATCTCGATCTGCCGGCCGAGCCACGCGGCCGGATTGTCGAAGGCGTCCGCGGCGAACGCGCCGATGTCGCTGGTCGCGATGACCTGGACAGGGACCTCGGGGCGCAGCCACAGGCCCAGGACCAGCTCCCCGTCCACCAGCCGGGGACCGAGGTCGAGGAGGATGTCGTAGAACATGGTCGGCCGCAGCACCGTCGCCGGGAGGCCGAGCTTCTGGATGTGCTGTTCGATGTTCCACTTGCTCCGGAAGTGGGGGATGACGTCGCAGCGTTCCGCGCCGCCCACCGAGCTGTACACGAGGTGGGCCACGCCCACCTCGGCGGCGGCGTCCGCCACCGCCTTGCCCTGCCGCTCCTCCGCCTCCACCCCGCCGGGGCCCCTGAACGTCTGGACGCTGAACACGCCCTGGACCCCTTGCATCGCCGCTCGCAGCGACGCCCCGTCGTCCAGGTCCCCGCGCACGAGCACCGCACCCGCCTCCGCGAGCGCGAGCGCCGCGGGCGCCCGCGGATCACGCACCAGGGCGTGCACGGCCCGCCCCCTGTACAGCAACTCGCGGGCCACCGCGCCTCCCTGCCGGCCGGTTCCGCCCAGCACCAGGACCGTTCCGTCTACCGTCACCGTATTCCTCCGTCGTCCATTGCCTCGTCGATGCGTCATCCCGGTCTGCCGGGAATTTCGTGACAAGGCGGAGGTCCTGCTCATTGCCGCGGGGATGTCGAATGCGCCGACAGCAACATCACAGGAGCCCCGCCAATCGGATGTGTTCTGAGCTCAGGAAGCGGAACCTTCAGTGACACTGTGGTCGAGAACGCGGGAGAACACGTTTGCCAAAATGCCCGCCGGATTCTCGCCGGCGCTCATGCTGCGCCACGCCACGTGGTTGTCGGGGCGCACCAGGACGGCGCCGTCCCCGGAGATCTCGCGGACGGTCTCCCACCCTCCGTCGATGTCGGCGAACTCCGCGCCCTCGCCGATGCGGACCGCGTGGATCGGGACCGAGAACTTCTCCGCCACCTGCGAGGCCGCCTCGGCCCACGCCGCCCCGTCCGGGCCGGTGAGCAGCACGAAACCGGCCGGGGAGCCGGTCAGGTCGTGGGTCGACAGGCGCTGGCCGTCGTCCCGTTCGATCCACGCGTGAGGCAGCCGGTGCCCGGGCCGGGTCGTGGGGTGGTACACGTCGCGCATGGGCACGCGCGCCGGCGGTCGGCTGCCGTCGGGGACGACCGCGCCCTCCTCGTAGTTGAAGCCGATCTCGAAGTCGTGCGCCTGGCAGCCGGCGCGGTGGGTGTCCAGGATCTCCGAGGTCCGGGCCCGCACGACCTCACCGATGGGGGACTGGTCGAAGTACGCGGCGAACATCCGCTGCCGGCGCTGTGCGGGGGCGTGGGGGCCGAGGCCGACGGTGTCCAGGACGGCCTGATGGTGGGAGGCCGCGGACACCGCCCAGTCGACGTTGAGCCTGCACACGGGCCGCCGCTCCGTCTCGTACGTGTCGAGGAGGCTGTCGTGGGCGCGCCCGCTGAGCACCGCGGCCAGCTTCCACGCCAGGTTGTGGGCGTCCTGGATGCCGGAGTTCAGGCCGAGGCCGACGGTGGGCGGCTGGCGGTGTGCGGAGTCGCCGGCCAGCAGCACCCGTCCCTTGCGGTACCGCTCGGCGATCAGCGCCTCCACGGTCCAGTTCGTCACGTGGTGCAGGGTCAGCTCCAGGCCGGGCAGGCCCAGCAGCTCACGGATTCTGGCGACGACCGCCTCCTCGTCGAGGTGGTCCGGGTCCATCGGGGGGAAGTGCAGGACCCATTCCTCGCAGGTCTTCCCCCAGCTCGGCCCCATCTCGATGAGGTTGCTGCACAGGTCCGGGTCGTACGCGTTGAGGAGGTGGGTGAGGAGTGTGCCCTCCTGCCACCATTCCGACAGGTCGGCGGTGAAGTACGCGGTTGTCACGTCGAGCAGGCCGTGCACGCCCTGCATCTCGATGCCGAGGGCGCTGCCGACCGTGCGGCCGCCGTCGGCTCCGAGCATGTAGCGCGCGGTGACCGTGGCCGTCTCCCCGGTGGCGGTGTCGCGGATCTCGGCGATTACCCGGTCGCCCTCGTCCGAGAAGCCGACCATTTCGTGGCCGAACAGGATGCGCCCCGGATTGCGTTCCTCGGCGGTGCGGCGCAGGATCGGCTCCAGCCGGACCTGCGGCAGCTTGACGGGCAGGACGGGGCCGGCCGCCGTGTACCTCTCGTGCAGCGAGCCGCCGCCGAAGGCGTCCATCTCATGGATGTGCTGCGCGTCCATCGCCCGGTCACCGGCGAGCGAGGTCAGCCAGCGCAGCTTCCCGAACAGTTCCAGGGGCGCCCCCTGCTCCACCATCGGCCCGTCGAGCCCGTGCTGACGGAATATCTCCATCGTGCGCTGGTTGAGGTAGTGAGCCTTCGGCACGTGCGAGGTGTCCGCGTGCCGTTCGACGAGCAGATGGTCCACACCGTGATCGGACAGGAAGTTGGAAGCGGAAAGACCGCATCCGCCGCCGCCCACGATAAGAACCGGAACCTCGACTGCTCCCATTTTCGTCCTTCCGGAAGGTGACAGCCTCACGCTCACGGGGACTGCCGCATGTGCCGGGATTGAAATCGACACGGAATGTGGTCGTGCTCGGCTGTGCGTCCTGATTGGAGATTCCTGCGTAATATGACCGGGGTCTCTTTAGCCCCGGTCAACGACGGGTGGACCCCGCCGGGTGGTTCAGCTGCGCCCGGCCGCTTTCGCGAGTGCCAGGTGGAGCCGGTCGTCCTCGGTCTGGCCGGCTTCCCACTGCACGCCGATCGCGAAGGGGTGGCCGACCGCCTCGACCACCTCGACGACGCCGTCCGGCGCCCAGGCGGTGGCGGTGAGGCCGGTGCCGATTTGGTCGACCGCCTGGTGGTGGTGGCAGGCGGTCTTGGGCGTGTCGTCGCCGAAGATCCCGGCGATGCGGCTGTCGGCCCGGAGGTCCAGGACATGCCGGCCGAACTCGAACCCGGCGGTCTGCGGGCGATGGGTGTCGTTGTCGGTGATCTCCGGCAGATGCTGGTGCAGGGTGCCTCCGCACTGCACGTTGAGCAGTTGCATGCCGCGGCAGATGGCGAGGAGGGGCAGGCCGGCCTCGAGTGCCGCACCGAGCAGGGCGAGTTCGGCGCGGTCCATCTCCGGGCTGCCGCCGCGGGTCCTCGGATGCCGGCTCTGTCCGTACAGCGCCGGATCGACGTCCGGGCCGCCCGGGACGAGCAGGCCGTCGAGGTCACCGACGATCCGCTCGACCCCGTGCCGCAGCGGGAGCAGCACGGGGAGGCAGCCCGCGGCGGCGAGGAAGTCCACGTGCGACTGGAGCGCGAGGCTCACCACCATGTCGGTGCCCTGCAGTGTGACCGGGACCGTCCGTGCGGTGATCCCGATCACCGGCTGCCGGTCAAAGCCCTCGGGTGCTGACTTCATGACCACCTGTCCCTAGCCTTCGGAGTCCGGAGACACGTAGACGAAGCCGTCCTCGACCTTCACCCGGTAGGTGGCGATCGGCTGTGTCGCCGGCGGGTTGACGGGTCTGCCGGTGCGCAGGTCGAAGCACGACCCGTGCAGCCAGCACTCGATCGTCGTGTCGTAGACCTCCCCCTCGGAGAGGGAGACCTCGGCGTGGGAGCACAGGTCGCTGACCGCGTACACCGTGTCGTCCCTGCGCACCAGTGCGACCGGTGTGTCGTCGACCTCCACCGCGATCGCGCCCTCGGCCGGGATCTTGTCCACCGGACAAACCTTGACGAAGCTCATCGGTTCGGCTCTCCTCCTGAATCGGTCCGGCATATCCCTGGTCTCACGCACATCGATCCACCTTCCGCCCCGGCTCTTGAGGATGAGATGAGGAGAAGACGAAGTTCGTTGGAGCCTTTCCCGGCCGGCCGGGCGCTCGCGGGCCGGTGGGCGGGTCCGGTCCGCTACCAGGGAACGGGGCCGTCCTCCGACAGGGACGCCCCCGACGGTCCCGCGGCGTCCAGCAGTGCCAGCCGGACCACGATCACGGCGCCCTCCGCGGGAGTCCGCTGCCCCCGGTGGCCGTTGATGTCCGTGGCCACCACTCCGGGATGGGCTGCGTTCACCTTGATCGGTGTGTCCCGCAGCTCCTTCGCATAGGCGACCGTGATCGCGTTGAGCGCGGTCTTCGAGGACTGGTAGGCGATCATGCTGACGCGGGCCATCGGGGACACCGGATCGGCGTTCAGGGTCAGCGACCCGAGGTGGCTCGACAAGTTGACGATGCGTCCGGCTTCGGAGCGGCGCAGCAGGGGCAGCATCGCGTTGGTCACGGTGACCACGCCGAAGACGTTGGTCTCGTACACCTCCCGCAGGTCGCCCGCGACCGCCTGACTGGGCGCACCGGTGAAACCTCCGGCGACGCCGGCGTTGTTGACCAGGATGTCCAGGCGGCCGTACCGCTGCCCGACGAAGGCCGCGGCGTCGGTCACGGAGGCCGCGTCCGTCACGTCGATCCGCAGCGACACCGCCGTGATGCCGTGGTCCGTCAGCGAGGCGGCCGCCTGCTTGCCGCGCACCTCGTCCCTGGCGCCGACGAGGACGACGGCTCCCTGCTTGCCCAACTGCCGTGCTGTCTCGTGTCCGATGCCCTTGTTGGCGCCCGTGATGAGTGCAATCTTCTCGACCGGCACGTCTGAAGTCCCTTCCGTCGTAGGGGGGCACGTGCGTCGGAACTCACCGAAGAGTCACACAGTTTCGGCGGCACACCCGATGCCGTCGTGAACGCCCGTGGTGTTCAACCGCGGGAATTCCGCGGTCGAACACAGGTGGCGGGCCGCACGGCCCGGCAGGCACTTGCAGGACGGACAGAGCGGCGGCAGCCTGGTGCACCGGCACTCGCCGCTGCACGCCTCCGCCCCCTCTTCGCCCCTCCGTTCCCAGCCGGGGGGCGCCAGAGCAGCGGCGGAGCAGGACCGACTCACAGGAGAAGCCCCGATGCCACCCCGGATGAACAACCCTTCGCTGGTCGTCCCCGACGCCTTGCAGCCCCTGCTCGAGCTGACCAGGGTGATCGGCAAGGCCGGTGTCCCGCAGCAGACGCTCGACCTCGTCCGGCTGCGGGTGAGCCAGATCAACGGCCGCGTCTACACGATCCCCGCCGATCTCGGGAAGGCGGCCGAGGCGGACGAGCGCCTGCCCCTGGTGGCCGGCTGGCGGGAGGCGGCCTGCTTCGGCCCCGCCGAGCGCGCCGCGCTGGCGCTGGCCGAGGGCGCCACCGACCTCAGCGGCCAGGAGGACCCGGTGTCCGACGAGGTCTGGGAGGAGGCGACCCGGCACTACACCGAGGAGGAACTCGCCTCGCTGGTCATACACATCGGCCTGGTCAACCTTTGGAACCGCATCAACGTCTCCACCAGGCAGGTGCCGGCAGCCTGGCGCTGAGCGACCCCGAGCGTCGCCGCGCCCGACGTCAAGTTCGGCCTCGGGCGAGGCTGTTGACTCCATGAGGGCCGCGGGAAAGCATGCTCCCAGCCGACCACCCAGCCGGAGGGAAGGACCTCACCTTGTTGAAGCTCATCAACGCCGGTTTAGGCAGGACCGGGACGACGTCACTGCAGGTGGCGCTGGAACAGCTCGGTTACGGACCCTGCTACCACATGTTCGACATCGTCGGCCACGAGAAGCGTCTGGAGCAGTGGGAACGCATCATCTGCGATGAGCACCAGCCCGACTGGGAAGCGGTGTTCGACGGGTACACGTCCGCGGTGGACGGCCCTCCTTCCTTCTACTACCGCCAGATCACGGAGGCGTTCCCCGACGCCAAGGTTGTCCTCACGGTGCGTGACGCCGACGGTTGGTACGAGAGCACGTACAACACGCTGTACCAGTTCGTCCTGAAGAACAAGGAGAACCCTTCGGAGGAGGGATCCAGGCAGGCCCGGGTCTACCGCATGACCAGTGTCATGACCTGGGACGGCCTGTTCGACGGACGGTTCTCCGACAAGGACCACGCCATCAAGGTCTACCATCGGCGCAACCAGGAGATCATGGACGCGGTCCCCGCGGACAACCTCCTCGTCTACGACGTGAAGCAGGGCTGGGAACCGCTGTGCGCGTTCCTTGGGACCGGCGCGCCGGCAGCGGAATTCCCGCACGTCAACACCACCGCGAACATGCGCGAAAGGATGCAGCAGATGGCCGCCGGTGGCGGCCCGCTCGCACCCGGTGGAGTGCGCTAGACGCCGCCCTCTTTTTTCTTTGTCCCTGCGGAGAAGCCGAGCCGACGGCTGCTCCGCGGGGTTTTTCGCGTTTACGGTCCGCCCGATGACGGTTATTTTCCGTGGTCGGCCCGGGGTGCCATTCCAGCCTCGCTTGACCGCAGTCGGTGTTCAACCGTAGTTGTTTTCACGCCACTTCTCACTCCGATAGTCTCTCGCCGCCCCCCTGTAAATGCCCGTAAAAATCGGGTTCGTCGACCTGCCCGTGATTCGGGTCCGGCGGCGGGCCTGCGCTCAAGAAGGGGATCACGTGAGGAAGTTCCTAGCAATTACGATGGCGGCTGCCACCGGTTTGGCAGGCGCGGCTGTCGCGGCACCGGCGAAGGCGTCGGCCGACCTGCCGGTGACCGGCGTCTCCTGGTCGCCCTGCCCGGACGACGACCCGGTCATCGGGGGTTACCTGAAAGGGCTGGAATGCGGCTCGCTCGAGGTCCCGCTCGACCACGGCCGACCGGGCGGCCGGAAGATAAAGCTGGCGCTGACCCGCGCCAAGCACACCGTGCCGGACGATCAGTACCAGGGCATCGTGCTGCTGAACCGGGGTCAGTGGCCCGGCCAGTTCGGGCGTGACCTGCCCACCCGGTTCGCCAAGGGCACGTCCGGGCTGTCCCCGGCCGTCGGCGCCACCTACGACTGGATCGGCTTCGACCCGCGCGGTACCGGGGCCAGTGAGCCGATGGTCACCTGCGAACCGACCTACGTCTGGCCGGGCGCGGCCCGTCCCGACCTGGTGCCGAGCACGGCCGCCGAGGAGCGGACGTGGCTGAACAAGGCCCGTGACTTCGCCGAAAGCTGTGGCCGCGCCTACGGTGACGCGCTCAACTTCCTCAGCACCAAGGACGCCGCCCGCGACATGGACCTGATCCGTCAGGCACTCGGTCAGGAGCAACTCACCTACTTCGGCTGGGACTACGGCACGTACCTAGGCTCGGTCTACGCCTCGATTTTCCCGGGCCGGGTGCGCCGGATGGTGCTGGACACCGTGGTGCAGCCCAGCAACGGCTGGTACAAGGGCGTCCTCGAGCAGAACGTGACCTTCGAGAAGAGCGCCGAGAACTACTTCTCCTGGATCGCCGGGCACGACGCGACCTACCACCTGGGCGCGACCCGGGCCGAGGTCGAGGCGAAGTACTACGAAGGCATGGCAATGGTGCGCGAGGCGCCGGTCGACGGCAGGATCGGCCCGGCCGAGTACACCGAGGTGTTTCTGGTCAACCTGTACCGCCGCTCCTCCTGGGTCGGCCACACCAAGGCGCTGGCCGACTGGGTGCTGCGCAAGGACCCGGCGGGGCTGAAGGCCAACTTCAACGACCCGGGCTACCCGACGCAGAACAAGCAGGCCATGTACAACGCGGTCCAGTGCAGCGACTCGCCCTGGCCGCGCAACTGGAAGCGCTGGCACAACGACTACTCACGCCAGTACCGGGCCGGCAACACCTTCCTGACCTGGTACAATGTCTGGTACAATGCGCCGTGCGCCTTCTGGCCGGTGCCCGCGGGCAAGCCGCAGAAGGTCGGCGCCAAGGGGGTGGACGTCCTGGTGGTGCAAGGTCAGCACGTAGCCGGGTCCCCGCTGGCGGGCGCCCACGACGTGCACAAGCGGTTTCCCAACTCCCGGCTGGTGCTGGAGCGCAACGGCTACGAGCACGAAACGTCCCTGTCCCGCAACGCCAACACGTGCGTCAACGGCTACGTCAGCGCCTACCTGAGGGACGGCAGCCGCCCAGCTTCCGGCAAGGGCGCCGACGCCACCTGCGAGGCCAACCCGGCGCCGGTGCCGACACCGTAGAACCCGTCCTCCACGTTCAACCGCGTGAAATCCGCGGTTGAACGCCCAAGTGACCGGCCCGACTTATGAATTCATCACGTCATTGCAGCGGAACATGGTGATGTGTAGTTTGACACCGACGATTCCTCAGCCGCCCCGCGTGGAAGGTCGAAAATGGAAACTGGCGTAATAATTGTCGGTGCCGGGCCGGTCGGATTGATGCTGGCCTGCGAACTCCACTTGGGCGGTGTGAATGTCACCGTCTACGACAAGCTCGCCGCCCCGTCCGGGGAATCCCGCGCGCTCGGCTTCAACCGACGGGCAGCCGAATCGCTGGACCAGCGCGGACTGCTTCCCCAGCTCGGTGAATTCCGGTGGGGCCCGATGGGACACTTCGGCGGTGTCCGTTTCGACCTTGGCATGCTGGACGAGAACCACAGCGGCGTGCTGGGTCTGTCCCAGGCCCGGACCGAAGGCATGCTGGGCGGTCGGCTGGCCGAGCTCGGGGTGCCGGTGCGCCGCGGGTACGAGGTGACCGGTGTGCGCGAGACGCCGGAGGGCGTCGTCGTGAGCTTCGAGGGGCCGGAGGGCCGCGGCGAGGACACCGCCCGGTACGTGGTCGGCTGCGACGGCCCCCGGAGCACCGTCCGCGCGGCGGCGGGCATCCCTGCTCAGGGTTGGGAGGCCACCCGGGGCATGTACACCGCGGAGATCACCGGTGTGACGCTGCGCCCGCGGCCCATCGGTGAACGCCTGCCCGGCGGCCACATGGTGGTGTGCACGCCCCTGGGCGACGGCCGCTACCGCATCGTCATCCACGACAAGGGCCTGCCCCCTCACCAGAACCCCGACTCGCTGACGTTCGCGCAGGTCGCCGACGCGTGGCAGCGGCTCACCGGCGAGTCCGTCCACCATGCCGAGGCACAGTGGATGTGGGCCTGCGGCAACGCGGCCGGCCTGGCCGACGAGTACCGGCGCGGCCGGGTGCTCCTGGCAGGCGACGCCGCGCACGAGATGCCGCCGCTGGCCGCTTGGGGGCTCAGCGCCGGCGTGCAGGATGCGGTGAACCTCGGCTGGAAGCTGGCGGCGGCGGTCAACGGCTGGGCGCCCGAAGGGCTGCTCGACACCTACCACGCCGAACGCCACCCGATCGGGCAGCAACTGATTCGCAACGCCCAGGCGGCGTCGATGCTGTACCTCGGCGACGCCGACATGGACCCGCTGCGCGGTGTGCTGGGCGAGTTGGTGGCGCACAAGGACGCGGCGGCGCACCTGGCCGGTATCGTGAGCGGGCTGGGCATCCGCTACGGCATGGGGCCGGGGGATCACCCGCTGCTGGGCAGGCGCATGCCGCCCGACCGCGAACTGGTCCTGTCCGACGGCAGCCGGACCCGGATCGCCGGTCTGCTGCACTCCGCGCGTGGCGTGCTCGTCGCCACAGACGGCGCGGGCGCGGCCGCGCAGTCGGCCGAGGACTGGGCGGACCGGATCGACATCGTCACCGGCGCCTGGGCGGACGGCCCAAAGGCCGCGCCGGAGGCGGTGCTCGTCAGGCCCGACGGCTACGTCGCCTGGACGTCCCCCGGCAGCGACGGCGACCTGACCGACGTACTCGCCCACTGGTTCGGCACCACCCGCGCCACCGCACAGCCTGCAACCAGCGGCACCCACCGGACAGGAGCGTGAGCATGACCAGGGACGTGATAGTCGTCGGCGCGGGTCCTGTCGGGCTGATGATGGCCGGCGAACTGCGCCTCGGCGGCGTCGACGTCGTCGTCTACGAGAAGCTGCCCGCCCCGCCGCGGGAGTCCCGCGGCGCCAGCTTCACCCGGCGCACAGCCGAGAGCTTCGACCAGCGAGGGCTGCTCGGCAGGCTCGGCGAGACGGAGCCCGCCGACAGCCACTTCGGCGGGGTGCCGATCGACCTCGGCATGCTGGACGAGAACCACCGCGGCGCCAGGGGAGTCTCCCAGTTCCGCACCGAGCGGATGCTGGAGGACTGGGCGGCCGAGCTCGGGGTGCCGGTGCGCCGCGGGTACGAGGTGACCGGTGTGCGCGAGACGCCGGAGGGCGTCGTCGTGAGCTTCGAGGGGCCGGAGGGCCGCGGCGAGGACACCGCCCGGTACGTGGTCGGCTGCGACGGCGGACGGAGCACCATTCGCAAGCTGGTCGGCATCGACTTCCCCGGCCCGGAGCCCACGCGCGGCTTCTACACGGCCGACGTGACCGGCATCGAGACCCGTCGTCGGCGCATCGGCGAGAACCTGCCGGACGGCAGCATGATCATGGCGATGGACCTGGAGAACGGCGTCACCCGGGTCGTCGCGTACGAGAGGGGCATGCGGCCGAAGGACCGGGACTCGCTGTCGTACACCGAACTCGCCGACGCGTGGCAGCGGCTCACCGGCGAGTCCATCCACCACGGGCAGTGCCGCTGGATCAGCTGTTTCACCGACGCCTCCCGGGTGGCCGCCGAGTACCGGCGCGGCCGGGTGTTCCTCGCGGGTGACGCCACGCACGTACAGCCGCCGGCGATGGCGCAGGGGCTGAGCGTGGGCGTGCAGGATGCGGTGAACCTCGGCTGGAAGCTGGCGGCGGCGGTCAACGGCTGGGCGCCCGAAGGGCTGCTCGACACCTACCACGCCGAACGCCACCCGATCGGGCAGCAACTGGCGCGCAACGCCCGCGCCGCGATCGAACTACGGCTCACCGGCGAGGAGACGGCTCCGCTGCGCGGTGTGCTGAGCGAGTTGGTGGCGCACAAGGACGCGGCGGCGCACCTGGCCGGTATCCTCAGCGGGCTGGGCATCCGCTACGGCATGGGGCCGGGGGATCACCCGCTGCTGGGCAGGCGCATGCCGCCCGACCGCGAACTGGTCCTGTCCGACGGCAGCCGGACCCGGATCGCCGGTCTGCTGCACTCCGCGCGTGGCGTGCTCGTCGCCACAGACGGCGCGGGCGCGGCCGCGCAGTCGGCCGAGGACTGGGCGGACCGGATCGACATCGTCACCGGCGCCTGGGCGGACGGCCCAAAGGCCGCGCCGGAGGCGGTGCTCGTCAGGCCCGACGGCTACGTCGCCTGGACGTCCCCCGGCAGCGACGGCGACCTGACCGACGTACTCGCCCACTGGTTCGGCACCACCCGCGCCACCGCACAGCCTGCCTAGCCCTCGCACCATGAGACCACCGGCCTCCGCGACGCGACCGAGGCCGTGAGACACCTCGATCCCTCATGCCCGGGCCGCGGACGGTCGCCGAGCGGGACGCCGTGTACGGACCGGAACCGCTCGACCGCGATCCCCGGTCTGTGCCGCGACCCGCGCACGGCCGGGCCCGCGGCGAGACGAGTACGAGCTGCACGGATGACGACCACCAACCCCCAGGAGACACACGTGACGACCGGAGTCACCGTCTGGCTCACCGGTCTGCCGAGCGCCGGCAAGACCACCATTGCCTACGAGCTGGCCGGCCGGCTCCGTGCGGGGGGCCACCGCGTGGAGGTCCTGGACGGCGACGAGGTCCGCGAGTTCCTCTCCGCGGGCCTCGGCTTCTCCCGTGAGGACCGGGACACCAACGTGCAGCGCATCGGATTCGTCGCCGAACTGCTCGCCCGCAACGGCGTGCTGGCGCTGGTCCCGGTGATCGCGCCCTACGCCGACAGCCGGGAGGCGGTACGCAAGCACCACGACAGCAACGGCACACCGTATGCCGAGGTGCATGTCGCCACCCCCGTCGAGGTGTGCAGCGAGCGGGATGTGAAGGGCCTCTACGCCAAGCAGGCCGCCGGGGAGCTGAAGGGCCTCACCGGGGTGGACGACCCGTACGAGGAGCCCGCGTCGCCGGACCTGCGCATCGAGTCGCAGCACCAGACCGTCCAGGAGTCCGCCGCCGCGGTGTACGCCGTGCTCACCGAAAGGGGACTGTTATGACGCCGACCGTCGACCCGGAGACGGGGGACGACGGGGGCACGGACACCCCGCACGCCCTCTCGCACCCGGACGCGCTGGAGTCGGAGGCGGTGCACATCTTCCGTGAGGTCGCGGGCGAGTTCGAGAACCCGGTGGTGCTGTTCTCGGGTGGCAAGGATTCGATCGTCATGCTGCACCTGGCGCTGAAGGCGTTCACGCCGGCGCCGGTGCCCTTCTCGCTGCTGCATGTGGACACCGGGCACAACTTCCCCGAGGTCCTGGACTACCGGGACCGCGCGGTGGGCCGGCACGGGCTGCGGCTGCACGTCGCCTCGGTGCAGGACTACATCGACCGCGGTGTGCTGCGCGAGCGCCCCGACGGCACCCGCAACCCGCTGCAGACGGTCCCGCTGACGGAGAGGATCCAGCAGGAGCGGTTCGACGCCGTGTTCGGTGGCGGCCGGCGGGACGAGGAGAAGGCCCGCGCGAAGGAGCGGGTGTTCTCCCTGCGCGACGAGTTCTCCCAGTGGGACCCGCGCCGTCAGCGGCCCGAGCTGTGGAACCTCTACAACGGCCGGCACGCGCCCGGTGAGCACGTCCGGGTCTTCCCGCTGTCCAACTGGACCGAGCTGGACGTGTGGCAGTACATAGCCCGCGAGGGCATCGAACTGCCGGAGATCTACTTCGCCCACGAACGCGAGGTGTTCCAGCGGGGCGGCATGTGGCTGACCGCCGGAGGGTGGGGCGGCCCGAAGGACGGCGAGAGTGTCGAGAAGCGGCAGGTGCGCTACCGGACGGTGGGCGACATGTCCTGCACCGGCGCGGTCGACTCCGACGCCGACACCATCGAGAAGGTGATCACCGAGATCGCCGCCTCCCGGCTGACCGAGCGCGGCGCGACCCGCGCCGACGACAAGCTCTCCGAGGCCGCGATGGAAGACCGCAAGCGCGAGGGGTACTTCTAGACATGAGCACGATCACGAGCGAGGCGCTCGCAGAGACCACCCTGCTGCGGTTCGCCACCGCCGGTTCCGTCGACGACGGCAAGTCCACCCTGGTGGGCCGGCTGCTGCACGACTCCAAGTCGGTCCTCACCGACCAGCTGGAGGCCGTGGAGCGGGCGTCGGCGAGCCGCGGCCAGGAGGCTCCCGACCTGGCCCTGCTCACCGACGGGCTGCGGGCCGAGCGGGAGCAGGGCATCACCATCGACGTGGCCTACCGCTACTTCGCCACCCCTCGGCGCCGGTTCATCCTCGCCGACACCCCGGGGCACGTGCAGTACACCCGCAACATGGTCACCGGTGCCTCCACCGCCGAGCTGACGGTGATCCTGGTCGACGCCCGCAACGGCGTCGTCGAGCAGACCCGCCGTCACGCGGCCATCGCCGCCCTGCTGCGCGTGCCCCATGTCGTCCTCGCCGTCAACAAGATGGACCTGGTGGACTACGAGGAGGCCGTGTTCGCACGGATCGCCGAGGAATTCACGGCGTACGCCACCGAGCTGGGCGTTCCGGAGGTCACCGCGATCCCGATCTCGGCACTCGCCGGCGACAACGTGGTGGAGCCGTCCGCACACATGGACTGGTACGGCGGCCCGACCGTCCTGGAGCACCTGGAGACAGTGCCGGTCAGCCACCACCTGACGCACTGCCACGCCCGGCTGCCCGTGCAGTACGTGATCCGGCCGCAGAGCGCCGAGCACCCCGACTACCGGGGATACGCCGGCCAGATCGCCGCGGGCACGTTCCGCGTCGGCGACGAGGTGACCGTGCTGCCGTCCGGCCGGACCACGACGGTCACCGGGATCGACCTGCTGGGCACGCCCGTGGAGACGGCCTGGACGCCGCAGTCGGTGACGCTGCTGCTGGCCGACGACATCGACATCTCCCGCGGCGACCTGCTCGTGCCGAGCAAGGACGCGCCGGCCACCACGCAGGACGTCGAGGCCACCGTCTGCCACGTCGCCGACCAGCCCCTGACGGTCGGCCACCGGGTGCTGCTCAAACACGGCACCCGCACGGTCAAGGCGATCGTGAAGGACATCCCGGCCCGGCTGACGCTGGACGACCTGTCGCTGCATCCGCACCCCGGCACGCTCGCCGCCAACGACATCGGCCGGGTGAAGATCCGCACCGCCGAGCCGCTGCCGGTCGACTCCTACGCCGACTCACGGCGCACCGGCTCGTTCATCCTGATCGACCCGAGCGACGGCACCACGCTCACCGCGGGCATGGTCGGCGCGTCCTTCGCCGCCCCGCATCCGGCCAGGGACAGGGCGGAGGACGACGGGTGGGGCTTCTGAGCATGCGTCCCGCCGACCACCACGCAAGGTCCGCGAAGGAGGGCGATCGTGTCGGCAGTGGTGCCCCCGGCCGTCAGGGACCCGGGCCGACGAGAGGAAGATCCCCCGTGCCTGCCAACCGCTTCACCTTGCGCCGCCGCGGCGCCGCGGCCCTCGCCGCCCTTCCCCTGTTCGCCCTCGCCGCCTGCGGCTACGGCTCCGAGGCCGAGGCCGACGACACCGCGAAGGTCGCTGCCGGCGCGGAGAAGATCGACGGTCTCGACTCCGTCAAGATCGGCTACTTGGGCAACCTTACTCACGCGACCGCGTTGGTGGGGAACCAGAAGGGGTTCTTCCAGAAGGCGCTGGGCGCCACGAAGGCGGAGTACGCGACGTTCAACGCCGGTCCGTCCGAGATCGAGGCACTGAACTCCGGTTCGATCGACATCGGCTGGATCGGTCCGTCTCCGGCGATCAACGGGTTCACCAAGTCGGGGGGCAAGAACCTGCGGGTCATCGGTGGTTCGGCTTCCGGCGGTGTGAAGCTGGTCGTCAACCCCGGGAAGATCAAGTCCCTGATGGACGTCAAGGGAAAGAAGATCGCCACCCCGCAGCTCGGCAACACCCAGGACGTGGCTTTCCTCAACTGGGCGGCGGAGCAGGGCTGGAAGGTCGACCCGCAAAGCGGCAAGGGCGACGTGACCGTGGTGCGCAGTGACAACAAGGTCACTCCGGACGCCTACAAGGCCGGTTCCGTCGACGGTGCGTGGGTGCCGGAGCCAATCGCGTCGAAGCTGGCCGCCGAGGGCGGAAAGGTCCTGCTGGACGAGAGGACGCTGTGGCCCGACGGCAAGTTCGTCATCACGAACACCATAGTGTCGCAGAAGTTCCTCACCGAGCACCCCAAGGTCGTCGAGGCGGTACTGAAGGCGTCGGTGGAGACCAACAAGTGGATCGACGCCAACCCCGCCGAAGCCAAGGCCTCCGCCAACAAGCAGTTGGAAGCCGACTCCGGCAAGCCCTTGCCCGTGGAGGTGCTGGACCCGGCGTGGGAGTCGATCGACTTCATCAACGACCCGCTGGCCGCCACCCTCGACACCCAAGCGGCTCACGCCGTCAAGGCCGGCCTGCTCGACAAGCCCGACCTGACCGGCATCTACGACCTCACGCTGCTCAACAAGGTCCTCAAGACCGCCGGTGGGAGCGCGGTCGACGACGCCGGTCTCGGCGTCAAGTAACCCGTCCCGATGAGTTTCCAGGAGGCGACGACCATGGCCACGACCCTCGCCAAGGCCGGTGACGGCACCGCGACGGCCCTCCACGCCGCCCGCATCGAGCACGTCTCGAAGTCGTTCCCGGGCTCCGCCGGGCAGCAGCTCGTGCTGGACGACATCAGCCTCGATGCCGCACCCGGCGAGTTCGTCACCCTCCTGGGAGCCTCGGGCTGCGGTAAATCCACCCTGCTCAACCTCGTCGCAGGCCTCGACCGGCCCACCGCCGGAGACATCACCACCGACGGCCGACCCGCGCTGATGTTCCAGGAACACGCCCTGTTTCCCTGGCTGACCGCCGGCAAGAACATCGAACTCGCCCTCAAACTCCGCGGCGTCGCCAAACAGGAGCGACGCGAACGCGCCGAAGAGCTCCTGGAGCTCGTCCGCTTGAAGGGTGCCTATGGCAAGCGGGTACACGAGTTGTCCGGTGGCATGCGCCAGCGGGTTGCGCTGGCGCGTGCACTGGCGCAGGAGAGCAACCTGCTGCTGATGGACGAACCCTTCGCCGCCCTCGACGCCATCACGCGGGATGTGCTGCACGACGAGCTGACCCGGATCTGGCGTGAGACGCAGGTGTCGGTGCTGTTCGTCACCCACAACGTGCGCGAGGCCGTGCGCCTCGCCCAGCGCGTGATCCTGCTGTCCTCCCGCCCCGGGCGCATCGCCCGCGAGTGGACCGTGGACATACCGCAGCCACGCCGCATCGAGGACACCGCCGTCGCGGAGCTGTCCGTCGAGATCACCGAACAACTGCGGGGGGAGATCCGCCGACATGGCCAGCACTGACACGACGGCGGCCGAGGACGGCAACGACCTCGCCGGCCTCGAAGCAGGACTCGACGCCCTCGAGACGCAGCAGCAGACCCGCAAGCCTCTCGCGCAGACCCTGCGGGAAAAGATCCTGCCCCCCATCACCGCCGTCGCGCTCGTGCTGGTGGTGTGGCAGGCGCTGGTCTCCTTCAAGGTCGTCGACGACCCCAGCAAGCTGCCCTCCCCGGGTGCGGTGTGGGACGTGGTGCAGCAGGCGTGGCTGGAAGGCGAACTCCTCGGCTACATCTGGACCAGCGTCTCGCGCGGCCTGCTCGGCTTCTGCCTCGCCCTGATCATCGGCACCCCCCTGGGCCTGCTCGTCGCCCGGGTGAAGTTCATCCGCGCGGCGATCGGCCCGATCCTGTCCGGCCTGCAATCCCTGCCTTCCGTCGCCTGGGTGCCGCCCGCGGTGATCTGGCTGGGCCTGAACAACTCGATGATGTATGCCGTGATCCTGCTCGGCGCGGTCCCCTCCATCGCCAACGGCCTCGTCTCCGGCGTCGACCAGGTGCCGCCGCTGTTCCTGCGGGCCGGGCGCACCATGGGCGCCACCGGTCTGAAAGGCACCTGGTACATCGTGCTCCCCGCCGCCCTGCCCGGCTACGTCGCCGGTCTCAAGCAGGGCTGGGCGTTCTCCTGGCGCTCGCTCATGGCCGCCGAGATCATTGCTTCCTTCCCCGACCTCGGCGTCGGCCTCGGCCAGTTGCTCGAGAACGGCCGCAACGCCAGTGACATGGCCATGGTCTTCGAAGCCATCCTGCTCATCCTCATCGTCGGCGTCGCCATCGACCTGCTCATTTTCAGCCCCCTGGAACGATGGGTCCTGCGCAGCCGCGGCCTGCTGGTGAAGAGCTGAGCCATTCCGGAGGCTCTCGTCGCCCTCAACGCTCCTTATCCATCCGCCTGGCCGCGGCCCGAGGCTCGTCAACCAACCCTCGACTGCGGCTAAAGACCCCGCTGCGACCCTCGTCAGGAACGGCAGCAGAGAAGGGCACACCGGATGGCTTTCAAAGATGGGCGGGCTATGGTGATCGCAGACGGCTTCAGTTCCGCCAGGTTGAGGTACGGAGAATCGGCGGCCGGTGACGGACTCAATTCCAAGAACATCGAGAAGACGCCGGCACAGGAACTCCCGGTACATGCGTTGTCGCCCGGACTGCATCTGCGTCAGGGCGGGATCAACGCCGTTCACGTCCAAATGCTCATCGACGCATCGGGTCATTCGGAATTGCCGCCCATTCTCGTTCGGAAAGACGGCTGGCGTGTCATCGACGGGCTGCACAGGCTGGAGGCCGCGAAGCTCCGCGGCGACCACAGCATAAAAGCACGTTTCGTCGACTGCACGGACGCCGAAGCGCTCGTCCTCGCCATGAAGGCCAACAGCTCGCACGGACTGCCGTTGTCGAAGACCGATCGCGTTTCCGGAGCCGAACGCGTTCTGTCGGCGCATCCCGAATGGTCCGACCGTGCCCTTGCGAGCGTCACGGGACTGAGCGCGAAGACGATCGCGTCACTGCGCGACCGTTCCGCGGGCGGCACACCGTCCGGCGGGAAACGCCTCGGCCGCGACGGGAAGCTGCGCTCGGTGACCGCCGGCGAGGGCCGGCGCCGCGCTGCCGAATACATCAACGCCCATCCGAACGCCACGCTCCGGGAAGTTGCCAGGGAGACCGGCGTGTCCCTCGGCACGGTCCATGACGTGAGCGCCCGGCTGCGCCGTGGTATCAGCCCGGAGCGGAACGGGCTCCGGGGGCCGGGTGCACGGCTGGCTGTGCACCCGGCCGACCGGGTCGCGGACGCCGCTCCGGTGGCGGGCCGTGTCGACGCTCCGGACACCGACGGGACGCCCTTGCGGTGCGGAAACCCCACCGGCGTGCCCTCTGCCTGGGAGGTGGTCGCGGCCAAAGTGGCCAACGACCCGTGCATCCGGTACACCGAGGGCGGCAAGGAGTTTCTCCAGTGGATGGCGCTGCACGCGACCGATCCGGGCGGGTGGCAGGAACTCGTGAACGCCATTCCGACGCACTGGCTCAGTGTCATCGCTCCCATCGCGGAGAGCGTCAGCAAGGAATGGAGCCTGTTCGCCGAGCGGCTGAGGAGCCGGCAGGAAGCGGTGTGACGTCCCGGCGGGGGTGTCAGGATCCGGCTTCCAGCTGCCGTTTGGGCGTGTACTCCACCAGGGGCAGGGCGACGTCCGGGCGGAGCCGTTCCGGATGGGCCGTGGGCGGGCCGTGCGGCCTCGTCGGCTCCTCGTCCGGCGACGGTGTGCTCGTGGGGCCCAGGCTCCCGGCATGTGGATGGCGCCGTGGGCCCGCAGGGCTTCGTACCCCCCGTGCAGGAGACGTCTGATCAAGCCGGCCATGGGCGGATCCCGTGCGCACCGGGCGGCGCCCGCGCCTCACGGTGGCACCGCAGCCGAGGACGCCTCGTGCCGCCGTCGCGCCGTGCGTACCGAGTTGCGCCCGCGCCTCACGGCAGTACCACGGCCGCCGAGCCGTCAGAGTGCTGCTGCCCGGCTGCTCCCGAGCCCTTGCGGCGGCACCGCGCCCCCGGCAAGCCCGCAGTCCCGCTCCGTACACTCCCGCCTCGCCGGTCACCGCACGCCGGGGGAACGGTCACGCGCTCCCCGCTCCGGTCGACGCGGTGTCGAGGCGGGCTCCAGTCGCGCATCCGCCCAGCCTCCAGAGCGGCTTGCCAACGTTGCCGGGTGGAGCAGTCGGGCTCCGCAGGGCGCACGGTCGCGGGAGGAGAGGCCCATGGACGAGGGCGAACGTGAGCGGCAGGCACGCGGTGTCGAAGGGGCGGCGCCGGTGCTCCGGCTCGCCGGGGTGGACGACGACGAGGACGACCCGTCGGAGCCGAACGTGGTCCGTGGAATCGACTGACCGACCACCTTTCCGGCACGGCCGACGAACCGCGACGGTGGTATACCAGGGCGCGTTGCGCCGGTGACCGAAAGAGGAATCCAAGACGATGACGCTCTCCCCGCAGCGCGGCAGCACGACGACGGTGTCCCCCTCGGTCAACGAGTTCCTCACGGCGCCGCAGACCGCCGTGCTGACCACGCTGAGACCCGACGGGTCGCCCCACCTGACGCCCGTGCGGTTCACTTGGGACCCCTGGGCGGGCGTTGCCCGCGTCCTGACGGTGAACACGACGCGCAAGGTCAGGAACGTGCTGGCCACACCGCAGGCACGCGTCGCGCTCTGCCAGGTGGACGGCTTCCGCTGGGTCACCCTCGAGGGCACCGCCCTTGTCTTTGACGTCCCCGAGCGCGTCGCCGAAGGGGTCCGCCGCTACGCCGAACGCTACTGCTCCGGGCCGCCGAACCCGCCGGGACGAGTGGTCGTGGAGATCGCGGTCGACCGTGTGCTGAGCCTCAACTGCTGAGGGCGCACCTTCGCGTGACCACGCGTGCGGCGGGCCGGCCGGGGATCAGCCGCGCGCGCCGGGCGGCTCGCCGTCCACCCAGATCAGTCCGAACGACAGCCGGGTGAGCCGCCAGCCGTCCGGGGTGCGGCGGGCCGCGCCGCTCACCGAGGTGCCTGCGGTGAACAACTCGGGTCCCCTGCCGCCGGGATGGTGGACATGTGTGGAGACGAGATTGGCGCGGAGCGTCGCCTCGTCTCCCGCGCAGTCCACCACCGCGGGAGAATTCAGGTGCTGGGTGCGTGCGAAATGCGCCAGCGAGTTGCGGTGCCATTCCGAGAGTCCGTCTATTCCCTCGTGCTGGCTCAGAGGGAACGCGACGACGGCGTCCGCGGTGAAGAGGCTGCGCGCCCACACGTCGTCCAGCTTTTCGCTGTCCAATGCGAGGAGATACCGATCCAGCAGTCCGCCCACTGTAAAGGCGTCCGCCATGGCCGCGCCCGGAGCGAATGATTCATCGTCAGTTGAGGTCATGCTTGAGCATGAGCCCAGAAAGACGTTTCGACCAACCCCGCCTGTAGAAGATCTGACATTTTCGGCACGCTTCTGTACTGGCCTGTAGAAGCCCTGTACCGATATCTCTTTACCGCCCGGTCCGGTGCTGTCCATACTCGTGGAACATCAACCAGAAGAGGGCAGATGGGCGACGATGGACAACTATGACACGGACGTGATCATCGTAGGTGCCGGCCCCACCGGACTCATGCTCGCCGGTGAGCTCGGCCTGCACGGAATTTCCGTTCTCGTGGTCGACCGGCTCGCTGAGCCGATGCAGCAGTCACGTGCTCTCGGATTCTCCGCGCGCACCATCGAGGAATTCGGGCAGCGTGGACTGTTGTCCCGCCTCGGTGAGGTCGACGTCATCCCCGCCGGGCACTTCGGCGGGGTGCCGCTCGACTACCGGGTGCTCAGCGGCGGTTCCTACGGCGCACGGGGCATACCCCAGTCCCGCACCGAGGCGATGCTGGCCGGCTGGGCCACCGAGAAGGGCGCCCGGATCCGCCGGTCCGTCGAGGTCACCGGCCTGGTCCAGGACGACGACGGCGTGACGTTGCAGCTCTCCGGGGCCGACGGCGGCGAGCTGCGCGGGCGGTACGCCATCGGGTGCGACGGCGCCCGCAGCGCCGTGCGCAGGGCCGCCGGGATCGATTTCCCCGGCACCGGGCCGGCCATCGAGCTGCGCTTCGCCGACGTCGCCGGCGTGCGGCTGCGGCCCCGTTTCGCCGGGGAGCGGGTGCCCGGGGGCATGATCATGGTGTTGCCGCTGGGGCCCGACCGCTGCCGCATCATCTACTACGACCGCGACGAGCCGTTGCGGAAGAGCGCTGACCCGATCACCTTCGACGAGGTCGCCGACACCTTCCAGAAGCTGTCGGGCGAGGACATCCACGGAGCCACCCCGCTGTGGGTCAGCTCGACCACCGACGTGAGCCGGCAGGCCGCCGAGTACCGGCGCGGCCGGGTGTTCCTGGCGGGCGACGCCGCGCACATCCACCTGCCGATCGGTGCCCAGGGCATGAGCGCCGGAGTGCAGGACGCGGTCAACCTCGGGTGGAAACTGGCGCTCGCCCTCAAGGGGCTGGCCCCTGATGGACTGCTCGACACGTACCACACGGAGCGGCACCCGGTCGGCGCACGCATCCTCACCAACACCTTGGCGCAGCGCATCCTCTACCTCGGCGGCGACGAGATCACCCCTCTGCTCGACGTCTTCACCGAGCTCACGCAGTACGAGTCGGTGCAGCGTCACCTCGTCGGCATGGTCACGGGACTCGACATCCGGCACGAGGTGGGGCCGGGTGAGCACCCGCTGCTCGGCCGGCGTCTAGAGGACGGTGGACTGACCCGGGAGGGGCAGCGGACGACCGTCTACGACCTGCTGAGCAGCGGCCGGGGACTCCTGCTCGACTTCGGCGGCGACAGCCCGCTGCTGGACACCGCCAAGCCCTGGTCCGACCGCGTCGACACCGTCGGGGCAGAACGCGGCGAGGACCTGCCTGCGGTTGACGGGATCCTGCTGCGCCCCGACGGTTACATCGCCTGGATCTCTCCCGACCAGGGTGCGAGCACCCTGACCGAAGCACTGGAGCGCTGGTTCGGCCCCGTCGGGTGAGCCCGGCCGCGCATTCCACGTCCACTCCTGACAGGAAGTGAACCAAGCCATGCCCTACCTCTCCCCCCAGGACAAGCACCTGACCGTCCTCAACCTGTTCACCACCGACCAGCCGGAGAAGCAGGACAAGCTGATCCAGGAGATGCGGAAGATCGTCGACGCCGCAACCTACGAGGGGTGGATCTCCTCCACCGTGCACGCCGGCCAGGACAGCCCGGGAACCGCCAACCTCATCCAGTGGCGCAGCGGCGAGGACCTGGAGAAGCGTTACTCCGGCGAGGAGTTCAGGCACCGCACGCTGCCGGTCTTCCAGGACATCACGACCTCGATCCGGCTGTTGCAGAGCGAGATTGTCCACACCCAGCGGCACCCGTCCGAGGGCGACGTGACCGAGATCTCGCCCGACCGCGACGACTACACCGTCATCGAGATCTTCAAGGTCTCCGAAGGCAACCAGGACGAGCTGATCGCGGAACTGGGCGAGGGCCAGTCCTGGCTCGTCGACGCGCCCGGCTACCGGTCGCACAGCGTCTTCAAGGGGCTGCGCGCGCGCTTCCTGGACGGCCCCTTCGCCGTCGTCTACTCGCAGTGGGCGAGCAAGGAGCTGTACGACGCCCACCGTGACCAGGCGGAGACGGAGAAGTCCGAGGTCCGTCAGAAGTCCGAGGCGCGCGTCAACGCCCTGAAGACCGAGAGCGACTGGAACTCCTACCGGGTGATCCACACCCGCGGGGCCGGCGAGTAACCACCGCCAGGCCCGACCGCGCGGGCAGGCACGTCGAGCACACGGGACGCCCGGTTCCTCTCCGGGGCCGGGCGCCCCGCCCGGCCCCGGGCCGCTCGACGGCCGGCCCGCCGGTCCCCGCCCCCGTCGTGCACAGCGTCCACCGCAAGGAGCGAGGTATGCACAGCACGCTGATCGTGGCCCGGATGGCGATTGGCTCCAGCCGCGACGTCGCCCGACTGTTCACCGATTTCGACGCCACGGACATGCCCCACCGGATGGGGACCCGGCGCCGCCAGCTCTTCGCCTACCGCGGCCTCTACTTCCACCTCCAGGACTTCGACGCGGACGACGGAGGTTCGCGGATCGAGGAGGCCAAGGACGACCCGCGCTTCGTCAGAATCAGCGAGGACCTGAAGCCCTTCATCGAGGCCTACGACCCGGCGACCTGGCGCTCCCCGGCCGACGCCATGGCCCGGCGCTTCTACTCCTGGGAGGCCGGCGCATGACGGAGCGCCGCGTCGTCATCACCGGGCTGGAGGTCCTCGCACCCGGGGGCCTCGGGCGCAAGGAGTTCTGGCAGCTCATCAGCGGGGGACGCACCGCGACCCGGGGCATCACCTTCTTCGATCCCTCGCCGTTCCGTTCCCGGGTGGCGGCCGAGGCCGACTTCTGCGGCCTCGAACACGGGCTCAGCCCGCAGGAGGCAAGGCGGATGGACCGTGCCGCGCAGTTCGCCGTGGTGACGGCGAGGAGCGCGGTCGAGGACAGCGGCGCTGAGCTGGCCGCGCTCGAACCTCACCGGATCGGCGTGGTCGTCGGCAGTGCGGTGGGCGCCACCATGGGCCTCGACGAGGAGTACCGCGTCGTCAGCGACGGCGGCCGACTCGACCTGGTCGACCACCGCTACGCCGTCCCGCACCTGTACAACTACCTGGTGCCCAGCTCCTTCGCGGCGGAGGTGGCCTGGGCGGTCGGCGCCGAGGGACCCGCCACGGTCGTCTCCACCGGCTGCACCTCCGGCATCGACGCCGTTGGCTACGCCGTCGAGCTGGTGCGGGAGGGGTCCGTCGACGTCATGGTCGCCGGGGCGTCGGACGCGCCGATCTCGCCGGTCACCATGGCGTGCTTCGACGCGATCAAGGCGACCACACCGCGGCATGACGCGCCCGGACGCGCCTCGCGTCCCTTCGACGGCACCCGCAACGGCTTCGTGCTCGGCGAGGGCGCCGCCTTCTTCGTCCTGGAGGAACTCGAGAGTGCCAGGCGGCGCAACGCGCACATCTACGCCGAGATCGCCGGCTACGCCACGCGCTCCAACGCTTACCATATGACCGGACTGCGACGGGACGGCGCGGAGATGGCCGAGGCCATCCGGGTCGCCCTGGGCGAGGCCCGGATGAACCCCGAGGCGATCGACTACGTCAACGCCCACGGCTCCGGCACCAAGCAGAACGACCGGCACGAGACCGCCGCGTTCAAGAAGGCCCTCGGCGACCACGCCTACCGCACGCCGGTCAGCTCGATCAAGTCGATGGTGGGTCACTCGCTGGGAGCCATCGGCTCCATCGAGATCGCCGCCTCCGCACTGGCGATGGAGTACGACGTCGTACCGCCCACCGCCAACCTCCACACGCCGGACCCCGAGTGCGACCTGGACTACGTCCCGCTGACGGCCCGCGACCAGCGGGTCGACTCCGTGCTGACGGTCGGCAGCGGCTTCGGCGGGTTCCAGAGCGCCATGGTGCTCACCTCCGCACAAAGGAGCACCATATGACCCCGGTCGTGGTCACCGGCATGGGCGTCGCCGCCCCGAACGGCCTGGGAGCCGCCGACTACTGGGCGGCGACCCTTGGTGGAAAGAGCGGCATCGGTCGCATCACACGCTTCGACCCCTCCGGCTATCCCACCCAACTGGCGGGGGAGATACCCGGGTTCGAGGCCGCGGAGCACCTGCCCGGCAGGCTGCTGCCGCAGACGGACCGCGTCACCCGGCTGTCGCTGGCCGCGGCGGACTGGGCGCTCGCGGACGCCGGCGTGGACCCGGAGTCCTTCGACCCGCTGGACATGGGAGTCGTCACCGCCAGCCACGCGGGAGGCTTCGAGTTCGGCCAGGGCGAGCTGCAGAAACTGTGGGCCAAGGGAAGCCAGTTCGTCTCCGCCTACCAGTCCTTCGCCTGGTTCTACGCGGTCAACAGCGGCCAGATCTCCATCCGGCACGGGATGAAGGGGCCCAGCGGCGTCGTCGTCAGCGACCAGGCCGGCGGCCTGGACGCGCTGGCGCAGGCCAGGCGGCTGGTGCGCAAGGGCACCCCGCTGATCGTGTGCGGCGCCGTCGACGCCTCGGTCTGCCCGTGGGGCTGGGTGGCCCAGCTCGCGGGCGGACGGATGAGCGGCAGTGACGAACCGACCCGCGCGTACCTGCCGTTCGACCGTGACGCCCGCGGCTACGTGCCCGGCGAGGGCGGGGCGATCCTCATCATGGAGTCCGCCTCCGCGGCCCGCGCCCGCGGCGCCAAGGTGTACGGCGAGATCTCCGGGTACGGAGCGACCTTCGATCCGCCGCCCGGCAGCGGACGAGGCTCCACTCTGCGCACCGCCGTCCGCATCGCCCTCGACGACGCGAACGCCGCTCCCGGCGACGTCGACGCGGTCTTCGCCGACGGTGCGGGCGTGCCCGAGCTGGACCGTGCCGAGGCCGAGGCGATCAGCGAGGTCTTCGGCTCCGGCGGGGTCCCGGTCACCGTGCCCAAGGCGATGACCGGCCGCCTGTACTCCGGTGCCGCGCCACTGGACGTGGCCTGCGCGCTGCTGGCGATGCAGGCCGGCACCATCCCGCCCACCGTCCACATCGACCCCTGCCCCGAGTACGACCTGGACCTGGTTCTGCACCAGGCGCGCCCGGCCACCGTGCGCACCGTGCTGGTGCTGGCCCGGGGCCACGGCGGGTTCAACTCCGCGATGGTCGTGCGCGCCGGGCGGTGAGCTGCCCGCGGCGCACCGGCGGGAGAGCACTGCTCAGCCGACCGAGCCCGAGACGAAGGAAACAGACCGACATGACGGACCAACGTTTCACCCTCGCCGACCTGAAGCGGATCCTCCTCCAGGCCGCGGGCGCCGACGAGGCCACCGGTCTCGACGACGACATCCTGGACACCACGTTCGACCTGCTGGGTTATGAGTCGCTCGCACTCCTGGAGACCGGCGGCTGTATCGAACGCGAGTACGGCATATCGCTCGACGACGACACCCTGACCGACGCCCTGACCCCCCGGGACCTGATCGACACCGTCAACGAGCGGCTGGCCGCCGCTCGTGTGGCCTGAGAGGACACCCGACATGACACAGCCACCTTCCCGCGTCGCGCTCGTGACGGGCGCCACGAGCGGCATCGGCCTGGCGGCCGCCCGGCTGCTGGCCACGCAGGGCCACCGGGTCTTCCTGGGCGCGCGCACGGAGTCCGACGTCATTGCGACCGTCAAGTCCCTGAGGAACGATGGCCTCGAGACCGAGGGCCAGGCCCTGGACGTGCGCGACGGCACCTCGGTCAGGTCCTTCGTCCGGGCCGCGGTCGGCACGTACGGCCGGATCGACGTGCTGGTCAACAACGCCGGTCGCTCGGGCGGCGGCGTGACCGCGGACATCGGCGACGCGCTGTGGGACGACGTGATCGACACCAACCTCAACAGCGTCTTCCGGATGACCCGCGAGGTGCTCACCACGGGAGGCATGCGGGACCGGGACCGGGGCCGCATCATCAACGTCGCCTCCACCGCGGGCAAGCAGGGCGTGGTGCTGGGCGCCCCGTACTCCGCTTCCAAGCACGGCGTCGTCGGCTTCACCAAGGCGCTCGGCAACGAGCTCGCCCCTACCGGTATCACCGTCAACGCCGTCTGCCCCGGCTACGTGGAGACGCCGATGGCGCAGCGGGTGCGGCAGGGGTACGCGGCCGCCTACGACACCACCGAGGAGGCGATCCTGGAGAAGTTCCAGGCCAAGATCCCGCTCGGCCGCTACAGCACCCCCGAGGAGGTCGCCGGCCTGATCGGCTACCTGGCCTCCGACACCGCCGCCTCCATCACCTCCCAGGCGCTCAACGTCTGCGGCGGACTCGGCAACTTCTGACCGCCCCGGACAAGGAGCAGCTGTCATGACGACGCGTGAGGTCGAGCACGAGATCACCATCGGCGCGCCCACGGCCACGGTCTACCGCCTGCTGGCGGACGTGAGCCACTGGCCGCAGATCTTCCCGCCCACCATCCACGTCGAGCGGGAGGAGACGGGCGAGAACGAGGAGCGCATCCGCATCTGGGCCACCGCGAACGGCGAGGCCAAGAACTGGACGTCGCGCCGCACCCTGGACCCGGAGGGCCTGCGCATCGCCTTCCGGCAGGAGGTCACGACTCCGCCGGTCGCCGCGATGGGCGGCACCTGGATCGTGGAGCCCCTGGGCGAGGAGACGTCCCGGGTCCGGCTGCTGCACGACTACCGGGCCGTCGACGACGACCCGCAGGAGCTGCAGTGGATCGACAAGGCCGTGGACACCAACAGCACGTCGGAGTTGGCGGCGCTGAAGGAGAACGTCGAGCGCGCCCACGCCGCGGAGTCCGAGAAGCTGCTCTTCTCGTTCACCGACACCGTGGAGATCAACGGCGCCGCGAAGGACGTCTTCGACTTCGTCAACGAGGCCGGCCGGTGGCCCGAGCGGCTGCCGCACGTGGCCACCGTACGGTTCGACGAGCCCACCCCGGGGTTGCAGACCCTGGAGATGGACACCCGTGCCAAGGACGGCTCGGTGCACACCACCAAGTCGTACCGGGTCGCCTTCGAGCCCAGCAAGATCGCGTACAAGCAGGTCACGCTGCCCGCCCTGATGACCCTGCACACCGGTGTGTGGACGTTCGCCGGCACTGGCAGAGGCACCACCGAGGCGAGTTCGCAGCACACCGT
This sequence comes from Streptomyces sp. KMM 9044, assembly GCF_024701375.2. NCBI lineage: Bacteria > Bacillati > Actinomycetota > Actinomycetes > Kitasatosporales > Streptomycetaceae > Streptomyces > Streptomyces sp. KMM 9044. Next base: position 69,323 of record NZ_CP113910.1, on the reverse strand, counting down.
GTCGATCAACACCGCCAACATCGCCAAGGTGCTGGGCGACCAGGCCACGGTCGCCGACGCCCGCGAGTACGTGCACAGCGCGCTGAGCACCAACAGCCGCACCACGCTGGGGCACGCCAAGGACTACGCGGAGCGGAAGAATTGACATGGCCGCGCAGGACTCGGACCGCACCCACCGGGCCGGAACGGGCCGCACCGACGTGATGGAGACCCAGGTCATCATCGTCGGTGCCGGGCCTGTGGGGCTCCTGCTCGCTGCCGAGCTGTGCCTGCGCGGCGTCCGGGTGTCCGTCGTCGAGCAGCGCCACCGCCCCACCACGGAGTCGCGCGCCTCCACCCTCCACGCCCGCACCATGGAGATCCTCGACAGCCGTGGTCTGCTGACGGACCTCGGCAGCCCGCCCAACGAGCCGCGGGGGCACTTCGGCGGCATGCTCCTCGACCTCATGCTGCCCGGCGCCTACCCGGGGCAGTGGAAGGTGCCACAGACCAAGACGGAGTCGGTGCTCGAGGAGTGGGCGCTGTCGCTCGGCGCGGACATCCGCTGCGGCCACCGGCTGCAACTGCTCGACCTGACCCAGGACGGCGAGGTCGTCGAGGCGGAGGCCGTCGGGCGCGACGGGCGTCCGGTCCGGCTGCGCGGCAGCTACCTTGTCGCCTGCGACGGCCAGGACTCCACGGTGCGCCGGCTGACCGGAGCCGACTTCCCCGGCCAGGAGGCGTCCCGCGAGCTGCTGCGCGCAGACGTCGACGGCATCGACATCCCCGACCGGCGCTTCGAGCGGCTACCGGGAGGCCTGGCCATCGCCGCGCGCCGCCGGGACGGCGTGACCCGGGTGATGGTCCACGAGTTCGGAGCGGCCGTACGGGAGCGGACGGGCCCCCCGCAGTTCGAGGAGATGACCGCCGCCTGGCAGCGGGTGACCGGCGAGGACATCAGCGGCGGCAAACCGCTGTGGGTGAACCACTTCGACGACGCCAACCGCCAGCTCACGCACTACCGGCACGGCCGTGTGCTGTACGCGGGCGACGCCGCGCACCGCCAGATGCCCATCGGCGGCCAGGCGCTCAACCTGGGCCTGCAGGACGCGTTCAACCTCGGCTGGAAACTCGCTGCCGTGATCGCGGGCCACGCCCTCGACGGACTGCTCGACACCTACCACGACGAGAGACACGCCGTGGGCAGCGCCGTGCTCTCCAACATCCGCGCCCAGGCGGCGCTGCTGCTCGGCAGCCGCGAGGTGGAGCCGCTGCGCGCGGTCCTGGCGGAGTTGATCCCCCATGAGCAGGTGCGCACCCGCCTCGCCGGGATGATCAGCGGCCTCGACATCCGCTACGACACCTGCGGGTCCGGCCATCCGCTGGTCGGCCTGCGGCTGCCGCACGCCCGGCTGCGGGTGGGCAGCTCCACCTGCACCACCCTCGAACTGCTCAGGTCCGGACGCGGGCTGCTGCTCGGCCTCGACGGCCGGGTGCCGGCCGTGGGCAAGCGGTGGGCCGACCGCGTCGACCTGGTCGTGGCCCGTCCCGAGCCGGGCAGCGACCCGGGCGAGCTGGACGGGGTGGGCGCCGTGGCAGCGCGGCCGGACGGCTACGTCGTGTGGGCGGCCGGCCCGGGGACGAGCGCGGACCCCGGAGGCGTAGCGGGCCTCCCGGCCGTGCTGGAGCGCTGGTTCGGCACATCCCGCTGACCGGCGGCCCGGCCCTGGCTCGCCGGCCACCGCCCCGGTGCGTGGCCGCCTTCGAGCGTACGAACGAACAGACCAGACCCGAGCGAGGAGAGGCAGGACAATCATGGCAGGGACAGCGGTGGACACCGACGTCATCGTGGTCGGCGCCGGACCGACGGGGCTGATGCTCGCAGGGGAACTGCGCCTGGGCGGAGCACGCGTCATCGTCGTCGAGCGCCTCGCGGAGCCGACCGGGCAGTCGCGGGGGCTCGGCTTCACCGTCCGGGCCATGGAGGTGTTCGACCAGCGCGGGCTGCTGCCGCGGTTCGGGCAGGGGGAGACGCTCGCAGTCAGCCCCATGGGCCACTTCGGCGGGGTGCAGTTCGACTACACCGCGCTGGAGGACGCGCACTTCGGGGCCCGCGGGATCCCGCAGAACGAGACCGAGGCCGTCCTGGAGGAGTGGGTGCGGCAGCTCGGCGCGGACATCCGGCGCGGCTGGGACGTGGTGGGCCTGTCCGAGGGCTTCCTCGACGGCGACCACGTCGAGGTCACCGTCGAGGCCCCCGAGGGGACCGAGCGGCTACGCGCCGCCTACCTCGTGGGCTGCGACGGCGGGCAGAGCGGCATCCGCAAGGCGGCCGGCTTCGACTTCCCCGGACTCCTCGCCAGCCGCGCGATGTTCCTGGCCGACGTCGTGGGCTGCGGGCTCAAGCCCCGGTTCCTGGGCGAGCGGCTGCCCAACGGCATGGTGATGGCGGCGCCGCTGAAGGAGGGCGTCGACCGCATCATCGTCTGCCCGCACGGCACCCCGGCCCGCGAGCGGGACGACGACATCACCTTCGCCGAGGTCGCGGCGGCCTGGCAGCACATCACCGGCGAGGACATCAGCGGCGGCAGCGCCGAGTGGGTGAGCTCCTTCAGCGACGCCACCCGCCAGGTCGGCGAGTACCGGCGCGGCCGGGTGCTGCTGGCGGGCGACGCGGCGCACATCCATCTCCCGGCCGGCGGTCAGGGGCTGAGCGCCGGCGTGCAGGACGCGGCCAACCTCGGCTGGAAGCTGGCCGCTACGGTACGCGGCACCGCCCCGGCCGGCCTGCTCGACACCTACCACGGGGAGCGGCACCCGGTCGGGCAGCGGCTGACGATGAACACGCGCGCGCAGGGGACCGTGTTCCTCGGCGGCGAGCAGTCGGACCCGCTGCGCGCCCTGTTCGCCGAGCTCATCGAGCACGACGCGGTCAAGAAGCACCTCGCGGGGATCGTCAGCCACCTCGACATCCGCTACGACGTGGACGTGGCCGGCGCATCCGAGGGAGCCGGCCAGGACGCGGCCCCCACCCACCACCCCCTGCTCGGCCGCCGTCTCGCCAAGCGCCCGCTGACCGGCGCTGACGGCGAGACCGACACCTTCCGCCTGCTGCACCCGGCGCGCGGCGTCCTGCTCGACCTGGCCGACGACGTGGAGGTGCGTGACACCGCAGCCCGCTGGGACGGCCGTGTCGACGTGGTGACGGTCGCAGCCAAGCCGGTGGAGGGCGTCACCGACGTGGTGGCCGGCCTGGACGCGGTCCTCGTCCGGCCCGACGGCCACGTGGTGTGGACGGGTGAGGGCTCGCCGCACGGGCTCGCCGGTGCGCTGGACCGGTGGTTCGGCGACGGGCGAGCCGCGTAGTGGCGGCGGCCACCGGGGCGTCCGCGGCCGGCCTGCGGCGCGACGAGCCCGTGGACGACGTCCGCGAGGCCGTCCTCGATGGGGCCGGGGTCACTTTGTCCGCCCTGCTGAGCGAACCCGCGGGCGGCGCCCCGCGCGCGCTGGTCGTGGCGGTGCACGGCGGCGGAATGACCGCCGGGTACTTCGACGGGCAGGCGCGGCCGGGACTGTCCCTGCTCCGGCTCGGGGCTCGGCTGGGCTACACGGTGCTGGCGGTGGACCGTCCCGGTTACGGCAGGTCCGCCGCCGCGCTGCCGGACGGGCTGAGCGTCGCGGAGCAGACCCCGCTGCTCCGCGCCGGCATCGCCGACTTCGCCCGCCGCCACCCCGTCGGCGCGGGCGTCTTCCTGCTGGCGCACTCCTTCGGCGGCAAGCTGGCCCTTTCGGTCGCCGCGCACGCCGAGGACGGCGACGGGCTGCTCGGCGTGGACGTCTCGGGCTGCGGCCGGCGGTACGCGCCGACCACCGAGGACGACGTGCGTTCCGGCAGTCCCGGAGACCGGCGGCGGCACTGGGGGCCGCTGCGGCTGTACCCGCCGGGAACCTTCCGTGCCAGCGTCGGCATGGTCGCGCCCATGCCCGCGCGGGAGGCGGCGGACCTCGCGCACTGGCCGCGGCTGTTCACCCGGCTCGCCCCCCGGGTGCGGGTTCCGGTACGGGTCACCTTCGCCGAGCACGAGCTGTGGTGGCGGCACGAGGACGCCGAACTGGCCGGCCTGGCGGCCGGCTTCACCGCCTCCCCCCGCGTCCTGCTCGAACGGCAGCCGGACGCGGGGCACAACATCAGCCTGGGCTGGGCGGCCCGCGCCTACCACCTGCGGGCCCTGGCGTTCCTGGAGGAGTGCCTGCTCCCGGACGCCGCCGTGCCCGGCGGCTCCGGGGACTGACCGCCCCGGCGGTGGCTCAGCCGTCGAGGACCACGACATCCAGTTCCCTCAGTCGCTCGGGCTCGGCCACCAGGTCGATGGCGGCGATCTTCCCGTCCTCGATGGTGAAGTTGAAGACCACGATCGGGCGCACCTTCGACTGCCACACGGCTCCCACCGACCCGTCGACGAGCGCGATGCGGGCCGCTTCGGCGCCGCCGGAGAAGACGCTCGCCACGCCCTGGGCGCCCTGGGTGACCGGCGCGGCACCGATCCGGACCGCCGTGTCGTCGGCGCGCATGGCGGCATCCGGGGCCAGCAGGGTCAGGAGGTGCTCGAACTCGCCGTTGCGGGCGGCGGTGAGGAACGCGTCCACGATCTCGTGCTGGCGCCGCAGGTCGGGCAGCGGAGAGGCGCCGTGCACGCGTCGGCGGGCGCGGCTGGCCAGCTGGCGGGTGGCCGCCGGGCTGCGCCCGATGACCGAGGCGATGTCGGCGAACGGCACGGCGAACATGTCGTGCAGGACGAAGGCGAGCCGCTCGTCCGGGTCGAGCGTGTCCAGGACCACCAACAGCGCCAGGCCGACGGAGTCCGCCAGCATGGCCGCCTGCTCCGGGTCGGAGACATTCTCGGAGAGGGGCCCGGCCGACGGGTCGGCATGCTCCTCGAGGAACTCCTCGCGGCGGTTGCGGGCGCGGAGTATGTCGAGGCAGACCCGGCCGACGACCGTGGTGAGCCAGCCGTCGAGGTTCTCCACGGTGTCGGTGTCGCTGCGGTGCAGCCTGATCCAGGCCTCCTGCACGGCGTCCTCGGCCTCGTCGGTCGAACCGAGTATGCGGTGGGCCACGGCGTGCAGCCGCGGGCGTTTCTCCTCGAACGTGCGTGCCAGCCATTCGTTCTCCTGTATGACCACCGTCGTCCCCTTCGATCTCGGTCGGTGTGTGACCAACGCCTGTCACATCTTCGCGCTGCCGGCCGTCATAGCAGTGACGAACGGGACCATCCGCGTGTGACGGGATGCGGCCACAGGGCTACTGAGGGCGCCGCGCCCCCTGTCGCGCTCTCCCGGATTCCGATCGGAGCCGTCGCGAGTAGGCTCCCTGACCCTTTGTGAGCATCCATGACGACTTTGCGTTCACGAACAGTCACTCGGAGTGATGATCCGGGCATCGGAGCCGGCTTTCTGGCCCGCTACGCCCGGCTGGTCAGCGGCCGCCGCTCGAAGTGGGCCGTGCTGGTGATTTGGTTGGTGCTGATCGCCGCGGGCGGATCCCTGGCGGCGAAGCTGGGCGACGTGCAGGACAACGATCCTGAGACGTGGCTGCCCTCCGGTGCCCAGTCGACCCAGGCGGTCGAACTGGCGGAGAAGTACTTCGCCGACAAGGACAGCAGCACCGCCGTCATCATCTACGCCCGCGGCAGCGGACTCACCGCCGCCGACCAGGAGAAGATCGAGGCGGACCGGAGCGCCCTGCAGGACGACGTCGCCGTGGGCGACGTGGCCCAGCCCCAGGTGTCCGAGGACGGCAAGGCCGCCTTCCTCGGTTACCCCCTGCGGACGCACCCCAGCGACAACGGGGTGCTCACCGACGCCGTGGACGAGTCCGAGGACATCGTGAAGAACGGTGCGCCGGACGGCCTCGACATCAGGATCGCCGGCGAAGCCGGCAGCGTCCGGGACTTCGCCGAGGTCTACAGCGGTATGGACGGGGCGCTGCTGGGTGCCGCGCTCGGGGTCGTCGCGGTGCTGCTGCTGATGACCTACCGCAGCCCGGTTCTGTGGCTGGTCCCGCTGCTGACCGTCTTCCTGGCCAGCCAGGTCGCCAGTGGCGTGGTCTACCTCCTCGCCAAACACGCGGGCCTGCTCGTCAACGGGCTCAGCGCGTACATCCTGATGATCCTGTGCGTGGGCGTCGGCACCGACTACGCCCTGCTGCTCATCGCCCGCTACCGTGAGGAGCTGCACCGCCACGAGGACCGTCACGAGGCGATGCGGATCGCCGTGCGCCACTCGCTGCCGGCACTGGCGGCCTCCGCGGCCACCGTGGGTGTCGCCACGCTCTGCCTGGTCTTCGGCAGCATGAACTCCACCCGCGGTCTCGGCCCGGTCGTGGCCATCGGTGTCGCGGTGGTGTTCCTGGCGATGACCTCGCTGCTGCCCGCCCTGCTCGTCATCCTCGGCCGGTGGACGTTCTGGCCCTTCGTACCGCGCTACGCCCCGGGCTACGACGCGGGCGTGGAGAAGGAGCACGGAGCCTGGGCCCGCGTGGCGCAGGCCGTGGGGCGCAGGCCCCGCTTGATCTGGGCCGCCTCCCTCGGCGTCCTGGCCGTCCTTGCCATCGGGACCACCACAGTGGAGACCGGCCAGACCCAGGCCGAGCAGTTCACCAAGACCGTCGACTCCGTCGAGGGCCAGCGGCTCCTCGCCGAGCACTTCCCCGCGGGCTCCTCGGCGCCCGCCGACATCTACGTGCCCGCCGGGGGAGCGGACGCCGCGCTGCGGACCGTCCAGGCCGTAACGGGTGTGGAGTCTGCGGCCACGCAGCGGACCGCGGGCGGCTGGACCCACCTGACCGCCGTGTTCGAGGACGCCCCCGACACCCAGGCGGCCAAGGACACCGTCGAGCGGATGCGCACGGCACTCGACAAGGGACAGGAGGACAGCGCCGACGCCGTCGTGGGAGGCCAGGCCGCGATCGCGCTCGACACCTCCGACGCCCAGCAGGACGAGGAGATGCTGCTGATCCCGCTGATCCTCGTGGTCGTCCTGCTCATGTTGATCCTGGTGCTGCGCGCGGTGGTCGCCCCGCTCGTCCTCCTGGCGTCGGTGGTGCTCTCCTACGCCTCCGCCGTGGGCGCGGCCTCGTTGCTCTTCCACGCCATCGACTACCCGCGCATCGACCGCGGACTGCTGCTGATCGGCTTCCTGTTCCTGGTCGCTCTCGGGGTGGACTACACGATCTTCCTGATGGCCCGGGTCCGGGAGGAGGTCCGGCTGCGCGGACACCGCGAGGGCACCCTCACCGGGCTCACGGTCACCGGCGGGGTCATCACGTCCGCAGGAGTCGTGCTGGCGGCCACGTTCTGCGTCCTCGCCGCGATCCCGACTGTGGCGTCGTTGCAGCAGGGCCTGCTCATCGCGATCGGCATCCTCCTGGACACCTTCCTGGTGCGCAGTCTGCTGATCCCCGCACTCTCCCTCGGCATCGGCCCACGCATCTGGCGCCCGGGTCACCCCGAGGACGAGGCGCCGCCCCGGAGCGAGCGCCCGTTGGAGACCGCCCGGGTCGACGTCGGTGCCTGACCGACGCGCCGGACGGAAGGGCGCCGCGCCGAATCCCCCGCGGCGCGGCGCCCGCACGGGCGGGCCGGCAGGTCTCCACAGACCCGGTGACCTGCCTCTGTCACACTTGCCCACCCCCGTTCGTCATAGAAGTGACGCCGTCGGCCAGCGGCGTCGGATGTTGATCGAAGAGAGGAATGACCATGGAAGCGCGCCTGCAGAACCCGGCGATGATCCTTGACGCCACGCAGCCCATTCAGGAGATGTACAAGGCGATCTACTCCGGCGGTGTCCCGAAGGCGACCCTCGACCTGGTCCACCTGCGCGCGAGCCAGATCAACGGCTGCAGCCCCTGTGTGGACTCCGGTGCCCGCGGTGCCCGCAAGGCCGGCGAGACCGAGGAGCGTCTGTCCGCCGTCGCCGCCTGGCGCGAGACGTCCTACTTCACCGACGCCGAGCGGGCCGCGCTGGAGTTGGCCGAGGCTTCCACCCGGCTGTCCGACCGCACCGACCCCGTGCCGGACGAGGTCTGGGAGCGGGCCGCCGCCCACTACGACGAGAAGGGCCTGGCGGCGCTGATCCTGATGGTCGGACTGACCAACTTCTTCAACCGTCTGAACGTGACCACCAAGCAGGTGGCCGGCGCCTGGGGCTGACAGGCGCGGACACGACTGAGGCCCGGCCCACCACGTGGTGGGCCGGGCCTCAGCCGTGTCCGGTGAATCACCGCCCGCGGGCGCCCCTGGACGGCACGAGGTTGATGCGCCACGAGACCCCGAACCGGTCGGTCAACCATGCGAACCGGGCACTGAACTCGTACGCGCCTGCCGGCATGATGACCTCACCCTTCTCGGAGAGGGCCGTGTAGAACCGGTCGAATTCGCTCTCCGATTCGCACTGCACGTATATCGCGGTCGCCGGGGAGAAACCGTACGAGTCCCACGGGGCCAGATCGTATCCGACGGCCCCGGGCGGAGGCATGTTCGTGCACATGAACATCTGCCCGTCGAGAGTGAAGAGGGCGTGCTGCAGCGTTCCTTCCTCCCACCCCGGCTCTCCGGCGCGTGCCCGGATCATCCGGTGCACCTCGGAGTTGTCGAAGATCGAGGTGTAGAACTGCAGTGCCTCCTCGGCATCCCTCCTGAAAGTCAGGAACGTCATGATTTTCGGCGCCGGCGTTGCAGGCATCGTGGCTGCTCCTGTTCGTGTTCGGTTGCCCGGGCTGTTTTCCCGTGACGACGTTATCCGCCGGTCACCGCTGTTCAACTGGGCATTTCTCCGGTTGAACGAAGCGGTCGAGTACGCCACCACCGAAGCTCATGGATTGGTCGAGACGACGCCGTAACGATATGGACGGCAGTGATGGTCGTTTCGAACCGACCCGAAGGGTGAGTGTCCGTGAGCGAGAACGCATTTTCGGCGGCGAAATCCGCCCGTTCCGAGCGGATCGCCGCGCGGACTCGCGGCGAGAACTGGAAGAAACCACCGCGCCGCATAGAAACCTCGGAGTGCATCACCTGCGACAGTTGCCTGCGCAGTTGTCCCGAGGAGTTCGGTGCCATATTCGACCGTGGTCTGGACGTCGTCATCATTCCCGAACTGTGCTCGGGCTGCCCCGCCTGCGTGCTCGAGTGCCCCGTCGACTGCATCTACGTCGACGAGGACTGGACCCCGACCGACGAGAGTCTGTGGAGCCACATCGACCTGTCCGCAGGCACCTCATGAGCGGGTCCGCGGAGCGCGAGAGCCGCCGCGCAGCCAATGCCAGGAAGCGGATCAGCCGCCGCCCCAGCAGGCTGGGCACGTTCGCGGGCACCGCAGCAGGACCGGATCGCGCACGCGAGCCCGGCGCCGGGTTCCCCGGGCTCCTCGGCCGGGTCTGGGAACGGGCCCGGGCCGCCGGAGACCTGCGCGCGTCCGTGGAGGTCCTGCTCAGCCTCGACGGGCACATGCCCGAAGGGGTGCAACTGCGGGCGTTGAGCACCTCCGACGAGGCGGCGTTCAGGGCGTTGTGGGGACTGACCTGGCGAAAGGACGGCCCCGGCGACAGCGCGGAGGACCCCGGCACCGCGGCAGCCGCCGACCTCATCGAGGCGGCCGACGAGGAGCCCGTGTTCGTCGGCGAACTGGCGCTGGCCACCAGCGGCCGGATCGTCATGCGCGGCCCCGCACAAAATCCCCTGGCCCGGCGGGAACTGGTCGGCGGGGTGCTGCGCGTGCCGTGGTCGCTGCAGGCCGCCCGCGCCTACCACGCCGAGATGAGCCGCGCGGCCGCGCGGACCGCCCGTTCGGTCGCCGACTGCCGTGCGTGGCTGGACAGGCAGGGTGAGAAGGGCCGCGACGAACTCCTGGAGCGGGCGAAGGAAGCGGCCCTGCGCACCGCCCCGTTCGTGCTGTACCAGGAACACCGGCAGTACACCAACTTCCGTGACCAGAACAACATCACTGGCAAGACCCTGTGGCCGGGACACCCGGACTGCGCCCTCAGCAGCCTGCAGCAACTGCCGCTCGAGCTGTGGTCGGACAACGACGTCCAACTGGTGGTCGGCCTCACCCTGCTCATCCGTTCGGCCGGCTTCGGCCGGGTTGAGGAGGCCAACGGCACGCAGCTGAGCGTGGACCACGTCGCGGCCATGCTGGAGCGGGTGCGCCGGTCCTACAACAGCGTCCCCGGCGAACCGGTCGGCCCCGCCGCGTCGCACGGCGTGGAGGACCTCAAGGCCCTCGCCGAGGCGCTGGGCGTCCGTCGGCGCCAGGTGATCAAGCAGGCTCCGCTCTACCGCGAGATCCACGGCGCGCTGATGCACAAGGTGGAGCGCATCGCCACGGACGACGAGAGGACGCGGAGGCGCGACGAGGAGATCAGCGCGTGGCTGACCGAGCGCCTCCCGCTGACCGGCGTCACCCTCGACGAGCTCGGCCGGAGCGCCGCCGCGTCCCCGCAATGGCTTGCCCAGCCGCACGGGGAGTTCGGTACCGGTCTCGAAGCGCTGGTGCACGAGACCGTGGCAGCCGCCGCCGAGGTCTTCCGCGCCGACTTCGCCATGAGCCGCGGGATGCGCTCGCTGCCCGCCCTGATCAGTGGGCTGCGGTCGGAGAGCTGGGCCGAGATCTGCGACTGGGACATCACCCACTACTTCTGCTGCGTGGTGCCCCGGCCCGAGGCGCACGCCCACTTCGGCGGCTCGGCGGAGGCGGTGGCGGACGCGGCGTGGGCGATGTCCTCCCGGATGCAGTACAACTCCTGGCACTTCGTCCCCGGCAACCTGCCCCGGCACCCCGCCGTGGTGGCCCGGGACCACTTCGTGCCGCCTACCATCCCGGACGTCGCGTTCTTCTCCGACCAGCACCACCACGGGCACGTCACCAACAAGGTGCGGTTCTCCGTCCGTTCCCCGCAGTCCGTCGAGGTGGCCGGGCGCACGTTCAACGGCTTCGTCGACCTGCGCCTGCTGCGCTGCGCGGACACCCCCTTTGAGGAGCAGGACCTGCTCGCCGCCCACCGGGCGTCCCGTTTCGTCGCCCGCGCCACCGGCCTGGCTGCCGAACTGGCCGCCGACGGGGTTCCGGTGCAGGTCACCGCGTTCGATGCCGGGTGGCACCGGCGCACGATCGTCGGCGTAGACGCGGCCCGCCCCGACCCCCTGGGCGCCACCCGATGACGGCCCCGGGTATCGGCGAGCTCACGGAACGCTTCCGCCGGGGGGAGGCCACCGTCGTCGAGCACGTCCAGTCCGTGCTGACCGCCGTCCGCGAGCGGGACACACTGGGCGCGTTCGTCACCGCCGCGGGCGACGAGGCCCTCCAGACGGCCGAGCAGGCCGACCGGCGCATCCGCGAGCGCGGCCCCGACGCCTGGCGCGGAGCTCCGCTGCTGGGCGTCACGGTCTCGGTGAAGGACCTGCTGCAGACCCGCGACCTGCCGACCACCCGGGGTTCGCTGCTGGAGAACCGGCGGACCCGCGAGGACGCCCCGGCCGTCGCCCGGCTGCGGGCGGCCGGCGCCGTCGTCATCGGCAAGACGACGACCTCCGAGTACGGCTGGAGCGCCTCCACCCTCGGCCGCGTCGCACCGCCCACCGGCAACCCCTACGCGCCCGGCCTCACCGCGGGCGGCTCCAGCGGCGGTGCCGCCGCCGCCGTGGCGACCGGGCTCGGCGAGGGCGCCCTGGGCACCGACGGGGCCGGCTCCATCCGGATCCCCGCGGCGTTCTGCGGAGTGGCCGGGTACAAACCGTCGTACGGGCGGGTCCCGTACGTTCCCAACGGCGTCGACCGGCTGGCCCACCAGGGCACGCTGGCACGCAGCGTCGCCGACGCGGCCGCGCTCGCCGCCGTCGTCGCCGGACCGCACCCGGCCGACCCCGACTCGGGGCTCGGCTCGATCGACCTGCCTTCCGACAGCCGCTCCCAGCACATCGGATGGATCGAGTACGAGGGCACCACGGACGAGATCCGCAAGGTGACGGAGCAGGCGATGGCCGCCCTGGCCGGCCAGGGTCACCGGGTCGAGCGGGTGGAGGTACGCTGCGACGACCTCTACCCGGCCCTCGTCGACATCCTGGCCGCGGCCGAGGCGGCGGGGGCGCCGCCGGAGGACGAGGAGTGGTGCGACCCGGGCAGGCTGGAGATCGTCCGCTACGGACGTACCCTCAGCGGCACCGCTTTGATGCGGGCCGAGGAGGTCCGCCAGGGGCTGCGCACGAGGCTGCGCTCCGTGATGCGCCGGTACGGCCTGCTGGCCATGGCCACCGTCCCCATTGAGCCGTTCGACGTGCGGGCCATCGGGCCGCAGTGGGCGGCCGACCCGCGTGATCTGCTCTGGCTGGCGTGGTCGCCCGCTTCGTACCCCTTCAACATGACCGGTCAGCCCGCGGTGACGCTCCCGGCCGGCCTGACCGGCTCCGGGCTGCCTGCCGGGGTGCAGCTCGTCGGGCCCGTCGGGGCCGACGAGGTGGTCCTGACGGTGGCTCACCGGCTGGAGACGGAGCTGGGACCGCTGCCCCCGCCCCACGCGCAGCACGAGCTTGTCCCCGCCACCGAAAGGACCCTCTGAACCATGTACACCCGGTCATGGCGCTCCGTCTCCGCCGAGGACGCCGTCGGCAGTCCCTCGTTCGTCTCCGACCACGGGCTGTGGAGCGAGGAGCAGTTCGCCGTCGCCGAGCAGATCGAGGCCGACCTCGGGCAGATCGACTTCGTGCGCCTGGTCTTCCCGGACCCGCACGGCCTCGCCCGCTCCAAGACGTTGACCGCGGACGCGTTCCGCTCGGTCCTGCGCAACGGCATGAACTTCAGCCCGGGACCCTTCCTCTTCGACACCGGACACGCCATCGCGGTCGACTTCCTCGGCGAGCCCGGTCTCGGAGTGGAGGAGATCGTGGGCGCGGGGAACTTCATCCTGGTCCCCGACCCGTTGACGTTCCAGGTCCTGCCCGGTACCGAGCCGCGCACCGCCTGGGTCGTCGGCGACGAGTACCTGCGCGACGGCACCCCGCACCCGCTGTCGTCGCGGGCCGTGCTGCGGCGGCTCGACGCCGCCTACGCCGAACGCGGTTACTCTCCGGTGGTGGGCCTCGAAGTCGAGTGGTACCTCACGCGGCTGCTCGACGACGAGCCGGGCAACGAGGGCAACGGCTTCGGCCTGCAGGGCAGGGCCCCGCGGGTGGCTCCCCTGAACGCGGGCTACCAGTTCAACCTGGACGCACGCTATGACTCCGTGGCCCACGTCACCGACCCGCTCGCCCTGCACCTGACCGCGCTCGGCCTGCCGCTGCGCTCGATGGAACACGAGTCGGGCCCCGGCCAGGTCGAGTCCACGTTCAGCCCCATGTCCGCGCTCGACACCGCCGACGCGATGCTGCTGTTCCGCACCACCGCCAAACGGTGGTGCGCACAGCGCGGCTACCACGCCTCCTTCATGTCGCAGCCGCGTCTGGACGCCTTCGACCCCAGCGGCTGGCACCTGCACCAGTCCGTGCGGGAGAACGCGACGGGACGCAACCTCTTCTCCGCCGAAGGGCCGTCCGGCGGCCTGTCACCGGAGGCCAAGGCCTACGCCGACGGGCTGCTGGCCTGGAGCCGGGAGCTGTTCCTGCTGTCGGTGCCCACAGTCAACGGCTACCGGCGGCTGGACTCCCGGCACGCCCTGGCCCCCACCCGGATCGACTGGAGCGTGGAGGACCGCAGCGTCATGCTCCGCATGGTCGGTGGCGGCACCGGCGCGCACATCGAGAACCGCAGCGGAGAACCGTGCGCCAACCCCTATCTCACCATCGCCGCCCAGCTGTTCGCGGGCCTGGACGGCCTCGGCGGCGCAGCCGGGCCGGAAACCGGCGGACGGTCCGGCGGGGTGGCGGCGGAGTTCGTGCCGCAGTCCCTGGGCGAGTCGCTCGCCGCGTTCCGGGCCGGACGCGCCGAGCAACTGCTCGGCAGGCCGCTCACAGCCTGCCTGGTCAAACTCAAGGAGAGCGAGCTGCGGCGTTACGAGACGTGGTGCACCACGACCGGGTCCGGCGACGGCCAGGTCACGGAGTGGGAGCAGCGAGAGTACTTCGAGGCGTACTGACAACCGGAGAACAGAGGTCGTTGCATGATTCCCCGATACACCTTGCCCGAGATGGCGGATCTCTTCTCCGACCAGTCGCGCTACGCCACCTGGGTCCGCGTGGAGATCCTCGCGACGGAGGCGCAGGTACGGCTGGGACGCGTACCCGAGGACGCGGTCCGGGACATGCGCCGGGCCCGGGTGCCGCTCGCGGACCGGGTCGCGGAGATCGAGAAGGAACGCGACCACGAGGTGCTCTCCTTCCTCGCCGCGTACTGCGAGGACATCCCCGAGTCCTCGGCCCGCTGGGTGCACCTGGGCATGACCAGCTACGACCTGGTGGACACCGCCCTCGGTCACACCCTGGCCCGGGCCACCGACCTCCTGATGGCGGCGGGGCGGCGGCTGCGCCGCACACTGGTGGCCAAGGCGCTGGAGCACTGGGACACGCTGATGGTCGGGCGCACGCACGGCGTGCACGCGGAGCCCACCACCTTCGGGCATAAACTCGCCGGCTACGCCTTCGCCGTCGACCGCTCGCTGCGGCGGCTGGCGGCGGCGCGCGACGCCGTCGCGGTCGGCACGATCTCCGGTTCGGTCGGCACGTACGCGCTCATCGACCCGTTCGTGGAGAGGTACGTGTGCGAGTCGCTGGGCCTGGGCATCGAACCGGCGCCCAGCCAGGTCGTCGCCCGTGACCGGCACGCCCAACTGGTTCAGGCCGTCGCCGCCATGGGGGCCTGCGTCGAGCAGGTCGCCCTGGAGCTGCGGCTGCTGCAGCGAACCGAGGTGGCCGAGGTCGAGGAGCGGCGGGCCCCGGCCTACCAGGGCTCGAGCGCCATGCCGCACAAGCGCAACCCGACCACCAGCGAGCGGCTGTGCGGCCTGGCGCGCCTGCTGCGCGGCTACGCCACGACCGCGCTCGAGAACGTCGCCCTGTGGCACGAACGGGACCTGGCCCACCAGGCTGTCGAGCGGGTCATCCTGCCCGACAGCCTGGCCGTCGGCCACTTCCAGGCCACGACGGCCGAGGAACTGGTGTCCTGCCTCCGTGTCCACCCGGACCGGATGCGGGCCGCTCTCGACCGGACCCATGGTCTCGTCTACAGTTCGGCCGTTCTGGTGGAGTTGCTCGGCGACGGCGCGGAGCGGGAGCGGGCGTACCGCTCGGCACAGGCCGCCGCGAACCGGACGGTGGCCACCGGCACACCGTTCGTGGACACCCTGGCCGAGGAAGGCGTCGAACTGCGCGAGGAACTGCGTCCCGAGCGCTTCCTCATCCATCACGACGTCGTACGGCGGCGATTGGAGATGCTCGATGAGCTGGAAGACTGAACGCGTCAGCGGGCGAACCCTCGACCTGGACGAGGTGCTGGCGATTTACCACGAGTCGGGGCTCGGTGAGCGGCGGCCCGTCGACGACCGCGACCGGATGGCCGCGATGGTGCGGGAGGCGAACCTCATCGTCGTCGCCCGGGATGCGGACGGCGCGCTCATCGGCATCGCCCGCAGCGTCTCCGACTTCTCCTACGTCACCTACCTGTCGGACATCGCCGTGGTGCGCCGGCATCAGCGCTCGGGGGTGGGGCTCGCCCTCCTGGAGGCGACCCGGCGGGAGGCCCCCGACGCGAAGGTGGTGCTGCTCTCGGCGCCCGCCGCGACCGCCTACTACCCGCGCGTCGGCTTCACCCGGCACGACTCGGCGTGGGTCCTGAACCCCGGGCAGCCGCTGGACGGGCCACAAGCCCAGCCGTAGCGGGACTCGACCACGCGTTCCTAGGTTCGTCGGCGGGAACCGTCTGTCCGCGGCCCGCGCGGGCGGACGGGCGGGCACAGCACATTCCACGGGGGAGGCATGAGCCAAATTCCGTCACAGGCGATGCTGGAGCCCTTCGCCCCCGCGCCCGAGGCCGCCCGGCTCGCGGAGCCGGGCGCTTCGACGGCGGCCCGGGCACCGACCGGCCAGCGCATCCTGGTGGTGGACGGCGACGCCGCCCTCGCCGGATCACTGACCGCCCAGCTGCGGCGGCACGGGCACGACCCGGTCGGCGTCCGGCACGGCAGCGCGGCCCTGCAGGCCTACGAGGACGTCGAGATGGTGCTGCTCGACCTCGATCTGCCCGATCTCGACGGCCTGGAGGTGTGCCGCGCGATCCGCGAGGTCAGCAGGGTCCCGATCATCATCGTCACCGCCCGGCAGTCCGAGCTCGACTGCGTGCTCGGACTGCACGCGGGCGCCGACGACTACGTGACCAAGCCCTACGGGCTGCGCGAACTCATGGCCCGGATCGAGGCGGTGATGCGCCGCGCCCGGTGGCAGCCCGCCGCGGCCAGGGAGATACACCACGGCCGCCTGCGCATCGACGTCGACTCGCGCGTGGTCACCGTGGACGACGAGCCGGTGGCCCTCACCCGCAAGGAGTTCGACCTGCTGTACCTGCTGGCGTCCCAGCCCGACACGGTGATCCCGCGGAAGCAGCTCCTGCAGCAGGTGTGGGGCGACTCCTGGTCGCGCCGCACGATCGACACGCACGTCAGCAGCCTGCGCGGCAAACTCGGCGGCAATGGATGGGTCGTCACCGTGCGCGGGGTGGGGTTCAGGCTGGGCGCGGGGTGAGCGGCCGGGCGCCGCGAGCACACCGCACAAGCCGGACGCAAGTGCGTCTTGCTGGACTACAGCTGCCCCCCCACGCAGGTAGCTGTGCGGACGAGTCCAGGAGAACACCATGATCACCCGACGCAGTGCACTGGGCGTTGCGGTCGCCACCACAGGTGTGGGGCTGACCGGAGCTGGCCTCGCACCGCTGGTCGCCGCGCACATGACGGCCGGGCCGGCGACCGGGACGGCACCGACGGCCCTGGCGGCGGCGGTGGAGAAGTTCCGGCGGCCGATGCGCCTGCTGCCCGTGAAGAGACCGCTGGGCAACACCGGCAGATCCGACGTGTACGTGATGACCATGAAGCCCGCGCGTGCGGAGATCCTGCCCGGAATACAGACCGACGTCCTCACCTATGACGGTCACTTCCCCGGACCGGTCATCAGGGCGCGCACCGGCCGTCCCGTGGTGATCAGACAGCGCAACCGCCTCACCGTGCCGACCGCGGTGCACCTGCACGGGGCCTCCGTCCGCCCGGACAGCGACGGCGACCCGATGGACGTCATCGAGCCCGGCGCCGACCGCGTGTACCACTACCCCAACCGGCAGTCGCACGCGCCGCTGTGGTTCCACGACCACGCCCACCACCTCGAGGCGGAGAACGTCTACAGGGGACTGTCCGGCTCGTACCTGCTCACCGACGACACGGAACGGTCGCTGCCCCTGCCCGCGGGGCGGTACGAGGCCGTCATCGCCCTGCGCGACGCCCGGTTCGACGAGCAGGGCCGGCTCGTCTACGCGATGGGTGACCGGGGCCGGAACACCATCCTCACCAACGGCGTGCCCTATCCGTACTTCGAGGTCGCCGCCCGCAAGTACCGGCTGCGCCTGCTGAACGCGTCCAACCAGCGCCGCTTCGAGCTGCGGCTGGCGGACGGCGGCCCGCTCGTCCAGATCGGCTCCGACGGCGGTCTGCTCCCCGCTCCCCACACCACCGACCGCGTTCTGATGTCCGCGGGCGAACGCGCCGACGTCGTCGTCGACTTCTCCCGCTACCCGGTCGGCAGCAGCGTGGTGCTGAAGAACACCACGGGTTCCGGTCCGGTCGAGGAGATCGGCGAGGTGCTGCGCTTCGACGTGGTGCGCACGGCCGACGACCCGAGCGAGATCCCCGCGCGGCTCCGCTCGCTGCCGCCGCTGCCCCGCCCCGACGTGGAGCGCGAGGTGGCGCTGCGCATGGACGAGGGCGGGGAGCACCCCGGTGCGTACATCGACGAGAAGGTGTACGACCCCGGACGCGTCGACGCCGCCGTCAGGTTCGGGACGAGCGAGATCTGGACGGTCACCAACGCCAACGCGCGGGCCGAGCACAACTTCCACATGCACCTGGTGCAGTTCCGGGTGCTGGAGCGCGGCGGACGGCCTCCGGAGCCGGGGGAGACCGGGCTGAAGGACACCGTCTTCCTCGCCCCGGGTGAGACGGTCAGGCTCCAGGCCGTGTTCGACACGTACCGGGGGCACTACGTCTACCACTGCCACATGTTCGAGCACGGCGTGCGGGGCATGATGGCCACGATGCACATCAGATGAGGCGTTCCGGCCAGGAGGGGGAGCCCGTGGACGCGACGACCGGCGAGGCCGAGGGGACCAGACGCGGCCCCGGGCAACACCGCGTACGTCTCGCGCTGATACCGCTTCTGCTCGCGATGCTGCCCTCCTCGCTGGGCACCACGATCGTCGCGACCTCGATGCCGACCATCGCCGGTGAGCTCGGCGGCGTCGCATACCTGTCCTGGGCGGTCACCTCGTACACCCTGGCCGCCGCGGCGGCCATCCCGGTCTGGGGCAGGCTCGGCGACATGTACGGGCGCAAGCGCTGGCTCGTCGTGGCGATGTCGGTCTTCCTGACCGGGTCCGCCCTGTGCGGACTGGCCCAGGACATGGGGGAGCTGATCGCCGCCCGCACGGTCCAGGGTCTTGGCGGGGGAGGGCTCGCGGTCGGCGTCATGGCGGTCATCGGCGAGCTGATCCCGCCGCGCGAGCGCGGCCGGTACCAGGGCATGATCACCAGCGTCATGGTGTTCTCCATGATCGTCGGCCCGCTGATCGGCGGCGGCATCACCGACTCCGTCGGCTGGCGCTGGACGTTCCTGGTCAACCTGCCGGTCGGCGTCCTCGCCATGGTCCTGATCGCCCGTCTGGTGCGGGTGTCGAGCCGGTGCAAAAAGGCGCGCATCGACTACGTGGGCGCGGTGCTGCTGGTCGCCTGCATCGTGTCGTTCGTGCTGGTGGTCACCTGGGGCGGCGTCGAGTACGCCTGGGGCTCCGGGATGATCGTGGCGCTCGCGGCCGTCTCCGTCGCGGCCCTGGCCGGCTTCGTCCACGCCCAGTCCCGGGCCGCCGAGCCGGTGCTGCCGCCGCATCTCTTCCGCAGCCTCAACTTCTCGCTGATGTCCGTGCTGAGCTTCACCAACGGCTTCGTGATGTTCGGCGCGGTCCTGTACCTCCCGCTGTACCAGCAGGCCGTGCACGGCGTCTCTGCGACAGGGTCCGGTCTGCTGCTGCTGCCGATGCTCGGCGCACTGGTCCTGGTCTCCCAGCTCTCCGGGCGGTTCGTCGCCCGGACCGGCCGGTACAAGGTCCTCCAGGTCAGTGGCGGAGCCGCCATGTTCGTGGGCACGCTTCTGCTGTCGAGAGTGGACACGGAGACCTCACGGCTCACCGCCGCGCTCTTCATGGTGCTGCTGGGCGCCGGCATGGGCTTCCTGGGGCAGAACGTGATGACCGTCGCGCAGAACAGCGTCGTCATCCAGGAGGTGGGTGTCGCCTCCGCCGCGATGACGCTCTTCCGCACACTGGGCCAGTCGGTCGGCGTCGCCGTCATGGGCACGCTGTTCAACGGCCGGGTGCGCGACGTGATGGCCGAGCGGGCGGACGGCGCGTCCCTCCCCGACACCCGTCTGGACGCGGAGGGCATGGGCCGGCTGGAAGCCGGGATGCGCACGATGTACAGGAGCGCCGTCGCCGAGGGCGTCCAAGAGGCCTTCCTGCTGGCGTCGTCGGCCGCGGGCCTCGCGTTGCTGACCGCGCTCCTCGTCCGCGAGGTCCCCCTCCGGACCGCCCGCAAGTAGGGGAAGCCGCACCCCCTCAAAAGGAGGCTCTCCTGCCGCATGAGTGGATGCTCTGACGCGTAAATAGAAGCAGGTCAGGGTGGGTGTGGGCAGGGTTGTGTGCCCGGTGGCCGTTGTGGCTGCCGGGTGGCTGGTCGCTGCTGGGGCAGGCCGCGGTCTCCATCGGGTTGAGGGTGACGGTGTAGCGGAGCTGGTTGAGCTGGGTGATCGCGCGGCGGGTGGCCCGTTCGGGGTTCCGCCGGGTGAAGTAGGAGCCGCCGAGCTCGGCGTAGGGCGTGTGGTCGGTGAGCATGTGCCAGATGGCGGTGACGATCGAGTGCTCGACGGCGACCAGTGCCCTGAGCGGGCCGCGGCGGGCGGTCAGCCGCCGGCAACGGGCGGCGAGGTAGGTGTCCTTGGTTCCGACCGCGCCGAAGGCGGCGATGTCGAGGGCTCCTTTGCGGTAGGGGTTGCCGGGCCGGACCTTGGTGTTCTTGGTGCGGCCTGCGGACTCGTGGTGGCCGGGGCAGACCCCGACCCAGGACGCGAGGTGCTTGGCGGAGGCGAAGCGGGTCATGTCACCACCGGTCTCCGCGATGATCACTTCGGCGGTGGCCTGGTTGATTCCGGGGATGGTGTCGAGCAGGTCGAGGGCGTCGTGAAAGGGCACCATCGCCTCTTCGACCCGTCCGCTGATCTGGTCGATCATCGCGGTGAGCTGGTCGTACGGGTCCAGACGTAGCCGGACCAGGAAGGCGTGGTGCTCACGGAAGCGTCCGGTCATCGCCTCGGTGAGTTCGGGGATCTTGCTCCGGAGCTTGCGTTTGGCCATCTCCGCGAGGGTCTGCGGGTCGCGTTCACCGCTGATGAGGGCTTCGAGCATGGCCCGCCCGGAGACGCCCGTGATACAGGAGGCGACCGCGGACAGTTTGATGCCGGTGTCCTCCAGCAGCTTCTCCAGGCGCTGGACGGTACGAGAGCGTTCCCGGGTGGCGGTGGTGCGGGCCCGGGTCAGGTCCCGCAGTTCCCGGATGGGCTGCGGTGTGACGAAGGAGGGACGAACCAGCCCGTGAGCGCCGAGCTGGGCCAGCCAGGCCGCGTCCGAGACGTCCGTCTTGCGGCCGGGCAGGTTCTTGACCTGCCGGGCGTTGACCAGAATCGCATTCAGATCGTCGGCCGGCACGTAGGAGAAGGGCTTCCAGTAGTCCGAGGTCGCCTCGATCACCACCAGCGTGACCTCGGCAGCGAGCAGGTGCTCGCGCAGGGCCAGGACCGCGTTCGTCGTCGAGCCCCAGGTCGTGGTCTCGTCGGTGAACGATCCCCGCCGTTTCGTACTCGGGGCCCGGACGCACACCCTGGCGTCCTTCTTGCTGATGTCCAGGCCGGCGCACCGTTCATGCAGTACGTCCCCCCTCCCGCTCCCTCCCGATCGGTATGCCGTTCCGGGAGAACCAGGGTGAATCAGGAATTCTGACGCATGTGCTCACAGCAACACTCCACGGTTCCCGTGGACGGCCCCCAGCACCACGCTGACCTGCGAGCTCACGGGCATCACAGAGGCATCGGTTTCGGCCGGAACGAACCCCACCAGCGTCCCGGAGCGGCACCAACCCCCGGCAGAGTTGATGCGCGCCTCCTGGCGCACGGGCGGGGCGATCGTGCAGCGGGTGGTCGCCGACCGCGACCGGGCCGTCGACC
Organism: Streptomyces sp. KMM 9044; assembly: GCF_024701375.2. NCBI lineage: Bacteria > Bacillati > Actinomycetota > Actinomycetes > Kitasatosporales > Streptomycetaceae > Streptomyces > Streptomyces sp. KMM 9044. The sequence goes on along the minus strand of NZ_CP113910.1, from coordinate 47,838 downwards.
GGCTGGCGGGGCTGGCCCGGATCGGGATCGACGAGATCAGCTACCGCAAGGGGCAGAAGTACATGACCGTCGTGGTCGACCACGACAGCGCGAAAGTGGTGTGGAGGGCTGACGGCCACGGCAAGGACGTCCTCGACCGCTTCTTCGACCGGCTCGGGGAACAGCGCACCGCCCGCCTGACGCACATCAGCGCCGACGGCGCCGCCTGGATCGCCCGGGTCCTCCGCGAGCGGGCCCCCGGCGCGGTGCGGGTGATGGACCCCTTTTCATGTCATCGCGTGGGCCACCGAGACGCTGGATGCCGAGCGCCGGGCCACGTGGAACCGGGCCCGCCGTGAACCCGGCGACCGCGAGCGGGCCCGGGCGCTGAAGGACTCCCGCTTCGCGCTGTGGAAGAACGCCGACGACCTCACCGACCGGCAGGCCGCCAGGCTCACCTGGATCGCGGCCACCGACCCCCGCCTGCACCGGGCCTGGCGCCTGGAGGAAGCCCTCCGCGCGGTGTTCACCCTGGCCAAGTCCCGGCCCACCGCCGCCCTGAGGGCCCTGGACCGGTGGACCGGCTGGGCCCGCCGCTGCCGCATCGACGGCTTCGTCGACCTCCAACGCCGCATCCGCCGCCATGACGACGCCATCCGCGCCGCCCTGACCACCGGCATGAGCAACGGACTGATCGAGTCCACCAACACCAAGACCCGCCTCATCATCCGCCGCGGCTTCGGCTTCCACACCGCCGACGCGATCATCGCCCTCGTCATGCTCACCCTTGCCAGCCCCCCACACTCCCCGGCCGCCAACCCGCCACAGAGTGACCCACACATACAGCAGGAGAGCCTCAAAAGGCCGACCCCCGGCCCGAAGAGGCCGTGGGGCCGGATCCGGCGCCGGTGCGGTCAGCGCCGGCTCGCCTCGACGATCGAGATCGCCGCCGGCGTCTCCACGACGCGCTCCAGCTTGAACCCGGCCTTGGCCAGCAGATCGGAGTACTGGGCGCGGGTGCGCTCCTTGCCGCCGACCAGCAGCATCAGCCACAGGTCGACCAGCTTCCCGGAGTGCGGGCCGTTGAGCTTGTCGGGGATGACCATCTCCATCACCAGCAGGCGGCCGCCGGGGTTCATTGCCTCCCGCACGTTCCCCAGGATCTCCAGGGCCTGCGGCTCCGGCCAGTCATGGACGATGTGCTTGAGGATGTACGCGTCGCCGCCGCCGGGTACCGCGTCGAACAGGCCGCCGTCCGCGACCGTGCACCGGTCGGACACGCCCTGCTCCTCGAGGAAGGCGGCGGCGCCGTTGGATCCCACGCGGGGGTCGGAGAGGATCCCGCGCGCTGAGGGCGCCTTCTTCAGGACGCCGGCGAGCAGGTCGCCCCGGCCGCCGCAGAAGTCGACCACGGTGCCGTAGCGCGCGAAGTCGTAGGCGGCGAGGAGCGGTTCCGTCTCCGTGCTCGACATCGCGCCCATGCCGTTGGTGAAGATCGCCCCGTACTCCGCATTGGCCTCCAGGTACTCGAACGCGTCCATACCGCGCAACTTGGGCAGGCTCGGCTCGCCGGTGCGAACCGCGTCGACCAGGTGGCCCCAGTCCTCCCAGTGGATGGGGTGGCCCATCAACCGGGCTATGCCGTGCATGGACATCGGGGTGTCCTGGAGCAGCGCCCTGGCCATCGGGGTCAGCTTGAACCGCCCGTCCTTCTGCTCGGCGAAGATGTCATAGGTCGCCAGCAGCCGCAGCAGGCGGTGGAGCGCGTCGGGGTCCGCACCGGTCCTCTCCGCGATCCGCTCCGGCTCCAGCGGGCCGTCCACGAGGGTCTCCGCGATGCGCAGCTCGGCGGCCACGTAGATCGCCTGGCTGGCCATGGCCCCCTGGACGAGTTCGAGGAGTGCGAACGGCGGCGGTGCGAGTTTGCGCGTCAGACTCTGCAGAGCTGCGCGCACCCTTTCGACGGCACGGACGACACGGGCGGGCGGCAGTGGCGGCATGGCATTCCTCCGGCTGAGGCGACTGCTTGGCGGTTGCGAACTGGCTTGCTGACAGTGGAGAGCGCCTTTCGCGAAAATCGCAGCGGTCGGCTGAGCGGCGCTGGAGCATGTCTCAAAGGACGACGGGTACTCACCCGCCTTGGAAAAGGGACGGGAACGGAAGGGAAGCCGTTCCGGCCGCGAGTTTCCCGGCCGGAGGTGCGGCTGTACCGTGCGCGAAGCCGCACCTGCACGACAGGAACGACCGTAGCTCGCGTCACACCCGGAGCAGGCCCCCGGCGAGTGCCTGGATGGTCCGGTTTGATCATGTGATGCCGTAGAGGGCGAGGACGCGGGGGCGCTCGGTGGGGGCTCGGCGTCCGGCGGCGGTGTTGACGTAGCCGGTGAGCTTGAGCGCGCTGCGGATCAGGTCGCGGAGGGCAGCGAGTACGGCGGGCGCGTTGTGGGTCCTGACCTGGGACTTGTCCTCGTTGAAGGTGACGTCTCGACACCAGCGGACGGTGTTTTCGGCTCTTCGCCCAGATATGTGGGTCGGTTCGTGTCATGAGACGACGAACGCCGCATCCCTCGTAGCTTCTTGATCGCCAAGAGCAGGAAGCTACGGAAGGGAGTACGGCGTGTCACTGAGTCTTTGCCAGTAACGAATCATGGCGTTGCGTGACTGATCAGATGGTCCGGTCGCACTCGAGTTGGAGCAGGACGAGGGCTGCGGCGGCGATCTGCGTGATGCGGCTGGGGTCGAGGCTGACCCTGCGCAGGGCCTTGAAGGTGGTCCTGAGCAGGGAGTTGGCGCGCTCGCAGACGCCGTGAATTTCGCGGATGACCTTGTTGTAGGTCTGCTGGGCCTCGGTCAGCTTGCCGCCCGCGGGCTTCCTGTGCGGGTGGCGGAAGCCGTCGCCGGCGTTCTCGTGACCGAGGTCGACGAGGGTCGGCATGTCCAGCTCGGCCGCGATGCGGTTGAGGGCGTCGACCAGCCCGTGGTGGCGGGCGCAGGTGGTGTCGTGCTCGCGGCCCGGCCGCACCGGCGAGACCCAGATCGGCCGGCCGTCCGGGGTGGCGATGACCTGTACGTTCCCGCCATGGTGCTTGTGTTTTCCGGACCACCACAGGTCTGCGCCGTTGGGGCCGGGGGCGGCGACGCGGTCGGTGCGGATGACGGTGCCGTCGAGGTTCAGATGCGTCAGCCCGGGGCTGCCTTCGCACGCTCCAGCGCGGTGGACAGGTCCGGTGCGCCGGCGGCCAGGACGGCCAGTCCCTCGTGGAGACAGCGGTATGCGGTGGAGGCCGACAGGTCATTGTCTCGGGCGAGTTGGGCCAGCCGGGTGCCGTCGAGGAACCAGCGCAGCACGAGCACGGCCTGCTCGAAGCAGCCCAGCGCACGTCGCCCCTCGCGGGTTCCGGCCGCGATCCGTTGGTCGCGCAGGAGGCGGGCCAGGTGCTCGGCGGTGGACCGCTTCACATCGAGCACGGCGGTGTATGTGACACCGGTCTGCACGTGAGGCCCCTCGGTCGGATCTTTCTCTCGCAAGATCGTTCCTGCCAGGGGCCTTACGCCTGCCCGGACTCGGGGACACCGCGAACTGCACGACGCGCCTCATGCTCACGGACGGTGGCCGACGGTTACTGGGAACAGTTCATTGAGGCATGGCGTCACGTCAGACGCCGGTCCAGCGCACCGGACAGATCGCAATCACGAAGACCTTATTACAGGTGCGCGCGGGATGGGAGACCCCCGTTCAGGAGGCTGGCGGAGATATTCCTTCCGCTTGAACCGGACTTTACCTCCTCGGTCGCGTCCTGAGGGAAGCACTTGCCGCACCTGGCAATGGGTCGACACAATTCCGCTGGTCCAAGAGGTATCGGTGGGCAACGGCGAAAGCGCCATTAGGGGGATACCTGAAAAGCGGTGGAGTATCTGCGGAGCCGGGCCGCACCAGCGGTTAACGTACTCGACGGCTCGGTTGGCAGGGGGAGGCTGCGGAGTCTGTCAATGCGACATGCGCTACAGATCAGATTCGATGTCGGCTCGCAAGCGCGAAGCCGCCGGATTCTAGGAGGAATCTGTGAGGGTAAAGGTCCTCGGCCCGCTTGGTGCCGATGTCAACGGTGTGAATGTCGTACCAACCGCAAGTAAGCCCCGGCAGATACTGGCGCTTCTGGCTCTCTATCCAGGGCGGGTCGTTCCGATCTCGACGCTCATGGAGGAGATCTGGGGAGTCGATCTGCCCGCGAGCGCCCCGACGACGCTGCAGACGTACATCCTTCAGCTGCGGCGGCGGCTGAGCACGGCCATGGGCCCGGACGCCCCGGGCACCGCCAAGGACATCCTGGTCACCCGGTACGGTGGATACCTCCTCCAGATCCCGCCCGAACAGGTGGACCTCCACGAGTACGAGCGTCTGGTGACCGTGGGGCAGCGCGCGTTCGACAGAGGCGACGACCTGATGGCGGCCACCCTCTTCCGGCGGGCACTCGACCTCTGGGACGGGACCGCTCTGGTCGACGTGCGGATCGGTTCCGTGCTGGAGATCGAGGCGACCCGTCTGGAGGAGAGCCGTCTGGTCACCATAGAGCGGCGGATCGACGCCGAGCTGAGGCTGGGCCGGCACTGCGAGTTCATCGCGGAGCTGACCGATCTGATCGCGCGGCATCCCCGACACGAGGGCCTGCACTCGCAGGCGATGGTGGCGCTGTACCGCTCGGGCCGGCAGGCGTCGGCGCTGGGCGTCTACCAGCGCCTGCGGACCCGGCTGATCGAGGACCTGGGGGTGGAGCCGTCGCCGCAGTTGCAGCGGCTTCATCAGGCGATCCTCACGGTCGACCCGCGACTGGACGTGATCGCGGGGCCTCAGCCCTCGTCCACGTTCGACCGCTACGCGAGCTGAGCGGCAGGCACGCGTGGTGTCGTCGGCGGCATCTGCAGGTCTCCGGAGAGTGCGCCTTCTCCGCGGGGGATGCCGCCAGCGGCGTCACGACGAGGCCATGACGCCGCGAGCCCGGCACGGGGCGGCACAGAGATCCAGGTCACGAGGGCCGACTGCGGAATTTCCTCAGTTGGACGCCTGCGAGCACTCGTCGCAGACGAGCTCCATACGCATCGCTATGCAGTTCCACTGCGCCGCGCACGCACGTGCCAGGGCGGCGATCTTCCTCGCCTGATGAGCGGGTGCCTGCAGCACCAGACCGGGATCGGTCCTGCGGATGATGCGGGCTTCCAGCCAGCGGATCATCTCCCGACCGTCGTTGCTGTACTTCAGGGCGGGGTCCCGTTTCAACGACTCGAGCTGGGCGACGGGGTCGACGAGCGAGCCCATCGGGTAGAGGCCGGCCTGCGGCGCACGGGTGTGCGCCTTAGCGCCCTGCAGTGGGCTGTCGTCCCTGACCAATCGTTTTTGCGTGTCCCGGGCCGTCGGCACCGACATACTGGCCGGTTTAGTGGTCTCCCGCAGGAGGACGTCCGATTCCTCGGGGGGAATTCCGATGGTTTTCCGGCGGCCTTTGTGGGAATTGAGCGGCCGGACCCGGCCGTCGCGCCCGACTCTGAGGGGAGCCTGCGCGATCTGCCCCGCGAATTTTCGGCGTAATGCCCCGACGGTCTTGCCGGAAAGGCCGGTCTTCACAGCGATCGCCCGGTCCGACCACTCGGGGAAACCCTCCAGGATCTTCATCGCCGACTTCTTGCGGTCGGAGAGGGTCAGCGCCAGGCCGTGCTTCATGTTCAACTCGACGGCCAAGAGGAACGCTTCCCGCTCCGATCCCTCGAAGTAGCGGACCTCAACGGTTTCCTGGTCGTTCAGACGGGCCACGTGCAGCCGATGCATTCCGTCGATGACCTTCATGGTCGAACGGTGCACGATGATCGGTGGGAGTTTGTCGGCACACGCGGCCAGGGTGCGTACATGGCCCTGGTCGATACCGGCCAGGCGAGGGGATTCCGCGTTGCGGAGCATGTCGATCGGAATCCGAATGATCGAATCAGAAAGTTCAGTCGAGTGATCCACCCTGACAGGCCGACAGATCTGATCTTGAGGAAGCCTGCCTCCGGGGGTGGTCTCCCCTGGCATATTGATCATCACGCTGCTTCTCCTCCCCCGAACCGAAGCGCATAACGCAGCGACAGTACCACGAGATTCCGCCATGAACAGAGCATCCTCCGGGACTTTGTGCGATTGTGTTATGTGTGTTTTTGTCGGGTTAGGTCGAGGGGTGGCAAGACCGTAGACGATCGCCGATCAGGCCGGAGCGGGGTCTCCGGCGGTGGGGAGCAGGACGCGCGGACGTTTTCGGCAGTGAAGCTCGCGGTCGGCGATCACAAGGGGGTGGGGGTGGCCTGGTGGCGGTAGCAGCCGGAGCGGGAGACCCCCGGAACCCGGCACAGCCGCTTCACGCCGAGGCCGGGACCGCCGCGTGATGATCGAGCGATGTGCATGGCTGTGGGACGAGAAGGCCGTGGCCGGTTCACGAAGGTGATCGGTAATGGGCCGTTCAGCCCGGCAGGGGACAGCTGTGGCCGAGCGTGAGCGATGGCGTCCCTTGATGTGGTGTAGTCGTTCTTGGCCGATGTGCGCCCTCGGCTCGCCGCCGTGTTGCCCCTGGTGGACCGCTCGTGCACCCTGAAGAAGGAGGGGCCACCGTACAACTCTCCGCGGTGAACGGTGAATCCGACCGGGAGGTGCACGATGGCCCTGGCCCATGATGAACCGCCCCGGGTTCGGTAGAGATCTCAGATTGCGGGTGTGACCTGTGGTTTCGTGAGTTCCGTGTAGTAGTTGGTCTCGTACTCGACGGGTGGGACGTGGCCTATCTCGCAGGGCTCCTTCAAGTTCCGTGGATGCACGGGTGGTTGATGATCGGGGCCGCGGGTAGCAGTGCAGGCGCGGGGGTTCGTGATCGTTGTGGTGGCTAAGCCAGATGATCATGAGGATGTCCCGTGCCTGCCGCTGCATCTTCCTCCATCCCTGCCGTACCGGAGAAGCTGGGGCCGCTGGATGCGGACCGAGTTGCTGATCTGCGCCCTTACCTCGAGTCGGTGCCGGATCCGCGCTCGCGTCGGGGCCGGTGGTACTCGCTGGTGTCAGTTCCGCTGGTGTGTGCCTGTGCGGTCGTGTCCGGCGCGAAGAGCCTCGATGAGATCGCCGGGTTCGCCGAGCGGGCCACGAACACGGTGCTGGCTTCCCTGGGGATCCGCCGTCATCTGCTCGGCCGGCGGCGTGGCCCGAAGCCGGTCACGATCGGACGCGTCCTGATGGCGCTCGACGGCGACGCCCTGGATCAGGCCGTGGGTGCCTGCCTCGCCGACCAGCACCGCACGTCGGCGGGCGCGGACACGTCGGCGAGGCGACCGCGGCGGGTTATCGCCGTCGACGGCAAGGCACTCAAGGGCTCGGCCCGCCTGGACGCGCCGCGCCGCCATCTGCTCTCGGCGGTCACGCACCACCGGGTCGCCACGCTCGGCCAGGTCGAGGTCGGCGCGAAGACCAACGAAACCCGGCACTTCAGGCTGCTGCTCGCGCCGCTGGACCTGGCCGGCGCGGTGGTCACTTTCGATGCCCTGCACTCGGTGAAGGCCAACGTCACCTGGCTGGTCGAGACGAAGAAGGCCCACTGCATCGCCGTGGTCAAGACCAACCTGTGCGTCACGAGGCGCTTTGACACATCCCCGCTTCAGGCGGGACAGACTCGGAGGGAGGTCTGCTGGGTCCGATGGCTGACCGGGATCCGAAAGGTGAAGGGGACCACAGCATGCCAGGAAACCGGCGGCCGGGCTCAGGTGCCTGGGACGGTGCGTCGGGGACCCGCGCGGTATGGCGAAAGCTTGACTGCCTGAACCCCAATCTCCAGCGGCAGTTTTCGGCTCTCCTGCGGTATGAGTGGGTGTCCTGACCTGCCCGGATACGTGGAACACGCCGTCTCCTGTGATCCTTGAGGTCTCGAGTCCCAAGTTGGATCAAGCAGGAAAACGGCGTGTCCGTCTTCGGGATATGGAAGTGGACGCTGACGGTCGACCACACGGTGATCGAAGGTGTCCGGATCGATGAGTACGAGCAGTGTGTGATCGTGTCGGTACGGTCCGACGCGCGGCGGCGGGGGCGTGCGGGGTGTGCCGTCGTCGGGCCCCGGGCTATGAGGCCGGAGGGGGCCGACGCCGGTGGCGGGATCTCGGCCACGGGGCGATGCGGGTGTTCCTGGAGGCCGACACGCCGCGGGTGCGCTGCCGGACCCACGGCATCGTGACCGGTGCGGTGCCCTGGGCCCGCCACGACGCCGGACACACTCTGGCCTTCGACCGGCAGGCCGCGTGGCTGGCCGCGGAGTGCTCCAAGTCCGCGACCGCGCAGTGGACGCGGACCTCCTGGCGGACGGTCGGCGGCATCGTGGCGCGGGTGGTCGCCGACCGCGACGCGGCCGTCGACCGGCTCGCGGGGCTGACCCGGATCGGGATCGACGAGATCAGCCACCGCAAGGGGCAGAAGTGCATGACCGTGATCGTGGACCACGACACCGCGAAGGTGGTGTGGATGGCCGGCGGCCACGGCAAGGACGTCCTGCACCGCTTCTTCGACGACCTCGGCGAGAGGCGGGCCGGCCGGCTCACCCACATCAGCGCCGACGGCGCGGCCCGGATCGCCGAAACCCTGGCCGAACGGGCCCCGCAGGCGGTCCGGGTGATGGATCCCCTCCATGTCGTCGCCTGGGCCACCGACGCCTTGGACACCGAGCGCCGGGCCTCGTGGAACCGGGCCCGCCACCAGGCCCAAGGCGCCGAGGGCCGCGAGCAGGCCCAGGCACTCAAGGATTCCCGGTTCGCGTTGTGGAAGAACGGAGGCGACCTCACCGACCGGCAGGCCGCCAAGCTCACCTGGATCACCGCGACCGACCCCCGCCTCCACCGCGCCTGGCGACTGAAGGAGACCCTGCGCACGGTGTTCGCCCTGGCAAAGACCCGACCCGCCGCCGCCCTGAAGGCCCTGGACCGGTGGATCGGCTGCGCGCGACGGTGCCGCACCGACGCCTTCGTCGACCTTCAACACCGCATCCGCCGCCACTACGAAGCGATCCGCGCGGCCCTGACCACCGGCATGAGTAACGGCCTCATCGAGAGCACGAACACGAAAACCCGCCTGATCATCCGCCGGGGCTTCGGCTTCCACTCCCCAGACGCGATCATCTCCCTGGTCATGCTCACCCTCGCGGGCAATCGCCCCACCCTCCCCGACCGCCAACCCGCCACAGCGTGACCCACCCATACGGTAGGAGAGCCACAAAAAACCACTAGGCCAAAGAGTCGAAAAACACCTAAATCATGATGGACTCACTTCCTCAGCAGTGTCGTATTCGCCGCGTTGCTTCACGCGGTCGAGGAATGCTTCGTGTCGCAAGGTCATCGGCCGCCATCCCTTTTTGTCGTCGGGCTGTCCACGGGGGTGCGGAGGGCGGGGAGGGGAGATCAGTTGTCCGTCCTCCGCACCGGTCCGGCCGGTGTCAGCCGGAGATCTCCTTGCGGCCGGAGTCGACGCCGATGGAGATCTTGCGGGGCTTGGCGCGCTCGGCGATCGGAATGCGCAGGGTGAGCACACCGGCGTCGTAGTCGGCCTGGATGCGCTCGGTGTCCAGGGTGTCGGCGAGCATGATCTGGCGGGAGAAGACGCCCAGCGGCCGCTCGGACAGCTCCACCTTCACGTCGTCGGCCTTCGCCGCTGGCCGCCGCTCGGCCTTGACGGTCAGCATGTTCCGTTCGACGTCGATGTCGATCGCGTCCGCGGTCACGCCGGGGATGTCGAAGGCCACCATATACTCGTCGCCCTCGCGGTAAGCGTCCATAGGCATTACCGACGGCTTCGACCAGGTGCCCGGGCCCATCAGCTGCTGCGCCATCCGGTCCAACTCACGGAAGGGGTCAGTGCGCATCAACATCGTGAAAACACCTCCAGCAGGTTCGAGTAGTTGCTGCTAATGCGCTGCACTGACACCGTTGTAACATGTCATCCAATGGATGACAAACACGATGTCGTCGACCCGATGGCCGTCCGAGGGAGGTGCCCGTGACCGCAGCCGACCAGCCGTCCACGACCAGTACCGACGCCCACAGCCCGGCGTCCTTTCTCGCCGCCGCGGCGGCCCTTGCCGCCATAGACGACGCGCTGCGCGATGCCCGGCACGAGACCCCCGACGCCGCCGGGCCCGGTCCCGAGCAGGCGCTGGCCTCCCTGATGCTGCTGCGGCAGGTGCGCGAGCAGCTCGCCGGCTGGGAGACCGGCCTGATCGAAACCGCCCGCGACGCGGGCGCCAGCTGGGCCGACCTCGCCGGCCCTCTCGGCGTCGCCAGCCGCCAGGCCGCCGAACGCCGCTACCTGCGAGGCCGCCCCGGTACCGTCGGCACCACCGGCGAACAGCGCGTGACGGCCACCCGCCAGGCCAGGGCCGCCAAACGCGCCACCGCCACCTGGGCCCGTGCCCACGCCGCCGACCTGCGCCGCCTCGCCGGACAGATCACCGCGCTCGCCCACCTCGGGCCCGAAGCGCGTTCAGCCCAGGCCGCCCTGCATGCCGCTCTTGGCGCCGCCGACGCCGCCGAGCTCATTGCGCCCCTGGCCGGCATGCGTCCCTACCTCGATGCCCGCCACACCGGCCTCGTCGAATCCCTGGACGCCCTCGAAAGCCGGCGCACGACGACAGCCGCTGACGATGACTGACTCCCACCACGCAGAGTCACATCACGCGGGTGCGGTCCGGGCCGCCCCGAACCACGCCGACGGCGGGCAACGGTCCGTCTCGGCCCGAGTCCAAGTCCGTTCATGACGTTCCCACAGAAAGAGACCCACATGGGCAGCAGTGTCGAGACGCTGGAATTTCAGGCCGAGACCCGCCAGTTGCTCCGACTGGTGATTCACTCGATCTACTCGAACAAGGACATCTTCCTCCGCGAGCTGATCTCGAACGCCTCCGACGCCTTGGACAAGCTGCGGCTGGAATCGCTGACCGACTCCAGCCTCGCCGAGATCGACGCCACCGACCTGCACATCTGGTTGGAGGTCGACAAGGACGCCCGCGTACTGACCGTCCGTGACAACGGGATCGGCATGACCCGGGACGATCTCGTGGAGCTGATCGGCACGATCGCCAAGTCCGGCACCGTCGGCCTGCTGGAGAAGATCATGGAGTCCAAGGACGCCGCCACCGCTGAGAGCCTGATCGGGCAGTTCGGCGTCGGCTTCTACTCGGCGTTCATGGTTGCCGACAAAGTCACCCTGCGCACCCGGCGGGCCGGCACCGACTCCGGCACCCAGTGGGAGTCCGACGGCGAGGGCACCTACGACCTCCAGGCCGTCGACGGCCTGCCCGTGGGCACCTCGGTCGCCCTGCACCTCAAGCCCGCCGACAGCGAGGACGGGCTCGCCGACTACCTTTCCGAGTCGAAGATCCGTCAGATCGTCAAGCGGTACTCGGACTTCATCCGCTGGCCGATCCGGATGGCCACCGAGCGCACCGACACCGAGGGCGATACCACCCGCGACATCGACACGCTCAACTCGATGAAGGCGCTGTGGGCCCGACCGCGCAGCGAGGTGACCGAGGACGAGTACAACGAGTTCTACCAGCAGATCAGCCACGACTGGCTGCCCCCGGCCGAGACGATCCATATGCGCGCCGAAGGCACCTTCGAGTACGAGGCGCTGCTGTTCATCCCCTCGCAGGCGCCCTTCGACCTGTTCTCCCGCGAGACCAAGCCCGGCGTGCAGCTGTACGTCAAGCGAGTGTTCATCATGGACGACTGCGAAGCGCTCATGCCCGACTACCTGCGCTTCGTCAAGGGTGTCGTGGACGCCCACGACCTGTCCCTGAACGTCTCCCGCGAGATCCTCCAGCACGACCGACAGATCCGCGGCGTACGCCGGCGCCTGGTCAAGAAGGTCCTCGGCGCCATCAAGGACATGCAGTCCAAGGATGCCGAGCGCTACGCGAAGGTGTGGGCGCAGTTCGGCCGGGCGCTGAAGGAAGGCCTGGTCGAGGACACGGACAACACCGAGGCCCTGCTGGAGCTGGTGTCGGCCGCCTCCACGCACGACCCGGAGAAGACCACCACGCTGCGCGAGTACGTCGAGCGCATGAAGGACGGCCAGGACACCATCTACTACCTGACCGGCGAGACCCGCGCGATGGTGGAGAACTCCCCGCACATGGAAGCCTTCACAGCCAAGGGGTACGAGGTTCTGATCCTCACCGACCCCGTCGACGAGGTGTGGGTGGACCGGGTCCCGGCCTTCGACGGCCACCGTCTGCAGTCCATCGCCAAGGGCCAGGTTGATCTCGACGAGTCCGCCGACGGCGACCAGGAAACCGACGCCGAGAAGGCCCAGCGCGAGCAGGACTTCGCAGCCCTGCTGGCGTGGCTGACCACCACCCTGTCCGAGCAGGTCAAGCAGGTCCGCCTGTCGTCACGCCTGACGACCTCGGCTGCCTGCATCGTCGGCGACGCCCACGACGTGACGCCGACCCTGGAGAAGATGTACCGGGCGATGGGACAGCAGATACCCCCGGTCAAGCGGATCCTGGAACTCAACCCCGCACACCCACTGATCACCGCCCTGCGCACAGCACACGACGCAGGTGCCGACGACCCCGCGCTGGCGGAGATCGCCGAACTGATATACGGCAGCGCACTGCTCGCCGAAGGGGGTGACCTGCCCGACCCGACCCGCTTCACCCGGCTGCTCACCGACCGCCTGACCCGCACTCTGTAACCACGGGTGCGGCCCGGCACAGCCGAAGCGCCCGGCCGCACCCACCCCGACCTCGCCACCCTCGCACTCCCCATGAACCCGCCTGTGCCGGCACCCCGTACGGGGTGCCGGCACAGGCGGATGCGTTCAGGCTGACCATTTACCACATGGGTTGATGTCTTGGGCTGAAATGGGAGATCACCTCACGTTCCGCCAGGTCGCCTGGCACCGCCGCGCGCGCATCACGCCGACGATCAAGGAGCGGGCGTTGCCCACCAACTATCTGAGCGAGGAACAGCGCAGGCACTTCGGCCACTTCACTTAGTGGTCTGCGTCGTAAGTTCTTCGGGGGTTGATCATGCGGCTGGGGCGGCGGAGGATTCTGCCTGGTGATCGGCGGTGTGCCGGTCGAGCCTGGCCAGTAGATCGTCCAGGTCGGAGGTGGTGAACTTTGAGGTGCCCCGGAGTTTCCGGACAGGGACCCAATAGGGTTGTTCTGTCAAGGAAATGAGGAAGTTCGAAGTGGCGCCACCCAGCAAGTACACCCCGGAGTTTCGTGAGGAAGCCGTCCAGATGGCACTCCGGTCCAGCAAGACCATCTCGGAGACGGCCCGCGAGCTCGAATTGAACTCGGAGACACTCCGGGGCTGGGTGAAGAAACACCAGAAACGGAACGAGCCAGCTGCCGGTGCACCGTTGACGCTCGATGAGCGGGCGCGCTTGAAGGAACAGGACCGGCGCATCCGTGAACTGGAGGCGGAAGTCTCCTTCTTGAAAAAGCCGCAGCGTACTTCGCGAAGGATCCCCGGTAGCGAGCAAGTACGAGTTCATCGAAACGATGCGGCTCGGCACAGCGGAGTGCGCGTATTCCGTCGAGTTCATGTGTGAACGGCTCGGCGTGTCCAAGTCTGGCTATTACGAATGGCGGAACCGTCCCAATTCTGCGACGGTCCAGCGGCGCGAGGAACTGAAACTGCTCATCAAGAAGGCATTCGACATGTCCGACAGCACCTACGGCTACCGGCGCATCCACGCCCAGCTCGCCCGCTGGGGCCACACCGCCGGCCTGGAGCTGATCCGTATGCTGATGCGTGAACTGGGCCTGGTGCCCTGCCAGCCGAAGCCGAAGCGGTGGTCGCTCACCAAGGCCGCCGCGGGCGCCGTGCCGGATCTCGTCGGCCGCAACTTCACCGCCGACGCCCCCGGCGAGAAACTCGTCGGCGACATCACTTACATCAAGACCGGAGAAGGGTGGCTGTATCTCGCGACCGTCATCGACTGCTGCACGAAGGAAGTCATCGGCTACGCGATGGACGACCACTATCAAACTCCCCTCATATCCCAGGCAATTCGCAACGCGGCACGGAACAGGAAACTCGCCGACGGCGCGATATTTCACTCCGATCGCGGGTCGAACTACATGTCAGCAGAGTTCGCGGCGACGCTGAAGCGGTTCAGGCTCCGCAGATCTTCCGGGCGTACCGGGGTCTGCTTCGAGGTGAGTCGGCGGCGGGAATTTCACCCACCGCCGCTCTCAGAACCGTGCGTGAACCTCGCGACTCACACGGCTCCCATTGTTGAACCAGTGGGCAACGCGCCATGCTTCCAGTGAGCGAACATGCCCGGGAATGCTGAGGCAATCTCAGCCAGCCTTCTCCGGGCCTTTCTTGAAGCACGACGATACCGTTTGTACTTCCTCCGGGCCCATTTCACCAGGAACGGATTGATCTGCTGTTCCAGAAACCTGATCAACCTGGACTTGTAGAAGCGCCCATAGTAGTTGATCCATCCCGCCACGACGGGGTTGATCATCGCGGCGATCTCCTGAAAGCTCAGCTCGGTACAGCGCCCCAGTCGCCAGCTCCGGATAGTCCTCGCCATGGACTTCATGGCTGTTTCGCTCACTGCGGGAAGGAAGCCGGTCTTCAGCCTCCCATCCCGCAAGCGGGCAGCCCGAGGACGGAAGGTATACCCCAGAAACGTGAACTTCGTGACCGGGAACTCCCGTTCACGACCTTCCTGTTTGCAGTACACCACCCTGGTTTTCTCCGGATGGAGACGTAATCCGAACTGCAGCAGCCTGCCCTCGATGATGTCGCGGACGAAAATCGCCTGCTTCTCACTGGCACAGTGCACCACAGCATCGTCGCCGTACCGCTCGAATCTGATCGCCGGGTACTCCCGGACCAACCACGCGTCAAAGGCGTAGTGCATGAACAGATTCGACAACAATGGTGAAATAGCAGACCCTTGGGGAGTCCCCTTTTCCCGCCTGACGAGCGTTCCGTCGGGCTGTTGTACGGGGGCGACTAGCCACCGTTTCACATACAGCAGAACCCACGGAAGATTGGTATGCCTTTCCACTGC
Organism: Streptomyces sp. KMM 9044; assembly: GCF_024701375.2. Taxonomy (NCBI): domain Bacteria; kingdom Bacillati; phylum Actinomycetota; class Actinomycetes; order Kitasatosporales; family Streptomycetaceae; genus Streptomyces; species Streptomyces sp. KMM 9044. The sequence continues at coordinate 32,771 of NZ_CP113910.1, read as the reverse complement.
CGCGTTGATGGGGCCGTGCGGCACGTTGTCGAAGAAGCCCTGGATGTCAAGGTCGATCACCCAAGGATGCCTCCAGCACCGCTGCTTGCACGTCTCCACCGCATCCAGCGCGGACCGCCTCGGGCGGTAGCCATACGAGTCCTGATGGAAGATCTGCTCCACCTCAGGCTCCAATGTCATAGCCACTACCGTCTGGGCGATCCTGTCGGCCACGGTCGGAACCCCAAGGCTCCGAATCCCACCGCCGGCTTTGGGAATATCAACCGCTCTCACGGGTGGAGGGAAGTAGCTTCCCGAGGACAGCCGGTTCCACAGCTTGTACAGGTTGTTCTTCTCATCCTGCTCAAACTCCGCTAAAGACTGCCCATCCACCCCAGCCGCTCCCCTGTTGGCCTTGACCTTCAGGTATGCGTTCCAGACCAGCCGCCTCGGAATATCAAACGGCTTGTCCGCTGGCCTTGTCTCGACCATCCGATTCCTCCCATCGCTGGTTGATCGCCGATCGACACCCAACAACACGTCCCCTTCGCTCCACCCCTATTACGGAGGTTTCATCACTACTACGGGACGTTCCGCCCTCCCGACGCGCGACCGGTACTCCGGCCCTCATGACTCTTCGCCACTTGCGCCTCTCCCTCTCGCGAGCCACGTCAACCCATGGATCGCGGTTTCGCGTCGAGGAGTTCTCCAGTTCCGTTGTGAAGCCCAGACTGAGCTCGCGCCACCTTCATGCCGGACACCGCCAGACCAGTAAACAGGTTCCCGTCTGGCTTGTCCCAGGACAGCATTGAGGCCCTGGTTTTGATGTCGTCTAAGCTTTACGACACGTCATCGGCGGTTCACTTGCGTTCGCCTTCTCAGCCCACACCTGCCATATTTAGTACGGCTTTTCCATGACGCTCACCACCACGGCTCATTCACCGCAGCAGCTCATGGTGGTTTGACACCTGCACCTGCATGCCGATGCCGAAGGACCTACCTTCATCCTCGTGTATTCAGCTACGAGGGCCGTCCGTCAGTGATGTGACGCCCTGATAGCGGAAGGGTGCCCCTGACCTGCGATGATCTGAATTTCCTAGATCAAGAACGTCGCAGAGTGGGGGCACCCAACAGGTGCAGGCTACCGAATGGGATCGTCGGCTCGTTGTGCGGGCCGACGGCAAGAACCTGGTCGGGCATGCGGGCGTGGTGCTGCTGCACCGGATCGCGGACCGGGTCGGGCTGACCCGCGCCCTGGCCGCCGCGCTGCCCCGCGGCGTCGGGCCGGGGTGGCGGGATCGCGGGATGGCCCTGGTCCAGCTGGCCTGCGCGATCGTCCTCGGCGCGAGGAATGTCCTGCAGGCCGAGCAACTGCAGCAGCACTGGAGGCCGTTCTTCCCCCGTCCGGTCTCGGACAGCACCCTGTGGCGCACGCTGGAAGCCATCGACGGCCCTGTCGGAGCCCGGGTGGAGCGCGTGCGCGCCGTGATACGGCGTGGGGTGTGGACGCTGCTCGCCCTGCGACCCGGTGGGTTCCCGTGGATCTCGGTATGCGGGCGCACGCTCACCAACTGGTACGTCCTGGATCTCGATGCCACCTTGGTGACCTGCACCAGCAAGAAGGACGGCGCGGCCGGCACGTTCAAGGGCGGCTACGGACATCACCCGCTGGGCGCCTGGCTGGCCAATACCCGCGAGTGCGTGACCATGCTGCTACGGCCGGGCAACGCGGCGTCCAACGACGTCGCCGACCACAAGACGGTGCTGGCCGCCGCGCTGCGGCAACTCCGCTGCCGCTGTGGTCGAAGCTGCTGGTGAGGATCGACGGCGCGGCCTTCAGCCACGGCCTCCTTGAGCATCTGCAGGCGCTGACCACCAGCCGCCGCCGAGTGCGCTGGGTGACCGGCTGGGCCATCAATACCGCCGACGAGGCCGCGATCGCACTGCTGCCCGCGGACGTGTGGAACGACGCGCTGCGGCAGGACGGCGAGGTCCACGAGATCAAGGGCCCGGACGGACAGAAGGTCACCTACCAGGTCGCCGAGCTGACCGGGGTGCGCGACCTGAGCGGCTGGCCCGAGGGGATGCGGCTGATCGTGCGCCGGGTCAAGCCCTCGCGCCGCGATCTGAAGAAGCTGACCGCGTTCGAGCAGCGCACCGGCTGGCGTTACCAGATCGTCGCCACGAACATTCCCGCCCACCAGGGGCTTTCCGGGGTGTCCGGCTCCGGGCAGGTGTGGTTCGTCGATGCTCTCTACCGTGATCATGCCGAGGTCGAGGATCGTGTCAAGGCGATCAAGCGGATCGGCCTCGGGCTGCTGCCCTCGAAGTCCTGGCAGCTGAACGCCGCCTGGGTGCTGGCTGCCACTATCGCCGCGGACCTCGACGCATGGACCAGGCTCCTTCTCCTGCATGACGAGCCCGAACTCGCCGCCGCCGAACCGGAGACGATCCGCAGGAGGCTCTACCACCTGCCCGCCCGGCTCACCGCCCACGCACGCAGACGCACCCTCCACCTCGACCGCACCTGGCCCTGGGCGCCGGCGTTCGCCACCGCCTGGCAGCGGGCCACCCAGCTTCCGGCCCACACCTGACGGTCGGCCCCGCCCCGACGACAGCGGAGAGGAGAGGACCCGCAGCACCCTCGGGCCCGTGGAACCCGACGCCCCGCAGCGTCACGCGACGGCCCGTCCTCGAACGGCAGGGGACATTACGGGCAAACCGCCGAACCGACCGACGTCACACCGCAAGTGAAGAATCGAGGTCATCTCCACAACAGCATGGCAACTGTTCGTTCCCGTCTTCTACATCAGAACCTCACAATCACCTTCTGGACACACCAACGCCATGGCAGAATCGTTCTTCGGGGCCTTGAAGAACGAGCGGGTTTCCCGCGTGACTTACCTGACCCGAGAGGCCGCCCGACAGGACATCACTCGATACATCGAACTCTGGTACAATCACAAGCGCCTCCACTCGGCTGTTGGTTACCGCCCGCCGCGAGAAGTCCACGCCGAATACACGGAGTTGCACATAGCCGCGTGAAATAGACGGTCAGCTCACTGTCCGGAAAACGCGAGGCCCCTCACACGACGCGGCTCTGGTCGGCGCGTCCTTGAAGATGGCAGCCGCGATACGGGGTGGTCAGGTGGAGGGAACGATCTTTCACAGCGACAGGGGCAGCGAGTACACGTCCGAGGCGTACGACACCCTGTGTGACCGGCTGGGCGTGGTGCAGTCCATGGGGCGAGTGGGGTCAGCCCTGGACAACGCCGCCGCGGAATCGTTCAACTCGCTGATCAAGGTCGAGTACATTCACCGGCACCAATTCGAGACCCGGACAGAGGCTCGACTGAAGATCGCTACCTGGATCACCGGGTTCTACAACCCGTGCCGGAGGCACAGCGCGGCCGGCGGGGTGCCGCCGCAAGAGTTCGAACGGATCATCATCGAAGCACGCGACCAGAGTGCCCAGAGGCGTCAGGCCGCATAGAAGAGGTCTCTACGAAACCAGGGGCTTGACACAATGCCATCAGGAGGTATACGATCACGTGCGCGGGCAGCTTGCGGACCCGCACCTCATGTGCCTCGGTCACCGCGATCGCCTCGTCCAGCACCGATCGCGGCACCAACGTCGTCAACGCTCCCAGCGACACCAGATCCGTCGGACGTACGCCCCGGCGTTCCCCATCCCCCTGCGGCATGCCGTGAACCTAGCAACTACCGCCTATCTAAACGGCATTGGGCTCGGTTTTCTGGTCCCGCTCCTACTTCGCGGGTTCCTGCGGCGGAGCGCCGCTGACCGTGGTCCGTCAGTACATCGAGGACCAGAGGCGGCCTGTCTGACTACCACCCCGGAGGCGCAGAGAACTCCGGCGCTTCGCGCCTCCGGGATAAGGATGCGTTCCCCTCCCGACTGAAGCCGGGGACACCCACGCAAGATCAGGGAGGGCTGCGGGCACCGGCGAAGACGGAGAAATCGGCGCCGGAGGTGTATTCCGGGCCGCTGATAAACTGTGCTCGCGCTTCACTGCACCGGGGTCCGTACCGCTCGGTACGGACCCCGGTGTGTTCCGGGCGCCAGATCAGGAAGGTGCCTCATGAACGCGAAGCCGTCGGCCTCCGGACTCTCCAGGGGTGGCACGCCCCCACGAGTGACAGCGTCGCCGGAGGCGACCCCGGCCACGTCGTTCGACGCGTTCGGGCTGCCGCCGGAGCTGGTGGAGACACTGGGAGAGCTCGGGGTGACAAAACCGTTCCCCATCCAGGCGGCGACGCTGCCCGACGCGCTGGCCGGCCGGGACGTCCTCGGACGGGCGCGGACGGGGTCTGGCAAGACGCTGGCCTTCGGGCTCGCTCTGCTCGTCCGGACAGCGGGCCGACGGGCGGAGGCGAAGCGGCCGCTCGCGCTGGTCCTGGTGCCGACCCGGGAGCTCGCCCAGCAGGTGAGCGACGCCCTGGTGCCGTACGCACGGACGCTGAACGTGCGGCTGGCGACGGTGGTCGGCGGGCTGTCGATCAACCGGCAGGTGGCGGAGCTGCGGAGCGGTGCCGATGTGGTCGTCGCGACACCAGGGCGGCTGGCCGACCTCGTGTCGCGCCGGGACTGCCATCTGAACCACGTTCGGATCACGGTGTTGGACGAGGCGGACCAGATGTGCGACCTAGGGTTTCTGCCGCAGGTCTCGGACATTCTGGAACAGGTCCCCTCCGATGGGCAGCGGCTTCTGTTCTCAGCCACGCTCGACCGTCACGTCGAGCAGCTGGTGCGGAGTCATCTGAACGACCCGGTCCACGCGTCGGTCGACCCCGGGGCGGGCTCGGTGAGCACCATGGACCATCACGTCCTGACCGTTCATCCCGCCGACAAGTACGCCACGGCGACCGAGATCGCCGCGCGGGACGGCCGGGTGCTAATGTTCCTGGACACCAAGGCGGGCGTCGACCAGTTCACACGTCATCTGCGGGCCGGCGGTGTGCGGGCCGGCGCCCTGCACAGTGGCAAGTCGCAGCCGCAGCGCACGCACACGCTCACCCGGTTCGCGGACGGTGACATCACCGTGCTGGTGGCTACCAACGTCGCGGCACGGGGCATTCACATCGACGCGCTCGACCTCGTCGTCAACGTCGATCCGCCGGACGACCCCAAGGACTACCTGCACCGCGGTGGACGCACAGCACGGGCCGGACAGTCCGGGACCGTGGTCACCCTGGTCACTCCCGCCCAACGGCGCGAGATGAACCGGATGATGTCCGACGCCGGCATCCGGCCGACCGTCACCCCCGTGCGCTCCGGCGAGGCGACGCTGACCGCCATCACCGGTGCGAAGCGGCCGCCGGCTGGGACAAAGGCCAACAGCGGTAACATGCCCTTCCGTGGCCTCGGCAGCCGTCCGGGCCGTCCCGCCAAGGAGTCCCGCAAGGCCGCCGAGGCCCGCAAGGCGGCGGAGGCCCGGGCGGCGGCCCGGGTGCGCAGGGGCCGCTGACCCGGACAGACCCTAGGTCCTGTCTGGGATTCGGATCATGAGTGCGGTGTGATGCTGCGGATCCAGAGCATCGCGCCGCAGAGATGGAGTCCGGCTTCGTAGCTCTGCGGGGTTTTGTCATAGCGGGTGGCGATGCCACGCCAGTTGCGGAGCCGGTTGATACAGCGCTCCACGGTGTTGCGGTCCTTGTACAGCTCGGCGTCGTGGGAGATGGGTCGGCCGCCGGCGCTGCCGCGCTTCTTGCGGTTCGCGGCTTGGTCGGCCTTCTCCGGAATGACCGCCTTGATCCCGCGTATGCGTAGGTAGCGGCGGTTCTTCCGGGAGGAGTACGCCTTGTCCCCGGCCACGGCGTCCGGCCGGGTCCGGGGCGTCCGACGGGGCCGCGGACCTTAATCCGCTTGAGGACCGCGGTGAACTGCGGGCTGTCACCCGCCTGTCCAGGGGTGAGGACGAACACCAGCGGCCGGCACCGGCGATCGGCCGCAACATGGATCTTGCTGGTCAGCCCGCCTCGGGAACGTCCCAGTTCAGCGGCTTTCAACCGGGCCCGGCGCCGTCTGCGGATCCGTCGTCGCTCGGTGCGTGCCTCGTCTTCGCCTTGGGCATCACCTTGTCCGTCCTGCGGCTGTTGTCCCTCCTTGCCGCCCCCTTTTCCGCTTCGGCGGCGGCCTCAAGGGCCGCCAGCTGCTCGGGATCGAGGACCATCCCGGCGGCATGGTGGTGAGCGCGGGAGGTTGCCGAGTCCACGCTGACCAGACCCATGTCAACCTGGTCACGGGCGGCAGCCTCGGCGATCATCGCTTCCATCACCTGCTGGAAGATGCCCCGCTTCGCCCAGATCCGGAAGCGGTCGTACGCACTCTGCCAGGGCCCAAACTCGGTCGGCAGATCACGCCAGGGAGCCCCGGTGCGGAACCGCCACATCGCCGCGTTGAAGTACTTTCGCAGATCAGGGATGGGCCCGACCGCGGCATACGGGAGATGGGGTTCAACCAGGGACCACTGCTCATCGGTGAGATCGCCTCGCGCCATGACTCATGACCTATCAAGACCGAGCCTCCGCGCGCAGGCGATCCACCTAACTCATGATCTGAATCTCAGACAGGACCTAGTGCGCGAAGTTCGGGCAGTCCTACGCCAACGGCCTGCGCCGCAGGCGGCCCCGGCTCGGGGACAAGTGGCACCTGGACGAGGTCTTCATCAGGGTCAACGGCGAGCGGAAGTACCTGTGGCGGGCCGTCGACGCCGACGGCACCGTGCTCGACATCCTGGTCCAGAACCAGCGGGACACCGCTGCGGCCCGGCGGTTCTTCCGCAGGTTGCTCAAGAAGGCCTGCTCGGTGCCGCGGGTGGTGGTCACCGACAAGCTGCGCTCCTACAGTGCGGCTCACCGCGAGGTGATGCCCTCCGTGGAACACCGCTCGCACAAAAGCCTGAACAACCGGGCGGAGAACTCCCATCAGCCCACCCGGCAGCGCGAGCGTGCCATGAAGGGCTTCCGCAGCGTCGGCGGAGCCCAGCGGTTCCTGTCCGCGTTCAGCGGCATCTCACCCCATTTTCGGCCCCGCCGCTATCTGATGACCGCCGCCCACTACCGCGTCGAGATGATCGTCTGCTTCGCCATCTGGGACCAGATCACTGGCGCCACCGCCCCGCCCACCGCAGCGTAATCTAGGCCCCGTCCGCCCCCTCTACGCCCTGACACGTCCTCAACCGATCAACACCCCACCAACGTGACAACGCCATTCCGCGGCGTAGCGGCAGTGAACGTTGGTGGCGGGTGGCAGCCATTGGGCGGGGTCCTGGTCGGCCTTGCTGCGGTTGGAGCGGGCGATGACGGCGACCAGGCTGGCCGCGGCGCCCTGGTCGTTGGCGTAGACCTCGCGGCGCTGTGGGGTCCAAGCGGAGGCGCCGGAGTCCCAGGCTTCGGCGAGCGGGACCATGTGGTCGATGTCCAGGCCGGAGGCCGCGGTGACCCAGGTGGTGTCGTAGTAGGAGAACCACAGTCCGCCGCTCAGACGGCAGCCGGTTGCGACGGCGGGCGCCTCGAGGGCTTCGGCGATGAGAACCTCGGCGTGGGTGTTGCAGCCGTCGTCCGGGTCGGCGCCGGTGTTCCAGTGGCGGAAACGGTCGCGGTTGTAGCCGTCACGGGACTCGCTGCCTTGAGGCAGACGGTCGACGGCCTCAGGGCAGGAATAGCGTCTGGGGCGCGGCATGGGCAACAGCGGGGGACAGGACGTGGGGCAGGACGGCGAGCACCGCGGCGACAAGACCGCGCAACACAGGCTTGAGCATGTTCCGTTGATAGCGGCCGGCCGCACGGTGAGTCGGGTGTTGTCCGCTCATACCACTCGTGTGAGGGCAGTGGTCATACCGGGAAAGAACACGACTGCTGCGGGCCGGGCGAGCGCAGAGTTACCGCCCGTCCGGCACGGCGCCCTGGCACGGCGCCCTGGTCAAGGGCCGGCCGGTATGCCCGGCCGGCCCCCGGCCTGGTGGTGGGGGAGGGTCAGCCGCAGTCGTTGGAGTTGATCTTCAAGGAGCGGGTCTGGTCGTTGAGGTTGTAGCCGCGCAGGTCGTGGATGGAGCCGCCGCTGCGGGTGACGCACACCCACCGGCCGACATGGTTGCGTTTTTCGTAGACGCGGGCGGTGCGGTCGGAGTTGTTGCGGATCGAGCTGCCGCGGTCGCGGATCGCGGAGGGCAGGTCCTTCACGCTGCCGTCGGCGGCACGGCGTACCCAGGGCTGCCCGCCGAAGTTGATCTCGGGGTAGACGCACACGTAGCCGGACGGGCAGTCGATCGCCGCCCGTCCCGCGGATGTCCCGGTGGAGGCGGCAGCCGGGGCGGTGAGCGGGAACAGGGCCAGGGCGGCGACGGCCGCGGCACGCATCACGTTTTTGATCACAGCACTACACATACGGGACGCCGGGCGCTGGCCGGGTCGGTTCGCCGCAGAGGTCACCCGTGCGGAGGAGCAGGGCGCCTGGGGGCGGGCCCGGTGCCCCGCGAGGGCGACGGGGACATCCTTCGGCGTCGGGCTGCGCGGACCGGCCACGAACCTGCGGGCAGCCGTCCCCCGCCAAAGTCCGGACGAGGAGGTGGCGACTGCGAAGACGCCCCGGTCTGCGTAGCTGCCGCGTCTGCTAGAGTCGATCATGAAGATGGGCGGTACGCCTCGGCGGCTGCTGTCTGTGCGTTGGTCGTCTAAGGAAAGATGCCCCGCTTCCTGCGGGGAGATGCAGGTGCAAGGCCTGCCCGGCGCTCGATACGAAAGAACCCCGTTCCTGCAGCAGGCAGGGACGGGGTTTTTCGTTGTCCGGTCTCTTGGCCGTCGCCATGGCGGGAGGCCTTGGCGCCTTTACGGCCGTCGGTGACCGGCGGCAGGTCCTGTCATGAGATCGCCAAGCCAGCCCCGGCCGTGGTGGTGCAGCAGCGGGTGCCGGACGGTCCGCCACGCGATGACTGCGGCGACTGCGATGCGCGGATCATGCTGACCGGCCGGGCCATCGAGGACGGTCTGTGCAAGCTGTGCCGGGAGGAAGCCGCCGCCCTGGCCGTCGACCAGGCACCCCCGGCTTCCGGCGTGAGGGGGCTTGACCCCGGATCGTGGACACCGTTTGCTATGCAGCAGTGGCCAGCGTAATCGATCGTTGTTCGTAGGTGATCGGGCTGATCTGGCCGAGTGCGGAGTGTCTTCTTTTCGTGTTGTAGCGAGTGACCCACCGGAACACCGCGAGGCGGGCCTCGCGCGCCCCTGACCAGCGTTTCCTTCTCTGCAAGGTCTCCCGTTTCAGGCTTGCGTTGAAGGATTCGGCGGCGGCGTTGGTGTGTCCAGAAGGTGATTGTGAGGTTCTGATGTAGAAGACGGGAACGAACAGTTGCCATGCTGTTGTGGAGATGAAGGTAGGTCCTTCGGCATCGGCATGCAGGTGCAGGTGTCAAACCACCATGAGCTGCTGCGGTGAATGAGCCGTGGTGGTGAGCGTCATGGAAAAGCCGTACTAAATATGGCAGGTGTGGGCTGAGAAGGCGAACGCAAGTGAACCGCCGATGACGTGTCGTAAAGCTTAGACGACATCAAAACCAGGGCCTCAATGCTGTCCTGGGACAAGCCAGACGGGAACCTGTTTACTGGTCTGGCGGTGTCCGGCATGAAGGTGGCGCGAGCTCAGTCTGGGCTTCACAACGGAACTGGAGAACTCCTCGACGCGAAACCGCGATCCATGGGTTGACGTCACGGCCCCGGCGTAGTTGTGTGATGTCCGGTCCCGTGGTGGTTGGTCAGATGCCGTAGACGGCGAAGGCGTCTTCGTGGCGGAGGAGGTCGCGGCGGGCGTGGGCGATGTTGGCGCGTCCGGCGAGGCGGATGGTGCTGATCGCCAGGTTGCGGAAGCCGGCCAGGGCTCGGGGTGCTGTACCGGTCCTGACCTGGGAGTTGTCTTCTCGGAAGGTGACGTCCCGCACCCAGTGGATCTTGTTTTCCACAGTCCAGTGGGTTCTCTCGTAGTGGTTGAGGTGAGCGGGGCCGGCGAGGTCGGGCGGCAGGCTGGTGACGCCGAAGACGATCTCCTTGCTGGTCCATTCGTCGTCGAGGTTGCCGGTGTCGCGGCGGAGGCGGAAGACCTGGGATGCGCCGGGGAACAGGGTGTCGTCGGCGGGTGCGGTGCGCAGGGTGCGGCGTTCGGTGCGGCCGTGGCCGCGGTCGTCGTCGATCGCGGTGGTCTCGGTGAAGTCGGCGTCCGCGCCGGTCAGCAGCGCCTGGGCGGCGGCGTGGGCGAGGGGCTGGTTGCCCTTGAGGATCAGGACGTAGTGGCTGTGGAGAGGGCCTGTGATCAGGCGGGCGGTCTTCTTCGTGGTGTGCAGCGCGTCCAGGGTGAACACCCTTCCGGGCAGGTCGAGTCGGGTGAGCAGGGCCCGTGCGGCCTCGCCCTCGCCGCGCTTGTCGGGGACCTGCCTCTGGCCCAGGACCGCGCCGCTGGTGTGGTCGATCGCGCCGACCAGGAAGACCCGTCCGCTCTCGGTGCGGGCGCCGGCCAGGGCCTTGCCGTCCAGGGCGGCGGTCGGCAGCAGCCCGTCCGGCACCGGGTGCTCGGCTGAGCGTTGAGCGGCGCGGCGCTGTTCGCGTTCCACCGGTCCCGGGGTGGCGGGGATCTCGGGCGCGGGGACGGTGCCGCGCGCGAGGTCTGTGGTGTATTCGCAGGTCACGGCGTCCAGGGCGTCGGCGTCCAGATGGGCGAGCACTCGCCGGAAGGTGCGCTCGCTCGGCACGAGGTAGCGGCCGGCCAGCGGGTCGTACCGGGCGCCGATGCGGGCCAGTTTCGCTTGCGGGGCACGGGTCGCCCACTGCCAGATCGCGGCGATCGAGTCGCCGCCGATCACCAGCGTCGCGCACGCGGTCAGTGTCAGGATCACCGCGAGGGCGTGGCGTCGGCCACGCTTCGCGCGCAGGTCCGGGACCTGCCGCAACCTGCTGACCAGCTTGGACTCCACTGCCGCAGGGCCGGTGGCGAGCTCGGCCTCCCACAGGGCGAGGTCGGCGAGTTGGCCAACGGCAGGGGGGATCGGCGAAGATACGGGCACGAGCGCGACTCCTGTGACGATCTTTTGGCGTAGAGACCTGAAAGATCATCAGAAGTCGCGCTCGTCCTGCAACCAGCCACATCAAACCGGGGCAGAACAACTCAAGGGAGAACTACGCCGGGGCCGTGGGGTTGACGTGGCTCGCGAGAGGGAGAGGCGCAAGTGGCGAAGAGTCATGAGGGCCGGAGTACCGGTCGCGCGTCGGGAGGGCGGAACGTCCCGTAGTAGTGATGAAACCTCCGTAATAGGGGTGGAGCGAAGGGGACGTGTTGTTGGGTGTCGATCGGCGATCAACCAGCGATGGGAGGAATCGGATGGTCGAGACAAGGCCAGCGGACAAGCCGTTTGATATTCCGAGGCGGCTGGTCTGGAACGCATACCTGAAGGTCAAGGCCAACAGGGGAGCGGCTGGGGTGGATGGGCAGTCTTTAGCGGAGTTTGAGCAGGATGAGAAGAACAACCTGTACAAGCTGTGGAACCGGCTGTCCTCGGGAAGCTACTTCCCTCCACCCGTGAGAGCGGTTGATATTCCCAAAGCCGGCGGTGGGATTCGGAGCCTTGGGGTTCCGACCGTGGCCGACAGGATCGCCCAGACGGTAGTGGCTATGACATTGGAGCCTGAGGTGGAGCAGATCTTCCATCAGGACTCGTATGGCTACCGCCCGAGGCGGTCCGCGCTGGATGCGGTGGAGACGTGCAAGCAGCGGTGCTGGAGGCATCCTTGGGTGATCGACCTTGACATCCAGGGCTTCTTCGACAACGTGCCGCACGGCCCCATCAACGCGGCAGTGGAAAGGCATACCAATCTTCCGTGGGTTCTGCTGTATGTGAAACGGTGGCTAGTCGCCCCCGTACAACAGCCCGACGGAACGCTCGTCAGGCGGGAAAAGGGGACTCCCCAAGGGTCTGCTATTTCACCATTGTTGTCGAATCTGTTCATGCACTACGCCTTTGACGCGTGGTTGGTCCGGGAGTACCCGGCGATCAGATTCGAGCGGTACGGCGACGATGCTGTGGTGCACTGTGCCAGTGAGAAGCAGGCGATTTTCGTCCGCGACATCATCGAGGGCAGGCTGCTGCAGTTCGGATTACGTCTCCATCCGGAGAAAACCAGGGTGGTGTACTGCAAACAGGAAGGTCGTGAACGGGAGTTCCCGGTCACGAAGTTCACGTTTCTGGGGTATACCTTCCGTCCTCGGGCTGCCCGCTTGCGGGATGGGAGGCTGAAGACCGGCTTCCTTCCCGCAGTGAGCGAAACAGCCATGAAGTCCATGGCGAGGACTATCCGGAGCTGGCGACTGGGGCGCTGTACCGAGCTGAGCTTTCAGGAGATCGCCGCGATGATCAACCCCGTCGTGGCGGGATGGATCAACTACTATGGGCGCTTCTACAAGTCCAGGTTGATCAGGTTTCTGGAACAGCAGATCAATCCGTTCCTGGTGAAATGGGCCCGGAGGAAGTACAAACGGTATCGTCGTGCTTCAAGAAAGGCCCGGAGAAGGCTGGCTGAGATTGCCTCAGCATTCCCGGGCATGTTCGCTCACTGGAAGCATGGCGCGTTGCCCACTGGTTCAACAATGGGAGCCGTGTGAGTCGCGAGGTTCACGCACGGTTCTGAGAGCGGCGGTGGGTGAAATTCCCGCCGCCGACTCACCTCCGCCGAGGTTCCGACCGCCCCACGTGATCTGGTCACGCCGAGTTCGCGGCACACGTTCGCGAACTCCTTCGACGCATACTGGGCGCCGTTGTCGCTGTGGAATATCGCCCCGTCAAGAGTTCCGCCGCGGGTACGGGCCGCAGCCCGGAGCGCATCGGTGACCAGCTCGGTGCGCATGTGGTCGGCGATCGACCAGCCCGCCAGCCGTTTCGAGCAAAGGTCCAACACCGTTGCCAAATAAAGGAATTGGCCGTCGCCGATGGGCAGGTAAGTGATGTCGCCGACGTACCTGGTGTTCGGCTCGCTCGCGGTGAAGTCACGCCGCAGTAGATCGGGCACCGGCGTCGCGGACGGCTCGGGGACGGTAGTGCGGACCTTCTTACGCAGATGCACGCCCTGCAGGCCGATCCGGGCCATCACACGCGCGACCCGCTTGTGGTTCACCTCGATCCCGGCGTCCCACAACTCGGCCGTGATCCGCGGGACGCCGTAGGTACCGTCGGACTCCTTGTGGATCTCCCGGATCCGCCGGGCCAGGCGGGCGTCGGACCGCGCCCGCTCGATGCGGGCCGGGGCGCCCTTCAGCCACCGGTAGAACCCGGACCGGGAGACCTCCAGGACCCGGCACAGCCGCTTGACGCCGAACGCGCCGCGATGATCATCAACGAACTGGAAACGGCTCACCAGTTGGTCTCGCCGGCGAAATACTTCGCGGCCCTCCGCAGGATCTCCCGCTCGGTCTCCAGCTCCCTGATCCGAGCCCTGAGCTGCTTGTTCTCCTCTTTCAGCACATCGTCGGAGGGTACATCAACGGCCTGTACCGCCCGCGGCGAGCGACTCGCGGCCGCCGCACGGCCCTGCCGGGTGCGCTCGACCCGCACCCAATTCCGCAGCGTCTCCCGGCTGACGCCCAGGTCCTTGCTCACGCCCTCGAACGTATTCTTCGGGTCCGACAGGTACAGCGCGACAGCATCCGCCTTGAACTCCGCCGAGTACACCTTCATCACCATCAGTGACATCTCTTCCTCTGGACCCTCAAGGTCCAGTGTCCAAGGTGTCTACGATCCGGGGTGAAGCCCCAGCTCGGGCCGGGTCTGCTCGGGCCGGGACGGGGATGTCTCGTGCGGCCGCTCGCCTCTGCCAAGCCGCAGCGTGTGCGCTCGCCACCGGGTCCAGGAGTTCGCCGGGGCGGTGGCCTGATGTCCCAGGAAGCACAGCCCAGCGGTGTTGACCTGGCCCGGGTCGCCCTGAAGGCCGCAAAGGAGACGGCACGCAAGAACGGCGGCCGCGTGCAGCAACCCAAGCCCCCGCACCGTCCGGCCAGCCCGGCACGACGGGCGCGATCCAATGGGTCTGGGCGACGTGCTCGGGGCACTGGTCACCGAGCGGGTCTGGGAGCTCCCGGCCGCCGGCGCCACATTGCACGATCGGTGGGCGGCCATCGCCCCGGGGACTGGCCGGGCACGTCGCAGCCGTCACCTTCGACGCCGGCTCGGGCCAACTCACTGTGCACCCGGAGGCAGCGGCTTGGACGACGAAGACGCGCCTGAAGCAGGACCGCGTCATCGAGGCCGCCCACATATCGACGGGCCTCACGGTTGTCCGGACGCTGCGGATTTTCTCGCCCGGGGCGCTACCCACCACTGCACTGGCCGGTACGAACCGACCCCATAGCGGACGACCAACCATCAACTCTTACGAGACCACGAATTCAATTTCAGTAAGAGGTCATCTCACGTGTTGAGGCTGGTGAGCTTCCCATAGCGGGTCAGAATGTGTGATGTGCATCACATTAATGGTTCGCGCTGGTTGTTGCACAGTGCAATTGAAAGTCCCCTCGCGCCATGGGCTGAATGTCGCACGCACAATTCGGAACGATGCGCGGCCTGCGGGGAAATGCCCTGAATGGTTGACGGCGTGTCGGCCAACCGTCTTGCTGTGCCGTCTACGGCGGCCTGACATGAGGGCACCGAGGGCTGATTACCCATCGTGACTGATCGGCTTCCTTGCGCATAGCGCCCAGCTCCGTCATGTAGTGGTATTTCCTGGGATCAGGGTCGGCCGACACGGCCACGTGCCCTTCTTCAACCCCTTGACCTGGCAGGGAGGTTGGCGTTGACTCGCGGCACTTTTGAAGATCTCTTGGCCACGGGGTGGGAACTGTGAAGTTGTGGTGGGGGAGTCGTGTGTTGAGGCTCAGACGTGGGGCTGCGGTCAGCGTGACGCTGGCGTCGATGTTGTCGGTGATGGCGTTGCCGACAGCATCGGCTGCTCCGGCTGCGGACTCGGAGCCGACAACGTTGACAGAGGGCCAGCGGGCGCTTGCCAAGGCTGCTGAGTCGGGCGAGCGGGTCGAGGTGGTGGGGGAGCGGTCGGAGCGGACCACAGTCTTTGCCAATCCAGACGGGTTCTCCTTCACTCTTGAGGAGTCCTCTGTCCCGGTTCGGGTGGAGGACTCGGATGGTGGGTGGCTGAGTCCTGATCCGACGTTGGTGCGGCGGGCGGACGGTTCGGTCGGCCCGAAGGCAGCTGCTGTGCCGATGTCGTTCTCCGGCGGTGGTGAGGATGATCCGCTGGCGCGGATTTCCGAGAGCGGCCAGTCACTCGAGCTGAGCTGGCCGGGCGAACTGCCCGAGCCAGTGCTGGACGGTGCGAGCGCGGTCTACCCGAACGTCCTGCCGGATGTGGACTTGCAGGTTACGGCTACGGTCGAAAGCTTCCAGCAAGTGCTGGTGGTCAAGACGCCCGAGGCAGCTGCGCTGCCGCAAGTGAAGGAGCCCACCTTCGGCTTGAAGACCAAGGGCCTGACCGTGCGCAAGGGAGCGGCCGGCAACCTGGCGGCTGTCGACGGCGACGGAAACACGGTGTTCAAGGCCCCCACGGCTCAGATGTGGAACTCCGCCGGCAAACAGGCCGACCCGCAGCCGGACGGCACCACCACTCAGCTGGGCACCGCTGTCACAGCACTTGACGATCCGGTTGTCCCGGGCGATCCGTCGGAGACGGCGCCCTCGGGTACTGGACTCGCGCCGGGGCAGGGCGATGAGGTCGTGCGCATGGACGTCACGGTCGACAAGGACAGCCTGGCTGTCGTCTCGGACCCGCAACTGCTCACCAGTACCGAGTCCGGGGCGTTTCCGATCTTCATCGATCCCACCGTCTCCTGGGGCGAGGCGGAGCGAACCCTGTTGCGCAACGACGGCTACGAGTCCTACGGCTGGGGCAACGGCAGCGACGGCCGCGGCATGGGCATGGGCAAGTGCGGTACCTGGAACGGCCACAAGTGCGGGCCGGGCTACGTGCAGCGGCTGTACTTCGAGTTCTCGCCCGCGAGCCTGAAGGGCAAGCATGTCCTGGACGCCACCTTCCGCATCACCGAGCCGTGGGCGTTCCAGTGCGAACCGCGGTGGGTGGATCTGGTCCGCACCCCAGACAACATCTCCTCCGCCACGACCTGGGCCACGCGTCCGCAGGGCGGGTGGGACACCATGGTTGACCGTCACGTGTCGGCCGGTCGTGGTTCTTTGTGTGATCCGAATTCGCCTGATGCACCGATCGAGTTCAACGACAACCTGCCGGATGAGCCGAATGAGAACCTGACCGCCACCGTACGGAGCTTCGCAGAGGGGAAGTTCTCGCGTCTCACGCTAATGCTGAAGGCACATGACGAGACGGACACGGCGGCGTGGAAGCGGTTCAAGAACGACGCGACGCTTGCAGTGGACTTCGTCGGACTGCCGGCCAAGCCGTCGAACATCGGTCTCGCGAGCGGTACGAGCCACACATGTTCGGTCAAAGAGTCGGCACCGACCATGGTCTCCGACCCGACACCCGTCCTGACATCCACCCCTCAGACGGCTCCTGGTGGTGAGTCGGAGGCGCAGCTGCGGGTCGCCATGGACGTGGACAAGAAGCTTTCCGACGGCACCTGGACGAATGCCATCACTGAGATGGAACGTCCAACCACCGGGTACGTGGGAGACAACCACCGGCTCACGGGGGAAACACCCACCCTGGCCGACGGGGGCTTGTACCGGTACCGGTCATGGACTCGCTCCTACTACAACGAGGGCAAGAACCAACTGCCCGGCCCGTCCAACGCCTCGACCACGGGCTGGTGCTACTTCACAGTCGACTCCAGCCGCCCGGAAGCCCCGACGATCACCGTTGGCACGCCGTACCTGCCTTGCGTCACGAATGACTGCCCCAGTGCCGGTGCGCCCAACGCGGAGGCCACATTCACCGTCCGTGGCGAGGCGAACGTGGTCGCGTATCAGTACCGCATGTCGCAGGAGGCGGCCTGGTCCCCGGACATCGCCGGATCCACTGCGACCATCAAGGTCACCCCGAAGCGGGCGGGGCTTCACACCCTGTATGTCAGAGCCAAGGACAACGTGGGAGCGGGCCGCTACGGCTCCGAAGGCGTAATCGACTTCCTTGTTGCCACGACGGAACCGGCCGGCCGATGGCACTTCGCCGAAACCAGCGGAGCAACAGCCGTGGATGCCGCAACCGTGGACGGCAGCGACGACGCCACTCTCGCTGGTGCCACACGCGATGACCGGGGGCGCCGCGGTCTGATCAAGTTCGCCGCCGACGGTGCCCCGCTGCAGGATGAAGTCACGGACCGGGGACTGGTGCTGGACGGGGTCGATGACTATGCCGCCACCGACGGCCAGGTGCTGGAGACCCGTTCCTCGTACACGGTCGCGGCGTGGGTGCGAGTGGATCCTGCTGCCAGTCACACCTTGACGGTTATGGGGCAGACGCCCACCACGAGCCCGTTCGCCAAAAAGTACAGCCCCTTCTATCTCAGCTACGACGCATCCAGCGGCAATACGTGGAGCATGCGCACGCTGTCTTCCGATGCGACTTATCACGAGATCAAGTCGAAGCAGCCCTCTCCTCGTGGTGTGTGGACCCATGTCGCTGGCGTTCACAACGCGCAGGACAAAACGATCAGCCTCTACGTGAACGGTGTGCCGCAGGGCAGCACACCAGCGGGTGATGCGTGGGAAGCAGACGGGCCACTGCAGATCGGGCGCGTGATGCATGCTGACGCCTACAAGGACTTCATGCACGGTTCCATCGATGAGGTGACTGTCTGGCAGCACGCCCTCGGACCGGAGGAGCTGCAGGACGAAGCCAAGCTGCTGACCTCACAGAGCTACGCCGGTGTCGAGCTGATGGCGGACTTCACCCCGACCAGCACCAGCAGCACCTCGATCACAGACGCAACCTCCGGCTACGACAAGACGCTGAACCTGTCGGGCGGAGCTCATATCGAGCAGGACACGATCGTGTTCGACGGCGTCGACGACGCGGCTACCGCGAGCGGTCCGCTGGTGGACGACAGCGCGTCGTTCACGGCGAGTGCCCTCGTACAGCTGGACAAGGATGCGATCGCCTCCAAGCCGATCGGCTACACCGGGCAGGTCTTCGGACAGCGGGCACAGGACGGCTCAGCCTGGGGCATGTGGTACCGGCTGGCCGGCAAGGACACGGTGTGGAACGAAGAGACCCTCGAAGAGGAAACAAGGCTGCTCGGCGAGTGGCGCTTCGGCCGTCTCAACACCGACGGCACCTTCTCCGGGGTCGTCTCCGACGAAGTCGAGGTGGGCAGCGATGTCCGGCTGACCGGTATCCACGACTCCGTTGACGGCAAGGTCGGTCTCTACATCAGCTACGTGGACAAGGGCGAGACCACGTCCTACACGGCAAAGATTGGCAGCGGTGAGTTCGCTGTAGGCACCGCGTACATGAGCGGAGCGTGGAAGCACCATCTGCCCGCCCAGATCTCCAGCGTGAGGCTGTGGGCCGGGGCGATGGCCGGCTCCGCGCAGGTCGAGTCCTACGTGGGCGACTGACCCACATACAGGGTGGTGCGGTCCTCAAGCAGACCGCACCACCCCTTCAGTACATGTCACTGGTCGGTTGTAGTTCGCAGCACTTCAGGGTGGGGACGGACAGTCATGATGCATGGCATACGCAGAACACGGTTCTGGGAAGGAAAATCGGGGCGCAAACGCCTCACCACGGTAGTCGGAGTGCTGACCGCAGCACTGATGATGCCGACCGGTCAGGTGGCATTCGCCCAGGACGGCCCCAAGGCTCTGGGAGACCCTGGCCTGCCAGAGCAGCGTGTCACCGAGGTGAAGAAGGCCGACGAGCCCGGCGCCAAGAAGGCACGCAAGAAGGTCGCTGCCGACAAGGCAGCCAGCGCCGCCCGGTCACACAAGGCGAAGGCCGAGGCAACCGCATCCTGGCCGAAGTCCGGAAGTAAAGCCTTCACACTCAAGGCCGGTGGCGTATCCGGTAAGGCCGGCGATCTCCCCGTCACCTTGTCGGCGCACGAGGACAAGAAGTCACTCAAGCCCGGATCCAAGGCACGGATCACTGTCCTGGACCAGAAGGCGGCGGCGAAGGCCGACGTCACCGGCGTCCTGCTCACTGCCATCAGCGACGCCAGTGGCTCAGCCCGTCTCACCATCGACTACAGCAAGTTCGCTGCCGCCGCCGGCGGCGCCTGGGGTGCGCGCCTCCGCCTCGTCGAACTCCCGGCCTGCGCCCTGACCACTCCCGACAAAGCAGCCTGCCGCAAGCAGACGCCTCTGACCTCGCACAACGACATCACCTCGCAGACAGTCACCGCCCCGATCAGCCTCACCGCCGAATCAGGACCTGCCACCCAGCTCCGCACGAGCAGTGACAGCGGCAGCATGACAGTTCTCGCACTTGCCGCTGCGGCCAGCGCGGGGCCCGCCCCGTCGGGTGCCGGCGACTACTCGGCCACCCCGCTCTCCACTTCGTCCTCCTGGGCAGCGGGCGGCAATTCCGGCTCCTACACCTGGGACTACGACTTCACTCTCCCGCCGGCCGCCGCAGGACCAGAACCGGCTCTGGCCCTTTCCTACGACTCAGGCAGTGTCGACGGCCGCACCGCGACCACGAACAACCAAGGCAGCGCCCTCGGCGAGGGCTTCTCCCTCACTGAGTCCTACATCGAGCGAAGCTACGGCTCTTGCGACGACGACGGGCACAAAGACGTCTTCGACCGCTGCTGGAAGTACGACAACGCTCAGCTCGTCCTGAACGGGAAGTCCACCCGGCTGGTCAAGAAGTCAGGCTCATGGGACAGCACCTGGCATCTGGCCGGTGACGACGCCTCCAAGGTCACCCGCCACACGTCCGCCACCCCGGTCAACGGTGATGACAACGGCGAGTACTGGACCGTCACCACCGGCGACGGCACCCAGTACGTCTTCGGCAAGCACAAGCTCGACGGCGCTACCGACGAGCGCACCAACTCCGTGTGGACCGCCCCGGTCTTCGGCGATGACACGGGCGAGCCCGGATACGCCAACGGCGATGCCTTCGCCGACCGCGCCGAGACCCAGGCATGGCGCTGGAACCTCGACTATGTCGTGGACACCAGCGGCAATGCCACAACCTACTGGTACACAAAAGAGTCGAACCATTACAAGAAGAACAAGGCAAGCACAGCCAATGCCTCCTACACCCGCGGAGGCTACCTGAAGGAGATCCAGTACGGCCTCCGCAAGGGTGCTCTGTTCACCGACAAGGCCGACGCGAAGGTCACCTTCAGCTACTCCGACCGCTGCACCACCTCCGACTGCGCCCCGCTGACGAAGGACACGGCCGACCAGTGGCCCGACGTGCCCTTCGACTCCATCTGCACCGACGGCGACACCGACTGCCTCGCGACCAGCCCTTCATTCTTCTCACTCAAGCGGCTCACCGGCATCAGCACCCACTCCTGGTCAGCGGCTGACAACAACTACCAGCCCGTCGACTCCTGGGCGTTCACCCAGAAGTACGAGGACGGCGGAGACCTCGACGGCGACACCTCCGACCACGTCCTGACCCTTCAGACGATCAAACGGACCGGCAAGACCGGATCAGCGGACATCACGACGAACCCCGTCAGCTTCACCTACCAGTGGCGAGAGAACCGGGTCGACGGCACCGACGACATCCTGCCGCTGACCAGGCCGCGGATCTCCACCATCACCTCCGAGACCGGAGGCGTCACCACCGTCACCCTGTCCTCACCCGAGTGCGTCCGAAGCCAGGTCATCGACGCTCCGGCGGACACCAATACCCGCAACTGCTTCCCGCAGTACTGGAACATCAACGGCAATCCCGAAGCCTCCATCGACTGGTTCCACAAGTACCGCGTGACCGCAGTCCTCGAATCGGACCCAGGCACGGGCAACCTGCCAGTCGAGCACGCCTACGACTACAGCGGCGCCGCCTGGCACCACGCCGACAGCCCCTTCACGCCGAAGGACGAGCGGACCTGGTCCGACTGGCGCGGCTACCGCCAGGTCACCACCTATACCGGCGCCACCGACACCACCCGTTCCAAGACCGTCTCCCTCTACATGCAGGGCATGGACGGAGACAAACAAAGCGACGGCACCACACGTAGCGTAAGCACCGCACCTCTCGCCGCACCCGCCCTCGGCATCGCAGCCATCACCGATGCCGACCAGTACGCCGGCCAACTGCGCCAGCAGGTCACCTACAACGGCAGCACACCCATCGAGTCCGTCGTCAACGACCCGTGGTCCAAGGAAACCGCCCGGCAGACCGCCCCGGAAGCCGACGACCACGTCGCCCGCTATGTCCGCACCAAGAAGACAACCACCCACACCTACCTGGCCGCGTCTAAGACCTGGCGCGCCCACGCCGTCGGCACCACCTACGACGACTACGGCATGCCCGTCCTCGTGGAGGACGCCGGGCAAGTCGGCAAGGGCGGCGACAACACCTGCACCCGGACCTGGTACGCCCGCAACGCCGACGCAGGCATCACCAACCTGGTCTCCCGCACCCGCACCGTCGGCCAGGCCTGCTCCGTCCTCGACACCGCACTCAGCCTTCCCAGCACCTCCACAACGCGCGGCG
Source organism: Streptomyces sp. KMM 9044 (assembly GCF_024701375.2). Taxonomy (NCBI): domain Bacteria; kingdom Bacillati; phylum Actinomycetota; class Actinomycetes; order Kitasatosporales; family Streptomycetaceae; genus Streptomyces; species Streptomyces sp. KMM 9044. The sequence goes on along the minus strand of NZ_CP113910.1, from coordinate 11,135 downwards.
ACGTCCTGGCCGACACCGCCACCGTTTACGACAACCCGGCAGCAACCACCTGGACACCGAACCAGACCCCGATCAAAGGGCTGGTGACCTGGACCGGTCGCCCCACCGGCTACGCAGCGACGGCCGACAGCAACGGGCAGCGCAATCCCTCCGGCTGGCAGGCCGTCACCACAACTACCCATGACAGCCTCGGCCGCCCGCTGAGCACCACGAACGCCGACAACAAGACCAGCACCATCGCCTACACGCCCGCCGACGCAGGCCCCCTTACCCGCACCATCACCATCAACGCCAAGGGCCACCAGTCCGTGGCCTTCCTCGACCCACGCCGAGGCCAGCCCATCCGGTCCTACGACGCCAACTCGAAAAAGACCGAACAGACCTACGACTCCCTCGGCCGCCTGACGGCTGTATGGCTCCCCAACCAACCCAAGGCCACAGATTACGCCGCCAACATCACCCTCAAGTACCAGCTCAACACCACGGGCCCATCCTGGGTCTCCACCTCCACCCTCAAGAAAGACAGAAAGACCTACAACACCAGCTACTCCCTCTACGACTCCCTGCTGCGTCCCGTCCAGACTCAGACACCGACCCCCCTTGGCGGCCGGCTGCTGACGGACACCCGCTATGACACCCGCGGCCTGGCCTACGAAACACACGCCGACATCTTCGACACCTCCAGCACCCCCAACGGCACCTACGTACGCGCCGAGTACGGTGAGTCGCCCTCCCAGACCATGACCGTCTACGACGGTGCCGAACGAGCCACCACCAGCACCCTGCTCGTCGGCGGCAAGGAGAAGTGGTCCACCACTACCAGCTACACCGGCGACTCCACCGCCACCACCGCCGTCCAAGGCGGCACCGCACAACGCACCATCACCGACATCCGCGGCCGCATCATTGAGACACGCACCTACGCTGGCGAGCAGCCCAACGACACCGAGTATGGAAGCTCTCCCGGCGTCGCCTACCAGGCCGTGACCCACCAGTACACCCTCGACGGTCAGGAAAGCTCCGTCACGGGTTCTGACGGCGCCAAATGGACCTACGGCTACGACCTCTACGGACGCAAGACCAAGGTCAGCGACCCCGACAAGGGCCAGGCAACACTGGCGTACAACGCTTTGGACCAGCAGGTCAAGGCCACTGACTCACGTGGCAAGAGCATTCTGACCGACTACGACGAGATCGGCCGCCCGCTCGCTACATGGAGCGGCACCAAGAGCGACGCCACCCAGCTCACCGCCCACAGCTACGACACCCTTCTCAAGGGGCTGCCCGTAGACAGCACCCGGTACGTCGGAGGCAAGACGGGCAGGGCATACACCCAGGCCATCACCGCCTACGACATCATGTCCCGACCCGTTGCCGCCGAACTCCGCCTCCCCGACACCGACCCCCTGGTCGCAGCCGGAGCACCGGCAACCATCCCGATGGAGACGGAATACAACCCGGACGGAAGCCTGCAGTTCAACAAGGAACCCGCGCTCGGCGGACTGCCCTCTGAGCCCGTTGAATACGGCTACAACGACCAGGGCATGGTCACCTCGATCAACGGCCACACCGGCTACCTCCTCGAGACGGACTACTCCGCCCTCGGACAGCCCCTGAAACTGACGCTTGGCGCCGCGAATACCCCTGACCACAAGAAGGCGTACATCAACAACCGGTACGAAGAGGGCACCGGCAGACTGACCCGCAGCTTTGTCACCGATGAGACCCACTCCTACTGGCCGCAAGACCTCAACTACACCTACGACCAGGCGGGCAACGTCACCAAGATCTCCGACCCCGCCACTCTCGGCGGTACCACCACCGCCGACACTCAGTGCTTCACCTACGACAGCTACCGCCGCCTCACCGAAGCCTGGACACCCTCCTCTCAGGACTGTTCCGCCCCCCGCAATGCCGACCAACTGTCCGGGCCCGCCCCGTACTGGAACAGCTACACCTACAACTCCTCCAGCCAGCGGACCAGCGAAACCAAGCACACCAGCACCGGTGACACCACCACCACGTACTGCTACACGGGCCAGCAGCCTCACACACTGACCGCCACCAGCACCGCAGCCAACTGTGATGCCCCCAACCGCACCTACAGCTACGACGCCGCAGGCAACACCACCAGCAGACCCGGACCGAACAAGCAGCAGACCCTCTCCTGGAACGAGGAAGGCGACCTCGCCAAGGTCACCGAGGACGGCAAGGCAACGGAGTACCTCTACGACGCGGCCGGCGAACTCCTCATCCGCAGCACCACTGGCGGCGAACGAGTCCTCTACGCCGGCGACACCGAACTGCACCTCCGCGCCGACGGCAGCACCTGGGCACAGCGCCACTACGGAACCGACGAAGTCACCGTCGCGGTACGATCCAACGAAACCGGCAGCGACAGACTCTCCTACCTGGCGGCGGACCACCACAGCACCTCGACCCTCGCCATCGACGCCATCGATCAGACGTACACCAAGCGCCACATGGACCCCTTCGGCAATACGCGGGGAGCATCGGCTGGCAGCTGGCCCAACGACAAGGGCTTCATTGGAAAGACCTCCGACGCCACCACCGGCCTCACGCATATCGGTGCCCGCCAGTACGACCCCGCTCTGGGCCAGTTCATCAGCGTCGACCCACTGCTCGAAACGGACAAGGCACAAACCCTCAACGGCTACAGCTACAGCATCAACAACCCCCTCACCTTCAGTGATCCCACCGGCATGTACCTCGCCTGCGGTGGACGCTACGAAGCCTGCCCGACGAAGAAGCCAAAGCCCCGCCCCAACACCGCCGTTTCAGGCGGAAACCCCGGCAGCCCCGGCAACTCCGGCAGCTATGTCCCCTGGACACCGGGCAGCAAGAAGCGCATCCTCGCAAACCCCAGCAAGGGCCGATACAACGTCTACGGCAACCAGGGCCGCAACTCCTACGGCCCGAACCACGTCTACACTCAGGCGCAGTGGAACGTCGACCACGCCAATGCCCAGCAGCGCCAAGCGATAGACAATGCCAACCGAAAAGATAAGGAAAATGCGCAGCGCACTCAGAACAAGAAAAGCGGCTGGGACAGCTTTACCAGCGGTCTGGGTGACGCCTGGGATGCAACCGGGGGGGAGGTTGCGTCGGCCGCTGCGGATGTCGCTGATTCCGTTTGGGACCACAGAAAAGAAATAGGTGCGGCTCTTATTGGGGTCGCCGGTTTTGCCGGGGGCGCACTTTGCGGTGCATCGATTGTCTGCGGTGTGGCAGTCGGTATTGGCGCAGGCGTTACTGCCTATGTGGTCGCGAATGGAAAGAAGTCGACAATGGAGGGCGCATTGTGGGCGGGCGGAACTGGAGCGATTGGGGGCGGGGTCGCGGCCAAGATTGGTGGTAGCCCCTACGCCATGCAACTCAAGTCCACCCTCAGGATGAAGTTCAGGCTCTGGAAACTCGATAGAAAGCTACAAGGCATCAAGCGAGACATCTATGAGTGATGCAGAATGGCGCGCAATACTGGTCGACTCGCTCAAGCTATGAAAGGGATAGAAATGAGTATCTGGAAAATCCTCACGTCTATCGCGCTGATCATCGTCGCTTTCTGGCTGTGCGTCGATTTGAGCCCTCCATGGAATACAAGCCTTCCCGTACTTTTTGCTGTCGCTTTGGGGATCACTCTGAGCCCTAAGAGTAAGAATGTGAGGGATAAGCGAAGGGGTGGCAGTTAGCCTCGATCTTGCATGACGGTCTGCCGACGGAGTCGGTGGACCGTTTCGCTTTCGGTGACTGAGCTTGTTCTTTTTCTTCCGGCCTCGAACGGTGTCTCGAACTGAGTCGCTCACCTAGGGATTCGCCGGACGCGGGGGCGGCCTTCGTCTGATTATGTGCTCCGACCAAGGTGCACTGACCAAGACGAAGGCCGTGAGGGTGAGTCTGCTGCCTGATGCCGTACGGAGGGAAGCGTTCGCGGAAGCGTCACGCTTCTGGGGAGAGTTCTACGAGTGTCTGACCGCCCGGCGGGATGAGTTGTTCGAGCTGGCGGACGCGGTGCTGTGTGCCGACGGTGCGGTGAAGTCCCCGGTGGACCTGACACTGTTGCCCGAACATCGTCGTGGACACGGAGCGATGTACGGCGGCCTGAACCACGGCCGCATCGACACCGATCGGCTGCGGACGGTGCTGGCCGGGCTGTCGCTGCCGCGTTTCGACGGCGGGCGCCTGGTGCTGGCGGTCGACGTGTCATCGTGGCTTCGCTCGGACGCGCCGTGCTCGGCGGAACGGCTGTTCTGCCACGTCTACGGCCGTGCGAAGACGGCGTCGCAGTTCATTCCGGGCTGGCCCTACTCCTTCGTCGCCGTGCTGGAGCCGGGCGCCACGTCCTGGACCGCGATCCTGGACGCGGTCCGGCTCGGACCGGTGGACGACGCGACCGCGGTCACCGCCGCCCAGCTGCGAGGAGTCGTCGAGCGGCTCATCACCGCGGGCCAGTGGCAGAACGGGGACCCGCATATCGTGATCGTCAGCGACGCCGGCTATGACGTCACCCGCCTGGCGTGGGTCCTGCGCGATCTGCCGGTCGAGCTGGTCGGCCGGGTCCGCTCCGACCGCGTCATGCGGCTGCCGAAGCCGCCCCGCCGGCCGGGGACGAACGGCAGGCCGCCCAAGCACGGACCGGAGTTCCGCTTCACCAAGCCGGAGACCTGGCCCGAGCCCGCGATCACCACCGTCACCGACACCACCAACTACGGCAAGGCCGAAACACAGGCATGGGACCGAGTCCACCCAAGGCTCACCCACCGCTCGTCCTGGCTCGACCACGACGGTGAACTACCCCTGGTTGAGGGCACGTTGGTCCGGCTGAAGGTCGAGCACCTGTCAAAGGAACGAGACGCTCCGCCGGTGTGGTTATGGTCCTCGAAGACCGGCGCCACCCCGGACGATGTGGACCGTTTCTGGCAGGCATTTCTCCGTCGCTTCGATCTGGAGCACACCTTCCGCTTCGCGAAGCAGACCCTCGGCTGGACCACCCCGAAACTCCGTACTCCCGAGGCGGCGGACCACTGGACCTGGATCCTGATCGTCGCTCACACCCAGCTCCGGCTCGCCCGCCCTCTCGCCGAAGACCTCCGCCGGCCCTGGGAGAGACCCACCGCCTCGGACCGGCTCAGCCCGGCCCGGGTCCGCCGGGGGTTCAGGAACATCCGCGCTCACCTCGCCTGCCCGGCCCGCGTTCCCAAACCCCGCGGCGCCGGCCCCGGACGACCCTCCGGCGCCAAGAACAGACACCAGGCACCCCGCTACGACGTCGGCAAAACCGTCAAACGCCCCGAGACCCTCAAGGCCATCGGCAAGCCCGGAAGATCTTGGTAGATAAAGAACAAGCTTGGGCAAGGCGTACGAACCGCTGAACTACGGTTTCACCTTGGGGCGCCTCCGGGGCCGCAGTGCACTGCGAGGGCCGGCCGGGCCCGTATCCAGGCAGTGCGCCCGGCCGGTCCGGGCGCAGGTGCCCTTGTGGGAGGCAGCCGCCTCCGGCAGACAAACACGATTGGGTGCGGATCCTTCTGGGGGAAGGTCGTTGATCAGGCTCCGAGTTGGTAATCCCGCTGTTCGGGGTAGGTGCGCTGGTGCTCGCGGGTGTGGTGGTAGGCGAGGTAGTCGTCGAGGTCTCCGTTGGCGTGGACGGCGCGGAGTTTGAGTACGGCTTCGGCGCTGTCGAGGCCCCAGCGGGCGCCGGTGATGTCGAGGCGGTCACCGATGAGGTGGCGGCAGGCTCCCTCGACGGAACCGGTCGCGATCGGCCACCCGTTCTTCAGCGCGATGTCGTAGCGGAGTCGGGCGAGGTGCCCGGTCAGGTAGCGGACACAGGTGCCGACGGCCTCGCGCTTGGAGCCGGTGAGCTGGTCTTTCTCGGCCTGCGTGGTCATCTCGCGGGTGACGCGGGCGGCGTGTCCGTGCAGGATCGCGGTGAGTTTCTCCGCGGCGAAGGTCTCCGCGGCCTCGCTGCCGGCCGGGTGGAAGGCGTGGGCGGCCGTCCAGAGGTATTCCGCGACATGCACGAAGTCGATCAGGACGTGGATCGTCGCCTTGCGCCGCCGTGCCTCGGCCTCGACCAGATCGAGTTGGTGGTGGGCGCCGTCGACGAGGACGAGCCAGGGCCGCAGGTGGCCCCGGTCGCGGTCGGCGGCCTGGGTGAACGCCTCGGCGATCACGTCGGCCGGGTCGTGGATGAGCGAGGCGGTGCACCACCGGTTGACCGCCTTCGGGCCGGGACTGGGCGTGCGCAGGCCGCTGCGACCGCCCGGCGGGTGGACGATGTCGTGCGGACGACGCACGGCGGGGACGGTGTCGTGGACGCAGGCGATCGTCGCCATCCGTTTCCTGTTCGGTTTCTCACCCGGCGCGAGCCGGGCCTGTCGGCCGCGGCGCTTTTTGGCCTCGGCGGCCCGCCGGGTGGCCTCGCGCAACGCTTCGGGCCGCATCACCACACCCTTGCCGTCGACCTGGATGACCAGGGGCATGTCGGCCGTGCACGCGGGGGCGATCTTGTGGTGGTAGAAGGCGTCGATGTCGACGGCGGCCTCAACGACCAGGGATTCGGCCCGTCGCTTGCCCAGGACCTTCCCGCACCGGTCGGTGATCGCCGAGACGGCCTGGTCGTAGGAGGAGCGGACCGCTTCGCGGACAGCGAGGCGTTTGATGCCGTGACTGTGCCGGCCGTGCGGCAGCGACAACCGCGCGTCCGCCGGGTGCGCATTGGCCCGCCCCCGGCTCCGCCAGGCGCACCGGGTCACGGTCACCTTTCCGAACAGACAGGTCAGCTGCCGTTCGTGTCCCCGCTCGCGGTACGGTCGCCTCTCTCCGTCCGCACCGAGGACCGGCTCCGGCGGCGGGTGCTGTTCTTCGCGGACCGCGCGCAGATCGAGGTGGTCCTGGAAGAAGCGGCGCAGGATCTCCCTGCCGTCGACCTCGATCAGACGCTCCACCGCGGCGTGGTCCAGCTCGGCGGTCTCACGCGCCGACAGCCGTGCTGCCAGCGACTTCACCGCCTCCATCGAGCAGGCAAACGGGTCGGGGACATCGCTGGTGCCGTAGCGTTCCATCCGGGCTCTTCTTCCTGATGTTCGTTTCGGTTCGCACCTACGAATGTAGGGAGAAGAGCCCCTTGAACACCGGGAGTTGACCTACCTCACCGAGCCGGCTGCCGCCCGGTGGGCCGAGATGGTGAACTGCCCCGGCGCCTGTTCGGCCAGCCAGCCCCGCTCAACCAGCCTCTTCAGCTTCGACCGTGTCGCCTCGATCTTCGAGGTCTGGGCGGGCAGCCCGATCCTGGGCACGATCTGCTTCGCCTGCACCGCCCCCGGCGCGTCGTCGATCACGTCCACGATGTCGCGGTAGACCGGCGGGAGATCCACGCTGGTCATCCCCTCCCGCCAGAAGGTCACGGTCTGCACCCCCACCACCCGGCCCCCGCCCACCGGCAAGGTCTCCGCCGGCGGCCGGGCCACTTCGAGGGCCACTCCCTCGGCCGCGAGTTCCTCCAGAGTCTCCCGCGTCACCGTCAGCCGATCCAGCCGGCCCCGCTCGGCCTCCAGCCGAACGGTCAACGCGGCCACCTCCCGCTCGAGTTCCTCCACCCGCAACCGCACCGCCGCCTGGCGTTCCTCCAGCTCACCGATCAACTAGCCCATCCGGCACCGCCTCCTCTACCGCCACGGTAGACAAGCCGCCACCCCACCCACACCCGGATCAGCGAAACCCCAGCTCAACCATCCCTGGAAAGGATCCGCACCCAACACGATTGGCCCCTTCAGCGGACTGCACGCGTATCCCGGCAGGCGTTGTGGGAGTTGATCACGGTATGAAGAAGTCATCCTCCCGCATCCTCGCCATCGCCGCGCTCACCACCGGTGCAGCCCTCGCCTCCGCGGCCCCCGCGCAGGCCGGCATCATCGACGGCACCCTCAACAACGTCTCCGCCCTGGCTTCCGGCAACCCCCTGGGCGCGCTCCTCAACGGCGCCCTTCCGGACGAGTCGAACAACAACGCGAACACGAAAACGTCAGGCAAGGAGAACAACAGCACCAACTGAACACCCGCACGCCCCGGGCCCCACACCCACCGCTACGGAGAGCTGCCGCAAGCACCTGCCCGGGCCGCCCCGGCTTCACCACGACGACGAATGCGTGACCCTGAAACTGGCCGACGAAGACCGCCAGGACGGAGAACCGCTCCCGGCGGCACTCGCCATGGCCGACAACCAGCAGATGCACCCACGCTTCCCCCGCCGTCGGGTCTGTACGGTGAGCGGTGTAACTCCCGAGCTGGAAGCGACAGTTGATGACTGACGTGGCGAGTGACATCAAGGCCGGGGAGGCCGTGGTGAGTGGGACGGGTGCCGTGGATGACGGGCTGGTTGCCGAGCTGGTGGCCCGGGCCCAGGCCGGTGGGGTGAAGCTCACCGGGGAGGGCGGCCTGCTGCAGCAGCTGACCAAGCGGGTGCTGGAGTCCGCGCTGGAGGGCGAGCTCACCGACCATCTGGGCCATGAGCCCGGTGAGCGGGCCGAAGGCGGCCGGGAGAACTACCGCAACGGGCACCGGTCGAAGACGGTGATCACCGAGTCGGGGCCGGTCGAGATCGCGGTGCCGCGGGACCGGGCCGGGTCGTTCGAACCGCAGCTGGTCAAGAAGCGGCAGCGCCGGCTGGGCGGGGTGGACGAAATGGTCCTGTCCCTGTCGGCGAAAGGGCTGACGCACGGGGAGATCTCCGCGCATCTCGCCGAGGTCTACGGGGCGGAGATCTCCAAGTCCACCATCTCCACGATCACCGACGGGTGTGGCTCCTTTGGAGGGACAGGCTGAGCTGGGCATTTGCCGGTTGGGCTCGACTGCCGGTCGTGGAGATCCTTTCGGAACCAGCAGGTCACGCCCGCGCGTCGCATCAAGATCGACAGCGCGGAGGGTGCCGGTCACCGCGTGACCCGCTGTCGTGGTCGAGTCGATCACTCGGGCGTGCCTCAAGCCGCAGTTCACGCAGCTAGGGCCGTCCCTCCAAAGGAGCCACACCCGAATCGGATTCGTGGTGGTACGCACCCCCAACCCGTCCAGCACCGCATCGCTCTCCAGCGAGCACACCGCCACCATCGGGGCCCGGTGGCCCACCCGGCGCCACGCCTCAGCGGTCTGTGCGAGTAGGTCCAGGGTCGGCACGGTCACGAGGATCCGGCCGCCCGGGAAGCAGTCCAGCGCGCACGCGGCGGCGGTGATCGTCTTGCCCGATCCGGTCGCGGACACGATGGTGCCCCGTGCCCCCTCCGACGGCACTGATGATCTTGCAGGGAATCCCATCCACCTCCGAAACGCCGACTTCTGATCGACCTGGTGTTCCCGAAGCCGGATACCCAGCATTTCCACGCTCCTCCTCTGCCTTCTTTTCTGCTCGCTTCGGAAATCACCAGGACGGCGTGAAGGGTGGGACGGACACCGTGCCGTCCTCGCCCACGACGATCCGCTCGGCGAGCTGGGCCAGGACCTGAGAGGGGCGCAGCCCCGTCCGGCTGGCCACCGTCTGGATCAGTCGACTGGGCGCGGCGGACAGCCGGACCTCCGCTCGCAGTTCATCCGCTTCCTCCCCTGCCGTTCCCCGAAGGCGGCCTGTGCCGCAAGAGCACCAGCAAGCCGTTCCTCACGCTCGCGAGCCCACACCGAGCCTTGAGCGTCCTGTTCTGGCTCGTACACGCTCCAACCGGCTGCAGTCATCAAGTCTCTGACGCGCTGCCACTCAGCGTGTTTAGCCAGCCAGATGGCAGCCAACCCCTCCCGGTCCATCTCGAACTCGTAGAAGGAACCGTTCCCCCTCAACTGCTCCGCGGTCTCCCGCTCACGGACAGCGGCCTCCGCGACCTTTTCCGCAACGGCGGCGATGTCCAGGCCATTCGCTTGACGCCGGACCTGATCCCGCGCCACGTCCTGAGCACTCCACATGCGTTTTCCCTTTTCCGAAAGGCGCGGGCATCTGGGCCCGCATCGGGTGGTTGAGGGGTGTCCCATACTTCCGCCAACGCTACATGGTGCATCAACCTGATGCACCCACTACACCAGAACCCGAAACGAACGAGGCCCCCCACTCTCGCAGCCAGCCCGGCCCGCGAAGTGGGCCCCAAAGGTCCTGGAGGCGCAGCTGGAAGGACCGTCAGGTGGGGGAGCGCAGCGGACCCGCCGGCCCGGACTGCAGCGCAACGGGAGCCCGGTAGCGGGACGAAGTCCCGCCGCTCCGGGAGCGCAGCGGACGGAGCGTCAACCCCGATGCGTAGCATCGGGGTTGGGCGGGTGGCGCAGCCACCCGCCAGCGCTCCCGCGGAGCGGGAGCGCAACCCCCGTGCGCAGCACGGGGGTTCGCTTGCACATCGCGCAGCGATGTGGTACCCGCTCCGCGGGATCCTCGATGCAGGCGTGGCGGAAGTCGGTGGCGTGGCCGAACCGTTTGGCGTGCCGAGTCCTGGTGGCGCCGGGCGACGGCGAGGATTGTTCCTCGGTCATGTCGATGCCGATCACCCTGCCGCCGTGGGACCCACCAGTTGGGACAGCGCGTAGACGTCGCGTCCGCTGCCGCAGCCCAGGTCGAGCACGGTGGCCCCCTCAAGCGCGGGTGGGATGGGCGAGCCACCAGCCGTAGAAGCGCTCCATGACCTCGTCGTGTACTGCGCCGAGCCGCGGCGATGTGCGGCGCCGGTACCGCGTCCGTGCAGCAGGCCGAGGTCTTCAGATCCGCGGAGGACGCGAGGACCCTGCCGTAGTAGTCCTTGACCGATTCCGCCACGGTCGAGTCCGGTTCCTGTCGCTCCGGCCGTACGCCGATCGTCGCCATGTCTCTCCTCTGCCGCGTGCTGCCGTGAGTCCCGGCGGACTTCCTCGCCGGGACGGAAACCCGCTGGGCATGGCCCGCCATTCCGACTCCGCTGTGCCTGAACCAGACTGCGTCCGTCCGGGCGTCACCGGCCGTCGGCAGCCGCGGTGACCTCCCCTGCCGTGGGAGCGGACGAACCGGGCCGCCCACCAGCCGCCCGCGCTGAGGAGCAGCAGGCTGCCCGACGCGATCCACACAGCCCGGAGAGATGGGATCGCGCAGCGAGCCGCCGAAGCAATACGTAACT